>JACKFA010000003.1 GCA_020632715.1 Deltaproteobacteria bacterium
CGACAGTCTCACCCGGCGAAGGACAGGTGATCGCCCGGTCGCGGTCCCGGAAACCGAGGAACAGCTGGAAACGGCGTCTCGGCTTCTCTCTCCCCACGGGACCGAGGAGAGAGCACGAACGCCGTCCCGCGCGTCCTCTCTGCGCGAACGCCGCCTCGCGACGCTCGCCGACGCTCAACTTCGGAGATTCAGGGGAGAAAAGGCAACGGCCCCGGAGATCGCTCTCCGAGGCCGCTGTCAAAAGGTGCGGGGTCGCGTTTCCGCGACCCTGCGTCCTTGGCTCCGGCTGCAGGACTCGAACCTGCGACCAGGCGGTTAACAGCCGCCTGCTCTACCAACTGAGCTAAGCCGGATCAGCTTTGCCTCGCGGTTTTTAGGGATCCTCCGAGGCCTTGTCAAGCATCAGTTGCGTCGCCCGTCACACCCGCGACCCACCACTCAAACCTCGCCCCCACCGGCCCCGCGTGCTACCACCCGCCGCCATGGAACTCCCGATTCGTATCCTCCCCGTCGGGGGGCTCGGCAAGATCGGCATGAACTGCATGCTCATCGGCCATCAGGACCGCTGGGTCCTCGTCGACTGCGGCGTCCAGTTTCCGCCCTCCGATCTCATCGGCGCCGACAAGCTCCTCCCCGACCTCTCCCTGATCGACCGCCTCGGCGACCGCCTCGAGGCCGTCCTCATCACCCACGGGCACGAAGACCACATCGGCGCGCTCCCCTGGCTCCTCCCGCGCCTCGACCCCGCCGTCCCCGTCTTCGCCTCCTCCTTCACCACCGAGCTCATCCGCCACCGCGTCTCCGAGCACTTCACCCTCGACGACGCCCGCATGCGCCTCTACGCCCCCGGCGACCGCTTCCGCGCCGGCCCCTTCGAGGTCGAGCCCATCCGCGTCACCCACTCGCTCCCGGACTGCGCCTCCCTCGCCCTCCGCTGCGACGACGCCACCCTCCTCCACACCGGCGACTGGAAGATCGACGCCGAACCCCTCGACGGCGAGGACTTCGACCACGCCGCCTTCGCCCGCCTCGCGGACGAGCGCGTCGTCATGCTCTCCGACTCCACCAACGTCCTCTCCCCCGGCCGCACCACCTCCGAGGCCGCCGTCGTCCGCGGCATCCACCCCCTCGTCGCCGGCCACCCCGGCCGCGTCATCGTCACCCAGTTCGCCTCCAACCTGCACCGCCTCCGCGGGCTCGCCCAGGTCGCCGCCGACACCGGCCGCAAGCTCGTCCTCTGCGGCGCCTCCCTCTTCCGCTACGCCGACGCCGCCAGCCGCGCCAAACGCGCCCCGTTCCCGCCCGGCACCGCCATCGGCCTCGAGGACGCCAAACACCTCGCCCCCCACGAGGTCCTCCTCGTCACCACCGGCTCCCAGGGCGAGCCCCGCGCCGCCCTCGCCCGCGCCGCCGAAGGCCACCACAAGGACCTCCACGTCGGCACCGGTGACCTCATCCTCCACTCCGCCCGCGTCATCCCCGGCAACGAGGCCCTCGTCGCCGACATGTTCTCGAACCTCGCCCTCCACGGCGCCAAGATCGTCGCCGGCCGCAACGCCGGCATCCACGCCTCCGGACACGCCCAGAAGGACGAGCTCGCCGAGCTCATCCGCCTCGTCCGCCCCGCCGTCTTCATCCCCGTCCACGGCGAGTCCTCCTTCCTCACCGCCCACGCCGAGCTCGCCCGCGAGCAAGGCGTCGACAGCGCCCTCGTCGTCCAGAACGGCGAGACCATCGGCGTCGGTCGCGCCGCCGCCTCCAGCGCCCCCCGCGCCTCCCTCGACGTCGCCCGCGTCGCCATCGAGACCCCGAACCTCCTCTACAACGACGGCCCCTGCACCGGCGACGTCGACCAGATGCGCCTGAAGGAGCGCAAGCGCATCGCCTGGAACGGCATCGTCTGCATCGACGTCGGCGTCACCGACCTCCCCACCGGCGCCCGCACCGCCGCCGCCCGCGCCCAGTCGCGCGCCCTCTTCGACCCCGACGAGACCCTCGACGCCATCCTCGCGCGCCTCGCCGAGCGCGTCGTCGCCGCCTGCCCCCCGCGGACCCCCCTCCGCGAGCTCGAGGAGGCCATCGCCGCCTCCGTGCGCCGCGCGGTCAAGAAGTCCCACGAGAAGCGCCCCGACGTCATCGTCACCCTCCACAAGGGAGCCGTCGCATGAGCGGCCGCCGCCACCCCCTCGGGGTCCGCCCCGCCGAGGTCCCGCAAGGCTTCCCCGGCCGCGTCGACTTCGTGCGCTCCGCCTCGCGCCTCGAGGAGGCCCCGCACCTGCCGATCCCCGAGGTCTGCTTCTGCGGCCGCTCGAACGTCGGGAAGTCGACGCTCCTCAACACGCTCTCGAACCGGAAGCAGCTCGCGCGCGTCTCGTCCACCCCCGGCCGCACGCGGCTCCTCAACTTCTTCAACGTGCAGGACAAGGTCGTCCTCACCGATCTCCCCGGCTACGGCTGGGCCCAGGCCCCGAAGGCCATGCAGGCCGAGTGGGGCGGCACCATCCAGGCCTACCTGAAGGACCGGCCCGCGCTCGTCCTCTGCCTCCTCCTCGTCGACATCCGCCGCGACGTCACGAGCGACGAGAAGGACCTCCTCAACTGGTTCCGCGCCTCGGGCCGCCCCTGCCTCGTCGTCGCCACCAAGGCCGACAAGATCGCCCCCTCGAAGCGCTTCGCCGCCGTCGCCGGCATCGCGAAGGCCCTCGGCGTCGACGCGACCGACGTCGTCCCCTTCTCCGCCCCCGAGAAGAGCGGCGCCGACGTCATCTGGGGCACCATCCTCGCCTTCGCCGAAGCCGAGATGGCCGACGAGGACGAGTAGACCCCCGCCGCCTCCCGCCGGAGCCTCCCCGATGACGAGAACCCTCGCCACCGCCGCCGCCCTCGTCCTCCTCTCCGCCGCCGCCTGCGGCGACGACGACGGAGGGCAGGGCGCCGCCGACACCGCGACCGCCACCGACACCGCGGACACCACGGCGGGCGACAGCGCCGCTCCCGCGGACACCGTCGCGCCCGACACGGCCGAGCCCATCGATACGAGCGTCGCCGACACCCTCCTCATGGACGTCATCGACCCGCCGCTCGACACGTTCACGGCCCCCGACGGCGGGCCGCCCGACACGACCGAGCCCGCCGACACCGCCGAGCCCGCCGACACCGCCGAGCCCGCGGACACCGAGCCCGCCGACACGGTCGACCCCGTCGACACCGCGGACACCACCGTCGCCGACACCGCCGACACCGCCGAGCCCACGCGCCAGACGCTCCTCCTCGACTACTGCCCCTCGATGTCGAGCCTCACGCCGCCCGGCGCCTACAAGGGCACGACCGCCGGCACCAACGACATCTCGAACGTCCCCTGCGTGGGCGCCGCCGGCGGCGTCGACGGGGCGCTCCGCGTCGAGGTGCCGCCAGGCGCCACGCTCACCGTGACCTACACCTCCACGAAGGACGGCGTCCTCTACCTCCTCCAGAGCTGCCCCGTCGTCGGCTCCTGCCTCGCCGGCGCCGACGCCACCGGCACCGGCGGCGCCGAGACCATCTCCTGGACCAACACCACCGGCGCCGTCGCGCGCCCGACGATCGTCCTCGACAACGACGACGACCCCGACGCCTTCGGCGTCGACGGCGGCCCCTTCACCCTCGACGTCGTCGTCTCGGGATCCTGAAGACAGCGCGCCCGCGCGGGCCGCTACTTCGTCTCCACGCGCCCGAGCCCCGACCCCTCGACCTCGCGGCGCGCCTCGTCCCACGCACGGTCCGCCGGGTCGAGCGCGCTCCGCAGGAACGCCCACGACATCCGCGCGACGAACGCGACGCGCGCCGGATCCTCGTCGGTCGTCTCGGCCGCGTCCCACCCGGACACGCCGCCGAGCCCATGCCCCGCGCCGAACACCGTGAGGAGCGCCTTCGGCGCCGGCGCGAGCGCGTAGGGATCGGCGTGCCAGGCCGACCCGGCGGTGGTCAGGTGCGGCGACGGATCGTCGTCGCCCGCGACCACCAGCGCCGGCGTCGTCATCGTCCCGAAGTCGATGGTCCGGAAGAACGGATAGTGCGCGGCCGCGTAGGCGCTCAACGCGTCGCCGCGCCCCGGGCCGGCGAGGATCACGCCCGCCCGGATCCGCGGGTCGGCGACGCTCACGGCCGCCCCGTCCTCGCCGACGTGCCGCGCCCCGAGCAGGACGCTCGCCGTGTGGCCGCCCATCGAGTGCCCGACGACGCCGACGCGGCCTCGGTCGACGCGCCCCGCGAGCCCCGGGACGGCGCCCTCCACGACGTCGAGCGCGTCGAGGATCCGGCTCATGTCCTCGGCCCGCGACCGCCAGAAGAGCGGCGCGTCCGCGTGGTCCGAGGCGCGGTACGGCAGCATCTTCGCGTCGAGGTGCGTCGGCTGGACGACCACGAAGCCGCGCGCCGCGTACCAGCTCGCGAGCGGGCCGTAGCCGTGGCGCGAGGAGAGGTGGTTCGACGGCCCGTGGCCGTGGGACAGCAGGAGGACGGGGAGGTGGTCGCCCGTCGCCGGCGCGGACACCTGCACCTCGAGCGGGGTGAGGCGGCCCGGGGCCGGGAGCGTGAGCGGGCCGTACGACAGCGCCGGGGTCGGCGTGGCGTGGCGGATCTGGGTCTGTGCGAGGTCGGTCATGGCGCGCTTCTCCTTGGTCTGCGTGCCCCGATGAGGTAGCCGCCGACCCCGCCCGCGCCTTGGACGAAACGGACAGGTCGCGCCCCACGCACGATCGACCCCTTGAAGCGAGGCGCCGCGGGGACCACGCTCCTCGCCATGACCGCGACACCTCACGCCGCCGCCGCCGCGTCCCCGCTCGCCCGCTTCGTCGAGCGCGTCGACCACATCGCGCTCGGCGCCCACCCGAGCCGCGTCGACCGGCTGCCCGACGGGCGCACGACGATCATCCTCCGGGACCTCGGCGGCGGCCGAGGTGACGTCGTCGTGGCCGGCCCCCGCACGCGCGCCCTCTACAAGACCCCCGCGGGCTTCCACTGGGCCATGAGCCTCCGCCTCAAGCCCGGCTGGGCGGCCTCCGTCCTCGGGGTGGCCGCGAGCGACGTCGCCGACCGCATGGTCCGCGTCGAGGAGCTCTGGGGCCGCGCGGGCGCCGACCTCCGCGACCGGCTGCTCACCTGCCGCGGCCCGGCGGCCGCCGCGGGCGTCCTCGCCGAGGCCCTCACGCGCCGCGCCGAGGCGAGCTTCGAGCCCGCGTCCGCCCGCCTCGCGCGCCGCGCCGTCCGCCTCATCGAGGCCGGGGAGCCGCGCGTCCAGCGCGTCGCCGACCAGCTCGGCGTCAGCGCGCGCCACCTCCGCCGCGCCTTCTCGGACTGCGTCGGCGTCGGCCCGCGCGACTTCGCCCGCGCGACGCGGCTCCAGCGCGCCCTCCGGCTCGCGGCGAACGCCCCGAGCTGGGGCGAGGTCGCCGCCGCCGCCGGCTACTACGACCAGGCCCACCTGAACGGGGAGTTCCGCGACCTGCTCGGCCTGACCCCGAGCGCGTTCGCCGCTCGGCGGGAGTGAACGTTGTTCACGCGGCCGCCGCGCGGTCGCGCGTGAACGCCATTCACGCCACCGTCGTCGGCCGTCAGTCGCGCGCCGTCCCGTCGAAGTAGGTCCTCGCCTTCGCGACGGCGTCGGCGCCCACCATGCTCCCGAGCGTGCGCCCGATGAAGTCGTCCGGCTGCAGGTGGATGCCACCCCAGAGGCGCGACTGCCCCGCCTGATCCGACGCGTCGTAGTACGTCCCCCACTGGAGCACCACCGTCTCGCTCGGCCCGTCCTCGAACACGAGGTAGCTCCCCTCCGGCGCCGTGAACTCGCCGAGCCCGCCGGGGAAGTACGCGCTCCCCGTCATCTGGGTGAGCACCTCGGCGCCCGCCCGCGAGAACGTGCTGTGACCCGACACGAACCCCGGGAACGCCGGCGTCACGAACGTGCGCCGCTGGTAGGGGAGCCACTCGACCCCGCGCACCCAGTCGACCCCGCCGACCTCGCTCGCCCGGTCGCCCGGCTCACCGCGCCACCCGAGCACCGCGATCTCGCCGACGTAGCGCGCGAGCCGCTCGTGTCGCTGCCCCGGCGCCGAGCTCTGCGCCGTGACGAGCTCGATGACGCCCGGCACGAGCGGGAGCCCGTCCGCGTGGTAGTGGGGGAGGCTCGGGTTCGAGCTCTGCCCGAGGCTCGCCTTGTAGCGCACGATGGTGATGGGCCGCGGCCCCTGCGAGACGCGCTTCACGCCCCACGCCGTGATCGCCGCGTCGTGCACGGCGCCGTCGAGCGCGAGGTACATCTTCACGTCCCACTCGAGCGCGCCGAGCTCCGGCCCCTCGCCGCCGATCCGACGCGCGAGGCCCGCGCTGTCGGCGACCGCGTTGGCGAGCGTGTTCCAGTGCCCCGGCGGCGTCTCCGACTTCGGCCCGTCCGCCCAGAACTCGGCGAGCACGCGCGAGAAGTCGCTCAGCTTCACGAGGTTCGGCGCGTACGGCTGCCCCGTCACCGGGTTCACGGTGTGCCCGTGGCCGTCGTTCGCGCCGAGCGAGTTGTTCCCGAACGCGCCCGGCGAGATGTCGATCATCTCGTCGAACCGCGGGTCCATCTTGCTCTCCTTCACCACCATCTCGACCGCCCAGTCGTTCATCTCGGCGTCGTCGAAGGCCGGGAACGGCCCGGGGTCGTGGAACAGGTCCTCCGGGTGCTCGCGCGTCATCGCGAACGGCGTCACGAGGTTCCAGTTCGAGCCGATGTAGCCCTGGACGCCCGCGCCCGTCGGGATCCCGTTCTGCGTCTCCGACTCGGCGAGGATGAGCGGCTGCCAGACCGACGGGTCCACCACCGTGATGGCGCTCCCCTCCACCACGAGCGGCGGGTTCACCGACGTCCACCCCGTCGTGTCCTTGTAGTTGTCCGCCTCGTTCGCGCCGTCGTCGGCGGTCGCGGCGATGATGGTCTCGCCGATGAGGTTCCCGAGGGCCGCGGGCGAGTCGCCCGTCGTCGCCTCGTTCGTCGGGTCGTAGCCGAGCTTCTCCATGAACTTCGTGAAGCAGTCCTCCGACTGCGCCCCGCCGACCGCGAGGCTCGGCTGGTAGCGGTGCATCAGCACCCGGTAGGCCGCGTAGCTGATGGCCTCCGCGCGCGCGGCCTCCACGTCGCCCGCCGCGCGCTTGTCGTCCACGAAGACCCCGTCGGCGACGTCGTCGTAGGCCGCCCAGGCGTCCCACATCGCGGCGGCGAGGTGGTAGAGGTTCCGCGCGTGCACCCCCGGGCGCGGGATGTCGCGGCGCACGGCGTTCAGGATCTGCTCGTTCCAGCGTCGGGCGATGCTCTTGCCCGGCGCGAGGTCGACGCCGTCCGCCGGGCACGTCGTCACGGCCGGCGTCGTCGCCTGGATCTCGGGCGTCGGGACGGCGGCGCTCCCGAGGTGGACGAGCACGCCACCGTCGAGCCCGGCGCCGAGCACGTTCCCGCCGACCGCCCAGACGCTCCCCTTCGGCCCGACCCAGACGGCGTGCAGCGACTGCGCGCGGATCGAGAGCCCGGTCGAGACGGCCTCCCACGCGCCGCCCTTCCGCTCGTAGATGGCGCCCGACTGGCCGGTCGCGTAGCCCGCGCCGGCGTCGTTGAAGGCGACCCCCTGGAGGAGCTGCAGGTTCGCGGGGTCCTTGTGCTCGAGCCGCCCGCCCGACTCCTCGAGGAGCACCGCCTGGGCGCCGCCGCCGACGACGACGCAGCGGCCGTCGACGCCCGCGACCGTGAAGAGCGTCGCGTCCGTGTCGGTCGGCACGTACTCGAACGGGCCCACGCCCTCCTTCCGGAGGACGAGCCCCTTCCCGCCGACGACCCAGACGCGCCCCTCGCCGTCGCCCCAGACCTTGAAGATCCCGGGGATGTCCCCCTTGTCGGTCGGGATGTCGCTCGGGAGCGGCACCTCGCTGAGCGTCGCGCCGTCGTAGTGCCAGATGAAGCCGTTCTTGCTGGCGACGCTGCCGACGACGTAGAAGTCGGTCTCGGAGCGGCCCCAGATCCCGAAGACCGTGTGGTGCGCGATGCCCGGCGGGGTCACGCGCGTGAAGACGCCGTCCCGCCAGAGGAGGACGTTCGCGTTCGCGCCGGCGAAGACCGCCGAGCGTCGCGAGAACGGGTGCACCCACCAGAGGCTCCCGCGGAAGCCCGTCTGCACCTGCGTCCAGGCGGCGCCGTCGAAGTGCAGCACGAGGGGGCCCGCGCCCTTGTCGGCGCCCACGGCCCAGACGTCGTCCTCGGCGACGCCGCCGACGGCGAGGAGCGCCGCCGGCAGGTCGGTCGCGACGAGCGACCACGACCTCGCCTCGTCGGGCGCCGGATCGTCCGGGTCCGGGCAGCCGGTGAGGGTGACGACGGCCGAGAGGGCGAGAGACGCGAGCAGGGCGTGCCGCGAGGTGAGCTGGACCATGGCGACTCCGAGGTGAACGGCGCTTTCTCGCCATGGATACACAGGCGGTTCGGTGAAATCCATACGGACCGGTGTGGTCCCATTCGATTGTCCCGGGGTGGCGCTATAACGTTCGTTACGCTCCGCCGTTGCCCGACGCGCGCGAGCTGTGGCAGAGTCGCGCCCCCTCCGGAGGACCGACCATGAACGACACGGTGAAGGGCCGCGCGAAGCACCCCTGGGACAAGCGCGGCAAGGGCGAGACCCGTTACGACGACATCGTCATCGGCTCGGGCATGGGCGGGATGACCTGCGCCGCGCTCCTCGCGACGCTCGGGCGGAAGGTCCTGGTCCTCGAGCAGCACTACGTCCCCGGCGGCTTCACGCACACCTTCCACCGCCCGGGCTACACGTGGGACGTCGGCGTGCACGCCATCGGCGAGGTCACGCACCACAGCCTCACCGGGCGTCTGCTGTCGACGCTGTCGCGCGGCGAGCTCGAGTGGGCCTCGCTCGGCTCGGTCTACGACACCTTCCTCTTCCCGGGCGACTTCCACATCGACTTCCCGGACTCGCCCCACGCCTTCCGCGACAACCTCGCCGCCGCCTTCCCGAGCGACACGCGCGCCATCGACGGCTACCTCGACCGCGTGAAGGACGTCGCCGCGGCGATGAAGTCCTACTACCTCGCGCGCACGCTCCCCGCCGGCCCGGGCGCCGTCGTCGAGGCCGTCCTCGCGCGCCGCGCGCGGAAGGTGCTCGACGAGCGCACGTCCGACGCGCTCGCGAAGCTCACGCCGAACCCGCGCCTCCGCACCGTGCTCGCGTCGCAGTGGGGCTACTACGGCTCGATCCCGAAGCGCAGCTCCTTCGCCATGCAGGCCCTCGTCACGAAGCACTTCATGCACGGCGGCTACTACCCGGTCGGCGGCTCCGCGCGCATCGCCGAGACGCTCCTCCGGACGGTCGCGAACGCGGGCGGCTGGACGCGCATCTCGTCGCCGGTCGACCAGATCCTCCTCGAGCGCGGGCGCGCCGTCGGCGTGCGGCTCGAGAGCGGCGAGGAGATCCGCGCCGAGCGCGTCATCTCCGCGGCCGGCGTGGCCTCGACGGTCACGCGCCTCCTGCCCGCCGAGGTCGGCGCGCGCCGCTGGGTCGGCGACGTCGCGCGCCTCGAGCCGGGCCCCGCCCACGTCTGCCTCTACCTCGGCTTCAAGGGGGACATCCGGAAGGCCGGCGCCACGGCGGCGAACCAGTGGTTCTACCACACGTGGTCGACCGAGGGAGACGCGGCCGCGTGGGACGTGTCGGCCCCCGAGAACCTCGACGACGCGCCGGTCCTCTACGTGTCGTTCCCCTCGCTGAAGGACCCGGAGCACGTCCCCGGCCCCGAGGAGCGCCACACGGGCGAGGTCGTGACGTTCGTGCCGTGGGAGTCGTTCGCGTCGTGGCAGGGGAGCCGCTGGAAGAAGCGCGGCGCCGACTACGAGGCGTTCAAGGCGGCCATCAAGGAGAAGCTCCTGAACCAGCTCCTCGCGCACCGGCCCGACCTCGGGCCGATGATCGACCACGTCGAGCTCTCGACCCCGCTCTCGACCGACCACTTCACGCGCCCCATGGCGGGCTCCATCTACGGCCTCGAGCCGACGCCGGAGCGCTTCCGCTGCCGCTGGCTGCGCCCGAAGTCACCGATCCCGGGCCTCTGGTTCGCGGGCTCGGAGGTCGTCTCCGTCGGCGTCATCGGCGCGATGATGGGCGGCGTGCTCGCGGCGCTCGCCTGCGAGCCGATCCGCGGCGCGAGGCTCGTCGCCGGTCTCCGCAAGCGCTGAGGCGGCCGGCGCCTCAGAGGCAGCCGTCGTCGGTGATGCCGTTGCAGTCGTCGTCGACGCCGTCGCACGTGTCGTCGGGGCCGACCGGCGTCGTCGCGATGGCGCCGATCGCGTCGATGTCCGCGCCGCGGTAGGTGTTGTCCGTCTCGCCCTGCTCGGTGTCGTCGGTCACCCGCACGAAGCGGTAGAGGTCCGTCGGGAGCGCGCCGTACGCGTCGATGTCGACGTGGGAGATGGCGCCGCCGATCTTGCCGATCGAGAGCCAGTTCACGCCGTCCTTCGAGATGTCGAGGTACATGGACTCGACGTCGCCGCCCACCTCGAAGATGTGGAGGTCCGGCGCGTCGTCGCCGCTGCCGCGCAGGGCGTTGTCGGTGAACCGCATGACGAGGCGCCCGCCGTTCCCGAGCGACACGGCGCCGCGCGCGAGGTCGGTCGTCCAGTCGGGCGGGCCGACGACGTCCTCGGGGAACTGGTAGAAGGGCGACGTCGCGGCCGGGCCGCCCGAGAAGAGCGGATCGAAGCTCACGACGGCGTCCGCGAACGACGCGTCGCCGCCCGGGAAGTAGACGCCGCCGTAGGTCACGCCGGCGGGCGGGGTCGGCGGCGGAACGGGCGCGCAGATCGCGGGGCAGTCGGCGATGCTCCGCGTGTCGACGGCGTCGTCCGCGACCGGCGCGGCCTCGTTGCAGAGCTGGACGGTCGTCTCGGGGTGCGTGTAGTGCGTCGCGACCTCGCTCGAGCCGAGCGGGTGGCGCGTGCACACCCGGGCGCCCGCCGCGCTCGTGAGCGGCACGTCGAAGTCGATGATCGGGTAGGTCCCGGCGGGGAGGACGCCGTTCGCCCGCGCGCCGGCCGTCGCGGTCGCGCGCCCGTGGAGCGTGCAGTCCTTCGGCTCGCTCGAGCCCGCGCCGAAGTAGCTCGGCGAGAGCCCGAGCGCGACGTTCCAGTAGATCCCGTCGCCCGGCGAGCCGCCGAGCGAGACGTCGCGCCCCTCGAAGACCGCGAAGCGGCTGACGGGCCCGCCGGCGGCGGGGTCGACGTTGCCCGGGCCGGCCGCGACGTCGTAGTCGTAGACGCGCGCGCCGCAGTAGAGCTTGAGGTCGTCCATGTAGAGGTGGGTCGCGGCGTCGTCGTCGCCGTCGCTGCAGGCGAACGCGACGACCACCGTCGGGATCCGCTGGCCGCTGACCGGGTCGAAGACGAGCTCGATCGGGGCGTCGCCTTCGCGCACGCAGTCGACCTTGGCCGAGCAGAACACGTCCTCGAAGTTCACGACCACGTCGAAGAAGCCCTGCTGCGCGGGCCGCATGACGGTCACGTCGAAGTCGACGCGCGCGTCGCCGTTCGGCACGCAGCGCGCCGGCATCGCGCAGCCGTTCGGCGCGTACGGGGCGGTGCAGGGGTCCACGAACTCGGCGGTGGGGTCGCCGGCGCCGAAGTCGCCGTCGTCGTCGGCGTCGTCGAGGTAGAGGCCCTCGATGGTGAGGTAGACGGTGTTGTCCTCCTCGCCGTCGCTCGCGTCGCAGGTGCCGACGTAGGCGATGTCGCCGCCGGCGCCGCTCCCGTAGCGGGTCGAGCAGAGGTGGCTCGCGGACCACACCTCCTCCTGCGAGGCGTTCTCCACGCGCAGGCCGTAGCAGGCCGCGGCGATCCCTTCGAGCTGGAGCGGCGCCACGGCGACGGCGAGATCGGCGGCGTCTCCGAGCGGCGCCGGCTGGTCGCTGCAAGCGACGACGACGGCGGCGGCGGTCAAGACCACGGCGAGCTGCCTCATAGGCGCGACTCCTCTTGCACAGGGAGGGGGCGACGGTCCAGACACCATCGATCATGTGCGAGAGCGACCGCAAGACCGTTGCTGCCGCGCCCGCCTGGCGTCGAGACGTGCGCGCGAGGCGACGCCCGACGGGGCCAGTCACCCGCGCCGGGCGAGATCGGCGAAGCGCGCGAGCAGCCGCGGGCCGGTGTCCGTGTCGTGGCATCCCGCGAGGAGCGCGTCCGCGTCGAGCCCCTCGGCCTCGATGGCGGGGCGGCGCTCGTGGAGCAGCGTCCGGAGGTAGGCCGCGTCGAACTCCGGGTGGAACTGGACGCCCCACGCGCGGCGGCCGACGCGGATCGCCTGGTTCGGGTCGAGCGCGTTCTCGGCGAGCCGCGCCGCCCCCTCCGGGAGCCGCAGCACGACCTGCCGGTGCGTCGACTGCGCGGAGAAGACGGGGCCCGACTCCGCGAGGACCCCGAGCAGGGCGTCCTCCTCGCCGGCTCGAGTCAGCGTGATCGCGACCGTGCCGATCTCACGGCCGCGCGGGTTCCACCCGGCCTCGCCGCCGAGCGCGTCCGCGAGGAGCTGGTGCCCGTAGCAGATCCCGAGCGCGGGCACGTCCGCCGCCACCGCCTCCCGCAGGAACGCCGCCGTCCGCCCGCTCCACTCGGCGCGGTCCGTCACCATCGCGGAGGAGCCCGTCACGACGACGCCCGCGAGGTCGCGAGGGGAGGGGAGGGCGCCCCCGCCGCGCGGATCGACCACCCGCGTCGTGACGGGGCCGCCGCCCGCGAGGCCGCGCGCGACCCACCCGTCGTAGTCGCCGTGCTCGGCGCCGTGCGCCGCCGACGCGTCGCCGACCCGCACGATGAGCACCTCGCCGCCTCGCCGTCCCGGCACGTTCCCCTCCGCGTCCGCGCGCCCCCGCTCGCCCGGGGCGCCCCCCCACGGTACGCTATCCGCGCCATGGACGGTATCTTCCGCTTCGCCGCCGCCGCCCCCCACGCCCCCGAGGTCGACGCCTACCTCGCCGGGCTCCGTGAGCACCTCCGCCCCCTCGCGACGACCTGGTTCGGCGTCATGCGCGCCGCCGGCGACGACGTGCGCGAGCTCCTCCACGACGGCTTCCCCACCGCCTGCGTCGGCGACGCCGCGTTCGGCTACGTCGCCGCCTTCTCCGAGCACGTGAACGTGGGCTTCTTCTTCGGCGCGACCCTCCCGGATCCGAGGCGCCTCCTCGTCGGGACCGGCAAGCGCATGCGCCACGTGAAGCTCTACCCCTGGCGCGAGCCCGAGAACGCCGCGCTGAGGGCGCTCGTCACCGCGGCCTACGACGACATGCGGGCGCGCCTCGGCGCGTGAGCCGGCTCAGCCCCCGACGGCCCCGCTCACGGCGCGCTCGTAGAGGGTCCGGAAGCCGTCGACCGCGACCGGCTGCGGGTTCGTCGGCGCCGTCGGGTCGGCCGCCGCGTCCGGCGCGAGCTCGGGCGCCATCGCCGCCGTGACGCCCACGTCCGCGAGCGTGTGCGGGATGCCGATGGCCTCCCGGAGCCCGAGGATCCACGCCTGCACCCCGCGGAAGCCGGGCTCGGCGAGCGACAGCGCCCGCGCGAGCACGTCGCACTTCTCGGCGATGACCTCCTCGTTCCAGGCCATCACGTAGGGCATCACGATGGCGTTCGTGAGCCCGTGGTGGCTCCCGACCGCGACGCTCACCGGGTGCGACAGCGCGTGCATCGCGCCGAGCCCCTTCTGGAACGCCGTCGCTCCCATGAGCGACGCCGCCATCATGCTCGCGCGCGCCTCGAGGTCGCGCCCATCGCGCACCGCCGGGATCAGCGAGCGCGCCACGAGCCGCATCCCCTCGATGGCGATCCCGTCCGCGAGCGGGTGGAAGGCGGGCGCGAGGTACGCCTCGAGGTTGTGCGAGAGCGCGTCCATCCCGACCCACGCCGTGAGCGCCGGCGGGAGCCCCGCCGTGAGCGCCGGATCGCAGATCACGCGCTCCGGGAGCATCTTCGGGTGGAAGATGAGGCGCTTCTTGTGCGCCGCCTCGTCGGTCACGACCGAGCAGCGCCCGACCTCGCTCCCCGTGCCCGCGGTCGTCGGCACGGCCACGACGGGGGCCATCCCGGCGGCGTCCACGCGCGTCCAGTTGTCGCCGACGTCCTCGAAGTCCCAGAGCGGGCGCGCCTGCCCGACCATGAGCGCCACGGCCTTCGCGACGTCGAGCGCGCTGCCGCCGCCGAACGCGATCACGCCGTCGCATTCGGCCTCGCGGTAGGCGAGGACGCCGTCCGTCACGTTCTTCTCGACGGGGTTCCCCTGGATCTCCGAGAACGCGGCGGCCCGCAGGCCCGCCTCGCGCGCGATCTCCATGACGTCCGCGAAGAGCGGGAGCGCCCGGAGCCCCGGGTCGGTCACGACGAGGGGCGCGCGGATCCCGAGCTCGGCGCACGCGGCGCCCAGCTCGTTCACGCGCCCGGCGCCGAAGCGCACGCTCGTCGGGTAGTTCCAGTTGCCCGTGAAGCTCGTCATGTCGCGCCTCCCGGCGGCCGCGCGGCCGCGCCCAAGGAGAGAGGTACCAGATCAGAGCGCCGTCTTCAGGTGGAACGACTTCGGCCGCGTCAGGTGCTCGTAGCCGACCGTCGAGAGCGTGCAGCCGCGCCCGCTGTCCTTCACGCCGACCCAGGCGAGCGCCGGGTCGAGGTAGTCGCAGCGGTTCATGAACCAGGTCCCGGTCTCGACGCGGTCGCCGATCGCGAGGGCGGCGGCCTCGTCGCGCGTCCAGATCGCGGCCGTGAGCCCGTACCGGCTGTCGTTCATGAGGCGCACGGCCTCGTCGTCGCCCCGCACCTTCATGATCCCGACCACCGGGCCGAAGGTCTCGTCGCGCATCACGGCCATGTCGTGGTCGACGTCGACGAGCACCTGCGGGGCGAGATAGGGGGTCCCCGGCGCGTGCTTCGGGAACTCGTGGGGCTCGATGAGCGCCCGCGCCCCGCGCGTCACGGCCTCGGCGATCTGCGCCTGGATGGCGGCCGCGGCCGACGCGCGGACGACCGGGCCGAGCGTCGTCGCCGGGTCGGTCGGGTCGCCGAGCACGTACTGTCGCGTCAGCGCCACGAAGCCGTCGACGAACGCGTCGTAGAGCGCCTCGTGGACGTAGATCCTCTCGATCCCGCAGCAGCTCTGCCCCGAGTTGAACATGGCCCCGTCGACGAGGTTCTCGACGGCGTGATCGAGGTCCGCGTCGTGGCGGACGTAGGCCGGGTCCTTGCCGCCGAGCTCGAGCCCGCAGGCGACGAAGCGCGACGCGGCCGCCTCGTGGATGGCGCGCCCGCCCTCGACCGAGCCCGTGAAGGCGACGAACGCGACGCGCGGATCGGCGACCGCCTTCGCCACGAGCGCGTGGCTCGTGTGGACATGCTGGAACACGCCGTCCGGGAGACCGGCCTTCGCGAAGGCCTCGCCGAAGCGCTCGGCGACGAGGGGCGTCTGCGCGGAGTGCTTCAGGATCACGGGGTTCCCGGCGAGGAGCGCCGGCACGACCGCGTTCACCGCGATGAGGTACGGGTAGTTCCACGCGGCGATGGCGAGGACCACGCCGAGGGGCTCACGCCGGATGAAGCGCGTGAAGCCCGCCTTCTCGCCGACGGCGACGTCGCGGAGGGCGTCGGGGGCGAGCGCGATCATGGTGCGCGCGCGCTCCTCGAAGCCTCGGAGCTCCCCCGGGCTGTAGCGGATGGGGCGCCCCATCTGCCAGGTCAGCTCGCGCGCGATGGCGTCGCGCTCGGACACGAGGGCGTCGACGAAGCGGGTGCACAGCGCCTGCCGCTCGGCGAGCGGGGTCTCCCGCCAGGGGCCGCGAGCGGCCTCGGCGCGGCTCAGGATGCGGTCGAGCGCGGCCTCGTCGGCGAGCTCGCGCTCGACGAAGAGCGACCCGTCGACCGGGCTGATGGTGCGTTGCAGCAAAGCCGCCTCCAGGTGCCTAGATGATCTCGAAGTAGCGGGCGAGCTCCCAGTCGGTCACGTGCCGCCGGAACTCGCGCACCTCCCACTCGCGCGTGGCCGCGTAGTGCTCGACGAACGCGTCGCCGAAGACCTCGCGCGCCATGGCGCTCGCGCGCAGGCGCTGCGCCGCGTCCCAGAGGGTCTGCGGCAGCGCCGCCTCGGGCGCGTTCGGCGCCGCGTAGGCGTTGCCGGTCACCGGCGGCCCGAGCTCGAGCTCCTCCTCGATGCCGCGGAGCCCCGCGCCGAGCGCCGCCGCGAGCGCGATGTACGGGTTCGCGTCGGCCGGGCCCACGCGGAACTCGACGCGCTGCGACTTCGGCGACCCCGGGATCACGCGGAGCGCGGTCGTCCGGTTCTCGACGCCCCAGGTGGCGGTCGTCGGCGCCCAGGCGCCCGGCACGAGGCGCGTGTAGGCGTTGATGGTCTGCGCGACCATGGCGAGCGTCTCGGGCAGGTACCGCTGGCAGCCGGCCACGAAGCGCCGCATCGTCGGGCTCATCCCGTGCTCGGCGTCGCCGTCGTGGAAGGCGGAGCCGCCGTGGTCCCCGGCCTTCGTGAGCGACAGGTGGATGTGCCCGCTCTGGCCGGGGTAGTCGGGCGACCACTTCGACATGAAGGTCGCCATGAGGCCGCGCTTCTGCGCGAGCACCTTCGTGAAGGTCTTGAAGAGGGCGGCCTTGTCGCCCGCCGCGAACGCGCGATCGACGCCGATCGCGGCCTCGATGACGCCCGGGCCGGTCTCGGTGTGGAGCCCCTCGAGCGGGAAGTCCATCTCCTCGCACGTCGCGAGGAGCTCCTTGTAGAAGTCGGCCCAGACCGAGCTCCTGAGCACCGAGTAGCCGAAGTTGCCCGGCGTGATGGGCTTCAGGTTGCGGTATCCTTTCTCCCTTACGCTGTAAGGCGACTCCTCGAACACGAAGAACTCGTACTCGAGCGCGGCCCACGCCTCGAACCCCATCTTCCGGGCCTTGTCGCACACGCGCCGGAGGAGCGCGCGCGGGCCGACGTCGCCCGCGGGGCCGTCGAACTCGCCGAGGAAGAAGAGCCCGCCGCCCTCGAGCGGGAGCTCGCGGCAGGTGGTCGGGTCGATGCGCACCGGCGCGTCGGGGTACGCGGTGTGCCAGCCCGTGAAGGAGACGTTGTCGTAGAGCTTGTCGGCGCTGTCCCAGCCGAGCACCACGTCGCAGAAGCCGAAGCCGGCCTCGAGCGCCGAGAGGAACTTCGACCGCGCCATGTACTTCCCTCGGAGGACGCCGTCGGTGTCGAACACACCGACCTTCACGTGCGTGATGTCGCGCGCCGACACGATGCGCTTCGCGTCCTCGACGGTCCGGACCTGCCTCGCTTCCAAGGGGCCTCCTCGCGCCGGGGCGCGCGTCCACACGGGTGCCCCTTGCTCGTACTCCGCGGCGTCCGACGGCGTCAAATCGCCGTCCCGGCGCCGATCTCGCGCGACAAAATCGTCATTTCGGACGAAAAACGGGGGACTGTCCCCACGCCTCACGCCGCCGGACGGCGGCGTTCCCGCTCGCACAGGAACGACCCATGCGTCTGTCCGCCCGCGTCCTGCAAGCCGTCGCCGCGTCGGCGCTCCTCCTCGCGCCGCTCACCGCCCTCGCCGACGAGGCGCCTCCGGAGGCGCTCCCGGCGGCCGAGGCCCCAGCCGCCGCCGACCCCGAGCGGGAGCCGACGCCGGAGGAGCGCGCCGACATGCTCGCCACCATGAAGCGCGAGCTCGGCGCCATCGAGGGGCCCGCGACGGGGGTCGAGCTCGGCGACGTCGCGACGATCGACGTGCCCGCGGGGCACTGGCTCGTGCCGACCTCGGGGATGGCGCGCTTCAACTCGATCATCGAGAACCTCGCCGATCCGACGGCCATCGGCGCCATCGCGACCGACGACATGGACGAGGTGGTCTACTTCTCGTTCGACGCGGTCGGCTACGTGAAGGACGACGATCGCGACCTCGACGCCGACGACCTCCTCGAGAGCCTGCGCGAGGGGACCCGCCAGCACAACGAGCAGCGGCGGCGCCTCGGCTACCAGGAGCTCGAGCTCACGGGCTGGGCGCAGGAGCCGTTCTACAACGAGGTCACGCGGAGCCTCGAGTGGGCGCCGCGGCTCCGCCACCTCGGCGACACCGAGGAGTGGGTGAACTACAACACGCGCCGCCTCGGCCGCGAGGGCGTCATCGAGGTCGTGCTCGCCACGTCGAACGAGCGGCTCGCGGGGGCGCTCACGCGCATGAACGCCGATCTCGCCGGGCTCGCCTTCGTCCCCGGCAAGGACTACGCCTCCTTCCGCGAGGGGGACCGCATCGCCGAGTACGGCCTCGGCGGCCTCGTCGTCGGCGGGGCGGTGGCCGTGGCGGCGAAGATGGGGTTCCTGAAGAAGTTCTGGAAGCTCATCGTGGGGTTCCTCGCGGTCGTCGGCGGCGGGATCGCCAAGCTCTTCGGTCGGAAGAAGGCGGCGCCGGTCGTCGCCGACGGCCCCGACGACGGCGCGGCCGCGTGACGGGTCGTCACGGGTGAGCGACGCCGAGACGCTCTGGGTGCTCGCGGTCGGGATCTACCTCGCCGAGACGCTGCTCCTCGTCCCGCGGGACGCGGCGGTGTTCCGGAGCGCCGGCCGGGGTGGCTTCCGCGCGGTGCGCCCGTTCTTCGCGCGGCGTGACAGCGGCCCGGGGCTCGTCATGGGGACGCCCTGGCCGCCGCTCGGGCTCCTCGCGATCGGTCGCCGCGAGGGCGCGCTCCTCGCCCCCGAGGTGGTCCGGGATCGCGTCGGCGCCTGGCTCGCCGCGAGCCGCCGGGTCCGCGGCGCCGCCGTCGCGCTGCTCGTCGTGACCTTCGCGGGCTCGGCGCTCGTGATCTGGGCGCCGGCGGGGCCGTGGGGGAGGGCGTCGGGTGCCTGGGTCTTCGCGCTCGTCGGGGCGCTCTGGGCTCTGACGGGGGGCCTCGCGGTGCGCCTCTGGCGGCGGCAGGATCCGGCGCGGCGGGCGCCCGGGAAGGACCTGTTCACGGCGCTCGCGTCGCCGCTCTCGGCGGTGCGTGTGCACGACGTGCTCGGCCGGAACGAGCTCGCCGACGTGTCCGAGCTCGCGCTCGCGCTCGCGCTGCTGTCGCCGGAGGCGCGGGCGCCGGTCGTGCGGGCTGCGCTCGTCCGGGCGCGAGGGGAGGGGGGCGCCGCGGAGGCCGCGCTCGCCGCGACGCTCTCCGGCGAAGGCGTCGACGTGGGCGCGGTCCTCGCCCCGCCGGCGCGCGAGGACGCCGACGCGCAGGCCTACTGCCCCCTCTGCCTCGCGGAGTACCGCGTGGCAGAGGGCGTGTGCTCGACCTGCGAGGGCGTCGCGCTGGTCGCGTTCGGGGTCGAGTCGCGGTGACTCAGCGCTGGCGGCGCGGGGCGCCCTTCCGGCGCGGCGGCGCGCTCCCGCCACCGCCCGACGCGCGGGTGCCGCGGTGGGGCGGGCGCTGCGGGCGCTCGTCGCGGCCGGGGGCGCCGCCGTCGGGGCGCGCGACGGCGATGAAGGTCTTCCGGCCGCGGATGAAGGCGGTCGCCATCTTGCGGAGCACGGCGTCGACGTGGTCGGGCGCGAGCCCGAAGAAGGTCGACCGCGGCCCGATGTTGATGGCGCCGATGGCCTCGCCCGGGACCCCCGCCTCGTTCGTGACGGCGCCGACCAGATCGCCGGCGCGGAGCCCGGCGTTCTGGCCGATGCCGAGGAACATCTCGACGAAGGCGTCGGCCGGCGTGTGACCCTTGCGCGGGCGCGTCCCGGCGGGGCGGGTCGGCGGGAGCGAGGGGCGCTCGGGCTCGGGCTCGGGCTCCGGGGCCGGGGCCGCGGCCGCGGGGGCCGGCGCGGGCTCGGCGGGCGCGGGCTCGGCGGCGACCGCGGCCGCGCGCTCCGGCGGGGCGGTCGGCTCCGGCGTCTGCCGCGTCCGCGCGACCTCGCCGGTCGGCAGGAGCGGCCGGTGGCGGCAGGCCATCGCGGCGAGCGCGGCGGCGACCTGCTCGGCGGCGGCCCCGTCGGCGATGAGCTCGGCCACGACGCTCTCGTAGACCTCGAGACCGCCCTCCTCGATCGCGCGCAGCGCGGCCGCCTTGAAGCGCTCCTTCCGCGCCCAGGCGAGGTCGGCGTTCGACGGCACGCGGATCTCGGTCATCGGCTGGCGCGTGTGCCGCTCGATGGCGGTCCGGATCCGACGCTGCCGCGGCGTGAGCATCAGGAGCGACGCCCCGTCGCGCCCCGCGCGCCCGGTGCGCCCGATCCGGTGCACGTAGGTGTCCGGATCCATGGGCGGATCGAAGTTCACGACGTGGGTGATGTCGTCGACGTCGAGCCCGCGCGCCGCGACGTCCGTCGCGATCAGCAGGTCGACGCGCCCGGCGCGCAGCCGCCGCAGCACGTCCTCGCGCTGGGACTGGCTCATGTCGCCGTGCAGGGCGGCCGTCGCGTGCCCGTTCTCCTCGAGCGCCTCGGCGAGCTCGGCGCAGGTCGCGCGCGTCCGCACGAAGACGAGCATCGCCTGGTGGTCGGCGGCCTCGATGAGCCGCATCAGCGCCTCGAGCTTCCGCCCCTCGCTCACGCAGAGCACGTGCTGCTCGATGTTGGCGACCGTGCGCGTGGCCTGCCGCACGTTCACCTTCACGGGCTCGCGCAGGTACTGGCGCGCGACGCGCTCGATCTCGGGCGCCATCGTCGCGGAGAAGAGGGCCGTCTGGCGGGAGCTCGGCGTCGCCGCGAGGATCTCCTCGACGTCGTCGATGAAGCCCATCCGGAGCATCTCGTCGGCCTCGTCCACGACGGCGACGCGGACGGCGTCGAGCGAGAGCGCCCCGCGGCGCATGCAGTCGAGGATCCGCCCCGGCGTCCCGACGACCACGTGCACGCCCTGGCGGAGGCGGGCGAGCTGCTTCCCGATGGCCGCGCCGCCGTAGATCGTCACCGCCTCGAGCGCGCCGAGCTCCGCGCCGTAGCCGGCGAGGGAGTCGCTCACCTGGAGCGCGAGCTCGCGCGTCGGCGCGAGCACGATCGCCTGCACCTCGCGGCGCCGCAGATCGAGCGCCTCGAGGAGGGGCAGGGTGAAGGCGGCGGTCTTCCCGGTGCCGGTCTGCGCCTGCCCGATGAGGTCGCGCCCCGCGAGGAGCGGCGGGATCGCCTGCGCCTGGATCTCGGTCGGCGCGGTGTAGCCCTTGGCGGTGACCGCGTCGACGAGCGCCGGGGCGAGCCCGAGCGCGGCGAAGCCGCCCGCGTCGGGGGCCGTCGTGGTGTCGGCGGTGGTGGCGTCGGGCTCGGGGAGGGACAGGGAGGCGGACATGAGGCTCCGTTCGGGTTCGCTGAGGCGCGGCGTGCTAACACGCCTCCCCGCGAAAGGCCCGCGTCCGGTCGCAATGCCCGTTACCGAGCGCGTGAAAGCCGCCCCAGAAATGGCGAGAGCGCCCCGCGGAGGGCGCTCTCATCGTGGTCTTCGCCGCTCGGCGGCACCCGAGCCCTGCTAGCCTGCTAGGCCATCAGCGCCTTGCCCATCGCCTCGCTGCCCGCCACGACCGGGCCGACCGGCACGTACGGCGGCGCGTACGTCGGGATCGGCCCCTTCCCGAGCAGGTTCATGACCTGCTGCATCACGAGCCACAGCAGGAAGTTCAGCGAGATCGGGAACGCGATGGTCTCGAAGATCGCGAGGTGCTTCTTGTCCTCGTCCTTGTCCTTCACGCCGCCGTCGAGCGCGTCGGCCATGGCGTCGCGCAGCTTCGGCATCGTCATCTCCGCCATCATCGCCGACGGGCAGGTGATGAGCGGCATCGGGATGTTCGGCATCGGCGGCGCCGTCGCGAGCGGGAACGCCGCGAACGCCGGCCAGAACGGCAGGCCCGGGATCATCACCTTGTCCTGCCAGGCCTTCCACTGCTTGGAGGTGCCCTCGACCACCGCCTTCGCGTAGGCCTTCTCGTTCTTCTCCTTGAGCGTGCCCTCCCAGCTCGAGAACGGCGCGAGGCTCTTCAGCTCCGGCCCCTTCAGCGAGCCCGGCGGGCCGATGCCGGAGACCGACATGATGTTGACCTTGATCTCCGCCTGGAGCTTCCACATGTCGACGCACTGCTTGAACTTGTCGAGCGCGTCGTGGACGAACTTCTTCGTCGACTCCGAGACGTCCTTCGCCGAGTCCTTGTGGGCCTTGTTCGGCGACGCGTTCCAGTAGTACGGCGAGGGCGCGGACGGCATGCCGCTGAAGAGCTTCACCTTCCCGGCGCCGTGCCCGTACATCATCGCGTAGTGATCCTGCGCCGTCTTGCCCATGGGGGGCTTGAAGTTGTGCGGGATCTGCTTCTTCTTGGTCGGGAACCACGCGTCCGCGAGGACCGGAAGCGGTAGGGTGAAGCCAGGCATGCGCTCTCTCCACGATCGAACGAACGTCCGGGACGTTCTCAGGTCGCTGGTGACCGGCGCCGGGCCCGCGAGCCTCGACGCACCTACCCCCCACGGCGAATCGAAAGTATCATCTCGCCTCGACGCGAATCAAGCCTCCACCCGGCGAGACGTTCATGGCGCCCTCGATCCCCTTGCCCACGGCCGCGGACATCCTCCTCCCGGACCTCGGCGGGACCCTCACCGGCGCGGCCCTGCGCGACCTCGCGCTCGCCGCCGAGGACGCCCGCACCGCCGCCGCCGAGGAGCTCCTCCTCCGCCACCACGGCTTCGACATCGACGGGCTCATGACGACCCCGTTCATGTACCAGGCCGGCGTCGCCGCGCGGGAGGCGGGCTTCTTCAGCTTCGATCGCCTCGAGCGCGACTTCCTCCCCTACGCCCCGGGCTGGCGCCACCCCGAGCTGTCGATCGACTTCACGACCGTCCGCCGCGGCCCGGAGCGCGTCATCGCGCCCGCGCTCTGGCCGTTCGCGCAGGACTGCCCCGTCGCCGACTTCCAGTCGAACCTGGCGCCCAAGTGGTGGAGCCACGGGCTCGTGCACGCCCTCGTCGGCTTCGCGTGGTGGCCGGGCTTCGACGAGTGGGCGCTCATGCACACCTCGCGGCTGAGCGAGGCCATCGCCGCCCTCCATTGGTATTGGCTCGCCGAGCTCGGGCGCATGCACCCCTTCGGCGAGAGCGTCGACCTCACGGAGCTCCGCGGCGACGACGCCGCGATCTACGCGCAGCTCGAGGTCGACGCCCACGATCCCGCCGTCCGCCGCGAGCGCCTCGCCCTGCCGCTCACCGAGCGCATCGGCGACAACGGCCTCGAGACCCTCAACTACGAGACCTTCTGCTACCGGCAGGCGATGTACGAGGGGACGCTCATCGAGCCGGAGGACCGCTACCTCGGCTTCGGCGAGGCGTGCGAGTACGCCCGCGTCCACGCCGGGCGCGTGCGGGGCGACGGCTTCCGGCGCTGGCTCGAGCGCTGCTGCGCGCCGGGCGTCGACTACGCGACCGATCCCGAGGCGTTCGAGCGCCGCGCCGCGGTCGCGCTCCGCGCGGTGCTCACCCCGGCCGCGCCGTCGCCGGACGTGCGCGCGCGCCGCGCCGTGCGCGTCCTGCAGGACCTCGGGCAGCGGATCTGCCACGCCGCCGAGCTCGTCGGGCGCCCGAGCGACGGGTTCGACGCGCCGCTCACCGTCATCGCCGATGGCCTCGGCCGTCTCCGCGGGGCAGGCGGCGCCCACCACGCCGCGGACGACGTGGCCGACGACGTCGTCGCCGCCGCGCTCGACGCCGTGGTCGCCGCCTTCCGCAGCGCCCCGGCGCCGATCCGCGCCGATCAGATCCTCGCGCTCGGCTATCGCCCGACCGACGACGTCGACCGCGAGCCGCTCATCGCGACGGCCATCCGCGGGGAGGCCGTCATCGCGCGCGCCTGGGCGATAGGCCCGGTCGTCGGGACCGCGTTCGAGAGCATGCGGCCCGCCGTGCGCCACGCGATCTCCCGCCCACGCGGGAACGACCCGCTGCTCGCGCTGCGGGTCGGCGCCGAGTCGGCGGCGGCGGCCGAGGAGCTGACCTACCTCGGCGAGGCGTACGTCGGCTGGCTCCAGTACGCGCAGTCGCTCTGGTCGCGCTTCGACGGCGTCGGAGCGAACGGCGACCGGCGCTGGCGCTACCGCCTCGCGCGGACGAAGCTCCCGACGGATCCGGCGACGTTCGAGCGCTTCGTCGTCGAGCGGAACCCGTACCTGACGCGCTTGCCGCTCCCCTTCGACGCCGCCTCGCTCGAGGCGTTGCTCGCCGCGCCCCGCGGGGAGGTCGAGGCCTTCGACCCGAAGCCGGGGACCGGCATCAACTACGTGTTGACGGGCCCGGGGCGCGAGCGACCGGTGTTCGCGCCGGTCTCGCCGCGGCTCTCGGGGTTGCTCACGAAGCTCAAGGCCCCGAAGCGCCTCGACGCGCTCCTCGCGATGCGGGAGATGGGCCGCGAGCTGCTCGAGGACGCCCTCGCGCGGGAGATCGTGCTCGTCTTCGAGAAGCCGTTCTTCGAGATGGCCGAGGAGACGGACGATCCCTTCGAGCTCATGCTGCGCGCGGCCGAGGAGGAGCTCGCCGTCGACGAGCCCGTCGGCGCCTGGCAGGACGAGCGCATGGCGGCCGCCTACGAGGCGTTCTGCGGGCGCTCGACCCTCTACCACGACGTCTCGCGCGCCCTCGTCGGCGCGCTCGCGCCCGCGGCCGACGCGCGCGTCGGCGAGCTCGGCGTCGGCACGGGCGTGACGTCGCAGGCGGTGCTCGACCGGCTCGGCGCGGAGGGGCGCCTCGTCGGCGTCGACCCGGCGCCGCGGATGGCGGCGCGCGCCCGCGAGCTGGTCCCGGACGGGCGGGCCCACTTCATCGTCGGCGCGGGGCGGGCCCTCGCGGCGGCGGCCTCCCGCGAGGGCGCGTTCGACGCGATCGTCGCGAGCTCGTCGCTCTGGCTCTCGCGGAGCGTGCGCGGCGAGCTCGAGGCGCTCCGGCGGGCGCTCCGGCCCGGCGGGCGGCTCGCGTTCTCGATCCCCGCGGAGTACGTGGGCGACGCCGATCACCTCGCGACGGCCGAGGCCCGCGCGGTCGCGGCCGCGCTCGAGGCCGCTCGGGCGGCCACGGGCATCGCGCCTCCAGGCGCGGGGGACGCCCACTTCGGCGGGGATCCGGCGCTCAAGAGCACGACCGCGCTCCGCGAGACGCTCGCGGCGGCGGGCTTCGACGACGTCCAGGTGACCCCGTTCCGGAGGCCCTGGCCGGCGGCCGAGTACCTCGACTGGCTCGCGATGCCGGCGGTGATCGAGGGGATGGTCACCGAGGCCGACAAGCCGCGCGCCGGCGAGCTCGTCCTCGCGATGCGCGCGGCGATCCCGCCCGAGACGCCGCTCGTCACGCTGTGGTATCTCGTGACCGCGGCGGCGCGCTGACGCCCCGCCGACGCAGGAACCGCGGGGTGAACCCATGATCATCGGCCTCACCGGCAAGTTCGCCGCCGGGAAGGGCACCGTCGCCGAGGTGCTCACGGCGCGGGGCTTCCGCTACCACTCCCTGTCCGACGTGCTCCGCGAGGAGCTCGCGGCGCGCGGGATCGCCGAGAGCCGCGAGGCGCTCACGGCCGTCGGCAACGAGCTCCGCCGGGACGGCGGCCCCGACGTGCTCGCGCGGCGGATCCAGGCGCGCCTCCAGGACGGAGGGGACCACATCGTCGACTCCATCCGGAACCCGGCGGAGGTGGCGGCGCTGCGCGAGGTGCCGGGCTTCTTCCTGCTCGGCGTCGACGCCGACCGCGCGGTGCGCTTCGAGCGGCTGCGCGCGCGGGCGCGGCAGGGCGACCCGACGACGTTCGAGCAGTTCGCGGCGCTCGAGGACAAGGAGACGCACAGCGTCGACCCGACGACGCAGCGCCTCGCGGCCACGTTCGACCTCGCGGACGAGGTGGTTCGCAACGACGGACCGATCGACGCGCTGCACGCCGCCGTGCTGGAGGTCGTGGCCCGGCGCCGGTGACAAGTCGGGCCTCCGCGCGCGGGCCCGCCCCCGAGGCGGTGATTAACGATCGAAACCCCGGGTTCGGCGCAACGAACTTGTAGGGCCCGGGAGTTGCTATCCACAGTAAACCTCGGGCAAAGTTCGCCATCCGCCGAGGGGAGGGTTCATGCTGCAAGCTGCGCACGACATCGGTGACCGGCTCGTCCGGGCGCTCGACAGCGTGGGGATCGTCGGCCAGAGGCTGCGGGAGCGTCTGGTCAAGGACCTCAAGGCGAAGATCGTCCTCCGCGCGGCCAAAGACGCCGTCGAGGTGATCGGAGACTCGGGCACGGGCAAGCACAAGGTCGTCGAGGCCGCGCACGCCATCGCCTGCGACATCCTCGGCCGCACGGGGCCGCTCGCGGCCTTCGACTGCGCGAGCGCGAGCTCCCGAGCCGACCTCGACGACGCCCTCGCCGGCGCCATCCGCGAGGCGCAGGGCGGCACCCTCGTCCTCGACCGCTTCGGCGCCCTCGAGGGCGACGCGCGCTCGGTCGCGACGCGCATCATCCGCGACCGCGGCGACGACGCGCTCATCCTCGCGGTGAGCCACCGCGACCCGAGCCCCGACAGCGCCGAGCCCCGCCCGGCCACGTCCATCCGCCTGAAGCCGCTCCACGAGCGCGAGGAGGACGTCTGGGAGCTCATCGACCACTTCTTCGAGGCGATGGCGCAGGACTACGACCTCCAGGGCTGCATGGGCTTCTCGCGCCAGGCCAAGGGCGACATCGCTCAGGTCGTGCAGGAGACCTGCCTGAAGAGCGTGCGTCGCCTCCGCGACATCGTCCGCGACCTGCTCTTCGAGGCCCTCGCCGACGGCGAGCTGCCGCTCAAGCTCACGAGCGAGCACGTGCGCCCCTACCTCGAGCGCACCTTCGGGCAGACGAGCGAGGACCGGGCCGAGCGTGACGCCGCCCTCGTCGCGAGCCAGTTCGACGCGGTCGTCGAGCGCTCGATGCTCGAGCGCCTCGCGCGCGTGCACGAGATCAGCGAGGACCTCCTGCAGCGCCAGGCGCAGATCATCAACGAGATCGTCGAGGGGATAAGCGACGTCCCGAAGAGCTACCGCAACATCATGACGAAGGTTGAGGACGTGCAGCGCGCGGCCGCGTGGCTCGTCACGGGGGCCAAGACCCAGGCCGCCTTCCGCCAGTATTTCGGGGCGGAGGGCTTTATGCGCCCGACCAAGAGCGTAGCATGGGCCTTCTACAACCGCGTGTTCAAGCGCGACATGTGATGACCCGGGAGGCCCGCCAGTTGAGCCCACCTCGCCCGCCCATGGTCGCCGACGAGCTCACGTGGGAGCTCGTCCGTGACGAGTGGGAGCTCCTGCTCGCCGTCGGCTCCGGCCCGACCAGCGTCGCGGCGGCTGCGGCCGCGCTCGCGCTGGGCGCGCCCGCGGTCGGGCGGCGGCTCGCGCTGCTCGAGCGGCATGGCCTCGTGCGGCGCGTGCCTGCCGGCGCGGGGCCCGAGGAGCTCGCCTATGGGCTCGTCCCGGCGTTCTACGAGCGCCGCGAGGGGATGAGCTCGTACCTGCGCGACCTCGTGCTCCGGCGCCTGCAGGACGGCGACGCCCCGCCGATCGCGGGGCTCGTGCGCACGGACCTCGGCTCGGCCGAGGCGCTCGCCGCCGTGCTCGCCACGGCCGAGGAGCGGCTCTATCCCGCGGTGGTCGACGCCGCGAGCCGCCCCGAGAGCGATCGCAGCGAGCGCTTCAGCGTCTTCTTCGCGGCCGCGGCCGACTGTCCGATCGTGCACGCGGCCGACAAGGATCTGTTCCTCTCCGAGCTCCTCTGCGTGCTCCGCGCCGCCGCGGCGCAGCGCACGCAGGACGCGGAGACCCGCTCCGCCTACCTCTGGATCGCCGAGATGCGCGTGGATCCGGAGGTCGCGGCGGACATCGGGGACCTGTTCGAGAGCTTTCTCACCCCCCTTCCTGCCCTGCCGGGGCAGGGCGCGGCGGGGTTCGCCATCGTGCCGAGCGCGCGCGTGGCGCCCCGCCGAGGAGACGTGACCGATGCGTAGACGGTTTCTGACCACCCTCGGCGTCGTGACGCTGCTCGGCCTGGGCTCGGTCCCGGCGTCGGCCGGCATCATCGTGACGGTCGGCAAGATCGACTGTGAGGATGGCCGCACCCAGGCGAAGCGGGTCGGTGACTCGGCGCCTGCGCCGAACGCGACCCCGACGAGCACGCCTCCGTCGTCGATGACGCCGCCGCAGGCGCCGCCGGCGGCGCCCCCCGGGGCGTGCCCGGGCGACGGGCCGCGGGATGGCAAGGCGAGCGGGAGCTGCGCCATGCAGACCGACGGCCAGACGCGCGCCGGGCGCGGCGGCAGCGCTGGCGCTGGCGCCGGCGGCACCGCGGAGGCCGGCCCGATCGATCAGGGCGACGAGATCGCCGTGATGGGGTGCGAGGCCGGCGGCGGCGCCGGAGCGCCCGTGGCCTTCGGGCTCGGGATCCTCGCGGTCTTCGGGTTGCGGCGGCGCGTCACGGCGCGCTGAGCGCGCGTCGAGCGTTCGAGCACGCGAGGCGGGGTGCCATGAGGCGCCCCGCCTCGTGGCGTTTCAGGGGCGGAATCGTGTCCGGGCGGTCACGTATCTCGGCCAGTCGGGCTCGTCGGGACGTGACCACGGAGACACGGAGACACGGAGGGAGGGCGGAGAGGGCGCGGTGCGCTCACGCCCAACTTCCCGTCAGGTCAAGCGCCTACGAGAAAGGAGAGAGGGCCGCCCTCGATCCCTCCGTGCCTCCGTGGTTGTCCCTCTCGTTCTCCCAGCGTCAGCACGACGAGAGGCCCGCCCTCGCTCCCTCCGTGCCCTCCGCTCCTCCGTGTCTCCCACCTCTCGTTCCGCCCGACACACGCGGACTGACGGCCCTCGACGAGAGGGCCCTCCGCGCTCCCTCCGTGCCCTCCGCTCCTCCGTGTCTCCCACCTCTCGTTCCGCGGTGCTCGTCAGGCCCGGAGCGTCGGAACGCGGGCCCCGAGGAGGGCCTCAGGGCACCACGAACTCCGCCTCGTGGATCGACCACGAGTCGCGCAGGTAGATGCTGAGGTCGCGGCTCGAGTACGCGTCGATGTCGAAGTTCGTGTTCAAGACGCGCGTGACCTCGAGCCGCCGCCGGCCGTGGCCGATGGCGTCGAGCCCGGCGGCCGTCATCAGGTCGGGCAGCGGGACCGCGCTCACGAGCCCCTCGACCATGAGCTCCCAGATCGTGTTGCCGCCGTACGGATAGAGCCGGAGCCGCGTGAACTGCGCGTCGGGGCCGCCGTCCCACGTCCACGCGAGCGTCGTCGCCGCGCCCTCGCCGCCGTGCAGCGGCGACGTCACGACCGGGAAGTGCATGAACGGCCCGAGGATGAACGACGCGCTCCCGACAACCCGCACCACGCCGCTCTCCGGCAGCGCCGCCACCGCGAGCGCCTTCGAGCGGTAGTCGTCGATGACCTCCACCGCCCACGTCCCCGAGCGGTCGCGCCCGAGCACCACGCCGAAGTCGCCCACGACCACCACCTCGCCGTCCGGGAGGCCCGTGACCGCGGTCAGATCGGCCTTCGTGCCCGACGGCACCGCCGTGAGCCCGGCCTCGGCGGTCCCGACCAGCAGCACGCCGCCGTCGCCCACCGCGACGAGCTCGGCGTCCCCGACGAACGCCACCCCGCGCAGCGTCGCCGACGTCGGCGCCCCCGCGATCGGGAGGCGTCTCCACTCGCCCTCCGGCGACCGCGCGAACACGCGGCCGAGGCTCCCGACCGCGGCGATGGTCCCGTCCGCGCGCGCCGCCATCCCGGCGATGGCCTGGAGCGACGGCGGCCCGGCCACGACCCAGTCGCTCCCGTCGCCGTCGTAGCGCCAGACACGGATATCGCCCGCCGCGAACACCGGCAGCCCAGGGCCCGTCGCGACCGCGCGCAGGTCCTCCGGCGGGCCCGGCACGGTCTGCCACGCGATCCCGTCGAAGTGGCGCACGGTGCCGGCGTCGCCCACGGCCCAGAGATCCTGCGGGCCGCGCGCCGCGATCGCCCGCAGCGTCTCGTCCGTGTGGCTCGTCTGCTCAGTCCACGACGAGCCGTTGTAGAGCAACACGAGCCCGCCCTCGCCGACCGCGTAGGTCGCGCCCGGCGCGGCCGCGACGAGCCCGTGGAGGTCGCGCTGGATCTGCGTCCCCTCGAGCGTCCAGACGCCGCTCTCGTCCCTCACCGGGAGGCGGTCCTCGACGACCCGCGTCACCGCCTGGATGAGGTTGTAGGAGCGGGGGTAGACCGGCACGCCCTCGGCCTGGAGCGTCGTGTAGAAGAAGTAGTTGGCGTCGTAGAGATCGCCCGAGAGGCGCGCGAGCTGGTGGGGCGCCAGATACGTGAGATCGTCGACCGGGATGAGGTCGCGCGAGAACGGGATCACCCCGTCCGCGCCGAGGTCGAGGCTGATGACCACGTCCGGCGGCTCGAGGCCCGTCGGCCACGTCGGCGGGTCCTGGAGGCGCAGCCGGAACGTGCGCTGGAGCGGGTACTTGAGCTCCACGTCGAGCCCCGTGAGCGTCGCGCCCGGGGTGGCCTCGATGTGGCGACGCACGCCGAGGATCGTGGGCGTGAACACGCCGTCGGCCGTGCGGTAGCCGCCGAAGCAGTAGACGGCGAGGTCGCCGAGGGTCTGCGAGTCGAGGACGTAGGTGCCGCCAGGCACCACCCAGCCCGTCGCGGGCACCGGGTACTCGTAGCCGAAGAGGCTCGTCGACGCGACGTTGCAGTAGGCGGCGCGCTCGCCCGGCGACGGCAGGCAGCGCGCGCCCGCGCTCGTGGCACCACAGCCATAGCCGGCGGGGCAGTCGGCGTCGACCGCGCAGGCCGCGACGCAGCGCGGGCCCTGGTCGCCGACGTCGACGCAGGCGAAGCTCCCGTCGTCGCAGCCCGCGCCGGGATCGCACGCGGCGCAGTGCTCGGTGTCCGCGATGAGGACCGCCTCGCACGAGCCCGGCGGCGCCACGACGTACTTGTCGAGCCCGAAGACGCGCCCCGAGAGCGTCGCGTTCGTGAACGGCGGCGGGCCGCCCGTGCCGCCCCCCTGGCTCGGGGTCGACGGGACCGGGTCCTGCCGCAGGAACACCGTCGCGTTCTGGGCATCGAAGCGCACGATCGAGTAGCTCGTGAAGCCCTCCTTGCTCGCGGTCACCGAGACCGGCCCGCGGAGCCCCGGGAGCGAGATGCTCACCTGCCCGAGCTCGTCCGTGTAGCCCTGGTACGGGGTCGCCGGGTCGTCGCCGAGGATGACGAAGGCGCCGAGCACCGGGCCGTAGCCGTTCGAGCCGTAGACCGTGACGTTCACGGTGTCGTCGATGGGCGGCCCCCACGTCCCGCCGTTGCCGGCGCGCGGATCGAAGGTCGAGAGCGCCCGCGGGAGCGTGACCGACGCGCCGCCCGAGGTGACGATCGCGTCGTAGACGCCGACCTCGAGCTTCGGGCTCCGGACGTCGAGCTCCGCCGAGCCCACGCGCCGCTCGAGCGCGCACGGGACCCCGCCGATCGTGACGACGGCGTCGTCGCCGAAGCCGGCCCCGTGCACGCGGAGCCAGGTGCCGCCGGACTGCGCGGCCGACGTCGGCGCCACGAGGTCGAGCGCGAGCGCCCCCGCGTAGTCGAAGCCGCCCACGAGCCGCGCCTCACGCCCGGAGGTGCGCACCCGCACGTCGGCCGCGCCGGGCGCGCCCGCCGGGGTGGTGGCGCGGAGCGTCGTGGCGTCGACCCACGTCACGGCCGTCGCCGGCAGCGCGCCGATGAGCACCGTCGCGCCCGGCGCGAAGCCGCGCCCCTGGATCGTGATGGGGGTGCCGCCGCGCTGCGGACCGGTCGCCGGGGCCACGCCCGTGACGGCGACGGGGCTGGGCGCGTCGTAGCGGAACGCGGCCGGGAGCGTGACCGAGCGGTAGGGGCTCGTGACGACGACGTCCACGACGCCCTCGCCGGGGGGCGCGAGGACGCGGAGCTCGCCGCTCGCGGCGTCGGTCGCGACCGCCGTGGCGAGGACGCCGCCGAAGCGCGCGACCGCGCCGTAGTCGAGCCCGGCACACGCGATGGCGACCTCGGTGCCACCGGCCGCGTCGCCGTGCGCCGGGAACAGCGTCTCGCAGGCGAGCTCGCGGGGGTCGGCCGCGTCGTCGGCGTAGGCGTAGGCGCGCTCGGCGACCTCGATCCCCTCGCCGGTGGCGACGGTCACGTCGACCGCGCGCCCGCCGGGGCCGGGGGGCGACTCCACGTCGAGCCAGGCGCCGGCCTCGTCGGCCGCGAGCACGCTCGCGGGCGCCTCGCCGAAGCGGACCACCGCGTCGAGGTCGAGCCCTTCGCCGGTGAGCCGCACGCGCTGCCCACCGACGGCCGGGCCGCGGAGCGGCGACACACCCGCGACGACGGGCGCCGTGCGGTAGTGGAACGCGTCGCTCAGCGTGGCGACGCCGTTGAAGCCGGTGACGTGGACGTCCGCGAGGCCGGGGACGCCGGGCGGGGTGACGCCCGTGAGCGTGCCCTCGTCGACGACCGCGAGGCCGAGCGCGGGGCGCCCGCCGATGAAGAAGCGCGAGTCGCTCGTGAAGCCGCGGCCCCGCACGATCACGGGCTCGCCGCCGTCCTTCCCGCCGGCCGCGGGCTCGACGGCGTCGATGACGATCGGCGCCTCATAGCGGAAGAAGCCCGGGAGGATCCGCGGCTCGCCGTCGTCGACGCGGGGGTGGCTCACGAGGACGTCGACGTACGCGGCCGGGTGCGGCGGGACGGTCGCGATGGCCGCCTGGCTCGTGACGATGACCACGTCGAGCGCGGGCGACTGGTCGAAGAGGACCTCCATGCCCTCGCGGAAGCCGGTGCCGCGGAGGAGCACGTCGACGCCGCCGTCGACCGGGGCCACGGCGGGCTCGAGGCCCGTGAGCGTCAGCGGCTCGTCGGTGACGGGCGTCTCGGGCGTCTCGCCCGGTGGGAAGCTCGGGTCGTTCGTCGGCGGCTCCGCGACCGGGCCGCCGCCGCCGGCGCCGGGATCGACCAGATCCGCGCATCCCGGCGCGGCGAGCGCCAGGGCGAGCAACGCCGCGGCGACGCGCGCGAGGGCCGGGGTGCGGGGCCGGCTGGACGGCCGCGGGTACGCCAAGGATCCTCCTCTCGGTGCGGGTGGGGCGGGCGACGCCCCGGGTCCGGAGCGCGCTCCCCGCGCGCTCGTGGCGAGACGCCGAGCGGGCGCCGCCGTCACGTTCTCGACCTCGTGAGACTATGGTAATCCGGGAGGAGCCATGTCAACGCGCAGGCAGCCAGACGCGCCATCCGGGGGCGCGGATACCGAAGGTGACGAATCCGCGGCGCGCCGTGATCACGAACCCGTCGGTCGGCAACTATCCCCGCGTCCGTCCGCGACGCCCGCCGTCGAGGCGGGGGATGACGCCGACGACGAGGGAGGCGCCGGTTTGCTCGTTGCGCTGGAAGAGAGAGGCTTCAGGAGCTCGCTCGGGGGAGCGGACGCGAGCGCGTCGCTCGCGGACGACGTCGCGGCGGTGCCCTCGTTCGACACGATCTACCGCGAGCAGCGCTCGCGCGTCCTCGCGACGGTGCGGAGCGTCATCAGCCACTCGGACGAGATCGAGGACGTCGTCCAGCTCGTCTTCATCGAGATCCACCGCTGCCTCCCGCGGTTCGAGGGGCGCTCCAAGCTCTCGACGTGGATCTACCGCATCGCGGTCAACGTGGCGCTGCAGCACCTCCGCAAGAAGAAGCGGAAGCGCTGGCTGACGCTCGGCTTCGCCGGCGACGAGGAGACGCGCCTCGCCGAGCCGAGCCCGGTCGGCCGCCTCGAGGACCGGCAGCTGCTCGAGGAAGTATATCGTTCGGTTGATACGCTGCCGGAGAAGAAACGTACCGTCTGGGTCCTCCACGAGATCCAGGGACTCGATCCGCATCAGATCGCGGAAGTGTTGGAAATCCCGATGAACACGGTCCGATCACGGCTGTTGGCGGCGCGACGGGAGGTCATGGACGACCTCGCGCGCCGGAAGATCATCGTCCGGGAGGGAGAGCCATGACCCCCTGCGACACCACCGAGCGCGCGCTCGCCGGCGCGCTCGCCCTCGAGGACATCGACGCGGCCGCCCTCCGCCACGCGGAGAGCTGCCCCGAGTGCGGCGCGCTGCTCGCGCGCTCGCGGTCGTACGCCCTCCTCACGACCCGCGCCCGGCGCGCCGTCGAGGCGCAGGGCGATCTGTCGCCGAACGCCTGGGCGCGGATCCGCGCGACGGTCGACGAGGCGCCCGCGCGGCGTCGCGCCTGGGGCCGCTGGAGCGTGGGCCTCGCCGCGATCGCCGCGGCGGTGCTCGCGTGGGTCGTGCTCTCCGACCGCGGCGCCTCCACGGACGCGACGCGCGTCGTCGCGAGCGCCGTCGGCGGCCTCGCGCTGCCGGAGGCGCCAGTCGTCGCGACCGCTCCCGCCGCCGCGCGGGACGCGGACGGGCGGCGGCTCGCGCTCGGGCCCGGCGACCTCGTCGAGGCGCCGGCGGAGCGCACGATCACGGCGTTCGGACGCCACCACGTGACGCTCGCGGCGGGGACCACCCTCCGCGTCCTGTCGTGGTCGGAGCGGAAGATGACGCTCGAGCTCGTCCGCGGGAGCGTCACGAGCGACGTGACGCGCGCGGCCGGCGAGGATCTCTACGAGGTGCAGACGCCCGAGGCCACGGTGCGCGTCCTCGGCACGATCTTCACGGTGAGCCGCGCCGAGGGGGCCGAGACGACCGACGTCTCCGTGGCCCGCGGCAAGGTGTCGGTCACGGACTCGGCGGGCGTCGAGCAGCTCCTCACGGTCGGGCAGCGCGCGACCGTCGCGGCGCCCGCGACGGCGCTCGAGGAGCCCGGCGAGGACGCGGCGCCCGACACGGACACGGATACGGCGGACGCCGGGGCGCACCCGGCGCCGCGCGTGACGCCACGGAAGCGCGTCATCGAGATCGACGTCCCGAGCCAGCGGATGGCGGCGCCCGCCTTCGACGGCGAGCGCGCGCTCCGCGCCATCGAGTTCGCCATCGTGCGCGGCCGCTGCGACGCCGCGATGAAGGCGCTCGCCACGCTCGAGACCTCGGCGGGGGAGGGGAAGCTCCCGGCCGCGCGCGTGGCCGATCTGCGGGCGCGCTGCGCGCCGCCCGCCGCGCCGACGCCCTGACCGGCCGCGCGAGCGTCGCGGCGGTCAGCCAGGCGGCCCCTCGCCCTCGCCGGCGCGCGGCAGCCCCAGCCCCGGAGGCGGGGGCGAGCCCTCGGGGAGCGCGTCGCAGCCGTGCTGGGCGCACCACTGCTTCCAGGCGTCCGGGTCCGAGAGGCGGTGCGCGCCGGTGATCGTCTGGAGCGCCTCGAGCGCGCGCTTGCGCACGCTCGGGATCGGGTCCTCGAGGCGATCGTAGGCGTAGGGCAGGGCGCCCGTGTCGCGGAGGGCAGCCGCGGTCTCGAGGGACTGCGCGCGGACGAAGCGGTTGTCGTGCCGGATGAGGAGGCGCACGGCCGGAAGCGCCTTCGGGAGGCGCGCCTCGCGCACGAACTCGACGAGGAGGTCGAGGACGATCGGCGGGATCGCGGCGAGGCCTTCGTAGGTCTGCGGCAACATCACGACGAGCGCGTCGCGGTGAGCGCGCCCGGCGTCCCCCGGGAGGCGCGTCAGCGCGAGGTGCAGCGCCCCCACGAGCGCCGCGTGATGCACCTCCTGCGCGCGCCGGAGCGTGTCCTCGAGGAGCGCGCGGCTCGGTCCCGGGCCGAGGCGACCGAGGGCCTGCGCGGCGCGGATCGGGAGCTCCCAGCGCGAGTCCTCGAGGAGCGTCTCGAGGAGCGGCCTCGCGCGCTCGTCGCCGAGCTGCCCGAGGAGGTCGATGATGGCGGTGAGCCAGTAGCCGTCGTCCGCGCGCGACGCGCCGCGGACCCGCGCGACGAGGAGCGGGACGACCGCGCGCCCCTCCTGCATGAGGGCGACCTTCCCGGGGCACCCCATGATCCGGTTGCACGACGGGCGGTGGCGCATGGCGTCGATGGTCGCGTCCGCCGCGGCGCGGGCGTCGTCGTCGAGGACCGGCCCCGCGTCGAGGCCAGCGGCGCCTCCGTCCGCCTCGGCACCCGCGCCCGCGGCCAGCCCGTGGTGCGCCCGCGCGGCGTCGCGCGCCCCGACGTGCCGCGCGCCTGCGTCCTCACGGGGCGCGCAGGCGGCGAGCGCGAGCGCGACGGCGGTCGCGCCGACGAGCAGCCCGAGGACCGCGCGGCGCGGCTCAGTCCGCGCAGCTCCCGCTGTAGTAGAGGGTGCCGACGTCGACGCGGTCCGCGTCGGGGAGGTAGAGCCCCCAGACCGTGTAGCGCCGCCCCGGCTGGAGCGGGAAGCAGCTGTAGCCGCAGTTCGTGCCGGCGCACGCGACGGTCTCGGTGCGGATGGGGAGGAGCGTGTGGGCTGCGTTGACCGGATCATAGAGGTCGATGGTGTAGGCGCCGGAGCAGCTCTGGCAACACGCATTGTCCGGCGTGCACTTCCGGTCGTCGCAGACGACGCTCGCCGCGACCACGCCGTGCACCTTCACGGGGGTGGCGCCGAGGCTCGGGAGCACCCGCGGATCGACCTCGCCGGTGGGCGTGCAGTTCGCCATCTCCTCGGGGATCGCGAGGTCGCCGAGGCGGCACACGCCGCCTTCCTCGGACGGCACCGGGTGGAGGCGCGACTTCACGCACGTGTAGCCGCCCGGGCAGGGGTTGCCGCGCGAGCAGTCGGTCGTGAAGGTCTCGCACTGGTCGGGGGCGTCGACGGGATCGCAGCAGAGGTCTGCGCGGATCCCCTGCGCGCAGCTCCAGACGGAGCCGCTACAGACCGCCATCCCGGCGTCGAGCGCCTGCGCGCAGCTCGAGAGGCACTGCGGCGCCTCGCCGTCGCACTTGTTCTCCCAGGTGCGGGTCTTCTGCGAGTCGAGGAAGTCCGGGTGGTCCACGCAGTCGACGCCGAGCCCCGCGGTGGTGGTCGCGAGGAGGAGCATCGACCATGGTGAACGTCGCCTCACACGATCACTCTACGCAAGCGCCGCGCCGCCGGATAAACCGGGGGCCGGATTTCGCCGATTCGAACCGGCCCGCGCCGGGCCCGCGGCCGCCCGGGAGGCGGCGTCGCCACCGCGCCCGCGGTGGGTGGGGCGCGCCCGGGACGCCGTCTCCCGCTGGGGCATTCTGGGCCGTATCCGGCTACGCGTGGTCGGTGGCGCCGCGATCGGGCGGCGTCGCCCGACTCATCGATCAGACGATGCCCTCCATGACCATCCGGACGAGGCTCGCCACGGCCTCCGCCTCGTTGTCGAACGCCTGATCGCGGAGGTGCGCGAGCAGGAGCCGCTCGACCGCGCCGATGACGGCGAGCGCGCTCACCATGGGCGGGATCTTCTTCAGGAGGCCGTGCTCGTGGGCGCGGGTCGTGAGCGCGACCGTGTGCTCGGTGAGCTTCTGCTCGAAGTCCGCGAGCGGCGCGCGCGCGTCGCCTCCCGGGGCGCGCGCCTCCTGGAGGTAGAGGCGCACGACGTCCGGGTGGGTCCGGTAGGCCTCGAGGAGCCGCATCGCGAGCTTCAGGTAGGCCGCGTTGAGCGCGGTCACCTCGCGCGCGGCGTCGGTCTCGCGATCGCACGCCTGCATCGCGGCGAAGACGTCGTCCCGCACCGGCGCGAGGATCGCGTCGACCAGATCGCGCTTGTCCTCGACGTAACGGTAGAAGTTCCCCTTCGCGGTGCCGGCCTTCTTCGCGATGTCGTCGACGGTGACGCTGTCGATCCCGCGCTCGAGGAAGAGCGCGAGCCCGGCGTCGATGAGCGCGCGCGTGCGCTCCTGGCGGTTGCGATCGCGCTTCCCGCCGACCGGCCCGGGGCGCTGCGCGGGCGCTTTCCGGGCGGGTCTCGCGCGGGTTCTTCGCGCGACTGGTTTCTCGGTGCTCGACATGGTGGGCGTCGTCCGTTAATGTGACTTCGAGGTCATGCTTTCTGGTTCATGGGAGTGTTCAGATGATCGGGATCCCCATCGCGCTCGCCGCCGGCAACATCACCGAGTGGGTCATCCACAAGCACGTCCTGCACGGCAAGGGCAAGAAGAAGGGGACCTTCTGGAGCTTCCACTGGCACGAGCACCATCGCAACGCGCGCCAGAACGAGCACTACGATCCGTGCTACCAGCGCCCGCTGACGGGGTGGAACGCCCAGACCAAGGAGGCCGTGGGCCTCGTCGGGATGGCCGTCGCGTACGCCCCGCTCTTCCCGATCGCTCCGTTCTTCACGGCGACGGCCTGGTACTGCATGGCACGGTACTATCGCGTCCACAAGCGCGCACATCAGGACCCCGCCTGGGCGCGCGAGCACCTGCCGTGGCACTACGACCACCACATGGGGCCGAACCAGGACGCGAACTGGTGCGTGACCCACCCGTGGTTCGACGAGATCATGGGGACGCGCGTCCCGTACATCGGCACCGAGCGGGAGCGGCAGGATCTCGAGCGCCAGGCCGCCCGCGCCGAGCGGAAGCGCGCCCGCGTCGAGGCGGCGGCCGAAGCGGCGGCGGAGCCGACCCCGGCCAAGCCTGCACCGAAGCGTGGCGCGAGGGCGCGGACCTCGGTGGCGACGGCGTCCTGAGCGCGCGCGGCGCCGGCGGCGCGCGTCAATCCAGGAAGAAGTCCGGCATCAGCGTCTCGGACGGGTCGACCGCGTAGCGATCGAGCTCGGCGTCGGTCATCCCGGCGCCGCGCAGCACGTCCTCGTCGATGAGGAACTGCCCCGTGAGCTCGCGGGACGGGGTCTCGAAGATGATCGCGGCGGCGTCCGCCATGATGTCCGGTGTGCGCGAGCGGCGCATCATCGCGTCGCCGCCGAGCAGGTTCTCGACGGCCGCCGTCGCGATGGTCGTGCGCGGCCAGAGCGCGTTCACGGCGATCCCCTGCGGCGCGAGCTCGGGCGCCATCCCGAGCACGCACATGCTCATGCCGAACTTCGCCATCGTGTACGCGACGTGGTTCTTGAACCAGCGCGGGTCCATCGACAGCGGCGGTGAGATGTTCAGGATGTGCGGGTTCGCCGACTTCTTCAGGTGCGGGATGCACACCTTCGAGCAGAGAAAGGTCCCGCGCGTGTTGATCTGATGCATCAGATCGTAGCGCTTCATCTCGGTCGCGGTCGTCCCGGTGAGCGAGATCGCGCTCGCGTTGTTCACGAGGATGTCGATCCCGCCGAAGCGCGCGACGGCCTCGGCGACCGCGGCCTTCACGACGTCCTCGTCGCGCACGTCGACCACGACCGGGAGCGCCCGCCCGCCCGCGGCCTCCATCTCCTCGGCGGCCGTGTAGATCGTGCCCTCGAGCTTCGGGTGCGGCTCGGCGGTCTTCGCGGCGATGACGACGTTCGCGCCGGCTCGCGCCGCACGCAGCCCGATCGCCTTCCCGATGCCGCGGCTCGCGCCCGTGATGAAGAGGGTCTTGCCCCGGAGGCTCGTCGTGTCCGTGTCCGTCATGGCTTCCCGGCTCGCTCGTGTAAGGGGACGCCTACATATCACGTCCGTTCTCTCGCGCCATCCCGACGGCGGGCGGCTCGCCGGGGCTCCCCGCGCGGCCCGATTGGTGCGATGATCGCGCCCGTCCCCGGAACCCGCTGGAGTCCCCCCGCTGCTGCGAAACCGCGCCATCTACGTCGTCCCCGTGGCCCTCGCGCTGCCGCTCCTGTGGTTCGTCGCCACGACGGACCTCGGCGACCGCCCGGCGCTCGTGCTCGTCCTCGTCGGCGCGCTCGCCACCTGGGGCTGGCTCGTGCAGGTCGCCTTCCGCTCGCACCGCGCCGGCCGCTTCCTGCCGAACCGCTGCGAGACCTGCGAGAAGCCCATGCGCTTCCTGAAACCCGGCACGCTCAAGGCGCCCGGCGGGCAGGGCACGCCGCCCGCCTACAAGTGGTGCTGCACGCGCTGCGGGCGCCTCGCCTGACGGCGCCGCCCTTCGGCGTCGCCCCGCCGGGTCCGTTGTGCTAAACCCCGGCCGCCGCGCGCCCGCTTTTGGCGCCGCGCTCTCGGACACCAGGGAGGCCCGTCTTGGCCGCACGCGGAGCGAGCACGACGATGCCGCCGACCCCGGACGCGCTCGCGCGCCTCCAGGTCGCGCGCGATCACGTCGCCAAGGGCGCCCTCTCGATGATCGACTGGGCGAACCACAAGCCGGACAACCGCGGCGTGAAGCCGAAGGTCGGCGGGCACCAGGCCTCGTCGATGTCGTCGGTCGATCTGCTCGCCGCGCTCTACCTCCACGCGCTCCGCCCCGGCGATCGCGTCGCCGTGAAGCCGCACGCCGCCCCCGTGCTCTACTCGCTCGCCCACCTGATGGGGCTCCTCCCGCGCGAGCAGATGCTGCGCCTCCGCGAGCTCCACGGCCCGCAGCCCTACCCGACGAAGCTCAAGAGCCCGGGCTTCGTGGACTACACGACGTCGAGCGAGGGGCTCGGGGTCGCCGCGACCATCTACGACGCCTACGGCGCCATCCACCAGAGCCGCGCCCTCCACGGCGGCGACGTCGGCGCCCCCGAGATCGGCGCCACCTTCTGGGCCCACTGCGGCGACGGCGAGCTCACCGAGGGGCAGATCGACGAGAGCCTCTACGACGCCGGCCGCTGGCGCCTCGACAACCTCGTCTGGATCGTCGACCTCAACCGCCAGAGCCTCGACCGCGTCATGGACGACTCCGGGCGCCTCGAGGACTGGGTCGCCGCCAAGTTCCGCGGGCAGGGCTGGGAGGTGCGCTCGCTCCGCTGGGGCGCCCGCGCCGTCGAGCTCTTCGCGCGCCCCGGCGGCCGCGCCCTCCGCGCCGTCCTCGAGCGCATGAGCGACGCCGACCTGCACCCGCTCCTCATCGTCGACGGGGCCACCGCGCGCCGCATGCTGCTCGGCCAGCTCACCGGCGCCGACCCCGCCGTGAAGCCCCTCATCGAGCGCCACCAGGCCCTCGCGAGCAACGACGAGCGCGCCCTCATCGCGCTCGCGCTCCGCGGCCTCGACGACGAGGCGCTCGCGCGCGGGCTCCGCCACCTCGGCGGTCACGATCTGCACGCGCTCGCCACGGCCTTCGGCGACGCGCGCCTCGCCGAGGGTCCCGTCTGCCTCATCGCGCACACCGTGAAGGGCTACGAGACATCGGCCGCCGCGCACCCCGAGAACCACGGCGCCGTGCTCGACGCGGCCGAGGTCGCCGCGTGGGGCGTCGACCGCGGGCTCCCCGAGGGCGAGCCGTTCCCGGTGCCGCCCGAGGGAAGCGGCGCCGCCGCGCTCTTCGCCGAGCGGGCGCGCGCGCTCTTCACCGATCTCGACCACGCCTGGGCCGAGGCGCCCGTCGACGCCCGCGCCGCCGTCGCCGAGGTGCCGCTCCGCGCGCGCCAGGTCGCGTCGACCGGCGAGGCCTTCCAGAGCCTGAACCTCGCGCTCCTCCGTACTCACGCCGCGCCGTACCTGCAGTTCGGCGCGCCCGACGTCGGCCAGACGACCCACCTCGGGCCGGTGATCAAGCAGACGGGCGTCTTCGCGCCGCGCGACCTGCCCGACACCTGGGCGTGGCTCCGCGAGGGGCGACAGCTCGCCTTCGACTGGCGCCCGAGCGCGACCGGGCAGTTCCACGCCTTCGGGATCGCCGAGGGCAACGCGATGATCTGGGCGTACGCCTTCGGGCGGCGGCGGAAGCGGCTCGAGGGACGCGTCCCGCTGCTCCCGGTCGTGACCGTCTACGACAAATTCTTCGAGCGCGGGCTGAACCAGCTGGACTACGCGGTCTACTCGGGCGCGCGCTTCGTGGCGGTGGGCGTCCCGTCGGGGACGGGGCTCTCGCGCGAGACGGCGACGCACCAGAGCCTGTCGACGCCGCGCATGGTCATGGACATGCCCGGGATCCTCGCCTACGAGCCGGCGTTCGGCGCGGACGTCCACGCCATCTACCTCCACGCCCTCGCGCAGCTCTGGGACGACGACGGCGAGGCCGTCTACCTGCGCCTCACGACCCAGCCGCTCGAGCAGCCGGCGACGCTCCCCGACGACCACGCCGAGCGCGCCGTGCGCGGCGCCTACTGGCTCATCGGCGAGGACGACCGCGCCCCGGGCCCGGGCGGGGAGCGCGTGCTGTTCGTGGCGGCCGGGCGCAAGCTCCGCGAGGTGCGCCTCGCGGCGGCGCGGCTCGCCTCCGAGCACGGCGTCGGGAGCCGGATCCTGAACGTCACGAGCTACGAGGCGCTCTGGCGCGACTGGGACGCCTTCCGCGAGGACGACGCCGCCTGGGGCGACCCCGAGCGCAGCTACTACCTCCACGACCTCTTCGCGGACGCGGAGCTCAACGCGCCGCTCCTCATCGTGGGCGACCACGTCGCGAGCGTCTGCGAGTGGCTCCCGGGAGCGCTCCAGCGCCTCCGCGGGCACCGCTTCCTCGGGCCGCGCGGGAACGGGGAGGCCGGGAGCCTCGACGACGTCGACGCGCTCCACGGCATGGGCGTCGACGACATCGTGCGGAAGGCCCTCGCCGAGGTGCGCTTCCGCCCGCGGGGAGGGTGAGGCGTGGCTGACAACGTGCTCTCGCTGACCGGCGTCCACAAGGTCTACGGCCAGCGCGTCATCCTCGACGACGTCACCCTCGGGCTCGACGCGGGCGACAAGGTCGGCCTCATCGGCGACAACGGCGCCGGCAAGTCGACGCTCCTGAAGATGATCACGGGCGCCGAGGGCAAGGACGGCGGCGTCATCGCCATCCGCGGGGGCGTGAAGGTCGCCTTCCTCGAGCAGCTCCCGGTCCTCGACCCCGAGAAGACCGCGCGCGCCGTGCTCGCCGAGCCCTTCGCGGAGCTCGCGGCCACCATCGAGCGCTATCAGCACGCGGCCGCCGCCATGGCCCCCGACGCCGACGCGCTCCTCGACCGCATCGAGCACCTCGGCGGCTGGGACTGGGCGCACAAGGCCGAGCGCGCGGCGAGCGAGGTCGGGCTCACGGACCTCGAGCAGCCGGTCGCGACGATGAGCGGCGGGCAGCAGAAGCGCGTGGCGCTCGCGCGGCTCATGCTCGAGGAGCCCGATCTCCTCTTGCTCGACGAGCCCACGAACCACCTCGACGCCGAGACCATCGCGTGGCTCGAGGGGTACCTCGCCCAGAGCCCCGCGACGGTGCTCGTCGTCACCCACGACCGCTACTTCCTCGAGCGCGTGGTCACGAAGATGGCGGAGCTGCGCGACGGCGACATCAAGGTGTACGCCGGGCGCTACCAGGACTACCTCGCCGCGCGCGCGACCGAGGAGGAGCTCCAGAAGCGCACGACCCAGCGGCGCTCGCAGATCCTCAAGGCCGAGCTCGACTGGGCGCGGCGCTCGCCGTCGGCGCGCACGACGAAGTCGCGGTCGCGCCTCGACCGCGCCTACGCGCTCGAGGACGAGGTGCGGGAGCTGAAGGCGAAGGGGCCGACGGTCGACTTCCAGTTCGCCGACGAGACGCCGCGGCTCGGCAAGACCATCCTCGAGCTCGACGGCGTCGGGAAGCGCTACGACGGGCAGCCCATCGTGTCGGACCTGTCGCTCCTGATGCGGAAGGGCGACCGCCTCGGGATCCTCGGGCCCAACGGCTCCGGGAAGACCACGCTCCTGCGCATGGTCACGGGGGAGGAGGAGCCCGACACGGGGCGCGTCGTGCGCGGCGGGGCCACGCGCATCGCGTACTTCGACCAGCACCGGACGCTGCTCGACCCGAGCGAGACGGTGCGCCGCACGGTGACCCCCGACGGCGGCGACGACGTGTTCTTCGGCGGGCAGTCGCTCCACGTGGCGTCGTGGCTCGAGCGCTTCGGCTTCCGCACGCAGCATCACGCGATGCGGGTGGCGTCGCTCTCGGGCGGCGAGCGGAACCGGCTCGCGCTCGCGCGCTTCCTGCTCGAGGAGGCGAACGTGCTGCTCCTCGACGAGCCGACGAACGACCTCGACATCTGGACGATGCACACGCTCGAGGAGGCGCTCCTCGGGTTCAACGGGTGCGTGATGGTCGTCACGCACGACCGCTACTTCCTCGACCGCGTGGCGACCTCGATCCTCGGCTTCGAGCCGCACCCGGAGGGCGGGTTCGCGGTGGACGTGGTGGACGGGGACTACACGCACTACCACGACGTGAAGACCGCGGAGCGGGCGGCGCGCGCGGCGAGCGCCAAGGCGAAGAGCGAGGCGGCGAGGGCGCCCGCGCGGGAGAGCGCGCCGGCGGCGGCGGGCGCGGCCGGGGCGAAGCCGGCGAAGCTCAGCTACCAGGAGAAGCGCGAGCTCGAGGGGCTCGAGCCGCGCATCGAGGCGCTCGAGACGGAGCTCGGCGAGCTCGACGCGACGCTCTCGGACCCGGGCGTCTGGGCGGACGGGCCGGAGCGCGGGCTCGCGGCGCAGTCGCGGCGGGACGAGGCGCAGAAGGAGCTCGACGCGCTCTTCCTCCGGTGGGAGGAGCTGAGCGAGCGCGCGGGCTGAGGAGGGGCTACTCGACGCGGTCGCGGTCGCGGTCGCCGTCCCCGTCGCCGTCGGTCTCGGTCTCGTCGTCGCCGTCGGTCTCGCCGTCGCCGTCGCCGTCGCCGTCGGTCTCGCCGTCGCCGTCGCTATCGCCATCTCCGCCCTGCGCCGCCTCGTGCCGCTCCTCCTGCCTGTTCTTCATGATCGACGCGACGACCCCGACCGCGAGGATCACGACCACCACGACCAGGGACCACTTCGAGTCGACGTGGATGAGGTCGTGGGCGAGCATCTTGAGGGCGACGAGCACGAGGATCGCGCTCACGGCCTGCTTCAGGTAGCGGTACTCCTCCATCGCCCCGGCGACGACGAAGTAGAGCGCGCGGAGCCCGAGGATGGCGAAGACGTTCGACGTCATCACGATGAACGGGTCGTCGGTCACGCCGAAGACGGCCGGGATGGAGTCGACGGCGAAGACGACGTCGGTGCCCTCGATGACGACGACCGCGAGGAAGAGCAGCGTGAAGTAGTGCTTCCCGTCGACCTTCACGCGGAAGTGGCCGCCCTCGTAGCGCTCGACGAGCGGGAACACGCGCTTCGCCCAGCGCACGAGGCGGCTCGACGACGGGTCGAAGTGCTCGTCCTCGCTCTGGAGGATCATCCGGACGGCCGTGAACAGGAGGAAGGCCCCGAAGATGTAGAAGATCCAGTCGAACTCGCGCACGAGTGCGGTGCCGACGGCGATCATGATGCCGCGGAAGACGAGGGCCCCGAGGATCCCCCAGTAGAGCACCTTGTGCTGATACTTCGCCGGCACCTTGAAGTAGGTGAAGAGCATCGACATCACGAAGATGTTGTCGACGCTCAGCGACTTCTCGATGAGGAAGGCGGTCAGGTACTCCCAGGTCGCGGTCGCGCCGTCGCGGACGATGCCGGAGCCCCCCGCGCCGCGCCCGGCGCCGCCCCAGTTGAGCTCGTAGACGAGGTAGATCACCCCCGAGAACGCGACGCCGATGGAGATCCAGATGATGCTCCAGCGGGTGGCCTCGCGCATGCCGATGGCGTGGGGATCCTTGTGGATCACCTTCAGGTCGAGGACCAGGAGGAGCCCGAGGATGATGAAGAAGCCCAGCCAGTCGACCAGCATCGCGGTAGGGTGGGCCCCGACCGGGGGATTGTCCAGCGCAGACGCCGCTGTCGACGAGGCGCCCGCAGGCGCGGTTGCAACGAGCGGCGGCCTCCGCGAGACTCCGTCGTGACCGGGCACATCGCCGAACACCACGACATCGAACCGCCGACCTCGAGGCCGCGCATGCTGCGACGCACCCTCTCCCTGGGCTCTCTCGCCCTCCTCCTCGCCCTCGGGACCGCCGCGTGCGGCGACGACGACGGCGGCACGACGACCACCGACACCGTGAGCACCGCGGACACGCTGTCGCCGAACGACACGACGACGGCCGACACGGCCGTCGCGGGGCCGTCCTTCGACGCCGCGCACGCCATCTTCGCCGCGAAGTGCTCGCCCTGCCACACGGGCGGCGGCTCGGGCGGTCACAACATGGGCGCCGCCGACATCGCCGCGGCCTACGCCGACTCGCAGCTCGACGCCGACATCGCCAAGTGCGACGGACTCAAGAAGGGCGCCTGCACCATCGTGCGCATCCACGCCGGCGACATGCCGCGCGGCGCCGGCTGCACGGGCGACCCGTCGCAGGACTCCGGGAACGCGGCGTGCCTCACCCAGGCCGAGCAGGACACGATCCAGGCGTGGATCGACGGCGGGCTCCAGCCGCCGAACTGACGGACCAGCGCGTGTGCGCTGCACCATGAGGATGCCCGGGATCCGCGTTCCGGGCGGCCTTCGTTCGTTGTGCGGTGCACACACGGCGCGGCGTCACGCGCCCGGCGCGGTCAGGGCTGCGCGTCGCTGCCCGCGAGGACCACGCTCCGGAGGTCGCTCGGCCACGCCTCCCACGCAGGGCCGTCGCCGCCCTCCCAGCGCGCCGCCACCTCGGCGAGGCGCGCGTGGAGCGCGGCCGCGGCCGCGGTGTCGCCGGCGAGATCGAGGTGGAGCGCGCGGAGCGCGAGGTCGGCGAGGTCCCCCTCGGGCGAGACGCCCGCGAGCCAGGCGGCGACGGCCCCGTGCGCGGCCCGCCGCTCCGCGTCGCCCAGGGCGCGGTAGATCATCCGCTGGAGCCCGTCGTGGCGGAAGCTGTACTCGCGCGTGGCGGCGAAGCGCGTCGTCGGCCGCGACACGAGGATCTCGGCGTCGCAGAGGGCCGCGAGCTCGGCGTCGACCGGGCGGCCGACGGCCAGCGCGACCTGCGCGTCCCAGAAGGCCGAGCCGTTGACGCAGGCGGCGTCGAGCACGGCGCGGGCGCTGTCGCCGAGGCTCACGACGCTCTCGTCGAGGAGGAAGCGCAGCGTCAGGCCCTCGGGGAGCCCGGCGCCGTGGGCGCGCGCCGTCCAGCGCCACTCGCGCTCCTGACAGTCGATCCAGCCGCCGTGCGCGAGCATGCGCGTGAGCTCGCCCGCCTGGAAGGCGTTCCCGGCGGCGGTCGCCGTGATCGCGGCGAGGAGATCGGCCGCGACCCGCCCGCGGAGCAGGAGGCTGACCTGGCGCTCGATGCGCTCGTCGTCGAGCGGGCGGAGGGTGATGTCGTGGAAGGCCCGGAGCTGGAGGGTGTCGTCGCGCGCGAAGAGGAGGCAGAGGAGCGGCGCGTCGGCGAGGCTCTCCGCGAGGTAGAAGAGCATGTCGCGCGAGAGGCGGTCGATGTGCTCGGCGCCCCGGATCGCGAGGACGACCGTCGCGCGCTCCGTCATGCGGCGGATGAAGGTGGCGATGGCGTCGAAGACCTCGCGCGCGGCGAGCGGCCCGGCGCCGGCCTCGCTCCCGGCGAGCGTCGGCAGGGACGCGATGGCGCGCCCCACGCGCTCGACCTCCGCGCGCTCGGCCCCCGAGAGCGAGCGCTCGCCGTCGTGGGAGAAGGCGCGCCGCACGGCGTCGACCACCTTCCGGCGGACGACCTGCGGCGGGTCGCGCCGCGCGACGCCCGCGCGGTGGGCGACGAACTGGGCGACCGCGAGGAACGGGACGTGGCGATAGGTCGGGTCGCAGCGGACGACGCCGTACGCGACGAGCTGCGGGATCTCGTCGAGCCAGGCGCCGAACTCGTTCAGGAGCTTCCCCTTCCCGAGCCCGGGCCCGCCCGTGACCATGACGCTGCCGAGGCGCCGCTCGGCGACGGTCGTCATGAAGGCGTCCTTGATGGCCGCGAGCTCGTCGCCGCGCGCCACGAGCGGGAGGGCGAGGTCCCACGGGGTGAGCACGAGCAGCACGTGCTCGGTCTCGCCGCGGTGGATGACGACCGGCTCGCGCGCCTCGCGGTAGCCGGGGAGGGTGGCGCTCACGAGGTAGCTGCCGGCGGGCAGCTCGAGCTCGCCGGTCGGGGCCGTGCCGAGCTCCTCCACCGCGCTCCCGCCGTCGAGCGCGATGACGCGGACGCGCGCGCCCTCGGGGTAGCTCCGGACGGCGACGGCGCCGCGCTCGGCGACCGGCCCCTCGCCGACCGTCGCGGCGGCGAGCGTGGCGCGGGCGAGGTCGCCGTAGAGGACGAAGGCCGCGTCGTCGCCGCGGGCACGCGAGAGGCGGGCGCGGCCGCGGTAGAGGTCCGCGAGGCTCTGCCGCGCGGCGTCGTGGCGCGGGACGTAGGCGAGCACCTGCTGGTAGGCGCTCACGGCCTCGGCGAAGGCGCGGGCCTCGACGAGGCGCTCGCGCTCGACGGCGAGGCGGCGGTCCCAGAGGGCCTTCCGCTCGGGGATCGGGTCGAGGTGCCCGGAGGCGATCTCCTCGTGGTGCACCTCCTCCTCCATGCGGGACACGGCCGCCGCGAGCGTGGCGTAGCGGGCGCGGGCGTGGTCGGCGCGCACCGTCTGCGCGGCGGCGAGCTCGGCGAGGCGCTCGGCCTCCTTCCGGCCCTCGAGGAAGGCCTCGAGGTCGTCCCAGAGGGCGCGGGCGCTCGGGTAGCGCTCGCCCTTGCGGAAGGCGAGGGCGCGGAGGCAGATCCGCTCGAGCTCGGGGTCGACGTCCCGCTCGGGGGCGCGCTCGCGCGGGCGCGGCACGGGCACCGAGAGGAGGGCGTCGAGCTGCTCGACGGTGTTGGTCGCGTCGAAGGGGAGGGTGTGCGTCAGGAGCTCGTAGAGGATGACGCCGAGCGAGTAGACGTCGGAGCGCGCGTCGACGAGGTGGAGGTCGCCGCGGGCCTGCTCGGGCGCCATGTAGTGGGGCGTGCCGATGATGACGCCGGGCTCCTCGACGCGCCCGGCGAAGAGCGCTGGGCGCCCGTCGCGCGGGAGCACGCGGGCGACGCCCCAGTCCATGAGCTGGACCTCGCCGTAGTCGCCGAGCATGACGTTGTCGGGCTTGAGATCGCGGTGGACGACGCCGCGGTCGTGCGCGTACTCGACGGCCATGCAGAGGCCACGGAAGTACTGCAGGAGGCGCCCCTGGGTGTACGTCCGGCGGGCGTCGTCGTCGCCGTCGCGGAGGCGGCGGAGGACGTCCTTCAGCGAGAGGTCCCCCACGAGCTTCATCGTGTAGTAGGGGGAGCCGTCCTCGAGGACGCCGATGTCGTAGACCGGGACGATGTTCGGGTGCTCGAGCTGGCCCGTGAGGCGCGCCTCGAAGACGAGGGCGTGGAGGAACGCGTCGTTGCCGCGGTGCTCGGCGCGCAGGGTCTTGAGGGCCACGCGCCGGCCGAGGTCGGCGTCGCGCGCGGCCACCACGCGGCCCATGCCGCCCTCGCCGAGGAGGGCCCCGACGGCGTGGCGCCCGATCTGCGCGGCGCCGTCGGCGACGGCGTCATCGGCGGCGTCGCCCCCGCCGAGGTCGAGGAGCGAGGCGGGATCGAGGAGGTCGGTGCCGGCGACGCGGGCGCGAGCGGCGTCCGTCGGGGTGGCGACGCGCTCGACGTAGGCGCCGCGGCCCGTCGGGGGGCCGTCCTCTCCTGCGCCCGGGTTGGCGCGCGTCCGGCGCGTGCGGCCGGCGAGCCCGGGGCGCGTCGCGCCGAGGGTGGACTCCGTCCGGCCGACGCGATCCTGGATTGGGTCGCGGTCAGCGGAGCCAGCGGCGTGCGACTCGCCGCCGGGCGTCCCGGCTTTCATCCCCGACATGGCGACGAACCATAGCGGTTTGGTGCCCGCGGGGAAAGCAGGGCTTGACGTCCGGCGGTGCCGCTGTCACCGGCGCGCGCCGGCGGCGCGGACCCTGGCCGCGGCGATCAGACGTCGTCGTCCTCGACGGGGATGCGCGGCAGGATCGGGCCGATCGGCTCCGGGCTCCCGTAGGAGGTGTTCAGGACCTTCTTCGGCCAGCGATCGGTGAACTCCTCGAAGGAGCCCTCGGTCACGGCGGGGGAGCGCCACCGCTTGTGCTGGTCGAACCAGGCCTCGCGGTCGCTCGAGAGCGCGCGCCGCGTGAGGCCGCACGTCGCGCAGAAGAAGACGACGCCGGACACGACGCGCGCGGAGGTCTGCAGGATCACCTCGCGCTCGATGTCGTGGCTCCCGCAGCGGGGGCACTGGCCCTGTCGGTCGATGACGCTGTCGTCGATGGTCATGGTCCCGTCCTCGGCGCCGGGGTGAGGCAGGGGGGACGCTGCCGAATTGCGCGGCGATCGTCAAGGGTGGCGGTGCGGCCACGCCGCCGCGTGGCGCCCGCGCGCCGCTCGGCGCCTACGGCAGCGTCACCGTGACGCGCTGGGCGTCCGACCGCGCCGCCTGCTCGAGGAACGCCCGGAACGCCGGGTAGTCGGCCGGAGACACCCTGTCCACCGTGATCGTCATGTGGGACTCCACCGCGAAGCCCGCCGCCGTCTTCGTGAACGTCTGCTCGTACGTCCCGAACTTCGTCTCGACCTTCTTCGGCGCCGGCAGGGCGCCCACGACGCTCCCGGCCGGGAGCGCGAAGCGCGAGCGGTCGACCTCGTCGACGAGGTACTCGATGACGAGCGGCTGGCGCCGGTGCGCGAGCGTCCCGTAGCGCGCGAGGAGGTCGCCCGTCTCGAGCGTCAGCGGCACGTCGAGGGTCTTCCCGTCCGACGCGCGCCGCGCGAAGGCCGGGAGCGTCGCGTCCACCGTGACGCGCACGGGCTCGCCGAGCTCCGTGAGCCCCGCGTAGCTCACGCTCGTCACGGTCGCCCCGGGGTGCTGCTCCGCGATGATGCCGGCGATGCGGTCGTCGCGCTGCGTCTCCTCGTGGAGGATGGTGCGGAGCGTCGGCGCGAAGGTGCCGTGGATGGCCTCGTCGAAGCGCGCCGTCGCGTCCCCGCTCGCGGCGACGACGTAGTCGGCGTCGGCGTCGACGCGGTTCTGCGCGGGCGCCTGCATCGGGATCCGCGTCGGCGCGGACGCCGCCTGCCCGGCCCCGAGGACGTCGACGAGCAGCACCATCGCGCCCTGGTCGAGCGCCGGCAGCTCGTCGAGCCCGGCGAGCTCGCTCGTGCCGTCGATGTAGAGGTCGAGCGCCGGGACGTAGGCGATGGCGTGGTTGAACGCCCAGAGCGTCGCGACCTCGGCGGAGAGGGCGCCGTTGTCGCGCGTCCTCACGAGCGCCATGCGCGCGTCGATGCCGACCGCGGCCATGAGCGCCACGAGGAGCGAGGCCTTGTCCTTGCAGTCGCCGTAGCCGCGCTTGACGATGTCGGTCACGCGGTAGGGCTTGAAGCCGTGGATCCCGAACTCGATGCCGACGTAGCGCGTGTTCGTCACGACCCAGCGCTGGATCGCGGCGACCTGCTCGCGGAGCGTCTCGCGGCCCTTCACGAGGTCCTTGGCGAGCGCCACGAGCTCCGGCGAGAGCTGGAGCTGCCCGCGCACGAGGTCGCGGTACCAGAGGCCGAGCGCCTCCCACGAGGGGAAGGTGCTGACGTCGAGGTAGGCGGCGACGTCGCCGTAGCCGGGCATCAGCGGCTCGACCACGACGGGGGCGAGGCCGTGGAGGTCCCACGTGAGCGTCTGCCGCCCCTTCGCCTCGTCGACGGCGCGCGTCGGCTCGCCGACCCCGACGCCCCGCGCGAAGAGCGGGCGGCTCGCCGGCGCGTCGATGACGACCTCCACGTGGGCCTTCGGCACGTCCGCCTGGAGCGGCAGCACGACGCCGTAGAAGTCGCCGAACATGTTGCGGTCGCCGATCTGGTCGCGCTGGAGCTGGAGGTGCACGACGTCGCCGGGCGAGAGGCGGTCGAAGCGCACGACCTTCAGCGCGCGGAGGGTGTAGACGCCGCTCTGCTTGTCGGGCGGGCGGTGATCGAAGACCGCCGACGGGCGCGAGCGCGTGCCGTCCGGGTGGACGACCTCGGCGAGCGCGACGTCGAGCCGCTCCTCGCCGGGGGTGAACGGGAAGATGAGCTGCTCGAGGCGCTCGCGGCCGCTGTCCGCGTCGAGGCGGACGACGATCTGCTGGAACTCCGAGGAGAGCCCGTTCGGGAAGACCGTGATGGCGTGCCGCTCGAGGAGGTAGGTCTGGCCTTCGTCGGCGGGCGGGATGGCGCCCGCGCCCGCGAGCACCTCGTCGAGCGGGGCGGCGAAGCGATCCGCCGCGCTCCGCTCCTGCGCGAGCTCGCGCCGGTACTGCGCGAGCGGCGCGTTCTGCGGCGCCTTCCGGAGCGCGTGGTCGAAGGCCGCGATGGCCTCGGCGCGCCTGCCCGCGAGCAGCTCGAAGCGGCCCTTCGCCTCGAGGAGCGCGGCGTTGTCGGGGTGGAAGGCGAGGGCCTCGCTCAGCGCGTCGAGCGCCTCGCGCGGGTCGCCCGTGGCGTCGAGGCGCGCGCGAGCGCGCAGGATCCGGGCCTCGACGGCGTAGGGGCGGCGCGCGACCCCGTCGCTCGCGATGGCGCTCGCGAGGTCCGTGTCCCCGGCCTGGCGCGCGGCGGTCACGGCCTCGGTCAGCGCGCGGACGTCGCCGTAGGCGAGCGCGGTCGCGCGGGCCCAGGCGGCGGCGGCCTCCTTGGGGCGCCCGGCCTGCCCCAGGAGCTGCGCGCGCGTCGCCGCGAGGCGCGGGTTCACGGCGACGAGGCTCGCCGCCTCGAGCTTCGGGAGGGCCGCGGCCGGATCGGTGAGGGCGGCCGTCCGGAGCGCGTCGTAGGCGACCCCGGCGGGGTTCGACGGCTCCTCCTCGAGGAGCTCGCGGGCGAGCCCGTCCGCGGCCTGGATGAGCCCCTGCCGCTGCGTCAGGTCGAGGAGGTCCCCGAGCGCCCCGGTGTGGCGGCGCCCGCTCTTCTCGAGCGCCCGCTCGAGCGCGTTCACGGCGCGGTTCGGGTCGGTGACCTCGGCGCGCGCGAGCAGGTAGAGGAGCTCCGGCGTCTCCGGGCCCTTCGCGAGGGCCGCCTCGAGCGCGGTCGCGGCGCGGCGGTCGCTGCGCGGCGTCTCGGTCACGAAGAGGCCGAGGTGCCCCACGAGCTCGGGATCGTCGCCCGCCATCGCGCGCAGGGCGGGCGGCAGGCGCTTCGCCGGCCCGAACCCGGCGTAGAGCGCGTCCGGCGGGCCCGCGTCGAGGGCGAGCACGGTGACGCCCGCCGGCAGGAGCCCGTTCGCGTCGATGAGGCGGAGCATCGCCGCGGGCGCCTCCGTCGCGTGACCGACGCGGAGGAGGAGCCTGTGCACGCCCTTTCCGAGCGCGACGGGCGTCGTCTCCTGCCAGTCCGAGAGCGGGCGCTCCACGCTCGACGCGAAGAGCGGCTTCCCGTCGAGCCACGCCGCGCTCGGCCCGTTCGTGCCGAGGTCGACGAGGGCCTCGACCGGCTTCTTCGCCTCGAAGTAGACCTCGATCCACGCGTGCACGTCGCCCGTGGACCCGCCGAGGAGGTCGCCGAGATCGAGCTCGCCGGCCAACGTGGCGTCCGTGAAGGGGCGCCAGCGCCCGTCGCTGTCGGTGTCGGCGCTCGGCTCGGGCGGCGCGTCCTCGCCGGCCCCGACCCCCGGGAGCGGCCCCATCACGCGCCCGGTCGCGAGCACGCCGGCCTCGGCGCTGAGCCGCCGCGCGGCCGCCGGGTCGTCGACCGCCGCGAGGGCCATCAGCGTGCCGCGCGCCTCGCCGCGGAGCCACGGGACCCGCGAGCGCGCGGTCAGCTGCTCCGCGAGCGACCTCAAGGCCGCCAGGCCGCCAGGCACCTGCGTCGCGAGGCGCTGCGCCTCCGTGAGCCCGAGGTGCGCGACGATCCCCTCGCCACGGGCCGCGTCGAGCGACGCCTGCGCGAAGCGGGCCGGCGTGCTCCAGGGGTTGACGTCGATCGTGAGCGGCGTCTCCGCCGCCGCCGAGCCCGGCGCGAGCAGCGTCATCGCGAGCCCGAGTCCGAGGGCGACGACGACGCGGGCGCCTGCGTCCGCGAGCCGCGACCTCACGACGCGAGGCCGGGCGCCGGGAAGTCGGCGCAGAGCGCCTCGACCTCGCCCGCGATGCGCGCGAGGAGCGCGTCGTCGTCCATCGCGTGGGCGACCTCGTCCATCCACGTCGCGATGCGCGCCATCTCGGGCCGCCCGAAGCCGCGGCTCGTGACGGCGGGGGTGCCGATCCGGACGCCGCTCGGGTCCATCGGGGGCCGCTCGTCGAAGGGGATCGCGTTCATGTTCGCGACGATCCCGGCCTTCGCGAGCGCCTTCGCGAACGCGCCGCCCGAGACGCCGCGCGGGGTCACGTCGACCACGAGCAGGTGGTTGTCGGTGCCGCCCGTCACGAGCGAGAAGCCGCGGGCGACGAGCTCGTCGCCGAGCGCGCGGGCGTTGTCCTTCACGGCGCGCGCGTAGTCGATGAACGACGGGTCCGCGGCCTCCTTCAGCGCGACGCAGAGCGCCGCCGTCGTGTGGTTGTGCGGCCCGCCCTGGAGGCCGGGGAACACGGCGCGGTCGATCTTCTTCGCGTGCTTGGCCTTGCACAGGATGAGCCCGCCGCGCGGCCCGCGGAGCGTCTTGTGGGTGGTCGTCGTGACGACGTCGGCGTGGGGGAACGGGTGCGGGTGCTCGCCGGTCACGACGAGCCCGGAGATGTGCGCGATGTCGGCCATCAGGTAGGCGCCGACCTCGGCCGCGATCTGCCCGAAGCGGGCGAAGTCGATGACGCGCGGGTAGGCGCTCGCGCCGCAGACGATCATCTTCGGGCGGTGCTCGCGCGCGAGGCGCTCGACCTCGTCGTAGTCGATGCGGTGCGAGTCGCGCGTGACGCCGTACTGGACGGCGTTCCAGAACTTCCCGGTCGCCGACACCTTCCAGCCGTGGGTCAGGTGGCCGCCCGCCGGGAGCGCCATCCCGAGGATGGTGTCGCCCGGGTCGAGGAGGGCCGTGTAGACGGCGAGGTTGGCCGGGCTCCCCGAGTAGGGCTGGACGTTCGCGTGCTCGGCGCCGAAGAGGGCCTTCGCGCGCTCGATGGCGAGGGTCTCGACCTGGTCGATGAACTGCTGCCCCTCGTAGTAGCGCTTCTCGGGGTAGCCCTCGGAGTACTTGTTCGTGAGCACGGAGCCGGTCGCCGCGAGGACCGCGGAGGACGCGTAGTTCTCGCTCGCGATGAGGCGGATCTGCCGCCTCTGGCGCGCCTCCTCGGCCTCGATGAGGGCGAGGAGATCGGGGTCGACGGCGGCGATGGGGGAGGGGGTGGTCGTCGTCATGGCGGGAGCTTCTCCAATCGGCGCCGCGCCTCGGTCACGAGGCGGTGGTCGCCGGGCTGTGCGTCGCGGATGAACGCCTCGAGCTCGGCGCGGGCGGCGTCGTATTCGTCGCGCGCGTCGAGGAGGATCGCGAGGTTGAAGTGCGTGGGGGCGCTGTGGGGCGCGCGCTCGAGCGCCGCCCGATAGAGCGTGACGGCGCGGTCCCAGTCGCCGCTCACGGTCGCCTGGGAGGCGAGGGCGTGGAGGACGAAGGGATCCTCCATGGCGTCGGGGCCGAGGGCGTCGACGAGGCTCTGCACCTCGTCCTCGTGGCCCGGCCACTGCGCGTGCACCGCGAGGAGGGCGAGGATCGTCTCGCGGTCGCCGGGGCGCAGCGCCGCCGCGTTCTCGAACGCCTCGAGCGCGCGCGGGGCCTGGAGCCCGGCGAGGTAGACGCGGCCGAGGACGTAGTAGGCGTCGGCCTCGTCGGGGCGCGACTCGACGAGCGCCTTGGCGCGGCCGAGGGCCTCGTTGCGGTCGCCGGCCGCGAGCATGGCCTCGACGAGCGTCGCCTGGGCCGCCACGCTCCCCGGATCGGCGGCCACCGCCGCCGCCGCCGCGTCCCGCGCCTCGAGGTAGCGCCCCGCGGCCGAGAGCTCGAGCGAGCGCTGCACGAGCTGGCTCGCCTCGGGGCTGCGGGCGGGCGTCACGGGGAGCGGCCTCGGTGGGGCGTCGATGCAGCCGAGCGGCGGGCGGTCGGGCGTCGGCTCCGGCCTCGACGACGCGCACGCTGGCGCCGCGCTCGCGAGGAGCAGGGCGACGAGGGCTCGGCGGGGGCGGAGGGGCGTCACGTCGGGTGGGCTCCACGGGCGGGGCTCGGTGGCCGCGGGCGCCGTCCGTCAGGCGCGCGCGAACGCGCTCGTAGCTACCACGCTTTGGGCGTGGGGACCTAGCCCCGCGGGCGGTAGCCGAAGGCGAGGAGCGGCGGCGCGTCGGCGGAGAGCGTCGCGCGCGCGCCGAAGCCTACGGGGTGCGCCTCCATCTGCCCGTCGAGGAAGAGGGCGTTCGCGTCGCTCCGCGAGACGAAGGCGATCTCGCTCACGAAGCCGCGGACGTGCGATCCGTCGTGGTCGACGCAGTAGGGCTCGCGCACGAGGTACTGGAGGCGGCCGTCGTCCGCCGCCATCGGCTCCCCGCCGGCCGAGCGCATCGCGCCCGTGTAGCCCGACGCCGTGCACACCCAGACGCCCGAGCTCAGCTGGAGCGCGCTCGCGCCGTCGACGTCGATGACGTAGCGCGTGGAGCCGGCGGGGCTCCGGTTCGCGAAGAGCACGTCGTTCAGCGCGTAGACGCCGACGTCCTCGCCGTCCACGAGCGCGCGGATCCGCGGCAGCGCGGCCGGGGCCCAGCCCCCGCCGAAGACCCCGTCGAGCGCCTCGTCGAGCGTCGCGAGCGTCGCGCCGCAGTAGTGGCCGGTGCTCGTCTTCGGCGAGGAGTTCACGCCGAGGATCGGCTGGCTCCGCGCCGCCCGCGCCGCGGCGAGGAAGGTCCCGTCGCCGCCGACCGTCACGACGACGTCGGCCGCGCCGAGGCCGTCGAGCTCGGGGGGCTGCATCCGGAGGACCCGCAGGCCGCGCCGCACGAGCGCCTCGTCCACCGCCGCGAGGGACGCGTGGTGGTCGGTCCAGGCCAGGCGTCGGCGCGCGTGGACGCGCTTCACCTCGTCATCGGCGCCCGCCGGGAAGGGCTCCGGCGGCGCGGCGATCGGCTTCGAGACGAGGGCGATCGTTCCTGTCACCCCTCCAGTGAGGCATCGTTGGGCGCAGAAATCAACACGTTGCAGACGCTCGGCGCCACCGCGTGGTAGGAGCCCGCCATGTCGCGCCGCCCGAGGTCCACGCCGAAGCCCCCCGCGCCGCCGCTGGCGACGCTCCCCGTCCTCCGCTGGGCGCACGGCGGCGACGCGGTCGCCATGGCCGACGACGGCCCGCTCGCAGGCCTCGTCGTGTTCGTGCGCGGCGCCGTCCCCGGCGACGTCGTGCGCGTCGCGGTCGAGACGAAGAAGAAGCGCTGGGCCCGCGCGCGCCTCGTCGCCGTCGAGCGCCCGTCCCCCGAGCGGCGCGTCCCGCCCTGCGCCGTGCAGGCCGCGTGCGGCGGCTGCCCGTGGATGGTCGGTACGCGCGAAGCCCAACGCGCCTCGCGCGAGGCCATCCTCCTCGGCGAGGTCCGGAAGTCGCTCATCCCGGGCCTCACATCCGACGAGGACCTGGCCGCGAAGGTGCGCCTCGTCGACGTCGCCGGCGCCTCGGAGGTCGGCTACCGCGTCCGCGCCAAGCTCGCCTGGCGGCGCGGCCCCTCGGGCGCCGTGGCCGTCGGGTTCATGGGCAAGGCCTCCCACGCCTTCGTCCCGATCCCGCGCTGCGAGGTGCTGACGCCCGCGCTGAACGACGCGCTCCCGGCCATCCGCCGCGCGCTCGCCGCCGAGGCCGCCGACCGCGGCGAGGTCACGCTCGTCGCCGGCGACGAGGGCGTCGCCGCCTGGGTCGAGCCGACGCCCGGCCCCGGCCACCCCGTCGGCCCCGAGCAGGTCACGGTGCGCTTCGGCGCGCGCCCCTTCACCGCCTCCCCGCGCGCCTTCCTCCAGGCGAACGCGGCCGTCGCGGGCGCCCTGGTCGACCGCGTCGAGGCCCTCGCGCGCGAGCTCGGCGGCGCGCACGCGGTCGAGCTCTTCGCGGGCGCCGGGCTCTTCACGACGGCCCTCTGGGCGGCCGGCTTCGCGGTCGACGCCTACGAGGTCGATCCGGCCGCGCGCGCCGGCTTCGAGGCGACGCGCGAGCGCCTGGGCGTCCCCGCCGAGCGCGGCCGCTGGCACGCGTCCGACCTGCTCCTGAGCGGCGTCCCGAGCCCGCGCCCGGCCGCGCCGCCCGACCTCGTCCTCCTCGACCCGCCGCGCGCCGGCGCCGCGGAGCTCGTGCCGTGGATCCGCGCCTCGGGCGCCCGCGCCGTCATCCTGGTCAGCTGCGACGTCGCGACCGCGGCCCGCGACCTCGCGCTCCTCGCCGAGGGGCCGGAGGGGTTCGAGGTCACGCGCGTCGACGGCTACGACATGTTCCCGCACACGGGGCACCAGGAGGTGCTCGCCGTCTGCGTCCGCCGCGGCGTCCCTACTTCTTCTTGAGCGCCTTCTCGGCCTTCGCGATGGCCGCGACGTTGTCGTTCTCGACGCGCGAGAGGAACGCCGAGACGTTGTCGTAGTACGCGCGGTAGGCCGGGTCGGCGGCGAAGTGCTTCTTCAGCCGCGGGTTCTTGAACGCGACGCGGTAGCGCGCGTAGATCTCGTTCCGCATGAGCTCGAGGTCGCTCGCGGAGAGGCCGGCGAGGTCGTCGTCGGTGAGCGCCCGCTCGGACGTGTACGCCCAGCGCCCGACGAAGCCGCTCCGGAGGAACGCCTTCCGCACGTCCGCGGCGCGGTCGTTCGCGCGGACGTGGGTGCAGCCGTCGTCCTCGGGCCCGTGCCAGTCGATCGTCTCGTGGCGGTCGAGCTTCTCCACCGCCGCCGTGTAGCTCTGGTAGCTCGTGCGCGCGCCGCCGTCGTGGATCGGGTCCTTTCCCTTGCCGACGTAGGCGCGCGTGAAGTGGAGCTCGACCGTCTCGCCGGTCTGCTCCCACGTGCCCTCGCTGATGTTCGGGCAGTCGTCGCCGCAGTCCTCGCGCACGACGAGCCCGCCGGCGAAGAAGTAGGTCGACGGGCCGCCGCCGCCGCAGTCGCTCTCGTCGATGACCTGCCCGGCGATCGACGGCGTGGCGGCGACGGCCTGCGGCGCGGCGCCGAGCCCGAGACCGACTCCGAGCGCGACGAGGGGGAGGGCGGCGAGGGTGGGCAGGTTCATGCTGGGGCGCTCCGACGAGGGTACCCGACGAGGCTACCGCAGCGCCGGAGCGCCGCGGTAGTGGTGTGGGATCCGCGTAGGGCTCGGGCCCGCCGCGGCCTCAGCCGAGCGCGCGCAGCGCCGCGACGAGCGCGTCGACGTCGGCGTCGGTCGTGAGCTCGGTCGCGGTCACGAGGAGCGCGTGCGACAGCCGCGCGTCGTAGCGGCCGAGGTCGATGCCGGGCGCGACCCGCTCTGGGGCGAGCGCCGCCACGATCTCGGCGGCCGGGCGCGGCGTGCGCACGACGTGCTCGTGGAAGGTCGGCCCCGAGAAGAACGGGGCGTAGCCTGGCAGCGCGTGGAGCGCGGCCTTCACCTGCTCGCTCCGGAGGTGGCAGGCGCGCGCCACCTGCGCGAGCCCCGACGGCCCCATGAGCGTCATGTAGATGGTCGCGGCCGTCGCCATCAGGCCCTGGTTCGTGCAGATGTTCGACGTCGCCTTCTCGCGCCGGATGTGCTGCTCGCGGGTCGACATCGTCAGCACGAAGCCCCGCTGCCCGCGCGAGTCGACCGTCTCGCCCGCGAGCCGGCCCGGCATCTGCCGCACGTGCTGCGACTTCGCGCCGAAGAGCCCCACGTGCGGCCCGCCGAAGGACTGCGCGACCCCGAGGCTCTGCCCCTCGCCGGCCACGATGTCCGCGCCGAGCGCCCCCGGCGGCGTCAGGAGCCCGAACGCGAGCGCCTCCTGGAACGACGCCACGAGCACCGCCCCGTGCTTGTCGCAGAGCGCGCGCGCGGCCGGCACGTCGTCGAGCGTGCCGAAGAAGGTCGGGTAGCCGACGATCAAGGCGGCGGCGCCGTCGACGAGGGCCGCCTCGGCGGCGGCGAGGTCCGTCGTGCCCTCGCTCGTCCACGGGATCTCGACGACCTCGAAGCCGCCCGACTCGACGTACATGCGCACGACGTCGCGGTACTCGGGGTGGATGGCCTCGCTCACGAGCACGCGCGCGCGCGCCTTCGGAGCGAGCCGGAGCGCCATCAGCGCCGCCTCGGCGACGGCCGTCGAGCCGTCGTAGAGCGAGGCGTTCACGACGTCGGCGCCGATGAGCTCGCTCACCATCGTCTGGAACTCGAAGATGATCTGCAGCGTCCCCTGCGCGATCTCGGGCTGGTACGGCGTGTACGCCGTGTACAGCTCGCCGCGGAGGAGCAGCTGGCTCACCGCGGTCGGGACGGTGTGGCGGTACACCCCGCCGCCGAGGAACGAGACGGCGTCGGAGCTCGCGACGTTCTTCGCCGCGAGGGCCCGCAGGTGCGCGAGCAGATCGGCCTCCGCGAGCCCCCTCGGCACCTCGAGCGCGCGCCCGAGCCGGAGGTCCTCCGGGATGGTCCGGAACAGCTCGTCGACCGACGACACGCCGATGGCGGCGAGCATCTCGGCCTTGTCGGCCTCGGTGTGCGGGATGTAGCGCATGGACATGCTCAGTGATCCGCCTCGGCGACGTGCTTGGCATACGCGCCGGCGTCCATCAGCGCGTCGAGCTCCGCCGCGTCGCCCGCGCGGAGCTTCACGATCCAGCCCTCGCCGTAGCAGTCGCTGTTGACGAGCTCCGGCTTGTCGTCGAGCGCGCCGTTCACCTCGACCACCTCGCCCGAGACCGGCGCGAACAGGTCGGAGACGCTCTTCGGCGACTCGACCGTCCCGAAGGTGTCGCCCTTGTTCAGGCGGTCGCCGACGCGCGGCAGCTCGACCATCACGATGTCGCCGAGCTGCGCCTGCGCGAAGTCGGTGATCCCGATGACGACCACGTCGCCGTCGGGGCGGGCCCACTCGTGGTCCTCGGTGTAGCGCAGGTCGGGGCGGATGTCGGCCATGGCGGAGGCTCCTCGGCGAGAGAGACGGGCGCGAGCGCGAGCTCGGGGCTCAGGCGCGCGCCGGGTGGTAGAACGGGAGGGTCGTGACGTGCGCGGCCTTGAGCTTGCCGCGGACGTCGATGGAGAGCGTGGTGCCGGGCTCGGCGAGCGCCACGGGGACGTAGCCGAGCGCGATGGCGCGGCCGGTCGTCGGCGACTGGTTGCCGGAGGTGACGCGGCCGACGACCTCGCCGCCCGCGACGATCGGGAAGTCGTGGCGCGGGATGCCGCGCTCGTCGAGCTCGAGGGCGACGAGGCGGCGCGTGAGCCCGCGGGCCTCCTGCGCGGCGAGGGCGTCGCGCCCGACGAAGCCGCCGGCCTTGTCGAGGCGCGTGACCCAGCCGAGGCCCGCCTCGAGCGGGGACGTGCTGCGGTCGATGTCGTTGCCGTAGAGGCAGTAGCCCATCTCGAGGCGCAGCGTGTCGCGCGCGCCGAGGCCGACCGGGCCGACCCCGAGGTCGTGGCCTGCGTCCGTGAGCGCGGCCCAGAGGGCGGCCGCGTGGTCGTTCGGGACGTAGATCTCGGCGCCCTTCTCGCCGGTGTAGCCGGTCGTCGCGACGAGGCAGGAGGCGCCCCGGAAGTCGCGCCGCGCGACGCGGAAGGGCTTCATCTTCGCGACGTCCGCGCCGAGCACGCGGCCGAGGAGCGTCAGCGCCTTCGGGCCCTGGACGGCGATCTGCGACCAGGCGTCGCTCTCGTCCTCGAGCGTCGCGTCGCCCGTCAGGTGCGCGCGCATGTGCTCGACGTCGTTGGCGCGGTTCGAGGCGTTCACGCAGATGAACACGTCGTCCTCGGCGAGCCGATAGACGATGAGATCGTCGACGATGCCGCCGTCCTCGGCGCAGAGCGCCGTGTACTGGGCGCGGCCGTCCTCGACGCGGTGGAGGTCGTTCGTGATGAGGCGGTTCACGGCGGCGAGCGCGCCCGGGCCGCGCACGTGGACCTCGCCCATGTGGCTCACGTCGAAGAGGCCGACGTTCTCGCGCACGCGGGCGTGCTCCGCGAGGATGCCGTCGTACTGGATCGGCATCTGGTAGCCGGCGAACTCGACGAGCCGGGCGCCGAGCGCCACGTGCACGTCGTAGAGGGCTGTCCGTCGGGCCTCGGTCACCTGCTCACCCCCGGCTCGTCGCCCGCGCGAGCGTCCAGACGCGCGCCGGCTGCGGGGCAAATACCCGTCGCGGCGACGCGCGTCAACCGTCCGTTCTGGGCGCCGCGCGCCGCTTGAGACCGCCCGCCCCGCCGGGTAGGGTGCGGAGGTGTCCAGGCGCCCCACCGTCACGCTCGTCGCCGCGGCCGCCGCGCTCGTCTGCGCTTGCGCCCAGCCGAGCGACGAGGGGCCCGACGCCCCCGCCGTCGCGGACGCGCCGCTCTCCTGGCGCGTCGGGAGGCCGCCGCGCGCGCCGACGCCGGCCCTCACCGCGCGCACCTCGCGAGGCGACCTCGCCGTCACGGCGGCGCGGCTCGCGCTCGACCCCGCCGATCTCCTCCGCGGCGTGCTGCACGTCACGACGAGCCGCCCGGCGCGCGTCGAGGCGTGGCTCGAGGACCTCGACGACGGCGTCCTCACCGCGGTCCCCGTCGCGTCGGAGGCCAGGACGGAGCACGCGGCGTGGGTGCTCGGGCTCCGCGGCTCCGCGCGCTTCCGCGTCGTGGTGCGCGCCGAGGCCGGTGGCCGCGTCGCGAAGGGCGCGACGGCGGTCGTGACGACGCCGCCCCCGCCGTACTGGAGCGCGCGCCTCGTCGAGACCGTGCCGCGGGCGGGGGGCCCGTCGCAGGCCCTGACGATGATGCAGATCTACGGCCTCTCCGGTGAGGGGCCGCCGACCTACGTCGTCGTCGTCGACGACCGCGGGCGGATCGTCTGGCGCTGGGCCCCCGAGCCGCTCCCCCTGACCCACGTCGAGTGGCGATCCGACGGGACGCTCCTCGCGCTCGACGCCGAGGTGCTCCGCGTCCTCGACCCGCTCGGCGACGAGCTCCTCGCGGTGCCGCGGCAGGCGATGCGCGACGCCGACTACCTCCACCACGCGGTCACGACCCTCCCGGACGGCGGGCTCATGATCCTCGCGACCGAGCTCCGGACCATCGGCGGCTACCCCGCCACGACCCCGGGGGGCTCGACCCAGGACGTCGTCGGCGACCGCCTCCTCGAGCTCACCCCCGACGGCGAGGTGCGCGCGCAGCACCTCCTCCTCGATCTCCTCGATCCGCACCGCGTGACGCCCCTCTTCACCGTCGACTTCTTCGACCCCGTCTACCCCGGGCGCCGCACGCGCGACTGGTCCCACGCGACGTCGCTTGCCTACGACGCCCGGAGCGACGCCCTCGTCGCCTCCCTGCGCCACCAGCACCAGGTCGTCGCCGTGAGCCGCGCCACGGGCGAGCTCGCCTGGGTCCTCGGCGAGGGCGGCGACGTCCCGCTCGAGCCCGGCGGGAGCTGGTTCTACGCGGCGCACGGGGTGCGCGTCGGGCCGGACGACCACGTCACCGTCTTCGACAACGGCGTCGGGCGGCCCGCGCCTGGGGCGCCCTGGAGCCGCGCCGTCGAGTACGCCCTCGATCGCGACGGCGCGGGCGAGGTCGTCGGGGCGCGGCAGGTCTGGCAGTGGCGCGGGGCCACGCCGTTCTTCTCCCCCATCTTCGGGAGCGTCGAGCGCCTCCCGGGCGGGCTCGTGCTCGTGAACGACGGCGGGCACGGGAGCGGTCTCGGCGGCTGGGCCCGCGTGGTCGAGGTGACCCACGACGAGGCGGCCACGGTGGTCCACGAGCTCACGACGGCCTCGTCGCCGCCGGTGTGGTCCTACCGCGCGCAGCGGATCCCGTCGCTCTACCCGCCGGAGCCGGTCCCGGTGCCGCCCTGGGCGCCCTGAGGGCCACAGCCTCTCAGGCGAGCCCGGCCTCGCGCTCGGTGGCGTGCCGGAGCCGCGTCGCGAGGACGCGCATCACGCGGAGCCCGATGGTGCCATCGCCGACGATGATCTGCCGGAAGCGCTCGGCCGTGAGGACGAGGAGCGTGGCGTCGGCCTCGCAGCGCGCGTCGGCCGTGCGCGTCGAGCCGTCGATGAGCGCGACCTCACCGAAGGCCTCGCGGGGGCCGAGCGTCGCGAGCACCTTCCCGTCCCGCGCGATGGCGATGCGGCCGGAGAGCACGATGTAGAGGGCGTCGCCGGGGTCGCCGGTGGCGAAGACGAGGCTCCCGGCGGCGCACGCGACGCGGTCGCACGCCTCGGCGACGGCGAGGAGCTCGTGGCCGGGCGTGCCGGCGAAGACGTCGACGTCGTGGAGCGCCGCGATCCGCTCGACGACCTCGTCCACGGCCGGGTTGTCGCCCACGCGCGCGCCGATGCGCGCGGCGGCGGCGAGCCAGGGGTCGTCGATGCCCGCGAGGCGCCGCGCGAGGGCGTCGTGGGCGGCGTCGAGGGGGACGCCCTTGGTCTGGCCGCGGCGCATGATGGCGGTGAGCGACACGCGCGCGAGGCGCTCGAGGAGCTCGAGGGCGCGGCGGCGGATCTCGGGATCGGCGGCGATGCGGCCCGGGTAGAGGCGCTCGAAGGTGTACCAGTAGAGCGCGGCCGCGGCGCGGTGGAGGCCGGCGCCCTCGGGGTTCAGCTCGAGCCCGTTCAGGACGGCCTCGCAGGCGGCCTCGTAGGCGCCGACGAGGCGCGCGCGGGCGTGATCGAGCTCCTCGCGGGCGGCGGCGTCGGTGCCGCCGGCGTCGGCGGCGTGCTGCAGGCGATCGATGGCCTGCTCGTCGACGCGCGCGGCGTGGAGGGCCTCGGCGGCCTCCGAGAGCATCTCGGCGGCGGCCTCCTTCTGGCGCTCGCGCTCGCGCGTCCCGTGGAGCCACTCCTCGACGTCGCGGAGCATGGACTGCACGCGCGCGGGCCGGCCGGCCGGATCCTTCTCGAGGGCGGCCATGCAGAGGCGCTCCAGCTCGCCCGGGACGTGGCGCCCGGACTGCCGCTCGCTCGGGAAGGGGATGGCGCGCCAGGCGACGCCGTCCGGCAGCGCGCCGTCGGGGTCGGCGAAGGGGAGCTGGAGGGTCAGGATCTCGTAGAGGATGGCGCCGAGGGACCAGATGTCCGAGTGGCGGTCGATGTCGTCGATGTCCTGGCTCGTCGCCTGCTCGGGGGCCATGTAGCCCGGAGAGCCGCTCCAGAGCTGAGCGCGCGCCTGCTGCCGCCCGGCCTCGCCGACGACCTTCGCGAGGCCCCAGTCGACGACGGTGACGTCGCCATAGGCGCCGACGAGGATGTTCGCGGGCTTGAGGTCGCAGTGGATGACGCCGTGGTCGTGGGCGTACGCGACCGCGCGCAGGGTCTGGGCGAAGATCTCGACGAGGCGCCCGAGGCGGAGCTCGGCGGTGGCCTCGGGATCCCCGCGGCGGAGGCGCGACAGGAGCTCGGAGAGCGGCTCGCCGTCGAGGCGCTTCATCGTGTAGTACGGCCCGAGCTCGGGGCTCACGCCGACCTCGTGCACCGCGACGATGTTCGGGTGCTCGAGGCCGCCCGTGATGATGGCCTCCTCGAGGAAGGCCTGCAGCAGCACGGGGTCGTTCCTGTGCTCCTCCTTCAGGACCTTCACGGCGACGGGGCGGCGGAGATCGCGGTCGACGGCGACCCGCACGCGCCCCATGCCGCCCTCGCCGAGCTCGCGGCCGAGGGCGTGGCGCTCGTCGCCGGGGCCGGCGGGGTCGGGGGAGTCGGCGTCGAGGCCCGGGTGGACGGTCGGGACGACGCCGCGCGCGGCCGTGAAGCGGTGGAGGCGCGTGCCGGCGCTGGTCGTCGTGGTGGCGGTGCTCGGCGTGGCGCGCGTCCGGAGGGGGCGCGTCTGGCGCGGCTCGGAGGCGCTCGCGGCGGGGGCGACGTGCTCGGGGACCGTGGCGGAGGCGGTCTTCGCGAGCAGCGCCGCGAGCGTCGCCCGCGGGGCGGTGGCGGCCGCGGGCGTCGCGCCGAAGCGGATCATCAGGCGGCACAGGGCCTCGAGCTCGAGGCGGCCGGCGCGGTAGAGGGTGAACGCCTCGTCGAAGACGGCGGCGGGCGCGTCGGCCGGGGAGGGCGGGCGCGCGCGGGCGTCGCCCCCGGCGTCGTCGCGGTCGTCGCTCATCGGCCCGGGCTCCGGGCCGGCGCGAGGGCGCTCACGGGCTCACCGCGCGGTCGAGGGCGCGCTCGGCGGCGAGGCAGGTGTTCGAGAGCAGCATGGCGACCGTCATCGGCCCGACGCCGCGCGGGACGGGCGTGATGAGGGCGGCCTTCTCGCTCACGGCGGCGAAGTCGACGTCGCCGACGACCTTGCCCTCCGCGGTGCGGTTGATGCCGACGTCGATGACGACGGCGCCCGGTTTCACCCAGTCGGCGGTGACGAGCCCGGGGCGGCCGACGGCGCTGATGAGGATGTCGGCGGTGCGCGCGTGGGCTGCCGGGTCGACGGTGTGCCGGTGGCAGGTCGTGACGGTCGCGTGCGAGCGGAGGAGCATCCACGACATCGGGCGGCCGACGATGGCGCTCCGGCCGAGGACGACCGCGTGGCGCCCGAGGACGGGCACCTCGTACTCGCGGAGGAGGCGCATGACGCCCTGCGGCGTGCAGGCGAGGAGGGCGGGCCGGCCGGCCTGGAGCCAGCCGATGTTGACCGGGTGGAGGCCGTCGACGTCCTTCAGGGGGCTCACGCGGTCGATGACCGTGCGCCCGTCGATGTGACCGGGGAGCGGGAGCTGGACGAGGACGCCGTGGACGCGCGGATCGGCGTTCAGGCGCTCGACGAGCGCGATGACCTCGTCCTCGGAGATGTCCTCGCTCAGGTGGTGGACGACCGAGTGCATGCCGAGGGCCTTCGCCATCTCGGCCTTCTTGCGCACGTAGAGCACGCTCGGCGGGTGCTCGCCGACGAGGACGACCGCGAGCCCCGGCACGACCCCGCGCGCGCCGAGGGCGGCGACGCGGTCCTTGACCTCGGCGCGGACCTTCTCGGCGACCGCCGTCCCGTCGATGATCTGCGCCATCCGAGCCTCCAGAGCCTGGTTTTGGCTACCACGCGGGCGCGGCGCGGGCAATGGCGGCTCGGCGCCGCGCGGGGGGCTCAGAGGTTGTGAAGAAATACCCGGACCGAGCCGGCGCGCCGAGCCGCGAGCCGCCCAAGGAGCAGCCCCGCGGGAATACCTCGTGGTATTTCAAGGGGCTGCGACGAAGGCCGGCGAAGCGTATCGGCGATGCCGGCGACGGGAGGGGATTTCTTCACAGCCTCTCAGAAGGTGTTTCAGTATTCGGACCGAGCCCGGCGACGCGTCGTGATTCCAGGTGGTTACGTGAGGAGGGAGCGTGCCCATAGGCACGTGACCGACGAGCGGAACCGCCTGAAATCACAAGAGCAAGCCAGGCGACGGGAGAATACTGAAACACCTTCTCAGTGGAGCGTCGGCGCCTCGCCCTCGCGCCGCTGCGTCTCGAGCTCCTCGAAGGCGGCGAGCGCGGCCGGGTCTTGCTCGGGGCCGTCCATCGCCTCCATCTGCCGCTGCCGATCGCGCTGCTGGCGCCACGCGGCGTAGACGAAGAGGAGCGTCATCAGCACCCAGAAGGCCGAGCCGTCCTGGAAGAGCATGAGCGGCGAGCTGTCGCGCTCGAGGTCCCGCGACCAGAGGTCGCCGAGCGAGTCGGGGGCGCCCCCGAAGCGGGCCTCGAAGGCGTCGTCGAAGCGCGCGCCCCGGCCGACCTCGCGCAGCACCTGCGGGAGCGCCCCAGCCCCGAAGCGCCCGACGAGCGTGTGCACGAAGAGCGCGCTCTGGGCGTACGCGATCTCGACGTTCGGGCCCTTGTTCGGGAAGCGCCGGTCGAGCTCGTCGAAGGGCAGCAGGTTCCCGAGCACGGCCGCCCGGTTGGCGGACGCGAGCCGCTCCATCAGCCCCTCGCCGGAGGCCCAGATGGCGAGCCCCTCGGTCACCCAGCGCGGGTAGGGGTTGCCGCCGGCGAGGCCGTGGAGGAGCACGTGGGCGAGCTCGTGATCGAAGGTCTGGAGGAAGCTGAAGAGCGCCGAGCCGTGCGCGCGCAGGACGACCCGCCGCTCCGCCGGGAACGCGACCCCCGAGGCCCACTCGGCCATCGGCGAGCCAGGTGGCAGGCTCGCCGCGAAGGCCTCCGGATCCTCGGCGACGAAGACGTCGACCTTGCCGGAGAGCACGTGGCACGCGCCGAGCCGCTGGCAGACGGCGTCGAGGCGCCCCTCGGCCTCCGGCGCGAGCCGCTCGGCGGCGGTCGCGACGGCGTCGCTCCCGTACACGCGGAAGTGGGTCGTCTCCGCGCGCAGCGAGACGCCGGGCGGCAGCGGCGCGGCGGCGATGAGCCACGCGGTCAGGATCGCGGTGAGCATGGGCGGAAACCTAGGCCCGCGGGCGCGCCGAGCAAGCGCTCGCGACCGCGCCGGTCACCCGCGCCGCGCGTCCCTCACAGGCGCTTCCACTGGAAGCCGTACCGGCCGGCCGTGATCTCGAAGTAGAAGCCGAACTCGAAGACGATGTTGCCGCTGTCGGAGACGAGGCCGTCGGGCGGGTTCGGGAAGGGGGCCGCCCGCGAGAACGCGCCGCGCGCCTCCTCGTCCATGAAGTCGAGCCCGGAGTCGCGCGTGGTCAGGAGCCGCACGAGGTTCCCCTGCGGGTCGAGCGTCACGCGGAGGAGGGTGTAGCGGTCCTTCACGCCGTACGCGCGGCCGGTCGGGTCGCGCCGGCGATAGACCTCGGCCGGGTGCCACTGGCGCTCGACCGCGCGCTTCACGCGGTTGAAGAAGTCGGCGTAGCGGTACTTGTTGGCGTTCAGCACGGTCGCGCCGCCCTCGTCGACGTCCGGCAGGTAGTCGCTGCTCGTGAAGTCGCCCGAGAGCGCCTGCAGGTTCGCCATCGCCGCCTCGTCCGTGCCCGTCGGGAGCAGGATCTTCGCGTCCTTCCCGCGCTCGACGATCGTGTCCGGCTTGGCCTGCCCGTGGTCCGCGTCGGGGAGCTTCTGCGTCGCGTCGGCGAGCTGGACCTCCGTCTCCTTCGACCGCGTGGTGACCGTCTTGGACGGGCTGGTCGAGGTCTCGGCCTGCACGGGCGACGGATCCTCCACGCTCACCTTGCCCTGGCTCTTCTGCGTCGACGGCTTCGCCACCTTCGACCGCGTCTCCTTCTCCGTGCGCGTGTTCTGCTCGGCGAGGTACTTCGTGTCGACCGGCGGCGCGTCGTCGGGCACGTCCTGCTTCGGGACCTCGACGACCTGCGCGTCCTCGGGGATCGGCGGGTCGGTGTCGGGCTTCTTCTCCTCCTTCTGCGGGACGCGCATCGCGACGCCGCGGAGCGGCTGGTCGCGCGGCTCACAGCGCTCGCGGATGGCCGCGATGAGGCCGCCGCGCATCCCCTCGGGGGCGTGGACGCGCGCCCACTTCGCGACGTGCTCGTCGCAGAGCACCACGTGGTCCGGGACCCCCGTCTGGGACTGGTAGAACGCGAAGAGGGGCACCTGGGCCGCGATCGAGGCGATGATCACCACGACGAGCCGCACCCACTTCGCGTTAGCCTTGACGGAGCTCCGGTCCATGCCTCCCCTGCGCTCGGGCCGCGGTTCCGAGGCCTCGGGAACGTTAGCGACCCGCGTGTCTTCGGGCAAGTCGCCGGCCGACCCCGGCACAACCCGCTCTGCGCGGCGTCCCTTCCGCCTCCGCGCGCCTCAGACGGAGGTCCGGCGCCGCCGCGTCGCCGCGAGCGCGAGCACGCCGAGGAGCCCGGCCAGGGGGCCGCCGCCGGCCTCGCCGCCGCCTGCGCAGCCCGAGCTCTTCCGGCTCGTGAACGCCTGGCCGGAGGTGTCGCCGCCGACGCCGATGTCGCCGCCGCCCGCGCCGTCGTCGGCGCTCGTGGCGTCCGGCCCGGCGGTCGCCCCGTCGGGCGAGGACGTCGCGTCGGGCGTCGTCTCGCGGGTGTCGGAGTCGACGGTGTCCGGCTCGGGCTCGACGCGGCGCTCGACGCACGCGCCGCTCACGCAGGTGAGCCCGCTCTCGTCGCAGGCCGTCAGCGCGAGGCGCGGGCAGCCGCTCGTCTCCTCGGCGCAGGTCCAGGCGGTGTCGCCGTCGCAGCCGGAGGTGCCGGGCGTGCAGCTGTCGCACGCGCCCACGCAGACGCCGTCGGTGCACACGCCGCCGCCGGTGCAGGTCGTGCAGGTCCCGCCGCAGCCGTCGTCGTCGCCGCAGAAGCGCCCCTCGCAGCTCGGCTCGCAGGCGCCGGGGCAGTCGCGCGGCGCGTGGCCGGAGGGGTCGACGCCGGAGAAGGAGCAGTCGTACCAGCCGCTCGAGCCGTCCCAGCCGCAGCCGCCCTGGCAGGCCTGGGAGTACACGCGCTGCTGCTCGCAGTAGTAGAGGGTGCTGCCGTCGCAGCAGCCGGCGAACGGGATCCCGCCGCACGGGTCGGCGGCGACCTCGCAGCCGGTCGAGCAGTCGTTGCAGTCGCACTGCCACGCGGGGCCCCAGCAGGCCTCGAGCCCGTCGTCGCCGGGGACGCAGACGCCGTCGTAGCCGCCGGCCGGGGCCGCGCACTCGGCGCCGCCGCAGGTGCCGTCGGCCACCCAGTCGCCGGCCTCGATGGCGGGGATGGTGCGGGTCACGCAGTGGATGGCGCCCGAGTAGAAGGAGAGCTCGGTCGCGTCGACGTAGATGTGCTCCATGTCCGGGAGGACCTCGTTCCACGTGGCCTCGGCGGCGTCGCGGCTCGCGTTCCAGTCGGAGTAGGAGGGGTAGGCCGGCCAGAGGTTCAGGCCGTTGAAGAACGTGGAGTTGACGTAGGTGAAGGGGACGCGGCCGAAGCTCGAGTTGCGCGAGCCCGGCATGATGATGCGGGGGGCCGTGAAGCGGGAGCCGTCGGGCTTCACGTAGGCCTCGATGAACGCGGCGTCGTCGTCGAGGCGGGCGGCGTTGGTGGCCTGCTGCCCGGAGAAGGGGGCCTCGTACTTCCCGATGAGCACGCGGTGGTCGTCGAGGACCTTCAGGTACATGTCGATGTGGCCGGTGCCGTCGTCGGTGATGCTGTGGAGGACGACGAGGTCCTTGCAGCCGACGTACTGGGCGAGGGTCGCGCGCATGGCGTCGGCGAAGGGGTGCGTCTGGAGCTGGGCGAGGGTGAGGGCCTCGATGCCCTCGTCGCAGGCGCCGTCGTAGCAGCTGAGGTTGTAGAGCTCGCGGTCGCCTGTGAAGCAGATGCCGTCCGTCGTGGACTGGAAGGTGCCGCCCTCGACGGTGAGCGGGGCGCGGTACACGCTCGTGGTGGCCTCGTAGCCGAAGCCGGCGAGGTTGCGCGCGAGGACGGTCGGGAGGGCGTCGTCGAGGGGGCGCTCGTGGTAGTAGCGGAAGTCGGCGAACGCGAAGGTGTTGGCCTGCGTGTCGACGAGGGGGAGGGGGCCCGCGTCGATGAACCAGACGCTGTCGAGCGGGGCGTGGAGGAAGCGGATGGTGCTGCCGAGGCGCTCCGGGGGGACGCCGGCCGCGAGGATCCGCGAGGTGAGGCCGTTCTCGGCCTGGTTGCCGTCGACGAGGAACCAGACCTCGCCGTGTTCGGAGGCGTGCTGCGCGATGGAGACGAAGGTGGCCGTGGCGTTCGCCGAGGTGAGCATGTAGCCCGGGTACGACATCGTGATGGCGCGCATCGGCTCCCACTCGACCATGGGGCGGACGTGCGCGATGTTCGCGGGCGGGACGGTGATGGCGAAGTGCTGCGGGTTCGCGGCGCGCTCGTTGTCGAACTCGTCGGCCTTGAGCGTCGCCTTCGTGGGGTTCACGCGGTGCGCCGGGAGGAGGCGCGGGTTCACGAGGAAGCGGCCCTCGGCGTCGAGGGGCGTCGCGGTGACGGCGGGGGCGGCGCCGGGGTCGGCGGCCGGTGCCGGGGCGGCCGGTTCGGCGGCGTTACAGGCGCCGAGGAGCCCGAGGAGCGCGGCGGCGGTGGCTGAGATGGCCGCGCGGCGGGGCAGGGCGAAGGACCTCATGTGCTCTCCTGACCTGGCGCCTGGCGGAGTGGGCCGGGCGCGGAGGTGAATCGTAGGAGGGGGGCGCGCACGCAGGCAAGGAGGGCGTGCGTATCGCTGTGTCACCGCGCGGGCGGCCCCGCGCAACGCGCCGCGGCGGGCGGCGTTCGATTCGGCGAACGCCGGGTGCTGTGGGCCGGAGGCGCGCGAGCGACCCGGCCTGCGTGGCGTGTTCGGCAGGCCGGGGGTGGAGCTGAAGGGCTCACGCGAGAAGCTGGCGGAAGCGCAGGAGAATCGAACTCCCCCAGGACGCCTCTCGGCGCCCCACGACGGTTTTGAAGACCGCGCGACCCACCAGGACCGACGCGCTTCCGCCGTCGAGGCTAGCGCGCCGGGGGCGGGCTCGCAACGTCGCTTCATGTTGCGTTGCACACGCGATCACGTGCGCATCGGCGGCCGCTACTCGAGCGTTCTCTTCGCGATCGCACAACGCCGCCGCCGGGTCAGCGCGACGCCGAGCAGCGCCAGCGCCGCGGCCCACGCCGGCGCGCCGTCGCCGCCGCCGGCGCACCCCGACGCGGGCGGGAGCGGCAGCGGCTCGGCCACCGCGTCGGGCTCCGGCGCCCGCGTGTCCAGCACCGCCCCGTCGAGGCCGCCCGCCGCGTCCGTGCCGCCGTCGGGCCCGCCCGGCGTCGTGTCCGCCCCCGGCGAGCCCGTGTCCGCCTGCGTGTCGGCCGGCGTCGTCGCGTCGACCACGTCCACGACGTCGGCCTCGACCTCCACCGCCTCCACGACCTCGACCGCCTCGGCCTCCGCGACCGGCTCCGGCCCCGGCTCGGGTCCGGGCTCCGGGCCCGGCTCCGGCCCCGGCTCCGGCCCGGGATCGACCGCGCCCGCGTTCATCACGGCGCACACCTCGCCCCGGCACAGGTCGAGCGTCGTCGGGTCGTCGTCGCAGTCGCACGCGCTCAGGTGCGCGACCGCCGCGATGTCGCCGATCCACACGGTCCCGCTCCCGCCGCCCTGGGTCCGGCACGCGAGCGAGAGGTACTTCAGCGGCCCCGCGAGCGGGATCTCGAGCTCCGTCCAGCCGGCCCCGAGCTGCCCCGTGAGCGACGTGAGGTGCGCGTCCGCGTTCGCGTCGAGCTCGATCGACCCCGGCGCGTCCGCGCGCACCGAGATCCGCACGCTCTCGTACCCCGCGAGCCCCGCCCGCCGGAGCAGCGCCACGTTCCCGCCGAGCCCGCACGCGAGCCGGATCGCCTTGTCCCCGGCGTAGCGCGCGTGCGTCTCGTCGGTGAGCTCCGCCTGCGACGACTGCACCGTCAGCCCCGGCCCCACCGCGTCGCGGAAGAGCCAGTACGGCGGCGCCTCGCATCCGGGCGCCTCGCAGGCCGCCACGCACGCGCCGGCCTCGCACCGCTCGCCGTCGCCGCACCCGCCGCACGTCCCGCCGCAGCCGTCCCAGCCGCACGCGCGCCCGTCGCAGCTCGGCGTGCACGGGATCGCGAGCGCGCCGATGTTCGCGTCGATCCAGGCCGCGCGCTGCGCGATCCACGTCTTCATGTGGTCCTTGACGCCCGTCCACGGCCCCGCCTGGTCGAAGTCCGCCGTCGCCGCCGCCGCGATGGACGGCGCCACCCCGTCGATGAGCGCGAGCATCGCGTCCGTCGCGAGCGGCCCCTGCCGGAGCTCCTGCCACCGCCCGATGAGCCCCGAGACGAACGCCGGATCCGCCATCAACGTCGCCCACCACGGCTTCGTGTAGGGGTCCCACCCCGTGACGCCGCTGTCCGAGAGCGGGCCGTCGCCGTAGCCGAGGTTGATGTCCCAGATGGGCCCGGCGACGATGCGCCCGCCCGCGTCCTTCGAGAAGTAGCTCGACGTGTGGAACGCGTCCTTGTTGGCCGACAGCTGCTGCATGATCCACTCGTCGTGGAACGACGTCGCGTCCATGTGCGCCGGCCACCCGAGCTCCGGGTCGCCGCCCGCCTCGAGGCTCACGAAGAGCTCGTTCAGCGCCGCCTCGAGGAACGCCGACTGCGCCGCGTTCGGCTCCTTCGGGTACACGACCACGAACTCGTCGAGGTAGGGCTTGACGAAGGGCTCGTCGGGGTCGCGCTTGTCGAGCTTGAAGACGTAGCCGCGGTCGGGGTGCGCGTCGTCCGACTTCGCCACGTCCACGCGGTGCCGGTCGCGCTTGATCTTCTCGAAGAGGACGTAGAGCCCCTGCGCCTCGCCGTTCAGCGTGAGCGTCGCGAACTCCCCGCGCGGCGCCCACCGCCCGAGCGAGCGCGCGAGCGTGTAGGAGAACCAGTTCCGGAGCCCCGTCTGGTCGTGATACGGGCCGTAGAAGACCCAGTCCTCCTCGATGGGCATCCCGAGGAGCGGCTGGTCGGGCTCGAGGTCGTCGCCCGCGGCGTCCCAGATCTCGACCGTGTAGGACTTCTTCGCGTAGCCGATCGACGAGGAGCCGCGCCACTTCACGCCGGCGTAGCCGTGGTAGTCGGTGCCGCCGCCCACGATGTCGAGGTCGCAGAGCACCTTGTCGTCGGCGTTGAGCGCCACGCCGCGCGAGTCGAGCGAGAGCGTCGGGAGGGGCGCTGGTGGCGCCGCGAGCACGAGCGCGAGCAGGGTCTCGGTGAGGTAGGGCAGCATGATGTCCGCCGGGCGCGCGCCGCGGCCGCGGGAGACGGCGCCGCGACGAGGCGCCCACGCGCTCGGCGACGTCGGGCCCGCGCCCGGACGAGGCGACCCCGACGCGACGGTTGGATCGCGCAGAGCCTGGAAGGTCGCCCGCACACGGCTTCCCACCTCGTCTCTTCGAAGAGACATGGCCAGGCGACGCGATGTCAACGGCGAGGTTGCCGACCCCGCGATGACCCCGGTGACGAACCGGTCTCACGGCCCTTGATCGCGAGCGCGTCGTGCGCCATGTCCGGCGCGCGCGTGAGGTCGCGATCAGCGCGCCCCGGAGCGCGTTGCGCGCTCCAACCCCGCCGCCGAGGCCACCGTGGACGACTTCCTGACCGTGTTCGTGCCCCTCTTCGTCGCCGTGAGCCCGCTCACCGTGCTGCCGCTCTTCCTCGGCATCGCGGACGGCCTCGACGAGCCGGCCGCCCGCCGCCTCGGCCGCGCCGGTGTGCTCACGGGCTTCATCGTCGCCGTCACGGTCATCCTCGTCGGCGGCGGCCTCTTCTCCTTCCTCGGGATCCGGGTCGACGATCTGCGCGTCGCGGGCGGGATCATCCTCTTCCTCATCTCCATCCACGACCTCATCCACTCGACCGAGGAGCGCCGCCACGCCTCGGTCGGCGACGACTACGGCGTGGTCCCGCTCGGCGTCCCGCTCATCGTCGGGCCGGCCACCCTCACCGCCTGCCTCGTCCTCGCGGACGTCCACGGGCGCCCGGTCGTCCTCCTCGCGCTCTCGGCGAACCTCCTCATCGTGCTCGCGCTCGTGATGTACGCGAAGCGCCTCGCCCGCCACCTGCGCCCGGCCGTGACGCGCGCGTTCGGCAAGGTCATGTCCCTCTTCCTCGCCGCCATCGCCGTCGCGATGGTGCGGACCGGCCTCCAGAACTTCGGCCTGTGAGCGCCGCCGCTCGCCGGGCCGCCCCCCGATTGCGTTCTTCCCGCCCCTGCCGGAGACTCGCCGCGTGAAACGACAGCGGACCCACGCGCCCGGCCGGCGCGCTCTCTCGAACGTCGGTGGCCGCGCCCGCCTCGCTGGCGATCCCGCCGTCGCGAAGGCCCTCGCGAGCGCCGCGCGGCCGCCCGGCAAGGCCGATCCCCGCGCGCTGACCCACGGCTTCCACGCCTGGCCGGCGCGCATGCACCCCTTCACCGCGGGCGCCCTCATCGACGAGGGGCCGCCGGGCGTGGTCGCCGACCCCTTCATGGGCGGCGGCACCGTCGTCGTCGAGGCCCTCGTCGCCGGGCGCGCGGTCGTCGCGGCCGACGTGAACCCGGTCGCGCTCGAGGTCGCCTGGGCCCGCACGCGCCGCTGGAGCGGCGAGCGCCGGGCGGCCCTCGTCGCGCGCGCCCACCTGGCCGTCGAGGCGGCGCGCCGCTTCCGGCATGGGAAGCGCGTGGACGACGCGATCTGGAAGACCGAGAGCGAGTGGTTCGATCCGCCCGCGCTCGCGGAGGCGTGGAGCCTCGCCGAGGTGCTCGGGCACACGGAGGGCCCCGACGCGGACCTCGATCGCATGCTGCGGGTCTGCCTCTCCTCGGTGCTCGTGAAGGCCTCGAAGCAGGTCTCCGACTCGGTCCCCGTGAAGGACGCCGAGCACGCCTGGACCCCGGCGCGCCGCGTCGAGGACTGGTTCGTCGCGAAGGCCGAGGAGCACGCGGGCGCGCTCGCCGCGCTCCACCGCGCGATCCGCGCCGAGGGCCCGCCGCGCCTCCTCCTCGCCGACGCGCGCCGCCCCCCCGACGACGTCGGCCCCGTCGCGCACGTCGTCACGTCGCCCCCCTATCCGGGCGTCTACGACTACGCCGCGCACCATGAGCGCCGCTACGCCCTCCTCGGGCTCGACGCCGGGCTCGCGCGCTCGGCCGAGGTCGGCGCGCGCCGCTCCGTACGCGTCGTCGGCCGCGCGGACGCCGAGCGCCACTACGTGAACGACATCGCCGCCTTCCTCGCCGCCTGGGGGCGCCACCTCGAGCCCCGCGGGCGCGTGACGCTCGTGGTCGGCGACGGGCAGGCCCCGGACGGGCCGATCCCCACGCTCCCGCTCATCGCCGCGGCCGCCCGCGAGGCCGGCTTCGGGGTGCTCGCGAGCGTGAGCCAGCCGCGGCCCGCGTTCGGCCCGGGGCGCGGCAAGCGCCCGCCGGGCGGGCGCGACGGGAAGGAGGAGCACGTGATCGCGCTGACGCCGGCGGCCGCGACGTGAGCGGGGCCGCGGGCGACGGGAGCGCGCCCGCTGCGCGCTGGAGCGAGGCCGAGACCCCCATCGCGACGCTCGCCGCGGCGCTCGCCGCGTTCAACCACGCGCGCGACTGGGAGCGCTTCCACACGCCGAAGGACCTCGCGATGGCGCTCTCCGTGGAGGCGTCCGAGCTGCTCGAGCTCTTCCTGTGGAAGCGGGACGGCGAACTCCCGCCGCGCGCGCGCCTCGAGGAGGAGCTCGGCGACGTCCTCATCACCCTCGTGAACCTCGCGCGCCGCCTCGGGGTGGACCTCCTCGCCGCGGCCGAGGCGAAGCTCGCCCTGAACGGGGAGCGCTACCCGGTCGCGCTCGCGCGCGGCAAGGCCTCGAAGTACGACCAGCTCGGAGAGGAGCCATGAGCGGCCCAGGCGACCTGCTACCCGTCGACGACGCCGTCGACATCGTGATCCGCGCCGCGCAGGAGCTCGCGCGCAACTCCTGGCCGACGCGCCAGCTCTCGCTCTGGGACGCCTCCGGGTTCATCCTGGCCGAGGACATCTGCGCCGATCGCGACCAGCCGCCGTTCGACCGCGCCATGATGGACGGCTTCGCGCTCCGCGCGGCCGACGTCGCCGCGGGGCCGACGACGCTGCGGGTCGTGGGCGAGGTGGCCGCCGGCTCGGACGTGGACCTCACGGTCGGCGAGGGCGAGGCGGTCGCCATCATGACGGGCGCGCCGCTCCCGCGGGGCGCCGACACCATCGTCATGGTCGAGCGGACGAGCCGCCCGGACGACGGCCACGTCAGCGTCCCCGGCCCCCTCGAGCGCGGCGACAACGTCGCGCCGCGCGGGCAGGAGGTGCGCGAGGGGCAGGTGGTGGCCGCGTCGGGGCGCGTGGTCGAGAGCCTGACGGCGGGCGTCCTCGCGTCGGTCGGCGCACACCGCGTGACGGTGCGCGTGCGGCCGCGGGTGACGGTCATCACGACGGGCAGCGAGCTCGTGCCGATCGAGGCGACGCCGGGGCCGGCGCAGATCCGCGACAGCAACCGCCGCACGATGTTCGCGTTCCTCGAGCGGGAGTGGGCGCGGGTCGTCGACGGGGGCATCGTCGCCGACGAGATGAACGCCACGCGTATGGCGATCCGCGAGGGGCTCGACAGCGACGTGCTCGTGCTCTCGGGCGGCGTGTCGGCCGGGAGCTACGACATCGTGCGCGCGGCGCTCGAGGAGGAGGGGGTCGAGATCCTCTTCCACAAGGTGCGCATCAAGCCCGGTAAGCCCGTGCTCTTCGGGCGCCACGCGGGCGGGCTCGTCTTCGGGCTCCCGGGGAACCCGGTGAGCGCGTTCGTCGCCGGGCTCGTCCTGCTCGGGCCGGCGCTGCGCGTGCTCGGGCGGCGCCCGGAGCCGGCGTCGTGGTACGTGCGGCTGCCGCTCGTGGGGGAGCTCCCGGCGACGGCGGGGCGCACGACGTTCCACGCGGCCGAGCTCGTGCGCGGCGACGACGACCAGCTCGCGGTGCGCTACCGGCCGACGCTCGGGAGCGCCGATCAGGTCGCGGTCGCGCGGGGCAACTCGTTCATCCGGACGGAGCCGGGGGCGCCGGCGGCCAGGGACGGGGACCTCGTGCGCGTGCTGCTGCCGCACTCGCCGGTGTCCTGGTAGCGGGCTCGGGCGTCGCGAGGCCCGGGCGCGCCCCCGACTCGCGGGAGACGCGCCCAGGTCTCGGAGGGGACTCGGATCAGGCCACGGAGAGGTCGCGCAGGACGAGCAGCGCGCGGCGGTGCAGCATGGCGACGGGGCCGTGGTGGAGCAGGAGCTTCTTGAGGCTCGGCATCAGAACGTCCTCCTGTTGCGGGTTCCGAACACGAGCCCAGGATGAACGCACGATGTTTCGGAAGTGTTTCACGGGTGTGCGACGACGCACAGCGGGGCGCGCGGTGGCCCTGGAGGCGGCTCCGTGAGCGGCCTCCGGGTGGCGATCGCGACGTGCGCGCCGTTTCCGCCGGTCGCGGACGACGAGGGGCCGCTGCGAGCGGCGTTCGCGGCGCGCGGGGTCGCGGTCGATGACGTGCCGTGGGACGCGGACGTCGCCTGGGGCGCGTTCGACGCGTGCCTCATCCGGACGACCTGGGACTACCAGGAGCGGAAGGACGCGTTCGTCGCGTGGGCCGAGCGGGCCGCGGAGGAGACGCTGCTGCTCCACGGCCCGGCGGTCGTCCGCTGGAACACCGACAAGCGCTACCTCCGCGAGCTCGAGGCGGCGGGCGCGCCGCTCACGCCCACGATCTGGCTCGACGCGGGGGAGGGCGCCGACGTCGCGGCGCGCGTGCGCGAGGCGGGCTGGGGGCGCGCCTTCCTGAAGCCGGTCGTCGGCGCGAACGCGCGCGAGACGCTCCGCTTCGACGCCGACGCCGCCGGGCTCGCGGCGGCGCAGGCCCACGCGGATCGGCTCCTCCTCGACGCGGGGGAGGGGTTGATGCTCCAGCCCTACCTCGAGAGCGTCGAGCGCGACGGCGAGCGCTCGCTCATCCTCGTCGACGGGGCGTTCGCGCACGGCGTGCGGAAGATCCCGGTCCCCGGCGACTACCGCGTGCAGGACGACTGGGGCGCGACCGACGTCCCGTGGCTCCCGACGGCCGAGGAGCAAGCGCTGGCCGCGCGGATCGTGGCGCTCGCGGGCGCGCGCCTCGGCGAGGCGCTCGTGTACGCGCGGGTCGACCTCCTGACGGGGCCGGGCGGCGAGCGGTGGCTGAACGAGCTCGAGATCGTCGAGCCGAGCCTCTTCTTCCGGCACGGCCCGGCGACCGCGGAGCGCCTCGCGGACGCGGTGCTCGCGCGGATCCGGAGCGCTACGCGAACCACACCGAGCGCACGCGTCCCGCCTCGTGGAAGCCGAGGCTCTCGTAGAGCCTGATGGCGCGCGCGTTCTCGGAGTGCACGTAGAGGGTCACGCAGGGCACCTCGCGGAAGAGGAGCTCGCACATCGCCGAGATGGCGCGCCGCGCGATGCCGCGGCCGCGGCTCTCCGGGGCGGTGAAGACGCCCGCGAGCTGGATCACGTCGTCCGAGACGGCCGAGTGGTCGCACTTGAAGACGGGCGCCCCGAGGGGGCCGACGACCCACGACCGCTGCTCGCGGATCCGCCGCAGCCAGCCGCGCCGGAAGCTCGGGAGATCGGGGGAGAAGGGGTCGAAGCCGAGCTCCTCCATGACCATCGAGAGGTCGGCCTGGAGGAGGTGCTCGAGCTCGGTGACGTCGGCCGGGCGCAGCTCCGGGCAGGGATCGGCCGGGAGGTGGGTGACGCGGTCGACCTTGTAGAGGATCTGGTGCGGGCGCTCGAGGGCGATGGCGTCGGGCTCGCGGCCGTAGCGGTCCATGAAGGCGGCGACGGCGGCGTCGGGGCCGACGACGACGCGGATGACGTAGGCGGAGCGGGCCGCGAAGAGGGCGAAGGCGTCGAGGGCGTCGTCGCTGCAGGGCTCGGAGACGACGAGGTTCGACCCGACGCAGACGATGCCCGCGAGGGCGCCGCCGCGCCAGAAGCCCGCGAAGACGCCGGCGACCGCCTCGCGATCGAGGGCCTGGCGCGCGATCTGGCCGAGGAGGTAGGCGTTCGCCTCGGGCGACTGCCGGAGGAAGCCGAGGACCTCCCAGTGATCGCGGCCCGTGAGGCGGCGGATCCCGTCGCGCACCGGGCGCATCAGCATGGCCGCCTCCGGGGCGCCGGCGCCCGCGACGGGTTCTTGCCTTGCCGATGAGGCCGCGTTCCCACCACCATGGACGGGACCATACCGGATCCGCGCCGCGGGCGCGACGAGCCATGACGCACCTGACACCCCCCGTCCCGATCCCGTTCCGCGCGATGCTCGCGGCGCTCCGCTGGGGCGCCGAGGCGGACGCGCTCGCGCCCCCGCTCGACGCCACGACGGCGGTCCGCGACGACGGCGAGCGGCACGTCCGCGCGCTGCCGCGGCCCGTGGACCTCGGCGGGCTCCCGCTCGCGGCGGAGCTCGTGTTCGAGCTGGGGCTGCTCGCGCGGTGCGCCCTGCGCGCGGCCCCCGGGGCGGGCCTCCCGGGGGAGGCGGTGGCGGCGGTCGAGGCGGCGGCGGACGTGCGGCTCGAGCGGCGCGATGAGGGCTACTACGAGGGGAGCCGGGCGGATGCGCGGTTGACCGTGGACCTGCTCGACGGCACGGTCGGGCTCGACGATCCGGACGCCCTCTGAAGGTCATGCCGAACGATCCCCCGAAGGTGCACTTCTACGACCTCCCCCCCGACAAGCAGTGGGGGCTCGTGTACAAGCTCGCCGACGCCGCCTGGCGCCGCGAGACGCACGTGCTCATCCACTGCGGCGACGAGGGCGAGGCGCGCGCGCTCGACGACTTCCTGTGGACGTTCGTCGAGGACGCCTTCGTCCCGCACGAGCGGCTCGCGGGGGAGGGGCTCGAGGATCCCGACGCGCGCGTCGTGATCGTGGCGGCGGAGGTCGCGCCGATAGCGCAGGCCGTGCTGATCCAGCTCGCGCCCGTGAGCGTCGCGTTCGCGCGCGAGTTCGAGACGGTGATCGACTTCGTCGACCACCGCGACGACGCGCGCCTCGCGGCGAGCCGCGGGCGCTTCAAGGCGTGGCGCGAGGCGGGCGTCGTGCCCGAGTTCCACAAGTAGCGCGCGGCTCCTGGTCTCGTTGGGACGTGACCACGGGTCTCGTTGGAACGTGACCACGGTCTCGTTGGAACGTGACCACGGTCTCGTTGGAACGTGACCACGGAGACACGGAGACACGGAGGGAGCACGGAGGGCGCCGGGCTTGACCGGCTCTCTGGCCGGCTGTGGCTCTTGGAGCGTGGCTACGGAGGTGAGGAGGGAGCGGGCCGAGAGCCTCCTGCTCTTCCTCCTCCCTCCTCCCTCCGTGTCTCCGTGTCTCCGTGGTGAAAGCGGTTTCTGAACCAGCGCTTACGCCTGAGCCCGCGCCCTGCGCCGGCGCCCAGGCCTAGAAGATCCAGGCCACGCCGATGCCGCCGTACATCTTCGGGTCCGACAGGTAGGACACGTCGTAGAGGTGCCGGTTGTCGTTGAACGGGTCGCCGTCGAAGTAGAGGAAGCCGTTCAGATCGTCGGTCAGCTTCGCCTCGACCGAGAAGCCGAGCGTCATGCGCGCGCCGCCGTCGCGGTCCGGCACCGTCGCCTCGGGGCCGACGCGATCCGTGTAGGCGAGGAGCCCCACGCGCGCCGTGATCGCCGCCTTGTCCGCGATCATCACCGAGCCCTTCGCCATCGCGTGGAAGAAGAAGCTGTTGCGCTCCTCCGTGCCGAGGCCCGCGCCGATCCCGCCCTCGACGCTCGCCGCCACCGTCCGCGTGTGCACGAACGTCCACTGGAGCGTCGCCGAGAGCTCGTTGATCACGTTGAACGCGAAGCGCGCCGACACCCCGAGGTCGATGTTCGACCCGACGCCGCCGCCCGCCGAGAAGTTGAGCAGGTACGGCCAGCCGGCCCACACGTCGACCGCGCCCGTGCCCGCCGGCATCGCCCGCGCCGACCACGACATCGGCCGCGTGTTGTCCGGCACCGCGTTCGGATCCGCCTGCCCGAACGCCGCGCTGATCTTCACGATCCGGTCCGGGCCGACCGCGATCCGGAACTCCTCCGTCTTCCCGTCACCGCGCTGGAGCAGCACGTTGTGCGTCCCGACCGGCAGCTCCCCCGTGTACGGCGTGCGCCCGATGGCCTTGCCGTTCACGAAGATGTCCGCCTCCTGGCCCGACTTCACCCGGATGTCGACCCGCCCGGACTGCCCGAGCTCCGCGATCACCTCGTTGTCGCCCGCCTTCAGCGTGACCGTCTGCGTCCACGTCGAGAAGCCGTTCGCCGTCACCGTCACGAAGTGCGTCCCGGGGTCGAGCCCGTCCGCCACGAAGGGCGACGGCCCCTTCTTCACCCCGTCGATGTCGACCTGCGCGCCCGGCACGCTCGAGATCACCCGCACCCGCGCCTTGTCGGCGGCCGGCGCGTTCGTGTCGAGCCGCACCACGACCGTCTCGCCGGCCTTCACCTCCACGTTCTGGCTCGTCGAGCCGCCGTCGGCGCTCTTGCCCTCGAGGATGTGCACGCCCGGCTTCACGTCGCTCTTCGTCACCGGCGCCGCGCCGAGGCTCTCCCCGTCGAGGTAGACCATCAGCCCGGGCGTCGTCGTGATGACCTTCACCTCGCCGAGGTCCCCCTTCTGCGCGACGAGCTGCGCGTCGATGACGGTGCGCTTGCCGCTCTCGACGACCACGTTCTGCGAGAACCCGACGTAGCCCGCGAGGCTCACCTCCACGAGGTACTGCCCGGGCGTCAGGCCCTCGACGACCATCGGGGTCTTCCCCTTCGGCGCGCCGTTCACGCGCACCTCGCCGCCGCTCGGGTTCGACGTGACGAGCGCCTCCCCCGGCGTCGCCGCGAGCTTCACGAGCACCACGTCGAACGTGACCGTCTGCTTCTCGACGGCGTCCACCCAGCGCTCCCAGCGCTCGTAGCCCTCCTTCTGGACCACGCACTGGTGCCGTCCAGGCATCACCTGCGTCTTCGTCGGCACGGTCCCGATGACCTTGCCGTCGACCGTGACCGTCGCGCCCATCACCTCGTTGCCGCCCGTGAAGTCGAGCGTCGCCGGCACGATGCTCTTCGTGAGCTTGAAGACGTAGCTCTGCGTCGTGCGGCCGATCTCCACGGTCTCCTTGAGATCGTCGTAGCCCTCCTTCTTGAAGAGAAGCTGGACGATGCCGCGAGGCAGCTTGTATTTTGCGAGCGGGGAGATGCCGAGCAGCTTCTCGCTGCCGCCGTCGACGAGGTAGACCTCGGCGCCGGACGGCGTCGTGTCGATGTTGGTGCGCGTCGTGTAGACGGTCGCGGCGTGCGCCGCGTGGCTCATCGACACGCACAGGAAGACCAGGACGCCGAGGGACGGCACGAGATGACGCATTCGAAGACTCCTCGCGGGGTCGGGCTCGACCCCCGAGGCGAGCTTATCGGCACCGCCTCCCGAGTCAACCACGGAGAGAGGCGCCTCCCATGAGCGTCCCGTGCTTCGCGACGACCGCTCCCGGCCTCGAGCCGTTCCTCGAGCGCGAGCTCCGCGAGCTCGGGTTCGAGGGCCTCTCGCGCGGCCCGAGCGGCGTCGCCTTCGAGGCCGATCGCCTGGGCTTCATGCGCGCCTGCCTCTCGCTGCGGACGGCCCACCGCGTGCTCAGGACCCTCGGCACCGCCGACGCGTCGAGCCCCGAGGCGCTCTACGCGAGCGTCCGGCGGCTCGTCGACTGGCCCGCGATGGCCCCGCCCGACAAGACCCTCGCCGTCTACGCGACCGCGCGCGACAGCGTCTTCCGCGACGCGCGCCTCGCTGGGCTCACCGTGAAGGACGCCGTCGTCGACGCCGTGCGCGACGCGCTCGGCGCCCGCCCGAGCGTCGACACGAAGGACCCCGACCTCCTCCTCCGCGTCGGCGTCAAGGGGCGGCACGCCGTCGTCTCCCTCGACGGCGCCGGCAAGGACAGCCTCCACGCCCGCGGGTACCGCCGCGACGCAGGCGAGGCCCCGCTCCGCGAGACCCTCGCCGCCGCGATGGTGCTCGCGTCGCGCTGGGACGGCGCGAGCCCCCTCGTCGACCCCGTCTGCGGCGCCGGCACCCTCCTCGTCGAGGGGGCGATGTTCTCGCGCGGGATCGCCCCCGGGCTCCTCCGCGAGCGCTTCGGCTTCGAGCGCTGGGTCGGGCACGATCCCGCCGACCTCGACGAGCTCCGCATGCTGCTGCGGCGCCGCGTCGACGTGGCGCGGGGCGCCATCGTCGGCCGCGACACGGACGCCGTCTCGCTCGCCATCGCCCGCGAGAACGCCGAGCGCGCCGGCGTCGCGGACGGCATGGACCTCGCCGAGGGCGACGTGCGCGAGCTCGTCGCGCCCCCGGGCGGCCCGGGCGTCGTCCTGGCCAACCCGCCCTACGGCCACCGCCTCGGCGGACCGGAGGACGCCGAGGCCACCGTCGAGGCGCTCGGGCGCACGCTGCGGGAGCGCTTCGCCGGCTGGACGGCCGTGGTGGTCCTCCCCCCGGAGCTCGTCCCGCGGCTCGGGCTGCCCGTCGAGCGCAGCCTCGCGACGCGCAACGGCCCCATCGAGATCGCGCTCGCCCGGATCCGCGTCGGCGCCGAGGGGCGCGCCCCGACCGACGACCGCCGCGGCAAGCCTCGCCGCGACGAGCGCGCAGCCAGCGCGGAGCACCGCCCGCGTGGCCCCAGGAAGGCCGGCTGGGCCGGGCTCGCGACGAGCTCGGGGCGCGGCGGCCGCGGCCGCGACTGAAATTACGGCTTAGCTCGGGTCGGGCGCCCGCGAGAGCTCGAGATCCAGCGGCTCCTCGGCCACCACGGCGAAGCCGCGGCGCAGGTAGAGCCGGAGCGCGGGGTTGTCGCGCGCCACGCGCAGGGTGACCCGCCGCCCCTCGCGGCGGGCGTCGGCGATGACGCCCTCGAGCAGCGTCGTCCCGAGCCCGCGCCCGCGGTGGGCCGGGGCGAGGGCGATGTCCACGACGCGGAGCTCGTCGTCGCCGAGCCGCGCCGTCCAGAGGCGCCCCACGCGCTCGTCGCCGAGCCGGACGACGCGGTCGCCTGCGTCGCCGAAGCGGGCCCGCCACGTCGCGAGCTGCCCGGCCTCCTGGTGCGCGAGCAGCTGCTCCCGCAGCGGCTCCGGGAGGAGCGCGAGCCGCGCCGCGACCGGCCCCGACCGGAAGAGCGCCGCGAGGAACGGCGCGTCGTCCGGGGCGACCGGGGTCAGGCGAGGCAGCGATGCCGATGGCGACGGCGGCGTCATGGTGTGACCAGTTGCTTTACAGGTGACAAGTGGCTGGTCGCCGCGCCGCGACCGTCACGGGAGCCCCAGCACCCAGACGTCGTTCATGTCGTCGTTGTCGGCGCGCGGCGCGGTCACCGCGACGAGCGTCGGGCTCATCGCGAGCCGCTCCACGACCCCGCCGATCGGCAGGTTGCGGATGTCCGCGAGGGTCTCGGCGTCTACGACGCGGATGACCGACGCCGCCGGGTCGGGCGGCGTGCCCTCGATCCAGCCGATCCGCCCCGCGGCCGCCCGCGGCGCGCCGTCGGAGAGCGCCGCGCGCTCGGCGTGGAAGGTCGCCGGGAAGGTCGCGCCGTCGTCCACGCGCGTGAAGAGGACGTCGCTCGGCATCATGCTGTCGGGGTTGATGATGAGCGGGCGCCGGCGCCAGGCGAGCACCCCCTTCGTGAGCGAGACGGCGAGCACCTCCTCGCCGGTCGGGCGCGCGACGTCCGTGGCGCCGGCGCTCACGCGGAGCGTCCCGTCCCCCGCGATCCAGGCGAGCGCGGTCGTCCCGTCGGCGAGCGTCCCGAAGACGGGGGCGCGGTCGGAGACGTTGTCGTTCGTGAGGTTCTGCTCGGCGCCGCCCGCGAGCGGCCGGCGGAAGAGCTCGCGCAGCCCGCCGTCGTCGCCCGTGAGGCAGAAGCGGCAGTCCTCCCAGACGAGGTCGGTGCCGTCCGTCACCGGGTGGGCCTGCTCACCGTGGCGCGCGACGATCGCCGCGTCGCTGCCGGTCGTGAGGTCGATGACGAAGAGGTCGGCGTCGCCGTAGCGATCGTCGACGTAGACGAGGCGGTCCCCGACGAGCACGAGCTCGCGCGGGGCCCTCAGGTGCGGGGGCGCGAAGGCGTCCGGGGCGCGCGTCGTCCCGACACCGCTCCAGACGACGAGCCGCGGCTCGCCGCCCGGTGTGTCGCGCTCGACCCAGGCGACGCGCCCGTCGTCCGAGATGGCGACCTGCGTCCGCGCGGCGATCCCCCCGGGCACGACGAAGACGTCGTCGTCCTTGAGCGCCGTCGTGGCCGCGGTCTCCGTGGTCTCGCCGCTGTCGGGGCGGATCGAGTCGGCCTCGGTGGTGTCCGTGGGCGTCGAAACGTCGCTCACCGCGGTGTCGGCGCCCGTCGTGTCGAAGCCGATGGCGTCGACCGGGCCCGTGTCCGCGACGCTCGTGGTGTCGGCGATGGTGGCGCCGGAGCCGCCGTCGGCGCTGCCGCACGCGCCGAGCGCGCCGACGAGCGCGGCGAGGAGGACGTTCCGGAGCGGGATCGGGATCGGGGGGATGGTCTGATGCATGGCGGCCGAGCCCGCAGCAAGATGCGAGCCAAGGACACCTTAGCGAACGACGCGGGTCGCGTCGCCCCCCGAAGCGCCGGACTTCCCGCTCGGTTCGTCACCGCCCACGCTTTCCGTATCCGGCGCGCGAGCAAATCGCCGCGGAGGGTGCTATATGGCCCGGAGCATGAGGGCCGTGACCGAGCGCGCCGGCTCGGAGCCGGGGGACCGCGCATGAACCAGAAGCAGGGCGACGCCGCGCGTCGGCCCGCCCGAGACGACGACGGCGGGCTCCTCGCGCGCTTCTGGCGCAGCTACATGAAGCGCCATACCCGCTCCTACCTCGCGGGCGGCGTGTTCCTGCTCGCGACGACCGCGCTCACCATCGCGATCCCGGTGTTCGTGCAGCACGCCGTGGACGCGATCGGCGGCGGCACCGCGAGCGACGCCGTCGGCTGGGCCTGGGCGATCCTCATCGCGGGCGTCGCGATCATGGGCGTGCGCACGCTCTCGCGGATCTACTTCTTCAACCCCGGGCGGGTCGTCGAGTACGACATCAAGAACGACCTCTTCGGGCACCTCACCGAGATGCCGCAGCGCTACTTCGATCGCGTGCGGCCCGGTGAGATCATCAGCCGCGGCACGAACGACACGGGCTCGGTGCGCGCGTTCGTCGGCTTCGGGAGCCTGCAGCTCTTCAACGTCGTGATGACGCTCGTCTTCACGCTCGGGCAGATGCTGCTGACGAACGCGCTGCTCACGCTCCTCTGCATCATCCCGCTCGCCATCGCCGCGTTCGTCCTGCGCTACGCCATCAAGAAGATGCTCCACCTCGTGACCCGGAGCCAGCAGCAGGTGGCGACCCTCTCCGAGCGTGCGCTCGAGACCTACAACGGCGCGGTCGTCCTCCAGAGCTTCAACGCGGTCGCGGGGGCGACGCGCCGCTTCGACGACGCCAACGCCGAGCTGAAGGACCTCTCGCTCGGCCTCGTGGGCGTGCAGAGCTGGCTCCTCCCGATCGTGCAGGTCGTCGGCAACGCCTGCCTCATCATCGTGCTCTACGCGGGCGGCCGCATGGTCATCGAGAACGACCTCACGAAGGGCGAGCTCGCCGCCTTCTCCGTGTACATCCGCACCGTCGCGGGCGCGCTCTTCGGCATGGGCTGGCTCATCAACGCCCTCCAGCGCGGCTGGGTGTCGCTGAAGCGCGTCTACGAGGTGCTCGACGCCCCGAACGACCGCCCGAAGAGCGCGGCGGTGCCGCTGCCGACGCCAGGGCCCGGCGGGAACGCCATCGCGGTGAAGAACCTGACCTTTCGCTACCCCGTGCCGCCGCGGCGCGGCGGGGAGGCGGCCCCCGGCGACGCGCCCCTCGACGGGCCGATCGTGGGGGCGGACGGCGAGGATCGGCGCCCCGTCGTGCTCGAGGACGTGTCCTTCGAGGTGACCCCGGGCGAGGTGGTCGGGATCTTCGGGCTCACGGGGGCTGGGAAGTCGACGCTCCTGAACGTGCTCGGGCGCGTCTACGAGCCGCCCGTGGGCACGGTCTTCGTCGACGGGGTGGACGTGCGCGACGTGCCGCTCGCCGAGTTCTGGCGCGAGCTCGCCTACGTGCCGCAGGACGCCTTCCTCTTCTCGACCTCGATCCGCGAGAACATCGCGCTCGCCGCGCCCATGGGGGAGCGCGACGACGCGCGCGTCGAGGCGGCCGCGAGCTCCGCGGCGCTGACCGACGATCTCTCGGCCCTCCAGGACGGCCTCGACACGATCGTCGGCGAGCGCGGCGTGACGCTCTCGGGCGGGCAGCGCCAGCGGACGGCCCTCGCGCGCGCCTTCTACCGGCACTTCTCGATGCTGCTCCTCGACGACGTGCTCTCGGCCGTGGACCACGCCACCGAGAAGCGCCTCATCGCGGCCATCTACGAGCAGGCGAAGGGGGGGACGACGCTCATCGTGTCGCACCGGATAAGCGTCCTCAAGCGCGCCGACCGCGTGCTCGTGCTCGACGGCGGGCGCCTCGTCGCCTCGGGGAGCCACGACGAGCTCCTCGCGCGCGGGGTCGAGCCCTACGTCCGCACGAACCGCCTGCAGGAGGCGCGCGAGCGCGACGGCGACGACGCCGAGGCCCCCGTGGAGGCCGCCCATGGCTGACGAGAAGGCGAAGGCGAAGGCCGAGAAGGGCGCCGACAAGGGCGTCAGCGACAAGGAGCTCCTCCGCCGCGCGTGGCCCTACGTGAAGGCCGACAAGGGCTGGCTCTGGGTCGTCGCGATCATGACGCCGCTCGGCGTGGGCGCGGGCGTCGTCCAGCCGGTGCTCCTGAAGGAGGGCATCGACGAGCACGTCGCCAAGGGCGACCTCGGCGGGCTCGGGATGATCGCGCTCCTCTTCATCCTCGCGGTCTTCGGCGGCTGGGTGCTGAGCTCGCTCGGCTACCAGGCGCTCCAGATCGTGTCGCTCCGCGGCCTCGTGCGGCTCCGCGCCGCCATCTTCCGGCACGTCGTGGGGCAGGGGGCGCGCTTCTTCGACCGCCGCACGACCGGCTCGCTCATGACGCGCACGATCAACGACACGGACGCCATCTACGAGAGCCTCGCGCGCGGCGCGGGGCAGCTCCTGACGGACCTCCTGACGATCGTCGGGATGCTGGTCGCGATGTTCATCCTGGACTGGCGCCTGACGCTCATCGCGTTCGCGTTCTCGCCGATCATCTGGTCGGTCGTCGGCTGGTTCCGGCGCCGCCTGCGCCCGCTCTCGCTCACGATCCGCGCGTCGCTCTCGGCGCTGAACGGCTTCTTCGCCGAGCAGATCTACGGCATGTCGCTCGTGCAGCTCTACGGCGCCGAGGCGAAGTCGCAGCGGCGCTTCGAGGACACGAGCGGCGAGTACATGCGCGCCTACCACTCGGCGAACTGGCTCGACGCCGGGCTCTACGCCGTGATGGACGGGATGAGCGCGCTCGCGATCGGCGCGGTCGTGTGGTTCGTGGCCGTGCAGTTCACGGACGCTGATCGCAGCGTGACCATCGGCCTCCTCGTGGCCTTCGTGGAGTACCTCGGGCGGATCTTCGTGCCGATCCGCGAGTTCACGGGGCGCATCGCGGCGATCCAGCACGCGACCGCCGCGCTCGAGCGGGTCTTCAACCTCCTCGACAGCGAGGATCGCGTCGCGGAGGGCACGATCGACCCCGGGAAGATCCAGGGGGAGGTGCGCTTCGACGGCGTCACGTTCGCGTACGCCAAAGACCGCCCGACGGTGCTCGAGGACGTGTCGTTCGCGGTGAAGCCGGGCGAGGTCGTGGCGCTCGTCGGCGCGACGGGCTCCGGGAAGACCACCATCGGGAAGCTCTTGACGCGCCTCTACGACGGCTACGAGGGGTCGATCACGCTCGACGGGCACGAGCTCAAGGACGTGCAGCTCGGCGCCATCCGCGACCAGATCGCGGTCGTCCACCAGGACGTCTACCTCTTCGATGGGACCATCGGGGAGAACATCCAGCTCTGGAACCCCGCGATCTCGCTCCCGGACGTGCAGCGGGCGGCGCGGAGCTCGCGCGCGGCGAGCTTCATCGAGGCCCTCCCGGACGGCTACGACACGCACCTCACCGAGCGCGGCGGGAACCTCTCGACCGGGCAGCGGCAGCTCCTCGCCATCGCGCGCGTGATGGCGCGCGACGCCTCGGTCGTGGTGCTCGACGAGGCCACGGCGAGCGTCGACTCGCTCACCGAGCGGCTCATCGACGAGGCCGTGGCGACGCTCTTCGAGCAGCGCACCGTGATCGTCATCGCGCACCGCCTGTCGACCATCCGGAAGGCCGATCGCATCATCGTGCTCCACCGCGGGCAGGTCGTGGAGCAGGGCACGCACGACCAGCTCATGGCGATGGGCGGCCGCTACAAGCTCCTCGTCGAGACCGGCTTCGCGCTCTGATCACGGCCGCGCGGCGCGGAGCGAGCCCCAGAAGCGCTCGATCGCCGCGCTCGATCGGCCCGCGCGGTCGGGCCGCGCGGCGCAGACGAAGACGACGAGCTCCGTGCCCGCGTCCACGAACGCGGTGTGCACCTCGCCCGCGCCGCCGCCCGCGGAGGGCAGGAGCCGCCCCGGGGCGGTCTCGAAGCGGGCCGCGAAGGCGCCGAGCCGGCCGACCTTCTCGGGGCGGCGCGGCGTCTCGCTCGCGACGACGCCGAGGAGCCGGGACATGAGCCTCTGCGCCTCCGCGACGGCGCCCGCGCCCGCCGGCACGACGCCGACGTGACAGAGCACGCCGGGGTGGGGGAGGAGGGCCAACCACGTGGTCGCGCCGACACCGCCGAGCTCACCCGACACGAGCGCCGACGGCGACTCGATCGTGAACGCGCCGAACGGGCGGCGCGACCAGGTGACGGGGAGGTCCGCCGGGGCGCCGGGCGCGAGCGCGACCGAGGCGACGAACGCGCGCGCGTCCGCTTCGCCGCTCGGCGCGCCGCTGCTCGGCCAGGCGGCGAGCGCGGTGACGGCGAGCCGGCCCGCGACGATCACGCGCACGACGGCGTTGGCGCGCCCGCCGCGGACGGCGAAGGCGCGCGCCACGTGGCCGTCCACGAGGCTCGTCTCGTCCTCGACGATCTGGCCGCCGAACCCCGCGACGGCGCTGTTCGCGACGTCCACGAAGACCGCGAGGGGGTTCGGGCTCACCCACGCGTCATCGGACGCGGGCACGGCGCTCAGGAGGAAGCTCGCGCCGCCGGGCACCGTCAGCGAGAGCAGCGCGGCGCCCTTGTTGCGCTCGACCGTCGGTGGCGACGGGAAGCGCGCGCGGAGGTGCAGCTCGGCGAGCACCTCGCCGGGCTCGCCGGGGTAGGGCTGCGCGACGGCCGCCGTGGGCGCGAGCGCGAGGACGAGGAGAGGGAGCGCGAGGGCGCAGGCGAGGACGATGGCGAGGCGCGACATGACGACCTCCGCGGGGGGAGCGGCCGTGTGAATCACGGGTCCAACCGGAAGTTTATACACCCTGCGGCGCCGGGAAGAGGCGGGCGCGCGCGGGGTGTGCGGGCGACGGCCCGCCGCCGTCCGTTGTGCGCGCGGCGCCCCCGGCGTATCGTCCGGCCCGCTCGCAGGGTGCACCGCGGAGGAGCCATGCAGACCCACGCCACCGACTTGCTCGCCAACACGATCCGGACCCTCGCCATGGACGCCGTCCAGAAGGCGAACTCGGGTCACCCCGGGATGCCGATGGGCATGGCGGACGTCGCGTCCGTGATGTGGGCCGACTTCCTGACGGTCGATCCGTCCGAGCCGGGCTTCGTGGACCGCGATCGCTTCGTGCTCTCCTGCGGGCACGGCAGCATGCTCCTCTACTCGCTCCTCCACCTCGCCGGCTTCCCGCTGCCGCTCGACGAGCTGAAGCGCTTCCGGCAGCTCGGCTCGATGACGCCTGGGCACCCCGAGGTCGGCGTCACGCCGGGCGTCGAGACGACGACGGGCCCGCTCGGGCAGGGGATCGCCAACGCCGTCGGCTTCGCGATGGCCGAGGCGCACCTCGCCGCGCGCTACAACAAGCCCGGCTTCCCCGTGGTCGACCACATGACCTGGGTCATCTGCTCCGACGGCGACCTCGAGGAGGGGATCTCCCACGAGGCGGCGAGCCTCGCCGGGCACCTCGGGCTCGGGAAGCTCATCGCCTGCTACGACGACAACGGGATCAGCATCGACGGCGAGACGCACCTCTCGTTCTCGGAGGACGTCCCGGCGCGCTTCGCCGCCTACGGCTGGCACGTGCAGCGCGTCGACGGCCACGACCGCGCCGCGGTCGCGAAGGCCCTCGCGGCAGCGCGCGACGAGGGCGCGCGGCCCTCGCTCATCGCGTGCCGCACGCACATCGGCTTCGGGAGCCCGAACAAGCAGGACAAGGAGGCGGCCCACGGCTCGCCGCTCGGGGACAAGGAGATCGAGCTCACGAAGGAGAAGCTCGGCTGGCCGAAGGACGCGCACTTCCTCGTGCCCGACGAGGCCGTCGCGGCGCTCGACGCGCTCCGCGTGCGCGGCTCCATGAAGCGCACGCGCCACGGCGAGCTCATGCAGCGCTACGCGCAGCAGCACCCCGAGCTCGCGGCCGAGCTCCGGCAGATCCTGACCGGCGACGGGCTCCCGGGCGACCTCGAGCGCTTCGTCCCGACCCTCGAGGACAAGCCCATCGCCACGCGCAACGCCTCCGGGAAGGTGCTGAACGGGCTCGCGAAGGGCGTCCCGCAGCTCTGGGGCGGCTCGGCGGACCTCGCGCCGTCGAACAAGACGCTGCTCTCCGGCGAGACCGCCTTCTCGCGCGAGGATCGCGCCGGGCGGAACCTGCACTTCGGGATCCGCGAGCACGGCATGGCCGCCATCATGAACGGGATGGCCCTCCACGGCGGCGTCATCCCCTACGGCGGCACGTTCCTCACGTTCACGGACTACATGCGCGGGGCGATGCGCCTCTCCGCGCTCATGGCGCAGCGCGTCGTGTACGTGCTCACCCACGACAGCATCTTCCTCGGCGAGGACGGCCCGACGCACCAGTCGATCGAGCACGCGATGGCGTGCCGGCTCATCCCGAACCTCGACGTCATGCGGCCGGGCGACGCGCGCGAGACGGCCGCCGCCTGGGTCGCCGCGCTCCGGCGGACGGACGGGCCGACGGCGCTCCTCCTGACGCGCCAGGATCTGCCGCCCATCGCGGGGACGAAGGGCGCGATGGAGGACGTGGCGCGCGGGGCCTACGTGGTCGAGCCGTGCGACGATCCCGATCTCGTCTTCGTCGCGACCGGCTCCGAGCTCCACCTCGCGACGGGCGCGGCCGCCGAGCTCCGCGCGGAGGGGAGGGCGGTGCGCGTCGTGTCGATGCCGTGCCGCGAGCGCTTCCTGCGGCAGCCCGAGACGTACCGCGACGCGGTCCTGCCGCCGTCGGCGCTCGTGCGCGTGACGGTCGAGGCGGGGCGGACCGCCGGCTGGGAGGGGATCGCCGGGCCCTTCGGGGCGAGCGTCGGGATCGACCGCTTCGGGGAGTCGGCGCCGGCCGAGGATCTCGCCGAGCACTTCGGCTTCACCGTGCGCGCCGTGGCCGACGCGGCGCGGGCCGCGCTGGCCGCGTACCCGGACAAGGCGAAGGCCTATCGGGAATGGCTCGCCCGGGGGGCGTGATCCGTGCCCTTCATGAAGCGAACCCTCTCGAAGCAGCTCGCGCTCGCCGCGCTCCTCGCCGCGCTCACGCTCACGGCCTCCCTCCTGGCCGCGCCCCGCGCGGTCGCCGCGCCCGACGAGACCCAGGAGACCGCGGTCATCTTCCTCCAGTCGATGACCGTCGCGCACGCGGTCGCGCTGTACGAGCGCGTGCTCGGGAACCAGCGCGGGAGCGCCATCAGCGAGGGGCGGAGCGCGGCCACGGTGATCGTGCGCGACAGCCCCGAGCGGGTCGCGCGCTTCCGGGCGCTCGTGAAGGCGCTCGACGCGGCCGGCGCCGGTGAGGACGCGCACCTCTACATCCGCCCGGTCGTGACGCTCCGCCCGAGCGACCTCGCGGACGTCGCGCGCGAGGTCATCGACGGCGACAAGCAGTACGAGGGCGTCGTGCTCGTGCCCGACGACCGCACCGACCAGCTCGTGGTCCGCGCCACGCCCGCGCGCTACAAGGCGCTCGACAAGCTGCTGCGGCGCCTCGACCGGATCCCCGACCGACGCGGGGATCGCCAGATCCGGACCCTGCCCGCGCCGCCGTGAGCGCGGCGCGAGAGGAGCGAGAGAGAGTGAACGTCATTCACAACGCGCGCGTCGCGCTCGGAGTCGGGCTCGGGCTCGCCGCGCTCGGCGTCGCCGCGTGCGGCAGCGTCAAGACGGCCGACCGCGGCGGCGAGGCGCGCGAGGCGGTCGATCCCGTGCTCGTGCAGGTCATCGACGGGAGCCCGACGACCCCCGTCGAGCTCGTGTCGCTCTCGGTGTGGGACGTGGACGTGCAGGACGAGCTCCCCGCCGCGCTCCCCGAGGACATCGTCACGTCGATGCGGGCCGCCGCCGGCTCGCTCGGGGCGAAGAGCCTCTTCATCGAGCGCGAGGACAACCCCTACCGGCGCGCGTTCTACGGGCTCGGGGCGGTGCCGGCGCCGGGCGCGACGGATCTGTTGCCCGCGTGCTCCCACGACGGCTTCGCCGAGCGCGTGCAGGACGCGCGCGCGGCGACCGAGCGCTGCCTCCGGCGCCTGCGCGAGGACCGCCCCGCGCTCCGCGCCGAGGTGACGGTCGTCTTCCAGGTCGACGCCTGGGGCGGCGTCATGCGGGCCGCGCCGAGCCTCGCGTCGAGCCGCGACGGGCTCGTCCGCGACTGCGCGCTCGAGGCCGTGTTCGACCAGGACTTCGGGGAGCCGGCGGCCCTCCGCTGCCAGGGGGAGATGACGGCGACGCTGGGCGACGCGCCGTGAGCGCGCTCGCGGTCGTCCCCGAGCGCGGCGTCGCCGAGGTCGCCGCCGAGCACGGCGTCTCCGAGCACGCCGTGGCCTTGCTCCGCGCGAGCGACGTCATCGATCTGCACCTCGACACCTTCATCCCGCCGCGCCTCCCGCTCATCCGCTACGACGTCTTCAAGCGGCACGCGCGGGGCTTCCTGGGCGGCCGCTTCTTCGGGCACCTCGACCTCCCGCGGGCGCTCGAGGGCGGGCTCACGGGCGGCATGTGGTCGCTCACGACGAACCCGTTCCGGCGGCGGAAGCGGCGCTGGGTGCTGTTCCAGCGGAACCTCGCGCGGATGCGCCAGGTCATCGAGGACACCGGCGGGCGCTTCGCGTTCGCGCGGACGAAGGCCGAGTACGACGCGGCGCGCGCGCGCGGCGCCCACGCGGTCTTCCTGTCGATCCAGGGGGCGAACGCGCTCGAGGCGGCCCCCGAGGGCATCGCGTCGGTCCCCGACGACCTCGTCGTGCGCGTGACGCTCGTCCACCTCACGAACGCGGCCTACGGCGTCACGTCGAGTCCGCTCCGGCTCTGGAAGGGGAAGCGCGGGCTCACGGAGAAGGGCCGCGACCTCGTGCGGGCGTTGAACGACAAGCGCGTGTTCGTCGACCTCGCGCACGTGAACCGGCAGGGCTTCTTCGACGCGGTCGAGGTCCACGACAAGAGCCAGCCGCTCATCGCGACGCACACGGGGGTGAACGGCGTCCGGCGCGTGTGGCGGAACCTCGACGACGACCAGGTGAAGGCCATCGCCGACACCGGCGGCACCATCGGCGTCATCTTCGCGCAGAACTTCCTCCGCAAGAAGGGCGCGCCGAACGACGCCGGGATGGTGGTCGACCACATGCAGCACGTCATCGACGTGGCCGGCGAGGACTTCGTCTCCATCGGGAGCGACTACGACGGCGCGATCGTGCCGCCGAAGGACCTGAGGAACGGCGTCCACTACTCGCGCCTCGTGCAGGCCATGCTCGACCGCGGCTTCTCCGACGCCCGCGTGCAGAAGATCCTCGGCGGGAACTTCTTGAGGACGCTCGCGCTGCTCCGTCCCTGATCCGGGCGCCGACGGCGCTCCGAGCGCGAGGCCGCGACGGGGCGACCGCCCCGGGAGCCCGGTTTGCCTCGCGCGCCGAAGTGTGGTCAACTGACCCCACATGCCCTGAGGTGTCCGATGGCAGAGATTGGTCCCGAGAAAGGCGGCCAGGCCGCGCCGAGCAACGGCTCGGGCGCGCACGCCCCTGGCGCGCCGCGCGCTGGCGTCGGCAGCGCTGGCGTGAGCGCCGAGAAGATCCTGGCGTCCGCGCCGGCCGAGCAGATCGCGGCGGCGATCGGCCAGAAGAAGCTCGACCGCGCGGCGGAGCTGCTCGAGGCGCACGGCGAGCGCCTGCTCGCGGAGGGCGAGGAGGAGCGGCTCCTCGGCTGGTTCGCCGAGATCCCCGACGCGCTCGTGAAGAAGAAGCCGCGGCTCGCCGTGACGCAGGCGTGGCTCTTCGTCTACACGGAGCGCTACCAGGCGGCCCTCGCGCGCCTCTCGGAGGCGGAGCGCGAGCTCCGGAGCCTCGAGATGGCGGGCCAGAAGTCCCATGACGACGAGGACGTCGTCGAGCTCACCCCCTTCGCCGAGCTGAAGCGCAGCATCAACGCCGTGCGCGCGCACCTCGGCTGGATGGCGGGCGATCTCTCGTCGCTCCCGGAGTCCGTCGACGAGGTCATGCTCGGCGCGTCGGGCGACCACCCCGTGTGGCGCGCGCGCGCGCTCGTGACGCTCGGCCGCTGCCGTGCCCTCGCGGGCGCGCTCGGCGACGCCGCCGAGGACATCGACGCCGCGCTCGCGTGCACGATGGTCGCGGGGCAGGCGCGGGCGCGCCTCATCGAGCTCGAGGCGCTCGTCGCGCTCGGGCAGATCCGCGAGACGCAGGGCGAGCTCGCGAAGGCCGACAAGCTCTTCGGGCAGGCGATCGAGAAGGCCGGCGACCGCCCCGAGCGCCACGAGCAGAAGGCGCTCGCGCTCCTCGGGCTCGGGCGCACGGCGCTCCTGCGGCTCGACATGGACACGGCGAGGAAGCAGCTCGAGGCGGGGCTCGGCGCGATGGGCGAGGAGCCGTCGGCGTCGGTCGGGCTCGACGGCTACGTGTCGGCCTCGACGCTCAGGCAGTGGACGGGCGATCCGCAAGGCGCGACCGAGGCCCTGAACCGCGGGGAGCGCTTCCTGAAGGAGCACTCGCTGCGCTGGGCGGGGGAGCTCGTGTCTGTCCACCGCGCGCGGCTCGCCGTCGCGCGGCGCGACCTCGGCGGCGCCAAGCGCTGGGCGCAGCAGTTCGCGCTCCGCGGCGCGGACCGGCTCGGCCCCATCCGCGAGCTGCAGCTCGCGACGTACGGCGGGGCGCTCCTGCTCGAGGGCGACGTCGACGGCGCGGTGACGCCGCTCTCGGAGGCGCTCGCGTCGGCGAAGGCCGGCGGGCGCAAGATCCTCGCGATCGAGGCCGCGATCCAGCTCGCGTCGGCGCACACGCGCGGCGGGCGGAAGAAGGAGGCCAAGGAGGCCCTCGACGAGGCGCTCGCGCTCGCGGCGGCGACCGGTGTCGCGCTGCCGCTGTGCGTGGCCGACGGGATCGCGTCGCTCTTCGAGGCGGCGGGGCCGCCGAAGGCGCCGGGGCTCGAGGCGATCATGAAGGCCGTGCGCGACGTCGTCGCGACGTCGGCCCCCGCGGCGAGCGCGGCGGCGCCTGCGTCCGCGCCCAAGCCAGCTCCGAAGGCGGCGGCGGCGGCGAAGGCCCCGATCGCGACGAAGCAGCCGGTCGAGGGGCCCGCGAAGGTCGCGGCGCAGCCAGAGCCCGCGGTCGAGAAGCCGACCGGCGGGATCGGGGAGGCCGCGCCGGGCTCGCAGGAGACGCCCGCGCCGCCCGCGCCGAAGTCGAAGGACGAGGGCCACGCCGAGGGGATCGGCGGCGGTGAGCCCGCGCCGCCGCCGGCGAAGGAGGAGAAGGCCGACGAGGGGGAGGGCGAGCCCGCGAAGAGCGAGGCGGCGCCAGCGCCCCCGGCGGTGGAGGCCGCGCCGGGCGAGGCCTGAGCGGGAGACGCGCGTCCGGTCCCGTGACGGGTCGCGGGGCGGGCGCGTTTGTGCGACGCTCGGGTCATGAGCGTCGACGCCCCCAACGTCACCTGGGACGAGGCGGCCATCCGCGCGTGGCTCGCCGCCTCCGATGATGAGCTGAAGGTCTACGTCAGCGAGACGCACATGTCGTACCTGACGCTGTACCTCGGCCGCGCCAACGCGCGTCACGTGCTCGGCGAGCCGCCGGACGCGGTCCTCCGCGAGCTCTGGCTCGCGGCGCGGATCTACGCCGAGCAAGGCGGCGTCTTCCTCGCGAAGTGGCCTCCCGAGCAGCTCCGGCGGCGCCGGCTGCTGCCCCTCGAGCTCGCGCTCCTCGCGGGTGATCCGAAGGTGCTCGAGCAGATCTCGCTCCTCTTCGGGCTCGACGTCATGTCGCTCATGGCGGGGACCGAGAGCGACGACGTCCTCGCCGAGGTCGCCGGCATGACGCGCTACTTCGAGGCGCGCGGCATCGACGATCGCGGCGCGCTCGCGGGCACGCTGGCCGTCCTCTACTGGCTCGCGCTGTCGGCGGTCGCCGCGGCGGAGCTCGAGAACCTGCAGGCGGTGCGGACGGTCATCGCGCGGGTCATGAAGGACCACCCGCACCTCGCGCGGCCGCGGGAGGGCGGGCTCGGGCGCATGCTGTGGCTCGCGGACGCCGCCCTCGCGCTCGAGCACGGCGGCGAGGACCTCCTCGTCGCGGCGATCGGTCACCACCACCTGCTGCACGCGCAGGAGCTCGTGCGGCGCGCGGCGGACGAGCCGGGGGTCGCGCGCACCGGCGACGGCGCGCTCGACACGGCGATGCTCGCGATGATGACGCTCGCCGCGGCGCGCGGGCTCGACCTCGGGCCGGCGCTCGCGAAGCGGGCCGGCGAGACGGCGTTCGCGCAAGCCCTTGCGTATGCGGCGGCGCTCGGGCATACCGCGGCGCCATGAAAGTCATCCCGCTCGATCGCGACGTCCCCGAGATCTGGACCCTCGGTCCGGCGGTGGACGCGCTGAAGAAGGGCGAGCTCGTCATGTTCCCGACGGACTCGATCTACGCGATCGGGTGCGATCCGTTCGACGTGAGCGCGGTCGGGCGCCTGTACGCCGCGAAGGGCATGGAGCGCGGCCACCGCTGCAGCGTGATCTGCCCCGACGTGAAGCAGGTCGCGCAGGTGGCGAGCGTCATCTCGAACGACGCCTTCCGCTTCATCCGGCGCCACCTGCCGGGGCCCTACACGCTCATCTTCAAGGCGAACCGGGATCTCCCGAACCAGGCGCTCGGCAAGCGCAAGGAGATCGGCGTCCGGATCCCCAATCACCCCGTGTCGCTCGCGCTCGTCGAGGACTGGGGGGGCCCGCTGCTCGTGACGAGCGTGCCCGGCTGGGAGGGGGGCCTCGAGATCGACCCGGTGGAGCTCGCGCAGCGCCTGCAGGTGCGGCCGTCCGTCGTGCTCGATCAGGGGCCGCTCATCGCCGAGCCGTCGACGGTCATCGACTTCACGCTCGACCCGCCCGAGGTCGTGCGCGAGGGCAAAGGCCCCGTCGACGACCTCTGAGCGCGGTCACTCGACGACGATCGTGACGTCCTGCGTGAGGAGGGCGCAGCCGTCCGCGGTGCGCGTGACCGTGACGCCGTCGACGCGCCCCGTCGCCCCGTCCGGGGCGGTGGCGACCACGTCCCACGTCCCGAGCCCCACCTGGAAGCCCCAGTACGAGCACGGCCCCACCCCGAGCGACGGCTCGAGGCCGACGACCGTCACGACCCCGCTGTCGGTGCGCTGTGCTGCGACCGTGGCGTCGCAGACGCGGGGGCCGCCCTCGCCGCGCGTGACCGTCGCGCGGATGCCCTGCGTCGCGATCGCGTCGCAGGCGGCGGGCAGCGTGTCCGAGGCGTCGCCGCCCCCGCCGTCGGTGCCGCAGCCGAGCGCCGTGGCGACGGCCATGAGCGGGAGGAGGCGCCACGCCACGGCGCGCGCGGAGGGCGAGGAGCGAGCGAGGAGCTGGGTGATCACGGGTGTCTCCAGGGCGGGTAGCGCGCGCGGACGTCGCAAGCGCCGTGCCACGCCGCGGGGGCGCGCGGGACGCTGCCCGCGGGCGAGGCACACGACCAGTGGGTCGACAGGTGTGAAGCGACTGAACACCAAAAGGCCGCCGCGCGCTCAGCGCTGCGGCCGCACCTCGAACTCGGCGCGACCGAGGCGCGCGCCCTGCGCGTCGAGCACCTCGCAGCTCCACTCGCCCGTCCAGTCCGCGCGCGTCCGCTGACGCGACCAGGTGCGCCAGCGCGGGCTCCGGCCGACCTCGAGCTCGACCCGCGAGACGAGGCGCGTCCCGCGGCGCCACACGTGCGTGACGGTCGCGTCGGCCGCGCGGTTGTCGAAGACCGTGTAGCAGAAGAAGCGGTCCGGCATGGTGTCGAAGACGCGCGTCACCCCGAGGGCTTCGCGCTCGCCGATCTCCGTGCCCACCGCGAGCTCCGTGAGCTGGATCCCGTTGGGGCCGCGGTAGACCCGCACGCCGGGGGCGATCTCCTCGCCCGCGTCGTCCGTGTCGGGCTCGGCCGCGGCGGGCGGCTCCTCGACCGCCGGGTTCTCCCGGGCCGGGTCCTCATCGGGCGCGGCCGGCGGGTCGACGGGGAGCTCGGGGTCGGTCGCCGGCGGGTCGTCCACCGCGGGCGGCGCCGTGTCCGTCGGGCGGGCGGCGGCAGGCGCCTCGCCCGCGGGCGCCGTGACCGTGCCCGGGTCGATCACCGGCGGCGCCGTCGCGCTGCGGTCGGTCGCGCGGCGCGCGTCGTCGATGGCCGCGCGCTCGCTCGGCGTGAGCGTCGCCACGGAGCCGCCGCTCGCCCGCTCCGCGGCGAGCTCCGCGATGATCTCGGCGCGGAGCTCCTTCTTGAGCGCCGCGCGCTCCTCCGGCGTGACGGCGCCCTCGCGCGCGCCGCCCTCGCAGCCGACGAGCCCGTGGGCCACGACGCCCGCGCTCAGCGCCACCGCCATCACGACGAGCCGCGCCCGCCGCCCGCGCCCGGGCCCCCCGGCCCGAGCGAGGCCCCGCGGGCCTCGTCGCCGTCTCGTCGTCTCGCTCACCGCTCGCGCCATGGCTTCTCCATACACGAACGAGCCGTGTTTTTCGACAGGCGCGCCACCCAACCCTAGGCTCCCAGGGTGAAGGCGTAGGAGCCGGTCGAAGGGGAGAGCGGATGAGGTCGCCGGTGGACACGGGCTCGATGGACGACGCGCAGGAGAGCGCGCAGGTGGAGAGCGAGGTCGACGCGGACGTCGAGGGGCCCGGGCTCCAGATGATCTGCCCGGCCTGCAACCAGCTCTTCACCAAGGACACCTTCGTCTGCACGAGCTGCGGCTCGGGGCTCCTCGAGATCCCCGACGCGCCGCTGCTCTCGGGCTCGAGCCTCGACGATCGCTACGACGTCGACGGCGTCATCGGCACGGGCGGCATGGGCACCGTCTACCGCGCGCGCCAGCGCGGCATGGAGCGCGAGGTCGCGATCAAGGTGCTCCACGCGCACTACGCGCACGATCCGCGCGCCGTGAAGCGCTTCTTCCGCGAGGCGCAGGCCGCGAGCCGCCTCGTCCACCCGAACATCGTGACCGTCTACGACTTCGGCCGCTCCACGAAGGGGCAGCTCTACATGGTCATGGAGCTGCTCGAGGGCTGGACCCTCGGCGACATGATCCACTACCGGGCGCCCTTCAAGCCGTCGCTCGCGATCTCGATCGCCGCCCAGATCTGCGACGCCCTCGAGGAGGCGCACAAGGGGCGCCTCGTCCACCGCGACCTCAAGCCCGACAACGTGCTGCTGACGACCGTCGAGGACGGCCTCTGGGCCAAGGTCCTCGACTTCGGCATCGCCCGCGCCATGCGCGACCCGGACGCCGGGCTCGCCGTCGCCGAGTCGACCGTCGAGATCGCCGGCACGCCGTCGTACATGAGCCCCGAGCAGATCCTCGGGAAGGAGCCCGATCCGCGCTCCGACCTGTACGCCCTCGGCATCATCCTCTTCGAGATGCTGACGCGGCAGCGCCCGTTCGAGGACGAGAGCTCCGTCGCCCTCTGCATGAAGCAGCTGAACGAGGTGCCGCCGAAGGTCTCCGAGCTCGCCCCGGGCGCGCGCGGCCTCGACGACATCGTCGCGGCCCTCCTCGCGAAGCGCGCCGAGGACCGCCCGCAGCACGCCCGCGACGTGAAGAAGGCGCTCCTCGCCTGCGCCGAGGCGCGCGACGCGCTCGACGACGCCACCGACCTCGATCCGCGCCTCCCGCGCGCGCTGAGCCAGCGCACGACCCGCGCCGATGCCGCGCTCCTCATGGCGCAGCCGACGCTCGACGCGAGCGCCGCCCTCCGCGGCCAGAGCCCCGACCTCGGCGAGGTCCTCGCGCGATCGGGCGGCCTCCTCGACCCCCTCTCCGCGCTCGGCGGCCTCGAGTTCCCGGGCCGCGAGCCCGCCGCGAAGCCGGCCCTCGGGCGGCGCGGCCCGGACGCCGCGAACGACGCCCCCGCCTCGCTCGCCGGCAAGGGCAAGGCCCAGGTCGGCGCCGTCGCCCAGCTCCTCGTCGAGCACCCGAGCGTGCTCCGCGCGGGGCTCGTGCTCGCCTGGCTCCAGCGCCGCGAGCGCCGCGACGGCTGGCACGTCGTCGCCGAGGCGCAGCGCGTCGCCATCCGCGTCCCGGGCGGCGATCCGCTCGAGGCCGCGAGCGGTCTCGTGACCGCGCTCGTCGAGCTCCAGGGCCACGCCCTCCGCGAGAACGTCGCGCTCCGCGCGGGCGCCGCCGCCGTGCGCTCGGCCGAGGAGGTCCCGGCCGCCCTCGACCTCGCGCGCCGCCTCGCCGCCGGCAGCGCCCACGGCGTCGTCGCGGTGCCGATGGCGCTCGGGAGCGCCCTCGACGGCTTCGAGGTGCACCCGCAGACGGGCGTCTTCCTGCCGAACGCCGGCCAGGTCGAGGCGGGCGTCGTCCGCCCGGCCGGCGCCCGCTCCCCGGGTGGCGACGGCGCGACGCTCCTCTGGGGCCGCGGGCTCGCGCTCCGGCGCCTCGGGCAGCTCGCGGACGAGGCGACCCGCTCGGGCCCCGTCACGGGCACGGTCGTCGGCGCGCGCGGGCTCGGGCGCACGGCGCTCCTGCGCGCCTTCACGGGTGGGCGGCGCAACATCTTCCTGCGCGTCTCGCCCGGCGCCGCCATGTGGCCCGGTCACACCGCCGCGCGCCTAGTCGCCGCGTGCCTCGGCGTGCGCCCGCTCACCGGGCGCCCGGAGGACCTCGCGCAGGTCACGGCGACCCTCGGCGGGCAGGGGAGGGAGCTCCTCGAGCTCCTGCTCGCGGACAAGGCCCTCGAGGAGCCGCCGGCCGCGCGCGCCCTCGCGAAGCTCATCGTCGACGCCGTCGATCGCTACGCCGACGGCGGGCCCGTCGTCATCGCCCTCGACGACGCCCACTTCATCGACCGCGCGAGCCAGGAGCTCCTCGAGATGGCGCTCGAGCTCGCGGCCGGGAAGCCGTGGCTCGTCGTCGCCACCTCGCGCTGGCTCAAGCCCGGGATGTTCCTCGCGGACTCGCACCGCGTCGACCTGCGCCCGCTCTCGCTCCGCGCGTCGAACGCGATGCTCGAGGCGATGAACGTCGGCCCGCGCCAGCGCCACGCGCTCATGGCCGCCTCGCACGGGCAGCCGCTCGCGCTCGAGCTGCTCGCGCTCCAGGACCTCTCCGGGCGCCGCATGCCGTCGGGGGACATCGTCCAGAGCCTGCTCCCCGACCACCTGCGCGGCCTCGAGCCGCAGGACGCCGACCGCGCCTGGGTCGCCGCCGTGCTCGGCGAGCCGGGGCCCGAGGATCTCGCCGTCCAGGCCGCGCGCCTCTACCTCGAGGCCGGGCTCACCGAGGACCTCGCGCGCTGGCTCGAGGAGCGCCTGCGCTTCATCGGCCCCATCGCCGAGGCCGTGGGGCGGCGCTTCATCGACGCGACGAGCGACGACGAGGCCACGCGCCGCGCCGAGCGCTGCGAGCGCCTCGGCCTCTGGCGCCTCGCGGCCGTCGAGTACGAGGCCGCCGCCGCCGTCCTCGAGCCCGTGGCCCGCCGCGCGGGGCAGCTCCGCGCCGCGCACATGCGGGCCCGCGCCGGCGACGTCCGCGGCGCCATCGCATCCTACGACGCGTCGCTCCGCGCGGGCGCCGGGCGCTCGCGCCCGACCGAGCTCCTGCAGTTCGCGAGCGTGCTGCTCGACATCGGCGAGCGCGAGCGCGCCGCGCGGGTGCTCGATCACGTCGGCGAGGGGCTCGCCCCCGAGGCCGAGCCGCGCTCCTACGCCGAGGCGCTCGCCCTCCGCGCGCGCGCGGCCGTCCAGCGCGGCGACCTCCCCGAGGCGATGCGCTGGCTCGACCAGGCCCGCGTCGCCATCGATCGCCTGAAGTACCGCGACGCTCGCGCCGCGCGCTCCCTCGACGCCCTCGCGCAGGAGATCCGCGCGGAGATCGCGGTGTCCCAGGGCGACCGCGACACGGCCCGCGTGAACCTCCGCCAGGCGCGCGACACCTTCCGCGATCTCGGCCGCAACGCCGACGCCCTCCGCTGCCTCGTCGACCTCGGGCGCCTCGAGCTCGAGGGCGGGCTCGCCCCGCGCGCCATCGACACGTTCCGCGCGGCGTCACGCCTCGCGGCGGCCGCCGGGCTCCAGCGCGAGGTCCTGCGCGCCGAGGTCGGGCTCGGCGAGGCGCTCGTCGCCTCGGGCGAGGTGGACGACGGCACGCAGCTCCTCCGCCGCGTGCTCCGGCGCGCCGGCGAGGAGGACGACCGCTCGAGCGCCTTCGCCCTCGCCGCGGTCGGGATGGCTCAGGCGATGCTCAAGCGCGGCCTCTGGCTCGACGCCCTCCGCTACGTGGAGCGCGCCCTCGGTGCGGCCCGCTCGGGGCGCGTCGCGGCGCGGGCCTTCGTGTGCGAGGCGCGCGCGTGGCTCGGGCAGGAGCAGCCGCGGAAGGCGGCGCGGGCGCTCGACGAGGCGCGCATGACCGCGCGCGGCTCGGGCGACGGGCTCCTCGTCGTCGACGTCGAGGCCCTCCGGGCGCCGCTCCCGTTCCCCGAGGAGCTGCCGGCGCCGACGGTGTCGCTCGCGGGGTGAGCGCCCGGGTCGGGCGGCGGGTCAGCGGTAGATCGAGAGCGCCCGCGGCCGCGCTGAGGCGTGCTCGTCGCGGAAGAGATCCTGGACCGTCATCCGGCGGAGCGGCTCGAGGATCGCGTCGTTCAAGACGCTGAGCGGGCTCCGGATGTCGCAGTGGGCCTGCTGCTGGCAGCCGTCGTGGTCGTCGCCGAGGCAGTCGACGAGCTGCACGTGCTCGTTGAAGAGGTCGAGGACCGAGAGCAGCGGGATCTCCGCGAGGGGGCGCGAGAGCGCGTAGCCGCCGCCGGAGCCCTTGGTGCCGGCGATGATGTCGGCGTGCTTCAACGCCTGCAGCACCTTCGCGAGCAGCATCTCCGGGATGGCGTACCAGGCCGCGATGGACTTCGCGCTCGAGAGCGCCGTCTCGCGGCTCATGAAGCGCAGCGCGAGCAGGGCATACTCGGTCTTCTTGTTCAGCTTCAACACGGCGTCGATGTAGCCTCGCGCGCCCGGCGCGGTCAAGGTGCCGGCCGGCGCGCAGGCGTCCCCGCGCGGATGAGCGCCCAGCTCAGGTGGCTCGGATCGTCGGGGCCGCAGCCGGCGTCGAGGGGCCGGCTCGCGTCGTAGACGATGAAGTCGAAGCGCTGCCCGGCGACGGTGGTCGGCGCGACGCGCCCCGGGGCGACCCAGGTCCAGCCGCCGTCGCTCACGAGCCCGAGCTCGCTGTGGACGAGGCGCGCGAGGCAGAGCGAGGGGGTCCGCCGGACGTCCACGTACGCCTCGCGGTCGCTGCCGCCGCGCTCGACCCGCGTCTCACCCGGGAGGACGCCGTCCGGGAGCCCGTCGTAGCGCACGATGAGCCCGAGGGCCTGGCCGTCCGTGTCCGCGAGCACGAGCGCGTCGCCGCGGTGCCCGTCCGCGCCGTGCGGCGGGTAGTAGCGGACGCGCACGTCGTCGCCCGGCGCCACCGGGAGGCGTCGCCCACCGCCGAGGGCGTAGGCGATCCGCACGGTCGCGTCCTCCTCCGTGCGGACGGTCAGCACCTGGAGGGCGCCGCCCGCCTGGGTGTCGTGCGCCACGACCTTCGCGTGCGGGAGCCAGCCGACGATGGGGCGCGGGGGGACCACCTCGAGCTCCGGCGGCGGCAGGGCCTCCGCGCGCGCAGCGCCCGGCCCGACGGGCAGGGGAGCGGTGGGCGCGCCGGCGCGCGTCGCGGGCCCGTAGTGCTCGAAGGACGGCCCCGGGCAGCCCGCGGCGAGCGTCAGGGCCGCCGCGATGCTGCACTGCACAAACGCGAAAGGCCGCGTCACGGCGCGGCCTCTGCGTTCTCGATGCTGCATCGCACCATGGAGGGCGCGACGAGCCCGCGCCTCAGCGCGTGTGGCTCTTCAGAAGCGCGTCATAGTCGACGCCGAGCTTCTTGCAGTAGTCCTTGAGCGTCATCCGGTTCAAGCTCCGGATGGCGCGCGTCGATAGCGACAGACGCACGTAGCGCCCCTCCTCCGGGAGGAAGATGCGCTTCGACTGGATGTTCGGGTTCTGACGCTTCTTGGTCTTGTTGTTCGCGTGCGACACGTTGTTGGCAACGTTCACGCGCTTACCGGTGAGCTCACAAACTCGCATGGTTCCCCTCGCTTTCCGGGACGGGACTGCTAACAAAGCCGCTGTACGGAGTCAACACAATCGTCGCCATGTCGCCCTTACCGCCCGACGCCTCCCCGCACTGGACCCGCCCCGCCGAGGGGCTCGACGTGCTCGCGCTGCGGACGCCCACGCTCCCGCCGGCGACGCGCACGAACACGTCGCTCTGCGGCCAGCGCGACGTCTGGATCGTCGACCCGGCGACGCCCCACGAGGCCGACCGCGGCCTCCTCCTCGCGACGATCGACGCGCTCGTCCGCGAGGGGCGCCGCCCGATGGGCATCGTGCTCACCCACCACCACGTCGACCACGTCGGCGGCGCCGCCTGGCTGCGCGATCGCCTCGGGCTCGCGATCTGGGCCCACCCCGAGACCGCGCGCCTCCTCGGCGACGCGCTCGAGGTCGACCACGGCGCGGTCGAGGACGACATCTTCCCCGGCTCGCACGCGCGCGACGATCGCTGGCACGTCCTCTTCACGCCGGGGCACGCGCCGGGGCATATCTGCCTCTACGAGCCGGTCCGCAGGCTCCTCGTCGCGGGCGACATGGTCGCGAGCGTCGGCACCATCGTGATCGCCCCGCCCGAGGGGCACATGGCGACGTACCTCGCGCAGCTCGCGCGCCTCGAGGCGCTCGGCGCGAGCCTCCTCGTGCCGGCCCACGGGGACGTCATCGCCGAGGCGAGCGAGCGCCTCCGCTTCACCCGCCTCCACCGGCTCGAGCGCGAGGAGAAGGTCGCCGCCGCGCTCGACGCCGCGCCGCGCGAGCTCATGGAGATCACCCGCGCCGCGTACACCGACGTCCCCGCGGCGCTCCACCGGCTCGCGAGCGCCTCGGCCCGCGCCCACCTCGACAAGCTCGTCGACGACGGCGTCGCGCGCGCCCTCACGGACGACCGGTGGGCGCTCGCGTGAGCCCCCGGGACGACGACGGCGGCGGCCCCGTCGAGGAGCCGCTCGTCGCGGTGCGCGTGCGGCGCGCGGGCGGGGAGGGCGTCCTCGACGTCGTCGCCGTCGAGGAGCCGCTCGCCATCCGCGTCGACGACCGCGACCTGGTCGTGCTCATGCGCACGCCAGGGGACGACGCCGCGCTCGCCGCCGGCTTCCTCCGCACCGAGGGGATCATCGAGGACCGGCGCGATCTCGCGGCCTTCGACCGCTGCCGCGACCCGGCCGACCGCGACGCCGCCAACGTCTGGCTCGCGCGCCTCGCCGAGGGGGCGCCCGACGTCGCCGCGCGCCTCGACGCGGCCCGCCGCCCCTTCGTCACCGGCACGAGCTGCGGGCTCTGCGGGAAGACGACGCTCGCGAGCGTCTTGCAGGCCGTCCGCCCGCACGCCGAGGCCGCCGTGCTGCCGAGGTCGCTCCTGACCGCCATGACCCGCGAGGCCGCCGCCCGGCAGCCTCTCTTCGCGGCGACCGGCGGCCTCCACGGCGCGTCGCTCTTCGCGCTCGCGCCGCCGCACCCGGTGCTGGCCGCCGCCGAGGACGTCGGCCGCCACAACGCGGTCGACAAGGTCGTCGGAAGGCTCGTCCTCGCGGGCGCGGACGCCGCGCCGCCCGCGGCGCTCTGGGTGAGCGGGCGCGCGAGCTTCGAGATCGTGCAGAAGGCGCTCGTCGCCGGCTTCCGCGCGCTCGTGTGCGTCGGCGCGCCGACCTCGCTCGCGGTCGCGCTCGCGGCCGAGGCGCGCCTGACGCTCGTCGGCTTCCTCCGCCGCGACGGCGCGTGCAACGAGTACTCGGGCGACGTCGCCGGCTGACGGCTCACGGCGGCTCGTCGCCGGGCGTCGCGAGGGCGCCGCGGACGAGCGCGTCGAGGGAGTCCTCGGTGTCGAAGTCGCGCACCCGCTCCGCGCCGTCGGGGCCGAGGTCCGCGGCGTCGAGGCGCGCGAGGCCGAGCCCCTTGAACACCCGCCACAGCGAGCGCTCGCCGCGCTCGAGCGCCGCCTCGCAGGCGCGGAGGGCCACCGGGCCGAGGTGGGCGCAGAGGTACTGGTCGCGGCCGTCGACGCTCACCACGCGGGCGGCGACCCCGTCGGGGAGCGGCTCGGCGAGGCGCGCGACGACCGCCGCGTCGACGAGCGGGACGTCGCAGGGGAGCAGCACGATCGCGCGCCCCGGGCGGGCGCGGGCCGCGGTGACCACGGCCTGGAGCGGCCCCTCGCCGGGGAGGAGGTCGGGGACGGCGCCCGGGTGCCCGCCGCCCACGATCACCACGTCGGCGAGGGCCTCGCGGGCAGCGCGCTCGACGCGCGCGAGGCTCGTCGCGCCGAGCACCTCGACCCGCGCCTTGTCGCGGCCCATCCGGCGCGAGGCGCCGCCGGCGAGGATCGCGGCGACGGGGGGCTCGAGGCGGGGCGGCTCGGTCATGTCTCGGGGACCTCGGGCGGGCTCGGGTGGCGGCTCGCGTGGTCATAGGGCGCGGCCGCCCCGACGGCAAGCCCGCTATCGCGCCGCGGGCGCGGCGGACTTTGCGCGACCCTCGCAGATCGCCTATCTTGGCGGCTCCCGGAGCCTCGAGGAACACCGCATGACGAAAAGGGCCAGGAGAGGCGTTCGAGCCCTCGTCGCAGTCGTCGCCCTCACCGCGCTCGTCGGCGGCCCCGTGGGCCGCTCCCTCGCCGCGACGCCGGCGGACGCGACCGCCCGCGCCGAGGAGCTCGGTCAGGAGGCGCGCGCCGCCTACAGCGAGGGGCGCTTCGAGGACGCCATCGCCCTCTACGTGCAGGCCTACGACATCGCGCCGACCGCCGGGTTCCTCTTCAACGTCGCCTTCATCTACGACAAGAAGCTCGGCGACGCCGTGCTCGCGCGCCAGTTCTACCAGCGCGTCGCCGACACCGTCGACGCGGACCCCGAGCTGAAGGAGAAGGCGCGCGCGGCCATCGCGGCGCTGCCGAAGCCGGGGGAGGAGCCGCCGCCGGACGACAAGACCCCCGGGGACGTCAAGCCCGGCGACGGCAAGCCCGGCGACGGCACCCCGGGCGACGGGAAGCCCGGGGACGGCAAGAAGCCCGGGGACGGCGTCCCCACGCCCCCGCCCGACGACGACGGTGGCCCGAGCGCGCTCCCCTTCGCCCTCATGGGCGGCGGCGGCGTGCTGCTCGTGTCCGGCATCATCATCGGCGCCGTCGCGAGCGGCACCGAGAGCGACTTCCACGCCGCGACGAGCGCCAAGGCGAAGGCGTCTCTCAAGTCCGACGGCGAGAGCCAGGCGCTCGCCGCCGACGTGCTCATGATCACGGGCGTCGCCGCGGCCGGGACGGGGCTCCTCATCTACCTCCTGAGCGGCGGTGACGACGACGCCTCCGAGGGGCGCGTTGACGTCGCGCCCGCCGCCATCCCCGGCGGCGTCGGCGTCTTCGTGCGCGGGAGCCTCTTCTGATGCCGCCGCGACGCCTCCTCCGGGCCCCCGTCCGCCGCGCGCTCCTCGCGGTCGCTGGCGCGCTCTTCGTCGCGCAGGGCGTCGGCGCCTGCTCGCTCGCGCTCGACTTCGACGCCGAGTGCTCGCGCGACGACCAGTGCGGTCGCGGCGAGGAGTGCTTGCAGGGCTTCTGCGAGCTGCCGCCCCTCGTCGACCCCGATCCGAACGGCACCTGCACGCGCATCATCGGCCCGGACCCGCGCGAGGCCGACCCCGGCACCGTCATCCTCCTCGGCTCGCTGCTCCCGAAGAGCGGCGATCTCGGCCCGCTCGGGCAGGCGATGGAGAACGGCGTCGAGCTCGCCGTGACCGAGGTGAACCAGATCGGCGGCGTCCTCGGGCGGAAGATCGCCGTGCTCGCCTGCGACGACGGCACGGACATCGAGAAGGCCAAGCGCTCGGCGAAGCACCTCGTGGACGTCGCGCGCGTCCCGGCCATCATCGGCGCGGGCGCGAGCAGCATCACCATCGACGTGTTCTCGACCGTCGCGCGGCCCGCCGGGGTGCTGATGATGAGCCCGGCGTCGACGTCGCCGGCGATCACCAGCCTCCCGGACGACGGCCTCCTCTGGCGGACGGCGCCGAGCGACGCCATCCAGGGTCGCGCGGTCGCGGGCCTCATCGCGGAGCTCGGCTACGCGCGCGTCGCCGTCGTCAACCGCGACGACGCCTACGGCAACGGCCTCGCGCAGGTCGTGCAGCTCGCGCTCTGCGGCGAGACCGGCTGCGGCGACGCCTACGCGAGCTACATCTACCCGCCGGACTCCGCCGACCCGGCGCAGGCGACGCGGCAGGCCGCCATCATCGGCGAGCTCGAGGCGTTCACGCCGGACGTGGTCGTGCTCGTCGGCTTCGTCACCGACGGGGTCGCGTTCTTGAACCTCGCGTCCGGGAAGGGGTTTCGCTTCATCCTGACCGACGGCATGAAGAGCAGGACGCTCCTCGGCGACCGGCTCGCGACCCCCGATCCGACCGAGCCCGGCGTCGTCGACACGCAGATCCTCTGCGACCTCGTCGGCACCAACCCGGGATCGCCCAACCCGACCAACTTCCGCCCCTTCGAGGTGAAGTACGAGGCGCGCTTCGGGGGCAAGCCCAACAACTACGAGGCGCAGGCCTACGACGCGGCCTACGCCATCGGGCTCGCGTACGCGGCGGCCGAGGGGGCGGGGCACGCCGACCCCGACGGGCGCGCGCTCGCCGTGGGGCTCACCCGCCTCGTGGGCGGCGCGAGCGCGATCCGGAGCGGCCCGGACGACTGGAACGTCGGCGTCACCGCGCTCTCCGGGGGGCCGACGAGCCTCGTGGATCTCACCGGCGTCTCGGGGCTCCTCGACTTCGACACGAGCACCGGCGAGGCCTCCGGGACGATCGACCTCTGGCGATTCGCGCCGGACGCCGCTGACGACGACCAGAAAATTGAGAACCTCGGAGTCGTCTTGGACGACAGAGGACAGTATATTGCCGGCGTGCTCACCGCTCGGCCCTCCGGGGGAGCGTGCGGGAGCACGCGTTGAGAAGGCGACGAACCGCGCGCGCGCTGGCGAAAACGACGACGTGAACTGGATCTGCTCTCACTGCGGCGAGAAGTACGCCGAGCAGCGCACCCGCTGCTCGCTCGACGGCCAGCGTGTCGTCGAGGATCTCGCCGGGCAGACGATCGGCGGCCGCTACCGGATCCGCGAGCTCATCGGCGTCGGCGGCATGGACAGCACGGTCTGGAAGGCGTGGCAGGCCGGGACCGAGCGGACGGTCGCCATCAAGGTGCTCCCGCCGGCGGATGACGACGCGGCGAAGCGGTTCTCGCGCGGCGCGCGCATCGCGGCGAACCTGAGCCACCCGAACTGCACCATCATCCACGACTACGGGCAGACCGAGGACGGCAAGCTCTTCCTCGTCATGGAGTACCTGCAGGGGCAGGTGCTGCAGGACATCCTCGGCACCGACGGGATGAACCCCGCGGACGTCGTGCACATCGCCGATCAGGTGCTGCGCGCGCTCGAGCACGCGCACTCGCGCCGCGCGGTGCACCGCGACCTGAAGCCCGACAACCTCTACCTCACGCGCCGCAACGAAGACGCGCTGCACGTGAAGATCCTCGACTTCGGCATCGCGAAGTACATCGAGGAGGACCCGACCGATCCCCAGCCCGACCACGGCGGGCTCGGCGAGGAGCTGGTCACCGAGCAGCGGCAGGTCTGCGGGACGCCGCAGTACATGGCGCCCGAGCAGGTCGTCGGCGGGCGCGTCGACGCCACGACCGATCTGTACTCGCTCGGCGTCGTGATGTTCCGGATGCTCACGGGGCGGCTCCCGTTCGACGGGAAGACCCGCTACGAGCTCTACCAGAAGCACCTGCAGGAGCCGCCGCCCGCGTTCCGGATGGTGCGTCCCGACCTCGAGTTCCCGGCGCGCCTCGAGCTCATCATCATGAAGGCGCTCGCGAAGCAGCCGTCGCAGCGCTTTCAGACGGCCGCCGACATGCGGAAGGCCCTGGGCGAGGTCGAGCTCCACGGCGGCGACCGGCGCCAGCGCACGGGGAACCACCCGCGCGTGGCGGTGAAGAGCACGTCGCCGAGCCTCGGCTCGAAGAAGGGGCTCACCGTGGTCCTCCAGGGGGAGGTGGCGGCCACGGAGACGTACGACGTCGACCAGACCGCGGCGCTGCCGTACTCGGCGCACACGCAGGCCCTGCCGAACGCGGTCGCGTGGGCGGCCCTCGCCGACGAGCCCGACGTCGACGACATGGACGCCGAGACGCTCCTCGTGCCCGACGCGCCGCTGCCGTCGCTGCGTCGGAGCGCGGCGAGCCTCCAGGCGGTGGTCGTGCCGGAGCCGTCGCAGACCGAGCCGAGCTCGGTGTCGCAGCACTCGGCGGCGTTCGCGCCGATCCGGGAGCCGGTGCAGCGGAAGTGGCTCGTCGCGGCCGTGCTCCTCGGCGCGTTCCTCCTCGGGGTGGGCGGCGTCGCGGGGCTGATGGCGGTGCTGCGCCAGCCGAAGGCCCCACCGGCCGTGGCGGACGCGCCGGCGAGCGGGGTCGTGGCGCCGGTCGGGGCGGGCGAGGTGGAGCTCGCGCCGGGTAGCGCGGCGGGCGCGACGCTCGGCGCGGTCTCGACGCCGTCCGCCGGCCCGACCGGCGGCGAGCTCGCGGGCGCCTCGCTCGGCGAGGTCGCGCTGCCCGAGGGGCCAGCGGGGATCGCGCCCGAGGCTCCAGGCGAGGTCGACGAGGTCCCGGCCGCGGCCCTCCGCGAGGTGCAGATCGACAGCCTCCCGCGCGGCGCGCACGTGCAGATCGGCGACCTCGACGGCGGCGAGACGCCGACGGTCGTGTCGCTCCCGGACGGTGACCACGACGCCGTCGTCACGAAGGAAGGCTACGCCACCGAGCACATCACCGTGCACGTGGCCGAGGGGAGCCCGGCGACGCTCCGGCACGTGGTGTCGCTCTCGCTCGCGGCGCCGCAGCCGACGACCGAGGTCCGCCACGAGCCGCGCCCGGCGGTGGTCGAGCCGAAGCCGGCGCCGCGGGAGGTCGCGCCAGCGCCGCGGCAGGAGACGCCGCGTCCGGCGCGCGCCGAGCCCGCGCCGACGCCGCCCGCGACGACGTCGACGCCGCCCGCCACCCCCGCGGCGAGCGACAAGCCCGACAAGCCCAAGGTCGAGATCCTCGGGGATCCCTCGCCGGCGCCGGTCGAGAAGAAGGCCGCGCCGCGGAAGCCGAGCGTCGACATCCTCGACGACGGCGGCGCCGCCGCGAAGAAGGCGAAGCCGAAGGTCGAGCTCCTCGAGTAGGCGGGGCGCGCGTCAGGCCGGCGCGGCATGCGCGCGAGGACCCGCGGAGGCGGCGGCGCGGGCGCGCGCGATGGCGTCGTCGAGGAGCGCGAGCTTCCGGCCGAGGTCGGGCTGCGTCGAGAGCGGCCCGTAGCTCGCGAGGCCGGTCGCGAAGGCGGGGGCGAAGGTGCGGCGCACGTCCTCGAGGTAGGGGAGGGCGAGCGGATCGGCCCCGTCGAGCAGCGGCGCCCCGTAGTAGCGGGCGAGCTCGTCGGCGGGGGCGCGGTGGGGGTGCGTCGGGGCTGCGGTGGTGACCTCGTAGACGTGGTCGCGATCGCGCACGAGGCGCGTCGCGAGGGGGACGAGCCCCGCGTCCGCGACGGCGGGCATGAGCTCCCCGTTGAAGCGCGGGCAGCAGAGCACGATGACGTCGAGGTGCGCGAGGACGCCGGGCGCGGCGCGCAGCATGCGGGCGACCGAGCGCGCCCCGATGCCGGCGATGACGGCGACGTCGACCTCGCCGGGGAGGATGGCGGTCAGGCCGTCGCCGGTGCGGAGGGCGAGGCGCGCCCCCCAGGTGGCGAGCTCGGCCTCGTGGCGCTCGCGGTAGGCCTGGGCGGCCGCGTCCTGCCGCTCGACGCCGACGACCCGCACGCCGGGCCGGCGCAGGAGCAGCGCGTCGATGAGGAGGCCCTGGTCGTACCCGACGTCGGCCACGCGACGGGCGCGATCCGGGATGGCGGCGTAGATGGCTTCGAGCCGAGCGCGCACGGTTTCAGCCTCCGTGGCGACCGCCGGGCCTGTCCGGCGGCCGGGGAACCCGCGGGGCGGGCTCCCCGTGGCGGGCGACCCGGGCGGGGCCGGGGTCGCGGGGAGACCGGCTCCCCGCGCGCAATCATCGCACGAACGCGACGGATGCGTGAATTCGTCGGCGACATGCGGTATCGACGGCGGCCGTCGCGGGCGTCCGCCGGGCGCGCGCGGCGGCGACGACGACGACGCGAGCGAGGCGGTGCCGAGATGGCCAGCGAGCACGACGAGAGGAGCGGCGAGTGCCAGGTCTTCACCTTCAAGGAGGGCCTGCTCTCGGCGGTCGCGCACGACCTGAAGATCGCGGTCGAGCGCTGGTCGCTCACCGCGGACGCCGAGGCCGGGACGGTGTCCGCGCGCTTCGACCTGCGCTCGCTCAACCCGGTCACGGCGATGAAGGACGGGAGCGAGGCGCGGGGGGCGCTCGGGACGCGTGACCTCGCGAAGATCAAGGACACGATCCAGGACACGGTGCTCGAGGTGCGGAAGCGCGGCGCCGAGGCGCGCTTCACGAGCACGCGCGTGGCGGCGGCCGGCGAGGGCTACGTGGTCGAGGGGGACCTCGAGCTCGCGGGGCGGAAGCGGGGCGTGAAGGCCGACGTGAAGCGCGTCGGCGGCGAGCTCGTGACCGAGGTGCGGCTCCACCAGCCCGACTTCGGCATCAAGCCCTACTCGGCGATGCTCGGGGCGCTGAAGATCAAGCCCGACGTGGTCGTGCGCCTCGCGGTGCCGGCCGCGACGGCGACCTCCGGAGGCGAGGCGTGAAGGCGTACACCCAGATGGCCCCGCCGCCGGGGCGCGAGACGATGGCGCTCGAGAACAAGCTCCTCGGCAAGGTGATGAGCGCGAGCCACGACTTCGGCATGATCGGCCCCGACGATCGCGTCATGGCCTGCGTCTCCGGCGGGAAGGACAGCTACGTGATGCTGCACCTCCTGCGCGCGATGCAGTCGAAGGTGCCGTTCGAGTTCACGATCGTCGCGGTGAACCTCGACCAGAAGCAGCCGAACTTCCCGGCGGACGTGATCCCGCGCTTCATGGAGGAGAACGGCTACGACTACCGCGTCGTCGAGCGCGACACGTACTCGGTCGTGCTCGAGAAGGTGCCGGAGAACAAGACGTACTGCTCGCTGTGCTCGCGGCTCCGGCGCGGGATCCTCTACGACACGGCGGTCGAGCTCGGCGCGACGAAGATCGCGCTCGGTCACCACAAGGACGACATCGTCGAGACGCTCGCGCTGAACCTCTTCTACTCGGGGCAGCTGAAGGCGATGCCGCCGATCCTGCGCTCGGACGACGGGCGCAACACGGTGATCCGGCCGCTCGCGTACTGCTACGAGGAGGAGGTGGCGGAGCTCGCCGCGGCGCTCGCGTTCCCGATCATCCCGTGCGACCTGTGCGGCTCGCAGGAGAACCTGCAGCGGAAGAAGGTGAAGGCGCTCCTCGCGGCGCTCCACGCCGAGAACCCGAAGGTGAAGGGGAACCTGTTCGCGGCGCTCGGCAACGTGCGCCCGTCGCACCTCCTCGATCGGAAGCTCTGGAAGAAGCTCGGGATCGACGCGCCGAGCGGGAAGGACGAGTTCCTGCGCGGCATCGAGGGCGAGGACGAGGGCGGCTGCGGGGCCGGCGAGGGGGCGCTGGCTGGGCCCGTGACGGCGCAGGTGGCGGAGCTGCGGCTCGGGCGCGGCTGACGCCGGGGCGCGGCGCGGCGTTCAGGGCGCGGCCGGAACTCGGCGGGGACAACCACGGAGGCACGGAGGCACGGAGGGATCCTGCTTGGCCCGGCTCCCTCCGTGCCTCCGTGGTTTTCCCTTCTGGATCAGTCTGGTGCGGGAATGTGAACGATGTTCACTCTTCGGCGCCGTCCCCATCCTCCGGCGTCGGGTCGTAGACCGCGAACTCCTCGCGCACCGGCTGCCGCAGGTGGAGCCCGTGGAAGGGCTTGATGCGGTCGTGCTTCGGGATCGGGATGAGCTGCGCCTTCGAGAGCGAGGCGGCGCCGTCGACCTTGAGGGTCTCGCCGTTGATGAACGCGGCCGCCTCGGACAGGAGGAAGCACGTCGCCGCCGAGACCTCGCTCTCCGTGCCCGGGCGCGACGTCGGGTTCGAGCCGAACACGACGGCCGCGCGCTCGGCGACCGACTTCGGGTAGCTGTCGAGGCCGCTCGAGAGGATGAAGCCAGGCGCGACCGCGTTCACGCGCACGCCCGCCGCGGCCCACTCGATGGCGAGCGTCTTGGTCAGGTTCACGACGCCGGCGCGCGCGGCGCCCGTGTGGGCCATGCCGGGGAAGCCGTTCCACATGTCCGCGACGATGCTCACGATGGACCCGCCGTGCCGCGCCATCGAGCGCTTGAACACCGCCTGCGACACGAACCACGTGCCGTTCAGGTTCGTGTCGATGACCGCGCGCCAGCCCTTCGGCTTGATCATCACCGCGGGGAGCGCGAACTGGCCGCCCGCGTTGTTCACGAGGAGGTCGATCCGGCCGTGCTCCTTGACGGCCTGCAGGATGACCTCGTCGACCACCTCCTCGTCGCGGATGTCGAGCATCGCCGCGAACGCCTCGCCGCCGCTCGCCTTGATCTCCTCGATGGTGGCGGCGAGCGGGTCCATGCGCCGCCCGGCCACCAGCACGCGCGCGCCGAGCGCCGCGAGCTCGTGGGCGATGCACCGCCCGATGCCGGTGCCGCCGCCCGTGACGAGGGCGACCTTGCCGGCGAAGAGGCCATCGCGGAAGATGCTCTGATAGCGCGAGGGGGCCGTGCTGCTGTCCGATTCTGTGGGCATGGCCGGTTGATAGCGCCCGCGCTCGGGAAAGCCAACTGTGGATTCCGACAAAATAACGACTATTACGGACACCCTCGCGGCCGTGCCGGTCGCCGAGCTCACGCGCTCGACCGCGGCCCGCCGCGTCGCCGAGCTCGCGAGCGAGAGCGAGCTCGTCGTGTCCTGCTTCGAGCACCGCGTGCGCCTGCCGCTCCCCGAGCGCTGGTGCCCCGACGACCGCCCCGATCTCGGCGAGCCGCCGGGCTGGGAGGCGGGCGTCCTCCCCGAGGCCAAGTACCAGAGCTTCTGCCACGACCGCCGCGTCGCGAGCTTCCACCCCGGCCACCGCGCGAAGTGGATGACCCACGAGCTCTGCCACGGGCTCGTCGGCTTCGCGTGGCGCCCCGACGCCTCCATCCTCTTCCACGCGCTCGCCGCGCGCCTCGCCGAGGTGCTCCCCGTCGCCCTCTGGTACTTCTTCGACGAGATCGACCTCCTGCGCTGCCCCCGCCACGTCGGCTCCGGCGCCCTCTTCGACCTCCTCTGCCCCGCGTGCGAGGCCCTCGCGGGCACCGCCCACCCGCGCCGCCCCGAGGGCGACGCCTTCCGCGAGGAGGGGCTCGCCTTCGTCCGCCGCGAGATCGCCCGCACGAAGGAGAGCATCACCTCGGGGACGCCGCTCCCGTCCCGCTTCACGACCCTCGACCTCATGAGCGACGGCCTCGCGTACGCCGCCGCGCACGGCGAGCGCCTGCGCTCCCGCGAGATGGGCGAGCTCGTCGAGCGCTTCTGCGGCGCCGGCACGGGCCACCACGAGAGCCTCGAGAGCCTGATGGCGCGGATCGAGGAGCTCACGGCCTACGTCGTCGACGGCGCGCGCGCGACCGCCCTCCGCGGCGGGCGCTGGCGCTGGATCGCGCAGGATCTCGGCTGGCGCTTCCTCCAGATCCGCGCCGACTCCGAGGGGGAGATCGTGACCGTCCTCGACGGCCTCATCGACGTCCTCGCGGGCTCGCCGGGCGAGGACGCCGTCACGCGCGCGATCGTCGGCTACGAGGCGCTCGCGGAGGACTGGGAGGTGCCGCTCCCGGACGACGCGCTCGCCGTCGGCTACCCGCTCCCGCGCGGCTACGGGCGCTCCGTGCAGCAGCTCGGCGACGGCGTCGCGAGCGCCTGCCCCGTGGCGTTCGGCCTCCTCGGCGACGACGCCGGCGAGACCGTCGCCGCCTTCACGCTCGAGGATCGCCTCGAGCGGCGGCCCGTCGGGCGGCGCTTCGCCGACTTCCTCGAGCGCCACGCGCCGACCTCGCCGGTGACGATGGTCGCCCGCTACGAGGCGGCCGTGACGCACGCGGCCTCGCGCGACGCGGCGGAGCTGACGCTCGGCTTCGACGCCGCCGACATCACGATGGTGCGCCTCGCGAGCGGCGTCGAGCTCGTGGTGGCGCCGCCCGGGGCGCTCGACGACGAGGTCGAGGACGCCACGGGCGCGCAGCTCGTCGCGGTCGTGCGCGACACGGACGGCGCCGTCGGCGTCCACGCGCTGAGCGACGCGGCGGCGACGGTGCTCGCGCGCCTCGAGCTCGGCCCGGCATCGACGACCGAGCTCGAGCTGCCGCCCGAGGAGCTGCTCGTCCTCATCGACGCCGCCCTCATCGCCCCGCTCCGCTGGGGGCTCTGAGGATGGCGCGGCCGTGAGCGCCGCCGACCGCGACCTCGGGGCGCTCGGCGCGGCGCTCGCCCAACATCGCCCGGCGCGCCTCATGGCCTTCGTGGGGCCGCGGGCCGCGCGCGCCGCGGTGGCCGTCATCGCGCGCGCCCGACCGGGCGAGGAGCGAGGCGCGACCGAGCTCCTCTTCATCGAGCGCGGCCGCCGCGACGGCGACCCCTGGTCCGGCAACATGGCGTTCCCGGGTGGGCGCGCGGATCCCGGCGACGCCGACGCCGTCGCCACCGCGGCCCGCGAGGCGGCCGAGGAGGTCGGGGTCGCGCTCGATCGGGGCGCCGTCCTCGGGCGCCTCTCGCCCATCGTCGCGATGACCCACGACAAGCGCCGCCCGATGGTCGTCGAGCCCGTCGTCTTCGCGCTCGCCGCGGGCGACGCGCCGCTCGCGCTCGCGCCGGGCGAGGTCGCCGCGGCCGTGTGGATCCCCCTCGGCGCGCTCCGCGGGCGTGCCCACCGCGCGCGCCACCGTCACCGGGTGCTCGGCGTCCCGTGGCCGTTCCCGGCGTGGCGCGTCGACGGGCGCACCATCTGGGGCCTCACCCACCGGATGGTGACCGAGCTCCTGCGCGCCACGCGCTGAGCACGCGGCGGCGCTCAGCGGTAGAGCGCCACCTTGTAGTCGAGGAGCTGCGAGCCGCCGCAGTTGATGCGGTACTCGAGGCCGTTCGTGTTGGCGCCGGCGATGATAGCCCGGCCGGAGTTGCCCGTGCCGATCGTGACGCCGCTCGACGCCGACGCCTGGGCGCAGGCGTCCTGTCCGTTGGTGCTCGTGAAGTAGATGCTCGTCGTCCAGTTCGTGGTCACCACCGTCGAGATCGAGGTCCCGTTGATGTACGCCCGGCTCGGCCACCCCGTGAACGTCCCGATGCCGACCAGATAGAGGTCGTCGACGAGCACGCCGCTCGCGTCCCACGCCCTCACGCGGAGGCGCGTCGCGCCGAGGCAGTTGTTCGCGAAGGTGTCGGTGACGTCGTCGCCGCTCGTGTTCAGGAAGCCCGCGCACTGCGACCACCCCGAGGGCGGCGCGGGGTCGACGTAGGCGCTGCTCGCGATGAGCGTGGTCCCGCCGACGTTGCAGTTCGTCGTCGACCCGTTCGAGCAGGTCGGGACGTACACGGTGACGTCCGCCTCGGCCACGTTGCCGAGCGCGTCCGTGACCCGCACGACCGCGGCCCCCGCGCTCGCCGGCGGCGTGTAGGTCGCGCCGGCGAAGGAGCCGCCGCCGCTCACGACGGTATAGGTGTAGGGCGCCGCCCCTCCCGACGCCGTGAAGAGCTGCGTCTGCGACGCGGAGAGCGTGACGGGCGACGGGGAGAGCGAGAGCTGCGACACGACCGTGACGGTCGCGTCCGCGTGGGCGCCGCTCGCGTCCGTCACGCGGACGAGGTAGATGCCGGGCGCCGCCGGCGCCGTGTAGGTGCTGCCCGCGACCGAGCCACCGGCGACCGAGATCGCGCTGAACACGTACGGCGCCTTGCCGCCGCTCGCCGTGAGCGCCCGCGACGCGCCCGGGTTGATCGCGAACGCGCTCGGCGTCATCGCGAGGCCGCCCGCGCGGAGCCAGAGCGACTGCCACCGGCGGTCGAACGTGGCGACGCCGTAGCCGTCGAGGTAGCGGATCGGGTCGTGGGCGCCGTCGACGTACTGGCCCGTCGGGACGACCTGCATGAACCAGCAGTTGATGCTGTCCCCCGAGTCGACGTCGGTCGCCATGCTGACGCCCTGGTAGCCGTTGTGGAGGCCGTTGAAGCCGCCGCAGGTGACCGACTGCTCGCCCGCGACGAGGGAGTAGTCGCTCCCGTCGGTCGCCGCCGTGAAGGGATCGTGGCACTGCTGCCAGGCGGTCGTGTGCGACGGCGCCGCCGTCCAGTCCTCGAGCTCGCCGTCGCCGACCGCGAAGCGATAGGTGTAGCAGCCGCCGTCGCCGACGAACGCGGCCCGGTGGGCGAGGATCGAGTAGTTCTCCGCGAGCGGCGTCGCCGCGTTGAGCCCCTGCCAGTCGCCCAGCGAGAAGAAGTGCGGCCAGGTGGCGCTCTCGACCTTGGTCCAGCCGCCGCCGTCCGAGGTCATGTCGCAGTAGACGAGGAGCGCCTCGATCGGCCCGCTCCCGTCGGGGTCGACGCGGTACACGCCGTCGCCGGTGGAGCCCGTGTAGGCGTAGCCCGGGACCGCCGGGCGGAGGTACTCGTCGCAGCGCTTGGCCACGCTCTCGTCGGCGAAGCGGCCAGGATCCGCCTCGGTCCTCGCGCCGGTGATGCCGATCGGCGCGACCGGGGCGAGCACCTCGAGGGTCCCCGCGACCGAGAGCGACCCCGCGACCGCGATCTGTCCGGGCGAGCCCTGCGACGTCGTGCCCGCCGTGCCGACCGGGGTGAGCGACCCCTCGCGGACGAGGACCTGCCCGTCGACGTAGACGCCCGCGTTGCCGCGGACCTCGAGGCGGTCGAGATCGTAGAAGGGGCGCCACGCCTTGCCGCTGCTGGTCACGGTCGCGAGGTCGATGCCGTCCGTCTCGAGCGTGAAGACGCTCCCGTTCACGGCCGCGATCGGGAAGTACGTGACGCCCGCGAGCGAGCCGGACTGCGTCGTGTTGGGGTTCACCGCGTAGCCGACCGGCGACCAGTTGCCATAGGTCGACTGCGACGCCGAGGCGAACGTCGTGGCCGTGGGCGCGCCGTTGACCGTCGAGCCGCCGCTGAAGGGCAGCGGCGTCAGGTTCGACGCGAGCGTCTGGCCGGCGTTGTCGACGAGGAGCGTCCGCACGCCCGCGACGTCGAGGAAGAGCGTGCCGGCGCCGGACGCGTACGTGGACGTCGACACGCTCATCGCGCCGCCCCGGACCTCGGCCACGCCGGTCAGCGTCGGGTCGAGGAGCACGCCCTCCACGCGGTCGCTGGCGATGACGGCAGCAGCGCCGCCGCCGCCGCCGTACTGCTCGCGGGATCCGAGGCTCGACTGCCCGGTGTTGATGTACGTCCCGGCGCCACCCGAGACCTGGAGCGCACCGTTCACGAGGCGGACCACCGGCGCCTCGAGGGTGATGGCGCCGCCCGCGCCGCCCGGCGCGTAGGTCGCGTCGAGGCCACGGGCCTCGACGGGGCCGTCGAGATCGATGAGCGACGCGGCGACGACGTGGATGGCGCCGCCGCCTGCGCCGCCCGGGTTCGTCACGGTGCGGGTGCAGGTGGAATAGTAGTAGCCGTTCCAGCAGCAGTTGACGCAGGAGTAGGTGTAGTAGCCGCCGCCGCCGCTCGCGCCGGCCCACGTCGGGCGGAAGATGTCGTCGTAGCTCCGCCGGTTCGTGTAGCTGTCGTTCACGTTGATGCCGACGTGGCTCCCGCCCTGGCGTTGCGAGGCCCTGAGGGCGTTGCTCGGCGCGTAGCCGGTGCCGCCCGCGTCCCCCGGGTAGCCCTTGCCGTCGACGTCGAGGACGGCGCCGTCCGCGACGCGCACCACGTCCGCCTCGACGCGCAGGACGCGCTGCTCGCCGAGCACCTTGCCGTGCTGGCTGTGCGTGCCGGCGGTCGGGTCGTTCGGGCCGCCGCTCCCCGTGAGGAGCACCGTGCCGCCCGCGAAGAGGCCATCGGGCGCGTCCGCGTCGCCCTCGATGCCGGTCTCCTCGAAGCGCGTCCCGCCCGAGAACGCGACGTCGTGGTCGACGTCCATGAGGCGGAACCAGACGTCCCCCTCGGGGCCGTCGAACGACGCGCTGTCGGCGACGCAGGTGTCGACGCGCAGATCGGCCGACTGCGTGCCGACGAGCGCGTGCGTGACGACGAGATCGCCCGTTCGGGTCGAGCCGCCTACGAGCGCGACCGAGTCCGCCGTCAGCGAGCCGCCGGGCATGTCGACGGTGACGCCGCTGAAGGTCACGGCGCCGCTCACGACGACGTCGCCGCTCCCCGCGAGGATGGCGGTGCCGCTGAGCGAGAGATCCCCGAGCACGTCGAGCGTTCCCTTCACGGTGAGCGTGCCGCTCGCCGCGGCGAGCGCGTTCACCCGCAGGTCGCCCACGCTCGCCGACCCGCCGTACGCGAGGTCGAAGCGCGGGGCGTTCGTCCCCTGGCCGACGAGGCGCGTCACCTCGAGCCGCGACTGCGGCCCGGTCAGCGAGAGCGCCGTCACGTCGTTCAGGTCGAGGGCCGTCACGTGCACGCCGCCGCCCGCCGCGAACTGCGTGGCCGCGCCGTGCCAGTTGCCGGCGTCCACGTAGATCTCCGCGTCGCCCGCGAGCTGCGCGTTGCCGCGCACCGTGAGCGTGTCGAAGCGGTAGTGCGGGATGTACGTGTCCCCGCCGGCCGCGACGCCGCTCGCGTCGCCCGTCACGACCAGCGCCGAGGCCGTCGCGCTCGCGACCGGGAACACCGCGTCGTCGCCGAGGGTCGCCGTGACGGCGCCGACCGGCTGGCCGACGCGCGGGTTCACGAGGAAGCCCACGGGCGCGAGCGTCGCCGTGAAGCCGCCCGTCGTGCTCGTGAGCGTGGTCGCGCCGGCGCCCGCGCTGTAGGCGACGCCGCTCGCTGCCCAACTGCCCTGGCCCTGGAACACGACCGGCGTGCTGTCGACCTGCGTCGTGACCTGGCCGCCGTTGTCGACGACGAGGTGGCCCCAGCTGTCGCGCGCGGTGCTCATGAGGAAGAGCGTGCCCGCGCCGGCGTAGTCGCCGCCGAGCCCGCCCATGGCCTTCGCGCGGTCCCACGGCGCGTCGCCCGCGGCCTCGCCGGCGAGCGTCGGCGCGATGAGCGCGATGCCGCCGCCTCCGCCCGCGTAGTTGTTGGTGCCGGCGCCGTTGCCGCCGTTCGCCGCGAGGTCCGCGGTCACCGCGAGGTCGAGCGCGTGGTCGGCCGTCGCGAGGATGGCGCCGCCGGCGCCGCCCGCCGCGTTGCTCCCGGCGCCGCCGTTGGCGAGGACGTCGCCCGCGAGCGTCAGGTCGTGCCCGGCATGGAGCCGCACGACGCCGCCGCCGGCGCCGCCGTTCGCGGTGCCGCCGCCGCCGGCGCCCGGGAGCGACGGGGCCCAGTAGGCGTCGTAGGTCGGCTTCCGCGCCGTGTAGGGCGAGGCCGCGCCGCCGAGGCCGAGGTGGCTCCCGCCGACGCTCAGCGCCCCCACGAGCGACGCGGCCGGCGCGGCGTTCCCGCGGTAGCCGCGGCCGCTCACCGTGATGGTGGCGCCGTCCGCGAGGGTGAGGTCGCCCCCGGCCTCGACGTTCGCGCGGTAGACGGTCCCCGTCGCCGGGACCGCGTCGTGGGTGAGCGTGAACGTGGCACCCGCGAGCGTCAGCGCGTTCCCGGCCGACAGGCCGTCCGGGACCCCGCCCGGGAGGCCCGTCGCGTAGCCGTGGAGCTCGATCTGCGTGTCCGTGAGCGTCATGTCGTGGCCGGCGCGGATCGCCTCGGCCTCGACGACGCCGCCGGTCCAGCTCACGTCGTTCGTGACCTCGATGAGGTCGCACCCCGGCGACCCCGCGGTCAGCGCGTGATCGTCGCAGCTCGTGCCCGTGAGGACGAGGTCGCCGGTGACGTGGAGGCGGTGCACGTCCTTCAGCGCCATCCCGGACGCCGTCAGGCTCGTCGTGGCGAGCTCGGGCAGGCGCAGGGTCCCGCTCCAGTCGACCGGGTTCCACGCCGGGTCGAGCGTGGTCCCGTCGGCGTCCTTCGGCACGTCGAAGCGGCTGTTCGGCCCCGTGAACGTGAGATCGGTCACCCCCGCGAGGTCGAGGTAGGGCGCGACGAGCCCGCCCCCGAGCGCCCAAGTGGTCGCGGGCGGCGTGAAGTCGGCCTCGTCGACGCGCACGTGCGCGCCGGTCAGGAGGTGCGCGTTGCCGCGGATGGCGAGGCGGTCGAAGCGGTAGTAGCTCGCGTAGGCCTGCCCGGCGAAGGGTGCGGCGTCCCCGTCGAGCGTCAGCGTCGACGCCGCCGTGGCCGTCACCGCGCGGAGCGTCTCGTCCCCGAGCCCCGGCGTCTCGCCGGTCGCGACGAGGCGGATCGTCTGGCGGCTGTTCGGGCGCGGGCCCGTGAGCGTCGCGCCCGAGACGGTGAGCGTCTGGCCGGTCGCCGCGGTGATGGTGCCGACCGGGAGCCACGGGAGCTCGGTCGAGTCGTCCTGCGTGCCCGTGGCGCCCTTGTTGTCGACGAGGAGGTCCCCGTCGGCGCCGCCCGCGCGGAGCGAGATGGTGCCGGCGCCGCCCGCGATCGTGCCCTGATCCCCGCCGCTCGCGTCGAGGTTCGCCCAGGGCGCCGTCCCGGTGAGCGGCGCGCCCGCGAAGGCCGTCGCCGCCTCGAGCGCGACGCAGCCGCCGCCGCCGGGCTCGTAGGAGCTGTTCGCCGTGTCGCCGCCGCGCGCCGCGATGAGGCCGGTCGTGCCGTCGAGCGCGATCGTGGGTGCCGAGATCCAGATGGCCCCGCCCGCGGCGCCGGTCGTGCTGCTGCCCTGGCCGTCGGCGAGCACCTGCCCGGCGACGTCCACGAGGGTCGCCGCGTCGATCCGCACGACGCCGCCGCCGTACGCGCCGCCGTCGCCGCCGCCGCCGCCCGCGAGCGTGGGCGCGAAGACGTCGTCGTAGGCCGGCGCGCGCGCGCTCAGCGACGCCGCGTAGCCGCGCCCGCAGTGGCTGCCGCCCTCGTTGGCCCCCGCCGCGGCGGACGCCGTCGGCGCCTGCGTCGCCGCGAAGCCGCGCCTGCTGACGTCGATCTTCGCCCCGCTCTCGACGCGCACCGTCCCGGCGGCGAGGCGGAGGGCGCGCGCGTCGCCGGTCGCGTCGTGCGCCTGATGGAGCGCGGTCGAGGTCCCCGCGAGCGTCAGCGTCGCGCTCGCCCCCGCCACGAGGCCCGCGCCGTAGCCGGTGGCCTCGAACGAGACGTTCGTGAGGGTCAGGTCCTCGACGGCCTCGAGCGCGCGCACGTCGACGAGGGAGCCCGTGATGTCGCCCGCGTCGAGGCGCTGCACCCGGAGCCGGTCGAGCTCGACGACGCCCGCGGTCTGCGCGTGGCGCCAGGGCGCCCCGGCGACGCCGCCGAGCACCTGCGTTCCGACGTCGAACCGCGGGGCGACGCCGCCCACGACGAGGTCCGTCGTCGCCGCCACGTCGAGGACGAGCCCCGCGGCCGCGCCCTCGGTCTCGAGCGCCGGGTCCGCGAAGCCGCCGTCGACGCGCCACTCGGCGGGCACGCCCGACGCGAGGCTCCCGCCGGTCACGCGCACGAGGGCGTCGCCCGCGTCGACCTGGGCGTTGCCGCTGACCTCGAGGTGGTCGAGGACGTAGATGAGCGCCCAGGTCTTGCCGGTCGGGGCGAGCGACGACGGGTCGGCGTCGAGGTCGAGGCGCGTCCCGCTCTGGCCGGTCACCGTGAAGATCGTGTTGTCGCCTAGGCTCGCCGTGCCCTCGTCGGCGTCGACCGTCAGCTGCCACCCGACGGCGGTCCAGAGGCCGAGCGGCGCCGCGGAGGCGAGGGTCACGTAGGCGTCGCCGAAGCCCGCGACCGTGCCGCGCGCCCCGCGGAGCGGCGTGCTGTCGCGCTGCGTCGCGGGGGTCGCGTTCTCGTTGTCGATGATGAGCGCGCCCTGCGGGTAGCGGTTCGCGCTCCGGAGGAAGGCCGTGCCGGCGCCCGCCGCGCCCCCCGAGAACGTGCCGCCGCCGTGCACGTCGAGCGCCGCGTCGAAGGCGGCGTCGTAGGTCGCGCCCGCGAGCGCGCCGCCGAACGCGCCGGCCTCGAGCGCCACGCGCCCACCGCCGCCGCCGGCGTAGCTCGCCGTGTAGCCGTTGCCGCCGAACGCCTCGACGACCCCGACCGCGAGCGTGTTGACCGCCGAGACCCAGACGGCGCCGCCCGCGCCGCCGGCCGAGTTGGTCGGCGTGCCGCTGCCGGTCGCGTTCGCGTTCGCGCGCGCCGTGTCGATGGCCGCGTCGTTCCGCGCCACCACCCGCAGGACGCCGCCGCCGGTCGAGCCGCCGCCGCCCCCGCCGGCCCAGGTCGGCGCCGTCGGGTCGTCGTAGGCGTCGACGCGGCTCGCGAGCTGCGTCGCGCCGAAGGCGCCGCGCCCGCCGTGGCTCCCGCCCTTGTTGCCGCTCGCGGCGAGCGCGCTCGTCGGCCCGATCCCCGCCGGGTAGCCGCGCCCCGAGACGTCGAGGCTCGCGCCGTTCGCGACGGTGACGTCCGTGCCCTCGACGTAGAGGCGCCGCTGCGCCCCGTGGCTCGACGGCGTCGCCGAGTGCGTCCCGCGCGTGCTCGCGCCCGTGAAGACGACGTCGCCGCCGGTCGACACGAGCCCGCTCCCCTGGCCGCGGACCGTCACGACCTGCCCGTCCTCGAAGCGCAGGTCGTCGCCCGCCGTGATCCCGTCGACCGTGCTCGCGCCGCCGATGAGCGTCGCGGTCCCCGCGACGTCGATCGCGTTCGCCGCGAGCGTCACGTTCGAGAGCGCGAGCGCCCCCGCGACGTCCACGTCGCCCGTGACGGTCACGGTCGTCGACGACGCGGTCAGATCGCCCGTCGTGAGCCCGGTCGTGCTCGTGAACGGGCCCGTGATCGTGAGGTCGAACGGGTAGTCGGAGACGCCGTGGCCGACCTGGGTCCCGAGGTCGACGCGCCCGGAGGCGCCGCTCACGGCGACCTCGTCGACCCCGTTCAGGTCGATGAGCGTGACGTTCAGGCCGCCCTCGACCGGGAACACCGCCGGGTCGGTGGCCGCGTACGCGCCGTCGTCCACGCGCAGGCAGCCGTCGAGCGTGAGCTGCGCGTTGCCGCGGATGGTCAGGTGGTCGAAGCGGTAGTAGGCGCAGCCCACGGCGCCCGCCGTCCAGCCGACGCTCGGGTCGCCGGACGCGATCGGCAGCGCCGCCGTGGCCGCCGCGTGCTCGCCGACGACGGCGGTGGCGTCGTCGTCGAGGGAGGGGGTCGGGGCGCCGAGCGGCTGGGCGACGTTCGGGTCGACGCGGTAGCCGGAGGGCGGCCACGCGGGCGCCGCCGAGAGGGCGTACTGCGCGGCCGTCGGGGCGCTCGGCGACGCGCCGAACCACTGGAACGGCAGCGGCGTGGAGTCGGTCTGGGTGCCGCCGACGCCGGCGTTGTCGACGAGGAGGTCGCCGTCGGCGGCGCCGACCTTCGTGAAGAGCGTGCCGGACCCCGCCGTGTAGGTGGTGCTGTAGCTCCCGCCGCGGAGGACGACCATGTCCCACGGCCCCGCCCCGACGTTGTTCGTGAGGGTCGACCCGGCGAGGAGCGCGATCATGCCGCCGCCGCCGCCGAGGTACGAGGTGTTGAGGCTGTTGCCGCCGCGCACGGAGAGGAGCCCGTTCACGACGATCTCGGGCGCCGAGACGTTGATGGCGCCGCCCGCCCCGCCGCCGTAGTTGCTCGCGCCGCTGATGCCGGAGGCGTCGATGGCGCCGAGCGTCGCGCGCGTCGTCGCGGCGATGATCACGGCGCCGCCGCCGTGGGCGTTCGCGTAGCTGCCGCCGCCGCCCGCGAGCGTCGGGGCGTACAGGTTGTCGTAGGTCTTCGCGCGGCTCGCGAGGCTCGTGCTCGCGCCCATCCCGCCGTGGCTCCCGCCGGAGCTCGTCGCGCGGAGCGCCGCGAGCGGGGCGTAGCCATTGCTCGTGGCGCCTCGGAAGCCTCGGCCCGAGACGTCGATCGAGGCGCCGGCGAGGAACTCGACGACCGGCGCCGTGAGGCGGAGGGCGCGGCGGTCGGTGAGGCTCGCGTCGTGGAGGACGTGGCTCACGATGGTCGCGGCGCCCGAGAGGGTGATCGACGCGAGGCTGACGACGCCCTCCCCGTGGCCGACGAGCGTGACCGGTGTGCCGGTGAAGGACACGGGGCCGGCCGCGTCGAGCGCGTCGGCCGAGAAGGAGCCGCCCGCCTGGCTGAACGCGCCCGTCGCGCCGCTCGCCTCGGCGGTGACCGTCCACGCGCCGGTGAGGTCGACCGCGACCCCCGACAGCGCCGTCCGCCCCTTCACGAGGACGTCGCCCGCGGTGATATACCCGCCGGTCTGGTCGAGCGCGTCGCCGACGGTGACCGAGCCGGCCTTCAGCTCGACCGGCTGCGGGCTCCCGGTCACCGTGAACGAGGCGAGGCTCGCCGCGCCCGCGACGTCGATGGTCGGGCGGGTCGTCTCGGAGGTCGTCGCCGTCAGCGTCCCGAGGAGGAGGCTCGCCGCCGAGAGGCGCCCGCTCAGCGTCGCCGTGAACGGGTAGCCGAGGACGCCGCCCGCGCCGAGCTGAGCGCCCGCGTCGAAGCGCGCGACGGGGCCCGTCAGCGCGACGCTCGTGACGGGGCCGAGGTCGAGGCGCGCGACGTTCACGCCGCCGTCGAGGTCCCACGAGGTCGGCGTCCCGTCGCCGACGTTGCTGCCGGCGACCCGCACGCAGCCGTTGTGCTGGAGCTGCGCGTTCCCGAGGACGTCGAGGTGCGCGAGGTCGAGCAGCGCGCACCACGTGTGCCCCGCGCCCGTGAGCCCCGCCGCGGGCGCGTCGAGGAGCCACGCGCCCGTGCCGCTCTCGACGCCGACGACCCGCCGCACGACGTTGTCCGGGAGCACGAGGAACGACTGGCCGAGCGCGAGCGGGGCCGTCTCGAACGACGGCGTGGCGGTGAACTCCGCGGGCACCGAGGGCGAGACGCCCGCGCCGAGCGCGCTCATCGCGCCGACGCCCTGGAAGGGGTAGGGCGTGCCGTCGGCGATGGTCGCCTGGCTGCCGGAGCGCGGGTTCCCGCCGACGTCCGGGCGGTTGTCGACCATGAGCGTCGGGAGCGAGAAGCCGTCGTCGAGCCAGATCGTGCCGGCCCCGCCGCTCGTGACGGTGGTCGCGCCGTAGACCCCGCCCGAGGCGTCCGTCGCCGCCCGCGGATCGGTCGCGAGGGCGCCGAGGAGGCTCCCGCCCGCGACGACCGCGATGCGCCCGCCGCCGCCGGCGCGGTTCTGGCCGTTGCCGTTGCCGCCGCGCGCCGTGAGCGTCCCGTCGACGCGGATCGACTCGCCCGCGCGGAGCGAGATCGTCCCGCCGGCGCCGCCGCCCGTGAGCGAGGCGTTCGCGTCGACCGACGACAGCGCGATCGAGGTGGTCGCGACGACGATGGCGGCGCCACCGCCGTAGTGGCCGCTCGTGTAGCCGCCGGCGCCCGGGAGCGTCGGCGCCGTCGCGCTGTCGTAGGCGAGGGGGCGGTTGCCGGCCACCGACGCGGCGCCGCGGCCGCCGTGGGAGCCGCCTTCGTCGCTCTGCGCGATGTACGCGGTGTTGTTGATGGGGCCGTACGGACCGTTCCAGCCCTTGCCGCTGACGTCGATGATCGCGGGCGCGACGACGCGCACGTTGTCCGCGGCCAGGTAGAGCGCGGACGGGCTCCCGGACACGTTCCCGCTGTCGTTGTTCGGGCGCTGGTGGGAGAGCTTCGTCGCGACGCCGCCGGCGGACTGCCCCTGCGCGACGATGTCGCCGTCGGCGACGAGGCCGCGGAGGCCCTCGCCGTTGGTCGTGCCCTTGAGGGTGAGGGTCGCGCCGGCGTCGAAGAGCACGTCACCTCCGACCCGCGCGTAGCGCGCGACGAAGCCGCCGCCGAAGACGGAGAGGTCGCCGCCGACGCTCACGTCGTCCGCGCTGAAGCTCCCGCCCTTGATGAGGAGGTCGGCGAGGAACGAGAAGCCGCTGATCGGGTTCGCCGTGAAGTTCGGCGCGTCGAAGACCGCGTCGCCGTGGACGACGCCCCCCGAGCCCGCGAGCGAGCCGCCGTTGTAGACCGTCACCGAGCCGAGCGGCATCCCCGCGACGCTCACGGTCACCTTCCCGCCGTCGATGGTGTACGGGAAGCGGAAGTTGGCCTGGTTCCGCGAGATGATCTGCTCCGTGACGCGCAGATCGCCCTTCCCGCGCACCGTGATGGCGTTCGCGTTGCCGAGGTCGAGGCGCTTCGCCTCGAGCGTCCCGTCGAGCGTGAAGGTCGCCGGATCCGCGAGGCTCCCGGCGAGCACGTAGAGGTCGCCGACGGCGTCGACGCGGGCGCCGTTCTTCACCTGCAGGACGCCCACCGTCGTGAGCGCCCGGTAGGTGCCGCTCGCCGCGGCGCGCGCGGTGAGATCGCGGTCGAGGAGGATGCTGCCGAAGCCGGTCACCGTCGCGGCGGGCTCGTCGAAGAGGCCGTCGAACGTCGAGAGCGGCGTCAGCGCCACGGTCGACCCGACGAAGCGCGACGGCGCGCTCGTGGGCACGGACGTCGTCGACACCTGCGTCGCCGTGAGCGCCGAGTAGGTGCCCTGCGGGAGCACGTTCATCGGGGTCGACCTGTCCGCGCCGATCCGCCCGCAGGCGTCGTAGACGAGGATCCCGCCCTGCGCGGAGCCCGAGGTGGTCTGGAACCAGACGGACCCGGCGCCGCCGGCCTGATCGAGGCTCGTGTTCGTGTCCGCGCCGCCGCACGCGAGCACCGCGTCCCCGAACGCCTCCGGCGCGAAGGCCCCGCTCGCGCTCGCCATCCCGGTGAGCGCGATGCGCCCGCCGCCGCCGCCGCCGCCGTTCGTGTTGGTCGCCGCACCTCCCTGCGCGGAGAGGCTCCCGCTGCCCGTGAGCGACGGCGTCGAGAGCGCGATGGTCCCGCCGGCGCCGCCGGCCGTGCCGGGGCTCCCGTCCGCGAGGATCTTGCCGTCGACGCGCGCCGCGCCCCCCGAGCGGACCGCGATCCGCACGACGCCGCCGCCCGCGACCGCCGAGCTGCCCGCCCCGGGGCGCCGCGGATCGCGGAAGTCGTCGTAGACGAAGGCGGTCGCTGGGGCCTTGCCGCCGAGCCCGCCGTGGCTCCCGGCCTGGTAGGTCGTGGTCGTGGCCCCCGTCCCGGAGTTGTCGAACGTGCGGTTCACGCCATAGCCGCGCCCGGTGACGTCGATCTTGCCGTACACGCTCGCGCTCGCGCTCTCGATCGTGAGGTTCGCGACGCTCAGGTTCAGGACGCGCTCCGGGGTGCCGGCCGTCGTCGCCGTCGCCGTGTGCGTGAGCGAGCCCGTCGGCTTCACCGTGAGGTTCTGGAGGTAGAGGAGCTGCGCCTCGCAGCCGGCGACGGCGGGGTCGATGTCCACGGTGATCGGCGTCGACACGATGAGATCGCGCCCGGCGAGGCCGGCGACGTCGGCGCACGTGATCTTCCCGTCGGTCGTCTCCGCGAGGACCGCGGTGTCGCGGTTCTCCGTGAAGAGGACGGTCGCGCTGGCCGTGAGCGCCTGGCCGTCCGCGGTCGCGGTGATGGTCGCGCTCCCGACGGTCGCCGGGGCCCGCAGCGCCTGCGACCAGGTGCCGTCGGCGTTCTGCGACACCGCGCCCAGGAGCGTCCCGCTCGTCGGCGCCGCGAAGACGACGGTGTGGCCTGCGTCCGTGATGGTCTGCCCGCGGTCGTCCGTGAGCGTCACGGTGAGCGTCGTCACGGTGGCGCCGTCCGCGGGGATCGCGGCCGGGCTCGCCGCGACGAGCGCGCGCGTCGGGTCGAGCGGGCCCGGCGGCGCCTTCGTGAGCGTGAGCGTGCCGGTCACGTCGTTCACGACGGACGGATCGGGGTGCTCGGTGGTGATGGTGCCGGCGACGCCCGCGACGCGCGCGGTGTAGTAGTAGACGGCGAACGGGCCGACGGTCGTCTCGGGGAGCGTCCCGTCGTGGCGCCAGTAGACGTTCGTCTCGCCGATGTACGCCGTGCAGGCGGCGTCCGAGTAGGCCGCCGCGTAGAGCGTGGTGCTCGCGCCCTTCGTGAGCGTCAGCGCGCCGACCTCCACGCCGCCGCCGTCGGGCGCCGAGCGGATCTTCACGCACTTCGTCGGCGGCGGGGGCGGCGCCGGCACGACGAGGTTGACCCACTGCGAGCCGACGATGGCGCCGTCGCTGTACTGGAGGCGCGCCGAGTACCAGCCGTAGGGCTGGTCCGCGCGCGGCGCGAGCGTCAGCCGCCCGAGCCCGCCGCCGAGATCCTGGAAGGTCGCGAAGTCGGGCCCCTGGAAGAGGAAGCCGAGCGGCCCGGGCGCGCCGTCGGGGTCGCTCAGCTGGAAGTCGACGACGCGCGTCTCGCCGCGCTGCAGCACGAGCTCGCTCGGGCGCGGCGACAGGCTCGGGCCGACGTTCGCGTCGCCCTTCACGAGCTGGAAGTCGCTGACGCCGAGGTAGAAGCCCTGGTCGCCCGAGGTGCCCTCGCAGCGGAGGCGCACCTGGAAGCCGGGGCCGGGCACGGCGCCCGGGACCGTCGGGTCGTAGAGCGGGATCCGGAACGACTGCGAGCCCTGCCAGTAGCCCGGCACCGCCTCGACGATGTGCCAGGTCGCGCCGCCGTCGTAGGTGCACTCGACGTAGGTCGTCACCTGGCTCCCGGGGTAGCCGGTGCCCGTGAAGGCGCCGCCGCCGCCGCCGACGCCGGCGTTGCCGCTCGTGTAGCCCGCGAGCGTGCCGCTCGAGGAGCTGCCGCCCGCGTAGTAGCCGCCGTAGCCGCCGCCCGTCCCGGAGCCCGACCCCGAGCCGTAGCCGCCGCCGCCGCCGCCGTTGCCGCCGTACCAGGCGCCCCCGGTCCCGCTCGCGCCGCCGAAGCCGCCGCCCGCGCCGCCGCTCCCGACGCCGCCCGTCCCGTCGGACACCGCCGGGTTCAGCCCCTTCGCGGTGCTCGGGGTCACGGCCGCCGTGAACGAGATGGTCGCGGTGGTGTCGAAGCCCGACACGTCGAAGACCGTCGACGTGAGCTTCGCGTCGATGGGCTGGCCGGGCGCGGTCTCGTGCACGCACGCCTGCGGCACCGGGTAGGCCGCGGTCGCCGCGGTCGCCTCGAAGCCGTCGCTCTCCCAGCCGTTGTAGACGCTCTGCGCGCTGCCGCCGCCGCTCCCGCCGGACCCCGTCCCGAAGAGGAGCCGCGCCTGCGGTGGCGTGGACCCGCCGAGCGGCGCGAGCTCGCAGGTCGGCTCGCAGCCGTCGCCGGAGAGATCGTTCCCGTCGTCGCACGCCTCGGGCGGGTCGGTCACGGCGTCGCCGCAGTAGCCCCAGAGGCAGTTGCTCCGGCAGGCCCCGGAGTTGAAGTCGCTGTTGAAGATCCCCTCGTCGCACTGCTCGCCGAGCTGCACGACGCCGTCGCCGCAGCTCGAGCCGAGCCCGACGCAGGCGTCGCCGACGCCGTCGAAGTTCGCGTCCGCCTGGCTCGCGTTCGCGACGCCCGGGCAGTTGTCCTTCCCGTTCGCGACGCCGTCGCCGTCCATGTCGTCGTCGCACGCGTCGCCGACGCCGTCCTCGTCGATGTCGCCCTGGGCGAGGTTCGCGCGCTCCGGGCAGTTGTCGACGACGTCGGGGATCCCGTCGTCGTCGGCGTCCGGCGGGACGCAGGGGCAGTCCGCGTCGACGCCCGCGACGCAGTCGACGCCGGGGACGAAGCCCTCGTCGATCTGCCCGTCGCAGTTGTCGTCGCGGCCGTTGCAGGTCTCGGGCTGGTCGGGGCCGACGTCCGGGAGCGGAGAGCAGTCGGCGGTGCCGTTCGGCGGGACGGCGCTGTAGCCCGCGTCGAGGAGCGCGGTCGTGCAGGACGCGCTCGCGTCGATCTCGGCGTACCAGTGGAAGGCCGGGTGCCCCTCGACGTAGGTCGTCGCGGGGGTCTCGCCCTCGGGGGCCGTGTTCACGTAGGCCATCGCGCTGAACGTGCAGGCGCTCGCGTGGCTCGCGAGGTAGTCCGTGTCGAGGAGCCAGGCGGTGTTGAGGAAGCGGCCGTCGATGACCTCGTTCGTGCCCTCGTACTTCTTGGTCGTGACGACGCCGGCGCGCGGTGTGCCCTCGAGGAGCGTGCACTCGACGCGGTTGCCGTTCGCGCAGCAGAGGTAGGCCTGCCCGAGCCCGAGGTAGGTCGACTCGCCCGAGGTCGACGGGCCGGCGGTGCAGGTGAGCCCCGTGATGAGGGTCGGGCCGCGCACGCCGGTCTCGGGGTCCTGGAGGAAGGCGGGGCTGCAGTCGATCTTGGCCGAGCAGAAGACGTCCTCGTAGTCGACGGAGACGTCGAAGAAGCCCTGGTGGGCGGCGGCCATGACGGTGATGTCGAAGGTGAGCGGCGTGTCGCCGTTGGCGACGCAGGTGAAGGGCTTCGTGGCGGGGGGCGGGATGAGGACGTCGATGGCGGCGCCGTCCTCGTCGGTGACGCCGAGGAGGGTCACGGTGGCGCGGCTCTCGCCCGCGACGCAGGGGGCGACGAACGTGGCGGAGCCTCGCTCGCCGTCCGATCCGATGGTGCGGTCGATGACCGCCTCGTAGCCTTCGCCGACGCGGCTCTCGACGACGAGCCGCCAGGAGGCGCCGGCGGCCTTCTGGAGCGTCAACGGGGCGATGTCGATCGCGACGCTCCCGGGCGCGCCGGTCGGGGCGTCGGCGTCGTCGCCGGCGCAGCCGACGGCGAGAAGCGCGCACAGGGAGAGGGGCGCCCACACGGACGTCGAAGCGAAGCGCATCGCGTCTCCTCGGCCACAGCTCGGCGTATTGCGGGGGAACGAACGGTCACCACCGTTCGATACCGGACGATACATGGAGGGAGGGTGGTCGGGAACGGGGCGGCGAGGTCCGATGTAATCCCCGTTCGGCGCGCGGCGAACGGGGCCGTCTGCTACGCGATGACGCCGCTCCCGAGGCAGCGATCGCGCTCGCGGTCGTAGAAGACCGCGAACTGCCCCGCGGCGAGCCCCTGGTCCGGGGCGTCGAGGGTCACGTCGAGGCCGCCGTCGCCGCGCTCGGAGGCGACGCAGCCCGCCATCGCCGGGCCGTGGCGGACCTTCGCCGACCCGATCGCCGCGACCGCCGGGCGCCCGTCGAGCCAGTGAACGTCGTTCACGGTGAACGTCGCGCGCCGGTGGGGGCCGACGCGCGTCTCGTGCGCGACGAGGAGGCGCCGCGCCGCGAGATCCTTCGCGACGACGAACCACGGCCCGCCGCCGAGGCCGAGCCCCTTCCGCTGCCCGATGGTGTGGTACCAGAGACCGCGGTGCTCGCCGAGGACGACGCCGGTGTCGACGTCCTCGATGGGGCCGGGGGCGTCGCCGAGGTAGGCGCGCACGAAGTCGGGGTAGGGGATCTTGCCGAGGAAGCAGATCCCCTGGCTGTCGGGGCGTTCGCTCGTCGCGAGCCCGAGGTCGCGCGCGGTCGCGCGCACCGCGGCCTTCGGGAGGTCGCCCACGGGGCAGACGAGGCGCGCGAGCTGATCCCGGGCGAGCCGCGCGAGGAAGTAGGTCTGGTCCTTCTTCGCGTCCACCGCCCGGCGGAGCACCGGGGCGCCGTCGGCCTCGCGCCCGATGCGCGCGTAGTGCCCCGTCGCGACGGCGTCGAAGCCGCCGCCGACGGCCTCGACGAAGGCGCCGAGCTTCACGCGGGCGTTGCAGTGGAGGTCCGGGCTCGGCGTCCTCCCGGCCGCGAGCTCGGCGACCGCCGCCTGCACGACGCGCTCGTGGTACTCGCGCTGGAGCGGCACGACCTCGAGCGGCACGCCGAGGCGCTCGCAGACGGCGCGCGCGTAGCGGAGATCCTCCTCCCAGGGGCACTCCCCGAGGAAGGCGAGCTCGTCCTCGAGCCAGATCTTCAGGTAGAACGCGACGATCTCGTGCTCGCCGGTCGCGACGAGGCGCGCGAGCGCGACCGAGCTGTCCACCCCACCCGACACCAGCGCCGCGACCTTCACGCGTCGGAGCCTCCGGACGATCCTCGAGTTCCCGCGCGCCGACGCCACCCGCGGGAGGGCAGCGCGGGCGCGCTCGCGCATCCTGCCGACAGCGCCGCCCCGCGACAAGGCGGGCGACCGGGCGCCGGTTACGGCGCGGTCCATCGGGGCTCGGGGTTTTCGGGGGCGCGGCGCCTCTGCTATACACGACGCGAGAGCCCTCTGAGGGCCTCGCGAGCGCGCCTCGGGCGCGACGCCGAGGCCCGACGTCAGGCGCCCGCCCCGGGGCGCCGCGAGGCGACGCCGCCGCGGCACGGACCGCGCGCCGGACTGCCGGCGACCCGGCGAGACAGAGAGCGGCAGGACCCCCACGCGCGAGCCCGGAGCGGAAGACAACGATGACGCGAGCGGCACACAAGGTCGAGGATCACGCCGTCATCCGCGCCGTCCTCGGCCAGGATCCCGTCGGCGCCGCCTACATGCTCGGCGACCTCGACCCCCACTACAGCGGGTTCTGCACGTGGTTTCTGAGCGGTCGCCGCGGCGAGCACGACGCCGTGGTGCTCGTCTACACGGGGCTCTCCGCGCCCGTCGTCCTCGCGTGGGGCGATCGCGACGGCGTGGGCGCGATCCTCCGCGGCTTCGTCGACCAGCTCCCCGAGCGCGCCCACGTCCACATGGCGCCGGACCACCTCGCGGTCGTCGACAAGTTCTTCGCCATCGAGCGGCTCCGCCCGATGCTCCGCATGGGGCTCCCGGCGGACGAGCTGCAGCACGTCGCGGCGTCGGCGCCCGGCGGGCCCGAGGTCGTGCAGCTCGGCCACCGCGACACCGGCGAGATCATGGAGCTCTACCAGCACTATCCGGACAGCTTCTTCGAGCCGAGCCAGCTCTCGACGGGCCACTACTACGGCGTCCGCGTGGACGGGCGCCTCGCGAGCGTCGCGGGCGTGCACATCTGCAACCGCGTCGACCGCATCGCCGCCCTCGGCAACATCGTGACGCGGCCGGACATGCGCGGGCGCGGCTTCTCGACCGCCTGCACGGGGCACCTCTGCGAGCGCCTCGTCGACGACGGCTTCGCCCTCCTCGCGCTCAACGTCGAGCGAAAGAACGAGTCGGCCGTGCGGGTTTACGAGAAGCTCGGCTTCCGGGAGAACAGCGTGTACCTGGAGGGCTTCCTCGAGCGCACGCTCACGCACAAGGTGCTCTGACCGCCGATGCCCTGGCGCCTCCTCCTCACGATCCTCGCCGCCGCGGGGCTCCTCGCGCTCGCCGCGCCGGGGCTCCCCGTCCGCGCCGCCGCCGACGGCGCTCCCGACGCCCCCGCCGCGCGCGCCATCGTCGTCGACGACGCCGTGACCCTCGTCGTCCCGAGCGCCATGGCGGACGAGGTCGCGCCGCTCCAGGACGGCGCCCACCTCCTCACCGAGACCGTCGGCGCCGCGACCCTCACGCTCGTCGTCTACACCGGGAAGAAGCCGCCGAGCGCGTACGCGGCGCTCAAGGTCCACACCGACGAGCTCGAGAAGGCGACCGGCGCCGACGGGGCCGTGAAGCGCCTCAAGCTGCCCTTCCTCGGCGGGCGGCGGGCGGCGCGCGAGCTCGTCTACACGGCGCGCGGTGCGGAGCACGTGGCGCGCGTCGTCGCGCACCACGGCAAGGGCTGGACGGTCGTCCTCACGACGAGCGCGCCGGTCGACGATCACGACGCCGACGCCGAGGTCACGCGGCGGACGGCCCTCATCGAGGTGCGGTGAGCCCGCGGCGCGCCGGGGCCTGGCTCCTCGAGGCCCTGCTCGCGAGCGCGTTCACGTTCGTGGTCGGGCTCGCGCTCGGCTACGTGTCGCGCGGCTTCTTCGTCGTCGGGCTCCTCGAGGTCGGGCTCGGGCTCGCGGCGGGCGCGGGGGTCGCCGTGCTCGCGCTCACGACCGGCGGGCCGTGGCGGGCGCCGGCGCGTGCAGCGGCCGTCGTGGCCGTGCTCGTCGGCTTCGCGGCGTTCCAGTTCACCGAGGACCAGCGCTTCCAGGACCTCTTCGGCGAGCACGTCGCCGAGCAGCGCGCCGTCGGGGACGCCCTCCCGCCCGAGCTCCTCGACGAGGAGGCCGTGAAGCTCCTCGCGAAGTCCGCCGGCGAGCAGCTCGCGCGGCAGGTGCGGCGCGACACCGGCCACGACGGCTTCGTCGGGCGCTTCCTCTACCGCGCGAAGCGCGGGATCCGCCTCATCGGGCCGATGGACTCGGGGCGCGGCCTCGCGGTCGGGCTCGAGCTCTCGCTCGCGTGGATGGTGGTCGAGCTCGCGCTCGCGGGGCTCGTCGCGCACGCGGTCATCCGGCGCGTCGAGCGGCGCCTCACCGCGGTGGCGGCTGCGTCGCCGGGGGACGAGGCGGCAGAGGAGCCGCCCGTCGCTACATGATCTCGAGGATCAGCGCCACGAGCACCAGCGCCGCGCAGAGGGCGCCCACCCAGCGCGCCTGACGGAGCGCGAGCGAGACGTCCTCCGGCGAGGCCGGTGACGCCGTCCGCGACGCCGCCCCCGCGCCGCTCCGGGAGGCGGTCCGCCAGGGCGCCGGGCGCTCGCCCTCGTCGCCGCCGCGTCCGCGTCCGCCTGCGTGTCCGCGTCCGTGTCCGTGCCCGCGTGGGCCGCTCTCGCGCAGCTCGTGGGCCGCCTCTCGCTTCTTCAGCGCCCGCTTCACCGCGCGCCCGAGGGCGCGGCGGCCGTCGCCGGTCGCGCCGAGGGGCAGGGCCTCGAGCACGGCCACGGGGGAGGCGTAGACGTCGCTCCCGTCCTGGAGGCCGTCGAGCCAGGTGTCGAGCGCCGGCGCGCCGTCGGGGATGACCTGCTGCGCGAGCCGCGCGAGGGCGAGGAAGTCCGCCTGCGGCTCGCCCGGGGCGCCGAAGCCCACGACGCGCACGTCGCCGTCGCCGTCGAGGAGCACCGACCCCGCGTCGAGGCGCCCGTGGACGAGCGGCGGGCTCGCCTCGTGCGCCGTGACGAGCGCCTTCAGCACCCCGTGGAGGAGCGTCGTGGCGGCGGCCTCAGAGAAGCGCGCCTTGCCCTTCTTCGGGAAGAGGGCGTCGAGCGGCACGCCGTCGACCCGCTCGAGGAGCGCGTAGGGGCGGCCCTCGAGGTGCCCCGTCTCGTAGGTGCCGACGACCGCGTCGCCCACGAGCGCCGCCCCCGCCTCGGCCCGCTCCTCGAACGCGCGCAGCGCCTCGGCGTCGCCCTTGAGCGACGGCCGCAGGATCCGGAGGGCGTAGCTCGTCGCGACGGCGCCGGCGCCCTCGCGCTCCGCGTGGTACACGACGGCGCGCTCGCCTTCACCGACGACGCCGAGCAGACGGAAGGGCCCGAGCCCCTGGAGCTCCCCACGCATCGTCGCCCCTTGTCGGGTCGCGCGGGAGGACCGTCAAGTTTCCCGGCCCCCGGGCGCGCCCCCGGCGGTGGCCGGATCGCGGCCCGGCGGCGGGTTCACCGCGCGGCGAGCGGTCGGCGCGGTGGTTGCCCCGGCGCGGACCTTCTTGGTAGAAGCGCCGGCACGATGGAGCGGCTCCCTACCCAGATCGATCCGAGATCCCCGGCCTTCAAGGACAACGCGCGCGCGATGGAGGCCCTCGTGCAGACGCTCGCCGAGCGGCAGTCGGCGGTGCGCGCCGGGCCCCCCGACGGCGTCGCGCGCCAACGCGAGCTCGGGAAGCTCCTCGCGCGCGAGCGCGTCGAGCTCCTCCTCGACCCGGACACCCCCTTCCTCGAGCTCGGCGGGCTCGCCGGCTTCGGCCTCTACGACGACCAGGCGCCCGGCGCCGGCATCGTGACGGGCGTCGGGATGGTGTCGGGCACCGAGTGCGTCATCGTCGCGAACGACGCGAGCGTGAAGGGCGGCACCTACTTCCCGATGACGGTGAAGAAGCACCTCCGGGCGCAGGAGGTCGCGCTCGAGAACCACCTCCCGTGCCTCTACCTCGTCGACAGCGGCGGCGCCTACCTGCCGATGCAGTCCGAGGTCTTCCCGGACCGGGACCACTTCGGGCGCATCTTCTACAACCAGGCGAACCTGTCCGCGCAGAACATCCCGCAGGTCGCCGTGGTGCTCGGCTCGTGCACGGCGGGCGGCGCCTACGTGCCGGCGATGAGCGACGAGACCATCATCGTCAAGAACCAGGGGACCATCTTCCTCGGCGGGCCGCCGCTCGTGAAGGCCGCGACGGGCGAGGAGGTCTCGGCCGAGGACCTCGGCGGGGCCGACGTCCACGCCCGCCACTCGGGGGTCGCCGACCACTACGCGACCGACGACCGCGACGCCATCGCGCGCGCGCGCCGCATCATCGCGACGCTGAACCGCCGGAAGGCCGTCCAGGGCGCGCAGATCGCGAGCGAGGAGCCCATCTACGACGCCGCCGAGCTCTACGGCGTCATCCCGCACGACCGCCGGATCCCCTACGACGTCCGCGAGGTCATCGCGCGCGTCGTCGACGGGTCGCGCTTCGACGAGTTCAAGCAGCTCTACGCGCCGACCCTCGTCACCGGCTTCGCGCACATCCACGGCTTCCCGTGCGGCATCATCGCCAACAACGGCGTGCTCTTCAGCGAGAGCGCCATGAAGGCGGCCCACTTCATCGAGCTCTGCTGCCTCCGCCGCGTCCCGCTCGTCTTCCTCCAGAACATCACGGGCTTCATCGTCGGGCGCGAGTACGAGCGCCGCGGGATCGCGAAGGACGGCGCCAAGATGGTGCACGCCGTCGCGACCGCGAACGTGCCGAAGATCACGATGGTCATCGGCGGCAGCTTCGGCGCCGGCAACTACGGCATGTGCGGGCGCGCCTACCAGCCGCGCTTCATGTTCTCGTGGCCGAACAGCCGCATCTCCGTGATGGGCGGCGAGCAGGCCGCCGACGTGCTCGCCACCGTGAAGGAGGACCAGCTCGCCCGCCGCGGGAAGGGCTGGTCGCCGGAAGAGCGCGACGCCTACCGGCAGCCGATCCTCGACAAGTACGAGACCGAGGGCAGCCCCTACTACGCCACCGCGCGCCTCTGGGACGACGGCATCATCGATCCCGCCGACACGCGCACGGTCCTCGGGCTCGCGCTCTCGGCCTCGCTGAACGCGCCCATCCCCGATTGGCGCCCGGGCGTCTTCCGGATGTGACGCAGGAGACCGCACCATGACCGCGCCACTGCTCGCCGACCGTCACCGCGGCGTGCTCCGCCTCACGCTGAACCGCCCCGACGTGCGGAACGCCTTCAACGGCGACCTCATCGAGGCCCTCGTGGCCGCGCTCGAGGAGGCGCGCGCCGACGACGCCGTGCGCGTCATCGTGCTCGGCGGGGCCGGGGCCTCCTTCTGCGCCGGCGCCGACCTCGCCTGGATGAAGTCCCTCGCCGCGCGCGGCGCGGCCCAGAACGGCGAGGACGCGCGCCACATGGCGGGGCTCTTCGGGCTCGTCGAGGGGCACGACAAGCCCGTCATCGGGCGGATCCACGGGGCCGCGATCGGCGGCGGCGTCGGGCTCGTCGCGGCGTGCGACATCCCGATCGCCGAGGCGGGGACGAAGTTCGCGTTCACCGAGGTGCGCCTCGGCATGGCGCCCGCGGTGATCTCGCCGTTCGTGGTGCGGCGCATCGGCGTCGGCGCCGCGCGGCAGCTCTTCGTCACGGGCGAGCGCTTCGACGCCGTCGAGGCGCACCGCATCGGGCTCGTCAACAAGGTGGCGCACGGCGAGGCCGCGCTGGACTCGGCCGTCGACGAGGTCGCGAGCCAGATCGCGAAGGGCGGCCCGCGCGCGGTCGTCGCGTGCAAGCGCCTCGCGCGGACGGTGCTCGGCATGGCGCCGGCGGAGGCGACCTCGCACACCGCTGCGCTCATCGCGGAGCTGCGCGCGAGCGCCGAGGGGCAGGAGGGGATGCGCGCTTTCCTGACGCGCGACGACCCCGCGTGGGTGAAGGCGCTCGACGCCGACGGGGAGGGCACCTGAGCATGCGGCAGGTCCTCATCGCGAACCGCGGCGAGATCGCCGTGCGCGTGGCGCGCGCCTGCAAGGCCGCCGGCCTCCGCACGACCGCCGTCTACTCCGAGGCCGACCGGACGGCCCTCCACGTGCGCGTCGCCGACGACGCCGTCTGCGTCGGGCCGCCGCCCGCGCGCGAGAGCTACCTCGACATCGAGAAGGTGCTCGCCGCGGCGAAGGCGACGGGCGCCGACGCGATCCATCCCGGCTACGGCTTCCTGAGCGAGAACGCGGAGTTCGCCGAGGCGGTGGCGCGCGCCGGGCTCACGTGGATAGGCCCCCCGCCGGCGGCCATCACGGCGATGGGCTCGAAGATCGGGGCCCGCGAGAAGATGGTCGCGGCGGGCGTGCCCGTGGTGCCGGGCGAGCACACGGCGGGGCAGGACCCGGCCGCGCTCCGGGCGGCCGCCGAGCGCGTCGGCTACCCGCTCCTCGTGAAGGCGTCGGCGGGCGGTGGCGGCAAGGGGATGCGCGCCGTGCACACGCCGGCCGAGCTCGGCCCGGCCATCGAGGCCGCGCAGCGCGAGGCGAAGGCGGCGTTCGGCGACGCCTCGGTCTACCTCGAGCGGCTGCTCGAGAACCCGCGCCACATCGAGATCCAGGTGTTCGGCGACGCCCACGGGCAGGTCGTCCACCTCGGCGAGCGCGAGTGCAGCATCCAGCGGCGCCACCAGAAGGTCGTCGAGGAGGCGCCGTCGGTCGCGCTCGACCCGGCGCTGCGCGCGCGCATGGGCGAGGCCGCGATCGCCGCGGCGCGGGCCGTGGACTACGTCGGCGCCGGCACGATCGAGCTCATGCTCGACGATCGCACCGGCGACTTCTACTTCCTCGAGATGAACACGCGCCTCCAGGTCGAGCACCCGGTGACGGAGCTCGCCTACGGCGTCGACCTCGTCGACGCGCAGCTCCGCGTCGCGCAGGGGCAGAAGCTCCCGTGGCCGCAGGAGCGCCTCGTCCCGCGCGGCTGGGCCATCGAGGTGCGCCTCTACGCCGAGGACCCCGCGAAGGGCTTCCTGCCGTCGACGGGCGCGCTCCGGCGCTTCCGCCCGCCGGTGGGCCCCGGGATCCGCCTCGACTCGGGCTACGTCGAGGGCGACGAGGTGCCGGTGCACTACGACCCCATGCTCGCCAAGCTCATCGCCTGGGGCGAGGATCGCGAGCACGCGCGGGGGCGGCTGGCAGCGGCCCTCGACGCCTGGGAGATCCACGGCGTGACGACCAACCTCCCGTTCCTGGCCGCCGTCGTCCGGCACCCGGCGTTCGCGTCGGGGGCGCTCTCGACGGGGTTCATCGGCGAGCACTTCCCGGACGGGCTCGCGGCGCCGGAGCCGAGCCGCGAGGCGCTCATCGCGCTCGCGCTGGCCGACGCGCTCGGCGTCGGGAAGGCGGGCGCCGGCGGTGGCGGCGGGGCGGCCGGGCCGGACCCGGCGGCGCCGTGGCACGCGGTGGGCGCCTGGCGCGGCGCGGGAGGCCCCCGATGAGCCGCCACGTGCAGGTCGGCGACGAGGTCGTCGCGCTCTCGGCGCGCCGGGGCGCGAGCCCCGAGCGCTTCACCGTGCGCCTCGGCGAGGGCGACTCGGAGTCCGTCATTGTGCACCGCACACCTGACGGGAGCCTGATGATCACGGAGTCGTCGGGTCGTTCATATTGCGCTGCAATAAGCCTCGAGGGGACCACGGCGTGGGTCAGCGTCGGCGGGGTGACCCACCGGCTCGCGGAGGCGCAGCTCGGGGGGCGCGGCGGCGGCCACGCCGACCACGGGCTCGAGGCGCCGATGCCGGGCAAGGTGCTGCGCGTGCTCGTGGCGCCGGGCGACGCGGTCGAGCGCGGGCAGACGCTCCTCATCGTCGAGGCGATGAAGATGGAGCACGCGATCAAGTCGCCGCGCGACGGGCGCGTCGAGGACGTCCGCTTCGCCGAGGGGGATCTCGTGAGCCCGGGCGAGGCGCTCATCACGCTCGCGCCGGACGACGGGGAGGACGCGGCATGACCACGCAGAAGCGGAGCCCCGTGCAGCTCACGGAGGTCGGCCCGCGCGACGGGCTCCAGTCCGACGGGGCGCGCGTCTCGACGGCCGTGAAGATCGCGTACATCGAGTCGCTCGTGGAGGCCGGCGTCCGCCAGATCGAGTGCACGAGCTTCGTGCACCCGAAGTGGGTGCCGGCGATGGCCGACGCGGAGGCCGTGTTCGCGGGGCTGCGAAAGAAGGAGGGCGTGCGCTACCTCGCCCTCGTGCCGAACCTGCGCGGCTACGACCGCGCGCGCGCCGCGGGGTGCGACGCCATCGCGCTCTTCACGGCGGCGAGCGAGGCCTTCGCGAAGAAGAACATCAACATGACCATCGACGAGAGCCTCGCGACCTTCGCGGAGGTCGCCGAGCGCGCGCACGCCGACGGCGTCGCGGTGCGCGGCTACGTCTCGACGGTCATCGCCTGCCCGTACAGCGGGCGCGTCGAGCCCGAGGCCGTGCTGACCGTGGTGCAGCGCCTGCTCGCGATGGGCTGCTACGAGGTGAGCCTCGGCGACACGATCGGCGTCGGGACCCCGGCGGACGTGCGGAAGCTCCTCCGCACGCTGCTCGCGGAGATCGGCTCCGACAAGCTCGTGATGCACTTCCACGACACGTTCGGCATGGGCGTCGTGAACGTCGCGCAGAGCCTGTCGCTCGGGATCCGCAAGTTCGACGCGAGCGCGGGCGGGCTCGGCGGGTGCCCGTACGCGAAGAGCGCCACGGGCAACGTCCCGACGGAGGACGTGCTCTACCTGCTCGACAGCCTCGGGTACTCGACCGGGATCTCGCTCGACGGCATCGTGAAGGCCGGCGTCGGGCTCGCCGAGCACCTCTCGCACCCGCTCCCGAGCCGGGTGCACGAGGCGGTGGTCGCGGGGCGCGTGCGGATCCAGCACGGCGACGAGTGAGGCGCGGCCGATGCTCTCGAGCGACGGGCTCACGCGGACGCAGTTCCTGCCGCTCTGGCGGGACGCGATGTGGCACGCGCCGCTCGCCGAGCGGGCGCGCCTCGTGCTCGAGCTCGGCCGGCTGACGGTGCGCGAGGAGGGGAGGGCGGCGCCGCTCCTCATCGCGGTCTCGGAGCAGCGCGACCCGCCGCTCGTCGTGATGCCGCTCGCGGAGGTGCCGCGCCCGGCGGAGGCGCGGCTCCGGGCGGCGATCCAGGAGAAGCTCGCGCGCCTCGGGGCGAGCGAGGTCTACGTGCTCGTGACGAGCTTCGGCGGGCAGCGCGACGGCGTCCCCGCCTACCTCCTCGGCGCGTGGGGCGAGGCCGCCGACGGCGACGCGGTCGCGTGGTTCATGCCGTTCCGCTTCGGGCCCGAGGGGCTCGAGGAGGCGACGCCGATGGTCGCGCCGGACGCGCGCCAGACGGTGCTCGCGCGGGAGCTCGGCGGGCTCCTCGTCCCGCGGCACTGACGGTCAGGGCGCCTGCGCGGCGGCCGCGGACACGGCGGCGGCGACGCGCTCGTGCACGACGAGCTCGAGCGGGCTCGGGACGAGGGCGTCGCCCGTCGCGAGCTCGTGGATGGCCTTCGCGGCGGCGATGAGCATGGCGTCGGTGATGCGAGTGGCGCCCGCCTCGAGCGCGCCGCGGAAGATCCCGGGGTAGCCGAGGAGGTTGTTCACGACCTTGCCGTCGGTGGCGTAGCGCGCGCCGGCCTGGATGGCGACGTCGGGCTCGATCTCGGGCTCGGGGTTCGAGAGCGCGAGGATGATCTGCCCTTCGCGCACCATCTCGGGCTTGATGAGCCCCTTCACGCCGGTGGTCGCGACCACGACGTCGCACTCGGCCATGACGCGCGCGAGGTCGGCCGCCTCGCCGCCGAGGGCCTCGACGCGCTCGAGGGCGCTCGGGTTCCGGTCGGCGCCGAGGACGCGGCGAACGCCGTATTTCACGAGCAGATCGCAGATCCCGAGGCCGGCCGCGCCGAGCCCGATCTGGCCGACGACGCTGCCCTGGAGGTCGACGCCGGAGCGCTGCGCCGCGCCGAGGAGGGCCGCGAGGACGACGACGGCGGTGCCGTGCTGGTCGTCGTGCATGACGGGGATCGGCAGGCGCTCGACGAGGGCGCGCTCGATCTCGAAGCACTCGGGGGCGCGGATGTCCTCGAGGTGGATGGCGCCGAAGGAGGGGGCGATGGCGGTGACGACGTCGATGACCTTCTGCGGATCGGTCTCGTCGATGAGGATCGGCACCCCGGAGAGGCCGGCGAGCTCGGCCATGAGGGCGGCTTTGCCCTCCATGACGGGGAGGCCGGCGAGGGGGCCGATGTGGCCGAGGCCGAGGATGGCGGTGCCGTTGGTGACGACGGCGACGGCGCGGGAGATCCAGGTGAGCTCGCGGGCGCGCTCGGGATCGGCCTGGATGGCGAGGCAGACGCGCGCGACGCCCGGCGTGTAGACGTCGCGGAGGCGCTCGACGGTCTTGATGGGCTGCCGCGAGCGGATCTCGATCTTGCCGCCGCGGTGCTCGACGAAGACGCGGTCGGAGCGGCCGAGGACGGCGGCGTTCGGGAGCTCGGCGAGCTGGGCGAGGACGCGGTCGACGCGCTCGGACTCGTCGGTCTCGAGGGTGATCTCCCAGGTGGTCCAGAGGTGGTCGCGGGTGACGGCGTGGAGGCCCTCGACGACGAGGCCGGCGGCGGCGATGACGTCGAGCACGCGGGCGAGGCTCCCGGGGCGGTGGGCGGAGCGGACACGGATGATCTCGGGGATCTTCATAGGAGCACGTCCCTTGCGTCGTTCTCTCGGGCGTGGAGTCTCGCTCCGCGCGGGGGGCGGGGTCAAAAAGGTCGCGCGCTCGCGGCGGGCTTGGGGGCGTCTTGCGGAGATGGGGTGGGGCGGTGTTTGATGGGGGCACCGCGACGCGAGCGACCGAGACCGAGACCGACCGCCGAGGTGCGAGATGGCCGACGACGACAACGCCCCCGAGGGACCGACCCGCCCTGCCGAGATCCACTTCCTGCGGGTGAAGAACCCGGGGAAGGCGCTGACGCTGGTGTGGGACGCGGCGAAGGACGCGGCGGGCTACATCGTGTACGCGACGGAGAACCGCTTCCCGCCGAACATGGCGGGGCCGCTCTTCGAGGGGAAGATGCGGCAGTTCGTGGACGAGCAGCGCTTCGACCGCGGGATCACGGAGTTCCGGGCGGCGCGGGCGGAGTCGTACTACGGCGTCATCTGGTACGACGAGGACGACAACTACCACCTGGTGACGAGCCTCAGGGAGCCGGAGGGGGCGACCGAGGTGCTCGTGGACATCTCGGCCTACGCCTTCACGCAGGCGCGGACCTATCTGCGCGTGAAGTACGTGCCGGGCGTGGTGGCGATGCGCGACAAGCAGGTCGACATCTACGTGCGCGACGTGGAGCCGAACAAGGCGGCGCTGAACCGGATGGCCGAGGGGGAGATGAACCCGGACTTCGTGCTGCCGGCGCGGGGTGACGGCTTCATCGACACGGTGACCGAGCAGGAGTGGCGCAAGTACTACGTGGCGGTCGCGGTGGGGCGCGACGGGGGCAGGCGCCCGCTCAGCCTCGAAGCCGGCGCCTACCAGCGCCTCGAGGAGCCGCAGTACCTCGAGCAGGGCGGGAAGCGGAAGAACGACGCCCTGATGGAGCAGGTGCGAGACCAGATCGAGGTCGAGCTCCAGCGCCGCTCCGTCACCGAGGAAGACGTCCGCCGCATGCTCCACCGAGCCGACGACCTCTCCCCCTTCAACCCCATGGTCGACCGCCTGAAGCAGAAGGCCAAAGAGAAGTTCGGCCCGAGGTTCAACCTCTAGCGAGCGCGGGTCCAAGGGGCGGTGACCGAGTCGATCGCGGCCGCGAGATATGGTGACCAAACGGTCTCCCTATGCGGCGTCTGCATAGAGGCAGGGAGCTGGCACGGTCGTCTGGAACAAGCGCGGCGGCGCGGTCACCCAAGGGCAACAGTCCCCGGGGACTGCTCCAACGCCTCCCCCAGGGAAAAAGCAGCCGCAGCAGGCGCCGTGGAGATGTGTGAAACCCGGTGGTCGGCGCCCGGAGGGCGGCCGACCGCCGGGTTTTCCAAGGCGATATGGGCAACTCGGTGTTCCCCGCCGGCGGCGGGAACGCCGAGTTGTCAAGGGGGTGTGGGCGGCCTCGGGGGGAGGCTCGGGGGCAGGCCGCGCAGCGGGCTGTCCCCAGCCTCTCCCCAGGCCGTCCATCACCGCCGCGGGGCGCGGGGCGCAGCGCCCGGCGGCATCTCCACGGCGCGGTAGCGCCGCGTCGCCCGTAGCTCCCCCCCTACCACCGACACCCCGGTCGCTGGCCCGTCGCGACGCGACCCTGCTCCGCACGAGCTCCGCGCCGAGCAAGCGCCGCGCGGCGGCCTGGTTGTGTGCGTTGCACAAGACCCTCCCGTTCTCGGCCACGCTCGCGCCCCCGTGAGCCCAGGGCTCGACGTGGTCGAGGGTGAGCCAGCGCGTCTCGCTGCAGCGCGCACCGGTGGCGGTGTCGACGTGGCTGCACTGGAGGCCGTCGCGGGCGACGATCGCGCGGCGGTCGGCCTTGGAGAACGCCCGTCGGGCGTTCGTCGGCGCCGTGGCCTTCGTCTCCCGGGCCTTCCGCGGCTTCGCCCCGACGCCGAAGCGCTCCTTGACGAGCTTCGCCTCGAGGAGCTCGAGGGCGGCGTCGAGCAGGCCCTCGACGGAGCGAGCCTCGGCGCTCCGGTGGCTCGTGAGGGCGGCGAGTCGGGCGAGGCGGTCGCGGGTGGCGCTGCTGATGGTGACGGTGAGCTTGTGGCGCTCGGCGGAGAGCGGCGCGACGTCGGCCCGGCGCTCCAACTTCGGAGCGGGAGCCGAGGTCTTCCGAGCGTCCGTCGCGTCGTTCACGACGGGAACAGATGACGATATCGGCAGCGACGGCGTCGTCGCCGTCACACCGCGCGACGGCGCAGGCAGCTTCCGGATCGACGGCGCCACGTCCGGCCGCGGGAACCGCGCCGCGAGGAGCGCCTCGATCTCGCGCTTCGACTTGCCGCAGGCGGCGTCGATGAGCGCCCGTGCGTTCTCGTCGGTGAGCTTCGCCGCGAGGAGCACGACGCCGGCGAGGTGCAGCCGCCCGGCGCGGACACGGTCGAGGAGGAGTGGGAACCGCCGCGTCGCCCGCGCGGCCTGGATCTTCTTGGCCGCCTCTCCCTCGGACCAGTTGAGCTCGCCGAGGCAGTACGCGAACAGCGAGCCGAACGGCTTCTCGGCCCAGGCGTCGGTGCGGTCGACCTCACCGAGGAGGCGCAGGACGTCGGCGGTCTTCTCGAAGGACGACGCCGCGTGGCGCGCGAGCTCGGCGAGCAGCGCGTGGGGCTTCGTGGCGTTGGGCTGAACTCTGGGCATCGTGGTCGTGGTCTGCGACAGATGCGTCGTGGCGACGTTCATTGGGGCTCGCTCCGGGGCGTTTCATCGTTGGAATTCCCTTATAGCACGGGGTCTTGAGCGTCGGGCTTGCCCCTCCAGGACGCTCCAGGTTCGACGAACGGCCCCTCATCCACCTCGCGCGGTGGCTCGACCTTGATCAGCGCGCTGTGCGGGCTCCTGGGGCCGAGCTCGGCCATTCTGGCGGAGATGCGCGTCGTCGACGGGGTGTTGGTCGTAGGTGCGTCAAGCGAAAAGTGACGTGTTTTCGGTTTCTTGGGTGGGTTCAGGGCTCCGTGGGCGCCGTGGAGATGCCGGCGATGCCGGGGGCGTGGACGGCCTGGGGACAGCCCTCGGGGCTCCGGGGGCTGCGCCCCCGGGCCCCTCGGCCTGTCCCCGAGGCCGCCCACACTTGGACAACTCGGCGGTTGGCTGGCCTTCGGCCGCCAACCACCGAGTTGCCCAATCGCCTTGAAAACCTCGGGTCCTGGCGGCCTGCGGCCACCAGGGCCCGAGGTTTCCCACATCTCCACGGCGCCTGCTGCGACTGCTTTTCCCCCGGGAGGTTGGTCGGCTGGTCGCTTACATTGCTTTACATTGCAGTCCCCGGGGACTGTGGCTCTCGCGTCACGCTGCATGCAGTCCCCGGGGTGCGCTCGCGTTCACGCTGCGTGCAGTCCCCGGGGACTGTGGTGTGAACGGCGTTCACGCTGGCCTGTCCCCGGATTTTGCCCTCGCCTTACACCCTTCCTCGCGTGCCGCGCGTATCATGCCGGCATGCGACTCTTGCTCGTTGAAGACGAGGACATGCTCCGTGAGGGGCTCGAGGACGTTCTCACCGCCGAGGGCCACGCGGTGGTCGCCGTCGCTGACGGGGTCTCCGCCGTCGAGCGGGGGCAGGCCGAGCAGTTCGACCTCGTGATCCTCGACTGGATGCTCCCCCGCATGGAAGGCACCGAGGTCTGCCGCCGGTTGCGCCTCGCGCGGCCGACCGTGCCCGTCCTCATGCTCACCGCCCGCGGCGCCGAGAGCGACAAGGTCGAGGGCCTCGACGCCGGCGCCGACGACTACGTCACCAAGCCCTTCGGCGTGAAGGAGCTCCTCGCCCGCGTCCGCGTCTGGGAACGGCGCCGCGCCCAGGCCCCGAGCCCCCCCGAGATCGTCCTCGTCGACGGCGCCCGCATCGACCTCGGCCGCTGCGTCGTCGCCCGCGACGGCGGCGACGACGTCGAGCTCACCGCCCGCGAGGTCGGCCTCCTCCGCTGGCTCTACCAGCACCGCGCCCGCGTCGTCTCCCGCGCCGAGCTCCTCGAGCACGTCTGGGGCCTCTCCCCCAAGGTCGAGACCCGCACCATCGACGTCACCATCGGGAACCTCCGCAAGAAGGTCGAGCGCGATCCCGCCACCCCCGCCGTCATCGTCTCCGTGAAGGGCGTCGGCTACGCCTGGGGCGGCGACGGGTGAGGCGCGCCCTGCGGCTCCGCCCCGCGATCGTCGCGGGCGCCCTCGCGCTCGTCGCCGTCGCGCTCCCGACCGGCGCCTGGCTCGTCGCCGAGCTGCGCTCCTTCGAGCACGAGCGGGCCGCCCTCCTCGCCGCCCCCGCCGCCGAGGCCGAGGCGGCCGCCGGCCGCATCGCCGCCCGCGTCGACGGCCGCGTCACGGCGCTCCTCGCCCGCGAGGGCGAGCGCCCGATCTTCCACTACCAGAACCTCTTCGTCGACGCGCGCGCCGCCTCCGAGGGGCTCGCCGTGACGCCGTCGCCCCTCGCCGCGGGCCCCCCCGACCCGCTCATGGCCGACCCCTTCGAGGTCGACGCCGCCGGCGAGGTCGGCCTCCCCACCCTGAACCCCGACTACGCCGCCCTCTCGAACGACCAGCGCGCCCAGGAGGCCGTGCGGGCGCGGCTCGCCGCCACCGTCGGTCCCTACGTCGCCGCCCTCCGCGACCGCGAGGCGCTCGCGCCCGAGCCGCGCGCCGCCGTCGCGATCGCGGCCGCCGAGCACCCCACCGCGCCGCCCCCCGAGGAGGTTCAGGTCGCCGTGAACGCGCCTCCCCAGGCGCCCACCCAGGCCCCCGCGCGCGCGGCCCGGCGGCCGGTTCAGGCGCCGATGAACGCCGCCAAGGCGACGCCACCCGTGGAGGCCGAGCAGGTCCAGGAGGCGGTCCAGGAGCAGGCCCCCGTCCAGCTCGCCGCGCTCGGCAACGGCGGACAGCTCGTCGAGCAGCGCATCGGCGGCGACAACTACCTCAGCAACGTCAACGCCAACGAGGTCTACTACCAGATCCAGCTCAACAAGGGCGAAGACATCGCGCCGCCGCAGAAGCGCGGCGTCGTGCCGCAAGTGAAGGGGAGCGCGGCCGCCGCCCCCGCCCGCGCCCCCGCGAAGGTCGCGGCACCGCGCAAGCGGCCGCCTGCCCCGGCCACCGCGCCGGCCCCCACCGAGCCTGCGCCCCCGCCCCCCGTCGAGCCCCCGCCCGACCCGCCGCCCGCGCCCCCCGAGGTCACCGTGCGCGTCGGCGCCTTCGCGCTCCACACCGTCCCCCGCGATGACGACGGCCCCGCCGAGCTCTTCGCCCTCCGCCGCGTCGCCACCCCCGACGGCGAGCGCACGCAGGGCTTCCGCCTCGCCCAGGACGAGCTCGCGCCCCTCCTCGCCGAGGGCGACCTCACGGGCCGCCTCGTCCCCGGGCCCGCGACCGACACCACCCCCGGCGCGGCCCTCCTCCAGCTCCCCGGCGACGCCTGGCACGTCGAGGTGCCGTTCGCGGCCGCCGCGGCCTCGGCCCGCGCCGAGGTCGACGACCGCGCCGCCGCCATCCGCCTCCGCGTCGCCCTCGGTGGCCTCCTCGCGCTCCTCGCCGCGGCCGCCGTCGTCGCGATGGTCGTCCACAGCGAGCGCCTCGCGCGCCGCCGCGCCGAGTTCGCCGCCGCCGCCGCGCACGAGCTGCGCACCCCCCTCGCGGGCGTCCGCATGTACGGCGAGATGCTCGCCGAGGGGCTCGGGAACCCCGAGCGCCACAAGACCTACGCCAAGCGCGTCGCCGCCGAGGCCGAGCGCCTCGGGCGCGTCGTCGCGAACGTGCTCGAGTTCACGCGCCTCGAGCGCGGGAGCCTCGCCGTCCGCCCGACCCCCGGAGATCTCGCGCAGGCCGTGACCGAGATCGTCACGCGCGTCGAGGCGGCCGCCCTCGCTGCCGGCGCGGAGGTCGTGCTCACCGTCCCCGACGCGCCGATCCCCGAGGTCACCTTCGATCGCGACGCCGTCGCGCAGATCCTCGCGAACCTCGTCGACAACGCCGAGAAGTACGGCCGCGGCGCGGCCGATCGGCGCGTCGAGGTCGAGGTCGCCGCGACCCCCATCGGCGCCGAGATCGCCGTCCGCGACCGTGGCCCGGGCGTCCCGCGCCGGCTCGAGCGCCGCCTCTTCCGCGCCTTCGAGCGCGGCGGCGACGCCGATCAGCCCGCGGGCCTCGGCCTCGGCCTCTCGCTCGCCCAGGTCCTCGCGACGGGGCAGGGCGGCGCGCTCCGCTACGCCCCGCGCCCCGGCGGCGGGAGCGCGTTCACGCTCACGCTCCCGTGGGCCGCCCCCAAGGGATCGCCCGCTCGCCCCGGCGCCGCGCGGGCCGACGCCACGCCGGACTAGCTACGGCTTTCGGTCGGCGGGGTTCTGACATATCCTCCCGCCCCCATGGCCCGAGTATCTCAAGCGGAGCTCGTCCGCGTCCTGACCGGCATCGTCGGCGCCGACAACCTGTCGACCTCGCGCCCCGACAAGGTCGCCTACAGCGCCGACTTCTGGCCGCGCGCGCAGATCTGGAAGCTCGCCGGCGAGGTCGAGCGCTACCCGCCCGACTGTGTCGTGTGGCCCAAGGACACCGCGGAGATCACGCAGATCCTCGCGTACTGCCACGAGCACCTCATCCCCGTCGTGCCCTTCGGGGGCGGCTCGGGCGTCTGCGGCGGCACCGTCCCGATCCGCGGCGGCGTCGTCATCGACGTGAAGCGCCTGCGCCGCGTCCTCGCCGTCGATCCCGTCTCGCTCACGGTCTCCGCGGAGGCCGGCATCAACGGGCAGCACATCGAGGACCACCTGAACGCCGCGGGCCTCACCCTCGGCCACTTCCCCTCGAGCATCATGTGCTCGACCCTCGGCGGCTGGCTCGCCGCGCGCTCGGCCGGGCAGTTCTCCTCGCGCTACGGCAAGATCGAGGACATGGTCCTCGGCCTCAAGGTCGCGACCCCCGACGGCGCCGTCCTCGACACCGCCGAGCGCGCCCCGGGCGCCCCCGACTGGACCCAGCTCATCGTCGGCTCCGAGGGCACCCTCGGCGTCATCACCGAGGCCGTCCTGAAGGTGCAGCCCCTCCCCGAGGCGCGGCGCCTCCGCGCCTACCGCTTCCGCCACCTCGCCGACGGGCTCAAGGGCGCCCGCGCCGTCATGCAGGCGGGCCTCCGCCCCATCGTGCTGCGCCTCTACGACCCCTTCGACAGCCTCATGGCCTTCGGGAAGGATCCGGAGCAGAAGACGAGCCCGCGCACGCGCCCCTTCGACGCCATCCGCTCGCTGCTCTCGTCGCCGAGCGGCGGCGCGCACGACGACGCGCCCGCGAAGAAGGTGCCCGGCTTCCTCGCGAAGCGCCTCGAGCCCTGGTCGAAGAAAGCCAAGCACGCCGCGATCACGACGGCGCTGTCGGCGCCCACGCTCCTGAACCGACTCGCGCAGGCGGCCCCCTCGCCGTGCCTCATGATCGTCGGCTTCGAGGGCCCCGCGGAGGCCATCCACGCCGACGCGATCGCCGCCGACGAGCTCCTCACCGCCTGCGGCGGCGTCGACGCCGGCGCGCGCCTCGGCGAGAGCTGGCTCGAGCACCGCTACGCCGTGTCCTTCAAGCAGTCGCGCCTCTATCAGCTCGGCGCCTTCGTCGACACGATGGAGGTCGCGACCACGTGGGACCGCCTCGAGACGCTCTACCACGGCGTCCGGAGCGCGCTCTCGCCGCACGTCTTCATCATGGCGCACTTCAGCCACGCCTACCGCGAGGGCTGCAGCATCTACTTCACCTTCGCCGGCTACCGGAAGGACGCCGCGCGCCTCGAGCAGCACTACGAGCGCGTCTGGCAGCTCGCGACGGACGCCGTCGTCGCGAACGGCGGCACCGTCTCGCACCACCACGGCGTCGGGCTCTCGAAGATGGCCGCCATGCCGCGCGAGCACGGCGAGATGCTGCGCGTCTGGCGCGCGCTGAAGGACGCCATCGACCCGCACGGCGTCATGAACCCCGGCAAGCTCTTCCCGGACACGACCGAGGTCGCCGCAGGCAGCGCCGGCGGCGCCGCGAGGAGCATGGTGCGCTCGTGATGTCCTCCCGCCCGCACGCCGTCGGCTACCTCGACGAGCTCCGCCAGATCGTGCCGACCGAGCAGATCGAGCCCCAGCTCGACGGCGACGAGGGCGGCGGGAGCTGGGCCGTCGAGCCCGCCACCCAGGTCGAGCTCGTGGAGGTCCTGCGCTGGGCGAACCAGCGCCACGCCGCCGTCTTCACGCGGCACCCGCGCCGGAGCGACGCGCAGCCCCCCTTCTCGAGGCGCCCGCGCATCTACCTCCGCGGCCGCCGCATGAAGCGCGTGAAGGACCTCGACGTCGTGAGCGGCACGATCACGGTGCAGTCGGGCATCACGATGGCCGAGCTCGACGAGCTCCTCGGCGAGCGCTCGTTCACGACCGGCTTCCCGACGCGGCCCTGGCGCCAGGAGTCGCTCGGCGCCGTGCTCGCCGCGGCCCTCGACGCCCACTGGGGCCCGCGCTACGGCGCCATGGAGAGCGAGGTCGTCTCGCTCGGCGTCGTCTTCCCGGACGGCACCGCGGCCGGCGGTCGCGGCGCCCCGCGGCGCGCCGTCGGGCCCGACTTCGACCGCCTCTTCCTCGGCTCGCGCGGCCGCTTCGGCATCATCTACGAGGCGACGCTCCGCATCTACCCGAGCGCCGGGCGCGTGGCGCTCTCCTACGCCGCGCCCGACCTCGCCACGGCGCTCGCGACCGTCCACGCCGGGCTCCTCGCCGGGCTCGACCCGCGCGCCGTCGAGATCGTGACGCCCGCGCCGGACCGCGAGTGGGGCAAGAAGCGCGTGGGGCTCACCGCGCAGAACCCCGTGCTCGTGCTGGTCGAGCCCTGGGGCCCCATCGCGGGGCGGCCGGTGTCGTGGGTCGACGACCACTTCGCCGAGAAGCTCGTGAAGCTCGAGCCGCCCGTCGGCTGGAACGTGCACGAGGGGCTCCTCCCGGCGCCGCGCGCGTGGACGGCGCCCGTCGTCGCGCTCTCGTGGCGCGAGCTCGAGGCGCTCGCCGCGGAGCTCGGCGGCGACGTGCCCGCCGGGCTCTGGCTCGTCCGCTGCTCCGAGCACGGCGGCTGGCTGTCGGTCGCCGCCGGCATCGAGGGGCAGGCCGCGGACACCGTCCGCGCCGCGCTCGTCGCCCACTCGGTGCAGAAGCCGACGATGTGGAAGCGCATCCAGGACCAGCTGAAGGCCGAGCTCGACCCCAAGGACATCCTGAACCCCGGCCTCGGCTGAGAGGCCGCGGCGAGACGAAGAACGACGATGGCGACCCCACCCAAGCCCCCGGGCGACGAGAACCGCCTCGAGAGCGTCGCGAAGGCGACGGCGACCTGCGCGTTCTGCCCGAGCCTCTGCAAGCACACGTGCCCGGTCGGGACGGTCACCGCGCGCGAGAGCGCGACCCCCTGGGCGATGATGAGCGTCGTCGACCACCTGCGCACCGGGCGCGCCGAGCTCACCGACACCCTCGCGAGGACGCTCTACCTCTGCAACGGCTGCCGCGCCTGCACCGACTTCTGCGTGCACCACGTCGACGTCGAGGGGGCCCTCGTCGAGGCGCGCGCGTGGGCCGTCGAGCGCGGCGTGCGCGTGTTCCCCGAGCAGCGCTTCGTCCACCCGGACCTCACCGAGGACCAGGGCGCGCTCCGGGAGGTCCGCGCGAGCGAGCGCTACGAGGTGCGGCCCGTCTTCTCCCTCTTTCCGGGGCGCGCGACCCTCGAGCACACGCCGCAGGCCGTCGACGAGCTGCTCTCGCTCGCCGATCGCCTCGACGTGGACGCGCTCTCCTGCGGGTCGGCCGCCCAGCACGACACGGGCTACGACCTCTGGTTCGCCGGCCACCACGACGCCTTCCTGCGCCAGGCGCGCAGCGTCGTCGACGCCGTGAGCGGCGCCCAGGACCTCGTCGTGATGAGCCCCGAGGCGCTCTACATGATGAAGGTCGTGTACCCGCGCTACGGGCTCCGCATCGGCGCCGAGCTCCTCCACACGAGCGAGTTCCTCCTGCCGCTGCTGTCCGGCGGCGTCGTCGAGCGGATCCCCGGGCGGATCGGCTACCACGACAGCTGCCACCTCGCGCGGCACCTCGGGATCCGCGACGTACCGCGGCAGGTGCTGCGACGCCTCCTCGAGGAGCCGCCCGTCGAGCTGCCGCTCAAGGGGGCCGAGACCCTCTGCTGCGGCGGCACGGGCTGCCTCACCGAGACGCGCCCCGACGTCGCGGCCGCGATGGCGGAGGAGGTCGTCCGCTGGGCGCTCGAGGTCGGCCTCGAGCGGCTCGTCTCCTTCTCCCCCGAGTGCGTCGCGAGCCTGCGGGACGCCGCCGGGAGCCGCCTGCGTGTCGACCACGCGGTGACCCTCGCGGCCGAGGCGATCGTGAGCGACGGAGCGTCGGTCGTATGAGCACAAGAGAGCTCTCACACCCCGAGACCCTCGTCGTCGTCAACGAGCGCGCGGGCGCGGGCGCCATGGCGGACGTCTTCCGCCGCACCGAGCACCCCCTGCGCGACGCCATCGGCGACTTCGACGTGGCCTTCACGGACTACGTCGGGCACGCGACCGAGCTCGTCCGCGACGGCCTCGAGAGCGGCTACCGGCGCGTCGTCGTCGGTGGCGGCGACGGCACCCTCAACGAGGCCGTGAACGGCTGGTTCGGCGCCGACGGCGCCCCCATCGCGCCCGACGCGCGCATGGCGCTGCTCACGGGCGGCACGGGCGGCGACTTCCGCAAGACCATCGGCGTGAAGAACCGCGATCAGGCCCTCGCCGCCATCGTCGGCGACCGCGCGGTCCCCCACGACGTCGGCCGCGTGCGCTTCCGCACGGACGCGGGCACCGAGGGCACGCGCTACTTCTTGAACATCGCGAGCTTCGGCCTCTCCGGGCTCGTCGACCGCCACATCCCGGCGTACCGGCAGCTCGGCGGGAGGCTCGCCTACGCGGGCGCCACGCTCCGGAGCCTCTGGGGGTGGCGCAACCCGCGCGTGCGCGTCGTCCTCGACGGCACGCAGGAGGTGTCGCAGCCGGTCGTGACGGTCGCCGTCGCGAACGGCCGCTACTTCGGCGGCGGCATGGAGGTCGCCCCCGACGCGAGCCCCACCGACGGTCAGTTCCACGTCGCCATCCTCGGCGACCTCACGCGCCTCGAGCTCGTGATGCTGACGCAGAAGATCTACGAGGGGCGGCACGTGGAGCACCCGAAGGTGAGCACCTTCACGGCGCGGAAGGTCTTCGCCGAGGCGGTAGACCACGCGGTCTATCTCGACGTCGACGGCGAGGCGCTCGGCGGGCTCCCGGCCGAGCTCGAGATCGTGCCGGGCGCGCTCCGGATCGTCCTCCCATGAGCGCTGACAAGGCGCGGACGCCAGAGCGGGGGAAGGGCAGCGTGAAGGAGAAGGCGAAGCGCGGGCGGCGCGCGGACGCCGCTCCGGGCGAGCCCGCCGCGCGCGTCGCGGTCGGCCCGCCGCTCCTCCCGCGGGTGCTCGCGAGCGTGCTCGCGGGCGTCCTCATCTTCCTCTCGTTCCCGTTCACGACCGCGCCCGACTCGAACATCTGGCCGCTCGCGTGGTTCTCGTTCGTGCCGTTCCTCTGGGCGCTCGAGGGCGCCCGCAAGAAGCGCGGCTTCTGGCTCGGCGCGCTCACCGGGCTCGTGACGAACTTCGGCGGCTTCTGGTGGGTCTCGGGCGTCGTCCGCGACTTCGGCCACCTCCCGGACGCCGTCGCCTGGCCCGTCACGGCGCTGAACGCCGGCTACCAGGGCCTCGCCTACGCGCTCTTCGGCCTCCTCTACGCCTGGGTGCGGCCGCGCGGGCGCGCGATGCACGTGCTCGCCGTCGCCGCGCTCTTCACGGTCATCGAGTACGCCTTCCCGCTCATCTTCCCGTGGTTCCTCGGGAACGGGCAGTACCGCGCGCTGCCGGTCATCCAGATCGCCGACGTCACGGGCGTCATGGGCATCACGTTCGTCATCGTCGCGGTCGGCGCCGGGCTCTACCAGGCGCTCCGCGCGCTCCGCGGCGAGCAGGGCGGCCCGGTCTGGCGCCCGCTCGTGTGGCCGGTCGGGCTCCTCGCGGTGACGCTCCTCTACGGCTTCTGGCGCCTCGGCGACACGCACGACGCCATGGCGGCCGCCGAGAAGCTCTCGCTCGGCATGGTCGAGGCGGACATCGGGATCTGGGAGAAGCAGGCCCAGAACATGGACGGGCGCTCGAAGATCCTGACCCTCCACCGGAACCTGCTCCTCCACCAGGAGCTCTCGAAGGAGCTCGCCGACAAGGGCGCCGAGCTCATCGTCTGGCCGGAGTCGAGCTACTTCCCGCTCGGGCGACCGGCCGCGAAGCGCGTCGCCGACTTCGCCGTCGGCCTCACCGAGCGCGGCGCGCTGGTCGCCTGGACGCACGACCCGGCCGCCCCGAAGGACAGCCCGACCGGCGGCTTCGCGTGGCGCATCGCGCGGCCGAAGGTCGCGGCGGGCGTCGCGGACGCGGCGCGCTACGAGGCGCTCGCCGCCGAGCGTGAGGACGCCTGGGTCGCGGTCGGCGCGCGCGGCGCGATGCTCCGCGGCACGCCGACCGGCGCGAGCGCGCTCCCCGCCGCGACGGACGCCGATCTGCACGCCGTCGCCGTGGTCGCCGCCCCGGGGTGGGACGAGGGCGACGACGGCGCCGAGCTCCTCGTGACCGCCGCCGGCGACGACGGCGTGGTCGTCACGGGGAACGAGACCGTCGGCTTCGCCGTCGTGCCGACGGGCGTGTCGACGCCGCTCCGCGCCGTGGGCGCCTGGGGGGGGCGTGAGGCGCCTGCGTACCGCGCCGTGGCCGCGGGCGACGGCGGCGTGGTCCTCGAGCTCGAGGGCTGCCACGCGCGCGTGGGGCAGGGCGGGGCGGCGTCCCTCGATCGCGGCTGTGACGTGCACCGCGCTGCGACGCGCGGCGTCGAGGCCGACTGGAAGGCCGTCTGGGCGCGACCCGGCGCCGAGCTCGAGGCGTGGGTCGTGGGCACCGGCGGGCGCGTCCTGCACCGCGCCGAGGGCGGCGCGTGGGCGCAGGAGGTGACCCCGGTCACGACGGCGCTCACGCAGGTCGCGGGAGACGCCGAGCGCGGCGACGTCTGGGCCGCGGGCGCCGGCGGCGTGGTGCTCCGGCGCGGCCTCGACGGCAACTGGCGGCGCGAGGCGCTGCCGTCGAGCGCGGACGTGACGGCGCTCACCCTCGACGCGCGGATGGTGCCCCTCGCGGCCACGGCCGACGGCGGCCTCTTCCGGCGCGACGCGAGTGGCTGGCGCGCGGTCGAGAGCGCGGGCGTCGGCGAGGTGGTCGCGCTCACCGCGCTCCCGTTCGTGCTCGTCGACCCGCTCCCGCGCGACATCCTCTACCTCTGGCAGGGGCGCACGGCGCTCCCGGACCTCGCGGTCTTCGACAAGGACCCGAGCGTCGAGATGATCGTGCCCCCGAACGACCGCAACGCGCCGCAGCGCGGGTTCGACACGCCGCTCCTCTTCGGCGGCCTCTCGTGGCAGCCGGCCGGCGAGGACGGGCGCCGGCACAAGTTCAACACCGCGTACATGCTCGACCACGGCGGGCGCGTCGTCGGCACCTACGACAAGAACTACCTCCTCGTCTTCGGCGAGTACGTGCCGTTCGGGGAGATGTTCCCGTCGCTCTACGACGTGTTCAAGCAGTCGGGCCGCTTCGACGCGGGGCGCGAGGTGAAGGCGTTCGACTGGAACGGCCACCGCCTGGGCGTCATGATCTGCTACGAGGACATCCTCCCGAAGTTCACCGGGCGCCTCGCCGATCAGCACCCGAACATCATCCTCAACGTCACGAACGACGCCTGGTTCGGGCAGACGAGCGAGCCCTACCTCCACCTCGCGCTCGCCGTGTTCCGCGCGGTCGAGAACCGCCTCGTGCTCGCGCGCGCCACGAACACCGGCGTCTCCGCGATCATCGATCCGACGGGCGCCATCGTGGCCCAGACGAAGCTCACGGACGCGGAGACGCTGCTCGCGCCGGTGCCGTTGATGACCGGCGCCACGGTCTACGGGCGCGTGGGCGATCTGTTCACCTACCTCGCCGCCTTCGGCCTCATCGGGTATGTCGTCATGACGCGACGTCGCGAGCGCAAGGGCGGCGACGACGTCGGCACCGCCCCCCCAGCCGGGGGCGGCCGAGCGACGAAGACCCAGCGGAGGACGGCATGATCGCGATCGTCGACAAGGCCATCGAGCAGTACGCGGCCTCGCGCTCGGGCGCGGTCGACGCGCTCTACGAGGAGCTCAAGCAGGAGACCTACGCGACCATCCGGAGCCCGAACATGCAGGTGGGGCGCCTCGAGGGGCGGCTCCTGAAGCTCCTCGCGCAGCTCGCGGGCGCGCGGCTCGCGGTCGAGCTCGGCACGTTCACCGGGTACTCGGGCCTCTCCATCGCGGAGGCCCTGCCGGACGACGGGCGGCTCGTCACCTTCGACATGGACCCGGTCGCGACCGGCGTCGCGAAGCGGTACTGGGCGCGCGCGCCCTGGGGGCACAAGATCGAGCTCCGCCTCGGCGACGCCCGCGAGGAGCTCGTTCGGTTCGTCGCGACCTCCGGGCCCATCGACTTCGCCTTCATCGACGCCGACAAGACGGGCTACCGCCACTACTGGGACACGCTCGTGCCGCGCATGCGGCGGGGCGGCCTCATCGTGGTCGACAACGTGCTCTGGAGCGGCCACGTCCTCGCCCCGCGCGACGGCGACGACGACGACCACGCCATCGTCGCGTTCAACGACCACGTGGCCGCCGACGATCGCGTCGAGGCCGTGCTCCTCACGGTGCGGGACGGCGTCTTCGTCGCGCGCGTGAAGTAGGCGGCGGGCGACCGCGCCCAGAGCGGCCCCACGCGCCCGTGATCGCCCCGCCCGGCCGCGAAACAGAGCGGCCCGTCAGATTCTATCGGTCGCGCTTGCGCGGAGGGGAGGGGGTCGCTAGGTTGGCCGCCGCCGGGCGCCTCGCCGCCCGGTCCCCCGAAACGTCTCCGACGATGTGCTCTGGACGGGAGGTGCCGGTGATGCGGCGCTCAGGCGGTCTCGTGTGTGCTCGTGCGCGGTCTCTCGCGCTCCCGCTCGCCCTCCTCGTCGGCCTCGGCGCGGGCGGCGTGGCGTCGGCGAAGCCCCCGGACGAGGTGCGGACCTTCCACACCCCGCCGAAGGAGCCGGGGAAGGACGATCTCTTCGTCGACATCCACCCCGAGTACCGCACGCGGATCATCGGGATCGACCCGCTCGAGCTCAACGGCATCGTGGCGCAGGGCGTCCTCTGGGGGGAGCAGCGCCTCCGCGTCGACGCCTCCGTCGGCCTCCGCGGGGTGGGCGCCATCCACATGCAGCTCGACGCGCTCGACGGCGTGCTGTTCGGCGACAACGGCGAGTTCGGCAAGTCCCCGGAGCCCACGAGCGGCCTCGGCATCGCGTCGCGCCAGGCGAACAACGCTGGCTGGGAGGTGGGGCTCCGCCCCGGCGCGGACCCGCTCCAGGTCGAGTCCTACGGCCCGGTGCTCCGCGAGATCGACCCGATCCACATCAACTACCTCTACGGCGAGGTGCTGCTCCCCATCGGCGTCCTGCGCATCGGGCGCCAGCCCGTCTCCGAGACCGGCTCCGTCTCGCTCAACGACGGCGCGACCGGCCGCAACCGCTGGGGCGCGAGCTTCTATCACGAGTCGGTCGACCGGATCCTCTTCGGGACCAAGATCAGCGAGGTCTTCAACGTCATCGCGCAGGGGCCGGACTACCAGATCGACACGAGCCTCGACGACGGCGTCTTCCTCGGGCTCGTCTACGACTTCCTCGTCGACGACGACATCACGACCCAGGACGACGACCTGAAGGGCGTCTCGGCGCAGCTCGACTTCCGCTGGAAGAAGCCCGGGCTCGGCCCCGAGTGGGGGCCGATGCGCTTCACCGCGACGCTCACGTACCGCTGGGACGAGCGCTTCAACACCGGGATCTTCGCGCTCCCGGTGCGCGCGAGCTTCGACGTCGCCGACTTCAGCTTCAAGGGGGAGCTCACCTACATCACGGGCTCCACGCGCGAGCTGGCCGCGGGCTTCGCCGAGCTCACGAACGCCGAGGTCACCGATCAGGACATCCGCCTGCTCTCGTCGCGCGTGATGCTCGACTACGAGGTCGGGCCCTTCACCTTCGCCCTCGAGTGGGGCTACGCCGACGGCGACGGCGACCCGCGCACGACCACGCCGCTCACGACGACGTCGTGGCCGCGCGACACGAACCTCGGGCTCCTCCTCTTCGAGCACACGCTCGCGTTCCAGACCGCGCGGTCTGCCGCGGTCGGCATCGAGAACCTGAAGCAGCTCGACGCCGAGAGCTTCCCGCTGACCGAGGTCTCGACGGACGGGCGGGTGACCAACGTCAACGCGATCTTCCCGCAGGTGTTCTTCGATCCCATCCCGGAGCTGCGTCTCAAGGCGGGCGTCCTGCTCGCGTGGGCGGCGGCGCCCGTCGTGGATCCCATCCAGAGCCTGCTCCGTTACGACGGCACCGAGATCGACGACGACCTCGTCAACTACCACGGCGGCAAGCCCGGCCGGTACTGGGGCACCGAGGTCGACCTCGGGCTCGAGTGGACCTACCGCGACTTCTTCGAGGCGGCCTTCGAGTTTGGCATCCTGTTCCCCGGCGACGCCCTCGAGGACGAGAACGGCGACGCCGTGAACTCCTGGATGCTCGAGTCCCGCTTCACCTTCCACCTGTGAGCCCCCGACGCCGGCCGCGCTCGGCCGGTTGGAGACGCCCCATGGCGGTCCGCCCCTCCCTCGTCATCGCCGCAGCCGTCGTCGCCACCCTCGCGACCGGCGCCGCCTGCGACACCTACAACCCGCCGCCGGAGGTGACGCTCGTCCAGCCGAAGGCCGGGCGCTGGACGCGCGAGACGCCGCTGACGCTGCAGTTCACGGAGGCCATCCGCGCCGACACGCTGTCGGTCACGGTGTGGCCGAAGGACGTCGACCAGGAGGGCAACCGCCGCCCCGGCGTGCAGCCCATCGTCGACCACTGCACCCTCGCGACGTCCCCCTGCGGCACGTTCACGATGGCGCTCGACGACACGACGAACACCGTCACGATGACGACGAACGGCACCTTCGACGACGACGAGGGGGTCCCGCTCGTGCTCGAGATCGCGGCGGGCCTCGAGGACCTGTCGGGGCGCGCGCGCAAGGTCACGACCGAGTTCGACTTCCAGGTGAGCCCGCTCTGCGGCGCGGATCCGGTCGATCTGAACCTCCAGAGCGGGGTCATCTCGCTCACGGCGAACCTGCAGGTGCTGCCGGTCTGGCTCCACATGATGATGGACCTCGCGGTCGACCCGGACACGGGCAAGACCGTCGTCGTCGCGACCTTCGCGCGCGTCCACACCGGCCTCGCCGCGAACTACAACCACCCGGACGGCTTCGAGGCCGCCCTCGACGACCAGGGCTGGGCCGTCACCTTCTCGGCCTGCATCGTCGATCGCGGCGACGGCACCTTCTTCCTCCAGAGCGAGCCCTTCGACATCAGCATCACGGTGCTCAGCATCATCCCGATGACCCTCAACGGCTTCCAGGTGCAGGGCACCATCGACCCGGGCGGCGCGTCCGACGGGCGCGACTTCGCGTCCGGCACGCTCTCGACCACGAACGGCACCTTCGGTGACCCGCCGAACGCCGTCGACGCCATCACGACCGCCTGGGACGGCTTCGGCTTCGAGCCGGCCGAGCTCCCCGAGGGGCTCCCGAAGGTGTGCGTCGGCGCCGACGGCGACGCCTGCGGCGTGCTCGACGACGCTGGCGGCGACTGCCAGCTGCCGACGCCCTGGGAGCCGGGGCCGGTCTGCCCGGTCGAGGAATGAGCGCCCAGAAGCGGAAGAAGAGCGGCCCTGCGCCCGGGCGAACGCAGGCGATGCGGCTCGGCCCGACGGGCGCGGGCGCCGAGCGCGCGGTCGTGACCGTGCCGCCTGCGCTCGCGGGCGAGCGGCTCGACAAGGCCCTCGCGGCGCTCGTGCCGGCGCTCTCGCGGGCGTTCGCGCGGAAGGTGGTCGGGCTCGGCGGGGTCTACCTCGGGCTCTCGCGCTGCCGCGTCGCGTCGAAGCCGGTCGAGGCGGGTGACGTGCTCACGGCGACCTGGCACCCCGACGTGAGCGCCCCCGAGCGCTTCCCGCTCGTGGTCGTCTACGAGGACGCCGACGTCGTCGTGGTCGACAAGGCGTCCGGGCAGCTCTCGCAGGGCTCCGAGCTCGGTGACGAGGGCTCGCTCACGCGCGACCTCGAGCGCCGCTTCGGCCGCGACATCCGCCTCATGCACCGCCTCGACAAGGGCGCCTCCGGCCTCCTCGTCGCGGCGCGCACCGCCCGCGCGTCGGCGGCGCTGACGCCGCAGGTGCGGGAGCACACGATGTCGCGTCGCTACCTCGCGCTCGCGGCGGGCGTCCCGGCCGACGGCGCGTGCGAGCGGCCGCTCATCGCGGACGGGCGCCGGATGCGGGTCGCGGAGCCCCACGAGGACGGGCTGCCCGCGCGGAGCGACGTCCGCGTCGTGCGGGCGGGCGAGGGCGCAGCGCTCGTCGAGGTCGTCCTCTTCACGGGGCGCACGCACCAGATCCGCGTGCACCTCGCGTCGCTGGGCGCGCCGCTCCTCGGCGACCGCGCCTACGGCGGCCCCGCGGCCGCGCGACTCGGGCTCCACGCGGCGCACCTCGGCTTCGTCCACCCCGACGGGCGCGCGCTCGCCTTCGACCGCCCGCCGGGTGACGATTTCACGGCGCTCGCCCCGGCGCTCGCCGCGTCTTGACCTTCCTCTTTTGGCGTCAATCGTGTAGACGCTCGGCCCCCGGACGCGCTCGGACGTCGGGGGCAGCCTGCGGCGCGCCGGACACGGACACGGTCCCGGGCGTCCGCCGCGTCGAGGATCGACAGCGATGAAGCACTCTCGCCCCATGATGGCGTTCGCGGACGCCGACGGCCGCATCTACGAGCACCCGGACCTCGAGATGCTCGGCTGGGACGGCGAGTCCTGGCGCTCGCTCGAGGACGACGAGCTGATGCCGCTCCCCGAGGGGAGCGACCTCTTCACGCTCCCGGGGCGCCTCGCGGCCGGGCTCGACGCCGCGACGGACGAGCCGGTCGTCTTCGACGAGCCCGGGATGACCGCGGTCTCCTGCTTCATCGCGCCGGCGTACCTGCGGACGCTCCTCCCGGCGTACGAGACGCTCGAGGACGCGCCGGCGCTGCCGCTCTTCGCCTACTCGGCCGTGGGTTTTCGCGACGGGCAGCTCGTGGCGCCGACGATCCGCGTCGACCCGGACATCCGGCAGGACCCGTTCCGCTTCGACGTGTCGGTCATCGAGAAGAACGTCGAGGCGCGGGTCGCGGCGATGCCGGACAACCGCCTCGTGAAGCACCTCACGCGCTGCGCGCTGACCTACCACTGCCGCGCCGCGCAGAACTACTTCCTCGACCGCTTCGAGGCGCCGCTCCCGGCGGCCCCGACGTGCAACGCCTTCTGCGTCGGGTGCATCTCGCTCCAGCCGAAGGGGGGCGACGAGCAGATCGTCGCCGCGCACGACCGCATCGGCTTCGCGCCGACGGGGGCCGAGCTGCTCGAGGTGGCGCTCGGGCACATCGAGCGGGTCGGGGACGACGCGGTCGTCTCGTTCGGGCAGGGGTGCGAGGGGGAGCCGCTCTCGCAGCCGCGCGAGCTCGAGGCGCTCGTGCGGGGCGTGCGCGCGGCGACGGCGCGCGGGATCGTGAACCTGAACTCGAACGCGTCGCGCCCGGACGTCGTCCGGCGCCTGCTCGACGCGGGGCTCGACAGCCTCCGCATCAGCACGAACAGCGCGCGGCCGGACGTCTACCACGCCTACTACCGGCCGAAGGGCTACACCTTCGAGGACGTCCGCGAGTCCGCGCGCGCGGTGCGCGACGCGGGCCGCTTCCTGATGCTCAACTACTTCGTGTTCCCCGGGGTCACCGACACGGCGGCCGAGCTCGAGGCCCTCTCGGGCTGGATCGACGAGGCCGGCATCCACATGGTGCAGCTCCGGAACCTGAACCTCGACCCCGAGATCTACCTCGAGACGGTGGGCGAGAGCGGACGCGGGGAGCCGATGGGGATCGTGCCGTGGCTCGAGGAGCTGGGCGCGCGCTTCCCGAAGCTCCAGTTCGGCTACTTCAACCCGCCGCGGAAGAACATGACGAGGAGGCGCGATGCCGATCTACGAGTACCGGTGTGAGTCCTGCGGGAAGGAGCTCGACAAGATCCAGAGCTTCAGCGACCCGCCCCTGACGACGTGCCCAGCCTGCGGCGAGGAGGCCCTGAAGCGCCTCATCAGCATGTCGAGCTTCCACCTGAAGGGCGGCGGCTGGTACGTGACCGACTACAAGGGCTCGAAGGGCGGCTCGTCGTCGTCGGGCAACGGCAAGGGCGGGAGCGAGTCGTCCTCGTCCTCGTCCTCGTCCACCGAGTCGAAGGCGTCGTCGGAGTCGAAGGCGTCGGGTGGCGAGGCGAAGTCCAGCTCGAGCTCGAGCGGCTCGGACTGACGTAGAGTCGCCCGCGCGCGCGGCCTGCTATCGGTCCTTCTTGATGCGCAGGACGCTGACCAGATAGTAGTTGTCGCTGTACACGTCCTCGACGCGCTCCATGTCGAGGCGCACGCGGTAGTCGGTCTTCCGCAGCTCCTCGAAGAACGTGTACGCGAGCGGCCGCCCCGGCTCCGCGAGGAACGCCGTGCGCCCGGGCGTGAGGTTGTCCGCGAGCATCCGGAACACGTCCTCGAAGTTCTCCTCCTTGTAGAGGACGTCCGCGAAGATGAGGCTCCCGACGAAGCCGTTCAGGCGGTCGTTCTTCCAGTCGAAGGAGAGCGTCCGGACGTGGGTGAAGCCGTTCTGGAGCGCGTTGTAGCGCGCGAAGCGGAGGGCCTCGGGGTTCGAGTCGGCGAGGGTCACGCGCGCGCCCTTCGCGGCCGCGCCCAGGCCGGCCGTGCCGAGGCCGCAGTGCACCTCGAGCGCGTCGACGCTGCGCATCCGCACGCAGTGCCCGAAGTAGCTCGCCATCGCGCGCGCGCTCGGCCAGAGCTCCGCCCAGTTCGCCTCGCCGCCCGTGCGCGACTCGGGCGACGGGGCGAGCCCATCGCGCCCATGGAGGAGCTCGGCCGACGCGAAGCGCTGCTCGGTCGCCCGCGCGGTCGCCTTGTTGAGCGACGAGCGCCGGACGTCCGGCCCCGTGAGCTTCAGGACCTTCGGACCCGCGTCGACCTCGTAGTCGCGGAGCTCGTAATCGGCGGCGAGGCCGGACCTCATCCGCGTCAGCTCCTGACTCGATACGGCGCGACGTCTCATCGTCAGTCACTCCTCGGGGGTCGACTCCGGGGCGCGTCGCACCGGCCCTTGGACCATAGCACAAGGCGAAATGGGACTGAAATGGTCCCATTTCGATTCACGGGGACGCCCTGCTCCGTAGTCAGGGCCCACGGCGTTGACGCGGGCGGGGGCCCTCGGTAGATCGTGGCCGTGGCACTTCCCCCCGGAGACGACGGCGCCGAGCGCGACCTCGCCGAGCGCCTCGCGGCCGCGGTCACCATCGCCGAGGACGCCGGGCGCTGCCTGCTCGCGCACCTCGGGCGCCTCGACGGCGTCGACCAGAAGGGCCGCGGCGATCTCGTCTCGGCTGCCGACCGCGCCGCGGAGGAGCTCATCGTCGCGGCGCTCGCGAGCCGCTTCCCGACCGATCGCGTGGTCGCGGAGGAGGGGCACGACCGCGCGGGGAGCGCCGCCCCGGGCGGCCCCACCTGGTACGTCGATCCGCTCGACGGCACGACGAACTTCGTCCACGGGCTCCCGGTCTTCTGCGTGAGCCTCGGGCTCGTCGCCGGGGGCGAGCCCGTCCTCGGCGTCGTGCACATGCCCGCGCTCGGCCGCACCTACCGCGCCGCGCGCGGCGGCGGCGCCTGGCTCGGCGAGCGGCGCCTGCGCGTCTCGGCCGCGACCCGCCTCGACGACGCGCTCCTCGCGACCGGCTTCCCGTACAACCGCTACGACACCGCCGCCGAGCTACTCCGCCCCGTCGAGCGCGCCCTGCGCGTCGCGCGCGGCGTCCGGCGCATGGGCGCCGCCGCGGCCGACCTCGCGTTCGTCGCCGAGGGGGCGCTCTCGGGCTACTGGGAGCCGCGCCTCAAGCCCTGGGATCTCGCCGCGGGGCTCGCGCTCGTGCGCGAGGCGGGCGGCGTCGCCACCGACTTCGAGGGGCACCGCGACGTCCTCGCGGCGTGCGACGTCGTCGCCGCCGGCCCGGCCCTCCACCCGGCGCTCCTCCGCCTCGTGCGCGGCGATGCCTGAGCGCCGCCGCGCGCTCGCGGCGTTCTGGTCGCTGCTCTTGTGCGGTGCAGCATGGGCTCCCGGGTGCGCCAGAAGCGAGGTTCAGGTTCGGTGGGACGATGCCTATGCTGCGGCGCAACATGAGCTCTATCGGGGCGAGCCGACCGCGGCTGCGCGCGATCTCGCGGCGCTCGCGAGCGCCGCGCCGCGCCCGATCGACGCCGCCGCCGCGGCGCGCGACGAGGCGGACGCCCTGGCCGCGGCCGGTGACGACGCGGGCGCCCTCGCGGTGCTGACGCGCGAGTCCGAGCGCGCCGCCCGGAAGCCCGACCGCGCCCACGCCCACTACGCCATCGCGCGCTGGGCCGAGGCGCACGGGCGCGTCGCCGAGGCCATCGCGATGTACCGGGCCCTCGTGCGCACGTACCCGGACCTCATGCCGGGTGAGCGCTCGCTCGCGCACCTCGAGCGCCTCTTCTCGGCGCGCGGCCGCGCGGGCGTCGACGCGCACCTCGCCTGGACGCACGCCATCTACCCCGTGCTCGCGTCGACCTCGCTCGGCGACAACCTCGTCTTCTTCGCGGCGACGACGGCCTTCCGCCGCTGGGTGGCGGGCGAGGGCGCCGCCTACGCCGAGCTCGCCGAGCGCCTCTACCGCGACATCGACACGAGCCACCGCCAGAGCGGCCTCTGGAACGACGCCTGGTGGTACCTCTCGTGGCTCTACCACCGGCAGGGGCGGGTTCGCGACGAGATCGCCGCGATCCGCCGCATCCAGCGCACCCGCGAGAAGGTCTCCCTCTTCGGGCACGACGAGCACCCCTACTTCTTCGAGGGGCAGCTCCGCGTCGCGCGCCTCGAGCTCCTCGCCCTCGACGATCCCGCCGCCGCCGCCGCGAGCTACGACTGGTTCGTCGCGAACTACCCGGTGAGCCTGCTCCTCGACGACGTCCTCTTCTGGCGCGGCTGCGCGCTCCTCCGCGCGGGGCGCCCCGACGCGGCCGAGGCGAGCTTCGCCGAGATCGCGGTCGTCCGCCCCGAGGGCTCGAAGTGGCTCGCCCGCGTGCCCGCGGCGCGGCGCGATCCGCGCGGCCCCGTCTGCGTGCCCGAGGACTTCACCCGCGCGCCGGAGGACCTCCGGTGAGCGCCGCCGCCGCGCCGGGTGCCCACGATGGCGCGGTCCTCCGCGCGGAGGGCCTCGGGAAGCGCTTCGCGGGCGGCTGGGTGCTCGAGGGCGTCGACCTCGCGCTCCACCCGGGCGAGATCGTCGGGCTCGTGGGGCAGGGCGGGCACGGGAAGAGCGTGCTCCTGAAGTGCCTCGCCGGGCTCCTGGCACCGGACGCGGGGCGCGTCGTCGCCTTCGGGGAGGACCTCGCGACGCTCTCGAGCGTGCGGCTCGCGAAGGTCCGCGAGGCCTATGGCTACGTGTTCCAGAACTACGCGCTCTTCGACTTCATGACCGTCGCGGACAACGTCGCCTTCCCGCTCCGCCAGCGGGGCGACGCCGACGAGCGCGCCGTCAAGGCCCTCGTCCGCGAGCGCCTCGCGGAGGTGGGGCTCGCGGCCGCGGTCGGGCTCTACCCGCGCGAGCTCTCGGGGGGCATGAAGAAGCGCGTCGGGCTCGTGCGCGCGACGGTCACCGATCCCGACGTCATCCTCTACGACGACCCCTCGGCGGGGCTCGATCCGGTGACGTCCTCGAAGATCTTCGAGCTCATCGCGCGGATGCAGGAGCGGCGCGCGGGCTCCGCCGCCATCGTCGTGAGCCACGACATCGACCGGATGCGCGCCATCTGCGCGCGCTACGTGATGCTCGAGCGCGGGCGCGTGGTGTTCGAGGGTGGCGAGGAGGACGTCGCCGGCGCGCCGCGCGCCGTCTCCGACTTCTTCGACCTCGACGGCGCCGGGGTGCTCGCGTGATCCGCGCCCTCGACGCCACGTTCGGCGCGGTCGGGCGCGGCTACCTCGCGCTCGCGCGCACGGTCGGCGGCATCGTCGTGCTCTTCGGCCGCATCCTGCGCGCGATGGTGCCGCCGCGCTTCGACAGGGACGAGACCTGGCGGAACCTCTACGACGTCGGGGTGAAGAGCTTCCCCATCGTGGTCGTGACGGCGCTCTTCGTGGGCGCGATCATGGTCATCCAGAGCGCCTTCTACGTGAAGCGCACGGGCGCGACCGGGCTCCTCGGCTACGGTGTCGGCTTCTCGGTGTTCGCCGAGATCGGCCCCATCCTCATCGGGCTCATGTTCAGCGGGCGCGTCGGCGCGAACACGACGGCGCAGCTCGGGACGATGGTCGTGACGGAGCAGGTCGACGCGCTGCGCACCCTCGCCATCGACCCGATCCGCTACCTCGTGGTCCCGCGCTTCGTGACGATGCTGCTCATGATGACGCTGCTCATGGTGCTCGGGGACGCGTTCGCGGTGCTCGGGGCCGCGGGCACGGCCGACGCGATGCTCGGCGTCGACTGGCGCGTGCTCGTGCAGGGGCTCCTCGAGGCGCACTTCCTCGACGAGTTCTTCATGGGCGTCGTGAAGGCGTCGTGCTTCGGCGTCTCCATCAGCGTCATCTCGTGCTTCTACGGGCTCAACGTGCGCGGCGGGGCGGTCGGCGTCGGGCGCGCGGTGAACGCCTCGGTGGTCGCGAACGCCGCGGCCATCTTCGTCCTCGATTTCGTCATCGGCACCCTCTACACGGTGATGTGAGCGACCATGGTGAACGACGTTCACGTGGCGCCACCGGCGCCGCCGCGCTGGTACGAGTCGCTCTTCATCGCGGTGGGGGCGCCGTTCACGGCGGTCGGGCGCGAGCTGCGGGGGGACGTCGCGCTCGCGTTCGCGGCGCTCGGGGCGATCTTCCGGGGGGCGGCGGGGCGGCGGGCGGTCGTTCAGCAGGCGTACGCCGTCGGGAACCGCTCGCTCTTCTTCATCACGGCGACGCTCGGCTTCCTCGGGCTCATCTCGGTGTATCAGGTCGCGACCCAGATCCAGCAGATCCTGCCGGACTTCTCGATGCTCGGGGCGGCCTTCATCCAGCTGATGATCCGGGAGTTCGCGCCGACCATCACGGGGCTCATGATCGCGACGCGGGTCGGGAGCGGGATCGCGGCCGAGATCGGCTCCATGGTGGTGACGGAGCAGGTGGACGCGCTCAGGATGTGCAACGCGGACCCGGTCGAGTACCTCGTCGCGCCGCGGGTGCTCGGGAGCGTGGTGATGGTGCCGATGCTGAGCATCTACGCGGTGCTCGTGGCGACGCTCGCGGGGATGGCGCTCGGGCACGCGGTCTTCGACATCCCGACGCAGACGTTCCTGTCGCTCCGGCTCGTGAAGGGGCCGGACATCGTGCTCGGGCTCGTGAAGGCGGTGTCGTACGGGTTCTGGATCCCGATCGTGGCGGCGCACGCGGGGCTCTCGGCGACGGGGGGCTCGGCGGGGGTCGGCTGGGCGACGACGCGGGCGGTGGTGGCGACGAGCTTCGCGGTGGTGCTGCTCGACTTCGTCATCTCGGGGGCGAGCTACGTGATCTTCTCGGTGTGAGGGGCGATGGGGGGCGCGAGGACGAAGGCGTGATCGAGTTCATCGACATCCACAAGCGCTTCGGGGAGAAGCGGGTGCTCGAGGGGGTCTCCATCACGGTGGAGGCGGGGCGCGTGCTCTACCTCATCGGGACGTCGGGGGCCGGGAAGTCGGTGCTCGTGAAGCACCTCGTCGGGCTCCTGCGGCCGGACAGCGGGCGCATCGTGCTCGACGGGCAGGACATCACGGGGCTCTCGGAGGCGGCGTTCTACGCGGTGCGCCGGAAGTGCGCGATGGTGTTCCAGCACTCCACGCTCTTCGACTCGATGACGGTGCTCGACAACGTGGCGCTGCCCTACCGGAAGCACGCGCGGATGAAGCGGGCGGAGGCGAACGAGCGGGCGCTCGAGAAGCTCGCGCTCGTGGGGATGCGGGAGGCGGCGTGGCGGCTCCCGGCGGAGATCGGCGCGGGGCTCCAGAAGCGGGTCGCCATCGCGCGGGCGCTGACGCTCGACCCGCAGTTCGTCATCTTCGACGAGCCGACGACGGGGCTCGACCCGCTCGCGGCGAAGCACGTGGACGACCTCATCCGCTCGCTCCGGAACGACACGGGGGTGACGGCGATCGTCGTGTCGCACGACATCCGCAGCATCTTCACGGTCGCGGACCGCATCGCGATGATCTACCAGGGCGGCATCCGCCTCGACGGCACGCCGGACGACTTCCGGCGGAGCGATGACCCGGTGGTCAGGCAGTTCATCACGGGGCGCCCGGACGGCCCGATGGTGATATAGCTGCTCCCGCGGGCGCTGTGCCGCTTCGGGAGCGCACCACGGAGGCACGGCTCTTCCTCCCGCGAGGTCCCCCGAGGCACGTCGCTCCCGACTCACGCGCAGAAGGGCTGGCCTACCAGCGCGCCCTCCGTGCCTCCGTGCCTCCGTGGTTTTCCCCTTTGGCTTCGGTGGCTTGACGGGGCGGGTAGGGGGTTTCGCGCCGTAAGCCTGGGCCCTGCGCCTGCGCGTGACGCCGTCGGCCGCTTCGCGGCCTTTGGGCGTCCCGCTACGGCTCCGGTCCCAGGCCCGATTGCTACCAGCTATTCCTTCCAGATGAACTTCCACGGGTGCCGCTTGAGGTCCTTCATCATCTCGCGGACGTCGTCGTAGAGCTCCTTGTCCTTCAGGAAGGCGCCGATCGTGCCCTCACCGCTCGCGATGTCCGCGATGATGCCCTTCACGTCGCCCATCGCCTGATCCGCGCTCGCGAGCACCCCGAGCGCCGACACCTTCGCGTCCGTCACGAGGTCCGCGCCGAGGTCCGCGAGGTGCGCGTACTTCCCGAGCGCCGCCCGCACGTCGCCCACCACCGGCGGCACCGCCCGCCGGAGCTCCGCCGAGAGCCCCGACACGTTCGCGATGGCGCTCTGGATGGCCGTCCCGTCGCCGAGGATGCCGTTCACCTTCTGCGCGACCTGCTTCACCTCGCCCTCGATGGCGAGGAGCTCGTCGAGCGCCTGGTCCACCTTGCCCGTGTCCCGCGCGAGCATGTCGTCCACGCGGCCCGCCGCCCGCCGCACCACCGCCATCGTCTCGCTCGCGTCGACGATGAAGCTCTCGATACGCCCCTGGTTCTTCCGCAGCACCTCCGCGAGCGACGAGAGCACCCGGTTCGCGTTCAGCGCCATGATCTCGAGCCTGAGCGGCGGCTCCCCCTCGACGATCGCGCCCGGCGCGAGCGGCGCGCCATCCCGCGACCCCGCGGGCTCGATCTCCACGTACTTCTCGCCGAGGATCCCCTGCGACGTGATGTAGAAGCGCGCCCCCGGGTGCAGCGTCCGGAGCTTGTCCCCGTCGACCCCGAGCGTCACCCGCACGTAGACCGGCCGCCCCACCGCCGGATCCACCTCGCCACCGCGGTACTCGACCCCCGTCACCGACCCCGCCGGCACCCCGGCGATCTTCACCGGCGCCCCGGTCTTCAGCGCCGCGCTCGTGTCCACGTCGAGGTAGAGCGGCTCGCCGCCGCCCCCAGAGGCGCCGCCGAGCAGCACGATGAACACGACGAGCAGCGCCACGCACACGGTGACGAGGATGCCGACCTTGAGCTCGACGCCGCGCTCGCTCATGACGGGGCTGTCAGTCCCGCCGCTTCGGGATCTTCGGCGCGTCCGGCACGGCGTCGACGTCGGTCGTGTACGTGACCGTCTTCTTCGCCTCCGTCTTCTCCACCGGCAGCTCCTCGAACGTCATGCTCGTGATGATCGTGTCGATGAGGTTGATCTTCTTGGCCTCGTCGGCGAGCAGCCACCACGCGTCGCGGATCCGCGCGCGATACGTCTTGAGCTCCATCCCGAGGTTCCGCGCGATCTCCTCGTGCACCATGTCGAGGTAGCGCGTCAGGAAGTCGAGCTTCGACCGGTTCGACGGGTCCTCGCCGACCGTCCCGTAGGACGCCTCGTGGAGCATGAACGTCGAGTGCGGGAAGCCGTAGCGCCGGTCGCAGTAGGTCAGGATGATCGCCGCCATCGAGTACGCCTTGCTCTCGACGACGCAGTGGATCGGGCTCTGCACGGCCTTCATCGTGTCGATGAGGATGAGCCCGGCGTCGACCGAGCCGCCCGGGCTGTTGATGAGCACCCAGATCGGCTCGTGGCTCTGCCCATCGAGCTCGAGCATCTGCTTCTGCGCCTTCTTGACGTTCCCGAGCGCGATCCCGTCCGTGAGCTCCACCACGCGGTCCGTCAGGACCACCGTCTCACCGGTCGGCGCCTTCTTCTGACCGCCCGGGGCCGCCGCGTGCGCCTCGGTCGTCCCGCACGCGACGGACGCGGCGAGGAGGCTCGGGAGGAGGACGGCGTGGGCGAGGCTTCGGAGTCGCTGCATCAAGATCGGGCTCCAGGCGGCTTGCTTCGGGCACTCCTGTCTACTGACACCGACCGAAAGGCGCAAGCTCGGGCGGTCGCGACCCAACGCGCGCGCCGTCCAGCGCGGCGCGCGGCTCGGATGGTCGCCGGGATCGCGTCGCCGCCGGCCTCAGCGCGGGAGCGGGTCGCGATCGTCGAGCTCCGGCGGGCGCGGGACGCGCGCGAAGCCGATGTCGTTGTTGCGGTACCCGAGCGAGACGAGCACCACGTGCTCGTCGAAGTCGCCGAGCCCAGGCCCGAAGCCGTCGGGGCGGCACAGGCGGAAGCGGTAGTCCACCCCGAGCCAGAGCCCCCAGCCATGCAGCACGTCGCCGAGCGGGATGTCCACCCCCGCGCCGACGAGGAGCCCCGGCGCCGCCTGCACGTCGCCCGGGCCCGCGACGAGCTCGAGCGCGCCCCCGAGCGTCACGTGGAGGGCCCCGAGGAGGTAGCTCCAGTTGCCACCTTGCAGGTGCGAGATGAAGAGCGGGTGGAGGTGCACCTCGAGCGCCACGGATGTGCGCGCGACGTCGATGTGCGCTGCGGTAGATCTCGCCTCGTAGCGCGCGTGCAGCACCGAGAGCTCCACGTCGAGGAGCGAGAGCAGGGTGGCCGCGCGCAGCGACGCGCCGAAGGCCGGCCCCGGCCCCTCGCCGGCGCCGCCGTCGAGCCGCAGCGCGAGGCCGCCCTTGAGCGACACGCCCCAGAACGCGCCCTCGTAGAGCGCGGGCGCGTCTTCGCCGACGCCGTCCGCCGCGCGGGCGACGGGACCTCCGAGCGCGACCGCGGCGAGCGCGATTGCGCATTGACAGGCCACCCGCCCTCTGAGCGATCCTCTCCCGACCATGCGGCGCGCTCTACCACACCTCGCGGCCACCGTCGCGGCGCTCGCCCTCGCGGCGTCGCCCGCGTCGGCCGGCGAGCCGCGCGGGCCGGCTGGTGACGCCGGCGGTCGCGCGGCCGTCGTCTTCCAGGACGGGCTCAAGCTCAAGGCCGAGGGGCGCCTCGCCGAGTCGTGCGACGCCGTCGGGCGCGCCGCCGCCCTCACGCCGGACTGGGGCCTCGCCCGCTACGAGCACGCCCGCTGCCTCCGCCTCCTCGGCGACCTCGACGGCCACGCCTCGGCCGCCATCGAGGCGGCCGAGCGGGTGCTCCAGCGCGCGCCGATCTACGTCGAGAAGGGGCGCCTCGCCGAGGACCGCGGCGACGCCGCCGCCGCCGCGGCCGCCTACGAGATGGCGCTCCAGGTGGCGCCGGCCGAGGTGAGGGCGCTCTTCGGGCTCGCCCGGGTCGCGCGCGAGGCGGCCCCGAAGGAGGCGCTCGAGCGCGCCGAGCAGCTCGTGCAGCGCTACCCCGGGCTCATCGCGGCCTGGCGCGAGCTCGCGCTCGCCGCCGAGGCGAAGAAGAAGCTCCCGCGCGCCGAGGAGGCGCTCCGGAAGGTCGTCGAGCTGTCGCCCAACAAGCGCGCCGCGTGGGCCGCCCTCGGCACGTTCGCCCAGCGGACCCGCCAGAAGAAGCTCCAGGACGAGGTCGCGCGCGCGCTCCGGCGCTGACCGCGAGGACGGGCCGCCGCGCCACCGCCGAGAATTTTTTCGCCGCCCTCCGGAACTTCTCCGTCCCCTCGCTGTCTCCTCACCCATGCGACGGCGCGGGGCGTCTGCTGCAATGCAGCATGGCGGGGCCTGTCGCGGACCGGCCTCCTTCCGAGGTCCGGGCCGCGGTGTGCCCACGTCCATGTTGCAGTGCACACGTCCGCCGCCGTCGCCCCCCGGAGACCCCCACCCAGCGACCGACGGAGGAGCCATGACCATGAAGAGAGGCCACGCCATCACCCTCGCCGGAGCGCTGCTCGCGCTCCTCGGCGGCCTCGCGCTCGACTGGCAGACGTTCGCCATCGCCGGCGTCGCCGCGCGCTCCTTCGAGGTCCCGCTCGCCGGCCAGCTCGCCCTGGCGCTCGCCTCGCTCGTCGCGGTCGCCGCGGTCGTCGGCCTCGTGAGCCGCCGCCCGCGCCGCGTCCTCGGCGTCACGCTCACGGGCGGCGTCTTCCTCCTCGGCTGGATGCTCGTCGCGGACGTCCAGCGCGACGGCGGCCTCACGCTCATGCCCGGCGAGGTCATCACGGTCGGCGCCGGCTACACGCTGGCGCTCTGGGGCGCGGTCCTGGCCTTCGGCGGCGCCCTCGCCGCCCTCGCGAGCGAGCCCCGCTGGGATCCGCGAACCACCAAGCTCCGCGTGGCCCTCCTCCGCGGCGACACCGTCGAGCGCGAGCTCGTCGTGCACGAGCCGCGCCCGGTGACCCTCGGCGGCGGGGCCGCGAGCGACGTCGTCGCCGCGGGCCTCGGTAGGCCGCGCGCCCTCGTCGTCCCGCAGGGGAAGAGCTGGGCCCTCCGCCTCGACGACCTCGCGGGAGGGTTCGTGCAGGGCCCCGGCGGCCGCGTCGAGGTCGACGCCGCCCGCGCCCGCGGCGAGGAGCTCCTCCCGCTCGACGAGGGGAGCTTCGCCGTGGTGGAGCTCGCCGACGGCGCGCGCCTCTACGTGCAGCACCTCCGCCCGGAGCCCGGCGTCAGCGTCGCGCGCGGCGGCGGGCAGGCCGACGAGTCCCTCGGCGCCTCGCTCTCCGTGTCCTTCTTCGCCCAGGCGCTGATCGTCGTGGTCTCGATCCTCCTCTGGCAGGTCGATCCCGTCCGCGCGACCTTCGTCGAGCAGAAGCGGAGCCCCGACATCGCCGCGTCGGTCCGAACGCTCACCGAGCCGACCCCGCCGCCCGTGGTCGAGGACGACCGCCCCGCGTCCACGGAGGCGAAGGCGGCCGGCGGCGTCGAGGGGCGCTTCGGCGACCCGGAGGAGGCGCCCGAGAAGGTCTCGAAGGCGCCGACGGTCGACGCGAAGCGCGTGGAACGCCTCGACGAGGCGCCGGTCGGGCTGAACAGCCTGCTGTCGACCCGGAACCTGAACGGCGGTGGCGCCATCGCGACGATCTTCAAGGAGTCGAACGAGGGCCTCGGCAACAAGCTCGCCGTCGCCATGGCGGGGAGCGACGACGAGCTCGTCTTCGGCCACGGGACGCGGGGGCTCTCCTTCCAGGGCGACGGCGACGGCGGCCCGGGTGACGGCACGGGCCGGATCATGGCGCAGGGGACGCTCGACCTCGACCCGGGCCCCGGGATCCACGCGAGCATGGGGCCGCGGCGGCCTCCGAAGCGCGTCCCGACCGTCGGCATCGGCTCCGGGACCTCGAGCGAGATGTGCAAGAAGGGCGACATCGCGGCGCGGATGAACCGCATGCGCGGCGGCTTCCGCGCCTGCTACGAGCAGCGCCTGCAGGTGAAGGACGGCCTGCAGGGCAAGCTCACCGTGCAGTGGACCATCGGGCTCGACGGCGCGGTCATGAGCGCCTCGGCGGTCGAGGACTCCCTCGGCGATCGGGCGACGACCGACTGCGTCATGCGCTCGCTCCGGAGGATCCGCTTCGCCGCTCCCGACGGCGGGGTCTGCGTCGTGCGCTGGCCGTTCGTCTTCTCGGCGCGCTGAGCGCGCCTCAGGCGCCCGCGATCGCCTCGGCGCTCCCGCGGTCGACGGCGCTCGCGCGCGCGTCGGTCGCGGGTGACAGAAACTTGAGCGAATTTTTCGGGAACTTTGGGAGGTGCGCGGTGTCAGTGCTCACGTCGGTCGAGACCGACCCCGAGGACGCCGCGCAAACCCGCACCGCTCCTTGGCTTTGTCCTTGACGCCCGTTTCGCGTCGGGACTAGTTTTCCGGCTCGGCTTGGCGGGCCACCGCCACGCCGCTCCGGCGCGAACGATCCCCCGAGAAGAAGAAGGTTCGAGCTACTATGAGGATTGGGCACATCATTGCGTTCGTCGGCGCGGTCCTCGCCCTGATCGGGGTCATCGCCCTGCCGTGGGAGAGCTTCGAGCTCGCGCGCGTCACCGCGACCGGCATCGAGATCCCGTTCGCCGGCCAGGCCGTCGCGGTCTTCGGCGCCGTGATGCTCATCTCGAGCGTCCTCGGCCTCGTGACGCGCCGCCGCTACCAGTTCGCTGGGATGACGCTCGTCGCGTCGCTCTTCTCCCTCGGCTTCATCGTCTACTGCTACATGACGAAGGGCACGGCGTTCTCCGTGATGCCGGGCGAGGCCATCGAGATGCAGATGGGCTACTCCCTCGCCATCTGGGGCTCGGTCGTCGGCTTCGCGGGCTCGCTCGTGGTGCTCGCGTCGGAGCCGGCCTGGGACCCGCGCTCGCAGTTCCTGCGCGTGGCGCTCCTCTGGAAGGACATGGTCATCCAGGAGAAGGTGCTCCAGGAGGCGCAGACCTTCACCATCGGCGACGACCTCCGCAACGACTTCATCATCCCGGCCGACAGCCTCCCGAAGAAGTTCCCGCTCTTCCGCGCCGGTCGCAAGGGCACCTACGACATCGGCCTCAACCGCGACATGCAGGGCCAGATCACGGTCAACCAGCAGACGACCGAGATCACCGACTTCGTGAAGAAGTCGACGGAGAACGTCAGCGGCGTGAACTACGTGCCCATCACCCTCGGTGACTGGGGCATGGTGAACCTCGGCGACATGCGGGTGTTCTTCCAGTTCGTGCAGCCGGAGGCGCGCCGCCGCCGCACGGGCCTCATGGCCCTCGACGAGTCCGTCTCGGCCTCGGTCGGTATGTCGTTCTTCGTGCAGGTCGCCTTCGTGGTCCTCGCGGTCCTCCTCTGGGACGACCAGGCCACGCGCGTGGTCTTCGCCGAGGGCAAGCGCGACCCGGACATCGAGGCGACCGTGGTGACCCGCGAGGAGCCCGAGGAGCCGAAGGTCGAGGAGGAGGGCGAGGACGAGGAGGTCTCGAAGAAGGCCGGCGGTGAGGAGGGCAAGTTCGGCGACCCCGACGAGGAGCCGGACAAGGAGTCCAAGATCCCGAAGCTCGACGCCAAGATGGTCGACAAGATCGACATCAAGAAGGTCGGCCTCAACGATCTCCTCTCCACGAACAAGCTCGGCGGGTCGGGCGCCATCAGCCAGATCATGAACGCCACGAGCGAGGGCCTGTCGAACAAGCTCGCGGTCGCCATGGGCGGCGAGGGCAGCGAGTTCGTCATCGGCCACGGCGCCGGGGGCATGGGCTTCACCGGTGACGGCTCGGGCGGCGGCGGCTCCGGCGTCGGCCGCATCCAGGGCATGGGCGACATCGACACCGGCGGCGGCCCGGGCATCCGCGCGGGCATGGGCAAGAAGGGCTCGCGCCACGTCGGCAACGTCAACATCGGGAGCGGCTCGGCGAAGGGCTTCTGCAAGCAGAGCCACATCGCGAGCGTCGTCCGCCGCCGCGCAGGCGCCATCCGCTCGTGCTACGAGCAGCGCCTGCAGGTGAACAAGGCCCTCGCCGGCAAGCTCACCGTGCGCTGGACGATCGACACCGAGGGCGGCGTGACCGGCGTCGACGCCATCCAGGACACGATCAACGACGCGCCGACCCGTCAGTGCATCTTCCGCCACCTGCAGCGCATGCACTTCCAGAAGCCCGAGGGCGGCATCTGCATCGTGCAGTGGCCGTTCGTCTTCAGCCCCGGCTGACGCGCGGCGACGCTGGGCCCCCTCGGGGGCGAACGAACCCGGAGGGCCCGCCATGTGCGGGCCCTTCGCGTTCCGGGCTCCGGAACGTCGTGTTTTCAGGCGGTTCGAAACCGGGTTGAATACCCGGGCCGGGCGAGTCGTCGGCGAGAGTTGGTGCTGAAGTCGCCCGAGCTCAAGGAGACGGAGATGCGCGTGCTGGCGTTGGCGTGGATGATCGGTGGGGCAGTCGCCCTGGTCGCGGCCTGCGGGCCCATGCCGGGCTACGTTGCGGAGGACGAGGCGCCGCGGGAGGCGCGCGCGAAGGCGCGGCCGGCCCCGCCCGAGCGCGAGCGCGCGGCCGAGCCCTCGCTCGACGAGGAGCCGCCCGCGGAGGAGCAGGAGGCGCCCCCCGAGGTCGGCCCCGGCTCCTCCGTCGAGTACGACGACGCGGCAGCGGACACGCCGCCCGCGCCGCCCGCGTCGCCGCCGTCGCGCCGCCCGGCGGTCGACATGCCGGCGATCCCGACGCCCACGGCCCCCACGGCCCCAGTCCCCGCCGCGGAGCCCGCGCGCGGCGGCCTCCAGACGATCCCGCTCGGCGACCCGAAGAGCTACTACCTCATCGATCGGAACCGGGGGCTCTGCTTCCTGTTCCATCGCGACTCGATGACGGAGATCGACTGCGCCAAGATCCCCGAGGCGCGCGACCTCGCCCCGGCCGCGACGCCGGCGCCGGTCGCGCCAGCCCCCGCCCCCGCGCCAGCTCCGGCGCCCTCGGTCGTCCGTCGCGGACCGGGCGTCCCGGCCACGCCGACCACCCGCAACGGCGCCCCGCCGCCCTCGCGCACGGCCCCCGCCGCGCCCTCGGGATCGCCGACGCCCGACGAGCTCGTGCGCTTCGAGGCCGCCTACATCGACATCTTCTGCGACCGGCGCGAGGGCGCGACGACCGCGCCCAAGGCCCGGATCGAGCAGCAGGGCCTCTCCGTCGACCGCTACGGCGACATCGAGGAGTGGTGGGCCGGTGACCAGACCGCGTGGTGGTCGCTCGTGAACAAGGCGCGCAAGGCCTGCGGCGACGGCAAGTAGCGCTCGGCGCGACCGTGGTCGGTCAGCCCGAGGCGCCGCTCGGGTCCTCACCGGCCAGCGCCCGCGCCGCGATCTCCGCGACCGCGGCCTCGGCGCCCTCGGGATCGATCGCGATCCAGAGGGCGCACGCGGCGTCGCGGGCCTGCCGCGTGGCGCCCTCGTCGCCCATGACGGCCTCGCAGGCGCGGGAGACGCGCGCCGCCTCCTCGGGCGGCCAGCGCGGCGGGGGAGGGCGGCGCGCCACGAGGTCGAGGCACGCGGGCGCGGCCCGGCCCGCGACGGTGACGAAGCGCGCCAGGGCCTCCGCGGAGGACCGCGGCGTGGCCGCGCGGGCCTCCTCGTGGGCGAACGCCTCGAGGAGCGTGAGCGCGATGTCGTCGGCGCCTCGTAGGCGCGCCGCGAGCACGCGCGCCGCGGCGTCCGGCCAGGCCTCGGGGGCGAGCCGATCGAGCACGCCGTCGACGAGCTCGGCGCCGCCGACCCCGCCCGCGAGCGCCTGCTCGAGCCAGGCGTCGCCGTCGTCGTCGCCGGGGCCCTCGCCGTCGTCCGCGAGGAGGCGGAGGAGCGGCGGGGTGGCCGCGCCCTCGTGGGTCAGGAGCCGTCGCTTGAGCGCGAGGCCACCACCGAACCCGCCGAGACCGTCGCTCGCGACGACCCGGTGGCACGGGATGACGATGGGCAGCGGGTTTCGACCGCACGCCCCTGCCACGGCGCGCGTCGCGTCCGGCTTCCCGACGCGCCGGGCGACCTCGCCGTAGGTGAGCGTCTCGCCGTAGGGGATCGCGAGCAGCGCCGCCCAGACGCGCGCCTCGAAGGGGGAGCCGTGCGGGTCGAGCGCCACGCTGAAGCCGCGTCGGCGGCCGGCGAGGTAGCCTCGCAGCTCGGCGACCGCGCGCGTGAGCGCCGGGCTCCGCCCCTCGAGGATGGGCGCGCCGAGCGCCACGGAGAGGTAGGCCCGCGCGGCGTCGTCGCCGCCCGCGTCCCCCTCGCAGAACCAGATCGCGCGGAGCCCTCCCAGGGGCCCCGCGACCACCATGAGCCTCCCCGCGACGTCGGTGTCCAGCGCGGTCGCGACGAGCGAGGCGCCAGCCACGGACACCGCGCTCAGCCCTGCTGCTTCTTCGCCTCGACGTCGACCGTGCGCGCGGAGGCGTGGCCGTCCTTCGACTCGAGCGCCTTCGGGGTGACGTCGACGGCGTCGTCGTCTTCGCCCTTGGCGTTGTTCGCGGCCTTCTTGAAGTTCCGGATCCCCTTCCCGAGCGCGTCGCCGATCTGCGGCAGCTTCCCGGCCCCGAAGACCAGCAGCACGATCAGCAGGATGAGGATGAGCTCCCAGGGACCGAGACCCCCGAGCGCCCGCAGGATGTGTTCGTTCTGTGCCATGCTCGTCGCGTCGCAGCCGCTAGCGGACGGTGTCTCCTGCCTCCCAGCGGTCCAGGGCGGCAGGTCCGAGAGAAACCGGGGGGATGCTGCTACGCGAGCGCCCGCGGGTCAACCATCGGGTTGCCCGCGGTGCCGATGAAGCTCGCGCGCGCGGGCACCCGAGGCGCCCGCGCGGCGCGCCGCGGCGACGCGAGGGCGGCGATCCCCCGGGTCGGGCTGGGTTACTTGAAGAGGCCGCCGGCCTTGTCGATGGCCTTCTCGACCTTGTCGACGGACTTCCCGGCCTTGTCGACCTTGTCCTCGACCTTGTCGGAGATCCGGTCCGGCGTGGAGAGCGTGTCGTCGACCTCGTCCACCGCCTCGCCGGGCTTCGAGAGCATCTCGTCCTCCTCGCGGAGGAGGCTGTCGATCTTCTTCTCGGCGTCCTTCGGGTCGGAGACGTAGGTCTTCGGGTCTTCCTTGTCCTTCAGGTCGTCGCCCCAGACCACGACCACGTCGTAGCCCTTGAGCTCCTCCGGCGTGAAGAGGACCGTCTGCGTCTTCGGGTGGTTCAGGAGCTTCACGATGACGTAGGCGAGGCCCTTCGAGTGCTCGGCGTACCAGACGATCGGGTTCTTGCGCGTCTTCGTGGACGGCGAGATGTCGTCGACCGGGTGGCCGAGCTTCTTCAGCGAGGACTCGAGGTTGTCGACGTTCTCCTCGCCGCGGTCGCCCATGGCGTTCAGGACCTTGATCTTGCCGTAGCCCGTGAGCCGCTTGAACTCGGAGCTCTTGTCGCGGATGTCGGCGAAGTCGGCGTCGTCGCGGGCCTGCCGCAGCATCCCCTTCGCCTCGTCGTTGCCGTTGCCGCTCATGTCCGCGAGGTTCGTCAGGTACTCGGCCATCTTGGCCTCGTTGCCCTGCAGCGCGTAGATGCACGCCACGTTGTAGTGGCCCTTCGCGTAGCCCGGCGCGACCTCGGTCATCTTGAGGTAGCTCGTCAGCGCGTCGTCGTACTTCTTCTTCTTGTACGCGCCGATGCCCTTCTTGAAGTACTTCTCGGCGCTCTTGACCTCGCCCTTGTCCGGCGGCGGCGGGTTGAACGGCGTGCGCTTCGGCGCGGCCTTCGCGGTCGCCGTCTTCGTGCCCGCCGACGCCGTCGCCTTGCCGCCGCCGGAGCGGTCGGGGAGGTCGCTCACACCGAGGCGGAGGAGCGCTCCGCGGGCGATCTTCGAGTCCGTCTCCTCGCCGGCGACGTACATCCGCTTCATCGCGGTGACGACGCGGTCCTTGTAGTCGCCCTTGACCTTCGAGACGTTCTGGTAGGCCTCCCAGAGCTTCACGCAGCGGGAGATCTCGGAGAGATCGGCGGTGTCGGGGGACTTGAAGGCGGTCTTGTCGCAGTCCTCGCCGTGCTTGTCCCACGCGTCGGCGAGCGCCGGGGTGGCGAGGGACACGAGGCCGAGGAGGGCGAGGGCAGAAGAGAGGACGGGACGCATCGGTTCTCCGTGGAGCGAGGAGCCGCGGGGGGCTCGGCAGGTCGACGGCCAGGGCGGACAGCCTAGCACCGGCGTTTCGGCGGGGGCAAACGGGCGTTGGGTCGAAGGTGGGAGGAGCCGCGGAGGGCGCCACCCGGGCTCACAAACGGCGCGCGCGGTCCCGCCATTCCGGCGCCCGCCGCGGATCACGCGCTCGCGGCCTCGGCCACGGAGACAGGCATTGACAAGGGCGCGCGGCCTCGCGACGCTCTCGCGTGATGCGTCCCCTCGACACGGCCCTCGTCCTCGCCGCCGCGCTGCTGCTCTTCGCGCTGCCGGCCGCCGGCGGCTGCGCCGGCGACGCCTTCCAGGGCGACATCCCCGCCTGTCGCTGCGACGTCGAGCTCTGCACGAGCGCGTCGTGCGGCTACGAGCTCCGCCTCGACCCGGGCTGCAACGGGCAGATCGCGAAGGCCGAGGTGCTCATCGACGGCCACCTCGAGTCGGACATCCTCTCGCCGGGGATCTCCGTCATCCCCTGCACGCGCACCGAGCCCGGCGTCGAGTCGCAGATCATCGTGCGCGGCGGCGACTGGGTCTGGGGGCCGCTCGTCGAGCGCTGCACCGACCCCGGCGAGACGCGGCTCCTCGTGCTCCAGTGCATCGAGGCCACGCAGTAGCCAGCTCGAGGTGCGCTGGCCTCGGCGGGCTCGGATTGCGCCACAGCCGGAGCGGGGTACGCTGCGGGCATGAAGCTCCATCGCGCGACCCTCATCGCTGTCTCGGGTCTCCTCCTCGCGTGCGGTCGCTCCGCGCCCAGCGAGCCAGGGCTGGGCGACGGCGCCACGCCTCCGTCGGCGGCGGCGTCGTGGAGCCCGTCCGCGGGCTGGGCGACGGCCTATCGGCTGGTGGCGGCGCCGCCGACTCAGGACGGGCCGCTCGACGCGACCTGGGATCTGACGGCGCCCATCGGGCGGACCGTCCGGGCGATCTGTAGCGACCGAGGCCGAGAGCTCGCGCGCCTCGACGCGAGGATCACGGCGCAGAGTCAGGGCGCGCGGGTCCGGATGGCGGTGACCCCGGTCGCGGGCGACCCCTTCCAGGTCGCGGTGGCCTGCGCGCTGGCGGCCTGGCCGGAGGGCGCGACGCCGACATCGCCGCCGCCGGCGACCTGGCTGCCGGCGCTGCCCGACGGGACCTCGGTCGGTGTGACGGGGGACCGCGCCGCGATCCCGGCGGGGGCGGCCCTCGGCGTCATGGCGCGGCAGGTCCGGAGCCCGGACCACTGGGAGGAGCTCGGCGAGGCGCTCCCCCTCGGCGGGCGGATCGTCGCCGCCGAGACCCGCTACGGAGGCGAGCTCGGGGCCTCGGAGGGCGCGCTCGCGATGAGCGACACCGGCGCCATCGCAGACGCCCAGCGGGTCTTCGGGGAGGACGCCCCCGGGCCTCTCGTGCGGCTCCTCGTCGGGACCGTGTCGCCGTGCGGCGAGACCAGCGGCGCGGCCGAGGACGCGTGCGCGGCAGCCCTCGGCGGGCGCTGCGAGGAGGACGCGGGCGCCTGGCGCTGCGTCGCGGCGGCCGGGGCGCGCTGCGCCGGCTATGGCGGCGAGATCCCGTGCGCCCGGGGGCTCACCTGCGCGGCGGACGCGACCACCGGGCGCAGGGTCTGCGTGACGCCGACTCCCTGAGCGCGTCGCCAACGCAGCGGTGACTTTCTGGCCGCCTCCGGGCGCGGTGCTAGCCTCGCCGGGATGGCCGCCCCCTCCCGCCGCGCGCGAGCGCCCGCGCCCGCGCCCGCGCCGAAGCCCGCGCGCCCGCGCCGCCGCTCGCTCCCCGCGCGCGTCGTGATCGGGCTCGCGAAGGCCGGCCTCGGCCTCGCCCTCCTGCTCGTCCTCGCCTTCTTCGTCCTCGATCGCTACCTCGAGGCGCAGCTCCCCGACGTGCTCTCGCTCTCGGGCTACCGCCGGAGCATCGCGAAGACCTCGCGCCTCTACGCCGACGACGGCACCGAGCTCCGCGCGTTCCGCACCGAGCGGCGCACCCTCGTGCCGCTGAGCTCGCTCCCGCCTTATCTCCCGGCCGCCCTCGTCGCCTCGGAGGACCGCACCTTCTACTCCCACGAGGGGCTCGACTACCTCGGCATGGTCCGCGCGATGATCCGGAACGTCCGCGAGGGCGCCATGAAGGAGGGCGCCTCGACCCTCACCCAGCAGCTCGCGCGCGCCTTCTACCTGACCGCCGACAAGACCCTCGAGCGGAAGCTCCTCGAGGTCTTCCTCGCGCGGAAGCTCGACCGCCACCTCACGAAGGAGGAGATCCTCGAGCTCTACCTGAACCAGGTCTACTTCGGCGACGGCCGCTGGGGCGTCGAGGAGGCCGCGCGCGACTACTTCGGCCACGGCGCGGCCGAGCTCACCCTCGGCGAGGCCACGGCGCTCGTGGCGCTCCTGCCGTCCCCCGAGCGCCTCTCGCCGCGCGCCGACCTCGCCGCGTGCCTCGCCCGCCGCGAGCGCGTCCTCGGGCTCATGGTCGAGACGGGCGACCTCTCCGCGAAGGCCGCCCGCGCCGCCGCGAAGGCGCCGCTCGCCCTCGCGCCGCCGCCCGCGGAGCCCGACGGCGCCCCCTGGTTCACGGACGCCGTCCGCCGGCGCCTCGCGGGCGTCCTCGTCCCCGGACAGCTCGAGCACGACGGGCTCGCCGTGCACACGACCCTCGATCCGCGCGCCCAGGCCGCCCTCGACGCGGCCGTCGCCGCCGCGGCGCCGGAGCTCGGCGGCTCGGAGGTCGCAGCCGTCGTGCTCGCGCCGCGCTCGCGCCACGTCCTCGCCCTCGTGGGCGGGCGCGACCGCGCCACCTCCGCCTACAACCGCGCCGTGCAGGCGCGCCGGCAGTCCGGGAGCACCTTCAAGCCCTTCATCTACGCGGCCGCGCTCGAGGCGGGCCTGGTGTCCCCCGACAGCGTCGTCTCGAACGCGCCGATCTCGCTCGCCGGTGCCCACGGGCGCTGGCGCCCTCACAACGCCCACCGCGGCGGCCCCGACGAGGTCACCGTCGAGGACGCGCTCATCGACAGCCTGAACCTGCCCGCCATCCGGACGCTCCAGACCACCGGCCTCGGGCGCGTCACCGACCTCGCGCGCCGCGTGGGGCTCCGCTCAGCGGTCCCGGCCGACCTCACGGCCGCGCTCGGGAGCGGCTCGGTGAGCGTCATGGAGCTCGCGAACGCCTACGCGACGTTCGCCGCGGGCGGGGTCTACGCCGAGCCCGTGCTCGTCGCCCGCGTCGAGGACATCGACGGGCGCCTCGTCTACCACGACCCGACCGAGACGACGCGGGCGGTCTCCGCCGAGCTCGCCGGGCAGGTCACGGCGCTCCTCCGGGAGGTCGTGCAGGAGGGGACGGCGCGGCGGGCGCGCGTCTCGGGTGAGGCCATCGCCGGGAAGACGGGCACGACGAACGACGCCCGCGACTGCTGGTTCGTGGGCTATACGGCCGATCTGGTCGCCGCCGTCTGGGTCGGGCGCGACGACGGTGGCCCGCAGCCCGGGCTCACCGGCGGGAAGGTGGCGGCGCCCATCTTCGCCGACTTCCTCGCGCGCTATCGCGAGGCGGGCCGGGCGCAGGCGGCGTCGGCCCGGTGAGTGGACGCGACCGGACCCTCTCGGATAGCGTCGCGGAATGCCCGAGCTACCCGACGTCGAGCTCTATTGTGCGCGCCTGCGGGCGCTCTACGGCGGCCACGTGCTCGAGGGGGTGCGACTCGGGAGCCCGTTCCTCCTCCGGAGCGTGAGCCCGCCGCTCTCCGAGGTCGCGGGGAAGCGCGTCCTCGGCTTCTCGCGGCTCGGAAAGCGCATCGTCTGGGAGCTCGAGGGCGACCTCTTCATGGTGCTCCACCTGATGATCGCCGGGCGGCTCCACGAGAAGAAGCCCGGCACCAAGGTCCCCGCGAAGGTGGGGATGGCGGCGTTCGACTTCGCGCACAAGTCGCTCATGCTCACCGAGGCGAACACGCAGAAGCGGGCGTCGCTCCACGTCGTGCGCGGCGCGGACGCGGTCGCCGACTTCGACCCGGGCGGCCTCGAGGTGCTCGAGATCGGGCGCGACGCCTTCGCCGTGGCGCTCACGGCGAAGAACCACACGCTCAAGCGCGCGCTCACCGACCCGCGGATCTTCTCGGGCATCGGCAACGCCTACTCCGACGAGATCCTCTGGGAGGCGCGGCTCTCGCCGGTCACGTGGACGACCCGGCTCTCGGAGGACGAGATCACGCGCCTCTACGAGACGACGAAGGCGGCGCTCGTGCGCTGGTCGGAGCGGCTCGCCGCCGAGGTCGGGGAGGGCTTCCCCGAGAAGGTGACCGCGTTCCGCCCCGAGATGGCGATGCACGGGAAGTACGGGCAGCCGTGCCCGCGCTGCGGCGACAAGGTGCAGCGGATCCGCTACGCGTCGAACGAGACGAACTACTGCGCGACGTGCCAGACGGACGGGAAGCTCCTCGCGGATCGGGGCCTCTCGCGCCTCCTCGGGAAGGACTGGCCGAAGACGCTCGAGGAGCTCGAGGCGAAGAAGCGGGGGTCCGCGTGAGCAAGAAGAAGGACGACGAGGAGCGGGTCGGCGACGGCGAGCGCGCGGCCGCGGACGCCGCGGCCGGCGACGACGCTGCCACCGAGCCTCTCGTGGCGCGCCTCCACGTCACGGAGGCAGGGAGCGGCGAGCTCCTCCTCGGCTTCGCGATCGTCAACCACGGCGACGACGAGGTCACGCTCGAGACGACGACCCCGTTCCTCGACTTCGAGCTCGCCATCGAGTCTCCGGGAGGGCCGCTCGAGGTCCTGCGGAACCCGCGCACGGCCGAGATCGCGCGCGAGCCGCTGACGCTCCACATCCCGCCCGGGGGTGGGGCCGCGCTCGCGACGCCGGTCTGGCTCACCTTCGACGCCGCGCGGCGCGCCGCGGAGCCGCCGAACGACCCGTCGTGCTGGGTCGTGCTCGCGCCGCGGCAGGCCGCCACCATCGCCGTGTCGCTCCTCTTCGGCGCGCGGGTCGTCGGGCCGTGCGTGGAGCGCTACGTGCCCTGACGCCCCCGCCCACGCCGGCGGGCCGCCTCAAGGACAGCTCGCGCCGGGCTCGCGGCGGAGGTCCTCGAAGCGGAAGACGGCGCCCGCGTCCCCCGCGCGGGGTCGCAGCGTGATGATCGCGCTCGTGAGCACGTCGGGGCGCGAGGCCGCCTGGTGCGCCTGCGCGATCTCGATCTCGCGCCCGTCGGCGGCGCGCGCGACGAGGTCGAGCCGCGCCCCGCCGTAGTCGGCCCCAGCCCCGCGCGACAGGGCCGCGTCGATGACGTAGGTGCCGCCGGCGCCGAGACCAGCGCGGTCGACGACGCAGACGAGGATACCGCGAGCCCGAGCCGCCGTGGCGCCCGCTTCCTCATGCCCTGACTGCACGCCCGTCGCGCGCCGCCGTCAAGCGCCGGGCCCGCGCTCTGGCGCGAGGCCGGCCGCCGCCGCGAGGAGCGCGCTCAGGGGCGGCGTCGTCGGGGCGCGCGGTGGCGCGCGCGTGGGCGGCGTCGCGCCCGCCGCGGGCGTCGATGGCGAGCGTGCCGTGGAGCTCGGTCGCGCGGGCGACCGCGTGCTCGACGAGCTGCGCGCGGCGCCGGCGCGCGAGGGCCGGGCCGTCCGGGGCGCGCGGCGTCGAGGGCGCGCGCGAGGGCGTCCACCCCGTCGCCGGTGTGCGCCGAGGCGAGCACCAGCGGGACCTCCGGGCGGCCGAGGAGCCCGAGCGCGACGCGCAGATCGCGGAGCGAGCGGCGCGCGATGGCGCCCAGATCGGCCTTGTTCACGACGAGCACCCCGTCGAGCTCCATGAGGCCGGCCTTGATGAACTGCAGCACGTCGCCGCTCGCGGGCTGGACGACCACCGCCGTCGCGTCCGCGACCGTCGCGACGTCCGTCTCCGACTGCCCCACGCCGACCGTCTCGACCAGCACCCGATCGTACGCCGCCCGCAGCACGAGCGCCCCCGCGAACGCGCCCGGGGCGAGGCCGCCGAGGCGGTCGCGCGCCGCCATCGAGCGCACGAAGACGCCGTCGTCGCCCGGCGGGCGATCGATCCGCGCGCGGTCGCCGAGGAACGCGCCCCCCGAGCGGCGCGAGCTCGGGTCCACCGCGACGACGCCGACGGTCAGGCCGTCTCCGCGCCACGCGCGGACGAGGGCCCCGGCGAGCGTCGACTTCCCGACCCCCGGCGGCCCCGTGAGCCCGACGATCCGCGCGCCCTCGCGCGGCGAGCCGGCGAGCGCGTCGACGAGCTCCGCGGCGGCCGCCAGATCGGCCGCCCGCTCCGACTCGACGAGGTTCAGCGCCTCCCGGACGGCCCGCCGTGAGCCGGCGCGGACGTCGTCGGCGAGGGTCACGCCGCCGCCGCGGACGCCGCCGCCACCTCGGCGATGGCCGTCATGATGGCGTTCAGGTCGAAGTCGCTCGGCGTGAACACGCGCGCCACCCCGAGCGCGAGGAGCGCCGGGCGGTCGGCCTCGGGGATGATGCCGCCGACGACGAGGGGCACGTCGGCCAGATCGCGCGCCCGGAGCGCCGCGAGCACGGCCGGGACGAGCTCGAGGTGGCTCCCCGAGAGGATCGAGAGCCCGACGACGTGGACCCCCTCCTCCTCGGCCGCGAGCGCGATCTGCGCGGGCGTCAGCCGGATCCCCTCGTAGACGACCTCCATCCCCGCGTCGCGCGCGCGCACGGCGATCTGCTCGGCCCCGTTCGAGTGCCCGTCGAGCCCCGGCTTCCCGACGAGGAGCTTGAGCCGCCGCCCGAGGGCGTCCGAGGCCCGGCGGACGGCCGCGCGCGCCGCCTCGAGCCCGCCCGGGGCGCTCCCATCCGGCGTGGTCACGACCGCGCCGAGCCCCGTCGGGGCGCGGTACTCGCCGAACACCTCGCGCATGACGGCGCCCCACTCGCCCGTCGTGACGCCGGCGTGCGCCGCGCGGATGCTCGGCTCCATCACGCTCGCGCCCGATTTTGCTGCGTCCCGGAGGGCCTGTAGGGCCGCCGCGACGTCATTCTTGTTGCGCTGCACACGGTGCGCCTCGAGCCGCGCGATCTGCTCGGCCCCGGCGCCCGCGTCGACCACGAGGATCTGGTCGGCGCCGCCGCCGTCGCCGCCGGCGAGCGGGGAGGGCGCGCTCTCCTCGAAGCAGTTCACCCCGACGACCTTCTGCTCGCCGCGCTCGATGCGCGCGAGCCGCTCCGCGTTCGCGACGACGAGCCGCTCCTTCATGGCGCCGCTCGCGACGGCCGCGATGACGCCGCCTTCGGCCTCGATCCAGGCCATCTCGCGCCGCACGTCGGCGGCGAGCTCCTCCTCGAGGGCGGTCACGGCGCTGCTGCCGTCGAAGAGGTCGTCGTGCTCGAGGAGATCGGTCTCGAACGCCATGATCTGCTGGAGCCGGAGCGACCACTGCTGGTCCCACGGGCGCGGCAGGCCGAGCGCCTCGTTCCACGCCGGGAGCTGCACCGCGCGCGCGCGCGCCCGCTTCGAGAGCACGACGCCGAGCATCTCGAGGGCGATGCGGTAGACGTTGTTCTCGGGCTGCTGCTCGGTGAGGCCGAGGCTGTTGACCTGCACACCGTAGCGGAAGCGGCGGAGCCGCGGGTCGGCGACGCCGTAGCGGTCCTGCAGGAGCTCGTCCCAGAGGTCGCCCATGACGCGGAGCTTCACCATCTCCGTGACGAAGCGGATCCCCGCGTTCACGAAGAACGAGATGCGGCCGGCCACCTCGGGGAACAAGGCGGCGTCGACGTCCTCACGGGCGCGCACCGCGTCGAGCAGCGTCAGCGCGTTCGCGAGCGCGTAGCTCACCTCGAGGACCGGCGTCGCGCCCGCCTCCTGGAGGTGATAGCTGCACACGTTCACGGGGTTCCACTTCGGGAGCTCGCGCACCGTGAACGCGATGACGTCGGTCTGGAGGCGCAGCGACGCCTCGGGCGGCAGCATGTAGGTCCCGCGCGAGAGGAACTCCTTCACGAGGTCGTTCTGGGTCGTCCCGAGGAGGTCCCTCCGGTCGGCGCCCTGGCGCTCGGCGGCGGCCACGTAGAGCGCGAGCAGCCACGGCGCCGTCGCGTTGATGGTCATCGACGTGTTCATCCGCGACAGCGGGATCCCGTCGAAGAGGGTCTCCATGTCGGGGAGCGCGCCGATGGGCACGCCGACCTTGCCGACCTCGCCGAGGGCCTCGGGGGCGTCGGCGTCGTAGCCGGTCTGCGTCGGGAGGTCGAACGCGACCGAGAGCCCGGTCTGCCCGCGCGCGAGGTTCTCGCGGTAGAGGGCGTTCGACGCGGCGGCCGAGCTGTGCCCCGAGTAGGTGCGGATGAGCCAGGGGCGGTCGGGCTTGTCGCGGCTCGTCATGGCGCCGATCTCCGTCTCTCGTGGGAGGGGCCGGGCGCCCGCGCGACCGCGGACGCGCCGGCGGGCGCGCGAACGGCGCGGGCCTCAGCCCTGCGCCGCGCGGCTCTCCTCGAGGTTCTTGCAGGTGTCCACGGTCGCGTTCACGCGGATGGCCATGTTACCCGGCGGGTGCCGGTTCGCGTACATGAGCTCGTGCGGCTCGGCCGCCTCGGTGAAGTCGAACGTGCGCGAGAGCGCCGTGTGGATCTTCTGGTCCATGACGAGGTGGTTGGCCTGGTCGGCCTCGTACTTGGACGCGAAGTGGCTGCCCTGGACGCGCTTCTGGCGCATCCACACGTAGCGGGCGTCGAAGCTGATGTGGTAGCCGGTCGTGCCCGCGCAGAAGACGACCATCCCGCCGCGGCGCACGAGGTAGCAGCTCACGGGGAAGGTCTGCTCGCCGGGGTGCTCGAAGACGATGTCGACGTCGACGCCGCCCGTGACGGCCCAGATGGCCTTGCCGAACTTCTGCACCTTCTTCAGGTACGCCTTGTAGCCCTCGGCGTCGGTCGTGTCGGGGAGGCGCCCCCAGCAGTCGAAGTCCTTGCGGTTGAGCCAGGCCTTCGCGCCGAGCTTCATGCAGTACTCGCCCTTCTCCTCGCTCGACACGACGGCGATGGCGTTGGCGCCGGCGGCGGCGCAGATCTGGATCGCCATCGAGCCGAGCCCGCCGGAGCCGCCCCAGACGAGCACGTTCATCGCGGGCTTCAGCGTGTGCGGCTCGTGCCCGTAGAGCATGCGCCAGGCGGTCGCGTGGACGAGCGTGTAGCAGCCGGCCTCGGCCCAGGTGAGGTGCTTCGGCTTCGGCAGGATCTGCTGCGCCTGGACGCGGCAGAACTGCGCGAAGCTGCCGTCGGTCGTCTCGTAGCCCCAGATGAGCTGCGAGCGGCAGAGCATGGGGTTGCCGCCGTTGCAGTTGTGGCACTCGCCGCAGGTGACGTTGCAGTGGACGATGACCTCGTCGCCGACTTTGACGCTCTTCACGCCGGCGCCGACCTTCCACACGATGCCGGACGCGTCGCTCCCGGCGATGTGGTAGGGCTGCTTGTGGACGTCCATGGGCGAGAGCGGCTGCCCGAGCGAGGCCCAGACGCCGTTGTAGTTGACGCCCGCGGCCATCACGTAGACGAGGACCTCGTTCGCGCCGATGTCCGGCACGGGGACCACCTCGTGCTGCATCGCCTCGCGCGGCGTGCCGTGGCGCTCGCGGCGGATCGGCATCGCGTGCATCAGCTTCGGCACGACACCGAGCGGCGGGATCTCGCCGAGCTCGTAGAGGTCCTTCGCTGGGGTCCCGCTTGGGGGTGCTTGCGTCATATGAGCCCTCCTTCCTCCCGTAATCAGCGCGTGCCCGCACTGACGCGCTGCGTCATGACCCGACGATAGTCGCCTTCTCGGTTCGGCGGAAGGGCTAATCCGGTGTGCCAGAACGCCCGCTCTGGCCGCGCGCCGCGGCGGCCTGTGAGGCGGGCGCGAGGCCGCGCGGCCGATCAGTCGAGGCCGAGCTGGGAGGTGACGGCGCGGATCTTGGCGTCGATCCAGGCGCCCGTCTCCTCGGGGGCGCGCATCGTCTCGCCCTCGTCGAGATCGTTGTCGAGGAATGGGGCGTAGTCGGCCTCCCAGGCGGCGTAGCGCGCCTCCCACGCGCCGCGCGAGAAGACGCCGGCGGGGCCGATGAGCTCGGAGAGAGCGGCGTCGTAGGCCTCGCGATAGCGCGGGATGGAGAGGACCTTGTCGACGAGCGGGTGGCGCGCGCCCGACACGCCGAACGCGACGTTCAGGTTCTTCCAGAGGTGCACGTCGGCGGTGGCGATGGCGTCGCAGGACCAGGCGGGGGTGCCGCACCAGCCGCCGCCGAGGCCGTGGTCGTAGTCGTAGGGGATGAACACCGCGCGGCCCGACTCGGCGAAGTAGAGGTAGTAGTTGTTGCCCATGGCCCAGTAGTCGTCGGGCATGCCGATGAGCACGTTGAGCGCGAGGCCGCGGAGGAAGAGCGGCACCTCGAAGTGGGCGTCGAGCCAGTCGGCGAGCTCGTCGCCGGACTTCGTCGCGAGCGCGTCGACGAGCGCGAGGAGGCGCTCGTGCTGCGAGACGTCCTCGTTCGACTGCAGATCGTAGGCGGGGCGGTAGTTCGTCTCCCAGGCCTTCACGCCGACCGCGCGCGGGTTCGTGATGGGCTGGAGCGTCGCCGGCCCCTCGTTGACCCAGAGGCACTTGTAGAGGTCGCCGTCGTCGTCGCTCCCGAAGCGGGCCTTGAGGAAGCCCTTGTCGACGTCCTCGATGGCCGTGTAGAGGCCGTAGTCCACGGCCTCGTCGCCGATCTTGATCACGAGGTGCGCGGCCGCGACGCGCGGCGCCGGGACGCCGGCCTCGCGGAAGAGGGTGTAGGCGAAGCGCTCGCGGATCTTCGACGGGTCGTCCTCGTCGTCCGCCCACTTGAGGTTCAGCGCCCGGAGCGTCGCGAAGCGGCGGTCTTTTCTGGCCTCGTAGGCCGGCGTGCCCGGGGCCTCGTCGAAGGGGCGGTTGAAGTCGAGCTTCCAGTGGGCGCGGTGGCGCGTGCCGTCCTCGTCCTCGGGGACCGTGCGCGTCGTGTTGCCGCGCGTGCGGAAGCCGACGTCGTCGAGGACCACGTCGCCCGCGGGGCCGCGGTAGCGGAAGGTCGCGCGGAAGTAGCGCCCCGAGCGCATGAGCGAGTCGGTGGCGGCGTAGGCGCGCATGTGGTCGGACAGCGCCCGCCACTCGGCCGGGGTGACGTCGAGCTCGATCTCGTGGACGACGTCGTCGGCGAAGAACGCCTCGTAGGGGTCGGCCGGGGCGGGGTTCGCGTCGGCGTCGCCGGCCGGGGCGGTGTCGGTCGGGCCGCCGTCGGCGTCGTCCGCGAGGCCGTCGTCGCCGTCGTCACCGTCGGTCGGGGCGGCGTCGAGCGCGTCGGCGCCTGCGTCGTCGACCGTCGTATCGGCGGCGACGGCGGTGTCGGCGGTGTCGGCGGGGACCTCGGGGGCGACGCCGCCGCACGCGAGGAAGGCGAGGGCGGCCGAGAGCGCGAGCGCGAGGGCGGCCCGGAGGGGCGTGGAGCTCATGGCGCGCACGATAGCAGCGCGCGCGGGTGCGATCACGGTCGAACCGTTGTCACCGCGGGCCCGGGTGGCCTTCAACCCCCCGACGACTCGTGCCATAGTCGTCCCGCCATGGCAGACGTCCTCCTCGAACAAGTCACCAAGCGCTACCCGGGCGGGGTCGAAGCCGTCCACGGGATCGACCTCCACATCGAGGACGGCGAGTTCGTCGTGCTCGTCGGGCCGTCGGGGTGCGGGAAGTCCACGACGCTCCGGATGATCGCGGGGCTCGAGGACATCACCTCGGGGACGCTGTCGATCGGGGGACGCGTCGTGAACGACGTGCCGCCGCGCGATCGCGACATCGCGATGGTCTTCCAGAGCTACGCCCTCTACCCGCACATGACCGTGCGCGAGAACATGGCGTTCGGGCTCGGCCTCCGGAAGATGCCGAAGCCCGAGATCCAGTCGCGCGTCGACGAAGCCGCGCGCATGCTCGGGCTCGTGGAGCTCCTCGAGCGGAAGCCGAAGGCGCTCTCGGGCGGCCAGCGGCAGCGCGTCGCGATGGGGCGCGCCATCGTGCGGCAGCCGTCGGTCTTCCTCTTCGACGAGCCGCTCTCGAACCTCGACGCGAAGCTGCGCGTGCAGATGCGCGTCGAGATCGCCGGCCTCCACCGGCGCCTCGGGACGACGATGATCTACGTGACGCACGATCAGGTCGAGGCGATGACCCTCGCCGACCGCATCGCGGTGATGTCGACCGGCGATCTGCAGCAGTTCGGCTCGCCCCTCGAGGTGTACCACCGCCCGAAGAACCGCTTCGTCGCGGGCTTCATGGGGAGCCCCGCGATGAACTTCGTGGACGGCGCCGTCGAGGCCGACGGCGACGGGCTCGTCTTCAAGGGGGGCGGCGTCACGACGCGCCTCGTGCCGGCGCACGCGGCGGCGGTGAGGGCGGCGGGTGTCTCGTCGGTGACCCTCGGGCTCCGCCCGCAGCAGCTCCACGCGGCGGCGCCGGGCGAGAACGTCATCGCCCGCGGGCAGGTGGCGCACGTCGAGATGATGGGCGCCGAGACCTTCGCCCACGTGCGGGTCGAGCAGCAGATCATCGTCGTCCGGCTCCCCGGGGAGATGCGGGTGACGGTCGGCGACGAGCTCGCGCTCGCCGTCGAGGAGGGGCACGTCCACGTCTTCGACGGGCAGGGCGTCAACATCACGGTCAACGCGGATGTGAACGGGCAGCAGGAGGCGTCATGAGAGCTCACCACCACCTCGCCGCGCTGGGTCTCGGCGTGCTCCTCGCCGCGTGCGGCGGCAAGAACGAGAACCCCCCGCCGACGTCGCCGCCTCCGGCGACCACCGCGCCGGCCGAGCCGGCGACGAAGCCCTCCGAGATGGAGACGGGCGTCGCGCCGGCCGAGGCGGACGCGACCGCCGAGGCGACGGCGCCAGCGGAGGCCGACGCGGGCGCCACGGCGGCGCCGCCGGCGGCCGGCGAGCCCGTGGAGGTCGTGCTCTGGCACAGCTACCGGGCCGGCGAGCTCGACGCCTTCAACCAGGTCGTCGACAACTACAACAAGTCGCAGAACGAGGTTCACATCCGGTCGCAGGCGATCCCCTACGACCCATTCGTGGACAAGATCACCATCACGGTGCCGCGCGGGCAGGGGCCGGACCTCTTCATCTTCGCGCACAACATGATCGGCAACTGGGTCGAGAAGGGCGTGCTCGAGCCGATCTCCGGCAAGGTCGAGGGCGACTACCTGAAGCAGTTCCTGCCGGACTCGGTGAAGGCGCTGGTCTACCGGAAGAACCTGTACGGGCTGCCGATCGCCTTCAAGTCGCTCGTGATGTTCTACAACAAGGACCTCCTCCCGGAGGCGCCGGCGACCATGGAGGAGCTCGTCCCGAAGGTGAAGGCGCTCCAGACCGACGATCGCAGCGGCATCGTGTATCAGGCCGGCGGCCTCTACTTCCACGCGATGTGGATCTATGCGTTCGGCGGGCAGATCTTCAACGACGAGCACAAGCCGGCGTTCGCGACGCCCGAGCAGGTGCAGGCGGTCGAGTACGTGCGCGGCCTCCACTTCGACCAGGGCGTCGTGCCGGGCGGCATCACGGGCTCGAACGTGACGAGCCTCTTCAACCAGGGCAACGCGGTCGTCGTGTTCAACGGCCCGTGGTTCCGCCCGGAGATCCAGGGCGTGAACTATGGGGTCGCGACCATCCCGACGGTCGACGGGAAGACCCCGAAGCCGATGCTCGGCATCGAGGCGGTCTTCGTCACGAAGACCTCCGAGAAGAAGGAGGCGGCGCTCAAGGCGGCCATGTACCTCGCGGGCGCCGAGTCGGCGAAGGTCCGCATGGAGGTCGGCAAGCAGCCCGTCTGCCAGCAGGAGACGCTCGAGGCGGGCGCCAAGGCGGACCCGGTGATGAACGTCTTCATGGAGCAGGCGAAGAACGCGGTCCTCATGGACTCGACGCCGGAGATGCAGGTCCTGTGGACGCCGGCGGACATCGCGATCGCGGCCGGGATCTTCGTGAAGGATCGCGACCCGAAGGCCGAGCTCGACAAGGCGCAGGCCAAGATGGAAGCCGACATCGGCAAGCTCGGGCAGTGAGTCAGGGCTAGGAGCTCGCACCATGGCCGCCGCGTCACCGACACCGTTCTACAAGCGCGTCGCCGACGCCGTGACGACGGCGCTCATCGTGGCGCTCGTGGGCGCCGCGACCCTCGGCCTCACGCGCTACAACGACGCGCGCGACCACCGGCGCACGGTGGAGGCGCGCGTGGGCGCGCGGGTCGACGACCTCGCGGCGGTCGTCGCGGCCAAGGGCCCGAGCGCGCTCGCCGCGGGCGCCGACGACCTCGCCACGGTCGACGTCGTCACGACCGGGGGCACCGACGAGTTCGGCATCAGCGTGGGCGCCGACGTCCCGGTCTCCCGCGTCCTCGACGCGTCCGCGCAGCCGGCGGACGCGGAGGTCTATCGGCAGTCGCTCCTGAACGCGAGCGCGGAGCTCGAGAGCTACACGGAGCGCCACCAGGACATCCCGGTGGACCGGCGGTTCGCGGCGGCCGAGCTCGCGGACGGCGACGTCCTCTTCGCGGCGTTCGCGCCGATCCTGAAGGGGGGAACGTACCAGGGGCTCGTGCGGATCTCGGAGCGCGTGAAGACGCCGCCGCCGTCGACCGCGACGTGGCAGCTCCTCCTGATGATCGCGCTCGCGTTCGCGCTCGGCTTCGGCGCGTCTTACCTCGACGTGAAGAAGAAGCGCTACGTCATCGGCCTCGCCGCGGGGCTCGCCGTGGCGTTCACGCTGACGGCGCAGCCGCTCGGCCTCATCCTGTGGCCGGCCATCGTCGCGGCGGCGCTCGGGTTCGCCGCGGGGCCGGGCGTCGCGAGCGTCGTGGCCGGGCTCCGCGAGCAGCCGACGGCCTACGCCTACATCGTGCCCGCCATGGTCGGCATGATCGTGCTGGTCTTCGTGCCGTTCATCATGGGGGTCGCGCTCGCGTTCTTCTCGCACGGCGACTTCACGGGCCTCGAGAACTTCAAGGAGATCCTGCTCCCCGAGGCGACCGTCCACCCGAACTTCTACTGGACGACGGGGGTCACGATCCTCTGGACCGTCTCGAACGTGGTCCTGCACGTGTCGATCGGCGTGGCGCTCGCGCTCGTCCTGAACCGCCCGAACCTGCGGCTGAAGGCGCTCTACCGCGTGCTCCTCATCGTGCCGTGGGCCGTGCCGAACTACATCACGGCGCTCATCTGGAAGTCGATGTTCAACACGCAGTACGGCGCCGTGAACGGGATCCTCGACGTCTTCGGCATCGAGAAGGTGAACTGGCTCGGCCCGGGCTCGAGCTTCGCGACGAACTTCATCGCGAACCTGACCACGAACACCTGGCTCGGTTTCCCGTTCATGATGGTCGTGACGCTCGGCGCGCTGCAGTCGATCCCGAAGGATCTCTACGAGGCCGCCGGACATCGACGGCGCCACGCGCTGGCAGCGCTTCCGCCGGGTGACGCTGCCGCTGCTCAAGCCCGCGCTCGTCCCGGCCATCATCCTGGGCGTCGTGTGGACGTTCAACATGTTCAACGTCATCTACCTCGTGTCGGGCGGCGGCCCCGAGAACGAGACGAACATCCTCATCACCGAGGCCTACTACGCGTTCAAGGTGCTGAACCGCTACGGGCTCGCGGCGGCCTACTCCGTCCTCATCTTCCTGATGCTGCTCGCGTACGGCTGGCTCCAGAACCGCATCACACGCGCGACCGAGGGGGCCTTCGAATGACCGGCAAGACCACGCGCGTCGGCAGCGTGCTCACGCACCTGACGCTCATCGTCGTGACGGCGCTGACGCTCTATCCGCTGCTCATCGTGATGAAGATCGCGTTCTCGCCGGGCGACTCCGGCATGGACGGGTCGCTCTCGTTCATCCCGCGCGAGGTGAGCGTCGACAACTTCGTCGAGTTCATGACCTCGCACGACGCCAAGGGGAACTGGCTCTTCGGGCGGCAGCTCCTGAACTCGGCGGTCATCGCCATCGCGACGACCGTGCTCGGGATCTTCCTCGCGACGACGGCGGCCTACGCCTTCTCCCGGTTCCGCTTCCCGGGGCGACGGGCCGGGCTCATGGCGTTCCTCGTGAGCCAGATGTTCCCGGGCGTGCTGATGATGGTGCCGCTCTACATCATCCTGCAGGAGCTCGGCCTCCTGAACGCGTCGATGGGGCTCGTGGTGGTCTACGCGACCATCGCCATCCCGTTCTGCGTGTGGATGCTGAAGGGCTACTTCGACACGATCCCGAAGGACCTCGAAGAGAGCGCCATCATGGACGGGGCGAGCCAGTTCACGGTGTTCTGGCGCATCATCCTGCCGCTCTCCATGCCCGCGGTCGCGGTGACGGCGCTCTTCTCGTTCATGACGGCGTGGAACGAGTTCGTGCTCGCCTTCACCTTCATGCAGGAGCCGACGCAGTTCACGCTCCCGGTGTCGATCTACAACTACGTCGGCGAGCAGTCGGTCGAGTGGGGCAAGTTCGCCGCGGCCTCGATCATCGTGTCGATCCCGGTGATGGCGCTCTTCTTCGCGCTGCAGAAGAACCTGGTCGGCGGGCTCACGGCGGGCGGCGTCAAGGGCTGAGCGGGCTTGCTGCGGGCTCTCGGGCAGACCGGGACCTCGTCGGGCGGGGGAAGACAGGAGACACGGAGACACGGAGGGGCACGGAGAGCGAGCTCCCGAGGGGTCGCCGCGCGCAGGTCGTCTCGCCAAGTCTTCGATCTGAGGGAGAAACCACGGAGGCACGGAGGCACGGAGGGCAACAGGGAGCGAGGAACCCGTCGGCTCCCTCCGTGCCCTCCCTTCCTCCGTGTCTCCCGACTCTCGTCCCGCGGACCCCGAATCACCCCAGAGGCCCGTGTCTCCGGCTCAGTCGTCCGCGAGGCGCCAGCGGTCGCCGTCCCAGGCGAGGCGGTGCGTCGCGGACACGCCCGCGCCGTCGATGCGCACGCCCGAGATCCGGAGCTTCCCGGCGCGGCCCTTGGCCTCGCCCGCGCAGTCGCACGTCGAGAAGACGTCGCCCTCGGTCGACGCCGCCACCTCGCAGTCGTGCGCCACGCGCGCCTGCCCGCACGCCGTCTCGAGCGCGGTCGCCGTGAGCGCGTGGGTCTGACCGTCGTCGGGGACCCCCGGGATCGGCCCGCCCGAGCCGCAGGCGCCGGCCAACGCCAGCGCCGCGACCGCGCCCAGCCGAGCGCCTCGATAGCTCACCACGTCGCCTCCGTCACCGAGTCGCTCCTCACGCCGGTCAGTCGAGCCCGAGCCGGGCGAGCGCGCGCCGCGTCTCCTCCACGGAGACGTGGTGGATGGCGTTCAACCCGAGCCCCGCGGCGACCTCCACGAAGAGCTCGCGGTCGTCCACGTAGGCGCCGTCCTCGGGCGCGCACATCGCGACGTCCATCGCGAGGTGGAAGAGGTCGGCGTCCGGCTTCCGGAGGTGCGCGAAGCTCGACGACACGAAGCAGTCGACGAGCCGATCGAGCTGGAACGCGTGGATCCGGTGCTCGGTCAGCTCGCGCCCCTCGTTGCTGATGGTCGCGACGCGGAGCCCGTGGCGCGCCTTCAGCTCGCCGACGAGCGCCAACATCTCCGGGTGAGGCTGGCTCCGCGAGAACATGAACGCCTTGAACGCGTCGCGCGTGAAGTCGCGCGGCGCGTGGAAGATCACCCGGTCCAGGTAGCCGTCGAGCGGCAGCTTCCCCACCTCGTAGCTGTCGAACGTGAGGTGGTGGCGCTCGTCGAGCTCGGCGAAGTCGAGCCCGAACTTCTCCGCGGCGAGCTTCCGCGAGGCGCGCCCCCACCCGTTGGTGAGGAGCACGCCGCCGACGTCGAGGAACAGGGTCTTGATCACGCTGAAGCCGCCTCGCTCATCGAGGTCAGAGGGCGTTGCACGCCGGGCCCGCGCCCTGCGCGCCCGACTGCGGCAGCACGAACACCGCCGCCGTCCACGCCGGCACCGTGAAGCCCGTCCCGCTCGCGTAGGCAGCCGTCTTCACGGTCGCGTCGTCGCCGGCCGCCAGCACCGGGTGGAGCTGCCACCCGCTCGGCTCGCCAGCCGACAGCGCCATCGTGACCGCGCTCGGCCGCCCGTTCAGGATGACCACGAGCCCGTCGTAGCTCGGGTCGAGGTCAGCGCCCGCGCACGTCCCGTCGCTGATGGTCATGAACACGACGCCGGGCGTCTGGTCCGGCCCGAAGTTGTAGTATGCCACGCGCTTCTGCACGTCCTCGGCCGTCCGCAGCCGGAAGAGCGGCGACGACTTGCGCACGCGCAGGAGGTCCTCGAAGCGGTTCAGCGTCGCCTCGATGTGCGCGTTCGTGGGCGCGATGCTCGTGTCGCCGAAGATGGTGCGGATGAGCGGCCAGTTCGCGCCGTCCTTCTCCTCGTTCGGGAGCCCCGTCTTCCAGGCGTTGTCCATGTACGAGTAGTCGACCCGGTTGAACCAGTCGCCCGAGTTGTAGCTGTCGCGCTCCATCGACTTCGAGCGCAGGATCTCGCTGCCCGCGTGGATGAACGGGATCCCCTGCCCGAGGAGCACGGTCGACAGCGCGAGCACCTGCTGGCGCACGCGGATCTCCATGCTCTCGCCGGCCTTCGCCTTGTAGGCGTTGATGTCGAAGAGCGTCTGGTTGTCGTGCGCCGAGACGTAGTTGATGATCTCCTGCGGGTCGAGCGTGTAGCCGCCGTTCGCGCCGTTGTACGCCACGAGGTAGCCCGTCTTCGTGTTGCCGAAGCGGTCCTTCAGCTTGAACGTGCGGAGCCCGCCCGCCATCGACACCTTGATGAGGTCGGTCGCGATGAGCGCCTTCGTCTTCGTCGCGTCGTCGGCCGTCGCGAGGTCGTTCGGGTCCACGTAGAGCCCGTTCGCGAAGCCCTGGTTGCGCCTCAGATCCTGCCCGCCGTCGAACGCGCTCCCGCCGCGCACGGCGTCGCGGATCCGGTCGTTGAACGTGCCGACGCCGGTCCCCGCCATGTTGAGCTGCGTCGCGTTCGTCCCGCGCGCGTTGCTCGCGACCTCGCCGAAGTCCCAGCCCTCGCCGTAGAGGTAGATCTTCGCGCCGTCGACGCCGTCGTCCTCGATCGTCAGCGCGTCGAGCGCCGCCCGCACCGCGAGGATGTCCGCCTTCATGTGGTGGCCCATGAGGTCGAACCGGAACCCGTCGACCTTGTACGCGCGCGCCCACGTCACGATCGAGTCGACCATGAGGCGCCGCATCATCGCGTGCTCGGTCGCCGTGTTCGCGCAGCAGGTCGACGTCTCGACGAGCCCGCTGTCGACGTTCAGCCGGTGGTAGTACCCCGGGACGACCTTGTCGAGGACGCTGCTGTCGCCGACCCCCGAGCTGTTCGTGTGGTTGTAGACGACGTCCATGACCGCGCGGAGGCCGATCTGCGCGAGCCCCTTCACCATCTGCCGGAACTCGAGCGTCCGCTTCGAGCCCATCGGGTCCGTCGCGTAGCTCCCCTCCGGGACCGTGTAGTGGAACGGGTCGTAGCCCCAGTTGAAGCCGTCGATCCCCGCCATCCACGTCGCGATCTGCTGCGCGTCGCCCGTCGTCGGGTCGAGCCCGGCGAGCACGTCCTTGATGGGCGTCGTCCCATATTGCGTGCACATCGCCGCCGGCACGGCGCCGTTCTTCGCGCAGAGGGCGTCGAAGCCGTCCTCGATGTCGACCCGCTCCGCCGCGCGCTCGTTGATGGTCGCGATGTCGAACGACGGCAGGAGGTGCACGTGCGTGAGCCCCGCCGTCGCGAGCGCCTTCAGGTGGCTCATGCCGTCCGACAGGCTCTTCCCGCCCTCGCCGTTGTACGTGAACGCCGAGAACTTCCCGCGATCCGCGGCCGGCACGGTCTCGTCCGTCGCGCTGAAGTCGCGCACGTGCGCCTCGTACAGCACGATGTCCTCGAACGCGTCGAGCGGCGGCTTCACGAGCGCGTCCCAGCCCTCCGGCTTCAGCGCCGGATCGCCGAGGTTCGCGAGGAGCGACGCCTGGCTCCCGGTCGCGAGCCCGACCGAGTACGGATCCGTCACGGTCGTCGTCTGGACGCGCCCCGAGATCGGGTAGAACGCCGTCACCTCGTAGCGGTAGTAGTGCCCCTTCCAGGCCGCCGTCGCCGCGTCGTAGGTCCAGCGCCCGTCGCTCTGGCGCGTCATGTCGACCGTCTCGATGAGGGTCATGTCCGTGCCGATGTGCTGGAGGCGCACGTTCTGCGCGGTCGGCGCCCACACCGCGAGGTGCGGCACGTCCCCCTGCCAGGTCACGCCGAGCTCGCCGTCGCTCGCGTAGACGTCGTCGAGCACGCCGGGCGTCTGCACCCGCGTCGCGTCGATGGCGACGCCGCCCGCGTCGCGCGACACCACGACGAGCTCGCTCTCGAGGATGTCGGTGAGGTTCGCGTCCGCCGACGCCGGCACCACCAGCGCCTTCCGCGACGCGATGGCCGGCCACTTCGCCTTCTGCTCGCTCGTGAGCCCCCCCGTGCTCACCGTCAGCGGCACCACCGTCCCGCCCGTCACGTCCGGCCCCTCGACGTCGATGCTCCCGTCCTTCGCCCAGCGCAGCTCGTAGCTCGCCGGCGTCCCCTTCGACGTCCACGCGATCGTGTGCTGGTCGATCCAGTGCGCGGACGCGCCGGCGATGGAGAACTCGGGGATCGGGGTCGGGTAGGGGTGGATCTCGGTCGAGCCTGTCGTGAGGAAGATCATGTCCCCGAGGGTCGGGAGGTCCACGATCATATCCGGCCCGGGGTCCTTCGTGTCACCCGAGTGCACGATGATGCCGACCGACGCCGCGTCCGCCGCGAGCTCGACGACGAAGTAGGCGCCGAGCTCCTCGTCGGTGCCGGCCTTCATGAGCGGGGCCGTCCACGCGGTCTCGGAGGCGACGTCCATCCACGTGTGGAGCCCCCAGCCGCTGTAGGCGTCGTCGTCGCGCAGGTAGTAGACGACGAGCTGGTTCCCGTCGGGGATGGCCGGCGGCTCGCGGAGGAGGGGCGCCTCCCCGCCCGAGAAGTGCCAGACGCCCCCGTCGACGTCGGCGAGCGTGACGGCGACCGGATCCTCGGCCGGGTCCGTGGCGCCCCCGACGTTGAAGCGGTAGCTCACGGTCGTCGCCCCGTCGGCGAGCGGGATCGAGAACACCGCGCCGAAGCCGTCGGTGCCGGTCGCCGTGAAGTCGGGGCCGCCGTCGACGTCGCCCGACACGGTCACCGTGACGCCGTCGTACGCGCCGTCCGCGCGGTGGTAGTGGAGCGCGAGCGCGTTGGTCGCGGCGGTGTCGCCGGGCTCCGTGTCGGGGACGACGTCGCCGCCGCCGGTGTCCTCGTCGGTCGAGTCGGTGCCGACCGCGGTGTCCGCGGTGTCGGTCGCGTCGGCCGTGTCGGCCGGGGACGCGGTGTCCTTCTCGTTCCCGCCGCCGTCGTCGCCGCACGCGGCGGCGGCGAGGGCGAGGGCGGCGGTGAGGGTGAACGCCAGGGTGCGGGCGAGACGCATGGAAACCACCTCGGTTGCGGGGCTCGAGCGCGGTCGAGACTACCAGATGTCGCGGAACTTCACCGTCACGGGCGTGAGCGTGAGGTCGCCGACGGTCACAGAGGCCGCGGCGGGCTCGCGCGCGACCTCGGTGCCGTGGAAGAGGTAGGGGGTGGCGATGAAGGTGCCCGCGTCGGCCGTCGGGACGGCGAAGTGGAGCGGGACGTCCTTCCCCTCGAGGTTGAACCCGAGGATCGCCATGATCAGCGCGTGCTCGGTCGAGTGGAAGCCGTTCTTCCACTCGTTGCACTTCGCGGTGTCGGTCGCCGGCCAGCCCCACACGGGCGAGCCGTCGCGCTTGATGCCGCTGATGATCTCGCCGGCGTACACGTCGTCGACGTAGTCCTCGAGCCAGTGGGCCTGGGTCTGGGCGCGCCGGTCGAGGAAGCGCCAGTCGATGAGGTCGAGGACGCCGGCGATCTGGTCCTCCTCGGCGTAGATCCACCAGTCGCTGCCGTACTCGACGGCGGTGGCGCTCGTCGGGCGCTTCGCCCAGCGCCCGTTCGCGCTGTCCCACGCGCGGTCGACGACCGCGTAGACCTCGTCCATGACCAGCTCGTGGAAGGGGTGGCTCGCGACGCGCTTGTCGACCTCGAGCAGCATCCAGAACGACTTCAGGATGTGCCCGAAGTCGACGTGCTTCGTGCCGTACTTGCCCTTGTTGGTCGACACGCCCCAGAAGAGCCCGTCCTGGTGGAAGTCGCGCACCATGACGTCGCCGAGGGTGCGGAGGCTCGCGAGGAAGCGCTGCCGATCCGAGGGATCCGTCAGCACCGGCTGCACCAGCAGCATGAAGGCGTTCACGGCGTCGAGCTGCGCGACGAGCTCGCTCCCGCCGTCGTTCTCGACGTCGATCTCGGTCGCCATGTCGTCGGCGAGGCCGTCCTTGACCCGCCCCTTCGTCGCGTCCCAGTAGACCGCGGGGTCGAAGATGAGGTCGCGCGCACGCAATAGCTCGGCCTCGGCGGCCGGGTCGCGCGTCACGAAGAACCACGCGCCCAGCCCCATCATGCAGTACTCGAAGTCCTGCACGGGGCGCTGCCCGGCGACCGCGCTCCCGTCGGCGTTCAGCTGCTCGAAGCAGCCGCCCTTCTCCTTGTCGATGGCGTGCCCGATGAGCCAGTCGACGCCGGCCTTCGCGTGCGCGAGCAGGCTCGTGTCGCCCGTCAGCGCGTATCCCATCGAGTAGGCGTAGATCTGCCGCGAGAGCATGCGCGGGCGGCGCTTCGTCGACCCGGTCGCGTTGCCGTTCATGTCGCGGTAGGTGGGGTAGTTCCCCGCGGGCGAGCCGAGCGCGGCGGACATCGTCCAGTACGGCGCGATGTCGGTCGTCCAGTGGTCGACCCAGGTCTGCCCCTGGAGCGCCGGCGGGACGACGTCGTCGGGGGGCGCGACCGGGCCGTAGACCTCGTCGCCGCCGCTCGTGTCGGCGCCGCCGGTGTCGCCCGGGGAGACCGTGTCCGCCGCGGTGTCGTCGTCGCCCACCGTGTCGGTGACGTCGCTCGCGACGGTGTCCGTGCCGGTGCTGGTGTCCGCGATGGCCGTGTCGCCGCCGGAGGCGGTGTCCTTCGGCACCTCGGGGCCGACGCCGCCGCAGGCGCCCGCGCCGAGCGCGAGCAGGGACAGGAGCGCTAGCAGCGAGGCCGCCCCGAGCGCGCCACGGAGGCGCGTCATCATCATCGTCGTCGTCGTCGTGGTATCCGTCATCGGTCAGGTCATTCCTGGGTCGTCACCGGGATGAGCACGGGGCCGACGCTGTCGAGGATCAGCGGATCCGTCGCCTCGCCGCCGCCGAACGCCCACTGGCCGCCCGCGGGCGAGAGCGGGCGGAGGAGGTTGTCGATGCCGTCGAAGTCCCACGTGGTGCCGTAGAAGGAGACCCCCTCCCACGTCGTGAGGCCGACGAGCGCGCCGTTGAACTCGAACGTGATGGTCTTCGTGGCCGCGTCGACCGCGATCTTCGGGCGCCCCGGCGAGGGCGTCCCCCACTCGGTCGCGGTCGCGCCGTCGCTCTTGTAGAAGGCGTTGGTCCAGCCGAACTCGAACGCCGAGATGTCCCACGCGAAGCCCTCGGGCGCCTCCGCCTGGAGCTTCGGCAGCACGGTCACGCCGTCGACGCCTGGCAGATCGAAGTAGAGCGAGAAGGAGACGTGATCGTAGCCGTTCGACGGGTTCCACGTCGTCGAGTGGTCGGCCATGTGGAGCTTCAGCCGCAGCGTCGCCCCGGACGCCTCGAGATCGACGCCCACGATGTCGCCGTAGTGGGCGCCCTGGAACGTCGCGTCGCTCGGGTAGAAGTACGTCCCCGCCGGCCCCGTGTCGTCGCCCGTCGGATCGTCGGCGTGGACGAGCGTGCCGTCGAACTCGGTGTTCGACCGGAAGTGCATCCGCGCCGACGCGACGTTCGCCTCGGGCGCGTAGAACGTCACGGTGTGGGGGTTGTCGCCGTAGGGGAACGACGCGACGGGGATCGTCGCCGACCAGGTGCCGTCCGAGCCCACGGTGATGGCGGTCTTCCGAGCCACCAGGTCGTCGACCACCATCACGAGCGTCGTCGAGGCGGGCGTCACGGTGCCCGTCACGACCGCGTCGGCGGTGAAGGTCTCCCCCGAGATGGCCGTGTCCACCGTGATCGTCGCGGGCTTCGCCGGGAGGAGCACGGTCTCGTCGGTCTTCGCGAGGACGCGCGCCCCGCGCGCCGGCAGCTCGAGGAGCACGCGGTCGTCGTAGCCGACGACGCTGTCGGCGACGTCGCCGCGGCCCGTGAGGGCGCGGAGCTTCGTCCCACTCGGGAGCCCCACGTCGAGGTCGGCGACGAGCACCGGCTCCTCGGCCGTGTTCAGGAGCACCACCGCCTCGGCGCCATCGGGCAGCGCGCGCTCGTACGCGAGGACGCCCGGGCCGGCCGCGTCCTGGAGGATCTCGAGGTCCCCCTTCTGGAGCACGGGGTTGGCGCGCCGCGCGGCGATGAGGCCCTTCAGGAACGTGTAGTCCGCCGACGTCGTGTCGAAGTGGTCCTCACCGCCCGACATCCAGCCGCCCGCGAACATGGCGGCGCGCGTCTCGGTGAAGCCCTGCTCGGTCCCCTGGTACACGACCGGGATCCCGGGGATCGTGAAGATCACGATCAGCGCCTGCTCGAACGCCTCCTGGGAGGCCGCCGCGAGGAAGCGTTGCACGTCGTGGTTGTCGATGAAGTTCGGCATCTTGTACGGATCCGGGAAGAGGGTCGGATCCATGAAGCGGTTGAGCCGGTACGACAGCGCCGCCGTCGCGCGCCCGCCGCCGATGACCTCCTTCAGCTCCTCGTAGAGCGGGAAGCCCAGCACCGCCCCGATCTCGGGCGCGCTGGTCGTCCCGAGGTAGCTCGAGAGCTTCTGCTCGGCGGTGTCGTCGTAGGCGTCCGACACCTCGTAGACCTCGCCGAACGTGAGGAAGTCGTCGCGCCCCGTCGCCGCCGCGACCGCGTTCACGCCCGGCGCCTCGGCGTCTGTGCCGTGGATGAAGTCGCGCCAGAACGGGTGGTCGATGAACTTCGCGGTGTCGATGCGGAAGCCGTCGACGCCGACGTTCGTGATCCACGCGCCGTAGCGCTCGCGGAGCGCCTTCATGACGGTCGGGTTCTCGGTGTTCAGGTCGTCGAGGCCCGAGATCTGCCAGGTCTTCTCCTGCACGGCGTCGAGGTAGTTCGAGATGGGCGGCGTCCAGTGGTACTGCGCGGCCGCCCGGTCCGCCTCGTTCCGCGGATCGTTCAGCGCGAACGCCGGGTCCTCCGGCGCCTCGCCCGGGAGCGCGCCCGTGACCTTCGAGTACCCCGCGGTCGGGTCCGCGGCGCTCCACTGCGCCTCGTCGTAGTTGAAGAAGTTCCCCATGTGGTTCGGGACGATGTCCTGGATGAGGAACATCCCGCGCCGGTGGAGCGCGTCCGAGAGGGCCTCGTAGTCGGCCATCGCGCCGTAGTGCTCGTCCACGTCGCGGAGATCGCGCGCCCAGTAGCCGTGGTAGCCCGAGAACTGGGCCACCGGATCCCACCACTGGTTCTTCACGGGCGGTGTGATCCAGATGGCCGTCGCGCCGAGCCCCTGGATGTAGTCGAGGCGGTCGATGATCCCCTGGAGGTCGCCGCCGCTGTACTTGGCGTTCGTCGCCGGGTCGTACTCGCCCGCGCCCTGGTCGTCGTTCGTCGCGTCGCCGTTGTCGAAGCGGTCGATCATCACGAAGTAGATGACCTGCTCCGACCAGTCGGGCGACGGCACGTGCAGCATGAGCCCGGGGCCGCTCGTGTCGGCGGTGTCGGCCTCCGTGGCGTCGCCCGTGTCGGGGGCCACGCCCGTGTCGGCGTCCGCGACCGAGTCCGCGCCGACGTCGCTCCCGCCGTCGTCGCCGCCACACGCGCCCCCGAGGAGCGCCATCAGCCCGAGCGCGAAGAGCCTCGACCCCACAGCCCCACCCACTCGCGCGAACAACGTCGTCGTCGTCGTCATGTGCGGACCTCCTCCCCCGGTGAGAGCGCCGGCAGGATAGCGCGGCGCGGACCCCGATGAAACGCGCGCGCCCCGCGAAAGCGACTCGTCGGCTCCTACCGCGCGCCCCTGGCCGGGCCCAGAGACGCGAAGAGCCCGCGACCCAGGGGATCGCGGGCTCTCCGGTGGCTCACGCCACGCCCGGGAGGGCTACTCCGCGGTCACCGACGTGTTGTTGTCGGTCCCGTAGAGCGACACGGTCGCCGCGGTGTACGAGCCGCCGTCCGGCTTCAGGTACGCCCCGACGCCCTCGGTCGCGGCGCCCGACCCGTCCTTGTACTCCGAGTCGTCGAGCACGAAGACGAACTGCGCGACCTGACCCGAGGTCAGGAGGCCGTCGTGCTTCGCGAGGTTCTCGGAGAGGACGAAGGTGTAGATGCCGTCGGAGGCGGTGTCGTCGCCCTTGGTGCCGTCATCGACCATGTCGATGAGGTTCCAGCCCCAGGCGCTGCCCTTCACCTGCACCTTCGTGTAGGTGACGCCCTGGAAGAGCGGGTCGAGGTTCGCGCCCGTGCCCGACGTGTCGAGCGTCAGCTTGAGGTCGGTCGTCCCGAAGGGCGCGATCACGAGCCCGGTCGCGTCGATGGCCGTCGTGCCGTTGGCCGTGACCATGAACGTGCCGTTGCTGCCGGTCCAGATCCACGAGCCGTCCGCGCCGTCCACCGAGCCGCGGATGGCGCCGTACTCGAAGGTCTGGTCCGCGGCGTTCGAGGTCCACACCGTGATGCCCCAGATGTGGTCGCCAGCCGTCGAGCCCGCGGGCTCATGGCCGCCCATGTTCCACGGGCCGTCGTCGTAGAGGACCGCGAACGGGCCGCCCCAGGAGCCGTCGAACGTGAGCATGCGGGTGTCGGGGTCGTAGGAGAACGAGCCCTTCCACGCGAGGCCGTCGGTGTCGTCGTAGGTCTGGTTCGCCGTGTCGTCGATGCTGAAGTTCACCGCGACCGTGTCGGCCGGCGGGTAGAAGCCCGCCTGGACGTAGGTGTTGGTGTTGTCGGCGAAGGCGATGGTCGCGTCGTCCCACGCGCCCTCGGTGCCACCGCGCGTCTGCGCCGCGACGCCCTCGTCGGCCGCGCCGTTCGCGTCCTTGTACTCGCTGCTGTCGAGCACGAAGACGAACTCGGCCTTGTCGCCGGTCTTCATGAGCCCGTCGTGCTTCGCGAGGTTCTTCGAGAGGACGAACGTGTAGATCCCGTCGCCCGACGTCTCGTCGCCGTTGGTGCCGTCATCGACCATCGCGATCTCGTTCCAGCCCCAGGCCGAGCCCTTCACCTTCACGTCGGTGTAGTCGGCGCCCTGGAAGAGGGCGTCGAGGTTCGCGCCGCTGTTCGACACGTCGATCGTGAGCTTCAGGTCCACCGTTCCGAAGGGCGCGATGGTGAGCCCGGTGGCCGCGATCGTGTCGGTCGAGCCCGCCGGGACCGTGACCGTGCCGTTGCTGCCGGTCCAGATCCACGACCCGTCGGAGCCGTCCGTGGAGCCGCGGATGGCGCCGTACTCGAAGGCCTGATCGGCCTCGGGGGAGGCGACCTTCACCGCGACGCTCCAGATGTGGTCCCCGGCGGTCGCGCCGTCCGGCTCGTGGCCGCCAGGCGCCGGGCCGTCGTCGTAGAGCGGGACGAACGGGCCGCCCCAGCTGCCGTCGAACGTGAGCACGTTGGTGTCGGAGTCGTAGCTGAACGAGCCCTTCCACGCGAGGCCGTCGGTCGCGTCGTAGGTCATGTTCGCCGTGTCGTCGATGGCGAACGTGAGCGTCGCGTACTCGGTGGTGCCGCCGGTGTCGCCGCCGCCGGTGTCCGTCGTCGTCGTGTCCGTCTCGGTCGAGTCGGTCTCGACCGTGTCCGTCACGGTGGTGTCACCGCCGGCGGTGTCGGCGGTGTCGGTGGTGCTGGTGTCCTTGGCGGTCGTGCCGCCGTCGTCTCCGCAGCCGCTCGCGAGCGCGAGGGCCGACGCGAAGAACGCGACGCCGAGAATCCGGGAGTAGAGCTTCATCTGAGAATCCCCTTGACCAGGTGGGCATGGCGTCCCGCGCCTCTGGGAACGAGGCCGGAGCGGGCGCAGTGACCGAGCGGCATGCCGAGGGGGCAATGAATGACGAGACCAACCGCGCGGCCGGGCAGAGTATGGAGCACCCCGGATGACGATTCAAGGCGAGGCCCCCGCGTTTCCCCCCGATCTGCGCGGGTTTGTCACTCCCTCGTCAGCGGCTCGCCATCAATTCGTGCCGAGCTGGACGAAGGCGAACCCGCGCGGCGCGAGCGCCGGGATCACGACCGCCGCGTCACCCGGGGGCAGCGCCCCCGCGAGGCCCTCCTCGAAGAGCACCCGCGGCGCCGGCGCCGCGACCGCGACCTTGAACGGGGCCGCCGGCTTCTCGCCGAGGTTGTAGACGGCGAGGATCCGGTCGCCGCCGTCGGGCGCCTCGCGCAGGAGCGCGAAGGTCGCGGCCGTCCCGCCCTCGACGATCTCCGCGCGCGCTGTCGTGCCGCGCCGGAGCGCCTTCTCACGGGTCCGCAGCGCGATGAGGTGCTGGTAGAGCACGAAGAGCGAGGCGCGGTCGCCGCGCTGCGACTCGACGTCGGTGCGCGGGAGCTCGTCGGGCATCGGGAACCAGGGCTTCTCCGCGGTCGTGAAGCCGTGGGACCTCAGGTCCTGCGTCCAGCGCATGGGCGTGCGCTTGTTCTCGTCGGCGCCGCCCGCGCCGCCCTGCATGCCGATCTCCTCGCCGTAGTAGAGGAACGGCGTCCCCGGCATCGCGAAGAGGAGCGCCGCCGCGAGGCGGTTCGCCTTCACGTCGCCGCCGAGCTGGCGCATGAGCCGCGGCATGTCGTGATTCGTGAGGAAGGGCGCCTCGAAGCCGCGGTCGCCCACCGAGGCCTCCGTCTTCCGCAGCACCTCGACGAGCTCCGAGCGGCTCCCGCCGTTCGCCGCCGAGACCATGGCGCCCGCGAGGTCGAAGGAGAACGCGAGCTGATACGCGTCGCCGCCGTCGCCGTAGTACTTGGCGACGGTGTCCTCGTTGGTCCACGCCTCGGCGACGTAGAGGGCGTCAGGGTGAGCGGCGCGCGTCGCCTCGCGCACCTGCGTGATGTAGTCGATGGAGCGCGGGAGGTCGGCGAGCTTCCCGTCGCGCGTCTCGAAGAGGTAGCGCGCGGCGTCCACGCGGAAGCCCGCGAGGCCGTGGTCGAGCCAGAACGCGAAGCTCTCGACCATGTACCGCGAGAGCGCCTCGTTCTCGAGGTTCAGATCCGGCATCCCGCTCCAGAAGAGCCCGTAGAAGTAGCTCCCGTTCGCCTCGTGCCAGACGTTCGCGCCGTCCCACGGGCGGTGCCACGTCTCGATCGGCGCGGGCGCCCAGGTGTAGTAGTCGCGGTACGTCGCGCCGGGCCCCGACCTCGCGTCGATGAACCAGGGGTGCTCGCTCGAGCTGTGGTTCAGGACGAAGTCCGTGATGATGCCGATGCCGCGCTCCTTGGCGGCCGCGACGAGCGCGTCGAGGTCGGCGAGCGTCCCGTAGTCGGGGTTCACGCCCCGGTAGTCGGTCACGTCGTAGCCGTGATAGCTCGGCGACGGCTGGATCGGCATGAGCCAGATCCCCTTCACGCCGAGGTCCGCGAGGTAGTCGAGGCGCTGCGTGACGCCCCGGAGGTCGCCGACGCCGTCCCCGTCGCTGTCCTGGAAGGAGCGCACGAAGATCTCGTAGAAGACGGCGTCCCGCCACCACCCCTCGGCGTCGAGCGGCGCCGGTGGGGTCGGCTTCAGCGCGACCTCGGGCGCCTTCTCCGGCGGCTCCGCGGACGCCGCCTCGGGCGCGGGCTTCGTCGAGCCGCAAGCGGACGCGGTCAGGCCGAGCGCGGCGAGGAGCGTCGCGGCGAGGCGGGGGAGGGCAGGGCGCGTCATGGCTCGGGCTCCTTCGCGAGCGGTGACGGGCTCGCAAGCCCTTGTCTCGCCTCCGGAGCCCGGCCCGTCAATCCTCCGGGGCCCGCTCGCGGGAGAACACGGCGCCCGCGGCGCCCTCGATGGGCTCCTTGCCGACGACCTCGAGCGACACGGTGTCGCCGACGATCGACACGACGATGGCCGTGGCGAGCGGGTCGCCCGCGGCGTCGAGGATCGTCGCGAGCTGCCCGACGCTCGTCTGCCCCTCGGGCACGGGCGCCACGCCCACGAGCGGCCCGCGCGAGAACACGACGGGCGACGCCTCGGGCTTCGGGCGCGCCCCGTCCGCGTAGGTGAGCGCCAGCGGTCGCGCCGGCAGCACGTCGCTCGTCGCGTCGAGCACGGGCGGCCCCTTCCCGCGGAGCGTGCAGCGCTCGTCGTCCCAGACCGTGCAGTCGCCGAGCCCGGTCGTGACCTCCCGCACGCGGCCCGTGCCCGTCGGGGACGTCGCGAGCACCACCGCGAGCACCCCGAGCGGGCCGCTCGGCGGCAGCACGCTCGCCGGGAAGATCCCGACGAGATCGCGCCCCCGACCCGAGAGGTGCTCGGCGTGGACGAGGTCCGTCTCGACGAGGTCGTCGAGGGACGAGAGCACGAGCACGCGATCCCAGGCCTCCGACGCCGGCACCTGGAAGCGGCGCCCCGGGAGCGCCTCGACGTGCCCGGCCCCCGGCAGGAGGTCGAGGTAGACGTCGACCGTCATCGGGAAGCTCGCGACGGCGTGATCCTCCGCGAGCCGCGTCTCCGCGCGACGCCGGAGCGGCGCCCGGAAGGTCGCGGTCACGATGACGTCGTCCCCGCGCCGCGCGAGGGTCACGCGCTCGAGGTCGAACGTGCCGTCGACGATGCCGTTCGCCGGCGGGTGCTCGAGGCGCACGTCGTCGTCCGGATCCGGCAGGTCGGCGACGATGACCGTCGGCCCGCTCGCGCAGCCGGCCGCCACCGAGGCCGCCCCCAGCGCGAGCCCGCCGAGGAGGAGCGCGTGAACGATGTTCACTCTGGCCGTGTGCGCCGCGCCTACTCCGCGCACGGGATCGTGATCGGGCTCGCGTTGAAGAGCGTCGGGTAGCTGTCGAGCGTGCCGTCGCCGTCGGTGTCGATCATGTTCTCGACCGTGTCGTCGACGCAGTTCTCGCGGCGCCCGTCGGGCGGCGGGTTCAGGTCGCTCGCCCAGAGCACCGTGCCGCAGCCGCCCTTCGCCGGCGCGAGCAGGTTCGACTTGTCCTTGTTGGTCGTCTCGTCGCCGTAGAGGTCCTGCCGCACGATGAGGTGGTCGCCGTTCACGTCGCGGAGCTCGAGGATCCGCTGGTTCCCGGGCCACTCCTCGGTGCCCGTCCAGAGGTGGCCGGGCGTGCCCCACGTGTACTTGTAGCCGATGCGCACCCAGCGGTTCGCCGGGTCGCCCGCGTTGAACCACGGCATGTCGAAGGTGATGGTCCACACGCTGTCGCCGGCGACGGCGTCGCCGTGGGTGCCGTCGTCGTACATCGGGATGATGTTCGGCGACCAGTTGCCCATGAGCTGCCCGGCCGCGTCGAAGTTGGCCGAGGTCACGCACGGCGGGTCGTCCGTCGCGCAGTTCGGCGTGGACTCGTGGAGCGCGCCCGTGATGAACATCTGCTTGCCGGCCTCATCCACCGTCCACTTCCAGCGGTTGATGGTCGAGCCGTTGCGGTCCTTCCCGCCCTCGCGGAAGTCGCAGATGAGCACGAGCCGGATCCGGTCGTCCGGGTAGCAGACGTCGAACTCGAGCGCGCCGACGGCCGTCGCGAGCGCCTGGTCGAACGCGGCCGTGTCGGTGTCGGCCGTGTCGTCGCCGGTGTAGTCGGTGCCCGACGCGAGCGCCGACGCGTCGAGGAAGCTCGCCCCCGCCGGGAACGGCCGGAACGCGGGCTTCGTGGTGGCGCCGTCGGCGAGGAGGCGCTCGACCATGTCGACGAAGGGCTGGACGCGCGCGTCGCCGGCCCCGACGAGGTTGTCGAGCTCCTCGAGCGCCGAGATGAGGGCGTCCGGCGAGACCGCGCCGAGGTTCGACGGCGGCGTCGCGTTCTGCACCTTCGCGAGCATGATGAGCGTCGCGGCGGTCGCCTCGACCCCGAGGTCGGCCATGAACGGCACGGTGTCGGTCGACACGTCCGTCCCGAGCGTGACGGTCACGCTCTCGTCGTAGACGCTCGTCTTCTTCGGCACCTGCGGCACGATGCCGAGCACGTTCCGCGCCGGGCCCGCGACCGACACCACCGTGTTCACGAACTCGGTGATGGCCGGGAAGTCCGCCGAGAACGCGCCGTTCGCGTCGCTCGTGGTCGCCTGGTCGGCGAGGGCCGCGCCCGCGCCCGAGTAGAACGACACGGTCGCGCTCGGGAGCAGCGACGCCATGCCGCTGACCGTCTGCGTCCCCGCCTCGGGGGCCGGGTCGAACGACGTCTTCGTGGCGTTGCCCCAGATGAGCGGGTCGATGCCACAGCCGGCCGCGAGGGCCGCGACCGGCACGAGGGTCGAGAGGAGGAGGATGCGCTTCATCGCGGAACTACCTTGGTCCTCGGGTTCGGATGGACCGCCAATCGTCTGCCCAGGCGCTCGCTGTTACCAGCCGACCTCGAGGCTCGCCTTCGAGCGGATCACGTTGAACTCGCGATCCGTGTCGCGCTCGCGCTGGGCGTCCTTGTAAACGTATTCGAGCCGGTACCTCAGCGCAAAGCCCTTGAACGTGTAGGACAGGTCGAGCCACGGCCGCACCTTCGTCGTCGTGTCGTCGCCGTAGCCCTGCTCGAGCGTGCCGCGGCGGTTGTCCTCCTTCCAGTAGTCGAACTGCCCGCCGAGGGTCACCTTGAGCCCGTCCGCGAACGGGTAGGCCACCCACAGGCGGTTCGTCGAGATGAGGCCGAGGTAGTCGTCCTCCGACGTCGTGTCGGAGCGCTTGTCCTGGTCCCAGATGAACTTCAGCTTGAAGCCGAGCTCGAACCCGCGCCCGAGCCCCGTCCGCCAGAGCCCCTTCAGGACCGCGATGTTGCTCATGCGGTCCTGGTTCCGGTGGAACACGGAGCGCGGGTCGCGACCGCGGTCGTAGACGTTGGCGTAGTCGTAGAGGTCGGTGTCGGTGTAGCCGTCGGTGTGCAGGAAGTCCGGGTACTTCGTCTCGACGTCCCGCTCCTGCGCGTTCGTGTTGTAGGTGAGGAACGTCTCCTCGAGGGACAGCTCGAGGTCCGACTCGTACGCGAGGATCGCGGTCCCGCCGTGCCAGCCGATGATCGTCTCGTACCAGGGCTCGTCGAAGTCCACGAACTCGTTCGCGGAGTTGAGCGTCGGGATCTGCCCGCCCTCGAGGAAGCCGTCGGTCAGGAGCACGTCCGCCTCGCGGCGCGCGCCGAAGATGGTCTGGAAGTGCTGGCCGATGTTGAAGTACTCGAGCCGCAGGCTCACGTTCTCCGCGATGTCGAAGAGCTCGGCCCGCGCGCGCACGAAGCCGCCGGTGATGTCGTCGTACACGAGCGGGAAGACGCCGTTGTTCAGGAGGACGCCGTTGCCGGCGTAGTCCTCGTTGATGCGCGACACGGAGAAGCCGCCGAGCAGGTTGAACGAGCCGCCGTCCCACGAGTCGATCTGCGCCTCGAGCGTGCCGACGACGTTCGTGTAGCGGTCGCTCCAGTCGACGGCGCCGTCGCGCGCGCAGCCGGGGATCGGGTTACCGAGCTCGTCGAGGCACGTCGCGTTCTCGGATCCCACGGCGTCCGGGTCGGCGCGGTCGATCTCCGAGTCGACGGTGGCCGTCACGATCGCGGTCAGGCGCACGTCCTCGAGGGGGTCGCTCTCGAGCTTGAGGCCGTAGCCCCAGTCCTGGGAGTAGAACGGGATCCGGAGGAGCGGGTCGCCGACGCCCGTCGACCAGTTCGGCCCCACCCAGAGCTTCGGGAGCGCGATGACCGCCGCCGTGTAGCGGAGGTAGTCCTCGTCGACCGTGCCCTGGATGAAGATGCCCTTGCCGTTGTCGCGGTCGATGTAGCGGACCTTGCCGATGGTCCACTCGTTGAACATCCCGAGGTCGCTCGAGCCCACGAGCACCGAGTCGACCGTCGGGATGGGGAGCTGCGCCTGGATCCAGTACCCGCGCAGCTTTATGTACTGCGCGCGGTTCATGCCGAGGGACTCGCCCGAGGTGTTCTCCTCGTCGTAGGCGATGTCCCCGTTCTCCCACCAGTCCTGCCAGAGCGCGCCGAAGCGGCTCTTGATGCGGACGCCCGCCCGCACCGAGTCCGACACACGACCGAGGATGTTCAGCTCGAACTCGGTGGCCACCCCGTTGTCGCCCGAGATGTTGTCGGGCCAGAAGGGGTTGCCGAGCGTGAGCACGCCCTGCTTGTCGTTATTCCGGTACAGCCACTTCGTGTAGATCTTGCCGTACAGCTCGAAGTTGGCCGTCTCGGCGCTGGCCGGAGGCGAAAAAAGAAGCCCCGCGCCCCCCGATCCCAGGAGCACTGCGGTGGCGAGGAGAACGCGGGACGTCTTCATGGCAGATCAACCTTCCGGGTAGACCATCGAGATCACAGCGCGCTTGCCGTTGCCCGAGGCGTCGCAGGTGAAGCTCCCGAGCTGCTTGTGCTGCTCGGCCTTCTCCGACGCGTCGCCCTGGCCCTTGCCGGCGAGCATGTCCATCACGTGCGGGTCGCAGTCGTAGTCGCTGCCGCCGCCGAAGCGGTGCTGACCGCCGTACTCGTTCACCTTGCGGGTGAGGAGGTCGGTCTTGTCGGGGAAGCCCTCGTTCGACTGCATGATCACCTGGTAGCCCCAGGACTTGTCGATCTTGCCGCCGAGCGCGGAGAGCGGGAAGCGGGCGATGAGCGTCTTCCCGCGCGCCGTGACCGACGTCGGGATGATGATGTCGCCCTTCACCGACGCCGCCTTCTCGTTGATCTCCGCCTGCACGCGGCGGCGGCCCTGCGGCGAGATGATGAGCGCCTTGTCCCAGGCCGACTCGGGGGCGAAGCGGATGTTGAGGCCGGGGAGCCCGTCCTCGTGGCCGCTCCCGGCCTTGTGGTCGGTGTCGATGAAGATGAAGGCCATCTGCACCGAGAAGCCGTTGCCTTCCCACGCCTTCGAGTCCCAGGGGTCCTCGATCTTCGTGCCGACCTCGACCTCGACGACGAGCGTGTCGCCGTCGGTCTTGAACTTGGCCTCGCGCAGGTCGAAGGAGCCCTTCGTGTAGACCGTGTCGGTCGGGTACGTGTACTTCCCGGGGCCGTCGTCGTCGCCCTTCGGGTCCTTGAAGGTGATCTCGTCGGCGAAGGCGGTGAGGCCCGGGAGCAGGATTCCGGCGAAGGCGACCGCGCGCAACAGGTTCTTCATGTCTCAACTCCGTGGAGTCACGCACAGAGGGCGCGCCTCTGTGGCTTTTCGGGGCGGCGGGGGGTGACGTCCCCGTCGAGCGCGCGGCGAGTCTAGCGCGCCAACGCCGACAACGCTACGCCCCCCGACGAACATCCCGGGGCCCGCATGCACTTCGTCGCGGCCGATTCGTAACCGACGCGGCGCGGGTGTTCCCGAGCGCGCTCAGCCACTATGCTCTCGGCGTCCCGCCGGAGGTCCCATGCGCCGTCTCGACAGCCGAACCACCGCTCTCGCCGCAGCCCTGCTCCTCGCGGCCTGCCCCGCGCTCGCCGCCTGCGGAGACGACGGCGGCGGCTCGGAGACCGACACCGCCGCCGTGACCGACACGGTCGCCCCCGGAGACACCGGCGGTGACGCGACCGTCGCCGACACGGGCGACGGCGACGCGGCGGACACGCAGGTCGGCGACGCCGCAGACGCCGCCGACACCGTCACCCCGCCGGCCCCCGTCGCGTGGCCCGGCTGGGACGACGCCACCGTCTACTTCGTCATCACCGATCGCTTCTTCAACGGGGACCCGACGAACGACCACGCGTACGGCCGCGAGAGCGACGGCGACAAGGAGATCGCGACCTTCCACGGCGGCGACCTCGCCGGGCTCACGGCAAAAGTCGACGCCGGCTACTTCGACGACCTGGGCGTCTCGGCCATCTGGATCACGGCCCCCTACGAGCAGGTCCACGGCTGGGTGAGCGGCGCCGGCATCAAGCACTACGCCTACCACGGCTACTTCGCGCTCGATTACACCAAGGTCGACGGCAACATGGGCACCGAGGACGACCTCCGCGCCTTCGTCGACAAGGCCCACGAGCACGGGATCCGCGTCGTCCTCGACGTCGTCATGAACCACCCCGGCTACGCGACCGCGCAGGATCTCTCCGAGCTCGGCGTCGACGTGCTCCTGCCGGGCTGGGAGGACGCGACGCCCGCCGACCTCTACGACTACATCGACTTCGAGGACCCCGACTTCGCCAACTGGTGGGGCACGAAGTGGATCCGCGCCGAGCTCGGCGGCGGCTACCCGGCGCCCGGGCCGGCGCCGCTGAAGAACAACCTCGACTACCTGCCGGACTTCCGCACCGAGGTGCTGACGACGGGCATCGGGCTCCCGCCGATGTACGCGCACAAGCCCGACACGCGCGCGGTCGACGTGCCCGAGTACGGCGTCCGCAGCTACCTCGTCGCGTGGCTCACCGACTGGGTGCGGCGCTTCGGCGTCGACGGCTTCCGCTGCGACACGGCGAAGCACGTGGAGCTCGAGTCGTGGGCGGCGCTCAAGACGGCCGCCGACGCGGCGCTCAAGGCGTGGCGCGCCGAGAACCCCGACAAGGCCTTCCCGGACGCCGACTACGCCGACACCGACGCGCCCTTCTGGATGACGGGCGAGGTCTTCCCGCACGGCGTCGCGAAGGACGGCTACTTCCAGAGCGGCTTCGACTCGCTCATCAACTTCGACTACCAGGACGAGGCCGCGGCGGCGCTCGCGAGCCCCGTCGCCATCGACGCGACCTGGGCGAGCATGGCCGCGGCCATCAACACCGACCCCGACTTCAACGTGCTCAGCTACCTGTCGTCCCACGACACGTCGCTCTTCTACGAGAAGTCGGCCGGGAAGGACGACGCGAAGCAGCGCCTCGCCGGCTCGCTCCTGCTGCTGGCGCCCGGCGCCGTGCAGATCTTCTACGGCGACGAGAACGGCCGCACCTACGGGACCGCGAGCACCGACGCGAGCCACAAGACGCGGAGCGACTACGTCTGGGGCGACAAGCCCGCGCTCCTCGCCCACTGGCAGAAGGTCGGCCTCTTCCGGAAGCGCCACCGGGCCGTCGGCGCGGGCGCCCACGCGAAGCTCGCCGACGCCCCCTACACCTTCAAGCGCACCCTCGACGACGACGTCGTCTACGTCGTGCTCGGCGCCTCGGGGACGACCTCCGTGGACGTCTCCGCCGACTTCGCCGACGGGGCGACCCTCCGCGACGCCTACACCGGCGCGACCGCGACCGTCGCGAGCGGGAGCGTCGCCTTCGCCGCCGTGAACGGCGCGCCGATCCTCATCGAGCCCGCGAACTGAGCCCTCCTCTCCTCGGAGCCTGAGCCCCCACGCCCGGAGCCTGACCATGCGTCTCACGCGCCTCCTCAGCTTGACCGCAGCCGTGGCCCTCGCCGCCGCGCTCTCCGCCTGCGGAGACGACGGCGGGAAGGTCACGACCGACACCGCGGACGCCGCGGACACCGGCGGCGTCGACGCGACCGACACGGTGACCCCCGAGGACACCGGCGGCGGCGACGACATCCCGAACGACACGGCGGCCGACACCGCCGACGACACGGCGGACGACACCAGCGACACCAGCGCGCCGCCCGCGCTCGCCATCGCGCGGGCCTGGTCGGGCGACGGGAGCGCCGTCCACGTGCGCTTCGACGACGCGATCGAGGCGCCGGCCGCGAGCGCGTTCGCCGTCACGCCCGACGGCGGGGGCGCGGCGATCGACGTCACGGCCGTCGCGGCCGACGGCGCCGACGTGACCCTCACGCTCGCGAGCGCGCTCGACGCCGGCACGACCTACGTCGTCACGGCCACGGGCGTCCACGGGACCGGCGGGCTCGACACCCCCGCGGGCGGCGCGACCGCGCCCGTGCTCGCCCGCGTGGCCCTCAACATGGTCTGGCACCAGCACCAGCCGTCCTACCTCGACCCCGCGCGGGACGAGCTCACCGGCCCCTGGGTGCGGAAGCACGCGACCAAGGACTACTTCGACATGACGGCCATCCTCCGGGGCTACCCGGACGTGCACGTCAACGTGAACCTCACCTCGTCGCTGCTGACGCAGCTCGACCGCTACGTCACGGCGCTCGCGCCCTACGTCGACACCGACACGCACACGGTCGGCGACGAGTCGGCCTACCTCGCGGCGAGCGGCGGCCACACCGATCCCTGGGTGGATCTCCTGCTCCGCGACACGCCCGCGCCGGGCGACCTCACCGAGGCCGAGCGCGGCTACTACTTCGCCGACACGTGGTCGATGCGGAGCATCTCCGAGCCGCTCCGCGCCTACTTCCCGGAGTACGAGGCGCTCATCCTGAAGGACTCCGCGACCTACACGCGGCTCGACCTCGCCGCGCTCAAGGTGTGGTTCGAGCTCGGCTGGATGGACCCGGACTTCCTCCGCGGCCCGGTGACCGTCTACGAGGACGGCGGCGCCGACGTCGTCGTCGACCTGTCGGACGTCGTCGTCGAGGACGCCGAGGGCCACTTCCGCCTCGCGGCCACCTACACCGACACGGGCGTCGCCGAGTCGGAGCGCCTCGCGCGCCTCGAGGCGCTCGCGAACCGCCTCGTCGCCGTCAACTACGAGATCATGAAGGGGATCTTCGAGGTCCACAAGGCGCTCGGCTGGACCGGCACGACGGGCCAGGTCGAGGTGCTCACGACGCCCTTCTTCCACCCGATCCTGCCGCTCCTCTTCGACACCGACCTCGCCGCCGAGGGTCAGCCGGCCGACACGCTCCCCGACCCCGCGTTCTCGTACCCGGGCGACGTCGCGACCCAGCTCGACCTCGCCGTCGCGTACTACACGCGCACCTTCGGGCACGCGCCGACCGGCATGTGGCCGTCGGAGGGCTCGGTGGCCGAGGAGATCGTCCCCGCCTTCGTCGCCGCGGGCATCGAGTGGATCGCCACCGACCGCGACGTGCTCGTCCGCGGGATGCCCGGCGCCTCGCACCTCGAGCCCTACATGATCGACGCCGACACGGTCGCGGGCGACGGCGGCGACACCGACGACGAGCTGATGATCGTCTTCCGCGACACCGAGCTCTCCGACAAGGTCGGCTTCTTCTACCAGTCGAACCCGCCCGAGGAGAACGCGGCCGACTTCGTGAGGACCGTGCTCGCGAAGGCCCCGCGCTGGGGCGAGCCGGCGCGGCTCATGTCGGTCATCCTCGACGGCGAGAACGCCTGGGAGTGGTACACGAAGGACCACGACGGCAAGCGCTTCCAGCACCTCCTCTACGAGGGGCTCGCGGCGGCCTACGCCGACGGCTCCGTCATCACCGTGACCGGCGACGAGTACGTGAAGGGCAACGCCGCGCGCGGGCTCGTCGCGCACCCGGTGACCGCGATGACCGAGTACGAGGACCTCTTCCCCGGGTCGTGGATCGGCGGGCGGCTCGACACCTGGATCGGCGAGGTCGAGGAGAACATCGCCTGGAACTACCTCCGCACGGCGCGCGCGGACCTCGCGGCGGCGGCGGTGCTGTTGAACCCGATCCTCGGCGACCCGGCCGGCGACCTCGACCCGCCGACGGGCGGCGGGGCCGCGCTCGCGTGGTGGTCGGCGTGGCGCGCGATGCTCTCGGCGGAGGGCTCCGACTGGTTCTGGTGGTACGGCACGGACCAGACCTCGGCCGGCGGGGACGACAGCCCCTTCGACGCCATCTTCCGGGCGCAGCTCGGCGCGGTCTACGCCGAGATGAACGCGGCGCTCACGGCGAACGGGCAGCTCGCCGTCGAGGTGCCGGCGTTCCCGCCGATCCTGCAGCCCGAGCCCGTCGCGATGACGGGCCCCTTCGGCACGCTCCCGGTGCTCGACGGCGCGCTCGTGCCGGGCGAGAGCGAGTGGGTGCCGCCGGGCGGCGTCTTCTACGACAACGACTCGGTCGGCGCCTCGCACGACCCCGACGACGACATCGCGCGCGTCTTCTACGGCTACAACCGGCTCGATCAGGGGCGGATCTTCCTCGCCATCGAGACCTCCGAGGTGCTCGCCGACAAGCTCGGCACCGACTACCAGCTCGTCGTGTACACGAGCCACGGGAACCTCGTGACCGAGGGCGAGTCGCAGACCATCGAGGCCGATCCCTTCAACGCCACGACGAAGGAGGGCGTCACGGTGGCGTTCGGCTCGGGCGGCCCGGCGCGGCGCCTCGCGTTCGACTTCAGCGGGGCCGCGGTCGCGGCGACGCTCGAGGAGGCCGACGGCAGCGGCGGCTGGACGGCCGTCGCGGCGCCCGGCGTGCAGATCGGCGCGACCCCGGCGCTCGGGACGCTCCTCGAGGTGCGCTTCCTCCTGACGGATCTCGGGATGAAGAACGGCGATCCGCTGGAGATCGCGGTCTTCGCGATCGACGGGGGCGAGGTGGTCGACGAGGCGCCGAACCTCGGCACGCAGATCGTCTTCGCCGACCCGACGAAGCTCGTGACGGTCACGTTCGAGCTCGACGCGACGGGCTCGGAGATCCCGCTGAGCTCGTTCTCGTCGATCCAGGCGCCGCCGCCGCCGGCGGGGGACGGGGCGGTGTCGATCGTCGGCAACCAGGACGCCTTCGCGAACTGGACGCCGAACTCGGTGTTCATGAAGGACGACGGCGTCGCCCCGGACACGGCCGCGGGCGACAACATCTGGACCATCGCCTTCACGTTCATCCCGGGGTCGAACCTCCAGTACAAGTACACGATCGGGCACTCGGGGGAGTCCTGGGGCGGGACGGAGGAGTACCCGCTCACGAACCGTGGCTACACCGTGCCGTCCGACGGGACGCGCCGGCTCCGGATCCGCGACGTCTTCGCGGACCGGCCCGAGCCGTCGGGGTCGATGGCGGCGATGACGACCATCACGGTCGAGGAATAGAGGGGAAGCTCATGAAGCGAGCGTTGATGGGGATCGCGATGCTGGTGTGGGGCTCGGTGGCGACGGGCGGGCTCGCCCGCGCGGACGTGCCTCCGCCCGAGGTGGAGCTCTGCGCCGGCAAGGCGCCGAACGACCCGTGCGGCGAGGGCAACGGCCGCTGCCAGGACGGCACGTGCTCGCGCGCGACGCCCGACGGATCGGTCGACTACCAGTGCTTCAAGTGCGTCGACGGCAACTCCGACACGTCGGCCGGCGGCGGCGGGTGCGCCGCGGGCGGGGAGGGCGCCGGCGCGCTGGCGCTCGCGGCGGTTCTCGGGCTCGTCGGGGTCGCGGTCGCGCGGCGGCGCGCCGCCTGATCCTGGAGGCGCCTCCCCGCGCCGACTCGATCAGGGGGCCGCGGCGGGGAGGACGCGCAGCTCGGCGACGCGCGGGCGGTTCCACGGGCCGTCCGCGCCGCCCGTCCCGCGGTAGCGCGCGAAGTGCTCGAACGCGCTCATGTTCGCGGTCGCGTCGGCGCCCGTGAGCGCGAGCCGGTAGGAGCGCGCGGCGTCGAGCGCGACGGGGACGGCCGTCGAGAGCACGTAGCGCGAGTCGCTCCCGAGCTGCGGCATGACGACGGGGCCGCTCGCGACGACGTCGCCGCTCGCCTCGTCGGTGACGGTGAGCCAGCGGATCCCGCAGGCGATGCCGGTGTCGACGCCGCCTGCGCCGTTGCCGTAGCGCAGCTCGATGAGTGCTGGCCCCGTGCGCGCCGGGCGGAAGCCGGCCACGGTGACGCCGGCGGTGTCGCTGTCGAGGCGGACGTAGGCGCGCGCCGGGTCGGCGACGAAGACGGCGCCGTCGTCGGGTGTGAGCGCGCTCGCCGGGACGACCTGCGCGGCGGCGTCGCCGTCGCCGTACCAGCAGCGCGGGCGCGAGCGCTGGCTCGCGAGGGCGCTGCCGTCGTCGTAGCGGGCGGTCACGACGTAGCAGGAGCCGACGCGCGCCGCGGCGGTGGCCGCGTCGTCGCGGAAGGTCGTCGTGGTGCCGGGGAGGTCGTCCGCGACGCGCTCGCCGTCGCGGTCGACGGCGAGGAGCACGCGCTCGGGGGCGTCCTCGTCGCCGAGGCGCAGCGTGAGCTCGAGGTGGTCGTCGACGGGGGCGAGGCCCGTGATGAAGGGGGCGGCGGGTGAGAAGATCGCGTGCGGCCCCGACGCGGGATCGACCGCGTGGAGCGCGCTCGCGGCGGCCACCGGCGCGAGCGTGACGTCGAGCCGTGACGCCGCCTCGAGCGCGGCGTCGTCGACCCGCAGGGCGCCTGCGCGCGTGGTCACGGGGGCGCCGTCGAGGGTCGCGCTCACCGCGCGGTAGGCGCCGTCGGCGGCGGGGGGCGACGGGAGGTGGAGGACGACCGAGAGGCGCTTTCCGTGCCAGGGGACGTCGTTCAGGACGAGCTCGGAGCTCCCAGAGAACCAGGTGTTGTGCACTGCAACAGGCATGAATGGGTCGACGTTCAGGCCACTTGCGTCGAAGTCGAGGCCGAAGAGTGTGCGCTGCACAAACGAGAGGTAGCCGCCGACCGACCACAGCTGCCGCCGCGAGCAGACGACCGGGCCGGACACGGAGCCCTCCTCGAACCAGGTGGCGCCGGTGCCGGCCTCGACGTTCTCCATGTTCGAGAGGTTGAGGGCCGCCGCGCGGAGGAGCGCGGTCATCGCGCGCGCGGCGACGGCGGCGTTGTCGACCCGCGCCGCCGCGCGGAGGAGGTACGCCGTGACGAAGGGCCACTCCGCGCGGTTGTGGTAGACGGGGAGCGCGCGGTCCTCGGGCCAGGTCACGGGCGGCCCCGGTCCGTAGAAGGGCCAGCTCGCGACGACGCGGGCGGCCTCGTCGGCGGTCGCGACCCCGGTGAGCACGGCGAGGGCGTTGCCGAGGAGGTCGAAGCGGGCGCCGGCGACGGCGTCGCGCGGATCGCCGCCGCGGAAGCTCGCGAAGAGCCCGTCCGCCTCGCGCCAGAAGGCGTCGTGCACGGCGGGGGCGAGGGCGTCGGCCCAGCCGGTGTGGCGCGCGGCGGCGTCGTCGTCGCCGGCGTCGGCCTCGAGCTCGGCGAGGAATCGGAGCGCCCCGAGGTGGGCGAGGTTCGTCGAGAGCGCCGCGCTCGCGGCGATGGGGGCGACGTCGTTCCGGGTCCAGAGGGGGTAGGTCTGCTCGCGCCAGTCGAGGAAGGAGGTCTCGCCGCGGTAGAGGCCGGTCGCGGCGTCGAAGGCGACGGCGCGGTCGCGCTCGACGGTGTTCCGGAGCGCCTCGCGGGCGGCCGCGGCGAAGGCGTCGCGCGCGTCACCCGGCGGGAGGGCGTCGCGGACGGCGCGCGCGCCGAGGGCCCAGACGACGCGGTCGGTGGACACCGGCCAGCTCCCGCCGGAGCCCGTGTCCTGCACGATCTCCGGGGCGCCCGAGCCGTCGCGGCGCGCGGAGAGCTTGAAGCGGAGCGAGCTCGCGGCGCGGGCGGGGGCGGCGACGGCGAGGCCGAGGTGGGTCGCGTAGGCGGTGTCGCGGGTCCAGACGTAGGTCCAGAGCTCGCCCGTCTCGAGGCAGCCGTCGGGGCCGCAGGGGACGGGCTGCCCGGGGGAGAGATCGCCGTTGGTGATGGTCGCGACGGAGGCCTCGCGGACCTCGTCCCAGGCGAGCGCGTAGAGGGCGTCGAAGAGGTCGTTCCCGGTGCGCGCGGTGGGGGCGTCGGCGGCCTCGACGACCTCGCGCGGGTTCGGGCCGCGGCCGTCGCGGAGCGCGGCGGTCGTGCCGAGGGTGTAGGTGCGGCGGCAGGCGGCGCGGTCGTCGATGGCGACGGTGGCGGCGCCGAGCGGATCGTCGAGCGTCGCGCCCGGATCGGCCCCGACGGTCTCCGGGGTGAGGCAGGCGGGCCCGGGCGGCGACGTGTCCGTGTCCGTGTCCGTGTCGGCGGCCGTGCCCGTGCCCGTGTCCGTGTCGGCGGCCGTGTCCGCGACCGTCTCCGTGTCGGCGAGGTCGGTGGTGGCGGTGTCCGTGGCGCCGCCGCCCCCGTCGCCGCCACACGCGCCGGCCGCGAGCCAGAGCACCGGGATCGCCGTCGTCCAACCCATCCGTCGCCGCATCGCGCTCACCTCCGCCCCCGCGAGGGTTCCACGCGCCCCGGCTCGCTTCAAGCCGGCGCTTCACCCGAGGCGGGCGACCCCGTATCCTGTGGCGGCCGCCGCGCGCTCGCCGCGGCGCCCGCTGTCCGCCCCGGAGCCTCCATGCCCGCCTCCCGCCCGCTCTCCCTCGCTCCTCGCGCCGTCGTGGCCCTGCTGCTGCTGCTCGCCGCCGCGGCGCTCGCCACCGCCTGCGGCGGCGACGGCGGCACCGCCACCGACACGCGCGGCGGCGACACGGACGTCGTGAGCGCCGCCTGCACGCCGAACCCCTGCCACGGGCACGGGCAGTGCTCGGCGAGCGGCGACGGCTTCGTCTGCTCGTGCCAGACGGGCTACGCGGGCGAGACGTGCGACACCTGCGCGGCCAACTTCCAGGACGTGGGCGGCGTCTGCAGCTCGCTGCCGCCGGTCTGCATCGGCGTCCCGTGTCAGAACGGGATCTGCCGCGACCAGGGCGGGGCCGCGGTCTGCACGTGCGACCCGGGCTTTCAGGGCGACGGCTGCACCGAGTGCGCCATCGGCTACGCCGGCGACGACTGCGCGCCCGTGACCGCGGGCGCCTGCGGCGACCTCACGGCGTTCGATTGGCGCGACGCGGTCATGTACTTCGTCATGACCGACCGCTTCTACGACAGCGACGGGAAGTCCGACCCGGTCGAGGGGGTGAGCGGCGACAACGGGCACGGCGCGAGCGGGCAGTACGAGGGCGGCGACCTCGCGGGCGTGCAGGCGAAGCTCGGCTACATCGCGGACCTCGGCGCGACGACCGTGTGGATCACGGCCCCCTTCGAGAACCGGAACTCGCGCGGGCGCGGCACGAACGACCCGAAGTACTACTCGGGCTACCACGGCTACTGGCCGTCACCGGCGAACATCGACTACACGAACCCGGGTTCCCCGACGCCGACGCCGATGGTGGAGTCGCGGATCGGCACGGCCTCGGCGCTGCGCGCGCTCATCACGTCGATCCACGGGACGACCGCGGCGGACGGGCACCGGATGAAGATCCTCGTCGACTACGTGATGAACCACGTGGGCGACGAGAGCGGGCTCTACGCGGCCCACCCGGGCTGGTTCATCAAGAACGAGGACGGGACGATCCCGCTCTGCGCGCCCAACAACTGGTGGGACGACCCGTACTGGGGCACGCGCTGCGCGTTCGCGAGCTACCTCCCGGCGTTCGACTTCTATCAGGAGGCGCCGCGGGCGTGGTCCATCGCGGACGCCGTCTGGTGGGCGAAGGAGTTCGGCTTCGACGGCTACCGGCTCGACGCGATCAAGCACGTCCCGCTCGACTGGCTGACGGAGCTGCGCGCGGCCGTCGACGAGGCGTTCCCGAGCCCGCCGGGGGGGCGCTTCTACCTCGTCGGGGAGACGTTCAACTACTCGAACAAGGAGCTCCTGAAGAAGTTCATCGACCCCGACACGATGCTCGATGGGCAGTTCGACTTCCCGTTCAAGTTCGAGATGTGCGAGGGCGTCTTCAAGGGCGACATGGCGGGCTTCGCGACGTGGATGGCCGACAACGACGGCTACTACCAGGTCGACGGGGCGTCGAAGGACACGATCATGGCGCTCTGGGTGGGCAACCACGACATCCCGCGGGCCATCCACTTCGCGTCGGGGGAGATCACCGACTGCGCGCAGGCGAGCACGTTCCAGAACGGCTGGTCGCTCGACTACGATCAGCCCGAGGACGCAGCGCCGTACGAGCTCCTCTCGGTGGCGTTCGCGACGGAGATGACCAACCCCGGGGTGCCGCTCATCTACTACGGCGACGAGATCGGGCTCGCGGGCGGCGGGGATCCGGACAACCGGCGGATGATGGTGTGGGACGACGACGCGCTCTCCGACGCGCAGAAGGCGCTCCGGGAGCGGGTGCGGGCGCTCGCGCACATCCGCGGGACCTACAAGGCGCTCTCGCGCGGGACGCGGACGACGCTGTCGTCGTCGGCGGACACCTGGGTCTACCGCATGGGGGGCTGCGGCGAGGGCGCGCCCGACGTGATCGTGGCGCTGAACCGCGGCGACGCCGACGCGACCGAGGCGATCCCGGCCGGCGACTACACGGACCTCGTGAGCGACGAGGCCGTCAGCGGGGGCGGGGACGTCACCGTGCCGGCGCGGGGCTTCCGGATCCTGCGGGTGGACTGATGCGATCCGGCGCGCGTGCCCGGTCGTATCGTTCGTGAACCGGTCGGTCGGCGGACGACGACGCGAGGGCGAGGGCATGGGGTGAAGCGAGCGCAGAGGACCACGGCGGGGCGCTCAGCGTGGCTCGGCGCCGCGTTGGCCGCCGTCATCGTCGTCGCGGGAGGCGACGCGCGGGCGCACTTCCGGCTCCTCGAGCCGGCCTGCTTCTCGGAGCAGGACTCGGTCGGGGTTCCGCTCAAGAGCCCGCCCTGCGGTCAGGACGACCCGGCGGCGCCGGTCGTGCTGACGGGGGCCGTGACCCACTACGCGGCGGGCGACGTCATCACGGTCACGATCGACGAGCGCATCACGCACCCGGGGCACTACCGGATCGCCATCGCGCCCGACATGGCGTCGCTCCCGGCCGACCCGCCCGTGACGGCGGGCGCCTCGCCGTGCGGCGCGACCGTCATCGACCCGGCGCCGACGTTGCCCCTCCTCGCCGACGGGGTGCTCGTGCACACGGCGCGCTTCGACGGCCCGCAGACGGTCGAGATCCCGCTGCCCGCGGGCTTCGAGTGCGACGAGTGCGTGCTCCAGGTCGTCGAGTTCATGTCGAACCACGGCCTCAACAATCCAGGCGGCTGCTTCTACCACCACTGCGCCGTCGTCAGCGTCGGGGACGGCGCGCCGGGCGAGGACGTCGGCGGGAGCGGGGCGGACGCCGCGGGGGCGGGCGACGACGCGGGCGCTGACGTGGTCGACACGACCGACGCCGTCGTGACCACCGACACCGCCACGGGCGCGAGGGCGTCGGACGCCGGCGGGTGTGACGCGGGCGGCGAGGGCGCAGGCGCGCTCTTGCTCTTCGCGGCCGCGCTCCTCCTCGCGCTGGCCCGCCGTCTCGCGCCGACGGCGTAGAAGGGGATGTTGTTGGGGTGTTTTGCTGCGGATACGTCGACCGTATCCGAACTGGTACGCGCCGCGCTCAGGGGTGCGTGCCGCAGAAGCGCGCGAGCTCGCCGCATCCCTGCTGCACGGGCAGCCTTCGCGCTCCGCGTCGTCGTCGCACGCGACCTCGCCGACTACCGGAGCTCGCGCATCGGGCACGGGCACGCGGAGCACGCGGCGGCGCCGCTGTCGGGGAAGGCGCCGTCCGGGCAGCGAAACTCCCCGTCTGGGCACGGGCTCGGGGGACGCGAGACCGTAGCAAGCTCCGAGGCCCGGTTCCTGAAGGTACCCGACGATCGTCTGCTGGCCGCGCTCAGCGCGGCGCGAGCGGCGGGCCGTCCCAGCGGGTGACGTCGAGGTCGAGCCTCCAGGCGAGGCGCGCCGCGTCGGCCGTCGCCGCGGGGGCCCCCGTCGTCAGCACGCGGAGGGCGCCGACCTCGGCGCCGCCGGCGTCGTCGAGGCCGAACGCCGCCGCGGCCGCGTCCACCAGGGCGTCGACGGGGTCGATGAGCGCGACGCCCGGCAGGTGGCGCGCGAAGGCGCCGGCGATGGCCGGGTAGTGGGTGCAGGCGAGGACGAGCGCGTCGACCTCGGCCGCGCGGATGGGGGCGAGGATCCGCGCGAGATCCGCCTCGAGCGCGGGGCCGCCGAGGCGCCCGGCCTCGATGTGCGCCGAGAGCGGCTGCGCGACGGACTGCACGACCTCGCGCCCGGCCGCCTCGAGCGGCGCCGACCACGCCCTCGACGCGATGGTCCGCGCGCCGCCCACGACGCCGAGCCGCCGATGACCGCTCCGGAGCGCGACGGCCACGCCGGGCGCGATGACGCCCACGATGGGGCAGGGCGGGTCGCGGAGAGGCAGCACGCTGCTCGCCGCGTTGCAGGCGATGACGCAGTGCGTCACGTCGAGCGCGGCCACGACCGCGCGGACGCGCGCGGCGAGCGCGTCCGCGTCGAGCTTCCCGTAGGGGGTCGCGCCGCTGTCGGACAGGTAGGTGAACGCGAGCCCCGGGAACCGCCGCCGGAGGCGCGCGAGCGTGTCGAGCCCGCCGATGCCCCAGTCGAGGACGCCGACGTGGGCGGCCGTCGTCACGGGTAGCTCTGCGGCGCGACCGCGCCCGGCTCGAGCGGCCCGGAGTCGAACGCGAGCACGCGCGCGTGGAAGCCGACGTTCAGGAGCTCCACGCGCCGCCCTGGGAAGCGGCTCTCGAGGTACCAGACGAGCTCGTGCTGCGCGCGGATGGGGTTGTAGGCGAGCATCGTCGCCCAGCGTGGGTCCTTCACGAGCCGCCCGAGCGCCCGCCCGAACGCCGGTCGCCGCACGCGCCCGACCGCGCCTCGCGCGGTGTCCCGGAGGAAGCGCGGGGCCTCCTTCGCGGTCACGGGGGCCGTCACCATGTCGACGACGAGGAGCCGCCCGCCGGGGGCGAGCACGCGGCGGACCTCGTTCATGACGGGGTCCCAGTCGAGGTAGCGGAAGGAGAGCAAGGAGACGACGACGTCGAAGCTCGCGTCGGGGAACGGGAGCGTGGGCCCGTCGATGGTCGTGAAGGCGAGGTGCGCGGCGCGGTTCCGGCGCGTGGCGGCGCGGATCATGCCGGCCGACGCGTCGACCCCGTGGCCGCTCGCGACGCGCCCGGCGAGCGCCTGCAGGAGCGCGCCGTTGCCGCAGCCGAGGTCGAGCACGCGCGGCGCCGGCGAGCGCGGGATGTGCGCCTCGAGCCAGCGCCACTCGTCCTCGCGCACGCGGATGTCGTCGAACACGGCGTCGTAGAGGTCGGCCACGCTGTCGTAGCTCGCGTCCCCCTCGACGGGGGCCGGCTCGTAGCGGCGCATCGGCTCGGCGCCCGCGAGGCCGGCGTACTTGCCGAGCGTCCCGAGGAGGCCGTGGGACTTCTTCCCCTTGACGCCGATGAGGTAGAGCGGCGCGCCCTCCGGGTAGGCGAGGCCCGGCCAGCGGAAGCGGTCGGCGCGGCGCGAGAACGACGTGTACCAGTGGAAGCCGTGCGCCGGCACGCCGAAGGTCCGCGCGAAGAACGGCGCGAACCAACGCGCCGTGCGGCACGCGTGGAAGAAGGCCTGGCCGCCGGGCTTGAAGGGGATCCGGAGCGTCCGCCACTCGTGGGGGCTCAGCTGCTCCGGCATGGCGGTCGTGCGGAACATCGGCCCGTACATGCCGGAGTGGCCGAGGAAGTGGAGCTCGTCGAGCCCGCCTGCGGCCTCGCTCGCGGCGATGGCGTCGACGAAGGCGCGCTTCGACTCGACCCGCGCGAGGCGCACCTCGGCGCCCGGCCGCGCCGCGCGCTTCTCCTTCGCGAGTGTCTCGGCGGCCTGCTCGATCTGCGCGCCGCCCTCGCGGTAGAGCGTCGTGTAGGTGATGAGGATCACGGCGGCTCCGGCCAGGGCTCGCGGGCGACGATCAGCGCCTCGTCGCGCGGGACCCAGGCGCCGCAGTCGTCGCTCACGACGAGCGTCTCGCGGCGCTCGACGTCGTAGACGCGCATCCCGGCGATCCGCGGGCTGTAGCGGTGGACGCTCGTGCCAGGGCCGAGCGAGCGCATGTCGTGGATGCAGCCCGGCTCGACCGCGACGACCGCGGGCGCCTCGTGCTCGTACACGGCGACGAGCGAGAGCCCGTCGGCGTCGTGGCGGTAGCGCCGCTCGACGAAGGCGCCCTCGAGCAGGTGGATGGCGCCGCCGGCGTCGCCGTGGTCGTGCGGGGCGCAGGTCGCGCCGGGGCGCCAGCGCATGATCAGCGTCTCGTGGTCGTCGTCGGCGGTGAGCAGCGTCCGGCCGTAGGGCTCTCCGGGCGCGGGCTCGATGGCGGCGGGCGTCATGGCGAGAGGCTCTCGAGAAGGCAGCGGGTTCGGCGGCGCCCGCGGCGGCCGCGGGCGCCGCGGAGGCGCTCGCGCGCGGGGGACGGGGACCATAGCGCGACCGGGCGCGCGCGGAAACGTTCGCGTGCCGTCCGGCGCCGCGTCGGGCCGGAACGACCGGCGGCGGCGGCCGATTCCACGCGAGCCGTTGCGGGCGGTCGATGGCTGGGGAACGATGCGGGTCATGCAGCACTGCCCGAGCCCGACCTGCCCGTACCGCGTCCGCAAGGGCGTCGCGAGCGAGTGCGCGGACACGGCCACGGCGTGCCCCGACTGCGGTGGCGCCCTCGCGCCGGGCGAGGCGCCGGCCGCCGTCACCGCAGGAGACGACGCCCCCGCCCACGTCCCCCGCAGCCTGCGGCTCCGGCTCGTCGTGACCGCCATCGGCGTCGCCCTGATCGTGGCGCTCGGGTACGTGTCCCTCCTCGACGTCGGCGACCTCCCGGCCGAGGTCGTCGGCGCGTTCCGCTTCGCCGGGAGCCCCTTCAGCCTCATCGCGGTCGGCGTCACGCCCTTCCTGACCGCCTACGCGCTCGTCGAGCTCGTCGCGGTCGCCGTGCCGGGGCTCCGCGCGCGCCGCGTCGGCGGGCGAGAGGCCCGGGCCCCGCTCCGCCTCGCAGCCGATCTCCTCGGCCTCGCGCTCGCGCTGCTGGCGGCCTACGGCTTCGCGGTCGGTGTGCAGTACGTGTCGTCCTACGGCGGGCCGCCGCTCGGCCTCTTCCCGACGATGCTCCTCGGCTTCGGCGGCGCGGTCGCCCTGCGCCTCCTGTGGTGGATCCTCGACGCCGGCGCGCTGACGGGGGGCGTCGCGCTCCTCCTGTTCACGGGCGCGGTCCTCGAGCTCCTCGACGTCACCTCGGACGCGCTCACCCGCGCGAACCTGGAGGGCACGACGCCTGTCGCGGCCCTCGCCCCGATGCTCGTGGTCGGCGCGGTGATGGTCGTCATGCTCGCGCTCCCGGCCGCGCTCCGACGGGGCCTTGGCCTCACCGCGAGCCCGATCTCGCTGCCGACGAGCGGGGTCTCGCCGATGGCCGACCTGCTCGTCTTCGTCGCGCTCGCCGACCGGATCGCGTGGCTCGCCGGCTACGGCTTCGACGCGCCGAGCCTGCTCGATCCCGTCGCTGGCGACCTCGGCTTCATCGTGGTCCTCGCGGTGCTCGTCCTCGGGGAGGGCTGGCTCTTCCAGCGTCCGCGGCGGGTGGCGCGCCTCGCGCGCGGGCTCGGCCACCCCGGGAGCGACCTCCGGGCGACCCGGCGCGCGTTCGTCATCGGGTCGGCGCTGACGCTCGTGGCGCTCTCGCTCTCGGGGCTCCTCGTGTCGCACGTCGTCGCCATCGCGACGGTGATCGCCGTGGCGCTCGACCTCGCGGCGTCGTGGCGCTTCCGGCGCGTCCACGGCGCCCTCGTCCCGGTGCGGGACCTGCACCGCGTCTACGCCGTGACCCCGGCGCTCGCCGCGCTCGAGCGCGCGGGCGTGCCGGCGCACGCGGACGGGCGCTGCTTCCGCGCGCTCTTCCCGTTCTTCGCGAGCTACGCTCCCGTCGTCGTCCTCGTGCGCCCGGAGGACGAGGACGCCGCGCGCGCCTGCCTCCACCGCGGTCTGCACGCTGGGGATCCCGTGGCGGCCGACGTCGCCGGCGCCTTCGACTGATTACGGTGCGCAAGCAGCTGGAGCCGTTCGCCGCCGGCCTCCTCACCGCCTGCCGTCGTCGTCGATGCTCGGCGCACCTATGGGTGCGCCTCCGCTCTCCTCCTAGGCAGACGGCGAGGATGCTCGACGGCGACCGGGCTCCAGCCACTTGCGCACCGTAATGACGATCCTGGCGCGAACTTGACCGCGCTCGCGCGCCGCCACGAGAATGGGCCATGAGGACTCTCGGCCCAGGGGTTCGGTGACGGCCGCGCCAAGCGTGAGGCCGGCGCTCGTGATCGCGGCGCACGGCTCGAAGACCCCGGGCTGGAACGCCGCCGTCGACGACTTCGTGCGCGACGTGGCCGCGACCCCCGGCATCGGCGACGCCTTCGCGACGGTGCAGGCCGCCTACATCGAGGGGAGCGGGCCGAGCCTGCCCGACGTCGTGCGGCTGAACCTCTCGTCCGGCTGCCCCGAGGTGGTCGTGATCCCGCTCTTCCTCACGGTGTCGACCCACGTGAGCGAGGACGTGCCCGGGCTCCTCGGGCTGCCGGTCGGCCAGCACGTGCGCCGGAGGCTCATCGCCGAGGGGTACTCGCCGCTCGCGCCCGGGCTCCCGGTGCGCCTCGTGTCGCCCGGGAAGCTCGAGGATCTGCTGCTGAAGAACGTGCTCCGCCGGACGAGCCTCCTGTCGCAGGACAAGCGCCACGAGGCGATCGTCCTCTGCGCCTACGGCTCGGCGATCCACCACGAGGCGTGGGAGGCGCTCCTCCACGCGCTCCGCACGCGCCTCATGCAGGCCGGGTACGGGCACGCGACCCACGCCTACGTCGGGCACGTCGTCGGGATGAGCCCGGCGCCGACGGCGCAGGCGATCGTCGACTCGTCGCGCACGGCGGGGGTGCGGCGGGTGATGGTGGTGCCGCTCCTCGTGAGCGTCGCGGCGCTGCAGGAGCAGATCATCGCGGGCGCGGTGGCGGACGCGGAGCGGCGGGTGCGGATGCCGGTGCTCTACGAGGCCGACGCGATCCTGCCCGATGGTGACCTCGCCGCGCACCTCGGGTTCGTGGCGCTTCAGGCGCTCGGGATCTTTCCGATGATCGGGGAGCGTCGCACGCGCGCCTGAGGCACGGGTCGGGGCCGCGAGGCGGCTTGACCTCGCCGGGGCCTTCTGAGCAACATCCCCCCGATTGACATCTTCCCAGGTGGGCCGTCCATGAGAGCTGTCGTCATCCCCATCGCGTTCGTCGCGGCCTCGCTCGCGGCGCAGGGCTGCGGCTCCGGCCCCGAGTCCAAGGAGGGCAAGTCGCCGGAGGCGAAGCTGCTCGGGCTCGACATCACGGGCGACAAGGAGGTCGAGAACTTCGACCTCAACGGTGACAACAAGGCCGACGACTGGAAGACCTACGTCTTCCGCGGGCCGGAGGATGCGCCGCGCGAGAAGAAGGTGCGGCTCCTCGCGAAGCACGAGCTCGACCTCGACTTCGACGGGCGGCCGGACGTGGTGCGGGTCTTCAACGACCAGGGCGCCGTCGTGACCGAGCAAATGGACCTCGACTTCGACGGCAAGCCCGACGCGATCGACTACTACGCCGACGGCGTGCTCTATCGTCGTGATCTCGCGCTGGATTTCGCCGGTAAGGCGTCCATCGTGAAGTTCTACAACGACAACCAGCTCACGCGGAAAGAGCGCGACACGAACGGCGACGGGAAGATGGACACCATCGAGTACTACGAGGGTGGCAAGCTCATGCGGATCGGTGAGGATCGCGACGGGGACGGCAAGCCCGACGTGTACACCGAGGTCAACGAGGGCAGCTGAGCGCGTCGCACGCGAGGGGGCGCGCGAGGGCGCGCCGGTGGAGGAGGACGGATGGACGCGGCCACGCTCGAGCGCTCGCGGCAGCTGAGCCTGCGCCTGACGCGCAACCGCGCGCTCTCGGTGCACTTCAACCTGGGCTTGCGGGCGTACGACGACGGCGACCTGGCCGGGGTCGTGCGCCAGCGGTCGGCGGTCGGGATGCTGCCCGAGGGGGGCGTGGACTCGCTCGAGTTCATGGCGCTCGACTGGCGCGTGAAGTGGCTCGAGGAGAGCCGTGACGAGGCGCTCGACGTGGCGCGCGAGATCACGGTGCGCTACCCGAACGACGCGGACGGGATCCTCGAGCTCGGCCACATCCTGGTCGACCTGGACCGGCCGGACGACGCGCTCGAGGTGTTTCTCGACGGGACGAAGAAGAACCCGGAGGACGCGGACCTCTGGTACGAGCTCGGGCTCGTGGCGGAGCGGCTCGAGCGGTGGGACACGCGGCACGCGGCGTTCCGGAAGACGTGGGAGCTCGAGCACGAGCTCGAGCCGGAGCACCGGCTCTACCTGACCGAGGATCAGGTGGTGGAGACGGTGTCGCAGACGATCGAGCGGCTGCCGCCGATGGCGCGCGACGCGCTCGGGAACGTGGCGATCCTGGTCGAGGACTACCCCGAGGCGTGGATCGTGGACGAGGACATCGCCGACCCGCGGATCCTCGGGCTCTTCGACGGCCCGGATCACGCGGCGGAGCACCAGCTCGACACGGTGTCGCAGGGGCCGGCGCGCATCACGATCTACCGCTGGAACATCGAGCGCACCTGCGGCTCCGTCGAGGAGGCCGAGGAGCAGGTCGAGATCACCGTGCTCCACGAGGTGGGGCACTACCTCGGGCTCGACGAGGACGCGCTGCACTTCCTCGGGTTGGGCTGAGGGGCGAGGCAGGGGCGGCCCTCGTGGTCGCCCGCGCCCGCCACGAACGCCGTAGGGGCGGCCCTCGTGGTCGCCCGGGCCCATGACGAACGCCGTAGGGGCGGCCCTCGTGGCCGCCCGCGCCCATGACGAACGCCGTGGGGGGCGGCGCTCGTGGCCGCCCGCGCCCGCCACGAACGCCGTAGGGGCGGCCCTCGTGGCCGCCCGCGCCCATGACGAACGCCGTAGGGGCGGCCCTCGTGGCCGCCCGCGCCCGCCACGAACGCCGTAGGGGCGGCCTCGTGGCCGCCCGCGCCCGCCACGAACGCCGTAGGGGCGCCCTCGTGGCCGCCCGCGCCCGCCACGAACGCCGTAGGGGCGGCCCTCGTGGCCGCCCGCGCCGCCACGAACGCCGTAGGGGCGGCCCTCGTGGCCGCCCGCGCCCGCCACGAACGCCGTAGGGGCGGCCCTCGTGGCCGCCCGCGCCCGCCATGAACGCCGTAGGGGCGGCCCTCGTGGCCGCCCGCGCCCGCCACGAACGCCGTAGGGGCGGCCCTCGTGGCCGCCCGCGTCGGTCACGAACGCCGTAGGGCGGCCTCGTGGCCGCCGGGTCGGTCACGAACGCCGTAGGGGCGGCCCTCGTGGCCGCCCGGGTCGGTCACGAACGCCGTAGGGGCGGCCCTCGTGGCCGCCCGGGTCGGTCACGAACGCCGTAGGGGCGGCCCTCGTGGCCGCCCGGGTCGGTCACGAACGCCGTAGGGGCGGCCCTCGTGGCCGCCCGGGTCGGTCACGAACGCTGTATGCGCGGCGCTCGTAGCCTCGCGCGCCGCCCGCTTCGCGGGCGTGCGGCGACGGCCGCTGCGCCTCCGGGCGCCGAGGCCCGATCGCGACTACATCGGGATCAGCACGGTCGAGTAGCCGGCGTCGCTCTCGAAGCGGCGCTGGAACGCCGTCGCCTGCGCCATGCTCGCGAACTTCCCGATCTCGACCCGCCAGAAGACGCGCCCGGCGGCGCTCACCTGCCGGGCCCGCGCGTCGTGGTGGCCGGAGGCGTCGAGCGCCTTCACCACGGCGGACGCGGCGTCCTGGCTGTCGAAGGCCGAGACCTGCAAGGTGTAGCCGCCCTCCGCGCTGCCCGCGTCGGCCGCGGGCGCGATCTCGGCGGTCGCCCCCTCGAGCCCGGCCCCCGCCCCGAGCGAGGCCACGCCGTGCTCACGGCTCGCCTGGATCTGGCGGTGCGTCTCGATGCGCGCGGCGTCCGTCGGGTCGTTCGGGACGACGTCGCCGAGCGGGCGCGCGAGGTCCGAGTCGATCCCCTGCGTCCCGATCGGGACGCCCGCGAGCGCGAGGAGGCGCTCCTTCGGCTTCGTCTCGGTCGCCGCGGCGCCCGCCGGCGCGACGACGCGCGCCACCTCGGCCGGGAGCGACGACTGCGTCTTCCGCCCGACGAACACCCCCGCGAAGAACACGGCGACCACGATGACGCCGAGCCCGAGGAGGGCCTGCGTCAGCTGCCAGCGATCGAGGGCGACGACCGGATCATCGTCCTGTCCGCGGCCTCGGAGTGGGAGTCGCCATCTCACGGGCGGGGGCCTCTCATCATCGGGTGCGCCGGAGCGCGAGGGCAGGGCGGGCTCGGGGGGTGAGCGGCGCCCGGTGTGGGTGATTCCGCAGGGCTACGACCGCGCTTCCGTGTCGGGGAGGATAATCGTGAGCGCGGCCGTAGCCCCTTGGAATCCGTGATCGACCGACTCCCCGACCGGGGTTGGACGGCGGCGGTCGAACGCGAGGACCCGGTGCGTCGCGACGCGCTCGGCCGGGTCGCTCTCGCGCACCGGCTCACGCCACGACGGCTGATTCTGGCGACCCGCCCGGTACGCGGCGCCCCAGCGGCGGCTCTGGGCCAACCTGCGGAAGGGGATGGCGGCGTCGTGGGCTTCGAGCATGGTCGCGACCTCGTCTGGTCGAAGGTTCTCGTTGTTGTTTCGGCGGGTTGCGTTTCCCGCCGGCCTTCGCAGGGTAGAGTCGGCCCAGGAGGGGGTCAAAAAACTCGCCGCCGATTTTTCAGCGGCCGAAGAGCGAGGCGCTGGGCGCGTCTGCGGGCCCAGCGCGGCGTCTCGAGCGGCGCGCCGGGTGGCGCGGTCGCGGCGCGCGGTCGGCGCGCGGATGGTGTAGCGTGCGGGCGCGCAACCCCACCGGAGGACACCCGCCCATGAAGCACCGCATCATCGCCACGCCCGACGCGCCGGCCGCCATCGGCCCGTACTCACAGGCCGTCTCCGCGAACGGCACGACCTACTGCTCTGGGCAGATCGCGCTCGACCCGGCCACGGGGGCCGTCGTCGAAGGGGACGTGCGCGCGCAGGCGGAGCAGGTCATGAAGAACCTCCTCGCGGTGCTCCACGCGGCGGGACACGGCGTCGAGGACATCGTCCGCTGCACGATCTTCCTCGTCGACATGGGCGACTTCGCCGCCGTGAACGAGGTCTACGCGGGCGCGCTCGGCGACCACCGGCCGGCGCGCGCGACGGTCGCCGTGAAGGCGCTCCCGAAGGGCGTCGCCGTCGAGATCGACGCGATCGCCGTCGCCCGCGGCTGAGCTTCAGAGCGCGTCGAGCGCCTCGCGGAAGCCGCGCACGAAGCGGCCCGCGGCGGCGGCGGCCTCGCCAGGCGCCGCCTTCGCGATGAGGTCGACGAGCGCGGTGCCGACGACCACCCCGTCGGCGAAGCGCGCGATGCGGACGGCGTCGTCGGGGGTGCGGACGCCGAAGCCGACGCACACCGGGAGCCCCGTCAGCGCGCGCACCTCCGTGACGCGCGCGGCGACCGGGTCGAGGTCCTTCAAGGCGTCGCCGGTGACGCCGCCCATCGACACGTAGTACGCGAAGCCGCTCGCCTCCTCGGCGATGCGCGAGACGCGCGCGTCGTCCGAGGTCGGCGTGAAGAGGCCGATGAAGTCGAGGCCGCGCGCCTTCGCCGGGCGCGTGAGCTCGGCCGCCTCCTCGGGCGGGAGGTCCACGACGAGGAGCGCGTCGCCGCCGGCGTCGGCGAGGGCCTGGCAGGCCGCCTCGACCCCGCGGCGGAGGAGCGGGTTCATGTAGCCGAAGAGCACGACGGGCACGCTCGGGTGGCGCGCGCGGAAGCCGGCGAGCATGGACAGGACGCCGTCGAGGGTGGTGCCGTTCGCGAGCGCCCGCACCATCGCGGCCTCGATGACCGGGCCGTCGGCCATGGGGTCCGAGAACGGCATGCCGAGCTCGATCACGTCCGCGCCGGCCTCGGCGAGGGCGTCGAGGATGGCGCCCGTCGTCTCGAGGTCGGGGTCGCCAGCGGTCACGTAGGGGATGAAGGCGGTCCGGCCGGCGTCGCGCAGGGCCGAGAAGGTGCTCGTGAGGCGGTCGCTCATGGCGCCACCATGACGCCGCGCGCCGCTTCCGGCAAGCGCGATGGAGGCCGGCCGGAGGCACGCGCGGCGGGCGCCCGCGCGCGATTGACCGCGGCCGCTCCTGCGTGCTACCTCCCATCGCCCGACACGCGTCCAGGAACATCCCCCCGAACGCCGCCAAAGGAGCGATTCATGAGCACGCCCAAGGACGTCTTCGCCGAGATCGATCAGCGCCTGAAGGCCGATCCCGCCGCCACGAAGGAGATCGATGGCGCCTTCAAGTTCGACGTGAGCGGCGCCGATGGCGGCGTCTGGGTCGTCGACTGCCGCGCGGTCGAGGTGAAGGAGGGCGACGGTGACGCCGACGTCACCATCGCCGTCAGCGACGAGGACCTCGTCGCCATCGGCGAGAACAGCGAGCTCGCCATGCAGTACTTCATGCTCGGCAAGATCCAGGTCGAGGGGGACATGGGGCTCGCGATGAAGCTCCAGTCCATCCTCTGACGACGGACGGTCCCCCGTGGTGACACGCGCGACGGCGTCACCGCGGCGCGCCGCGGCCGGCCGGCTCGGTCGGCCGTGAGCGAGCCGCTCGCCCTCGAAGGGCTCCGGGTCCTCGACTTCTCGAGGCTCCTCCCGGGGCCCTACGCGTCCCTCGTCCTCGCCGACCTCGGCGCGGACGTCGTCAAGGTCGAGGCCCGGGAGGGCGGCGACTACCTGCGCTTCATGCCGCCGCTCACGGGCAAGGTGTCCTACGCCTTCGCCGCGCTGAACGCCGGGAAGCGCTCGATCGCGCTCGATCTCAAGCACCCGGACGGCGCGAAGCTCGCGTTCGACCTCGCCATGAAGGCCGACGTGCTCATCGAGTCGTTCCGGCCGGGCGTCATGGCGCGGCTCGGGCTCGGCTACGAGGCGCTCTCGGCGGCGAACCCGGGGCTCGTCTACTGCGCCATCTCCGGCTTCGGGCAGGACGGCCCCCTCGCCGACGCCGCCGGGCACGACCTCAACTACGCCTCGCTCGGCGGCGCCATCGGCCTCGCCGGGCCCGCCGCGGGCGCGCCGGCCGTCCCGCCCATCCAGATGGCGGACTTCGGCGGGGCGCTCTGGGGCCTCGTCGGGATCCTCGCCGCCGTCGAGCGGCGCCACAAGACGGGGCGCGGCGGCTTCGTCGACATCTCGATGACCGACGCCGTGCTCGCCTACCTCTCGGCCGCGCTCGCGCCGCACCTCGGCGGCGGCGCGGCCCCGCCGGCGCGAGGCGAGGACACGCTCACCGGCGGCCAGCCCTGCTACGCGGTCTACGAGACGGCGGACGGCGGCTTCATGGCGCTCGCCGCGCTCGAGCCCAAGTTCTGGGGCGCCTTCTGCCTCGCCGCGGGCCGGCCCGACCTCATGCGCCGCCAGTACGGCGACGCCAGGCTCGGGGCCGAGCTCGAGGCGCTCTTCCGCTCCCGGCCCCGGGCCGCCTGGGAGGCCGCGTTCGCCGGCACGGACGCCTGCTGCACGCCGGTGCTCGGGCCCGACGAGCTCGCCGCGAGCGCGCTCCACGAGGCGCGGCGGAACGTGATCACGGACGCCGCCGGGCTCCGGCGGGTGCGGACGCCCGTCCGCCCGGTCGACGCGCCGCCCCCGGGGCGCGCCCCAGGGCTCGGCGCCGACACGCGGGCCGTGCTCGCGGAGCTCGGCCTCGACGACGCCGCCATCGACGCGCTCGTCGCGGCGAAGGTGGTCACGGACGGCGGCGCCGGCGGGGCGGTCTGAGGGCGATGTTCTTCCTCCGCGTCATCGGCCGCGCGCTCCGGATCTGGCTCCTCCTGACCTGGATGTTCTGGGCGTGGGTCTACTCGAAGACCGGCCTCCGGCGCGTCGTGTGGGCGATCCTTCACCGCGGGCGGCCCTACGAGCCGCTCCACAACGAGCGGATCGTGCGCCTCGCGTTCGAGGCGCTCGGCCCGACCTTCATCAAGCTCGGGCAGGTCGTCGCGTCTTCGCCGGGGCTCTTCCCGAAGCGCTACTCCGACGAGTTCCAGCGCTGCCTCGACAGCGTGAAGCCGTTCCCGCTCGACGAGCTCAAGGCGACGGTCGAGCGCGAGCTCGGCGGCCCCATCGGGAGCGTGTTCGCCTCGTTCGACGACGCGCCGCTCGGCTCGGCGTCGATAGCGCAGGTCCACGCGGCGACGATGCCGGACGGGAGCGCGGTCGTCGTGAAGGTGCAGCGCCCGGGCATAGGCCCCAAGGTCGACGCGGACCTCTGGTGGATGCGGCGCGGCGCGTGGGTCACGGAGAAGCTCTTCACGGGGGCGCGCCTCGCGAACATGAGCGGCGTCATCGAGGACTTCGACCGCACGATCCACGAGGAGCTCGACTTCCGGATGGAGGCCGAGAACCTGCGCGAGTTCGGGCGGCTCATGGCGAAGTACGGCATCGACGACGTGCGCGCGCCGGCCCCGGTCGACGCCCTCGTCACCCAGAAGGTGCTCGTGATGGAGCGCTTCGTCGGCTTCAAGGCCGACGACGTCGAGGCGATCCGCGCGAGCGGGCTCGACGCGGAGCACCACCTGCGGCGCGGGCTCAAGGCGTGGCTCATGACGATGATGCTCGCCGGCTTCTTCCATGGCGACGCGCACGCCGGGAACCTGATGATGATGCCCGAGGGGCCGGCGGTCGGGCTCCTCGACTTCGGGATCATCGGGCGCTTCACGACGGAGCAGCGTCACCAGGTCATGCGCTACGTGCTCGCGTTCTCCGCGAAGGACTACGCGGCGCTCGCCGAGGTGATGACGGAGATCGGCGCCGTCAGCGACAAGCTCGACCGGGACGCGCTCGTCGCGGACCTCGAGCGCGTCTACTCGCCGCTCATCGACAAGAACCTCGCGGACATCAAGTACGAGGAGATCCTGCCGGACATCACGCAGGTCGCGTACCGCTACGGGATCAAGCTCCCGAGCGAGTTCCTGCTCATCCTGAAGCAGCTCCTCTTCTTCGACCGCTACGCGAAGCTCGCGGCGCCGAACCTGAACGTCTTCAGCGACTTCTACCTCGTCGACTTCCTCTTCTCGCCGCACGCGATGGGCGCCGGGCTCGACTTCAACGTGCTGATGCCGCTCCTGAAGAAGATCCAGGAGCGCCACCAGCAGGAGCTCGCGGCCTCGGGCTGAGGTCGCCGCCGGTCAGGTTGTCCGGGGGGGAACGAGAGGGGGGAGACACGGAGACACGGAGGCGCACGGAGAGCGGGCCGTCCTCGCTTCCTCCGTGCCTCCGCGCCTCCGTGGTTGTCCTTTGTGGACGGCCACTTACCCTAGAACGCCACCACCTCGTCGATGGTCGCCGCGTCGAGCAGCAGCATCGCGACGCGGTCGAAGCCGACCGCGATGCCCGCCGACGGTGGCATCCCCTCGGCGAGCGCCGCGAGGAACGCCTCGTCGAGAGGCATCTCGGGGCGCCCCGCCTCCCGGCGCTCGGCGTTGTCCGCCTCGCAGCGGCGCCGCTGCTCCGCGGCGTCCGTGAGCTCCCCGAAGGCGTTCCCGAGCTCGAGCCCGCCCGCGAAGAGCTCGAAGCGCTCGGCCACGCGCGCGTCGCCCGGCTTCGGCCGCGCGAGCGACGCCATCGCGATGGGCCACTCGACGAGGAAGTCCGGCCGCTCATGCCCGAGCGTCGGCTCGACGTGGTCCACGAAGGCCGCCATCTGCGCCTCCGGGTCGAGCTCCTCGGGGCGGGTGAGCCCCGCCCGCTCCCGCAGCAGATCGTAGAACCGCAGCCGCGGCCAGGGCGGCGTGAGGTCGAGGACGCGCCCCCGGAAAACGATCTCACGCCTCCCGCCCGCGAGCGCCGCCACCCAGCGCTCGCAGTCGTCCATGATCGCCTCGTAGCCGGAGAACGGCCGGTACCACTCGATCATCGTGAACTCGGCGCGGTGGTGGCGACCCCGCTCCCCCTCGCGGAACACCTTGCCGACGTTGAAGATCGCTGGCGCGCCCGCCGCGAGCAGGCGCTTCATGTGGTGCTCGGGCGACGTGATGAGCCACCGGACGGCGCGATCCTCGCCCGGCCCCTCGGCGAGCTCGACCCGCACGGGGTCGAGGTGGACCTCCGTCCCCGCCGACGGCACGAGGAGCGGCGTCTCGACCTCGAGGAAGCCGTCCGCGCGGAAGTGGGTGCGCGTCGCCGCGAGCAGCTCCGCGCGCCGCCGCAGGAGCTCCCACCGGCGCGGCGCCGCGAGGCGCGCGGCGTCGGACCCGGGCGCCGGGAACTCGCCCGTCGGGTGCCGCCAGACCACCTCCAGCGCGACGACGCCGCCAGGCCCAGCGCGGCCGACGACCAGATCGCCGGGGCGCGCGGCCCCGGGATCCATCTCCATGAACGCGACGACGCCGCCGGGGCGGAGGAGCGTGACGCCGCCGTCGGCGACGCTCAGGACCCGCCCGTGAACGTCATTCACTCGCGTCCCCCGCGACGCAGGATCACTTCGAGACGCGGCCGCAGTACTCGCCGGTGCGCGTGTCGATCTTGATGGTCGTGCCGTTCTCGACGAAGAGCGGCACGAGCACCGTGGCGCCGGTCGACACGGTCGCGGACTTCATCGCGTTGTTCGCGGTGTCGCCCTTCACGGCCGGCTCGCAGTACGTGATCTCGAGCTCGACGTAGTTCGGCAGATCGATGGAGATCGGGCGACCCTCGTAGAAGAGGATGTCGCAGGGCATGTTGTCCTGGAGCCAGTTCACGGAGTCGCCGAGCGCGGTCTCGCCGACCGGGTGCTGCTCGAAGCTCTCCGAGTCCATGAAGTAGTAGTGCTCGCCGTCATTGTACATGTACGTGACGTTGCGATTCTCGATGTCGACCGGCTCGAAGGTCTCACCCGTCCGGAAGTTGCGCTCGATGACCTGCCCCGTGAGCAGGTTCTTCAGCTTCGTGCGCGTGAAGGCGGTGCCCTTCCCCGGCTTCACGAAGAGGAACTCGACGACGTTCCAGGGCGCGCCGTCCATCTTGAACTTGAGGCCCTTCTTGATGTCCGAGGTCTGGTACATGCTCTTCCTCGCCCGTTTGGCGTGTCTCTGCCCGCGGTCCCGTTCGTTCGCCAGCGGGGGCGGGGGAGGCGTCCCCCGGCGGGCGCTCCCATAGCACGGCGTCAAGCGCCGCCTCAAGCCCGAGTGAGGGAGGACCCTGTGACCGACGCGCGCGAGACCCTGACCACGCTCATCGCCCTCTGGGAGCGGGAGCGACGCGCCGCCCGCGAGCGCTTCGCCGCCGAGCGCGCCGAGCTCTCCGTCGCCGAGCGGGTCGCGCGCGGGACGCTCCTCGTCGACCTCGCGATCGACGAGGCCGAGCCGACCGCCGGCGGGCGCCTCCGCCTCTGGCTCGGCCGCCGCGACGGCGCCGCCATCGACCGCCAGGGGCTCCGGCTCGGCACCGGCGACCCGGCGCGCCTCCACTTCAAGGACCCGGGCGACGACGACGCCCTCTCCTGCGTCGTCGGCCGCTTCGCGCGCGGGCGCGTCGCCGTCGTCGTGGACAGCGACGTCCCCGACCGCTACGAGTCCGGCGGCTTCCGCCTCGCCGCCGAGGCGCCCGAGGTCACCTTCGACCGCGGCGCGGCCGCCCTCCGCGCGACCCTCGACGCCCCGCGCGAGAGCGATCTGGGCGTCCTCCGCGAGACGATCTACGGGCGCCGCCCGGTGAGCCGCCGCGACCGCCGCGTCGAGCGCTTCTTCGACCCGGATCTGAACGCGGCGCAGGAGGACGCCGTCCGCCACGCGCTCACCGCCGAGCCCGTGGCGCTCGTGCACGGCCCGCCCGGGACCGGGAAGACCCGAACCCTCGTCGAGGTCGTCCGGCAGCACGTCGCCCTCGGGGAGCGCGTCCTCGTGACCGCCGCGAGCCACGTCGCGGTCGACAACCTCGTCGAGCGCCTCGCCGCGACCGAGGTCAGCGTGGTCCGCCTCGGCCACCCGGCGCGCGTGATGCCGTCGGTCGAGGCGCTGACGCTCGACGCGCTCGTCGACGCGTCGGAGGCGGCCGCCCTCGCGAAGCGCTGGGGCGCCGAGGCGCGCGACATCCGGAAGCGCGTGTACGCCCAGAGCGAGCGCGGGACGCTCCGCGGCCGCGAGAAGTGGGAGCAGCTCCAGGAGGCGCGGCGCCTCGAGGACGACGCGCGCCACCACCTCCGGCGCTCCGCGCAGGCCATCCTCGCGCGGCACCAGGTCATCGCGACGACCGCGGCGGGGGCGACATCGCACGCCCTCCAGGGCGCAGGCGAGCTCGACTGCGTCGTGCTCGACGAGGCGACGCAGGCCCCCGACCCCATGGCGCTCGTGGCCCTCGCGAACGCGCGCCGCGCCGTGCTCGCGGGCGATCCATGCCAGCTCCCGCCGACCGTCATCGACCGCGAGGCCGAGCGCGGCGGGCTCGGGACCACGATCTTCGACCGCCTGATGGCGCGCGGCGACGACGACGTCCTCCGCCTCCTGACCGTGCAGCACCGGATGCACGCGGCGCTCATGGCCTTCCCGTCGGCGATGCTCTATGGGGGCCGCCTCGTCGCCGCCCCCCACGTCGCCGCGCACCGCCTCGAGGAGCTCGCCGGGGTGGCCGCGGATCTGTTGCGGCCGGGCCCGCTCGCGGTCGTCGACACGGCGGGGAAGGGCTTCGCCGAGGCCCTCGTGGGCGACGACAAGTCCACCTCGAACCCCGATCAGGCCGACCGCGTCGCGGCCGAGGTGCGGCGCCTCCTCGGGCGCGGGCTCGCGGCCAGCGACTGCGCGGTCATCACCCCTTACGACGCGCAGGCGCGGGCGCTCCGCGAGCGCCTCGCCGCCGAGCTCGCCCGCGGGCTCGAGATCGGCACCGTCGACGGCTTCCAGGGCCGTGAGAAGGAGGCGATCGTCGTGGACCTCGTGCGGTCGAACGACGCGGGACAGATCGGCTTCCTCGCGGACGTCCGCCGGATGAACGTGGCGCTCACGCGCGCGCGGCGTTTCCTGCTCGTCGTCGGCGACAGCGCGACGCTCGGCGGGAACGACTTCTACGCCGCCTTCTTCGCGGGCGCCGAGGAGCTCGATGGCGCCTATCTCTCGGCCTGGGCGGACGACGCGCCGCCCTTCGACGACGTCGGGTGAGCCACCAAGCGCTGCGCGTCCGCGGGGCGATCTCGGCGTGGGCGTGATCCCGGCCTGATCTCCGGCCGGCGGGCCGGGCTCGCTCGTCGGCCCCGATTAGCGCGCCCACGACCCCGTCCTACGCGCGGAAGAGCTTGGCTTTCAAGCAGTTGGGTCGCGCGTTCTGACCGGTGGGCGGTTGACGCGCGGAGCGACGCATCGCATAACGAAGGCCTCGCGCGTCGTGTCCAGGGAGGTCGCGCCGATGACGAAGTCCCAGCTCATCGATGCCATCGTTGCGGCCCACAGCTTCCCCCGGAAGGCCGTCGAGACCGCCGTGAACACGGTCTTCGACAGCATGGTCGAGGCGCTCCAGAAGGAAGAGCGGATCGAGATCCGCGGCTTCGGGAACTTCACCGTGCGGAAGTACAAGGCCTACACCGGGCGGAACCCGAAGACCGGCGACTCCGTCGACGTGCCCGAGAAGAGCATGCCGTTCTTCAAGGTCGGCAAGGACCTGCGCGAGCGCATCAACAACGGCGTCGACCCGGACGCCTGAGCCGCCGCGCGACGGGGCGCTCGGGCCTCGCGCGCGCCGCGCCGAGGCCCTCGGGTCGTCGTCACGCGATCGTGGCGATCCCGTCGTGGTGCTTCTTCGTCCGCGCCCAGCGGTCGAGCCCGACGACGATCACCGCGCCGACGACGAGCGCGATGAGCGTCGCCGCGACCGTGCCGTCGAAGCCGCTCGGGAGCGACGGGTGCGCGACGCCGTCGGCGTCGAGCGTCTCGAACGGCCAGAGCTTCCGCACCGACCCGATCATGATGCCGATGAGCGCGGCGATCGTCGTGTCGTGGTAGCGCGCGAGCAGCCACGAGAGGAAGCGCGAGAACGAGAGGATCCCGATGACGACGGCGGCGAGGAAGACGCCGACCACGACCATCGCGCCCCCGTCGCGCTCGTAGAGGACGAGGCGCAGGTTGAAGAGGATGTAGTGGTACATCCCGAGCATCAGGAGCAGGAAGGCGCCCGAGATCCCGGGCAGCACCATGGCGCTGATGGCGATGACGCCCGCGACGAAGACGAACCAGAGCGCCGGGTCCGAGCCGCCCTCGGTGGCGGCCGCCTGCCTCACGGTCGTGCCCTCGGGGAGCCCGCGCACGGCGGCGATCTGCCCGGCGTCGAGGTTCCCGACCTTCCCGGCGAGGCGCGCCAGGACCGGCACCTCGACCGTGGTCTGCCCCGCGGCCACCTCGATGGGCTTCGCCGGCAGGAAGCCGACCTCGCGCTTGTCGTGCTCACCGCCGTAGCGCTGCGTCAGGAAGACGACCTTCTCCTCGGCGGCCGTGAGCGTCATCGCCTCGGCGGCCGGGGCGGGGAGCTCGACGGTGACGACGCCGCGCGCGCTCTGGCTCTGGTCGAGGGGGAGACCGACGACGAAGAACGTCGCGACCGCGCCGAGGACGAGCGCCACCATCTGCGGCGCCTGCCGCTTCTTCATCATGCGCCACGGCACCATGACCGACGCGAGCACGAGCCCGAGGAAGAAGCCGTGCATCTGCGAGGGGTAGGTCGCGAGCAGGTCCGGGATGACCTTCGCGCCGACGGCGAGGGCGAGGGCGATGCCGACGACGAGGGAGCCCAGGAAGAGCACGTTCTTCGCGTGCACGTCGACCGGCGCGTCCCCGAGGGCCGCCGGATCCTTCAGGCCCGCCCAGAGGCGCCGCCAGAAGGCGCGCGTGAAGACCGCCTTCACGAGCCCGAGCCCGACGGCGCTGATGGCGCCGATGAAGCGCTCGTAGATGCCGAGCACGAGGGCGATGGTGCCGCCGGACACGCCGGGGATGGCGTCCGCGGTGCCCATGCAGATCCCGCGCAACGAGTTCACAAGCCAGCTGACCATCATCTCTCCGGGAGCGTCGTGACCGGGCAGGCCGGGGGCGGCGCGCGGGAGGCGACGGCGTGGGGCCGAGGCGCGCCCGCCGCGCGGGTCGTGGGGGTGTAGCAATCCCCGCGGCTCGCTGCAATGCCTTGCGGCGGGGAGCCGAGGTGCCTAATCCTTGCCTTCCGTGGTCGGGCCGCCGGGCCCGCCGAATCGCCGAACCAAGTCGAGCTCGCCGTGGCACTCCTCCTCCTCGTCGCCTTCATCGCCGTCCCGATCGTCGAGATCATGCTGCTCATCAAGGTGGGCGGCTTGCTCGGCACCTGGCCGGTCATCGCGCTCTGCATCGGCACGGGCGTCCTCGGCGCCTGGCTCGCGAAGTCGCAGGGCGGCGCGACCTACCGCGCGATGGTGGCGCGGGTCCACCGCGGCGAGGTGCCGGCGGGCGAGCTCGTCGACATGATGCTGCTCATGATGTCCGGCGCGCTCTTGATGACGCCGGGCTTCGTGACCGACGGCGTCGGCTTCCTGCTGCTCGTGCCGGCCTTCCGGAAGGCGCTCCGCGGCTTCGCGTGGGAGAAGATGAAGAGCCGCGCGACGTTCGGCTTCTACGACGGCCGCGGGCCGCGCGACCCGTTCGGTGGCTTCGGCGGCGCGCCGCCGCGCTCGCCCTGGTCCGACCGCGAGCCGCCCGTCCGCGAAGACCAGCCCGACGTCGAGGTCCTACCGCCCGGCCGCGCGCCCGAGCCGCCGCGGCCACCGCGCCCGCGCGTCATCGACGTCGACTGACGACGCCGCGCCGAGGTCGGCGGTGCGTGGTCAGTGGAGCAGGTCGTCGTCGTCGCGCCCGCCGCGGATGACGCGGAAGTCGTTCGGGTTCCGCCACCCGCCGCGGCCACCGCCCTTCGGCGGCTTCTTGCCGCCGCCGCCGAGCTTCTTCTTCGTCCAGAGGCGGAAGCGCCCCCACGCGACCGCCGGGCGCCAGTTGCCCGTGATGAGGAGCCAGCCGCCGAGCGCGCCGCCGAGGTGGGTCTGCACGGCGACGCCGCCGTCGCCCGGGGAGCTCGCGAGGAACATGGCGAGGTCGATGCCGAGCGAGATCCAGATGAGCCAGCGCCCCTTCACGGGGAGGACGAACATCAGGAGGATCTCGCTCTGTGGGAGGAGGATCGAGTACGCGGCGATGATCGCCAGGATCGACCCCGACGCGCCGAGGACGGGCGCCGAGAACCAGGCGGGCACGAGGAGGCCGGCGAGCACGGTGAACACGCCGCCGATGACCCCGGAGAGGATGAAGAACTTGAGGAAGGTGCGGCCGCCCCAGCGGCCCTCGAGGATGGGGCCGAGGAAGTAGAGCCCGAGCAGGTTGAACGCGACGTGCGAGAAGCTCGCGTGGAGCCACATGTACGTGAACGGCGTCCACAGCGCGTAGCGGTCGGTGACGTTGTCGGGGCTGACCCAGAGCCACTCGCTGATGAGGTGGGCGAGGGCGCGGTTGTCGAGGAAGTTCACGAGGAACGCGTTCACGAGCCAGATGGCCCCGATCACGATCATGAGCCGCAGGACCACCGGCGTCGGGCGCGGCAGGCCGATCCCGCCCATCCCGCCGCCGCCGCCGTACCCCCGCGCTGGTCGCCTCGTCATGTCGCCTCCGTCCGGTTCTCTCGTCGAGCCGACTTAGTCTAAGCCCCGACTCCGCCGCGTGACAGGGGGATCCCCGAAACGGCGACGCCCCGCGGCACCTCCGGAGAGGCGGGGCGGGGCGTCGGGTCGGCGCGAGCCGCGGCGCGGCTACTTGGCGTCGAGCTTCTTGATGACCGCCTCGGTGATGTCGTGGTCCTTCTTGGACCAGAGGACGCCCTGCTGGCTGCGGTTCACGATCATGTCGTAGCCGCCCTCCTCGGCCATCTTGGTGAGGACCTCCTCGAGGTCCTTCAAGATGGGCTTCATGAGCTCCTGCTCCTTCTTCGCGAGGTCCTGCTGGTTCTTCAGGTACGCCTCCTGGAGCGCCATCAGGCCCTCCTGGTAGGTGCGGAGCATCTCCTTCTTCTTGTCGTCGGTCAGCATCGAGCTCGGGTTCTCGAGCTTGCCCTTCAGGTCGAGCAGCTCCTTCTGCTTCTCGTCGAGCTCCTTCTGCTTCTTGTCGAACAGCTTCTTGAGCTTGTCCTTCGCGGCCGTGCCGGCCTTCGACTTGAGGATCACGTACTCGACGTCGACGACACCGATCTTCAGGTCGGCGGCCGACGCGGCGCCGACGAACGTGACGAGGAAGGTCAGCGCGAGGACGGTGATGAGCGCTCTGCGCACGGCGGTTCTCCTGAAAACTGGCGAGGTATCGCGGGGTCGTGGATCTAGCGTCCGTCGGACGCGGGTGTCAACCATGCCCTGACGGGGCGCATTCCGGCGTCCTAGAACGAGTTGCCGATGGTGAACTCGAAGACGACGCCGTCTTCGCCGGCGCGCGGCGCGATGGGGAAGCCCCACTCGAAGCGGAGCGGCCCGACGGGCGAGTTCCAGCGGAAGCCGAAGCCGAGGGACGTGCGGAGGTCGAACGGGTCGAGGGCGACGGTCTCGCCCCAGGCGTTGCCGGCGTCGAAGAAGAAGACGCCGCGGATCCCGACCTCCTTGAAGATGGGGAACTCGACCTCGGCGTTGAAGATGAGCTCCTTCACGCCGCCGATGACCGTGTCGGTCGTCGTGCCGTCGGGCGACGACGTGAGGTAGAGGCGGTCGCCGATGCTGTTCCGCTCGAAGCCGCGCACCGTGAAGATGCCGCCCACGAAGAAGCGCTCGAAGAGCGGCACGGGCTCGTCGGTCGGGCTCGTGACCCAGCCGACCGTGCCGTTCAGGCGCAGCACGAACTCCCAGAAGAGCGGGAAGTACCAGCGCGAGCGCGCCACGACCCGCTCGAACTCGTTCTCGCTCCCGAGCGCCTCGTTGGCGACCTCGAGCGAGAGCGTCGTGTACTGGCCGGACGTCGGGAAGAGGCGGTTGTCGCGCGTGTCGTACGCGAGCGTCCCGCGGAGCGAGCTCGTGAGGCCGCTCTGCTTCAGCTTCTTGATGTCGAGGTCCGTCCGCCGGAACGAGGCGTCGACGTTCTCGAGCGTGTAGGTGAGCGAGAAGGAGAGGTCGTCCGTCAGGCGGTAGCCGAGCGAGAGGTTCCCGCCCGTCCGGAGCCGCGTGAAGTCGACGAAGTCCTCCTGGAAGTTGAAGAGGTCGATCGCGAAGGTGATGTCGGTGTCGAAGAAGTACGGCTCGAAGAAGGAGAGCGAGAAGAGCTGCCGGATCCCGGACAGCGTCGCCTGCGCCGAGAGCGTCTGGCCGCGCCCGAGGAAGTTGTCCTTCGAGATCTGCGCCGTGAGGATGAACGACTCGAGGCTCGAGAAGCCCGCGCCCACCTGGAACGTGCCGGTCTGCTTCTCCTTCACGCGCACGACGAGGTCGAGCTGGTTCGGGTCCGAGGTCGGGCGCGGCGAGATGTCGACGTCGTCGAAGAAGCCGAGCACCTGCACGCGCGACTTCGAGCGGCGGATCTTGTCGCCCGAGTAGAGCTCGCCCTCGTTGATCTTGAGCTCGCGCCGGATGACCTTGTCGCGCGTCGTGCGGTTGCCCTGGATCTCGATGCGGCGGATGTAGACGGGGTCGCCCTTCTGGATGTGGAAGACCACGCCGAAGACGTGGTTCTCCTCGTCGACCTGGTGGTCGGTCGACACGTTCGCGTTGGCGTAGCCGCGGTCCTTGTAGACCTGCGACAGCCGCTGCACGTCCTCCTGCATCTTCTGGTAGTCGAACGTCGTGCCCGGCACGAGCGCGAGCCTCTTCATGAGCTCGGGCTTCTCGACGAGCCACTCGCCCTCGTCCATGACGACGTCGAGGTCGCCCGTCGTGTACTGCGGGCCCTCCGTCACCTTGATGGTGATGGACATCGAGGTCTTGTCCGGCGAGAGCGTCACGACCGGGTCGTCGACGCGGATCTGCACGAACCCGTGGATGAGGTAGAAGTACTGGATCCGCTGGATGTCCTGCTCGAAGAGCTCGCGCTTGAACTGCCCGCTCTTCGTCAGGAACGAGAAGTAGCCGCCCTCGCGCGTCGCGAGGATCGACTTGATCTCGTCGGCCGAGAGGTTCTCGTTGCCGACGATGTCGACGTGGCGCACCTCGACCTTCCGCCCCTCGCGGACCACGAGCGTCACCTTCACGCCGTTGTTCGGGGCCTTGTCGAGCTTGTAGCTCGTCTCGGCGAGGAAGTGCCCCTCCTCGACGTAGAGCTCCTCGATCTTCGAGAGGTTGAAGCGGATCCGCGACTCGTCGAGGATCGCGAACTTCTTGAGATCCACGACCTTCTGGATCTCGTCCTTGTCGACCGCGTCACCGTCGATGTCGTAGTCGATCGACACGATGGTCGGCCGCTCGACGACCTTGAACACGAGGGTGATCCCGCCATCCACGTTCGGCTTGTCCGCGACCTGCACGTCGTCGAAGAAGCCCATCCCGTAGACGCGCTTGATGTCCTCGGAGAGGCGCGACTGGTCCAGCTCGCGGCCGAGCGGCGTGTAGATCTTCGCGCGCACGCCGGCGCGGTCGATGCGTTGGAGCCCCTCGATCTCGATGGCGCGCACGACCGGCGGGTGCTGCATCGGGAAGAACGGGCGGAGGGCGTCCTCGGGGTCGGCGGCACGCGCCAGGCCGGGGAGGGCGGCCGAGAGCGCCAGCGCGCCGAGCGCGAGGGCGAAGACCCAGCGCGCACGCGGCGCACGCGCGGCACGGGGCGTCGAGGGCGTGGCAAGGGGGGGGCGCATCACGCGGTGCCTCTGGCGTCCTTTTTCGGCAAGAACTGCTCGGGGGCCTCGTCGTCCGCGAGCTCGCGGACCACGCCGTCCTCGAGGAGGAGGTGGCGTCTCAGGAGCCAGGCCAGCCGCACGTTGTGCGTGACCACCAGGAACGCGGTGCCGAGGCGGGCGTTCAGCTCGACGAGGAGGTGGTGTATCTCATCGGAAGTCTTGGTGTCCAGGTTTCCCGTGGGCTCGTCCGCGAACACGATCTGCGGGCTCATGGCGAGCGCGCGGGCGATCGCCACGCGCTGCGCTTCGCCGCCCGAGAGCTCGCCCGGCTTGTGCTTGCGGCGCTCCGCGAGGCCGACCTCGGCGAGGTAGCCGGTGGCGATCTCCTCGGCCTTCTTCGGGTGGAGCCCGCCGATCAGCGCCGGCAGCATCACGTTCTCGAGCGCCGTGAACTCGGCGAGCAGGTGGTGGAACTGGAAGACGAAGCCGATGCGCGCGTTGCGGAACGCCGCGAGCTTCCCGGCCGGGAGCCCGAAGACGTCGGTGCCCTCGTAGAGCACGCGCCCGCTCGTCGGGTGGTCGAGGGTGCCGAGGATCTGCAGGAGCGTGGACTTCCCGACGCCCGACTGGCCGACGATCGAGGCCATGTCGCCGCGCCCGATGGTGAGGTCGACGCCGCGCAGCACCTCGAGCTCGGCGCGCCCGCCGACGCCGCGGCGCCCCGGGGTGGCGTACGACTTCCGGAGCTGCTGACAGGCGAGCAGCACCGAGGACGCAGCGGCCGAGGAGGCGGCCGGTGGAGCGGGTTCAACCATGTCGCAGTCCGTCCGAGGGGCGGAGGCGGCTCGCTCGATAGGAGGGGTAGAGGGTCGCGAGGAGACACACGCCGAGCGCGGCCAAACCAATCATGACGACCTCCACCGCGTCGAGCTTCACCGGAAGTGAGCTGATATAGAATTCCCGAGGCAAAGCGAAGCCTTCCGACGTCAGCCAGAGGCAGGTCCCGATGCCGAGGGGGATCCCCGAGAGGGCGCCGAAGACCCCGATGAAGGAGCCGACGACCATGAACGCCCGCACGATGGTGAAGTCCGACGCGCCGAGCGCCTTCAGGACCGCGATCTCCTTCACCTTCTCGACGACGAGCATCACGAGCGAGCTCACGATGAGGAGCGCCGCGACGATGATGATGAACGCGAGGATGATGAGCATCACGATGCGCTCGAGCTGGAGCGCCGAGAACAGGGTCTTGTTGCGCTCGCGCCAGTCGCTCACGACGACGCCCGGGTAGCGGGCTCCGGTGATCGCGCCGAGCGCCGCGACGACGGCGTCGGACTCCTCGGGGTCGACGAGCCGCATCTCGAGCCGGTTCATCTCGCTGCCGTAGTCGAAGAAGCGCTGCGCCTCGTAGTCGGCGAGGTAGGCGAGCTTCTGGTCGTACTCGTACATGCCCGTGCGGAAGATGCCCGCGACGCGGAAGGAGCGCAGCTTCGGCCGGAGCCCGCTCGGGCCGACCTCGCCGTCGGGGCTGATGAGCTGGATCTCGTTGCCGACGTCGACGCCGAGGTTCCGCGCGAGCTCGGCGCCGATGAGGATCCCGGGGTAGAGGCTCGGGCGCGGCCGCAGGTCCTCGCCCTCGAGCCCGGGGAGCGGGGGGATCCCGCCGCCGCCGTCGTCCTCGCCGTCGTCGGTCGCGGGCGGCGTGTCGCCGAGCGTGTTCTCGAGCTTGCCGTCGTCCGGGAGGGCGTCGCCGCCGTTCTTCGGCTGGTCGTCGTCGCCGTCGTCCGGGAAGAGGCTCCGGCGCTCGAACGGGAAGCGGTAGCGGTCGGGGATGAGGGTCTCGGGGCGCTCGAGCCACGCGACGGAGCCCTGCTCGAGGAAGCCGGCGAGCTGCTCCGAGCGCTCGAGCGCGTCGGCGCTCATGCCCTTGACGATGACGTTCACGCCGATGCCGGTCGGCGACGAGACCATGACCTCGCCGTAGACGTAGGCGTAGGCCTCACGGACCCCCGCGATCCCTCGCGCTTCGCGCTCGAGCGCGAGCGCGTCGCCGAGGTTGCCGTCGGGGTCCTTCGGCTCGATGACGACGTGGGCGTTCGTGCGCAGGATCTTGTCGCGGAGGTCGCTCTGGAGCCCGTGCATCACGCCGAGCACGACGATGAGGGCCCAGATCCCGATCGACACGCCGATGATGCTGATGAACGTCGGGAGCGTGACGGCGTTGCGCTCCCGGTAGACGGGGATCGGCGCGCGCTCGGACCGCGCCACGAAGAGCCCCAGCATGCCGATGATGAGGAAGACCGCGCCGAGGCCGATGAGCCCGACGCGCAGCGCGAGCACGAAGCCCGGGCTGACGGCCTCGGCGACGGTGTTGAACGCGGCCGGCTCGCCGACGAGGAGGTTCCCGAGGACGGCCACCCCGCCGATGACCGCGAGGGTGATGCTCCGCCGCACCGAGCGCGTCGCGAGCGCGTGCCACGACTGCGCGAGCACGCTCGGGAAGCTCACGCGCTTGCGCTGGCTCCGGAGGAGCTTCCAGCCGAGGAAGCGGTGGATCTTCCGGCGCCCGAGACGGCCGCCGAAGAGCCTCGAGACCGCGAAGAAGAGCCCGGTGGTGACGCGCGCGCTGAGCGCCCACGGCGCGAAGAGCGTGAAGAGGACGATGTAGGTCGCGGTCGTGACGCTCGTGACGAGGACCACCGCGACGATGATGAGGAAGAGCCCGATGCTGGTCTGCGCGAGGTAGACCGTCTGCGGCCCCGCGTCGGCGAGCGCGGCGGTGATGCCGAGCGCGAGCGCGAAGAGCACGAAGGTCGCGATGAGCAGGTTGCGCACGGGCTCGCGTCCCCGCTACTCGGGCCGCATGTGCGGGAAGAGGATGACCTCGCGGATCGTGTGCTGGTCGGTCATCAGCATCACGAGCCGGTCGATGCCGATCCCCTCGCCGGCGGCCGGGGGCATGCCGAACTCGAGGGCGCGGACGTAGTCGAGGTCCATGTACATGGCCTCGTGGTCGCCCGCGTCGCGCGCCTTGACCTGCGACTCGAAGCGCTCGCGCTGGTCGATGGGGTCGTTGAGCTCGCTGAAGGCGTTGGCGATCTCGTTGCCCGCGATGAAGAGCTCGAAGCGATCGGTGAACGCGGGGGCCGCCTCGTTCCGGCGCGCGAGCGGCGACGCCTCGACCGGGAACTGCGTGATGAACGTCGGCTGGATGAGCTTCGCCTCGACGAAGGCGTCGAAGCCGAGCATCAGGAGCTGCCCGTGGGAGAGGCCCTTGTCGTCGCTGAGCCCGCGCGCGGCGAGCGCGGCGCGGAGGGTGTCGGCGTCGGCCACGTCGGCGTCGGTGAAGCCGCCGACGGCGACGAGCGACTCGGCGACCGTGTAGCGCGCGAAGGGCGCCTTGTAGTCGATGACGTGCTCGCCGAAGGGGCGGGTCGTGCTCCCGTCGCCGTTCAGGTGCGCGGCGAGCCCGGAGAACAGGTCCTCCGTGAGGGCGACCAGGTCCTCCCAGGTCGCGTAGGCCTGGTAGAACTCGAGCATCGTGAACTCGGGGTTGTGCTTCGGCGAGAGCCCCTCGTTCCGGAAGTTGCGGTTGATCTCGAACACCCGCTCGAAGCCGCCGACGACGAGGCGCTTCAGGTAGAGCTCGGGGGCGATGCGCAGGTAGAGGGGCATCGAGAGCGCGTTGTGGAACGTCTCGAAGGGGCGCGCGGTCGCGCCGCCCGGGATCACCTGCATCATCGGGGTCTCGACCTCCATGAACTCGCGCGCGACGAGGAAGTCGCGGATGTACGCGATGATCTGCGAGCGGAGGCGGAACACGCGCTTGACGTGCGGGTTCACGATGAGGTCGACGTACCGCTGGCGGAAGCGGGTCTCGACGTCCGCGAGGCCGTGGAACTTCTCGGGCAGCGGGCGGATCGACTTCGTGAGGATCCTCCCGGCCCGCGTCATGATCGTGGTCTCGCCGGTGCGCGTCTGGAAGACCGGCCCCGCGATCGCGACGATGTCGCCCATGTCGACGAAGCGCTTGAGCTGGTCGAAGGCCTCGTCGCCGACGATGTCCTTCTTGACGTAGACCTGCAGGTTCTCGGCCGCGCCGTCGCCGACGCCGACCGAGCGGTCGCGCACGCGCAGGAACATGGCCTTGCCCATCTCGTTCTTCGCCATGACGCGGCCGGCGACGCGCATCACGGGCGCGTCGTCGGGGATCGCGTTCATGTCGGGCGGCGCGCTCTCGGCGGCCGCGGCGAGGATCTCGGCGCAGGTCGCGTTCGGCCGGAAGTCGTTGGCGAAGGGGTTCACGCCGAGCTCGCGCAGCGCGTCGAGCTTCTTCAGGCGATCTTCGCGGACGCGGAAGGTCTCATCCATCGCGGTCACTCGGTCCCGTCGGCAGGAGCGCCGTCGCGGCGCCCTCGCGCTCTAGCAGAGATCGCCTGATTCGGCGAGCGTAAGCAGCCGCGCCCCGTCAGGGCTCGGCGGGTGCGTCGCCCGAGCCGGCCGCGGTCGCCGCGAGCTCCTCGAGGGCGGCCGCGACGAGGGCCGTGACCTCCTCGTCGCGGAAGGTGCGGTGCGAGCGCTTCGCGGCGCGGACGATGGCGGCGACGACCTCGTCGCGCGCCTCCTGGCCGTGCTCCTCGAGCCACGCCTGCACGTTCGAGGCGCCGGACATGTAGCCGACGTCGATCTCCTGGTGCCGCCCCAGGAGGTTCGCGGGGACGCCCGAGTAGATGCGGTCGGCGAGCCACTCGCCGTGGCGGCGGCGGGCCTTCAGGATGGCCGCGGCGTGGATCCCCGAGGTCGTCCGGAAGGCGTCGCGCCCGATCGCGGGGTAGTTCGCCGGGATGGGGCGGCCCGTCGCGATGCTCGCCTGCTCGCAGTAGGCGGGCAGGGCGGGGAGGTCGGTGTCGCGCCAGCCGAGGAGGTTCATGTTGACGAGGAGCACGTCGAGGCCGGTGTTCCCGACGCGCTCGCCGATGCCGAGCGCGGTCGCGTGCAGGCGGTCGCACCCGGCGCGGGCGGCCGTGAGCGTGTTGATCGTGCCGAGCCAGCGGTCGTCGTGGCCGTGATAGTCGAGGCCGACGTCGCTCCGGCCGAGCTTGTCGAGGAGCTCCTTGTGCCAGGTCACGTTGGCGCGGACGCCGTCGGGGGTCGCGTGGCCGACCGTGTCGCAGATGATGATGCGGGTCGCGCCCTCGCCGAGCGCCGCCCGGTAGAGCTCCGAGAGCACGTCCGGGTGCGCGCGCAGGGTGTCCTCGGTCACGAAGGCGACGGGGAGGCCGGCGTCCGTGCCCATCCGGACCGCGTCGGCCGCGAGCTTCCGCATCTGCGTGAGCGTCCACCCCTCGGCGTACGCGCGGATCGGGCTCGCGCCGAGGAACGTGAGGATCTCGACGATGACGCCGGTCTCGCGGCTGATCTGGATGATCGGCTCGATGTCGCTCGCGAGCGTCCGCCCGGCGCACGCGGCGCGCACCGAGAGGCCCTCGTCGCGGATGGTCGCGCAGAGCTCGGCCACGTGCCGGGCGACGCGCGCGCCGGCGCCGGGGAGGCCGAGGTCGGCGACGTCGACGCCGATGGCGTCCATGCGGCGCAGGAGCTCCCGCTTGGCCTTGAGCGGCGGGTCGATGATGCTCGGCGACTGGAGGCCGTCGCGGAGGGTCTCGTCGAGGACCATGACGCGGTGCGTCAACGGCCTCGCGAGGTCCCCCCCGGCGGCGTTCCAGTCGTAGACGAGCGTGTCGTCCCACGGCTCCTGCTCGGCCATGGCGTCGTCAGCCCTCCACGGCCTCGAGCACGACGGCGATCCCCTGGCCGCCGCCGATGCAGGCCGAGCCGACCGCGAGCTGCGCCTTGCCCTGCGAGACCTGGTGCGCGAGGTGCGCGGTGATGCGCGCGCCCGACGCGGCGAGCGGGTGGCCGACGGCGATGGCGCCGCCGTGGACGTTGGTCTTGGCGCGGTCGAGGCCGAGCTCGCGCTCGACCGCGATGTACTGCGCGGCGAAGGCCTCGTTCACCTCGACGAGGTCCATGTCGGCGAGCGTGAGGCCGGCCGTCGTGAGCGCGCGGCGGATGGCCGGCGCCGGGCCGATGCCCATGACCGACGGGTCGCAGCCCGAGACGCCCCACGAGACGAGGCGGGCGAGGGGCTTCCAGCCGCGGGCGCGCGCGGCCTCGCGCGAGCACACGAGGAGCGCGGCGGCGCCGTCGTTGATGCCGGAGGCGTTGCCGGCCGTGACCGTGCCGTCCGCGCGGAAGGCGGGCTTCAGGGCGGCGAGCGAGTCGGTGGTGGTGCCGGGGCGGTTGTGCTCGTCCTTCGCGACGACCGTCTCGCCCTTCCGCCCCTTGAGGACGACCGGGGCCATCTCCGCGTCGAAGACGCCGGTCTCCTGGGCGTGGGCGAAGCGGGTCTGCGAGGTGGCGGCGAGCTCGTCGGCGTCGGCGCGCGAGATCTCGTACTGGACGGCGAGCTTCTCGGCGGTCTCGGCCATCGGGAGCCCGGTGTAGCGGTCGACGAGGGAGTCGAAGAGGTAGTCCGACATCGGGGCCTGGCCGTAGCGGATCCCGAAGCGGGCGTTCCAGAGGCAGTGCGGCGCCTGGCTCATCGACTCGGTGCCGCCGCAGAGGACGACCTCGGCCTGCCCGGCGAGGATCTCGAGGGCGCCGGAGATGACGGCCTGGAAGCCCGAGCCGCAGAGGCGGTTCACGGTCAGCGCCGGGACGGCCTTCGGCGCGCCCGCGTAGAGGCCGATGTGGCGCGCGAGGTAGATGGCGTCGGGGCTCGACTGGATGACGTTGCCGAAGATGACGTGGTCGACGTCCTCGCCGGAGGCGCCGACGGCGGCGAGCGTGGCCTTCGCGGCGTGGGTGCCGAGCTCGGTCGCGGTGAGGCCCTTGAGCGAGCCGCCGAACGTCCCGAACGGGGTGCGCTTGGCGGCGACGATGACGATGTCTCGGGAGAGCGGCATCGGAGACTCCTCGGCGAGGGTGATGGAGCGGTTGTCTCGGGTCGTGCGAGGCGGAAACCATCGCACGGGCGCGGCCGGGTCAAGGAGAATCCGCTGATTTCGGCGTGATCCGGGTCACCCGGGGGGCTCGTGGGCGCCGCCCCTTCCGGCCGGCCTCGCGCCCGGCTATGGTGCGCCCGTGGACGACAAGACTCACGAATGGTCAGGCGGAGACGTGCTCGTCGGCGAGCCGCTCACCGTGGAGGACGTCGCGGCCGTGGCGCGCGGCGAGGCGCGGGCGACGCTGTCGGCGCGCGGGCGGGCGGCGCTCGAGCGGGCGCGGGCGGCGGTCGACGCGCTGCTCGGCGCGGACGCGGCGCCGACGTACGGGATCAACACGGGGTTCGGCGCGCTCGCGGAGGTGCGGATCCCGAAGAGCGAGCTCAGGGCGCTCCAGCGGAACCTCGTGCGATCGCACGCCGCCGGGGTCGGGCCGCCGCTCCCGGACGACGTCGTGCGCGCGATGATCCTGCTCCGCGCGCAGGTGCTCGCGCTCGGCTACTCGGGGGCGCGGCCGGTGGTCGTGGAGCGGCTCATCGCCATGCTGAACGCCGGGGTGCTGCCGGTGATCCCGAGCCAGGGCTCGGTCGGGGCGTGCGGGGATCTCGCGCCGCTCGCGCACCTCGCGCTGGTGCTCATCGGCGAGGGGGAGGCGCGGTACGAGGGCGCGGTGATGGCGGGTGGCGAGGCGCTCGCGCGCGCCGGGCTCGAGCCGCTCGAGCTGCACGCGAAGGAGGGGCTCTCCCTCATCAACGGCACGCAGGGGATGCTCGCCATCGGCGCGATCGCGCTGACGCTCGGTGAGCGCCTCGTCGCGACGGCGGACGTCACCGGGGCGATGAGCCTCGAGGCGCTCAAGGGCTCGCACAAGCCGTTCGACCCGGAGATCCCGGGCGCGGCCGCACCGGGGGGCGCTCGCGGCCGGGGCGCACCTGCAGGCGCTCCTCGCCGACAGCGCGCTCGTCGAGAGCCACAAGGACTGCAAGGAGGTGCAGGACGCCTACTCCTTGCGGTGCATGCCGCAGGTGCACGGCTCGGCGCGGGATCTCCTCGGGTTCGTGCGTGGGGTGCTCGCGATCGAGCTGAACGCGGCGACCGACAACCCCCCCTGGTGCTGTCGGACGGCCGCCTCCAGTCGGGCGGGAACTTCCATGGGCAGCCCGTCGCGAGCGCGCTCGACGCGGCGGTCATCGCGGTCGTCGACGTGGCGAGCATCGCGGAGCGGCGGATAGCGCAGCTCGTCGACCCGCACCTGAACCGCGACCTCCCGGCGTTCCTGTCGCCGCGCTCGGGGTTGTGCTCGGGGCTTCATGATGGCGCAGGTGACGGCGGCGTCGCTCGTGAGCGAGGCGAAGGCGCTCGCGCACCCGAAGAGCGTCGACACGATCCCGACCTCCGCGGATCGCGAGGATCACGTGTCGATGGGCATGACGAGCGCGCGGGCGCTCGCCGAGGTGGCGCGCATCGCGACGCAGGTGCTCGCGATCGAGGCGCTCGTGGCGGGGCAGGGGCTCTCGCTCCGGAGCGAGGCGCCGGGCGTGGGCGTGGGGCGCGCGCTCGCGGTGCTCAGGGCGGTGGTCCCGCCGCTCGACGACGATCGCGTCTTGAGCACGGACATCGCGGCCGCGGCCGGGCTGGTCGGCTCGGGCGCGCTGCTCGCCGCGGCGGACGCGCGCTGAGAGGCGACGACAGACTGAGCTGGGAGCCCGTGGAGCTCACCACGGAGGCACGGAGGCACGGAGGGATCGAAGTGAGCCCGCCCTCCGTGCCCCCTCCGTCCGTCTCCGTGTCTCCGTGGTCACGTTCCGTGTGAGACCGAGCCTTCGGCTGAGCTGGGAGCCCGTGGAGCTCACCACGGAGCACGGAGGGATCGCGGTTTGGCCGCTCTCCGTGCCCTCTCCGTGTCTCCGTGTCTCCGTGGTCACGTTCCGCGCGCGACGGAAGTGCTCAGACCGCGGCCTTCGCCCGACCGCTGCTCGACGAAGCCGACGCCGCCTCGCCCTCCGCCTCGCCGTGCTTCGGGAACATCGCCCGCGCCCGCTCGAGCTCGGCCGGCATCTGCCCGGTCGCGATCTTCCGCCACATGCGGAAGTCCGCGCGGAGCGACCAGAGCGGGTAGGTGAACGTCGCCGGGCGGTTCTTCTCGAAGACGAAGTGGCCGACCCAGGCGAAGCCGTAGCCCGCGACCGGGAGCGCCGGCCAGAGGAGCGGGTTCGTCGCCATCGCCATCACGAGGCTCGTCCCGACGAAGTGGAGCCGCCGGCACGTCGCGTCCTGGTGCTCGGACACGTAGTAGGGCCAGAACTCCTCGTAGCTCGTGAACCGGTCTTTCTCGCTCATCGGGACGCCTCTCGGTCGCAAACGGGTGGCGACGCATTACCCGTCCGGCGCCCCCGAGGCAAGCCCGCGGGCGCGTCGGCGTGGGCGCGCGCCGCGTCTTCCTCGACCCCAGGAACGCGAAGAGGCGCCCCCGGATCCGGAGGCGCCTCCAAAACGTCAAGCGCGCTTGACGATCTCCCGCGCGGAGCGGGCGCGACTACTTCGTGTCGAACTCGGCGTCGATGATGTCGTCGTCGTTCGAGCCGCCCTTCGACTCGCCGCCCGCGGGGCCGGCCTGCTCGGGGCCGGCCTGGGCGCCCGTCGCCTTGTAGAGCTTCTCGGCGAGGCCGTGGGCCTTCTTCTCGAGGTTCTCCTTCGCGGCCTTGATAGCGCTCGCGTCGTCGCCCTTGAGCGCCGTGCGCGCCTCCTCGACCGCCTGCTGGAGCTCCGCCTTGTCGCTCTCGCCGAGCTTCTCGCCGTGCTCCTTCAGCTGCTTGTCGATCTGGTAGGCGAGGGCGTCCGTCCCGTTCTTGAGCTCCGCGAGCTCGCGGCGGGCCTCGTCGTCCTGCGCGGAGCGCTCCGCGTCCTTGACCATCCGATCGACGTCGTCGTCCGAGAGGCCGCTCGACGCGGTGATCTTGATGCTCTGCTCCTTGTTCGTGGCCTTGTCCTTCGCCGACACGTGGACGATGCCGTTCGCGTCGATGTCGAACGTGACCTCGATCTGCGGCACGCCGCGCGGCGCCGACGGGATCCCGTCGAGGTTGAACTGCCCGAGCGTGCGGTTGTCGCCGGCCATCTTGCGCTCGCCCTGGAGCACGTGGACCGTCACCGCCGGCTGGTTGTCCTCGGCCGTCGAGAAGATCTGCGACTTCCGCGCCGGGATGGTCGTGTTGCGCGGGATGAGGACCGTCATGATCCCGCCCTGCGTCTCGATGCCGAGCGAGAGCGGCGTCACGTCGAGGAGGAGCACGTCGGTCACGTCGCCCGCGAGCACGCCGCCCTGGACGGCCGCGCCGAGCGCCACGACCTCGTCCGGGTTCACCGAGCGGTTCGGCTCCTTCCCGAAGAACTCCTTCACCATCGCCTGGACCTTCGGGATCCGCGTCGAGCCACCGACGAGGATGACCTCGTCGATGTCGCCCGGCTTGACCCCGGCGTCCTTGAGCGCCCGACGGCACGGCTCCATCGTGCGCTGGAAGACGTCGTCCGCGAGGCTCTCGAGCTTCGCCCGCGACAGCTTCACCACGAGGTGCTTCGGCCCCGTCTGGTCGGCCGTGATGAACGGGAGGTTGATCTCCGTCTCGACCGCCGACGACAGCTCGATCTTGGCCTTCTCGGCCGCCTCGTGCAGGCGCTGGAGCGCCATCTTGTCCTTCGAGAGGTCGATGCCCTGGTCGCGCTTGAACTCGTCGATGAGCCAGTCGACCACGGTGTGATCGACGTCATCGCCGCCGAGGTGGCTGTCGCCCGCCGTCGCCTTCACCTCGACGAGCCCGTCGCCCACCTCGAGGATCGAGATGTCGAACGTGCCGCCGCCGAAGTCGTAGACGGCGACCGTCTCGGCCTTCTGCTTGTCGAGGCCGTACGCGAGCGCCGCGGCCGTCGGCTCGTTGATGATGCGCTTCACGTCGAGGCCGGCGATGCGCCCCGCGTCGCGGGTCGCCTGGCGCTGGCTGTCGTTGAAGTACGCGGGCACCGTGATGACGGCCTCGGTGACCGTCTCGTTCAGGTACTGCTCCGCGGCGCGCTTGAGCTTCGCGAGCACCTTGGCGCTGATCTCCGGCGGCGAGTAGCGCTTGCCGTCGACCTCGATGTGCGCGTCGCCGTTCTGCGCGCGGACGACCGAGTAGGGGAGGCGCTTCGCGTCGCCCTCGATCTCCTCGAAGCGGTGCCCGATGAGGCGCTTCACGGAGAAGAGCGTGCGGGTCGGGTTCACGACGGCCTGGCGGCGGGCGATCTGCCCGACGAGCACCTGGCCCTTGTCGTCGAAGGCGACCACGGAGGGGGTCGTGCGGCCGCCCTCTTCGTTCGTGATGACCTTCGGCTCACCGCCCTCCATGATGGCGACGACCGAGTTCGTCGTGCCCAGGTCGATTCCGATGATCTTGCCCATCTTCACTGTCCTCGTGCGTGGGGTAGGGGCCAAAAGAGAATGAGGTTCGGTAGGAGGACGCGACGCGCCGAGCGCGACTCGAGGCCGCGCCGTCGCCGGGCATTGGCGAGCAGCCCGGGCTCCGATTTGGCCCGCGTCTCCAGTGCGGCGAAGGTAAGAGCATCCCCGGAGCGGTCAAGCGCGCTGTGCAAGATGGCTGCCAAGGCCGGCGGGCCGCGCTGCGGCGCCGCGCCTGACACGCCCGCCCGCGCTCACTTCGGCGGCGCCTCGGCCTCCGGCGGCTCGGGCGCCACGAGCGCCCACGACGCCGTCTCTCCCGACATCAGCTGCCGCCGCTCGGCGTGCGTCACGACGTTCCCCGCGTCGCGCGCCGTGAGCTCCGCCCACCCGGCCGGGAGCCCCTCGACCGTGAGCGAGCCCCCGGGCTCCACCACGCCGAGCGTCCGCGCCCCGAGCCGCACGGTCCGCGCCGTGTCGAGCTGGTTGGCGACGACGAGCCGCACGTCCGCGCGCGGGATGGCGAGCGACACCGTGCCCTCCGCCGCGAGGTCGAGCTCGAAGCCGGTCACCGTGTGGTCCGCGAGGCGCTCGAGCTGCACGAGCCGGTGCCCCGCCGGCACCGCCACGGGCACGGCCACGCCCCCCGCCGGCACGCGGGCCCGCCGCACCCCGTCGACCGAGACCAGCACGGCCTCGCCGGACTGGTTGTCCACGAGGAGGATGCCCATCGGCGGCTCGACGCGCACGAGCACGTCCTGGCCGCCGTGGATCTCGACGTCGTAGCGGTGCTGGATCCCGCTCACGTCGCCCTCGGCGACCAGCGTGTGCACCCCCTCGGGGAGGTCCGGGAAGAGCTTCGTCGCGCCGGGCTCGATCGACGCGTAGGGCTTGCCGTCGATGCTGACCGCCACCCGCTCCGCCGAGGCGTTGTCGACCAGCGCGCGGCCGGGCCGGAGCGCGACCGTCCAGTTCAGCGGCTCGTCCGGGCGCGCGAGCTGCGTCGTCGCGATGACCGTCCCCGTCGTGAGCCCGACCGCCTGGAGCGAGCGGCGCCCCGTCGCGACCTCCGGGAAGGCGCCGACGCGACCCGGCGCGACCGTGCCGATCGCCTGATCGTCGACCGTCACGGCGATGTCCTCGTCGAGCTCGTTCTGGACGAGGAGGCTCGTGTCCGTCGCGCGGATGGCCCAGGTGACCGTCTCGCCGGGGCCGGGCGTCAGCTTCTTCGAGTAGGTCGCCCCGTCCTCGGACATGACGCCGTAGGTGGCCTGCTCGGCCGGGACGCGGAAGCTCGCAGCCTGCCCGGGCGGCACCTGCCGGCGCTCCTGCGCGAGCGGCCCCTGGAGCATCAGCGTCTCGCCGAGCCCGTTCTCGATGACGAGCGTCGCGTTCGGGTTCGCGAAGGTCACCGCCGCGGCGAGCCCGGTGTCGACGGTCACGTAGGCGCGGAGCACCGTGCCCGTCTTCTCCCCGCGCGCCTCGACGAGGCGGTCCCCCGTGAGGACGCCGCTGAACGTGAGGTCCGCGTTCGGCGGGGCCTCGCCCACGCGCCGCCCGTCGACGTTCACCTCGAGGCGCTCCGGGCGCCGGTTCTCGACGTGGAGAGAGCCCGTCTCGGCCGTCGCGATCCACGTCGCCGGGAGGCTCGCGTCCGCGTCGAAGTGCTTCACGAGCCGCATCGTGGCGGCTTGATCGAAGAGCTCCACGTCGAACGGCGGCGACGGCAGGCGCCGCACGATCGCCGCCTCGCCCGCGGCGACCTCCCCCCGGAGCTCGCCCTTGACGTAGAGCGCGAGCGCCTTGGGCGTCCGGTTCACGACGCGCAGCGTCGGCTTCAGCGCGTGGGGCGTCCAGGTGTAGCGCTGCCCCTCGCCGAGGGAGAGCAGGAGCTCGTGGCGCGCGCCCGACTCGGTCTCCGTGGCGGCGACCCGCACGGAGCCCGTCGGGACCGCGTCGATCTCGACCTCGGCCCCGTCGGCGACGCGCACGGCGGGCTTGTCGGGCAGCGTCACGTCGAGCGCCTCGCCCGTGCGGTTGCGCACGAGGAGCTTCGCGGCGCCCGCCGAGAGCCGCCACGTGAACGGCGCCTCGAGCGTGAGATCCGGCGCGAGATCGCGCGTCCGGTGCGTCGTGAGGCCGATGGTGTGGAGCTCCCGCCGCCCGGGGCGGACCTCGTCGCTCACCCACGTCGTCCCCGCCTCGATCGTGGCGCGCTCCTGCCCGTCGATGAGGAGCGCCACGGCCTCGGTGCCGTCGTTCACGACCTCGAGGTGCGCCCCCGCGGCGACGACGCTCCACACGTTCCCGTCGCCATCGTGGAGGGCGAGCGGCGCGCGCGCGATGACCTCGCCCGCGTCGGTCGTGGCCGTCGCCTGGTGGTCGCCGGCCGTGAGATCCCGGAAGACCTGCTTCTCGCCCGCGATGACGCGCCCGAGGCGGTGCCCGTCGACCTTCACGACGACCCCCATGGCCGTGGTGTTGTCCACGGTCAGCGTGGTCAGCGCGGGCGGCACCGGCAGCGGCTCGACCCCGTCCGGCACGATCTCCCACACGCGCACGCCCCCCTCGAGGGTGACGTCGTCTTTCCAGCCCTCGGCGGCCGAGCCGCCGTCGTACCAGGCCGCGAGCGCCGCCTGGCCGCGCTCGAGGTTCCGCACGCGGAGCCGCGCCCCGGGCCCGACCGAGCCCTCGACGCGGCCGCGCACGGCGACGACGAGCGTCTTCGGGGTGCGGTTCACGACCTCGAGCGTCGGCGGCGCGACGATGGGCAGCGTGTACGACGCGGAGCCGCCGCACGCGGTGAGCGAGGCCACGAGCACCAGGAGGACGGAGCTCCTCCGCGCGAGCGAGGCGACGCCGTGCAGAGGTCTGGTCCCGATCCCGTGCAGTCGCCCCATCACTGGTTGAACTGCGGGTCGCCCTGGTACGTGACCTCGATCTCCTCGCCGGGCGTCGGCGGGTCGCCGAAGGCGATGGCCGGCAGGAGCTGGCCGTCGACGGCGCAGTCCTCGGCGGTGCGGAGGATCTGGTAGTGCCCGCTGCCCTCACCCTCGGGGATCTCGGTCTCCGAGCCGTCCGGGAGGCGGCGGATGACCTTCAGGCTCCCGAGCACCGGGCGCGGCAGGCAGAGCTTGTTCAGGACCGTGATGATCGTGTCCGCGATGTTCTCGAGCGCGCGGTCGATGCCCTGGTCCTCGCAGATGTTCGAGAACGAGCCGTTCGGGCCGAACGCCTGCGTGAGCTGCAGGTAGCGGGAGCCGTAGTCGGCCTTACCGACCGCGGAGTTGCAGATGTAGGTCTGCTGGTAGCAGGTGCGCGGGTCGCCCTTCGACGACAGGTACGCGGCCCGCTCGGCCGCGACCGACGCGGCGTCCGTGGCGGTCGAGTCGCCCGCGATGGCGGCCACGATGACCTTGCCGGGGTCCGACTTGAGGCCCTTCAGGCGGTTCACGTAGTGGCCGACCGGGACGAGCGGCCCGCCCTCGTCGGTCGTCGGCAGGAGCGCGCAGGTCTCGTAGTCGTCCTCGCTGATCGAGCGGCCGTCGGCGACGCTGCAGTCGTCCTCGTCGGACACGTAGATGATGACGAGGTAGGCGTCGTCGCGCAGGAACGCCTTCGACTGCTCCGCGTTCTTGCCCTTCGGATCGAGCGCGAGCAGCGACGCGCGGAGCCCCTGCTCGTACTTGAAGCAGGACGACTCCTGGTTCACGCCGACGGTCGCCGCGCACGCGAAGAGGTCGAGGTTCGTGCCGTCGAGGATGGCGGGCACGGTGGCCGGGCAGTCCTGCGTCGCGGGCGGCAGGAGGCATCCCCAGTCGAGCTGGTTGCCCGACAGCTTCTGGCAGATGTAGCGCGGATCCCCGAAGAGGTCCTTGCACTCCTGGTCGGTCGTGCAGCGGCGCCGGCAGCTCGTGTTGATGCTGCCGTTCGGCGTCCGGAGGCAGATGTCCGACTGGTAGCCGCGGCAGGCCCACTCGTCGGGGTCCGTGCAGCTGCAGCTCGGCTCGTCGATGTCGTCGCACTCCCCCGACGCCTGGCAGTCGAGGTTCGCGCAGCCCGCGTCGTTCGAGCAGGCCCGCACGAGCGTGTCCTGGCACGCCGGCGGGAACGTGCGCGCCGGGACCGTGTTGAAGAGGCCCTGCGACGAGAAGATGCTCGTGCCGTTCACGGTGCACTGCACGTCGACGGTGGTCACCGCGAGCCGCGGATCGATGTCGAACTGGCTCGACAGGCGCTCCGTGAACGTCTTGAAGTTCTCGGTGAGCGCGAGCTGCTCCTGGCACATGGACGTCGAGTTGTCGACGACCCACAGGAAGTCGATCTTGATCGGGTCGCTCGTGCCCGAGTTCTGCTGCACCTTGTAGGTGAAGCTCTTCTCGAGGTCCGCCACGGGCGCGTGGTTGCAGCCCCCCGCGGTGGTCATGAGGGCGACGAAGGCCGCCGCGTAGAGCGGGCTGTCCATCGCGATTCGGCGCGCTCGGTGCACCATGTCGTCGTCGTCCTTCCGTCAGGCCTGGCCGGGGCGCCGTGGGCCGGGGTTCGCCCCCGCGCGCGCGGCGCGTCGTAGCATACGGGAAGGCGCGGTCGGGCTCAAACGCAGAACCGGCCGCGCCTCGGGGCCGCCGCGGTCCCCGCGCGGCGCCCCTCTGGCGACCCCGGCGGCGCCGCGATCCGCGGCACCACCGGGCCCTCTCAGAGCTGGATCAGCGCGGCCGCCGAGGCGACCCGGATCTTCTCGCTCGGATCGTCGACGCCCGCGCGCAGGGTCTCCTCCGTCTCCTTCACGCCGAGCTGGCCGAGCGCCGCGAGCGCCATCACGCGGATGTTCTCGTCCTTGTCCTTCGCGAGCGCCTCGAGCGTCGGGCGCGCGTCCTTCCCCGTGAGCGCCACGAGCTTGTCGATCGCCGCCGCCCGCTGCGCCGGGTAGGCCGATGTGCGCGCGAGCTGGTCGTAGACCGTGATCTGCGCGGTCTTCGAGAGCTTCGGGACGCTCGCGAACGCGACCGCGCGCAGGTCCTCGCGCGACGACGCCAGCGCGAGCTCGAGGTGCGGCTTCGCCTTGTCGCCGAGCTCCTTCACGAGGTCGCTCACGTAGTCGGGCTCGAGCCACGGGAGCGCCTTCTTGAACTGCGGGAGCTTCGCCTCCGGATCGAGCGCGACGAGCCCCTTCAGGGCGATCGCCCGCACCTCGCGGTCCCGGTCGTTCATCATGACCTCGAGGTCGGGTGCGGCGCTCGCGTGGTGCACGGCGGCGAGCGTCTGGACGGCCGCCTTCCGGATCTCCGTGTCGGGGTCGTTCGTGTGGAAGCGCACGATGGGGACGACGTCGGCGTCGCGGATGGCGCCGAGGGCCCCGATGATCGCGAGCTTCAGCTCCTTCTCGCGGGCGATGTCGAGGGCCTTCCCGAGCTCGGGGATCACGTCGCGCACGCCGAGGCGGCCGAGCGCGTGCACCGCGCTCATGCGGATCTCGAGCGGCCCCGCGCCGAGGAGGGGGACGAGGTCCGGCACCGCGGCGCGGCCCTTCACGTCGGCGATGTAGTAGATGGCGGCGGCGCGCACGTTCACGTCGGTGCTCTCGAGCTGCTTCTCGAGGTAGCTCGCGAGCTTCTGGTTCCCGAGCTTGTGGAGGATCCCGTACGCCGCGATGAGGTTCTCGAGCGGCTGCGACGTGTCCTTCGCGACGTCCTTGGCGAGCCCCTCGATGTCCGGCGTGGCGATCGGCACGAGCGCCTTCAGCGCCTGCTTCTTCTTCTCCCCCTCGCCCTTGGCGGCCTCGACGATGATGGCCTTCCCGGACGCGTCGCCGCGGAGGCCCAGGATGACCGCGGCCTCGAAGGCGACGTCGGCGTCCTTCGACTTCACGAGCGGCTTCACCCAGCCGATGTCCCCGAGCTCGTCCTTCGGGCCGATCTTGTCGAGGATGGCCTTCTGCGCGCCCGACGGGTACTTCGCGAAGAGCTTGTCGTGGAGCGGGGCCGCCGCCTTCAGCGGGAGCTTCACGACCTCGCTCTCGAACGGCGTCTTCGCGTCGCCCTTGAGCGCGAGGCCCGCCTTGAACCCCTCGACGAGCCAGTCGCCGCCCAGGCGCTCGAGGGCGAGCACGTAGCGCTCGCGATCGGGGAACTTGTCGTCCTTCAGGTTCGCCATGACGAGCGCGACGCCCTTCTTCGCGCCGAGCGGCTCGATGAGCCGCATGACCTCGTCCGCGTCGACCTTCGGGTCGCGCATGGCGGCGCCGACGGCCTTCTCCCAGGCGCGCTTGTCCTTCATGTGGTCGAGCGCGCGGATGGCGCCGCGCCGCACGTTCCACTGCGGGTCCGTGAGCGACTCCGTGATCGCCTTCTCCACGTCCTTCTTCGGGCCGTAGCCGAGCGCCTCGACGGCCGCCGCGCGCGTCTCGAAGTCGCCCGACTTGCTGCCGCGAACGAGCACCGGCATCACGAGCTCGAGCGTCGCCTTGTCGGGCTTCGCGAGCGCGGGCGAGGCCGCGCCGAGGAGCAGCGCCGCGGTCAGGAACGCGCTCGTGGCGAGCGTCTTCGTCATCGGGATCCGTGCTCTCATGGGGGCCTCGCGGGGAGTCCGTGGGTCTCTCTGTCCGGGGTCGACGGCCAATCCTTAAAGCGCTCGCCTTCGCGGGAGTCAAGGACGGCGTCGGCCCGGACAAACGCGGCTCCCGCGGGCCTGCTTCCCCTTCACGGCGCCGGCGCGCCGCGGTAGGCGTGGGCCATGGACCGAGACCCCGCCACGCCGATGCCGGGATCGCTCCGCGACGACCGCGTCCGGAGCGGCGTCGCGCGCGGTCCGCGCGGCCTCTTCCAGCGCCGCGTGCGCGCGGCCGTCTTCGGGGAGCCGGCGTTCCCCGACGTCGAGCTCGTGCCGGCCGAGGTCTGCGCGGCCCGGCCGCACGTCATCGCGTTCGCCGCGTGGCGCGCGATGGTCACCGCCGCTGCGGCCGACGGGCTCGACCCGGCCCCGCTCGCCATCCACGCCGCCTATCGCTCCGTCGCGCTCCAGGCCGAGATCTGGCGCTACCGCCTCGACGAGCGCCGCGCGCGCCGCGCCGCAGACGGCCTCCCGCCGCTGCCCGAGCGCGAGCTCGAGCGGCAGCAGCGCCTCTGGACCGCCAAGCCCGGGCAGAGCGCCCACCACACCGGGCTCGCCCTCGACCTCGCGCTCTACCACCTCGGCGCCCGCGCCGGGCGGCGGACGCCGCACTACGCCTGGCTCGTCGACCACGCGCGCGCCTTCGGCTTCTACCCCTACCTTCCGGAGCCCTGGCACTGGGAGTACGACCCGCCCGGGCTCGTCGCGCAGCTCGCCGACCTCCGGGCGCGCCTCGCCCGCGGCGAGACGCCCCCACCCGCGCTCCTGCGCCCGCCCGACCCGGTCCCGATCGCGGAGCCGGCGCCCCGCATGCTGCGGCGCAGCATGTGATCCGAGCCATCGCAGGCGGGCGCGCGTGATTTCTTGCTGCGTGTGCAGCAAGTTGCGTCCGGGCCCCGCCGAGCGGCGCCCCCGAGGCTTTACACCCGGCCGAGCGCGGTGCTAACGAGAGCCCCGATCTTCCACGGAGGCCGCATCATGCGTGAAGTCGTCATCGTCAGCGCCGCCCGCACGGCGATTGGCTCGTTCCAGGGGGCGCTCGCCGACGTCTCCGCCCCGCGCCTCGGCGCCGCCGCCATCGCGGGCGCCGTCGAGCGCGCCGGCATCGACCCGGCGAGCGTCGACGAGGTGCTGATGGGCTGCGTCCTCCAGGCGGGGCTCGGCCAGGCGCCCGCGCGGCAGGCGTCGATCTTCGCCGGCCTCCCGAACTCCGTCGGCGCGACCACGGTCCACAAGGTCTGCGGCTCGGGGCTCAAGACGGTCATCATGGCGAGCCAGATGATCCGCTCGGGCGACGCCGAGATCCTCGTCGCCGGCGGCATGGAGAACATGAGCCAGGCGCCGTACCTGCTCCCGAAGGCGCGCGCGGGCTACCGGCTCGGTCACGGCGTCCTCGAGGACGCGATGATCAAGGACGGCCTCTGGGACGTGTACAACGACTACCACATGGGCTGCGCCGCCGAGCTCTGCGCCCGCGAGACGCACATCGGCCGCGAGGAGCAGGACGCCTACGCCATCGAGAGCTACCGCCGCGCGAACGCGAGCATCGCGGAGGGCCTCTTCGCGAAGGAGATCGTGCCGGTCAGCATCCCGCAGCGGAAGGGGGACCCGATCGTCGTCGCGACGGACGAGGAGCCCGGCCGCGGGAACCCGGCCAAGATGCCGTCGCTGTCGCCGGTCTTCGAGAAGGGCGGCACGGTCACGGCCGCGAACGCGTCGAGCATCAACGACGGCGCCTCCGCCATGGTCATCATGTCGGGTGAGCGCGCGAAGGCCCTCGGGCTCACGCCGCTCGCGCGCATCGTGAGCTCGGGGCGGCACGCGCAGGCGCCCGAGTGGTTCACGACGGCGCCTGCGAACGCCATCCGCGACGCGGTGAAGAAGGCCGGCATCGGCCTCGACGAGGTGTCCGCGTTCGAGATCAACGAGGCGTTCGCGGTGGTCTCGCTCGCGGTCGCGAAGGACCTCGGGATCGGCCTCGAGAAGGTGAACCCGCGCGGCGGCGCCGTCGCCCTCGGCCACCCGATCGGCGCGTCCGGGAACCGGATCCTCACGACCCTCGTCCACACGCTCAAGGACACGGGCGCCCGCTACGGTTGCGCCGGGATCTGCCTCGGCGGCGGCGAGGCCGTGGCCGTCGTCGTGGAGCGGATGTAGTCATGGGCTACGACAACGTCCTCTACGAGCGCGACGACGACGGCGTCGTCGTCCTGACCGTGAACCGGCCGGCCGTCATGAACGCGCTCGACCGGAAGACGCTCTCCGAGCTCCACCGCGCCTTCCTCGACTTCCGCCACGACCAGCGCGCGCGCGTGCTGATCCTCACGGGCGCGGGCGAGAAGGCGTTCGTCGCGGGCGCCGACATCGCCTACATGAGCGGCATCGATCAGGAGGAGGCCGAGGACTTCGCGCGCCTCGGCCAGAACCTGACGATCGCCATCGAGTCGGTCCCGAAGGCGGTCATCGCCGCGGTGAACGGCTACGCGCTCGGCGGCGGCTGCGAGCTCGCGATGGCGTGCGACTTCATCCTCGCGAGCGACAACGCCCGCTTCGGGCAGCCGGAGGTGAACCTCGGGCTCATCCCGGGCTTCGGCGGCACCCAGCGGCTCGCGCGCATCGTCGGGCGGGCGGTCGCCAAGCAGATGATCTACACGGGCGAGATCATCAAGGCGGCGCGCGCGCTCGACATCGGGCTCGCGAACGCGGTGTACCCGCAGGCGGAGCTCTTGTCCGGGGCGCGCGGGATCGCGCGGACGATCGCCTCGAAGGGGCCGCTCGCGGTGGGCGCGGCGAAGCGCGCGCTGAACCGCGGCTACGATCTCGCGCTCGAGGTCGGGCTCGAGTTCGAGTCGATGCTCTTCGGGTCGATGTTCAAGACCGACGATATGCGCGAAGGTACGAAGGCGTTCCTCGACAAGCGCGACGCGCGCTTCACGGGGCGCTGACCGTCCCTTCACGACGACAGGAAGCGAGAGAAGCCATGACCGACGAGCGGTACCGCGTCCTCATCGCGAAGCCCGGGCTCGACGGCCACGACCGCGGCGCGAAGGTCGTCGCGCGGGCCCTGCGCGACGCGGGGCTCGAGGTGATCTACACGGGGCTCCACCAGACCCCGGCGATGATCGCGCAGGCCGCGGTGCAGGAGGACGTCGATCTCGTCGGCGTCTCCATCCTGTCCGGCGCCCACAACCACCTCGTGCCCGAGATCCAGCGCGAGCTCGCCGAGCGCGGCGCCGGCGACATCGCGATCTTCGTCGGTGGGATCATCCCGGACGACGACATCGCGACGCTCGAGGCCGGCGGCGTCGCGAAGGTCTTCACGCCGGGCGCCACGCTCGACGAGATCGTGCGCTCGGTGCGCGAGATCCTCGCCGGGCAGCGCGGCAAGAAAGACGCGTACGCGTGAGGGGGTGACCTCCCCGATGTCCGAGCGCACCGACGAGGACCTCATGGCGGCCTACGTGAGCGAGGGCTCGCGCGCCGCCTTCGAGGAGCTCTTCCGGCGCTACGCCGACCGGCTGCACGGGCTCTTCATGCGCTTCATCGGGTCGCACGACGTCGCGAGCGACCTCGTGCAGCAGACGTTCCTGCACTTCCACCGCGCGCGCGCCGACTTCGCGCTCGGGCGGCCGGTGCGCCCGTGGCTCTACACGATCGCGCTGAACGTGCGCCGCGAGCACCTGCGCTGGCGGTCGCGGAAGAAGGAGACGTCGCTCGATCCGGTCGTCCACGGCGAGCCCACGGCCGATCCGAAGACCTCGACCGCGAGCGATCGGCTCGTCCAGCGCGCGCTCGGGGAGCTGACCGAGCAGCAGCGCGAGGTCATCTTCCTGCATTATTACGAAGAGTTGAGCTTCCCCGAGATCGCGGAGCTCGTGGGCGCCTCGCTCTCCGCGGTGAAGGTGCGCGCGCACCGCGGTTACGAGAAGCTCCGCGAGGTGCTCGGCGTGACGCCCGAGGGCGCGTAACCGGCGCGCCTCACGCGCCATAGTGGAGGCTGGAGAGACACACTTGGACGACCTGACGACCACCAGAGACGCGCTGAAGAGCGAGCTCGGCGCCCCGGAAGCGGGGGCGGGGCTCGGATCGCGCGATCTCGACGCGCTCTTCGCGCGCGTCGCCGCGGACACCGTGGATCGCGCGCCGAACGTGCGCGACAAGGTGCGGGAGCTGCGGTCGCGCTCGCGGGTGGCGCTGGCCGCGACGGGCGCGCTCGTCGTGGGCGTCGTGATGCTGCTCTTGACCGGGCTCCACGCGGAGCTCGGCGGGTCGCAGGTCGTCGTGCGGTACGCGGTCGCGATGACGGGGATCGCGGCGGTCGTCGCGCTGATGGTGGCGCTGAGCCTGCGCGGGCTCCACCGGCGGCCGCTCGGCCCGTGGGTGTGGGTCGTGGTGGGGGCGGCGCTGCTCCTGCCCGTCGTGCTCGCGGTGACGCCGTGGGTGTGGGACACCGGGCACCCGGCCCCCTACGTCGGGGTGGGCGTGCCGTGCCTCGCGCTCGGGCTCGTGACGGGCGGGCTCACGGGGGCGGTCGTGTGGCTCTTCCAGCGCGGGGCGCCGCGCGCGCCGTGGCGCCTCCTGACGGCGGCGGCGGCGGGCGGGCTCACGGCGTTCGCGATGCTCCAGCTCCACTGCCCGGCGCGGGACGCGACGCACCTCCTCGTCGGGCACGCGAGCGTCGGGCTCCTCCTCGCGGCGGTCGTCGGGCTCGTGGTCTGGCTCCGCGCGCGGCGGGGCTGAGGCCCGATCGCTACTGGGCTCTCAGACAGTACCCAGCGTGCTGATCGGCGTACCACGACGTGCAGACCTGGCCCGTCGGGCACGGGTCCGGCGACGCGTCGGTGTCGCACACCGTCTCGCACTTGCTGTTCACGCAGGCCGTGCCCTTCTTGCAGGAGTTCGCGTCCCCCGTGCAGTCGGCGCCGACGTCCTTCGTGCCTGCCGGCAGGCAGATCGGCGCGTCCTGACCGGACACGAGGTGGCACGCCTGCTCCGCCGGGCAGTCCTGCGTGAGCAGGTTGCAGTTCGTGTAGATCCCCGTGATCTCGCACACCTTGTAGGGCGAGCCCGTGAGCGAGATGCAGGCGCCGCCGCCGTCGCAGTCGTCGGCCGTGTCGCAGTACGCGTAGCAGAGGAACGCCGTCGCGTTCACCGACAGGCAGATTCCGCGCTTGCAGCCGTTGTCCTGGCCGCACGCGTCGCCGTAGTCGACCGTGCCCTCGGCGAGGCACATCGGCGTCGCGCCCCCCTGGCTGTACGTGCAGTTCTGGTTCGCCGCGCACCCCGTCTGCGCCACGGCGTCACAGGGCGTGCCGGTCGCCGTGTCGCCGCCGCCGCCGGTGTCGCCCGTGGTCGCGTCGTTGCCGGTCACGGTGTCGCCGCTGACCGTCGCGTCGGTGCCCGACGTGACGTCGGTCTTCGAGGTCGAGGTGTCCTCGTCGCCGCACGCGGCGGCGGTGACGAGGCAGAGGGACGACGCGACGACGAGCCAGGACCGCAGCATGGGCTTCACTCCGGGAGGGCGGGGCAGGCGGCTAGATGAGCGACCGGATGATCCGCGTTCGCGCCCCTCGACGCAACCTCGGATGGCGTCGGCCGCGTCGCGACCGCGCTCACTCCCACCGGCAGGGCCGCCCGTCGGGCGCGCTCACGTCCGCGCGCCGCTCCCAGAGCACGAAGGGCGTCGCCCCGCCGTACGTGAGATCGTCGTCGTCCCAGCGCTGAACGACGCGGAAGTAGCGCTGCATCACGGGGAGCGACTCGAGGTGTCGCTGCTCGAAGTACGTGTTCGGGAGCGCCAGCACGAACCGCAGGCGATCGGCGCAGGCCGCGTCCCAGAAGGCCTTCTCGGTCAAGAGCCCCGTCTTGAAGCGCTTGTTGTTCGTGTCGACCTCGCCGGCCGCGAGGCGGCGGTCGGCGAGCAGCGCCACGAGCGGGGCCGCCGTCGAGCCGCCGGCGATCGTCTCGTCGGGCGCGCTGTGGGAGGCCACGTAGTCGGCGATCGCGGGCGCCGTCGAGAACGTGCGCTTCTTGTTCCAGAGGTAGTGGCGATAGCCCGGCTCGGAGTCGCCGCGCTCGCGGTGATCGCCCCAGAAGAGCGCCTCCACGACGCCCGAGAGCCCGGGCAGCACCGGCGCGTCCCGGAACGCGTAGTCGTTGCGCGCGCCGACCCGCTCGAGCTCGCTCGAGAAGACGTAGCCGAAGCTCGCCGACCAGCCGCGATAGAGGCCGAACGTCGCGAGGAGCGCCGCGCCGAGGATCGCCGCGACCGCCGCCGCGCGCGGGCGCTCGCGGGCCGAGCCGCGGGCCAGCGCCGCGACGAGGCCCGCCGCGCGTGATCGCGTACGCGACGAGGAGCGCGAGCACCGGGTAGATGAGCACGAAGTAGAAGCTGTAGAGCTCGCGGAACATCGCGTACTGCACGAAGAGCGCGAGGGCCACGAGCGCCACGAGCACGGCGGCGCCGTCGCCCGGCGTCTCGCGCCACAGGCGACGCGGCGACAGGAACGCCCAGGCGGGGCGCCGCTCGGGGGCGAGCGCGAAGCGGACGATCGCCACGAGCGGGGCCACGATGAGCCCCATCCAGAGGTGCGCCTGATAGAAGAGCTCCTTCTGGAACTCGCGGCCGCTCGCCATCGCGGCGACGTTGTGGAGGAGCGAGAGCGGGAAGCCCGGGTCGCCGCCGAAGAGGTCGACCATCTGGTCGTTCCGGAGGCCCTTCAGGCCGTGGAACGTGTAGACGCCGAGCACGTACGCGTCGCCGGCGACGGCGAGGAAGAGCAGGTTCACGCCGCCCGCGACGAGCAGGAAGGCGATGAGCTGGCGGAGCCCCGGGTGGAGGCCGCGCGGGCGCGCGGCGTCGCGCGGGCGGAAGGGCAGCAGCACGAGGAGCGCGCAGATGGCGGCCATGCTGTAGAAGCCGGTCGTCGCGGCGAGCCCGAGGAGCACGCCCGCGAGCGCGCCGCGGCCGCGGAGCGAGGCCCAGAGCCCGAGCGTCAGCCACATCGTGGTCAGGTTCACGCCCGTCATGTTGGCGCTCGCCTTCAGCTGCTCGGCGGCGAAGAGGAAGAGCACGGCCGCGAGGGCGCCCGCGACGGGGCCCCAGGCGCGGCGGCCGATGGCGAAGATCGCGCCACCCGTCACGGCGGCCGCGACCACCGCGAAGAGCTTCGCGATGGTGAAGGACCAGCCGAAGACCGCGAGGATGACGCCCGGGACGAGCACGTGCAGCGGCGGGTGCGCGAAGAAGTAGTCGACGTAGGGGAGACGACCGCGCGCGAGGTCGCGCGCCATGTAGAAGTAGATGTTCTCGTCGGTGTTCGAGGTGCCCATGCCGTGGGTCTTCACGAGCAGGAAGAGGGCGAGCGGCACGGCGATGAGCGCGGTGACGCCGGCCTTCTCCCAGCGCCCGAGCCCGGCGGGCGCGGTCGCCACGGGCGTCGCCGGCTGCCGCGAGCGCCGCGATGGTGAGCACGACCAGCGACGCCATCAGGAGCCCCGGGAGGAGCGTCCCCGCGGCGACCCCGGCGACGACGTGGTGAACGGCGATGACGCCCGCGCCGAGCCCGGCGAGGACCGGCGCCGGGAGGTCCGGGCGGCGGAGGCGGCGGATCGCCCAGACGGCCGTCGCGCCCACGGACACGGCGCCCGCGAGCAGCGCGAGCCCGGCGGTCCAGTCGCCCGCGGCGAGGCGCGCGAAGGCGGTCGCGAGCGGCGGGTGCGAGGCGCCGAAGACGACGTCCGGGAGGAGCAGGACCGCGCCCCCCAGACGAGCCCGAGCCTGAGGGCGCCCTCGGCGAGGGCGCGGCGGCGGGCGAGGTCGACGCCCGCGTCGGCGCGAGCCGGAGCGCGTGGGCCCCCGCCGCGAGGAGCGCGAAGGGCCAGAGCGCGGGGAGGCCGAGGAACGCGGGGTTCGCGCCCGCGAAGGGCGACTGGTGGAGGAGCGGCTGCGGGCCGGTGCGGCGGCGCCCGCGAGCGCCGTGAGCGCCGCGCTCGCGAGCGCGAGGTGGGGCGGAGGCGGGCGGGGCGAGGCGCGCGCCGAGGAAGGCGGCGGCCGGGCGCCGAGGGCGAGGCGCGCGAGGTCCCAGACGCCCGAAGGGGGCGGTCGCGGCCGGGGCGGCGGCCGCGAGGGCGAGGAGCAGCGCGAGGGCGGCGATCGCGAGCGGCGCGAGCGCCGCGAGGCGGGCGCTGGCGCGCGTCTCGGTGGGGTCTTGTGCGATCGCGAGATCGCCGTCGTCGATGGTGTCTGTGCCCTGCTTTGGAGGCGGCGCCTCGGCATGTGTGCGCTGCACACCTTCGGCGCGGGTCGTCGCGCTGCCCGGCTCGTTCGCGCCCTTCGGGCGCTGGCTACGCTTCTTCTTCGCCATCGGTCCGGGCCCCGTCGGCGAGCACCTGCGCGAGGAGCGCGTCCGCCTCGGCGTAGAGGTCGCGGTCGCGGGCGAGGAGCGCGTCGAGGCGCGCCGTCGCGGTGGCCTCGTCACCGAGCGCCGCCGCGTAGCGCTCGCGGAGCCTCCCGATGACGACCGACTCGAGGACGTGCGCCATGCGGAGCCGCGCCCGGTCTCGGGCGTAGCTGCTCGCCTCGGCGAACGCCGCGTGGGCCTCCACGGCCGCGATGACCTCGTCGACGCCGTCGCCGCGCGTGGCGATCGTGCGCACGACCGGAGGCGTCCAGGCGCCCTCGACGCCGGCCGCGAGCGCCTGGAGGCCGCGGATGTCCTTGATGGTGCGCTCGATCCCGTCGCGGTCGGCCTTGTTGACCACGAAGACGTCCGCGATCTCGAGGATCCCGGCCTTGATCGCCTGGATGTCGTCGCCGAGCCCTGGCACGAGCACGACGACCGAGGTGTGGGCGACGCGGACGACGTCGATCTCGTCCTGCCCGACGCCGACCGTCTCGAGGAAGATCGGCGAGTAGCCCATCGCGTCGAGCACCTGCACGACGTCGAAGGTCGACGCCGAGAGCCCGCCGAGGTGCCCGCGCGTCGCGACGCTGCGGATGAAGACGTCCGGATCGGTCGCGTGCGCGCTCATCCGGATCCGGTCGCCGAGGATGGCGCCGCCCGAGAACGGGCTCGACGGGTCCACCGCGACGACCGCGACCTTGCTCCCGCGGGCGCGGTAGGCGCGCACGAGCTGATCGGTGAGGGTCGACTTCCCTGACCCGGGGTTGCCGGTGATGCCGACGACGAGGGCCTTCCCGGTGTGCGGGTGGAGGCGCCGCAGGAGCTCCGCCGCGACGGGGGCGCGGTCGTCGACGAGCCGCATGGCGCGGGCGCCGGCGCGCTGCTCGCCGGCGAGGACGCGGGCGACGAAGGCGTCGAGGTCGGGCGCGGCGGGGGAGGGCGCGTTCGCGGGGGAGCTGCTCATCGGCCCGACTCGCTTAGCACCCAACCGGGGCCGGAAACAACCGGCGTCGGCGCCCGGGCGCCTCGCGGTTGACCCGCGGGCGGCGGCGCGCCAGCATCCCGCGCATGGCCGACCGCCCGACGCACGTGCTCTTCCTCTGCCTCGGCAACATCTGCCGCTCCCCGCTCGCGGAGGGCGTCTTCCGCGCCGAGGTCGAGCGCCGCGGCCTCGGCGCCGCCTACGTCGTCGACTCCGCCGGCACCGGCGCCTGGCACGCCGGCGAGCCCCCCGACCGCCGCAGCGTCGCCGTCGCGCGGAAGCACGGCGTCGACATCTCCGCCCAGCGCGCCCGCCAGCTCGCCCCCGAGGACTTCGAGCGCTTCGACTGGATCGTCGCGATGGACGGCGACAACCTCCGGATCGCCCGCCAGCGCGCCGGGAGCGGCGCCCGGGCGCGCGTGGCCCGCTTCACGAGCTTCGTCCCCGACGCCTCCGTCGACGACGTGCCCGACCCCTACTACGGCGGCCCCGAGGGCTTCGACGACGTCTACCGGCTGCTCGCCGCCGGCGCCGGCCCCCTCCTCGACGTGCTCGAGGCCGAGGCGGGGCGCGGCCCCTCGCGGTGAGCCTCCCGACGCCGGTCGCGGACGCGGTCGAGCGCCTCCTCGGCGCCCGCCCCGAGCGCGCCGAGCGCGTCGGCGGGGGCTCGATCAACGAGGCGGCGCACGTCGTCGCGGGCGGTCGGGACGCCTTCGTGAAGTGGCACCGGCGCGCGCCGGCCGGCTTCTTCGAGGCCGAGGCCGACGGCCTCGCGCGCCTCCGGGCCACCGACTCCGTGCGCGTCCCCGAGGTCCTCGGGCTCGCCGTGGGCGAGGACGTCGCCGTGCTCGCGCTCTCCTGGCACCCGCCGGCCTCGCCGTCGGCCGCCCGCTGGCGCGAGGCCGGCGAGGCGCTCGCGCGGCTCCACGCCGTCCGCGGCCCGCGCCCCGGGCTCGAGCGGGACAACGTCATGGGCGCGGTACCCCAAGACAACCGCGCCGTCGCCGGCGGGAGCTGGATCGCCTTCTTCCGCGAGCGCCGCCTGCGCCCGCTCCTCGGCGACCTCCCCGCCGCCCTCCGCGCCCGGGTCGAGGCGCTCGATCTCGAGGCGCTCCTGACCGAGCCCGAGGGGGGCGCGCGCCTCCTCCACGGCGATCTCTGGGCGGGGAACCTGCACCACGCGGTGTCTGGCCCGATCTTCGTCGATCCGGCGGTCTACTTCGGGCACCCCGAGGTGGATCTCGCGATGACGCGGCTCTTCGGCGGCTTCCCGGCGCCGTTCCACGACGCCTATCACGGGGTCGCCGGCCGCCCCGACCGCGACCTTGACGCTCGCCTCGAGGTCCTCAATCTGTACCCGCTCCTCGTCCACGTGCGCCTGTTCGGGGGTGGCTACGTGCGAGACGTCGAGCGTATCGTCGACCGGTACGGAGGTCGCTGACCATGACGCGAGCCACGAGCCTTTCCCGATCCCTCCTGCTCCTCGCCGGCGCGGCGCTGCTCGCGGCGGCCTGCGGCGGCGGCGGCGAGCCAGCGCCCGAGGCCGGCCCGCGCGCCGTCGCCGTGACCGGCGCCCCCGTCGTGCCGACGCCGCTCGTCCTCGAGAGCGAGCGCCCGAGCGTCGTCTTCCGCTACCTCGACGCGAGCGGCGCCGTCGCGACCGCGGCGAGCGTCGCCGACATCCCCGAGGGCTCGCGCGGCACGGTCGTCGTCTTCGACACCGAGGATCCGCCGCCGGCGGGGTGGGACCAGGTGGCCGACCTCCGGAAGGGCCTCCCCGTCACGGCGACCCCGAGGCGCGACTTCGCCTTCGAGGTGGCGGCGCAGACGAGCGCGAGCGCCGCCGGGCTCGCGGCGGCCGGGACCCCCGCGCGCGCGGCGAACGTCATCCTCTTCTCGAGCCAGGGGTGCGGCTACTGCAAGAAGGCGCGCGCCTTCTTCCGCGAGCACCACGTCCCCTTCACGGACCACGACATCGAGAACGAGGCCGGCGCCGAGGCGACGCTCGTCGCGCTCGCGAAGAAGGCGCACCTCTCGCAGGATCAGCTCTCGGGGGTCCCCATCCTCTTCATCGACGGGCAGCCCGTGCTCGGCTGGGACGAGGCGCGCGTCCGGAAGCTCCTCCGGATCTGATCGCGGCGCGGGCGTCGTCGTCGCGCGCGTCGCTCGCGACGATCGCGGCGCGCGCGGGATCTCCGCCGAGTGTCGATTTTTTGACGCCCGGCGGGCCTCGGCAAAAAGTGGTCGACGAGCCCGGCGCGCGCCTGGCTCGCGAGACACGACCGTCGGGGAGCCACCACATGTCTGCAGCGTTCGCGTTCGAGCCTTCGCCCATCGAGCCCCATCCCGCCGCCGGCCGCGCGAGCGCCGTCCCGGCCAGCGTCGTCTGCGGCCGCGGCCACGGCGCCCCGGCGTCCTCGCCCGTCGACGGCTTCGCCTCGCGCCTCGGCGCGACGGGCTTCCTGCTCGCCGCCCCCCTCGATCTCGCGCCGGGCGCCTTCGCCTGGGTGCGCCTGACGCTCGCCGACGGGAGCTCCATCCGCCCGCTCGTGCAGGTCGTCGCGCGCCGCGAGGAGGGCCTCTCCTGCCGGATCCAGCACCTCTTCCCGAGCGATCGCCGCGCGCTCGACGCGCACCTCGCGGCCTGACCGCCTGTAGTCAGTCGTCCGGCGCGCCGTCGGCCGAGCCGAGGGTCTCGCCGCCTGGCGGCGCCGTCGGCAGCGTCAGGAGCGTCGGCGCGATGGCCTCGCCGAACGGCCGCAGGAGCCGCGCGATGGCCCGCTGATCGTAGATCTGGCTGAAGTGCGAGAGCACGAGCCGGTCGTTCCGGAACGCGCCCGCGAGCGGCGTCAGCTCGTCGAGGTGGATGTGGCCGCCGGCTCGCGACTTGTCGAGCGGCTTCCGGGCGTCGAGGAAGGTGCACTCGAGCACGAGGACCTCGCTCTCGAGGATGTGAGGCTCGCGGTCGAGGACCTCGACGAGGGTGTCGCCGGTGACCGAGAGCCAGGGGCGGCGCACGGTCTCGGTGACCTCGACCCCATCCTTCCGGAGCGCGGCGATCTCGGGGCCGGGGCGGCCCTGGTGCTCCGGGAGCAGCTTCTGGACCTCCTCGACGACGGTGTAGCCGAACGAGGGGACCGGGTGATAGGTGCGGAAGGGCTCGAGGACGACGCCCTTCCGGAGGCTGTAGCGGCCGCCGACCTCGACGGGGACGATGTCGCAGCGGAGCTCGTAGCGCTGCACCTTCTCCCAGGCGTCGAGCATGGCGCGCAGCTCGCGCGCGACCTGCCCCGGGCAGTAGAGCGTGGGCGTCCGCATGCTGTAGAGCTGGCGGAGGCCGAGGAGGTAGGGGAGGCCGCCGGCGTGGTCGATGTGCGTGTGCGTGAGCGCGATGTGGTCGCACGTCAGGAGATCGGCGCGGCCGCGGCCGACGTCGATGGCGAGCTTGAGCTCGGGGACGCGCAGGGCGGTCTCGACCCCGCCGAGGGAGAAGCCCTCGAGGGAGAACGGGCCAAACTCGATCACGAGGCGCTCCAGGGGCTGGCATGGGGCGGAGCCGGGCTCGGCTCTGCGCGCCGCCCGTCGCGCTCGGCGACCGCGTCGCGCGGCCGGTCGAGAGGCGCCGCGTCGCCTTGAGGCGCGGCCCCCCGCGTGGTACTACTCTGCACACTTTGGCTCAGGAGGCGAGGATGCGCCAGGGAATCGCGAGCGCCGTGACCGGCCGGATGGGGTGGATCGCAACGGGCGCGCTCGCGTGTTCGATGCTCTTCGGGGCGCTCGGTTGCGAGAGCAACCGGACGAAGCTCACGAAGGAGCAGAGCGAGCAGGGGCTCGGCCTGTCCGACGCGTCGTCGGACAGGCGGCCGATCAGCATCGACCCACGCTGCGAGCTCAACGAGGAGGTCGTCGACCCGGCCGAGAAGTCCCCGGAGTGGGTCATCCAGCAGCTCCTCGAGGCGTCGTCGTCGCCGAAGGACGACGAGGCCTCCTTCCAGAAGTTCTTCAGCCACTTCGACGAGACGAAGTCGGAGAGCTGGGTGCGCCAGCAGTACTGGCCGCGCGCGCGCCAGCACGTCGACAAGTACCTGCTCCGCCCCGCCGGCGAGGGCGTCGTCTACAAGATCTGCGACCGCCGCCCGACGGGCGACAGCAAGGTGAAGATCTTCATCCAGAGCAACGACCCGAAGAAGTCGAACCCTCCGATCACGCTGGACAAGGACGCCGAGGGCGTGTGGAAGGTCTCGTTCTACTCGTACTGAACGACGCCGGGCGCCGCGGCGTTCGCGTCGCGCCCCGTGCTTTGCGAGCCGTGCGGCGCGCGCCGCACCAGAGAGGGGGAGCATGAGGAACGGGTCATTCGGCCTTGGCCTGGAGGCGGGCGACGCGCGCTGGCGGGTCGTCGCGCGCGGGCTCGCCGGCGCCGCCGCGGCGCTCGCGCTCGCGGGCGTGGGGTGCGCCGCGGAGGAGCCGGTCTCGGCCCCGATGGGGCTCTCGGTGAGCGCGCTCACGGGGACGGCCTGCGGGGATCCGTCGAGCCCCTCGACCGGGGTCGACCCGTTCGCGGACATCGGCGACATCAGCGTCGCCGTGCGCGCCTTCGACGAGGAGAGCGGCCGCTACGAGACGCTCGCCAAGGCGTCGACCTCGCTGAAGCAGGCGGCGAGCCTGCGGGTGAAGTCGGTCCCCGAGGGCACCGGGCGCGAGGTGATCGTGCTCGGGAAGGGCTCGCAGGCGCAGTGGTACGGCAAGGCGCCCGGGGTCACGGTCAAGCGCAACACGGACAACGCGGTCGACGTGCTGCTGACGAAGCTCGGTGAGCTCTCGTGCGTGCCGTCGCCCGCGACGTCGCTGAACGGGGTGTTCCCGGCGGCGGTGATGCTCGGTGACGGGCGCGCCCTCGTGACGGGGGGCTTCACCGAGGTCGTGGCGGACGGGAGCGGCAGCAAGCTCACCTCGCCGTCGTCGAGCGCGTTCCTCGTCGACATGGCGAGAGGGACGGTGAAGGACCTCGGCTCGATGGGGGCCGGGCAGGGCCGCGCGGCGCACGCGATGGTCTACATGCCCGAGGTCGATCAGGTGCTCATCGTGGGCGGCCTCTCGGAGATGCGCCTCGACGAGTCGAAGCCGTTCCCCTTCGTGTTCACCCACGACGACGCCGACAAGGCCCGCAACGACTACGTGATCTTCGACGTCGCCACGGAGACGTTCCGCGCCGGCACCGACACGATGGTCCGCGGGCGCGTGTTCCCGCGCGCTCAGGCCCTGGCCGACGGCACGGTGGTCGTGACGGGCGGCGGCCCGTGGCCGTACGACGATCAGGACGCCGGCTACCTGCAGGTCTCCGTCTTCGCGCCGACGCTCCACGACGGCGAGGGCGGCTTCCTCGACGTGAACAACTTCCGGAGCTTCTACACGCGCGCCGGGCACACGCTGACGCCGGTCAACGACACCGCGGAGGGGCTCTCGCAGCTCCTCGTCTGGGGCGGGACGACGCCCGATCGCTCGTTCGGGAACCCGGCCGAGATCTTCGTGCAGTCGGGGCGGCAGCTCTCGGGGGTGAACGGGACGTTCAAGGAGGTGGTGATCACGGGTGAGGTGCCGTCGTTCACGTACTTCCACGAGGCGACGCCGCTCACGGGGAACCGCGTGCTCATGACGGGCGGGGTCGCCTACGAGGGCGGGCTCACGGCGCCGCACGCGGATGAGGCGTGGCTCCTCACGTTCGTCGACGGGCCGAGCCCGTTCGTGAACGTGGTGAAGGTCCCGGGGCTCGGCGCGGGCCGCGTCTTCCACACGGCGCTCTCCCACGACCTCGTCCACGTCTCGGTCCTCGGCGGGTTCGTCGGCCTCGAGGCGCTCACGAGCGACACCGTGAAGCTCTTCGACGTGAGCAACACGACGTCGGCGTGGGCGACCGCCGCGGCGAGCGCGACCTTCGCGCCGCGTGGCGGGCAGGCGGCCGTGACCGGGCCGAGCGGCGCCGCGCTGCTCGCCGGAGGCGACGGCAGCGCGCGCGCCCACGGCGCGCAGCAGCGCCAGAGCGTCGAGATCTTCACGCCTCCCACCGTGCCGGTGCCGTGACATGACCGCCCACCCACGAAGGTTCCTCCGAATGACGACGCTTTGGAACACGAGCCGAGGGCGCGCGCCTGCTCCGGGGCGGCGCGCGGTGGCGCTCATGACCATGACCGCGTTCATGGCGCTGACGCTCGTGGAGCCGGGTCTGCGGCTCGACACGGGCGGCGTGGCGCGCGCGGCGGAGGCGCGGCCGCCGCGGCGCGTGGCGCTCTTCGTGATGCCCGAGAAGCGGGGCGGCGCGGGTGAGGCGAAGGTGCTGCAGTCGCTGATGCGCGAGGAGCTCAGGAAGCTCCGTGGCGTGGTGGCGGTCGGGGCGAACGGCGATCCCGGGGAGTCGGCGTCGCAGGCGATCGGCCCGAGCGTGGAGGCCGGCTTCCGGGCGCTGAACGACCGCGACGGGGCGAAGGCGGAGCAGGCCTTCAAGAAGGCGTACGACGCGATCTCGACCTACCGGGGGCCCCTCGACAAGCGCCTGATGGCGCGGATCCTGAAGGGCTACGGCGTCGCGAGCGCGATGACCGGCCGCGCGTCGAACGCCGAGCAGATGATGAGCGCGTCGCTGAACGTGTGGCCGGATCAGCAGGCGTCGGAGTACGGCTGGACGCTCGACACGCGGTCGGCGTTCCGCGAGGTCGAGCGCACGCACGCCGAGGCGGCGCCTGGCTCAGTGGAGCTGAGCTCCGACCCGGACGGGGCCGAGGTGCGCATCGACGGGGACCTCAAGGGCTTCACGCCGCTGACGGTGGAGGGCCTCGCGCCGGGGCTCCACTGGGTCGAGGCGACGATCGACGGCTACTATCGGGGTGGGCAGTTCGTGGCGGTGCCGGCGGGTGACTCGAGCCTCGCGCACGTCCCGCTCGACCCGGTGCCGAACCAGCGCACCATCGACGCGGCGCAGAGCAACGTGCAGCGCCTCATCCGCGGGCCGCAGGTGGCCTCGCCGCTCGGTGACCTCAAGCGACTCGCCGGCGCGGACGTGATCCTCGTGTTCGAGGTCGACAAGGTGCGCGGCAGCTACGATCTCAGCGGGTGGATGATGGGCGGCGGCGCGACGCCGACGCGGGTCGGCGGGACGTACCCGGAGGACGGGAACCTGCTGTCGAGCCTGCAGACGATGATCGCGAAGGCGCTCGCGACGGAGGCCGGGAGCGACGACGAGATGCTCGCGCTCGACGGCCCGCCGCAGGCGAGCGTGATGGACGGCGGCGAGATCTACATCGACCCGAACGACCCGATCTTCAAGGAAGAGAAGAAGAAGGAAGGGGAGTCCATCACGGACAAGTGGTGGTTCTGGACGATCGCGGGCGGCGCGGCGGTGGCGCTGGTCGTCGGCGGGGTCCTGCTCTTCTCGGGCGGCGACGAGGGCTCGGGCCCGGCGGGGAACGTCGTGCTCGATCTGCACAAGGTCCAGTAGGCGCGCCCGGCGCCGGGCGCTGCGCGCCGACGCGCGACCTGCGACGGGAGGCAGGTGGGCATGCCGCAGAGTGCGGTCGGAGCGAGCCCCGGACCGAGCCCGAGCCAGGACGTCGAGGCCGCCGCCGGCGTCGTCGAGCCGCGTTGTGGCACGAGCCACGCGACGGGGCTCCTCGCGGGGCTCGCGGTCGTGCTCGCGATCGTGGTCGTCATCGGCTGGCGCTTCGTGTCGCGGCGGCGGGCGAAGCGTAGGAGACAGGTCGCGTAGGCGGCGCCGACGGCCTCTCCGGTAGGGGCTCGCGCAGAGGCGCGGAGGCGCAGAGGCGGGCCCCCTCTCTGCGCCTCTGCGCCTCTGCGCGACACCCGAAACGCCTCCCGAGCCCGCCTCTGAGACCCCGCGAGGACACCCGCCAGAGCGACGAAGGCCCCGGCCAGCAGCTCATCGTTGGTTGACGGGGCCTCGGTTCGTCGGGAGGCTCGCGCAGAGGCGCAGAGGCGCAGAGGCGCAGAGGCGGCGGCCCTCTCTGCGCCTCTGCGCCTCTGCGCGAGACCCGAACGCCTCCGCACGCGGCTCCCAGAGCCCGCGAGGACACCCGCCCCAAAGTCGAAGGCCCCGCCACCGGCTCATCGCCGATGACGGGGCCTCCGTCGGGACGTCAGCGCGCTCGCGCGCGCCGCTCGCCTACTTCTTCAGGATGTACTTGTCGATGACACCCGTGAAGGCGTCGAGGCTGTAGCCCGACGGCGAGTTGAACTTGCGGCCGTTGATGTAGATCGTGGGCGTGCCACGGACGCCGGCCGCGCGGGCCTCCGCCATGTCCGCCTCGATCTTCGCCTTCGGCTTGTTCGCGGCCACGCACTCCGAGAACTTCTTCTCGTCGAGCCCGACCTGCTTCGCGTAGCCGTTCAGGTCGTCCGCCGAGAGCGCCTTCTGGTTCGCGAAGGCGAGGTCGTGGAACTCCCAGAACTTGCCCTGCTCGTGCGCGCACATCGCCGCGATCGCGGCCGGCATCGCGTTCTGGTGGAACGAGAGCGGGAAGTGCTTGAACGTGATGGCCACGTCGTCGCCGTAGTGGGCCTTGACCTCACCGAGCGGCGCCGAGACACGCGAGCAGAAGGGGCACTGGAAGTCCGAGAACTCGACGATCTGGATCTTCGCGCCGGCCTTGCCCTTCGTCGGCGAGTCGTCGAGCTTGAACTCGTTGACCTGCGCCTCGAGCGGCTCGAAGACCTGGCCGTCCTTCACGAGCTCCTCGTAGAGCTTCTGACCCGGCGGCGTCCCCTTCGCGGCGAGCGCCTGCGCCTTCGTGAGCTCCTCGTCGACCACCGACTTGAACTCCTCGATGGGCTTGGCGCCCGTGACCTTGCGGCCGTTGATGAAGACGTTCGGGGTCCCGCGCGCCGTCACCTTGCCCGCGAGCTCCTGATCGGCCTCGATCTTGGCCTGGTACTTCTTGCTCTCGAAGCACTGCTTCCACTTCGCGACGTCGACGCCGACCTCGGTCGCGTACTTCTCGAGGTCAGCCGCCTCGAGGGCGCGCTGGTTCTCGAAGAGCTTGTCGTACATCTCCCAGAACTTGCCCTGCTCCTGGGCGCAGAGCGCCGCGTTCGACGCCGGGAGGGCGTTGTTGTGGAACGGGAGCGGGTTGTGCTTGAAGACGAGGCGGACCTTGTCGCCGTAGTCCGTGAGGAGCTGGTCGATCGTCGGCTTCACCTTCGAGCAGAAGGGGCACTGGAACTCGCTGAACTCGACGATCGTGACGAGCGCGCCGTCCTTGTTGCCCTTGATGGCGTCCTTCTCGGTGTCGACGTCCACCTTGTAGACCGTGCGGTCCACGCGCGGCGGCGGCGGCGCCTGCTTCGCCGGGGCCTTGTTGTTGTAGACGTAGTCGTAGAGCGCCGCGTTGTTCGCCTGCGTCCGCGTCTTCAGCCACTCGGCGCCGGTCTTCCCGGCGTCGTCGGCGGCCTTGATCTCCTCATCGATCACGGCCTTGAACTGCTCGAACGGCTGGGCGCCGCGGAGGCTCTTGCCGTTGATGAAGAACGACGGCGTGCCCGTCGCGCCGACCGCCATCGCGATCGCCTGGTTCTTCTCGATGAAGTCCTTGGTCGCCGGGTCGGCCATGTCCTTCTTGAACTGCTCGACGTCGAGCCCGAGCTCCTTCGCCCACGACTCGAAGCTCTGCTGGTTCAGCGAGCTCTGGTTGGCGAAGAGCTTGTCGTGCATCTCCCAGAACTTGCCCTGCTTCATCGCGGCGACGGCGGCCGTCGCGGCGGGCATGGCGTTCTGGTGGAACGAGAGCGGCTGGTGGAGGAACGTGACCTTCACCGAGTCGCCGTAGGTCTGCTCGATCTGCTTCACCGTCGGGATGACGCGGCTGCAGAAGGGGCACTGGAAATCCGAGAACTCGATGATCTCGACCTTCGCGTTCGGCGCGTTGGTCGACGCCGGAGCGAGCGCCCCGCCCGCCGTGGCCGGAGCCGCGCCGCGATCCGCCGCGCCAGCCGGCGCCTCGGCCGCCTTCTCGGCGCCACCGACCGCGGCCTCGCCGCCCTTCGCCGCGCCCTCGCCCTCGGCGGCCGCCGGAGCGACCTGCTCGCCGCCGACGGGCTTCTCATCCTTCTTGCCGCACGCGGTGGCCATCAGGGCCATCGAGAGCACGGCTACAAGCCTGAACTTCATGTGCAAGTACCTCCTGAGCCGCCGCGCCGCGTGCCGCGGGGGACGGCCTGTTCCAACGCCAGAGAAGCCGGATTTCAAAGGGTTCGGCCTCGAAAACGCCGCGGGACTATGTCACAAGCGCCTGAGCGCCGCAACGCCCACCCCCGCGGGACGGGCATGAAACTCCTCCGGTTCCGGAAAGGTTCAACCCATGCGTCGATTCGAGACGATTCCCCACGCCGCGCGCGTCGCGCTCTGGCTACTCGCCGCCTCCGCGGCCGCCGCCTGCGGCCGCGAGTCGACCTCGTCCCCCTCCGCGCCGGCGGGCGAGGACGCGGTTCCGACCGCGATCGCCGCGCAACCCGAGGGCGCCGATCCGCGGCGTGACGAGCCCGGCCCCGCCGACCGCGTCTTCGGCGATGCGCCCGCCGATCGCGCCGGCCGCTGGTACGGCGTCTACCAGGGCGACAAGAAGGTCGGCCACGCCCGTGTCGTCGCGCGGAGGGCGGCCGGGGACGAGCCCGGGCGCTGGGTCAGCGACGTGTCGATGCACGTGGAGGTCCCGGGGGGCGCCGCGGCCGACGCCCTCGAGCGCAAGGTCTACGCCGGCGGCGCGGGCGGCCGCCTCACGGCGGGGGACTACGTCGTGACCGTGGGTGGCGAGCGCGACGCGCGCCACGCCACGTTCGCGCGCGACGCGACGCTCGTGACGCGAGCGCACGGCGCGGACGCGCCCGGCGTGCCGACCCGCTGCCCGCCGAGCGCCGAGACCGTCGACACCGCGCTCGCGACGGCGCCGCCGAGGCCGGGCGGCCTCGAGGTGGGGGCCTCCACGACGGTGCCGGCGTGGGACTGGGAGGCGTGCCGCGACGACGCGCTGACCGTCACGGCCCTCACCGTCGGGCCGCGCCAGGTCGCTGGCGTGGAGGTCACCGTGGCCGAGCTGCGGGCGACGCTCGCGCGCGCCGGCACGAGCTCGACCTCGGTCGTCCTCGAGGGCGGCGTCGCGCTGACCCAGGGGCTCGGCCCGGCCTTCACCCTCCGCCTCGAGGACGAGGCCGTCGCGAAGAGCGGCGCCGAGGCCCTCGACATCGCTGGCACCGGGGTCGCCGTCGCGCGCGCGCTCGGGCCCCCGGCCGCCGTGTCGCGCCTCGAGCTCTCGTTGACGCTCCCGCCCGGCGTCGCCGTCCCGTCGGACGCGCGCCAGACCGTGACCATCGAGGGCGACGGGCGCGCTCGCGTCGTGATCCGCCGCGCCCCCGGGGACCTCGTGGGCGAGGACGCCGCCGCGGCCGCGCTCGCCGCCGACAGCGCCAGCGACTGGCGCGATCCCGCCGTCACCGCCGCGGCGCGCGAGGCGACCGCCGGGCTCACCACCGACGCCGCGAAGGTCGACGCGCTCGTCCCCTGGGTCGCCCGCCGCCTCCGCGACCGGGTGGGCGTCCACGTCCCGACGGCGTCGCGGATCCTCGCGGTCGGCGAGGGCGACTGCACCGAGCACACCTGGCTCTTCGTGGCGCTGTCGCGCGCGGTGGGCGTCCCCGCGCGCCCGGTCTACGGGCTCGTCTACACCGGCGACGACGCGCGCCGCTTCGCGTTCCACGCCTGGGCCGAGGTCCGCCTCGACGGGCGCTGGGTCGCCGTCGACCCGACCTGGGACGAGCGCGTCGCCGACGCGACGCACCTCGCCTTGAGCCGCGACGGCTTCGAGCGCCTCGCGACCTTCCTCGGCGACCTCGCCATCGAGGTCGTCGACGTCGCGCGCGACGCCCCCTGAGCCGGCTCCCGGCTACTGCGCGGCGGAGTTGCGCTTGCCCGGGGTGCCGCGGTTGTCGCCGGTGCCGAACGACGCCGTGCCGGCCTTCCAGTTCGTCTCGCTCGTGCCGTCGCCGGTCGCGCGGATCCGCTCGATGCTGCGCCCCGCCTGGAACGCCGTCCACGGCTCGAACGCGCTGTAGCGCGTGTTGTCGACGAGCGTCGCCCCGGTCGCCGTGCTGTCGTAGAGCAGGATCGCGCCGAGCGTGTTGGGCAGGTAGAAGCCGCCCCCGTAGCCGAGGTCGACGGGGACCCCACCGTTCGTCGCGGTGTTCGTGCTCATCCCGATCACGAGGTAGCCGCGACCCGGGATGGTCAGGTTCGGCCCGGCGAGCTCGAGCGCCTGGTCGCCGCAGTCGCGGATCTGCCAGCCGTTCACGTTGATCGGCTCGCTCTCGGGGTTGTAGAGCTCGAACCACTCCTGGTTCATGTCGCCGCCGTACGGGTCCGGCATGATCTCGTTGATGATGACGCGGTGCGTCACGGCGGCGTTGAGCGGCGCGCGGCACTCGCTCGCGATGCACTTCGAGACGCTCGCGGCCGCGCCGATCTCGGTCGCAGCGAGGTCGGCCTCTCCCCGGGGCTCGATCTTGAAGTTGCCGAACGAGTAGTTGAGGGGGCCCGTGATGGACGAGAACTCGTCACCGAGGTGTGCCGTCCAGTGGATCCCCATATCGTCGACTCGCAGGTTGTCGGTGATGGCGAACTCGCCGTAGTCGTTGGGGCAGTCGGGCCGCGTATGGACCGTCTCGACGTTCGTCACCGTCACGAGCACGCCCTCGAAGAGCTCGGGGATGGGCCCGTTCGTCTGGATCCACGCCGGGTACTCGATGAAGTACGGCGCCGGCGGCGTGCCGGCCGACTTCACCGTCACCTCCTCGAGGTAGATCTGGCTGTTCTCGAAGTACTCCGTGTAGTAGCCGGTGACGTCGACGATGTCGCCGACCTCGAGGCCGCTCGTCGGCTCGCCGTGCGCATAGACCGCGATGCCGCTGTAGGGGCCGCCCGCGAGCTCCTGCACGAAGAACGTGTCCGAGAACACGGCCGACACGACGACGCCGGTGAGCTCGACGTAGAAGCCGGGGCTCGCCGTCGGCTCCGGCGAGATGTGGTCGAAGCACTCGGGGTTCTGGATGTCGTAGATGTTGCGCTTGCCGCCCTCGGCGGAGCAGGTGTTCGCGAGGTCGACGACCACGTCCGGATCGGGGATCGGCGGCGTCGTGTCGGCGATCACCGTGTCCGTCGGCTCGAGCGTGTCCGCGACGAGCGTGTCGTCCGCGGCGGTGTCCTCGACGTCCGCCGGATCGGTCGCGTCGGCGCCGCCGGTGTCTCCCTCGGCCGTGTCGGCCTCGATCGAGTCGGCGCCGGTGTCGGGGCTGGTCGTCGCGTCGGCCGCGTCGCCTCCCGCGCCGTTGCCGCCGTTGTCGTCCGAGCAGCCCGCGATCCCCGCGAAGGTCAGGGTGAGAGCGAGCAGCGTGGCCTGGATGAGCGTCGTCGAGCGGTTCAAGGGATCCCTTCCCGGCGCGAAAGTTCGGCGGAACTTAGGGGGCCCGCCCCACTCGGGTCAAGGAGAAGGGCTACTCATGCGGTCGCGACGCGTTCATTCCCGCGCTCCTCACGGCTCGACGACGATCTTCCCGAACACCTGGCGCGACTCGAGGAGCTCCTCGGCCTCCGCGATCGCGTCGAGCGGGAAGACCTTGTCCACGACCGCCTCGAAGAGGCCGCGCTCGTAGAGCGCCACGAGCTGGTGGTACTCGGCCTTCGACCCCATCGTCGAGCCGAGGATCGACTGGCTCTTGAAGAAGATGTGGCGGAGGTTCACCCGCGCGTCCACGCCGGTCGTCGCGCCGCACGTGACGAGGCGCCCAGCCCAGGCGAGGCAGCGGAGCGACTTCTCGAACGTCTCGCCGCCGACGTGCTCGAAGACGACGTCCACGCCGCGCCCGCCGGTCAGCGCCTTCACGCGCTTCACGAAGTCCTCGGTGCGGTAGTTGACGGCGTGATCGGCGCCGAGCGCGCGCGCCGCGTCGAGCTTGTCGTCGCTCCCGGCCGTCGTGATGACGGTCGCGCCGAGGAACCGCGCGATCTGGATGGCCGCCGTGCCGACGCCGCTGCCGCCCGCCTGCACGAGCACCGTCTCCCCGCCGCGGAGCTGCGCGCGCGCGACGAGCATGTGCCACGCCGTCAGGAACGTGAGCGAGAGCGCGGCCGCGCTCGGGTGGTCGAGGCGGTCGGGCTTCCGCACGATGTTCGCGCGCGGCACGCACACGAGCTCCGCGAGCCCGCCCGGGCGACTCTCGCCGAGGAGCTGGTAGCGCGGGCAGAGCTGGTCCTGGCCGGCCACGCACTGCGGGCAGTGGCCGCACGACACGCCAGGCATCACCATCACGGGGAGGCCGGCCTCGAGGTCGTCCACCCCGGCGCCGACGGCGTGGACCTCGCCGGAGACGTCCGCGCCGGTCGTCGCGGGCAGGTGGAACGGGGCGCCGGGGAGGCCGCGGCGCACCCAGAGATCGAGGTGGTTGAGCGCGCAGGCGCGCACGCGCACGACGACCTCGCCGGGGCCGGGGACCGGGTCCGGGACGGTCTCGACGCGCAGGACCTCGGGGCCTCCATGCTCGCGGATGACGACGGCTCTCACGGGCTCTCCTCCTCGGGGGGGCGGCGACGACGGGGGCGGCGGGTCGGGCGGCGCGACCCCTCCTCGTCGGGAGGGGCGCGCGCCGCGCCGGCCCAGAATGACAACGGGCGAGGTGCCTCGCGGCGACCTCGCCCGGGTGAGCACCGCTCGAGTCGTGCCTGGAACCAAATCTAAACCCATTCCTCGAAAGGTGGGCTTCGCGATATCCGCTTCAGGCTTCCTGCTGCTGTGGCAGGCTTGCACACCACGGAAAGGGACGAATCCCGGGTTCAGATTTAGGGTTTAGATATTGGAGGCTCCAAAGCTCGGGCTCAGCAGACTTCCCACACCCCGAAGGTAGCAGGCACCCCCCCGCGTGTCACTCGGGGGGCGCTCTAAAATCCCCTCCGGGCTCGCGGCGCCGCCGCCGAGGGGGGCAGGCGCCCGAGATGGCGACCGGCCTGGTTTCGTGGTACGCCCCGGGCCGGCGACGGAGGATCGGCCATGGCACGGAACGGCAGCGAGCGCGCGCGGATCGCGATCATCGGTGGCACGGGCTATGGGGGCGCCGAGCTCGCGCGGCTCATCCTCGGCCACCCGCGCGCGGAGCTCGCGCGCGTCACGAGCATCGATCACGTCGGGGAGCCGCTCGAGGCGGTGCACCTGAGCCTCGTCGGCTCGGGGCTCACCTTCGAGGAGATCCCCCCCGAGGACGCCGTCCGCGACGTCGATGTCGCCTTCATGGCGCTCCCTCACAAGGTGAGCGCCGCCATCGGCGCGAAGCTCGAGGGCGCTCCGACGCGGGTCATCGACCTCTCGGGCGACTTCCGCCTCCGCAACGCCGACGCCTACCGGCGCTACTACGGCCAGGTCCACCCGTGCCCCGAGCAGCTCGGGCGCTGGGTGTACGGCCTCCCGGAGCTGAACCGGGCGGCCATCGCCGGCGCCACGCGCGTCGCCTCCCCGGGGTGCTTCGCGACGACCATCGCGCTCGGGCTCGTCCCGCTCGCGCGGAAGGGGCTCCTCGACGGCCGCGTGCAGGTCGTCGCGTGCACCGGGTCCTCGGGCAGCGGCGCCTACGCGAGCGCCGGCACGCACCACCCGGTGCGCGCCAACAACCTCAAGATCTACAAGGCGTTGAACCACCAGCATCTGCCGGAGATCACGCAGACCCTCGCCGACGCCGCGCGCGCCGCGGGGACGACCTCGCGCTGCGATCTCCAGTTCGTGCCGGTGTCCGCGCCGCTCGCGCGCGGGATCCTCGCGAACAGCTTCGTCGTCGTGCCCGAAGCCATCGACGAGGCCGCGGTCGCCGCGATCTTCGCCGAGAGCTACGCCGACGAGCCCTTCGTGCGCGTGCTCGGCGGCGGCGCGCGGCAGGCGGAGGTCGTCGCGGTGAAGGGGAGCATGTACGTCGAGCTCTCGTGGACGCTCGGCCCCGCGGTCGGCGGGACGCGGCAGCTCGTCGTCACGACGGCGGCGGACAACCTCGTGAAGGGCGGGGCGGGGCAGGCGGTGCAGTCGATGAACCTGATGCTCGGCTTCCCGGAGGGGGAGGGCATCTCGGCGCCGGCGACGTGGCCGTGAGCACCGCGCGGCGGCCGACGGCCGTGCTCAAGTTCGGTGGCGAGGTGGTGGTCGACGGGGCGCAGCTCGCCGAGGTGCTGAGCGGCGTCGCGGCCCTCGTGGACGACGGCTGGCGCTTCGTCCTCTGCCACGGCGGCGGGCCGCAGGTGTCGGCGATGACCAGGCGGCTCGGGATGGAGCCGGTGATGGTCGGCGGGCGGCGCGTGACGGACGACGCGACGCTCCAGGTCGCGAAGGCGGTCCTCGGCGGCGAGGTCAACGTCGACATCGTGGCGGCGGCGCTCGCCGCCGGGCTCGACGCCATCGGGATCTGCGGGGTGTCGGGGCGCCTCATCGCCGCGCACCGGCGGCCGCCGAAGGTGGTCTCGGGTGGCGGCGCGGCGCCCGTCGACTTCGGGCACGTGGGCGTGGTCGACGCGATCCGGGTCGAGCTCCTCGAGCACCTGTGGGCGGGGGGCTACACCCCCGTCGTGTCGACGCTCGGGGTCGGTGGGGCGGCTGGCGGGACCTCGCCCGTCTACAACATCAACGCGGACACCGTCGCGGCGGCGCTGGCGTCGGCGCTCGAGGCGGACCACCTCTTCCTGATGACCGGGGTCGGCGCCGTGCTCTCGGCGTTCCCCGACCCGGCGAGCCGGATCGCGCGGCTCTCGGCGGCGGAGGCGCGCGAGGCCATCGCGCAGGGGGTGATCTCGGGCGGCATGATCCCGAAGGTCGAGGAGGCGCTCGAGCGGCTCCGTGGCGAGGGCAGGCCCGGGATCGGCGCCGTGCACATCGTGGGATCGCACGCGGACTCGCTCGTCGAGGAGGCGCGGGAGCCGGGCAGCCGGGGGACCGTGCTCGTCCCGTGACGCGACCTCTTTGGATACTTCTGGCTGTATCGTTATCGATACAGTGCTGGTGCGCTGACGCGGACGCCCCGGGCGGCGTGGCGGACGCGAGCGCCGACACGCTGATCACCACGCCGGACGCGGCCTCGGCGACGGACGCGACCGCGGACACGGTCACGGACACGGCCCCGGACACGGTCCCGGCCCCGGACACGGTCACGGTCACGGACACGGTCACGGCCCCGGACACGGCCGCGGACACGGACACGGACACGGACACGGACGCCACGGACACCCTCACGGCCGCCGACACGACCACGGCCGCCGATACGTTCACTCCCGCGGCCGCGGCGTCGTGCCCGGTGGCGGACCTGATCGCGCGCTACCCGGGCGACTTCCCGCCCGATCCGTTCGGCGCCTGGCCCGCCGCGACCGCCTGCGTCGCGTCGAGGCACGACGTCGCCATCGTCCTCGGCTGCCCCTCGAACGAGGACGGGAGCCCCTCGGCCTGCCAGACCGCGCGCGCGACCATCGCCAAGCGCCTCTACAACGCCGGCCTCGCAGATCGGTTCATCGTCTCGGGGGCCGCCGTCCACAACGCGCACGTCGAGGCGGACGCCCTCGCGGCGCTCCTCGTCGCCTTCGGGGTGCCGGACGACGCCGTCGTCCGCGAGCCGCTCGCCGAGCACACCGACGAGAACCTCTACTACAGCACGCTCCTCATGGCCGAGCGCGGCTGGCGCTCCGCCTGGGTCGTGTCGGACGACCCTGGGCACCTCCTCTACAGCGCCCTCTGCGACGCGAACTGCTGCGTTCGGCTCGGCCGCCTCACGCTCTTCGGCCTCCCGCTCCCCGGCACGGACGGCGACGGCGTGCAGAAGATCGGCCACTACGCGCTCACCCCGCCCGGTGTCGCGGTCTCGGACGCGGAGTGCGCGGATCTCCAGAGCGGCCTCAAGGCCTTCGTGTGCACGAACCTGCCGACGCGCCGGGCCTGCGCCGGGCGGATCACGCTCCCAGCGCGCTGAGCCCTGCGTCAGAAGTCCTCGAGCAGGTCCTCGAGGTTCCCCTCGAGCTCCTCGAGCGCCTCCTCGTCGAGATCCTCGGGGTCGGTCTCGAGCAGGGCGCCGAGGCTCTTCCAGACGTCGGTGAGCTCGGACATGTCGGGCGCTTGCTCCTTCTGCTCGGCCTCGAGGTCCGACCACAGGAACGAGAGCGCGCAGCCGACGGACACCGCGAGGATCGCGTCGTCGCCGCCGCCGTCGGGGAGGTCGAGCTCGCCCTCGTAGGCCGCCTGCGCGTCCTTCCCGAAGCGCTTCGGATCGAGCTCGATCTCGCCGTCGAAGCCGGTCGACGCCTTCTTGGGGAGCTTCAGCTCGAGGGCCTCGGCCGCGAGCGTGAGCAGCTGCTTCACGTGGCTCGCGATCGCGTCGGTGACGTCGGAGTCGACCTCGGCCTCGTCGGCGAAGGTGCCCATGACGGCTTTCGTTCTGGAGCGGAGGAGCGCCATGGCGTCGGTGAGGTCCATGGACGTAGATTCGGGCAGAGGCGGGTCGGCGTCAAACGCGCCGGTCGATGGCGGGGCCGACGCGAGCGAGCCCGGGGAGGCGAGGGTGCAGGGCGATCTCTTCGACGCGTTGGGGCGTGACGTGACGCGCGACCTCGGCGACGGCGCGTGGCTCAGGATCGTCGAGGGCTTCGTGCCGGAGGACGCCGCGACGATGGCCGCCCTCGTCGCCGAGCTCCCGCTGCGCCAGGAGACGCTCACCATCGCGCAGCAGACGTGGCCGACGCCGCGCCTCACGAGCTGGCACGGGGATCCCGGCGCCACCTATACCTACTCGCGGCGGACGTTCGAGCCGGAGGCGTGGACGCCGGGCCTCGCGGCGATCCGCGACGCCCTCGACGAGGTGGTCGGCGCGCGCTTCAACGGCTGCCTCGCGAACTACTACCGGAGCGGGGACGACTCGATGGGGGCGCACGCCGACGACGAGCCGGAGCTCGGTCCCAACGCGCCCCACGACGTGCTCATCGCGTCGGTGTCGCTCGGGGCGCGGCGACGCTTCGTGCTGCAGCGGCAGCGGGGCGCGCGCGAGCGGATCGTGCTCGAGCTCGGCGAGGGCAACCTGCTCGTGATGGGCGGCGCCACGCAGCGGGACTTCCGCCACCTCGTGCCGCGGACGAAGCGGGTGGTCGGGCCGCGCCTGAACCTGACCTTCCGGATCATCCGCGCCCTGTAGCGAGCTCGGCCTCTCCGTGTCCCCCCGCTGGCCCGGCGGATGCTCCCGGGGCATCATGCCGGTCGAGACGTGGGTACGGGGCGAGGCCGGGAGGGGCGCGGATGCAGCGAGACGAGGTGCCGATCGCCGAGTGCGACGAGCGATGGGACGCGATGGCCGGAGATGAGGCGACGCGCTCCTGCGCCCGATGCGTGCGGAGGGTCCACAACCTGTCGGCGCTGTCCGAGCCGGAGGCGCGGGCCTTCGTCGCGCGGGCCCTCGCGATGCCCGAGGCGATCCGCCCGTGCGTGACGTTGCGCGCCCGCGCCGGTCTCGTGGAGTTCGCTCCGGCGCCGGCGCCGCCAGCGCCCTGGCGCCGATGGGCGGCGGCCGGCGTGACGGCCGTAGGCCTCTCGCTCGGCGCGGGGGCCTGCGCGCCCGACGAGGGGGGCCCGAGCCCCGTCGCCGAGGTGGCCGCGCCGGCGCAGCTCGCGGTCCGGGTGAGGCCGGAGACAGCGCGCGTCGAGGTGGATGGGGTGCTCGTCGAGGGCGGCGTCGCCGGGCCCTTCGCGCCCGGCTCGCGCCATCGGGTCGAGGTCTCGGCGCCGTGGTTTCGTCCCGAGGTGCGCGAGGTGACCCTCGAGGGAGGCCTCGTGACGACGCTGTCGATCGTCCTCGACGTGGCGCCGCTGACCGAGGAACCCGCCGACGTCGCCACGTCGCGAGGCGGCGCCGACGACGTGGCGGTGCCGGTCGGGAAGCTCGTCGACCGGCCGGGGAGGTTCCCTGCCGAGACGCGTTCGAACCCGTACGCGGGCGGCAAGGGCCACCCCTACTGAACGAGCCGGGTCCGCGAGTCGTTCGTGACGACGTCGTCGACGTTGGCACGGATCGTGGCGATCGCGGGGCGACCGTCAACCGAAGGTTATGGCCACGATAGCTTCGCGACCGACGCGCGAGGCGCCGGTGCGCGCGGTGAGGTATCCGGTCGCCTCCGTCGGGCGGGAAGAGTTTGCTTTGACTCACCTTTCGGTCGCGGCCGAACGGCCGTTGTATTTCGTCAAGTCGTTTTCTGTACCGAACGGTATTATTTGCATGTTAGCTCGATGGCGTCTGCGCGGGGCGTCGCCCGCTTCCTGTAACCCGTCGGTCTGCCCCACGAGAGGCGGGCCGCGATGTTCACGGTCCCGAGCGCGGTCAGCTGGCTGCGTCGCGCCGCTCGGCAGGACCGATGAGGAGAGCTGATGGGAGGGCAAGCCTCGACTCGCCAGAGCGTCGCGCGGACGGCGGAGGAAGCACCTGGCTTTCTCGAGGCCGTCACGTCCGGCAGGCCATTCCTCCGCGTCGGTCCTGACGGTCGCGTCAGGATGGCGACGCCGCCCTTCACGCAGGCGCTCGGCATCGACGCCGCCGAGGTCGTCGGCCAGCCGATCTGGGCGCTCTCGACGCCGTCGCGCGCCGCTGACGCGGACGCTGAGCAGCGGTGGCGGGCGGCGCTCGCGACCCCGTTCGCGGACCCGGTGCTCGACGTCTACGACCGGCAGGGGCGGGTCCGTCACTGCCGCGTCGAGGTCTATCCGCTGCGGGACGCGGCCGGGAGGGTGCAGGAGACGCTCGTTCGCCTCACGGACGTGACGCAGGGGGTGAACGACCGGCGCCTCAACCTCCTCGACGCGATCTCGCGGACCCAGTGCATCATGGAGCTCGACAAGCAGGGCGTCATCGTCAACTGCAACCAGCGCATGCTGACGACGCTCGGCTACACAGCCCACGAGCTCATCGGGAAGCCGCACAGCGCCATCCTCCCCGCCAACGAGGACCACCCGGGCCCGCTCGAGCGCATCTGGCCCGCGATCCGCGCGGGCGTGCCCCAGTGTGGCAGGGCGCGCCGGATCGGGAAGGGCGGCGCCGTCGTCTGGTTCCAGGCGACCTACAGCCCGGTGACCGACGAGCGCGGCGCGGTGAGCGGGGTCGTCAAGCACGCGACCGACATCACCGCCGAGATGGCGGCGGAGGAGGAGGCTGCCTCGCGGATCCTCGGCGCGAGCGTGTCGCTGACGCTGTCGTCGCGGCAGCTCGCGGAGATCGCGCGCGAGCTCGAGACGACCTCGTCGGCGTCGATGGAGCCGGTCGAGATCGCGGTCGGGACCTCCGCAGGGCTCGCTCGGAACGCGGCGTCGGTGGCGTCTGCCGCGGAGCAGAGCGCGGTCACCGTGCGTGAGATCGCGCGGCACGCCGTGGAGGCGGCGAACGTCGCGGTCGCTGCGGCGAAGGTCGTGGACGAGGCCGACGGCGTCGTGGCGCGCCTGAGGTCGAGCTCCGGCGCGATGGACTCGAGCATCAAGACCATCTCGGCCATCGCGAAGGAGACGAACCTCCTCGCGCTCAACGCGTCCATCGAGGCGGCGCGCGCCGGAGAGCTCGGCCGTGGCTTCTCCGTGGTCGCTGGCGAGGTCAAGACCCTGTCGCGGCAGACCTCGGAGGCGGCGACGTCCATCGCGTCGGAGATAGCCGCCGTGCAGCGCGACGCTGACGACACCCTCACCTCGCTGCGGGAGATCGGCGAGGTGATCGACCGGGTGTGCGAGATCCAGCTCGTCATCGCCGAGGCGGTCGAGCAGCAGGTGACCACGAACGCGGACATCGTGCGTCTCGCGAGCGAGTCGGCCGCGGGCAGCGCGACCATCAAGGAGCTCGTCGACGTCTTCGCGGCGTCGGCGAAGGACACGAGCGTGACGGCTGCGGCCACGCTCAAGGCCGCGGACGACCTGGCGGCGCTCGCGAAGGAGCTGCGCGTGCTCCTCGAGAAGCGTCGCGTCGACGCGATCTGAGAAGGTGTTTCAGTATTCTCCCGTCGCCTGGCTTGCTCTTGTGATTTCAGGCGGTTCCGCTCGTCGGTCACGTGCCTATGGGCACGCTCCCTCCTCACGTAACCACCTGGAATCACGACGCGTCGCCGGGCTCGGTCCGAATACTGAAACACCTTCTGAGCGGACGTCGCGCGCGGCGATCGCGCGACGAGCGCGCGGCGGTCAGCGTCGCGGGCGCTCGGGAGGCGACCGCGCGGCGATCTGACGGCGTTCCTGTAACCGCCGCGACCGGCAGGGCTTCAGGAGCGTCGAGAGCGAGCCGACATCGGTGCTCCAGCCTGTGGAGGTGTTCATGGATCGTCAGCCCGATCCGTTGGAGCTGTGGTGTGCTCAGCACGCCGTGCTCGTCTCGCTCTGTCCGACGCTCAGGAAGTTCCTCGTCCGCTGGTCGGCTCTGTGCGAGGAGCCGGAGTTCCGCGCGCGCTGCGTGCCTATCGCGTCGCGCGTGGCGACGGCGGCCGTCGACGAAGCGCTCGAGGCGCGGCGCTCCTACCGTATCGTCGACTGGGCGCTGCGCGGCGTCGCGAGCACCTGGTTCACCCTCGCGGGCCTCGACGACCTGGCGACGGCGCTGCGGGAGCGGGCGCCGATCACGTGCGCGGAGGACCTCATCGGGCTCGCTGAGCTCGTCGCGGAGGCGCGCGCGTCGGTGACGGCGAGCCTGCTCGTCCACGAGCGCGGCGCCCGCTACGAGGTCGGGACCCTGACAGCCACGGTGAGCCGGGTCGGTCGGGAGAGCGGGTGGTTCGCCGCCTGGGCCGTCGGGAACATGGCGCTCGCGGACCGGCAGGACGCGAGCCGGGTCAGCGGGGTCTGGTTCGACGCGTGGTGCGCCGTCGCGGACGCCGTCCGGATCGTGTTCCTCGCGGACGCGGACGCGGACGCGATCGCGCGTGGGCTCGCGGCGTGCCAGGCGTCGGGGCTCGCGCTGCTCGACGAGGTGGCGGCCCTCCGCCGCCGTGAAGGCCCGGCGCGGGCGGCGCCGCCGACCCGGATGACGCGGATCACGCGCGCGGCGCGCCACGCGCACGTCCTGAAGGTCGCCGAGCGGGTGCACCGGGCAGCGCTCGGGAACACGGGCGGCTCGGCGGGCCTCGTTCGGCGCGCCTGATTACGGCGCGCCGACGCCCGCCCGCGGCGGGCGGAGCGCCGGCGCGCGCCGTGACCCGAAACGAGAAGAGGCCGATCCGTCGCCGGACCGGCCTCTCATCAGTGCGAAAGGGGGGACTCGAACCCCCACACCCTTGCAGGTACTAGAACCTGAATCTAGCGCGTCTACCAGTTCCGCCACTTTCGCAGCTTGCGGACGGACGCCCCGTGGGACGCTCTCGTCGCGCGAGGGTTAGAACGGCGCGCGCGGCCCGTCAAGAGCCGCCGCCGCTCTCGGTGCCTAACGGCGGCGCGAGGCCTTCTTGGCCTCCTCGGCAGCGCGCTTCTCGCGCTCCTTCTTGGCCTTCTGGCGCTCGGCGCGGCGCATCTTCAGCGACTTGTCGCCCTTTCCCATCGTCGTGCCCTCTCTCGTTGGTCTCGCCCGCCAGGTCGCGAGCGGGGGCGGACTATAGTGACCTCGCCGCCACCGCGCCAGCGAAAACCGTCGTCGGCTCGCGCGCCCCGCCGCTCACTCGCTCAGGGCGTAGATCTTCAGCGCGTCGAAGTACGCCTGCGTCGCCCAGTTGTTGAACCCGAAGTAGCGCCCGTCGATGGGCTTGTCGTCGGCGTAGGTCATCAGGAGCTCGCCGTCGCGGAACCAGTAGAGCGTGCCCTCGTGCTTCACGATCGCCCACTTGTAGGCGACCGACGGCTTCACCGGCGCCGCCGCCTGCGCGAGCCGGTCCTTCCCGTGCTCGTCCTTCCGCGCGATCACGTCGAGGCTGTTGTTCCAACCGCCGTTGATCACGATGTAGCCGCCCTGGTGCTCCGGCTTATCCGCCGCCACCTCGCACTTCAGATCCCCCGGGAACGACCCATCCGGGAGCGGCTCCGAGCGCGCCAGGAACTCGACCCGCCAGCTCCCCTTCGGCAGCTGCGTCATGAGCCACGCGCCCTTGTTCTCCGGTCGCGTGGAGTGCAGCCAGCCCCCCACGATCTTCCAGTCCGGGCTCTCGACCTGCCAGCCCTCGCCGAGCTCGGCGCGCTCGAAGTCGTCCTCGAAGACGACCTTCCCGCCCGTCAGGAAGCGCTCGGGCCCCGCGGCGTCGCCGCGCGCCGGGATCGCCCGGTGCCCGCACCCACCGGCCCCCACTGCGGCCGCGACGAGCCACGCCCCCGCCGCTATCACGGCCACCCTGTGCATTGCGTTCATCCTTCTAAAGCTCCCTCGGCCCAGCCTCATGGCTCGGGCTCGAAGCCTCCCGGCAAGGGCGGCGGCGTCCCCGCGGCGCCCGGCGCCCGCGGGATCGGCGGTGGTGCGGCGCCCCCGGAGGCCGGCTGCGCCTCGTCACTCGCCCCCTCGGCGCCCTCCGGCGCCGCCGGCGTCTGCGTGCCCACGGGCCTCTCGAGCGGTCGCGTCGTCGCCACCGGCCGCTCCGAAGGCGGCGGATCGGGGACGCGCTCCCCGTCCTCGAGCGTCTCGGCGGTCGCGCTCTGCGCCGGTCGCGGCGTCACGGGCGCGGCCGGCGCGGCAGCGGGAGGCGACGCGGCGGCGGGCGGGTCCTGAGGGGCCACCGCAGGCACCGACGGCGGCATCGGCCGCCTCTCCTCGAGCCCCGTCGCCGCGAGCATCGCCGTCAGCGTGTCCGGTCGCGGCGACGCCTTCGGCCGGAAGCTCGCCGGCAGGGTCTCCGCCTTGGCCCGCTCCGCCTGTCGCGGCCGCGTCATCACGCGCGTCGACGCCTCCGCGCTCCGGAAGAGCGGGCTCAGGTTCGGCATCAGCCGCGCCGCGTCCTGCACGCGGTGCGCGAGCGCGCGCGCCACGGCCGTCACGAGCTTCAGCGCCACCATCGGCGCCTCGATGCGCAGCGTCTCGAGCCCCGCCGGGCGGATCCCCAGCACCAGCGCCGGCGCGTCTTCCTTGGCGGCGAGCGTCACCGGGCTCAGCGTGTCGTCGAAGAGCGCGTCCTCGCCGAACACGTCGCCTGCCTCGAGGAGGCCGACGACCGTCCCACCCCGCGACACCTCGACCGCCCCCGCGCCGACCACGATGAGCCCGCTGTGGTGCTGCCCCTGCTGCACGAGCCGCTCGCCCGGCCCGAGCCGGCGCTGCTCCGTCTCGGTCGCGAGCCGCCGCAGCTCGAGGTCCGTGAGGCCCTGGAAGAGGGGCGCGCGCCGGAGCGCCTCCGCCACCATCATCCGCTCCTCCGCCGACACCCGGCTCGGCGCGTCCGACACCTGCACGACGAGCGCCGTGATGTTGTCGCGGCCGCCGGCGGCGTTCGCGCGGTCGATGAGCTCGTCGGCCGCCTGCACGAGGTCGTCCTGGCCGAGGACGAAGGCGATCTCCTCGTCCGTCACGAGCCCATGGAGGCCGTCCGAGCAGAGGAGGAAGCGATCGCCCGGCTCGACGCGGGCGTAGCGCGCGTCCACCTCGACCACGGCGTGCACGCCGACCGCCCGGGTGATGGCGTTCTTCAGGCGCGGGTCGACCGAGTCGGCGTCGACGTTCATCGTGCGCGCCATCTCGTTCACGAGCGAGTGGTCGTCCGTGAGGCGCGTCAGCTCGCCGCCGCGGCGCCGGTAGATCCGCGTGTCGCCGACGTGCGCGATGAAGGCGCGGTCGCGCGCGAGCAAGAGCAGCGACAGCGTCGTCCCCATGCCGCGCTGCGCCGGGTTCGACTGCCCGCGCTCGTGCACCCGCTGGTTCGCCACGTGCACCGCGTCCTCGATGAGCGCGAGCACGTCGCCCTCCTCGTAGCGGCCGTCGGCGTACTCGAAGCCGTCGATCACGTCGCGGCGTCGGAGGAGCGTCTCGCGAACGACGTTCACCGCCGTCGCGCTCGCGATCTCGCCGCCCTGATGCCCGCCCATCCCATCGCACACGATGTAGAGCTTCAGCTTCCGGTCGACGAGGAAGTTGTCCTCGTTGTTCGAGCGCAGCTTCCCGACGTCCGTCCGCGCGCTGAACGTGACGGTCATCGGTCGGGTCGCTTGCGGTGAGTCTTCCGGAGTCACCTGACGCGAACGTCCTCTTCTTCGCGGGGACGGGCGCTCGCCGAGGGCTCTAGCGGCGCGGGGAGAACCGAGCGCCCAGCGGCTGGGGCTCGCGTACCGAAGGTCGGGCTCGAACCGACACGAGAGTCACCTCTCACTGGATTTTGAGTCCAGCGCGTCTACCAATTCCGCCACTTCGGCAAGGGATGAACGGGCGGAGCATAGCGCGGGAGCGACGCCTGTCAACGAAACCCGCCACGCCGCGGCGCCCCCGGACACGGGCCTCCAGCGCGGCCCCCGGCGCTTCCGTCCCGGCCCGAGCCGTGACAAGCTAGGCGGCGTGGAAAGCCCAGACGCCGCCGTCCCCCCCGCCGCCTCCTTCCGCCTCGCCGTCCTCGGCGTCGGCCACATGGGCGAGGCCCTCGTCCGCGGCGTCGTCGGCGCCGGCGTCGTCCCCGCGGGCGCCGTCACCATCGCCGACCGCCGCCCCGAGCCCGTCGCCGCCCTCGTCGCCGACCTCGGGGTCCGCGCCGCGCCCGACGTCGAGGCCCTCGCCGCGGCCGCCGACGTCCTCGTCGTCGCCGTGAAGCCGCAGGACGTCCGCGCCGCGCTCGGCGGGCTCCGCGGCGCCCTCGGACCCGACCGCGTCCTGCTCTCGATCGCCGCCGGCACCACCATCGCGACCCTCGCGGCCGCCGTCGGCGACGACGTGCCCATCGTGCGCGCCATGCCGAACACGCCGTGCCTCGTCGGCGCCGGCGCCTCCGCCTTCGCGCTCGGCCCGGCCGCCGGCCCCGACCACGCGGACCTCGCGCGCCGCGTGCTCGGCTCGGTGGGCGTGGTCCATGAGGTCGCGGAGGACCTCATCGACGCCGTCACCGCGCTCTCGGGGAGCGGCCCGGCCTACGTCTTCCACCTCATGGCCGCCATGGCGCAGGCCGGCGCCGCTCTCGGCCTCCCCGCCGCCGTCGCCGCCGATCTCGCGCTGCACACCGTGCTCGGATCGGCCAAGCTGGCGCTCGCGAGCGACGTCGACGCCGCCACGCTTCGCAACCGCGTGATGTCACCCGGCGGCACCACGGAGGCGGCCATCCGCGCGTTCGACGCGGGCGGCTTCACCGAGCTCGTCGAGACCGCCATGACCGCCGCGCGGGACCGCGGCCGGGAGCTCGGCGCTGGCGTCGGCGCGACACGTGACGACGAGCCGGAGGCTCCGAAGTGACCCTCACCCACGATCTCGCGCGCGACGTCGCCGCCGTCACCGCGCAGGGCAGGGCGCCGCTCGCCATCCTCGACGTGGATCTCACCCTCGTCGACAACGCGCCGCGCTCCCGCGCCATCTTCGCCGACTGGATCGCCTCTCTGCGCGGCCACTGGGAGGGCTTCGAGGCCGCGATCCAGAAGGCCCCCACGATGCCCATCGTGTTCTCGGCCGAGGCGAACCTGCGCTCCCTCGGCGTCACGGACGAGGCGCTCGTCCGCGAGGGGCTCGCCTACTGGTGGCGCGCCTTCTTCACCGCCCGCTACGCGATGCTCGACACGCCCATCCCAGGCTCCATCGAGGCCGCCCTCGCGCTCCGGGCCGCCGGCGTCACGCTCGTCTACCTGACCGCGCGCCCGGCGACCCTCGCCGACGCGACCATCGCCCGCTTCCGCGAGCTCGGCCTCCCGGTGTGCGTCCCGGGCGCCGTCCTCGTCACGAAGGACGACCCCGCCGAGCCCGACCGCGCCTTCAAGGAGCGCGCGCTCGCCTGGATCGCCTCCCTCGGCCGCCCGATCCTCATGGTCGACAACGAGCCCGGCCACGTGAACGCCATGCGCGCCGCCTTCCCGGACGCCCGCGCCGTCCTCATCGAGACCCGCCACAGCCCCGGCGCGCCGCCGCTCGTGGACGGCGTCGACCGCGCCCCGCGCCTCGATCACCTGGTCATCGCCGCGTCCGCCGCGACCTGACGCCCCGGCCGCGGCGGCCGCGCCGGGCTTCCCGCGGCGCACGCTTTCCGCTATGCCGTCGCGGTCGCGCGTGCGCGCGGCGACACGGAGGACCGCATGGGCTGGAGCAGGGACGAGATGGCGGCGCGCGCGGCGCGCGAGGTCGCCCCGGGCATGGTCGTGAACCTCGGGATCGGGATACCGACGCTCGTCGCGAACTACATCGCGCCCGGCGACGGCGTCATGCTCCACTCCGAGAACGGCCTCCTCGGCATGGGACCGTTCCCCTACGAGGGCGACGAGGATCCGCAGGTCATCAACGCCGGCAAGCAGACCGTCACCATCGTCGACGGCGGCAGCACCTTCGACTCGACGCTCTCCTTCGCCATGATCCGCGGGGGCCACGTCGACCTCGCCATCCTCGGCGCCATGGAGGTCGCGCAGAACGGCGACCTCGCGAACTGGATGGTCCCGGGCGGGCTCGTCACCGGCATGGGCGGCGCCATGGACCTCGTGTCCGGCGCGCGCCGCGTCATCGCCGTCAGCACCTTCCGCGCGAAGGACGGGGCGCCCAAGCTCGTGCCGCGCTGCGCCTTGCCGCTCACGGGCGTCGCCTGCGTGCAGCGCGTCGTGACCGACGTCGGCGTGTTCGACCCCGCCGGTGACGACGGATTCCGCGTGGTCGAGCTCGCGCCGGGCGCCTCGCGCGCCGATCTCGGCGACGACGTGCCGCTCGTCGGCTGATTACGGCGCGCACCAAATCCTTCCAATCCGGCGGCTTTCGGCTATGGTCCCGCCCCCGAGGGGCCCGCTCGTGGCGCCCCTCGCGACGATGGAGGGGACCGCATGGCCGACACGACGCGCGCACGACTCGAACGCCTTCTCGACGAGCGGATCCTCATCCTCGACGGCGCCATGGGCTCGATGCTCCAGCGCTACCAGCTCGCCGAGGCCGACTTCCGCGGCGCCCGCTTCGAGGCGCACGGGAAGGATCTCCGCGGTAACAGCGACCTGCTCTCGCTCACGCGCCCCGACGTCGTCCGCGAGATCCACGACGCCTACCTCGACGCGGGCTCCGACCTCATCGAGACGAACACGTTCACGGCGACCGCCATCGCGCAGGCCGACTACGACCTCTCGCACCTCGCCTACGAGCTGAACCTCGTCTCGGCGCGCATCGCGCGCGAGGCCGCCGACGCGCGGAACGCGCTCACGCCCGACAAGCCCCGCTTCGTGCTCGGCTCCATGGGCCCCCTGAACCGCACGCTCTCGCTCTCGCCCGACGTCAACGACCCCGGCTACCGCGCGGTCTCCTGGGAAGAGGTCGTCGACGCCTACCGCGAGCAGGTGCGCGGGCTCCTCGACGGCGGCGTGGACGCCATCCTCCTCGAGACCATCTTCGACAGCCTGAACGCGAAGGCCGGGATCTACGCGATCCACACGGAGCTCGAGGCGCGCGGTGTCGACGTGCCGCTCATGATCTCGGTGACCATCACCGACGCGAGCGGTCGCACGCTCTCCGGGCAGACCCTCGAGGCCTTCCTCCTCTCCATCGAGCACGCGGGCGCGCTCACGGTCGGCCTCAACTGCGCGCTCGGCGGCCGCGAGATGCGCCCCTTCATGGAGGAGGTCGCGCGCCTCGCCCCGGTGCGCGTCTGCTGCTACCCGAACGCCGGGCTCCCGAACGCCTTCGGCGGCTACGACGAGACCCCCGACGACACCGCCGGCTTCCTCGCCGAGTACGCCGACGCCGGCTGGCTGAACGCGGCCGGCGGCTGCTGCGGGACGACCCCCGACCACATCCGCGCCATCGCGCGCGCCCTCGCGGGGAAGCGCCCGCGCGCGCTCCCCGAGGCGACGCCGCACACCGGGCTCCCGCGCTTCGCCGGGCTCGAGCCGCTCGTGCTCCGCCCCGACGCGAACTTCACGATGATCGGGGAGCGCACGAACGTCACCGGCTCGAAGCGCTTCGCGAAGCTCATCCTCGCGGGGCAGTTCGACGAGGCGCTCGCCGTCGCCCGTGACCAGGTCGAGGGCGGCGCGAACATCCTCGACGTGAACATGGACGAGGGGCTCCTCGACGCGGTCGCCGCGATGCGCCGCTTCCTGCTCCTCCTCGCGTCGGAGCCCGACATCGCGCGGATCCCCGTGATGGTCGACAGCTCGCGCTTCGAGGTGCTGCGGGCCGGGCTCGAGTGCCTCCAGGGGAAGGCCGTCGTCAACTCGCTCTCGCTCAAGGAGGGCGAGGCCGCGTTCCTCGCGCAGGCACGCGAGGTGCGCCGCTTCGGCGCCGCCGTCGTGGTGATGTGCTTCGACGAGACCGGCCAGGCCGTGACCGTCGACGACAAGGTCCGCATCGCGTCGCGCGCGGTGCGGCTCCTGACCGAGGAGGTCGGCTTCCCGGCGACCGACATCATCATCGACCCGAACATCCTCGCCATCGCGACCGGCATCGAGGAGCACGACGACTACGCCGTCGCCTTCATCGAGGCGACCCGGCGCATCAAGGCGGCGTGCCCCGGGGTGTCGATCTCGGGCGGCGTGTCGAACCTGTCGTTCTCGTTCCGCGGCAACGACGTCGTGCGCGAGGCGATGCACGCGGCCTTCCTCTACCACGCCATCGCCGCCGGCATGGACATGGGCATCGTCAACGCGGGGCAGCTCGCCGTGTACGACGACATCCCGGCGGCGCTGAAGGAGCACGTCGAGGACGTGATCCTGAACCGCCGGCCCGACGCGACCGAGCGCCTCGTCGCGTTCGCGGACACCGTGAAGGGGAAGGGCAAGCAGCGGGTCGTCGACGACGCCTGGCGCGACGCGCGAGTCGAGGCGCGTCTCGCGCACGCGCTCGTGCACGGCGTCGTCGACCACATCGAGGCCGACACCGAGGAGGCGCGCGCCGCGCTCGGGGCGCCGCTCGCGGTCATCGAGGGCCCGCTCATGGCGGGGATGAAGGTCGTGGGCGAGCTCTTCGGGCAGGGGAAGATGTTCCTGCCGCAGGTCGTGAAGAGCGCGCGCGCCATGAAGAAGGCGGTCGCCTACCTCGAGCCGTTCATGAACGCCGAGGCGGAGGCCGCGGGCGGCGTGACCTCGCGCGGCAAGGTCGTCATGGCGACCGTGAAGGGCGACGTCCACGACATCGGCAAGAACATCGTGGGCGTCGTGTTGCGCTGCAACAATTACGAGGTCATCGACCTCGGCGTGATGGTCCCGGCCAACGCGATCCTCGATTGTGCAGTGCGGGAGAAGGCGGACCTCGTCGGCCTCTCCGGGCTCATCACGCCGTCGCTCGACGAGATGGTGCACGTCGCGGCGGAGATGCAGCGCCTCGGGATGACGATGCCGCTCCTCATCGGCGGCGCCACGACGAGCCGGAAGCACACGGCCGTGAAGATCGACCCCGCCTACGGCGGCCCCGTCGTGCACGTGCTCGACGCGTCGCGCGCGGCGGGCGTCGTGACGTCGCTGCTCTCGGCGGACCTCCGCGCCGGCTTCCTGGCCGAGAACGACGCCGCGCTCGCCGCGGACCGCGAGCGCTACGCGCAGCGGCAGGCGGCGAAGCTCGTCCGCTACCAGGACGCGCGCGCGCGCCGGCCCGCGCTCGACTTCGGGGCCGCGGGCGCCGTGATGGCGCCGGCGAGCACGGGGCCGCGCGAGGTGACCGTCCCGCTCGACGTGGTGGCGCGCTACATCGACTGGTCACCGTTCTTCTCGACCTGGGAGCTCAAGGGCAGCTACCCGAAGATCCTCGACGACGCGACGTACGGCGAGGCCGCGCGCGACCTCTTCGCGGCCGCGCAGGCGATGCTCGGGCAGATCGTGAAGGAGTCGTGGATCACCATCCGCGGCTCGTACGGCTTCTTCCCGGCCAACGCCGACGGCGACGACCTCGTGATCTGGGCCGACGAGGCGCGGAGCCGCGAGGCGGCGCGCGTGCCGACGCTCCGGCAGCAGAAGGAGCGCCCCGGCGACGACGCGACCTACACGGCGCTCGCGGACTTCGTGGCGCCCGCGGGCGTCGAGGACTGGATCGGCCTCTTCGCGGTCACGGCCGGCCACGGCGTCGCCGAGCGCGTGGAAGTGTTCGAGGCGGACCACGACGACTACAAGGCGATCCTCCTGAAGTCGCTCGCCGACCGGCTCGCGGAGGCCGCCGCGGAGTGGCTCCACGAGAAGGGGCGCCGCGAGTGGGGCTACGGCGTCGGCGAGGAGCTGTCCGTCGCGGACCTCCTCCGCGAGCGCTACCGCGGGATCCGGCCGGCGCCCGGCTACCCGGCGTGCCCCGATCACACCGACAAGCGCACGATCTTCGCGCTCCTCGGCGCCGAGGAGCGCGCGGGGATGCGGCTCACCGAGTCGCTCGCGATGGATCCGCCGGCGTCCGTCTCCGGGTTCTGGTTCGGCCACCCCGGCGCGCACTACTTCACGGTCGGCCCCGTCGGGCGCGACCAGGTCGTCGACTACGCGCAGCGGAAGGGCGCGCCACTCGCCGAGGTCGAGCGCTGGCTCGCACCGAACCTCGCCTACGATCCACAGTAGCCCCAGGACCTCGCCATGCACCCGACCGATGCGCGCCGCGCCGACTCCTCCCGCGTCGCCTTCGCCGCGTCATGCGCGGCCGCGCTCGTCCTCGTCGGGTGCGGCAAGGGCGGGGTCGCGCCCCCGACCGAGCCCGCGGACGCCGGCCCCGCCGCGCCGCCGCCGCTCGTCGACGGCCCCGCCGCGCTCGCCGACGCGCGCCTCCTCGCGGCGCGCTTCGACCCCGCCGATCGCTCGCTCCGCGCCATCGCGCACCTCCGCGACGCCGGGGGCGCGCCGGTCGAGGTCTCGGAGAAGAGCCTCGAGCTCCGCGTCGATGGCGCGGGGCACCGCGTCACGGCGCTCGCGCCGGCGGGGACGGTCAACCGCGCGGTCGCGCTCCTCGGGAACGCGACGAGCGCCTTCAAGGACGCCTGGGGGCCGTACCCGGAGAGCGCGGTCGAGGAGGAGGCCAGCGCGCTCGGCGCCGCCGGGACCGAGCTGCGCGAGGGCGAGCGCCTCGCGGTCTTCGCGCTCGACGACGCCGGGCTCGCGACGATCGCGCCGTGGTCGGCCGACTCGCTCACGGTCCAGGCGGCGGTGCGGGCGCGCCTCCGGGAGCGCGCGGGGGAGAGCGCGCCGGGCGTGCGCTTCTGGGCCGCGGTGGCGAAGGCGGCGGAGCGCTTCGACGAGCTCGCCGGCGGCGACTTCCCCATGCGCGCCGTGGTCGCGGTCGTCGATCAGGGCGAGCTCGCGGCGGGCGAGCCGGGCGTCGTGGCGAAGGCCGCCGAGCGAGCCCGAGCCGCGCTCGTCGCGCGGGGCGTGGCGCTTCACGTCGTCGCCTGGCGCGCGAGCGACAGGGCGTCCGCCCTCGCGACCGCCAAGGCCGTCGCCGTAGCCACCGGGGGCGGCGTGGTCGCGCTCCCGACCCCCGACGAGGCCCCGGAGACGGCCCTCGAGGGGGCGGTCGCGGGAGTCCTGAGCGGGCTCCGCGCGCTCTCCGTCCTCGAGGCGACGCTCCCTGCCGGTACGGAGACCGTCAAGACCGTGGCCTTCGCGGTGAAGCGCGGCGACGGCTTCCTCGCCTCGAACGCGCTCACCCTCACCGAGGAGGACTGAACGCGAGCGGGGCGGTTGCGGGGCGGTTGTCAGAGCTCCGCGAAGAGCAGCTTGTCGTCGAGCCGCGCGAAGACGACCGTCTCCTCGTTGCCGTTCTCGAAGCGCAGGAGCCCGCGCCACCGCTCTTCGCGGCCCTCCTGCTTCGCGGCGATGGTGAAGCCGCTCGCGACGTTGTCGATCCACTGCTGCCCGCGCCCCCAGAAGGCGTCGGCGTCGGTCGTGTGCATGCGCTCGAGGTCCGCGCCGAGCTCCGGCACGACGAGCTTCTTCAGCGCGGGCAGATCGCGCGCCTGGAGCGCCGTCGTGAAGGCGCGCACGAGCTCCTCCTCGGTCTCCGGCGCCCGAGGTGGCGGCGGCGGCTCCGGCGCGGTCAGGCTCGGCGGCGCGAGCGCCCCCGCGCCCTCCGGCGCGGCCTCGTCCGACTTGCTCCCGCAGGCGAGGACGAGGAGCGTCGCGAGGGCGACGAGTACCGCGTGCGCGGTGATGCGGGGCGTGACCATGCGGGGCCTCCTTGGGGTCTCCGCGCCGGAGCATACGCCCGAACGGCGCGGGCCGCGACCCGCGCTGCCCTCAGACGAAGACCGGGTCCCGGTACACCCCGAACACCTCGCGGAACACGTCGCAGATCTCGCCGAGCGTCACGTCGCGCTTCACCGCCTCGATGATGGGCGGCATCAGGTTCTCCCCGGAGCGGCACGCCTCGCGCACGCGCTCGGTCGCCGCGGCCGCCGCCGCCGCGTCGCGGCGCTGCTTCAGCGCGACGACGTGGGCGCGCTGCTCGTTCTCGACGCGCGGATCGATCTTCAGCGTGGGGATCCCCGTCGACGCGGCCGGGCCGTCGTCGACGTACTTGTTCACGCCCACGATCACCCGCTCCCGCGCCTCCACCTTCTGCTGGTCGGCGAACGCCGAGTCGGCGATCTCCCGCTGCGGGTAGCCGAGCTCGACCGCGCGCACGATCCCGCCCATCTCGTCGATCTTGTCGATGTACGCCCGCGCCCCCGCCTCCATGCGGTCGGTCAGGTCCTCGATGAACCAGCTCCCGCCGAGCGGATCGACCACCCCGGCGACGCCCGTCTCGTCCGCGATGATCTGCTGCGTGCGGAGCGCCACCTTCACCGACTCCTCGGTCGGGAGCGCGTAGGTCTCGTCGAGCGAGTTCGTGTGGAGCGACTGCGTCCCGCCGAGCACGGCCGCGAGCGCCTGGATGGCGACCCGCGCCACGTTGTTCAGCGGCTGCTGCGCCGTCAGGCTCACGCCCGCCGTCTGCGCGTGCGTCCGGAGGAGCCACGACTTCGGGTTCTTCGCGCCGAAGCGCTCCTTCATGAGCTGCGCCCAGAGGCGCCGCGCCGCGCGGAACTTCGCGATCTCCTCGAAGAAGTCGTTGTGGACGTCCCAGAAGAAGGAGAGGCGCGGCGCGAACTCGTCGACGTCGAGCCCGGCGTCGATCCCCGCCTGCACGTAGCCGATGCCGTCCGCGATCGTGAAGGCGAGCTCCTGCACGGCCGTCGCCCCGGCCTCGCGGATGTGGTAGCCGCTGATGCTGATGGCGTGCCACCGCGGCGCGTGCCTCGCGCAGAAGACCATCATGTCGGACACGATGCGCATCGAGGGCCGCGGCGGGCTTATCCACTCCTTCTGCGCGATGAACTCCTTCAGGATGTCGGTCTGGATGGTGCCGCCGAGCCGGTCGAGGCCGATCCCGCGCTCCTCCGCGACCGCGAAGTACATCGCGAGCGCAACGATCGCCGGCCCGTTGATGGTCATCGACGTCGTGACGTCGGCGAGCGGGATGTCCGCGAAGAGCCGCCGCATGTCCTCGAGGCACGCGACCGAGACCCCCTCGCGCCCGACCTCGCCGGCCGCGAGCGGGTGGTCGGGGTCGTAGCCCATGAGGGTCGGCATGTCGAAGGCCGTGGAGAGGCCGGTCTGGCCGTGCTCGAGCAGGTACTTGAAGCGCCGGTTCGTGTCCTCCGGCGTCCCGAAGCCGGCGAACATGCGCATCGTCCAGGGGCGCCCGCGGTACATCGTCGCGTAGGGCCCGCGCGTGAACGGGTACTCCCCCGGCCGCCCGATCGCCTCGGGCGCGCCGCCCTCGGGCTCGTAGAGCGCCTCGAGCGGGAGCCCCGACATCGTCTCGAAGCGCGCGTCCTGATCCCGTCCCTGCCTCGCCATCGCGTGTCTCCTCGCAGCTCGCGGGGGGCGCCCGGCGCCGCCCGTCTCGGCCCGAGAGGCTACCACGCCGCGGTCGCAGAGGCACCCGCGGACCGCGCTCGCCGAACCGCCGTCGTTGAGGGTTCCCGCGCCCGCTGATACAACGGCGTCGCTGGGGGTGCGGTGCACGGAGCTCGTGCACGCCGCACCCCATCGGGGGCGCGGGCCCCCGCTCGAGGAGGCTCCATGGACCAGGCGCGCGGCGACTTCATCGACAACCAGTGGGTGCTCCCCGAGGGCGGCGCCGTGCTCCGCTCGACGAGCCCGTCGAGCGGCGAGCCCGTCTTCGAGACCCTCACCGACCCCGGCCACGCGGCGCACGCCGTCGCCGCGGCGAAGCGGGCGCTCCCGGCCTGGTCGCGGCTCGACCCGAGCGAGCGCGTCACGGCCCTCCGGCGTTTCGCCCGCGAGCTGACGTCGCGCGTCGAGTCGCTCGCGCAGGCCATCGCGCAGGAGGTCGGCAAGCCCATCCGCGAGGCGCGCGCCGAGGCGAACGGCCTCATCGGCCGCGTCGACGCCGTCGCCGACCAGCACCTCGCCCAGGTGCAGAGCTGGTCCCCCGCGGGCGTCGACGGCGAGTGCCGCTACCACCCGCTCGGCGTCATCGCCGTCATGGGCCCCTACAACTACCCCCTGCACCTCGTCCACGCGCACGTGATCCCCGCGCTCGCGACCGGCAACACCGTCGTCGTGAAGCCGTCCGAGCGCGCGCCGCTCGCGGCGCAGCGCTACGCCGAGGCGTGGGCCCACGCGGGCCTCCCGCCCGTCCTCCAGATGATCCAGGGCGGCGCCGACGTCGGCCGCGCCCTCGTCGCGACCCCGGGCATCCACGGCGTCGCGCTCACGGGCTCGTGGCGCGCCGGCCGCGCCATCCAGGAGGCCCTCCTCGACCGCCCCGAGGTCCTCGCGGCGCTCGAGATGGGCGGCCAGAACATGGCCATCGTCCTCCCGGACGCCGACCTCGATCAGGCCCTCGAGGGCGTGCTCCTCGGCGCCTTCCTCACCGCCGGGCAGCGCTGCACCTGCACCTCGCGCGTGCTCGTGGCCAAGGAGATCGCGGACCAGTTCATCCCGCGGCTCGTCGCCGGCGCCCGCGCGCTCTCCGTGGGCGACCCCTTCGGCGACGCCTTCATGGGCCCGATGGCCTCCGCCCTCGACCGCGAGCGGGTCGACGCCCTCTGCGCCGCCGGTCGCGCCGCCGGCGCCGAGGTCCTCCTCGCCCCGACCCCCGACGGCCCCGGCGCCTATCGCGGCCCGAGCATCCACCTCATCGCGCCCGACCACGACTCCGACTACACCCGCGAGGAGGTCTTCGGCCCCGACCTCGCCGTCACCGTCGTCGACGACCTCGACGCCGCCCTCGCCGTCGTGAACGCGAGCGCCTACGGCTTCTCGACGAGCGTCTTCACCGCGCGGAAGGCCGCCTTCGAGCAGGTCTACCGCGAGACGAGGGTCGGCTGCGTCAACTGGAACCGCTCCACGAACCGCGCGTCCGGCGCCATGCCCTTCGGCGGCGTCGGCCGCAGCGGCAACTACCGCCCGGCCGGCTCCGACGCCGTCCGCTACACGACCTACCCGGTGCAGGTGCAGTGGAACCGCCCCGGCGTCCTCGAGAACGACCCGCACGTCCGCCGCGCCCTCGCCGAGAGCGATCCCGTCGACGCGCTCGAGATCGTCCACCGCCTCGAGGAGGCCTGCGAGCCCTACGGGCTCTACCCCGACGTCGACCCGAAGGGCTCCCTCCGGCTCGGCCGCGCCCAGCTCGATCGCGGGGTGAACCTCGCCGAGCCCCTGCGCGCCGAGCTCATCGCCCGCGGGGTCGCCGCCGACCTCGACGAGGGCGGCGTGCGCGTGACCTTCGGCGCCGGCGTCGAGGCCGCCCGCGGCGTCGCGCAGACGCTCGCCGACGCCCTCCACGCCATCCGCTGGCGCCACCCGACGCGCTTCCTCGGGCGCCGCCCCGCGGGCTCCCACGTCCCCGCTGGCGACGCGCTCGCGCTCCCGCGCTCGGACGCCTTCATGAAGCGCCTCGTCGCCGGCGGCTTCGTCCCCGACGACAAGAAGCCCCCGATCCTCGACCTCTACCGGAGCGCCGGCGGCTACCTCGCGAGCGTCGATGACGATCCGCTCGTGATCTTCGACGCCGCGAGCCAGATCGCGACCCACGCGGGCGGGCTCAACCCGCCGGCCGTCCTCCGCGCGCTCTGGGCGGGCCGCTTCGGCGCGACCCCGATCGACGGCGGCGACCCCCGCGAGACCTCGCCGGCCCTCGGCGAGCTCGAGGCGACGCTCCGGAAGGCCGCCGGGCATCACTTCCCCTTCGTCGCGCTCTCGAACTCGGGCGGTGAGGCCAACGAGCTCGCGCTCGCGACCTGCGCGCAGCACCGCCCCGGGCGGCGCGGCGTCATCGCGTTCCGCGGGAGCTTCCACGGCCGCACGCTCCTCGCCCTCCACCAGACCTGGAACCCCGAGAAGCGCCTGCGCTTCGAGATCCAGGGCTTCCAGGCGCGCTGGGTCGACCTCGCGAGCTGCGGCACGCCGCGCGAGCCGGCCCCCGAGCCGCCCGGCTGGATCGACGCCTGGAGCGCGCGCCGCCCGGCCGGCGAGCCCCGCTTCGACGCCGACGGCGACGAGCTCCTCGCCGCCGAGCTCGACGCCCTCGACGCCGTCGAGCGCTACCTCGAGGACGACCAGGCCGCCGCCTGCATCATCGAGCCCATGCAGTCCGAGGGCGGCGAGAACTACGCCTCCCCGCGCTTCTTCCGCGCCCTCCGCGCGCTGACGACCGCCTACGGCGTGCCGCTTGTCATGGACGAGGTGCAGACCGGCTTCCACCTCGGCGGCCCCTTCTTCTGGCACACCCTCTTCGACCTCCCGTCCCCGCCGGACCTCATCACCTGCGCGAAGAAGGCGCAGGTGGGCGCGACGCTCTCGCACTGGCCGATCCCCTTCCGCGCCGAGACGCACCCGACGTCGGCCATCCGCGGCACCGTCTACGCCGAGCTCCTCGCCGCCGCCGACCCCGCCGAGCTCTTCGCCGACGTCGACGAGCGCCTCGCGGCCCTCGCGAAGGCCCACCCGGAGACGGTCCTCCGCCCGCGCCACACCGGCTACGCCTTCGGCTTCGACCTCCCGAGCCCGGCCGCGCTCGCGCACATCGTCAACCAGCGCCTCTGGCGCGGCTGGATGGTCTACGGCGCGGGCTCCCAGGCCCTCCGCTTCCGCCTCCACCCGGAGCTCGGCCCGGTCGCCGTGGAGGCCCTCTTCCAGCGCCTCCACGAGAGCCTCCTCGACCTCGAGGCCGACGCGCCCACGGCGTGGCGCGCGGGCGCCTCGGAGCACCTCGCCGACCACGCCGTGACCTGGCCCATCGTCCCGGCGAAGCTCCCGCCCGGGCACACGCTGCTCAAGGTCGGCCGCGCCGAGTGGCCGAAGGTGCGCGGCGCCTACGAGGCGCTCCAGCGCGTCACCTACGAGCCCGCCCGGCAGGACGACTTCGAGCGCTTCACGGCCCTCATGGACGATCCGGACGCCGTCTGCCTGCTCGTCGTCCAGGGGAGCGAGCTGCCGCCGCGCGGGAAGCTCGTCGGCGCCTGCATCGCCTTCCCGATGGAGCACTTCCGCAACACGGACGGGCCGCGTCAGGACGAGAACCTCGGCGCCGGCAACACGCTCTACGCCGCCGACACGACCGTCCACGCCGAGCACCGCGGGAGCGGCCTCGGGCGCGTGCTCAAGGAGGCGCAGATCGCCTGGGCGATGCAGCACCGGCGCCGCGACGGCTCGCTCCGCTACCACTTCGTCGTCGGGCGGAACCGCGTCGGGCTGACGGCCCGCATGCGCTGGCTCAACGGCCAGTTCGGCGCCGTGCGCGTGCAGCGCTACCTCGGGCAGTACGGCGATCCCAGCGGTGCCGCCGACTACTACCGCATCAACCTCCTCTCGCCGCGGCTCCCGCCGGGCGCGCGCCTGCGCCCGCAGCCGCCGCGCGTCCTCGACCTCGACCCGGGCCTCGAGCGCCGCCTCGGCGACGTGCGGGCCGAGGGCGAAGGCGCCGCCGAGCTCGTCGAGGGCTTTCACGCCGGGCGCATGAACGGCGCCGTCGTGAACAAGCTCTCGCTCTGCAACTTCGTGACGCCGGGCGTCGTCCGCGCGCACGAGGCGCTCCGCGCGAGCGCGCCGAAGGGGCTCGCGCACCTCGTCGCCGCGAGCGGGCGCGCGGAGATGCTCGACAAGACGCTCCGCGCCTTCAAGTACCACCGCGGCGACGCGCAGGTCGTGATCTCGCTCGGCCCGGTGCACGCCGGCATGAGCACGGCCGCGGCGCGCGCGGTGAGCCTGCCGGCGAACCACGCGGACAACTGGTTCGGCTGGCCGTCGCTCTCCGACCCCGCCCACGAGCCGGAGCGCTGCCTCGCCGAGCTCAAGAAGGAGCTCGCCACGCGCGGCGGCGCGAGCGTCCTCGCGGTCGTCGCCGAGGGGGTCTACGAGGAGACGGGCGGCGCGCCGACCGACGGCTTCTGGGGCGCGCTCGGGGCCGTCCTCGACGAGCACGACGTGCCGCTCCTCCTCATCGAGAACACGACCGCCGGCTACCGCGGCGGGCGCGGCATGTGGCGGGCCGACACGCTCCCGCACCCCGCGGACGCCGTGCTCTGGTTCCCCGGTGGGCAGCTCGGGCTCGGCTTCGTCTCCGACCGCTACCACGTCGCCGAGAAGCTCACGCTCATCTCGACCTGGGCCGGCGACGAGGTGAGCCTCGTGCGCCTCCTGTGGGAGCTGCGCGTGCTCCGGCGCCTCCCCGTCGCCGCGCGCGCGGCGGAGCTCGCGGCGGCCCTCGAGCCGCTCGGCGGCGCGGTGTCCGGCGACGGCCTCTACCGCGTCGTCACGACGCCCAACGCGGCGCGGATCCACCGCCAGCTCGCGGACCGCGGGATCGCGGTCGGGCTCCTCGACGAGCAGCGCCTCCGGTTCGCGCCCGCGCTCAACGTGAGCCGCGAGGAGCTCGAGCGCCTCGCCGCCGCCGCGCGCGAGGTGAAGCCGTGAGCGCGCCCGGGAAGGTGCGCGGCGACGCCGCCTCCGCCGTCGCCGACCTCGAGGACGGCGCGAGCATCATGGTCGGCGGCTTCGGCCTCTGCGGGAACCCCGAGCACCTCATCCGCGCGGTCGCCGCGAGCGGCCGCCGCCGCCTCACGATCATCAGCAACAACTGCGGCAATCAGGGACAGGGCCTCGCGGTGCTCCTGCAGAACCACCAGGTCGCCGCGTGGAAGGGCTCCTTCATGGGGGGCAACCCCGACATCCAGGCGCAGTACGCGTCGGGCGAGGTCGACGTGGAGCTCATCCCGCAGGGCACGCTCGCCGAGCGGATCCGCGCGGGCGGCGCCGGGATCCCCGCGTTCTTCACGCCGACGGGCGTCGGGACGGTGGTCGCCGAAGGCAAGGAGGAGCGCGTCTACGACGGGCGCCGCGTGATCCTCGAGCGCGCGATCACCGCGGATTGGGCGTTCATTCGCGCGCGCCGCGGCGACGCATACGGTAACGTGCAGTTCTACGGCACGACGAAGAACTTCCAGCTCGCGATGGCCATGGCCGCGCGCGTGACCGTAGCGGAGGTCGACGAGCTCGTGCCCGTCGGCGCGATCCCCCCCGACGACGTGCATCTGCCCGGCGTCTTCGTGCAGCGCGTCTTCGAGGCGCGCGAGCACGTCGATCCCATCGAGTACAAGACGACGCGCCCGCGCCCCTGAGGGGCGCCGCGCGCCCGAGAGCGACCAAGGAGCGCCATGTCCCCGCGCGAGACCCCCTTCGACCAGGAAGACCAGCCCCTCCGCGAGGACGTGAGCCTGCTCGGGCGCATGCTCGGCGAGATCCTCGTCGAGCAGGAGGGGCGCGACTTCTACGAGCTCGTAGAGCGCGTCCGCAAGACCGCCATCGCGCGCCGGAGCGATCAGGACGGCGCCGAGGGCGAGCTCGAGCGCCTCGTGACGGGCGTCGAGCCGCGCGTGGCCGAGCTCCTGACGCGCGCCTTCTCCTTCTACTTCCAGCTCGTGAACCTCGCCGAGCGCGTGCACCGGATCCGCCGCCGGCGCACCGAGATGCGCGGCGCCGGGCGCCCCGAGCCGGGCGGGATCGTCGCGACCCTGACCGAGCTCAAGGACGCGGGCGTCACGCACGAGGAGGCCCTCGGGCTCCTCGAGCGCACGCTCATCGAGCCGGTCTTCACGGCGCACCCGACCGAGGCGAGCCGCCGGACGGTGCTCTTGAAGCACCAGCGCATCGCGCGCGCCCTGGTCGACCGCCTCGACCCGACGCGCACCCCCGACGAGGAGCGCGCCGCGGTCGGGCGGATCCGCACGGAGACGACCACCGCCTGGCAGACGCAGGAGCTCCTCTCCGCGCGGCCGCAGGTCAAGGACGAGGTCGAGCACGTCGTCTTCTACCTGACGGACATCTTCTACCGCGTGATCCCCGCGTTCTACGAGAGCGTCTCCGACGCCCTCGCGACGGTCTACGGCGACGCCGGCGCCGGCGACGAGCTCGAGAAGCAGGCGCCGCTCCTCCTCTTCGCGTCCTGGGTCGGCGGCGACATGGACGGGAACCCGAACGTCGGGGCCGACACCATCGCGTCGACGCTCGCGCGCCACCGCGATCTCATCGTCCGGCGCTACGTCCCCGAGGTGCGGGAGCTCGCGAGCGAGCTCTCGCAGTCGACGATGCGGGTGACGGTCGACGGCGCGGTCGTGCGGCGCGGCATGCTCTACGCCGAGAGCTTCCCCGAGGAGATGGCGACCATCCCGCGGCGCTACCACGACATGCCCTACCGCGTGCTCCTCCGCCTCGTGGCGGCGCGCCTCCAGGCGACGGCGCGCGGCGAGGACCGCGGCTACCAGAGCGCGCGCGGCTTCATCGACGACCTCCGGCTCGTGCGCCGGAGCCTCGAGCGGAACGCCGGCGCCCACGCCGGGAGCTTCCGCGTGCTCCGCCTCACGCGCCGCGCCGAGACGTTCGGCTTCCACCTCGCGACGCTCGACGTGCGCCAGGACGCCGCCGTCCACCGGCGCGTCGTGGGGCTCCTCCTCGGCGAGGACGTCACGCGCTGGCTCGCGCGCCCGGCCGACGAGCGCGCGACGCGCCTCGAGGAGGCCCTCCGGAGCGGGGAGGTCCCGTCGGCTGCGGCCGACGAGGCCGCGCAGCGCGTGCTCGACGTGTTCGTCACCATCGGGCGCGCCCGCGCCGACTACGGCGAGCGCGCCATCGGCCCCTACATCATCAGCATGGCGCAGACCGTCGAGGACGTGTACGCCGTCATGCTCCTCGCGCGCTGGGGCGGCCTCGGGGACCGCCAGGGCCACGTCGAGCTCGACATCGCGCCGCTCTTCGAGACGGTGCCGGATCTCGCGTCCGCGAAGGCCACGATGACGGCGCTCCTGACGACGCCGCTCTACCGCGACCACGTGCGGCGCCGCGGCGACCGCCAGGTCGTCATGATCGGCTACAGCGACTCGAACAAGGAGGGCGGGATCGTGGCGTCGCGGTGGGCCATCCACCGCGCGCAGAGCGAGCTCGTCGAGGTCATGGGCACGCACGGCGTGCACCTCACCCTCTTCCACGGCAAGGGCGGCACCGAGAGCCGCGGCGGCGGGCGCACGCACCAGGCGATCCTCGCCTCGCCGAAGGGCGCGGTCGACGGGCGGCTGCGCGTGACCGAGCAGGGGGAGGTCATCAACGCGAAGTACGGGCTCCGCGGGTCGACCGTCGAGAACCTCGAGCTCACGCTCGGCGCGGTGCTGACGGCGACGAAGGGCGGGCTCCAGCCGCCGGACGAGCGGCTCAGGCGGTACGAGCCCGCGCTCGACATGCTCGCGAAGGAGAGCCGCGCGGCGTACCGCGCGCTCGTCTGGGGCGACGCGGACTTCGTCGACTACTTCCGCTCGGCGACCCCCATCGACGTCATCGAGCGGCTGAAGATCGGCTCGCGGCCGGCGTCCCGGCGCCCGGGCGGCGGGGTGGAGACGCTGCGCGCGATCCCCTGGGTGTTCGCGTGGACCCAGTCGCGCCACATCCTGCCCGGCTGGTACGGGCTCGGGACGGGGCTCGCGGCGGTCGAGAAGAAGCACGGCGGCGCGCTCGCCGAGATGGCGCGCGACTGGCCGTTCTTCCGGACGCTCCTCGGCGACGTCGCGCTCGTGCTCTCGAAGGCGGACATGGCCATCGCGCGGCGCTACGCGACGCTCGCGGGCGACCTCGGGGAGCGCTTCTTCCCGCAGATCCTCGGCGAGTACGAGCGCACGCGGAGCGCCATCCTGCGCCTCACGGGCGAGGCGGAGCTCCTCGACGCGGACCCGCTCACGCAGCGCACGATCCGGCTCCGCGACCCCTACGTGGACCCGATGAGCCTCCTCCAGGTCGACCTCCTCGCGCGCTGGCGGGAGACCGGCCGCGAGGACGAGACCCTCGAGCACGCGCTCCTCATCACGCTGAACGGCATCGCGCACGGCCTGCGCGCGACCGGCTGACGGTGTGCGCGGCGGCCCGGTCGCTCGTCGTCGCGCTCGCGCTGCTCGCGGGCGCGGCGCCGGCGCGGGCCGGGGAGGGCGGGGCGCCCGGCGGGGCGCCGGCCGACGCATCGCTCGTCCGGCTCGCGTTCGTCGGCGACGTCTCGTTCGCGGGGCGCCCGGCGCCGCGCGATGCTGCGACCGCGAAGGGCGCCGCGAACCCGCTCAGAGCCTTCGCGGCCGTCTTCGGTGCCGCCGATCTCGCAGTCGCGAACCTCGAGGGGCTGCTCACCGCGGAGGCGCCGGAGGCGTACGGCGAGAGCCGCCTCAACATCGGCGCGCGCCCGGTCTGGGCGGGGGTGTTCGCGGCGGCGGGCGTCGGCCTCGTCGGGCTCGCGAACAACCACACCTGGGACGGCGGCGCCGACGGGCTCCGGGAGCACGTCGGGCACGTGGCCGCGACGGGCGTCCCGACGATGGGCGCGGGCGCGGATGACGCCGCGGCGCGGGCCCCATTCGTGCTCGAGCGCGAGGGCGGCTGCGTCGCGCTCCTGCCGGCGACGCTGAAGTCGAACCGCCCGCCGCGAGCCGGGGCGGCCGCCGCGTACTACAAGGGCGACGATGGGCTCGCCGCGCTCGTCGCCGCGGCGCGCGCGCAGCGGGAGCGTGGCTGCTTCGTGGTGGTCTACGTGCATTGGGGGCGGGAGGCGGTGGACGCCCCGCCAGCGAGCGTCGTCGCGGCGGCCCACGCGCTCGTCGACGACGGCGGCGCCGGGCTCGTCGTGGGATCGCACCCCCACGTCCTGCAGGGGATCGAGCGGCGCGGCGAGGCGGTCATCGCCTACAGCCTCGGGAACTTCGTGTTCACGAACCGGACGCCCGAGAAGCGCATGACGGGCGTCCTCGAGGCGACGGTGCGGCTCGCGCGCGGCGCGCCGGCGCTCGCCGAGGTCGCGTTCGTGCCGGCGATGATCGACGTCGCGACGTTCGCCCCCGCGCCCGCGACGGGCAAGGCGCGCGCGGCGGTCGTGGCGCGGATGACGACGCTCAGCGCCGCGCTCGGCGCCCACCTCGACGACCGCGGCGGGCGCCTCCTCCTCCGCTGAGGCTCGCAGCCGGCTCAGCTCCCGGCGACCGTCATCTGGCGGATCCGGAGCGACGGCGCGCTCGTCCCGCGGCGCGGGTCGCGGTCGTTCGCGAGCCCGTCGATGGCGAGCCACATGTCCGGGAGCGACCCCGCGATCGTGAGCTCGTTCACCGGGTAGGCGAGCTTCCCGTTCTCGATCCAGAGCCCGACCGCGCCCTGGCTGTAGTCGCCGGTGACCGTGCTCACGCCGAAGCCGAAGGTGTCCGTCACGAGGAGGCCGTTGTCGACCTCGGCGATGAGCTCCTCGAGGGACTTGTCGCCGTTCTTCATCCAGAAGTTGCTCGTCCCGGGGCCGGGCGTCCCGGTCAGGCTCCGCCGCGCCCCGCGCGTCGTCGCCATGCCGAGCTTCTTCCCGGTGTAGGTGTCGAGCACGTAGCTCTCGAGCACGCCGCCCCGCACGATGACGAGCGGCCGCGTCGCGATCCCCTCGGAGTCGAAGTCCCGCGACGCCGGCCCGCGCACGATGTGCGGGTCGTCGGTGACCTCCACGAAGTCGGGCGCCACGCGCTCGCCGAGCTTCCCGCAGAGGTAGCTCGCGTCCTTGTAGAGCGCGCCGCCGTTGATGGCGCCCGCGAGCGTCCCGAGGAAGCGCGACGCCACGCCCGACTCGAAGATCACCGGCACCTTCGCGGTCTTCGGCTTCCGCGCGCCGAGCCGCCGCAGCGCCCGCCGCGCCGCCTCCTCGCCGACCGCCTCGGGCGAGCCGAGATCGCCGAGGTGGCGCGCGTGCGCCCACCAGTGGTCGCGCTGCTTCTCGCCGTTCTCCTCGGCCATCGGCGTCGTCCAGAGCGAGACGGACGAGCTCCGCCGCGTCCGCATGATCCCCTGGGACGTCGCGAACGCGACCTCGCTGTCGCCCCACGACACCTCGGCGCCCTCGGAGTTCACGAGCCGCGGATCGGCGCCGAGCGCCGCCGCCTCCGCGCGCCGCGCGAGCGCGAGCGCCGCCTCCACGTCGAGCGAGGCCAGATCGGGATCGTAGAGCTCGAGGTCGACGTCGACCGGGGGCTCCGCGAGCAGCGCCTCGTCCGGGAGCCCGGCGAACGGGTCCTCGGCCGTGACGCGCGCGGCCGCCACCGTCCGCTCGATGAGCGCCTCGAGCGACGCCCGCTGGAAGTCGCTGGTGCTCGTCGTCGCGCTGCGGTCGCCCACGAAGACGCGGAGGCCGAGCCCCTTCTCGCGGCTCTGCTGCACCTTCTCCGTCTCGCCGAGGCGCACCTTCGCCGAGGTCGACCGGCCGCTGATGACGAGCCCGTCGGCGGCGGTCGCGCCGGCGCGCTTCGCGACCTCGAGCGCGTGGGCGAGGAGGGCCTCGGGATCGTGGGCGAGCTCGCTCATGGGGTCATGTCCTTCGTGCTGCGTGTGCGCCGCACAATACGCCGCGGCCGCTCAGAATTTGAGGAAGGTCGTATGTGCAGCGCAGCATTTGCTGCGAACGCACATGGCGTCGCGTCAGACGGACACGCCGCCGACCGTGAGCCCGTTGACGCGGATGGTCGGGAGCCCGACGCCGACCGGGACGGACTGCCCGTCCTTGCCGCAGGTGCCGATGCCCTCGTCGAGCTTCAGATCGTGGCCGACCGCGACGACGCGCTTGAGCACGTCCGGGCCGTTCCCGATGAACGTCGCGCCCTTCACGGGGGCCGTGATCTTGCCGTCCTCGATGAGGTAGGCCTCCGACCCCGAGAACGTGAACTTCCCGCTCGTGATGTCGACCTGGCCGCCGCCGAACGACACCGCGTAGATCCCGCGCGAGACGCCCTTGATGATCTCCTCGGGGTCGCTCTCGCCGGGCAGCATGAAGGTGTTGGTCATCCGCGGCATCGGGGCGTCCGCGTACGACTCGCGCCGCCCGTTCCCGGTCGGGGCGACGCCCGACAGGCGCGCGTTGAGCCGGTCCTGGAGGTAGCCCTTGAGCACGCCGCCCTCGATGAGCACGTTCCGCTGCGTCGGGGTGCCCTCGTCGTCGACGTTCAAGCTCCCGCGGCGCCCCGGGATCGTGCCGTCGTCCACGACCGACACGAGCGGGCTCGCGACCTCCTTGCCGATCATGCCGGTGAAGGCGCTCGTCCCCTTGCGGTTGAAGTCCCCCTCGAGCCCGTGCCCTACGGCCTCGTGGAGCAGGATCCCGGGCCACCCCGGCCCGAGCACGACGTCCATCGAGCCCGCGGGCGAGTCGACCGCGTCGAGCTTCAGGATGGCCTGCCGCGCGGCCTCGCGCACGAAGTGCTGCCAGCGGTCGCCCTCGAGGAAGAACGAGAAGCCGGCGCGCCCGCCGCCGCCCGCGCTCCCGACCTGGCGGTTCTTGCCGTCGACCGCGATGCACATGACGTTGAGCCGCACGAGCGGCCGCTCGTCGATGACGACGCGCCCGTCCTTACCGACGATGACGCACGTGCGGCGGTCCGTCGCGACGCTCGCCTGGACCTGCTTCACGCGCGGGTCGTAGGCGCGCGCGAGCACGTCGATCCGCGAGAGGAGATCGAGGCGATCGTCGAGCGGCACGTCGAGGGCCGCGGCCTCGACGGGGTAGAGGTCATGCCCGGCGCGCGCGGGGGCGACCGCCACGGTGTGCGTGCCCTGGCCGCCGGCGTCGGCGATGGCGCGGGCGGCGCGCGCGGCCTCGAGGAGGCGAGCGCCGTCGATCTCGTCGGAGTGCGCGTAGCCGGTCTTGTCGCCGGTGACGGCGCGGACGCCCACGCCCTGGCGGACGGCGCGCGCGGCGCGCTTCACGAGCCCCTCGTCGAGGGCGACCGAGTCGCTCTCGATGTGCTCGAAGTACATGTCCGCGTCGTCGACCTGGTGGCCGAGCAGGGCGTCGAGGGCGCGGCCGAGCGCCGGCTCGTCGACGCCGAAGCGGGCGAGGGTGGTGCTCGGGCTGTGGTCGCCGTTCGGTGGTTGCAAGCGCCCTCCGGGGCCTTTCCGTGGTACGAGGACGAGACCTTAGCGACCGCCGCGCGCGGCGCCAAGAGCACGGCCCCACCCGACGGGTTGCGTGGCCGGCGCGACGTGATCACGAGCAGGCGAGGAGCGGGAGCGATGGCGGAGACGGAGACGAGGACGCTCGCGGTGGCGACGGGCAACGCGCACAAGCGCTCGGAGCTCGAGGCGATGCTGGCGCCGCTCGGCGTCACCGTCGTGCTCGCGCGCGACCACGGGCTCGGCGAGGTCGTCGAGGACGGCGACACCTTCGCCGCCAACGCCCTCAAGAAGGCGCGCGAGGGATACGAGGTCACCGGCTTCCCCTGCCTCGCCGACGACTCCGGGCTCGAGGTCGACGCGCTCGGCGGCGCGCCGGGGGTCATCAGCGCCCGCTGGGCCGGCCCCGGGCAGGATGACGCCGCCAACAACGACAAGCTCGTGCGCGAGCTCGCGGGCGTCCCGCCGGAGCGGCGCGGCGCGCGCTTCGTGTCGTCGCTCGCGCTCGTCGTGCCGGCGGCGCTCGCCGAGCACGCGGGGGACGGGCCCTGGGCGCGCGAGGAGCTCGCGGACCTCGGCGCCGTCGCGTTCTCCGTCGAGGGCACCGTCCCGGGGCGAATGCTCGACGCGCCGCGCGGGGGCGCGGGCTTCGGCTACGACCCGTATTTCCTCTACGAGCCCGCCGGGAAGACCTTCGCCGAGCTCTCGCAGGACGAGAAGCTCGGCTTCAGCCACCGCGGCCGCGCGATGCGCGCCCTCGACGCGCTCCTGCGCCAGCTCTTCGGCTGAGCGCCCGGGCGGGCGGCCGCGCCGTCGTCGTCAGAAGAAGAGCGTGTAGAGCGCGGCCAGGACCGCCGCGACCGCGCCGAGGACGAGCAGCCGACGCGGCGTCGAGCTCCCGCGGAGTCGCGACCTCTTCTCGACGCGCGCGGCGGCCTCCGCGTCCGCGGCGATCCGGGGGAGCTGCGCCTCGAAGACGAGGGCCCGCTCGGCGTCGCCGCGCGCCGCCATGCGCGCGCAGCCCGCGAGGAGCGCGCTCGTCGCGAGCTCGCCCTGCGTGCTCGAGGCGTCGCCGAAGCGCGCGCTCTCAGGCGTCTCCGCGCTCGCCTCGGCGACGACCGTCGGGAGCAGGTGGGCGATGCCCCCGCTCGCGCCCACGAGCGCGGCGACGTCCCCGCCACGGACCCGCCCGGCGCCGGCGAGGGCGGCCCAGAAGGCGACCCGCGCGCCGAGCTCGGCGACCGGCTCCCGCAGCGGCCCAGGGATCGCGTCGTCGGGCGTCGCGCCGAGCGCGAGGCGGCGCGCCGCGGTCTGCCGCGTCGTCGCCTTCCCGCTCAGCGGGGCCGTGATGCCCTCCGCCGTGACGAGCGCGAGCCCGTCGTCGCCGGCGCGGCCGAGGGTCGCGGTCGAGCGCCGGTCGCCGACCGCGTAGAAGGTCAGCACGCGCTCCGCCTCGCGCGCGCTCGGCGTCGGCGCCGCGTCGGCGAGCACCACGAGGACGCGGTCGTCCGCGGAGAAGCCGAAGGCCTCGACGCCCTCGAAGCGCGCCCCCGGCCGGTGCGCCTGCAGGACCTCGCCGAGGATGGCGCCCGCGGCGACGTCGATGACCACGAGGCGCCGGTCGCGGGACAGCGCCGCGAGCAGCGCGCCGTCCGGGGAGAACCGGAGGCGGCTCAGGTCGTCGTCGGCTTCCCACACGGTGCTCCGGCTCGCGAACCGGAGCGGCGACGTGGACAGGAGCTCCGTCAGCTCGAGGCGCTTCTCCGTCGCGATGGCCGCGCGGCGCCCATCCGCGGAGAACGCGACGCGCCCGAAGGGGTTCCGCTCGTGGTCGCCGTCCGCACCCAGCATGAGGGAGCCGCGGTAGCGCAGGTCCAGCGCGAGCGCGCCGCCGTCGGGGGTGAAGCGGAGCTCGTCCATCTCGATGAACGTGAGGTCGATCCCCGGCGGCACCTCGAAGGTCCGGGTGACCTTCCCCGTGGCGGCGTCGAACAGCACGCCCCGCGACGTGCGGCTCACGTAGGCGAGGACAGCGTGATCGGGCCGCAGCGCCGCCGCGCGCCCGAAGCCCGTGGCGTCGAAGCGCACGTCCTTCGCCGGCTCGAGCGCGCACGTCGACGCGACCCCGCCGCGGGCGTCGAAGACGAAGAGCGTCTTGTCATCGAACATCCCGCGCACCGCGGCGGCGCCGTCGGCGAGCAGCAGCGTGTCGAGCGATCCCGCGCCGCGCCAGGGCGTGTCGTCCTCGGGGGCCGCGAGGAGGGCGAGCTCCGGGAGCGTGAGCCGGCTGAGATCGTCGAGGAGCACGTAGCCGCCGCGCGCGTCGACGGCGGCCGCGCGGAAGCCGTCGAGCGCTCCGGGGACGTCGAGGGCGAGGCGCGCGCTCGGGGGCACGCGCCGGCTGAGCTCCGCGAGGGCGTGGTAGCGCGCGACCGCCGCAGCACCCGCGCCCGAGGTCGGGAGGGGGGCCGACACGACCGGCGCGCGTCCTGGGATGAGCACCCCGGTCGCCGACGCCGGCACCGCCTCGATCCTCGCGAGCACGGCCCGCGCCGACGACGCCCGGCGCGCCGCGTCCGGCTCGGTCATCTCCTCGAGCGCGAGCAGGACGCGCGCGTCGACCGCCGCCCCGCCGAGCACCTCGCGCACCTGCACGCGGTTCCCGCGGAACGGCATCTGGTCGGGCGTCTGCCCGGACGCCGACCCGAGCCAGGTCATCGCGAGCCCGTAGAGGTCGCTCGCCGCGGTCGCGCGGCCGACGAACTGCTCGAGCGGCGCGTAGCCGAACGTGCCGGCGGCGGTCGAGGCGACGCCCGTCTCGCGCGCGACGGCCGCCTGCACCGTGCCGAAGTCGATGAGGATCGGCGCGCCGTCGGGCTCGCGGAGGATCACGTTCTTCGGGGTGATGTCCCGGTGGATGACCGGCGGCGAGAGGCCGTGGAGGTAGGCGCAGGTCTCGAGGAGCGCCTTCAGGAGACCCGCCATCGCGGCCGGCGCGAGCCGCTCGCCGCGCGCCATGACCGCGGCGAGGGTCGGGCCGGGGACGAGCTCCTGTACGAGCGCGAAGCCCGCGTCCCCCGGGAGCGCGAAGTCGTCGACGTAGCGCACGACGCCAGGGTGATCGAGGGTCCGCAGCACGGCCGCCTCGCGCTCGAAGAGCTCGAGCGCCTTCCAGCTCGCGAGCTGCTCGATGCGGAGCGTCTTCACGGCGACCGCGAGCCCGTCGCGCTCCCGGACGCCCGCGCGCGTGACGCCGAAGCCGCCCCGGCCGAGCTCGCGGCCGACCCGGTAGCGCCCGCGCGGCCCCTCGAGGATCTCCTCCGCCATCGCGCGCTCCTCCCGGTGTCCGGAGGGCAGGGGGGGCAGGCGGGCCGCGGTGGCCCGCCCCGTGCCGACGCCCTACTTCGCGGTGAAGACGAACGGGTAGCTCACGAGGCACATCCCGCCGTCGGGCTTCGCGAAGTGGATCTTCGACACCGTCTTCACGATGCAGTCCGTGACCTTCTTGTCACCGATGGTCGAGCCGGCGGTCGACGGGTTCACGACGTTGCCGGCGAGGTCGATGGCGAACTTGAGCGCGACGCGCCCCTCGAGGTCCTGGTTGCCGCGGAGCTGGCTCTCGTAGCAGAAGCGGAAGTCGCCGCGCTTCCGCGCCATCTGCGCCTTGATGTCCGCCTTGTTGCAGAACTCGGGCGACGCGGGCGGCGCCTTCTCGACCGGCGGCTTCGGCGGGGCGGTCTTCGCCTCGCTCGGCGCGCCGCTTACCCCGCGATCCGACGGGACCTCGATCCCCGAGAACGCGACCGCGATCCCGCTCGCGCAGGGATCCTCGGCGCAGCGCGACTCCGGCCAGACGGTCTCGGGCGCGGCGAGCGCGGTCCCGTCGGCCTCCTGGAAGGCGCGCGCCACGCGCAGCACGTCGAACGCGCGCACGTCGCCGTCGCCCACCACGTGCACCACGCGCCCGGCGCCGGTCGCCGCGAGCCAGTAGTCGATCGCGCCCGCGACGTGCTTCAGCGTGTCCGCCGAGAGGCCGGTCTCGCGGTCGCCCTCGGGCACGGGCACGCGGAGGCGCGCGAGGTCCTTCTTCCGGTAGCCGGGATCGGCGTTCTCCGGCAGCGCGGGCGCCGGGTCGGCCGCCTTCGGCGCGGGGTCGGCGGGCGACTCCGGCCCCCAGACGTCCACGTGGTCGCCCGCGACGTGCACGATCACCGGCCTCGCGAAGCCGACCGTCACGCCCTCCGGCAGCTTCTCGGGCGCCGCGCGCGTCACGAGCGGTAGCGTCTTCCCGAGCGTCGCCGTGCGGGTGAAGCGCACGTCCGTGACGCCCGCGGCGCGCAGGCTGTCGAGGGTCCGCACCACGGCGAGCGAGGAGGCGTCGGCGTCGACGACGAGCTCACCCACGCGCGGCCCGTCCGCGGGCGAGCGCATCTGGTCGACCACGCCCACGACCTTGGTCGCGGCGTCCTGGAGTGGCGCCAGCGCCCCGGTCTCCGGCGCCGGCTCGAGCGTGCCGAGGTCGGCGACCTTCACGATCGGCACGCCTTCGATGGCCACGCTCTGTCCCTTCGCGACGGAGCTCACCTTCTTATCCGCGACCTGCACCGTCGGCCGCATCCCGACCGAGATCCCCTCCGGGCCCACGACGGCGACGACGAGCGCCGCCTGGTCGACCGCGAGGCCGCCCTCGGTGCCGAGCCCGCCCGCGGCGAGCGGGAGCGCGCTGCCCTCGGGGCGCTGGGCGCCGGCCGGCACGGACTCGACGAGGGCGGGCGTCGGGAGCGGGAAGATCCCGTTCATCGCCGCCTCGAGCTTCTTCTGGTTCGCCGTGACCGCGCCCGTCAGCGGCGTCGGCGCCTTCGACGCCGCCTCTGCCGCGTTCTGGTCGAGCCACAGCGCGCGCCGGAGCGCCGCCACGAAGAGCGCGTTGTCACCCGCGCCGAGCGCCGGCTCGCCGCCGCCCTCGACCGTGGCCTCCGCGCAGCCCGTGAGCGCCGCGGCTCGCGCGGCCGCGGTGGTGGCGTCCTTCGCGGCGTCCCCGCCCGCGCAGAGCGCGGCGCCGCCGTTGTCGGCCTCGAGGAGGAAGCGCTCGAGCGCGCCGGGCTCGAGCTCGCCGGCCTTCGCGCAGCCGGCGCAGAGCGTCCGCCCGGCGAGCTGCGAGAGCACGGTCAGGCGCTCGCCGACGGCCGCCTTGCGGCTCGTCGAGAAGGCGTCGGCGAGGGCGCGGAGCCAGCCCGCGCGCACGGCGTCCGCCTCGATCCCCGCGTTCGCGAGGAGCGCCGCGATGTCCGGCTGCGCGACGTCGTCGTTCGCCGGGTCGAGCCACAGGAGCGCCTTCGCGGCGGCCGCGGTGTCGGCGCCCGGCGCCCCGGCCTTCGCGCCGAGCTCGGCGACCTGCCGCAGCTGGCGCGCGCGATCGGGATCGGGGCCGAGGAGGGCGCCGACGAGCCGCAGCCGCGCCGCGAGCGCCAGGGCCTTCGGGGCCTCGTCGGCGTGGGCGGCGGCGTGCTTCTCGGCCGCGTCGGCGGCGGCGAGCACGGCGGCGACGTCGCCTTCGGCGAGGGAGGGCTTCTCGAGCAGCTTCGCGCCCTCCTCGACGGGGGACGGCGGCGCGGGCGCCGTGTCCGCGGCGGCGGCCGGGGTGGTGTCGGCCGCCGGCGTGGGCGTGGGCTCCGACTTGCCGCAGCTCGGGGCGGCGGCGAGCGCCAGGGCGAGGCTCAGGGCGAGCGAGGGGGCGATGCGGTTCATGATGTCGTCGGCTCCGGACGTGGCGGCCGTATCTCGGCGCAGCGTTGTCATGGGTCAGCGGCCGTGCATGATGCGGGCTCGACCGGAGCTTGTACACCCTGTGCTCGAACGCTTCTCCATCCTCGACGCCGACCTCGCCGTGGGTAGCTGCCCCAACGCGGCCGAGGACATCGACCGCCTGAAGCAGGAGGCCGGGGTCCGGGCCGTCGTGAGCCTGCAGTCGGATCGCGATCTCGAGGAGCGCGGTCTCCGCTGGAGCGCCCTCTGGCAGCTCTACCTGCAGCGCGGCATCACCGCGGTGCGCGTGCCGATCACCGACTTCGACAAGAAGGATCTCCTGCGCGGGCTCGACGACGCCGTCGACACCGTCGCGGCCCAGGTCGCGAAGGGGCCGGGGCGCGTGTACGTGCACTGCAACGCCGGGATCAACCGCTCCACGTCCACGATCCTCGGCTACCTCGTGGCGAGCCGCGGCATGACCCTCGACGGCGCCCTCGCGTGGCTCGTCGAGCGCCACCCCGACGCCTACCCGTACCCGGACGTCGTCGAGCGTTGGGCGCGCCGGCGCGGCCTCGCCGTCCGCTGACGCCGAGGGCGCTCAGGGCGCGGCGTCGGCGCCCGCGTCCGCCTGGTAGAGCCGCGGCAGGAGCTCGGTAATCCAGCGCTGCGTCTTCTTGAGCTTCTCCTCCTGCACGAGCTCGAGGAGGGTCGCGACGACGCTCGGATCGTCGTGGGCCATGATCCAGGCCTCGAGGTCGGCGAAGACGCCGTCGCCGTCGATGGGGTAGCGCTTCGTGATGTAGTTCTTGAGCGCCCGCGCCGAGCGCGGCGGCGAGCCCTTGTCGAAGAGGGCGCCGATCTCCTCCTCGACGTCGAGGGTGAGCCCGCTCGAGGGCGGCGCGTCGACGACGTCGGGCGGCGGCGGGGCAGGGCGCGTCGGGGGATCGAGGTGGATCTCCGGCATCGGTGTCGTGACGGCGCGCGCGACCTGGGCGTCGGCACCCTGGGCCGGGTCGTCGCCGCCGCCGTGGGCGATGAGCGCCGCGCCCGCGCCGAGGAGCACGGCGAGCGCGAACCAGAGCGCCCAGCCGGCCTCGGCCCGCGCCTGGCTGCGCGCGGTCGAGCCGCTCTCGGTCTCCTTCCCGAGCCAGCGCCCGTCCGCCGAGAGCGTGCGCCGCGTCGCGCGCCCGAGGCGCGACACGGCGGGGTGCGGGCCGCCGCGCCCGACCGCTTGCTGCACCTCGACGACCTGCGCCGTGAGCGCCGCGTACTGCCCGCGCCGGCGCGCCGCCTCGACGAGGCGCGCGGCCGAGAGCTGCGGCGGCGGCTCGCCCGCGAGCTGCTCGAAGTCCGCGATGACGCCGCGCGCGACGGACTCCGACATCATGATGACGCGGGCCCCCTTGCGGAGGGGGTTGTCGTGGATGGCGAGCTCCGTCGGGAAGCGCACGTCGCCCACGAAGCCCTCGCCGCCGTCGCGGAAGAGGGCGTGCACGTGGTCCTCGTCGAGGATGTAGACGCGCCCGCCGCCGATGCGCGCCGCGCTGATGGCGCGCCCCTCGATGACGACGGCGACCATGGACGCGCCGGACTGCCCCTCGGCGTGGGAGCCGATGGCGCCGCGGCGGACGGCGTGGTGGGCCTCGGTGAAGGCCTCCTCGAGCTGCTCCTCGGTGCGCGGGAAGACCGACGCCCGGAACCGCGCGACGGCCGCGGACGCCGCGACCTGGGCCGCGAGGCGCGTCGGCACGGGCCCGTCGGCCCCGTCGGCGATGACGAGGAGGTGCCGCGCGCCGAGGCCGGCGTAGGCGGCGGCCGTCGTCTGCTCGCCGTGGACCGACGCGAGCGACCGCTGGCCGATGGTGACCTCGAGCTCGTCCATCTGCGGCGCCTGAGGCGGCCTCCTGGTTCGGGGCGGGGCGCGAGCGCGACCGCCGTGCGGGGGGTGGTCTGTCGAGTGCGGGCATCGGTGCCCCGACGCGCCGCGCGCGTCAAGCCTCCGATAGCACGCTTGTGCATCGGGCGGGACAATGAGATAGGGGCGGAGGCCCGCGGAAGCCCGCGGGTCGTCGGACTCGGAGGTCGCCATGCTCTCGCTCGTCGCCCACCCGCGCCTCGCGGCGCTCGCGTTCGCCACCGCGGTCGCCCTGGCCGGAGGCTGCTCGAAGAAGGAGGAGGCGCCGGCGCCGGCGCCCGCGACCACGTCGGAGACGCCGCCCCCCGCGACGACCGAGGCCCCCGCGGAGCCCGCGGCGGCCGACGTCGCAGCGCCGGCCCCCGCCGAGCCGGCCGCGGCGAAGATCGACGTGAACGCGCTCGAGACCTACGATCTGGAGAAGCTCAAGGAGCGGATCAAGGGATCGGGCAAGAAGGTCACGGTGGTCGCCCTGTGGGCGACGTGGTGCGCGCCCTGCATCGAGGAGATGGCGGGCTTCGACGCCTTCCAGAAGGCGCACGCGGGCGACGGGCTCGAGGTCCTCGGCCTCTGCACGGACGACCGCGCGGACATGGGGCAGAAGATCCAGGACGTCTACGACCGCACGAAGGTCGCCTACGACCAGGGGCTCCTCGCTCCGGGCAACGAAGACGCGTTCTTCAAGGCCCTCGGCGAGGAGTGGGACGGCATGCTGCCGAAGACCGTGGTCTTCGACGACAAGGGCGAGAAGATCATGATGTTCACGGCGGCCGTGACCCCGGCGATGCTCGACGAGAAGGTCGCGCCGTTGCTCTCGGCGAAGTGAGCGGGCGGCGGGGGCCGAGGCCCACAACCATCCATCCGAACCGGCGGGGCGCCCCGACGTGCTGCGGGACGAGTTCGAGTACGCGCTGATCTCCGACGTTCACCTGAGCGAGGTGATCGAGCCGCCGGAGCCCGGCTGGTGGGAGTACAAGGCGCCGGGAAGCGCGCAGGACCGCGACCTCGTCGGCTTCCTCGCGTCGCTCGAGGCGCGCCGCCCGCCGGCGTTCAAGGGCACGCAGGTCATCTTCAACGGCGACACGTTCGACTTCGACCTCGTCTACGCCCGCCCCGACACGGTGCGCGCGCCGAAGGAGGGGCTCCCGCCGACGGCGCCCGCCTCCGTCTACAAGATCGAGCGGATCCTCCGCGATCACGAGCCTTTCGTCTGCGCGCTCGCCGGGTTCCTCGCCCGCGGGAACCGCGCGGTCTTCGTGATGGGCAACCACGACCGCGAGCTCTGCTTCCCGGACGTGCAGGAGGTGCTGCGGATGCGCGTCGCCGCGAAGGCGCCGCCGGGCGCCGGGGAGCGCGTCGCCGCGGCCATCGACTTCGAGCCGTGGTTCGTGCACCGCCCCGGCGTCCTCTACGCGGAGCACGGCCAGCAGTACGACGCCACCTGCAGCTATCGCGACGTCCTCGACCCCGTCGTCCCGGGGGATCGCCACCGCCCCGCGGAGGTCGAGACCCCGTTCGGCTCGATGATGGGGCGCCACATGCTCTGCCGTCTGGGGACGCTGAACCCCTTCAACGACGAGAGCTTCATCCTCTCGATCGGCGGCTACGCGCGCCACTGGCTCGACCACTACTGGCCGAAGCACAGCTTCGTCGCGGCCTACTCGCGCGCGACGTGGCGCGCCGTGCGCGAGCTGCGCTGGCGCCGGAAGCGCGCCATCGATCGGAAGGAGCAGTCGCCGGCCGCGTATCGCGCGTACGCCGAGCGGCACGGGGTCGACATGGGCTTCGTGGCGCTGCTCCTGCGCCTCACGTCGCGGCCCATCTCGGACCGGCTCCGGCTCGTCCTCCACGAGCTCTGGATCGATCGCTTCCTCCTCTTCGGGGGGGCCATCGCGCTGCTCGTCATCGGCCTCACGCTCGTGAAGACGCTCGCGCAGGGCCTGATGCTGCTCGCGCTCGTGCCGCTCCTCCTGCTCGTCGGGCGCATCATGGGGCGCGGCAGCCTCGCGCTCCAGGAGCGCGCGCGCTGGGGCCTCGTCGCCGAGCAGATCGCCCACGCGGTGGGGGTCCCCATCGTCGCGTTCGGCCACAGCCACCGCCCGGAGCGTCGCCCGCTCACGGGCGGTGGGCGCTACTACAACCTGGGCTCCTGGGCCCCGGTCGTCGACGCGGATCGCGGCAGCACCCTCTGGCGGGCGCGGCGCTTCCTCATCGTGCGCCCGGCGCGCGGCGGGCGCGTGCACGCCGTGTTCGGGCAGTGGGACCGCGACGCCCAGACGACCATCGGCTGAACGCCGCGGGTGCGTCAGCTGGCGACGACGTCGCCGGAGGCGCCCCAGCAGGGCGGTGCTCGGGCGTCGAGCGAGGCGCGCGCGGGCTCGTCGCGAGGCCGTGTCGCGGAGGCGCCGCTCGGCGCAGGCTCCGCGCCGACCCGGCGCGCCGCCCTAACTGTGGTCATCCGACCCCGGCGGGGAGTGTTGACCTCGGGACAAGGGCGGGGTCGCGAGTCCCTCCGCGGCCCGGATCCGCCTCTCGAGACGCCTTTCCACCGTCAGGAGCGGTCTTCCGGGGTTTGGCACGCACCTTGCGATAAGGCTCGGCACCGGGTCGTCATCGCGACCGCCCCCGAGACAACGTTGGCGGAACGATAAAGAAACATCACTGGGACCGACCCCCCAATAGCGCGAGCGACCCATCTTATACCGGTAGAAAGACGCCGCCCCCGAAAAGGGCGGCGTTTCTCTTTTCAGGCGACGGCTGGCAGCGGCGTCGGGCAGACTCGACCTTCGACCACGATACGGAGAGGGCCTGCGCGATGACGACCGACGTGACGAGCCCCGACGCGCAGCGCGGGGCGCCGCCCGATCCGATAGCGCTCGCCGAGCGTGCGGACGCCGCCGCGGCCGCCGGCGATCGCGAGTCGGCCGCCGCCGACCTGCTCGCCGCCTTCGTCCTCGCCCCCTCGCAGCTCGCGTGGCTCGAGCGGAGCTGCGCGCTCATGGGGCGCCCGTACCGCGACCCGGGCGACGGCCGGAACCCAGCGCCCATCACGCCCTTCGAGCGCCTCTGCCTGTACGCCGACGTCGCCGCCGAGCTCGCCGCGAGCGGGGAGAAGGCCCGGCCCAGCTTCGCACGCTGCGCCGCGTGGGCCGAGGCGCACGGCGTGGATCTCCGCGCGCTCCTCCTCTTCCTGCTCGACATCAACGTCGGCGCGGACTTCGCGCTCCCGCGCGCGCTCGGCGGCGCCGACAGCGGCTGGGACGCGCTCCGCGTCGAGGGCTGGGTCGCCGTCGCCCCGGCGCGGGCCCGGCGGCTCCGCGCCGCGGGGCTCATCGCCGACGCCGCGGCCGCCGAGGGGGGCGACGACGCCGCGGTCGCGCCGCTCGTCGTCGTCGAGACCGACGAGGGGCCTGTCGTCCCCGGTCAGGACGCGACGGGTGAGGCGCTCCGCGACACGCTCGTCGCCATCGCGGCCGAGCTCGAGGGGGACGACCGCGTGGTCCTCGCCGTCGGGCACCCGGCGCTCGACCGCCCGGCCACGGCGCTCGCGCTCGCCGAGCCCGGGCGCGTCCGCGCCCTCGGGTGGGGCGACGCGCGCTTCGAGCTGACGCGCCTCACGCGCGACGAGCACCACCGGCTCGACGTCCTCGGGGAGCGCGTGCGGTCCTTTCGCCCGCCCGTCGAGGCGATCCGGACGGCGCCGACCGACGACGAGCAGGCGTGGCTCCTCGAGCGCCTCGCGGAGCTCTGCGCCGCCGTGGGCGCGGCGCCTTTCATCGCGCCTCCCCTCGAGCCGCGGGACATCGTCGGCGAGTTCCACGGCGACGCGTCCTCGATCCACCGTCTCCTCCGCGGCCTCATGGACTTCGTCGGGCTCCGCGACGCGCGCGTCGAGCTCCTCATCGCCGACGGCACGGCCGTGGGGCATCGGCCCCCCGGCGGCGAGGGGCGGGTCACCCTCGCCTGGTTCTCGGGCTTCGATCACACCGGCCAGAGCGCCCTCTTCGGCTTCGACCCGGCCCGGCACGCCGAGCCGGAGGACGTCCTCGCGACCCTCGCCCACGAGGTCGCCCACGCCTTCCGCGTCCGGCGCGGGCTCATGGTCGACGACCGCGACGAGGAGGAGCTCCTCACGGACCTGACCGCGAGCTTCCTCGGCTTCGGGATCTCGCTCACGAACAGCGCCTACCGCTACCGCACCGGGGGCGAGGTGACGGGGACCCGGGTCACCCACTGGACGGAGGTGAGGACGGGCGGCTACCTCCCGGCGCAGGCGTTCGCCTGGCTGCTCGCGCTGCAGGTCGTCGCGCGCCGTGGCGGCTGGCGCGACGCCCGGGCCGTCGCGCGTCGGCTCGAGGCGAATCAGGCGTCGTGGTTCCGCGCCTCGCTGCGCTCGCTCGCGCCCCGCGCCGAGGCGCTCCGTGCGGGGCTGGGCGTCGCCCACGCCGACGTCCCGCGCGGGCGGGCCGCGCGCCGGCGCCTCGTGCTCGGCGTGGCGTCCAGCCCCGGCGACGTCACGGTGGACCGCGGGATCAAGGGCCTCGCCGTCGTGGACCGGCTCGGGCAGCCGGTCTTCCGCGTGGCGCGCCGCGGGCGCGAGCCGCTCACCTGGGCGCTCGCGTTCCTCGGCTTCTTCGCGTTCCTCGCGAGCGGGCTCTTCGACGGCGCGGCCCGGATCGCGGTCGCCTCCGGCAGCGTCGCCGCGGTGGTCGGGCTCCTCACGTTCGGACCGCGCGAGCGGGGCGACGCGTGCTCGGGCTGCTCGTCGGTGCTCCCCGAGGCGGCGACCCGGTGCCCGCGCTGCCGCGGTGACGTGTCCGGTCGGATCGCGACCGTCGGCGAGCACGACGCCGCCGCGGCGGCCGCGCGCCCCGGAGGGCACCGCAGCGGCGCCTGACCGCGCTCACGGCGATTGCGGGGGGGCGCGGTGGCGGCGGAAGTGGTACGTCTCCGCCTGGCCCGACCGGCCGTGCCGACGCGGAGGCGCCATGCGCAGCGGACAGAGCGAGCAGAACATCGTGGCGGTCCTCTGGGACCTCGACGGGACCCTCGTCCAGACGGAGGGCCTCCACGCCGAGGTCGATCGCGAGGTCCTCGGCAGCTACGGCTTCGACGTCGGGCACGAGGAGCTCCTCGCGTACACGGGGATGACCTCGCGGGACCAGCTCGCGGGCACGCTCGGCGCGCGAGGCGCCGGCCACCTGCTCGAGGAGGCCTACGCGAAGAAGCTCGCCCTCATGGCCGAGCGGATCGTGTCGCGGGCGCTCCCGACGCGCGGCATCGAGGGGGTCCTGCGGGACGTCCCGATGCGGACGCACCGCTTCGCGCTCGTGACCTCGACCGAGCGCGAGATCGCGCTCGCGCTGCTCGAGCGCTTCGGATGGTCCTTCCGCTTCGAGGTGGTCGTCGGCGCCGAGGACGTGCCGCGCACGAAGCCCGCGCCGGATCCCTACCTGCGCGCGTGCGAGCTCCTGGGCGTCGCGCCCGCGCAGGCGCTCGTCGTCGAGGACGCGCCCGCCGGGATCCGCGCGGGCAAGGCCGCGGGGTGCCGCGTCGCCGCGCTCTGCACGACGTTCGGGCCCGCGGAGCTCGGCGGCGCCGACTTCGTCCTGAGCAACCCCGGCGCCGTCATCGGCCTGCTCGGCGTCCTCGGATGAGGGGGCTCGGCGGCGCCGTCGCCGCGCTGGTCGTCGCGCTCGGGCTCGCGCTCCCGGCGCAGGCGGCCGCGCCCGCGGAGGGGCAGGGCGAGGCGCCCCCGGCGTTCGACGCGCGCCCCTTCTCGGCGGTGCGGCGGCCGCGCCTCGTCGACCTCGTGAAGACGCGCTTCGACGTGCGGCTCGACTTCGACGCGCGCTCGGTCGCCGGCACCTCCGAGGTCACGGTGCGCGCGCTCGCCGCGCCGGCGCGGCGCGTCCGGGTCGACGCCTACGACATGACCATCCTCGGGGTCACCGACGCCGCGACCGGGGCGCCCCTCGGCTTCGACTACGACGGGCGCACGCTCGACGTGACCCTCGCGGGCCCGCTCGCCCCGGGGGACGCGACGGCGACGCTCGCGATCCGCTACCGCGCGGTGCCGACGCGCGGGCTCGTGTTCGTGGCGGCGGGGCCGCGGGTCCCGCGCGGGCACCGGGAGGCCTGGACGCAGGGCGAGGAGAACGACACGCCGGCGTGGCTCCCGACGATCGACCGGCTCGACGACTTCGGCGCGACCGAGGGCATCGTGCGCGTGCCGAAGGGGCTCGCGGTGCTCTCGAACGGGCGCCTCGTCGAAGAGCGCGCCGACGGCGACGAGGTCGTCTGGCACTGGCGGCAGGACGCGCCGCACGCGAGCTACCTCATCTTCCTCGCGGCGGGCCCGTTCCTGCGGAAGGAGCGGCTCTGGCGCGGGCTCCCGGTCTCCTTCTGGTACGAGGAGCGGCACGAGGCGCTCGTCGACCGGACGTTCGAGCACACGTTCCCGGCGCTCGACTTCTTCGCGGACGAGCTCGGCCTCGCGTACCCCTGGGACAAGCTCGCGGAGGTCGTCGTCAACGACTACCCCTACGGCGGGATGGAGAACACGTCGGCGATCCTGCTGACGAACCTGACGCTCCACGACGCCCGCGCGGAGATCGACTGGTCGAGCCAGGACCTCGTCGTCCACGAGCTCGCGCACCAGTGGTTCGGCGACCTCGTGACGTGCCGCGACTGGGGGCATATCTGGCTCAACGAGGGCTTCGCCACCTATATGGAGATGCTCTATCGCGAGCACCGCGAGGGGTGGCCGGCCGCGATGGCGATGTTCCTCATCGACCTCGACGGCGCCATGGCGGACGCGCGCGGCGACGGCGCGCGACCGCTCGTCGCGCGGGCCTACGACGATCCGGGGGACCTCTTCGACGGCACGAGCTACGGGAAGGGGGCGTGGGTGCTGCACGCGCTCCGGGGCGTGCTCGACGACGACCGGGTCTTCTTCGCGGGGCTCCGGGAGTACGCGCGGCGCTTCGCGCACACGCCCGTCGAGACCGCGCAGCTCCGCCGCGTGATGGAGGACGTCTCCGGCCGCGACCTGCGGCGCTTCTTCGAGCAGTGGACCGAGCGGCCGGGGTTCCCGGCGCTCTCGGTGAGCTACCGTTGGGACGACGAGGCGAGGGCGCTTCGGGTCGCGATCCGGCAGACGCAGGACACGGCGAAGGGGACGCCCGTCTACCGGCTCCCGGTCGACCTGCGGGTCGCCCGCGGCGATGAGGAGCTCGATCGCCGCAGGCTCGTCGTCGACCGCGCGAGCACGGAGATCGCGATCCCCTGCGCGTCGCGGCCAGACGTCGTCGAGGTGGATCCGCGCGCGTGGCTCCCGGCGACGGTCGAGATCGCCTGGCCGCGGGCGGACGCGCTCGCGGCGCTCGCGCACGGGAGCACGTTCGTGACGCGGCGGCGGGCGATCGCGCGGCTCGGCGAGCTCGGCCTCGACGCGGAGGTCGCGACGGCGATGGGCGCGGCGGCGCCGACGTCGTCGTGGTCGGAGGCCGAGGCGATGGCGCGCGCGACGGGGAAGGCGGACGCCGAGGTCGCGATGCCGCTGCTCGCGACGCTGCTCGCGCACCCCAAGTCGCGGGCGCGCGCGGCGGCGGCGCGGGCGCTGCGCGATCGGAAGGGGGTGGACGAGGCCGTGACGCTCGCGCGCCGCGCGCTCGACGATCCCAGCCTGCGCGTGGCGGCGGCGGCCGGGGGCGCGCTCTCGAGGCTCGCGGACGCGGACGACGCGCTCGACGCGCTCGAGCCGCTGGTCGCGCTCGACTCGCCGCGGGACACGGTGCGGGTCGACGTCCTCTGGGCGATCGGGGACGTCGGTGGGAAGCGGGCGATCGCGATCGCGTCGCGGTACGCGGGGGAGCGCGAGACGCCGAACGTGAGGCGGCGGGCGCTCCACGTGATGGGTCGCGCGGCGCGCGGCGACGCGGGGCTCCGGAAGGCGGTGATGGGGAAGCTCGTGAAGGCGCTGGACGCGCCGGATCCGCGCGTCCGCGAGGGCGCGATCGCCGGGCTCGAGGCGCTCGGTACGAGCGACGCGCGCGAGGCGCTGGATCGGATCGCCGAGCACGACCCCGACGCGAGCGTCCGGGACCGGGCGAGCGCGGCGCGGGAGGCGGTCGGGAAGCTCGTCGGGGACGTGGGCCGGCTCGAGGCGGTCGAGGAGCGCCTGCGCGGGCTCGAGGGGGAGCGCGCCGCGCTCCGGGCGGCCGTGGAGCGCCTGCAGAAGCGGGTCGAGAGCCTCGAGAAGCGGTGAGAAAGCGGCTTGCGGCGAGGGGGGGCGATCACTATAGTCCGCCGCGATTGCGGACATGGAGTCTAAGCGGCGGGCGCCCAAGTCATGATCGACGCCTGCCTGGATCCTGTCGATACACATTAGCTATCTCGACGTAACCAGGAGTTATGATCATGCGACGGATGCTGTTGACGTCTGCCGTGCTCGCGGCGGCGCTGACCATGGGCCTCGGGGCCTGCGGCGACGACGGTGAGACCACCGGGACCACGGACACGGTTCAGAACGACACGTCCACGACGGACTCGACGACCACGGATACGTCGACCGGCGACGACACCAACGTCCCGGACACCTCGGGTGACACGACGGTGGCCGATCCCTGCACGCCGAACCCCTGCACGAACCCGCCGGGGGCGATGTGCGACGAGTCGGGCAAGGTCGTGACCTACGCGGCGACCGGCACCTGCACGGCGAACGGCTCCGCGGCCGAGTGCTCTTACACGAGCTCAGCGGCGGACTGCGACTCGGGCAAGGTCTGCGCGGCTGGCGCCTGCGCCGAGGCCGGCGATCCCTGCGAGTACGCCTTCGACGAGAAGGCGAGCGTGGTCACGGAGATCCGCATCGCTTCGCTCGCGGCGAACGGCGCGGACGGGAACCCGACCGACCACTGCTGCTTCGACTTCACCGATGACGGGAAGATCGACAACAAGCTCGGCAGCATCCTCAAGACCGTCGGGAGCCTCGTGGGCGACCTGAACGGCACCATCAAGGAGCAGGTCGACGGCGGGAGCCTGGTCATCCTCCTCGAGGAGAAGGGCGTCGACGACACGACGAGCGACAGCTCGGTGTCGCTGAACGGCTTCCTCGGCGATCCGGTCGAGGGCACGAAGACGGGCGCCGAGGCGGACGGCATGGGCACGTTCACCGCGTCGAACTCGAGCTTCCTCCCCGGCACGGCGACGCCGCTCATCTCGTTCCAGGACGCGTCGATCGCGGCGAGCGTGCTGGCGGGTGGCCCGACGGTCTTCACGCTGTCGCTCCCGCTCCTCGAGGGCGCGCCGCTCGTCGTGCAGATCTCGATGACGCGGCTCGAGGGCAAGGTCTCGACCGGCCCGAACGGCAAGGGCCTCGACATCGGCGCCGAGAACGAGACGGACCTCGGCGCGAAGCTCGGCGGCGTGATCACGCTGACCGACCTCTACAGCGCCGTGAACACCTTCGTCGCGGGCAGCTGCGTCACGGTCACGGACGCGGACAACAAGCTCGTGTCGCTCGGGACGGACGGCAAGTGGAAGTGCGCGTCGACGACGGCGTCGGGCGGCAACCCGGCCGAGGTCGACACCTCGGCGTGCGACGACAACGACCCGGCGAAGCAGCTCGCCGGCTTCTGCAGCGCCCTCGTGGCGGTGGTCGGCCCGGACGTCGACACGGACGAGGACGGCACGAAGGACGCGATCTCCATCGGCCTCTGGGTGAACGCGACGAGCGCGACGATCACGTCGGACCCGACCTGCACGGCCAACCAGTGATCCTCTGAGGGATCGCCCGTCGCCGTCTCCACGGGGGCGACGCGGGCGTTCACGAAGAGCCCCACCGAGCCCCCGGATCGCGAGATCCGGGGGTTCGGCTTTTGTGGAGGCTCCGCTCGTCATGGGGCGGGGCGGGCGGCTTGATGGGTCTCCTCGCCGCCTCGGGCCGATGGACGAGGTCCTGGCCGAGCGCCCGGTCGTAAGCCGCTTTGTTCACCACGGAGCACGTAGGCACAGAGGACCCGGGGCGGCCACCACGACTTCGCGCCCGATCGACCCTCGAGGGGGCCCGCGGAGGCGGCGGAGGGGCACCAGCGCTCGTCCCGCCGCGCTCCCTCCGTGCCTCTGTGCCTCCGTGGTTTCCCTCACGAAACCAGGCGGTTGTCGGTGATGGCGAGCTCCGGGCAACCGTGCGCCGAGCTACCCGCGCAGCCGGCGCCGTCGCGTCGCGACCCCGACCAGCGCCGCGCCGAGCAGCAACCACGCAGGACCATCCGTCGCGCCGCCGCCGCAGCCGGTGTTCGCCGGGCGCGCCGTCCGCACGCTGTCGACGCGCACCACGACGTCCTGGCGCCCCGCGATCGCGTCGTCCGCGACGCCGACGCCCGTGTCGGGCTCCTCGGCGTCGCTCCCGACGGCGTCCGCCTCGACCGGCGGCTCCGCGATGGGCTCCTCCTCGGTCGGGATGCACTCGGGCCGCGGCTCGCACCGCTGCCACACGCCGTCGACGCACGCGCGCGTGCCGTCGGTGCAGTCCCCGCCCATCCACTCGAGCGTGCACGGCCCGGAGACCCCGCTCAGGCAGCGCTGGCAGAGCCCTCCCTCGTCCGTCCGCCCGTCGCAGTCGTCGTCGACGCCGTTGCAGATCTCGGGGTTCGCGGCCCACGGATCGGCCGCCGCGCACACGCGCCCGCCGTCGGTGTCGCACGCCCAGAAGCCCGGCGTCTCGCACCCCTCGTAGCCCGCGACGCAGGACGAGCCGATGTCGAAGTCCTCGTCGTAGGCGCCGTCGCAGTCGTCGTCGAGGCCGTTGCAGACCTCCGCGATCTCGCCGCACGTCCCGCAGAGGTTCGTCACGTTCTCGTCGGTCTCGCCGTCGCAGTCGTCGTCGAGGCCGTTGCAGACCTCCTTCGGCGGCGCGCCGCAGCCGCCGCACGCGTTGGCGACCCCCTCGTCGGTGAGCCCGTCGCAGTCGTCGTCGAGGCCGTTGCAGACCTCGGGCGGGATCTCCCCGCAGCCGCCGCACGGATCGCTCACCCCCTCGTCGGTGAGCCCGTCACAGTCGTCGTCGACGCCGTTGCACACCTCCTCGGGCTCGGCGCCGCAGCCGCCGCAAGCGTTCGCGACCCCCTCGTCGGTCTCGCCGTCGCAGTCGTCGTCGATGCCGTTGCAGACCTCCTGCCCGACCGCCCCGCAGCCGCCGCACGCGTTCGTGACGCCCTCGTCGGTCGCGCCGTCGCAGTCGTCGTCGCGCCCGTTGCACGCCTCGGCGGCGCCCGGGTGGACCGCCGCGACGGCGTCGTCGCAGTCGGGGCCCGGCCCCGTGAGGAAGCCGTCGTGGTCGGCGTCGCCGGAGGTCGTGCCGCTCGCGATCGCCTTCATCCAGTCGATGTCGTAGTCGAACGTCCCGCTCGTCGCCGGGTCGAGGCGGAGCCCGGTCACGGTCCCCGTCCACTTCGGGTTGTCCGCGAAGCTCACCGTGAGCTCGGTGAACTGGTTCCCGCCGGGCGAGATGAACTTCGCCGACTTCGCCTCGTTCCAGGTGCCGTCCGTGTCCGTGATGAAGAACATCTGTGAGAGCTGGGCTGCCCCCGGCGAGCGCGCCCTGAGGCGCACCGCCTTGTAGCTCGCGGTGTTCACGCGCGCCGTCGTGTTCGCGATGTGCGGGTCGCTCCCGCCGAGGCCGACGCGCAGCATGTCGGAGGCGGGCACGAGCGCGAGCGACGCGACGCCGTTCACCTTCGCCCAGCCCTCGGTCTCGGGCGCCTGAGGCGCGTCGAACTCCCAGCGGAGGCGCGAGTAGATGTCGTGCTGCTTGTAGTGGCGGATGACGTGGCCGGCGTGGTTCGTCTCGACGGCGTCGCCCCAGCTCGTCTGCTCGCCGTAGTAGCCGGCCGCGTGCCAGAGCCACACGCGCACGTCGGGGTGGTCGACCTGCCCGATGGAGTACTGGTTCGCGCGCGTCACGAAGCGGATCTTCTTCCCCTCGCCGGGCGCGAAGTGCTCCATGCGGTAGGCGCCGTTGGTGGGCGCCGTCTTCGGCGGGTTCGCGGCGATGCTGTCGGCGTTCGAGATGACCCAGTGCGACAGATCGAAGTGCGGGTAGTCCGTATAGATCCGGTAGCTCACGGGGGTGATGTAGGGCGTCTCGAACCAGACGCCGACCTTCACGTCGTCGCCGCTCTGCGTCGGCCCCGCGTTGGCGGCGTTCCTGACGATGATCTCGGTGACGAACTCCTGCCCGGCGTAGAGGTCCATCACCCCGGAGCTCGAGCCCTCGGGGCGGAAGTCGGCGCTCTGGCCGCTCGGCGGGTACGTGCGCACCTCCACCGACAGGTTCGGGTACTGCGCGCCGCAGGGGCCGCCGCCCGGGCCGCCGCCCCACCACTCCCAGTGCCAGCTCTCGGAGGGCACCGTGCGCGAGAAGCCGTAGGCGGCGCCGTGCGCGGTCAGCCAGTTGTAGATGGAGGTGCCGAAGCCGCCCGTGTTGAGGTCGAGCGCGTGGCCGCTCTGGTGGTTGGAGTAGCCGGGGCGGGCGGCGAGGTTGCAGTTGTTGCAGTTGCAGTGGATGTAGCAGTTGTAGAGGTACTGTTGCTCGGCGTAGGTGCGGAAGCCGGACACCACGCGGAGCTGGAGCCCCGCGTTCTGCGCGGCCTGCGCCATCACCATGTAGGCGTTCGCCGTGGCCTTCTCGACCTTCTTGCCGTCGACCGTCACGACGCGGATCGTGAACGACGAGCCGTTCCGGTAGCCGGTCGCCGTCGACTCGGAGCAGTTGATGGAGGAGAGGGCGAGCTCCTGCGACTCGAGGGAGCGCGTCCGCGCCTCGTCGGGCGGCGGAGCGTTCGGCGCGCACGCGGGCGCGAGCGAGCCGAGGAGGAGGATCGCGAAGAGGGCTCTCGAGGTGCCGCGCATGGGCGCATCGTATGCCGGAGCGCGAGGCGCCCACAAGCGAGGAACGGGCCGCGCGGCCGCCTGAGACAAGGTGTTACGGGCGTCGTGTAACCTCGGCCGGTGACGAGGTCGGAGCCGTCGGCGTCCCCGCGCGCTCGAAACGGGCTGGCTTCCCGAAGGCGGGGCCGGTAGTCTCGGGCCTCGTCTCGACTCCGCCGGAGGACCCCCATGAAGCGCGCGCTGCTGCTCCCCGCCCTCGTCGCCCTCACGCTCGCCGCGCCCGCGTGCGGCTCGAAGGCGCCGTCGTCGGAGGCTGGGCCGGTGGGGCCGACCGCGGTGACGACGCTCGGGGAGGACGTAGGCGAGGCGGCGCCGGCGCCGGCGGCCGCGCCCCGTGACAAGGCCGTCACCATCGCGTTCCTGCACACGGCGAACGTCCTGGCCGAGCTAGAACCCTGCGGTTGAAAGCACAACCCTCTTGGCGGTCTTGCCAGGAAAGCAGCTCTGATGGACGAGAGGACCCGCGCCGGGGGCTGGGACGGGTCCGTCCTCCTCGACGCCGGTGACGCCCTGAACGCGGCGCCGTACCTCGTCGCGGGGCGCATGGGGGAGGTCGAGGCCACGGCGCGCTTCCTCGTCGACGAGTACAACCGCGAGGGGGTCGCGGCGATGACCCTCGGCGAGCGCGAGCTCGCGCTCGGGGAGCCGCTGTTGAAGGAGCTCGCGGAGCGCGCCAAGTTCCCCTTCCTCGGGGCGAACGTGCTGGGCCGCGAGGGGGAGCCCGCGTTCCATGGCTGGACCGTGGTGAAGGTCGCGGGGATCCGCGTCGGCGTCATCGGGCTCGTCTCCGAGATGGTCGCGAAGCAGGCCATCCTCGGGCGCGAGGACCGGCCCGCGCCGCCGTGGCTCATCGGGAACCCGGTCGAGGCGGCGAAGAAGGCCGTCACGGCGCTCGAGGCGGAGGGCGTGGACCTCGTGGTCGTGCTCTCGCACCTGAAGCAGACCGAGGAGGACGACGTCGCGAAGGCCGTGCCGCGCGTGGCGCTCTTCCTCGGGACGCACGACATGGGGATCTCGACCGAGACGCGGCTCGCGGGCAGCGCGGTCGCGGTGTCGGCCGGCCAGAAGGGGAAGTACGTCGCCATCACGACGGTGAAGCTGCCGCCGGCCTGGAAGGGGGGCGACGCGGTCGTCGACGCCGGGCGTCGCGAGGCGCTGGTCGGGCGGATCGCCCGCTCGAAGCAGATGGTCGAGAGCCTGCAGGCGCGGCTCGACCACGCGCGCGCGCAGGCCGAGGCGCCCGACGCCGACGGGCCGAAGGGCGCGGCGGCGCGGCGGAAGCCGGGCCCGCCGATCCAGATGTGGGAGCAGCAGCTCGCGGGCGCCAAGGCGGAGCTCCAGATCGCCGAGATGGACCTGAAGGACCTCGAGTCCGCGGACGCCGACAAGGGCGGGCAGGGCACCGTCGGCTCGGCGATGTTCGAGCTCGTCTCGCTGACGCCGCAGGTCGCCGACGAGCCCGAGACGAAGGCCCGCGTCGACGCGTTCCGCGTCGATCACCCCGATCCCGCCAAGGCCTCCGGGCACTGACCGCGCGCGGCGCGTGACGGCGCCGTCGTTCGACGCGCTGCGTCACGCCGCGACGACGGGATCATGCCGGCGCGCGAGAGGCAGCGCGCCGCGCGGCGCGTCACGGCCGGGAGCACGACAGGCGGCGCCGGAGCGGGTCTCGGCGCGCGGGCCCCAGACGGCGAAAGGGCCGACACGCGCGCGGCGTGCGGCCCCTCCGAGCGGCCCCGAGGCCGCCGAGCGTGAGCGCGCTCAGTCGTCGAAGATCGAGCGGATGTCGTCCATCGTGAGCGGACCGCCGCCGACGCCGTCGGCCGAGACGACCGACTCGAAGAGCTCCTTCTTCCGCGCCTGGAGCTCGAGGATCTTCTCCTCGACGGTGTTCTCGGCCACGACCTTGTACACGACGACCGGCCGGGTCTGCCCGATGCGGTGGGCCCGGTCCGTCGCCTGCGCCTCGACCGCCGGGTTCCACCACGGATCCATGTGGATCACGTAGTCGGCGCTCGTGAGGTTGAGACCGGTGCCGCCGGCCTTGAGGCTGATGAGGAAGAGCGGGGGCCCGTCGGGCTCGTTGAAGCTGTCGACGAGGTCCTGCCGGTTCTTCGTGCGGCCGTCGAGGTAGAAGTAGCCGATGCCCTCGGCGTCGAGCCACTCGCGCAGGATCTTCAGGTGCTGCGTGAACTGGCTGAAGATGAGGGCGCGGTGCCCCTCGGCGACGGCCTCCTCGATGATCTCGTGGATGACCTCGTGCTTGCTCGACTCGTGCACGTCCGCCGCGATGTCGAGCTTCGCGAGATCCGGGTGGCACGCGACCTGACGCAGCTTCAGCAGCGCGTCGAGGATCGTGACCGTGCTCCCGCCGACGCCGCGCTCGGCGATCGAGCTCATGACGCGCTGCTTCGAGAGCGCCCGCACCTGGTCGTAGAGCTCCTGCTGCGCGGGGGCCAGCGGCACCGCGATGATCTGCTCCGTCTTCGGGGGCAGCTCCTCGGCGACCTGGTCCTTGATGCGGCGCAGCATGAACGGCGCGACCTTGATGCGGAGCCCCGCGAGGTCCTCGGGCTTCTCGGCGCCGGAGCGCACGTAGCGCGACTTGAAGTTCTTCACCGAGTCGAGGAACTCGGGCATCAGGAAGTCGAAGACCGACCACAGCTCGGTGAGGTTGTTCTCGAGCGGCGTACCGGTGAGCGCGAGGCGATGCTTCGCCGCGAGCTTCTTCGCCGCCATGGCGGTCTGGCTCTCCGGGTTCTTGATGTTCTGCGCCTCGTCGAGGACGACGGCGTGCCACGTGCGCCGCTGGAGGCGCGCGAGGTCCATCCGGAGGAGCGCGTAGGTCGTGACGACGAGGTTGTGCTTCTTGACGTCGTCGTAGAGCTTGTCGCGGTTCGGCCCCGTGAGCTTCATCGCCTTCAGCGTCGGGACGAAGCGCGCGGCCTCGAGCACCCAGTTCGTCGCGACGGACGTCGGGCAGACGACGAGCGTCGGGTGCTCCGCGCGGCCCGACTCGACCTCGGCGAGCATCCAGGTCAACGCCTGGATGGTCTTGCCGAGGCCCATGTCGTCGGCGAGGATCCCGTTGAAGCCGGCCTCGGCGAGGAACGTGAGCCAGTCGTAGCCGTGCTTCTGGTAGTGGCGCAGGTCGCCGTCGAGCCCCTTCGGGAGCGGCGTGTCGGAGAGGCCGGCGAAGTTCCGGATCCGCGCCGAGAGGCGCTCCCACTCGGCGTCGCCCTTGACGGGGTTGTCGCCGACGAGGGCGTCGAGGACGGGCACGTGGTAGCGCGGGACGCGCCCGATGCCGCCCTTCAGGAGGAGCTCGAGGAGCTCCATCGCGACCTTCAGGTGGTGGGTGACCCACTCGTCCGGGAGGATCGCGAGCGTGCCGTCGTCGAGCGTCAGGTAGCGGCGCTTGCTCTGGTAGAGCTGGAGCAGCGCGTCGAGCCCATAGCGCGACTTGTCGACCACGACCTCGAGGTTCACGTCGAACCAGTCGGTCCCGGTCTTGATGGTGCCCTCGAGGCGCGGCGTCAGGTGCTTCGTGCGGAAGCGCAGGAGGCGCTCGCGACCGAGCACGATCCAGGTGCTCGCGAGGTCCTCGAGGTGGTCCTCGAGGAAGGCGAGGGCGGCCGGCGTGTCGAGGAGGAACGTCCCCGGCGAGCCGTTCACCGGGAGCCCGGCCTCGGCGGCGGCCTCGAGCGCGCGCTTCTCGGCCTCGAGATCGCGCATCACGAAGAGCGGCTCGTGACCCTCGGGGGCGCGCAGCACCTCCGGCGCGGAGTCGCTCATGACCTGCAGCTCGACGGGATCGCCGTAGCGGAAGGAGAGCTGCACCTTCAGGCTCTCGCCGTCCTCGCCGAGGATGAGCAGCGGCTCGGGGGCGGTGACGTCGGGCAGGACGCCCGGATCGGCCTCGACGCGGATGAGCTCACGCATGCGGCGGAGCCCACGCTCGAGGAAGGTCGGCACCTCGCGGAGCGGCATCCGCGCTTGCTTGCGCGAGAGGCCGTACACGATGACGCCGATGCCGGGCCCGCCGGCCATCGGCATGATCGCCTGCTCGCCGTCGAAGATCCAGAAGGCGTAGGGCTCGCCGGCGACGCGCGCGCGCTTGTCGAGCGTGCGCCGCTTGCCGTTCAGCACGATCTGGATCTTGAGGGAGAGGCCCTGGTTCTTGAGCGAGTCGACGCGCACGCGCGGTCGGACCGGCTCGAGGCGGATGACGAGCTTCCGATCGGAGTCGCCGAGGTAGACCTCGGTCAGCCGCGACAGGGCTCGCAGGAAGATGTCGAGGTTGCCGTTGGTGGCGATGACGGCGTTCGCGTCTTCGTCGTCGGCCTCGAGGAGGCCGGCGAGGCGCGCGGCGGTGGCCTCCTCGGGGCGCTTGAGCCCGAGGACGTCGTTCTCCGCGCTCAGCGCGTCCTTCAGCTGCGCGGCGGTGATCGGCTTCTCGCTGCTCTTCCCGCGCTTGCCCTGACGCGCCTTGTAGAGGCGCGCCGTGAGCACGTCGTCAGGGTTCAGCGGGAGGTCGACTCGGACCACCAACCGCTCTTCAGCGTCCTCAACACCCGCGTACTCGGCTGCGACTTCTTCGGCCTCGTCGAGGATCCGGCCCCACCCGGCGGACTCGGCCTGCCGGAGCGTGGGGTCCGCGAGTGCTGCCAACGTGAGCGCGACCCTGTGTTTGCAGTTGCCGTGCTTGTAGGGACAGGAACACTCGGACCGGATGATGCTGCCGTCCTTCGCGACCTGGATGCGGACCTGGTAGTCTTCCCGCCCGCTTCCCGTCACGACGCCGACGACGTCGTCACCATCCCGACGAGCCTCGACGACTCGCCCGCTCGCGAAGTACTGGCAACCTCGCGTAAAGGTCTTTTGACCAACCTGCTTACGCAGCTTCCGGGTGCGGAGCGACTCGATGTCGACCGCAAGCACCATACATTCAACTCGTTAGCAGACAGGCATCGCTGCCGCAAGTCTTAACTGCCACTGCCGACCCCGCTCCGCACGAGGTGTGCGGTGGGGCTGCCGTCGCGACCGGGACGGCTCCGGAGCGCCTCGCGCCGCGACGGCTTCACACCGCGCCGCGCTCGGCGTTGGTCCCGGGAGGTCGATGCCCCCCACGGGGACGCCGTCGACGCCGGGAAAGGTGGGAGGGGGAGTCGCCTCCCCCTCCCGAATCGATCCTTGGTCGGGGCGACAGGACTTGAACCTGCGACCCCTTGACCCCCAGTCAAGTGCGCTACCAGACTGCGCCACGCCCCGCCGATCGGATCGACTCAATCGGTCGCCCTGAGCCTATTGTCAGACATTCAGGGCGTTCTTCAACACTTGAGACGGCTTGAACGTCAGCACGAACCGCTCGCTGATCTCGATGGCCTCCCCCGTCTTCGGGTTGCGGCCGCGCCGAGGCTTCTTGTAGCGGACGACGAAGTTCCCGAAGCCGGAGATCTTGATCTTGTCACGCTGCCCGAGGGTGTCCTTCATCGTCTCGAAGATGCTCTCGACGATGTCGGCGGTCTCCTTCTTGGAGAAGCCCTCGAGGCGGGCGTAGACGGACTCGACGAGGTCTGCCTTCGTCATGCTGTCACGGCTCCTTTGGGTTCCCGGCTCAGGCCGCGTTGCGCGCGAACTCGACGATCTGCGCGAACCCCTGGGGGTCGTGCGCGGCGATGTCGGCGAGCACCTTACGGTCGAGCGCGACCCCGGCCTTGGTCAGGAGCGCGATCATGTCGCTGTACTTCGTGCCGTTCATCCGGGCCGCGGCGTTGATGCGCGCGATCCAGAGCCGACGGAAGCTGCGCTTCTTCTGGCGACGGTCCCGGTAGGCATACGCCCAGCTGCGGTAGACCGCGTTCTTCGCCGTCCTGAAGAGCTTGCTGCGACCCCCACGGTAGCCCTTGGCCGCCTTCAGGATCTTGTTACGGCGCTGACGCGCCTTGAAGCCACGCTTTACGCGAGACATCGGGTGTCCTCCTGAACTTCTTCAGCCGTACGGCAGGAGACGCCGAACGTTCGGAACATCCACGTCCGCAACATAGCCACCGGCGCGAGCCTGGCGCTTCATCTTGCGGGTCTTCTTGGTGAGGATGTGACGACGCTTGGCTTTGTTGAGCTTGATCTTGCCGCTGGCCGTGACGCGGAAACGCTTGGCAGCACCGCGGTTGGTCTTGAGCTTCGGCATGGTCCTCCCTCCATCGGGAGCTAGAGCGACCGCGGGGCCGTACTCGAGAGAGACGGCCCCGCGATGCGTGTCGGCCCGCCAGGGCAGCGGGGTCTTACTTGGTTGGCACGGGCGGGATTGAACCGCCGACCCCTACAGTGTCAATGTAGTGCTCTCCCACTGAGCTACGTGCCAGCAACGAGCAGCCCGGCTGCCGGGCGCGGGGAAGTAAGCTTCAACGGCTCTGGGGTGTCAAGCGCTTTTCGCGCGGCGTGCGCGTCGCTTTTTCCCTGCCCGCGACCAGCCGTCCGCGCCGCGTCGACCGCCATCTACTATAGGGCGGGTCGCGACGGAAGAAACTGGTATGCTGCGCGGCCATGGACGACGACCACGACGGGCCGCGCCCCGAGCGCCGCCGCCAGCGAGGCCTCGAGGCCCTCGGCGGCCTCCTGCGAGGCCGCTTCCGGGGCCGCCGCCTCCCGTGGGAGCGCGTCGTGGGCGCGGCCCTCGCCGAGGTGTCCGTGTGCGTCGGCGTCGACGGCGGCGGGCGGCTGCGGGTCGTCGCCAAGAACGAGGCGACGCGCCGGGAGATCGCGGCGCGCGAGGATCACGTGCTCGCCATCTACAACGTCGAGGCCCACCAGCTCGGTCGCGCGCCCGCGAGCTCCCTCCTCTGCTTCGTCGGCGACGGGCGGAGCTTTCGGCCGCGGGAGCCGCGCGAGCGCGCCCTCCACTCCCCGGTGGCGAGCCCCGGGGCGGTCGGCCGCGCGCCGGCCCCGCCGGATCCAGAAGCCCGCGCCGACGTCGCCGCCCTCGGCCTCGGCGTGCCGGACGCCACGAAGGACGCGCTCGCCCGCGTCCTCGCCGGGCGCCGGGCGCGCGCTCGGGCCGACAAGCTGCGCGACAGCGACGCGCAGGGGTGATAGGACACTTCCCCCGATCGCGCCGCGCCCCCTGGGCGGGCAGGCTGGCGCGGCGGGGCGACACGAAGGAGATGACGGCATGAAGCAGCTCTGCCTCGGACTCGCGAGCGTCCTCTGGGTGATCGTCGGCGCCTGCGGCGACGACCAGCGCGGCATCGGCGGCGGCGACACGGCGGTCACGGACACCGCGCAGACCGACGTCGCCGACACGGCGGGCGGAGACACCGGCGGCACCGCCATGCTCCCGAACGCGTGCAGCGAGAGCGTCGCCTGCAGCGGGTCGAAGGCCTGCCGGAGCGGCGTCTGTGTGGACGATCCGCCGTCCGCGGCGACCGCGACCCTCACCGACCCCGTGGACAACACGCCGACGACCGACGCCCCCAACCTCGACTGCGTGGACGCGTCGCTCGCGGCGCCGGTCCAGACCACGACAGCGCGCCTCTACGGCGCGGTCGCGCGCTTCGGCGACGGGCGCAAGACCACCGACATGCACGTCGACGTGATCCTCGCGAGCGACTTCGACCCGTCCGCGTGCGAGTCCGAGACGGGTGACGAGCAGATCACCTGCTACCGCGCCGCGGGCACGGTCGTCGGCTCCGCCACGAGCACGGCCCCGCCGACGCCCGACTCGCTCCCCGCGAGCTGCAGCGGGCACGAGGACTGCCCCCTCGGCTACCAGTGCGTCGAGACGAGCTCGGTCGTCCACGAGTGCAAGGAGCAGTTCGGCCTCTTCGAGGTCGCCGACGTCCCGCTCGACACGCCGCTCATCCTCCGCGCCTACCCGGAGGGCGCGATCACCACGCGGTGGCACGACACCTACGTCTACAACGTCGTCCTCGGCTCCGACGAGGTCGTCGACGGCGCCGTCCAGTACGACGCGACCATCGTGTCGGACGGGCAGTGGCTCCTCACGCCGAACACGGTCAGCCTCCCCGAGATCCCGGCCGATCACGGGGCCATCGGCGGCCGCGTCCGCGACTGCCACACCGCGACGCGCGTCAGCTGGCCCATCGCCGAGGTCTCGATCGACACGGCGCGCCCGTCGCGGAAGGTCGTCTACTTCAACAACCTCGAGGACGACACCGTACCCCTCGTCGACCGCGCCACCACCAACATCATCGGGCGGTTCGCCGCGCTCGACATCGCGCCGGGCTGGAACGTCATCGCGGGCTCGGCCCGCGTCGGCGGCGCCGTCGTCACCGTGGGGGCCGAGGAGGTCTACGTCGTGCCGAACGCGCTCGCCATCGTCTCGTGGCCCGGCAAGCGCCCCTACTGGCGCCAGCACTGAGTGGCGGTGCCGGGCGGCCCGCGCCGCAGGCATTGACAGGGACCGCGACCGGAGGGTTGATCGTGGCGTCCCGCGCGCGCCGCGGGGCGACCGCGCGACGCACCTCGGGGGATCACGCATGAACGGCTCGGGACGACATCTGGCGAAGCGGCTCGGGACGGCGGCCGGCGCGCTGCTCTTGGCGGCGGCGCTCACCGTGCCGGCGTGCAAGAAGGACATCCCGCTGCCGGGGCCGTCGACCCGGAGCACCGAGGTCGCGCAGCTGCCGCCGAAGCCGGACCTCCAGAAGCCGGCGATCCGCGAGAAGAACCCGGACGGCTCCTACACCGTCGAGGGGCTCCTGCAGCGCCGCGACAAGCACCTCGGCGAGACGCTCACCGTGCGCGGCAAGGTCGCGCGCGTGACGAAGTGCGTGCCGAAGGAGCCGATCATCCCGCCGCCGAGCCCGGACGGCACGCTCCCGGAGGACGCGATCGACGCGCTCCCGCCGCTCCCGCCGACGAACTGCGATCCGCCGCCGTCGGCCTACCTCGTGGACGACCCGCCGCAGTCGCAGCGGCAGCTCCTCGTCTACGGGACCATGCGCTCGGTGCTCGCCGGCTTCACCGAGGGTGAGATCGTCCAGGTGAAGGGCACGTTCGACATCATCTCGACGGACGGTGTCTTCCTGCGCCAGGCGGGCCTCCTGCAGCTCCCGGACGTCGAGATCCCGAAGGAGGCGCCTGCGCCCGAGCCGGGTGAGGACGCGCCGAAGCCGCAGTAGGCGACCTCGGCGGCCACCGCGGGAGCGCTCAGCCGCGCGTGAGCAGCGCCTGCCCCACGCGCATCACCTCGCCCTCGAGGCGCCCGGTCGTGACGTGCTCGCCTGGCGGCACGAGGAGCACGACCGTCGAGCCGAGGTTGAAGATCCCGAGCTCGTCGCCGCGCGCGACCCGGGCGCCCGGGCTGACCGAGCACGTGATCCGGCCGACGTTCGTCGCGCCGACCATGATCAGCGCGACGTCGCCGAAGGCCTCGCTCGCGAGGTGGAAGACGACGCGCTTGTTCGTCGCGAAGAGCCCCGGGACGAGGCGTCGCCCGAGGGCGTTCACCGGGTAGCTCGCGCCCGGGATCGCCTCGACGCGCGTCACCTGCGCGTCGATCGGGGCGTGCACGCGGTGATAGTCGCGCGGGCTCAGGTAGAGCGTCATGACCGTGCCGCCGCCGAGCCGGGACGCGGCCTCGGCGTCACCGAGGAGCGCGGCGAGCGAGAGGCGGTCGCCCTTGACGTCGAGCTCGCGGCCGCTCGCGTCGATCGGCTCGAGCTGATCGAGGCGCGCGTCGGCGGGCGAGACGAGCGTCTCGGCGTCGCCCTCGATGGGGCGCGCCCCCGGCCGGAGGGCGCGGGTGAAGAAGGCGTTGAACGTGCCGAAGGCGTCGAGCGGCTCGGCCATGTCGGTGAGGTCGACGTCGTAGAGGCTCACGAAGCCGTCGATGATCGCGCGGAGCACCGGTCGCGGGAGCTGCGCGTCCGCCACGGCCCCCGCGAAGCGCGAGAGGCCCGGGCGCGCGATGAGCTCGAGCCACGTGCGCTCGCTGCGCTGCACGAGCGGATCGACGAAACGCCCCGAGATCCCGAGCAATGTGTCGATGGTGCGCTGCAACATCGCGCGCTGTGGCGCGCCGGGGAGCGCGTCGCTCACAGCTCGAGCGGCGGGAAGCGCGTGAGCTCGAGGAAGCTCGTGTAGCGCTCGGCGATCGTCTCCGGGTCGACGCGCTTCAGCCGCTCGACGCTGTAGCCCTCGACGCAGAACGACGCCATCAGGCTCCCGACCACGGCCGCGCGGCGCACGTTCATCGGGCTGAAGTCCGCCGTGCGCGCGAGGTAGCCGACGAAGCCGCCCGCGAACGTGTCGCCGGCGCCCGTCGGATCGACCACCTTCTCGAGCGGGAACGCGGGGACGTAGAAGATGTCGCCGTCGTTGAAGACCATGGCGCCGTGCTCGCCGCGCTTGATCACGACGAGCGACGGGCCGAGCTCCTGGATGGCCCGCGCCGCGAGCACCATGCTCCGCTTCCCCGTGAGCTGCTGCGCCTCCTCGTCGTTGAGGAAGAGCGCGTCCACGTGGGCGAGCACGCCGAGGAGCCCCTCGCGGGCCCCCTCGATCCAGAGGTTCATCGTGTCGGCCGCGACGAAGTGCGGGCTCTCGACCTGCTCGAGGACGTGCGCCTGCAGCGACGGCTGGATGTTGCCGAGGAAGACGCAGCTCGCGCGCCGCTGCTCCGGGGTGAGCTCGGGGGCGAACGTCTCGAAGACGTTGAGCTCCGTGAAGAGCGTATCGCGCCCGTTCATGTCGTCGCGGTAGCGCCCGCCCCAGCGGAACGTCTTCCCGGCGACGCTCCTCAAGCCCGCGAGGTCGACCCCGTGGCGCTCGAGGAGCTCGCGATCGTCCGCGCGGAAGTCCTCGCCGACGACGGCGACGAGCGACGGCGCGACGAAGGACGAGGCGGACAGCGAGAAGTAGGTCCCGGAGCCGCCGAGGAGGTCGGCGTGCTTGCCGAACGGCGTCTCCACGGTGTCATACGCGACCGAACCGACGACGACCAGGCTCATGGCGCGGTCTCCTTGAACTGCGGAAGCCGGCTGATGAAGAGGGAGAGCGCCTCGCGGCGGTGCGCCGGGACGAGCTCGGGGGCGGTCATGATGGCGTGGTCGAGGGCGGACCACGTCGGCGACGGCGGCGCGTCGACGAGCTTCGGGACGACCGCGCGCAAGACGCGCTGGGCGTTCTCGGCGTTGGCCTTGAGCACGGCGATGACGGCCTCGACGGAGACCTCCTCGCCCGACTCGTGCCAGCAGTCGTAGTCGGTCGCCATGGCGAGCGTCGTGTAGGCGATCTCCGCCTCGCGCGCGAGCTTCGCCTCGGGGAGGTTCGTCATCCCGATGACGTCCGCCCCCCAGCGCCGGTAGAGGTGCGACTCCGCGCGCGTCGAGAACTGCGGCCCCTCCATGCAGACGTAGGTGCCGCCGTCGTGCGTCGTGACGCCGACCTCGCGGCACGCGTCGAGGAGGCGCGCGCGGGCGACGCCGCACACGGGGTCCGAGAAGGTCACGTGGGCGACGATGCCCTCGCCGAAGAAGCTGCTCGCCCGCTGGCGCGTGCGGTCGACGAACTGGTCGACGACGACGAAGTCGCCGGGGGCGACGTCCTCGCGGAGGGAGCCCACGGCGGACACGCTGACGAGCCAGCGCACCCCCACCGAGCGCAGCGCCCAGATGTTCGCGCGGTAGTTGATCTCGTGCGGGGCCACGCGATGACCGCGGCCGTGGCGCGGCAGGAAGGCTACCGGCACGCCGTCGACCCGGCCGATGAGCACGGCGTCCGAGGGGGCGCCGAAGGGGGTGTCCACCTGCACCTCGACGAGGTCGGAGACGCCCTCCATGGCGTAGAGGCCGCTGCCGCCGATGACCCCGATGGTCGCTTGAGTCATGGTTGCCGTCCCAGTGGCTCTGCGTCGGGCGCGGACCGCCTCGGAGCGCGCCGGAGAGGCGCCTTAACACGCTGGGCGGCGCCGTTCAATCACCATCCCCGGAGACGGGCGCGATGTCGCTCGCGCTTCGTATCCAGGCGGCGAAGGCGGCGCGGACCTCGTCCGCCGCGGCGGCGAGGGCGGCGGCGTCGAGCGACTCGAGGGTGAGCTTCAGGGACCAGACGCGCCCGTCGAAGGCCGGGTAGGAGCCGATCTCGACGGTCGTGAAGCGCGCGGCGATGCCGTCGAGCGCCTCGCAGATCACGGCCTCGTCGGCCTCGAGCACGAAGTGCGCGCCCACGAGGCGGGCGTCGCTCGCGAAGCGGCCGGCGATGGCGTCGAACTTGCTGCGGAGGAGCCACGGCACCCCCGGGAAGACGAAGACGTTCTCGACCTTCAGCACCGGCCACGGCGGCTTGCCCGTCGTCTCGACGAGCTCGGCGCCGACCGGCGCGCGCGTGAGCCGCCGCCAGGCGCCTGGGGGCCGACCGGCGAGCGCGCGGTCGAGGTGCGCGAGGAGCGCCTCGTGCTCTCCGACCTCGCGGTCGAAGGCGCGCGCGACGGCCTCGATGGTGACGTCGTCGTGGGTGGGGCCGATGCCTCCGCTCGTGAAGACCCAGGTGTTCTCGCCCGCGAGGCGCCGCACGGCGCGCGCGATGGCGTCGACGTCGTCCTCGACGAAGGCGATCTCGCGCAGGCGCACGCCGAGCGCGCGCAGGCGCTTCACGAAGAACGCCGCGTTCTCCTCGGTGACCTTGCCCGAGAGCACCTCGTTGCCGACGACGACCACGCCAGCGGTCGGCTGGCGGCGGGGCGCGCCGTTCGGGGCCGGGGCGTCCATCAGTAGGCGACCACCTTCTGGTAGCTGCCGCTGCGATCGAGCGTGGGGCCGTCGGGGGCGAACTTGAGCTGCCAGTCCTTGTCGGACCAGGTCTGCACGAGGAAGGGCTTGTTGCCGGTGCCCTTGAGCCAGCCGAAGTCCTGCCCGCGCAGGGCCTCGACGATCTCCTCCTGCGCGTTGAAGCGCTTCCGGTCCCAGTGGCCGCAGTTCGGGCAGAAGGGGATCGGCTCGCCCTCGCGCGTGTAGTACGAGGCCGTGCAGACGTAGCAGTTCATGTCCATCAGGTCGGTGATGGGCTCGTTCTTCGGGCCGAGGTAGACGCCGCCGCCTTCGTAGCCGAGCTCGAAGTGCTTGGATTTGCAGAAGCAGGTCATCTCTTTGCCGACGAGGTTTCGCACGGGCAGGCCTCCGGTCACAGTTCGCGCGGTCCGTGGGCGACGGAGTATAGCGGTGCCTGTCGGCGCTCGCCACGGCGCCGGGCTCCTTCCGGCCGCCCGCCGCGCGCCGACGTCGCCGCCGCCGCGCCGGCAGCCCGAGGCGCCGGTGACGATGCCGGCCGCGACTGCGTCGTCGCGGGCCGCGTCAGCGTCGGCGTGGAATCGTCCGCCCGCGGCGGAAGTCGTGGGTCGCCTCGACGTAGCGCACCGTGCCGCTGCTCGCGCGGGTCACGACCGAGTGCGTGAGCGCCCCGCCCGCGCGGAATCGCACGCCCCGCAGGAACTCGCCTTCGGTGACGCCGGTCGCCGCGAAGATCACGTCCTCGCCGCCGGCGAGATCCATGAGCCCGAGGATCCGATCGGGCTCCCGGAGCCCCATGCGCATCGCTCGCTCGCGCTCGCCCTCGTTGCGGTAGCGGAGCTGCGCCTGCATCTCGCCGCCGAGCCCGCGCACGGCCGCCGCCGCGAGCACCCCCTCCGGCGCGCCGCCGATGCCCATCAGGACGTCCACGGGGGAGGTCGGGTCGGCCGCCGCCAGCGCCGCGGAGATGTCGCCGTCGCGGATGAGGCGGATCCGCGCTCCCGCGCGACGCACCTCGTCGATGAGGTCGTGGTGGCGCGGCCGATCGAGGATGCACACCGTCAGCTCGGCGATCGGCATGCGCTTGCACTCGGCGACGCGCCCGAGGTTCTCGGTCGGGGTGAGGGCGAGGTCGATGGCGCCGGCCGCCTCCGCGCCGACCGCGATCTTCGCCATGTAGGTGTCGGGCGCGTGCAGCATGGCGTCGCGCTCGGCGACCGCGAGGCAGGCGAGGGCGTTGCCGCCGCCCATCGCCGTCATCGTGGTGCCCTCGAGCGGGTCGACCGCGATGTCGACCGCGACGCAGCCCGGCGCGCCGATCCCGACGGCCTCGCCGATCTTGAGCATCGGCGCCTCGTCCATCTCGCCCTCGCCGATGACGACGCGGCCGTCGATCGCGACGTGCGCGAACTCGGCCCGCATCGCCTCGACGGCGGCGCGATCGGCGGCGATCTTGTCGCCGCGGCCCATGAGGCGAGCGGCAGCGATGGCCGCGGCCTCCGTGACCCGCACCATCTCGAGCGCGAGGTGTCGGAAGGGGGAGATCATGCGATGACGCTAGCAGCTTTCGCGGCGGCGCGCTGCCCCGAGCGTCATGGCGGAGACGTCAGCGGGCGTCCACGGCGCCGCGGCGCGCGAGGACCGTCGCGAGCACGCTCGAGGCGCGCTCGATGTCCTCGAACATGAAGCGGTCGAGGAGCGCGGTCCGCTCGGCGTCGGCGAGCGGTGGCACCCCCGCGGGCGAGCGCTCGACGCGCGTCCGGAGCTCATGCAGCACGATCGCGCAGGCGACCGAGATGTTGAGGGACTCGACGAATCCCACCATCGGCACCTGGATGGCGAGGTCGGCGGCCTGGCGCAAGGTCTCGCTGATCCCGTCGTGCTCGTTGCCGAACGCGACGCAGAGGGGCCGGTCGAGCGGCGCGTCGTGGACGGGCAGGGGGGCCGAGGGCCCGCTGATGTCGGTCGCCGCGATGAGGTAGCCCTCCGCGCGGAGCGCCGCGATCGCCGCGTCGATGGTCGGGTGGAGGTGCATCGTGAGCCAGCGGTCGGCTCCGCGCGAGACCCCGCGCGCGGCCTTCGGCCGGCGGCCGCGCGTCGGCACGAGGTGGACGTGCTGGATCCCGAAGGCGTCGCACGAGCGCACGCACGCGGCGATGTTGTGCGGGTCGTGGATCTCCTCGAGGAGCACCGTCAGGTGGCGCGTGCGGCGCGCGAGGACCCCGCGCATCCGCTCGAGGCGGCGGTCGTGCACGAAGGGCGCGAGGAGCGCCGCGATCGTGCCGGGCGGGCCCACGTCGGGGAGCGCCGCGCTGGCCTCGTGCCCCGTGACGACCTCGCGGACGATCGGCTTCGGGCCGCTCATGGGGCCGCGGGCGGCGCGAGGTGGACGACGACGTCGCCCTTGTCCTCGCTGCAGTCCGCGTCGACGTCGTCGCACGCGAAGCGCACGTGGAAGTGGGTGTCGTGCTTCGGCGCGTGCTGGATGAGCGCGTTCCGTGAGCCGTCGCCGCGCACCGCGAAGAGGCGGTCGAGCGTCTCGGCGGGGACGTCGCCGCGCTTCTCGAGGTAGTCGACCATCGCGCGCTGGATCGCGCGGTCGACGTAGATCCGCACGACGTCCTGCGCCTCGATGAGGCAGGCCATGAGGGCCCAGGTCTTCTCGAAGTCGATGTCCTTCGGGCCGACCCGGTACATGGTCTCGTTCTGGACGTTGCCGAGGAGGTAGTAGCCGACGTCGGCGTCGCGACCGCTCTGGTGGCTGACGTGCGGTGGGAAGCGGCCGCCGCTCGGGCGCGAGATGTCGCCGATGAGGATGTCGGCGGTGCCCGGGAAGCGGTCGGCCATGGCGGCCGTGCAGAGGTGGAGCGTGCGCCAGACCGGCCGCGTCGTGTAGGCGTTGCGCGGGAAGCGAAGGCGATAGCCGCGTCCGCGCGCGAGGTGGACGCCGTAGTGGAGGCGCCCGTGGGTCGGGCTCCCGACGGAGCGCGCCTCCGGGCGGAAGCCGTGCTGCATGTAGCGGAGGGTGCGGCCGGCCCGGATGACGCCGTTCGGGCCGAGGTGGTTCCAGCGCTTGAGGTCCGCGATCGAGACGTTCAGGCGCTTCGCGATGCGCCCGAGCGTGTCGCCCGGCTTGATGTCGACCTCGGCGATCCACGACTCCTCGACCTTCTCCTCGGGGAGATCGTCGGGCGCGCGCATCACGGTGAGCTTCTCGCCGAGGCGGATGAGATCGTCCTTGCCGATCTTGCCGGGGTTCCAGCGGCGGAGATCCTCGACCGAGACGCCCTCGTTCGCGGCGATGCCGTTCAGGGTGTCGCCGGGGCGCACCTCGGTCGTCGAGGCGACGAGCGCGCGCTCGGGCGCGGTCGGCCAGGCGTCGGGCGTGGGCGAGAGCGCGACGGCGCCCGCGAACACCGTGGACAGGAGGAAGCCGGTCACCCGCGTGTGCTGTCACGCCGCGGCGAGCCGTGTCAAGCCAAAGCCGCCCGCTTCGCGGCGCTGCGTGCTGCCAGCCCCGCGATCGGCGCGCCGCGGGCGCCGCTGCGTTCCGGGTTTCGCAGCGGGTATGACACAGATGTCACAGGTTCTTCGCACCTGGGGGCCAGCCGTCTCGGACCCCGGAGGTCCGATTTCAATGGTTTCAGCGGGTTGTTGGGGTGGCCCGAGCGGCCCCAGACGCTGGCACGGTTCTCGCTAAGCCAAGAACACGAAAGCGGTTCTCGACTCCGATCTCGGCTTCGGGCCTCGCTCTCTTCATGAGTTCCTCCTGATGTTCCAGGGACGGTAGCGACACCGAACGGCAAACGGTCTTGCTACCGTCCTTTTCTTTTCTGGATCCAGGGGTTGGCTCATCGGCGCCGCCCGCCGCGTCACCGCTTCGCGCCCGGCGCCCCCGCGAGGAGCCAGGTGACGATCCGGGAGAGCTCCTCGTCGCTGAGCTCCTCGTAGCTCGGCATCGCCTTCTTCGCCTCGTCCTTGTCGAGCGAGCCGCCGTAGGCCGTCACGTGCCCCGCGTTCCGCACGACGGCGCGCGTCCACTCGAAGCCGTAGAGCCCGGCGAGATCCGGGCCCGCGGCGTCGACCGCGTAGTCCTTCATGCCGGCGACCAGCGCCGGCGCGTTGTGGCAGTCGGTGCAGTCCTCGACGAACGCGGCGGCGCCTCGCTCGACGCTCGCGGCGCTGCCCTCCGCGTGACCGCCGAGCGAGCGCAGGTAGTCGACGAGCGCGATCCGCGCGTCGCCCTCGGCCTCGACGGCGTCCATCTTCCCGTCGAGCGGCGTCTTGCCGAAGAACGCCTCGCCGTTCGGGTGCGCGAGGAAGGCCTCGAGGCGCTGTCGCGTCCCGTACCCGGCGAGGCCGGGCGACGGGGTCTTCGTCCCGTCGTGGCACCCCGCGCAGCCCTTGTCGCGATAGAGCTCGAGCCCCTCGAAGAGGGGGATCCGCCCGCTCGCGTCGATGCCGCCGAGCGCGATCATCTGCTCGGCCGTCGCGGTCGCCTCGTCGGCCTCGGCCATCGCCTTCTGGAAGCGCTCGTTCCCGGCGTCGTCGGCGAAGCTCACGATCGTCAGCGTCGCGACCCCGACGAGCATCAGCGCGTACGGGATGAGCGTGCGCTTCGACGGCCCCTCGCCCGGCGCGCGGCGGTCGATGAAGGGCGTCGCGATGAGGAACACGACCGCGAGGCCCGGGAGCACCACCGTGCCCAGCAGGGCGAGCGGCCCGTCGAGGTAGTGGAGGAGCTGGAAGAGGAAGCGGAAGTACCAGTCGGGGCGCGCCTCGTAGGCCGACGCGGGATCCGCGGGCGCCTCGAGCCCGACCCCGACGAGGAGCGTGAGCGCGATCAGCGTCGCGAGCACGACCCCGCTGAGGACGACGGTGCGGAGCGTCTGATAGGGCCACCACGGCTGGCTCGGCGCGGGCTTCGCGCCGGGGCGCGGCTTCGGCCCGTGGCGCCGCGCGAACGCGAGGTGGAGCGCCGTGAGGAGCCCGAAGACGCCGGGCAGCACGAAGACGTGGAGCGCGTAGAAGCGCGTGAGCGCCTCGCTCCCGTAGCGCTGACCGCCGAGCATGAGGGTCTTCAGGATGTCGCCGCCGGGGGCGCTCCCCATGACGCCCGTCGCGACGCGCGTGTCCCAGTAGCCGTGCTGGTCCATGCGCAGGAAGCGGCCGGTGATCCCGAAGCCGAGGAGGGCGAGGAGGAGGACGACGCCGACGATCCAGGTGGCCTCGCGCGGGCGCCGGTGGGCGCCGTAGAGCAGGGCCTGCGTCATGTGGAGCACCACGACCACGATGAACGCGGACGACGCGAAGTAGTGGATGCCGCGCACGAGGGAGCCGAGGACGACCTGGTGCTCGAGGTAGTGGAGGCTCCCCCAGGCGCCGGCGACCGACGGCGTGTACACGGCGGCCATCGCGACGCCGGTGATGGCCTCGATGACGAAGAGGAAGACGAGCACCCCGCCGAGGGCGTACGCGAAGCGCGCGCCGCCCGCGACCTCCGTCGAGAGCAGCGTCTTGACGCCCCCGAAGAGGCCCGTCCGCGCCTCGAACCCGTCGAGGACGCGCCTCGCGGCGCCGCCGCCGCCGCGTCGCGGTCCGGCGGCGGTCACGCGCCCACCTTCTTGCGCTCCGCCGTCGCCGTCGCGTAGCGGACCCAGGTGACGACGAGGCGGTCGTTCACGACGTCGTAGTCGAGCGGATCGAGGTCGCGCGGCGACGGGTTGGGCTTACCGCCCTCGGTCGTCTCGACGCGCGCGCCGGAGGTCTCGAAGGAGCTCCCGTGGCACGGGCAGTGGAAGCGCGAGAGGTCGTCGCGGTAGTCGACCGCGCAGCCGAGGTGGGGACACACGCCCGAGAGCACGGTGAACCCTACGTTCCTGCCGACGTTCTCGGCCGTCCGCTGCACGAGCGCGGAGCCGATCGGCGCGTTCTTCCGCGTCGACCAGGCGTCGCGCTCGTCCGCGCGCAGGACGACGCGCACGGGCGGCGCCCCGACCTTGAAGGCGGACACCGGGCCGAGCGCGACGGGGAGCCCGTCCTTCGGTCCGTCGTCGCCCTGGAAGAGCGGCCCGAGCGCGACCCCCGCGGGGCCGAGCAGCGTGGCGGCGCCGACGCACGCGCAGCCGCCGATCGCGGCGCGCGCGAGGAGGCGGCGGCGACCCGCGTCGGCGGGGGCCTCGGGGGGAGGGGATGGGACATCGTCAGCCATGGACGTACCTCGCTTGTCGGGGGACCTGGGGTCGTCTCGTCGGAACGGTCGTGCTCGCGTGTGTCTCGCCTATGCCGGAGGCCGCCGGGCGGTCACCGGGCCGCGGGCGGGGTCGGGTCGTCGGGGGCGCCGCCGCACTGTTTCGGCGGCTCGGTGCAGGCGTTGACGGGGCCGTCGTCCGGGTAGGCGGCGCTCGTCTCGATGTAGCACTTGATGGCGTCGTGCCAGGCGTCCTGCACGGTGTCGTCGACGACCATGCGGTTGTAGCAGCCCCACTCGCAGCACCCGAGCTCGGCGAAGGCCGGCAGCACCTTGCACCGCTCGAGGTAGGCGCAGTAGCTGCGGCAGAGGTTCGCCTCGTTCGTGAAGCGCGTCGCCACCGTCTTCTCCCAGTCGCAGAGCACGGGGTCGACCGGCTCCTTGCCGTGGAAGGACGGGGACTGGCACACCTTCACCGCGCCGAGCGAGGGGAAGAGCGGATCGCCGAGGTACTTCGGGACGTCGCAGGCCTCCCAGCTCTCGGAGACGTCACGGCACTCGCCGCGCGAGCCGCACCGCGGCACGCAGAACTGCGAGAGGGCGCCCTGGAAGGGGCCGGTCGCCGGGTTCGGGAGGTCGTCGAAGGAGACGCAGAGCGCCTCGCCGACCCCGGCGTCGTCGCCGGCGTCGCACGCCTCCCACGCCGTCGCGCAGGCGCGCGTGCAGAAGGGCGTGCCGTACTCGCTCTTGAGGCAGGTGCCGCTGATGCAGTCGCCGCCGTCGTGGCAGGTGGCGCCGAGCGGCTGCGGATCGGTCTCGGCGGTGTCCGCGCCGCCGCCGCCGCTCCCGGGATCGCCACACGCGGCGGCCGCGAGCGCGCAGCCGACGGCGAGCGCGCGGAGGAGGTTCGTCGGGTGGTCGTTCTTCACGCCTCCAACGTAGCGGGTGCCGCGCCTCGTGGGTAGCGGACCCGGGATCGAGGACGCCGGGGCGGTTGAGGCGGCCGCGCGCTCCCGCTAGGCTCGCGGGATGCGCGCCCTCCTCGCCTGTCCCCTCGCTCTCGCCGTCGCCGCCGCCGTCCTCGGCGGGTGCGGCGACTCGGTCACCTTCGTCGACTGCCCGCTCGGCACCACCCCCCAGGGCGCGGAGTGCGTCCCGATCGCGGAGGGCGACACGGGGATCGCCACCGACACCGCACAGGAGGCCGATGTGCGGGATACGATCGGGTCCGAAACGACAGACACCGTGACGAACGACACGGTCATCGCCGACGCGGCGGCTCCGGACGCCGACGTCGCCGCGGACACGAACGGCGACACGGCCGCGCCGGGCCCCGTCGGGGCCGCGTGCGAGAAGAACGCCGACTGCGCTGGCGGGACCTGCCTCGACTGGACCGGCGGCTACTGCACCGCGCTCGGCTGCACGGCCGGGTCGTGCCCGAGCGGGAGCGGGTGCCGCCCCTTCGCCGGCAACGCCGTGTGCCTCGCGGACTGCGCGTCCGACGGCGACTGCCGCGCCGGAGCGCAGGCGTGCAAGGGGCTCCTCGTCGACGGCGCGGTCGCGAAGAGCTGTGTCGGCGTCGACGCGGGCGCCGCGTCCATCGGCTCGGCCTGCGGCGACGCGACCGACTGCGCCGGGGGGGCCGCGTGCCTCTCGGCGTTCCCGGGCGGCTACTGCGCGATCCTCGGCTGCACCGCCGGCTCCTGTCCCGGCGGCTCGGCCTGCGTGCGCGTCGACGGCGTGCCGAGCTGCCTCCGGACTTGCGCGGGCGATGGCGACTGCGGCGGCGCGCCGGGGGCCGAGCGGCGGTGCGGCGTCCTCGACGGCTTCGGCGGGGTCGGCCCCGTCGACGTCTGCATCAGCGGGGCCGCCGAGAAGCCGCTCGGCGCCTCGTGCCGGACGGACTTCGAGTGCGAGGACGGCACCTGCGAGGTCCTCGGCGAGGGGCGCTGCAGCCAGACCGGCGCGCCGTGCAACCCCGAGACCGTCGCCGCCGACTGCAACGGCGCCGAGTTCTGCCACGTCACGGCCGAGAGCCGCGTCGGGGTGTGCGCGCGCCCGTGCGTGGTCGGCGGGCTCCCGTGCGCGGGGGAGAGCTTCTGCCTCGCGGAGACCGGCGATCCGAACCGCGGGGTGTGCCGGCCGGCGTGCGCGACCGCGGGCGCGGTATGCAACGCGGAGGCCGACCTCGTCTGCCACTTCGGGATCCCGATCGACGGGGGAGGGCAGGGGCGCTACGTCTGCGGCCGGGTGCGGGCCCGCGACCTCGGCGCGGCCTGTACGCAAGGGGCGCAGTGTCGCTCGGGCGCGTGCCTCTCGGCGAGCGGCGGCGCCGGTGGGTACTGCACGGTCGCGTGTGGCGACGACGACTACTGCCCCTACCTCGGCTCGTGCGTCGTCAGCGGCGCCGACCGCGACTGCCTCGAGGTGTGCTTCGCGCCGACGGACTGCCCGGCGGGGTTCGGTTGTCAGCTCGCGACGGGGGCCTCGCGATCGGTCTGCGTGCCCGCGAACTGAGCGCTGGAGCACTCAGTCCGCGCCGTCCTCGGAGGCGCCGGCCGCGAGGCCGCGGAGGCCCATCACCTTCGAGAGGCGGCCGTCGACGACGCGGTCCGGGAGGACCTTCCGCGCGAAGAGCCAGGCCGCCGTGCGCCGCGACACGGTGTACCGCGGTCGCGGCACCTTGGCCGTGAGCGCCCGGTGGACGATCTCGGCGACGACGTCGGGCGTCGGGGCGTCGCGGGCGATCTCGCGGAAGGCGTCGATGAGCGCGGCCGCGAGGGGGCGGTAGGGGCTCTCGCGCGCGAGGGCGTCGAAGCCGTGCTCGAGGCGCTCGAGGGGGCTCGCGCCCGGGCCGGGGCGGACGATCCCCGGCTCGACGAGGACCACGTGGATCCCGAAGGGGCGGAGCTCGAGCCGGAGCGCGTCGCACACGCCCTCGAGGGCGTAGTGGCTCGCGGAGAGGAGGGACGAGAGCGGCAGCGCGAGCCGGCCGACGACGCTCCCGACGCAGATCACGACGCCGCGGCCGCGCGCGCGCAGGCGGGGCGTCGCGGCGCGGAGGAGCGTCACGGGGGCGAAGACGTTGCGCTCGAAGACCTCGCGCAGGTGCGCGTCGTCGACGTCCTCGAGCGGCCCGAACGAGGCGGTCGTCGCGCCCACGATGAGCGCGTCGAGCTGCCCGAAGAGGGCCTGGACGCGGTCGAGGGCGCGCTCGCACCCGTCCGCCGTGGCGAGGTCGGCGGCGGCGACGTCGATGACACCACCCGCGGCCGTCTCGCGGGGGAGATCCTCGAGGCCGTCGAGGGTCGGGGCGGCGGCGAGCACGCAGTTGCCTCGGTCGGCGAGGTGGAGCGCCGTCGCGCGCCCGATGGGCTTCTGGGCGTCGGTGACGAGGATCGCGCGGCGACCGCGAGGAGGGGCGTGCATGCCTCCCATGATGCGGCGACTGCGGCGGAAGATCCACGCGCCGCCGGGAGCCGGTCGGAGAGGCGCACGTGGGGCGTGACTCCGCTCTTCGCGGCCGCTACTGTCTGCGCGATGTCCTCCCCCGCCCAGCCCTCCGGCGCCGGCTCCTGCCGCGCTCGCGCCGCGCTCGCCGTCGCCGCCCTCGTCGTCGCGTCGGCGTCGCTCGCGGGCTGCTTCGAGAGCGGGGCGCTCGACGACGGTGACGCCGCCGTGGACACGGTCGTCGCGGTCGACACGGAGCCGCCGGCGGACACCGCGGGGGGCGTCGACTCGGCGGAGCCGGACACGGAGGCGCCGCTCGACACGGAGCTGCCCGTCGACACCGCGGAGCCGCCGGACACCGTGGCCGACACCCTCGACGCGGCGGACACGGTGGACACGTCGGTCGAGGGCAAGCCGTGCCTCACGGTGAGCGACTGCGGCGGCGTCTCCGGGCCGACGAACCTCTGCGACGGCGTCGTGGGCTGCGTCGACTACACCTGCCGCGTCGACCCGGCGACCGTCGTGACGTGCCCGGACGACGGCGACCCGTGCACCCGGAGCGCCTGCGATCCCGGCACGGGCGAGTGCGTCGAGGAGTCGCTCTGCAACTGTGTCCCCGGGCGCGCGCTCGCGTGCGGGGCGAGCGCCTCGTTCTCGGCCTTCGACAGCGGCGCGCAGGCCGTGATCGGGAGCTACACCTGCGCGGGGGGAGCGTACACGGAGCCCGGCGCCGAGCGGGTCTTCACCTTCGCGCCGAGCGTCGGCGGGCGGGCCCGCCTCACGTTCTCGCCGGCCGCCGGGAGCCCGGCCGCGAGCCTCTACGCGACCCCCTACGACGGCATGACCTGCGGGGCCGACGCCTGCCTCGCCGGCGGGGCGAGCCGGATCTTCGTCGACGTCACCGCCGGCGCGAGCTACGCGGTCCTCCTCGAGGCGGCGGCGGGACCCGCGGGCGGCTCGATCGACGTCGCGTGCGGGGTCACCGCCGAGACGGCGTGTGCGGACGGCGTCGACGACGACGGGGACGGCCAGACGGACTGCCAGGACGGCGACTGCACCGCGGCGCCCGAGTGTGAGGTCATCCCGACGAGCGAGGTCGGGCTCTGCGGCGACCACCAGGACAACGACCGCGACAACCGCACGGACTGCGACGACCCCGACTGCTACGCGACGCCGGGCTGCGGGCAGGCGTGCGCGGACAACCCCCTCAACGTGCATTGCGGTTTCAGCCAGGGCCTGCCGACCGGCGGCGGGAAGGCGGCGATGTCGCGCTACACCTGCCACCCCGAGGCGCTCGCCGGCGGCAAGGAGGTCGCCTACCACTATCGCGAGGCGACGACCGAGCAGCTCACGGTCACGATGTCGGCCGACAACCCGGCGCTCGCGCTCTACCTCCTGAGCGGCGCCTGCGCGCCCGATCACTGCCAGGCGTACGGCCCCTACGCCATCACGTTCACGGCCCTCGCGAACGTCGATTACTACTTCGTCATCGACGCGCCGCTCGGGGTCACCGGGACGTTCCAGATCACCGTAACCTGCGCGGAATGACGGCGGACGCGCGAGCAGGCCGCCCCGCGAGGCGGCCTGACTCGCGTCGTCCGGTTGCAGACCCTTCCGGGTGCGTGCGATGCTTCGCTTGACCTCGCCGCCGACTCCGGCAGCAGCGTCGCCTTCGAGTCTGCCCTGCCCGCCGCTCCATCGATCTGGACCATCGCCGGCATGACGTCACTTCCGCCGCCTAGCACGCTCCGCCGTCTGGTCGCGCAGATCGATCCCTCGCGGCCCTCGTCGCGCGCCGTCTGGGTCACCGCTCCGCCGGGTTACGGCAAGTCCACGCTCCTCGACGCCGTCGGTGAGTCCGCGCGTCAGGCCGGTAACCTGGTCGTCCAGGCGTCGGTCGCCCGCGCCGAGCGCCACCTCGGCCTCTTCCTCGCGGAGATGCGGCGACAGCTCCGCGAGCAGGCGCCGGCGCTCGAGTTCGCGCCGCTCATGGCCACCGCCGACCGCGACACGACGAGCGAGGTGCTCTCCACCTTCGTCGAGCGGATGGGGCACGACCTGTGGCTCCTCATCGACGACGTCGAGGCGCTGGCGAGTGACGACGCGCTGACGCGCTTCGTCCTCGACATCGCGGCCGCGCCGCCGCCCGGCGTCGGCGTGGTGCTCGCCGGGAGCGAGCGCCCGCCCTCGGCGGAGGGGCTCGAGGGCGACGAGATCGACCGGCGCGAGCTCGAGCTGAGCCTCGCCGAGGTCGCCGACTACCTGCGCGTCAAGGTCGGGGACGGCGCGGCCGCCCTCGCGGACGACGTCTGGCGGACGACGGGGGGCTGGCCGGCGATGGTCGAGCTCGTCGCGGCCGGGCTCTCTCGCGGCGACGTCTCCGAGGGGCGCGCGTTCGTGCGCGATCTCGGCGGCTCGGAGCAGCGTCTCGTGGCCGGCGCGGTCGACCGCGTGCTCTCCGGGCTGCGACCCGAGGTGCAGTTCGTGGCGCGGGTCTCCTCGATCTTCGCGACCTTCGACGGGGCGCTCGCCGAGAACCTCCTCGGTGGCGAGGTGTCGGGGCCGCCGGAGGCGCGGCGGCGGCTCGTCCGGCTGCCGGCGAACGTCGTGCGCGAGGCCCTCGCGACCCTCGAGCGCGCGCAGCTCCTGCGACCGGCGGGCAACCGGTGGGCGCTGAACCCCATGGTGCGTTCCGCGCTGCGCGATCGGTTCCGCGCCGACGACGTCGACGGCTATCGCGAGGCGCACCGGCGCGCCGCGGTGCTGCTGCTCTCGCGCGGCGAGAGCGGCGTCGAGCCCCTCGACCTCCTGCTCGAGGCGGAGGAGTACGACCGGCTGCTCGCGCTCGTCGAGGAGCGCGCCGAGCGCTTCCTCGACCGCGGCGAGGAGCCGAGCCTCCTCCGATGGCTCGAGGCCCTCGACGCGCACTTCGTCCCGGCGCCCGCGTGGGTCGACTACTACCTCGGCCGCGTCTACGCGCGGCAGGGCGACTGGGAGCGGTCGCGCGAGCGCCTCGAGAAGGCGCGCGCGGTCCTCGGCGCGAAGAAGGGCGAGGCGGCCGCGCACTGGCAGCCGCGGCTCGGCCTCGGCTACGCCAAGCTCTACTGGCGGCGCGGCCACATCAGCGAGGCCCGCACGTGGTGCCAGCGCGGTATCGACTACGTCGATCAGGCGCTCCGCCGCGGCGGTCTCTCGCAGGTGGTCGAGGAGGACGTGACCCTCCAGGGCGCGCGGCTCGCGGCGCTGCTCGGTCGCGTGACGACCGCGGTGGGCAACGCGCAGCGCGCGAAGGAGGCGCTCGAGGCCGCGCTCAAGCGCATGGGTCCCGAGGATCCGGGGCGCCCCGAGGTGCTCTCCGACCTCGCGGTCGTCGCGCTGAGAGAGGGGGAGCGGGAGCAGGCCGAGGCCTGGATCGCCGAGGGGCTCGACCTCGCGACGCGGCGCTTCGACGACGCGGCGCGCGCCGAGTCCGTCGCCAACGACGCCGTGCGGGAGCTGCTCTTCGGCGACTGGGCGGTCGCCGAGAGGCGCTCGACCGAGGCCGTCGAGCTCGCGCGCCGGAGCGACCGTGGGCGGGCCGTGGCGTTCGCGTTCATCGCGCGCGGGCGCGTGCTCGCGGCGCGGGGGGAGCTCGAGAACGCGCGGGCAGCCTTCGCCGAGGCCGCGACCTGCGCCAACGCCGTCGGGCGCGCCGACCTCTACGGGGAAGCCCTCGAGCGCGAGGCGGTGACCCTCGTGGCGACCGGGCGGCTCGCCGACGCGAAGGCGAGGCACGCGGCGGCGACCACGTCGACGACGGGCTTCGCGAACGTCGACGGCTACCTCGCCGGCCTCACGAACGAGACCGAGGCCGAGCTCCGCCTCTTCGAGGACCGCGCGACAGCGCAGGGGCTGAAGTACCTGGACGCGGCGCGGGAGACGTACGTGCGCTACGGCGCCGAGTACGACGCGGCGCGCCTCCACTGGCGGCAGGCCGAGGCGTCGCGCGGCGCGGCGGCGAGCGGCGACTCGGACGCGCTCGACACGCTGCTCGCGCACCTCGAGGACGCCTGCGTCATCGCCGACGAGCACGGCTTCCGCATCGAGACCGAGGAGAAGGGGGCGGCGCTCGCGCAGCTGGGCTTCGAGCTCGGGGACGAGGAGACCAAGCGCGTCTGCGAGCGGGTGCTGGTCGCCACGAGCTCGATGCCGGCCCCGAGCGAGCTCGGCGCCGTGCGCGGCCTCGCCAAGCGGCGCGGGCGCGCGGGTGGCGGGACGACCCCCTTCATCGCGACCGATCGTGACGGGGAGCGGCCCCTCACCCAGGAAGGCTACGACGATCTCCTCGCCGCGCCAGGGCCGTGCCTCGTCGCGCTGGTCGGAGAGCAGGCCATCCTGAACTTCGGCAAGCGCGTCGGGCTCGCGCAGAAGCGCGTCATGTTCCCGCTCCTGCTCCACATCCTCCGGCACCCCGACGTGCACCACAGCATGCGCGACCTCGCCTCGGCGGTGTGGGGCACGGACGACTTCAACGACGCCATCCAGACCAAGGTCAAGGTCGCGGTGTCGCGCCTGCGCGCGCTCCTCGGCAAGGCGCGGAAGTACATCCTCACGACGCGGAAGATGGAGGACGGGGAGTCCGTCGTGGCCTACCAGCTCGCGCCGGGGCTCTCGTTCCTCATCGTGGCGCCGCGGGCGACCGAGTAGCGGCGAGGGCGCGCCGCGGGGGCGTCAGAACGACGTCTCGCCGCGGAGCAGCAGGGTGAGGTGCGCGGCGGGGCCGATGTCGCCGCTCGTGGGCGCCACGACCTGGCCGACCAGGTCGAGGCGGAAGGCGAGCTGCGGCGCGACGACGTAGCGCCCGCCGACGACGCCGTGCGCGGCGAAGCCGACCGCGGTCGAGACGTTCCCGAGCCCGAAACCGCCGGCGCCGATGCCACCCGCGACGACGACCTCGACGTCGGAGGCGACGGGGAGGTCGAGCATGACGCCGACGGCGCCGCTGACGTGGGTGATGCCGCCGGGGAGGCCAGGCTCGACGGCGAGGGAGCCGTCGATCGGGAGGAGCGAGATCACGACCTCGCCCCAGAGGTCGAGCAGCTCGGTGAGCGCGTAGCCGACGTCCAGGGACGCGGCGATCCCGGGCTTGTAGCGGTCGCTCGCGGCGCCGGTCGGGATCGCGACGCCCGCGCCGAGGCTCAGGCGGAAGTCGCGCGCGTGCTTCTTCTCCGTCGCCCGGAGGAGGTCGTCCGGGGCGTAGAGGAGCGGCTCGCCGACGAGCGCGCTCGCGGGCGGCCCGGGCGGGGGCGGCAGGGCGCCCTTGTCGAGCGCCGCCGGGAGCGCCCGCTCGAGGAGCGCTCTGCGCGCGGCGGCGAAGGCGGCGGTCACGCGCGGATCCTCGTCGGGGGCGACGCGGTAGCCCGGCCACAGCGCGAGGAGCGCGGCGTAGTCGTCCTGAGCGCCAGGCGCGTCGTCGGAGAGCGCGCGCGCCTTGGCGCGGAGGGCGAGGGCCTCGCGCCGGAGCGCGGGCCCGGGGGCGAGGTCGAGGGCGCGGGAGGCCTCGCGCTCGGCGCACGTCGCGTCGCCGCGGCGGAGGCAGGCGGCGGCCTTGTCCACGGCGTCGATGGGCGTGGGGGTGGCCGCGGTAGCGCGCGGCGCCGCGAGGGCGGCGGCGAGCGCGAGCGTCGCGGCGAGGGCGCGCGCGGGGCGGGGCGAGGGCGTCACGGGGCCGGGATCTCCCCGATGAGCGTGAAGCGGCGGTTGTCCGCGCGGCTCTCGACGACCGCGGTGATGGTGACGGGGTAGGCGATGACGGGACCGGCCTCGACGGCGACGCAGAGGCGGAGCGCCGGCGTGGTCGCGAGCGCGTCGGGGCAGGCGCCCAGGGCCCAGCTCGCGACGGCGGTGCCGGTGCCGGCCACGGTCTGCGGGGGGCCGACGAAGGTCAGCGGCCGCGCGACGTCGGCCGGGACGTCGACGGCGAGCTGAACGCGCCCCGTGGCCGACGGGAAGAGCGCCGACGCCTCGACGGTCAGGGAGGCGACCTCGCGGATCGGGAGCGGGATGTCGGTGTAGCCGCCGCAGGCGATCGCCGACCCGGCGAAGGCGAGCGCGAGGAGGAGCCGGCGGGTGGCGCGGCGGCTCATGGGGCGCACCAGCCGCTGCTCGCGGGCGCGCCGGCCGCGTGGGCGGCGCACGCGGTGACGTCGAGCGGCGTCCCGTCGGGCGCGCACGCGGGGGCGGTCGCGGCGTTGCTCGCGCACACCGCCGTGTCGCTTGTTGCGCCGCACAATGACGGGCACCCGTCTGCGTCGATCATCGTTGTTTCTGGCGCCTCGCACGCGCTTGCTGCGCTGCAACATGCGCCGAGCTTGGCGACGGTGGTCCCCGCGCAGCGGGCGAGGCACGTGTTGTCGTAGGTCGCCCCGTCGGCGCCGCAGACGGGGGCGACGACGACGCTGCAGTCGCAGCTCTCGGCGGGGACGACGTCCGCGAGGCAGCGCCCCGCGAGGAACATCCCGGGCGCGCCGCAGTGGCTCCCGGCGGGGCAGGGGGTGTCGGTGGCGCAGGCGACGCCGCAGGGGCCCCAGTCGCCGTCGGTCGCGCCGAGGTGGACGGCGAGGCACGGGGAGCCGACGGTCGTCGGCGCGTCGTGCCCGGGGAGGGTGACGCAGACCGGCGCGCCGCTCGCCGGGCAGGCGCTCGACGGGGTCGCCGCGCACTCGCAGGTGAGGCACGCGTCGCCGCCGAGGCGCAGCCCCCAGGGGCAGTCGAGAGAGCACCCGGCGGGGGCCGCGCGGCAGTCGTCGAGGCACGCCGCGGCGTAGAGGATGCGGGCGCCGGCGCAGCGCGCGAGGCAGCGGTTCGCGTAGGTCACGCCGTCGGAGCCGCAGACCGGCGCGAGGTCCTCGGGGCATGCGGCGCAGGAGGCCGCGTCGGCGGCGAAGTCGGGGCGACAGTCGCAGCTCGGGCAGCCGTCGGCGAGGACGGCGCGGAGGCCGGCGCAGGGGGAGGCGCAGCTCGCGAGCGCTGGGCAAGCGATCTCACAGCTCCCGTCGCGGAGCGCCGGGACGCCGGCGCAGCGCGCGGCGCAGGCGCTTGGCCAGGTGCGGCCGTCGGCGCCACAGACGGGGGCGTCGCCAGCGTCCGCGCAGGTGCAGGCCGGGAGGACGCAGCTCCCCGCGGGGCCTGCGGCGCGGTCGGGCCCGCACAGGGCGCCCGGCTCGCAGGTGCAGGTGAGGCAGCCGTCGGCGTCGCGGGCGAGCTCGCCGTCGCAGCGGGCGTCGGGGCAGCCCTGCGCGGCGAGCGTCGGGCAGGCGGCGGGGGCGTCGCAGCCGGCGGCGCAGCGGGTCGCGAGGGTGTAGTCGCCGGGCGTCTCGCCCGGGAGGTCTCCGGCGACGATCAGGTACTCGCCGGCGACGTCGGCGGTGAGGGTCGCGACGAGCGCGAGGTCGCCCTCGGTGGCGACGTGGAGGCTCCCGCAGTGCGGGAAGCCGCCGAAGCCGTCGCGCGGGCCGTAGGTGTAGAGGAGGGGGCGGCCGGCGCCGACGCGGAAGGTGAGCTCGACCTCCTGCCCGGCGGCGAGAGCCACGGGGTGGGCAGCGAGCTCGCCGCGCTCGAGGTGGCCGCTCGCGCTGTCGTCGGTGGTGACGGCGCGGCCGCTCGCGAGCCCCGCCGTCGCGCCGGGGGCGAGGAGCGGGCACGCGAGGGTGTCGAGGCCATCACCCGCGCAGCCCGCGAGCGAGAGCCCGACGCCGAGCACCCACGCGAGCGCGAGCCGGGTCGGGGGGGCGAGGGTCGCGAGCGCCATGAGGGTCGCTATACGGGGCCCCTCGCTCCTTGTAAAGGAGCCTCCTTCCTGAGACGGTGATCGCCATGACGCGTCGCTCCCTCCTCGCTCTCGTCCTCATCGTCGCGGGCGGCGTCCTGCCCCGCCCGACCGCGACCGCGCGCGCCGCGCAGCCCGAGCCCGTCCGCGGCGACCGCTGGGTGGTCGCGACCCCTCATCCGCTCGCGACGGCCGCGGGCGAGGCCGTGCTCGCGGCCGGCGGCAACGCGGTCGACGCGGCGACGGCGATGAGCTTCGCGGTGGCGGTCTGCGAGCCCTGGGCCTCCGGGCTCGGCGGCGGGGCGTTCATGGTGGTGCACCAGGAGGGCGTCACGACCACGTGGGACATGCGCGAGATGGCGCCAGCCGCCGCGTCGCGCGACATGTTCGTGACCGACGGCAAGGTCGAGAAGGGCGCGAGCACCGACTCCGGGCGGGCGTCCGGGATCCCGGGGCTCGTGCGGGGGCTCGTGAAGGTGCACGCGCGCTACGGGAAGCTCCCGCTCGCCGTGGTGATGCAGCCGGCGATCGCCTACGCGCGCGACGGGATCGCGGTGTCGCCGCGGCTCGAGCTCACGAGCGCGGCGGTGGCGGGCCGCATGAACGACGCGGCGCGCGCGATCTTCCTGAACGCGGAAGGGAAGCCGTGGCGGCGCGGGGAGGTGCTGCGTCAGGCGGACCTCGCGCGGACGCTCGAGCGGATAGCAGCGACCGACGGCGAGGACTTCTACACCGGCGAGACGGCGCAGGAGCTCGTGCGCGCGGTGCGGGCGGAGGGCGGCCTCTGGACCATGGCGGACCTCGCGGGCTACGAGGTGCGCGAGCGCCCGCCGGTGGTCGGGAGCTATCGGGGCTACGCCGTCCACAGCATGGGCCCGCCGAGCTCGGGTGGGCTCCTGCTCGTGCAGATGCTGCGCGTCCTCGAGCCGTCGGATCTGCCGGCGCTCGGCTTCGGGAGCGCCGCCTACGTGCACCTCCTCGCCGAGACCATGAAGCGCGCGTTCGCGATGCGCGCGACGGCGCTCGGCGACCCCGACTTCGCGCCGGTCGACGCGGCGCGGTTCATCGGCGACGCGACGGTGGCGCGGCTCCGGAAGGAGGTGGCGGCGGCGAAGAAGGCGACGCCTGCGTCGAAGCTCGGGCAGGTCACGGTGAAGCCGTCGGAGTCGACGCACACGAGCCACCTCTCGGTGTTGCTCGCGAACGGCGACGCGGTCTCGATGACGCAGACGATCAACCTGTGGTTCGGGAGCGGGCGGGTCGCGGGGGCGACCGGGGTCGTCCTGAACAACGAGATGGACGACTTCTCGGCGATGCCGGGGGCGCCGAACGCGTTCGGGCTCGTCGGAGACGAGGGGAACGCGATCGCGCCGAAGAAGCGGCCGCTGTCGAGCATGACGCCGACCATCCTCGTGAAGGGGGACGCGGCGGTCGGGACGTTCGGGAGCCCGGGCGGCTCGTTCATCATCACGACGACGCTCCAGGAGATCCTGAACGTCGTGGACTTCGGGATGGACGCGAGCGAGGCGGTCGGCGCGCCGCGGGTCCACCACCAGTGGTACCCGGACGTGCTCATGCTCGAGCCGCGCGGGCTCTCGCCGGACACGCGCGCGCTCCTGACCGCGCGGGGCCACACGCTCGCCGGGACGGCGGGGGCGCTGGTCGAGCCGCGCACGATGGGGAACGGGATGGTGCTCTGGCGCGACGCGAGCGGGCAGCTCACGGGCGCGGCCGATCCGCGCGGCGAGGGCTCTGCCGCCGCGTTCTGAAGGGCGGGCGCGCGAGCCGGAGGGGCTTGTCACGCGGGGCTTGTGTGCTCACGATAGGCCCGTCCGTAGGCGCCCCGCGCCGCGGGGCCAAGGATCCGGAGGAGTCGAGACGATGGCTGGGAAGGATTACTACCAGGTGCTCGGGGTCGCGCGGGACGCGAGCCAGGACGACATCAAGAAGGCCTTCCGCAAGCTCGCGATGAAGTACCACCCGGACCGGAACCCCGACGACAAGGAGGCGGAGACGAAGTTCAAGGAGGTCAACGAGGCCTACGCGGTCCTCTCCGACCCCGACAAGCGTAAGCAGTACGACATGTTCGGGGCGGAGGGCTTCGGACAGCGCTACTCGCGCGAGGACATCTTCCAGAACTTCGACTTCAGCTCGCTCTTCGAGGAGATGGGCCTCGGGGGCGGCGGGGGCGGCGGCCGGCGCGGGTTCGACTTCAGCTCCCTCTTCGGAGGGGGCGGAGGTGGCGGCGGAGGACGGCGCGGGTTCAACCCGTTCCAGCAGCAGGCGCGGCCGCAGAAGGGGCGAGACATCGAGACCGAGGTCACGATCACCTTCCACGAGGCGTACCACGGCGGCGAGCGGAGCCTCGAGGTCGCCGGACCCGATGGGGCCGAGACGATCGCGGTGCGGATCCCGCGCGGGATCCGCACCGGGCAGACGCTCCGCGTGCGGGAGAAGGGGCAGCCGGGCGCCGGCGGCGGCCCGCGGGGGGATCTGCTGCTGAAGGTCAACGTGGCGGATCACCCGCGCTTCCGCGTCGTCGGCGACGACGTCGAGACCGACGTGACGGTCGCGCTGACCGACGTCGTGCTCGGCGGCAGCGTCTCGGTCGACGCGCCCGACGGCGAGCAGCATCAGGTGAAGGTGCCGGCGGGCACGAACCCCGGGATCCGGGTGCGTTTGAAGGGCATGGGGATGCCGAAGCGCGACGGCTCGTTCGGCGATCTGTTCGCGCGCATCGGGGTGAGCGTGCCGAGGCAGCTCTCCGACGCGCAACGCGCCCACTTCGAGGCGCTGCGCGAGTCCGGGGTCTGAGCGCGTGACGGCCGAGACGGCGACGGCCGCCGGCGCCCCGGATGACGGGGCGGCGACGGCCGCCGGGCGAGCTCCTGGACGCGTCCCGGATCAGGAGGGCGCGTTGGTCTTCGAGAAGTACCAGTCCGTGACCTCGTAGTCGGACTTCACGCGCTCGTCGGCGGCCTTGGCGGTCGCGGGCGGCGGGACGATGCACTTGTCGCCGGGCTGCCACCCCTCGGGGGTCGCGAGGCCGTGCTGGGTGTTGAGCTGGAGCGCCTGGACGAGGCGCTTGATCTCGCCGATGACGCGGCCGGTCGTGAGCGGGTAGTACATCATCGCGCGGATGTTCTGCTGCGGGTCGATGACGAAGACGCAGCGCACGGCGGCCGTCGCGCTCGCGCCGGGGTGGACCATCCCGTACTTCGAGGCGACGTCCATCGACAGATCGGCGATGACGGGGAAGGTGACCTTCACGTCGAAGTGCTGCTCGATGCTGCGCATCCACGCGATGTGGCTGTACACGCTGTCGATCGAGAGGCCGATGAGCTGGGTGTTCATGGCCTCGAACTCGGGCGCCGCCTTCGCGAAGCCGACGAACTCGGTCGTGCAGACGGGCGTGAAGTCGGCGGGGTGGGAGAAGAGCACCACCCACTTGCCCTTGTAGTCGGAGAGCTTGATCTCGCCGGCGGTCGACGGGGCGGTGAACTGCGGGGCGGGCTCGTTCAGGCGGGGGAGGGTCACGGTGCGGGTCTCTTCGGTCATGGTCTGGCTCCTCGTTGGCTGGTTGGTGCGCGAGAGCGGAGACCATAGCGCTGTCGTCGCGAGACGCAATCGGGGGTCCGAGTGGTCCTTCGCAGGTGCGAACGCCGTCGCGCTCGGACGTCTGGTTTTGGCCGGGGCGAGCTTGTGTGCACTGCAGCGAGACGCGGGGGAACAGGCGCCGTGCCTCCGAGACGCCGTTGGTGTAAGCTCTCGCGCTCGCCGCCCGGAGCCCGAGATGCCCAAGACAGCTCCCCCGATCCTAGGCGCCCGCTACGGCCTCGCGCTCCAGCTCGCGCATCAGATGCACCTGACGCACGTGCGCAAGTCGACCGACGTCCCGTACGTGAGCCACGTGCTCTCCGTGAGCGCGATCGTGCTCGAGAACGGCGGCGACGAGGACACCGCCGTGGCGGCGCTGCTCCACGACGTGGTGGAGGACACGGCGCTCGACCTCGACGCGGTGGGCGCGATGTTCGGCCCGGTCGTGCGCGAGATCGTCGCCGGCTGCTCGGACACCACGGGCGATCCGGGGCACAAGCCCGACTGGAAGACGCGCAAGCTCGCCCACATCGAGCACGCGCGGCGCGCGGGCGAGAAGACCCGCCTCGTGCTCGGGGCGGACAAGCTCCACAACGCGCGCGCGACGCTCGCGGATCTCGATGAGCAAGGCGCTGAGACGTGGACCCGCTTCAACGCGGGGGCCGACGAGATCGTCTGGTACTATCGCACCATGTTCGAGGTGATCGGCGAGAGCCTGCCGACGAAGCTGCGGCGCGACCTCGCCGCGGCCGTGGACGCGCTCTCCGCCTGGGTCTCCTGAGCTGAAGCCGAGGTCGACGTGCCACGAGAACGCGAGACGAAGCCAGGGCGCCCGCACCGTCTGCGCGGCCTGGTCTCGACGTCCAACCTGATCTGGCAGCTCGCGCCGCGCCCACTCGTCGCGTGGTTGCTCGCGCGCCGCCTGCGTCGGGCCGAGGAGCGCTGGCTCTTCATCGTCGGCGTGAACAACTCCGGGACCACGCTGCTCTGGGAGCTCCTGCGCGCGCACCCCGCGATCGCCGGCATGGCGAGGGAGGGGCAGTTCGGCACCTGGGCGCTTCCGGAGCCCATGGAGTACGGCGTACCGCGCATCTGGACGGAGCGGTCCGCCGTCTTCCGGTGGCGCGAGGACGACGGGGAGGGCGCCGATCCCAAGCGTGTCCGTTTCGACTGGATCTGGCGCATGCGCGGACTCGACGGCGCGCGCTACCTCCTCGAGAAGAGCCCACCGAGCTGCCTCCGCGCGCGTTGGCTGCAGCGACACTTCGCGGGGGCCACGTTCATCGTCGTCACGCGGAGCCCGTACGCCGTCGCGGAGGGGGTGCGCCGACGCCACGGCGTCTCCATCACGCGCGCGGCGGCCCACTGGGCGCGGGCCTACGAGGCGGTGCTCGAGGATCTCCCGCACCTCGAGCGGCAGCTCGTGGTGAGCTACGAGGAGCTGGCCGCGCAGCCGGAGGCGACGCTCGCGCGCGTCACGAGCTTCCTCGGGCTCCCGCCGCTCGCGGGCGAGGTCACCCGCGGGGCGCAGCGAGTCCACAACGCCGACGAGGCGGCGAGCGTCATCCGCGACTTCAACGCGGGCAGCCTCGCGCGGCTCGCGCCGGACGACGTGACCGCGATCACCGCCCTCACGGGCGAGGTCATGGCGAGGCTCGGCTACGCGCCGGTCGAGCCCGCGCCCGCGTCCAGGAGCGATGGTGTCCGCGGCTGACGCCGCGCGCGTCGTCGTGGCCGTCCCGACGCGGGGGCGGCCCCGGATGCTCGCGGCACTCCTCGCGTCGCTCGACCGGCTCGCGCTCGAGGACGGCGGCCCCTCCGTCGAGATCGTGGTCGTCGACAACGATCCCGCGGCGTCGGCGGCGCCCGTCTGCGCGCGTTATCGCGGTGGCGGCGGGCGCTTCCCGCTGACGCGGCTCGAAGAGGCGCGCCCGGGCGTCGTCCACGTGCGCAACACAGCCGCCGCCTGGGCCTTCGCGCGCGCCGACCGCGTCGCCTGGGTCGACGACGACGAGGAGGTCACGCCGGGGTGGCTCTCGGCCCTGCTCGCGGTCGAGCGGCGCTTCGGCGCCGACGCCGTGGCGGGACCGGTCGTCGCGCGCTTCGAGGCGCCGCGCTCCCCGTGGGCGGGTGAGGGGCTCCTCGACAGCCCGCGCCATCGAACCGGCGCGCAGATCCGGACGGCCCGCGCCGGGAACCTGCTGCTCACGCGCCGGGGCGCCGAGCGGGCAGGCGCGCCCCTCTTCGACCCTGGCCTCGCGCTCAGCGGGGGCGAGGATCACGAGCTCCTCGCGCGCGTGCTCGCGGGGGGAGGCGTCGTCGTCTGGGCCGACGAGGCGCTCGTCGTCGAGACCGTGCCTCGCTCCCGGCAGACCCTCGGCTGGATCCTCGGGCGATTCGCGCACTACGGGACGGTGAACGCCGGTCTCGCGCTCACCGCGCGCCCGGGCGCGCTCACACGCGGAGGGATCGCGGCCGAGGCCGTGCTCGTGGCGGCGGCTGGAGCGGCTCGGACGCTGCGCGGTCTGCCCCGCGGCCGGGCGGCCGTGGCGCGTGGGCTGCGGCAGGTGGCGTACGGCGTCGGCCTGGTCCGTGGCCTCGCCGGGGCCCGCTCAGCGTCGTATCGGGCGACGGACGGAGGCTGAGCGCGCGTCCTCAGCGCTCGAAGCGGCTCGCGCCCGGGAGGAGGATCTCGAGCATGCCCTGGAGCGCGGCGGTCACCTCGGGCGCGTCGCCATCGAGCCAGTCCTGCACGCAGAGCTGGGCGGGGCGTCGCGCCTGGACGCGGGCGAGGTCGCGGGTCATCGCGGCTATGTTGCGTTGCACACGGACAACCGAGCTCGACCTCGAGGAGAGCCGAGCGAGTCCTGTGTGCAGTGCAACAAAATACTGGAGATAGATCGGGTCGATCACGTCGCCGCGACGGAAGCGCGCGGCGGAGACACGAGCCAGCTCCGGAGCGAAGATGGGATCGGCGTGCATCGCCTCGTAGGCGGTCCGACGGCCCATCCGCGCCTGATGGATGGGCCACAGGCGCAGACGCGCGCCATAGCGGCGGTCGAGGAGGGCGTTCGTCAGGCGGGCGCGCGCGATGTGCGGCTGGTCCTCGGCGCGCGGCGCGCCGCGGGGGAAGCGCCCGGCCCGCCACTGGGGCTCGAGCTTGACGCGCCCGCGCGCGTCGACCGCGTCGCCGAGGGTCATCGGCGCGAGGATGAGCATGTCGTCGTTCAGGTAGAGGAACCGCTCCGCGAGGTCCGGGATCCGATGGAGGTGGGCCTCGATGGCGCACGAGCTCCACGTCGGGAGGTGCTCCGGGTCGGGGAAGATCGCGCGGTGTGGGACGACGGCGAGGGCGGGGTCGTCCGTGCGGAGCCAGCTCGGCCCGGTGTCGGCGACGACGACGTGGATCCTTCGCAGGAAGGGCGCGTTCCGGACGAGCCCGCGGAGCGCGTAGCGGAGCTCACCGTGGTCGGCGAAGCGCCAGGAACCCTCGGACTCAGCGGCGCCCTCCCGCTGTGCCCAGCGGCGCCGCTCGGCGCGTCGCGCCTCATTGTCGGGGCCCGCCCAGGTGACGACGGCGTCGACGGGGACGGCGGGGGGCGGCGGCGCGAGCTGGCGCTCGAGGGCGGTCGCGGTGCCGGCGAGGCGCTCCCCGACGCGCCACAGGAGCTTCTCGGCGAGCTGGGCCGGGGTCATCGTGGCCACGTCCCGGCCCCCGCGCGCGCGGCGGTCGGGGTCACGCCGCCTCACCGGGTGACGGAGACTCGGGCGTCGGTGCCGCGGCCTCGGCGCGCCACGCGCCAGGGACCCAGACCGGGCCGTCGGGCGGGAGCCAGCCGGCGCCGGCGCCGTAGGGGTCGGCGGAGAGGACCTCGAACCGGAGGACGCGCTCGCGGGTCTCGAGGCGCGTCCGCGCGCGGGAGAGCGTGACGTTCAGCCAGTAGTGCCCCGGCACGAGCGGCAGCGAGGCGATGTCGGCGGTGATCGCGAGCTCCGGGGCGCCGTCCGCGGTGACGTCGACGCCCGTCATCGACGAGCGGAACCGAAAGACGCGTTGGCCGCTGACGCTGTCGACGGCGACCCGCGCGTCGAGGTCCGGGAACGCGCCCATCCCTGTCGCGTGGAGCGTCATCGACAGCGGGTCGCCCACGCGAACGGAGGAGGTCGGCGCGCCGTCCGGGGTGTGGAGCGCGACGCGGCGGATGTGGCGGAGCTCGCCGGGCGGCGCCTCCCACACGCTCGGGAGGTCGCGGGTCACGTTCGGCTGCAGGTAGCGCTCGAGGACCTCGTTCGTCGGCCCGTCGGCGATGAGGCGTCCCTCCTCGAGCAGGACGGAACGCTCGCACAGCTCGCGGATCTGGCCGAGGTCGTGGCTCACGAAGATCGTGGTTGTGCCGTGGTCCCGGGCGGCCTCGCGGATCCGCGCCATCGCCTGCGCGCGGAAGCGGGCGTCTCCGACCGCGAGGACCTCGTCCACGACGAGGATCTCATGCTCGAGATAGGCGCCGATGGCGAAGCCGAGGCGGCTCCGCATGCCGCTCGAGTAGCGCTTGAGCGGCGTGTCGAGGAAGCGCTCGACCTCCGCGAACGCCACGATGGCGTCGAACTCACGGCGGATCGCGGCGCGCGTGAGCCCGTGGATGGCGCCCTTGAGGTAGATGTTCTCGCGGCCGGTCAGCTCGGGGTGGAAGCCGACGCCGACCTCGAGGAGGCTGTTCAGGCGTCCGCGAAGGATCGCGTGTCCGGCGGTCGGCTCCGTGACGCGCGAGAGCACCTTGAGGAGCGTGGACTTGCCGGCCCCGTTGTGGCCGACGAGGCCGAGGACCTCGCCGCGGGCGACGTCGAACGAGACGTCGCGGAGCGCCCAGACCTGCTCGTAGCGTGCGTCGGGGGCGTCGGCTGACGGGGGCTTCCGGCCCACGGCGCGCAGGAGCGACCGCGTGATCCAGGTCGCCGCGTCGCTCGCGAACCAGGCGCGACCGCGGCCTCCGGTGCGGACGATCTCGTAGCGCTTGGTGAGCGCGCGGATCTCGAGGATGGGGCTCGCCTCGGCCATCGACGCCCCTCAGATCCGATCCGCGAAGGTGCCTTCGCTGCGGCGGAAGAACCAGAGACCGCCGGCGACGGCGAGGAGCACGAAGGCGGCGGAGATGCCGAGGGCGGTCAGGTCGAGCGGCGTGTTCCCGCCGAGGAGGGACCAGCGCGCGCCATCGATGACCCCGACCATGGGGTTCAGGGAGTAGGCGAAGCGGAGCTCGTCAGGGACGACGCTCGTCTTGAAGCCCACGGGCGAGATGTACATCGCCATCTGCAGGAGGTAGGGCACGAGGTACTGGAAGTCGCGATAGCGCACGTTCAGGACGGCCACCCAGAGGCCGATGCCGAGCGCGGTGAGCGCGGCGAGCAGCAAGAAGAGCGGCAGGAAGACGACGTGCCAGCTCGGCGCGAAGCCGTAGGCGAGCATGAGCACGCCGAGGAGGACGAGGGCGATCATCGTGTTGAATCCGGCCACGATGACGGCCTTGAGCGGGATCGCGAGGCGCGGGAAGTAGACGCGCTCGACCAGGGCGGCGCTGCCGACCATCGAGGTCGAGACGCCCGTCAGGGCCTGCGAGAAGAGCTGCCACGGGATGAGCCCGGCGAAGACCATGACGGGGTAGGGGGCGCCGCCCTCCGAGCCGAGCTTCGCGAGCCGGTGGAAGAGGAGGGTGAAGACGAGCATCGACACGATGGGCGTGACGATCGTCCAGGCGAGGCCGAGGTAGGTCTGCTTGTACCGGACGCTGATGTCGCGCCAGGCCATGTCGGTGACGAGGTTCCGGCGCGACCAGAGATCACGCCAGTAGCCGCGCGCGTTGGCGCCACGCTCGATGCGGAGCTCGTAGGGGTCGCTCATCGCGCGGACGATAGCGGGGAAGCGGCGTGGCGGGAAGCCGCCGCCGACGCGCTGGAGGGCACGGTCACGTGGTCCTCGAGCCGCGAAGGCGCGCCGCGAGCCTGCCGATTCGCTCTCTCACGCTGCGGCCGCGGGCGAGGAGCACGTCCTCGTCGAGGAGGCGGCGGTACGCGGCGAGGCGCTCGAGGGGCTCGGTCCAGCGGCGGTCGGCGGCGATGTCGAGGCACCACGACACGACGCGGTGGAAGGTGACGTCCTCGGCGAACCACTCGTCCCAGGCGGCTCGGGCGGCGAGCCCCATGGCCTCGGCGCGCGGCTCGAGGGCCTCGAGGCGGTCGGGGATGGAGGCGATGTCGCGCTCGGCGACGCGCACGCTGAACGCGCCCCAGTCGGGGCCCACGGGGGGGATCCAGGCGTCGCCGACGATGACGGGGGCGCGGCCGACCTGCATCGCCTCGAAGAGGCGCATGGACGAGGCGCCGTAGCCGCGCGGCGCCAGCATGAACGCGCTGTCGCGGCAGAGGGTGTAGAACGCGTCCACGTCGCCTTGGCCATAGCCCATGAAGATCCGCCCGTGCGCGCGGCCATCCATGCGGCCTTCGGTGTCGAGGACGACGCCGCGAGGGTGTTGGAGGCGGGCGAGGCGGGGGCGGATCCGGTGGGTCGCGAAGCGGCCCCGGAAGCTGTAGAGGAGGGGCGGGGCGGCCGGCATCGGCAGGGCGCCCGGGTTGGGTCGGAAGAGGCCGTTGAGATAGTGGCCGCCGCGGTAGCGCGCTGGCGACGGGCCGCGGCGTGGCTGCGACGGGTAGATCCCGGGGAGGAACGGCACGACGCTGTCGATGGCGCAGTAGGCGAAGCAACGCTCCGGGTGGCGGCGCACCAACGGATGCCGCCAGAAGGGCGCCTGATAGAGCCCAGGGCCGCGCTGCTCGACGAAGAGGATGAGGTCGGCGCGCGCCGGGTCGGTGACGATCTCGTGGACGCCGAAGCGGTCGATCTGGGCGCAAGCGCGCAGCACCTCGAGCGGGCGCAGGTTGTCGTGGCCCGCGGGGAGCTGGCCTTCGACGACGCTGGTCAGGAGGACCTTCGACATGGGGCGCGACGATGGCGCAGGTCGCGCCGGCGGGGAAGCGGAAACGCCGGCGTCACCCGAGGCCACGGGTCGCGAAGCGCCGGCCGAGAGCGGCGGCGATCGCCTCGAGCCCCACGCGATCGTCGTCCGTGAAGGCGGCGGCGAGGTCGGAGTCGACGTCGAGCACGGCGAGGAGGTCGCCGGTCGGGGTGACGACCGGGACGACGACCTCCGACAGCGTGGTCGACGCGCACGCGATGTGACCCGGAAACGCGTGGACGTCGGGGACGAGCTGGGTCGCGCGGGTGCGAGCCGCGGCGCCGCAGACGCCGCGGGAGAATGGGATCCGGAGGCAGCCGTGGCCGCCCTGGTAGGGCCCGATGACGAGGAGCTCGGTCGACACGGCGCGGTAGAAACCGGTCCAGTGGAAGTACTGGAAGCCGTGGTGCAGCTCACAGGCGACGGTCGCGAGGGCGGCGATCCAGTCGTCCTCGCCCTCGAGCAGGGCGTCGAGCTGGCGGGTCACGAGGGCGTAGTGGGCGCGGCGCTCTTCGGCGGGGCGCTCGGCGGCGAGTGGTTCGAGCATGGGCGAGAAGGTGCGCACCGCGATCGCGCGGTGAAGCGGGTCGCGAGCACGGTCCGCGGGTCGCGCGATCAGTCCGGGAGGTCGCCGGATCTCGCCGCCGGAGCCACGAATGAAGCCAGGAGGGCTTGCCGAGCGGGCGCTCGCTCTGGCGGTCGATTTTCGTTGCCTCATCTGAACGCGTGTGTAGGTTGGGGGCTCCAGAACAACGCCGAGAAGGGGTCCGAGATGCCTGATTTCAATGGCTTCCCGCGCGATGCCGCGCGCTTTCTGACGGAACTGTCGGTCCACAACGAACGAGCCTGGTTCGAGGCGAACCGCCGACGGTACGATGACGGGTTGGTCGAGCCGGCGCGCGCCCTCGTGGACGCGCTCGGGCCGCGGCTTCAGGCCATCTCTCCGAGCGTCCGCTACGAGTCGAAGGTGAACCGGAGCCTCTTCCGGATCCAGCGCGACACGCGCTTCTCCGCGGACAAGCGACCCTACAAGGAGCACCTGGACGTCATGTTCTGGTGCGGGGACGAGCACCGGAACGCCGCTGGCTACTTCTTGCGGATCACCGGGGCGGAGCTCGTCATCGGGGCCGGGAGACACGTGATGAGCCCGGAGCAGATCGCGCGCTGGCGGGAGCTCGTGCTCGACGAGCGCGGGGGCGCCTTCATCGACGCGGCGGCGGCGTCGGCACGGGCGGCCGGCTTCGCGATCAGCGAGCCGGGCTACAAGCGCGTGCCTGCCGGGCTCCCCGCCGACCATCCGCGCGCGGGATGGCTCCGACAGAAGGACTTCAACGCGTTCCTGCGGGGCCCGCACCCCGAGGAGCTGGGGCAGTCCGCGTTCGTGGACTGGTGCGCGGAGCGCCTCGTCCACCTCGCGCCGGTGCTGGCCGTCACCGAGGGGCTCTGATGACGTCGTGGTGGCAGGCTGCGCGGGCGTGGCTCGCGCGCGGGTTTCGTCGGCTCGCGAGCGCGGTCGTCAGGCGATGGGGAGCTACCCCTTCTGCTTCGCGCCCCGCGTCCGGCTCAGTCCCCGAGCGCGGCGTCGAGGGCGGCTTCGGCGTCGTCGGCGGCGTAATGCCCCTTGAAGACGATGCGGCCTGCGGGGTCGAGCACGACGTGCCAGGTGTTGCCCGTGGTGACGCCGATGTGTCGCGGGAAGACGCCCTGCGCGTCGACGAGCACGGGCATCGGGAGCCCGAACCTGTCGCGGACGGCGTCGCAGTAGAAGGCCGTGGGGAGGTCGAAGTTCTGGTCCTCGGTCACGATGAAGAACCACTCGAAGTCGGGGTCGAGGGACTTCAGGCGCTCGTATTCGGCGGGCGCGGCGTCGGCGTCCGCCTGACAGGGCGGACACCAGCCCGTGTAGGTGCTGAGGTAGCCCGCCCGGAGGCCGCAGAGGTCATGGATGTGATGAGGGACACCGTCGCAGTCCTCGAGGACGAGGTCCGCGAGCGTGTCTCCGACGCTCGTCCCGTAGGGGCCGACGGGAGGGCAGACCTCACCCGCGACCATGTCGGCGCCGACGTCGTCGAGTGTGTCTCCGGCGTCAGCGGTCGCCGTGTCCGGCTGAGGGTTCGCGTCCGCGTCGACCGCCGGCTCGAGGGTGTCCGCGATGATGTCCGCCACGGCGCCGTCCTGACCCGGCGCGGTGTCGGTCCCGCCGCCACCGTCCATCGCAGCCGCCGTGTCGCGGCTTCCTCCGATGAGGTCGGGGCTCGCGCCGCCGTCGTCGGCCGCGCAACCACCCATGACCGACGTCACGAGGAGGGCGAGCAGGCGAGGGGGGACGTATGGGTACGAGGCCATCTGCGTCGTGCTCCGGGCAGTTCGTCGGTTGCTCGTCGGGGGCGAGGCCGCGGTCGGCGTGACGCGACGATCGACCCTATGCCGGGGACGCCGCTCTGGTTACCGGAGGGCGCCGCGGCGGAGGAGACGGCTGTCCCGGAGCCGCCCGGTGCGCGGTCCCGACGAGCCGGAGCGATGGCTCCCGAGCGCCCAGCGGTGGGCGTGGACGCGGGCGACCGCGTCCCGGTCGACGAGTCGCGCGCGGGCCAGGTACGGCGAGCCTCGAGCCCGCGGCGGTCGGCCCTGTCAGGGGCTCGGACAGGGGGCCCGAGGAGAACGCGGCGGGCGCGGCTACCGAGCGCTCACGACCGCGATCTCGCTGGCCTCGTCGAAGCGGGCGCCGTCGAAGTCACCCGCGACGGCGAGGTCCGTGAAACCCGCCTCGAAGAGGAGCGTCGCGAGGACGGGCCACGGCAGGAAGTGGTGGCGCATCCGATCGTCGAGGGTTCGCCCATCGGGCCAGACGAACCGGTACTCGACGTCGATCCATGTCGCGTCCGGGGCGAGGGCGTTGCGCTCGAGGACCTGGACCTCGACGCCACCGCGAACGACGGTCGCCATGAGCTCGAAGTCGGCGCTGTCCGGTCCTCCCTGGAGCTCGTAATCCCCGTCGTCGTCGATGGCGTAGACGTCGAGGAGCAGCACGCCACCGGCCTCGAGGTGGCCGCGGGCGCACGCGAGGCACCGCGCCACTGCGTCTGCGCCGCCGATCGCCCACAGTCCGTTGAACGGGATGATGATCCGGTCGAATGTCCCGTCGAGGTCGAACTCCGTCATGTCACCGAGGACGAGCTCGACCCGCGCCGCGCTCGACGTCGCCTCGAGGGCCTCGTGGGCCAGCGTCAGCATCGTGCGGTCGACGTCGAGCCCGACCACCGAGCCTGCGACCTCTGCGAGCCCCGCGAGCAGTCGACCGGAGCCGCAGCCGAGCTCGAGTACGCGCCGGGCTCCCGTGCACTCCCTCACGTAGTGCGCGAGATCCCCCGGCGTCCCGGAGTGAAGAAGCTGATAGAGCTCGGCGCGCTCGCGCGACGACTCCGATGGGTGATGTTGGCTGGCCTCGCTCATGGTGCGTCTCATAGCAGGGCCCTGGTCCGGGTGCTCAGGGATTCTCGTGTCGCTGCCGCCCTGGCGCTGCTGTTGGCGGCGCTGCTGGCCCTGGTGCTCTCTCCTGGCGCGCGCCGCGCGGTTCGGGCACCCTGCCGCGGTGACGGTGACCGCCGAGTACGAGCTCGTTACCACGGTCGACGGCGTCCGGGACGTCGTCGACATGGCGACGAACGCGCTCCGGATCGGGCTCTCCGCCGAGATGAACGCGATGCACGCGTACAACGTCCGCGTCTGCCTGATCGCGCTCTCGATCGACGATCGTCTAGCCCTACTCGACGTGTCGGCGCTTCGGCTGCGCCCGATGGCGTTGAGGCCACTCGAGGCCCTGATCGAGGGGGGGACGGGGCCACGGCTGATCGTCCACGGCGGTGAGCAGCTGGTCGCGGCGTTCAAGCGCGACCTCCGGTTCGCGCCGAACCGGCTCTTTGACATCCAGCAGGCCGCGAGCCTCATCGGGTGGCCCCGGACGGGGCTGCGAGCGCTGATCGAGCGTGTGACGGGCCAGGTCGTCGCGCCGCGGGTCGCGGTCGACTGGGGTACGCGTCCGCTCCCGCCTGGCGCGGCTGAGGCCGCGCTCGAGCACGTTCGTTGGCTCCCTCGGCTCGCCGCCGCGCTCGAAGCCGCGGTGACGGCGGCGGACCTCGAGGAGGAGGTCGAGATCGCCTCCGCCGAGGTGGCTTGGACGCCCGCGGGGCATGGTCGGCCCGAGAGCGATGGCTTCATGGAGCTGCCCGGGGCCCGCCGACTACCCGAGCCGGCCATGCGGGTGCTCCGCGCCGCCTTCCTCTGGCGGGACGCGAAGGCCCGAGAGCTCGACGTGCCGCCTGATCGGCTCATCAAGAACGCGGTCCTCGTCGAGTTGGCCGTCCGCCCGCCCGGGCGCGGCGACGACATCGCCCGGACGCCGTTTCACAGCCGCTTGCTCTACGGCGACCGACAGGAGCTCGAGGAGGTCATCGAGCGCGCGTCCGTGGGCGGATCGCCCGTCCCGCCGAAGCGAGAGCGCCCACCGCCGTCACCGGCGAGACGAGAGCGGACGAGGCGGCTCAAGGCGTGGCGAGAGGAGGAGGCGAGGGCGAGGGATGTAGGGCTCCAGGCCATCCTCCCGAAGAAGAGCCTCGACTATCTCGCAATCCACGGTGGGGATGACCTGGCGGCGGTCCCGATGCTCGGTACGCGTCGCGCGACTCGCTACGCCGAGGTCCTCCGCGCGCTGTGCGCCGTCGAGGATTGAGGCCGGCGCTCGTCGGTCTGAGGCTGGCCTTCGTCGGTCTGAGGCCGACGTTCGTCGGCCTGGCCCGTCGCCTGCGTTCGTCGCCCGGCGCCTGCGTTTCGTCGACCTGAGTCCTGCGTTCGTCGCCCGGCGCCTGCGTTTCGTCGCCCGGCGCCTGCGTTTCGTCGGCCTGAGGCTTTGCGTTCGTCGGCCTGAGGCTTTGCGTTCGTCGGCCTGGCGCCTGCGTTCGTCGGCCTGGCGCCTGCGTTCGTCGGCCCGGCGCCTGCGTTCGTCGGCCCGGCGCCTGCGTTCGTCGGCCTGGCGCCAGAGTTCGTCGGCCTGGCGCTTGCGTTCGTTCGTCGGTCTGAGGCCGTCGGTCGTCGGCTTGGCTGTCGCGGTCGGCCCTTGGAACGAAGGCTAGTCCTGGACTCCGCTCTCTGACCTCGGCCTACTGCACGGTCGGGTCATCGTCATCGAGCGATTCGCCGCGGCGAGCCGCTCGTCGCGCGCGGATCCTGGCGAGCCTCGCCTCGGCCTCCTCTCGACTCGCCGCCGACTCGACGGAGAGCCCGCCTGGCGACCTCAACGTCGCACCCCGACCGCCCACGCGAGGGGTCGGCGGGGCCTCTAGCGGGGGGCTCCTGCGGGGTGGCGCCCCTGGCGGCGCGTCTCGGTCAGGCGGTGGCGCCCCCCGCGGCGCGTCTCGGCGCGGTGTCGGCGACCCAGGCGCGGCGTCGGGGCGCGGCGGCAGCGTCCCAGGCGCGATGTCGTGGCGCGGCGGCGGCGACCCAGGCGCGGCGTCGTGGCGTGGCGGCGGCGTCCCAGGCGCGATGTCGTGGCGCGGCGGGGGCGTCCCAGGCGCGATGTCGTGGCGCGGCGACGGCGTCCCAGGCGCGGCGTCGCGTCGTGTTGCCGACGTCCCCAGCGCAGCGTCACGTCGTGGTGCCAGCGTCCCTGGCGCGGCGTCGCGTCGTGGTGCCGACGTCGTTGGCGCGGCGTCGTGGCGCGGCGGCGTCCCTTGCGGTGCGTCTCTGCGCGGTGGCGGCGTCCCCGGCGAGAGCTCTCGGCGCGGTGGGGTCGTCCCCGGCGATGGTTCCTGGCGTGGCGGGGTTGTCTCTGGGGCGGCGTCTCGGCGCGGCGGTGTCCCTGATGAGGGTTCCCGGTGCGGCGACGGCGACGTCGCACGACGTTGAGGAGCCACCTCCCGCGGTGGCGTCGCTGCGGAGTTGCGTCCAGGGTCGCGGCGCTCTTCAGTGTCCCGAGGCGCGTGGCGAGCCGGGGGCTTGGGAGGCGGGATCGGGGGTGGCTCCGTCGGTGGGCCGCTGCGCTCCGAGCGCGCGGCGCGCCGGACCTCGGTGCGATCGGCATCAGGGGACGGGCCCAGCTGGGGGCGTGGTGCCCGGCTCGTGGCGACGGGAGCGTCGACGCTGGTCGCGCGGTCGGGCGTCATGCCGACGGCCGGACGCCGCCCCTCCGCCGCGAGGTCATGCGGTGCCTGAGCCCGCGGACCGTGACTGCGTGCATCCTCGGGGAGCTCCGCGCTTCGCTTCGCGGCAGCCTCGGCCCCATAGGGACGCGTCATCGGCTGGGCTCGGCGCGCCGAGGGGACCGACGGGACGTCCGGGATGGGCGGCGGCTCGAGCGCCGCGCGCTCGCGCCGGCGCGCGAGGCGCGCGAGGCGCTCGGCTTCGCGGCGCGCCAGCTCCGCCTCCGGGGGCTCCGCCAGCTCGCGCTCGAGAGCTCGCGACTCGAGCGGCATCGGCGGGTCCTCGTCGGGAGGGAGAAGCATCGCGACGACGCGCTCGTGCTCGAGGTAGCTCGGGAACTCGTTCAGGAGCCCGACGAAGAGCTGTCGGGGCTCACGGAAGTCTCTGGGTTCGAAGAAGCCGCAGTTGTCGACGTAGCGGTCGGGTAGGCGATCGAGACGGCGTAGGAAAGCGAACTCGGGCGCCGGGATACCAGGGGGACTGATCCCGGCGAACTGAAAGAAGATCGGGAGGTGGCTCGCGCGCTGGATCACGCGCAGCGTCTCGGTGGGATCGTTGCAGTCGCCGCCAGTGACGACCATCACGAAGATCGGGAACGGGCGCTGGTCGATGAGCGATGGGTATTCCCGGACCGTGCGCTTGAGCGCGCCGCCCACCTTGCGCTCGACCTCGGGCAGCGCCCACTCCTGCGGAAAGTACTTCCGGCAGATGGCCTCGAGCACCGGGGCGTAGCTGCAATCGGTTCGGAAGCGGCCGGGGTGGCTCGTGATCTCGCGATCCATCCAGCCGGCGATGTTCTCGCGCGTGAGCGGCGCCAAAGGATCGGCGTCGTCGGAGAACGCCCATCCCGGGACGACGCCGTCATCATCGAAGCAGAGCGAGAGCGCGAAGAGGTTCTCCACGAGCTCCCTGAGCATGCCGCTGATGTAGAGCGGCGCCATGGGGCGCGAGACGTCCAGCGCGAGGACGACCTCCGCGTCGATGCCATGGAGGCCAGACTCGACGAAGATATGGGTCGCCAACAGGCTGAGGCGCCGAATGTGCTCGGGGATCGCCTTCGGGTCCGTCATGAAGCTCTCTGACGCTCTCAGCATCGCGTCCGACGTCGCGCATTGTCGTAGGATGGGCGCCCGTTATCAACTTCCCTCGCGTCGAGGTGGTGATCGCGCTCCCTTCTCGGCGCCGCCCCGTCGCGATCACGACCCCTGGGGCGGACTCTCCTCCCGCGCGCGCCGCCGTCGCCTGGCCATGAGCCACGCCATCGAGCCCACCAGGCTGGCGACGCCCAGCGAGACCCCGAGCACCAGCGGCAGAGTGCCTCCGGCGTCCTCGCCGATGTTCTCGGTCGCGTCGCGGACCTCAGTCGAACGCGCCGCGAGGAGGCGATCGATCGCGAGCGCGAGGCCGCGCCCCCGATCGACGCGGAAGACCGGCGTCGCCTCGGTCAGCTCGCGTTTGATCCGCGCGATCGGGAGCCCGAGGCCTCGCCCGCGCCACCCGCGGCCGTTGAAGACGACGAGGAGCGTCTCGGCGGGGCGCCCGGCCGCGGCAGCCGCGAAGAGCGCGTCCACGTCGTCGAAGGGCGCGCCGAGCGGAAGACACACGACGTAGGCGCGGAGCCGTCGGGCGCGGGCGCGCTCGAGAGCCGTGAGGACCACGGCTCGACCGCGCGCGTCGAGGAGGTCGCCGATGTCCACGAGCGTCTCGGTCTCGAGCCGCCCCGCGACGTCGCCAGGGTCGAAGCGGCGCGCCGTCGCCGCGTGTCCGTCGACGTCCGTCGGGGCCACGACCGCGCCCTCGCGCGTCGGGCGCGGCGTCTGTTCGGCCCCTGATGGCTCGGTCTCGTCGGGAGCAGCCATCAGTCGCCGTTCACGTCGGGCCCGACGCCGGAGAGCACGTTCGTCGCGAGCTCGCGGACCGTCTCCATCGTGTCCGCATCGCCCGGGCCCTTGTCCGCCCGATACCCCTTCACCCGAGCGAAGCGCAGCGCGAGTCCTCCAGGATAGCGCGGGCTCCGTTGGAGCTCGTTGAACGCGATCTCCACGACGAGCTCGGGCCGCACGCGGACCACGTGCCCCTCCCGCGACGTCTCCCGCTCGAGGAGCGCCTCTGTCTGCCAGATCAGCGTCTCATCCGTGAGCCCCTTGAAGGTCTTCCCCAGCATGACGAAGTCGCCTGTCGCTTCGTCGCGAGCGCCCAGGTGGAGATTCGAGAGCCAGCCCTTTCGCCGGCCGCTGCCCCACTCGGCCGCGAGGACCGCCAGGTCCAGCGTCATCGTGGGCTTGAGCTTGAGCCAGCTCGCGCCGCGCGAGCCAGCCTCGTAGCGCGAGCGCCGATCCTTCACCATGATCCCCTCGTGGCCCGCGGCGACGACCCGGTCGAGGAACGCCTGCGCGGCGCTGGGGTCTGCGGTCACCAGGCGCTCGACGCGGCTCTCCGCGGGCACGATGCGCGCGAGCGCCGCCGCGCGCTCGTCGGCGGCGCGGTCGAGCAGCTCGTCGTCATCGACGAGCAAGCAGTCGAAGAAGAACGTCGAGAGCGGCAGCTCGAGGCGCATCGCGTCCACGTCGAGCCTGCGCCCGAAACGGCGCATCGTCTCCTGGAACGGGCGCGGGCGCCCGTCGGGCGAGAGCGCGATCACCTCCCCGTCGAGCAGCAGGCGGCGGGCAGGGAGGGCGCGCACGAGGTCCGCGACCTCGGGGATCGAGGCGGTGACGTCATTCTGCTGCCGCGAGTAGGCGACGACCCGCTCGCCGTCCTTGTGGACGAGGACCCGCGCGCCGTCGATCTTCGGCTCGAGCGCCGGCGCCGGGATCCGCGCGAGCGCGTCCGCGATGTCCTCCGCCGTGTCGGCGAGCATGGGGAGCACCGGGCGAAAGAGCTCGAGTCGGAACGCCGCGAGGCCCGCCGCCCCTTCCACGAGCGCCGCGACCGCGACGGGCGGTAGCCCGCCTGCCAGCATCGCCGCCCGGCGGAGCGCGCCCTCGTCGAGCTCGGCCGCCTCGGCGACCCCCGCGAGGACGAGCCCCTCGTTCGCCCCCTGGCGTAGCTCCCCCATGAGGAGCCGCGCGAGGAAGTCCTGTTCACCGGCGTTCGCGCGGCTGAGGAGCCCGCGCAGCCGCTCGACGCGCCGCCCTTCGGCGCCTGGCCCCGCGATCCCCGCGACCTCGTCGAACGCGCGGTCCACGTCGGCGAGCGTCAGGCTCGCCTCCTCCGCGACGCCCCCCGGGAAGGCGCGGGTCAGCGTGCGCGGGCCCACGCCGATGCGCCCCTGCGGCAGGACGCCGATGAGGTAGCTCACGGCGACCTCGATCTCCCGCCGGGCGAGACCCCCAAGGAGCGCGGCGAGCGCGGCCTGCTTCTTCTTCCTGGAGCGGGTCGCGGTGACAGCGCGCGACGTCTCCACGAGCGCTTCGAGGTGCATGGGACTATGCTGGCCCGTGGCTTGCACAGCGGGGCGCGGGCTACGCCCCGCCGGGGTCTCGAGACCCCACCCGGACAGACAGAAGGTTACGACATGATGCGGAAGAGCGCGATCCTGATCCTCACCTGCGCCGGCCTCGCTGCCTGCGCGAGCGACTCCTCGGGCGGCGGTGAGGACCTGCCCATCGACTCGGAGTACGGCAAGCCCATCCTCTCGGTGGACCAGGCCCAGGACGGGAAGGCCGACTCCTTCGACGGCGCCTACGGCCCCCGCACGAGCGGCCTCTCGGCCAGCACCGCGGTCTGGGCCCCGAACCGCCGCTGGTACGAGAAGGACGACGCCGCCGGGCTCGCCTGGTCCGCCAACAGCGGCCTCACCTGGGACCAGAAGTACAGCGCCTGGGTCGCGAGCCTCCCGCGTCTCGAGTCCGGCTACAGCGTCACGTTCACGCTCACCACCCCCTGGGGGAAGACGCTGCCGTCGCCGCGCCTCGAGTGCGCCGAGACCGCCATGTTCCTCCGCGCGACCTTCGCCTCCTGGTACGAGCTCCCCTTCTACATGTCAGCCCAGTCGCCGAAGTACGGCCTCATCTACTTCGGCCACTTCGGCATCGTCGACCGGAACGGTGCCCGCGTCCCGGGCTACCCGTCCTTCGCCTCGGCCTACAAGGACCACACGAGCCTCGCGAAGACCCTGACCGCCGAAGACCTCATCGCCCGCTGGCCCTCCGACACCTCGCTGCGCGGGCGCTCCCTCACGAAGCTCGCCGACGACGCCAACGAGTTCCTCGGCGAGGACGCCTACGCTGGCGCCTACTTCGACGAGATCTTCCTCAACAAGCGGGCCGGCTACCTGCTCCTCTACCTCCTCACCAACTTCGGCTCGATGCACCTCGCGACCGACGCCAACACATTCAACCTCGCTCCCGAGGCGGTCCGCCCGGGGGACGTCCTCCTCGAGCGCTGGCAGCGCCAGGGGATCGGCCACACGCTGGTCGTGAAGACCGTCGAGGAGAAGGTCGCGGGCAAGCTCTCCATCGAGGCCATGTTCGGCTCGATGCCGCGGATCCAGCCGCGCTGGTACGACACGAACCTCTCGAAGCCGTACTTCACGTCGCCCCTCACCGGCGGTGAGGGCGAGAGCTTCGATGGGGCGCGCTACGCCGCGCTCGGCGGTGGTCTCAAGCGCTGGCGGACGCCCGTCTCGAAGAACGGCCGTTGGTACAACATCATCCCCGTGTCCGACCGCGAGAGCTGGGTCGACGCCGCCGACCTGGACGCGATCGCGGCGCGTCCGGCCCGCTTCGAGGAGCTCATGGGCGAGCTCACCTTCGAGGAGGAGCTCAACGTGCTCCTCGTCCGCATCGACACCGCGCGTGAGGCGCTCCAGCAGCACCCGGCCTCCTGTTCGAACCGCACGCGGCGCGAGGAGGCCTTCACCGAGCTCTACGCCCTCCTCGCCGACGAGAAGGGCATGGACGCCGAGGCGGTGGATCGCACCTACCGCACCTTCGACGACTACGTCTTCCCCGAGCTCGAGTACTCGAAGAGCAAGACCTGCTGCTGGAACAGCTCCACCTCCGAGATGTACCTCATCGTGACGACCTACAACGAGGTGCGTCAGCGCGAGGCGGCCCAGTGCCTCGAGCCCGTCGCCTTCAAGGCCGTCGGCGGCGGCTACGACGTGTTCGCGGACTACGCCGCGTCCATCGACAAGGCCGCGGAGTGGCGCGCCTGGAGCGAGGACGAGCCCTGCCCGCAGCGCGACGTCGTCGACGATCTCGAGACCGCGCATGCCTGGTCCGGCTTCTGTGCTGTGCGCGACGACGTACTCGACTGACGCCCCGCCGCGCGCCCTCCCACGCGTACCTCGAGCGCGCCCTCCTCGCCGCTGCGCCGGACTCGGTCCGACTCCCCCCGGCCCTGCGTAGGCGCGCGCGGGCTCCTCAACGGCCGGCCGCCCGTGTAGGCTCGCGTACGCGTCCCCCGCCGATCGAGGAGCCCATGCCGCCCACACGAGCCGTCTGCCTCGTCGTCGCCTCGCTCCTCACCGCGTGCGGTGGCGCCGACGGCGCCGGCAGCGACACCTCCAACGCCGCCGACACCTCGGCCCCGGCCGACGCGAGCGATGTCGACATCAGCGAGGACGACGGCGCCACCACCGAGTCCACGACGCCCGACGCAGACGCCGCGGGCGACAGCACCGCGCCCGACGCGGACGTCGCGACGGACACCGTCGAGGACGCGGCCACCGTCGACACCGCGACCCCGGCGGCCGCGTGGCCGGCGCTCCCGGGCTCGTCGCCGTGCCCACTCGACGCTGGCGCTCCGCTCCTCGACGCGGCGCTCGAGGCCGTCGGCCTCGACCACGACTCGCTCGGCTGGACCGACGCCGACCTCCGTCGCTCGACCGGCTACTACCTCGGGGGCGTCCTCGACGACGCCTTCCTCCTCCCTTGGCAGCGCGCCACGCTCTGGAGCGGCGCGCGCGCGGGCTGCACCGCGAGCGCCATCGCCGAGCGTCTCGACACCGCCCTCACCAGCCCCCACCCGATCTCCACGGCCATTCGCCTCGCGGCGGAGCTCCTCGCGCGCGAGGGCGACGGCGGGCCGACCCCCGCCGTCGCCGCGTCGACGCTGGCCGAGGCGCTCTCCCTCGCGTGCGCCGCCGCCGGGCGACAATGCGCCCCCGACACGAGCGCCGTCGCGCCCGAGCTCGCCGAGGCGCTGCTCCCGGTCGTGCTCGCCATCGCGGACGGACTCGCCGCGCGCCGGAACATGGTGGCCGATGCCCCGCCGCTCCCCGGGACGACCTGGGTGGCCAGCGGCGGCATCGGCACCATGGCCTTCGCCTCCTACCCGGCGCTCGTCGACCAGGCCGTCCGGGACCATCTGCTCGGCGCGACCACGCGCCCCGCGCTCAACCTCGCCGCGGCCCGGATCGCGTGGGCGATCGAGACGGTGGACTGGTCCCGCCTCCGCGACCGAGCAGACATCGACGCCGTCGCGATCCCGACGCCGATCGGCTGGCTCCGCGTCGGCGGCGCCAGCGCCGACACGTACCCCGCCGACCTCGGTGAGACCTTTCTCCTCGTCGACCTCGGCGGCGATGACCACTACGAGAACGAGGTCGGCGCCAACACCGCGTCCTCCTTCGGGGTCAACGTCGCCCTCGATCTCGCAGGCGCCGACGACTACGGCTACGTCGAGACGCCGACCCCCCAGGACGACCCAGCGCTGCTCCCCGCCGATCCTGCCGGGCGCTACGTCGGGGACGCCAGCTACGGCCCGCTCAGCCTCTCCCGCGCGGCGCGCCAGGGCGCCGGCCGCCACGGCGTCGGGATGCTCTTCGACCTCGGGCGCGGAAACGACCACTACCGCTCCCTCACCATGAGCCAGGGCTACGCACACCTCGGCGTCGGCGTGCTCTACGACGACGGCGGCGACGACATCTACGAGAGCGAGCAGGCGAGCCAGGGGGCGGCCGGCTACGGCATCGGCCTCCTCGTCGACGCGGGCGGCGACGACCGCTATCGCGTCGCCACCAACGGCCAGGGCGCAGGCGCCCCCGCGGGCGCCGGGCTCCTCTGGGACGGCGCCGGCGACGACGACTACCGGTGCGATCCCGGCACCGAGGAGAGCGAGACGCTCCCGCTCTTCTTCAGCCCCCAGATGCCCGGGACCGCGAACAACTCCTCATCCCAGGGCGCCGGCACCGGGATCCGCTGGGACGAGCAGGGCGTCTTCCTGTCCGGCGGCCTCGGCGTCCTCCGGGACGTCGCGGGCGACGACCACTATCGCTGCGGCGTCTTCTGCGAGGGGAGCGGCTTCTGGCAGGGCGTCGGGCTCCTCGCCGACGGCGCCGGCGCCGACACCTACGACGGTCTCTACTACGCCGACGGTGGCGCTGCCCACTACGCCATCGGCGTCGTCCTCGACGCCGGCCCCGGCGACGACGCCGTCGGCATGACGTTCACGCCCCGCTACGTCCAGGTCGGCGCCGGACACGACTTCAGCCTCGGCTTCTTCTGGAACGAGGCCGGCGACGACCAGTACCGCGTGGGGGGCCTCTCCCTCGGCGCCGGGAACTGCAACGGGATCGGGCTCTTCGTCGACGAGGACGGCGCCGACGCCTACGCGATCGGCCCCTCCTCGACCGGCTACGCGAGCCTCGGCGAGTGCGCGGGCGACGCGACCCGGCCCCTCGCGCCGACCGTCGGGCTCTTCGTCGACGCCGGCGGCGCCGACGACTACGGTGTCGTGGCGGACCCACCCGACGCCACGACGCCAAGCGATGGTCGCGCGTGGCGCCGCTCGCAGGGGGGCGTCGCGACGGAGCTCGGTGTGGGACTCGATGGCGACGGCGCGAGCGGGCTCCTCGGCCTCGGTCGCGTCTCCCCGCCGCCGGCGCGCCGCTGACGCCTTCGCCCCCCGCTCAGCTCCGCCGACGCTGGCACCGCGGGCAGAAGTGCGTCCCGCGCTGAGCCGCCACGATCCGGGCGATCGGCGTCCCGCAGCGAGCGCAGGGCTCTCCGGTGCGCCCATACGCCATCAGCGCCCCCGCGAACCCACCCGAGCCGCCGGAGACGGTCCGGTAGTCCGAGATCGTCGTCCCGCGGTGCGCGATGGCGTCGGCGATGACCTCGACGATGGCGCGATGGAGCTCCCGCACACGCGCGTCCGCCACGGCCCGCGCCGCGGTCTCCGGGTGGATCCTCGCGCGCCAGAGCGCCTCGTCGACGTAGATGTTCCCGAGCCCGGCGACAGGGCGCTGCGACAGGAGGAGCGCCTTCACCGGCGCTCGCCCCCGCAGGCCGCGCCGGAGCGCCGCCACCGTGAACGTGTCCGGATCCGTCGGCTCGGGGCCGAGCGCGGCCAGCGTCGGGAGGGCCGCGCGGTCGCCTCCCCGCAGCACCAGGAACCGGCCGAAGCGCCGCGGGTCGCGGAAGTGCAGCTCGTTCGGCGCCGGCCCCTCGAGCGTTACCCGGACGCGCAGGTGATCGGCGGGCGGCACCGGCGTCAGCGTCCCGGTCATCCCGAGATGGATGACGAGCTCGTCACCGCCGTCGAGCGGCAACACGAGGAACTTGCCGCGGCGCGTGACCGCGAGGATCTCGCGGCCGTCCGCCCGCTCGAGGTCGCGATACTTGGGCCCAGGAGGCGCGTCTCCGCGTCGCGCGCGCACGATGCGCCGCCCCGCGAGCCACGGCTCGAGCTCTCTCCGGACGGTCTCGACCTCGGGCAGCTCCGGCATCCCCTAGCCGTACCGCCAAGCGCCCCCCGCCTGCAAGTGGGCGGCGCCCGAGAGCGCCCGCCGCCGCGCGCTCAGGTCGCGGCGTCGATGACCATGTCCGCCATCGCCAGCGCCCGCTTCGCCGCCCCGTCCCCGCCGCCCATCAGGGCGCTCACGCGCGCCGCGTCGATGAGCGCGAGGATGCTCTCGGCGTGCTCTCCCGGCTCGGCCGCTCCGAGCTCCGTGAACGGCGCCTCGAACAGCTCCCGCATGCGCCCCCGGTACCGCGCCACGACCTCGTTCGCGCTCGCGTCGCCGTCGCCCTCGAAGGCGTACCGCAGGAAGAGGTCTCCGCCCGGGGGCTGGTTCGCGAGCTCCGTGGCCAGGTGCTCGAACGCGGCGCGGATCCGCGCCCTCGGGTCCTCCACGTCGGCCATCGCCGCGGAGTAGGCCCCGACGACCCTGGCCTCGTGCAGATCGAGCACGTCGCGGACGAGCTGCTCCTTCGACCCGAAGTGGTGGTAGAGCGTCATCCGGGCGACCTTCGCCTCCTCGAGGATGGCGTCGATCCCGGCGCCGCGGAACCCCCGTCGGGCAAAGAGCGTGGTCGCGGCCTCGAGCAGGCGCGCACGACGTGATGAACGCATTTTTCCTCCCGTGCGACAGCGGGGCGAAGTGGCTTTCAGCGCCCGCGATATTATCTCGACAGCGCGAAAACGGGACTTTGTTCGGCACGTTCCTGTAACCGCTTTATGGCCTTGATGTTCGCGGAATGGCGCCGCGTCTCGCTCTCCGGTTACGGCGCGCGATGGGTCTCCATGGCTCGGGTGTCCCGGGATTGTAACTCGCGCGTCACACCTTGCCGATCGCGCTCGAATCGGCGAACGTCCGGCCCTCGTGACGAGGTTCATCGCCGTCGCAGGAAACATCGGGGCCGGGAAGACGTCGCTCGTCGAGTTCCTGTCGAAGAAGTACGGCTTCCGCGCGATCTACGAGCCGCACCGCGACAACCCCTACCTCGACGACTTCTACGCCGACATGGGCACCTGGGCCTTCCAGAGCCAGCTCTACTTCCTGACCCACAAGTTCCGGCTCCACCTCGATCTCGACCAGGACCGCTCGGAGACCATCGTCCTCGACCGCACGATCTACGAGGACGCCGAGATCTTCGCGAAGAACCTCGCGAGCCAGCACATGTCGGCGCGCGACTACGGGCTCTATCGGGAGCTCTACGAGGCGATGCGGCGCGCCCTCCGGCCCCCGGACCTGCTCATCTACCTCCGCTGCTCGGTGCGCGCGATCCGCCGCCGCATCAAGGTCCGCGGCCGCCCGAGCGAGCAGGCCATCCCGACCGCCTACCTGAGCCGGCTGAACGGCCTCTACGAGGACTGGCTCTCGCGCTACGACCAGAGCCCGGTCCTCATCTGGGACAGCGAGCACAAGGACTACCTCACCGACCTCGTCGACCGCCTCGAGTTCCGGAAGCGCCTCGCGGAGCTCATCCCGTGAGCCGCCCCCTCTACATCGCCGTCGAGGGGCCGATCGGGGTCGGCAAGACGACCCTCGTGCACGGGCTCGCGAAGCGCCTCGCGGCGCGCGTCGTGCTCGAGTCCTTCGAAGACAACCCCTTCCTCGCGAAGTTCTACGAGGACCGCGAGCGCTACGCCTTCCCGACGCAGCTCTTCTTCCTGATGAGCCGCTTCAAGCAGCAGCAGGACCTCCTGCAGCCCGACCTCTTCAGGCCGGCGCTGCTCAGCGACTACCACCTCCTGAAGGACCGGATCTTCGCGACCCTGACCCTCGCCGACGAGGAGCTCGCCCTCTACGAGCGCGTCTACCGCTCGCTCGAGTCGCAGATCCTGCGCCCGGACGTGGTCATCTTCCTGTACGCGCCCCTCGAGGTGCTCCTCGGGCGCATCGCCAAGCGCGGCCGCGCCTTCGAGCAGAACTTCGACCCCGACTACCTCCGCGACGTCGCCCGCGCCTACCAGCACTTCTTCGCGCGCTACCAGGACACGCCGCTCCTGAAGCTCGACAACTCGCGCCTCGACTACGCCGAGCCCGGATCGGACGCCGACGCCATCCTCGACGACATCCTCGCCACGGTCCGCGGGCTCGCCCGCCCGGGCTGACCGGGCGCGCGCCGCGCTCAGCGCGCCGGCGCGTTCCGCACCGGGCCGAAGAACGCGATGCTCGTGAAGAGCGCCGCCACCCCGATCGCCGCCTGCCCACCGAGCAGGACGTAGCCGAAGACCTCGAGGTCGCTGTGGCTGTTGAAGCGCACCACGAGCGGCACGACGATGGCGGTCGCCGTCGCGAGCCCACCGAGGAGCGCGAGGATCCCGAGCCCCCCGGCGAGGCCGCCCACCGTCCCGGTGCTCGTGAGCCCCCAGAGCCCGATGAAGATCCACGCGAGCGCCGTCGCGCCTGCGAGCGAGATCGCGAGGATCATCTGCAGATCGGGCTCGACCTCCCCGGCGAGCGAGAGGTTCAGGATCGCCCCGATGACCACGAGATAGCAGAACACGGCCGCGGCGCCCGCGAGCCCGTTCGTCCGCCGCACGGCGAGGGTCATCCCGGGCGCGAGCATCCCGAAGCCGAGGATCAGGAGCGCCGCCGCGACGTAGTGGAACCACTCCTCGCGGCCGAGCTCCCGCGCGATCGGCGGCAGCTCCGCCACGGCGCCGACCAGGATCAGGAGCGCGCCGATGCCCGCCACCACGAAGGCGCCGCCGCCTCGTCCCGACGGGGCCGCCGCAGGCCGCGGAGCCGGCGCCGGCGCCCGGCTCGCGGCGCGCCGCTTCACCTCGTCGGCGACGCGCTCCTCGTCGAGCATCACGGTCTCGGCCTCGCTCGCCGCGGACGGCCCGGCCGCGAGCCGACGATGCAGCTCCGCGATGTCCTCCGGGTCCATCTGCGTCGTCGCCGCGGTGTCGTCGATGTCCGGCTCGGGCCACCGCCCCTTGTCGTTGCCGCCGCTTCCCGTCATCGTGAGCCTCCTCTGGAGGCTTCGGATCTCGCACCGGCCACGCCCCCAGTCAACCGGTCAGCCAGCGTCAGAGCGAGGACCCCATCGCCACCCGCGACCTCACCCGGGGCTCGATCCCGTGGCACCTCGCCGCGCTCTCGGGCCCCGTCTTCCTCGCGATGCTCCTGCAGTCGCTCTACGCCCTCGTCGACCTCGCGTGGGTGCGGAGCCTCGGGCAGGAGGCCGTCGCCGGGCTCTCGATCTCGCTCCAGGCCTTCTTCATCATCCTCGCCGTGTCGCAGGTCGTCGCCACGACGGCCCTCGCCGAGCTCTCGCGCGCCTACGGCGAGGGGCGCGTCGACGACGCGCGCGGCTACGCCTCGACCTTCGCCCTCGTCGGCGCGGGCGTCGGCGTCGTCGCCGCGATCGCCGCCTACGTCGCGGCCCCCGGCTACGTCGACGCCTTCGCCCCGAGCGCCGACGTCTACGACCTCGGCCTCGGCTACTTCCGCGTCACGACCATCACCTTCTTCTCGCAGGTGCTCCTCGTCGTGCTCGGGAACAGCCTCCGCGCGAGCGGCGACTTCCTGACCCCGATGATCTTCATGATCGTCTCGGTGACCCTGAACGCGGTCCTCGACCCGCTCCTCATCTTCGGCGTCGGCCCCTTCCCCGAGCTCGGCCTCGACGGCGCCGCCTGGGCCACCGCCTTCGCGCAGCTCGTCGCGCTCGGCGCCTACGTGCTCCGCCTCTCGCGCCCGAGCGACCGCCCCCGCGTCCTCTTCTTCACGCGCCCCCGCCGCCCCGAGGCCTTCTTCCGCCGCCTCGTCACGCGTGGCCTCCCCGCGGGCGTCCAGTTCTTCCTCATCTCCGCGGTCCTCGGGATCGTCCTCGCCGCCGTGAAGCCCTACGGCGCCGCGTGGACGGCTACCGCCGGCGGCGGCTTCCGCGTCCTCCAGCAGGCCTTCCTGCCCCTCGTCGCCATCGGCTCCGCCGCCGCCGCGCTCACCGGGCAGAACCTCGGCGCCCGCGCCCCCGACCGCGTCCGCACCACCATCCACATCGCCCTCCTCGCCGCCGTCGCCTACGGCGTCCTCGCGGGCCTCTTCTTCTTCGCCGCCGGGCGCGGGGCCTCCTTCTTCTTCGCCGAGGACGACGCCGGCTATGACCTCGGCGCCCTCTACTTCCGCTGGTCCGCGCCGATGCTCGTCGCCTTCGCGCTGACCTACGTCCCGACCTTCGCCCTCCAGGCCGCCGGCCGCGCCGTCCTCCCGCTGATGGCCGCGCTCGTCCGCGTCGCGCTCCTCTTCGTCGCGATCGTCGTCGTCATCCCGGCCGTCGACGCCGATCCCGTCTGGATCTTCGGCGCCACCACCGTCACGGCCTTCGTCGAGGCGGCCCTCGACTTCGCCCTCGTCGAGCGCTTCCTCGCCCTCATCCGCCGGGAGGCCGCGCCGCTCCCGTCGCCTCAGCCCGCCGCCGCCGACCCGCCCTGAGCCGCCATCTCCGCGAGGTACTCCTCGCGGAGCGCCGCGATCTCCCCCTTGAGCGCGTCCCGCTCGTCCCGGAGCGCCGCGATCCGCTCGCTGTGCACCCAGAGCGAGCGCAGCCCGCGCCAGTTCAGCCGGTGCAGCCGCACCTCCGTCGCGTAGCGCAGCGCGAAGACCGCGGCGAAGGGGAGGGTGAGCCCGTAGGCGAGCCCGGCGACCGGGCCGAAGACCATCGCCACCGCGAGCGCGTACGCGACCCACGAGCCGCCGAAGAGCGAGAGCCCGACGAGGAGCTTCGTCAGCGCCTGCCGATCCTTCCGCGGCTTCGTGACCCGGAGGAAACCCCTCAGGAGGAGGTACGGTGGCGCGTTGTGCACTGCACCATAGAGCGCCGCGGGCGCGCCGAGCACGATGAAGCGACGACGGCTCCGGAAGCGCTTCGAAGCGGCGCCCTTGCTCGCCTCGCTGCGATGTTGCAGTGCAGCAGATTCGCCGCCGAGACCCAGGTCCGTCCGCTCCTCGAGGTAACGCTGGAGCCGCCGCCGGAGCCCGGCCGTCTTCTCCGGGTCGCGCTCCGTGAGCCACCGGTAGGCGTCCACGACGCGCCTCACGAGCGCCGTGCGCTCGGCGGGCGTCTGGCCACCGCCGTCGAGCCCCTCCTCGTGGCGGATGTCCACGATGAGCGAGGTCACCTGCGCGATGACCCGCTCGTCCTCGGTCTCGTCGACGTGCACCGCGAGCTCGCGCAGCGCCTCCTCGAGGTGATCGGTGAGCGACCGCGCGGCCGCCCGCGGGTCGTCCGCGGCCGCCGCCGCGAACGCGCGCGCGTCGATCGGGTGCCCGAACGCGACGTGAACGTCGCTCCGGAACGCCTGCCGCACGAGGTAGTTCAGCGCCACCGGCACGATCTGCACGTTCGTGTCGCCGGCGATCGCCGCGTCGAGCGCGATCCGCGCGGCCCCGGTCTTGAGCCGGTGCACCTTCAGGCGCTCGTGGGTGTGCCCCTCCGGGAAGATCGCGATGACGCCGCGGTCCTCGAGCACCTTCCGGGCCGCGGCGAAGGCGCCCGCGTTGTCGACGTTGCCCTTGCCGTGGTCGCTCGGCCGCGCGATGGGCACGGCGCCGACGGCCCGCAGGAGTCGCCCGAAGAGCGGCACCTTGAAGAGCCCGTCGCGCGCGCAGAACGTGACCTGCCGGTCCTCGAAGAGACCGAGCAGGAGCGGGTCGACGATGGAGTTCCCGTGCGTCGCGGCGAGGATCGTCGGGCGCGACGCGTCGAGGTGCTCGCGCCCCGTGACCTCGACGGTGCGGTAGTAGACGCGGAGCGCGCCGCGCACGGCCGCGCGCAGCCCGCGATAGAAGCCGGACGGGCCTTTCCCGGGCGCGCGTCCCCAGCCGGCTGGGTCGGCGCGCCGCGGCCGCTCTCCGGACGTGACGGTCCCGGGCGACGTGGTGTCGTTCATGCGGCGAGGATAGCGGTCGAGCCTCGCGCGGGGAAGTGCCGGCCCGTCGCCCGGCCCCGAACGTGACGAAGCCCCGCCGGTGACGACGGGGCTCCCGAGCTGCCTCACGCAGCTCTCGTCGGTCAGAGCCCGGCGGTGAGGACCCGCTGAGCGAGGCGCGCCGTGCGCGCGTCCGCGTGCCGCCCGGTGTCCGCGAGCACGCCGCGGACCGCGTCCGACGGCGGGAAGTGCGCGAGGGCGCCTACGACCGCGTGGCGGACGACCGGGCTCGGGTGCTCGAGGAGCCGCTTCGCCGCCTCGAGGCCGCGCGCGCCGTAGGCCGGGAGCCACACCGTCGCCACCGAGACGAGCGCCGGATCGCCGCTCGCGATCGCCGCCTCGAGCTGCTCGAGCGCCCGCGGGTCGCTCGTCTGCGCCACGAGCGAGAGCGCGACCGCGGCGAGCTCGCTCTCGCCGTCCTTCGCGACGTCGAGGAGCTGGTCCTCGAACCCGGCGCCGCCGACGTCCTGGACGAGCCGGAGCGCCATCGCGACGTCGCGCGGCGAGTCGCTCTCGAGCATGGTCGCGACCGCGTGCGTCGCGGCGCGCCACGCCGGCTCGACGAGGGTGTGCGTCGGCGCCGCCGCGCTCGCCGTCCCGGCGAACCCGCAGAGCCCGATCCCCGCCATCACGATCCGCCCCAGGAGGGTCTTGGTCTTGCGTTGCCCGCTCACGTCTCACCTCGCGTGCGCCCGGTCGAACCCGGTCCGTGTCACGTGAGGCTCAATCGGTCAGGCGGAGCGCTTCCTTGAGCGAAAACGCCGCGCGCCGCTGCCCTCGCGGCCGAGCGCCCGCCGCGCGGGCGGACGCTCCCGGGAGCGCGCGGACCTCAGCCGCGGAGCGCGGCCAGCGCGGCGTCGTAGTTCGGCTCCTGCACGATCTCCGGCACCTGCTCGGTGTAGAGGACCGTGTCGTCGGCGTCGAGCACGACGATCGCGCGCGAGAGCAGCCCGCGCATCCCGCCGTTCGCGATCGTGACGCCCCAGTCCGCGCCGAAGCTGCTGCGGAACGCCGACAGCGTCGCGACGTTGTCGATGCCCTCGGCGCCGCAGAAGCGGTTCAGCGCGAACGGCAGGTCGACGCTCACGTTCAGGACGGCGACCCCGTCGAGCTCGGCGGCGCGCTGGTTGAACGTGCGCACGCTCGTCGCGCAGACGCCCGTGTCGATGCTCGGGAAGATCGAGATGACCTTCTTCTTGCCCGCGTAGTCCGCGAGCGTCACGTCCTTCAGGTCGCGCCCCGTGAGCGTCATCGCGGGCGCCTTCGCGCCGACCGCCGGGAGCTGCCCGCTCGTCTCGATCTCGTTGCCCTTGAGGGTGATCTTCGTCATCGGATTGCCTCGTCTCGTGCTGGGAAGATGAGCCTTCGTCCTTCGTCGCCTGCTACCGCGCCCGTCGCGCCACGCGGCGCGGGCGGAGCGTCGTCTCGCGCCGCCGACGCCGCCACGACGCCGTGGCGGGGCGGCACCTCACTCAGTGCTTCGTGATGAGCCACACCGTGGCCATCGCCTGGCCGCCGCCGGCCGCGACCGCCGCGGGCCGCTCCGTGCTCGTCTCGCGCGCGAGCACGCGCACGTCGCAGGTCGCGCCGTAGTAGGCGCGGACCTCGTCGTCCGGCACCGAGAACGGCGGCCCGCTCGCGAGCCCCTGGTCGTACGTCGTCGTGACGAGCAGGATCCGCCCGCCCGGCGGCATCAGCGAGAGCAGGTGCGCCGCGTAGCGCGGCCGCGTCTCCGGCGGGAGCGCGATCATCGACGCGCGGTCGAACACCCGCTGGATGGGCCCCGTGTGCGCGAGCGTGACCGCGTGGAAGTCGCTGCAGAGGAGCGTGACGCCGTCGCTCCGGAGAGCCGGCACGCCGCTCACGGAGAGCGCCTCCGGGGTGATGCCGCGCTCGGCGAAGTAGTCGCGCACCGCCGTCTCGACGAACTCGACGCCGACGACGTGCTCGAAGCGCTCCGACAGCCACGTGAGGTCCACGGTCTTCCCGCAGAGCGGCACGAGCACGCCGGAGGCGTTCGGGCTCTCGAGGTGATCGGCGAAGCGGAGGAGGTGCCGGTTCGGCGCCGTGTCGTGGAAGCCGATGTGGCCCGTGTCCCAGCGCTCCTTCCAGAACTTGAACTCCATCCCCACCCCGCCGGCTGGCCGCGTCGCCCGTGGGTCGTACCACACCCCGCGGGGCCCGGGTAGCGGGAGCCGACGCGCGCAGGGCTTGACGCGCGCCCCGCGACTCCCTAATCGCTCTTGACGTGCCTCCCGCGCCCGACATGACCGACGCCACCCGCGCGCTGTCGAGCCCCACCTCGATGGGGCAGACGCAGCACCTCGTGAAGCTCGACGGCGCCTGCGTCGCCGCCGTCTGCTGGGAGGGGCTGCCCTACTACCTCCGGAGCGTCTGGGGCTCCCGCGCGGAGGCCGCGCGCCCCGAGCGCCTCAGGAGCTACCTCGAGAGCGACGCCTCGCCGGTCGCCCTCGCGCTGGCCGCCCGGAGCGCCCGCCTCGACGACTCCCTCCGCGACCTCGCCCGCCGCCGCCTCGGCGCGCTCGGCGTCCTGCCGGCCGCCCTCGAGCGCCTCGAGCGCCACTTCGCGCGCCTCCTCCGGAGCTCGCGGAGCCGCCTCCTGACCCACCTCTCCGTCGCCGAGCGCGCCGACCCCGAGCTCGACCGCCTCGACCTCCTCGCCGAGATCGTCGCCCTCCGCGACGCCCAGGCCGACGTGCAGGCCGAGCGCTCCCTCGCGCGCGCCTTCCGCGCCATGTTCGTCACGCGCGACCCGTTCGTCGTGTGGATCATCGTGTGCCTCTCGTTCGCGTCGTTCATCGCGTTCTCGAAGAGCGGCTCACCGGGCGCCCAGGCCCTCTACAACGACCTCTCCCTCGAGCCCGGGCTCGCGCGCCCCTGGACCCTCTTCACCTACGTCTTCCTGCACCAGCTCGACGACTGGCGGCACGTGACGCTCAACATGCTCGCGCTCGCGCTCGTCGGGCAGGTGCTCGAGCAGGTCCTCGGCCACTGGCGCTTCCTCGGCGTCTTCTTCCTCGCCGCCCTCGGCGCCGGCCTCGTGAGCGTCTTCACGAAGGGGCTCCTCGACATCCCCTTCGCCACGGTCGGCGCGAGCGGTGCGGTCGCCGCGCTCGCCGGCATGGCGCTCTTCCTCGGGCTCTCGTTCCAGAGCCGCTACGGGCGGATCCCGCTCCGCTACACGACGAGCACCCTCATCGGCGGCGTCATCCTCGTCTCGAACATCCTCCTGTCCGCGACCTCGATGAACTACGGCGTCGACCACGGCGCCCACCTCGGCGGGCTCGTCGTCGGGATCCTCCTCGGCGTCGCGCGCCGCCCCGCGCTCTTCCGCCGCGCCGACCTCCGCTTCGGGCGCTGAGGGGGCCTCAGCCCGCGAGCCCGAGCTCCCGGAGGCGCAGCTGGAGCCCGCGTCGGCTCACCTCGAGCCGCTCCGCGAGCGCGTCGAGCCCCTCGCCGGCGGCGCACGCGGCGCGGAGCTCGTCCTCGCCGACGTCGCTCGCCTTCCGGATCCGCGCGCTCTTGTCGATGAGGTCGTAGAGCGAGGGCCGCGCGATCCCGAGCGCGGCGGCCGTCGGGCCGATCTTCCAGCGGTGGGCCCGGAGCGCCGCGACGAGCTCGTCCTCACCGATGTCCTGGGGGCGCCGCCGCGGCGCCGGCGAGACGCCGCCGGGCGCCTCGCTCGTCGTGGCCGCGTCGACACCGCCGGCGTCGTCGTCGGGGGCGCCCTCCGCCGCGAAGAACGCCGCGAGGAGCCCCTCGAGGTGCGCGCCGAGCGACGCGTGGGCCGCGCCCCGGCTCGCGATCGCGATCTGCCGCGCCGCGTTGCGCAGCTCGCGCACGTTGCCCGGCCAGCCGTAGCGCACGAGGCGCGAGAGATCCGCGCTCGCGAGCCACGGCGTCGACGCCGCCGCGAGCGGCGCCTCGCCGAGAGCCGCGCGCTCGGCCGCGAGGAACGCCGCGAGCAGGAGCCCCACGTCCGCCCGCCGCGCCCGGAGCGGCGGCACCGCGATCACGTAGCCCGCGAGCCGATGATAGAGGGGGGACCGGAAGGCGCCGTCCGCCGTCGCGAGGTCGAGGTCCCGGTCCGTGGCGGCGACGAGGCGCACGTCGACCGGCACGGCGCGGTCGGCGCCGACCGGGCGCACCTCGCCCGTCTCGAGCGCGCGCAGCAGGAGCACCTGAACGTCGGGCGACGCGTCGCCTATCTCGTCGAGGAAGAGCGTCCCGCCCCTGGCCTCGCCGAAGAGGCCGCGCCGGGGGCGGTCGGCGCCCGAGAACGCGCCGCGCTCGTGGCCGAAGAGCTCGGCCGCGGCGAGCGTCTCGGGGAGGCCCGCGACGTTGACCGCGACGAACGGGCCGCGCGCGCGCGGGCTCTCCGCGTGGAGGGCGCGCGCGACGAGCTCCTTGCCGCTCCCGGTCTCCCCCCGGACGAGCACCGGGACCTCGGTGTCCGCGACGTTCGCGATGTCGCGGCGGACGCGCGCGATCCCGTCGCTGAGGCCCACCATCCCGAGCGCGTCGACCGCGGTCGCCGCGGGCGGCCCGAGGCGCGTCAGGACGAGCGTCACGCGCCCGGCGAGCTCGATGACGACGCCGCGCTCGAGCGCCGCGTCCGAGAGCGCGAGCTCCCCAGCGAGCGGCGCCCCGTCGACGACGACCTTCGTGGAAGTCCCCGACGCGTCGAGTCGGAGGCCGTCCATGTTGCAGTGCAACATGAGCGGAGAGCGGCTCAGATGGGGCTCGTCGAGGGGCGCGAAGGCGTTCATCTTCGGCGCTGCGAAAGGCGGCTCGGTGCGCGACAGGCGCGCCTCGGAGCCCGGGCTCGCGAGATCGGCGAGCCACGCCCGGTCCCCGATCCGCGCCGGATCGGGGTGCCCGACGATGACGAGCCCCGGGACGCGCGCCGCCTCCGCGCTCCCAGCGCGGGCGCCGGAGCGCTGCGTCTCGAGCGTCATCGCCGTGTCGTCGCTCTCCGGACCCCGATCGCGCGCCATGGTCCGAGACGATACACGACCGCCGCGAGGCGGGCGATCCGCGACCGTCGCGCGACGGTCGGGCGACGGTCGCCGCGCGCCGGCGACCCCCTACGCGCCTGCGTCCCCGCGGCGCGCGCCCCGGCGCCCTCCGACTTGTCGGGCTTTCGCTCGGAACGCCGGGGCTGGTACACCGGTTGCTAACCCCCACGTGAGGCGGCGCGCCGCCGCCCCCCGTTGCCCAGCGCCGCCGCGCGAGGAGCCGCCGAGACCATGCGCCGCCAAGCCGCCCGCGCCGTGACGTCGCCCCGCCGCCCCTCCTGCGCGGTCTGGGGCGCCCTCGCCGTGCCTCTGGCGCTGCTGTTCGGGCTCGGCGCCACCCCGGCGCGCGCCGAGGGCGGCGTCCGCTACACGACCGTCTTCGAGGAGCTCGAGGGCGACGCGCCCCGCGCGAGCTCCGCGGCCGAGCTCGCCGCGATCGAGGCGATGCGGCGGGCGGGCGTCGTCTTCATCGACGAGGCGCAGGCCCGGCGGATCCGCTCCGTGAACGACGCCGGCGCCCTCGTCACGGGGCAGGTGAGCCCGGTCATCACCCCCGCGGACGCCGACGTGCTCATCGCCGCGCGCTGCCGCCTCTCTCCCGTCACGAGCGCGCTCACGAGCGGCACCGCCTACCGCTACGAGGCGCGCCTCGAGGCGAAGGTCATCGACGTCGGCACCGGGCAGGTCCTCGGCGCCCACTTCGCCGCGGGTCAGAGCCGCCTCCGCTTCTCCCCCGACCAGGCCCTCGAGGAGGCCGCGCGCGACGCCGGACAGAAGCTCGCCGCCGAGCTCCTCGCGGCGCGACCCGCGCCGGACGCCGACCGCGTCGAGCTCACCGTGCGGGGGCTGCCCAACGTGACCGCCGGGCAGCGCGTCGTCGCCGGGGTGCGCGCCGTCCCGGGCGTCGTGAGCGCGACCGTGCTGAGCCAGAACCCGAGCCTCATGGTCGTCGACGTCCGCGCCCCCGGCCGCGCCGCGCCGGACCTCGCCGTCGCGCTCGACGCGGCGCGCGGGCTCGGCCTCGTCGCGACCGGCTTCTCGGCGCGCCGGGTCGTCTGCGACTACAGCGCGGAGGCGGCGGCGGCCTTCGACGTCGTGCTCACGCCGTTCGAGGCCCGCGCCGCGCGGGCGGGCGACGGGTGGCTCGCGACGGCGCTCCCGGAGATCGTCGGCGCGGCGCTCGAGAACCGCGCCTTCGTGACCCTCCGCGGCGGCGGCCCGAGGCCGCTCCCCGCGGCGCCCGCGGCCTGGCCGAAGGCGCTCGCCGCGCGCGGCGCGACGCCGAAGGCGACGCTCGTCGTCGCCGGCAGCTACACCCGCGACAACGACGGGGGCGTCGCGGTCACCGTGCGCGTCCGGGCCGGGCAGGGCGGGGCGGTCGTCCTGACCGACCAGCTCGCGTGCCCGGACCTCGCGTGCGTCGCGAGGCTCGGCGACCACCTGGGCGAGTCGCTCATGCCGGCCCTGCTCGCGAAGCGTCACCTGTTCGCCGACGCCGTCCCCGCCGGGCTCGCCGCGGCGCCGGAGCCGCCGCGCGCGCTGTCGATCACGCCGCCCGCGGGGCGCGCGATCTTCCCGGCGCTCTACCGTCCGGACGCCCCCGGCTGGACCGCGACCGTGAAGAACGAGGGGGCGGCGCCGGTGACCGCCGTCGTCCTGCGCGCGAGCCTGAGCGGGCTCACGCCGAACCCGGTCGATCAGGTCGTCGGCGACCTCGCGCCCGGCGAGGCGAGGGAGGTCCCGGTGCGGCTCGTGCTCGACGGCGGCGCGCTCTCGCGGCGCGACCGCACGGCGGCGGAGACGCTGACGCTCACGGTCGACTACCGCGTCGGGGAGCTCGCCGGGCGGGAGAGCCGGTCGGCGGCCGTGATGGTCTTCGACAGGAGCGCGCTCTCGTGGACGGACCCGGACAGCGTCGCGGCGTTCGTGCGGCCGCGCTCGGACGCCGTGCAGGCCGTCGCGCGCGCCGTCGCCCACGCGGCCCCCGCCGACGCCGACCCGATCACGCTCGGCGGTGCGCTCTTCGCCGCGCTCGGCGCGCTCGATCTCCGCTACCAGCGGGATCCGGCGAGCCCCTTCTCGGCCGAGGCCACGAACGACTACCTCCAGCTCCCCGAGGAGACCCTCGCGCGGAAGAGCGGCGACTGCGACGACCTCGCGGTGCTCTACGCGTCGCTCGCCGAGGCCCTCGACCTGCCGGCCGCGCTCCTCGTCACGCCGGACCACGTCCTCGTCGCGGTGTCGACCGGGGTGCCGGCCCGAAACCGCGGCGCGCCCTACGTCATCGACGGTGAGCGGCGCCTCCTCGAGCATGACGGCGTCGCGTGGCTCCCGCTCGAGACGACCCTCCTCGGGGCGAGCGTCGCCGACGCGTGGGACGCGGGCGCGAAGGTCGTCGCGGAGAAGCGCGCGGCGCTGAGGGTCGTGGTCATCCGCGACGCCTGGAAGACGGCGCCGCCGACCGGGCTCGACGCCGGGGCCACGCCGCCCGCGCTCGACGCGGCGCGGCTCACGGAGCGCGTGCAGCGCGCGCTCGCGGACTTCGAGGGCGAGCGGAAGCGCGCGGTCGACGCTGCGCTCGCTCGAGTCGGCGCGGGCGGCGGGCCGGGAGCCCTGCTCGAGCGCGCGGTGATGCTCGTGCTCGCGGGGCGGCTCGACGAGGCGCGCGCGCTCCTCGAGAAGCTCGAGGGCGACGCCGCGATGCGCCGCGCGGCCCTCAACAACATCGGCAACGTCGAGCTCCTCGCGGGGCGCCTCGCCGAGGCGCGGGGCGCGTACGACGCCGCCCTGAAGCTCGAGCCGAGCGACGCGCGCGTGCACCTGAACGCCGCCATCGCCGCCTGGCTCGCGGGGGACGAGGCGGCCTTCGACGAGCACCTCGTCGGCTGCCTCACGAACGGCGGCGACGACCTCGTGGTCGCGCTGTCGCGCGCCGCCGTCGGGGGGGCCGCGGGGACGCGCGGGGCCGCCGCGCGCGGGCCGGCGCTGCGCGGGATCGACGGCGACATCGCCCGGGCGCTCGCCCGCCGCGGTCGCCCGGCGCCAACAGGGCTCCGCGCGGCGCCGACGCCGAGCAGGACGCGCGCGAGCGACGCCCGCGGCGGGCGGCCCGACGCGCTCGGCCACCAGCTCTGCTGGCTCCTCCGGTGAGGGCGCGCGCCCTCAGCGTGGCGGCTTGCCTCGCCGCGGCGCTCCTCGCGCTCGGGGCCGCGCCGACGCCCCCGCCGGGGAGCCGCCCGCACCTCCGGGGAAGCTCGCCGTCGGCGCGCCCGCGCCGCGCTTCACGCTCCCGGTCGCGAACGCCGACGCCGTCGGCCTCGAGGCGCTCTCGACGCGGCGCTACGTGGGGCCCGCGGCCAAGGAACCGAAGCGAGCCCTCCTCCTGTCGTTCGCGGCGTCCCACTGCGCGCCCTGCAAGAAGGAGCTGCCGCAGATCGACGCGCTCGCCCGGCGCTACGCCGATCGCGGCGTGCTCGCCGCCGTCGTCGCCGTCGACGACAGCGACGAGGGGCAGGCGGCCATGCTGCGCGTGGCCCGCGAGCTCGGCCTCGGGCTCCCGCTGCTCGTGGACGGCTACGGCATCGTCGGGCGCCGTTATGGCGCGGAGGTCCTGCCGCTCAACGTCGTCGTCGCCGCGGACGGCGCCGTCGCCTGGTTCGCGGCCGGGTACGCCGAGGAGAACCTCGCCGCCATGGCGAGCGCCCTCGAGCGGCTCGCGCCCTCGCGGAGCGAGCGGCGTAGCCCGTGAACGCGGTGGTCAGGGCGGCGGCGCCACGCGGAAGTGCAGGAAGCCGCGGGCGCGGCTCCCTCGGGCGGCGGGTAGCTCGCCGCCGCGACCTTGCCCTGCGCGCAGGCCGCGAACGCCGCGTTCTCCGGGTTCGCCACGCGGAAGGTGACCTTGCCGGCGCCGCTCCAGAGGACGACCGGCTGGAGCGTCCGCCGCGCCTTCTCGGTGAGGCGGTAGCAGCGCCGCAGCTCGGCGAGGAGCGAGCTCCCCACGGCGCGCGCGGCTGCGGGCTCCGCGCGCGTCACGCTCGCGACGGGGGCGCTCGCCCGCGGAGGCGCGCTCGGCGCGCTGCTCACGGCGTCCGCGGCGATGATCGCGGCCGCGACGGGGCCCGCGGCGTCCCGCTCCTCGGCGACGTCACCCGGCTCGGCGTCCGCGACCGCCTCCACGTCGGCGGGCGGCGCCTCGCGGACGTCGCGCACCGCGACCTCGAGCCCCGCCGTCGCGATCGGCGGGGCGACCGTCGTCACCACCACGCGCGCGCGCTGTCGCCCGCCGCGGCCGGCGCGGGCCGCTCGCCGCCGGAGCCGCCGCGGAGCGCGTCGAGCACGATGAACGCGAGGAGCCCGGCGGCGAGGACCGCTGGGATCACCCAGCGCGCTCGCCGGGTGACCGGCGGCGCGACGGGTGGGGGCGCGGTCGGGAGGGGCGCGGCGGCGACCGGCTCCTCGCGCGCGCTCGGATCGGTCGGCGCCGAGGACGCGTCGCTCCCGCCGCGGTCGGTGTCCTCGAGCGTCTCCGCGAACGCCCGCTCGCGCGCCTCCACGGGCTGCGCGGTCGGCGGCGCGACCGCGGTCGCGACCACGGCGGCGACCGGCTCCTCGCCCACCGGCACGGCGGTGAGCGCGGCGTAGAGGGCGTCTGCGGAGGGGTAGCGCTCCTCCGGCGTCTTCGCGAGGCAGCGCCGGATGATCGCGTCGAGCGCGGCCACCGCGGGCGACGCGCCGAGGCGCGGAACGAGGCTCGGCGGCGCCTCGCTCAGGTGCTTGAACATGAGCGCGACGCGCGTCGTGGCCTCGAACGGCAGCGCGTCGGTCATCAGCTCGAAGAGCGTGGCGCCGAGCGCGTAGAGGTCGGCCGCCGGCCCGATCTCGCGCCCGTCGATCTGCTCGGGGCTCATGTAGGCGATGGAGCCGAGCGTCGAGCCGGTCGACGTGAGGTCGGTCGACGCGTCGTCGAGGAGCTTCGCGATCCCGAAGTCGAGCACCTTCACGTGCGGCTCCCCCGACGGGAGCCGCTCGAGCACGAGGTTCGCGGGCTTGATGTCGCGGTGCACGATGCCGGCGCCGTGCGCCTCCGAGAGCGAGCGGCACACGTGGAGCCCGACGAGCCGGGCGAGCGCCGGCGACAGCTTGCCCTCGAGCCGCAGCAGGCGGTCGAGCGGCGCGCCGTGGAGCCGCTCCATCGCGAGGTAGAGGTCGCCCGACGGGAGCTTCCCGCTGTCGAAGACCGTGAGCGTGTGCGGGCTCCGGAGCGACGCCGTCGCGCGCACCTCACGCAGGAAGCGCCGCTCGAGCCCGTCGCGGTTCGGCCCCGTCGGGTGGAGCGTCTTCAACGCCACGTAGCGCGCCATCTGGAGCTGCCAGGCGAGGTAGACCACGCCCATGCCGCCCTCGCCGAGCACGTCGAGCAGGAGATAGCGCTCGCCCGCGATGGTGCCGATGCGCGGGTCGCCGTCGGCCTCGCCGAGCGGGAGCAGCGGCTGCCCGTCGTCGTGACAGCGCGCGGCCGCCGGCGGCGGCTCGTAGCGCCGGAGGCACGTCGGGCAGACCGCGCGCCGCGGGAGCCCGGTCGCCGTCACGGCGCCCCGACGGTGACGTCGACGTGGCCTGGCGCCGGCGTCGCGTCCTGGCTCAGGACGACGGCGGTCACGACGCCCGCCACCACGACGCCGCCGACGATCGCCCACGGCCACCACTGCTCGTACCAGGCCGCCGGCTCCTCCGCGAGGTCGAGCCGGAGGAGCGTGCGCTTCCCGTCGAAGACGTAGGTCTCCTGGTAGAGCGGGACGTAGCCGTCGGCCCGCATCGTGACGCCGAGCTTCCCCGCGCGGACCTCGCGCAGCACGGTCTCGCGGGGGTAGGGCCGGGGGGCCGCGTCGCCCACGACGAGCTCGCCCTCGGGCACGTTGGCCTTCACCTCGATCTCGCCTGTGCCCGCGACCGGCCGCCCGAGGAGCGACCACGTCGCGACCCGCAGCGCCCCCGCGAGATCGGCCTCCGTGCCGCGCAGCGACTCGCTCGCGCGGTGGGCGACGGCCGCCTCCTCGACGTCCATGAGCTTGAGCGTGACGACGAAGCTGTCGCCGAGCTTCCCGACGCTCCCGCCGACGAGGTAGTCGACGCCGAGCGCCCCGCCGAGGCGCGCGAGGCACTCGGTGTCGTCCGCGCAGTCGAGCGCGTGCTTGTCGGCCTCATAGCGGAGCATCGTCGCGATCTCGTCGCGGCTGATCACGCGGAGCCCGTCGAAGCGACGCAGCTCGAGCGACAGGAGCTGCGTCAGGCTCTGCGCGACGCCCGGCGCGACGCCGCCGTGGGGGACGAGGTCGACGACCGCGGCCTGGACGCCGCCGGGCGCCAACGGGAGCGCGAACGGCGGCGCGGCGTCGGCCACGCCGAGCAGGCGGTCCGCGGCCTCCCCGACGCGCTTCTCGAGCTCTCCGAGCGACTCGGCGTCCGCGGCCTCGACCCGCTCGACCACGGCGCGCCGCGGATCGGCGAGCTCGAGCGTCACGACCCAGCTCGCGCCGAGGTGGCCGACGCGCCCGGAGATCACGCGGTCGGCGTCGATGGCGGCCTCGATCCGCGCGAGGCAGTCGCGGTCGTCGCCGCAGGCGCCCACCGCGTCCTGGTCCTGCGCGTGCGCGAGCATCACCTTCACCTCGCTCTCGCCGAGCACGGTGAAGCCCGGGCGCTCGCCGAGGTGGAGGAGGAGCGCCTCGGTCAGCCGCGCGCGCGCCGCGGCGTCGGTCTCCTCCCCCGCGAGGTCGTAGACGATGACGCGGCGGGGGGCGTCGCGCTCGGCGACCGGCGGCGGGGAGGCGGCCGCGCGAGCCGGCGCGCCCGCGCTCGAGCCGAGGGCGAGGCCGGCCGCGACGAGCGCGATGGCGACAGGGCGGGCGCGGTGTCCAGGGCGGCGCGACAAGGGGATCTGCTCGTTCGGGGTACCGGGGGAGTCTACCAACGCGGCTCTCCCCGCGCCATCGCGCCTCGCGCCCTACTTGCCGAGGCGCCGCACGATGACGCTCCGCGCGAAGTCGAGCTTCGGCGCCGGCGCGACGCACGCCTCGCCCGGCGCGGGCGCCGCGGCGACCGCCTCGACGAGCGACGCCGTCGGGAACGCCGTGTTGTCGAACGCCGCCACGATCCACTCGCAGCGCGACCCGACCGTGACCTCGCCGCCGAGCACGAGCTCGCCGCCCGACGCGCTCACGAGCGCCGCGCCACCGCCCTCCTCGTAGACCGGCGTCGCGAGGCCGTTCTCGTCGACGCGCACGACCGCGGCGTAGCCGGGGCCGTCGGTGACGACCCCGATGGTCACGACGTCGCCGGGGCTCGCCCCGTCCGTGAGGGCCTTCGTGCCGCCGTCGCCGCGCATGGTCAGCGTGATCTGGTCGCCGCCGGCGCCCATCCCGGCCTGGAGGCCGCCGCCGCCCGACGGGCCCTCCGACGGCTTCGACAACAGGAGCGCCGCGCCGACGCCCGCCACGACGACGGCCGCGAGGGCGACGAGCCACGTGCGCGAGGCGGCGGGGCGGGTCGAACGAGCCTGCCGGGCGGCCGCGAGCGAGCTCACCTTGTTCTCGCCGTCCGCGTCCGCGAGGAGGGCGACCGCCTCGGCGAGGATCGGATCGGCGGCCATGATCGCGCGCGCCCGCGCCGACTCGGCCGGCGTCGTGAGCCCGTCGAGGTGGCGCGCGACGAGCTCGACCGCGGCCATGTCCTCGCCGTCCGCGACGGCCTGCATGCGCGCGTGGCGCGTCTTGAGCAGCGTCTCGACGGTCTCGGTGTCGATGTGGGGCTCTGATGGCATGGCGGTCGGTCCTCCAACGGCGAGCAAGGCGCTCGGTGGTTGAGACCCGGGCCTCCCGGGAGGTAAACCACGGCGACGCATTTTTCGACAAGTGCCCGCGCGTCGCCTCGCGCGCGCCGGAAAGAGGAGCCGACCGATGACGACCCCCGCCCCCGCGACCCGCCTCTCGCTGAAGCTCCTGCCGGAAGGGGGCCCCGAGCCCGCCGGCGCCCGCGTGAGCGCGAAGGGGGGGCTCGCCGTGGGCGCGCGCTTCGGTGACGACGGCGCGCACGTCGAGCTGCGCCTCGCGTCGCGCCCCGTGGCCGAGCTCCGCTGGCTCGTCGACGGCGCGCTCAAGAAGCTCCGCGGCGCGTTCGGCCTCGACTCGGCGGCGCTCGAGGTCGACGCCGGGGTCGACGGGGCCGTCGCCGACGCGATCGCGCTCGATCTCCTGCAGGCGCACGGCGGGCGCGTCAGCCACGGGCGCGGCGAGGCCATCGATCGGCTCGCGGCGAGCGAGACCCTCTTCAAGCGCTGGGTCGACGAGGACGCCGCGACGCGCACGAGCACCGCGATCGCCCGCGACGTCTCGGCCTGGGTGGCGGCCAACCGCGGCGATCACCCCGTCGCCGTCGAGATCCTCGACCACGACGCCTGCAAGGAGGAGGGGCTCCGCCTCCTCTGCGCGGTCGGCGGCGCGAGCCTCGTGTCGCCGCCGACGCTCGTGACGGCGACCTACCGCCCCGAGGGGAGCACGCGCGCCCCGCTGATGCTGCTCGGGAAGGGGATCACCTTCGACTCGGGCGGGATCAACGTGAAGCCCTACGAGTCCTACGTCTCGATGATGAAGAACGACATGGCGGGCGCCGCGCTCGCGTGGGCGCTCTTCCAGCACCTCGTCGCGTCGCGCTTCCCGTGGCCGCTCGTGTGCGTGATCCCGACCTGCGAGAACCCGATCGGCGAGGGCGCGATGCGCCCGGGCGCGCTCGTGAAGAGCTACCGCGGGCTCACCGTGCGCATCGACCACACCGACGCCGAGGGGCGCCTCGTCCTCGCCGACGGCCTCGCCTGGGCGGGCGACCGCCACCAGCCCGAGCGCGTGATCTCGTTCGCGACGCTCACGACCGCCGCCCTCATCGCCTACGGCCCCTACGCGACCCCCGTCCACTTCGCGCCGCCCGCGCTCGAGGCCGCGCTCACCCGCGCCAGCGCCCGCACCGGCGAGGATCTGCACTTCTTCCCCGAGCGGATCTGGCACCTCGAGGCCAACCGCGACGAGGAGGCCGACGTGAAGAACACGGCGCGCCTCCCGGGGCACGCCTCGCGCGGCGCCGGCTCGCGGAACGCCGGCCACTTCCTCCTCCACTTCACCGATCGCCCGCTGACCCACCTCGACATCTTCGCGTCGACGTGGAACTGGGCCGGCGACGCGCCCGCGGCGGGTACGGGCGCCACCGGCGCGCCGCTCCGCACGCTCGTCCACGGGCTCGAGGGGTTCGCGGCCGACAACCGGTGAGCGTGTTGTGAACGCCGTTCACGCGCGGTGAGCCGCGCGGTCGGCTCAGCCGTTCTTCATCGTTGCGCGGTGGAGCTCGCCCGAGCGCAGGAGCTCCTCGAAGTAGGCGATGGTCTTCACGAGGCCGTCGCCGAGCTTCACCTGCGGCTCCCAGCCGAGGTGCTCCTTCGCCCGCGAGATGTCGGGCTGGCGGCGCGTCGGGTCGTCCTGCGGGAGCGGCCGCGTGACGAGGCGGCTCCGCGACCCCGTGAGCGCGATGACCTGCTCGGCGAGCTCGCGGATCGTGAACTCGTCGGGGTTCCCGAGGTTCACCGGGCCGACGGTCGCGATCTGCTGCATCATCTTCACGAGGCCGTCGACGAGGTCGTCGACGTAGCAGAACGAGCGCGACTGCGAGCCGTCGCCGTAGATCGTGATGTCCTTCCCCTCGAGGGCCTGCACGATGAAGTTCGACACGACGCGCCCGTCGTCGGCGAGCATGCGCGGCCCGTAGGTGTTGAAGATGCGGACGACGCGGATGTCGACGCCGTTCTGCCGGTGGTAGTCGAAGCAGAGCGTCTCGGCGACGCGCTTCCCCTCGTCGTAGCAGGCGCGCGGCCCGATGGGGTTCACGTGGCCCCAGTACGTCTCCCGCTGCGGGTGCTCGGTCGGGTCGCCGTAGACCTCGCTCGTCGACGCCTGCAGCACGCGCGCCCGAACCCGCTTCGCGAGGCCGAGCATGTGGATCGTGCCGAGGACCGAGGTCTTCACGGTCTTGACGGGGTTGTACTGGTAGTGCACCGGCGACGCCGGGCACGCCATGTTGAAGATCCGGTCGACCTCGAGCAGGAGCGGCTCCGTCACGTCGTGGCGGATGAGCTCGAAGTCGCGGTGGTCGAGCAGGTGCTCGAGGTTCTTCTTCCGGCCCGTGAAGAAGTTGTCGACGCAGATGACCTCGTGGCCGTCGGCGAGGAGCCGCTCGCACAGAAACGATCCGATGAAGCCGGCGCCCCCGGTGACCAACGCGCGCATGAGTCCGCTCCTCCCGATGCCTTCGGCCAGGCGCGGGCCGTCGCGGCCGGGCCGAGGCCGCGCGGAGCATAGCGCGTCGCCCGCGGGCATGAAACCGGCGCGTTCGCCGACGCGGGGCGGCCCTTGGAAAAGGACCCCCGAGGTCCTACATTCCGGCGACCGGCTCGCGCCGCCCCTTGCCAGCGGCGCCGACGCCAGAGGAGGTCAGGTCCCGATGACGACGACGACGACGACGACCCCGGACCACGCCGACGCGAACCCGCTCCTCGCCTGGGGCACGCTCCCGGCGTTCGACGCGATCGAGGTCGCGCACGTGGCCCCGGCCCTCGAGCGCACGCTCGCCTGGTCGCGCGACGAGCTCGCCGACATCGAGGCCCACGCCGCGAGCCTCCCGGCCGAGGCGCTGGTCGCCCGCCTCGAGCGCCTCGAGGACCGCCTCGGCTGGACCTGGGGCCTCGTGAACCACCTGAACTCGGTGCGCACCTCCGATCCGCTCCGGCAGGCCATCGAGGCCGCGCAGCCCGACGTCGTCACGTTCCAGTCGCGCCTCGCGCAGAGCCGCCCCGTCTACCTCGCGCTGAAGGCCGCCACCGAGGCGCCCGGCTTCGACGCCCTCCCGCCCGCCGTGCAGCGCGTCGCGACGCTCAACGTCCGGGGCGCCGAGCACAGCGGCGTCGGGCTCGAGGGGGAGGCGCTCGAGCGCTTCAACGCGAACCGGCAGGAGCTCGCGCGCCTCTCGCTCGCCTTCGGGAACCACGTGCTCGACGCGACCAAGGCCTTTGGGCTCACGCTCCGAGACAAGGCCGACGTGGCCGGCCTCCCGGCGAGCCTCCTCGGGCTCGCGAGCGCCGCGGCGCGCGCGGCCGGCGAGGCCGACGCGACGCCGGCCGACGGCCCGTGGCGCGTGACGCTCGACTACCCGAGCTTCGTGCCGTTCATGGAGCACAGCGAGCGGCGCGACCTCCGCGAGCAGCTCTACCGGGCGCACGTCACGCGGGCGAGCGCGCCGCCGTACGACAACGGCCCGCTCGTCGAGCGGATCCTCGAGCTCCGCGCCGACCAGGCGAAGATCCTCGGCTTCCCGTCGTTCGCGGCGCTCTCCATCGACGCCAAGATGGCGCCCGGATCGAGGCCGTCCACGCGCTGCTCGAGGACCTGCGCGCCGCCTCGTACCCGGCGGCGGTCGCCGAGCTCGACGAGCTGCGGGCGTTCGCGCGCGAGGCGGGCGAGGAGGCGCCGCTCGAGCTCTGGGACATGAGCTACTGGGCGCGCCGCCTGCGCGAGGCGCGCTTCGCCTACAGCGACGAGGCGCTCCGCCCCTACTTCCCGCTCCCGGCCGTGCTCGACGGGCTCTTCGGCCTCGCGACGCGGATCTTCGGCGTGACCGTCGAGGCGAGCGACGACGTGCCCGCCTGGCACGACGACGTGCGCTCGTTCCTCGTCCGCGGCGAGGACGGGGCCCCGTGGCCCGCTTCTACCTGGATCCCTACAGCCGCCCGGCCGACAAGCGAGGCGGCGCCTGGATGAACGAGTGCGTCGGTCGCAGCGCGCTCCTCGCGGGCCCAGGCGAGGCGGCGCGGAACCCGGTCGCCTACCTCGTGTGCAACCAGTCGCCGCCGATCGACGGCGCGCCGTCGCTCATGACCTTCAACGAGGTGTCGACGCTCTTCCACGAGTTCGGCCACGGGCTCCAGCACATGCTGACGCGGGTCGATCACGGTGGCGTCGCCGGCATCAACGGCGTCGAGTGGGACGCGGTCGAGCTCCCGAGCCAGTTCATGGAGAACTGGCTCCGCCACAAGCCGACGCTGTGGTCGTTCGCGCGCCACTTCCAGACCGGCGAGAAGCTCCCGGAGGCGACGGTCGACCGCGTGCTCGACGCGCAGAAGTTCCGCGCGGGCACGGGCTTCATGCGGCAGCTCTACTTCGCGAGCCTCGACCTCGCGCTGCACGGGCTCTCCGAGGTCACGCCGGAGGCCGTCGAGCGCGTCCGCGAGGACATCGTCGCGCGCTACACGATCGTCCCGCCGCTCCCGGAGGACCGCTTCCTCTGCCAGTTCGGGCACCTCTTCGCGGGCGGCTACGCGGCCGGCTACTACAGCTACAAGTGGGCCGAGGTGCTCTCGGCCGACGCCTTCGGCGCCTTCGAGGAGGCCGGGCTCGACGACGACGCCGCGATGCGCGAGGTCGGGACGCGCTTCCGCGACACCGTGCTCGGGCTCGGCGGGAGCGTCGAGCCGATGGAGGTCTTCCGGCGCTTCCGTGGGCGCGAGCCCGAGACGGAGGCGCTCCTGCGGCACAACGGCCTCCTGCCGGCGGCTTGAACGCGCACGAACGGGGTCAGGTGACGACTCCAGCGCCGTGTGCGTGAACGTCGTTCACGCGGCGCTCGGCGGACCCGCGCTGTGAACGTTGTTCACTTTTGCTTGGCGCGGCGGCACGCCCACGGCGCGCGCCAGTCGTACGTGAGGTCCGCGAGCCGGACCACGAAGAGGCCGTCGCGGCTCGCCGCGCGGACGCCCTCGAGCTCGATCCGCGCGAGCTCGTCGGTGCGCTCGACGACCCGGATCCACGCGGCGGAGGCGGTGCACGCGACGACGGGCCCGCGGGGCGACAGGCGGAGCGGGAGCGCCTCGTTGGCCGGCGCGAAACCACCGGGCGAGGGACCGCGCTCGGCGGCCGGCGGCGTGTCCGCGAGCTGGCTCGCGTCCTCGCGGGCGATGAAGAGCGGGTCGGACTCGGGCCCCGCGAGGATCTCCACCACGATCGCCTGCGCGCCGCGCCGCGCCGGCTCGTCGAGAGCGCCCTTCACGTAGCCGGCGACGGTGCCGATGAGCCGACAGCCGCCTGCGTCCGCGAAGAGGCGGATCGCCGGGAGCGGCGTCGGGGTCACCGAGCGGTCCGTCGGCCGGTCGGACTGGGGGCGCCGGAGGATCCGGTCGTAGAAGAACGCGATGGCGGCGGCGGCCTCGGTCCCGTCGCAGGCGCCGGCCTCCCGACACGTCGCGAGGGACGCGACCGCCGCCCGGTGGTGGTCCTCGATGGCGAGCCCGAGCTGTCCGCGCGAGGGCCGCGACGCCTCGTCGGGCGCGAGGTGCTCGTCCGCGATCCGGAGCTCCCGCGCGGCGACCTCGAGCTCGGCCTCGGCGAGCTCGACCCAGACGTCGCGCTTCGCGGGGAGCGGGGTGTGGGTGATCGCCTCCGAGTACGCGGCGCGCATCCTCTCGTAGGTGAGCCTGCGCTCGGTCTCCGAGTGCGCGTCGCCGGTGGTCCCGTCGGCGGCGGTCGGGATCGGCGCCGCGAGGAGCGCTGCGCGCTCGCCACGCGCGACGGCGAGCGGCACCTCGCCTGGCTCGGCCGCGACCGCCGCGGCCCCTGCGAACGACGCGACGAACGCCGCGAGCACGACGGCGGCGTGGCGGGTCACCGCGCCCCCTCGAGGTCGGCGAGCCGCACGATGAAGCGCCCGTCGGCGTTCGCGGCCTCGAGCCCCTTGATCTCGAGCGTGAGCGCCGTCTCCGTGCGCTCCGTCACCCGCACGAGCGCCGCGCGCGCGGCCCGCGCCACGATCGGCCCCGTCGCCGACAGCCGGAGCGGCAGCGGCTCGACCGCCGGGGTGAACACGCGCGTCGGCTCCGGCGGGCGCGCGAGCTCCGCCCTCGGCGCGTTGTCCTCGTGGCCGGCGGGGCCCCAGGACCACGGGCGCGCCGCCGCGCTCTTCACCCAGCCGTGGAAGGCGAGCGAGGTCGTGCCCCCGACGACGCTGACCCAGGCGCCCTCCTGGCGCATGGCCGTCGCGACGCCGCCGCGCTCGCCTGCCTCGCGGAAGCCGAGCACCGCCACGCGCTTGCCGCCCGGCGCGTCGTAGAGCGGCGTCCCCGGCTTCAGCGCGACCTGCCCGCCGCCGGCGCCGATGCCGCCACCGAGCACCGCGAGCGGGGCCGCCACGAGGTCCTCGCACGCGAGCTTCGCCTCCACCCGCCGCGGGGTCGCCCCCGGCCCGAGGTCCGCCCGCACGACCACCTCGCCGTCGCTGGCCCGCGAGAGCGTGACCGGCGCCCCGTGGCGGAGCGCGACGAAGCCCCCCGCGACGACGTCGAGCTCGCGTCGGAGCACGTAGCCGCCGCCGCCCGGGATCCACACGGGGCCCTCGAGCGCCGCCACGCGCACCTCGCTCGCGCCCCCGCGCCGCGCGGCCGGCGCGAGCGTCGCCGGCAGCTCGGCCGCGATCGTCCCGATCGGCTGCTTCCCGGCGGCGTCGGCGAACACGCGCCCACCGCGGAGGGGCGTCGCGAGGACGCAGCGCGCGACGTCCTCCTCGGGCGCCGACGCTCCCGAGAGCGCGGCGAGCTCTCGCCGCACGCCCGCGCAGGCGGCCACCGCCTCGGGGCAGCGCGCGAGCCCCTTCTGCACGCGCGCGGCCTTCTCCCGCACGTACACGACGAGCGGCTCGCGCATCCTGACGAGCTCCGCGTTCGGCTGCAGGAGCTCCCGCGCCGCCGTTTGCATCCGCTTCGCCAACGCGAGCTCCACCTCGAGGAGCTCCACGAGGATCGCCGGCTGCTCGGCCTCGGGCGCCGCCGCCGTCGCGCGCAGGTAGGCCTCCTCGAGCGCGCCGTGGAGCCGCGACTCCTCGTTCAGCGCCGCGATGAAGGCGCCTCGGAGCTCGTTCACCGTGGGCGCGTCCGCGACGGACGGCAGCGCGGTCGCGAGCACGGCCGCTCGCGCCTCCCTGGCCGTCTCGAGCGGCGTCGCCGCGCCGGCCCGCGCCCCCGGGGCGAGCGCCACGAGGAGCGCCGCGGCGGCGACGCGGAGCGCGCTCACTTCGTGTACTCCGTGCTCCACTGCTCGTTGCCGTCCTTGTCGAACGCCTTCGCCTCGAGCCGGTTCCCGACGAGGCGCACCCAGAAGAAGCCCTCGCGATCGTAGTCCTCGAAGAGCACCGGGTGGTACTTCGCGCCGTGGGCGGTCAGCTTCGACCCGGCCCCGCTCACGACGAAGGTCGTGCCGGGGCAGTCGTCGATGGGCACGAGCCACTGCCGGTCGTGATCGTGCCCGGCGAAGTAGAGGTCGACGTTGCCGCAGACGAGCGTGTCGAGCGCCTCCTGCACGCCGTCGCCCGTGACGACCTGCTGCAGATCCCCGAGCAGGTTCCCGACGAAGGGCAGGGCGGCGAGGAGGTCGGTGATCCCCTCCTCGAGCCCCTCGTAGGCGCCTGCGTCGCCGTGCCGCCCGTTCGAGATGAACGGGTGGTGGCCGAAGGCGACGCGCCACGTCTCCTCGGCGTCGTCGATCCTCTCGGCCTGGGTGTCGACCTGGATCCCGCTCCGCTGCTCCGCGATGGGGTTGCCGTAGCTCCAGACGAAGTCGTTCGTGTCGAGCGCGAAGAAGTGGGCCGGCCCCGCCGCGAAGTCGTAGTAGCGCGCCGGCATCCGCCACTTCGTCGACATCTGCGTGTACTGCACCTCGACGTCGCCGCGCTCGAACTCGGCGCCCGCCCCGGCGAACGTGTCGCCGAGGAACATCGAGAGGAAGCCGCCGTTGTCGTGGTTGCCGAGCACCGCGTAGAACGGCATGTCGATCGCCGCGTAGGGCCCCTCGAACTTCTCCTGCCACTGCGCGTCCATGACGCTGGTCACGCCTGCGTCGTAGATGTTGTCGCCGACCATCAGCGCGAAGTCGCAGCCGAGCGCGTCGCAGCGCGACTTCACGACGCCCGCGACCTGCTTCTGCGTGTCGCTGCCCGTGCCCGTGTCGCCGAGCACGACGAAGCGCACCTCCGCGGGCGGCGGCGTCACCGTGTCCACGGCGGGCTCGGTGTCGACGGCCACTTCCGTGTCGACCGGCTCGAGCGTGTCGGAGACGGGCTTCGTGTCGGGCGCCGGCGCGGTGTCGACGGGCTCCACCGTGTCGGGCGCGGGCGTGGCGGTGTCCGGCGCGGGCTCGACGGTGTCGGCCGGGGTCACCGTGTCCGGCGTGATCACCGCCGCCGTGTCGGCCGCGACCGCGCTCGTGTCGGCCGGAGCGGCGGACTGGTCGCCGCCGCAGGACGCGGCCGCGCCGATCCCGAAGGCCGCGGTGATGGCGATGGCGAGCGGCTTGGTGAGCTTTCTCATGGCGTCTCCGGCGCGTTCCCAGGCGGAGCGCGAGCCTACACGCGACCGCCCCCTCGCCGCCACGACGACGCGCGCCGAACCGCGGACCTCGCCGGTAACTCCGGGCGGCGGCGGCCATGTGCCCGCCCGCCCCGAGTGGTATCCTCCTCGCGATGGTCTCCGCTCACCCCATCGCCGGCCGCGCGCGGCGCGGGCGCCTCATCGCGCTCGCCGCCACCCTGGCCGCCGTCACCGCCTGCGCCGCCGATGACGCCTCCGCCCCCGCCGGCCCGCGCCTCGACGAGCTCCAGGCCAAGGGCACCCACAACAGCTACCACACCTTCGAGGGCGACCGCGCCCTCATCCCCGAGCTCGACTACCGCTTCGACCCGCTCGCGACGCAGCTCGGCGAGCAGGGCGTCCGCCAGCTCGAGCTCGACGTCCACCTCCAGCGCTCCTCGGGCGTCTTCGAGGTCTACCACGTCCCGCTCGTGGACGAGGGCACGACCTGCCGCCGCTTCACCGACTGCCTCGGACAGATCCTCGCCTGGTCCGACAGCCAGGGAGGCGGCCACGTCCCCGTCTTCGTGTTCATCGAGCCCAAGGACGACGCCGCGCAGGTCGCCGCCGAGCTCGACAACCCCGACGGCGTCGACGAGCTCCTCCTCGCGGGCCACGTCGCCGAGATCGACGACGCCATCCTCGCCGTCATCCCGCGCGACCGCCTCATCACCCCGGACGACGTCCGCGGCGACCACGCGACCCTCGCCGAGGCCGTCGCCACCGGCGCCGCCTGGCCGCGCCTCGACGCCGCCCGCGGCCGCTTCGCCTTCGTCCTCCTCGACCAGGCCAGCGCCCGCGAGGAGTACCGCCGCGGCGACGCCCACGATCTCTCGGGCCGCGTCATGTTCGTCGCCGGCGAGCCGGGGGATCCCGACGCCGCCGTCGCGATCCTCGACGACCCCGTGCGCGACGCCGACGCCATCGCCGCGGCCGTCGCCGCCCACCTGATCGTCCGCACCCGCGCCGACGCCGAGGAGGGGCCCGAGCCCGCGCGCGCCGCGGCCGCGATGGCCCTCGGCGCCCACTTCATCTCGACCGACTACGCCCGCCCGGACCCCGACCGCGGCGATGGCTACGTCTTCGACCTCGGCGGCGCCGCCCCCGTGCGCTGCAACCCCATCTCGGCGACCGCGGCGTGCGACGCGGCCGCCCTCGAAGCACCCTGAGCCCGGACAAGGCGGAGGCCCCGTGAAGAAGCCGCGCGCGCCGAAGTTGCGGAAGCCGAACGCCCTCGCGGACGCCGCGAGCCCCTACCTCCGGCAGCACGCCGACAACCCCGTCGACTGGCGCCCCTGGGGGCCCGAGGCCTTCGCCGAGGCGCGCCGCCGCGACGTCCCCGTCATCGTCTCCATCGGCTACAGCACGTGCCACTGGTGCCACGTCATGGCCCACGAGAGCTTCGAGGACGACGCCACCGCCGCGCTCATGAACGACGGCTTCGTCTGCGTGAAGGTCGACCGCGAGGAGCACCCCGAGGTCGACGAGATCTACATGGACGCCGTGCAGGCCATCACTGGGCGCGGCGGCTGGCCGCTCCACGCCGTGGTCGACCACGACGGGCGCCCCTTCTTCTCCGGCACCTACTTCCCGCAGGCGCAGTGGCAGGGCGTCCTCGAGCAGCTCTCGCGCCTCTGGCGCGACGAGCGCGAGCGCGTCCTCGGCTCGGCCGCGCAGATCACGGCCCACCTCGAGAAGGTCACGGCCCCGATGGCGCCCGGCGCGCTCCCGCCCGACCTCTGGGCGCGGCTCCAGGCGGTCGTCGACCGCACCTTCGACCCCGTCGACCCGGGGTTCTCGGGGGCGCCGAAGTTCCCGCCCTCACAGCTCCTCGAGCTCCTGCTCCTGCGCCGCGATCCGGGCGCCGCGGCGGGGCGGCACGTCGCCGAGGCCGTCCTCGAGGCCATGCAGGACTCGGGGCTCCACGACCGCGTCGGTGGCGGCTTCCACCGCTACAGCACCGACGCCGAGTGGCGCGTGCCGCACTTCGAGAAGATGCTCTACGACAACGCCCAGCTCGTCTGCGACTACGCCCTCGCGGGTGCCCTCCTCGACCGCCCCGACTTCCTCCGGACGGCCGCCAACGCGGGCGACTACCTCCTCCGCGACATGCGGGTCACCGACGAGCACGGCGCCCTCATCGGCTACGCGAGCGCCGAGGACGCCGACGACCCCGGCGGCGAGGGCGCCTTCTACGCCTGGTCCCCCGACGCCATCGCGGCCGTCTTCCCCGACGAGGACGAGGCCGACGCGCTCATCACCGCCTGGGACCTCGCCGACGGCGAGCCGGAGATGGGCCCGAGCGGCCACTGGGAGCCCGTCGCGGAGTTCATCCCGCACCCGCGCGGCGCCGTCGAGGGCGGCGCGCTCGGCCGCGGAGAGCTCGCGCAGCGCCTCCGCGCCGCGTGGGAGGAGCGCCTCCCGGTCCTGCGCGAGGTGCGCGACCAGCGCCCCCGCCCCGGCCGCGACGACAAGGTCCTGACCGACCTCAACGGCCTCGCCCTCCGCGCCTTCGCGGTCCTCGGGCGCCTCCACGGCGGCGCCCGCTTCGTCGACGCCGCGCGCGAGCTCGCCGCCTGCCTCGAGGCGCGCTTCACGCCCGCGGGCCTCGAGCGCATGGCGGGCCGCCCCGCCTTCGTCACCGACTACGGGCACCTCGCGCTCGGCTACACCGAGGCGTACCTGCTCCTCGGGGATCCGGGCCTCGTCGACCTCGCGCGGCGCTGCGTCGACGAGGCGTGCGAGCGCCTGCAGGCGCCCGACGGCGGCTTCTTCACGACCCCGGCCGGCCGCGGCGACCTCATCCGCCGGAGCCGCGAGCAGACCGACGGCGCCTACCCGGCCGGGCAGCACGCGCTCGCCTTCGCCGCGGCGCGGCTCCACGCGATCACCGGCGACCCGCGCTACGGGGCGCTCGTCGACCAGGTCGCGCGCGTGCAGGCGAACTTCGTGCTGCGGGCGCCGACCGCCATGCCGACGCTCCTCCGCGCCGTGCTCGAGAAGGACGCCGAGGCGGTCGTCGTCGTGTCGCCCGGCGAGGTCGCCGACGCGCTCCTCGCCCGCGCCCGCGGCGCCGTCCGCGCCGGGCTCGCCGTGGTGCCGACCCTCGGTCACGTCGACCGCGACTGGCCCATCCTCGAGGGGCGGCTCGAGCTCGACGGCGCGCAGGCCCTCGTCTGCGTCGGGACGCGCTGCCTCCTGCCGGCGCGCGCCCCCGAGGAGCTCGACGCGCGCCTCGCGGAGGCCTGAACGCTACTCCGCGTCCGTGAAGCGGAAGCCGCGCGTGAGCCAGGGGAGCGGGACGAGGGCGTCGACCTGGTAGCGGTAGCCGCGGCCGGCGAAGCGCGCGCGCTTCCCGGGGCCGCGCTTCTTCTGGCTCGGCGCGAGGCTCGACGGCCAGATCGCGAAGGGCTCACCCGTGTCCTCGAGGGTCGTTCCGGCGTCGGGGCGGTCGCTCGCGGCGCGCGCGGCCGGGTCCTCCATCTCGCGCACGGTCGCGACGTGCTCGTAGACCTCGTCGAACACGAGGTACACACGCTCGGGGCCCGTGTCGTCGGGGAAGTACCAGGTGACGTCGTCCGGCACCCCCTCGACGCTGAAGCCGCGCCCGCGGACGACGTCCCCCTCGCGCTCGAGGGCGACCCGGAGCGCTGGGTCGAGGTGCGGCGTGTCCCCGGCCTCGGGCTCGTCGGCGCCCGCCTCGTCATCACCTTCGGACGGCGCCTCGGTTGGGGCGTCGTCGAGCGCCTCCTCCGCGGGTCGGCGCGGGCGCGGCCCCGCTGCGGGCGCGGGCGTCGGCACCGCTTCTGCGCGGGCTCCCGACACCGCGGCGGCCGGCGTCGGAGCCGGCCCGTCCTTCCCGCACCCGCCGATCGCGAGGAGCGCCGCCGCCACCATCGTCACCGCCGCGCGATCCCAGCCGCCGCGCGTCGTCGTCGTCGTCGCTCTCTCCACGGTCTCCCTCCGTTCCGGGCGGTCACAACGGCCGACCGCGCCGCGACCATCCCGTCGTCGTTGCGCGCGCCGCCGCCATCGCCATAATCGCCCGCATGGATCCACGTCTCGCCGCGCTCGCCCAGCCCTTCCGCGCCGACTACCTCGACTGGGACGGCGTCGACCGCCAGCTCGCCGCCTGGACGCAGGCCTTCCCCGACCTCTGCCGCGTCGAGCTCCTCGGCCGCACCGAGGGCGGGCGGGAGATCCCCGTGCTCGTCATCGGGCGCGATCCCGACCGCTACCGCCCGGCCGTCTGGATCGACGCCAACATGCACGCGAGCGAGCTCGCCGGCTCGAGCGTCGCCCTCGGCATCGCCGAGGACGTGCTCGCGCTCCACCTCGACCCCGAGCTCACGCTGCACGGCCTCTCCCGCGCCGCCTGCGACGTCGTCCGCGACGGGCTCTTCTACGTGCTCCCGCGCATGTCGCCCGACGGCGCCGAGCAGATCCTGAAGTCCGGCCGCTGGGTGCGCTCGGTCCCGCGCGATCCGCGCCACCACCAGCTCCACCCCCACTGGCTCCACGAGGACGTCGACGGCGACGGGCTCGCCCTCGCCATGCGCGTCCCCGATCCGGGCGGCGAGTACGTCGCCCTCGAGGGGCACCCGAGCGCGCTCCGCCCGCGCCTCGTCGAGGACGAGGGCCCGTTCTACCGCCTCTACCCCGAGGGGCGCGTCGCGGGCTTCGACGGCGACAGCGTCCCCGACCCGTGGTTCCTCTCCGACAACGCCACCGATCTCAACCGCAACTTCCCCGTCGAGTGGCGCTCGGAGCCGGACCAGGCCGGCGCCGGCCTCTACGCCATGTCCGAGGTCGAGGCGCACGCGGTCGTCGCCTACACCGCCGAGCGGCCGCACCTCTTCGCGTGGTTGAACCTCCACACCTACGGCGGCGTCTTCATCCGCCCGCTCGGCGACAAGCCCGACACCGCGATGGACGCGGAGGAGCTCGCCTACTACACGCAGCTCGCGCAGTGGGGCGAGGCGTTCACGGGCTACCCGACCGTCTCCGGCTTCGAGGAGTTCACCTACACCCCCGACAAGCCCCTCTACGGCGACATCATCGCCTGGGCGCACCGCGCGCGCGGCTGCTTCTCCTTCGTCGTCGAGCTCTGGGACCTCTTCGAGCAGCTCGGCCTCCCGCGCCCGAAGCGCTTCGTCGACCGCTACGAGCGGCTCGGGCGCGAGGAGCTCCAGAAGCTCGCGGCCTTCGACACCGAGCACAACGCGGGGCGCCTCTTCCCGGCGTGGCGCGAGGTCGAGCACCCGCAGCTCGGGAAGGTCGAGGTCGGCGGCTTCGACCCGCGGATCGGCCTCTGGAACCCGCCGCCCGACCGGCTCGCCGGCATCGTGAGCGGCATGAGCGCCGTGATGCTCCGGGTCGCCGCGATGGCGCCGCGCGTCGTCGTGACGACGGAGGTCGTCTCCCACGACGGCGCCGCCGAGGTCGTCGTGAAGGTGGCGAACCACGGCTACCTCCCGACCTACGTGCTCCCGTCGGCGAAGGCCCTGCCGATGAACGAGCCGCTCTGGCTCGAGGTCGTCGCCACGAGCCTCGCGGTCGAGCTCGCCGGGAGCCCGCGCGTGAAGCTCGGCCACCTCGAGGGGTGGGGGAGGGGGCGCTTCAACCCGGCGCAGTCCATCCTCTTCCCGCGGAGCCGGGGCACGCGGAACGAGGCGGTCGCGCGCCTCCATACGCGCGGCCACGGCGGCGTCACGATCCGCGTCGGGAGCTGCCGCGTCGGCTTCCAGACCTTCACCGTCGAGGTGTGAACGTCGTTCACGCGTCGCGGCGACTCAGTCGTCGTCGCGCGACGCCGCCATCGAGCGGAACGGGCGCGTGAAGGTCCACGTCGTCTCGGTCGAGAGCTCGGGCGTGAAGCGGTAGTCGTCGACGGCGAAGTCCTTCACGCCCTCCCGGCGGTCGACCCGCTCCTTCACGAGCCAGCGCGCCATGGCGCCGCGCGCCCGCTTCGCCATGAAGCTGATGACCTTCGGGCCGTCGCCCTTGTCCTCCTTGAAGGCGACGTCGAGGAAGCCGCCCGGAAGCGTCTTCGCCGGCTTCGGGATCACCTTCCAGTACTCGTTCGACGCGAGGTTCACGATCGTCGCGTCCGCGTGCCCCGCGACGCGCTTGCCGAGCTCCTTCGCCACGCGGTCGCCCCAGAACGCGTAGAGGTTCTTCCCGCGGCGCGTCGCGAGCGACGTCCCCATCTCGAGCCGGTACGCCTGCATGAGATCGAGCGGACGCAGCACACCGTAGAGCCCCGACAGGATCCCGAGGTGGTCCTGCGCCCACGCGAGGTCGGCGTCGTCGAGCGTGCCCGCGTCGAGCCCGACGTACACGTCGCCCGCGAACATGAGCGCCGCGGGCTTGCTGTTGTCCGCGGTGAACGGGGTCGCGAAGTCCTGGAAGCGCTGGTGGTTCAGCTCCGCGAGCGCCGGCGAGATGCTCATCAGCGCGGAGAGCTTCTTCGCGGAGAGCTTCCGCGTCGTCTTCATCAGCGTCTCGGTCTCGGCGAGCAGCGTCGGCTGCGTCACGGGCGGGAGCGAGCGCGCGACGGGGTCGAGATCGAGGGACTTCGCGGGGGAGAGGACGGCGAGCATCGCGGGATCGGCTCCGGCACGAGACGTTCGGGGTGGCGGCGGGCGACGGCGTCGGCGCCCGCTCGCTTCTATCACGAGTGCGGCGGCTTCGGCGCGGGTGGCGCTGGCACGGTCCCCGTCGCCGCGTCCCAGAACGCCTCGAGGAGGCGCGCGAGATCGGGCCCCGCGACCGTCATCACGTCGCCGAGGTGCGCCGCGAGGAACCCGGCCGACGGTGCGAACGGCTCGAACGTCGGGCCGATCGCCGCGGTGGGCGCGGCGAACCAGAGCCCGGTCGCCGGCTTGTCGCCGGGGCGCTCGAGCCCGAGGACCGTGCGCTCGCCGACCTCGCCGATGATCACGTGCGCGGGCGGCGAGCGCGGGCGCTGGCTCTTCCACACGCGCCCCTCCGCCGTGATCGTCGCCTTCCGGCCGTCCCAGCGGAGCTCCGCCGGCACGCTCACGGGCGTCATCACCGGGTCCCGGAGGCGCGCCGCCCACTCGATGAAGCGCCGCTTCCGGTGCTCGGCCAGCGGCACCACGAGGAGCGAGGCCGCGACGAGCACGCCGAGCACACCCCAGACGAGGTGCGCGCGCCCCTCGGCCACGAGCAGGAGGGCTATCCCCGCGAGCACGACCCGCGCGACGTTCCGCTGCGTGACGCCCGCGCGCCCGAGCTTGTAGCTCGGCATCGCGCCCGCGAGCGCCTCGAGCGGCTTCGAGAGCGCCCGCCAGCGCGAGCGGCGCTCGACGTACTTCGTCACGACGCCGGGGACGAGGAGCGGCGCCGCGTCGTCGTAGCGCGCCCGCTTCGGCGGCCGCTTCGGCTTCGGCTTCGACCCCATCGAGCCGCCGCGCCGCGCGCGCTCAGTTCCCGCACGTCGCGGGGTCGACCCCCACGATCGTGGCGCCCGTGGTCTTCACCCAGAAGCCGAGGCTGAACGCGTCGGGCTTGCCGGAGTTGTCGGTGTCCACGTCGGGCGCGACGAGCGCGAGCGCGATCCCGCAGACGTCCGCGAGCGTGCGGCACTGGTTCTCCGCCGTGTCGTTCTGGCTGCAGCCCGACTTGTCGATGGACGACGCGCACCCCCACGACTCGGCCGCCTCGTTCTTGACGAGCACGGGGCCGCCCCCCGCGACCGAGAGGCAGCCGCAGCGGTTGGCCACGAAGCTGTTGAACGCGCCGAAGAGGTCGTCCTGCGCGATGTACCCGCCGAGCTTCGCGCCGAACGTGCCGCCGTCCGGGTTCACCGTCGGGCCGTCGACCGCGACGCCGCCCGCGGGCCCCGCGGCGACCGTGCCCTCGAGCCGCGCGTTCTGGATGTCCGCGACGAGCTCGAGCCCGCCCGCGAGCGGGATGTCGAGGTGGAACACGTCCGGTCCGGCGAAGAAGTTGCCGTTCGTCACGATGACGTCCGGGAACGCGATGCGCGGCGTGGCCGTGCCGGCCGCGAAGCTCGAGAGGTTGGCCGAGAAGGAGCCCGTGCCGGCCGCGTTGTTCGCGGTGTCGGCGTCCGTGTCGGTGCCGTAGAAGCCGTAGATCGTGACGTCGTTGTCCGCCGTGAAGCTGTCGAGGTGGGCCATCTCGAAGAGGACGGTGAACGTGCCGTCGGCGATGTTGCTCGCGATGACCGCGTTCACGGTGTTCGTGATCTGCGGGAGGTCCTGGATGAGCGCCACGATCTCGCCGAGCTTGTTGTCGGCGACCTGGTCGCCCGTCTGGTCGAAGCAGCAGTGGTCGACGGGCTTCCCGTCGGCGCCGTCCTGGGCCGCCACCGACGCGAGCGCGAGGTGGAGCATGTAGCTCGTGTTCTCGGAGAACTGGTAGCCGCACGGGTCGTTCGGGTCCTTCGCGGTGTCGGCGACGAGCGTGTCCGTCGCCGTCGTGTCCGCGACGGCGGTGTCCCCGCCGGTCCCGGTGTCGGCGAGCGTGTCCGCGCCGGTCTCCGTGTCGGTCGTGGCGCCCGTGTCGGCGGGCGCGAGCGTGTCCGCGGTGACGCTCGTGTCCCCGCCGCCGCCGCCGCCGTCGTCGCCGCATCCGCCGCTCGCGAGGCCCATGAGGACCGCGACCCCGACGACCACGACCCCTCGCCGCCCGAACGCCCACCCGCTGCGTACCCGCATCGCTCCCACTCCTGCCTCTCCGTTGGGAGTGGTATCCTCGTCCACACCGCGGCTCGGCTCAAGGGCTCGCGGCGAGGAACGTGGCGCTCCCGGCGGGTGGGTGCCGAGAGGAGGACCCCCGTGCTGCCCTATCGCCTGAAGATCGCCGGCCTCGGCCGCTACCTGCCGCGCCGCGTCGTCCCGAACGCCGCCGTCGAGGCGCGCCTCGGGCTCACGGCCGGCACCATCGCGCGGACGCAGGCGGGCGTCGTCGAGCGGCGCTGGGCCGAGGACGACGAGACGAACTCGATGATGGCCGCGGCCGCCGCGCGCGAGGCCCTCGCCGACGCAGGCATCGCCGCGACCGACCTCGACCTCATCATCAACGCCTCGGGCAGCGCCGAGCAGGCCGTCCCCGACGGCGGGGCCCTCGTCCAGCGCGAGCTCGGCCTCGGCGCGAGCGGGATCCCGGCCTTCACCCTGCACTCGACCTGCCTCTCCTTCCTGAACGCGCTCGACGTCGCCGGCGCCTTCCTCGAGGCGGGCCGCTACCGCGCGATCCTCATCGTGACGAGCGAGCTCCCCTCGCGCGCGCTGAACCCCGAGGACATCGAGAGCGCCTGCCTCTTCGGCGACGCCGCCGTCGCCGCCGTCGTCGTGCCCACGCCGCCCGGCGAGCCCGCCGCCATCGAGCGCGTCCGCTTCGAGACCTTCGGCGAGGGCGCCGACTACACGCGGATCCTCGGCGGCGGCACCCGGAGACACCCGAACGACCCGCGGACGACCCCAGCCGACAACCTCTTCGAGATGCAGGGCCGGAAGGTCATGATGCACGCGACGCGCGTCTTTCCGCCGTTCCTCGCGCGCCTCGGCGAGGACCTCGCGCGCGGGGAGGGAGTCGACTGGGTCGTGCCGCATCAGCCGAGCGCGCTCGCGCTGAAGGTGCTCGACCGCTTCGGCTTCCAGCGCGAGCGGGTCGGCGTGACGCTCGACCGGCTCGGGAACTGCGGCGCCGCCTCGTGCCCGGCGACGCTCTACGAGCTGGTGCGCGACGGGCGCGTCGCGCGCGGCCACCGCCTGCTCCTCGTCGGCACGGGCGCCGGCCTCGGCGTCGGCGGCCTCGTGATGGTGTACTGATGGCCGCGATGAACGCGGCGGCGGCCTTCCTCGAGACCTTCGAGCGCGCCGGCGACGCGCTCGCGTTCGTCGAGCACCACGGCCAGGAGACCAGCTACCGCCAGCTCCTCCGGCAGGTGCGGGCGCTCGCGGCGGTCCTCTCGCGGCGCGGGCTCGCGCCGGGCGATCGCGTCGTCCTCCAGCTCCCGAGCGGCCCGGTGCTCTCGGCCGGGATCCTCGCGGTCATCGCCCTCGGCGGCGTCCCCGTCCTCGCCGATCCGGGCCTCGGCGACGCCGTCTACACCGGGCGGATCGAGGCGGCCGCGCCCCGCTTCGTGCTCGTGCACCCGATGGTCGAGGCCGTCGGTCGCCTCCCGGCCGTGCGGCGGCAGCTCGAGGCGCGGCGCGACCTGAGCCTCCCGCCCGCGGTCGGCGGGCCCGGGGTGAAGCCCATCCGCCTCGCGCGGAGCTGGCTCCGGCTCGGCGCGCGGACGCCGCTCGGCGGGCGCTACGTGACGCCGGTGCCGGTCGCGCCCGAGGCCGACGGCGTCATCGTCTTCACGGGCGGCACCACGAAGGAGCCGAAGGGGGTCCGCCTCTCCCACGGCGCGCTCTCCGCCTACATGGCCGGCGTCGCGCGCGTCGCGGAGGACGTCCCCTTCGAGCGCTTCCTCGCGGACACGCCGCAGCAGGCGCTCTACGGCCTCTCGATGGGGAAGACGGTGCTCACGACGCCCGCGCGGAAGCCGCGGCGCGCGCCGTTCTCGCTGGCGCTCCTCCGGCGAGGTGCTGCGCACGCGTACTTCGGGGCGCCGTGGATCTGGCAGGAGATGATGGCGAGCGCCCGCGGGGAGCGCCTCCCGGCCGGGGTCCGCGCGGTCTTCCTCGGCGGCGCGCCCGTGACGCGCCCCTTCCTCGAGCGGCTCCACGCCTTTTTGCCCGCGGACGCCGTCGTGCGCGTGCTCTACGGCCTCACCGAGGCCGGGCCGGTCGCGTCGGTCGACGCCGCCGAGAAGCTCGCCTGGCCGACCGCGGACGGCGACCTCGTCGGGCGCCCGCTCCCGGGCGTCGAGCTCGCCCTCGCCGAGCCCGACGAGCGCGGCGTGGGCGAGGTCCTCGTCCGCTCGCCCTCCCTCTTCGGCGGCTACCTCGGCGCGCCCGCGCGGCCCCCGGGCGACGCGCTCCGCACGGGGGATCTCGGCCGCCTCGTCCTCGACGCGGTCGGCGAGCCGCGGCTCGCGCTCGTCGGGCGCGTGAAGGACATGATCATCCGCAACAGCGTGAACATCTACCCGCCGAGCTTCGAGCCGACGATCGAGGCGCTCACGGCCCCCGACGGGCGGCCATGGGTACGTCGCGCCGCCATGGTCGGCGCCTGGAACGACGCGCGGGCCGACGAGGACGTCGTGCTCTGCGTCGAGCCCGAGCCCGGCTTCGACGAGGCCGCGTTCGGCGCGGCGGTCGCGGAGGCGGTCGGCGCGGACGCCGCCCCCGACCGCACGCTCGTCGTCGAGGCGTGGCCGGTGGTCGGTCGCCTCAACAAGGTCGACAAGGGCGCCCTCCGCCGCCTCGCGGAAGGCGGGACGGGAGCCTAGCCGGTGACGAGCGAGCTCGCGCCCTTCGGGTGGGCGGCGTTCGGCCGCGCGGTGCGCTTCGAGCTCGCGCGCGAGCCGAGCCGGGTTCGGACGTTGCTCCGCGCCGCCGGGCGGCTCCTCCACCTCGGCGTCCTCGACCTCGGGCTCGCGGCGGACGCGCTGCTCCTCCCGGAGCGAGGCCGCGGCGAGCTCACGGCGGGCCCGCTCTTCATCCTCGGGCATCAGCGCACCGGCACGACGGCGCTCCACCGGCTGCTGGTCACCGACCCGCGGCTCTCGGCGCCGCGCCTCCACGAGCTCGTCTTTCCCGCAACATCGGTGCAGCGCGAATTCGCGCGCGTAGCAGCCATTGATGAGGCCGCGGGCGGTTTGTTGCAGCGCACAAATGCTGCGGTGCAGCAACGCCTCTTCGGCCCCCTCGACGACCTCCACCGGCTGCGGCTCGACGCCGTCGAGGAGGACGAGATCGCCCTCTGGGCCGTCTTCGCCTCGGTGATGTGCGCGAACGGGACCCCCGCGCTCGCCGCGAGCGCCACCCTCGACGACCTCCGGCACGTCGACCGGTGGCCGCGGGCGCGGGTCGACGCGGTGTTCTCGTACTACCGGGCCGTCCTCGAGCGCCACGCGGCGCGCGTCACCTCGCGGACGGGGCGGCCGCCGATCGTGGTCGCGAAGAACCCGGCGTTCACGCACAAGGTGCCTCAGCTCCTCGCGACCTTCCCCGACGCGCGCTTCGTCTTCTGCGACCGCGACCCGGTGGAGGCCATCGCGTCGCGGCTGCGCCTCGTCGACGCGATCTGGCGCCGGCGCCGGCCCGGCTTCTCGGGGATGGCCGCGCCGCAGGTGGAGACCCTGGTCGCCGACAGCGTCCGCACCTTCCGCGCCGCGGCGCGCTGGGCCCGCGAGCTGCCCCGCGAGCGGCGCATCATCGCGCGCCTCGACGAGCTCGAGCGCGCTCCGGCCGCGGTCGTCGGCGCCATCCTCGGCGATCTGCTCGGCCTCGGCGCGCCGAGCCCGGAGCTCGCCGCCGCCTGCGGCGTCGCGCGCCCGAGCCGCCCGCGCGGGCGTTACGACCTCGGGGCGTTCGGGCTCGACGCGGACGCGCTCCGCGCGCGCCTCGGCGACGTGGAGCTCCCCGACGCGTGACGTCGCGGCGGCGGGACGGCTTGCGGACACGCGCGAACTTTGTCACGAGTTCGGGATACCCAACGAGCCCGACCGGGCTCTCCGACGAGGAGCACAGACGATGCGAGTTGGCCTGGCCATCGCCGTCGCGGCGTCGCTCAGCGCGAGCGCGTGCGGCGGCAAGGCGAGCGGAGGCGCGAGCACCCCGGAGGAGCTCGGGAAGAACATGGTCGCGGCCGTGCAGCGCGGCGACGTCGCGGCCGTGAAGGCGATGTACCCCACGAAGGCGGCCCTCGACGCGGCGATGACGTGTCCGGAGGGCGAGGGCCCCTGGCGGAAGGTCGAGCGGGAGCTCTCCAAGGTCGAGAAGGGGCTCGCCGAGATGAAGCGCGACGCCCAGGAGTTCCTCGGCGTCGACACGAGCGAGGACAAGGTCGAGAGCCTGAAGGCGGGCGAGACCTACAAGGGCTGCGCGGCCAAGGCGGACGTGACGCTGATGCGGACGCGCTGGAAGATGAAGGTGACCGAGGCGGGCAACGCCGACGAGCGAAGCTTCGGCGTGGCGCTCATCCAGCTCGACGGCGTCTGGTACGTGCTCGATATCTGAACGAAGCGACGACACCGGGATCTCAGGAGGAGGACGACATGAGGACGATGTTCAAGACGGCGACGATGACGATGGCCGCGCTCGCGCTGCTCGCGGGCGGCGCCTGCGGCGGCAAGGGCGGCGGTGGCGGGGGTGGCTCGCCGGAGGAGGTCGGAAAGGCCCTCATCGACGCGGCGAACGCCCAGGACGCCGCGGCGTTCAAGGCGATCTACCCGTCGAAGGCCGCCCTCGACGCGGCGCTCGAGTGCCCGGAGGGGGAGGGGCCCTGGCCGAAGATCGAGAAGGAGCTCGGCAAGGCCGAGAAGAACCTCGAGGAGATCAAGGGGGTCACGCTCGAGTTCGTCGGCTTCGACGCGAGCCGGAACAAGGAGCAGAAGCTCGCGGTCGGCGAGGAGATGAAGGGCTGCAAGGCGAAGGCCGAGGTGACCGTCCTCCGGACCCGCATGAAGATGAAGATGACCAAGGACGGCAAGACCGAGGAGGAGAACGAGGGGCTCACCCTCATCAACCTCGGCGGCGCCTGGTACCTGCTCGACATGTGACGCGAGCCGTCGCGCGCGCTCGGCCGGGCGTCGCGCGCGGGCTCTCCGCGGCCTGCGCGCGGCCCACGCCGGCCGCGGAGACGCTCACTCGGTGGTGAAGTCGCGGAGCACGGCCGGATCGGTCGTGCTCTTCACCGTCTGTCCGCAGCGGACGCAGACGTAGTCGACGCGGCGCGGCTTCGCCGTCACCCCGTAGAAGAGCGTCATGCTGCGCCAGAAGCCGTAGCGCGGCGTCGGCACGACCGCCTTGTGGTCCCACGTGTGGCCGCAGCGGCACGTCTCCGGCGCGGCTGCGCCGTCCCCGGTGGTGGTGGTCATCGTGAACCTCGCTTCAGGGCCGCCGCGACCAGGCCCTCGACGGCGCGTTGCGGCAGGAGCCGCAGCGCCAGGTTCCGGACGAGGGTCGCGGGGCCGATGGGGTGGCGGAGGACCGGGCGCTTCGCCGCGAGCAGCCTCACGACGAGCGCGGCGACCTCCTCGGGGTCGCGCGCCATGCGCTCGACCGACCGGTCGTAGATGGCCTCGAAGCGCCGCAGGAGCTCGGCGTACGCGGGCTCGTCGTGGGCGCGGCGCGCGACGCGGCGGTTCCGGCCGAAGATGTCGGTGCGGTAGGCGCCCGGCTCGACGAGGATCACGTCCACACCGAGGTCGGCGAGCTCTCGGCGCCACGCCTCCGACATCCCCTCGAGCGCGAACTTCGAGCTGGCGTAGGCGCCGAGCACCGGCAGCGCCTGCCGCCCGGACATCGACGAGATGTTGATCACCCGCCCGCGCCCCTGCGCCCGCATCGTCGGCAGCGCCGCCTTCGTGAGCGCCCACGGCGCGAACACGTTGAGGTCGAAGAGCGCCCGGAGCTCGTCCTCGTCGATCATCTCCAGGGGCCCGCCGAGCGCCGTGCCGGCGTTGTTCACGAGCGCGTCGAGGCGCCCGGTCTCGGCGACGACGCGCGCCACGGCGTCTTCGCGCTGTCGGGCGTCCGTGACGTCGAGCTGCAGCGGGCGCACATCGAGGTCGCCGGCGGCGCGCAGGAGCTCGCCGGCGTCGCCCGCGTCCCGGAGCCCCGCGTAGACGGTGTGCCCGGCGCGCGCGGCGTGCACGGCCATGTGCAGCCCGAACCCCGAACGACACCCCGTGATGAGCACGACCTGCCCCAAAGGCCACCTCCTGCGCTATCCTCGCCGCATCGGCCGGCCCCGCCTACCACAAAATCGTCGGGGCGGCCCGCGCGCGGAGGATTGGATGATGCACGGCGACGGCGTGGTCGATGGGCGCGACATGGCCGCCTGGAACGCGCTCTGGCTCGCGGACCACGTGGCCGGCCGCCGGCGCGTCGAGCGCGCGCTCGGCGGGGTGCGTCGCGGGGTCGAGGGGCGCATCGCCGCGGCGTTCGCTCGGGCTGGCGACGGTGGGCTCGAGCCGGTCGACCAGCGCGAGGACCTCTCGCCCGAGGCGTTCTTCCGCGAGTACGTCCGGCCGAACCTGCCGGTCGTGCTCAAGGGCGCCGCGCGCGACTGGGTCGCGACGCGCACCTGGAGCCCGGAGGCGTTCGCCGAGCGCTTCGGCGACGAGCCGATCATCCTCATCCGCGCGGCGGCCGACGATCTCAAGGACTTCGAGAGCGACGGCTACCGCCCCGCCGGCGGTGAGGTGAAGCTCCGGGACGTCGTCGCCGACATGCTCGCGGGGAAGGACACCTACGCGCGCTTCGTGCCGCTCCTGAACCAGCGCCCCGAGCTCCGCTCCGACCTCGACCGCGCCTACATCGAGCGCATGCGCCCGCGCGGCGCGCTCGGCACCTACTTCCAGCTCTTCATGGGCGGCGCCGGCACGACGACGAGCCTCCACAACGCGCTCGGCTCGAACCTCTTCGTCGAGGTCTACGGCCGGAAGACCTGGTGGCTCTACCCGCCGACCTACAACCCGGCGATCCGGCCGTCGCTCAAGCGCGCGCCGTTCTTCCTCTCGACCCTCGACCCGGAGGCGCCCGACCACGGCCGCTTCCCGCTCTTCCGCCACGTCCGCGGCTACAAGGTCACCCTCGAGGCCGGCGACATCCTCTACAACCCCCCGTTCTACTGGCACTACGTCAGGAACCCGACGGCCTCGATCGGCGTCGGCGTGCGCTTCTACGACGTGCCGCGGATCCTCGGGGCCTCGACGACGCAGGGGCTCCTCACGCTGATGGCGTCGAACCCGCCGGTCTGGGTCGGGCGCCGACTGCGCTTCGACTTCACGAAGGTCTTCGTGCGGATGCGCTGATCGCGCCGAAGGCGCGTGACGCGCTGCGTCACCCGCTCGCGGTGCGGCGCGTCATCGGCGGCCGCGATCGTCGCGGTCGCCGGATCGGATCCCGCGAGCCGCGCCAGACGGGCCGCTGAGCCGCATGACGCGCCGTGTCATGAACGAGGGCTTGGATCCGGGCCGGGAACGTGCAACCTCGTCAGAGAACTTGCGACCGCATGGAGGCCCCCGTGACTTCGACCGTCCTTCGCGAATTCCTCGAGCTCCCCTACGACGCCCTCGAGGAGATGAACCTCGCCACGAAGCAGGCCCGGCTCGACCGGACCCCCGCCGACCAGCTGCGCGAGGACCGCCTCAAGTACCTGACGGATCAGAAGGGCATCAAGGCCGTGACGGTCTGCTTCACGGACCTCGAGGGCCGGCTCCACATGCTGGACTACGACAAGAAGTTCCTGCTGAAGAGCCTCGACAACCTCACCTTCGACGGCAGCTCCGTGCGCGGCTTCTCGGCGCAGCACGAGTCGGACCTCCGCCTCGTCATCGACTGGGCCGCCTTCTACCTGCTCCCGTCCGACATCTTCGGCTCGGGCAAGGCCCTCGTCTTCTCGCAGGTGATGGGCCGCGACGGCACGCCGTACTCGGCCGACCTCCGCGCGCGCCTCAAGCTCTTCACCGAGGACCTCTACGAGAAGCAGAGCCTCGTCTGCAACGTCGCCCCCGAGATCGAGGGCTTCCTCTTCAAGGGCCGCGACGCCGAGCGCTACTACTTCGAGAACGGCAAGTTCGAGTACGTCTCGACGGGCGGCTACTACCACTCGCTCCCGGGCGACGCGCTCCGCCTCTTCATCGACACCGCCGCCGAGGTGCAGCGGGCGATGGGCTTCCAGAACGAGAAGGATCATCCCGAGGTCGCGCCGAGCCAGTTCGAGATGAACTTCTCGTACTCCGAGGTGCTCATCACGGCCGATCAGGTCCAGCTCTACAAGCTCCTCTGCCGCCAGGTCGCCGCGAAGTACGACATGACCGCGTCGTTCCTGCCGAAGCCGGTCACGGGCGTGAACGGCAACGGCATGCACACGAACATGTCGTTCTCGAAGGGCGGCAAGAACCTCTACTGGGACGCGAGCGGCCCCGAGCAGCTGTCCGAGACCGGCTGGGGCGCCATCAGCAACATCCTGCAGCAGGCCGACGGCCTCTGCCTCGTGCTGAACCCGTCGGTGAACGCCTACCGCCGGCTCGACCCGCACTACGAGGCGCCGAACCAGATCAAGGCCTCCGCGAACGACCGCGGCTCGATGGTGCGCATCCCGACCGGCAACGAGCGCAGCAAGCGCATCGAGGTCCGCTCGGTGGCGCCCGACGCGAACCCGTACATGGTGTTCTACTCGGTCATGCGCGCGGCGCTCGAGGGCAAGGGCGGCGCGATGTCGGTGGCGCAGGCGCGCGAGGGCGCGCGGACGCTCCCGGACAACATCTACACCGCCATCGACGACTTCCGGTCGAGCGAGTTCATGGCCGACATCCTCGGCGAGGACGTGCTCGCGAAGTTCGCCGATCTCAAGGAGGCCTCGGCGAACCGCTGCCCGCGGGCGCTCGGCTCGCAGATCAAGGTGCCGGAGATCCAGTTCCACCACGAGGTCACGAACCAGTGGCTCTGGAACCAGTTCTAGCCTGCTAGCGGACACGATCGCGTGACGCGCGACGCCACCCCTGCCTCGGCGCTCCGAGGCGCGGGTGGCGTCGCCGTCTCTGCCGCGCGTTCGTGGGAGTGACCGTCATGGGACAGAAGACAGACCTCGGCCACGTCGCCATCACCGGCGCCTCGAGCGGGATCGGCGAGGCGTGCGCGCGCGACTTCGCCGCCCACGGCGCGCGCCTCTCGCTCGTCGCGCGGCGCAAGCCCCTCCTCGACGCGCTCGCCGCGTCGCTCCCGGGCGGCGCGACCGCCATCGAGGCGGATCTCCTCGACCTCGACCACGCGTGCGACTGGATCGACGCCGCCGAGGCGGCGAACGGGCCCATCGACGTGGCCGTCCTGAACGCCGGCATGCAGTACGTCGAGCCGGCCGAGGGCGTCGGCGCCGAGCGCGCGAAGCGGCTCCAGGCGCTGAACTTCGACGGCCCGATGCGGCAGGCCGAGCGCCTCCTCCCGGGGATGCGCGAGCGCGGGCGCGGCACGATCGTCGTGGTCGCGAGCCTCGCGGCCATCGTGCACACCCCGTACATGGCGCACTACAACGCCTCGAAGGCCGCGCTCGCCGCGTACTTCGAGACGCTCGGCGTCGAGCTCGCCGGCACGGGCGTCCACGTCGTGGTCGTCTACCCCGGCCCGGTCACGACACCGCTCGAGAAGGCCGCGCGCGACAAGCTCCGCGGCGGTGGGCGCTTCGACGTCGCAGACCAGGTCCCGACGGGCACGCCCGAGCGCCTCGCTGCGCTCGTGCGGGCCGCCATCGTCAAGCGAAAGGGGCGCGTCGTGTACCCGAAGGCGTACGAGGTGGCGCGCCACCTGCGCGTCGTGAGCCAGTGGATGACCAACCGCCTCACGCCGAAGCCGCGCTGAGCGGCGCCGTCACCGGGACAGGGGGCGAGGGCGCCGGCGGGGGCGCGGTCCTCGCGGGGGGCGAGCCCGCGGACGCGCGGTTCGACGCGCTGACGGCGCTGCTCGGCGCCCACCGCGACGTCTGGGAGCCGCGGCCCTTCGCGAGCGCGCGGCCCGGGTGGGCCGAGGCGCACCCGGAGGTGGCGCGCTGGCTCCTCGCGCTCGACGACGCCGCGGTGACGCGCCTCGAGGAGGCCCCGGCGGCCGCGTTCACGGACGCCCCGGCGACGCTCCGCGGGTGGGCCGAGGCGGCGAGCGCGCTCGCGGCGGTGCCGTCGGTCGCGGCGACGCCGCTTGGACGTCTCGACGATCCGCGGGTGCCGTGGCGGATCCCGGGGCGGAAGTGGCGTCAGATCCAGGCCTTCGCGGCGGCGGCGGGCGAGGGCGGCGACCCCGCCGAGGTCGTCGACTGGTGCGCCGGCAAGGGGCACCTCGGGCGCACGCTCGGCGCGGTCCGGGGCGCCGCCGTGACGCTCGTCGAGCACGACGCGCGGCTCCGGCGCGAGGCGCTCGAGCTCGCGGCCCAGGTCGGCGTCGACGCGCGCTTCGCCACGGCCGACGCCCACGGCGCCGAGGCGCGCGCCGAGCTCGGCCCGGGCGTGACGGCCGTGGCCCTCCACGCCTGCGGCGGGCTCCTCGTCTCGCTCCTCCGCGGGGCGGTCGCCGTGGGGGTGCCGCAGGTCCACGCCGCGCCCTGCTGCTATCACCGCGCGCACGTCGACGGGCGCGGCACCGTGCCCGTCTCCGCCGCCGGGCGCGCGGCGGGGCTCGCGCTCACGCACTCGGCGCTCCGGCTCGCCACGGCGGACGAGGTCGTCGCGCCGGGGCGCCTCCGGCGCGGGCGGCGGCGCGAGAACGCCTGGCGCCTCGGGCTCGACGAGCTCCTCCGCGAGGCCTCGGGGGTCGACGTCTACACCCCGCTCGGGACGCTGCCGGTCGAGCTCGTGAAGCGGCCGTTCGCGGCCTTCTGCGAGGAGGCCGCCGCGATCCGGGGGCTCGCGCTCCCGGCGTCGTGGGACCCAGGCCGCGCCGAGCGTGTCGGCTGGCAGCGAGCGCAGGAAGCGCGCGCGCTCGGCCTCGTCCGCGGCCTCTTCCGGGGGGCGCTCGAGCTCTGGCTCGCGCTTGACCGGGCCCTCTTCCTCGCGGAGGCTCGCTATCGGGTCCGGATCGGGCGGTTCTGCGCGCGCGAGGTCACGCCGCGAAACCTCCTCATCTCGGCGACGCGACGCGACGACCTCGGAGACGGAGAGGACACGGCATGAGCACACGATGGCGGCGGCTCTCTCCTGCGCTCGGCGCGCTCGCGCTCACCGTCGCCCTCGCGACGGGCTGCGGTGACGACGGCGGGAGCGGCGGCGGCGCGGACACGCTCGACACGTCCCTCGCGGACACGGCCGTCGCGGACACGGCCGTCGCGGACACGGCCGTCGCGGACACGGCCGTCGCGGACACGGCCGTCGCGGACACGGAGGTCGCGGACACGCGCGACGTCTTCGTCGCGGACACGACGCCGCCGACGGAAGCGGAGTGCTCGCCCACGGCGCAGCCGGAGACCCTCGCCGGCAAGAGCTGGACGCTCCGCGCCTTCGATCCGCGCTGCGCGGACCCGACCATCACGAACTGCACGCTCGACGGCGTCTGCCTGAAGGAGCAGAAGGACAACCTCGTGGTCGTGCCGGACGCCATCACGCGCCCCGAGCTCTGGATCCACCTCGGCGGGAGCGGCGGGAAGCCCACGAACGCGAAGAACATCCTGCGCGCCGCGGCCTACTCGGGCTACCGCGCGCTCGGGCTCGCCTACATGAACGAGCCGAGCGTCGCCGACCGCTGCAACGACCCGGTGACGGGCGTCGACTACGACGTCACCTGCTCGGAGAAGACGCGCCTCGAGGTCATCACCGGCGAGGACGTCTCCCCGTGGCTCGAGATCGGCGCGAGCGACGGCCTGATCTCGCGCCTCGAGCACGCGCTCGCCTGGCTCGACGACCGCGACCCGAGCGGCGGCTGGGACGCCTACCGCGACGGCGAGGGGCACGTCCGCTGGGACCGCATCGCCATGTCGGGCTTCTCGCAGGGCGGCGGCAACGTCGGCCTCATCTCGCGCGACCACCCCCTCCGGCGCGCCTTCTTCCTCTCGAAGGGGGCCGGGAGCGTGAAGACCCTCGCGGGCGACTGCGCGAGCGACGGCTCCTGCGCCGACGACGGCGCCCTCTGCTGCGATCTCTCGGGCGACCCCGAGTGCGACGAGCCGCCGGCGAGCGGCGGGAAGTGCGTCCACTTCGAGCTCGCGCCCTGGGTGCACACGGGGGCCGGCGGCGAGGGCACGGCCGCCGATCGCGCGACCCCGGCCGCCCGCCTCTACGGCCTCGTGAACGTGAACGAGACGGCGTGGACCTACAGCCCCGACGTCTTCGCGGCGTGGGGCATGGACGCCTGGGGTGACTTCATCTCCGCCGATCCGGGCGGCGAGGGGCCGCCGTTCTCGGGCACCCACCAGCTCTCGAGCGCGCTCGAGCCGTGCAACGGCGGGAGCTTCCACCAGTCGATGGGGGCCGACGCCATCCAGCCGAAGATCGGCGGCTGCGACGGCCAGAAGCCGGCGATGTGGGACGCCTGGCTCTACATGATGAGCCACGAGGAGGCCGAGTGACGGCGAGCGCGGCGCGCCCTCGGCGCGCGACGGGGCCCGCGCACTGGTTCGCCGATCCGCGCTCGCTCGCGCGCGCCGCGCGGCTCCCGGCGGCCGCGCCGCGCGATCTTCTCGGTCGCGCCGCGTTCGCCGCGGCCGAGGCCCTGTTCGCGACCGACGCCGGGCCGCCGCCCGCCGAGCGCCTCGTCTGGCTCGTGACGGAGCTCCGTGCGCACCTCGGGCCGATCGGCCTGCGCTCGCGCGCGGTCGTCCTCGCGTCGCTCGCGGCGGCGACGGTCCTCGCGCCGTGGCTCGCCGGGCGGGTCGGCCCGCTCGAGCGCCTGCCGGTGAGCGAGCGCGTGGCCGCCCTCGAGCGGCTCGAGCGCTCGCCGCTCGGGCTCTCGGTGTTCGCGCTGAAGGCGACGCTCGCGATCCTCTACTTCGAGCACCCCGACGCGGCCGCGGAGATCGGCTTCGACGGGCGCGGCCTCGGCCGCCGCGGCGCGGGCGCGTGACGGCGCGTCGCGGCGAGATCGTCGTCGGGAGGCACGTCCGCGGGCGCGTGACGCTCGACGCGGACGTCGTGATCGTGGGCTCGGGCGCCGGCGGCGCCACGGTGGCCGACGCGCTGACCCGCGCCGGGAAGCGGGTCGTCGTCCTCGAGGAGGGGCCGTACGTCCCGCCGGAGGCGCACGCGGCCATGCGCCCGAGCGAGTCCCTGCGGCACGTCTGGCGGGACGGCGGCATGACGTTCGCCGTCGGCCTCGGCGACTCCCCGTTCGTCAACGTCACGATGGGCCGCGGGGTCGGCGGATCCTCGGCCGTGACCGGGGGTGTGTGCTTTCGCACGCCCGGCGAGGTGCTCGACGACTGGTCGCGGCGCCTCGGGCTCGAGGAGCTCTCGGAGGAGGGCCTCGCGCCGCACTTCGACGCGGTCGAGCGCATGATCCACGTCGAGACCGTGCCGCCCGAGATGCGCTCGGGCTCGACCGTCCGCTTCGGCGAGGGGCTCCGCGCGCTGACGGGGCGCGAGCTCCTGCCCATCCGCCGCAACACGCGCGGGTGCGAGGGGGAGGGCGTCTGCAACTTCGGCTGCCCGCACGGCCACAAGCTCTCGGTCGACCGCGCGCTCCTGCCGGGCGCGGTCGCGCGGGGCGCCGTGCTCGTCAGCGACTGCCTCGTCGACCGCGTGCTCTTCCGCGGGCGGCGCGCGGTGGGCGTCCGCGGGCACCTCGCGGGCGGCGGGCGGCGCCGGGTCACGGTGCGCGCGGGGCGGGTCGTCGTCGCCACGGGTGCCTGGCACGGGCCGCTCCTCCTCGGGCGGAGCGGGATCCGCCACCGGATGCTCGGGAAGAAGCTCACGCTCCACCCGTCGTTCCGCGTGGCGGCGCGCTTCGACGAGCCGGTGCGCGGCTGGGCGGGCGCCCTCCAGAGCGCCTGGAGCGACGCGTTCATGCGCGAGGGGATCACGCTCATCAGCGTGTTCGTGCCGCCGGCGGTGGTCGCGGCGGCGATCCCGGGCGTCGGCCCCGAGCACGCGCGGCGCGCGGCGGACATCGACCACGTCGCGATGTTCGGCGCGCTCGTCCACGACGAGGGCGGCGGGCGCGTCCGGCGCGGGCTCGGGCGCGAGCCGCTCGTGACGTTCCGGATGGGGCGCGGCGAGCGCGCCGCGATGCCCCGCGCCGTCCGGATCGCGGCCGAGATCTTCTTCGCGGCGGGCGCGCGTGAGGCCTACCTGCCGGTCATCGGCCTGCCGCCGGTGCGGCCGGGGGAGCTCGCCGGGCTCCGCCTCGAGAGCCTCCCGGGGCGGGCCTTCGAGTGCACCTCGCAGCACCCGCTCGGGACCGCGACGATGGGCGTCGATCCGCGCACCTCGGTCGTGGACCCCGACGGGCGCGTCCGCGACGTCGACGGGCTCTGGGTCGCCGACGGCGCCATCGTCCCGACGAGCCTCGGCGTGAACCCGCAGCTCACCGTGATGGCGATGGCGCTCCGCGTCGCCTCGAAGATGCTCGGCTAGCCGATCCCTACGGCCGCGAGCGCCGCGTCGAGCGGCGCCGGCACGCGATCGTCGGGCAGAGCCTCCACGAGGAGCCGCGCGTAGCGCAGGTTCCGGGCGGCGCTGCTCCGGAGGAAGCGGTGGAGCTGCGCCTCGATGGGCCGCTCGCGCCAGACGGCCTGCTTCCCGAACGTGGCGAAGGCTCGATCGTCGTCGTGCGCCGCGAGCAGCGCGAAGACGCCGCCGACGCCGAGCGCGCGGATGAGCTCGCTCTCGAGGTCTGCGTCGCACACGAAGAAGCCGCGCGCGGCCATCTCCGCGCGGCTGCCCACCGGGCCGAGCCCGGCGGCGGTCAGCGCCCGCTCGAAGACCGGCGCCTCCGCCGCGTCGCAGAGGCCCGCGATCACCGGCCGCGACGTCCGCGCGAGGAGCGGCGCGAGGTGGTTCGCGATCGCCGTCACGCCGCCCATCGGCAGGATCACGACGCGCTCGCCGTCGAGATCGCGCCCTCGCCGCGCCGCGAGCGCGGCGAGCGCGACGCGGTCCGAGATCCCCTCCACGAGGACGACGCCGGCTGCCCCGTCGACGCGCGCCACGGCCTTGCGCGTCGCCTCGAGGGCCGCGCCCGGGCCGTTCACGCGACCAGGCCGCGGTGGGTTCTGCTGGCGCTCGCTCGTCATGGCCCGAGCATCGCACGAGACGCGCGCGGCGCTCCGCCCCCGGCTACTCGGAGAGCGACAGCGGCCCGCCGTTCGAGCGCGTCGCGGTGAGCGGGATCCGGTACGCCGCGTTCGACGCCGTCCCGGCCCGGATCCGCGTCACGCCCAGCGCCATCAGCGGCGGGCTCGGCAGGTTCGCGGCCTCGACGAGCGCGGCGCTCGGGATCGTCACCGTCCCCTCGTCGCCCGTGAGGTCGCAGATGACCGCCTTCCCGGCGATCGCCTCGCCGGTCGGCCCGAGCGGGTTCAGCGACACGACGACCTGCTGCCCGGTCCCCTTGTTCCACGTCACCGTGAGCGGCACCTGCGGGTTCGCCTTCCGGCCGAGCCCGGTCGCGGGGAGCGAGATCGTGACCGGCTCCGGCATCTGGAGCACCCCGCTGAACGCGGCCACGTCGGCGCCGCCGGCCCCGCTCACCGAGACGATCGCGCCCCCGCCGGGCAGGAGGCTCTCCTGGTCGTCCGGCAGGCTCGACGTGTACTTCGTCCCGGCCGCCCCGTCGGGCGACGGCGAGAGCGTCACCCCGGGGTTCGTGCCCGTGACCGTGATGGCGCCCCCGTCGAGCCCGTAGCGCACGGTCTCGGCGGCGTTCGGATCGACGTGCGCGACGCGGCACGGCGGGTAGCTCGTGCCGCTCGTGTCGGGCGGCACCGGGACGCGCGTCAGGCGCGCGGCGGCGAACGCGACGTTCAGCCCGGGCGCGTCGATCTCGCCGAGGAGGACGCCCACGCCGAGCTCGGTGGGGCCGGTGTCGCCCGGGGGCGTCGTGTCCGCGGTGTCGGCGACGACGGTGTCCGTCGGCGCGCCGGTGTCGACCGGCGCCGTGTCGGCGGTCTCCGTGTCGCCCGCGGTGGTCGTCGTGGTGTCGCCCGCGACAGCGTCGGCGGCGTCGCCCGCGAGCGTGTCGCCGGTCGGGACGAGGCCGCTCGAGCCGCCCGGATCGCCGCACGCGGTGAGGAGGAGCGCTGCGACCGCGGTGAGGGCGGCGACGGCGGCGCGGGAGAGGGCGGGCGCGGTGACGGTCGTCATGGGTCTCCGGGACGGGCGACGCTGTGCATGGTGAGCCGTTCGGCCGGCTCGACGCAACCGCTCCGCGGCCGCGCCGCGTGGACGGCGCGGAATCCGTCGGGGATCCGGGCGTGTTGGGTGGGCGAACGGTGCCTGGACCGCCGCGCCAGGGCAACGAAAGGTGTCAAGACAGTCGCCGTACCCACCGTTCTAGCTTGCAACGAGCGGCGCAACACGAATACTCAGACCCGAGCTGGGCACGCGGGAGCCGAGACACCACCCGGCGGCCGCCGGTGCCCGAGAGACAGGCTAGTGGGGCAGCACCTGCGCATCGACGTCATGACGGAGGACGACCTCGGGTCGGTCCTCGCGATTGAGCGTCAGTCCTTCGACGACCCATGGCCGGCCGAGGTCTTTCGCGCCGAGCTGCGTCACTCGTGGTCGCATTGCCACGTGCTGCGCGGCGAGGCCGCCGCGGTCGTCGGCTACGTCGTCTTCTGGGCCGTGGCCGACGAGGTGCACCTGCTCAACGTCGCGGTCGACCCGAAGGTGCGCCACCAGCACCTCGGGCGGAAGCTCGTCGACTACCTCTCGGCCTTCGCGGCCGAGCACGAGGCGCGCTTCGTGACGCTCGAGGTCCGCCGCTCGAACACCGCCGCCATCGCGCTCTACGAGAGCGCGGGCTTCCGCTCGGTCGGCGTGCGCCCGCGCTACTACGCCAACAACGACGAGGACGCCGTCGTCATGCTCCTCGACCTCGGCTCGACGAGCCAGGTCGGGAAGCTCCCCGGGCGGGAGTCGGGTGCCTGAGGCGCTCCCGCAGGGGCTCTACCCGATCCTCTCGGACAACGTCGTCCCGCCGCGCGAGCTCCCCGCCGCGGCGCGCGCCGTCGCCGAGGCGGGCGTCGGCGTCATGCAGCTCCGCCTGAAGGAGCTCCCCGATCGCGAGCGCCTCACCGCGCACCGCGCCGTCCTCGCGGCCCTCGGCGACCTCCCCTGGCGCGGCGTGCTCGTCATCGACGACCGCGCGGACCTCGCGCTCGTCGCGCGCGTCGACGCCCCCGCGGGGCTCCGCGTCGGCCTCCACGTCGGGCAGGACGACCTCCCCGCCCGCGCCGCCCGCGAGCTCGTCGGCCCCGACGTGCTCCTCGGCCTCTCGACCCACGATCTCGCCCAGGTGGAGGCCGCGCGCGCGCTGCCGGTCGACTACCTCGGCTTCGGCCCGCTCTTCGCGACCACGACGAAGGCCCGCCACGACCCGACCGTCGGCCTCGACGGCCTCGCGGCCGCCTGCCGCGCCGCGCGCGACCTCCCGATCGTCGCGATCGGCGGGATCGGGCTCGACATCGTCGCCCGAGTGCGCGAAGCCGGGGCCCACGGCGTCGCGGTCGCGAGCGCGCTCTTCGGCGGTCCGGCCGACGGGCTCGTCGCGCGCGCCCGCGCCGCGCACGAAGGGATGTTCCCGTGAGCGACACCTGGACCCTCCTCGCCGCGCTCCAGTGGACCGCCGGCTTCTTCGAGAAGCAGGGCGTCCCCTCGCCGCGCCTCGACGCCGAGGTCCTCCTCGGCCACGTGCTCTCGCTCCCGCGGATCCAGCTCTACGCGCAGTACGACCGGCCCCTCGTGCCGAGCGAGCGCCACGACTACCGCGAGCTCGTGAAGCGGCGCGCGGCCGGCGAGCCCGTGCAGTACCTCGTGGGCGCCCAGGAGTTCTGGTCGCTCCCGTTCGCGGTCGAGCGGGGCGTCCTCATCCCGCGGCCGGACACCGAGGTCCTCGTGGAGGAGGCGGTCGCCTTCGCGAAGGAGCGCGCCGCGGCGGGCGTCCCCGTGGCGCGGGTGGCCGACGTCGGCACCGGGAGCGGCGCCATCGCGGTCGCGCTCGCCCATGAGCTCGAAGGGGCCGAGGTCTTCGCCACGGACATCGCCGACGTCCCGCTCCGGCTCGCGCCCGCGAACGCGGCGGCGAACGGCGTCGGCGAGCGCGTGCGCGTCCTCCGCGGGGCCGGCCTCCTCCCGGCCTGGGACGCGGCCGAGCGGCGCCCCTTCCAGATCGTCGCCTCGAACCCGCCCTACATCCGCGCCGCGGACTACGCGGGCCTCATGCGCGAGGTGCGCGACCACGAGCCGCGCGAGGCCCTCGTCGCCGGCGCAGACGGCCTCGACGTCGTGCGCGCCCTCGTCCGCGAGGTCGCGACCCCCGGCGTCCTCGACCCGGCGGGCGCGCGCGTCCTCATCGAGATCGGCGACCGCGACCAGGCGGAGCGCACCGCAGAGATGTTGACGAACGCGGGCTTGTCGGGCGCCCGGATACGCGACGACTACGCTGGGCGGCCGCGCGTTGTGGTAGCCGGGATTCAAACGGGCTAGAGTAGGCCGCATGCCCAAGCTCATCGTTCAGCTCGGGGGTGGTCGCTTCCGCGAGTATGAGCTCGGCCGGACCAACAGCATCGGCCGCCACCCCGACCAGGACATCGGCGTCATGGACGCCCTCGTGTCGAAGGAGCACCTCGTCCTCGAGCTGCTCGCCGGCGAGTGGTTCCTCCGCGACCTCGACAGCCGCAACGGCACCTGGCTGAACGGCGAGCGCGTGCGCGGCCGCGTGCGCATCCAGAACAACGATCGCGTGAAGATCGGCACCACGCACATGGTGTTCATCAACCGCGACGGCTCGCAGCGGAGCGATCACACCGTCACCATCGGCGACAGCCTCGAGTCGTCGATCTACGGCTCGCTCTACCGCGAGTCGGCCGAGGAGTTCCTCCCGGTCGACCTCATCCCGAACGAGGAGACGCTCCGGCGCGACTACGAGAAGCTGCGCCTCGCGAGCCGCCTCCACCGCGAGATCGCGTTCGACGTCCGCCTCGATCAGCTGCTCCCGCGCATCCTCGACCACCTCTTCGGCCTCTTCAAGGCGGACCGCGGCGTCATCCTCCTCGCCGAGGTCGGCGGGCAGCTCACGCCGCGCGCCGTGAAGGTGCGCGGGCGCGCCGAGTCGAGCGAGTCCATCTCGCTCTCGCAGACCATCCTGAACAAGGTGCTCGCGGAGCGGGCGGCGGTGCTGACGCGCGACGCGCAGCTCGACGACCGCTTCCACAAGGCGCAGAGCGTCATCATCCAGGGGATCCGCTCGACGATGTGCGTGCCGCTCTTGTCGCGCACGAACAGCGTCATCGGCGTCATCCACCTCGACTCGCTGCTCGTGGCCAACGCCTTCACCGAGAAGGATCTCGGGATGCTCCAGGCGGTCGCGCAGCAGGCGGGCATCGCCATCGAGAACTCGCGCCTCGTCGAGGAGATCGAGCGCGAGGCGGTCACGCGGCAGAAGTTCGAGAAGATGCTGTCGCCGAACCTCGTCGAGCGCGTCGTCAAGGGCGAGCTCGAGATCAAGAAGGGCGGCGAGCTGCGCCCCGTCACCGTCATGTTCACCGACATCCGCGGCTTCACCGAGCTCGCCGAGAAGCAGCCTCCGAAGGAGGTCGTGCGGATGTTGAACGAGTACTTCGAGCTCCTCGTCGACATCGTGTTCGACTTCGACGGCACCCTCGACAAGTTCATCGGCGACGCGCTCATGGCCATCTGGGGCGCCCCGGTCGAGGACGCGAACATGGCGCAGAAGGCCGTGCAGTGCGCGGTCGAGATGCAGCGGAGCCTCGAGCGCTTCAACACGCTCCGGCGCCTCGACGGCAAGATGCCCATCCACACGGGCATCGGCATCGACATGGGCGAGTGCGTGCTCGGGTACATGGGCTCCTCGAAGACGATGAGCTTCACGGCGGTCGGCCCGACGGTGAACCTCGCGAGCCGGCTGTGCGCGTCCGCGCGATCGGGAGAGATCCTCATCAGCGAGACGGCCTACGACGCGTCGCACAACGTGGTGCGCGCGGCGAAGCGGAAGCCGTTGACCCTGAAGGGGATCTCGAACCCGGTGACGGCGTGGTCGGTGGTGGCGGCGCACTACAGCCCCATCCCGACCGAGGAGCGCCCCATCGACGACTTCGGGCCGCTCCCCGAGACCTGAGCGGCCGCGCGGCGATGGCGGGCGTCGAGGACGGCCCGCGGGTGGTGACGCAGGCGGCGACGCGGTGACCACCCGACCCGGGTACAACCCTGCGCGACCGCGACGGCCGTGGCTTCTTGCCAGAATCCCAAACTCGCGGACTATGGGCCCGTGACCGGGGTAGTCACCCGGGAGCAGTCCCGCAGCCATCGAGGAACATCATTATGTTGAAGGGTTTCAAGGCGTTCATCCTACGCGGCAACGTCGTCGATCTGGCCGTAGCGGTCATCATCGGCGGCGCGTTCGGCGCCATCGTGAAGTCGCTCGTCGAGGACGTCATCACGCCGCTCATCGGCATGATCGTCGGCAAGCCCGACTTCTCGAGCATCATCATCGGCGGCACGATGGGCGCTGATGGGAAGGTCGAGGGCGGCATCATGATCGGGAACTTCCTGAACGCGACCATCAACTTCCTGCTCGTCGCGGCCGCCGTGTACTTCGTCATCGTCATCCCGATGAAGCGCATCATGGAGCGGAAGAAGGCCGAGGAGGCCGCCCCCGCGCCGGCCGCGCCGCCGCCGCCGAGCGAGGAGGTGCTCCTCCTCCGCGAGATCCGCGACAACCTCAAGAAGGCCTGAGCGCCGTCGTGAGTGACTGACGAAGAGGGAGCCCGCGGGCTCCCTCTTCTCGTCTCGGGGGGCGGCGAGGAGCGGGGCAGCGCCTGCGTGAGCGCCCGCGCGACCCCGTCAGAAGTACCAGAGCGTCTCGAAGGCGAGCTGCGGGAAGAACAGCACGGTGTCGAGGTTGTCCTGGTCGAGCGGGGTCACGAAGGCGACGCCGGCGAAGAGGTCGAGGTGGCGCGTCGGGGCCCAGGAGAGGCCGACGTCGACGTGGATCGACTCCCCGAGGGCGTAGAGGGCGTCGAAGCCGCCGACGGAGACGTCGAAGCGCCCCTCGCTGTCGAAGGGGATGGTCATCCCGAGGCCGAGGACGGGGCTGAAGTCGGACTTCAGGCCGAACCAACGGGCCCGCATGTCGATGACCGGGTAGAGGAAGCCGACGCTCGCCTCGATGGCGAATCGCTCCTGGCTCATCCAGCCGACGATGAGGGAGCCGGCGCCGTCGAAGCCGAAGCCGAGCCCCACGCCGAGGTCGCGGTTCCAGCGGTTGCCGGCGTCGGGCGGGGGGCCGGTCGGCTCGGGGGGCTCCGGGGGCGGCGTGTGCTCGTGGTGCGGCTTCGGCGGGTTCTCGCCCGGGAGGCGCTTCGGCGGCGGCGTCGCGCCCGGCGGGAGGCCGGTCTTCATGCGGGTCGCGAAGGCGGGGTCGTCGAGGAGGCGCGGGTCGAGGTCGGCGGCCTGCTCCCAGCGCTTCTTCGCGGTGTCCGCGCCCATCGCGGCGAGCTTGTCGCCGAGGGCGAGGTACGCCTCGGCGCAGACGGCGCGGACGACGATCGGGAGCGGCTCGTCCGCGGCGCGGAGGCCGCGCTCCTCGCAGAGGACGACGGCCGTGCCGGCGCGCTCGTGATCGAGGTGGTCGCGGAGCGTCGCGAGGAGCGCGGCGTCGGACGGGGTGAGCCCGGGCTCGGCAGGCGCGGGCGCGGGCTCCGTCGGCGTGGGCGCGGGCTCGGTCGGCGTAGGCGCGGGCTCCGTCGGCGTAGGCGCGGGCTCGGTCGGCGCGGGCGCGGGCTCGGTCGGCGGCGGCGTCGGCTCGGGGCCGGCGCGGCGGCGCGCGCCCCCCCCGGGGGGCGGCGGCGAGCAGGAGCAGGAGGGCGAGGACGCGCCTCAACCCGCGGGCTCCGGGTGGGGCGCCCCGGTCGGCGGCGCCTCGCGGCGGGCGCCCCCCGGCGACGCGCCGAGGTTCATGTCGAGCTGCCGCGCGAGCTCCGGCTCGAAGCAGCGCCGGCAGCGCGGCTCGTAGGTGTCCTGCGCGCCGACGAGGACGCGGTTGTCGCCCCCGAGGAGGCGCTGCGAGCGGTTCGCGGGCGCGCCGCAGCGCACGCACACCGCGAGCGTCTTCGTGACGTGCTCGGCGATCGCCATGATCTGCGGCATCGGCTCGAACGGCCGGCCGAGGTAGTCCTGGTCGAGCCCGGCGACGATGACGCGCTTGCCCTGGTTCGCGAGCTTGTCGACGACCTCGACGATGCCGCTGTCGAAGAACTGGACCTCGTCGACCCCGACGACCTCGGTGCGGTCGTCGACGAGCCGCAGGAGCTCCGCGCTCGACCCGACGACCTGCGCGTCGACGCGATCCTGCGTGTGGCTCGTGACGTGCTCCTTGCCGTAGCGGTCGTCGATCCCCGGCTTGAAGACCTGCACCCGCTGCCGCGCGATGTTCGCGCGACGGAGGCGGCGGATGAGCTCCTCGGTCTTGCCGGAGAACATGCTCCCGCAGATCACCTCGATCTGCCCGACGGTATAGCGCGCGTACATCGAGGACGCACGGTAGCAAGCCCGGCCGCTCTGGGGAAGCGTCCCGCGCGCGAGGCGGCGTCGCGCGCGCTCGGGGCGCGGGAGGCCCGCTCACCTCACGATTGACGGCGCCCGGGGCCCGGTGGTCTAAGACCCGCTCGGGACCTGGTCCTCCGATGACGCTGGGGAGCGCGAGTGAGCAGCGAACATTACCCGCACGCCGAGATCGAGCCGAAGTGGCAGGCCTACTGGCTCGAGCACAAGACCTTCCGCGCCGGCACCGACCCGGACAAGCCGAAGTTCTACGCCCTCGACATGTTCCCGTACCCGTCGGGCGCCGGCCTCCACGTCGGCCACCCCGAGGGCTACACGGCGACCGACATCATCTCGCGCAAGAAGAAGATGTGCGGGTTCAACGTGCTGCACCCGATGGGGTGGGACGCGTTCGGGCTCCCCGCCGAGCAGCACGCGCTCGCGACCGGCACGCACCCGAAGACCACGACGCGGAAGAACATCGACACCTTCCGCCGCCAGATCCAGCGCCTCGGGCTCGGCTACGACTGGGACCGCGAGGTCGACACCACCGATCCCGCGTACTTCAAGTGGACCCAGTGGATCTTCCTGAAGCTCCACGAGCGCGGGCTCGCCTACCAGGCCGAGGTGCCGGTCAACTGGTGCCCGGCCCTCGGGACCGTCCTCGCGAACGAGGAGGTCAAGGACGGCAAGAGCGAGCGCGGCGGTCACCCCGTCGAGCGGAAGCCCATGCGCCAGTGGATGCTGCGCATCACGGCCTACGCCGAGCGCCTCCTCGAGGACCTCGAGCTCCTCGACTGGCCCGAGTCGATCAAGGCGATGCAGCGCAACTGGATCGGCAAGAGCGAGGGCGCCGAGGTCGACTTCGTCGTCGCCGGCCACGAGGGCGCGCCACCGCTGCGGATCTACACGACCCGCCCGGACACGCTCTTCGGCGCCACCTACATGGTGCTCGCGCCGGAGCACCCGCTCGTCGACGCCATCACGACCCCCGAGCAGCGCGAGGTCGTCGACGCCTACCGCGACACCGCCTCGAAGAAGAGCGACCTCCAGCGCACGGACCTCGCGAAGGAGAAGACCGGCGTCTTCACCGGCGCGTTCGCGGTGAACCCCGTGAACGGCGTTCACATCCCGATCTGGGTCGCGGACTACGTGCTCATCAGCTACGGCACGGGCGCCATCATGGCGGTCCCGGCGCACGACGACCGCGACTGGGAGTTCGCGCGCGCGTTCGACCTGCCGATCATCCCGGTGGTCGGCCTCCCCGACGGCTCCGCGCCCGACGTCTTCCACGGCGCGTACACCGAGCACGGCGTCGGCATCAACAGCGGCCCGTTCGACGGCATGGCGACCGCGCAGTTCAAGGAGGCCGTGACGGCCTTCCTCGAGGGGCGCGGCGTCGGCAAGAAGGCCGTGAACTACAAGCTCCGCGACTGGCTCTTCTCGCGCCAGCGCTACTGGGGCGAGCCCATCCCGATCCTCCACCGCGAGGACGGCGAGCTCGTCCCGGTGCCGCTCGACGCGCTGCCGCTCGAGCTGCCCGAGGTCGAGTCCTACACGCTGTCGGGCACCGGCGAGAGCCCGCTCGCGACCATCACCGAGTGGGTCGAGACGACCGATCCCGCGACCGGCATGAAGGCGCGCCGCGAGACGAACACGATGCCGCAGTGGGCGGGCTCGTGCTGGTACTACCTGCGCTACATCGACCCGCACAACACCGAGGCGGCCTGCGACCCGGAGAAGGCGAAGTACTGGCTCCCGGTCGACCTCTACGTCGGCGGCGCCGAGCACGCCGTGCTCCACCTGCTCTACGCGCGCTTCTGGCACAAGGTGCTCTACGACGTGGGGATCGTGCCGTCGCCCGAGCCGTTCCAGAAGCTCGTGAACCAGGGGATGATCCTCGGCTCCGACAACCAGAAGATGTCGAAGTCGCGCGGCAACGTCGTGAACCCCGACGACATCATCGCGGAGTTCGGCGCGGACGCCATGCGCCTCTACGAGATGTTCATGGGGCCGCTCGAGCAGACGAAGCCCTGGCAGACCGAGAACATCGTCGGCATCGCGCGCTTCCTCGACCGCGTCTGGAAGCTCGGGCAGAAGCCGGTCGCGGACGGCGCCGGCGACGCCGAGACCGAGCGCCTCACGCACCGCACCATCGCCAAGGTGACCGACGACATCGACGCGCTCCGCCTGAACACGGCGATCTCGGCGCTCATGGTGATGTCGAACCACCTCGCGAAGCTCCCGGAGCTGCCGCGCGCGAGCTACGCGGCGTTCCTCCAGTGCCTGAACCCGTTCGCGCCGCACATCGCCGAGGAGCTCTGGAGCCAGCTCGGCCGCACGGGCTCGATCAGCGAGTCGACCTGGCCGAGCTACGATCCGGCGCTCTGCGCGGCCGACGAGGTCGAGCTCGTCGTGCAGATCAACGGCAAGGTGCGCGCGCGCATCAACGTGCCCGCCGACGCCGACAAGGACGCCCTCGAGGGGGTGGCGCTCGCGCACGATCGCGTGAAGGAGCTCCTCTCCGGCCTCACCGTGCGCCGCGTGATCGTGGTGCCCGGGAAGCTCGTGAACATCGTGGCCGGCTGACGCCGGGACCGGGACTGGTACGAGGACGCGGCGACGCATGCACTTCACGGCCGAGACCCCCATCGCGTACCCGGCGCGCGTCGTCGTCGACACGATGATGAACCGGATGCACGACCTCGTCGTGCACCTGCCGAACGTCGAGAGCATCGACACGCAGCTCATCGAGCCGCAGCCGGACGGCACGGTGAAGACCGTGCGCCACTGGCAGGGCACGGCGAAGTCGGTGCCGGCGGTGATGCGCCCGTTCGTGTCGCGGCGCTCGCTCGGCTGGATGGACTACGCGGTCTGGTATCCGGACGAGCTCCGCTGCGAGTGGCGGACGGTCTCCGACAGCGGCGATCTCACGGCCTGCAGCGGCACGAACGCCTTCCGCGCGAGCGGCGACGGTTCTTCGTGCGTCATGGTCATCGACGGCGACTTCATCGTCCACGGCGAGCGCCTCCCGGGCGTCCCGGCGTTCATGGGGCGGAAGATCGCGCCGACCATCGAGCGCATCGTGCTCTCCTTCATGAAGCCGAACTTCACGAGCTCGGCGGACGGGCTGAAGGCGCTCCTCGACTCGGAGCGCGGCGCGTCGTGAGCGAGGCGGCGCCGGCGTCTCCGCGGGTGGTCCGCCTCGAGGGGGCCGTCCTCGGCGCGGTCGGCGGGCCGGCGGCGGGCTTCGGCGCAGCGTACGCCGGGATCGGCGACACGCGCGCCGTCGCGTGGGCGTTCGCGATCGTGATCGGGGCGCTGCTCGGCGCGGTGAGCTATCCGGTGTTCGCGGCGGAGAGCGGCGCGCCGTATCGCCGTGGCGTCGGCTTCTCGGCGCTCTTCGCGTTCTCCGTGGCGCTCATCGCGGGCGCGTTCGCGGCCTTCCCGATGGGGTCCGTCGCGGGCGCCGTGGGCGGCGCGGTCGGGGGCGCGGTCGCCGCGCTGGCCGGGCGCCTCGAGCGCTTCATCGGGCCGTGGTCGCTCCTCGCGGCGCTCGCGCTCGGCGCGGGCGCGGGCCTCCTCGCCGTGGCATGGTGGACGGGATGAGCGGCAACACCTTCGGGCACCTCTTCCGCGTGACGACCTTCGGCGAGAGCCACGGCCCGGCGCTCGGCTGCGTCATCGATGGCTGCCCGCCGCGCCTCGCGCTCTCGGAGGACGACCTCCAGCCCGACCTCGACCGGCGCCGCCCGGGGCAGCACCGGCTCTCGACGGCGCGGAAGGAGGGGGACCGCGCGCGGATCCTCTCGGGGGTCGCCGACGGGCTCACGACGGGCACGCCCATCGCCGTCGTGATCGAGAACGAGGACGCCCGCCCGAAGGCGTACGACGAGATGGCGACGCTCTTCCGGCCGAGCCACGCGGACTACACCTACCAGGCGAAGTACGGCCACCGCGCGCGCTCGGGGGGCGGGCGGGCGTCGGCGCGGGAGACGGCGGCGCGGGTCGCCGCGGGCGCGGTCGCGCGGAAGCTGCTCGCCGAGGCGCACGGCGTGTCCATCGTCGCGTGGGTCGAGCAGGTCGGAGATCTCGTCGCGCGCGTGGACGGCGAGGCGGTGACGCGCGAGGACGTCGCCGCGAGCGGGCCGATCCAGTGCCCGGACGCCGACGCGGCCGCGGCCATGACGGCGCTCATCGAGGCGGTCCGGAAGGACGGCGACACGGTCGGGGGGGTGATCCGCTGCGTCTGCACGGGCGTCCCGGCGGGGCTCGGCGATCCCGTGTTCGACAAGCTCGAGGCGCGCCTCGCGGCGGCGATGCTCGGCCTGCCGGCGGCGAAGGGCTTCGACGTGGGCTCGGGCTTCGCGGGCGTCGCGATGCGCGGGAGCGCGCACAACGATCCGTTCGCGATCGGGGAGGGCGGGCGCGTCGTCACGACCTCGAACCGATCCGGCGGGATCCAGGGGGGGATCGCGAACGGCATGCCGCTCGATTTTCGGGTGGCGTTCAAGCCCGTGGCGACCCACTTCAAGGCGCAGGAGACCGTCGACGAGGCCGGCCAGGCCGTCACCTTCCAGGCCAAGGGGCGCCACGATCCGTGCGTCGTGCCGCGCGCGGTGGTGATCGTCGAGGCGATGGCTGCGCTCGTGCTCGCGGACGCGTGGCTGCGGCAGCGCGCGGCGGTCGGCGGGGGCTGACTCGGGGTCGCGCCGCGGGGCCGCGTGAGAGGCGGCCCGGTGAGCGCCTGATGGGCCGGTATTTGACCCCGGGGAAGCGGCGGCCCTAGAATTTTGTTCGACGGCCGCGTGCCCCACGGCGAATGGTGTTCAAGTGAGCGGTCCAAGAGACCGACACGGCTCTAAGGACGATGGAAAAGTTCTGCCCCACCTGTAGCCGGGTCTACGGCGTCGACTCGACCACGTGCGAGGTCGACGGCGAGCGCCTCGTCATCCTGAAGGAGGAGCCGAGCCTCGTCGGCCACGTCCTCGACGGGAAGTACACGCTCCTCTCGCGCCTCGGCGAGGGCGGCATGGGCTCCGTGTACCTCGCGGAGCAGGCCACGATGGGCCGCGAGGTGGCGATCAAGGTGCTGCGGCGCGAGTTCTCGCAGAACCGGACGGCCATCAAGCGCTTCCTGCGCGAGGCGCGGGCGGCGAGCAAGCTCACGCACCCGAACACGATCACCGTCTACGACTTCGGCCAGTCGAACGACGGGCTCCTCTACCTCGTCATGGAGCGCCTCTCGGGGCGCCCGCTCGCCGACATCCTCGACGAGGACGGCGCGATGCCGATCGAGCGCGCCGTGCACATCATGTCGCAGGTGTGCGACTCGCTCTCGGAGGCGCACGCGGCGGGGATCTTCCACCGCGATCTCAAGCCCGAGAACATCTTCATCGAGCAGAAGGCCGGCAACACGGACTTCGTGAAGGTGCTCGACTTCGGCATCGCGAAGATGCAGGGCGAGGAGGTCACACAGGCGACCGCGACCGGGATGATCTGCGGCACGCCGTCGTACATGAGCCCCGAGCAGGCGATGGGGCGCGACATCGACGGGCGCAGCGACATCTACGCGCTCGGGATCCTGCTCTACGAGATGCTGACCGACGGCAAGCCCTTCGAGGGCGACACGCCGATGGAGGTCATGCTCAAGCACATCAACGAGCCGGCGCCGAACATCTACCAGCGCACGCAGATCGGGGTGCCGGAGGGGATCCAGGACGCCATCGACGCGATGCTCTCGAAGCAGGTCGCCGACCGCCCGATGACGTGCCAGGACGTGAAGGCGCTGCTCATCGCGGGCCTGAAGACGCCGGTCGCCGGGCCCATCACGGACACGTCCGACCCGGCGATCCCGCCGAAGCGGCGCGAGGACACGGCGGAGCGCGCGCAGACGCTCGAGAAGACGGGGCTCTCGCCGGCGGTGGCGCCGCCGAAGGAGAGCAGCTCCTTCACCTACGACGGGCTCGAGGTGCCGCGGCAGTCGCGGCGCGGGCTCTGGCTCGGGCTCGCGGCGGCCGTCGCGATCGCGGGCGCCGTGCTCGGCGTGTACCTCGCGTCCGCGGGGAGCGACGCCCCCACGCTCGACACGCCGCGCGCGGCGCGTGACGTCCGGAGCGGGGAGATCGCGCCGGCGACCCCGGTCGAGCCGAAGCCGGCCGCGCCGGAGGCCGCGAAGGCGCCGCCCGCCGAGACGGCGACCCCGGAGAAGCCGGTCGAGGAGCCCGTGCCGGTCGCGGTCGTGGCGGGCTCGGTGGCGGGCGACGCGGTCGACGAGGCGCTCGGGGTGGCCGTCGTGCTCGGGCAGCGCGCGAAGGCGGTGGCGCCGGCGACGCCGCAGCTCGTGAGCCTGACGGTGCAGAGCGCGCCGAAGGGGGCGAAGGCCTACGAGGGGGACCAGTACCTCGGGGTGACGCCCGTCGAGTTCAAGCGGCCGCGCTCGGGCGCGGGCGTGACGGTGACGCTGCGGATGGCCGGCTACCACTCGAAGACGGTGACGCTGTCGACGGAGGCCGATCTCACGCAGCAGGTGGAGCTCACGAAGGTGACGCGCACGACCGGCGGCGGGAAGACGGGCAGCGACGGTGGGAACGGCACCAAGTCCTTCGGGACGTTCTGAGCGCCTCGGGCGGCGAGCGCGCCGCGCGCGCTTGAAATCGCGGCGGGATCGTGGTGTACCGGGCTCGTGGTGTGGCGACGGCTAAAGGGCCTCTTCGGCGGAGGCAACGGCGACGAGCCCGTCGAGGACGACGGCGCGGTGACGCCGTCGCAGGCGCCGCCGGACCCGATCGCGGAGCGCCTGGCGCTGGTCGACCAGGCGCTCGCCGCGGACAAGGTGGAGGCGGCGCTGCGTGAGACGCGGGGGCTCCTGCTCATGGCGCCGTGGGAACGGCGCGTGCTCGAGCGGGCGGCGCGCGTGCTCGAGGCGGCCGGTGAGGAGAACCTGGCGGCGGGGTTCGCGGAGGCGGCCGCGGAGCGCGGCGCGGACGCGGTGCTCGCGCTGTCGCGGGAGCTGCTCGCCCTCGACGACGCGGAGCTCGCGCTCGGGCTCGGGCGGGCGGCGTGCCGGCGCGACGCGCGCTCGGCCGCGGCGCAGGCGGCGGTGGCGGACGCGCTGCACGCCTTGTCGGAGCACACGCGGGCGGTGGAGCACCTGAGCGCGTTCTCGGGGGTGCTCGAGCAACCGGAGCTCGCGGAGCGGCTGGCGCTCGCGGCGGCGCTCGCGGGCGACTGGAAGACGTGGGGGCGGGTGGCGCCGGTCCTGGGCGACGACGCAGGCGCGGCCTGGGTCCTCGGGGTCGGGGCGCGCGCGCGCTTCGAGGCGGACGCGCGGAGCGCCATCGCGGAGGCCGCGGAGCCTGCGGGTGATGACGCGGCGGACGGCGAGGGCGACGGCGACGGCGCGGCGGAGGCGGCGCCGGTGGCTCGCGCGGTCCCGGCGCCGGTGACCGCGCGCGAGGGGATGTTCGTGCGCTACGGGGTGCTCCTCGTGGCGGAGACGCCGTGTGAGGGGCCGGTCGACGAGGCCGAGCTCGGGGGCTGGATCGCGGGCGGGGCGGCGGCGCTCCAGCTCGTGGCGCCGTCGGACACGCGGGTCGGGTACGTTGGGACGCGCAGCGAGCTCATCGCGCGCTGGCTCGCGAGCGCGCTCGGGACGTCCGCGCTGCCGTTGTCGGCGCGGCTCCCGGAGCAGGATCTGGTGGTCGCCATCGCGGACGACGACGATCTGGCGGCGGTGTACGAGACGCGGACGTTCGCCGGCGGCGGGGCCACGACGTGGCTCTTCCAGGCGGTGAAGGACGCGCGGCGGCGCGAGATGCCGCTCGCGGACGTCATCGGCGCCATCGGCGAGGACGTGGAGCTGCCGCTCGGGATGCTCGACGCGGAGCGCGCGACGGATCGGCTGCCGCCGAAGCTCGCGCTCACCGGGCTCGAGGAGCGGGCAGGGCAGGCGGACGAGGCGGAGATCGAGGCGATCACGGCGTGGGCGTCGGCGCGCGAGGAGCTGCTCTCGCTGGCGTCGCCACCGGACGCGGACGCGCGGCCGCTCTTCGAGGGCTGACCCGGCCTGGCCTTCGTGGCCTGCCTGCCGGAGCGGGGAAACACGGAGGCACGGAGGCACGGAGGGACGGCCCCGGGCCGTCCTCTGGCCTTGGGGTGCTGCTGGAGCCGTGGAGCATGGCGCTGAGGGAGGGACCCGAGCGCACGCAGCCCTCGGCCCCCTCCGCCAAGACCTCCGATGCGTGCACGGGCCGACGTCACGGTGCCGATCCCTCCGTGCCTCCGTGCCTCCGTGGTTGTCCTCCAAGGATCCCAGCGCCACCGCGAACTCGGCGCGTGGCCCCAAAGGCTCCCCTCCGTGCTCCCTCCGTGTCTCCGTGTCTCCGTGGTCACGTTCCCACGGAACCCCAACCGCACGACCCGTCGCGCTAGAAGATCCGCCAGTACAGGTCGACCACCGGGAACACGCTCTGCTTGCCGAGGAAGCTCGGCCCGTAGCCGACGCCCGCCCGGAAGACGAACGCGTCGAACGAGCCGAAGAGCGACAGCGCCACGCGCGACATCTTGCCGCGGTCGTCGGGGTCCTCGTCGGCGTAGAGGAAGGTCTCGTCGTGCATCGCGATGGGCACGGCCCCGTCGAGCACGAGCGCGACGTGGTCGCTCGCCCGCCACTCGACCGCCAGCTCACCCGCGAGCCGCCCCACCGGGCCGAGGTAGCGCTGGATCCGCAAGACCGCGTCGGGGGCGCGCTCGTTGGCGTCCTCCGAGAGGTAGCGCAGGCGCACGTGGATCTGCAGCACCCGCGCCGGCTTGAACGTCACGTCCAGGTCGAGCGGCACCGCCGTCACGCTGAAGTCCGAGTCGACGCCCACCGACCCCGGGTCGTACACCACGATCCCGCTCGCGAGCCCGAACGCGACCGCGTCCGTCTCGTAGATCCGCCACTTCAGGTCGCCGTTGAAGGCGCCCAGCAGGTTCAGGGCGAACGCCGTCCCGAGCTGCAGGTGCCCCGGCAGACCCAGCCGGATCGCCGCCGGGCCGACCTTCAGCTCCTGCGGACGCAGCGTGAAGGCCGAGATCTCCTCGGTCTCGAAGCCGTCCTCCGAGTACCCGGCGCGCGCCGTCGCGCCCCCCGTGACGAGGGCGCCAGCGACCACGACCGCGGCGACCAGCGCGCGGAGCCGCCGACCGGCGCTGCGCTCCAAACGGTGAATGGCGTTCACTCCCCGCATGGGTCCCCCGTGGCCAGGTCCTGTCAGCTGCCGTGTCGGCAGATCAGCGTCCGCTCCGCGTCCTGGAAGAGCACCTTGATGCGCTTGTCCTGAAGCTCCTCGACCACGAAGCCGACGCCGAACTTCGAGTGCTCGATGACGTCGTCCTTGCCGAAGTCTCCGCGCACGTCGTACGGGCGCGTCGGGGCGTCGGCGTGCTTGCCGATCTCCGCGTCCCAGCGGCGCCGGAGCTCCTTCAGCTCCTTCTCCGCGGCCGCTTCGCTCGCGGCCTTGCGCGCCCCGGTCGCGCGCGTCGACGTGCCGCGCGTGCCCGTCGACTTCGAGGCCGCGCTGCGCCCCGCCTTCTCCGCCGACTTCGGCGCCCGGTACTTGTGCGCCCCGTTGCACGTGTTGCAGATGACCTGCACCGGCGTGCCCTCGACCATCGCGACGATCGTGTGCGCGAGATCCATTTTGCAGCGCGTGCAGTACGCGTCGCAGTTCCCGCCCACCGAGAGGTTCCGTCCGCTCATGTGTTCTCGCGTGCCTCGTTCGACCGGTCGCGGAAGACGACCTTGTTGTTGATCACGTAGTTGACGACGGTGCCGAGCGCGATCCCGAGCAGCTGGGCACCGTAGATTCCGATGACGTCGTCTGGGCCCAGGCTCGCGCCCAGGTACACCAGCGCGAACGTGCCGTACTGGATGCCTGCGGCGACGGCCGAGCCGAGATAGTAGGCTACCACGCGCGCGGCGATTTCGCGCCGTCTTCCTCCGCGCTGTCGGTCGCCGAACGTCCAGACGCTGTTCAGGAGGAAGTTCGAGAAGATGCTCACGACGAGCCCGAGCGCGCTCGCGGCGAAGTTCCGCTGCGACTCGCCGAGCTCGGCGAAGAGCCCCCGCCCGAGCGCCATGAACGCGAGGTTCACCACGACGCCGCTGGCGCCGACGATCGCGAACCGCACGAAGCGTTGCCGCTCGGGGGGGATGCGCTCCCAGAGCGCGCGGATCACGCGAGGTCCTCGACCCGCAGGTAGCACGTCGGCTCCGCCACAAAGTCGAGCGCGTCGATCGCCGCGATGGCGTCGAGCACCGCGCCCTCTTGGGCGACGTGGGTCAGGATCACGACCGGCACGGCCTCGCCGGGCTGCGACGTCTCCTGCAGCATCTGGCGGATGCTGATCCCGTGATCGCCCAGGATCCCGCTGATCTTCGCGAGGACCCCCGGCTCGTCGTGCACCTCGAAGCGCAGGTAGAACGGGCAGCGCGTGAGGCGCGGGTCGCGCTGGGCGCGCTCGGCCACGAGCTCGCGGTGGAAGGCGAGGTGCGGGAGGCGCCCGCTCGTGCCGCGCTGGATGTTGCGCCCGAGCTCGATGATGTCGCTCACGACGGAGTGCGCGGTCGGCATCATGCCGGCGCCCTGGCCGTAGAAGAGGACCGGCCCGAGCGCGCGCGAGCTCACGAGCACCGCGTTGAACACGCCGTGGACGCTCCCGAGCATGGTGGACGCCGGGATGAGCGTCGGGTGGACGCGCGCCTCGACGCCGTCGGCGTGGGCCTTCGCGACCGCGAGGGGCTTCACGGTGTAGCCGAAGCGCTTCGCGAAGCGGATGTCGTCGGCCGTGACGCGGTCGATGCCCTCGGTGCGGATGTCCTCGAAGGCGATGTCGAGGCCGAAGCTGATCGCGATGAGGATCGAGAGCTTCTGCGCGGCGTCGATGCCGCCGACGTCCATCGTCGGGTCGGCCTCGGCGTATCCGCGCGCCTGCGCGTCGGCGAGGGCGTCGGCGTAGCTCTTGCCCTGGTCGCTCATCGCCGTGAGCATGAAGTTCGAGGTGCCGTTGATGATGCCGTAGAGGGCGTGGATCCGGTCGGCCGCGAGCCCCTCACGGAGCGTCCGGATGATGGGGATCCCGCCGCCGACGGACGCCTCGAAGATGACGTCGCGGTGGGCCTCGTCGGCCGCGACGAAGAGCTCGGCGCCGTGGCGCGCGAGGAGCGCCTTGTTGGCGGTGACGACGTGGTGGCCGCGCGACAGGGCGTCGAGGAGGAGCGCGCGCGCGGGCTCGTAGCCGCCCATGACCTCGACGATCACGTGCACGTCGGCCTCGAGGACCTCGCGCGGATCGGAGGTGAGGAGCGAGCGCGGGACCGCCGGGTCGCGCACCTTGTCGGCGTCACGGACGAGGATCTTCACGACCTCGATCGCGGTGCCGAGGCGCGCGACGATCTCCTCGCGGTTCTCCGCGAGGATGCGGAGAACGCCCGTCCCGACGGTGCCGCAGCCCAACAACCCGACGCGAATCGCCTCGCTCATCGAATCCCCCGGCCGCGGTTCCCGGTCGACGCGGCCGCCTCTTATCGGAGAGGCGAGGGGGGCGCGTCAACCTCGGCGTCGCGAGGTGGTGACGACGTAAGGCGAGGGGCGCGACGCCTCCGCGTCCCTCGCGCGCTGGCCCGCTCCGCGGGTCAGCGGCGACGGCCGCTGCGGCGTCGCGCCCCTCGCCCCGATCGCTTCACTCCCACTCGATCGTGGCCGGCGGCTTCGACGAGATGTCGTAGACGACGCGGTTGATGCCGCGCACCTCGTTGATGATCCGGTTCGAGATCCGCCCGAGCGTCTCGTAGGGCACCGGGTACCAGTCGGCCGTCATGCCGTCGACCGAGCTCACCGCGCGCACCGCGCACACGTTCTCGTACGTCCGGCTGTCGCCCATGACGCCGACGGAGCGCACCGGCAGGAGCACCGCGAACGCCTGCCAGATCTCGCGCGCCTCGCGGAGCGCGTCGAGCTCCTCGCGCACGATCGCGTCCGCGCGCTGCAGCACCTCGACCCGCTCCGCCGTCACCTCGCCGAGCACGCGGATCGCGAGCCCCGGGCCCGGGAAGGGCTGGCGCCAGATCACGTCGTCCGGGAGGTCGAGCGCGAGCCCGACGTGGCGCACCTCGTCCTTGAAGAGCTCGCGCAGCGGCTCGAGCAGCTTCAGATCCATCTTCTCCGGGAGCCCGCCCACGTTGTGGTGCGACTTGATGACGGCGCTCGGCCCCTTGAACGACACGCTCTCGATGACGTCCGGGTAGAGCGTCCCCTGGCAGAGCCAGCGCGCGCCGCTCACCGTCTTCGCCGCCCGCTCGAAGACCTCGACGAACACGCGCCCGATGGCTTTGCGCTTCGCCTCCGGATCCGTCACCCCGGCGAGCGCCCCGAGGAACTCGTCGCGCGCGTCGACCGCCACCATCGGGAAGCCGAGCCGGTCGCGGAAGGTCGCGACGACCCCGCGCGCCTCGTCCTGCCGGAGGACGCCGTTGTCGACGAAGATGCAGTGGAGCCGGTCGCCGATGGCGCGGTGCACGAGCGCTGCGGCCACGGCGCTGTCGACGCCCCCCGAGAGCCCGCAGATCACCTGCTCGTCGGGGCCCACGGCCTCGGCGATCGCCGCGACGGCGTCGTTCACGAAGCTCCCCGTCGTCCACGACGGCGCGACCCCGCACACGTCGAAGAGGAAGGCCGCGAGGATCTCGCGTCCGATCGGCGTGTGGACCACCTCCGGGTGGAACTGGAGCCCGAAGATCGGCCGGTCCGCGTGCGCCATGGCCGCCGGGACGCCGTTGTCGGTCGCCGCCGTCAGCGCGAAGCCGGGCGCCGGCCGGTCGATGCGGTCCGAGTGGCTCATCCAGACGACGTGCGTCCCGCGCGCGACCCGCCCGAAGAGCCGCCCCGCGCGCTCGTCGACGTTGACCGTCGCGCGCCCGAACTCGCGGTTGTCGCTCGCCGCGACCCGCCCGCCGAGCGCGTGCGTCAGGAGCTGGAAGCCGTAGCACACGCCGAGCACGGGCACGCCGAGCTCGAGCACCCAGCCGGGGAGCCCGGGCGCGCCGTCCTCGTCGACCGACGCCGGGCCGCCGGACAGGACGACCCCCGCTGGCGCGAACGCGCGCGCGGCGGCCTCGTCCATCGTGCAGGGGTGGATCTCCGAGTAGACCTGCAGCTCCCGCACCCGCCGCGCGATGAGCTGCGTGTACTGGCTCCCGAAGTCGAGGACGAGGATCTTGTTCGCGTCGGTCGCGTGGCTCATCGGCGGTAGTTCGGGGCCTCGGTGATGTTGTGCACGTCGTGGACGTGGCTCTCCCGGTAGCCCGCGGCCGTGATGCGGACGAACCGGTCGTAGGCGCGGAGGGCCGTGAGGTCCTTGGCGCCGACGTATCCCATGCCGGCCCGGAGGCCGCCGAGCAGCTGGTGGACGACGTCGGCGAGGGGCCCGCGGTACGGGACGCTGGCCTCGACGCCCTCGGGGACGAGCTTGCGCTCCTCCTTCACGTCGGACTGGGCGTAGCGGTCCTTGCTGCCGTCGGCCGTCATCGCGCCGAGGGAGCCCATGCCGCGGTAGCGCTTGTAGAGCGCGCCGCCCGACTCGAAGCGCTCGCCGGGGGCGGGGTCCGTCCCGGCGAGGAGGCTCCCGATCATGACCGCGTGGGCGCCCGCCGCGATGGCCTTCACGAGGTCGCCGCTCGCGCGGATCCCGCCGTCGGCGATGAGCGTCGCGGGCGTGCCCTCGACGCCGCGCGCCGCCTCAGCGATGGCCGTGAGCTGCGGCACGCCGACGCCCGCCACGACCCGCGTCGTGCAGATGGAGCCCGGCCCGACGCCGACCTTCACGCCGGCAGCGCCCGCCTCGGCGAGCGCCTTGGCGCCGTCGCGCGTGGCGACGTTGCCCGCGAACACGGGCGTCCGGTAGCGCGAGGTGACGCGCTCGACGGTCTCGATGACGCGCGCGGAGTGGCCGTGCGCCGTGTCGACGAAGAGCGCGTCCGCGCCGGCGTCCACGAGCACCGCGGCGCGCTCGTCGGCCTCCGGGCCCGCGCCGATGGCCGCCCCGACGACGAGCCCCTCGGCCTTCACGCGCCGCACCTCGTCGGCCTGGCGCGCGGCGTCGAGGTTCCGGTGGATGACGCCGAGGCCGCCGAGGCGGGCCATCGCGATCGCCATCGCGGACTCGGTGACGGAGTCCATCGCCGCGGAGATGAGCGGCATCCGGAGCGCGAGCCCGGGGGCGAGCCCGGTCGCGAGATCGGCGTGGCCGGGGAGGACGTCGCTCGATCCGGGGAGGAGGAGCACGTCGTCGAAGGTGAGGCCGATGGGGATCTCGATGGGGAGCATCGGACCGTTCCTCCAGGGCGAGCGCCGCCGCCTGCGCGGGGTCGGAGAGACAAGGAGATGGGAAAACCCAGGCGGAACGTAATAGAAGGGCCGGGTGACCGACAAGCGCCGAGCCATGGACTTGTTCGCGCCGAAGGACGACGGGCGGAGCGCGCCGCTCGCCGAGCGCATGCGCCCGCGCACGCTCGACGAGGTCGTCGGGCACGACGAGCTCTTGTTACCGGGGGGCTTCCTCCGGACGGCGGTCGAGCGCGGCGAGCTCCCGAGCCTCATCTTCTGGGGGCCGCCCGGGAGCGGCAAGACCACGCTCGCGCGCGCGATCGCGGCGGCCGTCGACATGCCGTTCGAGCCGTTCTCGGCGGTGCTCGGCGGGGTGAAGGAGGTGCGCGAGATCGTCGCCGCCGCGAAGCTCCGGCGCACGCGCGGTGAGGGGCGCACGCTCCTCTTCGTCGACGAGATCCACCGCTTCAACAAGAGCCAGCAGGACGCGTTCCTCCCGCACGTCGAGGACGGGACGCTCGTCCTCATCGGCGCGACGACCGAGAACCCGAGCTTCGCGCTGAACGCGGCGCTCTTGTCGCGCGGGCGCGTCGTGCGCCTCCTGCCGATCCCCGACGAGGCGGTGAAGGACCTCCTCACCCGCGCCCTCGGCGACCGCGAGCGCGGCCTCGGCGACCTCGGCGTGACGCTGCCGGATCCGATCGTCGCGGCCATCGCGGAGGCGGCCGGCGGCGACGCGCGCCGCGCGCTGAACGATCTCGAGACGGTCGCGAGCTACGCGGCCGGCAAGAAGGGCGGGCCGCCCACCACCGAGGAGCTCGGGCGCGTGCTCGCGGGGCGCCTCCTCCATCACGATCGCGCCGGCGAGGGCCACTACGACGTCGCGAGCGCCTTCATCAAGTCGCTCCGCGGCTCGGACGCCGACGCCGCGCTCTACTACCTCGCGCGCCTCATCGAGGGCGGCGACGACCCGCGCTTCATCGCGCGCCGGATGGTCATCTTCGCGAGCGAGGACATCGGCAACGCCGACCCGCGCGCGCTCTCGGTCGCCGTCGAGGCGATGCAGGCGGTCGCGATGATCGGCATGCCGGAGGGGCGCATCGTGCTCGGGCAGGCGTGCACGTATCTCGCGACCGCGCCGAAGTCGAACGCGTCCTACAAGGCCATCGACGCGGCGCTCGAGGCCGTGCGGCGCACGGGGACGCTGCCTGTGCCGCTCCACATCCGGAACGCGCCCACGAAGCTCATGACCGAGCTCGGCTACGGCAAGGGCTACCGCTACCCGCACGACCACGGCGGCTGGGTGCCGGACCACTATCTCCCCGAGGCGCTCCGCGGCGCGCGCTTCTACGAGCCCGAGGGGCACGGCTACGAGAAGCACCTGCGCGAGCGCGTCGACCGTTGGCGCGCCGACCGCGACGAGGCCGACGGGGGCGGCGAGAACGGGTAGCGGCGCCCGAGGTGGGGCGTATCACCGCTTGACACGAGGGCCCCGCGTCTGGTTCCCAGGGCATTCCCCGGAGGTCTCCCGTGACGCGACGAATGTGGATTGCTCGGTCTGGTTTCTTGGGCGTGCTCGCCGTCGTGGCGGCGGCCTGTGGCGACGGCGGCTCGGGCTCCGACGGCGGCGCCGACACGGACACGGCGGTCGCGGCAGACACCGCGGTGGTCGACGACACGAGCGCCGTCGAGGACGCCGCGGACACCGCGAACGTCGGCGGCGACGACACGCTCGAGGCCGACACGACGCCCGTCGTCGAGTGCCCGACGCCCACCGGGGCGCGCCCCGCGGCGCGCGCCGAGCACGCGGGGATCTACGATCCGGACGGGCAGCGCGTGGTGCTCTTCGGCGGGAGCTTCGGCGTGCCGCAGAACTGCTCGGCGATCGTGGCGCACACCTACGAGAGCGACACGTGGATCTACGACATCCCGTGCAACCAGTGGCACAAGGCCACCGGCACGCAGCCGGTCGGGCGCGTGCGGCACGCGGCGGCCTACGACTCGCAGCGGCACCGGATGATCGTCTGGGGCGGGCGCGAGCGGAAGGGGTCGAGCGGCGCCTACACGCTGCACCCGGAGATGCTCGCGTTCGACCTCGAGACCGAGACCTGGGAGCAGCTGACCATCAGCGGGAGCGCCGCGCCGCGGGCCCGCTTCAACCACGTGATGGTCTACGATCCCGACGGCGACAGGGTCATCGTCATGGGAGGCAACACCTCGGCCGATCCGCTCGTCTACAGCGAGGCGAAGGACGTCTGGGCGTTCAGCTTCGCGACCGGCGCCTGGACGGACCTCACGCCGACGAGCGGGTTCCAGCCCGACGCGCGCTTCTGGCACGCCGGGCTCTGGGACCCGACGCGGAAGTGGCTGGTGATCTACGGCGGGGCCGACAACGGGTCGGCGTTCGATCCGCAGGCGAAGTACTTCGACGACGTGTGGGCGTTCGACACGACGGCGTCGCCGCCCCAGTGGTACCAGCTCGACAGCTCGCAGACGGTGCCCGACGGGCGCTTCTGGTCGGGCATGGTCTACGACGACGCGCACGACCGCTACGTGATGTTCGGTGGGCACGACGACGCCGCGCTCGGCAACCGCAACGACACCTGGGCGTTCGGGCCGACGACGGGGCAGTGGCAGCGGCTCTCCGCGGGTGACACGTTCAACAAGCCGCCGGCGGCGTTCTGCCAGTTCCCGCCGGACTTCACGGTGGTCGACATGGACGCGCCGGAGCGGCGCCACGCGGGCGTCTTCGTGGCGGGGCCGGGCAGGGCGTTCCTGACCGGCGGGAAGACGGACTGTGGCAACGTCGACGACCTCTTCTCCTACGACTTCGCCGACGAGGCGTGGGAGGAGCGCGTGACCGCCACGGTCGGTGAGTCGTGCATCCGGAAGGGTGGGCTCTCGTGCAACGATCTCTGCTTCTGACGGCCCTCTCGGCCTTGCTCGCGCTCGGGGCGGCGCTGACGGCTTGCGGTGACGCGGCGTCCGTCGGCGAGACGGACTCGGCGAGCGCGGACACGTCGGTCACGGACGGCGGCGGGGACACGGTCGTGGGCGATACGACCCCCGCGGACACCGCCGTGGCCGACACGAGCGGGCCGCCGAGCCCCGAGCTCGTGCTCGGGACGAACGACGTGGGGTCGAACGATCCGACGGCGTTCGAGGCGCTCGAGGAGCACGACGAGCTCGAGGTGCAGCTCGGCTTCCAGGGCTTCTGGATGGTCGTGCTGGCGTTCAAGACGCGCGACATCTTCACGACGCCGCTCTACCTCGAGGCGCACCTGACGGCGGGCGGCGTCGAGCAGGGCTCGCTCGTCCTCGGCGGTCAGAAGCTCGCCGACGGCGGCGACGGCTACGGCTACTACTACAACTTCTTCCTGGTCGTGAACGACCCGGGCGTCGCTGGCGGCGAGGGTAGCATCCTCTTCAAGGCGCAGGACGACGAGGGCCACAGCTTCCAGATGACGCGGGTGGTGGAGCTCACGGGCGGCGAGTAGCCGACTCTGCGGGTGGTGGCGGTCTGAACCGACGTAGGGGCGGTTTTGGCCGCGCCGGTCGACGCGGTCGGAACCGACGTGGTGGCCGCCTGGTCGCTCGTCCGCGGGCGGCCACGAGGACCCCCCCTGCGGCCCTGTCGGTGCTAGAGTCCTGCCCGCGACGGTCGACGCGGTCGGAACCGACGTAGGGGCGGCCCTCGTGGCCGCCCGGATGCTGGTCCGCGGGCGGCCACGAGGGCCGCCCCTACGGTCCGGTCCGGGCGGTTTTGGCCGCGCCGGTCGACGCGGTCGGGACCGACGTGGTGGCCGCCCGTCTCTCGCCCGCGGGCGGCCACGAGGGCCGCTCCTACGGTCCGGTCCGGGCGGTTTTGGCCGCGCCGGTCGACGCGGTCGGAACCGATGTAGGGGCGGCCCTCGTGGCCGCCGGATGCTCGTCCGCGGGCGGCCACGAGGGCCGCCCCTACGGTCCTGGCGGTGCGAGTCCCGGCCGCGCATGTCGATGCGGTCGGAACCGACGTGGTGGCGGCCCGTCGCTCGTCCGCGGGCGGCCACGAGGGCCGCCCTACGGTCCGGTCCGGGGCGGTCCTGGCCGGGCTGGTCGACGCGGTCGGAACCGACGTTGGCCGCCTGGTCTCGTCCGCGGGCGGCCACGAGGCCGCCCCTACGGTCCTGGCGGTGCGAGTCCCGGCCGCGCATGTCGACGCGGTCGGAACCGACGTGGTGGCCGCCTGGTCGCTCGTCCGGGGGCGGCCACGAGGCCGCCCCTACGGTCCTGTCGGTGCGGTCCTGGCCGCGCCGGTCGACGCGGTCGGGACCGACGTGGTGGCTGCCCGGTCGCTCGTCCGCGGGCGGTCGGAACCGATGTAGGGGCGGGTGGCCGCCCGCCCGTGGTTGGGCCGCGCCGGTCGTCGGAACCGACGTGGTGGCCGCCTGGTCGCTCGTCCGCGGGCGGCCACGAGGGCCGCCCCTACGGGTCGGGTGCGAGTCCCGGCCGCGCATGTCGACGCGGTCGGAACCGACGTGGTCGGCGCGGGCCTGGCCGCCCTCGCTCGCCCGCTCGGCCGCCCCTACGGTCCGGTCGGGCGGTTTGGCCGCGCCGGTCGACGCGGTCGGAACCGACGTGGTGGCTGCCTGGTCGCTCGTCCGCGGGCGGCCACGAGGGCCGCCCCCTACGGTCCTGTCGGTGCGAGTTTGGCCGCGCGGTCGACGCGGTCGGAACCGACGTGGTGGCCGCCCGGTCGCTCGTCCGCGGGCGGTCGGAACCGATGTAGGGCGGCCCTTGTGGCCGCCCGTCTCTCGCCCGCGGGCGGCCACGAGGCCGCCCCTACGGTCCTGTCGGTGCGAGTCCTGGCGCGCCGGTCGACGCGGTCGGAACCGACGTGGTGGCTGCCCGGTCTCTCGGCCGCGGGCGGCCACGAGGGCCGCCCCTACGGTCCGGTCGGGGGCGGTTTTGGCCGCGCCGGTCGACGCGGTCGGAACCGATGTAGGGGCGGCCTCGTGGCCGCCTGGATGCTGGTCCGCAGGCGGCCACGAGGGCCGCCCCTACGGTCCGGTCGGCCGCGCCGGTCGACGCGGTCGGAACCGACGTGGTGGCCGCCTGGTCGCTCGTCCGCGGGCGGCCACGAGGGCCGCCCCTACGGTCCTGTCGGGCGAGTCCCGGGTCGACGCGGTCGGAACCCGTGGCCGCCCGGTCTCGTCCGCGGGCGGCCACGAGGGCCGCCCCACGGTCCGGTCGGGCGGTTTTGGCGCGCGCCATCGACGCGGTCGGAACCGACGTGGTGGGTGCCCGTCTCTCGTCCGCGGGCGGCCACGAGGGCCGCCCTACGGTCCGGTCGGTGCGGTTTTGGCCGCGCCGGTCGACGCGGTCGGGACCGACGTGGTGGCCGGTCTCGCCGCGCAGGCGGCCACGAGGGCCGCCCCTACGGTCCTGTCGGTGCGAGAGTCCTGCCCGCGACGGCGACGCGGTCGGAACCGATGTAGGGGCGGCCCGTGGCCGCCCCCGGATCTGTCCGCGGGCGGCCACGAGGGCCGCGCCTACGGTCCAGTCGGTGCGAGTCCCGGCCGCGACGGTCGACGCGGTCGGAACCGACGTGGTGGCTGCCCGGTCGCTCGTCCGCGGGCGGCCACGAGGGCCGCCCCTACGGTCCGGTCGGGGCGGTTTTGGCCGCGCCGGTCGACGCGGTCGGAACCGACGTGGTGGCTGCCCCGTCGCTCGTCCGCGGGCGGCCACGAGGGCCGCCCCTACGGTCCGTCGGGGCGGTTTGGCCGCGCCGGTCGACGCGGTCGGAACCGACGTGGTGGCCGCCCGTCTCTCGCCCGCGGGCGGCCACGAGGGCCGCCCTACGGTCCGGTCGGTGCGAGTCCGGCCGGGCTTGTCGACGCGGTCGGAACCGACGTGGTGGCCGCCTGGTCTCTCGTCCGCGGGCGGCCACGAGGGCCGCCCCTACGGTCCTGGCGGTGCGAGTCCCGGCCGCGCATGTCGACGCGGTCGGAACCGACGTGGTGGCTGCCCCGTCGCTCGTCCGCGGGCGGCCACGAGGGCCGCCCCTACGGTCCCGGTCCGGTCGGGCTGGTCGACGCGGTCGGAACCGACGTGGTGGCCGCCCCGTCTCTCGCCCGCGGGCGGCCACGAGGGCCGCCCCTACGGTCCTGTCGGTGCGAGTCCCGGCCGCGCATGTCGACGCGGCCTGAACCGACGTAGGGGCGGCCCTCGTGGCCGCCCGGTCGCCGTGCTAGCGCCTCAGTCGCACCAGCTCGAGCACGTGAAGAGGCAGCAGGAGCCGCCGCGACACTGGGCGCCCGAGCTGCACGCGCTGCCGCTGCCGAGCTTCGCCTTGCAGGCGCCCCCGGCGTCGCAGAACTGGTCGCTCGCGCAGTCGCCGCTCGCCTCGCACGCCACGCACGTGAAGAACCAGCTGCAGTGGCCGGAGCGGCAGTCCGCGTCGCCGACGCAGATCGCGCCGTCACCGAGGAGGGGCTCGCAGCCGCCGAGGAGGTCGCAGAACTCGCCGCTCGCGCAGTCGCCGTCGCCGACGCAGTCGACGCAGACGCCGGCGCACGCGCCCGAGGCGCACTCGCCGTCGCCGAAGCAGAGCCCGCCGTTGCCGAGCTTCGGCTCGCACCCGAGGTCGAGGAACGAGCAGTACTCCCCGGCGTCGCAGTCGCCGTCCTCGTCGCAGGCCATGCAGAGGCCGCCGTTGCACGCGCCCTGGCACTGCGCGTCCGCCGTGCACGGCGTGCCCGTCGGCGCCTTCGGCACACAGGCGCCCGCGAGGCAGTAGTCGCCGCTCCCGCAGTGCTGGTTCGTGGTGCACGCGACGCAGAGCCCGCCGAAGCAGTGCCCCGACCTGCACCACCCGTTGCCGCCGCACGGGAGCCCGTTCGCCACGTCCGCCGCGCACACGCCGAAGGCGTCGCAGTGGTCGGCCGCGTCGCAGTCGGCGTTGGCGTCGCACTCGGCGCACCGCCCGAGCGGGCACGACCCGCTCTCGCACCACGCGTTCGCGAGGCAGAAGGCGCCGGCGTCGCGCTTCGGGACGCAGCGCGCCGTCGGGTCGCAGAACTCCCCGCTCGTGCAGTCCGCGCTCGACGCGCAGCCGCCGCAGAGGAGGTGGCACGTGCCCGACTTGCAGTTGTCGGCCTCGACGCACGGCGCCCCGTCGTCGAGCTTCGCCCAGCAGAGCTTCAGCACCGGATCGCAGAACTCACCGCTCGCGCAGTCGCTGTCCCGCGCGCACTCGGCGCAGAAGTGGTCCACGCAGACGTTCGTCGCGCAGTCGAGATCGGACGCGCACGGCAGGAGCACCGGCGTCTCGCCGCACACGTCGACCCAGTCCGTGTCGAACTGGTGAACGCCGTTCAGCGCCTCGACGACGGCCGTCGGGCCGGCGCCGGCGTGGTAGAAGTCGACGTTGACGGCGTGGATCCGGGGCGTCAGCGGCGCGCCGCGGGCCGACACCCAGCCCGTCGTGTCGATCGCGTCGAGCTCCGCCTGGCACGCGGCGACGCGCGCGTTCATCGCCTCGACCGTGTTCGCGCACATCGACATGAAGAGGTCGCCCCAGCAGCCCGACGGGTCGCAGAGGAGGCCCTGGAGCTGCGACAGCGCGTAGAGCTGCCCCGGCTCGAGCGGCTTCTTGAAACACGCCACGTCGGTGCCGGGAGGGGCGGCGCCCCCCGAGCTCGCGAGGAGGCAGCCGCCGTCGAGGTTCCCGCCGCCGAAGACCAGCAGGCGCTTGTCGCGCCGCGCCATGTTGTTGAGCGACCACGGCCAGATCTCGTCGAGCGCGCGCAGGTCGCAGCCACCCTCGAGCGCCACGATCTCGGGCGCGTCGTAAAACCAGCGCGTGAGCCCCGCGTCCTCGAACGCCTGGTGGAGCGCGACCTCGTCGACGTAGTTCTCGAGCTGGATCTCGACGACCTCGCTCGGGTGGTCGGCCATCCACGAGGCGATCTCCTCGAGCCCCCACGCGAGCGGCAGGAGCCCGCCATAGCAGTGGTCGCCGTGACAGAGGCACATCCAGTCCGCGCTCGTCCCGGCGCCGCCGCCGAGCCCCTCGGGCACGCAGTAGGCGATGTCGAGCAGGAGGCGCCGGACCCCGTGGTCGAGCTGCGTCGAGAGCGAGAAGGACTGGTTGTAGTTGATGAGGCCCGGGAACGGGTACGCGGTCGACACGTCGGCGTTGTGCGCCGAGAGCACGGTCACGTCGGGGAGCTTGCGCGCGCATAGCGCCCGGTTGCCCATGCACGTGTCGAAGCAGTCGGCCGGGCAGCTCTCGTGGGTCTCGGTCGCGTCGTCGCACCACGCGTCGCCGCAGATCCCGAGGTGGCACATCATGCCGCCCGCGCAGATGGCCCCCGGCTCGGCGCAGGTCGGGTCCCAGACGTGCCCCGTGGCGTCGCACACCTCACAGCCGCCGCCGCACTGGCCGTTCGCGCGGCACGTGTCGCCGGCGGTGCAGGCGTCGCCGTCGTCGCAGGCGCGCCCCGCGTCGGGCGTGTGCACGCAGGCGGCCCCGACGCAGGCGTCGACCGTGCACGGGTTGTCGTCGTCGCAATCGACCGCGCCGTCGCACGCGCCGCCCTGGCAGGTCCCGCCGCAGCCGCAGGAGGCGCCGTCGCTCCGCGGGGTGAAGCGGCACCCGAGCGCGCTGTCGCAGGTGTCGGTCGTGCAGGGGTTCTGGTCGGCGCAGCGGACCGCCTTCGCGACGCACTGGCCGTCGGGCCCGCAGAGGTCGAGGGTGCAGGCGTCGCCGTCGTCGCAGCCGCAGTCGGCAGCGCAGGTCCGGCAGTCCTCGCCGGCCTCGCAGGCCCCGTTGCCGCAGCACCCGGCGACCGGCCCGTGCGTGCAGCGCGGCCCCTGCGGCGAGCCGACGCACGCGTCGGTCGTGCAGGCGTCTCCGTCGTCGCAGCCGCAGTCCCCGGCGCAGGACGCGCAGTCCTCGTCGGGCCCGCAGGTGCCGTTGCCGCAGGTGTCGCACGCGGCGCAGCGCGAGACGCAGTCCACCTTCGCGAGCGCCGCGCACGCCGGGCTCCAGCGCTCGCAGCACGCCGGCTCGAGCGCGCAGACGCACGCGAGGCAGACGCCGTCGTCGCAGCCCGCCGCCGGGTCGCCCGGGTGCCCCGCGCAGCAGGTGCCGGCGCTGCAGTCGGCGGGGCAGGCCGCGCCCCCCTCGCCGGCGGCCGCGTCGCAGACCCCGTCGCCGCAGCAGGCGCCGACCACGGTGTTCACGCAGCCGACCACGGGATCGCAGCTGTCGACCGTGCACGAGACGCCGTCGTCGCAGCGGAGCCGCGGCTGCTGGACGCACTGGTCGTCGCGGCACGTGAAGCGGCGGCACGCGTCGCCGCTCGGGCAGCCGCAGTCGCGCGGGCAGGAGGAGCAGCTCTCGCCGGCGTCGCACGCGCCGTTGCCGCAGGAGGCGAGGCAGTCGGCGGGGCAGCTCGCGGCGGTCTCGAGGCCGGTGCAGGCGCCGTCGGGGCAGTCGCTCGCGCAGTCGACCTCACAGCCCGCCTGGAACTCGCCCGGGTCGCAGGCGCCGTCGCCGCAGCAGGCGGTCGCCTCGTGGAAGCAGCCGGTCGCGACGTCGCAGCCGTCGAGGGTGCACGGGTCGCCGTCGTCGCAGTCGACCGGGCGGGGCGCGCAGCTCGCGCCGCCGACGCACGCGAACGTCACGCAGGCGCTGGGGCTCACGGGGCAGCCGCAGTCGTCGGGGCAGCTCCCGCACGTCTCGCCCGCCTCGCAGGCGCCGTTCCCGCAGCACGGCGCGATGGCCAGGTGCCCGCAGCCGCCGCGATCGCTGTCGCAGCGGTCGAGGGTGCAGGCGTCGCCGTCGTCGCAGGAGGTCGGGGCGCCGCCGGTGCAGGTGCCGCCTGGGCCGCACGCCTCCCCGGTCGTGCAGGGATCGCCGTCGTCGCAGGGGCCGACGAACGGCTGCGCCTGGCAGGCGCCCGTGGTCGGCGAGCAGCGGTCGTGCGTGCAGGGGTCGCCGTCGTCGCAGCTCCGGGCCGCGCCGACGCAGGCGCCGTCAGCGCGACAAAGGTCATCGAGCGTGCAGGGGTCGCCGTCGTCACAGGCGGCGCCGGCGCTCGGGGCGTGGACGCAGGCGCCCTTGGCGTCGCACGCGTCGCTGGTGCACGGGTCCCCGTCGTCGCAGCCGACCGCGGCGCCGACGCAGCCCGCGGGGGTGCACGAGTCGCCCGTCGTGCACGGATCGCCGTCGTCGCACGCGAGCGACACCGCGTCGTGGACGCAGGCGCCGTCCTCGCAGGCGTCGATGGTGCACGGGTCGTCGTCGTCGCACGGATCGGGCGTCCCGACGCAGCGGCTCGCGACGCAGCGGTCGTCGGTCGTGCACGGGTCGCCGTCGTCGCACACCTCGCGGCTCGGGTAGTGGCGGCACGCCCCCTCGAGGCACACGTCGGCGGTGCAGACGTCGCCGTCGTCGCAGTCCGCGTCCTCGTCGCAGGCGGTGGCGTCGGCGACCGTGGCGGTGTCGGTGTCCGCGGCCGTGTCGGTGTCCGCGGCCGTGTCGGTGTCCGTGTCCGGAACCGTGTCCGCGTCCGTGTCCGTGTCCGGAACCGTGTCGCCCACGGCGTCGCCGTGGCCCGCGTCTTGATCCGTCGGGCACGCGGTGAGTCCCAGCGCGGTCAGGGTCGAGATCACCACGAACCCCATCCTCATGGTGCCACCTCGCGCGACGGCGTGCGTTGCATCCGTCGAGCTTGGGGGCGGCCACCGCGGCGGTCAACCCGCGAGGCGTTCCCGCTCGCCGCCCTCGCCCGCGCCGGAGGCGGGCCGCCTCCGGGCTCGCGTCCGGACCCGAGACGACGAAGGGGAGCGCTCTCACGCTCCCCTCCTCACGTCGTCACGACCTCGGCCGGGCCTACTTGAAGCCGAGCGGGATCTTCAGCATCACGCCCGCGGCCTTCGTGTTCGTGTCGTAGAAGCCCGCGACCCCGATGCCGCCGTACTGCATGCCGAGGTACGGCTTCACGCCCGTCGAGAACGCGTTGTTGTCCATGTTGCGCATCGAGTTGACCTCGGCGCCGCCGATGACCGCCCACTTGTCGTTCAGCTTGTAGCCGCCCATCACGTCCAGGTTCAGCTTGTTCACCTGGTTGCCCATGAGGTCGACCCCGCCCTGGACCCGCGTCGACCAGTTGCCGACCGCGTACTCGAGCATCGCGTCGACCTGGTGGTGCGCCACCCCCGGGTGCTCCTTCATGTAGTCGAGCTTGTAGCCGACGAGGAAGCTCCGGAAGTGGTTCGGGTCCTTGTAGCCGAGCTTCAGCGACAGCTCCTTCAGCTGGCTGTCGGCGATCTTCAGGTCGCCGCTCGCCGTGAGCCCGCCCTCGGTCGTCACCGACGCGCCGAGCCCGAGCGTCGTCTGCCCCTGCTTCATCGTCGCGTCGAGGTGCGCCTTCAGCCACCCCTCGTCGTAGGTCACGCCCGCGCCGATCTGCTGGTCGCCGGCCGTCGCGTTCACGCCGAGCCCGGTGCCGCCGAGGTTCTTGCCCTCGTAGCTGACCTGGTTGCCCTTCGTGCCGCCGGTCGCCGTGATGGTCTGCCCGGGCGCCACCTGCGACTTCACGGTCGTCTGCTGACCGCCCTGGTTGTCGCTCTCCTTCGTGAGCGACCCGCCGGCGAAGACGTCCGTCGTCTTGAACGTGACCACGTCGCCCGACTTGGTCCCCTCGATCTCCTTGTACTCGTTGCCGTCGCCGACCTTGATCTTGCCGGTGATCTTGCCGTCGGTCTCGTACGCGCCGTCGAACGTGACGTCCTTCCCGCCGATGTTCGTCTTGAGCTGGCCGTTGAGCTTCACCTTCACGTCGGTCTCGCCGATCTCGACGTTGGCGTTGCCGTTGAAGAGCGCGCCGGCGCCGAGCTGCGCCTCGCCCTTGACCCCGACGGTGGTCTTGTCGGCCCCGTCCTTGTCGGTCTCGTGCTTGACGGTCGCGTCGAAGCTCGCGCCCTTGCCGCCGATGGCGAGGCCGAGCTCCTGCGAGCTCACCTTCGTGATGTTGCCCTTCTCGTCGACGAGCGTGACCTGCTTCGCCGAGAAGTTGAGCTTGCCGTTGACGGCCGCGTCCTTCCCGGTCGCGAGCGTGAACTTCCCGCCGCGCTCGTCGTTGCCCTTGCTGTCCCACTTGCCGTCGCCCGAGAGCGACATCGTGAGGCCGCTCTTCGTGTCGACGAACTTGAGCGACCCGCCCGCCGTGTGCGCGACGAGCCCGTCCGCCGTGTTGGTCACCGAGCCGTTGACCGCGAGGACGAGGTCCTCCTTGTCCTTCGGCCCGTGCGACACCTCGAGCTTCCCGCTGGTCGTCGTCTTCGTGACGTCGCCCGCGTCGTTCTTCTCCTCGTCCTTCTTCACCTCGGCCTTCGCCGTGATCTGCGCGTTCTTCTGCGCGACCACGAGCGACGCCCCCTGGAAGCCCAGGCTCTTCAGGTGCCCGAGGTCGAGGCCGGCCTTCATCTCCCAGCCCTTGCCGAGCTTGAGCGGCACCTCGAGCTTCGGGAGATCCGGGTTCGCGAAGAACGCGGCGATCGCCCCGCCGATGACGGCGGAGCCCACGATCCCCATGACCCAGCCGGGGTTGTCCTGCACGAAGCCGCTGATGGCCTGCAGGACCTTCTGCCCGCCCGGGCTCGAGACCCACTTGTCGACCTGCCCGGTGAGGACCCCGGCGAGCGCGTCGCTGAAGTCCTTGAGCGCCTTCGCCTGCTTCTCGTCCGGCTTGGTCGCGCCCTTGAGCGCGTCGCCGAGCGCAGGCCCCGCGGCCTTCAGCGCCTCGTCGACGTAGCCGTTCAGCGCGTCGACCGAGACGTGCTCGAGCACGAGCGGGGCGAGCTGCCCGCCGAGCCACTTGCCGAGGAGCCCCTGCCAGGTGGCGGTCACCTCGGCAGCGCGCTTCTTCTCGGCCTCGGCCTTGGCGGCGTCGTCCTTGTCCTTGTCGCCGCCCGCCGCGGCCTTGTTCTCCTCGGGGACCACGTCCTGAGGTGGCGGCGTCGTCTTCTGCGGCGCGTCGTCGACAGGGGTCTGGACCGGCGCGGTCTGCGCGTCCTTTTGTTGCAAGGCGTAGCCCATCAGGCAGTCTCCCTCTGGATGGACGCCCCCGCACGACCCCGAGACAGTCGGCACCGTAGCACGTCGGCTCGAGCCGTAAAAGAAGCGAATCGCGCCGCAAGCCCGCGCGACACGGGCGAGAGCCGCCGGTTCACGCCCGCCCTCGCGGGGATCGTCGCCTCCCTGGCCCTCCTCGCCGGCTGCAAGGGCGATGATCACGGCCGTGACAACGTCGTCGACGCCTCGGCCCGCGCGATCCCGGCTCCCTCCTCGCCCCCGGAGGACACCTCCCCCGCGGGCCCGGTCCTCCTGAACCCGCCGCCGCCGAAGGTCGCCGAGCCCGGCCTCGACGATCCGGTCGCCGTCATCCTCCGCGCCCGCGAGCTCGCCGCCGCGGGCGACGCCGACGCCCTCCGCACCCACGTCGCGGGCGACGCCTCCCACCTCCCGGTCGCGACCATCCGCCGCCTCGTCGGCGAGGCGCCCCCCGGCGAGCCGCGCCTCGAGGGCGCGCGCGCCGTCGTCCCGCTCGGCAGGCCCGGCCGCGAGGACGGCGTCGTGGTGCTCGTCCACCGCGACGGGCGCTGGCTCCTCGAGCCGTCGCTCACCGCGCAGTGGCGCGAGGTCGCGCCCGGCCCCGACGCGCCGCCGAACGCGACGCTCTCGCTCGACGAGGCGCTCGCCGGCGTGGAAGGGGAGGGCGACCTCGTCGCCGTCTTCGACATCGTCGGCGGCGGGCTCACCTGCCGCCTCTTCGAGGCGCGCGCCCCGCGCACGGTCGCGAACTTCGTCGGGCTCGCGCGCGGGCTCCGCGGCTTCATCGACCCGAGGTCCGGCGGCTGGGCGAAGCGCCCCTTCTACGACGGCCTCACCTTCCACGCCGTGGCGCGCGTGCGCCCTGCCGGCGCCGGCGGCGACGCGCTCCCCGACGTGCTCCTCGGCGGCGATCCGCAGGGCGACGGCCGCGGCGGGCCCGGCTACGCCATCGCCGACGAGGTCGACGCCACGCTCCGCCACGACCGCGCCGGGATCCTCTCGATGGCGAACAAGGGCCCGAACACCGCCGGGAGCCAGTTCTTCATCACGCTGCGCGCGCTCCCCGAGCTCGACGACCGCAACACCGTCTTCGGCGTCTGCGACCCCGTCTCCCGCCTCGAGGCGCTCGCCGCCTCCCCGCACGACGACGCCGGCGCGCTCACGCCGCCCATCCGCGTCGAGAGCGTGCGCATCGAGCGCCGCGCCCGGTCCCCCCGCTGACGGGCGTCGGCGTCGGTCTTTCGGCGACCCGGCGGGTCGGTTATGCTCCGCCCCCCTGACCCGGCTCCCGGAGGACCGATGTCCGGCAAGCACCCCTGGATCCTGCTCGCCGCGCTGCTCGCGCTCGGCGCCGCCGCCACCGCCTCGTGCGGCGACGACGGCGGCGGCGGGAACGACGGCGACGCCGACGTGATCGCGACCCCCGACGGCGACGCCACCACGACCTCGAGCCCCGACTCCCGGCTCGACGTGAGCCCGACCGGCCGCCCCTACCTCCTCGGCGCGCGCGCCGAGGGCTACGACATCACGCGCTCGGCCTTCCCGCGCCCCGCCTCGGCCTCCGCGACCCCGCTCGTCGACGAGCTCGTCGAGATCGGCGTCGCCCCGCTCGACCTCTACGGGATCCCGTGGAGCTCCTTCTCCGGGCCCGACAACCTCCCGACCGACCTCCCGGGCCCGTGGCTCACCGGCCTCGACGCCGCGGTCGCCGCCGCGAAGGGCAGCGGCCGCCCGGTCGTCCTCGCGCTCTCGCCGCTCGCGACGAGCTTCGACACGCTCGCCGCCGAGGCGGGCGAGACCGGCGGCAACCTCACGCTGAACCCGTCGTGGAAGCCCTACTGCTACGACCCCGGCACCGACGGCAACCCGACGAAGTGGCGCGACGCCTACGCCGGCTACGTCGTGTGGGCGATCCGCCGCTACCAGCCCGCGTTCGTCATCCTCGGCGAGCGCCTGAACCTCTACGAGGCCGCGTGCGGCGCCGCCCCCTACGCGAGCCTGAAGGGCTTCGTGAGCGAGGCGAACACGCGCGTCGGCGCCATCACCGACGTCGCGCAGCCCGCGACCATCGTGTCCGTCGACGTGGAGGACCTCTACGGCTTCCCGAAGAAGGCCGGGCGCTGCGTCGCCGTGACCCCGCAGGCCTGCTTCGACACGCGGAAGGGGCTCCTCGACGGCCTCGACGCCGACGTCGTCGGCCTCGAGAGCTACCCGGCTCCCTACGTCGACACGCTCGGCACCATCCCGAGCGACTGGCTCTCGCGCGTCGTCGCGGCGGCCGGGAAGCCGACGGCGGTCGTCGGGACCTCGCTCCCGGCGACGTCGATGTCGCACCGCGAGGGGGTCTGCCTCCCCATCCTGACCTCGAGCGAGGCCATCCAGGCGAGCTGGCTCGACCAGGTGCTCGCGACCGCCGAGAACGCGCGCATGCCGCTCGTCATCTGGCGCTCGCTCGTCGATCTCTACGACGCGGGCGTCGTCTCGAGCTGCCCGTGCGCCGGCGACACCGGCCTCTGTCAACACCTCGATCAGCTCGGCGGCGCCGCCGACGTGGTCCGCTTCCGACTCGCGGGCGGCCTCGTCGACGTCGACGGCACCGAGCGCCAGGCGGCCGCGGTGTGGCGCCAGGCGAAGGCGACTCCATGACGACGATGCGTACCGTGCGCTTTGGGCGGACGGGCCTCCAGGTGCCCATCGTGAGCCTCGGCACCTGGTCCTACGGCGGCGAGAGCCAGACGGGCGGCGGCGCGCCGGTCGGCTGGTCCGGACACGACGACGCCACCGCGCGCTCGGCGATGCTCGCGGCCTACCGCGCCGGGATCACCCACTGGGACACGGCGGACGTCTACGGCGACGGCCGCAGCGAGCGCCTCATCGGCACGATGTGGGAGGAGGTGCCGCGCGACGCCATCGTGCTCGCCTCGAAGGTCGGCTGGGACCGCGGCAGCCACTCGCGCTGGTACCACCCGGAGATGATCCGCGAGCACCTCGACGCCTCGCTCAAGAACCTCCGCACCGACCACCTCGACATCCTCTACTTCCACCACGCCGACTTCGGCCCCGGCGACGACTGGCTCGACGACGCGCTCGCGGTCTTCCACGAGGCGAAGAAGGCCGGGAAGATCCGCTTCATCGGGCTCTCCGACTGGGACAGCGAGCGCATCATGCGGGTCGTCGCGCGCGTCGACCCCGACGTCGTGCAGCCCTATCGCAACGTGACCCACGACGACTACGTCCTCACCGGGCTCGCCGGCTGGGTGGCCGAGCACGACCTCGGCGTCGCCTTCTTCTCCCCCATCCGGCACGGGCTCCTGCTCGGGAAGTACTCGACGAGCACCATCTTCCCGGCCGGCGACTTCCGCGCGACGGACCCGTCCTTCTCCGACCCGCGCACGCTCGAGCGCCTCGCGCACAACGCGGCCGTCCTGCGACGCCGCTACGCCGACCGCGCCGAGCCCGTGCTCTCCGCGCTCACGGGCGCCATCCTCGACGACGCGCCCACGGCGACCGTGCTCCTCGGCCAGCGCTCCCCCGCGCAGGTGCGCGCCGCCGCGCTCGCCGGCTGCGGGTCGCCCCTCGGCGAGGTCGAGACGCGCTGGGTTCGTGGGCTCTACTACGGGATCACTTAGCGCCCGGGGTCGCGACGTGGTATCCCGCGGCCGCTCGGGCGACAGGAGAGCGGCGTGACCGCGGAGTACAACGAAGCACAGATCAAGGTCCTCGAGGGGCTCGACGCCGTCCGGATGCGTCCGGGCATGTACATCGGCTCGACGAGCTCCCGCGGCCTGCACCACCTCGTCGACGAGATCGTCGACAACGCCGTCGACGAGGCGCTCGCCGGCTTCTGCACGCGCATCGACGTGGCCATCGAGCCCGGCGAGATCATCCGCGTCCAGGACGACGGGCGCGGCATCCCGGTCGGCAAGCACCCGGAGCTCGGGATCCCGACGCCGCAGGTCGTCTACACGAAGCTCCACGCGGGCGGGAAGTTCGGGACCGGCGGCTACAAGGTCTCGGGCGGCCTCCACGGCGTCGGCGCGAGCGTCGTGAACGCGCTCTCCGAGTGGCTCGAGGTCGAGATCCGCCGCGACGGGCACGTGTGGAAGCAGCGCTACGAGCGCGGCATCCCGGTGACGGGGCTCGAGCAGGGCGCGGCGACGCGGCAGCGCGGCACGCAGGTCCGCTTCCGCGCGGACGACGTCATCTTCCAGAAGGTGAAGTTCTTCACCGACCAGATGGCGAAGCGCCTGCGCGAGCTCGCGTTCCTGAACCCGGGGCTCGTCATCACGCTCACCGACGAGCGCCCGCTCCCGGAGGACGCCGACCCCGAGCAGAAGCCGTTCGCCGCGGTCTACGACTACCCGGGGGGCGTCGCCGACTTCGTCACCGCCATGAACGACGAGCTCGACGTCGTCCACGACCCGATCGTCTTCAGCGGTCAGTCGGGGGACATCGAGGTCGAGATCGCGATGCAGTACAACGACGGCTACGGCGAGGTCGTCGCGAGCTTCTGCAACTGCATCCGGACGCAGGAGGGCGGGCAGCACGAGACGGGCTTCAAGGTCGCCCACACGCGCGTCATGAACGAGTACGCGCGGAAGCTCGGGATCTGGAAGAAGAAGGACAACCTGTCCGGCTCGGACGTGCGCGAGGGGGTGATGGTCGTCATCAACCTCCGCATGACCGACGCCGAGTTCGAGGGGCAGACGAAGACGAAGCTCGGCAACGCCGAGGCGCGCTCGGTGGTCGAGGAGGTCACGGCGAGCCACCTCGCGGCCTACCTCGACGAGCACCCGGACGTCGCGCGCGCCATCCTCGACAAGGCGGCGAAGGCGTCGCAGGCGCGGACGGCCGCGCAGAACGCGCGGAAGGCGGTGCGCACGGGCAAGTCCTCGAAGGTGAAGACGAGCCTCGACGGGAAGCTCACGCGCTGCAGCTCGAAGAAGTCGGAGCTCAACGAGGTGTTCATCGTCGAGGGCGACTCCGCAGGCGGCTCGGCGAAGCTCGGGCGCGACCGCGAGCACCAGGCGATCCTGCCCATCAAGGGAAAGCCGCTGAACACGGAGAAGGCGGCGCTCGCGAAGGTGCTCTCGAACAAGGAGATCCTCGCGATCGTGCAGGCGATCGGCGCCGGGGTGGGGACGGAGTTCGAGCTCGCCGAGGCGAACTACGGGCGCGTCATCATCCTCGCGGACGCCGACGACGACGGCGCGCACATCCGCTGCCTGCTGCTGACCTTCTTCTACCGGTTCATGAAGCCGCTCCTCGAGGAGGGGCGGATCTTCATCGCGCAGCCGCCGCTCTACAAGATCGAGCGCACCGGGAAGAAGCCCGAGTCCGTGTACGCCTGGAGCGACGACGAGCTCGCCGAGCAGATGAAGAAGTGGCGGGGCAAGAACGTGGTCGTGCAGCGCTACAAGGGCCTCGGCGAGATGGACCCGACGCAGCTCTGGGACACGACCATGAACCCCGAGACGCGCACGCTCCTCCGGGTGACCCTCGAGGAGGGGGCGCTCGCGGAGCGGCAGGTGCGCGTCCTCATGGGTACGAAGGCCGAGCCGCGCAAGCACTGGATCACCGACCACGTCCGCTTCGGCGACGACGTGGCGCCGACCTGACGCGAGCCGCGCGCGGCACCGGACGAGGGACGCGAGCCCGTTCCCTTCGCGGTCGCACAACGCGCCGCGAGTGGCTCGCATGGAGCGATTGAGGGCTTTTCGGGTGCAGCGATCTCGCACCTGCGAAGGCGGGGAGAAGAGCGATGAGCGACGCAGATGACGCCCGCGTGAACGACGTCCCGTTCGAGGACGAGCTCGGCCAGAGCTTCGGGCGCTACGCCCAGAAGGTCATCCTCGACCGGGCCATCCCGGACATCCGCGACGGGCTGAAGCCCGTTCACCGCCGCATCGTGTACGCGATGTTCGAGGCGGGGAACACGGCGGACCGGCCGTACCGGAAGAGCGCGAAGACGGTCGGCGACGTGATGGGCAACTACCACCCGCACGGCGACGCCTCGATCTACGAGGCGCTCGTGCGGCTCGCGCAGCCGTGGAAGATGCGCTACCCGCTCGTCGACGGGCACGGGAACTTCGGGTCGATGGACGACGATCCGCCGGCCGCGATGCGTTACACGGAGGCGCGGCTCGCGCCCATCGCGACGGAGCTCCTCGGGGGCATCGACAAGGACACGGTCCCCTGGCGCCCGAACTTCGACGAGAAGGCGCTCGAGCCGGTCGTCCTGCCGGCGGGCTTCCTGAACCTGCTCGTGAACGGGTCGAGCGGCGTGTCGGCGGGCTTCGCGACGGAGATCCCGAGCCACAACCTCGGCGAGATCGTCGACGCGTGCCTGCTGATGCTGAAGGACCCCGACGTCACGCTCGACCGCGTGATGAAGGCGCTGCCCGGGCCGGACTTCGCGACGGGCGGCGTGCTCATGGGGGCCGACGGGATCCGCGAGGCGTACGAGACGGGGAAGGGGAAGGTGGTGCTGCGCGCGCGGCACCGCGTGGAGACGGCGAAGGACGGGCGCGCGAACATCGTGTTCGACGAGCTGCCGTACAACGTCGTGAAGAGCGAGCTCGTCAAGCAGATGGACGGGCTCCGGCTCGAGCGCGCCGTGCAGGGTGTCGCGGACGTGCGCGACGAGAGCGATCGCAACGGGCTCCGCGTGGTGGTCGAGCTCGCGAAGGGGGCGGATCCCGAGGGGGTCGCGGCGTACCTCTTCAAGAAGACGAACCTGCAGATCAACTACCACTTCAACATGGTGTCGATCGCGCGGAACGCGCCGGCGCAGCTCGGGCTCCTGCCTATCCTGCGTGCGTTCGTGGAGTTCCGGCGGGAGGTGGTGCGGCGGCGGAGCCAGCACGACCTCGGGCGGGCGGAGAAGCGGCTCCACGAGGTCGAGGGGCTCATCAAGGCGGTCGACATCCTCGACGAGGTGATCGCGACGATCCGGCGGTCGAAGGACCGGGCGGACGCGCGGACGAACCTCGAGGGGCTCGGGTTCACGACGCAGCAGGCGGACGCGATCCTCGATCTCCGGCTCGCGCGGCTGACGGGGCTCGAGCTCTTGCAGCTCACGGAGGAGGCGGCGGCGCTGCGGGCGACGATCGCGGGGCTCGAGAAGATCCTCGGGGACGCGGCGGAGTGCGACCGGGTGGTCGGCGAGGAGCTCCTCGGGGTGAAGAAGCGCCACGGGGACGCCCGGCGGACGACGCTCGAGGAGGAGGTCGAGCGCCTCGAGGTGGCGGTCGAGGTGCAGGTGAAGGACGTCGAGGTGGTGGTCGGCGTGACGCGCGAGGGGTGGATCAAGCGGACGTCGCTGCTCTCGTACGTGGCGTCGGGGGCGACGCGGAAGACGAGCGGCGTCAGGCCTGGCGACCGCATGCACCAGCTCGTGACGACGCGCACGACGAAGACGGCGCTGGTCTTCTCGGACACGGGGCAGTGCTACCCGATCCCGGTGCACCAGATCCCCGAGGCGAAGTGGGCGGAGGTCGGGACGGCGCTCGTGAACGTGTGCGGGATGAGCCGCGAGGAGCACCTCGTGGACGTCATCGCGCCGGACGAGTACCGGGAGGACCGCTACCTGCTCTTCGTGACGCGGCAGGGGAACGTGAAGGCGACGGCGCTCGCGGAGTTCGAGAGCACGCGCTCGGCCGGGCTCATGGCGGTGAAGATCGACGAGGGCGACGCGCTCGCGCGGGTGATCGAGACGGATCTCTCCGGGGATCTGCTGGCGATGTCGCACTACGGGCAGGGGATCCGCTTCTCGCTGAGCGAGGTGAGCGTGCAGGGGCGCGCGGCGAAGGGGGTGATCGGGATGCGGGTCGACGCGAACGACTACATCCGGGATCTGCTCATCGTGCCGGAGGACGCGGAGCTCCAGATCGCGGTGTTCACGGCGAGCGGGCGGGCGAAGCTGACGCCGCTCGAGCAGTTCCCGAAGCAGCGGCGCGGCGGGAAGGGGGTGCGGATGATCATCAGCCGGGCGCGCGGGCCGCACGAGTGCGTGGCGCTCGCGGCGACGAGCGGGGACGACGGCTTCGAGGTCGTCGACACGCTCGGGCACGAGCACCTCATCGACGCGCGGCGGATCCCGGTGACGCGGCGCGACGGGAACGCGTGGACGGTGGTCGAGCTGAAGGACGGGGCCCACGTGACCATCGTGGAGACGATCCCGGCGGAGCCGGCGCCCGCGGCCGAAGGCGAGGGCGCGGGCGATGGGCCGGAGACGCAGGCGGTGCCGACGTCCGGCGGCGGTGGCGAAGAAACTTAGATCCTTCCCGGATCCTCCGCGTACCTAGCCCATGCCCATCGCTCACGGCGCGGGCGGTCGACCTCTCGGCCGCCGCGGCCGTGGTCCGTCTGCCCCGGCCACGCCAGGAACCCGGAGACCCTCATGAAGCTCGCTGCCACCGCCGCCCTCGCGGCCGTCCTCCTGCTCCCCGCGCTCGCGCACGCCGCCTCCCCCGAGCTCGTCGTCCCGAGCGACGGCGCCAAGAAGGACCGCCCCCGCATCGAGGTCACCTTCGTCCTCGACACCACCGGCTCCATGAGCGGCCTCATCGAGGGCGCCAAGCAGAAGATCTGGTCCATCGCCTCGAAGATCGCCCAGGGCAAGCCCTCGCCCGACCTCCGCGTCGGCCTCGTCGGCTACCGCGACCGCGGCGACGACTACGTCACCAAGAAGTTCGACCTCACCGACAACCTCGACCGCGTCTTCGAGAACCTCCAGGGCTTCTCCGCCCAGGGCGGCGGCGACACCCCCGAGCACGTCGGCCAGGCCCTCGGCGAGGCCGTGAAGGACTTCTCCTGGTCCTCCGACAAGAAGGTCCTGAAGATGATCTTCGTCGTCGGCGACGCCCCGCCCCAGGTCTACCAGGACGGCTGGGACTACCGGGACTGGGCCAAGAAGGCCATCGCCCAGGGCATCATGGTCAACACCATCCGCTGCGGCGGCTACGCCCCCACCGAGACCGCCTTCCGCGAGATCGCCAACCTCGCCGACGGCCAATACGTCAGCATCGACGCCGGCGGCGGCATGATCGCCGTCACCACCCCCTACGACGCCGAGATGGCCAAGCTCACCGGCGAGCTCGAGGGCACCGCCGTCTACACCGGCACCGCCGCCGCCCGCGGCCGCGCCGAGGCCGCCAAGGCCGCCGTCGAGTCCATGGGCGACGGCGCCGCCGCCGACCGCGCCGCCTACATGACCGCCAAGGGAGGCGCCGCCCCCGCCGCCACCACCGCCAGCACCGGCGCCCGCGACATCGTCGCCGCCGAGCCCGAGGCCGTCGCCGCCCTCGACAAGGACGAGCTCCCCGACGACATGCGCAAGATGGACTCGAAGGAGCGCGTCGCCCACGTGAAGGCCCTCCAGAAGAAGCGCGAGGCCGTCCAGAAGCAGATCGCCGAGGTCGCCAAGAAGCGCGACGCCTGGCTCAAGTCGCACGCCGCCGAGAAGGAGGACTCCTTCGACGGCGCCGTCATGAAGGAGGTCCGCACCAAGGCCGCTCGCATCGGCGTCATGTACTGAGCCTCCGCCGAGCGGCACCGACTCCCGGCGGCCGGTCGCGGTCCCCCTCGTCGCGCGGTGGCTCTCCGGCGCCGCGCCTCCGAGGCGACCCCCGTCAGGAGAGGCTCAGGGTTCTCCGTCCCTCGAGCCGGTCCCCGCGTCGTCACCCGGTCCACGGCACTGGACCGGGTGGCGACGCGTCTTCGTTTCCAGTTCCGTCCGAGACCGCGCCGTCAGTCGAGGACGATCCGCGCGACGCGCCGCGTGGGCGAGGCGTGCGCGCTCCCATGGACCCGGACCTCCGCGAGCGCGATCCGCGCCCGCCGCGACGTGAGCGGCGCCTTCCCCGGGCGATGCGGGACGACGGCGTGCAGCCTCTGGGGGGCCGCGCCGCGGAGCGTCGCCATCTCGACCAGGAGGTCGAGCCCGCTCTGGCGGACCTCGGAGAGCCCGCGCTCGATCACCTCGCGATCGCGGAGGGCCACGCACCGCACCGCGTCGGCCACGGCGCACCAGGCGTCGAACCAGGCGGCGCTCACGGTGGCGCCACGCCCCTCGAGCGAGGCCGCGTTGATCGCCGCCCACGCCGCGTGCCACCCGGAGGCCTTCCCGACGAGCGCGACCGCGCGCGTGAGCTGCGCCTCGTCGACGATCCGGCCTCGCTCCGCCTGGAGCCCGTGCACGCTCGCGCGCGCCCTGGACTCCGCCAGATACGGGGCGAGCGCGGTCAGGTCCTCCCACGAGCCGAGCGGCGCGCGCCGACTCCAGGCCGTCGCCTGCACGTCGAGCCCGGCGAGCGCGAGCCACGTCGCCGTCGTGCGGCGGAGCGCCCAGTCGAGCACCATGAAGAGGCGCGTCGCGCGATGCTCCGCGGTCGCCTGGGCCGCCGTCACGAGCTCGACGAGCTGCGCGCAGCGCGCGCGGAACCCCGCGTCGTCGTCATGGAGCGCCGACCACCGGGTGAGGAAGGTCCGCAACACGGGGCAGAGCGCGAGGTGGCGCTCGGTCGACACACAGAAGAGATCGAGCGGATCGAGTGCACGACCCATGGGACACCTCCGGGCTGGAGCCCACCGAGTCGGTCGCGGTCGGTGAAAGCTGAACGGTCGATCGCGTGGGGCCGGTTACATCTCTCGCGACGCTGCCGGAGGCCCGTAGATGTGGCCTCTCAGCGCACGCCGGTGAACGCCCGCGCCACGCCCCTGAGGATCCTGCTCAAGCTCGCAGCGGGGCAATTGGTCTGGATGACCTATTTGTCCGCCGACCCGTCGTCGTCGTCGTCGAGGTCCCAGAAGTAGTCGGCGTTCGTGAGCTCCTCGCGGTACGGATCGTCCTCGAGCGAGGCAGGTGCTGCGTCCTCGGCCACCTCAGGGCCCCCGGTGGCGACCGGCCGCGGCGAGAGGCCGCGCGCGATCCCCTCGAGCTCGAGCACCTCCCGCTCCCAGAACGCGGGCTCCGCGTAGTGCGGGAACGTCCGCGGGAAGAGCGGGTCGTCCCAGCGCCGCGACACCCACGCCGCGTAGTGGATCCGCCGCATCGCCGGCAGCACGTCGAGCGCGGCGAGCTCCCGCCGGTCGAAGGGGCGGAAGCGCTCGTAGCCGGCGAGGAGCACGCGCAGCGCCCGCTCCCGCTCGCCCGGCTCGCCGGGGAGCGAGAGCCAGAGGTCCTGCACGGCCGGCCCCGTCACCGCGTCGTCGAGGTCGAGCACCTGTAGGACGCCGTCGTGGAGGAGCAGGTTCCCGCGGTGGAGATCGCCGTGGAGGCGGATCGTCCGGAGCCCGGTGAGGCGCGCGTCGGCGGCGTCCGCGATGCGCTCGGACGCCTCGACCCAGCGCCGCCCGAGCGGGCCCGTCGGCAAGAGCGGCCCCGCCCGCAGCGCCGCCGTCGCGCGCCTGACCCACGCGTCCGCCGAGAAGCGCCGGCGCGCGACGAACCGCCCCGACTCGCCCACCCGGTGGATCCGCGCGGCGATCATGCCGATCCGCGCGAGCATGGCGTCGTCGAGGTCGCCGATGGGACGCCCCGGGCGGTGCTCGAAGAGCGCGTACGGCACGCCGTGCGCGACCTTCAGCGTCTCGCCGTCCGGGAACGGGAGCGCCCGGCAGACGGGGATCTCCGCCGCCCAGAGCTCGGCGAGCAGCGCGTGCTCCTCGAGGATCTGCGCGCTCGACCAGCGCCCCGGGCGGTAGAGCTTCGCGATGACCCGCCCGCCGTCCTCGAGCTGAACGAGGTACACGCGGTTCTCGTAGGAGTTCAGCGGGAAGCACGCCGCCGTCACGCGGAGCCCGCTCGCCTCCACCGCGTCGAGCACCCGCTCCGGGGTCAACGCCACGAAGAGCTCGGTCGCGCCTCGGTCCTCGTCGTCTCGCTCCGCCACGCTCGCCTCCTCGGCCGCACGAAGGACACCACGCGGCGCGCGGCTCTGCTAGTCTCCGCCGCATGAAGCCCCTCGCGCGCGCCCGGCGCGCCCTCGCCACGACCCTGACCCGCCCGATCCCCATCGGCCGCCCGCTCCCTCCGAAGGAGCGCGCCGCCGCCGCGCCGCGCGGCCCCGACTGGGTCCAGGCCGATCCCGACCGCATCGACGCCGCCCTCGCGCGGGCCCTCGCCCTCCCGGGCGGCGGCTGGTACGCCGTCGACGCCTCGCGCACCCTCCGCGCGGGCGCCACCCCGCGCCGCGTCGTCGTCGCTGGCCGCGAGCTCGTCCTCTGGCGCGGACCCGACGGCGCCCCGCACGCCGCCCCCGACGCCTGCCCCCACATGGGCGCCTCGCTCTCGGGCGGCCGCGTCGACGCCGAGGGCCGCGTCGTCTGCCCATGGCACGGCCTCGCCCTCGGCGAGCGCGGCTTCCGCGACTGGGCCTGCGTCCCCGTCCACGACGACGGCGTCCTCCTCCACGTGCAGCTCGGCGGGGAGCCCGCGCTCCCGGCGCCCCCGCTGCCGCCGCGCCCCGCGCGCCCCGTCGACGCCGTCATCCGCAAGATCGCCCGCTGCGAGCCCGAGGACGTCATCGCCAACCGCCTCGACCCCTGGCACGGCGCCCACTTCCACCCCTACAGCTTCGCCGCGCTCGAGGTCCTCGACACGACCGACGACGTCCTCACCCTCCGCGTCGCCTACCGCGTCGCCGGCCCCCTCCAGATGACCGTCGACGCGACCTTCCACTGCCCCGGCCCGCGCACGATCGTCATGACCATCATCGACGGTGACGGCGCCGGCTCCGTCGTCGAGACCCACGCGACCCCCCTCGAGCCCGGCCGCACCGCCGTCGTCGAGGCCACCCTCGCCACGAGCGACCGCGCGGGCTTCGCGGTCGCGCGCGCCCTGGCGCCGCTCCTGAGACCGGCCATCCGCGCCGCCGCGAGCCGGCTCTGGGTCGACGACGTCGCCTACGCCGAGCGCCGCTACGCGCTCCGCACCCAGCGCGTGGGCGGCCAGTAGCGCGCCGGCGCGAGGAGCCCGCGCGTCGGCACCGTCGGCACCGCCTCGCCCGCGCGCCCGCGCAGCGCGAGGAGCTGGTTCGCCGCGAGGAATCCGGACGCCACCGCGCGCTCCATGAGCGCCGACGGGAACGGGAGCCGCACGAGATCGCCCGCGAGCGCGACGTCCGGCCACGGGGTCGCCACCGTCGGCCGCAGCGCGTCGCTGCCGGGAGCGAAGGCGGGGCAGTCGCGCCGCACGAGCCAGCGCTCGTCGAGGACGCCCGCCCCGCGCGCCTCGGGGTAGATGGCGTGGAGCCCCGCGAGGAGCTCGGCGCGGAGGGCGTCGTCGCTCGGCTCGCCCACGACCCCATAGGCGTGGAGCTCGACGACCGACCCGCCGTGGCGCGCGGCCCAGGCGCGGCTCTCGGCCTCGAAGAGGTGGTAGAGCGAGACGTTGTCGAGGCGCCCGAGGCCGGTCGTCCCGACGAAGGGCTCGCGACCCGGGTCCAGCGGCCGGTCGAGCCAGAGCCGCCACACGGCGAAGGGGCGCGTGACGTCGAGGCGGCCGACGCGCAGGTCGAAGGCGGGGTCCGCGAGCGCCGGGGAGGCCGCGTGCAGCGCCTTCAGCGCCGGGACGGGGAGGGCGAGGACGAGCGCGTCCACGACGAGCGGGCGGCCCTCGCGCGCGAGGTGCACGTGGAGCTCACCCCCCTCGCGGGTGACGCGCGCGGCCGCCGTCCCCGTCCGGACCTCGGCGCCGAGCCCGCCGAGGTAAGCCGCGAGCGGGTCGAGGAAGGACGTCGAGAAGCTGTCGTCGAGCACGTCGAAGACGAGCCCCTCCGGGTTCCCCGTGAAGTAGAAGTGGAACATCATGAGGAGCTCGGCCGCGCTCATCTCCTCTTCGGGGTTGAAGAAGGAGTGGGCGAACACATCGAAGAGCATCCGCCGCGCCTCCTCCGGGAAGCGGAGGCTGTCGAGATAGTCCTTGGCGGTCGCCCGGTCGAAGCGCGCGTACGTCGCCTCGCGGTCGAAGGTGAGCATCGCGAGCGCCTGCCCGACGTCGACGCGCGCGAGGTCCTTGAGGCGGAAGTGCGGCGAGCGCCGGACGATCTCGGCGACGTTCCAGGGCGTCGTCGTCGGGAGGCCGCTGAACGACTCGCGCGCGCCGTCCGGGCCGAGGAGCGGGTAGTCCTCGAGCGGCACGAGGCGCCGGAGCTCGGGATCGACCCGCCGGAGCAGCGCGCGCACGTTCGCGTAGTGCCGGAAGAAGGCGTGGAAGCCGCGCTCCATGCGCACCGTCTCGCCGGTCGCGAGCTTCGTCGGCCAGGCGGCGAGCCGCCCACCGAGCACCGGCTCGCGCTCGAGCAGGACGACCTCTGCGCCGCGCTCGGCGAGCACCGTCGCCGCCGCGAGGCCGGCGAGGCCCCCGCCGATCACCGCGACCCGGAGGTCGAGGTCGCCGCCTGTCGTCGCCGCGTTCACTCGGCGGGCCGCCGGCCGATGAAGGTGTGGAGGATGTGCGCCTGCCACCCGTCCGTCGGGCGCTCCTCGACGCCCACGAAGCCCGCGCGCTCGAGGCGCGCGCAGAACGCCTTCACGCCGTCGAACTCGTTCACCGAGCGGCGCAGGTACTCCCAGATGTCGACCACGCCGGTCAGCGCGATGCCCGACGGGGCGATGACGCCGAAGCACACGGCGTTCCAGAGCGCCTTCTGCACGACCGAGTCGGCGACCGAGTACTCGTGGAACGCGACGCGCCCCCCGGGGCGCAGGAGCGCGAGGATGTTCTCGAGGCACGCGTCGCGATCGGGGACGTTGCGGATCCCGTAGGCCATCATCACGCCGTCGAAGGGGCCCTCGACGCCGGCGGCGGCCGGGTCGGTCGCGTCGCCGTGGACGAGCGTGACCTTGCCCTTCGGGAGGCGCCTCGCGGCGCGCGCGAGCATGCCGGCGCTCGCGTCGAGCCCGACGACGTGATCGAGGTCCGGGTAGACGTCGAGCAGCGCCTGCGTCGAGAGCCCCGAGCCGCAGCAGAGATCGAGCACGCGCGCGCCCGGCGGCAGGCAGAGGCGCCGCGCCGACCAGCGCAGGTGCTTCCGGTAGCCCGGGTTCATCTGCGTCAGGAAGTCGTAGCCCTTGGCGATGCGATCGAAGCCGCCCTCGAGATCGGTCTCGGCGGCGAGGGGCTGGGACGCGGCCATCGTGCCTCCGTGGCTGGGTGGTGGCGGGTCGCGCGGAGCATAGCCGCCCGGCGGCCGCGAGACGAGCCTTTCCGAACGGCCCGGGCCGCGTATATTGGCGGCGATGTCGCGCTCCCTCCTGGTCTCCTCCCTCGCCCTCCTCGCCGCGCTCGCGATCGTCGCGCCGACGGTCCCGCTCGCCGCGGGCTCGGCGCGGGCCGACGTCCCCGCGCTGCCGCTGCCGCCGCCGCTCCCGTCGGCCACGGACGCCGTCGTGGGGCAGCTCGCGGCGCGGCTCCTCGCCGAGGAGCCCGCAATCGCCGGCGCCTTCTCGCTGAACGTGCACCTCGACGTCGTCACCGCCGACGCGAAGCGCCCGAAGGCCCTCGAGGAGCACGTCACGGCCGCGTTCGAGGCCGCCCTCCGGCGACGGGCGGTGACCGCCCCGCGCCTCCCCGACGGCGCCGACGGCGTCGTCGAGCGCTTCGACGTGCGCCTCATCGCCGAGCGCGGCCAGCTCGCGGCGTCCGCGCGGCGGATCCGCCTGCCCGCGAACGTCTGGGATCGCCTCGCCGATCCCGCCGGGCAGACCGTCGCCGTCGCGTTCGGCAGCCAGCCGATGGACCTCGAGATCCGGACCCTCCTCGGGCTCGGGCGCCGCGAGGTCAAGGTCGACGATCTGCGCGTCGTCCCGGTCGGCGCGCGCTCCGTCCCCGGCCTCCTCGACGCGCCGATCCTCGACCTCGCCATCCTCGACGCCGATCGCGACGGCGAGCCCGACGTCGTGGCGCTCCAGCCGCGCGTGCTGCGCGTCCTCGCCTGGCAGAAGGGGGGCCTCTCCGTCGAGCGCCTCGCCTACAGGCTCGACGTCCTCCCGCCGAGCCCGGCGCGGCTCCGGCAGCCGATGGGCCGCGTCGTCCCGGTCACGCGCGCCGACGGCACCTACGCCCTCGTCGTCGCCTCGAGCGACCGCGCGACGGCGCTCGTCCTCGGCGTCGTCGGGAGCACGCTCACGCCGCTCACCGAGGGCGCGCCGGAGCCCGGCTGGCCCCTCTACGCCACGAACGTCGACAGCTGGCTCGTCGTCGGCTGGCCGCGGGGCGTGGACGTGCTCACGGGGCCCGTCCGCGAGCGGCACGTCCTCGGCGCCGACACGCCCGTCGGCGCGCTCGACGGGAGCTACGCCGTGCGCGCGTTCCCGGCCCAGGCGGCGAAGACGCCCGCGTGGAACCCCTACCTCCTCGCCGCCGACCCCGGCGGGCGCGTCACCTGGCGCGCCGAGACCCGGCGCGGGGTGGGGCGCCTGACCGGCCGCGGCGACGTCGCGGTGGTCGCGGACCTCGATCGCGACGGTGAGGCCGAGCTCTTCGCGACCGACGACGCCCTCGGCGGCGGCGATCGCGTGACGATCTACGGCCGCCTCGACGACGCGCGCGGCCCGCGCCGCCTCTGGACGGCCCCCGTCGGCGCGAGCGTCACCGCGGCGGCCGCCGGCGACATCGACCGCGACGGCTTCGACGAGCTCGTCGTCGCGACCTGGGACGGCCGGCGCGCAGAGGTCCTCATCATGGTGCCGAAGACGTGAGCCGCCGCGCGCTGAGAGCCTCGCTCGCCGCCGCGCTGCTCGCGCTCCTTCCGGGGGCGCGCCCGGCCGAGGCCGCCGGCCGGAAGCCCTACCACGGCGTCGTGACCGTGCCGGTGGGCGATCTCCTCGGTGCGACCGACCCGCACGCCGCGCGCGGCCCCGACGATCGCGTCGTCGCCTCGCTCGTCCACGCGCGCCTCGTCGTCCCGGACGGCGCGGGCGGCGTCCGCCCCGAGCTCGCCGCCGAGCTCCCGACCGTCACCGGGCGCGGGCTCGTCTTCACCCTCGTCGACGGCGCCACCTTCCACGACGGGAGCCCCGTCCGCGCGGCGGACGTCGTCCTCTCCCTGCGGCGCGCCGGGCAGGCGGCCGACAAGGCCGGCGTGGGCGCGCTCTTCGCCGCCCTCGGCGTCGACGAGAGCGACGGGCGCGTGGTCGTCACGCCGCCGCGCGGCGCCTCGACCGCCGAGGTCCTCGCGCTCCTCGCGCGGCCCGAGGCCGCCATCCTCGAGGGCGGCCGCCCCGGGACCGACCGCGGCGCCGGCCCCTTCCGGCCAGCTGGCGACGGCGCGCGCGCCTACCGCCTCGACGCCTTCGCGGGCGCGGCCCGCGGGCGCCCCTTCCTCGACGCCGTGCAGCTGAAGCGCGTCGCGGACACCGAGGCCGAGCGCACGGCCTTCGCCTTCGGCGAGCTCGATCTCTCCGACGAGGACTCGACCCGCGGCCGGCGCGTCGGGCGCCCGGTCGCGAGCGGGCGCGTCACCTGGCTCGCCATCCCGAACCCGCGCTTCTCCGGCGACGGCGCGAGCGACCTCCGCCGCGCGGTCGCGGTGCTGGCGGCCCGCGCCCGGCTCGGCCGCTTCGTCGAGGCGCGCCCCCTCGACGGCGACGGCCTGTGGCCGCGCGGCGTCGGCCCGAGCGACGACGCGATCACGCCGCCCACGGCACCCCCGGCGCTCCCGGCGCTGACGATCGCGTACCGCGCCGACGATCGCGAGCTCGGCGATCTCGCCCGCGCGCTCCGCGACACGCTGCGGCCGATGGTCTCGGGCACCGCCCGCGTCGTCGCCGTGCCAGGCCTCGACGCGGCCGCCGCGCGCGGCGCGCCCCGCCCCGACTGGGACTTCGCGCTCGTCCGCCACGTGTGGGCCGCGACGACGCCGGCCCAGGCCGCCCTCGAGCTCGCGCTCACCGTCGGGATCGCCCCGCCGGACGCCGCGTCCGTGCTCGCGGGCGACGTGCGGCGCTGGGCGGACCTCGCCGTGAAGCGGGCGCGCGCGATCCCGATCCTCCACTGCGACGCGCCGCTCCTCGTGCGGCCGGGGGTGAACGTCGCCCCCGAGGCCCCCGGCGTGCCCGACCTCGCCGACGGCTGGAGGAGCCGGTGAGGCTCCAGTCGAAGCTCGTCGTCGCCTTCCTCGTCGTGGGCGTGCTGCCGCTCGGCGCCGTCGCCTGGATCCTGACCGTGCGCATGAACGACGCCTTCGAGCGCTCCTTCACGGCGCGGAAGGAGCAGGTCGTCGAAGCCGTACAGCGGCGGATCGAGGGGGTGTCGCGCGACGTCGACACCGCGCTCAAGCGCATGAGCGAGGACGTCCTCATCGAGCGCGAGCTCCTCGAGCCGCTCCGGCGGCGCGTCTTCTACGACGGCCACGACGACGCCGACCACGAGGGCGCCATCACGCGCGAGGCGCGGCGCCTCGTGACCTCGGCCGCCGTCGACACGCTGCGTATCGTCGACCTCGGCGAGAAGGTCGGCCACGTCATCGCGATGGGGCACCGGAAGGGGGTCGAGCCCCCCGACGAGCAGGTCGTCGCGCTCGCCGGCGCGCGCCCGAACGAGACCTTCTTCCGCCACGAGCGCGTCGAGGACGACGCCACGGGCGAGGCCGTCGAGACCTGGACCCTCCAGCGCCTGAAGGTCGTCGAGGACCGCGTGGTGCTCGTCGGCGGGCGCGTCATCGACCGGGCGCTCCTCGACGAGCTGCGCGTCGGCGCCGGCCCGGAGACGCAGCTGAGCCTCGCCGACGCCCACGGGACGCGGATCGCCGCCACCTTCACGGGTGACGTGCCCGCGGGCGACTACGTGAAGGGCGAGCAGCGCATCACCGCGGGCGCCGGCGACGAGGAGCTCGGCGCGACGCTCACCGTCTACGTGAGCCGCGACGAGGTGAAGCGGCTCACGGGCGAGCTCCTCGCGACGGCGGCGGCGCTCGCGAGCGTGTCGGGGATCCTGGCACTCCTCGCCGGGCTCTGGATCTCGCGGCGGATCTCGAAGCCGCTCGCGTCGCTCGCCGAGGCGGCGACCGCCGTGGCGGCGGGGGAGCGCGAGCAGCGCGTGCGCGAGCCGCGCGGGCGGGACGAGGTGGCGCGCCTCACGCGCGCGTTCAACTCGATGACCGAAGAGCTCTCGGACGGCGAGGAGCGGCTCCGGCAGAGCGAGCGCGTGGCGGCGTGGCGGGAGATCGCGCGGCGGATCGCGCACGAGATCAAGAACCCGCTCTTCCCGATCCAGATGTCGATCGAGACGCTGAAGAAGGTGTGGGAGCGGAAGCACCCGGACTTCGACGAGATCTTCGAGGAGTCGACGGCGACCATCCTCGAGGAGGTCGGGCGCATGAAGCGCATCGTGACGGAGTTCTCGAACTTCGCGCGCATGCCGGCGCCGAAGCCGCAGCCGTGCGACCTCGCGGACGTCGCGGCGCAGGTGCTCGTGCTCGTCCGCGAGACCGCGCCCGAGATCGAGCTCGTCCAGGCCGGCCCCGCCGAGGTCGAGGTGGTCGTCGACCCCGACATGATGCGGCAGGCGATGCTGAACCTCGTGAAGAACGCGATCGAGGCGCTCCGCGGCAAGGGGGACGCCGCCCCGGCCGGGGCGCGCGTGGAGCTCCGCGTCGAGGAGGCCGAGGACGACGGCGTCCGCGTGGTCGTGACGGACAACGGCCCCGGCATGGACGAGGAGACGCGGAAGAAGCTCTTCGTGCCGTACTTCACGACGAAGGCCGAGGGGACCGGGCTCGGCCTGCCGATGGTGCACCGGATCGTCGCCGAGCACGGCGGGACGCTGCGTGTCGACTCGAAGCCCGACGTCGGGACGCGCTTCGCGCTCTGGCTCCCGCGGGAGCTTGAGAAGCGCGCGGCGCTCGATTATGAGGACGCGACGTGAGCGAGCGGAGGAGAGGGCGATGCGGAAGCTTCTGAAGGACATCCTCGACAAGGGGCAGGTGGGCGAGGAGTACGTGGCGAAGGGCTGGGTCCGGAGCCGGCGCGACTCGAAGGGCCTGTCGTTCCTCGTCCTCGGGGACGGGTCGTCCATGCAGACGCTCCAGGTCGTGCTCGGCGCGGAGGTCCCCGGCTACGACGCGCTCCTGCCCGACCTCGGCACGGGGGCGTCGGTCGCGGTCACGGGCGAGCTCGTCGAGTCGCCCGGGAAGGGGCAGCGGGTCGAGCTCAAGGCGCACGCCATCGAGCTCCTCGGCAAGGCCGACCCCGAGACGTACCCGCTCCAGAAGAAGGGCCACAGCCACGAGTTCCTGCGGACGATCGCGCACCTGCGCCCGCGCACGAACCTCTTCGGCGCGGTCTTCCGGATCCGCGACACGCTCGCGCAGGCGACGCACCGCTTCTTCTCGGACAACGGCTTCCGCTACGTCCACACGCCGATCATCACGGCGAGCGACTGCGAGGGCGCGGGCGAGATGTTCGAGGTGCGGGCCACCTCGAAGGACGACTTCTTCGGGCGCCCCGCGATGCTGACGGTGTCGGGGCAGCTGAACGGCGAGGCGATGGCCTACGGGCTCGGGCAGATCTACACGTTCGGGCCGACGTTCCGCGCGGAGAACTCGAACACGAGCCGCCACCTCTCCGAGTTCTGGATGATCGAGCCGGAGGCGGCGTTCTACGACATCGTCGACGATCAGGACCTCGCCGAGGCGTACCTCAAGGCCCTCATCGAGAGCGTCTTCCGCGAGAACCCCGATGACCTCGAGTTCCTCGGCAAGTTCGTCGACAAGACGCTCATCGGGAACCTCGAGATGACGCGGGACAACCGCTTCGAGCGCGTGAGCTACACCGAGGCCGTCGAGATCCTCCAGAAGTCCGGGAAGAAGTGGGAGTTCCCCGTGAGCTGGGGGACGGATCTCCAGAGCGAGCACGAGCGCTTCCTCACCGAGGAGCACTTCAAGAAGCCGGTGATGCTCACGGCGTACCCGAAGGAGATCAAGGCCTTCTACATGTTCCAGAACGACGACGGGAAGACCGTCGGCGCGATGGACGTGCTCGTCCCCGGCATCGGCGAGATCATCGGCGGGAGCCAGCGCGAGCACCGCCTCGACCGGCTCGAGGCGCGGCTCGTGGCCGACGGGATGCACCTCGAGGACTACGCCTGGTACCTCGACCTCAACCGCTACGGCGCCGTGCCGCACGCGGGCTTCGGGCTCGGCTTCGAGCGCGCGGTCATGTTCTGCACGGGGATGAGCAACATCCGCGACGTCATCCCGTTCCCGCGCTCGCCCGGGCAGGCGCATTTCTGAGGGCGCGCCGGCGGCGGCTGTCGCCGCGGTCATCGCCGCCATCGAGGCGGCGTTCGCTGGCGTCCGCCGCGGCGCGGGGATGACGCTCCTCGAGGCCGAGGAGCGCGACTGTGGGTTCGACGTCACGCCGGACCACGAGCCTGTGCTCGCGCGGCTCGTCACCCCGCCCGACGCCTGGGAGGCGCTCGAGGCCGAGGACTTCACGGCGTTCCCGTGTGGTGGGGCCGCGGGCTTCCTCGACGCCGAGGGCTACCGCTTCTACCTGCCCGCCCTGATGCGGCTCGTCCTGCGCGACGCGGAGTCGCTCCGGGCCGCCGGTGACGACGCGCGGCGGGCGCGCGCTCGACGACGCGACGGTCGGTCAGGCCCAGGCGACCGCGTTGCGCTTCGTCTACGCCATCCAGGCGGACGGCTGGCTCCGCTTCCTCACGAGCGCCCGCGACGCGCCTGCGGCGTTCCGCGCGCTGCTGACCTCGCCTCAACGGGCGGCCGTGGTCGCGTTCCTGCGAGCGACCGCGGCGCATCCCGTCCTCCTCTGGTCCGACGCCGCCGAGGTCGCGGCGCGCGTCGAGGCCTGGTGGCCGAAGCCCGCCACGCCTGCCAGTGCTGCGGGCATCGGACGCTCGCCAGCCGCCCTAACGGCTGGACGCTCGCGATCTGCGAGGTCTGCGGCTGGGAGGACTCCTGGGAGCACGGCGAGGCCCTGCGGATGCTCCCCGACCTCGGCTTCGAGGCCGCGCAGCGCGCGTTCGTCGCGACGGGGGCCGTCCACCCCGACGTCGCCGAGCTCGTCCGGCCGGCGCGCCCCGAGGAGGCGCCGGAGCCCGCGTTCGGCTACCTGTGGGAGCACCGGGAGCGCGCGGCGAGCGCCGTCCGCGCGGCGTTCGCGGGCGTCTCGCCGCGACGGCGGCATGTCGCTCTACGACGCCGAGCTCGCCGACATGTACGGCCACGTCGGGGCCTACCTGAAGCCCGCCATGCGCGAGGTCCCGGAGCGCTGGGAGGACCTCGAGCCCCACCACTTCACGGACTTCCCGCAGGACGGGCGCCCGTGTTCCTCGACCCGAAGGGCTTCCGCTTCTATCTGCCGGCGCTCGTCTGCTTCCACCTCGGAGATCCCGCGCTCATCGACGTCGGCTCGTGGCTCTTCTGCCTCCACTACGACAGCGCGCCGCGCCGCAGGTGCGCGCGGTCCTGACGCGCGCCCAGCGGGACGCCGTCATCGCGTGGCTGCGGGTGCTCCTCATGCCGCCGCGCTGGCTCCACGCCGCGAAGGACCTCGAGCGCGCGATCGCGGCGTTGTCCGAGGGCGACGACGCAGGCGCGGGCGAGGTCACCGGCGGGTCATAGCCCGAAGTCGACGCCGATGAGGGGCGCTCACGACGGCGAACTGCTCCGCGACGACGGCGAAGTGCATGCCGAAGCCGCCGAGCTGCGCGCCGAGCTCGAGGCCGAGCTGCCCCCAGAGGGTGACGTCGCGCTCGGCGACGAGATCGGGCGACAGGATCCGGGGCCCCGTGCCCGCGCCGAAGCCGAAGCGCAGGTCGAAGGAGAGGACGTCGTCGCGGATGAGCCCGGCGCGCCCGCGAGGTAGCCGCCGATGAGGCGGTAGTTGTCGTCGGAGGGAGGTTCACGACGGCCTCGACGCCGAGATCGAGGAGCGGGGCCACGGCGACGAGGAGGCGCGCGCGGAAGATGGGGTCGATGAGCGCGGGGAGCGTCTTCGACTGGGAGTTCAGGTAGATGGCGGGGCCGCCCTCGACGCCGATCCGCGTGGTCATGGGCTCGTCGGGCGGGATGTCGGCGCGCGCAGCGCCGGCCGGGAGGTGCGCGAGCGCGAGCGCGAGGGCCACTCTGAGCGCGGCGAGTTGTCTTCTCACGTCGGCACCTCGATACTCCGGGGACGATGCGCACCATGTTGGATCGAAAGCCCGCTCTCGTCGACGGCACGCGGCCGGCCTCGCGCTCGGCGCCGCGCTCGTCGCGACGCCCGCCTGCGCCGACGAGCTCCCGGGCGACCTCGACGGCTACGCCGGAGCGCTGCATCCCGCTGAATCAGGACCCCATCGCCCCTACGACGGCGATCCGCACAAGGGCGACAAGCGCGTCTACGTCTGCGACGTCGCCCTCGAGGACCTCGTCGACCTGTCGGGCGCCCAGCGCCTCCCGTACCCGGTGGGCGCGGTGGTCGTGAAGGAGTCGACGAAGGACTTCCAGGGCTATCCCTGGCTCATCGCCGTCGCCCGGAAGGGGAGGGCGGCTGGAGCTGGGCCGAGTACACGCGCAACTTCGAGAGCGAGCCGTTCTACAAGATCCTCGCGAGCGAGAGCGTCTGCACGGGGTGTCACGAGAAGGCGCGGACGGCCGACTGGATCTTCACCCGCTACGACGGTCCGCCGCCGGGGGGCTGAGGCGGCGGCTTGGGTGCGCTCTGCGCGGAGCGGTCGATGTCGGCCCGGCGCGCGGCCGCGAGGACGTCGAGCTCGCGCTCGTAGGCGGCCTCGGCGGCGTCGACGTCGGCGGCGCGCGCGCGGCGCCCCTCGTGGAGGCCGACCATCGCGCCGAGCATGATGTCGATGCCGATGACCTCGAGGCGGAAGATCTCGGCGATGAGGGTGAAGACGGCGAGGAAGATGTCGCCGAAGCCGATGAGGTGGCTGCCGTTGAACTCGACGGAGCCGACGGTGACCATGAGCCCGACGACGAGGCAGAGGCCGCCGAGGAGGTTCCCGGCGATGGCGCCGCGGCGCGTCCAGCCGATGTCCTTGAGCGCGAGCTCGAGCGTGTGCGGCTTCGCGAGGCGCTTGCCGCCGACGTAGAAGAAGATGGGCGCGAGGGTGAGGAGGAGGATCGCGGGGACCATCCAGCCGCCGCCGGTCATCTGGTAGGGCAGGATGAGCACGACGAACATGAGGAGCGAGTCGAAGGGGGCGGCGATCTGGATGACGCGGCCGGGCATCGACGACATCGGGAAGGCCGCCTTCGCGATGATGGCGGCGCGGAGGATGCCTGGGATGAGCGCGAGCACCTTCGGCGCGAGCTGGATGAAGACGGCGACGCCGAGGAAGGCGCCGAAGATGAGCCCCTGCGGGCCGTCGGCGTTGGGCGCGTAGACCGAGCGCAGCGGCACGAGGGAGAAGAGGAAGGGGGCGAGGAAGCTCGCGGCCCACGTCCAGAGGAGCACGCGGCGCGAGCGGTGCCAGCTCGCCCAGCGGCGCATGGCCGCGTAGATGGCGACGAGCACGCCGAGCTCGAGGAGGACGAGGAAGAACTCGAGGCCGGCGGCGATGTCCTGGCCGTTCTCGCCGAGGGCGACGCCGGCGTTGATGATCCGCACGATGAGCGGCGGGATCTGGAAGAGGAAGGCGACGAGGAGCGCGGCGCGGCGCCAGAGGAGGACGCGGCGGAGGGGCTCGCTGCCGCCGTGGACGTTGTCGCGCGAGAGCGGGCCGACCTCGTCGGGGAGCACCTCGACGGGCTCGAGGTCCGAGTGGAAGGCGCGGACGAGGAGCACCTTCACCATGTGCCAGAAGGGGCTCCCCTGCGTGGGCGGGCGCGCGGCTGGCGGCTCGGGTGGGCGCGCGTGGGGCGGGGGCTGGCCGGGGATGGTGTCGTCGGGCTCGGTCATGGCGCTGGACCTCCACGTTCGGGTCTGCTCCCGAACGCGGTCGCGGTCAAGATGCGCTCATCGCCCGGTCGAGGAGCCGCTGGACGAGATCGGCGAAGCTCATCCCGACGACCTTGGCGGCGCGGGGAAAGAGGCTCTCGCGGGTGAGGCCGGGGAGGGTGTTGACCTCGAGGACGAAGGGCTCACCGTGGGCGTCGAGCTTGAGGTCGGTGCGGCTGTAGCCGCCGCAGCGGAGGGCCTGGTGCGAGCGGACGGCGAGGTCGCGGAGGCGCGCCTCGAGCGCCGCGGGGATGGCGGCGGGGCAGATCTCGTCGGTGGCGCCGTCGGTGTACTTGGCCTCGTAGTCGAAGAAGGCCGCGGTCTTCGGCTTGATCTCGATGATGGGGAGGGCGCGCGGGGTGCCGTCCTGGTCTTCGAGGACGGGGCCGGTGAACTCGCGGCCGGGGAGGTAGGCCTCGACGAGGAGGCGCGGGGTGCTGGCGAGCAGGGCGGCGCCTCGCTCGGCGAGGGTGCCGACGTCGCGGACGACCTCGACGCCGACGGACGAGCCGCTCGCCTCGGTCTTGAGGACGAGGGGGAGGCCGAGCTCGGCGGCGACGGCGCTCCAGCTCGGGGTCTCGTCGTTGTCGATGACGCGGTCGCGGGCGATGGGGAGGCCGGCGAGTCGGAAGAGCTCTTTCGTGCGGGCCTTGTCGAGGCCGTTGGACGACGCCTGGACGCCGGAGCCGTGGTACCGGATGCCGAGGAGCTCGAGGGCGCCCTGGACGCGGCCGTCCTCGCCGTCGGGGCCGTGCATGGCGATGAAGGCGACGTCGGGGGCGTAGGCTTCGAGGGCGACGAGGCCTTGGGCGACGGTGCCTTCGCCGTCAGGCCAGCGCGCGCCGCCGGTCTTGCCGAGCACGAGCTCGAAGCGCTCGTGCCCGAGCTCGTCGAGCGCGCGCGCGACCTCGGCCCCGGTGCGCAGGGAAACCTCGTGCTCACCGCTCCGTCCGCCCATGATGAGTGCGACCTTCATGCGCTTTTCCTACCACTTTCCGCGCCCGACCCACTAGAAACCCAGGCGATGTCGATCCAAGCACCCATCCAAGGCCCCGATTCCGCCCACTCGAAGCGAGCGCGCTGGGCGCGCTGGGTGCTGGTCGCCTTCGTCGTCCTGGGCGTGGTCCTCTTCGGGAGGCAGGCCAACGAGCGCGTGATCGTCGCCTTCTCGGTGCCGCCGACCCTCTACGGCGCAGGAGCGCCCATCGCGAGAGAGGATCTCGCGGCCTTCACGGCGCGGGTCCTCGACCCGGACGGCGAGGTGGTCGCGGTCTCGGACGGCGTCTTCCACGGAGGCCTCCAGACCCCGCTCACGCCGGAGGTCGTCTGGACGCTCCCCCACGGCACCTACGCGACCCGAGTCGAGCTCCGCACCGAGGACGGCCGCCGAGCGACCCTGACGGGAGCCGTCACGGTCGAGGACGAGGGCCGGCTGAGGGTCGAGCTCCGCTAGCGTCCCGCACGGCGTGAACGTCGTTCACGCCACAGTCCCCGGGGACTGTCATGTAAAGCAAAGAAGCGACCCGAGCGGCTCCGCGCGCGTGAACGCCGTTCACGCAACAGTCCCCGGGGACTGTCATGTAAAGCAATGTAAGCGACCCGGGGCTGCGCGCGCGTGAGCGCCGTTCACGCGACAGTCCCCGGGGACTGCACCGTAAAGCGCTTCAAGAACTCCCCGGGGAACCAGCAGCCGCAGGCGCCGTGGAGATGTGGGAAACCTCGGGGCCGGGCTGGCCGCAGGCCGGCCGGCCCCGAGGTTTTCCAAGGCGATGTGGGCAACTCGGTGGTCCGAGCCCGCAGGGCGCGGACCGCCGAGTTGTCCAAGGGGGTGTGGGCGGCCTCGGGGGCAGGCCGGAGGACGCGGGGGCGGTCCCCCGGGGGTCGGGGGGGCTGCCCCCAGGCCGTCCACGCCCCCGTCATCGCCGTCATCTCCACGGCGCCCACGGAGGCTGGAACCCGGCCAACAATATTGAAATGGCGCGGCTTTTTGCTTGACGGGTTTTCGCGGCACACCCGGCCAGAGCCACGGATCTCGGCCAGGATGGCCGGACCGAGGCTTGTGAGCCTCAAGAACGCGCTGATCCGGGTCGAGGCACCGCGCGAGGTGGATGAGGTGTCGTTCGTCGATCCTGGAGCGTCCTGGAGGGGCAAGGTCTGTCCCCAAGGTCCCGTGCTATAAGGGTTTTGCACGACACGCACGCCCGAGCGAGGACCCATGAACGCCGCCATCCCGTCGCAGCCCACGACCTTGCTGACGCCCGTCGCCCCGAAGCCTCGCGCGCTCCTCATCGAGCTCGCGCGCCACGCGGCCTCGTCGTTCGAGACGACCGCCGACGTCCTCCGCGTTCTCGGCGAGGTCGACCGCACCGACGCCTGGACCGAGAGGCCGTACGGCTCCCTGTTCTCGTTCTGCCTCGGCGAGCTCAACTGGTCCGAGGGGGAGGCGGCGAAGAAGATCCAGGCCGCGCGCGCGGCGCGCCGGTTCCCGCTCCTGCTCGACCGGGTCCGCGCCGGGCGGCTGCACCTCGCTGGGGTCGTGCTCCTCGCGGCCAAGCTCGACGACGAGAACGCGCGGTCGCTCATCGACGCGGCGTGCGGCAAGTCGAAGCGCGAGATCGAGGCGCTCCTCGCGGCGCGGTTCCCGCGGCCTGACGTGGCGCCGTCGATCCGGAAGCTGCCTGCGCCTCTGCGCGGTGTGGTGGCGGAGACGCCGTCGCTGCCGCTGTCGTCGGCCGCTCCCCTTGTGAGGGAGGCGCCGGCAGGCGGGAAGACCTCGGCCCGTACTCCGACTGTTGCCAAGCCAGACCGCCGCGCCGACGTCGCGCCGCTCTCGGCCGAGCGCCACAAGCTGACCGTCACGATCAGCAGCGCCACGCGCGACCGCCTCGCCCGGCTCGCGGCGCTCACGAGCCACCGGGGCCCGGAGGCGCGCTCCGTCGAGGGGCTGCTCGACGCCGCCCTCGAGCTCCTCGAAGCGAAGCTCGTCAAGGAGCGGTTCGGGGTCGGGGCGAAGCCGCGGAAGGTCCAGGCCCCGAAGAAGTCGGCGCGAGCGTTCTCGAAGGCCGACCGTCGCGCCATCGTCGCGCGGGACGGGCTCCAGTGCAGCCACGTCGACGCCGCGACCGGCGTCCGGTGCAGCGAGACGCGCTGGCTCACGCTCGACCACGTAGAGCCCTGGGCCGTCGGTGGGGCGAGCGTGGCCGAGAACGGCCGCGTCTTGTGCAGCGCACACAACCAGGCGGCCGCGCGACGTGTGCTCGGTGAGGAGCTCGTTAGGAAGCGCGTCGAAGAGCGGCAGTTGCGTCGCGTCGGCGTGATGGGCGACGCGGCGCTTCCGCGCCGTGGAGATGCCGGCGATGCCGGGGGCGTGGACGGCCTGGGGACAGGCTGGGGACAGCCCGCTGCGCGGCCTGCCCCCGAGCCTGCCCCCGAGGCCGCCCACACCCCCTTGGACAACTCGGCGTTCCCCGCCGCCGGCGGGGCAACACCGAGTTGCCCACATCGTTTGGAAAACCCGGAGGACCGGCGGCCTGGCGGCCGCCGGCCCCGAGGTTTCCCACATCTCCACGGCGCCTACGGCTGCTGGCTGTCGACTGAGCAGTCCCCGGGGGGGCTGCCACATTGCTTTACGTTGCAGTCCCCGGGGACTGTCGCGTGAACGGCCTTCAGGTCCGGCTCGCTTACATTGCTTTACATGACAGTCCCCGGGGACTGTGGCGTGAACGAGGTTCACGATCCCGGGTCGGGTCGACTGCGTCAGTCCCCCAGCACTACGGGGAGCGAGGCTTGGATGGGGATGGTCGCTGGCGGGTCGGTCGGGTCGAAGGCCAGGACGCTCGCCAGGGTCTGGAGGGCTCCTTCTCGGTCGAAGCCGGCGATGGCTATGAGGGCGTCGACCAGGTCGTCGATGACGAGGTCTCCCGCGATGGCGACGTCGCCGGCGAAGTCGCCTTCGAGTAACGGCCCCGAGAAGATGGCCGCCTGCACCCTCAGCGTCGCCGCCACGTTGCCGCTCGAGGGGTCCGCGATGGGGAGGGAGAGGAGCACCGGCGCCGAGGTGAACGCGGTCTCGCCCGCCTCGTCGAGCGGCACGCGCGTGACCCCGTCGAAAGGCGCGTCGCCGTCCTGGTCGCCGTCCGTCGCGAAGGCGAGGATGGGCGCTTCGCCGGTCGTGTCGATCGCCACCAGGAACGGCGGCGCCAACGACTCGAGCACCGTCCGCGCCACGTCGCTGTCCGGCTCCGCCAGCGCGAGACCGTCCGCCCGCGCCCGGTGCGTCGTGCGCACGAGGGTGCCTGCCACCGGGATCTCGCTCCCGAGCGACGTCAGCACCCCGCTCACCGCCCAGATGGCCGGCGTCGCCGCGTAGGCGTGCTCCGTCGTCGGCGGCGTCACGGTCGCCCCGTCCCCCATGGCGAGGCTCCCGCCGAGCCCCGGGAGGTCCGGCCAGGCGATCTGCGCGGCCACGCCGGGGTCCGCGAACGTCGGGCCCACCTCGAGGCGCGGCCCGTCGTCCTCGTCGCCGGCCAGGATCGCCGCCACCTCGGCGTCGCGGTTCAGCCAGTAGGTCATGAGGTGCGTCTTCGTGTGCACGCGGTACGGGTACGTCGTGCCGTTGTCGACCGCGGTCTCCGGCGTGAGCCCGCCCCCGTACTCCTGCGCCGCCGGGTAGCGGTACATCGCCTCCCGCCGCCGGATGACCGCCTCCGCGCCCGCGAGCGCGGACGCGGCCTCGGCGAGCGGCGTCGTGACGGCCGGGTCGTCCTTCGGCGCCGCGCGGAAGGCGAGGATGGCCGCGTAGAGGCCGTGGGTCTGGTGCGCGCGGAGCGCGTCGATGGCGACGCCGTCGCGGAGCTCCTCGAACCAGCGGACGCCCTCGTCCGGGACGTCGGCGCGGACCGCGTCGAGGCGGGCGAGGAGCGCGTCCCAGCGCTCGGCGAAGGCGGCGAGCGCGTCGAGGTCGGTCTCCGCGAAGTGCTGCGCCTGGGCGTCGCTCCAGCGGAGCACGCGCTGGAACGCGACCTTCACCGGGCGGAACTCGAAGCCCGTGACCGCGGCGATCTCGTCGCCCGGGTCCTCGCCCGCGAAGTAGGCGTAGAGCCCGCCCGCGCGCCCCTCCCAGTCGACGGCCGTCAGGAAGGTGTCGACCTGGTCGGCCATGGCGGCGTCGAGGACCGCGGCGGCCTCGCGGCTCGCGGCGCAGCCGTCGGGCCAGGCGGCGACGGGGCAGAAGGGCTCGACGAGCTCGGCGACGACCTGGTCGAGGCTCACGTCGACGTCCCAGTGCCAGAGGCCGACGGCGTAGTCCTGCTGCCAGTAGCCCCACTCGTGGCCGCTGTCGAACATGCGGTGGTCGTAGAGCGTGCCGCCGCCGCGCGACGCGAGGAGCGGCGTCAGGAGCTCGATGTCGCGCCGGCGGGCCGCCATGTAGAGCGGGAGCCAGACCGGGACGGTGTTGTCGAACGAGAGCCACCAGCTGCCCTCGGGGAACCAGACGAGCGGGCGCCCGGCCGCCGACGCCTCCTCCATGAGGCAGAGCTTGTGCGCGAACGAGACCTGGTTGTAGACGCGCGCCGGCCCCTCGAGCGGATAGAACATGACCGTGTGGACCTTCGCGGCGAAGCGCGGGTCGGTGTGGAAGGCGAGGTCGTAGTAGTCGGCGACGCCGTCGTCGTTCGTGCCCGGCGGGCAGCCGAGGTCGTCGTAGTGCGCGACGGGCTGCGAACCGCTGATGTGGTCGTTGACCTCGACGACGACGTCCGGGCGGGCGGCGAGCGCGGCCTGGCCGGCCCAGTCGATCCACTGGACGGTCTCCTCGTCCGGGGTGGTCGTGAACTCGGTCGGGCCGAAGTGCACGCCGAAGGAGTAGGCGTCGGGCGCGTTCGCGAGCGCGTCCCGGACCTGCGTCTCGATCTGCTCCTTCACGGGGACCGGGCTCGTCGGGTCGATGGTGCCCGAGGCGCCCTGCTGCTGGTTGTGGAGGGTGATGCCGGCGCCACCGCGCTGGCCGGTCAGCGCGCGGAAGGCGGCGAGCTCGGCGGCGCGCTGGGCGCGGGAGGCGGCGCTCGCGGCGGAGCGCCCGGCGCCGCGGAAGAGGTCGCCGCGGTTCGCGATGATCCAGTCGTTCACGCGCTCGGCCTCGTCGATGGGGAAGGCCGCGTCGCCGAAGGACTCGAGGTGCTCGAGGGGGTGGGCGCCGTGGAAGGTGTAGGAGCGGTGCGCGAAGTCGGGGGTGAAGAGGCCCGTCTCGGGGTCGCGCGCGGAGATGGCGGTCGCGGCCTTGGCGCGAGCGCGGATCTGGGCCGGCGGGAGGCGCGGGAGGAAGGTGTCCTCGGGGTGGTAGAAGCGGGCGCCGAGGCGGCGGAGGGCCTCGTAGACGGCGTACTGGCGGGGGAGGGGGCCGTCGCCCGCGGTGTAGACGAAGGTCGCGCCGAGCGAGCCGTCGCCTAGGTGGTTTCGGTGCGTGCCCTCGTCGACCGCGCGGAGGACGTAGGCGTCCTGGGGGGCGCCGGCGAGGACCGAGGCGGGGACGACGTCCGGGGCGAGGCGCTGGGCGTCGACGACGAGGACGAGGCCGGCGCCGTGCTCCTCGGCGAGGGCGGCGCGGGCGGCCGCGTCGAGCGGGCCGGGGACGCGCACGACCTCGGGGGCGACGCCGGTCAGGGTCGCGAGGAAGCCGGGGGCGTCGGTGGGGACGACGCGATCGGCGAGGAAGCGGTCGAGCGCGGGATCCTCGCCGGCGGGCGGGGCGAGGACGACCACCGCGCCGGCCTCGATGACGCCCGTCGCGACGGGGGGCGAGGAGCCGCCTCCGTCGGAGCAGGCGGGGAGGGCTGCTGCGACGAGGGTGAGGGCGAGGGCGAGCGCGCTGAGGTGGCGCGCGGCGATGGTGTGAATGACGTTCACGCTGGCTCCCGGGTGCGGCCGGAGCATAGCGGAACCGGCGCGACCGGCGCGAGGCCGTCAGGGACCGGGGGACAAGCAGCCGTGGTAACCGCTGTAGCCCTCGAAGAAGCCGCGGTGGACGACGCCGCAGCCGGCCGTGAGCGCGCCGCTCGCGCCGTCGTAGGTGGCGAGCTCCCAGAGGTCGCCTACGACCATGGGCGTCGGCCCGCACTCGCTCACGACCGCGCCGCGGAGCCGCACGCGGAGGGTCGCGAGGGCGAGCGGGAACCCGCTGTCGGCGAAGAACGTGGCGCCGAGGTGGTAGCGCTCGGGGCCGGGCGTCGTCAGGTGGATGAGCTCGGGGCCGAGGCCGTCCTCGTCGTCGCCCGTGGCGAGGTAGGCGGTGCCATCGTCGGGGAGCTCGGGGGTGCCGCGGGCGACGGGGTTCGTGAAGAAGGCGTCGAGCTCCTGATCCTGCCAGCCGACGGTTCCGTCGTCGCGCTCGCGGGCGAGGTGGACGTCGAGGTCGGTCCCGACGCTGCAGCCGTGGTCGGTCTCGTCGGGATCGGCGGGCGTGCGCCAGGTGAGCTCGACCTCGAGGTCGACCGGGTCGACCACCTCGAGGGTGCGCTCGCCGAGCGCGACCGCGCCGGTGGCGGTGGTGAGCTCGAGGGTGACGCGCCAGGGGCCGCCGGTGTCGGGGGTGAGGCTCATGACGCCGCGCAGGCCGGCGACGGGGACGAGCCGGGCGCTGCCGCCGGCGGGCGGGGTGATCTGCCAGCGCAGCGCGTCGTTCGCGAGGACGCAGCTCGTGTGGGGGTGGAGGTGGACGGCGCGGCGGGCGAGGAGCGTGGCGTCGCCGTCGACGGGGCGCTCGACGCCGCCGGCGATCGGCGTGAAGAGGTCGATCTGGACGTGGTCGTCGAAGTCGCGCTTCGGGACGATGGGGATCTGGAGGGCGCGGTCACCGTCGTAGCGAACGACGACGAAGCCGCCGAGGGTGCAGTCGCGGGCGCGGAGGACGATCTCGCCGGACTCGCCGGGGGCGAGGCGGTCGGGGAGCCCCTGGCGCACGAAGTCGAAGGGGCCACCGGTGACGGTGATCGCGTCGATGACGAGGTCCGCGTCACCTCGGTTCTCGAGCGTGGCGGTGGCGGCGGCGAGACCGTCGAGCTCGACGCGCGCCGGGGTCGCGATGAGCGGGTCGGGGGCGAGGGTGTCGGCGGAGAGCGCGTCGGCGGCGCCGTCTCCGGGAGGTCGGCCCGCGTCCCCGCAGCCGGCGGCGCCCGCGGCGAGGAGGGCGAGCGCGACGGCGAGGCGGGCGCGTGGTCGGGTCGGGCGTGGGCTCATCGGGTGGGCTCCGCCCAGGGCAGCGGATACTCGTGGATGACCGCGGCATCGTTCGTCGACATCGTGCCCTCGGGCCAGGTGATGGTCCCGACCTCCCAGAGGTCCGCGTCGTAGAGCGGCTCCCCGACGAGCTCGCGCACGACCTCACCGAAGACGACGATCCTGATGGTCGGCACGGAGGGACCATAACCGTGGTCGTCCCACACGTGGACGCCGACGCGGTAGTCCCCGGCCTCGAGCTCGTAGGCGATGATCGCCTCGGGCCCGGCGCCGTCGACGTCGTCGCCGAGGTGCTGAGGATCGTCGTCGATCGTCGGATCGAGGCTGCCCCAGTTCGGTTGGCTATGGCGCCCGTAGCAGTCGCCCTCGGGATCGAACCACACCGCGCCCGGGCGGAGCAGGTGGAGGTCCAGGTCCGAGCCGGCGCTCGGGCCCTCGTCGGTCTCGTTCGGGTCGTTCGGCGTGCGCCACGTGAGCTCGACGCGGAGCGCCTCGAGCCTCCTGACGGCGACCGTCGTCTCGGCGGGGACGCTGGTCCCGCCGTCGTCGTCGCGCGCCGTGAAGCGGAAGGTGTAGGTGCCGGCGACCTCGGCCGTGAACGTGACCTCCGGCTCGAAGGGGCCGCGTGAGAACCCCGCCTGGGAGCCTGGCGGCTGGCGCACCTCCCACTGCACGTCGGTGACCTCGCAGTCGGCGCGCCCCGCGAGGTGGAGGCGCGTCCCCGTGAGGACCTCGCGCCCCTCCGCGACGGCCATCTCGGCGAGGACCCCCTCGCACGGCCCCACGCCGTACGGCGGCGCCGTGTCGACTACGGCGGTGTCGGCCTCGTCGGCCGTGTCGGCGCTCACGATCGCGTCGCCGCCGGCGTCCTCGTCCGCGGCCGGCCCGTCGCCCGCAGCGCAGCCGGCCGCGACGAGCCAGAGCCCGACGCACGACCACCCCGCGACACGTCGCGCCGTCATGGCGCCCCGAACCACGGCGGCGGCGAGAAGTCGTGGATGACGTCCGCGCCGCAGCGCCCCGCCGTGGCCCCGTCCGGCCAGGAGAGCGTCCCCAGCTCGATGAAGTCCCGCTCGCCGATCGCCATGTCCTCGCACTCGAAGACCAGGACCCCGTACAGGTACACCCGCACCGTCGCGTAGGACGGCGCGAAGCCGTGGGCGTCCCAGGTGTGCACCCCGACGCGGTAGACCCCCGCCGGCATCACGTCGGCGTTGATGTTCTCGGGGCCGGCGCCGTCGTCGTCGTCGCGGTCGAGGCTCCGGTCGTCGGTGACGGGCCCGCCCCAGCTCGGCGGGACGCAGCCGCCCCAGAAGCAGTCCACGCCGTCGCTATCGAACCACGCGCCGCCGGGCGCGAGCAGGTGGAGGTCGAGGTCGGCGCCCGCCGCCGGTCCCTCGTCGGTCTGGTTCGGGTCGCTCGGCGTGTCCCAGACGAGCTCGACGTGGACGGCGTGATCGGGGGTGACCGTCACGGACGCCTCGGCCCGCTCGGACACCTCGCCGTCCATCCCCGTCACGACGAGCCGAAACACGTACAGCCCGGCCACGTTCGCCTCGAACGTCGGGTCGGGCGCGGTCGCCGACGGCAGGAACACCGAGCGCGACCCGACCGGCTGCGCGACCTCCCACTGATAGCGCGCGATGTCGCCGCACGAGAGGCTCCCGATGAGGTGGAGCTTCGTCTGCGGGACGACCTCGAGCCCCTCCAGGACCTCGATCCGCGCGGCGAGCCCGTCGCAGGCGGCGTCGTCGGCGTCTCCGGTCGCGTCGGGCGCGGTGTCGACGGCGTCCGCGGTGTCGCTCCCGGTGCCCACGTCGGCCCCGACGTCGGTCGGCCGCACGGCGTCCACGTCGACCTGACAGGCCGCGAGCGTCCCGCAGACGCAGAACGCCACCGCCGCCGCGACGCTGTCGGCCCTCACGGCTGCTGATCGTAGGGCGGCGGGAGATAGAAGTCGTGGGTGATGGCTTCATCACCACACGAGCCCGACACGACGAGCCCCGGCATCGTGACCGTGCCCACCTCCCAGAGGTCGCCCGGCGCGAGCTCGACGTCCTCGCACGTGAACACGAGCGTGCCGTGGGCGTAGACCCGCAACGTCGCGAAGGACGCGCCGAAGCCGTGGTCGTCCCAGTAGTGGACGCCCACGCGGTAGGCCCCGTCGGCGAGCACGTCGACGTTCATGTTCTCGGGCCCGGCGCCGTCGGTGTCGTCCCGGTCGAGGCTCGGGTCGTCGTCGACGAGGGGATCGATCGACCCCCAGTTCGGCTCCGCGTTGTGCCAGTAGACGTCCCCCGCCGCGTCGAACCAGTCCGCGCCGGGTCGCAGGAAGTGGAGGTCGAGGTCGGAGCCGGCATCGGGCCCGTCGTCGGTCTCGTCCTCATCGGCCGGCGTGCGCCAGAGGAGCTCGACGTGCAACTGCTCGTCCGGCGTCACCTGCACGCTCTTCTGCACGCGCTCGACGATCTCCCCGTCCTCACCCCACATCGTGAGCTCGAGCTCGTAGAGCCCGGCCACGTTGACCTCGAGCGTCGGCGCCGCGACCGTCGCGCTCGGGATGAACACGGCGGTCGACCCCACGGGCTGCGCCACGGTCCACTCGTAGGCGACCACCGCGCCGCCGCATGACGGGCGCCCCTCGAGGTGCAGCCTCGTCTGCGGGATGACCTCGTCGCCCTCCGCGATCGTGATCGCGTCTGCGCTGGGCTCTCCCGCCTCGATCGGGATGACGAGCTCGCCGTCGCCGGGCGAGTAGGTGAGCCGCGCCTCGCCGGCTGTGACGCCGCATGCGCTCGCGGGCGTGTGGTCGATGGTGAGCGCGAGCGTCTCCCCTGGAGCGAGGGTGCGCGGGAGGTGGTTGTCGCCCAGCGTGAAGGGCCCGGTGAGCGTGGCCTGGCTCACGTCCACGGCGACGCCGCCGGTGTTCTGGATCGAGACGGTGCGCGACATGGTCGTGCCGACCGCGCCGAGCCCGAACTCACAGCGGAGCGGCGCCGCTTGGAGCCGCGCCGCGGGCGGCTCGGCGGTGTCCTCGGCGTCTGCGCCGGTGGTCGTCGCGGTGTCGCCGGTCGCGGTCGTCGCGTCCGTGTCGGTCACGCGCCCCGAGTCGACGTCCACGAGGCAGGCGGGGAGGGCGAGCATCGCCGCCGCACACGCGGCGAGCGCGAGGCGGGCGGACCGGAGGCGTTGGCTTTCCGTCGTCATCATCGTTACCGCTCCTTGGTCAGGATACCGGGGATTGGGGCGGCCGGAGCGGATCCGTCACGAAAAGCGCGCGCCGTAGTCACTCGAGCGGCGCGTAGACCTCGTGGAGCACGCTCTCGCCGCAGTCGCCGCCCACCGCCCCGCTCGGGCCGTGGATGACGGCCACCTCCGCGAGATCGTGCGCCTCGAGCGCCACGTCGCGGCACTCGTGGACGAGCGTCCCGGCGACGTAGACCCGCACCGTCGCGTAGGACGTGCCGAAGCCCCCCGGGTCGCGCCAGTAGTGCACGCCGACCCGGTAGTCGCCCGTCTCGAGCGCGTTCAGGTTCAGGTTCTCGGGCCCGGCACCGTCCCTGTCGTCGCGCTCGAGCCGGGGATCGTCTTCCACGAGCGGGTCGATGGCCCCCCAGTCGGGCGTCGGGTTGTGCCAGTAGGCGTCCCCGACCGGGTCGAACCAGTCGGCGCCCGGGCGGAGCAGGTGCAGGTCGAGGTCGGCGCCCGCCGCGGGCCCCGTGTCCGTCTCGTCCGGATCGCCCGGCGTCCGCCAGAGGAGCTCGATGTGGACGAGCTCGTCGGGGGTCACGACCACCGTCAGCGGGGCGGCCTCGGCGCGCGCGCCCGCCGCGTCCGTCGCGACGAGGCGGAACACGTACGTCCCGGCGACGTTCGTCTCGAACGTCGGATCGGGCGCCGTCGCCGCCGGGAGGAACGTCCCGAGCGAGCCCGCGGGCTGGTCGACCTCCCACGCGTAGGCCGTGGCCCCGCAGCTCTCGCTGCCGACGAGGTGCAGCGCCGTCTGCGGGATGACCTCGTCACCCTCCACGACCCGCGCCCGCGCGACGAGCCCGGCGCCCGCGCCCCGGAGCGGGATCGTGAGCGCCCGCGGCGGCGCCCCGTAGCGCACCGTGACCGCGCCGTCCGGCGCCGCGCACGCGCGGGACCGGTAGCTCACCGTGAACGCCGCTGCCTCGCCGGGCCCGAGCGCCGCGGGGAGGCCCACGGCGTCGACGTCCCAGCCGTCCCCCGTCACGGTGACGCCGCTCACGGCGACGGCCTCGGTGCTCACGTTCGCGAGCGTCACGGCGACCGACGCCGACTGACCGAGCGGCACGACGTCGAGCCCGACGTCCGCCGGCGTGGCGACGAGCGCGGCGGGGCCTGGGTCGCCGCCGAGCGCCGAGCCGGGGTCCCCGGGGAGGTGCACCTCCGGCGCGATCGTGTCTCCCGAGGCGTCGCTGGCCGCGGAGGCCGTGTCCTCGGCGTCCGCGACGCCGCCGAGCCGGCGGGCCTCCACGTCCACGACGCACCCCGCCGCGACCACCATCGCCGCGAGACCGACGAGCAGCGCCGCGAGCGTCGCGCGTCGCCGTGGTCCTGAACCTGGTCCTGAGCTCGGTCCTGGGTCGGGCGAGGGATCCTCCGGGGGCCATCCTCTCCCAGATTGGCGTGGCGCTCTGCGATCCGTCACGCCGAGGCTCATTTTTCCGCGGCGGGCGGCCCCATGGCGGCAGCGCGAGTTACAGCGCCCGCGCCGTCGGCCCTCATCGAAACCGTCACACCGGCGATTATGTCGGTGTGGCCACCGCGGCCACGCGCGTCCCCGAGCGGCGAGGCACCCCCGATGCTGACCGACTTCGACACCGTCCGCGACCTCATCTGGGCGGGCCGCACGCTCGTCCTCGCGGGCGACGAGCGGCTCCTCCGGCGCCTCCCCGCGGGGCGCTGGATCGGCGGCACCATCCCGTACTTCATGGGCGACGCCGGCGGCGTCACCGACCGCGCCGCCATCCACGTCGACGAGCTCCCGGCGGTCGCCGAGCTCGCCACGCTCGCGACCTACGACCTCGACACCATCCACCGCGTCGCCGCGGACAGCCCGGACAACGGCTACACCGTCCTCATCATCCCCGCGTTCTCGCCGGTGCACGCGCGCTACGCGAGCGAGGCGCCAGGCTACGACGCCATGGCCGCGAAGGTCGTCGCCGGCTGGGTCTCCGGGGTCCACCTCGACGACGCCGGCGAGCGCGCGCCGTTCGTCTTCGACGGGCGCACCGGCGAGGCCTACGCCGACCGCGGCGTCGCCCTCCACGTCTCCCTCCCGGCGACCTACGCCGCGACGCTCTCGACGGTGAACGTCTTCGAGCGGGGTGACGGCGACGAGATCACCTTCCCGGAGACCGCCTTCTACGCGACGGAGTGCCTCGTCGACGGTGAGCCGCGGCGCTTCGCCGACTACATCCTCGAGCGCGGCCTCGACATCCGCGTCCCGCTCGTCACGGACGACCTCGGCCCGTCGATCAACGTGTCGATCCAGGCCGTCGAGGACGGCACGGTGCGCTTCTTCGCCCCGGTCTTCGAGGGCGCCGTGTACCGCTTCGCGACGCCTCTCGAGGACTACGCTGGGCGCTTCGAGGCGGCGCTCCCCGCTGGCGTCGACGAGCCCGCGCTCGCCTGCAACTGCGTCCTGAACTACCTCTACGGCGAGCTCGAGGGGCGGCGGACGGGCGGCTTCCGGGGGCCGATGACCTTCGGCGAGATCGGCCAGCAGCTCCTGAACCAGACGCTCGTCTACGTGACGGTCGACCGCGTCGTCAGCTGACGGTCGGCACGACCGCGACCTCGCCGTCCTCGAGCACGAGGCACAGGTGGTCGCCCGGCTGCGCGTCGCCGCGGAGCACCGCGCGGGCGATGGCGGTCTCGCAGACGCGCTGCACGGCGCGCCGGAGCGGGCGCGCGCCGAGCTCGGGATCGGCGCCGCCCTCGCGGACGAGCATGGCGACGACGTCGGGGTCGGCCTCGTAGCTGATCTTGCGCTCGACGAGGAGGCGCGCCGAGCTCTCGGCGATGAGGAGGCGCGCGATGCGCCCGATCTCGGTCGCCCCGAGCGGGCCGTAGACGCACTTCTCGTCGATGCGGCCCCAGAGCTCGGGCGGCAGCGCCTTCCGCGCCTCCTTCATGACGGCGTCCACGTCGCGGTCGTCGAGGCGGTAGCTGCCGCTCGCGTCGGCGGGGGCGTCGTCGCCGCCGAATCCGATGCGCCGGCGGGCCTTGGCGGCGAGCGCGGGGGCGCCGAGGTTGCTCGTCATGATGACGACGGTGTTCTTGAAGTCGAGGGCGTGCCCCTTCGCGTCGGTGACGCGCCCCTCGTCGAGCACCTGCAGGAGGATGTTCAGGACGTCGGCGTGCGCCTTCTCGATCTCGTCGAAGAGCACGATCTGGTAGGGCCTGCGCGCGAGGGCGGCCGTGAGCTGGCCCGCGTCCTCGTGGCCGACGTAGCCGGGGGCCGCGCCGAGGAGGCGGGCGACGGCGTGCCGCTCCATGAACTCGCTCATGTCGAAGCGGGTCATGGCCTCCTTGCTGCAGAAGAGGAACTCGGCGAGGACCTTGGCGGTCTCGGTCTTGCCGACGCCGCTCGGGCCGAGGAAGAGGAAGCTCCCGATGGGGCGGTTCGAGGAGAAGCCGGCGCTGTTGCGCTGGATGACCTCGGTGACCTGGTCGAGGACGGCGTCGTGGCCGATGACGCGCGCGCCGAGGAAGTCGCGGAGCGTGAGCATGCGCTCGGCGTCGGTCGTGAGGAGGCGCTCGATGGGGATCTGCGTGAGCTCGCTCACGACGCTCGCGATGTCCTCGACCTCGACGACCTCCTTCCCGAAGCGCACGGCGCGCGCGGCGGCCGTGTCGACGAGGTTGAAGGCCTTGTCGGGGAGCTGGCGGTCGACGATGTAGCGGCGCGACATGCGCACGGCCACCTCGAGGGACTCGGGCTGGTAGAAGACGCCGTGGTGGTCCTCGTACTTGCCGATGACCCCCTTCAGGATGGCGAGCGCGTCCTCCTCGCTGGGCTCCTCGACCTCGATGGGCTGGAAGCGGCGCTCGAGGGCGGCGTCGCGCTCGATGTGGCGGTGGTACTCCTTCGGGGTGGTCGCGCCGATGCAGGGGAACTCGCCGCGCGCGAGGGCCGCCTTGAGGTCGTTCGCGGCGTCGAGCGCGCCCTCGCCGCTGCCGGCGCCGACGAGCGTGTGGAGCTCGTCGATGAAGACGACGACCTTCCCGTTGGCGCGCCGCACCTCCTCCTTGAGCTTCGCCATGCGGCGCGAGAAGGAGCCGCGGAGCTCCGTGCCCGCGACGAGGGAGCCGACGTCGAGCGAGATGATGACCCGGTCGCGGAGGGCGGCGAGGCGGTCGGCGTGCGCCTCGATGGCGAGGGCGAGGCCCTCGATGATGGCGGTCTTCCCGACGCCCGGCTCGCCGACGAGGCAGGGGTTGTTCGAGCGGCGCTTGTTGAGCACGTCGATGATGGTGTCGATGACCTTCTCGCGCCCGATGACGGGGTCGATCGTGCCGCGCGCGGCCTCGGCCGAGAGGTTGCGCCCGAGCCCCGCGAGGAGCGGGAACTGCTCGGCGTCGAGGAGGAAGCGGGCGCCGGGGTCCGCGAGCGCGGCCGCGCCGGCGGCGGGCGACGTGCCGACGACGCCGCTCGGGGCGCGCTTGTCGGCGGTGCGGGGCTCCGGCTCCCAGGCCGGGGCAGGGGTCGTCGAGGGGGAGATCGACGGGAACGGCGCCTCGGCGACGAGCGGGCGGATCTCGGGGCGCGGTGGGGCCGGGCGTGGCTCGGGGGCTGGCAGGGGCGGGCCGGGGTCGCGGACGCTCACGGCGCGGGCGGGCTCGCCGTCGAAGGCGTTGGGCTCGGCGCGCACGAGGGCGCGCGGGGCGGGGGCGGTGAGCTTCCCGAGGGCGAGCGTGCGGACGTGGGTCGGGGCGACGCCGAGGAGGGCGATGAGGCGGTAGGCGATGGCCTGCTTCTCGCGGGTGAGCGCGAGGAGGAGGTGGAGGGTCGTGACCATGCTCGAGCCGGAGTGCTTCGCGGCGTCGAGCATGCGGTCCTCGACGGCGGCGAGGAGGTCCTCGGACTCGGCGAGGCGCCCGCGATCCTGGCGCTTCACCTCGGAGAGGGCGTCGAGGAGGCGCTCGGGGTCGAGGCGGAGCTCGGCGAGGACGGCGCCGGCGCGGTTCGGGTGGGTGAGCAGCGCGAGGAGGAGGTGGGCCGTCGTGAGCGGCTGCTCGGCGGCCGACGCCATCTCGCGGCCGGTCCGCAGGATCTCCTTCACCTCGGCGCTCAAACGCATGCGCATCCCCCACCGTGAGCCGCCGGATTAGCACACGCGGGCGGGGCCGAACAACGCCAAGGGGGGGAGGCCGGTGGGGCAGCGCAACCCGCGTGAGACCAAACGCCCCGGGCGTGGGGTAGGGGGCGTCTCGCGGGCGGCGGCGGGGGCGCGGCGCGGCGCCGCGTCGCAGGCCGGGGGGAGCGCGGGCGCGGCGGCTGGCACGGGGCTTGCGAAGTCCTTCGTCGCCGGTCGAGGCCGGTCGAGCGCCGCGCGAGACGCTGGCGCGAGCCCCATCAGGACACGTCAGGAGGACACCATGGCCACGCATTCGCACACGACGTCGAACGACAAGTCGAAGAAGGACACGAGCAAGAAGGCGCCGAGCCAGAAGAAGGACGACCAGCTCCAGACGGCCGACCGCGTCGCCGGGAAGAAGACGAAGCAGGAGGAGCAGCGCGGCAGCGACGACACGATGTCGGACCGCCGCGGCGCGAAGCGGATCCCGGAGAACGGCGAGAGCGGGAAGTCGCTCGACACCAACACGATGTCGGACCAGTCGGGCACGAAGCGCCGCTAGGAGCTCGCCCGAGCAGGACGACCGCCGCCCAGAGCGCCCCCGAGGGGCTCTCCGGGCGGCGTCGTCTCGTGTTGGGAGCGAGGCCCACGCCCGCCCCACACCCCGGCTCCCGCGGGCCGGTCGCTCTGGAGGAGGGGCGGCTCGCGGGGGCCTCTTCTTTTGGCTACGCTCCCCGTCATGAGCGAGCCCATCACCCGCGTCGAACGCGATGGCGCCGTCGCGCGCCTCATCATCGACAACCCGGCCGCCCGGAACGGCCTCACCGCCGACGCATGCCGCCACGCCGCCGCCGCGCTGCGCGAGGCGGGCGCGGATCCCGCGGTGCGCGTGGTCGTCGTCGAGGGGGCGGGGGGGCACTTCTGCTCGGGCGCCGATCTGCGCGCGGCGGGGGCGCTGGTCGGGATGGACGACGACGCCGTCCGCGCCTATGTGCGCGAGGGGTTCCAGCCGCTCGTCGAGGCGGTGTGGGGGTGCGCCAAGCCGACGCTCGCGGTCGTCCGCGGGGCGTGCGTCGGGTTCGGCTTCGACCTCGCGCTCGCGTGCGATCTGCGGCTCGCCGCGGGCTCGGCGCAGCTCGCGCAGGTGTTCTCGCGCATCGCGCTCGTGCCGGACGGCGGCTCGTCGTTCACGCTGCCGCGGCTCGTGGGGCTCGGGCTCGCGATGGAGATGATGCTCCTCGGGGAGAAGATCGACGGGCACCGCGCCGCCGCGCTCGGCCTCGTGAACCGCGCCGTCCCCGAGGAGGAGCTCGCGGCGCTCGCCGCCGACTGGACCGCGCGGCTCGCGGCGGGGCCCCCGATCGCGTTCCGCCTCGGGCGGGAGAACCTGCGCGCGGGCGCCCTCGGCGGCACGCTCGCCGACGCGCTCGACCGGGAGGCGGCGGCGCAGGTGAGCTGCCTCCGGAGCGCCGACCTCGGACGCGGCGTGGCCGCCTTCTTCGCGAGGAAGGCGCCCGAGTTCAAGGGGGATTGAACGCATATGCCCGCGTGAAGGGCGCGGCACATCGGCGGCGCTCGCGGGCATAATGAACGGCACATCAGATCATTCGTGAGGCGAGGGCGGCGCCGCGCCCGACCGAGGACGATGCCGGGGCCGACCACGCTGCGCGCTTGATCGTGCGCGGAACGCGGGCGAGGCGGAGGGATCGGCGTGGACGCGCGCGACCGCGACGTGCTACGGTCGTCAGACGCCGTGCGTCCTGACGCCGGAAATCCCGACAAAAACTGAATCATCGAGGGTCGAGCCCATGCCTCACCCCTGTCGCGTCGGCGCGCCTCCGTCTCGCGCGCCCGGCGTCGCGTCCGTCGTCGCGGTCGCGCTCTGCCTGGCGCTCGCCGCCCAGGTGGGCTGCGGCTCCGACGAGCCCGCCCCCGCGCCACCCGGGGCGCGCGCCACCTTGAAGGTCGCGCCGCTCGCCGGTCTCGGGCGCGTGGCCTACACGATCCGCGTCGAGAACGGAGCGCACGCCGTCGTGAACGAGGTGGACGTCGACTCGAGCGCCTACGGCGACGGTCGCGGCAGCCTCAGCTACGTGACCCCGTGCGACGCGACGTCCAACGACAACACCGTCATCCTCACGATCACCGACATCTACGACGAGGGCGGCGCCCTCGTGCCCCCGGGCGAGTGGCTGAACCCGACCCCCGTCTCGGTGCCCTTCACCTGCGAACCCGACGCCGACGTCGCCGTCGACATCAACCTCACCGTCGCGCGCGCCGCGAAGCGCGGCTTCTTCGACATCGGCGTCAGCTTCGACGACGTCTTCTGCTCGGCCAAGCTCGACTGCGTGAAGGACGGCGCCGACCTCGACCTCCTCACGAACCCGGCGACCGGCGCGCGCGATCTGACCGCGGTCCTCGGCTTCGCGTGCGCCGCCGGCGCGGGCGCCGCCGACACCTTCCTCTACCTCGACAACCCCGTCATCACCTGCGTCGGCGGGATCGCGCCGACCGTCGTCGACGTGCGCGGGCTCGGCAACGTCGACCTCGCGTCACCGCCCTCCGGCGACCCGGCCCACACCCTCTTCGGCGCGGCCGTCTACCGCGGCCCCGGCGCCCAGGGCGAGCTCGCCTACTGGAACGTCGCGCTCGGGCTCGACACGAGCCACATCGGCGCCCGCTGCACCCTCCGCGTCCGCGGGACGGCCGCGCCGCGCGCCTTCGTCGAGGGCGTGGGCGGCTTCGAGACGCCGGACGGCTGGACCTGGCCCTTCATCGAGTGGGACGTCGACCTCGCGGACGCCTCCGGGCGCCTCTGCGAGTCGCACCCGCTCGACGCGGCCCCGCCCGGCGTCGCGACGCGCTACACCGGGCTCACCGCGCCGCGGCGCTTCCTCCACGAGTACCGGCGCTCGACGGACGAGGTGCGCACGGCGTCGGGGGCCGTGTCGTGCTACGACGCCGAGCAGAACGGCGACGAGACCGGCGTCGACTGCGGCGGGAGCTGCGTCGACTGCCGCGTCCTCACCGGCACCTGCGAGGACGGCGCGCAGAACCAGGACGAGACCGGCCTCGACTGCGGCGGCGCCACCTGCGGCCCCTGCGGCGACGGATCCCCCTGCGAGCTCGATCGCGACTGCCTCTCCGCCACGTGTGACGGCGCCTTCTGCCGCGCCCCGGCGTGCGACGACCACCGCCAGAACGGCGACGAGACCGGCGTCGACTGCGGCGGCGCCACGTGCCTCCTGTGCCCGGGGACGGCGACCGACGACCCCGAGCAGTGCGTCACGCACACCGTCGTCGACGGCGTCTGCGCCGAGCCGAGCTGCACCGACGGGCAGCGCGACGGCGACGAGACCGGCCCCGACTGCGGCGGGAGCTGCGATCCCTGCGATCCCGGCCTGCCCTGCGACGGGGCGGTCGACTGCGCGACGCTCGTCTGCGGCGAGACGGTCTGCGAGGACGCGCGCTGCGACGACGGGCAGCAGAACGGCGACGAGGCCGGCGTCGACTGCGGCGGCTCCTGCCTCGCCTGCACCGGCACCCCCGAGACCGACCCGAACGTCTGCGCGAGCCACGTCATCGTGAACGGCGCGTGCGCGCCGCCGCGCTGCGACGACGGTCAGCTCAACGGCTTCGAGACGGGGCAGGACTGCGGCGGCACGTGCGGGCCCTGCGAGGTCGGGAACCCCTGCGACATCGACGCCGACTGCGTCACGCGCGTGTGCGCCCTCGGCTTCTGCCGCGAGCCGAGCTGCGACGACGGGCGCCTCGACCAGGACGAGGTCGGGATCGACTGCGGCGGGGAGACCTGCCTCGCCTGCACCGGCACGCCCGTCGACGACCCGACGGAGTGCGCGAGCGGCACCGTCACGGACGGCGTCTGCGCCGCGCCGACCTGCGACGACGACACCGTGAACGGCGGCGAGACCGGGCCCGACTGCGGCGGGCCGTGCGATCCGTGCGGCCCCGGCTTCCCCTGCGACGACGCGAGCGACTGCACGGCGCTCGTGTGCGGCGGCGGGATCTGCCCCGAGGCGCGCTGCGACGACCGCGTGCAGAACGGCGACGAGACCGGCGTCGACTGCGGCGGCTCGTGTGGCGTCTGCGGCGGCGGGACCCCCGTGCCGCTCATCGGCTCGCGCTGTGCGAGCGGCGTGCTGCTCGAGGACGGCACCTGCGGCACGGCGACCTGCGACGACGGCCTCCAGAACCAGGGCGAGGCGAGCGTCGACTGCGGCGGGCCCTGCGCGCCGTGCATCACGGGCGAGCCCTGCGTCGCGGCCTACCAGTGCTGGTCGGGGGTCTGCACGGCCGGCTTCTGCCGCGACCCGACGTGCGACGACGGCGTCTGGAACGGGCAGGAGGCGGGCGTCGACTGCGGCGGCTCCTGCGGCCTCTGCCCGGGCGAGCCCTGCGACGACCCCGCCGCTTGCTCGTCGCGCGTCGGCTACGCCACGCCGGACGGCCTCGTGTGCGTGGCCCCGTCCTGCAAGGACCACATGCAGAACGGCTCGGAGACCGGGCTCGACTGCGGCGGTCCGTGTGAGCCGTGCGACGACGGCTTCATCTGCCGCGGCCCGGTCGACTGCAAGAGCCGCGTGTGCGTCGACGGCCTGTGCACGCCGGGCGACTGCCACGATCGGATCATGAACGGCGACGAGACGCGCGTCGACTGCGGCGGGCGCTGCGGCTCGTGCGCGCAGACGACCTGCACCGCGGACGAGCAGTGCATGAGCCGGCAGTGCGACCTCGAGACCGGCAAGTGCACCGAGCCGACCTGCACGGACGGCGTCCAGAACTGGGACGAGGTCGGCGTGGACCTCGGCGGGCACTGCGGCGGCGCGCCGGACCTCTGGATCTGCGAGACGGGCGCGCAGTGCGACTCGGGGATCTGCTACCGCGGCTACTGCCGGCCGCCGAGCTGCGACGACGACCGCCTCGACCAGGACGAGACCGGCGTCGACTGCGGCGGGGCCTACTGCAACGCCTGCACGGACGCGCCGTGCTCGTCGGGGAGCGAGTGCGCGAGCGGCGTGTGCGGCGAGCTCCCGACGGGAGACAAGTGCGTCCGCCCGCGCTGCGACGACGACGTGCAGAACGGCTACGAGACGGGCAAGGACTGCGGCGGCAACTGCGCGCCGTGCCCGACGGGCACCGAGTGCACGGCGCACGCGCAGTGCGACTCGCGCGTGTGCTGGGCGGGGCGCTGCATGCCGGCGTCGTGCCAGGACGGGAAGAAGAACGGCGACGAGGTCGGCGTCGACTGCGGCGGCTCGCGCTGCGGGCGCTGCCCGTTCGAGACGTGCACGGCGGACGCGCAGTGCGGGAGCCTCTCGTGCGTGAACGGGCAGTGCCGCCCGCCGAGCTGCAGCGACCGGATCCGGAACGGCAACGAGGTCGGGCTCGACTGCGGCGGGAGCTGCGCGCCGTGCGGCACCGGGCAGCCCTGCGTCTTCGGCCAGGACTGCGCGAGCGGCAACTGCGACGCCGGCTTCTGCCGCGACCCGACGTGCTCGGACGGGGCGCTGAACCAGGGCGAGCGCGGCGTCGACTGCGGCGGCCCCTGCCTCGCGTGCCCGGAGCTCCCGTGCTCGGTGCCCGGCGAGTGCATGTCGGGCCTCTGCGACGACGGCAGCTGCACGGCGCCGTCGTGCACCGACCAGACCCAGAACGGCGACGAGGAGGCGGTCGACTGCGGCGGGCCCTGCGCGCCGTGCCCGACGGGGATCGAGTGCACCTACGGGTGGCAGTGCGAGTCGGGGAACTGCTGGCGCGGGATGTGCCTCGCGGCGAGCTGCTGGGATGGGCTCGAGAACGGCGACGAGGTCGACGTCGACTGCGGCGGGCGCTGCGGCGCGTGCGGGGACGTCACGTGCACGACGGGGGCGGTCTGCGCGAGCCGGATCTGCGAGGCCGGGCACTGCACCGAGCCGGCCTGCGACGACGGGGTCAAGAACGGCCCCGAGACCGGCGTCGACTGCGGCGGGCGCTGCGCGCCGTGCGAGGAGATAGGCGACGGCTGCCTCCTCGACGTGGACTGCCGCTCCGGCGCCTGCATCGGCGACACCTGCACGACGCCGAGCTGCTTCGACGGCGAGATGAACGGCGACGAGACCTGGGTCGACTGCGGCGGGAGCTGCCTCCCCTGCCAGTCGACCGAGTGCCAGGACGGCGAGCCCTGCGCGAACGGCCCGTGCTCGGGCGGCGTGTGCCCGGCGCCGAGCTGCTCGGACGGGCGCAAGAACGGCCACGAGACGGACATCGACTGCGGCGGGCCCTGCGCCCCCTGCTACCCGGGCGAGATCTGCACGTCGCCGTGGGTGTGCGAGTCGCGCGTCTGCAACGGCGGCGTCTGCCTCCCCGCGAGCTGCCACGACGGCGTCCGGAACCAGGGCGAGGTGTACGCCGACTGCGGTGGCCCCTGCGCCGCCTGCCCGGTGACGGGCTGCACGGCGGACGCGCAGTGCGCGAGCCTCCGCTGCGTCGGCGGGCAGTGCGCGGACGCGACCTGCTCCGACGGTGTGGCCAACGGGCTCGAGACGGGCGTCGACTGCGGCGGCTACTGCGGGCCCTGCGCCGAGGGTCCGTGCCGCTACGACGCGGACTGCGTGACCGGCGCCTGCCGCGACGGGATCTGCCGCGCCGCGACGTGCTTCGACGGCGTCCCGAACCAGGGCGAGACGGGCGTCGACTGCGGCGGGCCGTGCAAGTCGTGCTGGAACGCCGAGTGTACGACCGACACGCAGTGCGCCTCGCAGATCTGCGAGCTCGGGAAGTGCGCGACCCCGACCTGCACGGACGGCGTCCGGAACGGGGCCGAGACGGCGACGGACTGCGGCGGCCCCTGCCACGCCTGCGGCGCCGGCGCGCCGTGCCGCGAGGGCTCCGACTGCGACTCGCTCGTCTGCAGGTCGGGGATCTGCCAGGCGCCGACGTGCCGCGATGGCGTCCGGAACGGCGACGAGACGAAGGGCGACTGCGGCGGGAGCTGCGGGGCGTGCCCGCAGCAGGGGTGCACCGACGGGATCCAGTGCGCGAGCCGGATCTGCTCGAACGGCGAGTGCCAGGCGTCGAGCTGCGGCGACGGCGTGCTCAACGGCCTCGAGTCCGGCGTCGACTGCGGCGGCTACTGCGCCGCCTGCCCCGACCGGAGCCCGTGCGACAGCGGCGCCGACTGCCAGTCGGCCGCGTGCTTCCTCGACTACTGCCGCCCGCCGAGCTGCACCGACGGCTACCGCAACGGCGCCGAGGAGGGCGTCGACTGCGGCGGCGGCTGCAAGTCGTGCGCGGGGGTGCAGTGCTTCGACGGCTCGCAGTGCGCGAGCGGCGTCTGCGCCTTCAACGTGTGCCTCCCGCCGACCTGCGAGGACGGCATCAAGAACGGGAGCGAGCAGGGCAAGGACTGCGGCGGGTCCTGCAAGGCCTGCCCGCCGCTCACGGACTGCGTGTCGGGCTTCGACTGCACCGCGGGCTACTGCTTCGTCGGCCAGTGCCCGACCCCGAATTGCCGCGACGGGATCCAGAACGGCTTCGAGACGGGCGTCGACTGCGGCCCCGGGTGCGGTCCGTGCCCACAGACCGGCTGCACGGGGCCGGAGGGGTGCGCGAGCCGCGTGTGCGTGAACGGCCTCTGCCAGACCCCGAGCTGCTACGACGGCGTCCAGAACGGCGCCGAGAGCGGGGTCGACTGCGGTGGCTGGTGCAACGCCTGCGGCCCGGACGAGCCGTGCGACTGGGCGGGCGACTGCACGAGCGGCAACTGCCTCTTCGGGCGCTGCCCGGTCGCCTCGTGCTGGGACGGCGTGCGCAATCAGGGCGAGACCGAGGTCGACTGCGGCGGGCCCTGCCTCCCGTGCCACCCGGACGCCTGCAACGACGGCAGCGAGTGCCCGAGCGGGGTGTGCACGAACCACATCTGCGCGCCGGCGACCTGCACCGACGGGCGCCGGAACGGCGGCGAGACCGGCACCGACTGCGGCGGGCCCTGCCGCGCGTGCTACCCCGGCTGGGAGTGCACGACGGGGGCGACCTGCACGAGCGGCGTCTGCCGCGGGGGGATCTGCCAGGCGCCGACGTGCTCGGACGGGATCCAGAACGGCTACGAGACGGGCACCGACTGCGGCCCGGACTGCGGCCTCTGCCCCGGCGAGACCGCGCCGACCGCGCCGAGCTGCGCGTCGGGCGTCATCCGGAACGGCGTCTGCGTCGCGCCGACCTGCGCCGACGGGCTCAAGAACGGCAACGAGGCCGGGCAGGACTGCGGCGGGAGCTTCTGCGCCCCCTGCGGCGGCGGGAACCGCTGCGCGCGCGACATCGACTGCGAGAGCGGCGTCTGCCGCTTCGGCTTCTGCCGCGACGCGACCTGCTGGGACGGCGTCCAGAACGGTAGCGAGCTCGGCGTCGACTGCGGCGGCTTCCCGTGCCTCTCGTGCCCCGGGACGGAGGCGCCCGGGCCGGAGTCGTGCGCGTCGGGGGTGATCCTCGACGGGCGCTGCCAGCCCCCGCGCTGCGACGATCACCTCTGGAACGGCATCGAGACGAACGTCGACTGCGGCGGGAACTGCGTCCCCTGCGGGCCAGGCGTCGACTGCGTCGTCGACAGCGACTGCTCGACGAAGCACTGCGACGGCGGGATCTGCGTGCGCGCGACGTGCGACGACGGGCGCCGGAACGGCGGCGAGACGGGCGTCGACTGCGGCGGCACGTGCGGGGCGTGCGACGGCTACCCGTCGCCGGCGCCGCAGTATTGCGCGAGCGGCGTGCTCGACGGGGACGGGATCTGCGTCGCCCCGACGTGCAGCGACGGGCTGAAGAACGGCACCGAGAGCGCCGAGGACTGCGGCGGCGGCTGCCCCCTCTGCGAGGACGGCCTCCCGTGCCGCGGCGACGGCGACTGCCAGTCGGGCGCGTGCGTCTACGGCTACTGCTTCCCGCCGAGCTGCCACGACACGGTGCGGAACGGCGACGAGCTCGGCATCGACTGCGGCGGGACGAGCTGCTTCGGCTGCTACGAGTTCGAGTGCACGGCGGACGACCAGTGCTGGTCGCAGATCTGCGACGGCGGCGTGTGCGCGGCCCCGCGCTGCAACGACGGCAAGCAGAACGGCTTCGAGACCGGCAAGGACTGCGGCGGGCCGTGCCCGGCGTGCGACTTCGGGTGGCGCTGCACGAAGAACGTCGACTGCACGAGCAAGGTCTGCCAGGGCGGGATCTGCCAGCCGCCGTCGTGCACGGACGGCGTCAAGAACGGGAGCGAGGCCGGGCTCGACTGCGGCGGCGTCTGCGGCGGGTGCTTCGACACGATCTGCACGAAGCCCGGGGACTGCGCGTCGGGCGTCTGCGTCGGCGGCGTCTGCCAGGCGCCGACCTGCACCGACCACGTGCTCAACGCGAACGAGGCGCAGACGGACTGCGGCGGCTGGTGCGAGCCCTGCGGCGACTACGTCGAGTGCCGCTGGGAGGGCGACTGCGAGTCGGGGATCTGCGTCGGCGGCTACTGCCGCCCCGCGAGCTGCAAGGACCGCAAGCGCAACGGCGACGAGACGGGGATCGACTGCGGCGGGAGCTGCAAGAAGTGCAGCAAGATCGGCTGCCTGTCGGGCGACGAGTGCGCGAGCGGCGTCTGCACCGACGGGATCTGCATGCCGCCGACCTGCACGGACGGCCGCCAGAACGGGCTCGAGACCGGGCGCGACTGCGGCGGCGTCTGCCGCGCGTGCGGCCCGGGCAACGAGTGCGACGATCCGGGCGACTGCACCTCGCTCGTCTGCGCCGACGGCGTCTGCCAGCCGCCGAGCTGCCACGATCGCACGCAGAACGGCGCCGAGATCGGCGTCGACTGCGGCGGCGGCTGCGGCTCCTGCTACCAGACGGGCTGCCTCGAGGACGACGACTGCGCGAGCCGCCACTGCGTCGACATGGCGTGCGCCGAGCCGACCTGCTCGGACGGGATCCTGAACGGCTACGAGACGGAGAAGGACTGCGGCGGCGGGTGCAAGGCGTGCCCCGACCACCGCGAGTGCCTGAACGGGCAGGACTGCGAGAGCGGGATCTGCTTCGCCGGCTACTGCCGCCCGGCGAGCTGCTACGACCACCAGCAGAACCAGGGCGAGGACGGCATCGACTGCGGCGGCCCCTGCGCCTTCGTCTGCCCGACGGGGACCTGCGACTACAACTACCAGTGCGCGAGCGGCAACTGCGACGACGGCGGCTGCGAGCCGGCGACCTGCGACGACGGGATCTGGAACGGCGCCGAGCAGGGCCCGGACTGCGGCGGCCCGTGCAAGAGCTGCGATCCCGGCTGGCGCTGCGTGCGCCAGAGCGACTGCAGCAGCCGCGTCTGCCAGGGCGGGATCTGCGCCGACCCGCGCTGCGACGACGGCGTCACGAACGGCCCCGAGGTGCTCGTCGACTGCGGCGGGAGCTGCGGCCTCTGCCCGGACGACGCCTGCGCCGACTCCCCCGAGTGCGCGAGCTACGTGTGCGTCGGCCAGCGCTGCCAGGAGCCGACCTGCCTCGACAACGTGCGCAACGGGAGCGAGACGGACGTCGACTGCGGCGGCGCGCTCTGCGGGAAGTGCCGCACGAACCTCAAGTGCGAGGAGCACGCGGACTGCCTGTCCGGGGTGTGCTTCGCGGGCTACTGCCGCGAGCCGAGCTGCTTCGACAACGTCCGGAACCAGACCGAGACGGGGGTCGACTGCGGCGGCCCGTGCCGCTTCTGCGAGGGCGACGGCTGCGGGAGCGGCGAGGAGTGCGAGAGCGGCTTCTGCACCGACTTCGTCTGCCTCCCGCCGACCTGCGACGATGGTCGCGAGAACGGGCGCGAGGCGGGGGTCGACTGCGGCGGCCCATGCCGCGGGTGCGATCCCGGGACGCCATGCTACGGGCCGGGCGACTGCGAGAGCGGCGTCTGCCGGGACGGCGTCTGCCAGGACCCGAGCTGCCGCGACGGGGTCCACAACGGCGACGAGCTCGAGGTCGACTGCGGCGGGAGCTGTGGCGCCTGCTACGGCGCCGACTGCTTCGCGAACACCGACTGCGGGTCGCGCCTCTGCGTCGAGGGCAAGTGCCTCCTCCCGAGCTGCACCGACGGGATCCACAACGGCCAGGAGGAGGACATCGACTGCGGCGGCAACTGCACCGCCTGCCCGAACGAGCACCGCTGCGACGAGGGGCGCGACTGCGCGAGCGGCGTGTGCGTCGCCGGCTGGTGCCGGCAGTCGAGCTGCTTCGACGGCGTCCGGAACGGCGCCGAGACCTGGGTCGACTGCGGCCCGGGCTGCGGCAAGTGCCACGACGAGCAGTGCCAGTCGGGGAGCGAGTGCGGGAGCGGGATCTGCGACGGCATCGTCTGCGTCGAGCCGACCTGCACCGACAACCGGAAGAACGGCGCCGAGCGCGGCGTCGACTGCGGCGGCCCGTGCAAGGGCTGCGGCGGCGGCTGGGACTGCTACACCAACGCCGACTGCGAGAGCTTCGTGTGCGACGGCGGCGTCTGCCAGGCGCCGACCTGTCGTGACGGTGTGCGAAATGGCACAGAGACGGAGGTCGACTGCGGCGGCGACGCGTGCGGGGCGTGCCCGCTCTACCCGTGCGCGCAGGCGTCGGACTGCGCGTCGCAGATCTGCATCGACGGGGCGTGCGCGCCGAGCTCCTGCGAGGACGGGATCCAGAACGGCACCGAGACGGCCGTCGACTGCGGCGGCCGCTGCTTCCCGTGCCTCGACCGCTGCAGCGCCCACCAGGAGTGCCCGAGCGGGGTCTGCTGGAACGGCTACTGCCGCGAGCCGCGCTGCGACGACGGCGTCCAGAACGGGGCGGAGAGCGGCATCGACTGCGGCGGCGGCTGCGGGAGCTGCGTCGACGCGGACTGCCTCGTCGACTCGCAGTGCGCGAGCGGGAAGTGCGTCGGCTTCATCTGCCAGGCGCCGACCTGCAGCGACGGGATCAAGAACGGGCAGGAGACCGGCACGGACTGCGGGCGCAACTGCGGCCCGTGCACGTCGGGCTACGAGTGCTCGGAGGCCGCCGACTGCGAGAGCCACCTCTGCTGGGCGGGGGTGTGCCTGCCGTCGACCTGCTACGACGGGATCCGGAACCGCGACGAGACCGCCGTCGACTGCGGCGGCTCCTTCTGCCGGCGCTGCGAGTACGAGCCCTGCCTCGACCCGAGCCAGTGCGCGAGCAGCGTCTGCGCGGGTGACACGTGCCAGCCGCCGACGTGCGACGACCGCCGCCAGAACGGCACCGAGACGGGCGTCGACTGCGGCGGCTGGACGTGCGGTCCGTGCCCGACCGAGCAGCCCTGCTGGGGGCCGGGCGACTGCGCGAGCGGCGTCTGCGTGAGCGGCTTCTGTCGCGACCCGAACTGCTTCGACGGCGAGCGCAACCAGGGCGAGGTCGGCACGGACTGCGGCGGCCCCTGCGCCGCCTGCCCGGGGACGACCTGCGTGTCCGGGACCGAGTGCCGGAGCGGGATCTGCGCGGGCGGCCAGTGCCAGGAGCCGACCTGCAGCGACCACCTGAAGAACGGCTACGAGACCGGTCCCGACTGCGGCGGCAACTGCCCCGCGTGCGACAGCGGCATCGAGTGCCTCTCGGCCGCGGACTGCGCGTCGCGCCACTGCAAGGGCGGCGTCTGCGTGCGCGCGACCTGCCACGACAACCTCATGAACGGCGACGAGACCGGGCTCGACTGCGGCGGGAGCTGCGGGAGCTGCGTCGGCGGGACCTGCACCGACGGGACGGACTGCGCGAGCTGGGTCTGCACGGACGGGGTCTGCCAGGCGCCGAGCTGTGACGACCGCGTCCTGAACGGGCCGGAGACCGGCGTCGACTGCGGCGGCAACTGCCAGCCCTGCTACACGGGCGAGCCGTGCCAGACGCCGTTCGACTGCGACTCGAACAGCTGCACCCTCGGCTACTGCCCGGTGCCGCAGTGCCACGACCGGCGCCGCAACGGTGACGAGATCGACGTCGACTGCGGCGGGAGCTGCCCCGCGTGCCCCGGGCCGACGGGCTGCACCGACGGCTCGCAGTGCGCGAGCGGGGTCTGCATCGAGAGCGTCTGCATGCCGCCGACCTGCCAGGACGGCCTCCAGAACGGCTTCGAGCTGGGCGTCGACTGCGGCGGCCCGTGCCGCGCCTGCGAGACGGGCGACCCCTGCGACGTCGCGAGCGACTGCGCGAGCCGGAGCTGTGAGATCGGGATCTGCCTCCCGCCGAGCTGCCACGATCTCACGCTCAACGGGCGCGAGCGCGGCGTCGACTGCGGCGGCGACTGCATGGCCTGCCCCGGGGAGCCCGCGACCGAGCCGCGCTTCTGCGCGAGCGGGGTGCTCGCGTCCGACGGGCTCCTCTGCGCCGCGCCGACCTGCGAGGACGGCGTCCAGAACCAGGGCGAGTCGAGCCCGGACGTCGGCGGCCCGTGCCCGCCGGCCGACGGCGAGCGCCCGTGCAACACCGGCGACGACTGCCCCGATCGCGTCTGCTACCTCGGCTACTGCCGCGACGCGACCTGCAACGACCACACGCGCAACGGGCGCGAGGCCGGCACCGACTGCGGCGGCCCCGACTGCCTCGCCTGCCCGGGCGATCCGGCGCCCGATCCGACCTACTGCGCGAGCGGCCGCCTCATCGACGGCGTCTGCGCCTACCCGGGCTGCCACGACGGGCTCCAGAACGGCTTCGAGACCGGCCTCGACTGCGGCGGCCCCTGCGGCGGCTGCGATCCCGGCGACATCTGCCTCACGGGGGCCGACTGCCCGTCGCGCGTCTGCCTCGACGGGGTCTGCCAGGCGCCGACCTGCGACGACGGCAAGAAGAACGGCGCCGAGACGGGCGTCGACTGCGGCGGCGCCTGCGGCCTCTGCCCGCTCGCCCCCTGCGGCAGCGGCAACGTCTGCGCGAGCCGCGTGTGCGCGGACGTGCCGGGCGACGACGTGACCGACCCGGTCTGCGTCGCGCCGACCTGCGACGACCACGAGAAGAACGGCGCCGAGCGCGACGTGGACTGCGGCGGGGGCTGCGACCCGTGCCCCACGGGCACGCCGGACTGCCGCTTCGGGAGCGACTGCGAGGGCGGCGTCTGCTACGCGGGGCGCTGCATCGAGCCGAGCTGCACGGACCGCCACACGAACGGCGACGAGACCGGCATGGACTGCGGCGGGAGCTGCCCGCTCAAGTGCCCGGGCGACCCGGCGACCGACCCCTCGCAGTGCGTGAGCCAGGTCCTCGTCGACGGGCACTGCGCCGAGCCGACCTGCGAGGACGGCGTCGTCAACGGCTACGAGTGGGGCGTCGACTGCGGCGGCGCCTGCCCGCGCTGCGACGTGGGGTGGCCGTGCCGGGGGCCGGCGGACTGCGAGAGCCGCTCGTGCGTCGAGGGGCGCTGCGAGCCGTGGTCCTGCGACGACGGCGTCAAGAACGGCGACGAGGTGCTCGTCGACTGCGGGAGCGGCTGCGGTGTCTGCCCCGAGCAGCCCTGCACGGCGGACGACCAGTGCGCGAGCCGCCACTGCCAGGACGGCGTCTGCGTCGAGCCGACCTGCGACGACGGCATCAAGAACCAGAACGAGCGCGGCGTCGACTGGGGCGGCCTCTGCGGCGGGCTCCCGCCGGAGGAGACCTGCGACGACGGCAGCGAGTGCGCGAGCGGCAACTGCCAGGGGGACTTCTGCCGCGCCCCGACGTGCTCGGACCGCCACCAGAACCAGGGCGAGAGCGGCATCGACTGCGGCGGCCCCTGCGCGCCGTGCCAGAAGTGCGAGACCTGCGTGAAGCCGACCTGCTCCGACGGGATCCAGAACGGCTTCGAGTGGGGCGTCGACTGCGGCGCCGGCTGCGCCCCCTGCGACGAGGGCACGGAGTGCGAGGTCGCGTCGGACTGCGCGTCGAGCGTCTGCGAGGGCGGGATCTGCCAGCCCGCGAGCTGCTTCGACGGCTTCTGGAACGGCAACGAGGAGGGCGTCGACTGCGGCGGGGGCTGCGGCGCGTGCGCCGGCGAGGCGTGCGACGAGGACGTGGCCTGCGCGAGCCGGAGCTGCGGCGGCGGCGACGCGTCCGGCGTCTGCGACCCGCCGACCTGCTCCGACGGGATCCAGAACCAGGACGAGTCGACCGCCGACAAGGGCGGCGTCTGCGGCGTCGCGGACGTCGGGGAGCCCTGCCGGCGGGCCACGGACTGCGCCGCCGACGTGTGCGGCTTCGGCTACTGCCGGCCGTCGGGCTGCCACGACGGCGTCCTGAACGGCGACGAGGAGGGCACCGACTGCGGCGGGCCCTCGTGCAAGGCGTGCGGCGGGGAGCCGGCGTCCGGCCCGGAGGGCTGCGCGAGCGGCGTCTGGGACGGCGCGACCGGCCTCTGCGTCGAGCGCTCGTGCTCCGATCGGATCCTGAACGGCGCCGAGGTCGGCATCGACTGCGGCGGGCCGTGCGCGCCGTGCCGCGACGGCGACGACTGCCGCCGCGACAGCGACTGCGCGAGCCGGAGCTGCGCGTTCGGCCAGTGCGTCCCGCCGTCCTGCTCGGACGGGGTCCAGAACGGCGACGAGAGCGGCGTCGACTGCGGCGCCGCCTGCGGCCGCTGCGCCGGCGAGGCGACCGACGACCCGACCTCGTGCGCGAGCCAGATCGCGTCGTTCGGCTACTGCATGCCGCCGTCCTGCGGCGACGGCGTCCGGAACGGGCGCGAGTCGGCCGTCGACTGCGGCGGGGACTGCGCGGCGTGCCCCATCGCCTCGCCGTGCACGAGCCACGACGAGTGCGCGGTCGGCGCCTGCCAGGAGGGGATCTGCGCGGCGCCCTCGTGCTTCGACGGCTGGCGCAACAGCGGCGAGACGGGCGTCGACTGCGGCGGGCCGTGCCTCGCGTGCCCCGGGGATCCGCCGCCGGCCGGCCCCGAGAGCTGCCTCTCGAAGATCGCCCGCCTCGGCTACTGCACGGCCCCCGAGTGCGACGACGGCCAGCAGAACGGCTGGGAGACGGGCGTCGACTGCGGCGGCCCCTGCGAGCCCTGCGGCGACGGCATGCCCTGCGACTACGTGAGCGACTGCTCGTCGCGCCGCTGCGAGCTCGGGATCTGCGCGCCGCCGACCTGCCACGACGGCTTCCAGAACGGCGACGAGACGGGCGTCGACTGCGGCGCCGACTGCGGCCTCTGCCCCGGCGAGCCCGGCCCCGGGGAGCCGCTCCCCGAGGGCCCGTGGGACTGCGCCTCGAAGACCTGGGACGGCGTGAACTGCCGCGCCCCGACGTGCGGCGACCGCGTGCAGAACCAGGACGAGACCGCCGTCGACTGCGGCGGGATCTGCCCGCCGTGCTACGTCGGCGGCGGCTGCGTCGACAGCGGGGACTGCTCCGAACAGAGCTGCGGCGGCGGCTTCTGCCACGGCCCGCGCTGCGACGACGGCGTCCGGAACGGGCTCGAGCTCGGCATCGACTGCGGCGGCGGCTGCAAGAAGTGCCCGGGCGAGCCGGCGACGAGCCCCGACGAGTGCGAGAGCGGCAACGTCGCGATGGGCCTCTGCTTCCCGGCGACGTGCTACGACGGGCGCCGGAACGGCGGCGAGACCGGCCCCGACTGCGGCGGCCCGTGCGGGCCGTGCGAGGTCGGGATCCCGTGCACGCGCCACACGGACTGCACGGGATTTGCGTGTTTCCTCTCGGTCTGCCAGCTGCCGACCTGCTTCGACGGGCGCTGGAACGGCGGCGAGACCGGCGTCGACTGCGGCGGGGAGTGCGTGGGTGGCTGCCCGGGCGCGCCGTGCACGCTCGACGGCGAGTGCGCGAGCCTCGTCTGCGGCCCCGACGGGGCGTGCGCCGCGCCGTCGTGCGACGACGGCGTCCGGAACGGCACCGAGAGCGGCCCCGACACGGGCGGGGTCTGCGGGGGCGCGCCTCCCGGGACCCCGTGCCTCCTCGGGCACGAGTGCGACGCGCTCGTCTGCCGCGTCGGCTTCTGTGACGATCCGAGCTGTCACGACGGCGTCTGGAACGGGGACGAGATCGCCATCGACTGCGGCCCCCTCTGCGGGCTCTGCCCGGAGGACCCCTGCACGAGCGACGCGCAGTGCGGGAGCGGCGTGTGCGACCCGACGCGCCACGTGTGCGCCTTCGCGGCGTGCGACGACGAGGTCCGGAACGGCGGCGAGACGGGCGTCGACTGCGGGGGGCCGTGCGGCCCGTGCGCGGTCGGCGAGGGCTGCAACGAGGCCCGGGACTGCGCCACCTTCGCGTGCGAGGGGGCCGGCGTCTGCGTCGACGAGAGCTGCTCGGACGACGTGCTCAACGGCGACGAGACCGGCGTCGACTGCGGCGGGAGCTGCCCCGCCTGCGCCGGCACCCCGTGCACGGGCGACGGCGAGTGCAACGGCGGGAGCTGCGTGGACAGCGCCTGCGTGCCGCCGCCGGACCCGTGCGACCCCGATCCCTGCCTGAACGGCGCCGGCTGCGCCTCCGACGGCGTCAGCTACACCTGCACCTGCGCGCCGGGCTTCGAGGGCGCCGACTGCGGCACGGACACGAACGACTGCGAGCCCGATCCGTGCGAGCACGGCGGGACCTGCACGGACGCCGTCGACGGCTTCACCTGCGCCTGCGCGCCCGGCTGGAGCGGGCCCACGTGCGCGGTCGACGTGAACGACTGCGCGCCGAACCCGTGCCTCCACGGGACCTGCACGGACGCCGTCGACGGCTTCACCTGCAGCTGCGACGGCGGCTGGGGCGGGACGCTCTGCGACACGCCCTACGATCCGTGCGCCGCCGATCCCTGCGAGCACGGCGTGTGCAGTGCACAAGGAAATGACTACACGTGCGCCTGTGACGACGGCTGGAGCGGTGTGCAGTGCACAATCGTCGCGACCGTCGCGGGGCTCGAGGCGGTCGCGGTCGAGCTCTCGCTGACCGGGCCGGGCTTCTTCTCCGGGGCGCCGGCGCGCGACGCGAACGGCGCCACCACGCAGGGCGTCGTGGGCGCCTTCGAGGACGGCGCGGCGGGCGCCGGTAGCGTCGTCGCGACGGTCGGGCCGCTGGCCGCGTCCGACGCCTACGCGGCGCCGCGGCTCCCGGCGGCGTCGCTCGCGATCGGGCTCGGGACAAGGGAGATCTGGGTCGACGCGCGCGCCGTGCGCGTGCTCGTGTCGGCGCGGGACGCGCGCTCCCAGGCGGACGTCGCCCCGACCGCGGTGACCGTCGAGCTCACGACGAGCGGGCAGGCCGCCGTGACCGGCGCGTGCACGACGGGGCAGGGCGGGATCTGTGTCGCGACGGTCACGCCCCCCGCGGCGTGGTTCGGCGCGAGCGACGGGACGGCGAGCGTGGTCGCGAAGGCGGGCTCCCTGACGTCGCCCGCGGCGAGCGTCGCCCTCCGCGGGTCGACGGCGCCCGCGCCGCCGACGACCGGCGTCGCGCTCGCGCTGCCAGCCGCGCCGAAGCGCCCGGGTGCCGCGTTCTCGGTGCCCGTGACGGCGACGCTCGGCGGCAACGAGCTCGGCGCGTTCGACGTCACCGTCACGTTCGACGCGAGCCGCCTCGAGGTGACCGGCGTCACCATGAACCCGGCCCTCGCGGACTCCGCGCAGAACGTGCTCTCGGGCGAGGTGAAGCTCGTGGGGGTTTCGGCCGCGCACCAGGGCGGACCGTTCGTCCTCGCGACCGTCGCGATGCGGGTCCGCGCCGACTCGCCGACCGCCGTCACGGCCGCCGTCGGCGGGACCGTGAGCTCGCTCCTGAACCCGCAGAACGCGCCGCTCGTGGCGTCGGGGACGGCCGTCGCCAACGGCGGCGACGTGAGCGTCGTGGCCGACGCCGTGCGCGCGTTCGCGGCCTTCGCCGACAAGGCCCTCCTCGTCGATCTCGGCGCGCTCACGGGCGCCCACGCGACGGCGACCGTCTCGGGCCGCGCGCTCCGCGAGTCGGGCGCGCTCGACGTCGTCACGCCGACCTGCAGCGGCGCGCCGGGCTGCGTCTTCACGGCGGCCGGCGCGGGCGGCGCGACCGTCACGGCGACCTACGCGGGCCTCTCGGTGGACGTCCCGCTGCGCGTCTTCGCGCCGGCGCTGCCGCTCTCGGTCGGCGCCGAGGACCTGTCGCTCGGCGTCGTCACGGGCTTCGGCGACGCGAGCTGCACCGGCGACTACCGGCAGGCCACCCGCGTGTTCGCCGAGGCGACCTTCGGCGACGGCGTCGAGAGCTTCGTCGCGCGCGTCCCGGTCGCCTTCCGGACGAGCGGCGGCGCGCTCTCGCTCGCCGGCGACCTCGCGACGGGGCTCGCCCCCGGGACGCAAGCGGTCGAGGCCGTGGACGCCGGCGGCGCCGCCGTGGGCAGCGTCACGATCACGGTGGACGACGCCCCGGTCACGGTCGACGACCTCTCGGTCGCCGTCGCGACCGGGCTCGACGTCGACGCGGGCGCGGTCGGCTCGCGCTTCGTCGACGCGGACGTCGCCACCGCGCGGGCCGTGCAGGTCCTCGACGCCGAGGGCGACGTCGGGCACGTGCTCGCCTGGGCCGAGCTCTCCGACGGCCAGCGGATCCGCGTCACCGCGGCGGACGGCCTCCAGATCGCGACGCTCGAGCCGAACGCGCTCGCCGTCGACGGCGAGACGATCATCGCGCTCTCGGCCGGCGCGGGCGACTACGTCGAGGGCACCCTCGAGCGCTGCGGCGCCCCGCTCGCGACCGGGCTCGGCCACGTCGAGCTCGCGCTGCCCGATCCCGTCGGCGGCACGCTGACCGTCGGCGCGCCGCGCGTCGCGTGGTCGGCGTCCGATCCGGCGGCGGTGGCCGGCGTCCCGACCGAGGCGGCCGTCGCGGTGACGCTCGCCTACGAGAACGGGACCACGCGCGACTTCACGCACGACGCGCGCGCCGTGTTCGACGACGTGAGCGGCGACCCGGCGGACCTCTTCACGGTCGTCACGACCGGCGGCGGGCCGCGCGTCGCGCCGACGGGCAACGGCGTCGGCGAGGCGACGCTGCGGGTGACCTTCACGCACACGGACGTCGTGCTGACCGCGACCGTGAACGTCGTCCGCCACGAGAGCTTCACGCTCACCTCGCACCCCCACCCGACCTACCCGGGGTCGACGAGCGTGTCGGAGACGGTGCTCTCGCCCTACGCGGGGACGAGCGTCTGGCAGGGGGCCGCGCTCGAGCTCAGGACGGTGCTGACGGACGGCTTCACGGTCGACGTCTCGACGAACGCGGCCACGACGTACTCCGCGGCGGGCGGCGCCGTGGCGATCGTCGCGCCGAACCGCGTGTCCGCGGTGAGCCCCGGCACGGCCACCGTGACCGGCGCCTTCGGGGGCGCGACGTCGTCGGGGCTCGCGATCACGGTGTCGGCGACCCCCGTGACGGCGTCGGCGCTGACGACCACGTTCCCGGCGACGTTCTCGGGCCTCCCCGGCGCGACCCGGGCGCTCGCGGTGTCGGCGGTGCTCTCCGACGGGACGCGCCTCACCGACGCGCGCGCGGTCGCGGGCTTCCTCGCCTACGGCGCCTCGGAGCCCGCGAAGATCGACGTCGACACGGCCGGCGTCGCGACGCTCCACGACAACCACCACCGCCTCGTCACGCTCACGGCGTCGGCGCAGTCGGCCGTCGGCTCGGCCACGACCGCGGCGAACCTCGAGCCGGCGGTGGGCGACGTCGACCTCGGGGAGACGAGCGGCGTGCCGCACCCGGACCGCGCGCCCGGCGAGGCCTTCACGATGCCGGTGCGCGTGAACACCGGCGGGCAGACCCTCGGCGCCATCGACCTCACCGTGACCTACGACACGGCCCTCCTCACGGCGACCGGCGTCACCGCCGGGGCGGGCTGGCCCGGCGGGCAGCTCGAGTCGGACATCGACGACGCCGCGGGCACGGTGCACATCGTGGGCGCCGCGAAGGCGGGCTCCACGGCCTCGGGGGCCGCGCTCCACGCCTTCGACATCGCGTTCACGGCGGCCGCCTCGAAGACGAGCGACGCCCAGATCGCAGGCCACCTCGCGAAGCTCGTCGACAACACGCTCGACCAGGCCCCCATCGGCGCGCCGCTCGCCCCCGGCGAGACGCGCGCGATCGTCGCGGGCGCCGGGCTCCTCGATCCGGACTGCGGCGCCATCGTGCCGGCGGACGTCCGCGGCAACGCCAACGGCGACTGCGGCTTCGACGTGGCCGACGTGAGCTTCGTCCTCCAGTACCTGGCGCTCCTCCGGACGGACGCCGAGCTCGCCGCGTGGCAGCGGGACGCGATGGACGTCGATCACGACGGCCAGGTCACGGTCGCCGACGCCGTCTTCCTCCTGCGGGTCCTCGTCGGGAAGTTCCGCTTCGTATCCTACGACGTGAGCGCGCCGACGGACCTCGCGGGGCCGCTCGTCGTCGCCGTGACCACCTACGACGCCGCGGGCGCCGCGAACGGCGACCGCACCGAGGTCGAGGTCGAGCTCGGCTCGACGCAGGCCCCGTCGCTCGTCGCGGGCTCCGACCTCGGCGCCACCACGAGCGGGCGGGCCTACGGCGCCGCGGCGCTCGGCGCGGGCGCCTTCCGGCTCGAGGCGGGCGGCTTCGCCCACGCGGAGAGCGGCGTGGGCGTCGTGCTGGTCGTCCGCACCCGGGACGCCGCCGGCGCCACGGCCGACGATCGCGTCGCCGCCTTCCTCGGCACCCCGCGCGTGAGCGCGCTCATGGCCTTCGCGCCGGTCACGACCTTCGACGTGGGCGACGCGAGCGCGCCCTGCGCCTCGTCGCCGTGCAAGAACGGCGGCGGCTGCGCCGAGGTCGACGGCGCCTTCGTGTGCGACTGCGCGACGACGGGCTTCGACGGGCCGACCTGCGAGGTGCCCATCGACGACTGCACGCCGGATCCCTGCAACGGCCACGGGACGTGCGAGGACGGCGTCAACACCTACACCTGCACCTGCACGGGCGGCTACGGCGGCGAGGACTGCGACACCCCGCCGGCCGATCCCTGCGCCGAGATCACCTGCGGGAACGGCGGCTCGTGCGTCCCGACGGGCGCGGAGACGGCCGCCTGCGACTGCGCCGGCACGGGCTTCGGCGGCGCGCTCTGCGACGTCGAGGTGAGCGAGGAGCCGACGGCGCCCGACGACGCCGGGACCACCTGGGGCGGCGAGCGCCTCGGCGAGACCGAGCTCTCCGTGGTCACCGCCGGCGTCGACGGCGACGAGGCGCGCGGCTGGGCGATCTTCTCCCTGGTGCCGCCCGAGCAGCTCGAGTCGGCCTACCTGCGCGTCGTCTTCGACGCCGTCCCGGCGGACGCGACGCTCGTCGTGAGCGTGGCGTCGCTCGACGCGGCCGACGTGGCCGTGCCGCGGCTCGCGGGCGACACGACGGGCGCCGCCGTCTTCGAGGGGCTCGGCTTCGGCGAGGAGCTCGGGCGCGTCGTCGTGCCGGCGGGCAGCGCCGGGGACGACGTCGTGGTGCCGATCGCCGCGGCGTCGGCGCTGTCGCTCCTCGAGACCGCGGGCGAGCAGCTCGTCGTCGCCCTGACGGTGCTCGAGGACACCGACGGGACCTACGTGAACGCCCTCGACGGGAGCGGGATGGAGCTCGTGCTCCAGGGCGCGCCGGTCGACCCGTGCGTCCCGAACCCGTGCGCGAACGACGGGATCTGCTCGGTCGGCGGGCGCGGGGCGACGGTCTGCGACTGCACGGGGACGGGCTTCGAGGGCCCGACGTGCGAGGATCTGCCGGTCGATCCGTGCGCGGCGACCCCCTGCGCGAACGACGGCGCGTGCGTCGCGCAGGCCGACGGCGGCTTCGCCTGCGACTGCTCGGCGGCGGGCGGGTTCGGCGGGCCCACCTGCGCCGACGCCGTGACCGTGACGCCCGTCGCGACGAGCGCCGTCGGCACGGTGCAGGGGGCCGACACCGCGGGCGCCGTGGCGCTCGGGACCTTCATCGCGGGCCGCAACTCGGACGTCGCCGGGACGTCGCCCTACGACTACCGCTTCCGCGCCTTCGCGGTGCTCGACGTGCCCGCGGTGAGCGGCACGATCGTCGGCGCGCGCGTCGTGTTCCCGTTCGACACCGTGGCGGGCGTCGAGACGCTCTCGGCGTGGAGCGTCGAGACCGACGCGGCGACGGTGGCGACGGCGCGCTCCGCCGGGGACGCGACCGGGCTCGCGCTCTACGACGATCTCGCCGACGGTACCGAGCTCGGGCGGCTCCCCTACGTGGAGACCCCGGACTGGGACCCGCAGATGCTCACGGTCGCGCTGAACGCCGCGGGCGTCGCCGAGGTGGTCGCGCACGTCGGCGGGAGCGTGGTCATCGGCTTCGACGTGCCCACGGACGTCGACGGCTACACCCTCGTCCGCGTCTATGACGGCGCCGGCATCGAGCTCGCGCTCGAGGTCGCGCCGGCGAGCGACCCGTGCGACCCGAGCCCGTGCGCGCACGGCGTCTGCTACGGCGACGGGGCGTGCAACTGCGACGGCACCGGCTTCGAGGGCCCGACCTGCGCCCAGCCGGTCGATCCGTGCGCCGGGACCCCCTGCGACCACGGCGGCCTCTGCGTCGCGCAGGCCGACGGCGGCGTCGCGTGCGACTGCACCGGCACCGGCTTCGGCGGCCCCGCGTGCGCCGACGACGTCACCGAGACGCCGGTCGGCACGAGCGCGGTCGGCTTCTACTCGGGCGCGGACGGCGCCGGCGAGAGCTACCTCGGCAACTTCATCGCGGGGCGCAACTCGGACCTCACGGGGAGCTCGCCGTACGACTACCGGTCGCGCGCCTTCGTGGTCGTCGACGTGCCGGCGCCGACGGGGACCATCGTCGGGGCGCGGCTCGTGTTCCCGTTCGACACCGTGTCGGGCTTCGGGCAGACGCTCATCGCCTGGGACGTGACGGCGGACGCGGCCGCGGTCGCGACGGCGCGGACGGCCGGTGACACCGAGGGGATCGCGATCTACGCGGATCTCGGGAGCGGCGCCGAGTACGGCCGCGTCACCTACGACGAGATCGACGGGGGCGACGCTCAGGAGCTCACGCTCGCGCTGAACGCGGCGGGCGTGGCGGCCGTCGCGGCGAACGCCGGCGGGAGCGTCGTCATCGGCTTCGACGTGCCCACGGACAGCGACGGCTACACGCTCGTCCGGCTCCTCGGCGGCGCGGGCATCGCGCTCGTCCTCGAGGAGGCGGCGTCGACGGGCGACCCCTGCGCCCCGAGCCCCTGCGCGCACGGGACGTGCTACGGCGACGGCCTCTGCGACTGCGCGGGCACCGGCTACGAGGGCACGACGTGCGCCGACGAGGTGAACGAGTGCCTCGGGGTGGTCTGCCAGAACGACGGGACCTGCGTCGACGAGCTGAACGGCTTCCACTGCGCGTGCCCGGCCGGCTTCACGGGCACGCTCTGCGAGGCGGACGCGGACCCGTGCGACCCGGACCCCTGCGTCCGCGGCGTGTGCACGAACCCGCGCGGCGGGGAGGGCGCGGCCTGCGTCGCGCGCGAGGCGTCGCTCCTCGGCTGGTGGCCGGGCGACGAGGACGGGCGCGAGGTCGTGGGCGACCGGACGGCGGCGCTCGTCGGTGACGCGCACGTCGGCGCGGGGCTCGTGAGCGGGGCGTTCGTCTTCGACGGCGCCGGCGACGAGCTGCAGGTGACGGCCCCGGTCGCCGAGCTGAACCCGGGGGCGGGCTCCTTCACGGTCGACCTCTGGGTGCAGGCGACCGCGACCGCCGACGTCTTCGAGAACCTCCTGATCCGGCACCAGTTCAACGCGGATCCGGCCCTCCGGAAGCGCTGGAGCGTGTCCATCGGGAACGGCGCGAGCGCCGGGCGGCTCGTCTACGTCGTGCAGGACGGCGCCGGCGGCGGCGTGCAGCTCACGGGCACGCACGCCGTGCGGGACGGCGCGTGGCACCACGTCGCGATGGTCCTCGACCGCGACGCCGGGCTCCTCCGCGGCTACGTCGACGGCGCGGACGACGGCTCGAGCGCGCTCGGCGGCACCGGGGACATCGCGCCCGACGTGCCGATCGTCATCGGCAACGCCTTCACGGGCGCCCTCGACGAGCTCGCCGTGCACGGCGAGGCGCTCGGGGCCGACGCCATCGGGGCGATCGTGGCCGCGGGCGCGGCCGGCCGCTGCGACGGCGAGGCGTTCGCGTGCGAGTGCGCGGGGACGGGCTACGAGGGCCCCGTGTGCGACGACGACGTCGACGAGTGCACGGCGACCTGCCTGACGGAGGTCGCGGCCTACGGGCCGACGGTCTGCGGCACCTACGACACGCAGTCCGCCTACCCGATGGCGGTGAACGACGCCGGGCACATGGTCGGCTACGTGACGCGGACGAACGCGGTCGACTGCTACCCCGTGTGGACCGCGTTCTTCTGGACGCGGGCCGGCGGCATCGTGGACCTGACGCCGGACCTCGAGGACGGCGCCGCCTACGACGTCAACGACGACGACGTGGCCGTCGGCTACGGGGTCGTCGACGGCGAGCGGCGCGCGATGGTGTGGGACGCGACGGGCGCGCGGACCGAGATCCCGCCGCTCGACGCGGGCGAGACGAGCTTCGAGTCGGTCGCCGAGGACGTGACCTCGGACGGGCGCGTCGTCGGCGCCTACCAGGCGGCGGGCGACGCGACGCTCCGGGTGTTCCTGTGGTCCCAGGCCGAGGGGGTCACCGAGGTCGGCGCGGTCGCCGTGGATCTGACGCAGGTCGCGTTCAACGGCGATCAGCTGTGGGTGAACGAGGCGGGGGAGGTCGCGGCCTTCTTCGGGACCGTGCTCACGTTCTTCGAGGCCGACGGGACGGCGCACGCGCTCGGCGTGGCGGGGCGCGGCTGGGGGCTCTCCGAGTCGGGGATCGTGGCGGGGCACCGCGACGTGGCCGGCGTGAAGCACGGCTTCCTCTGGAGCGTCGCGGGCGGCTTCGTCGACGTGCCGCCGCCCACGGACGGCGTGGAGTCCTGGATCTACGACGTGAACACCGCCGGCGACGCCGTCGGCGGCTACAAGACCGCGATCGGCGACTACGTCTCGCTCTACCGGAAGGCGGACGGGACCGTGCTCTACGACGTCGTCCCCGGCTGGTCCAGCGACCTCTGGGAGGTCAACGACGCGGGCGAGGCCTCGGCGTACCTCTACCGCGACGCGCCCGACTACGAGGAGGCGACGGGCGTGTACAGCCCCGAGGGCGGCTTCCGCATGGCGCCGCCGGTCGCGGGGCTCGCGCTCGAGCCGGGGTGGCCGCGGGCGCTGTCCGGCACGGGGCGGCTCGGCGTCTGGGCGTACGACCTCGCGCTCGCGTACCCGACGTCGCGCGAGGCGTCGTACCTCTTCGGTCCTTGCCACGACTGCGGCGCCTGGGAGGCGTGCGAGAACGCGGTGGGGACGCACCAGTGCGTGGCGCTGAGCGCGTGCGATCCGGACCCGTGCGAGAACGGCGGGGCGTGCGCGGACGGCGGCGGCGGCGGCGTCTACACCTGCGACTGCGCGGGCACGGGCTTCCGCGGGGACCGCTGCGAGATCTCCGACGGGTGCGCCGACAGCCCGTGCGCGCACGGCGTCTGCGTCGACGACGGCGCCGGCGGCTACACCTGCGACTGCGCGGGCAGCGGCTTCGTCGGCCCCACCTGCGCCGCCGAGCCGGGCCCCGTCATCGTCATGGTCGGCGACGGCATCGCCGCGCGGTCCGCCGACAACGGCACCACCTGGACCCGGAACGATCCCGCGAACGGCGCGATGACCGGCCTCGCCTACGCGAGCGGCGCCCTCGTCGCCGTCGGCAGCGGCCGCGCCAGCGTGAGCACCGACCTCGGTCTCTCCTGGACCGCCGCCGCCGCGCCCCCGCCGACCTACATCCGCCGCGTCGCCGCCGCGAACGGCCGCTTCGTGGCGGTCGGCCTCGTCGGGGCCGCCGCCTACTCCGACGACGGCGGCGTCCACTGGACCTCGGCCCCGCACGACAACGGCAACCTCTACGACGTGACCTATGGGAGCGGCCGCTTCGTGGCGGTCGGCCTCCAGGGCAAGGTCTCGTGGTCCGACGACGGCGTCAGCTGGAACGCCGGCACCATCGAGAACGCGCAGTGGACCGCCGTCGCCTACGGTGGCGGCGCCTTCGTCGCCGTCGACGGGGGCGGCTCGGCGCCCGGCGGGCGCCACGTCTCCGTCTCGACCGACCGCGGCGAGACCTGGACCGGCGTCGACCCGGCGCCGGCCGGCAACACCTCGATCATCACGTTCGCGAACGGGCGCTTCGTGGCGGCCGGCTACAACAAGAGCTGGTACTCGCTCGACGGCGGCGAGACATGGACCGGCGACGTCGGCACCATCAACTTCACCGCGATCGGGCCGCAGGCGAGCACGTTCATCGGCACCAACGGCACGAACGCCTTTGCCTCCGACGACGGCGTCACCTGGGTGCAGCTCGGGAACCCCACCGGCACCACCTACGCGGCGATCGTCGGCCTGTCCGACCTCCCGCCCTGCGACCTCGCGCCGTGCCGGCACGGCGGCGCGTGCGCCGACGACGGCAGCGGCGGCTTCACCTGCGACTGCGACGGCACGGGCTACGAGGGCACCACCTGCGACGTCGCGCTCGACCCGTGCGCCGGCGTCACCTGCACCGACGACGGCAACCCCTGCACGGACGACATTTGCGATCCGCAGACCGGGATCTGCGGCGTCGCCGTCGACGACAGCGCGGTCGTCGACGACGGCGACCCCTGTAACGGCGTCGACACCTGCGTCTCCGGCGCCTTCACCCCCGGGACGCCGGTCTCCTGCCCGGACGACGGCAACCCCTGCACCGTCGACACCTGCAACCCCGCGACGGGCGGGTGCGACCTCGCCCTCGACGACGGGGCGGACGTCGACGACGGGGACCTCTGCAACGGCGTCGAGACCTGCCAGGGCGGGAGCCCCGCGCCCGGCACGCCCGTCGACTGCGTCCACGGGGTCTGCAGCGGCGGCCTCTGCGACTGCGCCGGCACCGGCTACGAGGGGGATCTCTGCGACACCGACGTCGACGAGTGCGCGACCGGCACCCCCTGCGACGACCACGCCACCTGCGGCAACACCGACGGCTCCTTCACCTGCACCTGCGCCGACGGCTGGGTCGGCGACGGCGTCACCTGCGAGCTCCCCGTCTGCGGCGTCGACTGCGCCGAGCCCGGCGTCTGCGTCGCGAGCCCGCTCGTCCGCGCCCGCCCGTCCGACCGGACCCTCATCGCGACCGTCCCGTTCGCCTTCGCGCTCGCGGCCGACACCTTCGTCGACCCCGACGCGCGCTTCGGGGACACGCTGACGCTCACGGCGTCCCTCACCGGCGGCGCCGCGCTCCCGGCGTGGCTCGGCTTCGACGCCGCCACGGGCGCGTTCTCCGGCACCCCGCCCGCGAGCTCGCTCGGCGTCTACCCCGTGGTCGTCACGGCCACCGACCGCGCCGGGCACGCGGCGTCGACCGGCTTCACCGTCACCGTCGGCACCGTCGGCTCGGCGCCGGTCGCGCTCGACGACGCGTTCGCCGGCGTCGTCGAGGACGCCGCCACGACCGCCCTCGACGTGCTCGCCAACGACCACGATCCCGACGGCGACAGCCTCGTCGTCTACTCGGTGACGGTGCCGCCCGGCGCCCGCTACTCCGTCATCGTCGTCGCCGGCGAGGTCCGCTTCACGCCTGGTCGCGACTTCTTCGGCACGGCCACCTTCACGTACCGCGCGACCGACGGGAGCCTCTTCGACGAGGCCGCCGTCACGGTCACCGTGGCGCCGGTCGACGACGACCCGCCGACCGCGAACCCCGACACGGTCCGCGTCGCCCCGGGCAGCGTCGGGAACGTCCTGACGCCGCTCGACAACGACTCCTACCTCCCCGACACCGCGGAGACCCTGAGCCTCACGGGCTTCGCGCCCGACGTCGCGGCCGGCGCGAGCGTCGCGCAGGACGGCGACACGCTGGTCTACTCGCCGGCCACGGGCTTCACCGGCGTCGACCGCGTCGCCTACACCATCACCGACGCCGGCGGGCACACGGCGACCGCCACCATCACGATCATCGTCGGCGCCGATCCGCTCGCCCCGGACGAGACCCCGCCGGCCATCCTCCGGCAGGCCCCGGTCGAGGGCGGCGGGCTCTCCGCGACGGACGTCCTGTGGCTCCGCTTCGACGAGCCGGTCGACGCCGCCACGGTCAACGCCACGACGGCGGCCGTCGCCCGCTGCGAGGGCGCGTGCGCCGCGGTCGCCGGGAGCTGGTCGCAGGTAGGCGGCGCCTTCGTCTTCCGCCCCGCCGAGCCGTTCGGCGCCGGCGCGCACACGCTGACCGTCGGCGGGGTCGCCGATCTCGCCGGCAACGCCATCGCGACGCCGGTCGTCACGCACTTCACGGTCGGCGCCGGCTTCGGCGCCGCGCCTGCCCTCGTCCCGGCGGCCGAGCGCTACGAGCTCATGGGCGCGCGGGTCGTCGCCCTCGCGAGCGGCGACCTCGCCGTCCTCCGGGTCGAGCACGTCTCCGGGAACGAGGCGCGCCTCGTCGAGACGACCGGCACCCAGGAGGGGGCCGCGACGGGGACGTCGTCCACGCAGGCCGTGGTCGTCGCGAAGACCGGCGGGCGCCTGCTCGACGTCGCCCCGACCGACGCAGGCTGGCGCGCGCTCTGGCTCGCCGACGGCCGCGTGCTCCTCACGACCCGCGGGGCGACGGCCACGACCACGGAGACCGTCGGCTTCGTGACGGACGCGGACCGATCCGACGATCACCACGAGGGCGGCTCGCTCTTCGACGTCGACCCGCTCCACGGGCGCCTGTTCGCGCTCCCGGACGGCGCCCTCGTCGCCGCCTGGGTCGACACCGCCGGCCTCGCGCTCTACGCGCGCGCCACCACGCCGAGCGGCGCCTGGGGCCCGCTCCTCCGCTTGAACGAGGCGGATCTCGTGCTCGACAGCGGCGGCTGGGTGTCGAAGTCCGTCGGGCTCGACGCCGCGGGCGGCGCGTTCCACGCCGCCTGGATCGAGCAGGGCGCGGCGGCGCCCCTCATCCGGCACGTCGCCTTCGCGGCCGGCGCGTGGGGCGACACGGACACCGTCGCGACCGGGCTCACGAGCACCGTGCGCCTCGCGCTGTCCGCGGGCGACGCGACGCACGCGGCCGTCGCCTGGATGGACCGCGACACCGCCGACGCGATCACCGTCAACGCGGCGATCGAGAAGGACGGCGCCTGGTCGGGCTCGCCGCCGCGCTCGCTGTGCACGGTCTGCGGCGACCCGACCGTCGGCGGCTTCGACGAGGTGACCCCGGTCGACGTCGCCATCCACACGGACAGCCAGTCGCGGACGCACCTCTTCTGGGCCTGGTACGGCTACGTCGACACCACCTACCTCCCGTACGGCTGGACCGGCAACTACGGCTCGAACGGCTACGTCTACGCGACGCAGCACCAGTTCCACGACGGCGCGAGCCCCGCGTCCGGCTGGACCGCGGCCGAGGGCTGGGTGCCGTCGAGCTTCAGCAGCTACGGGTCGAACAACTCCTACACCTACGAGTGGGAGCTCCCGCACCTCTTCGAGATCGCGCGCCTCGGCACGCCGGGCGACTTCGCGCTCGTCACGAGCTACCTCGCGCCCGGCCCGAGCTACTCCTGGTACGAGGCGCCGCAGATCGGCGTCGCGCGGTACCGCTCCGCGAGCCAGGCCGCCACGCGGCAGCTCGACGACCTGTCGTGGTTCGACGACGGCAACGGCTACAGCGGCTGGACGAGCGACTGGAACGTGCGCGCGCACGCGGTCGCCGCCGCCGGTGACTACGTCGGCGTCGCCTTCGACCGCGGGGTCGTCCTCGCGAACACGGCGACCGGCGGCTCGAGCTTCCGCTCGAACGCCGACATCTACTACGGCGTGGACATCAGCGCCGACGCCGACGTCGCGCAGAACCGCTTCGACCACGTCGGGATCGGCGTCCGCGCCGACGGGCACGTGCTCTGGGCGGCGTCGAGCGGCGCGGATCGCGACACGAGCTGGCTCGAGGTCGAGACGACCTACCTCGGCGGCGGCGCGGGCGACGTCCGGCACAACTGGCGCGAGCTCGCCTCGATGGCGCGCGGCGCCGGCTCCGGGTCGAGCGCGAGCCGCTACGACTTCCGCGGGCACGCGGCACCCGACGGGCGCCTCGCCGTGTCGTACGAGCTCGAGTACCAGCCGCTCACCTACGAGTGCTTCTCCTCGTCGAACCGCCGGGCCCGCGCCGTCAGCTTCCGCGACCCGGAGAGCGGCCTCTTCGGGCCCTCGTGGGTGCTGCCGATCCCGCACGACGCCGATCTCCTGAGCAGCATCCCCAGCTGCGGGAGCACCGGCAACGACCTCACGGGCGACCTCGGCGGCTACGACGAGGGGCACCTCCTCGACGGCGGCCGCTTCGCCTGGGGGCGCCCCTACGACGACGGCTACCACGGCTTCCGCGACATGCTGCTCTCGACGCTCGACCCCGCCACGGGGGAGGTCGTGACGGACCGCGCGTGGACCTCCGATCCCACGAGCAGCAACCCGACGACGACCGCCTTCCGGACCGCGTCGAACGGCCGCGCCACGGTGCTGACGGAGCTCCGCGACGGCTACGGCGCGAGCGGCGTCGGCGCGTCGCCGCGGATCCACCTCGTCACGACCCCGGGCGGCGGCGCGAGCGAGCTCCCGGACGTCGACGAGCTCCTGAACCCGAGCGACCGGCTCTGGGACTTCACCGTCGACAGCGGCTCGGTCCCGGCGCTCGACGTCGGCCCGGGCGATCAGGTCGCCGCGGCGTGGGCCGGCCAGCAGACCACCGATCGCTCCTACCGGAGCGCGCGCTTCGCCTTCTACGACAGCGCCGGGAGCTGGCTCGGCGGCCCGCTCGACCCCAACCCGGACCCCGAGCAGGCGAGCGTCACGAACCTCGACGTCACCGAGGTCCTCGCCGTGCGCGTGCTCGCGAGCGGCGACGCCGTCGCCTTCGTCCTCTTCGGGTCGAGCGGCGCCCAGCCGCAGCTCGGCGCCTGGCGCTTCGATCGCCTCGGCGAGAGCGTGACCCTCGGCGCCGTCCTCGACCTCGAGGCCATCGAGAGCGGCTTCGTCTCCTCCCGCGCGCTCGCCACGGAGCCCGGCGGCGACGCGCTCTTCGCCTGGCGCGCCGGCAACGGCGACGTGCTGCGCGCCGTCCGCTACGACGCGGTCGCCGACGCCTGGGACACCCCGGTGGTCGTCGCGAGCGACGTGCCGAGCGCCTCGCAGTGGGGCCTCCACGCCGGGATCGGCGACGACGGGCGCGCCGTCGTCGGCTGGGTCGCCTACGCGAGCGGGACGACCGTCTACCGCCACTTCTGGGAGGCCTCCGCGTGGCCGGCGCTCGACTTCAGCGGGCCGACGGAGGTCGCGAACGCCGGCGCCGACAGCGCGAGCGGGCTCCAGATCGAGACCGTCGGCGCCCCCGAGCTCGCGGTCGCCGTCGACGGCTCGGGCGGCTGGCTCGACGTGTGGCCGCCGTTCGTGCCGGCGGCGGAGCCCGCGGTCGGCTGCGCCGCGGCCCCCTGCAAGCACGGTGGCGCCTGCACGGACCTCGGCGGCGGCGCCACGAGCTGCGACTGCGACGGCACCGGCTACGGCGGGGCGACCTGCGCGGACGACGTCGACGAGTGCGCCGCGAGCCCGTGCGCGCACGGCGTGTGCGAGAACCTGCCCGGGACCTACGCCTGCGACTGCACGGGGAGCGGCTACGGCGGCGCGACCTGCGCGAGCGACGTCGACGAGTGCGCGGCCGGGATCTGCCAGCACGGGGGCGCCTGCACGAACCTCCCGGGTGGCTTCGCCTGCGCCTGCGACGGCACGGGCTTCACGGGCGACACCTGCGCGGCCGACGTCGACGAGTGCGCGTCGGACCCGTGCCAGAACTCGGGGGTCTGCAGGAACTACGCGGGCGGCTTCTTCTGCGACTGCGTCGACGGCTGGACGGGGCAGCTCTGCGAGACGGATCAGGACCTCTGCGCCGACCTCACGCCGTGCGCGAACGGCGGGCGCTGCACGAACACGACCGCGGGCGCCGGCTGGACGTGCGACTGCGCGGGCACCGGCTTCTCCGGCGCCACCTGCGAGTCCGACGTCGACGAGTGCGCGGGCGATCCGTGCCATGGCGGCGCCTGCGAGAACACCACGGGCGCGTTCACCTGCGCCTGCGCCGGCACCGGGCTCGGCGGGGCCACGTGCGAGGACGACGTCGACAACTGCGCGGGCGTCACTTGCCAGAACGGCGGCGCCTGCGTCGATCTCTACGGCGCCGCCTGGTGCGACTGCAGCGGGACCGGCTACAGCGGCGCGCGCTGCGAGACCGCCGACCCGTGCGCGAACGCCTGCGAGACCCCGGGCGCCTGCACGCACGCGCCGGTCGTCGCGGCCCCGCTCCCCGATCGCGCGGTGCTCGCCGACGCGACCCTCGAGATCGCGGTCCCGGAGGGGACCTTCACCGATCCCGACCTGCCGATCGGCGACGTCCTCACGCTCTCGGCGGCGCTCGGCGACGGCGGCGCGCTCCCCGGCTGGCTCTCGTTCGACGCCGGGAGCGCGAGCTTCAGCGCGTCGCCGGGTACCGGCGACGTCGGGATCTACGCGATCGCGGTGACTGCGACCGATCTCGCCGGGCTCAGCGCGACCGACGTGTTCACGCTGACCGTCGGGGAGAGCAACGCGGCGCCGGTCGCCGGCGCGGACAGCTACGCCTTCGACGAGGACTCCGGCGCGCACGCCCTCGCGGTGCTCGACAACGACGTCGACCCCGACGGCGACACGCTCTCCATCACCGCGGTCGCGATCGCCGCGGGCGACGGCGTGGCCGTGGTCGAGGGGGACCACCTCGTCTTCACGCCGGCCGCGGACCGCTGGGGCGCGGTGACGTTCGGCTACACGGTGAGCGACGGGACGAACGCGGTGACCGGGCAGGTCACGGTGACGCTCGCGCCGATCGACGACGACCCGCCGACCGCCGTCGACGACGCCTTCTCGGTCGCGCCGGACAGCGCCGCGCAGCTCCTCGACGTGCTCGCGAACGACAGCTCGGCGCCCGACCGGCCCGAGCCGGTCGTCCTCGTCACGGTGCTGCCGAGCGACGCCGGCGTCGCCGTCGCGATCGTCGGCGGCAAGGTGAGCTACGCGCCGCCGACGGGCTTCCGCGGCGTGGACCACTTCTCCTACGCCATCGCCGATCAGAGCGGCCTCCAGGCGACGGCGACCGTCGCGGTCGACGTGCTCTCCGACCCGCTCGAGGCGGACGCGACGCCGCCGACCGTGCTCGCGCGCTACCCGACCGCCGCCGACCTCGCGGAGAACGACGTCCTCTGGGTGCGCTTCAGCGAGGAGGTCGTCGACGCCTCGGTCGCGAGCCGCTTCGGGCTCGAGCGCTGCGAGCCGGGCTGCGCGCCCGTCGCGGCGACGGTGCAGCGGTTCGGGGGCGCCTACGTCCTCCGGCCCGACGCGCCGCTCCCGGCCGGCCACTACAAGGCGACGGTCGCGGCCGGGGTGGTCGACGGCGCCGGCAACGCCTCGGTCGCGGCGACCACGTGGGAGCTCGACGCGGCGGAGCGCTTCGCGACGGCGACGACCGCGGCGCCGTACCCGGCGTTCGCGCTCGCGGGCACGGCGGCGGCCGCGCACGCCGACGGCGCGACCTTCACGACGGCGTGGCTCGAGCGGACGAGCGTGAACGAGCTGCGGCTCCAGGTCCGGACGAGCGGCGGGGGCGGGGAGGTCGGCGCGAGCACGGCGCTCGCCATCGGGACCGGCGGCGGGCTCTACGATCTCGCGGTCGGCGAGGACGACACCTGGTACGCCTTCTGGGGCGCCGGCGACCGCCTGCTGGTGACCCACGGCGCGGCGGACGGGTCGGGCGTCGAGACCGTGGGCGTCGCGCTCGCGGCGAGCGGCTATGCTCCCGGGTACGACGCGGCCGCGCGGATCGTGGTGTCGGCCGCTGGCGAGCTGCTCCTCGTGTGGCGCGACGCCGGTCGGGTCCTGAGCCGCTACGGCGCGCTGTCGGCGCTCGGCGGAATCGAGGTCGTGAGCGCCGGCGTCGACGCCTGGTTCTCGGTGTCCGGGCAGGACGACCTGCCGCTCGTGCAGCTCCCGACGGGCGACGTGCACGTCGCCTGGCTCGAGCAGGACGCGAGCGGCGTCGTCTCGCTCCGCACGCGGCGCCACACGGCGGCCGGGTGGCAGGCCACGGAGGTCGTCGCGAGCGGGATCAGCGGCTCCTACGGCGTGTCCTTCTCGGTCTACGACGGGAGCCACGCGGCGGCCGCGTGGGCCGACGTCGACGGCTCGGGCTACGGCTACCGGATCTGGTCGGCCGTGCGCGACGGGGCGACGTGGCGCCTCGGGAGCCGCGCGCTCTGCGTCGACTGCGGGTGGACGAGCGCCTACAACTACGGGTCGCCGCCTGAGCCGACCGGGGTGTCGGTGGTCGCGGGCCCTGGTGGCAACGCGGTCCTCGCGTGGTCCTACTACGGCGAGGACGGCACGGGCACGGGCTACCGGCAGTTCATCCTCGCGAGCCAGGCGCGCGACGGGGGCGCCGCGTCCGGGAGCGGCTGGAGCGCGGTCAGCGCGCAGCAGATCGGCAACTGGAGCTCGACGACCTGGGATCCCACGATGTGGGCGTCGCCCGGCGACCACGTGCTCGCGGGGCGGCGCGTGGGCGACACGGCCGTGTTCGTCTCGACCTACTACGACGACAATGGCGCCGGGGTCGACGCCCCGTACCCGAACGCGGCCGTCGGCGGCGCGTCGCTCACGACGGCGCAGCAGCCGAGCTGGAACAGCGCGCTCATGAGCTACGACTACGGCTGGAACACGTGGTACGGCACGACGGCCGGCGGGAGCTACGCGTTCGCGACGAGCGCGGACGGCGCGGTGTTCGCGTGGCCCTGGGGCGTCATCGCCATCGGCGCGAGCGGCGGCTCGGCGAGCCCCAGCTACGCGAGCCACTACGACGTCGCCTTCGGGCAGGACGTCTACGAGTCGATCGACATGTTCGGCGACGTCTTCGCGAGCCCGGCGGCGGCGGCCGGCAGCGGCGGCGCGGGCGTGGCGCTCCTCGCGCGGGCCGACGCGCCCGTGGTCCAGGTCTTCGAGGCGCCGGTCGCCGGCGGGAGCCCGGTGGTCTCCGAGCGCGTCGTGCGCGCGTCGCGGGTCGGCTCGGCGGGCGGCCTCTCGTGGCAGGGGCACGCGGAGCTCCGCGTCGACGAGGACGGCACCATGGCGTACCTGCGCGGGGGTGTCGTCGACCTGTTCCAGAACACGTCCTGTAGCTCGACCTTCTCCGAGCCGCTCGTGGCCGTCGGCGTGCGCGACGCGGAGAGCGGGCTCTGGTCGCCCGCGGCGGCCGTGCTCGTCGACGTGAGCGCGTACTCGAGCGACCTCTGGAGCAGCTGGTCGTCGTGCGGCAGCAACTGGCTCTCGTCGAGCTTCGACGCGGCGCTGTCGTTCCGGGACGGGCGCGCGCTCGCTGCGTTCTCGCTCGACGGGCAGATCAACGGCAACAACGTCTACCCGGTCGCGCTCGCGGCCTACGACGTGGCGAGCGACGCGGCGCTCCGGCAAGGGCTCTACGACGACTCGGCCGGCGGCGGCTACTTCGGGTCGTCGACGCCGCGCCTCGTCGCGTCGGGGGTGGCGGCGATGACCGTCTTCTCGAACGGCACCGGGCTCAACGGGAACGACGCGCTGATGGCCGTGAGCTGGGACGACGTGACCCAGATGGACGGGGGGTACAGCGATCAGGCCGACTACAGCACGCTCGTCGGCGGCACGGACACGAGCTTCGAGGTGCAGAGCGCGCTCGACGACATGGCCCTCGCCGTCGGCGCCGACGGCGCCGGGCTCATCGGCTACGTCGTCTACGACAGCTACAACAGCTTCGAGACCCGCGCGCGCTTCTCGTACCGCGCGGGCGGTGGGATCTGGGACGCGGTCGACGTGATCTTCGGCGACAACCCGGGCGACGTCCTGCCGCAGCGCTTCTCGCCGCGGGCGCGCTTCACGAGCAGCGACACGGCGCTCGCTCTCCTCACGATGACCGACAACGCCACCACCTTCGAGACGAGCGTCGCCGTCTGCACCGTGACGCTCGGTTCGGGCGCGGACTGCGCGCCGTGGGTCGTGATCCCGGGGTCGTCCGCCTCGGGCGTCGACGGCGCCTTCCTCCCGGACGGCACGCCCGTCGCGCTCTGGTTCGACGACGGCACGTCCGAGCTCCACCTGGCCGCGGGGACCGCGAGCGCGACGCTGCACCTCGACGACACCCCGAGCGCTGTGCGCCTCGAGGTCGACGACAACGGCGGCGTCCTCGCCTCGTGGGTGGCGCTCTCGGGGAGCGTGCGGCGGGTCTTCACCGCGCGGGGCGCGGTGTCGTCGGGGCCGGACTCGGCGACGCTCGACGCCGCGGGCCTCGCGGTCCCCGTCCCGGCGGGCCAGGCGGGGGCGGACGTCGCCTACACCGGCGGCGCGAGCGGCACGGCGGCGACCGGGGCCGGCGCGTGGTTCAGCGTCTCCGGCGGCTGGTACTGGAGCCTCTGGCCCTACTGAGCGCGGGCGGCCCGGTAGGCGGCGATGGCGCCCGAGAGTGCCTCGAAGCGCGCGAGGCTCGCCGCCGGCCAGAGCTGCGCGCGGTCGTAGTAGACCGGCACGGCCGGGGTGCCCTCCGGGAGCACCACCCAGGGCTGCTTCGACGCCGTGAAGATGTGGACGTCGGGCGGGAGGCGGTCCGGGTCGTCGAGGGTGCCGACGCGCACGAACGCGAGGATGGGGCCGGCGCCCGCGTAGTGGCTCCAGACGGCGACGCGGCAGATCGGGCAGCGCGCGATGTCCTGCCCGCGCCCGCTCGCGCTCGGCGTGTGCACGAGCTCGGGGGCGCCCGCGAGCACCGTCACGCGGTCGGTCTCGATCATCGCGTTCAGCGCGAAGCTCGCCCCGGTCTCGCGCTGACACCACCGGCAGTGGCAGCAGTGCACGAAGAGCGGGCGCGCCTCGAGCCGGTAGCGCACCGCGCCGCAGTCACACCCGCCCTCGGCGGCGACCCAGCTCGCGTCGTCGTGTTCGCTCATCGCGTCCCCTCCGGCCCGCACCGCGTCAGGCTCCGACCATCCCGCGGAACTCGGCCTCCGTGATGATGCGGAGCGCGGCGCCGTCGGCGACGAGCTTGTCCGCGGCCTTGTGCTTCGAGCTCATCGCCCCCTCGCCGAGGAGCGGCGAGCCGTCGTCCCCGATGACGAGGTAGTCGAGCGTCTTCGACACGTCCGCCGGGGTCGTCCCGCCGCGCTCCTTCACGAGCTTCTGCGCGCTCTTCCGGTCCATCGTCGCGAGCTTCCCCGTGAACACGAAGGACCGCCCCGCGACCGGGTCGTCGTCGCTCCGCTCCGCCACCGCGGGCGGCCCCTGCGGCGCGAGCGCGTGGTCCTCCACCGTCACGTGCTCCCGGAGCCCCGCGATGATGTCCGCGCGCGTCTCGAGCCCGTGCTTGATCTGCTTCGCCGTGAGCTCGCCGAGCCCGTAGATCGCCGCGACCTCCTCCTCGCTCGCCGCGAGCACCGCGTCGAGGCTCCCGAACGCGCCCGCGAGCTTCTCCGCCGCCACCCCGCCGAGGCTCGGGATCCCGAGCGCGCGCAGGAAGCGCGGGAGCGGCAGCCGCCGCGCCGCCGCGACCCCGTCGACCAGGTTCTTCGCGCTCTTCCGGCCGAGCCGCTCGAGCCCCTCGAGGTCGGCGACCGTGAGGCGGTAGAAGTCCGCCGGCGCCGTCACGAGGCCCTTGTCGAGGAGCTTCGCGAGCACCTTCGGCCCGAAGCCGTCGACCTCGATCGACTTCACGAAGTACTCGAGCGTGCCCTGGACGGCCGCGGGGCAGTGGTGCGGCTCCGAGCACATCAGCACGTCGCCGACCTGCTCCGTCGGGTGCCCCGACACCGGGCACGTCGCCGGGATCACCGCCTCCTCCGGCCCGGGCTCGAGCACCGCCTCGATGTGCGGGATGACGCCGCCCCGCCGCATCGCCACGACCTTCGCCCCCGGGCTCGCGCCGAGCGTCCGCAGGATCGCGAGGTTGTGGAGCGAGCAGCGCGTCACCGTCGCGCCGGACAGCACGATGGGCTCGATGATGGCGACCGGCGTGATGGCCCCGCTCCGGCTCACCGACCACTCGATCTCGCGCAGCGTCGACGTCCCGCTCTCGCCCTGGAACTTGTAGGCGATGGCCCACCGCGGGTGGTGCGAGGTCGCCCCGAGGCGCCGCTGCTCGTCGACCCGGTCGGCCACGTACACGACGCCGTCCGTCTCGTAGTCGAGCGCCTCCCGCCGCGCGAGCCAGCCGTCGTAGCTCGCCTGCACGCCGTCGCGCTCGACGCGCTCCGACTCGACCACCGGGAAGCCGAGCCCGCGCGCCCACGCGACGAAGTCCCAGACCGTCTCGTGCTCGGCACCGACCGCGCTGTACGCCCGGAAGTCGAGCCCGTAGAGCGCGGTCTTCGCCGGGTCCTTCTGCTTGATGGCGCCCGCCGCCGTGTTGCGCGGGTTCGCGAACGTCCCCTCGAAGCGCTCGCGGAACACCGGGAGCGGCATGAAGACCTCGCCCCGCACCTCGAACGCCGCCGCGACGGCGCCCTCCGGGAGCTGCTTCGGGATCGCGTCGATGTACTGCGCGTTCTGGGTGAAGACCTCGCCCCGCACCCCGTCGCCGCGCGTCACCGCCGACACCAGGCGCCCCGCCGCGTCGTAGCGCAGCGAGGCCGCGAGCCCGTCGATCTTCGGCGACACGACGATCGGCCCCTCGAAGCTGTCGGCCCACTTCAGGACAGTGGCCTCGTCGTACGCCTTGTCGAGCGAGAGCATCGGGACGTCGTGGAACACGCGCTCGCCGGCGTCCGCGCCCCCCGTCAGCTCGGCGAGCGCCTCGTGCTCGGGGGCGAGCGCCGCGAGCCGGCGCGTCAGCCGGTCGAAGGCGTAGTCGCTGATCTCGGGGTCGGCGAGCGCGAAGTAGCGCCAGTTGTGGTAGCGCACGGCGGCCGCGAGCTCGTCCACGCCCATCTCCTCGACGGGCTTGTCCACGGGGCGCTCGGGCGCAGCGGCGGTCGTCGTCGTCGGGTCGCTCACGAAAGACCTCCGGCCGTCTCGCGGTGGGGCGCGACGGCCAAGGGGAGGGCGACGCGCGCGGGATCGTGGTCTACGACATGGCGCGCCACCGTGCAATGAGCTCGCCAGCACGCTCGCGGCCGCCTCGGAGGCGGCGCCAGCGGACGCCGCCGAAAGCTGTGTTTGCGGGGGGCCAGATCGCACGCTAGCCTGCCAGCGTGACGATCGGTTCCCAGACCGGCCCCCGGGGCCGCCAACACGAACACGAAGCGTGGCGCTGGCTCGACAGCCTCCACCCGCGCGGCATCCAGCTCGGCCTCGACCGCGTGCGCGAGGTGCTCGACCGCCTCGGGAACCCGCACCAGCGCCTGAAGGCCGTCACCATCGCCGGCACGAACGGCAAGGGCTCGACGGCCGCCTTCGTCGCGGCGATGGCCCACGCCGCCGGCTACCGCGTCGGCCTCTACACGAGCCCGCACCTCGCCTCGGTCACCGAGCGGATCCGCGTCGCCGGCGCCCGCATCCACACCGACGAGCTCGCCGCCGGCGCCCTCCGCCTGCGCGAGGTCGTCGAGGGGCACGACGGCGCGCCGCCGATCCCGCTCACCTACTTCGAGGCGCTCACCGTCATCGCGCTCTGCTACTTCGACGCGCGCGACGTCGACCTCGCCGTCCTCGAGGTCGGCCTCGGCGGGCGCCTCGACGCGACCAGCGTCGTCGACCCCCTCGTCGCCCTCGTGACCCCCATCGGGCTCGACCACATGGCGATCCTCGGCGACACGCTCGAGGCCATCTGCCGCGAGAAGGCCGGCATCATCAAGCCCGGCTCGACCCTCGTCACGAACGTCGATCCCGACCTCTTCCGCAGCGTCCTCGGGCCCGTGGCCCTCGCGAACCGCGCCCCCATCAGGCGCCTCGGCGTCGACTTCCTCTATCAGTGGCTCCCCGAGGGCTTCCGCTACCGCGGCTGGATCCACCGCGTCGGCCCCGTGCGCCTCGGGCTCCGCGGCGTCCACCAGGGCATCAACGCCGCCGCCGCCTGCGCCGCCATCGAGGCGCTCGGCTCTCACGGCTTCGCCTTCAAGGCGACCGACCTCGCCGACGGCCTCCTCCGGGCGCGCCACCCGGGGCGCCTCGAGCGCCGCGAGCCCGCCGTCGACGCCCACGGCGAGCGCTGGCCCGCGATGCTCCTCGACGCCGCGCACAACCCCATGGGCGCCCACGTCCTCGCGCGCCACGTCGCCGCGTTCCTGCCGGAGCGGCCGCGCATCATGGTGTTCGGGGTGAACCCCGACAAGGACGTCGACACGATGCTCTCGGAGCTCGCGCCGCACGTCGACGGCATCGTGCTCACCCAGGCCGTGCACAACCCGGTGCAGGCGTGGGAGCCGCTCGTCGCGGCCGCAGCGCGCTATCACGACTCCGTGACCTTCGCGCCCGACGCGCGCGAGGCGCTGACGCTCGGCCGCCACTACGCCACCGAGGACGGCGGCGTCGTCGTGTGCGGCAGCATCTACGTGCTCGGCGAGGTCTGGCCGACCCTGCCGGCGCCCACCGTCTGACGGGAGCCCGTCTCCCCCGCGAGGAGCCGCATGAAGACCGAGAAGTACCGCGTCGCGCCCGGGAAGAAGGTGAAGCTCTCGGACTTCGACCCGGACGACGAGCTCGACGGCGACAAGTCCGCGTGGAAGGCGCACTTCGCGGCGTCGAGCGAGCGCCTCGTCGAGCTCCAGGAGCTCCTCTACGCCGAGGGGAAGCACAAGCTCCTCGTGGTGCTGCAGGCCATCGACGCGGGCGGCAAGGACAGCACGATCCGGAAGGTCTTCGGGCCGATGAACCCGCAGGGGGTGAAGGTCGCGACGTTCAAGGCGCCGACCGAGGAGGAGCTCGGCCACGACTACCTCTGGCGGGTGCACGCGCGCGCGCCGGGGCGCGGCAACATCGCGGTCTTCAACCGCTCGCACTACGAGGACGTCCTCATCGTGCGCGTGAAGAACCTCGTGCCGAAGGCGGTGTGGTCGAAGCGCTACGACCACATCAACGACTTCGAGCGCCTGCTCACCGACGAGGGCACGACGATCGTGAAGATCTTCCTGCACATCTCGAAGAAGGAGCAGAAGGAGCGCCTGCAGGACCGCCTCGACCGCCCCGACAAGCACTGGAAGTTCCGGAAGGACGACCTCGCCGAGCGCGCCCGCTGGGACGAGTACGAGGACGCCTTCGAGGCGATGCTCTCGAAGACGAGCACGGACCACGCGCCCTGGTACGTGGTCCCCGGGAACCACAAGTGGGCGCGCGACGCCATCATCGGGCGGATCCTGGTCGAGACGCTCGAGGGGCTCGACATGCAGTATCCGCCGGCCGAAGAGGGGCTCGAGGGGCTCGAGATCCCGGACTGAGCAGGCGCTCCGGGCCGCGACCCGGCCCGAAGCGCGGCGCAGGCGCCGCGACGTGCGACCATGCGACCTCCAGCCCATCGGATTTGGAGGAACGCATGGACATGGATTGGCTCACGACGTCGCCCGGGGCGCTCCTCGGCGTCGTGCTGAGCAGCGTCGCCGTCTACGTCGCGGTGCTCGTCGCGACGCGGGTCTTCGGGCTCCGCAGCTTCTCGAAGATGTCGAGCTTCGACTTCGCCATCACGGTCGCCATCGGCTCGGTCATCGCCTCGACGGTGCTCACGAAGGATCCGCCGCTCCTGCAGGCGCTCGTCGGGCTCCTCTCCCTCTACGCGCTCAAGATCGGCCTCAGCGCCATCCGGCGCCGCTCGCCCGCCGTCGAGAGGGCCGTCGACAACCAGCCGATCCTCGTCATGGCCGGCGCCGTCGTGCTCGAGCACCAGCTCGCGCGCGCCCAGATGACGCGCTCGGACCTCCGCGCGAAGCTCCGCGAGGCGAACGTGCTCGACTGGCGGCAGGTGCGCGCGGTCGTGGTCGAGACGACGGGCGACGTGTCCGTCCTCCACGGGGAGGTCGGCGGGACGCCGCTCGACGTGTCGCTCCTCGACGGGGTCCACGGCGTCGAGGCGCTGAAGACGCCGGCCGCGCCTACTTTGTCTCCGTCTCCGTCGTCGTGAGCTCCTTCACGGTCTCGCAGGCGTGGCCGTCGCCGAGCTCGCAGGCGCGCGCGAGGCGGGCTCGTCCGATGACCGGGTCGGCCGCGCCGCCCTGGCCGCGGAACCAGAGGATCCCGGCGTTCACGCAGCTGTCGACGTGATCGTGGGCGCAGCCGCGGTCGAACGCGGCGCGGGCGTGGACGGCGTCGGGCTCGACGTGGTCGCCGGGGTCCGCGAGGGCCATCCCGAGGTTGAAGCAGGCGTCGCCGAGGTCGCCGTCGCAGGCGCGGGCGTAGTGGATGCGCGCGGCGGCGTGGTCGACCGGGACGCCGGCGCCCTTGTCCTCGAGCACGCCGAGGTTGTTGCAGGCGCGCAGGTGCGCGTGCCCCTCGCAGGCCTTGCGGTAGTGCCGCGCGGCGCGCGCGAGGTCGACGTCGACGCCCTGGCCGGTCTCGTAGGCGACGCCGAGCGTGTAGTCGTCGGTGCCGTCGTCGTGTGGCACCGCGAGCGTCGGGTCGTCGTCGGCGACGCGGGAGCCGCCGCTCCCGCAGGCCGGGGCGAGGGCGAGGGCGAGGGCGAGGGCGAGCGCCGCGGCGGCGCGGGCCCGGAGGCGGGGCAGGAACGGGCGCGTCACGCGGTCTCCCGGGCGGTGGTGGGCGTCGGCGCGGGGTCCGGCGCCCGGTCACGGAGCTCCTCCATCAACTCGAGCTGGAGCTCCTGGATCTCGAGCAGCCTGTCCCACTGGTGTGAGATCAGGTGGTCGAGCTTCTGGTGGAGGAGGCGCACCTCGAGCTCGGCCTTCAGGTTCACCTGGTAGTCGTGCGAGGCGCGGGCGCGGTCGCGCGTCTCCTGGCGGTTCTGGCTCAGCATGATGACCGGCGCCTGCACGGCCGCGAGGCAGGAGAGCACGAGGTTCAGGAGGATGAACGGGTAGGGGTCGAAGGGGCGCGTGGCGAGGACGACGCCGTTGAGCACCATCCAGGCGACGAGGAAGCCCGTGAAGATGCCGATGAAGCGCCAGCTCCCGCCGAAGGTCGCGATGCGGTCGGCGACCCGCTGCCCGCGCGTCGCGTGCTGGTCGAGCTCCTCGTCGGGCTGCCGCGCGAGGATCTCGTGGTCGCGCAGGCTCTCGAGCACCTCGGCCTCGAGGGCGCCGATCTCGCCGCGGTCCTCGCGCACGAGGCGCTCGACGTAGGCGCGCCGGAGGCGCTCGAGGTCGCTCGCGCAGATCCAGCCGGCGTCGTCCCAGGGGCGCCCCGTCTCGCCCTCGGCCACGGCGCGCAGCGCCGCGCGCACCACCGCGGCTCGGCGGAGCGCCGGGGGTGGCTGGGTCCCACAGAGCTGACAGCTCGGGACGGGCTCGTCGATCGCCATCGGGGAGACCTCCGGAACGCGAGCCGCGACCGTAGAATGAGGTCCATCGAGCGTCCACCCGGCGGTCGTCGCGGTGTATGGTCGCGCCCATGCTGAGCCGCCGCCTGGCCCCCATCGCCCTCGCCCTGCTCCTCACCGCCGGCCCCGCCGCTTGCGGCGACGACGCCGCTCCTGGCGCGGCCGACGCCGCCCGCGACGACGTCGCCGACACCGCGGACAGCGCCCCGGCGGACGCCGCGGACGGCCGCGACACCGACGACGTCGGCGCGATCGCGCTGCCGTCCGCACCCGGCTCCGACGTGGTCCTCACGATCGACGGGACCGCGCTCGCGCTCACCGTCGCCGGCGACGCGCGGATCGCCACGGACGACCTCCTGCCGGTCGCCCTCGGCACCGTCGACGCCGTCGACGACGGCGTGAACTACGACCCCTGGTGGCTCGACGCCGCCTCGCCGTTCCCGGTCGACCCGCCCGCCGGACTCACCTTTCGCGCGCCGACCGCCGCGACCCGCGTCGCCGGCGCCGACCCGCCCGCCTTCGACCTCGCCTTCGACGGCGGCTTCGCCGCGCGCCTCACCTTCGCCCCGGCCGGCGAGGGGCGCTTCGCCGTGGACCTCGTCCCGACCGCCGGCGCCGAGCGCGTCGCCTGGCTGCGCCTCGGCGTCCCCGTCCCGGCGGGCGAGCGCCTCTACGGCGGCGGCAACCAGCACGACCGCCCGACCCTCGACGGCAAGCGCCTCGCGATGCAGCTCGAGCTCGATCTCGACCTCGAGACCGCCTACAACGAGCGCCACGTGCCCGTGCCGCTCGCGCTCTCGACCGGCGGCTGGGGCGTCTTCGCGGCCACCGACTACCCGGCCGTCCTCGAGGTCGGCGCCCCCGACGTCGCCTCCCGCGCCGCCACCTTCACGGTCGGCGCCGGGTCGGCGAGCGCGGACGGCCTCCGCGTCTACCTCCTCGCGGCCCCGCACCCCCTCGATCTGCTGCTCCCCTACTACGAGCTCACTGGCTTCCCGCGCGTCCCCGGCCGCGCCGACTTCGGCCCCTGGATCTGGCGCGACGAGACGCCGGGGCAGGGCGCCGCCGACGCCCCGGGCGACAACGCCGGCGTCCTCGCCGACCTCGCGCACATCCGCGCGCTCCACCTCCCGACCTCCGGCTACTGGATCGACCGCCCCTACGCGAGCGGCGTGAACACCTTCGACTTCGACCCCGCCCGCTACGCCGACCCGGACGCCATGCTCGCGACCGCGCTCGCGGCCGGCTTCCGCGTCGCCCTCTGGCAGACCCCCTACGCCGCCACCGACGCGGGCGACGTCCGCGCCGAGGTCGAGGCGGAGGGCTACCTCCCCGTGACGAGCGGCCTGTCGCTCAACACGTTCGGCGCGACCCCCGTCGACCTCACGAACCCCGACGCGCGCGCCTACTGGGGCGGCCTCATCCGGCGCTACACCGACCAGGGCGTCACCGGCTTCAAGCTCGACTTCGCCGAGGACGTGGTCCCCGGGCTCCCCGGCGACCGCTCGACGCCCTGGCGCTTCGCCGACGGGAGCGACGAGCGCACCATGCACCGCGGCTACCAGCTCCTCTATCACCAGGTCTACTCCGAGCAGATCCCGGCCGGCGGCAGCTTCGTCCTCGCGCGCACCGGCCGCTGGGGCGACCAGGGCAACGTCGACTGCCTCTGGCCCGGCGACCTCGACGCCGACTTCGCGCGCCATCGCGACGGCGGGCGCGTCGGCGGGATCCCGGCGGCCCTCGTCTACGGCCTCTCCGTGAGCGCGTCGGGCTACCCGTTCTACGCGCCCGACACGGGCGGCTACCGGAACGGCCCGCCGTCCGCCGAGGCGTTCTCGCGCTGGTTCGAGATGACGAGCGTCGCGGCCGTCATGCAGGTCGGCGGCGACGACAACCAGGTCCCCTGGGAGGCCTCACGCTGGGGCGACGACGCCGCGCGCGTGCTCTCCGACTACCGCCGCTACGCCGAGCTCCACCAGCGCCTCGTCGGCTACGCGTGGACGCTCGCGAAGGCCCTCTTCGCCGATGGGCGTCCGCTCACGCGGCCGCTCGGGCTCGCGTACCCGGAGCTCGCCGCGGGTGACGTTGGAGATGTGTATCTTTTTGGCGACAGTCTCCTCGTGGCACCGGTCGTCGAGGCGGGGGCGACGTCCCGGGAGGTGACCTTCCCGCCGGGGCGCTGGGTCGGCTGGTGGGACGGCGACGTCCACGTGGGGCCCACGACCGAGGCCGTCGCGGCGCCTGTGGGCACGCTGCCCCTCTACCTCCGCGCGGGGGACGTCGTGCCGCTCCTGCGGCCGGGCATGGACACGCTCGCGCCGGCGACGGACGCGGGGGTCGAGAGCTTCGCGAACCGCCCGGGGCGGCTCTGGCCGCGCGCGGTCGCGGGGGCGGCGGGCGCCGTGACGATCTGGGACGGCGCCTCGGTCAGCGTCGCGGACGACGGCGGCGTCATCGTCCTCGGCGCGACGACCGGCGCCGAGCTCGCCCCGGGCGCGGTCGTCGAGCTCATCGCCTTCGGCGCGTCGCCGCCGGCCGCGGTGACCGTCGACGGCGGCGCGGTGAGCGCGCTCGCGGGTGAGGAAGACCTCGAGGACGCCGCCGCCGGCTGGTACTTCGACCCGTCGACGGCCGGCGGGCGCCTCTTCGTGGTGGTCCCGGCGGGGGCCGACGTCCGCGTTCGGCGCCCCTGACGCGGTGATATCCGAGGCTCAGGCCGTCACGGCGCGTCGAGGAGAGACCAGCTCCGGACGCTGCCGCGCGAGCCGTCGGCCGCGGGGCCGAGCGCGCCGGGACCGCTCCCGGAGGTCGCGAGCCACACGTGGGGCGCGATGGGCGCGAGCTCGCTCGGCGCGTCGAAGAGCGCGACGGCGAGGCGACCCAGCGTCACCGTGCGCCCGTTCGTGTAGACGGCCACGAGGGCGCCGGAGAAGTCGACGGAGAGGTGCGCGAGCCAGCCGGCGGGGTAGCCGTCCTGGAGGACGTCATTGAGCGAGCTCGCCGCGGCGTAGGAGCTCGAGCCGGAGCCGTCGCCGCCGTCGTCGATGGCCGAGCCGAAGTCGAAGGTGAGATCCTGGGGCTCCGCGCCGAAGAAGGTGACGCCGCTCTGGACCTGGGTCCCCGTCTGGAGTCGCCCCTGATCGTCGAAGACCATGCTCCCCGCCGCCACGACCAGGCCGTCCCCGTTGTCCGTCCCGTCGATGTCGCCGAACGGGCACATCGCGTTCCACGCCCACTGCCCCGGCGCGGTCTGGGTGAAGTAGATCTCGATCTGGTGGGCCTCGCCGAGCGAGTCGAAGACCGTGAGCGACTGCTGGTACTGGCTCGTCCCCTCGGGATCGCTCGTGTCGAAGACCGCGACGAACCCGTCGTAGTCCGCGCGGTTGAGGTTGACGTCGAGCGCCACCGCGCTCGTCGCGCGCGGCGGGAGGATGGTCTCGGGCCGGAAGACGACGGGCGCGCCGAGGTCCGGGCCGCCGCCGTCGCCCTCGTAGACGAAGATCGGGAGGTCGTAGGCGTCGACGAGCCCCTCCGCGCCGATCCGCGCCCGCACCGTGCGGCTGTAGGCGCGCCGCCCCTCCCCGAGGTCGAGCGCGAAGAAGCCCGCGCCCTCGACGTTGAGGCGGCACGCCCAGTGGTCGTCGTCGAAGACGCAGGGCGAGGTCCCGACCTCCTCGTCCTCCGGCGGGTCGAGCGTCGCGGGGAGGACGAGCTCGTCCGGGTAGCCGGCGAGCGCGGGATCGCCGCCGTCGCCGCCCCCTCGGCCGCCGTCGGCGCAAGCGGGGACGAGGCCGCCGAGGGAGGTGAGCGCGAGGACGAGGGAGAGAGCGTGGTGTGCGAGCTTCATGCCGCCACGATCCGCCCGCGGGGCGCGCGCGTCAAAAAGCCGGTCGACTCGACTACGGGGTCGCCGTGGCGGGCGCCTCGGGAGCGGCCTTCGTCGCGTCCGTCGCCTCCTCGTCGCTCGCGCGCCCGGCGCGCACGTGCCTCGCGACGAAGCGCTGGAGGTCCTCCATCACGAGGTAGAAGACCGGCGTCACGTACAGCGTGAGGACCTGGCTGAAGAGGAGGCCGCCGACCACCGCGAGGCCGAGCGGCCGCCGCGACTCGGCGCCGGCGCCGTAGCCGAGCGCGATCGGCAGCGTCCCCACGAGCGCTGCCATCGTGGTCATCGTGATCGGGCGGAAGCGCACACGGCACGCCTCGTGGATGGCCTCCATGGGCGTCTTCCCCTCGGCGCGCGCCTCGAGCGCGAAGTCCACCATCATGATGCCGTTCTTCTTCACGAGGCCGACGAGCATGACGATGCCGACGAAGGCGTAGACCGACAGCTCCTCGTCGAAGAGCCAGAGCGTCGCGAGCGCGCCGAAGCCCGCGAACGGCAGCGCCGACAGGATGGTCAGCGGGTGGATGAAGCTCTCGTAGAGGATCCCGAGCACGAGGTAGATGACGAGGATCGACATGAGCAGGAGGAGCCCGAGGTTCTTCGTCGAGTCCTGGAAGGCCGACGCGGTCCCGGAGAAGCCCATCGTGACGCCCGCCGGCAGCACCTCCCCCGCGAGCTCGGTGATGCGCTCGGTGGCCGTGCCGAGCGAGGTCCCCGGCTCGAGCCCGAAGCCGAGCGTCACCGACGGGAGCTGCCCCGTGTGGTTCACGGTGAGCGGCCCGAGCGACTGCCCGACGTCGGCGACGGCCTCGAGCGGCACGAGCTCGCCGCGCGACGAGCGCACCTTGAGCGAGGCGAGCGCGCTCGGATCGCGCTGGAACGCCGGGTCGAGCTCGAGGATGACCTGGTAGGTGTCCGTGCTCGCGTAGATGCTCGAGACCTGCCGGTTCCCGAACGCGCTGTAGAGCGCCTCCTCGACCTGCTGCACGGAGACGCCGAGCGCGATGGCGCGGTCGCGGTCGATGTCGACGGTGACCTGCGGGTTCTTGAGCTCGAGGTCGCTCGTGACGTCGCGCACGCCGGGCAGATCGCCCATCCGCTTCTCGAGCTCGGGGGCCGCGCGGTAGAGCGTCTCGACGTCGGGCGCCGAGAGCGCGAGCTGGTAGTCGCTCTTCGAGAGCCGCCCCGAGAGGCGGATGGGCGGTGGGATCTGCGGGAGCGCGATGATCCCGGGGACGGCCGCGAGCTGCGGGCGCAGGCGCGCGATGATCTCGGCGGCCGACGCCTCGCGCTCCGCCTTCGCCTTCAGGTGGACGAAGATCATCCCCTGGTTCGAGCCGCCGCGGCCGTTCCGCGCGCCGGCGCTCGACATGAAGCCGTCGATGTCGGGGTCGCGGAGGAGGATCCCGGCGAGCTCCTGCTGGTGGGCGACCATGTCGTCGAAGCTGATGCTCTCGGCGGCGACGGTCGTGATGAAGAGCTGGTCGTTGTCCTCGCTCGGGAGGAAGCCGGCCGGCACGACCTGGAAGAGCCACACGGTCCCCGCGAGGATGAGCGCCGAGAACGCGAGCACGAGGACGCGGTGCCGGAGGCAGATCCTGAGGCCCCAGTCGTAGAAGGCGAGGAGCCCGTCGAAGACGCGCTCCATGGCGCGGTAGACGGCGCCGTGCTCCTCCTTCGGGGGGCGCACGAAGCGGCTGCAGAGCATGGGCGTGAGCGAGAGCGACACGACCCCCGACACGAGGATGGCGACCGCGATGGTCACGCCGAACTCGCGGAACAGGTTCCCGACGACGCCGCCCATGAAGAGGATCGGCAGGAAGACCGCCGCGAGCGAGAGCGTCATCGACACGATCGTGAAGCCGACCTCGCGCGCCCCGTCGATGGCCGCGCGGTAGGGCTTCTTCCCCATCTCCATGTGCCGGACGATGTTCTCGAGCATGACGATGGCGTCGTCGACGACGAAGCCGACCGAGAGCGTGAGCGCCATGAGCGAGAGGTTGTCGAGACTGTATCCCAAAAGATACATGATCGCGAAGGTGCCGACGAGGCTCATCGGGATCGCGAGGCTCGGGATGACGGTCGCCGACACGTTCCGGAGGAACATGAAGATCACCATGATCACGAGCCCGAGCGTCAGGACGAGCGTGAACTCGACCTCGTGGACGGAGGCGCGGATGGTCTGCGAGCGGTCGTAGAGGAGGTTCAGGCGGACGGCCGCCGGGAGGCGCTCCTGGAAGCTCGGGAGGAGCTCGCGCACGGCGTCGGCGACGTTGACGGTGTTGGTGCCGGGCTGGCGCTGGATGGCGAGGATGATGGCGCGCTGATCGCGGAACCAGGCGGCGGTCTTGTTGTTCTCGACGCTGTTCGTGACGGTCGCGATCTCGGCGAGCCGCACGGGGCGCCCGTCGCGGTAGGCCACGATGAGCGGGCGGTAGGCGTCGGCCTCGGTGAGCTGCCCGTTCGTCTCGAGGGTGAACGCCTTGCTCGCGCCGTTGAGCGTGCCCGTCGGGAGGTTCACGTTCGCGGCCTTGATGGCCGACGCGACCTCGTCGATGCCGAGCCCCTTCGCGGCGAGGCCGTCGGGGTCGACCTGCACGCGGACCGCGTACTTCTGGCTCCCGTAGACGGCCACCTGCGCGACGCCGGAGACGGTGGAGATCCGCTGCGCGAGCACGGTCTCGGCGTACTCGTCGAGGCGGTAGGTCGGCATCGTCTCGGAGGTGAGCGCGATGTAGAGGATGGGCGACGCCGACGGGTTCACCTTGCGGTACGACGGCGGGCTCGTCATGTCGGGCGGCAGGCGCCCGGCGGCGCGCGAGATGGCGGCCTGCACGTCCTGCGCGGCGGAGTCGAGGTCGCGCTCGGTCGAGAAGAGGAGCGTCACCGAGGTCGAGCCGAGGCCGGAGGTCGAGGTCATCTCCTGGATGCCGTCGATGGTCGAGAACTCGCGCTCGAGCGGGGTCGCGACGGACGCCGCCATCGTGTCGGGGCTCGCGCCGGGCAGGTTCGCCTGCACCTGGATGGTCGGGAAGTCGACGTTCGGGAGGTCGCTCACGGGGAGCGAGGTGAACGCGCCGATGCCGAAGCCGAGGATCGCGACCATGACGAGCGTCGTCATGACCGGCCGGCGGATGAAGAGGCCGGCGATGCTCACTGAGCGGCCTCCGGCTCCTCGTCGTCGGGCGCCGCCTCGGCCCCCTTCGAGGCCGTGCTCGCGCCCTTCCGCGGCGGCACGACCTTGACCTGCGCGCCCGGCCGGAGGCGCACGGCCCCGTCGACGACGACGGTCTGGCCGGGCTCGACGCCGCGCGTGATCGTCGCGACCTCGCCCTGGACGCGCCCGACCTCGACGTTCGCCGGGGTCGCCTTGCCGTCGTCGCCGACGACGTAGACGAAGCGCCCCTCCTGGCCGTCCTGCACGGCGCGCGCGTCGACGACGACGCGGTCCTTCTCGAGCGCGAGCCGGAGCGACACCTTCACGTACTGCCCGGGCCAGAGCGCCTGATCGTCGTTCGGGAAGGTCGCGAGGAGGCGGATGGTGCCGGTCATCGGGTCCACCGTGTTGTCGACGACGGCGAGCGCGCCGCGGGCCGTGCGCGCGCCGTCGCCCTCGGGGGTCGCGGCGACCTCGATGGCCTCGCCGCCGGCGGCGACGCGGTCGCGCACGCGCGCGAGGTAGCGCTCGGGCAGCGTGAACGAGACGCGCACCGGCGCCGTCACGCGGAGCTCCACGAGCGCGTCGGCCTGGTTCTCCTTCACGACGTTCCCCGGGAAGACGAGGAGCGGCCCGGCGACGCCGGCGAGCGGCGCCTTCACGTCGGTGAAGGAGAGGGCGAGCTCGGCGCTCGCGAGGTCGGCGCGATCGGCCTGGATGGTCGCGCGCAGCGTGGCGGCGTCCGCCTGGACCTCCTCGACCTTCTGCTCGGAGGCGATCTTGTCGCTGTAGAGCTTCCGGTAGCGGGCGGCGTCGAGCTCGGCGGCGCGCAGCTGGGCCTGATCGCGCGCGAGCCGCGCCTTCGCGGCGTCGACGGCGATCTGGTAGGGGCGCGGGTCGATGGTGAAGAGCGTCTGACCGGCCTCGACGTGCTCGCCCTCCTTGAAGAGGGCCTCGACGAGCTCGCCGCTCGCGCGCGGCACGATCGCGACGGTGGCGGCGGCCTCGACGTGGCCGATGGCCGTGACGTCGAGCGGAACGTCGGACTTGCCGACCTGGGCGACCACGACCGGGACGGGGCCGCCTCCCTTCTTCGCGGCCCCGGGCGGGGGCGACGCGTCACCACCGCCACAGCCGACGGCCCCGAAGAGGCCGGCGGGAGAGGCGAGGGCGATCGCGAGGAGAAACCGGGAGGGCTGGGACATGGGTCTCCTTCGTCGCGGTGGGGTCGGGCCCCGAGCGAACGGCGCATCCTACAACTCCGGAGGGGCGCCCGGGGTTCTCTTCGTTCGAGGTTTCGCGATCGCGAACCGCGCGCACGCTATGGCGACGATCGAGCCGCGAACGGTGTCCTCGCGATCGGCCCCAGCCTTGACCTCACCACGGGCATGTAATAATCGTTCCATCGATTGGGGGACGGCGCCCGCAGAGGTCGCGATGTACACGTACGCCCCCGATCCGAAGAAGGCCCCGACCCCCGAGGACGCCCCCGCCGCCGCGCGGAAGGGCGGCGACGCGCTCCAGGGCAAGGGCTACGCCGAGCAGGTCCAGATGCTCGCGCCCGAGGAGAGCCAGGCGCCGGCCGACGACGTCATGTTCGATCCGGCGCAGCACATGGCGGCGATGGGGGAGGAGCCGGCGCCGAAGTCGACGGCGGATCCCGCGACCCTGAACGCAGCGCGCGTGGGCGTCCTGCGGAGGGACCTCGAGGAGGAGTACGCCGCGAACGCGGCCGCGGCGCGCGAGCTGTGGCCGCAGGTCGACGACCTCGAGGAGAAGCTGAAGACGGCGGCGCCCGAGGACAAGCAGGCGCTCGAGGAGAAGAAGAAGGCGCTCGAAAAGCAGCTCGCGGACGCCGACAAGAAGACCGAGCAGGCCCGGAAGGACCTCGCCGTCCTCGACAAGGGCCCGGACGTCACCGACGCGCAGCTGAACGACATGCTCGCGCGCCGCGAGGTGACGGTTCCGCAGGCGGCGTCGGCGGACGTGGCGAAGAAGACCGAGTGGGACGCGAAGGACGGCGTCAAGAAGACGAAGACGTCGACGACGAACGCGATGGACGCGGACGGCGCGTCGGTCACCGACAAGACGACCGACGAGACGAAGGTCGGCCTCACGGGCGGCTCGAAGACGAAGAGCACCGAGAAGACCGAGATCGCGGGCGGCACGACGAAGAAGACGTCGTCGTCGACCACGAAGGGGGTGGATCTCAAGGACGGGAGCTACACGACCTCGAAGACCGACGAGACCTCGACCGCAGGCCCCGACGGGAAGTCGGGCACGAAGACGACCGAGTCGACGAAGGTCAGCGCGGGGGGCGTGACGAAGTCGAAGTCGACGACCGAGACGAAGGGCGACGACAAGTCGACGGCGTCGTCGTCGACGGGCGTCGAGCGCGGCGACGGGAAGCTCGGCGTCAAGAAGACGAAGGGCACGAAGGTCGAGAAGGGCGACGGGTCGAGCACGGAGTCGTCGCAGAGCGTGTCGGGCGGCGTCATCGCGGGCAAGGACGGCGTCGGCGTCTACGGGAGCCAGGAGCAGAGCGCCTCGAAGAAGACGAAGGGCGGCGTCACGGTGTCGGGCAAGAGCTCGGTCGGCGGGCGCGTGCTCTACAACATCCTGCCCGTCGAGGGCTCGGACCCGCCGAAGTACCAGGTGCAGGTGTCGGTGAAGCTCGACGCGGCGCTCGGGGCGGGCGCCTCGAAGGAGTGGGGGAAGGACAGCAAGGCCTCGGTCGGCGCGTCCGGGAGCCTCTCGGCGTCGATCACGGCGAGCTTCTCCGACACGCTCGACGAGGCGCAGACGGAGGCGTGGAAGGCGCAGCTGAAGTCGGCCGAGGGCGGCGTCGGGAGCGGGCGCCAGGAGTTCCAGATCATCGCCGCCGGCGTGAGCCAGGGGTGGGGGCAGGCGCGGATCCTCTACGAGCAGCTGCGCGGCAACGGCGTCGCGAACGACCTGAAGTCCGGGCAGTCGGCGGCGCTCTCGGCGGAGGTCAAGGGCGGCGCGAAGGGCGACGCGAGCGCGTCCGGAGGCGGGCTCTCGGCGGGCGGCGGCGTCGGCTACGAGAAGGGGCGGAAGTTCGAAGGCAAGGTCAGCCGCGACGACGACGGGACGACGACCGACGTCAAGGTCACCGACTCGAGCGCGCTCTCGGGGGATCTGAAGGGCGGCTACGGCGCCGCCAGCATGTCGATCGGCGGCAAGTCCACCGACAGCGAGGGCCTCGGCTACAGCTTCCGGATCCCGGACGACCACCCGGACGCGGCGGCGCTCCGCGCCGAGGCGGAGAAGTGCACGACGAAGGAGGCGATGGCGGCGTTCGCGAAGGCGCACCCCGACCTCGTCGCGTCGAAGACGACCCAGAAGGGGCACGGCGAGGACGTGAAGACCGGGGTCGGGCTCGGGCCGGCGTCGATCGAGATGACGAGCGGCGGCAGCACGGACACCGAGAGGAAGACGACCTACGACGAGGCGGGGAACGTCACCGGCACGGACGCGAAGTACACGGGCGAGAGCCACCTCGGCGGGAGCGTGGGCGTCGGGCCCGTGAGCTTCGGCGACAACTCGAAGGAGCAGGTCGTCGCGAACGTGAAGACCGAGAAGGGCAAGGACGGGAAGACGAAGCAGACGGCGTCGGCGGACGTGTCGGACACGGACACCGAGAAGTCGATCGACGTGGACGCCACGGTGAAGGGGCTCGGGGAGGCCGTCGACAAGCCCCTCGGCCTCATCACGGGCAGCACGAAGATCGTCAAGGAGAAGGAGAAGAAGGCGGTCGGCGGCTTCTTCATGGACGACGCCGACTTCGAGCGCGTGATGGCGCTCGCGAAGGACCCGCACGCGTGGAACGGCGCGTTCTCGAAGGTCTACAACATGGACGACTGGAAGCAGTGCCGGCGCGAGGTGCTGGCGGCCGGGAAGGACAAGGAGGCCGTCGCGGCCGCGCTCGCGAAGTTCAGCGGTGGCGGGAAGTCCGGTCGCAACGTGAACCTCGGCGACCTCATCGGCGTGAACTCGGGCGGCGGCGGCGACCGCTACGAGTTCCCGGACGGCGTCGGCGACCAGAAGTCGGCGTACCTGAGCCTCGTCGTGAACGACCCGCTCGCGGCGGTGGAGAAGCTCGCGGCGGAGGGGAAGGTGGCCGAGGCGGCGAAGAAGGCGCAGGACCTCGCGACGCAGTGCAAGGGGATGCTCGCGAAGATCCGGGCGAAGAAGGGGGAGTTCGAGAACGCCAACGTGTACGGCGAGATGGTGACGCGGGCGTCGAAGCGCGCGCTCGACCTCGAGACGAAGGCGACGGAGCTCGCGGCGAAGGCGGCCGGGAAGACGGTCGACCCCGAGAAGCTCGACGGCGAGAAGGCGCAGAAGGAGTTCGACCGGCTGATGGGGGTCTGCAAGGACTTCAAGGAGCAGGAGGTCCGGCTCTTCGGGAAGATCGACGAGAACTTCGGCGGGCTCATGGGGAACCACTCGACGGCGGACAACGTCGACCACGTGAACGAGCTGAAGGCGAACCTCGCGCTCTGGAAGCCGCAGTATCAGCAGATGATGGAGCTCGCGGAGCTCCACGGCTTCAAGGGCGGCGGGGCGAGCTTCAAGCTGTGGCGGCCCGACGAGGCGCGGTTGAAGATGGCCATGCAGGGGGACGTGAACCCGAACTCGGACGAGGCCATGGAGGCGCAGGACAAGGCCGACAACGAGGAGGCGATGCGGAAGGAGAGCGACGAGATCGCGGCGCACGCGATGAAGTCGATCTCGTCGACGGCCGGCATGACGCACATGGGCGGCGGGACCTACTACCGGGAGTACACGTCCGAGGAGAAGAAGCAGCGCGAGGCCGAGGAGTACGAGAAGATGCGGCCGCGGGTGGACGACGACTTCGCGTCGCGCTCGGGGCGCGTCGCCGGGCTCCGCGCGACGGCGCAGCAGGCGATGGGCAAGTGCAATCGGCTCACGAGCGCCGGCAACTGGGACAAGGTGAGCAAAGCCGCGATGGGGCCCTACAACGAGGGCTACCGGCTCTACTCGCAGGCCGAGAAGCAGTGGAACAAGGCGGTCGCCGCGCAGAAGACGAAGAGCTACCAAGGGCTCACGGGCTACTTCGGGCCGGCGCAGAAGGCGACCTCGGCGTACAAGGAGGCGGCGGCGGCGTTCAAGAAGGGCGACGCGCTCCAGGGGTAGGAGGCTTCGCGGTCCGGCGAGCGCCGAGAAAACGTGCGGCGCGATGTCGGCTGCGTGACGGCTCGTGCGTCCTCGGGGCAGAACACGGGTGAGGCGCTCCAAGGCGGAGCGCTCCCCCGAACAGCCCACGGAGGACCCCCATGAATGACGCGACGGCCACGAACGACGCGAGCGACCGCACCCTGACCCTGTCCCTGCTCCTCGACGCCCCGCGCGAGCAGATCTGGCGCTGCTGGACGACGCCGGCGCTCCTCGAGAAGTGGTTCGCGCCGGAGCCGTTCACGGCGACCGTGAAGGCGGCGGACGTGCGCCCGGGCGGCGCCTCGCACGTCGTGATGGAGGGGCCGGGCGGGTTCCGCGAGGACATCCCGGGCGTCTATCTCGAGGTCGTGCCGAACGAGAAGCTCGTGTTCACCGACGCCTTCACGGCGGGCTTCGTGCCGAAGGACGGCGCCCCCTTCATGGTCGCGGAGATCGCGCTCTCCGACGAGGACGGGAAGACGCGCTACGTCGCGACGGCGCGCCATTGGTCGGCCGAGGCGCGCGCGCAGCACGAGCAGATGGGCTTCCGCGAGGGGTGGACGCAGTGCGCCCGGCAGCTCGAGGCGCTCGCGCGGTCGCTCGCCGAGGGGGGCCTCGGGCCGCTGTGAACGCTGTTCACGCTGGCGGTGGGTCCGCGGGTCTCCCCGAGTCGCCGGGGGCGCGGTCGGGGGGGAGCGGGCGCGCGCCGTGCCGCGGCGGGCGCTCGAGGATGATGCGCCCCGGGCGGTTCCACGAGAAGTAGGCCCAGGCCCACTCGAAGAGGACGACGACGCGGTTCCGGAAGCTCGCGAGGTAGAGGATGTGGATGAAGACCCACATGAGCCACGCGAGGAAGCCGAAGAGCTTGAGCTTCGGGGTGTCGACGAGGGCGGCGGCGCGACCGACGGTCGCCATCGCGCCCTTGTCGCGATAGCGGAACGGCGTCGGCGCCTCGCCGTTGATCTGGCGCTTCACGTTCTCGGCGGCGTGGGCCCCCATCTGGATGGCCGCGGGCGCGATGCCCGGCACCGTGTCGCCGTCGTCGCCCCAGGCGACGCGCGCGAGGTCGCCCACGACGTAGGTCCGCGGGTGGCCGGGGAGGGCGAGCTCGGCGGTCACGGGGACGCGCCCGCCGCGGTCGGTCTCGACGCCGAGGGTCTTGCCGACCTCGGCGCCGCGGACGCCCGCGGCCCAGAGGACCGTGGCGGCGTCGAGCCGCTCGGGGCGCTCGTCGCGCTCGCCCTCGCCCTTGCCCTTGCCCGCGGCGAGGTCGACGCCGCGCTCGTCGATGGCGGTCACCATGAGGCCGACCTTCACCTCGACGCCGGTCTTCGCGAGGCGCTTCCGCGCCTTCGTCGCGAGCTTCTCGGCGAAGGTCGGGAGGATCCGCGGGCCGGCCTCGATGAGGACGACGCGCGCCGAGGTCGGGTCGAAGTTGCGGAAGTTCTGACGCATCGTGTGGCGCGAGATCTCGTTCAGCGCGCCCGCGAGCTCGACGCCGGTCGGCCCCGCGCCGATGACGACGAAGGTGAGGAGCCAGCGGCGCCGCGCCTCGTCGGGCTCGCGCTCGGCCTCTTCGTAGGCGCCGAGGATCCGCCGGCGGATGTCGAAGGCGTCGTCGATGGTCTTGAGCCCAGGCGCCACGCTCGACCACTCGGCGTCGTGGCCGAACCAGCTGTTCGAGGCGCCGGCCGCGACGATGAGGTAGTCGTAGGCGAGCTCGCTGCCGTCCTCGAGGCGCACGACGCGCGCGGCCGGATCCACGCCGACGACGGCGCCGAGGATGACGGTCGTGTTGTCGTGGCGGCGGAGGAGGCGGCGGATGGGCGCGGCGACGTCGGGGGCGGCGAGGGCGGCCGTCGCGACCTGGTAGAGGAGGGGCTGGAAGAGGTGGTGGTTCCGGCGGTCGATGAGCGTCACGCGGACGCGCTCGCGCTCGAGCTTCCGCGCGGCCGCGAGGCCGGCGAAGCCGCCGCCGATGATGATGACGTGGGGCTGGGCGTGATCGGGCATGGCGCGGAGCATAGCGCGGCGTCCGAGCACGTTGAACGCCCGTGGCCGGGTTTCTCGCCGCCTGCCGTCGTCGTCGATGCTCGGCGTACCTATGGGTACCCGGAGGCTGCGCCCCCGCGCCCCGCGCGGAGCCTTGGCAGACGACGAGAATCCCCGACCACGGTCAGCTCAACCTGCTCGGGCACCGCTGTAGCGCGGGCGCCCCGCGCTGGCTCGGGTCGGCCATGTTAGGATCGGGATCCGCTCGAGCCGGAGGGGCCACGACGTGCGCGTCGTCTGCATCAGCGACACCCACCTGCGCCACGGGGCGCTCACCGTCCCCGACGGCGACGTGCTCGTCCACGCTGGCGATCTGCTCGGCCACGGGCTCGTCGACGAGGTCGAGGAGGTCGACCTCTGGCTCGCGGCGCTCCCGCACCGGCACAAGATCGTCATCGCGGGGAACCACGACTGGTGCTTCGAGAAGGCGCCCGCCGAGGCGGAGGCGGCGCTCCGGAGCGCGACCTACCTGCGCGACGCGGGCGTCGTGATCGACGGCGTGCGCTTCTGGGGGAGCCCCTGGCAGCCGGAGTTCCTGGCGTGGGCGTTCAACCTGCCGCGGGGCGAGCCGCTCGCCGAGCGCTGGCGCCTCATCCCCGACGACACGGACGTGCTCGTCACGCACGGCCCGCCCTCTGGCCACGGCGATCGCTGCTTCGACGGACGCCGCGTCGGCTGTGAGGCGCTGCTCGCCGCCGTCCGCGACCGCGTGCGCCCGCGCCTCCACGTCTTCGGCCACATCCACGAGGGCTACGGCGTCACGCGCGAGGGCGGGACGACCTTCGTCAACGCGAGCGCCTGCGACCTCGACTATCGCCCCGTGCAGCCGCCGATCGTCATCGACCTGTGAGCGCCCGCCGCATCCGGTGCCGCGCGCTCGGCGGCCCGGGCGCGTGCGTGAAGCCGGCGGCCTCGAACATCGCGACGGTGCCCGTGTAGGCGTCGGCCGCCGGGAGGCGCCCGCCGGGCTTGGCTGGCGCCACGGGGTACGCCTCGAGCGCCGCCGCGCCGGCGGCCCGCGCCGCGGCGATCGCGTGCTCGAGGAGACGCCGCGCGACCCCCTGGCCGCGATAGTCGCTCGCGATGAAGAAGCACGGCACGGACCAGACGCGCTCGGCGTCGTCGCAGCGGAGGGTGCGCGCGCGCTCGAGGCGCCGGAAGTCGAGGCGCGGGCCGTAGGTGACCCAGCCGACGGGGGTGTCGCCCGCGAAGGCGAGGGCGCCACGGGCCTCGCCACCCGCGATGAGCTCGGTGAGCGCCGCCTTCGCGGGGGCGCCCTGGAGCGCGCGCCAGCCCTTTCCGCCCGGGACGCGCCAGTACATGCACCAGCAGCCGCCGCACGCGCCGCGCGGCCCGAAGAGGGCCTCGACGGCGGCGACGTGGTCGGGGCCGAGCTCCTCGACGCGGACGCCGCCTGGAGCGTCGCTCACGGCTTCCGCTTCCAGTCGACCTTGGCGTTGTCCGCGCCGGCCGGGACCTTCGCCTGCCAGGTCTTCCCGGCGGCGTCGGTGAACGTCACGGTCAGCGCCTCGGTGTCGGGGAGCTCGAGCGCGTAGCCGCCGCTCTTCCAGGTCGTCGCGCTGGCGCCGTCGCTCGCGGTGACCTTCACGCCGCCGACGCCCTCGCCGACGCTGTAGAAGCCGTCGCCGTCGCGGTCGACGTAGACGACGCCGCCGACGAAGCGGGCGACCCCCTTCCGGTTCGCGAAGCCCTCGGTGTAGAGGCGGTCGCGCGAGCGCTCGTAGGCCGCCGTCCCGGCCTCGCGCGTCTCGGGGTGCAGCATGTTGACGCGGTGCCCGCGCCCCTTCCGCATGCCGTCGGGGGTGCCCTTCGCGTAGTCCACGACGAAGCCGGCGTGGACGCTCCACGGGTCGAAGGCGACGTAGATGTTCTCGTACCAGGCGGTCCAGATGTAGCCGGCCTGGGTCACGCGCTGCGGCATCTTGATGCCGGTGAAGCCCTCGTTGGCGCCGTCCTCCTCGTGGCCGCGCTTCTCGTTCACGGTCAGGTAGTGCGCGTGGCGGCGCGCGGCGAGGAGGAGCTTCAGGTTCATGACGAGCGGCGGGGCCGGCGCGAGCGCCTTCATCTCCTTGGCGAAGAGGTCCCAGTCGACGGTTCGCCCCGCGCCGTGGCTACCGGGGTTGTCGCGCACGCGCTTCGCCTCGGCGGCGGGGTCGGCGCGGAAGCGGTTCACGTACTCGAGGAGGAGGGTCTCCTCGGCGGTCGGCTCGGGATCGGGCGGGTTGTAGACGTCGTCGCCGGCGTCCTTGGCGGGCGCGCCGAGGACGAGGGCGGCGGCGACGAGGGCGACCGCGGCGGCGAGACGTGGTAGACGAGCGCGCTGCTGGAGAGGGGATCGCGTCATGAGCCCATCGTATCACGCCAAGGCCGATCGTCAGCCCGCGGACCGGGGTCTCGCCCTCATCGGGGCGCTGCTCTTCGCGAACACCGTGGCGCTCGCGCTCGTGGGGCTCGTGGTGCCCCCGGACGTCGCGGGCTGCGGGTTCGAGAAGGCGATCCTGTGCGCGGAGATGCCGCCGTCGGGCTCGGCGCTGACGGCGCTCCTCATGGCGGCGCCGAACACGCTCGCGCAGTGGCGGCTCTCGATCTGGCTCGACATGCCCTTCCTCCTGCTCTACGGCGCGCTGCTCGCCGGCTCGGCGCGGTCGCTCGCCGCGGCGCCCGGGTGGCTCGTGCGGGTCGCGGTCGCAGGCGCCGTCGCGGGGGTGCTCTTCGACGTGGCCGAGAACATCGGGATCCTCGTGGCCGCGCACGAGCCGCGCGTCGTGACGGACGGGCTCGCCTCGCTCATCGACAGCTTCGCGCACGCGAAGTTCGCGCTCCTCGGCGTGTCGTGCGCGGCGCTCGCCGGGCTCGCGCTCTCGAAGCGGCGCGAGGGGCCCTGGGAGGCGGTGCTGGTCATCGTCGGCGGCTTCGTGGCGCTCGTGTGCGGGCTCGTCGGGCTCGCGATGCCGCGCGTGGTCGAGGTCGGGGCGCTCGGGATCGCGGTCGCGTGCGCCGGGCTTTGGTGGCGAGCGATCCGCCGGGCGTTCCCGCGGTCGCGAGAGGAGAGCTCGCTGCCCTGAGCTCGGCGGGCTACCGCGCGCTGGCCCGATCGCCTAACCGAAGCTCGTGATGAACCGGTACTCGGTCTTCTGCTCGAAGCCCGCGAGCTCGCCAGCGGCGACGCCCGCCTCGTCGTCGGCGAAGTAGATGACCTCCTTCCCCTTCGCCTGGGGCGCCTTCCGCGTCAGGTGGAGCGCGCCGCCGATGAGGCGCTTCCGGCCGCGGAACGCCGGCGGGATCCAGAAGCCGTCGAGCAGGATCGTGGCCTCGTCGAGCTCCACGAGCTCCGCGACGCAGATCGGCTTGTCCTCGTCGCGCCCGATGACGACGCGCTTCTCGGCCATGAGCTGCTGACAGCGCGCGGCGTGCGCCTGCGGTGTCAGGCGCCGCGGGTCCGTCCCGTCCCGCTCGAGCTGGTACTCGCCGCGGAACTCGATGACGACCTTCAGATCGCTCATCGGCGCGTAGCCGAGCTTCACGCGCTTCGATGGCGACGCCTCCGGCGTCGTGCTGCTCACCATCAACGGGCGGCGCTTGTCCGACACGAGCGTCCGCCCGTACAGCGAGCCGAAGGTCCGCCAGAACGTGTCGACCGTGTCGGCCTCGCCGATGAGCTGGTGGCGCGCGGGCTGCACGACCCCCTTCAGGATCTCCTGCTGCTTCTTCAGCGCGTTCGCCATCGCGCTCGTGGCCGCGTGGCTCGAGCTGTAGAGGTGCGCGACGTGGTCCTTGATGGCCATCGCCGTCACGAGGTGCTTGCCGCCCTCGAGCGCGCCCTGCCACCACCCCTCGAACCCCGCGAGATCCCGCGCGATGGGGCGCAGGAACACCGTCTCGAGCGGCGGCGCCGACCGCACGAGCTCCGCGACCTTCTTCATGTCCGCGGGCTTCAGCTCGCGCACGCCGTACTGGATATCGTCCATGGCGCCCGATGGTAGAGCGTTGGGCGCGCCTGACAAGCGCCGGCGCCCGCTCGCCTCACGCCCGGTTCGCGATCTGCGCGCCGTAGCCCTCGCGCCAGGCGGCCGCCGCGGCGAGCCCGCGGACCGCGGCGAGCACGTCCTCGGCCCGCGCGACCGCCGGGAGCGCCGCGAGCGGGCCCGCGAAGCGCGTCGCGGCGTCGAGGAGGGGGAGGGCGTCGCCGAGCGCGCCGTCGCGCGTGCGGCCGCGGCGCCACACCTCGAGGACCACGGCGATAGCGGCGTCCTCGCCCATCGGCGCGTCGAACGAGGCGACCAGGCTGAGCGCCCCGGCGGCGGCCTCGATCTCGATCCGATCGCAGCGCCCGGCCGGGACGCGGCGGTACTCGGCGAACCAGCCGCGGCCGCGGGCGCGCGAGCCCGCCATGCGGGCCGGCTGGGGGTGGAGCTGGAGGGGGCGGCGGGCGTTGCGGTCCATGCGGGTCTCCGTGAGCGTGTGCCCAGGGTGACGGGCCGCGGGGCCGGCGTCGAAGGGAGAGCGCCCCGGATCCGCGCGTTTGAGCACGCGCGCGGCCCGATGAGCACAGCTGCTCACCCCGGCGTGAGCGCGTCCTCGTCGTCGGGCCGCGGCGGCGCGTGGGCGCGCTCGACGGCGTCATGGAGCGCGGCGGCGACGGCGTCGGCGTCGCCCGCGAGGAGGCGATGGCGCGGGAGCGCGATCGCCTGGAGCGGGTTCAGGTAGATCATGTGGTGGAGCGGGGTCGTCTCGACGCGCTCGATCGCGTCGAAGGGGCGCCAGCTCTCCCCCTGTGGCGAGACCGACTCGAGCCCGCGCGCCGTCACGGTGAGCGTCGTGCGCCCGAAGATGACCGCGCGCGCCGCGCGGAGCTGCGCTGGCAGGAGGCGCCGCGCCGAGCGCCGCAGGCGGCTCGGGTAGAAGACGACGGAGTAGGCGCCGAGCGCGAGGTAGAACGCGCCGAGCACGAACCACGTCGTCTGCTCCTGGTTCCGCGCGTAGAACGAGAAGCCGAGCGCCGCGAGGGTCCCGCTGATGACCGCGTAGAGGATCCGGGTGACGCGGATCCGGCGCCGGTAGTGCGGCGCGTGGGTGATCTGGTGGTCCTGGAAGGCCAGGTGGTCGGCGATCGTGTGCTCCCAGGTGACCGTCGGCGCGGGCGCGTCGCGCGGCTCGGCGATGGCGGCCTCCACGGTCAGCCGACGCCCAGGAGATCCACCACGAAGACGAGCGTCTCGTTGGCCTTGATGAGCCCGCGCCCGACCTCGCGGTTCCCGTAGGCGAGGTCCGGCGGGATCACGAGCTTCCGGCGACCGCCGACCTTCATCCCGGCGACGCCACGGTCCCAGCCCTGGATCACCTGGCCCGCGCCGAGGCGGAACGAGAAGGTCTTGCGCCGCTCCCAGGAGGCGTCGAACTCCTTCCCGGTCGACCAGCTCACGCCGGCGTAGTGGACCTCGACGGTCTGCCCGGGGGCGGCCTCCGGGCCGTCGCCGACCTCGAGGTCCTCGATCTCGAGGGTCGTCGGGGGCGGGGTCGCGGGGATCTCGATGCTGGGCTTGGTCTTCGCCATGGCGCGTCTCCGGGTGGGCGTCAGGGGGAGAACCAGGCCATGCCGCACGCGACCTTGCAAGCTCCGGCGACGCAGACCGTGCCGTCGGTGCCGCAGCCGTCGCAGGTGTCGGCGACGGTCCCGAGGCAGGCCGTCGCGGGGGCCTTCGGGCGCATGACGCGCTGCGTCATGGTGTCGCAGTCGTCGATGGCGCCGACGCACGCGCCGCACTCGCGCCAGAACGCGGCCCGGTCGCCCGTGGCGCTGCGCTCACACTCCCGGAGGCAGCTCGCCGTCGCGCGCTCGGAGCCGCCGCCGCAGACGCGCCCCGGGGCGCCGCAGAGGCTCGCGCAGTCCGTAGCGCCAGCGGCTGGCGTGGGCGCGGTCGCGGCGGCGGCGCCGTCGGCGAGGAAGACCCCGTTGCCGGCGCGGTCGGGCTCGTCGAAGGTCTCGCGCGTGAGCGCGTCGTCGCGGCGCGTGTAGCCGCGCTCGGCGCAGGTCACGCCGAGCTTCATGGCGAGGGCCGGATCGGCGTCGCCGACGTAGGCCGCGTCGTAGGTCCCGACCTGCTGCATGCAGATCCTGCCGCCGTCGCGCTCGACGAGCATGGAGACGAAGGCCCCGGCGGGGCGCGTGGGCGCGGCCGTCGGGGTCTGGTCGGGCTCCGTGCGGCAGCCGGTGAGGACGACGGTCAGCGCGACAGCGGCCGTGAGGCGAGTCAGCATGGGTGACCTCGGGCGAGGGGGCGAGCCGCGTCGGGGGCTCACCCGGGCGACGCGGCGATGGTATCCCAGCACGCCTGCTCGGCAACGCGACGCGTGTCGGCCGTGAGCTCGAAGCGGCCGTCCCAGTGGGCGCGCATCATGCCGGTGACCGCGCCGAACACGAGCTCCATGAGGAGCGAGGTCGGCCCCGCCTTGATCTCGCCGCGCTTCTGGGCGGTCTGCACCATGAGCGCGGCGAAGTCCTTGAGGCGGTTCTCCATCGCGAGGCTCTCGGCGTCGAGGTAGCTGCGGTGGTTGTGGAGCTCGAGGAACGCGAAGGCGTCGGGCTCGGCGAGGGCGAAGTCGACCATCTCGTGCCAGACGGCGCGGAACTGCTCGCGGACGTGGGCGGCCGGAGGGAACGCGGTGAAGACGCGGCGCCCGATGGCCTCCTTCCACTTCCGATAGAGCGCGTTGACCATCGCCTCTTTGCTCGGGAAGTAGTGGTAGATCGTGCCCGTCGCGATCCCCGCCTGCTTCGCGACCTGCGGCACGGCGGTGCCGTGGAAGCCGTCGGCCACGAAGCAGGTGAGGGCGGCCGCGAGGATCTCGTCACGGCGCTCCCCCGAGGCCGCGGGGCGGCCTCGGGACGCGGTGGGTTGGTTGGTCTTCGTCGCGCTCATGAATGAACATTCGAACGGCGGGAGGCGGGGGTCAAGAACGGGCCCCGCGGCGGCGGCGGGCGAGGAAGGCGAGGAGGCCGAGCGCGAGCGCGAGGAGCCCGGCGTCCGTGGGGCTCGGGGCGCCGGCGCAGCCGAAGCCCGCGCGGTCGCCAGCGGGCTCGGAGCCCTGGAAGGACTGGGCGCCGCCGCTGCCCTGGCCGGGGTGGAAGCCAGGATCGGCGCCCGTGACGGGGGCGTCGGGGGCGGTGCCTGGGTCGGAGGCGGTGCCGGGGTCGGAGGCGGTGCCGGGGTCGGAGGCGGCGCCGGGGTCGGAGGCGGCGCCGGGGTCGGAGGCGGCGCCGGGGTCGGGGTCGGCGCCGGGGTCGGCGCCGGGGTCGGAGCCGGGGGCGGGGTCGGGGTCGGAGCCGGGGTGGGTCGGGGCGCCGGGGTCGGGGCCGGCGCCGGGGTCGGAGCCGGCGCCGGGGTCGTCCGTCGCCGACGTCGGGAGCGGCGCCGTCAGCGCGGCGTGCATGATGAGGTAGATGGACGGGTCGTAGAAGGTCTGGAAGTGGCCGACGAAGCCGTCGCAGAGACCGATGTTGGTGGCGCCCGGGATGATCGAGGTCTCGTACGGCTGGATGTACTCGTCGTTGCACGTGTAGATGGAGGTGATCGGCACGTCCTCGGGGAGCGGGGCGTCGTTGACGGCGTGGAGGAAGGCGCTCCCGGGGGTGAGGTCGCGCAGCGCCGGCCAGCCGGCGATGAGCTCGGCCCACGACGCCTTGTCGACCCCGTGCTGTGGGGAGACGAAGGTCACGAGGCGGGAGACGTAGCGGTCGCCGCCGAGGGACTGGATGTAGTGGCGCGCGATGAGGCCGCCGGTGCACTCGGCGAGGATGTCGATCTTGTCCTGGCCGCTCACGGTCCGGACGTGCTCCACGACCGCGGCGAGGTCGCGGGAGGCCTGGAAGAGGTCGCCGGAGAGGAGGTTCGGCGGCTCGTAGACGTACGGCACGAAGCCGTCGCGCTCGAGGCGGGCGACGATGTTGTCGAACCAGACCTCGCGGATGGTGACGCCCGTGATGAGGAGCACGGCGCGGGGCTCCTCGAGGGCCGGTGGCCCCGGCTCGAGCTCGTGGACCTGGACCTCCTCCTCGTACATGTCGAGGAAGTAGTCGCTCCAGTAGTAGGGGGAGGTCTTGTCACCGGCCGGGAGCCAGCAGGCTCCGAGGCCGAGGGCGGCGATGACGGCGAGGCTCGTGCGCTTCATGGTGGGCTCCGTGGGTTTGATTGAACGTTCATTCGAACGCCGTGGTTTGGAGGTTTCCCGAATGATCATTCGGTGTCAACTGATGAAGCGCGCGCGTCGATGTTTTCTATTGAGGCTGTCTCATGGCAGCGGCTTGGTGGCCGTGGCGCGGGCGTCGTCCGGTCGCGTCGAATGATCGTTCGGCCGATGATCTTCCCTCCGTGCTCCTCCGTGTCTCCGTGTCTCCGTGGTCTCGTTCGCATGGTCGTTCGCGCGGTCTCGTTCGCATGGTCGTTCGCGCGGTCTCGTTCGCGCGGTCTCGCTCGCGTGGTCGAGGGTGCCGTCCGAACTTGATTGCTGAACTTTTGTGCAGTATCGTCGGGACGACCGGCTCACCGCCCTCGAAGGAGATGACATGGCCTCGTCAGCGTCCGCGTCCGTCCTGAGCTTGCTCCCGCCGGCCACGCGCCGCCTCGTCGACGCGCCGCCGACCCCGCGCGACACCGCGAGCTCCGGGGACGACGAGCTCGCCTTCCCGACGCTCGCCGGTCGCGTCGTCGAGCTGTCCGGGCAGGGGGCGAGCGCGGTCCTCACGGGCGCCCTCGGGCTCGTCCGCGACGCCCAGCTCCGCGGCGAGAACGCCGCCTGGGTGCAGATCCGCCCGGACGGCTTCTTCCCGCCCGACGTGGCGGACGGGGGCGTCGACCTCGAGGCGCTCCCCGTCGTCCTCGCCGGCGACGTGGGCCGCGGCGGGCGCGCCGCCACGCACCTCCTGCGCTCGGGCGCCTTCGGGCTCGTCGTCCTCGACCTCGGCGCCGACGCCGAGCTCCCGCTCCCGCTCCAGTCGCGCCTCGCCGGGCTCGCCCAGCACCACGGGGCCGCGCTCCTCTGCCTCACCGAGAAGCCCGCGGAGGCCCCCTCGCTCGGCTCGCTCGTCTCGCTCCGCGCCGAGGCGCGCCGCGAGGAGCGCGCCGACGGCGGCTACGCCTGCCTCCTCGCGGTCCAGAAGGACAAGCGCCGCGGCCCGGGCTCCGTCTTCAGCGAGCCCTGCCACGGCCCGGCCGGGCTCTGAGGGCGCGCCCGTCAGGTGGCACGGCGAAGATCTTGACATGCTGAACGCGCGTGCAGTATCGTGGGGGTGGATGGATGGCCGCCCCGCGTCTCGCGCGCGGAGCACGTGATGAACGATGGGGCTCGTGCGCCTCCGCTCCGGCGGGCCACGGGAGGATGGACAGGTGCGTCCGGAATCCGGAGATCAGTCGGGAACGGCCTCGAGCCCGGGCTCGGGGCGGCGGGCCGATCGGCTCGCGTGCGTCGACATCGACGAGCTCCCGCTGCAGCTCCTGCTCCAGCGCATGCCGGAGTGGGCGGGCGGCCCGGCCGCCGTGGTCGACGAGGATCGCCCCCAGGGCGTCATCCTCTGGGTGAACGAGCTCGCCCGCGAGTCGGGCGTCCTCCCCGGCCAGCGCTACGCCGCCGCCCTCGGCCTCGCGCGCGGCCTCCGCGCCGGCGTCGTCCCGCCGGCCGCCGTCGGCGCCGCCGTCGCCGAGCTCACCGCCCACCTCCGCCGCTTCACCCCGAACGTCGAGCCCTCCCTCGACGAGCCCGGGATCTTCTGGCTCGACGCGGCCGGCCTCCAGCACCTCCACCCGACGCTGACCGCCTGGGGCGACGCGGTGCGCCAGGGCCTCGCGGACGCCGGCTTCAGCGCCTCGGTCGCCGTCGGCTGGAGCCGCTTCGGCGCCTACGCCGTCGCCCGCTCCCACGAGGGCGTCGTCGTCCTCGACACCCCCGGCACCGAGCGCGACGTCGCGGGGCGCGTCCCCCTCGCGCGCCTCGGCGTCCCGCCGCGCGTCCGCGAGCGCCTCGACCGCCTCGCCGTCCGCACCGTGGGCGAGCTCGCGGCCCTCCCGACCGCGGGGCTCGCCAAGCGCTACGGCGTCGAGGCCGCCGAGCTCCAGCGCCTCGCCCGCGGCGAGCTCTTCGCCCCGCTCACCCCCGAGCCCGAGCGCCCCCCGGCGAGCGGCCGCGCGGTCTTCGACGACTTCGTCGAGCACGACGCCCACCGCCTCCTCTTCGTCGTGAAGCGCCTCCTCGACGACATCGTGCGCGTCCTCGTCTCCCGCCAGGCCGTCATCGCCGGGCTCCGCCTCACCCTCGTCCACGACGCCCGCGCCGCCGCCGACGCCGGCGCCGCCGCGCCCTCCGAGGAGTCGTCCCACCGCTTCGTCCCCGCGGCGCCCACCCTCGACACGGCGCTCCTGCTCGATCTCGTCCGCCTCCGCCTCGAGGCGGTCGACCTCGGCCCGGGCGTCGTCGAGGTGCGGCTCGAGGCGCGCGAGGTCCCGGCGAACGCCGATCAGCTGCGCCTCTTCGCGCTCGCCCCGCGCCGCGATCTCGACGCCGCCCTCCGCGCCGTGAAGCGCGTCGAGGCCGAGCTCGGCGACGGCTCGGCCGGCGTCTTCCGCCTCCGCGACGGCCACCTCCCGAAGGCGCAGTACGCGGTCGAGCCGCTCGCGCGCCTCCTCGCCCCGCGCCCGCCCGAGAAGCTCGCCCGCTCGCGCCCCCTCGCGCGCCGCGTGCTCGCCCGCCCCGAGGCGCTCCCCGGGCGCCCGCGCGAGCTCCGGAACGACGGCTGGCAGCCGCGCGACCCGCGCCAGGGGCCGATCGTCGCCGTGCACGGCCCCTACGTCGTCTCCGGCGGCTGGTGGCACGCCGAGGTCCACCGCGAGTACCTCTTCGCGCGCACCCTCCGCGGCGACATCCTCTGGGTCTTCTACGACAAGCGGCGCCGCCGCTGGTTCCTCCAGGGCCGGGTGGAGTAGCGCCGATGACCGCCCCCTACGCGCCGCTCTGGGTGAAGAGCAACTACTCGTTCCTCGAGGGGGCGAGCCACCCCGACGAGCTCGTCGAGGCCGCCCGCGAGCAGGGGCTCCCGGCCATCGCGCTGACCGACCGCGACGGCGTCTACGGCGTCGTCCGCGCGCACACGAAGGCCGAGGAGCTCGGCGTGAAGCTCCTCATCGGCGCCGAGCTCAGCGTCGACGACGGCTCGAAGCTCGTCCTGCTCGCGCAGGGCCGCCGCGGCTACGCGCAGCTCTGCCGCCTCATCACGAAGGGCCGCCTCCGCTCGGAGAAGGGGCGCTCGGTCGTCCTCTGGGACGAGATCCTCGACGACACCGACGACCTCGTCGCCCTCTGGGGCGGCGAGGACAGCCTCCTCACCGCGCTCGACGACCCCGACCCCGCCCTCTGCGACGATCTGCGCGACGCCTTCGGCGACCGCCTCTACGCGCTCGTCGCGCGCCACCAGGTCGCCGAGGAGGTGGCCGCCGAGGAGCGCCTCCGCCAGCGCGCCCGCGCGCTCGGGCTCCCGCTCGTCGCGGCGAACGCGGTCCTCTACCACACCCCGGCGCGGCGCCCCCTGCAGGACGTGCTCGCCTGCCTCCGCGCGGGGGTCACGCTCGGCACGGCGGGGCGCGTCATCCGCCCGAACGCCGAGCACGACCTCAAGTCGCCCGCGGCGTTCGCGCAGCTCTTCGCGGACGATCCGGCCGCGGTCGCGCGCACGCTCGAGGTGGCCGCGCGCTGCAGCTTCTCCCTGCGAGAGCTCCGCTACCGCTACCCGTCGGAGCGCCTCCCGGACGGCAACACCTCGGCCTCGTGGCTCCGGAGCCTCGCGCTCGACGGCGCGCGGCGGCGCTACGGCGAGAGCGTCCCGGGCGCCGTCATGGCGCAGATCGAGCGCGAGCTCGAGGTCATCGAGGAGCTCGACTACTGCGGCTACTTCCTGACGATGTGGGAGATCGTCCGCTACTGCAGAGAGCACGGGATCCTCTGCCAGGGGCGCGGGTCGGCGGCGAACTCGGCCGTCTGCTACTGCCTCGAGATCACGTCCATCGATCCCATCCGGCTCGACCTCCTCTTCGAGCGCTTCATCTCCCGCGAGCGCGCGGAGCCGCCCGACATCGACCTCGACATCGCCCACGAGCGGCGCGAGGAGGTGATCCAGCACGTCTACGCGCGCTACGGGCGCGCGCACGCCGCGATGGTCGCGAACGTCATCCGCTACCGCGGGCGCTCGGCGCTCCGCGACGTCGGGAAGGTGCTCGGCCTGCCGGAGACCGAGCTCGATCGCTACGCGAAGCAGCTCTCCTACTTCGACGACCTCGACGAGGCCCCGCTCGTCCGCGCCGGGCTCGACGTGCGCCGCCCGGCGTGGGCGCACCTGATGAAGCTCTGCCGCGAGATCCAGGACTTCCCGCGGCACCTGTCGATCCACCCGGGCGGCTTCCTGCTCGGGCACGAGCCCGTCCACGACCTCGTCCCCATCGAGAACGCCACGATGGAGGACCGGACGGTCATCCAGTGGGACAAGTACGATGTCGAGGCGCTCGACCTCTTCAAGGTGGACCTCCTCGGGCTCGGGGCGCTGACGCACCTCGACCGCTGCTTCCACATGCTCCGGGAGCACCGCGGGCTCGCGCTCTCGATGGCGACCATCCCGCCGAGCGACGTCGCGACGTTCGAGATGTGCTCGCGCGGCGACACGGTGGGGGTCTTCCAGATCGAGAGCCGGGCGCAGATGTCGATGCTGCCGCGGCTCCGGCCCGAGACGTTCTACGATCTCGTCATCGAGGTCTCGATCGTGCGGCCGGGGCCCATCACGGGCGGCATGGTGCACCCGTACCTCAGGCGCCGGAACGGGGAGGAGCCGATCGAGTACCCGCACCCGTCGCTCGAGCCGGTGCTCCGGAAGACGCTCGGCGTCCCGCTCTTCCAGGAGCAGGTGATGAAGCTCGCGGTGGTCGCGGCGGACTACACGCCGGGGGAGGCGGACCAGCTGCGGCGCGACATGGCGGCGTGGCGGCGGTCGGGGGCGATCGAGAAGCATCGCAACAAGCTTGTTGCGCGGATGGAGCAGAAGGGGATCGCGAGCGAGTTCGCCGAGCGGATCTTCAACCAGATCCGCGGGTTCGGCGAGTACGGCTTCCCGGAGAGCCACGCGGCGAGCTTCGCGCTGATCGCGTACGCGACGGCGTGGCTCAAGTGCCACTACCCGGCGGAGTTCGCGTGCGGGCTCCTGAACGCGCAGCCGATGGGGTTCTACGCGGCGTCGACGATCGTCGAGGACGCGAAGCGGCACCACGTCGAGGTGCGGCCGGTGGACGTGCTCCACAGCCAGTGGGACTGCACGCTCGAGCCGCTCGCGGGGGTGGGGGAGCGGTTCGCGATCAGGATGGGGCTCCGCTACGTGAAGGGGCTCCCGGAGGCGGAGGGGCGGCGGGTGACGGCGGCGACGTACGGGTCCTTGCCGGAGCTCGTGAGGGCGACGCGCGTGTCGACGCGGGGGCTCCGGCTGCTCGCGGAGGCGGGGGCGCTCGACGGGTTCGGGCTCGACCGGCGGCAGACGCTCTGGGTCATCGAGGGGCTCGCGCGGAGCGCGGACGACGCGCTTCAGCTCGAGGAGAACGAGGAGCTGCCGCTCTTGCGGGGGCTCGGGCGGGTGGAGACGATCGCGTGGGACTACCGCACGAGCCACCACTCGACGCGGGGGCACCCGCTCGGGCCGCTCCGGGAGCGGCTCCGGGCGATGGGCCTCCCGGACGCGCGGACGCTCGGCGGGCTCGCGCACGGGCGGCGCGTGAGCTACGCGGGGCTCGTGATCTGCCGGCAGCGGCCGGGGACGGCGTCCGGGGTGACGTTCATGACGCTCGAGGACGAGACGGGGTTCGTGAACGTGGTGTGCTGGAAGCAGGTCTTCGAGGCGCACGCGGTGCTCATCAAGACGACGCCGTTCCTCGGGATCACGGGGCGGATCCAGACCGAGGACGGCGTCGTGAACCTCGTCGCCGAGAGCGCGTGGGCACCGCAGATAGCGCCCCCGGAGGTGCCGAAGAGCAGGGACTTTCACTAGATGCGCTCGCTACGGGGCGCCTGATTGCGCCGTCCGCCATCCCTTCCTCACCGCCCGCTTCGCGGCGGTGAGGTGGGAACCCTCATGGCGGACGGCGCAGGGCGCCCCTGCGCTCGCTTCCCCCCTCGCCGCCTTCGGCGGCGGTCCCCCCGCTGGCGCGAGGGGAGGTGGGTCGGCTTCGCCGACGGGCGATGGCTCGGTCGGTCGGCTCGGACCGAGACGACCGCGGTCGGTCGCGCTACGATGCCGTCATGAAGCACCTACTCCAGCGTTGGCCCTTCCTCCGGCAGCTCACCGGCGCCCGCGCCGACGGCGAGGCCGCCATGACCTCCCACACGCGCGCCCTCCGCCCGCGCACCGCCGACGCGCAGATCGCCCGCTCCGTGTGCCCCTTCTGCGCCGTCGGCTGCGGCCAGCGCGTCCACCATGACGGCCAGCGGATCCTCGCCATCGACGGCGACCCCGAGAGCCCCATCAACCAGGGCACCCTCTGCCCCAAGGGCTCCGCCTCCCACCAGCTCCTCACCCACGACCGCCGCCTCACGCGCGTCCGCTACCGCCGCCCCGGCGGCCGCGACTGGGAAGACCTCCCCCTCGACCGCGCCATGGACATGATCGCCGACCGGATCTGGGACTCCCGCGCCCGGAACTGGGTCGACGAGCGCGACGGCGAGCCCGTCCGCCACACCACCGCCGTCGCCCACCTCGGCGGCGCCACCCTCGACAACGAGGAGAACTACCTCCTCAAGAAGCTCCTGACCGCCGGGCTCGGCGTCGTCAACGTCTCGAACCAGGCCAGGATCTGACACAGCAGCACGGTGCCCGGTCTGGGTGCCTCGTTCGGCCGGGGCGGCGCCACCACCGCCCAACAGGACCTCCAGAACGCCGACTGCGTCCTCATCCAGGGCTCGTCGATGGCGGAGGCGCACCCCGTCGGCTTCCGCTGGGTCGTCGCCGCCAAGGAGCGCGGCGCCACCATCATCCACGTCGACCCCCGCTTCTCGCGCACCAGCGCCCTCGCCGACATCTGGGCCCCCATCCGCGCCGGCGGCGACATCGCCCTCCTCGGCGGCCTCATCCGCTGGATCCTCGAGGGTGAGCGCTACTTCCGCGAGTACGTCGTCCACTACACGAACGCCTCCTGCCTCCTCGCCGAGGACTACGTCGACGCCGAGGACAACGGCGGCTTCTTCAGCGGCTGGGACCCCGAGGAGGGCCAGTACGACACCACCACCTGGCGCTACGAGCTCGACGACACCGGCCACCCGCGGCGCGACCCCTCGCTCACGCACCCGCGCACCGTCTTCCAGGCCCTCCGCCGCCACTTCGCCCGCTACACCCCGGACGTCGTCGCCCAGGTCGCCGGCATCCCCGAGCCCCTCTTCCTCCGCATCGCCGAGGCCCTCGCCGGCGCCTCCGGCCCCGACAAGACCGCCGCCATCTGCTACGCCGTCGGCTGGACGCAGCACAGCAAGGGCGTCCAGATCATCCGCGCCGCCGCCATCCTCCAGCTCCTCCTCGGCAACATCGGCCGCCCCGGCGGCGGCATCATGGCCCTCCGCGGCCACGCCTCCATCCAGGGCTCGACCGACATCCCGACCCTCTACAACATCCTCCCCGGCTACATCGACATGCCCCGCCACGGCCACGGCGAGGCCACCCTCGACGGCTTCGTGAACCGCGAGAAGCACCCCGAGGGCTGGCTCCACAACGAAGGCAAATACGTCGTGAGCCTCCTCAAGGCCTTCTACGGGCGGCACGCCACGCGCGACAACGACTTCGGCTACGGCTTCATGCCGCGCATCACCGGCGACCACTCCCACTTCGCCTTCTTCACCGACATGCGCGACGGCGGCGTCGAGGGCCTCCTCTGCATCGGCCAGAACCCCGCCGTCGGCGGCCAGAACGCGCGCCTCGAGCGCATGGCGCTCTCGAAGCTCCGCTGGCTCGTCGTGCGCGACCTCGTCGAGATCGAGTCCGCCAACTTCTGGAAGGAGGGCCCCGAGATCGAGCGCGGCGAGCTCCGCCCCGAGGACGTCCGGACCGAGGTCTTCCTCATGCCGGTCGCCGGCCACGCCGAGAAGGAGGGCGCCTTCACGAACACCCAGCGCCTCCTCCAGTGGCGCGAGAAGGCCGTCGACCCGCCCGGCGACGCCCGCAGCGACGCCTGGTTCGTCCACCAGCTCGCGAAGCGCCTCATCGCCCGCGCCCACCAGGAGCAGAACCCACGCGACGCGGCCCTCCGCGCCCTCGACTGGTGGTACCCCGAGGACGCCCACGGCGACCCCGACATGGAGGCCGTCCTCGCCGAGATCAACGGCTGGCACACCGACCCCGCGAGCCACCCCGACGGCGTCGTCCACGGCGTCGACCGCGACGGCGCCCCCCACCACGGCGGGCAGGTCGCCGGCTTCACCGAGCTCGCCGCCGACGGCTCCACCGCCAGCGGCTGCTGGATCTACTCGGGCGTCTTCGGGCCCGACGGGAAGAACCGCGCCAAGGGCCGCGACGCCAAGGGCCCCCTCGGCCACGGCTGGGGCTACGCCTGGCCCGCCGACCGCCGGATCCTCTACAACCGCGCCAGCGCCCGCCCCGACGGCGCCCCCTGGAGCGAGCGGAAGAAGCTCGTCTGGTGGGACGACGCCCAGGGCGCCTGGGTCGGCGACGACGTCCCAGACTTCCCGAAGGACAAGCGCCCCGACTATGAGCCCGCCCCCGGCGCGACCGGCGTCGACGCGCACCCCGGCGACGCCCCGTTCCTCATGCACGACGACGGCCTCGGCCACCTCTTCGCCACCTCGAAGGTGAAGGACGGCCCCTTCCCGACCCACTTCGAGCCCATCGAGTCCCTCGTCCGGAACGCCCTCTACCCGGTCGACGTGAACCCCGCCGTCGACCGCGTCCTCCGCCCCGACAACCGCTACGCCGCCCACGGCGACCCGCGCTTCCCCTACGTGCTCACCACCTACCGCCTCACCGAGCACCACACCGGCGGCGGCATGAGCCGCTTCCTGTCGCACCTCGCCGAGCTCCAGCCCGAGCTCTTCGTCGAGCTCTCGCCCGAGCTCGCGGCCGCCCTCGGCGTCGACAACGGCGGCGTCGTCGCGGTCGTCACGGCCCGCGGCGCCGTCGAGACGCGCGCCCTCGTGAGCCGCCGCATGCGCCCCATCCGCCTCGGCGACGGCGCGCTCGTCCACCAGGTCGCGCTCCCCTTCCACTGGGGCAGCGCCGGCCCCGTCCGCGGCGACGTCGCGAACGACCTCATCGCCATCTCGAAGGAGCCGAACGTCAAGATCCACGAGTCGAAGGCGCTCCTGTGCGACGTCGTCCCCGGGCCGATGCCGCGCGGGGCCGCGTTCGCGCCGTGGTTCTCGCGGTGGTCGGCGGCGACGAGCGAGGAGACGCCATGATCGGCGACGGCAAGGACAGCACGAACCAGCGCGAGAACACCTTCGTCGCCGACGGCACGACCGTCGGCTTCCTCACCGACGTCACCCTCTGCATCGGCTGCAAGGCGTGCGAGGTCGCGTGCAAGGAGTGGAACGGCGTCCCCGACGACGGCTACGTCTTCACGGGGCAGTCCTACGACAACACCGGCGCGCTCAGCGGGAGCACCTGGCGGCACGTCCAGTTCCACGAGCTCGACGCGCCCGCCGGCCGCGAGGGGGGCGGGGCCGCCCCGCCCGACGACCTCGGCTGGCTCTTCTACTCGGACGTCTGCAAGCACTGCGAGCGCGCCGGCTGCCTCGAGGCGTGCCCGACGGGCGCCATCGTCCGCACCGAGACGGGCGGCGTCTTCGTGCAGGACGACGTCTGCAACGGCTGCGGTTACTGCGTCGTCGGCTGCCCCTTCGGCGTCATCGGGCGCCGCGACGCGGACCTCCCCGGCGGCGGCGGCGCCTACAAGTGCACCTTCTGCTACGACCGCCAGAAGGGCGGCGGCGGCCCCGCGTGCGCGAAGGCGTGCCCCACCGAGTCCATCCGCTTCGGCCCGCTCGACCTCCTCCGCGCGGAGGCCGACCGCCGCGTCGACACGCTCCACGCCCGCGGCGTCACCGGAGCGACCCTCTACGATCCGCGCGACACCTCGGTCGGCGGCGTCCACGCGCTCAGCATCCTCGTCGGCGACCCCGAGCGCTACGGCCTCCCGCGCGCCCCCGAGGTGCCGTCGACGCGGCTCCTGCGCTCGTGGCTCTCCGCCGGCCTGACCACCGCCGCGATGCTCGCCATCACCGCGCTCGCCTTCGCGCTGGCGGCGCGATGAGGGGGGACGACGTGCCGACGACCCCGCCCACGAGCGGCTCCGGGCGACCCGCCCCCGCGCCGGCGCCGCGCGCGCCCGGCTACTTCGGGCGCCCCGTGCTCAAGCCCCCGGTCTGGACGTGGGAGGTCCCGCTCTACTTCTTCGTCGGCGGGCTCGCGGGCGGCGCCGCCGTCATCGCGGGCGTCGCGGCCGTGGCGCGCGCCCCGAAGGCCCTCGTCCTGCCGGCGCTCGTCCTCGCGGTCGTCGGCGCCGCCATCTCGGCCGGGCTCCTCGTCCTCGACCTCGGCCGCCCGACGCGCTTCCTCAACATGCTCCGCGTCTTCAAGCCGACGTCGCCCATGTCCGTCGGCGCCTGGATCCTCTCCGGCTTCGGCGGCGCGGCCGCGCTCGCCCTCGCGTCGGCCCTCTTCCACCTCGGCCCTGTCCTCTTCTGGCTCGGCGCGGGCCCCGCGGCCGTCCTCGGCGGGCTCCTCGCGACCTACACGGGCGTCCTCATCGGCGTCACCACGGTCCCCGCGTGGGCGGCCCACGATCGCACGCTCCCCGTCCACTTCGGCATGGCCGGGCTCGGCTGCGGCGCCGCCGCCATCGCGCTCGCGATGGGCGGGCGCCTCGTGCCGCCGCTCCGGACCATCCTGCTCGCCGCGTCGCTCGCGGAGGTCGTGATGGGGCTCTGGATCGTCGCGAGGCGGCACGGCGCGCGCGACCGCGCTCTCTATCACGGCCACGGCGCCTGGCTCCTCCACGGCGGCGGCACGCTCACGGGCCCCGCCACGACGCTCCTCCTCCTCGTGCACGCACCCGCCGTGCTCGTGGCGATCGCCTTCCTCGTCGGCGCGCTCATCAACCGCTACGGCTGGGTCCTCGCCGGCAAGGCCTCCGCGGCCGACCCCGAGGCCGCGCTCGAGGCCGCGCGCTGAGCTCTCGCTCCCTCAGCCCGCGCGCCGGCACTCCTGCTCGAACCTGACGAGCTTCTGCGCCGCCGCCCGGAGCGCGTCGATCTTCGCCTGCGGGATGTCGGCGCCGTACTTCTGCGACAGCGTCTCGAGGTCGACCTCGAGCGAGTTCACGTCCTTCCGGAGCGCCTCGGCCATCTCGAGCAGCTTCGCGAGGTGACCGGCGGACATCCCCGCGACGCCCCCCTGCGCGAGCCCCGTCAGGGTGTTTTGGCCGAGGACGACGCCGCGAGCGCGGTCGGCGGCGGTGAGCGCTCGCGCCGCGGGAAGCTCCCGCGCCCGTCCCGCGAGCAGCTCGACGCCCTCCTCGGGGCCCACGGGGGCAGCGTGCGCGCCGTCGCCCGGGAGCTCGACGTGGCGCGGCGGACGGTCTACCGCTGGATCGAGGCGCTCGAGCTCGACCCGGACGCGTACCGCGGCTGAGCCGCGCGCGGCGCGAACGCGAGCCCGAAGAGGAGCCCGTAGCCGAAGCCGAGGAGGTGCGCGCCGCCGCTCACCATCGGCGTCATCGCGTCGAAGGCGACCTGCAGCAGCACGACCGACGCGAGCACGACGAGCTGCCGCTTGATGATGGGGCTCGGGCGGCGGCGGTAGCGGAGGCCGAGGACGCCCACGGTCACGCCGACGAGCCCCATGACGCTCGCCGAGGCGCCGACGAGCAGCTCCTGCGGCGCGTGCGTCCAGGCGGCGTAGGCGACGAGCGTCGCGAGCGCGAGCGTGCCCGAGACGAAGTAGCCGAGGGCGTAGCGGACGGGGCCGAGGACGGGCTCGAGGAAGCGCCCGAAGAGCCAGAGCGCGGCGCCGTTCAGCGCGATGTGGAGGAAGCCGAAGTGGAGGAGCCCGCCCGTGATGACGCGCCACCACTCGCCGCCGCCCGGGTAGGGGCGGAACGCGTCGGGGACCCCCATCAGCACGGCGCCGAGGCGGGCGAGGTTGAGCTCGTCCATCGTGCCGCCGGGGATCTCGGCGACGAAGAAGCCCGCGAGGAGGAGGAGGATGCCCCACGTCGCCCACGGGCGCGGGCGGCGCCGCGGGTGCCAGATCGTGCCGGTCGCGGCGATGTCGCGGACGTGGGCCTCGAGGCCGTGGAGGGCGACGCGCGTCGCCGGCGTGAGGGGGCGCAGCGGGATCGGCGCGAGCGGGTGGACGAGGCGGTCGCGCGCGACGTGGCGGACCAGGTGATCGGCGTCCTCGGCGAGGGGGGCGAGGATCTGCTGGGCGCGCTCGTACTCGCCGGCGACCTGGTGCGCTGCGGCGAGGCGCAGCGCGCGCTGCGTGGCGGGCTCGTCCGCGAGGACGCCGTCGTGGAGGGCCTCGACGAGGTCGGGGCGGCCGGCGAAGGCGGCGGCCGTGGCGTCGATGCTCGGCGGGCGCGGGCGGCCCCGGGCGACGCTGAAGCCGTAGACGGAGAGCATCCCGTCGACCTCGCCGACCTCGCCGAAGGCGCGGACCACGGTCTCGAGGGGGAGCTGGCCGCCGCCGCCGCGGGCGCTCGCGACGGTCTCGACGAGGGCCTGCCAGCGGAGCTCGACCTGGGCGAGGGCGCGCGCGGCCATGGGGTCTTCGCGCGCGAGCTCGCGGAGGGTCGTGAGCCCGGCCTCGCGCTCACCGCGCTGGATCCTGGCGAGGGCGCCGAAGATCCGCGGGAAGACGCGCTGCTGGGCGGTCGGGTGGAGGACGGCGGCGACGGTGGCGAAGCGCTGGGCGCGCGCGTAGCGGAGCTGCGACGCGGCGCGGGTCGCGAGGCGGAAGGCGACCAGGGGTGCCGCGACGAGGGGGAGCCAGACGCCGCCGGCGAGCCAGCCGGCGAGCCCAAAGCCTACGACGAGGCCCGAGGCGCAGAGGCCGAGGATCACGACGGCGAGGACGACCCAGCCGAGGTCCCCGCCGCGGCGGCCGCGCGCGGCCGCGAGCATCGAGAGCGACGACAGGCCCGCGAACCAGAGGAGGAGCTGCGACGGGTCCATCCGCTACGGGGCCTCTCGCCAGTGGGGCGGGTAGGTGGCGTCGTAGCCGGGCAGGGCCTCCACGCGCCGGCACCACGCGGCGAGCGCGGGGAACACGGTGTCGAAGGGGGTGAGGCCGAGGTCGAGGTCGCGCGCGTCGGGCTTGCCGAGGGCGCGGAGGAGGAGCTGGAGGTGCGGGTAGACCCCGAGGTCGGCCGCGGAGACCGCGTCGCCGACGAGCCACTCGCGGCCGTCGAGGCGCGCGTCGAGCCGCGCGAGCTCGGCCCGGGCCGCGGGCGCGGCCTCGCGGATCTCCTCGGCGTAGTCGACGGCCTGGCCGCGGAAGATCCGCCGCGTGACGCGGTCGTTGATGACCGGCACCCCGTGGTGCTCGAACTCGAGGATCGTCTGGAAGACGCGCCCCGACTCGGCGGGCGTCCGCCCGAGGAGCGGCGGCTCGGGGAAGCGGCGGTCGAGGTAGGCGACGATCGCGAGCGACTCGTAGACGCAGACGTCGCCGTCCCGGAGGCACGGCACCTGCCCGCGCGGGTTCAGCGCGAGGAAGCCGTCGGCCTTGTGGTCGCCCTCCGAGAACGAGAGCAGCCTGCTCTCGTACTCGACCCCCTTCACGGCGAGGGCGAGCATCACGCGCCACGCCCACGGCGAGCCGCTGCCCCAGTAGAGCTCGATCATCGCGCGTTCTCCTCGGTCGTCGGGGGCTGGGAGTACGAGAGCAGGTTCCCGTCGGGATCCTTGAACCAGGCGACGAGCGCCCCGCCGGGCGCCGCCCACACGCCGTCGTCGTCCTGCTGCATGAAGCCGTAGCGCTCGCAGCTCACGCCGTGGCGCCGGAGCTCGGCGAGGGCCGCGCGGAGATCGGTCACGTCCCAGCCGAGCGCCGTGAAGGGCTGCGGCGTCAGCGCCTCGACCTTCTGGAGCCGAACGACCGTGGCGCCGCTCCGGAGGACGGCGGCGAAGGGCGTCTCCTCGACGAGCTCGAGGCCGAGCACGTCGCGGTAGAAGGGGATCGCGTCCTGGGACCGCGCGGTCGCGATGAACGCCACGAGCGCTCGCGTCATGGGCTGGCCTCCGTCGAGAGCCTGTCACGGCTCGGCTCGGGGACTATGCGACCGCGGCGCGCCCCGGGCAACGCGGGAGGCGCTCAGGAGAGCCCGGGCGGCGTCGTGAGCGGGTCGACCACGAGGAGGCCGTCGAGGTCGCGCCCCGCCGGCAGCGCGTCCGTCAGGAGGTAGCGGCAGCCGGCGACCTTCGCCGCGCCGACGAGGAGCGCCTCGTCGTAGCCGAGCTCGAAGCGATCCTCGAGCTGCCACGCGGCGTTCAGCGTGCGCGCGGTCGTCACGGCCGGCTGCCAGGCCGCGAGCTCGCGCACGACCTGCCGCGCCTCGGCGCGCGGGAGCCCCGGTGATCGCCCGCGCGTGAGCGCCTCGTAGAGGCGCGACAGCACGGAGACGTCGAGCCGGCCGGTGTTGTCGAGCCAGAGCCTGCGCATCCACTCGGCGGCGGCGCGCTGCTGTTCGGGCGATCCGGCGTCATGGAACGCGAGCAGGAGGCCGATGTCGGTGAACGAGAGCGGCGCGTCGCTCATCCGACGACCTCCCCGAGCTCCGACGGCGCCCGGGCGAGGTAGCTCTTCATGGCGAGCTGGTACTCGTCCTCGCGCGCCATGCGGTCGCGGAGCATCTCCGAGAGGAGCCGCGAGAGCGACACGTTCCGCTTCGCCGCGAACACCCGGGCCCAGTTGGCGACGTCGTCGTCGATCTTGAGGGTGACGTTGATCATGGGCACGAGGTTCGTGCAGCACGAAGATCGTGTCAACTCGGCGCACGAAGATCGTGCGGCCTGCACGAACCTCGTGCACTGCTGGCCTGATCTCGTGCGCGCAGCACGAAGTTCGTGCTGCGAATGGCACGAACTTCGTGCGCCGCGCGGAGAGCGTGCGGGCGGCCCGGCGCGGAGATTCGCCTTCTACTTCGAGAGGATGGCGCGCGCCGCGAGCCCGCCGGGCCCGAGCGTCAGGCCGCCGCCCGGGTGCGTCGCGCCGCCACCGACGTAGAGCCCCGCGATGGGGGTCCGGTGGGCGCCGCAGTGGACGCTCGGCCGCAGGAAGAGGAGCTGGTCGGGCGCGTGCTCCCCGTGGAGGACGTGGCCGCCGGTCACGCCGTAGCGCTCGGCGATGTCGGGCGGGGCAAGCACCTCCATGTGGGCGACGCGGTCGCGCACCGTCGGGCAGTGGCGCGAGAGGACGTCGAGCGCGGCGCGGCCGAAGCGCTGCCGGGCGTCGTCGGTCCAGCCGCCGGCGAGATCGTAGGACGCGGCGTGGGCGACGATCGAGGCGACCGCGTGCCCCGGGGCCGTCGCCATGTCCTCGCGGACGACCACGTCGAGCGCCGGCGCCTCGGCGGCCGCGCGGTACTTCGCCGCGTCGAAGGCGCGCTCGACGTCGTCGAGGCTCGGCGTCGCCCGGAGCGCTGTGATCCGGTTCCCGGCGGCGTCCTCGAGCGGCCCCGTGAGCGCGAGGTGCACCTTCACGGTGGTCCCGCGCATCCGGTAGCGCTTCGCGTCCTCGACGAGCCCGAGCGGGAGGTCCGTCGGCCCCGAGAGGCAGAGGAAGGTCGACCTCGGGTCGAGCGTCGAGAGCACGGCGTCGGCCGTGACCTTCTCGCCCGAGGCGAGCTCGACGCCCGAGACGCGCGCGCCATCGGACAGGATCCGCGTGACGCGGGCCCCCGTGTGGAGGTGCGCGCCGTGGGCCTTCGCCGCGGCCACCACGGCCTTGACGAGCGCCGGCGCGCCCCCGACGACCGCGGGCCCCGAGAGCGCCGCCCGGACGAGCGCCGTCGTCGCCGTGTGGGCCGACCACGGGCCCGTGAACGAGCCCTCGACCGCCGGCAGCGAGAGCGCCGCCGCGAGCGGCTCCGAGAGCCCGAGGCTGCGCGTCCAGTCGGCGACGCACATCGGCGCCACCTGCATCAGCTCGAGCATCGTCGCCGCGCCCAAGCGGCGCACGGCGAGCCCCGTCTTCAGGAGCGAGAGCAGGCTCGCCCGCGGGTCGAGCGGCGCCTGGTCCATGATCCTCGCGAGCACGGGCCGCACGGCGTCGACGAGCGCCGTGTAGCGCCGCACCCCGTCCGCGTCGCCGGGGCCGACGTCGCCGCTGACCTCGGCCCCGCGGAGCGTGATGGCGCCCCGCTCCGTCGGGATCGTGACGGCCGCTGGCGACGCCTCGCGCTGGAGCCCGTGCTGCGCGAGCCCGAGGGCGTCGGCGACCCACGGCCGGACCATCGCCGTGTCGTGGAGGAGCCCGGGGGCCGTGTACCCGTCGGCGAACGGCACCCCCGCGGCGAGCCCGCCGAGCGCGTCGCGCGCCTCGTAGACGTGCACCTCGCGCCCGGCCTTGGCGAGGAGCCCGGCCGCCGCGAGCCCGTTGAGCCCGCCCCCGATGACGATGACCTTGGCGCCGCTCATACCGCGCGCTCCTTCAGCATCCGCTCCGCCGCGAGCTTCCCGGGGGCGCCCATGATGCCGCCGCCCGGGTGCGTCCCGCTCCCGCACATCCAGAGCCCGCGCACGGGCGTCCGGTAGCGCGCCCAGCCGGGCGCCGGGCGCAGGAAGAAGAGCTGCTCGAGCGAGAGCTCGCCGTGGAAGATGTTCCCCTCGGTGAGCCCGAAGTCCTTCTCGAGGTCCCACGGGGTCAGGACCTGCCGATACAGGATCGACTCCTTCAGGCCGGGCGCGTACTCGGCGAGCGTGTCGACGACGGCGTCGCCGAAGGCGTCGCGCTGGTTCGGCCAGTCCGCGGCACCCTCCTTCAGGTGGTAGGGCGCGTACTGCACGAAGATGCTCATCACGTGCTTGCCCGGCGGCGCGACCGTCGGGTCCGTGAGCGACGGGATGACCACGTTCAGGTAGGGGCGCCGCGAGAAGGCGCCGTACTTCGCCTCGTCGTAGGCGCGCTCGAGGTAGTCGATGCTCGGCGCGATGGCGATGTCGCCCTTGATGTGGAGCCCGTTCCCGGGGCGGCACGTGAACTCGGGGAGCCGGTCGAGCGCGAGGTTCACCTTCCCGGAGCTGCCGCGGAGCTTGTAGCGGTCGAGGTGCGAGACGAGCTCCCCCGGGAGGTGCTCCTTCCCGACGAGCCCGAAGAAGGTGAGGCGCGGGTCGACCCCGGAGATGACGGCCTTCGCGTCGAGCTCGCGCCCGTCGGTCAAGACGACGCCGGTCGCGCGCCCGTCCTTGACCTTCACGCGCTCGACGCCGGCGTTCACCTCGATGTCCGCGCCGTACGCCTCCGCGGCGCGCGCGATCGAGAGCGAGATCTGGCCGGTGCCGCCGCGCGAGAAGCCCCAGGCGCGGAAGGCGCCGTCGATCTCGCCCATGTAGTGGTGGAGGAGCACGTACGCCGTGCCCGGCGAGCGCACGCCGAGGTACGTCCCGATGATGCCGGAGACCGCCATCGGCGCCTTCAGCACGTCCGACTCGAACCACTCGTCGAGGAAGTCCGCCGACGACATGGTCATCATCTTCACGAAGCGCACGAGCTCGGTCTCGGAGAGGCCGCGCACGAGGTCGCCGAGCTTCTTCAGCTTCAGGAGCTCGCGCGGGTCGAACGAGGTCGGGTCCGGCGGCGGGTCGTCGATGATGGGCTTCACGAGCCGCCCCATGCGGCCCATGGCGCGCCCGAACTGCGGGTAGACGTCGGCGTCCTTCTTCGAGAGGCGCGCGATCTCGGCGCGCGTCTTCGCGGCGTCCGGCCAGCGCACGAGGCCCGGCCCCTCGAGCTGCGGCGTGAACGCGCACTCGAGCGGCAGGATCTCGAGCCCGTGCTTCGGGAGCTCGAGGTCGCGGATGATCTGCGGACGCAGGAGGCTCACGACGTAGCTGCACACCGAGAAGGTGAAGCCCGGGTAGACCTCCTCCGAGACGGCCGCCCCGCCGAGGACGTGGCGCCGCTCGAGCACCTTGACGCGCCGCCCCGCCTTCGCGAGGTAGGCGGCGCACGCGAGGCCGTTGTGCCCGCCGCCGATGATGATGGCGTCCCAGCGGCCGCCATTCCGTTCCGTGTTGGTGACGCTCACGCGCGCTTCCTGGGCGGGTCGAAGAAGGGGAGGGCGGAGACGGTCGCCGGCACGCGGCACCGCTCCCACTCGACGGTGACCTCGAAGTCGACGACCGTCCCGACCGCGGCGAACTCCGCCTCGACCGAGGCGAGCGCGAGGTTCCGCTTGAGCGTCGGCGACCAGGCGCCGCTCGTCGCGCGGCCGATCTGGCGCATCCCGCGGTAGATGGGGACCGGCGTCCGCCACGCCGCGAGCGGGAGGTGCGGCGGGAGGTCGTGCGCCGCGTAGAGGCGCTCGAGCGGCTCCCAGGCGATGTCGAGCCCGACGAAGGCCCAGGCGGGGCCGCGCGCCTTCTCGGCGCGGAGCGCGCGCTGCCCGATGAAGGGCGCGCGGTCGAGCTTCACCGTCCAGCCGAGGTTGAGCTCGTACGGCGACGAGAGGTGCGAGGGGATGAGGGCGTCGGAGGCCGCGGTGTAGTCGCAGCCCTGGAGGATGAAGCCCGCCTCGACGCGGGAGATGTCGAGCGCGTCGAGCCCGATGGGGTGGATGCCGTGGGCGGCGCCCACATGCATGAGCAGGTCCCAGAGGCGGAGCGCGTGCACGGGCTCCACCCAGATCTCGTAGCCGAGGTCGCCCGTGTAGCCCGTGCGCGTGATGAGCGCCGTGAAGGCGCCACCGTCGAAGCGGGCCTCGGTGAGCCCGAAGAAGCCGAGCGCGCCCATGTCGGCGTCGCACGCGTCGGCGAGGATGGCCTTCGACGTCGGGCCCTGGAGGGCGAGGGCGGCGAGGTCGGCCGAGACGTCCGCGACGGTGACGTCGAAGCGGTCGGCGTGGCGGAGGAACCACCAGAGCGCCGGGGACGCGGCCGTCAGGCGGAAGCGCTGCTTGTCGAGGCGCCAGCAGGTGCCGTCGTCGAGGACCTTGCCGTCGTCGTCGCACCAGCAGACGTAGGTCACGCGGCCGCGCTTGAGCGCGCTCACGGGCTTCGCGAGGACCCAGTCGAGGAACGCGCCGGCGCCGGGGCCGCTCACGTCGTACTTGTAGAGGGGGGAGACGTCGAGGAGCCCGGCGGCGTGGCGGATCGCGTTGTACTCGCGCTCCGGGCTCTCGTCGTAGTGGCAGACGGCGTAGTAGCCGCCCCAGTGCTTCCAGGCGTAGCTCGTGCACAGGGCGGCCGTGCGCTCGTGGAACGGTGTCGGCTGCGGCATGCGGCGAGACTCGCCCGGGCGTGCCCGATCGTCAACGCGCTCGTGCGCGCCCGCGCGCGCCGCGGGAATGGACCGGCGGTGCGGCGCGCTGAGCCCTCCATGGGGAAGCGGACACGGGCGTGGCTCGCGGCGTGGACGGTCGCTTCAGCGCTGGCGGCGACGGCGGCGCCCGGGTCCGCGCGCGCGGCGGCGCCGAGGACCGGCTCGATCGGGAGCCCGAGCCGCGGCTCGCTCGTCGGCGGCGTGGCGCTCGCCGAGGAGGGCGCCGACCACTACCTGCTCTACCCCGACCGCTGCTTCCCGCCCGACGCGCCTGGAGCTCTGCCGCAGCGCAGCAATTTCTACGGCCACCCGAGCCTCGTGCGCGTCATCCTGGCGGCGACGGCGGCCTACCGCAGCGCACACCCGGACGCCCCGCGGATCGCCGTCGGAGATCTCAGCCACGAGACCGGCGGGCTCATCCCGCGCCACCTCTCGCACCAGAGCGGGCGCGACGCCGACCTCTACTTCCCCCAGCGCGGCGCGGACCCGCGGCACCCCGTGCCGGTCTGCGAGGAGACGCCGCCGCGCTACGAGCTCCCCGACGCGAGCGGCGTCTTCGCCGTGCCGCCGACCTTCGAGCGCGCGTGGGCCTGGTCCCTCGCGAGCGCGCTCGCCGCGGAGCGCGACGTCCAGGTGATCTTCGTGGGCGCCCTCATCAAGCGGGAGCTCGCGGCCTGGGCCAAGGCGAACGGCGTCCCGGCGAAGGAGCGGGCGCGCACGCTCGGGAAGCTCTACGTCGCGCGGTGTCGCGCCCCGAAGGGGGTGACGCTCCCCTTCTACGGCAACAACTACTGCCCCCACGACGACCACTTCCACGTGCGCCTCCGCTGCCCGCGCGACAGCCGCGGGTGCGTGCCGTGACGGGCCCCGCGCGCGCGATGGACGCGCGCCGTACCTCGCGCTAAGCCTCGCGCGTGGCCCCCGCTCGCCCCACCATCCGCGACCTCCGGGAGGCGCGTCAGATCGCGCAAGGGCTCGGCACGGCGCCCGTGACCGGGACGCTCGCGCAGTCGCTGCGCTGGCTCGCCGAGGCGGCTCCCCTCGGGGCCGTCGGGAGGAAGGCGCTCGGGCGCCTCGCGAGCGAGGGCTACTGCCAGACCGTCGGCCAGCTCCTCGCGAGCGACATCGTCTCCGCCTGGCTCGAGCGCGAGCTGCCCGCCTCCGAGCTCGGCGTCCTCGGGCGCTTCCTCGCCGAGCGCCTCGAGGCCGACCGCGTCGGCGCCGGCGCCCCTGAGCCGGACGCGCTCCGCCTCGACATGACGCGCGCGGAGCTCTTCGCCTGGGCCCGGCCGCGCGGCGTCGCGGGCTGGCTCGACGTGCCGGTCGCGACGCTCGCGCGCTACCTCCCGCCCGACACGCCGACCCGACCGGGCGCGGTCCTCGCCGACATCCTGAGCCCGCCCCGCGCCGGTTGGCACGCCGACCCCTGGCCGCCGGCCGTCCGGAGCGCGGCGCTCGCGCTGCTTTCGCGCTTCGGCGCCGGGGCGGAGGTCGCGTACGCGGAGGAGACCGTCGCCCTCGGCGCGCGGCGGCCCCCCGACGACCCCGCGGCGGCCGACGTCTGGGGGCGCCTCACGGCGCTGCGCGCGGAGCTCCGGGAGCGCTCGGCGCCCCGAACGCGCGCGCAGCGCGAGCTCGCGGCGGTGCACATGGACGAGGACGGCGGCGGGCTCTCCTACAGCGAGCCCGTCGTGCCGCTCTGCGGCGGCGCGCGCGACCGCGCCACGTCGACGGTCCTGCCCGGCCTCCCGGGAGGCGCCGCGGCCGTGCGCTGCGACTGCCCGCGGCCGCGCCGCGGCGGGTGCGCCCACGGTCTGGCCGCCGTGGACTGGGTGCTCGACCGCCTCGACGCCACGGCACCCGCGGGCGGCCGCGACGCGCGCGCGATCGCCTCCTTCCTGGACCAGGGGACGCGCGCGCCCTGGCAGCGCACGCTCGACGCGCTCGCGCAGGCGCTCCGCGCCGACACGGGCGGGCTCCCGTTCGAGGCCGCGGAGGAGGCGCTCGGCTGGGAGATCGAGCCCGGCGCGAACCCGCGCGTCCGCGCCGTGGCGGTGCGCGCCAAGCGCCGCGGCGAGGGCTACGTCCGGCGGCGCCTCGACGAGGGCGCCGTCGCCCGCGCGGCGGCCGCCCTCGACGGCGACGACCGCCTCCTCGCCGAGCTCGCGCCGCTCGTGGCACCACGGGGCGCGCCTCCGGCGCCGGGGCCGGCGGCCGCGGTCTTCCGCGCGCTCTCCCGCCACCCGCGCGCCTTCCTCGCCGGCCAGGACGCGCCGGTCAGCGTGCGCTGCGCGACCCTCGGCCTCACGTTCGACGCCACGCCGGCCGGGGTGCGCGTCACGGCCCACGCCGGATCCTTCTCCTTCGGCGTGCTCGACGCCCTGGACCTCGTCGGCGACGCGCTCGTCCACGTGGTGCCCGAGGCGGAGGGCGCCGGCGCCCTGGCGATCGTCGTGCCTCGCGCCCTCCGGGACGCGCTCGACGAGCTCATCGCGCCGGTCCGAGGGCTCCTCCCGCCGGAGGCCGCGGACGCCGTGCGCGCGCTCGCCCCGTCGCTCGCGCGGGTCGTGCCGGTCGCGCTCGGCGCGTCGATCGGCGGCCGCGCGCTCGAGGTCGCCCGCGGCTGCGCGTGCGCCTCGACCTCGCGGGCGGCGCGCTGACGGTGGCGGTCGCCGCGCGCTACCTGCCGACGCCGAGCCCGCGCCGGCCGGGGAGGGGGCGCCGGTCGTCTACGGTCGCGACGGGGACGAGACGGTGTTCGTGCGCCGCGACCTCGCCGCCGAGGCCGCCGCGCGCGACGCGCTCGCGGGCGACCTCGGGCTCGACGCGGGGAGCGCCCTCGGCGCGAGCCGCTACCTGGTCGACGACCTCGAGCGGGGCCTCGCGATCGTGGCGCGGCTCGCCGAGCACGACGGCGCCGTCGACGTCGAGTGGGCGGACGGCCGCGAGCGCGTCGTGACGGCGCCGGTCGGCGCGCGCGATCTCACCGTCACCGTGGGCGCCATGGGGACCTGGCTCGCGCTCCGCGGCGAGGTCGGCGGCCACGGGCTGGCGGCGCCGCTCGGCGCGCTCCTCGAGGCGCTCCGCGAGGGGCGGCGCTTCGTCCCCGTCGGCGACGACGGCTGGATCCGCGTGAGCGAGACGCTCGCGCGGCGCCTCGCGCCGCTCGCCGAGGCCGTGATCCCGCGCGGCGACGAGCTCCGCGTCTCGACGGCCGCGGCGCCGTTCCTGGGCGAGCTCGCCGGGGAGGCCACCCTCGTCGACGCGAACGGCGCCTGGGCGGGGCTCCTCGAGCGCCTCGAGGCGGCCGGTACGCGCGAGGAGCCCGCGCCCGCCGCGCTCGAGGCCACCCTCCGGCCCTACCAGCTCGCGGGCTTCCGCTGGCTCGCGCGCCTCGCCGCCTGGGCGCCTGGCGCCTGCCTCGCGGACGACATGGGCCTCGGGAAGACCGTCCAGGCCACGGCCCTCCTCGTCCACCGCGCCGGCGACGGGCCAGCGCTCGTGGTGGCGCCGACGAGCGTCGTCTTCAACTGGCTTCGCGAGCTCGCGCGCTTCGCGCCGACGCTCGGGCCCGCGCGGCGCTTCCGCGGCCAGGGCGACGAGGCGGCGCTCGCGGGGCTCGGCCCGGGCGACGTGGTCGTCGCGAGCCACGGCCTCGTCGCGCGCCACGGCGAGGCGCTCGGGGCGGTCCCGTGGGCGACGCTCGTCGTGGACGAGGCGCAGGCCGTGAAGAACCCGGACACGCGGCGCGCGGCCGCGATCGCCGCGCTCCCGGCGGCGTTCCGCGTGGCGCTCACCGGGACCCCCGTCGAGAACCGCGTCGGCGAGCTGTGGAGCCTCTTCCGCGTCGTCGCGCCCGGGCTCCTCGGGACGCGCGCCCGCTTCCGCGAGCGCTTCGTCGCGCCCATCGAGCGGGACGGCGACGACGGCGCGCGCGAGCGGCTCGCGGCGCTCGTGCGGCCGTTCATCCTGCGCCGGGACAAGGCGGCGGTCGCGCCCGAGCTGCCCCCGCGGACGGACGTGCGCGTGGACGTCGCGCTCTCGCGGGCGGAGCGCGAGCTCTACGAGAAGGTGAGGGCGGCGGCCGAGGCGGCGGCGGCGAGCGACGACGGCGGCCGCTTCGAGCTCCTCGCGGCGCTCCAGCGGCTGCGCCTCCTCGCGTGCCACCCGCGGCTCGTCGACCCGCGCGCGACGGCGCCGGGCGCGAAGCTCGCGCGCCTCCGCGAGATCGTGGCGGAGCTGCGCGAGGAGGGCCACCGCGCCTTGATCTTCAGCCAGTTCGTGCGCCACCTCGAGCTCGTGCGCGAGGCCCTCGAGGCGGACGGCGTCGCGCTCCGCTGGCTCGACGGGCAGACCCCGCCCGCGCGCCGCGAGGCCGAGGTCGACGCCTTCCAGCGCGGCGAGGGCGACGTGTTCCTGATCTCGCTCCGCGCGGGCGGCACCGGCCTCAACCTGACCGGCGCGGACTACGTGATCCACGTCGATCCGTGGTGGAACCCGGCCGTCGAGGACCAGGCGACGGACCGCGCCCACCGGATCGGCCAGGACAAGCCCGTGACGGTGATGCGGCTCATCGCCGCCGGCACGGTGGAGGAGGCGATCGTCGAGCTCCACGAGCGGAAGCGCGCGCTCGTCGACGCGCTGCTCGCCGGCACCGACGACGCCGCGGCGCTCTCGGTGGACGAGCTCCGGGCGCTCCTCCGGGGAGCGGCCCTGGGCGACGAGGACGAGGAGGGAGCGGCATGAGCGTCATCATCCGGCCGGCGCGCCAGGGCGAGCTCGCGGCCATCGTGGCCGTGGACGCGCGCGCCTACGGGAGCGCGGGCTACGGGCCCTACGTCGTGCGGCAGCTCTTCGACCTCTGTCCCGAGGCGCTCGTCGTCGCGATCGAGAGCGGCGAGATCGTCGGCTACTGCGCCTGCGCGGTCGCGAGCGACGGCGTCGGCTGGATCCTCTCGCTCGGCACGGCCCCGGAGGCGCGGGGCCGCGGCCTCGGGCGCGCGCTCACGGCCGCGGCGGTGAAGGCCCTCGAGCCGCTCGCGCCGGCCGGGCTCCGGCTCACGGTCGCCCCCGACAACGCCCACGCGCGCAGGATCTACGACGCCCTCGGCTTCACGGTCGAGCACCTCGAGCCCGACTACTACGGCCCGGGGAAGGACCGGCTCGTCATGGTGAGGCGGGGATAGGACGACCGCTCAGACCGGCCCGAGGAAGAGGCGGTACGCCGGCTCGTCGGTCTCCTCCCAGAAGGGGTAGCCGATGTCGGCGAGGGCCGCGTCCCAGGCGGCGCTCTCGTCCGGCGGGACCTGCATCCCGACGACCACGCGCCCGAACGCGGCGCCGTCGTTCCGGTAATGGAACATCGAGATGTTCCAGCCCGCCGAGAGCCGCTCGAGGAAGCGCATGAGCGCGCCCGGGCGCTCCGGGAACTCGAACCGGTAGACCCGCTCGTGGACGGCCGCCGCCGAGCGCCCGCCGACCATGTGGCGGATGTGGAGCTTCGCGAGCTCGCTCTCCGTGAGGTCGGCGACCGCGTAGCCATCGGCCCCGAGGCTCGCGGCGAGCTCGCGCCGCTCGGCGCCGCCGCGCGACAACGTGACGCCGACATAGATGTGCGCTGCGTCCGCGTCGTGGATCCGGTAGTTGAACTCGGTGATGTTCCGCCGCCCGATGGCCTCGCAGAAGCGCCGGAAGGCGCCCGGCCGCTCGGGGATCGTCACCGCGAGGATGGCCTCGCGCTCCTCGCCGATCTCGGCGCGCTCCGAGATGTGGCGGAGGCGGTCGAAGTTCACGTTGGCGCCGCTGTCGATGGCGACGAAGCGCCGGCCCGTGACGCCGGTCTCCTCGACGAAGCGCTTGAGCCCCGCCACGGCCAGGGCGCCGGCGGGCTCGGCGATGGAGCGCGTGTCGTCGAAGAGGTCGCGCACGGCCGCGCAGATCTGGTCGGTCGTGACGGTCACCACGCGGTCGACGTGCTCGCGCGCGATGCGCCACGGCGCGTCGCCGACCCGCGCCACCGCGACGCCGTCGGCGAAGATCCCGACCGTCGGGAGCGTCACCTGCCGCTTCGCCGCGAGCGCCGCCGCGAGGCACGCCGCGTCCTCCGGCTCGACCCCGATGATCGCCGTCTCGGGCGCGACGTACTTCACGTACGCGGCGATGCCGGCGATGAGCCCGCCGCCGCCGACCGGCACGAAGATCGCGTCGATGGCGCCGCGGTGCTGGCGCAGGATCTCCATGCCGACCGTGCCCTGGCCGGCGATGACGTCGTCGTCGTCGTAGGGGTGCACGAACGCGAGCCCCTCGGCCGCGCCGAGCTCCTCGGCGTGGCGGCGCGCCTCGTCGAAGGTGTCGCCGTGCAGGACCACCTCGCCGCCGCGCGAGCGCACCGCGGCGACCTTGATGCTCGGCGTCGTCACCGGCATCACGATCACCGCGCGCGTCCCGAGGCGCGAGGCCGCGAGGGCGACGCCCTGCGCGTGGTTCCCGGCCGACGCCGCGATGACCCCGCGCCCGCGCCCCGACTCGCCCATCGCGACGAGCTTCGCGTAGGCGCCGCGCAGCTTGAACGAGAAGACCGGCTGCAGGTCTTCGCGCTTGAGGTAGACGTGGTTGTCGAGGCGCCGCGAGAGCACCGGCGCGTGCTCGAGGGGCGTCTCGACCGCGACGTCGTAGACCGGGGCCCGGAGGATCTTCTTGACGATGGCTTCCACGCCGCGACCATCGCACGCCCCGCGGCGGCGCGCGAGCGGCCGTGACGCGGCGCGTCATCGGGCGCCGGCGCGACGCGCGACGAGGGCCTTCCAATCACCGCGGGCAGCGGCTACGGTGGCGGCGTGAAAGACGTTCACGGCTACTGCGACCCGCGCTTCGACCGGGTCCGCGAGGTCTTCGCGGAGAGCCTCGCCAAGGGGCGCGAGATCGGCGCGTCGGTCGCCGTCTGCTACGGTGGCGAGCGCGTCGTCGACCTCTGGGGCGGCCTCGCCGACAGGAAGCGCGGCCTCGCCTGGGCCGAGGACACCGTCGCCATCCTGTTCTCGTCGACGAAGGGCCTCGTCGCGACCTGCTTCCTCATGCTCGCGGACCGCGGCCGCCTCGACTACGACGCGCCCGTCGCGCGCTACTGGCCCGAGTTCGCGCAGAACGGCAAGGAGCGCGTCACGGTGCGCGAGCTCCTCTCGCACCGCGTCGGCCTCGTCGGGCTCGACGACGCCTGGGTCTTCGAGGACCTCGAGCCCGCCGCGCGCCCCGCGCTCGCCGCCCGCCTCGCGGCGGCCACCCCGCGCTGGGAGCCGGGGACCGACCAGGGCTACCACGGCGTCACCTTCGGCCTCTACGCGGCGGAGCTCTTCCTCCGCGTCGCCGGCGAGACCCTCGGCGCCTTCTTCGAGCGCGAGGTGCGCGCCCCGCTCGGCGTCGACGCCTGGCTCGGGCTCCCCGAGGCCGTCGAGCCCCGCGTCGCGCGCCTCTACCCGGCCGGCACCTGGGACCGCGTGTCGAAGCTCGGCCCGATGCTCCTCCGCCGGAAGACCGCCGAGGGCAAGACCCTCCGCGCCATCCTCAAGGGCGACAGCGACACGGTCCACGCCTTCAAGCACCCCGCCGACCTCGGCCCGCGCACCATCAGCGCCTTCGACACGCGCCGCGCGCGCGCCCTCGAGCTCCCGTGGGTGAACGCGGTCGCCAACGCCCGCGCGGTCGCGACCGTCTACGGCGCCCTCATCGGCGCGGCCCCGCCGGACCTCCCGCGCCTCGTCCGCCCCGAGACGCTGGCCTGGCCGATGGCGCGCCAGAGCTGGACCGAGCGCGACCGCGTGCTCCACAAGCCCATGGGCTTCTCGGTCGGCTTCGTGAAGGACGAGCCGCACCTCTTCTCGCCGAGCGTCGAGGCGTTCGGCCACCCGGGCGCCGGCGGCTGCCTCGGCTGGGCCGACCCGGTCCTCGGCTTCTCGATGGGCTACGTCATGAACCGCATGGACCCGCGGATCCGCTCGCCGCGCGCGCTCGCGCTCGCGCGGGCCGTCCGGGAGAGCCTCGGCGCGCGGTGACAAACCGGCGGCGCCGCCGTAACCTCGCGAGGGGCCGGCGGAGGTCCGCCGCGCCCCGAACCGACGGAACGTCCATCGCGCGAGGGGATGACTCATGACGGCGAAGGCCAAGGTCGAGGGGGCCGCGAAGGACCGCGCGGCGCTCAAGGGCGACCACATCAAGCGCGTCGGCCTCGTCTTCTCGGGGGGCCCGGCGCCCGCCGCGAACGCGGTCATCTCGGCCGCCGCGACCTCGTTCATCGAGGACGGGCGCGAGGTCATCGGCTTCTTCTTCGGCTACTCGAACCTCCAGGACTACCACCCGGTCACGCACCGGCTCCTCCCGGACCAGCACTACCGGATCTTCAAGGAGGCCGACCTCCGCGGCCTCCGCAACACCCGCGGCATCATCATCGGGACCGCGCGCTCGAACCCCGGGAAGTCCATCGAGAAGCGCGACGACCTCCTCGACGCGAAGAAGACCGCGCGCCTCCACGCCGTGTACACGGCGCTCGTGGACCTGCAGGTCGACGCGCTCATCTCGATCGGCGGCGACGACACGCTCAAGACCGCGAACTACCTGCACCTCTACCAGCAGGCGCTCCCGGCGGAGGCCAAGCGCGTGCACGTCGTGCACGTGCCGAAGACCATCGACAACGACTACAGCGGCATCGACTTCACGTTCGGCTTCTTCACCGCGGTCGACGTCATGGCGCGCGAGCTCCAGAACCTGCGCGCCGACGCGCTCGCCACGAGCTCCTACTTCATCGTCGAGACGATGGGGCGGAAGGCCGGCTGGCTCGCGTACGGCGTCGCCATCGCCGGCGAGGCGCACCTCGTGGTGGCGGGCGAGGACATCGTCGGGCCGCTCGAGCGCACCGAGACCTGGACGGACAAGAAGGGCGTCGAGCACGAGCGCGCCTGCATCAACGTGCCGGCGCTGGCCGATCACATCGTCGACATGATGCTCGCGCGCGAGAAGCGCGGGAAATACTACGGCTGCGTCGTGCTCGCCGAGGGGCTCGCCGAGCTCCTCCCGGGGGACTTCATCCACGGCGTCGGGCGCGACGAGCACGGCCACCTCTCGCTCGGCAACCTCGACGTCGGCAAGGTCATGGCGGACGTGGTCGCCGAGCGCTACGAGGCGCGCACGCAGCGGAAGAAGAAGGTCCGCGGGATCCAGCTCGGCTACGAGTCGCGCTGCGCGCCGCCGCACGCCTTCGACGTGATGCTCGGCTCGCAGCTCGGGATCGGCGCCTACCGCGCGCTCGTCGAGGAGGGGCTCGACGGGCACATGGTGTCGACCGTCGGGCAGCTCGATCTCACCTACGTCTCCTTCGACCGGCTCATCGATCAGCAGTCGCTCGTGACCGAGGTGCGCCTCATCGACCGCGGGAGCGACTTCCACCGCCTCGCGCGCTTCCTCGAGGCGCGCACCGACCAGGAGGGCTGGAGCCCCGGGCGGCGCCGCGAGCCGTAGCGATCCGCGAGAGGATCACGGCGCGACCACGGTCACCGGCACGTCGAGCGCGAGGCCCGCCGCCGAGAGGCGGACGGTCGCGCTCCCCGCGGCTCTCCCCCGGAGGTAGACGACCCGCCCCTCGCGGAGCGCGGCGCGCGCGAGGTCGTCGAGGGGGAGGCCGGCGTCGTCGTCGACCCAGGGCGGGTCCTCGACGCCCGCGACGTCGTCGCCTGCGGTGATCGTGGCCGCGAAGCCGCCGTCGCCGTTGCCGAGGAGGAGGTGGCCGCCCGCGTCGAACGCGAGCAGGACGAGGGTCGTGCTCTCGCCGACCGCGACCGTCACGGCGTCGGCGTCCGCCGGGCGGTCCGGGAGGTGGAGCGCGAGGCGGGCCGCGGCGCCCGAGGTGAGCACGAAGCGCCGCTCGGCGCCGTCGCCCGCCGCGACGAAGACGTCGCCGTCGATCCCGCCGTGGCGGACGTCGAGATCGTCCGTGCGCTCACCCGCGCTGTCGGCGAAGAGCGGCGCCCCGCGGAAGGCCCAGGCGACGGCGTCCCAGCCGATGAGCGGCTCGCCGCTCGCCGAGGCGAGCGCGGCGTGGACGCGGACCCTGGCGTCGGGGAGGAGCGCGATCGGGCCGTCGCGGAGCGCGCTCACGTCCTGCTCGCCGGGCGCGAGCGTCGTCGTGAGGTTCCACGGGACGAGCGCGTCGAGGACGACGTCGGCGCGCTCGATCGACGCGACGGTGAGCGGCTGCCGGAGGGAGCGCCCGCGATCGTCACGGACGAGCACCTCGGTCGCGCCGGCGCCGGCCGCGCGGACGGTCGTGGCGTCGACGACGGCGACGACGCCGGGGTCGTCGCTCGCGATCGAGGTCAGGGTGAGGCCGGACTCGGTGGGCGCGAGCTCGAGCGTCGCGCCGAGGGCGACCGGGTGGGCGAGCGTCTCGGAGCCGCCGCAGCCCTCGGAGGCGTCGCGGACGGCGAGCGGCTCGCCGCCGGCGTCGTCGGCGCACGCGGGCGCCGTGAGGCCGCCGAGGGCGAGGAGGGCGACGGTCCCGAGCGCGAGCGCGCGGGAGTCGAGGGCGCGCGCGTGTGCGGGCTTCGTCTGGCGCGGTTCCGGCGACATGGGGGCACCTCGTGGTGGCTCGAGATGCCGGCTGTCCGAAACAAGATGCGTGCCAGCCCGGAGCCCCGCGCGGCGGGCCGAGCGGCGCGTCGGGCCGTGGAGTAGCGCTGCTCCAGTCGGAGCGCGTGTGCGCCAGCCTCGGCGCTGCGGTCAGCGCCCCCGGTAGGCGAGGTGCTTGTCGATCATCTCGCCCATCGCCTCGAGGTCGAGGGGCTTCGGGAGGTAGTCGTCCATGCCGGCGCGGATGCAGAGGGTGCGCTCGTCCGCCTGGTTGTTGGCGGTCATGGCGATGATGATCGGCTGCTCGACGACCTCGTCGCGGATCTGCCGGGCGGCGTCGTAGCCGTCCATCACCGGCATCTGACAGTCCATGAGCACGACGTCGTAGGCCTGGCTCGCGACGGCGCGCACCGCCTCCGCGCCGTTCGAGACCGCCTCACAGCGGTAGCCCTGCTTCTCGACGAGGCGCTGGGCGATGAAGCGGTTGACGTCGTTGTCCTCGACCACCAGCACCCACAGGTTCCGCGCGCGAGCGCGGCGGAGGGCGCGGGTCGTGGGCGCGTCGTCGCCGCGGGGGCGGAGGGCCCGGACGAGGACCTTGTAGAGCGCCTTCCGCGAGCACGGGAGCACGACGCGGGCGAGGTCGCGCGCGATCGGCGGCAGCTCCGCGCCCTCGTGGGCCGCGACCATGACGAGGTGCTGCGCCTGGTCGGGCGGGAGCGACGGGAGCCGGGCGAAGACCGCGGCGGGCTCGGCGAACACGCAGGCGACCTGCTGATCGACGAGGTTCGCGACGGCGGCGTCGTGGGTGAGGCGGACGGGGACGCAGCCGAGCGCCTCGAGGAGCGGGGCGATGGTGCGCGTGTAGACGAGCTCGCGACCGACGAAGCCGACGCGGCGCCCCTCGACGCGGCTGTCGGGGAGCGGGCGCGCGACGGTGGTCTTCGCGGGGAGCGTCAGCGTGAACGTGCTTCCGACGCCCGGCTCGGACGACAGGAGCAGATCGCCGCCGCAGAGGGTCGCGAGGCGGCCGGCCACGGTGAGCCCGAGGCCGACGCCGCCGTGGCGGCGCGTCGCGGAGGCGTCGAGGCGGACGAACGGCGAGAAGACGCGCTCCTGCTGCTCGTGCGGGATCCCGCACCCCGTGTCGGTGACCTCGACCTCGAGGCGCTGCTGCGTCGCGTCGTAGCGCGCGCGGATCACGATCTCCCCGTGGTCGGTGAACTTGATGGCGTTGCTCAGCAGGTTCCCGAGGATCTGCCGGAGGTGGAGCGGGTCGACCTCGACCTCGGCGGGGACGCCGGGATCGACGGTCATCCAGACGGAGAGGCCCTTGTGGACGGCGTGCGGGACCGACGCGGCGACGACCTCGTCGAGCGTGTCGTGGACGCGCACGCGGAGGTCGCGGCGCGTGACCTGCTCCATCTCGAGCCGGGCGAAGTCGAGGACGTGGTCGAGGAAGCCGAGGAGGCCCTCCGCCGAGTTGGTGGCGGTGTCGATGAGGGACTGCTGCTCCGGGTTGAGCGTCGTGCCGCGCACGAGCTCGAGCGTCCCGATGAGCCCCATCATGGGCGTCCGGATCTCGTGGCTCATGGTCGCGAGGAACGAGCTCCGCGCGCGGGCGGAGGCCTCGGCGCGCTCGACGGCGGCGACCCACTCCTGCTCACGCAGGCGGCGCGTCTCGGCGTCCTGGAGGGTCGAGACGCGGACGCGCTTCGGCGGCGGCAGCGGCGCGGTCGGGAGGTCGGTGAGCGTGTCGCTCAGCCGCTCGCGCGTCGAAATCGGGCCATCGTGGCTTCGGCTCATCTCGCCTCGGATGACGGGCTGTCTCGCTCGGGCCGCGTGGGTCGGCCCAGTGGGGCTCTCGGGTGCGCGCTCGACGTGCGCAGTCGGGTGTTCGGCACACAGGTTGCGCATCTTGAGCAACTAAACGTCGCCGGATGTACCCGATGACGTCGGCGGGGTCGTCCCCGCCGCGCGAAATCGACGACGCGTCTGTCACGCGGCGCGCGCTCGGCCTATCATGGCGCCTCGTTCCAGAGAGAAGGAGGCCCCGTGGCCCACCTCGAGCTCGAGAAGGTGAAGGACGTCTCGGCGTTCCGGAAGATCGCGATCGGGACGTGGCGGACGGCCTACGACCCGTCGGTCTACGGCACGATGGAGGTCGAGATGGATCGCGCGATGGACTACCTCGCGCGCTTCCGGGACGCGACCGGCCTCAGGGTGACCGTGAGCCACCTCATGGCGAAGGCGATGGCGGCGGCGCTCGAGCGGACGCCCGACATGAACGCGATCCTGCGCTGGTCGCGGATCTATCGGCGGAAGCAGATCGGCGTCTTCTTCCAGGTCGCGATGACCGACGAGGGCGAGGACAAGATCGATCTGTCCGGCGCCTGCCTCTACGACGTCGAGAAGAAGGACCTCGCCACGATCGTGGCCGAGTTCGAGGAGAAGGTGGACAAGGTCCGCAAGCGCCAGGATCCGGCGCTCGAGAAGACGCGGCAGGGCTTCAAGCGCATGCCGTTCTTCCTGATGCACAAGCTGCTCAAGCTCGTGAGCTTCTTCCAGTACACGCTGAACATCCCGCTCCCCGGCGTCCCGCGGGATCCGTTCGGCTCGATCATGATCACGAACATCGGCTCGCTCGGGCTCGACATGGCCTACGTGCCGCTCGTGCCGTACTCGCGCGTGCCGATCCTGCTCGCGGTCGGCGCCGTGAAGGCCGTGCCCGTGGTGCGCGACGGCGAGGTCGTCGTGCGGCAGATGATGAAGGTCAACGCGACGTTCGATCATCGCTTCATCGACGGGTACCACGCGGCGGTCATGTCGAAGGTCGTGCACCGCTTCTTCTCGGATCCCGAGAAGTACTTCGGGCCGATCCCCGCCGGGGTCGCGCTGCCGGCGCCCGCGGCGAGCGGAGAGGCGCGGGCGGTGAACCCGCTCGCGGGGCTCGCGGAGTAGGGCAGGGCGCGACGTGTGAACGGCGTTCACGGGAGCGCCCGCGGCGTCGTGAACGGCGTTCACGCCTCGGGCGGGCCGTCCTGCTTCCAGCTCGCGAGGTAGACGCGGCCGTGGTCGATGGCGACGTAGCTCGTGCCGCGGAGCCAGTTCCCCGAGTTGACGTAGACCTTGCCCGGGAGGAGCTCGACCTGCTCGGCGGCGTGGGTGTGGCCGAAGATGACGGCGTCGAAGCCGCGCCGCAGGATCCGGTCGGCCGCCTCGTAGTAGACGCTCGCCTCGAGGTCGGAGCGCGCGCGCTTCCTGGTCCAGCGGTCCTTCATCTTCTGGTAGCCCGTCCACGCCTTGTAGATGTCGGGGTACCAGTCGAGGACGGGGCCGGCGAGGCGGGTGAGGGTCTCGTAGAGGACCGGGTGCTTCACGAAGGACGGGTCGTAGAGGTGGCCGTGCTCGACGCGGACGCGGCTCTCGCCCGAGGTGACGTTCAGGAAGGGGCAGATGGCGCTCGCGAGGCTCGTCTGGAGGAGGTGCTCGAGGGCGATGTCGTGGTTGCCGATGACGTAGAAGACGCGCCGCCCGGCGCGGACGAGCTCCTGGAGGCCGGTCATGATGTCGAGCGCGTCGCGCGCGAGCACGCCGAAGCTCGCCTGCAGGATCTCGAGGCCGTCGCCGTTGATGCAGAGGTCCCAGCCCGCCTCGCGGCAGTAGCGGAGGAAGCCGCCGAGGTTCCGCTTCGCGAGGGAGTAGGGGTTGCCGATGTGCAGGTCGCTGATGACCAGCATGCGGTCGCTCTTGGTCGCGATCTGCATGCGCTAGCTGTCCTCGCCGCCCTCGCCGCCGCCGTAGAGCAGGCTCGCGTCGGCCGCGGAGACGCTCGCGTCCCGCTCGGCGTGCTCGTCGGCGAGGCGCTTGTTCAGCTGGCGGATGCGGCCCGAGAGGCGATGGAGCATCTCGAACGCGAAGGTCGGGTCGCGGCGGATCCGGACGAGGAGGCCGCCGGCGTTGATGACGAGGAGCGAGGTGGGGCCGATGGCGCGGGCGTTGGCGTCGCGCGGGAGGGACTCGAGGAGGCCCATCTCACCGAAGAAGTCGCCCTTCTCGAGCACCGCGAGCTGGACCTCCTCGCCGCCGATGCGCTTCGTGATCTCCACGCGCCCGGACTGGATGACGTACATCTCGCGCCCGTGCTCGCCTTCGCGGACGATGGTCTCGCCGTCGGCGAAGCGCTCCTCGGACTCGCGGGCGCGGCGGTTCGGCGAAGGCAGCATCGTGGCGGGCTCCCGGGGCTCGTGCTCGAGGAACGGAGGACGGTCGCCGGGAGAGTGTCCGTAAACGCGGCGCGCGGCGCAACCAGGGCGCCGGGCGCGCCGTCACCGGGAGACGCGGGCGATCCCCCAGAGGAGCGAGAGGAGCCCGGCGCCCGTGCACACGAAGACCGGCCAGCGGTAGTAGTCGCGGTCGATGAAGGTGGCGGCGAGCACGACGAGGCCGAGGCCGACGACGATGAGCGCGACGGAGATCGCGACGCGGCGGCGACGCGCGGGGGCGAGGCGGGCGAGGACGCGCTCGGGGCCCTCGTCGACGACCGCGACGATCGCGGCGTGGGCCGTCTCGGGTGGGACGCCCATGTCCACGAGGCGGACGCCCAGGCGGCCGGGGAGCTGGCCCGAGACGAGCTCCGTCGCGACGAAGCGCTCGAGGCGGCGCGGGTCCGAGAGGTCGTTCCAGTCCACGGTGAGGGAGCTCCGGGGAGCGGGGTCGTCGGGGGGAGCCGGCCTCAAACGACGTAAGCCTCTGAGGCCCTGCGACTACGCCCCGCCGAGTCGGCCGCTTCGCGGCCTTGGTCGGCGTGGCTTCGTCTCCGGTCCTCCGAGGCCCGATTGCGATCGTAAGCCTCGAAGACCTGCACCTGCGGTCCCCCGAGTCGGCCGCTTCGCGGCCTTGGTCGGGGGACCTCCGGTTCCGGTCTTCGAGGCCCGATTGTAAGGCATGGGCGATGCAGGACTTGAACCTGCGACATCTGCCGTGTGAAGGCAGCGCTCTACCACTGAGCTAATCGCCCGAAGCGGACGCGTTGGTACTCGGTCGCGCCTCGGGTGTCAAGACGGATCGCGCGGGCGGCGTCAACGCGACGAGCAGCGCGCTCGCCACGATCAGCGTCGCCCCCGCGACGGCCTCGGCGCGGAGCGCCTCTCCGAAGACCAGCACCCCCCAGAGGAAGGCGAACACGACCTGCACGTAGCTCACCGACGTCGCGCGCCCGGCCGGCTCGAGCTCGAGCGAGCGCGTCAGGAACACCTGCCCCACCTGCACCGAGATCGCGACCCCCGCGAGCCCGAGCCACTCGCCCGCCGTCGGCCACACCGGCGCCGCCGCGAGCCCCGGCACCGACGCCGGCAGCGCCACCAGCGTGAACCAGAACACGATGACCAGCGGGTGGTCCGTCTTCGACACCTCCCGCACCGTCACGTAGGCCGCGGCGCTCCCGAACGCCGCGAGCAGCGCGAGCAGCACGGGCACGAGGGGCAACGCCACGTCCCCCGCGCCGAAGAGGAAGCTCGGGCGCGCGATGAGCACGACCCCCACGAGCGACGCGAGCGACGCCCCGAGCACCCGCGGCGACAGCGGCTCCCGCTGCACCCGACGCGCCAGGAACGCCGTCCAGATCGGGTTCGTGTACATGATGGCCGTCGCGTCCGCGAGCGGCAGCTTCGTCAGCGCCTCGAAGTAGGCGATGAGCGAGATCGTCCCGAAGACGCCGCGGAGCAGCAGGAGCCGCCGGTCTCGCCCCCACGGGGAGACGCCCGCCCGCTTCACCATCCAATACGAGAGGCCGAGGCCGCCGAGCGCCCGCGCGAACACCGACTCGCCGGCCGGGATGTGCGGCGCCACGGCCTTCACGAGCGGCCCCATCACGCTGAACGCGAGCGCCGCGAAGAGCATGTAGACCAGGCCGCGGGAGGGGCGCTGCACGAGGTGCAGGCATACCCGAGACGCGGCGCGCGCGCGACCCCGACCGACTCAATGCTGTGGCGCCCTCGGCCGTTGTGATCCACCCTCGGGCCCATGAACGACGCCGTCATCTACGAACGCGAGGGGGCCGTCGGGGTCATCACCCTGAACCGGCCGGACAACCGAAACAGCATGACGAGCGATCTGCTCGACGCCTTCGCCACGGCGACCGCCGCGGCCGCCGCCGACCACGGCGCGCGCTGCGTCGTCGTGACCGGGCGCGGCAGCTGCTTCTCGGCCGGCGCCGATCTGCGCGCCCAGATCCAGCGCGAGCACGGCGAGGACGAGAAGCCGCGCCTCCCCGCCGAGCAGTCGCACGCCATGTACACCGCGTTCCTCTCGGTGCTCGACCTCGAGGTGCCCGTCGTGGGCGCGCTGAACGGCCACGCCGTCGGCGGCGGCTTCGGCCTCTCCCTGCTCTGCGACATCCGGATCGGCGCCGAGGGCGCGAAATACGGCGCCAACTTCGCCCGCCTCGGCCTCCACTCGGGGCTCGGGATAAGCTACGTCCTGCCGCGCCTCGTGGGCGTGTCGAACGCCGCCGAGCTCCTCTTCACCGGCCGCCTCGTGAAGGGCGACGAGGCCGCCCGCATCGGGCTCCTCTCGCGCGCCCTCCCGGCGGACGAGGTGCTCCCGGCGGCCATGGACCTCGCGCGCGAGATCGCGAGCGCGGCGCCCGCCGCCGTGCGCATGATGAAGCGGAGCCTCTACCAGGGGCTCGGCTGGGACGTCCGCACGGCCGCCTGGCGCGAGGCGTTCGCGCAGGCCGCGACCGTCGCGAGCGACGACGCGCGCGAGGGCATGCAGGCGCTCCTCGACAAGCGCGACCCGGCGTTCACGGGGCGCTGAGCGCGGGTCCCGGCGGTGCCGCCGTCCGGGCTCGCGCGCCGCCGGAAACCCTGCGATAACGGGGCGGCAGCGCGCGCTGCGAACGGTACGGACGGGGACTGAGGAGGAGGGGAGGCCATGAGCGACACGGGGGCACCGGCCGGCGGCGACGCCGCGGATCCGCTCATCGGCACCGTCATCGCGGGCCGCTACGAGGTGGTGAAGCAGCTCGGCGCGGGCGGGATGGGCACGGTCTACAAGGCGAAGCAGCTCGCCATGGACCGCTTCGTCGCGTTGAAGCTCCTCCACCTGCACTACACGACCAACAAGCAGGCCGTCGCGCGCTTCGACCGCGAGATGCAGGTCACCGCGCGCATCGAGCACCCCAACACGATCCGCGTGTACGACTACGGGCAGGCCGAGGACGGGCGCCTCTTCCTCGCGATGGAGTTCCTCGAGGGGCGGACCCTCAAGGACGCCATGAAGACCGGCGAGCCGATGGGGAGCGAGCGCCTCGCGCACATCGCGATGCAGATCGGCAAGGCCCTGTCGGCCGCGCACAGCGACGGCGTCGTCCACCGCGATCTCAAGCCCGACAACGTCATGCTGCTCGATCGCTACGGCGAGAAGGACTTCGTCAAGGTCCTCGACTTCGGCATCGCGCGCTTCACCGACGACACGAAGACGCAGCTCACCGCCGAGGGCGCCGTCGTCGGCACCCCCGCGTACATGTCGCCCGAGCAGGCCACGGGCGGCGGGCTCGACGAGCGCACCGACATCTACTCGTTCGGCGTCATGCTCTTCGAGATGGCGACCGGGCAGGTGCCGTTCGACGCCCCGACGACCATCAGCCTCATGGTGAAGCACGTGCAGGAGCCGCCGCCGCGGCCGAGCGAGCTCGCGCCGGGGCTCGTCTCCGACGCGCTCGAGACGCTCATCCTGCAGATGCTCGCGAAGAACCCGGCCGCGCGCCCGCAGACCATCGGCGACGTCGTCCGCGCCCTCGAGGCGGCCGTGGGCCTGCCGGCGCACCTGCTCGCCGCCGACACGCAGGTGCCGGGCGGCTTCGACCAGACCTTCGACGCGAGCGTGCTCGCCGGCTCCGGGACGACGACGGTCCCCGCGCGCCCGAGCGTGCGTGGCGGTGGCGGCGGCCCGGGCGGCGGAGGCGGCGCGGTCGCGACGCCGAAGAAGAAGAAGACCGGTCTCCTCATCGCCATCGCCGCCGTCCTCGTCCTCGGGGGCGGCGCGGCCGCCCTCGTCGCGAGCGGGGCGCTCTCGGGTGGCGGCGGCGGGACCACCCCGCCCCCCGAGACGACCGCCGTCGCCGAGGCGGACACGTCCACGACGAGCGAGGCGGACGCGGGCTCCGCGGCCGAGGACGACGCCGGGACCGCGGTCGCCGCGGCGGGCGACGCCGAGGCGACCCCAGGCGAGGGCGACGCTGGGCCAGCGGCCGAGGGGGACGCCGCCCTCGCGGCCGTCGACCCCGACGCCGCGCCCGACGAGGACGCCGGCGCGGTCACCGCCGCGGACGGGGAGGGCGACGACGCCACCGCGCTCGCGGGCGAGCCGGACGCGGGCGCCGAGGGCGCGGACGGCGAGGCGGTCGCGGCCGCCGACGCCGAGGCCCCGGGTGACGACGCCAGCGCCGCGCTCGCGGCGATCCGCGCGCGCCTCGAGAGCGCCGAGACCGAGCTCGGCGACCCCGCGCCCCCCGAGGCGTGCCGCCTGACCGCGGAGGCCGCGGCGGTCGCCGTGGCGACGGCGCTCGAGGGGCTCAAGGGCGGGAAGGCCGGCGGCGCGCGCGACGAGGACAAGGCCGCCCTGGCCGGGCTCCTCGCCGCGGGGGAGCTCGCCGGCGACCTCGCCGAGTACTGGGTCGCGCTCGCCCGCGCCCAGCTCTTCGCGGGCGAGCCGCCGGCGACCGTCCTCGAGACGGCGACCAAGGCCACGACCCAGTGCGACGCCTGGGCCGCCGCCCACAACGCGCTCGGCAACGCCCACCTGCTGCTGGGCGACGTCCCCGCCGCGACGGAGGCCTATCGGCGGGCCGTCGAGCTCGATCGCGCCTACGTCGCGCCGCGCTTCAACCTCGGCGTGCTCTCGCTGAAGGCGGGCGACCAGGCGGGCGCCGTGCAGTCCTTCAGCGCGGTGCTCGCGCGCGCCCCGGACACGCCGCTCGCGCACATGCTGCGCGGGCAGGCCTACCTGAAGCTCGGCAAGCGCGACGACGCGCTCGCGGACTTCGAGGCCGAGGTCGAGCGCGACTCGACGAACGACCGCGCCTGGCTCCTCGTCGGGCAGGTCCGCAAGCTGAAGAAGGACGAGCCCGGCGCGCTCATCGCCTTCTGCAAGGCGAAGGAGCTCGGCGCGAAGGAGGCCGCCGCGCTCTGCCCGGACGGCGCCCCGAAGTAGCGCCCCGGCGCGCGCGCTACTGCAGGAGCCCGTCGAGATCCGCGGTCGCGAGCGTGAAGTCCGGCGCCTCGGCGACGACGTCCTTCAGCTCCTTCTTGGCGGTCTCCTTGTCGCCGCGATCCATCGCGTCGAGGGCCTTGCTGTACTTGACGGCGGTCTTCGCCTTGAGCGCCTTCGGGCGCTTCACCGGCGGCGGCGCGACCTCGGGGGCGGCGGAGGCGCCGAAGGCCTCGCTCGTCAGCACCTTCTCGAGGTCCTCGGCCACCTTGAGCTCGATGGTGAGGAAGTCGTCGGACTTCCCGCTCGCGCCGACCGAGCGGATGACCTTCCCGGTCTCGACCTCGACCACGCGCGCGTCGACCCGCAGCGTGTTCATGAGCTCGAAGTAGCCCCCGAGCACCATGTAGCGCGCGCCGAGGAGCTTCCCGACCTTGGCGGCCGTCGCCGGGTCGATCTTCTTGCTCTTCCCGAGCTCGAGCTCGTCGATGACCTCCTGCAGCCGCAGCCGCTCGATCATCGCGACGTTGTCGAGGTGCGAGAGGTCCGAGATGAGCATCTGCGCGAGCCCCTTCTTGAGCACCGCGAGCTCCTCGTTCTTCCCGTCGTAGTCGAAGTAGATCACCGCGACCGCCGGCTTGTCCTTCTTCGCGGGGGCCGGCTCGGCCGCGCGGGCTCGGACGCCGAGCAGGAGCAGCGGGGCGAGGAGGAGTGTCGCGAGGGCGGTCGTGCGGGTCGGAAGCGTCATGATCTCGGTCTCCTGGAGCGGGCTCCCGCGGAGCATAGCGCGCGCGTCGGCTCCCCGGAAAGCGCGAGCGCCAAGCGGACATTCCCGGGCGCCGGACGCCTGCCTGCTGTCGACCCGCGAGCCGTCCGCGCGGGGCAGCGATTTCGGTTCGCGGGCGTTTGCAGTAGGTTCCGAGCACCCGAACGCGCGTTCTCCGTCGCACCCCGCCGAGGGGAGGTCCGCATGTCGCCTTCGATCGCCCGCACCCTGGCAGCGCTCGCCGTCGCCCTCGTCGCCTCGGCGGCGGGGAGCGCGCGCGCGGCGGACGGGAAGCTCACGCTCGCCGTCTCCGACTTCGACAACCACGCCGCGAGCGCCGCCTACGGCGCCCTCGAGAAGGGCCTCGCCGACATGCTCGTGACCGATCTCGCGGTCGCGGACGACCTGCAGCTCGTCGAGCGCGAGAAGCTCTCGGCGGTCGTCGAGGAGCTGAAGCTCGGGCAGAGCGGGCTCATCGACCCGAAGACCGCGCAGAAGATGGGGCGCCTCCTCGGCGCGGACCTCGTGCTGACCGGCTCGATCGTGGCGATCGAGCCCGAGATGCGCCTCGACGCGCGGATCGTCGCGGTCGAGACGGGCGAGGTGCTCGCGACGGCCAAGGCCGAGGGGGCGTCGAGCGCGTTCTTCGAGGTCGAGGCGGCGCTCGTGAAGAACCTCCTCGACGGGCTCGGCGTGAAGCTCTCGCCGATCCAGCGCCTCAAGGTCGACAAGCCCGCGACGAAGAGCCTGCCGGCCCTCGCGCGCTACGGCGAGGCCGTCGCCGCCGCCGACAAGGGGGACGGGAAGGGCGAGAAGGCCGCGCTCCAGAAGGCCCTCCAGGCCGACCCCACCTTCGCGCGCGCCCAGGAGCGGCTCGCCGCGCTCGAGGAGCGCCTCGCCGCGCTCGAGAAGCGCACCGACGTCGTCGAGCGCGCGGGCGGGCTCGTCGTGAAGCCGACGACCGCCGCCGACTTCTGGTCGAACCACAAGGTGCACCTCGACCGGCGCGAGGTCGCCGCGGCGCTGACCGACCTCCAGGGGCTCCTCGGCGTCGCCCCGGCGAGCCTCGACGGGCTCGCGGCGTACGTCGTGAACGTGACCGCGACGGCCGGGAAGCCGCCGGCCGCGGCCGACGTGCGGAAGGTCGCGAAGGGCGTCGACGCGGGCGTCGTGGACGCGCTCGGGGGGATCGCCGCGAAGGACGCGGCCGCCGCCGACGCGGCGACGGCGAAGCTCCTGAAGGCCCGCAAGGGGGACGCCGTCGCGCGCTATCTGCGGGTCGTCGCGCTCACGGCGCCGGTGAACCCGAAGCCCACGGCGGCCGAGCGCTCCGAGGAGCTGATGCACCTGCTCGCGCTCGCGGATCCCGAGGCGCAGACCGCGCTCGCGGCCGCCTTCACCGCGGGCGAGTCGCTCGCGACGGCGAACGCGCTGCTCGCGGCGCGCCGCGCCTACTACGCCGAGAAGCCGGACGGCTGGGGGCGGCCGCGGGCGCAGCTCCTCCTGCCGGGGGTCGCGCTCGGCGTGAAGGGGGCGCGCACGCTCTGGGTCCGGATCGCCGAGCCGAACGCGCAGGGCGTGGAGGTCGCGCTCCCGGGCGGCGCCGTGCTCAGGCCGACCTACGACGGCAGCGGCTCCCTCGACGGCGAGACGACCGCGTTCTCGCTGAAGCTCGATCGCAAGGCGAAGTACCCCGAGGGCGCGCTCGCCGTGACCGTGCGCTACATCGACGGGAAGAAGCGTGACGTCACGACGAAGCTCGGGCTCTGGATGCCGCCGCTCGTGACCCTCGGCGACAACAACTGGCGGAGCGTGCAGATCGGCGTGCCGTCGGGCGAGGATCGGCCCGGGAGCCTGCTCGTCGACACCCTCGCGCGCGTCTGGACGCGCCCGGCCGTCGAGGACTACTACGGCGCGGACTTCTCGCCGTCCTGGGAGGGGCTCCCCTACGCCTGGGGGATCTACGGCGTCCGCTACCGGAACGCCGCCGAGACCGGGACCGGCTTCGCGCGCCCCATCGCGCTGCGCTTCACGGACGGGGGCGGGAGCCTCGCGCTCCTCGGGCGCGTCGAGTTCACCTGGCGCGACAAGGCCGGCGAGCGCGGCGAGCTCGCGACCCCCGCGGACAGCATCGCGCAGGAGATGGGCGCGGGCGGGACGCCCTGGTTCCGCTACGCCGACGGCTACCTCGACACCCTCATGCAGCTCGGCGACTACGCGACGGCGGTGGATCTCTCGCTCGACCTCGGGGACGTCGACGGCGATCCCGAGCGGAGCTTCCGCGGGCGGCTCGACGTGTCGAACGGCGAGTACCGCTGGATCGCGCTCCTCGCGGCCGCGACGCGCGCGCGTCACCGCGTCGCCGAGATGGCGAAGGGCGCCGACTACCTGCGGGGCGACGCCGTCGACACGCCGTGGCTCCGGATGCTCGCGGGCGCCATGGCCGGGGAGGTGCCGCGCGCCGAGGCGATCGCGCGCGCGCGGGCCCTCGACGGCGAGCGCCGCGAGGACAGCGCGCCGGGGCGGTTCATCGTGGAGGTCGCCGCCTACCTCGCGCTCGCGGACGGGAAGTGGGCCGACGACCCGGCGCTGCGCGCGGTCGTCGACGAGGCGCTCGGCGTGGCCGAGCTCGGGAGCATGGAGTACTGGCTCCTCGCGTCGCTCGCGCGCGAGCGGGCGATGCGCGACGACGCGCCGCAGGTGAAGGTGGGCGGGCTCTGGGTCGACCGCTGGGAGACCAGCGCCGACGACTACCTCGCGTGCGTCGCGGCCGGCGCGTGCCGGCGCCCGTCGCCGTCGACGTGCTCGAAGGCCCTCGGCGCCAACGACGACGACCAGATCCGCCAGGGCACGGGGAGCGGCTGCTGGCCGGTCGAGCCGAACCCGTACCCGATGGACTGGATCGCGCGCGACCACGCCGCGCGCTACTGCGCGTGGCGGAAGGGGCGGCTCCCGACGCTCGCCGAGTGGCGCGCCGCCGCCCAGGGCGCGCCCGCGCGGCCGCTCGGCGACAACCTCCTCGACCTCGTGTCGTGCGAGCTCTCGTTCGCCCCCGTGAACCCGGCGATCTGCGACGAGAAGCTCGACGCGCTCGGCCGCGAGCACCTCTTCGACGGCTACCTGGGGCTCGCGCCGCAGGGCGCCCACCCGGCGGGGCGCACGAAGGCGGGCCTCGAGGAGATCCTCGGGAACGTCGCCGAGTGGGTCGCCGACGGCGACAACCGCGCCGCGGGGTGCACCTATCACGACGCCCCCGGCGCGGTGAGCGGCGAGGCGTGCGCGCAGAAGGTGACGGCCGTCCCGACGCTCGGGAGCGGGCTCGTCGGCTTCCGGTGCGTCTACGACGGGGCGCCGCCCACGATGTCACCGGCCGCGCAGGGCAAGCGGGAGGCGCGCGCGCCGAAGACCGGCAAGCCGAAGGTCGCGTGGGTGAAGGTGCCGGCCGGCGAGATCCAGCGGGGCGCCGAGGTCGAGCCGGTCACGGTCTCGGTGGCGAGCCCGGCGAAGGGGGACCTCGCGGCCGTCGCGAAGGCGGTCGACGGGCTCTCCGAGGGGGACCTCGCGCGCTTCCTCGGCGATCTCCGGAAGCTCGGCATCGAGGGCACGCTCGACAGCCACCGGGTCGGCGAGCTCGTCCTGCGCGGGCGCTACCGCGGCATGGACGCGCGGAAGGCCTTCGACACGGCGCTCTCGTTCCTCGAGCCGCAGGTGGGCGAAGACGCACAGCGGGCCGCGAACGAGCGCGCGAAGGAGCTCCTCGCGGTGAGCATCTACCACGACGGCGCCTACAGCGTGTTCGCGCAGGAGCACAAGGTCGACAAGGGCGCGCTCACCAAGGCGCAGCAGCGGCAGGCCCTCTTCGACTACATGACCAGCTACGACGGCAACCGCGACGCGAACCTCCGCTACGAGATGGCGCCGGTCACGCGCGGGCCGGACCACCGCCCGCTGTGGGACGACGTGCGCGCCCCCGGCTGCCTCGATCAGGCGCCGGGCGCGTGCCGCGACATCACCGGCATCAAGGGCACGGTCATCGAGGACGGCGGCTTCGTGCGGCAGGAGAAGGTCGCGGTCGGCGCCTTCGAGATCATGCCGACCGAGGTCACGCAGGCGCAGTACCTGACGCTCACGGGGAAGGATCCGTCGTACGAGCGCTGCCCGGACTGCCCCGTCACGCAGGTGAGCGCGACCGAGGCGGCGGCGTTCTGCGCGGCCGTCGGCGGGCGCCTCCCGACGCCGGACGAGTGGGAGCGCGCGGCGCGCGGGAAGGCCGCGGTGGGGCGCGACGGGGAGCTCGGCGACGTGGCGTGGTACGTGGAGAACTCGGGGCGTCGGCCGCACGAGGTCGGCACGAAGAAGGCGAACGGCCTCGGGCTCTACGACCTGCTCGGGAACGTCTGGGAGTGGGTCGCGGATCGCCCCGACAAGGGCAACGACTGGCGGTCGTACATCCGCGGCGGCTCGTGGGGGACGGACTCGCGGATGGTGCGGCCCGAGCGGAGCCTCGGGATCGCGGGGCGGCTCACGAGCGACTTCGTCGGGTTCCGGTGCGCGCGATGACGGGCGCGCGCGGGGCGGTTTTGGTTCGAGCCCGGGCGGTGACCGTGCTATGGGCGCGACCATGAGCGATTCGAACCCCGAGGTGCCCGCCGCGGCGACCGTCGACGAGGCCGCCGCCGCCGCCGAGCCCGCGCCCGCGCCCGTCTCAGAGCGCGCGGTCGACAGCGACCACGTCACCGTCCTCGAGTACGAGGGGAAGACCCTCTACATCCTCGGGACGGCCCACGTCTCGAAGGCGAGCGTCGAGGAGGTCGAGCGCCTCATCGAGGAGATCCGCCCGGACACGGTGTGCGTCGAGCTCTGCGAGGCGCGCTTCCAGGCGCTGACCGACCGCGAGCGGTGGAAGAAGCTCGACATCTTCGAGGTGATCAAGGGCGGGAAGACGCTGTTCCTGCTCGCGAACCTCGCCGTCGGCGCCTACCAGCGCCGCCTCGGGGCGGAGCTCGGCGTGCAGCCGGGCGCGGAGCTGCTCGCGGCGGTCGACAAGGCGCAGGAGGTCGGCGCGGAGGTGATCCTCGCCGACCGCGACATCCACGTGACGCTCAAGCGCACGTGGGGGAACCTCGGCTTCTGGAAGAAGACGCAGCTCCTCGGGGCCGTCGTGGGCTCGCTCTTCTCGCGCGAGCAGGGCGAGCAGGTCGCCATCGAGGACCTGAAGGAGAAGGCGCACCTCTCGGAGATGATGGCCGAGTTCGCGCGGGTCATGCCGCAGGTGAAGGAGCCGCTCATCGACGAGCGCGACCATTACCTCGTGTCGATGACCCGCGAGGCGCCGGGCGAGCGCATCGTGTCGGTGGTCGGCGCCGGCCACGCGGCCGGGATGGCGGCGAACCTCGCGACGCCGATCGACCGCCGCGCGCTCGAGAAGATCCCGCCGAAGAAGTGGTGGACCGGGCTCCTCAAGTGGATCATCCCGGCGCTCCTGATCGGCGCGTTCTACTTCGGCTTCCAGAAGGAGGGGCCGGCGAGCTTCGAGCAGCTCGTGCTCGCCTGGGTCCTCCCGAACTCGATCGCCGCGGCGGTGCTGACGGCGCTCGTCGGCGGCACCCTCGCGAGCATCGTGACGGCGTTCATCGCGTCGCCCATCACCTCGCTGAACCCGCTCATCGGGTGCGGGATGGTGACCGGCGTCGTCGAGGCGTGGCGGCGGAAGCCGACCGTCGAGGACGCGGAGAACATCAACCGCGACGTGCAGAGCTTCAAGGGCTTCTTCCGGAACCGCTTCACGCGCGTCCTGGTGGTGGTCGTCGCGAGCACGCTCGGGAGCGCGATCGGCGCCTGGATCGGCCTCGGCTGGGTGCTCACGAAGGTCAGCTAGCGGATCACCGCGCGGGGAGCCTCGCGGTCGCGATCACGCGCGCGGGGGCGTCGTCCTCGACGCCGAGGGCGGCCGCGAGCTCGCCCTCGACGGCGCGCGCGACGAGCCTCGCCGTGACGGCGCCGGTCCCGGGCACGTCGGCCGCGACGGACTCGCCTGGCGCGAGGGCCGCGATGGTGGCCGTCGCGGCGTCGGTCGGGAGGGTCACGCGCACGCCCGCGGCGTCGCGGAGGTCGGCCCCGAGCGTGATGACGCGCCGCGGGCCGTCGCCCGCGTCGACCTCGACCCAGAGCTCGCGGAGGAGCGTCGCGCCGGTCGGCACGGCGTGGCCGGCGCCGGCGTTCGTGAGCGTCACGCGCGCGCCGCCGCCCGGGAGGGGGGCCACGTCGAGGCGGAGGGCGGTCGCGACGAGGGCGTCGTCCCGGAAGCCCGGGAAGCGGTGGTCGGTGTGGCCGTCGGGGGTCCGCGGCATGTGGCAGCCCTGGCACGTGAGCCCGGCCGCGGCGGCCGGCGACGCGCGGAACTCGGTGAGCGTCGGCTCGACGAAGAGACGGGGCCCCGTCACCTCGTGGCAGGTGCCGCAGAGGTCGGGGGCGCGGAGGAAGTCGCCGTCGCGCGTCGCGTGGGGGGCGCCCGCGGCGGCGCCGGTGGGGCCGGCGAGCGGGGCGCCGGCGAGCACGGTGAGGCGCCCGTCGCGCGTGCCGCGGTTCCCGGTCGCGGCGTGGCAGGTGACGCACCCGATCGCGGGCTCCGGCTCGAGCGCGGCGCCCGCGTGGCAGCGCTCGCACGCGGCGCGGGCGGCGGCGCCCCAGCTCGCCTCGACCTCGGGCAGGAGCGCCCGGAAGGTCGGCTGCCGCGCGCTCCGGGCGTGGGCCGACGCCGCCCACTCCGCGTGCTGCTGCGGGTGGCAGCCGCCGCAGGACGCCGGCGCCGGGTCGTAGGCCGCGGCGCCGGGCGCGCCGTCGCCCGCCTCGCTCCATGTTGCGTCGCAACACGCGATCGCCGGTAAGGCGCCCAATATGAGCATGGCGGGCGTTGTGCGGTGCAGCATCACGCGCCCCGGCTCAGAGGTGGAAGGCCGCGCCGATGGTCGCCTGGAAGCTGTCCGTGCGGTCGATCTCGTCGCTCTTCGCCGCGTTCGACCAGGCGCCGCCCTCCTGCGGGTGCCCGAAGTAGCCCTGGTAGAGCGCGTCCGCGAAGAGGGACCAGCGCCCGGTCAGCGCGACCTCGGCGCCGACGCCCGCGTGGACGCCGAAGAGCACGTCGTTCGAGGCGGTGCCGTCCTTCCCCTCGCCGAAGGAGAGCATCGTGCAGAGGCCCGCGATCGGCCGCACGCGCACGCCGCCCGTGAGCGCGATGGGCACGTAGAGCGAGAAGCCGGCCGGGATGATGGTCCGGTCGCCGCTCCCGCCCGTGTCGACCGAGAGCACCTCGGAGACGAGCTCGATGCCGAGCTCGTCGAGCGGCTCCCAGCGGATCTTGAAGCCGACGCCGCTCGAGCCGTAGCTCCCCGACCAGTTGGAGTAGTAGACGCCGAGCGCGAAGTCGCGGTCGAAGGCGCCGACCTCGGCGGAGGCGGCGACGCGCGCGTCGTCATCGGCGAGCGCGCGGGCGGGCAGGGCGGCGAGCGCGAGCGCGAGCGTGAGCGCTACGGCGAGAGAGGCGGCGGGGGCGAGACGGCGCATGGGCGGCTTCCTGTCGGTCGGTGGTCGTTCGGCTCCGGGGGACGCGCCCCGTCACGGTCGAACACCGCCGCCGCCCCGAGGTGTCACTCTCAGCCGACGATCGTGCTCCCGCCGTCGTCGTCGTCATCGGGCTCGGGGAGCAGCGCGTCGAGGCCCTCGCCGAAGACGCCGTGGCGCCCGATCCCCGACGCGAACGCCGCGGCGCCCGCGCGCGCCTCGCCGGACGCGAGCGTCTCGACGCCGCGCCGGAGCTCCTCGGCGAGGGCGCCGTCGAGGTCGAGGTCGAGCCCGCCGTACGTGCTCGCGCGGTCGTTCAGGAGGCAGCGCCACGGGAAGGAGGCGAGCTCCTGCGCGAGCGCCTCGGCCTCGGAGCGCACGGTGCCGGCGGCGACCACGCGGTTCACGAGCCCGAAGGACAGCGCCTCGGCGGCGCTCACGGGGCGCCCCGTGAGGATGAGATCGAGCGCGCGCGAGAGCCCGATGAGGCGCGGCAGGCGCGCCGTCCCGCCGTCGATGAGCGGCACGCCGAAGCGCCGGCAGAAGACGCCGAAGACGGCGTTCTCCTCGGCCACGCGCAGGTCGCACCAGCAGGCGAGCTCGAGGCCGCCGGCGACCGCGTGCCCCGCGACCGCGGCGATGACGGGCTTCGAGAGCGCCATGCGCGTCGGCCCGAGCGGCCCGTCGCCACCGGGCGCCACGCGGTTCGGGCGGCCCGCGGCGACCGCCTTCAGATCCGCGCCCGCGCAGAAGTCGCGCCCCTCGCCGAAGAGCACGGCCACGCGCGCGTCGTCGTCGGCCTCGAAGGCGCGGAAGGCGGCGGCGAGGGCGTCCGCCGTGTCGCGATCGACGGCGTTCCTGACCTCGGGGCGGCACAGGATCACGGTGGTGACGGGGCCGTCGCGTTCGATCCGGACCGGGCTCAGCATGGGGGCTCCTCGTGCTCGTGCGTGCGCGCTCGCGCGGCGGGGGGCCGGCGAGCGCCATTTACAATACGCCACCTTTCCGCTTTGCTAGGAACCCGCTCCGGCCCGCCGTGAGCCACGCGGTGCCGTGGCCGCGTCGCTCCCGCCCGCGCCGCCCGTCACGTCCGAGATCAAGCGAGCCCCATGTCCATCTTCGACACGATTGCGCAGAGCCCGGAGGTCCTGACCATCCCGGTGGTCGCGGGCGTCATCGGCTGGTTCACGAACTGGCTCGCGGTGAAGATGATGTTCCACCCGACCGAGTTCGTCGGCATCAAGCCGTTCCTCGGCTGGCAGGGCATCGTCCCGGCGAACGCGCTGCGCCTCGCGAACACGGGCCTGAAGCTCATCACGTCGCAGCTCCTGCGCGTGCCCGAGCTCTTCGAGGACTTCGACTCGAAGAAGTTCGTCGACGAGAACGGGCAGCGGATCCGCGCGCTCACGCGGAAGTCGATCGAGGAGAAGGCGAGCGCCCACTTCCCGCAGATGTGGGCCGCGCTCTCGCCCGCCATCAAGGAGCAGGTCTACACGCTCGCCGAGAACGAGGTGATGAAGGTCTCCTCGGACGTCATGGAGCAGGCCGCGGAGCGCATCGAGGACCTGCTCGACGTCGAGCAGGTCGTGACCGACGCGGTCCTCGCCGACAAGGGCCTGATGAGCAAGGTCTTCCTCACGGTCGGGGCCGCCGAGTTCAAGTTCATCGAGATCAGCGGCCTCTACTTCGGCTTCCTGTTCGGCCTCGTGCAGATGCTCGTGTGGCTCCTGTACCCGGCGGTCTGGGTGCTGCCGGTGTTCGGCTTCCTCGTCGGCTACGTCACGAACTGGCTCGCGCTGAAGCTCATCTTCGAGCCGCGGAAGCCCACGAAGTTCGGTCCCTTCACGGTGCAGGGCCTGTTCCACAAGCGGCAGGCCGACATCTCGAAGGGCTTCAGCGAGATCGTGAGCAAGCGCGTCTTCACGGGCGAGAACCTGTTCGCCGAGTTCGGCAAGGACAGCTCGCGGCGCGCGCTCATGAACATGGTGCGCGAGAAGGCGCGGGCGCTCATCGAGAAGTACAAGCAGAACCCGATGGCGGCCACGATGGCCACGCCGGCGCTCGTCGAGCAGCTCGAGAAGGACCTCCTCACCGAGGTCGAGGCGGAGATGTACCGCCCCGACGGGATGATCTTCGAGTTCACGAACAAGTCCGACGACATCCGCGAGAAGCTGATGGAGCGGATGAGCGTGATGGATCCGGAGCCGTTCGAGAACGTGCTGCGGCCGGCGTTCAAGCAGGACGAGTGGAAGCTCATCCTCGCGGGCGCCGCGCTCGGGCTCGCCGCCGGCATCGTGCAGCTCGTCACGATGTTCGCCGATCAGGTGCTGTGACGCGCGGTGGGCACGCTCTACCTCGTGCGGCACGGGCAGGCGTCGATCCACGCCGACGACTACGATCAGCTCTCGGCGCTCGGTGAGCGGCAGGCGGAGCTCCTCGGGCGCTACTGGGGCACGCGCGACGTGCGCATGACGCGCGCGTTCGTCGGGCCGCTGAAGCGGCAGCGCGGATCGTTCGCGGCGCTCGTCGCCGGCTACGGGGCGGCCGGGGTCGCGCCCTTCGAGGCCGCGGACGACGGCGGGCTCGCGGAGTTCGACGCGCTCGAGCTCCTCGACGCGGTGCTCCCCACGATCGCCGACGAGGACCCCGTCGCCGCGGCCATGCTGCGCGAGGTGCCGCCGGGGTCGACGCCGGCGCGCGGGCACGAGCGCCTCTTCCGGCACGTGACGACGCGCTGGGTGAAGGGGGAGCTCGCGCCGCCCGGGGTCCGGCCCTTCGCCGGCTTCCGCGCGCAGGTGCGCGAGGCGCTCGCGCGCGCGGTGGCGGGCACCGGGAGGGACGACACGACGGTCGCGGTGACGTCGGGTGGCGTCATCGGCGCCATGGTGGCGGAGGTGGTCGGCGCGGACGATCTGCGGGCGCTCGAGCTCGCGTGGATCGTGCGGAACGCGTCGTTCACGGAGCTCGCGGTCGGGCGCGAGGGGGCGCGGCTCGTGGCCTTCAACGCCGTGCCGCACCTCGACGGCGACGGGCTCGTCACGTATCGCTGAGGGCGGGGGGCGGCCGGAGCGCCGTCGCCGCCGGGACACGAGGAGGAGACGATGGATTTCGCGCGGTCACCCGAGGTCGAGGCGCTGATCGGGCGCGTGTCGGCGTTCATGGACGAGCACGTGCTGCCGCTCGAGGAGCGGCTCATGACCGAGGACTTCACGGCGCTCGAGCCGGCGCTCGCCGAGGCGCGCGCGGCGTGCCGGGCCGCCGGGCTCGCGTCGGCGCCGCTCCCGCGGGAGCTTGGCGGGATGGGGCTCTCGCTCCTCGAGTTCGCGCACATGAGCGAGCAGCTCGGGCGGAGCCCGCTCGGGCACTACGTCTTCAACGTGCAGGCGCCGGACATCGGCAACATGGAGCTCCTGCACCAGTTCGGGACCCCCGCGCAGCACGAGCGCTGGCTCGCGCCGCTCGTGCGCGGCGAGATCCGGAGCTGCTTCTCGATGACCGAGCCCGAGCTCGCCGGCTCGAACCCGGTCAGGATGGCGACGACCGCCGTGCGCGACGGCGACGACTACGTCATCGACGGCCACAAGTGGTTCACGAGCTCCGCGGACGGCGCCGCGTTCGCGGTCGTCATGGCGGTCACGAACCCGGAGGCCGCGAGCCCCTACGCGCGCGCCTCGCAGATCATCGTGCCGATGGACACCCCCGGGGTGCGCATCGTGCGCAACGTGCCGGTGATGGGGCACGCGGGGAGCGGGTGGCTGAGCCACGCCGAGATGACCTACGAGGGGGTGCGCGTGCCGCGCGAGAACCTCCTCGGCGGCGAGGGCGCGGGGTTCGCGCTCGCGCAGGAGCGGCTCGGGCCCGGGCGGATCCACCACTGCATGCGCTGGATCGGGATCGCCGAGCGCGCGCTCGACCTCACGTGCGCGCGGGCCATCGCGCGCGAGCTCGCGCCGGGGCGGACGCTCGCCGACCAGCAGGTCTTCCAGCACGCGCTCGCCGAGAGCCGCGCGGCCATCGACGCGTCGCGGCTCATGGTGCTCGAGGCGGCGTGGCGCATCGACCGGCTCGGGCAGAAGGCGGCGCGCGAGTCGATCTCGACCATCAAGTTCTTCGTCGCGGGGATGCTGCAGCAGGTGCTCGATCGCGGGATCCAGGCGCACGGGGCGCTCGGGATGACCGACGACACGCTGCTCTCCTTCTGGTACCGCCACGAGCGGGCGGCGCGCATCTACGACGGCCCGGACGAGGTCCACAAGGGGGTCGTGGCGCGACAGATCCTCGCGCGGCACGGCCACAGCGGTGCCCGGCGATGAGCGCCTCCGGAGACGCCGACGTCGCCGCGGTGCGCGCGGGCGAGGAGCTCCCGGTGGCGGCGCTCGCGGCGTGGTTCGCGGAGGCGGCGCCGGAGCTCGCGGGGCAGCCGGTCGAGGTGCTGCAGTTCCCGAAGGGCCACTCGAACCTGACGTACCTCCTGCGGGTCGGGGAGCGCGAGCTCGTGCTGCGGCGGCCGCCGCACGGGGCGAAGATCGCGTCGGCGCACGACATGGCGCGGGAGCACACGATCCTCTCGGCGCTGAACCCGCGGCTCCCTCAGGCGCCGCGGCCGCTCGCGTTCTGCGGCGACGAGGGCGTGCTCGGGGCGCCGTTCTACGTGATGGAGCGCGTGCGCGGGCTCATCGTGCGGAAGACGCTGCCGGCCGCGTGGGCGGGCGACGCGGCGCGGGCGCGGGCGGTGTCCGAGGTCACGTGCGACGCGCTCGTGATGCTGCACGCGGTCGACTGGCGGGCGGCGGGGCTCGGGGAGCTCTGGAAGGGGGAGGGCTATGTCGCGCGGCAGGTGAGCGGCTGGGCGGGGCGCTATTCGCGCGCGCGGACCGACGACGTGCCGACCATCGAGGCGGCGGCGGCGTGGCTCGCGGCGCACCTGCCGGAGGAGCAGGCGCCGGCGCTCATCCACAACGACGTGAAGCCGGACAACCTCGTCCTCGACGTGGACGACCCGCGGCGCGTGGTCGGGATCCTCGACTGGGAGATGGCGACGATCGGGGATCCGCTGATGGACCTCGGGACGACGCTCGGCTACTGGGTGCAGGCGGATGATCCGGCGCCGGCGCAGGCGTTCGCCTTCTGCCCGTCGAACGCGCCCGGGGCGCTGACGCGGGCTGAGATGGTCGCGCGCTACGAGCAGCGGAGCGGGCGAGTCGTCGGAGACCCCGTGTTCTACTACGTCTACGGCCTCTTCAAGCTCGCCGTCGTGGCGCAGCAGATCTACCAGCGCTACGCGACGGGGAAGACGAAGGACAAGCGCTTCGCGAGCTTCATCTTCGGCGTGCGCGTGCTCGGCGACATGGCGGCGCGGGCGATCGAGGCGGGGCGGCTCTGATCCGAGGCAGGCGCGCGATTCAGCCGAGTCGTCCGTGAACGGCGTTCACATCGCGATTCAGCTGAATCGCCGGTGAACGGTGTTCACACATCTCACCCGCGTCAGGTGAAAGCGACCGTCTTGCCGTCGTGCACGAGGACGCGGTCCTCGAGGTGCCACTGCACGGCGCGCGCGAGGACCTCGCGCTCGATGCTGCGCCCGAGCCGCACGAGCTCCTCGGGGCTGTGGCGGTGGCTCACCCGCGTCACGTCCTGCTCGATGATCGGGCCCTGATCGAGGTCGGCGGTCACGTAGTGGGCGGTCGCCCCGATGAGCTTCACCCCGCGCACGTGCGCCTGGTGGTAGGGGTTCGCCCCCACGAAGGCCGGCAGGAAGCTGTGGTGGATGTTGATGATCCGGCTCGGGAAGTGCCGGACGAAGTCGGCCGAGAGGATCTGCATGTAGCGCGCGAGCACCACGAGCTCCGTGTCGTCGCCGAGGAGCTCGAGGATCCGCGCCTCCGCCGGCCCCTTGTCGCCCTTGTCGACCGGCACGTGGTGGAAGGGGACCCCGAACTCGGCCGCGTGCGCGGCTGCGTCCTCGTGGTTCGAGATGACGGCGGTGATGTCCGCGTGCAGCTCGCCCCGCGCGTGCCGCCAGAGGAGCTCGAGCAGCGCGTGATCGTGCTTCGACACGAGCACCACCGTCCGCTTCCGGTGCGCCGCCCGCGACAGGCGCCACGCCATCTCGTAGCGGCCGGCCACCGTCGCCTCGAAGGCCGCCTCGAAGCCCGCGTCGAGCTCGGTCGGCGTCGACACCGTGAACTCGACGCGCATGAAGAAGCGCCCGCCCTCGGGATCGGTCGAGTACTCCTGGAGCGTCGTGACGTTGGCGCCGCGGTGGTAGAGGAAGCCCGTCACCGCCGCGACGATCCCCGGCTTGTCCGGGCACGCGACGAGGAGCCGCCCCGTCCGCGCGAGCGAAGGGCTCTCGACCCGCGTCCGCCCGCGCCGGATCCGCGCGTCTCCCGTCAACGCGCGCGCCGCGCCGGCTCGACCGCGGGGCTCGGCCGCGTCGCGGGCATGCGCCGCTCGGGCACGTCGATCATGAGGTCGTCGCGCCCGAAGAAGCGGAGCACCGCGTTCACGACGCGCGCGTCGTCGTCGAAGCCGGCCTCGGTCTCGAGGTCGTGCGTGACGCCGTCGTTCTGGATGACGAAGTAGCGGACCGCCGCCTGGATGATGCGGAGGTTCTGCTCGCCGGTCTTGGGCGTGACCTTCTTCAGGAGCGCCACCAGCGAGTTCGCGATCATGTCGCCCATGACCACGTTGGTCCGCGGGTTCTTCTTCCGCGCCTCGTGGATCACGCGCCGGTACGACTCGACGATGTGGGGCAGCGCCTCGACCGGGATGAGATCCTCGGCCAGGAGCTGCTGAAGCAGCGCCCGCGAGTGATCGGGCACTCCAGGCATCCTGAGGATGTGGGACATGGCGACTCCGGATGATTCGACAACACGAGCCGACCCACGGCCCCGCGGCACCCCCCGACGTTACCGCAGCCCGGGCGGCGCGGACAAGGGCGCCGTGACGCGCGTTGTCACGGAGCCGTCGTGAGCGCCTCGGAGATCGGTCGCGCGCCGGGCGCCGTGTCGATCCGGATCGAGCAGAGCGTCCGGTCCGGCTCGCTCGCCCGCCGGATCGCGAAGACGAGGGCGCGGTCGTCGTCGGCGACGCGCGCGACGGCCACGCTCAGGCGGTCGCCCACGACCGCCTCGTGCCGATAGAGGATCGCCGTCCGCACGTTGTAGCCGAGCGCGCCCATCGCCGCCGGCAAGGCGCCCGCCTCGGCCGCGGCGGCGCGCGCGTCGTCGCAGTAGGTGAGCCAGGTCGCGGCGTTCACGTGGCTGAAGACGTCGAGCTCGCGCCGCGGCACCACGACCTCGTGGCGGTGGACGACGGCGCCGTCGTCGATCTCGTCGGGCGGGTGGAAGTCGAGCCCGCGCACCTCGTGGACGACCTCCGGCGGATCGAAGAAGGACGCCGCGCGCCCCTCGCTCGCGGGCCTGTCGTGCACGGCCGTGCGCACGTCGGCCGGGATGGCCCCCGCCTGCGCGCGGGCGAGCTCGCGGAAGGTGTCCGGGAGGCGCGCCATCCGCCGGCTCGGGCCGATCCAGACGCCCGTCACGCTCGCGTGCGCGACGAGCGCGCCGTCCGACGGGCGGAGGAGCTCGTGCACGACGCTCGCGGTCGAGCGGCCGGCGCTCGAGAACCACGTGCGGAGCGTGAGCGGCACCCCCTGGCCGACACGCCGCACGATCTCGAAGATCTGCTCGCGCACGACGAAGAAGTGCCCGTCGTGGACGAGGTCGTCGATGCCGAGCCGCGGGTCGCGCATCATCGTCCAGCGCGCGTGCTCGCAGTACCGGAAGACGATGGCCATCGGGACCGTCGCGGTCGTGTCGATCTCGTAGCCGCGCGTCTCGAGCTGGATCTCGAAGGGAGCGTCGTGAGCGGGCTCTACCTGCGCGGTCATCAGCCGCCGCCCTTGAGCGAGGCCCCCGGCTTCTCCGGCCCGGACGCGGCCCCATCTCCGGGGCGCTCCGTCTGGTACTTCGCCTTCCACTCGGCGTACGGCATGCCGTAGACGATCTCGCGCGCCGCCTCGTAGTCCATCGCCTGCCCGCGCTCCTCGGCGGCCGCCTTGTACCACTTCGACAGGCAGTTCCGGCAGAAGCCCGCGAGCTCCATGAGGTCGATGTTCTGGACGTCCGTGCGCTCGCGCAGGTGCTTCACGAGGCGCCGGAAGGCGGCGGCCTCGAGCTCGGTCGCGTCCGCGGTCGTGGTGTCGTCGCTCATTGCGCTCTCTCCTTGGTCCCCAAACGCCGAGGGCCGCCCGAAGACGGCCCTCGCGACGAGGTCTGCGGTGCCCCGCCGGCCTACAGGAAGCTGTACTTGAAGTCGAGGTAGATGCCCGTGAGCGAGATCTTGTAGTTGCCGCCCTCGGAGCAGGCGAGGCACTTGTCGGCGCCGTCGGCGAGGTCCTGCTCGTCGATGACCGACTGGCGCACCTTGGCGGTGCCCATGCGGTGGGCGACCGCGAAGTTCATGGCCCAGGTCTGGCCGCAGCGGTAGCCGACGCCGGCCGTGACGGAGGTCGTCGGGCCCGGAGGCGTCCCGAACGCGCTCGGGTACTGCTCCTTCGTGACCTGGCCGTCGTAGATGAAGCCGCCGCGGAAGAACCAGGACGAGTCGAACTCGGGGTCCTTGAGCTCGTACTCGAGGCCGGCGCGGAGCGTGATGCCGTCGTCCCACTTGAACACGTTGTTCACGGTGATGCCGGCGATCGGCGGGTCGGTCTCGATGATGGAGACCTGGTTCTGGCTCTGGAAGGCGTACTCGAAGTCGAGGACGATCGCGATGGGGTCGAGGTTCGTCCGCGCCCCGAGGCCGAGCTTCGCGGGCAGCGTGAAGTCGATCTTCGCGTCGCGCTCGGGCTCCTGCGAGAAGACGAGGCCCGCGCTGTCCTCGAGGGTCGTCACGGTCTTCGTGCGGAAGACCGCGCCGAGCTGGAGCTCCGGGATTGGCTGGTACTGCACGCCGAAGCGGAACCCGGCGAGGTTCGTGCCCGACATCGCGAGGTCGAAGACGCCCACGTCCTTCGTGAGGACGCGATCGAGGGTCGCGATGGTGATGCGCCAGTCGACGCCGATGGTGAGCTTCTTGTCGAAGAACGAGAACGCGATGGCCGGGGTCAGCTCGTAGAAGCGGACCTCCGTCGTGTTCTCGATGTCCTTCGCGCCGTCGTTGTACTTGTACGTCGCCCCCGCGGCGGCCACGGGATAGAACCCGAGGCCGGCCGCGAAGATGTCGGCAGCCTTCCACGACACGCCGACGAGCGGCGGCGTCGAGAGGATGTTCTCCGACTCGATGTCCCGCGCCGAGTCGACCCCTTCCGGCGAGGAGGTGATCGTGCCGAAGATCACGCTCAGGTTGGCCATGAGCGTGAGCCCCTCGGTGCGCCCGAGGCCGGCCGGGTTGTGGAACATCGCCGACGGGTCGTCGACGTAGGCGATCGCCGCACCACCCATGCCCATGTGCTGGGCCGAGTAGAGGATCGGCGTATCCCAGCCCGCGGCGTGGGCCCCGGTCGAGCCGACCAGGGTCGCGACGAGGCCGGACATGAGCAGCGTGGTGGTGCGGCGGATCGTCATGTCGTCTTCTCGCTCAGTTCTGCGGGAGGCCCGAGCAGGTGTAGAAGTCCGGGGTGCAGCCCTGCGTGTTGCGGCAGGTGTCGCACGCCGAGCCGGCCGACAGGCACTCCTGCAGGCACTTCTCGGCCGTGCAGCGCGCGGACGCCGCGTAGCAGGTCGTGCAGCCGCTCGAGAGCTCGGCGGCGTCGATGGTGTCGGTGCCGTTCGTCATGCAGTCGGCCGTGCAGGTCTCGAAGCCGGCGTAGTCACCGCCGAGGGCCTTCGAGATGCAGGGCCCGCGGCCGCAGTTGCTGGCGATGTCGGCCGGGTCGGCCTTCGTGGTGTCGCCGATACGCGCGAGATCGGCGGTGTTGTTGCACTGGTCCGACAGCGCGGTCGTGTCGGCCTCGGTCGTGTCGGCCTGCAGCGTGTCGGTCGTGTTGGTGTCGGTCGTCGTCGTACCGCCGTCGTCGTCGCCGCAGGCGGTCGCGAAGGTGCCGAGCGCGAGACAGCTCACGGCGGCGATGAGGGTTCGTTGCCACGTTTTCACGTCAGATTCTCCTTGCCAGTCAGTTCGTCGGCACCTGTGGGCCGACGTCGGCCGCACGTTTGGGTGGAAGGGGGGAGACGGTGCCTCCGATCCGGCGCCTATCATGCGCAGTGTGTGACGACAACGCAACATCACCCGCCAAGCGGGCGGCGTCGGCGGGCGACACCGCGGAGGCTACTTCATGAACTCGTCGCGCTGCCGCAGGAGCTCGTCGTCGAGGAGCTTCTTGATGCCCTCCTCGCGGTCCCGGAGCCCGAGCCCGATGAAGGCGATGCGCGTGTCCCCCTCGACGGGGGTCGAGTCCCAGTCGAGCTGCCCGGGGAGGCCGTTGATGCAGCGCGCCCCGTCCCAGCACCGGAGGACCCCCTTGAAGCGCGCGATGGCGCCGCCCGGGAGGTTCAGGAGCTTGTGCCCGAAGTCGAGGCGATCGAGGCAGACCCGCGTCGTCCGATAGACGAACGCCTCGAACTCGGCCGGGAGCTTCCCCTCCCACGCCGCGCGGACGGCGCGCGGGAGGTAGCCCTCGTAGGGCGGCATGAGGCACGTGCCGCGGTGGGCCTGACCCATGTAGGTGAACAGGACCTTGGCCTCGTCGTTCCGCTCGGCGATGCGGTCCTTGATGGACGCGATCTCGTCGGCGTCGGCCTTGTCGGTCTTGTTGATGATGACGACGTCGGCCACGTCGAGCTGCGCCCAGAGCTGGGGCGCGAAGTACTTGTCGTGCGCGGCGAACGCGCCCGCGTCGATGACGACGAGCGTCGGCCCCCACACGGCGCGCTTCGCGATGATCGGGTCCTGCGCGAGCTGCTGACTGACCTCGGCGATCTCGGTCACGCCGCTCGTCTCGACGATGACGCGGTCGAAGCGCCCCTCCTCGATGAACGCCCGCGCCGGGTCGAGGTAGCTCTTCGCGGTCGCGCCGCGCCCGGTGTTCGTGATCTGGCGAACGGTGGCGCCGCTCGCCTTGATCATGTCGCCGTCGAAGCCGTCCTCGGCGTACTCGCCGACGACGCAGCCGACGCGCGCCTCTCCGGGGCCCTCGATGAGGTGCCGCACCGTGGTGGTCTTGCCCGAGCCGAGGATGCCTGTGACGATCTGGATGTAGGTCATGGCAGGGACGATAGCAGCCTTCGGCGGCCGCCGCGAGCCGGGTCGGGGCAGATCGACGACGACGCTTGCCACGGGGGCGCGAGCGGCTACCCTGTCGCCACCCGCGCGCGGCGCGCGGCGTCGAGGGAGGCGAGGCGAGCCCATGGTCACGACACCCCACCGCAGCGTCGAGGTCGACCGCTCGATGCGCTCGAGCGGCATCGTCATCGAGCCGAACATCCCGATCTGCCAGACGGATCTCCCCCTCGACTGGTACCAGGAGGAGTTCAAGCCCTACGCCGAGGAGTACCTCGCGCTCCCCGACCGGACGCCCGAGACCGTGCTTCCCTGGATGGACCGCTACATCGTCCCGGCGCTCGACCACTTCGGCGACCGCGTGATGCTCCTCGCGCACTACTACATGGGCGGCGAGATCGTGAAGCTCGTCGAGCGCTACGGCGGGCGCGTCGCCGACAGCTACGCCCTCGCGCTCGAGGCGCTCCGGAACCCCGAGAAGCACGTGTTCGTCGAGTCGGCCGTGCACTTCATGGCCGAGACCATCGCGCTCCTGAAGCACGACCACCAGGACGTGTGGATCACGAACCCCAAGTCGGGCTGCACGATGGAGGCGCTCGCGAAGGAGGAGATGCTCGAGCCCGCGTTCGAGGACATGCTCGCGCGCTACGGCGACGACCTGGTCGTCGTCTGCTACATGAACACCTCCGGGCGCATCAAGGCGATGGCCGGGAAGACGAACGGCGCCGTGTGCACGAGCTCGAACGCCGGCGTCATCATGAAGTGGGCGCGCGACTCGGGTAAGAAGATCCTCTTCGTCCCGGATCGGCACCTCGGCGAGAACTCGGGGCGCCAGGTCGGCTTCACGAGCGACGACATGTTCCTCTGGCCGGGCGGCTGGGAGGGGATGCGCACGAGCATCGCGCGCATGGCGCCGACCGAGCGCGACCGCCTCGACAAGGCCGGGCTCGTGCTCTGGGGCTCGTTCTGCGGGGTGCACACGCACTTCAAGCCGGCGCACGTCGCGTACTGGAAGGAGCGCGATCACCGCGTGCTCGTGCACCCCGAGTGCACGCACGAGGTCGTGTCGATGGCGGATGGCTCGGGGTCGACGAGCTACCTCTGGAAGGAGGTCATGGGGGCGCCCGCCGGCACGAAGATCGCGGTCGGCACGGAGGGCTACTTCGTGCGGAACGCGCGCGAGCAGGCCGCGCGCCTGGGCGTCGAGGTGGTGAACCTCGCGGACGTGCCCGATCCGAGCTTCCCGTCGGTCGGCTGCGGCTGCGCGACGATGTCGCGGAACGACCCGCCGCATCTGGTCGCGATGCTCGATCTGCTCCGGAAGGGCACGCCCCCCGAGCTCAACCGCGTGCTCTCGGGCGACGCCGTCGACGAGAACACCGGTTTCCGCGAGCGCCTCGACCCGGCGAGCCGCGATGAGATCCGGCGCCTCGCGAAGAAGGCGCTCGAGCGCATGATCGACCTCACTGAGGCGGCGAAGACGGCCTGACCGCCGGCGCGCTACGAGGCGAGCACCGCGTCGAGGGCGTCGAGCGCCGCGTCGGCGACGCGGTCCGGCGCCTCGAGGGGGGCGAGGTGGCCGAGCCCGCCGAGCTCGACGAGGCGGTGCTGCGGGCGGAGGCGCCGCCAGCGCCGCCACGCCTCGGGGCGGAGGGTGGTCGTCTCGGCGCCCCGGATCCCGACGACCGGCAGCGTCCGCGGGAGCCGCGCGAGGGCGCCCCAGACCGGCGGGTACGACGAGAAGACCGCGAGCTCCCAGGCGAGCGGTAGGCGGAGGAGCACGCCGTCGCCGAACTCGTCGCGGCGGAACATGGCGCTCACGCAGTCGCGCAGGCCCTCGTCGTCGAGGCCGCGGAAGAGGCGCTTGTCCCGGTAGGTCGCGAGCACGGTGGCCTCGTCCGGGAAGCGCGCCCGGCGCCGCGCCGCCGCGCCGAGGAAGGCGCTCCGACCGGGCACCGCCCACGGCGCCCAGCGCCCGAGGAAGATCCCGACCGGCGGCACGAACACCGGCTCCACCAGCACGAGCGCTCGGAAGCGCGCCGGCGCCGCGGCGGCCGCGTAGAGCGTCGCCACCGCGCCGAGCGAGTGCCCGACGCCGACGACCGGCGGCCGCCCGGAGACGGTCTCCCCGATCCGCGCCGCGTAGGCCCGCCACGGATCGCCGACGGGCGGCGGCTCGTCGGCGTCGAGCCCGGGCTGGGGCGTGACGAGCACCTCGCCGCGCGCGGCGAGGCGCGCGACGAGGCGTCGATAGCAGCCCGGCGGGAACCCGTTCGCGTTCGCGAGGTGGAAGGCGAGGGGAGGGCGCGCGGGCGCGTTCAGGGCGCGGCTCCCGGGATGGTCAGGTCGTCGCAGGCGAGCGGGTGGGCGCCGCTCGGATCGCCGCCGGCGGGCTGCGCGCAGTCGTAGTAGGACTCGGCGCCGTTCCAGCCGCACGTCCCGGGGGTGCCCGAGGCGCAGCTCTGGCGCTTGACCACGTTGTCCTCGCACCAGACGGAGACGTCGCCGTCGCAGCAGCCGACGAACGTGAGATCGCCGCAGTTGTCGGTCTCGCACTGGCCGTCCGCGTTGCAGATGGCGCCGCCCGCGCAGGTCCCGCACACGACACCGCACTTCACGCCGCACTCGCGGTCCCCGCAGGGGTCCGGGCCGCAGCTCGCCCCGGGGCAGAGGTAGGGGAGGAAGGGGTCGGTCGCGGCGACCTCGGGGCCGGAGACGCAGTAGTAGCCGGTGTCGGCGCCGGTGTAGGCGCAGTTGGGGCCGTCGACCTGGTCCGCCGCCGCCGCCTCGGGGCAGTTGACCTCCTGGAGGACGCCGTCCTGGCACCAGCGCGCCGAGCCGTTCCCCGTGCAGCAGCCGTCGAAGGTGATCCCCTCGCAGGGGTCGGGCGGCTCCGCCTCGCACAGGCTCGCGTCGTTGCAGAAGAAGCCCGCGCCGCAGGTGCCGCAGGTGTTGCCGCAGCGGTCGACGCCGCAGTCGTGGGCGCCGCAGTCGGCCGGCGCGATGGTGCCGCCGCCACAGGTGCCGGCGTGGCAGGTCTCCGCGGAGCGGCACGCGTTGCCCGTCGCGCACGCCGCGCCGTCGGGCTCGGCCCCCACGACGCAGCGCTTCACGGCCTGGTCGCAGGTGACGGTCTGGCAGGGGAGGAGGCGGATCCCGCCGCAGTCGGCGGCCTCCTCGCACACGACGCCGGGGCGCGCGGTGTCCGTCGTGGTCGGCTTCCCGTCGTCCCCGCCGCAGGCGGCGAGGGCTCCGATGGGGAGGAGGAGCAGGGCGAGGGTCACGGCGTGGCGCAAGGTCCGTCCTCCATCTCCCGGGCGGGCGCGCCGGCCGGGGGCGTCGTCATCTCGTCGTCGTGGTCGTCGTCACCCGCGCGGGCCGCTCGGGCCGGCCGGGGGGCGCGGGGTCACAGGCAGTGGTCGTCCCCGCGCGGGCACTGGAAGCGGACGTGAATGTGGTTCACGTGGCCCGGCTCGTGGCGGATGATCCCTCGCATCGCGCGGTTCCCGCGCGGGTACTGGAAGAGCCACTCGAGGAGCTTCGGCGAGACCTTCTTCTCCTTCTTGGCCCAGTCGTAGATCTTCCGCTGCACGCCGTAGTCGAGGAACATGTACTCCGCCTGGCCCTTCCCCGGCGAGTCGCCGGCGAGCGTCAGGATGAGGGTCCAGGTCGCCTCGTAGTCGATGCGGTGCTTGAGCCCGGAGAGGAAGGCCTTCGGGCCCTCCTTGGGCTGCCCCTCGAAGTAGAGGCCGATGTCCACGTCGCGCCCGGTCTGGTGGGACTTGTGCGGGGCGAGGTGGCCGCCCTTCTTCGCCGAGATGTCGCCGACCGCGATGTCGTGCGCCTTCGGATGCTTCTTCCGGACCTGCCGGAAGGCGGCCGTCAACGCGCGGATCGTCTCGTTCGTGCCCCACTCGCGGTCGGGGCGCCGCCGGTACCAGCCCTGGCCGTCCGGGAGCTGCTCGCCGTCGACGAGCTCACCGTGCTGCGGGCGGCCGATCGACGCGCTCCGCTTCTCGGGGCCCTCGATCCAGAGGCTGATCCGGTCGCCGATCCGGAGCGCGTCCGCCCGCTTCTTCGGGTTCATCGCCTCGATGTCCTTCACGGACACGCCGTACTTCTTGGCGATGGCGGAGAGCGTGTCGCCGGCCTCGATCGTGTAGCGCACGAGCGTGCGGCGCGGGGCGGCCTTGTTGGCCTTGAGCCGGAGCTTCTGCCCGACGCGGATGATGCCGCGGCGGCCGATGCTCTTGTTCATGTCCTTCAGGTGCTGGACCGTGACCCCGTAGCGCTCCGCGATGCCGCTGAGCGTGTCCCCGGGGACGACCACGTGCGTGACGAGATCGCCGGGGTCGATGGCGGGCGTCGACGTGGCGCTCCCGCCGCCGGGCTTCTTGCCGCACGAGTCCGGGATCTCGAGCTTCTGCCCGATCCGGATCATCGTCCCGCGGATCCGGTTCGCCTTCTTGATCTCGGAGATCGTGCAGCCGTAGCGCTGCGCGATGCCGCCGAGGGTGTCGCCGCGTCGGACCGTGTGGGGGTCGCCGGCCGCGACCGCGCCGCCGCTCGCGAAGAGCAGGAGGGCGGCCAGGAAGGCGCTCGCGCGCGCCGTGATGGCAGGGGGGCTCGGCACGGGCGCCAGCATGCCGGCCACGGCCGGCGATGTCCATCGTTTCATGGGGTTCGGTGTCATCCGCGGGTGGGTGTATAGGCGCTTTACGCCCAGCGTCGAGGCGCGTAACGTTCGCCGGGTGACGCCTCATCCCCGCTTCACCGTGGTCGGCGCGCTCGGATCGGGCGGACAGGGCCGCGTGCTCGCCGTGCGCGACGCCGCGCGCGACGGGGCGATCGTCGCGCTGAAGGAGACCCGCCACCCCGATGACGCCGCGGCGCTCCGGCGCGAGTTCGAGCTGCTCCTCGGGCTCCGTCACCCCCACGTCGCCGCCGTCTACGACTGGTTCGCCGCCTCCCCCCTCGCGGGCGAGGACGGCGCCGCCGAGGGGGCCGCGGCGTACACGCAGGAGCTCGTCTCCGGCGCGGACCTCTGGTCCGTCTGCCGCCACGCGGATCTCGCGCGCCGCGAGCGCCTCTTCGAGCAGGTCGCCCGGGCGCTCGCCTACCTGCACGCGCTCGGCGTCGTGCACCTCGACCTGAAGCCCGACAACGTCCTCGTCGCCGAGGGCGACGACGGGCCGGTCGCGCGCCTCGTCGACTTCGGGATCGCGCAGCGCGTCGGCGGGCAGCGCGCCGACATCCGCGGCAGCAAGAGCTACATCGCCCCGGAGGTGCTCCGCGGCGAGCCCTTCGACGCGCGCGCCGATCTCTATGCCCTCGGCGTGATGATGGCCGAGGTCGCGCTCGGGCGGGCGCCCGACCCGGCCGCCCTGCGCGCGGAGCTCGCGACCGAGCGCGCGCGGCGGGCCTGGCTCGCGGCCGAGGGGGCGCCGGACACCTGGGTCGACGTCGTCGCGGTCCTCCTCGCGCAGGCGCCGGACGATCGACCGGCGAGCGTCGAGGAGGCGATGGTCCTCTGGGGGCGGGCCCGCGGTGAGGCCGTGATCCTGCACACCCCCGCCACGGTCGCGGCCACGCTCCGCGCCGGCGCGCCGCGCGGTCGGGACGCCGCCCTCGCGCGCTGCGCCGAGGCCACCCTCCGGGGCGGCGCCGTCGTCCTCGTGGGGCCGGAGGGCAGCGGGCGGGCCACCGTCGCGCGCGCCGCCGGGCGCCGCGCCCAGCTCGGCGGCGGGCACGCCGTCGAGGAGTGGCCGCACGCGCACCATCGGCGCTCGGCCCACGGCTTCGGGATGGCGCTCGCCCGCCTCCTCGGCGCGCGCGAGCTCGAGGAGGCGGCGCTCGACGTGGCGCCGCCCGCGGCCGGCCGCGCCGACGAAGATCGCTCGTCGAGCTACGAGTCGAAGGTCGCCCGCGTCGCCCGGGCCACCGTCGCCGCGGTGCTCGCGTGCCCGACGCGCACCCCGCGGCCGGTGCTCGTCCTGCCGCGCCTCGACGCGGCGCCGCGGGTCGTGCGCGCCGTGGTCGCGGCGCTCATCGCCGCGGCTGAGGAGGGGCGCGCCCTGCCGCTCGCGATCCTCGCCACGGCGTCCGCCCACGAGGGCGCCGCCGCCGAGGTCCTCCCGCCCCTCGACGCCGCCGCCGTGCGCCGCTTCCTGGCGGAGCGCCTCGGCCCGGGCGCCGCCGATCCGCGCCTCGCCGCGGCCCTCGCGACCGCCAGCGGCGGGCACGCGCTCCACCTCGCGAGCCTCGTCGCCCTCCTCGTGGCCCGCGGCGCGCTCGCGCCGTCCGGTGACGGCTGGCGCTGTGTCGGGGACGTCGCGACCTTCGCCCTGCCGGACGCCATGGACGACGCCGTGGCGGCGCGCATCGAGGCGCTGTCGCCCGCGAGCCGCGAGGCGCTCGCGGCGCTCGCGTGGCTCCGCTTCCCGGCGGAACCCGCGGTCGTCGCCGCCGCGCTCGACCGGCCCGAGCCGCCGCTCGAGGCGCTCCTCGCGCTCGAGGCCGAGGGGCTCGTGTGGCGCGACGCCGCCGGGAGCTTGCAGATCGCCCACCGCGCGCTCGCCGCCCACCTCGTCGGGCCGCGGGACGCCGCCGCCGCCCACGCGCGCGTGCTCGATCGGGCCGGCGCGTCGCTCGACACGCTCGCGCTCGCGCTCCACGAGGGCGGCCCGCGCGGCGCCCACCTCGCGACCGATCGGGGCCGCCAGGCGCTCTCGCAGGGGCGCCTCGAGGTCGCCGAGGAGGCGCTCGATCTCGCGCTCGAGCTCGCCCCGGACGACGCCGAGGCGCTGTCGCTCCGGGCGCAGGTCGCCGACCTCCTCGGCCCGCGGCAGACGCAGGTCGCCTGCCTCGAGCGCCTGCTCGCGAGCCTGCCGGACGGGGATCCCCGCCGCGACGCCGCCCGGAGCCGGCTCTTCTGGGCGCTCACGCGCATCGGCGACGCCCAGCGCGCCGAGGACGTGGGGCGCGACGTCGTCGCCGCGCTCGCGGCCCGCCCGGCGCCGACCCCCGCCGACGCGACGCTCCACGCCGAGACCCTCGTCCACCTCGCCATCGCCGTGACGCAGCGCGGCGACTACGACGAGAGCGAGGTCCTCCTCGAGGAGGCCCTCCGCCGCGCCCCGGAGAGCGCGCTCGGCTTGCGAGCCCGCGTCGCGAACAACCTCGGCAACGTCCACGCCTACCGCGGCGACGACGCCCGCGCCCTCGCGAGCTACGAGTCGGCGCGCGAGCTCAAGGCCACCGAGGGCGACGCCGTCGGGCAGCGGATCGCGCTCGGCAACATGGGCCTCATGTGCCTCCGCCTCGGCCGCCCCGCCGAGGCGTTCCGCCACTTCGCGGAGAGCTACGACGCGGCGCGTCGCACCGGGCATCGGCGCGGGGAGGCGTGGAGCCTGTGCGCGCTCTCCGAGCTCGGGCTCGAGGCGGGCGCGTGGGTCTACGCCGCGCGGCGCGCCGAGGCGGGGCTCCGCATCGCCGAGGGTCTCGGCGACATGGTGATCGCGAGCGACGCCGAGACGACGCTGGCCGAGGCGCTGCTCTCGCTGGGCGAGGACGCCGCGGGGGCGCAGCACGCGCGGCGCGGGCTCGAGCGCGCGCTCGGCGCGGACAACGGCTACACCATCGGGCGCGCGCGCCTCCTCCTCGCGCAGCGCGAGCTCGGCCACGCGCCGAGCGCGTGCTTCGAGGCCGCCCGCGCGGTCGCGCTCGACCACCGGACGGACGACGTCTCCCGCGCCCGGGCCGCGGCGCTCGCGGCCGAGGCCGCGGTCCGCTGCGGGAACCTCGACGACGCGGAGCGCGAGGCCGATCGCGTGCTCGCGAGCGTCGGCCGGGCGCGGCTGCCGGGCCCTCTCGCCGCCGCGGCGCGCGCGCTGCGCACCGCGGGGCGCGTCGTCCGGGCGGACGAGGCCCTCGCCGAGGCGCGCGCGAGAGCGCGGGAGCTCGCTGGCCGCTGGCCCGAGGACGCCCTCGAGGACGGGATCGACACCGCGGGGCGCGCCGACGGTCCGTCGCGGCGGAGCTTCGATCAGCGCCCCGAGCTCGCCCGGCTCGAGGCGGACGCCCCGCCCGCGGCCACCGAGCCCGCCCGCGAGCGCGAAGCGGCGCCCATCGTCATCTCGCCTGAGGAGGCCTCCCTCGTGCACGACATCGCCCTCGACACGAGCGTCGCGACCGCCCCGGTGGCGGCGCTCGAGGCTGAGATCGGCTGGACCCTCGCGCGCCTCGTCGCGGCGGTCGGCGCCGAGCGGGGTTTCCTCGTCCTCGGCGACGACGACGTCGCCTTCGCGCGGGACACCGACGGGGAGCCGATCGCCGAGGCGGCCCGCAAGGCGCCGCTCGGCGCGGTCGCGGAGACGCGCGCCGCGGGCGGGCGCTGGGTCGCGAGCGGCGGGGCCGGGCGTGGCGCCCTCCTCGGCGTGGGCGTGCCGGCGGGCGTCGGCGCGGCGCGGCTCGAGGCGACCCTCGTCTTCCAGAACCGCTTCGTCGCCGACGCTTTCGCGACCGTCCCGGAGCCGCTGCCCGGGGCGCAGGTGCTCGGCGTGCTCCTGCGCGTCCTCGGCCTCGAGCGCGCGGTGGCGGCGGCGTCAGCGCGGGCGACCGCCGCGGAGGCGGCGCGGACGGCGGCCGAGACGGCCTCCACCGAGGAGATCCTCTCGCTCCGTCGCGAGCTCGAGTCCACGCGCGACCAGCTCGGGCCACGCCACCGCTACGACGAGATGGTGTTCACGAGCGGCGCCATGCGGCGGACGCTGCGGCAGGTCGACCGCGTCATCGAGACGGACCTCTCGGTCTACATCCACGGCGAGAGCGGCACCGGGAAGGAGCTCGTCGCGCGCGCCATCCACACCTATGGGCGGCGCGCCCGCGGCCCCTTCGTCGCGCAGAACTGCAGCGCCATCCCGCACACGCTCTTCGAGAGCGAGCTCTTCGGCCACGAGCGCGGCGCCTTCACGGGGGCGGCGCGCGCGAGCGAGGGGCTCTTCCGGCGCGCCCACGGCGGCACCCTCTTCCTCGACGAGGTCGGCGACCTCCCGCTCGATCTCCAGGCGAAGCTCCTGCGCGTCCTCGAGACCGGCGAGGTGCGCTCGGTCGGCGGCGCGCGCACGCACGTCGTCGACGTGCGCATCGTCTCGGCCACCCACCACGACCTCGACGCGCTCGTCCGCGAGGGGCGCTTCCGCGAGGACCTCTACTATCGCCTGAACGTCGTGCGCATCGACGTCCCCCCGCTCCGCGACCGCCCGGACGACGTGCAGGTCCTCGTCGAGCACTTCCTCCGGCAGCGGGGCGCCGCGGAGACCGCGCCGCGCCTCGGCGACGGCGTCATGAAGGCGCTCGTCGCGTACGCCTGGCCCGGGAACGTGCGCCAGCTCGAGAACGAGATCGTCCGCGCGAGCCTCCTCGCCGACGACGGCGTCATCGAGCTCAGCGACCTCTCGCCCGAGGTGCGGAGCGGCGGGCGGTCGGCGATCGCCGTCGCCGCGACCAACGTGACCCCCTTCGACGTGCGCCACGGCACGCTGAAGGAGCGGGTCGACCGGCTCGAGGCGTGGGCCCTCGCCGACGCGCTGGCGCAGAGCGGCGGGAACAAGAGCCAGGTCGCCCGCGATCTGGGGCTGTCCCGGGCGGGCTTGAACCTCAAGTTGAAGCGGCTCGGGCTCTGGGACGGTGACGATGACGGCAGCTGAGCGCCCGCACCCGGGCGCGGCGCGCGCGCTCCTCCTCGGCGCGGCGCTCGCGCTCCTCCTCGGGGCGTCGTCCGCCAGCGCCCGCCCGCGTCCGGCGCCGGCCGGCGCCCCCCGGATCCAGGAGGTCCGCTTCCGGAGCCAGGCGCTCGGGAGCGAGGAGCGCTACCTCGTCGTGCTGCCGGCCGAGTACGCGCGCCACCCCGAGCGCCGCTATCCGGTGATCTACCTCCTCCACGGGCTCGCCGGCGCCCCGCGCGACTGGCTCGAGAAGGCCCACGTCGACGAGGTCTTCGACCGCCTCGTCGCCGCGCGCGCCGCGAAGCCCGCGATCCTCGTCGCGCCCGACGGCGGCAACGCGTACTGGACCGACCACCTCGGCGGCGCGCGCTGGGGGGCCTTCGTCGCCGACGACGTGCTCGCCGACGTCGACGCCCGCTTCCGGACGCGCGCCGAGCGCGGCGGCCGCGCCATCGTCGGCGTCTCGATGGGCGGCCACGGCGCGATGTCCATCGGCCTCCAGCACCCCGAGCGCTTCGCGGCGGTCGTGAGCGTCGCGGGCGCCCTCTTCCCCGAGCCGCCGACGCACCGCCCGATCTACAAGAAGGTCTGGGGGTTCCCGGCGGACCCCGCGCACTGGCGCGCGACCGCCCCCATCGAGCTCATGCGGCGTCTCGACCCGAAGTCGGCGCCGAAGCTCTACCTCGCCTGCGGTGACGACGACACGACGACCGGCTTCCTCGACGACGCGCTCCTCGCCCACCGGATCCTCGCCGAGCGCGGGATCCCCCACGAGCTGCGGGTGAACGACGGCGGCCACGGCTGGGCTCCCTGGAACGAGCTCAGCGAGGACTGGCTCCGCTTCGTGTCGCGCGCGCTTCGCTGAGCGCCCGCGGGCGCGTGTGCGCTGCAGTATGAAACTCGATGACGAGCGCTATCGAGGCGCCTCGTCGCCGGTGTGCGCTGCAACAAGGAGCGCCGCGTGCGCCGGGATCGCGCGGAAGCTCTCTCGCAGCTCGTCGCTCGTGATGTCCGCCGCGCAGCGCTCGAGCGCCCCGCCGACGACGGTCCGCAGGGCGTCTGCGCGCTCGTGGAGGCCGAGGGCCTCGAGCGCGTCGACGAGCGCGAGCCCGACGTCCGCGTGCCTCACGAGCTCCGGCGCGTGGAGCCCCCCCGCGAGCTCCGCCGCCTCGAGCGCCGCGGTCTGCGCGGACGCCGGCTCCGCGAGCCGGAGCGCCGTCGCCTCGAGCGCGAGCGCCCGGTACAGGAGCGCCCCCGGCGGCCCGCTCCGCGCCTGCACCAGCAGATCGCGCAGGAGGTCCGCCGTCGGCTCCGCGCTCCCGCGGATCGCCTCGTCCGCGCCCGCCCACAGCCGGAGCCTGAGCTCCGTCGCCGCGACGAGCGCCCGCGCCTCGCTCGCGCGCGCGTCGAACACCCGCCCCGGCGAGGCCACGCGCCACGCCTCGCGCAGGTAGGGCAGCGCGTCCCTCGGGCGCCCGCGGTCGAGCGCGAGCGCCGAGAGCTCGAGGAGGCGCGAGACCACGCGATCGGTGGCGCCGAGGTTGTAGGTCTCGCGGAGCGCCGCCCGCAGGTGCTGCGCCGCGTCGTCGAAGACCCCGAGCACCCGCAGCGTGTCGCCGACGTTGCCGAGCGCGAGGATGTGGTAGCGCCGGAGCCCCTTGTTCTCGGCGAGGTGCATCGCCTCCCGCGACGCCGTCAGCGCGCGCTCCGGCCACCCGCCGACGAACGCCGCCATCGACAGGTTGATGAGGAGGCTCACCTCGAGCTCGAAGAGGTCCTGCCCGCGCGCGATCGCGAGCCCCCACTCGGCCCAGCGCACGCCGTCCGCTGGCCGCCCGGCGTCCGTGTGCGCGTAGCTCACCGCGACCGCGACGCGCGCGCGCACGTCGGTCAGCGCGGGGTCGTCGCCAGCCACCGCGAGCGCCCGCTCGAGCTCCGCGAGCCCGGCCCCCGGCCCGCCGAGCGCGCGCCGCGCCGTCCCGAGCAGACGGTGCGCGAGCGCCTGCCCACGCTTGTCGCCCGTCCCGGAGGCGAGCTCGAGCGCGAGCTCCCCGTGGCGCACGGCCTCGTCGAAGCGCCCGGCCTCGATCATCGCGACCGCGAGCCGATCGCGCGCCGTCCCGATCCAGCTCGCGTCCTCGAGGTCGCGCCCGATCTCGAGCAGCCGCTCGAAGTGCTCCACCGCCGCCGGCACGTCGCCCATCGCGCGGCACGCGTCCCCGAGGAGGTGCCGGATCCGCGCCTCGGTCGCGAGCCGCCGCACGATCCCGAGCCCCGCGCGCGGCAGCACGTCGAGCGCCTCGCCGTACCACTCCTGGCTCCGGGCGAGGTCCCCCGCGGCCTGCGCGCGCTCGGCGGCCTCGATCAAGAAGGAGAGGGCGCGATCCGGGCGCCCGCCGGCGTTCCAGTGGCTCGCGAGCGCCTCGACGATGAGCTCCGTCGGGCGGTGGGCCTCGAGCCACATCGCGGCCGCTCGGTGCCGCGACGCGCGGCCATCGGCCGAGAGCTCGCGGAGGAGCACGGCGCGCACGCGCTCGTGGCCGAACACGAGGCAGCTCTCGTCGTCGATGAGGCGCCGCGCGAGGAGCTCGCGCTCGACGAGGCTCTTCACGGCCTCGGGTGCCCCCTCGCCGAGGCTGTCGAGGAAGTTCGCCGGCACGGGCGCCGGGAACACGGCCAGCGCCTCGAGCACGTCGCGCTCCTTCGCGGTGAGCGCCGCGAGGCGCACGTGGACGGCCTCCTCGGCGCTCTTCGGCAGCGGCACGTCGGCGCCGGGGCGGAGCTGCCAGGCGCCGTCGTCCCACGCGAGGTCGCCCGTCTCGATGAGGCTGTAGAGCACGTCCTGCACGTCGCTCGGCACGCCCCCGGTCACCTGGAGCAGCGTCTCGAGCTGCGCGTCGCCGAGGGGCTCGGTGGAGAAGCAGGCGACGAGCATGTCGCGGAGCCCCTCGAGGTCGAGGGGGCCCACGTGCACGCGCTCGGCGCGCGGGAGCCCGAAGAGGACCTCGCGCGCGTCGGCGTCGAGCTCGTCCTCCGACAGCGAGAGCGCGATGAACACGGGCGGCGCGCGGTCCGCGTCGGTGAGCTCGCCGAGCGGCGTCAGCGCGCGCACGAGGCGCGCCACGACCTCGATCGTCGCGCGATCCATGCGGTCGGCGCCGCGGAGGAGGAAGGCCGTCGGCCGGTTCACGCCGCGCAGGAGCAGCTCGGCGACGAGCGTCGGGTCGATGGTCGCGTCGTCGGGCGGCGGGCGCTTCCCGGGCCGCGCGCGCCCGAGGAGCTGCCGGAGCACCCGCCGGTGCTCGGCCGTGAGCGACGGGTCCTGCTGCCGCCCGCGGTAGCGCGCCGCGAGGATCGGCACGAGCGGCCCGAGGGAGCGCCCGGTGTGGCTCGCGGCGCGCCCCTCGAAGACGACGGCGCCGCCGAGCTGGGCTGCGCGCTTGAGCTCGTCGAGGAGGCGCCCCTTGCCGCTCCCGCGGTCGCCCGTCACGAGCACCAGGCGCCGGGCGTTGCCGCCGGGCACCATCGCGGCGCGGAGGGCGTCCGTGACGCGCTCGAGGACCGCCGCGCGCCCGACCCAGGGGGCGCTCGAGAAGCGCGCGACGCGCGTGGCGTCGGTCTCGAGCGGGTAGGGCGGGACGACCACCTCGTTGACCGCGCGGATCCACGCCTCGGCCCCCGCGGGTCGCCGCGACGGCTCCTTCCGGAGCAGCTCCGCGACGACGTCCGCGATGGGCTCGGGGAGGTCCGGGCGCACCTGGCGCAGGGACGGCGGCGTCGTGTGCATGTGCGCGTACGACAGCGTCTCCGGCGTGCGCTCGAGGAAGGGGCGGCGCCCCGCGAGGAGCTCGAAGGCGACGACGCCGAAGGCGTAGAGATCGGCCGCGGGGCCCGCGCCGAGGCCGCCGAGCGTCTCGGGGGCGGCGTAGGGGAGGCCCGAGCGCTCGCCGCGGTGGAGGCTCCGGAGCTTCTCGGTGGGGTTTCCGGGATCGGTCAGCACGACGCGCGGGCGCCCGTCGCTCGCCTTCGTGACGAGGAGGTTCTCGGGCTTGAGCGAGAGGTGCGGGCGCTTGGTCTTGCCGTGGAGGAAGATGAGCGCGCGCGCGACCTGCACGAGGAGCTCGAGCACGTCCTCGAAGGGCGCGCCCTCGGCGGCGCGGCGGATGTCGGGGCCCGCGACGAAGTCGACCGTGTAGAACGCGACCGCGCCGTTGATGGGGTCCGCGGGGCGGACGGGGTCGGTCGGCGGCGACGCGGGGCCGGTCTCGACGAGGCCGAAGTCGCGGATGGCGACCAGGTTCGGGTGCCGGAGCGTCGCGAGCTCGCGGAACTCGGCCTTGAACTCGTCGATGCTCGCGCCGGGCGCGGGGCGGAAGATCTTGATGGCGACGTTGTCGTCGTGGTGCTGCGCGTCCGCGGCGAGCCACATCTCGCCGAGCGCGCCGCTCCCGAGCTTCCGCAGGAGCTCGAAGCGGCCGAGGAGGCGCGTCCCGTCGTGCTCCTCCCCGAAGTCGACCGCGCTCCCGTTCGTCGGCGCGAGGCGGCCGGGGCCGGCGACGAGGGTGTCCGGGAGGGCGGCGGGCCGCTTCGGCACCGTGGCCTTGAGCGACGCCTTCACGGCGTCCGCCGCGGTGTCGGCGATCGCGGTCGGCGGCACGTCGGCCTCGCCAGGGGGCGGCGTCGGGGGCGTCGGGACGAGCTCGGGCGGGACGCGCGGGACGTCGTCGAGCATCGGGACCGGCGCCCCGATGGCCTCGGCGAGCGCCTGCGCCATCTCGGGGGCGTCGGCGTAGCGGCGATCGGGCTCGATCGCGAGGGCGCGATCGATGACGGCCGCGAGCGGCGCCGGGAAGTCGGGGACGCGCTCGCGCACGGCCGGGAAGTCGCCGCGGGCGATGGCGGCGACGGTGTCGTTCGGGGTCTCGGCGTCGACGAGCATCGCGCCGGTCGCGAGCGTGTAGAGGGTGGCGCCGAGGCTGAAGATGTCGACGCGCACGTCGACCGGCACGCCGAGGGCCTGCTCGGGCGCCATGTAGGCCGGGGTGCCCGCGACCTCGAGGCGCACCTGCTGCCCCTTCGCGCTCTCGGCGGCGATCCGGCGCGAGATCCCGAAGTCGGTGAGCTTCAAGCGCCCGTCGGCCACGACGAGGATGTTCTCGGGCTTCAGGTCCTGGTGGACGATGCCGTGACCGTGCGCGTACGCGAGGACCGAGGCGACGCCGAGGCCGACGTGGGCCACGAGCGCGGGCGCGAAGGGGCCCGTCGCGAGCAGGAGCTCGCCCAGGTTGTGGCCCGGCACGTACTCCATGACGAGGTAGAGTCGCGTCGAATAGAGCCCCGAATAGTCGAAGACCTGGACGATGCCGGGGTGGTTCAACCCGGCGAGATTCCTGGCCTCTTGCTGGAACAAGGCGGCCATGCGCTCGTGCCGATCGCCCAGCATTTCATCGTCGACGACCTTGAGCGCGATCTCCCTGTCGAGTAGGGTGTCCGCGGCGAGATAAACCACCCCCATGCCGCCGCGGCCGAGCACGCGAAGCAGCTGATAGCGGTCGATCCGCGGGGTCAGCCGCGTGGGGGGAGGGGCGATCACGCCGAGCACCTCGAATCCGGCAGGCTCATGGCACATAAGGTCGGCGACATCGTCAAGGCGCTCTGCTCGCACTGCCGGGTCACCGTGGACGCGCAGGTCGACGCCGCGGTGGGGGATGAGATCGTCACGGTCACCTGCCGGACCTGCGGGACGTCGCAACGTTATCAGGATGAGTCGGACGACGGCCAGTCCAGCACGGACGGTCGCGCGACCCTCGGCCGGCGCGTCGTCGACGTGGACCCGCCGCGTCGCAAGAAGGCGCGGGCCGGGCAGCGTCGCGTCCAGTCGACCACGGGGCGCGAGATCCCGGACTCGCCGCGGCCCATCGCGAACGCGCGGAGCTTCGAGCCGCCGCCCGTCCGCCCGGACCCGACCGGGCAGACCGGGAGCGGCACGCCGATCGTGCTCGGGCGCGACTCGCCGCACTTCAAGCGCTGGAACGAGGCGACGGACAAGATCGACTCGCGCTACGCGCGCCCGCACCGCTCGCACGAGGCCTACGAGGTCGGCGAGGCCGTGCTGCACAAGGTCCACGGCATGGGCATCATCGAGAAGGTGGCCGCCGACGGCGACCTCTCGGTGCTCTTCCGGAACGGCTTCGTGACGCTGCCGAGCCGCCCGAAGAGCGAGCTCCCGCCGCGCGCGAGCGTGCCGGACGAGGACGACGACGGCTGACACCCGGGCGCGGGTGTCGAGGCGCGCGCGAGGTGGGCGTCGGGCCCTTGCGGGGCTCGGGGCGCTGGCCTAACGTCGGGCGCGTCGAGAACCCGTGCCCGGAGCGCACATCATGCGTCACACCCCGAGAGTCCGAGAGATCCTGAGCTGGTACGGCGCCGACACCCCCGGCGTCAAGACGAACATCGCGCGGCTCCTGAACACCGGGCGGCTCGCGGGGACGGGCAAGCTCGTCATCCTGCCGGTCGACCAGGGCTGGGAGCACGGCCCGCACCGGAGCTTCGCCAAGAACCCGGCCGGCTACGACCCCCGCTACCACTTCGAGCTCGCCATCGAGGCGGGGTGCAACGCCTACGCGGCACCCCTCGGCGCCCTCGAGGCGGCGGCGAACGACTACGCCGGTGAGATCCCGCTCATCCTCAAGGTCAACAACAACAACTCCCTCTACAGCGACAAGAACCCCGATCAGGCGGTCACCGCCTCGGTCGAGGACGCGCTGCGGCTCGGCTGCGTGGGCGTCGGCTTCACGATCTACCCGGGGAGCACCCACTCCCAGGCCGGCTACGAGGAGCTCCGCGCCATCGCCGCCGAGGCGAAGCAGAAGGGCCTCGTCGTGGTCGTCTGGAGCTACCCGCGCGGCGAGCAGCTCTCGAAGTCGGGCGAGAACGCGGTCGACGTCGTGTCCTACGCGGCGCACATCGCCGCCCAGCTCGGCGCGCACATCATCAAGGTGAAGCCCCCGACGGCGAACCTCGAGCAGGACGCCGCGCGCAAGGTCTACGAGGAGTTCGGGCGCCCGATCGGGACGCTCAAGGACCGCATCGCGGACGTCGTGCAGAGCACGTTCGCCGGGCGCCGGATCGTCATCTTCAGCGGCGGCGAGGCGAAGGGGAACGAGCAGCTCCTCGCCGAGGTGAAGGAGATCGCCGCCGGCGGCGCGTTCGGCTCGATCATGGGGCGGAACGCCTTCCAGCGCCCGCGCGCCGAGGCCGTGGGGCTCCTCTGGAGCGTCATGGACATCTTCGCCGAGGCCGCCAAGAACGAGGCCGGGGCCTGACAGCTGCGATGTGAACGCCGTTCACGCGGCCCCGGGAGGGCACCGCTGAACGGCGTTCACGCGCCGACGAGGCGCTCCGCCTCGCGGCGGACGAGCCCGTCCTCGATGCGCGCGACGACCGCCCGCGCCTCGGCCGTGGCCTGCTTGCCGACGAGCAGCTCCACGAGGTGGAGGCGCGCGTCGTCGCTCGACTCGGCGAGGCGCCTGAGCGTCGCTTCGGCGACCGAGCGGCGGCCCGTCATCCAGAGGACCGCGCAGAGATCGAGCTCGGCCGCGGCCCCGACGGGGGTCGTCACGAGCTTCCTGAGCGCCGCCTCGGCCGGCCCGAGCCGCCGCAGCGCGATGAGCGCGCGGCCGTCGACGAGCCGCGCCTCGGGGCTCGCGTCGCCGGCGATCGCCGCTCGCGCCGCCTCGGCCTCGCCTGCCGCGAGCAGCGCCTCCGCCCGCGCGAGCGCGAGCCCGGCCTCGGGCGCGAGAGCCGCGAGCGCCCCCCGCCGCGAGCGCCGGAGCACGAGGAACGCCTCGCCGGGGAGCAGGTCCTCGCGAACGGAGACCGCCGCCGCGAGCGCCCGCGCGTGCGCCCAGACCGCCGCCAGGTCGACCCGCGCGAGGCGCGCGCCCGGCTCCCGCCGATCGGCGACCATGAGCTCGACCGCGAGGGTCTCGCCGGTTCGCGCCCAGAGCGCCGTGAGCGCCGCGATCGCCTCCTCCGTCGCGTCGCGCCCCGCGAGCGCGGTGTTGAGCGCGCCGCAGCAGAGCACCGCGTCGAAGACCTCGGCCGCGCCTGCGTCGGCGCCCGAGGCGAACGCGTCCCCCACGCGGAAGGTGGCGCCCTCGTCCGCCGCGAAGCGCGCCTCGGCGCGCGCCACCATCGCGGGCAGGATGTCCTCGCCGACGTAGCGCCCGCCGAAGCCCGCTGCCCGGAGCGCCACGAGCGCCTCCCCCTCGCCGGCGCCCGCGTCGAGCACGCTCCCGACGGCGTCGAGCGGCCCGAGCGCGGCGACGAGGGCGCGGATCCGGAGCGCCTGTGCCCCCTCGCTCTCCCAGCCGACGCGCCGCGCCGCGGACGCCGCGCCCGCGAGCGGCCCGTAGAACGCCTCGGCGCCGGAGATCCGCGCCTCGCCGCGCTCCTCGTCGCCTCCCGCGGTCACAGGAGCGGCGACATCAGCCCGGCGGTCGCGTGCAGGAGCCGCTGGGGATAGGTGAGCGTCTGCGACCAGGTGCGCGGCAGCTCGTGGGCCCCCTCGAGGTCGGAGAGGAAGTGCTGCGCGAGCTCCTCGGTGACCGGGCGGCCGTAGACGAAGGCGTTCAGCTCGTAGTTGAGGTGGAAGGAGCGCATGTCCATGTTGGCGCTCCCGATGCTGCCGAGCCAGTCGTCGACGATGAGGGTCTTCGCGTGGAGGAAGCCGCGCTCGTACACGAAGATCCGGACGCCCGCGTCGAGGAGCTCGCCGTAGTAGCTGCGCGCCGCCCAGTCGACGAGGCGGCTGTCCGAGCGCGCGGGCACGAGGAGCCGCGTGTCGAGGCCACAGAGGGCGGCCGTCGTGAGCGCCTGCTGGATGACGCGGTCGGGCACGAAGTAGGGGCTCGTGACCCAGACGCGGCGCCGCCCCTGCGAGATGGCGAGCGAGTTCAGCCGGTGGATGAGCGACCACTGGCGGTCGGGGCCGCTCGCGATGATCTGGACGACGTGATCGCCCGGGAGCGGCTCCTTCGGGGTCGGGAAGTAGCGGGGCGCGTCGAGGAGCTCGCCCGTGGCGGCGAGCCAGTCCTCGATGAAGGTCTGCTGGAGGCCGACGACGGCGGGGCCCTCGACGCGCAGGTGGCTGTCGCGCCAGTTCCCGACGGCCGGGTCGAGCCCGAGGTACTCGCGGCCGATGTTGATGCCGCCCGTGAGCCCGACGTGCCCGTCGACGACGACGATCTTCCGGTGGTTCCGGAAGTTGATGTGGTCGCGCCGGCGCATCCGCGGCCGCATGAAGCGCACGGGGGCGAACCACTCCGCGACCCCGCCCACCTCGCGCAGCGGCGCCCAGAACTCGTTCGGGAGGCGCGTGCTGCCGATGGCGTCGCACAGGACCCGCACCTGGACGCCCTCGCGGGCGCGCTCGACGAGCGCCGAGCGCAGGGTCCGCCCGGTCTCGTCGGGCTGGATGATGTAGAAGAGGACGTGGACGTGGTCGGTCGCGCCGCGGATGGCCTCGAGCATGGCGCGGTAGGTGGCGCCCGCGTTGCGGAGCACGTCGACCGCGTTGCCGTAGCTCGCCGGGGCGTGCTCGACCCGCATCCCGAGCGCCACGAGGGGCTCCGCGCGCGCGGCGATGGCCTCGGGGGCGTCGCGGTGGGTGGCGACCGCGTAGCGCCGGAAGACCTGCGCCGTCCGGCGGGCGAGGCGCTCGGCCTTGCGGCTCCGCTTGATGGTCCGGCGGAGGCCGAACATCAGGTAGAGGAGGACGCCGAGGATCGGCATGAAGAGCACGCCGAAGATCCACGCGAGGGTGGCCGCCGGCTGGCGGCGCTCGAGGAGCACGAACCCGAAGATCACGGCGAGCTGGACGGCCAGACCGACGACGACCGCGACGCCGAGGACGCTCATACCTCAGGTCACCGCGCTCTGCTCGGTCTCCTTCTCGTCCTCGGGGTCGAAGACCACGACCCGGTTCCGCCCCTTCTGCTTCGCGTCGAAGAGCGCGGCGTCGGCCCGCTGGAGCGCGTCGTCGATGCTGACGCCGGCGCCCGGGTAGAAGGCCGCGACCCCCGCGGACACCGTGACGAACTGGCTCGTCTCGCTCTTCGGGTGCGCGATGGCCGACTGCTCCACGCTCGCGCGCATGCGGTCGACGATGGTGCCGGCGAGCTCGATGTTCGGCGTCCCCAGGACCGCGAGGAACTCCTCGCCGCCGTAGCGGTAGACCGTGTCCCCCGAGCGGCACGCGCCGGCGAGGGCGAGCGCCACGTTGCGGAGGACCTCGTCGCCGGCGACGTGGCCGCAGGTGTCGTTGTAGAGCTTGAAGTGGTCGATGTCGAAGAGGGCGAGGCAGAAGGCGTCGCCGAAGCGGTCGACGCGGGCCTTGATGGCGCGCAGATCCTCCTGCATGCGGAGGCGGTTCGCGATGCCCGTCAGGGCGTCGATGCGCCCGGACTCGAAGAACTCGCGGTTCAGGCGCTCGAGCTCGCGGGCCTGCTCCTGGAGCTTCCGGTGGAGGCCGGTCACGCGCGCGGCGGCGATGAGCCTGAGCTGGAGCTCGTCGCGATCGAGCGGCTTCGCGAGGTAGTCGTCGGCGCCGGCGCGCATCCCCTCGAGCCGGTACTCGCGCTCGGAGAGGGCCGTCAGGATGATGAAGTAGGTGTAGAGCTGATCATCCATCTGCCGGATGCGCTTGCACAGCTGGATCCCGTCGAGACCCGGCATCATCCAGTCGCTGATGACGGCGTCGGCGCCCTCCTTGAGGTAGAGCTCCCACGCGGCCTCGCCGTCGGCGGCCGAGATGCACTCGTAGCCGATCTGCTGGACGGCCTTGACCGTCATGAAGCGCGAGACGTCGTCGTCTTCGGCGACCAATATCTTCATGCCCTTCAGGGTGCGCCTCCTTGTGCGGCTCGCGCGCGTCGGCCATCGGCTCGTCTCGGGTCTCCCACGAGAGTCGCTAGCTTCGCGTGGACGCGGGTTGGTCGCAAGACCCGAGAGGCGAATGGGTATCGCCGGTGCCGCGATTGGTCTAATCTCCGGCCGCTGAGAGCCCTGCAAACGGCGCCGTCGCGGCGCGTGCCGAGGAGATTCGAGACGATGGGTGTGTTTCGCGAAGACGCTCTACAGGGGAAGGTCGCGTTCGTCACGGGCGGTGGGTCGGGCATCTGCCGCGGCATCGCCGAGGCGTTCATGCGGCACGGCGCGGACACGGCCATCGTCGGTCGCAAGATGGAGCGCCTCGAGCAGACCGCGCGCGAGCTCAGCGAGGCGACCGGGCGGCGCTGCCTCCCCGTGTCGGCCGACGTGCGCGAGCCCGAGGCGGTCGAGGCCGCGCTCGATACGACCCTCGCGGAGCTCGGCGGGATCGACGTCGTCGTGAACGGCGCGGCCGGGAACTTCCTCTCGCCGGCGGCGGCGCTCAGCTACAAGGGCTTCCGCACGGTGCTCGAGATCGACACGCTCGGCACCTACAACGTGTCGAAGGCGGCGTTCGCGAAGGTGCTCGGCCGGAAGGGCGGGGCGATCATCAACATCTCGGCGACCCTTCATTACACGGGCATGGCGCTGCAGGTGCACGCCGGGAGCGCGAAGGCCGCGAACGACGCGATGACGCGCCACCTCGCGGTCGAGTGGGGGGCGGCGAACATCCGCGTGAACGCGATCGCCCCCGGGCCGATCGGCGACACCGAGGGGATGCGCCGGCTCGCGCCGGGCGGCTTCGCGGAGAAGCTCGCGAAGTCGGTGCCGCTGCGCCGCCTCGGGACGATCCAGGACATCGCGGACGCCGCGGTCTTCCTCGCGAGCGACGCCGCGAGCTTCGTGACGGGCGCCATCCTCGTGGTCGACGGCGGCTCGTGGCTCACGGCCGGCGGGCTCTCCCCGATGGGCTGAGGCGAGCGGTGACGTGATCCGCGCGCGCGAAGGCGGTAGGATGGCGTCTCGGGCGACATCCGGAATCACGTGCTACGCCGCGGGTTTGTAGCGACGCCCGACGACAAGGAGTTCTCCATGCGCCTCCCCTCGACGCCCTCCCTCCGTCACGCCGTCCGCGTCGCGCTCGCGGCGGTGTTGCTCCTGCTCCTGCCCGCGTCGGACGCGCTCGCGGAGTGGCGCACGAACTACGATCAGGGGCGGAAGCTCCTGCAGGAGGAGGACTACCGCAACGCCGAGAACGCGTTCCTCGAGGCCCTCCGCGAGTCCGAGGGCTTCGGCGAGGCCGACGACCGCTACATCTCGACGCTCGAGAGCCTGGGCGAGGTGTACCGGAAGACGCGCCAGTGGGGGGCGGCAGCGCCGCTCTACGAGCAGGCGCTCGCGGGCTACCGGAAGGCCGGGAAGGACAAGTCGCCGGCCGCGGGCTTCGCGCAGAACAAGCTCGGCGTCGTCTACTACTACATGAAGGACTTCGACAAGGCGGAGCAGGCGTTCGAGGGCGCGCTCGAGGTGATGCACTCGCGCTACAAGACGGACGCCTCGACGATCGCCCAGATCATCACGAACCTCGGCGAGCTCTACCGGCGGCGCTCGAACTGGGTGAAGGCCGAGCAGCTCTTCAAGCAGGCCGTCGAGGACAAGGAGATGGAGCTCGGCCCCGAGCACCCGAGCCTCGTGTCGAGCCTGAACGACCTCGCGCTCAACTACTTCAACATGAAGCAGTACGACCAGGCGGTGCCGGTCCTCGAGCGCGCGCTCGCGCTCGCGAAGAAGACCGAGCCCAAGGGCGGCGAGAACTACGCGACGGTGCTGCACAACATGGGGCTCATCGCGTCGGCGCAGTCGAAGCTCGACGTGGCGCTCGACTACTTCAAGCAGGCGGCGACGATGCGCGAGGAGGTACTCGGACCCAAGCACCCCTTCCTCGCCACGACGCTCCAGGCCGAGGGGAACACGCTGACGCAGCTCGGGCGCGCGAAGGAGGCGGTGCCGCTCTTCGAGCGGGCGCTGTCCATCCGCGAGCTCGAGTTTGGTAAGAAGTCACCAGAGGTCGCCAAGATCCTCGAGAGCTACGTGTATGCCTTGCGAGCGCTCGACGACAAGGCGAAGCTCGCCGAGGTCGAGGCCCGGATCACCGAGATCCGGGGCGGCGGCAGCAAGTAGAGGGCGAGCAGCGGCGGTCGGACGCCGGCGCGGCGCGTCGCGAGAGGGCGAGGGGACCATGCGAGAGGCCCGGCGAAGGGCGGGCGCGCTGCTCGTGCTCCTGATGGGGAGCGGCGCGACGCTTGTGATGGCGGCAGGGTGCGGCGGCGTCGGCCCCGAGAGCACGACGCTCTCGGACGCGGACGCCGGGACGAAGGCGGACACGGCCGGCGGCGACACGGCGAGCCCCGACGGCGGCAGCGACTCCGACGCGCCCGCGGACACGCAGGGGGCGACGGACACGGTCGCGGACACGGTCGCGGACACGCAGACCCCGACGGACACGGTCGCGGACACGCAGACCCCGACGGACACGGTCGCGGACACGGCCACGGACACGCAGACCCCGACGGACACGACGCCGTCGGACACCGGCGGGCCGGCCGACGCCGACACGGGCGGCGGTGACGCGCTCGACCCCGGCTGCAAGGCCTACGCGGGGGACGTCGGCGCGCTCTCGATCAGCACCGACGGGCGCTTCCGCATGATCGACGGCCTCGCGGGCGCCGGGATCCCCGCGCGCCTCGTGACGGTCTACCTGCCGGCCGAGTACGACGCGAACCCGACGAAGCGCTACCCCGTGCTCTACATGCACGACGGGCAGAACCTCTTCTTCTCGGCGCGCTCCGCCTTCGGCACCGAGTGGGGCGTGGACGAGGCGGTCGATCAGCTCGTCTCCGACGGCACGATCGACCCGATCATCGTCGTCGGCGTCGACAACACCGCGGCCCGCATCGACGAGTACACCCCGACCGTCGATCCCGGCTACGGCGGCGGCGACGCCCCGGCCTACGGCGACTACCTGCGCGACGTCGTGAAGCCGGCCATCGATCGCCTGTACCGTACGCAGTGCGAGGGCTCCGTGACCGGGCTCGTCGGGTCGAGCCTCGGCGGGCTCGTGTCGTTCTACCTCGGGATGCGCGACCCCGGCACCTGGGGGCGCGTCGGCGCCGTGTCGCCGTCGTTCTGGTGGAACAGCCAGGAGCTGAGCGGCGAGTTCGAGGGCTACACCGGGCCGCTCCCGACGCGGCTCTGGGTCGACATGGGGACGGGCGAGGGCTCGGGCGGCGAGACGATCGCCACGACCCGCCGCGTCGTGGCCGCCGCGCGCGCCAAGGGCATGGTCGACCGCGACGACCTCGGCTACCTCGAGGTCCCCGGCGCCCAGCACAACGAGGCGGCGTGGAAGGGGCGCATGCCCGCCATCCTCGCGTTCCTCTACGGGAAGACGCCGCGCCCGGCGCTGACCTCGCTCATCCCGTCGGTCGTGCCGCAGGCGGTGCCCATCGGCGGCGCCGGCTCGGCGCTCTACGTCGAGGTGCGCGACCCGAAGCACGGGCGGCTGACGCCCGCCTTCGCGGACATGACCTTCGCCACGACGGACGACGCGTTCAGCGTGACGACGGACGGGCGGGTGCTCGCCGACGCCGCAGCGAGCGCGACGATCACCGTGTCGTGGGGCGGCGTGTCCGGTACGGTCGACGTGACCGCGGGCGGGGGCGGCGCGACGACCGTCGCGACCACGTTCGAGGTGACGGTGCCGGCGTCGACGCCCGAGGCGGACACGGTCTACCTCGCCGGGAGCCCGGACGCGCTCGGGCCGTGGGCGCCGGACGCGGTCGCGATGACGAAGACCTCGGCGACCACGTGGACGGCGACCGTGAGCCTGCCGGCGGGCTCCTTCGAGTGGAAGGTGACGCGCGGCGGGTGGGAGACGGTCGAGACCGCGACGAGCGGGGCGGACGTCCCGAACACGACGAGCACCGCGGGCGGCACCATCACGCACACGGTCCAGAGGTGGCACGACCAATGACGACGCGTCTCTTCGTCGCGATCGAGCTCCCGGAGGACATCCAGGACGAGCTCGCCGCGCAGGGGGCGGGCGTGCCGGGCGCGCGCTGGCTCGACGAGGACCAGCTCCACCTGACGCTCCGCTTCATCGGCGAGGTCGACGGGGTGAAGTACCGCGACGTGGTCGCGATGCTCGGGCGCCTGCGCTTCCCGCCTTTCGACCTGTCGCTCTTCGGCGCGGGCTACTTCCCGCCGCGCGGGCCCACGCGGAGCCTCTGGATCGGCGTCGAGCGCTCGGAGGAGCTCGAGCGGCTCCACCGCGCCATCGACACCGGGCTCACGCGGCTCGGGCTGCCGCCGGACCGGAAGCGCTACGTGCCGCACGTGACGGTGGCGCGCTGCGACGGGACGAGCGCGGGGCAGGTCGGGAAGTACGTCATGGCGCGCGCGCTCTATCGGAGCCGCCGCTTCGAAGTGAACGCCGTTCACTTGTTCTCGAGCCGGCTCAACCCGAAGGGATCGGTCTACGAGCTCGAGGAGAGCTTCGACCTCGCCGCCGGCGTGTGACCTGCCGGGCGCTCGCTCAGCGGCAGTCCGGGCCGGGGCGGCCGATCCGGTCGAGCGCGGCCTCGAGCGGCGTGCAGTCGTTGGCGGCGGCGTCGGCGAGGATCTCCGCGACGCGCGGGCCGATGGCGCCGACGGCGTCGGCCACGCGCGCGGCGGTCCCGCCGGGCTCCTTCTCGCCGAGCCAGGAGACGACGCCCTCGATGACGGCGCCCGCGTTGGCGGCGAAGTCGGGGACGTAGAGGATCCCGGCGGCGTCGAGCTCGAGGGCGACGCAGGGCTCGCGGAGCTGCTGGTTCGCCGCGCCGCAGACGATCTTCATGCGCATGCGCTCGATGTCGGCGACGGCGATCGGCGCGCCGACGGCGCAGGGCGCGAAGATGGCGACGTCCTGCGCGAGCGCGTCCTCCGGGGCGACGATCTCGGCGCCCTCGAGCTCGGCCGCGAGGCCGCGCGGGCGCTCGGGGTCGACGTCGGCGAGGGCGAGGCGCGCGCCCTTCCGCGCGAGGCCGAGGGCGATCTCGCGACCGGTGGCGCCGATCCCCTGGACGAGCGCGCGGAAGCCGGCGCCGGGATCGGCGCCGAGGTGGTGGAGGGCGGCCTCGCAGGCCGCGATGACGCCGGCCGCGGTGGACGTGGCCTGCCCCTGCGAGACGCGGTTCACGTGGGTCGTGCCGCGGCGGAGCCAGTCGAGCTCGGTCGCGCCCGTGCCGGCGTCGGCGCCGCAGAGGAAGGCGCCGCCGAGCTGCTCGACGGCGCGGCCGAGGAGCTCGTAGGCGGCGGCGAGGTCGAGGCCGTCGCGGTCGACGAGGGTGGCCATGGCGCCGCCGACGGGGAGATCGGCGAGGCTCGTCTTGAGGGTCATCTGCTCGGCGAGGGCGGCGGCCTCGACGACGGCGGCGCCGAGCGAAGGGTAGCGCCGGCGGCGGACCCCGCCGACACCTGGGCCGGCGGAGAGGTCGTGCAGCGCGATGACGGCGATGATCCCGAGGCCGGGCGCCGAGACCTCATAGAGCGCGTCGCACCCGGCGGCGGCCGGGTAGTGGCTCGAGACCTCGCGCAACGTGACGGTCATCCGGTGTGCTCCTCGCGCAGCGCCTGCGCGGGGGCATCCTAACGCGTCGGCGCCGCATGCGGAAGCCGAGCGCCGAGCGCGCGACGAGGGCCGCTACCAGCCGGGCTCGTTCCCGGGCTTCCACTTGATGTTGCAGCCCATGCTCGGCCACTGCTCGGCGACGGGCGCCTCGCCCGCGAGCAGCGCGTCGACGGCGGCCGTGAGGTCGGCGCCCGTCACGGGCTCGCCGTTGCCGGGGCGCGCGCGATCGAACTGCCCGCGGTAGACGAGCTTCCGGTCCTTGTCGAAGAGGAAGAAGTCGGGCGTGCAGGCCGCGCGATAGGCGAGGGCGACCTCCTGGGTCTCGTCGTAGAGGTAGGGGAACGCGTAGCCGCTCTCGCGCGCGACCTCGCGCATGCGCTCGGGGCGGTCGTCCGGGTAGTTCTCGACGTCGTTGCTCGAGATCGCGACCACCGCGACCCCGCGCTCCGCGTACGCCTTCGTCACGCGCGCGAGCACCGGCGCGATGTGCACGACGTAGGGGCAGTGGTTGCAGATGAACATGACGAGCAGCGCCTCGGCGGGGGCGTAGTCGTCGCGGGAGACGACGTCGCCCGAGACCGTGTCGGGCAGCGAGAACGGGGGCGCCGGCGTGCCGAGCGCCACCATCTGCGAGGGGGTGCGAGCCATGTGCTTCTCCTCCGTGTCGTCAGGCCGCGCGCGGGCTCGTCCCGAGCCGCGCGGGCAGCCGCGCCACGCTCTCGAGCCCCTCACGGCTCCGGGCGGTCACGCCGCCCGCCATCACCAGGGTACCGTCTTCGCCGACGAGCTCGAGGTGCGCGCCCCGGAGCCCGTGCACGTAGATCCGCCAGCGCGGACGCCGCGCGCGCACCCGCCGCGCGCCGAGCACGAAGCGCCCGACGCGGAACGCGTGCGAGTAGTGATCCCCCTCGCGCGCGACCGTCTCCTCGCCGACGCGCTTCGCGATCACGACCCCGAGGAAGGTGAGCCCGAGGAGCGCGAGCAGCGGGGCGAAGAGGAAGCCGAACACCGGCTCGCGCTCGATGATCGCGAACATCCCGGCGCCGACCATGATGAAGGAGGTGCCGAAGAACGCGAGCACTCCCTGGAGCGCCGCGCCGCGGCGGACGGCGATGCGCACCGTCTCGCGCTCGTCGCCGCCGTCTCCCGGCTCGACCTCGGCCGGAGCCTCGTCGTCGACCTCCGGCAGCTCCGCGACGTCGGCCAGACGCCGCCCGACGAGCACCGCCGTGCTGCGATCGTCGGAGGCCGCGAGCACCACGGCCGCCTGCTCGACGAGCTCGAGCAGGACGAGCCAGCGCTCGATGGTCTCGTTGTTCTGGACCTCGGGCACGACGCGGATCCCGCGCACGCGGTCCCGCGGCACCCACCACGTGTCGCGCGGGCTCGTGACGCCCACGCCGAAGCGCGCGCCCGCCGCGTCCCAGAGGAGCCCGCCGCGCGGGAGGAGGAGGCGCACGCCGACGTTGACGAGCGCGAGCGTGAAGAGGAGCCCCACCGCCGCGGTCGCGACGAGGCCGAGCCCCGCGAGGCCCCCCTCCGAGACGAGGCCCACGGTGAGCGCCGCGGCGCCGGCGCCGGCGCTCACGGCGGCGAAGCCGGCGATGAAGCTGCGCGTCGCCTCGACGACGACGATCGGTTCGCGCGCGTCGCTCATGGCCTCGTCTCCTCGGGCGCCGTCGCCAGCGCCTCCACGGCCGACCGCCCCGGATCGTCCGCCGGCAGCCACCGGACGGCGTCCCGCGCGAGCTCGCGCGTCGCGGAGAGCGCCGCCTCGCTCGCCCCGCGCGCCCGCATCCCCGCGAGCTCCTCGTCGATCGCGGCGAGCAGCCGCCCGCGGGCGTTGCCGAGCGCGAAGGGGCGCGTCACGCCCGAGAACGGCGGCGGGAGCGGCGTGAGCGGCAGCGCGCGCCAGGGCGCGGGCCCCGCGAGGAGCGTGTAGAACACGGTGTCGCCGACCTCTCCGAGCCCATCGACGAGCCCGTCGGCGTCCTCCGGGACCGCCACGGCGTCGACCGGCGGGGCCGTGGCCCACGAGGCGACCTCGTCCGCCGCCATGAACTGCTTCCGCCGGACGAGCAGCCGCTGGCGCCCGCGCTCGGGCAGGGCGAGCCTCGTGAGCGTCCAGCGCTGCGCCGTACCGAAGCCGCCGACGCGCGGCGCCGTCGGCGCGGCCGGGCGATCCCCGCCGAGCCGCCGCACGACCGCCGCGAGGCGATCCGGCGCCTCGTCGTCGACGAAGTGGAGCGGCGCGTCCCGCGCGACGCGGCCGTCGTGGCCGACGGGCCCCGTGGGCAGGGCGCCGCTCCCCGAGCGGGGCCGCGCGAGCACCGACGTCGCCGCGGGCGGCTCGCTCGGGGCCTCCGCGGGTGGGGCCTGATCTCGGCGTTCGTCCGTCATGCGCCGTGGTAGATGGCCCATACGCTGATGAGCTGCAAGAGGTTCCAGAGGCCGTGCACCACGATGGGGACGGCGAGCGCGCCGCTCCACTCGTAGAGGACGGCGAGCACCATGCCGAGCCCGGCGAGCGGGACGAGCCGCTCGGGATCGAGGTGCACCGCGCCGAAGACGAAGCCCGAGAAGAACACCGCGCCCGTGCGCCCGAGGACGTCGCGCAGGTTGCGGTAGAGGAAGCCGCGGAAGAGGATCTCCTCGGCGAGGGGCGCGAAGAGCCCGGCCGCGAGGAGCAGGAGCCCGAAGGTCCCGCCGTCGCCGCTCTCGAGGACGAGGTCGATCGCGGTCTGGGCGTCGGACGGGCGCCCGAAGAGGACGAGGTTCAGGAAGATCGCGGTGGTCATCGCGAACGCGGTCACCGCGAGCCCAGCGACCGGCCAGGCCGCGAAGGCGAGGGGGCTCCGCGGGAGCGAGGCGCGGTCGAGCCGGAGGCGCGCCGCGAGCGGGCGGTGGTCGTCCTCGCCCGTCCCGAGGGCGCGGATGAGCGCGACGGCCACGACGCCCTGGAGGAGCATGAGGACCGCCATCGCGACCACCTGCGTGTGGACGTCGGCGTCGCCGAACCAGCGCGCGCGCAGCGCGTCGAGCACGAGGCTCGCGATGAACCAGAGGAGCAGGACCCGCTGCGTCGACGCGACCACGAACGGGCTCCGGGTCGTGCCGAGGCCCACGAGGTCGCGGCGGAGGAGCGCCTTCCTGAGCGGCCCGCTGCCCGCGACGAGGAGGAAGCCGAGGAAGAGGAGCGCGTACTCCACGAGCTTCTCGACCGTGAGCGCGTCCATGCTCGCGGTCGCGACGGCCTGCGCCTGCGCGACGAGCTCGCGCGCGGCGACGTCGTCGTGGCGGTTCTTCGCGTCGCGCGCGCGGACCCGGTACGAGAGCCAGCGCCCGCCGCGGAGGCCGTCGACGAGGGCGTCGGGAGCGCGCAGCGGCTCGCCGGTCGACAGGCGACGCACCTCCGCGACCAGCGGCCCGAGCCGCGCGCGCGCCGTGTCGTTCTGCTCGATCTCGGCGAGGAGCTCGCGGGCGACCTCGTCGGCCTCGAAGCTCGCGGCCATCGCGGCGACGACGAGGCGCAGCTCGCCTGACCAGCGGAGCGCGCGCACGCGGTCGGCCGCCTCGCCCATGACGGCCGCTGGCGTGGCCTCGGGGGCGCCCTCGAGGCCGATGAGCGTGCGGACCGCGTCGGGGTAGGCGAGGCTCGCGTCCTGGACGCGGCCGTAGTCCTCGAGGGAGCGGACGGCCATGTGGCTCGTCGCGGCGGCCTCCTCGCCGCTGGGCTCGAGGCCCTCGAAGAGCTTCCAGCCCGCGAGGGCCATCGTCGCCACGACGAGCAGGACGTCGATGATCCGGTCGCGCGTCATCGACGAATCACGCGATCACCGCTTGAACACGTGCCGGCTCAGGTCGGTGCACTTCTGCTTGGTGAGGTGCTCCCGGCGGTCCTGCTCCTGCATGAGCTTGCAGAGCGGGGCGAAGTCCCGCTTCTGCGAGGCGAGCTTCGGCTCGCAGACCTTCTGCTCGAGCTCTGCGCAGGGGTCGCCGCAGCCGGCGAGCGCGCCCGTCGCGAGGGTCACGACGAGCAGGAGGCGAATCAACGACGACATGGGGTTTCCCTGAGCTCCGAAGGTCCGGGGGGCCGCCCGCGCGCGCCCGCGACGGCGTTCCGGGGACTATAGCGCTATCGCGCCGGTTCCGCGAGCGGACCCGCGGCGGTGTGGCCGGTGCGGCTCGCGGCGCAGAGCGCCTCGTAGGCGGCGACCTCCGCGGCGACCCAGGCGTCGTCGCGGTCGAGGAGGCGCGCCATGTGGCGGGCGACGCGCGGCGCGGCCGCGAGCCCCTGATCGCGGCCCTGGAGATAGAGGAGGGTGCGCCGGACGAGGACGTCCTCGAGGCGGTAGGCCTGCTCGCGGAGGACCGCGAGCGACACCTGCGCGAGCACGGTGAGCGGCGCGTCGTCGAGCCGCTCGGCCTCCTCGGGGTGTGTCCGGAGGCGCGCCTCGACCCACGTCATGGCGCTCCCGTGGAGCGCCCAGAGGGCGCGGGCGAGCGGGCTCGCGGCGCCGTCGGGCGCGGCGGGCAGGCCGGGATCGAGGGGGCGGTTCGCGGTGCTGCAGCGCGTGGCGCGGATCTCGAAGCGGCGGAGATCGCGCGCGACGGCGTCCGTCGCCTCCTCGGCCATGGCGCGGTAGGTCGTGAGCTTGCCGCCCGCGATGGTCGTGAGGCCGCGCGGATCCACGAAGACCTCGTGCTCGCGCGAGGTGCGGTAGGCGCTCGCGGCGTCGTCGCGGAGGAGCGGCCGGAGCCCGGCCCAGGTGCTCGTGATGTCGGCGCGCGTGAGGCGCGCGTCGGGGAAGTAGCGCGCGACCGTGGCGAAGAGGTAGGCGATGTCGGCGTCGTCGGCGCGGACGTCGTCGGGATCGCCGTCGTAGTCGGTGTCCGTCGTGCCGATGTAGGTGGTGTCCCCGGCCGGCACGATGAAGTTCGCGCGCTGGTCGACCGGCGACGTGACGGCGAGCGCGCAGGTCACCGGGAGGCGCGCGCGCGGGACGACGACGTGCACGCCCTTCGTCGGGCGCATCAGGCGGCCGTCGCGGGCGGGCGTGGCGGCGTCGTCGGACCAGTGCCCCATCGCGTGGCAGACGTGCCGCGTCGGCACGACGAGCTCGCGGTCGTGCAAGAGATCCCTGACGATCGCGGCGGTGACGCGGCGGTCGGCGCCGTCTCCCGCGTACTCGAGGCGCTCGAGGCGCGTGTGGCTCGCGCAGAGCGCGCCGTGACGCGCCGCGTCGAGGACATTCGCGAGCACGAGCCGCGCGTCGTTGGTGCCGCAGTCGCGGAACACGAGGGCGCCCTCGAGGCCGGCGCCGCTGAGCCCCGGGGCGCGCGCCTCGGCCGCCGCGGGCTTCACGCGGCGATGGCGCGCGTGGCCGCGGAAGAGCGCCAGGAGATCGTAGAGCCAGAGCCCGAGGTCGAGCTTCAGGAGCCCGTGCTTGTCGCCCGCGTAGACCGGCATCAGGAAGTCGAGCGGCCACACGAGGTTCGGGTTGTCCCGCTGGAGGCGCCAGCGCTCGCGGGTCGACTCGAAGACGAGCCCGAGCTGGAAGCGCTCGAGGTAGCGGAGCCCGCCGTGGACGAGCTTCGCCGACTTGCTCGACGTGCCGGACGCCCAGTCCCCCTTGTCGACGACGAGCACGCGCAGGCCGCGGAGCGCCGCGTCCCGGGCGATGCCGGCGCCGGTGATCCCGCCGCCCACGACGACCACGTCGACACCCTCGCGCGCCGCGCGATCGAGCGTCGCGCGACGCGCCGCGTCGGGCGATGATGCCGTGCTCTCCTCGGTCGTCGCGGCGTCCACCGGCGGCGACGTTACGGCGCGCGCCGCGCTGCGTCAACGCGCAGAGGGGGGCGTGACGCGGCGCGTCACGGCCGGTCGGCGCCGCGCTGGTGGTGGGCGGCGACGGAGGGCAGGGGAGCGCTCGGCTGACGCGCGCGCCCGGCAATGGCGCGCGCCGTGTCGATCAGGACTTGGTCGGCTTCCGACCCGGCATCAGCGCGAGCACGGCCGTCATCCCGAGGACCGTGAGCCCAACACCGAGGCCGAAACCACCCGCGATCGTGAGAACCCCAACGACAGTGTCCATGCGACCGAACCTCTTTCCGCTTCAGGTTGTCCTGCCCGCAGGGGGCGTTGGGGACGGGTTCCAAGCTTCGTGCCAACGCACGTATGCCCGCCGCTCGCCGGGATGGCAAGCGCTTCGTCACCCTTTTGACGGCGCCTCCGTGGCTCGTTTGCCACGCCGGCCGTGTCCGGGGAGACACGGCGTCGGTGAGGACTCCTCCGACGATAGAGGCGGCCCTCGGGGCGCGCTAGAATTTCACCCACTTCTGTGGTGCGTGCCCGCCGGGGCGCCTCCCTGGCCGCGGAGCGGCCTCCCGGACGCACCGCGGCGACGAGGCCGTCAGGCGGCCCCGTCGTCACCCTGCCCTCGGTCCGGGGGACGCCCGCGCGTCACCCGGGGGCGCCCTCGATCAGAGGAGCAGGCCCAGGAGGATCATGACCGCCGCGACGCCGCCGCCGAAGATGCCGATCTTCGTCCAGCCGGCCTTCGCCGCCGCCGGGTCGAGCGCCGCGCGCTCCGCCTCGTACTGCTGCCGGAGCTGGCGCGCGTTCGGGGGCGCCGTTCCCGCCGCGATCTCCGCGTCGAGCTGGGCGAGACCGCTCGCGATCTGCTCGCTCCGGCCCGGGAACGTGATGGCGTAGGCCATCCCGCCGACGAGGGAGTCCTTGTCGGGAGCTGGCGGCAGGGGCGCCACCGCGCCGAGCCCCGCGATCGGAGCGCCCGCTGCGGCGGCCGCCGCGGGAGCAGGAGCAGGCGCAGCGACGGGCGCGCGCGCGGGCTCCGGACGAGCCGGCGCCGGCGCCTGGCGCTTCGCCGGGGTCGCGCCGTACTCGCGCTGGAGGTCCTCGAGGTTGAGCGCCTGGGTGGGCGCGTTCTCGTCGTCCTCGTCGCCGAGGCTCGACAGCATCTGGTCCATGTCGACGGCCTGCGTGGCCTCGCTCTCCTCGTGCTCGAAGGCCGGCGCCGGGCGCGCCGGCGGCGGGGCGGAGCGCGCGGGCGCGGGCCGCGACGCCGCCGCGCGATCGGAGTCGATCCGCGACAGCATGTCGTCCATGTTCATGGCCTGGGTGGCCTCGTCGCCGCCGCCGCCGTCGTCGATGCCCGCGAGCATCGCGTTGACGTCCATCGCCTGCGTCGACTCGTCGGCGTCACCAGCGGCCGCCTTCGCGGCGGCGGCCGCCGCGCGGACGTTGCGGCTGTCCATGGCGAGCGTCTCGTTGCGCTTGACCGGCGCCGCCCCGCGGACGGCGCTCGACGCGCCGCGCGCGAGCCCCGGGTGCCCGAGGATCGTCTTCTTGGCGCCGCCCCCGTCCATCAGATCCCCGGGGATCTGCATGGCGACGGTCGCCTCGCTCTCCTCGTGCTCGGGCTCCGGCGGGAGCTGGCTGCGCTGACCGACGCGCGCGCGAAGCTCGGCGGCGCTCATCGAGACCGTCGCGTCGTCGGCCGCGCCGAAGCGCGCGAGATCGTCGAGGTTCAGCGCCTGCGTCTTCTCGTCCGAGTCGTCGTCGTCATGCTCGACCGGTGGCGGAGCAGGGCGGCGCGAGCTCCCCGTGTCCGGGCGGCGCGGCGCTGGCCGGCGCCCCCCGAGCGGCCCATCGTCGGATCCATGACCTGACATCTTCGACCCCCGTGCTAGCGGTAGGGTCCCGTATAACAGGAGCGTCGGGGATTTCCAACCGTTGCCAAGGACGCCCATCTGGACTTCAAATGCGGGCCCATGGCCGATCAGGAACGCCTCAGCGCCTCGACCGCGTTCGCCGCGCGCGTCGTCTCGAGCACCGACGAGATCCCCGCCGTACGGCGCGTCTGGGTGGCGCCCGAGCGCGCCTTCGTCTATCGCGCGGGGCAGGTCGCGGAGCTCGTGCTCGCCGGCGAGACCGAGCGGCGCTTGTTCGCCATCGCCTCGGCCCCCCACGAGGCTCGCGAGGTCATGCTCCTCATCCGCACCGTCGGCAGCGAGGTCCCGATGAATCCCGACGCGCTCGACGCCGGCCGCGCGGTCGAGCTCCACGGGCCCCTCGGGCCGGGCTTCCCGCTCGAGGACGCCGTCGGGCGCGATCTGCTCCTCGTCGCGGTCGGGACCGCCGCGGCGCCGCTCCGCTCGGCGCTCGTCGAGGCGCTCACGCGGCGCGGCGACTTCGGGCGCGTCGCCTTCGTCCACGGCGTGCGACACCTCGGCGAAGTCTGCTTCGCCGCGGAGCACGACGCGTGGCGACGGCAGGGCGTCGACGTGCGCGTCGTCCTGTCACGCCCCGCGGACGCCGACGCCTGGCGGGGCCCCGTCGGCTGGGTCCAGGAGCACCTCGCGGACCTCGTGACCCCGGCCACGACGGCGTTCGTCGTCGGGATGCCCGCGATGGAGGCCGCGACCGAGGCGCGACTGCTGGAGCTCGGCGTAGCGCGCGGGGCGATCCACAACAACTTCGGCTGACGCTCTCGCGGCGTCAGCCGGCAGGTTGGTGTCTCGCCTCAGCGGCGGCTCACTCGTCGTTGATCTTGTCCCGGAGCTCCTTCCCGACGCGGAAGAAGGGGCTGCGCTTGCCGGGCACCGACACGGTGTCGCCGGTCTTCGGGTTGCGCCCGACGTAGGGATCGTAGTGGCGCACGGTGAAGCTCCCGAACCCGCGGATCTCGATCCGCTCGTCCGCCTTCATCGCGGTCGCGAGGGCGTCGAACAAGGCGCTGACGGCGTCCTCGGCGCGCTTGCGCGGCATGTTCTGCGTCTTGGCCACCGTCTCGATGAGGTCGGATCGGTTCATTCGGGATCACCTGAGGATGGACGAGGGTTGCCCCCGACAGGATTTGAACCTGTGACTTACAGGGATTAGGAATCCCCAGCTCTATCCAGCTGAGCTACGAGGGCGCGGTCGCTTGAGGCGGGGGGCGCGCGGCCGATTGGTCGCTGGTTGGAGGCGCCCCCGCCGAGGCGGCACGCTTCGTAGCAAGCAGGGCAGGGCGGGTCAAGGTGAATGGGCGCCCGCGGAGCCGCGCTCCGTTACTCGGCGCGGGACGGGGCGGCGCGGGTCCGAGGGAGCGCGCGATCCTCTGGCCCCACGAGCCCGGCTCGTGGTTGACAGGGCGGGGCCCTCTCACTAATCCACGGGTTCGTCCGCGCCGCCGAAGGCGCCGCGCGGCGCCCCCTCTGCCCGGGTTTGGCGAGCCATGTCGAGCGACCGCTTCTACTACACGACGCCCATCTACTACCTGAACGCGAAGCCGCACATCGGCCACGCGTACTGCACGGTCCTCGTCGACGCGCTCACCCGCTTCCGGCGCCTCTTCGGCGCGGAGGTCCACTTCCTGACGGGCACGGACGAGCACGGCCAGAAGGTGCAGAAGTCCGCCGACGCGCGCGGCGTCACGCCGAAGCAGCACGTCGACGAGCTCGCCGCCGAGTTCCGCGACCTGTGGCCCGAGCTCCACATCGCCTACGACGACTTCATCCGCACGACCGAGCCGCGCCACATGGCGGCCGTGCAGGAGGCCCTGACGCGCCTCTTCGAGCGCGGCGACATCTACGCGCAGGACTACGAGGGCTGGTACTCGACGTCGGAGGAGCGCTTCTTCACGGAGGACGAGCTCGTCGACGGGAAGGACCCCATCAGCGGGCTCGAGGTGCAGAGGATCAAGGAGCGCAACTACTTCTTCAAGATGTCGAAGTACGGCGAGCGCCTGCGGCAGCACATCGTCGACAACCCGGGCTTCATCCGCCCCGCGTATCGCGGAAACGAGGTCCTCGGCTTCCTCGACAAGGGGCTCCAGGACCTCTGCATCTCGCGGCCGAAGGAGCGCCTCTCCTGGGGGATCCCGCTCCCGTTCGATCCCGAGTACGTGACCTACGTCTGGGTCGACGCGCTGACGAACTACGTGAGCGCGCTCGGCTGGCCCGACGGGGAGGCGTTTGCCCGCTGGTGGCCGCACGCGCACCACGTCATCGGGAAGGACATCCTCACGACGCACAGCGTCTACTGGACGACGATGCTGATGGCGCTCGACGTGCCGCTGCCGCAGAGCATCGTCGCGACCGGGTGGTGGCTGTCTCAGGACCGGAAGATGTCGAAGTCGCTCGGGAACGTGGTGAGCCCGCTCGGGATGCGCGACGTCTACGGGCCCGACGTGCTGCGCTACTTCCTCCTCCGCGACATGGTCGTCGGGCTCGACGGCAACTTCTCCGAGGAGGCGCTCGTCAAGCGGAACAACAGCGATCTCGCCAACGATCTCGGGAACCTGCAGCGGCGCGCGGGCGGGCTCGTGGAGAAGTGGTTCGAGGGGCGCGTCCCGGAGCGCGGGCAGGGCGGTGAGCTCGAGGCGGCCATCGTCGCCGCGGCGGACGAGCTCCGCGAGAAGGTGCCGGCGCTCGTCGACGACCTCCAGATCCACGCGGCCATCGAGGAGACGCTGCAGTTCGTGCGGCGGCTCAACAAGTACGTGACCGACACCGAGCCCTTCAAGGTCGTGAAGACCGACAAGGAGGCCGCCGGGCGCTCCCTCTACACGGTGCTCGAGGGGCTCCGCCACGCGGCGTGCCTGCTCGCGCCCGTGATGCCCGAGAAGATGGCGACGCTGACGGCGTCGCTCGGGGCGTCGCCGACCGGGCTCCTCGCGGATCTGCGCTGGGGCGGGCTCGAGCCCGGGACGAAGCTCGAGCTCGGCGAGCCGCTCTTCCCGCGGCGCGACCTGCCGGAGGCGCCGCCGGCCGAGGTCGCGCCGGCGCCCGTGGCGCCCCCCGCTCCGAAGGGGGGCGCGAAGGCGAAGGCCGCGGAGCCCGCTGGGGACGGCGCGAGCGACGTCATCTCCTTCGACGACTTCGCGAAGGTGAAGCTCCGCGCGGCGACGGTGCTCGAGGCCGAGCGCGTGGCGGGCTCGGACAAGCTCCTGCGCCTCCAGGTCGACCTCGGCGACGAGAAGCGGCAGATCGTGGCCGGGATCGGGAAGACCTGGGAGCCCGAGGCGATCGTCGGGCGGCAGGTCGTCATCGTCGCGAACCTCGCGCCGCGGAAGGTGTTCAAGGTGGAGTCGCAGGGGATGGTGCTCGCGGTCGAGACGCCCGACGGCGGGCTCGCGCTCGTGACGCCGTCGGCGGCCGTCGCGCCGGGCACCGAGGTGCGCTGAGCCAGGCGGCGCCTGGCTCTCCGGGCGTCGGGCTTGCGCCGGCGGGCGCGCTCCGGTCATCGTGGCGCGTCACCGGCCCGGAGGCGATGCATGAGCTCACGTCGCGGCGCGCCCGCCCTCTCGATCCTCGCGCTCGCGGTGGCGTCGCTCGTCGGCGCGGCGGCCTGCGATGACCCGCGGTCGGGCGCGGACGCGGCGAGCGACGGCGACCTCGCCGACGTCGACGCGGACACGGACACGGCCGCAGCGGGCGACACGGCCTTTGACGCGGACACCGCCGACGCGAGCGCGGTCGACGCGGCCGACGCCGCGGACACGGCGCCGTCCGGGCCGCGGAAGGTCCTCTTCGTCGGCAACAGCTACACCTACTACAACGATCTCCCGGCGGTGGTCGCGGCGCTCGGGGCGGCGACGCCGGGCGCGGCGGTCGAGGTCGAGTCCATCACCGACGGCGGGGCGCGGCTCTACGACCACTGGACGACGACGGGGGCGCGGGAGCGGATCGCCCAGGGGGGCCTCGACGACGTCGTGCTCCAGGGGCAGAGCGTCGAGACCTTCCGCGGCGAGGGGGGCTTCGAGGCGGCCGCCGAGCTCTTCGCCGGGGCGCTCCGCGACGCGGGCGCGCGCGGCGTCTGGTACGCGACCTGGGCGCGGCGCGACGACGTGGTCGCGGACGTCGGTGTCGCCGACGCGGACACGATGGCGCGGCTCATCGACGCGGCCTACCGCGACGCCGCCGAGCAGAACCCCGGGGACGTGGAGGCGCGGGTCGGCGCGGCCTGGCGCATCGCGCAGAAGGCGCACCCGGAGGTCGCCTTCCACGTGGCCGACGGGAGCCACCCGCAGCCGATCGGGACGCTGCTCGCGGCGTGTGTCATCCTGCGGGCGATCTCGGGGCGGGAGCCGGTCGTGCCGGACCCGCCGCCGCTCGACGTGCCGCTCGCGCTCGCGCGGGAGGTGTGCGCCATCGACCCGGGGCCGGCGCCGTGTGACGCGGGGATGGACCGCTGCGGGGGCGACCGATGCGTCGACGTGACGTGGAGCCCCGAGCACTGCGGTGACTGCGCGACGGTGTGCGACGAGGGCGATCCGTGCGTGAGCGGCGTCTGCGGCTGCCCCGAGGGGCGCACGGGCTGCTGGGGCGTGTGCGTGGACCTCGACGAGAACCCGCTCTACTGCGGGACCTGCGACAACCGCTGCTCCGAGGGCGCCGCCTGCGTCGACAAGGAGTGCGTGTGCCCGGCCGGCGCGGCGATCTGGGTGTCGCTCATCCGCCTGAGCGGGCAGGAGCCGGCGTGCGAGACATGGGACGACGTGTCGCTCCCGGCGTGTCGCCGCGCGGCGGACGCGATCTGCGCGGCGCTGCCGTGCTTCTCGGGGGGCTTCGGGCTCCCGGCGGGGCACGCGCCGCCGGTCGAGAAGGTGCTCTGCAACGGGGCGACGCCGGAGGAGACGACGTACACGGCGCTCGCGGCGATCGTGGCGGGGTGCGCGGCGGACGCGATGGAGGGGGCGGCGTGCGCGACGGCGGTGCACCGGTATTGCCGCGCGGCGGGGAAGGTCACGGGCTACGGGCCGATCCCGGGCGACGGCGACGCGGCGACGGTGACCTGCCTCGGGGAGGCGGAGGTCGCGCTCGTCGCGACGACGCTCACGGAGCTCGGCGGGTACGCGTCGCGCTGCTTCCCGACGGATCCGCTGCTGTGCTCGGTCGCGGCGTGGAGCTACTGCGAGGCGCAGGGGTACGAGGGCGGCTTCGGCCCGGTCGAGATCGACGGCGACGCGGCGACGGTGGCGTGCATGCCAGCGCGCTGAGCTTGTGTGCAGTGCACACAGAAAGCGGTCGACGACGGCCGTCCTGGCCGCTAACCGATCGTGTGCATCGCGAAGACGGGCTGGTCTTGCGGGAGCTTCGCGCGCCCGCCGAGGAAGCCGAGCTCCATGATGAAGGCGAGGCCGACGAGCTGGCCGCCGGCCTTCTCGACGAGGCGGGCGGCGGCGGCGGCGGTGCCGCCGGTGGCGAGGACGTCGTCGACGATGACGACGCGGTCGGCGGCGCCGAGGCCGTCGGCGTGGATCTCGACGGTGTCGGTGCCGTACTCGAGGGCGTAGGTCTCGGCGATGGTGCGGCGCGGGAGCTTCCCGGGCTTCCGGATGAGCTCGAGGCCGACGCCGAGGTGGTGGGCGAGGGCGGCGCCGAAGATGAAACCGCGGGACTCGATGCCGGCGATCTGGGTCGGGCGGAGGGGGGCGACGACCTCGGCGAGCTCGGCGATGAGCGCCTGGAAGGCGGGGCCGCTGGCGAGGAGGGGGGTGATGTCCTTGAAGACGATGCCCGGCTTCGGGAAGTCGGGCACGTCGGCGATGAGGCTCTTCCAGTCGGTGGTCATCGGGGGAGCTCCGGGAAGATGGCGGCGAGCGGGTCGAGCCCGCGCTCGCCGTGGGCGGTGACGTCGAGCTGAAGCGGGGTGAGGGAGACGTAGCCGGTGCGGACGGCCTCGCAGTCGGTTCCGGCGACCTCGGCGATCTGGGGGTAGGCGCCGCCGATCCAGTAGTAGGGGCGGCCGCGCGGGTCCTCGCGGTAGACGACCTCGTTGCCGTAGGTGCGGTGGCCGAGGGTCGTGACCTCGGCGCCGGCGAGGCCGGGGACGCCGAGCCAGGCGCCGGCGACGCGGTCGGGGCGCGGGACGGGGATGTTGACGTTGAGCAGGACCTCGGGGGGGAGGCCGCGCTCTCTGACGCGCTGGAGGACCCAGCGGACGACCGGGGCGATCTGGTCGAAGGGGAGGGGCTCGCGGCCGGAGAACGAGAAGGCGACGCTCGGGATCCCGTGGATGAGGGCCTCGCGGGCGGCGCCGACGGTGCCCGAGTAGTAGACGTCGTAGCCGACGTTCGGGCCGTGGTTGATGCCGGAGACGACGAGGTCGGGGCGCTGGTCCTTGCAGAGGTGGCCGAGCGCGATGAAGACGGCGTCGACTGGGGTGCCGTCGACGGCGTGGCCGTGCGGGAAGCGGTGGACCCGGAGGGGGCGGTGGAGCGAGAGCGACTGGCTGACGCCGCTCTGCTCGGCGAGGGGGGCGACGACCACGACGTCGTCGAACACGGCCTCGGCGCACGCCGTGAGGGCGCGGATCCCGGCCGCGTGGACACCGTCGTCGTTGGTGACGAGGACGCGCATAGCGGCGGCACCGTAGCGGGGGGCGGGTGAGGGCGCAAGGCCCCAGCGTTGGGGTCGGTGGGCCTCGGCGGCGGGGCGGGTGTGATGGCGGGAGGCGGGGGCGGCGCGGCGGGGCCGGGCCGGCGGGTCTCGGCACGGGGGCTGCACTGGCGGGCGCCATGTACCGCGACCCCTTCTTGACGAGGACCCGCCGAGAGCTCCACCGGATGGCGCGGAGCATGGTGTTCCGGAGGCGGCTCGGGACGGATCCGGAGGCGGTGGAGGCGGCGGTCGACGCGGGGCTCGTCGAGGCGTGGGAGGCGCGCGAGGCGCTCGGGCCGGACGAGGCGGCGTTCGTGGCCTACGCGCGGGAGCGGGTGCGGCGGGAGGTGAGGGCGGCGGACCAGGTGGCGCGGCGGCGGGACGCGCGGGAGGCGCTGCGGCCGCCGGAGGAGCTCCCGGAGCGGGTGGCGCCGGTGGGGGATCCGGAGCTGGTGGTGGCGGCGAGGCGGGCGCTCGAGGGGCTCGAGGAGGCCGAGCGGAGCGCGCTCATCGCGTGGGCGGAGGGCGCGACGGCCGCGGAGATCGGGGCGCGGCACGGGCGGCCGAGCGTCTGGGGGTGGCGGCTCGTGCAGCGCGCGCGGCGGCGGGTGCTCGAGCGGGAGCGCGGCCTGGGCGATGGGCCGGACGGGGCTTGAGTCGGGTGTAGGTTCGACCGATAACGACGGGTGCAAGGGGGCGGCGATGTTCGTGAGAGGGACGTTGGGCTTGGTGGCGGCGGTCGCGCTGGTGGGCGGTGGGTGCTTCCCGGACCCGCCCGCGAAGGGCGGGGACGTGGACGACTCGGTCGCGGACGCGCTCGACACGGCGGGCGCGGACACGGGCGGCGAGGCGCCGGACACGCTCGTCGTCGACACGGCCGTCGACACGACGGGCGACACGGCCGTCGACGCCACGGCCGACGCCACGGCGGACACCGCCACGGCCGAGGTCGACGCGGCGGACGGCGGCGCGGATGTCGGAGAGGACACGGTCGTCGCGCCGGAGTGCACCTCGGATGGCGCGTGCGCTGGGCTCGACGCGCCCCCGTGCCTCTCGGGGCGATGCGTGTCGGGGGCGTGTGAGGCGGTGGTGACGGGCGGCTTCTGCGACGACGGCGACCCGTGCACGAACCACGACGCGTGCTCGGCGAGCGGGTGCCACGGCGTGCCGTGGACGGCGGCGGAGGCGAAGGGCTGGTACGCGGTCTTCGACGGGCCGGCGACGGACTACGCGACCGGGGTCGCGATCCACCCGAGCGGGGACGTGTCGGTCGTCGGGTCCTTCGAGGACACGGCGGATCTCGCCGGGGCGTCGCTGACGTCACGAGGGAGCGCGGACGCCTTCGTGGCGCGCTTCGCGCCGGACGGGACGCGGCGGTGGGTCGTCCAGGCAGGCGGCGACGGGCTCGACCTCGCGATGGCGACGACCGCGGTCGGTGAGGACGTCGTCGTGGCCGGCTGGTTCACGGGGACCGCGTCGTTCGGGGCCGGCGCGGACGAGAAGCTCCTCACGGCGCCGAGCGGCGCGAGCTTCGTCGCGACCTACGGGAGCCTCGGGAGGCTCAAGAGCGTGTGGAAGCTCGACGGCTTCGTGCATCGTCTAGATGCACTTCGCGGTACGGCCATGGGCGACGTGCTGGTAACGGGTCGGTTCAGTGGCACGCTTCGCGTTCCCTCGGCTAGCACTTCGCTCGATGCGACGTCTGCCGGTGGATTCGATGTGTTTCTTGTTCGCGCAACCCCGGATGGACTAGGGCGTTGGGTTGCTCGTCTCGGTTCTGCGGAGGAGGACGCGCTCGGCTTTATCTCCGCGGTGCCCGTTGCCGTCTCGCCCAATCAGATCGCGCTCACCTACCTCACAGGCGGCGCGGACGCGACATATCGCGTCGGGACCAACACTTCAGTGATCTTGGCGTCCGAGGCGACGCGAGAAGGGATCATAGAGGTCGGGCTCGATGGCGCTATCACGAGTTCGTGGAGCCAGGAAGGAGTCAGCTTCACGTCCGGCCTCGCCTATGGTGACACGGGGCTCATCGTCACTGGATTCGCGGCCGACGACCAGCAGGGAACAAACCTTCGCCTCTTCGTCGAGTCGCGGGTGGGGTCAGCCGAGATCTGGAGTCAACTCGTCCGAGGCTCGGGCCTTCACCCGCCTGGAAACAGCTTTCCCATGCTCGTCCCGGTCGTAGCGTTCGGCGAACAGGTCCTAACGCTCGGTCTCATGGAACGAGGTGAGCTCATCCTCGCGGCGGGCGTGCCGTTGTCTCCCGTGCTGACCTCCGACGATGACGGCGTGAGGTCTTTCGTCGCACGCTACGAGGCCTCCAGCGGCACGGCACGCGGTGGCGCAGTCACCGCGGTCCCTCTCGCGTGGGGCGACGACGCGCCTTACAAGGCGAGTCTCCACAATGACCATGGGGGACCCGAGCTCATGTTCGGGGCGTACCAGGCAGCGCAGAGTGGTGCCCAGGTTTGCTTCGTCCGCGTGACGACAGCCCTTGATGGCGTTGCGTTCGAGACGTCAGGGTGGTTCGCCGGTGAGCCGGCTGTCCCGGGCGGGGCCGGCATCGTCGTCTGCCTACCGCCGGCTCACGTCTACGGATGCGGCGTCAATTGACGACGGGCCTACTGGCACGACGTGGTGGTCTTGTTGCGGTCGCCAACGGCACCTGCGCCGCCTGAGTTGCCAGCCGATGGGCCGCCGAGCCCGCCCGTTCCGCCGGAACCAGGCGGGTTGAAGGCGATCTCGGTGCAGCTCGGAGAGCTCGAGCCTGCTAGGTAAAGGCCATAAGCGACTCCTCCGGCGCCGCCGCCGCCATGTCCTCCGTTGCCACCCTTGCCGCCGTTTCCGCCCTTCGCGCCCGCTGAGCCACAACCGCCGCCGCCACAGTGTCCGTCGCCGCCACTCTTGCCGCTCTTGCCGCCGCCGCCCTGACCGCCTGCTCCACCAGCGCCACCGTTCCCGCCGCTAAGATGACCTAGCCGGCACGCGGTGATCTTGGGGCTCGCGTCGATCAGGAATAGGCCAAATGAGCCTCCGCCCGCCGTGCCGGCCTTGCCGCTAGTGCCTCCGCAGCCTCCTCCGCCTCCTCCTCCTCCGCCACCACCGTACCGATAGGTGTTGAAGAAGCCGCAAGCTGCGTTGTTACCAGAAGTGTTCTTCCCAGATCCGCCGCCGCCGCCGCCGTAGCCATTCGCGCCGTTCACACCGTCCGAACCGGCGTTGCCGGTCCAGAATCCACCAGACACGGTCCCCGCACCTAGACCGCCGGAACCATTGCCTCCGGTCTGTCCCGGATCGCCGTTGGTCCCGGGTACCTCAGGGGGGCCGCCCGGCACACCTCCTGGAGACGTAGCGCCCGTGTTGCCGCCGGTCGCACACGCGGGAACATCAGCGCCCTTGCCGCCCCCGGTGTTCGTGCCAGTCGTGCACGCGTTCGCGGCTCCGGCGCCGCCCTTGCCCGCGTACGACTCCCAATCGCAGCCGTTCGTCGCACAGTCATAGTCGGTCGCGGTCGTGCCCGCTACAGCATCATTGCCGGGGTTGCCACTGCTCCCCGCGGCGCCATTGACACCGGCGCCGCCGTTGCCGCCGATGGCGTTCACGTGCGCGATCTCGAGCTTCGAGTTGCAGCCGCGCACCCAGATCGCGTAGCTCGACCCGCCCGGGTTGCCGTTGTTGCCGCCGCTCACCGTGACGCCGTCGAGCACCGTGCGCGTCGACTGGATCCCGTCCGCGATGACCGCGCGGATCGAGTTCGACCCCGACGACGACGTGATCGTCGTCTGGTACTGCGCCAGGTTCCGCGTCCAGAGGCCGTCGTTCGAGTACCCCCCGAAGACGCTCACCCCCTCCACCAGCGTCACCTGCTCGTTGTACTGCCCGGCCGCCACGTAGACGTGGTCCTTGCCCTGGCTCTGCGCCACCGAGATCCCGCGCCCGATCGTGTCCACCGGGTCGAACGCCGTCCCCTGGCCCGAGCGCGACCCAGTCGTCGCCACGAAGACCCCGCGCGCGTAGCTCCCGTCGATGCCGTCGCAGTCCTGGTCACAGCTCGACCCGCTGCACGTCGCGTCCGGCCAGTCGTCGTCGCTCGTCTTCGTGCAGGCGTACTCGCACCCGTTCTCCGGCGCCGTGTCGAGGTTCACGAACCCCGTCAGGCACGGCCCGAGCTTGCACTGGCTGTTCTCGCACGCCGGCTCCGACCCCGGGAGGCTGCACGCCTTGTGACACCCGCCGCAGTTCGCCGGGTCGCTCGTGTAGTCGAGCCCGGGCGCGCAGTTGCACGACCCCGACGTCGGCACGCACTGGTACGCCTCGATCTGACCGATGTCGTTGAGGATCTCCGCGCACTCATAGTTCGACGGGCACCCGCTCGGGTCCGTCTGGCAGTTCCGCCCGCAGTAGTCCCCGTCCTCGTACGCGATGCACTTGTCGCCCGCCGACCCGCAGTTCGCGTCCGTGTTGCACGCCTTGCAGAGGTTGTTCACCGGCGGCTGGCAGATGAACGCCGTGTCCCCGCTGCCTGCCACCCCACGGCAGTCCCACCCGTTCGGGCACGTCGAGTCGCAGAGCTTCGAGCAGCGCGCCGCCACCTCGCTCTCGTCGACCGGCACGCAGTAGTTCGACTCGCACTGAACGTTGTTCACGCACGGGCAGTAGAACGGCTTCGGGTCGTCGTCGCAGCTCGGCGCCGTGTCGGGCTCGAGCGTGTCGCCCGCCCCGTCGGCGGCGTCATCGCCGGGCACCGTGTCCACCGGGGTCAGCGTGTCGATCACGACGACCGCGTCCGGATCGAGCCACGTGTCCGGCACCACCGTGCTCGTGTCCTCGGTCGAGGTCGCGTCGGTCTCCCCCTGGAGGGCGTCATCGCCGCAGGAGACCACGAGGAGAGCCAGCCCCACGGAGACGGTCGTGAGGAGCCTTGCGCGCATGTGATCGGTCATGGGGCGAGAGCCTACTTGTCCGCCCGACCCGCCGCAACGGCGACGTTCATCCGCCCGCGCGCCGGTGTTACGCGTTGACCGCCCGAGCGGCTGCCCGCATCATCCGCGCGTGCCCCGCCGCCCACCCCAGAGCTCACTCGCGGCGGCGCTCGCCGTCCTCGCCCTCGGCGCGTGCAGCGAGGCGCCCCAGGCCGAGCCCGCGCTCCCCCCGCTCCCCGCCGGCGACGCCCTCCCGCCCGACGTCGAGGGCATGCTCTTCGGCTCCCCCGACGCCTGCAGCAACGACGACGTCTGCGTCAGCGGCGTCTGCTACTACGGCGCCTGCGGCGGCCTCCTCTCCGTCGACTCCCGCTGGATGCAGGAGCGCATCGCCGCCACCCTGAAGGATCGCGTCGACCGCCAGCCCCCGCTCCGCGAGCGCGTCGTCCACGACCTCGGCCGCGTCCTCCGCCGGAAGAGCGCCGAGCTCCCCTTCCGCGCCCGCGTCGTCGTCGGCCTCGAGGTCCTCGGCGCCGCCGACGTCCTCGCCGACGCGCTCCCCGATCTGCCCGAGCCCGTCGCCGAGATCGCCGCCCCCTCCCTCGCGCGCCTCGGCCGCGCCGAGGGCCTCGCGCACACCCTCGCCCTCACCGAGTCCGACGCCCTCCCGACCGCCGTCGAGGCCCTCCGCGCCCTCGGCGAGAGCCACCTCCCCGACGCCCTCCTCGGCCTCCTCCGCGCCCTCGGCCCCAGCCTCGACACCGAGATCCAGGTCGCCGCCGTCGAGGCCCTCGGCGCCCTCGGCGACAAGCGCGCCATCGGGCCCCTCGTCGCCTACCTGCGCGACGCCCCCGACTCCCTCGTCGTCCCCGTCGTCCGCGCCCTGCGCACGCTGAGCGGGGCGGCCCTCGGCGCCGACCGCGACGCCTGGGACGCCTGGGTCGCGAAGAACCCGCCCCCGGCCGCGCCCCCGTTCACGCCGCGCGAGCCCTCGAGCGAGGACGACCTCGGCCTCCCGACCCCCTGAGACGTCACGACGGGCGCCCGCCCCACGGAGGACCCATGGCCGAGCCCACCGCGACCGACGCCTACGACGATCTCGACGGCGTCGGCCTCGCCGACCTGGTCCGTCGCGGCGAGGTGAGCCCCCTCGAGCTCGTCGACGCCGCCATCGCCCGCGTCGAGGCGAGGAACCCGGCGCTCAACGCCGTCGTCCACCGGAGCTTCGAGCGCGCCCGTGACGCCGCGCGCGGCGACCTCCCCGCCGGCCCCTTCCGCGGCGTCCCCTTCCTCCTGAAGGACCTGAACGCCGAGGACGCGGGGCAGCCCTCGACCCACAGCACGAAGCTCCTCACGGGCTTCCGCCCCGACCACGACGCGGAGCTCGTCGCGCGCTACAAGCGCGCCGGCCTCGTGATCATCGGCCGCACGAACACCCCGGAGTTCGGCATCTACGGCGTCACCGAGCCCGCCCTCCGCGGCCCGACCCGGAACCCCTGGGACCCGGGCCACACCCCGGGCGGCTCGAGCGGCGGCTCCGGCGCCGCGGTCGCCGCCCGCATGGTCCCGATGGCGCACGCCGGCGACGGCGGCGGCTCCATCCGGATCCCCGCGTCCCACTGCGGGCTCGTCGGCCTCAAGCCGACCCGCGCGCGGAACCCCGCCGGCCCCGACGCCGGCGAGCGCTGGGGGGGCTTCGTCTCCGAGCACGTGCTCACGCGCAGCGTGCGCGACGCCGCCGCCATGCTCGACGCGACCGCCGGCCCCGATCCGGGCGCGCCCTACCAGGTGCGCCCGCCCGAGCGCCCCTTCCTCGCGGAGGTCGGCGCCGACCCCGGGAAGCTGCGGATCGCCTTCACCACGCGCGCGCTCTTCGGCAAGGAGACCCACCCCGACTGCGTCGCCGCCGTCGAGGACGCCGCGCGCCTCGCGGCGAGCCTCGGCCACGAGGTCGAGGAGGCCCACCCGACGTTCGACCGCGAGGCGCTCGTGCGCGCCTACTTCGCCGTCGTCGCCGCCGGCACCGCGCGCGGCGTCGCGTTCGCGGCCGAGAAGGCCGGCGTCCGCCCGCGCGCCCGCGACTTCGAGCCGGCGACCTGGCTCCTGAAGTCCATCGCCGACAAGCTCACGGCCACGGAGTACGCCGCGGCGATCGACCTCATGCAGCGCACGGCGCGCGACCTCGTCCCGTTCTTCGCGCGCTACGACGTGCTCCTCACCCCGACGACCGCGTTCCCGCCGGCGCCCATCGGCGCCTTCGCCCCGAAGGGCAGCGAGCGCTTCCTGCTCGGCGTGCTCCGCGCCTTCCCGCTGCGCGCGCTGCTCCTGAAGGCGCTCGACACGATGGCCGAGGACGCGCTCGCCGCGACACCCAACACGATGCTCTTCAACATGACCGGGCAGCCCGCGATCTCACTTCCCCTCTCGTGGAACGGCGCGAACCTCCCGATAGGTACGCAGTGGGTGGGGCGCTTCGGCGACGAGGCGACCCTCCTCCGCCTCGCGGCGTCGCTCGAGGCGGCGCGCCCCTGGGCGGGGCGTGTCCCGCCGGGCCTTTCGGCCCCCGCGAATCCCTGACATTCTGGCGACGTGACCGGCTTTCCGGCATCGTCGAGTCGACGGTCAGCCAGGCCCCCCTCGCCCAGGAGCGCCCGTTGGATCTCGAAGTCTTCCAGTACGTGAGCACCTACCGCGTCATCAACAAGGTCGCGGAGGGCGGCATGGGCCAGGTCTACCTGGCCGAGCAGCTCGGCGTCTCCGGCTTCTCGAAGACCGTGGGCATCAAGACCATCCGCCGCGAGCTCCTCGACCGCTACTACTACCGCGACATGTTCATCGACGAGGCGAAGCTCGTCGCGAGCCTGATCCACGAGAACATACAGCAGGTGTATCAACTCGTGGACATGGCGGGGTCCCTCGCCATCGTCATGGAGTGGGTGCACGGCATCACCCTCGAGGACATCAACGCGCGCCTCGACGACAAGAACGACTACCTCCCGCCGGAGCTCGCCGTCTTCGTGACGAGCCGCATCGCGCGCGCGCTCGCCTACGCGCACGACAAGCGCGGCCCCGACGGGCGCCCGCTCTTCCTCGTGCACCGCGACGTGAGCCCCGTGAACATCTTCGTCAGCTGGGGCGGCGTCGTGAAGCTCGCCGACTTCGGCATCGCGAAGGCCATGAGCGCCCGGAAGAGCGGCCGCGACGGGGAGATCATGGGCAAGGCCCCCTACCTCGCGCCCGAGCAGGCGCGCGGGCAGGCGGTCGACGCGCGCTCGGACATCTTCTCGCTCGGGCTCGTGCTCTTCGAGCTCCTCACGGGCGAGCAGGTCTACCCGGTCGAGGCCATCGACGACGCCGTGCACCTCCACGAGACCCGCGAGATCCCGTCGCCGCGCGAGTGGAACCCGTCGATCAGCCCCGAGATCGAGGTGATCATGCGGAAGATGCTCGAGCGCGACCCGAACAAGCGCTACCAGCGCGCGAAGCACATCGTGCGCGACCTCGAGCTCCTCCTCTATTCGGGCGGCTACGGCCCCACGAACGAGCGCCTCGCCGAGTACATCGACGAGCTCTTCCCCGAGGTCGACAAGCACCGCCTCCTCCCGGAGGAGATGATCCTGCCTCGGTGATCGCGCGGTCGCCGCGAAACCGTCCCGGCGCGGGCGGCATAGGGGAGGGCGTGAAGAACTCACCGCACCCGCTCTCCACCGCCCGCCCCGTCCTCAGGGGCTTCCTCCTCCTCGTCACGGCCTGCGCGGTCGCCTGCGGCGGCGAGCGCGGCGGCGGCGGCGAGGCGCACGCGGCGGCGCCCGGCCCGCGCGAGGGCGCGCCGACCGCGAAGCCAGGCGGCGACGGGAAGAAGGGCGACAAGCCCGACGAGGGCCCGCGCGAGGTCGCTGTCCTCGCGGGCGGCTGCTTCTGGGGCATGGAGGACATCCTCCGGAAGATCCCGGGCGTCGTCTCGACGGAGGTCGGCTACACCGGCGGCACGACGGCCCACCCGACGTACGACACGGTCCACCACGGCACGACGGGGCACGCCGAGTCCGTGCGCGTCGTGTTCGATCCGACGAAGCTCAGCTACGCGGATCTCCTCGAGAAGTGGTTCTTCCGCATGCACGACCCGACGACGCCGAACCGGCAGGGGAACGACATCGGGAGCCAGTACCGCTCGGCCATCTTCACGACGACCGAGGCGCAGGCGAAGACGGCGCGCGCCGTGAAGGAGAAGGTCGACGCCTCCGGCGTCTGGAAGCGGCCCATCGTCACCGAGATCGTCCCCGCCGGGGTCTTCACCCTCGCCGAGGACTACCACCAGGACTACCTCGTCAGGAACCCGGGCGGGTACACCTGCCACTACATGCGCGAGTTCTGACCCCGCGTCACGCGTGGAAGAAGAGCGCCTTTGCCGGCATCCAGAGCCCCATCAGGACCATCATCACGCTCTCCGTGAGCGAGACGAAGCCGAGCGGCACGGACGAGTCGCCGCCGACGCAGGCGCACTTCAGCTCGCGCTTGTCGATGTAGACGGCCTTCACGATGCTCACGGCGCCGACGCTGCCGATGAAGAGCGAGACCGGGGCCGCGACCCAGACCAGCGCCCCCGCCGTCATGAGGACGCCGGCGAGCGCCTCGGCGTAGGGGTAGACGCTGCCGTAGGGGACCCAGCGCCGCGCGAGGAGGTCGTAGCCGAGGAACGAGATCGAGAAGCTCTCGACGTCGCGGAGCTTCTGCACGGCGAGCAAGGTCATCGTGAGCGACACGAACCACTCGAGCGTGCGCAGCCTGAGCACCGTGCCGTACTGGTGCCACGAGAGCCCCGCCGCGAGGAGGAGCGCGACCGCGAAGATGGCGATGACCGGCCGGTAGGTCGTGTCGCTCTGCTCCTCGGGTGGCGGATCCACGCCGAGGAAGACCCGCACGTCGTCGTAGCCGCCGACGCGCTCGCCGTCGATGAAGGTCTGCGGCGTGGCCTCGACCCCGTGCTTCGCCATGAAGGCGTCCGTCTCGGCGCGGGTCTCGAGGTGATGGTCCTCGACGGCGTAGCCGTGGCGCTCGAGCAGGTCCTTCGCCTTGAGCCCATAGGGGCAGAGGTGGTCGGGCATGACCATCCGATAGAGCGTCGCGCGTTTCTCAGGGCTTGTCGTCGCCATGGCCACCTCGTCCGTCCGTCGTTCGTCACGGCGCGGGCGCCGTGGGCGCGAACCGTAGGCACGACGCCGCGCCGCCCGACCGAGGCCGGCGCTCGGCGCCACGCGTTGCGGCGGATCGTCGCTTTCGCGTAGCGTCGCGCGCGATGACGACACCCCATGAACGCGACGACCTCCGCCGGGACCTCGAGCGCGCCTTCGCCGGCGCCGAGACGCTCCCTCCCGCCCCGCGCGTCGTCCATCGGGAGAGCGAGGCGGAGTTCTGGGCGGGGCTCGAGCAGCGCGTCGCGGCCGCGGAGCGCGACCCGCCGAGCGAGGCGTTCCTCGCGAGGTTCGCCCACACGGCCTGTTTCCTCACCCCCGCGGCCGAGCGCTGGTATTGGCGCGCCCTGCTCACCGCGGCCATCGAGGACCCATGGCCCGGCGACCCAGGCGTCGGCAGGCACGACGCCACCTCGGCCCTCCTCCACACCGCCTGCTGGGTGCTGCGGCCGAACCCGTGCGCCGTCCTCTTCCGGTTCCCGACCGACGAGGACGGCGCCGCCCTGCGGGCCCGGCTCACGCCCGCCGAGCGCGCGGCGGTGAGCCGCTTCCTCGGCCGCGTCGTCACCCACACGCGCCCCGCCTCGACCGGCCTCGCCTACCTCGCGGCGCAGGCCATCCGCTGGGCCTGGCGCGACGACCCCGAGAGCGCCGCCGCCGCCGACGCGCTCCACCGGGACGCGCGAACGTACGTCCCACAGATCCGCGACAACCCCGAGGACGACGCGCTGATCGGGTACGTCGAGGACGCCTTCGCGGCGACGCCGCCCCCGGAGGGGCAGCTCATGACGAGCACCTGGGAGGAGGAGTCGGCGTACGCCCTCGAGCTCGCCGGCACGGACTGGCGCGACCTCGCGACGTGGTTCCTGTGGCACGTCTCGTCGGCCTACTCGTTCATGTCCGCGCAGGCCTTCCGCTACTACCTCCCGGCCGCGCTCCGCGGCTACCTCGAGGGCGCCGAGGTAGACCCCACGTTCCACCTGGTCACGGCCGTCGTCGAGCCGTCCTCGTACCGCGATGCCGCGCGCGCCTGCGCCGCCGCGTTCACGCCCGGCGAGCGCGACGCCGTCGCGGCCTTCCTGCGGCACGTCGTGCCCTACGACGAGGGCGACGTGGCGACCGCGCTCGCCGAGGTCTGGGAGGCGCCGGCGCCCCCGGCGTCATGAGCGCGCGACCCGGTCCCGCGACGCGCTGAGACGGCGGCGCCGCCGCGCGGCGACCGCGCCGAAGGGCAGGGCGAGCCACCACCACGGCGCGGCAGGCGCACCCGAGCCGCCGCCCGCGCACCCGCGCCCGCCGGCGAGGCGGAGGCCGATGTTGCTCTCGTCGTCGGGGTCGAGGTAGTTCGGGATCCCGTCCTCGTCGACGTCGCCGCGCCCCTCCTCGCGATCCGTCTTGCCGTCGCCGTCGCTGTCGCCGTCGAGCCACGCGGGGATCTCATCCCCGTCGACGTCCTCGCCCCAGGTCGCCGCGTCGGCGAGCTCCACCGCGGTGTCGAGCCCGTCCCCGTCGTCGTCGGGGTCGCGCCAGTCGACGACGCCGTCCCCGTCCGTGTCTCGGGGGTTCGCCCGCGCCGCGCCGACCTCGACGCCGTCGTCGAGCCCGTCCCCGTCGGCGTCGGCGACATAGGGCGGGCTCCCGATGACGAGCTCCTCGAGCGCGGTCAGCCCGTCGCCGTCGGCGTCGGCGCCAGGCCCGTCGCCGTCGTCCGGGTCGAAGAGGTTCCGGACGCCGTCCTCGTCGTCGTCGCCGAGGCCCTCGACCGCGTCGATGCGGGCGTCGCCGTCGCTGTTCTCGTCGAGGAACGCGGGGACGCCGTCGCCGTCGGGGTCGAGGACCCCCTCGCGGGCGTCCGGGATCCCGTCGCCGTCCGAGTCGTCGTCGAGATAGGCGGGGACGTCGTCCTGATCGCGATCGTCGAGCCCCTCGACGCGCGTCGGCACGCCGTCACCGTCGTCGTCGTCGTCGAGGGCGTCGATGACCCCGTCCCCGTCGTGGTCGAGGAGGGCGCCGTCGGGCACCTCGTCGCCGTCGCGGACGCCGTCCCCGTCGGAGTCCGCGGAGTACGGCTCGAGGCCGATCCCGACCTCCGTCTCGGTCGTGAGCCCGTCGCCGTCGGGATCCCCAGGGCCGTCCGCGTCGTCGGGATCGACCGCGTTCGGCACGCCGTCGCCGTCGTCGTCGCCGTCGAGGCGCTCGTCTGCGTCCGGGCGCCCGTCGCCGTCCTGATCGAGATCGAGGTAGGCCGGGACGCCGTCGCCGTCGCGATCCGTCGCGCCCTCCTCCCAGTCGAAGAGCCCGTCCCCGTCGCTGTCGAGGTCGAGCCACGGCGGCAGGTCGTCCCCGTCCTTCGGTGCGGCCCCACGCGCGACGAGCGCCTCCCACGCGGCCCGCTCGTCGGCCGTCGGGATCCCGTCGCCGTCGTCGTCGGTGTCGAGGGCGTCGACGCGCCCGTCGTCGTCGTGGTTCGGCGCGACCGCGGCGCCGGCCCCCTCGGCGCCGTCGTCGAGCCCGTCGCCGTCGGTGTCGCGCGCGGCGGGGTTGGTCCCCACCTCGCGCTCGATCCAGGTCGGGACACCGTCGCCGTCGGTGTCCCCGTCCGGCCCGTCGCCGTCGTCGCGGTCGAGGTAGTTCGGGATCCCGTCGGCGTCGGCGTCCGCGGTCCCCTCACCGACGCCGGCCGGGCCGTCGGGCGTGCCGTCGCCGTCGCTGTCGCGGTCGAGCCAGTTCGGGATCCCGTCGTGGTCGACGTCCACGCCGTAGACGACGCCGTCCGCGAGCGTCGCGCCGCCGTCCCGGAAGCCGCCCTCGCGGAACGTCGGGATCCCGTCGCCGTCGTCGTCGTCGTCCTGGAAGCCGGGGATCCCGTCCCAGTCGACGTCCACGACGCCCTCCTCGAGGTCCGGGATCCCGTCGCCGTCGCTGTCCTCGTCGAGGGCGTCCACGACGCCGTCGCCGTCGGTGTCGAGCGGCCAGCGCCCGCCGTCCGTCTCGTGGGCGTTGTCGATGGCGTCCCCGTCGCCGTCCTCGCGATCGTCGGTGACGCCGTCGCCGTCGCTGTCGCGGAGCGCCGGATCGAGCCCGAGGGCGAGCTCCACGAAGTCGCGGAGGCCGTCGCCGTCGGTGTCCGGCGGGTCGTCGTCGGTCGGATCGAGCGGGTCCGTGCCGTTGTCGATCTCGTCGCCGTCGTCGACGCCGCCGTCGTCCGTGTCGGCGTCGAGCGGGTCCGTGCCGAGCTCGATGACCTCGCGCCCGTCGGAGAGCCCGTCGCGATCGGTGTCCTCGCTCCCTGGATCCGTCTCGCCGCGCCCGGCGGTCCCCGTCGCGCCCAGGGACGCCGACCAGGCGCCGTCGCCGTCCGCGTCCTCGACGCCGTCGTCGAGCCCGTCGCCGTCGGTGTCGGCGCGCGCCGGATCGGTCGTGGTCTCGGGATCCGCGTCCTCGATGGGCCCCGCGGTCCCGAGGAACGGCGCCCCGATCCCGTCGCTCACGCCGCCTTCGACGCCCACCACGAGCCCCGCCTCGAGCCCGTCGCCGAGCCCGTCGCCGTCGGTGTCGGGGCGCCACGGATCCGTCGGGCCCCAGGGCGCGAGCGGCCCCGTCCCGAGGCGCTCGTCGCCGTCGCCGAGCCCGTCCTCGTCGCTGTCGGCGTCGAGCGGGAGCGTGTCGATCCCGCGGTCGATCCGGGCCGGCCGCCGCGCCGCGACCTCGGAGAAGTCGCTGAGCCCGTCGTCGTCGCCGTCGGGATCCCACGCGTCGAGGCCGAGCGCGACCTCGAGCCCGTCGCCGAGCCCGTCGCCGTCGGTGTCGTAGAGGCGCGCGTCGTCGCCGGGGGCGAGCGGGTCGAGCCCGTTCACGAGCTCCCAGCCGTCGGGCGCGCCGCCGTCATCGCTGTCGAGGTCCCGCGGGTCGAGGCCGAGCGCGACCTCGAGCCCGTCGTCGAGCCCGTCGCCGTCGCTGTCGCGGCGCGCCGCGTCGGTCTCGCCCGAGCCCGCGCTGCCGGTGCCACCCACCACGAGGACCGCGGCGCCGTCGCCGTCCGCGTCCTCGACCCCGTCGTCGAGCCCGTCGCCGTCGCTGTCCCGACGGCGCGGGTCCGTGGTCGTCCCCGGATCGGCGTCGCCCGCGAAGCCGTCGCTCCCCGCGAAGGCGACCGCGAGCGGCCCGTCGCTCGTCCCGGCCGCGACGCCCGCGACCACGCCGAGCTCGACGCCGTCGCCGATCCCGTCACCGTCGGTGTCGAAGCGCCGCGGATCGGTCGGTCGCCCGCGCCGGAGCGGTCCCCGCGCGAGCGCCTCGTCGCCGTCCGAGAGGCCGTCGTCGTCGGTGTCCGCGTCGCGCGGATCGGTGTCGACGCCGGGCTCGAAGGTGCCCGGGGTCCCCGCGGCGAGCTCGGCGAAGTCGTCGAGGCCGTCGCCGTCGGTGTCGGCGTCGGCGGGATCCGTCCCGCGCACGAGCTCGAGCGCGTCGCCGAGCCAGTCCCCGTCCGTGTCGATGAGCCCGGCGTCGTCGGCGCCGTTCACCGGGCTCCGCCCGTTCGCGATCTCCGCGCCGTCGGGGAGCCCGCCGTCGTCGCTGTCCACGTCGAGCGCGCCCGTGCCCGCCGCCGCCTCGGCGCCGTCGTCGAGGCCGTCGCCGTCGGTGTCGCGGCGGGTCGGGTCCGTCTCGCCGCTGCCGAGGGTGCCGGTGCCGCCGAGCGTGAAGAGCGCGCGGCCGTCGCCGTTACCGTCCTCGGCGCCGTCGTCGAGGCCGTCGCCGTCGCTGTCGCGGACCCGCGGATCCGTCGTCGTCGTCGGGTCGAGGTCCGGCCGGAAGACCCCCGCGAGGGACGAGGTCCCCTTGAACAGCCGTCCCCCTGGGCTCCGGCCGTTGGGGACGCCGCTCGTGAGGCCCACCTCGAGCCCGTCCCCGAGGCCGTCGTCGTCGCTGTCGGCGTCCTTGGGGTCGGTCGGGCCGAAGGGCTCGAGCGCCCGCCGCCCGAGGACCTCGTCGCCGTCGGAGAGGCCGTCGTCGTCGGTGTCCGCGTCGAGGGGATCCGTGTCGACGCCTGGCTCGTAGAGGCGCGGATCCCCCGCGGCGATCTCCTCGTCGTCGTCGAGGCCGTCGCCGTCGGTGTCCGCGACGGTCGGGTCGAGCCCGAGCGCGTTCTCGAGGAGGTCGGAGAGGCCGTCGCCGTCGCGGTCGTCGTCGTTCGGCTGCCGCGGGTCCCGCTCGCCCGGATCGACGCGCCCGTCGAGGCTCCGGTCCTCGGCGCCGTCCTTCTCGCCGCCGTCGTCGGTGTCCGGATCCTTCGCCCCCGTCGTGGTCGTCGGGTCGAGATCCGGCCGGAAGATGGCGAGGTCCGTGCCCACGCCCTCGGCGGCCGTGAGCCCGCGCTCGGTGCCGTCCTGGAGGCCGTCGTAGTCGGTGTCGCGGAGGGTCGGATCGGTCTCCCCGGTGCCGATGGTGCCGGTCGTCCCGAGGACGCCGCTCACGGCGCCGTCGTGGTCGGCGTCCTCGGTGCCGTCGAGGAGGCCGTCGTCGTCGCTGTCGTCGTCGGTCGGGTCGGTCGCGCTCGCCGGATCCTGGTCGAGCACGAAGGTCGCGGCGCCGGCGGCCGTCCCGGAGAACGCCACCCCGCCGAAGGAGAGCCCGCCGGGGATCGCGACGGTCGCCGACACCTCGAGCCCGTCCGGCAGGCCGTCTCCGTCGGTGTCGGCGCGCACGGGCGAGGTCGGGCCGTAGGTCGCGAGCAGCCCGCGGCCGAGCTGCTCGTCACCGTCCGAGAGGCCGTCGTCGTCGGTGTCGGCGTCGAGGGGATCGGGGTCGTCGGCGTCGCGGACGCCGCCGAGCCCGTGCGCGAGCTCCTCCGCGTCGGTGAGCCCGTCCCCGTCGGTGTCGCTGTCCTCCGGGTCGGTCCCGAGCACGAGCTCGCGCCCGTCGGCGAGCCCGTCGCCGTCCGCGTCCTGCGCGCCGCCGTCGTCGGCCGGGTCGAGCGGGTCGAGGAGCGACTGCACCTCGAGCCCGTCGCCCGCGCCGCCGTCGTCGGTGTCGGTGTCGAGCGGATCCGTGCCGAGGGAGCGCTCCTCGCCGTCGGAGAGGCCGTCGGCGTCGGTGTCGGGGAGGACCGGGCTCGTCTCACCCGCGCCCTCCGTGCCGGTGCCGCCGAGCGTGAAGACCGTGGCGCCGTCGTGGTCGGCGTCCTCCACGCCGTCGTCGAGCTCGTCGCGGTCGGTGTCGCGCCGCGTCGGATCGGTGCGGGTCGTCGGATCGGCGTCGAGGGCGAGCTCGCCCTCGGTGCCGAGGAAGGGGACGCCGCCCGGGCTGCTCACGCCGCCCGCGATGGGGGCCTCGACGCCGACCTCGAGGCCGTCGCCGAGCGCGTCCTCGTCGGTGTCGAAGGCGTTCGCGTCGGTCGGCCCGAACGCCGCGAGCCGCCCGCTGCCGTGCACCTCCTCGCCGTCGAGGAGGCCGTCGTCGTCGCTGTCGGCGTCGAGCGGATCGGTGTCGGCGAGGTCGTCGCGGAGCGTCGGATCGCCGGCCGCGAGCTCGGCGCCGTCGAGTAGGCCGTCGCCGTCGGTGTCGGGGTCGCGCGGATCGGTGCCCACGATGGCCTCGATGGCGTCGGGCAGGCCGTCCTCGTCGCTGTCGTCGTCACCGGGATCGTTCGGGTCGCGCTCGCCCGGGTCGACGCGCCCGTTGTGGTCGATGTCCTCCGCGCCGTCGGCGAGCCCGCCGCCGTCGGTGTCCGCCTTCCGGGGATCGGTCGTCGTCGTCGGGTCCTCGTCCCTCCGGAACGCGGCGGCGACGGTCCCCGAGCCCTGCGGCGCCGCGAGGCCGCGCTCGGTCCCGTCGAGGATCCCGTCGCCGTCGGTGTCGCGGGCCTTCGGATCGGTCTCGACGCCGTCGCCGCCGAGGCCCGGGAAGGCGCCGTCGTGATCGGCGTCCTCGCTGCCGTCGAGGAGGCCGTCGTCGTCGCTGTCGTCGTCGGTGGGATCGGTGCGGGAGGTGGGGTCGGCGTCGGCGCGCCAGAGCGCGAGGTCCGTGCCGAGGATCCCCCAGGGCGAGCCCGGGACCCCGGCGACCGGCGCCACGACGCCGGCCTCGAGGCCATCCGGGAGGCCGTCGCCGTCGCTGTCGGCGAGGTTCGGGTCGGTCGGGCCGTAGCCGGTGAGGGGGCCGGCGCCGATGATCTCGACGCTGTCCGAGAGCCCGTCGTCGTCGCTGTCGCGATCGAGCGGGGAGGTGCCGAGGCTCAGGACCTCGACGCCGTCGGCGAGCGTGTCGCCGTCGGTGTCGGCGACCGCGGGATCGGTGCCCGCGAAGCGCTCCTGGACGTCGTCGAGGCCGTCCTGCTCGGCGTCCCCCGGCTCGAGGTAGTCGCGCCGGCCGTTGCCGTTCACGTCCGCCGCGGGGGCGCAGAGGCCGCCCGCGCCGCGCTCGTCGCGGTCGAGGAGGCCGTCGTCGTCGGCGTCGGGGTCGTCCGCGTTGGCGAGGCCGTCGCCGTCGAGGTCCCCGAGGTCGTGGTAGCCGATCGGCGGGATGCTGACGGCGTCGCTGGCCTCGGCGACGTCGAGGATCCCGTCGCCGTCTCGGTCACCGGCCCGGGTCAGGAGGACGTCGTCGAGCGCCGCGGCGACGGGCACCACGTAGGTGGCGGCGGCGCCGGTGAGTCCCGGGTGGTAGCCGGGCGTGACGCGGAGGCGGAGGCCCGCGACGTCGCCGGGGAGCCCGAAGTGGAGGCGCCCGACGCCGGGGCCGGCGCGCCCCTGGCCGCCGGCGAGCGCGCGGGTCGCGAGGACGTCGCCGCCCTCGGTCTCGAGGCGCACGGTGGCGCCGGTGTCGAGGGAGGGGGTGAGGTCGCCGGCGGCGCAGTCGCCGACGAGCGCCTCGACCGCGACGGTGAGGCCGCGGGCGCTGGCGGGGAGCGTGTTCGTGAGCACGGTGAGGCCGGTCGCGCGCGGGACGACGGCGTCGAGGTCGCCGTCGCCGTCGAGGTCGGCGAGGTGGATCCCGCGGGCGTCGTCGGCGGTGGTCACGCCGAAGCCGCCAGGGGCCGCGGAGAACGCGAGGGTGCCGGTGTCTGCGAGCTCGGAGAGCAGCACGCGGGCGACGCCGCCGGTGTACACGACGTAGAGGTCGAGGTCGCCGTCGTCGTCGAGGTCGCCGCAGGCGGCGTCGACCGGGGGATCGGGGTCGGCGAGGTCCGGGGGCTCGAGCGTGAAGCCGGTGATGGCGGCGTCGGTGCTCGGGACGAACGCCCCCGCCTGGTAGAGGAAGAGCTGCACCGGGGCGGCGCCGCCCCCGCCCTCCGCGGCGCCGGTGCCGAGGCGGAGGAGGTCGAGGTCGCCGTCGTTGTCGACGTCGCACAGCACGCCGGGCGCGCCGGTGGCGGCGCGGTCGGGGGTGGCGAGCCCACGGAAGCCGCCGGCGCCGAGGCCGAGCCAGAGGTCGCGGCCGCCGGTCGCGGGGGCGTAGAGATCCATGACGCCGTCGCCGTCGACGTCGGCGCTCGCGACGGGGCCGCCGCCGACGCCGTCCGGGCCGTCGGTGAGGCGGCTCGCGGAGGCGAGGGGGACGACGGTGAAGGGCGTGCGGCCGTGGGGGCCCGAGGGGTTGTCGAGGAGGACGAGGCCGCCGCCGGTCGAGAGCACGACGTCGAGATCGCCGTCTTGATCGGCGTCGACCCAGGCGAGGCCGGCGACCGAGGTGACCCGCGCGTCCTGGACGCAGCCCCCGTCGGGGGGATCGGGGAGGTTCGGGCCGACGCTGCAAGGGCCGGCGCGGAGGACGAGGTCGGGGGTGGCGGCGGCGTCGGCGTCGAGGCCGAGGGTGAAGCCGTTGCCGCGCCCGCGGCCGCGGAAGAAGCCGACGCGCGAGGGGCTCGCGCGGACGACGTCGAGGACGCCGTCGCGATCGTAGTCGCCGACGAGGAGGGCGACGACGCCGGCGGTATTGGCGAGGGCGGGGGAGATGAGCTCGGTGTCGTCGCCGAAGGTGCCGCCGGGGCGGCCGCGGAGGATCCAGGTGCGCGCGACGCCATTCGCGATGATGTCGACGTTGCCGTCGCGATCGAGGTCGACGACCACGACGCCGCGGATGTCGTCGGCGATGGCCGCGACGGCGGGGATCGAGGCCGGCGCGAGCTCGGCGCGCGCGGGCCCGGAGAGGGCCGCGAGGGCTACGGCGATCGTGATGACGGCTGTCGCGAAGGGGCGCATGGACGTCCGCGGCGGAGGAGTCGGGGGAATGGTGGCCTTTCTCGCCGGTGCGGCGCAACCGCCTTCCGGTCGCGCGCGGTGAATACGGAGGGCGCGGGCGCCGTCTCGATCCTCTTCGTGCCTCGCCCGCGCCGGCGGCGCCGGGTGACAGAGCCGCACGCGAGGTCGCCATGAAGAGAGCCCCCCTCACCGTGATCGCGTCGTTCGTCGCGTGCTCGCTCGCGCTGTCGCTCGCGCCGTCGGCCTCGGCCGAGACGGCGTCGCTCTTCGCGGGGGCGGGGCCGCGCTTCGCGAGCGGCGACACGCTCGGCGTGGGTGCTTTGCGGCTCGACGTGGACGTCGAGTCGATGCTGCGCGTCGGGTTCGAGCTGAACGGCTACCTGAGCGGCGCCGGTGACGAGGGGAGGGCGCTCGACCTCGCGGGCGGTCAGGTGCTCCTGATGGCGGCGATCCCGCTCCCCGGGCCGGTGACGCCGGAGCTCGGCGCGGGCGTCGGCTGGGTGAGCCTCGACGAGGCGCGGCACGGCGTGGACGACTCGTTCTTCACGGTGAACGTGGAGCTCGCGCTGCGGGCGAGCCTCGGGCCGGCGGCGCTGCGGGTGGCGTGGACGCGGCCGGTGTGGACGCGGCACCGCGACATGGTGGACCGCGGCCTCGAGTCGCAGCTCATGTTCTCGGTGGGCGTCGGGTTCTAGGCGCCGGTGCCGGCTATCTGAAAAGCTCCGAGAGCGAGTCCCCGTGGTGGACGCGCTTGATGGCCTTCGCGAAGAGGTCGGCCACGGACAGCACCTCGAACTTCGGCGACGCCTTCCCCTGGAGCGGGATGGAGTCCGTGAAGACGAGGCGGTCGATCGCCGAGGCCGTGAGCCGCTCGACGGCGGAGCCCGCGAGCACCGGGTGCGTGAAGGCCGCGATCACCGAGAGCGCGCCGCGCTCCATCAGGAAGTTCGCGGCCTCGATGAGCGTCCCGCCCGTCGCGACCTCGTCGTCGACGATGACCGCGTGCTTGCCCGCCACGTCGCCGATGATGTGCGCCGCCTTCGCCGAGTCGTTGTCGTCGTAGCGGCGCTTGTCGATGATGGCCATCGGCAGGTGGAGCCGGTTCGCGTAGCGCCCGACGTCCTTGGCCTCGCTCGCGTCGCCCGCGACGAGGACGTGGTTCGTGAGGTCGCGCCCCTTCAGGTAGTCGGTGATGATGGGCGTCGCCTGCAGGTGGTCCACCGGGATCCGGAAGAACCCCTGGATCTGCGGCGCGTGCAGGTCCATCGTCACGACGCGGTCGGCGCCCGCGGTCTGCAGGAGGTCCGCCATCAGGCGCGCCGCGATCGAGATCCGCGGCTTGTCCTTCTTGTCCGACCGGACGTACGGGAAGTACGGGATGACCGCCGTGATGCGCCCGGCGGACGCGTGCTTCAGCGCGTCGACGGTGATCAGGAGCTCGACGAGCCCCTCGTTCACGGGCGGGCAGCTCGTCTGGATGACGAAGACGTCGGCGCCGCGCACGTTCTCGTCGATCTGCACCATGAGGTTCTCGTTCGCGAAGCGCACCACGTGCGACTTCCCGAGCGGGACGTCGAGGATGTGACAGATCCGCTGCGATAGATCGAGGTGCGAGCGGCCGGAGAAGATCTTCATCGGACCGTTCATCATCGCGCGAATCCCCCTGCCTCGGACGTGCGCCCTTCCCATAGTGAGCCGCGCGCACCGTGTCAACGCGCAATTCCGCGCGCCGTATGACCTTGACGCTCCGGGTGCCAGCCGGTAACGAGCGGCGGCACGATGGGACCGCGGCGCGGTGGACGCGATGGCCGCCCCCGACCGGCCCCCTCCTCACGGAGCGCGAGATGAACATCCACGAGTATCAGGCCAAGGCGCTCCTGCGCGACTACGGCATCCCCGTGCCGCGCGGGCACGTCGCGTTCTCCGCCGAGGAGGCGCGCTCGGCCGCCGACAACCTCGGCGGCTCGCTGTGGGTCGTGAAGGCCCAGATCCACGCCGGCGGGCGCGGCAAGGGCGGCGGCGTCAAGCTCGCGAAGTCCAAGGCCGAGGTCGAGGCGCTCGCGAAGACGATGCTCGGGATGCAGCTCGTCACGAAGCAGACCGGCCCCGAGGGCAAGAAGGTCCAGCGGATCTACATCGAGGAGGGCGCCGACATCGCGCGCGAGCTCTACCTCGGCATGGTCGTCGACCGGCAGACGAGCGCCGTCACCGTGATGCTCTCGACCGAGGGCGGCACGGAGATCGAGGAGGTCGCCGCCGAGAACCCCGACGCCATCGTCAAGATCCACGTGCACCCGGGCGTCGGCGTGCAGCCGTTCCAGGTGCGCGACGCGGCGAAGCGCCTCGGGCTCGAGGGCAAGCTCGTGCGGAGCCTCACGAGCTTCATCACGAAGCTCTACACGGCCTTCGTCGACCTCGACTGCAGCCTCGCCGAGGTGAACCCGCTCGTCGTGACGGGCGCGCAGGAGGTCATCGCGCTCGACGCGAAGCTGAACTTCGACTCGAACGCGCTCTACCGGCACCCGAAGGTCGCGGACCTCCGCGACCTCACCGAGGAGAACCCGAGCGAGGTGGCGGCGTCGGCCCACGGGCTCAGCTACATCAAGCTCGACGGCGACATCGGCTGCCTCGTGAACGGCGCCGGGCTCGCGATGGCGACGATGGACATCCTGAAGTACTTCGGCGGGGAGCCGGCGAACTTCCTCGACGTCGGCGGGTCGGCCACGACCGAGCGCGTCACGGAGGCGTTCCGCATCCTCCTCGGCGACCACGTGAAGGCCATCTTCGTCAACATCTTCGGCGGCATCATGAAGTGCGACACGCTCGCGAACGGCCTCGTCGAGGCCGCGCGCACGCTCTCGCTCGACGTGCCGCTCATCGTCCGGATGGAAGGCACGAACGTCGCGCTCGGCAAGCAGATCCTCGCCGAGAGCGGCCTCGAGATCACCAGCGCCGACTCGATGGCCGACGGCGCCGAGAAGGCCGTCGCCGCCGTCCGGGCCGGGCGATAAGGAGCACACGCGATGGCAATCTTCGTCGACAAGGACACGCGCCTCGCGGTCCAGGGCATCACGGGCAGCGCCGGCGCCTTCCACTCGCGCCAGATGCTCGAGTACGGCACGCAGGTCGTCGCGGGCGTCGTCCCGGGCAAGGGCGGCCAGACCTTCGAGGGCGTGCCGATCTTCGACACGATGGCGGAGGCCGTCGAGCAGGCGGGCGCCAACGCGTCCGTCGTGTTCGTGCCGCCGCCGTTCGCGGCCGACGCCATCATGGAGTCGGCGGCGGCGGGCGTGTCGCTCGTGGTCGGCATCACGGAGGGGATCCCGGTCCTCGACATGATGAAGGCGCGCATCTTCCTCCAGGACTACCCGGACGTGCGCCTCGTCGGTCCGAACTGCCCCGGCGTCATCACGCCGGGCCAGTGCAAGATCGGCATCATGCCGGGCCACATCCACCGCCCCGGGCACGTGGGCGTCGTGAGCCGCTCGGGCACGCTCACGTACGAGGCGGTCGGGCAGCTGACGGCGCTCGGGATCGGCCAGTCGACCTGCGTCGGCATCGGCGGCGACCCGATCAACGGGACGAACTTCATCGACGTGCTGTCGGCCTTCCAGGCCGACCCGGAGACCGAGGCCGTCATCATGATCGGCGAGATCGGCGGCAGCGCCGAGGAGGACGCGGCGGCCTGGGTGAAGGCGAACTTCACGAAGCCCATCGTCGGGTTCATCGCCGGGAAGACGGCCCCGCCGGGCAAGCGCATGGGCCACGCGGGCGCCATCATCTCGGGCGGCAAGGGCACGGCCTCCGAGAAGGAGAAGGCGATGTCCGAGGCGGGCATCGTGATGTCGCCGAACCCGTCGGAGATGGCGTCGACGCTGAAGAAGCTCCTCTAGAAGAGAGGGGGCGCCACGACGGTGGCGGCGCGTCCTCGTGTGCGCTGCACCATCGTCGACAGGGCTGGTTTCATTGAGAGGGCGGGCCGAGTGGGTCCGCCTTTCTCGCACTTGCGAAAGCGCTGTAGAAGGCAGCGCCGAGTCACCGAGCAACGACGAAGACCGAAAGGATTGGAGAACGACCATGGCCGTTGAGCAGACCTTCGCGATCATCAAGCCCGACGCTGTCGAGGCGGGGAACACCGGCAACATCGTGCAGATGATCGAGGACGCGGGCTTCACCATCCGCGCGCTCAAGAAGGTGCGCCTCACGGAGAAGCAGGCGCAGGGCTTCTACCACGTGCACGCGGCGCGGCCGTTCTTCGGCGACCTCGTGTCGTTCATGACGTCGGGCCCGGCGGTCCTGATGATCCTCGAGGCCGAGGGCGCCATCGCGAAGTGGCGTGACCTGATGGGGCCGACGGACGCGACGAAGGCCGGCAAGGACACGGTCCGCGGGCGCTACGGCAAGAACATCGAGAAGAACGCGAGCCACGGGTCGGACGCGCCGGAGACGGCGGCGTTCGAGACCGCGTACTTCTTCAATTGCTTCGAGCGCGTGTAGTCTCCCGCGCGTGAGCGAGAGACTGCCCATCATCGACGCGACGGCCGGCTCCGGAGACGGGGCCGGCCTCGCTGTTCTCCCCGATCTGAAGGCGATGACGCGGGACGAGCTGACGGCCTTCCTGAAGGAGGGCTTCGGCGAGTCGCGCTTTCGCGGCGATCAGATCTTCCGCTGGCTCCACATGAAACGGGCGCGGTCGGTCGAGGCGATGACGGACCTGTCGAAGAAGCTGCGGCAGGCGCTGACGGAGCGGACGCGCGTCGGCGGGCTCGAGCTCGAGGACGTGCGGACGGCGCAGGACGGCACGCGGAAGCTGCTGCTTCGGACCGCGGGGGGCGACCGCATCGAGTCGGTCATCATCCCGATGGACCACAGCTTCACGCAGTGCGTGTCGTCGCAGGTCGGCTGCAAGATCGGCTGCCGCTTCTGCCTCACGGCGCGGATGCCGCTCCGGCGGAACCTGTCGGCGAGCGAGATCGTCGACCAGGTGCTGTGGGCGCAGGAGGTGATGGGGGAGGGCGAGCGCGTCGGGAACCTCGTGTACATGGGGATGGGGGAGCCGCTCGACAACTACGAGCAGGTCGTGCGCTCGCTCAAGATCCTGATGGACGAGTTCGGGGCGAACTTCTCGAGCCGGCGCATCACGGTGTCGACGAGCGGTGTGGTGCCGAAGCTCGCGCGGCTCGGGGCGGACGTGCCGGTGAACCTCGCGGTGAGCCTGAACGCGTCGGACGACGAGACGCGGACGCGGCTCATCCCGATCAACAAGGTGTGGAACATCGAGGCGCTCATCGGGGCGCTCCACGCCTTCCCGCTGCCGCCGCGGCGGCGGATCACCATCGAGTACGTGCTGCTGAAGGGTGTGAACGACACGCGCGCGGACGCGGAGCGGCTCGTGAAGCTCCTCCGCGGGCTCCGCTGCAAGGTGAACCTGATCCCCTTCAACCCGTGGCCCGGCGCGCCGTTCGAGCGCCCCGAGGAGCGGGACGTGGACGCGTTCGGCAAGATCGTCCTCGACCACGGCTTCACCGTGACGGTGCGCTACTCGAAGGGCGAGGACATCGGCGCCGCCTGCGGCCAGCTCGACGGGAACCAGGTCGCGGCCTAGGCCGCGCTCCGCTTAGGAGTGCGGCGCACGCTGAGTCCGGGGCACCGTCGGAGCGAGACCACGGAGGCACGGAGGCACGGAGGGTTCAGTGGCCCTCGTGGGCTCTCGTCTCCGTTTTCCAGCTCGGTGATGCCCGGGGAGGGAGGGGAGGAGGGCAGCCCTCCTCCCACGAAGCCACCCGCGGCACGGCGCGCCCGACTCACGCGCAGGAGGCTGGTCCTTCCAGCAAACCCTCCGTGCCTCCGTGCCTCCGTGGTTGTCCCCCCCGAAGCGCCCATGAGCCCGTGGTTGGCCCCCTGAAGCGCCCAAAGGCCCTGCGCGCGCAGGTCAGTGCTTCACGCCCCGGCCCTTCATCCGCTTCCACTCGCTCTCGACGTCCGGGCGCTCGCCGCGGAGCCAGGCGTCGGCCGCGTCGTCGAGGAACTCGTTCCGGAGCGTGCCCTTCGCGAGGATCTCCACGTCGCCGAAGCGGTGCGGCTGGAAGTCGAGCGGCAGGAGCAGCTCGCGCCGGCTCTTGCCGAACTCGCCGAGGTACCAGTCGAGGAAGTCGAAGCAGACGTCGAGCGCGTCGCCCATCGACATCGAGTAGGTCTCGCGCGCCATCGCCGCCTCCATCGTGTAGACGAAGGTCCGGTCGCGCGAGGCGATCTCCACGACCGCCACGGGGTTGTCGGCGAGGCGCTTGGCCGCGACCGTCAGGTGCTCGTCCTGGAGGGACGCGCCGTGACGCTCGAGCAGCGTCGCGACCATCTTCGCCTGGGCTTCGGGAGTGAGGAGCGGCTTGACCATGGTGAGCGACTCTAAGCGCCGGTCGGTCGCGAGGGAAGGGGGACCTCGCCCTCGCCCACGTCACGCCACCTGCGAGAGCCGCGCGAGCACCCGGGCGAGCGCGTCCTCCGGACCCACCGAGAGGAACACCGTGCCCCCCGGCCGCAGCATCGTCCGCGCGAGCGCCAGGTTCTGCCTCATCCTCAGCCGCTCGACCTCGATGATCGCGTCCTGCAGCCGATCCGCGCCCGGCTCCGTCTCCGCGAGGTCGAAGCCGTGGTGGTCCGGGCACAGGAGCACCAGCGAGTGGTGCCGCCGCCGCGCCGCCAGCGCCGTCCGCCGCAGCGGCTCGAGGTCGTCGATGCTCGTGAGATCGCTCACCGCCACGATCGTGTGCGGCCCGCCGCGCGCCGCCATCACCGCCTGGATGGCCGCCTCGAGCCCGTGGCTCTGGCCACCCGGGCGCGGCGTCGGGTCGAGCGGCAGCGGGATCCCCTTGTAGCGGCAGAACGCGCGCAGCACCGAGCGCTGATAGTCGCTCGCGTAGCCGTCGTAGGGCAGGAGCGGGCGCCGCCCCCGCCGCGTCGGCACGTCGTGCAGCGACTCCTGCGCCGCCTCGATGAGCCGCCCCTCGTCGTGTTGCGACAGGCGCGGGCTCCCCGCCTTCACGAGCCCCTCCGGGAGCGCGAAGCTCCGCCCCTCCTGCGTCAGGAACCAGCGCGACACGCGCTCGACCAGCTCGCGGTCGGTGATCTCCGTGCGGTCCTCGTGCACGAGGTGCGGGATCTCCGTCAGCGCCTCGATGATGTGGCGCATCTGGTGGCGCCCCGCGGCCGGCGGCACCTGGAGGCGCACGCGGTGGTCGTGCACGAGGAGCCCCGCGCGGTCCCGCCGCGACGTCAGCGCGTGCGCGAGGTTGTGGGCGAGCTCGATCGCGTAGTCGATGCGCGCCTCGCCCGGCGGCCCCCAGAACATGCTCGGCGAGCAGTCCACCAGGATCCACGTCGACAGCACCAGATCCGACTCGAACTCGCGCGAGATGAGCTTCCCGCGCCGCGCGCTCGCCGTCCACGCGATGTGCTTGAACGGGTCCCCCGCCTGGAAGTCGCGGAGCTCGCGGATCTCCATGCCGAGCCCGCGCCGCCGCTGCACGATGGCGCCGCTGTGCTCCTGCATCGACGCGCGCGTCGCCCGCAGCTCCGCGTCCGACCGCACCGGGAAGTGGCGCGGCATCACCTCGAGCCGCAGCTCCGCCGGCGCCCAGACCCGCACCTCGAAGAGCCCGCCCACGACGGCCGCGCGGACGTGGAACCCGAGGAGGACATAGTCCCCGACGCGATCTCCGCCGATGACCAGCCGAAAGGGGTGCGAGCGCGGATCGTCGCCCTCGCCGCGCCCCTCCTGCGGCTCGGCGGTCGCGACCAGCGGCGACGCCGCCGCCGGCTCCGCGAGGAGCTCGTGCACGGTCACCCCGAGCGGCGTCACGATGTCGAGGTCGAGCGCCACGCGCCGCCCGACCCGCAGGCGCACCGTGTCGCCGCCCCGCAGGAGCAGCCGCAGCGGCTCCGCCACGAGCCGATGGCGGGCGACGCGCGCCGACGCGAACACCCCCGCGAGCGCGACGAAGGGCAGGGCGCCGAGCGCGGTCACCACCGGCAGGCCGAAGGCGAGCCCCGTCAGGATCCAGGCGACACCGGCGCCCGCGAGCCAGCGCGCGCGCGCCGTCGGCAGGAGCCGCGGCCGGCCGCCCCCGGTCGGCGCCGCCACGCGTCAGGCCTCGCGGCTGTAGGGCACGGCCTGCAGGCACTCCGCGACGACCTCGTCGACGGACACGCGGTCGAGCTCGGCCTCCGGCGAGAGCATGATGCGGTGGTTCAGGACGGGGCGCACGAGGGCGCGGACGTCGTCCGGCAGCACGTGATCGCGACCGTGGACGAACGCGAGCACCTTCGCCGCGCGCATCAGCGCGAGCGACGCCCGCGGGCTCGCCCCGAGGAGCACCGCGCCGTGGGTGCGGGTCTGCTGCACGAGGCGCACGATGTAGTCGAGGAGCGAGGGCGAGATGTACACGCGCTCGGCCGCGGCCGACATCCGCTGGATGTCCTCGGGCGAGAGCACCACCTCGACCGGCGGGAGCCGCACGTTGTAGGTCGCGAGCATGCGCCGCTCGTCGTCGAAGCTCGGGTAGCCGAGGACGAGCTTGAAGATGAAGCGATCGACCTGCGCCTCGGGGAGGAGGTAGACGCCCTCCTGCTCGACCGGGTTCTGCGTCGCGAGGACGATGAACGGCTGCGGCAGCTCCTGGGTCTGGCCCTCGATGGTGACCTGCCCCTCCTGCATCGCCTCGAGCAGCGCGCTCTGCGTCTTCGCCGGCGCGCGGTTGATCTCGTCGGCGAGGACGACGTTCGCGAAGATCGGCCCCTTCCGGAGGACGAAGGTGTTGTCGCGCAGATCGAGGACGTAGGTGCCGGTGATGTCGGCCGGGAGCAGGTCCGGCGTGAACTGGATGCGGCTGTAGCGGCAGCCGAGCGTGCGGGCGAACGCCTTGATGAGCGTCGTCTTGGCGATGCCCGGCACCCCCTCGAGGAGCACGTGGCCGCGCGACAAGAGCGCCACGAGCAGCAGATCGGCCGTCCGCGGGTCGCCGATGTAGACCTTCGCGATCTCCCGCACGAGGGTCTGCCGCAGCTGCGACGCCTCGCGGGCCTCGCTCGTCGGGGCGGCGTCGGCCCCGCCGGGGCGCTCGGAGGGCGTCGGGTCGGCGTCGTCTCGCTCAGCCATGGGTCGGGGTCACCTCGTCGTGCCGAAGCGGTTCAGCGTCCGGACGTCGTCGTAGAGCCGGGCGAACCGCTCGGCGGAGACCACCGGCGGTTGCAAGGAACGAAGGCTAGCGGCCTCGCGCTGGACGCGCAACAGCGCATGACGCACGAGCTCGACGGCGTCCTGCGTCGTCCCGCGCGGCGGCGGGCGCTCCCCCGCGAGCACCGCCTCGATCGCGTTCGCGTCGGCCAGCGCGTCCGCGTGATCGACCAGCGTCAGGGCGTGCGCGAGGAAGTCGGCGTCGCCGCGGGCGGCCGCGAGGCCGGCAGCCTCCGCCACGAGCGGCGAGCGGCCGAGGATGGCCCCGCCGAGCGCGGGCGTCAGCACCGGGCGCCGCCAGACCGCGAGCGCGAGGAGCACGAGCATGGCGCCGACGAGCGGGAGCCCGAAGAGGATGAGGCGCGAGACCGGGTCCGCCGAGAGCGCCTTCGACACCCCGGAGAGCGCGTCGTTCAGGGCCTTCACGGCCTCCTCGGCGATCCGCTCGGCGGAGCCGCGGTCCCCAGCACCCCCCTCGTAGCTGCCGGAGGTCGTCGTGGTCGGCATGAGGAGCGTCACGTGGCACGGCTCGGCGCGACAGAAGACGCGCAGCACGTTCGCGGCGAACTGCTTGTTGCCGTAGAAGCGCCGCAGCATCTGGTTCAGGAAGATCGACGGGTCCCCGATGGCGAGGAGGCGCCCGCTGCCGAGCTCGCGCCGGACGACCAGCAGCTCGCGCGGGTCGTCGAAGGCGACGACCCCTCCCTCGGCGCTCCGGAGCGCGGCGGGGTGGTTCGCGACGAGCTCCTCGACGTTGAAGAAGAGGAAGTCGTCGCTCTGGCGCGGGATGACGGGCAGGCCGTCCTCCTGCGCGAACCAGTGCTCCTGGTGGCGCGGGCCGTCGGGCTCGCGCGTGATGCCGACCGCGGCGAAGAGCGGCTCGGCGCTGCCCTGATCGTCCGCGACGATGAGGCTCCCGCCGTCCCCGACGAAGGCGAGGAGCTCGTCCACCGGGAGCGGCGTCGTGGGGTAGATCCAGAACAGCACGTCGTCGGGGGAGATCGTCGCGAGGTCGAGGGCGTCGACCACGGTGACGTCGACCTTGGCCTCGGCGGCGGTGACGAGCAGGTAGCCGAGGCCGTTCCAGGTGTCGGCGTCGGCGCGGTCGTAGTCCGTCACGGCCCCGGCCGGGGCCGCGAGGGCGCCGACGAGGAGCGCGACCGCGAGCGCTGCGCGGAGGGTCCTCATCGGCGCCCCTCGAGGAAGCGCGCCAGCTCTTGGGCGCGCGCCGCGTCCGCGACGCGGACGTCGGCCTCACCGAACCACGCCTGCTCCACGAGCTCGCGCAGCTCGGCGAGCGCGCGCTCCTCGTCGGGCGAGCCGCGGCGCACCCGCTCCCAGGCCTCGCGCGGGGTGTCCGCGCCCCAGGCGAAGTCGGCGCCGAAGCGCTGCACGGCGCGCCCATAGATCTCGCGCACGCGCCGCCGGACGGCGACGAGCGCGTACGCGGCGCGATCGTAGCGCCCGTCGTGGGGCACCGTGAGCTCCTCCTCGCGCGGGAGGCACCCCTCGGCCTCGAGGCGGAGGCGCCACGGGCCGGGCGCGAGCGGCTCGAGCTCGAAGTGTCCGCGCGCGTCGGCCACGCAGCGCGGGCCAGGCGCGCCGTCGCCGCCGCGGAACACGGTGACGATGGCGCCTGGCAGCGGCTCGCGGCTGTGCCCGTCGACGACGACGCCGGACAGGACGTCGCGCCGACGCGGCGCGTCCCCGTCGGCGACCGGGGTCACGAGCTCGGGCTCCATCTCGACGAGGGTCGCGGCGACGGCTGGATCGCGGCGGCGGAGGAGGCGGCGCAGACGGAGCCGCTGGAGGAGGGACGGCACGAGCCGCGTCCGGACGGCCTGCGCGACGAGGAGGAGCGAGAGCGCCCCGGCGAGGCCGAAGAGGTACCACCGCGTGGGGACGCCGGGCGGCGGCGGCACCTGGACGGTGAAGACGTGGCTCGTCGCGCCCTGGTGCTGATCGTCGGGGCTGTAGACGGCGCGGACGGCGAGCTCGCCGGAGCGGTCGCCGAAGAGCTCCGGCGCCGGCACCGCCGCGAGGTAGAGGCCGTCCGGCCGGGTCGTCGTGAGCGCGACGAGGTGGGGCTCGACGTCGCCGGGGCCGGCGTCGGCGAGGATCGCGACGGTGGCGCCCGCGATGGGGCCGTCCTGGTCCGCGAGGCGCCCGCTGAACCGGTAGCGGCCGAGGCGCGCGTCGCCCTCCCGCGCGACGCGGAGGGTGACGCGCGACGCGAGCAGCACGCGGAGCGAGGTCTCCGCGACGCTCGGCGCGAGCAGGTGATCGCCGAGGAAGCGGGCGCTGATGGTGTAGCGGCCGGCGCTCCCGAGGAGGGCCGCGCGGATGAGGAAGGTCGCGCGCCCCTCGGCGCCCGTGCGCCCCACGAGCTCCGTGCCGTCCCCGACCTTCACGCGCACCTCGACGCCGGGCACGGGGCCGTTCGCGGTCGTCAGGTCGGCGTGCACGTAGACCTCGCTGTCGTCGAGGGCGGCGACGCGCGGCTCGGCGCGCACGGCGAGGCGCGTGTTCTGCTGCGTGAGATCGAGGGAGCCGGTCTCGTTCGCGCCGCCGTAGACGCGGTCGCCGTCGTACTCGAGGCGCCACTCGAGGTGGCGGCGCTCGGCGCGGGCGAGGTCGCTCGCGGGGACGCGCACCTCGAAGGCGCCGGTGTCGTCGGTCGTGCGCGAGCGCGGGCGGTCGCCGCCGAGGGCGAGGTGGACGCTCTCGCGCGCGATCGGGTGGCCGAGATCGTCGGTCAGGCGCCCGCGGACGACGACGCCGTCGGCCTCACGGACGAGGTCCACGGCGACGTGGGTCTGGCTGCGCACGGTGATCGGGCGGGCGCTGGCGGCCGAGGCGAGGAGCGCAGGGCTCGTGAGCGCGAGCGCGGCGACGAGGACCGCGAGCGCGCGGCGGGCGTGGCCGGAGGGAGGGCGGGGCGGTGGCGAGGCGGAGCGCACGGAGCGCGATTATCCACGGACGCGCCGGCCATGGGAATCGGAGGGCGCGCGCGCCGCGCCCAGGGCCCGCGCGGACCTGGTTGTCATGCGCCCGGGGTCGCGGTAGTGATGCGCTCCGCGCGCGCGTCGATGCCGCGTTGCAGGCGCTCCCGGGGCGCCGTGTCCGGAGGAACCGTCATGTCGAGCTGGGCCCACGCTCTTTCCACCTCGCCGCCCGAGGCGATCCTCGCGGCGAACGCCGCGGCGATCGTGATGGCCATCGTCGTCGCCGCGCTCGTGCTGCTGATGGTGCTCGCGATCCGGAAGAAGCGCGGCGGCGTCGACGAGCTCGAGGACGACGACGAGCCGCGGGCCGGCGGCAAGAAGGGGAAGGGCGGCAAGGCGCTGCCCGCGGCGCCCGCGAGCAAGGAGGTCTTCGCCCCGGCGAAGCCCGACACGCGGAAGTCGGAGACCAAGCGGACCGAGGCGGCGCCTGCGCCGCAGGCCGCGGAGGCCCCGAAGAAGGCGGCGCCCGCGCCGGAGAAGAAGGTCGAGGCGGCGAAGCCCGCGCCGGCGGCGCCCGTCCCCGCGCCGGCGGCGCCCGTCCCCGCGCCGGCGAAGCCCGCCGAGGCGCCCGCGAAGGCCAAGGCCGAGGCGAAGAAGGAGGAGCCGAAGGTCGTCGAGCCCCCGGCCGCCCCGGAGGCGCCGGCGGTCGTCGCCGAGCCGGAGGAGCCCGCGAAGACGCTCCGCGACGGCCTCGGGCGGACGCGGAAGGAGGGCTTCATCGCCCGCCTCGGCAGCCTCTTCGCCGGCAAGGCCATCGACCAGGACGTCGTCGACGAGGTCGAGGAGGTGCTCTTCACCGCCGACATCGGCGTGCGCACGGCCGAACGGCTCCTGAGCGCCGTCCGCGAGTCGCTCTCGAAGAAGGAGCTCAAGGACGCCGATCGCGTCTGGGGCGTGCTCCACGACGAGGCCGCGGCGATCCTGAAGGGGGCGGCGGACAACGACCGGGTGACCGCGCCGAAGCCCGGGGAGCCCATGGTGACGATGGTCCTCGGCGTGAACGGGACCGGCAAGACGACCAGCATCGGGAAGCGCGCCCACCAGCTCATCGGGGAGGGGAAGACCGTCGCCCTCATCGCGGGCGACACGTTCCGCGCGGCCGCGGCCGAGCAGCTCGAGCACTGGGGGCGCCGCGTCGGCGCGCAGGTCTTCCGCGGGAAGGAGGGCGCCGACCCCGCGTCGGTCGTCTTCGACGGCGTGCGCAGCGCCGTCGAGGCCGGTGTGGACCACGTCCTCGTGGACACGGCCGGCCGCCTCCACACGCAGGTGAACCTGATGGAGGAGCTCCGGAAGGTCCGCCGCGTCATGGGCACGGCCATCGAGGGCGCGCCGCACGAGGTCCTCATGGTCCTCGACGCGACGACCGGGCAGAACGCGATCAACCAGGCGAAGCTCTTCAAGGACGCGACGGACGTCACGGGCATCGTCCTGACCAAGCTCGACGGCACGGCCAAGGGCGGCGTCGTCCTCGGCGTGTGCGACGAGCTCAAGATACCGATCAAGTTCATCGGCATCGGCGAGCGCGTGGCGGACCTCCGCGTCTTCGACTCGAGCGAGTTCGTCGACGAGCTCTTCCGGCCGTCGGCCGGCTGACCGTCGGCGCGCGCGCCCGGACCCTGGCGTCCGGCGCCGCGCGGGCGCCCGGGGCGCCTTGACCATCCCGGCCGAGGCGAGCTACAACCGCTCGCACCCTAGGCCCGTGGCACGAGGAACAACGCTCGATGCACGTCCCGTCGATCCTGCTCCGACTGACCCTCGCTGCCGCACTCCTCGTCGCGGCGCGCCCGGGCGCCGCGCGCGCGGCCGAGCCGGACGAGGTCGACGGCCCCCCCGCGGCGACCGATGATGACGGCGAGCCAGGCGGCACCGACGTCGACGGCGAGGAGCCGGGTGACGAGGCCGCTCCCGAGGAGGAGGAGGGGCTCACGAGCACCGAGCGCCTCGAGCGCGCCATCCGCGTGCTCCAGCGCCGGCCGATCGTGAAGGACGGCCGCTTCGAGCTCACGCTCACGGGCGGCATCGGCGCGAGCGACCGCATGTACCGCCACGTGACGGCGACCGCGACCGGCCGCTTCCACGTGAGCGAGTTCGTGTCGATCGGCGCGACCTACGCGCACTACTTCTCGTCCGAGTCGAAGCTCTACGACGACGTGACGGGGGACTTCGAGCTCTTCCCGGAGCGCTCGGAGATCCGCTGGTACGCTGGCGCCGACGTGTCGGTGGTCCCGATCGACGGGAAGTTCGCGGTTTTCGACGACGGCCTCGTCTACTGGGACATCTACGGCTCGCTCGGCGGCGGCGTCACGACGACGAGCCGCGGCGACGCGCGCCCGACCGGCATGGTCGGCCTCGGGCTCCGCTTCTACTTCGCGAAGTGGCTCGCGCTCACCTTCGAGGTGCGCGACCACATCTTCATCGAGAGCTACCGCGCGGGCAACGAGCTCGTGAACAACGTCGTGGGGCAGGGCGGCTTCAGCTTCTTCATCCCCTTCGGCTTCGACTACGAGTACCCGCGATGAGGTCGCACCCCGTGGAAAACCGGCTCGCTCGTCTGGTCGCGCCCCTCGCCGGGCTCGCCGCCGCGCTCGTCATCGCCCTCGGCGCGGGCTCGGCGCGCGCGGAGAACCCGGCGCTCGAAGACGCGCCCCCCGTGCTCAACGGCGTGGAGCTCCTCGCCGGGCGCCACGCCATCACGCCGCAGTTCGGCCTCACGCTGAACGATCCGTACGTCCAGAACCTGATGGCGGGGCTCTCGTACCGCTACTACCTCGCGTCGTGGCTCGGGCTCGGCGTCGACCTCTGGGCGGGCGCGGGCATCGACACGTCGCTCACGGACGACATCAACCGCGAGCTCTCGACGAGCACGTCGACGTTCGTGCTCGGCACGTCGTCGCTCCGGCTCCTCGCGAACGCCGCCGTCGACATCGTCCCCTTCGTGGGGAAGGCCATCGTCTTCTCCGACGAGATGGTGCGGGTCGAGACCCACCTCACGGTCGGGATCGGGGTCGCGCTCGCGAGCGGGAGCGGCCGCGTCGACGACAGCACCTCGATCGCGCCGATGTTCGGCGTCGGGCTCAAGATCTTCCCGAGCGACTGGCTCGCGGTCGGCGTGGATCTTCGGGACTACCTCGTGAGCAGGGTCCTGGCGAGCCGTCGCGACGGCTCCGTGCCGGGCGCGAGCTTTGACCACAACTGGCTCCTCGGCCTATCTGTCGGCTTCTACTTCCCGACGACCCCGGAGACGAGGAGTGAGTGAGATGATGACGATGCCGCGCCGTTCCCTGCTCCGCTCTGTGCTCTTCGGCCTCGCGCTCGCCGTCTTCGTCGGCGGCGCCGCGCAGGCGTCGCACTACCGGCTGCCGATCAAGGACCGGCCGATCGTCAACGCCGACGAGCTCCGCGCCCTCGCCGGGCAGGGGATCGGCACGACGCTCGCGCTGTTCCAGCGCACCGCGAAGCTCGCCGACCGGAAGGAGCTCGCCGCGAAGAGCGGGATCCCGATGGAGCGGCTGACCGAGCTCGCGTGCCAGGTCGACCTGCTGCGCGTCATCGGGGTGGGCCCCAGCATGATGCGCCTCCTGCAGCTCGCGGGCGTGCGCCACGCGGGCGACCTCGCCGCCGCCGGCGCCGACGACCTCCTCACGCGCCTCGAGGCCGCGAACGCCGCGCAGAAGGTGGCGGACGTGCTCCCGCGCGTCGAGATCGTCGCCGACTGGATCGGCAAGGCGAAGGCGCTGCCGTCCCTCCTCGAGGGGGTGCAGTGAGTCTTTTTCGGTGGCTCGCGTCGACGCGCCTCCGACTGCTGATCGCGAGCCTCGTGACCGCTGGCGTCGTCGCCGCCGTCACGGGGCCGATGGCGCAGTTCCTGCGCTACGAGTCGCGCTCCGTCGTGACCAACATGCTGATCCTCCTCGGGTACGCGTTCCTCGTGCTCGGGGCGGCGACGCTGCTCGCCATCCTCGTCGGGGACCTCTGGTTCCCGGGGCGATGGCGTGAGCGGGTGATCCTCGGCCGGCGCGTCGCGCCGATCGACGCGAGCGAGGCCGACGACCCGATCAAGGCGCTCCGCGCGCAGAAGTCCTACTTCCTGCAGTTCTCGGCGCTGGTCGCGGTGTTCGTGGGGCTCGCGGTGTTCGCGTTCCAGAAGGGGACGGGCTTCTCGCTCGAGGAGAGCTACCAGCGGACGACGCTCCGGTCGGACTCCGTCGAGCCGAAGCTCGAGCTCGTCTCCGAGCTCGGGGAGCAGCGGCGGGACGACCGCGTGCCGCAGGCGCTCGAGATCCTCGACTCGGTGTGGCGCGACGAGACGCAGCCGCTCGAGGTGAGGCGCGCCGCGCTCACGGCGCTGGGCCAGGTCGGCGACTACCTCTCGGACGCGGTCGACCGCTGGCGGGAGCAGGGGCGGCGCACGTCGTGGCAGGGGGAGACGCTCACGGGGCTCCGCGCGTCGCTCGCGCCCGCGCTGCGGAAGTTCCATGAGACCGCGCCGCCGTCGCTGCGCGCGTACGTGACCTACGTGCTCGGGGCGATCCACGACGACGAGTCGCGCGCGCTCTTCCTGAACGATCTCAAGGCGTTCCCGGATGAGTCGAGCGACGAGCACCGGACCGCGCTCCTCGCGCTCGGCGTGGCGCGCCAGCTCGAGGCGCTGCCCGACGTCGCCGCGCTCGCGAACGACGGCAAGGAGCGCGACGACGACACGTTCGCGCTGTTGGCGTGGGTCGCGCGCGAGCTGATGTTCACGTTCCAGCGCTACTATCAGAAGACCGACGAGGACGACATCCCCGAGGAGATGCGCGCCGCCGCCGAGCGGCTCTGGCGCTACTATGGGGAGGTCGCCGCGACGGGCGCGGCGGAGCGGCGTTGCACGGCGGCGGTGGTCCTGACGCAAGCGCGCGACGTGCGCCTCCGGGAGGTGCTCTTCAGGGCCTTCGACGCGCCCGGCGCGGGCGAGATCATCTGCGGCTACGCGCGGGTGACGGCGGTGACGGGGACCGTGCGGACGCTCGGCGAGGACGGGCAGGAGCTCCGGCAGCGCCTCATCGACGCGCTCGCGCTGGTGTCGCTCGGTGACGACGTCGTGACGCGCTGGGCGCGCGACCGCCTGATGCACGTCTCGGACGACTCCGAGAACGTGCGCTACCTCCTGAACGACCTCCTCGCGAAGCTCGGGCAGCCGAAGGTCACGGGCACGCCCGTGCCGCGCGAGACGCCCAAGCCCGAGCCTGAGCCCGAGCCCGACGCCGGCGCCGCAGCGGAGGTCGCTCCGGACGCTGGAGCCGCCGCCGAGGTCGCGCCGGACGCTGGGGCCGAGGAGCCCGCGCCGGACGCTGTCCCTGATGCGCCGAGCGCCAAGGCGACCCAGAACTCGCCGACGGACGGCGCTCCGGCCCCCTGACGAGGGAGCGCGCGGACGCGCTCAGGGCGCGCCGCTCGTGAGCGTCGTGAGCAGCGTCTTCACGGTGGCGTCGCTCGGATCCTGGCGCTGGAGGTCAACGAGCGCGGCGCGGGCCTCGTCGAGGCGACCGACGTGGGCGAGGGCGATGGCGGTGGCGAGCGCGCCGTCGCGGGTCGCCGCGACGCCGGGGCGGGACGAGAGGGCCGCGAGCGCGCCCTCCCAGTCGCCGGCGGTCGCGCGGACGGAGGCCTTCAGGCGGGCGCCGGCGATCGCGGTGCCCGCGTCGGGTGAGGCCATGGCGACGTCGGCGGGAGCGTCGTCCGCGGCGCTCTCGCCCGCCCAGACGCGCGCGAGGCCGGCCCACGCGGTGGCGTCGTCGCGGAGCGCGTCCGTGACGGCGTCGTCGGCGGGGGCGACGCCGGCGAGCGCGGCGTAGGCGCGCACCTCGCGGGCGAAGGGCGTGTCGAGATCGGCCACGAACGTCGCCGCCGCGGTGACGTCGCCGACGCGGAGCGCGGTCGCGGCGATGGCCTCGCGGGCGAGGGCGCCGTCGCCCTGGGTCGGGAGCCGGCTCGGCTCGACCGGCCAGCCGGCGCGCACGTCGCTGAGCCCCTTCCCCTGGGCGCGGCGCGCCACGACGACGAGGAGGCGTGCCCGCTCGCGGATGGCGAGGGCGGTCGGGTCGGTCGGCGGGAGCCCGCCGGAGAGATCGGCGAAGGGCGCGGCGAGCGCCTCGGCCTCGGTGGCCTTGTCGCGGTCGAGCGCGAGGGTGGCGAGGAGGAGGCGGGGCTCGGCGGCGTCGCCGTGGGCGTCGATCTCCTGCTGGAGGAGCGGCACGGCGTGGTCGAGGTCGCCCTTGGCGAGGGCGATGACCGCGAGGTTGTGGGCCGCGCCGCGCGCCTTCGGATCGAGCTCGAGGGCCTTCCGGTAGCGCTCCTCGGCGACCGCGAGCGAGCCCTCGCGCTGGGCGCGGATCCCGTCGGCGACGAGCACGTCGGCCTTCGGGGTGGCGCAGGCGCCCGTCAGGGCGAGGGCGGCGAGGGCCGTGAGCGCGAGGGCAGGGCGGGGCAGGGCGCGAGCGAGCATAGGGGCCTCTACCACGCCCGCCGCGGGCGAGACAACGCGGAGGGAGCGCGCCGGTGGACGCCGCGAGGCGTGGTATGCTCCGGTCGTGAGCGACACGACCCGACCGACCTCGAGGCGGCGTCTCCTGACCGGGATCCGCGAGCTCCTGACGATGCCCCTCGACGCGCCGGCGGGCGCCGAGCCGGAGGACGCGCTCGGGCTCGTGCGCGACGCGGCCGTGCTCGTCGAGGGCGAGCGGGTCGCGTGGTGCGGGCCGCGCGCGGCGGCGCCCGACGTCGGGGCGCCGGTCGAGGACCTCGGCGGGGCCGTGGTCCTCCCGGGGCTCGTGGACTGCCACACGCACCTCGTCTGGGCGGGAGACCGCACGCGCGACTTCGAGGCGCGTCTCCGGGGGGCGACCTACGCGGAGATCGCGCGCGCGGGCGGCGGGATCCGGCTCACGGTGCGGGCCGTGCGTGAGGCGAGCGCGGAGGAGCTCGCGGACCTCGCGGCGCCACGGCTCGACGCGCTGCTCGCGCAGGGGGTGACGACGGTCGAGGTGAAGAGCGGCTACGGGCTCTCGCTCGAGCACGAGCTCGCGCAGCTCGAGGCGGTGGCGCTCCTCGGCGAGCGGCGCCCGGCGCGGCTCGTGGCGACGTGTCTCGCCGCGCACATCGTGCCGGACGAGCACAAGGAGCGCCGGGGCGACTATGTGCGGCTCGTGACCGACGGGATCCTGCCGGCGGTGGCGGCGCGCGGGCTCGCGTCGGCGGCGGACGTGTTCTGCGACGAGGGCGCCTTCACGCTCGCCGAGGCGCGGGAGATCCTGACGGCCGCGGGGCGGCTCGGCCTCCGGACGCGCGTCCACGGCGAGCAGCTCACGGGGACCGGGGTGGCGACGCTCGCGGCGGAGCTCGGCGCGGCGAGCGTGGACCACCTCGAGCACGTGGACGCGGCGGGCATCGCCGCGATGGCGCGTGCGGGGACGGTGGCGGTGTTGCTCCCGGGGGCGACGACGTTCCTCGCGGACCCGGCGCTGCCGCCGGTGAAGGCGCTGCGGGCGGCGGGGGTGCCGATGGCGGTGGCGACGGACGCGAACCCGGGGTCGAGCCCGACGACGCACCTCTGGCTGATGGCGCAGCTCGCGTGTGTGAGCTACGGGCTGATGCCGCACGAGGCGCTGCGCGCGGTGACGGTGGTGGGCGCGCGGGCGCTCGGTCTCGCCGACGCAGGCGTGGGGCGGATCGTGGTCGGGGGAGCGGCGGATCTGGTCGCGACGGACGCGCCGGGGTGGCGGCACCTGCTCTACGGGCTCGGTGACAACCCCGCGCGGCGCGTGTGGATCGGCGGCCGCGAGCTGTAACCGCCGCGGGCATAGCGGGGCAGGGCGGGGCGTTTTTCGCGTGCCGCGAGCGCTGACGAACTGCTGCCGAGCCCGCGTTTTCTGGTAGCATGCGCCGCGACGGATTCCCCAAGGAGGAGGCGTCTCATGAAAACGCTCGCAATGACCCTCATCACGATGTCCCTCGTCACGCTCGCCTGGCTCGCGCCGGCGTCGGCCTCGCCGCCCTCGGCGGAGGACCAGGAGCGGATCGGCGAGCTCCACGTGTCGCTCGCGAACGTCGAGTACGTGAAGGTGGAGCTCGACGGCGACGAGTACACGGCGACCGAGTTCGAGAAGGGCGGGAAGCTCCTGCTCATCAAGGGGATCGACCTCGCGCGCGAGACGCACACGGTCAAGCTCATCCCGTTCAACGAGACGTTCGCGCCGAAGACCGTCGAGGTGAAGGCGACGGAGTTCAAGAAGCAGCGGAAGGGCCGGATCTACCTGCTCGTGGCGAAGTCGACGGTGAAGTTCGACAAGGCCTCGGACGCGCCGAAGCCGCCGGCCGAGCCGGACACCGCGCCGGAGCCGACGCGCCCGGCCCCGGACAAGACGGACGACCTCTAGCGCTGGCCCAGCCGCGAACCTGAGCGCCAGGCCCATGGGCCTCCCCGAGCGCCGTGAGAGGAAACCACGGAGGCACGGAGGCACGGAGGGGGGCGGCATCGGCGCCTCCTCCCTCCCTCCAGGGTCGAGCAGCAGGCCGAGACCGGTCTTCACGACGGCCTTTGACGCGGAGAGATGCTCATCCCTCCGTGCCTCCGTGCCTCCGTGGTTCGCTCTTGCGAAGTCCCACAGCGACCTCGACAGCCGACCTCGGCCGCGGGACGTGGTTCGCTCTCGCGAAGTCCCACAGCGACCCCGACAGCTGACCTCGGCCGCGCGCGACGGACTAGTAGTCGTCCTCGTCGAGGTGCATGTCGAGGTCGTCCCCGAGCCCCTCGGCCGCGAAGTGGTTCGAGAACACCGAGTAGACGATCAAGTCCTGATCGGCCTCGGAGAGCTCGGCGAAGCGGATCGCGTAGTTGTCGTCGCCGTCGACGGCGCGCACGATGACGCCCGTGATGGTGACGAGCGCGTTCGTCGGCTTGTCGAGCACGAGCCGCACGTCGACGAGGTCCCCCATGTGGAACTCGTTCGACGACGTGAAGCTGACGCCCGAGCCGGAGATGTTCACCACCTGCCGCTCGAACGACGGCGACTCCGGGGCCACCGTCTCCGCGAGCTGCAGCGTGCGCGCCTCCTGCGGCGTCCGCCCCGTGCTCTTCCGCGCGTAGACCCGCGCCCCGACGTCCGCCCGGCGGTAATCGCGGCGGTCGCCCTCCTTCACCTCGCCCACGGGCTCCACCGTGATGCGCTCGGCGTCGACCTGCTCGCGCAGGACCCCGCGGAGCCGCATCACCCGGTCACCGTGCGTGTAGATCATCGTGAGCGACTGATCGGCCTGCCACGACGGCAGCTCGCTCAGCGTCGTGTCGACGCGGAGCGCCACCTTGCGCGGCTTGACCACGAGCGCCCGCGCCGACGTGACCGAGATGTTCCCGTCACGAACGGAGATGAGCGTCACCTGCTGGTCTTCTTGCGGGAGTGGATTGTCGGTCATGCGGCACCACGGGCGCGTTGGGTGGACGAGGTCGGTATGAGAACGGGCGCTTTGTCGGGTTCCTCAAGCGGGCAGGGCGAGGCCGCCGCCGGCTCGCGCCGACGACCCCTCGCCCGCGTCGGCTAGTCGTCGTCGTCGCCGCCCGAGAGTACGGCCCGAACCCGCCGGAGCGCATCTTTCATCTGTGACGACGAGTCGCTCATCGCCATGAGCGTGTCGTTCATCGACTCGAAGGTGTCCTCGTGGTCGGCGCCGACGGCGTCGCGGAGCTCCTCGACGAAGTCGCCGAGGACCTGCACGTTGTCACGCCACGAGCGCGAGATCCCCTTGACCTCCTCGTAGGCGTCGCCGATCGCCGCGAGCTCCTCGCCACCGCCGCCACCGCCGCCGCCAGCAGCCGCCTTCGCCTCGGCGAGCTGCGCCTCGAGCGACTCCGCGCGCGACCGCTCCTCGTCGACCGAGGCGCGCATCCGCTCGAGCTTCTCCTGCAGGCGCTCGTAGTCGCCCTCGAAGCCCGCGCGCTGCTCCTTCTCCTCCTCGAGCGTCTTCTCGAGCTCGGCGACCTTCTTCTCGAGCTCCGCGGTCTTCCCGGCGTCACCCGCGGCGTCGCCCGCGCTCTTCTTCGCGGCCTCGAGGTCGGCGGTGAGCTTCTTCACCTGCTCGTCGGCCGCCGCGAGCTTCTTCGCCTGCTCATCGGCCGCCGCGAGCTTCTTCGCCTGCTCGTCGGCCGCCTTCTTCGCGGCGGCGAGCTCGCCCTCGAGCTTCTTGACCGCCCCCTCGAGCTCCGCGGCCTTCGCCGCGTCACCCGCCGCGGCCCCGGCGCCCTCCCTGGCGGCCTTCAGCTCGGCGGTCAGCTTCTCGTTGTCCTCGAGGAGCCCGGCGAGCTTCTTCGTGTTCTTCTTGAGGAGGTCTTCCTTCTCCTCGAGCTTCTTCTCGATCTCCGCGGCCTGCTTCTGGGCGTCACCGCCAGCGCTCGCGGCCTTCTTCGCCGCGTCGAGGTCCGCCGTGAGCTTCTCGAGCTGCTTCTTCAGCCCGTCGACCTCGGCCTTGTGCGCCTTCTCGGCGTCCGCCGCCCCGGCGCCCGCCGCCTTCTCGGCGTCCGCGAGCTTCTTCTTGAGCTCGTCGACCTCCGCCTTGAGCCCCTTCTGCGCGTCCGCGCCGGCGCCGCTCGCCTTCTCCGCGTCCGCGAGCTTCTTCTCGAGCTCCTTCACCTTCTTCTCGGACTCGATGCGCGCCTTCGCGGCGCCCGCCATGTCCGCGTTGAGCTCGTCGACCTTCTTCTGCGTGTCCTCGGCCTTCTTCAGCGCCTCGGCGAGCTTCTTCTCGAGCTCCGCCGACGCCTTGTCCTTCGCCTTCTGCGCGTCACCGGACGCCGCCTGCGCCGCCTTCAGCTCGGCCTCGGCCTTCTTGAGCTTCTCGCCCGCGTCCTTCGCCGCCGCGTCGGCCTTGAGCTTCGCGTCCTCGGCCGCGGCCTTCGCCTGCGCGAGCCCGTCCCGCTCCTTCAAGAGCGCGTCCTTCTCCTTGTGCGAGGCCTCGAGCTGCTTCGCGAGCGTCTTCGCCGCGTCGCTCCCCGCCGCCGACGCCTGCTCGAGCTCGCCGAGCTTCTGCTCCGCCTTCTCGGCCCGCTTCCGCGCCGCGTCCGCGTCCGACTCCGCCCGCTTGACCTGGTTCCGGAGCGCCTCCGCGTCCGACGGCTGCAGCGCCATCGCGAGCACGTTCGTGAGCTCCTTGTTCTCCTTCTCGAGCGCCGCGAGCTTCGCCCCCGCGTCGCCGCCGCTCTTCTCGGCGGCCGCGAGCGCGCTCTTCGCGGCCTTGAGCTCGTTCTCGAGCCCGCTCGCCTTGTCCGCGCTCGCGTCGCGCGCCTTCTCGGCCGCCCCGAGCGCCTTCCGTAGGTTGTCCGCCTCGGTCGTGAGGTCCTCGTGCGCCGCGCGCAGCTCGCCGAGCGACTTCTCGGACGCCGTGCTGTTCTGCGCGCGGAACTCCGCGTCCTTCAGGGCCTCCTTGAGCGCCTTGTTGTCGCTCTCGAGGGCCTTCACCTTGTCCTCGGCCGCGAACGCCTTGTCCGCCGCCTTCTCCGCCTCCGCGACCTTCTTCCTCAGCGCCTCGATCTCGTCCGACGGGGCCATCTTCAGCATCATCTGCTGGGCCTCGGCGAAGTCCTTCTGCGCCTTCTGCAGGTCGGCCGCGAGCTTCTTCCTCTCGTCCTCGGCGGCGTCGCGCTCGGCCATGACCTTGTCGCGCTGCGCCTCGGTGTCGGCGAGGGTGGCGTCGAGGTCGTCGTAGTCGGCGTTCGCGCGGTCGAGCTTCTCGCGCAGCGCCGCGAGCTCGTCCTCCGCGTCGGCGCTCGCCTTGTCGAGCTTCTCGCGCAGCGCCGCGAGCTCGTCCTCGGCGCCCGCGCTCGTCTCGAGGGCGGCCGTCGCGTCGGCCTGCGCCTTCACGGCGGCGTCGAGGTCGGCGGTCAGCTTCTCGAGCTCGGCCCGGAGCTTGTCCACCTCGTCGGCGAATCCGTCGGCCTCGTCGCGGAGCGACGACTGCTTCGCCGTCGCGTCCTCGAGCGCCTTCTTGAGGTCGTCGTTGTCGGCCTCGAGGTCGGCGAGATCCTGCTTGAGCTCGGCGACCTGCGCCTCCGCGACCGCCGCTGCGGCCTTCACCGCGTCGGCGTCGCTCGCGCCCTCGGCGGCCGTGGCGATCGCCGCCTGGGCCTCGGCGAGGCTCGCCTGCGTCGCCGCGAGGCTCGCCTCGAGCTCCTCGATGCGGTTCACGGCCGCCATCACGTCGGCGTCCGCCGCAGCCCGCGCCTCGGCCTCCTGGCGGCGGAGCTCGTCCACCGCCTCGAGCTCCGTCTTGAGCTCGGCGAGCTGCACCTCGGCCGCGCCCGCGTCGCCCGCGGCCGCGAGCGACACCTCGAGCTCCTCGACGCGCGCGCCGAGCGTCGTGCGCAGCTGCTCGAGGACCTCGATCTCCTCGTTCGCCTCCGAGAGCTCCTGCACGAGCCGCTCGAGCTCGGCCGGGTCGGCACCGCCAGCCGGGGCAGGGGCGGCGGCCGCCGCGAGCTCCTGCTGCAGCGCCGCCACCAGGCGCTCGGCCTCCTGCGCGCGCGTCGCCTCGCGGTCCTCGGCGCTCGCGGCCTCGTCGAGCGCGGCGTTCAGCTGCTCGAGCTGGATGCGGAGGAGCTCGTTCTCCTCCGCGAGGCGCGCGAGCTCACCCGCGTCGGCCGCCGCGGGGGCGGCCATCGGCGCGGGCTGCGCGGGCTGCGCGGCCTCGGCGGCGCGGCCGGGCAGGGGGGCCGCGGCCATCATGTCGTCCATCGACACGCCGAAGTACGCCTCGGTCGCGTCCGGCGCTTCGCGCGGGAGCGTCTCGGCGACGTCGATCTCCGGGGGCGCCGGGACCGCGGGGGCGGCGGCGTCGTCGATGAAGTGGACCTCGTAGTTGCCGCAGAAGAAGACATCACCCGCGTTCAGGGTGTGCTCCGTGATGCGGTTCCTGTTGACGTAGGTCCCGTTGGCGCTGTTGAGGTCGTAGAGCTTGAAGCCCGAGCCCGTGAAGACGACCTGGCAATGACGCCGGGAGACCGTGACGTTGGCCGTGCGGATGTCGCTGTCGTTGGCACGCCCAATCTTCACGATCTGATTTTGGGCGTCGATGCGGACTTCGCCGGCCTGACCGTCGTCCGTCGTGAACCGAAGGTGTGCCATGAATCTCGACCCTAGCTGAGTGCGTAACCCGTGAGGGGTGAGCGGGAGCCTAACCCGAGGTCGCCAGCGCGGCAAGCGGACCCCATACGCTTCGGAGCGTTGCGCGGGACGCCCTGGGACAAAAGTTGACATAATGATGCTTATCAGACGTAAATCGTCGCGGGTGCAGGGCGCCGGTCATTGACTCCCCCACGCGCGTGCGTCAAAAGCGCGGCATGTCGTCGACGTTCACCGTCTCCAATCGCTGCCTCGAAGACCTCGGCTGGTCGCGCATCATCCGCGCGCTCGCCGCCCGCGCCGGCACGGACGTCGGGCGCCTCGCCGCCGAGGCCCTCGCGTTCTTCCCCGGCGCCGACGAGGCGCGCCAGTGCCTCCGCCGGGTCGACGAGCTCACCGAGCACCTGCGCCTCGGCGGCCGCCTCCCGCTCGACGGCACGTCGGACATCCGCGCCCTCGTCAACCGCGCGGCCCGCGGCGCGACGCTCGACAAGGACGAGCTCCTCGCCGTCTCCGACACCGCCCGCGCCGCCGTGCGCGTCAAGCGGAGCCTCGCCGAGCGCGGCGCCGCCGAGCTCGGCGCCATCGGCGCCGCGATGCCCGAGCTCGGGACGCTCTCGGCCGAGCTCGCCGCCACCTTCGACCGCGCCGGCAACATCCGCGACGACGCCTCGCCGGAGCTCGCCGCCGCCCGCCTCCGCGCCTCCGGCCTCCGCCAGCGCATCAAGGACCGCCTCGACCAGTTCCTCGCGCGGCCCGACGTCCAGGAGGTCTGCCAGGACAACTTTTATACAGAGCGCGAGGACCGCTACGTCGTCCCCATCGTGGCGTCGTTCCAGGCGCAGGTCCCGGGCATCATCCACGGCGCCTCGAACACCGGTCAGACGGTCTACATCGAGCCGACCGAGTTCATCGAGGCCAACAACGCCATCAAGGTCGCCGTCGCCCAGATCGAGGTCGAGACCCGCAAGGTCCTCCGGATCCGCTCCGAGTGGGTCGGCTCCGAGGCCGCCGAGCTCATCGCCGCGTTCGACACGCTCGTCGACCTCGACCTCCTGCAGGCCCGCGCCCAGCTCGCCATCGACCTCGACGCCAGCACCCCCGCCCTCGCCCCCTCGACCGGCGGGCTCCTGCGGCTCAAGCGCGCGCGCAACCCGCACCTCGTGCTCAAGGGCGCGAACGTCGTCCCGAACGACATCGAGCTCGCCCCCGAGCAGGCCTTCCTCGTCGTCACCGGGCCGAACACGGGCGGCAAGACCGTGACGCTCTCGACCGTCGGCGCGTGCGCCCTCATGGTGCGCGCCGGGATCCCCATCCCCGCCGACCCGGAGAGCGTCATCCCGCTGTACGACGGCGTCTTCGCGCTCGTCGGCGACCACCAGGACATCGAGCAGGACCTCTCCACCTTCTCCGGCCACCTCCAGGCCGTGCGGCAGGTGCTCGACGAGGCCCACGACGGCGCGCTCGTACTCCTCGACGAGCTCATCGTCGGCACCGAGCCCGCGCAGGGCGCGGCCCTCGCCATCGCCGTCCTCGAGAGCCTCGCCCGGCGCGGCGCGCGCGGCTTCGTCACGACCCACTACGAGCGCCTGAAGACCCTCGCCTTCGAGGACCCGCGCTTCGGCAACGCCAACGTCGGCATCGACCCGCGGACGCTCGCTCCGACCTTCGTCCTCACGAACGGCGAGCCCGGCGCCTCGAACCCGCTCGACATCGCCGCCCGCCTCGGGCTCTCGCCGACCATCCTCGGGCGCGCGCGCGAGCTCGCCGGCGGCGACGAGGGGATCGCCGCGGCCGTCGCGCGCCTCGCCGAGGCCCGGAAGCTCGCCGAGGACGCGCAGCAGGCGGCGCAGCGTCGCGAGCTCGAGTTGCTGCAGCGCACACGCGAGCTCGAGGCAGAGAAAGCGCGGCTCCGGCGTGAATCCGAGCGCGAGATTGCTGCATTGCATCAAGAGGTGCGGCGGGCGGCGCGCGCCGCGCTGGAGGAGGTCAAGGCGAAGACCGCCGAGCTCCAGAAGGCGAACGATCTCCGAGAGGTCGCGAAGGCGCGCGAGGAGGTCGTGGCGATGGTGGACGCCCTCCCCGCCCTGCCCGAGGAGCCGAAGAAGCCCATCGCCACGAAGCCGAAAGAGCCAGGCCCGCACGACGCCGGCGACATCACGCCGGACGTGCTCGAGCCGGGCCTCGCCATCTGGGTGCGGCCGCTCGGCCAGCCCGGCGTCGTGGCGGAGGTGCACGGGCGCCGCGCGGTGGTCGCGGTCGGGTCGTTCAAGTCGACCATCGGGGTCGACGAGATCGGGCGGCTCGGCGGCCCGCGCAAGGACGACGGCGGCGGGAAGGCCGCGGCCGTGCGCGTGCTGACGCCCGACGAGGACGCGCCCGCGCCCGAGCTCGGCGACAGCGACAACACCGTCCCGACGCCGCAGGGCGCCGACAACACGGTCGACCTCCGCGGCGCGCGGCGGGACGAGGTGGCCGAGCAGGTCGAGCCGCTCCTCGACCGCGCCTTCCGCGAGGGCCTCGGCGCGGTCTGGATCATCCACGGCCACGGCACGGGCGTCATCAAGGACGAGGTGCGGCAGCTCATCCGGCGCTCGAAGCTCGTCACGAAGTGGCGCGCGGGCCGGCGCCACGAGGGCGGCGACGGCGTGACCATCGCGTGGGTGCCGGCGCAGTAGCGCGCGCGGCGAGGTCAATTTCGTCCAAGCCACGGCGCGGGCGCGGCCCTACGTTGGGTCCTCGTCATCGAGACCCACCGGAGGACCCAGCATGAGCCAGCACCCGAGCCTCTTCGTCGCCCTGCGCTACCGCGATCCCGAGCGCGCCATCCGCTTCATGAAGGAGGCCCTCGCCTTCGAGGAGCACGTCGTCTATCGCGACGCGGCAGGCGCCATCCAGCACGCGGAGCTCCGCTTCGGGAACGGGATGGTCATGCTCGGCGGCGCCCACTGCGACGACGCCGCCGACGCGGAGCCCGCCGCCGCCGCCACGGCCTTCAGCGTGTACGCGGTCGTCGCCGATCCGGACGGGCACCACGCGCGCGCGGTCGCGCACGGGGCGGAGGTCGTCTACGCGCCGCGCGACACCGAGTACGGCTCGCGCGAGCACGGCGTCCGCGATCCCGAGGGCGTCGCCTGGTCCTTCGGCACCTACCAGCCCTTCGCGGTCCCGCCTGGCGGCCCCTGAGCGCCGCGGGCGCCCCGCCCTGCCCCGCCTCGCCCGGACGTTGGCGCCGCCGCTGGCACCCGCTACGCTCGAGGCGTGAACCACAGGAGCCAGTCGGCGGGCGGAGCGCTCCGCGTCGTGTCGGGAGAGCTCGGCGGCGTCGCCTGGGAGGTCGCCCGTCGTGCCGCCTCGCCGGCGCTCTCCGGGCTCGTCGCCGGCTCCCTCCAGGGCTACGTCGAGCGCGCGCCCCACCCCGTCGAGCGGCGGGAGTTCTCCGGCCCGCGGGCCGTCCTCATCTTCGAGCTCGGCCCGCCCCTCGCGGTGTTCGACCGTGCGGGCGGCGGCGCGGCGACCCGCTTCGCGCGCGGTTTCGTGGGCGGGCTCGACGACGTGTTCACGGCGACGCGCCACGAGGGCTTCCAGGAGGGCGTGCAGGTCGACCTGACGCCCCTCGGCGCGCGCCGCGTCTTCGGCGTGCCGATGAGCGAGCTCACCCGTCGGGTCGTGCCGTTCGACGCGCTCGTCGGGCCACGCCACCGCGACCTCGCGGAGCGGCTCGCCGCCCTGCCCTCGTGGGCCGCGCGCTTCGACATGGTCGAGGCCTTCCTCCTCGAGCGGGCCGGCGGCACAGCCCCCGACGCGATCATCGCCCACGCCGTCAGCGCCATCACGCGCGCGGGCGGGCTCGTCGACGTGCGCGCCCTCTGCGACCACCTCGGCTACAGCCAGCGCCACGTCATCGCGCGCTTCCGCGACCAGGTCGGCGTGCCGCCGAAGCTCTTCGCGCGCCTCGTGCGCTTCGACCGGCTCGTGCGCCGCGTCCGCGGCGGCCCTGGCGCGCCCTGGGCCGACCTCGCCGCCGAGCTCGGCTACTGTGACCAGTCCCACCTCGCGCGCGACGTCCGCGCCTTCATGGACGTGACGCCGTCGGAGCTCGCCGACCTCTTCGTCGCGCTCGACCCGCTCGGCTGACGCCGCCCCTCCGGGCGCCTCGCTCAGCCGGCGTCGCGCTGCGCCGGCTCGCTGTCGCTCGTCTCCTCCATCAGGTTCTCGGCCCACGCGTCCGCCGGCTGCATCTCGTCGCCCCGCCCCGTCAGGCTCGCGACCATGCCGTTCAAGCTGTTCGCGAGGGAGGCCCAGACCTCCTCGCGGTAGTCGTCCTTCCAGACGTAGGTGCGGTTGCCGCCGCTGACCTCGTAGATGCCGGCGTCGATCTGGACGTACGGCTTCATGAAGATCCAGCTGGACAGCGCCATCGCGACGATGCCGAGCACGAACAGGACGGCCGCGCCGATCCAGATCCAGCGCCGCGCGTTGGCGAGCGAGCCCGTGACGTCGTCCTTCCGCGCCACGAGCACCGCGCGCACGTCGTTCTGCGTGAGGTTCCCCGTCACCGGCACGAGCTGCGCCACGATCGTCGGCGTGTCGATGGTCTGCACGCGCTTCTCGTCCGTCTGCGGCGGGAGGTTGTGGCGCACCTCGCTCGCCTCGTCGTCCGCGAGGTCGCTCCGGAAGAAGTCGCGCCCGTCGAGGTAGCCGACCGAGAGCCCCGTGAGCGAGGCGTCGTCGCGCGTCACGTCCGCGTCGATCATGACGCCCACGAGCACGCTCCCGCGGTACTCCCCCTTCTCGAAGATGGGCGCCGCCGTGACGAAGTAGGTCTTCCCGTCCCGATACTTGATGATGTCGCGCAGGATCGAGCCCTCGCGCTTCACCTCGCGCACGATCGGGAAGTCGCCGGCGAACTTGTCGTCGTCCGACCAGTCGTCGCGGTCGGCGTCGGCGACGCCGATGTCGCGCCAGTCGGCGAGCACCACGAGGTCGGGCACGACGCCGTAGGGGTTGTCGGCGCGGATCTTCCTGACGAGGGCGGCGAGCGGGAAGTAGGAGAGCCGGAAGACGCAGTTGTTGACGCCCGCGCTCTCGCAGATGGCGATGGTCTTCTCGAACTCGGCGACCGTCGCGGCGCGCGTCTTCTCGGCCCAGGCGTTCGGTCCGCGCAGGCGCTCGAGGCGATCCGCGAGGTCGCCCGCGACGTCCGCGAGGAACTTGCCCTGATCCTCGCGGATGTGGCGCTCGCGCTGCTCGAGGATGGCGGCGTCGTTCGGGGGCGGGAAGATCCGGTAGGCGTCGGCCTCGACCGCGAGCATGTCCTTCCGCCGGTCCTGCAGGAAGCCGAGGTAGGCGGCGAGCTCCGAGCGGGCGAGCGCCGCCGCGACGTCCTTCAGCTCGAGGTCGCGGAGCTGCTTCGAGCGCTCCCAGGCGACGTGCGAGCGCTCGACCCGCGCGACGAGATCGCGCTCGGCCGCCTCCTCGGCGTTCGCGACGAGCTGGCTCGCGAGGAACGCGAGCAGCACGATCGCGAGGCCGAAGGTGATCGTCAGCTTGAGGCGGAACATGGCGACCTCCTCCGTGTCCGTCGCGCGCCGTCAGGGCGGTCGGGACGAGTCCGCGCGCGCCCCCGGAGGAGCGCACGCGCGTGATGGCGGCGATGGCCGGGTGCCCGTCGAGCCGGACCCCGGAGCTCGAGTCGATGGCAACGAGCATCCGCCGACCGGGCACAAACCGCAATTCCCCCTCCCGATGGGGGGCGGTCAGCGCGGGACGACGCGGATGGCCGCCGGGTAGGTCGGGCAGCGGACGACGCACTGGCCGCAGCCGGTGCACGCGTCCGCCCCGACGACCGGGAAGCCGTCGGCGCCGACGGACAGCGCCGCGTCGCCGATGGGGCAGTGGTCGACGCAGATCTCGCAGGGCTGGCCGAGGTGATTGAGGCAGAGGTTCCTCATGACCTCGGCGCGCCCGAGCCGGATCTGCGTGACCGGGATCGGGCGGAGCGCGCCCGTCGGGCACGCGACCGCGCAGGGGACGTCGGCGCAGAGGGCGCACGCGACGCGCTGGAGCGGGAGCATGGGCGTCCCGACGCGGCCCGCGCGCTCCATGTCCATCGCCGGGACGATGGCGTCCTCGGGGCACGCGTCGACGCAGCGGTGGCACGTCTCGCAGACGGCGAGGAAGTCGGCCTCCGGGAGCGCGCCTGGGGGGCGCGCGACGCGTCGGTGGGCGGCCGGGGCGCGGGCGGCCGCGCGCTCGCGGGCGCGCTCCTGGGCGGGCGTCTCGGGGGCGCGCTCCGCGGAGGCCGCGTTCGCCTCGCGCTCGAGCTCGGTCATCGCCTCCTGGACGGCGCGGTTGGCCTGGCCGACGAGCCTCAGCGCCTCGACGCCCTGGTCGCGGAGCTCGCGCGCGCCGAGCCGGAAGAAGTCGCGCCGACCGCTCACGCGGGCGTCACGCTCGCGCTTCGCGTCGTCGCCGCCGCGCCTCCCCTTGAACGGCCACCACGCCATCCGCGGTCCTCAGCGCTTGCCGCGGCCGCCGCCGCCGCGCTTCGGCGGGCGGCCGGCGGGGGGGCCCTTCGGCACCGCCCCCTTCCCTCCCGCGCGCGCGCCGCCGCGGGTGCCGCGACCGCTCGTGGGCGCCGGCGGGGCCTCGGCTTGCGCGTCCCGGGGCGGGAGCCCGCGCGGGGCGCCCTTCCCGGTCGGCGCGCCCTTTCCTCCGCGGGCCGCGGCGCGCGCGGCGCCCTGCGCGCGGCCGGGGACGCGGCGCGGCTCGTAGGTCGGGAGCGCCGAGGGGCGCGCCTTCTTGGCCATGCGCGCCTTCGCGGCGCCGGCGCGGGGCTCGTCCATGTCGTCGCTGCCGAGGTCCTCGCTCGGGACCCCGCCGGAGGGCTCGGGGTAGAGGGCCTTCACGTCCTTCCGGAGCGTCGCGAACGTGCCGTCGGCGATGGACGCGCGGACGCGCGCCATGAGGTCGCCGAAGAAGCGCAGGTTGTGGATGGTCGCGAGGGTCGCGCCGAGGATCTCGCCGATCTCGAAGAGGTGGTGGAGGTAGGCGCGCGAGAAGTGGGTGCAGGTGTAGCAGCCGCACGCCGTGTCGATGGGGTACGCGTCACGCCGGTAGCTGCCATGCGTGATGCGGATCCGCCCCTGGAAGGTGTAGAGGCTGCCGCTCCGCGCGTGGCGCGTCGGGATGACGCAGTCGAACATGTCGACGCCGAGGGCGACGCCGTCGACGAGGTCCTGCGGGCGGCCCACGCCCATCAGGTAGCGCGGCATGCCGGGCGGCATGTGCGGCATCGTGGCGGCGAGCACCTCGTTCATCTTCTCCGGGCCCTCGCCGACGGAGAGCCCGCCGATGGCGTAGCCGTCGAAGGGGAGCGAGGTGATCTGCTCGATGGAGCGGCGCCGGAGGTCCGTGTACATCGCGCCCTGGACGATGCCGAAGAGCGACTGGTCGGGGCGCGTGTGCGCCGCGAGGCAGCGCTCGGCCCAGCGCGCGGTGAGGTCGACGGAGAGGTCCGTCATGGCGTGCGAGGCGTCGGCCGGGAGGCACTCGTCGAAGGCCATCGCGATGTCGCTGCCGAGGGCCTGCTGGATCGCCATCGAGCGCTCGGGGGAGAGCGTCACGCGCTTCCCGTCGACCGCGTAGTTGAAGGTCACGCCCTCCTCGGTCACCTGCTTCTTGTCGAGCGAGAAGACCTGGAAGCCGCCGGAGTCCGTGAGGATCGGCAGATCGACGCCCATGAAGCGGTGGAGGCCGCCGAGCTTCTGGATGGTCGCCTCCCCCGGCCGCTGGTGGAGGTGATACGTGTTCGCGAGGATGATCTGCGCGCCCGTGTCCGGCAGGTGGATGGGCGCCATGCCGCGGAGGGCGCCCTGGGTGCCGACGGGCATGAAGACCGGCGTGTGGACGACGCCGCGGCGCATCTCGAGCCGCCCGACGCGGGCGTTCGTGCTCTTGCAGACGGTGTCGACGTGGAACGGGATGGGGCAGGTCACTGGACCTCCAACGTGTAGGGCATGAGCGCGAGGGGGCCGCCGGCGCCGAACGCGCGGACGCGCGCGAGGATCTCCTGCGCCTTGGCGAGGAGCGGGGCGGCGGCGGGGGTGGCGGTCGCGGCGGCGCCGAGGGCGCCCTCGGCGGGGGCGAAGACCGAGGCGACGAGGCGCTGGATCCCCGAGAGCCCGTCGATGCCGCCGACATAGGAGAGCGCGATGGGGGCGTCGGCGTCGACGCCGGCCTGGGCGCGGACCTCCTGAATGGCGCGGTAGAGGCCGCCGTGGGCGTCCACGAGCTTCCGCTCGAGCGCCTCGCCGCCGAGGAAGACGTGGCCCTTGGCGCTCGCGTAGGCGGCGTCCATGGAGAGCTCGCGCCCGTCGGCGACGACCGAGACGAAGCGGTCGTAGTAGGCGCGGAGCGTGTCCTTCGCGGCCTGCTCCTCGTCGGCGGTGAAGGGGCGGTTCGAGGCGAGCATGTCGGCGCGGTCGTGGGTGCGGAGCGTGCTCGTCGAGAGGCCGAGGAGCGCGTAGAGGCCTGACAGATCGGCCTTCCCGCTGAAGATCCCGATGCTCCCGGTGACCGTGAGCGGGGTCGCGAGGATCTTCGGCGCGCCGGCGGCCGCGTAGTAGCCGCCCGAGGCGGCGACGTTGCCGAAGGAGACGACGAGCGGCTTCCGCTGCGCGGCGAGCTGGACCGCGCGGTACATCTTGTCGCTCGCGGTGGCCGAGCCGCCGCCCGAGTCGACGCGGACGACGATGCCGAGGACGCTCGCGTCGCGCGAGGCGGCCTCGATGGCGCGGACGAACGTCTCGTCGCCGGTGGTCTCGTCGCCGAGGATGGGGATCGGGAGGCCGCCGGCGCTGCCGCCGTCGACGATGGAGCCGACGATCGGGACGATGGCGACGGTCGGGGCGCCGGCCCAGCGTGACCACGCGCGCGGCGACGGGCGGTAGGAGTCGACGATCTGCGCGCCCTCCCCTGCGTCCGCGGCGATGGCCTTGGCGATCGCGTCGTTCGCGTCGACACCGTCGACGAGGCCGCGCTCGAGCGCGACCTTCATGCTCTGCGGGCCGGTCTTCAGGATGGCGTCGACCTGCTCGTCGGTCAGGTGGCGCCCGGCCGTGACGGCGCCCATCCAGGCGGCCATGACGCCGTCGAGGATGGCCTTGTCCTGCTCCTCTGCGGGCTCGGAGGGGCCGGTGCGCGTGAGCGCCTCGGGGGCGGACTTGTACTCCTCGAACTTCACGATCTGCACGTTCACGCCGAGCCGCTCGAGCAGCGTCGCGATGTAGGTGCGGGTGATGGCGAGGCCGGTGAGCAGGAGCCCGCCGCCCGCGTGCAGGTAGACCTTGTCCGCGACCGACGCGAGGTACATCGCGCGCATGTCGCCGATGGTCATGACGGCGTAGACCTTCTTCCCGGCGGCCTTCAGGCGCTCGAGGGCCTCGCGGAGCTCCCAGGACTGGCCCCAGCTGGGCGCGCTCGAGATGGAGAGCACGACGCCGTCGACGTCGTCGTCGTGGGCCATGACGTCGAGGGCCTGGATCCACTTCCCGAAGGGGGCGGGGCCGTCGCCGAGGAGCGAGTCGCTCGTGCGCTCGGGGATGGCGCCGCCGATGGGGAGCTTCACGAGGAGGTGCTTGTCGGTGACGAGGCTCGGGTACGGCGCGCTCTTCGCCTTGAGCATCGTGGTGAGGCTCATCCCGTCGGCGTCGCCGTCGTCGCCGCCGTCGGGGAGGCGGGCGTCGACGCTGCTCTCGAGGGCGAGGCCGCCCTGGTAGAGCCCGAGGAAGGCGCCGGCGCGGACCTCGCTCCGGGCGTCGTCCCAGGCGCCGTAGCCGCCGATGACGAGGCCCGGGACGAGCATGACGCGGACGGAGCCGCCGAGGGTCCAGGGATCGCCGCCGAGCTCGTGGGAGAAGTCGGCCGCGACGGTGACGCGCTCGGTGCCCGGGCGGACGCCGAGGCCGACGCGGAGGATCGCGTTGAGATCGTCGCCGGCGAGCTTCGGCGTGTCGAAGCGGTCGATGGCGACGGCGAGGGAGAGGGCGCGGAAGGGGCGGAGGGTCGTGCTGAGCGACCAGGTGTCGTAGGCGTCGAGGTCGGCGTCGACGTCGCTGTAGAGGGCCTGCCAGCCGAAGCCCACGGAGAGGGCGTCGGAGAGGCGGAGGGCGAGGCCCCAGTCGACGCGGGTGGTGGTGCTGTCGGTGCCGGGGCCGTCGCCGACGCCGCCGAGGCCCAGGCCGACGGCGAGGGGGCCGAGGCGGGCGCCGAGGAGGCCGAGGACGCTGTTGACGGGGTCGTCGCCCTGGAGGCGGGTCGTGACGGCGAGGCCGAGCTCGAGGCTCGACATGAAGCCGAGGCCGGCGGCGTGGGTGAGGACGGCCTCGACGCCGTCCTGCTCGGCGGCGGCGGTCCACGGGGAGAACATGGCGCGCGGGCTCTCGGAGGGCGGCCCGGCGAGGGCGTCGCTCGGGGTCGCGAGCGCGACGGTGAGTCCGAGTCCGAGCAGGGTGAGGGCCGCGGCGGCGAGCCCCGAGGGCGTTCTCGTGGTCATGGGGGGCTCCTCTGGAGGTCGGGCCCGGGGCTCTCTCGAGCGGCGCTGCCGCGCTGCCCGGCGGTTGCGGGTGGGGGTGGCCTCTGCTACTTCACCCGCGGGGCGTGGCGCCTACGGTGAGGCGACACGGCGCCCAGGGTAGTCACGAACGGCGTTCGCGGGAGGTCATGGACGTGGAGTATCGCAACCTCGGACGGAGCGGCCTCAAGGTCTCGACCCTCTGCCTCGGCACGATGACCTTCGGCGAGGCGGACGAGAAGTCGTTCATGTATCAGGTCGGCGCGGACGAGGCCACCTCTCATGCGATCCTCTCGCGCGCGCTCGAGCGCGGGGTGAACTTCATCGACACGGCCGACGTGTACGGTCAGGACGGGCTCTCGGAGCGCGTGATCGGGCGCTGGTTCGCGGCGTCGGGGAGGCGCGACGACGTCGTGCTCGCGACGAAGTTCCGGTTCCGGATGGGGGACGGGCCGAACGGCACGGGGGCGGCGCGGCTCCGCATCATGCGGGCGGCCGAGGCGAGCCTCCGGCGCCTCCAGACGGACCGGCTCGACCTCTACCAGATCCACATGCAGGACCTCGACACGCCGGAGGAGGAGATCCTGCGCGCGCTCGACGATCTCGTGCGGCAGGGGAAGGTGCTCTACACGGGGGCGAGCAACTACGCGGCGTACCACCTGACGGAGTCGCTCATGACGAGCGACCGGCTCGGGCTGAACCGGTTCGTGTCGTTCCAGCCGCAGTACAGCCTCGTCGTGCGCGACATCGAGCGGGAGCACGTGCCGCTCTGTACGCGGCACGGGGTCGGCATCATCCCTTGGTCGCCGCTCGCGTCGGGGTTCCTGACCGGGAAGTACCAGCGCGGGCAGGCGCCGCCCGAGGGGGGGCGGCTCACGAAGTGGAAGGAGCGCTACGCGCGCTTCGACAACGAGCGGAACTGGCGGATCCTCGACGCGGTGACGGTCATCGCGAAGGAGCGCGGGGTCGATGAGGCGGCGGTGTCGCTGGCGTGGGTCCTCGGGAAGCCGGGGGTGACGTCGGCGATCTTCGGCGCGCGCACGGTCGAGCAGCTCGACGAGAACCTGAAGGCGGCGGAGCTCACGCTGTCGTCGGACGAGATGCGAAAGCTCGACGAGGCGTCGGCGTACGAGGTCGGCTACCCGTACGAGTTCATCAAGGGCGTTCAGGGGCGCTGGTAGGCGCGCCGAAGGAAGAAGCGAGATGGCGGCAGGCAAGCAGCACGTCGTCGACGTGACGACGGCGACGTTCGAGGCGGAGGTGCTCCGGGCCTCGCAGAAGCAGCTCGTGGTCGTGGACCTGTGGGCGGAGTGGTGCGGGCCGTGCAAGACGCTCGGGCCGGTGCTCGAGCAGCTCGCGGAGAAGCACGGCGGCGCGTTCAAGCTCGCGAAGATCGACGTGGACCGGAACCCGCAGCTCGCGCAGGCGTTCCAGGCGCAGTCGATCCCGATGGTGGTGGCGCTCTACGGCGGGCAGATCGTCGACAGCTTCATGGGGGCGCTGCCGAAGCAGCAGGTCGAGGCGTGGCTCGGGGAGCTCTTCGAGGCGCTGCAGATCGAGGCGCCGGAGGCCGAGGCGCCCGCGCCGACGGACCCGGCGGAGGCGGAGGCGTACTATCAGGCGAAGCTCGCCGGCGACGCGAGCGATCACGGGGCGCGCCTCGCGCTCGGGCGGCTGCTCATGGCGGGCGGGCGGACGGACGAGGCGGTGGCGCTCCTGAACGGGATCCCGGCGGCGGCGAGCGAGTATGGTGCTGCGCAGGCGAGCCTGAAGCTGAAGGACGTGTTCGCGGAGGTCGGGGCGCTCGGGGGCGAGGCGGCGGCGCGGCAGAAGCTGGCCGCGGACCCCGGGGACCGTGACGCGGCCTACGTCGTCGCGCTCGCGGACGGCGCCTCGGGGCGCTACGAGCCGGCGCTCGCGGTGCTGGTCGACCAGGTCACGGGCGGGACGCCCGAGACGCGCGAGCGGGCGAAGAAGAACGCGCAGGTCTTCCTCGCGGCGGCGGGCCGCGGCGACGAGGGGGTCGAGGCGCAGCGCCGGCGGCTCGCGCGGCTCCTGTTCTGAGGTCACGGGCCAGGTCGTGAACGGCGTTCACGCCCTGGCCTGCCCCCGCCCGGCTCCGGGTGAAGGTTGACCCATCACTCGCCGATGTCGGCCTCGCCCACCACAAGGTTCCAGAGTTCCGGGTCCGCCACGGATTTCGTCCAGTCGTAGGCGACCGCGACGAGCGCATCGATGCGCATGTAGCTGTCGGCGAACGCGAGTCCCTTCACGGTCGCCCGGAAGTTCGCGTCGGAGCGCTTGCCGGAGACCCATTTCCAGCGGGGTACCCACACGATGCCGACACGGGTCCGTTCATGGACGTGGAACTTCAGGATGTCCTTGAAGATCTCGTCGTCGGCCCGGTAGCCCATGACCTCCATGGCAGTCTCATCGGCGGCACGCCAGAAGTCGTACTCGAAGCCGTCACCGCTCCGTGGATGCCGGAATCGGACCCGATGCTCGAAGCCGCGCGCGAGGAGTGCCGGACGGAGCGCGGACTCGAGGTCCTGGCTCGCTGGAAATGGCGTCGACGAGCGGGCAACGAGGCCGCGGCGAACCGGCAAGCCGCCGACCTCGAGCAGGAGCGCCTGCAGCTCGTCGGCGAGCGCGGACGGAACGGCTCCGTAGGTGTGGATCCCGGCGCTCACGTCGCCGGCACCTACATCCGGCTCACGCGCGGGATGTTGAGGCAGGAGAGCCCGATCTCGAACGTGCGGTACGTCGCCTGGACCAGCGTCAGGCGCGACCTCCGTGTCGCCTCGTCGTCCGCGCCAAGGATCGAGCACTTCGCGTAGAACGCGTTGAACTTCCGCGCGAGGGCGTAGAGGTACTCGCAGAGGATGTGCGGGCGCAGCTGCTCGCCCACGCGCTCGAGCGTGTCGCCGAGGCGCACGAGGAAGAAGGCGAGCTCCTTCTCCTCGTCGGCCTCGAGCCGGAGCGGGCTCCCGTCGACCGCGAACTCGGCCCCGAAGCGCGCCACGTGCTCGCGGAACACCGACGCGCATCGCACGAGCGTGTACTGGAGGTACGGCCCCGTGTTGCCGTCGGCGGCGAGGAGCTTGTCCCAGTCGAACTTGTAGTCGGTCGTCAGGTTCTGCGCGAGGTCCGCGTACTTGACCGCCCCGCTCCCGACCTTCCGCGCGATGGCGCGCTGCTCCTCCTCGCTCGCGTCCGGCCAGCGCTCCGTCACGAGCGGCAGGATCCGCGCCTCCGCCTCGTCGAGGAGCGAGTCGAGCCGCACCGTGCCTCCGTCGCGCGTCTTGAACGGGCGCCCGTCCGCCCCGAGCATCATCCCGAAGCCGACGTGCTCCATCTTCACGTCGTAGCCCATCTTGCGGATGGTCGCGAAGAGCTGCCGGAAGTGGTCGGACTGCCGCACGTCGACCACGTAGATGATGCGGTCTGCGCCGTACGCCTCGAGGCGATACTCGACCGTCGCGATGTCGCTCGTCGCGTACAGAAACGCCCCGTCCGACTTCCGGATGAGGTACGGCGTCTCCGGGAGCCCCGGCTCGTCGAAGAAGATCCCGATCGCGCCCTGCGTCTCGACCGCCAGCGCGCGCTCGAGGAGCCCCTCCACCACGCCGTGCAGGCGGTCGTGGTAGAAGCTCTCGCCGTGCCACGCATCGAACTCGACCTCGAGGCGCTCGTACACCGTCGCCGCCGCCTCCTTCGAGATCGCGACGAACCGCTCCCAGAGCGCCTTGTTCTCCGCGTCGCCGGCCTGGAGCTTCGCGAGCTCCTGCCGGCACGCCTCCGCCACCTCGGGGTCGGCCTTCCCGCGCTCCGTCCCGAGCTTGTAGAGCCGCTCGAGCTCGCCGATGGGGTCCGCCGCGAGCGCCGCCTCGTCGCGCTCCCGCTTCCACGCCCAGATCAGGATCCCGAACTGCGTCCCCCAGTCGCCGAGATGGTTGTCGCCGACGACCGTGTGCCCGAGGAACTTGAGCGTCCGGACGAGCGCGTCGCCGATGACCGTCGAGCGCAGGTGCCCGACGTGCATCCGCTTCGCGACGTTCGGGCTCGAGAAGTCGATCACGATCGACTGCGGGTCGCCCACCGGCGCCACCCCGAGGCGCGCGTCGGCCGCCGCCGCGCCGAGCGCCGTCGCGACCCAGGCCGGGTCGAGGCGCAGGTTGATGAACCCGGGCCCGGCGATCTCGGGGGCGAGGCAGATCCCGCCCGTGTCGAGCGCGGCCACGACCTTCTCCGCGAGCTTCCGCGGGTTCTCCTTCAGCTCCTTCGCGAGCGGGAGCACCCCGTTGATCTGGTAGTCGCCGAAGCGCGCGTCGGTCGCCGGGCGCAGCTCCGGGTTCGGCGACTCGAGGCCGAGCGCCTCGCGCATCGCGCGCGCGGCCATCTCGGAGAGGGTCTGGTTCAGGCGTCCGGCGTCCACAGCGTCCTCCCGTCCGTGCGAGGGAGACGCTATACCAGCGGCCGCCGGGCGCGGCCACCAGAAGAAGGCGCCCCCGGCCTCGCCCTGCCCTGCCCTGCACCTCAGCGCGTCGGGTACTCGTAGAGCTCGCCGAGGTAGTTCCGGAAGACGACCTTGTCCTCGTCCCAGCGCTCGACGTACTCCGGCACGAGCGGGATCTTCCCGCCGCCGCCCGGGGCGTCGATGACGTAGTGCGGGACGGCCATGCCGCTCGTGTGGCCGCGGAGGGCCTGCAGGATGGCGAGCCCCGACTGGAGCGGCGCCCGGAAGTGGGAGATCCCCTGCGCGAGGTCCGCCTGGAAGATGTAGTACGGGCGGCAGCGCTGGCGGAGGAGCCAGTGGTTGAGCGCCTTCACGGCGGCCGGATCGTCGTTGACGCCGCGCAAGAGCACCATCTGGTTCGCGACGTTGACGCCGTGGTCCGCGAGGAGGCGCAGGCAGCGCGCGGCCTCGGGGGTGCACTCGCGCGGGTGGTTGAAGTGGGTGTGCACGAAGAGCGGCTGGTGGCGCGCGAGGCGGGTCACGAGCGCCTCCGTGAAGCGCTGCGGGAGCGTCACCGGGTTCCGCGTGCAGAGGCGGACGACCTCGACGTGCGGGATCTCGCGTAGGGCGCCGAGCAAGGCGTCGAGCCGATCGTCGCTGAGCGTCAGCGGGTCGCCACCGGAGACGAGCACGTCGCGCACCTCGGGGTGCGCGGCGATGTAGGCGAGGCCCTGGTCGAGCTGACCGTGGTTCGCGGCGGACGTCGGATCGCTCACCTTGCGCTTGCGCGTGCAGTGGCGGCAGTACACGGGGCAGTTGTGCGTGACGTAGTAGAGCACGCGATCCGGGTAGCGGTGCGTGATGCCGGGGACCGGCATGTACGCCTCCTCGCCGAGGGGGTCGGCGAGGTCGGTCGCGGCCACGTCGAGCTCCGCGAGCACCGGGACGGCCTGCATCCGCACGGGGCAGCGCGGGTCGTCCGGGTCCATGAGGGCCGCGTAATACGGCGTGATGGCCATGCGGAACTGGTCGCCGGTGGCCGCGATGGCGGCACGCTCGTCGTCCGTGAGGCGCACGACGCGCTCGAGGTCGGCGGCCGTGCGGAGGCGGTGGCGCTGCTGCCAGCGCCAGTCGTTCCAGACCTCGTCGGGGACGTGGCTCCACGGGCCGCGCGGGCTCTCGCCGAGGACGTCGCGCGCGACGCGGCCGAGCTCCGGGGCATCCGCTTCTTGCTGGGTCGCCGGGTCGAACATCGGCGCGAGTTGTCGCGTGCGACGCGCCGCGAGGTCAACACCCGGGATGGGCCGCGCGGTCACCACCTCGGCGCCGTCGCGGAGCCGGGACTATACCCGAGCCATCCGCGCGCCTATCATGGGACGGTGGCGTGGTCATTGCCCATAGGCCGGCTCTTCGGGATCCCCATCAAGATCCACGTGACCCTGATCGCGCTGGTCGCGTTCATGCTGATCCTCGCGCCGGCCGAGGCCAACCTCCTGCGCGGCGTGTTCGCGGTGGGGCTCATCTTCGGGAGCGTCCTGCTCCACGAGCTCGGCCACGCCCTGGTCGCGCGCCGCTACGGCGTCCGGACGCGCGAGATCGTGCTCCTCCCCATCGGCGGCGCCGCCCTGCTCGTGGAGCACCCGCGCGAGCCCATGCACGAGCTCTGGATCGCGCTCGCCGGGCCGCTCGTGAGCCTCGTGCTCGCGGGCGTCGGCTTCATCGGCTTCCTCGTCGCCCCGCTCGTCGGCCTCGCGGATCTGGCCTACATCAACCTCGCCCTCGGCCTCTTCAACCTGATCCCGGCGTTCCCGCTCGACGGGGGGCGGGTCCTGCGCGCGCTGCTCGCCCGGTGGATGGGGAGCCCGCGGGCGACGCGCGCGGCGGCGCGCATCGGGCGGCTCATCGCCCTCGCCTTCCTCGCGGTGGCCCTCGTGTACGGGCACCTCGTCCTCGGCTTCATCGCGGCGTTCGTGTTCGTCGCGGCGGCGGCCGAGGAGCGGAGCGTCGTGATCCAGCAGCTCGTCGGGCAGAAGCGGGTCGCGGACATGATGCAGGCGACGCCCGAGATCGACCTCGCGACGTCCGTGCGCGAGGCGGCGCACATGTTCCGGGATCTCCCGTACCTGAAGGCGCTGCCCGTCGCGTACGGGGAGCGGGTGGTCGGGGTCGTGCACAAGGACGACCTCGAGGGCGACGGGCCGAGCGCGGACGAGCGGCCGGTGTCGGCGATCGCCGACCGGAACGTCGTGACGCGCGGCGAGGAGGCGCCGCTGATGGAGCTCCTCCACGACATGGGGGCGGCGCGGAGCCGCGCGGCGGTCATCGTGGTCGACGGGCAGGTGCGGGGCGTCGTGACGGTCGAGCACGTGCTCGAGGAGATCCGCGCGGCGCGGCACGCCGAGTTCTGAGGCGCGCTCGCGCACGTGGGGCGCCCCCGGCGCTTCGGCGCGCGCGGTTGATTCGGAGGCGACCGGGGCGCACCCTTACGACTGCGCGCGCGCCGCCGAGCGCGTTGCCTACGGGCCTGCGGCGTGCTAATGGCGGAGCCGCGGCGGGTCGATCTCTCGGCGGCCGCAGCGAGAAGGAGCGACCCGTGGCGAAGAACCCGCAGGCTGGCAGTTTCGATGATCGCGTCGTCACGACGAAGCTCTCCGAGCTCGTCAACTGGTGCCGCAGCTACAGCCTCTTCCAGTACCCCTTCGTGACCGCGTGCTGCGGGATGGAGTACATGGCGGCGGCGGCGGGGCGCCACGACATGGACCGCTTCGGGGCGGCCGTGCCGCGCTTCTCGCCGCGCCAGGCGGACGTGCTCTGGGTGGTCGGGACCATCTCGCACAAGAACGCGCCGGTGCTGCGCCGCATCTACGAGCAGATGGCCGAGCCGAAGTGGGTCATCGCGTTCGGCGTGTGCGCGTCGACGGGCGGCTTCTACGACAACTACGCGACGGTGCCGGGCATCGACCACATCATCCCGGTCGACGTCTACATCCCGGGCTGCCCGCCGCGCCCCGAGGCCGTGATGGACGCGATCCTGATGCTGCAGGACCAGATCCGGAACGAGCCGGCGCGCCTCGTGAGCGAGGAGGACACGGTCCACCCGGACTTCCGGGTCGAGCCGAACGAGCGCGAAGAGGCCGGCTGGTAATAGCCATCGGGCCTCGCTGACCGGAGCCGGAGCGGCGCCGACCAAGCGCCCGCAGGGCGCGACTCGGTGCCGCGCAGGCGCAGGTCAGCGAGGCATAGTCTAGCCCTCGGGCCTCGCTGGCCGGAGCCCGCTCACAGCCCCGCCAGCACAGCCTTCGCCCGGTCCCGCTCCTCGGGCGCCACGTACACCCGCTCGAGCTTCAACGTCCGCTCGTAGCGCGAGTACAGGTCGGTCACCTGCTCGACGCGGTGCACGCGCTGCCTCCCGATGGGCGGCCGCTTGTCGACCACGAGCAGCGGGTCCGTGCGGTCCTTCGGCGCCTTGAGCGCGTACTTGCTCAGGACCGGCTTCGCCGTGATCCAGAGCGCGTGGACCCCGTCCTGCTCGAGCGCGTCGCGGATCCGGTCCTTCGCGGCGAGGTCCTGGTCCGTACGGAGCTCCGTCAGGAGCTGGTACGGCTCGAGCCGCTCCACCCGCTTCGCCCAGGGATCGCGCGACTCGTGGAGGCGCTGCATCAGCCACGCGTCGTGGCACCCGACGTACTGGCGCGGATCTGCCGGGAAGCGCGCCTCGTCCCCGACCGACCCGAGCCACGCCCGCAGCATCGCGTCGTAGATGTCCGACTTCGGGTGGAAGTAGACCATCTGGAACATGTGATAGCGCGCGAGCAGGAAGTGCTCGAACGTCGCGAGCGCGCGCAGGTCGATCGCGAGCCGCATCTTCCCCTCGTCCTCGAGGACGACCGCGTTCGAGATGAGCCAGCTCGTGTCGTAGTGACCGTACTCGACCCCGGCGAAGTACGCGTCGCGCCGCAGGTAGTCCATGCGGTCGACGTCCATCTCGCCGCTCACCATCCCGTGCAGGAGCGGCCAGAAGTCGCGCCCGCCCACGACGAAGCGCTCGGCCCGATCCCCCGGGCTCTCCTCGATGATCGCCGCGACGTCGTCCGCCTCGATGTCGAGGTCTCCGAAAGCGTCGTCGATGACCGCCGAGAGCGGGCTGTCCGCGACGAGCTTCCGCGTGAGGTCCTCGTGGCTCGCCCTGCCCTCCCCCATCGGCTCGCCGTGCACGTAGAGCAGCGAACGGTCCGGCAGCAGCGCCTCCGCGGCGTGCGAGAGCGGCGGGTGCCCGATGTCGTGGAGCAGCGCCCCGAGCCGCGCGAGCTGACGGAGGCGCGCGCGGTCCCCGTCGTCGAGCCCCGGCGCGCTCCCGAGCACCTGATCGGCGAGCCGCCCCGCGACGTGCATCGCGCCGATGGAGTGCAGATAGCGATGGTGGACCGCCCCCGGAAACACGTACTCCGCGAAGCCGAGCTGCTTGATGCGCCGCAGGCGCTGGAACGCCGGCGTGTCGATGACCGCGAGCTCGCCGCCCGACACGGCGATCGGCCCCCACAGGGGGTCGCGGAGCTCCACGGTGAACGTGCCTCTGCTCGTCATGGCGGCGGCCTCTCGGTGGTCGGTCGTCCCGGCGCGGGACGGACACCGCTATAGCACAGCCCTCGCGCCGCTCGAAACGGCCCTAGCGCCCATGTTGCGCTGCACAACGCCCGCGCGCCGCGTCGGCCTGAAATGAGAAGGGCGACGATGCTGCGGTGCAACATCGTCGCCCTCGGAGGCGCCACCCAGATTTGAACTGGGGATAAAGGATTTGCAGTCCTCTGCCTTACCACTTGGCCATGGCGCCACGGCCGTGTCGCGAGCGACGGACGGTTTCTAAAGGGTCTCCGGCGGGGTGTCAAACGAATCCGGGGCCGACCTGCCGTGAGCCGACTCGTTCCCCAGAGTCTCCCCGAGGGCTCCTAGATCGAGAGCTGCGCGATCCGCCAGGCGTTGTTGTCCTTCGGGTCCCGCGCGAACACGACGGGTGCTGGCATCTTGCCGTCCGCCTTGCTCACGAACACCCGCACGCGCTCGACGTTCGGGCCGATCTCGGCCGGCTCGGTGTAGGCGATCTGGAACGACGCCGGGTTCTTCGACGCGTCGAGGTACTCACCCGCCGAGCGCCGCGCCTTGTGCCACGAGAACGCCTTGAAGTGGTCGATCGAGCGCGGCCCCTGGAGCTGACTCGAGTGCGTCGCCTTGTACAAGAGGCCCCACATGTCGTCGATCTCCGCGGACTGGACCGCGCCGAAGAGGAACGTCAGCATGTCCGTGACCGACGCCTCGGCGCCCGGCACCACGAGGTCCGTCCGGTCGCGGTAGGGGTTGAAGTCCCGCTTCGGCTCCTCCCCCGGGCGCGCAGGCGCCGACGCGTCTCGTGTCGGGGTCGCGGGCGACGGGACAGTGCGCGCAGGCGGCGCAACCCGCACGAGCGGCGGGCCAGCAGGCGCGGTGGCGACGGGCACCGCGGCCGGCGCCGCCACCGCGGCGACGGGAGCCGGCGGCGCCGCCACCACGGCCACCGGGGCCGCGGCGCGCGACTCCCCCGCGGCCTTGATGGCGTCGGCGATCTTCGAGAGCGCGGCCTCGAGTCGGTCGAGTCGCGCGATGACGTCGTTCAGCGTGGCGTCGCTCATGGAGGTCCTGTGTCCTTGGCTTCGCGGACGGCTCGAGCGCGCCCGGCCCGGGTCTCACGCGGACGACCCCAGCCCGAGGTGCGCCACGCGTTGGCGCCAAGCTACCCTGCAACGTGCCCCGCGGCAACCGCGCCGCCGCGCGTGCCCTGTGACCGGAACCCGCTCAGGGAGCACGCGCCGCGCTACGGCGTCGCCATCTGCGCGGCCGCCTGCTCGGCGATCATGCACTCGAGCGCGTCTTCGCCGTACGAGAGCTGGTAGTCGAAGCGGATCGCCGGGTTCGGGTCCGCGTCGTGCACCTTCTTCGCGATGCCGCTCGCCTCGACGCAGCGCCTCGCGCGGTCCGCGAGGGGCTTGTTCGCCGAGACGTACTCGAAGTCGAGCGGCACGAGGTGCCCCGACAGGTTCTCCTCGCGGAAGCCGAGCGGCATCTTCCCGCCGATCTCCGGCGCCACCGTGATGTCGGGGATGACGCCCGTCACCTGCAGCGTGCGACCGCTCGGGCTGTAGTAGCGCGCCACCGTCAGCTTGATGAAGTAGTCGTCCTGCAAGACCGGCGAGTACAGCGTCTGCACGCTCGCCTTCCCGAAGGTCCGGTCGCCGATGACGAGGCCCCGGCGGTTGTCCTGGATGGCCGACGCCACGATCTCCGCCGCCGACGCGGTACCGTCGTTCACGAGCACCACGAGCGGCATGTCCCAGGTGTCCGACGCCTTCGCCATGTAGGTGTCGTCCTCGCGCGCGCTCCGCGCCTTCACCGCCACGATGGTCCCGCTCGGGATGAAGCGGTTCGACACGTCGATGCCCTGGTTCAGGAGCCCGCCCGAGTTGTTGCGGAGGTCGAGCACGAGCCCCCGCAGGTGCCCCGAGCTCGTCTTCGCCTCGAGCTCCCGGTAGACGCGGCCGAGCTCGAGGTCGGTCGTGCGCACGAAGCCCGTGATCTTGATGTAGCCGATGTCCGTGTGGTGGTCGACGAGGTGCCCCTGCACGTTCTTGATCTCGATGTGCTGCCGCTCGATCGCGTACGTGCGCGGCTCGGGCTCCCCCTCGCGCGTGATGGTGAGCCCCACACGCGTCCCGCGCTTCCCGCGGATCCGCGACACGACCTTCGAGAGCGACTCGCCCTTGATGTCCTTGCCGTCGACCTTGATGATCACGTCGCCCGCCCGGAGCCCCGCCTTCACGGCCGGCTGCCCCTGCATCGGGCTCTCGACGATCGTGTAGTCCGAGTCGGGGCGCTGCGTCAGGATCGCGCCGATCCCGTCGAAGCTCGAGTCCGTGGTCTTGTCGTTCGAGTCGTCCCAGGCGCTCTTCGGCATGAGCGACGAGTGCGGGTCGAGGCTGTAGAGGTAGCCCTGCGCGGCCGCGATCCACGCGGTCTTCACGGTCCACTCCGGCGTCGCCTTGTACTCCTTCTTGATGAAGGCCATGACGCGGTCGAAGTCCTTCGCCCCGAAGCCGACCTTGTGCCACTCCTCACGGAGGAGGCGCGCGCGGGCCTGCTGCTGCGCGCGGAGCGTGCGGATCTCGTCGTCCGAGAGGCGCTTCTTCTCCTCCTCGGGCTTGTCCTTCACCTCGTCGAGGATGACGAACCCGTCGTTCGGGTGCAGCTTCGACACCGCCCCCTTCAGGCTCCCCTTCTCCTCGGGGTTGTCCTTCCGGATCTTGTAGAACGCCTCGGGGAGCAGGAGACGCCCGTCCTTGTCGCTGCTCGCGAGGGCCCAGGTCGCGGCCTCGGCGTACGCCCACCCCTCGTCGACGTTCGGGTCGATGTAGCGCTTCTTCACCTGCTGCCGCACCTCCTCGAAGTTGGTGCGGTCGAAGGGGATGGGCGCCCAGTAGTCCTTGTCCTCGCGCTCGTCGTCGTCGTCGCCGTCATCGGCGGCGAGGCCGCCCGTCGTCGGGACGCCGCTCCGGTTCGCGACGCCGCCCGTCGACTCGGTGCTCGCGAGGGTGATGAGGCCCTCGTCCTCGGCCTCCGCGCCGCGGGTGCCGCATCCGGCGCCGGCGAGCAGCAGGAGCGCCACGAGCCACGTGAGGACCGCAGGCGTCGACGCCCGCGTCACAGTGCGTAGGTCGTCCGCTTCGCTTCGCCGCATTCTCACCTCACCCAGGCCGTGCACTCAGTAGCAACGGGACCCGGTCAGGATAAGCATTAGGGATCCGCCGTTCAAGGCACGGGGTGCGTTCCCGCCCAGGTCCACGGACACGAACCCGGGCCCCCCGCGGACCCTTCCCGGGCGCCCGCCCTGCCCGGCTCAGCGCCCCGTGTGGCCGAAGCCGCCGGCGCCCCGCGCGGTCTCGTCGAGCTCTCCGACCTCCACGAACGCGGCGGCGACCACGGGCGCGACGACGAGCTGCGCGACGCGCTCGCCGCGCGCGATCGTGAACGGCTCGACCCCGAGGTTCACGAGCAGCACCCGGAGCTCGCCCCGGTAGTCCGAGTCGATGGTCCCCGGCGCGTTCAGCACGGTCACCCCGTGCTTCGCGGCGAGCCCGCTCCGCGGGCGCACCTGCACCTCGAAGCCGACGGGGATGGCGAGCGCGAGCCCCGTCGGGACCAGCGCCCGCCCCATCGGCGGGAGGTCGAGCGGCGCCTCGAGCGCCGCCACCACGTCGGCTCCAGCGCTGCCGGCCGTCATGCGGCGCGGCAGCGGGAGGTCGCGGTCCCGGTCGGGATGGAGGCGCAGGACCTGGACCTGCACCTCCTCCTTGACCGGCGATCCGCTGCTCACTCCGCCTCGGTCGCCTCGCCCTGCTCCATGAGGGCGGCGCGGCGGGAGAGCTTGATCTTGCCCTGGCGGTCGATGCCGAGGACCTTCACGAGCACCTCGTCGCCCTCCTTGACCACGTCCTCCGTCTGGCGGACGCGCCCGTCGGCGAGCTCGGAGATGTGGCAGAGGCCCTCGGTGCCGGGCATGATCTCGATGAAGGCGCCGAACTCCACGGTCTTCACGACGGTGCCGAGGTAGACGTTGCCGACCTCGGGCTCCTCCGTGTAGCCGCGGATGAGCTCGATGGCCTTCGCGGCCGACTCGCCGTCGGTCGCCGCCACCGCGACGCGCCCGTCGTCGTTGATGTCGATCTCGCAGCCCGTCTCGGCGATGATCCCGCGGATGTGCTTGCCGCCGGGGCCGATGAGGTCGCGGATCTTCTCCTTGTCGATGAGCACCGTGAAGATGCGCGGCGCGTACTTCGACAGGTCGTCCGCCGGCTCGGAGATGGCCTTCGCCATCTCGCCGAGGATGTGGAGGCGGCCGTCGCGCGCCTGGGCGAGCGCCGTGCGGAACGTGTCCCACGAGAGCGACTCGACCTTGATGTCCATCTGGAGCGCGGTGACGCCGGTCTGGGTGCCGATGACCTTGAAGTCCATGTCGCCGAGGTGATCCTCGTCGCCGAGGATGTCGGAGAGCACGGCCGTGCGCTTGCCGTCGGTGATGAGGCCCATCGCGATACCCGCGACCGGCGCCTTCGTCGGCACGCCGGCCGACATGAGCGCGAGCGACGAGCCGCAGACCGTCGCCATCGACGACGAGCCGTTCGACTCGAGGATCTCGCTCACGATGCGGATCGTGTACGGGAACTCCTCGGTCGCCGGGATCATCCCCTCGACGCCGCGGTACGCGAGGTTGCCGTGGCCGATCTCGCGGCGGCCCGGCGACCGCATCATCTTCACCTCGCCGACCGAGTACGGCGGGAAGTTGTAGTGGAGGAGGAAGTTCTTGAAGTACTCGCCGGCGATCGAGTCGACGCGCTGCTCGTCCTTCTTCGTGCCGAACGTGACGGTCACGAGCGCCTGCGTCTCGCCGCGGGTGAAGAGCGCGGAGCCATGCGTCCGCGGGAGCACGTTCACCTGGCAGTCGATCTCGCGGATCTCGGCGAGACCGCGCCCGTCGAGGCGGCGGCTCTCCGCGAGGACGGCCTCGCGCATGACCTCGCCCTTGAGGTGGTCGACGATGCCCTTCACCTCGCCGGCCTGGTCGGCGTACTCGTCGCCGAGGTGCGCGACCGTCTCGGCCACGATGGCGTCGATGGCGGCGTAGCGCTTCTTCTTCGCCGGGATGAACGCCGCCTCGGCGACCTTCGGGCGCGCGAACTCCGTCGCCTTCGCGACGAGCGTCTTGTCGACCTCGGGGGCGACCCACTCGTGCTTGGGCTTGCCAGCCTTCTCGCGGAGGCGCTCGATCGCCTCGAACACCGGGAACATCGCCTTGTGGCCGAACTGCAGCGCGTCGACGAGCGTGTCCTCGTCGACCTCCTTCGCCGCGCCCTCGACCATGACGACGCCTTCCTTGTGCGCCGCGAGGAGCATGTTGATGTCGGACGCCTCGCGCTGCGCGCGCGTCGGCGCCGCGAGGAGCTGCCCGTCCTCGGTGCGGCCGACCTGGCAGCCCGCGATGGGGCCGTTCCAGGGGATGTCGCTGATGTGCAGGGCGGCCGACGCGCCGATGAGGCCGAGCACCTCGGGGTCGTGGACCTGGTCCATCGACAGGATGGTGACGACGACCTGGACCTCGTTCTTGAAGCCGTCCGGGAAGAGCGGGCGGATCGGGCGGTCGATGAGCCGCGCCATGAGCGTCGCGTCGTCGGACGGGCGCGCCTCGCGCTTGAAGAAGCCGCCCGGGATCTTGCCGGCGGCGTAGGTCTTCTCGACGACGTCCACGACGAGCGGGAAGAAGTCGAGGCCGCGGCGCGGCGAGTACGTCGTGGCGACCGTGACGAGGACGACGGTCTCGCCGTGCGTCACGAGCACCGAGCCCGCCGCCTGCTTGGCCAGGCGCCCGGTCTCGAGAGTGAGCTCGGCGTCACCGAACTGGATGGTCTCGGTCACGATATTCTTGAACAGAGCCACTTGTGGCCTCCTCTCTGACCCTCGCGTCGGGCGAGGGCGTTTGGCGCCCGGGGCGAGACGGTCGTGGGGAGCCCGGGCGAGCCCACCTACCGCGACCGCGGACCTCTGCGAGGCGACCTATCGATGCGACGGCGCTTGGACGAAAGCCGAACGCTCGAGCCCCAGCGATGGTGACCGCTGGGGCTGCGAGGTGTCCGGGGGGCTCGTTCGAGCGGCGCCAGGCCGCGTCGGAGGCCCTTACTTACGCAGCCCGAGCTGGCCGATGAGGGTGCGGTAACGCTCGACGTCGCTGCTCTTCAGGTAGTTGAGGAGGCGACGGCGCTGCCCGACGAGCTTCAAGAGCCCACGACGCGAGGCGTGGTCCTTCTTGTGGGTGTTGAAGTGGTCCGTGAGCTGCTTGATCCGCTCGGAGAGCAGGGCAACCTGCACTTCGGTCGAACCGGTGTCGCTCTCGGAGCGCTTGTACTGCTCAATGATCGCGTGCGTGGTCTCGGGCATCATCGCCATCGAGGTTCTCCGTACTTTCACAGTCTTCGTAAGTCGGGCGCGGACCCTATACGGGGGTCGGGAGGGTGTCAACACAGAGTCGCGTCGAGCGCCGCGCAAAGCGCGGAGACGCGGATCACCGGGCGCCGCGCGCGGCCTCGCCCGGCGGTTCGGAGCGTTACAATCGGAGCCCCCGGAAGACGCGCCAGCGGTCGTCGGGGGTGCGCTCGACGAGCGCGAGGGGAGCGCCGTCGGGCCCGGTCACGAGCGCGCGCGGCGCGTCGCCCGCGGCCGCGACGGTGCGGCCATGGCCGATGGCGTCGGCGTCATCGGCCTCGAGGCGGAGCGTCGGGATCCCCATCACGTCCCCGTGAATGGGGTTCACATCCTCCGCCGTCAGCACCTCGACGGGCTTCGCCTGGGCGATGGTGAAGGGGCCGGAGCGCGTGCGCACGAGCGCCGCGAGGTGCGACGGGACGTCGATGGCCTGCCCGAGATCCCGCGCGAGCGATCGCACGTAGTATCCGGAGCCGCAGGCGACGTCGATGACGACACGATCCTCGCCGATCGCCACGATCTCGAGGCCGTGACAGACGACCTGCCGCGGCTCGACCTCGAACTCCTCGCCGGCGCGCGCGCGGCTCATGAGGCTCCGACCGTCCTTCTTGATGGCCGAGTAGCGCGGCGGGAGCTGCAGCTGCTCGCCGAGGAAGGCCGGGAGCGCCGCCTCGACGCGCTCCCGCGTCAGGAACCCTGGTGGGAGCGTGGCCTCCGCCACCGTCTCCCCGGTCGCGTCGAGCGTGTCGGTCGCCCGCCCGAAGGCGATCGTCGCCCGGTAGGCCTTGTCGTGCCCCACGATCCACGACGAGAGCTTCGTCGCCTCGCCGAGCAAGACCACGAGCACGCCGCTCGCGGCTGGATCGAGCGTCCCCGCGTGCCCCGCGCGCGACGCGCCGAGCCGCCGCTCCACAGCGCGCATCGCCGAGAACGACGTCGGCCCGAACGCCTTGTCGAGCACGACGAGCCCGTTCGGGCCCGCGTTCTCACGCCTTCGCCGCCGCCCCATCGCGCCTCAGTCGCGCTCGTCGCCGTCGGGCTCGGCCGCGACCCCGTCGCCGCCACCGTCCTCGTCGCCCCCGCCGTCCGACGCCGTGGCGTCCTCGGCGAGCTGGTGGAGGATCTCCTCGACGCGGCGACCGCGCTCGATCGACGTGTCGACGAGGAAGCGGAGCTCCGGCGTGTGCCGCGCCCGGATCTCCTCGCCCACGCGCCGCCGGAGGAAGGGCGCGGCGCGGTGGAGGGCCGCGTCGATCGCCTCGGGCTCTCCGCCCATCGCGTAATAGAAGACGCGCGCGAGCGAGAGGTCCGGGGTGACCTCCACGTCCGTCACGACCACGTTGTGCAGCACGTCCTCGCGCGCCTCCCGCTGGATGGCGATCGCGAGGACCTGCTTCACCTGGCTCCCGAGCCGGTCGGTCCGGCGGAAGGGGCGACGTCGTGCCACGGTGTCCTGCCCTGCCCTACTCGACGAGCTCGAGCTTCTGGGCGACCTCGACGAGCTCGTAGCACTCGATCTCGTCGCCGATCTTCACGTCGTTGTAGTTCGTCAGGTGGACACCGCACTCGTGGCCGCGGTCGACCTCGGCGACGTTGTCCTTGAAGCGCCGCAGCGAGTCGATGCTCGTGTCGGCGATCACGCGCCCGTCGCGCACGAGGCGCGCCTTCGCGCTCCGGACGAGCTTGCCCTGGAGGACCGCCACACCGGCGATGGTCCCGAACTTTGGCACGCCGAACGTCTCGCGGACCGCCGCCTTGCCGAGCGCGCGCTCCTCCACGTTCGGGGAGAGCATGCCCTCCATGGCGGCCTTCACGTCGTCGACCGCGTTGTAGATGACCGAGTAGAGCTTGATGTCGATGCCCTCTTGCTCGGCCAGCTCCTTCGCGTTCTTCTCCGGGCGCACGTTGAAGCCGATGATGATGGCGTTCGAGGCCGACGCGAGGCGGACGTCCGACTCGCTGATGGCGCCCACCGCGTCGTGGATGATGCGCACCTCGAGCTCGGGGTGCTTGAGCTTCCCGAACGCGTTGCGCAGCGCCTCGAGCGAGCCCTGCACGTCCGACTTGATGATCAGGTGGAGGGTCTTCACCTCACCCGTCTTCATCTGGACGAAGAGGTCGTCGAGGGAGACGCGCTTCCGCTCCTCGGCGAGGCGCTTCTCGCGGTCCTTGTCGGAGAGGTGGCTCACGATGGCGCGCGCGTCCTTCTCGTCCTTCACGACGAAGAAGCGCTCCGAGGCCATCGGGACCTCGTTCAGACCGAGCACCTCGACCGGCGTCGCCGGGCCCGCCTCCTTCAGCTGGCGCCCGCGATCGTCGATGATCGCGCGCACGCGGCCCGTCGCCTTGCCGGCGACGACGATGTCGCCCTTCGAGAGCGTGCCCTCCTGCATGAGGACGGTCACCACCGGGCCGCGCCCCTTCGAGAGCTCGGCCTCGATGACGACGCCCATGCCGGGCCGGTTCTTGTAGGCCACGAGCTCGAGCACCTCCGCCTGGAGGAGCACCGACTCGAGGAGCTTCTCGACGCCGTCGCCCGTCTTCGCGGAGACCTCGACCATCTGCGTGTCGCCGCCCCACGCCTCGTCGACGAGCCCGTACTCGGTGAGCTGCTGCTTGAGCCGCTCGGGCTGAGCCTCGGGCTTGTCGCACTTGTTCAGCGCGACGACGATCGGCACCCCCGCGGCCTTCGCGTGGTTGATGGCCTCGATCGTCTGCGGCATGACGCCGTCGTCGGCCGCGACCACCAGGATGACCACGTCCGTGACCTGCGCGCCGCGCGACCGCATCTCCGTGAACGCCGCGTGACCGGGCGTGTCGAGGAAGACGATGTTGCGCTTGTTCTTCCCGCTCTTCACCGGGACCTTGTAGGCGCCGATGTGCTGCGTGATGCCGCCGGCCTCACCCGCGGCGACGCGCGCCTTGCGGATGTGGTCGAGGAGCGAGGTCTTGCCGTGGTCGACGTGACCCATGACCGTCACGACCGGGTCGCGCGCGGTCTTCTCCTCGGCCTCGTCCACCTTCGGGATGTAGTTCTCGATGTCGAAGGCGACGTTCTCGACCGTGAACTCGTACTCCTGCGCGATGAGCGTGACCGTGTCGAGGTCGAGCACGTTGTTCACGGTGACCATCTCGCCCATGTCCATGAGGGCCTTGATGATCTCCGAGGCCTTCACCGACAGCTGCGAGGCGAGCTCGCCGACGGTGATCGTCTCCTCCATCTTCACGACGCGCTTCGACGCCTTCGGCACGGACGACGCCATGTCCGGGCCGCCGCGCTTCGTCGCGCGGCGCTTGCCTCGCATGCGGTTCGCGCGATCGTCGAAGCGGCGGTCCTTCGCGCGCTCCCAGGCCACGCGGCCCGAGCTCTCGCGACGCCCCTTCTTCCGGCGCCCGTCGTCTGCGGCGCCGGGAGCCGGCGGCGCGTCCGTGCTGACCAGCGCCGGGCGCGGGCCGCGGCCCGTCGCCGGGCCACCGGGGCCACCCGGGCCGCCGGGGCCACCCGGGCCACCGGGACGCGGACCGCGCGGCGGCGGCCCCCCGGCCATCCGCTGGGCGCGGCGCTGCGCCTCCTGGATGAGGCTCTGCGTGAGGTCCGCGTCGAGGCGGCGCACGACCTTCACGAAGCTCGCGCGGTTCGGATCGGGGTCGCCGCCCGTGTTGACCGGCTCCTCCTCCGTGTAGTTCGACTCGGCGAGGCGCGGCTCGTTCGTCGCGGGCTGCTCCGCCGGCGTCGCGGCGGCCGCGGCCACCTCGGCCCTCGGCGCCTCGGCGCGCGGGGCCTCCCTCCGCTCGCGCGGGCGGCTCGGCGGCGCGCGTCTCCGCGGCGGGGGTCTCGACCACGCGCGGTCGGACCTCGGCTCGCGGGGCCTCGGCGGCCGCTGGCGGCGCTCCTCGCGGCGCGACGGGGCGCTCGCGGTGGGCGCTGCTGGGGCGGCGGCGCGGGTCTCGGTCGTGGCGCGCGTGGCGCTCGCCTGGGCGGCCGGCGCGGGGGCGTCCTCGACCACGCGGCGGCGCTTCACCACCGAGGCGTCGCTCGTCGGGCTCGTCGCCACGAGCTCCTCGGTCGGTCGCCGCCCGCCGCCGTCGTCGTCGTTGCGCCGGCGACGGCGCACGACCGTGCTGTCGACACGCTTCTGCGTGACGCCGCCCGCGGGCTGCTCGCGGATCGCCCGCTTCAAGCGGTCGACTTCCTCAGAGCTGAGCTGGGTCAGATGTCCGTCGGCGAGGATGCCGAGGTCGCGACACCGCGACTCGACGACCGCAGTGTCGACACCCAGCTCTCGGGCCAACTCGTATACGCGAACCTTACTCATGCCTTCTCGCTACGTGGGCGGCGGCGTCCTGGCTCGTTCTGGCAGGGCTCCGGCGACTGAGGGCGGCCGGCTATAACACCACGCCCCCTGAAAGTAAACTCCGACACACGGCGCGCGAGCGCACCTGCGCGGGATGAGAGGCCGGCCGAGCGCACCTGCACCCGGGGCAACAGCCGGCCGAGAGGAGTGCCCTCCAGCTCGCGCCGGAGGGACTGGAGCTCGGGCGGCCAGACCTCCCCGTCCGAGTCGACGGGGACGGCGTCGCCGCCGCGGCGCGCGCCCTCGAGGAGGGCGGCGAGGTGTTCGGCGCAGGCCTCGGCGACCTGGGCGGCCAACACGTCGGCGTCGACGCGGGCGACCTGGCGCCGGAAGCCGCGCGCGAACGCGTTCTTCCGGACCGCGAGCTCGAGGCACGCGCGGCTCGGGCCGAGGTTTACACCGCGGCCACGGTACCGCCGACGCACGTCCACGACCACCCGGTCGCCGTCGAGCGCGAAGCGCACGACCTCGGCGAGGGGCAGGCGGGCACGGCACGCCGCGCAGCCACGCGTAGGAGCGTGGATCTGGGGTTCATTCCTCGTCACCGGCGGCGAAGCCCTCCTCGAGAGACATGCTGCGCCCACCCGCGCTCCGGCCGAACCGCTCGACCGCGGCCTGGCGACCACCCGCGGGCCAGAGCTTGTTCGCCTGGCGCGCGTCGATGAGGTCCTCGCAGAGGTCCTGGACCTTCTCCGCGAACTCGATGTCGACGCCCGGGATGGTGGTGAGCTCGATCGCGTCGGCGTTGATGATGTTCTCCGCCGAGTGGAAGCCGAGCTTGAACATGTACTCGATGTTGTCGATGTCGAAGGCCGGGAGGTGCTTCCCGAGCCAGTAGCGGAGCTCGTCCTTGAGCTCCTGGACCTTCGACTCGCTGTTGATGTCGATGCGCCAGCCCACGAGCTGGGACGCGAGGCGCACGTTCTGACCGCGGCGCCCGATGGCGAGGCTGAGCTGGTCGTCGGGGACGATGAGCTCGATGGTCTCGTTCTTCTCGTCGATGAGGACGCGCACGACCTCGGCCGGCGCGATCGCGTTGCAGACGAACTTGGCGATGTCCTCGCTGAACGGGACGATGTCGATCTTCTCGCCGCGGAGCTCCTGCACGACCGCCTGCACGCGGCTCCCCTTGATGCCGACGCAGGCGCCGACCGGATCCACGTCGGCGTCGCGGCTCGAGACGGCGATCTTGGTGCGCTCGCCGGGCTCGCGGGCCACGGCGACGATGCGCACGATGCCCTCGTAGATCTCGGGGACCTCCATCTCGAAGAGCTTGTAGATGAGGCCGGGATCGGTACGCGACAGGATGATCTGCGGGCCGCGGGCGTCCGAGCGGATCTCCTTGACGTAGGCCTGCACGCGATCCCCGGCGCGGTACGACTCGCGGTGCATCTGCTCGCGGGCCGGGAGGATCCCCTCGGCGCGCGGGAGCGACACGATGACGTTGCCGCGCTCGAAGCGGCGGGCGCGGCCCGTCACGATCTCGCCCTGGCGGTCCTTGTACTCCTCGTACACGCGGGCCCGCTCGGCCTCGCGGACGCGCTGGATGATGACCTGCTTCGCGGTCTGCGCGGCGATGCGCCCGAACGTGCGGCGCGCCTGGCTGATCCCGAGGATGTCGCCGTACTTCTTGTCCTCGGCCTCGGCGCGGTCCTTGTCCTTGTCGAGGTAGAAGATCTGGAAGCCGAGCTCGTCGCCGATCTCGGCGCCCGGGTCGACGAGCTGCGCCTGCTCGAGGCTGATCTCGGTGTCGTCGTCGTCGACCTCGTCGACCACCGACATGAACTGCAGGAGGTCGACGCTGCCGGTCTCCGAGTTGAAGGTGGCCTCGAGCTCGCGCCCGTCACCGAAGACCTTCTTCGCGGCGGTCTCGATCGCGCTCTCGATCGCCTGGACGAGGACGTCGCGGGAGATGTCCTTCTCCTTGGCGACGAGGTCGAGCGTGATGTTCAGGTTGTCGACGTCCATGACGAACTCCGTGGGGCGGCGCGCGGCGCCGAGCGGCAAGCGATCAGAACTGGTACTCGACGTTGGCCTTCTGGATGAGGCGATACGGGATCTCGACGCGGTTCCCTCGCACGTCGAGCGCGACGCCCTCGTCGCTCGCCTCGATGAGCTTCGCGATGAAGAAGCTCTCCCCCGCGACCGGCGCGCGGGTCTTGATACGCACCATCAGCCCCTGGGCCACCTTGAAGTGGTGCTCCGTCTGGAGGGGGCGGTTCACGCCGGGCGACGACACCTCGAGGGTATAGGCCGTCGGGATGAGATCCTCGACGTCGAGGAGCGGCGAGATGAGCTTCGAGACGCGCGTGCAGTCGGTGATCCCGACCGAGTCGTCCTCGGTGCCGTGCTCGCGGGCCTCCTTCGCCGAGCCGAAATAGCGCGTGCGCCCGGCGCGGTCGATGGTCAACCGCAGGAGGTGACGCTTCGGCCCACGGTTGAGGTCGAGCTCGACGAGCTCGAAGCCCTCGGCTGCGAGCAGCGGCTGCAGCAGGGCTTCGATGCGTTCGATGGTCTCGGCGAGGCGTTCTGTGGCCATCTTCAGGAACAAAAAAAGGCGGGCGAAAGGGCCCACCTCATCGAAATCGACAGAGGTTGATGACGTAACCGCGGGCTAGCTATCACGCGCCCGACGCGGTGGCAAGAAGGATCGGAGCGGCGTCGAGGGTTCGGGCCGGGGGTCGCCGTCGCGCGCGGGCCCGCCCCGGCACCCTCACCAGGGATCGCGCGCTCGCCGGCCTCCCGCCCCGGGGGCGCGGCGACCGCGTTGACAGCGGCTCGGTCCGTGGCCGACGCTGCCCGTCGTGCTCGAGCGCAAGACGACCCGCCCCGCCCCGCCGCGCCGCAAGCTCCACGCGGCTGCGGTGGCGGCCGTCGCGCTCCCGCTGCTCGTCGGCACCACGGCCGCGGCCCGCGCGGGCGTCGACAACCCCGTCGAGGGCGTCGCCGTCGTCGAGTCGGTGGTCGACGGCGCCGACACCGTCTCCGTGCGCGTCGCCCTCGCGCTCGGGCTCGACGCCGAGGGCGAGGGCACGTGGGGCCTGTCGGCGCTCGCCCTCGCGGCGCTCCGCGATGGGCCCACGCGGCACCTGAAGGCGGGCGAGGCGGTGACCGTGGCGGCGCGCGCGGGCCTCGTCACCACGGCCGGCCTCGGGCGCGACCACGTCGAGGTCACGGTGACGGGGCCCCCCGAGGCGCTCGAGACCGCGCTCTGGCTCGCGGCCGAGCGGCTCGATCCCCGCGACGTCGAGCCCGCCGAGCTCGAGGCCCTCCACGAGGCGCTCGTCGCGACGCCGGGCAACGCCCCGACCCCACCGGCGCCGCCCCTCGAGCACACCTTCGCGAACCTGTTCGGCCCGCTCGGCGGCAACACGGCCTGGGCGAGCCACCAGCGCGCCGAGAGCGAGCCGCTCGACCCCCTCGCCGCGCTGGTCGCCGACGCCCTCCCGCGGGCCCGCGCGCTGGTGCTCGTCGCCGGGCCCGCGCGAGCGCTCGCGCAGGCGGCGCCGATGCGCGCGCGCACCTTCGCCTCGCTCGCGCCGCGCCCGGGCGGGCCGCCGCCGCGCCGTGACGCCTCCCTCGACGCCGACTGGCAGGCGCGCCGCCCGGACAAGGTCGCGGCGCGTCAGGCGCACGACAGCCGGCGCCTCGTGACGGTCGCCTGGGATCTCCGTGGCCTGGCGCCGCGGCTCGGGCTCTCGACCAGCGAGGACGACGCCTTCCGCAGGGTCCTCACGACCCTCGTCGCGGCGCCGGGCGGCCTCCTCCTCGAGCCGCTCCGCGACGACTGGGCCCTCGTGCGCGACGTCGACGTGCTCGCTCCCGGGGCCCTCCCCGCGGTCGTCGTGACCGCCACCGTCCGCGGCCGCTCGGGTGCCGAGGCGCGCGCGCGGATCCTCGACGTCATGGCCGATCTCGTCGCGCGCGGCGCTCCGGAGCACGTCTTCGACGGCGCGCGGACGCGGGCCCTCGCCGAGCTCACGGCGACCTGGGGCGATCCCGCCGCGCGGGTCGCGCTCATCACGGACTGGGTCAGCCTCGGCTACGATCCGGCCGCGAACGAGGCGACCTACGAAGACATCGCCGCCGCCCTCGCCGACATGCGCGAGCAGGAGTTCCGGCGCTGGGCCGACTACGCGCTCGACCCGAGCCGCCGCGTCGTCGTCGAGCTCACGCCGACCCAGGCGCCCGACGAGGAGCGGATCGTGCTCGACGCCGACACCCTCGGGAGCTACCTGCGCCTCCTCGTCGACCTCCGCTGCCCGCCCCCGGGACGGACGTTCGAGCTCGTCGAGCTCCTCGCGTCGAAGTACCAGCTCACCCCGGAGGAGTATCTCGCGCTCACCCGCGTCGTCGCCCGCGAGCCGGCGCGCATGGCGGAGCTGAACCACGAGGCGGAGCAGCGCTGCCTCGAGTACAAGAAGCTCCGCGGCATCATGCCGGCGCGCCGCGTCCTCGCGCTCCACCGCGCCGTCCTCTGCGAGACCCGGGGCCTCTCGGGCGACGACGAGGACCGCGTCCTCGCCGCCGTCTTCCGCCGCTTCGATCTGGACCCGTCGGTCTATCGCCCCCTGCTCGCGATGAGCCGCGAGGATCCGGCGCTCCTCCCCCAGATCGAGCGCGTCGAGCGCGAGTGCGCGCCGGCGGCAGCGCCATGACGCGCAGGGTCCGCTCGGTCCTGCTCCTGTCCGCCGCCTGCTCCGCGCTGTCCGCGTGCCCGAGCCCCTCGACCCCGACGCGCGCTGCCTCGCCGCCGCCCGTCCCGCCGGAGGCCGCGCCGTGGGCGCTGGCCGTCTCCGTCTACCCCCTCGACGGCGGCGCCCGCGCGCTCCTCCTCCCGCGGCAGCCCGAGCGCTTCGCCGCCGCCGTGTTGTTCCCTGTCGACGCGGCGACCGACGAGCCACCGAGCCTCGAGGGCCTCACGCGCTTCATGCTCGAGGCGGCCCTCCTCGAGACCGAGGGCGACGACGACCGCGCCGCCGGCCCCGCGCGGCGCGCGCTCCTCCTCGGCGGCGCCATCCACGCCTACGACGACGGCGCCGTCGCCGGCTGGTGGGTCGAGGGCCCCGAGCGCGCCGGGCCCGGCCTCCTGCGCCTCCTCCGCGACGTCGCGCTGTCGCCGCGCTTCCCGGCGACACGGATCCAGGCGCGCGCCGAGATGGCTCGCGAGGAGCTCGCGCAGACCCACACCGACCTCGCCCTCCGCGGGCTCGGCTGGGCCGTCGGCCTCGCGCTCGGCGCCGGTCGGCCCCTCGCGGACGGGCCGCTCGACGGCACCCTCGCCCGCCTGCACCGCGAGGACCTCGCTCGCGCCCACGCCCGCCTCGTGACCCCCGCCCGCGCCGTCGTCGCCGTCGAGGGCGTCGCGCCCGACCTCGTGGCCCAGATCTTCCGTGGCTGGACGGCCCCGCCCGCGCCGCCGCCGCTCGCCGCCGGGTGCGCGCCAGCGGTCGCCTATCAGGCGTGGGTCGCGGGTCCCGACGGCGACGCCCGCGTCGTCATCGGCGTCCCCGCGCCCGGCCCGGGTGACGCCGATCGCGCCGCGCTCGAGGAGCTCCTCGCCGAGGCGGACACCCACGGCGTCGTCGGGGGACCGCGGGTGACCCTCGCCGACCGCGGCGCGCGCTCGGTCCTCGTGCTCGAGAGCGACGGCCTCGCCCCCGACGCGCTCGAGCCGGTCGAGCGCTGGCTCGCCGACCTCGGGCGCGCCCTCCCCGGGGAGGCGGCGGCGGCGCCGCTCGGCCCCCGCCTGCGGCGCGCGGAGCTCCGGGTCCGCTCGGAGCACGCCCTCGCGCGCCTGACGTCGGCTGGTCGCGCGGCGCTCGGGCTGCTCGACGGCGAGGCGACGGCCGCGCCCGGCGCCAGCGCCCTCGCGATCACGACCCTCCCTGCCGACGCGGCCGCCAGGGCGCGCGTCCTCCGCGCCCTCCGCGACCCCGACCGCCGCGTCCGCGTCGCGGTCGGCCCCGACGAGGCGCGGCGGCGGCTCGAGCTCTGGGGGCCGGTCGTGAACGCGACCCGCGCGACGTCGCTCTGCGCTCGCCCGAGCGGGGACGGCGGCGACGCCGGGACGCGCTGACCGTCGGCCCACCGCGCGCGCCGGGGGCGCCCTTTCCGGTTGCGAAAGGGCCTTCATGACGATACCTCTCTCGCGTGGCGAACGAGGACGGCCGGCAGCGAGAGGGCTCTGACGTGGGGCTCGTGGGGGGACGCCTGGAAGAGCGCGTCCGGCACACCCGCGTGCCCGCGCTCGCCCTCGAGCACGTGCTCGCCCCCTACCGCCGCCCTGGCGACGACGCCGCCTTCGAGGCGTTCGTCGCGCGGCGCCCGCTGCACGTCGAGATCGGCTTCGGCCGCCCGCACTTCATCTGCGACCTCGCGGCGCAGCGCCCCGACGCGGCCGTCCTCGGCTTCGAGATCAAGCGCCGCTGGGTCGGCGCCGCCGCGCGCCGCGCCGCGCGCGACGGGCTCGCGAACCTGCGGGTCGTCGAGGGCGACGCCCGGCCGTACCTCGAGCGGCTCGTGCCGCGCGCCTCGGTCGCGGGCTTCTACATCCTGTTCCCCGATCCCTGGTGGAAGAAGCGGCATCACAAGCGCCGCCTCTTCCAGCCGAGCTTCGTCGAGCTCCTCGGCGACCTCGCGATGGACGGCGGCGAGCTCATCGTCCGGACCGACGTCGACGCCTACGCGGACCTCATCTTCGAGGAGGTCCCGGACGTCGGCGGCTGGCGGCTCGCGAGCACGGACGCCGCCGACCCCGCGCAGCTCGCGCTCCCGCGCTCGCATCGCGAGAAGAAGTGCCAGGAGCTCGGGATCCCCGCATTCCACTTCCGCTTCGTGAGAGAGGACCGCCCATGAGCGACATGCGCTGGCTGCCGCTGATCTCGGCCCTGTTGGTCGCGTTCGGCTACTTCGGCTACATCATGCAGACGAAGTTTCGACTGCTCCTCGTGGCGCAGCACCGCGAGCGCTTCTTCGAGCAGCTCGCCGTCCGCGCGAAGAACGTCTTCGTCTACGCCTTCGGCCAGAAGAAGATGTTCAAGGAGAAGGGCGCGGGCCTCATGCACGCGTTCATCTTCTGGGGCTTCCTGGTCCTCCAGATCCGCACGATCTTCCTGTTCGCGTGCGCGTTCGACCCGAGCGTCAAGCTCCCGCTCCACGGCCCCTACACGTTCCTGAAGGACATCACCGAGCTCATCGTGCTCGTCGCGCTCGGCGTCGCGGCCTACCGCCGGCTCGTGACGAAGCCCGCGCGCCTGTCCTTCTCCGGCGAGGCGCTCCTCATCCTCGGCCTCATCGGCACCCTCATCCTCTCGGACTTCCTGCTCGACGGCACCGCCTTCGCCCTCGCGATGAAGACCGAGGCCGCGCACACGAGCGCCTTCTTCTTCGACTGGGCCGCCATCGCGCCCGGCGACCAGGTTCGCGCCGTCGCCGACGAGATGGCCCACTCCCCGGTGGGCGCGCTCTTCGGGCACCTCTTCTCGGGCTTCAGCGCGACCGGGCTCACGGCGTTCCAGGAGATCTTCTACTGGACCCACATCTTCACGGTCCTGACGCTCCTGAACCTGCTCCCGGGCAGCAAGCACTTCCACGTCATCACGGCCATCCCCAACGTCTTCTTCGGCGAGCTCAAGAAGCGCGGCGCCCTCGAGCCCATCCTCGACATGGAGCACCGCGAGACCTTCGGCGTGGGCGACGTCCGCGACTTCACCTGGAACCAGTATCTCGACCTCTACACCTGCACGGAGTGCGGTCGCTGCTCGGTGAACTGCCCGACGACCATCACCGGCAAGGTCCTGAACCCGAAGTACCTCATCCTCGACATCCGCGATCACCTCTACGCCCGCGAGAACGAGATCCTCGCCGGCGAGAAGGACACGTTCGGCTGGGAGGTCCCGAAGCACGAGCAGACGCTCATCGAGGACGTGAAGTACGACGCGATCTGGGACTGCACGACCTGCCGCGCCTGTAGCGAGGCGTGCCCGGTCATGATCGAGCACGTCGACAAGATCGTCGACCTCCGCCGCTACCTCGTGCAGATGGAGGCGAACTTCCCGACCGAGCTCGGGCAGACGCTCAAGAACCTCGAGAACAAGGGCAACCCCTGGGGCCTCCCGGCCGGCGACCGCGTGAAGTGGGCGGACGGGCTCGACATCCCGACCCTCGCCGACGCCCCGGACGCCGAGTACGTCTTCTGGGTGGGCTGCGCGGGCGCCTACGACGAGCGTCAGAAGCGGGTCTCGCGCGCGCTCGTGCAGATCCTGCGCGAGGCGAACGTGACGTTCGCCATCCTCGGGAGCGACGAGGGCTGCACGGGCGACCCGGCGCGGCGCGCGGGCAACGAGTACCTCTTCCAGATGCAGGCCAACGCCAACGTCGAGATGTTGAAGGGGCACGAGCTGCACGTCGGCGGCGCCAACAAGAAGACGCTCGTCACGCACTGCCCGCACTGCTTCAACACCATCAAGAACGAGTACCCGCAGTTCGGGGGCGAGTTCGACATCGTCCACCACAGCGTCCTCATCGAGAAGCTGCTGGCGTCGGGGCGCATCAAGCCGCGCGTGACCCCGAAGGACGTGCGCACCATCACCTACCACGACAGCTGCTACATCGGCCGCTACAACGACGTCTACGAGCCGCCGCGCGCCGTGCTCTCCGCCATCCCCGGCCTCGAGGTGAAGGAGATGGCGCGGAACCGGACGACCGGCATGTGCTGTGGCGCCGGCGGGGCGCGCGTCTGGATGGAGGAGCACCGCGGCAAGCGCATCAACCACACGCGCGTCGAGCAGGCCATGGAGGTCTCGCCCGACACGATCGCCGTCGCGTGCCCCTTCTGCAACCTCATGATGGAGGACGCGATCGGCGCGAAGTCGGCGCCGGTGAAGTCGCGTGACCTCGCCGAGCTCGTCTGGGAGTCGCTCGGGAAGACCGAGGCGGCGAAGGCCGCGGCGGCGCCGCCGCCCGAGCCCTCGCCCACCCCGGCGACCGAGGCGTGAGCGGCGCCGGGGCGGCCGCGTCCCGGACGCTGACCGTCGCGCCCGGGCCGCGCGCGCGGACCGTGCGCACCGACGCCGGCGAGGTCCTCGCCGTCCCGGAGGGTTGGGAGCACCTGCCGCCGGGCGACGCGGGCCTCACGCGGCGCGTGAAGGCCGCCGGGCCGACGTGGACGATGAAGGAGAAGGTCGGCCGCCGCGACTTCTCGCGCGGGCTCTGGGCGCCCGCGGCGCACATCGCGTCGGCGCAGCGCGCCCTCGAGCGGGAGCGCGCGACCCCGGAGTACGAGAGGAAGCTCGCGCAGGGGCGAGAGCGGCGCGCCAAGGAGCAGGTCGCCTACGAAGGCGACTTCCGCCGCGCGGTGGTCGCGTTCCTGCGTTTCGCGCCCAGGCACGCGGCGATGGCGAGCGAGCTCGCCGAGCGCGTCGCGGCCCACGCGACGGTGGTCGGCAGCGGGACGGTCGGCCGGACGCAGCGGATCTCCATCGCCGAGCGCGCCGAGGCCGCGGTCATCGCGTGGATGCGCCACGCGACGACCGCCTACGACCACATGCAGATCGCGCGCGTGAAGGGGCGCCGACGCGAGGTCCGGCGCGAGCTCGCGAAGGGCTCGCGCGCGCTCCTCGAGCGCTACCGCCGCGGTGAGGCGCCGGACGCCGCGTGCCCGCTCGCGAAGGCGCTCGCGACACCACGACCCGCCGAGACCGCCACGAGCGAGGCCCCGCCGACGCCTGCGCCGGCTCCGCGGGCCAGGGCGCCGCGGGCGGCCGCAGCGGTGAGCTCTCCGCCGACCCCTACGCCGGCTCCCCGCGCCCAGGCGCCGCGGGCGGCCGCGGCGGTGAGCTCGCCGTCGGCTCCCCGCCCTACCCCGCCGGCCCGGCGGCCACCTCCTCCAGCGGCGCCCCCCGGCGATGAGCCCGCGGCGCGGGAGGCGCGCCAGGCGGCGGTCCGCGCTCGGCTCGCCCGGCGCACGACGCGCTGAGCCCCGCCCGACGCGCGAACGCCGCTCACGGCCCCGAACGGACGAGGCTGTGAACGGCGTTCATACTCGCGGCGTGGCGCCCGCTCAGCGCTGCAGCTTGAACGGGCTGTGCGGCGGGTTGACGCCCTTCGTGCCGATGCGGATGAGCTTCGGCGCGAGCTGCTTGCCGTCGATCTCGAAGTCGTAGGTGATGACCGCGCCATCGGGCATGCGGAAGTCGAAGCCGTCGAGCCCGGCGTTGGTCTTGAAGTCGAACATCACGCAGTGACCCTTCGGGCCGACCTTCACGCCGTCGCCGACCTCGGTGCGGACGGCCTTCACGGCGGTCACGTCCTTCCCGCAGACCTTCCCGTGGAAGCGCCTGACGACCTTGTTCGCGACCGTCGTGAAGCGCACGTGGTGTCCGTCGCCGTCGTGCCACACGTAGGCGCCGAGCGAGCCCCCGGCGGTGAACTTGGGCTTGCCCTGGAACTTGTCGTTCGGGAGCGCGAAGGCGCTCGAGCTCGCGACGAGCGTGAAGACGGCGACGGCTGCGAAGGAGAGTGCTCTGCGCATCGTGATGACTCCGGATTGTCGGGTGGTTTCGGTGACGTAGCACCGCGCATCGAACGGGGCAACCGACGCCCCGACGCGGCCCTGTGTTCACCGAAATCCGGCCGGCCCGTCAGAATGCCGCGGGGACCCTCTGACGGGACGGGCGCGCGCCTACTGACAGGCCGGGATCGACTCGTGGCACTTGATGCACGCCCGCGGGTTCTTCGACGCCATCCGCGAGCACGCCCCGGAGCCCACGAAGCCCGGCGGGTGCGGGTTCACGTTGAGCCCGGTCACCGCGTGGCACTTCATGCACGACTCCTCGGTGTGGCAGCTCGCGCAGGCCCGGATGTTCCGCTGCGCCTCGAAGCTGTGGTGCCCGGCCGTCCGCTCGCCCTTGACGCCCACCCAGCGGTCGAGATCCCCGTGGAAGCTCACCTGCTCGGGCGGGCGGTTCGGCTGCTCGACCACCACCTTCGTCGCCTGGTGGCAGTCCACGCAGAAGGTCTGCGACCGGTGGCAGCTCTGGCAGTCCGGCACGTTCTTCCTGGCCGCGATGGGGTGCTGCAGGATCCAGTTGTTCGGGTGCACCTTCAGCGGCTTCGTGACGCCGTTGTGGCAGTCCACGCACTCCTTCTGGGTGTGGCAATTCGCGCAGTAGCCGTCGCCGAGCGACGCCGCGACCCGGTGGTCCTCGAGCCAGCCGGGCCCGTGCGCGTCATCGAAGTACCAGCCCGCGGGCTCGAGCATCTGCCCGAGGAGCTTCGTGTCGATCCGCCCATCCGGCACCGTCAGGTGGCACGTCTTGCACTCGCTCGACGCCTGCTTCCCGTCGTGGCACGACAGGCACGTCCCCATGACCGGGAGCGCGTTCTCGCGCGTCGCGAGCGCGACGTTCGACATGTCGCCGTGGCACGTCGCGCAGGTGGTCCCCTGGTCGAGGTGGATCTTGTGGTTGAACTTCAGGTTCGGCGTCGGGAAGCGCACGGCCGGCGGGTGCGCCTTCACCTGGCTCGTGTCGCTCCGGTCGGCGCCTGGGAGCCACTCGGGGGTGAACCCGGGGTGACAGGTCGCGCACGTCCCGGGCGGCGACGCCGCGGGGTCCTCGTCCTCGATGTCGTGGCAGTCGAGGCACTGCGCCTCCTTCGGGAGGTTCACGTCGCTCGCGCGCAGGCTCTGCTTCACCGAGTCGTGGCAGTCCGAGCACTCGAGCTTGTTCGCGAGGTGCACCGAGTGCGAGAAGCGCAGCGGGATCGACTGCTTCGGGATGATGAGCGGGCTCGCCGTGTGCTTCCGCCCCCCCTTGTGGGCCTTCTCCATCAGGGCCTGCCCGCCCTCGGTCATCGGGTCGAGCGCCGTCGTCGGCGTGCCCGCCGCCCTGGCCGACGCGCCCCCCGACGCCGCGGGCCCCTCGCCCGGCGCGGCCGCGTGCGCGACGGTGAGCCACACCGCGGCCACGATGGCGATGGCGCCGAGCGCGAGCAGCGTCCCGACGACGGTGCTCCCGCGCTCTCCGTCGACCGCGCCCCGCGCCGTCCCGACGGCGGCGCTCCTCTTCGTCGCGTTCCCGCTCATAGCCAGAAGTCCAGGTCGACCACCGCGAGCACGCGCAGCGACTGCGTCTGCAGGCGGTTGAAGTTCTGCTCCACCATGAGCGACACCGCCGCCTTCTTCTCGACGAGGTAGCTCGCGCCGAGCTGATAGCCGAAGCCGAACGTCTCGAGGTTCGGCTGGAGCGCGTCTTCGATGAGGATCGCCGTCGCGCGCGCGTCGAGCTGCCACTCCTCGGGCACGACGGCCCAGGCGCCGCCGAGGTCGACGAGCAGGCGATCGCCGCCGTAGCCGGTCTCCCAGCTCGCGTCGAGGTGGAGGCGCCCGTCGCGCCCGAACCGCTGCGCGATCCCGCCCATCGCGCCCCAGGCCTCGACGACCGTCGCCTTCTCTTCGAGCAGGAGCTCACCCTCGCGGGCGCCGTACCCCTCGTTGCCGAAGAAGCGCACCATCCCACCGACGTAGAGCTGGCTGTCGGCCGAGCCGTGCCAGCGGAGCTTCAGGTGGCCGTCGTTGAGCGCGAACGCCGTGAAGATGTTGAAGATGCTGTCCGCGTCGAAGCTCGGCAGCATGCGCAGGTACTCGCCCTCGACGTCGAAGGCGTCGCTCACCTGCCAGCGGATCCCCGCCTGGATCTTGTCGAAGCGGCCGTTGTAGAGGTCGTAGCTCGCGAGCGCGTTCACGTGCAGCCCCTCGACCACGCGCTGGTAGAACGAGCCGCCGACCTTCTCCTGGTCGACGTAGCCGCCGGAGAAGAGGCGCCGGTAGCCGAGCCACGCGCGGGTCCAGGTGAGGTCCTCGGTGACGAGCGCCGCGCCGAGCACGACGGTCGTCTTGTCGGCCGGCTTCTCGTCGCGGAGGAAGCGCACCCCGTCGAGCTCGAAGGCGGACACGTTGAAGTCCGAGAGGCTCTCCTTCACCTCGAGGCCGCCGATGAGCTCCACCCCGAAGTAGAGCGGGGTCTTCACCGTGACGATGCCGCCGTCCATCATGAGGTAGTCGAGCGCGTCGGCGTGGAGCTGGCGGCCGAGCGTCACGTCGAGGAACCCGGCGACGTCCTTCGCCTGGATGAACACGTACGGGATCGACAGCTGGTCCTTCCGCAGGTTCTTCACGTCCTCGCGCTCGCGGTCGGACAGGCCGAAGTCGGCGTCGAAGCGGAAGAGCGCGGAGATGGAGAGCGTGTCGTCCTCGGGGTCGAGGAGGTGGTAGGCGCCGAAGCCGACGTACTGATGGAGGCGGCGCCGGTTGAGCACCTCGTTGCCGCTCGTGACGAGCTGGTAGGCGTCGCCCACGGTCTGCGAGTACACGCGGAAGTCCGCGGCGGCGGCCGGCGCGGGGGTGAGGGCCGACCCGAGCACGAGACCGAGCGCGCAGGCACAGCCGAGTAGCATCTGCGGGGGCGGACGGATGGGATCCTCCGAGGACGGCGAGGGACCTGCGGACGGTAGCACCTCGCCGGGGTTGTGCAACTGCGATAACGTCACCGACGAGGTGATGCAGACGCTGACAAATCTCCTCGCCGCCTTCGACCCGACCGCGCCCCTCGGGCGCGCGGAGACGCCGCCGGCCGGCTGGTACACTCGCGACGACGTGCACGCGCGCGAGCTCGCGACGGTGTGGCGGCGCTGCTATCGCGTCGTGGCGCGGCTCGGTGAGGTCGCGAGCGCTGGGCGCTTCGTCGGCGGGAGTCGCCCCGGGCTCTCGTGGCTCGTGACGCGCGGCGAGGACGGAGCGCTGCGGGCCTTCCACAACACGTGCCGCCACAAGGGGACGGTGCTCGTCGAGGGCGTCGGCGAGGGCGCCGTCACGTGCCCGTACCACGGCTGGCGCTACGCGCTCGACGGGGCCCTCCGGAGCGCCCCGCGCGCGGCCGGGATCGAGGCGCTCGCGGGGCGCAGGCTCGCCCTGCCGCCGCTCGCGCTGTCGACCTGGGGCCCGCTCGTCCTGGTCGCGCCCGAGCCGGCGCCGCCGCCCCCCGACGTCGCGGCGCCCGAGGTGCACGCGGCGTTCGTCGCGGCCGGCATGGACGGGCTCGTGCACTGGGGGCGCCACAGCTGGGACGTCGCCTGCAACTGGAAGGTGTTCGTCGACAACTACCTCGACGGCGGCTACCACGTCGCGATCGCCCACCCCGGGCTCGCGGGGCAGCTCGACCTCGACGCCTACGAGACGCGGGTCTACGCGCGCTCGTCGCTGCAGACGGCGGGCGGCGCGGACGCGCGCATCGGCGGGGGCGCGCTCTACGGCTGGCTCTATCCGAACATCATGCTGAACCGGTACGGGCCGGTGCTCGACGTGAACGTGGTCTACCCGACCGGGCCGCGCACGTGCCGCGTGCTCTTCGACTATTGGTTCACGCCGGACGCGCTCGCGGACGAGGCGTTCGTCGCGGCGAGCGTGGCGTCGAGCGTCGCGACCCAGGAGGAGGACGTCGCCCTCTGCGAGCGCGTGCAGCGCGGGCTCGAGGGCTCGGGCTACGAGCGCGGCCCGTACGCGCCGCGCGTCGAGGCCGCGATGCACGCCTTCCACAAGCTCCTCGCGGCCGACCTCGCGGGTGACGACGGGGTGTGAACGGCGTTCACGCCGCGGTCATGCGGCCATCTTGATGCCGTCTTGACGCCCGCCCGCGCGACCTTGACGCCTCCCTGACGCGGTCCGGCGCTACGGTGCCTCCAACGACGGAGGTCTCACCGTGGATCTGTTCCTCTTGGCGCTTCTCATCCTCTTCTTCGCCGTGACGTGGCTCTTCGCGCGCGTCTGCGACCGCCTCTGAGCCGCAGGAGCCGGCCATGGACATCCTGACGGCCCTCGGCGCCGCGCTCGCGGCCCTGCTCGCCCTCTACCTCGTCTTCGCGCTCCTCTTCCCGGAGAAGCTGCAATGAGCACCTTCGCCGTCGTACAGCTCGGCGTCTATCTCCTCGTCCTCGTCGCTCTCGCGATCCCCCTCGGCGGCTACATCGCGCGCGTCCTCCGCGGCGAGAGCCTCGGGCCGCTCCGCGTCCTCGCCCCCGTCGAGCGCGCGCTCTACCGCGTCGCCGGCGTCCGCCCCGAGCGCGAGATGAGCGCTCTCCAGTACACCGCGGCCGTGCTCCTCTTCTCTCTCGTCTCCGCCCTCGCGCTCTACGCGCTCCAGCGCCTGCAGGCGGTCGTCCCGCTGGCGCCCGCCGGCCGCGACGCCGTCCCGCCCGGCGTCGCGTTCAACACCGCCGTCTCCTTCACGACGAACACCAACTGGCAGGCCTACGGCGGCGAGACCACGATGACGCCGCTCACGCAGATGGTCGGCCTCACGGTCCAGAACTTCGTCTCCGCCGCCGTCGGCATCGCCGTCCTCGCGGCGTTCGTCCGCGGCTTCGCGCGCCGCGCCGCGACCGGCCTCGGCAACTTCTGGGCCGACCTCGTCCGCGTGACGCTCTACGTCCTCCTCCCGCTCGCGCTCGTCGTCGCGCTCGTCCTGGTCGCGACGGGGGTCGTCCAGACGCTCGGCGACCACGCGACGACCACCCTGCTCGACGGCGGCGGCGACCGCGTGATCGCGCTCGGCCCGGTCGCCTCGCAGGTCGCCATCAAGCAGCTCGGCACGAACGGCGGCGGCTTCTTCAACGTGAACTCCGCGCACCCGCTCGAGAACCCGTCGGCCGTCGCCGGTTTCATCGAGCTCCTCGCGATCCTCCTCATCCCGGCGGCGCTCTGCTTCACGTTCGGCCGCCTCGTCGACGACGCGCGCCAGGGCGTCGCCGTTTTCCTCGCGATGCTCGCCATCTTCGTGCCGCTCACGGTGGGCACCATCGCCGCCGAGGAGGCCGGGAACCCCGCGCTCGCCGCGCTCGCCGTGGACCAGGGCGGCTCCGACCTCCAGGGGGGCGGCAACCTCGAGGGGAAGGAGGTCCGCTTCGGCGTCGCGCAGTCCGCGCTCTGGGCGACCGCGACGACCGCCGCGAGCAACGGCTCGGTCGACTCCATGCACGACGCCTACACGCCGCTCGGTGGGCTCGCGCCGCTCTGGCTCATCCAGCTCGGCGAGGTCGTGTTCGGCGGCGTCGGGAGCGGCCTCTACGGGATGCTCCTCTTCGCCGTCCTCGCCGTGTTCATCGCGGGGCTGATGGTCGGCCGCACACCCGAGTATCTCGGCAAGAAGATCGAGGGGTTCGAGATCAAGATGGCCGTCGTCGCGCTCCTCGTGCCGGCCGCCGCCACGCTCCTCGGCGCGGCCCTCGCCGTGACCACGCCCGACGCGGTCGCCGCCACGTCGAACCCCGGCCCCCACGGGTTCAGCGAGATCCTCTACGCGTTCTCGTCGGCGGCGAACAACAACGGCTCCGCCTTCGCCGGCCTCGACGCCTCCGGCGACTTCTACACGGTCGCGCTCGGGCTCGCGATGCTCCTCGGCCGCTACTGGGTCATCGTGCCGGTCCTCGCCATCGCGGGGCGGCTCGCGAAGAAGGCCCCCGTCCCGCTCAGCGCCGGCACGCTCCCGACCCACACGCCCCTCTTCATCGGGCTCCTCGTCGGCGTCGTCCTCCTCCTCGGCGCCCTCACCTTCGTGCCAGCGCTCGCGCTCGGCCCGATCGCCGAGCACCTCACCCTCCCCTGACCCGCGCGAGGTGCCCATGACCGCCGCGTCCAAGAAGCCCGCCAAGGCCGCCCTCTTCCCTCGCGAGCTCGCCCGGCGCGCCGCGCTCGACGCGTTCCGGAAGCTGTCGCCGCGCCGCATGGTGCGGAACCCCGTCATGTTCGTCGTCGAAATCGGGAGCGTCTTCACGACCCTCCTCTTCCTCCACGCCGCCATCACCGGCGCCGGCGACGCGAGCCCGGGCTTCACCCTGGCCGTGTCCCTCTGGCTCTGGTTCACCGTGCTCTTCGCGAACTTCGCGGAGGCGATGGCCGAGGGCCGCGGGAAGGCGCAGGCCGACAGCCTCCGCCGCGCCCGCCGCGACGTCCGCGCCGTGCGGCTGCGCGAGGGGCGGCGCGACGGCCCGCGCGACGAGGTCGCGTCGTCCGATCTCCGCGCCGGGAACGTCGTCCTCGTCGAGGCCGGCTGCCCCATCCCCGGCGACGGCGACGTGATCGAGGGCGTCGCCTCGGTCGACGAGAGCGCCATCACCGGCGAGAGCGCGCCGGTCATCCGCGAGTCGGGGGGCGATCGCAGCGCCGTCACGGGCGGCACGCGTGTGCTCTCCGACTGGCTCGTCGTGCGCGTCACCACCAACCCCGGCGAGACCTTCCTCGACCGCATGATTGGCATGGTCGAGGGCGCGCGCCGACAGAAGACCCCGAACGAGATCGCGCTCGACATCCTGCTCGCCGCGCTGACGCTCGTCTTCCTCCTCGCGACCGCGACGCTCCTCCCCTTCTCCGAGCACGCCGTGCGCGCGACCGGCGCCGGGGCCCCGGTCGCCCTCACCGTGCTCGTGGCGCTCCTCGTCTGCCTCATCCCGACGACCATCGGCGGCCTCCTCTCCGCCATCGGCATCGCGGGCATGGACCGCCTCATCCAGGAGAACGTCGTCGCCACCTCGGGGCGCGCCGTCGAGGCCGCGGGCGACGTGGACGTGCTGCTCCTCGACAAGACCGGCACCATCACGCTCGGGAACCGCCAGGCCACCGCCTTCCTCCCCGCCCCCGGCGTCTCCGAGCGCGACCTCGCCGTCGCCGCCGCGACCGCTTCGCTCGCCGACGAGACCCCCGAGGGCCGGAGCATCGTCGTCCTCGCGAAGAGCGCGTTCGGCGTCCGTGACGAGGTGCGCGACGGGGTCACCAAGCGCGTGCCTTTCACGGCGCAGACGCGGATGAGCGGCGTGGACGTCGGCGCGTCGCGCCTCCGGAAGGGCGCGGGCGACGCCGTCAGGCGCTGGGTGCACGAGCTCGGCGGGAGCGTGCCCGGGCCGGTCGAGCGCGCGATCGACGAGTGCGCCCGCCGTGGCTCGACGCCGCTCGTGGTCGCCCGCGACGCCGCCGTCCTCGGCGTGGTCGAGCTCAAGGACATCGTGAAGGGCGGCATCGTCGAGCGGTTCGCGGAGCTCCGCCGCGTCGGCATCAAGACCATCATGATCACCGGCGACAACCCGCTCACCGCGGCGGCCATCGCCGCCGAGGCCGGCGTGGACGACTTCCTCGCGGAGGCGACGCCCGAGGCGAAGCTCGCGATGATCCGCCGCTACCAGGCCGAGGGCCACCTCGTCGCGATGACCGGCGACGGCACGAACGACGCGCCGGCGCTCGCGCAGGCCGACGTCGCGGTCGCCATGAACACGGGCACCCAGGCCGCCAAGGAGGCCGGGAACATGGTCGACCTCGACTCGAACCCGACGAAGCTCCTCTCCATCGTGGTCATCGGCAAGCAGATGCTCATGACCCGCGGCGCGCTCACGACCTTCAGCATCGCGAACGACGTCGCGAAGTACTTCGCCGTCATCCCGGCGGCCTTCGCCGCGACCTACCCCGCGCTCGGCGGTCTCGACGTCATGGGGCTCACCTCGCCCACGTCGGCCGTCCTGTCGGCCGTCATCTTCAACGCGCTCGTCATCGTCGCGCTCATCCCGTCGGCGCTCCGCGGCGTGCGCTACCGCCCGGCGCCGGCTGGGGCGCTGCTTCGGCGGAACCTCCTGTGGTACGGTCTCGGCGGGCTCCTCGTGCCGTTCCTCGGGATCAAGCTCATCGATCTCCTCCTGACCGCCCTCGGAGTCGCGTGATGACGGCCCACCCTCGCTCGACGCCCGCGCCGGCCTCGTCGCTCCCGCCCGAACCCGCCGCCGAGCCCGGCGTCGGCTGGCTCGCCACCCTCCGCGCCGCCGCCGTGCTGCTCGCGGCCGCGACGGTCCTCTGCGGGCTCCTCTACCCGCTCGCCGTGACCGGCGTCGCGCAGCTCGCGCTCCCCGAGCAGGCGAACGGCTCCCTCGTCACCGCCGCCGACGGGCGCGTCGTCGGCTCGGCGCTCGTCGGCCAGCCCTTCACGGCGCCCGGCTACTTCTGGGGGCGGCCGTCCGCGACGTCGCCTCTGCCCTATGACGCGGCGGCCTCGGCCGGGTCGAACCTGGCCGCGTCGAACCCGGCGCTCGCCGCGCGCGCGGCGGCCCGCGTGGGGGAGCTGCGCGCCGCGGACCCCGAGGCCACGGGGCCCGTGCCGGCCGACCTCGTCACGACCTCGGCGAGCGGCCTCGATCCGGACATCAGCCCGGCCGGCGCGCTCTTCCAGGTGACGCGCGTCGCCCACGCCCGCGGCCTCGACCCGGCGCGGGTGAAGGCGCTCGTCCGGGAGCACGTCGAGCCACCCGCCCTCGGCTTCCTCGGGGACCCGCGCGTCAACGTGCTGCGGCTGAACCTCGCGCTCGATCGGCTCGCCGGAGGGCCCCCCGCCCGATGAATCCGGCAGGCCCCGAAGCGCGGCCCGACCCCGACGCGCTCCTCGCGCGGGTCCAGGCCGCCGACGACCGCGCCGGACGCGCCCGCCTGAAGATCTTCTTCGGGTTCGCGCCGGGGGTCGGGAAGACCTACGCGATGCTCGAGTCGGCGCGCCGCCTCGTCGCCGAGGGCGCCGACCTGGTCGTCGGCTGCGTCGAGACGCACGGCCGCCGCGAGACCGAGGCGCTCACCGAGGGTCTCGAGGTCCTCCCGCGTCTCCGCGTGGACTACCGCGGCACAGCGCTCGAGGAGCTCGATCTCGACGGGCTCCTCGCCCGCCGCCCGGCGATCGTCCTCGTCGACGAGCTCGCCCACACGAACCCGCGCGGGCTCCGGCACGAGAAGCGCTGGCAGGACGTCCTCGACCTCCTCGACGCCGGCATCGACGTCCACACGACGCTCAACGTCCAGCACGTGGAGAGCCTGAACGACGTCGTCGCCCAGATAGCCCACGTCCGCGTCCGCGAGACCGTCCCGGACCGCCTCCTCGAGCGCGCCGACGACATCGTCCTCGTCGATCTCCCGCCCGACGCGCTGCTCGCGCGGCTCCACGAGGGCAAGGTCTACCTGCCGGACCAGGCGCAACACGCCATCGAGCACTTCTTCAAGCGGGGGAACCTCCTCGCCCTCCGCGAGCTCGCCCTGCGCGTCACCGCGGACCACGTCGACGAGGACGTGCGCGCCTACCGCGAGACCCACGCGATCCGCGCGACGTGGCCTACCGCCGAGCGGCTGCTCGTCTACGTCGATCCGTCGCCGGCCTCCGAGCGACTCGTCCGCGCCGCGCGCCGCATGGCGACCGGTCTCCGCGCGCCCTGGGTCGCCGTCTGGGTCGAGCCGGTCCTGAAGCCCCTCCTCGAGGCCGACCGCGAGCGTCTCGACGGCCACCTCCGCCTCGCCGAGTCCCTCGGCGCCGAGGTCGTCCGCCTCGGCGGGGCGCGGCCCGCCGGCGCCATCCTCGCGTACGCCCGCCACCACAACGTCTCGCGCATCATCCTCGGGAAGCCCCCGAGCGGGGGGATCCTCGCGCGCCTCCGCGACACGATCCGCGGGTCGCTCCACGACGAGCTCGTCCGCGAGTCCGGCGACATCGACGTCCACGTGATCACCGGCGACGCGCCCGGCGACCGCGCCGCGGATCCGGGCCCGGGCACCGAGCGCGGGCCTGGCCGCGCGAACTTTCTCGCCGCGGGCGGTCTCGTCGCGGCCGCGGCCCTCGTGTCCGCCCTCGGTCGCGACACCTTCGCGCCACCCGATGTCGTCGCCCTCTTCCTCTCCGCCATCATGCTCGCCGCCGCCCGCATCGGTCGCGGGCCCGCGCTCTTCGCCGCCGGCCTCTCGGTCGCCGTCTACGACTTCTTCTTCGTGACGCCGCACTTCACGTTCGCGGTGAGCGACGCCCGCCACATCCTCACGTTCGCCCTCATGTTCGGCGTGGGTGTCCTCATCTCGGCGCTGACGCAGCGGATCCGGAGCCAGGAGCTCGCCGCGCGCGCGCGTGAGGAGCGCACGGCCGCGCTCTACTCGCTCTCGCGCGAGCTCGCGGGCGCCTCCGACCCGCCCGCCGTGGCGCGCGTGCTCGCGACCGAGGTGGCGCGGGTCTTCTCCGCCTCGACGGCCGTCCTCGTGCGCGGCGCACGCGACGGTGAGCTCACGATGGCGACCGAGGTCGGCGAGGTGCTCCTCGACACGCAAGAGCGCGGCGTCCTCCGCTGGGTCCTCGACCATGCCCGCGCCGCTGGCCTCGGCACGCCCACGCTCCCCGGCGCGCGCATCACCGGCTTCCCGCTGCTCTCGGACGGCGCGGTCGTCGGCGTCCTCGCCGTCAGCCCGCGCACCGGGCGCCGCTCGCGCGCCGAGGACCGGCTCCTCCTCGAGGCCTTCGTGCGCCAGGGCGCGCTCGCCCTCGGGCGCGCCGTGCTCGGCGAGGACGCGCGCGCCGCCGCGCTCCGCGTGCGCACCGAGGAGATGCGGAGCGCGCTCCTGTCGAGCGTCTCCCACGATCTCCGGACGCCCCTCGCCACCATCACCGGCGCCGCCACGACGCTCCGCGACGAGCGCGGTCGGCTCCCCGAGGACACGCAGCGCGAGCTCCTCGGGAGCATCTGCGACGAAGCGGAGCGACTCGAGCGCCTCGTCGGGAACCTCCTCGACATGACACGCCTCGAGTCCGGCGCCCTCGAGCCCCGCCGCGAGCTCGTCCCCATCGAGGAGATCTTCGGCTCGGCCCTCGGCCGCCTCGAGCACGCACTCGCCGGCCGCGACGTCCGCGTCGAGGTCGATCCGACGCTGCCCTTCGTCGCCGTGGATCCGGCGCTCGTCGAGCAGCTTCTCACGAACCTCCTCGACAACGCGGCCAAGCACTCGGCGCCGGACACCCCCATCGAGGTCGAGGCCCGGCACGCGGCCGGTGAGCCGCCCCGACTCGTCATCGAGGTGCGCGACCGCGGCCCCGGCCTCAGCGCCGAGGACGCCGAGCGCGCCTTCGAGAAGTTCTATCGCGGGCGCACGACGGCGACGGGGGCCGGCCTCGGGCTCGCCATCTGCCGCGCCATCGCGGCGGTCCACGGCGGCACCCTGAGCGCCGCGAATCGCGCGGGCGGCGGCGCGCGCTTCGTCGCAGAGCTCCCCCTCGACGCGCCCGCGGTGGGCGACAGCGAGGGCCGGACGCCCGAGGAGGGGTTCGATGACGACTGAGGCAGGCGGGCCGACCGTGCTCGTCGTCGAGGACGAGGCCCCGATGCGCAGGCTCCTCCGGGCCTCGCTCGCGGCCCACGGCTACCAGGTCCTCGAGGCGGAGACCGGCGGCGCCGCCGTCATCGCGGCGTCGACCCAGAACCCGGCGGTCGTCTTGCTGGACCTCGGGCTCCCCGACGTCGACGGGGTCGACCTCACGCGGGAGCTCCGCGGCTGGAGCCGGGTGCCGATCCTCGTCCTGTCCGCGCGTGGGCGCGAGCAGGACAAGGTCGACGCCCTCGACGCCGGCGCCGACGACTACGTGACGAAGCCGTTCGGCATGAACGAGCTCCTCGCGCGTGTCCGCGTGCTCCTGCGCCACGCCGCCGAGCGTTCCGGGGGAGACGCGGAGCCGATCTATCGCTCGGGAGAGCTCGTCGTCGACCTCGCGCGCCGCGAGGTGACGCGCGCCGGCGTCCTCGTCCACCTGACGCCCACGGAGCATCGGCTCCTCGCGCTGCTCGTGCGCCACGCGGGCCGCGTCGTCACGCACCGCCAGATCCTCGAGGACGTCTGGGGGCCGGCCTATCGGCGCCGCACGCACTACGTGCGGGTGCACATGGCCGAGCTCCGGAAGAAGATCGAGACGGAGCCGGCGCGCCCGCGCTTCATCTCGACCGAGCTCGGCGTCGGCTACCGGATGCGCGAGGGCGACGGTCCGGACGGAGCGTGAACGCCATTCACGCCCCCGTCAGTTGTCGGCGAGCAGCGCCCGGAGCCGCTCCGGCCCAACCGACCACAGGCGGCCGCAGTACTCGCAGGTCATCTCGACGACCTCGCCCTTCGCGACCATCTGCCCGAGCTCGGCGCGCCCGAGGACGCTGATCGCCGCGATCGCGCGCTCGTCGCTGCACGAGCAGCCGTAGTGGACGTCGCTATCCGCGAGCTTCTCGTGGGGCATGCCGTAGAGCAGCTCGAAGAGCAGCACCTCCGCGCTCGCGTCGCTGCCGACGATGCCGTCGTCGAGGTACGCGAAGTCGCCGAGGCGCTCGGTCATCACCGCGAGCGGCCCCTGCTGTACCTCCGGCAGGAGCTGCACGATGAAGCCCGCCGACGCCGCGACGTAGCCCTCGCCGTCGACGACCGACGCCACGCCGAGCGTGGCCGTCACCTGCTCCGAGCCCTGCATGTAGGCCATGAGCACGGCCGACACGCTCTCGCCGTCGGCCGCGACGATGCTCTGGTGGAGGCTCCCGCGCGGGAGCGTCCGGATCACCTTCATCACGGCGTCGGCGCCGAGGGTGACCGGCGCGCCCCCCTCGCCGCGCGACACGAAGCCGCGCGTGAGCCCGGTCTCCGGGTGCGAGTCCGCGACCATCTGCCCGCCGTCGTGCCCGCTCAGGATGATCTGCACGCGGTGCGACGGCGCCATCGTCTCGCGCACGAGGATGGCGCCGGTCAGGAGCTCCCCGAAGAGGCGCGCCTCGGCCCCCTTGAGGCCGTGCTTCTTCACGCCCTCCCGCACGACCTCGCTCGTGCGCGCCGTGATCACCCGGAACGAGCCGTCCTCGGTCACCGCGCGGATGGCGCGGTCGCGAATGTCTGCCATCGTCGCTCTCCCACCGCCGCGCGCCCCGTCGGCGCCGACGTCGGCCCGGGTCCGCCGGGCGCGCGTATCTCTAGCAGGACCGCCCCGCGCCACAAAGCACATAGCGATCGCGCGGTCGCGCGTCCTCGGGTATCTTCCGGCCCCCACGCGACCGGGAGAGCCCCTGCCATGACGCGCGCACGCCACGCCGCCGTTCGACCGAGCCACCTCCGCCTCGCCCTCGTGGCCCTCGTCGCGGGCGCCGCAGGCCTCGCCGCCTGCGGTGAGAAGCCGAAGCCGAAGCCCGCGCCCGTCGAGACGGCGACCGCGCCGACGAACGCCGGGCCGACCACCAGCGTCCGCGTGACCGCGGGCGGCGTCGAGCTTGCGGACGCGCCCGAGCCGGTCGCGAAGGCGGCGCTCGGCCTCGCGACCCAGCGCCCCGCCGCCGTGAAGGCCCTCGTCGCGGCCGGCGCCGAGGCCGCGCCCACCGCGAAGGCCCTCCTCCAGAGCAAGAACCTCGAGGAGGTGCGCGGCGCGCTCGAGTACTTCACCGCCGTCCCGACCCCCGACGCGGCGCCGGCGATCGCCGCCCTCCTGAAGCACGACGCCGCGACGGTGCGCGACGGCGCGCGCGTGGCGCTCGTCGCGACCGGCGGCGACGCCCTCACCGCGAGCGCGGTCGACCTCCTCGACGCGAAGGACCCCGGCGTCCGCGTCGACGCCGCCCGGACCCTCGCGAGCCTCGACGGCGCAGGCGTCGCCGCGCCGAAGCTCCAGGCGATGCTCTCCGACGCCGACGAGAGCGTGGTCGCCGAGGCCGCGGTCGCGTTGTCGCGCGTCGGCGGGACCCTCGACGAGGCGGCGCTCGTGGCGCTCGTCACCGCCGAGGACACGGCCGCCCCGACGCGGCGGGCGGCGCTCCAGGTCGCGCGCCGGCGCGGCGTCGCGGTGCCGGCCGACGCCCTCGAGAAGGTGCTCGCGAGCGAGGACGAGGCGCTCGCGGCCGAGGGCGCGAGGGCGCTCAAGGTCGCGCCGGAGGGGGAGCGCGAGAAGCTCGTCGAGAAGGCCCTCGCCGACGCGCGGCCGGTCGTCCGCCGCGCCGTGGTCGAGGCGTTCGGCCACGCGACCGTCCCCGAGCTCGCGACCGCCGGGCTCGTCGTGGCCCGGAAGCTCGCCGCGGACCCCGACGCCACCGTGCGCGCGGCGTCGATCTATGGGCTCGCGCGCGGCGCCGAGGAGGATCTCGCGAAGGTGAAGGGCGCGCTCGGTGACGAGTCGCCCCTCGTCCGGCGCGCGGCGGCGGCGACGCTCGCGTCGATGCCCGGCGGGCAGGCGGCCATCATCGAGGCGCTCGGCAAGGAGCAGGACGCGGCCACCGAGCGCTTCATGGTCGGCGTGCTCGCGGCCGTCCCGACGCGCGAGTCGCTGCTCGCGGTCGCGAACGAGCTCTCGGACAAGGCCGTCGCGAACGACGCGCTCCTCGCCCTCGGGCGCGTGGCGCAGACGGTGGAATACGAGCTCGACGCGGAGAAGTGGCGCGGCTGGATCGACCAGCACTACCCGCCGCCGGCGCCGCCCGAGGACGAGAAGAAGGACGACGCGCCCGCGCCGAAGGACGCGCCCGCGCCGAAGTGAGCGGGCGGGCGAGGCTCAGGCGCGCTTCGCGCCGCCCTTGCCGAAGCGCATGCGGAGCACGTTGAGCATCGCCTCGCGGACGATGCTGCCGCTCATCTTCGACTGGCCGACGCGCCGGTCCGGGAAGACGATCGGCACCTCGACGATCCGCATCCCCGCCTTGTGCGCGCGGTAGGTGAGCTCGATCTGGAAGGCGTAGCCGGTCGAGCGGACGGCGTCGAGGTCGAGCGCCTCGAGGGTCGACCGCCGGAAGCACTTGTAGCCGCCGGTGAGATCGTGGAACCGGAGCCCGAGGATCGCGCGGGCGTAGAGGTTGCCGCCCTTGCTCACGAAGCGCCGCCAGAGCCCCCAGTCCTCGGTGCCGCCGCCCGCGATGTAGCGGCAGCCGAGCACGAGGTCGGCGCCGTCCTGAGCGGCCTTCACGAACGCCGGGAGGTACTTCGGCTGGTGCGAGAAGTCCGCGTCCATCTCGAAGATGAGCTCATAGCCCTTCGCAAGTGCGAAACGAAAACCCGCGATGTAAGCAGTTCCGAGACCTTGCTTCCCTTCGCGGTGCAACACGTGCACGCGCTCGTCGGCCGCCGCGAGCTCGTCGGCGAGCGCGCCGGTGCCGTCCGGGGAGTTGTCGTCGACCACGAGGACGTGGGCGTACGGCAGGTGCTCGTGGATGGCCGCGACGAGCGGCGGCAGGTTCTCGCGCTCGTCGTAGGTCGGGACGATGATGAGGGTGCGGGGACTCGCCATCAGCAGCCGCTCCTGGTCTTGTCGGGCCGTCGCTCGGCCGACTTCTTGCCCCGCGCGCGGGCTCGACGCAAGCAGAAGCCGCGCGCGGCGCCGCGCCGACGGCGTGCGCGGCCGCCCGTCAGAAGGACTCGGAGTAGAACGAGTCGAGCAGCGCCTTGTGCCGCTCGGCGATCGCCCGGCGCCGGAGCCCGAGCACGGGCGTGAGGTCGCCCGACTCCGTCGTGAGCTCGCCCGACAAGATCGCGAACTTCTTGATGTTCTCGTGCGGCGGGAGGCCCGCGTTGACCCGCTCGACGAGCGCCTCCACGTGCCCGTAGACCCGCGGGTGGCGCGTCAACGCCTCGTACTCCCCCGCGACCCCGTGCTCCTCCGCGAAGCGCGCGAGCGTCGCCCGGTCGAGCTCGATGAGGGCGGTCAGGTAGGTCCGCCGGTCGCCGTAGATGAACGCCTGCCCGACGAGCGGGTCCGCGCGCAGCTTCTCGGCGATCGGCCCGGGCGCGATGGCCTTGCCGTTCGCGGTCACGATGATGTCGCGCTTCCGGTCGGTGATCGTGAGCCGCCCGCTCGCGTCGATGCGCCCGAGGTCGCCCGTCCTGAACCAGCCGCCGTCGTCGAAGACCTTCCGGCTCTCGAGCGGGTTCCCCCAGTAGCCCGGCGTCACGTTCGCGCCGCGCACGACGAGCTCCCCGTCGTCGAGCACGCGCGCCTCGACCCCGGGCAGCGGCAGCCCCACGGTGCCGACGACGCGGTCGTCGAGCCGGTTCACGTGCGTCGCCGCGGCCGTCTCGACCATGCCGTAGCCCTCGAGCAGCGGCACGCCGTGCTCCTCGAAGAACCGCGCCGTGTCGACGCCGAGCGGCGCGCCGCCGCTGACCGCGAAGCGGAGCCGCCCGCCGAGCTTCTGCGCGAGGCGCCGCTGGATGAGACGCTTCGAGAGCGCCCCGCGCGCCCGCGCGAGGAGGCCGGCGCCGTCGCCCCGTTCACCGCGCCGGCCGAAGCCCCAGGCGGCGACGACGCTCTGGAGGCCCCCCGTGCCGATGAGCTCGGCCTCGAGCCCCTCCTCGATGCGCTCGAAGAGCCTCGGCACGCCGAAGAGCACGGTCGGCGCGAGCGTCGCGAGATCCTCGAGCACGGCGCCCTCGCCCCGCGCGTAGGCGATGGCCGCCCCGGCGCGCACGGCGAGCCAGAACGCGGTGTGCGAGAACGCCTGCGCGACCGGCAGGTAGGCGAGCGACACGTCGTCGGGCCGCATCGGGAGCGCGCGCGCGAGCGCGTCGCAGGTCGCGACGAGGTTGTGGTGCGTGAGCATCACGCCCTTCGGGCTGCCCTCGGTGCCCGGGGTGTAGCAGATCGCCGCGCAGCCGTCGGAGAGCACGCTCTCCGAGCGCGCCGCGAGCTCGTCGTCGGCGCGCGCGCTCCGCGCCTGGGCCCCGCGCGCGGCGAGGCGCGCGAGCGTCGTGACGTGCGCCGCGCTCACGCCGAGCTCCGCGGTCGACGCGACGTCGCCCGACTGGAGGCGCATCTCCGGGTCGATCAGCACGAGCTGGAGGTCCGCCCCGTCGGCCACCGCCGAGTCGAGGAGCTTCTTCAGCTGCCAGGGATCCTCGGCGATCGCGAAGCGCGCGCCGCTGTCCTCGATGAAGCGCGCGCAGCTCGCGGGGAGCTCGTTCGGGTAGATGGGGACGAGGATCCCGCCCGCCATGAGCACCGCGATCTCGATGAGCGCGCACTCGACGCGCGCGCGCGACAGCAGCGCGACGCGCCCGCCCGGCTGGAGCCCGGCCGCGAGGAGCCCCGCCGCGAGCGCGCGGCTCCGCTCCGACCACTGCCGCCACGTGACCGTGGCGAGCGCGCCGTCCTCGGCGAAGTGGCGGAGCGCGACGCCGTCCGGGGCGACCTCGACGTGGGCCCGGAAGACGTCGAGCAGCGTCCGTTCGCTCTCCCTCTGGGTGGACCCGCCCCGACTCATGCGGCCGTTCTGCCACGGTCGTCGCGTCGAGGCAACGGACGCGGCGCCGCGGCGGCCTCGCCATCAAAATTTGGACAGCCCCCGTCAGACGCCTGACAGTGCCCCCGATGACCTCGCCCTCCCCGCTCCGTCGACGCTCCACGAAGGCCGCCCTCGGCGGCTTCATCCTCGGCTCGATCGGCGTCCTCGTCGCCTCGAGCGGCGACCCGGCGACCGCGTCGGGCGCGGAGAAGCCCCCCGTGCCCATCGTCGCGCCGATGCGCCCGGAGGCGGCGGGCCTCGCCTCGCTGACGGCGGCGGTCGCGCCGGGTCACCGCGCCGAGCGGCCCGCGGGCGCCTGGGCGATCCCGGCCCGGAGCATCGATCCGGACCTCGCCGAGGTCGAGGGGGATCGCCTCGTCCAGCGCCTCGACGACGGCACCGCCGTAGAGCTCACGCTCGACCCGATGCTCCAGCGTCAGGCCAGCCGCTCGCTCGAGAAGTACAAGGTCGAGTACGGCGTCGTCGTCGCCATCGACCCCAGGACGGGCGCCCTCCTCGCCCTCGCCGAGCACGCGGAGCATCGCCCGGAGCTCCGCCACCTCGCGCTCCAGGCCGAGGGGCCCGCGGCGAGCGTGTTCAAGGTCATCACCGCCACGGCGCTCGTCGAGCTCGGCGGGCTCGCGCCCGACCAGACGATCTGCGTCCACGGCGGGCACAAGAACGTGACCCTCTACAACCTCCGGCCGGTGCCGAACCTCGACAAGCGCTGCGAGACGCTCGCCGAGGCCCTCGGTTCGAGCAACAACGTGGCCTTCGCGCGCTGGGCCGACCAGCTCCTCCGGCCGGCGCAGCTCCAGGCCGTGGCCGACCGCTTCCTCTTCAACCGCCGCCTCCCCTTCCTCTGGGGCGTCGCGCCGAGCGAGGCGCGCATCCCGACGGGCTCGCGGCTCGGCTTCGCGCGCTCGGCCGCCGGCTTCGAGGGCACGCACATGAGCCCGCTCCACGCCGCCCTCATCACGGCCGGCCTCGCGAACGACGGCGTCATGATGGCCCCGCGCCTCGTCCGGTCCGCCTCGCGCGGCGACGAGACGCTCTACACGATGGAGCCGACGGCGCTCACCACGGTCGCGAGCCCGACGGTCGCGCGCACGGTGATGCAGATGATGGTCGCGACGACCGAGACCGGCACGGCGCACAAGTTCTTCTACAAGGGCGGCAAGCCCCGGATCCCGGGCGTCGCCGTCGCGGGCAAGACGGGGAGCCTCTCGCAGAACGACACCGGCGTCGCGCGGCACTACTCGTGGTTCGTCGCGGCGGCACCCGCGGACGCCCCCGAGATCGTGGTCGCGAGCCTCGTCGTCAACGGCGAGCAGTGGACGGTGAAGGGCGCGGTCCCGGCGCGCGAGCTCCTCGACGACTACTTCCGCCGGAAGGACACCGGGCACGCCGACGCCGCGCCGACCGCCGCCGACGAGCCCGAGCCGGCCGGCGCCCGGGCTCAGGACGACGACAGCGAGTAGAAGCGCGTCGCGTTCTCGGTCGTCCTGCGCGCGATCTCGGCGACGTCGACGCCGTGGACGTCCGCGAGGGCCTGCGCGACGAGCGGCAGGAGCGCCGGCCGGTTCGCCTCGCCCTGGTGCGGGTGCGGCGTCTGGTCGGGGCTGTCGGTCTCGACGAGCACGCGGTCGAGCGGCACCTCGGCGGCGGCCGCGCGGAGGCGTCGCGACTGCGGCCAGGTCAGGCTCCCGCAGAACGAGACGTGGAGCCCGAGCTTGACGTAGGCGCGCGCGAGCTCGGCGCTCCCGCTGAAGCTGTGGACCACGCCCCCGGCGGCCGGGAGGCGCGCGTCCTTCAGCACCCGGAGGGCGTCGTCGTGGGCTTTGAGCAGGTGCAGCACGACCGGTCGCCCGATCGCGTCCGCGAGCTCGAAATGAGCGCGCATGCTCTCTTCTTGCAGTGCAACAGAGTCGCGCCGCTCGGGGGTGAAGCGGTCGAGCCCGGTCTCGCCCACGGCCACCAGCGCGGGCTCGCCGCGCGCCATGCGCTCGAGCTCCGCGAGCCCGTCGTCGAGCCCCGCGCGGTCGAGCTCCGCGACCACCTGCGGGTGGAGGCCGAAGACCATCCGCGCGACGCCGGGGAAGCGCGTCGCGAGCGCCTGCTGCGAGCGCCAGCACGCCGCGTCGACCCCGGCCATCACGAGCGTCTCGACGCCGGCCTCGGCGGCGGCCCTCACGACCTCCGCGACGTCCCCTTGGAGGCGGTCGCTGTTCAGGTGGCAGTGGGCGTCGACGAGGCGCACGTCAGCGCAGGCCGACCCGGAGCCCGTAGCGGCCGCTGTTCGCGCGGAGCCAGGCGTCGAAGTCCTCGGCGCCCCCGATGATGTCGGCCGCCGCGCGCTGCTCGACCGAGAGCTCACCGCGCTCGGCGGCGTCCTTCCCGGCGACGACGGCCGCGCGCACGCGATCGAGGGGCTCATCTCCCCCGAGCCCGACGGAGCCCGTGCCCTTGAAGCAGTCGGCCGCGCGCTCGGCGGCGTCGGGGTCGACCGACCGCCCGCCCTCGGTGACGGCTACGCGTGAGAGCGTCATGCAGCGATCGATCTGGATGATCTCGTCGCCGGAGGCGCGCCCGAGCGAGAGCCCCATCGCGACGAAGGCGGCGACGGTCAGCACGCCGAGGCCGGTCGTGAGCAGCATGAGCCCGACCGCGCCGCGCTTCGAGAGCTTCACCTTCGTGAGCAGCGCGGCGAGCCCGGCGCCGACGAGGTAGCCCGCGAGGTGGGCGACGTTGTTCACGCGCGACACCACGAGCCCGAAGATGGCCGTGTACACGGTGAGCTGGAGCGCCCAGCTCGCCACGGGGTGGCGCAGGTTCCCGTCGACGAGCCAGCGCCGCACGAGCAGGAAGCCGATGAGCCCGCTCACGGCCCCGGACGCGCCGGCGCCGCCGATGTCGGCGAAGTAGCTCGCCACGAAGCCGATGATCCCGGCGAGCATGTACACCATGAACATGAGGCGCGAGCCGATCTCGTGCTCCACGACGCGGCCGGCGGTCCAGAGGACCATGCTGTTGAACAGGATGTGGAGGACGCCGAGGTGGAGGAAGATCGGCATGATGATCCGCCACCAGTCGCCCGCCATGATCGCCGGGTTGTACTGGAGCCCGAGCCGGAAGACGACCTCCGTGCTCGGCGAGAGGACGTCGAGGCCGCCCTCGGCGGGCTTCACGCCGCCGACCGCGACGGTCAGCGCGAAGAGGAAGACGTTCACGCCGATGAGCGCGATGGTCACGGGGTTGCCGGACTGCGCGCCGCGACCGATGCCGCGCGCGGCCCCGGCGAGCTTCGTCCCGACCTTCCGCGCGTCCGCCCCGCAGTACGGGCAGACGTCCCCCACGCCCATGAGCTTGCCGCAGCTCGGGCACATCTTCGGGCGGCCGCTCACTGGGTCAGGCAGCCCGGGAAGGCGGCCCCGGTGAGGCACGTGCCGGGGCTGCCCTTGAGCCCGCCGGTCGTCACCTCGGGGTGCAGGCTGAACGAGGTGCCCGTGCCGTCCGGGTTCCGGACGAACGCGGTCTCCTTCGTGGCCGACGTGTACGAGTAGGTGTCCATCGACGCCCCCGCGGCGGACTTCAGCGTGACCGTCTCGTTCGTGTTGTTGAGCGAGAGCGACCCGCCGGTCACCGCCATCGCCCCCGTGAGCGAGAGCGTCGGCGTGCCGCCGCCGAAGACCACGAGGGCCTCGTTCGGCGCGAGGCAGTCGTCACCGTGGGTGCCCGCGGTGAACTTCACGCCGGTCGCGTCGGAGATGGTCACCCCGACGAGGCTCACCGTGTAGGGCGCGAGGTTCAGGATCTCGACGTACTCGTCCTGCGTGCTGCTCGCGTTGCCGTCGCCGTTCCAGTCGATGGTCGTGCCCGGGTCGGCCATGATCTCGTTGATGACGAGGTCGCCGACCCCCGCGGGCGGCCCGCACGTGGGCCCGGCGTCGTCGTCGGGGGTCATGGTGTCGACGATCGAGGTGTCCGCGTCGTCGCCGTCGCTGCCGTCGGCCGCGTCGGGCATCTCCTCGACGGGGGTCGTGAAGCAGTCCGGGAAGGCGTTGCCGTTCGAGCACTTGCCCGGGGAGTACGGGGCCCCGCCGACGGTGGTGTGGCCGACCCAGCTGCTCGTCGGATCGAGCTGCACGGCGAGCGTCAGGGACTCGTCCTTCCCGCCCTCGGAGCCGTAGGTGTGGGCCTGGACGACGCTCCCGTCGACGAGGAGCGACACGGTGCCGCCCGAGTTCGTGAGCGTCGGGAGCCCGTCGAGGTGGAAGAGCACGCGCGCGCCGTTCGCCGGGAGGCACATGTTGCCGAGCCCGACCTTCTTGCCGCCGACGTCGATCTCCACGTTGGTCAGCGCCACGTCCTTGCCTGCGACGTTCACGACCTCGACGAACTCGTCGTCGCTCGTGCTCGCGGTGCCGTCGCCGTTCGGGTCGGAGCCCGCGGGCGGATCGGCGAGGATCTCGTTCAGGACGAGGTCGTTGGCCCCTGCCGGGTCGCAGGTGAGCACCACGTCGCCACCGCCGCCGTCCGCGTCCGGGTCGCCCTCGACGACGGTCCCGCTGCCGCAGTTCGGGAAGTCGGCGCCGTCCGAGCACTTCCCGGGCGAGTACGGGAGCGACGAGAGCGTGTTGTGGAGCACCCAGCTGCTCGTCGGGTCGAGCTGCACGGCGTGCGTCATGCTCGTGTCCTTCCCGCCCTCGGAGCCGTAGGCGTGCGACTCGGCGGTGAGCCCGTCGATGAGGAGCGTCACGGTGGAGCCCGAGTTCGTGAGGCCCGGGAGCCCCTGCGAGCCGTAGAGCACGCGCGCCTCGTTCGGCCCGAGGCAGATCGCGCCGAGCGCCGCCTTCTTGCCGCCCACGTCGATCTGCACGTTGGCGAGGCCGATGGTCTTGCCCGAGACGTTCACGACCTCGACGAACTCGTCGTCGCTCGTGCTCGCGACGCCGTCGCCGTTGACGTCGGCGCCGCTCGGCGGGTCGGCGAGGATCTCGTTCAGGACGAGATCGCCGAGGGCCGCCGGGTCGCAGGCGAGCACGATGTCCTCGGTGTCGACGTTGATGAGCCCGTCGGTGCCGCCGAGGTCGCGGGCGCAGAGGCCGAGCCGGCAGATCTGCCCCGCGGGGCAGTCGCTGTTGGACTTGCAGTCGTCCCCGCCGCACGCGGTCAGGGCGCCGCCAGACACGACGGCGCCGGCGGCGATGAGGAGGACACCGAGGATCGTCGAGCGCATGGGATTCTCTCGCGGCGAGTCTGGAGGCGACCGGGCGGCGCGGTGGGCGAACGCCTCCGCTATAGCGTCGCGCTCGGCCTCGGGTCAATCGCGGCCACGTGACAGCCGCGCAAAACCTCCGTGTCAGCCCGCCCCGTACCGCTCGCGGTTCAGGCGCCAGTCGTCGAGCTCGGGGAGCCCCTCCTCCTCCGCGATGGCGATCGCCTGGTCGTAGAGGCTCGCCGCGTCGTCGGGGCTGTCGGACTGCACCGCGAACTCGGCCGCCCTGGCGAAGCTGCGCGCGGCGGCCTCGTGGTTGCCGGCCTCGAGATCCGCGGCCGCCTGGATCGTCATCGCCTCCTGCGCGTGGCCGGGCCGGTCGGCCTTCACGAAGCGCTCGGCGACGATGGGCATCTCGTCCTGCTCGAGCGGCCACGGCCCGGTGCGGCGCAGCGCCTCGATGAACTCGTCGGCCATCGACATGCTGTCGAGGTCCGGGTGGTGGAAGGTCGCCTCGAGCGCCTGGAAGAGGTAGCGCAGCTCGCCGGCGTAGTCGCCGAGCTGCCCGCGCACGCGCGCCGCGATCTTCAGCCGCTCGAGCGCGAGCTTCCCCTGGCTCATGCGGATCGCGACGCGCACGCCGAGGCGGGTGCAGACGTCGAGCCCCTCGACGTCGCCGAGCTCCTGGCAGATGGCGAGCGCCTTCTCGATGGCCTCGTCGGCGAGGACGAGCTCCGACGCCTCGAGGTAGGCCTTCGCGAGCGTGTAGGCCGCAGGCGCGATCCGCTGCTTGTCGCCGAGGCGCTCGAAGATCTTGAGCCCCGCGAGGAGCAAGGGCAGGAGCTCGCCCGGGGGCTCCTTGTCGAGGAGGAAGCGGCCGAACGCGAGCATCAGCTCGGCGCGGCGGACCTCGGAGCCCGCGTCCGTCAGCTTCTCGATGGCCGCGGCGAACTGCTCGCTCGCGGCCTCGTGCTCGCCGGCGTGCAGGTAGAAGCGGGCGACGAGCCCGAGCCCGCGGCCGGTCGTCTCGTCGTCGAGGCTCGTCTCGAGGGCCTCCTCGACGGGGGCGAGGGTCTCGACCGCCTTCAGGTGGTCGCCGAGGTCGAGCTCGCACTCGGCCTGCCCGATGGTCGCCCGCACGAGCCCCGCGGTGTCGCCGGCGCGGGCGTAGAGGCCCTTCGCCTCGCGGTACTGCGCGGCGGCCTCCTCCGCGAGCGTCAGCGACGCGGACGCCTCGGCGGCCTGCTCCATCGCGCCCGCGAGGAGGCCCGGGTCGTCGAGCTCGCGCGCGACGGCGATGGCCTCCCCGAGGAGGCGCAGCGCGACGCCCGCCCCCTCGCGCGGCGCGCGGCAGCGGGCGGCGGCCTGGAGGGCCACGACCTGGTCGACCCTGGCCCCGTCCGCCGCGAAGTGTCGCTCCGCGCGCTCGTACCAGGAGGCGGCGTCGAGCGAGCGCCGCGCGACGTCGTGGACCTGGGCCACCCGCCAGGCGATGTCTCCCGCGAGGCGCCGGGCCTCCGGGTTCTCGACGACGATGTCGTAGGCGTGGTCGAAGACCTCGAGCGCGCGCTTGCCCTTCTGGGCGTGGGCGAGCGCGTCGCCGGCGTCCATGAGCAGGCGCACGGCGTCGCCGTCGCGCCCCTCCTGGGTCGCGACCTCGACGTCGTACGCGATGCGCGCGCCGCGTGGCCCGAGGGGCGCGAGGATGTCGGGGTTCCAGGCCATGGGTGCTCGGAGCCCCGGTCGGCCCGGGGCGCGGGGGGCGGCGCGGGCTACTCGATCTCGGCGCGGTTCGTCACGACCTTCGCGACGAGCCCGTACTCGAGGGCCTCCTGGGCGTTCATCCAGTAGTCGCGCTGGGTGTGCTTCTCGACGACCTCGAGCGGCTGCCCGGTGGCCTCGGCGAGCATCTCGTTGATGCGGCCCCGCGTCTTGAGGATCTCGTTCGCCGTGATCTCGAGGTCGCTGGCGCGGCCGAAGACGTTCCCGGCGATGAGCGGCTGGTGGATGAGGTACTCGGTGTTCGGGAGCGAGTAGCGGTGCTCCTTCTTCGCGCCGAGGAGGGTGATGGTCGCGATGGAGGCGGTGAGGCCGACGCAGAGCACCTTCACGTCGGGCTTCACGAAGCGCATCGTGTCGTAGATCGCGAAGCCGTCGGTCACGGAGCCGCCGGGGCTGTTCTGCACCATCAGGATGGGCTTCGACGGATCGTCCGCCTCGAGGAAGAGGAGGGAGCTGATCACGCGCTTCGCGAGGGCGTTGTTGACCGGGCCGAAGAGCTCGATGGTGCGGCTCTTCTTGAGCTGCTCGAACGCCCAGTTCTTGCCGGCCCCGCCCTTCTCGTCGTCGTCGCCCGCGGCGACGGGGAAGAGGCGGTCGTGGTCCAGCGACGAGTCGATCGGGTGCGGCATGGGTTCCCTCGGGCACGAGCGCGCGTCGGGCGCGCATCGGATGGTTCGGGTGGGTTACCACAGGGTCGGCACCGCCTCAACGGAGGACAGAGGACGCGCCGCGCGGGCCGCTGAGCGGGCCTCCGCGTTGACAAGAGACGCGCCTTTCTCTATGGTCCGCGGCCGTGCGTGCGGGGGAGCCGCCTCAACCCTTTGTTCGTCAAGGGGATTTGGCACAAGAACCCCGGCCGCCGCTCAACTCAACCACAACCCTTTCGGACAACCACCTTGACTATTCAGACCCACAAAGACCTTCCGGCCGACTTCGAGGACTTCGAGCAGCTGCTCGAGGAGTACGAGGCGAAGGTCGGCGCGAAGGAAGGTGAGATCGTCACCGGCACGGTGATCGCAATCTCGAAGGACTACGTCACCGTCGACATCGGCTACAAGTCGGAGGGGCAGATCCCCATCGAGGAGTTCGCCGGCACCGGCGAGACCCTCAAGATCAAGGTGGGTCAGGAGATCGACGTCTACCTCGAGTCGCAGGAGAACGAGCACGGTCAGGTCGAGCTCTCGAAGGAGAAGGCCGACAAGCTCAAGATCTGGGACGAGATCAACGACGCGGTCGAGCGCAACGAGCTCGTCGAGGGCACGATCACCGGGCGCGTGAAGGGCGGCCTCACCGTCGACATCGGCGTGAAGGCGTTCCTCCCGGGCTCGCAGGTCGACCTGCGCCCCGTGCGCAACCTCGAGCGCTACATCGGCGAGACGTACCAGTTCAAGGTCATCAAGTTCAACAAGCGCCGCGGGAACATCGTGCTGTCGCGCCGCGCCCTCCTCGAGGCGGAGCGCGAGGAGCTCAAGGCCAAGACGCTCGAGAAGCTCGAGGTCGGCCTGACGATGAAGGGCATCGTCAAGAACATCACGGAGTACGGCTGCTTCGTGGACCTCGGCGGCATCGACGGCCTCCTCCACATCACCGACATGTCGTGGGGCCGCGTCAACCACCCGAGCGAGATGTTCGAGGTGGGCGACGAGGTCGAGGTGATGATCCTCAAGTTCGACCCGAAGACGGAGCGCGTGAGCCTCGGTCTGAAGCAGGTCTCGGAGGATCCGTGGGTCTCGGTGGCCGAGAAGTACCACATCGGCGACCGCGTGAAGGGCAAGGTCGTGTCGCTCACCGACTACGGCGCCTTCGTGGAGCTCGAGGACGGCATCGAGGGCCTCATCCACGTCTCGGAGATGAGCTGGACGAAGCGCGTCAAGCACCCGTCGAAGCTCGTCAACCAGGGCGACATCGTCGAGACCGTGATCCTCGACATCGACACCGAGAACAAGCGCATCTCGCTCGGCATGAAGCAGATCGAGACGAACCCCTGGGAGCTCCTGCAGGAGAAGTACCCGGTGGGCTCGGTCGTGCGCGGCAAGATCCGCAACATCACGAACTTCGGTCTGTTCATCGGCATCGAGGAGGGCATCGACGGCCTCATCCACGTGTCCGACATCTCCTGGTCGAACAAGATCAAGAACCCGGCCGAGGTCTTCGACAAGACCGATGAGATCGAGGCCGTGGTGCTCCACATCGACGTCGAGAAGGAGCGCTTCAGCCTCGGCATCAAGCAGCTGACGCGCGACCCGTGGGAGTCGGTCGAGGACCGCTACCCGCCGGGCTCGGTCATCGAGGGGCAGGTCACGAAGGTGCTCGACTTCGGCGCCATCGTGGAGATCGAGGACGCCATCGAGGGCCTCATCCACATCTCCGAGCTCACCTACGAGAAGGTCGGGAGCGTCACCGACGTGGTGAAGGAGGGGGACAAGGTCCGCGCCAAGGTCATCAGCCTCATCCCCGAGGAGCGCAAGATCGGCCTGTCGATGAAGCGCCTCTCCGAGGAGGAGGCCAGCGAGGACTACATCGAGTACCTGCGCCAGCAGCGCTCGGAGCAGTCCACGACCCTCGGCGACGTCTTCGGCGACGCGCTCAGCGGCATCAAGTTCAACAAGGACTGATACCGATCGGTCTCATGGCCGGGAGCGCGAGCTCCTGGCGATGATCCAGGCATGAGAGGCCGCCGGGTAACCGGCGGCCTCTCGCCGTTCAGGGGCCTGGGATGCGGCCCTGCTGCCCCTCCGTGGGCACCCGTTCGCGGCATCGAACTCGAGACCCCCTTGAAAGGGCCTGAACAAATCCCGCTAGAGTGTCGTTAGGTCATTCATGGTGCTCGCTGGGTTTGTCACCGGCTCCATGGCAAAGGTTGATTCACCCAGGGACCATTGTTACAGTGAAATCGTGGGCTGCTTTTTGGCCCACCCTGGACGGAGGCGGGAAATGAAGATCGCCTATTGGCAGCCGAAGGACGACTCGCACGGACACTACGAGCAGCCCTTCCTCGAGGTCCCGTCCCCGTACGACTACCTCCCGATGGAGCCACCGCGTGAGGAGGCCGAAGAGGAGGAGAGCCCGAGGGTCATCATCATCGACATGTGACCGCGGGCGACCGCGCCCCCGAGATGGGGCGCCACTTGCTCACCTTTGGGGCCAGCACGGCGACGTGCTGGCCTTTCTTGCGTTCGGAGGCGGGGCCCGACCGCGCTCCGGCTCCCCGCCCTCCGGGGCCCAACCAGGCGATGACCGCGGGCGCGCCTGTGCTATGCTCGCGCCGATGCTGCCCCCCAGGACGTCGCTCGCCCTCGCGCTCTTCGCCGTGACCGCCGCTCGGTCCCCTGCCCTCGCGTCTCCCGGGGCGACGGGCAGCTTCGGCGTCGTGGCCGGCTACCAGGCGACCTCGGCCGACTTCGACGTCATCTCGCCGCGCTCCTCCGACGTCCAGCCGACCTCCGGCGGCCTCGTGCTCCTGCGCGGCGGCCTCGCGCTCGCCGACGTCTTCGCCTTCGAGCTGACCGCCGGGCTCGCCATCGGCGGCACCCACGGCGACGCGGGCACCGCCATCCTCGCGCCCGTGCACCTCGACGCAGTGTGGCGCGTGCTCGGCCCGCCCGTGACGCCCTACCTCGCGCTCGGCGGCGGCGTGTACGCGAACCTCGCGGGCCCCGGCTCCTTCGACGCCGACGGCCTCCTCCACGGCGCGCTCGGCATGGAGTGGCGCCCGTCGCGCGGCCTCGCGCTCCGCGTCGAGGCGAGCGTCTACGGCACCGACGGCATCGAGAGCGGCTTCTCGTGGACCCCCTGCGTCACGTTCGGGGTCGACATCCTCGCCGGCGCGGGCACGGACGACGACCTCCCGGCCGATGACGCCGACGCGTGGCGCGCCCCGCCCCCCTCCGGCCCCAAGGACAGCGACGGGGACGGCGTCGTCGACGCGTCGGACACCTGCCCCGCCGCGCCGGGCGTCGCGAGCCTCGATGGCTGCCCCGACACCGACGGGGACGGCGTCGCCGACGTGTTCGACCGCTGCCCGGTCGACCCGGGGCGCGTCCCGCTCGCCGGCTGCTCCGACCGCGACGGCGACGGGATCCTCGACGACGAGGACGCCTGCCCGGAGCGCGCTGGGCGCACCGACAGCTACGGCTGCCCGCGCTGAGGCGCGCGCCGGGCACGAGGAGATGCGCGCTCGGGCTCAGGTCCAGCCGGTCGTGAGGTGGGCCATGGCCGCCGGCAGCGCGTCGGCGACCTCCGAGGCGAGGACGCCGCGGTCGGCCTGGTCGAGCCCGGTCGCGCGCCCCGCCTCGGCGTGGCAGAAGACCGCGAGGAGCGCCGCGTCGCGCGGCGCGAGCCCCTGCGCCATGAGCCCCGCGATCGCGCCGGCGAGGACGTCCCCCGTGCCGCCCGCGGCGAGCGCGGGGGCGGGGCGCTCGAAGAGGACGGCGGGCTCGCCGGGGGCCGCCACGATGGTGCGCGCGCCCTTCAGCACGACCACCGCCCGCGTCAGCCCCACGAGCGCCTCCGCGGCGGAGAGCCGGTCGGCCTCGACCTCCTTGGCGCTCGACCCGAGGAGGCGCCCGGCCTCGGCCGGGTGCGGCGTCACGACGTGGCCCTCGGCGTTCGCGGCCATGTCGCGCGCCGCGAGCGCGTTGAGCGCGTCGGCGTCGAGGACCAGGGGCCGCCCGTCGGCGAGCGCGAGGTCGAGCGCCTCGCGCGCGGCGTCGTCGAGGCCGAGCCCGGGGCCGACGACGAGGACCGTCGGCCGCTCGGGGAGCCCCTCGCGCACGTCGTGGTGCATGATCTCGGGCTCGCGCTCGGGGGCGCTCGCCGGCGTGCACCACGTCACGAGCCCCGCGCCGATCCGGAGCGCCGCGCGCGACGCGAGGCGCCCGGCGCCGTCCTTCCCCGCGAAGCCCCCGATGACCCCCACGTGGCCGAAGGTGCCCTTGTGCCCGGAGCCCGGCCGCGGTGGGACGAGCCCGCCGATGGCGGCCGGCGTGGCGCGGCGATAGGTCGCGCCGACCTCGTGCACGACCGACCGCGGCATCGCGATCCCGACGACCGCGACCTCACCCGCGAGCTCGGCGCCCGGCGAGGTCAGGAGCCCCGCCTTGAGCACGCCGAAGGTCGCCGTGAGGTCGGCCTGGAACGCGGGCTCGTAGGCCGCGCCGGTGGTGGCGTCGACCCCGCTCGGCACGTCCACCGCGACCTTCAGCCCGTGGCGGGCCTCGTTGGCCATCGCGATGAGCTCGGCGGCGGGCCCCGTGATGTCGCGGGAGAGCCCGGTGCCGAAGAGCGCGTCCACGACGACGTTCGCGTGGCCGAGCCAGTTCCTCATCGCGGCGGTCGCGCCCTTCGTCGCGACCCGCACCTCCCCGCCGAGCGCGACCCAGAGGTCGGCGTTCGCGCGCGCGTCGCCCGACAGGTCGGCGACGTCGGTCGTGGCGACGCACCGCGCGCTCATCCCATGGTCGACGAGGTGGCGGGCGATGACGTAGCCGTCGCCGCCGTTGTTGCCGCCGCCGCAGAGGACGACCGCCTTCCCGCCGGCGCCGCCGCCGAGGCGCCTCGCGATCAGCTCGGCGGTGCCTGCGCCCGCGAGCTCCATGAGCACACGCCCGGGGACGCCCAGCCCCTCGATGGTGCGGCGGTCCATCTCGCGGACCTCGGCGGCCGTGCCGATGAGCTCGAAGCCGCGCTCGTCGGCGTGGACCACGCTCACGCGCCGATCTCGCGCTCGAGCGCGCCGGCGATGCGGTCCGCGTAGCCGTTCACGCGCGCCTCGTCGTCGCCCTCGACCATCACGCGGCACTTGGCCTCGGTGCCGGAGTATCGCACGAGCACGCGCCCCTTCTTCCCGAGCTCGCCCTCGACGTCGCGGATGGCGGCGGACGTCTCCGGGAGCGCCTCGAGCGGGGGCTTCTTCGTCACGAACACGCTCCGGAGGATCTGCGGCACCCGCTCGAGCCCCTTGGTCAGCGCCGACAGCGGCCGCCCCTTGCCGACCATCACCGCGAGGACCTGCAGCGCCGCGAGCAGCCCGTCGCCGGTCGTGCTGAGGTCGTGGAGGATGAGGTGCCCGGACTGCTCCCCGCCGAGGTTGAAGCCGCCCGCGAGCATGTGCTCCGCGACGTAGCGGTCGCCGACACCCGCGCGCGCGAGCGCTATCCCCTCGGCGTTCAGCGCCCGCTCGAGGCCGAGGTTGCTCATGACCGTGGCCACGACGGTGTCGTTCCTGAGCGTGCCCTGCTCCTTCATGTGGCGCGCGAGCACGAGGAGCATGGCGTCGCCGTCGACGATGTTGCCGCGCTCGTCACAGAGGATGCAGCGGTCGGCGTCTCCGTCGAGCGCGATGCCGATGTCGGCCCGGAGCTCCCGTACCCGCTCGGCCATCCGCTCCGGGTGGAGCGCGCCCACGCCCGCGTTGATGTTCGTGCCGTTGGGGGCCGTCCCCATCGGGAAGATCTCGGCGCCGAGCTCGTAGAGCGTCTCCGGGGCGACCTTGTAGCTCGCGCCGTTCGCGCAGTCGATGACGATGCGGATCCCGGACAGCTCGAGCGCGCGCGGGAACGTGCTCTTCAGGAAGACGACGTAGCGCCCGACGGCGTCCTCGATGCGGTAGGCCTTGCCGATCCCGCTCCCGATGGCGCGGTGCTCGAGGAGGTCGCCGCTCGCGAGGAGCTGCTCGATCTGGAGCTCGACGTCGTCCGGCAGCTTGAAGCCGTCGGCGCCGAAGAACTTGATGCCGTTGTCATCGTAGGGGTTGTGGCTCGCCGAGATCACGACCCCCGCGTCCGCGCGCATGCCCGTCGTCATGAACGCGATGCCGGGCGTCGGGAGCACGCCGAGCTGCACGGCGTCGACCCCCATCGAGCAGATCCCCGCCTGGAGCGCCGACTCGAACATGTAGTTCGAGAGCCTCGTGTCCTTCCCGATGACGATGCGCGGTCGCGCGTGCCCCGTGCGCTTGAAGATGTGCGCCACGGCGCGCCCGACGGCGAGCGCCGTCTCGGGGGTCATCGGGGCGTCGTTGGCGCGCCCCCGGATCCCGTCGGTCCCGAAGAGCTTCCGCGGCTCGTTGCTCGTCGTCATGTCCCTCTGCCCAGCAGCGTTGCTCGCGCGGGCGCCCACCGGCCCCGCGGGGCGGAGCTTAGCGCACGGCGGCGCCGCGGGCGATCGCATCCGCGACGACGATCGCGTCCCGCAGCTCGACGACGTCGTGGACGCGCACGATGTGCGCCCCGAGCGCGATGGTGGCCGCGACGGAGCCGGCCGTCGCCATCAGGCGCTCCTCGACGGGGCGCCCCGTGAGGTGCCCGAGGAAGCTCTTCCGGCTCGTCCCGACGAGCACTGGGTGGCCGAGCGCCGCGAGGCGCGGGATCGCGTGGAGGAGCGCGAGGTTGTGGGGGAGCTGCTTACCGAACCCGAGGCCCGGGTCGAGCACGATCTGGTCGCGCGCGACACCGCGAGCCACCGCCACCTCCACGCGCTCGCGGAGGTGCTCGCACACCTCCGCGACGACGTCGTCGTAGCGGACCTCCCGCTGCATCACGGCCGGCCTCGCGCTTGTGTGCATCGCAACAAACGGGACGCCGGCGTCGGCGACGACGTCGAGCATCGCCGCGTCGAAGCGGCCCGCGCTGATGTCGTTGACGAGGTGTGCACCTGCGAAGAGAGCGGCGCGCGCGACCTCCGCGGACGTGGTGTCGATGGAGACGATGGCGCCGTCGGCGACCAGCGCCTCGATGACGGGCGCCGTGCGACGGATCTGCTCCCCGGCTGGCACCGGCTCCGCGCCTGGCCGCGTCGACTCGCCGCCGACGTCGAGGATGTCGGCCCCGCCGTCGCGGAGGGCGCGACCCCGCGCCACGGCCGCCTCGGGCGTCGCGTAGCGGCCGCCGTCGGAGAAGGAGTCGGGCGTCACGTTCAGGACGCCCATCACGACGACCCGCTCGAACGAGACGAGGCCCGCGTCCGCGCGCAAGCGCAACGGAGCGGGCCTCGGAATCGATGGCGGCGACGCCGTCACGCGGCCGTCGTCGTCAGTCGTCGAGCCGGTTGCGGGCGCTGCCGCCGAGGGGCTCGGGCAGGTCCGGCACGATGGCGCCCTTCTTCTCGGGCTCCTCGGCCACGACCGGCTTCCCGCCACCCGGGACCTTGCCCTTGTCGACGTTCGCCGCGTGCGCCGGCTGGCGCTTCCGCAGGTCCTCGACCGTCGCCCCGTCGAGACAGAGGTCGACCTCCACCGTGTTCAACGTCTCGAACTCGAGGAGCGCCAGCGCGAGCCGCTCGAGGCCGTCGCGGTGCTCGGCGATGGTCTTCCGGGCGGTCGAGTGGCACTCGTTGATGATGCGCCGGATCTCCTGATCGGCCTCGGCCTGCGTCTCCTCGGAGAAGTCGTTGGCGCGCGCCATCTCGCGGCCGAGGAAGATGTTGCCGTCGTTCTTCGAGAGCGCGATCGGCCCGAGGCGGCTCATGCCCCACTCGCAGACCATCTTCCGCGCGAGCTTCGTCGCCTGCTCGATGTCGTTGCCGGCGCCGGTCGTCACCTTCTCGAAGATGAGCTCCTCGGCGACGCGCCCGCCCATCGCCATCGTGATGCGGCCGATGACCTGCTGCTCGGTGTAGGCGTACTGGTCGTTCTCGGGGAGCGTCCACGTGAGGCCGAGCGCCATCCCGCGCGGGATGATCGTGACCTTGTGCACGGGGTCGTTGCCGGGGATCTTCCGCGCGAGGAGCGCGTGGCCGGCCTCGTGGTAGGCGGTGATCTTCTTCTCGTTGTCGGAGAGCGCGGCGCTCCGCCGCTCGGCGCCCATCAGGACCTTGTCCTTGGCCGCCTCGAGGTCGATCATCCCGATGAAGTCCTTGTCGAAGCGGGCCGCGAGCAGCGCCGCCTCGTTGACCAGGTTCTCGAGATCGGCGCCGGCGAAGCCCGGGGTCCCTCGCGCGACGACCTCGAGGTCGACGTCCTTCGCGAGCCGCACCTTGCGGGTGTGGACCTTCAGGATCTCGAGGCGCCCCTTCACGTCCGGCCGGTTCACGACGACGCGGCGGTCGAAGCGGCCGGGCCGGAGGAGCGCCGGGTCGAGCACGTCGGGGCGGTTCGTCGCCGCGACGAGGATGACCCCGTCGTTGGACTCGAAGCCGTCCATCTCGACGAGGAGCTGGTTCAGGGTCTGCTCGCGCTCGTCGTGCCCGCCGCCGAGGCCTGCGCCGCGGTGGCGGCCGACCGCGTCGATCTCGTCGATGAACACGATGCAGGGGGCGTTCTTCTTGCCCTGCTCGAAGAGGTCGCGCACGCGGCTCGCGCCGACGCCCACGAACATCTCGACGAAGTCCGAGCCGGAGATGCTGAAGAACGGCACGCCCGCCTCACCCGCGACGCCACGGGCGAGGAGCGTCTTGCCGGTGCCCGGGGGGCCCATCAGGAGGACGCCCTTCGGGATGCGCCCGCCGAGGCGGGTGAACTTCTTGGGATCCTTCAGGAACGCGATGATCTCCTGGAGCTCCTCCTTGGCCTCGTCGATGCCGGCGATGTCCTTGAACGTGACCTTGTTGGTCGACTCGTTCAGGAGCTTGTGCCGGCTCTTCCCGAAGCTCATGGCCTTCCCGCCGCCCGCCTGGAGCTGGCGCATGAAGACGAAGAAGATGAGGAAGAGGAAGATCATCGGGAGCCAGGTCCCGAGGATGGAGAGCCAGATCGAGCTCTCGCCTTCGGGCTCCTCCGTGATCTGGATGCCGCGCGCGACGAGCGCCGGGCGGTAGATCCCGAGATCCCCGATGGTCGTGAAGCGCTGGCCATCGCGCGTCTCGCCGGAGATCTCCTTCCCGCGGACGGTGATCTTGGCGACGCTCGTGGGCGGCCGCATGCGCTGGACGCGCGTGACGAACGTCGAGAACGGCTCCTCCGAGCCCGCCGGGCGGTACGCGGCCACGTCGTCGACGTGCTTGAAGGCGACCTTGATGCCGCGCTCCTGCAGCGCCCCGTAGACCGTCTGATCGGTGAGGCCGGTCAGCGACATGCCGATGTCGCCGCGCGTGTAGAGGTCGAGCGGGCCACCGACCGAGCCCGGGTCCTCCGCGTGCGCCGCGTCGCCGGACGCGAAGCGGTACTCGATGATCGCGTCGTTGTTGCCGGAGCCGACGACGGTGACCTCGCCGAGCCCGTGGCCGACCTCGGCCTTGTCGGCCGGAGGGAGCGCCTTCTCGACGAACTCCGAGAAGGTCCAGGGCTTACCGCCGCCGCTCCGCGAGACCATCTGATAGATCGCGAAGAAGACGACGATCAGAAAGATCCAGAGAGCGACGGTCTTGAATGACTTGTTGCCTTTCAACTTTCCAACTTCCGCGGGGCGCTTTCCGCCACAGTAGCCAAAAGACGCTGGCTGCTACAACTTATCCTGTGCCGATGTCTCGTTCGGCCTCGCCGGCGACGGGCAACACGAAGAGGCGTAGCCCCGTTCCCGCCCGGCCGTCCGGTCCCTCAGCGCGCGGGTCCGGCCAGATCTTCCGGCCGAGCGCGTCTTCGATCTCGAGGTCTCCTGCTTCGATCTCCGGCTCGCCAGGGTGCCACACCGGCCTCGTCCCGGCGCCCGGGAGCCGGCTCCGGCCAGCCCCGAGGTCCGCGCTCGTCGCGCCCACGAGCCGTAGCGGCCAGCGGAGGTCCGACGCGGCGATGTCAGCGCAGGCGCGCGCCCCGAGCGGGCTCCCGATCTGCGCGACCGCCAGCTCGAGCCGGCGGGTTCCGAGACGATAGGTACCGGGCCCGTGAACGACAACAACGAAGCGCGCGTCGTCGCGCCCCGAGAGCGTCACGCGACCGGCGCGCGCGACGGCCGACGCGCCGCGCCCGAGGTCGACCTCGCCATCGCGACCGGTACCCGCGAGCGCCGCCGCGGCCGCGAGCGCGCCCCGGCGCGGTGGCGGTCCGCCCACCTCCTGCCGGTGCCGGAGCGCGATCCACGCCGCGGCCTCGGCGGTCGACCAGCCCGCGAGCGAGACGGCGTCCGCGCCGCCGGCGGCGTCGGCCGCGACGCGCCCGAGGCGGTCGAGGAGGGCGAGCTCGCCGCGCGCCTGGGTGGCGACGGCCGCGAGCGCCTCGTCCACGCGCGGGTTCTCGGCCTCGAGTCGCGGGAGGAGCTCGGCGCGGAGCCGGTTCCTGAGGTATCGCCCGGTCGCGTTCGTCGGGTCGTCGACGAACGGGAGCCCGAGCCCGCGGGTCGCGGCGCGCCGGACGGCGAGGAGCGGCCGCACGAGGCGCCCCTCGCGCGGGGCGATCGCGGCGAGCCCCCGGAGCCCGGCCCCTCTGAGGAGGCGCTGGAGCACGGTCTCCGCCTGGTCGCTGAGGGTGTGACCCGTGGCGACGAGCGTCCGCGGGCCGACGGCGGCGAGGATCGCGGCGTAGCGCGCCCGGCGGGCGTTGGCCTGGGCGTTCCCGGACGAGGCGAGCGTCACGGCGCAGGGGATGAAAGGGACGCCCGCCCGGGCCGCGGCGGCCTCGGCGGCGGCGCGCTCCGCGGCGACTTCGCGGAGCCCGTGGTCCACGAAGACGACGGCCGCGAGGGGCCAGCTGGCGCCGAGCTCGGCGAGGCACGCGACGAGGGCCACCGAGTCCGCGCCACCGGAGCAAGCCGCCGCGAGCGGCGTGCCGACGGGCACCGCGCAGGGCCCGGCGAGGGCCTCGGCGGCGGCGGTCACGAGCGGGGCGAGGCGGTCCTCGGGCATGCGCGGAACCTCGCACGCGGCCGGGCGCGCGACAAGCGCGAGCGCGCGTCGGCGGCCCGCGCGGGGGCGTTCGAAAGACGAAACCCAGGTTGTGACGGACCGAGGGCCGGTGGTAGTGAACCGGCGCCAGCGCCTTGGCCTGGAGGCCTCCCTATGTCCGCAGTCGCTCCGAGCGCTCGTCCCGAGCTGCTTTCCCCGTCGCCGCGCCAGGCGCCGCGCGCCCTCGTCCGCTCCGCGCTCGCGCTCGCCGCGGCGCTCGGCCTCGCCAGCGGCGCCTGCGGCGACTCGAGCGGCGGGTTCACGCTCGGCCCCGAGGCGCAGATCGACATCTCGCCGCTCTCCATCGACTTCGGCGACGTCCCTCGGGGCGAGGTCGCCCGGCGCAACATCACCGTGCGCCACGTCGGCTCGAGCGGCGTCATCGAGCTCGATCCCATCAAGCTCGTCACGAGCTCGCCGGACTTCGAGATCGGCCTCGTCGAGGCCACGACGCTCCACCCGGGCGAGCAGACGCGCATCCAGGTCGTCTACAACTCGGCCCACGACGAGCCCGACGAGGGTGAGCTCGTCATCGGGCACAACCTCGCCGGGAACCCGGAGACGCGCATCACGCTGTCGTCCGCGGGGCAGCGGGCCCGCCTCGTCGCGAGCCCGGCCGTCATGGACTTCGGCATCGTCCAGGCCGGCGCGCCGCGCACCCTCGACCTCACCGTGCTCAACGGCGGCTCTGCGAACGCGACGCTGACGGGCGCCGAGTTCGAGGACGACAACGACGGCGACTTCCACATCGAGATCCCGCCCGGGACGGTCGTGCCCCCCGGCGGGAACGCCGTCGTCAAGGTGACCTACGCCCCGAGCGGGCGGGACCGGGACCTCGCGACGCTCCACGTGCTCACGGATCGCGAGGACGTCTCGCTCGACGTCGTGGTCGGCGGCGAGGAGGAGACCCCCGTGCTCACGGTGGAGCCGTCCCTCGTCCAGCTCGGCTGGACCAGGCCCTTCGAGGTCTCGCAGCGCCAGGTGACCATCCGCAACGACGGCAACACGCACCTCGACATCTCCTCGATCGCGCTCACGGACCAGCCCGCGACCCTCAAGCTCACGGGCGTGCCGGTGAGCGCCTTCCGGCTCGAGCCGGGCGAGGCGGTCGTCACCGGGCTCGTCTTCGCGCCGGTGCAGGAGCACCCGATGACGGCCGAGCCGCTCGCGCGGATCCGCATCGAGTCGAGCGACGAGGCGCGGAACCCGCTGCTCGTGCCGGTCTACGGGGCGGCCGGCGACCCGTCGATCCAGGTGATCCCGGAGGACGTGGTCGACTTCGCGTACGTCGCCGAGGGCTTCACCGCGACGCGCGAGGTCACCGTGCTCAACGTGGGCGACTCCGCCGTGACGCTCACGGACGCCGAGCTCGTGGACCCGACGAGCGACGAGTTCGTCCTCGTGAACGCGACCGATCTCCCTGTGACCCTGAACCCGGGCGAGAACTTCGACCTCGCGATGACCTTCGAGAACAAGAACGGCGCGCAGGGGACGGAGTACGCGAAGCTCTTCCTCCACACGACCGACCCGGTCGTGCCGGAGTACCCGCTCGACGTCATCGCGCGGCGCGCGCAGCGGCCGACCTGCGAGGCCTCGTTCGTGCCGGACCTCCTCGCGTTCGGCGCCTACCGCCCGGGTGCCACCGGCACGAACATGATGAAGGTCGTGAACTTCGGCTCGGGCAACTGCATCTACCGCGGCTACGAGCTCGGCGGCTGCCTCGAGGTCACCGAGGGGATCCGGACGCGCTTCGAGTGCAACGACCAGATCGCCTTCAACCCCTTCCGCCTCACGAGCGAGCCGACCGAGAACGAGGTCCTCGGGCCGGGCGGCGTGCTCGAGATCCCGGTCGAGTTCAAGGCGCCGAACCAGGTGACGAGCCTGTACGGGCGCGACTCGTACTACGGCCGCCTCGCGCTCACGATGAGCGATCCGAACTCGGGGCGCTTCCAGTTCGTGACGCCGCCGGGGGGCTGGGGCGCGGGCGTGAACCTCCGCGCCGAGAGCGCCGTGCCGCTCGTCGCGGTCGAGCCCTCGACCATCGACTTCGGCCTCGTGCGGACCGACTGCACGAGCAGCGTGCGGCAGGTGCGCGTCGCGGCGACCGGGCCGATGGCCGCGACCATCACGGGCCTCGAGGCCATCGGCTGCGGTACGGACGTGATCGTCGAGGCCCCGCCGCTCCCGGCGACCGTGCCGGGCTTCGGCTCCGTGTTCGTGAACGTCCGCTTCGCGCCCGACACCATCGGTCGGAAGGACTGCACGCTGCGGGTCACGAACGACTCGCAGAACCTGCCCGTCGCGGACGTGGCGCTCGGCGGCGACGGCACCGACGTCACGCACCAGGTCGACAGCTTCCAGCAGATCCCGCCGCCCAAGGTCGACGTGCTCTTCGTCGTCGACGACTCCTTCTCGATGGGCGACGACCAGCAGCGACTGAAGCACGAGCTCCCGAAGCTCGTGGATCTCGCGGTGTCCTGGGGGCAGGACTACCACCTCGCGGTCACGACGACCGACACGAAGCTCGTGAAGGGGCAGTTCAAGGGCCTCCCGCCCTACGTGACCCCGGAGACCCCCGACGCGGCCGCGACGTTCGCCGACCACCTCGTCGTCGGGACGGCCGGCTTCTACATCGAGAAGGGGCTCGAGGGGGCCTATCAGGCGCTCTACAACCGGTCGCGCCGCACGGACATCCCGTGCCTGAACCTGCCGAACCAGTGCCCGAACAACGACGGCGAGGGGCTCCCGCTCCTCTGCCTCGAGGGCTTCTGCAGCGGCAAGAACTACGGCTTCCTGCGCGACGACGCCGAGCTCGTCATCATCCTCGTGAGCGACGAGGAGGACGGCAGCGAGCGCTCCGTGAACTTCTACGTCAACGCCTTCGCGGACCTGAAGCGGCCCGACGCCGGCGTGGGCGTGCGGATCCACGCCATCATCGTCACCGAGGACGGCTGCCTCGGCGGCTTCGGGACGCCGGGCTTCCGCTACGAGCAGGCGGTCGACGCGTTCGGCGGCCACGTCGCGAACATCTGCGGCGACGACTTCGGCGACGAGTTCGAGTCGGTCGGGCAGCGGACCTTCGGGCTCACGGACCGGTTCTACCCGAGCCTCCCGCCAGCGCCCGGCTCGCTGGTCGTGAAGGTCAACGGGACGCCGTGCAACGACTGGGAGTGGAACGAGGCGTCGAAGGCGGTGGTCTTCCCCGAGGGCTCGGGCTGCTTCCCGGCGTTCAACGACACGGTGGACCTCGAGTACGACGTGTACTGCGCCGCGCCCGCCGAGTGAGCGAGGCGCGGAGAGGGATCGCGCGTGGGCGCCTGCGCCGTGGGGCGCGCGCTCGCCTGGGGCGCCGGTGGGCCCCGGGCCCGGTGACGAGGCGCGGGCCTCGATGGGACTATTCGTTGTCCGTGTTGCGATTTGCCGTTAGCGTAGGCGGTGCTCGGGTGCAGCCGGGCTCGCTTTGGGCATGCAGTCGATCTCGGGGGGGTTCATGGCGGGCGCCAATCATGGCCTCGCGACCGACGATGAGGTAACGTCTCGAGGGATGTATCTCGGCGGGCGATATTCGCTGCTGGGCGCGCCGCTCAGCACCGGAAGCTTCGGTTCGGTGTTCGTCGCAGAGGATCAACGCATGCCGCGACGCGTCGCGGTCAAGATCCTCCACCCGCAGCACGCCGCGAACCCGACGGTGCGCGCGCGCTTCAAGCGCGAGCTCGAGGCCGCCTGCCGCGTGTCCCACGAGAACGTGGTCGCCGTCTACGACATCGGCGAGGACCCGAACCTCGGGCTCTACTACGTCATGGAGCTCGTCCGGGGCACGCCGCTCAAGGACTACCTGAGCGGCGATCCCCTGCCCTGGCCGTTCGTCTATCGCGTCGCGCTCCAGCTCACGCGCGCGCTGCACGCGATCCACAGCGTGAACATCGTTCACCGTGACCTGAAGCCGCAGAACATCATGCTCGTCGAGCGCTCGAGCCTCGACGAGCTCGTGAAGGTGCTCGACTTCGGCATCGCGTCGCTCAAGACGGCCGATGAGGACCGCGCGGACGTCGAGCTCACCGGCGCGCGCATGGTGCTCGGCACCCCGCCCTACATGAGCCCCGAGCAGACGTACATGCGCTCGGATCGGGAGCGCCTCGGGCTCGAGGTCGAGAACCGGAGCGACATCTACTCGCTCGGCGTCATCCTCTACGAGATGGCGGCCGGCCGCCGCCCGTTCTCGGGCGACGCGCACGACATCGTCGTCGCGCACCGGCTCACGCGCCCGATGCCGCTCGATCGCATGGTCGGCGTGACCGTCCCGCGCGCGTTCGCCGACCTCGTGATGCGCTGCCTCGCGAAGGACCCGCAGGAGCGCCCCGAGTCCGCGAAGGATCTCGCCGCCGAGCTCAAGGGGATGGAGCACCTCCCCGTGAAGCGGTGGGACACGGACGAGCCCGACGAGGGCGATCCGCGCGACGTCGCGACGCAGATGCAGGAGCATGGGATCCCCATGTCCATCTCGGTGCCGCAGGACACGGCGCCGCGCCTCCGCGTGTCGCGCCCGCCGCGCCCGGGGTCGATGTGGGCGCCCGTGGCGCTCATGGGGATGATAGGCGCCCTCGCGGCGCTCGCGCTGCTGTCGCCGCCGTCGATCCAGTCCAACGGGACCGCCGTGGTGGCGAGCGCGCCCGCGCGGGAGACCGCCGCAGCGGCGCCGGCGCCGACGCCCGCGCCGGAGACCGCGGCGCGAGCGACGTCTGCGCCCGCCCCTGCGGCGCCGACCGAGCCCCTCGCGGCGACGACCGCGCCGCCCCCCGCGCCGACCGCGCCGACCCCGGTCGCGCCGGCCCCGGTCGCGCCGGTCGTCAGGGGCCGAGGCGACGCCGACGGAGCCGCCGGCCGGCGTCGAGCCCGCCGCGGCAGCGGCCGCGAAGACGCCCATGGTCAGCATCATGGTCACGACGCACCCGCCCGGCGCCACCGTGATGCTCGACGGGGAGCCCCACGGCCAGACGCCCGTGAACCTGTCGATCGCCGCGCGGGAGCGCCGCAACGTGAAGCTCGAGTTCGAGATGAAGCGCTACAAGGACCACAGCGTGACGCTGGCGATCGGGCCGGAGTTCGCGGGGAAGGTGCTCGTCGTGAACGAGGAGCTCAAGCGCGCCTACTCGGGCGGCGGCACCGGGTCGACCTCGACCGACAAAGACCCCTTCAAGGACCTTTGAGCATGACGCGCCGCGTCATCGCCCCGCTCGTCGCGCTGCTCGTGCTCCTGCTCGCGGCCTCCGCCGCCCACGCCGGCGACGCGCAGCTCGCGCGCCAGCTCACCGACCGCGGGATCGAGCTCCAGAAGGAGGGGCAGCACGCGCGCGCGGTCGCGCTCTTCGACGCCGCGCTCGCCGAGGTCGACCACGCGAAGATCCGCTACTTCCGGGCGAAGTCGCTGCGAGCGCTCGGGCGCTATGACGAGGCGCTCGAGGAGTTCGGCCAGATCAAGAACAACCCGCAGGTGGCGAAGTATCGCGACGAGATCATCGCGTTCATGCGGGACATCACGAACGAGCGCGAGCGGAAGGCCATGGAGGACAAGCTCCGCGAGGAGCAGGCCCTCCGCGAGAAGCTCGAGGCCGAGCGGAAGGCGCTCGAGGAGCAAGCCGAGAAGGCCGCCGTCGAGCGGCTCAAGGCCCACAAGTCGGGGCTCTACCCGCCCGGCGGGCGCAACATGGAGGGCACGCCGACCGCGCGGATCGTGCCGCTCATCCCGCTCGCCGCGGCGCCGTCGGGCGAGTACCAGGGCGCGATCGAGGTGCTCGCGCACGCCGAGGCGCTCGAGGCGTACGAGTCGGAGCTGACCATCGCGAAGGCGCTCACCGTCGGCGCGGTCGTCGGGGTGTCGGTGGGCGTCGGGCTCGCCGTGAACCCGCTCGGCGACGGCGACGTGAGCGACGGGACCCGGCAGGCGGGCCTCGCGGTGGGCGTCGTCGGGCTCATGTCGGGGCTCGTCGCGGCGGTCCTCTGGCCGACCGAGCCGGTCGACGCGCGGCCGTCGGGCGAGCTCCCGAGCGCCGGTTCGGAGCTCTCGAGCGCGCGCTGAGCGTCGCGCGTTCGGGCGTCGGTAGACCGTTTTTCAGCGCCGCACGTCGAGAGAGACCTCGGCCGCGTGCGTCCGCTGGGCGCGCCGCCGGGACGTCTCACGACCCGACTCGAGGAACCGCCATGCTCCGTCGCGCGCTCGCTGCCCTGACCCTCGTCGCCCTCGCCGGCGGGGCCGCCTCCGCGGCCGGGATGCTCGTCCCGACCGACACCTCGCTCCCGCCGCTCGCGCTCAAGCACCACCGCGTCGCCATCGACGTCCGGGACGGGACCTCGGTGACGACCATCGAGCAGGTCTACCGGAACCACACCGACCGCCCGCTCGAGGCGACGTACCTCTTCCCGGTGCCCGATGGCGCGGTCGTCATCGAGTTCCAGCTCCTCGTGAACGGGAAGCTCCAGAAGGGCGAGGTGCTCGAGCGCGACAAGGCCGAGCAGATCTACACGGAGATCGTCCGGCGCATGCGCGACCCCGGCATCGTGGACTGGGTCGGCAAGAACGTGTTCCGGGCGCGGATCTTCCCGGTGCCGCCGCGCGGCGACCAGAAGCTCGTCATCAAGTACACGCAGATCCTCCCGTTCCTCGACGGCACCTACAAGATCGCCTACCCGCTGAAGACCTCGGCCCAGGCGGCGAAGACGCTCGAGGACATGACGCTCACGGTGAACGTCGCGCAGAGCGTGCCCATCCGCACCGTGTACTCGCCGAGCCACCGCGTCTCGGTCGGCCGGAAGGACGAGTACCACGCGACCGTGGGCTTCGAGGGGGAGAAGGTCGTCCTCGACGAGGACTTCCTCCTCTACGTCGGCATGTCCAAGAAGGACGTCGGCATGAGCCTCCTCACCTACCACCCGCCCGGCGAGGCCGGCTACTTCCTGCTGATGGCGGCGCCGAAGGCCGTCTTCGACACCGACGAGATCCAGGGGAAGGCCATCACGTTCGTCCTCGACACCTCGGGCTCGATGACCGGGACCAAGCTCGAGCAGGCCAAGCGCGCCCTCCTCTACTCGCTCAAGCGCCTCGGGCACGACGATCGCTTCAACGTCATCCGCTTCTCGAGCGACGTCGAGTCGTTCCAGCCCGGGCTCGTCTCGGCGAGCGCCGCCAACATCGAGGCCGCGAAGCGCTTCGTCGACGGCTTCGAGGCCGCCGGCGGCACGGCCATCGACGACGCCCTCCAGGCCGCCCTCTCGGCCAAGGTCGGCGGCAACGACCCGCACCTCGTCCTCTTCCTCACGGACGGTCGCCCGACCGTCGGAGAGACCGAGGAGAGCGCGATCCTCAAGCGCGCGGCGGCGCTGAACGGCGCCCACGGCGCGCGCGTCTTCGCGCTCGGTATCGGCGAGGACCTGAACACGCACCTCCTCGACCAGCTCGCCGCCGAGCACGGCGGGACGAGCGCCTACGTCGCCCCCGGCGAGGACATGGACGCCGAGATCGCCGCTCTCTACAACCAGATCGCCTTCCCAGTGCTCACCGACATCGAGCTCCAGATCCCGAAGGTGAAGACCTACGCCGTGCTGCCGGGGAGCCTCCCGGACATCTTCCGCGGCGGGCAGCTCCTCGTCGTCGGGCGCTACCGCGACGACGGCGACTCGCTCATCCGCCTCTCGGGGCGCATGGGCGGTGAGGAGCGGCGCTTCGACTACGAGGGGACCTTCCCGAAGGCGACCCTCGGCGACAACGAGTTCATCGCGGCGCTCTGGGCGCACCGCCAGGTGGGCGTCCTGCTCGATCAGATCCGCCTCCGCGGCGAGACGCCCGAGCTCCGTGAGGAGGTCGTGCAGCTCGCGAAGAAGTTCGGGATCGTGACGCCGTACACGAGCTACCTCGTCGTCGAGGACGGTGTCACGGGCGGCGCGCCGCCGCCGCCGATGACGGTGCCGCGCCCCGAGCGCGCGCCCCGCTTCGACGCGCGCCCGCGTGGCGCCTCGGCCGAGCCCGAGCCCGCGGCGGCGCCGCCAGGCGATCTCGACGAGGAGGCCGCGGAGCGCGTGGTCGTCGAGACCGCGAAGGCGACGAGCGGGTCGAAGCGCGACGGGAGCGGGACCGCCGGCGGCGCGTTCAGCGCGAAGTCCGGGAAGGAGGCCGTCGACGCGGCGAAGGCCGTCCGCCACATGAAGGAGAAGGACCGCGCGACCTCGGATGTGCGCGGCGTGAAGTACGTCGCCGGGCGGGTCTTCACGTTCCGCGGCGACCGCTGGGTCGACGAGTCGGCGACCGGCGGGCTCGAGGAGGTGGCCGTGGCGCCATACTCCGCCGCGTGGATGAAGCTCGCGAGCGAGATCGCCTGGCTCCGCGACGCCTTCGCGCTCGGTGAGAACGTGACGGTGCGGGTCGGGCGCTACAAGGTCGTCGTGCGCGCCGGCGGCGAGGCCACCCTCGACGCCGCGAAGGTGCAGCGCATCAAGGCGTCGCGCTGAGTGGGCGCGGGGGCGCGGCGGGCCGTCAGGGCTCGCTCGCGCCTTCGTCATCGGCCGGCGCCTCGAGGCGGATGAGCTCCTCGTCCGCCTGCACCACGGCCCCCACCTCGGTGAGGACCTCGGCTACGACGCCGTCGTGGGGGGCCGTGAGGACGTGCTCCATCTTCATCGCCTCGAGGACGACGAGCGGCTGCCCCGCGACGACGCCCTCGCCGACGAAGACAAGGACGCGCTGCACCTTGCCGGTCATGGGCGCGCGACAGCCGCCGCCGGCGCCGTCGTCCGCGGCGTCCGGGAAGCGCGGGACCGCGTCGAGCCGCACGTCCTCACCGAAGACGTGGACGAAGATCGCGCCGCCCGCGCCGTGGACGACGCGCGCCCGGGCGTCGTGGCCGCCGACCGAGACACGCACGACGGGCGCCGCCTCGGCGACGACCCGCGCCAACGCGGCCTCGCCGTCGATCGTGACCACGAACCCATCGCGCCCGTCGGGGCGGCACGCGACGATGATGTCCGCGTCCTCGTGTCGCCACGCGTATTGTGCATCGCGGAACGAATTGTTCCGGAAGCGCATGGGAAGCGACGGCAAGGGATTGTGCAGTGCAGCATCGGCTGTCGCCTGGAGGAGCGTCGCGGCGACCACGGCGTGGCGGAGGGCGCGCGGGCTCGGCGCCGGGGCGGCCCAGCCGGCGAGGTGCTCGGCGATGAAGCCGGTCGTCAGATCGCCGCTCGCCCAGGCGGGGTGGCGGAGCACGTCGACGAGGAAGCGCCGGTTCGTCGTGACGCCCTGGACCGACGACTCGGACAGGATCCGCGCGAGGCGGCGCGTCGCCTCGGCGCGGTTCTCGCCCCACGCCATGACCTTCGCGAGCATCGGGTCGTAGTGGATCGACACCTCGCTCCCGCTCTCGACGCCGCCGTCGACCCGCGCCCCGTCGAGGTGCGCGGGCACGTGCCAGTCGGCGAGGGTGCCCGTCTGCGGGAGGAAGCCGTCGCCCGGATCTTCGGCGTAGATGCGCGCCTCGATGGCGTGGCCGCGGGTCGTGAGATCCGCCTGAGTGAAGGGGAGCGGGCGGCCGAGGGCGACCTCGATCTGGAGCCGCACGAGGTCGAGCCCCGTGACGAGCTCGGTCACCGGGTGCTCGACCTGGAGGCGCGTGTTCACCTCGAGGAAGTAGAACTTCCGGTCTGGCCCGAGCACGAACTCGACGGTGCCCGCCGAGCGGTAGCCGATGGCCTGCCCCGCCTTCACGGCGGCGTCGCCCATCGCGGCGCGGAGGGCGTCGTCGAGCGCGGGCGACGGGCTCTCCTCGAGGATCTTCTGGTGGCGCCGCTGGATCGTGCACTCGCGCTCGAAGCAGTGGACGACGTGGCCGTGGGCGTCGCCGAGGATCTGGATCTCGACGTGGCGCGGTCGCTCGACGTAGCGCTCGATGAGGAGGCGGTCGTCGCCGAACGCCGCGCGGGCCTCGCGGCGCCCGGCCCCGAGCGCGCGCGCGAGCTCGGCGACGTCGTTCGCGACGCGCATCCCCTTGCCGCCGCCGCCGGCGGACGCCTTCACGAGGAGCGGGAAGCCGACGACCTCGGCCGCCTCGAGGAAGGCGTCGTCGCTCTGATCGCCCCCGTCGAAGCCGGGGACCACGGGGACACCGTGCTCGATCATCAGCGCCTTCGCGCCGATCTTCGAGCCCATCGCGCGGATGGCGTCCGGCGTGGGGCCGATGAACACGACCCCGGCGGCCTCGCAGGCCTCGGCGAAGTCGGCGTTCTCGGCGAGGAAGCCGTAGCCGGGGTGGATCGCGCCAGCGCCGGTGCGGTGCGCGGCCTCGAGGATCCGCGCGATGACGAGGTAGCTCGCGCTGCTCTCGGCGCCGCCGATGTGGACGGCCTCGTCGGCGTCGCGCACGTGGGGGGCGTCGCGGTCGGCGTCGGAGTAGACCGCCACCGTGCCGAGCCCCATGGCGCGGCACGTGCGGAAGATGCGCCGCGCGATCTCGCCGCGGTTCGCGACCAGCACCTTGTCGAAGGACGGTGTCGCCATCCGGTGTGTCTCCAGGCCGCGCGCGCGGATCGGCGCGGGTCGTTTCGTTCAGTGGCGGAAGACGCCCCAGGCGACGGAGCGCTCGACGGGGCGGTTGTGGGCGGCGGAGAGCGCCACGCCGAGGACGTCGCGCGTCTGCCGCGGGTCGATGATGCCGTCGTCCCAGCCGCGCGAGGTCGAGAACCAGGCGTCCGACTCGCGCTCGATCTGGGCCGTGATCATCGCCTTCATCGTGGCGAGGCCGGCCTCGTCGACCGCCTCGCCGCGGCGGCCGGCGGCCTCGCGCTTGATGATGTCGAGGACGCCCGCGAGCTCCTTCCCGCCCATCACGGCGATGCGGTGGTTCGGCCAGGTGAAGAGGAAGCGCGGGTCGAAGGCGCGGCCGGCCATGCCGTAGTTGCCGGCGCCGTAGGATGCGCCCGTCATCACGGTGAAGAGGGGCACGGCGCTGTTGGAGACGGCGTTGATGAGCTTCGCGCCGTGCTTGATGATGCCGCCCTCCTCGTACTTCCGGCCGACCATGAACCCCGTGATGTTCTGGAGGAACACGAGCGGGATCCCGCGCTGGTTGCAGAGCTGGATGAACTGGGCGCCCTTCTCGGCGGACTCCGAGAAGAGGATGCCGTTGTTCGCGAGGAAGCCGACGAGGTAGCCGTGGACGTGCGCCCAGCCGCACACGAGGGTCGCGCCGAAGTCCTTCTTGAACTCGGCGAAGCGGGAGCCGTCGACGACGCGCGCGATGACCTCGCGCTGGTCGAAGGCGGCCTTGAGGTCCATCGAGGCGACGCCGAGGAGCTCGTCCGGGTCGTAGAGCGGCGCCTCGACGGCGGCGCTCTGGGGCCCGCCGGGCTTCCGCCAGTTCAGGTGCGCGACGACCTGGCGAGCGAGCCGGATGGCCTCGCGCTCGTCAGCGGCGAGGTAGTCGCAGACGCCCGAGACGCGGGCGTGCATCGCGGCGCCGCCGAGGCTCTCGTCGTCGGTCTCCTCGCCGGTCGCCATCTTCACGAGGGGCGGCCCCGCGAGGAAGACCTTGGCGCCCTGGTCGACCATGATGACGTAGTCGCTCATGCCGGGGACGTAGGCGCCGCCGGCCGTGGCGTTGCCGAACACGCAGCAGATGGTGGGGAGCCCCTCCTTGCTGCGGCGCGTGAGGTTCTTGAACGTGGCGCCGCCGGGCACGAAGATCTTCGACTGGTTCGGGAGGTCGGCGCCCGCGCTCTCGGTGAGCGAGATCGTCGGCAGGTGGTTCTGATCGGCGATCTCGGCGAGCCGGAGGGACTTCTGGAGGCCGTACTCGTTGACGGCGCCGCCCTTCTCGGTGGACTCGTTGGCGGTGACGAGCACCTCGACGCCCTCGACGACGCCGATGCCGCCGATGACGCCGCCGCCCGTGCCGACGCCGCGGATCCCGTGGCCGACGAGCGGGAGGAGCTCGAGGAAGTAGCTCTGCGGGTCGAGGAGGAGCTCGATGCGCTCGCGCGGGAGGAGCTTCCCCTTCTCGACGTGGCGGGCGACGTACTTCTCGCCGCCGCCGGCGCGCGCCGCCGCGAGCGCCGCCTCGAGCTTCTCGACGGCCGCCTTCATGCCGTCGTGCGCGGCGCGGAAGGCGTCGCTCTTCGGGCGGACCTTGGTCGGGAGGATCCTCACGCCGACCTCCGCGCGCGCGCGGCGGAGGCGACGCCGGGAAGGCTCGGGGCGACCCCGGCGTTCTTCGCGCCGCCCCCTTCAAGGTTGCGTTCCGTTCTTTCCGCGAGATCTGGCATACTTGCGGACACCCGATCCCCAGCTGAAGCAGTGACGACCATGCGCGCGAAACTCCTCTCGACCCTGCTCTTGGCGGTGGCGACCCTCGTCGCGGTCCCGATGACGGCGTCCCTGGCGGCGGCGTCCATCGATCTGCGGCGCGTCGACTCGAGCATCGCCGACCTGCCCTTCGGAGGCTCTCTCGACCAGGTCGTGACCTGGGTCCGGACCCGCCTCGAGAGCGAGTATGCGCCGCGGCTGAAGCTCGCCGTCGACGATAATGAACGGGCCCGCCTGCGGGCGCAACTCGACCGCGAGGTGTTCGAGCTGCGCGCGCAGATGGCGGTCTTCGACGGGCGCCGCACCGGCTACGAGGTGAGCCCGGTCGCCGGCGAGTTCATGACCGGCTCGAACGAGTCGATGGCCATCCTCCACAGCCGCGAGGGCGACCACTACTTCTTCTTCATCAACGGGCGCTTCTGGAAGTACGGGCGGCTCCTTCGGGCCGACGGGCCGTTCGCCGACCGCGTGGCCGCCGAGGCGCGCATGATCGGCAAGCCCGAGGCCGTCGAGAACACGACCGATCGGCGCGGCGAGACGAGCCCCGTGAAGGCCACGTGGTCCGACGACAAGCTGCGCGTGCGGATCTGGAACCGCCGGCTCCTCTACGGCTACGACGTGATGTTCGTCGAGTACCGGCCCATCGGCGACAAGATCACCGAGCTCCGCGACGGGCGCGAGGTCGACACCGCCGGGCCGGGGGTCGACCCCGACCTCGACAGCTTCCTCCTGAACGCCGGCGAGGACGAGGAGCAGGAGCTCCGCCGCGAGGCCAAGGAGCGGAAGGAGAAGGCCGCGACGCCCTGAGCGGTGCGACGGCCCCCTCCTCCGCGGTGGCTCACGGCACGACGAGCGCGCAGACCTCGAGGCGCGGCGCGTCGGCGGGGCCGTACTCGCTCGTCCAGTAGTTCGTGGCGGTCTCGCCCGACTGCTCGAGGAGGAGCCCGTCGTTCGGGACGTCGCCGGCGACCCAGGCGCGGACGAGGTCGGTGACGTCGGCGTCGACGGGGCCGACCCAGCCGGGGCCTCCGTTCGCGAACGTCGCCGCGACGGCCGGGTCGTAGGCGCCGTCGAAGCTGTGCCAGGTGACCTCGAGCTCGTCCCAGGGCGCCGTGACGCGGTGGACGCGGACGTCGGCGGCGGCACCGCTGTCCCGGACCGACAGCGTCAAGGTGGCGCGGGTCACCCGCGAGCGCGGCGGGAGCACGCGCGCGACGTCGTCGAAGGCGATGATGCCCATGCGGGCGCCGCCTGCGACCACCCCGGCGTTGGCGACGTTGGACGCGCCGTAGTTCTTGTCCGCGCGCTTCGCGTCACCCGGGTCGGAGGCGATCTGCGTGTCGCGCACGGCGAAGTCGCCGCGCGTCAGCGTGACGCAGGTCTCGCGGACGACGACCTCGCCGAGGAGGCCGCTCGGGCCGACGTCGCTGTCGAGGAGGTCGCGGGTGAGCTCGAGGTCGGCCTCGTCGACGCGCCCGCTGCCGTCGAGGTCGGCGGGCCGGCAGAGCTCGGCGACGGCGAGGTCGTCGAGGAAGGCGTCCGCGTCGGGGCTCTCGCCGTCGGCGGGGGCGTCGGCGTCGACGTCGCAGCCGGTCGGGTCCTCCACGGGCAGGCCGAGGCAGTCCGCGACGAGGTCGAGGTCGCTCGCGGTGACGCGGCCGTCGCCGTCGGTGTCGGCGTCGACGCTACGCGTCCTCGCCCTCGCCGCGGAGCTCGGCCGCGAGCACGCGCCGGCGCTTGTAGAACTCGCGCAGCGCCGTCTCCACGCGGCCGTTCACCGTGTCGACCGGGTAGTGCCCGTCCTCGCCACGGAGCCCCGCGGGGAGCCCCATCAGGAGCTCGAGCGCCGGCTCCACCGTGTCGACGGCGTACACGTGGAAGACCCCGCTCGCCGCGGCCTCGATGACGTCCGCCCGGAGCATCAGGTTCTTCGCGTTGGCCGCCGGGATGATGACGCCCTGGTCGCCCGTGAGCCCGCGCGACCGGCAGAGGTCGAAGAACCCCTCGATCTTCGCGTTCACGCCGCCGATCGCCTGCACGTGCCCGTGCTGGTTGATCGACCCCGTCACGGCCAGGCTCTGCCGGATCGGCAGCGCCGCCGTCGCCGAGAGCAGCGCGCAGAGCTCGGCGAGCGAGGCGCTGTCCCCCTCGACGAAGCCGTACGACTGCTCGAACACGAGGCTCGCCGACAGCGAGAGCGGCACGTCCGTCGCGTAGCGGCTCCCGAGGAACGCGTGGAGGATGAGGACGCCCTTCGAGTGGATGGAGCCCGAGAGCTCCGACTCCCGCTCGATGTCGACCACCTCGCCCGTGCCCATGCGCGCGGTCGCCGTGATGCGCGTGGGCCGCCCGAACTCGTAGCTGCCGAGGTCGATGACCGCGAGCCCGTTGATCTGCCCGACCGCCTGCCCCTCGGTGGCCACCATGAACGTGCCGCGCTCGATCTGCCGGTGCAGCTCGTCCCGCGGCTGGCTCGAGCGTCGCTCGAACGCCTGGATCGCCGCGGTCACGTCGCCCTTGTCGACCACGGCGGCCCCGCGCCGCTCGGCCCAGTAGTCCGCCTCGTCCATCAGGTTGAAGAGGCGCGACAGGTTCGCCGACAGGTACTCGGCGTCCTCGACCTCGCGGCTCGACACGCCCACCATCTCGGCCACCGCGGCGCGCGTGAAGGGCTTGAGCCCCTCCTTCCGCGCCTTCGTGCCGATGAGGCGCGCGAGGAGCCGCGTGTGGTCCGCGCTCCACGGGATCTTCTCCTCGAACGCCGCGAGGATCTTGAAGTGTCGCTCGAACTCCGAGTCGGCCGCGCACAGCTGGTAGTAGAGGTCCGTCGAGCCGAGCAGCACCACCTTCACGTCGATGGGGACGGGCTCCGGGGCGAGCGAGACGGTCGTCTGGAGCGTCGCCTCGTGGCTCGGCGCGTCCATCCGCAGGAGCCGCGCGCGCAGCGCCCGCTTGAGCGCCGTCCACGCGAACGGCTCGCCGAGCACCCGGTGCGCGTCGAGGATGAGGTAGCCCCCGCTCGCGTGGTGCAGCGCGCCCGGCTTGATGAGCGTGTGGTCGGTCACGAGCGCGCCGTACTCGCTCACGTGCTCGATGCGCCCGACGAGGTTCGTGAGCACGGGGTTGTCCTCGTAGACGACCGGCGCTCCCTCGCAGCGCCCGCTGTCGACGAGCAGGTTCACCGCGTAGCGCTTGAGCGACGCGGCCCCGTGGTTCAGCATCGGCGGCCCCGGCGGCCCCTCCTCGCTCTCCTCGTGGTCGCGGAAGAGGTGGACCTCCTTCACGATGTCGACCGAGAGCGCGTCGAGCCAGGCGGCGACGGGCTCGACGTCCTTCCAGCGGTCCTTGAGCGGCCCGAGCAGGCGCCCGACCTCCTCGCGCGTGACCTCCTGCTCGAGGCTCTTCAGCCGGTCGCGCGTCTCCTTCCGCCACCGCGGCACCGCCGCCGTGAGCGCCTGCAGGCGGTCCTCGACGTCGGCCATGGCGCTGTCGTACTTCTCACGCTGCGCCTCCTCGAGCTTGTCGAAGTCCTCGGGCGGCATGATCGCGCCGTCCTGCTCGGGGCCGTAGGCGAACCCGTCCTCGCTGTCCTCGACGGCGAGGCCATTGTCCGCCGCGACCTTCTTGATGGCGTCGAGCGACTGCTCCTGCACCTTCTCCATCGCCTCGACGATGCGGCGCACGCGCTGGCTGTAGCGGTCGCTCGTGAACACGACCTGCAGGATCATGCGCAGGTCCTCGACGACCTTCTCCATCTCCGAGCGGAAGCGCCCGCCCTTCCCCGCCGGCAGCGTCACGGCGAGCGGCCGGTGCGGCTCGGCGAAGTTGAACACGTAGCAGAGGTCCGGCGGGCACGGCTCCTTCGCCGCCCGCGCCGTCAGCGCCGCGCGCGCGACCGTGTGCTTGCCGACCCCCTGGCTGCCGACGATGACGATGTTGTAGCCCTCGCGGCGGATCCCGAGGCCCACGTCGAACGCCTCGAGCGCGCGGTCCTGCCCGATGACGCCGATGAGGTCCTCGAGCTCGTCCGTCGTCTCGAAGTCGAGCGCGCCGTCGGGGCAGGCGGCGCGGAGCTGCGGCGGCGCAAGCGGTGACACGCGGGCCATTCGTCCGTCCTTGTCGGGGGCGCTGCTCGTCGCTCAGACGGTGACGTCGAAGTCGCGGAGCGCCTGGTTCAGGCTCGTCTTCTGGTCGGTGCTCGGCTTCCGCTCACCGATGATGAGCGCGACCGGCACGTGGAAGGTGCCGGCGGGGAAGCGCTTCTCGCGGCTCCCCGGGATGACGACGGAGCGCGGCGGCACGTAGCCCTTGAACTCGCGCGGCTCGCTCCCGCTCACGTCGATGATGCGCGTGCCCGCGGCCAGCACGACGCCGGCGCCGAGGACCGCCTCGCGGCCGACGCGCACGCCCTCGACGACGATGGCGCGGCTCCCGAGGAAGGCGCCGTCCTCGATGATGACCGGGCGCGCCCCCGGCGGCTCGAGCACGCCGCCGATGCCGACGCCCCCCGAGAGGTGCACGCCGCGCCCGATCTGCGCGCACGAGCCGACGGTCGCCCAGGTGTCGACCATGGTGCCCGCGCCGACCCAGGCGCCGATGTTGACGTAGCTCGGCATGAGGATGGCGCCCGCCTCGACGAAGGCGCCCTTGCGCACCGTCGCCGGCGGCACGACGCGCACGCCCTTCGCGGCGTAGCCCGTCTTGAGCGGGATCTTGTCGTGGTACTCGAAGGGGCCGACCTCGAGGACCTGCATCTCGCAGAGCCCGAAGTAGAGGAGCACGGCCTGCTTCACCCAGGCGTGGACGACCCAGTCGGCGTCGGCGTCCGCGCCGTCTCCAGGGGGCGAGGCCACGCGCAGCTCGCCCGCGTCGAGCCGATCGATGGTGCGCAGCACGGCCGCCCGCGTGTCGCCGTCGGCGAGGCGGGTCCGATCTTCGAACGCTGCGGCGACGAGGCTCTCGTCATCGGGTCGCGACATCGGGCGATGCTCCTCGGGGCTACAGGGGACGGGGAGCACTACCACAGCTCAGGGCGAGCGGCCATCCCTTCGGGGACATCGCCCGTCGCGATTTCGTTGCATGGGGTGGCGGGCTTTCGCTAAGACGTTCAGCGGCTGCGCGGCCGTTCCAGGGGCCGCCGGGCGAGGGGGCGAGATGAGAGGCGAGCGCGCGTTCATCGCGGCGACGGTGGGGCTCCTGATGGGCGCCCTCGGGCTCGGGTGCGGCGGCGATGGCGGCTCCGGCGACGGGTCGGAGAAGGACGCGGCGAGCGACACGAGCGTCGACACGACGCCCCCGGTGGACCCGCAGTGCGTCGGGGTCAGCATCGGGACCGCGTGCGACGACGGCGATCCCTGCACGTCCGGCGACAAGTGCGTCGATCAGCGCTGCGTGGGCGCGGTCGTGAAGTGCGACGACGGCGACGTCTGCACGGACGACCGCTGCGACGCCGAGCTTGGCTGCGTCCACGCGAACAACACCGCGACCTGCGACGACGGGGACCAGTGCACGGTCACCGACAAGTGCCAGGCCGGCGCGTGCGTCGGGAAGCCCGCGAGCGACGTGACCTGCAACGACGGGGATCCCTGCACGCTCGGCGACGTGTGCACGGCCGGGACGTGCGCGGGCACGCCCAACGCGTGCGACGACGGCGATCCCTGCACCGCCGACTCGTGCGACATCCACGCCGAGGGCGCGACGCCCGGGACCGGGTGCCTGCACGTGCCGACGACCGGCCCCTGCGACGACGGGAACCCCTGCACGAAGCTCGACATGTGCGGCGACGGCGGCGTGTGCGCCGGGACGCCCGCGACCGGCGCCACCTGCAGCGACGGCGACTACTGCACGAGCGGCGAGACCTGCCAGGACGACGGGACGTGCGGCGGCGGGCAGGCGGTCACGTGCGACGACCACAACGGCTGCACCGACGACCAGTGCGACGCCGGCGTCGGCTGCCGCTTCGTCGCGGCGCGCGGGCGGGCCTGCGACGACGGCGACGCCTGCACCGTCGAGGACGCCTGCGACAGCGACGGGGCCTGCGTCGGGGCGGACAAGGACTGCGACCCCCACGACCTCTGCCTCGCGGGGCGGTGCGAGGCGGGGCAGTGCGTGACCGAGGCGGTCACCTGCGACGACCACAACCCGTGCACGGACGACTCGTGCGACCCGGCGGTCGGCTGCCGCCACGTCGCGAACACGAACACCTGCAACGACGGCAACGCCTGCACGCTGAACGACCGCTGCGACGCGACGCAGTGCCTCGGGACGCCGGTCACCTGCGACACGTCGCAGGACAACGCGTGCCAGCAGAACCTGTGCGACACGACGACGGGCCAGTGCCGCGTGATCACGCACGACGGGACGCTCTGCAACGACGGCGTCCTGTGCACGAACAGCGACGTCTGCTCGGGCGGGCGCTGCGTCGGGATCCCGGTGAACTGCCAGGACGGCGACCCGTGCACGGAGAACTGGTGCGAGGAGGCGACGGGGATCTGCAAGAGCTCGGCGCTGTCCGAGGAGGAGTGCGACGACCTCGCGCACGACCGGACGAACCAGTACCGGAACCTGATGTCGCTGCCGCTCATCGACAACCACGAGGCGATCATCCAGGCGGCGACGGCGCACTGCGAGTTCTACGTGAACAACGAGGCGGCGTACGCGGGCGGGCTCTCGCCGCACGCGGAGCCCGACGGGGCGACGGGGTCCACGGGGGCGAGCTTCGGGCAGCGGATGCAGGCGGCGGGCTACACGGGGAGCCCGATGTTCGAGGTGATGGCGTTCATCAACGACCCGGTGCGCTCGGTCGACGAGTGGATGGCGACGCTCTACCACCGGATCCCGTTCGTCGTGCCGCGGACGCTCGAGATGGGCTACGGCGCGGCGGAGGCGAACGGGCGCCGGTGCGACACCATCGACTTCGGGGACAGCCCGTCGACGCCGAACCCGGACTGGGACGGGCTCATCGTGCCGTTCCCGCTCGACGGGATGTCGGGGGTGCCGACGTGGTGGGACGGGGCCGAGAACCCGCAGCCGCCGCTCCCGAACGCGTACCCGTCGGGACCGATCCTGACGGTCACGTTCGCCCGGCCGTCGGGCTACCCGAACGTGAAGCTCACGGACAGCGACATCCAGGGCCCGAGCGGCCCGGTCGCGCACGTGGCGAACGACGAGTCGACGGACTCGGATCTGTGCTGCGGGGTCGTGACGCTGTACCCGCTGGCGCCGCTGCAGGCCTTCACGACGTACACGGTGGTCGTGCAGTACACGAAGGACGGGACGCCCGGCACGTTCCAGTGGTCTTTCACGACCAACAACGGCAGCATGAACGCCGAGTCGCAGTACTACCTGCCGTGACGGACGGCGCGGTTTGCTGCATTGCACCAAGGCTGAGATGACCGATCGACGGGCTCTGACGATTCGTTTGTGTGCAGCGCACACAGCGCTCGTGGCGCTGCTGGCGGGGGCGCTCCTCGCGGCGTGCGGGGCGCCGCGCGACCCGGACCTCGAGCGGCGGGCGATGCTCGCGCTCAGCCGGTCCGAGAAGGCGCGGTCGGCGGCGGCGAGCGAGCCGGCCGGCGGGGCGGCGGCGGTGCCGGCGGAGGCGCCGGCGAAGACGTACTCGAACGAGGAGATCCAGCGGGTGCTCGGGGCGATCCCGGGGTCGGGGCCGATCCTGTGGGCGGAGCTGCGGACGTCGCAGGGGACGATCCGCTGCAAGCTCGACGAGCAGGCGGCGCCGCAGACGGTGACGAACTTCGTCGGGCTCGCGGCGGGGCTCCTCGACTGGCAGGACCAGAAGGCGGGGACGACGTCGCGGCGGCCGTTCTACGATGGGCTCACGTTCCACCGGATCGTGGCGAACTTCATCATCCAGAGCGGGAACCCGAGCGGGCGCCTCGGCGGCGGCCCCGGGTGGGCGCTCGCGCGCGAGTCGGGGCGGGACGCGTACTTCGACGGCGCGGGGGCGCTCGCGATGGTCGACGCGGGGCCGAACAGCAACGGGAGCCAGTTCTTCATCACGGCGCGGCCGGACAAGAACCTGAAGTCGCGCTACGTCGCGTTCGGGCAGTGCGACAACGTCGACCTCGTGAAGAAGATCTCGGCCGCGGAGAAGATGCCGTCGGGGGACGGCACGTCGCCGACGGTGCCGAAGGACCCGGTGAAGATCTTCACGCTGAAGATCACGCGCGGCGGCTGAGCCGGGCTCGGGTCCGGACTCCGACGGAGTTGGCGTCCTGAGCGCCGGCGTTCGCGATGTTCCGCGCTCTGTGGGGACAACCACGGAGGCACGGAGGCACGGAGGGAGCGACGGAGTCGCCGGCCGGCGCGGCGTTCGCGGTGCTCCCGGATTCGTTGGGAGGAGGGCTCGGTGGGGCCAGACTCCTCCCCCCTCGCCTCATGCTTCACCACGCTCGAGCGGGGCGGGAGCTCCCGAAGGGCGCTGAACCCTCCGTGCCTCCGTGGTCCGCTCCGACGGCGCCCCGGACTGCGTCGTCCGATGGTCGTCCCCCTTCGGAACGATGGAGCATCGAGCCGGGCGAACCGCGACTCGGGCCAGAGCTACTCCTCCGACGTGTCGGCCTCGGGCTCGCTGCTGCGCTTCTCGCGGCCGCGCTCCTTCTTCGCGTTCGCGCGCTTCGCGCGCACGCCGACCTTCACGTCGGGCTTCACCTTCTCGTCGTTCGGGATGAACCGGATCTCGGTCTTGATCTCGAACGAGAGCGCCGTGAGGATCTTCTGGACCTCGTGGCCGACGTCGAGCCCCTCGAGGAAGCGCTTCGTCTGGTTGCCGATGATGCGCACGACCTCGTCGCGCGCCGCGTCCGCCTGCCGCTTCATGTACTGCACGAGCTCGCGCGGGAGCGTGTCGCGCACCACGCCGCGCACCCACTCCTCGCTCGAGACCACCGAGCGGACGCCCGCGCCGAACGCCTTCCGGACCGCGTCGGAGACGCCGCGGAGCGTGGACCGGTCCTCCTTCTCCTCCGGCTCGGAGGTCGGACCGAAGCCCTGATCGTCGTCGTCGTCGCTCATCGCACCCCTGCCGTGGCCATGTCGGCGACAATGCGCACCTCGCCGACGCTTGGCAACCGCTTTGTCGTTGGCGATGCTGCGCCCCGCGACCCGCGTGAGGGCCGCCTCCGAGCCGCGGGTTCCGCCCACCGATGACCGCCCCCTCCCCCTCGAACCAGGCCGCCCACGCCCGCCAGCGCGTGCTCGCCCGCGTCCCCTCCCCGAGCCGCCTCCCCCTCGGCCGTGACGGCCAACCCCTCCGCCGCCGCCTCCGCGAGGCCACCGACGACCAGCGCGCCCGCCTCGTCGCCGCCTGGTTCGACGCCCTCCACGCCCTCCACGCCGGTGGCTTCGGCGCCGAGGACGCCGTCGCCGCCGCGATCGTCACCGTCAACGACCGCGTCGTGCTCCTCCCCGACCTCGTCTGGCCCCTGGGCTCCCTCTGCGGCCGCCGCCCCACAGCGCGCTGGCTCGACCTCGCCGACGCCCACGCCTGGCTCGCCGAGGTCGACCCCGACCGCGCGCTCACGCCCCCCGAGCCCCCCTGGCCCGGCTTCCCCGCCCTCCCCGGCGGCGGCCCCGCCGCCATCGTCGGCCCGCCCCTCGAGGTCGCCGCCCTCGCCCGCCACGCCGGCCTCCCTTGCCTCCCCGCCGCGCACCTCGCGACCCCGCGCGGACGCGCCTGGGCCGCGCGCGCCCTCGAGGCCGGCGCCGCCTGGATCATCCCCCTCGCCGACGCCCGCGACGCGCGCCACGTCCGACTCCTCCCGAGCCGCGTCGTCCTCGCGCGCGCGCTCGGCGCCGCCCCGCCCGTCGCGCCCGAGGACGTCGAGGCCCTCGATCAGGAGCCCGATCTCCTCGTCCCCCCCGAGGCCGAGGCCCGCCGCGGCCCCGACCCCGCCGCGCTCGCCCGCGCGCTCGAGTCCGCCCCCCTCGTCGCGGGCGACGCCGCGCGCGACGAGGCGACGGCCCGCGCCCTCCTCGCCGCCATGGAGGCCGGGCAGGACCGCGAGCTCCTCGACCAGCCCGCGCGCTTCGAGGCGATCGTCGACCTCGCCCGCCGCGCCGGCGCCCGCGAGCTCACCCTCCGCGCCGTCCTCGCCCGCGGCCTCGGCCGCCTCGCCGACGCGTCCGCCGACGAGCGCGAGCTCGGTCGCGCCGACCTCGTCGAGGCCCGCCGGCTCGCCCAGGCCGCCCAGAGCGACGCCCTCGTGGTGCTCGCCGACGCCGCCGCCGTCCTCGCCGCGGCCCTCGAGCGCGACCCCCGCGCCGAGCCCGACCCGCGCGAGGTCGCCGACGGCCGCGCCCTCGCCTGGCGCACCGTCGCCCGCGTCGCCGCCCAGGCCGCGCGCGACGAGGCCCGCAGCGCGCTCGCGAAGGCCCGCGTGATCCTCGGCCTCGGGCTCCTCGAGGGCGAGCCGACCCTCCTCGGCCTCGCCATCGAGGTCGTCGGCCGCGCGGGCGTGGTCCGCGGCGCCGAGGCGGAGGCCGAGCGCGTCCTGGGCGAGCTCGCGCGCCAGTCCCCGCCGCGCCCCATCGTGCCCCTGCTCCTCGCCTGGCAGGCGCTCCTCGCCGCCCGCCGCGGGGCGCCGCTGACCGCGCGCGACCACCTCCTCGAGCTCGGCGCCCTCCTCGACGCCGCTCGCCTGCACACCGTCGCCGGCGCCCGCGACCGCTGGGCCCAGCGCGCCGCCGGCCGCGCCGCCCTCGCCGCCCGCGTGCTCGGGATGGACGGCCTCGTGAGCCACTTCGGCGCCGCCGCCCGCGGCTCCGGGCCGCGCGCGTCGCGAGCGCGCCGAGCGCCGCCGTCGACAGCGCCGCCGAGCTCCCGACCTGGCTCCTCGTCGCCGCGGCCGAGCTCGCGCGCGATCTCCCCGAGTCGCGCCTCCGCCAGGCCCGGCAGGCGCTCCGCGCGCGCCTCGAGCGCCTCGACGCCGACGACCTCCCCGCCGGCGCCATGCTCGCCCTCGGCCGCCTCGACGCCGCCGCCGGCGCCTGGGAGCTCGCGCGCCGCGCGCCTCGCCGTCGCCTCGGCGGGCGGCGAGCCCCACGTCGAGCGCGAGGCGCTGACGGCCCTCGCCGCGGTCCTCTCCCAGAGCGGCGAGCGCGGCGACGAGGTCGACGCCGTGGCCCGGCGCCTCGACCAGCTCCGCGCCCGCGCGCTCCCACCGGGCCTCGAGGACGCCCCGACGCCGCTCTCCCACGAGGCCCGCGAGGCCGGCGTCACCACGCTCGTCGCCCGGGCCTCGGCCGCCGGCGCCGAGGCGCGTCGCGGCGGCGGCGACGCCTGGCTCGCCGCGGTCGAGGCCCTCTGCGGCCCCGTCTCCGCGCGCGCTCTTCTCCCACCGGAGCGCCGCGACCGGCCTCGCGCTCGCCGTGTCACCCACCGGCGACTGGCAGCTCGCGGCCGGCGACGGCGCGACGGTCACCCTCACCGCCCCCGCCCTCGACGCGCCGCCGAGCGCCGTCGCGGCGGCCCTGCGCGCGCTCGCGCCGCTCCTCGGGGCGCGCGGGCCGGGCGCGCCCACGCTCGCGCCGAGCGAGGCGAAGGCCTGGGCCGCGGCGACGCACGAGGCCCTGCTCGCGGGCGAGGTGACCTTCGACGACGCCGTCGTCGCCCCGTTCCGCGCCCACGACCTCACCCGCGAGGGCGTCCGCGCGCTGCTCCACCTCGGGCTCACCGACGCGGGCGGCCTCTACAAGACCCTCGCGGCCGCCTGGCACGTCGCCGAGGGCGACTACCAGCGCTTCATGGACTTCCTCCGGCGCGCGAACGCGGCGCTCGACTATCGCGCCTACCGCCGCGTCCCGCGCTGAGCGAGACCCCGCGCCGGTCGTCAGTTCCGGATGTTCGCGATGCTCTCGCGGATCCCGGAGGGCCGCGTCTTGAGCGAGATCACGAGGTTGTCCTGCTCGGTGCGCACGTCCGACACCGACAGGACCGGCGTCACCGCGCCGAGCGTCTTCTGCACGGTCGGGTTCTCGGCGAGCGCCGGGACCTGCATCAGGTCGAGGACGAACATGTCGTCCTTGGCCTCGACGATCATCGCCGGCTTCTTCTTGCCGAGCATCGCGAGCAGGCTCGCCGGCTTCGCGAGGTTGAGCGCGCCCGACTTCAGGAGCTTCGCGAGGTTGCCGTCGAGGTTGTTCAGCACCGTCGCGCGGAGGTCCTTCAGGCGGAGCGTCACCTGCAGCTCGCCCGGGGCGGCGTGCAGGTGGTCGATGAAGATGTTCGCGTCGACGCGCACGCCCGTCCCCATCGCGTCGATCGTGAACCCGACGCCGAGCGCCGGCGGCGCCGCGGAGAGCACGATGTCGCGCGGCGCGCTGCTGCCCATGGGCAGGTTCGCGATGAGCCAGCGGAGGCTGTCGAGCGGGATCGCGAGGCGGCGCTGGAGGGCGTAGCGCGCGATCTCACCGAGGACGCGGGGGTGCCGGGTCACGTAGCGACCCGCGGACTTGACGACGTTCGTGATGGAGATTGACATGCGCCCGCGGATAGCCCGGAAGCCGCGATTCGGCAAGCAGATCTTGGCGCCCGCGAGCGAATGCGGAGGCGGCGCCGGGGCCCCTCAGGGACGGCGCTCGAGGAGGCCGTCTCCGACGAGCTCGGAGACGAGCTCCGCCGCCTCGACCGCGTCGAGCCCCTCCGCCGCGAGGTGGGCCAGCGCGTCCGCCTCCGGAGCCCCGTCGCCCACGATCCGGAGGAGGTCGTGGAGCGGCTCGCTCACGTCGGAGAGCGCGACGTCGCCGCCCGTCGCCACCGCGAGGACGCAGACCGTCTCGCGCTCGTCGACCCGCGCCCGCGCGGGCGCCCGCGACGGCGCGAGCAGCGCCGCGACCGGCCCGTCCTCCGCCTGTCGGAGCGGCGTGACCACCGCCTGCCACGCGGCGACCGCGCCCGCGGGCAGCGCCTCCGAGCCGACCGTCGGCGGCACCCGCAGCGCCGCGCCCTCGGGCCATGGCCGCGGCGTCCCGCGACGGACCCGCGCGACGAGGGCCTCGAGCCGGCCCACCGCGCGCGCCTCGGGTGTCCTCGCGAGCCCGAGGAGCCAGGCGCCGAACGCGCCCGCGAGCGAGCGGCGCTCGGCGATCGCCGCGTGGAACGCGTCGTCGGAGAAGAAGCGCTCGAGCGCCCGCACGGCGCCTGCGTCTGCGCACACGAGCGCCGCCGTCGCGGCGTGCTCCTCGAGGAGCGCGCGGAGCGTCCGCGTGCGCCGGTAGCCGTCCACGCCGAAGGCCCGCGGATCGGCCTCGGCGAGCCAGCGCCGCTCCCGCGGCTCGAGCCCGGCACCCGCGAGGGCGGCCTCGGGATCGGCCGCGAGCCGCGCCACGAACGCCGGGTCGAAGAGGAGGCGCACGATCGTCCGCTGGAGCGCCGTGTGGCTCATGCCGCCACCCCCGCCCAGCCGGCCGCGCGGAGGCGCGCCGCGAGCCCGTCCATCGCCGGCACCACGCGGTCGAGCGGGTTCCGCTCGCACTCGAAGACCACCGCCTTCAGGTTCGGCGCGCGCGGGACCACGTGCTCGAGGATCGCCCAGGTGGCGTCGGTCACGTCGGTCGTGTGGTCGTCCTCGACCCAGGCGAGGCCGTCGTGATCGCGCGGCGTCCCGCCCGCGACGTGGATCTCGACGACGCGGTCGCAGGGGAAGCCGTCGAGCCCCGTGAGCGGCGAATGGCCCGTCATCTGCTGGTAGATCCCGAGGTGCGCGGCGTCGAGGAGGAGCCCGGTGTCCGCGCGGTCGGCGAGGCGCGCGTAGAAGTCGAGGAGGTGGAGATCCCCGACGAAGAGCTGGCCGGGCGGGTTCTCGGGCAGCACCTCGAGCCCCGTCTCGGCCCGGAGGCGCGCGATCCCGACCGCCATCGCGTCCGCCGCCTCGGCGGTGAGCACGGGCGGCAGGAGCAGCATGTGGCCGCGCTCGCGCGGGCCGTGGTGCCAGAGGCCCGCGTCGCCGCAGAGCCACGCGGGGCGAGTCGCCGCGATCAGGGCGCGCACGGCGTCGAGCCAGGCGTCGTCGAGGTCCTCGGGCTCGTCGAGGTTCACGTCGAGGAAGTGGTAGGTCGTCGGGAGCCCGGCTGCGACCCAGCGGCGGGCGTCGTCGTCGAGCCCCTTGTCGACCTCGACGCCGAGCTCGAGGAAGCCCGCGACGTCCGGCCGCGCCGCCCGGAGCGCGTGCACGTCGAGCGCGCCGCGCGACGCGCCGGCGCCATACTCCGTCGAGACGCCGATCCCCAGCATCGGCAGGGCCTGGGCGCGTGTCAGGAACGTCACGTCGCCCCCCGCGCTTTCTCGTTGACCACGTCGGCCCCCATATCTAATATCCCCGCGCTTTTTCGCCCGTCGGCGAGAGCCCTGGCACCGTACCGATGAAGCTGACCGACCTCCATATCGCCGTCGCGAACATCCCCGACGCAGGCCTGCTGATCGAGGGCGAGCTGCCCGACGACTGGGCGGCGGAGTCGCTCCTGCCCGCCTACGAGGCGCGGTCGCCGCTGAGCGTGCGCATGGACGTCCGCGCGGTCAACGGGAATGTCCTCGTCCAGGGCCACGCCGGTATCCTCCTCGGCTTCGAGTGCAGCCGCACCCTCGAGCCGTCCGAGGCGTTCCTCCGGGTCGACTTCGCCGAGCTCTTCGTGCCGAGCGACAAGCACGAGTTCTCCCTCGGCGACGGCGTCGACAGCGACGCCATCGAGGACGAGCCCTACGCCATCGTCGGCGGCCAGGTCGACCTCGAGCAGCTCGTCCGCGAGGAGCTCGTCCTCGCCCAGGATCCCTACCCCGTCGCCGTCGAAGCCGACGCCGACGACCCCGACGCGCCCGTGTGGACCTCGACCTCGTCCGAGGTGGATCCGCGCTGGGCCGAGCTCAAGAAGCTGAAGCTGGACTGACCGGGGCGCACTTCCGCGTCCCCCTTCCCCGATTGGAGGCCCCGTGGCCGTTCCGAAGCGCAAGAAGAGCAAGGCCAAGACCCGCGCCCGCCGGGCCAACCACGACCGCACCACGCTGCCGAACATCTCGATCTGCAGCAACTGCGGCGCGGACATGGTCTCGCACCGCGCCTGCACCTCGTGCGGCTGGTACAACGGCCGCGTGGCCGTCCCGGTCGCGGCCGAGCCGGTCGAGGCCCCGGCCGAGTAGCGCCGTGCCGACCCTCGCCATCGGGAGCGATCACGCCGCCATCCGGCTGCGTAGGGCGCTCGTCGAGCACCTGCGCGAGCGCGGGTTCACGGTGACGGAGGTCGGGCCGAGCGAGGGCGACAAGAGCGACTACCCGGATCAAGCCGCGGTGGTCGCTCGCGCCGTCGTGCGCGGTGAGGTCGAGCGCGGGATCCTCTGCTGTGGCACGGGGATCGGCGTCAGCATCGCGGCGAACAAGATCGCCGGGGTGCGGGCGGCGCTCGTGCACGACCCGACGACCGCGCGCCTCGCGGCGCAGCACAACCGCGCGAACGTGCTCTGCATGGGCGGGCGGCTGCTCGCCGACGAGTACGGCTGCGAGCTCGCGGACATCTGGCTCGAGACGGCCTTCGAGGACCGCCACCAGCGGCGCCTCGACAAGATCACGGCGCTCGAGGGCGCGCCCGACGGCGTGACCCCGGAGGGCTGAGTGCGCTGTCCCTTCTGTAGCGAGATGCAGAACCGCGTCATCGACTCGCGGATGGCGCGCGACGGGCGGGCCATCCGGCGGCGACGCGCGTGCGAGGGGTGCGGCGAGCGCTTCACGACGTACGAGTCCATCGAGTCGCCGATGGCCGACGTCGAGAAGCGCGAGGGGCAGAACGAGCCCTTCGACAAGGACAAGGTCACGCGCAGCATCCGGCTCGCCTGCAAGAAGCGCCCGGTGCCGCTCACGGCCATCACGGCGTTCGCCGAGCGGCTCGAGTCGAAGGTGTCGTCGCTCCCGCGGAAGACCATCCGCTCGAGCGAGATCGGCGCCGAGGTGCTCGCGTTCCTGCGCGCGCAGGACCCGGTCGCCTACGTGCGCTACGCGTCGGTCTACCGCTCGTTCGGGTCGATCGCCGAGTTCACCCGCGAGCTCGAGACGTTCGCGGCGGAGGGCCCGGGGCCCGCCATCGACGACGACGACGACGACGGGCTCGAGGTCGGCGAGGACGGGACGAACGAGGCGCCGTCTGTCTCGGCGGCGGTGAAGGGCGCCGCGAAGGGCGCGCCGCCGAAGCCGGGCGGTGACGGGGCCGGGCTCGGCTCCCTCTTCGACACCGCCCGCGGGCCGAGGCGGTGAGCGGCCCCCGCGAGGCGAGCGCCGGCGAGCGCGCCCACATGGCGCTCGCGCTCCGCCTCGCCGCGGAGGGGCGCGGCCGCACGAGCCCGAACCCGATGGTCGGCGCGGTCGTCTTCGACGGCGAGCGCGTCCTCGGCGAGGGCTTCCACCCGCGGGCCGGCGAGCCCCACGCCGAGGTCTTCGCGCTCCGGGCGGCCGGCGAGCGCGCGCGCGGCGCGTCGATGGCGGTGACGCTCGAGCCGTGCTGCCACACCGGGCGCACCGGTCCCTGCACCGACGCCGTCATCGCCGCCGGGATCCGGCGCGTCGTCGTCGCGGCGGTCGATCCGAACCCGCTCGTCGCGGGCGAGGGGCTCCGGCGCCTCGAGGCGGCCGGCGTCGAGGTCGTCTCCGGGGTGATGGCGGCCGAGGCCGAGCGCCTGAACGAGGCCTTCAACCGCTGGATCGTCTCGCGGCGGCCCTTCGTCACGCTGAAGCTCGCGACCTCCCTCGACGGGCGCATCGCCGCGCGCACCGGCTCGAGCCGCTGGATCACGGGCCCCGCCGCCCGCGCGCGCGTCCACGCCCTCCGCGCCGCGAGCGACGGCGTCCTCGTCGGCGTCGGCACGGCCCTCGCCGACGACCCGCAGCTCACCGCCCGCGACGTGCCGGGCCTCTGGGACCCGCCCGCGCGCCTCGTCGTCGACTCGCAGCTCCGCCTCCCGGCGACCGCGCGCCTCCTCGACGCCACCCTCCCCGGCCCGGTCATCGTCGCGACGGCCGTGCCGCCCGGCGATCCGCGTGGCCACGCCCTCGCGGCGGCCGGCGCCGAGCTCCTCCACGTCCCCGGCGACGACGGCCGGGTCGATCTCGAGGGCCTCCTCGTCGCGCTCGGCGCCCGCGCCGACAAGCCCATCACCTCGCTCCTCGTCGAGGGCGGCGGTGTCCTCGCGGGGGCGCTGGTCGCGCGGGGCCTCGTGGACGCGCTCATCCTCCACAAGGCGCCCTTCCTGCTCGGCGCGGACGGCGTCGCCGCGGTCGGGCCCCTCGGCCTCGACGCGCCGGGCGACGCGCCGCGGCTCGTGGTCGCGGCCGTCGAGAGGCTCGGCGACGACGTCGAGATCGTCGCCCACCGCGCCGCCGGGGCGGCCTCACGGGAGGTGTGAACGATGTTCACCGGCATCATCGAGGACGTCGGGACGCTCGCCGCCCGGGTCGTGCGCCCGGACGGGGCGCGCATGGCCTTCGCGACGCGGCTCCCGCTCGGCGGCGTCGCCATCGGCGCGAGCATCGCCGTGAACGGCGCCTGCCTGACGGTGGTCGAGCGCGACGGCGACCGCTTCTGGACCGACGTCTCGAAGGAGACGCTCGCCCGCACGAACCTCGGCGCGCTCGCGGTCGGCGACCCGGTCAACCTCGAGAACGCGCTCACGCTCAGCGCGCGCCTCGACGGGCACATCGTGCAGGGGCACGTCGACGGCGTCGGCCGCCTCGCCGCCTCGCGCCGCGTCGGCGACGGCTGGGAGCTCGACTACGACGTGCCCGAGGCGCTCCTCCCGACGGTCGTCGAGAAGGGCTCGATCACGCTCGACGGCGTGTCGCTCACGGTGGCGCGCCTCGCGGACCCCCGCGTCACGATCGCGGTCGTCCCGCACACGGCCACGATGACGACGCTCACGCGCCGCCCGGTCGGCGCGCCCGTCAACGTGGAGACCGACATCCTCGGGAAGTACGTGCAGCGCATGCTCTCCTTCGGCAAGGGGGGCGCGGGCGGAGGCGGGCGCGGGCTGTCGCTCGCCGACCTCGCGGAGAACGGCTTTCTCTGAGCGATGACGCGCCGCGTCACGCCTCACCTCCGTCATTGACCGCGCCGGGGGCGGCCCGTATAAAGCCCGCCCACCTCGGGAGGTGAGACCGATGGCACGGACGATCGAGGGTATGCTGGACGCCAAGGGGGCGCGCTTCGCCATCGTGGTGTCGCGCTTCAACGCGTTCATCACGGAGCGCCTGCTCGAGGGCGCGCGCGACACGCTCGTCCGCCACGGCGCCGACGACGACGCGCTCACCATCGTGCGCGTGCCGGGGGCCTTCGAGATCCCGCTCGCGGCGCGCTGGCTCGCGACCTCGGGCGAGCACGACGCGGTGCTCGCGCTCGGCTGCCTCATCCGGGGCGCGACGCCGCACTTCGACTACATCTCGTCCGACGTGACGAAGGGCCTCGGCGCGACCACGCTCGAGACGGGGGTCCCCGTCGCGTACGGCGTGCTCACGACCGACACCATCGAGCAGGCGGTCGAGCGCGCCGGCACGAAGGCCGGCAACAAGGGCGCCGAGGCGGCCATGGCGGCGATCGAGATGGTGTCGCTGAAGCGGGCGATGGGCCGTGTCGAATAAGACGAAGCAGCACGGCACGCGCCGTCACGCGCGCGAGCTCGCCCTCCAGGGCCTCTACGCGCTCGAGTTCGCCGGGAAGAGCGCCATCACGGCCGTCGAGGAGGCGCGCGCCTGGGCGTCGGAGCCCGAGAGCGCCGACGAGGACCTCGCCGACCTCGTACGCGTCGGCGGGGAGCACCTCGACTTCGCGACGGACCTCATCCACGGGGTGTTCGCGAACCGCGAGGCGATCGACCAGGTCCTGTCGGAGTCGTCGACGAACTGGAAGCTCTCGCGCATGGCCATGGTCGACCGGAACATCCTCCGGCTCGCGGCCTACGAGCTCCTCTTCAAGGCGGAGATCCCGCCGAAGGTGGCGCTCAACGAGGCCATCGAGATCGGCAAGAAGTACGGCACGGCCGAGTCGAGCGCGTTCATCAACGGGATCCTCGACCGCGTCGCCGCCGTCGCCGCTGACCGCCGCGCGCGGTAGAGTGGGCGCATGGCCGCCCTCGACTTCATCGTCCCCGAGCTGCGGGCCCTCGACGACACGCCGGGGGACCTGCTCATCCTCGCGGCGTTCGCCGACGAGCGGCCGCTCCAGGGGCTGACGGGCCTCGTCGACTGGCGGCTCGCGGGGGCGCTCAGCCGCTGGCGGCTCGGCGGCTTCTCGACGGGAGACCTCGGCGAGCGCGTGCTGACGCCGTGCGAGCGGCGCCTCTCGCACCCGATGCTGGTGCTCATCGGGCTCGGCCGGCGGGACGAGTACCGGCCGGATCGCGCGTTCGTGGCGGCGCGCTCGGCGCGCGAGGCGGCCGAGGGGCTCGGCGCGCGGCGGATCACGAGCGGCCTCTTCGGGCTCGAGCAGCTCGCGAGCCCGCTCGAGCGGACGTCGTTGAAGCTCTGCGAGCTCCTCGGCGACGGCGACGGGATCGACCGGCTCACGATCGTCGCCGACGACAAGGCCGAGGCGCTCGTCCGCGACGGGATGCACATCTTCCGGACGTCGCCGGACTGACACTGAGCGCGCGCGGGTTCGTTCGAGCACGGCGTGCGTGTCGGGCCGGGAGGCGTGATAGGATGGCCGCGTGATCGAGAGCGTGAGCGAGGACGCGGGCGTCGAGCCCGGCGACGCCGGGGTCGGCGCGGAGGAGACCGCGCCCGAGCCCGTCGTGGACCCGTTCGCCGCCGACCCGCTCATCTCGAACGCGGCGCTCGAGCGGGGGGCGGCCGGCCTCTCGTCGCTCTGGAAGATCGTGCAGACGCGCGCCCCGCGTGACGTCCGCCGGCGCGTGCGCGAGACGCTCGAGCGGATCTTCGCCATCACGACGGGCGCCGCGACCGGCGAGATGCGCGAGCGCGTCTTCCTGTCGCGGCAGATCGACGACCTCGGCTCCGAGCTCCGCGGGCAGCCGCCCTTCGAGCCGCACTTCTACCAGGCCGGGAAGCTCGCGATCATCAGCGTCTACGATCCGATCCAGATCCGCGGCGCCGTCGACCACCGCCGCATCGAGCGCGCCTTCGACCGCTACCTCTCGCGCGCCGAGCGCGCCTTCGCGCGGCTCGACTACTTCCTCGAGCGCGCCGGCGAGAAGGTCGAGAAGAAGGCCGACCTCAAGCCCTGGGAGCAGCCCTACGCGAAGTTCGACAACTTCCGCGAGCTCCTCTGGGGGCGCGTCCAGCGCATCGACTGGAGTCAGTGATGGGCGGCGCCTCCGGCATGTGGGCGGCCGCCGCGCTCGCGCTGTCCCTCGTCGTCGCCGCCCCGGCGCGCGCCGAGGAGCCGCCGGCGGAGCCCGCGCCCACCGAGCCCGCGCCGCGCCCTTGCCGCGCGCTCGACAAGGGCGAGAAGATCTCGGTCGACATGCGCGACGCGCCGCTCGCCGACGTCGTGCGCTACGTGTCGTGCGCCGCCGAGGTCGCGTTCGTGCTGTCGCCGCCGGCGCTCGGCGGGCGCACGGTGACCGTCTTCGCGCCGAAGCCGGTCGACCGACGCGGGCTCCTCACGGTGTTCCGCGTCGCGCTCCGCGACGCCGGGCTCGCGAGCGAGCGCCACGGCGCCTTCGACGTCATCAAGCCGGTCGACCAGCTGACGCCGTGACGGGGGCTACTCGAGCGGCAGCGGCCACTTGAGGAGCAGCACCACCTCGACGTCGTCGCCGGCCCCCGCGCCCGCGACGCCGTGGCACCAGCGCGCCGCGACCCCCGCGAGCCCGAGGGTCACGACCGCACCGAAGCGCACCCCGTGGACCGGCTCGGCGCCGCCGAGCTCGGCGGTGTAGGCGAGCTCGGCCCCGAACACGAACCAGCCGGCCTCGAGCCCGGCCGCGACGCGCCCGACGCCCGCCCCCGTCACCCAGCGGGCGTCGGTGAAGGCGCCGGCCCACGCCGTGCCGAAGAGGTAACCGAGCGTGAGCTCCGCGCCGACGAGGAAGCCGCCGCGGCCGTCGCGCCCGTCGATCGCTGTGCTCCCGCCGAGCTCGATCCCGACGGGCAGGAACCACCCCGGCGCGTGCGGGAAGGCGTCGGGACCGGGATCGTCGGCCACCGCCGGGGCGGGCGTGGCGGCGCGCGCGGGGTCCGCGAGGCCGAGGACCGCGGCGGCGATGAGGAGGGCGCGGCGCATCGCGCGGGACCCTACTAGGCTTCGCCGCGCGGTGCTATACCGCCCGCCGTGACGCTCCCGGCCCGCCTGCTCCCGGCCCTCCTCGCCCTTGGCCTCGCGGCCTGCGCCGCGAGCGTCCCGATCGTGCCCCTCGCGGAGCTCGACGAGGGCGCCCCCGAGCTCCGTCGCGTCGGCGACGCCGGTCGCGCCGTCGCCTTCACCGTGGAGGGGCCCGAGGACGCGCCCGCCGTCGTGCTCGTCCACCCCTGGGCGGGCTCGGGCCGCGTGTGGGACGCCCTCCTCCCGGCCTTCACCGGCGCGCGCCGGGTCGTGCGCGTCGACCTCCCGGGGCACGGCCGCTCCGACAAGCCTGCGCTGTCCTACACCGTCGAGCGCGGCGCGGACGCGGTCGTCGCCGTCATGGACGCCCTCGGCGTCGCGCGCGCCGACGTCGTCGGGAACTCGCTCGGCGGCGCGGTCGCGCTCGCCGTCGTCCGCGACCACCCGGAGCGCGTGGACCGCCTCGTGCTCATCGACGCGCTCGGGGGCGGCGCCGTCCCGGGCGTGTTCGCGTCGTTCATCGGCACCTACTTCACCCCCGCGGCCTTCCACGGCGTCGACGACGGCCTCATCGAGCTCTTCGCCCGCTGGTTCGTCTTCGAGCGGCGCACCATCTGGAACGACCGCTTCCTCTCGCGGCTCCTGAGCCTCCGCGCGGCCCCCGACGGCTGGGCCTTCAGCCGCGCGGTCGCGACCACCCTCCGGAGCGCGGTCGCCTTCGACGCGACGCCGTGGCTCCCGGCCATCACGGCGCCCACGCTCGTCGTCTGGGGGGACTCCGACCTCGTCATCCGCGAGAGCGCCGGCGAGCACCTCGCGAGCCGCATCCCGGGCGCGCGCCTCGTCGTGCTCGACGACTGCGGCCACATGCCGGAGCTCGACTGCCCGGCCGACCTCCTCGCCGCGCTACGGCCCTTCCTCGGGCTCGCCGCGCCCTGACCCGGCGCCGCCGGCGAGGAGCCCGCCGAGGCGCGGCCCGAGCCGCTCGGCGACGACCTCGTGATCGCAGCTCTCGGGGTCGACGCCCTCGCCGAGGACGTCGCCCTTGAGCCCCTCCTCGTGGGCGAGCCAGCGCGCGGCGATGTCGTCGGGGACGCCGTGGTCGGCGAGCGTCTGCGCGAGGATCCGCCGCCGCCGGAGGAAGTGGCCGCCGAGGATGGGCGAGGCGCGGTGCGCGTGCGCGATGCTCCGCCCCGAGTAGGGCGTGCCCGCGCCGAGGTGCGCCGAGGCGAAGCGGATCTCCATCTCGGTGATCCGCGCCTTCGGCTTCCCCTCGAAGAGGAAGCCGATCATCACGTCGCCGAAGACGCGCGCCGTGAAGTCCTCGATGATCGCGCGCACGCCGGGCTCGCCCCCGAGGCGCTCGAAGTCGGTCGCACCCGCCGCCATCAGCCGATCTCGAGCCCCATGCGCGCGGCCACCGTGTGCGTGTCCTTGTCGCCGCGGCCGGAGAGGTTCACGACGACATCGGCGTCCGGGCCGAGCTCGCGCGCGACGACGACCGCGTGCGCGATGGCGTGCGACGACTCGAGCGCCGGGATGATCCCCTCCTGCCGGCAGAGGAGCTCGAAGCCGGCGAGCGCCTCGTCGTCCGTGACGGCGACGTACTCGACGCGCCCCGTGTCCTTCAGGAACGCGTGCTCCGGCCCGACGCCCGGGTAGTCGAGCCCCGCGGACACGCTGTGCGTCTCGGTGATCTGCCCGTCGCCGTCCTGGAGGAGGTAGGTCTTCGTGCCGTGCAGGACGCCGACCGACCCGGCCACGAGCGTCGCCGCGTGGCGCCCCGTGCCGACGCCGTCGCCGGCGGCCTCGACGCCGATCATCCGGACCGACGGCGCGTCGAGGAACGGGTGGAAGAGGCCGATGGCGTTCGAGCCGCCGCCGACGCAGGCGACGAGGGCGTCGGGGAGGGTCTTCCCGCCGGCCTGCTCGGCGAACTGCGCGCGCGCCTCGCGGCCGATGACCGCCTGGAAGTCGCGGACCATCGTCGGGTAAGGGTGCGGCCCGGACGCCGAGCCGATGACGTAGAAGGTGTCGTCGACGTGGCGCACCCAGTCGCGCATGGCCTCGTTCATCGCGTCCTTGAGCGTCTTCGAGCCCGACTCGACCGCGCGCACCTCGGCCCCGAGGAGGCGCATCCGAAAGACGTTGAGCCGCTGCCGCGCGATGTCCTCGGAGCCCATGAAGACGACGCAGGGCATGCCGAAGCGCGCGGCGACCGTGGCCGTCGCGACGCCGTGCTGCCCGGCGCCCGTCTCGGCGATGATCCGCGTCTTGCCCATGTGCCGCGCGAGCAGCACCTGACCGACGCAGTTGTTGATCTTGTGCGCGCCGGTGTGGTTCAGGTCCTCGCGCTTGAGCCAGATCCGGGCGCCGCCGGCGTGGGCGGTGAGGCGCTCGGCGAGGTAGAGCGGCGAGGGCCGCCCGACGTAGTGGCGGAGGAGCGGCTCGAGCTCGGCCGCGAAGGCGGCGGAGGGGACGATGTCGGCGAAGGCCCGCTCGAGCTCGAGCAGGTTCGGCATGAGGATCTCGGAGACGTAGCGGCCGCCGAATTCTCCGAAGCGCCCGGCGCGTGGGCTCTGGCTCGTCATGCGGGGTCTCTCCCGGTGGGGGTCGCGCCGCGCGAGGACGCGCCGGCGGGCACCCTCTATACCCCGACCGCGAGCCGGGCGCACCGTTCGTGCGAGCGCCGCCGTGCCGCTTGCCGATGGGCCGGCTCATCTCCTATCGTAGCGCCCGTGAGACGCGCCCTCCTCATCTCCGCATTCCTCTGGCCGCTGCCGGCGCTCGCCGCGCCGCCGGCGGCCGACGAGCCACCACCCGCCGAGCCCGCCGAGGCCGCCCCCGCGGCCGACGAACCCGCGCCGACCGAGGCGCCGCCGGCGTCTCCGGCCGACGAGGTGCTCGCGCTCCGGCAGAAGCGCGCGAAGGAGCTCCGGGCGCGCGCCGCCACGATGCTCGCGAGCGGCCGCACCGACGAGGGCATCGACGCCCTCCGCGCCGCGCTCGACGCCTACCCCGCCTACCCGCTCGCGCTGAACGAGCTCGGCGCCGCGTTCGCGAAGAAGGGGAAGCTCGCCGAGGCGCAGGCCTCCTTCGAGGCGGCGCTCGAGCTCGACCCGAGCATGACCACCGCGCGGGCGAACCTCGCCGAGGTGCTGCGGCGCCAGAACCGGCACGAGGACGCGCTCGCCGAGCTCGGGAAGGTCGTCGAGGCGGATCCGCGCGACGCCGGCGCGTGGTACTCGACCGCCGCGAGCCTGATGACGCTGAAGCGGGAGCCGCAGGCGCTCTTCGCGATGGAGCGCTACCTCGAGGTCGCGCCCAAGGGTGCGGGCGACAAGGAGCGCGTGGCGTCGGTCGGCGAGCGGGTGAAGGCCCTCCGCGACGACGGCGTCGCCCCCGAGGCGCCCTGGGCCGCCGCCGTGGCGGAGACCCCCGAGACGCCGCCCGAGCCCGGGGAGCCGAGCGAGCCGACGGTCGCGGTGGCGCCCGGCGAGCTGCCGTTCCACGTCGGCGACACGGCGTACTACGCGAAGCGCTACGGCGACGCGCTCAAGAGCTACGAGGCAGACCTCGCCGGGCACCCGGACGACGTGGCGCTGCTCTACAAGATCGGCGCGACGAAGGCCGTGATGAACGACTACGCGGGGGCGCTGCGGGCGTGGCGGCAGGCGCTCGTCCTCGAGCCCGACCGCCCGCTCCTCCTCCGCCACATCGCGCTCGCCCTCGTCCGGGTGCAGGCCGCGGCGGCGGCGCAGCACCCGGACGTGAGCGACCCCATCGAGGCCGCGCGGCTCGCGATCATCGCGGGCGATCCGGCGCACGCGCTCGTCGAGCTCGCGGACCAGCCCGGCCCCGTCGCGGGCCAGCTCCGCGGCGAGGCGATGCTGATGCTCGCCGACCTCGAGGGGGCGCGGAAGCAGTTCGAGGCGCTCATCGCCGAGGATCCCGAGAACCGGGACGCGCAGGGGGGGCTCGCCGAGGCGCTCGTGCGCGAGGGGGCGAAGGCGCCCGCCGACCAGGCGATGGCGGCGTGGCTCGGCGACCGGACGGTCGCGCCGGAGACGTTCCTCGTGCTCCGTCAGGAGGCGCAGCTCACGCGCCTGACCTCGGAGCCCGAGGAGGAGTGATGGGCGAGGACGCCCTCGGCGCCGCGCTCGGCACGCTGGCGGTCGGCGAGGACGGCGTCGCGCGCGGGGAGATCCCGGCGTCGTGGGCGCAGGGGCGCGCGTCGTTCGGTGGGCTCGTGCTCGCGGTCGCCCTGCGGGCGATGCGCGCGCGCGTCCCGGCGGACCGGGAGACGCGGAGCCTCCTCTGCGCGTTCGTGGGGCCGCTGTCGCCGGGGGCCGTCGCGGTCGACGTGCGCGAGCTCCGCGCGGGGCGCGCGGCGACCCACGTCCACGCGATCGTGAGGCAGGGCGACGCCGTCGCCGCCTCGGTGAGCGGGGTCTTCGGGGCCGCGCGGCCGTCGGGTGTCGTGAAGGGCGCGGCGCTCGCCTCACCGCCGCCGGCGCGCGAGGGGCTCATCCCGCTCCGCTACCTCGAGGGCGTCACGCCGCGGTTCACGCGGCACTTCGAGTACGCCTTCACCCCGCGGAGCCTCCCCTTCCAGGGCGGCGGCGAGGGCGGGCTCGAGGGGTGGTGCCGGCTCCCGGAGGCTCGCGGCGTGGCAGCGGACGAGCTCGTCGTCGCGCTCGTCGACGCCTGGCCGACCGCGGTCCTCCCGATGCTGAAGACGCCGGCGCCCGCGAGCTCGCTGACGTGGGCCATCGACTTCGTGCCGCACGCGCCCGCGTCGTCGCCCGACGCCTGGTGGTGGTACGCCTCCACGCTCGACGCCGCGCGCGACGGTTACGCGCAGGCGGACGCGCGGCTCTACACGGCGGAGGGGGAGCTCGCCGCGCTGAGCCGTCAGTCGATGGTCGTCTTCGACGGCTGAGCCCCGGCGGCCGCGACGGGCCGCCAGCAGCGCTCGGGGAAATTTCCCCGAGCGCTGCTAGAGCGCGCCGCGCGCCACGTCAGGCGTACATGCCCTCGATGACGCTCGCGTACTTCTCGTTCACGGCCTTCCGCTTCACCTTCATCGTGGGCGTCATCTCGCCGCCCTCGACGGAGAAGTCGACCGGGACGATCGTCACCTTCTTGATGGTCTGGACGCGGGCGAGCTTCTCGTTGAGCTTCTCGATCTCGCCCATGAGCCACTTGTTGAAGATCGGGCAGCTCGCGGCCTGCTCGGAGTCCTTGGCGGGGCTCCCGGCGGCGGCCGCGTCCTGCGCGACGCGGTCGGCGTCGAGCGTGATGAGCGCCGTCAGGAACTTCCGGCGGTCGCCGATGACGACGGCCTGCGACACGACGGGGATCGCCTTCAGCAGGCCCTCGAGCACCTGCGGCGCGATGTTCTCGCCGCCCGCGGTGATGATGAGGTCCTTCTTGCGGTCGGTGATCTGGAGGAAGCCGTCCTTGTCGATGACGCCGATGTCGCCCGAGTGGAGCCAGCCCTCGGCGTCGAGCGCGGCCGCCGTCGCCTCGGGGTTCTTGTAGTACCCCTTGAAGACGTGGCGCCCGCGCATGCAGACCTCACCATCCTCGGCGATCTTGAGCTCGGCGCCCGGGAAGACGTAGCCGGCCTTGCCGGTCTTGTAGCGCCCCGGGGTCGAGATGGTCGCCGGGCCCGAGCACTCGCTCATGCCGTAGACCTCGTAGATCGGCACGCCGAGGGAGAGGAAGAACTCGAGCGTGTCGCGCCCGATCGGCGCGGCGGAGGTGATCTGGAAGCGGCAGCGGTCGAGGCCGAGGCGCTCCTTCACCTTCGAGAAGACGAGCTTGTCGGCGAGCCCGTAGAAGAGCCCCTTCGACTTGCCCTCCTGCTCGGCGAAGCCGCCGGCGAGGCCCTGCGAGCGCGCCCAAGCCGCGATCTTCTTCTTGAGGCCCGTGTTCTGGGCGCCGGCCTGCATGACCTTCGCCTGGATCTTCTCCCAGACGCGCGGCACGCCGAGGAAGAGGTGCGGCCGCACCTCGCGGAGGTTGTCGCCGAGGGCGTCCATGCTCTCCGCGAAGTAGGTCGTGAGGCCCGCGGACATCGGCCCGTGGATGGACACGAGCTGCTCGGCGATGTGCGAGAGCGGGAGGTAGCTGAGGAGGCACTCGCCGGGCTGCGCAGCGATCGTGTCGAGCGCGATCTTCGAGGTCCACGTCAGGTTGTCGTGGGTGATCATGACGGCTTTGGGGTTGCCCGTCGTGCCCGAGGTGTAGATGAGCGTGCAGGTGTCGTCGGGCTTCTGCGCGGCGATGCGCGCCTCGAGCTCGCTCTCCGGCACGCTCTCGCCGGCGTCGAGGAGGTCCTGCCAGGAGAGCACGAAGTCGTCGTCGTGCGTGCCCTCGATCATGACGACGGCCTTGAGCTTCGGGAGCTGGTCCCGCACCGCGAGGAACTTGTCCGCGTGCTCCTTGTTCTGCGCGACGGCCACGGCGCAGTCGGCGTGATCGGTGATGTACGCGCACTGCTCGGGGCTGTTGGTCGTGTAGATCCCGGCCGGGAAGCCGCCCGCGAGGATCGCGCCGATGTCGGCCGCGAACCACTCGGGGCTGTTCCAGCCGATGATCGAGACGCCCGTCCCCGGGGTCACGCCGAGCTTGATGAAGCCTCGCGCGACCTTCCGCGCGGCGGCCCGATATTCGGACCAGCTCGTCTTCTTCCAGCTGCCGTTCTTCTTCTCGGCGAGCGCGGGCTGAGCGCCCCACTTCTGCGCCGCCTCGTCGAGCACCTGCATCACCGTCCGCGCCATCGACCAGTCCTCCTCGTCTCCGTCACCGTCGCCGGTTCCCGCTGTCCTCGAGTCCCCGTGATTTCGAGCGTTCGCCAATTAATCACGAGAGAATCGACCTGACAACGCGCGGCCGCCCCCTTACGCTAGGCGCCGTCTCGCGCGCGCCGCGCTCTCGCCCAGAGCGCCGCGCCGCGCGCGAGCGAGCCTCGCCCCGGCGGAATCTCCGCCGGGCCCACGTGTTTCCCGGGACCATGACGATGCACCGACGACGCTTCCTCCTCACCGCCGGCGCGGCCCTCGCGCTCGGCCCGACCCTCGCCACGAGCGACGCCTTCGCGCGCAGGAAGAAGAAGAAGAAGAAGCCCGACGTCGACGAGCCCGTGAAGGGCACCGGCAAGGGCTCCGACATGCCCGAGGAGGTGAACGGCGGGCCGATCCCGCTCGGGCCGTGGCGCTACGGGAAGTCGTCGACCGCGACCGACGCGATGCTGATGTTCCGCGGCAACCCGACGCACACGTTCTACGGCACGGGGCCGGTGCCGACGAAGCCGAAGGTGCGCTGGAAGCACCGGATGATCGACTACGACGCGCTCTACTACGGCACGCCCCACGTCTGGAAGGGCACGGGCTGGACGGGGCAGGCCGGCTACCTCGACGGCTACGTGTTCGTCGGGAGCCAGGGGCGGAACCTGTACGCGTTCGAGGCGGCGACGGGCAAGGTGCGCTGGCGGTACCAGGCCGGGCGCATGTTCAAGTCGAGCCTCTGCATCTACGAGAACCGGCTCTACATCGGCAACGTCGACGACTGGCTCCGCTGCTTCGACGCGAAGACGGGCGAGGTGCTGTGGCGCGTGAACACGCACCACGACCTCGACAGCTCGCCGTGCGTGGTCGACGGGCGGCTCTACATCGCGGGCGAGAACGGGTACGCGCGGTGCCTCGATCCGATGACGGGGGAGCAGATCTGGAAGGCGTTCGTGGGCGGCTTGAACCGCGGGCCGAAGCCGGGGTCGTACGGGAGCGAGACGTCGCCGGCGGTGGTCGACGGGGAGCTCTACACGGCGACCTACGACGGGGAGCTCTTCAACCTCGACATCGAGACGGGGAAGAAGCGCTGGATCGCGAAGACGCACGAGGACACGGACGCGAGCCCGGTCGTGTCGGGCGACTACGTGTACGTGGCGGCCGAGGAGAAGGCGCCCTACGTCTACTGCTTCTCCCGGAAGGACGGGAAGGAGATCTGGAAGATGAAGGGGCGGCGCGGCTTCTGGTCGACGCCGGCGATCGTGGGCGACACGCTGACCATCGGGGGCGACGACTCGCGGGTGTACGCGGTCGACAAGATGACCGGGAAGGAGAAGTGGACGACGAAGCTCGGGGCGCAGACGTGGTCGAGCCCGGCCGTGGTCGACGACAAGGTCGTCATCGGCTGCTTCGACGGCAACCTCTACTGCCTCGACCACAAGACGGGGAAGGAGGTGTGGAAGCTGAAGCTCGGCGGGCGCATCCACTCGACCCCGATCATCATGAAGGGCGTCATCTACATCGGCACGGGCGACGGCGAGTTCTACGCGATCGAGCAGGGCTGACGCCCTCGGGACGTCGCGTGAGCTGAGAACGTGACCACGGAGACACGGAGACACGGAGGGGGCACGGAGAGGAGAGGGAGGTGATGGATTTCGCGGTGCCCTTCGGGGCTCTGTGGTCCCGACAGGCTCCGTGGGAGCGGACCACGGAGGCACGGAGGCACGGAGGGCCTTGTGGAAGGAACAACCTCCTGCGCGTGAGTCGGGGCGACGTGCCTCGGGCGAGCTCGGTGGGAGGAAGGTGGGGGTGACCGACCGTCCCGCCTCCGCGCTCCTCCCTCCCCGGACGACACCGAGCCAGGACCCAAGACGTGGTCCGAAGGGCCACTGAACCCTCCGTGCCTCCGTGCCTCCGTGGTTGTCCCTTCGGATCAGCGACTTACGCAGCAGTGCGCCGCCCTCGATGGCCAGTGGGGTTCCTCCTCCCTCCCCTCCGTGCCCCCTCCGTGTCTCCGCGTCTCCGTGGTTACCCCCACGGACCAAGACACGACACAAGCAGCGCTGCGCCACCAGCCGGAGTCCCGCTCCCGTCCCCTCCGTGCGCCCTCCGTGTCTCCGTGTCTCCGTGGTTACCCCCCACGGACCACGACTCACGCGGCGCCGGACCCGGTCAGTGGTGCGAGATCGTCCCCGCCTCGAACGACCCGCCTTCCCAGCGGAAGTTGTCGAGGATGACCTGAGAGTCCCACGCGTCGTCGCTCGTGTCGTGGATGTGGAAGATGAGCTCGAACTGCTCACCCGCCTGGATCGGCCACGACGTCGACAGCCACCCTGTCGAGCTCCCGAACGGGCACTGGTGCCCCGTCCCCGCGATGTTCGTCGTCACGTTCGCGCACGGCTCCGAGAACGCCGTGTTGATGGCGATGTAGCACCACGCCTCTCCCTCGAGCAGGAAGTCGTGGTACTGGTTCGGGTGCGAGCAGTGCGTGTAGTTGATGATCGTCGGCTGGTTCTGCGTCGTCTGCGGCGCCTTCAGCACGATGTAGAACTTGTCGTTGAACTCGCTCCCGATGAACTCCTCGTACTCCGCCGAGAGGAAGATGTAGTCGAGCGTGAACCCCGTCGCCCCCGGCGGCGCCCGCATCGTCACCTTCAGCTCCACCGCGTCGTACATGTCCTCGCCCGAGCTCGAGTACGGGTCCGGCGGCCCCCCGAACGCCCCGCTCGGGTACGCGTTGTGGTTCGTGTCGTTCCACCGCCCCGAGCCGAGCACCGCGTACGACCCGCCCTCCCGCGGCGCGAGCCCGTTGATCGTGCTCCCCCAGCGGTTCATCGCCGTCCAGTACCCCGAGATCCCGTCGCCCGTCGGGCTCGTGATGCTCGACCCCGTCACGTACCCCGGGTAGCAGATCTCCATCGCGCACAGCACCGCGTCCACCGTGCTCCCCGTGCACGCCCCGTCGCACGTCGGCGGCAGCGGGCTCCCGCCGTTGTCCCCCTGCGCGACCCCGTCGCAGTCGTTGTCGAGCCCGTCGTTCAGGACCTCCTCCTGCTCCGGGCTCACGAGCGCGCTGTAGTCGTAGCAGTCCCCGCCGCCCTTCGGGCAGATGGCCGGCGTCCCGACGATCGGCAGCGCCGCGTCGCAGAAGCCGTCGCCGTCGTCGTCGCAGCCCTCGTCCACGAGGAGGTTGCAGTTGTTGTCGAGATCGTCGCACGTCTCCCCGACGAGCGGCGAGACGGCGGCGTTCGCGTCGTTGCAGTCCCCGCCGACGCGCACCTCGTACCCTGGCAGCGGCGCGCACAGGCAGCGCCTCGTCTCCGGGAGCCCGGCGCCGTCCCCGTCGTTGTCCTGGAAGAAGTCCTCGCAGTCGACCGCGCCCTCCTCGTCCGTCGCGCCGTCGCAGTCGTTGTCGACCGCGTCGCCGCAGCGCTCCGGCGCGCTCGGCCCCACGTAGGGGTTGTCCGGCTCGCAGTCGAGGAGGTTCTCGTCGCCGTCGCCGTCGCGGTCGTTGTCGCACGGGTCGCCCCGGTGGTCGCCGTCGCTGTCGCGCTGGTCCGGGTTGAACACCTGCGGGCAGTTGTCGACGTTGTCGAAGACGCTGTCCTGATCGAGGTCCGTGGGCCCCGAGGGCGTCGTGTCCGTGTCGGGCGACGCGCCGTCGCCGCCGACCGTGTCCGGGATCTCCACGCACTGCCGGAGCGCGCACGATAGCCCCGCCCCGCACACGCCGCACACCCCGCCGCAGCCGTCGTCGCCGCACTGCGCCGCGCCGCAGCTCGGCGTGCACGTCGTCCCGCCCGTGTCGGCGCCGCTCTGGTTCGTCACCTCGCCGCCGCCGCACGCTCCCACGAGCAGCGCGACCGCCGCCGCGACGGACCAGCCTCCGAACGCCCGGGCGAGCTGCCCGGCGACACCGTCACGCGCCCTCATCGGAACTCCTGGAAGCGCTCGAGCTGTAGCCCCCCCGGGTAGGCGTAGCTCACGTCGCAGCTGTAGCCGTAGGCCGTGAGGCCGAACGCGTTCGACCCCGTCACGGCGTGCACGCCCGGGCTCACGGGGATCCGCGCGAGCCCCCAGCCGTCGCTGCCGATCGACACGAACGAGGCGTCGAGGGGCTCGTCGTCGAGCGCGAGCTCGGTCCCGGTACGCGCGACCACGTTCAGGTAGTTCTCCTGATAGCCCGACGGCGTCAGCACCGCGTACCGCTTGAGGAAGCGCGACGTCGGCACCGGCAGCGTGAACGCCGGATCCCCGAGCCCCGTCGTCGCCCCGAAGCCGTTGTCGTTGCAGACCTTGTTCGCCCCCGGATAGGCCGAGCCGGACAGGTAGTGCCCGACGAGCACCGGCCCGTCCGCGACGATCTCGAACGACGAGGTCGACGCGAACTGCACCCACGTCCCGCGCTGCAGCTCGAAGCGCTCGTAGCCCGCGACGGGCGGGTCCGTCTCGACCGTGACCCCGTTCGCGCCGCCCATGACCCGCCACACGTCCACCTGCGCCGGGCTCCGCTGCTTGAACGCGTCCGCGACGTAGCGCGTCCCCCACGCCTCGACTGGAAAGAGCTGCGACTCGATGTGGTCGCAGGCGCTGATGCCCGCCGGCACGTTCGCGCACTCGTGGCCCGCGATGACGCTGATCGACCGGTTCGCCGTGATGATGGTCCCCGTGAGGTCGCCCGTGTCGTCGCCCGCGGTCTCGAGGTTCAGCACCTGCCCCTGCGCGAGCTGGAACTTGCGCGTCTGCCCCGCGGAGATGGCCGGGATCCCGAGCCCCGCCGCCACCTTCGCCGACGGGGTGACCTGCACCTCCGTGCCGCCCGCGTAGGTGGCGATGATGGTCGCGAAGCCCCGGAGCGTCGCGATCTCGTCCTGCCGGTGCGGCCAGGACATGACGATGTAGTGCCCGCTCACGACCTGCGACGGCAGGAGGAGCGACGCGTCGTTCGAGTAGACCCCCTCCCCGTTCAGCGGGTTGAACTGGTGGACCGTCACGGGCGACGTGGTCTCCACGCGGAAGGAGCTCAGGGAGAGCCCGGTCCCGTCGATGTCGTAGCCGGTCGGGAGGCGGAAGCTCTTCACCTGGCCCGGGCTCACGAAGAGGTCGCTCACCCCGAGGACGGCGCTCGTGAGCAGATCGCCCGTGGCCGTGGCGTAGATGTGGACCTCCGTCTGGACGCCGTCGGAGGGCACGCTCACCACGAGCCCGACGGGCTGCGTCTCGGCCTCCTCGACGTTGTCGAGGTCGACCGCGAAGTACTCGCAGCCGAGGTAGCTGCCGTTCTTGATGTTGAGGTCGCAGGGCGAGACGCAGACCCCGTCGGCGCAGGCGCTGCCCGCCGCGCACGTCTCCGCCTGCTGCCACTCGAGCCCGCCGACCGCGCACTGCTCGACGATCGAGAAGCCGGCGCAGATCCGCTGCCCGGGGACGCAGATGGGGCCGGCGCAGGCGCCGTTCCGGCAGGACTCCCCGGCGTTGCAGGTGACCTGCTCGTAGCCCGTGCCGCCGACGTTGCAGCGCTCGTAGCTCGCGTCGTCCGTGCACTCGCCCGACGAGGCCAGCGGCGTGCAGACCTGTGGGCGGCAGCTGCCGCCCTCGCAGCCCGAGCCGGTGGGGCAGGTCACCCGGTCCCAGCGCGTGCCGTCCTCGCGGCATACCATCCGCGCGACGCCGTCGCAGGTGGCGGTGCCCGGGGAGCAGACGACCACGGTGACGCCGTCGGCGTCAGCGTTCGCGGTGGTCGAGTCGCTGGCGCCGCTCGTGTCGGCGGCGCCGTCGTCGCCCGGCGAGCCGCAGGCCGCGAGGCCCAGCGTCAGCACCGCGAGGAGTCGCTTGAGTTCGTGCATACCGAGAGAGTACCTCGCGCCGAGGGGCGCACAGCGAGCGGGGAGGCTAGCTTTTGTCACCGGCGAGATAAAGAGCGGAGACGATTTGGCGGCCGCTCCGCGTAACGGCCGCGGCGCGATCGCCAGGGCGCCACCCGGCGCGCGCGTCACGGCTACTCGTAGTCGCGCTGGGCGAATGGGGAGTACGGGAGCCCGTGCAGAACATCAAAGTCGAATTCGCCGGCGAACCCGGTGCCGACGACCTCGCCCGTGCGCTCGTCGACCACGTCGAACGCGAGCGTGCCCGCGAGGCGGTCGCCCTTCTTCGTGCCGAAGCGCGTGAGCGTCACGTGGCCGTTCGTGGCGACGAGCGCCGGTGTCGTGACGTCGCAGCGGGACAGGAGCGTCAGGCTCCCGCGCACGTGCACCGGGTCGAAGGCGAGCGTCGCCTCGCCGCTCGCCGCGATGGCGTCCTCCACCTCGCGCGCGCTCGGCACGAGGAACCCGAAGCTGTCGGTGGTGTCGACGCGGTCGTCGCTCGTCGCGAGGCGCACGAGCACGGCGTCCTTGTGGGCCTCGATCCCCATGAAGACGAGGTCCATCCGGAACGGCGCCCAGGTCTCGTCGCGGTGGATCCCGTGGCAGTTGGCCACCGCGAGCGTGTCGCCGGTGATGACGCCGTCGCCCTGGTCGCAACCGGCCGTGGTCGAGCCGAGGGCGAGCGTGAGGGCGATGGCCGCGAGCGAGCGGAGAGGCGAGGCGTGCATCGACGCCATCGTGCGGGGCCCGGCGCCGCGACGCAAGAGCCCGTGCGCTCCGGTGCTGACAGGGCGGGAGGCGTGTGCTAAGCCGGCGGCACCCTGGGTTCCGGAGGGATTTCGGTGCGCATCTACCGCGAGCGTGTTCCCCAGATCGCGCGCAACATCGTCAAGTCGCTCATCGACGCCGAGCAGATCGAGGTCACGGAGGAGAACCTCCCCGAGGTCGAGCTCGACGTGGAGAGCGTCGTGAAAGAGTACCGGCGCATGGACCACGAGATCACCGAGAAGGCTCGGGATCTGGTCCAGCAGCGGAACGTCGACTACTCGCAGACCTTCAAGATCAAGGCGAAGCTCGCGCAGCAGCAGAACTTCGTGCTCGGCGACGAGGCCGTCGGCTGGATCTGCGACCAGATCGTCGAGATCCTGCTCCAGAGCCGCTACGTCGAGGAGATCTTCGGCGAGGACCACGAGCTGCGCTCGATCATCGCCCCGATCCTCAAGCGCGAGCTGCTCGTCGACGACGAGCTCGATCGCGAGGTGAAGAAGCGGATCCGGAACCTCGAGGAGGGGACGACCGACTACGAGGTCGAGTACCGGAAGACGATGGAGCAGCTCCGCTCGCAGAAGAAGGGACCCTCGGCCTGACGCGCCGGCGCCCCCTACCCTGACGCCGTCTCTCGACGCCCGCGCCTCCCCGAGCCGCGGGCGTCGTCACGTCCAGGGCCCGGGCCTCCGCGGCCTCCGAGTCCTCGGTCGCGCGCGCTCCGCGCCGGGCGCGCTCGCCCACGTCGTCGGTGCCTTTCGCCCGACCTGGGCCGCCGACGAGGCGGGAGAGCCGCTCCTCACCGGCCTCGCCGGCTGGCGCGGTGCATGCAGCCGGTCGCTCGTGACGCCGCGCGCTCCGCGCCCGCCCGGAGGTCGCCATGCCGACCGCGCTCCCCTCGCTCGTCTCCGCGCTGACCGCCCTCGCCCTGCTCGCCCCGGCGTCCGCGCTCGCCATCCCCCCGAAGCCTGCCGCGGTGAGCGCCACCTGGGGGGACGGAGGCCCCGTCTGGGGGCGCGTCGTGGCCCTCCCGCGCGTCGCGCGGCCCGGCGACCCCGTGCACATCCACGGCCTCGTCGTCGGCGGGCCCGCGGCCGACCCGTGGTGGAGCTGCTCGCAGTACCACGGCTGGACGGTCAACGGGACGAGCGGCATCGCCGTCGTCGTGCCGCCGACCTGGAGCATGAACGCCAACGCCTCCGACAACTTCGGGAACAAGGTCGCCACGCTCGAGCGCGACGGCGGGGAGCTCCCGCCCTACGGCTGGGAGGAGCGGGTCTCCGACACGTGCTACTGCGCCGTCACCGACTTCGGCGCCTCCGGCGGCTGCGAGTCGCGCGAGGTGCAGCCCGAGGTCTTCTTCACCATGGACGCGCAGAACCCGCGCGAGGGGAACGTGCAGTTCGCGAGCCCCGGCGGCGCGACCGGCTGGGCGGCCGTCGAGGCGCGCTTCACCGGATACGCCGGCGTCGGCTGGTGGTCCGCCGCCGTCGACTACGTCTATGTGCTCGGCGACGACGCCGACCTCGCGGACGATAGCGACGGCGATCACATCGCGGACGTCTGGGAGATCGCCCACTCGCCGAACCAGAGCCTCGACGACTTCGGCGGCTTCTCGGTCGCGAAGGGCCGCGTCCACCGCGCGGCGGCGGCGGGTTGGGTGAGCCCCTACGCACCCCGCGACGAGGGCTGGACCCCGGCGGCCGTCGGCGACTGGGACGGCGACGGCGTGAGCGACCGCGACGAGTACGAGCGCTGGCGCGCGGGCGGCACCGACGCCGCCGGCCTCCCCTGGGATCCGACGGTCATCAACACCGCCCGAGCGGGCGGCGACGACGGCTGCTGCGCGTCCGCCGCGGGCCCGCTCCTCCTGTGGCCGCTCGCGCTCGCGCTCGGCGTCGCTGCCGTCGCGGCTCAGAGGCGCAGGCGCCCGGCGGCGATGCCGGCGAGGATCTCGTCCGTCAGCGGCTCGTAGCCCGCCGCGCGGTCGCGGAGCACGTAGAGCGGCTCGCCCACGCGCGCCGGGTCGAAGCCGGCCTCCTTCAGCGGGCCCTTCTTCGGCTTGAACGTCCCCGTCAGCTCGTGCTCGGCGCGCACCCGCAGGAAGAGCGGCACCGCGTAGGGCGGGAGCGCCTCGCCGAGCGCCGCCGCGAGCCCGCGCCCGTCGAGCGCGCGTCCCGGCGCGAGCGTCAGTGCCGCCATCCCGGCGCGCCCGTCGGCGCCCGGCACGCGGACGCCGTAGACCACGGCCTGCTCGACGCCCGGCGCGCGGGCGAGCGCCGCCTCGACCTCGCCGGTCGCGACGTTCTCGCCCTTCCAGCGGAACGTGTCGCCCACGCGGTCGACGAACTGGATGTGGCGGAGCCCCTGGTCGCGGACGAGGTCGCCGCTGTCGAGCCAGGCGTCGCCGGGCTCGAAGACGTCGCGCAGCACCTTCTTCTCGCCGGCCGCGGCGTCGGTGTAGCCGTCGAACGGCCGCCGCGCCGTGATCTCCGAGATCAGGAGGCCCACACCTCCCGGCGCCACGCGCTCGAGCCGCCCCGCGGCGTCCCGGATCGGCGCCTCGGCGTCGACGTCCCAGCGCACGATGGCGAAGGAGAGCGGCGTGAAGCCGGCGGTCTGGCGCACGCCGAACGCGTTGACGAACGCGATGTTCGACTCGCTCGCCCCGTAGAACTCGCAGACGCGCTCGATGCCGAAGCGCTCCTCGAACGCGGCCCAGAGCTCCGGGCGGAGGCCGTTGCCCGTCACGAGGCGCACCCGGTGGTCCCGGTCGCTCGCCGCCGGCGGCTGGTTCAGGAGGTAGCGCAGGAGCTCGCCGATGTAGGCGAAGGCGGTCGCGTCGTAGGCGCGGACGCGGTCCCAGAAGCGGCTCGCGCTGAAGCGGCGGTCGATGGCGAGGGTCGCGCCGGCCGAGAGCACGGCGCCCCAGGCGATGGTCAGCGCGTTGTTGTGGTAGAGCGGGAGGCAGCAGTAGAGCGTGTCGTCGGGGCGTATCCTGAGCGCCAGCGCGCCCACGGCGCCCATCGACGTGAGCCAGCGGTAGTGCGTCATCACCGACGCCTTCGGGAGCCCGGTCGTCCCCGAGGTGAACACGAAGTAGCACGGCGCGCTCGCCCGCACCGACCGCGTCGACCGCGGGTTCTGGCTCGAGCGCAGGCGCGACGCGGCGCGCAGGTCCTTGAAACCCCGCGGCGCCGGCGCGTCCCCGTCGCCCCCGTGCCACAGGAACGCCGTCCCGGGCGTGGTCTCCGGCACGAAGCACGTCGTCCGGAGGGCCTCCTCGCACTCCGCGCTCACGACGAGGGCCCGCGCGGCGAGGAGCCCGACGCTGTGCTCGAGCACGCGACCGCGCTGCTGGTGGTTCAGGAGGCCCGCCACGGCGCCGAGCTTCACGGTCGCGACGATGGTGACGAGCACCTCGAGGCGCGTCTCCATCAGGATCCCGACGACGTCGCCGGCGCGCACGCCCTGCGCGCGGAGGGCGCCCGCCACGCGGTTCGCGGCGGCGTTGAGCTCGGCGTAGGTGAGCGCGTGATCCTCGAAGCGGAGCGCGACCCGGCCGGGCGCGCGGCGCGCCCAGCGCTCGACGACGCGGCCGAGCGACTCGCGGCTCGTGGGGCGGAGGGTCGCGAGCCGGAGGAGCCCGGGGAGGTCGACGTCGAGGAGCTCGGGTACGGCGCGGAGCGCGCCGCGGACGACGTCGCCGACCGTGACCCGGCGGCCGGCCTCGGCGGCGGGCGCGTCCGTCACGGCGCGTCTCCCGGCCCGGCCGGCGGCGGGCTCGGCCCGGCCTCGGGCTCGGACCGGGTGGCGACGGCCTCGCGGGTGGCGTCGTCGACCTCCTCCTCGAGCGCGACGAGCCGCATGTCGATGCTCTCGACGAGCTCCTCGCGCGCGGCGGTCCCGATGACGCCGGAGCGCTCGGCGTCGAGCACGCGCGCCTTCTCCACGAGCAGGAGGCGGCGCCGCGCCGTCCGGAGCTCCTCGTCCCCGAGGGCGGCCGCCTCGGCGCGGAGCTCGGCGAGCGCCTCGTCCGCCGCCGCGAGCCGCTCCTCGTACTCGCCGCGGAGGGTCTCGATGGCCTCCCCGTGGAGGCTCCCCTCGGCCGCGAGCTGGTGGATCTCCCGCAGCGCCGCCCGCGCCGACAGGCTCGCGCCGCGCTCGCGCTCGTAGGTCTCGATCGCCGCCTCGCGCCGGACGAGCCCGAGCCAGCGCAGGATCGGCGCCATCGTCACCCCCTGCACGAGGATCGACAGGAGCACCACGCCGAACGTGATCGTCACGAGGAAGTCGCGGTGCGGGAAGTCGGGGCCGAGGCCGAGCACGAGCACCATCGAGAGCGCGCCCCGGAGCCCCGCCCACACGAGCACGCCCGCCCACGACCACGGGATCCGGCCCCGCGTCGGCCGGACGAGGAGCGTCACGCCGAACACGATGACCGCGCGCGCCGCGAGGACCGCGACGTACGCCACCACGATGGCCTGCCACGCCTCGAGGAGCGCGGAGATCCGGACCTCGAAGCCGATGAGCAGGAACACGATCGAGTTCAGCGCGAACGCGATGTACTCCCAGAACGACTCGACGGCGACGCGCGTCGTGGGCGTCATCCCCGTCCGGACCGCGTAGTTCCCGCACAGCATGCCGGCCGTCACGGTCGCGATGACGCCCGAGAACTCGAAGTGCTCGGCCGCCACGAACGAGCCGTACGCCGCGATCGTCGTGAGCGTGATCTCGATCATCGCGTCGTCGACGCGCTGGATGACGGTCGTCACGACGAAGCCGATGGCGGCGCCGACGACGATCCCCATCCCGACGACCTTGACGAAGTCGAGCACGGCGCCGCCCGTGCTCGTCGCCTGCCCCGTCGCGAACGCGAGGATGAGCGTGAACGTGACGATGGAGGTGCCGTCGTTCAGGAGGCTCTCGCCCTCGACGATGACCCGCAGCCGCTGCGGGGCGCCGAGGGACTTGAAGAGGCCGACCACCGCGATGGGGTCGGTGGCGCCGATGATCGCGGCGAACACGAGCCCGTGGACGAGGGTGAAGCCCTGCTCGAAGTCGAGGGCGCCCGCCACCGGCACGAGGATGACGGCCGTGAGGCCGACGGTCGCCGCGATGCCCGGGACGGCGAGCGCGTTGATGAGCAGCGCGTTCTCGCGGAAGCGCCGGAGCTCGAGGTGGAACGCCGCGTCGAAGAGGAGCCCGGGCAGGATCAGCGCGTAGAGGAGCTCCTTCGTGAGGGGCACCGCCTCGAAGGCCTCGGTCGCGCCGAGCAGGAGACCGGCCACGACCAGCGCGACGGTGTACGGGACGCGCGCCCAGCGCGCGAGCAGCGCGACCGCGGTCGCGACCGCGAAGAGCATGACGAAGACGACGTCGAGATGCACGGGGTGGCCTCTCCCGGGGCTCGCAGACAGACCCCGCGAGGCTACCGCGCCTCGCCGCGGCCGTCACATCGACCGCGGCGGCGCCGCTCGGCTCACACCCCGAGCCAGCCCGCCATCGTCGCCGCGTCGACGAGGCCGGGCTGCTGCCGCACGACGCGCCCGTCGCGGAAGACGGCGAAGTTCGGGATCCCGCGGACGTCGTAGCGCGCCGCGAGCTGCGGCAGGGCCTCGGTGTCGACCTTGAGCACGAGGGCCTTGCCGGCTGCGCGCCGCGCGGTGGTCGCCACGTGCGGCGCGGCCATCCGGCAGGGGCCGCACCAGGCCGCCCAGAAGTCGACGAGCACCGGGACGCGCGCGTTCGCGACGAGGTCGTCGAAGGTCGCGACGTCGGGGACGTCGATCGGCGCGGACTCGGCGGGCAGGTCCGCCTTGCAGGCGCCGCAGCGGCCGACGTCCGCGAGGTGCGCCGTCGGGACGCGGTTCGTCTTGCCGCAGCGGGGGCAGGTTCGGTTCACGGGGCACCTCCGTCTCGGGGCGCCAGAACGCTCGGCACCGCGCAGCCCCAAGAGCACCGATCAAGTAATCGGACCGAGCAGTCGGTGCCAGGGCGCTGTCAGCGGCAAGGCGGGAGGAGGAGGCGTGCTCAGAGCACGCTGACGACGACCAACGACGCCGATGACGGCGCGCTGGCGCCGAATGCGACGGGAGATTACTTGAGCGGTGCTCTAGCGGAAGGGGGACCCGCTCAGCGCGTCGTCGTCACGACCCGCCCGGCCCCGGTCGCCGGCACGATCGGCTCGCCGGGCACGGCGGCGAGGGCGCCTCGGCGGGCGACGAGCGCGCCGGACGCGAGCGCGAGGACGGCGACGCCGCGCTCCGCGAGGCGAGCGTCGCCCCGCGCGGCGACGACGAGCCGATCCGCGGCGACGTGACCGGGCGACGGGAGGACGAGGGGCGCCGAGAGCTCGAGGCCGCCCACCACCTCGCCACGCGCCTCGTCCACCACGGCGAGGGCGCGGTCGTCCTCGACGTCGTGGACCACCGCCCAGCGGCCGGCCCGGACCACGGCGACCGCGCGGGCCCCCAGGGTGACGCGCCGGACGTCGCGCCCGGTCGCGAGGTCGACGATCGCGAGCGCTCGCCCGGAGGGCGTCGCGTCGACGACCGTCGCGAAGCGCTCGAGCGCGCCCGTGAGCGGCGCCGAGGACGGGGCGTCCACCGGCGCGACGGCGGCGCTGTCGTCGAAGCCGCGGCGCGCCGCGCGCCAGCGCTCGCCGCCGTCGCGGTCGAAGGCGGCCCAGATCCGGGCGCCGTCCGGGCGAGCTCGACGACGAGCGCGTCACCGAGCTGGCTGCAGCGGAGGCGCGCGCCCGGCGCCGACGCGCGCCGAGCCCGCCGACCGCGACGGCGTCGGGCTCGTCGAGGCCGCGCCCGAGCGCGACCAGGTCGTCTCCGCGCTGCGCGAGGACGCGCCCCCCGGCGAGGCAGCGCCCAGCGTCGTCCGTGGCGCGCCGGACGACGCCCGTCGTCGCGTCGAGGACGACCGTCCCGTCGTACGCGAGGAGCGCGAGCGCGCCGTCGGCGAACCAGATCGCGGCGCTCGGGGGGAGGCCGCGGCCCGGGCGCGCGTAGCGCCAGCCGAGCGCGCCGGTGGCGCGATCGATGGCGCGGAGGACGAGGGCCCCGTCCTCCTCGGTCGGGACGAGGAGCCACGACCCCGCGAGGAGCGGCCGGCGACCCGCGGCCGGCGCCGCGACCGACGCGTCGCTCGCCGGCGGGACGGACACGGACCAGCGGAGGGTGCCCGTCGCCCGGTCGAGCGCGACCGCGCGGACGTCCCGGACCAGCGCGTCGCGGCTCCGCGAGGCGTCGACGACGACGTAGAGAGCGCCGTCGTCGGCCGCGAGAGGGCCGTCGGCCGCGGCGCCCGGGACGTCGACGCCAGCGAGCGCGACCTCCCAGCGCGCGGCCGCGAGATCAGGCGTGAGCAGGCGCACGACGACGGCGCGCGTCCCTCGGTCGCGGACGTGACGAGCGCCACGCGCCCGTCGTCGAGGGCCGCCACGGCGCGCAGCCGCTCGGGGGCGCCCCGCCCGCCGAGCGCGACGGCGACCGCGCTGCCCGCGAGCACGAGCGCGGCGGTGACGACAAACGAGCGTGTGCGCTTCGACATGGACGGCCTCCCCACCCGAGCCGTACCACGCGCGGCGCTCGCCCGGCCCCACCGGCGGCGGGAGGTAAGGTCGGCGTAGGATGGGCCCGGGCGAGGCCGCGCGGCGGCGGGGCATCGCGCCCCGCTGGGGCGACCGCCTGAGGCAGCGTGGGCGAGCCGGTCGCGGGCGACTACCCGCGCGCCGGCCTCCTGCGCGGCGGCGCGGGGGGCCACGCGCTGGCGCGCTCTTCGCAACAGGGCTCCGCGACACCCCTTGAAGGAGCGACACGCACCATGTCTGCAGAGAGCGTCCTCATCATCCTCCTCGTCGGCGCCGTCGCCGGCTGGCTCGCCGGCCTCGCGGTCCAGGGCGTCGGCTTCGGCCTCCTCGGCGACATCGTCATCGGGATCCTCGGCGCCTTCATCGGCTCCTGGATCCTGCGCGAGCTGAACGTCGGCATGCCCGGCGGCCCCATCGTCGCCGCCATCCTGACGGCCTTCATCGGCGCCGTGGCGCTCCTGCTCGTGATCATCCTGCTGCGACGGATCTTCTTCGCCGCGCGCGTCTGACCCTGGCGCGCTCGCCAGCGCTCAAGGCGCCGCGGGCGTGAGCCGCAGCACCGCGAGCTGCAGGTTGTGGTCGGAGAGCGCGGACGCCTCCGCGTCGAGGGCCTGCTGGAAGGACTCGACCCGGAGCGCCGCGCGCGCGCCGTCCCGGACCATGAGGTAGTCGGGATCCCAGCGCGCCGTGCGCCCCGCGCGAGGCCAGCCGACGCGCGTCCCCGCGCGGGTCGCCCAGGCGCCGCCCGGGCCGGCGGCAGTGCCGGCCGCGTCGCGGTAGCCGGCGGCCAGAGCGCGGTGAACCCGGGGGTCGGGCGGCCTGCCTCCACGGCGCGCATGTTGAGGTCGGCGCAGAGCACGGTCGGGAGGTCCGGCGTCTCGCGGAGCGCCGCGACGAGCGCGTCGAGCTGGGCGCCCTGCGCGGGCCGCCCGGCGTCGTGATCGAGCGCGAGGTGGCTGTCGACGACGCGCAAGGGGCCGGACGGCGTGTCGATGACGACGGCCAGGAAGCCCTTCCCGCCGAGGCGCTCGACCAGCGAGAGCGACGGGTGCGACGGGAAGCGCTCGAAGCGCTCCTCGCGGATCGGCCAGCGCGAGAGCACGGCGAGGCCGCCGCCGCCGCGAGCGCGCGCCGGGAGGCGCTTCGAGAGCGCGGCGCCGAGGGCGTCGGCGTCGGCGTCGCTCCAGACCTCCTGGAGGCAGAGGACGTCGGGCGCGAGGGCGTCGACGGCCGCCGGCATCGCCTCGCGCCGCCGCTCGCGCTCGTCCGAGGCGAGCGGTAGCAGCCAGGTGTTGTAGCTCGCGACGCGCACGGTCGCCGCGTCGGTGGCGCTCGGCGGCGCCACGGCGAGCGCGGCGACGAGCGCGGGGAAGGCTGTCAGGAACGTCATCATCGCGGAATCCTACCTCCGGGAGGGTGAGAACACCCACCCGGAGGCCGCGAACGCGGCCGACGATCCGATGGCCGAGGACGAGCGGGAGCCGCGGCTCCGCCAGTACCCCAGCAGCGCTCGGGGAAATTCGGACCGAGCCAGGCGCGGCGTCGTGGTCGCAGGTGGCTACGCGAGGCGGGAGCGTACCCGAGGTACGTGACCGACGAGCGGAGCCGCCTGAGACCACAAGAGCAAGCCTGGCGACGGGAGAATTTCCCCGAGCGCGCTAGACGGCCGTTCAGTGCCCCAGTGGGCGCACGATCGACGGTACGGTGCCTCCCATCGGCCCGCGACGACGCCGCTGTCGCCAACGTCCACGCCCGCTCCACCGCGGGGTGCGCGCCGCGCCTGCCTCGTCTATCGTGCCCGAGCCCGCAGGCTGAAACCGTCTGGAGGTCCTGTTCGTGCCCAGCTCCCCCCCTCCCCTCGCGGCCGCGCTCGACGACGCGATCCGCCGCGTCCGCGAGCTCGCCGGCGATCCCCTCGGCGCCGTCGCCGTCCTCACGCCGACCCGAGCCAACGCGCAGCTCGCCTTCCGCGCGCACGCGAGCGCCTTCCCCTCGATCCGGGTCGCCTTCGAGCCCGCCGACGCGCTCATCGAGCGGCTCGGCCGCCACGCGCTCCGCGGGGGCGCCGTCCGCGTCGCGCCGACCGGCTTCGTCGAGGCCGCGATCCGGGCCGCCCTCGACTCCGAGCCGCCCGCGGACGACCCCATCGCGGCGACGCGCGCGACCGTCCGCCTCCCTGTCTGGCTCCCCGCGCTCGCGGGCGCGGTCGACGCGCTCGAGCGAGCGGGCGTCGGCGCGGCCGAGGTCGCCGCCCTCCCAGACGCCGTCGATCCGCTGCGGCGCGATCTCATCGCCTTCCTCCTCCGCGCGGTGGCCGCCGCGCGCGAAGCCGCCGGCGTGTGTGGTGACGGCGGCGCGGCCCGCGCCGCCCAGGCCCTGCTCGCGAGCGGCGCCGACCTCCCCGAGCACCTCGCGGTGGCTGGCGTCGTGACCCTCGGCGACGGCGCCCTCTCCCGCGCCTCCTACGACGCGCTGCGGGCCCTCTTCGGGCGCGTGCCGGTCGTCCACGCGGCGGTCCCGCCCTTCGACGCCCTCCCGGCGGCGCCCCTCGGCCTCCGGGCCGCGGCGCCCGGGGCGCCGATCGTCCACGCCGCGGCCGCCGCAGGCGCGCTCGCGCTCGGGGCCCTCCAGCGCGGCGAGGCGTGCGCGCTCGACGGGAGCGTCGTCTTCGCGGCGACGGCCGACGAGGCGCGCGAGATCGCCGAGGCCGTGCGCGTCGTGAAGCGCGCCATCGCCAGCGGCACGCCCCTCGATCGGATCGCCATCGCCCTCCCGGACGCCGCCACCGTCGGCGTCCTCGCCGCCGCCCTCGACCGCGCCCACATCGACGCCACCTGGCTCGTCGGGCCACCGCTCGCGCAGACGCCGCCCGGGCGCCTCCTCGCGGCGGTCCTCGAGCTGCCGGGGGGCGCCGCGCGGGCGCCCGCCTGGTACGCCCTCCTGAAGACCCCCGGCCTCCCCCGGAGCCCCCTCCTCGCGCCCCTCGCGCCCACCGGGCGCGCGCGCTGGCGGCGCCTCCTCGGCGAGGCCAACGCGGCGCCGGACACCCGCGCCCTCCTCGCGGAGCTCGCCCGCGTCCGGGAGCGCGTCGCGGCGAGCCCCGTCGCGATCGGGTCGGCCGAGGACCTCGACGGCGCCGACGGCCCCGCCGTGCCCCCCTCCCCCGAGGCGCGGGAGCGCGAGCTCGCCGCGGTGACCTCCCTCCACGGCGCCATCGCGGCCATCCAGTCGCTCGCGGACGGGCTCCCGGCGGTCGCCACCCTCGAAGAGCACGCCCGCGCCTGGCGCGCCGCCCTCGACGCGCTGGTCGCGACGCCCACCCCGGCCTCGCGCCAGATCGAGCGGGTCCTCGACGGCTTCGGAGGGGCCGGCCCGCCGCTCGGCGCCGACGCCGCGCGGGCGCTCCTCCTGCAGACGCTCGGCGCGCGCCAGGCGCTCGAGGGGGCCGTCGCCGACCCGGCGATCCGCGTCGTCCCGCCGATGGCGCTCCTCGGCGCCGACGTCGACGTGGTCTGCGTCCTCGGGCTGAACGAGGGGCGCCTGCCGCGGACGATCGAGGACGATCCCCTCCTCCCGGACGCGCTCATCGCCGCGCTCGACGCCGGCCGGGCCGAGCCCCGCCTCGTCCCGGCCGCGGCCCTCGCGGACGCCGAGCGCCGCCGCTTCGCCGCGGCCGTCTCCGCCGCGAGGCGGGAGCTCTGGCTCTCGACGCCGAGGAGCGACCTCCTCGAGGCGCGCCCGGCGGTCCCGAGCGCGCTCCTGCTCGACGCGCTCGCGACCCTCCGGGGCGAGCGCGTCGGCTACGCCGATCTCGAGCGCGTCCTCGTCCCGACGGGCGGGCGCGACGTCTTCCACCCACCGGAGGCGCGCGACGCGATCTCCGCGAGCGAGGCGCTGCTCGCGCGCACCGCGGCCGGGCGCGCGGCCGCGGGCGGCCCGGCCGCCACCGCCGGCGCCCTCGACGCCGTCCGCACCCACCCGTGGGCCGGCCGGGTCGCGCGCCTCTACCGCGCGATCGACCGCCTGCATCGCCCGCTCGACGGCGAGGAGCCGGTGGTGGACGCCTGGACCGGGCGCCTCGACGCCCCTGGGCTCGCCCACCCTGCGGACGGAGCCGGGCCCGTCGCGGCGCGCGTCCTCGCGCAGGCCATCGCCGACCAGGGCAGCTACCTCGCGACGCACCTCCTCGGCGCCTGGCGGCCGCGGTGGCTGAGCGATCCGGGGCTCGCGTCGGGCCCCTGGACCGTGAGCCGCTGGGTCGTCGAGGCCATCGCCCGGGCCGCCGCCGCGAGCCCGGACGCCCCGGAGGCCGGCCTCGCCGCCGCCCTCGACGCGATCGTCGCCGAGGAGAGGGCCCTCGCCGGGGACGCCGACGCCGCCGAGGTCGCCGTGGCCCGCGCGCTCGCCGAGGCGCAGCTCGCGCGGATCACGGACCGCTACCCAGATCTCGTCCCCGGCCCGCCGGCCACGTTCGCCGGCGCCTCGCTCACGGACGGCGTCCCGTGGTGCCTCGCCGGCGCGGGCAGCCACGCGGGCGCCGGTCAGGTCGTCGCCTGGTCCCGCGAGCGGTCCCGGGAGCGGCTCAAGGCGAAGCCGGAGCGCGCGCTCGCCGCCGGCCTCGAGGCCCTCGCGCTCGAGCGCGCGAGCGGCGAGCCCACGACCGCCGTCGCCCGCGCGAGCGACGGCGACGAGGTCCGCGCGCCCGGGAGCGCCGACGTGAGCGCGCGCGTGAGCCGCGCCTGGGCGCGGGTCGCCGCGGGGGTCTGGCTCGCCGACGGCGATCTCGCCCTCCACCGCGAGCGCCCGCCGAAGGACGCCCCGCCGAGCGACCGCCTCGAGGTGCTCGCCGCCGCCTGCCTCGCCGCCTCGACCCAGGACCAGGAGCCCGACGCATGACCCCCCTCCCCGACCAGCAGGCGCGCGACCGGGCCATCGCGGAGACCGGCCGCTCCCTGGCCGTCTCGGCCGGCGCCGGCTCCGGCAAGACCCACGTCCTCGTGGAGCGCGTCCTGCGCACGCTGCTCGCCGGCACGCCCCCCGAGCGCGTCGTCGTCGTCACCTTCACCGTGAAGGCCGCGGGCGAGCTCGTCGCGCGCGTGAGGAACCGGCTCGAGGCCGCCCTCCGGGACGCGACCGGCGCCGAGCGCGAGGCCGTCGCGGCCATCCTCGGCGGGCTCCCGGGGCTCGTCATCAGCACGATCCACGGCTTCTGCGGGCGCCTCCTCCGCGCCGAGGCCCTCGCGGCGGGCCACGCGCCCGGGACGGAGGTCCTGCAGGAGAGCCTCGGCCCGTCCGCGACCGGCGCTGCCTACGCGGCGTGGCGCGGAGGCCTCGCGGAGCGTGATCGCGAGCTCGTCGTCGCGCTCCTCGGCGACGTCGACGTCGCCGAGAGCACCCTCGCCGAGGGGGCCGCCCGCTTCCTCGAGAACCGCGACCTCGCGCCCCGCCTCGGGCCCGCCGAGACGGCCTGGGGTGCCCTCCGCGCCGAGGTCCAGGCGGTCCGGAACGAGCTCGCCGCGGCGCTCGCGCTGTGCGCGAAGCCCGCGACCTGCAAGCGCGTCGAGAGCAACGCCGAGACGCTGGCCGCCCTCGACGCCGCGCTCGCGAGCCCCTCCGACGAGGCGGCCGTGCGCGCCACGCTCATGGCGCCCGACGGGAGTCTGCGCGGCGGTCGCGCCGCGGACTGGCCCGGCGGCGGCCTCGACCGCGCGAAGGCGGCCGTCCTCGCGCTGCGCGCGCTCCAGACGCGGCTCGGGCCGGAGATCCGCTGGCCGCTCCACCGGCGCCTCGTGCTCGACCTCGCCGAGCACTACCTCCCGGCCGTCGCGCGCGCGAAGCGGGAGGCCGGGCAGGTCGACTTCCAGGACCTCCTCTTCGCGACCCACGAGCTCCTCGTGCGCGACCCCGCCGCCCGCGCGCGCCTCGCCTCGCGCTTCGACGCCATCCTCGTCGACGAGGTGCAGGACACGGACCCCGTGCAGAGCGCGATCGTCGCCCTCCTCGCGCGCGACCCCGCGGCGACGGGCGCGTGGGACGCCGTCTCCCCGCGCCCCGGGCACCTCTTCGCCGTGGGCGACGCGAAGCAGTCGATCTATCGCTTCCGGCGCGCCGACGTCGCGCAGTGGCAGGCGCTCCGCGCCCTCGTCGCGAGCGGTGACGGCGGCGAGGCGCGCCTCAGCGTGAGCTTCCGCTCGGTGCCCGGCGTCGTCGGGTTCGTGAACCGCGCGTTCGCGGCCTACCCGGGCTACGAGCCGCTCGTCGCGAGCCGAGGGCCGGCTGAGCTCGCGCCGGTCGTCGCCCTCGAGGCGGCGACCGCCGACGACACCGACGACGCCGTCGTTCGCTACCTTCTCACGCTCGTCGCGGGCGAGGGCCGCGTCGCCGACCGCGCGACCGGGGCGCTCCGGCGCCCTCGCTTCGGCGACGTGATGGTCCTCCTCCCCTCCTGGACCGCGGCCGACGCGCTCCACGAGTCGCTCTCGGCGGCGGGGATCCCGAGCGTCGTCGAGGGCGGGCGCGTCTTCTTCCAGCGCGACGAGGTGCGCCTCTGCCGCGCGGCGCTCCGCGCCATCGACGAGCCGGGCGACGCGCAGGCCGTGGTCTTCGTGCTCCGCGGGCTCTTCGGGCTCTCCCTCGCCGAGCTCGCGAGCCACCGCGCGGCGGGCGGCGCGTGGCGCTATACGCTCGCGACCGACGACGCCCCGGAGGGCCCGGTCACCGAGGCGCTCCGCGTGCTCGCGGACCTCGCGCGGCGGCGCGGGGAGCGCGGGCTCGTGGAGCTCCTCGACGATCTGCTCGAGGAGACCGGCGTCCTCGCGGTGTGGTCGCTCCTCCCGCGCGGCCGCGCCATGCTCGCGAACGTCGACAAGCTCCGCGCGCTCTGTCGCGAGCTGCTCGGTCACGTCCGGACGGGCTTCGAGCTGAACGCGCGCCTCGACGCCCTCGCGCGCGAGCCCGACGAGGACCTGCCGCTCGCCGGCCCCGACGCCGACGTGGTCCGCGTGACGACCATCTTCAAGGCGAAGGGGCTCGAGGCGCCGGTGGTCGTGCTGCCGCACATGACGCGGCGGAGCCGCCCGCCCGCGCACATCGTCGACCGGGCGCGCGGCGAGCTCCTGCTCCGCTGGCGGCAGCTCGAGCCGCCCGGCTGGGACGACGCGAAGGCCCGCGACGACGCCGAGGACGCGGCCGAGCGCCGGCGCTGGATGTACGTCGCGGCGACTCGCGCGCGCGACCAGCTCGTCGTCGTGCGGGCGCCCGGGAAGGAGGAGCTGCTCGAGTCCGACCTCGTGAGCGCCCTCCCCCCGGTCGGCGGCGACGACGGGGCCGTGGTCGACGGGGTGCTCGTGCGCCGCGCGGACGCGCTGCCGCCGGCGCCCCGGGAGACCGCGACCTTCCCGGGCTGCGACGCCCTCCTCGACGTGCCGGCCGAGCCGGGGCCGCACCCGACGCGCGCCTGGCGTCGGGCGGCGCGGACGGCTGTCGGCCGGGCTCGGCGGAGCTCGCTCGCCTGGCAGACGGTCACCGAGCTCTCGGCGAGCGCGCGCCCCCGACGGCGCGCGGTCGGCGGCGACGAGGGGACGACGGGCGCCGGGAGGCTCGCCGGCGTCCTTGTGCACCGCACCATGGAATCGCTGAGTCTCTCGCTGCCGGCCGACGAGCGCGTGGGTGCAGCGCAGCAAACTGGGCGGGTGCTCGCCGCGGAGGCGGGGCTATCGGCCGATCTCGTCGACGCCGTCGGCGCGATCGCGGGTCGGCTCGCGGCGCATCCCGTCGTGGCGCGCGCGGCGGCGGCCCCGGAGCGCTGGCGGGAGGTGCCGTTCGCGTACCCGACGGCGGGTCCGCCGGCCGGGGTCGTGACGGGCACCATCGACCTGCTGTTCCCCGTGGACGAGGGCCGGACGCGCTGGGTCGTCGTGGACTGGAAGTCGGAGCTCCCGCCGCCGGGCACCGCGCGCCGCGCCCGCTACGAGGCGCAGCTCGGGCACTACGCGCGCGCCGTCATCACGACCATCGCGGGGGTCGCGCCGGCGGACGTCGAGCGGGTCCTCGTGGGGCCGCACCCGGAGCTCCCCGCGGACGACCCGTGGGAGGAGGCGCTCGTCGAGGTGGACCAGGACCTGAGGCCCGCGCTCGAGGCCCTGCGCGACGCGGGCGCCCCGCCGCCCGAGGTCGGCGCCGACGTCGGCGCCCCGGTCGCGGCGAGCGCGGTCGAGCTGGTGTGGGAGGCCGAGGCCGTCGCCGTGGCCCTCGGCCACGACGCGGGCGAGATCGCGGCGCTCGAGGCGCGCGGCTGGACGGTCGTCGTCGCGGACGACCTCGGCGCGGACGCCGTGGCGGCCGCGGTCGCCAGCGCGCTCGGCGTCACCCTCGAGGCGGCGCCGTAGCCCGCGCGATCAGCGCGTCACCCCGGCGGCCTGCTCGCGCTCCTGCTCCTGCTCGGCCTCCTGCTCTTCTTCGGCCGCCTTCCGGAACACGCGCGCGACGGCGACGTCCGTCGACGAGTGCGCGATGATCGAGATCACGATGACCAGCGCCACCGACTCGAAGAGCCACGGCCCGCGCGCCACGTTCGAGCGCAGGAGGAGGAGGGGTAGAGGAGCGACGCGAAGCCCTTCGGGCCGAACCACGCGGCGGCGATCCACTCCCTCCGATCGAGCTTGCCGCCGAGGAGCGCGAGCACGAGCGCGATGGGGCGCGTCGCGAGCAGCGCGACGAGGGCGAAGGCGAGGCCGGCCCAGCCGGGCTCCGCGAGGGCCGGCAGGGTGAGCGTCGCGCCGAAGATGAGGAGCGTCGCGAGCTGGATGACCTCCGCGAGCGGGCGCCCGACGCCGTGCAGCGCCTCCGCGAACGGGGGCCGCGCCTTCGCGAGCGTGACCCCGCCCGCGAAGGCCGCGAGGAGCTCGTTGGCGCCGAGCAGCTCGCTCGCGGCGAAGAGGACGACCGCGATCGCGATGCCGCCGAGCGGCCGATAGGCGTCCGTCGTCGCGAGCCGTGACGAAGACCGGATCCGTCGCGGCGAGGATGGCGCCGACCAAGAAGGCCTCCGTCCACGTCATGCCGAGGATCAGGTGCGCGGCGACGGCGATGCCGCCGAGGGTGAGCGGCATCCCGACGAGGAGCGCCCGGCCGGGCAGGCGCCAGGCCGAGGTGATGTCCCCGAGCCGGAGCTGCGCCCCGTCGATGAAGAGGATCGCGAAGAGGGCGAGCTCGGCGAAGCGCGTCACGACCTCCTCGCGAGCGCTGACCTCCACGAGGCCGAGCCCGCCCTCGCCGATGGCGAAGCCGGCGAGCAGGAAGAGGACGGCGGTCGAGATCACGGTCCGCCGGGCGCGCTCGGAGATGAGCACGCCCAGCATCAGCACGACGCCGAACGCGAGGATGAGCACGCTGTCCACAGCGCCTCCGGGGGGACGGCGGCGCCACGGCGGGCCGGCGTCGGCGACGCCGGAGCGCTACGGGGTCGTCAACAGGCGGGGTCGGGCTTCGCCGGTACCGGGGGACCGAGCGGCTCGACGCGGGTGACCTCGTCCTTCTCGGGCTCGTCACCACCGAGGGGGAGGTCCTTCCGGTCGACCGGGTTGGGGCGCGGTCTCCCGTCGGCCGGCGGATCCTGCGTCCGCTCGAGCGCGCGCTCGGCCATGGCCTCGGCGCCGTCGTCGAGGCGCTCGGGCTCGCCCTCGCGGTGGTCGTCGGGCCGCCGGACGCGGTCGAGGGCGCGCTCGGCGAGCTGCTCGGCGTCGTCGCGCGTGTCGCCGGGCGGCTTCTTCGCCTGCGCCTCGTCGCGGCGGCGCGTCTCGGCGCGCTCGACGTCGGACTTCGGGTAGCGCCGCTTGTCGGGCGGCGGGTTCGGGGGGCTCGGGATGACGTCGCCCATGGGCGCTCCTCCTTCGTGTTCGTGTTCGTGTTCGTGTTCGTGGTGGGTGGTGCGCGCGAGCTCCGCTCAGCGTGGCCCGAAGAGGCCGACCGCCGCGCCCGTGACGAACGCCATCGCCCCGAGGGCGCCGGCGCCGACGAGCTGCGGGAGGCCCGCCTCCACGACGGGCTCGACGGCTCGCCTCGCGAGGCCGCCCGCGCGACGGACGCCGGCGGCGACGAGGTCCACGGCGTGGTGGGCCGCGCCGACGACGCCGCCTTCGCGGTGCTCGCGCTGGGAGGTCGTCCCGCGGCCGCCTCCGCCTGGCTCCTCCGTCGCTTCCCCGGCTCGCGCCGCCTCGTGCGCCGCGAGCCAGGCGAGACCGGAGCCGGCGAGCGCCACCGGGAGCGGGTTCCGCGCGACGACCCGCGCGAGCCACGCCGTGGCCCCGCCGACGTCGTCGCCGTGCTCGCCTACCCAGCGCCACACCTCGTCGAGGAGGTGCCCGGTCGTGAGGCGCTCCTCGATCGCGTCGAGGGTGCCCTCGAGGCGCTCCCGCGTGCTGTCGAGCTCGCGCTCGACGCGCTTCGCGCGCGTCCTCGTCCGCTTCGTGCCGTTCGTCATCGCTCGGTCCTCCTCATCGCACGCCCTCGGCGACCGCGTGCTCGGTCTCCTGCGCCTCCTCGACCATGTCCTCGGCGACCTCCCCGACCTGCGCCATGAGGGTCTTCGCGCGCTTCGCGATCCCGCCGCCCACGACGAGCAGCGCGACCCCGATGGTGCCGGCCGCGAGCCAGGCGGGCATCACGGTGGACAGCCCGATGACGACCGCGGCGAGCAGGAACACGAGCCCCGTCGTGAGGATCGTGCTCGCCGCGCCCAGCGTGAACGTCGTCTGCATCGAGGTGCGGATGGCCGTCCTCATCTCGAGCCGCGTCAGCTCGAGCTCCTTGTCCACGAGCGTCTCGAGCTCGTGCCCGAGATCGGCGAGGTGATCACCGAGCGTGAGGTCGGCGCCGTCTCTCCGGGTCGAGCTCATGCCGGCGCCTCTTCGAAAGCCGCGCCCCCGCCAGCGTCTTCGGCGTCGTGGCCGCCCGCGAGCGCGTGGCGGGCGAGGCGAGCGGCGCCGTAGCCGAGCGCGAAGGCCACCGCGACGAGCTCCTTCGGCCGCTTGCGCGCGACGTCGCGCGCGTCTCCGAGGAGCTCGCCCAGCGACGCCTCGGAGAGGTAGGTGGCGAAGCGCTCGAGCTGGCGCGCCAGCGCGGCGAAGATCCGGGACAGCAGCGGCTCGTGGCGCGCCGACAGGCGCTCGGATCCGGCGCGGACCGCGTCGTGGAGCGCTCTCACCGCCTCCTCGGCCTCCGCCTGCCGATCGCGGACGAACCCCTCGGCCATGGCGAGCAGGCGGGCGAAGAGGCCGCGAGGGCGTTCGTCGTCGCGCTCCTCGGTTGCCCCGACCACGACCATCGACGCCGACGACGCCGACCCCGACGGCCGGAGGCTCACGCCGCCCGTGTTCGTCTCCTGGTTCGTCGGGTCGGGCTCTGGCATGGCGCTCTCCTGCGGGTGGCTCGCGGTGAGCTGCTCGTTGAGCAAAGCCCATGCCCCTACGCGCCGCCCGGCCCGCTCCGAGGCCGAGCGCGGCGCGAGCTCGCGCGGCAGCGGCTCTCGGGCGCGACCTTCTGCCCCACACCGGCCCGCGCTGGGTCAGTTCGACCCGTCGCGCCGACACCGTCACCGAGGCGTTCGCGCCGCGTCGACCGCGGCACGGATGGTGCAGTCACCGAAGACACGCTCAACACGAAGGTCGCGCCCACCGACCGACGGGTTGCGTCCGGAGCCCCACCTGCCCGCACCAAGACCGCGTCGACGCCGCCGCGATCGGAGAGATCATGAACCGAGCCGTCGATCCGACCTCCCTGAGCCGGATCCTCCTCACCGTCGACGCCATCGGCGACGCCTGGCACTACGTCTTCGGCCTCGCGACGGAGCTCTCCTCCCGCGGCGCCGAGGTCCTCGTCGCGGCGCTCCAGGCGCCGCCCGCCGACGTCCTGCGGGTCTCCGGCCCGACCCTCGACGGCCGCGCCGGCGGCGACCTCCTCCTCGAGGTGGCGCCGTTCGCCCTGACCGGGGCGGAGCCCCCGTGGCGCGTCGCGGCCGCGGCCAAGCCCTGGCTCGAGCGCCTCGCCGCCGCCTGGGCCCCCGACGTGGTCCACCTGAGCACGCTCGGCCACGGCGCGCTCGCCGTCGACGCGCCCGTCGTGAGCGTCGTCCACGCGGCCGCCCTCGCCTGGTACGACGCCAGCGCGCAGCGCTTCCCGGGCCCCATCTGGTCCCGGCAGGACGAGGTCATCGCCCGCGGTCTCCGCCGGAGCGCCCTCGTCGCGGCGCCGACGGCGCCCGTCCTCGAGACCGTCGGCAAGCGCTACGGGGCCTTCCCGCGCACGCTCGTGCTCGACACGCAGTCGCACGCCGATCTGGTCGCGCGCGCCTGGTCCGTCGCGTCCCACCTCCACGTCTACGGCGCGCTCATCGCCGAGTCTCGCGCCCGCCGCGCCTCCACCGACACCGGCACCTGCGCCGTCCTGCGCTGAGTCGCGCCACAGGCCACACGCCGGCCCCCGGAGCGCGCCACCGCTCGCTCCCCTCTCTCTCGCGCGCCGCGCGCCCGGCGGGCCGCGACGCGCCTCGCCCCGACCCCGAGGAGCCCCGTCGATGTCCGACCCGAAACAGCCCGGCGCGAGCGCGCCGCTCCCGAAGACGAGCGTCGCCGACGGCGGTGAGCTCCATCAGCGCGACGCCGCGACCCCGCTCACGACGAACCAGGGCGTCGTCATCGCGGACAACCAGAACTCCGTGAAGTCCGGCGCGCGCGGCCCGACGCTGCTCGAGGACTTCATCCTGCGTGAGAAGATCACGCACTTCGACCACGAGCGGATCCCCGAGCGCATCGTGCACGCGCGCGGCTCGGCCGCCCACGGGTGGTTCCAGCCCTACCAGTCCTGGTCCGACCTCACGTGCGCGAGCTTCCTCGCCGACCCGAACAAGAAGACGCCGGTCTTCACGCGCATCTCGACGGTCGCGGGCGGCGCCGGCTCCGTCGACACCCCGCGCGACGTGCGCGGCTTCGCGGTGAAGTTCTACACGGACGCCGGCAACTTCGACCTCGTCGGCAACAACATCCCGGTCTTCTTCATCCAGGACGCCATCAAGTTCCCGGACCTCATCCACTCCGTGAAGATGGAGCCCGACCGCGGCTTCCCGCAGTCCGCGACGGCGCACGACACGTTCTGGGACTTCATGTCGCTCATGCCCGAGGCCATGCACATGGTCATGTGGATCATGAGCGACCGCACCATCCCGCGCTCGCTGCGCATGGTCGACGGCTTCGGGATCCACACGTTCCGGCTCGTGAACGCCGACGGCCGCGCGAAGCTCGTGAAGTTCCACTGGCGCGCGAAGGACGGGTGCCTCTCGACGACCTGGGACGAGGCCGTGAAGATCGCCGGGGCCGATCAGGACTACCACCGGCGCGATCTCTGGAACGCCATCGAGCGCGGCGACTACCCGGAGTGGGAGCTCTCCGCGCAGATCTTCGACGACGACCTCGCCGACAGCCTCCCCTACGACGTCCTCGACGCGACGAAGCTCATCCCGGAGGAGGTCGTCCCGCTGACGCCCCTCGGGCGCATGGTCCTCGACCGGAACCCGGACAACTTCTTCGCCGAGACCGAGCAGGCCGCCTTCCACCCGGGCCACGTCGTCCCCGGCATCGACTTCACCAACGACCCGCTCCTCCAGGGGCGCCTCCACTCCTACCTCGACACGCAGCTCAAGCGCCTCGGCGGGCCGAACTTCCACGAGATCGAGATCAACCGCCCGAAGTGCCCGTGGCACAACCTGCAGCGCGACGGCCACATGCGGATGCGCGTCGCCCGCGGGAGGGTCGCCTACGAGCCGAACTCCCTCGACCCGGACGGCCCGCGCGAGCGCCCCGACGCCGGCTTCCGGAGCTTCCCGGCGCCGGAGGCGGGCGAGAAGCGGCGCGTCCGCGCGGACACCTTCGCCGACCACTACAGCCAGGCGCGCCTCTTCTTCCGCTCGCAGAACGAGGTCGAGCAGCAGCACATCATCGACGCGCTCGTCTTCGAGCTCGGCATGGTCGACACCGTCGCCATCCGGACGCGCATGCTCGGCCACCTCGTGCACATCGACGACACGCTCGCCGACGCCGTCGCGGAGGGGCTCGGCCTCGCGCGCGCCGACGCCGACGCGATCACCCCCGCGAAGGCGCCCTTCGACATGGACGAGTCCCCGGCGCTGAGCCTCCACGGGCGCGTTCGGAAGACGCTGCGCGGGCGGGTCATCGCGGTGCTCGTGACGGACGGCGTCGACCCGGGGCTCGTCGACGCCCTGAGGTCCGCCGCCGCCGATGAGGGCGCGACCCTCGAGATCGTCGCCGAGAAGCGGGGCGGCGTCACCGACGCGAGCGGCGGGCGGATCCCGGCCGACCACGCGCTCGCCGCGGCCCCGTCGGCGCTCTTCGACGCCGTGGCGGTCGTCGCGACGAAGGACGGCGCGGAGGCCCTCGCGGACATGCCGCCCGCCGTGCAGTGGCTGATGGACGCGCTGAACCACCTGAAGGTCATCGGCAACGCCGGCGCAGACGCGCTCCTCGCGAAGGCGGGCGTCCCGCGCCAGGGCGACGGCGTCGTCACCATCGGGGGCGCCGGCGACGCGAAGGGCTTCGTCACGACGGCGCGCGACGAGCAGCGCGTGTTCCGGCGTCCGCACTGATGGCCGGCGACCGACAGGAGGCGGCGATGGCTGGCGAGGCGATCCCGAGAGAGCGCTGGGACGCCTTCTGCGCGCGCCTCGCCGCCGAGCGCCGCGAGGACGACGTCGCGGTCGAGCTCGAGGGCGGCGGCTGCCACGCCCTCGTCCAGCACGCGCGCCTCCTGGCGCTGCGCGTGGTCGACGCCACGACCGGCGTGCGCTTCGAGGTCGAGACCCGCCCCGTCGCCGGGGGCGAGGGGGATCGGAGCGCCTTCGCCCTGATCGCGCCGTCCCACATCGCGTTCGAGCGACCGGGGGGAGACCGGGGCCGGGCCGCCCTCCGCGCGGTCGGGAGCGACGGCGCGACGCTCCGCGTGCGCTTCTCGGGCGGCTGCTAGAGACCGCTCGCGCCTCGGCCGCCGCCCCGCGAGTGAACACCGTTCACGGAAGCAACGTCGCCGCGCTCGCGGCGGCGAGGAGCGGCGCCGACGCGGCGCCCACCGCCACCCGAGCAGCGCGAGGGTCAGCGCCGTCGCCGAGGAGGTTGCCGCCCTCATGACCCTCCGGAACCGCGGCGAGCCTCGCGGCTTCGCGCGGATCGTGGCGCGCGCGATGCGGCGCGCGAATGAGATGGACCTCGCTCGCCTGAAGCAGCTCCTCGAGAGCGCGTCAGCGTGAGAGGTCGACGACCTCGATGACCGGCGCCGCGCCGCGGAAGTCGCTGTAGCGCGCCCACCGCACCTTCACCCGGAACCAGGTGATCCCGGGCCAGCCGGCCCGCTCCGGGCCGCCCTCCGGGAAGGCGCGGAAGTAGGCGGCCCTGACCCGCTCGAGCTCCTCGCCCTGCGGCTCGTCCGCGACGCCCTCGAGCTGGACCGTCTCGTGGTCCCAGCCGACGACGAGCGCGATCCGCGGGTCCTGCCGCAGGTTCGCCGCCTTCCGCGTGTCGCCGAGGGTGTCGAAGACGAGCTCGAGCTCGTCGGTCACCGCGAGCCCGACGACCGCGGCCTGCGGGCGGCCGTCGTCGTGGAGGCTCGCCTGGACGCCGTGGTCGTGGGCCTTGAGGAACGCGAGGAGGGCTTCTCTGTCCATGCGGCGCATCGTCCGGCCGTCGCCGGGTGGCGGTCAAGCGCCTCGTGTCGCGCGCGCGGCCCGGGTCAGAAGACGATCATACCCCGGACCATCAGCTCGAAGTTGTTCAGCGACACGTAGTCCCCGATGGGCAGGTCGCTCGGCACGGTCGGCGTGCCGCCGCTCGGGTTCGCCTTGTAGCGCGCGATCTCGAGGTCGGCGCGCCGCTCCACGTCGCGCTCCACGGAGCGCCAGCCCGGGATGATCATCATGAACGAGGCGTCGAGCGCGACGAGGTCGCTCACGTACCACTCGGCGCCGATCCCGGCGTGGTAGCTCGAGCCGGCGGCGCCGGTGGACAGGAGCTCGCTCCCCTTGACCGCGCCGATGCCGCCGCCGAGGTAGACGCTCACGACGTCGGTCGGGACGACGTAGACGAGGGCCGTCGTGCGGTAGCGCGCGGCGTACTGCGGGCCGTCGTCGACCGTGACCGCCGCCTCGTCCTGCAGGTTGAAGCGGAGGTCGAGCCCGAGCATCCAGAGGAAGCGGGCGCGGAGGTTGATGTCGCCGATGACGCCGCTGTCGCCTGCGTTGTCCGGGGACGAGCTCGAGTGGACCCCGAGCCCGGTGCCCACGCCGAAGCCGAAGCCGTCCCCCGTCCCGGCGCGGGCGGCGCCTCCGAGCGCGAGCGCGCCGAGGAGGCCGAGAGAGAGCGCGAAGCCGAACCTCGTTCCAACCTTGAGCCGCTCGTGCATGACCGCCGCACCTCCGTCATCGGGTCACGGAGGTTCGTGGCCCGCGAGACCTCGGTCGATCACGCGGGTACGCTTCGAGACGGTTCGTTGGCGCGAACCCGGCCGCGGAGGCAACGGCCTCAGCAGCAGCAGTCGGGCGGCGCGCCCGCGCCGTGGCGGCGCTCGCAGGCGACGATCCGCCCGCGGACGTCGAGCTCGAGGCGGCAGCAGGCCTCGATGAGCTCGCGGAGCCGCCGCCGGCCGCGCTGGACGCGCGACTTCATCGCGCTGACCGAGATCCCGAGCAGCGCCGCCGCCTCCCGCTGCGTCCGCCCCTCGAGCTCCGTGAGCGTCACGGCCTCGCGGTAGGGCGACGGCAGCCGCGTCACGAAGAGGGCCACGGAGCCCGCCACCCGCGCCTCGGCATCGCGCTCGTCGCCGTGCTCCGCCTCCCGCGGGGGCGCCGCGCGCTCCGCCGGCGCGTCTCCGCTCCGGGGCAGCGGGTGCCGCGCCCGGGCCCGCCCGTGCTCGGCGATCGCCGAGCGCGCGACCTGGAGCATCCAGGCGCCGACGCGCTCCCCGTCGCGCACCGCCGCGATCCCGCCGACGATGCGCACGAGCGCGTCCTGCAGCACGTCGTCGGCGTCCGCGTCGCTGTCGACGCGCCGCCGCACGAACGGGCGCAGGCGCGCCGCGACCTCCTCCCAGCGCGGGGCCGCGGCGATCTCCGCCATCGTCGGCGCCATCGTCATCCGCAGCACGTCGGCGCGCAGCAGCCGCCGCCAGGCTTCGTGGCCTGGATGCTGGCCGAGGCGATGACCTCCTCCGCGCCCGTCCCGGGGAACCACTCGCTGATGAACGCCTTGCTCCCGCCGACGATCTCCACGCGGACGTCCGTGAAGCCGGCGTCCCCGAGGAGCTGCTCGATCTCGGCCACCGGGATCGCCCCCGCGACGCAGCCGGCGAGGGCGAGCACGTCGTCCCGCAGCGCCTTCGGGATGGGCGCCGTCGCCACCACGTCCGAGATGGCGAGCCGCCCACCGGGCGCGAGCGCCCGGAACGCCTCGCGGAACACGCGCCCCTTGTCGGGCGAGAGGTTGATGACGCAGTTGGACAGCACCACGTCGACCTCGCCGTCGCCGACCGGCAGGTGCTCGATCTCGCCGAGCCGGAACTCGACGTTCCCGGCGCCGAGCGTCACGGCGTTCTCGCGCGCCTTCGACAGCATCGCCGGCGTCATGTCGACGCCGATGACGCGGCCGGTCGGGCCCACCTGCCGCGCCGCGAGGAAGCAGTCGAACCCGCCGCCGCTCCCGAGGTCGAGCACGCGCTCGCCGGGGCGGAGCGCCGCGATGGCCTGGGGGTTCCCGCAGCCGAGCCCCATGTTGGCGCCGTCGGGGACCGCCGCGAGCTCCTCGGCGCTGTAGCCGAGCGCGAGCGACGCGTCGGGCGTCGTGCCGCAGCAGCCCGGAGCGCACGGGTTCGGCCCCGTGCCGGTCGCCACACCGGCGTAGTGGTCGCGCACGATCTGGCGGACCTGGTCTTCACTCTTGGTCGTGGTCGTCTTCTCGGTCGTCGTCGTCATGTCGAGTGACCTCCTTGCTCCCCTGGAGACGGGGACCCCCGCCGAGGGACGCAGGATTTTTCTGCCACCGTTCGGGCGGCGACGCGAACGCGGGGCGCCCGGCGCTGGCGACGCCGTGTTACCGTGCCCCCGTGCCGCTCCCCGCCGCCATCGCGCCCGCCGTGCTCGAGCGCCTCCGCGCCCTCTGCCTCGCCCTCCCCGAGGCGACCGAGAAGATCGCCTGGGGCACGGACCCCACGTGGCGCGTGCGCGACAAGATCTTCGCGATGCAGAAGGGCAACCACGAGGGCGGGCGGCCCTCCGTCTGGATGAAGGCCCCCGCGGGCGCCCAGGCGCTCCTCGTGGCCGCCGCGCCCGACCGCGTCTTCGTGCCGCCCTACGTCGGCCACAAGGGCTGGGTCGGCGTCTGGCTCGACGGCGACGTCGACTGGGAGGGGCTCGCGCGCCTCGTCGCCGACGCCTGGCGCGAGATCGCCCCGAAGCGGCTCCGCGCGCGCGAAGGCGGCTGACGGGCGCTCAGCGCGCCGCCGGCGGCGGCCCGCTGACGACGTCGGCCCGCGCGAGCACCTCCTGCACGAAGGCCACGAAGACCCGCGACTTCAGCGGCGGCTCGACCCCCGCCCCCTGCGCGTAGAGCACGTTGACCGGGAGCCCGCCGACCCGCGGATCGTCGCACGTCCAGCCCGGCAGGACCTCCACGAGGTCGCCGCGCGCGAGCTCCTCGCGGACCACCCACGCCACGATCCTGAGGAGCCCGAGCCCCTCTCGCGCGAGCTGCGCCGCGAGCGTCGGGCTCGTCGTGTGGACGATGCCCTCGACCGTCGCGCCGAAGCGCTCCTCGCCGCGGTAGAACGGCCACTCGACGGGCCCCGGGAGCGGCGCCACGGTGAGGCACGGGAGGCGCTCCACGTCGCCAGGCGTGGCGGGGCCGCCCTCGTGCGCCGCGAGGAACGCCGGGCTCGCGACGAGGCGCGTCGGCACGCGCCCGAGGCGCTGGGCGCGGCGCGAGCTGTCGCCGAGCCGCCCGACGCGGATCGCGAGGTCGAAGCCCCCCTGCACGAGCGGCTGGTGGCGATCCGAGAGGTCGACCTCGAGCTGGAGCTCGGGGTGGCGCCGGCGCAGCTCCGGCACGTGCGGCCCGAGGAGGCGCTCGCCGACCGACACCGGCATCGTCACGCGGAGGCGCCCGCGCACGACGCCTCCCGTGAGCTCGGCGACGGCGTCCCGGGCGACGCGGCTCGCCGCGAGCAGGGCCTCGGCGTGGCTCGCGTACAGCGTCCCCGCCTCCGTGAGGTGCACGCGCCGCGTCGTCCGGACGAGGAGCTGCGCGCCGAGGGAGCGCTCGAGCTCGGCCACCGCGCGCGACACGGAGGAGGCGCTGCGGCCGAGCGCCTTCGCGGCGCGCCCGAAGCCGCGCGTCGCCACGACCTGGAGGAACGCCTCCGCCGCGGCGAGCTCGTCGAGATCATTCTTGCGCATGGCGCACCAAACACCCGCCAGAGACGGTCATCTGATGACGATCCCGCAAGAACGCCCCCGGCGCAACCACCGGGCGGCGACGAAGCACCTACGAAGATCGTCTGATGTCCGCGCGCGAGACGCCGTGCTTCACTCGCGACTCACCTCCATCCCAACCGAAGGGGAAGCGCCATGCTCCTGCCCTCGCCCGCCCGCGCCTCTGCGGCCGCACTCCTCGCTCTCGCCCTCTCGCTCACCTCGGCCTGCGGCGACGACGACAGCGGCACCACGGCCGACACGAGCGCGGTCGCCGACACCTCCGCGCCCGCCGACACGAGCGAGCCCGCCGACAGCGCCGTCACCGACAGCGCCGTCGCCGACTCCACCGTCGCCGACACCTCCGCGCCCGCCGACACCACCCTCGGCCCGCTCACCTGCGGGACGGGCAGCGCCGCGGCCGTCGCCGGCTGCGTCGACAAGGCGAAGATCGCCGACGACCTCGACTTCATCGCGGCCCCGCGCCCCGCCGGCTCGGATCACTGGAAGGCCGTGCAGGACCGCTGCTTCGACCGGCTCACCGCCCTCGGCTACACGGTCGAGCGCCAGGACTGGGGCGGCGGCGTCAACGTCATCGGCCGCCGCGCCGGCACGACCGACGCCGGCACGGCCGTCGTCCTGAGCGCTCACTACGACCACATCGCGCTCCTCGACGCGCAGGGCCGCTCCTGCCCCGGCGCCGACGACAACGCGAGCGGCGTGGCCGGGCTCCTCGAGGCCGCGCGCGTGCTCGCGACCCGCGACACCGCGCGCACGCTGATCGTCGCGTGCTGGGACGGCGAGGAGAACGGCCTCGTCGGCTCCCGCGCCTGGACGACCCTCGCGGCGGCCGACGACGCGTCGATCGCGCTCTCGGTGGTCTTCGAGATGATCGGCTTCCGCGCCACCGACCCCGACACCCAGGAGCTCCCCACGGGCTTCGACACGCTCTTCGCCGACGCCGCCGCGGCCGTCGCCGCGAACGGGAACCGCGGCGACTTCATCGCGGCCATCGGCAACGGCAAGGCCAGCGAGGCGATCGACCGCGTCGCGGTCTACGGCGAGCAGACGGGCGCGAAGGCGCTGTCGATCGCGGTGCCCGACACCATCGTGAAGGCCTCCGCCATCGGCCAGCTGCGCCGCTCGGACCACGCGACCTTCTGGGACCGCGGCTACCCGAGCTTCATGCTCACCGACACCGCCAACTTCCGGAACCCGAACTACCACTGCGCCGGCGGCCTCGACACGGTCGACACCCTCGACCTCGACTTCGCCGCGGGCGTCGTGGCGAACGCGGTCGGCGTCGTCGGCGAGACCCTCGACGGCGCGCTCATGGCGACCCCGACCACCGGCGACGCGGACGTCTGCGATCCGGTCGCGCAGGACTGCGGCGGCGGCCAGAAGTGCGCGAACCTCGCGACCACCGCCGACTACCCGACCGAGTGCCGCGCCCCGAGCGGGACCGGCGCGGAGCACGACGACTGCACCCGCCCGAACGGCCTCGCCGGCGAGGACACCTGCGATCTCGGCCTCTACTGCGCCTTCTGGGGCAAGCCCCTCGCGAGCGACGGCAGCTACCAGCGGCAGTGCCTGAGGGCCTGCGGCCCGGACACCGACTGCGGCGCCGGCATGGGCTGCCGCTTCCTGCTCGACCTGCCCTACGTCGGCCTCTGCGCCCCGGCCTGCGAACCGACCGACGTCGGCAGCTGCGGCGCCGGCCTGACCTGCGCGAGCTACCCCGACACGCGCGCGCCGGGCTGGGCCTTCTTCTGCAACCCCGCGTCGGCCGACCTCGTGGCGGCGGGCGGCGCGTGCTCGGCGCACACCCAGTGCGCCGACGGCCTCGGCTGCCACACCGGGACGGGCCGCTGCGAGCCCTGGTGCGACGCGACCCACGCCTGCCCCGACAGCCGCGCCTGCACGCCGCTCCTCGAGGGCACGCCCTTCGACGGGCTCGGCACCTGCGCGCCCGCGGCGCAGTAGGCGAGGTCTCGCGTCCGGGGTCGCCGGGCCCCGGACGCGACGGGCGGCGTCGCGGATGATACAGTCGCTGCATCCGCAAAACCCGAATGCCTGGAGGTCGCGATGGATCCGTCCGTCCTGCGTCGCCGTCACCCGTTCGCCTTGCTCCTGGCCCTGGTCGCGCTCGCCGCGTCGCCCGCGTGCGGCGGCGGAGACAGCGGCTCGGCGGACACCGCCACCCCCGCCGACACCGCGGACACCGCCGCGCCCGCCGACACCGCGACGCCCGCCGACACCGCCGAGGCCGACACGATCGCGCCCGACACCGCGGACACCGCCCTGCCCCTCGACACCGTGCTCGGGCCGCTGACCTGCGGCGCGGAGAGCGCGGCCGCCGTCGCCGGCTGCGTCGACGAGGCCGCGATCGCCGCCGACGTCGCCGCCGTCGCGGTCGCGCGCCCGGCGGGCTCCGCGGGTTGGCAGTCCGTGCAGGACCTGTGCGCCGACCGCCTCGCGAGCCTCGGGTTCAGCGTCGCGCGCGACGACTGGGGCGGCGGCGTCAACGTGATCGGCACGCGCGCGGGCGAGAGCGAGCCCGACGTCAGCGTCGTGCTCGGCGCGAGCTACGACACGACCCCGCGCCTCGACGAGTTCGGGCGCGCCTGCCGCGGCGCCGACGGCAACGCGAGCGGCGTCGCCGGGCTCCTCGAGGCGGCGCGCGTCCTCGCGACGCGAGACACCGCGCGGACGCTCGTCGTCGCCTGCTGGGACGGCGGCGGCAACGAGCAGACCGGCGCCCGCGCGTGGGCGACGGCCGCCGCGAAGGCTGGCCGCGAGCTCGCGCTCGTCGTGGACCTCCACGCCATCGGGTTCGCGAGCGCCGCCTTCGACAGCCAGACGATCCCCGAGTCGTGGCGCGGCAGCTTCGCGAGCACCGCGCAGGCCATCGAGGACGGCGGCAGCCGCGGGGACTTCGTCGCCGCGTTCGGGAACGAGCTCGCCGCCGGCCCGACGGCCCGCGTCGCCGACTACGCGGCGCTGAGCGAGCGGGCGGTCCACACCTTCGCCCTCCCGCGCGACCTCGCGACCTCCCGGGACGCGGCGTGGGCCGAGCGCGAAGGGAGCCACGCGCCCTTCTGGGACCGCCGCTATCCGGCCCTCCTGCTGACCGACACGGCGAGCCTCCGGAACCCCGACTACGACTGCGCGCACGGGCTCGACACGGGCTCGACGCTCGACCCGGCCTTCATGAAGGTGGTCGTCGAGAGCGCCGTCGGCGTCGTCGGCGAGGCGCTCGACGCCACCGGGAACGCCCCGACGGCCGGCCTCTCCGACACCTGCGACCTGCTCGCGCAGGACTGCGACGACGGCGAGCGCTGCACGCTCATCGCGACGAACCTGCCGGCCGCCTGCGAGCCCGTCCACGACGGCGTCGCGCTCGGAGGGACCTGCAACCACCCGAGCGACCTCGTCGGCGACGACACCTGCGGGCCGGGGCTCCGGTGCGCGTCGTGGGGGCTCGGCGGCGACGGGCTCCTCCCGCCCGAGCAGTGCCTCTCCTGGTGCGACGCCGCGACGGACTGCGGCGCCGGGGAGGCCTGCCACGTCGTCGACCGCCTCCCCGATCACGGCGTGTGCAGCCCCACCTGCGACCCCTTCGCGGTCGGCGGGTGCGGCGAGTTCCAGGTCTGCGCGACCTCCCACGACATGGCGCACCCCGGGTGGGCCTTCTTCTGCTCGCCCGCGACCGCCTTCCTCGGCGCCGAGGGGGGCGGGTGTTACCTGCACGAGGACTGTCAGGACGGCCTCGGCTGCCACGCCGGGGTCTGCCAGCCGTGGTGCGACGCCGACCACCCCTGCCCCGACGACCGGGCCTGCGACCCCGTGATGGACGGCGTCTCCGTGCCCGGTCTCGGCACCTGCGCGCCCGGCTGAGGCAGGCGCCCGACTGTTGCAGATTTGGCACGAGTCCAGTGCGGCGATGCCCGTTTATCTCGCAGGTCGCACGACGTAGCGTGATCGTCGGAGGTGATCACGCATGAACGCGCACGCCCAGCCCGACGCCGTCACCGATCTCGCGCCGCCCGAGGGGCGGTACGTCACCACCGCCGACGGCACGCTCCTCGCGGCCTCGTGGACGCGCCCGCTCGGACCGCCACGCGGCGCCGTGCTCATCGTCCCCGCGATGGGGGTGCCGCAGCGGTACTACGAGGCCTTCGCCGCCTGGCTCGGCCGCGAGGGCTTCCACGCGCTGACGTTCGACTATCGCGGCATGGGGGCGTCCCGGCGCGGCTCGCTCCGCGGCTTCGACGCCGACATCGTGACCTGGGGCGAGCAGGACACGGCGGCCGCCCTCGACGAGCTCACGCGCGTGGCGCCGGGGCTCCCGATCACCTGGATCGGGCACAGCCTGGGTGGGCAGATCGTGCCGTTCACGCCGAACCACGGGCGCGCCGCGCGGATCGTGACCGTCGCCGCGGGGAGCGGCTACTGGAAGAGGAACTCGCCCGCGCTCCGGCGGCGCGTGTGGCTCCTCTGGTTCGGCGTCGCCCCCGTCGCGACGCGCCTCGCGGGCTACTTCCCGGGGCGCCGCCTCGGGATGGTGGGCGACCTGCCGCGCGGCGTCCTCGAGCAGTGGCGCTCCTGGTGCCTCGACGAGCGCTACGCGGTCGGCGTCGGCGGGGAGCCCGTGCAGGCGCTCTTCGACGCCGTCACGACGCCCATCGCGTCGATCTCCTTCGACGACGACGAGATGATGTCCGAGTGGAGCATCCGCTCGCTCCACGGCTTCTACCGCTCGGCGGACGTCGCCCTCCACCGCTTCAGCCCGGCGGACCTCGGGCGCGAGCGCGTCGGCCACTTCGGCTTCTTCCGCCGCGAGCTCGAGCCCTTCTGGCGCGCGCGCGTCCTCGGGGAGCTCGCCGCGCGCTGACGGCGGCGGGCCGGAGGTGGTTTCCGGCCGCGGCACCGGATAGGCTCGCCGCATGCGCGCACCGACCTCCGCTCGCGCCCGGCTTCGCGCCGCGGCGCTCACCCTCGCGTTCACGGCCGGCCTCGCCGGGCTCCCGCTCGGCTGCGGCGACGGAAGCGACGCGGGCGCTGGCCCCGACGGCGCGGGGACCGCGGACACGGACGGGGGCCCGGACGACGTGCCCGCGGACACCGCCCAGGCCGACGCCGACGCCGACGCGACCGCGCTCGTCGCCACCCCGGGCGCCCTCCGCTGGGATCTCGCCGCCGCCCGCGCGGACGACTTCTTCGCCTTCCCCTACCCGAGCGCGGCGCGCGTCGACGCCGCCGGCCACCCGGACCTCGCCTCGTTCCGGACGGATCTCGCGCTCGTCGACATGCTCGCCGACGCCATCGCCTTCGTGGAGGACGACATGACGGGCTTCGGCCCGCTCAGCGTCGTCTACGTGCCGTTCGCCGAGGACGTCGACCCCGACACGCTCCCCGCCGACGCCGCGGCCTCCCTGGCGCCGGAGGCGACCGTCTTCCTCGTCGACCTCGGCCCCGGCGCGCACCGCGGCGAGCGCTACCCCGTCTCGGTCGCCTGGACCGGCGCCGGCGGCGGCTACGTCCCGCCGCGGACGCTCGCCATCCGCCCGCTCTACGAGGTGCCGCCGCGCCCGGGGACGCGCCTCGCCGCCGTCGTCACGCGCGGGGTCACGGGCCCAGGCGGCGCCGCGCTCGCGGCCCCCTCGGTGGTCGCGGACCTCGACGCCTGGCTCGCCGTCGCCGCCCCGCCCGACGACGCGCTCGCCCTCGCCCCGCTCCGCGAGGCCGCGGGCGACCTCGGCCTCGCCTGGGGCGACGTCCTGGCGGCGACCGTCTACGAGACCGCCGACCCGACGGCCGATCTCGCGGCGCTCGCGGGCTGGATCCGCGCCGAGGCCCCGCGCCCCGAGGCGACCGACCTCGCCGCGGGCGCGCCCTACGGCAACCAGACCGGCTACACCGTCGTCGAGGGGGTGATGCCGTCCTTCGAGGTGCTCGACGCGAGCGAGAGCATCCAGGTCTTCGGCGCCGGGCGCATCGCGGTCGGCGCGGACGGCGAGCCCGCGACGCGGACCCCGGTCGCGCTCCGCTTCGCGCTCTCCCTCCCGCCAGGCGACCCGCCCGCGGGCGGCTGGCCGATCGTGCTCTACGGGCACGGCCTCGGCGAGGACTACCGCGGGTTCCTGCGGACGGCGGCGCGGGCGCTCGCCCTCCGCGGCATCGCCTGCATCGGGCTCGACCCGCCGCTCCAGGGCGCCAGGAACCGGAGCGGGCAGGACGACCGCACGCTCATCGTCACGCTCTCGGTGTCGAACGTCGTCGCGGGGCGCGAGATCCTCCGGCAGGGGGTGGTCGATCTCGTGCAGCTCGAGCGCCTGGTCGGGGGGCTCGCGGTCCCGGCCGAGCTCACGGGCGGCGGCGCGGTGGCGGCCACCTTCGACACGGGGCGCCTCGGCTACATGGGCCACTCCGAGGGCGCGCAGATAGGCGCGCTCTACCTGCCGCTCGCGCCCGCCGTGCGGCCGGCGATCTTCTCCGAGGGCGGCGGCGGCGCCGCCATCACGATGCTCGAGCTGAAGCTCGAGGAGATCGACGTGGCCGCGACGATCGCGAGCCTCCTCGGGGTCGACCCGGCGGTCGAGACGCTCGGGCTCGACCACCCGCTCGCGAGCGTCGTGATCCAGCCGCTCCTCGACCGCGCGGACCCGCTCCACAGCGCGCGCCGCCTCGTGCGCGAGGCCGCCGACGGTGAAGGCCACGACCTCGTCATGCTCGAGGGCTTCCTCGACCCGCTGACGCCGCCGCCGTCGATCGAGGCGCTCGCGTCCGCCGCGGGCCTCCCCATCGCGGAGCCCGTCGGGCGCGCCATCCCGGGGCTCGACCTCCAGGGGATCGCGGCGGCGCCGCTGCCCGCGAGCGACAACCTCGCGGCGCCGGGCGGCGCGCGGACGGGCGGGCTCATCCAGCTCCCGGACGACGACCACTACATCATCTACTTCAACCAGGCCGTCCGGACGCAGCTCTTCGACTTCATGGCGAGCGCCCTCGGGACCGCGGGCGACGGGCCGACGCTGTCGCCGCGCCCTGCCGAGTAGCGCGCCGGCGCCTCGGATCACACGTTCGGCGCGAGCACGACGACCGAGTAGCCGACCGCCGTGCGGGTCCCCGGGTTGCCGTAGCTGTGCTTCTGGTCGCCCCGGAAGGAGATCACGTCGCCCGCGGACAGGCGCCAGGTCTCCCCGGCCGCGACGAGCTCGAGCTCGCCGACCTCGACGGTCAGGTACTCGCGCGTGCCGGGCGTGTGCGGGACGCCGCCCATGCGGCCGCCGGGCGGGAGCTCGATGCGGTCCATCTCCATGCCGGGGATGGCGTGCGGGAGCAGCTTCCGGACGCGCGCCTGGCCCTGCGAGCGCTCGGGCAGCGCGCCGAGCGGGAAGAGCTCGCACGCCGCGCGCGGCGCCGAGAGCAGCTCCTCGACCGCGACCTGGAGCGCCGCGGCCGCGCGGTGGAGGACGCCGATGGTCGGGTTCGCCGCGCCCGACTCGAGGTTCGTCCAGGTCGCCCGCGGGAGGCCGGCGATCTTCGCCATCTGCGCCTGCGTGAGCCCGCGCGCGAGGCGCAGCTGGCGCGCGTTCCTGGCGATGCGGTCGCCGAGCTCGTCGGCGACGTCCTGCTCCTTCGGGCCGTCCATCTCCACCTCCTCGATTCTCCAGCGGATTAGCCTTTCGCCAATCCGTTGGCAAGAACGCCAGCGTTTTGCCCGGGCGGGCGTAGGGTCCTCTCGAACGGAGAGACCACCCCACACGGACCAGGACCGCCGGACACCGGGAGCACCCCATGGACCTCGCAGGGAAGAACGTCATCATCACCGGAGGGAGCGCCGGACTCGGCCGCGCCCTCGCCTTCGCCCTCGCCCGCCGCGGCGCGCGCCTCGCCCTCGTCGCGCGCGGCCGCGCCGCCCTCGACGCGACGGTCGCGGCCCTCCGCGCCGAGGGCGCCGTCGCCCACGCCTTCCCCGCCGACGTCGGCGACAAGGACGCCGTCTACGCGCTGACGGGCGCCATCGGGGCGGTCCTCGGCGACGTGGACGCCGTCGTCCACGACGCGAGCACGCTCGGACCGACGCCGCTCCGCGTGCTCGGCGACACCGCCTGCGAGGACCTCGAGCGGGTGCTCGCGGTGAACGTCGTCGGCCCCTTCCGGCTCACGAAGGCGCTCATCGGCCCGATGCTCGTGCGCGGCGCGGGGCTCGTCGTGCACGTGAGCTCCGACGCCGCCGTCGAGGCGTACCCCGGCTGGGGGCCCTACGGCGCGTCGAAGGCCGCGCTCGACCACCTGAGCCGGATCTGGGCGGCCGAGCTCGACGGGACGGGCGTCCGCTTCCTCGGGGTGGACCCCGGCGAGATGGACACGGCCATGCACGCGGCCGCGATCCCGGACGCCGATCCCGCGACCCTCGCGCGCCCGGCGGACGTCGCCGAGGCCGTCGCGCGGCTCATGGAGGACGCCGCGATCCCGAGCGGCGCGCGCGTCGCCGCGAGCCTGGGAGGTGCCTCGTGAGCGCCGCCCTCGACCACGTCGCCACGGCGCCCCTCCTCTCGGGTCCCCTCCCCGCGGCGGTCGCGCGCCGCGACGATCCGCGCGAGACCCGCATGCTCGTGGTCGACCCGGCGGGCGGCCCGCTCGTGGACGGCCGCGTCGGCGAGCTCGCGCGCCTCCTCGGACCGGGCGATCTGCTCGTCGTGAACGACGCGGCGACGCTCCCCGCGTCGCTCCCGGGCCACGCGGGCGCAGCCCCCATCGAGCTCCGCCTCGCCGGGGAGCGCCCGGATGGGCTCTGGAGCGCGGTCCTCTTCGGCGCGGGCGACTGGCGGACCCCGACGGAGCGCCGCCCGGCGCCGCCCGAGGTGGCGCCGCTGTCGCGCCTCGTCTTCGAGGGCGGGCTCGAGGCGACCGTCCTCGCGCGCGACAGCGCCGCGCCGCGGCTCCTGACCGTCGGCTTCGACCGCGCCGGCGCCGCGCTCTGGGCGGCGCTCTACCGCGCGGGCCGCGCCGTGCAGTACGCGCACACGCGGGCCCCCCTCGCGCTCTGGGACGTGCAGACGGCCTACGCCGCGCGCCCCTGGGCGGTCGAGGCGCCGTCGGCCGGGCTCCCGCTCGGGGTCGAGCTCCTGAGCGCCCTCCGCCGGCGCGGCGTCGCGCTCGCCCGCGTCACGCACGCGGCCGGGCTCTCGGCGACCGGCGACGCCGCGCTCGACGCGCGCCTCCCGCTGCCGGAGCGCTACCACGTCGGCGCCGACGCGGTCCTCGCCATCCGCGAGGCCCGCCGGCGTGGCGGGCGCGTGGTCGCCGTCGGCACCTCCGTCGTGCGCGCGCTCGAGGGCGCCGCGGTCGCCGGCCACGGCGCGCTCGCGCCCGGCGGGGGCGTCACGGCGCTCCGGATCGGGCCGGACACGCCCCTCCGGGTGGTCGACGGGCTCCTCTCCGGGCAGCACGAGCCGGGCACGAGCCACTTCGAGCTCGCGAGCGCGTTCGCGGCGCGGGCGGCGCTCGAGGCGGCCCACGCGCACGCGCTCCGCGCCGGCTACCGGGGCCACGAGTTCGGCGACAGCGTGCTCATCCTCCCGCGGCGCGGCTGAGCCCAGTCAGCGCGCTCGCCCGCGCGAGAGGCGGCGGCGCCAGCGGTCGACCGCGGGGAGGTGCGGGACGAGGCGCTTCGCGATGGCGAGGCGGCGGAGCGCCGCGTGCGGGTCGACGAGGTCCGTCCGCGGCGCGCGCGCCCCGAGGTCGGCGAGCACGTCGGCGAGCGGGCGGTCGAGCCCGTCCTCGGCGGCGAGCATGGCGCAGAGCACCTCGGCCGCGGGGGTGATGAGGGGGCCCGCGCCGTAGCGCGGCTGCCCGACCCCGAAGAGGAAGAGGTTCTTCTGCCCGGGCGCGAGCATCCCGCCGACGAGCTGCGCGACGCCGCGCTCGTCGAAGCCGACGAGGCCGTCTCTCAGGAGCGGGAAGCTCACGTGGTAGCCGGTCGCGCAGACGATGAGGTCCACGTCGGCCGTGTCGCCGCCCGCGAACGTGACGGTGTGCCCGTCGACGCGGGTGACGTCCCTGTGCGGCGTGATGCGGCCGTGCTTCAGGAAGTAGAGGAGCTCCGAGTTGATGGTCGGGTGGTGCTCGAAGATCCGGTGGTCGGGCGGCTCGAGGCCGTAGCGGCGGTAGTCGCCGACGATGACGCCGAGGAGGGCCTTGATGACGAGGCGCTGGAGGGCGACCGGCATCCAGGGCTTCACGAGCTCGACGGTCGGGATCCCGAAGGCGGTCTTCGGGAGGAACCAGTAGCCGCGGCGGAGCGAGATGTGGGCGCTCTTCGCGGCGCGGGCGGCCTCGACGGCGATGTCGCAGGCGGAGTTGCCGCCGCCGATGACGAGGACGCGCTTGCCGGCGAGGTCGGCGGCGCGGCGGTAGTCCTTCGAGTGGATGAGCTCGCCCGCGAAGCGGTCGCGGAGGCCGGGGTAGTCGGGGAAGCGGCGGTTCCAGTGGTGGCCGTTCGCGACGACGACCGCGCGGTAGAGGCGCGTCTCGGGCTCGCCGGCCGGGCCCGTGATGGTGACGAGCCAGCGGCCGGGGCGGTCGGGGGCGGGGCGGATGTCGGCCGCGCGCGTCCTGAGCTCGAGGCGCGGGCGGAGGCCGGCGTGGTCGGCGTAGCCGCGGAGGTAGGCGAGCATCTGCGCGGCGCTCGGGAAGTCGGGCCAGTCGGCCGGCATGGGCCAGTCCGGGAGCTCGGTGGTCTTCCGCGAGGAGATGATGTGAACGCTGTCGTAGACGCCGTGGTACCAGTTGCCGCCGACGTCGTCGTCGGCCTCGACCTGGTCGTGGGGGACGCCGTTCCGGACGAGGGCGGCCGCGGCGCCGAGGCCGGTGAAGCCCGCGCCGACGACGAGCACGCGGTCCTCGCGGTCGACGACGCCGGCGGCCCCGGACTCCCGTGGGGTGACGGCGGCGCTCACGCTGCGGCCTCCTCGGCCGTCGCGAGACCGAGCTCGGCGAGCGCGGCGGCGGCGAGGTCGTCGAGGGGCTTCTCGTCGGGGTGGAAGCCGGGGCGGAGGTACTCGCGGAGGCCGCGGAGGAAGACGCGGCGCACGATCGAGCGGCGCTCGCCGAGGACGGCGGCGGCGCGGCGGAGCTCGCGCGGGAGCTCGCGGGCGGGCGGGAGGTCCTGCGCGATGAGGGTGGCGGCGCCGACGGCCCAGAGGAGCCCGAGGAGGGCGGTCGCCATGGCCATGCCGGCGGCGCGGAGGGCGTAGCGGTCGTCGGTCGCGGCGAGGACGTCGAAGGCGACCGCGCGGTGCTCGATCTCCTCGGCGGCGTGCCAGTGTAGGAACGCGCGCATCGTGGGGTGAGCGGGGGCGAGGAGCCCGTTCCGGAGGGCGTTCTCGGCCATGATGGCGGTGTAGTGCTCCATGGCGGCGGTGGTCGCGAGGGCGAGCTCGTGGGAGCAGACGCGCTCGAGGAAGCCGTAGCAGAGCCGCTCGTAGAAGGAGAGGAAGCCGTCGACGCGGAGGCCCTGGGCGCGGAGGCGGGCGTTGAAGGCGTCGTGGGTGGCGGCGTGGCGGCCCTCCTGGCCGAAGAACCCCTTCGCGAGCGGGGCGAGCGCGGGATCGGCGGCGACCGCGGCGTCGAGGTAGCGCTTGACCGAGCGCACGAAGAAGCGCTCGCCGGCTGGGAAGAGGAGGTTCACGGCGTTGGCGACCTGCGTGGCGACGCGGCTCCCGCCGAGCCAGTCGCGCGGGACGGCGCTGAAGTCGAAGCGGGGCTTCCGGGGCTGGATGGAGGTGGCTCGGGACATGCGGACCTCGGGGCTTGGGGTCGTCAGCGAGGGTGGATCGCTATTGACTGCTAGTCAATAGCGGCGCCGTCGCTGGCCTTCGAGGCGGATCCGAGGGATGATGCAGCCGATGGACAAACCCGCGCACCCCTCGCAGCGAGCGCGCTCCGCAACGCGCTCGCAGGAGGGCTCCCAGCGGCGCACGCGCACCCGTCTCGACACGGAGTCGCGGCGGGCGCAGCTCGTCGAGCTCGGGACGCGCGTGTTCGCCGAGAAGAGCTACGACGAGGCGTCGGTCGACGAGATCGCCGCGCTGGCCGGGATCTCGAAGGGCCTGCTCTACCACTACTTCCCGACCAAGCGGGACCTCTACCTCGCCTGCCTCCAGGCGGTCGCCGAGGAGCTCCTCGCGCGCGCCGACCTCTCCGACGCCCCGCTGCCGCCGCTCGAGCGCCTCCGCGCCGGCATCGACGCCTACCTCGCGTTCGCCGCCGAGCACGCCCGCGCCTATCTCGCCCTCATGCGCGGCGGGGTCGGCTCCGACCGCGAGATCGTCGCCTACTGCGAGAGCGTCCGGGACCGGTTCGTGTCGCGGATCCTCACGGCGCCCACGTCCCCCCTCGCGAGCGTCGAGCTGCCGCCGCTGTTCCGCGTCGTGCTCCGGGGGTGGGTCGGCTTCGCGGAGGCCGCGGCCATCGACTGGCTCGCGCGCGGCGCGCCCGATCGCGCGGCCGTCCGCGACGCGATCGTGCAGATGGCGATCCACGCCTTCCAGGTCGGGGGCGCGGCGAAGCTCTTCACGCGCTGAACGCCTGCTCCGGCGCCGCGCCGGGGGATCGGTCAGTCGCGGAGGCGCCCGGCGCGGACCGTGATGGGCCAGCGGACGCCGACCTCGGCGCGGTCGCCGCCCGGCCACGCGCGGGCGAGCTCGGCGCAGGCGGCCTCGAAGGCGGCCTGTCCGCCGGCGTCGAGGAGGCGGCGCGTCGCCGACCACGTGCGCCAGTTCGCGACCACGCCCTCGAGGCCGAGCCGCCGCTCCACGGCGAGCGGCGCGACGGCGAGCGGCGCGAACGGGAAGTCGAGGGTCATGTAGCCGGCCTCGACGTGGCGGCGCTCGGGCGGCCAGTAGGGGCCGACGATCTCGCGGTAGTAGCGGTCGACGACGGCCTCGACGGCGGGGTCGTCGAAGCGGAAGAGGGAGTAGGTCACGAGGGCGATGGCGGCGCCGGGGCGCGCGACGCGGCGCGCCTCCGCGTAGAAGGCGGGGATGTCGAACCAGTGGGCGGCCTGCGCGGCGACGACGAGGTCCACGACGCCGTCGTCGAGCCCCGACGCCTCCGCGGGCGCGACGCGGTAGGAGACGCGCGGGTGGGGCCGCCCCTCCGCGAGCTGGGAGGCGCTCGGATCGGTGGCGATGACGACCTCGAACGCCTCGGCGAGCACCGTCGAGAGCTGGCCCGAGCCGCAGCCGACGTCCCACGCGACGCCGGGGCGGGCTGGGAGCCCGGCGAGGGCCTCGGCGAGCGCGAGCGGGTAGCGGGGCCGGTACCGCGCGTAGTCTGCGGAGGCGGCGGAGAAGTAGTCCTTGAAGGTGGGGTCCATGGCTGGGGCTCCGAGGCAGGCGGGGGGGACGATAGCACGCCCGCGGGCGGCCACTCATCGGCAGGCGGCCGGGCGTTTCCCGACGCGGGCGGGGCGTGGCAGGATGGCCGCCATGAGCACGCTCCACACGCACCGGATCCCACCGCAGGACGTCATCGACTTCTGGTTCGGCGAGCTCGACGAGCACGGCCTCGCCGACGAGGCCCACGCGGCCCGCTGGTGGCAGAAGGACGACGCCTTCGACGAGCTCATCCGGGCCCGCTTCGGGGCCGTGCACGCCGATCTCACCGCCGGCGTCGAGAACGCGTGGCTCGACACGCCGACGGGGCGCCTCGCGACGGTGCTCGTGCTCGACCAGTTCTCGCGCAACCTGTTCCGGGGCACCGCGGCGATGTTCGAGCACGACGAGCGCGCCCGCGCCATCGCCCTCGCGATGATCGAGGCCGGCGAGGACCGCGCGCTCCTCGCGCACCCGCGCACCTTCCTCTACCTGCCGCTGATGCACGCCGAGGACCTCGCGCTCCAGGACCGCTGCGTCGCGGAGTTCGAGGCCCTCGTGGCGGAGCTCGGCGGGCACGCGCGGAGCGCCGTCGAGAACAACGTCGGCTTCGCGGAGCGCCACCGCGAGATCATCGCGCGTTTCGGGCGCTTCCCGCACCGGAACGAGCTCCTCGGCCGCGAGACGACCGCGGCCGAGGCGGCGTTCCTGAAGGAGCCGGGGTCGTCGTTCTGAGCGCGCTGGCGTGGTAGTCCGCGGGCGGCCACGAGGGCCGCCCCTACGGCGCCATGGCAGCCACGAGGGCGGCCCCTACTGATGCGGGGGAACGCGGGCGGCCACGCGGGCGGCCACGCGGGCGGTCACGACGGCGGCCACGACGGCGGCCACGCGGGCGGTCACGACGGCGGCCACGCGGGCGGTCACGACGGCGCCACGCGGCGGCCACGAGGCGCGGCGTTCCTGAAGGAGCCGGGGTCGTCGTTCTGAGCGCGCTGGCGTGGTAGTCCGCGGGCGGCCACGAGGGCCGCCCTACGGCGCCGTGGCGGCCACGAGGGCGGCCTACTGATGCGGGGGCACGACGGCGGCCACGACGGCGGCGCGCCACGACGGCGGCCACGACGGCGGCCACGCGGGCGGTCACGACGGCGGCCACGCGGGCGGTCACGACCGCGGCGGGCGGCGTTCTGAAGACGGGCGTCGTTCTGAGCGCGTGGCGTGGTAGTCGCCACGAGGCCGTGGGGCACGAGGCGGCTTGCCACGACGGCGGCCACGACGGCGGCCACGACGGCGGCCACGCGGGCGGTCACGACGGCAACACGGGCGTCACGACGGCGGCCGCGCACGACGGCGGTTGCTACGACGGCGGCCACGACGGCGGCCACGACGGCGGCCCACGACGGCGGCCACGCGGGCGGTCACGACGGCGGCCACGCGGCGGCCACGCGGCGGCCACGACGGCGGCGGTCACGACGGCAGGCCCACGCGGGCGGCTACGACGGCGGCCACGACGGCGGTCACGCGGGCGGCCACGACGGCGGTCACGCGGGCGGCCACGCGGGCCGCCCCTTCGTCGCCGCGACCCGAGCTCGCTAGCGCAGCGCGAAGTCTGCGTAGATCGTCACCGTCAGGTGCACCTGCCCGCTCTCGATCGTCGCGCCCGAGAGGCTCGCGCCGCCCGCGGCGATCACCGCGTTCGAGTACACGGGCGAGATCGTGGTCGGCGAGCTCGGCGGCACCTCGGAGAGCGCGACGGCCGGCCCGATGTCCTGGCCGATGGCCTTCGCCATCGCGCGCGCCTTGTCCCGCGCGGCCTGAACGGCCCTCTCGCGCGCCGACGCCTTCAGCGCCGTGAGGTCGCTCCGCGAGAACCGGATGTCCGAGACGTTCGTCGCCCCCGCGTCGAGCATCGCCGTCACGAGCGGCTCGAGCACGTCGAGCTTCCGCACCGTCACCACCACGTCACGCCGCGCCTCGACCCCCTCCCGGGCGACGCCCCCGACGTAGCGCGTGGTCTCGCCGATGGCGAGGACGTCCGTCGCGACGTCGCTCGCCGGCACGCCGAGCTTCCTGATCGCGGTCAGCACACGCTCCGCGCGCGCCTTCGTGTCGTCGACCGCGCGCGCCCGGTCCTTCTCGAAGGCCACCACCCCCACCCGGAGCGACGCCATGTCGGGCGCCATCGTGATCTCCGTGACCCCCGTCACGGTGATGGTCGGCCCCGGGTCGCCCGCGGCGCGCTCGGCCGTACCGGGGGCGGCCGACGCCGGGGGACCACCCCACGCGCAGGCGACGACGGACAGGCCGGCCCCGAGGGCGACGGCGGTGAGGGCGAGGACGGCGAGATGGACGGGCTTCATGGGGTCTCCGTTGGGACGCGGGTGGTCCGTGGTGGTCGGCCGCGGCGCTGTCCCGCGCCACGTCCACGCACATCAACACCCGCGCCCGCCCCGCTCGCCGTAAGCCCTCGGTAAAACGCGACCTCGCGCGCCTCCGGTCGCGCTCAGTTCGAGGCGGCCTCGTTCCGGACGAGCAGCACCCCGGCCCCGGTCTCCGCGACCACGTCGAGGTCTCCGTCGCGGTCCGCGTCCACGAGCGCGACGTGGCGCGCGCCCGCGGTGCCGGGCACCGTGATCGCCGAGGAGAACACGCCGTTGCCGCGGTTCGCGAGCACGACGATCCCCACGTCGTTGACGCTCCCGCCGACGAGGTCGAGCTGCCCGTCGCCGTCGAGATCGCCCGCGGCGAGCCCCGAGATCGCCGTCCCCGCCCCGTAGACCTCCTGCGGGTCGAACGCGCCGTTGCCGCGGTTCAGGAGCACCCCCACGTTCGAGTCGGCGGCGTTCGCGACCGCGAGGTCGAGGGCCTCGTCGAGGTCGAAGTCGCCGACGACCAGCGCCATCGCGCCCTGACCGATGGTGTAGCTCGCGTCCGTGAAGGCCGGCGCCCCGCCCTCCCCCTTCGCGAGCGCGACGTGCAGCGAGCCGCCACCCGAGCAGCACTCGTTGCTCACGATGGCGATGTCGAGGCGCCCGTCGGCGTTCAGATCGGCGACCACCATCCCGCTCGCCGCGGGCCCGGCCGGCGTCGTCGCGCCCCGCGAGAACGTGCCGTCGCCCTGGTTCAGGAGCACGACCGCCGTCTCGGACTCGACCGCCACGAGATCGAGGTCGCCGTCGGCGTCGAGATCGCCCGAGGCGATGAGCGTCACCGAGGTCGCGGGCGCGCTGCGCGCGGCGGCGAAGGTGCCGTCGCCGTTGCCGAGCACGATCTGCACGTTCCCCTCGGTGGCGACGGCGAGATCGAGGTCGCCGTCGTTGTCGAGATCGGCGAGGACGGCGTCGAGCGCGCGCCCGGCTCCCACCGCCACCGGCTCCGCGAGCGCGCCCGCCTTCGCGAGGAGGAGGTCGACCCCGAAGCTCGGCACGCCGGTCGTGATGACGTCCGGGAAGCGGTCGCCGTCGATGAGCCCCGTGAGGACGCGCGTCCCGGGCGTGAACGCGACCGAGGGGCCCGCGACGAGCTTGCCCTGCCCGGGCTTCACGGCCGTCCAGAAGTGGTAGGCGACGGGCGCCTCGAGGAACTCGCCCGCCGTCGAGGCGACGATCTTCCGGACGGCCACGTCGACCCGGTCGCCGGCGACGAAGGCGAGGTCGGGCTCGAAGATGATGCGCGTCGGCGCCTCGTCGCTGAACGTGCCGGCGATGCGCCCCGCGGCGGCGCTCCAGGCGACGACCTCGTCCCCCGTCGGCACGGCCATCGGGTGGTCGAAGACGATCTCGACGCGGTCCGTCACGGGCACCGCGCTCTCGTTCGGGAGCGGCTCGTAGGCGAGGATCTGCGGCGGCGCGTTGGGGTCGACGTCGAGCGGCGCCGTCGTGTCGGCGGCGGTGTCCGCGCGGGTGTCGGTCGCGTCCCCGATGGCGTCGCCGAGGCTCGCGTCGAGGGTGTCATCCTCGTCGTCCCCCGGCGGGTCGGGGAAGCAGGCGACGAGCGACAGGCCGAGCAGGAGCGCCAGAGCGGGACGGAGCATGCGGAACCTCGTGGAAGCCGAGAGCGTAGCACCTGGAGGTGGCCGCGGCAGCCGTTCCATGTCGCGGAGAGCGCCATTTTCCGGCGTGGCGCGGGGCCTCATCGGCCGCGGAGCCCGGCCTACACTGCGTCTGCGCCCTCCCCCGCCGCGTTCGCCCTTCGATCGCGCGGGTCGGTTATGGTAGTCGTCTCCGCGTCCCGTCCCCCCGAGGAGGCTCCATGCGCCGCACGCTCGCCCTGCCAATCGCCCTCGTCGTCGCCCTCGCGCTCGCGGGAGGCTGCTCGGACGGCGGCTCCGAGGGAGTCGGCGACACCACCGTCGCGGGCGACACCGTCGGCGGCGACACGACCGCGCCCCCGGAGGACACGGGCGGCGAGGCCGACACGGCCGACACCAGCGCCCCCGCGGACACGCGCGATCCCGACGTCGTCACGAAGACCGTGAACATCGGGCCGTTCAGCGTCCCGAGCGGCGTCGAGCGCACCATGTGCGCGACCATCGACCTCGGGAACGACGCCGGCGCCACCATCCGCGGCATCCGGACGCACCTGACGCCCGGGAGCCACCACATGATCGTGCACCGCCTCGACGGCCCGGCCGATCCGACGCCGCGCCCGTGCGGCGCCTTCTCCCACGGCATGAACCAGCAGGTGCTCTTCATCGCGCAGCAGCGCGAGTCGGAGCTCGTCTACCCCGACGGCGCCGGGCTCCCCGTGCCGGCGCACCAGAGCATCGGGCTCGAGCTGCACTACATCAACTACTTCGCCGAGGACGACGTGGACATCACCGGCAGCGTCGACATCGACCTCGGCCCGCCGACCGCGGGAGAGAAGACCATCCAGGTGCTCTTCACCGGCGAGCTCAGCTTCATGATCCCCGCGAACGGGGAGAAGACGGTCACGTCGTACACCCCCATCCCGAGCTCGTGGCAGATCCTCGCGATGACCTCGCACACGCACCAGCTCGGCGTCCTCGCGACCATCGCGCAGGTGTCCGGCCCGAGCGACGCGACCCCCGAGGTGCTCCACGAGTCCACGAGCTGGTCGGAGCCGCCGCTCACGACGTTCGACCCGCCGCTCGTCCTCGACAAGGGCGGCCTCGAGCTCACGTGCGAGTTCGAGAACACGACCGACCACCCGGTCTACTTCGGCACCGGCTTCAACGACGAGATGTGCTTCATGTGGCTCTACTACGTGGCCCCGTGAACGACGTTCACGGCTCGGAGCACCTCCTCGCCCTCTTCCCGGATGAGCTCGCCGCGCGCCTGAGCGCCGCGGGCGAGCCGTGCGATCTGCGCCAGGCCCGGTCGCTCCTGTCGCGCCTCCGCGGCCACCGCGGCGACGCCCCGAAGCGCGAGACCACCCCGCGCCGCCTCCGCGAGGCCGTCGCCGCGCTCGCCGAGGCGGGCCGCCCCGTCGTCGTGGACGAGGTCGAAGATCCCGCCGACGGCTTCGTGAAGCTCCTCTTCCGCGCCGCCGACGGGGCGCTCTTCGAGGTCGTCCGGATCCCGCTCGAGCGCGGGCGCTTCACGCTCTGCCTCTCGTCGCAGGTCGGCTGCGGCATGGGCTGCGTCTTCTGCGCGACGGGCCGCCTCGGGCTCACGCGGAACCTCTCGGCCGGCGAGATCGTCGCGTCCTTCCTCACCGCGCGCGACGGCGCCCCGGGCCCCGTCACGGGCGCGGTCTTCATGGGCCAGGGCGAGCCGCTCCACAACTACGACGCCGTCCTGCGCGCCGCGCGCGTCCTCGCCGATCCGACCGGCGGGCGCGTCGCCGCCGAGGCCATCACCATCTCGACCGTCGGCCTCGTGCCCGAGATCCACCGCTACGCGCGCGAGGGGCACCCCTTCCGCCTCATCGTGTCGCTCACGTCCGCGGTCGAGGCGCGACGGCGGGCGCTCCTCCCCATCGCGAAGAAGCACGATCTCGCGGCGCTCGCAGGGGCCGTCCGCGCCGTGCAGGCCGCGCGCGGCGGGCGCGTCACCGTCGCGTGGGTGACGATGGCCGGCGTCAACTGCGGCGACGACGAGGTCGAGGCGCTGCGCGCGCTCCTCGGCGACGTGCCGCTCATCGTGAACCTCATCGACGTCAACGACGCCCGCCCCGACGGCTTCAGGGCCCCCGACGCGGCCGAGCTCGACCGCTTCCGCGACCGCCTCGCGGCGCTCGGCGTGCCCATCGTGCGCCGCTACTCGGGTGGGAAGGCGCGCCACGCGGCGTGCGGGATGCTCGCCCGCACGCGCCTCGCCGACGACGCTGCAGCGCAGCAAGAGATCGCCGCGCCGTAGCCTCCGGTGCGCACGTCAGGCGTTGTGCACTGCACCATGGCGGCGCCGCCGGGCCAGCAAGAGCGCCGCGGCGGCGAGGAGCGCGAGCGCGAGATCCGGCGCGCGCCCACCCGAGGCGCAGCCGCCGTCGTCAGCGACGCGCGTGCTGACGTGGACCTCGGCGGGCGGCAGGCCGCTGTCGACCTGGGCGGCGTCCGGGGCGCCCGTGTCGGCTGCGGCGTCCTCGCCGGGCGTGGCCGTGTCCGCGGGGGCGAGCGTGTCGCCGTCGGGGCCCGGGCCCGTGTCGACGGCGACGAGCGTGTCGGCGTCGGCGTCGGCGCCCGCCGCCGTGTCGAGGGGCTCGGCGACGTCCGCGTCGGCGTCCGCGCCGGCGTCCGCGTCCTCGACGACGTCGTCCATGGGCTCGGCGATCTCCTCCACGACCACCTCGGCCGCCGGCTCTGGGCCAGGCTCGGGCCCCGGCTCCGGCCCGGGCTCGGGGCCCGGCTCCGGCTCGACGACGGGCTCGGTCGCGTGCACGTCGAAGACCACCGCGCCGTCCCCCGGGCCGCCCGCGTCGGCGAACCAGGTGATCCCCTCGGCGACGAGCCCGAGCGTCTCGTGGTAGTCGCCCGGCGCCGCCGGCACCTGGAGCGTCACGTCCCACGTCACGCTCTGCCCGCGCGCGACGGCGCCCGGGTTCGACGCGACGCGCCCCGCGCTGAGCCACGAGGCGTGGGCGATGGCGCTCGCGTGGTCGCGGGGGCCGGTCGTCCCGAGCCGCACCTTGTCGGCCGGCCACGTCGTGTCGCCCGTGTTCGTCACGACGATCCGCGCGGGCACCGTGCTCCCGGCCTCGGCCGTCACGGCGCCGCCCGCGACGCCGCCGACGCTCACGCTGTCGACGCGCGCGCGCCACGCGGGCCGCGCCACGACGTTCACCGTGAGGTAGAACGTGTTCTCCGGCGGCCCCCAGGAGCGTGAGAACCACGCGACGAGCTCGTGGACGAGATCCACGTAGAGCCGGTGCGTGCCGAGCTCCTGCGGCGCCGTCACGTTGAAGGCGAAGCGCCCCGTCGCGCCCGGCGGCGTCACCTGCGCCACGGGCCCGATGCGCGTCGTCGACACCCAGCTCCCGTGGGTGAACGGGCTCGCGACGTCGTAGGGGAGCGGCGCCAGGAAGGTCTGCTGGGGCGTCCACGTCTCGGTGCCGGTGTTCTTGAAGTCGAGCCAGCCGCCGGCCGACTCGCCGGGCTCGAGCGTGACCATCGCGGACTGCGGGAAGCCGCCCGTGACGTACTGCGCCTGGTAGCCGGTCGGGCAGTGGTAGGTGAGGCCGTAGCCCGGGGCGTAGACGCCGAGGCTGTTGCCGACGGTGCGCTCGCCTGAGGCGTCGCTCGGGACGCTCACGACGCCCGCCGTGTTGACCCAGAGCGTGCTCGAGCCGCCGCCGTCGAGGTTGAGCGCGCGGTCGACGCCGAGCGACGCCATGAAGACCGCGGCCTCGTCGATGGTGAGCCCGACGCTCGCGCTCGTGCGGCCGTCGGCGACCATGAGGTAGACGGTCTTCTTGTCCGCCGTGTAGCCGACCATCGTGCGCGGCGCGCGGCCGCCGCCGCAGCCGCCGCAGTTGACGGCGGCCCCGTTCAGGACGAGCGACGCGTCGCCGTTGACCGCCTCCTCGACCCAGCCGGGGGGCGGCTCGACGAGCTGGTCCATCGAGTGGTGGATGGTGTGGAGGCCGAAGCCGACCCAGCCGCGCGCGGAGGTCTCGGTGGCGTCGGGCCAGACCTGGCCGAGCCCGACGGCCGTGCCGGCGTCCGGGCCGTAGCCGCTCAGGAAGTAGCCGCCGTTCGTGGCGGCCACGACGTGGGCGACGTCGCGCCCCCAGACCGAGGTCTTCTTGCCGCGCTCGGCGCTCGTCGACGCCCGCATCCGGACGCCCGGGTAGCAGAGGTTGATGCGGAGCCCATGGATGACGACCGGCCCCGGGAGGGTCGTCGCGAAGTAGTCGACGCCGGGCTGGAAGTAGACGAAGTCGGCGCGGGCGGGCGCGCTGGCGAGGGCGACGGCGAGGAGGAGGGCCGCGAGCGACCCGAGGTGTCCTGTGCGCATGGTGGCGCGAGGATAGCAGGTCCGCGGACGACGCGGGACGCGCGAGGGCCGGCGCCGCGGGGCGGTCTTAACCCCGACGCGTGACGAGTCAGTCGGCGGCGTGCTCGTCGCGGTGGAGCTGGGTCTCGATGCGGCGGTCGGGCACGAGCCACATGAGGGCGACCGCGACGTAGATGAGGCCGCTCGCGACCGGGGTGACGAGGGTGAGCGCGATGGCCGAGAGGTAGGCGACGGCCGAGATCTTGCCCTTCCTGTCGGCGCCGACCGCGCGGCGTAGGCGCGAGTCGGGGCCCTGGTGACGGATGATGATCGACTGGAGGATCACGTAGGCGATGCCGGCCATGAAGAGGTTCACGCCGTAGATGGCCATCGGGAGCGCGCCGAAGTGGTTCTCGCCGACCCAGCCGGTCGTGAAGGGGATGAGCGAGAGCCAGAAGAGGAGGTGCAGGTTCGCCCAGAGCACGCCGCCCGTGATGGTGGGCGTCAGGTGCATCATGTGGTGGTGGTTGTTCCAGTAGATGCCGAGGTAGATGAACGAGAGCACATAGGAGAGGAACACCGGCCAGAGCGGCTCGAGCGCGGAGAGCTCGTCCCCGTGCGGCACCTTGAGCTCGAGCACCATGATGGTGATGAGGATGGCGATGACGCCGTCGCTGAAGGCTTCGAGGCGGCCTCGGGTCATGGGCGGGCTCCGCGGGGGCTGATCTCCCCTCATGTCGCCCGGAACGCGGTCAGCGCGCAAGGCACCCGGAGAGGGTCGGGTCGTCGGCGACGCATAGGCCGCGCGCGTCGCACGTCCCGGCCCCGCAGGGCGCGGTCGCGCTGCACGCGGCGCCGAGGCGCACGGCCTGGCGGCACGTGCCGCCGACGCACGCGCTGAAGTACGGGCAGCGGTGGGTCTGATCGCAGGTGTCGCCGACCGCGACGATGGTCGGCCCCGCGCAGGCGCCGGCGGCGCAGGAGGCGCCGGTGACGCAGGGCGGATCGGCGTCGCCGCCGCAGCCGTCGCCGGGGAGCCCGCGCGCGACGCACGCCCCGTCCGCGCAGCTCGCGGTCGGCGCGCAGCGGGCGTCGTCGCCGCAGGTCTCGCCGACGGCCGCCGCGGGCTCGCAGGTGCCGCAGAAGTCGAGGCCGAGGACGCAGGCGGTCGCGGGCGCGCAGACGAAGCTCTCGATGCCGAGGCCGCAGGCGGCGCCCGCCTCGCGCTGCCCCACCCAGACGCCGCTGCAGCCGAGGTCGAGGTCGTTCATCTGCGCCTCGCAGGCGACCGTCTCGAGGTGGGTCGCGCAGCGGTCGAGGCCGCCGCGCGAGAGGCGGAGGAGGCCGAGGTCGGCGAGCGCCGCGTAGACGGGCTCGTAGCGGGCCTCGCAGGTCTCGGCGAAGACCTCGCGGCAGGTGGCGAGATCGGGCACGGCCATGCGGCCGCAGCGCAGGTAGTACGGGCAGAAGACGTCGACCGCGGCCTCGCAGTAGTCGGTCGCCGGGAGGAACGCGGGCTCGGTGGTGTCGGCGGTGTCGGCGACGGCGGTGTCGGGGGCGACCGTGTCCGCGACGGCCGTGTCCGCGGGGGCGGCCGTGTCGACGGCGTCCGTGGCGTCGTCGGCGCCGCCGTCGTCGCTGCCGCAGGCGGTGACGAGGAGGGCGGCGACGAGGAGGGCGGTGATGCGCATGACGACGAGCTCCGTGCGGGTGCGCGAGCGTCCTACCACACCCGGCGCCGCGCGTGGGGACGTCGTCAGGCGACGGCGACCATCCACGCGGTCCCGAGCGCCGTCGTCACGACCGCGAGGGGGAGCCCGACGCGCAGGTGCTCGAGGAAGCCGAAGCCGCCGACGACGCGCCCCTTCTCGGCGACGATCACGTTCGCGACCGAGCCGAGGAGCGTGAGGTTCCCCGCGAAGGTCGACGCCATGGCGAGGAGCTCCCAGCCGAGGCGCGGATCGGGCAGCGTCGCCATCTGCGACTTCACGACCAGGATGAACGGCACGTTCGAGACGACGTTCGAGCCGACGAGGAAGACCGCCGCGAGGCGCGCGTCGGCGAGCGCGCCCTCCCCGCCCCCGGCGAGCGGGACGCGCGCGAAGAGCGTGTCGGTGGCGCCGCTCGCGGTGAGCCCGCCCACGACGACGAAGAGCCCGCCGAAGAAGACGAGGATCGACCAGTCGACCCCGCGCCAGACGTGGTCGACGTCGTGGCGCCGGACGAGCAGCAGCACCGCCAGGACGCCGATCGCCGCCGCCGCGAGGTCGGCGCCCGCCGAGTGCAGCCCGACGAGCACGGCGACCGCGCCGAGCGTGACCGCCGAGCGGCGCGTCAGGAGCGGCGGCGAGGGCTCGGTCGGGAGGCGATCGCCGGCGGCCGCGAGCGCGCGGCGGTAGACGAGCGCCAGGAGCGCGTGGTTCACGGCGAGGCCGACGACGGCGACGGGCCCGGCGAGCGCCAGGTGATCGAGGTAGTCGAGGCCGCCGAGGCTCGCGACCAGCATGTTCTGCGGGTTCCCGACGAGCGTCGCGACGCTGCCCGTGTTCGCGGCGGTCGCGATGGCGAGGAGGAACGGCGCCGCCGGGAGCCGGTGGCGCGCGACGAGCGTCACGACGATCGGCGTCGCGAGCACGCAGACCGCGTCGTTGGTGAGCAGCGCCGAGAGGCCGCCCACGCCCCAGACGAGCCACCCGAGGAGCCGGGCCGGGGTCGCGGCGCGCGCGGCGAGCGCGGTGGCGGCGCGCTCGAAGAAGCCGTCCACGCCGAGGAGCGCGGCGATGCCCATCATCCCGAGGAGGAGCACCAGCGTCGCGCCGTCGATGGCGCCGAGCGCCGCCCTCGGCGTCAGGACCCCGAACGCGACGCAGGCCACCGCGCCCAGGAGCGCCGCGATCGTCCGGTCGAGCCGGAAGCGGCCGAGGCCGCCCGCGGAGACCAGGACGTACGTGAGCGCGAAGATGCCGATCGCGACGCCCAGGGCGACGACCTCGGGTCAGGGGCGGGGGGTGGGCGCGAAGAGCGCCCGGTAGGCCACGTCGAGCGCGCCGTCGGAGATCCCGGCGCGGCGGCACGCGTCGCCCCAGGTCTCGGCGGTCGCCCCGTAGAGCTCGTCGCGGAGCCCGTCGACGCCCACGCGCACGACCGCGGCCGCGACGAGGAGCCCGGCGAGCGGGTACGCCTCCGCCTCGGGGAGCGCCCGGAACCCCGGGCCGAGGAGGTCCTCGGCGGGCGGGCGGGTCTCGACGCGCGCCGCGAGATCGTCGAGGCGCTCGCCGCCATACCCCCCGGAGACCCAGACCGCGAGCCCCTCGCCCATCGCCGGCGTCCCGGGCGGGCCCCAGGCGGCGGCCGCGAGGAGGTGCGTGCCCTCGTGGGCCGCGAGCGCGACGGCGCCGCGCTCGAGGGGGTAGCGGACCATGTGGAGCGCGCCGGCGGCCGGGACGGCGTGGCCGGCGCCGCCCCGCCCCGTGACGCGCGCCTTCTCGGCCTCGTCGGGGTAGACGTAGACGTCGACCGCCGGGGGCGCGAAGAGGTCGAGCGCGGTCACCGCGCGCACGAAGCCGTTCGTGACGGCGTCGAGCCAGGCGGCCTCGTCGTCGTCGGGGGGCGCGCCCGCGAGGAGGTGGAACGTGACGGCGCCGCCGCGGAGCTGCCCGTCGACGCCCGGGAGCGGGCGCGTGACGGCGCGGAAGTCGGGGCGCTCGGCGCGCGGGGCGAGGACCGCGCGGCGGCCGCCGTCCTCGAGGGTACCGCCGGTGAGGCGGCCGAAGGCGTCACACACCGTCAGCGGCTCGTCGCCGCGGGCGCGGGCGTTGATCTCGGCGACCGCGAGCGGGCCCGTGCCGGCGTAGAGCACGAACGCCGGGTGGGCGGGCGCGTCGCTCGCGGCCTCGCGGCGGCCCGGGATGGCGGCGGTCACGGCGTAGCCGTCGCCGACGAGGCGCTCGTCGCCGATGACGAGGGCGCCGCCGGCCTCCGCGAACGGCAGGTCGGCCGCGAGGCGCTGCGCGACGCTGTTCTGGCCAGGCCCCCCGAAGACGACCGGGTTCGGCGGCCACGCCGCTGGCCCCGCGGCGACGTCGACGCTCGCGTCGGGCACGACGGCGGCGGTGGGAAAGAGCATCGCCCGGAGGAGCGTGACCTGGCCGCCGATCGTGCGGCGAGCGAGCTCGTCGCCCGTCGTGCCGACGATGAACGTGGGGGTGCCGCGCGCGTAGAGGGCGTTCGGCGTGAGCGCGACGCCGTCCTCGTGGTCAGGGAGCGTCGCGACGTCCGCCGCCGCGCCGGTCTCACCGGGCGGCGGCGCGGGCGCGTCGGCGGGCGTCGGCGCCTCGCCGCGGCAGCCGAAGAGGACGCTCAGGACGAGGCACGCGGCGATTCGTAGGCTCATGCGCCGGACGCTACCGCGCGCCCGCCTCGGGGTTCAAGCAGCTCTCGAGCTCGGGCGTCGGCGTCCAGCCGCAGCGGCCGTCGGCCTGGGGCTCACACGCCGTGAGCGCGTAGCACGCGTACTCGGGGCGGTAGACGCAGGAGCTGACCATGCCCTCGGCGTCGGCGTCGAGGCAGAGCTCGCCGCTGCAGCCGCCGGTCTTGCACGGGGCCTCGTCCTCGTCGGGGGCGCACTCGCCGGCGACGCCGAAGCCGGCGCCCGCCGCGCGGCGCTCGCAGTCGTTCGAGTAGGTGACGCCGTCGCAGCCGCAGACCGGGGCGTACTCGCGCGTGCAGATGGTCGGCCGGGGCTCGCAGGTGCCGGTGCCGTCGGCGGCGCCGCACCAGTTGTCCTGGAACTCGCAGTACTCGGTGTCGGCGCAGGGGTTGCCGAGGCGCGCGCCGCAGCGGACGGGCTCCTTGCCGACGATCCGCACGTAGAAGGCGCTCGCCGCGAGGCCGACGCCCGCCCCGGCCGGGCCGGTCACGGGGACCTCCTTCCCGGCGACGACGAGGCCCGCCCCGCCGAGCTCGCTCCACGCGGCGCCGAGGGCGTCGTCGTCGGCGCCCGTGGCGCTGAGGTCGAGCCCGGCGTAGCGCGCGACCGGATCGAGGTTGCGGTTCAGGCGCACGCTCTCGAGGGAGAAGCAGGGCGAGGTGATGCAGCGGATCCCTGCGTCGCGGACGCGGTAGAAGATGTTGTGCGGGGTCTGGTCCGGGGAGCCCGCCCAGAGCTCCTCGACGTGGAAGCGGGCGACCGTCGGGAACTGCTCCCAGGCGCCGAGGGAGAGCTCCCCCTTCACGATGGCGACGCCGGCCCCGAGGGCCTCGGCGGCGCGGTCCGCGTCCTTCTCCGAGAGCCCGCCGAGGGCGGACAGGTCGAAGTCCGAGACGTAGCACTCCTTCTCCCAGGTGCCGGTCTCGGGGCACTTGGTGCGCGGCTGGTTCACGCGCGCGACGAAGAAGCCGCCGCAGAGCGGGGCCACGCAGCGGCGCGTGTCGCGGCGCGTGATCTTGAAGTAGGTCCAGTTGTCGACGGCGTCGCCGTCGGCCTTGGCGGCCGTGAGCGCGGCGGGCTCCTCGTTCACCTCGGAGCCGGGGGCGGGCGCGTCGGCGGCGCAGGCGGCGAGGAGCGGGACGAGGGCGAGGCTCGCGAGGGACGCGGCGGCGAGGAGGCGCTTCATGACGTAACCTTCTGTAACGGAGCTGGCGGCGCGCGTGCTAACCCACGTCGCGACCGGACGCAAGCTCCGAGACAGCACCCCGCGTGGGAGCGGCCTCCGCCATGACGCGGCGCGTCATGGGGTGGCGGTCGGGCCGATCGCGCGCCCGTCCGGGTCGACGCCGGGGCCCTCGTCGGCCGGGGCGCGGTAGCCGCCGTCGTAGAGGCCGACCCGCGCGGAGAGCGGGACGCCGCGCAGCTCGTCGGGGAAGAACATGACGACGGCGTCGCGGACGACGCGGCCGACGGGCCACGCGCTCGTCGGGAGGAGGCCGACCACGGGCGGGTGGTCGCCGTGGAAGTGGAGCGCGCCGTGGTCGTCGACCCAGTGGACGAAGACCGTGAGGTCGCGCGGGAGCGCGCGGTGGACCTCCCAGTAGCACGCGAGCGTGAGCGCGCCGGGCGCCGGCTCGGAGCCGGGGGCGGGCTCGACGCGGCAGCCGTGGAGGGTGACCGCGCCGCGCTCGAGGTCGACGGGGGCCGCGGGCGTGAGGCCCGGCGGGGGCGCGTCCGAGAGCGGCTCGGCGTTCGCGCGGAGCTGGGGCGCGATCCAGGCGAAGCGCTTCTCGACGGCGGCGCCGACGCTCTCGCCGTAGAGGGTCGAGGCGAAGAAGAAGGCGCGGAAGTCGCGCACGACGCGCTCGTAGCGGGCGAGGACCTCGGCGGGCGCGGGGCGGACGACGGCCTTCGGGCGCATGGCGACGGGATCGCGGCGGGAGCCGATGAGGACGTCGTAGCGCTGCATGATGTCGCGGCGGGCGCCGACCGCGTGGCCCCAGGCGTCGAGGAGATCGGTGGCGACGGGCTCGTGGCCGAACGCGGCGTCGAGGACGGCGGGCTCGACGGCGCCGCTCGCGCGCCACGCCTCCGACGCGGTGAGCTCCGGGGTGAAGAGGCCCGCGGTGTCGAAGATCTGGACCGGCGAGTAGTAGCCGACGCGGCCGATGTCACGCCCGATGAACCAGCTCTCGCGCTCGGGGGCGGCGGACGCCTCGAGCACGCGGAAGAGCTGGTCGATCATGCCCATCCCGAGGACGCTCATGCCGGCGACGTGGCGCGGCGGCGTGCGCGTGAGGCCGTCGAGGGCGTCGCGCCAGGTGTCGCTCGACTTCTCGCGCACCCAGCTCTGGCCGCGCCCGTGGGAGCGGAAGTCGTAGATGGAGAAGCGCGCGTCGACGGCGAAGGCGGCGACCGCCTGCCCGGCGAGGAGCCCCGCGACGAGCGAGGCGAGGACGGCGCGCGCGAGGGCTCGGGGGCCGCGGCGGAGGGCGCCGCGCAGGAGGCGCTCGAGGGCCCAGAGCCACGGCCACGGCGCGAGCGCGATGAGCGGGAGGAAGTGGCGCTGGTTCGGCATCCAGTCGATGGTGACCGAGGCCACGAAGAAGCAGGTCGTGAGCATCACGAGCGCGGGCGCGGTGGCGCGGGCGCGGGCGGCCATGACGCCGGCGAGGACGATGGCGCCGAGGAGGTAGACCACCTCGAGGGGGCCCGAGCCCTGCGCGACGAGGGGGGCGAGCTTCGACAGCGAGAAGCCGCCGCCCTCCTTGGCGAAGTAGGTCTGGGGGAGCCACTGGCCGTAGTAGGCGTGGCGCCAGAGGAGGAGGGCCGCGACGACGACGGCCGCGGCGGCGGCGGGCGGGAGCGCGCGGCGGAGGACGTCGGCGCGGGTGAGGCCGCGCGGCGGGAGGAGGAGCGCGCCGGCGGCCAGGGCGACGAGGTAGAGCGGCGCCTCGGGGCGGGTCGCGAGGAAGGCGACCGTCACCGCGGCGAGGGCGACGAGGGAACGGCGCGTCGGCGGGGCGGTGAGGCGCGCGTGGAGGGCGAGCAGGAGGCCCACGAGGAGCGCGAGGTAGAGCGGCGTCTCGAGCCCCCAGAGCGCCCAGGAGGCGATGTAGCTCGTCGCGGCGAGGGCGAGGACGCCGAGCGCGGCCGAGGCCGGGCGGAGGCCGAGGGCGCGGGTCGCGTAGCGGAAGGAGAGGACGAGGAGCGCCGCGTAGCTCAGCACCGACAGCAGCTTGGTCGCGACGACGCCGTCGACGCCGAGGCCGATGAGGGCGGCCTGGAGGAACACCCAGAGCGGGTTCGAGAAGCCCTCGACGCGGGCGCCGTCGTTGAACGTCAGCCCGTCGCCGGCGACGAGGCGCTCGGCGTAGCGGAGCGAGATGTACATGTCGTCGACGGTGCGGCAGAAGTAGAAGACGATCTGCGCGAGGGCGACGAGGGCGGCGAGCGCGAGCACCGCGCGCACGACGGCCCGGCCGCGAGGGCGGCTCGGAGTGGGGGGCGCGGGGGGCGGTGTCTCCACGGCCGGCGGAAGGTAGCGAAGCGCTGGCGTCGTGGAAAGCGCGTTCCGCGCGAGGCCGGTGCTTGACCGGGGGGGCGCGCGCGTCCAGGGTTCGGCGCATGACGGTCGACGACATCCTCGAGAGCCTCGCGTTCCTCGACACCTGGGAGGACCGCTACCGCTTCATCATCGACCTCGGGCGGGAGCTGCCGCCGATGGACGAGGCGCTGAAGACCGACGGGAGCAAGGTCCGCGGCTGCATGAGCCAGGTGTGGCTCGTGGGGACGACGGACGGGGCGGCGCCGCCGCGGCTCCACTTCCTCGCGGACAGCGACGCGCTCATCGTGAAGGGGCTCATCGGGGTGCTGCTCGCGATCTATCAGGATCGGACGCCCGCGGAGGTCCTCGGGACCGACATCGCCGACGTGTTCGAGCGGCTCGGGCTCGAGCAGCACCTGAGCGTGAACCGGCGGAACGGGTTCTACGCGATGGTCGAGCGGATCAAAGGCATCGCGCGCGAGGCGGCGGCGGCCTGAGAGCGAGGCGGGGGCCCGCGCTCGCGGCGCGCAGAGCACCCGACTGGGACCTTGCAAATGCAACGTATTTGCAACATGCTCCGCGCGTCGTGACCACCGAGGTGCGCCGTGATGAATCTCGATGACGCTCGCCGCTCGCTCCAGGAGCATGGCCTCCGGATGACGGCCTCCCGCGCGGCCGTGCTGCGTCTCCTCGGGACGAGCGAGCGACCGCTCACGCATCAGGACGTCGTGGACTCGCTTGTCGGCGAGCCATGGAACCGGTCGACCCTCTACCGGAACCTCATGGACCTCGCGGACAGCGGGATCGCCCACCGCACGGTCATCGGCGGGCTCGCGCGGTTCGAGCTCGCGGGGCGCGCGAACTCCTGCATCGAGCACCCGCACTTCGTCTGCACGGCGTGTGGCGAGGTGAGCCACCTCGAGAAGGCGTCGGTGCGGGTCGACGGGAGCGGGCTCCCGGACTGCGTGACGGGCGGCGAGTTCGAGGTGCAGCTCCGCGGGCGCTGCGACGCGTGCCACGGGGCGGCGATCGCGACGGCCTGAGCGCGTCGTCAGGGCGTCAGGGCCTCGAAGGTGTCGACCCAGCCGAAGCTCTCGTGGTCGGCGCCGCCCGGGACGTAGACGACGCCGCCGAGCGCGGCGGCGCCGGTGCCGTGGCGCGGGGTCGGCATGGGCGCGAGGCGGGACCAGGTGTCGGTGGCGGGATCGTAGACCTCGACGTCCGCGAAGACGCCGGTGGCGTTCGTCGGGTCGCCCTCGCCGCCGAGGACGACCACGCGGCCACCGACCACGGCAGCCGCCGTGCCGCCGCGCGGGGTGGGCATCGGCGCGCGGGTGACCCAGGCGCCGTCGCCGGGGGTGAGGGCCCAGACGTCGGCGCTCACGGCGTCGATGGCGGTGTCACGGCCGCCGAGCCAGTAGACGACGCCGTCGACAGCGGCGGCGACGCCGTGGTCGCGGGGGGCTGGGAGCGCGGGGCCGGCCTCCCAGGTGTCCGTGGCGGCGTGGTAGACGTCGACCTCGGCGACGGCGCGGCCACGGAAGCCGGCGACGACCCAGGCGTCGGTGCCGACGACGGCGACGCCGGAGGCGCCGCGCCGCCGGGCCTCGGGGAGCGGGGTCAGCGCGGAGAAGCCGCCCTCGTCGGGCTCGAGGCGGTAGGCCACGGCGACCGCGGAGAACCCGAAGCCCTCGAGCGCGCCGAGGACGAGCAGGCGCCCGTCGACCGCCGCGGCGTTGACGTGGTGGAGCGGGCGCGGGAGATCGGGCCCGGCGCGCCAGGTCCCGGCGGTGGCGTCGTAGGCGCGCGTGGTCGCGACGACCGCGAAGCCGGTGGTGAAGCCGCCGAGCACCCAGACGGAGCCGTCGTGGGCGACGACCGCGTCCTCCTGGACGGGGCCGCCGAGGACGGGAGGGAGGGCGCGCCAGGTGCCGGGGAGCGCGGGGGGGCCGGTGTCCGCGGCCGTGTCCGTGTCCGCGGCCGTGGCCGTGGCCGTGTCGGGGTCCGTGAGCGTGTCCGCGGCCGTATCCGCGTCCGCGACGGCGTCCGGGTTGCCGCCCTCCCCCGCCGCGTCGCCGCAGCCGGGGGCGAGCGCGAGCGCGACCGCGACGACGCCGATCGCGCCCCGACCCCTCACGGCCCGGCGTCGGGCGCGGGCGCGGGCGCCGTGGCGTCTCCGTCGGCCTCCGGCGTGGGCGCGGCGCTCCCGGCGTCGGCCTCCGGCGTGGGCGCGGCGGCCCCGGCGTCGGCCTCGCCCGCGCCTATACCTGCGTCGGCGTCGACGGCCGGCGGCGGCTCGGGTGGCGCGGCCTTCTCGTTCAGCGGCAGCGAGAGCGGCACGAAGCGGATCTCGCTCGGCGAGCCGCAGTCGCAGGCGACGAGCGTCCCCGCGGTCGCGACGGCGTCCGCCTCGCAGCGGCAGCCCGTCTCGAGCGTCGCGAGGAGCTCGCCGCTGTCGCCGTCGTAGAGCCGGAGCCCGCCGGCGCGGGGCCGCGTCACCGCGACGATCCGGTCGTCGTCGAGCCGCGTGAGCCCGCTGACCTGGTCGTCGCGGTCGCCGGCGCCGAGGGTCTTCACCGCGACGAGCGAGGGCGCCGCGAGGTCCTGGAGATCGATCCGGTAGACCTGCGCGCCGCCGGCGGCCCAGAGGGTCTTCCCGTCCGCCGCGAGCACGAGGCGATCGAGCTTCACCGCGGCCCCCTCGACCGGCCGCGACAGCACCTCCTTCCAGTCCTCCGTGGCGTCCCAGACATGGAGGGTCCCCTTGTCGTCGGCCGCGACGAGGCGCGTCCCGCCCCCCGCGAGCGCGACCCGCGCCTGCTCGGCGCCCGGGAGGCGCGCCTCGAGCTTCGCCTCGCCGCTCCCGATCTCGAAGAGGACGACGCGCTGCACGAGGTCCTCGCCCACGACCGCCGCAGCGACGAGCCGCGCGTCGTCGGAGATCGACACGTCCCGCGCCTCGAGCCCGGCCTCGCCGAGCGACTTCTGCTGCATCGCCGGCGCCATCTGCCAGATCCGGAGCGGCGCGTCGGGGTTCGTGAACGCGCCCGACACGAGCGTCGGCGTGTTCCGCGCGAACGCGACGAGCCCGATGCGGTTCCCCTCCGGCGTCGAGTCCTGGAGCAGCATCCGGTTCGACTTCGCGAGGCTCCACGCGAGCACGCGGCCGCCGAGGTCGCCCGCGCCGACGTACGCGGCGTCGCCGGAGAGCGCGACGCACACCGTGTCGGCGGTGATCGAACGCCGCGGCGCGTCGTCGAGGGTCGGCGCGGCCGTGTCCGGCTCGGGAGCCGCGGCGACCGCGCCCGCGTCGGCCTCCGGGGCCGCGGTCGCGGCGCTCCCACCGGCGTCGGCGGCCTCCGGTGGCGCGGCGGTCGGCTCGGACGGCGCGGGCTCCTGTTCCTGCGTCGGCGCTGGGGGCGGGGCCGGCTCGCTCTTGCACGCGGCGAGGAGCACGAGGGACGCGGCCACGACGGCGAAGGGGCGGAGGATCATGCGGGGCTCCAGGGTGGGGTCGCGCCCATGGTAGCAGCGTTGCGTCCGGCGCGCGCGCGCCAGGGGCCCGTTCGCGCTCGCGCGACGTTCGGCCTCAAGTTTTCCCCGCTCGGCCCGTTGGAGAGGTACGGCCACGAGGCCGCGAGGAGTGGGCGCGCATGGACGGGCAGGACGGATACGGCGACGACGGCGTGGACGGGACGCAGCGCGCCCGTCTGCTCTCCGTCGCGGAGCTCCTCGAGCGGGACAAGAAGCGCCTGCCGGCGAGCCCGAAGGTCCTCGTCGACCTCGACGAGCTCCTGCGTCGACCGACCGCGGGCGCCGCGGACGTGGGCCGCCTCCTCGAGCGCGATCCGGCCCTGGTCGCGGTCGTGCTCTCCCTCGTCAACAGCGCCTACTACGGGCTCCGCGTGCGGATCGTCGACCCCCGCCTCGGCGTCGCCTACCTCGGCATCGAGGAGGTCCATCGCCTGGTGGTGGCGGCCACCATCGCGCAGAGCTTCCGCAACATCCCGGCGACGCGCCTCCGCGCGCACTGGACGCTCGCCCACCTGACGGCGCTCGTGTCGCGCTCGCTCGCGGGGGAGCGCATGCCGTGGCTCTCGCGCTCGGCGGCGTGGTCGTCCGGGCTCCTCCACGACATCGGCGAGCTCGTCCGCTGGCAGATCGACCGCGAGTCGGCGGAGACGCTCGCCGAGTACCGCGCGCAGCACCACTGCCTCCCCGAGGAGGCGGAGGTGGCGATCGAGACGACGCCCGCGCCGCTCTACGCGGCCGCCCTGTGCCGGGTGTGGAACCTGCCGGGGCCGTTCGAGATCGTCTGCCGTTCGCACCGGACGGGCGTCGCGCCGACGACCTGCCGGCGCGACACGGTCGACATCGTGCGCGTCGTCGCGTCGGCGAGCCACGCGAGCCGCATCGTGCTCGACAGGATGAACCCCGCCGCCGAGGCGGAGTCCATCGCGCGCATCGAGGACATCCTCGTGACCGACCGCGCCGGGATCGACGCGCTGCTCGCGCTCGCCGAGGCCCTCCGACCCGAGGCCGAGCGCGCCGTGTCCGCGCACATGATGCCCCTCGCGGTGTGAGAAGGTGTTTTCGAATTCTCCCGTCGCCCGGCTTGCTCTTGTGGTTCCAGACACTTCCGCTCGTCGGTCGCGTACCTCGGGTACGCTCCTTCCTCGCGTAAGCACCTGAAACCACGACGCCGCGCCGAGGCTCGGTCCGAATTCGAGAACACCTTCTGAGCGCCGCGCCACCGGGCCCCGTTTAAGGCGCGGGCGACTCCCCCCGTTGTCCCTCCAGAGCGCATCCGTCGCCTGGAGGTCGCCGTGCTCGAACCCGGAACCGGTCAAGCCACCCACAAGCCGCTCCACGAGCTCGCGCCGCGCCTCTCCATGCGCGTCGGACAGCGCACGAACCAGACCGCCAACGTCATCGGCCGCTCCCTCGGCGCCGATCTCTACGCGTGGTACGGGGTCGAGGCGCCGCCGCGCTCGCTCCGCTTCCTCACGGCCGACGACCTCGGCGACGACGGCGTCACCGTCGAGGATCTCCACGAGCAGGCCGCCGCGAACCTGTGGCGGCGCCTCGCCGGCGTGGCGTGCCACCGGCGGAGCGCCCGCGACCCCTTCCGCGTGTACGCCCCGGAGGGGCTCGCCGCGACGACGCTGGTCCTCGAGGACCTCTGGCTCGCGCTCGCCGACGGCGAGGTCGCGGGCGACCTCATCGTGCGCGTCGCGAACACGAGCGCCGTGTACTTCTGCGGCTCGCGCGAGGCGGAGGCCTTCGACAAGCTCGCGGCGGGCGCGACGCGGCTCTTCCGCTTCACGCCGGCCGGCTGGGCGCACTACCCGCTGCCGACGGTGAGGCAGGCGGCCTGACGCGCTCGCGGTCGCCTCGAGCGCGGCGCGACGCCCCGGAGAGGCAGGCGCCGCCGCGCTCGACGACCTGCCCTACTTCTTCTTCTTCGGGGGCGCCGGCGCCGGCGGCTCGTCGTCGTGGACGAGGATCGAGCCGTCGTCGTCGCGGATGATGCCGAACTCCTCGTCCGCCTTCTCCCGCGCCTGCTTCTTCAGGCCCTTCCGACGAAGCTCCGCCTCGGCCTCGGCCTTCGCCTTCTGCTCGTCGATGAAGCCCTGCTTCTCGGCGCGGAACTCGTCGTCCCACTCGTCGGTGTAGAGGCGGCGGTCCTCGGTCTGGTTGAAGACCCAGGCGTCCTTCACATCGTCCTTCCGGATCCCGAGGCGATCGTCGTCGGCACGCATCCCCTCGCGGTAGCGCTGGCGGGCCTCCTCGCCCGTCGGCCCCATCGCCTCCTCGTCCTCGTCGGTGATGGCCTGGATGAAGCTCGTGAGCTGCTCCTTCTTCTGGCCGGACTCCTCGCGCGCCTCGTCGCGCTTCACGTCCATCCAGTCGACCTGGTCGACCTCGATGATGCGCACGTTGCGGACGGGCTTCTCGCCGAGCTCGTCCCAGTCGCGGAGCTTGTACCAGCCGCGCCAGCACATCTCGACCGCGGGCTTGTCGGCGTCCTCGAGGTCGATGAGGAGCGTGTCGAGGTCGACCGCGAGCGGCTCGGGGCCGCGGCTCATGTCGATGGTGCAGGTCGGGTGGAGCCCGGGCAGCCGGAAGAAGAGGTGCCCGCCCGGGGTGAGGTTCGTGAGGTAGATCTCCTCGTCGCCGCGGAGCTTCTTCGCCCAGAGCTTCGGGTGGGCCTCCTGCCAGGCGTTCGGGTGCATGATGGGGATGCGCGCGCCCTCGATGGCCGCGATGATGGGCTTGTCGTCGGGATCCTCGTCGTCGTAGGCCTTCGCGGCGGCCTTCTTGGCCTCCTCGGCCATCTCGACGTCCCACGGATAGACCCCGAAGTATTGCGCGCGCGGGTACCAGCCCATCGCGTAGGGCGCCCAGCCGGCGGGCGCCGGGACCTTCGAGAGATCGAACTCCTCGTCGAGCTCGACGACGAAGCCCTCGGGCTTGAGCAGGTTCTCCGGGTCCTCGATGTTCGGGAGCGGGAGGTCGGCGATGGCCTCCTCGCGCGGGTTCACCGCGAAGCCACGCCCCGACGGGTTCGTCGGGCACGGCATCTCCGGGTACTCGCTCTTCTCGCGCTCCTTCTTCTTCTTCGCCGGGCGCTGCCGGATGTACTGCGCGGCCCAGTCGTCGCCGGAGAGGCGGATGTCGCGGAGGTGCTCGCGGTCGCGGACGGTGCCCTCCTCGTCCTTGAGCGTCTGGCGGCGGTCCTCGAAGTTCTCGTGGAGGAGCTCCTGCAGCTCCTTCTCCTTCGCGAGGTCCGCGAGGTTCAGGGCCGAGGTCTTCTCGCTCCCGCTGAAGAAGTCGTCGAACGGGTCGGGCGCCTTCTTCTTCCCGCCCTTCGCCTCGGCCTCGGCCTCGCCGTCGCCCTCCCCCTCGCCTTCGGCGGCGCCGTCGTCGCGCGGGACGTCCTCGGGGCGGTCGGGCAGGTGCTGCCCGAGCCGGAAGGCCGAGGCGATCTTCATGCCGTCGTCGGCCTCGTCCTCGGCGCGGAGCCGCGCGATGACGTCGGCGTCGACGACCTTCGTGATGCCGTCGCGCTTCTCCTCGCCGCTGTCGGCGAAGGCCTTGTCGGCGAGCTTCTGCGCCTTGTCGTCGACGGCCTTCTCGGCCTTCTTCTTGGGCTCCTTCGCCGCCTTCTCCTCGGCCTCGAGCTCCTTTTCGATCTCCTTCTTCCGCTGCCGCCGCTTCTCCTGGAGGTCGTCGACGGCCTGCGCCTCCTCGGCGCCCTCCTCCTCGTCGATGGACAGGATGAGCTTCGCCCAGCCGCCGTAGGCGTACTCGTAGCGCAGCGGGAGCTTGTCGATGGGCTCGGGCTCGGTGAAGTCGGGGTCGAGCCACTGCCAGATCTCGCCCTTCGCGAGGTCCTTGTACGTGAGCTCCTTCACGGGCGGGTACCAGACGCACTTGCGGTTGCCGAAGATGCGCAGCTTCCGCGTGAAGACCCCCGGGATCCGGAGCTCCACGTCGAACTGCTTCGCGGGCTTCCCGCCGGGCGCGAACGCCGTGCCGCGCAGCATGACGTCCACGTAGCGCTTCTCGGGCGCGATCTCCGACGGCGTCCGGACGCTGACGTCGGGCGGGTCCGCGTCGTCGTAGAACTCCGCCATCATCGCGACGGGCGGCGTCTCGTCGGAGGGCTCGCAGATGGCCTCGACCGTGTTGACGCGATAGCGCCGCTTGATGACGACCAGGACGCCGAACTCGCCGTTCAGGCGGCGATGCGGCATCCAGAAGCCCTGATAGCCGTGCTGCTCGAAGTCAGGCATCGCTCTCACCGCGTGGCGCGGGGCTTCCCCCGCGCGAAAGGAACGCAACCAGGAGCTTTCTAGCCCAGCGCCACGGCGCGGGCAACCCGGGCCCCTGACGCAGCGAAGCGCCCGCTGAGCCGTGCTCAGGGGCGCTTCGTGTTCGTGGGCGACGTCCCGAGGGACCCGACGCCGCCGGCTCAGCCCCCGCAGATCGCGAGGATGACCGTGTTCTCGCGGCTCTCCGACTTGCCGCAGGGACGCACGAGCGTCGTCGCCGTCTTGCCCTGCCCGATGGTCAGCTCCTCGTCCTTGCACTGGAAGAGGACGTGGGAGATGAGCCCCATCCCGTCGTCGTAGGAGAAGGACTGGGACAGGAAGATCTGGATCTCGCCGGTGTGATCCTTGAGCCACGCCTCGAGCTTCGAGGTGTCGGCGGGCGTCCCGAGGTCGATCGCCTCGCCCGTCGTCTCCCACTCCTTCTTCTCGCCGTCGTAGTTGGCGCCGATGGCGCGGATCGAGGACGGCGTGATCTCGAGGTAGTAGTCCTTCTTCTCGCCGATGAGCGCCTCGCCCATGAAGCCCATGAGGCTGCACGAGGTCTTCGGGCCGTCGGCGGTGAAGCTGTAGGAGCGCGTGCGCGACGTCTTCGGGTGCGGGAGCTTCAGGTCCATCGCGGCCTGCCGCATCGACTGGTCCGCGCGGCGGCGGCCGACGAGGGCGATCTGCTTGACGACCGCCGTCTCCTCGGTGCCCATGAAGGCGGAGATGGCGTCGCGCACCTCGCCGACCTTCACGTCGCCCGGCATCTCGAGCACGACGCGCTCGTAGTTCACCCGCACGCCCGGCGTGCTCTTGAGGGTGTCGATCGACTTCTGCGCGGCCGTCGCGAAGTCGCTCGGGACGGTGCCGCTGAAGCTGTCGGCGACCTTGTCCGTGCCGACGTAGACGCCCGCCTTCGGGCTGAAGACCGTGCGGACACCGCTGATGCCGCCCGCGGCCGCGATGGTCGACGGGAGCACCGGCTCCTCGGTCGGGGTCGGCTGGTCCTTCAGCGCGTTCCCGACGGCCTCGGAGAAGCGCTTCATGACGTCCGCGTAGACCTGGCCCTTGTCGCCGGCCTTGAACTCGTCCGCCTGCTTCTTCAGGAGCTCGAGGTAGGGGCGGTCGATGGCGGCCGCGCGGTACTCGTGCGGGATGTTGCCGCAGACGGCCTTGAGCTGCTCGTGCGCGAAGCAGATGCGGCTCACGTAGTCCGAGAAGCTCTCGCGGGAGTGCGACGGGAAGTCGAAGACGACCTCCCAGTCGGCCTGGACGTTCGGGAGCACCGCGTCGCGCGACTCGATCTTCGTGAGCTGCAGGAAGCGCGCGGCGAAGGCGAAGACGCGGTCGAAGCGGGCCTCGTCGAGGAAGGGCGGCGGCACCAGGGGGTTGCCGTCCTTGTCGGTCTTGCCCTTCTGCGCCTCGGCGTCCTTGATGAAGGTGTCGAGGAAGGGGATGTAGCGGTCGAGCGAGGAGGAGCCGTCCCAGTACGAGGACGCCTCCTTCAGGTAGGAGATGCCCTGGTCGGCGGCGAGCTGCGCCGGGGTCCCCTTGGCGCCGACCTTGTCACCCTCCCACTCCGCGCGGTGCGAGAGCTGGTCGAGCGTCTTCTCGTCGTCGCGCGCGAGGATCTGCTTCCTCCAGGTGACGAGCGGGTGCTCGTTGCCCTCGAACTTCGCGTCGGCCGCCGGCACCGAGCTCGCGAGCTGGTTCGTGCGCTCGGTCTCGACGCCCACGACCGCAGCCTGGGCGGCGGCGTAGCGCTCGGCCTTCTGCTGGTCGAGCTTCTCCTGGAGCCCCATGTCGCAGCCGGCGACGAGCGTCACGAGCGCGAGGGCGCCGGCGATTCGGGAAGTGGAGATGAGGTTCATTCTGAGCGGGTCTCCGAGCGGTCGGCCGCGTAGGCGCGATGAGGCCGGGAGTATTGAGAGCCCCCCCTTGAATGTCAAGGAGGAACGGCCGCCCAGGCGGGCCGCCGCGCGGCGGTCGCCGGGGCCGTCGGAGGGGTGGGCCGGATCCGGGCGAAAACTCGGCTCCGCCCGAGGATCCGTTTAACTTTTGGCGGCGGTTCGACGAATATCCTAAACGCACCCTCGCTCGGTGGCGCTGCATGCCCCTCGGCGCGCCGACGAGGTGGGAGGTCAGGCTGGAAACGGTGGCCCAGGTTTTGGCGGAGTTCCTCTGCCCCGAGTGCGAGCGGGTCTTCGGGAACGGGTACGAGCGGTGCCCGTTCGACGGCGCGCGCCTCGTGAACCTGGGCGCCGGCCTCGCCCCCGGCACGGTCATCGACAACCGCTACACCATCAAGCGGCTGCTCGGCAAAGGTGGTATGGGCTCCGTCTACGTCGGGCGCCAGCACTCGATGGACCGCGACGTCGCCATCAAGATCATGCACCACCGCGCGGACGGGAACCACGCGTCGGTGCAGCGGTTCTTCTGGGAGGTGCGCGCCGCGCGCCGCCTCCAGAGCCCGCACACCATCACCGTCTACGACTTCGGCCAGACCGAGCGCGCGAGCCTCTACCTCGTCATGGAGCTGCTCAAGGGCACGACCCTCGGGCACCTGCTCTCCGTCGAGCAGCGCGTGTCGCAGCAGATGGCGATGCGCGTCGGGATGCAGATCTGCCGGAGCCTCGAGGAAGCGCACTCGAAGGGCATCATCCACCGGGATCTGAAGCCCGAGAACATCTTCCTCGTGCACCGGAACGGCGCCAACGACTTCGTGAAGGTGCTCGACTTCGGCGTCGCGAAGTTCCTCGACCCGGACGGCAAGAGCTCCCTCACGCAGACGGGGACCGTGTTCGGGACGCCGCGCTACATGAGCCCCGAGCAGGCGAACAGCGAGCCCGTCGACGCGCGGAGCGACCTCTACTCCCTCGGCATCATCATGTACGAGATGCTGACCGGGAAGGTGCCGTTCAACGACGAGAACGCCCTCGAGCTGCTCTACAAGCAGGTCCACTCGAAGCCCAAGGCGGTGTGCGAGGTCGCGCCCTTCCTCGGCCTCGACCCGAAGCTCGGCGCGCTCGTCGACAGGCTCCTCGAGAAGCGCCGCGAGGACCGCCCGCAGTCGGCGGTCGACGTGCGCGAGGCGCTCGAGGCGCTGTCGGGCGAGCTCTCCGGCGAGGGCCTCGACGACGGCGAGGGCACGGCCGAGATCCCGGCGCTCCCGAGCGACACGGCGCCGTCGATGCCGGTCATCCCGGGCGACCGCCCCGTCGCCGATACGCAGCAGGCGGTCGACGCGCGCGAGTTCATCCGGCGCGAGATGCAGACGCCGTCGCTCGGCACGAAGACGAACCACGACAGCGTCGGGATCGTCGGGCGGCACGCCGAGAGCTCGGCGGCGCGCGCCGGGCTCGAGCTCGGCGTCCGCGGACCGACGGGGCGGCTCCTCGTGGTGACCGGCGAGCCCGGGCTCGGCAAGGAGCGGCTCTGCCACTGGCTCGCGAGCATCGCGCAGAAGGAGGCGAACGCGGTCGTGGCGCAGGGGCGGCGCATCTCGACCGTGGGCGACGACGACATGCCGGAGGTGCGCTCGGCGCTCGAGCAGCTCCTCGGCGTGACGCTCCTCGAGCGGACGGCCGTCGCGCAGGCGCTCGAGGACCACCCGGCCTTCTCGGACCAGCTCGAGGTCGACCTCATCACGGCGCTAACGGACTTCCTGCGGCCGGCGCTCACGGCCTCGGCGGGGACGGTCGATCCGCGGCGCCTGTTCTCGGCGGTCTTCAGGCTGCTCGTGCGCGTGAGCCGGATCCAGCCCGTCGTGCTGGATCTCGGCCTCCTGAACCGCGTGGCCCCCGCGACGCGCGCGTTCATCGAGTACGTCGTGGGCGCGCTCCCGCTGACGCAGGCGCGGCTCGTGATCCTCGCGCGCGTGGACACGTCGTCGAACCCGCGGCAGCAGGCGCTGAAGGCGGCGCTCGACCTCGTCGGCTGGCGCGGTGAGGCGCCGAGCGAGATCCTGCGGCACGTCGCGATGCGGCGCCTGCACGGCACCGAGTTCCGCGACTTCCTGCAGTCGCTCGGCAAGGTCTACGTGAGCCTCGTCGAGTACCTCGACTACCTCTCGGGCGGGGTCCCGGCGTCGGCGGCGGCGCTCGTGCGCCAGATCGAGTCGAACCCGGAGCGGCTGCACGTCGCGCGGAAGTGGAACCCCATCAGCCACCGGACGCCGCTCGAGGAGCTCCCGCAGGAGCTCGTCGACGCGGCGGAGCGCCTGCTCGACGCGGCGCTCGAGAAGGGCGGCGAGGACCGGCACATCCGGCAGGTGCTGCGCCACGCCGCGCTCATCGGCTACGAGATCGACGTCGCGTTCCTCGAGGACTGCGTGGCGCGCGAGGAGGACGCGGAGCTCCTCGACGCGGTCGAGCCGGCGATCGACATCATGGTGCGCGGCGGCTGCATGCACGACGTGGCGAACGGGGAGCGGCTCCGCTTCGACAGCGGCGTCCTGCGCGAGATCCTGATCGCGCGGGTCCGGAGCCCGCGCGCCGTGAAGCTCCTGCACGAGAAGGTCGCGGGGGCGATCGCCGACCTGCCCGCGGGCGACGTGACGGCGCGCGCGCTCGAGCTCGCCCACCACTACCGCTCGGCCGGGGACAACAAGAACTCGCTCCACCACCACCTCGTGCACGCGCGCTTCGCGCGAGCCGAGCTCGACCCCGAGGAGGCCCTGTCCGCCTACCTCGAGGCGCACGACGTGGCGACGGAGCTCGCGGCCGGCGGGGGCGACGCGCTGGCGGCGCTCCGCGAGATCGGGCTCGCGCTCGCGAAGCTCCACTTCGACCTCGGGATCTACGAGAAGGCGGCGGAGGCCTTCCAGGAGCTGCTCGAGCAGGCGCGCGGCCGGGGCGACGAGCTCGAGCTCGCGGAGGCGGAGCTCGGGCTCGCCGAGGTGAGCGACGCGATGGCCGAGTACGGGCGCGCGGCGGAGCTCTTCCGGAGCGCGGGGGAGCGGTACCAGAGGTCGAAGCGCGACCTCGACGCGGCGTGGTGCGAGCTCAAGCGGGCGGGCTCGCTCGAGCGGCGCGGGAGCCTCGCCGAGGCGAAGGCGGGCTACCTCGCGGCGCGGCAGACGTTCAGCCGCTTCAAGGACATCCGCGGGATGGCCGAGTCGCACGCGACGGTCGGGATGCTCGCGCTGCGCGAGGGGGACGCGAGCGAGGCGATCCGGCAGCTCCGGCGGGCGAGCGACCTGTATCGAACGCTCGACGCGTCGCTCGAGCTCGGGAAGACGCTCTACAACCTGGCGGTCGCGGCGACGGAGCGGCGGGATCTGCTGATGGCGCTCGACGCGTCGAACAAGGCGCTCGAGATCTTCGACCGCGAGGACTTCCGGGTCGGGATCAGCCAGTGCCTGGGGACCATCGCGCGGGTGCTGGCGGCGCAGCGGCGGCCGGCGGAGGCGCGGCCGTACTACGAGCGGGCGCTCAGGATCCGGGAGAACCTGGGCGACCGGCGGGGCGTGGCCGAGGCGGTCGCGAGCCTCGCGGAGATCGCGCTGTCGCTCGAGCAGCACGAGCGGGCGCTCGAGCTCGCGTTCCGGGCGCGGGACATCCACGGGTCGATCGGGGAGTTCCTGGGCGCGGCGAACGCGCTGCGCACGATGGGGCTCGCGCAGTCGGCGCTCGGGCGGCACGAGGACGCGCTCGCCTACCTGCGGGAGGCGGTGGCGACGTACGAGAGCCTCGGCGCGAAGGACGCGGGGTTCTGCGACATCCTGCTGTCGCTCGCGGAGTGCCAGGGGGCGATGGGGCTCCGCGCGGACGCGCGCGCGACGCTGACGAGGGCGCTCGAGGTGGCGAAGGACCTCCAGCTCACGCACCAGACGGGGCACCTCGAAGCGCGTCTACGCGCTTTCGCCTGAGGTCGTCGCGCGCTTGCGCGCCTTCGCCTGACGTCGTCGCGCGTCTACGCGCTTTCGCCTGGGGTCGTCGCGCGCCTGCGCGCCTTCGCCTGACTACGGCGCGCGTGAACGGCGTTCACGCCCTCCGGGCGCGGAGCAGCCTCTCGAGGACGGCCGAGAGGCCCTTCGGATCCTCGGCGTGCACCCAGTGGCCTGCCTCCGGGAGCACCCGGTGGTCGATGAAGCCGGCGCGCGCGAGGTCCTCGAGGTGCGCCACGTCGCCCGGCTCGAACCGGTCGCTCCTCCCGCCGCGCACGAGCGTCACCTCGAAGTCGCGCCCGCCCCGGTCCTCGAGGAGCGGCCAGAGGTCGACCCCGGCGTAGTCCGCGAGGAGCCGCTCGATGCCCGCGAGGTCGAAACGCCACACGTACGCGCCCGCCTCGGGGCGCAGGTTCGTGCCCATCCACTGGACGATCGGCGGCGCGATGCCGCGCGCGCGCAGCACCGGCTCGAGGTCGGCGCGCGCCGGGAGCGGCATCGGCACGGCGTGCAGCGCCTCGAGCACGCGCTCCACCTCGTGCGGCTCGGTGCCCTCGGGGATCGGCCCCACGGGCGCGTCCACGAGCACCACGCGGCGCACGCTCGGGAGGTGCTTCGCCGCGAGGAGCGCCACCTTCCCACCGAAGGAGTGCCCGACGATCGCCTCCGGCGCGATGTCGAGGGCGCCCGCGAGCCGCGCGACGTCCTCGGCGCAGGCGGCCACCGTGTCGGGCGGCGGCGCGCCGGCCGAGTCCCCGTGGTGGCGGAGGTCGACCAGCACGAAGCGCACGTCGGGGAGCGACGCCGCGAGCGCCCGGCAGAACCCGCGCCAGTTGCTCGCCGACCCCATGATGCCGTGGAGCACCACGACCGACCGCGCCGGCTCGGCCCCGGGCGCGGTCACGTCGAGGTGGGCGGGGACGAAGCCGTCGCTCGGCGCGCCCTCGCTCACGCGGGCGGCGCCTCGGTCGCGGCCGCCGCCTTCGCGTGCGCCGCCTCGGTGAGGAGGCGCGTCACCGACTGCACGAAGCGGTTCGGCTCGGCCGGGAGGATCCCCTCGGCGAGCCCGGCCTGCGCGTAGACGACCTCGATCCACTCGGCGAGCTCCGGGCTCTCGCCGGCGCCGGCGAGGCGCTCGAGGTCCTTCACGAGCGCGTGGTCGCCGTTGAGCTCGAGGATCCGCTTCCCGCCGGCGTAGCCGGGCTGCGTCGCCTTCAGGAGCCGCTCCATGTGCGCGTGGTGGCCGCCCTCGGGCACGACGAGGCACGCCGCCGACGTCGTCAGGCGCTTCGACATCTTCACCCCCTCGACGCGGTCGCCGAGCACGGCCTCGAAGCGCTCGATGAGCGTCTGCAGGGCGGGCGGCGGCGTCTCGTCGCTGGGCTTCTCCTCGCCGTCCGCGGCCGCCTCGGCGACGTCGAGCTCGGCGCCCATGGCGGAGGTCAGCGGGAGCTCGTCGAACTCCTCGAGCGCGCCGATGGCCCACTCGTCGATGGGGTCGGTCAGGAGGAGCGTCTCGTAGCCGCGCTTGTCGAGCGCCTCGAGGTGCGGGCTCGCGGCGGCGGCGGCGACGGACTCGCCGATGACGTAGTAGATCGCCTTCTGCCCCTCGGGCATGCGCGCCTTGTAGTCGGCGAGCGAGACCCAGCCGTCCTTCTCGCGGGTCGACCGGAAGCGGAGGAGCGGTGCCAGGCGATCCTTGTTCTCGGGGTTCGTGTGGAGGCCCTCCTTCAGCACCGCGCCGAACTGGTCCCAGAGCTTCGCGTAGTCCTCGGGGCGCTCCTTCGCGGTCTCGTCGAGCATGTCGAAGACCCGCTTCGTCAGGTGCTTCTTGATGCTCTGGACGATGGCCGAGTCCTGCAGGAGCTCGCGCGACACGTTGAGCGGCAGGTCGTCGCTGTCGACGACGCCGCGCACGAAGCGGAGGAAGGTCGGCAGGAGCTCGCGGCAGTCGTCCATGATGAAGACGCGCTTCACGTAGAGGCGGACGCCGTGCTGCTGATCGTTCGAGTAGAGGTTGAACGGGGCCTTGCCGGGCACGAAGAGCACGGACGTGAAGAGCTGCCGCCCCTCGATGGTGAAGTGCGTGCGCGCTAGCGGCGGCTCCCAGTCGTGGGTCAGGTGCTTGTAGAACTCGGCGTAGTCGTCGTCGCTGAGGTCGGACTTGGCGCGCTGCCAGAGGGCCGTGCCCTTGTTGACCTGGCGCCAGGCCTTCTCGACCTTCGGCTCCTCGCCCTCGACGGGGGGCGCGTACTTCTCCTCCTCGAGGAGGATCGGGTAGCCGACGTAGTCGGAGTAGCGGCTGATGAGGCTCGAGAGCTGCCACGGGGAGGAGAGCGCGTGCTGGTCCTCCTTCAGGTGGAGCGTGATGGTCGTGCCGCGGGTCGCGCGCGGCGCCGGCTCGATCGTGAAGCCGTCGCGGCCGTCGGAGGTCCAGAGCCAGCCGTCCTCGCCGCCCTCGGCGGGGCGCGTCAGGACCTCGACGCGGTCGGCGACGAGGAAGGCGCTGTAGAAGCCGACGCCGAACTGGCCGATGAGCTGGGGCTTGCCCGCGCTCGCGTCGGCGAGGGCCTCGACGAAGGCGCGCGAGCCCGAGTGCGCGACGGTGCCGAGGTTCTTCACGAGCTCGTCGCGCGTCATGCCGATGCCGTTGTCGGCGATGGTGACGGTGTGGGCGACGCCGTCGGCGGACACGCGGATCTCGAGGGCGTCGTCGCCGCGGAGGTCGTGGTCGGTGAGCGCCCGATAGCGGAGCTTGTCGAGCGCGTCCGAGGCGTTCGAGACGAGCTCGCGGAGGAAGATCTCCTTGTTCGAGTAGAGCGAGTTGATGACGAGGTGCAGGACCTGGCTGACCTCGGCCTGGAACCGATGCGTCTCGGCGGTGGCCGTCATGCGGGTGTCACTCCGGAGGCTGGGGCCGCGGGCGCCGAGAGCGGGCGCGAGGCGGCGCGGTTTCGTGCGCGCGCCGCCGCTCGGCGCCCCGTTCGAGGGAGCGGCCGCGACGCGCGCGGGCTCAGGCGTAGTCACGCGCGCGGTGCCTGTCACCGGGGGCGGGGTGGGCGCGGGCCCACGCGGGCGATGTGAACGGCGTTCACACCGGGGCCGAGGGGGGCCGGGGCCGCGGCTCGGCGCCGCCGGTCCCGCCGCACGCGGCGCACGCGATGCGGCCGCGCTGCTCGCAGAGCTCGCAGGCGACACGGCCCGTCGCGGCGGCGCAGACGCACTGCGTGAGCACGGTGCCGCGGCCGCGGCAGGTCGCGCAGCGGCGGCTGTCGATGCGGCGCGTGGTCTGGCGCGCGGTGCAGTCGGGCTCGGGGCAAGGCACGGGGACGACCATCTGGCCGTGGCAGATGGCGCACGGGCGATCGCCGCTGCCGCCGCACTCGGGGCAGCGCACCGCGCCCTCGCCGTGGCAGACGAGGCACTGGCGTCGCAGCAGCATCCGGAGCGCCTCGGCGGCCGCGAGGCGGACGCCCACGTGCGGCGTGAGGCGCCCGGTGGCGGCGTCCTCGAGCCAGAGGGCGAGGTGCTCGGCGCGGAAGACCGCGAGGAGGCCGAGGCGCTGCGGGAGCTGGTCGAGCGGGGTCCGCTCGACCATGACGTCGAGGGTGACGGCGAGCTCGGGGTCCGTGTCCGCCGCGCGCGTGGCGCCGAGCCACGCCTCGACCCCCTCGACGGTGAGGGTCTGGGCGACCTCGACCGCGCGGCGGGCGGCGGCGCGCGACGGGGAGAGGCCGTGCACGGTGAGCCCCTCGCGCGCGGGCTGGAAGACGCGGTACTCGGCGTCGACCGCGAGCCGGACGAGGCCATCGGCGGCGAGCTGGCGATCACCCCGCCAGCCGCGCAGGGCGAGCGCGGCCCCCTGGCGCCCCTCCCACCACGGGTCGGACGCGAGGCGGTCGACGACGGGCAGCGCGGCGTCGCCGAGCGCCGCGAGGGCGGCCGCGGCGAGCTCGCGGTCCTCCTGGAACGGGCTCTCGAGCCCGCGCGCGAGCGCCTCGGCGGCGGCGGGCGTGCCGATCTGCACGAGCCCGGAGATGGCGGCCTTGCGGACGTCGTCGTCCTCGTCGAGGACGAGCCCGCCGAGGGCCGCGACGCCGGTGTCGTCGCCGCGCAGAGCGAGCGCCTGGCAGAGCCCCTCGCGGGCGCGCCAGCCCCAGCCGCCCGCGGAGAGCTCGAGGGCGAGCGTGTCGCCGTCGACCGCGTGGAGCGCGCGCGCGAGCCGGGCGCGGTGGGGGTTCGCCTGCCAGGTGTGGTCGAGGGCGCGGAGCAGCGCGTGGAGCCCGCCCGGGTGCGTGAGGGCGCCCTCGCCGTCGAGGCGCACGACCGCGAAGATGGCGTCGTCGTCGGCCCGGTGACGCCACGCGGGGAGGCGCTCGACGGCGTCGAGGAGCTCGCTCCGGAAGACGTGGCCGCCGAGGGACAGGGCGAGGCGGACGGCGTCCTGATCGATGCCGTCGGGGTGCTCGAGGAGCAGCTCGGGGCGGCGCGAGGCGATGGCGACGAGGGTGACCTCGCGGGCGCCGTCGGGGGCCCAGCCGCGCTCGAGGAGGGCCTCCATCGCGGTCATGCGGACGTCCTCGTCGGCGTCGAGGAGGGCGCTGACGAGCACCTCCTCGGCCTCGCGCCCGGGGATGCTGGCGAGGACGTCGCAGGCGGCGCGGCGGCGGCGCCAGCTGCCCTTCGCGAGGGTGCGACGGAGGCCCGGGAGGGCGGCGCGCCCGGCGGAGCGCGCGCGATCGACGGCGTCGTCGAGCTCGTCGGTCGAGCGGAAGAGGAGGCTGTAGCCGGCGATCTCGTCGGCGGGTGGCGAGGTGCCCGTGAGGTCCTGGAGGGCCGAGAGCGCGGCGGCGCGCGCGCTGTCGTGGGTGTCGGAGAGGCCGTGGGCGCGGAGGGCGAAGACGACCTCCTGGGCGCCGGAGCGGGCGATGGCCCGGGCGGCGCCAGCGCGGGCGCCCGGGTAGAAGCGGGTGTCGAGGGCGACGAGCAGGTGGCGCACGCGCTCCGGGCCGGCGAGGGCGCAGTAGTCGTCGACGGCGTCGTCGTCGGCCCACTTGAGGCGGCGCTGATAGAGGACGGCGAGGTCCTCGGCGAGGCCGGTCGCGCCGAGGGCGCGGAGCGTGCCGGCGACGGTGCCCTCGACGGCGCGGTAGCGGCGCGCGGCGGCGACGAGGGCGGGACCGTCCGTGACGCGCCCGACGATCGCGAGGGCCTCGATGGCGGCGCGGCGGAGGGCGGCGTTCGGGATCTCGATGGCGGCGAGCAGGGCCGAGCGCGCGGCGGGGGCGTCCTCGGGCGGGATCCGCCGCGCGACGTCGGCCACGGCGTCGCTGTCACCGCCGTAGAGGGCGGCGTGGAGGCGGTCGAGCTCGGTGCGGACGAGCGCCTGGGGCGGGAGCGCGAGGAGCTCGCCGACGCCTCCGTCGCCGTCGTCGTGGCCGAGGTTCCCGGCGTCGAGGAGGCGGCGGGCGATGGCGCCCCGGATGGCGTCGTTCGGGTGGTCGGCGAGGCCCGCGAAGAGCTCGCGGCGCTGAGCGGCGTCGAGGTCGAGGGCGCCCTCGTCGAGGAAGCGGAGGACGCGCGTGACGACGATGGCGCTCCGCTCGCCGAGGAGGGCCTCGACGGCGGGCGTCACGCCGAGCGGGAGCGCGGCGGCGAGCAAGCTCGCGCGGACGTCGGGGCCGAAGCGCGTCCAGACCGCGACGAGTCCGGCGACGAGCGGCCTCCGGTCGGGCTCGGGGGCGGCGCCGAGGAGGCGGTCGAGGAGGGCGCTCGCCGTGGCGGCGTCGACGTCGTCGCCGGCGAGCGCGGCCACGAGCACGGCGAACGCCTCGTCTCCGGGGAGGGCGAGCACGGCTGGTGCCAGGGCCTGGCAGGCGCGGGTCCACGCGGGGCGATCGAAGATGGCGTGGCGCGCGGCGGCGGCGACCCAGGCGAGGCCGTCGCGGAGGCGGCCGTGGCCGAGGCCGCGGGCGACGCCGAGGCGGACGGCGGGGGCGGCGGTGCTCGCGAGGACGTCGCGGGCGAGCGCCACCGCGCCGGCGTCGCCGAAGCGCGCGGCGCGCCCGACCGCGAGGCCGACGATCGCGGCGACGCCGTCGACGCGGCCGCCGCCGTCGACGTGGCTCGCCTCGGACAGGGTGAGCGGGAGGAACCCGGTGAGGGCGAGGAGCGTGGCGGCGCTCGCGGCGCCCTCCCCGCCGGTCTCGACCGTGACCCAGAGGCGCTCGAGCGCGCTCGCGTCGCGGAGCTCGCGCGCGACGGCGCGCTCGAGGCTCGCGGCGGCGAGCGTCAGGGAGGCGCCGGCGGCAAGCGACGCCAGCGCGAGCACGCGCTCGGGGGCGGTGAGATCGGCGAGGGCGGCCTCCTCGGCGAGGAGGGCCGACGGCGCACCGCCGCTCGCGAGGGCCTGCGCCACCGCGGTCGCGGCGCGCGCGCGATCGCAACGCGGGTGCTCGTGCTCGGAGGCGTCCCCCATGGCGACCAAGGGCATCATGGTTGTCCGCGGCCCGTCAATCGCACCGGGGAGGCCGAGCGCGAGCGTGCGCCGAGCGCGACGGCGGGGCCGCCGGGCCACCCGCGCGCGCGGCGAGTGGCCCGCTACTCCGCCGCGGCGGCCTCGGAGGGGGGCTCGGCGTCGGCCTGCGCGGGGGCGTCGCCAGCCGGGGCGGGCTCGCCCTTCTCGAGGCGGGAGACGATGAGCTCTTCGTCGAAGCGGACGCCGTTCAGGCGGACGCAGAGCAGGATGTCGACCAGCTCGTGGCGCTTCGCGAGATCGTCGATGATCGCGTGGGCCTTGGCGGGCTCGATGCGCTCGATGGCCTCGACGTCCTCGTCGATCGTGCGGACGTGGGTCACCATCTCCTCGTAGAGCTTCAGGTGCCCCTCGTTCCAGTGGATGATCAGGAGGTTCGCGAACAGCTCGTGCCCGGGATCGGCGAAGATCTCGCGCTGCGCGACCTTCTTGATGAAGCCGCGGCCGATCTTCTCGGGGCGGTAGCCCTTGAAGTGCTTGAAGTAGAAAGGCTTGTCGGCCTTGAACGTCTCGTTGACGAGGCGCTTGGGGTTCGAGTAGCGCAGGATCTCGTCGAAGTGGTCGGCGACCGAGCGAAGCGCCTTGATCGGCATGAGCTCCCTCCAGAACGGCGTGGCGCGCAGACTGACGCGAAGGCGGGGCCCGCGCAACCCTTTGCTGCGGGGACCGTGTCGGCAGGCGGGGGCGCGGTCGGGTTGCGCTCGCGCGCGGGCCCGGGTCGCGGGTATGGTCGGCCGACACGAGGAGGGAGCGGGACATGGGAGAGTTCGACGGGCATCGCGCGGTGGTCACCGGGGCTTCGAGCGGGATCGGGGCGGCGCTCGCGCGGCGGCTCGCCGCGTCCGGCGCGGCGGTGGTCCTGGTCGCGCGGCGGCGGGAGAAGCTCGACGAGGTGCGCGCCGCGATCCTCGCGGAGACGGCCGGCGCAGCGGTCGAGGTCGTGAGCTGCGACCTCGCGACGGCCGAGGGGCCAGCGTCGCTCGTCGCGGAGGCCACGGCCGGCGGCGCGCGCGTCACGATCCTCGTCAACAACGCCGGCGTCGGGCTCTACGGGAAGTTCCGCGAGCAGCGCTGGGAGGACCAGCAGCGCCTCCTGCAGCTGAACGTGGTCGCGGTGACGGAGCTCACGCGGCGCTTCACCGAGCACATGCTCGCGCACGGCGAGCCGTCCTACGTGCTGAACGTGTCGTCGACGGCGGCGTTCCAGGCGACGCCGGGCTTCGCCGTGTACGGCCCCTCGAAGAGCTACGTCCGGGACTTCTCGGAGGCGCTCGCGTTCGAGCTCCGGAAGACGAACGTCCAGGTGTCGTGCCTCTGCCCGGGCGCGACGGTGACCGAGTTCTCGGACGTCGCCGGGCAGGTCCTGAACGACCGCGCGCACAAGTTCATGCTCTCGGCGGAGCAGGTCGCGAAGGTCGGCGTGAAGGCCATGCGGAAGGGCCGCGTGAACGTCGTGTCCGGCGGGCTGAACAAGACGAACGCCTTCATGACGCGGCTCTTCCCGCGGCGGGTGACGGCGTGGGCGGCGGACTTCGCGATGCGGAAGGTCGTGAGCGAGCGCGGCGAGGGCGAGGCGCCCTCCCCGCCCGACGGCGGCGAGGGCTGACGGCGTCGGGGCGCGCCTCCGGCGGCGCCGCGTGAGAAGGTGTTTCAGTATTCGGACCGAGCCCGGCGACGCGTCGTGATTCCAGGTGGTTACGTGAGGAGGGAGCGTGCCCATAGGCACGTGACCGACGTGCGCCAGGCATGGCGCTCAGACTGGAGGTGAGTCGAGAGACGAGTCCTAACCCGAGGCCCTGACAGAGGGAACTCGACACCGATGAGGCAAGGGTGGGGGCGGGGTCACCCGTCCGCCGCGCGACTCCTGTCGTGATGGAGACGCGGTCCCGCGAGGGCAGCCGAGTGGAAGCCGTAGGTGCATGGCCGTACCGAACGAGAGTGAAGCGCCGTAAGGCATCTGGAGCGGGTGAGTCGGCGTCTAGCGACGAAGCCCAAAATCTGTCGGTGTTCCAGGTGTATTGGCGACGGGATGGTCATGAAGTCTGAGTGTCTTACCCTGGGAGATCTGCTGGGTTCCGGCGACGGCCGGTAGACCCGAGGACGCAAGAACAGAGGTCGATGGCCCAGCAGAAGTCAGAGAACTGCGTAGTACCGGAAGGCCGGCGAAAGCCGGTCCGAACCGCTGGACACGAGCGTCCACGGGGAGGGAAGGCGGTTCCAGTCAAGGAAGCGGACCAACAGCTTCCGCTGCCCTTCGCGACAGCCGACAACCCCCGAGCACCCGCTCGGGAGGCCGCTCGCATCGACACCGTGGACCGGTCCACGGCGAAGACACGCGCGGTGCCGAAGGCGAAGGTCAAGCTGCAGCAAACAGGTCCCGCGACGATGGAAGAGGTGATCGAGCGACTGAACGCAGCGCTCGAGAAGGTCGTGGCGAACAAGGGAGCGCCAGGTCCAGACCGGCAGAGCGTCGGCGACGTGCGCAAGCACTGGCCGCAGCTCGGTCCGGCGCTCGCCAGCGCCCTGAGAGACGGAACCTATCAACCCGGAGACATCCGGCGCGTGTGGATCCCGAAGTCAGGCGGTGGGGAACGTGGGCTCGGCATCCCGAACGTGGTCGACCGGGTGGTGCAGGAGGCTGTGCGGTTGGTGCTCGAACCGCTGTACGAGCCGACGTTTCACCCTTCGAGCCATGGATTTCGCCCGGGTCGGAGTTGCCACACGGCGCTCGCCGAGGCCCGCGGCTACGTCGGAGAGGGCTATCACTTCGTGGTGGACATGGACCTGTCGAAGTTCTTCGACCGGGTCCATCACCAGCGATTGATGGCGCGACTCGCGCAGCGAGTCAGCGACCGTCCGCTGCTGGTGCTCATCGGACGCATGCTCAAAGCCAAGGTGGTGATGCCGGACGGCGTGCGCGTGAGCACGGAGGAGGGGGTGCCGCAAGGCGGCCCGCTATCGCCGCTGCTCTCGAACGTCGTGCTGAGCGAGCTCGACGACGAGCTCGCGCGGCGGGGGCTTCGATTCGTCCGCTACGCCGATGACTGCAACATCTACGTACGGAGCGAACGTGCAGGGAAGCGTGTCATGGACAGCGTCGTCGCGTTCATCGAGAGGCGCTTGCGCCTCCAGGTGAACGAGGCGAAGAGCGCCGTGGCGCGTCCCGAGACCCGGCATTTTCTCGGGTTCCGCCTTCGTCCCCAAGAAGGTGGTCCGCCCGAGGTGCTGCTCTCGGAGCGCAGCGAGAAGCGGCTTCGTGAGCGAGTCCGAGAGCTGACGCCACGAGCGGGTGGGCGATCGCTGGAAGCGGTCATCCACCCGATCAACGTCTATCTCGCGGGCTGGGCAGGGTTCTTCAGGATCTGCACGGTGGGGATCGAGCGGGTCCTCCAGACGACCGACGCGCACATCCGGCGACGGCTGCGCGCGATCGTGCTTCGGCACTGGAAGACCAAGCGAACGACAGCACGGCGCCTCATCCGCCTGGGTGTGAAGCCGAAGACCGCGTGGCGCCGCGTCTACGAGGGCCGCAAGTCCTGGTGGGCGCTTAGCCACGACCCAGCGGTGGATCGAGGACTCCGCAACGCGTACTTCGCCGAACGGGGGCTCACCAGCCTGCTGGAACGGTTCAGGCGGACCTGGGAGGCCATCATCGCTCCGGCGCAGCTCACGCTCGCGCTGGAATACGAGAGGTCGTGAACCGGCCGGCGACGGGGGTGACAACCCGTCGTCCTGAAGAGCCGTATGTGAACAGCACAAGTACGGTTCTGTGGGAGGTGCCCGGGGCGACCCGGGCGCCTACCCGATGAGCGGAACCGCCTGAAATCACAAGAGCAAGCCAGGCGACGGGAGAATACTGAAACACCTTCTGAGGCCCCGTCAGGCCGGGAGGGCGTGGCGGACCGGCTCGAGCACGCGCTCGACGAGGCCCGGGAGGAGCGCGTCGTAGCGGCTCTCGCGGAGCTCCCGCCACATGTCGCCGATGCGGCGCGCGGCGGCGTCGATCGCGCCGACGTCGCGGAGGATCCCGAGCGCCTCCTCGACCATCGCGCGCGACGTCACCTCGCGCGGGGTCCGGATGATGGCCATGAGGCGCATCCGCGCCGCCTCGCCCGCGTTCTCCTTCGCCCAGGCCACCGGGTACGAGATCTTGCCCTCCGCGATGTCGGTCGCGGTCTCGCCGCGGCCCTTGTCGCCGACGAGGTCGAGCAGATCGTCCTGGAGCTGGAAGAGGAGGCCCACGTCGGAGCCGAAGGCGGCGGCGCGGGCGCGCTCGCCGGGGTCGGCGCCCGCGGACAGCGCCCCCGCCTCGGCGCAGAGCGCGAACAGCGCCGCGGTCTTGCCGCGCGCCATGCGCTCCCAGCCGGCGACGGTGGCGCCGACGTGATCGCGGTGGTCGGCCGGGAGCTGGAGCTGGAACTCGAGCGCCTGCCCGCCGACGACGTCGATCATGACGCGCGCCGCGCGCGAGAGGAACGCGGCGTCGGCCCCGCTTCGCGCGAGGTGATCGACCCCGACGAAGAAGAGGTGGTTGCCGACGTTGATGGCCTGCGCGTCGCCCCAGACCGTCCACACGGTCGGCTCGCCGCGGCGGGTGCGGTCGCCGTCCTGCAGGTCGTCGTGGACGAGCGTCGCGTTGTGGAGGAGCTCGATGCCGAGCCCGAGGGGGATGGCCGCCTCGGGGTCGCCACCGAGGTTCGTGCCGAGCCAGATCGGCAGGAGCGCGCGGAGGCGCTTGCCGCCCGTGGCGAGGTGATAGCGGCTCGCAACGTCCAGGACGCTGTCCGAGGCGAGGGCGGCGACGAGGCGCGCCTCGACGTCGGCGGCGTGGCGCTCGACGATGGCGGCGAGAGACACAGGGGCGTTCATGCTGCTCTATCGGCCTGTGCGGTCGGTGTGGCTGGGACCGGGGGCGCCGGAGGCCACCGCGGTGTCGCGATGGATGCCGTGGCGGCTCGCGGAGGTCAAGCCTCGGGGCTGTCCGGGGCCGCGTCCGGGGCGGCTGCGTCGGGTTCCGCGGCGGCGGGGGCGTCCGGCGACGACGTCGCGGCGGCGCCGTCCTCGACGATGAGCCCGTCTCCCGGGATGGCGGCGTCGACGGCGTGGAAGCCCGCGGCTTCGGCCGCGGCGACCGCGCGCTCGATGACGCCGGGCCGATCGGCGAGGGCCCAGGCGCAGTCTCCGCCGCCGGCGCCCGCGGTGCGGCCGATGGCGGCGGCGTCCTCGATGGCCGCGAGGAGCTGCATCTGCCCGCCCGCGTAGATCCCGATCTCGCCGGCGCGATCGAAGGCGTCGAGCTCCTCCTGCACCTGCGCGGCGGCCGTCAGGATCCGCTGCACGTCGCCGGCGAGCCAGGCGTCGATGAAGTCGCGCGTCTCGGAGACGAGCGGCCCGAGGTAGGCGCGCATGTCCTCGGGGTCCTCGTCGCGCCAGCAGGTGACGCGGTCGAGGAGCTCGACGGTCGACGCGCCGTGGCCGGTGTGGAGCACCGAGGCGAAGAGACCGCCGGGCCAGTCGACGCGCCGCGCGGTCGGGGCGTCGCTCGCGGCGTTGTCGTAGAGGACGACCCCACCGAGGAGCGCGGTGGCGACGTCGTAGCCGCTCCCGCGGCCGCCCTGGGCCTCGCGGTGCGCGGCGACGACGTCGGCGACGGAGGGGGCCTCCATGCCGGCGTAGCGGCGGAGGGCGCCGAAGAGGGCGACGCAGAGGGCGGCAGAGCCCCCGAGCCCGAGCTTCGAGTCGCCGACGCCGAGCTCGCTCTCGATCGTGATCGCGGCGGGCGCGAGCCCGTCGAAGCGGGCGAGGACGGCCTCCACGACGGGGACATCGGCTGGCGGCGCGTCGACGAGGCCGAGGGCTTCGGAGGTGACGCGCCACGCGTCGCCGCCGGGGGCGAGCGTCACGTGGAGCCTGCGCCCCACGGCCGCCGCGAGGGCGCGGCCGCCGCTCACCGCCGACGTGTATTCGCCGGCGAGCATGAGCTTGCCTGGCGCGCTGGCTCGGATCACGAGGTCTCCTCGGCTTCGACGCGAACGGTGACCCCCTGACCCGGGCCACTCGAGATTGTATGGTCCACGCCCGCGATGGACGTCAATCGCTCCGCGACGCGAGTGACATCGGCCGAGCGGCAGAAGACCTTGACGTTGGGCCCCGCGTCGAGCGTGTAACCGCACGCGAGGCCGTCGTCACGGCGCATGCGCTCGACCTCTCGGAGGACGGCGAGGGAGACCGGCTCCCAGTAAAGGATCGGCGGGGAGGCGGCCATCGCGACCGCGTGCATGCGGAGCGTCGAGAGCTCCATCGCGGCGACGAGGCGGTCGAAGTCGCGCGCGAGGACGGCGGCCTCGGCCTCGTGGAAGAGCTCCCGCGCCGAGGCGACCCAGCCGTGGTAGTAGGGCGAGGTGCGCGCGGTGCGCGTCATCGCGTCGCGCGAGCCGATGGGCTTCGGCCCCGCGTTCACGACGGCGACGACGACCGCGACGTCCCAGTGCTCGGGCGGGGCGACGGCGCGCGCGCTCGGGCCGTCCCAGGCCGCCCAGCCGCCGAAGATGCTGCGGCTCGCGCTGCCGGAGCCGAGGCGCGCGAGGGCCGAGAGGTCGGCGGGGGTCGGCTCGAGGCCGGCGCAGCGGGCGGTCGCGGCGGCGAGGGCGGCCATGCCGGAGGCGGAGGAGGCGAGCCCGGCGGCCGTCGGGACGTGGTTGTCGCTCTCGATCGCGAATCGGGAGGCGATGCCGGCGCGCGCGCGGACGGCGTCGAGGATGGGCTGCGCCTGAGCGAGCTGTTTTGCGCCGAGGGGCTTCCCGTCGAGGACGATCCGATCCTCGCGCGCGTCGGGGGCGAAGCGCACGCGGGTGTCGGTGTAGAGCCCGGAGAGCGTCAGCGAGAGGCTCGGCACCGCGGGGAGGTTGAGCTCGTCGCGGGTCTTGGCGGGCGCCTTGCCCCAGTACTTGACGAGCGCGATGTTGACGTGGGCGCGGGCGGCGACGAAGCCGTCGAGGACGAGGTCGGTCATACGGGGAACACCTCTTCGGCGCCCTCGGCGCGGAGGGCCGCCTCGAGGTCGGGCGCGAGCGCGGGGGGCGCGCAGACGAGCACGGCGCCACCGAGCCCGGCGCCGGTGAGCTTCGCGCCGTGGGCGCCGAGCGCGCGAGCGCGCGCGACGACGCGATCGAGCGTGGGCGTGGAGACGCCGACCTCGCTCAGGAGCTCGTGCGCTTCGTTCATCGCCGCGCCGACCGCGGCGAGGTCGCTCGCGACGAGCCCTTCGCGAGCGGCGTGGGCGATCGCCTCGCTCCGCGCGAGGATGGCGGCGAAGCGGGCCGCGTTGTGGGCGCGCCACGCGGCGACCCCGGCGACGGCGACCTTCGTCGACCCACCCGGCGGCGTGACCGCGAGGAGCATCGGGAGCGCGCGCGGCGCGAGCACCTCGGGGGGCTGCCCGCGACGGAACCAGATGGGCCGCTCGTAGGCGACGGTCGTGTCGTCGAGCCCGGAGGGGGTGCCGTGGGCGAGCTCCTCGAGCGCGTGGGCCATGCGCTGCACCTCGACGGGGTCCGCGACGCCGGTCGCCCGGACGAGCGCGGCCGCGACGGAGGCGGAGCCGCCGAGCCCGACGCCGAGGGGCAGCGTCGCCTCGAGGGCGACGGTGAGCGCGTCCGGGTCGAGCCCGAGGTGACGCACCATCGCGGTCATGTGGGCGAGCGCCGCCGCCGGCACGGCCCACGGCCCCGGCTCGCGCCGGAGCCGCACCGTGACGCCCCGCCCCCGCACCGGGATGGCGATCGCCGGCGCGCCGTACACGACGAAGTGCTCGCCGACGAGGATGGCCTTCCCGCTCGCGCCCCCTACGCCGCGCGCCGTCTCCGTGGGCGCGGCGCTCATGGGATCGGGCTCCGCCTGGCACCACCGAGAGCGCGCGCACCGTGGGAGGACCCGGAGCGGGCGAGGTGAACGCCGTTCACGGCTGGTGCCGGCCCGGCTCTCCGCCGTCCGCGCCCCCTGGGGTGTCGCTCGTTCTGCATCGCCCGCTCACGCCGCGCTTGGCATTCGATCGCCGCCCGCGCCGCCCAGTGGCTCTCCGGGGGCGGCGAGCCGCTCCGCCGGAGCCTATCAGACTCCGGCGAAACGGCTACCGCGATGTCGACCCGCGCGCGCCGCGCTCAGCTGCAGCCCGTCGTCGAGCCGCAGGTCAGGCACTTGAGGCACGTCCCGTTGCGGACGAGCGTCATGTGGCCGCACTCGCTGCAGGCGTCGCCCTCCATGCCCTTCATCCGCGCGACGGCGCTCGCGTCGTGCCCGCCGCCGGTGCCGACGACCTGGAGCCCGCCGGCGCCCACGACCGTCGTCGCGGGGGCGGCCTTCGACGCGAGGTCGACCTTCGGGGAGCGCGGCGCGAGCGGCGGAGAGTGGCTCTCGACCTCGTCGACCCCCATGCCCTCCGACAGGTCCGCCGGCTTCACCTGCGCGAGCTCGTGCCGCCCGAGGTAGGTGATGGCGAGCTCGCGGAAGATGTAGTCGATGATCGAGGTGGTGAGCTTGATGTAGGGGTTGCCCTGCACCATGCCGTTCGGCTCGAAGCGCGTGAACAGGAAGGCGTCGACGTACTCCTCGAGCGGCACCCCGTGCTGGAGGCCGAGCGACACGGCGATGGCGAAGCAGTTCATCATGCTGCGGAAGGCGGCGCCCTCCTTGTGCATGTCGAGGAAGATCTCGCCGAGCGAGCCGTCCTCGTGCTCGCCGGTGCGGAGGTACACGTTGTGCCCGCCGATGACGGCCTTCTGCGTGTAGCCGGCGCGCCGGAACGGCAGCTTCCGCCGCTTCGCCGCCCAGTGCTCGACCACCTGCTCGGCCCGCTCCACGACCGACGCCGGCGGCGTCGGCGCGTCGCCGTCGCCGAAGAGGTCCTCGGCGGTCGACGTGTTGAGCGGCTGCGAGAGCTTCGACCCGTCGCGGTAGAGCGCGTTCGCCTTGATCCCGAGCTTCCAGCTCAGCATGTAGGCGCGCTTGATGCCGTCGACCGTGGCCTCGTTCGGGAGGTTGATGGTCTTCGAGATGGCGCCCGAGATGAACGGCTGCGCCGCCGCCATCATGCGGATGTGGGCCTCGGGGGTGATGAAGCGCTGCCCATAGCGCCCGCACTTCGTCGCGCAGTCGAAGACCGGGAGGTGCTGCGAGCGCAGGTAGGGCGCCCCCTCGACGGTGAGGCGACCGCAGATGACGTCGTTCGCCTCGTGCACCTGCGCCTTCGTGAAGCCGAGCTCCGCGAGCAGATCGAAGCCCGGGGTCTCGAGCTTCTCCATCGGGATCCCGGCGCGGACGAGCGCGTCGTCGCCGATGACCCAGCGGTTGAAGGCGAAGTCGATCTGGAAGGAGCGGCCGAGCTCCTCGTCGAGGCGGTCGAGGACGGCGTCGCTGAAGCCCTTCTGCTTGAGGCTCTTGCGGTTGATGTGGGGCGTGCCCTCGAGGACGCCCGTGCCGCGGCAGTAGGCGACCACGGCCTCCGCCTGCTCCTGCGTGTAGCCGAGGCGCACGAGGGCCTCCGGCACGGACTGGTTGATGATGCGGAAGTAGCCGCCACCGGCGAGCTTCTTGAACTTCACGAGCGCGAAGTCGGGCTCGATGCCGGTCGTGTCGCAGTCCATGACGAGCCCGATGGTGCCCGTGGGGGCGATCACCGTGGACTGGGCGTTGCGGTAGCCGTGGGCCTCACCGAGCTTGAGGGCCTCGTCCCAGGCGCCGCGCGCGGCCGCGAGGAGCGGCTTCGGGCAGTGGCGCGGGTCGATGCCGACGGGCTTGACGGAGAGCCCCTCGTACTCCTCCTCCTTGGCGTTGTAGGCGGCGCGACGGTGGTTCCGGATGACCCGGAGCATGTCGGCCTTGTTGTCCTCGTAGCCCGGGAAGGTGCCCATCTGGCGCGCCATCTCGGCGCTCGTCGCGTAGGACGTGCCGGTCATGATCGCGGTGATGGCGCCGCAGATGGCGCGGCCCTCCTCCGAGTCGTAGGGGATGCCGCTCACCATGAGGAGCGTGCCGATGTTCGCGTAGCCGAGGCCGAGCGTGCGGTAGCGGTAGGAGAGCTCCGCGATGCGCTTCGACGGGAACTGCGCCATCAGGACCGCGATCTCGAGGACGACGGTCCAGAGGCGCACCGCGTGGGTGAAGCTGTCGATGTCGAAGGCGCCGTCGACCCGGCGGAAGCGCATGAGGTTCGCGCTCGCGAGGTTGCACGCCGTGTCATCGAGGAACATGTACTCGGAGCACGGGTTCGAGGCGTTGATGCGCCCGCTCTTCGGGCACGTGTGCCAGTCGTTGATGGTGGTGTCGAACTGGACGCCCGGATCGGCGCAGCTCCACGCGGCGTACGAGATCTTGTCCCAGAGCTCCGAGGCCGGGATCGACTTGTGGACGCGGCCGTCCGTGCGGCGGATGAGGTCCCAGTCGCCGTCGGTCTCGACGGCGCGCATGAAGCTGTTCGTGACGCGGACGGAGTTGTTCGAGTTCTGCCCGCTGACGGTGAAGTAGGCCTCCGAGTCCCAGCCGGTGTCGTACTCGGGGAAGTAGAGCTCCTTCACGCCCTGCTCGCCGAGCTGGGCCACGCGCCGGATGTAGTTCTCCGAGACGCCCGCGGCGCGAGCCTCCTGGACGGCGCGCGCGAACTCCGGGTTCTTCTTCGCCTTCGCGCTCTCGCCGTTGAGGCCGCGGCGCTTGCCGTCGGCGATGGCGGCGAGGATGGCGTTCAGGTGCTTGTTGTGGACCTTCGCGCCGAGGACGAGGCTCGCGACCTTCTGCTCCTCGATGACCTTCCAGTCGATGTACGACTCGATGTCGGGGTGGTCGACGTCGAGGGTGACCATCTTCGCGGCGCGGCGCGTCGTGCCGCCCGACTTGATGGCGCCGGCGGCGCGGTCGCCGATCTTGAGGAAGCTCATGAGCCCGCTCGAGCGCCCCCCGCCCGAGAGCGCCTCGCCCTCACCACGGAGCGACGAGAAGTTCGTGCCGGTGCCCGAGCCGTACTTGAAGAGGCGCGCCTCGCGGACCCAGAGGTCCATGATGCCGCCCTCGTTCACGAGGTCGTCGCCCACGCTCTGGATGAAGCACGCGTGCGGCTGCGGGCGCTCGTAGGCGCTCGGGCTCGGGTGGGCCTCGCCGGTCTCGGCGTCGACGTACCAGTGCCCCTGCGGCGGGCCGTCGATACCGTAGGCCCAGTGGAGCCCCGTGTTGAACCACTGCGGTGAGTTGGGCGCCGCCATCTGGGTCGCGAGCATGTAGCAGTGCTCGTCGTAGAAGGCGCGCGCGTCCTCCTCCGTGTCGAAGTAGGCGTGCTTCATGCCCCAGTAGGTCCAGCAGCCCGCGAGGCGCCGGAAGACCTGGCGCGCGTCCGTCTCGCCGACGAAGCGCTCCTTCTCCGGGAGGGCGGCCTGCTTCTTCTCGTCCGCCACCGAGCGCCGGAGCCACTCGGGCACGCCCGCCTCGTCGACCGGCTTCAGGTGCTTCGGGATGCCCGCCTTACGGAAATACTTCTGCGCGAGCACGTCGGTCGCGACCTGGGACCAGGTCGTCGGCACGCTCACGGACGGCGCCTCGAAGACGACGGTCCCGTCGGGGTTGGCGATGCGCGACGAGCGCTCGACGAAGGAGATGGAGGCGAACGGGTCGCGTCCGGCTTGCGTGTAACGGCGGGCAATCTTCATGGCGACGATCCCCTGGGGCGGAGGGTTCGGGTACTGGGCGGACGACGACCCGCGGCGCGGCAAACACCGCGGCTCGTGAGGGGTGGATCTCGTCGTAGCGAGACCCGGGGGTTGAGTCGGAGGCCGGAGCGCCACACCTCGGGGCGGCGGCCGGACGGTCACGTGTTCATGGACCAGCCGCGACCCATCGTCAACATGCGGTATTGGGCCGTCAAGAAATCCACTAGTCCTTGCGCCACATATGGCAACCATCCTCGCGGGGTTGCGCGACGTGACGGCGAAGCTCGAGTGACGAAACCGTGACACAACGTCCCTGCCGATGTGAGGGGGATGTGGTGGGAACGGGCATCTAGGCGAGATCGCAGGCAAAACCTTTCCACAGGCCGCGGCGACGCGTGGGGAAGACCTGTGGACGCGCGCGTGGAACCAACCGAGATCGCAGCGCGATCGTAGTTCGCTCCGGGGACGGCGCGCGGCGGGGCCCGGGGCGAGGCGCTGGCCGGCGTCGCGCCGCGGCGGCGCGTGGTAACGCTCGGGATCCACGAACGATCCGAGCGGTACCACCGCGAACCGCCCGTTTCTTGGGGGGGCGCTCGCCGAGCATCCCGCGGTAACCGGGTGACCCGCCGGACCATGTCGTCGCGTCGCGCTTGGGGTGCGTCGGCGTTTTCGGCTACGTTCCCGGCGTGCCGGGCGCCGCGCTTCCGGAGCGCGCCCCCGCGCCCCGACGTCGCGCCCCCCTCGCCGGAGCCCCATCGATGAGCACCAAGCCCCGCGCCAAGGAGGACGAGACCAACGTCGCGACGAACCGACGCGCGCGCTTCGACTTCGACATCGAAGAGGTCTACGAGGCCGGGCTCGTGCTCCTCGGGAGCGAGGTGAAGTCCCTCCGCGACGGCGGGACCTCCATGGGCGACGGTTACGTGCTCGTCCGCGGGCGCGAGCTCTGGCTCACGAACGTCCACATCCCCGAGTACCGGCACGCGAACCGCCACAACCACGAGCCGCTCCGCGCCCGGAAGCTCCTCCTGCACCAGCGCGAGATCGACGAGATCATCGAGGGGCTCGAGGCCAAGGGGCGCGCCTGCATCGCGATGCGGATCTACTTCAAGCGCGGCATCGCGAAGGTCGAGCTCGGCCTCGGGCGCGGCAAGAAGGCCCACGACCGCCGCGAGGACATCAAGGAGCGCGACGCGAAGCGCGAGATGGATCGCGCGCGGCGGGACCGCGGCTGAGCGGAGACCCTGCTGAGAGCGCGCTCTCCCGCGTCGCCCTCCCCCGTCGCGCCGCGTCGTCGTTGCCGCGGGACCGGCACGGCTGCTATCGTCCCGGCGCTCTCTGAGCGCGACACGGGGGACGCGCCTGGGAACAGGCTCTCCCTCGGCGCGCGCCCGGTCTCCGCGACCGGGCCCGGGGTCGACGCTGACGGCGGCCACGGGCACCTCGCGGCGATGCCCCTCGTCGAGAACGCTGTCAGCACGGAGCAAGGCATGCGCCGCTTCTTCCCGAGCCTCTCCCTCGCGCTCTTCCTCCTCGCGCTCGTCGCCCCGCCCGCGTCGGCGACGACCGTGCTCCGCGTCGAGGTCCCCGAGATGACCCGCACCTCGGCCTGGGTCGTGCACGCCCACGTCCGCGACGTCCGCTCGGTCGACCTGCGCGCGGAGGACCGGGGCCTCGTGACCGACGTCACGCTCGACATCGCGGACGTCTACAAGGGCGAGGACGTGCCGAAGACCTACGTCCTCCGCCTCATGGGCGGCGTCGGCGCCGACGGGATGGCCCTCACCATCCCGGGGATGCCCACGTTCGCGCCAGGCGAGGAGGTGGTGCTCTTCCTCGAGAAGACGAACCTCGGCCACGTCCCGTGCGGGCTCGGCCAGGGCGTCTACCGCGTGCGGACCGACAAGGACGGGCGCCGGTGGGTGCAGAGCTCCGCGAGCGGCCTCCAGATGATGGAGCGCGACGAGGACGGCCGCCTGCGCGCCGTCGAGCCCGCGCCGGTCGCCGCGCAGAGCCTCGAGACCCTCGTCGCGCGGATCTACGCGGCGCAGCTCACCACGGCGCCCCCCGCGGCGGCTCCCCCCCGCCCGCAGGTCGCCCCCGGCGGCCCGACCATCGTCCCCTGAGAGGCGCCCCGCCTCACACTCGGACGCATCGGCGCGCCGCCCCTCGCGCCAGGCGTCGTGAGGAGATCCCCTCTCGTCGGCCACGGACACGGCCATCGCCTCGGAACCGGAGACCCGCGATGCAGCGAGCCCGCCCCCAGCACGCAGCCCCCTCCTCGCGAACCGGCGGACGCGTCGCCGTCGGCGCGCTCGGCCTCGCCGTCGTGGCGCTCGTCGTCGCGGCCACGGCGCCCGACGCGCGGAGCTACTCGGTGAGCCTCTCGGGCGGCACGACCGGGCAGATCGTCCGGTGGCCGAGCGCGAGCGTCAGCTATCGTCTCGACCCGGCCTGCTCGGCGGACCTGCCCGCGGCGTCCTGCACGCAGGCCCTCGTCGACAGCTTCGCGGCGTGGACGGACGTCGCCTGCAGCCGCCTCGCCTTCACGCGCGACACGGGCGCCTGGAGCAACAGCCAGCGCCGCTTCACGGCCTTCGGCTATCAGAACGGCGTGAACGAGCTCGCGTTCATCGAGGACAGCCGCTGGAGCTACGGCGCCTACGTGCTCGGCGTGACGGCGCCCTTCTTCAGCCCGCAGACGGGCGAGATCGTCGAGGCCGACATCGTCTTCAACGGCTACCAACAGACGTGGAGCACGAGCGGCGCCAACTTCTCGACCGACGTGAAGAACGTCGCGGTCCACGAGATCGGTCACATGTTCGGGCTCCAGCACGTCCTCTACGGCTACCCCGAGTCGAACCCGCCCACGATGGCGACGACCGCCGACCCGTACATGAAGACCCGCACCCCGGAGGCCGACGACCTCGCCGGGCTCTGCTTCCTCTACCCCTCCGGCAGCTTCCGGTGCAGCGCCGACAGCGACTGCCCGCTCGTCGTCGACGACGGCTCGAGCGGCGAGTACTACGTCGGCCAGGTCGGCTGCGACGCGACCGGCAAGTGCGGCGGCTTCTCGACCGAGGGGCCCACCGGGGGCAGCGGCGCGCTCGGTGACAGCTGCGTCGGCGACGGCGACTGCGCCTCGAACGACTGCTACCCGACCACCGCGACCGCGGGCGTCTGCACGCAGGAGTGCCAGACGGCGAGCAACAACTGCCCGAGCGGGTTCACCTGCCGCGCGTACTCGAACGCCCCGTCGCTCGGGCTCTGCTTCGCCGGCGGCTCGACGGGCGGGACGACCCCGAACGGCGGCACCTGCTCGTCCTCGAGCCAGTGCCAAAGCCAGCTCTGCATCCAGTCCTCCGGCGGCACCGTCTGCAGGGAGCCCTGCGCGTCCGCGGCGAGCTGCGGCGCCAACGAGACCTGCCAGACCATCCCGGGCGCGGGCTTCGGAGCGTGCCTCCCGGCGGTCCAGACGGGCGGCACCCTCGCGAACGGCGCGAGCTGCGGCTCGAGCACGGACTGCCAGAGCGGGCTCTGCGCCGGGAGCGGGACGACCTTCACCTGCGTGCGCCCCTGCAGCGCGTCGAGCCCTTGCGGCAGCGGATTCTCGTGCGAGCCCCTCACGAACGGGAGCGGGGCGTGTTTCCCGGTGGCGGACAAGCCGACGGGCGCGGCCTGCGCCGACAGCGGCGAGTGTGTGAGCGGGATCTGCCTCGACGACGGCGCGAGCGGCGTCTGCTCGGCGCCGTGTGGCGTCGACGGCGACTGCCCCTGCGGCTTCCAGTGCCAGCCGACGACTTACACCGACAACGCCGGCCACCAGATCACCCAGAGCCTCTGCGACCACGGCGCTGCGTCGGGCTGCCTCGCCGACGGCGCGGTCTGCGCGGGCGACGCGGAGTGCCGCAACGGCGCCTGCGACAACGGCCTCTGCGCCCACGCCTGCGACTTCCTCGCCGGCGGCGCCGAGTGCGGAGACGGCCTCGGCTGCGCGCGCGCCGTCGGGAGCGCGCTCGACGGCACCTGCCAGCCCTTCGGGCCCAACGCCGACGGGGCCCCCTGCGGCCAGGACAACGCCTGCCAGAGCCTCTTCTGCTTCGACTCCCACTGCCACACCCCCTGCAACCCCTTCGCCCCGAACACCTGCACAGGCGGCCTCGTCTGCGTCGCCTCGGGCATCGACGCGGCGCTCGGCCTCTGCGCTGCGGCCGACTACAAACCGGATGTCCCCGACGCGACCGGGGCCGCCGACGGTGGTGGTGCAGGTCCGACCACCGGCACGCCGGGGACATCCTCCGGGCGCTCCGGGGGCGGGTGCGAGGCCGCTCCGGGCGGCTCGGCGCCAGGGTCCTGGCTCCTCCTCGCCCTCGTCGGCCTCGCCCTCGCCTTCCTGAGACGACCCCGGTCCCGGGGCTCCCGCCGCTGACGCGCCACGCGCGCCGGCGACGGCCCACGTCACGGCGACGATCTCGACCTCGACCTCGCCCGCGCCGCCGCCGCTCGCCGATGACGCGCGGGCGGCTCGCAGGCGCCGACTCCGCGCGTCGCCCGACGGGCGCGGCGCCGCCCTGGCTCAGAACGGGAGATCGTCCATCGCGGTGAGCGGGGCGGCGGCGGTAGGCATGGCGCTGGGGCGCCCGCCGTACATGGCGCCGACGCGCCCACCGGACCGGCCCCCGAAGGCGCCGTCACTCGGCTCGTCGGCCCGCTGCCGTTCGGACTTGCCGAGAAAGGTCACCCGCTGGGCGATCACCTCCGTCTTCCAGACCTTGCGGCCCTCCTTGTCGTCGTAGGTCCGCGTGCACAGGCGGCCCTCGACCGCGACCTGCGAGCCGGTCGTCAGGTAGCGGACGCAGTTCTCGGCGGTCTTCTCCCAGGCCACGACCCGGTGCCAATCAGCCACCTTCTCGCTCTTCGTGGAGTCCCAGCGATCGGTCGCCACATTGAACGTGCACATCGACTTGCCGGTCGTCGTGGTGCGGGTCTCGGGCGTCGCCCCGAGGCGCCCCACGAGCATTACGCTGTTCACGGACATCGTCCTCTCCTCCCTCTCCGTGGTGTTCGCTCTCCGAAGGGCCGCGCGACGCCCGCTCCCGCGACCTGCGAGAGCGGACACCGCGCGCCGTCGCGGGCGACCGGTCAGGCCGCCTCGGCCTCGCTCTCCCCGTCGTCCTCGGTGTCCTCGGTGAGCTCGGGCGGCGCCGCCGCCATGTCGAGCGCGCCCGCGGCCTCCATCACGGTCCCGCGGAGGCGCGCGAGGGCCTCCTTGTTTCCGAGGAGGACCTCCTTCGCCTTCTCCTTGCCGAGGCCGAGCCGCTCGCCGCCGGCGCTGTACCAGGCGCCCGACTTCTCGACGACGCCGAGCTCGACGCCCAGGTCGAGGAGCTCCCCGACCTGGCAGACGCCCTTCCCGAAGACGATGTCGAACTCGCAGCGGCGACACGGCGGCGCGAGCTTGTTCTTCACGATCGTCACGCGCGTGCGGTTGCCGAACGCGACGCCCTTGCCGTCCTTGAGCTGCCCGATGCGGCGGATGTCGATGCGCACCGAGGCGTAGAACTTGAGCGAGTTCCCGCCGGTCGTCGTCTCGCCGCTCCCGAAGGTGACGCCGATCTTCTGCCGCAGCTGGTTGATGAAGATGATGGTGGTCCCGCTCTGGTTGGCGGCCGCGTTCAGCTTCCGGAGCGCCTTCGCCATGAGGCGCGCCTGGAGCCCCATCTGCGCGTCTCCCATCTCGCCCTCGATCTCGGCGCGCGGCGTGAGGGCCGCCACCGAGTCGACGACCACGAGCGCCACCTCGCCGCTCCGGACCAGCATCTCCGCGAGGTCGAGCGCGTCCTCCCCGCAGTCGGGCTGCGACAGGACGAGCCGCTCCGGGTCCACCCCGAGGGCGCGCGCGTAGCCGAGGTCGAGCGCGTGCTCGGCGTCGATGAACGCCGCCGCGTGACCCTGCCGCTGCACCTCCGCGATGGCCTGGAGCGTGAGCGTCGTCTTGCCCGAGGACTCGGGCCCGTAGATCTCGACGATGCGCCCCCGCGGGAGGCCACCGACCCCGAGCGCGAGGTCCACGCCCACCGAGCCCGTCGAGAAGACCTCGACCCCGCTCTGCGCGCCGTGTCCGTCCATCGTCATCAGCGCCCCCTTCCCGAAGCGCTTGTCCGCCGCTGCGAACAGGCTCGAGAGGCCACCCACCGTCGTCATCGTCGCCTTCTTCTTCATCGTCGCGATCCCCATGTCATCGTCTCCTCAAGAACGGGCCGAACCCTCGGCCCAGGTTGTCGTTGGCTGCTCCGCGCGCCGCCCACCGAGGTCGACGCGGCGATAGGTCAGGGCCTCGGCGAGGTGCGCGCGGTCGATGTCGTCCGCGCCCGCGAGGTCGGCGATGGTGCGGGCGACCCGGATGACCCGGTGCCACGCGCGCGCGCTCAGCCCGAGCCGGCGACCGACCCGCGCGAGGTACACGCTCTCGGGCGCGGCGAGCCGCGCGAACTGCTCGACGCCCGCCACGTCGAGCTCCGCGTTGGCGACCGAGCGCCCCGCGACCCGGTTGCGCTCGACCTGGCGGCGGCGCGCCTCCGCGACCCGCGCCCGGACGACGCTCGACGGCTCGCCCGGCTCGTAGCGCGCGAGGTCCTCGGGTGGGATGGCCCCGAGCTCGACGTGGATGTCCAGGCGATCGAGCAGCGGCCCGCTGACGCGCTGCCGGTAGGCCTCGACCCGCGACGCCGTACAGCGGCACTCCCGCTGCGAGTCACCGAGGTGGCCGCAGGGGCACGGGTTCATCGCCGCCACGAGGGAGAAGGACGCGGGAAAGAGCACGCTCCGCCCGCAGCGCGACACCCGCACCTCCCTGTCCTCGAGCGGCGCCCGCAGCGACTCGAGCGCCGAGCGGCCGAACTCCGGGAGCTCGTCGAGGAAGAGCACGCCGTGATGGGCGAGGCTCACCTCCCCCGGCCGCGGCGGGTTCCCGCCGCCGATGAGGGCCGCGTAGCTCGACGTCGCGTGGGGAGCCCGGAACGGGCGCACGTCGCAGAGCGCTCCCTCCGCCGTGAGCCCCGCCGCGCTCGCGATGCGGGTCACCTCGAGCGCGTCCGCGAAGGCGAGGCGCGGGAGGATCCCGGGCAGCGCCCTCGCGAGCAGCGTCTTCCCGCAGCCGGGCGGCCCGACGAAGAGCAGGTTGTGGCCGCCGGCGGCGGCGACCTCGAGCGCGCGCCGGCCACGCGCCTGCCCGCGGAGGAGCGAGAGGTCGAGGATCGCGCTCCCGACGCGCCCCTCGAGGGCGGCGACCCCGCGGACGAGGTCGCGCTCGCCCCGGAGCCCCTCCACGAGCCCTACGAGCGTGTCGACCGCGAAGACCTCGAGGCCCGGGACGAGCGCCGCCTCACCCGCGCTCTCGGCCGCGACGAAGACACGGCGCACCGCGCCCTCGCTCGCCGCGAGCGCCGCGTTGATCGCGCCCGCGACGGGTCGCACGCCCCCGTCGAGGCCGAGCTCGCCGTAGAAGAGGGCGTCGGCGACGGCCGCCTCCGGGATGGCGCCCATCAGGACCAGCGTCGCGACCGCGAGCGGGAGGTCGAACGCCGTCCCGGCCTTCGGGAAGCTCGCCGGCGCCAGGTTCGCGTGCACCCGCTCCTTCGGCCAGCCGTACCCGCACGCCCGGAGCGCGGACCGCACGCGGTGCCGGGCCTCGCGGAGGCTCGTCGCCGGGAGCCCGGTGATGTCCATCCCGGGGAGCCCGTCCTGATGGCCGACCTGGACGTCGACGAGCACCCCGTCGATCCCGAGGATCCCTACACCACGTACGACACCAGCCACGGCCCACCTCCTGCACGGCGCGCGAGCGCCCGTCTCGGGAACGCCGCCTCCATGAGCAAGGCGTGGGCCATGACCAAAAGCCAATGATGACAGCGCCTTGCGGAATTCGGCGACGTGTCATTGGGTCAGCATCTGACACGCCCGAATCGTCGAGATCCGCGCAGAGCCGCTCGACAGGCCGGCCTCCTCCGCATCAAATGACACGGCGGTGACACGTTTTCGTGTCAAGGAGCCTCGATGCCACCGATCTCACTCGATTCTCTACGCGCCCACCTCGACGCCCTGCTCGATCCCGAGCGCCGGGACGACTACGGCCCGAACGGGCTCCAGGTCGCAGCCACCGAGCTCGACGCCCCCATCGAGCGAGTCGTCGTCGGCGTCACCGCCAACCTCGAGCTCATCGACGCCGCCGTCGCCGCGCGCGCGGACGCCCTCGTCGTCCACCACGGGCTCTACTGGCACGGCGCGCCCTACACCCTCACGGGCCCGCTCGGCCGGCGTGTGCGGCGACTCATGGCGAGCGGCGTCTCGCTCCTCGCCTATCACCTCCCGCTCGACGGCCACCCCGAGGTGGGCAACGCCGTAGCCCTCGCCCGCGCGCTCGGCGCCGTCGATCCCGCGCCGTCCTTCCCCTACAAGGGGGGCGCGACCGGCTGCGTCGCCCGCTTCGACCCGCCCATCGCCCCCGAGACCCTCGCGGAGCGCCTCCACGCCACCGTCTCGGACCGCGCCCTCGTCTTCCCGCACGGCCCCGCCGCCATCGCGACCGTCGGCGTCGTCACCGGGGGCGCGCCGCGCAGCGTCCGGGAGGCCATCGACCAGGGCCTCGACGCGTTCATCACCGGCGAGGCCGGCGAATACTCGCTCGCCACGGCGCGCGAGGAGGGCATCCACTTCGCCGCGGCAGGCCACCACCGGACCGAGCGCTTCGGCCCAGCCGCGCTCGCCGAGCGCCTCGCCGCCGACCTCCCCGGCCTCGACGTGCGCTTCATCGACATCGACAACCCCGCCTGACCCCCGCGCGCGGCAGCGGCCGCGGCCTACCGGAAGCGGATGTTGTCGATGAGGATGGCCGTGTCGAACACGGAGTCGCCCTTGTCGGTCGCGTACAGCCGCAGCGTCACGGGGCCGGTCCCCGCGAGCGCGCGCACGTCGCGCACCGTGTGCTGCCAGCCGACGGTGAACACGCCGCCCTGGTCGAACTTGACGTCGCTCGGGGTCAGCCCGACGAAGTCCTTGCCGCACGCGCAGCCGTAGTCGCCGCTGCAGGAGGAGCCCAGGACGCCCTCGTCGTCGACGTGGCAGCCGTCCTGGCCGATGCAGCCGGGGTCGCAGGGCGTCGGGCTCGGGCAGTCCGCGCACACGCCGTCGCCATAGCCGCACAGATCGTCCACCGTGACGTCGAGGATCTTCACCTGCCCGGCCGCCCCCGCGAGCACCACCTGGAACGTGTCCTGGTACTGCGAGCCGCAGAACTCCTTGAACTCCTCGCTCATGAAGCGCCAGTAGAGGTCGACCACCTGCTTGTCCTCGGGGATGCAGAAGGTCTGCTCGAGGGCGCCGGTCTCGAAGGTGTAGCCGAGCCCGGTCGACACGAGCCCCATGAACTTTCCGTCGACCGTCGCCGACGCGCCGAGCTGAGACACCACGCGCCCGTCACCGCTCGCCGTCCACCCGACCGCGTCGCCCGTCTCGAAGTTCCCGTTGATGAGCTCGGCGTTCGAGAGGTTCAGGTTCGTCGCCCCGAAGAAGCGCCACCACGTCCCCGCGTGCCCCGGGTCCTCGGCCGCGACGAAGCGGTCGCCGATGGTGGCACCGGCGGCGCCGAAGTCCTCGAAGAGCTCGAGCCCGCGCGCCTTGGCCCAGGCGCTCCCGACGACGCCGGAGAACCCCGTGATCGCGCGCGCACCCGCCGCGTAGAGCTCGCTCGCGAGCGTCCCGTTGTACATCGAGCGGCACGCGCCGAGGTGCACGAGGCTGCTCGGGAAGCCACGCCCCCGATATGCGCCGAAGAACGACGGCAGCGCGACGTAGCCGCGGTCCGAGAGCGCGACGCGGCCGAGGCGCAGGTCGACCTGGGTCTCGTCCACGCACACGCCGGTGCCCGACGCCGTCGTCGTGGACGCCGTCCCCTGCGTCACGAGGCAGCGCGTCCCCGCCGAGCACCCACCGAGCGGCGACGACGCCGTCACCGTGCACGTCTGCGTGGTCTCCTGGAGCTGCGCGCACGCGACGGGGGAGCCCGTCCAGAGCACCTCCTGCGGCCCCGCGTGCCGCCACCGGTACAGGTCGCGCGCGTCCGCCTCGGACACCCCGCCGAAGAGCGCCTCCCCGTGCGTCACGATCGACACGACGCCATACGACGACATCGTGCGAAAGCGCGCGAGCGACGCGTCCGCCCCCGTGAGCGCCCGCGCCGCCGTGACGTCGTAGCTCGGGCACACGCTCGCGCCGATCGCCTCGGCCACGGCGAGCGACTCGTCGGTCGCGCCGAGCTCCGCCGAGAACGGCGACAGGACCATCGCGCGCTTCGAGCCGACGTCGACGATCCGCGTCGACGCGGCCTTCGGGACCGGGACCGCCCCCTCGGGCCGACCACCGCCCCCTTCGCCGCCGGCCCGCGTCCCATCGGACGGGCCCGAGGCCACGCCGAGGATCCCGTCGTCGAACTGCACCCAGACGCTGCCGCCGCCGTCCTCCGCGGGCCCGGCGGCCTTGACGCCCGCCTCGGCGCGGACGCGCGCGACCACGTCCTCGACCGCGTCCCCGTCGTAGAGATCGCCCGCGGCGCTCGTGATGATCGCCTGGTGCGCGACGCACGCCCCCTGCGGCACGCGCTCGAGGCAGTCGATGCGGACGATCGGCGAGACGGCGGTGTAGCTGGGCTCGCCCGTGACCTCCACGCTCGCGCGGAACCACACCGCGCCGGCGGACCCGCACGTGAGCGCGCGCCGGACGGTGAAGACGCCGTCGCCCTCGATCTCGTCGCCCGAGCCGTCGAGCGCGCCGTCGTCCCGCATGCCGCCCATGGCCTCGAGCACGTTCCCGCTCGCGTCGACGCGCAGGAGCTTCAGTGTGTCGTGGTCGGCGTTGCGATAGACCGCCGCCGGGATGGTGAACACGACCTCCGTCGGCGCGCCCGACCAGAGGAAGCTCGGCCGCGCGGTCATCGTGTCGTCGAACTCGAAGGCGGGGTTGAAGGTGATGGTCACCGAGTCGCTCGTCGCGACCGCCCCCTTGCTCGCCGTCACGGTCACGCGGTTGTCGCCCGGGACGAGCGGGATCGGCCCCGAGTCCCAGAAGGTGCCGGGCGTGATGCTGCCGCTCTCGGCGCCGCGCTGCCAGACGATGGCGTCCGCCTCGCCGAAGAGCACGCCCGCGACCCGGGTGACCGACCCCGTCGTCGACGCCCCGGCGCCGCCACGCGGCTCCACGATGCGGAGCACGAGGCCGGCCCCGGGATAGCCGCGGTCGGGGGGCGAGGTGTCGCGGGTGTCCGCCGCGTCGCGCGTGTCGACCGCGTCGCGCGTGTCGTCCGCGTCCGCCGCGTCGCGGACATCGCTCGCGTCGGCGTCGTCCGCGTCGAGCCCGTCGCCGACGTCGGCGTCCGCGCCGTCGTCGCCGTCGGGGAGCGCGTCCGCGTCCAGCCCGACGCTGTCAGGGGCCTCCTCGCCGCCGTCGCCGCCGCAGGCGCCCGCGACCATCAGCCAACCGCTCGCGGCGAGGGCCGCCAGGATCAGGGAACTGCGCCGGCGTCCGGGTCCTCTCACGCTCGCCCTCCACGGACCACGGACACCGCCCGCGTTCGACCGTCTCCAACTCGTCTGGCTCGTGCGCCGCGGACTATAGCGAGCCGCGTCGCCACGGGTCAAACCGGCCCGTCACCGCCGCTCGAGCACCGTGTCGCCGTACATCAGGCTCGTCCCGTCGGCCGTCATCGTCACCGTGATCGGCCGCGGCCGGGACGGCTCGCGACACTTCGACGGGCACGAGCAGGTGAGCACCGAGGCGTCGTCGAGCTCGAGCGTGAGCTCCCGCTTGTCGGGCTTACCGGCCACCGTGTAGGTCGTCACGTACTGGAAGCGCTGCGCGCCGTCGCAGAAGCGGTCCGCCCAGCTCGCGAGCGGGAGCGCCGTGTCCACGCTCTCGGCGAGCGTCCCGACGAGCTTCTTCCCGGCGAGCTTCAGCTCGAGCCGCACGACCGTCTTCGCGCCGCGCCGGTCGAAGGGCTTCGACTCCCAGCTACCCTCGAACGCGGGCGCCCCTCCGGGCGCCGCGGCGGGCGCCTCCCCGGCCGCGACCGCGCCCTCGAGGCCGAACGTCCCCGACGAGTCCGAGAGCTGCTGCCCCGACGGCGAGAGCACGAGGTCGAGCCCGCGACGACGCTGCTCGGCGGCGCAGCGCGACGGGCAGGTGCACGCGAGCACCCGCGGGACGTCGCGCCGCAGGTGCACCTCGCGCCCCTCGCGCTTCCCGCTCACCCGCGCCGAGGTGACCATCCGGAACGTCGTGTTGCCCCCGCAGCTCTTGTAGACCCAGTCCGAGGGCGCCTCCATCCAGGTCTCCTCGAAGATCTCGCCCTCGACGGTGTCGCCCTTCTGATAGATGTTCAGGGTGCGCTTCTCGTTGCGATCCAGCACCTTGCGCGGCTCCTGGATCCAGGTCCCGGTGACGCCCTTGTCGGCCCGCCGCTCGGTCCCCTTCGGCGTCATCTCCCGCGCGAGCGCCTCGCGCCGAGCGGCCGCCTCGGCCTCCTCGCGCGCCCGGTCCCGCTCGGCCTGCGCCGCGGCCTCCTTCTCGGCCCTCTCCCGCGCCGCCGCGTCGCGCTCGGCCGCCTTCGCGGCCTCCTTCTCGGCCCTCTCGCGCGCCACGCGCTCGCGCTCGGCCGCCTTCGCGGCCTCCTTCTCGGCCTGCTCGCGCGCCACGCGCTCCCGCTCCGCGGCCTTCGCGGCCTCCTTCTCGGCCTTCTCCGCGGCCTTGCGCTCGCGCTCGGCCTGCTCGCGCGCCTCGCGCTCGAGGCGGGCCAGCTCCTTCTTGTCCGTCGCGGCCCGCTCGCGCGCCTCGCGCTCGGCCTGCTCCTTCGCAGCCTTCTCCGCCGCCGCCCGCTCCTTCGCGTCGCGCTCGGCCTGCTCCTTGTCGGCCTTCTCCGCCGCCGCGCGCTCCTTCGCGTCGCGCTCGGCCCGCTCCTTGTCGGCCTTCTCCGCCGCCGCGCGCTCCTTCGCGTCGCGCTCGGCCTGCTCCTTCGCGGCCTTCTCCGCCGCCGCCCGCTCCTTCGCCTCCCGCTCGGCCACGGCCGGGTCCGGCCCGGGGGGCGCAGGGGGCACGACGAGCCCCTCGCTCTCGAGGACGTTCCGCAGATCGCCGAGGTCCTTCTCGAGCTGCGTGAGCGCGTCCTTCGACACGCTCCCGTCCTTCCGGTCCAGCCCCTCCACTGTGGCCTGACACTTCGGCTTCATGCCGCGCATGTAGATGCCGAACACGTCGTCGCGCGCAGGGTCGACCGCGAGCGCCCGGCCGAGCCAGGCGCACTGCTCGCGCACCCGCTGCTCGGCGCTCTCCGCCTGGGCCGCGCCCGGGACGAGGAACACCGCCAGGAACACGACCGCGAGGGTCCTCTTCATCTCTCCTCCGGGGCCGTCGGCCCGGCCGGCTCAGCCACTGCCAGAAGGCGGCGGAGTATACCGAGCGGCCGCGGAGGCTCAAGGATGAGGTGAACGCGGCTCCGGGATCGTCGCGACGGCGCGCAACGGCACGCGGGTCCCGCCGAGGACGACGCAGTCGCCGTCGCCGTCGACGCTGGCGAGCACGGCGTGGTGCGCCGGGCGGAGGAGCTTCGCCGGCACGGGATCCCCGTCGAACCAGGCGTACACGCGATCGTCCGGACCGATCGCGAAGGCGTCGGGCGCGACCGCGCGGATCACGTCGCCGAGGAACCGCGCCTCGAGCTGGCCCGCGCGCGCGGCGAGCCCCGAGACGAAGCGCGCGACGGTCGCGACCGCGACGTAAGCCCACTTGCCGCCGATCGAGAGGGTGACCTCACCGTCGTCGCGCACCGCGAGGCCCCGGTGGAAGAGCGCCTGGACGCGTGGGTTCGGCACCTCGCTGCCGTGAAAGGAGAACACCCCCTCGTCCGACAGCGACAGCCCGCTGTTCCGCCGCAGCGCCTCGAGCGCAGCCTCGTCCATGGGTCTCCTTCGCCGGATCCGCGGCCGGATGGCGCCGCGATCGGGCGCCCGCGGCGGGAAGCGTTGCGCATTTCGCGCTTCTCCCCTATACCGCGAGCCGTGAAATCCGTCTCGACCTCCGTCTCCTTCCCCCGAGACGCCCTCGACAGCGACGCTCTCGCGATCGTCGAGCGCCTCCAGGCCGAGGGCCACACGACGTACTTCGTCGGCGGGTGCGTCCGCGATCTCCTCATCGGTCGCGCTCCGAAAGACTTCGACATCGCGACCGAGGCACACCCGGAGACGATCAAGCAGATCTTCGGGCGCCGCTGCCGGATCATCGGGCGGCGCTTCAAGCTCGCCCACGTCCACGCCGGGCCGAAGGTCCTCGAGGTCGCCACCTTCCGCGGCCTCCCGGACGACCAGGAGACCGCCGACGACGACAGCGGCTTCGTCGTCCGGGCCAACACCTTCGGGCCCCCCGAGCAGGACGCGCGCAGCCGCGACTTCACGGTGAACGGGCTCTTCTACGATCCCGTCGCGCGCACCCTCCTCGACTGGGTCGACGGCCAGAAGGACGTGAAGTCCGGGGTCCTGCGCACGATCGGCGACGCCAGCGCGCGCCTCCGCGAGGACCCGGTGCGCCTCCTGCGCGCGGTGAAGTTCGCCGCGCGCCTCGGCTTCGACGTCGACCAGGCGATCATCGACGCGAGCGCGGAGGCGGCGCCGCTCATCGCGACGTGCCCGATGGCCCGCGTGAGCGAGGAGCTCTTCCGGATCTGCGAGTCCGGGCACGCGCGCCGCGCCTTCGAGTGGATGGCGCGGCTCGGCATCGTCGACTCGCTCCTCCCCGAGGTCCGCGACCACTTCCTCGCGGACTCGCCGACGCGCGACGACCTCTTCGCCTGGCTCGATCAGATCGACCGCCAGACAGCGGCGCACGGCACCCTGCCCCGGGAGGCGAGCTACACGCTCTTCGTGTGGCCGTTCGTGCGGCAGGCCATCGAGTCCCGCGACAACCCGTGGAACCTCGACTGGGGCAAGTTCGCCCGCGCGGCGACCCACGAGTTCGACCTCCGGCTCGGGATCCCCGTCCGGCACCGCCAGACCCTCGAGTTCTCGGCGGAGCTCTTCCGCCGGATGAGCCGACCCGACGCGCGCCGTCCGACCCGCGGCCAGCTGCGCTCGCGCTCGCTCCCGGTGGCTCTCTGCCTGCGCCGGATGGAGTTCCTCCGCACCGGCCAGGGCGCCGACGCGTACGAGCTCTGGGCCGGCGACGCCGAGCAGGCCGGGATCTGGGGCGCCCCGTTCGAGACGCGCGACGAGGATCTCGCCGAGATCCAGCAGGCGACCGCGCCCCGCCACGGCGACCGGCCTCGCGGCGAGCGCCGCCGACGTCGGCGCGGGCGGCGCGAGGACGGCGACCAGAGCGCCGGCTGATCACGCCCGCGGGACGCGCGGGCTCCGCGCTCCCGAGCCTGGCGCCACGTCGCCGCCGTCCGCCACGCGAGCTTCACACGTGAGCCGCGCGCCCGAGCCAGCCGATCGCGGGCGTCGGGCCCGTGCGTCGTCCACCGCCGCCCGCGCGCGCACCACCACACCAGCGCGGCGGATGCTGCACTGCACAATGGCCGCGGGCCAAAACGAAAGCGGCGACGATGGGGATCGCCGCCGCTTCGTCTCGCACCCGCGAAGGCGCGCGCTCGGTGCTACTTCGGGTCGTACTGGGCCACGATGGCCCGCCCCTCGGCGCGCGGACGGACGGACATGTGCCCGGCGTCGTTGAGCACCTCGAGCTCCTTCAGCAGGACCTCGCACCAACGCTCGATGTACGCGTTCTCGCGGCCGCGGAGGCGCATGACGAACTTCACGCGGTCGCCCTCGGAGAGGAACTTGCGCGCGTGGTTGAACTTCGTCTCGAGGTCGTGGTCGCCGGTCTTGGGGCGGAGCTTGATGGTCTTCAGCTTGGCGGTCTTCTGCGGCTTGGACTTCTTCGACAGCTCGTAGCGGAACTTGCCGTAGTCCATGATGCGGCACACCGGGGGGCGTGCCTCGGGAGCCACCTCGACCAGATCGAGACCCAGATCCATCGCGAGCCTGCGCCCGTCGTCGGGGGTCATGATACCGAGCTGATCACCCTCCGGTCCGATGACGCGGATGCTGGGGATTCGGATCTCGCGATTGACGCGATGCTTGGCCGCGGGGTTTCCCGTCGGACCGTTTGGACGCTGGCCTTTCGTAGCCCACCTCTTCGGCATGGCCCCGCCACCGGGGGCCGCGTGGAGTTGCGGTCGACCGCCCCCGCTGCGGGAGGGAGACCGTTCGCGGCCGCGTCGTGCGCGCGCCGCACGGGCGCGTGCGCGGACGTTGCCGCGGAGTGTGTGTAGCCGATGGCCGCGACGTGACGCAAGGCCAAGACACCGAAAAATGCGGCGCCCCGCCGCGAGCGCGGCCGGGTCAGAAGCGGACCATCAGCGAGCCCGGCGCGCCCGTGGTCAACGACGCCGCGCTCGGGTCGTCGTCGCCCTCGACGAAGAACAGGATGACGCTCGTGACGAGCAGCGCCCCGCCCGCCACGTAGAGCGCCGTCGAGGCCGTCCTGAGCGAGCTCACCTTGTCGTCGTCGTTGTCGCCGTTGACCTCGTCGACGTAGAGCACGTTCGCCACGACGCCGCCCGCGATCGCCGCGAGCCCGACGCCGCCGACGACCCAGGTCCAGAGCCGACCGCCGCCGTCGCCGCCCCCGTGGTACTGCTTCACGTTGACGATGCTCTCGCGGTCGACGTCACCGCGCAGGTCCATGCTCGGCGCGACCGCGCCCTGCTCCCAGCGCCCCGCGTAGACCACCTCGGAGGCCGTCTGCACGATGACGGCGCCGTCGAAGGGCGTCACGTCGCAGATGGCGTCGATGAGCGCGGCGGGATCCCCCTGGTCGGGCGCGGTCATCACGACGCCGCCGCTGCGCGCCTCGGCCCGCGCGGCCATCATCGCGCGCACCGGGACGCGCACGACCAGCGGCTCGCGGCGGAGCTCGACCATCTGCATCCAGCTCCGCTGGAGGCCGCACTTCACCTGCAGCATCTGCTCGCCCGTCGGCACCGTGAGAGGCCCCGCCATCGGCAACGTCGCGACGTCCGCGCCGTTCAGGATGAGGTGGCACGTGCCCGTCCGCTCGAGCTCGAGGGGCAGCACGGTGACCGTCAGCTGCGCCGTCTGCGACAGCACCTCCCCGTGGAGGCGGTCCCAGAGCGCGAGCTTCTCGGGCGGGTGATCGGTGCGGGTCGGCTCCGCCTTCGGGAAGCGGCGCGCGAACTCGCGGAGGCGCCGCTCCGCCTCGGGCACGTCCTCGCTGGCCGCCGTGGCGTTGGCGTAGCGCAGCATCGCGCCGTCGGTCAGGCGCTGGATGATGGTCTCGCTGGACTCGAGCAGCTCCGGGTGGCTGAAGGAGAGCTCGAACGCGCGCGCGAAGTGGATCTCGGCCTGCCGGAAGTTCGTGGCGTAGTGCGCCGCGGTGCCCGCGGAGAGCTCGGCCTCGATGGTCGACCGATCGCCGGTCGCGGAGCCGAAGAGCTGCGGGAAGGCGTGCATCATGCGCTCGCGCGACACCTCCGGCGACACCGGCGGCCCCGCCGACTGCGCGATGGTCAGCGCCGAGTCCACGAGGGACTGCGCCGGCGCCTTCGCCGTGACGAAGAGGAAGAAGCGCGAGTCGGCGCGCGCCGCCCCGGGAGCGGTGGAGAGCGCGAGGGCCGCGAGGCAGACGGCGATTGGAGCTGACTTCATGGCGGGAGCATAACCTCAGCTCGTGAATGTGTCCGCTGGATTGGCGAAACGTCCGGCGGGCCCATCGCAGGCGGCTCAGCCGCCCCCACCGTAGTGGGCGCCGTCGACCCGGAGCCCGTCCGGCTCGACGGCGATCGCGTGCGAGGACTCCTTGCCCTCGTGCACCGCGATCTCCGGCGCGCGCGGATCGTCGCCCGGGGTCTCGACGCGCTCGGTGTAGGTGAGGACGAGGCGGTCGCCGCGCACGGCGTAGCGCCCGGCGCGCGTGACGCGCCGCCCCGACGGCTCGGCGAGGTCCCATGAGAAGAAGCCCGTGGGCTTCAGCTGGAGCTTCGCGACGGTGCCGTCCGCGAGGGTCGCGCCGAGGCGGGGGCCGAGGAAGTCGGACAGCTCCGTGCCGCGGACGGGGACCGCGACGACCGGGTCGTCGTCCGGGGGCGGGAGCGGATCAGGGGCCGCGGGCGCGCCGGGGACGTCGTCACCGCCGTCGTCCCCGGGCGCTGGCCCAGGCAGGACGATGACGATCGGGCCGCGATCGTCGAGGCGCGGGTCCGTCACGACCTTGGTCTCGACCCCGGAGACGATGTCGGTGATCTCGCGCACCATCGCCCGCGCGAGCGGATCCCCCGCGCGCGCCCAGATCGTCGGGCTCGTCGCCCCCTCGCGCCAGCTCCCGTCGCCGAGGCGCGCCGGGACGCCCTTCTTCCGCAGCGACTCGACGACGCGCTCCGCCTCGTCTCGGCGCTCGGACCCGAGCGGCCAGGTGACGATCACGGGGACGTAGCCCGTGACCTGCCGGAAGCGCGGATCGTCGAGGAGCGCCGTGAAGTCGCGGTCGGTGCGCGCGGCGACGAGGCGATCGCGGGCCTCCTCGCCACCGATCGCGTCGAGGATGGCGAGGTGCAGGAGCGCCTCGTCGGGCTTGTCCGTCAGGGCGAGGGCGCACGCGAGGTTGTAGTGGGAGAAGGTGTGGGCGCCCCAGGCGTCGAGCGCCGCCTCGTAGTCGTGGATGGCCGCCTGCAGATCGAGCCGGCGGTGCTTCCGGAGCCCCGAGCGGTTGAGATCGCGCGCGCGGGCGCGGGCGCTCTCCGGGACGTCCGCGCGGATGCGCTCGAGCCAGGCCTCCGGGACCTCGACGACGGCGGCGGCGCCTGCGTCGCCGTCACCCGCGTCGGCGTCGGCGTCGGCGTCCGCGTCCGCGTCCGCGCCATCCGCGGCGTCGGCGTCCGCGGCGTCGCTCCCCGCGTCCTCCGGCCCCTCGGAGGCGTCGCTCGCGTCCGCGCTCCCCACGAGCGCGTCCGCGTCGACGACCGGCGGCGGGCTCTCCACCGTGACCGCGCGGGGGTCGACGAGGATGGTGCCGGTGGGCGCGGGGACGTGGACGTCGCTGTCCGGGATGCCGCGCGCGGGACCGCCGGAGGCCGGGTTCCGCGGCGGCTCCTCGGCTGGCTTGCACGCCCCCGCGGCGCTCAGGACGAGCGCGACGACGACGAGGGCGAGGTGACGCGGGACGGGGTGCGGCAGCGTGGGCTCCCTGGGCTCTCGAGCGGCCCGCCGCGCTCCCGACGCGCGACGCGGCCCGACTGTACGACCCGGCCCGGGGCGCTGTCCACGGCCACCGACGCCCGTCGCCGCCGCGCGACCGGGCGAAATGGTCGCGGGGGCGCCCGTGTTCGTGCCGCATACGCCCAGCCTGCGCGTCGCCTCGAACGCGGCTGCGCGTTCCGGGCAGGGACGTTGACATGGTATGCTCGGTTCTCTAAACGGATGGACAGCGTCGCGGCCCCGTGGGGCCCGGTCCGGGGTCGGTCACCCGGCGGCGGCGCGGCTCGAGGACAGCGAGGGCGCGTGAACACGAGACTCAGCCAGACGATCCCCGGTCGGTCCATCGCGGTGCTCGCCCGCCTCACGCTCGGCGTCGCCCTGATCGCGACGGCGGTGCTCTCGGCGCCCGCGGCGAGCGCCGAGGACGACAGCTCGGCCGACGAGTACTTCAAGCTCGGCAACGAGTACTTCAACGGCAAGCTCTACGACAAAGCCGTCGAGGCCTACGAGAAGTGCGTGGAGGTCCGCCCCGCCTACAAGGAGGGCTGGTACAACCTCGGCATCGCCTACTCGAAGCAGCACAAGTACCGGAAGGAGATCGACGCCTACAAGAAGGCCGTCGAGATCGATCCGCGCTACGACAAGGCCCTCTACAACCTCGCCATCGCCTACGAGGACGCGGGGCAGCTCGAGGACGCGCTCCACACCTACGAGCGCGTCGAGCAGGTCTCGCCGGACGCCGTCGACGCCCTGGTGAACCAGGGGATCCTGCGCGCGCGGCTCGGCCAGATCGACGAGGCCATCGCGACCTACCAGCGCGCCATCGGGAAGGACGACAGCCTCCCCGACGCGTGGTTCAACCTGGGCATCGCGTTCGCGCGGAAAGCGGAGAAGGCGTCGGACGACGCCGTCCGGAAGGACCTCCTCGAGAAGGAGCGCGACGCCTACAAGAAGACGGTCGAGATCGCGCCGAGCTACCACAAGGGCTGGTACAACCTCGCGATCTCGCACAACAAGCTCGGCCACCTCGACGACGAGATCGCCGCGTACGAGGAGGCGCTGAAGGCGCGCCCGAACTACCCGCAGGCCCTCTTCAACCTCGCGTACGCGTACGAGGAGAAGAAGGACAACGCGAAGGCCATCGAGGCGTGGAAGCGCTACGTCGCGTCGGCGGAGAAGCTCCCGACCGAGCAGGAGTACATCGCCATCGCGAAGCAGGAGCTGCAGCGGCTCGGCGGCGCGAACTGAGCCGCGCGCCGCGCGGTGTCCGGGCGGCGCGGACGGAGGCTTGATCGCGGCGGCGCTCGGGCTTATCGTGCGGGCTGGTTCGCGGGTGGCCGGGTCGGTTCCAAGCCAGGGCGCGCAGGGCGCGTCCACCTTTGGTGGTCCGATGGCGCGTGGGACGCGCCTGACGCTACGGGCAGGAGAGACGCATGGCGACCAGGGACGACGACAAAGACCTCCTCGAAGAAGGGTTGGCCCTCCTCGGTGACGGTGAGGACGAGCTCTCCGAGCGCGAGCAGGCGCTGTTCGAGCAGATCGCCGAGCGCATCGAAGAGCCGGGGCTGCAGGACCGGATCCTCGAGCGCTACATGAACTTCGGCAAGGATCTCATCGGAGACGCCCTGCCCTCGCGCATCGACCCGCGCATCGCCAAGAGCCTCGAGCCGATCCTCGGCGACGTGAGCAACGTCCGCGTGCACAAGGGCGCCATGGCGGCGTCCGCGGCCCGCGCGATGGACGCGCGCGCGTTCGCCGTCGGCGATCAGGACATCTTCCTCGATCCGGCGCACCTCTCGTCCTCCCCGCAGGAGGCCGGCGCCCTCATCGCGCACGAGGTCGCGCACACGCGCGACGCGAGCACCGGCTTCGCGCTCAGCTCGAAGCTCGGCGGCGACAGCAGCGCGCGCGAGGAGTTCGCCCACGAGGTCGCGAACCGCTTCGCGATGGAGTTCGACGACGACGGCGAGACCATGGCGCGCGAGCACGACGAGAAGGCGCCCGTCGTGAAGCACGACGGCATGCCCGGCGAGCCCGAGGTGGACCAGGAGCTCCTCGCCGACAAGATCGTGCGGATCATGGAGGAGCAGGACATCCGCTTCAACGATCGCGTCGGGCGCTGGTCGAACTGACGCTCCGGCGCTGCCGCGACGAGCGCCCGCCCGCGACGATCGCGTGGCGGGCTTCGTCGTCTTGTGGGACGGCGAGCGATGGGCCACCCGCGGACGCGGTGAGCGCGACCCACCCGCGATGAGGGCGTCGTGGGCTCCGCCGTCTCGGGTGTGTCGCCCGCGTTACGCGGAGGCGCCGTCGTAGTGGTGCACGTCGAGCGCGTCGAGATCGACCCCCTCGAGGCAGCGCACGTTGATGGCGGCGATCTTGTTGCCCTTCGGATCGACCCCCTCCGCGAAGGGGTGCATCCCACAGGTCGTGCAGAACTGATGGTCGATGACGTTCTTGTTGAACTTGTAGCTCTTGAGCGCCTCGGCGCCCTGCTTCAGGTGGAACCTCTCGAACGGCACGAACCAGAGGAGCGAGCCCTTCCGGCGGCACATCGAGCAGTTGCACGCGATCACCGAGTCGATCTCGCCCTCGGCCTCGAACGCGACGTTCCCACAGTGGCAGCTTCCTTCGTACTTCATCGACGCTCTCCAGAGTCGTTGGCTGGCCGGCGAGAGCCTACGCCGACCCGACGCGACGGTCACGCGCGGGCCGCGGCCCGCTCGGCCGCCACGAGGCCGTCGATGTGCGCCTCGAAGCGCGCCTGCAGATCGCGCGCGACAGGCCCGAGCGCGCCGCCGCCGACCGGCTCCCCCTCGAAGGCCACGACCGGCGCGAGGCGGATCGTGCTCGAGGTCACGAACACCTCGTCCGCCGCCCGGAGCCGCGCCTCGTCGACCCGCTCCTCGCGCACCTCGCGCCCCGCCTCCCGCGCGAGCAGCAGCACCACCGCCCGGGAGGTCCCCGGCAGGATCCCCTGCGACAGCGGCGGCGTGACGAGCGCCCCGCCCTCGACGATGAAGAGGTTCGACGCCGTCCCCTCGAGGAGCGAGCCGTCCTCGTCCTTGAAGAAGCCCTCGGCGCGCGGATCCGCCGTGCGCTCGGCGAGGAGGATCTGGCCGAGCGAGCTCGCGAGGTAGGCGAGCGTCTTGTGGGTCGTGAGGTCCCGCGCCGCCCCGCCGCGCGTGAACGGCAAGACGAAGCCGAGGACGCCGGAGGAGCGCTTCTCGATCTGCGCGGTCGTGAGCTGCCGCGCGAAGATCGCGACCGTCGGTGGCCCGTCGGGCGACACGCCGCGGCTGATCGTGAGCCGGACGGACGCCTCACCGCCGGTGGGGCCGGAGAGCCCGTTCCGGGCGAGCAGCTCGCGGATCGCCGCCGCGAGGACCGGGCTCGCCGGGAGCCCGCGGAGGCGCATGTACGCCGCCGACGACGCGAGGCGCGCGAGGTGCCGGTCGAGCTCGATGACCGCCCCCTTCGTCGCGTAGAACGTCTCGAAGATGCCGTCGGCCATCAGGAAGCCGCGGTCGAAGAGGCTCACCGTCGCGTCGGCGGCCGCCCCGAAGCCGCCGTTCAGCCACACCACCGGGCAGACACCGCTCGGAGCGCTCACGTCGTCACCTCCTCCTCCGTCGCGCCCGAGCATAGGCCCCTCCCCGCCCGCGCTCAACGCTCGCGCCGGCCGTTCGCCCAGCGGAATTCGACCCCGATGGGCGATTCCGGCTCGACTCCCGCGGCTGATCCACCGTTATCTGTCTCCGGGGGCGTCGCCCGACGCCTCCGGCCGCCGAGCCCCGGCGGCGAGAACGAGCCCCGATGACGAGCCGGCCGGCCCTGCCGTCCCGAGCTGCGTGCCCATGCCGCGTCCAGCGCCCCCGTCACCCGAAGCGCGTGGCGACCTCCGACCGAGGTCCGCCGAGCCTGCGTCCGCCTCGGTGGGGGGTGGATTGGCGCGCCCGGCGAGGCTCGTGTATATCGGATGTCCAGTCGAGGTCCGTGACGGGGAGCAGCGTGTCGTCGGCTCTGGATGAACTACGAGGCGAGGTCGCGCGGGCACCCGCGGACCATGACCTCTTTCGGCGCTTCGGCGCGGCGTGCCTCGAAGCCGACGACTTCGAGACGCTGCTCGAGGGGACCGAGCCCGTGCTGCGCGGCGCCGCCGATCCGGAGGCGCTCCGGTCTCGGGCCCGCTCCCTCGCCGACGCCCTCGTCGCGACCGCCGCGGCGCGCCCCGCCCACGACGCCGCCGAGCTCTTGATCCGCGCCGGGCGCCTCTACGCCGACGTCGGTGGCGACGCGATCGCCGCCGCGCGCGCGGTCGCGACCGCGTGGGGCCTCGCGCCCGACGAGCGCCTGAGCGCCCTCGCCCGCCGCCTCGCCGGCGACCCCACGATCGACGAGACGCCCCCCTGGCTCCTCGTGGCGCTGAGCCAGATCGCCCCGGAGGGGCTCCGCGTCCAGGCCCTCCGCCGCCTCGCCGCGATCGCGCTCGACGCGCGCCAGCTCGAGGAGGCCGAGGCCCGCTACCGCGAGGTCGCCGGGCTCCGCGCCGACGACGCCGACGCCGCCGAGGGCCTCGCGATCATCGAGAACCTCCGCGCCACCGCGAAGAAGGGGGTCGACGAGGCCAAGCGGCGCGTCGACAGCGCGCTCGCCGGAGAGGACGCGGTCGCCGCCCTCACCCGCCTCGGCGACGCCGAGCACGCCGCCGGCGCCCTCGATGACGCCGAGAGCGCCTATCGCCGCGCGCTCGCCGCCGGGCCCGCCGCGCGCGCCGAGGCCGGGCTCGAGCAGCTCCTCCGCGAGCAAGGCCGCCGCGAGGATCTCGTCGGGCTCTGGCGCGAGCTCCTCGACGGGGCGACCCGCGACCGGCAGGTCCTCCTGCGGCGGCGCCTCTATCAGCTCCTCCACGAGCTCGGCCGCGACGACGAAGCGCGCCAGTACCTCGTCGTCGCGACCGCCGCGCCGACCGAGGACGCCGCCGCGATCATCGAGCGCGCGCAGGCCGCGGGGCACGCCGGCGACTGGGTCGGCGCGGTGCAGCTCCTCGAGGACGCCATCGGGCGCACGACGTCGAAGGACTCGAAGATCGCGCTCCTCCTCGAGGAGGCGCGGATCCACGAGGCCGAGCTCGCCGATCCCGCCGCCGCCGAGCGCGCGTACAAGCGCGTGCGCGTGACCGATCCGCGCGACCTCGCCGCGCTCACCTTCTATCGCCGCTGGTACGCCGAGCACGACGACGCGCGCCGCGCGCACGCGAACCTGACGCAGCTCTACGCCGTCCTCGAGGACGATCCCGCGCTCGCCGCCGAGCGCATGGACGTCGCCATCGAGATGGCGCAGGTCGCCGAGACGGGCCTCGAGAGCTACGACAAGGCCATCGAGGCGTGGCGGCGCGTGCTCGACGCGGACCCCGCGAGCGACCGCGCGAGGCGCGAGCTCGTGCGTCTCTACGAGGCCGCCGGGCGCTGGCACTCCCTCATCGACCACCTCGACGCGTGGGTGAAGAGCCTCCCGGACGCGGCGGTCGAGCGGAAGGTCGAGCTCCTCTTCGACATCATCGGGATCTATCAGGATCCCGAGAAGCTCCCGATGGAGGAGATGGTCGCGCAGACCTACGAGCGCATCGTCGAGGTGGCCCCCACCGAGACGCGCGCGCTCGACGGGCTCGCGTCGAACCTGAGCCAGCGCGAGCGCTGGTCGGACCTCGTCACCGTGCTCGCGAAGAAGGTCGAGCTCACCGAGGATCCGGTCGAGCTCCTCGAGCTCTTCCACCAGATCGCCGGCCTCTACCTCGACCAGGTGCGCTCCGAGAGCCAGGCGTTGCCCGTGCTCGAGCGGATCCTCGAGATATCGCCGGGTGATCTCGACGTCATCAGGCGCCTCCGCGACATCTACCGCCGCCGCGCCGACTCCGAGAAGCTCTACACCACCTACCAGCGCGAGCTCGCGTTGCTCGAGGGGGCCGAGCGCCTCGAGATCCTCGTCGAGCTCGCGAAGCTCGCGACCGACCCGCTCTTCCGCCCCGAGGAGGCCATCGCCTGGTGGCGGCAGGTCCTCGCGCTCGAGCCGCGCCACGAGCGCGCGCGCGAGGCGCTGCAGGAGCTCCACGCCGAGCAGGCCGACTGGGGCGGCTACGTCGGGCTCCTCGAGGAGCGCCTCGAGGAGGCGAAGACCCGGAAGGCCCGCGTCGAGGTGCTGCTCGAGCTCGGCGAGGTGCTCTACTCGCGGCTCGGCGACGAGGCGCGCGCGCAGGAGATCTTCGCGCGGATCGCGGCCGAGAGCCCGTTCAACACGACGGCGCGCCACTTCCTGCAGCGCCTCTACGTCACGCGCCGCGCGTGGACGGAGCTGCGCGAGCTCTACGCCAAGCACTCGGACTGGCGCGCGTACGCGGCACTCCTCCAGGACTACGCCGAGCGCGTGACGGACAACGTCCTCGCCGCCGACATCCACGTCGAGGTGGCCGGCGTCCTCGAGGAGGAGGAGGAGGACACGAGCGGGGCGCAGAGGCACCTCGAGCGCGCGCTCACCGCCGCGCCCGACCGCGTGGACGTCGCGCGGATGCTCGTCGCGCGCTTCGCCCCGAGCGCGAAGGCGGCGCAGCGGATCCCGGCGCTCACGACGCTCGCGCGCCACTCGACCGAGCTCGGCGAGCGCCGCGAGGCGTGGCGCGAGCTCGCGCGCGCGCAGGAGAAGGCCGGCGACAAGCGCGCCGCCTTCGACGCGTGGTGCCAGGCGGTGGTCTACGACGCCGCCGCGGGCGACGTCGGCTCCATCGCGGCCCTCGAGGAGGCAGCCGCCGCCGAGAACGCCTGGGAGGCCGCGTACACCGCGCTCCAGGAGGCGCTCGGGCGGCTCTCGGCCGACGCCATCCCGGCGCGCATCACGCTCCACCGCGCGCTCGGGATGATCGCGACGACGCGGCTCACGCGGCACGACGACGCCGTGCAGCACCTGCGCTGGGTCCTGCAGCTCGCGCCGGGCGACGAGGCCGCGCTCGACGCGCTCGAGCGCCTGCACTTCAGCCAGAACGACTTCGCCGGGCTCGAGCGGGTGTTCTCCGCGCGCGCGGCGGCGGCAGCGACCCCGGCGGAGCGCGTGGCGCCGCTCTTCCGCCTCGGTCAGCTCTACGAGGACGTGCTCGTCGACGGGCAGCGCGCGGCGGCGACCTACCAGCAGATCCTCGGTATCGATCCGAACAACGCCGAGGCGCTCGAGGCCACGGCGCGCGTGCTCGACGCCGACGACGCCCACGAGGAGCTCGCCGCGTTCTACGAGACCGCGCTCACGCGCCTCGACGACGTCGACGCGCGCGACGCCGTGCAGGTGAAGCTCGGCGCCCTCTACGCGGGTCGCCTCGACCAGCCGCTCGCGGCCGTCGACCACCTGCAGGACGCCGTCGAGCACGGCGGGGCCGCGGCGGCCGAGGCGACGGCCGCGCTCGAGCGGCTGTTCGAGGACGCCCGCGTCCGGGCCGCGGTCGCGCCGGTGCTCGAGGCCGTCTACCGCGAGCGGCAGGACGCGGAGCGGCTCGTCGCGATGCTCCGCGCGCGCCTCGAGGCGAGCGAGTCGGACCTCGATCGCATCGGCCTCCTCGACGAGATCGCGATGCTCAGCGAGGGGGCGCTCCAGTCCCCGGCGGACGCCTTCGACGCGCTCTGCGAGCGGTTCGCGCTGTCGCCCGCCGACCGCGAGGTGTGGCGTGACCTCGAGCGCCTCGGGGGCGTCACGCGCGACTGGGACAAGCTCGTGTCGGTGTGGACCGCGCGGACGCGCGCCGGCGCCGACGCGCGGCTCCCGAAGGACGCCCTGGCGTCGCTGCGCGTCGCCCTCGGCGACGTCCTCCACACCCGCACCTTCGACATCGAGCCCGCCATCGAGCAGATCGAGCAGGCGGTCACGGAGAGCGAGGACGACGACGAGATCCTCCTCGCCCTCGAGCGCCTCGAGGTCCTCTACAAGAAGGCCGCGGACCTCGACGGCTACGTCCGCTCGAAGCTCCGCGCGAGCGAGCGCGTCATCAGCCGCGCGGCGCGCCGCCGGAAGATCCTCGACGCCTGCCAGGCGCTCGCCGGCTCTCTCAAACGCCCCGAGGAGGCGCTCGCGCTCTGCCAGCAGCTCTTCGAGGAGGACCCCGCCGAGCCCGACGTCGGCGACATGGTCATCGACCTGCTCGAGCGGAAGGGGGCCTGGGACGAGGTCGACTCGGTCTACGAGCAGCGCGTCGCGGCCACCACCGACCCGGAGCTCGTCGACCGGCTGAAGTACCGGCACGCCGTCTTCCGGCGCGACCACCTCGACGCCTGGGAGCTCGCGATCGACGGCTTCCTCGGCCTCATCGCGAGCGCGACGATGGGCACCGAGGCGCGGCAGGCGCTGCTCGAGATCTGCCGCGCGCGCGAGTCGGACGAGCAGCGCGAGATCGTGCTCGAGGCGCTCGAAGAGCACTACGTCGAGCACGGCGACAACGAGGGGCACCTCGCGGTGCTGCTCGTCCGCGCGGACGCCGCCACGCCGGGCATCGAGCGGGCCGCGGCCCTCCGCGAGGCCGCGACGGTCTGCCTCCCCGACGTGGCGCGCGCCGCGAGCGACCCGGACGTCGCGCAGAACGCGTTCGACCTGTACGCGCAGGCGCTGTACGAGGACCCGGCCGACGACGTCGCGCTCGCGCGCATGACCGACATCGCGCAGGGGACCGGCAACTGGTCCGGGCTCGTCGAGGCCTGCGAGGTGTGCGCCGAGAAGGCGGGGCTCGATCCGGCCGCGCTCCCGCTCTGGCGGCACGCGGCGGTCCACGCCGAGGAGCAGCTCGGGGAGACGCCGCGCGCGATCGCCGCGTGGCGGCGGCAGCTCGACGTGCTCGCGGCGCACCCCGACGCGGACGTCGGCGAGGCCCTCGTCGCGCTCGACCGGCTGTACGAGGAGACGGGCGAGCCGGAGGCGCGCGTCGAGATCCTCGACCTCCGGAAGCGCGCGGCGGGCGAGGACTGGGCGGCGGTCATCGCGACGCTGACCGAGAAGGCGCGCGTGCAGGTCGCGCTCGAGCGAGACGAGGAGGCGGTCACGACGCTCCTCGAGGCGTGGACGGTCGCGAGCGACGCGCCCGAGGAGGTGTCGCGCGACGCGCGAGAGCCGGTGTCGACGCAGCTCGAGAGCCTGCTCACGGCGGCCGGACGCCACGAGGAGCTCGTCGACATGCTGCTCGGCGAGGCGAGCCTCGCCGAGGACGACGACGCGCGCGTGCTCGCCACCTACCGCGCGGCAGAGGTCGCGACGGAGCGGCTGCCGACGCCCGGGCGGGCCATCGAGATCTATCGGGACCTCCTCGAGTGGGCCCCGCACGACGAGATCGCGCTCGCGAGCCTGGTCGAGCTCTACGCGCAGACGGGCGACTGGGCGGACCAGGCCGACGTCCTCGAGGAGCAGCTGGCGCTGGCGCTGGACGCGGGCGCGGCGGGGACCGCGCGGGAACTGCGGCTCACGCTCGGCGCGCTCTACGCCGGCGAGCTCGCGCGCCCGACGGCAGCGGTAGACGCCTACGCGGCGGTCCTCGCCAGCGACGGCGACGCCGGGCACGAGGGAGCGCTCGAGGCGCTCTCGGCGCTCGCGGCCGGCGCGACGGAGGCGTCGCCGGAGGCGCGGCGCGTGCTCGCCGAGGCGTACCGGGCGGGAGGGCGCGCTGACGCGCTCGCCGCCGTGCTCGAGGCGAGCGTCAAGGCCGAGGATCCCCATCAGGACGTCGCGGAGCGCCACGTCGAGCTCGCCGGCCTCTACCATGAGCAGCTCGGGCGGCCCGACCGCGCCTGGGATCACGCGACGGCGGCCTACGAGGCCGAGCCGGAGGCGGAGGGCTGGGAGGCGCGGCGGGAGCTCGTGCTCACCGTCGGCGGGGCGCCGGAGCGGCACGAGGACCTCGCGCGCTTCCTGCTCGTCGTGAGCAGCACCATCTCGGGGCGGGACGCGCGGCTCTCGCGGCGTGTGGCGGACGTCCGCGCGCTGGTCGAGCGCGGGGTGCGCGCGGGGCTGCTCCTGCCCCTCTGGTACGCGATCCTCGAGGACGCGCCGGCCGATCCGGAGGCCCTCGACGAGCTCGAGCTGTGGGCGCGCGCCCACGACGACGACGACATGCTCATCGACGTGCTGCGGCGGCGCGTCGCGGCGCCGAGCGCGACGGCCGAGTCGCGCGAGCCGTATCACCTCGAGCTCGGGAAGCTCCTCGGCAAGGATCCGAACCGCCTCGACGAGGCGAGCGCCGCCTACCGCGCGGTGCTCGATCGCGACCCGGCGCACAAGGAGGCCTTCTCGGGGCTCGTGAAGCTCGAGATCCGGCAGCGCAACTGGCCGGAGCTCGCCGCGCTCTACGAGGCGCGCCTCGGTGTCCTCGACGACGCGGCCGAGGTCGTCGGGCTGAAGAACCGGCTCGCGCGGCTCCGCTGGCAGCGCCTCGGCGACGCCGCCGCCGCGGTCGCGCTCTATCAGGAGGTGCTCGCGGAGGTGCCGGCCGAGCCGGAGGCGATCGGCGGGCTCGAGGCGCTCTGGGGCGAGGGGCACGAGCGGCCGGCGATCTTCCACAGCCTCGAGGCGCACTACGAGCAGAACCAGGACTGGGACAAGCTCGTCGCGCTCTACACGAGCACGCTCGAGTCGGCGTCGGAGCAGGACGACCGCCTGCAGGAGGAGTGCCTCCTCAAGATGGCGCGGCTCGAGCTCGTGCAGCTCGACCGCCCGGAGGCGGCGTTCACCACGATGAAGGCGCTCGTCGAGCGGATCGACGAGCCGGGCGAGCTGCTCGACCAGCTCGAGGATCTCGCGGCCCGCACCGACCGCTGGGACGACGTCGCGAGCTACTACGAGCAGCGGATCGCGAGCGGTCGGGCGACGGCGGGCCTGATGGCGCGCCTCGCGCGGATCCAGGAGACGAAGACCGGCGACACCGGGCGGGCCGTGCACTTCTATCGCTTCGCGCTCGAGCGCGAGCCGGGGAACCGCACCGTCCGGGATCAGCTGCGGGAGGTGCTCGAGCGCACGGGGGCGTGGGAGGAGCTCGTGGCCCTCGAGCTCGCGTCGACCGAGGGCAACGAGGACGAGGCCGACGCCGTGGCGCTCTGGACGCACGCGGCCGACGTGCTGGCGAACCGCCTCGGGCGCAAGATGGAGGCCGTGCAGGCGCTCGAGCGCGTGATCGAGGTGCGCCCGTCGGAGCCCGAGTCGCACGAGAAGATCGTGGCGCTCCTCGAGGAGCTGCGGGAGTTCACGCTGCTCCACGAGCACTACCGCGGCTGGATCGAGCTCACGCCGACGGACAGGGACGCGGTGGCCCTGCAGATCCGCCTCGGCCGCTCGCTCTCGCGCTTCCCGCCGACGATGGCGGACGGCGTGGCCGAGCTCGAGGGGGTGCTCGAGGCCGAGGAGGACAACGCCTCCGAGGTGATCACGGCCCTCTTCGACATCCTCGCGGCCGCGGAGGCGCAGGACGCCGGCGGCGGCGGGGTGGACACGCTGACGGCCGAGGCGACGGCGCGGGCGGCGGCGCTGCTCGAGGCGCACGTGGCGGACGCGCCGCTCGAGACGCGCGCGCGCTTCACCATCGCGAAGCTGCGCCCGCTGCCGGCGGGGAGCGAGCGGCAGCGGCTGCTCGTGAAGCTCGGCGACCAGCTCGGCGAGGCGCGGGAGGGGCCGCGGGCGTTCGCGGCGTACGCGGAGGCCCTCCGCGAGGACGTGGGGAACGAGCCGATCGAGCGGTCGCTCGAGGCGCTCGCGGCCGAGCAGGGGTTCTGGGAGGAGCTCGCCGCCCTCTACCAGCGCTGCCTCGCGTCGCCGCGCGTGAGCGACCGCGTCGAGAAGCGCTACCAGCTGAAGATCGCGAACATCCTCCACGACCACCTCGCGCGCCGGGACGAGGCGGTCGGCTGGTACGAGAAGGTCCTGACCCACAGCCCCGGCAACAGCGACGCGCTCGACCCGCTCGCGGCGTGGTATCGCGCGGCCGGGGACGGTCCGAACGAGGCGCGGATCCTCGGGCTCGCGATCGACGCGGCGAGCGACGACGCCGAGGCGATGCCGCTCCTGCGCCGGCTCGCGGTCGTCCGGATGGACCAGCTCGGCGACGCGACCGGGGCCATCGACGCCTTCGAGCTGACGCTCCCGGGCTCGGCTTCCGACAAGGACGTGGTCGGGCGGCTCGAGCGCCTCTACGTCGGCGCGAACAGCTATGATCGGCTGGTCGACCTCTACCGCGTGGCGATCCAGGAGACCGACGAGGACGCGCGCGCGATCGAGCTCCTCGCGCGGCTCGCCCAGGTCGCGGAGACGCGCCTCGGCGACCTCGAGTCGGCGCGGGCGGCGTGTCGGCGGATCCTCGAGCTCGATCCGGGGCACGGCTTCGCGCTGACGAGCCTCGACCGGGTGGAGCGGGCGCGCGCGGACTGGCCGGCCGTCGACGCGGTCCTGGCGCGGCGAATCGAGGCGGCGTCGTCGAAGGACGCGCGCGCGAAGCTGCTCGTCGACCGGGCGGAGGTCGCGGCCGCGCATCGCGACGATCCGGAGGGCGGCCTCGCCTACCTCATCGAGGCGGACGAGGCCGCGGGGCCGGGGCCGGGGCCGGATCACCTGGTCGCCGGGCTCGAGCTCTTCCTCCGCTTCGACGCGAGCCGCGTCGAGGCGGCGCGGCGGCTCCAGCGGCGCTACAAGGCGCGGAAGTCGTGGCCGCGCCTCGTGAACGTGCTGATGCTCGAGCAGCGGGCGGCGACGGATCCGGCGGAGCGCGTGTCGCTGGCGCTGCGAGCGGCCGAGGTGGCGGAGCAGAAGCTCGAGGACCCGGCGGCGGCGCTCCGCGTGGTGGTCGCGGCGTTCAAGGCGAACCCGGAGGCGGCGGAGCTGCGGGCGCGGGGCGCGGCGTTGGCGAAGGCGACCGGCGACTGGGGGACGCTGCTCGGAGCGGCGCGCGAGGCGCTCGCGGCGGCGGACGACGGCGAGCTCGTGCGGGACCTGGGGCTCTGGCTGGGGCCGGTCGAGCAGCGCGACGTGGGCGACCTCGCGGGGGCGGTGCAGACCTTCGAGGCCGTGCTCGCGGTGGATCCGAGCGAGCCGGCCGCGACGGCGGCGCTGAACGAGCTCTACCAGGCGACGGCGGATCACGCCGGGCGGCGGCGGCTCGTGGAGCGGCAGATCGCGGCGACGCCGGTGGGACCGGAGCGGGAGACGCTCGAGCTCGGGCTCGCGGAGCTCGTGCGTGAGCAGGAGGGCGGGCTCGAGGCGGTGCCGATCCTGCGGCGGATCCTCGAGGGGAACCCGGCGAGCGAGGCGGCGCGGGCGGCGCTGCACGCGCTGGCGACGGACGTGGAGGCGGGGTCGGCGGCGGTCGAGGTGCTCGAGCCCATGTACCGCGGCGCGGAGGCGTGGCCGAAGCTCGTGGACCTGCTCGAGTCGCGGGCCGCGGCGAGCGACGTGCCCGCGGAGCAGGCGTCGCTCTGGCGGAGCGCGGCGGTGATCCACGAGGAGTGGCTCGGGGACAAGATCACGGCGTTGAAGCAGTTCTCGAAGGCGGTGCTGGCGACGCCGGACGACCGCCTCGGGCTCCGGCAGCTCGAGCGGCTCGGGTCGAACATCGGGGCGTGGGACGAGCTCGTCCGGGTGTTCGGCGAGGCGGCGCCGCGGATCGCGGAGCCGACGATGCGGCGCGACGCGCTGCTGACGGTCGCGCGCGTGCAGGAGACCAAGCTCGGGGATCTGGCCGCGGCGCTGCGGCACCACGAGGCGGTGCTCGCGCTCGAGCCGGGTCATCAGGAGTCGCTCGAGGCGGTCCGGCGGCTGCACAGCCAGCGCGGCGACCTGAAGGCGCTGGTGGCGGCGACGGACGCGCAGGCGGCGAACGAGCCGGTGCCGGCGGTGGCGCTCGAGATGTGGAGCGAGGTCTACGAGGCGGCGTACTCGCGCGGGGACGAGGACACGATGGTGCTCGCGTGCATGCGGGCGCTGGACGTGGACCCGAACGACCGGGCGGCGGCGCAGCGGCTCGTGCCGATCTACGAGGCGCGGGGGCTCGTGGCGGAGCTCGGTGGGCTGCTGGCGCAGCTCGCGAGCCAGGAGAGCGACCCGGCGGCGGAGGCGCAGCTGAAGATGCGGCTCGGGCGGCTCCGGGAGGGGGAGCTCGCGGATCGGCTCGGCGCGACGGAGGCCTATGAGGAGGCGTGGGAGCTCGACCCGACGCTGACGGAGGCGTGGGACCGGCTGCGGGCGATCTATCGAGAGGACGGGCGCTGGAACAACCTGGCGGCGCTCCTGACCGGGCAGATCGCGCGGGCGGAGGCGGTGTCGGAGCGGACGGCGCTGCGGCTCGAGGTGGCGGCGGTCGCGTGGGAGAACCTGCGGAACGCGGACCAGGCGATCCGGACGTACCAGGAGGCGCTCGAGGAGGATCCGGGGGCGCTCGAGGCGTTCGACGCGCTGGTTCAGCTCTTCGGTTCGCAGCGGCGCTTCGAGGACCTCGCGGGGGTGCTCGAGCGGAAGGCGGCGGCGCAGGGGGACACGCCGGAGGGGCGCGACACGTTGGTGCGGGCGGCGGTGGTGCGGCTCGACCAGCTCGAGGCGTTCGACGACGCGGAGGCGGCGCTCGACCGGGTGCTGGCGAAGGACGGGGCGCACACGGAGGCGATGCTGGCGAAGGCGCGGCTGATGACGCGGCGCGGGGAGCCGGCGGAGGCGGCGGCGCTGTTGAAGGCGCTCTTGAAGGAGCTGAAGGGGAAGCGGCGGCTGCCGACGCTGCTCGAGCTCGCGCGGGTGCACGCGGAGATGCTCGACGAGCCGGGGAAGGCGCTCCCGTACGCGCTCGAGGCGCGGAAGATCCAGCCGGAGAGCCCGGCGGTGCATCGGCTGCTGCGGCCGCTGCTCGAGCGGACGGGGGGCTGGGAGGAGCTGCAGGCGCTGCTCGAGGAGGACTTCGAGGCGGCGAAGGGCGACGTGGAGCGGACGCGGCGGGCGCTGGCGCTGGCGCGGCTGCACCACGAGCACACGAAGGACGAGAAGGCGCTCGGGGAGTGGCTCGCGAAGGCGGAGGCGCTGTCGCCGGAGAGCGTGGAGGTCGCGGAGCTGGTGGTGGAGCGGCTCGAGGAGGCCGGGGACTGGGAGGGGCTCGGGGCGAAGCTCGGGTCCCTGCTCTCGGGGCTCGAGAAGCAGCATCGGCGCGACCAGATCCCGGTGCGGGCGCACCAGCTCGCGCAGGTGCACGAGCGGCTCGGGCGTGAGGAGGCGGCGGCGGAGGCGTACCAGGCGGCGATGGAGGCGGACGGGACGTACACGCCGAACCTGGTGGACTACGGGCGGCTCCTGGTGAAGCAGGGCGCGTGGGAGACGGCGCTGACGGTGCACCAGAGCCTCTTGATGCAGCTCGACAAGATCGACGACGAGGCGGTGAAGGGCGACGTGCTCTACCACCTCGCGCTCGCGAGCGCTGAGCTCGGGCAGAAGCCGCGGGCGCAGCAGTATCTGAAGCGGCTCGAGCGGCAGGCGCCGAAGCACGCGGGCGTGGCGGCGCTGAAGCAGCGCCTTTCGTCTTGACAGGGGTCGCGCCCTGAATAGACTCGCGCGCGGCTCACGGGCCGAGAGAGACCTGAGGCCAGGTAGCTCAGTTGGTAGAGCAGGGGACTGAAAATCCCCGTGTCGGCGGTTCGATTCCGTCCCTGGCCACCGATGAACCCCGCCATCCTTCGAGATGTTGCGGGGTTTCGTTTTTTCGGCCCTTGGGACGCGGCTTGCCGCGCGTCTGTCGCCGCCCTCGCGCCGGGGCCAGAGCCGGCGCGCCCGACGTTCGGCGCGCTTTCGTGGTAAGGTCCCACGTGTCCCGCGCCTGCCTCGCCGAGGCCACCGCGACGGGAGCGGAGGTCGAGCGCGATGGGACGGGACGGACAGAGGAAGCTCGAGGAACGCGTCGAGACGGCTGCCGCGGCGGCCCTCACCCGGCAGCGCTTCGTGAGCGCCGTCGATGTCCTGGCCGGTATCGGATGGCTCGACGGGAACCTCATCAAGCACTGGAAGCAGGGCCGACTCGACCACCTCGAGGCCGCGATCCAGACGAACCCGGCGCGCATCGGGAGCGCCCTCCGGCTCCTGAGCACCTGGGCGACGGCGAAGGGCCTCGACCCCGTCGAGACCGAGTACGTCTCGCAGACGCCCGCCCGCGCGCCGCTCCGCTTCAGCGCGAGCGGTGACGCCGAACGCGAGCGCCTCTATCGAACCCACTGGATCTCGCCGAAGCTCTCGCCGGCGAAGCGTGACCGAATCGTCGAGAAGGCCGAGCGCCCCCCCGAGCTCGTCGTCATCCAGCCCCTCGACGCCTGGTCCTGCCACCGCTGCGGTGGCTCCGGCGACCTCCTCATCATGGAAGACCCCGGACCGTCGTGCCTCGCGTGCGCCGGCCTCGGCGAGCTCGTGTTCCTCCCCGCCGGAGACGCCCGCGCCACCCGCCGCGCCAAGGCGAAGAGCGGCGTCTACGCCGTCGTCGTCCGCTTCAGCCGCGCGCGCAAGCGCTACGAGCGAAAGGGGCTCGTCGTCGAGCCCGACGCCCTCCGCGACGCGACGGACTAGTTCGACTTTCCGGTCTCCAGGCGTCGCGCGCGCCTACGCTCCCATGTCCGTGGCAGACTCCGGGGAACCCCGACGACCCCGGAGACGCCGACGTGAGGCACCGCATGAAGGACATCCCCGCTTCCCCGCTCCGGAGCGCGACGCTCGCCCTCCTCGCCCTCCTCGCGGCCTGTAGCGCCGACCCGAGCGCCGCCGCCGACACCGACGACACCGACGACACCGACGACACCGGCACCGCCGACGTCGACGCCGCCGACGCCCGCCCCACCCCCGAGCATCGCCCCATAGCCGCCACCTGCGACGCCCCGAGCGGTGACGCGCCCTGCGCGAGCGACGGGTGCTTCGCCGGCGTCTGCCCCGCGGCGCCCTCGTGCGCCTCGAGCGCCGACTGCGCCTCGGGCGACGTCTGCCTCCGCACCCACAGCTTCGCCACCCTCTTCTCCTGCCAGTGCCACGCCTCCGAGTGCCTCGCCGACGCCGACTGCGCCGCCGACGAGCTCTGCCACTGCGGCGTCGTCACCGCCGGCGCCGCCTGCGTCGGCGCCAACTGCAGCAACCGCTGCCTCCCCGCCGGCTGCCGCACCGACGCCGACTGCCCCGCCGGCCTCTGTAGCCCCTCCCGCGACGCCTGCGGCCACCTCGAGGGCTTCTTCTGCCACGACCCCGCCGCCGACGCGTGCCTCACCGACGCCGAGTGCGCCGGCTCCGCCGACGGCCCCCGCTGCCGTCACCTCGGCGGCCGCTGGCGCTGTAGCGACGTCCCCATCTGCGACTGATCGCCTCGGCTCACGGTCACTCGCACGCAGCGCCGTTGCCGACCACGTCGACCGCCGCCCCCGCCCCCGCCACGCGCTGCGCGAACGCGACCGCCGCCGGCTGGCAGAGCCTCGCGTTGCCCCGGACCTCCACCCGCTCCGTGACCGCGCCGTCCGCCGGCCACGCCCCGAGCGCCCGGAGCTCGCTCATCCCCACGGCGTAGTAGGTGCCGACCGTCGCCGCCGAGGTCACGACGACCCCCGCGACGCTCGTCGTGACCTCGTCAACCTGCGTCTCGGGGGAGGAGAGCTCGACCGCGCCGACGTGAGCGCCCCCGGCCAGCGTCACCGCGCAGGCGGGCGCGGTCAGCGACTCGCCCTCCCCTCCGAGCGCCACCCGCGACAGCACGGTCACCTGCGGCGCCGAGAACGACGACCCGGTCCCCGAGCCGATGAACAGCGCGCCCAGCGTCACGAGGGCCGGCGCGCTCACGTCGAGGTCGTCCTCCTGGCGCGACGCGAGCCCGACGCCCCCCGCCGACGTCAGCGCCGGGAGCGCGACCGCCACGCTGCCCTCGGTGCGGATCGCCAGCCCCTCGTCGACCGTCGCGAGCTCCGCGAGGTCGACGCTCGCCGGGACGCCGCTCACCGCGAGCTTCCGGACGTGCGCGAGCGCCTGGAGCGCCTCCGCCGGGATGGGGGCGTCGCTCGCGTAGACGCCGTCGCGCGCGGTCGTGAGCGCCGGCAGCACCACGCGCGCGCCCCCCGTGACCTCCACGGCGACGTCACCCGCGCTCCCGAGCCGCGGGAACGCGACCTCGCCGCCCGCGCTCACGGTCACGACGAGACCCGCCGGCGGCGCCCCCGGCGAGACCGCGGCCTCGCGGAGCCGGTCGAAGGTGAACGAGTCCTCGCGACCGACGAGCATCACGACGAGCGCGTCGCGCACCGTCTCGAGGCAGCGGAGATCGTCGCGAGCGAACACGTACGACGCCGGCGCGCTCGGGTTCTCCGCCGGGTCGTACGTCGCGATCACGGTCTCACCCGGCGGATCCGTGCTCCCGTCGTACACCCACACGACCTGCTGCACGTGCGCCGGGACGCCCGCGCAGTCGAGCCCGTCGTGGACCGCGTCCGCGACGTCCTCCACCGCGTCCGCGACGTCCCCGACCGCGTCCGCGACGTCCCCGACCGTGTCCGTGACGTCCCCGACCGTGTCCGTGACGTCCTCCACGGTGTCCGCGACGTCCTCCACCGTGTCTTCGGCGACCTCCACCGTGTCGGTGACGTCCTCCACGGTGTCCTCGGCGACCTGCGCCGTGTCCTCGGCGACCTGCGCCGTGTCCTCGGCGACCTCCGCGAGCTCCATCGTGTCGCCGGCCACCGCGTCGGGCTCGATGGTGTCCGTCGCCGCGGCCACGTCGACGTCGGCGCCTGCCTTCCCGCGCGATCCCGCGTCCTCTCCTGCACAAGCGCCGGCTCCCGCCCCCGCGAGCGCCAGCGCCAGGCCCACACGCAGCGCTCCCCACCTCGTCCCGTCGCCCTTCGTCGCCGTCATCGCCTCGCCTCCGCGGTCATCCACCGCGCAGAGCGTAGGCCGACCCGGCGCCACGCCGGGGTAGGCCCCGGGTAGCTCGCGCGGCGCGACGACGGCGTGACGCCGCGCCACGGGCGCTACGGCATCTCGTAGAACTCCGAGAAGAACGACCGGCTGCGCTTCTGCGCGAGGATCTTCCCGCCCCGCCCTCCCGCGCCGGCGCCCGTGTTGCCGTCGACCGTGTGGACGGTGTCCCCGTCGACGCGCGTGACGACGCACATGTGCTGGAAGTGGTCCTTCGCGTATGCCATGTCGCCGGCCTTGGGCTGATACTTCGACGAGCTACCGTGCGCCTTGAACTTGTGATGCGGCGCCCCCGCGCCGCCGTTGCCCCAGGTGCCGCTGAAGCCGACCTGCTTGAAGATCCAGTTCGCGAAGATGCCGCACCAGTCAGGACGCTTCAGGTCGTACCGGATCACCTCGTACTCGGGCGTCGTGATCAGGAAGCCGCCCGAGCAGGTCTCCTTGTGGATCCGCCAGAGGAGCTCCGATCCGACACACGCCTTGACGTTCTTCTCTTTGTACTTGCCCGGGACGGCGGGGAAGTTCTTGGTCTGGCCGCTCCAGACGGTAGCCTGCGTGGCGCCGACATAGGCGTTGGCGAGCGTCGCGGCCGCTAGCCCCTTGCTGTGCACGGTCCCGGCGGCCTTCTGACGGTCCCACTCGCGGACGATCTCGTCGAAGCCGTAGAGCGCGTTCATCGAGTGCAGCGCGCCGCGCAGGTTCTCGTGCGGGTGGCGCTTCGTGGGGTCGCCGGCGTCGGCCTGCGAGTCGAGGTCGAAGATGCGCTGCTTCGCCTCCGCGTAGCTGTTCGCCTGAAAGTCCGGCGGGAACTGGAGCGAGAGATAGCCCCGCGTCGAGGCCGTCGCGTTCAGGAGCTGCTGCGCCACCGGGGAGAAGCCGCCCCCGCCAGCCCCACCCTGCGCCAACGCCTGCGAGATGGGCGTCGGCCCGAGCGCCGCGAGCCCCGTCGCGCTCGACGCCGACACGCCGACGACGCTCAGGAGGCTCGCGAGGAGCCCGTCGATGTCCGCCGCTGGCGTCGACGGGTCGCTCAGGCGCGCGTAGATCGCCTGCACCTTCGCCGGGTCCGGCCCAGACCCCGACGTCGTCGCCGGCGGCGCCTCGCCCCCCTTGCCGCCCTTCTCCGGCGGCGCGCCCTTCGAAGGCGTCGACGCGCCCGTCTTCGTCGTGGCCGGCGGGCTCGGCGTCGCCTTGCCGCCCGGCGTCGTCGTGGTCGCCCCACCCGGCGTCGCCGGCGGCGTCGGCGTCTTGGGCGTCGGCGTCTTCGGCGTCGTCGTCGCGGGCGGGGTCGCCCCGCCGCCCCCGCCGCCGCCCGCCCTCGCGTCCATCGCCCCGAGCGTCTTCGGCCCGACGATGGCGTCGGCCGCGAGCCCGACGGCCCGCTGGAAGCTCCGGACCCCGGCGCCCGTCACGCGCCCGAAGATCCCGTCCGCCACGCCGCAGTCGTGCCCGAGCCCCGTCAGGACCTCCTGCACCGCCCGCACCGCGTCGCCGCGCTGCCCCTCGCGCACGACGCCCGCGCCGCGCATCACCGCGTCGAGCCCCGGGACTCCGCTCAAGCGCGCCGAGCGCAGCGCGCCGCCCTCGGCCGGCGGGACGAGCGCCGTCGACTGCGAGGCGTAGTCGTCCCCCACCGGCGCTGCGCCGCGCCGCTCGGCCGCGGGCTCGCTCGCCGTGGTCGCGGGTGCCGTCGTCGTCGCGCGCTCATCCTGCTTCGCGTACATGAATCCCCCCTCATCGGAGAGCGATAGGTCGACGAGACCGCAGCGCTCAGGACCTCTTCCGGCGCTTGCGGCCCGACGGCGCGCTCCGCCCCATCATCTCGTCGCAGTGCTGCTTCCACCGCCGCCGCTCGGCCTCGACCGCGGCGTCGACCAGCGGCTCGGCCTCGAATCGCGGGCGCCTCGCGTAGACGCCGTCCGGGAGCGCGTAGCCGGCCCAGCTCGGCCCCTCCGTCGGCTGCGCCCCGCCCGCGGCGGACTCGTCGTGCCACGGCCACGACCACCCCTCGGGCGTGCAGAGCGCGACCGCCTCCGCGAGCGGCCGGGCGTCGTGCAGCGACTCGAGGATCCCGCCGACGCAGGTCGCGAGCGGATAGTCGAGCTCGTCCACGGCCGGATCCGTCTGGCGGAAGCGCAAGAGGAGCCAGTCGCGCGACCAGACCCACGGCGCGCAGACGACGCCGCAGCCGAGGTCGTCGTCGAACGCGTCCGACACCGACTCCTCGAAACGCTTCGCGAGCGCCGGGCGGTCGACGAAGTCCACGAACGTCGCGAAGCGGACCTCGACGACGTGCTCGACCGAACGATCCGCGTCGTAGCCGTAGCCCCAGAACGGGAAGGGATAGTCATCCATCGCCGCGCCTCCTCGGGTCGGCCGCTCGCGGACCACGCACAACGACCGTAACAGAACGCTCGATTGTTAGCCCGACCCGACATCGCTTGACAAACCAATAAGTGACAACTTATATATTACACATGCTCCCGAGCGCCACCGCGGCCGAGAACAAGATCTTCCAGGCCCTCGCCGACCCGAGCCGCCGCGCCATCTTCGAGGCGCTGACCCTCGGCGAGGCCGCCGTGAAGGACCTCACCGCGCGCTTCTCCATCTCGCAGCCCGCCGTCTCGCAGCACCTCGCGACCCTCCGCGACGCCGGCCTCGTCGACGGCCGCCGCGAGGGCCGCTGCGTCTACTACCGCGTCCAGCCCGAGGGGCTCGCCCCCCTCGTCGACTGGATCGCCCACTTCCGCGCCTTCTGGACCGACCGCCTCGGTCGCCTCGAACAGCTCCTCGACACCCTGGACGACGCCCCATGACCATCGCCGATCTCACCCCGAAGTCCGAGACCTCCGCCCTCACCTTCGAGCTCGACCTCGCGCACCCGCCGCAGAAGGTCTGGCGCGCCCTCACCGAGCCAGAGCTCCTCGCCCGCTGGCTCCTCCCGACCATCGGCCTCGACCTCACGCCCGGCGCCGCCTTCACCCTGAAGACCGACCCGCAGCCCGGCTGGGACGGCGTCGTCGACTGCCGCGTCCTCGCCGTCGACCCCTACAAGGGCCTCTCCTACGCCTGGGTCGTCGGCGACATCGACACCGTCGTCACCTTCTCCCTCGACGAGACCGCCCGCGGCACGAAGCTCACGATCGTCCAGTCCGGCTTCCGCGAGGACCAGAAGCGGAACTTCGGCGGCGCCCGCTACGGCTGGCGCATGATGACCGAGAAGCTCGTCGCCGTCCTCGACGACCCCAGCTGATCGCCCACAGGCGCGCGAGGGCGCCGTCGCCCTCGCCGACGCCCCCGTTCCCGGCCCTCTCCGCCCGCGACCGCGAGACGAAGCGCGGCGAGTTGGGCTATGGGCTCATCGTGGCGGCCTCGCCGCGTTCGTCGCCGCCGGCGCCCTCGCCGCGTCACCGACGTCCGCCTCGCCCCGAGCCCGCCACCGCCCCGCCCTCACCGAAGGACCGCCCATGACCGCGCCCGAGCGCTCCCCGCAGCACCCCGCCGACAGCCACGACCTCATCCGCGTCCAGGGCGCCCGCGTCAACAACCTGAAGGACGTGAGCGTCGAGCTCCCGAAGCGCCGCCTCACCGTCTTCACGGGCGTGTCCGGCTCGGGCAAGTCCTCGCTCGTCTTCGGCACCATCGCCGCCGAGTCGCAGCGCCTCATCAACGAGACCTACAGCGCCTTCGTCCAGGGCTTCATGCCCTCCCTCTCGCGCCCCGAGGTCGACGTGCTCGACGGCCTCACCACCGCCATCCTCGTCGATCAGGAGCGCCTCGGCGCCAACGTCCGCTCGACCGTCGGCACCGTGACCGACGTCAACGCCATGCTCCGCGTCCTCTGGAGCCGCCTCGGCGAGCCCCGCATCGGCTCCTCGCAGGCCTTCTCCTTCAACGTCCCCACCGCGCGCGGCGGCGGCTCCATCGTCATCGAGAAGGGCGACGGCAAGAAGGTCGAGAAGCGCACCTTCGAGATCCTCGGCGGCATGTGCCCGCGCTGCGAGGGCACGGGCACCGTCACCGACCTCGCCCTCTCCGAGCTCTTCGACGACTCGAAGTCCCTCGACGAGGGCGCCCTCACCATCCCCGGCTATGGCACCGACGGCTGGAACGTCCGCCTCTACAAGGAGTCGGGCTTCCTCGACCCGAAGAAGCCCATCAAGGACTACACGAAGAAGGAGCTCGCCGACTTCCTCCACAAGGACGCCTGCAAGGTGAAGATCGGCGGCGTGAACCTCACCTACGAGGGGCTCATCCCGCGACTCCAGAAGTCGATGCTCCAGAAGGACGTGGAGGCCATGCAGCCCCACATCCGCGCCTTCGTCGAGCGCGCCGTCACGTTCCAGACCTGCCCCGCGTGCGACGGCACGCGCCTCTCCGAGAGCGCCCGCTCCTCGAAGATCGCCGGCATCAACATCGCCGACGCCTGCGCCATGCAGGTGAGCGACCTCGCCGCCTGGGTCCGCGCGCTCGACGCCCCCACCGTGGCTCCCCTCCTCGCCTCGCTCCGCCACGCCCTCGACTCGTTCGTCGAGATCGGCCTCGGCTACCTCTCCCTCGACCGCGCCTCCGGCACCCTCTCCGGCGGCGAGGCGCAGCGCACCAAGATGGTCCGCCACCTCGGCTCCTCGCTCACCGACGTCACCTACGTCTTCGACGAGCCCACCATCGGGCTCCACCCCCACGACATCCGGCGCATGAACGACCTCCTCCTGCGCCTCCGCGACAAGGGCAACACCGTCCTCGTCGTCGAGCACAAGCCGGAGGTCATCGCCATCGCCGACCACGTCGTCGACCTCGGGCCGCGCGCCGGCACCGCGGGCGGCGAGGTCGTCTTCGAGGGCTCGGTCGCCGGGCTCCGCGCGAGCGACACGCTCACCGGCCGCCACCTGAGCGACCGCGCCACCCTGAAGGCCAAGGTCCGGAAGCCCACGGGCTCGCTGCCCATCCGCGGCGCGACCGCCCACAACCTGCAGGGCGTCGACGTCGACGTCCCGCTCGGCGTCCTCGTCGTCGTCACGGGCGTCGCCGGCTCCGGCAAGAGCTCGCTCATCCACGGCTCGGTGTCCCCGCGCGAGGGCGTCGTCACCGTCGACCAGACCGGGATCCGCGGCTCGCGCCGCAGCAACCCCGCCACCTACACCGGCCTCCTCGACCCCATCCGCAAGGCCTTCGCGAAGGCGAACGGCGTCAAACCCGCCCTCTTCAGCCCGAACTCCGAGGGGGCCTGCCCGACCTGCAACGGCGCCGGCGTCGTCTACATCGACCTCGGCATGATGGCCGGGATCTCGACCCTCTGCGAGGAGTGCGAGGGGCGCCGCTTCCAGGCGGCCGTCCTCGACTACCACTTCGGCGGGCTCGACATCGCCGCCGTCCTCGACCTCCCGGTCGACGACGCCCTCCGCTTCTTCGGCGGCGGCCCCGGCAAGCTCCCCGCCGCGAAGGCCATCCTGAAGCGCCTCTCCGACGTCGGGCTCGGCTACCTGCGCCTCGGCCAGCCGCTCACGACCCTCTCGGGCGGCGAGCGGCAGCGCCTGAAGCTCGCGACCGAGATGGCGCAGGACGGCGGCATCTACGTCCTCGACGAGCCGACCGTCGGCCTCCACCTCGCCGATCTCGCGCAGCTCCTCCGCCTCCTCGACCAGCTCGTCGACAGCGGCAAGTCCGTCGTCGTCATCGAGCACCACCTCGCCGTGATGGCCCACGCCGACTGGATCATCGACCTCGGGCCGGGCGCCGGCCACGACGGCGGGCGCGTCGTCTTCGAGGGGCTCCCCGCCGACCTCGTCGCCGCGCGCTCGACGCTGACCGGCGAGCACCTCGCCGCCTTCGTCGGGGCCGAGGCCTGACGGGCGCCGGCCCGGAGCACCGCGACGACGCCCTCCGCGAGCGCCTCCTCGCGATGGCGCGCGAGGACGGCCGCGTCCGCGCCGAGCTCGCCGCCACGGGCGAGCTCTACGACGGCTACGCCCCGCGCATGGCCGCCGTGCACGACGCCCACGCCGCCGAGCTCGCGCGCGTCATCGACGCCCACGGCTGGCCCGGCCGACGCCTCGTCGGCGACGACGGCGCCGACGCCGCGTGGCTCGTGCTGCAGCACGCCATCGGCCACCCGGCGCTCCTCCGCCGGGCCTTGCCGCTCCTCGCGCGCGCGGCCGCGCTCGGCGACGTCCCGGCCGCGCACGTCGCCCACCTCGACGACCGGATCCGCGCCTTCGAGGGCCGGCCCCAGCGCTACGGCACCCAGCTCGACTGGGACGCCCACGGCGTCCTGAGCCCCCTCCCCCTCGAGGACCCCGCGCGCGTCGACGCCCTGCGCGCCGAGGTCGGCCTCGGCCCGCTCGCGGCGCACGTCGAGAGCGTGCGCGCCACCGCCGGTCGGCCCCCCGCCGATCTGGCCGCGCGCGAGCGCGACGCGCGCGCCTGGGCGCGACGGGTCGGCTGGCGCGCCGACTGAACAACCCTTGGGTCGGTTTTCGGGCCGGCATCGTGGCGCTCGACCGCCGCGCCGGTTACCGTCGCCGCAAAATCGCTTCAGCAACCGCGACACCCGTCCGAAGACCCACGTACCGGCCGTTACGCCGATCGCGAGGCCCAGGATGAGCGAGGACATGAGCCCCGGACGCCCTCATGAGGCACGCGCGACCCCCCGGTCGCGCGCCGGCGGAGCCTCGCGAGGAGGCCCATGAGCGCTCCGCGCCCGCGGGTGGGCGCCACCACGGGCCCCGGCGACGCCTCGGCGGGCGTCGTCGCGCGCCGCTATCGCCTCGGCCCGCTCCTCGGGCGCGGCGGCGGCGGCGCCGTCCATCGCGCCCGCGACCTCCTCCACGGCGCGGACGTCGCCATCAAGCTCGCCGCCGGCCCGCCCGGGCTCCTCCGCGACGAGTTCGAGGTGACCCGCGCCTTCGCGCACCCCCACGTCGTCGCGGTCCACGCCTCGGGCCGCGCCGACGACGCCCACGACTACCTCGTCATGGAGCTCCTCACCGGCTCCTCGCTCGAGGCCGTCGTCGCCGCCGGCCCCGTCGACGGCGCCTACCTCGCCCGCCTCGCCCTCGGCTGCGCCCTCGCCCTCGACCACGTCCACCGCCGCGGCGTCGTCCACGGCGACATCAAGCCCGCCAACATCTGGGTCGACGCGGGTCCCCCGGGCGATCCGCGCCCGAAGCTCCTCGACTTCGGCCTCGCGACGCGCGGCGACGGCGCCCCGCGCGGCACCCTCGCCTACCTCGCCCCCGAGCTCCTCGAGCGCGCGGCCCCGACCGCCGCGTCCGATCTCTACGCCCTCGGCGTCACCCTCGCCGAGGCCGCCCTCGGGCGGAACCCCTACGCCGCCGCGACCCGCGTCGAGACCCTCGAGCGCGTCCATCAGGGCGTCGCCCTCACCCTCCCGGACGCCCTCCCGCCGCGCCTCGCCGAGCTCGTCGCGCGCCTCGTCGACCGCGAGCCCGCGCGCCGCCCGGCCACGGCCGGCGCCGTCGTCGCCGCCCTCCTCGAGCTCCCCGAGCTCGCCCTGGACGCGCGCGCGACCGCGCACCCCCTGGCCACCGGCCCCTGGATCGACCACGCCGGCCGCGGGCAGGCCCGCGACGCCGTCGTCGCCGCCCTGCGCCCCGACGGCCCCGCCGCCACCGTCGTCACCGGCCCCGAGGGCGTCGGCCGCACGCGCCTCCTCGACGAGCTCGAGGCCCGCGCCGGCCTCGCGGGCGTCCCGCTCCTCCGGATCGGCGGCCGCCGCGCCGACGACGAGCCCCTCAGGGACCTCCTGCACGGCCTCGCCGTCCTCTGGCCCGACGTCTATCGCGCCGCCGTCGCCGCGCGCCCCGCCCTCCCCTGGTGGGTCCGCCGCCCCTGCGCGGAAGCCGACACGCGCGACGCCGTCTCCGGCGCCCAGGCCGCCGAGCTCGTCGCGGCCGTCGTCGCCGCCGAGCCGCTCGTCGTCGCCTGGGACGACGTCGACGCCGCCTCGGCCGACGACCTCGCGCTCCTCCGCGCCCTCCTCCCCGCGCTCGCCCGCGCCCCGCGCCACGTCGTCCTCACCCAGCGCCGCCCGGTGCCGCGCCTCGACGACGCCCTCGCGGCCCTCGACGGCCGCGCCGACGTCACCCTCGCGCCCCTCGACGAGGCCGGCGTGGGCGCGTTCCTCGACCTCGTCGCGGGCCCCACCGCGCGCCGCGACGAGCTGGCCGCGCGGCTCCACGCCGCCACCGGCGGCACCCCGGGCGACCTCGCCCTGGCGCTCTCGCACCACCTCGCCGAGGGCCGCCTCACGAGCCACGAGGGGCGCGTCGTGGCGTCGCCGGCCTTCTGGCACCTCGCCCCGCCGCCGTCCGCGCCCCGCGCGCGGCCGCGGACGCAGGCCTCGCCCAGCCCCTCGGCGCCGCCGCCCGCGACGTCGCCGCCCTCGCCGCGCTCCTCCCCGAGCCCTGCGACGGCAACGTCCTCGCCGCGGCCCGCCCGACCTCGACGACGCGCGCGCGAGGCGCTCCTCGCCGAGCTCGTCGCCGCCGGGGTCCTCGCGCGGCCCCCGCGACGGCGCCGGTCACCGCTTCACCGAGCGCCGCCTGCGCGACGCCCTCGTGGCGCGCGGCGCCGAGCTGCCCGCCGCGACCTCGCCGCGGCCGCCGCGGCCCTCGAGGAGACCCTCCCGGACGCGGTCGTCGAGGCCGCCCGTCTCCACGAGCTCGCCGGCGACGTCGCCGCCGCGCGCGCGTCGCGCGCGTCGCCCTCGCGGGCGGCGAGCGGGCCCTCGCCGCGCGTCGCCCGGCCGCGCCGCCGCCTGCTTCCGCGCGGCGCTCGCCCTCCCGCTCACCCCCGCCGACCGCGCGAGCGCCCTCGAGCTCGCCGGCGACGCCGCGCTCGGCCTCGGCGAGGCGGCCGACGCCGCCCGCCACTACGGCGACCTCGTGGCGGCCAGCGCGGAGCCGCCCCTCGCGGCGCGCCGCAAGCTCGGCTGGAGCCTCGGCCTCGAGGGGCGCCACGACGACGCCGCCGCCGTGCTCTCCGCCGCCCTCACCGCCTATGACGCCGGCGCCGCCGCGGGCGACCGCCTCGAGGCCCTCGAGACCCGCTTCGCCCTCGGCTGGAGCCTCATGATGACGGGGCGCTACGACGACGCCGCCGCCGAGGTCGCGCGCGGGCTCGCCACGTGCACCGAGGCCGACGCCCCCTTCGCCCTCTTCCAGCGCCTCGCCGGCACCATCCACTGGCACCGCGGCGAGGCCCCGCTCGCCATCGCCGCCTTCGACGCGGGCGGCCGCGCCGCCTCCGCCCACGGCCGCCACGACGTCGAGGCCGACTGCCTCATGGGCCTCGGCACCGCCCGCCGCGTCGGCGGCGACCTCGTCGGCGCGGCCCGCGTCTACGCCGACGCGATCTCGCTCAACCGCGAGCTCGGCCGCCAGATGCAGCTCGCGAAGTGCCTGAACTGCCTGGGCGTCGTCCGCTACATGGAGGGCTCCTGGGACGAGGCCGTCGCCCACTGGGAGGCGTATCGCGACGCCTGCATCCCGACCGGCGACCACGTCGAGCTCGTGCTCGCGCTCAACAACCTCGGCTTCCTCTACAAGGATCGGGGCGAGCTCGCGCGCGCCCGCGACACCCTCGAGAAGGCGCTCGATCTCGCCCGCAGCGCCGGGATCTCGCGCTTCGAGGCCATGCTCCTCGGGAACCTCGGCGAGGCCCTCGCCCTCGCGGGGGAGCTCGACCGCGCGACGGCGCTCCTGACCCAGTCCATCACCCTCGCGACGCGCCTCGGCGCCGCCGACGAGGTCCTCGAGGGGGAGCGGCGCCTCCTCGACGTGTCGCTCCGCCGCGGCGAGAGCGACGCCGTCCTCACCGTCGGCCGGCGGCTCCTCGACGACGCGCGCGCCCAGGGCAACGCGTCCGAGGAGGCGCAGGTCCTCCTCCTCATGGGCAAGGCCGCCTTCGAGCTCGGCACGCGCGACGCCGCGCTCGGCCACCTCCGCGCCGCTCGCGCCCTCTTCGCGAAGACCGGGGAGCGCCTCGGGAGCCTCCGGGTCGAGCTCGAGCGGATCCGCGTCACCTGCGAGGAGGACCCCGAGCAGGCCCTCGCCGACTGCGAGACCGTCAAGGACGAGGCCCGCCGCCTCGGGATCGCCCCCCTCGCGGCCGCCGCGGCCGATCTCGCCTCGCTCGCGGCGCGCCTCCACCGCCGCCCGCTCACCGAGAACAGCCTCGACGCCCTCCGCCTCGCCGCCTCCTTCAGCCGGATCCACGACCGGGGGCGCCTCCTCGACGCCATCATGGACGGCGCCATCGAGGTCACCGAGGCGGAGCGCGGGATCCTCATCCTCTTCGCCGAGGGCGGCGCGCCCACGGTCCACGCCGCGCGCGAGCGCCGCGCCGGGCGCTCCGAGCCGCTCGACGTCGAGTCCTTCCGCGTGAGCCGCACGGTCGCCGACCGCGTCTACGCCGCGGGCGTCTCGATGTCCGTCGTCGACGTCGAGGGCGACGACGAGCTCTCCTGCCAGGAGAGCATCAAGACCCTCAACCTGCGCTCGATCCTCTGCGTCCCGCTCATCGCCGGCTCGCAGAAGCTCGGGATCCTCTACGTCGACTGCCGCGAGCAGCGCGGCCGCTTCGGCCCCGAGGCCCTCCCCGTGCTCGAGGCGCTCGCGGCGCTCGGCGCCAACGCCATCCTGAACGCCCGCCAGCTCGAGACCGAGCGCCGCTCGCAGCGCCTCCTCTCGACGATGCTCCACGAGATCCGCTCGCCGCTCGCAGGCGTCCAGGGCCTCCTCGGCTACATCCTCGACGAGCTCCCGAGCGCGAGCGACGAGCTCGCCGAGATGCTCCGCGCCTCGAAGGACCAGGTCGCCCGCGTCGCGCGCCTGACCGACAGCCGGCACCTCTCCGAGATCCTCTACAGCACGGCCCCCCTCGCGACCGCGCCGTTCTCGATGCCCGAGCTCCTGCGCGGCGTCGTCTACACGCTGCGCGCGACCGCGGCCGCGAAGGCGCAGGAGATCGAGCTCGACGTCCAGAAGGGCGCGCCGGCCGCGCTCGGCGCCGTCGACGCCATCGCCCACGTCGTCACGAACCTCCTCACGAACGCCATCGAGTACACCCCTCAGGGCGGCCACATCCGCGTCGAGCTCACGTGCGTGGTGCCGTCGGGCCAGGAGCCCGGCGCGAGCGCCCCCGGCATCGGGTGGACCCCCGCGCGCGAAGGCGCGGGCGGCGTCCTCCTCGTGCGCGTCTGCGACGACGGCGCCGGCGTCGCGGAGAGCGAGGCCGAGTCCATCTTCGACTGGAACTATCGCGGCGCCGCGGGCACCCGCCGGCGCGGCGGGAGCGGCATCGGCCTCGCCCTCGCCCGGGCCATCGTGCAGCGCCACGGGGGCAGCATCGGCGTCGCCCCGGCCGCCGCGTCGGGCGGCGCCTGCTTCTGGTTCACGCTCCCCGTGGCCGACCTCTCCTGACCCCTGGTTACAGGCGCCCGGGCGGGCCCGGGCGCTTTTCCGCTTAAGGGATCCGGCAGGGGGCCGAACTCAACTCGCGATACACCACTGGATTGCGGAGGTGGGTACATGCGGGGACCCCTCGGTTCGGTCGCCATCGCGACCATCGGTCTGGCCGTCTCGGTCAGCAGCGGCTGCACGGACAGGCTCGAGATGGACCAGGCGGCGACGCCGCGCGAGACGACGCTGGCGGACGCGCCCGCGCCCCTGTCCCCCGGGACGCCCACCGCGACCACGACGACCGGCGCGCCGGGCACCGTCGCGCAGGTCCCGACCGGCGCGAGCGACGACGGCGTCGCCCTCGACGTCGTGACGACCGTCGTCCGCGGCATGGCGCAGGACGTCGTGGCCGGCGACGTGCTCGTGCGCTTCCTGCCGACCGCCGACGCCACCGAGCGCGACGCGGTCGCCGCACGCGCGGGCGGCTACCTCGACCACGAGAGCGAGAGCGCGGGGCTCACCCTCCTCCGGGTCGACCGCGACGCCGACCTCGACGAGGTCCTCGCGCTGCTCGCCGAGGAGCCGGCGGTCGCCTCGGCGGACGTGAACCACGTCTTCTACGGCGCCACCACGTCGCCCGACCAGGCGCCGCTCTTCAACTACCAGTGGTATCTCCAGCGCAGCAACGCCAGCGCCGCGTGGTGGGCCACCGCCTCCACGCTCGGCTCGGGCGTCGTCGTCGCGGTCGTGGACTCCGGCGTCACGCCGACCCCGTCGCTCCCGGCGTCGGCCATCGTCCCGGGCTACGACTTCGTGAACCGCGACGCCGACCCGCGCGACGACAACAGCCACGGCACGATGATGGCGACGATCATCGCCGCGAACGGCACCGCCATCTCCGGCGTGGCGCCGCGCGCGAAGATCCTCCCCGTGAAGGTGCTCGACAAGAACAAGTCCGGCAGCGAGCTCGCGCTCATCGAGGGCCTGAACTGGGTCGCCGCGCGCTCGGACGTGAAGGTCGTGAACCTGAGCCTCGCCTTCCCGCCGGGCTACGCCCCGTCGTACGCGCTCACCCAGGCCATCGAGGCCGTCGCCGCGAAGGGCATCATCATCGTCGGCGCCGCCGGCAACTACGGCGCGAAGGAGGGCTGCTACCCGGCGCGCTTCCCCGAGGCCATCGAGGTCGGCGCCGCGCGCATCAACGCCTGGTGGCAGATCGAGAAGGCCCCCTACAGCAACGAGGACGCCGGCATGGAGGTCGTGGCCTTCGGCGGCGACACGGGCCTCGACATCAACTGGGACGGCGTCCCCGACGGGATCCTCGGCGAGGCGGTCGACGCGAGCGGGCACGCCGGCGTCTACGTCACCTCCGGCACCTCGCCCGCCGCGGCGCTCGTGTCCGGCACGGTCGCGCTCATGCTGGCCGCCGGGATCCCCGCGACGGACGTGCGGAGCTACGTGGTCCAGAACGCCGAGTGGCTGAACGGCAACTTCAGCCCGGCCACCGGCAAGGGCCTCCTCAACCTGACGCCGCCGAGCTACTCGCCCACCGAGGAGCGCGTGCTCGACGTCGCCGTCGTCTCGGGCTTCACGCAGAGCTGGCTCGGCGGCACGAAGGCCGTCGTCGTCGCCGAGGTGCGCGACAGCGCCGGCGCCGTCTACGGCGGCGCGACCGTCCACGCGCAGCTCTCCGGCATGGTGAGCCAGGCCGTCGAGTGCACCACCGACTGGAACACCGGGCGCTGCACCATGACGGTGAGCGGCCTCCCGTCGTCGCTCCCGGGGTACGTCGCCGTCTCCGTCGACACCATCGAGGACCGCTGGACCGGCTTCCCGGTGCGCCCGGCGAACACCTTCTGGGCCGAGCGCCTCTCCTACTCGCTGCTCACAAACGCGAGCTACGGCCTCGACGGGCGCGGCATCGTCATGCAGCTCGACCCGAGCGCGCTCTCGGCGTCGGGCCTCGGCTCGGTCGGCTTCATCCCGAGCTACACGATGCGCGCCAACGGCAACGGCCTCGCCTCGAGCTCCATCATCTACAGCTTCACGGGCGACTACTTCCGCGACAGCGGGCTCGCCGAGTCGGCGCTCTACCTGAAGAGCTTCGGGACCGGCATGAAGCAGAGCCCCATCCGCTTCGACCAGAACCTGTTCAACGCGAACGTCCGCTCGAGCTACAACGTCGACACGCTGACCGTCCGCGGGACCGTCTCCGGCGCCGGCCTCGCGAGCAGCAGCATCATCTGGAAGGGCGCCACCTACCCGCCCTCCTACTTCTTCGTCGGCGTGAACCCGGCCGTCCTCGTGACGACGACGGGCAGCGGCCTCGCCTCGAGCTCGCTCGTCTTCAACCAGCCGCTCCTGAACCCGGCCATGCTGAAGCCGAGCCTCAACGCCGGCCTCAACGGGATCAGCGCGAGCGTCCAGGGCTCCGGCCTCGCGTCGAGCTCGCTCGTCCTCGACTTCGCGCCGAACAGCGTCCTCGCCCTCGGCTTCAACTGGTCACAGGTGAACAGCATGGTCCCCGGCGGGATGGGCCTCGCGTCGAGCTCGCTCATCGCGACCTTCGACCCGGGCCAGCTCATGCTCCCCATCGGCGACATCAACGTCGCGCTGCCGGTGCGCGGGCTCTCGCTCACGGACGGCGGGCTCATCCCGTTCGCGCCGCGCTGATCGCCACCTCGCGCGGCTACTCGCAGGCGTAGACGCGCAGCTCGGAGATGGCGAGGTCGTTCCACCGCGTCCCCTTCTCCACCGCCACGACCTCGATCTCGATGACGTCGGCCTCCACCGGCGGCAGCGGGACCGGGGTCGTGCCGTAGGGGGCGTCCGCGACCGGCGCCACGACGGTCACGCCGCCCGCGCGCACCGCGAGCTGCCGCGGCCGGTTGTTCATGAGCCAGAGATCGCCGAGCCCGTCGCGGAGCTGGAAGCCGGGCGCGACCTCGAGGCGCGTGAGGGTCGCCGCGCGCGGGAGGCGGATGGTCAGCTTCTCGCCGACCCCGCCCTTCTTCGACGCCGGCTGCCACGACGTCCGGAGGTCGCGGTCGACGAGGAGCGCCGCCTCGAAGCGGTACGGCGGCGTCGCCTTGTGCTCGCTCGACGCCGTCACGACGAGGCCCGTGATCTCGACCACCTCGCAGGTCGGCGGCGCGAGGCCCGCCCGCGACGCGCACACCCCGCCGTACGCGGAGCACGCGCCGCGCGACGTGCACGCCGCCGCCGCCGCGCAGGCCGCGTCGTCCCCCGCCCAGCAGCCCGAGAGGCCGGCTCCCGGCGCCCGCAGCGTGGCGGCGCCCTTCTCCGGCGCGAGCGCGCAGAGCCCGAGCTCGCGGCACCCGAGCGAGCGCTTGCACCCGCCCTCGGTCGCAGCGCACGTCTTCGACGCCTCGTCGCGCTGGCAGGCGCCGTCGCGCTTGCACGCGCGGCTCGCCATGCAGTCCTTCGTGGTGGTCGCGACGCAGGTCGCGGCCGCGTAGCCGTCGTCCTGGACGCCGCACTCGCCGAAGGTCGCGCACCGCTCTGAGCGCCGGCACGACGCCTCGTCGGCGACGCAGGCCCACTGCTGGACCCCGCCGATCGGCCCGCACGCCCCCTCGACCTTGCAGCCGATGGTCGCCGCGGCGCACGCGGCGTCCGTGCCGTGGCACTCGCCGGTCCCCACGTCGCCATCGCACGCGCCGAACTGCTTGCAGGCCGGAGACTTCGCGCAGCCGGCCTTCGCGACGGTGCAGAAGCCGGACTTCGCGTCGAAGGCGCAGTCGCCGGTGCGCTGGCAGCCCTGGAGACAGTCCGCGTCGGAGCGGTGGAGGCACGTCCCCCCGGAAGGCGAGCAGTGGCCATACTCGGCGCAACGCGCCTCGAGCGCGCACGGGTCGGCGGCGGCGGCCGGCGAGGCCTCCGCGCCGACGACGACGAGGACGAGGAGCGCAGCGGAGACGACATGACGGAGCACGGGGCACCTCCTGGCGGGACATCCCTGGGGCCCCGGGACGATAGCACGAGGCGTACGCCATTTTCCGCTGGCGCCGGTGTCGAAACGCCCACACACCCGCTACGATGGGCGCCTCATGACAGCGCAGACCATCGTAGCCATCTTCATCCCGGCGACCCTCGCCGTCATCATGTTCACGATGGGGCTCGGCCTCCGCGTCGTCGACTTCAAGCGCGTCATGGTCGAGCCGACCGCCGTCGCCGTCGGGCTCGTGAACCAGCTCGTCGTGCTCCCGGCGGCCGGCTTCCTGCTCGCCTGGGCCTTCGCCCTGCCGCCGCCGATGGCCGTCGGCTTCGTGCTCATCACGGCCTGCCCGGGCGGCCCGTCGTCGAACCTCTACTCGAACCTCGCGCGCGGTGACACGGCGCTCTCCGTGACGCTGACCGCGCTCTCGGGCGTGGCCACGATGGTGACGATCCCCTTCGTCGTCGGGCTCGCGCTCGACACGTTCATGGGCACCGCGACCGACATCACCATCGACGTCGGCTCGACCGTCGTCCAGCTGCTCTTCATCGTGGGCGTCCCGCTCGCGCTCGGCATGTTCGTCCGCGCCCACCGCCCCACGAAGGCCGAGGTCGCCGAGAAGCACCTGAAGCGCGTCGCCGTCGGGCTCCTGCTCGTCCTCATCATCGGCGCCATCGCGAAGGAGCGCACCCGCGTCGCCGAGCAGTTCACGACGCTCGGGATCCCGGTGCTCGTGCTCTCCCTCGGCACCATCATGCTCGGGCTCCTCTCCGCCCTCGCCTTCCGCCTCCCGCTCCGCCAGGCCGTCACCATCGGCATCGAGGTCGGGATGCAGAACGCCGCGCTCGGCATCGGCCTCGCCATCAACGTGCTCGGCAGCGAGGAGATCGCGATGCCCGCCGTCGTCTACGGGATCCTCGCCTACTTCACCTGCGCGGTCGCGCTCGCCATCGGGCGGCGCTTCATCCCGCACCACGACGCGCCCGCCGCGCCGGCGCCCGCGAGGCGCCGCGCGAGCTGAGCGCGGGCCGCGCTACTCGGTCGGGCAGAGCGCGACCGGGTCCGCGGTCGTCAGATCGCCGTCGACCGCGATGGCGCCGTAGGTCGAGCCCGCGAGCGGGATCGACGCCGGCGACGAGATCGCGCCGTCGGCCGTGCCGCAGGTGAACTCGGCGGTGTTCGTGCAGCCGGCGAGCGTCAGCGTCGCGACCGCGTCGGTGCCGACGAGGATGGCGTTCGCCGCCCCGGGGATCGTGATCTCGCCGAAGTCGAGGTCGAAGCGGCCGTCCGCGTCGACCGTGCCGGTCGCCGTCAGGACGTCGCCCACGTTCGCGCGCCCGTCGACCGCGAGCGGCTGCATGGCGACGGTGATCGCCCACGGGTCGACCGTCGTGTCCACGGTCACCGTCGCGTCGAAGAGCACGGGCGCCGTCGGCAGCACCACCGTCGCGATCGCGAGCAGGTAGTCCCCGCTCGCGTCGACCCGCCCCTCGCACGCGCCCGTCGCCACCTGCGCGCGGAACGGCTCCGAGCGCTCGAGGAACTCGTCGAGCTTGCCGTTGGGGTCCACGCACCCGGCGCCGAGCGCCGTCGTCGCCAGCACCGCCGTCAGAAACGCCGCTCTCCACTGCATCGTCCGCCCTCCCCGGCTCCGGGTCGTCGTCGTCGTGTGCGTCATCAGAAGCGCGCCTCCACCGACACGTCGAGGACGCCGATGGCGTGCTCGTACTTGCCCGCCGCGTCGGGATCGCGCTCCGGCGCCGAGAAGCCGAGGCTCGCGATGTCGCCGGTGGTCGCCCCCGGCAGGTGCTGCCGCGGCGCGACCGTGCGATCCGGGTAGAAGAGCTGGGTGTAGGTCACGCTCACGATGAGGGACTCGTCGAGCAGCGAGAAGCGCCCGCCCACGGCGACCGAGACCTTGTCGTTGTCGTAGAGGCCGGGGTCGACGGTCGAGTCGGGGATGGCGTTCCCGTCCCAGCCGGCGCCGAGGTAGAGCTCGACCGCGTCGGACACCCAATACGAGCCGCCCGCGCGGAGGGCGAAGGTGTCCTCCCAGCGGCGCGGCACGAGCACGATCTTCCCGGGCGGCGGGTCGCCCTTGCAGGCGCGCGGCGTGATCGTCGAGTTCAGGAGGCAGTGCTCGTACATCGAGCTCCAGCGCGCGAGCTCGCCGAAGAGGCGCACCTCCCACGCCTTCGGCACGGTGTAGCGCCCGCCGAGGCGCCAGACGTCCGGCCAGCCGTTGTAGAACTCCGACGGCGTCGGCTCGACCGCCGCCGACGGGGTCGCGCCGAAGACGAGCGTCGTGTCGCCGGTGAGCTTGCTCGTGCCGAAGCCCGGCTGGCTCTGGTAGGAGAGCCCGAGGTAGAAGCCGTCGACCGGCTCCCAGATGATGCCGGCCGAGATGGCGACGTCGACGCTCGACACGTCGATGAGGGCGCGCCCCTCCTGGATGGTGCCGTTGCTGACGAGGTGATCGGTGCCGTCCGAGTTGCGCGCGCGCACCGTCGCCATCTGCGTCAGGACGACGTTCAGGCCGGCGCCGACCGAGAGGCGCAGGTCCGGGAAGCGGTAGCTGACGGCCCCCGTGAAGTAGAGGGCGCGGAGCGTGCCGTCGATGGCCCACCAGCGCTGCGGGCCGTCCTTGGCGCCCGGGAAGGCGTCGCTCGCGTCGACCTGATCGAAGCTCGAGCTGCCGCCGAAGGGGACGTAGAAGCCGAGGCCCACGCCGAGCCCCTCGACGCCGAAGTCGGTGACGATGGCGGCGAACGGGCTCCCGACGAGGTTGAAGAGGTGCCCCTCGCCGCTGTTCGCGGCGACGCCGTCGCCCTCCGGGGTGCCGGTGCCGACGTTCGGGTCGGCGAGCACGTTGTCGATGGCGCCCGGGTCGCGCGTGTAGGTGAGGCTCCGCCACGCGAACGTGCCGTCGAGCATGAGGCGCGTCCCGCCCATGAGCGACATGCCCGCGGGGTTGAAGTAGATCGCCGTCGGGTTCGACGTCGTCGGGTGCCCGTGCTCGCCGCCGAAGCGGACGGCGAGGAGCCCGCTCGCCTGCGCGGGCGGAGACAGCATCGGGACGAGCGCCGCGAGCGCCCAGAGCCACTTCATCGGTCCGGCCTCCCTCGAGGAGCCAGCGCGCGCCGTGACGGTCGACCCGCGGTCCTCCTCGGGATCCCTACCATCGTCGCGCGGCCGTGTCCATCGCCGCGCGATGGGAATCGTCTCGCGAGATGGATCCGCGGGCGCCGCCCGATCGCGCCCTGGGGCAGTCTGCCCCGCCCGGGGGCGCGCTGGGGCGGCGCGACACGGCGGGGACGGCGCGCGCGCCGCGCCGATCGCCGGCTCGCGCCGTGGCACGGGGACTGCACCCCTCGAGCGATCGAGACAAACCCCTGCGAGCGAGAGAGAGGAGCCCATGGCCACGAACGTCAACGTCGAGTCCGGACACGTCCGGACGAGCCGCCACCCGCGCGCGCACCGGATCCACGACATCCTGACCGGCCCCGTCGCTCGCGTCCTCTTCGGGCTCCCCTTCATCGCCTTCGGGATGAGCCACTTCTTCATGATCGAGTCGATGTCCGCGGTCGTGCCGGACTGGGCGCCGTTCTCGGCGGGCTTCTGGGTCGTCGCGACGGGCGTGGTGCTGCTCGCGTGCGGCGTCGGCGTCGTCTACGGCGGCCGCCCCGCGCGCGTCGCCGGGCCCGTCCTGGCCGGCCTCCTCCTCACGTTCGTCGTGACCATCCACATCCCGACGCTCATCGCCGGCGGCGACGGCGCGAACATGGCGACCGTCAACCTCATGAAGGACCTCGCCCTCGCCGGCGCCGCGCTCCTCGTCTCGTTCGAGACCGCCCACGCCCACGTGTGACCGCGCGCGCCGCGCCCCGCCGACCCCGCCCCCGCCGACCGAGGTGCCGCCGCCATGAACGCGCCCCGCGACCCCGCCGACCCAGACCGCCACGCCCGCGACGACGACGCCCGCCCCGACGCCGACGAGAAGAGCAAGGCCGTCCGCGACGGCGCGCCCGACGACGCGCCCCCGGCCAAGAAGAGCTACCGCGAGATCCTCGCGCAGGAGATCCACGAGGCGTCGATCGAGCTCCACCGCCCGCAGAGCGGCCTCGTGATGTCGTCCCTGTCCGCCGGGATGGACGTCGGCTTCAGCCTCTTCGCCGTCGCGGTCATGGTGTCGCTCCTCGGCGGCGAGATCGACGGCCTCCCGGGCCGCCTCCTCGTCTCCGCCGTCTACCCGATCGGCTACATCTTCGTCGTCATCGGGCGCTCCGAGCTCTTCACGGAGCACACGACCCTCGCCGTGCTCCCGGTCCTGAACCGCGACGCGCGCCTCTCGCGCCTCCTCCGGCTGTGGGTCACCGTCTACCTCGGGAACCTCGTCGGCGTGACGCTCTTCGCCCTCTTCGCCGCGACGCTCGGGCCCGAGCTCGGCGCCTTCCACGTGGACGACCTCGAGCACGTCGCGCGCGGCATCGTCGACCACGACGGCTGGATCATCGGGCTCAGCGCCGTCCTCGCCGGGTGGCTCATGGGGCTCCTGTCGTGGCTCGTGACCGCCGCGCGCGAGACCATCGCGCAGATCGCCATCGTCTTCATGATCACGGGCCTCATCGGCCTCGGGCACCTGCACCACTGCATCGTCGGCGCGTGCGAGGTCTTCACCGCGCTCATCGCCGGCGCCGACGTCACCGTGTCCGAGGCGGCGCGCTTCCTCGGCTGGGCGACCCTCGGGAACGCCGTCGGCGGCGTGCTCTTCGTCGGGGTCGTGAAGTACGGGCACGCGAGCCGCGCCGCCCGCGAGGGGTGAGCGCGGCTCGCGCGTCGTCGAGCGCGCTCGCGCCCTACCCCTTCTTCGGCTCCTTGTGGCGCGGGGCCTCTGTCACGCGCTCGAGGTAGCGCGCGCCCATGTCCTCGGGCTCCTCGCTGAGCGTCTCCTCGCGCGGCGGGCCCTCGCCCTGCCGCCCGCGGTCGTGCACCGGGATCTCGCGCGCGATGGCCGGGTCCGGGCCCTGCGCGGCGCGGGCGCTGTACTCGCCCTCGCCGACGAGGCTCTGGTAGTCGGCGCCGCCGTTGTCGGGCTGGCGCTGCTCCGTCGCCTCGTCTTCCTCGATCTCGGCCTCGCTCGGCAGCTCGCGCGCGCTCTTCCGGCGCGGGGCGAGGCGCGTGTCGTCGCTCGCGTGGGTGCTTCTCTCGTTCATGGGGTCCTCCGGTGGGTGACCCGCCCTCGAGGAGCAACAAGCGCGCCAAGGCGGCGCCCGTCAGCGCGTCACGACGTCGATGACCACGAAGAGCACGAGGAACGCGAGCCACGTGAAGCCGAACCCCGCGAAGAGCCGCGGGAGGCGCCCCTCGTGGCCGAGGTGCATGAAGAAGCCCATGACGAGCCCGGCCTTCGCGCCCGCGATGGCGAGCCCGACGACGACGTGCCCGACGGTCCCGAGGTCGACGTAGGCGAGCGCGACCGTGGCGAGCGTGAGCGCGAGGAGCGCCGCGAGCACGACGAGGCTCGTGACCACGCTCGGCGGCTCGAGCGCGCGGCCCCCGTCCTCGCGCCGCTCGTCGCGGGCGCTCACGCGTGCCCCGCGAGGTAGAGCGCCGGGAAGACGAAGAGCCACACGACGTCGACGAGGTGCCAATAGAGCCCGAGCCCCATGATGGCGGTCCAGCGCGGGAGTTCCCGCCCGCGCGCTGCGGCGAGCGCGCGCCAGGCGATGACGAGGACCCCGCCCACGACGTGCAGCGCGTGGAAGCCCGTCATCACGAAGTAGAGGCCGAAGAACTGGGCGCGGCCGGCCTCCACGACCGACGACGCCGCGTGGAGGTCGACCACGGGCACCTCCCCGGCCGCGATGTGGTGGTGGTACTCCCAGGCCTTCATCGCGAGGAAGGCGACGGCGAGGAGCCCCGTCGCGGCGAGCCAGCCGGCGAGCCCGCGCCGCGCCCCGAGCATGGCCGAACGCACCGCGAGCACCATCGTGAAGCTCGACACGAGCAAGGTCACCGTCATGACCGTCGCGAGCGGCACGTCGAGCGCGCGCCCGCCGGCCGCGACGACGTCGGGGTGCTGCGCGCGGAAGAGGCCGTACCACACGAAGAGGACGCCGAAGAACAGCACCTCCTGGGCGATGAACACCCACATCCCGAGGGAGACGGCGGCGCGCTGGTGGGCGACGTCCGTGAAGGGCTCGCGCACGAGCCGCGCGTCGGCGTGGAGCTCAGCCATGGGCGCCCCCGCGGGCGGCGACCGGCGCCGGCGCGTTCGGGTAGTCGTAGGCGTCGCCCGTGACGACCGGCTGCGCGAGGAAGTTCTCGGCCGGCGGCGGGGAGGTCGTCTGCCACTCGAGCCCCGTCGCGCCCCAGGGGTTGCGGCCCGCGGGCTCGGCCTTCCCGAAGAGCGACTTCACGAGGGCCACGGCGGGCACGAGGTAGCCGAGCGCGAGGACCGACGCGCCCGCGGACGACATGACCTGGAGCAGGTGGAAGCGCTCGTCGTAGGTCGCGACCCGCCGCGGGAGCCCCTGGTAGCCGAGGATGAACTGCGGGAGGAATGTGAGCAGGAAGCCGACGAAGACGAGCACGGCGCCGAGGCGCCCGAGGCGCTCGTCGTAGCGGCGGCCGGTCATCTTCGGCCACCAGAAGTGGAGGCCCGCGAGGTAGGCCATCACCATCCCGCCGACCATGATGGTGTGGAAGTGGGCCACGACGAAGTAGGTGTCGTGGAGGTGCACGTCGACCGCGAGCGTGGCGAGCACGACCCCCGTGACGCCGCCGACCGTGAAGAGCCCGATGAAGCCGAGCACGTAGAGCATCGGCGTGTCGAGGCGGATGGCGCCGCCGTAGAGGGTCGCGAGCCAGTTGAACACCTTGATCGCGCTCGGGACGGCCACGAGGTAGCTCAGCACGGAGAAGACGAGGCTCGCGAGGTACGACTGGCCGCTCACGAACATGTGGTGGCCCCAGACGAGGAAGCCGAAGACCGCGATGGCGAGGGTCGCCCAGGCGATGAAGCGGTAGCCGAAGATGCGGCGCCGCGAGAAGCAGCAGATGACCTCGCTCACGACCCCCATGCCCGGGAGGATCATCACGTAGACGGCCGGGTGGGAGTAGAACCAGAAGAAGTGCTGGAAGAGCAGCGGATCGCCGCCGTACGCGGGGTCGAAGATCCCGATGCCGACGGCGTGCTCGATGAGTACGAGGAGCAGCGTCATGCCGAGGACGGGCGTCGCGAGGACGAGGATGATCGACGTCGCGTAGTGGGTCCACACGAAGAGCGGGAGCCGGAACCAGGTGAGGCCGGGCGCGCGCAGCTTGTGGATGGTCACGATGAAGTTGAGGCCCGTGAAGATGGACGAGACGCCCGCGAGGAAGATCCCGCACACGGTCAGCACCACGTGGGACTGGCTGAAGGTGCTCGAGTACGGGGTGTAGAAGGTCCAGCCGGTGTCGACGCCGCCCGTGACCATGGCGACGAGGGTGAGCGCGCCGCCCGCGACGAAGACGTACCAGCTCGCGAGGTTCAGCCGCGGGAAGGCGAGGTCGGGGGCGCCGATCATGAGCGGGATCAGGTAGTTCCCGAGGACCGTCGGCACGGCGGGGATGAGGAAGAACCACACCATGATGACGCCGTGGAGGCTGAAGAGGCGGTTGTAGGCCTCGGCCGACACGACGTCCTCGCCGGGTCCGGCGAGCTCGATGCGCATGATGGTGGCGATGACGCCGCCGATGACGAAGAAGAGCGTGATGGTGAGGAGGTAGAGGACCGCGATCTTCTTGTGGTCCTTCGTCGTGAGCCAGGCGCGGAGCGTGCCCCAGAAGCGGTGGGCCCCGCTCGGCGTGCGCGCGGTCGTGTTCATCGGGACACCCCCGTCGCGTCCTTCAGGGTGCGGAGATAGTAGAGGAGCTCGAAGAGCTCTTCGTTCGTGAGGACGCCCGCGTAGGAGGGCATCGGCGAGCGCCCGGCGACGGCGTAGCCCGCGACGACGCGCGCGGAGGGCTCGAGCACGCTCTCGCGGAGGTAGGCCTCGTCCGCGACGAGGGCCGCGCCGTCCTCGAAGACGCGCCGGCGCCCGACGAGCCCCTCGAGCGGCGGGGCGGGCTTGTTCGCGTGCGTGTCGTGGCAGGTCGCGCAGTCGTGGCGCGCGAAGACCTCGCGCCCGGCGGCCGCGAGCGGCATCTCGCCGGGCTCGCGGTGCTCGAGCCAGGCGTCGTACGCCTCGGCCGGCATCGCGACGATCTGCCCGACCATCCGGCTGTGCTCGCCGCCGCAGTACTCGGCGCACGCGAAGGGGTAGGTCCCGGGGGTGGTCGCCTCGAACCAGAGGGTGGTGGTGCGGCCGGGGAGCGCGTCCTGCTTCACGCGGAAGGCGGGCACGTAGAAGCTGTGGATGACGTCCTCCGAGGTGAGCGAGAGGCGCACGACGCGCCCGACCGGGACGTGGAGGACCGCGATCTCGCGGCGCCCGCCGCCGTGCTGGAACTTCCACATCCACTGCTTGCCGACGACGAGCACGTCCTCGACGTCGCGCCCCGCGGGGACGTGCTGCCGCTCGGCGAAGCCGGCCGCCCCGAGCGCGAAGATCCCGCCGAAGACGACGGTCGTGGCGATCGTCCAGCCGACCTCGAGGCGCGTCGAGCCGGGGACGTCGCGGCCGGTCTCGTTGACGCCCGGGCGGTAGCGATAGCGCCAGACGAAGTAGCCCATGGTCGCGAAGACGCCGAGCGTCGCGAGCCCGACGACCACGATGACGATGACGAAGATGGTGTCGACGTGCTCGGCGCCGGTCGAGGCGGCCGGGGCGCCGAGGAACGCGTGGTGACGGGGGCGAGGGGGTCATGGCGCGCCCTCCCGCCCGCGCGGGCGGCGGCGGCGGCGGCGTGGCCCGCGGCCTGCGACGCGAGCCAGAGCGCGCGGGCCCGGGCGAGCGGGATCCGCGCGACGCGGCGGTCGGCGTCGAGCCAGCCCAGCTCGTGGCGCGGGCCTCCCAGCCGGCCTCGGCGGCGCGCGCGCTGGCCGCGGAGCTCGGCGGTCAGCAGCGGCGCGAAGCGCCGCCAGGCGCCGTCTCGAGGTGGACGGACGGCGGCGGCGCCTCGGCGTCGGGGGCGAGGCCCCAGGCGATGACGGCGCCGACGGCGATCCCGAAGGCGATGAGGCCCACGACGACGGCCGCGCCGATGCCGACGCCGCGGCGGCCGCCGGCCTCGTCGGTGGGCTCGTAGCGGCGCTCAGCCACGGGTCACCTCGGGGCCGGGGAGCGAGGCGGCGTCGAGCTCGGCGGCCACGACCGTGCGGGGGAGGAGCTCGGGCGCGCGCCGGAGCGAGGCGAGGACGGCCGTGACGAAGACGGCGCCGAGGGCGAGCGGGGCGACGGCGTCGAGCCAGGTGAAGCCCGGCGCGGGGCCGCCGGCCCAGCGGCCCCGGGAGGGGAGCACGAACCAGGCGACCTCGACCGCGTGGAGCACGAGCACGAGCGCCGCGACGCCGGCGAGGCGCGCGGGGCGGCGCTTCACGACGCGGAAGAGGAGGAGGAGGAAGGGCGCGGCGAAGTGGAGCGCGATGAGGGCCCACGAGACGCCGTTCCAGAGCCCCTCGGAGCGCTCGAGGTACCAGCCCGACTGCCGCGGGATGTCGGCGGCCCAGACGAGCAGCATCTGCGTGAAGGCGATGTACGCCCAGAGCATGACGGCGGCGAGGAGCACGTTGCCGAGGTCGTGGGCGCGGTCGGCCTCGACCGGCGGGCGCGCGCGGCGCCCGAGCCAGGCCGCGAGCACCAGCACGAACGCGAGCCCGGCGGCACCATGGCCGGTCGCGAGCGCGAGCCCGAAGGCGCTCGTCGACATCGAGGGCTCGAGGGAGAGCACCCAGTCGACGCCGCCGGTCGTGATGCCGAGGAAGTAGGCGATGAGGGTCGCCGCGGCGAGGCCGGGGCGGAGGCGCGACGGGTCGCGCGTGAGCAGCCAGGCGAGCACGCTCCAGAGGACGAGCGCGGCGGCGGACCGGAGGAGGAACGGGGTCGCCGCGAGGTAGGCCGCCTTGTGGACGCGCAGGGGGTCGCTCGCCATGAAGGCGTCGTCGGTCCACGGGTAGACGTGGGCGAGGCCGAGCGCGAGCGGCACGAACGCGACGGCGAGGAGCGGGGTCGTGCGCGCGACCGCCTCGAGGAGCGGCCGCACCGAGCGCCCCCAGCGGCCGTGGACGAGGTGGTGGACGCAGAGGATCGCGAGCCCGCCGAGGGCGACGCCGAGCCAGAGGAGCCAGGCCATGAGCCAGGCGTTGAAGAAGGCGGACGGCGCCAGGACCGCGCCGACGGCCGTCGCGATCGCGAGGACCGCGGCGGCGACGAGGCCCGCGCGCAGCGGACCGCGGAGAACCCGCGCCGGCGTGCCTCCGCTCATGGCGCGCCTCCGGCCCCGGCGGCGTCGAGGTGGGCGAGGTCGGCGGCGGAGAGCGCGGCGGCGTCGGCGTGCTGGCTCAGCTGGAGCACGCGCACCCAGGCGACGACCCGCCAGCGGTCGGGGGCCGCGATCATCTCGTAGTCCGGCATGTTGGCGCGGCCGTGGGCGATCACGTCGACGAGGTCGCCGACCGGCGCCTCGCGGACGCGCGCGAGGGTGAGCGGCGGCGGCGCGGGGTAGCCGCGGCGGACGGCCATCCCGTCGCCGAGCCCGAGGCGCCCGTGGCAGGGGACGCAGTAGACGCCGAAGAGGGCCTCGCCGCGCGCGAGATCGGCCTCCCCGACGGCCATGGGGAAGCCCGTGAGCGGCTCGCCTGCGGGCCCCTCCCCCGCCGCGAGCGCGCGGTCGAGGAGCGCCCCGCGCGGCACGGTGCCGACGGGCTCCGCGCGGGCCCCGGGTCCGTCGCCGAAGAACGCGGCGGCCTCGAGCGGCTCGACCTTCGCCTGGTCGCGCATCTCCTGGCTGCACGCCGGGGCGGCGAGCGCGGCGAACAGCAAGAGGACGACGGCGGCGCCGAGCTCAGCGGGGCACATCGTGCACCTCCAGCGCGCCGAGGGTGACGAGGAGCGCGCGCGTCTCCGCCGGGTGGAACCCGGGGTCGTCGGCGCGCACGACGAGGAAGAACCGGTCCTGGCTCGCGCGGGCGAAGGCCGGGACCTCGAAGACCGGGTGCCACGGCTCGGGCAGGTGGCTCCGCCAGAGCACCGCGAAGAACGTGCCGAGGGCGGCGCCGAGGATGGTGAGCTCGAAGGTCGGCACGAGGAACGCGGGGATGGCGGAGGCGTGGCGTCCGCCGACGTTCAGCGTCCAGTCGATGGCCTGCGCCCAGATCTGGAAGGTCAGGATCCCGAGCCCGCCGAAGAGGCCGCCGAGGAAGGTGACGACGGGGATCCGCGAGCGGAAGCCGAGCGCCTCGGCGAGCCCCTCGACGTGGAGGGGGCTGTAGGCGTCGAGCGCGACGTAGCCGCGCTCGCGGACGCCCCGGGCGGCGGCGACGACGGCCTCGCCGGTGTCGAACTCGGCCATGAGGTCGTAGGACTCGGCGGCGACGCGCTCCGTCACGGCGTCACCTCCGGGCCAGCGGGCGGGGGCGGCGGCCGGAGCGCCCGGCGCGGCGGCACCATCTCGCGCAGCTCCGCCATCGCGACCGCCGGCACGAAGCGGACGAAGAGGAGCATCAGGAAGCCGAAGAAGGCGAGCGTCCCGAGGAAGGTCGACCAGTCCCAGAAGGTCGCCGTGTACTCGCCCTTCGTCGACGGCAGGAACCCGTGCTCGAGCGAGCCGATGACGATGAGGTAGCGCTCGAGCCACATCCCGACGTTGATGAGGAGGGTCAGCACGAAGAGCGGCACGACGCTCCGCCGGACGCGCCGCGACCAGAGGAACATGGCGCTCCCGACGTTGAGCGTGACGACCGTCCAGAAGAGCGGCGCCGAGTGCCCCGCGAGGTGGCTGTGGACGAGCGAGAGCTCGCTCGGATCGCCGCTGTACCAGCCGAAGAAGATCTCGCTCGCGTAGCCGTAGGCGACGATGAGCCCGGAGGCGAGCATGAGCTTCGCGGCGGCGTCGAGGTGGTCGTCGGTGATGACGTCGGTCAGGCGCAGCCAGCGGCGCGCGGGGATGACGAGCGTCAGCACCATCGCGAAGCCCGAGTAGATGGCGCCCGCCACGAAGTACGGCGGGAACATCGTCATGTGCCAGCCGGGGAGCTGCGCCACGGCGAAGTCGAAGGAGACGACCGTGTGCACCGACACGACGAGCGGCGTCGCGAGCCCGCCGAGCATGAGGTAGCCGCGCTGGTGGCGCGCCCAGTGGCGCGCGTCGCCGCGCCAGCCGAGCGCGAAGACGCCGTAGACCTTCGCCTTGAGGCCGGTCGCGCGGTCGCGCATCGTCGCGAGATCGGGGATGAGCCCGAGGTACCAGAAGAGGAGCGACACCGTCAGATACGTGCTGATCGCGAAGAGGTCCCAGACGAGCGGGCTCCCGAACTGCGGCCAGGCGCCGTAGGTGCTCGGGTACGGCACGAGCCAGTAGAAGTGCTCGGGGCGGCCGAGGTGGAGGATCGGGTAGAGCCCGGCGCAGGCGACCGCGAAGAGGGTCATCGCCTCGGCGAAGCGGTTGATGGAGCGGCGCCAGGGCTGCTTGGCGAGCAGGAGCACCGCGCTGATGAGGGTCCCCGCGTGGCCGATGCCGATCCACCAGACGAAGCTCGCGATGGCGATGCCCCAGGCCACCGGGATCTCGATGCCCCAGATCCCGACGTACTCGCTGAAGAGCCAGAGCACGCTCACGAAGAGGACGCCGACGCCCGCGAAGGTGACGAGCAGCATGAGGAGCCAGCTCTTGCGCGTGCGCGCGGGCGCCACGGCGCCGGCGACGAGGTCGGTGACCGACCCCATGTCGTGACCGCCGCGGACCCAGCGCGCGTCGTCGTCGCGCGGGAGATCGTCGCGCGCGGCGCTCACGTCGGCTCCTCGTCGCCCGCCGGGAGCGCCTCGGACGGGTGCGCGAGGCGGCCGAGGTAGGTCGTGCGCGGGCGCGTCCCGAGCTCGTGGAGGAGCGCGTAGCTGCGCGCGTCGGCGCGCGACCTGGTGACGGCGGCGTCGGGGTCGGCGAGGTCGCCGAAGACGATGGCGTCGGCGGGGCAGGCGACCTGGCAGGCGGTCTTCACGGCGCCGTCGGCGACGGGGGTGTCCTGGCCGGGGCGCACGCGCGAGCCCGCGCGGATCCGCTGCACGCAGTAGGTGCACTTCTCCATGACGCCGCGGGTCCGGACGGTGACGTCGGGGTTCCGCCCGAGGGCGACGACGGCGGCCGGGTCCTCGTAGCGGAAGAAGTTGAAGCGGCGCACCTTGTAGGGGCAGTTGTTCGAGCAGTAGCGCGTCCCGACGCAGCGGTTGTAGACCATGTCGTTGAGGCCGTCGGTCGCGTGCTGCGTGGCGCCCGTCGGGCAGACGACCTCGCACGGGGCGTGCTCGCACTGCATGCAGGGCACGGGCTGGAAGCGCCAGCGGCCGTCGTCGGCGCGGTAGGTGTCGACGCGGAGCCAGTGCATCGTGCGGCCGCGCGCGGCCTCCTCGGGGCCGACCGTGAAGACGTTGTTCTCCGACTGGCAGGCGACGACGCAGGCGTTGCAGCCGACGCACGCGTTGAGGTCGATGCTCATGCCCCAGCTCGGGCTCCGTCGTGGCCGCTCCTCGTAGAGCGTCGGCTGCGGCTCGTCGGGGGCGTGCGGCGGGCCCTCGGGGAAGAAGGCGGCGCGGCCACGCTCGGCGACCGCGCGGCGGGTGGCCTCGCGCGCCGGCGGGACCTCGCCGAGCTCCGTGTGCGCCTGCGTGAGGATGGGCCGCCCGCGCTCGCCGGTCGGGGTGAGCGTGACGTCGCTCGCGACCCAGAGGGCGTCCGTCGTGCGGAGGGCGTACGCGTCGGCGCCGATGCCGGCGCCCGCGCCGCCCGAGCGGCGCCCGAGGCCGAGGTGGAGCGTCACCTGCCCGTCGGGGACGCCCGGGAGCACATAGACCACGGCCTCCACGCGGCGCGCGCCGCGCGCGATCGCGACGAGGTCGCCGTGGGCGAGGCCGTGGGCGACGGCGGTCTCCGGGGAGAGGAAGGCGGCGTTGCCCCAGACCTGGCGCGTGATGGGGCGCGGCAGCTCGAGGAGCCAGGGGTGGTGCCCGAAGCGCCCGTCCCAGGCGGTCGGATCGGGGCGGAAGGCGAGGACGAGCGGGGCCGCGAGCGGCCTCGGGGCCCGGCCGGGCGCGGCGGCCTCCGCGGGCGGCGGCGGCACGAGCCCCGCGGGCGGGCGCACGACGCCGGCCTCGATGACCGCGTCCCAGCCGCCCGGGGCCACACCGGCCGCGCCGAGCGCGCGCTCGACGAGGTCCCGGCCGCGCGCCACGTCGCCGGAGAGGGCCGTGAGCACCTCGGCGGCCGTCTGCCCGCCGTAGAGGGGCGTGATCGTCGGCTGCGCGATGACGGTCGAGCCGTCCTCGGCGCGCGCGTCGCCCCACGCCTCGAGCGGGTGCGCGAGCGGGAGGTGCCAGTCGCAGGCGAGGCCGGTCTCGTCGACGCGCAGCGCGAGGTGCGCGGTGAAGGGCACGCGCGCCAGGGCGCCGGCGACGTCGAGGTCCGCCGGGCCGTCGTAGACGGGGTTCCCCCCGAGGACGAGCACCGCGCCCACCTCGCCGCGACCGATGGCCGCGACGAGCTCGGCGCGGCCGCCGCCCGGGGCCGCGAAGGCCGCGGGCGGCGCGTAGCGGGCGGTCTTCCCGACGGCGCCGAGGAGGGCGTTCGCGCGGCGCGCGAGGGCGTGGACGACGGCCGGCTGCTGCGGGCCGGCCGTGACGAGGCCGGCGGGGCCGGCGGCGCGCAGGTCGGCGACCGCGGCGGCGAGCCCGGGTTCGGCGACCGCCCCGCCGGCGAGGCCGGTCACGACGGCCTCGGCGAGGGCCGGCACGGCGTCGACGCGGGCGACGCGCCGGTGATCGGCCATGGCGCCGGTGATCGTCGGGAAGCTCTCGACGGCCCAGAGGCGCAAGGCGTCGCCCGGGGCGAGGTGGGCGGCGCGCCGCGCGGCGAGCTCGCGCGCGTGGCGGAGGCGGCCCGGCGACCACGCGAGGAGGTCGTCGTCGAGGGTGAGGACCGCGCGCGCCGCGGCGAGGCTCGGGTCGAGGGCGGCGCCGCCCGCGGCCGGCTCCTCGGGGACGGGCGCCCAGCCGTACCAGCGCGCCCGCGGGAAGCGGGCGGTGAAGCGGGCGATGGCGTCGGCGAGCGTGCGCGAGGTGGTGGGCGGCGCGAGGAGCGCGACGGCGCCGTCGCCTGCGGCCAGCGCCGCCGCCGCCGCGCCGTAGAAGGCGCTCCAGGAGCTCGCGGCGCCCCCGCGCCGGACGCCGCTCGAGCGCCCGGGATCGTAGAGGTCGCGGACGAGCGCCTGCGCGAACGCGTCGCTCGCGCCGCGCGTGGCGGGGTGCTCGGGGTGGCCGTCGACGCGCGTCGGGCGCCCCTCGTGGGTCTCGACGACGAGCGGCGACGCGATCGCGCCGGTCGTCGCGACCGCGGTCGCGTAGAAGAGCGGCCGCCCCGGCACGATGTGCTCGGGCATCCGCGCGTACGGCAGGATCCGCTCGGGCGGATCGCCGCTCGGGCAGCCGGCGAGGCCGGCGGCGGCGAGGGCCGCGGCGGAGCGCTCGAGGAACGCGCGCCGGGTCAGCATGCCGTCGTCGTCGGCGCCGCCGGGGCTGGGTGGCGGCGCGACGACGGATCGTTCGGGAGGGTCGTTCATGTCATCGGTGGCACGTGGAGCAGGAGGTGTCGGGCGCGATCCCGCGCTCGGCGGCGAGGCGGCGCCCGTAGGCGACGGCGTCGCCGCCGGGGGCGGTCCACCCCATCTCGGTGACGGCGTCGGGCGGGCGCAGGTGCGCCCAGGGCGCCTCGTGGCAGTCGACGCACCACGCCATCGTGAGCGGGGCGCCCTGCGCCATGAGCGGCATCCGGTCGACGCGCCCATGGCAGGTCTCGCACCCGACGCCGGCCGCGACGTGGGCGCTGTGATCGAAGTAGACGAAGTCGGGGAGGTCGTTCACGCGCTGCCACGCGACGGGCTCGCCCGTCCGGAAGCTGTCGCGGACGGGCGCGAGGTAGGGCGCGTCCGGATAGAGGTGCGCGTGGCAGTGGAGGCACGTCTCGGACGGCGGGAGCCCGGCGAAGCGCGAGGTCTCGAACGTCGTGTGGCAGTAGCGGCAGTCGAGCCCCACGCCGGCGACGTGGTGCTCGTGGCTGAACGGCACGGGCTGCTCGAGCACGCGGTCCTCTCCGGTCGCCCATGAGCTCTGGAAGACGGCCCAGGACGTGGTCGTGTAGATGATGAGGCCTCCGAGCCCGCCCCATAGGATGAGGCGCGCCCAGATATTGGCGTTCTTGGCAAAGGTCTGAGGCACGGGGCTTCCGAGTGCGTGCGGTGGACCTTGGGCCGTTGTCGACCCTCGTTTCACCGAACGCAACGTTCGGGGTCCAAAGCGAGGACCACGGCGCCGCCGTGATCCTCGCCCGCCCCCTGGCCTCAGCGCGTCTTCGGCAGCCCCTTCGTCCGCGCGCGGTTCACCTTCGCGATCGCCTTCCAGCGTCGCGCGTGCTCGCGCGCGAGGGCCGCGTCCTGGCGGCGCGCCTGGAAGGCCGCCTCGCGCTCGAGCTGCCGGTGATCGGCGATCTCCCGCGCGTCGAGCTCGCCCGCCTCGACCGCCGCGCGGACGGCGCAGCCCGGCTCGTCCTGGTGCGTGCAGTCGACGAAGCGGCAGCCGCGCGCGAGCTCGGCGACGGCGTCGCCCGTGACGAGCCCGTCGTCGCTGCCGCCGTCCGCGATCCAGAGCGCGAGCTCGCGGAGCCCGGGCGTGTCGATGAGGCACGCGCCGGAGGGCAGGACGACGAGCTCGCGCCGCGTCGTCGTGTGCCGCCCGGTGTCGTCGGACGCCCGGATCGGGGTCGTCGCGAGGCGCTCCTCGCCGAGCAGGCGGTTCGCGAGCGTGCTCTTGCCGACGCCCGACGAGCCGACGAGCGCCACCGTGCGGCCGGGCAGGAGCTCGGCGTCGAGCGCCGCGCAGCCCTCCCCGGTCGCGCCGCTCAGCGCGAGCGCGCGCATGCCCCGCGGCACGCGATCGAGGAGGGCGTCGAGCCGGCTGCGAGCGACGAGATCGGCCTTGCTGATCACGACGAGGGCCTCGGCGCCGCCGTCCTCGACCGCCGCCCGGTAGCGGGCGAGGCGCCCCGGGCTGAAGTCGGCGTTCGCCGACGTCACGACGAAGACGGTGTCGACGTTGGCCGCGAGCACCTGCGGGATCGTGCGGCGGCCGGCGGCCTTGCGCACGAGGGCGCCGCGACGCTCGAGGACGGCCTCGACGAGGGCCGGCGAGCCGTCGCCGTCGGGCTCGCGGAGGGCGAGCCAGTCGCCGACGGCGGGGAGGTCCCGGGCGTCGGCGGCGTCATGGCGGAGGCGGCCCGGGGCGCGCGCGTGGACGACGCCGCGCGCGGCGAGGCAGTCCCAGGCGCCGCCGCGGTGGGCGACGGCGACGCGGGCGGGGAACACGGGGTGCGAGGTGGCGCTCGCCGCGATGGCGAGCTGTTGACGGAAGAATGGCGTGAAGCCGAGGCCCTCGAGGGCTCGGTCGTCGTGCTGTTCCAATGCGGAAGCTCCGATGAGCGGGTGGCCCGGGCCGCCCCCTCGTGGGGACGCCGGGCGGGGCCGTCATCGGCGCGCGGTCTCTCGACTCGGTGGGGACCCGGCGGCCGCCTCGGGCGGCGCGGGGAGTCCCCGGCGCTCAGCGAACGCCGCGCGCGCCGGTGGCGGTGCGGGGGGACGCGATGCGGTGGGCGACGACATCCATAGAGCACCTCCGGGAGCAGCGGGTGAGCGGGCGCCGAACCGCTCGGCGCGCGGTGGTCATGGCCCGCCGCCGACGCCCGTGTCAAGCCTCGGGCCGCGCGCGATCACGCGCCAGGGAGCGCGATCGCGATGATCTCGAGCTCCTCGTCGCCGCGCGGGGCCCGCGCCACGACGACGTCGCCGACGCGCGCGCCGAGGAGCGCGCGCGCGAGGGGTGAGAGCACGCTGACCCGCGCCATCGCGGCTTCGGCGTCACGGAGGAGGGTCGCCTCGTGGACGCCGACGATCTGCACGCGCCGCTCGCGCCCGTCCTCGTCGCCGATCGTCACGATCGCGCCCAGCACGACGCGACCGTCGCGCGGCTGCTCCGCGGGGTCGACGATCATGGCGCCGTCGAGCGCGAGGGCGAGCGCCTGCGCCGTCGGATCCGCCGGCGCCTGCGCCTCGAGGCGCGCGATCTCCGCCATCGCCGCGCGGGCGCCGGCGGCGGTCCAGTAGTTCGGGACGCCGGGCGGGAGCGGGCTCGGCGCCCGCGGCGGCGCCTCGGGCGCGCCCCCCTCGTCCTCCTTCGTGAACGCCTTGCTCATGGCCCGAGCATGCCGTGTTCGGCGCCCCGCGTCGCGACCGTCCCCCGCGGTCGCGCGACCGCACGGTTTCAGGGCCGCCCGGCCCGACGCCGCGCGGCTTGATCGCCGCGGGGCTTGAGGTACAGATTGGAACGGTCGGTCTTACCCGGCTCCAGGGTACGATCGACCAGCCCCGCCCGGCGCGACGCCTCGGACTTCCCGTCGCCGCCGCTGCAATCGATGGTCGACGAAACCAGACCCGCCGGTATAGAGTCCTCCGTCGATGGGTCCGCCCCATCGTCGCGCGCGACCGCCCGCCCGGGCGCGCTCCCGACGGAGATCGACGACTTCTGGTCGCGTTCCGCGCGCGAATCGCTGAGCGAAGCCAAGCGACGAGAGCTCGTCGAGGCCACCATCGCCCGCGCGCGGCGTGGGCTGCTCATGTACGAAATCGAGGATCCCGCCGATCCCGGCAGCATGGTGACGATCTACCAGAACGACGCGGCGCGGGCCTCGGGCGCCCGGCCCGAGCACCTCGGGCTCTCGCTCCGCGAGACGAGCCCCGACTACGCCGACTCGCCCCACGCCGCGATGTACGTCGACGCGCTCGTCTCCGGGGCGCCGCGCCAGGCCACGTTCCACTGGCCGTCCGAGGACGCGCCGGACGCGCGAATCTGGAACGTCATGGCGGCGCCCCTCGACGATCGACGCGTCGCCGTGATGTTCAAGGACGTCACGGTCGAGCACGCGCTCCGGCGGCAGCTCGCCGCGCAGATGGAGGAGCTCCGCCGCTCCAACGAGGACCTCGACTCCTTCGCCTACGTGGCGTCCCACGACCTGCGGGCGCCGCTCCGGGACATCAAGAACCTCGCGACCTGGGTCATGGAAGACACGCGCGACGTCCTCCCCGAGGAGTCGGCCGGGCACCTCACGCGCCTCGTCGACCGCGTCGTCCGCATGGACCGCATGCTCGAGGATCTCCTCGCCTACTCCCGTGTCGCGCGCCTCGGCGCCGGGAGCGCGACGGCGCCGCTCGGCTTCGTCGTCGCGGAGGCCCTCGCCCTCGTCCCGGTCCCCCCGGGCTTCACCCTCTCGGTCGCGCCCCTCCCCGCGATCGAGGTGCTCGACCAGCCGCTGCAGCTCGTCCTCCGGAACCTCGTCGGGAACGCCATCAAGCACCACGATCGCGCCGACGGGCGCGTCGCGCTCGACGCCACGCTCGACGACGGCTGGCTCGTCCTGCGCGTCGCCGACGACGGGCCCGGGATCCCACCGGACTTCACGGAGCGCGCCTTCGGCGTCTTCCAGACGCTCCGCCCCCGGGACCACGTCGAGGGGAGCGGTATGGGGCTCGCCATCGTCAAACGCGCCGTCGAGTGGCATGGTGGGCGGGTCGAGCTCGCGCCGAGCCCCGACCGTGGGCTCACCGTGGTGGTCCGCTGGCGGCTCGCGGCAACAGGAGGGCCCGCATGACGACGGACGCTCTCACGCTCCTCGTGGTCGAGGACAACGACGTCGACCGGGAGAGCCTCCGGCGCGCGTTCCGGAAGGCGCAGGTCCCATGCACGCTCGTCATGGCGAACGACGGCGTGGAGGCCCTCGCGCGCCTGCGCGCCGAGGGGACGGGGGCGCTCGACCGGCCGTTCCTCGTCCTCCTCGACCTCGCCATGCCCCGGATGAACGGGCTCGAGCTCCTGCGCACGCTCCGGGCCGATCCGCAGCTCGCGAGCGTGGTCGCGTTCATCCTGACGACGAGCCGCCGCCCCGAGGACATCGCGGAGGCCTACGCCCTGAACGCCGCCGGCTACTTCGTGAAGGACGTCGTGGGCGACGACGGCTCGCAGCTCGTCGAGCTGCTCGAGCGCTACTGGACCCTCGCCGAGATGCCTGGAAGCCGAGCGTGAACGACGCGAAGACCGTCCTCATCGTCGATGACAACGACGTCGACCGGGAGCTCATCCGCCGGATGCTCTCGGGCCGCTTCGCCATCCTCGAGGCGCCGACCGCGCGCGAGGGGCTCGCGGCGCTCGAGGAGCGGCAGATCGACTGCGTCGTCCTCGACTACCGCCTCCCCGACGAGGACGGCATCGACGTCCTCGCGTCCATCACGGCCCGCGACACGCCCGTCATCATGCTGACCGGCGAGGGCAACACCACGGTCGCCGTCGAGGCGATGAAGCGCGGCGCGCAGGACTACCTCGGCAAGAACTACCTCCAGCGCGACACCCTCGCGCGCGCCGTCGACAACGCCCTCGAGAAGCTGCGCCTCGAGCGCGAGGTGAGGCAGCGCGACGAGGAGCTCCGGCGCTACGTGGCCGCGCTCGACCGGCAGCGCACCGAGCTCGCGTCGTCGAACCGCGTGCTCGCCGAGCGCGAGGCGCAGCTGCGCGTCATCCTCGGGCAGCTCCCCGCCATGATCTGGACCACCGACGACGAGCGCCGCTACACGTCGGTCTCGGGGGCGGTCCTGACGGCGATCGGGGTCGACCCGACGAGCCTCGTCGGCCGCTTCGTCGGCGACGTCCACCCGGACGCGATCCCGATGACGCCGGCCGAGGCCCACACCTCGGCGCTCGAGGGCGAGTCGCAGCGCTACGAGGTCCGCTGGATGGAGCGCACCTTCGAGTGCCACGTCGAGCCCCTGCTCTCCCAGACCACGGAGGTCATGGGCGTCGTCGGGGTCGCGCTCGACACGACCGACCGCGTGAGGCTCGAGGAGCAGCTGCGCCACGCGCAGAAGATGGAGGCCGTCGGGAAGCTCGCCGGCGGGGTCGCCCACGACTTCAACAACATCCTCACGGTCATCGTGAGCTTCGCGGAGCTCGTGCGGCGCTCGATCGACGGCGCTCACGCCGCCCAGGACGACCTCAACGAGGTCGTCCGGGCCGCCGAGCGCGGCGAGGCCCTCGTCCGTCAGCTCCTGACCTTCTCCCGCCGTCAGCGCTTCGAGCCGCGCGCGGTCGACGCGAACGCGCTCGTCGCCGACATGTACCCCATGCTGTCGCGGCTCGTCGGGAGCGAGGTGCAGCTCGACGTGCGCCCCTCGGTGGGCCCCGCGATCGTGCGGGTCGACCCCGGGAACTTCGAGCAGGTGCTCGCGAACCTCGCGGTCAACGCGAAGGACGCGATGCCGAACGGCGGGGCGCTGCGCGTCACGGTGCAGGCGATCGCCGGGGGCGACGGCGCGCCGGGCGACAAGGGGCTCACCCCACCGCTCGTGCGCGTGTCGGTCGCGGACACGGGGCACGGCATGTCGCGCGACGTGATGTCGCGGGTGTTCGAGCCCTTCTTCACGACGAAGGACTTCGGGCGCGGCACCGGGCTCGGGCTCAGCACGTCGTGGGGCATCGTGACGCAGGCGGGCGGGACCATCTGGATCGAGAGCGACCTCGGGAAGGGCACGACGTTCCACGTGGAGCTCCCGGCCACCGTCGAGCCGAAGGCGGCGCCGGCGACCGCCGCGGCGGAGAGCCCGAGAGCCGCGGCGTCGTCCCCCGGTGGCCACGAGGCGGTGCTGGTCTACGAGCACGACGACCTCGTGCGGCGCGTGTGCGTGCGCAGCCTGACGCGGCTCGGCTACGGGGCCCACGACGCGGCCGACGCCGACGCGGCCCTCGCCATCGCGCGCACGGCGCGCCCGGCGGTCGCGATCATCGGCTTCAGCGCGCACCAGGCCGGCCCCGACGACGTCGCCGCCCAGCTCCGCGCGGCGTGCCCCGGCGTGCGGCTCGTGCTCGCGAGCGACGACGGTGGCGCTGCTGCGAAGCGCGCGGCGGAGCTCGGCCGCGCGGTGACGCTGACGAAGCCGTTCAGCCACGACGACCTCGCGCGCCGGGTGAGGGAGCTCCTCGACGGCTGAGCCCCGTCCTCGGCGCGCTCGCGACGGTGGCGACGCCGGCGCGGACGTGGCATCGTCCGCCGGCGACTTGGCTGGAGGCGCGCGATGGAGAACGACGTTCAGGTCTGGGCGGACCACCCGGGGTGGGTGCGCGCGCACCAGGGCCTGAAGATCTACTTCTGGGGGCTCATCGCCTACGTCGCCTTCGCCGTGTTGATCACGATCCTCGCGGCGGGGTCGGCGGTCGGGACCCTCGCCGCCCGGACGGAGGGCTCGGGCGACGACATCGCCGCCGCGGTCGAGGCCTTCATCGTCTGGGCGCGCGTCGGCGCGGTCGGCTTCCTCGCGATCCAGGCCGTCCTCATCGAGGGGCTCCGGCGCTACGCGCAGCTCCCGAAGACCACCAACGGGCGCACGCTCGCCGTCGCGGCCTTCTGGCTCTCGGGGGCCGCGCTCGCCCTCGCGCTCTACCGGGCGGTCGACGTCCTCTTCCTCACCGACACGGCCGCGCTCGTGGCGCAGGCGAAGGCCGGCGGCGTCGACGTCGAGGGCCTCGTCAACACGCTCCTGAACCTCGGGATGCTCGTCTGCTTCATCCGCTCGATGCAGCTCACCGCCGAGGCCGTGGGCGAGGTCGATCACGCCGCCCGGGCGCGCCTCGCGTTGGTCCTCGCCGGGGTGGTGGCCATCCTGCAGATCGGCTCGACCGTGCTCGCCGCGACCTCCACCGATCCGCACGGCATCGGGGCGGTCGCCGGGCTCCTCGGGATCGCCTTCCTGGGCATCGGGATCTGGATGCTCGTGAACTACCTGATGGTCATCTACGGCCTGTCGCAGTCGATCGCGCGCCACGTGGACCTGTCGCGCTCATTCGACTGATCACGGCGCCGCGGTGCCCCGCGCTCAGGGGCAGGCGCGGTGGCAGACCAGCGTCCCGTCGCCGCAGCTCTGGCCGCCGCTGCAGGCGTTGATGCGGCAGCCGTCGCCGGCGTCGCAGCGGACGAGGCAGCTCGCGGCGGCGTCGCAGCGGGTGACGCGGCAGCTCTCGGCCCCCGCGCAGTCGACGACGCAGTCGGAGTCGTCGCGGCAGGACACGGTGATCTCCGCGGCGCCGCGGGCGTCCACGGCGCACGAAGCGCCGTCCCGGCACGTGAGGCCGCAGGTCGCGCCGGCCTCGCAGGCGAGGCGGCAGCGGCTCGCGCTCGACTCGCAGCTCGCGTCGCAGGTGCTCCCCACGGGGCAGCGCTGCTCGCACGCGCACGCCGCGCCGCAGGGGGTGCACGTCTCGCCGCAGGTCTCGGCGCAGCAGCCGCTCGCGCAGGCGCCGGCCGCGGCGCAGGAGGGACCGGTCGGGCACTGCTCGGGCGGGACGAGCGGGCCACCGTCGCCGCCGTCGGCGTCACCGTCCGCGTCGCCGTCACCGGGGTCGGTGGTGTCGCCTGGGGCGCCGTCCGCGGCGTCCGCGGCGTCCGCGGCGTCGAGGATCCCGTCGCCATCGGCGTCGGCGGCGTTTGTGTCGGCCGCGTCGATCAAATCCTCAAGGTCGCCGTCGGCGGCGTCGATATCATCCTGGGTTTCCCCGACGCCATCCGGATCGTGCCTGAACGGCGTCGTCTCGACGCACCCAGACCCCGCGAGGAATCCCAACAGCACCACCATCATCACGACGCGCATCACTGCGACGATAACGGCGAAACGCCCCGCATGAAACTTTATCCCGTCGAAGCCGCCCCCCGCGGCGACAACACCATCAACGGCGCCTACCGCCTCCTCTCGAAGCTCGCCGAGGGGGGGATGGGCGAGGTCTTCCTCGCCGAGCAGATCGCCGTCCAGCGCCACGTCGCGCTGAAGATGCTGCGCCGCGACAAGCTCGCCGGGCTCGACCTCAAGGAGGCCACGGAGCGCTTCGAGCGCGAGGCGCTCGCGATGAGCCGCCTCCGCCACCCGAACACGGTGCAGCTCATCGACTTCGGCGTCGACGGCGCCTCCGGCAGCTACTACCTCGTCCTCGAGCTCCTCTCGGGGAAGGCGCTCAACGTGCTCCTCGCCGAGCAGGGCGCGCTCACCCCGACGCGCGCCGCGCGCATCGGCGTGCAGATCGCCCGCGCCCTCGAGGAGGCCCACCGCCACGGCATCGTCCACCGCGACCTGAAGCCCGACAACGTGCTCCTCTGCGAGTTCGACGGGGCCTCGGACTTCGTGAAGGTGCTCGACTTCGGCATCGCGATCTCGCCGGCGACCCCCATGTCGAAGCGCCTCACGTCGCGCTCGGAGATCCTCGGGAGCCCCTACTACATGTCGCCCGAGCAGGTGCGGGCGCAGATCGTGAGCTTCCCCTCCGACGTCTTCTCGATGGGGGTCCTGCTCTACGAGGCGCTGTCGGGCGTGCCGCCCTTCGAGGGGCCCTCCGTCGTCGAGACCATGTACCGCCGCCTCGACGGCCCGCCCGCCCCGCTCCGCCTCGCGCGCGCCTCCGACGTGCGCCTCGAGGCGGCCTGGGACGGGCTCGTGCGGCAGATGCTCAAGATCGAGCCCGAGGAGCGGCCGACGATGAGCGAGGTGCGCGCGCGCCTCGAGGATCTCCGGCTCTGGGTGCCCGGCGCCCGCGCGCCGCTCGGCGTCAAGCCGGCGCCCGCGCCCAGGCTCGCCCCCGAGCCCGAGGATCCGGAGGCCCTCCTCGCGAGCGGGCTGCTCGAGACCGAGGACGACGAGCAGCCCCGGGGCCCCGCGACCGGCGCCGCCGCGCGGCCGGCGAGCGTCGCGCGGCCCTGGCCGAAGCGGCGCCCGACGCGGGGGCGCGCGGCCCATCGCTGACGCCCGGCGTGGTCGCGATGAACGCGTTCACGACGGCGCCCGTGCCGGCCGAGGAGGAGCCCACGCCACCGGCGGCCGACGAGCCGCCGCCGATCCCCGCTCGCGTTCGACGAGGACACCGAGATCCGGGGCATGGATCTCTCCGCGCTGGTCGCGGCCGTCGGGGACGCCGAGGCAGCGCCCGCCGACGTCTCCGCGCCTCCGCCCGCCGACGTGGCGGCGCCGCCTGCGCCCGTCACGCCAGGGCTCTCCCTCCCTCCCCCCAGCGGCCTCGCGCCGCGGGCGGCGCTGGCTCCTCGGGGCCGTGAGCGCGGTCGCGGTCGTCGCGACGGTGGCGCTCGTGGCGCTCGGGTCCGGCGGCGAGCAGATCGCGCGCGCCGCCGGGCACGCGCTCGGCGGTGGCGCGTGGCCCACGACCGCCCCGACCGCCGCCGCGGCTCCGCCGACCGCGGCCGAGGGCGCCGCCGCGGCGCGCCAGGCCGATCCCTTCGCGGCGAACGACGCCGGCACGACCGACCCGAGCCTCGAGCTCCCGGGCGCGCGGGCGGCGACGGACGCGCCGACCGACCCTCTCGCGGCCGACCCCGAGCTCGCGGTCGCCCTCGAGGCGCTGAGCGTCGCCGGCGACGGCGCGGACGAGCCCGGCGAGGCGGTCGACGCGGGCGCGGAGCCGACCGTGGAGCAGGCCGCCCCGGCGCTCGAGGCGAAGACCCCGCCGTCCCGCCCGAAGCACGTCGGCAAGCGGCCGCACAAGCCGAAGTCGAAGACCGCCCCACCCGCGACGCTCCCCGGGTTCCGCCCGGACACGGGGACCCGCACGGTCCACGAGTGACGATGCGCCCTCCCCTCCCGCCAAGCGCTGCCCTCGCCCTGCTCGTCCTGCTCGCCCTCGGGCTCGCGACGCCCGGCCACGCCCGGGCCGCGGCGCTCGTGCCGAAGCTCCCGCCGCGCGCCGCGAACGCCCCCGGCGACGCCGACCGGGCCGCGCGCGCGTACGACCGCGCCGCCCGCGCCTACGAGAAGAAGGACCTGAAGACGGCGCTGTCGGCCGCCAACGAGGCCTTCGAGATCCTGCCCAACGCGAGCACGGCGCTCTCGCGGGCCGTGATCCTCGAGCGCGCCGGGGTCGCGCAGGGCGCGCTCGAGAGCTACCTCGTCGCGGCCGAGCTGAGCCCGACGGACGACGAGCGGCGCCTCATCGAGGAGGGGCTCGTGCGCGTCGGGAAGACGCTGAGCCCGCCGATGACGACCGTGACCGTCATCGCGCAGCCGGCCGGCGCGGCGGTCGAGGTCGACGGCGTGCCCTTCCTCGCGCCGCGGCTCATCGCCGTCGACGCCGGCAAGCACGTCGTGAAGGCGACGGCGCCCGGCTACGAGCCGCTCAGCGACACGTTCGTCGCGCGCCCGGGGCGCTCGGATCGGGTCGAGCTGAGCCTCGTCCCCGACGCGACCTCCTCGCCGCTCCCGACCGACGATCCGCTCTGCGTGAGCGCGCGCGAGACGTCGTCCGGCTCCGCCGCGCCCTGGATCGTGACGGGCGCCGGCGTCGCCGTGATGGCGCTCGGCGTGGGCTTCCACCTCGCGGCCGCGGACGCCGCCGACGACTCGAAGCACTTCGCGAAGCCCGGCGTCGACGGGCTCCCGGAGGACGTGCGCCTGAGCCTCTACCGGCGGGCCGTGGGGCACGCGGAGGACCAGCGGACGGTCGCCTACGCGGCCTACGGCATCGGCGCGGCCGCGGTCATCACGGGGGTCATCCTCATCGCCCTCGACGACGACGACGCCCCGGCGGGCGACGCGTCGAAGGCGAAGGCCGCGCCGCCGGCGGCCGCCTGGGTCTCGCCGGACGGGGCCGGCCTCGAGCTGCACGGCAGCTTCTGACGCGCCTCAGCCGGGGGGCTCTCCCTCGGGCGTGACCTCGACCGGCCGCATCGTCGCGCCGCCGTTCGGGCGGAGGCCGATCATCCGCAGCAGGAGCTGCCGGCGCCCGACGGTCTGCGCGGGGCCGAGGGCGCGGAGGACGCGCGGCGCCGCGAGCGCGATGGCGAGGCGCCCGGCGAAGCTCACGCCGAAGAGCCAGCGGTAGCCGAGCCCCGCCTCGGTGAAGAGGAGCGTGCCGAGGACGCCGCCGGCGAGGATCCCGACGCCGTTCATGACGGCGTTGGCGGCGAACGCGAGGGGCCGCTCGCGCGCGGGCGTCGTCTCGAGGACGAGCGTGAAGAGGGCGACCTCGTAGCCGCCCCACGCGAAGCCGGAGAGGACCTGCGCGACGAGCGCCACCGCGACCCCGTCGGCGGCGATCCAGACGAGCGGGATGACGGCGACCGAGACGGCGGCGAGCGTGTAGACCGGGCGCGGGCCGTTCGCGTCGACGGCGCGCCCCCAGCCCGGGAGGGTCACGAGCTTCGTCGCGACGAGGGCGGCCTGGGCGGCCATGTAGACGCCGTAGTCGAAGTGGAGCTCCTTCAGCATGAAGGGCGCGAAGAAGGGCGACGACACGGCCACGGCGAAGACGAAGGCCGCCGCGAGCGGCAGCAGGCGGCGGGCGCTCGCGCCGTCCGCGCTCCGGAGGAAGCGGACGACGCGCTGCTCGCGCAGGACGCCGGCGAACGGCGGCTCCCAGGAGCGCAGGAGGAGCGCGGCGGAGCCGAGGCGGAAGGCGGCCGCGGCCCCGAAGATGAGCGCGAAGCCGAGGCCCGCGCCGGGGCGGCCGTCGCCGGGCTCGAGCCCCGCGAGCGCGAGCCCCCCGGCGAAGAGGCCGACGAAGGTGGCGCTGTGGACCCAGCGGTTGCGGCGGGCGAAGTAGTCGCCGCGGACGGCGGGCGGGACGACGTCGCCGAACCAGGACGACCAGGCGACGCCGGCGGCCTGGCCGAACGCCTGGTAGAGGCACGCGAGGACGAGGAGCGAGGTCGGGCCTTGCTCCGCGGCGCCGTCGAGGGCCGCGAGCGCGGCGAGGACGCACGCCTGCGCGACGACCGCGGCGACGACGAGGCTCCGGCGGTGGCGCAGGCGGCGGAGGAGGAAGACGGCGCCGAGGGAGCCGAGGGAGCCGAGGAAGAGCGGGAGCGTCGAGACGAGGATGACGACGACCGCGCTCGCGTGGAGGCGGATGGCGTCGGCGACGAAGTAGACCTCGCCGAGGCCGACCATGACGGCGTAGAGGACCCCCTCGACGACGGAGCGCGCCATGGTGCGGCGCACGAGGGCGTCGAGGGGCGCTGGAGGGGCGACGGGGGCGGCGTCCGCGGTCATCTCGGCTAGTCGTTCGTGCGGCGGCGGCGGCGCGGTCAGAGGATGAGGCGCACGCCGCCGAGGTCGTCGATGCTGTGCGGGAAGCGGTCGCCGGGCGTGGCGATGAACATGTAGTTCTTCGGCACATCGAGGCGCTGCGACAGGGACTCGATGATGTCCGGGCCGAAGGTGCCGCGGACGGCGACGAAGTCGATGCGGAGCTGCGGGTAGAGGTGGTCGATGGTCGAGAGGTGCTCGGCGAGCTCGGCGGGGATGCCGGCCTCGTCCTCGTAGACGTGCACCACCTTGAGGCGCGTCGTGTGCTCGTTCTGGAGCACGTAGAGCGCGGCGCGGTTCAGCATCGGCAGCGAGTCGCCCTTCGTGAAGTAGACCACCGTGAGGCTGTTGATCTCGTCGATCTTCCGCCGCACGCGCGAGTTCACCCAGCTGTTCACGGCGCGGACCTTCTCGAGGACGGAGGTCGACACGAAGAGGAGGAGCTTCATGAGGTCGATGCGGAGGAACATGACCGCGATGACGAGGATGGCGGCGACGAAGTAGATGCCGAACACCTCGACGTACTTCGGGTCCTTCACGATGTTGCCGATGAGCCCGGCGAGGACGGCCGCGAGCGCCACGGTGACGCCGAGCCAGCTCGCCCGGACCGTGGTCGGGAGGCGCGAGCGCTTCTTCTTGAGCAGCATGTTGCCGATGGCGAAGAGCGACATCACGCAGAGGAAGGAGATGGTGTAGACGCCGGCGAGGACCTCCACGTCGCCGCTCGTCGAGACGAGGATCGAGCAGCAGAGCGCGAAGAACCCGAGGATGATCCAGTGGTTCGTGTCGCGGATCTTGTTCTTCGCGAGGAGGACGCGCGGGAGGCAGCGGTCGAGCGCCATGCGGCGGACGAGGCCCGTGACGCCGACGTAGGAGGTCAGGACGGCGCCGGACAGGACGAGCACGGCGTCGATGCTGATCCAGGTCTTGAAGAAGCCGCCGACGGAGATGTCGCCCATCTGCGCGAGGAGGTCGGTGGGGCCGCCGTCGTGGAACTCGCCGAGGGGCAGGGAGCCGAGGGCGAGGAAGGCCATGAGCGGGTTGAAGATGGCGACCGCGATCCACATGTTGCGGAGCGTGAGCGGGAAGACGCCCGGCTTCTGCTCCTCGATGAAGTTGGCGGAGCTCTCGAAGCCGCTGATCCCGAGCATCGCGGCGGCGAAGCCGAAGAAGAGGGCGTGGAGGAAGCCCTCGCTCGACGGGACCTGGAAGTTCTGGCCGAGCTGCTCGGGGTGCATGGCGACGTAGATGCCGGCGGCGACGGCGAGGATCGTGAGCGTCACGATGTGGAAGATGAAGATGGCGAGGGCGACCTTCGCGGACTCGCTGATGCCGATGAGGTTCAGGAAGGCGAAGAAGCCGAGGAGGCCGACGGTCGCCCAGAAGATGTTCAGGCCGCCGAAGAGGTTGTGCGCGTAGTGCATGGCGTCGCCGGCGCTGATGACGGCGGTCGCGATGTAGGAGAGGAGCGTGAGGGCGGCGGCGGCGGCGGCGACCTTCTTGTTGGTCGTGTTGAGCAGCAGCGTGTAGGTGCCGCCGTTCAGCGGCAGGGCGCCGCCGACCTCGGCGTAGACCTTCCGGAACAGGAAGAGGACGCCGGCGACCACGAGGAGGGCGACCGGGGCGAGGACGCCGGCCGCGCCGATGCAGAGGGCCGAGACGTAGAGCACGCTCGAGGTGATGTCGTTGCCGCAGATGGCGGTCGACGACCACTTGCCGAGCGTGTGCTTGTGCCCCTGGTCGAGGCGCTCGAGCGGCACGGTCGTGTCGAGGTCCGTGATGCGCTCGGACTGTCCCCAGCCGGCGAACTCCCAGCCCTCGTGGACGGCCGGAGCGGCCAGGACGCCGTCCGGCGCGATCATCTCATCGCTCATGGTGACCCTCGTTGCCGCCGCTACGATGGCCAAAGGGGCGCGGCTTGTAAACCCGCGCGAGGCGGGTGTGGCGCGCCTCGACGACGAGACCACACGCACTGGCGGCTCGGACCTCGACCGCCCGGCGAGCAGGGCGCCCACCGGACGAAGGGCGTCGTCGGGCCCGCGCGCGGCGGCCCGCAGCCGGTCGCGCCTGCGCCCGTCGGGTGTCGCGGCTCCACCTCGACCTGCGCGTCGGCGTCTGACCGCCGCGTCAGCGCGCGGCGACGCGGTGGCGCGCGAAGAACGCCGGGTCGTGGAGACCCGCGGCGAGCCAGGCGAAGAAGGCGCCGGCGCCGCCCTCGTCGACGCACTCCATCTCGTAGACGGGGCGGTCCTCGTCGAAGAGGACGAACGCGACGCGGCCGGGCTCGCGCTCGAGGTCCGCGCGGAAGCGCCCGGGGATGATGCTGACGTCGGCGTCGTCGACGAAGAAGACCGGCCCCTCGACCGAGGCGCGGACGCCGTGGAAGCGGCCGCCGATCCGCGCGTAGGCGCCGACGGCGACGGGCTCGAGGCCGGTGCGCGCGACCTCGCGCGGCGCGCCCTCCCCGTCGAGGGCCAGGGCGAGGGCGGGGTCGGTGATATGGGGGACGCGCGCCTTCACCGCCTGGTGATAGCACCGGGAGGCGAGGACGACACGCACTTTGAGCCGCGCGCTACTCGGCCGGCGTGACGACGAAGCCCCAGTGGTCGACGGTGCCGACGTCGACGGCGGCGGTGTCGACGACGTGGAGGGTCCAGTCGCCCTTGGCGCTCACGCCGGCGAAGCCCTTCACGTCGAAGCGCTGGTCGATCTCCTGCCCGCCGGCGCCGGCGCCGTCCCAGAGGGTGACGGTGGTGCCGTCGTGCTCGAGCGTCACGACGAGGTCGCCGATGTAGGTGTGGTGGATGACGAGCTCGGCGGTGAGGTCGCCGACGACGAGGTCCTGGTCGACGGTGATGGTCGAGGAGACGCCGGCGGGCGCGTCGTCCGGGATGGCGAGGGCGGGGTCGGCGCTGAAGCTGCCTGCGTCGCCGGTGGTCGGCGCCGCGACGCAGAGGGAGCCCGTCGGGGAGTAGCAGTTGTCGCGGACGCCGCTCATGCCGAAGGTCGAGTCGCCGACGCGCGTGCGGATGGCGCCGAGCATGTCCTTCCAGGAGACCTTGTAGCCGCCGCCGTCGAGGGCCTGGATGAGCTTCGCGAGGAAGGGGCCGGCGTAGTCGTTGGCGGGCGCGGACACCTCGACGACGGCGGACAGGACGTCGAGGTTGTCCCAGCCGCCCTTCCCGGCGAGGATCGGCGCGACGTAGTACTCGTAGCCGAGGCAGCCGCCGTAGAGGAAGATCTGGTAGAACGACGGGTACGTCGGGCGCGACCAGAAGTCGCTCGCGCCGAGCATGGAGTGGCCGTCGTACGCGACGATCTCGTGCTCGCTGATGGCCTTCTGGAAGTTGCCGAAGTGGCTGTAGTCGGAGAGGCCGGAGAAGTCGCGCGGCGAGTAGAGGTCGACCTCGACGGTGACGTCGCCGATGAGGCGCGAGAAGCGCTGCCCGACGGGGGCGCCCTCGTCCTCGGTGAACTTCGCCTGGGTGAGCCACGTGGCGAAGCGCTTCATGTTGCGGACGCCCGGGTCGCTGTCGGTGATGGCGCCGTCGCCGATCTGGCCGAAGAGGATGACCATCGTGACCTTCCCGTCGGCGACGAGCTGGTCGTACTCGGGGTAGGTCACCTTGGACGGCAGCATCTTGCTGACGGTGATCTGCATCTTCTGGAGCGGGAAGGTGCAGGACGCGAGGTCGGGGTGCCAGAGGTACCAGTAGGTGCTCTGGGAGAGGCCGATGTGCTCGTCGTCGTCGCCGCAGGTCTTGCCGGCGTCGGCCATGATGGTGAAGGGGTTCCGCGGGACGGGGGCCTCGAAGACCGTGCCGAGCTGGACGCCCTCGCGGGCCTTCTCGAGGAGGACGGCGTTGATGCCGCGGATCCGGAAGTGGGTCTTCTTGGCGGCGTCGCGGCCGGCGTCGCGGTTACTGACCCAGGCGCCGTCGATGTACCACTCGACGCGGTCGGCGTTCGAGGCCTGCTCGGCGAGCGACTCGAGGTAGAGGTCGCCCTTCAGGCGGAAGTAGGTCATGGCGAACTGGCCGAGGACGGCGGGCGCCTTGTCGATCTGGTAGGCGGACGCCTCGATGTCGGCCTCGAGATCGACCTCCACCTCGATGCCGTCGGGGTTGTAGTACTGGGTGTCGGCCTTGCCGGGCTCGACGGCGGGGGCGAGGAGGGGGTTGTCGCCGGCGTCGTCGGTGGTGCCGGCGCCGCCGTCGTCGCAGGCGGCGCCGAGCGCCAGGAAGGAAAGGCTCACCGCCGCCACGAACAAGGTCGTCCTGCGCATCTCCGCACCTCCGCCGATCTCCAGGGTGGGCGCTCTGTATCAGAGGCCGGCGCGCGGCGCCAGCGGCGGTTCGAATTCGCGGCGCGCGGGCGCCGGAGACGCGACGAAGACGCGGCCGCGGTCGGTGACGCGGGCCGGGAGGGCGCGCTCCTCGACGTCGTAGCCCCAGGCGCGCCACCGGGCCACGCGCGCGGCGTTGACGGCGGGCTCGGGATCGCCGTGGCCCTTTCGCGGCGGGAGGCCGTCCTCACCGGCGAGGAGGGCGCGGGACTCGCAGCAGGGGACGACGGCGAAGGCGGCGCCCTGGCGGCGGGCGAGCTCGGCGACGGTGTCGGTGAGGCCGCCGCAGAGGTGGACGCCGACGACGAGGTCGGCGGGGGCGATGCCGTCGACCCGGTCGAGGCGGAGCTCGCGGTAGCGGACGGCGGTCTTGACGCGGAGGTGGGCGGGAGCGAGGAGCTCGCGGATGCGGTCCCAGGAGTCGGGGCGGCGGCGGTCGAGCTGGTCGACGCGGGACAGCGCCGGGAAGAGGACCGCGGCGAAGAGGCCGACCATGCCGTGGCCGGCGCCGACCTCGCAGACGGTGCGGGCGCGGGCGAGCTCGGGGGCGAGGCGCTCGAGGACGAAGAGGGTCTCGACGACCTCCTTCCGGCGGACGACGCGGCGGCCGCGGAGGCGGTGGAGCACGCCCCAGACGGGGTCGGTGGGGGCGAAGGGGCCGATGAGGCGGCGCATGTCGCGCCAGCCGAGGTGGTGGATCGACTGGAGGTTGTAGCCGGGGTCGGAGAGCAGCGCGTCGATGCCCATGGGGCGGTTCTACGGCGGGCGGGAGGCGGTGTAAAACGCGCGCAAATGGGCGGGCGGTTCGGAAGTGGGCCCGGAGGGGGTGCGTTCGACGGGCTCCCGGGCGAAGCTCGCTCACGGACGCCGCCGCAAGCCACCTCGAACGCAGGAGCCGCCGCCATGACACGACCGCGACACCACCTCGCCCAGCTGCTCGCCCTCCCCGCCTCGCTCGCGCTGATCGCGTGCGGATCGGCGGGGTCGGCGACGGACCCGGGCGCCGGACACCCGACGGACCCGAAGGCGGTCGCGGCGCCGGACGGGGGCGCGTGGGCGACGGTGCTCGCGCCCGAGGGCGGGGGCGCGGCGGGGATCCACCTGTCGTCGCAGCCCGCGACGTCCGGGTGGGAGATGGGCTGGCTCCACGCGGCGTTCGAGGCGACCGCGGAGGCGCGGGACGCCGAGCCCTACGACGAGGCGGCGATCCAGGCGGCGCTCGACGCGGCGTGCGAGCGGGAGCCGACGCGGCCCGAGGCGCAGCGGCGGGGGCGGATCGTGCAGGTGGTCGACGAAGGCGGCGTCCGGCGCGAGCAGATCGGGGGTTGCTCCGCCTACGAGATGGGCGGCGAGATGGTCGCGGCGCTGGCGCTCTCGGCGACGCGGGGGCCGGCGCTCGCGTACCTTGGGGGGCCGCTGCCGACGGGGACGCGCCTCGTGCCGGCGCGGGACGAGGCGACGCCGGAGCGGGTGGCGGCGCTCCGGGAGGATCTGGTGGCGCTCCTACCGGCGGAGCTGTCGGCGGCGCTGCCGGCCGACCTCGAGGGGGTGGCGCGGATCGTGGCGGCGCCGCTCGGCGGCGGGCGGACGCACGTGGCGGAGATCTGCGTGCCGGCGGAGGGGGACGGGACGTTCTGCCCGTTCGGGGCGCTGGCGGCGCTCGGGGCGGATGGGCACGTGCGCGCGTGGCTCTGGAAGACGAACGACGACGGCCCGAAGGTGAGCGTCCCGACCATCGGCGGGGTGACGCCGCTCGACGGGTTCGGCGTGACGCGGGTGAACGGGACGCTGGTCGCGGGCGACCGCGTGGCGCTCTGGTACGAGCTGACGTCGCCGGGCGACGAGTTCCAGGTGCTCGCCTGGATGGGGCCCGGGGGCGTCGAGCACGAGGGGATCTACTCGCTCGTCGTGGAGTGAGCCGGCGGGGGCGCGCGGCGGTTTTACCCGAGTACGGCCTTGAGGCATCCTCGCTCGCGACCGATGGACCGGACACGGTTCGAGCGAGGAGGGTGCCATGGCAGCGAAGCGCGCGCTGGGGTTGCTCGTGGTGGTCGGGGTCGGGGCGGCGCTCGCCGGGTGCTTCCCGGACCCGCCCGAGAAAGGCACGGACGCGGACGCTGACACGGCCGCGGTCGACACCGCGGCGGCGGGCGACGACGTCGCCCCGGACACGGCGAGGGCCGACGGCGCGGCGGACGACGGGGAGGACACGGCGATCGACGCGCGCGACGCCGCGGACGCAGCCGAGACCGACGTCGGCTGCGAGACCCCGGCGGAGTGCCCAGCGCCGGGCCCGTGCCAGGAGGCGACGTGCGCGGACGGCGTCTGCGGCGCGAAGGCCGCAGCCGGCACCTGCGACGACGGCGATCCCTGCACGCTCGTCGACACCTGCCAGGACGGCGTCTGCGTCGGGAGCGGCGTCCCCGACGACACGGCGGGCGACTGGCTCCAGTCCTTCGATGGCGACGGCGACGACGCCGTCGTCGGCGTCACGTTCGGCGCCGACGACGCCGTGACGGTGGTGCTCGAGACCTCGAGCACCTCGCTCGCGTTCGGCACCGATCCCGATGGGAGCCCCGTGGCGGTCGAGCGACCTGCCAGCGCCGCGCATTACCTCGTCTCGCTCCGGATGACCGCCTACGGGGCCCCACTGACGGCCACGGTGCTCGCCAGCGCGGACGCGCTCGGGGCGGTCGCCGTGACCGGGCACGACGGAGGCCGCTTCACCGTCGCGGGGGCCTGGACGGGCACGCTCGGCCTCGGCGACGACACCGCCTCGGCGACGACGCCGGCCGTCTTCCTGGCTCGCTTCGCCGCGTCGGGTCAGCTCGTGTGGCGGGCCGACGTGCCCGCCGTCGAGGACGACGCCACGGACCTCGCGTTCCTCCCGGTCGCGCTCACGGGCACGCCCGACGGCGGCGTCTGGCTCGCGGTCTCCAAGGTGGGCGGCTTCAGCCTCGTCGGCGCGACGAGCAACGCGGCGATCCCGGACCTCAACGTCACCGAAGCGCAGGGCCACGTCTTCCAGGCGGGGATCTTTCGCGTGAGCCCGACAGGGACCGTCACGGGGACCGTTCGCCTCGGCGGGCGGCGGGAGGTCGGGCGCTTCGGCGCGGCGGACGCGCTCGTGTTGTCACTCGCGACGAACGGGAGCGAGCTCGCCCTCTCGGGCGTCGGCTCCGGTGACCTCGTGCTCGAGGGCTCCGCACGACAACGGGCGACAACGACGTGGCAGGACGAGCCGGACGTCGAGTCCCACGCGCTCGTCGTCGGGCGCATCGGCGAAGACAACGAGCCGCGCTGGGTCGCGACGACCGACGCGACCTCGCCGGACGCCCCCAGCATCTATCTCCCGAACGCGCTCACCGGGACCGAGGCGACGACGGCGCTGAACGCGGCGAGCCCGGCCACGCTCACCTTCGACGGCGGGGCGGAGGCGCTGCTGGGCGCCGGGGCGTCGAGCGCGCCCTTGACGGAGGTCGCGGCCATCGACGGCGGCGGCGACGCCCGGTCCGTGGGGTACCTCCAGGGCCCGGACATCCGCGCGCTGCTCGTCTCGCCGGGGGCCGACGGCTCATGGGTCGTCGTCGGCGTCGCGCGGCACCTCGTGACCTCGGGCGAGGAGGTCGCGGCGAGCTCGCTCGGCGCGGAGTCCGACCTCCTCTTCGCGGCGAGGTTCGATCGGGACGGCACGCGGCGACTCGTTCACCTCGGCGGCGAAGGGTCGAGCCTCGCGTCGAAGGTCCCCTCGGACCGTCCGTACGCCGCCGTGGACGCGAGGGGCCGCGTCGCCATCGGCGGAGCCCTCCGAGGGAGCCGGACCATCCATGGGCGTTACGCGACCGCGGACGGTCCGACCCGCGCCGCGTTCGTGACCGTCATCAACTCGCGCGGCGGGCTCTTCTGCCGCTGACGCTCAGTCGTCGCCGAGGTTGATGGTGTAGCTCGAGTTGCAGGTCACGGTGCCGCCCGTCTGCCGCACCCTCACGTACGCCTTGAAGTCGTCATCGCCGCTGGGACACTCCATCTCGCTGTCGGAGAAGGTGTGGGAGTCGAACTTGATGTTCGTCCCGTTGATGCAGCAGCCGGGGTAGTTGTGGCCGTCGACGGCGATGGTCCCGGCGCCCGTACCACCAGCATCCGAGCACGCCAGGTTCGACGGGGCCTTGTTCTCGTTGAGACACCAGAAGTAGATGCAGATCTGGAACGTGGCGCCGACCGCGTAGTTCGTGATCTGCGCGCGCGGCTCGATGTCACCGCCCGCGGTGTCGTCCACCGTGTACTTGTACCAGTCGACATCGCCGCTCGGGTAGATCGTGCTGACCCGGGTCCCCTGAGGGAAATTGTCGGAGTCATCCCACGCCCCCATGTTGTGGGCGTTCGCTGGTGTGTCGTTCGTCGCGGCCCCCTCGTACTGGTCCCGAATCGGGCTCCCGTTGCACGCGCCGCTCGCGCAGGTGTCGTTGCTCGTGCACTCGTTCCCGTCGTTGCAGCCCGCGCCGTTGTTGAACGACCAGACCGACTGCGACGCCGCCGCGTTGCACTTGTAGCAGCTGTTCCCGGGCCGCGTGTCGCCGTTCGCGTAGCAGGCGTCCGAGATCTTGCACCTCCCGCTCGCCGTCGGGTAGCTGCACCCCACCGCCGGGTTGCACGTGTCCGTCGTGCACGAGAGCCCGTCCGAGCACCCGGGCCCCGGCGCGCACGCCCCCGCCCCGTCGCAGTGGTCCCCCGCCGTGCACGCGCTCCCGTCGCTGCACGCCACCGACGTCGGCTGCGCCGACCAGGTCGTCTGGCTCGTCGCCGACAGGCACCGCTGGCACGGGTTCGACGGGTTCGCCGTCCCCGTCGTGTAGCAGGCCTGCCCGATGCGACACCACCCCGTCGGCACCCCGCTGTGGTTGCACCCCGTCGCCGTGCACTGGTCCGTCGTGCACGCGACGCCGTCGTTGCAGCTCGTGTCGCCGACGCAGGTCCCGCCGCCGTCGCAGTGGTCGTCCGTGCTGCACGGGTTGCCGTCGTCGCACGACGTCGTCGACGCCGCCGCCGTCCACCCGCTCGGGTTCTGCTCCGGCACGCACCGGAGGCACGACTGACCCGGCTTCTGCGCCCCCGCCGCGTAACACTGCCCCTGGATGAGGCACGTGCTCTGCGCCTGCGACCACCCCGTCCCGCTCTGGCCCGGGTCGCACACCTGACACGCGTTCGCCGGGTTCACCGCGTTCGCCGCGTAGCACTGCCCCGCGATGAGGCACGTCCCCGTCGCCGACGACCAGCTCGTCGTCGCCCGCCCCGGATCGCACACCGAGCACGCGTCCCCCGGCTTCGGCGTCCCCGCCGCGTAGCACGCCCCCGAGATCGCGCAGAACCCGCCCGCGAGCACGTGACCGCACTGAAACGGCGCGTCGCACGAGTCCACCGTGCACGGGAGCCCGTCGTCACACCCCGCCTCGTCCGTCGTGCCGTTGCAGTCGTTGTCGACCCCGTCGCACGCCTCCGGCTCCGCCCCCTCGCCCTGGCACACCGGCGTCTGCCCGGCCCCGCACGCGAGCGTCCCCGGGCACGCCCCGAACAGGTTCTGCACGAGGCACGGCGTCGCCGCGATGTCGTCCGTCGCGCCGTTGCAGTCGTCGTCGACGTCGTTGCAGATCTCCGGGGTCGCCTGCGGCCCGACGCACGGCGTGAGCCCGAGCTCCCCGCAGCCGCGCGTCCCCTCGCACGCGCCGAGCCCGTTCCGCACCGCGCACGACGTCGTGTAGCCGAGCCCGTCCCACGCCGGCCGGCACGCGCACATCCCCTCGGAGATCACGCACTGGAGCGCCGTCCCGCCGCCCTTCGTCGCGACGCTCGCGCACTGGTACCCCTCGGGGCACTGTCGCCCGCCCGCGCACGAGCTCCCGCAGAAGCTCCCCTGGTCGGGGTCGCTCGCCGCGACGCAGTACCCCGGGGCGTCGTCGAACGGGTTCTGGCACTCCGCGTCCGCCCTGCACGGTCGGCAGAGCCGCGTGTGCCGCGGGATGCAGAGCGACTCCGGATCCCCGAGCGCCGACGTCGTCACGCAGTCGAACCCGTCCGGGCACTCCGTCGTGCAGCGCTTCGTGCACACGCGCCCGTCGACCGACTCGACGCAGCGCTCGTCGAGGCAGTCCCCGTTCTGCTGGCACGGGCAACCGAAGCCCCCGCCGCACCCGCTCACGTCGGCGTCGCCGCCGTCCGTGCCCGCCGTGCCGTCGCCGAACACGATCGTGTCGACGTCGCCGCCCGCGTCGACGTCCGCGGTGTCGACCGGGGGCAGCGTGTCGAAGCCCACGGCGTCCGCGTCCGCGAGGAGCGACGTGTCGAAGAGGAGCACGGCGTCGAGGGTGTCCTCGGCCGGCGAGCCGGTCGTGTCCTCACCGCACGCGCCGAGCGCGAGCCACACGACGCCCATGGCCGCGGCCACCCACCCCTTCGTCGCCTTCATCACCCTCTCCGTGACGGAACCCCGCGAGTCTACGGGCCAAGACGGTCCCGAAGCAACAACGGCCGGCGCCGACCCGCGACGCTCGGCGCTCCCTCCGACCGCGTCGCGGTCGACGCGCGCGCCGCGCTTCGATACTGTTGCGCCGTGTTGCGCCGACTTCTCTGTCGCGGGGCGCTCGCCTCGGTCCTGCTCGCGCTGACGACCTCGACGTCGCAGCCGGCGCGCGCGGCCGCGCCGCGCGGGATCCAGATCGAGACGTTCGAGCCCCTCCCCGAGACGGGCCTCAACCTGCTGAACGTCTCCACGAGCCGCATGCTCGAGCGCTGGCGCTTCGCCGTCGGCCTCACCACGCACGCCGCCGGCGAGAGCCTGTCGGTCGTCCGCACCGACGCCGACGGCACCCGCGTCGCGAACCTCGTCGACGACCGCGTCACGAGCGAGCTCTCCCTCGCCCTCGGCCTCTTTGGCCACATCTCCCTCGGCGCCGTCCTCCCGGTCGTCCTCACCCAGACCGGCGACGACCTCGCCCCCATCGACCGCCCCGGCGAGGCCGTCGGCGGCGGCCCCACCCTCGGCGACGTGCGCGCCGTCGCGCGGATCCGCTTCTGGTACCCCGAGGACTTCGGCGGCTTCGGCCTCCACTTCGCCTTCCTCGCGAGCTTCCCGACCGGCGACCGCGCCGAGCTCACCTCCGACGGCGGCGTCCGCTTCCAGCCGACCCTCGGCGTCGACTACCGCGACGCCGACGGCTTCACCCTCGCCGTCAACGCCGGCTACCTCGTGCGCCCGCGCCGCACCCTCCGCGACGTCGTCGTCGGCGAGGAGGTCCGCTGGGCCGTCGGCGTCGAGGTCCCCGCCGGCCTGTCCGGCCTCTCCGTGCTCGCCAACGTCTTCGGCGCCTACGCCATCGAGGCGAACCGCGACCCGCTCGACCCCACCCTCCCCGGCGGCCACCACGACCACCCGGTCGAGGTGCTCGGCGGGCTCCGGCTGCGCCCGTCCTCGTCCGTCGACCTCCTCCTCGCCGGCGGCGCCGGCGTCAACGGCGACGTCGGCGCCCCGACGTGGCGCGCGGTCTTCCAGCTCGGCTTCACCCCCACCCGCTCCCTCCGCGACGGCGACGACGACGGCATCATCGACCTCGACGACGCCTGCCCCGACCAGCCCGAGGACGAGGACGGCTTCGAGGACGAGGACGGCTGCCCCGACCTCGACAACGACGGCGACGGCGTCCCCGACGACGTCGACGACTGCCCGCTCGTGAAGGAGGACGTCGACGGCTTCGAGGACGGCGACGGCTGCCCCGACCCGGACAACGACAAGGACGGGATCCCCGACGTCGCCGACGCGTGCCCCGACGCCCCCGAGGACAAGGACAAGTTCGAGGACGAGGACGGCTGCCCCGACCTCGACAACGACGGCGACGGGATCCCCGACGACCGCGACAGCTGCCCCTTCGAGGCCGAGGACATCGACGGCTACCAGGACGGCGACGGCTGCGTCGACCCCGACAACGACAAGGACGGGATCCTCGACGTCAACGACACCTGCCCCGACTTCCCCGAGACCTTCAACGGCCTCGACGACGCCGACGGCTGCCCCGACACGCGCTCCCGCTACGTGCGCGTCTACACCGACCACATCCAGCTCCTCCGGCCCATCTACTTCGAGAAGAAGAAGGCCGACGTGAAGCCCGTGAGCTTCGCCGTGCTCGACGACGTCGCCGAGGTCATCCTCTCGAACGCCGAGATCACGAAGGTCGTGATCGAGGGGCACACCGACGACATGGGCTCCCCCGAGCGCAACCAGGCGATCTCCGAGGCGCGCGCCCGGAACGTGCGCGACTACCTCGTGAAGCAGGGCGTCGACCCAGGCGTGCTCGAGATCCGCGGGCTCGGCGCGACCCGCCCGCTGACCCTCGAGGAGACGGAGGTCGACCGCGCGTTGAACCGGCGCGTCGAGTTCCGCATTACCGAGGTGGCCGGACAACCCGTGACCCAGGAAGGCCCGCCCCCGTGACCGACGCCACCCCCGCCACGGCGACGCCCTCCCGGCGCCCGCTCCGCTATCTCCCGGCCGGCGCCGCGCTCGTCGCGGCCGGCCTCACGCTCGTCCGCTACCTCGTGCAGGGGAGCGGCAACGTCTACACCGACGTCGCGCGGACCTTCTACGTGAAGGACGAGCTCATCGGCTGGTCGGCGACCCGGGAGACGTGGCTCTGGGTGGGCCTCGAGGTGATCGGGCTCATCGTCGGGCTCGCGTTCGCCTGCGTCGTCGGGCAGCTGCTCGCCGGGAAGCTGCGGAAGAGCCCGCCCGCGCGCGGGTCGTGGGGCGAGCGCGCCGCGGTGATCATCGTCGCGGGCAACGTCTTCCTCTCGGTCCTGGGCGTCGCGACGCTCGCCGTGCCCATCGCGGCGTTCGCGAGCGGCCTCCCGCCGGCGGGCGCCGAGGCCGTGCTCCCCGACACGGCGATCGCCGGGCCCGACCCGACGTCGACGGCCGTCCGCGGGGGCGACCCGCGGCAGCCCACGCTCGAGGGCGCGGCGGCCGGCACGTACCGGGTCGTCGAGGGCGCGGAGGCGAACCTCGTGGTCGTTCAGATCGCGGCCGGCGGCGAGACGTTCGACGCCCGCTTCGCGCCGGTGACCGGCACGGCGACGCTCGATCCGGCGGAGCTCGAGGCGACGAGCGCGCACCTGTCGGTGCCTTCGGCCTCCATCGACACGGGCATCGCGCTGCGCTCGCAGCACGCGAAGGAGGACCTCCTCACCGAGGCGAACCCCGCGATCACCGTCGACATCCCGCGCCTCGACGCGACGGCCGCCGCCGGGAGCGGCGAGATCACGTTCGCGACGAAGGCGACGGTCGGGCTCATGGGCGACTCCCTCGCGCTCGACGCCCAGGGGTCGGTCAAGGTGCTCGCCGAGGCGGAGCGGAAGAAGCTCGGCTTGACCGCCTCCCAGGCGCTCCTCGTGAACGCGAAGGTCGAGATCCCGCTCGCCCGGACCAAGCTCGACCCGTCCGATTTCGACCAACCTACGGTCCGAGTCACGGCTCGCTTCGTCCTTCAGCTTGACGAGAAGGGCGGCGAGCCTTAAACGGCGGCGCCCCGAGGCGGTGTAACGCCCGGGAGAGCCATCGTCGGTCGCCCGCTCGCGACCGCTCATCTTCTGGGAGGAACCATGAATCGCGTGTTTGCCCATCTCGTGACCGGCGTCGCCGTCGCCTCGCTGACCCTGTTCGCGGTCGGCTGTGGCAAGAAGGAGGAGCCGAAGCCGGAGACCACGCCGCCGCCGGCCACCGAGACCACCCCGCCGCCCGCCGAGGCCGACACGACCGAGCCCGTCGCCGAGGCGGACACGGCCGCTCCGGTCGAGGCCGACAGCGCCGAGCCGGCCGCCGCGCCGGACGCCGAGGCCGCCGCCGCTCCGGACGCCGAGGCCGCCGCCGCCGCGGACGCCGAGGCCGCCGCCGCGATGCCCGAGGAGTACATCCAGTTCCACATCATGCACCAGGACGCCGCGAAGGGCCCGGTCGACGGCCACTTCGAGACGTTCGAGCTCAAGGCCGCGAACACGGACCTCGAGCACCCCGAGAACGCGATGGCGAAGATCGCCATCGACATCTCGAGCATCAAGACCGGCGTCGATAAGCGCGACGGCCACCTGAAGTCGGCCGACTTCTTCGACACCGAGAAGTTCGCGACCGCGACGGTGACCGTGGGCGAGGTCAAGCCGACCGAGAACGCCGACGAGTACACCGCGACCGCGACGCTCGACCTCCACGGCGTGCAGAAGGCCCTCCCGGTCACCTTCAAGGTGGTCGAGAAGGGTGAGGGCGGCGCCATCACGGTCGAGGCCGAGATGAAGGACCTCGCCCGCGCGGACTGGGGCGTCGGCGCCCCGCCGGAGACCTCGGGCGCGGCCGAGAAGCTCGACGTCAAGGTGCGCCTCAAGCTCATGAACAAGACCGAGGAGGAGGCGCCGAAGCCGGAGTAACTCCGAGGTTCGGACCTTCCGAGATGACGCCCGCCAGCCCGCGCCGCGCGGGCGTCGTCGTTTCTGGGGTGGCGCGATTCTGCAGGTGGTCGCCCCTCAGGAGCGCGCCGGGGGAGCGGTAACCACGGAGACGCGGAGACACGGAGGGGGCACGGAGAGAGCGTCGGGCCTCGCCTTCTGGGCTCGGTGGCGTGCGGAGGCCACGGTCGGGGGGGGCGGCGGTAACCACGGAGACGCGGAGACACGGAGGGGGCACGGAGAGAGCGTCGGGCCGCGCGGGCTCCGGCGCGCTGTCTGGACTCGGTGGCGCGCGGATCCCTCGGGAGGGGAGAGCTCGAAGCACCTTCTCAGGCCGAGGTGACGCTCAGCCCGCCGCCGCGATGATCGCGCGGGCGATGGGCACGTCGGCCTCGGGCATGTCGTAGCCGAGGAGCTCGTCCGGGCGCGCCCACACGACGGCGTCGTGGTCGACGAGCACGATCTCGCCCCGCGCCCCGCGCACCTCGTAGGCGAGGAGCTCGACCGCGCCGCGGCCGTCGTCGTGCACGCTCGTCGCGACGCAGGACCCGACGACCCCGCCCGTGAGCCCGAGTTCCTCCTCGAGCTCGCGCAGGAGGCACGCCTCGGGCGTCTCGCCCGGCTCGATCTTGCCGCCCGGGAACTCCCAGCGCCCGCCCTGACGCCGCTCTGGCCGCCGCCGCGCGAGCAGCACGCGCCCCTCCCCGTCCCGGATGATGGCCGCGGTGACGCGCAGCGGGCCGCTACCGCTCACTGCGGCGCGGGCGTGGGCGCCGGGGCGTCGTCGGGGGTCGGCGCCTCCTCCGGCGTCGGCACCGCCTCCGGATCCGGCGTCGGCACAGGCGCCGGCGCGGGCAGCGCCTTCGGCGCGGTCGGCGCGATGTCGAGCGGGGCCGCGAGCGTCTTGTCCTTCATCAGCGCGAAGAGCGGGCTGTCCGTCGTGAGCACGAGCGAGGTCTTGTCCGTGAACGACCGCTCGTACACCTCGAGCGTCTTCAGGAACTGGAAGAAGCTCGGGTCCTGCCCGAACGCCTCCGCCTTCGTCCGGATGGCCTCCGCCTGCGCAGAGCCGAGCAGCTCGCGCACCTCCTGCTCCTTCTCGCCGTCGATCTCGCCGCGGCGCCGTGTCTTCACCTGGTCGATCGACCCTTTGCAGACCGTCCCGACCTTGTTGTACGCCGCGATGTCGCGCTGCCGGTCGGCCGCGATGGCGAGCACCATGCTCTCGCGGATCTGGCTCGAGTAGTTCAGCCGCCGGAAGTGGAGGTCGAGGATGTGGATCCCGAACTGCGCCTCGAGCTGCTCGTTCGCCCAGTCCTGGATGCTCTTGACGATCTCCGAGCGCAGCGCCGGCTGGTCCTCGAACCCCTTGTCGCGCTCCTTCGTCGCGTCCTCGGCCTCGTCGATGAGCCGCTGGATCGCCGCGTTCTTCTGCGGCTTGCACTCCTCGTAGTCCGCGATGAGCGCGGAGAGATCGAGCTTCGCGCGCAGCGAGAACCTCCGCCCCCGGTCGCGCACGATGCTCGCGAGGCTGTGCTCGCTCACGACCGACTGGATCCGCGCCGTCACGATGCTGTCCATGCCGGCCATCACCCGCTGATCGGTCCGCGCCGCCGTGTAGTAGCGGAGCGGATCCACGATGCGCCACCGCGCGAACGCCTCGAAGTCGATGGTGCGGAGCTCGACCGTCTTCGTGTCGTTGCCCTCGTCGTACCAGTTGCGAACGCGCGCATCCATGTAGCGCACGTCCTGCGAGAGCGGCATCTTGAAGTAGAGCCCCGGCGCCGGGACGACCTCCTTCCGCGTGCACTCGCCGTTCGTCGCGGCCAGCTCCTCGGGCGTGTCCGCGCACCGCTCGTCGTAGATCACCCGCACGGGGTCACCGAACTCGGTCACCAACGCGAACTGGTCCGGCTTCACGATGAACATCCCGTCGAACACCACGAGCACGAGCACGATGAGCACGACGACGCCGATCCCGATCTTCCAGCTCATGGCGTCACCTCCTCGGTCCGCGCGCCCCCGGGCGGCGGCCCGCCCTGCCCCTCGAGCAGCTTGTCGAGCGGCAGGAGGCTCAGCGTCGGCGGCGCCCCCTCCCCTGCCCCATCCACGAGCAGCTTCCGGTCCACGCCCGCGAACACCTTGCTCATCGTCTGGAAGTAGAGCCACTGCCGCGTGATGCCCGGCGCGAGCTTGTACTCCGCGAGCTGCGCGAGGAAGGCCTGCGCCTCGCCGCGCGCGTTCTTCACGACCTTCTCGGCCGCCCGCTGCGCCTCGCCGACCGCGCGCTTCTTCTCGGCCTCGGCGTCGCCCGTGACCTTGTCGAGGTCCGCCTTCGCCTCGTCGAGCGTCTTCCGGACGAGCGGCTCCGTCTCGTTGAACTGCTTGAACGCGTCGCGCGCGCCCGCGGGGACGTCCGTGCTCTTGATGGCGAGCTCCGTCACGATGACCCCGGTCGGGACGCGCTCGGCGAGCGCGCGCTGGGTCTCCTTCTGGGCGAGCTCCTGGAGCTCCCGCTTCTTCGTCGTGAGCACCTCGTGGAACGAGTAGTCCCCGACGAGCTGGCGCATGATCGACATCGAGATGTCGCCGATGGTCCGCTCCTGGTCCTCGACCTTGAAGAGCCAGGTGCGGATGTCATCGATCTTGTAGATGAGCGACCACTGGACCTGCACGAGCTCGAGGTCGCCGGTGAGCATCAGCGACTCATCGTCGATGACGGTCTTCAGGACCTTCGTCTTCTCGCCCGGGTCGCTCCGGAAGCCGAACTCGATGCGGTGCTGCCGCTCGGTCGCGACCGTGTGGACCTCGTCCACGAACGGGATCTTGAAGTGGAGCCCGGGGCCGTAGGTCTCCTCGAGCGGCGCGCCGAAGCGCAGCACGACCGCCTCCTCCTCGGGCTCCACCTGGAAGTACGACTTCAGGGTCAGGACGACGAGCAACAGCACGCCGACGCCGAGGATGATCCAGCGCTTGTTCTTCTTCAGGAAGTCGCCGACCTCCTGCAAGCCGGGGATGTCGTCGCTGCGGAGGTCGCGGTCTGCCATGTCGTCTTCGCCTCGCGAGGGGCCCGGGGGAGCTCGTCGTCGTTACCACGGCCGCGCCCGATGGGATACCGGAGTCGGCCTCGCGGGCCGCTCCGACGGGGCGACGGCGGGCGTCAGCGGATCGAGAGGTTGCCGGTCTCGTCGATGGAGAGCGGCACCTGACCGAAGGGCGTCCCCACCTTGACGGTGGCGCCGAGCTTCACGTCGAGCGCGGTCTTCTTCGTCACGGCCGACACGATCGCCGCCCCCACCGAGCGCAGGTTCAGGTTGATCGGGATCGTGACGACCTGCTTCTTGTCGGGCGCCGCCGCCGCGATCGAGTCGACGAGCCCCGCCGCGACCTGCGACGCGCCGAGATCGACCTTGTAGTCGAAGGCGTCGAAGGAGAGCGCGGAGCCGCCGTGGTCGTTGGCGAGCCCGACGTCGAGGTTGAGCGTGGCGGTCTGCGAGAGGAGATCGAGCTTGCCCATGCGGATCCCCTCGAGCGAGACGTCCGGCGCGTGGATCACGGGGAAGCGGCCCTCCTCCTTGTAGGGGACCTTCGCGACGCCGACCGGGGTGTTGAACCCGAAGTCGCCCGCGAGCGAGAACGCGATGTCGTCCTTGCCGTCGACGGCGCCGACGAGCTTGAAGAGGTCCTCGAAGCGCACGCTCACGGGCAGCGCCAGCTCCGACGAGCCCTTCGCCTTGAGCGCGACGCCGTCGTTGTTCACGCCCTTCAGGAACTCGACGCCCTCGAGCCCGAGCGCGTAGCTGAACGTCGCGAGCTTCACGTTCAGGGGGTTCGGGTTGTCGATCTGGAAGACGAAGTCGACGTCGACGTGCTGGAAGTCGATCCCCTGGAGCGAGAGCTCCTTGAAGTGGAGCTTCGGCGTGTAGGGCTCGAGGGCGTCGCCGAGCTGACCGAGGTTCGAGCAGGCGGCGACCGCCGCGCCGGCGATCGCGAGGCCGAGGACGCTCATCAGGACGAGGCGCTTCATCGTTCGTTCTCTCCCGGGCGCGTGGCCCGCTAGATGTCGAGGACCTGGCCGTCCTCGGCGAAGTCGACGACCACACCGGCCGGGACCTCGCCGCGGAGCCGCGGGATCGCGGCCCGCACGTCGCGGTTGAAGTGGGTGAGCAGCACCTTCTTCGCGCCGATCCGCGGCCACAGCGCCTGCCAGTCGCGCCACGTGAGGTGGCGCCCGGCCGGCGGCTCGAGCGCCGTGCACTCGGCGACGAGGAGGTCCGCGCCCGCGGCCGCCGCGAGGAGCCCCTCGCAGGGCTCGGTGTCGCCCGAGAACGCGACCACGTGGCCGCTCGCGGTCGTGACGCGGAGGCAGAGCGGGACGTCGGGCGGATCCATGTGGGCCGCCGGGAACGCCTCGACGCGGAGCCCGAGGACGTGGGCGTCGTCGCCCGGGGCGAGCTCCTGGTAGCGCAGCGCGTACGGCGCCGGCGCGCGCCCGAGCTTCGGGTAGACCGTCTGGAAGAGGCGCTCGACGCGCTCCTCGGTGTGGACGGGGCCTACGACGTCGAGGGCGTCCTCGCGCACGTCGTTGTAGAGGCTGTTGATGAGCAGGTGCGGGAAGCCGCCGATGTGATCGCCGTGGAGGTGGGTCACGAGGACGGCGCCGAGCTCGAGCGGGGAGCGGCCCACGCGGCGCACGGCGGCGAGCGCGGTCGAGCCGAAGTCGATCATGACCGGCGCGTCCCCGGCGCCGTCGAGCCAGTAGCAGGAGTGGAAGCGTCCCGCGGAGTTGAAGGCGTCCGAGGAGCCGATGACGGTGAGCCGGGGCATCGCGGGGACCATAGCAGAATACGCGGCGGCGGGAACCCGGCATCGGCGGGCTGGCAGCGCGGGCAGGAGAGCGGGGCCGCCCGCTCGACGCGCGGGCGAGCGCTGCTAGGATGGCCGTCACTTCGAGGCGGAGGGGACGCCGTGGACGGGCTCGAGTACGGGGTGATCGACGAGGCGGGGGTCGACGAGGTCGCCGCGATCATGCGCTGGTCGTTCGGGGGCGGCGAGGACTTCGCGCCGCGCTACGTGCGCGAGACGGTCGGCGTCGACAGCGTGCGCGTGCTGCGCGACGGCGCGCGCGCGGTCGCGGCGCTGGCGCTCGTCCCGATGGGGATGTGGCTCGGCGGGCGGCGGCTCCCGCTCGCGGCGGTGGCGGCGGTCGCGACGGCGCCCGAGGCGCGGGGGCGCGGGGTGAGCCAGGCGCTGCTCGCGGCGTCACTGCGCGAGCTGCGCGCGGGCGGGACGGCGCTCGCGTCGCTCTACCCGGCGAGCCTCGTCCTGTATCGCCGGAACGGCTTCGAGATCGCGGGGATGAACGCGCGGCACCGGGCGCGGGCGAGCGCCATCGACGCGCGCGATCGGGCGCTCCCGGTGCGCCCGATCGGGCCGGAGGACATGCCGGCGGTGATGGCGCTCCACCAGGAGCTCGCGCGCGGGCAGGACGGCAACCTCGATCGCGGCGAGGCCGGCTGGAGGCCGATCCTGCGGCGGCGCGGGGTCGCGGCGACGGGGCTCGGCGTGTTCGACGGCGGCGCGCTCGTCGGGTACTGCTGGCTCCGGCAGGCGCCGGCGTCCGGGCACGCCCCCTACGATCTCGAGGTGGCGGACCTCGCCGCGACGACCGACGCCGCGTGGCGGCGCCTCCTCACGCTCCTGCGCGACCACGGCTCGCTCGGGGCGGAGGTGCGCTGGGGCGGTCCCCTCGCGGATCCGGTGACGCTGCTCCTCCGCGAGGAGGTCCACCAGGTCGAGGAGATCCGGCGCTGGATGCTGCGGCTCGTCGACGTGGGCGCGGCGCTCGCGGGGCGCGGCTACTTCCGGGGGGTGACGGCGTCGGTCGTGATCGAGGTCGAGGACCCCGTGCTGCCGGAGAACGCGGGGCGCTATCGGCTCGAGGTCGCCGGCGGCGAGGCGGAGGTGACGCGCGACGACGCGGGGAGCGGGCCGGTGGTGCGGTGCCCGGTCGGATCGCTCGCGGCCATCTTCACGGGGTACGCGAAGGCGAGCGAGCTCGCGCGGGTCGGCAAGGTCGGGGGCGACCCGGGGGCGATCGCGCTCCTCGACGCGATCTTCCACGGGCCGATCCCATGGCACCCGGACAACTATTGATACGCGATCGCGTATCGAAAAAGACACACGGGGCGTACGGCGGCCGCGGGGGCGGGCAGCCGTGGGCGGGGTGGCGGTGGCGCAGGCGCGGCCGGGCTCCGACGCGGGCGGGCGGCGAGGGACGAGGGTAGCGACGAGGTGGGTGGGCCGTTAGGATGCCGCGCATGGCACGGAACCTCCTGAAGATGATCCCCGTCGCGGCCGCCTTGCTGATCGGAGGCGCGTGCGGCGACAGCGGCGGCCACAGCGGCGCCCCGGTCTGCGACCCGAGCCCCGACGGGGGCCGCGTGCAGCTCGTCGCGCACGAGGACTGGGAGGTCGCGCCGCTCGAGGCGGACCCGTTCGCGGAGTTCGCGCCGGCGGTGACCCAGGAGTGCCCGGTCGACGCGCGGCTGCTCGAGGACTTCTCGGGCACGCTCTCGTACTCGGTGCGGACGCTCGACTGCGGCTACACGACGGTCGAGCAGCCGAGCCTCGTCGACACCTGCGCGGGCGACACGCTCTACGTCTGGATCTGGCACTTCGCGCTGACGGCGCCCGAGAACGCGACGGCACACCTGGCCGTGCAGATCGGCGACGACCGCGTGTGGGAGAAGGCGATCCCCATCCCGTCGGACTCGGGGCTCTTCACCGACCGCGTGCCGCTCACGAAGGACTACCCGGCCGGGACGCCGGTGTACTTCCACGTCCGGAACCACGGGTCGAACAGCTACAACCTGCTGGAGCTGAGCCTCGAGCGGTAGGGCTCTCGCGTCGTAGGATCGTCGACCTACGAGGCCGCCGCTCCGGCTCCTAGTGAGCTTCGATCGCGGGGAGGGCTCTTCGGACGGCTTTCGCGACGCAAGCCTCGCCGCCCTGAGCCTGCGGCTATCGGGTAGGCGCCCGGGTCGCCCCGGGCACCTCCCACAGAACCGTACTTGTGCTGTTCACATACGGCTCTTCAGGACGACGGGTTGTCACCCCCGTCGCCGGCCGGTTCACGACCTCTCGTATTCCAGCGCGAGCGTGAGCTGCGCCGGAGCGATGATGGCCTCCCAGGTCCGCCTGAACCGTTCCAGCAGGCTGGTGAGCCCCCGTTCGGCGAAGTACGCGTTGCGGAGTCCTCGATCCACCGCTGGGTCGTGGCTAAGCGCCCACCAGGACTTGCGGCCCTCGTAGACGCGGCGCCACGCGGTCTTCGGCTTCACACCCAGGCGGATGAGGCGCCGTGCTGTCGTTCGCTTGGTCTTCCAGTGCCGAAGCACGATCGCGCGCAGCCGTCGCCGGATGTGCGCGTCGGTCGTCTGGAGGACCCGCTCGATCCCCACCGTGCAGATCCTGAAGAACCCTGCCCAGCCCGCGAGATAGACGTTGATCGGGTGGATGACCGCTTCCAGCGATCGCCCACCCGCTCGTGGCGTCAGCTCTCGGACTCGCTCACGAAGCCGCTTCTCGCTGCGCTCCGAGAGCAGCACCTCGGGCGGACCACCTTCTTGGGGACGAAGGCGGAACCCGAGAAAATGCCGGGTCTCGGGACGCGCCACGGCGCTCTTCGCCTCGTTCACCTGGAGGCGCAAGCGCCTCTCGATGAACGCGACGACGCTGTCCATGACACGCTTCCCTGCACGTTCGCTCCGTACGTAGATGTTGCAGTCATCGGCGTAGCGGACGAATCGAAGCCCCCGCCGCGCGAGCTCGTCGTCGAGCTCGCTCAGCACGACGTTCGAGAGCAGCGGCGATAGCGGGCCGCCTTGCGGCACCCCCTCCTCCGTGCTCACGCGCACGCCGTCCGGCATCACCACCTTGGCTTTGAGCATGCGTCCGATGAGCACCAGCAGCGGACGGTCGCTGACTCGCTGCGCGAGTCGCGCCATCAATCGCTGGTGATGGACCCGGTCGAAGAACTTCGACAGGTCCATGTCCACCACGAAGTGATAGCCCTCTCCGACGTAGCCGCGGGCCTCGGCGAGCGCCGTGTGGCAACTCCGACCCGGGCGAAATCCATGGCTCGAAGGGTGAAACGTCGGCTCGTACAGCGGTTCGAGCACCAACCGCACAGCCTCCTGCACCACCCGGTCGACCACGTTCGGGATGCCGAGCCCACGTTCCCCACCGCCTGACTTCGGGATCCACACGCGCCGGATGTCTCCGGGTTGATAGGTTCCGTCTCTCAGGGCGCTGGCGAGCGCCGGACCGAGCTGCGGCCAGTGCTTGCGCACGTCGCCGACGCTCTGCCGGTCTGGACCTGGCGCTCCCTTGTTCGCCACGACCTTCTCGAGCGCTGCGTTCAGTCGCTCGATCACCTCTTCCATCGTCGCGGGACCTGTTTGCTGCAGCTTGACCTTCGCCTTCGGCACCGCGCGTGTCTTCGCCGTGGACCGGTCCACGGTGTCGATGCGAGCGGCCTCCCGAGCGGGTGCTCGGGGGTTGTCGGCTGTCGCGAAGGGCAGCGGAAGCTGTTGGTCCGCTTCCTTGACTGGAACCGCCTTCCCTCCCCGTGGACGCTCGTGTCCAGCGGTTCGGACCGGCTTTCGCCGGCCTTCCGGTACTACGCAGTTCTCTGACTTCTGCTGGGCCATCGACCTCTGTTCTTGCGTCCTCGGGTCTACCGGCCGTCGCCGGAACCCAGCAGATCTCCCAGGGTAAGACACTCAGACTTCATGACCATCCCGTCGCCAATACACCTGGAACACCGACAGATTTTGGGCTTCGTCGCTAGACGCCGACTCACCCGCTCCAGATGCCTTACGGCGCTTCACTCTCGTTCGGTACGGCCATGCACCTACGGCTTCCACTCGGCTGCCCTCGCGGGACCGCGTCTCCATCACGACAGGAGTCGCGCGGCGGACGGGTGACCCCGCCCCCACCCTTGCCTCATCGGTGTCGAGTTCCCTCTGTCAGGGCCTCGGGTTAGGACTCGTCTCTCGACTCACCTCCAGTCTGAGCGCCATGCCTGGCGCACGCCCGAGTCGGCGGCTGCGCCGCCTTGGTCGGGCCGCCTCCGGCTCCGGTCGGCGAGGCCCGAACGCAAGTAGGGCGGCGGCGAGCCTTTTGCTCGTCCCGCCGCCCATAGGCACACACACTCTCTCACTCACGTAGGGGGGACGGCCTTGCGGGGAACCGCCACCTCTGGGGACAGGGACTGGTTTGCGGGTGTCCCTGACCGGGCGGGCGCGAGCTCTTCAGAGGAGGGGAATGGCTCGCGGACGCTCGGATCTCGTCGGCGCTCAGGCGCCGTGGTTCAGCGGGTGCTTCGGGCGCGGTCTCCCGACCATCGTCTTCGGCACCGGCCGGATGTTCACCTTCGTCAGTTGCCCCGTCGCCCGCGCGAGCGGCGTCGGAGGCTGACGAGACGCATTGGATCGCCGGGGGGTCGCGCTCATGCGTGCTCCGTCTCGGGGGTCACCCACCTCAACGGGAGCCCGCGCCCGTCCCTAAAGCCGGGCGTGCGTTTTTCCACGCCACCCCACGAACCCCGCTCCGGAGGCCGCCCTCAGCCCTCGCGCTCGACCCCGAGGAAGAAGCCGTCGTCCCCCTGCCCCTGGTAGAGCGGCATCACGAGCCACCCGTCGCGCGGCGCCCGCACCGGCCCGCGCGCGTCGTCCGCGAGCTCCTCCCCCTCCCGCACGCGCGCCAGGTTCCGATACCCCGGCCGCATCCGGAACCCGTCATCGGGACCGATCGCGTGGCGATACACGATCTCGACGACCTCGGGGGGCCCATCACCCTCGCCCGCCCGGCCCGCGCCGGCCCCGCCGTCGTCCACGTCCTCGGCCGCCACCATCCCGAGGTGCCGCAGCACCCGCACCACCACGGCCGAGAGCTGCCGCGCCGTCGCCGGATCGTCGTGCGTCCCGCCCTCGACCCCGAGCGCCGGCGCGCCGTCGCCGCAGCAGAACTCGACGAACGTCCCCGGGATCTGCCGCTCGAGCCCCGTGATTGCCGGGAGCCCCGCCGCCCGCGCCATCGCGAGCGTCCGCTCCGACGCGCAGGTCACCACGAACGGCGCCCCCGCCGCCGAGAAGCTGTGGAGGTCGAGCACCGCGAAGCCCAGCGCCTCCGACGCCCGCCGCCGCGCCGCGTCGAGCGCGCCGAGGAGCGCGCGTTGCTGCGCGTCCTCCGACGTCGCGACCGCGAGCTCCCCCGCGCGCGCCGCCGCCACCCGGCCCGGCGACCAGCCGCGGTTGAGGTCGACGTCGACGAATCGCGCCCCCGCCGCGAGCGCCGGCGCGTTGCCGACGAGCGCGACGACGCGCCCCCGGAGCGGCACCTCCGCCGTCGCGAGCCACGCCAGCACCCGCTCCGCCGCGCGCACGCCCGCGCCCTCGTTCCCGTGGATCCCGCCCACGAGCACCAGCACAGGCCCCGGCCGCTCGCCGCCGTACGTGCCGAGGACCCTGTCGCCGCCTTGCTCCGCTCCGCCCACGCCGCCGCTCCCGCGCCCGCGCGCCGCGCCCTCGCGACGCCCTGCCCGCTCTTGTCGCACCGCCGCCGCGGACGGACAAGCGCCACGCGCCCACGACCGGGGGCGCATAGAAACTTTACACCCCTCGACGCCGCTGTCGCGCCGTGACCGGCCGCGAGCGGACGGGCTGTCCGATGAGCCGCCCTGCGGGCCGCCGAGCGCCTCGTTCGAGGGCGCTGGCACGGCCGCTGCACAAACGGCCTCCGACGCCGCCCCGCGCGGCCCCCCCGCAAGAAGACGACCAGGAGGACACCATGCGGCCACTCCCGCTGCATCGCGCGCTGACCCTCGGCTGCGCGCTCGCCACCGCCGCCGCCCTCGGCGCGTGCGCCGAGATCCCCGAAGACCACGACGCCGCGACGACCTCGCTCGGCCCGATCGCCGTCGGCGCGCACCTCATCGCCGCGGATCTCGTCGCCGACGAGCTCGTGACCCTCGCGGTGGACGCCGGCGACGTCACCGCCGTGCGCCGCGTCCCGCTCGCCGGCCACCCGTCGGCGCTCGCCGCCCTCCCCGACGGCGCCTCGGCCCTCGTGCTGTCGCGCTCGGCGGAGCGCCTCGACAAGGTGACGCTCGCGACCGGCGAGCGCGCGACGTACGCCCTCGGCGCCCCGTTCGAGGCGCTCGCGGTGTCGCCCGACGGCGACGCCGTCCTCGCCTACTACCCGCGCGGCGCCACGAGCGCGGTCTTCCACAACGAGAACGAGCTCGCCTACGTCGACCTCCGCGACGGGGTGCCCCCCGAGGACGCCGTCACGAACCGCACCCTCGCCTCCCTCGGCGGCGCGCCGCTCGGCGTCTACGCGTCGCCGCCGGCGTTCGGGCGCCGCTTCGCGCTGGTCCTCAGCGAGGAGCACGTGGCGGTGGTCGACCTCCACGACCCGGACGCGCGCGAGCGCTCGGTGCCGCTCGTCTCGCTCGGCACGGGGGGCACGAAGACGCCGCTCGGCGCGACCTTCGCGGTCGAGTCGACGGGCGGCGAGGAGGTGCTCTGGGCGCTCGTGACGACCGCGGAGGGCGGGAGCGTGTTCGCCCTGCGCGTCGCCGACGCCCCGCCGAGCGCGCTCGGTGACCCCTCGTTCGACGTGCGCCTGAACCAGCTCGCGGGCTTCACCGCGGGTGGCTCGGTCGCGCTCGCGACGCTCCCGGACGGGCGCCTGGTGTCGCTCATGACGAGCCCGTCGGCCGGCACCGTGACGGTGACCGAGCTCGACCACGGCACGAGCGAGTCGCTCACCATCGAGTCGGGCCTGAACCGGCTCTACACCTACGTCGACGAGGGGCGGCCGACCGCGGTCATGTTCCGCGCGGGGTCCGTGTCGTTCCACATCCTCGACGTCGCGGCGCTCGAGGAGCGGAAGGAGAAGTCGTACCGCACGCGCTTCGCGCAGCGGCCGATCGTCGACCTCCTGCCCATCCCCGACACGCCGCTCTTCGTCGCGTTCCACAACGACGCGCTCGAGGGGGTGAGCGTCATCGACGCCGACACCGACCGCGTGAACGGCTTCGGGAAGACCGGGAGCGTGCGCGGCGTGCTGCTCGCGCAGGACCTCGGGCGGCTCTACCTCCTCACGCGGGTCGACAGCGAGGACTTCGTCGTGGCCGTGACGCTCGCCGATCTCCACCCCGAGGTGGTGGCGGTGCCCGGGCGGGCCGACGCGATGCTGCTCTCGCGCGACGGCGGGACGATCGCCACGACGGCGGATCTCCCGGGCGGGCAGCTCGTGCTGTGGCCGGCGCTCCTCGCCGACGACTCCGAGGCGCTCGCCGTCCCCGGCTACCTCCTCGACTCCCTCCTCGACCGCTGAGCCCCAGGAGACACGAAGATGAACGACATTCACAATTCCATGGTTTCGAGGCTCGGGGCGTTGCTCGTGGCCGCGGTCGGGCTCATCGCGCTGTCGGGGCGACCGGCGGCGGCGGAGGCCGGTGAGATGGAGGTCAGCGGCGTCACCGGCGCCGTGCGGCTGAGCGACGCGAGCGCGTTCCCGCTGACGACCACGCCGGGCGCGTTCTCGCCGGGGGTGCGCTTCGCGTACGGCGTGGCCGAGATGGTCGACGTCGTGGCCGGCTACCAGGGCCTCATCGGCATGCAGCACGAGACGGACGACGGCGTCGTCTTCAAGACGGCCGTGCACGGGCTCGTGGCGGGGGCGCGGGCGCGGCTGCCGCTCGTGTCCGACTGGTTCTACGCCTGGGTGCAGCTCGAGCTCGAGGCGAACCTGGCGGTGCTGGACGTCGACCTCGCCGGGCGCAAGGCGAGCCAGAGCGCGTGGAGCTTCGGCGCGGTGCCGCAGGCCGGGCTCGAGGTGGCGGGTCACCTCGGCGAGGACGTCGCGATCGTGACGCGCCTCGGCGCCGGCTACGCGCTGCGGATGGCGCACGACTTCGACGCGGTGAGCGCGACGGACGCCGAGGTGGCGACGCGCCCGATGGACCTCGGCTCGGCGAGCTTCGGCGGCTTCGTGATCACGACGAGCGTCGGGCTCCGCTTCTGACCCGCTTCGCGAGCCCCCCCACACACGAACATCCTACGAGGAGAGACACCATGACACGCCCGAACCTCGCGCTCACCGCGCTCACCGCGCTCTCGGCGCTCACTCTCGCCGCGGGTGTCGGCGCCTGTGGCGCGGACTTCAACGACGGCGGCGGCAGCAGCTTCAGCGACACGTCGAACTGGACCTCGGCCGACACGACCGGCGGCGGGACGTCGGCGGCGGACACGTGGTCGAGCGGCGGCGGTATCGACGCCGTGGCGGACGCGTCGGGGCCGGACATCGGGCCCCCCCCGCCGCCCGAGCAGGAGGTGGACTACGATCTGCGCACGCCCGAGGCGGGGGCGCGCTACCTGTACATCCCGTCGGCCGGGCTCGACGCGCTGGTGGTGGTGGACGCGACGACGCTCGCGGTGAGCCTCGTGGACGTCGGGGTGGCGCCGACGCTGGTGCGGGCGTTGCCGCAGGACCGCGGGGCGGTGGTGCTGAACAGCGGGAGCGACGACGTGTCGATCGTGCGGCCGGACGGCGCGGGTGGGTTCCGGGTGCGGACGCTCGACGTGTTGCCGCGGCACAACCGGCTCGAGCTGTCGCCGGACGGGCGGTTCGCGTTCGCGTTCTACGACACGCGGGCGGGGGGCGCGGCCGGGAGCCTGCAGGACGTGAACGCGGTGCGGCTCGCGGCGGGTGACGAGGCGGTGTTGAACGTGGCGGTGGGTCTCCGGCCGACGGAGCTCATCTTCAAGGAGAGCGGGCAGCTGGCGCTCTTCTTCTGCGAGAACGGGATCTCGGGGATACGCCTCGACGAGCTCGTCGGGGACACGTTCCTGCCGCCGGTGGCGGTGAAGGCGAACCCCTTCGAGAAGCCGATCGATCGGGAGATCGTGGTGACGCCGGAGGGGCGGCTCGCGGTGGTGCGGGATCTGAACGCGCCGGTGCTGACGCTCGTGGACCTGCAGACGGCGGCGCGGTCGACGCTTCCGCTCGCGGACTGGCCGAGCGACCTCGAGATGACGCCGGACGGCGGGACGGTGATCGTGCCGATGAAGGCGAGCGCGCAGGTGGCGATCGTGGCGGTGCCGGAGGCGTTCGCGTGGGAGGCGCCCGAGCCGGAGGTGCCGGCGGAGGGGGGCGTCGACGGGGAGGAGCCGGTGGCGGCGCCTGAGAACCCGTACGTGACGCTGGTGCCGACGGGGGCGGCGTTCGGATCGGCGTCGATGACGAGCGATGGGGGGCGGGCGCTGCTCTTCACGACGGAGCGGGGGACGAAGGCGGTGGGGATGCTGGATCTCGGGAGCGCGCAGGCGTTCCTGCAGCCGACGCCGAAGGAGGTCGTGTCTGTGCTGGTGTCGCCGGATGGGCGGATGGCGGCGCTCATCCACCGGGACGCGAACGACGACGCGGCGGACTTGAGGAACGTGCCGGCGTACACGCTGCTCGACCTGGCGACGGGCTACGCGAAGCTCGTGACGGTGGCGGACCCGGTGACGAAGGTGATCTTCACGGCGGACTCGAGCGAGCTCTTCGCGCTGATGCCGGGGTCGTCGGGGGGGCGGGGGCTCGTCCACCGCGTGTCGACGACGTCGTTCGCGGTCATCGATTACGAGACGCCGATGGCGCCGGTGTACGTGGGGGCGATGCCGGCGGTGTCGAAGGTGGCGATCGCGCTCGACGACCCGAGCGGCTGGATCACGTTCGTGGACACGGACGACGGGCAGGTGAGCCAGGTGAACAGCTTCGAGCTGAATAGCTTTATTCGCTAGCGCTAGCGATCGAGCCTCGCCGACCGGAGACGTCGCCGCCCGCGCCTCCGCGGCGTTGTCCTGGCGCCCGCGCCGTGGCATGTACCCGGCTACGCGCGCGGCGCGTCCCCCCCACAAGACCTGTGAGACACACCATGCTCCGACTCCTCGTCGCGACGATCGCGCTCGCGTCGCTTCCGGCTGCCCCCGCCATCGCCGCCGACACCGTCCCCGTCGCGGTCGACGCCGCCCCGGAGGGCCCGAGTCACGTCGTCAGCATCCTGACCTCGCCGGTCCACTTCGTCTTCCCGATCGTCGAGCTCCAGGGCGAGCTCCGGGTGACCCCGCGCTTCGCCATCGCGGCCCTCGTCGGCGCCGGCTCCGTGAAGGTCGAGGACTCGAGCGACCGCGTCTCGCTCTGGGAAGCCGGCGTGCAGTTCATCTTCGACGTCGTCGGCGACTTCGACCACGGCATGCAGCTCGGCGTGGAGACCCTCTACGTCGGCCTGAGCGGCGACGACGGCGGCGACTTCTCGGGCCTCTCCGGTCAGGGCCTCTCCGTCTCCCCCTTCGTCGGCTACAAGATCATCGCGGACTTCGGGCTCACCTTCGAGGCGCAGCTCGGCCCGGCCTTCGTCGTCGCACGCGACGACGACAGTGGCGACACCGGCAGCACCATCACCGCGAACCTCAACCTGAACCTGGGCTGGTCCTTCTGAGCGCGACCGCGGAGTGAACAGCGTTCACGCCGCTCGCGCCCTTCACCCCACCGGCGGCAGGAGCTCCGACACCGCCACCGCCGCCGCGGCCCCGTTGGGCGTGACCTCGTCGCCGTCGCGCCGCAGGTCGCGGCGGCGGTACTCCCCGTCGCGGGGCTCGGAGAACACGACGAGGCAGCGCTTGGGCACGTCGATCTGCCAGTACTCCGCGACGCCGGCGCGGGCGTAGACGCCCGCCTTGAGGCGGTCGAGCCGCTGGCTCGTCAGCGAGATCTCGACGACCAGCGCCAGCTCAGCGGCTCCGGGATACCGCTTGCCGAGCGCGAATGGCTCCCCTCGCACGATCGCGATGTCCGGCTCGGGCAAGCTCGCCGTGCCAGCGTCGATCGGCGAGTGGCTGCGTGCGTAGTGGGTTGCGCCATAGGCCCGCTCCAGGGCGCGACGGACGACTACGGCGTTCTCGCTGTGAATCGGTCCCTGTGGGCTCATCGTGTAGAGCTCCCCGTCGATGAGCTCGACCGGCTCGTCCTCGTCGAGGATCCCCGCCGCCACCATCGCCATCACCTCATCCGCCGTCCAGAGGCGGCGCGGCGGTCGTTTCTGCGCGGTCGACGTCATGCCCGGAGCGTAGCCAAAGAGGCGCCGGGACACCACCTCCCGGCGCGCGACACCATCGCCTCACATCCCAGGCCGCCACCGCTCGCCGGTCTCGCACAGCACGTGCTCGAACGAGAGCGCCCCGTCCCGGAGCTGCATCACCCCGAACACGATGGGCAGCGCGAACCGCCGCGGCCCGCACGACCCCGGGTTGAAGACCGCCACCCCCGACGCGTCCCGCAGCACCACCGGCACGTGCGAGTGCCCGCACACCACCACCTCGCACCGCTCCGCCACCGCGAGCCGCCTCGCCGGCGCCCTGAGCCGCGGCCCGTCGACGCCCACGTGGAGGAGCAGCACCGAGAGCACCTCGACCCCGCCTCGCTCGAAGCGCAGCGTCACCGAGTCCGGCAAGGCGTTGTCCATGCCGTCGATGTTCCCGCGCACCGCCACGACCTCCGGCGCGAGCTCCCCGAGCGCGTCGAGCACCGCGAGGTCCCCGATGTCGCCGCCGTGGAGGATCACGTCCGGCGCGCGCTCCCGGACCCGCTCCCACGCCCGCGCGTGCGGCCGCCCGTGCGTGTCGCTCACCACGACGACCGTCAGCTCCCCGCTCTCCGGCACCACGAGGCGCCGCTCACGCCGCTCGTGGATCTCCCAGGTCGCCCGCACGGCCTCACACCTCAGGGCGCCGCGAGGCGCGGGTCCTGCGGGCCGTCGATGGCCACGACCTCGACCCCGTGCCGCGCGAGGTAGTCGACGCCGTTCTCCCCGGCGTACCCGCCCGAGACGACGTAGACCCGCCCGATGCCCGCGTGATGGATCATCTTCGCGCACATGACGCACGGCTCGCCCGTCACGATGAGCCACGCCCCGCCCGTCGCGACCCCGCTCGCCGCCGCGTTGCACACCACGTTCATCTCCGCGTGGTGGCAGCCGATCTCCATGCGCGTCCCGCTCTTCACGCCGAGCGTGTCGCGCAGGCACTCCTCGCCCCCGCAGAGGCGCCCGCCGCCGCGCGGGCCGCCGTTGTAGCCGTCCATCAGGATGACGTTCCGGCGCGGATCGAGGAGCAGCGCCCCGAACTTCCGCCGCGGGCAGTTCGACGCCTTCGAGAGCGCGAGGCACTGCTCGACGCGGATCCGGAGATGCTTCTCGTTCACGCGCCCCCCGAGCGGATCAGCACCGCGCGCTCGATCTCGAAGATCTTCTCCGGGATCTTCTCCTTCCCGAGGTCGCGCTTGCTGTTCTCGTTCAGGAAGAGGTCCTCGCCGAAGCGGTCGAGCGCCTCCTCGGCGCGCACGTTCTTCACCCCGACGAGCTGCATCCGCACGCCCCCCGCCTCGGGCGTCGGCCCCGCCTCCACCGCGAGCACCCGCGACAGCGCCGCGACCGTGTCCCCCGCGAACGTCGGCTGCGTGTGGTAGCCGTCGTGGTAGCCGAGGTCCCAGACGGCGTTCTCCGTCACGTCGCGGCTCGCGAGCCCGAGGAGCCAGGCGAACACGAGCCCGCCGTACACGATCGGCTCCCCCGACATCGGCCCCGACTGCGCCTGCGAGTACAGCCGGTCGTAGTGGAGCGGGTGCGTGTTCATCACGCGGTACGTCCAGCCGACGTGCTCGTCCGTGATGGTGCGCCCGTTCCGGTGCACGATGATGTCACCCGCGCGGAAGGCCCCGAGGCGCGACGCCGCGAGCGTGAGCCCCCCGGGCGACGGCCACCCGGCCGCCGGTCGCGGCACGTGCAGGCGGGGCTTCGCGGCGTAGGGGAAGTCGACGCCGCCGCCGTCCGCGCGCGCGGCCTCGTCGATCGGCCCGTCGCCGCGCCGCGGCACGAACACCTTCCGGCGGTACTGGATGACGACCTGCCCGTCCTGGTTCTGCGCGAGCGTCTCGATGGTCGCGATGCCGGGCTTGCCGACCCCGCGATCCTTCCGCGCCGCGACGCGCGTCATCCCGGTCAGCACGTCCCCCGCGACCACCGGCCGCAGGAAGCGCACGTCGTAGTAGCCGAGGTTCGCGATGGCCTTCTCGCTGTCGTTCTGCACGCCCAGCGAGAGCGCGAGGTTCATCACGAGGTGCGGCGCGGCCGGGAGCCCGTGGTAGCCCATCGCGCGCGCGTAGGACTCGTTCAGGTAGAGCGGGTTCGCCTCCATGAACGTGGTCGCGTAGTCGAGCATGAGCCCGCGCGATACCGTCACGCCGCGCGGGTGCACGAAGACCGTGCCCGGCACGAAGTCCTCGAGGTAGTGGCCGTAGTCGGGCGCGCGCACGCGCTCGGTCGAGAACGGCACCCGGGGCGACAGGACGGGCATCGGCCCGACCTCGAAGTCGAGATGATCGAGGCGCTCGCTCATGACGCCGCCCTCCCCTCGTCGAGCCAGCGCTGGAGCACCTGCCGCGCGACGACCTTGAGCGCGAGGACCTCCTCGGCCCCCTCGAAGATGGAGAAGACGCGCGCGTCGACGAAGTAGCGCGACACCCGATACTCCTCCGCGTAGCCCATGCCCCCGTGGAGCTGCATCGCCTCGCGCGTCACCCACTCGGCGATGCGCGACGCCCAGAGCTTCACCATCGACGCCTCGACCTGCCCCTTGTGCGCGTCGAGCAGCGCCGCCACGTCGTAGGTGAACTGCCGCGCCGTCTGGAGCAGCATCGCCATGCGCCCGAGCTTCCACGCCGAGAGCTGGTAGGCCGCGATGGGCTTGCCGAAGACCTTCCGCTCTCTCGCGTAGCCGACCGCCGCGTCGACCGCCGCCTGCATCACGCCGCACGCGCGCGCGGCCGTCTGGAGGCGCCCGCCGGCGAAGCCCTCCATCTGGTAGTAGAAACCCTTCCCGAGCCCGCCGAGCCCGCCGAGGACGTGCGTGTCGGGCACGTGGTAGTCCTCGAACCACACGTCGAAGCTGTGCATCCCGCGGTAGCCGAGCGTGTCGATGGCGCGCGCGGTGATCTTGCCGCCGCCGGGCTGCGTGTGCTCGAAGTCGTGGCCCTCGAAGCGCGGCTTCTCGGCGAGGAAGATCGAGAGCCCGCGGTGCTCGGCGGCGGGGTCGGGATCCGACCGCGCGAGCACCATCAGGACGTCGGCGTAGCCCGCGAAGGTGCACCAGGTCTTCTGCCCGTTCAGGAGCCAGCCGTCGGGGCGCGGCGTGGCGGTGACCTTCATGCCCGCGACGTCCGAGCCGAAGTCGGGCTCGGTCACGGCGACGGCCGCGAGCACCTCGCCGGACGCGAGGCGCGGGAGCCAGAGCTCGCGCTGCTCCTCGGTGCCGCCCTTCAGGAGCGCCTTCGAGAGGATCTCGGGGCGCGTGATGAGCGACCCCGCGACGCCGAGCGAGCCGCGCGAGAGCTCCTCGGTGACGACGCACATGCCGAGGTTGTCGGGGCGGTCGTCCGGCTGGAGCCCGCCGAAGCGCTCGGGGATGGAGAGCCCGAAGCAGCCGAGGTCGGCCACGGCGGCGACGATCTCACCGGGGATGAGCTCGTCGTGCTTGTGGACGCGCTCGGCGACCGGCCCGACGGTGTCCTCGGCGAAGCGCCGGAACTCGCGGCGGATGAGCTCGTGGTCCTCGTCGAGCCCGTAGTCGGTGGCGCCGCCCTCGGCGACGAGCCGCGACATCTCCTCCCACGCGGCGCCCGAGAGGGCCTCGCGCACGAAGGCCCGGGTCGCGGGGCTCTCGAGGTGCTGGTGCACGTCGGCCTGGGAGATCCCCCAGTCGTCGCCGCGGAGCGTGAGGACGCCCGCGAGATCGCTCACGATCTCCGCGACGAAGGCCGCGGCGAAGCGGGTGTGCAGCGGGCGCTCGCGGCGCGCGGCGAAGGCGATGATGGAGCGCGCGGCCTGGAGGCGCGAGAGCGCGACGGCGAGCTCGTAGGCGTCGATCTGGTGCTCGTCGAGCTTGTCGACGGAGACGCGGCCGCCGTCGGCGACGCGGCGGGCGAGGTGGCCCGTCATGGCGCCGAGGAGCGAAGCAGCCGCCTCGAAGGCGGCGACGGCGGGCTTGAGGGTGTCGGGGACGTGCATGCGGCCCTCCGGAATGAATGGTGGTTCAGAGTATAGCCGGGATGGGGGGCGCCCGATAGCTGAACCTCGGCGCCGGGCCTCAGCGGGACGCGGCGTCGGCACCCGGCGCACCGGCGAGGAGCTCCTTCGCGCAGGCCACGAAGAGCGCGAGCGGCGGCGAGCGCTGGGCGCGGCTCGGGTAGTAGATGAAGTAGCCCGGCACCGTCGCGGCGTACGCCTCGAGCACGACGACGAGCCGCCCCGCGCGCAGATCGTCCGCGAAGACCGGCTCCGGGACGTAGGCGAGGCCGAGGCCGGCGCGCGCGAGCTGCCCGGCGTAGAGCCCGTCGTTCGTCAGCACGCCGCCCGCGACCGGGAGGCGCCAGGACCTGCGCCCGCGCTCGAGCTCCCACGCGTAGCGCGCGTCGTTCGTCGGGGAACGGAAGGTGATGCACTCGTGCTCGAGCAGGTCCTCGGGCTTCTTCGGGGTGCCGTGGCGGGCGAGGTAGTCGGGGGCGCCGACGACCACGAAGCGGAAGGGCCCCGTGAGGCGCACCTGCACCATGTCGCGCTCGATGACCTCCGTGAGCCGGACACCGGCGTCCATTCCGGCCGCGACGATGTCGACGAGGCGATCGTCGATCGCGACCTCGACCTCCACGCGCGGGTGGCGCGCGCGGAAGGTCGGGAGGACCGGCCCGAAGACGAGCGGCGCCGCGGCCCGGGGCGCCGTGATCCTGAGCCTCCCGACGACCTCGCCGGGGCGGGCCGACACCTCGGCGAGCGCCGAGGCGGCCTGCGCGAGCGCCGGGCCCGCGCTCTCGACGAGGCGGCGACCGGCGTCGGTCAGCGCGACGCTGCGCGTCGTCCGCTGGACGAGCACGACGTGGAGCTGCTCCTCGAGCTGTCGCACCGCCTGGCTCACCGCCGAGCGCGAGACCCCTAGCGCGCGCGCCGCGGCGCTGAAGCTGCCCGCCGTCGCGACGGCGAGGAACGTCTGGAGTTGGGGGAAAGGGAGGCTGTTCACGGCCCTACCTCACGCGCGCGGGACGTCTATTGTCCAGTCATGCTTAACAGGCCGTGAAGATTTGACCACCTTCACGGCAACTCGGACCGGGCCCATCCTTGCTCGTGCGTCGGCCCCCGAGCGTGGCGCGACGCGTGAGCCCCCGAGCCAGCAGGAGTGGACACGATGGAGATCACGAGAAACGGCAGCCGCCCCTCGATGCAGGGGCCCGCCGAGCACTTCACCGGCGCCGTGCGCGTCGACCCCCTCTTCCAGTCGAAGGCCCCGGCGCGTGCCGCCGGCGCCTACGTCACGTTCGAGCCGTGCGCGCGCAGCGACTGGCACACGCACCCGCTCGGCCAGACGCTCATCGTCACCTCGGGCGTGGGGCTCCACCAGCGCTGGGGGGGGCCCATCGAGGTGATCCGCCCGGGCGACGTCGTGAGCGTCGACCCCGACGAGAAGCACTGGCACGGGGCGGCGCCAACGACCGCGATGACGCACCTCGCCATCCAGGAAGCGAAGGACGGGAAGGTCGTCGACTGGCTCGAGAAGGTCACGGACGAGCAGTACGGCGCCGCGCGCGCCCAGACGGAAGGAGAGACCCCATGAAGACCGCCATCCTCCACAGCCCCGGCGACGTCCGCTTCGAGGACGTCGACGCGCCGCGGATCCTCGCCCCGACCGACGCCGTCATCCGGCTCTCGGCGACCTGCGTCTGCGGGTCGGATCTCTGGCCCTACCGCGGGATCCAGCCCGTGCCGCAACCGACCCCGATGGGTCACGAGTACTGCGGCGTCGTCGAGGACGTCGGCCGCGACGTGAAGCACGTGCGTCCCGGGCAGTTCGTCATCGGCTCGTTCTTCGCGTCGGACAACACCTGCCCGCACTGCGAGGCCGGCTACCAGACGTCGTGCCAGCACCGCGAGTTCGTGACCGGCGCGCAGGCGCCGAAGCTCCGTGTCCCCCTCGCGGACGGGACGCTCGTCGCGACGCCCGACATGCCGACCGACGACCTCGTCCCGAGCCTGCTCGCGGCGTCGGACGTGTTCGGGACCGGCTGGTTCGCGGCGGAGGCGGCCAACGTGAAGCCGGGCGCGACCGTGGTGGTCGTCGGCGACGGCGCGGTCGGGCTCCTCGGCGTGCTCTCCGCGCGCCTCATGGGCGCCGAGAGGATCATCGCGATGAGCGGCCACGCGTCGCGGCAGGCGCTCGCGCGCGACCTCGGCGCGACGGACATCGTCGCCGAGCGCGGGGAGGCCGGCGTCGAGCGGGTGAAGGAGCTCACGAAGGGCGTCGGCGCGGACTCCGTGCTCGAGTGCGTCGGGACGCAGCAGTCGATGGCGCAGGCCATCGGTTCGGCGCGACCGGGCGGCTACGTGAGCTACGTGGGCGTGCCGCACGGCGTCGCCCTCGCCGGCGAGCAGCTCTTCTTCACGCACGTGCACCTCCACGGCGGGCCCGCGCCCGTGCGCCGTTTCCTGCCGCGCCTCATCGACCTCGTGTGGAAGGGCGAGGCCGACCCCGGGAAGGTCTTCGACCTGCAGCTCCCGCTCGCGGAGGTGGCCGAGGGCTACCGCGCGATGGACGAGCGGCGCGCCATCAAGGCGCTCCTCATGCCGTGACGCCGCGAGGCGTCCCCCGACCGACCGAGGAGAGTGAGGCATGACCGACGAGACGACGAGGCCGATGAGGGCCTTCTGCACAGCGACCGCCGCGTTCCTGGCGCTCGGCCTCGGCTGCGGGCACGCGCCGGCGGTCGGCCGGGCCACCGACGACGCCCTGGCCGTCTCGCCGGTGGGCGAGCGGGCCCCCTTCGACGGCCCCGAGACCTGGTTCACGGGGTCGGCGCGCGTGACCCCGCTCTTCGACCCGCGCCCGTCGCGCCACGCGGGCGCCGCGAGCGTGAGCTTCGCGCCGGGCGCGCGCACGGCGTGGCACAGCCACCCAGCCGGGCAGACGCTCGTCATCACCGACGGGACCGGCTGGGTCCAGGCGTGGGGTGGCGAGCGCGTCCGGGTGCACGCGGGCGACGTCGTCTGGACGCCGCCGGGCGTGAAGCACTGGCACGGCGCCACGGCCGGTGAGGGGATGCGCCACATCGCCCTCCAGGAGGCGGTCGACGGCCGCGTCGTCGACTGGATGGAGCCCGTGACCGACGCGCAGTACGCCGCGTCGGGCGACGCGGACGAGCCCGCCGCACCGGAGCGCGACCATGAGTAGCTGGGACGAGGACACCCTCGCGCGCATCGCGGAGGCCGACGACCTCCACGTGGCGCCCTACCGCGAGGACGGCGAGACCTACGGCACGCCGACCTGGATCTGGTCGGTCGTGGTCGACGGGGCGCTCTACGCGCGCGCCTACCACGGCACGAGCTCGCGCTGGTACCGCGCCGCCCTCCGCGAAGGGGCGGGGCGCGTGAGCGTCGCCGGCGACACGCACCGCGTCGCCTTCGAGCCCGTCGCGGCGGGGCCGCTCCAGGACCGGATCGACGCCGCGTACCGCGCGAAGTACGGGGCGAGCTCCTACCTCGCCTCGATGATCGGGAGCCGCGCGCGCGCCGCGACCGTCCGGATCGCGCCACGCGACGCGGCCGAGCGCTGAGCGGCGGGGTGCCAGCGTGACCGCGCCAAGAGCCGCCTCGCCGCGCCGCGCGCTCGCGGCCGCCCTCCTCGGCTTCTTCATCATCACGCTCGACGCGCTCGTCGTGAGCGTGGCGCTGCCGGCCATCGGGGACACCTTCGACGCCGGCATGACCGGGCTCCAGTGGGTCATGGACGGCTACACGCTGCCGTTCGCGGCGCTGCTGCTGCTCGCCGGCACCCTCTCCGACCGCCTCGGCGCGCGGCGGGCCTTCGGCGCGGGCCTCATCGTCTTCATCGCGAGCTCCGCGGCCTGCGCCTTCGCGCCTTCGCTCGGCGTCCTCGTGGCCGCGCGCGTCGCGCAGGGCGCCGGCGCCGCGCTCATGACGCCCGCGTCGCTCTCCCTCATCGGCGAGGCCTACCCGGATCCGGTCGCCAAGGCCCGCGCCATCGGCCTCTGGGCCGTCGGCGGGGCCGTCGCCTCCACCTCCGGCCCGCTCGTCGGCGGCGCGATGACCGCCATCAGCTGGCGCCTCATCTTCCTCGTGAACCTCCCGGTCGGCGCCGTCGCCCTCTGGCTCCTCGCGGGGATCCCGCGCTCGCGGCGCCGCGAGGTCGCCTACGACGTCCCGGGTCAGATCCTCGCCGTCGTCGCGCTGACCGCCCTCACCTACGGTCTCATCGAGGCCGGGGCCGACGGCCTCGGCCGCGCCGACGTCATCGCCGCCCTCGCCGTCGCCGGGGTCGGCGCCGCCGCGTTCTTCGCGCTGCAGGCGAAGAGCGCCCACCCGATGGTGCCGCTCCGCCTCTTCCGCTCGCGCGCGGCGGCGACCACCGTCGCCATCGGCTTCACGTTCATGGTCGGCTTCTACGGGATGGTCTTCCTGATGAGCCTCCTCCTGCAGGAGCGCCGCGGCATGAGCCCCTTCGCGGCCGGCCTCGCCTTCCTGCCCGTCACGGGCTTCTCCCTCGTCATGCCCATCGTCGCGGCGCGGATGGCCGAGCGCTTCGGCGCCTGGGTCCCGATCGCGCTCGGGCAGCTCGCCATGGCCACCGGCCTCCTCGCCCTCGCCGCCGTCGCGGACACCGCGCCGGTGCCGCTCCTCGTCGCGCTCATGGTCCCGGTCGGCTTCGGCGCCGGGACAGCCATGCCCTCCGCGACGTCGCTCCTCCTGAACACCGTGCCCCACGAGCGCTCGGGCACCGCGAGCGGCGTCCTGAACACGAGCCGGCAGGTCGGCGGCGCGACGGCCATCGCGGCGTTCGGCGGCCTCGTCGCGGCCCTCGGCTACGACGGCGGGACGCGCCTGAGCCTCGGGCTCGCCGGCGGCCTCCTCGCGCTGACGATGCTCGCGACGCTCCGCCTCCGGCGCGCGGGCTGACGCCTCGCCGACCTCGGCCGCGCCTCGCTCCTCGCCCTGCCCTACCGCGCGCGCAGCGCGAGGAACCCGGCCTCGAAGCGCCGCTCGCGCCGCCCCTTCGCGCCGCGCTTCGCCATCCCCTCGAGCGTGCCCTTCACGACGCGATCGTCGACGTGCTCGATGTTGAGCCGCGTGAGCTCCACGAGCCAGGTGTCCTTCCAGGTCGTCCGGAGCGAGACGACCGCGCTCGACAGCGCCTCCTCGCCGAGCGTGAGCCCCGCGAGCTGGCTCGCGTCCGTCCCCGGCGGCAGCGCGATGGGGATCACCCCCGCGAGCGACGGCACGGTCGGCGAGTCGTCCTCGCTCGTCGAGCGAACCGCCTCGAGCCGCAGCGTCACCTGCCCCTCGCCCGGCATGATCGCGATCCACGTGAACGAGAGCACCACGTCGGCCACGTCGAGCCGCACCCGCGTCCAGTAGCCCGCGTCCGGCACGCGGAGCCCCGGCGTGCGCGGCACGATCGGCCCGGGGCCCGAGGCCTCGGCCGGCGCGTCGGGGAGCCGGCTCGGCGTCCCCTCCGCCACCCGGAAGCCGACCTCGTCGTCCGAGGCCGAGGAGGCGTCGTCGTCGTCGACCTCGAGCCACTCGGGGCAGCCCGCCGAGGCGGCGAGCGTGAGCCCGAGGAGCGCGGTCGCGACGACGCGCGCGAGCCTCAACGCCCGCCCTTGCCCGAGTCGCCCTTGCCCTTGTCCTTGCCCATCGCCTTCAGGAGGAGCTCGCCGAAGGAGCCCATCCCGCCCTTGTCGTCGCCCGAGTCGCTGTAGGCGAGCGTGCCGCGACCCCCGCCGCGACCGCCCCGGTCGTCCCGCGGGCCCCGGTCGTCGCGGCGCGGGCCGCGCGAGCCCCGGTCGTCGCGGTCGCGCGGGCCGCGGTCGCGGTCGCGCCGGGAGCTCGCCTCGACGTCGGCCTCGTCGCGCCGGGTGATGGCGATCTTGTGCGAGTCGGCCTCGACGCGGAGCACGCGCGCCTCGACCTCGCCGCCCACGCGGAACACCACGTTCAGCGGCTGGCCGGGGGTGTTGCTCTCGCTCGCCGGCAGGAGCGCGGTGATCCCGGGCTCGAGCTCCACGAAGACGCCGAACGCCTGCACGCTCTCGACGCGCCCCTTCACGGGCTGGCCGGGCTTGTAGCGGTCGGCGATGTCGTCCCACGGATCCTGGAGGAGCGCCTTCAGCGACAGCGCGATGCGCCGCCGGTCGAGGTCGACCTCCATCACCTTGACCTGGAGCCGGTCGCCGACCTTGAGCACGTCGCCCGGGTGACGCACGCGCTGGTGCGCGAGGTCGGAGACGTGAACGAGCCCGTCGACGCCGGGCGAGATCGTGACGAACGCGCCGAAGTTCGTGAGGCGCGCCACCGTGCCGGCGATGACCGTGCCGACCGCGATGCCCGAGACCCCGGTGACCCAGGGATCGCCCTGGGTCTGCTTCACGGAGAGCGCGATGCGGTCCTTCTCGGCGTCGACCTCGAGGACGAGGACCTCGAGCTCCTGCCCGAGCTGGACGACGTCGTGCGCGTCGCCCACGCGATCCCACGCGAGCTCGCTCATCGGGACGAGCCCGTCGACGCCGCCGAGGTCCACGAAGACGCCGAACTTCTGGATGCTGCGGACGCGCCCCTTCACGCGCGCGCCGACCTGGATCTTCGCGAGCGTCTCGGCCTTCCGCTCGGCCTGCTCGGCGCGGAGCAGCTGGCTCCGCGAGACGACGAGGCGCCCCTCGCCCATCTCGGTGATCTTGAAGGTGAAGGTCTGCCCGATCATCGTCTCCGGGTTCTCGATCCGGATGACGTCGATCTGGCTGTGCGGGCAGAAGGCGCGCTGGTGGCCGATCTGCACCTCGTAGCCGCCCTTGTTCGTGGCGACGACCTTGCCCTCGACGGCGATGCCCGCCTCGAACGCCTCGCGCAGCGCGCGCGAGTCCGCGTCGGCGCCGACGCGCGTCCGCACGTGGACGCCGCTCGAGTTGATGCCGACGACGACGCCCTCGATCTCGTCGCCCACCTTGACGACGAGGTTCCCCTCGGCGTCCTTGAGCTCCTCCTTCAGGACGTAGCCGGTGGCCTTGCCGCCGAGATCGAGGAACACCTCCTGGCCGTGGAGCGACACGACCTCGATGCGGCCGGACACCCGCTGGCCGGGCTCGAAGCCGGCGTCGTCGTCGCGCGGGACCTGGCGCATGACGCTGTCGAAATCGAGGTCCTCGCGCACCGCGACCGCCGGCTCGGCGGCCGGCGCGGGCTCGGGGGCGGGCTTGCGCGCCGCCTTCCCCTTCTCGGTGACGACGGCCGCGGCGTGGCCGGAGGACGCGTCCGTGACGCCGTCGGCGTCCGCGGTGACGGGGCCGGCGAGGGGCTTCTGGGTCTCTTCTTCGCTGCTCATTCGGAGGGCTCCGCGATCCGTCGCGAGGTCAGGCGCACCCGCCATCCGGCGGGTTCGTCACCGAGGGTGCGCCCGCGCGCCTATCACGATCGCGGGAGGTCTGGAAAGCTGGAAGACGCCACAAAGCGTGGCGAGCCGCCGGAACCGGTTTATCTTCCCTCGCGTGGAACGCGTGTAGTAGTGTGCGCCGCCCGCGGGAGGACCCCGATGGCCAGCAATCGTAAGGTCGCGACGACCATATACATCACGGTCGAGCAGGATCGGCAGCTCAAGCTCCTGAGCCAGGCCACGGGCATCCCGATGGCGCAGTTCATCCGCGAGGGGATCGACGCCATGCTCGAGCGCTACAAGGACCGCGTGCCGACGCAGCTCGGCCTCGGTATCGATTGAGCCCACGGCGGCGAACCATCCATGACACGTAAGAGTCGGTCCCAGACGCGCATCCCGCGAGAGCGGATCCGCAACTTCTCGATCATCGCGCACATCGACCACGGCAAGTCGACGCTGGCTGACCGCCTGCTCGAGGTGACCGAGACGGTCGACAAGCGCGCCCAGAAGGACCAGTTCCTCGACAAGATGGACCTCGAGCGCGAGCGCGGGATCACCATCAAGAGCCAGACGGCGCGCCTCGTCCACACGGCCCCTGACGGGCTCGACTACGCGCTGAACCTCATCGACACGCCCGGCCACGTCGACTTCACCTACGAGGTGTCGCGGAGCCTGAAGGCGTGCGAGGGGGCGCTGCTCGTCGTGGACGCGTCGCAGGGGGTCGAGGCGCAGACGCTCGCGAACGTCTACCTCGCGCTCGAGGAGAACCTCGAGCTCATCACGGTCCTGAACAAGATCGACCTCCCGGCGGCCGAGCCCGACCGCGTGAAGGCGGAGATCGAGTCGGCGATCGGCCTCGAGACGCACGACGCGATCAACGTCTCCGCGAAGGAGGGGCACGGCGTCCCCGAGCTGCTCGACGCGATCGTCGCGCGCCTCCCGGCGCCGAAGGGGGACGCGGAGGCCCCGCCGCGCGCGCTCATCTTCGACAGCTGGTACGACCCGTACCGCGGCGTCATCATCATGATGCGCGTCTTCGACGGCTCCTTGAAGAAGGGGCAGAAGGTGCGCTTCATGGCCGGCAAGGCCGACTACGAGGTGCTCGAGATCGGCGTGATGGAGCCGGACATGACGCCCGTCTCCGAGCTCGGCGTCGGCGAGGTGGGCTACCTCGTCTGCGGGATCAAGGAGATCCGCGACGCGCGCGTCGGCGACACGGTGACCGACGCGCGGAAGCCGGCCGAGAAGCCGCTCGCCGGGTTCAAGCCGGCGCAGCCGATGGTGTTCGCCGGGATCTTCCCGGTCGAGGGGCACGAGTTCGAGAACCTGCGCGAGGCGCTCGACAAGCTCGCCCTGAACGACGCCGCCATCTCCTACGAGGCGGAGACGTCGGGCGCCCTCGGCTTCGGGTTCCGCGTGGGCTTCCTCGGGCTCCTCCACATGGAGATCGTGCAGGAGCGGCTCGAGCGCGAGTTCGACCTCGACCTCGTCACGACCGCGCCGAGCGTCGTCTACAAGGTCGTGCAGACCAACGGCGAGGAGATCCTCGTCGAGAACCCGAAGCTCCTGCCGCCGACGCAGAACATCGAGACGATCTCCGAGCCGATCGTGCGGGCGACCGTGCACACGCCGCAGGAGTACGTGGGCGCCGTCTTGAAGCTCTGCGAGGAGCGGCGCGGCGTGCAGAAGGAGATCGCCTACGTCGGGCCGTCGCGCGTGATGGTCACGTACGAGCTCCCGCTCTCCGAGATCATCCTCGACTTCTTCGACCGCCTGAAGACCGCGACGCGCGGCTACGCCTCGCTCGACTACGAGGTCATCGGCTTCCGCTCGGACGACCTCGTGAAGGTCGACGTGCTGATCAACGGCGATCCGGTCGACGCCCTCGCGATCATCGTGCACCGCGCGGCGTCGCAGAGCCGCGGGCGGGTGCTCTGCAAGAAGATGCGCGAGATCCTGCCGCGCCAGCAGTTCGAGATCGCCATCCAGGCGGCCATCGGCGGCAAGATCATCGCGCGCGAGACGATCAGCGCCTACCGGAAGAACGTGACGGCGAAGTGCTACGGCGGCGACATCACCCGGAAGCGCAAGCTCCTCGAGAAGCAGAAGGCCGGCAAGAAGCGCATGAAGCAGGTCGGCAACGTCGAGATCCCGCAGGCCGCGTTCATGGCGATCCTGAAGACCGAGTGAAGAAGGTCGGCCCCAACCGGGTTCTGGGGGCGTTGCGCGCTCCCGTGCCAGGGACGGGGCGGGCCGACTGGGGGTGAGCGAATGGGCGCCGGCACGAGAGATCAGGCGAAGGGCGACGCGGGCGCGTCGAAGAAGGCCGCGAAGCCCCTCTCCAAGCGGCGCCTCGTGAAGCGCGCGAAGGACCTCCTGAAGGAGGCGCGCGGGCTCCTCAAGCGGAAGGGGAAGCGCCTCGAGGAGGGCGAGCGGGCGACGGTGCAGGCGGCGGCCGACGCGGTCGCGACGACGCTCGCCGCCGGGCGCGAGATCGAGGTGAAGCGGCTCGACCGGGAGACGCTCGCGCTCGACGACGCGCTCACGCGCCACATGGGCCACTTCCGGAAGACGGTCCTGCGCGAGCTCGTCGAGGCCGTGGCGTGGGCGGTGGGGCTCGCGCTCGTCATCCGCTTCTTCCTCATCGAGGCGTTCTCGATCCCGACGAGCTCGATGATCCCGACGCTCCAGATCGGCGACCACCTGTTCGTGAACAAGATCGGCTACGGGCTCTACTGGCCGCTCTCGCCGTCGCGCATGCTGACGTGGGACGAGCCCGAGCGCGGCGAGATCATCGTCTTCAAGTACGTGAACCCGGGGGACCCGGCGCACGACGGCGAGGACTTCATCAAGCGCGTGGTCGCGGGGCCGGGCGACAAGGTGCGGCTCGTCGAGAACACGCTCTACGTCAACGACGAGGCCGTGCCGACCGAGGTCCTCGGCGAGATGGACTGCGGCATGTTCCACGGCGACAACGCCGAGGTGCCCGACTACTACTGCCGCTGCGTGCGCCAGAAGGAGACGGTCAACGGCATCGAGTACGTGACGCAGCACATCATCGGGCCGATGACCGAGCGCTGCGCGCTCTCGTCGTCGGTGCCGAACTGGCCGCTCCACGACCGCCCGCGCATGGACTACATCGGCGACGCCGCGTCGAACCCGGCGTGGCCGAACGTGGTGGTGCCCGAGGGGCACGTCATGGTCATGGGCGACAACCGCGACTGCAGCCACGACAGCCGCTTCTGGGGCTTCGTGCCGTTCGACCGGATCAAGGGCTCGGCGTTCCTCCTCTGGTGGGCGCGGGACACGAGCCGGATCTTCAGCTGGCTCGAGTAAGCGCCTTCGCAGGTGCGAAAGCGGGGCGACACCGGTCGCGTCGTGAGCGGGTGAGAGGCGTTGTGCACCGCAACACGGGCGGGCGCGCGCGGGGCCTGACGGCGACCCGCCCTGGCGGTGGCGTTGCACGCGCGGGTGCGAGCACGCATGCTGCCAGGCGACGTCGTCGGCGCGCGCGGGTTCGCTCGACGCGGCGTCTTCATCGCCCACGCTCCCACGCCTCCGGAGGTCGCCTTGACCCGTCCCGCTCTCGGCGCCGCGCGCTCTGTGCTGCTCGTCTGCTGGTCGCTCTCGCTCCCGCTCGCGGTCTTCGCCGCGGGCTGCGACGAGGGCAGCTCGATTTCTGCCGATGACGAGGCGCTCCTCGCGCGGCTCGACGCGCTCGAGGAGCGGGTCCACACGCTCGAGACGCAGCTCGGGGAGTCGGTGTCGCCGGCGGATCTCGAGCCCTACGCGACGAAGGCCTGGGTGCTCGAGCAGCTCGCGGGGTACGCGACGGCGTCGGACGTCGCGGGCTACGTGAGCGAGACCGACCTCGCCGGCTACGCGACGGACGCGGAGCTGACCGCGGCGACGGCGGAGCTCGCGACGGACGCGGACGTCGCGGCCGCGGTCGCCGATTGCGCGAAGACCGGGGATCTCGCGGGCTACGCGACGACCGGGGACCTCGACGCCTACGCGACGCTCGCGGACATCGAGGACCTCGTGTCGTCGAGCGGCCTCGACGACGTGGTGCGGCTCATCTCGGACAACCGGGTGCTGAACGTGCCGGAGGACTTCGACACGGTGCAGGAGGCGCTCGCGTCGCTCGATGGCTGGGCGATCGCCGCGACGGGCTCGGTGACGGTGAAGATCGCGGACGGGACCTACGCGCTCGCGGGGCCGATCGTGGTCGATCACCGCGACGGGACGCGGATCCGCATCGTCGGGAACCCGGCGGCGCCGGAGAACGTGGTGCTGACGGCGGCGGGCTTCTCGGCGGTCGTGGTGCGGCAGAACCGCGCGCTCGGCTGGCTCGAGGGGGTGACGCTGCGGGGTGACGACACGACGTTCGCGAACGGGGTCGAGGCGACGGACGGCGGGGTCGTGCGGATCGGGCGGTCGGACGCGGGGCTCACGGTGCCGCCGATCATCGCGGAGCACTTCGGCGAGGCCGGGGTCGGCGCGTACCGCGGCGGCAGCGTGTTCGTGGACTTCGGGCTCTTCCGCGACAACGGCCTCTACGGGGTCGAGGTCGGCGAGGGGGGGCACGTGCGCGCGCGGAACGCGACGGCGGAGCGGAACGGGGACGCGGGCTTCGGCGCGTACAACGGCGGGATCCTGCGGGCCGTGGGGAGCGTGGCGAGGAACAACGGCCGGGCCGGCTTCGAGGCGGGCTCCGCGACGTACGTCGACGGGCGGCTCGGGCGCGCGGAGGCGAACGGGGTCGACAGCGGCGGCAACGGCTACGGCGCCAACAACGGCGGCGTCCTGCGCGGGGACCAGGCGGTGTCGACGGGGAACGGCGGGCACGGCTTCCAGGCGTGGAACGGGTCGACGATCTCGGCGGACGGGGCGCAGGCGACGGAGAACGGGAAGACGGGCTTCTTCAGCCAGATGGGGAGCGCTGTGGCGGCGAACCAGTCGACGGCGACGGACAATGGCGAGCACGGGTTCTGGGCGCTGCAGTCGGCGGGGCTCCACTGCACGGAGTGCGTGGCGACGGGGAACGGGCAAGACGGGTTCAACGTGGCGGCGTCGTCGTCGCTCCAGGGCGGCGGCACCGAGGCGAGCGAGAACGGGCAGAGCGGGTTCAACGTGAACCAGTCGAGCTCGGCGTGGCTCGACGGCGCGACGGCGACGGAGAACGGCGACTGCGGCTTCGTCGCGTACGAGGCGAGCGCGCTGAGCGCCTACCAGGGCGTCGCGACGGGCAACGGGACGGACGGCTTCCGCGCGAACAGCGGGAGCTCCGTGCAGGCGAACGAGTCGACGGCGACGGGCAACGGCGAGGAGGGGTACGAGGCGTACTCGCTGAGCGCGATCGAGGCGGTGCAGTCGCAGGCGACGGGGAACATGCGGACGGGCTACCAGGCGAACGTGCTGAGCCAGGTGGACGCGGCGGGGGCGACGTCGCAGTCGAACTCGGGCGCGGGCATGGAGACGAACACGAACGCGGTGCTGCAGGCGAACTGGTCGACGGTGACGGAGAACGCGGCGGAGGCGTTCGTGGCGCGCGACGGGGCGGTGGTGCACGCGGAGGTGGCGACGGTGACGGACAACGCGGCGCAGTCGTGGTTCGGGGACACGGTGCACTGCGGGGGCGCGTACTGCTTCTTCAACTGGTCGGTGTTCAGCGGGAACTACTCGCCGCGGTTCGCGAACGTGTTCTGGCTCGGGCGGATGATCTTCCAGGACGCGACGGTGACGCTGCGAGACGCGGGGCAGGTCATGTGGGACGTGACGGCGACGGACGACCACGGCGGCACGGTCATCACGGGGACGACGGGGGGGACGCAGCCGGTGCCGTGGTGGACGACGCCGTGAGGCGCGGAGAGGGCGCGCCGGGCGCGGTCGACGAGGGCCGGCGGCGCCCGGCGTCGAGGGCTGCGACGGCGCGCCGGTCGGGAGAGGGAACGCGGGCTTGACGCGCCGATGGGCGGCCGGTAAACAGCCGCCGCGACGGGTCGCTAGCTCAGTTGGTAGAGCACCGGACTTTTAATCCGATGGTCCCGGGTTCGAGTCCCGGGCGACCCATCTTCGCACTCCGCGCGAATCTCGCCGCTCCAGGTTGACTCGGGTCACGCCCGCGGTCCTCCTCCACGACCCTCGCCGTGGAGGCTGCCTTGCTGCGCACCATCGCCCTCGCCCTCGCCCTCTGCCTGACCCTCGCCGCTCCGCGGGCCGAGTCCGCGCCTCGCCGCTTCAACGCCGGCGACGGCTTCAGCGCCTTCGGCGTCGGCGCCTCCCTCGGCTTCGCCGGCTCACTCGTCGGCGCCCGCCTCGGCGCCTGCTCCTCCTGCGACCTCCCCAACTACGACAGCGGCGCCTCCCTCGGCGCCGGCGCCTTCGCCGCCGCCTTCGCCGCCACCGGCGTCACCCTCTACGGCTCCGCCGCCGACCTCGACGGCTCCGGCTGGGCCGCCCTCCTCGGCGCCACCCTCGGCTCCCTCACCGTCACCCTCCCCATGGCCCTCGCCGACCGCGCCGGCGACGGCCAACGCCTCGCCACCGTCGTCCTCCTCGCCCCCGCCGCCGCCGCCCTCGGCGCCACCCTCGGCTACGCCCTCACCACCAGCACCCCCGACGATGACGCCGTCCCCGCCGGCGCCCTCCTCGATATCCGCCCCTCGCGCGCCCCCCGCCTCGGGATCCCCGCCCTCGCCTTCGCCCCCGACCCGGCCGGAGACTGGTCCGTCGCCCTCACCCTCGCCTCCGCCCGCTTCTGAACCCCTCCCTGAGAAGGTGTTTCAGTATTCTCCCGTCGCCTGGCTTGCTCTTGTGATTTCAGGCGGTTCCGCTCGTCGGTCACGTGCCTATGGGCACGCTCCCTCCTCACGTAACCACCTGGAATCACGACGCGTCGCCGGGCTCGGTCCGAATACTGAAACACCTTCTGATCGACGCTCTATCTATTCGGTGGCGTTCACGCACGGGAACCACGTCTCGCCCTTCATCCCGGCGTACGTCAGGGGCCCACCGGAGGCGTCCTTCTCGAACTCGGCCTGCACGAGCCGACACGCGTTGGGGAGCTCGGCGGCGCTGTCCCGCAGCACCACCGTCGCCTGAACGCGCCGCGCGATGAGCACCCCCCGCTTGTTGCGCACCGGCTCCCACGTCGGCGACACCACCACGGACCGCAAGACCTCGTACCCGCCCCACGTCGGGTGGCTCTTCATCAGCGCCGCGATCGGCCGCGCGAGCGCCTTGTCCTCTCTGTGAGGCGACCTCGCGAGTGTCACACCGTAGCGCCGGAGGTACGCATCGACAGCACCCGGCGCGACCCGGATGGTGAAGGTCTGATCGGCCACGACCGGGTCGCCGGGGCTCGAATAGGGCCCGTCGCTGTTCGAGTCGACCTCGAGCGTGACGCGCACGCGGACCCGGTTGGTCCCCTCGCGGAGCCTCGCCACCACGAGCTCGTTGAAGCGCCTGGCCGCGAGAGAGGGCTTGGGCGTGTCCGGGCTCGTGAGCCCGCGCTCGGCCGCGAGGCTGCCTGCGATGCGCCTCGAAGCGAAGGAGACGCTCGCCGTATCCAGCACGTGCCCCCACTGCGTCATCGGCCTCCCTTCGAACTCGCCGTTCACGCCGACTCGGACGACGACCTTGGCCGGCCGCCCGCGCGTCAGATTGTTGGGCGAGTCCGCGCTGAAGTAGCTGATATGCAGGGGCTCTCCGAGCTCGTACTCGAGATACACGCTCGAGTCGTCCGTGCTGGACGCCGAGAGCGGCTCCGCGCTCAACACCACCTGACCAGCTCGCCGCTCGGCGACGGGGCCAGACCATGGCCCGGGGTCCATGTAGCCCTCGTCACCGGCCTCGAGCGCGGGACGCTCCTCGACGTGAGCCCCGGAGCCAGCCGCTGGCGGGCCGCCGAAGAGGGAAGCGCAACCCATCGCGGAGACGGACAGCAGAGACAAGAGCACCACAGGGAACTTCGACCTCGAACGCATGGACACGACTCCGACACAGGGGTGGCTGGTTCGGCCGCGCGAGCGGCCTGTTACGAAGCAAGCGATGGACCGCAGCGGATCGCTGCGTCCGATTCGTGGATGGCGAGGCGCGCGCTCGGTTCAGAGCAGCGCGACGGTGGCTCCGGCTCCCGACGCGGCTCGTCGCCACGTCCCCACCCGCTCACCGCTCGCTCCCGGCCGAGGCCGTCCTGCAGAGCCGGAAGCCCTGGTGGCTGAAGCCGCTCGTGGATGGGGACTCGTAGCCGCGACTCGCCGCCCGCACGGAGTCGTCCACGACCCAGCTCCCACCGCGCACGACCCGATAGGAGCCCGCGTCAGGACCCAGCGGGTCGGTCGTCGCGCCGGGATAGTCCCCGTACCAGTCCCACGTCCACTCCCCCACGTTCCCCAACATGTCGTACAGCCCCCACGCGTTGGCCGCCTTCTGTGCCACGGGCCAGGTCCGGTCCGAGCTGTTGCACCGCCACCACGCGACGCCATCGAGCGCGCCCTCCGGCGTGCTGCAGTCGCTCAGCGTGCCCGACAGGTCCCCAGCGTAGGTCGCCGTCGTCGTACCGGCCCGAGCCGCGTACTCCCACTCCGACTCCGTCGGAAGGCGATAGCCCGCGCAGTCGAGACCCGCGAACGTCGCTCCCGTGCACCCCCAATGGACGCCGTTCTTCCAGCCGTTCGCCGTGTCGGCGCAGCCCACGAGCGTGTAGCAGGACGGCAGCCCCTCCGCGTCCGACAGCGCGTTCGCGTACCCGAGCGCGCTGTACCAGCTGACCCGCTCCACCGGGGCCGCGTCGTTCGCGTTCGCGGCGCTGCAGGTCGTCGCCCCCATCGCCTGGAAACACGCGGGGTTCACACCACCGCTCAGCGCCTTCCATTGCCCCTGCGTCACCTCCGACTCCTGCATGAGGACGCTCCGGGTCAGCGTCACGGCGTGCCGGACCTCGTCGGGCCAACGGCCGAGCTCACCCGACGGCGACCCCATCGTGAACGTCCCCGCCGGGACGAGCACCATCCCCGCCTTCAGCTCGCACTGATCGCCGACCCACCCCGCCGCGCACTCGCACGTGTTCGGACCCACGCACTCTCCGTCATTCCGGCATGCCGACTCGCACACGAAGGTCCCACACGTCGCGCCCGTCCAGCCCGCCGCGCACGCGCACGCGTCCGGCCCCACGCACTCCCCGCCGTTCTGACACGTCGACGCGCAGACGAAGGCCCCACACGCCGGGCCGGTCCACCCTGCCGAGCACGCGCACGTGTTCGGGGCCGTGCACGTCCCGCCGTTCCGGCACGCCGGTGTGCACGCCGGCGCCCCACACGTCGGGCCCGTCCACCCCGCCGCGCAGGCACACGTGTCCGGGCCCACGCACGTCCCGCCGTTCTCGCACGCCGAGGCGCACGCGAAGCCCCCACACGTCGGCCCGGACCAACCCGGCGCGCACTCGCACGCGTTCGGACCCACGCACGTCCCGCCGGCCCCGCACGCCGGCGAGCACACCGCGGTCTCGCACGTCGGGCCGGACCAGCCCGGCGCGCAGGTGCACCTGTTCGGGCCCGAGCACGTCCCGCCGGGACCGCACGAGGGCGAGCACACCGGCGTCTCGCACGTCGAGCCCGACCAACCCGCCGCGCAGCCGCACGTGTTCGGGCCCACGCACGTGCTGTTGTTGGCGCACTCGGGTGAGCACGTCGTCGTATCGCACCCCGGGCCGAACCAGCCCGGCGCGCACTCGCACGTGTCCGGACCGACGCACGTCCCGCCGGCACCACACGGCGGCTCGCACGCGAACACCTCGCAGGTCGGGCCGCTCCAGGCCGACGGGCACTCGCACACCCCCGGGACCACGCACCGCCCCCCGTTCTCGCACGCAGGCGTGCACTCCGGCCGCTCACACCCTGCGTCGTCGAGCCGGCACTGCCCGTCGCAGCCCAGCGTGCCCCCGAGGTTGCCCAGGCCCGCGCAGGTCTGCCCGGCGAGGTCCTCGCCCTCGCACTCCTCCGGACCCTCGATCACCCCGTCCCCGCACGTCGACGTGAAGCAGCCCGAGAAATCGGGCGTGCAGTCGCGATGGCACGCCACCTGGCCACCGTCATAGCCGTACGCCTGACACCTGAGCGTCTGGTCGTCCCACGCCGCGCGATCGCAGAGCTCGCCGCCCTCCACGATCCCGTTCCCGCAGAGCCCGCAGTCAGGGTCCACGAGCCCGAGCCGACGGCACGTATATGCCCCGACGAGCGGGTCGTAGATGTCCGCGCAGACGCCGTCGTCCCCGCACACGGCCGCGCAGTCCGGGTCCCGCACCCCGCCCAGGGCGTCGCAAGGGTCGCAGGCGCCGTCGCCGTAGAGCCCGTTCGCCGTGCAGTAGTCCTGGTAGGAGCAGCTCGAGATGTCCAGCCGACACGCCTCCGTGCAACGCACCTTGCCCTCGGAGAGCCGGTAGCCCGAGCAGTCCTCGCCACGGGCGAAGGCGGTCCCATCGCACAGCTCGAGGCCGTCGATCCGGAGGTTGCCGCACGAGGCGCTCGGCGTGGAGCCCGGTCTGCCGTCGTCACAGCCGGACGCGGCCAAGAGCGGGAGGGCGAGGAGCGTCGTCGCGATGATCATCTTCATGAGGGATTCCTTGGCACTTCGGGCGATCGCTGGCGTCCGCCGCCCCGCGCGCTATCGGTCCAGACCGCGGATGCGCAGCGTCGCCCGGCAGCCCTCACGCGCCGCGAACGCGCCGGTGCTGACGGCTCGCAGGCAGATCGCGACGTGCCCCTCGGCCTCGGTCTCGTACGACATCGCGCCGTCGGCCTGGACGGTCAGAGTGACGTCGAGATACGGGACCGCCCGGGTCGTCGAGCCGGCGACACAGCCTCGCATCTTCGCGACCATGGCGTCCGTGAGGGCAGCGCTGACCTCGCTCGTCGTGCACGAGCCGCCCGTCGACGTGACCACCATGGGGGTCGCAGCGACCGGCGCCGAGTCGTCGCCGGCTGCGCCCTCGGCGTCGGTCGGCGCGTCGTCCGCCTCGCCCGCGGGCGCGTCGTCGGCCCGGGCGCTCTCTCCTGCGCGCTCCCTCGCCGCTTCGGCCTGCTTCTCGAGCTCGCGCGCCGTGATCGGCTCCGACGTGACCGTGCCAGCGGTGAACCAGCCTGCCGCTCCGCGGGCATGGAGCGTCGACAGGGCAGCGGGTCCGCTCGAGTCGACCAGGACCTCCACGCGGTCATCCTCGCCGAGGCGCTCGCCGACGAAGGCGTCGAGGCCTTCCACGCCGAGCGGGGCTGCCTCGAGGCGTTCGATCGCGCCGGCGGTCGCTTCGACCTCGTCGTCACCGATCTCCAGATGCCGCACATGGACGGCACCGAGCTCATCGAGCAGCTGCGCGCGCGCGTGCCGGCGCTCCCCATCATCGTCCTCACCGCCCACACGATGGACGCGAGCGACGACTGGCTCGCCATGACGCGGGCCGACTGCTGCGTGTCGAAGCCGCTCAGCATCGCGGAGCTCGTCGCGGCGCTCGACTCCCTCGGGCTCTCGCGCGGCCCCCGCGAGCCGCCGCGCGCCGGCGAGGTCGCGTGGGGCCCCATCACGACGCGCCAGCGGGAGCGCCTGCCGGGGCTCACCTCGCGGGGGCTCGCGCGCCCGCGGGCGCGCTGAAGCGGGCGACGATCAAGCCATCGCGGCGCCGATCACCCGGAGCAGGAGCCGCTCGAAGCTGGAGCGCCCGCCGCGTCCGGCGTCGCGGGCCCGCTCGGCGACCTGCGCGCGGGCGTCGTCGTCCTCCGCGGCCGCCACGGCGTCGATCCAGGCGAGGCCGGCCTCCGCCCAGGGCACCGCGAGGGTCGCGAAGGTGCCGCGCGCGCGGTCGAGGGCCTCGCGGGCCTCGGCGGCGTGCCCGCGGAGGGCGGCGAGCAGCGCGAGGCGCGCGTCGGCGACGGCCTCGAAGCGGCGGTCGCCGGCGTCGACGAAGATCGCGCGCGCGACGTGCAGCTCCCGCGCCGCCGCGGCGTGGTCGCCGCGCTCGGTGGCGAGGAGCCCGAGGCCCGCGCGCGCGAAGCCCTCGAAGCGCCGGTTCCCGAGGCGCCGGTGCACCGCGAGCGCCTCGCCGAAGCGCGCCGCGGCGGCGTCGAGCCGGCCGTCCTCGTGGAGGAGGACGGCCAGGTTGCTCGCGTTGGTGGCGTGGAGGCGCTGGTCGCCGAGCGCGCCGTGGATGGCGATCGCCTCGAGGAAGGCGGCCTCGGCCTCGCCGAGCGCGCCGCGCTCCATCGCCATGTTGCCGAGGCGGCCGAGGAGGCCGGCGGCGGCGCCGCCGTCGCCGACGCGGCGGTAGCAGGCGAGGGCCTCGGCGTAGGCGTCGCGGGCCTCGTCGAGGCGGTCGCGCTCGTGCAGGAGGCCGCCGAGCTGCGTCAGGGCGTCGGCGCGGGCGAGGGCGTCGCCGGCCTCGGCGGCGCGGTCACGGGCCGCGAGGAACGCGGCGCGGGCGAGGTCGACGTCGCCCCGGCGGCGGGCGAGCTGCCCGCGGGCGCCGGCGACGCGGGCGTCCTCGGCGTCGGCGCGCGCGAGCTCGGCGGCGGCCTCGTCGAGGCGCCCGAGCTCGAGGTGGGCGAGGCCGAGCAGGACGAGCCCCTGTCGGTTGACCATGCCGCCGACGAGCTCGCCGCTGAAGCCCGAGCCGGTGTCGGGCGCCGCGTCATCGTAGGGCGCGCTCTTGCGCGCGTACGCGGCGACCACGCGATCGGGGCGGCCCGCGATGAGGTCGAGCAACATCTCGAGCTCGAGCAGGCGGCTGTCGAGGGCGATCCCCGCCGTCGAGCCAGCGAGCGCACGAGCCCGCCCGAGGGCGCGTCGCGCCGCCGGGAAGTCTGCGTCGAAGACGGCCGCGAGGCGCCCGAGAAGAGACCACGCCACGGCCTCCCGGACGGCGTAGCGATTCGCCATGGCGATGAGCAGGCCCTCTTCGATGTCGCGCCGCGCCGGTTCGGGGGCCATGTGGGCCATGTGGCTCATGCCACGGTGGAAGAGCGTGTCCATCAGGGGCCGGACGAGGCCCGACGCCCGCAGCGACGCGATCGCGCCGTCGAGGGCCTCCGGGGGGCCCTCCGACGTGAAGATCCCGGCGTAGTCGGCGGGGCGGACGAGCGCGGCGCTCAGGCCGACGACGTCGGGGCCATCGAGGCAGCGGAAGGCCTCGATCCGCGCGCGGAGGGTGCGCCAGCGGCGCGCGAACGCCAGCGGGCGGCCCATCGCGGCGCGGGCGCGGTCCCGGTCGAGCTCCCACGCGTCGGACTCCGCGGCGAGGCAGCGGGCGAGCCCGGTGGCGACGTCCGACCGCTCGTCCCGATCGGCGGCGCACATGAGCTCGGCGGCCTCGCGCATCGCGCCGGCCATCTCGCGCTCTGCGGTGGCGACGAGCGTCTCCTCGGTGGTGCCAGCGCGCGCGTCGTGGGGCGGCGGGTACGGCGCCATGCAGCGCTGCCAGGCCTCCTCGGCGACGACCGCGTCGACGGCGTGGGGGGCGGCGAGGAGGCAGAGGATGACGCCGAGGAGGCCGACGCCGGCGCGACGACGGGCCCACGTCAGCGCCCTGAGGAACGCCGCGACCGTCGGCGGCCGGTGTCGCGGGTCGGGGTCCAGGGCGCGGCGGAGCGGGCGACGCGCCCACCGCGGGCGACACGCGGCGGCGCGCGAGCGCCAGTCCGGGGGCTCGCCGGCGCGCGGCGAGGAGGCCGGGTCGAGGCAGGCGACCCACGTGGCGGCGAGGGAGTAGATGTCGCCGGCGACGGTGGCCTCGCCGGCGTCGCGCTGCTCGGGGGCGAGGTAGGCGCGCGTGGCGCCGAGCCGGCGCGCCCCCTCGACCTGCGCGAGCCCGAAATCGGCGAGCTTCGCGGCGCCGCCGGGGGTCTCGTCGACGAGGGCGTTGTCGGGCTTGACGTCGCCGTGGACGACGCCGGCGGCGTGGGTGGCGGCGAGGCCCGCGCTCAGGCCGAGCAGACGCTGGACGACCGCGCGGCGGCGGCGGCGCGGAGCGCCCACCCAGGCGCCGAGGGTCGGGCCGCGCACGTACTCCATGGCGATGAGGGTGTGGCCTGCGTGGGCGAAGACGTCGAAGACCGACACGACGTTGGGGTGGCGGGCGGCGGCGAGGGTGCGCGCCTCGACCTTGGCGCCCTGGCCGGCGGTGACGAGCTTCACCGCGACCTCGCGCCGCAGGACGTTGTCGTGGGCGAGGTACACCCGGCCCATGCCGCCGCGGCCGAGCTCATTCAGGACGACGTAGCGGTCGCCGAGGACCTGACCGCGTCGCCAGCGGATCGGGGCGGTCGAGCCGGGCGCGTCGCCGTAGAAGGCGCTCGAGGCGGCCGCAGAGGCGAAGTCGAGGGCGACGCTCGGCTCGGCGCCAGCGACCTGGGCGAGGCGCGCGAGGGCCTCGAGGCAGGCGCCGCAGCCGTCGACGTGGGCCAGCACGGCGGCGTGGGCGTCCGGCGCAGCGGTGCCCGACGCGACCGCCGCGAGGGCGTCCGGCGAGGGGCAGCCGCGGTCGCTCAGGTCCATCGGCGACCGAGTATCTCTGGCGCTGCTGCTTTCAACGCGGCCGCCGGCTCCGGTGGAGGGTACGGCCAGCACTCTACAGCCACCGAGCGCCATCTCAACCGCCGGACGCCGCGGCCCGTCGCGGCGAGCCGCTCGCGGGCGCGGGCTCCAGGCTCACTCGCCGCCGGAAACCGAGGCGAGCGCGCGCGACAGGTGGGGCTCGAGGGCGCCGCCGAGGGCGCGGCCGAGGCTGTCGACATCGTTCGGATCGAGGCCCCAGCGCTCACGCAGGATCCGCGCGACGTCCCGGCGCAGGACGCCGCGGAGGGTCTGGACGCGCCGCTGGGCGGTCACGCGGTGGAGACCGAGGAGGGCGGCCGCGCGGGCGGCGCTGAGGTGGGTCACATGGATGAAGCGGAGGAGCCGCCGGTCGGTGACGTCGAGGGCGCGACACGCCTCGTGGAGGGCCTGGTGGAGGTAGGGCGCGTAGGCGCGGCCGGGGTCGGGGGGCGCCACGACGAGCCCGGACGGTGGTGTGGCGAGGGCGAGCACGAGGTCGAGGTCCTCGCGCGTGCGGGCGGGCGTGCGCCCGGCCTTGATGAGGTCGCGGTGGACGCAGCGGCCGAGCCAGCCCGCGAAGCTGCCGCGGGCGGCGTAGCCGAGGGGGCGGTCGCGGTCGAGCAGGCGACAGAGGGCGCTCTGGCAGACGTCGTCGAGGGTGGGGTCGGTGGTGCCCAGGCCGTAGCCCGCGGCGACGCGGCGGCGGATCGTGGGGAGGAGGCTCTCGACGACGACCGCCGCAGCGGCGGAGACGCCGCGGCGAAAGGCGTCGACGAGGGCGGCGTCGGTCCAGCGCAGATCATCGAGGCGTGCGGCGGGCTGGTCACGGGAGGGCGAGCCCGGACCTGCGCCGTCGGGCGCGTCGGCGAGGTAGGTCGCGACCAGCGTCCACAGCTCGTCGCCGGGGTCGTACCAGGGCCACGCGGCGCGGGCGAGCACGAGGCCCCTCGCGAGGCCCTCGTCGAGGTCGTCCGGCGCGGCGACGCCGCGCTCCGCGAGCTGGGCGCGCACGGCGAGCGCCCCCTGCTCCTCTGCGGGGGCGAGGGGTGAGGTCGTGGCACTGCTCATGGGACCGCCTCCGCTCCGGCCAGGATGGCCTAGCAGCCCCGGCCCCCGGAGACAAGGCCGGGCGCCCCTTCGTCACCGCGCGGACCGGCGATGCCGTCGGGTACACTCGCTGAATCGACGCGCCCTCCGCCGCCAGCTATGATCCGACCTCCCCCGTAGCTCGCCCCCGAGGTCGCCCCATGACCGCTGCCCCCCGCGCCGGCTCCCTCGTCGCCGTCGTCGTCCTCGCCCTCGCCCTCCCCGCCTGCGACTCGGGCGGCGCCGACGGCTCCTGCGCCTCCGACTCCGCCTGCGACCCCGGCTCCTCCTGCGTCTCCGGCGCCTGCGCCCCCGGCGAGCGCTGCGGCGCCACCGTCTGCGACCCCGCCCTCGTCTGCGACGGCGCCTCCACCTGCGTCGCGAGCCCCTACGACCAGGACTTCGAGCTCGTCCTCGTCGGCGCCCAGTCCTCACCCCCCGGCCGCCTCTCCGCCTCCCTCACCCTCGGCCGCGACACCGTCCTCACCGCCGGGCCCACGCCCCCCGTCCTCTCCGGCGTCGCCAGCTGGAACGCCCACGCCGACGTCCACGTCGCCGCCTGGGAGCCCTTCACCGTCGTCCTCACCGACACCCTCACCCAGGAGCTCATCCGCGAGACCCTCCCCCGCGTCCCCTACGCCCTCCTCGCCACCGGCGAGCTCACCCTCGAGGGCCCCGCGAGCTCCCTCACCCTCCGCGCCTACCCCGCCGCCACCGCCCCCGAGTGCTTCGCCGACGACGAGTGCGCCCCGAGCCAGCACTGCGCCGCGAATCTGGCCTGCGTCGCCGGTGAGCCCTGCGGCGCCTCCCCCTGCGCCACGGGCGAGATCTGCGGCGCCGGCGCCTGCGTCGCGAGCCCTTACGACGCCGCCTACACCCTCACCCTCGTCAGCGCCACCATGGCCTCCGGCAACTGGGACAGCGGCTTCGACACCTCGCTGCCGCCCGACCCGCGCGTCACCGTCTTCCTCGACGGCGACCAACTCCTCGTCGGCCCCGAGGTCGAGAACACCCACAACCCCACCTGGAGCGGCGTCAGCGCCACCGCCACCTTCGGCCCCTACACCCCCGTCCGCGTCCTCCTCGAGGACGTCGACGTCCAGGGCAGCGACGTCGCCGTCGACACGACCTACCCCCGCCTCCCCTACGAGCTCGTCCGCGACGGCACCTTCACCGTCTCCTCGAGCTCGGGCAGCGTCACCCTCACCCTCGCCCCCGCCGCCTCGCGCTGACGCCCCCCCGGCTCACCGCGCCGTCGGCGGTCGCAGCCAGTGCAGCACCAGGAGCCCCGCCGACACCGCCACCACCTGCGCCTGCACGAACTGCTGCACCGTGAGCCGCGGGAACGCCAGCGCGTCCAGGTGCCAGAAGCCCGCCGTCGCCCGATAGCCGAGCAGGAGCCCGAACGCCACCACCGGCGCCACCAGCCGCGCCGCGCCCGAGCGCGCCACGAAGCTCCACACGAGCAGGAGGAGCCCCACCCCGAGCATCCCGTCGTTCACGAGCTGCGCCGGCCCCTCCCGGAGCGGCGCCCCCGCCGGGCTCGCCGCCGCGACCAGCACGTGCACCGCGAGCACCCCGACCACGAGCCCCGCCACCTGCGCGAGCGCGATCGCCGGCTGCGACCCGAGCACCGACAGCGCGTGGGTCCGCACCGCGACGAGCGCCGTCACCGCGAGCGTCACCCCCGCGAGCGCCAGCGCGATGACCCCGTCCCCCGCGCTCACCCGCTCGAGCACCACGCCGCCGCTCACCACCAGCGCCAGCGCGAACCCGAGCCACCACCCGCGCTTCACGTCCTCGTCGACCATCTCGGCACCTCCCGGTCCCCGCCCGAGCAGCGGGCGAACAACCGAGCGTGCGCGCCGCCGAGGACCCCGTCAAGGACGCGGTCCCCGGCGCGTCCGCCCGCTACCGCGCCGCCCGCGTCCGCCGCCGCAGCCACCCGAGCGCGAGCCCCGCGAGCAGCACCACCGCCGCCCCCGGCGCGACGCCGGCGCCGCCGCCCGCGCACCCGCCGCCGCCGCCGAGCAGCATCCGCCCGTCCGCCGTCGCCGGATCCGTCCCGTACGTCAGCTCCTCGCCGTCCGTGCGCCCGTCGCTGTCCGTGTCCGCGACCAGCGGGTCCGTCCCGAGCTCGTCGACCTCCCGACCGTCGGCGATCCCGTCGCCGTCCGTGTCCGCCACCAGCGGATCCGTGTCGAGCTCGTCCACCTCGCGCCCGTCCTCGAGCCCGTCGCCGTCCGTGTCCCGGGCGAGCGGGTCCGTGTCGAGCTCCTCGACCTCCTCCCCGTCGTCGAGCCCGTCGCCGTCCGTGTCCGCCTCGGTCGGATCCGTCCCGAGCCCGCGCTCCGCGAGATCGTCGAGCCCGTCGCCGTCCGTGTCCGCCTTCGTCGGATCCGTCCCCGCGAGCCGCTCCGCCGCGTCGCCGATCCCGTCGCCGTCGCTGTCCGTGTCGCGGTAGTCCGGGATCCCGTCCTCGTCCACGTCGCCGAAGCCCTCGAGCACGTCCGGCACGCCGTCCCCATCGGTGTCGTCGTCGAACCCGTCGCAGAGCCCGTCCCCGTCGAGGTCCGCGCCACACGCGACCACCACCGTCAGCGCCCGGCTCACAGAGAGCCCGTGCGGATCCGTCACCGTCACCGTGAGCTCGCTCGCGCCCGCGCGCCCGGCCGCCGTCACGACCAGCCGCCGCTCCGCCCCCGACGCCACCACGACCGCCCGGTCGAGCGGCACCACCGCCGCGTCCGAGCTCGCCACCGCGAACGTCAGCGCCTGCACGGCGTCGTCCACGTCCTTCACCGCGAGCGGCACCGTCCGGCTCTCGGGCGCCGTCAGCGCGAAGCCCGCGAGCTCCCCGAGCTCCGGCGCGTCGTTCACCGCCGCCACCGTCACCGGCACCCGCGCCGACGCCGTCCGCGCCCCGCCCGCCCCGGCGTTCCCGAGGTCGTCGACCACGACCGCGATCCCGTCGGCGCCCGCGAAGTCCGGCGCCCCGGCGTACGACAGCGTCGCGAGCGCCGCGTTCAGCGCCTCGAGCCCGCCCACGAGCCCGACCGCGCCCGTCCCGCTCGCCCCCGACGCGATCCGCGCCGCGCCGAGCTCACCGATCGTCAGCGCCCCGTGCTCCGCCCGCAGCGACACCGCCACGTCGGCGCCACCCGCGTCCACGTCGACCACCGTGACGCCCGTCACCGCGACCGCCGCGTCCTCGTCCACCGTCACCACCGCCCGCACGAGCACCGCCGGCGCGTCGTTCACCGCGGTCACCACCACGCCGAACGCCGTCTCGGCGCTCGCCTCGCCGTCGCTCACGGTCACCGTCACCGTCGCCGCCCCGGCCGCGTTCGCCGCCGGCGTCACGACGAGCGTGCGCTCCGCACCCTCGCCGCGCACCACGAGGCCCCGCTGCGGCAGGAGCCGCGGGTCCGACGACACCGCCGTCACCGACAGCGCCCGCGCCTCGGTCTCCGTGTCCCCGACCGTGAACGCGAGCGCCCCCGACGCCGTGTCCTCGGCGATCACCACCGGCGCGATGGCCGTTACTGTCGGCGCGTCGTTCACCGCCCGCACCGTCACCACGAACGCCGTCGTCGCGACGCCGCCGCGCCCGTCCGACACCGTCAGCGTCACCGTCGCCACCCCCGACGCGTCCCGCGCCGGCGTGACCGTCACCTTCCGCGCCGCGCCGTCCCCCGTGACCGCGAGCGACCCCGCCGGGAAGAGCCCCGCGTCCGTCGCCGCCGCCGCCACGACGAGCGCCGCCGCGTCGTCGTCCGCGTCGCCCACCTCGAAGACCACCGCGACCGAGCCGTCCTCGTCCACGACCTGGTCCGCGATCGCGCCCACCGTCGGCGCGTCGTTCACCGGCGACACCGCGATCGACACCGCGAGTGGCGCGGTCGTCGCCAACCCGTCCGTCACGGCGTAGGTGAACGCGTCCTCCGCGCCCTCCGACCCGTCGTGTACGTAGGCGAACGTCCCGTCCGGGCCCAGAGTCAGCGCGCCGTGCGTCGGCCCCGCCACGAGCACCGCCGTGAGCGCGTCCCCGTCGGCGTCCTCGGCCCCGTCGAGGAGGCTGGTCCCGCCCCCGACGAGCGCCGTCGCCGCGCCGCCCTCGGCCACCGCGATGGCGTGCTCGACCGCCGTCGGCGCGTCGTTCACGGCCTTCACCGAGATCGTCACCGTCACCGGCGCCGAGGCCGCGACGCCGTCCGTCGCCTCGTAGGCGAACGCGTCCTCGCGCGCCTCGGAGCCGTCGTGCACGTAGGCGAACCTGCCGTCCGCGCCGAGCGTCAGCGTCCCGTGCGACGGCCCGCTCACGAGCACCGCCTCGAGCGCGTCGCCCTCCGCGTCGCCGTCGTTCGCGAGCAGGCTCCCGAAGCCGTCGACCGTCTCCGTCGCCGTCCCGCCCTCGAGCACCATGACCGCGTCCGCGCCGCCGACAGGCGCGTCGTTCACCGGCGACACCGCGACCGACACCGTCACCGGCGCCGACACCGCCACGCCGTCCGAGACCTGGTAGGAGAACGCGTCCTCCGCGCCCTCCGACCCGTCGTGCAGGTACGAGAACGTCCCGTCCGCCGCGAACGTCAGCGCGCCGTGCGAGGGCCCGCCCACGAGCACCGCGACGAGCGCGTCCCCGTCGGCGTCCCCGTCGTTCGCGAGCACGCTCGCGGCCCCGCCGACGAGCCCGGTCGCGACGCCGCCCTCGGCCACGTCCACCGCGTCCGCGACCGCCACCGGCGCGTCGTTCACCGGCGACACCGCGATCGTCACCGTCACCGGCTCCGACAGCGCGCGGCCGTCCGACGCCCGGTAGGTGAACGCGTCCTCGCGCGCCTCCGACCCGTCGTGCTCGTAGCGGAACGCCCCGTCCGGCCCGAGCGTGAGCGCGCCGTGCGCCGGCCCGCCCACGAGCACCGCGACGAGCGCGTCACCGTCGGCGTCGCCGTCGTTGTCGAGCACGCGCCCCTCGGCGACCCCGCCCTCCGCCACGGTCACCGCGTCCGCGACCGCGACCGGCGCGTCGTTCACCGGGGTCACCGCGATCGCGACCGTCGCGGGCGCCGACGTCGCCGCCCCGTCGGACACGGCGTAGGCGAACGCGTCCGTGAGCGTCTCCGAGCCGTCGTGCTCGTAGCGGAAGGTCCCGTCCGGCGAGAGCGTCAGCGCGCCGTGCCGCGGGCCCTCGAGGAGCACCGCGACGAGCGCGTCCCCATCGGCGTCCTCGTCGTTGTCGAGCACGCTCGCGCCGCCGCCGACGAGCGCCGTGGCCGCCTCACCCTCGAGGACCCCGAGCTGGTCCGGGCGCGCGACCGGCACGTCGTTCACCGGCGACACCGCGATCGCCACGCTCACCGGCGCCGACAGCGCGAAGCCGTCGAACGCCTGGTACGTGAAGCCGTCCGCCGCCCCCTCGGAGCCGTCGTGCGCGTACGCGAACGTGCCGTCGGCGTTCAACGTTAGCGCGCCGTGCGCGGGCCCGCTCACGAGCACCGCCACGAGCACGTCCCCGTCGGCGTCCTCGTCGTTGTCGAGCACGCTCGTGGCGCCCCCGACGAGCGCCGCGACGACCCCGCCCTCCGCGACCGCGACCGCGTCGGCGCCCGCGACCGGCGCGTCGTTCACGCCGTCGACCGCGATCGTCACGGTCGCCGGCTCGCTCATGAGCACCCCGTCCCAGGCCGCGTACACGAAGCTGTCGCTCGTCGTCTCCGACCCGTCGTGCAGGTAGAAGAACGTCCCGTCGGCGTTCAGCGTCAGCGCCCCGTGCGCGGGCCCGCCGAGGAGCACGGCGGAGATCACGGCGTCATCGGCGTCGTCGTCGTTCGCGAGCACGCTCGCCGCGCCGCCGGCGAGCACCGCGCCGCCCTCGCCCTCGCCGACCCGCAGGTGGTCCGGGCGCGCGACCGGCGCGTCGTCCACGGGCGTCACCGCGATGGCGACCTCGACCGGCGCCGAGGCCGCGCCCGAGCCGTCGAGGCGGTCGACCGCGACGTAGGCGAAGCCGTCGCTCGTCCCCTCCGAGCCGTCGTGCTGGTAGACGAAGGTCCCGTCGGCCTCGAGGGTGAGCGATCCGTGCGCCGGCCCGCGGCTCAGGACCGCGTAGAGCGCGTCGCCGTCGGCGTCGCCGTCGTTCGCGAGCACGCTCGCCGCGCCCCCGACGAGGACGCTCACCGCCGCGCCCTCGGAGACCACGACGGCGTCCGCCGCCGCGACCGGCGCGTCGTTCACCGGCGCCACCGCGATCGTCACCGTCACCGGCGCCGACACGGCCTGCCCGTCGCTCACCTGGTAGCTGAACGCGTCCGCGACCGTCTCCGAGCCGTCGTGCGTGTAAGAGAACGTGCCGTCCGGCGAGAGCGCGAGCTGCCCGTGCGTCGGGCCGCTCACGAGGATCGCGACCAGCGCGTCACCGTCGTCGTCGCGATCGTTCGCGAGGAGCGACGAGGCGCCGCTCGCGAGCGACTCGGCGCCGCCGCCCTCGGCGCAGGTGACGGCGTCCGCGACCGCGACGGGCGCGTCGTTCACCGGCGCGATGGCGATCGTCACCGTGACCGGGGCCGTCTGGATGCTGCCGTCGGTCGCGCGGTAGCTGAACGCGTCCTCGGTCGTCTCCGAGCCGTCGTGCACGTAGACGAAGGTCCCGTCCGGCGCGAGCGAGAGCGTCCCGTGGGAGGGCGGGCTCTCGAGGAGCGCCATCAGCGCGGGGCCGTCGTCGTCGATGTCGTTCGCGAGCACGCTCGCGGCGCCGCCCACGAGGCGGTTCACGACGCCGCCCTCGCTCCCGCTCGCGGTGTCCGGCACCGCCATCGGGGCGTCGTTGACCGGGGCGACCTGGATCGTCACCGTGACGGGCTCGGAGCTCGCGGCGCCGTCGCTGACGACGTAGGTGAAGCTGTCGAGCGTCGTCTCCGAGCCGTCGTGCGTGTACGAGAAGGTCCCGTTCGGAAAGAGCGTGAGCTGCCCGTGGGCCGGCCCGCCCGTGAGCATCGCGACCAGCGCGTCGCCTTCGGCGTCCATGTCGTTGTCGAACACGCTCGTGGCGCCCCCGACGAAGCTCGTGGCGACGCCGCCCTCAGCGACCTCCACGGCCTCCCCGACGGCCACGGGCGCGTCGTTCACGGGCGTCACCGCGATCGTCACGTGCGCCGGCTCCGAGTACCCGTCGAGGCCGTCGAAGACGACGTAGTCGAAGCCGTCGCTCGTCGTCTCCGAGCCGTCGTGGACGTAGATGAACGTGCCGTCCCCGTCGAGCGAGAGCCCGCCGTGCTCGGGCCAGCTCACGACCGCGGCGTGGAGCGGCCAGCTGTCGACGTCCTGGTCGTTCCAGAGCACGCTCGCGCCGCCGCCGTCGAGCGCGACGGCGAGCTCGCCCTCGCGCACCGTGAGGCTGTCGGCGAACGCCACCGGGGGGTCGTTGACCGCGCTCACGCTGACGCTCACCGCGACCGGATCCGACTGCGACACCTCGTCCGCGAGGGCGTACGTGAACGCGTCGGCGCCGAAGTAGTCGGGCGCGGGCACGTAGGTCACCCGGCCGTCGGCCTCGACCGTGGCGACGCCATGCGTCGGCTGCGTCACGATGAGCGTGACGACCTCGCGCGCGGCGGCCGTGGCGTCGTTCGCCTGCACGTCGACCGTGATCGCGCCGTCCTCGGCGACGACCGCCGTGTCGGCGCTCCCGACCGGCCGCGCGAGGCATTGCGTCGTGCAGGCGTCGGTGTTCACGAGGTTCCCGTCGTCGCACGCCTCGCCGGCGTCGACGACGCCGTCGCCGCAGTGGTCGACGCAGTCGGCGAGCCCGTCCCCGTCGGTGTCCGTGTCGGCCACGTTGCAGCCGCACTGCCCCGCGCTCGCCTTCGCCGGGTTCAGCGGGCAGCCGTCGACGCAGTTGGGGGTCCCGTCGAGGTCGCTGTCAGTCTCGGCGAAGCCGCAGCCACAGTAGCCGGGCGCGGTCTTCCTGCCGTCGAGCGGGCAGCCGTCCTGCTCGTTCAGGACGCCGTCGTTGTCGATGTCTGCGGCGCACGCGTCGCCGATCCCGTCGTGGTCGCTGTCCTCCTGGCCGGGGTTGGCGACGAGCGGGCAGTTGTCGGTGCAGATGACGCCGTCGTGGTCCCCGTCGCCGTCCGGCACGCCGCAGCCGCAGACCCCGGCGAGCGCCTTCTTCGGGTCGGCGTCGCACTCGTCGCAGAGGTTGCCGACGCCGTCCCCGTCGTCGTCGAGCTGATCGAGGTTCGGGTCGTCGGGGCAGTTGTCGCCGCCGTCGGCGGTGTCGTCGTGGTCGAGGTCGAGCGTCTCGCTCGAGGGGAAGCCCGAGAAGTAGCCCGCGAGCCCGGCGACGCCGCTCACGTTGATGAGCGACACGGCGACGGCCGAGTTCGACACGACGCTCACGTCGCCCGTGGTCCCGGTGATCTTGTAGGTCACCCAGTCCGGCGTGCCCGTGATGGCCTGTGGCGCGACCGACGGCGGGAGCCCGTTGATGAGGAGGTCCGCGCCCGCGCGCGTCACGACCCCGACCGTGGCCGTGCCGTAGAAGTTCACGTTCGGGATGTTGTCGACGAAGTTCGCGGCGTCGCGCCCGACCGGCGGGATCACGTTCGCGCCGGGCGTCGCGAGGCTGTCGGAGCCGCCGATCCCCTGGACGACCAGCACCGGCTTCGTCGCGCGCACGTAGAGCCCGTCGCCGACGTACTGCCCCTGGATGAAGACGTAGCCGCCCGCGGCGAGCGGCGTCGCGTTGAAGGGCGTCGCGCTCCCCTTCACGAACACGTCGGTCCCGTCCTCGGTCGCGACCACGGTGACCGTCTCGAGCGGGCTCGTGTTGAGCGCGTTGCCCTTGATGAGCACGTACTCGGTGCCGGCGAGCTCGGTCGGGACGAGCTGATCGAAGGCCGCGTCCTGGCCGCCCGTGGCGTCCGGGCCGCCGAGGAAGTAGCCGGAGGTGACGGCCACGAGCTTGTCGGAGCGGACGCGCGTGCCGTTCAGGTCGCCGAGGACGGCGGTGCCCGTGTAGAGCGAGTCCGAGACGCCGATGACGTAGCTCTGGTTCTGCGCGAGCGTGATGGTCTTCGCGTCGGAGCGGCCGTCGCCGTCCCCGTCGGGCAGACCGTAGAAGATGACCCCGGGCTTGATGTCGTCGAACGTGATGGTCGTCGTCCCGGGCTCGGTCGCCATGACCGAGATGAAGCTCCCGCGCCAGGTGTTGGTGCTCTTCACGTTCTTCGCGAAGAGCGCGCGGAACTCGGTGCCGAGGCCCTTCCGGCCCGGCGACGCGAGGATCTCGCCCTGGCTCGCCGACTTCTGGCGGACGCTCACGTAGACCGGCCGCACCGACTCGACGATGAGCCCGTCCGGGAGGCTCTTGTTGAGCTTCGCCTCGCCGCAGATCACGTGCGCCGTGTGCGCGCCGGACCAGCCCCCCGTCGTGAGCGGGCCGAAGCTGCCCGGGTTGCTCCCGACCTGGAAGGTCACGGGGGCGGCGTTCGTCACCGTGCCGCTCACGCTGTTCCCGGCGCCGTCCTTGATGGTGAACGCCACCGGCGAGACCTCGGGCGTCGACACGACGACGTAGTGGTCCGCGACGACCGAGGCCGAGTCGAGGGCGGCCCAGAGCGGCGGGATCCAGTGGCGCGTGTCGAGCTGCGCGTGGGCCGACGTCGGCGCGAGCGCGGTCGCGAGCCAGAGGGCCGGGGCGACGAGGCCGAGGACGAGGGGGCGGAGGAGCGCGGCGCGAGACGACATGGGGATCCTTTGGCGCCGCGGCGAGCGGCGCGAGACGCACCTCGGCCCGGACGCCCGCCGCGCGGCGGGCACCCGTTCGAAGGCGCAGGCAGACGCTCGCGTCGGGGGTGTCGACGCGGCGTTCGGTCGGAGGAGGGCTCGGCGGCGCGCTACGTCACGGCCGCTGGGGCAGCAACGGGCGAACGACGGCCGATCTTGAGCCCTTTCGAACGGGCGGTGACACCGCTACTCACGGCGTCGTCGCGATACCGGGCGGCTCAGCCGATGGGGCGGGTGCGGGCGCGGAGGAGCGCCGCGACGTCGGCGCGGGTCCGCGGCGGGCCCCCGAGGTCGACGACGCGGCGCGCGAGGGCGTCGTAGCGCTTGAACATCAGGAGGAGCCAGATCTGGAAGTAGTCGACGCCGTCGAAGACGACGGCGCCCTCGTCGCGGTAGCGGTCGACGTTGGCGACGAAGTCGCGCGGCATCTCGCTCCAGTGCCGGCTCGCCTTCACGTGGTGGCCGATGTGGTAGCCGTCGTTGAAGCAGCGCCGGTTGTAGCGGGTGTTGATGCAGGTGATGGAGTTCTTGTACGGGCTCGCCGGGTCCGCCGCGTCGATGAACGCGTGCTGGCTCCAGTTGCCCGCCATCATGAGGAAGCGGGTGAGCACGAACGGCACGACCAGGACGACGAGCGTCGCGCCGAGGTCGACGAACGCGAGCCCGACCACGCCGAGGTACCAGGCGAGCTCGCCCGCGAGCGCCATGCGGAAGAGCTTCTGGTGGCCGCGCCGGCGGTGGTAGCTCGTGAGCTGGAAGATGCCGAAGAAGAAGAAGGTCCCGAAGTACTTCAGGAAGTCGACGAAGCTATCGCGCCGGAAGCGGAGGGTCGAGCTCAGGTCGTCGGGGAGGTTGTTCTCGGGGTGATGCATCCCGATGTGGTGCGCGAAGTAGGTGTAGGGGGTCTGCCCCATGAGCGGCGCGAGCACCACCGGGACCACGTGGTTCAGCGCGCCGAGGCCGCGACCGTAGAGGCGACGGTGGCTCGTGCAGTGGAGCATGAGGATGTAGCGGTCGAGGAAGCCGAGGAAGAGGACGGCGAGGTAGGCCGCCGCGTACCAGGGCGAGAGGACGCCGGGCACGTAGGCGAGGACGGCCATCGGGAGGAGCACGACGAGCGCCGCGAGCGTGAGCCCGACGAAGGGCACGTCGCGCGGATCCTTCACGAAGCGGGCGGCCCAGCGCGAAAAGGCGCCCGGGGGGCGCGCGGGGCCGGCGCCGTCGCGCACGTCGACGCGGGAGGCCTCGCGGCCGCCGGGGTGGACGATGAGCGCCGGCACCTGGCCGGGCTCTGTCGTGGACGCTCGCTCGCTCGCCGCCATCGCGCATCCCCTCGGGTTGGCACGACCTCGTGGGGGCGCGCGCTACCATTGGACCGTCCTGCCATGTCACGTCGCGCGCCAGTGCGCGACCAGAACCGTGTCAATGTTCGGTCACAGGGTGAAGAACCGCGGTTCTGATCCCGGGCGTCGGCCCCGCTCGCCGGCCTCGAGCGCGCGTGATATGACCGCCCGGCACCCTGGAGGTCCCCGATGCGCGCCGCGCGCCCCCTGATCCTCGTCGTCGTCACCGCGAGCCTCACCACCGCCCTCGCCGCCTGCGGTGACGACGGGAGCGCCGAGCCCACGGTCACCCTCTCGGGGGTCGCCTACGGCTTCAACACGCCCGACCCGGTCGCCGGCGCCGTCGTGCGCGTCGTCGAGGCCCCGGACGTCGAGGCGACCACCGCCGCCGACGGCACGTGGTCCCTCGAGGTGCCCGCGAACGCCGAGGCGACGCCCTATGTGAGCCACCCGGACTTCGTCACGATGCACGCGCAGACCTTCGCCGTCGGCGACGCGCCCATCGCCGACATCTACTTCCAGATGGTGACCCCGCGCGTCTACGACCTGCTCGCCGGCGTCATCGGGATCACCCCCGACCCGACGCGCTGCCAGGTCGCCTCGACGGTCAGCGAGAAGGCCGTGCAGGGGATCACCTTCGCGGAGTTCACGGCCCACGGCGCGCACGGCGTGGCCGGCGCGACCGTGGCGCTCACCCCCGATGACGCCGACGTCGTCTACTTCAACGAGTTCGTCGTGCCCGAGCCGTCGCTCACGGAGACCTCGCGCGACGGGGGCGTCGTCTGGGGGAACATGCCGGTCGGGCGGCACACGATCCACGCGACGCACGCGACGAAGACCTTCGCGGACGTCACCATCGACTGCCAGCCGGGGCGGCTCATCAACCCGTCGCCGCCGAAGGGCCTCGCCGAGCTCTGACCTGGCGACGGCGACGGCGGCGGCGGCGGCGGCGCGCGCGACACGGCACGAAACGTGCTAATCGTTCCGGGCATGTGGCGAGTCCTACGCAATCGACAGCTCGCGGCGATGCACGGCGGTGGCCGCTGGATGCACGTCAAGCTCATGGCCTTCGCGACCCTGAGCGGCGCCATCCTGCTCCTGTCCGACTACCAGGAGTGGCGCATCGCCCTCGTCCTCGCGATCCCGGTCATCATGGGCACCATCGAGATGCTGCTCGTGCGCCGCACCTCCCCCGACGACTTCGATCGGGTCTTCCTCATCATGGGCTCGACCGGGCTCGTGGTCGTCGGCGTGCTCGCCGCCATCACGGGCGGCGTCCACGGCCCCTTCGCCCCGTTCCTCCTGCTGTCGGCGCTCCTGCCCGTCCTCCTCTTCGGGGACATGCGCCACGCGATCCGCCAGCAGATCGCCGTCATCGTCATCATCATCGTCCTCGGCTTCCTCCCCGACGAGATCCTCGGGCCCCCGCTCGCCAAGGAGACGCAGGCGCTCGTCATGGCCTGCGCCGCGGCCTCCGTGCTCTTCATGATCACCCGCCGCGTCCGCCAGTTCCTGAAGGCCGCGAAGGGCGGCTTCGAGGAGCTCGATCGCATGCGCGAGGAGCGGCTCGCCGAGGCGTCCGACCGCCTCCACCGCATGCAGACGGTCTCGTCGCGCATCGCCCACGAGCTCAAGAACCCGCTCGCGGCCATCAAGTCGCTCGTCCAGCTCACCAAGAAGGGGCTCGCGGAGACCGACCGCGAGCGCCTCGAGGTGGTCGAGGAGGAGATCGCGCGCATGGAGATCATCCTCCGCGACTACCTCACCTTCTCGCGCCCCCTCGACGACCTCCGCGTCGCGCGCTTCGACGTCGCGGCGGTCCTCGACGACGTCCGCGAGGTGCTCTCCGCGCGCGCCGAGACGAGCGGCGTCGCGCTCGTCGCGACCTTCGAGCCCCTGCCGCTCCACGGCGACGCGCGCCGGCTGAAGGAGGCGCTCATCAACCTCACGGGCAACGCCATCGAGGCCACCCCGCCCGGCGGCGCCGTGACGCTATCCTGCCGCCGCCCGACCAGCGCCCTCGCCTGCACCGGGCCTGGCGACGGCACCGCGGGGGCCGTCATCACGGTGACCGACACGGGGCGCGGCATGGACGCCGACGCCCTCGAGCGCGTCGGGACCCCCTTCTTCACGACCCGTGACGGCGGCACCGGGCTCGGGGTGCACCTCGCGCGCGGCGTCGTGGCGCAGCACGGCGGCACGCTCTCGTTCGACAGCGCGCCCGGCGCGGGGACCACCGTGACGATCGTGCTCCCGCCGATGCCGCCGTCGGTGCTCGCGCTCGCGCGGGCGAGCGTGGCAGCCGCGATGGAGGAGGTGGCGTGAGCGCGGTCCTCGTCGTCGACGACGAGCGCGCCGTCCGCTACGCGCTGCACGCGCTGCTCGCGGGCGAGGGGCTCGAGGTGCTGACCGCCGCGGGCGGGCGCGAGGCCCTCGCGCTCGCCGAAGAGCACGAGATCGCCTGCGTCCTCACCGACCTCGCGATGCCGGAGATGCACGGGCTCGACCTCCTCGCGGCGCTGCACGCGCTCGACGCGGCGCTGCCCGTCATCGTCATCACGGCGCACGGGAGCGAGCGCGTCGCGGTCGACGCGATGCGGCGCGGGGCCTACGACTACCTGCCGAAGCCGTTCGACAACGACCACGTCGTGGCGGTCGTGACGCGCGCGCTCGAGGCGCACCGGCTGCGGCTCGACAACCGCCGGCTCGTGGCCGAGCGGGCCCTCGGGAAGCGGCTCGTGGCCGAGAGCGCGCCGATGCGGCGGCTCCTCGACGCGGCCGCGCGCGTGGCGACGCGCGACGTGACGATCCTCCTCCGCGGCGAGACGGGGGTCGGGAAGGAGCTCGTCGGCGCCTTCGTGCACGTGAACTCCCCGCGCGCGGCGCGGCCGCTCGTGCGCTTCAACTGCGCGGCGATCCCCGGCGATCTCGCCGAGGCCGAGCTCTTCGGCCACGCGAAGGGGGCGTTCACCGGCGCGCACGCGGCGCGGCGCGGCTTCTTCGCCGAGGCCGACGGCGGCACGCTCATCCTCGACGAGGTGGGCGAGCTCCCGCTCGGCGTGCAGGCGAAGCTCCTGCGGGCCCTCCAGGAGGGGGAGATCCAGCCGGTCGGGCTCGGGCGCGTGCAGAAGGTGGACGTGCGCGTCGTGGCCTCGACGAACCGCGATCTCCTCGCCGAGGCGCAGGCCGGGCGCTTCCGCGAGGACCTCTACTACCGCCTCGCGGTCATCGAGCTCGTGATCCCGCCGCTCCGCGAGCGCCGGGACGACATCGCGCCCCTCGCGACGGAGCTGCTCGCGCGCTACGCGGACCGCTTCGGGCTCGCCGGGCTCCACTTCGGGCCGGGGGTCCTCGACGAGCTCGTGCGGCGCGACTGGCCGGGGAACGTACGCGAGCTCGACAACACCATCGCGCGCCTCGCGGCGCTCGCGACGGGGGACGCCATCACGCTCCCGGACCTCGACGCCGCCGGGCTCGGCGGCGCGGCGCCGGGGACGATCGCCGCCGCGCCGCATGAGCCGGGGCCCGCGCCGAGCGCGCCCGCGACGCCGCCGACGGCCCCGGCGAGCGACGGCCCCGCGCGGTCGCTCCGCGCGCAGGTCGAGTCGTTCGAGGCGAGCATCATCGCGGCGATGCTCGAGGAGACCGGCCAGAACCAGTCGGAGGCCGCGCGGCGCCTGCAGGTGAGCCGCGTCACCCTCATCGACAAGATGCGGAAGTACGGCCTCCACGATTGACGTGGCGTCTCGCGGGCGGCCACGAGGGCCGCCCCTACCTCGCGGGCGGTCGCGAGGGCCGGGCCGACCCCGCGGGCGGCCACGAGGGCCGCCCCTACCCGCCGGGCGAGTATGAGGGCCGGGCCGACCTCGCGGGCCCCTGCTCCGCCTTGGAGTAGCCCTCCCCCGCCGCCTCGGGTAGCCGTCGTCCACCGCGCCTGTACGGCGAGCCGACAGGGGTGTCGGGACACTGAACAGCTGTCGGGGCCTCGACAGCCTCCGAGGCGGCTCCGCGCCCATCGCCCCCGCGCTCCGCCGGACCGCGGCGAACCGGCACACCCCCTGCACAGAGGGTCAGGCATGCAGCACCGCCCCCGCCCGCTCGTGCCCTCGCGCGTCCCCCCGTTCTCGCGGCTCCTGAAGTCGCGCGACGTCGAGGATCCCGTGAACGTCTGGCTCCACCGCCCCCTCGCCTACGGCTTCGTCTGGGCGACCTGGCGCCTCCCGCTCACCCCCAACATGGTGACCTTCCTCGCCATGTCCCTCGGCCTCGCCTCGGGCGCCCTGATCCTCGACGGGAGCCCGGCCGCCCTCGTCGCCGCCGGCCTCCTCCTCTGGGCGTCCGCCATCCTCGACGGCGCCGACGGCCTCCTCGCCCGCGCGAAGGGGCTCTCGTCCCAGTTCGGCCGCGCCCTCGACGGCGCCGCCGACGGCGTCGTCGCCGCGGCCACGGTGTTCCCGGCCCTCTGGCACCTCTGGGCGACCACCGGCGACCCGCTCTACCTCGCCGCCGCCGGCCCGATCGTGTGGCTCGCCGTGCAGCACATGATCCTCTACGACTTCTACAAGGAGTCCTACCTCCGCGAGACGCGCCTCGAGCGCGGCGGCGAGGGCGAGGACGCGGCCGCCGTCGAGGCGCGCGCCGCCACCCTCGACCCGGCCACGACCTCCTGGCTCCAGCGCTTCACCCTCCGCCACGTCCTCCTCCCCTACGTGCGCCAGGGGGAGCGCCTCGTCCGCTGGACGAACCCCGAGGCCGCGCGCTCGGCCGCGGGCGTCGGGCCGAAGCGCGCGCGCAGCGAGCACACGGCCGCCGTCTACCGGCGCTTCAACAAGGGCCCGATGCAGCTCTGGGCGATGATCTCCCTCGCCCCGCACAGCTACCTGATGGCGCTCTGCCTGATGTTCGACCGCGTCGACCTCTACTTCTGGTTCCGCCTCGTCGGCGCGAACGCCCTCCTCCTCGTGGCCCTCGTCTGGCAGCGCATCGCGACGCTCGAGACGCGCCTCGCGCTCTCGCCCGAGGCCGCCGCCCCCCGCGAGCCCGAGCGGCTCTCCCCCGCGCCGCGCTGGCTCCCCGGCGCCGAGCGCGCCCCCAAGACCGCCCACGCGAGCCGCTGACCGCACGCACCCGGAGACACCGCCTTGCTCATCCCCACCCGCCCCGTCCGCGCCGCCGCCCGCGCCCTCCGCGCCGCCGCCGTGCCCACGACCCCGCTCCTCGCGCAGCTCGTCGTCACGCGCCGCTGCAACCTCGCCTGCGGCTACTGCAACGAGTACGACGCCGTCTCGTCGCCCGTGCCCTACGAGGAGCTCGCGCGCCGCGTCGACCACCTCGCCTCCCTCGGCACCGTCGTCGTCACGCTCACGGGCGGCGAGCCGCTCCTCCACCCGCGCCTCGACGACCTGGTCCGCCGCGTCGTCTCCCACGGCATGGTCGCGACCACCATCACGAACGGCTACCCGCTCACGCGGAAGTGGATCGAGCGCCTGAACGCCGCGGGCCTCACGCTCATCCAGATCAGCATCGACAACCTCACGCCGAACGACGTCTCGCAGAAGTCGCTCGACAAGCTCCGGCCGCGCCTCGAGCTCCTCCGCGAGCACGCCCGCTTCGCCGTGAACGTCAACGCCGTCCTCGGCTCGTCGCCCCCCGAGGACACGCGCCGCCTCGCCGACGAGGTCGAGGCGCTCGGCTTCTACATGACCGTCGGCCTCATGCACGACGGCGACGGGCAGCTCGACGCGGGCCTCGCCGGCGACGCGCTCGCGGCGCTCTACCGCGAGATGCGCGGGCGCAGCCGGAAGAGCCTGTTCCACAAGGTCGGCGAGGGCTGGGAGGACCAGATGCTGCGCGACGGCACCGCCCCCTGGAAGTGCCGCGCCGGCGCGCGCTACCTCTACGTCGACGAGCGCGGCGAGGTGAGCTGGTGCAGCCAGCGCCGCGGTCAGCTCGGCGTCGACCTCCTCGACTACGGCGCGGCCGAGCTCCGCCGCGCCTTCGACACCCCGAAGGGCTGCGAGGCCGCCTGCACCATCGCGTGCGTGCGCCGCGCCTCCGCCCTCGACGGCTGGCGCCCCCAACGCGGGGCCCCCGCCGTCCCTGTCCTGGGCCCCATCGACGCCGTCTCCGCGCCCCCCGCGGGCGCCGTCGACGTCGTGGCCCGACCGGTGCCCGCGCCGTGAGCCGTGAGCTGGAGCAGCGGCTCGTCGTCGCGTTGGCAGACGCTCCCGGGCCCCGAGTCGTGGGGCTCGCGGCCCGGGAGCGCAATCTCCGCGCGGCGCGGAAGGCGGGCGTCGAGGCGGTCCCCGTGGGCGGCCTGCGCGCGCTCCCGCCGGACACGCCCGTCCTCGTGGTCCCGAGCGACGTCGCCATCGAGCCCGGTATCGCCGCGGCGCTCCCCGTCGGCTCGCCGGCCGTGCGCGCCGTGCGCTGCCCGACGGCGCCGGGCGCCATGCTGGTCTTCGGCCCCGCGGGGGCGCTCGCCCAGGGCGAGCCCGCGGTGGGCGGCGTCTTCGTGGCGCCGGGCCTCGCCTGGGGCCTCGCTACGCCCGAGGACCGCGCCGAGGCCGCGCGCGGCCTCCTCCGGGCGACGCAGAAGCCGACCGACGGCGTCGTCTCGCGCCACCTGAACCGCCCGCTCTCCCGCTTCGTGAGCCGCCACCTCCTCCGCCTCGGGCTCCGCGCGAACCACGCGACCGCCATGGCCGGCCTCATCGGCCTCGGCGCGGCCGTCCTCTGCGCGACCCCGGGCCCCGTCGCGTTCGCGTTCGCCGGCCTCCTCTTCCACCTCGCCTCCGCCTGGGACGGCGTCGACGGCGAGATGGCGCGCGTCACCTTCTCGTCGTCCGCCTTCGGCGCCTGGCTCGACACCGCCGTCGACAACGCGACGTACCTCCTCTGCCTCGCGGGCGTCCTCGTGGGCTTCGCGACAGAGGACCCCGGCCCCCTCGCGATCGGCGTCGCCGCCCTCGCTGGCGCCGGCGTGCCGCTCCTCCTCGGCTACCTCCTCCGCTTCGTGCGCCGCCACGGGACCGGCGGGTCGATGGTCTTCATCGACCGCACCGTCGCCCGCGCGGCCGCGGACGACGGCGGCGCCGCGCTCGCCGTGGCGCGGGTCGCCTTCCTCGGGCTCCGGCGCGACGTCTTCGCGCTCGTCTTCGCCCTGCTCGCGCTCACGGGCACCCGGGCGGTCGTCCCGGCCGCGGTCCTCGCGGGCGTCGTGCTCGCGGCGCTGACCTTCGCCGTGAAGCACCGCGCGCTCGTCGCCGCCGCCCACGCCCTCCGCGCCGAGGACGCCCGCCGCGCGATGCGCGAGCAGAGCGGCCCCGTCTCGCGCGCCGCCTGAGGCTCTCGCGCCGTCGCCCGTCGCTGTACGGAAATCCGACAGGTGTCGGGCGGACCGACAGCGGGAGCCGACGGCGGGCCGACAGCGCGCGGGAGCGAGTCGCTGCGAGCGGCCTCCCGAGCGGCCGGGAGCGCGCCGCGACGCTTGGGCACGGCCCGTGCACAGGGGCCCGGGCATGATGACCCTGACCACGCCGCGCGCGCTCAGCGCCCTCCTCGTCCTCGCCGCCGTCGGCGCCGGCCCCGCCGCCGCCGCGGCGCCGCCCGCACCGGGCACGCCCGTCGACGTCCTCGCCCGTCGCCTCGACACCCTCGCGCGCCCGGGCGGCCTGACCGCCGCCGACGCCGGCCGGCGCGCGGCCGAGATCGCGCCCGCCGTGAAGCGGAAGGCCGCGACCGTCACCGAGCGCGACGCCGCGACCACCGCGACCGAGCTCCAGCGCGTGCCGACCGTCGCCGCGACGCTCAGCTACACGCGCCTCTCCGAGGTCGACATGCCCGAGCTCGCGCCGGGCGTGACCATCCCGCAGGTGCTCGACAACTGGGTCATCCGCCTCGAGCTCTCGATCCCGCTCACGGACTACCTCCTCCGCTTCCCGGCGCTCGTCTCGGCGAGCGAGCTCCGCGCCCGCGCCGCGCGCGCCGACGTCGACGCCGCCGAGGCGCAAGCCGCGGCGCAGGGGCGCGAGGCCTACTGGCAGTGGGTGCGCGCGTCGCTCCGGGTCGCGGTGGCCGAGCAGTCCCTCGCGCAGGTGCAGGCGACGGTCGCCCAGATGGAGGCGCGGGTCGAGGCGCAGCGCGCGTCGAAGGCCGACCTCCTGCGCCTCAAGGCCCAGGCCGCCGAGGCGCGGCGCGGCGTGATCGTCGCGCAGGAGGCGGCGGCGCTCGCCGAGCGGCAGCTCCGGCAGCTCATCGGCGCCGGCCCCGACGAGGCGCTCGCCATCGGCGAGGACGTGCTCGCCGCCCCGGCGGCGCCCGCGGCGCTCGACGCGCCCGTCGGCGACCTCGTGACGCGCGCCCTCGGGCAGCGCAGCGAGACGAAGACCCTCGACCTCGCCATCGCCGCGCTCGACGCGAGCGACGACGCCACCGAGGCCGGCCTCTGGCCGCGCCTCGACGCGTTCGCGAGCGTCGACTACGACAACCCCAACTCGCGCGTCTTCCTCGGCGGCGAGCGCTTCGACGCGACCTGGATGGCCGGCGTCCGCCTCTCGTGGCGGCTCGGCGACGCCCTCGCGGTCGCCCCGCAGCAGGACCAGCTCCGCGCCCAGGTCATCGCGCTCCGCGCCGACAAGGAGAACCTCGCGCGCCAGCTCGAGCTCGCCATCGCCGACGCCCTCCGCGCCGTGCGCGTCGCCGTCGCGACCCGCGAGACGACGACCGAGGCCGAGGCCGCCGCCGAGGAGGGCTACCGGATCCGCGCCGAGCTCCTCGCGAACGACCGCGCGACCGCCGTCGAGCTCGTCGACGCCGAGACCGAGCTCACCCGCACCCGCTTCCAGGAGGTCGACGCGCTCATCGACCTCCGCGTCGCGCTCTCGAACCTCGCCTACGCGCTCGGCGAGGAGGTCCAGTGAACCCCATGACGACCACCACGACGCCCATCGCCCCGCCCGCCGCCCGCGCCCACGCCGCTGACCGCGCCCTCGCCGCCGACCGCGCCCTCGCCGCCTCAGGAGACTCTCTCATGGCCCGCTCACGCCGCTCGCTCCTCCGTCCCCTCGCCCTCGGACTCGGCCTCGGCCTGGCCGCGCTCGCCCCGCTCGCCGCGGGCTGCGCCGGCAAGGCCCAGGCGGACGCCTCCGCCGAGACCGCGGCGGCCAAGGCCGAGACCAAGGAGGCGCCGACGTTCCCGGCGTCCGAGGTCGCCGTCGCGACGGCGGTCACGGTCCCCGAGCAGCTCGTCGTGACCGGCACCATCGAGCCCTTCGACCGCGCGGACATCGTGCCGGACGTGTCCGGCAAGGTCATCGAGGTCCTCGTCGACCGCGGGAGCGTCGTCCAGGCGGGCGACCCGCTCATGAAGCTCGACACGCGCCAGGCCGCGCTCTCCGAGAAGGAGGCGCGCGCGAACCTCGCGTCGCTCCGCGCCCAGCAGAAGCTCGCGGACGACACCTGCCGCCGCTCGAAGGAGCTCCTCGACAAGGGCGCCATCACGCAGTCCGAGTGGGAGCGCGACCAGGCTCAGTGCGCGCAGGCGCGGCTCAACGTGTCGGCCGCGTCCGCGCGCCTCGGGAAGGCCGGCGAGGCCCTCGACGACGGCGTCGTGCGCGCGCCCTTCGCGGGCACCATCTCCGAGCGCTGGGTCTCCCTCGGGGAGTGGGCGTCGCCGCAGATGAAGGCGTTCACGCTGGTCGACGACCACGCGCTCCGGGCCGATCTCACGCTCTCCGAGGCCGCCTCGGTGCACGCGAAGCTCGGCGCGGACGTCCGGATCGCCCCCATCGCCGCCCGCGACCACGTCGTCCACGGAACGATCTCGCGGGTCGGCGTCGAGATCGATCCCAAGACGCGCGGGCTCCTCGTCGAGGTCGCTATCCCGAAGCCCGCCGAGGGCGAGGAGGCGATCCTCCGCCCGGGCATGTTCGTCGAGGCGAAGCTCGCGGTCGGCGAGCTCACGCTCCCGGCCGTCCCGAAGGCCGCGGTCACGAAGCGCGGCGCGACGTGGCGGGTCTTCGCGGTGGTCGACGACAAGCTCGAGGAGCGCGTCGTCCAGCTCGGCCCCGACGCGCCGGGGGACCTCGCGACCATCGCGCGCGGCCTCGCCGCCGACGAGCCCGTCGCCGGGAAGGTCGACGAGACCACGGCCGACGGCGCCACCGTCCGCTAGCCCGCCCGCTCCCGCCGCCCACGAACGCGCGCAGCGCAGAAGCAGCATCCGCCGCAGCCCACGAGGTCGAAGAACATCATGCAGTGGCTCGCCAACCTCTCCGTCCGCAGACCCGTCCTCTCGACGGTCATCATCCTCGTCATCGTCGTCGTCGGCGTGGCGAGCTACCTCGGGCTCGGGGTCGACAAGTTCCCGAAGGTCGAGTTCCCCGTCGTCACGGTCACGACGCTCTACCCGGGCAGCTCCCCCGAGGCCGTCGAGACCGACGTCACCGACAAGATCGAGGGCGCGGTCAACACCATCGGCGGCATCGAGTCGCTGACCTCGATCAGCAACGAGGGCGTCTCGCTCGTCATCGTGCAGTTCACGATGGAGAAGGACGTCGACGCCGTCGCGCAGGACGTGCGGTCGAAGATCGACACCGTCCTCCGCGACCTCCCCGCCGACATCGAGCCGCCGCAGGTCCAGAAGATCGACCCCGACGCCTCCCCCATCCTCCTGCTCTCGGTGAGCGGCGAGCGGCCGGTGGCCGAGCTCACGCGCATCGCCGAGGACGTCGTCAAGCGGCGCCTCGAGACCATCGACGGCGTCGGCGAGGTCGCGATCATCGGCGGGCAGAAGCGGCGCATCAACATCCAGCTCGACCCGGTGCGCATGCGCGCGGCCGGCGTCACCGCGCTCGCCGTGCAGCGCGCGATCGCCTCGTCGAACGCGGACATCCCGGGCGGGCAGCTCGAGAGCGGCCCGGAGAACCGGACCGTGCGCTTCAACGGGCGCGTCGACGACCCGCGGAAGCTCGCCGACATCGTCGTGCGGCAGGCGGGGGACAGGCCGGTGCGCCTGCGCGACGTGGCGACCGTCGAGGACGGCGTCGAGGACGCCGAGTCGGGCGCCTACCGCGACGGCAGGTCGACCATCGTGCTCGCGCTCCGGAAGCAGTCGGGCGGCAACACGGTCGAGGTCGTCGACGCCGCGAAGGCGACGGTCGCGGAGCTCGCCGAGGCCCTCCCGGACGGCGTCGGGCTCGAGATCGTGCGCGACAACTCCGAGTCCATCCGCGTCTCCATCCACACCGTCCTCGAGCACCTCGTGCTGGGCGGGCTCTTCGCGGCGCTGGTCGTCCTGCTCTTCCTCGGCGACTTCCGCTCGACGGTGGTCTCGGCCATCTCGATCCCGGTGTCGCTCATCGGCACGTTCGCGCTCATGAAGGTCGCCGGCTTCACGCTCGACCTGATGACGCTGCTCGCCCTCGCGCTCTCGGTCGGCATCGTCATCGACGACTCCATCGTCGTGCTCGAGAACATCCACCGCTTCATCGACGAGAAGAAGATGAAGCCGTTCCCGGCGGCGCTCGCGGCGACCAAGGAGATCGGCCCCGCCGTGCTCGCGACGAGCCTCTCGCTCATGGCCGTGTTCCTGCCGGTGTCCTTCATGAGCGGCATCGTCGGGAAGTTCCTCATGAGCTTCGGGCTCACGATGACCTTCGCCGTGCTCGTCTCGGTCATCTGCTCGTTCACGATCGTGCCGATGCTCGCCGCGCGCGTGCTGCCGCCGCTCCCGGCCGACGGCCGCCACCACGACGGCTGGTTCAAGCGGGGGGTCGAGCTCTTCTACCGCCCGATCGAGAAGGGCTACATGGTGCTCCTCCGCTTCTCGCTGCGCTTCCGCTTCGTCATCGTGCTCGCCTCGGTCGGCGCGCTCATGACCGTGCCGATGCTCGCGCAGAAGTCGGGCTTCGGGTTCCTGCCGCTCAACGACGACGCGCAGTTCGAGGTGACCGTCGAGGCGCCGACCGGGACGTCGCTCGACCAGACCGCCATCTACGCCGAGCGCGCGGCGCGCGAGATGCGGGCGCTCCCGAACGTGCTCTACACGCTCACGACCATCGGCGACGGCGGGCAGCAGCAGGAGAACGTGGCGAAGATCTACGTGCGCCTCACCGACCCCGAGACGCGGCTCGACATGAGCCAGTCGGCGCTCATCGACAGGGGCCGCGAGGCGCTCGTCGGGCGGCTCCCCGAGGGGGTGACGGTCGCCGTGCTGCCGGTCGCCGACTTCAGCGCGGGCGCGAAGCAGCAGCAGGTGCAGTACGTGATCTCCGGGCCCGACCTCGCGCAGCTCGAGAAGCACGCGCGGGCGATCGCGGCGAAGCTCGCGGAGCTCCCGGGGGCGGTCGACGTGAGCACGACGCTCACGGCGCCGTCGCCCGAGGCGAAGCTCGTGCCGGATCTGACGCGCGCGGCGGCGCTCGGGGTGAGCCCGGGCGACGTGGCGGCGACGCTCCGGCTCTTCGTCGAGGGCGACGAGGCGTCGAAGTACCAGGAGGGGAACCTGCAGTACGACGTGTACGTGCAGGGGGAGGAGGCGTACCGCGGGTCGTCGTCGTCGCTCGGGCTGATGATGGTGCCGTCGTCGACCCTCGGGCAGGTGCCGCTCTCGGACGTCGTGACGATGTCGGACGGCTACGGCGCGAGCGCCGTGAACCGGCTCTCGCGCGAGCGGCAGGTGACCATCGGCTGCAACGTGGCGCTCGGGGTCGACCAGGGGACGCTCGTGCGCGGGCTCGAGAAGATCATCGCCGACGAGCGCATGCCGGCCGGATACCAGGCGGTGCCCTACGGGCAGTCGAAGGAGATGGCGAAGATGGGCATCGCGTTCGCCCTCGCCTTCCTCATGGCGTTCGTCTTCATGTACCTCGTGCTCGCGGCGCAGTTCGAGTCGTGGCTCCACCCGCTCACGATCCTCATCGCGCTGCCGCTGACGCTGCCGTTCGCGCTGCTGGCACTCGTCATCTTCGGGCAGCAGCTCAACATCTTCTCGATCCTCGGGCTCCTCGTGCTCTTCGGGGTCGTGAAGAAGAACGGGATCCTCCAGATCGACCAGGCGAACCACCTGCGCGCGCAGGGGATGCCGCGGCGGGAGGCCATCCTCGAGGCGAACCGGAACCGCTTGAAGCCCATCCTCATGACGACCATCGCGTTCGTCGCGGGCATGCTGCCGCTCGTGTTCGCGACGGGGATCGGGTCGGGCATGTCGAAGGCGATGGCGACCATCGTCGTCGGCGGGCAGAGCCTCTCGCTCCTGCTGACACTGCTCGCGATCCCGGTCTTCTACTCGCTCTTCGACGACATCGGGCTCCTCGCGGGGAAGGCGCTCCGCTTCGTGCGGCGCGGGAAGGCCGTCGACCGCGGCCGCGAGGAGGTGTTCGGGCCGGCGCCCGGCGTGGAGACGGGCACTCCCGCCGGCGCCGCGAGCGCGTAGAGCCCGTGGCCCTGCGGCTCTCGCGCCCGGTCGCGGGGCGGAGCGTGAACGTCATTCACGCCCCGCCCCGCGGCCCGTTTCGCGCCGTCAGAGGCCGAGGTTGAGCCCGCCGCCGATGCTCGCCATGAGGTAGAAGCCCTCGCCGCCCGGCATGTAGCCGATCTCGAGGCGCCCGCTGAGGCCGATGGTCTGACCGAAGATGGTCTCGCCCCAGAGGCGGCCGCCGAAGCGCGAGGGGGAGTCGTCGGGGTCCTTGTCGTAGGACTGCGCGATGTCGAAGAGCAGGTCGAGGCCGCCGTGGGTCCAGCGGTAGTTCGCGAAGGAGCCGTAGCCCTGCGCCTCGAGGCGGTAGCCGGCCGCGTTGATGGAGGAGATGCCGGCGAAGGCGGTGAAGTGGGAGGCGCGCATCGAGACCTTCTGGTCGTCGACGTCGAGCTTCACGCCCATGCGCCGGAACATGACGCCGGCGTCGAGGCCGAAGCTGTTCCGGTTCACGACGGGGACGGTCATGGTCTTCGTGTGGACGTAGTCGCCGCTGTAGGAGCGGTCGACCTCGACGGCCTCGTTCTCGACCGCGAAGGAGGTCGAGTGGAGCGAGATCCCGGCCTCGGCGCGCGTCGGCGACTCGCCGGCGCCGAGGAAGCCGAGCATCGGCGCGATGAGGTGCGCGTGCACCATGAAGGAGTCCGTGAGCTCGAAGGCGCCCATGATGGTCGAGACGGGGCCGCCGTCCGGCGAGGAGAGCTCGTAGCCGGCGAGCCCGACGGAGAGGTGGAGGTTGCCGAAGTCGACGGTCATGTCGCTGAAGCGGTAGCGGACGGTCTCGTCGGCGCGGGCGGCGGTGGCGCCGGAGGCGACGGCGAGGACGGCGGCGGAGACGAGGAGGGCGAGCGCCCTGAGCGGTCGGTTCATGGATGCTCTCGGGTGGTGGGAGTTCGGGTGACGGATGGGAGACGTCGAGCCCGGTATGACTTGAAAGCCGATCGGGCGACAACGTCGTCCGGAGCGGCGTGAGCACAATGAGCAGGGTTGCTCGCCGAGGGGTGCTCAGGGTGAGCACCCCTCCGGCGGCGTGAGCACGTGTGCTCAGCGCCGGTCGAGGCGAACGGTTGGCAAGCCGTTTGCTCTGGGAGCGCCTCATGTTCGACGAGATGAAAGCGACGTGGCGTGCGTTCAGGGAGGCCGATCCGGGGGAGCGCTTCCTGCGCTACCACGAGCGCCTGAAGGAGCAAGGCGGCAAGGGGCGCGTCGTGCGCATGCTCCTCGGCGTGCTGCTCGTCGCCGCGGGCGTCGCGATGCTGGTGCTCCCGGGGCCCGGGATCCTCGGGCTCCTGTTCGGCGTGGCGCTCGTGGCCGGCGACTCGGAGCGGCTCGCGAAGGCGCTCGACCGGCTCGAGGTGCGCGCGCGGCGCGTGGCGAATCGCGCGCGGCACCGCTGGCGCGTGCTCGGCGTGCCGGCGCGCGTGGCGCTGGTGACGCTCGCCGGGCTCGTGGCGGGCGCCGGCGCGTGGCTCGCCTGGACGTGGATGATCGCGTGAAGGACGCGCTCGTCGTGGGGCGCGCCGCCCCAACGCGCGTCATGCTGCCCCGGCGTGGGGCCCCTGCGCGGGCGCTCGGCGCCGCCCGCGGGGCGAACGCGGCGGCTGGCACAGGGTCTGCACCGACCTCGAGACCGGAACATGACGCGCGAGGTCCCTCATGGCAGAGCCACACACCATCCAGAACCCGAACGCGACGCCGCGCGGCGAGCAGCGGCGCGACGACCGCGGGCAGCGCGAGCGGCCGCGGCCGCACGTCGTGAGCCCGACGTCCGTCCTCCGCCACTGGCCGCGCCTGAGCGCCGCCGACGTAGAGCTCATCGGCCGCGACCGGGAGCTCCTGCTCGACGTGCTGGTCCGCCGCTACGACAAGTCGCGCGCGGAGCTCCGCGACGAGGTCGACGCCTACCTCTCGCGCGAGCTCGCGCCATGACCGGCGCTCGGCTCGGGAGCGCTCTCGCCGCCGGGGCGATGGCGCTCCTGCTCGGCGCGTGCGGCGAGGGCGAGGGGCGGAGCAGCGAGGAGGCCGCCGCGGCCACGGCGGACGAGGCCCACTGCGTCCAGCCGACGGGCTACGAGCGGTCGCTGAACCAGGGCTACATCCTGCTCTACCGCACCATGGACGGGTTCTCGAGCCTCGACATGCTGCCGTGGGTCAAGGACGACCGGGACGTCTTCGGCGACCTCTTGAACGACGTCGCCGACTACGCCGGCTCCCTCGCGGAGGAGCTCGAGGAGCTCGACGAGGAGGACCCGGTCATCGACCTGACGGCCGGCGATCCCCTGCCCCCGGTCATCCAGGCCGCGCGCGACAACCTCCAGGAGAAGGCGAAGGACGACATCGGCGGCCCGTTCGGCGGGCTCGAGGGGCGGAAGCTCGAGCGGACGGTGCTCCTCATGCTGTCGACCGCGCTCCCGGAGTCGCAGGCGATCGTGCGCGAGCTCGCGCGGCGCGAGAGCGACCCGCGGCGCCACGAGCTCCTCGCGAAGGCCAACATCGAGATCGGCAAGCGCCTGCGCGAGGTCAACCGCATGCTCGAGCGCGACCACTACCAGCACGGGGAGCTTCAGGAAGCGAAGGGGGACTGACCGCGCCGATGGAGGTTGTGCTCATCGACTGGCCCACGGGGCTCCTCCGCGTCGGCGCTGCCGCCGTCGCAGGCGCCCTCGTGGGCCTCGAGCGCGAGATGACCGGGAAGGCGGCGGGCTTCCGCACGAACATTCTCATCGCCGTGGGTGCGGCGCTCGCGACGGTCGTCGGGCTCACCATCGTCGGGGAGCACGCCGTCGCGAAGCAGGTCGTGGGCGACCCATCGCGCGTGCCGGAGGGCATCGTGACCGGCATCGGCTTCCTCGGCGCGGGGGCGATCCTGCAGAAGCGGGGGTCGGTGCGCGGGCTGACCACCGCCGCGACCATCTGGCTCCTCGGCGCGATCGGCATCGCGCTCGGCGCCGGGCTCTACGCGGTCGGCGCGGGGGCGACCGTGCTCGCGATGCTCGTGCTCGTCGCGCTCGGACGCCTCGAGGGGCGCCTCGACGTGCCCGACACCACGGTCGAGTACGAGCTCTGGTGCGCCGACGGCGTGGGCGCGCTCGCCGCGGTGCGACGGCGCGCGGACGACGCCGGCGTCAGGCTCTACGGCCTCAAGGTGCGCGGCGGGCGCGACGCGACCTGGCTCCACCTCATGGCGCAGGGCACCGACAGCGCGCAGGACGCGTTCGCGAGCGCGGTGAAGCCGCTCCTCGGGTCGTCACCCCGGCGCGAATGACCGCGCCGACGCCGCCCGCGGGAGGCAGGCGGCGCCGGTCGGTCGAGGCGTATCCCCAACGGGATTCGAACCCGTGTTCTCGCCTTGAAAGGGCGACGTCCTAGGCCTCTAGACGATGGGGACCCGAGTCGGCGCACGGCTACACCGGGCGCCGGGCGGTGTCAACGTTCGCGTGGGGCGTGGTCTCCGGGCCGCGGCGCGGCCGCGCGGCCGAGGCGGTCCCGGAGGGCCTCGGCGAGCGGGCCGTCCGGGGGCTCGACCATCACGATCACGTCGACGCCGTCGGCGTCGGCGGCGCGGAGGGCGGCGTAGAGGGCGCGCGCGTAGCCGAGGTCGCTGGTCGGGACCGCGACGCGCCCGTGGGCGCCCTGCCCTTCGCCCTCGTAGCCGACCGCGGCGACGCGCGCGCCGGCGGCCTCGAGCGCGGCGACGCGAGAGGCGAGCGCGGCGGCGGTCACGACCTCGAGGGCGGCGCGCGGCGCGTAGTGCGAGGGGAGCTGCCCGGGCGCCTTGACCGGGCCGCCGGTGATCACGGCGACGGGGCGCCCGAGGACGGCCGCGAGGGCGTCGGCGGTGACCGCGCCGAGCCGGAGGATCGCCGGGTCGGGCACGCTGAGATCGACGATCGTCGACTCGATGCCGACGTCGCAGGGGCCACCGTCGACGACGAGATCGACGCGATCGCCGAGATCGGCGCGGACGTGCGCGGCGGTGGTCGGCGAGATCCTCCCGAAGCGGTTCGCCGACGGGGCCGCCACGCCGCCGCCGAAGGCCGCGAGGATCGCGCGCGTGAGCGGGTGCGCGGGGACGCGGAGGGCGACGGTGTCGCGACCGCCGGTGACGAGCGGGCTGACCGCGGGCGAGCGCGGCAGGATCAGCGTGAGCGGGCCGGGCCAGAAGGCGTCGGCGAGGCGCCAGGCGGTGTCCGGGACGGCCGCGGCCCAGGGGGCGATCGCCGCGGCGGCGGCGACATGGACGATGAGCGGGTGATCCGCCGGGCGGCCCTTGGCGGCGAAGATCCGCCGCACGGCGTCCGGGTTCGCGGCGTCACCGGCGAGGCCGTAGACGGTCTCGGTGGGGATGGCGACGAGGCCTCCGGCCCGCAGGAGGCGCGCGGCGGCGGTTACGACGGCAGGATCGGGCACTTCGGCTCCCACGCGCGCCTCATGCCAGACAACGGCTGATAACGAAAGGAAAACGCGCATAGAACGTGATTGACCTCGCGCGCACGCTGCCCTAAACCCCAGCGCCATGTCTTCGGACCCACAGCACTCGGTCGACAAGCGCGGGCGCAACGCCTGGATCGTCATCGGCGGGCTCTTCGCCATCGGCACGTTCCTCGCGGTCTTCGTGGTCTTCCCGAACCTCAAGAGCTCGGCGATGACGATCCAGACCAAGATCGTGTCGCTCGACGAGGCCGGGAAGGGGATGACCGCCGAGGAGTGCGTGAAGGACGTCGTCGGCTGGTACGCGAGCTGCGACGCGATGCCCTCGATGTGCCTCCAGGAGGTGCCGAAGGCCGTGGCGCACTGCCTGAAGGCCAAGGATCGCGCCGCGGAGTGCGCGCCGTACGAGAAGGTCGAGGTGGCGGACGCGCGCTGGACCTTCGAGCGCTGCGAGTCGATCGGCTACGGCAAGGACACGAAGGACAGCGACACGCGCAAGGCCTGCACGGCGTCGTGGCGCGCGCTCGAGCAGTTCTGCAAGACCCACCAGAAGAGCGTCATCTGGGGGGTGAAGTGATGGCGACGGGGACGGGCGCGGCCCGCTTCTTCACGCCCCGGCGGCTCTTCGCCCTCGCCTTCGCGGCGAGCGTCTTCACGTGGATCATGCTGCTCATCGGCGGCACGGTGAACCCGACCGGCTCGTCGCTCGCCTGCAAGGACTGGTCGTTCACGTGGGGGTTCATCCCGCAGTGCAACGGCGACGCGTTCCCGTCGATGACGAACGGCGTCCAGTTCGAGCACGGCCACCGCCTCTGGGGCTGGCTCGTCGGCTTCACGACGACGATCATCGCGATCTGGGGGCTCGTCGACAAGACGCTCCCGAAGCGGACGCGCGTCCTCGCGGTCGTGGCCGTCTTCCTCGTGCTCGTGCAGGGCGCGCTCGGCGGCATCACGGTGCTCCTGAAGCTCGATCCCATCGTGTCCACCGGGCACCTCGTGCTCGGCTACCTCTTCCTCGCCTACATGATCCACCTGACGCTCCGCCTCCAGCCGACGCGACGCGACGACCCCGCCGCCGGCGCCCGCCTCCAGCGCGGCTTCGTGGCGTTCGGCTTCACCCTCGCGCTCGCGCAGGTGGCGCTCGGCGGCGCGATGAGGCATTACGGCGCCGGGATGATCTGCGGAGACGACTGGATCGGGTGCGGCGCCGAGGGCTTCTGGCCGAGCCTCGGCCTCGCCAAGCTGCACATGACGCACCGCGTCATGGGCTACCTCGTGCTCATCGCGGCGATCTGGGTCTCGGCGCGCGCGCGCCGCCGCGCGGTCGCCGACGGTCGCGGGTTCGCGGCCCGGCTCGCCTGGGTGCCTGGCGTCCTCGCCGTGGTGCAGGTGGTGCTCGGCCTCCTGACCGTGGCGACCGGCAAGTCGGTCGTGATCGTGGCGCTCCACACCGCGATCGGCGGGCTCGTGCTCGCCTCCTTCGCGACGCTCTTCTTCGCGTTCGGGCCGCTCGGCGATCCGGCGCAGCGGCGCCCGGTCGCGGGCCCGAGCGAGGCCCCGCCGCGCGGGCTGGAGGCGCACGCGTGAGCCACAGCGCCCCGCCGCTCGACCTCGTCCGCCGGAGCCCGGGCCGCTCCCCGTGGGCCGTCGCGCGCGACTACATCACGCTGACGAAGCCGTCGATCAACCGCATGTGCCTCATTACGGCCGCGGGCGGTATCGCGCTCGCGCCGGGCAGCATCGGGGTCTGGGGGGTCGTCTGGGCGCTCCTCGGCACGGCGCTCGCGGTCGGCTCCGCCAACGCGCTCAACATGTGGTGGGAGCGGCAGCCGGACCGCGCGATGAAGCGCACGCAGGAGCGCCCGCTCGCCGCGGGGCGCATCAGCGACGGCGGCGCGCTCGCGTTCGGCGTGGCCCTCGGCGTCCTCGCCGCGGTCATCCTCGCGGCCGGCACGAACGCCGCGACGACGCTCGTCGGGCTCTTCGCGCTCACGTCGTACGTGCTCGTCTACACGCCGCTCAAGTACCGCTCGCCGCTCGCGCTGGTCGTCGGCGCCATCCCGGGCGCGGCCCCGCCGCTCATGGGCTACACCGCGGTCACGGGCGCCATCGACCCCGTCGGGCTCGCGCTCTTCGCGACCCTCTTCGCCTGGCAGATGCCGCACTTCCTCGCGATCGCCGTCTTCCGCCGCCACGACTACGCGGCCGCCGGCATCAAGACGGTCACCGTCGTCCGCGGGAACCGCGTGGCGAAGGTGCAGGCGCTGCTCTGGAGCGTCGTGCTCCTCGGCGCGAGCGTGCTCCTGACCCCGCTCGGCGTCACCGACGCGCTCTACGCCGCGGTCGCCGTCGTGCTCGGCCTCGCGATGATGGCCTACGCGGTCCTCGGCTTCCGCGCCACGAACGACGCGCGCTGGGCCTACCGCTACTTCGCGCTCTCGCTCGTGTACCTGCCCGTCCTCATCCTCGCGCTCGTCCTGGACCTGCTCGCCACATGACCCCCTCCCCTCGCGACCCGAGCCTCACGGTGGTCGGCCTCGGCCATCGTTACGGCCGGCGCGTCGCGCTCGAGGACCTCGCGTTGAGCGTGCCGGCGGGCGCGATGGTCGGGCTCCTCGGGCCGAACGGCAGCGGCAAGTCGACCGCGCTCGCGATGCTCGCGGGGGTGCTGCCGATCCAGCGCGGCGCGGCCACGTGGCGCGGGCGCGATGGCGTCGACCACGCCGCGGGCTCGCTCGGCTACCGGGCGCGCCTCGGGGTCGTCTTCCAGCGGCCGAGCCTCGACGCGAAGCTCACGGCGCAGCAGAACCTCATGCTCGCGGCCCGGATGCACGGCATCGGCGGGCGCGTCGCGCGCGAGCGCGCGGCCGAGCTCCTCGCGTGGGCGGGGCTCACGGAGCGGGCGAAGGACGCGGTCGGGACGTTCTCGGGCGGCATGGCCCGGCGCCTCGAGATCGCCCGCGCCCTCGTCCACGAGCCCGAGCTCGTCCTGCTCGACGAGCCGACGAGCGGCCTCGACGCCGCCTCCTTCGAGCGCACGTGGTCGCTCCTCGGGGGCCTCCGGCGCACGCACGGCGTCGCGGTGGTCCTCGCGACGCACCGCCCCGAGGAGGGCGCGCTGTGCGACCAGCTCGTCGTCCTCGACGAGGGGAAGGTCGTGCGCGTCGACAGCCCCGAGGCCCTCACGAAGGAGCTCGCCGAGGACGTCGTCGTCCTCGAGGGGAGCGACGCCGAGGCCCTCGCCACCGAGGTCCGCGCCCAGTTCGGCCTCGACGCGCGCGTCGACCCGCAGACGGGCGCCGTCCACGTCGAGTGCGCGCGGGGTCACGAGGTCATCGTGCGCCTCGTCGAGGGGCTCCCGAAGGGGCGCCTCGAGGCCGTGAGCCTCCGCCGCCCGTCGCTCGCCGACGCCTTCCTGAAGCTGACGGGCCGCTCGCTCGCGGACGATCCGACGCCCATCGGGCGGGAGGCCGCGTGATGGGCGAGCACGTCGTCGAGGCGGACCCGGTCGCCGGGGCCGGCGCCCGCCGGCTCGGCGCGGTGCACACGCGCTCGCGCCTCCGCTACGAGCTCGGCCTCTTCGTGGCGCTCTGGCAGCGCGACATGATCCGGCTCGCGCGCGACACGTCGCGCTGGCTCGGGGTGGTGCTCCAGCCCATCCTCCTCTGGCTCCTCCTCGGGAGCGGGATGGCGAACGTCTTCAAGCTCGATGGCGTCGCGGGGATGTCCTACCTCCAGTTCTTCTACCCCGGCCTCCTCGTGATGATCGTGCTCTTCACGACCATCTTCGCGATGATGGCGGTCATCGAGGACCGGGAGCAGGGCTTCCTCCAGCAGGTGCAGACGGCGCCCGCGTCGCGCGCGTCGCTCGTCCTCGGGAAGACCGCCGGCGTCGTGACGATCGCGCTCGTGCAGATGGTGCTCGCGCTCGTCGCCGCGCCGGGGGCGGGCTACGCCCTCGGCGACGCCGCGTGGGGCACGTTCCTCCTGACGTTCCTCTTCGGCGCGGTCGGGCTCACGGCGCTGTCGTTCTCGTTCGCGTGGCTCCTCCGCTCGACGGGCGGCTACCACGCGATCATGGCGGTGGTGCTGATGCCGCTCTGGCTCGTGTCGGGCGCCATGTTCCCGCCGAAGGAGGGCTGGCTCGAGATCGTGATGACCGTGAACCCGATGGCCTACATGGTCGACGGGTTCCGCCACGCGCTCTCGGGCGGGACGGCGCCGGTCGCCGTGCACGGGCCCGGGGTGACGATCGCGGTGCTCGCGGGGTTCGCGGCGCTGACGCTCGCGGTGGCGGTGCTCGTGAGCCGCGTCTCCGGAGGGGCGCGCAAGTGAGCGCGGGCGTCGCGAGCGGACAGCACGCGGCCGAGGGGCCCGCGCGGGGCGGCGCGTCGCGGCTGCTGAAGAACCCGTGGTTCCTCGCCGCGGTCGTCGGGATCCTGGTCCTCACGGGCATGCGCGTCTTCACGAGCCGCCGCCTCAACACCCTGCCCGTCCTCGGCGACGTCGCGGACTTCACGCTCACCGATCAGGACGGCCAGCCCTTCACCCGCGCCGACCTGAACGGCCACGTGACCGTCGTGAGCTTCATCTTCACGACCTGCCGCACGATCTGCCCGGCGGTCACCGCGGCGAACGTCGATCTCCAGAAGCGCTTCGCCGCGGTCGGCGCGCCCGTGCGGCTCCTCTCGATCACGGTCGACCCCGAGTACGACACGCCGCCCGTCCTCAAGGCCTACGCCGAGGAGAACGGCGCCGACCTCGCGACCTGGACGTTCGCGACCGGCGACCGCGCCGTGCTCGAGGCGCTCGTCATGGGGAAGGACGGCTTCCGCCTCGCCATGGGCGACAAGACCGAGGACGCAGCCGGGGTCGCGGACATCACGCACTCGACGAAGCTCGTGCTCGTCGATCGGAAGGGCCAGGTGCGCCACTACTTCAGCTCGTCCCCGGACGAGCGCGAGCTGGTCGCGGCCTACGCGATCGACCTCCTCACCAACGACGACGAAGGAGGCCGCTGATGTCCCTGCGCGCGCTCCGTCCAGGTCTCGTGGGCCTCGCCGCGGCGGGCCTCCTCGGCGCGCTCGCGGGCGCGTGCGGTGGCAAGCGCGGCTTCACCGAGCCGATGGTGCTCGGCGGCGAGACCGTCGCCCCCGAGACGCTGAACCGTGGCCAGGGCGTGTACGACCGCTTCTGCGCGACGTGCCACGGCTTCGACGGCAAGGCCGACACCCCCGGCGGCCGCCGCCTCGACCCGCGCCCGCGGGACTTCACGACGGCCGACTTCAAGTACGGCGACAACGGCGCCCTCCCGACGAACGCCCAGCTCGAGAAGACGATTCGCCATGGAATCCCGGGCTCTGGGATGCCCGCGTGGCCGAACCTCTCCGAGCAGGAGCTCGAGGGCGTCGTCCAATACATCAAGACGTTCTCGCCGCGTTGGCAGGCCGGTCACGACGGCGCTGACGCGAGGCGTCGAACGGTGTTGCCAGTCGCTGGCCGTGCTGCTAGCTTCCGCCCCCGCCAACCCGGGCCCAGCGGCCTCGTCGCCGCTTCTCGGGGGGTCGCCTCGGCGCTCGCCGACTCCCCCCCACCCATCGCCTTGGGAGAGAGATAGCCGTGGCTCAGATCTTCCCTCGTTGGACCAACAAGATCCCGCTCGCCATCGGGGTCGGGACGCCCATCGCGTTGTGCGGTGTGGTGTTCGTCGTCTGGTACTACTTCTCCCCGAAGTTCACCGACGTCGGCTACCAGCCCGAGCAGCCGGTCCCGTTCAGCCACAAGCTCCACGCTGGTGAGCTCGGCCTCGACTGCCGCTACTGCCACAACACGGTGGAGGTCGCCGCGCAGGCCGCCATCCCGCCGCTCGGCACGTGCATGAACTGCCACTCGCAGCTGAACCTCGGCGACCGCGAGGGCCGCGTTCAGCCGGTGAAGGACGCGTTCGAGGGCAAGAGCACGCTCGAGTGGGTCCGCGTGCACATGCTCCCGGACTACGCGTACTTCAACCACAGCGTGCACGTCGCCGCCGGCGTCGGCTGCTCCACCTGCCACGGGCGCATCGATCAGATGCAGGTGGTGGCGCAGGCCGAGCCGCTGTCGATGAGCTGGTGCCTCGACTGCCACCGGAACCCGGAGCCCAACCTCCGGCCGCGTGACCAGGTCACCAACATGGCCTGGTTCGAGACGCCCGCGTCGAAGGAATACAACCCCGCGGAGGACCCGACGCGCACGCGCGCGGTCTCGCCGCCGGAACACTGCTCGGGGTGCCACCGATGAGCAACTCCTTGGAAGAGCGTCCGCACTGGATGGACTACGGCGAGCTCCGCGCGGGCGACGAGGCCCCGGCGCCAGCCGCCGGGCGTGAGTTCGCGGACGAGGACGCCGCGACGCTCGAGCTCGACGGCGTGAGCCGCCGCAAGTTCATGGGCATCGTCGGCGCGTCGTCGGCGCTGGCCGGCGTGTCGCTGAGCGGCTGCTGGCGGAAGCCGAAGCAGATGATCGTGCCGTACGCCGAGCGCCCCGAGGACCTCGTCCCCGGCGTGCCGGTGCACTTCGCGTCGGCCTTCCAGGAGGGCCCGGCGGTCCTCGGCGTGCTCGTCGAGAGCCACGAGGGCCGGCCGACGAAGATCGAGGGCAACCCGGCGCACCCGGAGTCGCTCGGCGCGACCTCGGGCACGGCGCAGGCCTCGGTGCTCGGCCTCTACGACGTCGACCGCACGGACGCGCCCCACGCGAAGTCGGGCGACAAGGTGTCGTGGACCGAGGCGTGGGCGACCGTCGACGGCGCGATGAACACGGCGAAGCAGGCCGGCGGCAAGGGCACGGCCCTCCTCTTCCCGACGATCCTGTCCCCGACGCTGACGGCGCAGCTGAAGGCGCTCTCGCAGGCGCTCCCGGAGGCGCGGGTCTTCATCGGTGACGCGCTCCACCCGGTGAACGCGCTCGAGGCGGCCGCGGCCATCGCGGGCGCCGGCGCCTACGCGGTGCAGCACGTCGAGAAGGCCAAGGTCATCGCGGCCTTCGACAGCGACTTCCTCGGGAACGACCCGCACGCGGTGCGCCACACGAAGGCGTACGCCGCGGGCCGGCGCGTCGAGAAGCCGGGCGATCCGATGAACCGGCTCTATGTCGTGGAGTCGCACTTCACGCTCACGGGGTCGAACGCGGACCACCGCATCCGGCAGCGCTCGAGCGGCGTCGGGGCCGTGCTCCTCGCGGTCGCGCGGTCGCTGGGCGCCGCGGGCACAGCGCTCCCGGGCGCGGCCGGTCGCCTCGGCGACGCGGGCCCGTCGGACGCGAAGGCGGTCAAGTTCGCGAGCGCGCTCGCGAAGGACCTCGCCGCGAACAAGGGCGCGGCGCTCGTCATGGTCGGCGAGCGGCAGCCCGCCTGGGTGCACGCCCTCGCGCACGCGATCAACGCGGCCCTCGGCGGCGAGGTCGAGACCTGGCACAAGGACGAGGGCTACGCCGTCGTCGACGGCCTCGACGCCTTCGCGAAGGACGCGGCCTCGTTCTCGACGGTGCTCTGCTTCGAGGTCAACCCGGCGCTCGTGCTGCCGGGGCTCGCCGACACGCTCGGCAAGACCCCGAACCTGCTTCACTTCGGGACGCACCGCGACGAGACCGGGAAGCTCGCGACGCTCCACATGCCCGTGAGCCACTACCTCGAGGCGTGGGGCGATCTCCGCTCGCTGACGGGCGCGGTGAGCGTGCAGCAGCCGCTCATCGACCCGCTCTTCTTCACGCCGAGCACCCTCGAGGTGGTCGCGCGGCTCGCCCACGGCGAGGCGAAGAACGGGCACGACCTCGTCCGCGAGACCTGGATGGGTCAGGGCGCGGGGAGCGACAAGACCTGGCGCCGCTGGCTCCACGACGGCGTCGTCGCGGGCGGCGCGGGCGCCGGCGCGACCTCGACCCCGGCGTGGGACGGCGCGGGCGCGCTCCTGCAGACGGCCGCGGCCGACGACGGCGCGAAGATCGAGGTGAGCTTCCACCCGCACTTCTGGTTGAAGGACGGGCGCTACGCGAACATCCCGTGGCTCCTCGAGGCGCCCGAGCCGATGTCGAAGCTCACGTGGGACAACGCGGCGCTGATGTCGAAGAAGACGGCCGAGAACCTCGGGTTCGGCGGCGTCGACAACGGCGACCTCGTCACGGTGACGGTCGGCGGCGCGAGCGCGACGCTCCCCGTGAAGCTCACGCCCGGTGAGGCCGAGAACACGGTCCACCTCCAGCTCGGCTGGGGGCGGAAGGACTTCGGGAAGTACGCCGAGGGCGCGGGCGTCGACGTGTACCCGCTCAAGGCGAGCGCCGCGGGCTGGTTCGCCGCGGGCGACGTGTCCCTCGCGGGCGGCTCGGTCGCGCTCGCCGACACGCAGAGCTACGGCAACTCGCAGGTCGTGCGCGAGGGGAAGGCGCCGCGCAACCTCGCGCTCGAGACGAGCCGCGAGACGTACGCGAGCGAGCCCCAGGTCTTCAACGAGCTCCTCGACAAGACGATGGAGGGCCACGAGCTCAAGTCGTGGATCTACCCGGACCTCGTCTACACGGGCCGCCAGCAGTGGGGGCTCAACGTCGACCTCAACGCGTGCACGGGCTGCAGCGCCTGCGTGGTCGCGTGCCAGGCCGAGAACAACATCCCGACGGTCGGCAAGGAGCGCGTCCTCAAGGGGCGCGAGATGCACTGGATCCGCCTCGACCGCTACTACAGCGGGATGAACGAGGACGAGCCCAGCGCCATCCTCCAGCCGATGACCTGCCAGCAGTGCGAGACGGCGCCGTGTGAGGCCGTCTGCCCGGTGAAGGCCACGACGCACAGCCCCGAGGGGCTGAACGACATGGCGTACAACCGCTGCATCGGCACGCGCTACTGCGCCAACAACTGCCCGTACAAGGTCCGCCGGTTCAACTTCTTCCAGTACAACGGGGACATCCACCCGCTCGTGCAGATGCAGAAGAACCCGGACGTGACCATCCGCTTCCGCGGCGTGATGGAGAAGTGCACGTACTGCGTGCAGCGCATCAACGCGGCGAAGATCGAGGCGAAGGTCCACGGCGACGGGCTCGTCGCCGACGGGCGCATCGTCCCGGCGTGCGCGCAGGCCTGCCCGGCGGACGCCATCGTCTTCGGCGACATCCTCGACCCGAACTCGAAGGTGTCGAAGCTGCGCGATCAGCCGCGCAACTACCAGGTGCTCCGCGAGCTCAACACGCGCCCGCGGACGACCTACCTCGCTCGCCTCAAGAACCCGAACCCGGACCTCGTCGCCCAGGCGGAGGGATAGCCCATGGCCATGGTGAAGGACGCGCTCGATCCCGTCCACGGGAGAGCCCCGCTCATCCTCGGGAACCCGAGCTACAAGGACATCACCGAGGCGGTCGCCCGCCCCATCGAGCTCTCGAACTACCGGGGCTGGTGGGTAGGCTTCCTCGTCTCGGCGTCGCTGCTCGGCGTGCTCCTCGTGAGCATCGGCTACCTCTTCTGGGAGGGGACCGGCATCTGGGGCGTCAACAACCCCGTCGGCTGGGGCTGGGCGATCGTGAACTTCGTGTTCTGGGTCGGCATCGGCCACGCCGGGACGCTCATCTCCGCCGTGCTCTTCCTGTTCCGGCAGCGATGGAGGACCTCCATCAACCGGTTCGCGGAGGCGATGACCATCTTCGCGGTCATCTGCGCCCTCATCTTCCCGGGCATCCACGTCGGCCGCGTCTGGGTCGTCTACTACATGTTCCCGGTCCCGAACCAGATGGACATGTGGCCGAACTTCATGTCCCCGCTCCTCTGGGACGTGTTCGCGGTCAGCACCTACTTCACGGTGTCGCTCCTCTTCTGGTACGTCGGCCTCATCCCCGACTTCGCCACGATGCGCGACCGGTCGGTGTCGAAGGTGCGGAAGCTCGTCTACGCCATCTTCGCCCTCGGCTGGCGCGGCTCGATGCGCGCCTGGGTCAACTACGAGCGCGCCTACGCCCTCCTCGCCGCCATCGCCACGCCGCTCGTGCTCTCCGTGCACTCGGTCGTGTCCTTCGACTTCGCGGTGTCGTTCCTGCCCGGCTGGCACACGACCATCTTCCCGCCCTACTTCGTCGCGGGCGCCATCTTCTCGGGCTTCGCGATGGTGCTGACGCTCGCCATCCCCGCGCGGAAGATCTTCAAGCTCGAGCACATCATCAACGAGAAGCACCTCGAGAACATGGCGAAGGTCATCCTGCTCACGGGCTCGCTCGTCGGGTACGCCTACGCGATGGAGTTCTTCGTCGCCTGGTACTCGGGGAACCCCTACGAGCAGTTCACCTTCATCAACCGCGCGACGGGGAGCTTCGGCTGGGCCTACTGGATCATGGTGACCTGCAACGTCATCACGCCGCAGTTCTTCTGGTTCAAGAAGCTCCGCCGCAACGTGACCGTGCTCTTCATCCTGTCGATCTTCGTGAACATCGGCATGTGGTTCGAGCGCTTCGTCATCACGATGTCGCTCTCGGCCGACAACCTCCCGTCCTCGTGGGACTACTTCAAGCCCACGTTCTGGGACATCTCGACGCTCGTCGGGAGCTTCGGCCTCTTCTTCACGCTCTTCTTCCTGTTCCTGCGCTGGATCCCGATGGTCGCCATCTCGGAGGTCAAGGGGGTGCTCCCGCAGGCCAACCCGCACTCGCATCACGGCTCCGTGAGCGGTGAGGACGCTTACGTCGACTCTGCCAAAGAGGTGCTCGCCCATGGCTGAGAAGAAGGTCTTCGGGCTGCTCGCCGAGTTCGACTCGGCCCAGTCCATCTACCCCGCCTGCGAGGCCGTCCGCGACGAGGGCTTCAAGCACTGGGACGCGCACGTGCCGTTCCCCGTGCACGGGCTCGACCGGGCGATGGGCCTCGGCCCCTCGAAGGTGCCGTGGATCGTGCTCGGCATGGGCCTCCTCGGCGCGACGCTCGGGTTCACGCTCGAGTGGTGGACGATGGTCGTCGAGTACCCGACGCCCATCGCCGGCAAGCCGTTCTTCTCGTGGCCGGCCTTCGTGCCCGTCACGTTCGAGCTCGGCGTGCTCTTCGCGTCGCTCGGGGCGGTGTTCGGCATGTTCGGCATCAACCGCATGCCGACGTTCCACCACCCGCTCTTCTCGAGCGAGCGCTTCGGCGCCTTCTCCGACGACAAGTTCTTCATCTCGATCGAGGCGCGCGACCCGCTCTTCGACGAGCGCAAGACGAAGAAGCTCCTGAAGAAGCTCGGAGCCACCCATATCGAGGAGGTCATGGAGGAATGACCCGCCGACTCACCATCACAGCCGCGCTGCTCGTCCTCGCGAGCGCCGGCGCCGGCTGTCGCGGCAACAAGTCCGCCGAACCGCCGATCCATCCGAACTGGAACATGGACGACCAGTCCTACTTCCAGGGCCAGGAAGACAACGACTGGTTCCCGGACCATCGGGCCATGCGCCCGCCGGTCGCGGGTGCCGTCGCCCAGGGCCAGCTCCACGACGACGACGCGTACTACCGCGGCCGCGGCGCGGACGGGCGCCTCGTCGACGGGCTCCCGGACGGCGTCGAGCTGACCCAGGCCCTCCTCGACCGCGGCCACGCGCGCTTCAACATCTACTGCGCGCCCTGCCACGAGAAGAGCGGCTACGGCCACGGGGTCATCATCCAGCGCGGCTTCGCCGTGCCGCCGCCGAGCTACCACGAGCCTCGCCTCCAGGCGATGCCGCTCGGCTACATCTTCGACGTGATCTCGCACGGGAAGGGCACGATGCGCCCCTACGCGGTGCAGGTCCCGGTCGCCGACCGCTGGGCCATCGCGGCGTGGGTGCGCGTGCTCCAGGTGAGCCAGCGCGCGACCGTCGCGGACGTGCCGGCGGACGTCATGACGCAGCTCAAGGCCAGTGGAGGTAACCCGTGAGCAGTCACGCCCACGCCCACATGCCGACCGCGGCCGAGGCGACCCTCGACAAGGGGCACGTCCTCCGGAAGCTGCCGGTCCCGCTCGCCGTCCTCGGCGTCGCGGGCATCGCCCTCGCCTTCGTGACGGCGGGTGATGACCACACCCAGTTCTGGTTCAGCTACCTCACCGCCTACATGTTCTGGCTCTCGGCCGGGCTCGGGGCGCTGTTCTTCGTGCTCATCCACCACGGGACGCGCGCCGGCTGGAGCGCGCTCGTGCGCCGGGTGGCCGAGAACTGGATGATCACCCTGCCCCTGCTCTTCCTGCTCGGTCTGCCCATCGTCCTCGGGGGGCTCGAGTCCCTCTACACGCCGTGGGTGAACCCGAAGCCCGACGACATCATGGTCGTCGAGAAGCAGGCGTGGCTGAACCCGACGAGCTTCCTCATCGCGTTCCTCATCTGCGGCGGGCTCTGGACGGCCTTCTCCCTCTACCTCTACCGCGGCTCGCGGAAGCAGGACGCCTCGGGTGACCCGGCCATCGCCGACCGCCTCCGCTGGTGGGCGCCGCTCGGCTACGTGACGTTCGGGCTCACCATCACGGTCGCGGCCGTGAACTTCATGATGAGCCTCGACCCGCACTGGTACTCGACCATCTTCGGCGTCTACTACTTCGGCGGCACGTTCATGTTCTTCATGGCGATCCTCTCGCTCTCCATGATGGGCATCCAGCGCGCCGGGCTCCTGAAGGAGCACGTGACGGCCGAGCACTACCAGGACATCGGCAAGCTCGCGTTCGCCTTCGTCGTCTTCTGGTCGTACATCGCGTTCTCGCAGTTCATGCTCATCTGGTACGCGAACATCCCGGAGGAGACCCTCTGGTTCGCGCACCGCGCCGAGGGCGGCTGGGAGTGGGTGACCCTCCTCCTCGCGCTCCTGCACTTCGCGGTGCCGTTCTTCTTCCTGATGTCGCGTCACATCAAGCGCCGTAAGACCACGATGGCCCTTGGCGCCATCCTGCTCGTCGTGGCGCACCTCATCGACATGTTCTGGATCATCCAGCCGACGATGACCCAGCACGTGACGGGGCACTCCCACTTCGGCCTCGCGCTGAGCGACCTCCTCGCGGTGGTCGGCATCGGCGGGCTCGTCTGCGCCGTGTTCTTCTGGCGCCTCGGGGCCGCCCCCGTGGTCGTCCTGAACGAGCCGCGCATGGACGAGTCGGTCGGGTTCGAGAACTACTGATATCGCTTCCGGGCCTCTGTTCAGTTGTGGAGGAGCACGTGTCCGAAACGCACGCACATGACCAGCACCATCACGCGGCGCCGAGCGCCGGCGTGAACGAGGCGCCGATCGGCCCGCGCCGGCTCGTCTCCGAGATGACGCCCGGTGGCCACGAGATCGACCGGACCCCGAACTTCGTCCTCTTCGGCTTCCTCGTCCTGACGGCGGTGGTGCTCGTGGCGTCGGCGATCGGCGTCTACCAGCTCTTCGTCCACGAGACGGACAAGGAGCAGAAGGCGGCGGCCGACCGGCCGGTGCCGATGCAGGTCGAGCAGGCGAAGCGCGACGCCGACTACTACGACAACTACGGCGTCGTCCCGCCCCAGAAGGAGGGCGAGCAGGCGACGCTACGGATGCCGATCACGGTCGCGGAGAAGCTCGTCCTCGAGCACCCCGACCGCTTCGCGGCCGCCGCCCCGCCGGCGGGCTGGGTCCACCCCGACGACGCGGTGCCGGCTCCGGCGCCCGCGCCCGGTAACCCCTGATTTGACTTCGAGCGGCCGGATGGCCCAGGGAACGTGAGATGATGCGCCCCGTGACCCACACGACGAAGACGACCCCGAGCACCCGCTGGCAGCGCCTCGTGCGCCTCGCCATCGGCCTCCTCGCGACCACGCTGGGCGTGCTCGCCGTGGGTACGTCGTCCCGTGTGGCCGCTGGGACGCCGCTGCCCAAGGAGTTCGACGGCGTCGACGTCAAGAACCTCCTCGGCCAGTCCATCGACGGGAACATCCCGCTCACGGACGAGAACGGGAAGAAGGTCCTGTTCTCCGAGCTCTTCGACGGCAAGCGCCCCGTCGTGCTGACGCTCAACTACTACCGCTGCACCTCGCTCTGCAGCGTGCAGCTGAACGAGCTCCTGAAGGCCCTCGAGAAGACGGGCTGGGTGCCGGGTGAGAAGTTCCGCGTCGTGACGGTCAGCTTCGACCCGCGCGACACGGTCGACGTCGCGCACGACAAGCGCCTCAACTACCTCCGCGAGTTCGCGCGCTACACGGCCAAGGAGGACGGCGACGACGAGCCGACCGGCACAGCCCTCGACGCGAAGGCCGAGGCCATCGACTGGGCCTTCATGGTCGGCTCCGAGCGCGCCATCAAGGAGCTCACGGAGCGCATCGGCTACGGCTACCGCTTCGACGAGGAGTCCGGCCAGTACGCCCACTCGCCGGTCACCTACATCATGTCGCCGAAGGGCGTCATCAGCCGCTACCTCTACGGGATCTCGTACAACCCGCGAGACCTGAAGTTCGGGCTCATGGACGCCTCCGACGGCAAGATCGGCTCGCTCGGCGAGAAGGTGCTCCTGTCCTGCTTCGCCTACGACGCGGACGAGGGCGGCTACGCCGCCTTCGCCTGGGGCTTCCTCCGCCTCGGCGGGGTGCTCGCCCTCCTCATCTTCGGTTCGTTCCTCCTCATGTGGTGGCGCCGCGAGCGGCGCCGCTCAGCCGCAGACGCGGCCGCCAACACCCAGAACGCCAAGCACGCCGGCCACGGCGTGGTCACCCCGGAGTCTGCTCGATGATGGGACTCTCCTCTCACTGGCTCGCCGACGCTGCGGCCGGGCTCGCGAACGACATGTCCGACGCCAGCTTCTGGATGCCGACGCAGGCCTCCGACCAGGCGTCGCGCGTCGACAGCCTGTTCGACTTCATCCTCTGGCTGTCGGTCTTCTTCTTCGTGGTGCTGATGGCCGCGACGGTGCGCTTCGCGTGGAAGTACCGCCAGAAGAGCCCGAACCAGCGCACGAGCCCCGTGAAGCACAACTTCAAGATCGAGTTCCTCTGGAGCGCGGTCCCGACGGTGCTGCTCGTGGTCATCTTCGCCTGGGGCTTCAACGACTTCACGGCGCTCTCGGCGACGCCGAGCAACGCCCTGAACCTCCGCGTGGTCGCGAAGCAGTGGGCCTGGACGGTGAGCTACCCGCAGCTCGACCGCGAGTGCACGCCGACCATCGACCCGGTCTCCGGGACGCAGGCGACGACGTTCTACCTGCCCGCGAACCAGCCGTTCACGGTGCAGCTCTCGAGCGACGACGTGCTCCACTCGTTCTGGATCCCGGCGTTCCGCGTGAAGAAGGACGCGGTCCCGAACCGCTACACCGGCTTCACCGTCACCCCGACGGTCCCGGGCAGCTACCACCTCTTCTGCGCCGAGTACTGCGGCACGAACCACTCGCGCATGGAGGGCACGGTCGAGGTGCTCAACGCCGAGGACTGGGCGAAGTTCCTCTCGAAGGAGGACGAGCGCTGCAAGCTCGACCTGAAGGCCCCGAACTACGGTGAGAAGCTCTTCGCGAAGTACGGCTGCGCCGGCTGCCACTCGGTCACCGAGGACCGCGCCACAGTCGTCGGCCCCGGCCTCTACGGCCTCCCGGGCCGTGAGGAGTCCACGAGCGCCGGCAAGGTCGTCGCCGATGACGACTACCTCCGCGAGTCGATCGTGTACGCGTCGAAGAAGATCGTCTCGGGCTTCGAGGGCAAGCAGATGCCGTCCTTCGAGGGCCGCCTCTCCGAGCAGGAGATCGGCGCGCTCATCGACTACATCAAGGGGCTCGACGGTCACGAGAACGACGGCGGCCCCACCAACGACGACAAGAACGAGTAGAACCCAGTCCAGCCCGGTTCCGGAGGATCACGCGCATGGCAACGACCACCGTCGAAGGCGTCGAGCACGGCCACGGCCACGCTCACGAGGTCGATTTCTACAAGGAGAGCCACGGCCTCAAGAGCTGGCTCTTCACCCTGGATCACAAACGCATCGGCATCATGTACCTCGTGGGCACGCTCACGGCGTTCATGATCGCGGGCATCCTCGCGCTCATCTTCCGGGCGGAGCTGCTCACGCCGCAGATCGATCTGCTCGTGAACGCGGCGAACCCGAACTTCCAGGAGGCCGCGAGCCTCGGGCGTGACCTCTACAACAAGCTCTTCACGCTCCACGGCGCGTTGATGGTGTTCGTCTTCATCATCCCCGTCGTGCCCGCCGCGCTCGGCAACTTCTTCCTGCCGCTCATGCTCGGCGCCAAGGACGTCGCCTTCCCGCGTCTGAACCTGCTCTCGTTCTACATCTGGGTCCTCGGGACGGCCATCCTCGCGGTCGCCGTGCTCGCCGGCCAGCTCGACACCGGCTGGACCTTCTACACGCCCTACTCCACCACCAAGGGCGTCGGCCCCGTGGTCCTCGCGAACCTCGGCGCGTTCGTGCTCGGGTTCTCGTCCATCCTCACGGGCGTGAACTTCATCGTCACGGTCCACAAGATGCGCGCGCCGGGCATGACCTGGAACCGCATGCCGCTCTTCATCTGGGCGCTCTACGCGACGGCCGTCATCCAGGTGCTCGCGACGCCGGTGCTCGCCATCACGCTCCTCCTGCTCGTCGCGGAGAACGTGTTCAACATCGGCATCTTCAACCCGGCGATGGGCGGCGACCCGGTCCTCTTCCAGCACTTCTTCTGGTTCTACAGCCACCCCGCCGTCTACATCATGATCCTCCCGGCCTTCGGCATCATCAGCGAGGTCATCAGCGTCCACGCGAAGAAGCACATCTTCGGCTACAAGGCCATCGCCCTCTCGTCGGTCGCCATCGCCATCATCAGCTTCCTCGTCTGGGGCCATCACATGTTCGTGTCGGGGCAGTCGGAGTTCGCCGGCGCCCTGTTCTCGTTCCTGACCTTCGCCGTGGCCGTCCCGACCGCCATCAAGGTGTTCAGCTGGATCGCGACGCTCTACGGCGGGAGCATCACGCTGAACACGCCGATGCTCTACGGCCTGATGTTCCTCTTCACGTTCACCATCGGCGGGCTCACGGGCCTCTTCCTCGGCGCGCTCTCGACGGACGTGCAGCTCCACGACAGCTACTTCGTCGTGGCGCACTTCCACTACGTGATGATGGGCGGCAACGTCATCGCGCTGCTCGCCGCGCTCCACCACTGGTATCCGAAGATGTTCGGGCGGATGTACAACGAGACGCACGGCAAGATCGGCGCGGCCCTCGTCATGATCGGCTTCAACCTGACCTTCTTCAGCCAGTTCATGATGGGCAGCCGCGGCATGGCGCGCCGCTACGCGGAGTACCAGCCGGAGTTCCAGCCGTACCACATCGCGTCCACCATCGGCGCCTTCATCCTGGGCCTCGGCCTCTTCTTCACGCTGTTCTACCTCGTCCGCGGCCTCTTCAAGGGCAAGAAGGTCGGGGCGAACCCGTGGGGCGCGGTCTCCCTCGAGTGGGCGACGCAGAGCCCGCCGATCATGCACAACTTCCACGACACCCCGCACGTGGACTCGGACCCGTACAACTTCCCCGAGATCGACCACAGCCGCGCCACCGGCGGCCACCACTGATCGAGGATGGCGTCCCGGCCGATCCATGGCCGGGCGACAAGGAGCGTTCATCGATGAGCACAGCCATGGACGTGGAGCACGGCCACGCCGCGCACGGTCACGATGCCCACGGGAGTGACCACCCGGCCTTCGTCGCGCATCACTTCGACAACGCGGGCCAGCAAGAGGGCGCCGCCAAGCTCGGCATGTGGGTGTTCCTCGCGACGGAGCTGCTGATGTTCAGCGGTCTCTTCCTCGCGTACTTCTACATGCGCTCGCAGTACCCGGAGATGGTGCTCGAGGCCCACCACGAGCTCAACAAGTGGCTCGGCGGCCTCAACACCGTCTTCCTCATCACGTCGAGCCTCACGATGGCGCTCGCCGTGCGGGCCGCTCAGGTCGGCAACCGGAAGCAGTCGTCGATGATGCTCGTCGCGACCATCCTGTTCGCCTGCGGCTTCATGGTCATCAAGTACATCGAGTACTCGGCCAAGATCGAGCACGGGCTCCTCCCGGGCGCGAACTTCTTCGCCCAGCACGTCACCACCGCCGGTGGCGAGATGATCCAGAAGGCCTGGTACGGCGGTCCGCAGCTCTTCTTCGGCGTGTACTTCCTGATGACGGGCCTCCACGGCGTCCACGTGCTCGTCGGCATCGGGCTCCTCGTGTGGATCCTCATCCGCACGAACAAGGGGCAGTTCAGCGAGCACTACTACACGCCGGTCGAGAACGTGGGCCTCTACTGGCACCTCGTCGACCTCGTCTGGATCTTCCTCTTCCCGCTCCTCTACCTGGTCAAGTAGGTCGGACGTCATGGCAAAGGGCTACATCCGCGGCCGCGAGGCCGACATCCACGAGTCCCATCACCACGTCATGCCGATCGCGACCTACATGAAGGTCTTCGGCTCGCTGATGGTGCTCACCGTCCTGACGGTGCTGGTCAGCGAGGCGGACCTCGGGAGCGCGAGCCTCCCGGTCGCGATGCTCGTCGCGGTCATCAAGTCCGCGTTCGTCATCGGCTTCTTCATGCACCTGAAGTACGACACGCGCTTCCACAGCTTCGTGTTCTTCGGGACGCTGCTCTTCATCGGCATCTTCTTCATGCTGACCTTCGTCGACATCAACACGCGCGGCACGCTGGACAACCTCCACGCGAACGGGCGCTACGCCGTCGACCACGGCCTGACCGTGCGCCCCGAGCCCGTCCCGCACGAGCACACCGGCCACGAGGAAGTGAACCAGCCGATCCCGCACGAGGGCGAGGCGGCCCCCGCGCACGAGGGTGAGGCCGCGCCGGCCGCCGAGGGCGAGGCCCCGTCCCACTGACGCTCGTCCTCCGAGCGGAGCTCGACGTCGCGGCCGCCCTCGCCCGTCACGCGGGGGCGGCCATCGAGCGCGTGCGCGACGAGGGCTTCGTCGAGCACGAGAAGGCCGACAGCTCCCCCGTCACCCGCGCCGACCTCGCCGCGGACGCCCTCATCCGCGAGGGGCTGCGCGCCGCCTACCCCGACGACGGGCTCCTCACCGAGGAGTCCGAGTCCGAGCGGGTCGCGGGCACGAGCGGGCGCGTGTGGGTCGTCGACCCGCTCGACGGCACCGAGGCCTTCATCGACGGCAACGTGCGCGGCTACGCCGTGCAGATCGGCCTCCTCGTCGACGGCGTGCCCGCGCTCGGCGTGGTCTACGAGCCGCGCGCCGATCTCATGCTCACCGCGGCGGCCGGCGCCCCGGCGCTGGCGGTCGCGAACGGCGGCGTCCCGCGCGCCCTCGCGGTGTCGAAGCGCGCGGAGCTCGGCGCGCTCAGGCTCGTCACGTCGACCACCATCCGCGCGCCGCTCAAGGCCCGCGTCCTCTCGGCCGGGTTCGTCGACGGCGGCGGGCTGCGCTCGGTGGGCGTGAAGGTCGGAGAGCTCGTGCGCGACCGGGCCGACGTCTACCTGAGCCACCACGCCGTCCACGCCTGGGACGTGGTCGCCCCGATGGCGATCCTCGCGGCCGCCGGCGGCGCCATCACCGACCTCGCTGGCGCGCCGTTCCGTTTTGACGAGCGCGGGCACCTCCGTCCCTCGAGCGGCCCGTTCCTCGCGACCAACGGCCGCGCCCACGACGCGGCGCGCGAGGCGATCCTGCGGGCCTGGGAGGCCCCTTGAACCGTCTCGCCGCGCGCCCCGCAGGGCGCCTCGCCGCCGCTGCCCTCGCCGCCGCCTCGCTCCTCGCCCAGGCGTGCGGCGACGACGGAGGCGCCGCGGACCCCGCCGCGAACAACGCCGTCGTCACGTTCCCGAAGACCTTCCTCTGGGGAACGTCGGTCGCCGGCTTCCAGGTCGACCCCGGCTGCCCCACCCTCCCCGCCGCCGCGTGCGAGGACCGCGAGAGCGACTGGGCGCAGTGGGTCACGGACCCCGACCTCGTCGCGGACGGCACGACCTACGTCCACGGCGACCCGCTCTCCGCCGGACCCGGCTTCTGGGAGCTCTACGACCAGGACCTCGCCCGCGCCGGCGACGAGCTCGGCGCCAACGCCTTCCGCACGTCGCTCGAGTGGTCGCGCCTCTTCCCGGACGGCGCCGCCGAGGCCGCGACCACGGTCGACGAGCTCGCCCCCTTCGCCGACGAGGACGCCGTCGCCCACTACCGCGCGATCTTCGCGAGCGCGAAGGCGCACGGCCAGACGCTCCTCGTCACGCTCAACCACTACACGCTCCCGCTCTGGCTCCACGACGGGAAGGCGTGCCATCAGGACCTCGCCGGCTGCGCCGACCGCGGCTGGCTCGACGGGCCGCGCATCGTCCGCACCATCGCGCTCTACGCGGGCTTCTGCGCGCGCACCTTCGGCGACCAGGTCGACCTGTGGGCGACCTTGAACGAGCCGTTCGCGGTCGTGCTCTCGGGCTTCATCGTGCCGAACGCCGAGCGCACGAACCCGCCGGGCGTGCTCCTCCAGATCGAGGCGGGCCTCGACGCCATGACGCACATGATCGAGGCGCACGCCGCCATGGTCGACGCCGTGCGCGACAACGACCTCGCCGACGCCGACGATGACGGCGTCGCGGCGCAGGTGGGCCTCGTGCACTCGATGATCGCGCTCGAGCCCTCCGACCCGTCCTCCGAGGCCGACGTGGCGGCGGTCGCCCACGCCGAGTGGGTCGTGAACCGGGTCTTCCTCGAGGGTGTCGCGAACGGCCGCCTCGACCCCGACCTCGACGGCGTCCTCGACCCGCCGCGCGCCGATCTCGTCGGGCGCCTCGACTTCATCGGGGTCAACTACTATACGCGCCTCCCCATCATGGCGCTCGGCCAGCCCCTCGACGCGCGCTACGCCTTCGCCGACTTCCTGCCGAACCTCGACGGCGGCTCCTTCGTCGAGTACCCGCAGGGCCTCCACGACGTCGTCACGAGCGCCGCGAGCTACGGGCGCCCCGTCTACATCACGGAGAACGGGCGCCTGAACCCGGGCGAGACGTCCGGCGACGGCTTCCTCGAGCCGCACCTCGAGGCGCTGCACGCCGCGATGGACGATGGCGCCGACGTCCGCGGCTACTTCTACTGGTCGCTCGTCGACAACTACGAGTGGAACCACGGGATGAGCTTGCGCTTCGGCCTCTACGCCGTCGACACCGCGACCAAGGCGCGCGCCCTCCGCCCCATCGGCGCCCGCTACGCGCAGATCGTCCGCGCCCGCGGCTTCTGAGCACCGACCGGGCGGATCGCGCCGACCAGGGCGTGCGCGCCATCGACGCCGTGGCGGTTACAACGCCCGCGACCGGTGCTATGCTCAGACCTCGCAGTCTCGAAAACCCCTCGGGAGGTAGACCGTGCGTGCTCTGATCGTCGACTCGTTGCCACCGGAGGCGGGCTTCGGCCTCGAGGCTCTCGGGCTCCAGGTCACCGAAGACGCCTCCATCGGGAGCCACAACCTCCCCGAGGCGGTCGCGGACGCCGAGATCCTCGTGGTCGGCGCGACGCGCGTGACGCGCCGTGCGCTCGAGGCCGGAAAGGACCTGCGGCTCGTGATCCGCGCCGGGAGCGGGGTCGACACCATCGACGTGGCCGCCGCCTCGGAGCGCGGGATCCTCGTCTCGCACTGCGGCGCCGCCGAGGCGGTCGCGCGCGCCGAGCTCATCATCGGCATGATCCTCGCGCTCGACCGCGGCGTGCACCTCGCGCACAGGAAGGAGCGCGCGCCGGCCCTCGGGCTCGCCGGTCGCAGCCTCGGGCTCTTCGGCTTCGACGCCACCGCGCGGCGGGTCCGCGAGGTCGCGCGCGGGCTCGGGCTCCGCGTGCACGTCTTCGACGAGTCCATGACGGCGACGCGCGCGAGCGAGGCGGCCGTTCACCGGAGCGCCTCGGCCGACGCGCTGTTCTCCGACAGCGACATCGTGAGCCTCCACCCGCCCGAGGGCGACACGGACGTCATCGCGACCGCCGAGCGCCTCGCGCGCCTCGGGCCGCAGGGCACGCTCATCAACGCGGCGCGGCGCGGCCTCATCGACCTCGCGGCCGCGAAGGACGCGCTCGCGCGCGGCGAGCTCCGCCTCGGCCTCGACTGCTACGACGACGACGACTTCGGCGACGACGTCCCCTTCGCCATCGACGCCTTCCCGTCGCTCGTGACCACCCCACGCCTCGAGGGGAAGACGGCGCAGTCGCGCGACGCGATCGCGCAGACCCTCGTCGGCCACGTCGAGCACTTCCTCCGCACGGACATCGTCCCCGACTGCGTGAACGTGCGCCCCTCGAACGGCGAGGCCAACGCGCTCATCGTCCGCTTCCGCCCGGGCGCCTCCGTCCTCGCCGCGGTCTTCAGCGCGCTCGACGACGCCGGGATCCGCCCGACGGACGTCCACATGGGCGAGTTCGACCAGGGCAACGCGGGCTACGCGCGGATCCTCCTCGATCGCACGCCGCCGCCGCAGGCCCTCGCGGCCGTCGCGCGCCACCAGGACATCCTCGCCGTGCAGCACCGGGCGGGCGTCTCCGCCACCGCGGAGACGCCGGCGGCCTGACGCCCTTTCGCGCTACGGCGGCGGCGCGAGCTGCGGCAGGAGCACGTCGAGCTGCGCCCGCGCGCCCTCGGCGCGGGCGTGACGGTCGGCGACGGCGGCGCGCACCGCGTCGTCGAGCGCCGCGCGGACGCGCGCGACGTAGGGCGCGAGGTCGTCGGCCGCCGCGTCCGCTCGCGCGGCGGCGAGCTCGGCCGCGAGCAACGTGACCCGCGCGTCCGCGCGACGGCGGCCGCGAGCGTCGGTGCCTCGGGCGCCGGGGCCGCGAGGACGGCGTCCGCGTCGACGTCCTCGCCGAGCCACGCGGCGGCGAGCGCGAGCCCGGCGCGCGCCACCGCCTGCGCCTCGTCCACGAGCCCGAGACCGCCCGCGGCCGCCGCGGCGATGACCGCCCGCTCGGGATCGCCGGCGACGCCCCCCGGGAGCAGCGCCAGGATCCGGAGCGCCGCGTCGGGCCGGCCCGCCGCGATCTGGGCGATCGCGAGGCCATGGCGTGCGTCGCTCCAGGCCGCCGTCCCGGGCGCCACCCGGAGGAGCTCGGCGATCCCCTGCTGGAGATCCCCGCGGTCGACGAGATGCCCGGCGACCGTAAGCCTCATGGTCGCCGCGAGCTCCGCGCCCGCGAGGCCCGGGAGTCCCTCGTTGGCGCGCCGGAGGAGGAGGCCCCGGCCGAGCTCGGCCGCGTCGCTGCCGTCGCGCTGCGCGAGGGTCCACACGAGGAGCCCGCGCGCCTCGGTCCACGGGTCGTCGGCGGCCTCCGGCGGTGACGGCAGGAGCCTCGGCACCTCCTCCGGGCGCCCCGCCTCGAGCGCGCGGGAGGCGCGCTCCACCGCCCACCCGACGGCGAGGGGCGGCGCCGGCGCCTCCGGCAGCGCCGCGACGAGCGCCCGCAGCACCTCGTCGCTCTCGAGCCCATAGCGCCCACGCCAGGCCTCCGCGAGCGTGGCCGCGTCCGGCGTGCCCGCCGTGAGCGACGCCGCGATCGCCGCTCGCGTCGCGCGCGCCGACGGGGGCGACACAGGTCGCGACGGGGCCGACGCGCACCCCGTCGCGACCAGCAGCGGCAGCGCGCGCAGGAGCGTCCACCGGCGCGCCCCGCGACGAGCTGGCCGCTCCTTGCGGTGACCGCGCGGGAGCCGCCATACTCCGGGGGTGAGCTTCACGGTCGCACCAGGGTTCCTCATCGCCATGCCGGGTCTCCTCGACCCGAACTTCTTCCGCGCCGTCGTCGCGCTCTGCGCCCACACGCGCGAGGGCGCGTTCGGCGTGGTCGTGAACCAGGAGCTCCAGATCCCCGTCTCCGCCATCTGCAACGAGGCTGGCCTCGACTGGAACGGCGACGACACCGCGCGAGTCTACTGCGGCGGTCCCGTGGAGCGCCAGCGAGGCTGGCTCCTGCACGACTCGGCCCAGCGCTTCGACGGCACGCAGCTCGTCGATCGCGGGCTCGCCATCACGACCTCCCAGGGCGGGCTCGCCGCCTACGGGCAGGACCCGGCCGGCCGCTATCGCCTCGCCCTCGGCTACGCGGGCTGGGGCGAGGGGCAGCTCGACCGCGAGATCGCGCAGGGCTCGTGGCTGACCGCCCCCCTCGACCCCGCCATCATCTTCGACACCCCCAACGACCAGATCTGGGCCCGCGCCCTCGCCCTCGTCGGCGTGGATCCCGCGCGCCTCGTCGACGCCGGCTCGCACATCAACTGAGCCCGCTCTGCGCCGGCGTGACGCAGCGCGTCATGAACCTATCCCTGCGCCGGCGTTCGCGGTATCCCGGAGAGGCGCGCCGCGCCGACGCCCTCCCCCCCGACGTCGCGCTCGCCGCGGAGGGTCATGATCAAGGTCGACAAACACCCCCTGACCTGCGCGTGCGCCGACTGCGCCACGATGTTCCCCCACGATCGCTACGACGCCGTCTGGGCGAGCCCCCGCCCCGACGGCCGCGACGACCTGACGCGCGTCGTCGCGCGCGTCCCCATCGGCGCCCCCAACGCCCCGCTCGCCTTCGTCCTCTGGGTCGACGACGACCAGCGCCTCGTCGCCGACTGGCCAGGCTTCCCCGGCTCCGCCGGCGCCCGCGTCGCCCTCGGCGATCCCGACCACGAGGGCACGCGCGCCCTCACGGGCACCGGCGACCCCGTCCTCTCCGCCCTCTCCCGCGCGGTCCCCCTCCGCCGCCGCCTCGCCGAGCGCTTCGCCGCCCGCTGCGCCGTCGAGTACGGCCTCGCCGCCGCCGACACGGCCGACTTCGCGCCCTGCGACCGCCACGGCGGCACCGGGATCCAGTGCCTCACGTGCGAGCACCTCGCCGACAGCGACGCGCCGCTCGACGCCGTCATCCTCTACAGCCCCGACGGCGACTACCCCGACATCCTCTGCGTCCCGTGCGTCGCGCGCCTCGCGCAGCGCGACCTGGGCAGCGTCCGCCCGGCCTGTAGCCGCTGCCAGCAGGCGAGCATCTACCGCCACCACGTCGTGTCGCACACGCACTACGGCGCGCGCCCGACCGGCTGAGCGGCTCCTACTTCCGCTCCCAGCGCACGTCACCGTCCGCGGCCGTGACCACGTCGGCGCTCGCGAGCCACGCCCGCGCCTCGGGGCGGTCGCGGAGCTCCGCGTCGAGGAAGGCGAGCCCGGCGGCGAGGATCCACGCGCGCATCCGCTCGCAGCGCGCCTGTCCCGAGACGTCCGCGCACGCGTCCACCTCGCCCTCGAAGAGCGTGTGCTTCGCGCCGGGGTCGTCGACGTAGAGCAGGTAGCGCCCGCCCGGCGGCGCGAGCGCGTACGCCTGCTCGCGGTTCTCGGGCACGCCGGGGTCGCCGTCGCGCTGTCCTGTGCCGACGAGCATGGGCACGGCGATGTCCTCGAACGACTCCGCCATGAAGCCGTCGTCGCCCGGGCCCTGCGGCGACATCGCGACGACGGCGCGGAAGCGCGGGTTCTCGAGCGAGACGAGGTCGCTCGCGTCGCAGCCCGGCGCGTCGGGCGTGCCGAAGGGGGTCGAGCACACGAAGTTCCGCGGCGCGCCCGCGAGCATCATCGCGGCGCCGGCGCCCGCCGAGTGGCCGACGTGCGCGAGGCGTCCGAGGTCGACGGCCCCCGCGAGCGCGCCGTCCGCGACCTGCTCGTCGAGCCACGCGAGCACGCGCGCGACGTCGTGGGGGCGGTCCCAGTTGATCTTGATACCGCACAGCTCCTGGTCGGCCGGGATCCCGAGCGCCGTGCAGAGCGCGCGATACGCGGCGTCGTCGCGTCCCTCGTGGGCGATGGCCACGGCCACGTAGCCGGCCTCGGCGAGGTGGTGCGCCCAGACGTCCATCGACTTCGACGGGTCGGTCTTCCCGCCCGACCCACCGTGGGACAGGAGCACCACGGGCGCCGGCGTCGGCGCCCCCTTCGGGCGATGGACGAGCGCGTTCACGGTGCGCGTGGCGCCGATCCGGTCGGTGTAGGTGAGGCCAGGGACCGCGATGGTGCCGACCTCGTAGCGCGCCTCCGGCTCGTAGAGGCAGGCCGCGCGGTCGTCGGCGCTGCACGCGCTGACCGCGACGCCGTCGGCGTCGGTGGTCGTCCCCGCGACGTCGCTCGTGTCGGCCGCGGGCCCCGTGTCGGCCCCGCCGCTGCCTGCGCCTCCGTCACCGCACGCGCCCACGAGCGCGAGACCGACGGCGACGAGCCAGACGCGCGCCGCTACGGGCACCCGCTCGGCCCGTCGAACTCCGGCGCGACGTTGCGGTTCCGGAAGAGCGTGACGTCCAGGTTCGGCCCGCTGTCGACGACCGTGGTCGACACGAGGTAGGCGGCGCCGTCCTCGCTCACGAACGGCCCCCACGCGATCGACGCGTCGTCCTCCGACGCCGTCCAGCAGCCGACGTCGTCCGCGAGCGGCGGCAGCGTCGGGAAACGGCACACACACATCGCCCCCGTCGCCGTCCGCCGGAAGAGCGTCCCCCAGAGCGTCGGGCGCCCGTCGATGGTCTGCCGCACCTCGGTCGCGTTCTCCACGTCGGCCACGTACTCCTCGAACACTCCGCCCGTCGCGACGTGCCCGATGGTCCACCCCGACGCCGTCTCGAAGAAGACCCACGGCTCGAGGTTCGCGCCGAGCCACGCCTTCGGGAGCCCCGTGAGCCCGGTCGCCACCGTGGCGAGCGTCGGCGCCGCCCCGCCCGTCCCCGGCAGGAAGCGCGCGAGCGTGATCCCGGCCGATGTCGGGTACGCGACGAGGTCCGTCGGCTGCCCTGGCGGCACGACGCCCGCGAGCACGTCCACGTGGAGCCCGCCCTCGGTCTGCACCGCCGGCGAGAAGGGCTCGAGCGTGGTGCCCGCCGCCGTGGTCTTCGCCCACTTGAGCGTCCCGACCGACGCGTTCGTCCGCACGCTCACGAGGGTCCCGGCCGGGTGGAAGGTGACCTTCGCGCCGTCGTCGAGGTTGCCCTGGTCGAGCCCCGGCCCGTTGCCCGGCGAGAGCGGCACCGTCGGCCCCGTCGCCGGGTACACGCTGAGCCGCCGCGGCCCGATCGACTCCGAGGTCGAGTACCAGCCCCACACCGCGCCGTCCGGCCCGACCCACGCGCGGTAGGGCGTCGGGTTCGCCGTGTCCGACGGCTCGTTACGGAGCGTGGTCTGCTCGGCGGCGCTGGTCACGCCCGGCTTGAATCGGCGCGCGATGATGTGCGCGTTCGCGGTGAACGTGCGCGCGTCGCGCCCGACCACGCCGACCCAGCCGCCCCCGTTGGTCACGACGATCGCGGCGTAGAGCGGATCGCCGGCCAGCGGCTCCGCCACGCCCAGCGACGAGCCGGACGTCGCCGGGACGAACCGATCGACCTTCGTCACCATCTGCGGCTCGATGGAGTCCCCGTCACTCGACATGCGCGCGATGTACGTCTCGCCGCCCGCGAAGAGCACCTGCACCGCGGTCGGCGCGCTGCCCGCCGGGTAGAGGTCCGCGTACTTCGCGGGGGTCGTGCCGGGCTGCCACACCATCACGCGCTTGCCGACGCCGGTCACCGCCGGCCCGACGAAGAACCAGTAGCCGCTCACCGGGTTCTGGTAGGCCTCGATCGCCTCGCAGGACGCCGCGAAGAAGCTCTTGTAGCGCGACGCCGCCGGCACCGCGCCGTTCACGACGTTGAAGAACTCCGCCGTGTTGCTCGACGCGCCGTCGCGACGCAGGCAGTACCAGGGCGTCCCGTCGTCCGGGTCCTCCTTGATGAAGCGCGCCTGCTTCGCGGTGAACGGCCCGTCCGAGCTGCCGGTGAACGTCACGTTCGCCATGAGGGCGCTGCCCGTCGCCGTGAGCGCCTTCACCGAGATCGTCCCGTCCTGCGCCACGAACGGCAGGTAGAGCGTGTCGTCGAGGCCGATGAAGTCGGAGATCACCACCGCCGCGGCCGGTACGACCTGCGTCATGCAGCCGACCCACATGCACGGCATCTCGAACGGCCCGAGCGGCGGCGTCGTCGTCGCGATCCCGGAGGCCGTGCACGACGGGCACACGAGCGCCGGATCGCCCCCCGCCCCGCTCGTCGTCGCGAGGTCGTACACGCCGAAGTTGCCGCTGCCGATCTTCACCTCGGCGAGCGTCCGCCCGTTCGGCGCGTCCACGAACCCCGTCGCGCTCGCCACGGTCTGCGTCTTGAACACCTTCTCGGCCACGCCGGTCGCGTTGTTCACGCAGCGCAGGTCGAAGGTGCCGGTCTTCTCGGCCCCGAAGCAGGCGCGCCCGCCCTGCCCCACGTGCGGCTCGCCGAGCTCGCTCCCAGACCCCGCCGGGATGTCGAGCCACGCGCTGTCGGGGTCGGCCGTGGCGAAGCGCTTCACGTAGGCGTGGTCGTCCGCGTCGACCACGAGCACCCCCGGCGTCGGGCAGGTCGCGGCCGTGCACGGCGACTCCCGCGACTCGAGCGTGAGCGCGATGGTCCCCGCCTGCGCGTGCCCGCTGACCCGCGCCGCCGCCGCCCCGCTCGCGTGGAGCGCGGCCGGCAGCGTCTCGAGCGTGTCGCACTGGAAGCCGACGCCGTCCCCGTCGAGGTCGACCTGCTCCGCGTTCTTCACGAGCGGGCAGTTGTCGAGCGGCGTCACGCCGTCGGCCTCGAGGTCGTTCACGCCGTCGTCGTCGTCGTCCTCGTCGCAGGCGTCGCCCGCGCCGTCCCCGTCGGTGTCGATCTGGTCGGGGTCCGCGACCATCGGGCAGTCGTCGGCCGTGTTCGGGACGTCGTCCCCGTCGATGTCGGGGTCGCACGCGTCGCCGATGTCGTCGCTGTCGAGGTCCGCCTGGTCGACGTTCTTCACGCCCGGGCAGTTGTCGACGTCCTCGCAGACGCCGTCGTCGTCCTCGTCGTTCGTCGGGTCGTCCTTGCAGGCGTCGCACAGGTCGCCGACGTCGTCGTTGTCGCTGTCCTCCTGCCCGTCGTTGAAGATCTGCGGGCAGTTGTCGATGACCGTGACCCCGTCGGACGCGAACGCGCAGAGCTGGTCGTTGTCCGGGTCGTTGATGGGGTCGCCCGGGCAGTCGTCGCACGCGTCGCCGATCCCGTCGTCGTCGTCGTCGCACTGGATCTGGCCGCCAGGGCTCGCGCACGTCGGCGGGTTCTTCACGTCCGGGCAGTTGTCGCTCGAGTTGCAGACCCCGTCCCCGTCCGGGTCGTTCAGCGGGTCCTTCGGGCAGCCGACGTCGCACACGTTCCCGAGCCCGTCGTCGTCGTCGTCGCACTGCTCCATCGGCGTCCCGGCGTTGCCGTCGCAGTCGGACACCGGGTTCGCCGTCGACGGGCAGTTGTCCGCGCCGTCCTCGACCCCGTCCGAGTCGCTGTCGGCTTTGCACTCGTCGGTCCCGTCGGCGCCGTTGGTCACCTCGTCCGTGTTGCTGACGCCGTCGCCGTCGATGTCGGTGTCGACGTCGTCGGCCGTGCCGTCCTCGTCGAGGTCGTTCTTCACGTTGATGTCGATGGAGAGCGGGTCCGACTCGAGCGCCCCCGCCTCGTTGTCGTCCTTCGCGACGACCACGATGGTGAACCCCTCGGTCCCGCGGCACCCGCTCGCCACGTCGTAGTCGGGCGTCCAGGTGATGGTCCCGGTGCCGGCGTCGATCTGCATGGAGCTGTCGGGCCGCGTCCGCAGCTCGTAGGTGATGCCGTCGCCCTCGGGATCCGTCGCAGCGAGCGTGATCGTGAGCTGCGTGCCCTCGGTCACCGTCTGCGGGGGCGGCGTCGTCGCGAACTGGGGCTTCCGGTTCGTGACCACGACGGGGTCCTCGACCACGACGATCTCGTCGCAGGCGACGAGGCCGAGGGCGAGGAGCGCTGGGAGCAGGAGTCTCGGGTTCATGGGCACCGTCCCGGCCTCGCCGGTGAATTCAGTCCAACCATCGCTGACAGCGGCGGGCGCGCCCCCGCTACTTCACGCCCGCGCACTTCCCGCCGAGCTCGATGGTGAAGTCGACCGCCCGGTTCTCGTGGTACGCGGCCTCCGTGCTCGCGTCGACGCGCGGCGCGTGCTCGCCGTAGCCGCGCGCGGCCATCTTGTCCTTGTCCACGACCTGCTCGGCGAGATAGGCCTTCACGGCCCGCGCCCGCTGCTGCGAGAGCTTGAGGTTCTCGACCTCGCCGCCCTCCTCGGAGGCGTGCCCGTTGACGCTGATGAAGCGCACGTAGGGGTTGTTGTTGAGCTTGTTCGCGACCGCGAAGAGCACCTTCTTCGCCGCCTCGTCGAGCTCCGACGAGTCCTTCGCGAAGTACACGACCTCGTCGACCTGGACGTCGCAGTCGGGGTCGACCGCCTTCGCGGGGCCGGGCGCCGCCTGGCCCCAGCCGGGGGGCAGCTCGTCGCGACAGCCGTCCCCGTCCTCGAAGCCGTTCACGGTCTCGGCGATCTCCGGGCACTGGTCGCGGTCGTCGGGGATCCCGTCCATGTCGCGGTCCGCGAACGTCTCGGCCTCGGGACAGCCGTCCTCGTCGTCGATGCCGTCGAAGTTCTCACGCTGCATCGGGCACTTGTCGAGCGTGTCGGGGATCCCGTCCGCGTCGTTGTCGTAGTCGGGGCAGCCGTCCATGTCGGCGAAGCCGTCGATGTCCTCCGGCTCGCGCGGGCAGCGGTCGTCCGCGTCGTTCACGCCGTCGCCGTCCTCGTCGTCGCTCCCGGGCGCCCACTGGAGGCCGAAGAGGAAGCGGAAGTCCGGCGTGCCCTTCCCCTGCACGAGCCCGACCCCGGCCGCCGCCTGGAACTGGAGCCCGCGCAGGAACTCCCACTTCGGCCCGAAGAGCGCCTCGAGGCTCGAGTTGTCGACGCTGTCGAAGGGCTTGTCGAGGTCGGTCTTCCCGAAGAACTCGACGCCGAGGTACACCACGCGCGTCGCGAGCTCGACGTCCACGCCGAGCGAGTACATGAGCTCGTTGCCGAACGACGTCGTGATGAAGTCGGCCGCCTCCGTGCGGATCCGCGTCCCGACGTTGAGGCTCAGCACCGTCCCGCCCGAGCGGTAGTCCGCGATGATGGACGCGAGGATCCCGACCCCCGGGTCGCCGCGGAACTTCTCGCCGTCCCCCGTCGGGAACGTCGCCCCGACCGAGAGGCCGAGCCCGAAGCCGCCGAGGCGGTTGTCGACGAGGCTCGCCCGCACGCGCAGCAGCATGTCCATGAGCCCGGCGCCCGAGATGGGCTTGATCGACGTCGTGTCGCTCGACTCCATCCCGACCACGAACGGGAGCCCGAGGTCCACCTGCAGGATGTCCGCGATGCCGACGCCGATCTGCAGGTTCATCACCTGCTGGCTGTCGATGAGCTTCTCCTCGTGGTTGCCGGCCTTGAGCAGGAGGCTGTCGTTCTCGCCGTAGAAGAGGAGCCCCGCGTACGGCTTCCACGCGGGCGCCACCTGCGACGTCTCGACCGAGAAGATCCGGTGCCCGCCGCCGCCCGGGACGAACTGTTCGGCGTTGCCGTTCGGCGTGTTGAGCGGCGTGCCCTGCGCCCGCGCCTCGCCCGGGAGCGCGCCGGCCGCGCCGAGCGCGAGCCCCGCGGCGAGCAGCAGCCCGAGGAGCGTCCGGAGGCGTCGCCTCAACATCAGCAAGACCCCGCCGACGATGACCAACATGAGCATCGCTCCCTCTCCGCTCGTCCCTGTGCTGCAACTGAACACATTGTCGCCGCTAACGACGGCCACTGTAAAGTCGTCCTCCGCGACGTTCGGGTCGGTCCCGTTGTCGACCTCGGTGCCGTCCACGATGCCCCCCTTGTCGGTGTCCGGGTCGTTCGGATCCGTGTGCTTCACGAGCACCTCGAGCTTGTCGTCGAGCCCGTCGTGGTCGGTGTCCGGATCCTGCACGTTGGTGTTCCAGAGGAAGATCTCGTCGCGGTCGATGAGCCCGTCCCCGTCGGTGTCGCGGCGCCCGTCGAACGGGTCGAGCGGGTCCCCCTCGCCCTCGTCCACGCGCCCGTTGCCGTTCGCGTCCTCCTCGCCGTCGATGACGAGGTCGAGGTCCGTGTCCGGGTTCTTCGGATCCGTCACGGTGTCGGGGTCGAGATCCGGCTGGAACACCGTCTCGTCGGTGTCCTTCGTGCCGACGGTGAGCCCGAACTCCGTCCCGTCCTGCACGCCGTCGTGGTCGGTGTCCACGTCGAGCGGGTTCGTCCCGAGCGCGACCTCGCGCCCGTCGTCGAGCCCGTCGTCGTCGGTGTCCTCGTCCTGCGGCTTCGTCCCGAGCGCGAGCTCGTCGAGGTCCGAGAGCCCGTCGTCGTCGTCGTCCGGGTCCGCGCAGTTGCGGAGGGTGTCCCCGTCGTAGTCGGCGATGTCGTCCGGTGTCGGCTTGTCCGTCGCGTCGCGCGGGTCGCGCCCGCAGGCGATCTCGTCCACGTCGTTCACGCCGTCCGCGTCGTCGTCGACGTCCACGCAGTTGATCCCGCCGTCGCCGTCCTCGTCCTGGAGGTCCCGCAGGCTCGGCTTCGAGCCCGAGTCGAGCGGGTCGGTCCCGCAGTACGTCTCGAGCGCGTCCGACACGGTGTCGCCGTCGGTGTCCTTCTCCGCCCCGTCGCACGTCCCGTTCTCGTTCAGGTCGAGCGGCGTCGACAGCGCGCTCAGCGGATCCGACAGGCAGTTCCGCTCCTCGCCGTCGCTGAACTCGTCCCCGTCGGTGTCCGCGATGAGGGGGTTCGTCTCCCCGAAGGACACGGCGCCGTCGCCGTCCGCGTCCTCGAGCCCGTCGAAGAGCCCGTCGCCGTCGGTGTCTTGCACCCACCCCTTCGACGGCGCGCAGTCGTCCCCGCTCCCCGTCGGGAAGCAGCTCTCGCGCTCGACGAGGTCCGAGAGCCCGTCGCCGTCGGTGTCCACGCGCACCGGCGACGTCTCCTCCCCGCTCGTCATGCCGTCGTGGTTCGCGTCCTCGACGCCGTCCTCGATACCGTCGCGATCGCTGTCCTTCGCGAGCGTATCCGTGCAGTTCGGCCCCGCGAGGAGCGGCGGCACGGGCGCCGGACACCCCGCGAGCTCGATCGCGTCGGGGATCCCGTCGCCGTCGTCGTCGAGGTCGACGCAGTTGACCTGCTGGTCGTGGTCGGTGTCCTGCAGATCGATCTCTCGCGGCTTCGACGTCGGGTCGCACACGAGCGTCCCGCACAGGATCTCGTCCGCGTCCGGCGAGCCGTCGCCGTCGTCGTCGGTGTCGATGGCGTCGCACGTGCGGTCGCCGTCGCAGTCCGTCGGCACGCTCGTCGCGTCGGTGCGCACGGTCCCGCAGGCGGCCTCCGCCACGTCCGACCAGCCGTCGTCGTCATCGTCGTCGTCGAGCTTGTCGCAGCGCTTGTCGTCGTCGTTGTCCTGCCCCAGCGCCGTCGGGTTCGACGCGGCGTCCCGCGGGTCCGTCTCGCACTGGACCTCCTGGAAGTTGAGCCAGCCGTCCCCGTCGACGTCGTCGTCGAGCGCGTCGCAGACCGCGTCCTGATCGAGGTCGTGCGCGAGGTCGATCGGCGTCGACGCGGCCACGCGCGGGTCGCTGCCGCAGGTGATCTCCTGCTGGTCCGGGAAGTTGTCGTTGTCGTCGTCCTGGTCGATCGCGTCGCACTGCCCGTCGCCGTCGTTGTCCGGCGGGACGCTCGCCGCGTCCGTCGGGCTCGACCCGCAGAGGGTCTCGAGCACGTCCGAGTAGGAGTCGGCGTCGTCGTCCGTGTCCTTGCAGTTCGGGATCGTGTCGTTGTCGAGGTCGCCGCGATCGTACAGGCTCGGGAGGTCGTTCACGTCCTGCGGATCGGTGTTGCAGGCGATCTCCACGCAGTTCGTGACGTTGTCGAGGTCGAGATCGTAGTCGCAGCAGTTCGGGTCGGACACGCAGTCCGGGTCGGCGCAGTCCGTGAGCCCGTCCGAGTCGTCGTCGGTCAGGTCACCGCACGCCGTCTCCTTCCGCCCGCACTCCGCCTCCCGCGTGTCGATGATGCCGTTGCAGTTCGCGTCGACGCCGGGCTGGTCGCACGCCCGCGCCGCCGCCGCCGTGCACGCCGGCAGCGACATCGGCGCGTCGCAGGGCGGGTCCGCGAGCGGGTGGTGCGCGGCGACGTTCTTCGACAGCGGGTTCACGCACACCGCTATCTCCTGCGTGTCGAGCGCGCCGTCGTTGTCGTCGTCCGGGTCCTCGCAGTTGAGCAGCGAGTCGCCGTCAGGGTCCTGGAAGCGGTCGTCACCGGGCGTCTCCCCCGCGAGGAGCCGGTTCGTCCCGCACTTGAACTCCTTGATGTTCGAGACCCCGTCGCCATCCCAATCGCTCGTCCGCGGGCACGGCCCGGTGGCGGGGCAGAGCGACGAGCACGCCGCCGCCGGCGCCGTCGTCGGGGTCGGCGCCGCGCAGTCGCTGTCGAGGCAGTCGACGAAGCCGTCCGCGTCCTCGTCGCCGCCCGCGCCGTCGCACACCTCGGGGCACGACACCGTGAGCCGCGCCGACTGGCTCGTCCCCTCGGGGCACGCCCCCGTCTGCTTCACCACGATGAAGTAGTCCGTCGACGCCGACGCGGACGCGATCGTCAGGTCCCCGCCCGCGAGGCAGGCCGAGTCGTCGGTCGCGACCGCGGCCGCGCAGCTCGTCCCGGTGCACGTCCCCGCGTACGCCTGGAGCTCGTAGCGCTTGGTCCCGAGGTTGTCGACGTGGAAGCGCACGTTGCCGTCCTGCAGCGGCCGGAACCGGTAGACGAGGTCGCTCCCGTTCACCCCCGCGAAGCACGTCGGGAAGTCGGCGCTCCGCGGCGTCACGACGAGCGACTCGCCGCACGCGAGCGTCCGCGTCACGTTCGCGCACGTCTCGTTCGCGCACGCCGCGGTCGTCCCGCAGCTGTCGTCGAGGCAGTCGAAGAGCCCGTCGCAGTCGTTGTCGACGCCGTCGAGGCAGCTCTCGGTGTTGCCGGGGAAGGAGCTCGCGTTGTTCTCGCACGCGACCGGCTCCGTGCCCTGGCAGGTCGCCGTCACGCAGTCCGGGTGCACCCCGGGCGTCGCCGGGCAGAGCGGCCCCGACGCGCTCGCGTTGACCGCGCCGAAGCCGTCCCGGTCGGGGTCGTTGCAGCCGTCGCGGCAGTCCTGGTAGCCGTCGCCGTCGCTGTCGGCCGAGCAGTTGGTCGAGCAGCTCGCGATCCGTGGCTCGCAGTCGCGCCCCGTGAGCTTCCCGTCCGCCCCGACCACGCTGCACACGCCGTCGCCGTCCGGGTCGAGCAGGAACATCGTCGTCGGGTCGTAGCTCGCGCTCTCCGGCCCGAGGGCCGCGTCGATCTGGTCGATGGTGCCGTCGCAGTCGTCGTCGACCCCGTCGCACGCGAACTCGCTGCAGGAGCCGTCCGCGCCGGGCGAGCCGTAGTGCCGGTTGGTCGCGTAGCGGTTCTCCGCCTTCGGCCCCGCGAGGCACCACTGCGCGGCGTTGTCGTTCGTGCTCGCGTTCAGCGTCTTCGGGCTCGCGAGCATGATGCTCCGCCCGTCCGCGGTCCGCGCGTGGTCGAGGAGGCAGCTCCAGCCGCGCGGGTTGCCGCCCGCGTCGAGGCGCCGGAAGTCGACCTGGTCGGCGAGCTCCGGCAGGACGCCGCTCGTCACGAAGACGCTCACGACGTCGCCCCCCGGGGCGAGCGACACGTCGGTCGCGCAGGTGGCGTCGATGTCCGCGGGGTTCTCGAAGCCCGAGCTCGAGGGCGACCCGAAGTTCACGACGTAGTACTCGCCCGCGCCGATGAACGCGGTCGTCTGCGGCGTACAGTCGGCGCGGCAGTAGCCGTCGTTCTCGCACACGCCCGTCGTGCACGCCGTCGCCGCCGTCGCCTGGGTGCAGGGCTTCCGCACGAAGCGGAGGAGCTTGCACGCCGCGAGGTTCCCGGCGTCGCACGCGCCGAGCGCGATGGAGAAGTCGAGCGTGTAGAGGTCGTAGGGCGAGTCGGTCGCGTTGTAGACCTCGATCCACTGCTCGCCGCGGTTGCCGAAGAGGATCGGCGAGTGGATCTCGGTGATGTAGAGCCCGCCGACCTCCACCTTGCACAGGGCGTCGCAGCCGTCGTCCGCCACGTCGTTGCCGTCGTCGCAGCTCTCGCCCGTCTCGACGACGCAGTTGCCGCACGACACGCAGTCGGGATCGGCCGTGTCGATCTTCCCGTCGCAGTCGTTGTCCTTCGTGTCGAAGCCCGCGCCGACGCAGGTGTCGACGGCCCCGCCGTAGCAGAGCTCGTGCGCCTGCGGCTTCGTCGCGGCGTCCCGGTCGTCGCAGTCCGCGCCGGGCATCGGGCAGGTCGCGAGGTCCGCGCCGGCGACGGTCGCGTCGCCGAACTGGTCCTTGTCGCGGTCGACGCAGTGGTCGCAGGTCGCGTCCGCGTCCTCGTAGCCGGTCGACGGATCGGCGTCGACCGCCATCGCGTCGAGGTCGATGTCGCTCCGGACGAGCACGCTCTCCACGAAGAGCCCGCGCGGCGGCGTCGCGCCCGGGGCCGCCTGCGTGTCCCAGAACAGGTAGAGCGTGTGCGCCGACGCGCTCGGGAGCGGGATCACCACGTGGTCGAAGTAGCCGTCGTTCCAGCGCACGACGCCGGTCGCCGGGTTCGTCACGGGCGCCGTCGACGAGCCGCTCGGCGCGGTGTCGGCGGTCGCGCTGAACGCGATGTTGTCGGGCTGGCTCAGCGCGCAGGCCGTGTTCGCCGCGACGTCGAAGCACACGCCCCACGTCTGGAGGAGCCCGCCCGCGTCCTGGTTGCCGTCGAACGTGTAGACGATCTCCACCGCCGGCGCCGGCATGGTCGGGCGCGGCGTGATGGTCCGCGAGAGCCAGCCGCGGAGGCGGTCGCCCGCCGCGGTCGCCGCCGCCGTGTCCCACCCGAAGAGGGGCGTCCGCCCCGACGCGGTCTGGTGGAACGCGCTCTGCCCGACCTTGAACACGTCGTTCTTCACGGCCGTCCCGAGCCGCCCCGTGGCCGTCCACCCCTCGCTCGCGGCCTGCCGGCTGACGCCGACGCCCTTCGAGAAGCCGTAGCCGCGGTAGCACACCGCGCACACCGGGTTCGTCGGCACCCCGTCGCCGCCCGCGCAGGTGCGGTCGAGGCAGTCCGCGCGCCCGTCGTTGTTGTCGTCCACGCCGTTGGCGCAGTCCTCGACGCCGCAGTCGCTGTCGAGCCCGTCCGTGAGCCCGTCGCAGTCGTTGTCGAGCGAGTCCGAGCACACGCCCTCGCTCGGCAGATCCGGCCGCACCGTGCTGCGCGTGTCGTCGCAGTCGGCCGTGAGCACCCCGGTCGAGACGAACGCCTGGCACGCGCTGCGGTCGGGGCTGTCCACGTCGCCGAAGAAGTCGAGGTCGCCGTCCCAGCAGGGGTCGCACACGAGCCGGTCCTCGCGCTGCGGCGTGTTCGGATCGTCCGCCGTGTTCGGGTCCGTGCCCTCGTAGAGCCCGTCGTTGTCGACGTCGGAGCCGAGCGTCACCCGGTGGAGCGTCGACGCCGGGCCCGCGTAGGCGCCCGTCCCGACGGTGTCGTAGGAGAAGACGACGAGGAGCGTGTCGGTCCCGAGCCACCCCGAGAGGTCGAGCGTCTTCACCTGCCGCGTCGCGTCGGCCGTCGCGAGGACCGACTTGCAGGCCTGCTTCGGCCCCGCGCCCGAGCACGCCGGGAGCTGGTGGCAGGGCGTCACGGGCGGGTTCGCCGCGTCCGCGACGCACACGGCGAGCTCGTCGGTGCCGTCGCCGCCCATCGTGAAGTCGACGCCGAGCCGCGGCTTCGGCCCGCGCGCCACGCGGTCGCCGAACGGCACCTCGAGCGTCATGCGGCCGATCTGCCGCGTCGTGAGCCCCGCCGTGGGCGACGCCTTCCACACCCCCTGCGCGGCCTGGAACTGCCAGAGCCCCGGCGTCGGCGCGCTCGGGTCGACGCCCCACGCCTTGCCCCACGCGAAGTCCCACGTGTAGAGGCACGGCGTCGAGCACATCGGCGCCTTGTCGTTCTGCGCGGGCGAGCGCAGCGTGAGGTCGCACGCCGGGTCCTTGCAGTCGATGAGGTGGTCGGCGCCCGCGCTGTCGTCGACGAAGTTCCCGCAGTCCTCGGTGCACTCCGCGTCGGCGCCGCCGACCTTCCCGTCGCAGTCGTTGTCGATGATGGAGAAGCAGTCCTCGGGGCGCCCCGGGTAGGCCTCCCCGATGGTGTCGAGGCAGTCGAACTGCGCGGTGTTCGCGCAGGCGTTGGGCGAGGCCGAGGTGCTGTCGCCCCAGCCGTCCTCATCGGCGTCGACGCAGCGGTCGCAGGTCCCCATCGTGGCGAGGTCGCGCCCCGTCGTGGCGCTCGGCGGCGCGTCCGCGTCGTCGTCGGCGTCGCTGAAGACGTCCACGCGGCGGACGTAGAGCCCCGCGCGCGTCATGATGTTCGCGGAGCCGGCGAGCTCGACGATCACGTACTTCGTCGCCCCGAGGTCCGCGGTCGGCACGGTCGCGGCGATCTCGGTGTCGCCGGTGGTCGCGACGCAGTCCTCGTAGAGGAGGTCGTCGCCGCCCGCGTGCGCGAGGGTGTCGGCGACGTAGAGGCGGACGCAGTCGCCGAAGGTCTGGAGCTGGTAGGTCAGGTGGACCTTCGTCTCCTTCGCGTTCGCGAGTGACGGGAGCGCGACCCGACGCCAGAGGGTCGCCGTGAACGCGCCCATGATGGGCACGGTGCCGCCGCGCGCCGTCTCCCAGCCGGGCGTCGTGCCGAAGATGCCGGGGCTGGGTGGGCCGTAGCTGAAGGCGGCGCCCGGGTGGGTCGCGGTCGACCGCCACGCGCCGTCGTTCACGGCGAAGTCGTAGGTGACCCCGCAGGTGGCCGCGCAGTCGCCGCCCGACGCACAGGTGTAGCCGGGCTCGAGGAGGCAGGCGTTGCAGCCGTCGCCGCCCGCGTCGCCGTCGTCGCACTCCTCGTAGCCGAGGGCGCCGGGCGCGAGGTCCGTCCGGATGAAGCCGTCGCCGCAGGAGGCCTCCTGGCAGCTCCCGCCGGGGCCGCTCGGGCAGCGGTCGTGGAGGTCGCTGTTGCCGTCGTCGCAGCCCTCGCTCCCGACCTGCTGACCGTCGCCGCAGCGCGTGAAGGTGCAGGGGCTCGCGCCGCTCGACTGCGTACCGGCCGCGTCGACGTAGTAGCCCGCGGCGCAGGTGCACGCGCCGCCCCCGGCGAGCCCGTCGTCGCAGGTGCCGTGGCCGCCGCAGATCGTGGCGGCGCTCGCGCCGTCGAACCCCGGGCAGAGCGAGGCGCAGCCTGCGCCGTAGCGGCCGGCGACGCAGTCGCAGCTGCCGGCGCCGTGCCCCGAGCCCGTGAAGTTCGCGTTGCAGTTGCAGTTGAAGCCGCCGGTCGTGTTCTGGCACGTCGCGTTCGGATCGCAGTCGTCGCCGCCGCCCTCGCCGCTGCACTCGTCCGCGTCGCCGCAGGCGCCGCCGAGCGGCGGGCAGAGGTAGCCCGCGTCGACGACGCAGGCGGTGCACCCGTCGCCGGGCGCGCCGTTGCCGTCGTCGCAGGCCTCGGTGACCGGGCCCTGCTGGTCCGTGACGCCGTCACCGCAGGTGTTGAGCTCGCAGGTCGCGAGGCAGTCGTCGTTCCCGCCGCCGCCGTCGTCGCAGGCCTCGCCGTCGCCCGTGTCGGGGGTGCTGTCGCCGCAGTAGCGGACGACGATGGGCTGCGTGATGGCGTCGTTGGTGGCGTCGCCGTCGGCCTCGAAGGCGTAGGCGAAGCCGACCTGCGCGAGGTTCGAGCGCCGCCCGGCCGCGATCTCGTAGGTGACGGTGAACGAGACGAGCCCCATCCCGGGGATCGCGTCGAGCTGACACGCGATGACGCCGCCCGGATCGGGGTCGGAGCACACCATCGAGCCGCCGAGATCGCTCGTCACGAAGGTCGCGTCGTCGGGCAGCTCGAGGAGCGCGACGACGCCGTGCGCGTCCACGCTGCTCTCGTTCGCGACCTCGATGCCCACGACCGCGGTCCCGGGCGCGTCCGCAGGGACGTACACGTTGCCGCTCGTCAGGTTCGTCGCGAGGTCGGTCGTCTGCTGCACCTCGATGGCGCCGATGTCGCAGCCGTTGCCGTTCGGGCGGGCGCTGCCGCGGAGGTCCTCCGCGACCGGCATCATGCCGTCGTCGCAGGGGGCGCCGTCCGCGGCGGGCGAGTCGACCGGCGGGTAGTACGCGAGCGCGTCGGCGTCGTAGGCCCACGGGGCGAAGTCTCCCGCGACGTCGCCCGCGCCGGCGTCGCCCGCGCAGAAGGGGAACGATGTCGCCGCGATGAAGTTGTTGGCGCCCGCCACGACGGTCCCGCCGCAGTCGTCCGACAGGTCGCCGAGGTTGTCGCCGATGGCGGTGTTGACGAGGACGAGGTGCCCGTCGCCGTAGACGCCGCCGCCGACGCCGTCGCCATCGGCGAGGTTGCCGACGATCGTGCAGTTGACGAGCGTGTAGTCGGTCGTCCCCGCCTGGAAGACGGCGCCGCCGCGCGCGACACCGCCGGTGCTCGTCTGGCCGTGGGCCGTGTTGTTCGAGAACGCGCAGTTGCGCGCGACGCCGCCGCCGCCGAGCCAGAGGGCGCCGCCCTGCCCGTCTCCGCCGCCTGGCGACACGGGGGCACGGGACGTCCCGTGGGCCTGGTTGTCGTCGAACGCGCAGGCGTCGAAGTCGCAGGTGCTCGCCGGGCCGCAATAGACCGCGCCGCCGCTCCCGTTCTCCTCGTGGCTGTCCGGGATCCCGAGCGCGCCGTTCGAGACGAAGCGCACGCGCGTCGCCCGGAACGTGCCGTCGCTGACGACCGCGCCGCCGAGCGCGCTCGTCACGTTGACCGCGCCGATGGCGGTGTTGGACGTGAACGCCCCGTCGGAGACGTCGAGAAGGCCCTCGTTCCAGATGGCGCCGGCGGTGGCGGCGTTGCCGCGGTGGAAGGTGACGCCCGCGGTGGTGAGTGCCCCGTCCGGGAGCACGTGGAGGATCCGGAAGCTGTTGCCGGCGTCGATCGTGAGGGTGCCGTCGGTGACGAGGATCTCGATGGCGCTCTCGACGTCCGGGAGCGATGAGCCGAGGGTGATGGTGGCGACGCCGCCCGTCAGGACGCTCGGCGCGATCTCGATGACGTCGGCGCCGCTCCCGGCGGCGCACTCGCCGGCCAAGGCGCCCGACACGGCGTCGTTGTTGGCCGCACCGATGGCCTCGCGGAGCGAGCAGGCGCCGTCGGCCGCGGCGACGGTGTCGCTCGTCGTGTTCACGGTGATGGTCGCCGCGTCGGCGGTGCCGACCCACGCCATCGAGGCGCAGGCGACCGCCAACCAGCGAAGCGCTCGATTCCCCATGCTCCACACCCCGTGTGACACCGCGCGCCTTGGATACGCCGCTGATAGATGAACATCGTGTCGGGCCGACGTGCTCTACCTTAGCCAAAGCCGCCGCCGCGCCGCAAGGCCACCCCCGGCGACCCCGGCGGCCGCCGGGGCCGCGCTCGACCGCCTACGCGCGGCCCCCCGGGCCGGTCCCTCGCGTTGACGCCGACCCGGCCGCTCGCTATGAAGTCCACCGCTCGCGGACGACGAGCGCCCGTCGCCCGGCTCGCCCCCGAGCGCTCGCCGCCCCGTCGGGCGCCGACCGAGACCAGGAGAGCCCCATGGGACAGATGATCGAGTTCGCCGACGGCGCCCACGACGCCTACCTCGCCGTGCCCGAGAGCGGCGGCGGCCCCGGGGTCCTCGTCATCCAGGAGTGGTGGGGCCTCGTCGACCACGTGAAGGACCTCGCCGACCGCTTCGCGGAGGCCGGGTTCGTGGCGCTCGCGCCGGACCTCTACGAGGGGGAGACCACGAAGGCCCCCGACCAGGCCGGCAAGCTCATGATGGCGCTCAACATCGGGAAGACCGCCGAGAAGCTCGGGAGCGCGGTCGACGCGCTCGTCGCGCACGGCGCCACGAAGGGCGACAAGGTCGGCGCGGTCGGCTTCTGCATGGGCGGGCAGCTCGCGCTCTTCGCGGCCACGACCGACGAGCGCATCGGCGCCTGCGTCGACTTCTACGGGATCCACCCGAACGTCGAGCCGGACCTCTCGAAGCTCGCCGGCCCCGTCGTCGGCTTCTTCGCGGAGAAGGACGGCTTCGTCGACCTCGCCGCCGTCACGAAGCTCATGCAGGCGATGGGCGAGGCCGGCGCGCGCTTCGAGGTGCACCGCTACCTCGACACCGATCACGCCTTCATGAACGACACCCGACCCGAGGTCTTCCACGCGGAGCACGCGCGCGAGGCCTGGGACATCACGACCCGCTTCCTCCACGCGCAGCTCGGGGCCTGAGCCCGCGGAGCGCCGCGTCCACGGGGCCCCGCGACGGGCCCAGAGAGCCGACACGCCATGCACCTCGCAGCCACCCGCGACGCCCTCGAGCGCTTCGCCGCCGAGCTCCCGAGCGGGCTCTCCGCCGACCGCCTCCGCCGTAGCGCCGACGCGACCCGCGCCCTCGTCGAGCAGGCCCTCGCCCAGCGTGACGGCGCGAGCCCGTGGGTCGACCACAACCTCGCCGTCGTCGTCGCCGAGGGGCTGAGCGAGGCCACCACGCGCCCGATGGCGCAGACGCTCTTCCTCGGCGTGCGGCGTCGCCTCGCCGACGCGCTCGCGGCCGACCCGGACGACCTCGCGCCGGCGCTCGCCCTCGCGCTCGGGCTCCGCGATCAGCACGACGGCCCGCGCGCCCCGGACGACGTCGCCCTCGTGGCGACCGCCGTCGCGCGCCCCCAGGCCGGGCCGCGCCTCCTCGACGCCGCGGTGGAGCTCGTCGCCGGGCTCTCGGGCCTGAAGGACGAGGAGCTCGCCGCGGCGGCGCGGGCGGCGGCGGCTCCCGTGCGCGAGGCGGCCGAGCGCGTCTCGGCGCGGCTCCCGTACCACCCCGACGCGGCGCTCGCGCGCGTGCGGGTCGCCTTCCTCGAGGCCCGCGAGGCCGAGGGCGAGGCCCGAGCGCAGGCGCTCGCCCGCGTGCGCGGCATGCTGCACGACCTCGAGGGGCGCTTCGGGCAGACCGAGGGCGGGCGCGAGCTGCTCGCCGGGGTGCTCGCGCTGGAGGCGCGCGGGGCGGCCGCGGCTGCGGATCTGCGGCGCGACACGCTCGAGCTCCTCGACGCGGACGTGAAGGCCGCCTCCCTCGACGCGAAGCGCGTGCTGCGGCTCGTGCGCACGCTCGAGCGCGGGGGCGCGCTCGACAAGGCGACCGCCGCGACGTTCGCCGGGCGCCTGCTCCCGAACATCGACAAGGACGACCCGCGCTGGTTCGAGGTCCGGGCGTCGCTCTCGGCCGCGAGCGGCGACGAGGGCGCGCTCTTGACGCTCTGGCAGCGCGCGCTCGAGGCGAACCCCGGCGACAAGGCGGCCGCGCGCGGCCTCGCCGAGCGGCTCGTCGCGAACCTGCGGCGCGGGCTCGCCTCGCCCTTCGAGAACGCGATCCTCGACCTCGTGCTCGCGGGGATGCCGGCGGACGCGGCGGCGAAGCTCGGCGGCGACGACGTCGACCGCCTCCTCGGGCTCATCTCGGAGCGCTTCGGGAGCGCGCGGGCGCTCGCGTTCCTGCGCGACACGCTGCTCTCCGTGCGCGAGCTGCGCGGGAAGGAGGGGCTCTGGCGCCGCGCTCTCGCGCTCGCACAAGAGCTCGTGCCGGCCAGCGACGAGCTCCTGGGGCTCGCGCGTGCTGCAATGCAACATGTGCGGCTGCCGGAGGCGAACCTCGCGCTCGCGCGGGTGCTCGTCGACCGGCGCGACCAGCTCGACGAGGCGGACGACGCGCTCCGCCCGCTCATGGACAAGAAGGGGCCGCTCGCGGCCGAGGCGCAGGCGCTGAAGGCGAAGCTGCGCGACGATCCGGCGCTCCGGCGCGCGCGCTACGACACGCTCCTCGCCTACGAGAGCCAGCTCGGCGTGGGCTCGCAGCACCTCTTCCCGCTGCGGATCGTGTACACGGCGAGCTCCTACGCGCTCGCCGAGATCGTCGACAAGCCGGCGCCGGCCTTCTACGACCACAACCACCTGCGCGTGATGCTCCGCCCGGAGGATCTGCCCGAGGGGGTGTCGGTCGGCGATCTCCACAAGGGGGACGTGGTCCACGCGCCGGTGCGCGGGCAGGACGGCGACCCGGCGCGCGACCGCGACACGCTGCGCATCTACTGGGTGGCCGACCCGAAGCGGGTGCGGCTCGACGTCGACGCGGCCGCGGTCGCGGCGCGCTGGGACGCCGAGGAGCGGGCGTTCGGGATCGGCACCGAGGCGCTCGTGCCGCTGAAGATCGCCTGGGACGGCAAGCGCGGGCGCGTCATGGCGCGCCTCCTCCACCCGAAGGGCGGCGGCGGCGAGTTCCGCACGCGGCCGTCGGTGCCGGTGGACCGCCTGCCGGCGGGGATGGAGGCCGAGAAGCTCGGCGGCAAGGGGCGGCGCGTGTGGGGGCAGGTCGCGCGGGTCGACGACGGCTCGGGCGGGCGCAGGCAGTACGCGGTCGTGAGCGACCTCACGGCGGACGACCCGAACCCGAGGGAAGCGCAGCCGAAGGACACGGCGACGCAGCCCCCCGAGGGCGGCGAGAAGACGGGCAAGCGCCGGCGGCGGCGCGGTGGTCGAGGCGGCGGCGAGGCCGGCGCCCAGGCGGAGACGCAGGAGGCCGGGGAGGCCGGCGAGGCGAGCGCCGCGGAGGCGAAGGCCGCGCCGGCGTCCGAGCCGCAGCCCGCGGCCGAGGCGAAGGCCGCGCCGGCGTCCGAGCCGCAGCCCGCGGCCGAGGCGATGGCCGAGCCCGCGCCAGAGCCGAAGGCCGAAACCGCGCCGGAGCCGAAGCCCCAAACCGCGCCGGAGCCGAAGCCCGAGCCCGCGCCGAAGCCCGAGCCCGAGCCCCCCGCCGGAGGCGACGCATGACCGCCCACTACGAGACGCTGCTGGTCGACGCGGGCGGCCCCTCCGAGGGGCTGCTCTCCCCGGGGCGCGTGCTCCGGGCGCTCCACCAGGGCGCCGGGATCAGCGCGGAGGAGGTCGGCGCGATGCGCCCCGAGGCCCGCGGGATCGTCGCCATCGACGTCCTCGTCGAGCGCGCGCGCCGCGTCGCCACGCCGTCCCCCCTGCCCGTCCGCGACGACGCGACCCACAGGGACGCCCTCCTCGTCCTCCGCCGCGCCGACGACGCGGAGACCGACGAGGACGCCATCATCCACGTCCGCGCGCTCGACGGCGGCGCCCTGCCCGCTCCGGGCGCCCTCGCCGTGGCCTTGTCCGCCGCGAGCGGCGGCGCGTACGGCGCCGAGGCCGTGGGCGCCGTCTTCGCCGCGCGCGACGCCCTCCGCGTCACGCTCCCCCTCGCCTGGGCCACCTCGGACCGCCTCCCGGACGCCCTCGAGGTCGCCGGTCGCCCCTTCGCCCTCGAGCCCGCCGGAAAAAAAAAGCCCTGAGATCGCCGGCAGCGCGCCTCGCTGAGCGCGCCGACGCTGTCCGCGCCGCGCTCGACGCGGGCGAGATGGGCCGTCACCGCGCCGCCGCCGTCGTCCTCGGGCACGCCCTCGCCCTCCTCCGGAAGCACGCCGACGACGCCGAGCTCATCGCCGGCTTCGCGACCCTCCGCGGCCGCGGCTTCCTCCCGGCGGCCCCGGCGCGCCTCCCGGTCGGCGCGCCCGAGCAGGTCCGCCGCGCCCTCGCGCGACTCGACGACGGCGAGCGCTCCGCCATCGCCGCGACCCTCGTCGCCCTCCCCGACCCGGCCGCCGCGCCCGGCGAGGCCCGCGCCGCCCTCGAGCTCCTCCTCGCGCTCCCGGCCGAGCGCGAGCGCGCGCGCCGCGCGCTACCTCGACCGCGTCGCGCCGACGCTCCCGCCCGCGGACGCGGCCCTCCTCCGCTTCCGCCACGCCGCCCGGGCCCTCGCCAACCCGGCCGACGCCGCCGCGTGGAGCGCCCTCCTCGACCCGCTGAAGGACCTCGCCGAGCGCGACGAGGCCGGGAGCCGCCGCGCCCTCGCCACCGCGCTCCGGCTCGCGGCGAGCGGCTGGCTCGCGGCCCAGCCGCCGGAGGCGCTCCCGCTCGGCGCCGCCTGGATCGTCCCCGTCCTCGACGGCCGCGCCGTCGTGAACGCCGACCTCGCCCGCGCGCGACGGCCGGCGCTCGGCGAGCTCCTGGCCCCCCTCTTCCGCTGGCTCTCTCTCGCACTGCAACATGCGAGCGCAGACCCTCCCGATGACGATACAGAGCGCCTCATCGACGAGTCCGCCGCCGCCGATCGGCGCGGCGATCTCGCAGGTGCGAACACGCTCCTCCAGCGCGCCGCGGACGCCGCCGGCGACGACGGCGCGCTCGCGGCCGCTCTCGCCGCCCGCGCCGAGCTCCTCGTCGACCCGGGTCTCGGCGGCCCGGCCCACGTCGCCGAGCTCGCCCGCCGCGAGCTCCGTCCCCGGCCGCCCCGCGCCGCCGCCGCCCCACCGCGACTGGAGCGGGCGCCTCGACGCCCTCGCCGCCGGCGCCGAGCTCGACCCGGCCACCCTCGCGCTCCTCGAGGCGGCCGGCGCCCGCGCCCGCGCCGGCGCCGCCTGGGTCGCGCGCGGCGACCTCGCGAGCCTCCGCCACGCGCTCCGCCTGCGCGACGACCTCGAGCCCGCCGCCCGCGCGAGCCTCGAGGCCCGCCTGCGCGCCCTCGCCGGCGCCGACGAGGCGCGCTACGAGGGCGACGCCGACGCCCGCGACGCCGCCCGCGGCCTCTGGCTGCTCCTCCCCGACGGCGCCGAGCGCGCGCTCCTCCGGGCGCGCCTGGCCGCGACGCTCCCCGCCTCGGCGGCCCCGGCGGCGCCTGCCTCCGCGCCCGATCCCCACGACCCCGAGACCCGCCTCGCCGCCGCGAGCGACCTCCTCGACGCCGACCGCCTCGACGCCGCCGCCACGGTCGTCGCCTCCCTCCTCCGGCGCGTCGGCGAGCCCTCGCTCCGCGCCCGCGTCGACGCCTTCGCCGCGCGCCTCCTCGCGCTCGACGAGCCGCCGCAGGAGATCCTCGACGCCGCGACGCGCCACGTCCGCACCTGGGACGCGGCCGGCGAGGCCCTCCTCGCGGCCCTCGCCGGCGATCCGCGCGCGGCCTACCCGCTCCACGCCGATCTCGTCGAGATCGCGATGGACGTCTCCCGCGCCGACGCCCACCGCGTCCTCGCCCTCGCCACCTGGCTCGCCATCTGGGCGGCCACGGGCACCACCCCGAGCGGCGAGCCGCTCCTCCACGTCCACCGGCAGGACTGGGCCATCGTCCCCCTCGCCGCGGCGCGCGTCGCCGGCGACGCCGACCCCGTCGCCCGGGCGCTCGCCTTCCGCGCCCGCGCCGGCCGCGCCCTCGGCGACGCGGACGCCTTCGCGGCCTTCGTGCTCGACGCCGCGACGCCCGCCGGCACCGATCGACATCCCTGACGACGCCGCGATCCCGTGGTACTGCGAGGCCCGTGTCTGTGCTAAACGCGGTCGCCGCGCGACCGACCGGACGCACGGAATCGCGCCCGCTCCCTCGCCGTTGACCGGTGCACCATGACCCAGGCCAACACGAACCCGCCCAGAGACCGCGCCGACGCGGCGCCGCTCGACGCCACCGACGCCGAGACCCCGCGCGTCATCGGCGGCCTCGCCGCCTTCGCGGTCGTCGCGGGCTCGATGCTCGGCGTCGGCATCTTCCTCTTCCCGGGGAAGGTCGCCGCGGCCGTCGACGGTGAGGTCGCCTTCTTCGCGCTCTGGGCCCTCGGCGGCTTCTTCGCGCTCGCCGGCTCCGTCGCCTGCGGCGAGCTCGGCGCGATGATGCCGAAGGCCGGCGGCGACTACGTCTTCCAGCGCGAGGCCTTCGGCCCCTCCGTCGCCTTCGCGAGCGGCTGGGTCCTCTTCGCGGCCATCTTCGCCGGCTCCATCGCGAGCATGTCGGTCGCCGTGTTCCAGTACGAGATCGGCCCGCTCGTCGGCGTGAACCTGAACGGCGCGGTGCTCGGCTTCGACCCCGTGACCCTCCCGACGGCGGCCGCCCTCGGCCACGACCTCGAGATCGCCGGCACCGCCGTCACCATCAGCGGCGCGCAGCTCCTCGCGATGGGCCTCATCCTCGCCCTCACCTTCCTGAACGACCTCGGGACCCGCATCTCCGCCGGCGCCCAGATCCTCCTCACGCTCGCCCCGATCGCCGCCCTCGCCGCCCTCGCGGCCTGGGTGCTCATCGCCGCGCCCCCCGTCGTCGCCGCCCCGACCACCGTCAAGGAGGGCGCGACCGCGCTCACCCTCGGCGGCCTCGCCGCGGGCTTCCTCGCGGTCAACTTCGCGTACTCCGGCTGGATCAACATCATCTACGTCGCGAGCGAGGTGAAGGACCCCGGCAAGAACGTCCCGCGCTCGATGATCTCCGCGACCCTCGGCGTGACCGGCCTCTACCTCTTCCTCTGCGTCGCCTTCATCGCCGTCCTCGGCTTCGCCGGCCTCTCGGCCCTCGGCTGGACCGACGCCGGCACGGGCGTCGCGCAGGCCCTCGGGAGCCCGCTCCTCGGCACGCTCGTCCTCGTCGTCATCGCCGTCGCCATCGTGACCTCGGTCAACGCGACCGTGCTCTCGTCGGCGCGCGTCGCCTACGCGATGGCGAAGCGGGGCGCCTTCTGGAAGGGCGCGGGCGTGCTCTCCGGCCCCAACAGGACCCCGCGCCGGGCGCTCTGGGTGCAGGCCGGCCTCTCCTCGGTCATCGTCCTCTCGGGCACCTTCGACGCCATCGTCGAGATGACGAGCATCGCCATGTTCGTGACCGGGAGCCTCACGGTCCTCTCCCTCTTCGTCCTCCGGCGGACGCGCCCCGACCTCCCGCGCCCCTATCGCGCGACCGGCTACCCCGTGCTCCCCGCGCTCTACGTGCTGCTCGCCGTCTTCGCCATCGGCGCCAAGCTCTGGGAGGCGATGACCTCCACCTCCGACCACCCCTTCTTCCCGCTCATCGGCGTCGGCGTGCTCTGCGTCGCGATGGTCGTGCACCTCGGCGCGACCGGGCGCCTCAAGCGGGCCGCCGGGGTCGCCGTCGTGTTCCTCGCGGCCGGCCTCCTCCTCCACGGACTCTCGCACTGGAACGTCACAGGTTGACCGATCGGAAGCCCAGCGAGCGCGCGCTCAGCCGGCGCGCCTTCCTCGGCGCCGGCCTCGCTCTCGGCGCCGCCGCCACGACCGCTCTCGCGCTGCCCCGGCGCGCGCGGGCCGCGGACAAGGACAAGCCGAAGCTCCGCGACTGCTACGACGGCCGCCGCGGGAAGACCCTCTACCTCGACCTCGACAGCGCCCCCTTCCCCGACGGCAAGTCCCGCTACAAGGACCCGACCGTCATCGTCTTCGTGCCGGACTACTTCCGCGTGCACGACGACATGCGCGTCGACACCATCGTCCACTTCCACGGCTACCGCGACACGGCGGACGCCGCGATGAAGCGCCACCAGCTCCGCGAGCAGCTCTACGACTCGAAGCAGAACGCGATCATCGTGTTCCCGCAGGGCGCCGTGAACGCCCGCGACCCGGACTTCGGCAAGCTCGACAAGCCCGGCGGCTACCTCGCGTTCCTGACGGAGCTCCGGAAGACCCTCCAGACCCCGACCATCCAGGCGAAGCTCGGCGCCTCCGGGATCCCCGGGCGCGCGCGCATCGGCAAGACCGTGCTCTCCGCGCACTCCGGCGGCTTCCTCGCCGTCGCGAACTGCGTCGAGCACGGCGGCTACGACGTGAACGAGGTCTACCTCTTCGACGCGCTCTACGGGCGCGCCGAGGTCTTCGCCGACTGGGTCGCCGCGACCTACTTCCAGAAGGGCTCGGCGCTCGAGAAGCGCAAGATCGTGAGCTACTACTCCGACGCCCCCACGGTCGCCGAGAGCAAGCGCCTCATGCGCATGTTCGACAAGCTCGGCATCGAGTACGCCCACGAGCAGCACGAGGGCACGATCTCGCGCCGGACGCTCTCGCAGTCGCGCGCCATCTTCATCAAGACCGACGTGTCGCACCAGGGCGTGACCTACCGCAACAACGCCCTCCGGGACTGCCTCTACGCCTCGGGCCTCAAGCGCTACCTCCGGAGCGAGTGGTTCGAGAACGCGGGCGAGCCGCGCGTCATCACCCCGCGCGAGTAGCGCCCGCGCCCGGGCTCACGACGACCGCGACGACGCGCCCGGGGCCGTGGACGCCGGTCACGATGATGCCCTCGATGTCGGCGGTCTTCGACGGGCCGGTCACGACGGTGAGCGCGCTCGGGAGGCCGCCCTCGGCGCCGCGCGCGAGGGCCTCGGCGAGCGTCTGGACGACGTCCGCCTCGCGCACGACCGCGACGTGGACGAGGGTCGCCGCGGAGAGCCCGCGCGGCGCGTCCGGCGCGGCGGCGACGACGACGGAGCCGGTCTCGGCGATGGCCCAGGCGGCGTCGGTGAGGCCGACCTCGCGGTCATAGGCAGCGGCGCCGTCGACGAGCGGCGCGCGCGAGGCGCCGAGCGCGGCGAGGGTGGCGTCGAGCTCGGCCTCGGCGACGCGGCGGATCTCCACGCCGACGGCGGCGGCGCGCTCACAGAAGCGGTCGACCAGGGCGGCGCGGTCGGTGACCGGCGCGGGCACGGCGAAGGCCGGGGACGCAGGCGGCGCCGGGGTCGACGCGCCCAGGTCGCGCCCGAGGGCCGCGCGGACGCTGGCGAGGAGGTCAGCGAGCTCCATCGGCGCCTCCCTTCGGCGGGCGCGGCGGGGAGAACGGCTTCGCCGCGGGCGCGCGCAGGCTCCGTGTGCGGGTCCAGCGGCCGAGCGCCGAGGGCGCCCGGTCGACGAAGCCGTCGGCGTCGGCGCGGCGCCGGAGCACCTTCCGGAGCACGAAGCGCGCGAGGCGGAAGCGGAGGCGCCCGCCGAGGACGAAGCGCGCGACGCGCTGCGCGAGGCGCTCGCGCCAGGGGACGACGCCGCGGGCGCGCTGCTCCTCCTTCAACGCGACGAGCATCCGCGGGAGGTCGATGTCCACGGGGCAGGCGGCCTGGCACGCGCCGCAGAGCGTCGTCAGGTGCGGGAGGTCCGGGTAGGCGTCGAGGCCGCGGAGGAGCGGGGTCACGACGGCGCCGATGGGGCCCGGGTAGACCGAGCCGTACGCGTGCCCGCCGACCGCGCGGTAGACGGGGCAGGCGTTCAGGCACGCGCCGCAGCGGATGCAGGCGAGGGCCTCGCGGAAGCGCGGATCGGCGAGGATCCGCGTGCGGCCGTTGTCGAGGAGGACCACGTGGGACTCGGCCGGGCCGTCGAGCTCGCCCGCGCGCCGGGGCCCCGTCAGGAGCGAGGTGTAGACGGTCAGCGGCTGGCCGGTGGAGCTGCGCGCGAGGAGCTCGAGGAGCGAGGCGAGCGCGGGCAGATCGGGCACGACCTTCTCGATCCCGGCGACGGCGACGTGCACGCGCGGGGTGGTCGTCGTGAGGCGCCCGTTCCCCTCGTTCGTGCAGAGGACGACCGTCCCCGTGTCGGCGACGAGGAAGTTCGCGCCGGTGACGCCGAGGTCGGCGCGCCGGAACGCCTCGCGGAGGCTCGCGCGCGCCACGCGCGTGAGCGCCTCCGGCTCGGGCGGCGCCTCCACGCCGAGCGCGGCCGAGAAGGCCGCCGCCGCGTCGTGGCGCGACTTGTGGATCATGGGCGTCACGATGTGGCTCGGGGCGTCGTCGGCGAGCTGGAGCACGTACTCGCCGAGGTCGGTCTCGACGGTGTCGACGCCGGCCGCGACGAGGGCGTCGAGGAGCGCTATCTCCTCGGTGACCATGCTCTTGGCCTTCACGCAGCGCGTGACACCCGCCTCGCGCGCGATCCGCACGACGATCTCCCGGGCCTCGGCGGCGTCCCTCGCGACGTGGACGGTGGTGCCGTTCGCGGTGGCGGCGGCGGCGAAGCGCGCGAGGTAGTGGTCGAGGTGGTCGAGGACGTGGCGGCGGAGGCGCCCCGCGGCCTCGCGGCGGGCGTCGACCTCGGGGCCGAAGGTGCGGGCGAGGGTCTCGACGCGCGTCCGGTCCTTGAGCGTGGTGGCGCTGGCGACGGCGGCGCGCAGGCGCTCGTCGGCGAGGGCGGCGGCGATCCGCGGGGCGGCCTGGTACGGCACGATGGGGAAGAGGATCTCGCGCGCGCGACGCGGGCTCGGCGGCGGCAGGGGCGCGGTCATGAGGGCTCGCCGCCTCGCGCCGCGGCGGTGATCCGCGGCTCGCGGGGCATGAGCCCGAGGCCCTCGGCGAGGACCTCGACCGGGTGGCGCACGTCGACGGGGACGCCCGCGCGGCGGCACGCCCCCTCGAGGTGCAAGGCGCAGCCGACGTCGTCGCACAGGAGGCGGTCGGGGCGCGCGGCGCGGACGGCGTCGACGAGGGGGGCGGCGACGGCCGCGGCGATCTCGGGCTCGCGGAGGGAGAAGGCGCCGCCGAAGCCGCAGCAGGGCGCGCCGGGGGCGAGGGGCGCGGCGTCGACGCCGGCGACGGCGGCGGTGAGGTCGTGGGCGCGGCGCGCCGGCGCGGCGGCCGTGGCAGGAGGCCCAGGTGAGCGCGCGGCCCGCGCCGCGGGCGCCGAGGCGCGCGAGGTCGAGGCCGAGGACGTCGGTCAGGAAGGCGCCGAGCTCGTGGGTGCGGGCCGGGAGCGTGCTCTTCGGGGCGAGCTCCGGGTGGTGATGGCGCACCATGTGGGCGCAGGAGCCGGAGGGTGTCACGACGGGCAGGTCGCGCGGGAAGACGCGGTCCATGCGGCGGGCGAGCGAGGCGGCGCCGCGCCGGTCGCCGGTGTTGAAGAGGGGCTGCCCGCAGCAGGTCTGGCGGCGCGGCGCGACGACCTCGAGGCCGACGCGCGCGAGGACGCGGGCGGTCGCCTCGGCGACGCGCGGGGCCATCTCCGAGACGAGGCACGGCACGAAGAGCGCGACCCTCACGGCGTCTCCGCGGGGTCGTCCGCCGGGTGGCGCGGCCCGAAGCGCATCGCGGGGTGGGCGCGGACGCCGAGGAAGTCGGCGAAGACGGCGGTGACGACGTGGAGGGTGAAGGCCGGGAGGATGGAGCCCGACTCGAGGGTGACCCAACCGTAGAAGACGCCCATCGGGAGGGCGCCGACGGTCTCGACGAGGTTCTTCGAGAGGTGCGCGAGGGCGTAGAGGACGGTCATGATGGCGACGGCGGCGACGGGCCCCACGAGCGGCACGAGGGGGGCGAGGAGGAGGCCGCGGTAGAAGGCCTCGTAGGCGATGAGGTAGCCGGCCCAGACGAGGGCGTTGCGGGCCGTGAGGCCGGCGGTCCAGGCGCGCTCGCGGACCTCGGGGTAGTTGTCCGGGTAGAAGGGGCGGCGAGCGCCGAGGGCCATGACGGCGGCGAGGACGACGAGGGCGGCGCCCGTGGCGGCCCAGGCGAGGCCGCCGTGGGGGGCCGTGAGGTAGAGGTCGGCGGCGCCTCCGGGGAAGGCGGCGTCGCCGAGGGCGAGCGCGGGGAGGCCGTACCAGGCGGCGCCCCAGAGGCGTCGCCACCAGGAGACGGTGGTGCGGGCGCGCTCGGGGTCGTCGCGCGGTCCGAAGAGGCGCTCGACGAAGGCGGGACGGGAGCCGAAGTGGTAGGCGGCGAAGGCGAGCGCGGCGGTCGCGTAGGCGATGACGGCGCGGGCCTCGACGTCGCTGAGGTTCCCGAGGCTCACGCGGGCTCCGCGGCGGAGGCCGCGTCACGCGGGGCTTCCCGCGAGGGCGGGACGTCCGGTATCGTGGCGCGCCGGTCATGGTCCCGGCGCGAGGGGGAAGCGATGAGGAAGCACGCGCTGGTGGCGCTCGGGGTGGTGGCGCTCGCGGGGGTCTGGGCCTGCGGGGACGGCGGCGGGACGGCCGACGCGGGCGCGGACACCGCGGGCACGACGACGGCGGACCCGGACACGACGACGGCGACGGCCGACGTGGTGCCGGGGGAGGACGCGACGACGGAGCCCGGGGCGGACACGGTGGCGCCGCCGGCGAACCCGGTGGGGGCGCCGCTGACGTTGTCGATCGAGCCGTTCACGATCCAGCCCGGCAAGGAGCGCCAGGTGTGCAAGGTCGTGAACCTGCCGGTCGACCAGCCGATGGAGCTCGTCCGCATCCACTCCAACATGAAGGGGCTCTCGCACCACTTCAACCTCTACAAGGTCATCGACGCGCGGAAGCTCGAGCCGGTGTCGGCGGCGGAGGGGAAGGTGCACGACTGCCAGCCGGCGGACGAGCAGCTCTCGGGGGACGCGGCGTACATCTTCGGCTCGGCGACGCCGGAGCGGACGTTCGAGACGCCCGAGGGGGTGGCGTTCCTGCTCGAGCCGGGGCAGCGGGTGATCCTCGAGCACCACGCGCTGAACTTCACGGAGTCGCCGATCGAGGCGTCGCTCGAGGTGGAGCTCTACCCGGCCGGCGAGGGCGCGGTGATCGAGCACTACGCGGACATCATGTGGCTCGCGAACTGGGGCTTCCTGCTCCCGCCGGGGCAGGAGGTGTCGAGCACGAAGGCGTGCGCGGTGCCGTACGACGTCGAGGTCTTCGGGCTCATGAGCCACTTCCACGCGCTCGGGACGAACTTCACCATAGCGAAGGTCACGGCGGACGGGACGACCGAGGTCTACCAGGACGACGACTGGGAGCACCCGAAGTACGAGGAGTTCACGCCGCCGTTCACGCTGCTCGCGGGCGAGAAGCTGCAGTGGACGTGCACGTGGGACAACACGACCGACCACCTCGTGCTCCCGAACAAGAACTCGACCGACGAGATGTGCATCACGTTCGCGGCGGCGTACCCGAAGACGCAGAAGTCGGGCACGCCGATCCAGTGCAACACGTTCTGATCGGGCGCTGCTGACGCCGACGGCTCCTGGTGACTACGGGGGAAACCACGGAGACACGGAGACACGGAGGGGGCACGGAGAGGACGGGGCCCTGCGGGCCTCCTGCCCTTCGTGAGGTCTGGTCGCGCCGAACGACGCTTCGGACGGCGGCCGCACCCTCCGTGCTCCTCCCTGTCTCCGTCGCCCGCTCGCGACGCCCCACACGCCGGTCGGGCGTCAGCCGGCCTCGGCCGCGTCCTTCCAGAGCCGGGCGATGTCCTCGTGGCTCGGGTTGTCGGCGGGCTTGTTCGTGCAGATGTACTCGCGGCACTCGAGCGGGCGCGCCTCGTAGATGCTGCAGCCGTCGTTCTTGAAGAAGACGCACACCCCGCGGAGCGCGCGGTAGAGCGCGTCGGCGCGCGTCGCCGGCGTGATCGCGGGCTTTTTGTCCCGCCCGAGCTTCACCGGCGCGAAGACGTGCACCGGCTCGTCGTCGACGAGGATCGAGTCCACGACGAGGTAGCGCCGCACGAAGTCGTCGGGGGTCATCCCCTTGAGCGCCGCGGCCCCCTCGACCTCGCCGGGGGCGAACCACCCCGGGCTCGACTTGCAGCAGAGCCCGCGCCGGATGCAGCCCTTCTCGGGCGCCGGGTGCGGCGGGATCTCCTCCCAGTCCGTCCAGTACGGGTTCTCGGCCGCCTCGTCGATCGGCGGATCGCCCGGATCCGGGGTGCGCCGGACGGTCTCTTCGGACAGGATGTGGAAGGGTCTCTTCTTCATGATGGTTCGGAGCATGACCCATGCCGCCCTACCCCGCCAGCGACGAACATCGCGCGCCCGCGCAGCGCGTCCTCGTGAACGGCGTTCACGCGAAGCTCTCGCTCGCCTTCGTGGCGCTCCTCGGCTTCCCGCCGGTGCTCCACCCGCCGCCGCAGCCGGCGGTGAAGCTCGGCGTGGACGTGCTCCTCGACTCGCGCATCGACCTCGTCGCCGGAAAGCGCGTGGGGCTCGTGACGAACGCCTCGGGGGTCGACGGGCGCCTCGTGCCGACGTCGCTCCGGCTCCACGAGGACAAGCGCGTGAAGCTCGTGCAGCTCTTCGCCCCCGAGCACGGCCTCGTCGGGCTCGGCGCGAACGGGCAGAGCGACGACGACCACGTCGACCCGGTGACGCGCGTCCGCGTCGAGGGGCTCCTCGGGAAGCGCCGGCGACCGTCGCCGGAGGCGCTGAAGCGCGTCGACGCCCTGATCTTCGACATCCAGGACGTCGGGAACCGCCCGTACACCTACATCACCACGCTCGGCGAGGCGATGACCGCCGCCTGCGCCGCGGGCGTGCCGTTCATCGTGCTCGACCGCCCGAACCCGCTCGGCGGGCTCGTCTTCGAGGGGCCGGTGCGCCTCCCCGCGCACAAGAGCTTCATCGGCTGGGGCCCCATCCCGGTGACGCACGGGATGACGGTCGGCGAGGTGGCGCGCTTCTACGACCGCGAGCTCGGCCTCGGCTGCGACCTCACGGTCGTCGAGATGGAGGGCTGGAAGCGGTGGATGCTGTGGCGCGACACGGGGCTCACGTGGGTGCCGACGTCGCCGGCCATCCCGCACGACGAGACGACGCTCGTCTACCCGGCGACCGGCATGTTCGCGGGGGCGACGCGCAACGTGAACGAGGGGGTCGGGACGACCTGGCCGTTCGAGACCATCGCGGCCGAGTGGATCGATCCGATGACGCTCTGGCGCGCGATGGTCGACGAGGGGCTCCCCGGGGTGCGGTTCCGGCCGATCACGTACAAGCCGCGCTGGCATTACCGGGGTAAGGAGGCGCTCGGCGGCGTCCAGCTCTTCGTGACGGACCCGCGCGCGTTCCGCCCGGTGCGGACGGCGCTCGCGCTGATGACCACGGTGGAGCGGCTCTACCCCGGCCAGACGGAGTGGCGCTCGGACGGTGCCGTAGCGCGGGTCTGGGGGATCCCGCGGGTGCCGGAGCGGGTGCGCGCGGGGGAGTCGGTGGCGTCGTTCGAGGCGTCGTTCCGGAAGGGCCTGCGCGACTTCGCGGCGAAGCGGGAGAAGGCGCTCATCTACCCCCTGCGCTGAGGGGTCGGGCGCCGCCGCGGGATCGGCCACGGAGCCCGCCGCGGAGCCCGTCCGGGGCCTCCCGAGCGCCCCGGGGGCGGCTTGCGTCGACCGAGGGCTTCCTTTAGCTTGGCATGCGAGGTCAAAGCGCCGGGGAACGCCGCGTGCGGGGAGCAGGTCGACTCGGCCGCGCCCCGCGTGGTCGGGTCGGCCCTCGGCCGAGAGCGAGAGGCAAGGCGCATGCGCATCGCTGGAATCACCGCCCGGACCATGGCTTTCGCCGCCATCGTCGCCTGGAGCGCCGCCGCCTCCGCGCAGCCGGTGACGATCGTCGACGGGACCGCAGCGGGCCCTACCTCGGATGGCGTCCTGAGCGCCGGTGAATACTACGGCGTCGCCCCCGGCCAGGGGACGGGCTTCGGCGGCAAGATCGGGGCCGGCATCAACCTCTTCGTCGAGTCGAACGCCGCCGGCGACGTGACGTTCGCGCTGACCGAGCCGGCGGGCGGTGTCGGCGCGGCCCCGAACGACAACAACTGCAACCTCCAGTCCCCCGACACCGTCGTCATCTACGTGGACTCGCAGCCAGGCGGCTTCACGTCCACGGCCGACTTCACCGACATCGGGGATCGAGGACGCGCCGCGGTCTCCGGCCGCGGGACCGACAACTCCCAGGCGCCTCTCACGTTCCCTGCCGGGTTCGAGGCCGATTTCGCGCTCGTCTTCAGCGGCAACGACGGGGGCGGCGGCAACGGTGGGGCCTCGCTGTTCGCGCTCAACGCCGACGGCGCGCACACCTTCGTGAAGTCGCTCGGGCTCGCCCCCGCGATCGGCGGTGGCTTCGGGACCGCGTGCGACCGCGAGATCGGCGGGATCACGATGGCGGACCTCGGGGGCGTCCCCGGCGGGGCGTTTCGGTTCTTCGGGACCCTGCTGAACGCGACCAACGGCTATCGCTCGAACGAGCTCATCGGCGTCGCCGCTGCCGTGGTCCCCGCCGCGAACCCGGGCAACACGTCGGTCGACCTCAGCGCGAGCGCCGCGGCGCGCATGGTGACTTACCTCGCGCCGCTCAAGGCCTATGGCTTCGACGGCTTCGCGGGCGGCGGGTTCGCGCCGAGCCCGAGCGCGACGCAGCTGGACTCGGACGAGTGGATCGCGTCCGGTGAGAACATGACGCCCGCACTGGCGTTCGGTGGAACCTCCGCGACGAGCGGCGTGTACGCGCAGGGGTCCAACATCACGGGGACCTCGGGCGGCGTCTACGGCTTCACCGTCGGCACCGGGAACGCCGGCCTGTGCGCGCGGCCGAGCGCAGGCACGTTCTCCCCCGGCAACTTCGTGCTGCGCGTCACGAACACGACCAGCACCGCCATCACGGGCGTCGCCGTGGGCTACGACTTCCTGACGCGGAACGACCAAGGCCGGTCCTCGACCTTCAACGCCGCGTACTCCCTGGACAACAGCTCCTACACGGCGCTCCCGGAGCTCGCGATCGCCACGGAGACCACCGCCGCCGGGTCGCCCACCTTCGTGCGGCTCAACCCGACCGGCGCCCAGAAGACCGCCTTCGCCGTGACCGGCCTCTCGATCGCTCCCGGGGGGTTCTTCTACGTGAGGTGGACCTCCGACGACAACGTGGCGACCCCTGGCACCGGCTCGTGGGACGCGTCGTGCCTCGACAACGTCTTCGTCCGGCCGATCGCGGTCCCGATCCCGGTGACCTACGACTGGGGCGACGCGCCCGGCTCCTTCCCGACCACCAACGCCCAGAACGGCGCGCGGCACCCCATCGGCGCCCTCTTCCTCGGCGCCGCGGTCGACGCCGAGAGCGACGGCCAGCCCAACGCCGACGCCACCGGCGACGGCGCCGACGACGACGGCATCGCCTTCACCTCCCCCATCACCCCTGGCGAGGCCGCGACGATCGAGGCCACCGCCACCGGCGACGGCTTCCTCTCCTGCTGGCTCGACCTCGACCACAACGGCGCCTGGGAGGCCGCCGACCGCGTCCTGAACGACGTCGCGGTGACCGTGGGCGTCAACGAGCTCGTGTTCCCCGTCCCGGCCGACGCCCTCGGCGGCCCCACCTTCGCGCGCTGCCGCCTCGACGCCGTCGGCGGCGTCCTCACCACCGGCGAGGGCTCCGAGGGCGAGGTCGAGGACTACCGCGTCGTCATCGACAGCTACGACTACGGCGACGCCCCGCTCTCCTACGGCGTCGCCCGCCACACCCTCGTCGGCTCGCCGCGCCTCGGCGCCCTCGTCGACCGCGAGGCCGCGACCCAGGACACCGCCGACGCGAGCGGCGACGGCGCCGACGACGACGGCGTCACCTTCCCGGCCACCCTCGACCCGACCGCCGCCGACGCGCTCTTCCTCGTCGCCGACCTCGAGGCGGGCACCGACAGCTCGACCCCCACCGCGCTCACGCCGGCCCTCGGCGCGCTCTACTTCATCGCGCAGACCACCGCGAACGGGAAGGAGCTCTACGCCTACGACGGCGCCACGACCACGCTCCACGAGCTCAACCCGTCCGGCAACGGCGCGACGGGCGGCGCCCTCGGGGCCGTCGGCGGCCGCGTCGTCTTCTTCGGCACCAACGGCACGACCGCGGGGCTCTGGGCCTTCGACGGCGCGACCTTCACGTCCGTCGACGCGACCCTCACCGCCGCCACCAACTTCTACACCGACGGCGCCACCGCCTACTTCATCGGCACGACGGCCGACGAGGGGGCCGAGCTCTGGTCGACGGACGGCGTCACCGCCTCCCGCCTGACCGACATCGCCGCCGGCCCGACCAGCTCCCTCCTCACCAACGCGAGCTTCCCGCGCCCGGCGTTCGGTCAGATCGTCTTCAGCGCCCTGAGCGGCGGCAGCGCGGCCCTCTACCACACCGACGGGTCCGTCGTCGCCGCGACGTCCGGCACCACGCCGGCCTTCGGCACGATGGTCGGCGACGTCTTCGCCTACGTGAGCGCCGTCGCCGGCACGCCGCTGTACCGCTGGGACGGGACCGCCGCGCCGGCGCCCGTCTGCCCCGAGGTCTCGGTCAAGAGCCGCTACGACCATCAATTCACCGTCTACCGCGGCGCCCTATACTTCAGCGGCGCGCCGACGAGCGGCGGCACCGAGCAGAACGTCTGGCGCTTCGACGGGACCGCCTGCGAGCAGGTCTTCTCCCTCGCCGACGACCAGCTCGCGACCCCAGAGGCCCTCTTCGTCGCGAACGGGCGCCTCTACCTGGTGGCGACCAACCACGTGAGCACGAAGTACGTCTACGCGTACGACGGCCAGACCGTGACCGCGATGACCCGCCCGAGCGGCGCGTTCGCGGCCTCCTCGCTCGCCCTCTACGGCGGCCACGTCTTCCTGTCGGCCACGGTCCCGACCACCACCGGCACCGAGCTCTACCGCCTCGCGCAGAGCGTCGGCGTCACGACGAGCGGCGGCGGCACGCTCTCCGCGTGGGTCGACACCGATCACGACGGCCAGTTCGGCGCCGGCGAGCGCGTGCTCACCGACGTCGCGATGACCGCGAACACCATGTCGCTCGCGCTCGACCTGCCGGCAGACGCCGTCCCCGGCCCGACCATCGCGCGCTTCCGCCTCTCGAAGTCGGCCGGCCTCGCGGCCAGCGGCGACGCCGACGACGGTGAGGTCGAGGACTACCAGGTCCTCGTCGCCGGCTGCGGCGACGGCGTGCGCCAGGCCGGCGAGGCCTGCGACGACGGTGACACGAGCGGCGGCGACGGCTGCGCGGCCGACTGCCAGCTCGTCGAGCCCGGCTTCGCCTGCCCCGACGCGGGCGGCCCCTGCGACTGCGCCGCCGGCCGCGCCGGCGCCGACTGCGCCATCACCTGCGCCGGGGGGGCCGCCACCCCCTGCAACCTCCACGGCACCTGCAGCGAGGGCACGGCAGGCGACGGCACCTGCACGAGCTGCGACCCGGGCTGGTGGGGCGCCGCCTGCGACCAGGCCGGCACCTGCGGCGACGTCTGCCTCCAGGACGTCCTCGTCCAGGCGACGGGCGCCTGCGCCAACGTCCCCACGAGCGGCAACGCCTGCGACGACGGCAACGCCTGCACCGTCGACGACACCTGCGGCGGCGGCACCTGCAGCGGGAGCCTCCCCGGCGAGGCCGACACCGTCTACGCGACCATCGACCTGAGCGCCGCGGCGCCAGCGCCGGCGTCGACGCCCGCCCCTCACGGCGTCGTGCTCGACGCCGACGGCAACCTATACGTCTCCGACCTCGCGAACGACCGCATCGACGTCTACGACCCCGCTGGGAGCTGGCTCCGCGGCTGGGGAGGCTATGGGACAGCGGATGGACAGCTCTACGATCCGCGGGACCTCGCCATCGACCGCGACAACGGCCTCCTCTTCGTCGCGGACTACGGCAACAACCGCGTCGACGTCTTCACGCTCGAGGGCGCGTTCGTCCGCAAGTTCACCACCGGTAACCTCCCGCGCGGCATCGACTTCCACGACGGCCTCGTCTACGTCGGCGAGCAGCTCGGTAAGCGCGTCTCGGTGTGGCAGCCGGACGGGACCTTCGTCCGCGCCATCGGCTCCGGCCCCGACAGCGTCTACGGCGTGGCCGTCGCGGACAACGGCGACGTCTATGCGGTCTACGGCTTCTACACCCTCCGCTGGTACAGCCCGACCGGCGTCCTCCTCGGGACCGTCGGCTCTCAGGGCACCGATCCCGGCCAGTTCGACAACCACGACGGGCTCACCTTCGACCGGGGCGGCAACCTCTGGGTGGTGGACCGCTCGAACAAGCGACTCCAGCGCCTGAGCGCCGACCTCCAGCCCGGCGGGATCTTCGCGGCGGGCCAGCTCCAGGACGCCTTCAACCTCGCCGTCGACGACGCCGGCCGCGTCTACGTCGCCGACGCCAGCGCCCACGCCATCGAGATCTTCTGGGAGCCGCTCGGCTGCTCCGACGGTCTCGACTGCACCGTCCTCGACACGTGCGTCGCCGGCGCCTGCGCCGACGTCACGCCGCGCGACTGCTCGGACGGCGACCAGTGCACGGCCGACCTCTGCAACCCGGCCGGCGGCGCCTGCGAGAACCCGCTCCGCACCTACGCCTCGAGCCAGCTCACCGAGTTCGCGACCGGCGGCACCACGGCGGCCCTCGCCGTCAGCGGCTCCCACGTCTACTTCGGCAAGACCGACCAGATCCGCCGGAAGACCCTCGCGGGCGGCGGCAGCGCCAACTTCTCCGAGGGCTCGATGGACCCGACCGCCATGGTCATCGGCCCCGGCGGCGTCGTGTACAGCCTCCAGTCCGACGGCGTCTACCGCTACGCCCTCACCGGCCCGAACCTGCTCGGGAGCTTCGGCAGCGGTGGGCAGGACCTCGCCTTCGGCGCCGACGGGAACCTCCGCGTCCTGACGGGCGCCGACGTCCAGACCTGGAGCGGCGACGGCGCGGCCCTCGTCGCGACCGTCACCGGCACCTGGACCAGCGGCCGCTCGCTCGCCCTCGCGCGCGGCGGCTGGCTCGTCGTCGCCACGGCGAGCGACGTCCACGTCACGGACGCCGCGGGCGCCGACGTCATGACCCTCGACGGCACGACGGGGGCCGGCGCCTTCGCGGACCTCGTCTCGGCGCGCGTCGACAGCGCCGGTCGGCTCGTCGTCACCGAGGCCTCGGGCCGCGTCCAGCGCTTCACCGCCGGTGGCACCTTCATCGACTCCTTCACGACGGCGAGCGCCCCGTCGGAGGCCGTCGTCGGCGCCGACGACCGCCTCTACACCGTCGAGGGCGCGAACCTGCGCGCCTATTCGCTCCCGGTCGCCTCCTGCGAGGACGGCGACGGCTGCACCGGCGGCGACCTCTGCCTCGCCGGCACCTGCACCGGCGGCGGCCCGGCCGTCTGCGGCGACGGCCTCGCCTGCGCGAGCGGCCCCATGGCCGAGGCCTGCGACGACGGCGACACCGACGCCGGCGACGGCTGCAGCAGCACCTGCCAGGTCGAGCCCAACGCCACCTGCGACACCCCGACCTCGTGCACGACGACGTGCGGCGACTGCTCGAGCCTCCTCGCCGACGCCTTCGACGGCGCCGGCTCCGATCCCGACCCGGCCCTCTGGGTCACGCTCGAGGACCCGGCCTTCGCCCCGAACCAGGCGCAGGACGGCCAGAACGGGGACGTGGTGCAGATCGGCGGCGTCGTCCGCTTCTCGGACCGCGGCGTCCTCGCCTCCACCGCCGAGTACCCGCCCGCGACGTACGGCGGCGTCCACGTCACGTCCCGCTGGCGCCTCGAGGACGGCGACCAGGCCAACGTCGGCACCCGCGCGACCCGCGATCAGGCAGGCGCCCTCGGGGCCCCGAGCTCGGCCGCGACCTGCACGGCCTGGGACGGCGAGCTCCTGCTCGCGCACCCGGGCGGCTCGCTGCTCTCGACGCCGTTCCCGTTCGCCCCCGGTGACGTCCTCCGCGTCGAGATCGAAGACGACGGCGCCACCATCACCTGCGAGGCGACCGACGAGGCGACCGGCGCGACCGCTCGCCTGAGCGACGCCTACACCGCCGTCACCGCGGCGAGCTACGTCGTCCTCTTCAACCACAACGGCCCGGTCAGCGCCTCCGACACCTTCACCTCGGACCTCCTCGACGTCCGCGTGACGCCCATCGGCAGCACGTGCGGCGCCTACGCCTGCGGCGGCAGCGCGTGCGGCCTCGTCGCGGTGAACGCGGGCGCCACGTGCGACGACGGCGACGGCGGCACGGTCGGCGACACCTGCGGCGACGACGGCGCCTGCAGCGTCGCGTGCGGCAACGGCGTCATCGACGCCGGCGAGGACTGCGACGACGGCACGGTCGCCGCCGGTGACGGCTGCTCCCCGGCGTGCGCCGTCGAGGCCGGTTGGCAGTGCGAGGACGACGGCAACGGCGGCTCCGTCTGCGCCGAGGAGACCGATCTCAGCGCGGGTATCGGCGTCCCGGGCTCGCCGACCTACGCGGGCGGCGACGTGACCGTGAGCATCCAGGCCCACAACGGCGGCCCGCCCCCCGAGCACGACGTGCGGATGGTGCTCACCTACGACGCGACCGCGTTCGACTTCAAGTCGGCGCCGAGCTGCACCGCGACCACGCCGGGCGAGGTCGTCTGCGACGTCGCCACGCTCCTCGCGCAGAACAACGTCTCCCGGACCGTCGTGCTCACGCTGAAGGCGAGCTACGCGGGCGCCGGCCTCCCGACCTCGCAGCCCGTCTCGGTCACGGTCACCGGCAGCCACCCCGAGAAGCCGGCGACGCTCGCCAACAACACGGCGTCCACCGCCATCGCGGTCACCTTCTGCGGCGACGGCGTCATCAACGCGCTCGAGCAGTGCGACCAGGGCGCCGACAACGCCGACACCCCGCTCCACTGCCGCCTCGGCGTGGCCCCCGGCACGACGCGCTGCACCCTCCCCGCCTGCGGCGACGGCATCACCGACAGCGGCGCCTACGACGACGGCACGAGCGCCATCCCGTACGCCGAGACCTGCGACGACCGGAACGCGAACGTCAACGACGACTGCCCGAGCGGCCCCGGCCAGGCCTGCAAGGTCGCGGCGTGCGGCGACGGCTTCGTGAACCTCACCATCCGCGGCGACAACCGCCCCGCGGAGGACTGCGACCTCGGCGGGGGCGCTGCGACCGGCCCCGGCTGCACGGCGTGCCGCGTCCAGCCCGGCTACACCTGCGACAAGCTCGTCTCGACGACCTGCCAGCGCGAGTGCGGCACGTTCGACGACTTCGCGACCGCACAATACGGCTGGACCAGCCCCGATGGCGGCCCAGGAGCCTTCGCCTACGGCACCAATACCGCAGCTGCGAAGAAGGTCTGGGAGACGGGCCTCAACGCGAACCTGCCGGCGCAGGCGGTCTCGACCTCGATCTGGCGCGCCATGGCGGTGCCGTCGCTCGCCGACGGCAAGAAGCCCGAGCTCGTCGTCCACTACCGCCTCGCCGGCACGGCCGGTCAGGACTGCCTCGAGGTCTACGTCGAGACGACGCAGCCCATCGCCGGGAAGACGCCGAAGAAGACGGCCTGCACGAACACCACGTCGGCCGATCTCTTCGTCGATCTCTCGGCGTTCGCGGGGCAGCAGGTCTACGTGACGCTGCGGCTGAACGCGCAGAGCGCGGCCGCCGGGCGCTCCGGGCTCCTGATCGAGCGGGCGCTGCTCCGGAGCGACGTCGACCTCGACGGCACGCCGGACTACGCGTCGTTCCCGGCCACGAGCCAGGGCGGCTGCGCCGACGGCTGCGTCGACGCCGACGACGACGAGTACGGCGACACGACGAGCGCGCGCCTCGCGGACTGCGCCGCCGCGACCGGCGCGAAGCTCGACTGCAACGACGGCGACGGCCACATCCGCCCGGACATCGACGAGGGCTTCTACGACGGCGCCGCGGCCTGCACGGACCTGGTCGACAACAACTGCGACGGCAAGACCGACGTCGCCGACCGCTACTGCTACGAGGACTGCGGCAACTTCGTCGAGGACGGCAAGAACCTCGCGGGCGACGGCCCCGGGAACGGCCTCGTCGACTGCGCGGACCCGGCCTGCTTCGCGGACCCCTTCTGCACGACGCCGTGCCAGCGCGTCTGGAGCTTCGACACCGGCGGCGCCTGGGTCCCCGACCCGACGACCGAGACCGGCGTGTTCAAGCTCGTCGGCGGGAGCTGGACCACCGCCGGCACGAACGACGCCACGCGCCGCTTCGCGCGCCTCGATCTCACGGTGCCCTTCGGCGACCTCGCGGCGCGCGGGCCGAAGCCGGTGCTCAAGGTCACTTACAGCCTGACCGCGAACCCGGTCGGCCGCGACTACTTCGCGGTCTGCGTGAACCAGGCGAACTGCCAGGTGAACCTGCCGTCGGGGATCACCATCCTCGCCGACGGGACGCGCGCGACGACGACGGCCACGGTCGACCTCTCGCCCTACATCGGGCAGGCGAGCGTGAAGCTGACGCTGCTCTTCGACACGTTCGAGGCGTCGCAGCCCGTGAGCCCGCAGAACGTGACGCTCACCATCAACACGATCGAGCTCTCGTCGGACGTCGACGCCGACATGAGCTACGAGGGGACGGACTACCAGGGGCGCGCCTGCGACCAGTGCTGGGACGGCGACCGCGACGGCTGGGGCGCCCTCGCGAGCCCGGACGTGACGACCTGCCCGGCGACGCCCGGCGGGTGTAGCCCGCTCACGAGCGACCCGGCGTGCGTCGACTGCAACGACACCTCGAGCCAGGTGTTCCCGGCGACGGGCACCGAGGTCGGCGGGCTCTGCGGCGACGGGCTCGACAACGACTGCGACGGCCTGACCGACGGCGCGGACGGCGACTGCGGCAGCGAGGACTGCGCGAACGGCGTCGACGACAACAACGACGGCGCCGTCGACTGCCTCGACCAGGGCTGCGCGGCCGATCCGGCCTGCGCCGTCTGCTACACGGGCTTCGACTTCGAGCACGTGAACCCGACGACGCTCGACGCCGCGGGCTTCGTGCCGTCGGGCGCGGCCGTCTGGGGCTGGGGGCGCGGGACGACGACCCACGTCGGCGATGGCGGCTGGTGGACGGTCGTCGAGGGCAACCTGAACGCCGCGAGCCCGGGGCCGTTCAAGGCGCAGCTCACGAAGCGCGTGACCGTGTCGCAGACGCTCCCCGAGCCGAAGGTCGAGCTCGTGTACGACCTGCGCGGCGGCGCGGGCGTGACGATCGGCGTCTGCACGGCGCCCGCGGGCGCGGGCCTCGCGCCCGGGAGCTGCGGCACGGCGAACCCGGGGAACGTGGCGTGGTCGAGCGCGACGAGCTCGCCCTCGTCCGGGACGCGGCAGAGCTTGTCGAACCTGACGTGGAACGACGGGACCTACGACCACACCATCATCCCCATCGGGCGCGGGCAGCAGGACGTCGTCATCTTCGTCGAGTCGGCGAGCGCGTCGACGCCCGCCGTGCCGGGGCTCTTCCTGTCGGCGGTGCTCGTGCGGAGCGACATCGACCTCGACTTCGACGGCGGCGGCATCGACAACGGCTACGAGAACGTGGGCGCGACCTGCGACCACTGCGTCGATCGCGACGCGGACGGCTACGGCGACCCGGGCTTCGACATCGCCGATCTCGCGACCTGCGACGTGCCCGACGAGGTCGACTGCGACGACTTCGCCGCCATCACGCACCCCGGGCAGGCCGAGCTCTGCTACGGCGGCCTCGACACCTGCAACCCGGCGAACGCCGGCGCGTCGGCGGCCGACAACGACTGCGACGGGCTCGCCGACAACGCCGACCCCGACTGCTTCTCCTGCGGCGACTGCAAGATCGAGACGGGCGAGAGCTGCGACCCGCCCGGCGAGGGCTGCAGCGCCGGCTGCCAGGTGCTCGCGGGCGGGATCTACGTGACGGAGCTCCACCTCTCGCCGCTCTTCGGCAACAGCGACGAGCAGTGGATCGAGCTCTACAACGCGTCCGACACGCCGCTCGACACGATCCTCACGAACCTGACGCTCACGAACGGCGGCTCACCGGCGAAGGTGGCGTCGTTCGGCGGGGCCACGCCGTCGTGCTCGCCGCTCGTGACGGCGACCATCGATCCCGGCGAGTTCTACGTGATCGTCTTCGGCAGCGACCTCGGGAAGACCGACTTCTTCGACGTCTCGCAGATCGACGCGACCTGCACGGGCTTCACGCTGCAGGCGGCCGGCGACGTGCTCACGGTCTCGACGGCGGGGGGCCCGCTCGACGTGGTCGACTTCGCGGGCGAGGGCTTCCGCTGCCTGCGCGACCAGCTGCGGCGCGTCTCGGGCGGCGTCACGCGCGGCCGCTCGCTCATGCTCGCGAACCACCCGACCCTCGGGACGACGGAGCTGTCGCCGGGCGTGAACGACGACGCGTCGAACTGGTGCCTCGCGGGCGCCGACCAGTTCTACTCGATCACGAACGACCACTTCGGCTCGCCGGGGGCGCCGGGCTCCTGCGCCGAGCTCGTGTGCGACGGCGTCGACGACGACTGCGACGGCGACCTCACGCAGGCCGAGATCGACGCGGACGAGGCGGCGGAGCTCACGGACACCGATCACGACGGGCGCTGTGACGAGCGCGACTGCGAGCCGCTCATCGCCACCTGCCGCTTCGGGCCTACGTGCACCGACGACACCGATCAGGACGGCAAGGTCGACTGCCAGGACGACTGCACGGACCTCGACGGCGACTCGTTCGGCGTCTCCGACGGGCTCGCCGGCACCTGCGGGACCTTCAACGGGCAGCCGCGCCTCGAGGCGGCGGCGTGCGACAACAACCAGAGCGTGAGCCCGGCCGAGAGCGAGAGCACCGAGGCCGCCTGCGTCGACGGCGTCGACAACAACTGCAGCGGGCTCACGGACTGCCGCGACCCCGGGTGCACGAACCTCGGGATCTGCGTCGGCGAGACGTGCGCGAAGGCGCGCACGGTGCAGTGCGGCTACAACGCGGTCAACCAGGCGTACTCGAACGACTTCCCGGTGTGCGACCCGGGCGCGGTGCGGCCGGACAGCCCGACGGGGCAGGACGCGGTGTTCAAGTTCACGGCCCCCGCGTCGACGCCGGTGACGTTCCGGGTCGACAACCTCGGGACCCGGCGCCACGAGATCTTCGTGACGCGGGGAGAGACGGCGTGCTCGGAGACGTCGTGCGCGGACGTGACGGCGGTCGCGAGCTCGACGTGCGCGGGCGGCGGGGAGCTGACGCTCGACGCGGTGGCGGGCGAGACGTACTTCGTGGTCGTGAAGTCGCTCGGCGCGTGCAACGTGGGGCCGACGCCGCGCTTCAACCTCGCCGTGCAGTGCGTCGAGACGTGCGCGAACGGGCAGGACGAGGACGCGGACGGGCTCATCGACTGCCTCGACCCCGACTGCGTGGGCGCGGGCGTCATCGCCCCGGATCCGGCGTGCGCGGGCGCGGACTTCGACAACGACGGGTTCGACAACCAGCTCGAGTACGAGTGCGAGCAGGTGGAGGCGGGGTCGCCGGCGCTCCGGAGCACGTTCAACGCGCCGACGGACGACCGCCTCGTCGACACCGATCACGACCAGCTCCAGAACTGCATCGACGACGACGACGACGACGACGGCGCGTCCGACGCGGCGGAGGCGGCGGCGTGCCTCGATCCGCTCGCGAAGAACGACGCGCAGCAGCACCCGGAGCTCGATCTCTGCGACGTCGGCGTGAGCGCGCCCTGCGGGAGCGCGGCGCCGGCGGCGTGCGGCATCGACGGGGCCGACGCGAACTGCAACGGCGCGGTCGACTCGACGGAGGCCGTGTGCGGCACGGTCGAGACGAACTGCGGCGACCACGAGGACGACGACAGCGACGGGACCATCGACTGCGAGGACCGGGACTGCGTGCCGGTCGCGCTCTGCGACCGCGAGGACTTCGACCACGACGGCGTCCTCAACTACGTCGAGTTCGCGTGCAACACGAACCCGTACGTCGCGACGAGCTTCCCGGTGCCGGCGGCGGAGGGGGCGGATCCGGACGGCGACCTCGTGCCGAACTGCGCGGACCCGGACGACGACGGCGACGGCTACGACGACGACCAGGAGCGGATCTGCGGCACGGACGGGCGCGACGCGGCGTCGACGCCGCCGGACCTCGACGGCGACTTCCAGTGCGACGACGTGGACGACGACGACGACGGCGACGGCTACACGGACACGCGCGAGCTGAACTGCGCGAGCGATCCGCGCGACGCGGCGTCGACGCCGGTGGACGCCGAGCACGACATCGATCAGGACGGCACCTGCAACAACTTCGACGGCGACGACGACGGCGACGGCTGGGACGACATCGCGGAGATCGAGTGCAACACGAGCCCGTCGGATCCGCTCTCGAACCCGACGGCGCTCGGGGCGGACCCGGACGACGACAAGATCTGCAGCCGCCTCGACGACGACGACGACAACGACCTGTGGCTCGACGTGGACGAGATCGCGTGCGGCACGAGCCCGATCCTCGCGAGCGACACCCCGGTCGACACCGACCGCGACGGGACGTGCGACGCGCTCGACCCCGACGACGACGGCGACAACGTGCCGGACGCGGTGGAGCTGGTCTGCCAGACGAACCCGCTCGACCCGACGAGCTACCCGATCGAGGAGGCGGCGGCGGACTTCGACGACGACGGCACGCCCAACTGCGTGGACACGGACGACGACGACGACGGGCTGCCGGACGTGATGGAGGCGCTCATCGGGAGCGATCGGCTCGACAAGGACAGCGACGACGACGGGCTCCTCGACGGCGAGGAGGACGCGAACAAGAACGGCGTCGTGGACGCGATGGAGACGTCGCCGATCCTGCCGGACACGGACTTCGACGGGCTCGACGACCGGGTGGAGCTCGAGAGCAGCTACCCGACGGCGACGCCGAACGAGTCGCAGGCGACGCTCCCGTACGACCGCGACACGGACGACGACGGGATCTACGACGGCGACGAGGACAAGAACCACGACGGGAGCCTGTCGCCGGGGGAGACGAACCCGGTCATCGCGGACAGCGACGGGGACGGGACGAACGACGGGGAGGAGCTGCGCTGCGCGACGGACCCGCTCGACTTCGACAGCCAGCCGACGGACAAGGACCAGGACGGCGAGTGCGACGGGGCGCAGATCGACACCGACGACGACGGGGTCGCGGACGGGGTCGAGCTCTTCTGTCACACGAACCCGAACGACCACAACTCGGTGCCGAGCCTCGCGGATCTGCAGGACACGGACGGGGATGGGGACATCAACTGCGTCGACCTCGACGACGACGACGACACGGTGACGGACGCGGACGAGATCGAGTGCGGGCGGAACCCGCGGCTCGCGACGGACCGGCCGAGCGAGGACGACATCGCGAACTACGACGGGGACGGGCAGCTCAACTGCTCGGATCCGGACGACGACGACGACGGGATCAGCGACATCGTGGAGGCGCAGGACGGGACGGACCCGCGCGACCGCGACACGGACGACGACGGGCTCGACGACAAGCGCGAGAAGGACAGCGGGACGCTCGCGACGAACCCGGACAGCGACGGCGACGGGATGCAGGACGGGACGGAGCAGGGGGTCACGGTCGGGACGGTCGACACGGACGCTGCGGTGTTCATCCCGGACGGGTGCCCGGAGTCGACGACGAACCCGCGGAAGCGGGACTCGGACGGCGACGGGGTCATCGACGGGGACGAGGATGAGAACCACGACGGCTGCGTGGACGCCGGCGAGGGGGATCCGAACGACCCACGCGACGGGCTCAACGACACGGACGGGGACCAGCTCATCGACCGGGACGAGGTGACGATCTACGGGACGGATCCCGAGGATCCGGACACGGACGGGGACGCGCTCGACGACAAGCTCGAGGTGGACGTGTGGCACACCGATCCGCTCGACCCCGACACGGATCACGGCGGTGTCTACGACGGCTACGAGGTGCAGAACGGGACGGACCCGCACGACGCGGCCGACGACTTCGACCCCGCCGTGGTCTCGGGGACCAACGTCTTCAGCTGCAGTGGTGCCGGGCCGGGGGCGGTGGCGGGCTTCCTGCTGGTGCTCGCGGCGGCCCTCGCGTGGCTCGTGCGCCGGCGGCGCGACATGAACGAGAAGGGAGCACGCTCGTGACGGAGAGCAACGTGACGACGACGACGAACGGGCGCGCGCGAGCCCAGCACCGTGCGATGTGGCTCCTGCCGGCGGTGTTCGCGGGGGCTCTCCTGGCGGCGCCGGCGGCGATGGCGCAGCCGGCGTCGCTCCTGACGATCGACAGCACGGCGGACACGGACCTCCGCGGGTGCACGACGGCGCCGGGGGACTGCACGCTGCGCGGCGCGCTGCTCGCGGCCGAGAGCGGCGACACCATCGACTTCGACACGACCGTCTTCCCGTCGAACGCGACGACGACGATCTTCGTGACGACGCCGCTCCCGGCCATCGTGCAGGGGACGATCACGATCGCCGGGCCCGGGCCGCAGGTGACGATATCGCCGAGCCCGACCCCGGACGGCGCGAACCCGCCGGTGCACGGGCTCATCATCACGTCGAGCAACAACTACGTGAGCGGGATCCGCATCAGCGGCTTCCCTGGGGACGGGGTGCTCATCGACAACGCCCCGAACAACCAGATCTCAGAGTCGAGCAACTGCAACGGCTTCGTGACCGTGTCGAATGGGGGCTATGGCGTCCACATCACAGGCGAGGACGCTGACAACACCCGGATCGTCGGCGCCTACATCGGCCAGGAGCGTACGGGAGTCGCCGCTGGCAACGCGCTCGGCGGCGTCCGCGTCGACGGCGGCGCCGACGACACCTACCTCGGGACCGGCTGCCACGTGTCGATCCACGACAACCTGGGTCCCGGGGTCGTGCTGGCCGACGCCGGCACGAGCGGCACCTACTTCAGCGACGTCACGGTGGGGAGCTCGGGCCACGGGAACGCGGGTCCCGGGATCCTCATCCAGGGCGCGACGGGCACGCGCGCCGGCCACCCGTTCCGGATCTTCTACAACGGCGGCGATGGCGTCCGCGTCGAGAGCGGGACGGGCAATCGGCTCGTCTACGACGGCTTCTACAGCACCATCGCCTTCAATGGCGGTCTGGGCATCAACCTCGTCGCGGCCGACGACCCGCCGAGCGGCATCACCCCGAACGACGCCGACGACGGCGACACGGGCCCCAACGACCTCCTCAACGCGCCGGTCATCGCGGCGGTCGAGGGCAGCGGCGGTGGCAACGTCGACATCACCGGGACGACGTGCGGCAGTTGCACCGTGTACTTCTACGTCGCCGACGACGACCCGGACGGCCACGGCGAGGGGGCCAACTTCCTCACGACCAGCTATGCCGACCCGACCGGACACTTCTCGGGCAGCGCGCAGCTCTCGCCGGGACAGCTCGTCACCGCGGTCGCGATCGACTCGGCGGGCAACATGTCGGAGTTCTCGGCGAATGTAGAGGGCCCACGAAACCTGGTCGTGGACCTCGCGACCGACGATGCCGTCGGCGACTGCACCGACGCTGGCTCCGACTGCACGCTCCGCGGCGCGCTGATGTCGGCGCTGCCGGGGGACACGATCACCTTCGACGGCACTGTGTTCCCGAGCAACACCGACACCGTGATCGCGCTCGAGCGCCCACTGCCGCCGGTGACCCAGGGACGCCTGACGCTGCGCGGGCCCGGTTCGCAGCGCCTCACGATCCAACCGAGCGCGACGCCGGATCCGCTCGATCCGCCCATGCAGGGGCTCGTCATCGACTCCGATCAGAACTTCGTGAGCGGCATGCGCGTCCGCGGTTTCGCGGGTGACGGGATCCTCGTGCTCGGTGCGAGGAACAGCGTCAGCTCCAACGACTCGTGCGATATCGCGGTCGGAGACAACGGCGGCTACGGTGTCCGCATCAGCGGCGAGGACGCGGACGAGAACCGCGTCACGGGGGGCTGGATCGGTCGCAACTCGAACGGCTCGGCAGCTCCCAACGCCGCCGGCGGGGTCCTCGTCGAGGGCGGCGCCGACACGACCTACTTCGGGCTCGGCTGCCATCTCTACGTCGGTGACAACCAGGGCGCGGGGGTCACGTTGCGCGACGCAGGGACGACCGGCACCTACTTCTCGGATGTGAGCCTCGGCGACTCGGGTCACGGCAACACCGGTGACGGCTTGCTCATCGAGGGCGCCACCGGGACGCGGATGGGGCACCCCGGCCGTATCGGATACAACCTGCGCGATGGCGTGAGGATCGTCTCGGGAGCCGGCAACGCGCTCGTCTACGACGGCTTCTACAGCCGCATCGCGAACAACGAGGGGCTCGGTATCAACCTCGTCGCGCCCGGCGACGGCGCCGATGGGGTGACACCCAACGACCTGGGCGACGGTGACAGCGGGCCAAACGGCCTCCTGAACTCCCCGGTCATCGACAGCGTGACCGGCGCTGGTGGGGGCGAGTTCGCCGTCCGCGGCACCTCGTGCGCCAACTGCCGCGTGTTCCTCTACCAGGCCGACGACGACGCGACGGGTCACGGCGAGGGCGCCGGCTTCCTCTCGGTCGCCTACGCGGACGCCAACGGCAACTTCTCGGCGAACGTGTCGCTAGGAGCCTCGCAGTCCGTGACCGCCGTCGCCGTCGACAGCGACAACAACATGTCCGAATTCTCCCTCAACGCCACGACGCCCTCGAGCATCGTTGTCGACCGCGCGGACGACGATGACGTTCGCGACTGCACGAGCGCCCTCGCCGACTGCACGCTGCGCGGGGCCCTCGCCATCGCCGGCCCCGGAGACACCATCGCGTTCGACAACTCCGTGTTCTCGGGAGGCGTCGAGACGCGCATCGAGCTCAACACACCGCTGCCGGTGCTCGCGGCCTCCACCGTCACGATCGCAGGTCCGGGCGCGACGCGCCTCGTCATCGCCCCGAGCGCGGCCCCTGACCCGGCGGACCCGCCGATCGTGGGCCTCAGGATCACCGGCGACGACAACGTCATCTCCGGGATGGGTATCATGGGCTTCCCAGGCGACGGCGTCGTGATCGACAACGGCGCGCGCAACCGGATCGGGACCTACAACCAGTGCGGGCCTTCGGACTTCGCGGTCGGCAACAACGGCGGCTACGGCCTCCGCGTGGCCGGCGAGAGCGCTGACGGTAACAGCGTCGTCGGCGGCTGTTTCGGCTGCAGCGCGTCCTCGCAGGCCGCGCCCAATCAGCTCGGCGGCGTGCTCGTCGAGGACGGTCCCGACACGACGTACTTCGGCCTGGGCTGTCACGTCTCGATCCACGACAACCTCGGGCCTGGCCTCACCGTCCTCGGGAGCGCGACGACGGACATCTATCTCTCCGACGTCACCGTCGGCACCTCAGGGCATGGCAACGGGGGACCTGGCGTCCTCATCGACGGGGCGGTCGGCGCGCGGATGGGGCACCCGGCGCGCATCTTCTACAACGGCGACGAAGGCGTCCGTGTCGTATCCGGCTCTGCGATCGCGCTGGCCTACGACGGCTTCTACTTCACCATCCAGGCCAACGACGGGCTCGGGGTGAACCTGGTCAAGGCGGGCGAGCCGGCGAACACGGTGACGCTGAACGACGCCGACGACTCGGACGCCGGGCCCAACGGGCTCCTGAACTACCCCGTGGTGCGAGAGATCGCAGGCGCGGGTGGCGCTGGCGTGTATCGGGCCCGCGGGCTCGCCTGTCCCTCGTGCCGCGTCTTCCTGATGCGCTCGACCGACGACCCCTCTGGCTACGGCGAAGGGAGCGACTTCCTCGGCGTCGCGTACGCGGACACGCAGGGCTCCTGGACGTACACCTTCGATCTCGGCTCCGTCCCGTCGCTCACGACGACCATCACGACGCTGGCCGTGAGCCCGCAGAACAACATGTCGGAGTTCAGCAAGAACGCGAACGTGCTCGAGTTCGCCTCGGTCACGACCGAGTGCGGCAACAACGTCACGGAGCCGAGCGGCGTCGCGGGCGTGCCCGACGAGGAGTGCGACGACGGCAACACCGACAGCGGCGACGGCTGCTCCTCCACCTGCACCATCGAGGGCTGCGGCGACGGCGTCGTGCAGCCCGACCTCGGCGAGCAGTGTGACGGCGCCTGCGACGACCACAACGACTGCACCATCGACGTGAACACCTGCGTCAGCTGCCAGTGCCAGCTCCCGAGCACCGACTACGAGCCCGCCGGCACCCCGTGCGACGACGGCAACAGCAACACCATCGGCGACCGCTGCGACGGCGCGGGCAACTGCTCCATCTCCTGCGGCAACGGGAGCCTCGACCCGGGCGAGGCGTGCGACGACGGCGACGCCGCCAACGGCGACGGCTGCGACGACGACTGCCAGGTCGAGCCCAACTTCAGCTGCGCCGGCACGCCTTCCGTGTGCACGTCCGTCACCGACCTCGGCGTCGTCTCCGTCGCGTCGAACCCCTCGCGCCCCTACCCCGGCACGCAGGCCACGATCGCCGTGACCGTCCGCAACCACGGCACCTCGCTCGCGACCGACGTCACCGTCACCCTCCGCTTCCCGGCCGACCTCACCTTCGTCGCCACCTCGGGCTGCACGCTGAGCTCCCCGGGCGTCGTCGCCTGCACCGTCGCCTCCATCCAGGGCGGCCTCCAGGCCATCGTCTCGCCCAAGTTCAACGTGAGCGCCGCCGCCACCGGCGACCTCGAGATGATCGCGTCCGTGAACGGCGCCGTCGTCGACGAGAACGACGCCAACGACTCGCTCACGGCCCTCCTCCCCGTCGCGCGCTGCGGCGACGGCGTCCTCGACAGCGCCGAGGGCTGCGACGACGGCCCCGCCAACAGCGACACCGCCCCCGGCGCCTGCCGCACCTCCTGCGAGCCCGCCGGCTGCGGCGACGGCGTCGGCGACCCCGGCGAGGCCTGCGACGACGGCAACACCGACTCGGGCGACGGCTGCGACGCCACCTGCACCGCCGTCGACCCCGGCTGGTCCTGCCCGCCCGCGGGCGGCGCCTGCGACTGCGCCGACGGCTTCTACGGCGCCGGCTGCGCCCTCGCCTGCCCGAGCGACCCCGGTGGCCTCTGCGGCGGTCACGGCGCCTGCGACTCCGGCCTCGCCGGCTCCGGCGCCTGCAGCTGCGACGCCGGCTGGTACGTCGACGCCGCCGGCACCCTGTCCTCCGGCGCCGGGGCGTGCGCCTTCACCCGCTGCGGCGACGGCGCCGCCGTCGGCCCCGAGCAGTGCGACGACGGCAACGACGTCCTCACCGACTCGTGCCCCTCCGGCCCCGGCGGCACCTGCCTCGACGCCACCTGCGGCGACGGCTTCATCGAGGACGGCGTCGAGAGCTGTGACGACGGCGCCGCCAACAGCGACACCCTGCCGAACCGCTGCCGCGCCTCCTGCGCCCTCCCCGGCTGCGGCGACGGCGTCACCGACAGCGGCACCTACACCTACCGCGCCCCCGGCGCGGGCAGCGACACCACCCTCACCCTCACCGAGACCTGCGACGACGCCGACGGCGACGACACCGACGAGTGCGTCAGCAGCACCTGCCAGACCGCCCGCTGCGGCGACGGCGTCGCCTGGGTCGGCCACGAGGGCTGCGACGACGGCGACGGCGACAACAGCGACAACTGCCCCGACGGCCCCGGCGGCACCTGCCAGATGGCCGCCTGCGGCGACGGCTTCGTGAACGCCGTTCACGGCTCGCTCTACGAGGCGTGCGACGACGCCACCCCCGGCGTCCCGATGACCCCGCAGGACGGCGACGGCTGCACGAGCCTCTGCGCCCTCGAGCCCGGCTACACCTGCGCCTCCGAGGCGTCCGCGGCCGGCCTCTCGCACACCACCTGCGCCGCGACCTGCGCCACCCTCGACGACTTCGCGTTCGACGCCTACCACTGGTACGCCGAGCCCGCCGACGTCTTCGCGCGCGGCGCGACCAGCGCCGGCGTCGTCGGCTTCGAGACCTTCGCGGGCGCGTCCCTCCCCCTCGGCCACACCCAGGGCGCCATCTGGAGCTCCGTCGCCTTCCCGGCCCTCGCCGACGCCCGCACGCCCACGCTCCGCGTCGCGTACAGCCTCGACGTCGAGCCCTCCCCGACCAACTGCCTGAACGTCTACGTCGGCGACCCGCCGAACCTCCCGACCGGCGCCCCCGTCGCCTCCGTCTGCGGCGTCGCGACGGCCTCCGGGAACCTCGACGTCGACGCCGCCGCCTGGGCCGGCACGAACAAGATCGTCGCCGTCGAGCTCGACACGACGACGACCGGCGGGGGCCACTTCGGCCTCGTCGTGAAGGCCGTTCACGTCTTCGGCGACGCCGACGACGACGCGAGCTTCACCGAGGCCACCGGCTTCGACTTCGCGAGCCTCGCCTGCGGCGACACCTGCGTCGACGCCGACGCCGACACCTACTGCGACGCGACGAGCCGCGGCACCCCGGCCGAGCTCGACTGCGACGACGACAACGGCGGCGCCAACCCCGGCGCCGACGAGATCTGCGACAACGGCTTCGACGACGACTGCGACACGAAGGTCGACGCCGCCGACGCGCGCTGCGTCGAGGACTGCGCCAACGGCGTCGACGACGGCGGCAACGGCCTCGTCGACTGCGAGGATCCCTACTGCCTCGGCACCGCCGCCGGTCGCCCGACCGTCGACCCCTTCTGCGCCGCGAAGTGCTACTACCACTACGCCTTCACGACGGGCCCCGCGGACTTCGCGCCCCTCGACAACGACCCCGGCGCGGGCGGCGTCCAGACCATCTGGACCTACGACGCGGGCGCCGCCGCCTGGACGACCGCCGGCCTCACCCCGACGGCGCAGCGCCAGTTCGGGCGCCTCCGCTTCGTGGTCCCCCTCGGCGGTCGCGCCGCCGCCGGCCCGAAGCCGACCCTCGAGATCCGCTTCGACCACCGCGGCGTCGCCCCCAACGTCTTCGCCGCCTGCATCGACACGCCGACGTGCCAGGGCAACGACATCGGCGTGAGCCCCGACGTCAAGCTCCTCGCGAACGCGCCCACGAGCGGCTTCCAGACGCGCACCGTCGACCTCACGCCCTACCTCGACCGCGACGAGATCGAGGTCGTGCTCCTCTTCGACACCCTCACGGCCTCGACGCCGCTCGACGGCGTGGTCGTCTCCGACGTCACCATCGCCAGCAACGTCGACGAGGACGCAGTCTACGAGGGCACCGACCGCTACACGACGGACGACCCGAACACGCCGGTCGACGAGGCGCGCGCCGTCTGCGATCCGTGCTGGGACGTCGACAACGACTTCTACGGCGACCCCGACAGCCCCGACCTCACGCAGTGCTTCGCGTTCGGCGGCGACCCGGCGAACCCCATCGCGGACTGCAACGACACCCTCTTCGCGGTGACCCCGGCGAACACCTCGGAGACGAACTGCGGCGACGGGCTCGACAACGACTGCGACTCGCTCACCGACGCCCTCGACGAGGCGGACTGCGGCGCCGAGGACTGCGCCAACGGCGTCGACGACAACGGCGACGGCAACGCCGACTGCGCCGACCCCACCTGCGCCAACGCCTTCGCGTGCGACCCCTGCTTCAAGAACCTCGCGTTCGACTTCACGAAGGGCACGCCCTCCACGTCGACCACCTCGGGCGCCTCCGGCGGCTGGGTCGCGACGGGCCGCAACGGCTCGACCACCGCGGCGACCGTGTGGCAGTGGGGCGCGGGCTCCTCGACCGCGGGCGCCGGCAGCGACGCCGGCTGGGAGACCCGCTTCTCGCAGAACGTGACGGCCGCCGGGTCGAACCGGATCCGCGGCTGGCTCACCCGCACGGTCACGGTGCCGTCGACGCTGCCCACGCCCGAGATCGAGATCGCCTACCGCCTGAACGGCGACGGCGCGAAGGACACGCTCGGCGTCTGCTTCAACGTGTCCGCGACCGCCTGCGTCGCGGGCTCGGCGAACGTCGCCTGGAGCACGACCACGAACACCCCCGGCACCGGCACCGTGACGCGCCTCGCGAACCGCACCTGGTTCGACGGCACGTTCGACCGCGCGGTCGTCGCGATCCCGCGGAACGCCGTCGACATCGTGATCTTCTACGACACGCAGGACGACCAGGCGAACGCCTTCCCGGGCGCCTTCGTCGGCGAGGTCCTCGTCCGCTCCGACATCGACCGCGACCGCCTCGGCTGTAGCCCGACCGACCGCGCCGCCGGCCTCTGCGGCGCCGAGAACTTCGGCCAGAGCGCCTGCGACGTGTGCATCGACCGCGACCGCGACGGCCGCGGCGACCCGAACGTCTCGGTCGCCGACCTCTCCGTCTGCCCGACCCCCGACACCGTCGACTGCGACGACGAGAACCCCCTCGCCTACGTGCGCCCGGGCGGCGAGCGCGCCCCGGTCCCGGGGCACCCCGGGGAGGACCTCTGCTACTACGTCGACCCGGCCGGCCCCGCGGTCGACGCCGACAACGACTGCGACGGCAAGGTCGACGGCGAGGACCCGGACTGCATCGAGTGCGGCAACGGCTTCGTCGAGCCCGGCGAGACCTGCGACGACGGCGCGCGCGTCGGCGGCGACGGGTGCAGCGCCGACTGCCAGGTCGAGGGCGGCCGCCTCTACGTGAGCGAGCTCCACCTGCCCGTCCTCTTCTCGAGCAGCGCCGAGCAGTGGGTCGAGCTCTACAACAACTCCGACATCGACATCGACGTGCAGACCATCGGCCTCTCGTTCGCGACGAGCGCCGGCGGCACCGTCACCTTCGATCCGACCGCGCCCACCTGCTTCCCGACGACGAGCGTGATGATCCCGGCGCGCGGCTACTACGTCGTCACCTTCGGCGCCCCGTCGGGCGCGGACTTCGACGACGAGAGCCTCATCGACGGCTACTGCCCGGGCTTCTCGATGAGCCTCGGGAGCGACGTCCTGACCATCACGAAGCAGGGGACGACCGCCGAGGAGCGCGCCGTCGACACGGTCGACACGAGCGCGTGGGCCTGCCTCACCGGCAACGCCCGCATCATCGGCACCGACAGCCTCTCCTACGGGCGCTCCCTCATGCTCCGGAACGCCGAGGCCGCGAGCGACGTCGCGAACGACGCACAGGGCGCCTGGTGCCTCGCCGGCCCCACGCAGACCTACTCGCGCACGCAGCGCCACGTCGGCTCGCCGAAGGCGGTCGGCGGCGGGGGCTGCGCCGAGTTCCTCTGCGACGCCCAGGACGACGACTGCGACGGCACGACCGACGAGGTCAGCGAGCTCCCGAACGCCGACGGCGACTCGGTCTGCGACGCGCAGGACTGCGAGCCGCTCGTCGCCGGCTGCGACTTCCCGAAGACCGACGCCCGCTGCTCCCTCGACGTCGACATGGACGGCTACATCGACTGCCGCGACGGCTGCATCGACGTCGACATCGACGGCTACGGGGCGACCAACGCCGCCGCCGTCGGGCCGGCCTGCGCGTCGCCGCTGAGCCCGGTCCGCCCGGGCTGCGTGACGCCCGCCTGTACGTCGACCGAGCCCGCCGCGTGCGAGGGGAACGCGCTGTCCTACCCCGGCAACAGCGAGGTCGTCGGCGGGAACACCGACCGCTGCCGGAACGGCGTCGACGACGACTGCTCGGGGGCGGCCGACTGCCTCGACGCGGCGTGCCAGGCCGAGGCGCTCTGCGCCGGCGAGGTGTGCGCGAAGGCGACCCCGCTGAGCTGCGGCGACACGGTCACGGTGACGCCCGTGAGCAACGACTTCCCGGCCTGCATCGCCGGCCTCCCGTCGACGGGCTCCGACAAGGTCTACGCCTTCACGCCGACGTTCACCGGCGACGCCGAGGTGCGGCTCACGAACCTCGGGACGCGCCTCTTCGCGCTGCTCGCGTCGGAGTCGGCGTGCCACGAGGCCGCGCCCGACGCCTGCGAGGACTTCACGGAGCGCACGGAGACCGCGTGCCTCGCTGGCGGGCGCCTCCCGCTCACGGTCGAGAGCGGGAAGACCTACTACGTGCTCGCGAAGCAGGTCGGCACCTGCGCGCAGGGCGCGGGCACGTCGGCGCGCGTGGTGCTCGCGTGCGCCGAGGTCTGCGACGGCGCGGGCGTCGACGAGGACGCCGACGGCCTCGCCGACTGCGCCGACGCCGACTGCGCGCGCGCGGCGAGCTGTGCTACCGCCGACTTCGACCACGACGAGGTGTCGAACGGCGACGAGATCACCTGCGGGACGGACCCGCTCGTCCCGAGCGAGAGCCCGACGCAGGACGCCTTCCTCGATCCCGACCACGACGGGATGCTCAACTGCGTCGACGAGGACGACGACAACGACCACGCGAGCGACGACGCCGAGGCCGCCTGCGCGTCGCCGCAGTCGAAGAACGACCCGGCGCAGCACCCGGCGCTCGACCTCTGCGATCCGCCGGCGACCGCGCCCTGCGGCGATCCGGCCGAGCCGGTCTGCGACATCGCGAACGTCGACGCGGACTGCAACGGGCGGGCGGACACGACGCAGATCGAGTGCGGCGTGCGCGAGGCGGACTGTCAGAACGGCCTCGACGACGACTCCGACGGGACCATCGACTGCGGCATCGGGACCACGGTGCCGCCGGACAAGGACTGCGTGACGTCGACGTTCTGCCGCACGTTCGACTTCGACGGCGACGGCTTCACGAACCAGGTCGAGGCGTTCTGCAACACCGACCCGCTCGTCGTGGGCTCCTACCCCGACCCGCCGGTGCTCGCGGAGGATCCCGACGACGACGGGCTCCCGAACTGCTTCGACGACGACGACGACGCCGACGGCTTCAAGGACAACGAGGAGATCATCTGCGGCTCGAACCCGCTCGACGCGGCGTCGCAGCCGCTGAACTCGGACAGCGACGCGCAGTGCGACGCGGTCGACCCCGACGACGACGACGACGGCTTCCCCGACGTGAACGAGGAGGCCTGTCTCTCCGACACGACCGATCCGGCCTCGACGCCGCTCGACGCGACGCACGACATCGATCGCGACGGCACCTGCAACGCCCTCGACCCCGACGACGACGAGGACGGCTGGCTCGACTTCGAGGAGGTCGCCTGCGAGACCGATCCGAACGACGCGAGCGACAACCCGACGGCGAACGGGCAGGACCTCGACGGCGACCACGTCTGCGACAAGCTCGACGCGGACGACGACGACGACACCTGGTCGGACCTCGACGAGATCGCGTGCGGGACCGATCCGAGGGACCAGGACTCGTTCCCGGCCGACACCGACGGCGACCGCAAGTGCGACACCATCGACACGGACGACGACGGCGACGGCGTCGACGACGCGACCGAGATCCTCTGCGAGACGGACCCGCTCGACGCCGCGTCGAAGCCGCTCGAGATCGACGCGATCGACACCGACCACGACGGCTTCGCCAACTGCGTCGACGACGACGACGACGACGACGGCCTGACCGACGCGATCGAGGCGATGCTCGGCTCCGACCGGCTCCGGAAGGACACCGACCAGGACGGGGTCGAGGACGGCGACGAGGACCGGAACGCGAACGGCGTCGTGGACGCCGACGAGACGTCGCCCATCAAGAAGGACACCGACGGGGACGGCCTCACCGACGGCGTGGAGTTCACGAGCTGCTACCCGGTCGACGGGGACGGCCCGTGCCAGCCGAGCCTCGGGTGGAACCGCGACAGCGACGGCGACGGGCTCCTCGACTCGTTCGAGGACAAGGACAAGGACGGCCGGACCGGCGCCGGCGAGACGAGCCCGATGCGCTACGACAGCGACGGCGACGGCTTCAGCGACGGAGAGGAGGTCGGCTGCGCGTCGAACCCGCTCGTCGCGACGAGCGTGCCGGTGGACAAGGACGACTCCGGCGTCTGCGACGGCGCCGAGCCCGACACCGACCACGACGGCGTCGCGGACGGCGTCGAGATCTACTGCTTCACCGACGCCTTCGACGCGAACGACACGCCGCTCCTGAGCGAGCTCGAGGACACGGACGACGACGGCGAGCTCGACTGCCACGACCTCGACGACGACGACGACGACGTGAGCGACGTCGACGAGGTCGCCTGCGGGCGCGATCCGCTCGACGGGGCCGACACGCCCACGATGGACGACATCGCGGACTACGACGGCGACCTCGTGCTCAACTGCCGCGACCTCGACGACGACAACGACGGCCTCTCCGACGTCGACGAGGCCACGCACCAGACGGACCGCCTCGACCGCGACAGCGACGACGACGGCCTCACCGACGGCTTCGAGGTGAACACCTTCGGCACGGACCCCGCGAAGTGGGACACCGACGGCGACGGGATCTCCGACGGGACGGAGTTCGGCGCGGTGATCAAGGACAAGGACACCGCGGACGCGCTCTGGCAGCCGGACCTCGACCCGAGCACGACGACGCTCGCGACCAACGCCGACAGCGACGGCGACGGCCTCACCGACGGCGAGGAGGACGCGAACCACAACGGGCGCGTCGATCCGGGCGAGGGGGATCCCAACGACCCGAGCGACGGGCTCCTCGACACCGACGGCGACCAGCTCATCGACCGCGACGAGATCCAGATCTGGATGACCGATCCGCTGAACCCCGACACCGACGGGGACGGGCTCAACGACAAGCTCGAGGTGAGCGTCTACTTCACCGATCCGAACGTCGCGGACAGCGACGGGGGCGGCGTCATCGACGGGTTCGAGATCGACAACGGGACGGATCCGAACGACGCGACCGACGACTTCTCGAAGGCGGTCGTCGAGGGCAAGAACGTCTTCAGCTGCAGCGGCGGCTCGGGGGCGGCGGCGACGACGCTCGCGCTCCTGCTCGCGCTGGGGTGGCTGGTCTCGCGGCGGCGGCGACGGGGCGACCTCGGGTGAGGCGGGGGCTCGCGCCCCGCTCAGGTGCCCGAGGCTTGAACGATCGGCGCGGGACGTGCGTTATCGCCCTGTCGCGCCGGAGTCGACGTCCAGCCAGGCGCGACGAGACACCCGAAGGAGCCCTCATGAAGCGCACGCCGATCCTCACCCTCACCCTCGCCCTCGCGTCCGCCGGCCTCGCCGTGGCCGCGGGCGGCTGCAACGACGTGAAGAAGACCGGGCCCGCCGCGGTGAGCCCCGCGGCGTCGCCCGTCGCGGAGGGCGAGCCCGCGAAGACGCCGGAGCCGGCCGAGCCGGTCCCGACCGTCGCCCCGCCCGACGAGAACGCGGAGCCGACGACCGCCGCGCAGCCGGCCCCCGCGGCGGCCGCGGCGCCGAACCCGGGCGACCAGGCGGCCGCCGGCGCGACGGCCGCCATCGGGAAGCCGGCGCCCGACTTCACGCTGACGGACACCGAGGGGCACTCGTTCCACCTCGGCGACGAGCGTGGCAAGCTCGTGGTCCTCGAGTGGTTCAACCCCGGCTGCCCCTTCGTGAAGTACGCGTACTCGGACGACGGGCCGCTCTCCGCGATGGCCAAGAAGGACCTCGGCGCCGACGTCGTGTGGGTGCGGATCAACTCGGGCGCGCCCGGCAAGCAGGGGAACGGCGTGGACGTGAACCGCGAGGCGCAGCAGGCCTGGGGGCTCAAGGCGCCGGTGCTCCTCGACGAGGCCGGCACGGTCGGGCGCGCGTACGACGCGAAGACGACGCCCCACCTCTACATCGTCGGGAAGGACGGGACGCTCCTCTACATGGGCGGCATCGACAACGCCCCGCTCGGCGACGCGCGCGGCGAGGAGAAGGTCAACTACGTCGAGATGGCGCTCGCCGACATCGCCGCCGGGAAGCCGGTCGCCGTGCCGGAGACGAAGGCGTACGGCTGCTCCGTCAAGTACTGACCGGGCGGCGGGCTCCCTGCGCGCGCGGCGGCGGCCCGACGTGCTCGTCCCGCGGGATGGCGCGCAGAGGCCGCGGGCGCGTGACGCGGGTCGCGCCCTGCCGCGCCGGCTCGGGCGCGAGGCGCGCGCGCGGCGACGACGATCCGTCGAGGGCCTGCGCCGCGAGCTCGGCGCGCGCCGGCCGCCGCGCCGGATCGTCGGCGCAGAGGCCCATCACCACGGCCTGGACGGCCGCGCCGACGGCGCCGTCGGGCGCCCACCCGGGAGGCGGCGCCGCGCCACCCGGGAACGTCCTCCCGTGCAGGAGCTCCCAGCCGATGACGCCCACCGCGTAGAGATCCGCCGCCACCGACGCGACCCCGCCGCGCCGCCGCTCGGGCGCGAGGCCCCCCGGCGCCTTGCCCCAGACCCGCGGGAGCGGCTCGGTGGCGGACAGCGGCTGCGCCTCGCCGAAGTCGATGAGCTTCACGGCGAGCGCGGCGGCGCCGGCGTCCGCGGCGCCCGACCGGGTCACGACGACCACGTTCTCGGCCCGGACGTCGCCATGCGCCCAGCCCTCGCGGTGGACCTGCGCGAGCGCCCGGGTGATGGCCCCGAGGAGCTCGGCGACCGCGGCCGGCGTCCACGCTCGCTCGCGCGCCAGCGCCCGCACGGTGCGCCCGCGGACGCGCTCGAGGACGAGGAAGGCCCGGCCACGGTCGGCGCCCACCTCGTGGACGGCGACGACGCTCTCATGGGCGACCCGCGCGAGCGCCTGCGCCTCGCGCGCGAGCTCGTCGGCGGCGCCCGGGCCCCGCGCCGTCTTCACGACGACCTCCCGCCGGAGGGCCAGCTGCCGCGCGAGGAAGACCTCGGCGCGCCCACCCGCCGCGAGCCTCCGCCCGAGGCGGTAGCGGCCGCCGAGGAGGCGCTCGTCCGCGCCGCTCGTCACGCCACCGCGCTCTCCCCATCCGCTCGTGGACCACGCGCTCGCCACCATCGCTCCCTCCCGGGTGCCGCGCGCCGGCTCACCGACGCGTCGTCATCGTGGGGGGGGCGACGTTGCCAGCGGCGTGCCAGCAACCGAGCGGCCGCGGGCGCGGGCGCACGGGGCGGCCGCGTTCGCAGGTTCGGTGCGTCGCGCGTCGCGGCGAGCGCTGGCTCGCGCGACGGTTCGGCGGGGTCCGGAGTCCCCGGGAGCGCGCCCACGCTGGGGACGCTCGAGCACCGCTCGAGCGTTCGGGCTCCCGAGGCGGGCCCGCTACTTCGACCGGTAGGTGATCCGGCCGCGGGTGAGATCGTACGGCGACAGCTCCACCGTCACCTTGTCGCCCGGCAGGATGCGGATGTAGTGCTTCCGCATCTTCCCGGAAACGTGGGCCAACACGACGTGGCCGTTGTCGAGCTCCACCCGGAACATGGCGTTCTTGAGTGGCTCGGACACGGTCCCCTCGACGGTGATCCCCTCTTCCTTGTTTGAGCCTGACACGTTGATGCCTTCCTGAAATCGCGATTCCGGCGGCTGCCAGAGGCACTGGCCCCGCCTTCGGTGGCCGTCTACGTAGCCGCTCCGGCCCGGAAAGCCAATGGTTAAGTACGTTTTAGCTTGCGCGCCAGCCCCAGGGCCGCCCCGCGCGCCGCCCGAGCCGCGCCGCGGCGGTCTTCAGCGCTCCGCGCGCGCCCGCTTCCGCGCGAGCTCGCCCTCGATGATGCGGACGAAGTCCGACGCGGGGTGCGCCCCCTCGAGCCGGATCCCGTTGATGAAGAAGGCCGGCGTCCCCTGCACCGCCGCGAGGAGCCCGGCGCGCTGGTCGGCCTCCACCTTCGCGGCCGTGCTCGGCGCGTCCATGCACGCCTCGAGCTTCTCGGCGTCGAGGCCCGCCTGCGCGGCGACCTCCTCGATCCGGTCGTCGTCGAGGGGCTCGGTGCCCCCGAAGAACGCGTCGTGCACGGGCCAGAAGCGCCCCTGCGCCTCCGCGCACACGGCCGCCGCGGCCGCGGCCTGCGCGTGCTCGTGGATCGACAGCGGGAAGTGCCGGTAGACGAGCCGCACCTCGCGCGGGTAGCGCGCCATCACCTCGCGCATCGTCGCCATCCCGCGGTGGCAGTACGGGCACTCGTAGTCGCTGAACATCACGATCGTCACCGGCGCGTCGTCCGGCCCGCGCGACGGCCCGACCGCCTCGACCTGCACCCGGGGCGGCTCGAGCGTCACCTCGAGCCCCTGCGCGCGCGCGATGTCCTTGATGAACACCTCGAGCCGCTCCTCGGCCGCCCTCCCCTCGAGGTACTCGCCGATGTAGCCCGCGACCTCCTCGAGCGGCTGGCCGTCGAGCTCCTCCTCGTGCGCGCGGTAGGTCGCCTCGATCTCGGCCTGCGTCGGCTTCGCGACCTTCGCCGTGACCTCCTGCGCGATGAGCGCGTCGACCGACGGCAGCCCGCGCCGGTCGGCCTCCCGCTCGAGCACCAGGCGCCGCGTGAGCTCGGTCAGCGCGCGCTCGCGCGCGTCGTAGACGCTCTCGTCGTACACGAGGCGCGCGTGGGCGAGCTCCTCGGCGAGCTGCGCGTCCAGCTCGCCGCGCGTGATGGCGTGATCGCCGAGCCGCGCGACGACCACCTCCGCGCCGCCGTCGTCGGGTCCCGCCGCCGCGGCGCCGTCCGCGCGGCACGGGGCCGCCGGGGCCGAGGCACAAGCCGCGAGCGCGCCGCCGAGCGCGAGCGTCGCGAGGAGACCGCCGAGCGCGCGGGATCCGGCAGTGAGGGACAGCATCGAGGGCTCCGGCCCCGCCGCGCGCCTGGGTGAGCGCGGCTCCGGGGTCCGGGTGGCTTACCAGAAACCGCCCCCCGGGGCACGCACGTTCGGCTCGCCGGCGTACGACCGAACGCCCGGCGGCGGGTGGCCAGCCGCCACGCGTCCCTGATATGCTGGCGGGACGCGGCGCGATCTCGGCGCGCCGCCGTCGCGGGAGGTCGAGCCATGTCGTTGAAGGACCAGCACGTCGTCGTGACCGGCGGCACCGGCGCCCTCGGGCGCGCCGTCGTCGCCGATCTCGTCGAGGCGGGCGCCCACTGCCATGTCCCCTGCGTCAGCGCGGAGGAGCTCACCCACTTCGACCTCCGCGACCACGCGCGCGTCTCCTGCGAGCTCGGCGTCGACCTCACGGACGAGGGCAGCGTCACCGCCTACTTCGGCGCCCTCCCTCCCCTCTGGGGCTCCGTCCACATCGTCGGCGGCTTCGCCATGGCCCCCCTCGCCGACACCGACGTGGCCGCGTTCCGCCGCATGTTCGAGCTGAACGCCGTCACCTGCTTCCTCTGCTGCCGCGAGGCCGTGAGCAACATCCGCCGCGGCGGCGCCGGCAGCGGCGGCCGCATCGTCAACGTCGCCGCGCGCCCGGGCCTCTTCCCGACCGCCGGCATGGTCGCCTACGCGACCTCGAAGGCGGCCGTCGTGGCGCTCACCCACCACCTCGCCGAGGAGCTCAAGGACGAGCGCATCCTCGTGAACGCCGTCGCGCCGTCGATCATGGACACGCGCGCCAACCGCGCCGCCATGCCGGACGCGCCCCACGACCGCTGGCCGAAGGTCGAGGAGGTCGCGCGCGCCGTGCGCTGGCTCGTCTCGCCCGCGAACGTGCTCACGACCGGCCTCGTGATGCCGGTGTTCGGTCAGTCGTAGGCCGCGCCGTGAAGGTCCGGGCCAGCGCGTGGGCGTCCGATCCGGGGCGCCGCATGCCGCGGAACGAGGACGCCGTCCTCGTCGACGACGGCGCGCGCGTCTACGCGGTGGTCGACGGCAGCGGCGGCACCCTCCCCGCCGAGGTCTGCCTCGGCCTCCTCCGCTCGCGCGCCGCCGCCATCGAGGCGCACCGCGCGCGCGTGAAGAGCCAGGGCGACACGACCTCGCGCCTCGCCGTCGGCCGCTTCTTCGAGGGCCTCTTCGTCGAGGCGAGCGAGGCCGTCCGCGCCGAGGCGAGGAGGCGGCCCGACCAGGGGCGCTCCGCCGCGATGGTCATCGCGACCGTCCTCGGCGACCTCGCGTTCGTCGCGCACGTCGGCAACGCCCGCGCCTACCTCTGGCGCCGCGGCGCCCTCCGCTGCCTCACCGTCGACCACACCCTCGCCATGCAGGAGCACCGCAAGGGCAACCTGACCGCCGAGGAGGTCGGCACGAGCCCCTTCCGGAAGACGCTCACCCAGGCGCTCGGCCTCTCGACCCACGTGAGCCCCGACATCGCCGAGGTGCGCCTCGGCGGCGGCGACACGCTCGTCCTCTGCTCGGACGGCCTCCACAACGCCGTCGACGAGCGCGCCATCGCGGCCGCGCTCACGCAGAACCCCCGCGAGGACGACGCCGCCCGCGCCCTCGTCGCCGCGGCCAACGAGGCCGGAGGCGCCGACAACGTCAGCGTCGTCGTCCTCACCACCGCCGCCGACGCCGCCGACGCCGGCGGGGTCGTCGACGTCGCGAGCGCGCTCGGCGACGTCTTCCTCTTCCGGCAGCTCTCCGAGGCCGAGCGCCTCCTCGCGGCCCCCTACTTCGAGCTCCAGCGCTACCCGCCCGGGGCCGTCCTCTGCCGCGAGGGCGAGCCGGGCGACTCGTTCTTCACGATCGTCAGCGGCAGCGCGCGCGTCACCCACGGCGCGGCCCACCTCATCACCCTCGGCGCCGGCGATCACGCCGGCGAGATCTCGCTCGCCCGGCGCGGCCCGCGCACCGCGACCATCACGGCGCTCACCGAGACGACCACGCTCATGCTGTCGCGGGCGCGCTTCGTGGAGCTCATCGCGCGCCGGCCCCGCCTCGGGGCGCGCGTCGTGATGGCGCTCGTCGAGAACGTCGGCGACCGCATCGTCGACCTCCGGTCGCGCCTCGAGAACATCGGCCGCGTCCTCGCCGGCGGCCTCCGGGGCAGCGACGAGTCCTGACCGCGCCTCAGGGCGCCGGACCGGGCGCGATCCCGGTGTCCTCCTCGGCGGCGCCGGCGTCTCCGGGCGCCGTCGGCGTCCCGGCCCCGCCCCCCGTCGCGTCGGCCTCGGCCGCGGCGTCCGTCGCCGTGGGCGTCACCTCGACGCGCTGGCACTGCGCCCGGAGCCCCGCCTGGAGCCGCTCGATCGTCGCCGTCGTGGCGACGGCCTCGCACGTGACGACGCGCCCCCCGCGCTCGAAGAGCCACATCTGGCGCGCGATCCGGCGCTCGGCGCGCCCCTTCTGCGCCGTGATCTCCGCCGCCGCCTCGTAGTGGCGCTCCGCGACGATGTCCCAGCCTCGCCCGGCGAGCGCCTCCTTCGCGGCGCCGACGGCGCGGATGACTGGCTCACCCTCGTCCCAGCGGAGGTAGAGGCGCACGGCCGCGTCCGCGGTCGTCGCGAAGATCGAGCGCTCCATCGCGTGCACGATGAAGTCGTCGCCGAGCTCGATCGCGACCACGCCGTCGAGCGTGCGGGCCGTGACCTGCGCGTGGACGACCTCGGCGTCGGCGGCGCCGTCGGCGTGCTGCTCACCGCCCCCGCACCCTCCCGACGCGACCGCGACCGCGACCGCGAGCCCGACCCCGAGCGCGCGCCACGCGACGCCACCCGCCGCCGCCCGCCGCCACCACCGGCCCGTCGCCCCGCCGCTTGTCGTCATGACCATCCCACGTCATCCTGCCCCGGTGCGCCCGAGAACGCCCGCGGCCCTCTCCGTCCTCGCGCTCGCCGCGCTCGGCGCCGCGTGCTCGCCCTCCGACTCCGAGGGCGCGCCCTCGCCGCCCGTCTCCGTGCTAGCGCGCTGCGGGGCCACCCTGCAAGCCCTCGCGTCGCCGCTGCTCCCGGCGCCCGTGCCGGCGAGCCTGCCCGGCCCGGTCGCGCTCCCGCCGCTCCCCGCCGGCGACGACGGCGACGAACGCGTCGCCTTCGACCTCGCGCCGACGCTCCGCGGCGAGCACCCGGCCGTCGTGGCGTCCCTGCCGCCCGGCGAGGGCTGCGCGCCGACCCTCGACCTCCTCGACGGCCTCCCCCTCCCCGCGGAGGCGCCCCGCGAGGACACCGTCGGCGGCGGGCTCGTCGCGCACGCGCTCGCCGGGGCCCTCGTCATCACCGGTGTCGACCCGGGCGCCGACGCCGACGCCGACGCCTGGGACACGGCGCTCGCCCCCCTCGACACGAAGGGACGCCGCCTCCACGCCCCGTCGCGCGCCGACGCCCTCGGCGCGATCCGCGACCTCTGCGGCGGCCTCGTCCCGGGCGCGAGCGCCGTCGTCGTGCTCGCGGGACGCGGCGTCGGCGCGCCCGTCTCCGCCCTCGTCCTCGGCGACGAGACGCTCACCCTCACGACGGTCGCCGCGACCCTCGACGACGCCTGCGCCGACGCGGGCCTCGTCGTGCTCGCGCTCGACACGTCGTTCGCGGCCGGCATCGCCCTCGCGCCGAGCGGCACGGGCCCGCCGCTCCTCGTCGTGCCGGGCTCCGACGCCGCCGTCCCCGACGCCCCGCGCGTCGACGCCCACGGCGGGGGCGCGCTCTCGGACGCCCTCGCGACGCTCCTGCCCGCCCGCGCCGGCGACGCCTGCCTCGGCGGGCTCCGGCCGCGCCCGACCGAGCTCCTCGCGCTCTTCCCCGACGCCGGGACGCTCCGCGACGCGGTGCTCGCGCGCCGCTGGGCGGCCCTCGGCGAGCCGGCCCTCGCGCGGGCCGTCGCCGCGGGCGCCGATCCCGCCGCCGCCCGCGCCGAGCTCGAGGCGGCCCTCGCCCGGGACGTGCCGAGCTACGCGATGGTGCAGCGCAACATCCGCGACGCCCCCGGCCGCTGCGAGGTGGATAGCGACTGCGCGGGGCTCGACTGCCCCGTCGCGGGCTGCGGGATGCTGCGCTGCACAACGGACCATCGCTGCGTCGCGGGGCTCGCCGACGCGGGCGCGGCCTGCGACGACGGCGACGCCTGCACGACGGACGACGCCTGCGACGCCGCGGGCGCCTGCGCCGGCGTCCCACGGATCTGCGACGACGGCGACGTCTGCACCCGCGACGCCTGCGATCCCGAGCTCGGCTGCGTCGCGCCCCCCGATCCGGCGCGCCCCCCCTGCGACGACGGCGACGTCTGCACCGACGGCGACCGCTGCGGCGAGGACGGGCGCTGTCACGGCGGCAACGCCCCCTGCGACGACGGCGATCCCTGCACCTACGACCTCTGCTCGCCCGGGGTCGGCTGCAACCACTACCTCTCCGCCCTCCCCTGCGACGACCTCGATCCCTGCACGTCCGGCGACGTCTGCCGCGGCGGCGTCTGCTCGGGGACGCCCATCCGCTGCGACGACGGCGACCCCTGCACGCGCGACGGCTGCGACGCGGCGCTCGGGCGCTGCACGTCGGTCCCGGCGCCCGAGGGCGCCCCCTGCGACGACCGCGACGCCTGCACGCTCGCCGACCGCTGCCACGACGGCGACTGCGCCGGGCTCCCCGTCGCCTGCGACGACGGCCTCGCCTGCACCTTCGACGCCTGCGAGCCCGGCGGCGCCTGCTCCCACCTGCCGGCGCCCGGCTTCTGCGTGAGCGCCTCGGGCGCGTGCGTCGCGGTCGGCGCGCGCCCGCTCGACGCGCCGTGCGAGGTGTGCGCGGCGACGGGGGTCCTCGTCGCGGATCCGGCGCGCGAGGGGACGCCCTGCGACGACGACGGCGTCGCCTGCACCTACGACCGCTGCGAGGGCGGCGCGTGCGTCCACCCGCCCGTGAGCGGCACCTGCCACGACGGCGACGGCGTCTGCTACGGCGCGGGCGAGCTCATGACGGGCTGCCTCCGCTGCGTCGGCTCCGGGGTGGCGACCCCGCTCGCCGAGGGCAGCGCGTGCGACGACGACGGCGGCGGCGCCTGCGCCGTCGGCAGCTGCGACGCGCTCGGCACGTGCGTCGCGACGCCGCTCCCCTGCTGCCCGCTCGGCGAGCTCGCGTGCGGCGAGGCGGTCGACGTGGCGGCGAGCGAGCTCTCACCGGGCTCGGTGACCATCTGGCCGTGCGCGGGCGAGCAGACGCCGGGCCCCGAGCGCAGCTTCCGCGTGGCGCCCGGGTGCGCGGGCGAGCTGCGCCTCACGCTCACGGGCGATCCGAGCCTCCGCCTCGCCGTGACGCGGGGCGCCAACTGCACGGGCGGCGCCTGCGTCGTCGTGCGCCCGTCGCCCGCCGCCGTGCCGGTGCAGGCGAGCGACGTCTTCACGGTGACCGTCGACGGCACGACCACCGCGGCGCAGGGCTTCCGGCTCGAGGCGGCCTGCACCTGCACGCCGCCTCGCCCCTGAGCCGAGGCCGGCGCGCCGAGTCCGGAGGCGTCCGAGAGCGTCGCCGGATCAGCGGCCGCGCCGCGCTCGTCAGAGCGCCGCGAGCGCCTCGAGGACCTTGTCGACGTGCCCCTTCACGGACACCTTCGGCCAGGCCTTCGCGATCTTCCCGTCCGCGCCGACGAGGAAGGTCGAGCGGATGGTCCCCTCGGTCTCCTTGCCGTACATCATCTTCTTGCCCCAGGCGCCGTAGGCCCGGTGGAGCGAGAGGTCCTCGTCGGAGACGAGGCGGAACGGCAGCTCGAACTTCGTCTTGAACTTGTCGTGGCTCTTCACGCTGTCCTTCGACACGCCGACGACGGTCGCGCCCGCGGCCTCGACGCGCGCGAAGTTGTCGCGGAAGTCGCACGCCTCGGTCGTGCAGCCCGGCGTGTTGTCGCGCGGGTAGAAGTAGAGGACGTAGGGCTTCCCCGCGAGATCGGCGGCGCTCAGGCGGCCGCCGCCGTCGGTCGGGAGGTCGAAGGCAGGCGCCTTGTCGCCGGCGTCGAGCATGGTGTGAACCTCGTTCATCGTGTCGTGGTCGCGCCGCGCGCGGGGAGCGCGCGATCGCGCGCGAGAGTGGCCCAGGGTCGCCGCTGGCGCAACGCCCGGGCGACCGCGCGAGGACGCCGGGATTTGCCCGAACTCGCCCGCGTCACGTCCTTCCGCTATACCTGAGAGAGCCGCCGCCGGGGGAGCCCATGCGCATCGGGATCATCAGCGACATCCACTCGAACCACGAGGCCCTCGTCACCGTGCTCGAGTGGCTCGAGGAGGAGAAGGTCGACGAGATCATCTGCCTCGGCGACGTCGTGGGCTACGGCCCCGATCCGAACCTCTGCTGCGATCTCGTCCGGCAGAGCTGTGCGGTGACCCTCATGGGCAACCACGACGCCGCCGTCATCGGCGCGATGACCACCGACTTCTATTACGCCGAGGCGCGCGAGGCCATCTACTGGACCCGCCGGCAGCTCTCCGACGAGAACTTCCAGTGGCTCTACGGCCTCCCCTACACCCACGTCCGCGACGACGCCGCCTACTTCCACGCCGCGCCGGTCAAGCCCTCCGACTGGCACTACGTCGTCCGCACGCAGGACGCCCTCCGCCACAACGGGCCGCTCTACGACCGCCTCCGCGCCTGGAACTTCGTCGGCCACAGCCACCTCACGAAGGCCTTCGCCATCAACGGGTCGCGCGCGAAGGACGTCTCCGGGAAGCCCCTCGCGATGAAGTCCGACCGCAAGTACCTCGTGAACGTCGGCTCGGTCGGGCAGCCGCGCGACCGCGACAGCCGCCTCTGCTTCGGCCTCTACGACTCCGTCGAGAGCAGCTTCGAGCACATCCGGCTGCCCTATGATATCGACTCGGTGGCGCGGAAGATCGTCGGCGCCGGCCTCTACAAGAAGTTCGCGGAGCGCCTCTTCGTCGGCCAGTAGCGGGCCCGGGCGAGGCGGCGCCGGCGCGGACGCCCCCCGCTCCCGGAGCCCCCCATGGCCAACTTCTTCCTCGACAACGACGACCTCCGCTTCTACCTCGAGCGCGCCCTCCCCTGGGACACGCTCGTCGCGATGACCGAGATGGGGCGCGACGACGGCTACGCCTCGGTCGACGAGGCGGTCGCCGCCTACCGCGACGTCGTCGAGCTCGTGGGCGAGCTCGTCGCCGACGAGATCGCGCCGCACGCGCTCCGCCTCGACCACGAGGGCGTCCGCCTCGAGAACGGCGAGGTCGTCTTCCCCAAGACCCTCGCGCGGATCTTCGACAAGCTCCGCGAGGTCGAGCTCCACCGCATGTGCCTCCCGCGCGAGCTCGGCGGGATGAACTGCCCGTTCGTGCTCTACATGATCGCCTGCGAGATGTTCGCGCGCGCGGACGCCTCGGTGATGACGCACTACGGCTTCCACCTCGGCATCGCGATGGCGCTCCTGCTCTTCTCGGTGCGCGAGGGGTCGACGACGTTCGACCGGGACGCGCGCCGCATCGCCAGCACGCGCTGGGCGGACGCCATCGAGGAGATCGCGAGCGGTGCCGCCTGGGGCTCGATGGACATCACGGAGCCCGACGCCGGGAGCGACATGGCCGCGCTCCGGACGCGCGCGGAGCTCGGCGCGGACGGCGTCTGGCGCGTCACGGGGCAGAAGATCTTCATCACGAGCGGGCACGGGAAGTACCACTTCGTCATCGCGCGCACCGATGGTGCGGTGCCGAGGCAGGGGATGGCGCCGGGCGAGGGGCTCGGCGGGCTCTCGATGTTCCTCGTGAAGGCCTACGACGACGGGCCCGGCGGCCGCGTCCGGCACGCGCAGATCGCGGGCGTCGAGGAGAAGATGGGCCACCACGCCTCGGCGACGGCGACGATCGTCTTCGAGGACACGCCGGCGGAGCTCGTCGGCGAGGTCGGCGAGGGCTTCAAGTACATGCTCACGATGATGAACAACGCGCGCATCGGGGTCGGCTTCGAGGCGCTGGGCGTGTGCGAGGCGAGCTACCGCGCGGCGAAGGCGTACGCGGCCGAGCGCTGGTCGATGGGGAAGCCCATCGCGCGGCACGAGCTCATCGCCGACATGCTCGACGAGATGAAGACCGACATCGCCGGGATCCGCGCGCTCGCGATGGAGGCGTGCGTCGGCGAGGAGCTCACGCAGAAGCTCGAGCTCGAGGCGATGGTGCTCGGAGCCGAGGGGGACGTCGACGCGAAGCGCCGGGAGCGGGAGATCGCGCGCCACAAGCGGCGGACGCGCGCGGTGACGCCGCTGCTCAAGTACCTCGCGGCCGAGAAGGCGGTCGAGATGGCGCGGCGCGCGGTGCAGATCCACGGCGGCGTCGGCTACATCCGCGAGACGGGCGTCGAGAAGCTCTACCGCGACGCCGCGGTGATGCCGATCTACGAGGGCACGAGCCAGATCCAGGCGCTGATGGCCATGAAGGACCGGCTCTCGGCGGTCATCAAGGCGCCGCAGGCCTTCGTGAGGAAGGCCGCGCAGGCGCGCTTCCGCGCCATGTCGGCGCGCGACCCGCTCGAGCGGCGGGTCGCGAGGCTGACGGTCGCCTGCCATCAGGCGGTCCAGCACCTCGTCGCGAAGACCGCGAGCGAGAAGCTCTCGGGCCTCCGCGGGCGGCCCCTCGGCACGTGGCTCGGCGAGCTCAAGGGCGGCTGGGACCCGAAGCGCGACTTCGCGTACGCCATGCTCCACGCGGAGCGGCTGACGCAGATGCTCGCCGACGAGGCCATCGCGAAGGCGCTCCTCCGCCAGCAGGCCCGCTTCCCCGAGCGGCGGCCGGTCCTCGTCGCGCACGTCGAGCGCGCCGAGCCGCGCGTCAGGTTCCTGCTCGACCGGATCCTCACGACCGGCGAGCGGCTCCTCGGCGACCTCGCGGCGGCCGACCCCGAGGCGAGCGAGCGCGAGGCGGGCTGAGAGGGGGGTCAGTCGGTGAGGACGGCGTCGGCGACAGCGTCGGCGGCGACGGCGACGTCCTCCGCGGTCGTCCAGCGCCCGAGCCCGAAGCGGACGGCGCTGTAGGAGACGTCCGGCGGGAGGCCCATCGCGGCGAGCACGTGGCTCGTCTCGAGGCGCGCGCTCGCGCAGGCGCTGCCGCTCGACACGGCGACCGCGCCCGCGAGGCGCTCGACGAGGCGCCGCGCCTCGACGCCAGGGAAGGCGACGTGGAGGTTCTGCGGGAGGCGCGCGGAGAGCGAGCCGTTCACGCGGAGGCTCGGGACGCGGGCGCGGAGGCGCGCGAGGAGGTCGTCGCGCAGGCCCCCGAGGTGCCGGGCCTCGGCGCCGAGCGAGGCGAGCGCGAGCTCGGCGGCCACCCCGAAGCCGACGATGCCCGGGACGTTCTGCGTCCCCGAGCGGAGGCCGCGCTCCTGGCCGCCGCCGTGGACGAGGGGGTCGAGCCGGACGGGCGGGCGCCGCCTCACCCAGAGCGCGCCGACGCCCTTCGGGCCGTAGAGCTTGTGCGCGCTGACGGCGACGAGGTCCGCGCCGAGCGCGGGCGCGTCGACGGGGATCTTGCCGGCGCTCTGCGCGGCGTCGACGAGGAAGAGCGCGCCCCGCTCGCGGCAGCGCGGGGCGATGTCGGCGAGCGGCTGGATCGTCCCGACCTCGTTGTTCGCGTGCATGACGGCGACGAGGAGCGTGTCGGGGCGGATCGCGGCGGCGACGGCGTCCGCGTCGACGACGCCGTCCGCGCCGGGGGCGACGCGGGTGACCTCGTGGCCGCGGGCCTCGAGCGCCGTGATCGTGTCGAGGACGGCCTCGTGCTCGATCGCGGTCGTGACGACGTGGCGGCGGGCGGGCTCGGCGAGGGCTGCGCCCTGGATGGCGAGGTTCAAGGCCTCGGTGGCGCCCGAGGTGAAGACGATCTCCTTCGGGCTCCCGCCGACGAGGGCGGCGACCTGGACGCGGGCGGCCTCGATCGCGCGGGCGGCGTCGCGCCCGAAGCCGTGGGTCCGGCTCGAGGGGTTACCGAAGCGCGCGCCGAAGAAGGGCAGCATCGCCTCGACGACGGCCGGGTCGCAGGGCGTGGTCGCGTGATGATCGAGGTAGATCGGGTCTCCGGGCGCGCCTGGGCGCCACGCATCCCGTCGTTGACGGTCGGAACCGCCGCTCGTACCTTCCGCGCTCATCCGGCGGGGATGATAGCCCCGGGAGAGCAGAACACCATGGCGAACCTCACCGAGGAGCGCGTCCTCGACGCCCTCCGCACCGTCGAAGACCCCGACCTCCACCGCGACCTCGTCACCCTCGGCATGATCAAGGACCTGCGCCTCGACGACGGCGGCGCGGTCTCGCTGCGCGTGGTGCTGACGACGCCGGCGTGCCCGATGAAGGGCAAGATCCAGGCGGACGTGGAGGCGGCGCTCCGGAAGATCGGCGTCGAGCGGATGAACGTCGTCATGGACGCCGAGGTCCGGCGCGCGCCGATGGGCGGCGAGGTGGCGGGGCCGACGGCGGCGCGGATGCCGGGCGTGAAGTCGGTGATCGCGGTGGCGAGCGGCAAGGGCGGCGTCGGGAAGAGCACGGTCGCGGTGAACCTCGCGGTGTCGCTCGCGAAGCTCGGCGCCAAGGTCGGGATCCTCGACGCGGACATCTACGGGCCGTCGCTGCCGATCATGCTCGGGCTCAAGGACAGCCGCCCGTCGGTAAACGCCGACGAGGCCATCATGCCGCTCGAGCGCTACGGGCTCCGCGTGATGTCGATGGGCTTCATGCTGAAGGAGGACCAGGCGGTGGTCTGGCGCGGGCCGATGCTCGGCAAGGCCCTCCAGCAGTTCGTCGAGGACGTCGACTGGGGCGAGCTCGACTACGTGGTCATCGACATGCCGCCGGGCACGGGGGACGTGCAGCTCTCGCTCGCGCAGCTCCTCCCGGTCGCGGGGACGGTGGTCGTGACGACGCCGCAGGACGTGGCGTTCGCGGACGTCCGGCGCGCGATGAAGATGATGGAGATGACCAAGACGCCGGTGCTGGGCCTCGTCGAGAACATGAGCGGCTTCATCTGCGGGAACTGCCAGGCGGTGCACCAGATCTTCGGCGAGAGCCGCATCGACGCGCACGCGGCGAAGGCGGGCCTCGACGTGCTCGCGAAGATCCCGCTCGACTCGGTGACGGCGGTCGCGGCGGACCACGGCGAGCCGATCGTCGTGGCGGCGCCCGAGTCGGCGCCGGCGCAGGCCTACAAGGCGCTCGCGCAGAAGGTCGCGCAGGCGGTGGCGGTGCGGACGCACGCGGCGGAGCCGAAGATGGGCAAGCTGAAGGCGTTCTTCAGCTCGAAGGTCCCGGGCTGAGGGCTCTGCTCGGGCTGCGGGGCTCGGCTCGGGCTGCGTGCTGTTCGGGGATCCGCGTTCACCACGGAGACACGGAGAGCACGGAGGAGCACGGAGGGAGAGGGGGAGGAGACGTCCACACCTCGTGCCTCCGTCCGCGCCCGATGAGATCGCCGCGTGCTCGGTGAACACCGCGCTCCCTCCGTGCCCTCGACCACGCCGCGAGCTCGGTCCGCGCCGCGATCCCTCCGTGCCTCCGTGCCTCCGTGGTTTCCCCCCTCGAGCCGCTACGGCAACCAGCCCGCGACCCGAGCCAAGCACTCGTCAACACTCGGCTTTTTCAACCACGGAGGCACGGAGGGCGGGCCCAGGGCGCTAACACCCCGCTCCCTCCCTCCGACCTCCGTGTCTCCGTGTCTCCGTGGTCACGTTCCGGACGAGCACAGAGCCTGACAGGCTGCTAGCCGCCCACGACGCCGTTCTCGAGCTCCCCGAGCCCCTCGATCGCGACCACCACGCGATCCCCGGGCACGAGCGGCCCCACGCCCGCGGGCGTCCCCGTCGTGATGACGTCGCCCGGCTCGAGGGTCATGATCCGGCTCACGTAGGCCACGAGCATCGCCGGCTGGAAGACCATCTGGTCGACGCGCCCGTCCTGCCGGAGCTCGCCGTTGACGTGCACCGTGAGCCGCTGCGCGGCGGGCACGAAGTCCGTGTCGAGCCAGGGGCCGAGCGGCCCGAAGGTGTCGAAGCTCTTCGCGCGCGTGAACTGCACGTCCCGCCGCTGCAGGTCGCGCGCGGTCACGTCGTTCATGATCGTGTAGCCGAGGATGTGCGCGGCGGCGTCCGCCTCGGACACGTGGCGCGCGCGCCGCCCGATGACCAGCGCGAGCTCCCCCTCGTGGTGCACGAGCTCGCTCTCGCCCTCCGGGTAGACCACGTCGTCACCGTGCGCCACGAGGCAGCTCGGCGGCTTCAGGAAGAGGAGCGGCTCCTTCGGCACGTCGTTCCCGAGCTCCTTCGCGTGGTCCACGTAGTTCCGCCCCACCGCGACGATCTTCGTCGGCGACGTCGGCGGGCGCAGCGTGATCACGTCCCACGGGAGCACCTCCCCCTGCGGCTCGTCCCTCCCGCCGTCGAAGGGGTCGCCCGCGAGCGGGCGGACGCCCTCGTCCTGCGCGAGACCGTAGGAGGGCTTTCCGAAGAGCGTGAAGCGGACGTAGCGCGGCATGGCGAGACGATGGACCAGAGCCCCCCGCTGCGCAATGGTCCGTCCGGCGCCCCGTGCCTACGCTCTCGCCCTCGCCGCCGCCCCCCGACGGAGCCCCCGCCATGCCGAGCCCGACCCCGACCTCGCCCCTCGCCCGCGCCTTCGCCGAGTCCGCGATGCCCCTCACCGAGCGAGGCGGCGCCGCCGTCCCCGAGGCGATCATCGACCCGCGCCTCGAGCGCGCCGCCCTCGAGACCGCGGCCGGCCTCGTCGACCTCGGCTTCCTCGGCCACTTCACCGCGGTCGGCCGCCACCGCCAGCGCTTCGTCCACAACATGACCACCTGCCAGGTGAAGGCGCTCACCCCCGGCCAGGGCCGCTTCGGGCTCCTCGTCGAGCAGAAGGGGCACGTCGTCGCGCAGCTCGTCGTCGAGGCCGAGGCCGACGCGCTCCGCGTCGAGGTCATGCGCGAGAAGGCCGAGGCCGCGATGGCCCAGCTCGTGAAGTATCGGGTCGCCGACGACGTGCGCTTCGCCGAGCTCCCCGGGCTCCACGTGCTCGCCGTGCTCGGCCCGACCGCGCTCGACGTCGTCCCCGAGGCCGAGGACCTCGACGACTACGCCTTCCGCGACGTCGACCTCGACGGCGTCCCGGCGCGCGTGCGCCGGAACCCCGCCCGCCTCGGCATCGCCGGCGTCGACGTGACCGTCGCCGAGGACGACGCCCAGCGCGCCTACGGCGCCCTCGCGACGCGCGGCGCCCTCCCCTGCGGCCAGGCCGCGCTCGACGCCGTGCGCGTCGCCTCGGAGTGGCCCTGGGACGGCGTCGACATCGGGCTCGACAACCTCCCGCTCGAGTCGGCGCGGCTCTACGCCACCGTCGACTGGGACAAGGGCTGCTACATCGGGCAGGAGGTCATCGCCATGACCCACTACCGCGGGCGCCCGAACAAGCTCCTCCGGCGCGTCACGATCGCGGCCGACGCCCCGGACGCGGCCGGCGCCACGCTGACGGCCGGCGACAAGGCCGTGGGCGTGCTCGGCACGGCCTCGCCGGTCGCGGAGGGCGGGGAGCGCGAGGCCCTCGCCGTGATCAAGCGCAAGCACGCCGAGGCGGGCACGATCCTCGGGCTCCCGGGGGGCGGGACGGCCCGCGTCGAGGGCGGCCTGGACGCGCCGAGCGCCTGAAACCACGGCGGCCCGGGTGACCGAAAGGCGTCACGCGGTGTATCCAGGGATGACAGGCGCGCGACGCGGCGATGAATGTGGTCACGGGGGCGTGCGTCCCCGCCACGTCGCGCCCCCGGCCGCACGGCGGCGCGCCCCGACGCAGACGATGACCTGGCAAGACACCCGGAGAACCCGATGATGCGACCGCTCTCGACCCTGCTCACGCTCTCGACGATGACGCTCGCGACGCTGGTCGTGACGCCGCTCTCCGCGGCGCCCCCGCGGACGAGCCACGACGACGCGACGTGGTCGTCGCCGCGCCTCGACGACGACGACGACGACGGCGGGAGCGAGGTGAAGCCCTGCTCGCGGAGCGACTTCAAGTCGGAACTCGTGAAGAAGGCGTGCGCCGACGGCGGCCAGAAGGCCGCGAAGAAGGCGATGAAGGCGTTCGTGAAGGAGGCGAAGACGCAGCTCGACGAGAAGCTCGTGTGCAAGGACTGCCACACGAAGCTCTCGGGCGACTACCCGCTCACGGACGACGGGCTCAAGAAGCTCCAGGACCTCGAGGCGAAGCTCGCGGCGAAGAAGGCCGCGCCGAAGCAGCTCTCCCCGGGCGAGACCACGACGCTCCTCCAGTTCATGGGCGTGACCGCGCGCTGACCGCGGCGCGACCACGCTCGTCGACCTGACGGCCGCCCTCGCGAGGGGCGGCCGTCGTCGTCTCGGGGGCGGCTTCCCGGGGTGCCGAATGACACGCGCAACTCGCCCTTTTGCGGGGGGCGGCGGCGTGCTACCCATCGGGGCGCAAACCGAACCCCCGACGACCCGGAGAGACGCCATGGTCGACTTCCGCCTCAGCGAGGAGCAGGAGCTCCTGAGACAGCTCGCGCGCGACTTCGCGAAGACCGAGATCATGCCGGCCGCGGCGCACCACGACGAGACGGGCGAGTTCCCGACCGAGATCGTGAAGAAGGCGTGGGAGGCGGGCCTCCTCAACACGAAGATCCCGGAGGCCTACGGCGGCCTCGGGCTCGGCGTCTTCGAGAGCTGCATCATCGCCGAGGAGCTCGGCTACGGCTGCACCGGCATCACGACGGCCATCGAGGCGAACAACCTCGCCGAGGCGCCGCTCATCGTCGCCGCGAGCGACTCGGTGAAGAAGCGCTTCCTCGCGCCGATGACCGAGTCGTTCCAGATGGCGGCGTACTGCGTGACGGAGCCGGGCGCGGGCTCGGACGTCGCCGGCGTGAAGACGACCGCCGTCAAGAAGGGCGACAAGTACGTGCTGAACGGCACGAAGCAGTGGATCACGAACGCCGCCAAGGCCGACTGGTACTTCGTCCTCGCGAAGACCGACCCGGAGGCCGGGCACCGCGGGATGACGGGCTTCGTCGTGCCGCGCGACTCGCCGGGCGTGTCGGTCGGGCGGAAGGAGAAGAACATGGGCCAGCGCGCGAGCGACACGCGCCAGGTCGTGTTCGAGGACGTCGAGGTGCCCGCGGACAACGTCGTCGGCGAGGTCGGGCACGGCTTCAAGGTCGCGATGGCGGCGTTCGACGTGACGCGGCCGATGGTCGCCGCGGCGGCGGTCGGGCTCGCGCGGCGCGCCATGGACGAGTCCATCGCGTACGCGAAGGAGCGCAAGACCTTCGGCCGGCCGATCGCGAACCACCAGGCGATCGCCTTCATGATCGCGGACATGGCGACGTCGGTCGAGGCCGCGCAGATGCTGGTCTGGAAGTCGGCGCTCCTCTACGACCAGGGCAAGCGCAACAGCCTCTTCGCGGCGCACGCCAAGCGCTTCGCCGCCGACGAGGCGATGCGCATCGCGACGGACGCCGTGCAGGTCTTCGGCGGCTACGGCTTCAACACCGAGTACCCGGTCGAGAAGCTCATGCGCGACGCGAAGATCTTCCAGATCTACGAGGGCACGAGCCAGATCCAGCGGCTCATCATCAGCCGCCACGTCCTCGGCGAGTAGCGCGCGAGCGGGACCGTCCGGGCGAGGCCCGGTCGCGCGCGCGGCCGGGCCTTCGTCGTCTCTGGCTCTCGCGTGGGTTTGCGCCGCCGCGCCGCGCGGGCGAAGGTCTCGACATGCTCTCCTTCGCGCGGCTCGCGGCCGCTCCGCTCGCGCTCGGCGTCGCCCTCGCGGCGTCCGGCGCCCTCCCCGCCCGCGCCGGCGCCGACGACGCGCCCGCCCCCGTCCCGAGCCTCGAGCTCGCGCTCTTCCCCGTGCTCACGATGCAGCAGATCGAGGGCCCGAACCGGGACGACCTCATCACCCTCGGCGCCGGCCTCGCGACGATGCTCGCGGCGGACGTCCGCCTCTGGGGCTGGTTCGAGCCCGGCGTGACCGTGCAGCTCGACGTCGGGAGCTCGCGCCGCGCGAGCTACGAGCGGCCGGGTGCGGACGGCGTCGCCGCCGAGGCCGCCGTCGTCGAGGGCACCTACTGGGAGCTCTGGCTCACGCTCATGCTGCGGGCGCGCCTCGGCGAGCACGTGTTCGTCGAGCTCGGCTGGGCGCCGCTCATCCTCCGCGACGACGCGGCGCGCGGCGACCTCCCCAACACCCGCGGCGAGACCGACGGCGTCTTCGTCGGGAGCCGCTCGGTCGCGTGGACGCTCGGCGTCGGAGCGCGCGTCCCCCTCGCGGCCGACCTCGACCTCACGCTCCGCCTGCAGGGCCGGATCCGCTACCTCGTCGCGCGCGGCGGCGAGCCCCTCGCGGACGACGAGGAGACCGGGCAGATCCTCCTCTGGCCCTACATCGGGCTCCGCTACGCGCTCTGATGGGGCGGTCGCGCGAGAACGCGCGGCGGCGCCTTCCCTTCGCCGGGCCTTCGGGCCATGCTCCGCCGGCCGAATGACCGGCAGGAGGGGACATGAGCGAGCACGGACACGACCCAGGGCACGACGAGCAGGACACCGAGGGCCTCGAGTCCCTCCTCGAGGCGCGCGCGATCCTCGTCGACGCCCTCGACGCCATCGCCGAGGCGGCCTACGTCATCGGCGAGCCGCGCGGCCTCCTGCCGCACGACGAGGACGGGGACGTCGCGTTCGACCACGAGGACCTGCGGAAGACCGGCCACGCCACGCTGCACGCGCTCGCCGCCGTCGCCGACGCCATCTACGCGACGCTCGACACGCTCCCGCTCGACCCGGACGAGGACGAGGACGAGGACGAGGACGGCGACGACGACGAGCTCGACGGCGAGGACGCCGACGAGGGCGCCGAAGACGACGACTGACGTCACCCGGCGCGCTCGTCCGCGGGCTCCGGCGCGAAGAGCTGGGTCCGCGCGCGCTCCGTGAGGCGCCGGATCGCGGGGTGCTCGAGGCGCCGCTTCGACGTCACCACGTAGTAGCGCTCCTTCACGCCCGCCGCGCGCCCGATGGGCTCGACGCCGTACTGCGAGGCGATCTCCCCGGCGAGCGCGGCCGACCCCGGGAAGACCCCGAGCCCCTCCTGGGCGAAGACCTTCATGAGCGCGCTGTCGTCGAACTCGGCGACGACGCGCGGCCGCACGGAGACCCGCTCGAACCAGCCGTCGAGCGTCAGGCGCACGGCGGCCCCCGTCGTCGGCAGGAGCAGCGGCGCCCCGTCGAGGGAGCCCGGGAAGCCGACGCGGAGGCGCGCCGCGTCGCGCGCGGGCGCGAAGAGCTCGACCTCCGTCTCGCCGAGCAGGTGGTTGAAGACCCGCACGCCCGCCCCCTGCGGCGCCGGGGCGTCGAGGAGCGCCGCGTCCATCCGGTGGGCGGCGAGCTCCGCGACGAGCCCGTCGGCGTGGTCCTCCTTGCAGACGAGGTGGACGGGATGCGCGTCCGCGCCGTCGCCCTCGGCCCCCTCCGCGGCCGCGAGGACGGGCGCGAGGAGCTCCTTCGCCACGAGCTTCGGCACGACCTCGGCGATCCCGACCACGAGCTTCCGCGGGCGCCCGCGGAGGCGCCCCTTCACGGCGTGCTGGAGGTCCTGCCCGAGCGTGAAGATGTCGTCGGCGTAGCCGTAGACGACGCGCCCGACCTCGTTCAGCTCGAGGCGGCGCCCGCGCTTCCGGAAGAGCTTCTCGCCGAACGCGTCCTCGAGCTGACGGATCTGCCCGGAGAGGGTCTGCGGCGCGACGCGGAGCTTCTCGCTCGCCCCCTTGAGGCCGCCCTCGCGGGCGACGGTCCAGAAGTAGAGCAGGTGGTGGTAGTTGAGCCAGTCCATCGCGCGCTCGCTTGCAGGGCTGACGCGCGCCGCGCGGGCGCGCCCACACACTTCGAGTATCCCGAAGTATAGCGCTCATACTATCTGATAGTCCCCCTGGAACGCGACCCTTAGGGTGGAGAGCCTGGAGCCCCGCTCCTGCCAACCGCTCGAAGGAGGTCGTCCCGATGATGGAGCTTCACGTCTACGCCCCGGGACCGGTCGACGCCGGTCTCCTGCGGGATCACGTCGTCCGCCGCGCGCACAGCACGCTCGCCCGCTTCACCGACGCCATCCGCCGCCTCTCCGTCCGCCTCGAGGACGAGAACGGCCCGCGCGGCGGCGTCGACAAGCGCTGCCAGGTCGAGATCGTCGGCCCGGACCTCGCGACCGTCGTCGTCGAGGCGCGCGCCGACGCCTGGAACCGCGCCATCGAGCGGGCGCTCGCGAGCGCGCGCCGCGCGGTCCGCCGACGCCTCGCCCGCGGTCGCGCCCTCACGCGCGGCCCGCTCCCGCTCCCGGAGTAGCGCCCGCCGCGTCCCCCGGTCGGCGGCGTCGCGGTAGGCCTTGACCTAGCAGCGCTCGGGGAG
>JACKFA010000004.1 GCA_020632715.1 Deltaproteobacteria bacterium
GCCGTCCGCGAAGATGCCGTCGTCGCTCTCGTCGCAGACGTTCCCGATCCCGTCGCCGTCGTGGTCCGCCTGGTCCGCGTTCGCGTCGAGCGGGCAGTTGTCCACGAGGTCGAGGACCCCGTCGCCGTCGCTGTCCTGGCACGCGTCCCCGACGCCGTTCCCGTCGCCGTCGGCCTGATCGGCGTCCGCCACCGCCGGGCACACGTCGCACGCGTCGCCGACGCCGTCCCCGTCGCCGTCCGTCTGGTCGGTGTTCGCCGTCGTCGGGCAGTTGTCGACCGCGTCGACGATCCCGTCCGCGTCGAAGTCCGCGCCGAACGTCACCGCGCACACCTTGCTCGCCGCGTTGCCCGACGGGTCCGTCCCGGTCGCCGTGAAGCCCACCTCGAGCGTCCCCTCGGCGACGCGCCCGGTCACCCGCACCACGTCGCCCTCGACCACCGCCGGGCAGTCCGCCGCCGCGATCGCCTCGCGCCCGCCGTCGTCGCCGACCCGCGTGCACGTGAGCCCGGTGATCGCGAGCGTCGCGGTGCACGCGTCGGTCGCCGTCGCGCGCAGCGTCGCCGGCACGAGCGACGCCGCCTCCGGGCACGTCACGACCGGGTCGGTCGCGTCGACGACCGTGAGCGCCGTCGTGCAGGTCGCCGTGTTGTTGTCGTCGTCGGCCGCGTCGAACACCACGTCCTGCGTGCCGACCGCGTAGAAGTTCGTCTCCTGCAGCACGGTCACGTCGACCGCGCAGTTGTCGGTCGCCGTGGCCTCGACGCTCCCCTGCCAGCCGCAGACGTCGGCCGCCGCGGTGCGCTCGAGGGTCCCGGGGCACACGAGCGTGAGCGGCACGTCGTCCGTGACCGTCACCGTCGTCGTGCAGGTCGCCGAGTTCCCGGCCGCGTCGACCGCCGTGAACGTGACCACCGTGTCGCCGACGCCGAAGATCGGCGGCGCGTTCGACAGCACCGTCACCGCCTCGAAGCAGCCGTCCGTCGCCGTCGCCGCCGCCAGCTCGTACGCGACGCCGCACGCGTCCTCCGGCGTCGTGAGCGCCACGTCCGCCGGGCACGTCACCGCCGGCGCCGTCGTGTCGACGACCGACACCCCGGTCGCGCACGTCGCGCGGTTCCCGTTGCCGTCCGTCGCCTCGTACACGAGCGGGCTCAGCCCGTACGGGAACGTCCCCTCCGAGCTCGTCGACACGTCGACCGGCGCGCACGCGTCCGTCGCCGTCGGCGTGAGCGCGAGGGCGTCCACGACGCCCGTCCCGCCGCTGCACTCCACGACCTGCGTCGCCGGGCAGGTCAGCGCGGGCGCCACGCGGTCGAGCGGGCACGGGCTCTCCGTGACCTCCCACGTGTACACGGCCGGCGTCGGGTCGCACTGGAGCGACTCGTTCGGCAGGAACTCGCAGGTCCGCACGTGCAGCGTGTGCGTCCCGACCGGGAGCGTCCCGAGCGAGATCGCGCCGCCGTCGCACGACTCCCAGCCCTCGGCGCCGTCGAGGCGGCACTCGAACACGTCCGCCTCGGCGTTGGTCGGGTCGTGGTAGGTGAAGTCGTTCGGGTCGTCGTAGCCGTTCTGCGCGGGCGGCGTCGTGAGGTACGCCGTCTCGGGGAACGTCGTGTCGATGATCCACTCCCACGTCACGGGCTCCTCGGCGGCGCCGCACGCGTCGGCCGCGAAGAGCTCGAAGAGGTGCTCGCCGTCCGCGAGCCCGAAGTAGCGCTTCGGCGACGTGCACGGCGCGAGCTCCCCGCCGTCGAGGCGGCACGTCACGGTCGCCCCCGCCGACGCGGCGAAGGTGAACGTCGCCGCGCCCGACTGCGTGAGGAAGTCCGGCCCGTCCACGAACGCGATCTCCGGCGGCGTCAGGACCACGCTGAAGCCCACGCGCGCCGGCGTCGGGTCGACGTTGCCGTTGCCGTCGACCGCCGCGACCTCGAAGGCGTGGTCGCCCTCGGCGAGCCCGCCGTAGGTCACCTCCGGCCCGGCGCAGTCCGTCACGGCGCCGTCGTCGAGGCGGCAGCGGAAGCCCGCGACGGTCTCGTCGTCCGAGGAGATCGCGATGGTGACGTTGTCGTCGCAGAGCACGTCCGTCTCGGCCACGAGCACCGCGAAGGTCCCGGGCGCCGTCGTGTCGATGACCCAGCTCGTCGTCGCGGGCGTCGTGTCCGCCACGCCGAGCTCGTTGACGACGTACACCCAGATCGTGTGCTCGCCGTCCTCGAGGTCCTCGAAGGTCCACGTCTGGTCGCAGGGGAACCAGTCCGTCTCGCCGGGCTCACCGTCGGGCGGGTCGATCGCGCAGTACCACGCGGACGGATCGGCCACGTTCGAGCCGAAGACGAAGTGCCCGTCGGGATCCTGCGACGGGTTCTCCGGCCCGGCGAGGATGAACGTGTCCGGCTCGGTCGTGTCGATGACCCAGCTGTAGAAGGCCGGCGTCGGGTCGACGTTGCCGTTCGGCCCCACCGCGCGCACGAGCAGGCTGTGCGAGCCCTCGCTCAAGCCCGTGTAGTCGATGGCGTTCCCGTCGCAGGTCGTCCAGTCGCCCCCGTCGAGCGAGCACTCGAAGCGCGGGTTCGACGGCGTCACCGGGTCGACGTACGTGAAGTGCGCCGACGTCGACGCCGTCACCGGGTCGGGCCCGGCCGTGATGGCCGTGTCGAGCGCCGCGCAGACGCCCTCCTCGTCGGTCGCGCCGTCGCAGTCGTCGTCCTTGCCGTTGCAGGTCTCGACGCCGCCCTGCACGACCTCGGCGTCGCAGCCCGCGAGCCCCGTCTCGCCGACGCACACCCGCACGCCCTCGCGCCGGCACTCGCCGAGCCCGACGACGCAGACGCTCCCGAGCGCGAAGTCCTCGTCGACCTCGCCGTCGCAGTCGTCGTCGTAGTCGTTGCAGCGCTCCGTGACGCCGTTGATGACCGGCGCGTCGCAGACCGTGCTCTGGCCGCTGCTCCCGCACACGAGGTGGCCGCTGCTCTGACAGGTGAACTGCCCGATCGTGCAGGTGCCGCCGACCTCGAAGCCGTCATCGGTCGTCCCGTTGCAGTCGTCGTCGAGGTTGTTGCAGGTCTCGCTCTGCGCGCCCGCGGTCGGGTTGCACGTGTCGCGCGTCGTCCCGCCCGCCTCGCACACGAGCTGCCCGGTCGCCCCGGCGCAGCGCCCGACGCCGCAGGTCGTCGTCGTCGGGACGTAGTCCTCGTCGGTGCCGCCGGCGCAGTCGTTGTCGACGCCGTTGCACGTGCCGTCGACCGGCGCGTACTGCGGGCTGTAGCTCGCGTAGGTCTCGCTCGTGCACGGGAGCCACAGCCCCCCGACGCACAGGTCCTTCGGCTTCTTCGAGCCCCCGCAGACGCCGCCCTGGAGCTCACAGAGCGGCCGGTTCGCGGCGGCGATGTCGTCCTCGGCGTCGGTGAGCCCGTCGCAGTCGTTGTCCTCGCCGTCGCACACCTCGACGCCGCCGCCGCCCTCGACGGCGTCGCAGGTCGCCGTGCCGTCGGGCGCGCACACGATCTCGCCGTCCGCGGCGCAGGCGCCCTGGCCGACCGAGCAGTTGTCGCCGAGCCCGAAGCCCTCGTCGGTCTCGCCGTCGCAGTCGTTGTCCTCGTCGTCGCAGATCTCGTCGCCGGCGTTCTCGTCGGCCGGGACGCACGTGAGCGAGAACTCCCCGTCGACGACCACGCCCACGACGCCGTCCTCGCACGCCGTCGCGCCCGTGACACGGCAGACGCCGTCGCCACAGGAGACCGGCTCCCCGCCGGCGAAGTCCTCGTCGGTGGCGCCGTCGCAGTCGTCGTCGACGCCGTCGCAGGTGGCGTCGTCCGCCGCCGGCTCGACGTCGGCGACGTACGTGCACGCGCCGAGGTAGCAGCTGTCGGAGGTGCAGGAGTTGTCGTCGTTGCACGCGCAGCCGATGGGCACCTCGAGGTGCTGCGTCGTCGACGAGACGACCGTCACGTGGATCGTCGTCGACCCCGTCCAGACCGCGTCGGCGTCGGCCGAGGGCGTCTGCACCACGATCGTGTAGTCGCCGGGGGCGAGCTGCTGCGTGACGACGCCGTCCTCGTCGGTCTCCCAGATGAAGGGGTTGCCCGGATCGCTGTCGTCGACCGCGACGAGCTGCCACTCGACGAGGTCGGGCTCGCCGCCGTTCTGGCCGCCGCTGCCGTCGGTGTCGAAGAAGACGTGGAGGTCGAGGATCCCCGGGCAGAGGTTCACCTTGATCGGCGCGCTCACGGCCGACGCGAGGAGCCCGAGCTCGGTGGAGGCCATCGTCGACGAGCCGCGGATGAAGGTGCCGGTGGGCGTCCCGCCGGGCACCGAGAGCACGACGTTGAAGGTGTCCGCCCCCCCATACGGCGCGAGCACCGCCGGCTCGAGGACGCGCACGGCGGTCACGAGCGCGAGGTTCCCGGGCAGCGTGCTCGTCCAGCTCCCGCCGACCTCGTACTCGACGGTCACGCCGGCCGGCAGGTTCTCCACGCGCTTGAAGGTGGTGTCGACCTCGGTGCCGCTGCCGTCGCCGATCTTCGGGATCCGCGCGGTGACCGTGGCGTTCGTGAGGTCGAGCCCGCCGCTGTTCTCGTAGCGCACGAGGAGCGACGGCTCGGACTCGGCGCTGCAGTCGGGCTGCACGTCGGTCCGCATCTCGCCGGGCACCGTGATGGTCACGATCTGGTTCGGGTAGGAGTTGTAGTGGGTCGGCGCGTTCTCGCCCCACGCCTCCTCGTTGACGGAGATGGTCTGCCCGTTCACGAGCTGCGCCGCGGGGTCGACCTGCAGGGTCACCGTGATGCGCAGCGGGTTGTTCGCGGCCGACGAGCCGCCGCAGTAGAACGGGAGCCGCTCCGGGTTCGAGGCGTCGCCGAACTGCCAGGTCACGAGCGTGCCGCCGGCGACCTGCGCGGTCGACGGCTGCGCGGTGTAGGTCGTGGGCGGCGGGCTCCAGTTGCAGCCGTTGTTGAAGCTCGGGTTCGCGGCGCTCACGAAGAGGAGCCCGTCCGGCACGAAGAGCGTCACCGTGGGGTTCTTCACGCGCGCGAGGCCGACGGTGCTGCCGACGGTCATCTGCATGGTGAAGGTCTGGCCAGGCGACTTCGGCGTCGAGAGGGTCGAGTAGAGCAGGAAGCCGCGGGCCTGGCCGGCGGTCTTCACGGCGATGGTGTCGGTGGCGTCGAAGGCGAAGGTGCTGCTCGAGGCGTTGAAGACGAAGCTCCCGTCGCCGTGGGCGACGTTCGTGACGACCTCGTCGTGCGCGAACGCGTCGAGCGGCGCGTTCATCGTGTACGAGCCGCTGAAGGCCGTGATGCCGACGTTGGCGTCGCCCCAGCTCGCCGCGTACCACACGAGGTGCGTGACGGTCGTGAGGTCGGCCGGGGCGACCGTGGAGCACGCCGACGTCCGGTAGGTGTTCAGGAACTGCGCGGCGGAGAAGTTGCCGGTCTCCGCGGGGACGGTGCAGTAGTACGCGGTGAACTCGGCGGGGTTGGGCGTGCCGACGGCCTGGAGCACGACCTTCGCGGGCAGGCGGTCGACGACGACCGCGTCGGTGACCGAGACGACGCCGGCGGGCGGCGTCATCCCGACGCTCCACGTGAAGTTCTCACCCTCGCCGACGCTCGCCTCGGGGCTGCTCGACTTGCTCGCGCCGCCGCCGGTGCCGCACGAGCCGGTCGCGGCGGTGGGGACGCCGTTGTAGGAGGTGGATTGGGTGATCGCGACGGGGCCGGCGGCCTTCTGCTCGACGCCGACGAACTGGACGCTCAGGGGAGCGCTCGACTTCGGGAGGTCCGTGCAGCTGATCCACAGCGTCAGGAGCAGGTCCTGCTGCGAGGAGAAGGCCTGGGAGCCGCCGACGACGAGGTTGCCCGTCGTCCACGGGGCGAGGGGGCCCGGGGTCTCGTCATAGGCGGAGCCGCTCGTGGAGACGAAGTAGACGTAGGACGGGAGGTCGATGGCGAGCGTCCAGTGCGGGTCGATGAAGTAGTTGCCGGTGTTCGTGCCCCGGACGCGGACCGTGTACTGGAGGCCCGTCGCGGACTTGCCGGGCGGCGGGGTCGGGCTCACGACGAAGGCGCTGCTCACCGCGGAGACGCTCAGGTTCATGTTCGCGAAGGCGACGACCGGCGTGGACTCGCTGTCCGAGACGGGGGTCATCGGGACGACGGAGGAGCCGTCGTTGTAGTCGGCGCTCAGGGTGGCGGAGGCGTCGACGGTGTCGCCGTCGCGGTAGACGTACGCGTTGAGGCTCGTGGTGATGGTGGCCTGACCGGACACGCCGCCGCTCGAGAAGTTGAGGTTGAGCGTGCAGTTGGTCCCGGACGGGCTGCTGCCGTTGCCGGAGCAGGAGCTCGTCACGCCAGCCGGGGGAGAGACGCCCTGCACGAAGACGCCCTGCGGGAAGTGCGCGACGATCTTCGCGTTGCTCACCTCGGTGCCGGTGAGGCTGTAGTTGAGCGAGTAGGCGAGGGCGCCCGGGCTCACGCTGGCGGGGCCGCTGAGGGTGACCGAGCCGGTCGGCGGGGCGGCGGCGTGGGCGTCGCCGGACGCGAGCAGGAGCCCGGCGGCGGACAGGATGACGGCGAGGTGACGGGTCACGGTGACCTCTCGGGTGCGACGGTGTGACTGAGCACTGGCTGGCAGGGCGGGGTTGGGAGGCTAGTCATCCCGGGTGTTATTAATCAAGGAGATAGTGAATGACGTTCACACGATCCCGATGGCCAGCGGGTCCTCCGGCGATCGCGCGGGGCCGTCGCGTCGGCCGCGCCTTCCATCGAGCGACGGGCCTCGCTACCCTCGCGGCATGATCAAGCTCGGGCTCGGCAAGCTCCTCTTCTTCGGCGCGACCGTGACGCTGGGCGGCTGCCTCGACGCGGCCGAGGGGCGCGTCGGGGCGGACGCGGTCGCGGACACGGACACGGACACGGACGCGGACGCGGTCGCGGACACGGACACGGACACGGACACCGTCGCGGACACAGTCGCGGTCGCGGACACGGCCACCGTCACGGACACGGACACGGACACGGCCACCGTCGCGGACACGGACACGGACACGGACGCCGTCGCGGACACGGACACGGACACCGTCGCGAGCGACCCCTGCGAGGGCCCCCTGCGCATCTCCCCGCGCGAGGGCCCCGCGGCGGGCGGCACCCTCGTCTACGCCGAGGGGCAGGAGTTCTACATCGGGGCGCTCACCTGGATGATGAAGATCGGCGACGCCCCCGCGACCGAGATGATCATCGACCCGGACCCCGGCTTCGCGCCCTGCCGCGTCGCCTTCCGCACCGAGCCCTCCGCCGCCGGCACCTTCGACGTGGCGGTCTACTACGGCTGGGGCGAGCCGAACGACACCACCGACCCGCGCTACGGGCTCGCTGGCGAGTACACCTACCGCTGACGTCGGCGCCCGCCCGGTTTCAAGCGCCGGGGTTCCCCCTCGCGCGCCGGGCCGCCCGGACGCTATCGTGGCTCCCGCAGTCCTCGTGCACCTGCGGACGCCCTCATGAACATCCTCCGAACGTCCTCCGCGGCCGCGCTCGCGGTCCTCGGCCTCGCCGCCTGCTCCGAGGGCGGCGCCCCCGCGCCCGCCCCCGCCTCAGAGGGCCGCCTCGCCCTCGGCGTGCAGGCCCTCACCTTCCCGGACGTCGGCGACGTCGCCTACCACGTCGCCGTGCGGAGCGCCCTCGGCCCCGTCTGGGAGGCCGATCTCCGCGCGAGCCGCTACGGCGACGGCCAGTCCCTGAGCTACGTCGGCCCCTGCGACGGCTCCCCTGCGGCCCAGCCGCACACCGTCGCCCTCCGCGTCGACGCCCTCTACGACGCGGGCGGCGGCGCCCTCCCCGCCTCCGACTGGGCGAACCCCACGGCCGCCGGCGCCATCGAGGTCCCCGCCGTGTGCGCCCCCGGCGAGGACGTCCCCGTCAGCTTCGACCTCACCCTCATGCGCCGCGCGAGCCAGGGCTTCTTCGACATCGCCGTCAGCTTCGGCGAGATCTTCTGCTCGGCGAAGCTCGACTGCGAGGAGGACGACCACGGCCCCATCCTCCTCGTGCACGACCCCGCGAGCGGCGCGCGCGTCCCGACCGTCGTCATGGCCCTCGCCTGCGTCGACCCCGGCGCCACCGACCTCCGCCTCTACCTGAGCGACGTCGCCCTCGACTGCGGCTTCGGCCCCATCGCGGTCGACCTCTCCGGCGGCCCCGGCGTCCTCTACGACGCCGCCGACCCCGCCCCCGCCCCCATCCTCCAGGCCCTGCGCTTCAGCGGCCACCAGGCCTACAGCGACGTCGGCGCCGGCCGGTCCGCCGAGGGCGCCTACGTCAACCTCGCCGTCGCCCTCGACGTCGACGCCCTCGACCAGCGCTGCACCCTCGCCGCCGAGGCCACCGCCCACGACGGCGCCCTCGACGACTTCACCCTCCCCGCCGCCTCCACCTACCCGGTCGTCACCTGGCAGGTCGACCTCACCTCCCCCGGCGAGGCCGGCTACAGCTGCACCCGCCACGGCCTCGACGACCCCGACAGCGGCGTCGGGACCGCCTACAAGCCCGCCGGCGCCACGAAGACCTTCGCCGTCGTCGGCCACGGCGACGAGAGCGACGCCTTCGTCCTCGAGCGCCGCGGCGGCTGCACGCCGAGCTGCGCCGGCCGCGCCTGCGGCGACGACGGCTGCGGCGGCTCCTGCGGCTCCTGCGACCTCGGTTACTGCGACCTCGGCGTCTGTAACCCCGACTGCAGCGTCGCCCTCTGCGGCTCGGGCGAGCTCGCCGCCCCCGACGGCACCTGCGAGCCCCTGTCCGCCCCCGACGACGTCGTCGTGAGCGGCACGGTCCTCCTCGACGCGACCTCGCTCACCCCCGGCCGCGCCGAGCCGGAGCAGGTCTCCGGCCGGGCGAAGAGCGTCTCGGGCGCCATCGTGACGCTCACGGCGGCGCCGCCCGCCGGGCTCGCGGTCGGCGACGAGGTGCTCGTCATCAACCTCATGGGGTCGCCGGCGGGCGTCGACCGCGTCGGGACGCACGAGATCGGCCTGGTCGCGGCCCTCGACGGGCCGCGCGTCATCCTCACGCAGCCCCTCCGCAAGGTCTACGCGACCGCCGGCAACAGCGATCTGTCCGCCGAGGTCGTGCGCGTCGTGCGCGTCCCGGTCTTCCGGAGCCTCACGCTCGCAGCCGGCGCGAAGCTCACGGCCAGCGCCTTCGCCCCGGGCGGCCCCGGGAGCGGCGTCGTCGCCGTCGACGTGACCGGCGCGGTCACCTTCGCCGACGCGAGCGCCAGCATCAGCGCGGCCGGCCTCGGCTACGCGGGCGGCGCCGGCGGCGCGCACGCGAGCGGGCCGAACACCGTCTCGAACTTCGGCTACCCGGGCACCGGCCTCGCGGGCCCGGCCACCGCGCGCGGCCAGGCGGAGAACGAGGGCGGCGGCGGCGGCGGCAAGTCCTACCTCTGCGGCAACTACCCCGGCGACTGCGGCGGCGGCGGCGGCGGCGGCGGCGACTACAAGAGCGGCGCCAAGGGCTACCTGACCGGGGGCGGCGCGCAGGGCGGCGAGGGCGGCGCGCGCTACGCCTTCGACTACGACGCGCGCTGGTATCTCGGCGCGGGCGGCGGCGGCGGCGCGGCCGACCCGACGGGCGGCGGCGAGGCCGCGGGCAGCGGCAAGAACGGCACGGCGGGCGCGCGCGGCGGGGCTCGTCTACGTGCGCGCGGCGAGCGTCGCGGGCGCCGGGGCGGTGCGCGCGGACGGCGCCGACAGCGCGGCGAGCGTGCTCTCGCAGCCCCACGAGGAGGGGGGAGCGGCGGCGCGGGCGCCGGCGGGACGGTGGTCTTCGTGGGGAGCTTCGCCGCGCCGGCGACGGACGTGACCGGCGGGCAGGCGCTCAACTGCGACTACTGCGGCGGCGCGGGCGCGGCCGGGCGGGTGGTCGCGGAGGAGGGGTGCAGATCTCCCCGCCGACGGTCGCCGGCGACCTGACCGCCGCGAACCCCGGCCGCTGGTCGGACGGCGCGGTCGCCCCGAGCTGCGCCGGCTACGCCACGCCCGCCGACTCGAGCTACTGCGCGGGCACCGACAGCGGCGTCTACCTCGTCGACCCGGACGGCGGCAGCGCGCAGAACGCCTACGCCGTCACCTGCGACTTCGCGGCCGGCACCGAGACGCGCCTCTGCGCCGAGGGCTACACGGGCGCGGCCTGCGACACGCCCGTCTGCGAGCAGAGCTGCGAGAACGGCGGCGCCTGCGCGGCGCCCGACACGTGCGGCTGCACCGCCGGGTGGACGGGCACCACCTGCGAGGAGCCGGTCTGCGCGCCGAGCTGCCAGAACGGCGGCACGTGCGCCGCTCCCGGCGAGTGCGACTGCACCGGCACGGGCTACGCGGGCGCCCAGTGCCAGACCGTCGACGTGACGTGCCCGACCACCGCCGAGTGCCCGACCACCTCCTACCCCGACGCGAGCGGCGAGTGCGTGCCCTTCGCGCCGGGGCCCCTGACGTGACGCTCGTGGCGAGCGCGAACATCTCGACGCAGGCCATCACGACCGGCCGCACCTCGCCGGAGGGCGTGTTCTACAAGGTCACGGCCATCGCGGGCGACGTCGTGACGACCGAGCTGACACCGGCCGGCATCGCGGCGGGCGACGAGGTGCTCGTCGTGAACCTCATGGGGACGCCCCCGCGGACCACGATCACGTCGGCGTGCACGAGCTCGGCGTCGTGGCGAGCGTCTCGGGCACCGCGGTCACGCTCGTCCGCCCGCTCGCCGAGACCTACGCGGCCGCGGGCAACGGGAGCCCTCGCGTCGCAGGTCGTGCGCGTGGTGCGCGTCCGCACTTCGGCTCGCTCACGCTGCGCTCGGGCATCGCGCTCACGACGAGCGCCTTCAGCACGAGCGGCGGGAGCGGCGTCCTCGCGCTGCACGTGGACGGGGCGCTCACGGTCGAGGTCGGCGCCTCCATCTCGGCGGATGGCGCGGGCTACCCGGGCGGCGCTGGCGGTACGCCGCGGTCGACCGTCGCGAACAGCGGCAACTACGGCTTCGCCGGGACCGGCATCGCCGGCCCCGCCGCGAGCGTCGGCAGCGCCCAGAACTTCGGCGGCGGCGGCGGCGGCCTCTCGTACAAGTGCGGCACGAACAACAGCGGCGACTGCGGTGGCGGCGGCGGCGGCGGCGCGCACGTCGGCGCCGGCGGCGGCGGGGTCGGCGGCCGCGGGCTACGGCGGGAGGCGCAGGTGGCGCCTACGCGAGCGCGGACGACGGGCGCTGGTACCTCGGGGCGGGCGGCGGCGGCGGCGCGGCGGCTGACTCCAACGAGCTCGGCTCCGACAGCGCCTCGGGCGTGGCCGGGAGGGCCGGCGGCGGGCTCATCTTCGTGCGGGCCAGGGGCCATCGCGAACGGCGGGACGATCACGGCGCGGGGCGGCGCGGGGACGGCCGGCGCGAGCGGCTCGGCCGAGCAGGGCGGCGGCGGCGCGGGCGGCGGCGGGACCGTGATCCTGGCCGGCGCGACGAGCGCCGGCGCGGTGACGACGAGCGGTGGCGCGGTCAGGACGGGCACGCTCCCGGGCGGTGGCGGCGGCGCGGGCCGCGACGTGGCGCCGTACGCGCTGACGGTCGACGGCACGCTCGTGGCGGGAACCCCGGCTACTGGTCGGACGGGGCGGTGGCGCCGTACTGCGCGGAGTACCTGCTGTGCGCGACCGCGGGGCCGGGAGTGTACCTCGTCGATCCCAACGGCGGCGATCCGAGCGACGCCTACGAGACGACCTGCGAGTGAGGAGCGCGGCGCGGGCGGGGTCGCGGCGATGTTGGATCGGCGTGGGATAGGCGGCGCGCGGCCCGCGTGTTAGCGGAGCTGACACGCCCCCGAACGTCCGCCGCACACCGAGGTCCGCGATGCTCCGTCACGCCCTGTCCGCCACGCTCGTCGTCTCCTTCGCCCTCGCGCCCGGCGCGAGCGCGCTCGCCGCGCCCTGCAAGGTCCCGGAGGTCGCGAAGCGCGACGTGAAGGGGGTGAAGGTGGGCTCGTGGGTCGATCTCGCCGCCGTCGTCGCGCCCGACGAGCACGCGAAGAGCGAGGACGCCGCGGTCGCCGCGGTGTGCAAGTACCGGAGCGGCTGCGCGGCCGCGACGACCGTGCTCTGCGTCGGGGACGTGGGCGTCACGTGCTACGTGCGGAAGGCGGGCGGGCCGTGGTTCTCGTTCGAGGACAGCTTCGACGACGGCATCACGGCGTTCGACGTGACGGCGGGCGCGCCCGTCGGGCGGTGGCAGCACGTCGCCATCAAGCAGGAGATCATCGAGCGCATCGAGGACGCGATGTGCGAGACCGACGAGGACGGCAACACCGACTGCGTCAGCGCGAGCGGGAGCGCCGGCTACGAGTACGGCGACCTGGTGTTCGACCTCGACGCGATGACGCTCGCGTGGGACGCGCGCCGCTCCGACTACAACGAGGGGGGCGAGCACCCGAGCTGCAAGCAGGACCCGAAGGTCGCGATCGCGGGCGACGAGTTCACCTACACGAGCTGCACGAAGGAGACGACGCGCTTCAAGGTGGCCGACCTCGGCGGCTGCACGGTGGCGGCGCGGTCGGCGCGGGCGAGCGACGCGGCGGGGCCGGCGCCGGCGTCGCCGGGGGCGCGGAAGGCGGCGGAGGCGAAGGTCGGCGAGGGGCGGAAGGCGACGAAGGCGAAGCGCTGGGCGGAGGCGATCGCGGCGTTCGACGCGGCGCTCGCGGCGGACGGGTCGTACGCGCCGGCGCTGTCGGGGCGCGGCTACGCGCGGCTCCTGCGGGCCGAGGGGGGAGACCTCGACGCGGCGCGGCTCGACTTCGAGGCGGCGCTCGCGGCGGAGCCGAAGGACGGCAAGTTCCGGGCGGCGGTGATGTTCAACCTCGGGGTCCTCGCCGAGAAGGCGGGGCGCAAGGACGAGGCGAAGACGTGGTTCGAGAAGTCGAAGACCACGCTGAAGGCGGCGGAGGGGACGAAGAAGTAGCGCGACCCGGGAGTGGCGGGCGCGCGCGCCGTTCGGTACGGTGACGGCGGCCGTCGCTCTGGGGGGAAGCATGCGCTGGCTCGGAATCGTGGTGTGCCTCGGGGTCGCGGCGTGCGGCGGCGAGGGCGGCGCAGAGACGGCCACAGACACGGTCGCGGACACGGCTGCCGACACGGTCGCGGCCACGGACACCGACGCCGACGCCGATGCGGACGCCGACGCCGACGCCGACGCCGACGCGGACGCCGACGCCGACACCGGCCCCGACGCGGACGCCGACGCCGACACCGCCCCCGACGCGGACGCCGACGCCGACACCGACGCGGACGCCGACGCCGACACGGACGCCGACGCCGACACGGACACCGTCGCCGACGCGGACACCGTCGCCGACGCGGACACCGCCGACACCGCGGTCACCGACACCACCGACACGAACGCCGACACCGCCGTCGCCTTCGAGCTCCCGCCGCTCTCCCCCTTCCTCGTGGTCGACCAGCTCGGCTACCGCCCCGGCGACGCCAAGGTCGCCATCGCGCGCGCGCCCGCCGTCGGCTTCGACGCCGGCACCGGCCCCGCGGACCTCGCCGCCGCCTACGTCCTCGCGGACGCTCTCACCGGCGCCCCCGTGAAGTCCCTCACCCCCGTCGCCTGGAAGGCCGGCGCCGTCGACTCCTCCTCGGGCGACCGCGTCTGGCACCTCGACTTCAGCGACGTCACCGCGCCCGGCACCTACGTCGTCCTCGCCGACGGCGCCGCGCGCTCGCCGGTCTTCCGCGTCGCCGACGACGTCTACGCCGTCGCCCTCCGCGCCGCCCTCCGCACCTTCTTCTACCAGCGCGCCGGATTCGCGAAGACCGCCGCCTACGCCGGCCCCGCCTGGGCCGACGGCGCCTCCCACCTCGGCCCCGGCCAGGACGGCGAGGCCCGCCGCTTCCTCGCCCGCGGCGACGCGAGCACCGCGCGCGACCTCCACGGGGGCTGGTACGACGCCGGCGACTTCAACCGCTACACGGGCTGGCACGCGGGCTACATCGTCGACCTCCTGCACGCCTACCGCGCAGCCCCCGCCGCCTTCGGCGACGACCTCGGGATCCCCGAGTCGGGCAACGGCCGCTCCGACCTCCTCGACGAGGTCCGCTTCGGCCTCGACTGGCTCGCGCGCATGCAGGAGCCCGACGGCGGCGTACTCTCCGTGCTCGGCGTGGCCCACGCGAGCCCGCCCTCCGCGGCGACCGGCCCCTCCTCCTGGGGCGACGCGAGCGCCTCGGCGACCTCGCGCGCCGCGGCCGCCTTCGCCTTCGCGGCGACGGTCTTCGCCGACGCCGGCGAGGGCGACTACGCCGCCGCCCTCACGGTCCGCGCCGAGGACGCCTGGGCCTGGGTCGCGGCGCACCCGAGCGTCACCTTCTTCAACAACGACGGCGCCCACGGCACCGCCGGCCTCGCCGCCGGGCAGCAGGAGCTCGACGCGTACGGCCGCCGGATGGCGCGCCTCGAGGCCGCCGTCTACCTCTTCGAGCGCACGGGCGACGCGGCCTACCGCGACGCCGTCGTGGCCGACCTCGGCCAGACGCACCTCGTCGCGTGGGGCTTCGCCTACCCGTTCGAGCACCGCCTCGAGCGGACGCTCCTCCACTTCGCGGCGCTCCCGGGCGCGCCCGCGGCCGCCGCGAGCCAGATCCGCGCCGCCTACCGCGGCAGCGTCGACGGCGCCGACGCGAACCGCCCCGCGCACCCGGCCGACCTCGCGCAGAGCGCCGACCCCTACCTCGCGCACCTCGCGGACTACACCTGGGGGAGCAACGGCGTGAAGGCCCGCCAGGGGCTCATCTTCGTCGATCGCGCGGCCGACGATCCCGCCGCGGCCGACGTCGCCGCCCTCGGGCTCCGCTACCTGCACTACCTCCACGGCGTGAACCCGCTCGGCGTCTGCTACCTGACCGCGATGGGCGACGCGGGCGTCGAGCGCTCCGTCGACGAGCTCTACCACGGCTGGTTCGGGGACGGGACGCCCTGGGACGCGCCCCGCGACGGCGGGCAGTGGGGTCCGCCGCCCGGCTTCCTCGTGGGCGGCCCGAACCCGAGCTACGGCCTCGACGGGTGCTGCCCGAGCGGCTGCGGCAGCCCGGAGAACGACGCCCTCTGCGTGCTCAGGGCGCCGCCGTCCGGCCAGCCCGAGCAGAAGTCGTTCCTCGCGTGGAACACGAGCTGGCCGCAGAACTCGTGGGAGGTCACCGAGAATAGCAACGGCTACGAGACCGCGTACATCGAGCTCCTCGCCCGCTTCGTCGCCGCGCCATGACCACCCGCTCGCGACAAGTTCACTTTTCGTGAAGCACCATACGAATCATTCGATTCGACTTCGGGCCGATTCGACGCGATAGTCCCTCTCGATAGCAACGAGGGCCGCCCCGAAGGCGCCGCGGGAACGTCTCGCCGCCGCCCGGTCGGCCCCACCGACGCCAACACCAAGGCAACGAGAGGAACGCATGTCGCTCATCAACACCCAGGTCAAGCCCTTCAAGGCCACCGCCTTCCACCAGGGCAAGTTCGTCCCGGTCTCGAACGAGACCATTCAGGGCAAGTGGTCGATCTTCTTCTTCTACCCGGCCGACTTCACGTTCGTCTGCCCGACGGAGCTCGAGGATCTCGCCAACAACTACGCGGAGTTCCAGAAGCTCGGCGTCGAGGTCTACGGCGTGTCGACGGACACCCACTTCTCGCACAAGGCGTGGCACGACACGTCCGAGGCCATCGGGAAGGTGCGCTACCCGCTCGTCGGCGACCCGACGGCGACGCTCGCGCGCAACTTCGAGGTCCTCATCGAGGAGGAGGGGCTCGCGCTCCGCGGCACGTTCGTCGTGAACCCCGAGGGCCAGATCAAGCTCTGCGAGATCCACGACAACGGCATCGGCCGCAACGCCTCGGAGCTCCTCCGCAAGGTCCGCGCCGCGCAGTACGTCGCGAGCCACCCGGGCGAGGTCTGCCCGGCGAAGTGGGAGGAGGGCGCGAAGACGCTCAAGCCCTCGCTCGACCTCGTCGGCAAGATCTGATCCGAGACCGCTCTGCGTGATCCCCGCGGGTCCCCGGCGCGCGCCGGGGCCGCGGGGCGCGCCCCCACCGCCACGTCCCCGCCCCCCCATCGCCATCAGCGAGGCAGCGCCATGCTCGACGACGCCATCAAGGCCCAGCTCACCGCCTACCTCGAGCGCCTGACGAAGCCGCTCGAGCTCACCGCCTGGCTCGACGACTCCGACGGCTCCCGCGACACGGCCGCGCTCCTCGCGGACATCGCCGCCGCCTCGCCGAAGGTCACGATCGTGACCGGCGATCCCGCGGCCGACGAGCGCCGCCCGTCGTTCGGCGTCGCCGTCGCCGGCGAGGCCCCGCGGGTGCGCTTCGCCGGCCTCCCGCTCGGCCACGAGTTCACCTCGCTCGTGCTCGCCCTCCTCCACGTGGGCGGCCACCCGCCGCGCGTCTCCGACGAGGCGCTCGCGCAGATCACGTCCCTCGAGGGCCCGCTCCACTTCGAGACCTACTTTTCGCAGAGCTGCCAGAACTGCCCGGACGTCGTGCAGGCGCTGAACCTCATGGCCGCGCGCAACCCCGCCGTGACGCACGTCGCGGTCGACGGCGCCCTCTTCGGGGCCGAGGTCGAGGCGCGCCAGGTCATGGCCGTCCCGACGCTCTACCTGAACGGCGAGCGCATCGGGCAGGGGCGCATGGAGCTCGAGGAGCTGCTCGCCAAGGTCGACACGGGCGCGGCGGCGCGGAAGGCCGCTCAGCTCGGCGAGAAGGGCGTCTTCGACGTGCTCATCGTCGGCGGCGGGCCGGCGGGCGCCTCCGCCGCCATCTACGCCGCCCGGAAGGGCATCGCCACGGGCCTCCTCGCGGAGCGCTTCGGCGGGCAGGTGATGGACACGCTCGCCATCGAGAACTTCCCGTCGGTGCCGGAGACGGAGGGCCCGCGCTTCGCGGCGGCGCTCGAGGCGCACGTCGCGGCCTACCCGGTCGACGTGATGAAGCACCAGCGGGCGACGCGCCTGCGCGCGGGCGAGCTCATCGAGGTCGACCTCGAGAACGGCGCCACGCTGCGGTCGCGGAGCGTGATCCTCGCGCCGGGCGCGCGCTGGCGGAACATGAACGTCCCCGGCGAGGAGGAGTACCGCACCCGCGGCGTGACCTACTGCCCGCACTGCGACGGGCCGCTCTTCAAGGGGAAGCGCGTCGCGGTCATCGGCGGCGGCAACTCGGGCGTCGAGGCGGCGATCGACCTCGCGGGCGTGGTCGCGCACGTCACGGTGCTCGAGTTCATGGGGCAGCTGAAGGCCGACGACGTGCTGCTGCGCAAGCTCCGGAGCCTCCCGAACGTCGACGTCATCGTGAACGCGCGGACGACCGAGGTGCGGGGCGACGGCCACAAGGTCGTGGGGCTCACCTACGAGGACCGCGAGGGCGGCGGGCTCCACGAGCTCGCGGTCGAGGGGATCTTCGTGCAGATCGGCCTCCTCCCGAGCACGGGCTGGCTCGAGGGGAGCGGCGTCGAGCTCACGCGCTTCGGCGAGATCGTGGTCGACCCGAAGGGGGCGACGTCGGTCGCGGGCGTGTTCGCGGCCGGCGACGCGACGACCGTGCCGTTCAAGCAGATCGTCATCGCGACGGGCGACGGCGCGAAGGCCGCGCTCGGCGCGTTCGACTACCTCATCCGCGCCACGGCGCCGGAGCAGTGGGTGGCGTGACGGGGGCGGCGCGGGCTCACGGGCAGTCCTGGAGCTCGCAAGCGCGCTTCTGCCACCTCGCGGCGGCGGCGGCGCCTCCCTCGAGGACCCCGCGCGGTCGTAGAGCCTCACGAGGATGTCGCACGCCCGCGCGACGCCGCCGTCGCAGGTGGCGGTGAGCGTCGCGAGCGCGCCCTCCGGGTCCTTCGGCGTGCCGGCGCCAGCGGCCTGGAGCAAGCCCCAGCGCGTGCACCCCTCGGCCGACCCGCGCGCGCACGCCTCGCGCACGAGCGCGCGCCGCGCGCGGCTGGTCGACGCCCTGCCCGCCCGCCGCGCGAAGAGCGCGCCGCCGAGCCAGGCGCACGCGTCGTTGTCGCTGCGATCGCACGCGCGCTCGAGCGCCCGCGTGGACGCGTCCAGCGTGTGCCCCGGCAACGTCGCGCCGCCGACCACCAGCTCCGCGGCCGCCACGCACCCGCGCGGGAAGGCCTCCGGGTCGCAGGCGGCCGCCGCCGCGCGAGCTCGAGGGGCTCGCCCTCCGGGAGCTGCGCCCGACGCGCGCGGACGAGCTGGAGGCGGAGCCAGCACGCCTCGGCGTCGCCGGCGCCGCGCGGGCACGCGGCCAGCACGCGGTCGCGCGCGGCCGCCTCCGGCGCGGTCCCGAGCGCGCGCACGTAGGACGCCCACAGGCACGGCGACGCGCTCGCCTTCCCGGCCGCGTCGCACGCCGCGTCGAGGATCGCGAGGGCCCGCGCGCGGTCCCGCGGCCCGCCGAAGCCGTCGAGCGCGGCCCTCGCCTCGGCGACGCAGGCGCTCTGCTCGCCCGCGGCGCACGCGGCGCGCCAGAGCCGCTTCGCGCGCGCCAGGTCGGCCGGAGTCTGGCGGTTCTCGCGCAGCATCCGCGCGACCTCGGCACAGCCCCGCTGGGATCTCAGCTCACAGGCGCGCTCGAACGCGGCGAGCGCCTCCGCCGGGCGCGGCTTGTCACCGTCCTCGGCGACGCCGCGCTCGAGCCACGTCCCCGCGACGACGCACCCCTCCGCGCGCCCGAGGCCGCACGCCTTCTGCCCGAGGTCGCGCGCGTAGCCCGGGAGGTGCCCCTGCCGGGAGAGGGCCCAGGTGGCGCCGCTCACGCAGGCCGCGGCGTCGCCGAGGTCACAGGCGGCGCTGTACCAGTCGGCGGCGTCGTCGTCCTCGCCCGGGTCCGAGGTCGCCACGACGCGCTCGGCGAGCTTCACGCAGGCGGCCGCGTCGCCGGCCTTGCACTTCGTGGCGAGCGGGTTCGGGCCGCCGAGGACGATCACGAACGCGAGCAGGATCATGCGGCTTCCTCCTTCAGCTTCTGACGGTACACGTCGGCGTCGACCATCTCGAGGTGCGCGTCGAAGTCGCTGAGCGCGGGCCGCGCCGTCGCGACGATGACGGTGTCGCCGCGCGCCCCGATGGTGTAGCGCCCCGGCGCGGTCTTCGCGCCGGGCGCGTTGCCCTCGACCGTGTGGACGACCCAGCCCCCCGCGCCGTCCGACTCGACCCGGTCGACGAAGATCATGTGCGCGCCGTGCTTGTATCTCGGCGTCGCCTTCACGAAGAGCACCATCCCGGGCCGCACCACGGCGAGCGGGTTCGACTTCCACGTCTCGACCGGGAGCCACCCGCGCTCGCCACCGTGCGCGGCGTGGTAGGCGCGCAGCGGGACGTAGGCGGCGGCCGCCGCGGCGTCGCTCGGCGCGGCCGGATCGCGCAGGTACGCCCCGGCCCACTCGCCCGCGTAGTTGAAGTAGTCGTAGGACTTGTCGGTGCTCGCGAGGTACGTGTTGCCGTTCGCGCGCGCCACCGGGGCCTTGCCGCCGCCCTTCTTCTTCTTGTCCGACACGAAGGCGAAGCTCGCGTCGAGGTGATAGTGGGCGGCGATGAAGGAGCCGCACCACTGGTAGCCCGTCGTGACGGCGGTCTTCTCGTAGTCGAGCTGCACGCCCCTCGCGAACGCGACGAGGCGCGCGAGGCTCTCGGCGTCCCGCGCGAACCAGACGCCCGACGCGCGCTTGCCGGGCTTCGCCGCGGCGCGGTTCTTCGCGAGCGTCGCCTCGAAGAGCGGGTGCAGATCCGCCCGGAGGTGGGGCGGCGGCGAGAAGAACTCCCGCCTCCGACCTTCCTGAGCTCGGCGCGGGCGCTCTCGAGCCGGGCCGCCATCATCGCGTCGAGGTCCGTCGCCCCGGCCTTCGCGCCGCCGGCGCCAGGCGGCGGCGCGGCGCGCTCGACCTCGTCGGCGGCGGCCGCCACCTCCTCGGCGGCGAGCGGGAGCTCGTGCGCGATCGTCGCGCCCGCCTCCGCCGAGCGCTGGCTCCCGTCGGTCGCGTCCACCGGGCGTCGCTCGGCACCGCGGCGTCGTCGCGCTCCGCGGCGGCCGCCACCGGCGCCAGGACCTCGCCGCCCGACGACGCAGGCGGCGCCTCGCTCGTCTTGGCCTCCGGGGGCGGCGCGCTCTCCCGACCGAACGGGTTGACCTCGCCGATGGCGCGCTCGAGCGCGCCGAGCGTGACTGGGCCGACGCGCCCGTCGACCGCGAGCGGCCGCTCCCCGGGCGCGAGGGCCGCGGCGTTCGCCTGGAACGCGCAGATCGCCTTCGCGGTGCGTGGGCCGAGGATCCCGTCGACCCGCAGCGGCGCGTCGAGGAGCCCCGCGCCGCCGAGCGCGGTGTTGAGCGCGCCCTGGAGCCAGTGGGCGAAGCTCCGTGGGCGCGCCGCGGGCCCATCCGCGCGCTCGCCGCCGCCGCGCGCGCGTCCTCGCGCTGCACCGGGGCCAGGCGAGCGGCGCCGCCTGCGTAGTCGAGCCCACGGAGCTCTCCCCGGAGCGCCGCGCCGGCGCCGCGCCCGTCTTCGACGACGGCGTCCGGGCGCGCCTCGCGCGTCGGCTGTGAGCGGTCGTGAGCGAGCGTTCCGCGACTCATGGGGCCCCCTGAGCGGACAGGACGTATAGCTCACTAACGGGTGGAATCTATCACCGCGTTAGCGAAACGTCATCGCGGCCTGCGTTCTCGGGTGGGTCGCCGCTCGGGGCCGCAGCGCGCGCACGGTTCGCGATCTTCAATCGCCCCGACGTTGCGTTCACGAAAACTGAACGTATCGTGTCGCGCATGGATCTCGACCAGGTCACCCTCGCCCAGATGCGCTACGCCGTCGCCGTGGAGGGCGCGCAGAGCTTCCGCCTCGCCGCGTCGCAGTGCCACGTGTCGCAGTCGGGCCTCTCGATGCAGGTGCGGAAGCTCGAGGAGCTCCTCGGGGTCGTGCTCTTCGACCGCTCGAAGAAGCCGGTCATCGTCACCCCCGAGGGCGAGACCGCGCTCGCCCAGATGCGCGCCGTCCTCCGCGAGACCGAGCGCCTCGGGCAGATCGTCGCCGAGGAGGACGAGCCCTCCGGCCGCTACCGCCTCGGCGTCATCCCGACCCTCTCCCCGACCGTCCTCCCGCTCTTCCTCGCCGACTTCGTCGACCTCCACCCGCGCGTCGAGCTCGTCGTCGAGGAGCTCAAGACCGAGGAGATCATCGCCCGCCTCCAGGCCGACACCCTCGACGCCGGCCTCGCCGCGACGCCCCTCGACGTCCCCGGCCTCGCCGAGGAGCCGCTCGGCGACGAGCTCATGTACGCCTACCTCCCCCGAGCGCGATCCGCTGCTGCGCGAGGCCGCCGTCTCGCAGATGGACCTCCGCGAGCGCGAGCTCTGGGTGATGCCCGAGGGGCACTGCTTCCGGAGCCAGGTCCTCGCCTACTGCAGCGCCGATCGGCCGCGCGAGCCGCGCCGGATCCACTTCGAGAGCGGCAGCTTCCAGACCCTCATCCGCCTCGTCGACGCCGGCCTCGGCGCGACCGTCCTCCCCCTGCCCTCGTCGTCGCCGGCCTCTCCGACGCCACCCGCCGCGCCCAGGTGCGCCCGCTCGTCGCCCCCACCCCCGTCCGCGAGATCGGGCTCGTCACCGCCCGCGCCGATCTCCGCCGCCGCGTCAGCGACGCCCTCGTCGCGATCGCCCGCCGCCGCCTCTCTCGAGGCGCTCGCCCCGCCCCCCCCCGAGGGCGCTGTCACGCTCGCCCCGATCGAGGCCCCACGCGGCGGCCAGCCGCCCATGACGCGCGCCGCCCCGCCCGCCCCGGGACGCCGCCGGCGCCGGCGCCGATCACGAGCATTCGCTACGGAAGCTCGCGTCGGCGCCGTCGTTGTTGCACGGTGGACGCGCGAACGCCGAGGAGAGGAATCACGTGTTGAAGCGCATGCTCATGACCACGCTCATCATCGCCGGCGCAGCCACCACGGCCCGCGCCGGTGACGCCGACGGCTCCTGGTGGGGTCGATCATGGACACCCTCCGCGCACGGGCGGCCGCGCGCACCGCGCCGCCGAGCCGGCGCCCACCGCCCGTCCGCCGGGCGCTCCGCCGCCGCGGAGCGGATCTGCGCCCACCCCGCGTCCGGCGACCTCCGCACGGTGTGCGACGAGCTCGACGCCCTCCGCGCCTCGCTCGACGCGCGCCTCGCCGCCGAGAGCCGCGCGCGCCAGGAGGCCGAGAAGAAGCTCCAGGCCCTGACGCGCGGCGGCGTCGCCGAGGATCTGCAGTAGCGCCCGACCGCGCCGCGCTGCCCTCACTCCCAGCCCAGGTAGCGCACGTCGGCGACGGCGCTCTCCGACGCGCTCGTGACGCCGCGCCCGAGCTGCCCCTGGCCGTTCGCGCCGAAGCACGCGACCGCGCGATCCGCGCGTGACGACGCAGACGTGGTCGGGCCCGACCGCGACCTGCGTCGCGTCGGCCGGCACGTCCGGCATCGTCACCGCGACGGCCTGCGCCCAGCAGCGCACGTTCTGCCCCGCCTGCGAGCCGCCCGTCGCCGCACAGCAGCGCGTGCCGCCGAGGTCGCAGGCGACGTGCTTTTCGCCCCGGCGCGACGTCGTTGCCCAGGAAGCCGCGCTCCCACCCGAAGCACGACACGAGCCCGCCGTTCGTCCGGAGGCAGGTCGCGCGCAGCCCGGTCACCACGGCGCCCCAGAGCGGGTCGCCGATCTCCCTCTCCTCGTCATAGGTCATCCGCGGTCCGACCCGGGTTTATCTGCCCGTACTCGTTGTCGCCGAAGCACACCGTCGTCCCGCTCGCGTAGACGCTGCTCGCTGAGATCCGCGCGCACGTGTGCTTGCCGCCCGCGCTCACCGCCGAGACGTCGTGCTCGAGGCCCGCGGACACGGGCGCCGCCGTCCCCGTGAGCGTCGTGTCCATCGCCACCTGCAGGCCCCCGTTGTCCCCCAGCAGGCGATCCGGTCGTCCTCGCCGATGGCGCACGTGTGCTTCTCGCGCCCGCGCTCACGGCTCTCCCCGTGAACGACGGCACCGTCACGGGCGACAGCGTCTTCCCGCCGACCGTGCCCTCGCCGGTCTGGCCGAACGTGTCGTCGCCCCAGCAGACGATCGCGCCGTCGGCGCGCCGCGCGCACGTGCCGGAGGCCCACCGAGAGCTGCATCACCTGATCGAGCCTGGGGACGATCGTCGGTTCCGAGCGCGCGCCTCCGTGTCCCCGAGCCCGAGCTGCCCGTAGTCGTTCGCGCCCCAGCACGCGACCTTCCCAGGCTCGGCGAGGCGCACGCAGGTGAAGCGCTCACCGTTGCCGATGTCGCCGATCGTCGCGTTCCGACAGATCGACGCCACGCCGTCGGCCTCACAGACGCCCTCGAAGCGGCAGTCCGCGTCGCTCGCGCACCCAGCACCCGCCTCGCAGGGCTCACAGCTCCCGCCGCAGTCGACGTCGGTCTCGTCTCCGTCCTCGGCGCCGTCCTCGCACGAGGGCTCGGCGCACACGCCGACCGCACAGGTCCCGACCGCGCAGTCCTCGTTCCCCCGCAGCCCTCGCCGGTGGCGCAGCCGCCGCAGCTCCCGCCGCAGTCGACGTCGGTCTCGTCGCCGTCCGCGAGGCCGTTGTCGCAGTCGGAGCAGCCCCGCCCGCGCACACGCCGCCCGCGCAGTCGGAGGCCTGCGCGCAGCCCTCGCCGTCGTCACAGGGGCCGCACACCGCGCCGCCGCAGTCCACGTCGGTCTTCGCCATCTCGCAGCGCGTTCTCGCAGGTCGGCGCCGCGTTCGCGCAGAGCCCGTCCGCGCAGAGGCCGGTCGCGCAGTCCGCCGATCCGCCGCAGGTCGCGCCGAGCGCGCACGGATCGCACGGTCCGCCGCAGTCGACGTCGCTCTCGCCCTGGTTCCTGGCGCTGTCGCTGCACGTGGGCGCCACGACGCACGCAGCGCAGCTCCCGCCGCAGTCGACGCCCGCCTCATCGCCGTTCCGGACGCCGTCATCGCAGCTGGGCGCGGGCGCACCGCCCCCGCCGGCGTCCCCGCCGCAGGCGGCGCGGGCCGCCGCCGCGCGCGACGGCCGTGAGAAGTAGCCAGGGATCCCGTCGCGACATGTCCCGTCCTCCGTCGATTCGTCTCGGGACCCGACGCTGAGTGAAGCCGACAGGGCGGAGCGACTCACACGCGCTCACACCTGTCCACGTCGACGTCGCGCCGCGCCCTCCGCTGCAGTAGCGCCCGACCGCCCCGGCGCCGTCACTGCCAGGTCATGTACCTCACGTACTCCACGCGCGAGGTGTCGGAGTCGTCGGTGTCGCCGCGGCCGAGCTGCCCCTTGTCGTTGCGCCCGAAGCAGGACACCTCGCGCTCGTCCGTGACGACGCAGGTGTGGTTCGTCCCGACCGCGATCTTGCCACCATAGGGCGGCACGTCCGGCACCGTCGCGTTCACGTCCTTCGTCCAGCAGCGCACGTTCTGCCCCGTCTGCGAGCCGCCCGTCACGGCGCAGCAGCGCGGGCCGCCGAGGTCGCACGCGACGTCCTTCGCGCCCGGCGCGCGGTCGTTGTAGTAGTAGCCGGCGTTCCAGCCGAAGCACGACACGGCGCCCGCGTTCGTCCTGAGGCAGCTCGCGCGCTGCCCGGTCGCCACGGCGCTCCACACCGGGTCGGCGATCGCCTCCTCCTCGTCGTAGGAGGTCGTCGACGCGATGGGGTCGATCTGGCCGTAGAAGTTGCCGCCGAAGCACACCGTCGACCCGGTGGCGTAGATGAAGCTGTCCAGGATTCGCGCGCACGTGTGCGTTCCGCCGGCGCTCACCGCGGAGACGTCCTGGTAGAGCTCCGCGAACACCGGCGTCGCCGTGCGCGTCAGCGACGCGTCCATCTCGACCTGGAGCGCGCCGTTGTCGCCCCAGCAATAGAGCCGGTTGTTCTGGTTGATGGCGCAGGTGTGCTTCTCACCCGCGCTCACGGCCTTCCCCGTGAACGACGGCACCGTCACGGGCGACAGCGTCTTCCCGCCGACCGTGCCCTCGCCGGTCTGGCCGAACGTGTCGTCGCCCCAGCACACGATCGCGCCGTTCGTGCGCCGCGCGCAGGCGTGCCGGAGCCCGACCGAGAGCTGCGTCACCTGCTCGAGCCCGGGGACGATCGTCGGCTCCGAGCGATCGGTCGTGTCGCCGAGCCCGAGCTGGCCGTAGGCGTTGGAGCCCCAGCAGGCGACCTTCTGCGCCTCGGCGAGGCGCACGCACGTGAAGCGCTCGCCGCTCCCGATGTCGCCGATGGTCGCGAGCAGGCACTCGGGCGTCCCGCCGCTCGAGTGGCAGACGCCCCCGAAGCGGCAGTCCGCGTCGGACGCGCACACGTCGCCCGGGCCGCACGGGCCGCAGCTCCCGCCGCAGTCGACGTCGGTCTCGTCGCCGTTCTTGGCGCCGTCCTCGCAGGAGATCCCGGCGCACACGCCGCCCGCGCACGTCCCGACCGCGCAGTCCTCGTTCCCGCCGCACCCCTCGCCCGTCGCGCAGCCGCCGCAGCTCCCGCCGCAGTCGACGTCGGTCTCGTCGCCGTCCTCGCGCCCGTTGTCGCAGCTGACGCAGATCCCGCCCTCGCAGACGCCCCCCGCGCAGTCCGAGCCCTGCGCGCAGCGCTCGCCGCCGTCGCACGGGCCGCACACGGCGCCGCCGCAGTCGACGTCGGTCTCGGTGCCGTTCTTGGCGCGGTCGTCGCAGCTGACGCAGCGCCCGGCGTCGCACGCGCCGGAGGCGCAGTCCTGCGCGAAGTCGCAGCGCCGGCCGGTGGCGCAGGGCTCGCAGCCGGGCCCGCAGTCGACGTCCGCCTCGAAGCCGTTGCGCACGTTGTCGGTGCAGGTCGGGTCGGCGCACCGCCCGCCGCTGCACACCCCGGAGAGGCAGTCCGCGCCGCGCCCGCAGGCGGCGTCGAAGCCGCACGCCGGGCAGCTCCCGCCGCAGTCGACGTCCGTCTCGTCGCCGTCGCGCTGCGAGTTCCCGCAGGTGGCCGCGGGGTTCGCGCAGCGCCCCGCCGTGCAGACCCCGGTCGCGCAGTCCGTCGGCGCGCCGCAGGTCCTGCCGAGCTCGCACGCGGCGCACGGGCCGCCGCAGTCGACGTCGCTCTCGCCCTGGTTCCGCGCGCCGTCGCTGCACGTCGCGGCCGCGGCGCACGGGGCGCACGGCCCGCCGCAGTCGACGCCGGTCTCCCCCTGGTTCCGGTAGCCGTCGTCGCACGTCGGGGTCGCGCCGCACGGCGAGCAGCTCCCGCCGCAGTCGACGCCGGTCTCGTCGCCGTCCTGCGCGCCGTTCTCGCAGGGGTTCGGCGTCGCCTCGCACGCGGCGCAGCTGCCGCCGCAGTCGACGCCGGCCTCGTCGCCGTTCTGCACGCCGTCGTCGCAGGTCGCCGGGGTCGTCCCGCTGCCGCCGCCGCCGCCGGGGCCGCCGCACGCGGCGACGGCCGCCACCGCCGCGCCGACGATCGCAAGTTGCCAAGGGCTGAGTCGCGCCATCTCCCGTCCTCCGTCCGTTCGCTCGGGACGTGGACGGTACGGGCCCCGCTCGCGAGGGGCGACTCACACCCGCTCACACTTCGCGGTCGCGCCGCGGGTGTGAGCGGCGCTCAGCCCGCGGGGACGCGCGCGAAGCCGACGAGGCGCTGGAAGGGCTCGCCGCGGTCGGGGCTGTCGAACGCCTCGGCGAACGCGGCGCGCCGCCGCTCGGCGTCCGCGCGCGAGCCGAACCACGCCTTCGCGGCGTCGGCGGTCGCCGCGACGAGCTGCACGTCGACGACCGTCATCGCGACCCAGGTCGCGCTGTCGTCGCTCAGGATCCAGCCCATCCCGTTGATGCCGACGTTGCTCTCCATCGCGAGGTCGTACCAGGCGTCGGCGTCGCCCGGCACGGTCAGGCGGACGCCCCCCGCCACGGTGATCCCGCCGCTGCCGTCGTCGTAGTACTCGAGGGCCGTGATCGCGCCGCCCTCGCCCACCGCCTCGAGCAGGCGCGCGTGGAAGTCCGGGCCGAAGACGTCGTGCTCCTCGTAGACGGCCCACGCGACGCCGGGGGTCACGGGATCGCCGTCCTCGGGGTGCGCGCCCGAGAGGAGCGCGCCCTGCAGCCGCTGCCAGATGGCCTGGACGGCGTCGTCGTCCAGCGTGGTGATGTCGCTCATGGTGCTCGCCGCCGGGCCGGGGGTCACTGGATGTTCTTGAACTCGAAGATGAGCTTGCCGCCGCCGGTGTCGACGTGGATCTCGATGGTCCCGAGCGCGTTCGGCTGGCTGCCGAAGTTGCGCACGTTGCAATTACAGCTCGCGACGCTGCCGTTGTAGAGCTCCTGCGGGCTCGTGCCGTCGTTGGCCTTCTTCGAGCCGCCCTTGATCTTGTTGTCGCCGAGCGCCATGCCGAGGAGGCTCGTGACCTCGAGCTTCGTGTCCGCGAAGGTGCCGGTCTTGTTGTAGACCACGCGCCCCGCGTCGCCCTGCTTCCGGTACCCGGCGCCGTAGAGCGCGACGAGCTTCTGCACGATGGCCGCCGCGTCCTTCACGAGCGGCTCGAGGCGCGTCTTGTTGGCCTGCCCGAGCACGGCGAAGACGTCCGGCATCGTCACCGGCGTGGGCGTCGCCTCCTCGCCGCCCTTCTTCTCGTCCTTCTTCTCGGCGCCGCCCTTGTCGTCTTCCTTGCCGTCGCCCTCGCGCTGCACGGCCTTCTGCTGCACGGAGCCGCCGGCGCCACCGCCGCCCATCGCGTCGAGCAGCCCCTCGGCGCTCTCGCCCTTGACGACCTTGTCGGCGACCGCGTCCGCGTGCTGCTCGTAGCTGTCGCCGACCTTGCCGACGCCGCCGTCGAGGGCCACGCCGCCGCGCTGCTGCACGACGTGCGCCGCCTCGTGGGCGGCCGTGTGCAGGTCCGGGGCGCCCTTGAAGGCGACGTGGTTGCCGGTCGCGTAGGCGTTCGCGCCCATCGCGTCGTTCGCCGCGGCCGCGGCGCTCCCGGTGTGGGCCTGCACGCCGCTCACGTCGTGCTTGCCGAAGGCCTGCTGGATGGCGCCCACGTGCGGCAGGGCGCCGCCGCCGCTCGCGATCCCCTGCGCCGCCGCCGCGTGCACCTGGTCGGTGCCGCCGCCTTCGCCGCTCAGCTGGACCATGGCCTGGTTGCCGCCGGCCGCCATCATCATCTGGATGTCGAGCGGCCCACCGCTCGGCGCGGACGCCGTGTCCTCGGTGGCGGCGCGCTTCTGGACTGCGCCCGCCGAGCTTCTGGTGACTCGGTCCGTCATGATGCTCCTCTCCCGCTTGCTCGCCCCCCGGTGGCGACACGATAGGCCAACGCGCGGCGGTCGCAAGGGGCGGGTCTCGTCGGGCGCGCCCGCCCCTCCGGGAGATCGGCGGGATGAGCGCGCCCGGGTCGCGTGTCCAACGGCGGCGGCGGCCTGATAGGATGGGTCGCCCGCACCGGAGGTGCCATGAACCCCGTCGTCGCCCTGCGCGGTCTCCACCTGCTCGCCCTCGCCGCGCTCTCCGCCTGCCCGGCCTCCCAGGTCGCCACGGCGCCCGACGGCGGCGCGCCGGCCCGGGAGGCGGCCGCGAAGGCGGCGCCTGTCGCCGGCTGGGCGGTCTACCTCGACAAGGCGACGGTCGTGATCCCCGACGATCCGGCGCGCCCGCCGACCCGCCTCCCCGGGATCTGGATCGTCGACGACGCCGATCCCGCCGCGGTGAGCGGCCTCCTCGTCGGCGCGGACCTCACGCCGCCCGCGGCGTGCGACGGCGCCGCGGCCGCGAAGCCGGCGTTCATCGACGCGCGCCCGCTCGCGAGCGGCACGTGGGAGGTGACCGACATGGACGACAACACCTCCGACTGCGAGGGCGAGTCGTACTGGCCCGTCGGCGTCGTCGGCGGCGTCGTCTTCCTCGCGGGCGCCACGCACATGGGCTGCCAGGGGATGAACATCTACGGCGCCGCGAGCGACGCGCGAGCGCTCACGACGCGCGGGTGGACGCCGCCCGCCGCGCTCCCTGGCGCGCTCGAGCGCTGCGAGCCCGATGGCGCCTTCGTCGAGACGACCCCGTCCTTCGCGCCGACGGGCCCGTGTCGGCCGCTCCCGGGCGGCTGGACCGAGGCCACCGAGGACGACGCGGAGGCCACGCCGGAGAGCGCGTGCGAGGACTGCAGGAGCGTCGGGACGTCCGAGGTGTGGCGGCTCGCGAACGGGCGAGTGACACGCCTCCGGAGCCACATCTACAGCGCGGGCGGCGGACCGAGCGCGGTGGCGACGGCGCCGGTCACCCCGGCGAGCTGCCCGTCGGCGGCGGACCCGTGCGGCGATCCGCGGCGCTTCGCCACGGTCCCGGACATCGCGGGGGCCGATCCCGTCGACCCGAGCGAGCTCTTCTGGATCGCCACCGACGGCGCGAGCGCGCTCGTCGTCACGACCGCGGGGTGGCAGACCTGGGCCCCGGGCGCGGAGGCGCCGGCGCGCGAGGGCGACCTCGAGGACATGCCGATGGCGGCGCGGCGACACGTCGACCTCGGCGCGCTCGTGCCGAGGGCGTGCGCGGCGCTCCGGGAGAACGCGCGCGAGTGAGCGCGCGGGCTACGGCGCGACGACGACGTAGTTGGTGGTGAAGAGGTTGTACTCGCCGTACTTGTCGCCGGGATCGAAGAAGACGCTCACCACGACGACGTCGACGCCCTCGGCGGCGAAGGCGAACTGAGGGGCGGGGATGTGCGGCTCATCGGGGGTCGGCCCCATCTGGATCTCGGCGAGCTTGGTCCCGTCGGCCTTCGTGGCCGAGAGCGTGTTGTCCCGGAACGTCAGCGTCCGGTCGCCGGCGATCTTCATGGTCTCACCGGGCTTCGGCTCACCGTCGGAGTCGGCCTCCGGCCACGGCGTGCCGGGGATCCGCACCACCTCCTCGCCAGCGAAGCGCGCCACGAGCGTCTTCCTCCTCGCGGCGGCCTTCTCCTTGATCGTCTCCTCGTCGTCGTTCGCGGCATAGAGGTCGAGGCGGTCGCCCTTGCCGTCGGGCAGGTAGATGGCGATGGCGGCGCCGGAGCCGGCTCCCTCGACGCTGAAGGACTCCTCGGAGACGATCGCCTTCTTCCCTGGGAAGTAGAGGACGAGCGGCACCTCCTTGCTCGCGAAGAAGGCGTCGAACGCGCCCGCGACGTCGTGATCGGCGGTCGCGGCGACCGGGGCGGCGCCCGCGTCGGCCTCGGCGGCGGTCGGCGTGGCGGAGGCGTCGGCCTCGGCCTCCGGAGCGGGCGCGGCCTCCGCCGTGTCGGGCTCGGGGGGCTTCGCGGCCTCGGCGGTGTCCGCCTCGGGAGCGGCGGGCGCGGCGGTGTCCGCCTCGGGAGCGGCCGTCGGCTCCGGCGCGGGCGCGGCGGTCGCGGGCTGCGGCGCCGGGTCCTTCTTGCCGCACGCGGCGACGCCCGGGAGGAGGAGAGCCGAGCCGACGAGGACGACACGCAGGATGTTTCGCATGCCCCGACGCTGCCACCGGATTCGTCCACACGCAACCGGGGCCGTTCGGCGCTTCGAACGCGGGCGACGAGGGCCTGGCGTGCGCGAGCGACGCGGAGCGCGACCCCCGCGAGGTCGTCGCCCGCCGAGTAGCGCTACCGCGCCTCGCCGCCGAACCCGAGGTCGCGCACGAAGCGCTCGATCTCGCGCAGGTACGCCCCTCGGTCGAGGTGCAGGATGTGCCCGCCCGGGAACCAGTGGAGCCGCGGGCGCCCCCAGTGGTCCCAGAGGATCCGGCTGTGCTTCGGCGGCGCCATCCGGTCCCCGACGCCGCCGATGACCATGAGCCGCTCCCGCGGCAGCCGCGGCGCGTACGTGAGCGGGCTCGACACCGCGAGCAGCCGCCGCGCGTCCGTGATCGAGAGCCCCAGCACCTTGAGCCCCGCCCGCATGATCGCCCCGAGCGGCTCCCACTCGAGGATGATGTCCGCGATGCTCACGACCGGCACGTTCGGGATGGCGAAGGCGAGGCTCGGCTCGCACGCCGCGAGCAGCGCTGTCGTGTGCCCGCCGAGCGAGACGCCGCTCACACCGATGTGCTCGACCCCTCGCCGCTCCCGGAGGTAGGCGCAGAGCGAGCGGAAGTCGTGCACCGCCTGCGCGAACGCCTCGTTGATGCGCGCGGGGCCCCCCGCGAAGAAGCCGTGCCCCGAGAACGGCGAGAAGCGCGTCTGGCGCCGCCCGTGGAAGGGCAGGTTGAAGAGCGCCACGTCGAAGCCGAGCCGCTCGTAGAACCACGGCATCGCCATGAACCACTGGTTCAGCGCGTACATCTCGGCGCCGAAGCCGTGGATCGCGACGATCGTCGGCCGCGGCCCGTGCAGGTGACGCCAGTACTGCACGTGCGCGAAGCGGTTCCGCCCGTGCCGGAGGTAGCCCTCGCGGACGCGCGGGTTCCGCGGCACGAACGTGCTCTCGAACTTCAGGCTCTCGCACACCCCGTGCGGCGGCTTGAACCCGGCCGGCCGCGCGCGCCTCACGCGCACCGGCGCGTGCTCGGTCGGCGGCGTGAAGAAGCGCCCCGGGTCCGCCGACAGCGCCATCTCCTCATAGAACGACCGGTCTCCGAGCGCCGCCTTGAGCGCGCGCGGGTTGTAGCCGATCGGCAGCGCGAGGAGCGCGATGGACGCCGCCGCGCTCGTCCGCACCAGCACGTCGAGCGCGGCCGTCCCGCCGACGCGCAGCCGGTCGACGCGCGCGAGGTCGAAGTCGAGCGGCTCCCCGGCGAAGCCGTCGGGCAGCTCGCGCCACCACGTCCCCGCCGGCATCGCGCGCGGCGCCTGCACGCACGTCGTGTGCGCGATCCTCGAGACGACCCGGCTGCGTCGCTCCACCCTGCCTGCCTCCAGCTTCAGCCCGCGCGCCGCTCGTGACGGTGGCGCCGCCCGCGCGGCTCAGCCGTCGTGGGGCAGGCTGCTCTTCGGAGAGCGTAGGTAGACGTTGGGGGTCGCGTAAAGAAAGTTGCCCACGCGCGACGTGTACACGTCCGCGTAGCGCTCGACCTGCCGCGCCATGTGCGACTTGTCGATGCCGGCGCGCATGACCGGCCCCCAGCGCGGGTTGTGGAGGCGGCTGTACTGCTCGGCGAGCGGCGAGATCCGCTCGTCGAAGCTCCTGAGCACCGCCTTCTTCTGCTCGATCTCGTGCTCGATCTCCGCGCTCCGGCGCCCCTCGGTCACGGGGCGGAGCCCGGCGCGCTGGCGCTGCAGATCGAGCCGGAGCTGCGCCACGTCGACCTCGATGACCGCCTTGTCCGCCATGAGCGCGGAGAGCTCGCGCTCGCTCGCGGCGAAGGCGTCCATGGCCTCGATCTCGGCCTCGAGCTCGCGGAGGATGAGCGCCGTCCTCCAGCGCACCGAGCTCTTCGACACGTTCACGTCGGAGAAGATGTGGTCGCCGACGTAGAGCACGTCGAGGTCCGCGAGGCCGAGCGCCGTCTCGACGAGGCGCGCGTGGCCGCCGAGGTAGGTGCCGCCCGCGCGCGGCGGGCCGACCACCGGGCGCAGGTGCCCCTCGTCGTTGATGACCTCGAAGAGCGGGGTCGAGACGTCCACGAAGAACGCGGGCTTCCGCGCCTGGACGATCACGATGTCGAAGAGGTCGCGCCAGCGCGTGCCTTCGGGGAGGAAGGGGTCGAAGGCGTAGCTCATCATGGCGTGCGTGTAGTGCCACTCGCTGTTCGTGATGAGCATCAGCTTCTTGCCGGCGAGCTTCTGGTCGAGGAGGGCCTTGGGGACGTCCTCGTCGAGGTCCACGTAGGCCGACGGGTCCTTGATGATCTCGTCCTTCAGGCGCCCCTCGACGTGCGCGGCGTCGAGCCCGGAGCGGACGAGGCGGTAGAGCTCGAGGTAGCCCTTCGGGCCCTCGAGGCGGCCGTCGTCGAGGAGGTCGACGGTCTGGCCGTAGAGGCAGGCGAGGGAGATGTCGAAGAGGGTCGAGAGGAAGACCCAGCGCGGATCGCGGAGATCGATGAAGGTGCGGCCGTACTTCTCGCGGAGCTCCGTGAAGGGGAGCATGCGCGTGCCGTGCGCGGCGGCGCGGATGTAGCCGAAGCGGTCGGCCTTCACGAGGTTGCCCTCGGCGACGTCGAGGATGAGCCCGCGGTCGACGAGCCCCTTGTCGAAGCGCAGGTGCCCGACGGGGAAGCCGCGGGCGACGAGGCTCTCCTGGGCGTACTCGTAGGCGCGCCGCTCCCACACCTCCACGTGGTAGTGGATGAGCGTGTAGTCCATGTCGTAGCCGATCGCGCGGATGGCACGCATGTTGAGTGTCCGGTTGCAGTAGATGCCGCGGGTGCGGGGCGTCGCCATGGTCGTTCCTTCGCGCGGGTCGCGCCGGGGACCATAACCGAGGTCGGCGACCGAGCGCGACCGAGCGTGCACCACGCCCGACGCACGTGTGCATGCCCATGCGCGTCGGCGCGGCGCACACCGGGGCGGGGGCTCCCCGCCGCGACGCCACGTGGCGACGATCCGCAGCCCGCCTGCGTCCTCGGGGGGCGAGAGCGCGCTGGCCCGCGGTTTGCTGTGGCAGGCCCCACCGTCGGACCCAGTCGAGCTCAGCGAGGAGCCCCCATGTCTCTGGTCAACTCAGAGCGCGACCACCGCCGCGAAGGCGGGCGGATCCTGAACCCGTCGCCCGAGCTCGCGGCCCGCCGCCGCGAGCAGCAGGCCCACGAGCGCGCGCACGCGGCGCGCAGCACGATGGACGGCTGGTCCGCGTCGCTCGGGGCGCCCGACGTGCAGCGCGCGGCGTTCGACGTGGCGCTCGGCGATCTGCACGACGGCGTCGCGTGCGCGAACCACGAGGTGTGGGGCGATCCGCTGCCGGCGCACCTCCCCGGCGGCGGCGTGCAGCTGCGCGCGCGCATGGCGGGGCAGGCGCCGGCCGACGACGTCCACGCGACGGCCGCGCGCGGCACCGAGGGCGCCGGCGGGGCGCTGCCCTTCCTCGAGCAGATCCAGGCGAGCTTCGGCCGGCACGACGTCGGCGGGGTGCAGGCGCACACGGGCGGCGCGGCGCGGGAGGCGAGCGCGGCGCTCGGGGCGCACGCCTTCGCGCGCGGGAACCACGTGGCGTTCGGCGGCGCGCCGGACCTGTTCACGGCGGCGCACGAGGCCGCGCACGTGGTGCAGCAGCGGGCGGGCGTGGCGCTCCGGAGCGGCGTCGGCGAGAGCGGGGACGTCTACGAGCGGCACGCGGACGCGGTGGCCGACCTGGTCGTGCGCGGGCGGTCGGCCGAGGGGCTGCTCGACCGGATGGCGGGCGGCGGCGGAGGTGGCGGCGCGCCGGTGCAGCTCCGCGAGAAGAAGGGGCCCGAGGAGGACGAGCACGACCGCGCCGCGAAGAAGGCGGCGGCGACCGCGAAGCGGGTCGAGGCGGCGGAGGCGAAGGGGCCGTCGAAGCACGCGGACGACGGCGGCGCCGAGAAGAAGGGGGCGGCGGAGCACGCCTACGCCGATGCGGCCGAGAAGAAGGGGCCCTCCAAGCACGCCGACATCGGGGCCGAGAAGAAGGGGCCGAGCAAGTACGCCGACATCGGGGCCGAGAAGAAGGGGCCCTCGAAGCACGCGGAGGCCGCCGAGAAGAAGGTCGCGAAGGCGGAGGCGCCGCCGGCGGTCGCGAAGAAGGAGGCGGAGCGCGGGCCGTCGGAGGACACGGCGCACGCCCTCGTCGACGGGGCGGCGGGCTCCGGCGGCGCCGGCGCGATGGCGGGGCACGAGGGCCCGGTCGAGGTGCACCCGGACCACCCGGCCGCCGTCGCCGCCGAGGTCATGGGCGAGCTCTCGCGCAGCATCGCCACGCACGCCGCCGAGATCCGCCTGTACCGGAGCCAGCTCGACGCCGGCACCGCCGTCGCCGCCGCGGACATCAACGCGTTGCTCTCGGCGATCGAGGCGGACGCCGAGCGGCTCGTGGGGGCGCGAGACGCGATGGCCGAGGCCGGGCTGACGACGGTGGCCGATGGCTTCGAGAGCCAGCTGCTCGACCAGCGGAACGCTTGTGAGGAGCTGCGAGATCGCGGCGACGCCATGGCCGAGGAGAAGGACCCCGCCGACGGCGCCCTCTGGAAGCGGGGCGACGGGCTCTGTGGGGCGCTCGAGCACAACGTCGAGGACCGTGAGGGCCGCATCGACGTCGTCCGGGGCCAGGTCGCCAAGGGCGACCCCGAGGCGCAGGGGGACATCGACGCGCTGGTGGGGGAGATCGAGGCCGACCGCGACGAGCTCGCGCAGCACCGCGCGGCGCTCGACGAGAACGGCCACGCCGAGCGCGCCGCCGCCCTCGACGCGGCGCTAGAGCGCCAGCTGAGCGCGGTCGCGGACCTGCTCGCGGGCTCGTTCGACGAGGTCGGACAGGACGAGAACGACGTCCAGCTCGACGTCGACGGGTCGCGCGCGGCGGCGCCCGCGAACGCCCCGGCGATCGCGGCGCGCGGCGCGCAGGGCGCGGGCGGGCCGCTGCCCTTCCGCGAGCGGATCCAGGCGAGCTTCGGCCGGCACGACGTCTCCGGCGTGCGCGCCCACACCGACGGCGCCGCGCAGGCCGCCAGCGCCGCGCTCGGCGCCCGCGCCTACGCGAGCGGCGACCACGTGGCCTTCGGCGGCGCGCCCGACCTGCACACGGCGGCTCACGAGGCCGCGCACGTCGTGCAGCAGCGGGCCGGCGTGGCGCTGAAGGGCGGCGTCGGCGCGGAGGGGGACGTCTACGAGCGGCACGCGGACGCGGTCGCCGACCTGGTCGTGCGCGGCGAGCCCGCCGAGGGGCTGCTCGACCGGATGGCCGGCCCCGGCGCGGCGCGCGCGGGGGAGGGCGTGCAGCTGAAGCGCGAGAAGAGGGAGCACACGGCCGAGGAGCGCGCTCAGATGGCGCAAGGCCGGCTCCACCTCGAGGCGCTCAGGGCGTCGCAGCGCGAGGTCGAGAAGCAGCTCCGGAAGGTGGAGCGGCGCGCGAAGAAGAAGGGCGCCGATCTGAAGGCCATCGACAGCGAGCTCGCGGCGCTCGAGTCGTGGTGCGCGAAGGACGTGGCGAAGTTCTACGGAGACGAGCTCACGCGCTCCGGCTATCTCGAGCTCAAGGAGCGGACGGGCGAGGACGCGCGAGCCACGATCTACGGGCCGTCGCGGGAGCGCCTCGAGCGGATCCGCGCGCTCCGGGCGTCGCTGGAGGCGCCGATGCGCGAGCAGGACTTCACCGCGCGCGCGGAGACGACCGAGCCGGAGGAGCTCGAGAAGAAGAAGCAGAAGGGCGCCGAGCTCGCCGCCGACGCCGAGAAGCTCATCGCCGAGCTCACGAGGTCCCTCGACCAGGTGAAGCAGCGCGTCGAGGCGGGCGATCCGCGCGTCGACGACGAGCACCGCGCCGGCGAGATCTCGCTCCGCGCCCGCTCGCGCATCTTCCTCCTCGAGCAGCTCGACCTCCACGTGCAGCAGGCCGTCGGCACGGCCGCGCTCGACGGCTTCGTCTCGCGCCTCACCGCCATCTCGCAGGAGGCCGACGCGCTCGCCCCGCGGGCCAAGCGCGGCGACATCCCGGAGGGCGGCCACCTCGAGCGGCGCTCGGAGACGTGGGAGGACGGCAAGTTCAAGGGCTCGCAGGAGGCCTGGCGCACCCCGAGCGCGCGCGGTTCGTCGGGGCGCGCGCCGGCGCCCGCCACCAAGCCGGGCGGCGAGCGCGCCCAGGTAGAGCCGGCGGCGGACGACGCGGAGACCGTCGAGCGCGAGAGCGCCGAGGAGGAGTCGAAGGCGACGGCCTGACCGTGGGGTGGCGGCGACCGCCGAACGCGCGTTGACGGGGCGCCGCCGCGCCGACCACAATCCCGGCGTCCATGGACGACGCGCCTCCCACGACGCCGCCCCCGGCGCTCCTCTCCCCGGTCCCCGGAGCGCCGCCCGCGCCTCGCGGCGTCTCGGCGCGCCGCGTCGGGCGCTTCCTCCTCGCGCACTGGCCGTGGCTCCTGCTCGCCGTGCCCGTCGGCCTCCTCGGGACGGTCGTCCACGAGCTCTTCCACGCCCTCGCCGTCTGGCTCCAGGGGGGCACCGTGCTCGACCTCAAGATCCTCCCGAGCGGCAACACGCTCGGCCATGTGCTCTGGGAGGGCCAGGGCGTCAACGGGCGCCTCGTGAGCGTCGCGCCGACCGTCGGCTGGCTCGTCCTCTCGCTCGTCGGCCTGCGCCTCGTCGGCCGCTTCCGCGCCGGCGGCGCCGGCGCCAAGCTCGCCCTCGTCCTCGCCTGGCTCCTCCCGCTCGGCGACACCTCGCTGTCGCTGTCGCGGCTCGCCCTCGGCGTCCCCCACGCCGACCTCTCACGCGCCTTCCTCGACGAGCGCGCGGTCGTCCTCGCCGCGGCGGCCGTCTTCTACGCCGTCGCCTGCGTGAGCACGCCGCGCCTCGTCCGCCACGCGACGGCCGGCGCGCTCTCGACCGCGGAGTCGGTCCTCGGTTTCGTCGCGCTGATGGCCGTGCCCTGGTTCATCTGACGGCGTCTCCGCGGCGTGACCAGGTGTCTCCGCGCGGAGACGAACAAGTGACAACCCGCGGACACGCCCTGCCGAGGCCTGTCCGCGGCGGGTCGCCGGCCGGCCGGCGGGATCGGCGGCGACGATCTGCGCGCGGCGCGCGTCGGTGCCCCCGACCGCGCCTCTTGCGGTCCTCACCACGAACAGCAGGAGCCCCCCGATGACCCGTCACCTCGTCCTCTCCGCCGTCGCCGCCCTCGTCGCCACCCTCGCCTTCGGCGCCGCCGCGACGGCCGCGCCACGCCCGAACCGCAAGGCGCCGGTCGTCCGCCACGCCGCCGCGCCGCGCGCGCCTGCCGCCGAGCAGGTGAAGGTGTCCTGGGGGAGCTCCTGGTACGACGCCACGGTCGTCGCGAGACGGGGCGACCAGCTCTTGGTCCACTACGCCGGCTGGTCGAAGGCGTTCGACGAGTGGGTCGGCCCCGAGCGCGTCCTGCGCACGCTCCCCGAGCGCGCGCCGGTGGCGGCGGCCGGCGCCGTGCAGATCCTCTGGGGCAACAGCTGGTACCCGGGCAGCGTCGTCGCGAGGAAGGGCGACCGCTTCCTCGTGCACTACGACGGCTGGTCGAGCGCCTTCGACGAGCTCGTCGGCCCGGAGCGCGTGCGCTTCGTCGTCGCGCGGCGTTAGCACTACTTGATGGCTCTAGCCGCGCTCGCCGCGCGTCTCCGGACGGAGACGCGCGGCCACGGCCGAGCGTCTCCGCGCGTTGACACCGCACCGCGCTCAGCGGCTCCTGGGGCCGCCGCGCGGGTTGGCCCAGCCCGTGCTCCCCTGCGCGCGAACGGTCGCGGACGGAGGCGAGCATGGGTCGATGGGGACGCGGTGTGCGGTGGGCGATGATCGGGGCGGCGGCGCTCGGGCTCGGCGGGGCCTGCGGTGGCGACGGCGCGGGCGCGGACGGCGCGGACGCGCTCGGAGGCGACACGGCGGCGGCGGACACGGCGCTGGCGCCGCCGGAGCAGGGCTTCCAGCTCGTGTCGGCGCCGCTCACGATCCCGTCGGGGACGGAGCAGACGTGGTGCTGGTACTTCACGGTGCCGACGGCCGAGGCGGTCGGCGTGAAGCGCTGGGAGTCGGAGATGACCCGCGGCAGCCACCACATGATCGTCTTCTTCACGGCCGAGGCCGAGGAGCCGGACGGCACGCTCGTCGAGGGGTGCGACGGCATCGGCGGCTCCATCCTGAACGCCCCCGTCTGGACTCAATACGGCGCGCAAGCAGCTGGAGCCGTTCACCGCCGGCCTCCTCACCGCCTGCCGTCGTCGTCGATGCTCGGCGCACCTATGGGTGCGCCTCCGCTCTCCTCCTTGGCAGACGGCGAGGATGCTCGACGGCGACCGGGCTCCAGCCACTTGCGCACCGTAAGTACTCGTCGCAGTCGCTGCGCTCCGAGGCCGAGCTGCCCGAGGGCGTCGGCCAGACCGTCGCCGCCGGCCAGCACGGCTACATCCAGATGCACTACCTGAACCCGACCGAGGAGGACCTCGAGGTCCACGTCACCGTGAACGCGACGACCTTCGCGCCGGGGGAGTCGTACGTCCCGGCCGCGGCGTTCGTGACCTACAACACGAAGATCAGCATCCCGGGAGGCGTGGGCGCCGCGGCGAGCGCCGAAGGCCGCTGCGACGTGCCCGCGGGCGCCACGTTCTTCGCGCTGTCGACCCACGCCCACAAGCGCTCCGTGCGGACGACCGTCCACGACGGCGACGCGAGCGTCCTCGACAGCACCGACTGGGAGCACCCCGACATCATCGCGTGGGACGCGCCCGGCTACCGCTTCACGGGGCAGCTCGTCTACCGCTGCGACTACGAGAACGACCGCGACGACGCCGTCCACAGCGGCCCGAGCGCCGAGACCGACGAGATGTGCATGGCCATCGGCTACTTCTATCCGGCCGACAAGCCCGTCTTCTGCATCAACGACCGCGTCATCGCCTTCTGATCCGTCGACGATCAGCGCGCGGGCGCCACCTCCACCGTGACGGGCGCCGACGCGAGGTGGTGCCCCGGCGTAGCGCCCGCGCCCTCGTCGAAGACCAGCGTCACAGCCACGGACCCAGCGTCGCGCGGGGTCCACGTGCCGTCGGCCCGCTTCGAGAAACGCGCGCCAGGGCCGAGGAGGGGGAGCCGCCCGCCGGGCGGGATCACGACGCGCTCCACGCGCTCGACGGGGGCGGCCCCTCGACGCCGACCACGACGCCGTCGGGGCGCGCCTCGAGCCGGAAGGTCGTCGGCGTGCCGGGGGTGCGCACCTCGACCGGCCGGTCGGACGTGTTCACGATGGCGAGGTCGAAGAGGGCGGCGAGGCGCGTCGGCTTCCCCGCACGGAGGGCGGGCGCCCCTGGCCGGAGCCGCGCCTCGAGCGTGAGCGGGCTCGCGATGGTCACCTCGACGGGGTCGGACACGACCTCGAAGGGCGCGACGCCCGCCATCGGCGCCGGCCGCCTCTCGGGCGGGGTCCCGAGGTGGCCCTTGCCGGGCGCCATCCCGAAGGCGTAGTGCATGCGGATCGCGACCCGCCCGACGCCGTCGAGGGCGAGCATGCGCGAGGGCTCGGGGATCCACGTGTTCAGCTCGATCGACGCGCCGGGAGCGAGCCGCACGACGTCCTTGGTCCAGTCGTAGTCGTAGAGACCGCACCGCCCGACGAGGCCCTTCGGGACTGGCTCGACGACCCCATCGGGGCGCGTCCGCTCCGCCGTGAAGTAGACCCAGGGCTCGCGCCAGCCCATCTCAGAGCCGTCGCTCGGCTTGACCACCTCGACCGCGCGGTCGGATCGGTTCACGAGGCGGGCGGTCACCTGCACCGGGTCGCCGGGCGCGATCCGGGCGGGCGACGTGCGCCGGAGCTCGACGCGGAGCCCGTCGTAGGGAGTCGCCGCGCCCGCGGGCGAGGCGAGCAGCGGCAGCGTGAGCAGGGCGAGCGCGATCCGCGTCATGGTCCAACCTCCGTGCGGTCTCCACCGGAGGCACTTCTACGCGCCAGCCGGCGGAAGGTTTCGCGGCGAGCACGCGATCCCGCGCCGCGCGAGCCGCAGCGGCGCGGCCCCGCCATTGCCCTCCACCCGCGCGAGGCGTATGGGGACGGCATGAACGCCTCGCAGTGGCTCCGCTTGTCCCAGGCCATCTTCCGGACGCTCGCCGACTCCGAGCGCACCGACGAGCTCATCGTCGCCGAGGAGCTCGTCTGCCGCGGCCGCTTCACGCGGCTCAGGGAGCAGCTCGCCCCGCGCCTCGCGGCCGATCCGGAGGCGCGCCGCCTGCTCGCCGACAAGCCCCGCCTCGCCCACAGCGACGTCGACTACGCCGCCCTCGCCGCGCTCCCCGAGGGCACCCTCGGCGCCGCCTACGCCGGCTTCCTCGCGCGCCACGGCCTCGACCCCGACGTCCTCGCCGGCCCGGCCGGCGCCGCGTCCGGCGCCCACTACGCCGACGCCGACGCCGCCTACCTCCACGAGCGCTACCGGCAGACCCACGACCTCTGGCACGCGCTCACCGGGCTCGGCACGGAGGGCTACGAGGAGGTGCTGCTGCACGCCTTCACGTGGGGCCAGCTGCGCCTCCCGTACTCCGCGCTCATCGTCCTCTTCGGCGTGCCGAAGCACATGCTGCTCGAGCGGCGCTGGCGGGTGCTCCGGCGCGGGGTCGCGGCGGCCTTCGCCGCGGGTCGGCGGGCGGCGCCGCTCCTGCTCGTGCGCTGGGAGGACCGCTGGGACTGGCCGCTCGAGCGGATCCGCGAGGTCTACCGGATCGACCGCCTCGGCGTCGACGACGGCGACGCGGGCCCGGCGCGCGCGGCGGCCTGAGCGCGCGGGGGTCACGGCCTCGTCGCCGGCGGCGGCCCGACGACGCCGCCCACCGGGGGATCGTCGCGGTCTCGGGCGCTCGCGCACACCACGACCGCGGCGTCTTCGGCGCCGAGCTCGCGACCGACCGCGCGGTCGAGGAGCGGCGCGCGGAAGCAGACGCGCGCTCGCGTCCGTGAGGTGACCTCCATGCCGCGGGCGTCCACGGCGCGGCCGACCACGGCGCCGTCCGCGTCCGTGAGGGCGGCGCCGGCGCGGATCCAGACCCGGTCGCGCTCGGGCGGGAGCGACTCCGGGAGCACGTCGATGGGCGTGAACGAGGGCGCGGCGTCGCGCGCGACGACGTCGTCCCAGACGACCACGACGCGGGCGCACGCGCTCCGGAGCGAGGCGCCGCCGGGGCCGGTGGCCGGGTCCCCTCCCCGCTTGCGCGGGAAGAGCCCCTCGACGCGGAGCCCGCTGTCGCGGATCGCCCACACCTCGGACAGCGCGACGATCCCGAGCGCGTCGACGGTCGCCCCATCGGGGACGTCGCCCGCGACGAGATCGTCGCGAGGTGGCCCGAGGCCGGCCGGGGAGTAGGCGAGGCCCCGCGGCGGCGCGACGTCGACGCGCGCGGCGAGGCCGGGGTTCGCGAGCGCGACGCGCCCGCCCAGCGGCCCGAGCTCGACCGGCGTCCCGGCGGCGAGCTCCACCATGGCGCCGCTCGGCGCGCGCGTCACGGCGCGCGCGGTCGCGACGGTGAGCGCGTCGCTCCGCCGGACCCAGAGCTCGAGCGCGAGGTCCGGCGCCCACGGGAGCCCACAGTGCGGCCACGCGCCGTCGTCGCGCGCGACGCTCGCGACGCGCAGCCAGCCGCCGCGCTCCTCGCGGAGGCGGGCCACGAAGAAGGGCTCCGCGCCTGCGCCGTGGCGCCCTCCCGCGCCCGGGAGCGTGAGCCACGCCGGGGCGTCGGGCGCCGGGCCGAGCCGGGCGCGCCCGCGGAGGACGACGAAGCGGCCGGCGCGCGGGCTCGGCACGTGGGCGCCGTCGTCGTCCCACGGGGACGGCTCGCCCACCTCGACGGGCGCGACCTCCCTCGGCGTCAGCTCTCTGACGACCGGCTTCGGCGGCGGCTCCGGAGGTAGCTCCGGCGGCGGCGGCGCCGCGCCGAGGAGGAGCGCCGACAGCGCGATGGACGGGAGCGACGCGAGCACGTGGATCTCGACCCCTCCCGCCGTCGCTCAGGGCAGCGGCCCGTCCGGATCCCAGCGGACGACGCCCAGCGAGATCCCGGCCGGATCGGCGTTCCCGGCGCGGTCGGCCGCGTAGACCCGCATCGCGTACTCGCCTGGCCTCAGCGGCCCGCCGACGGTGAAGGTGAGCGTGGTCGCGCCGAACGTCGTGACGATGTTCGACTCCGAGATGACGTTGCCCGAGCCCTCGGCGAGCTCGAACCGGACGTCCCCGACCGCTGGCTCATCGAACGTGACGGTCGCGAAGAGCGTGGCGTTCGGGCCGGCGGTGGGCGGGTCGGAGACCGGGCCGGCGTCGTCGCGCGAGAAGGTCACGTGGTCGAGGATCGGCGGGTAGCGGTCGAGCTCGATGGGGAGCCCGTTCAGGACCCCGACGTTGCCGGCCTGATCGAGCTCGACCCCGGTCAGGAAGACCTGGCCGTCGGCGAGCGAGACGCTGTTCGGGGGGATGTCGAGGGTGCACTCGTGGATCTCGGTCAGGATCGGGTCCGCCGCGGTCGGCGCGCGGCGCTCGGTGAGCTCGCAGATGAAGTCGTAGATGCCCACGTGCGCCTCGAGTAGCCCGGCGAGCTCGTGGTCCTCGCGGATCCGGAGCTGCATCCAGAGCGCGTCCCCGCCGCGCAGATAGAAGCGCCCGTCCGGCCCGAGGCGCTCGCGCCCCGCGCCCTCGATGACGAAGTCCTCGATGGTGAGCTGCGGCGCCTGCGCGTCGACCACGATCTCGAGCGGCGTCTCCTGCGCGTCCGCGAAGAGCGTCACGGGCCCGGTCGAGTTGCCGGCGCGATCCACGAAGCTCGCCGAGAAGCCGACCACCGCGCCCGGCTCGGCGTCGCCGTTCAGGCGCGCGCTCCACGTCCAGCTGTACCCGTCGCCGGTCGGCGGCGGCTGCTCCTGCAAGACGTCGGCGGGCGTCACGCTCAACGTCGGCGCCGCCACGGCCTCGTCGAAGGTGACCGTCAGCGCGATCGGCGCGCCGGGGCGCGCGTAGGTTGGCGTCGCGCGCGCGAGGAGCACGCTCGGCGGCCGCAGATCGACCCGCGTCTGCGCGGTCACCGTGGGCGACGGGTAGCCCCACGCGTCGATGAACCGCGCGAAGACGGTGTAGGCGCCGTCCTCGACCTCCACGGCGCCCGCGGTCAGGTCCCAGCCCGCGAGCTGGCAGCTGACCTCGCCGTCCTGACCGACCGCGCAGTCGGTCGCGGTCACGAGCTTCGTCGCGCCGTCGAAGGTGGGGTTGTTCGCGACCTCGATGGCGGCGGCGGCCTGCGAGGTGATGGTCACGACGGCCGCGTCGAGGTCGTTCGGCCCGGGCGCGCCGGCGAGCCCCGGGAAGCTCAGCGCGACGACGTTGCCGCGGTCGGAACGCGGGCGCGCGAGCTGCACCTCCACCGCGACCGGCGTGGTCGCGCCCGCGACGAGCTCGAAGCGCCCGCTGATCCCGTACCAGGCGACGCGCTGCTCCGCCCCCGGCGCGTAGCGGAGCTCCATCACGAGCCGCAGATCCCCCTCGTAGGGCACGTCCGGCACCCGCACCGCGAGCGCCTCGCCGGCCACGATCTCCTGCGTCGGGAGCGAGGCCAGCACGGGCCCCGGCGTCGCCGCGTCCGGGCGGCGCTGCACCGTGAACGACGCGAACAGGTGCGTCCCGGCGGGCGGCGGGTCCTGCCAGGTCATCGCGACGGACACGCCGCCAGCCGCGGTCTCGCCGGCGCATGACGCGACGCCGAGCGCTGCCGTGAGCGCCAGCAGCGTCACACCCCGCCGAGCGGCGCGCGCGGTCCTCGTGTCGTGGGTTCGCATGCCCCGAGGATGCGGGGTTCGCGGCCTCGCGTCCAGACCGGGAGATCGGAGGTCCGGCTCCCCGCGCGGTCCTCACGCGGGCGCGTCCCGCGCGTTGACTTCCCGACGCCGCGGCGGGAGGATCGCGCCCACGGAGGACGGTATGGAACGCGCTCCCCGCGCGATTTTCCGTCGCACCGCGTGCGCCCTGGGCCTCGCCTTCGCGACGGTCTCCTGGGCTCCCCCCGCAGCGGGCTGGGGGACCCTCACCGGCGGCCTCGATCTCTCCGAGAGCGACCGCTCCAACCTGCGCTGGCTCCTCGAGAGCTACGGCGTCGACGGGCCGCGCCTCCTGCGCGAGCTCGACGCGCGCGGCGCCGCGCACCCGGTGCACCAGTTCGTCGTCGTCGAGGCGTTCCGGCTCCTCGCCCTCGACCCCGCGTTCGCCGACGGCCAGAGCGGCTTCCCGCCCCTCGACCACGTCAACGCCTGGGACGGCATCGAGCGCTGCGAGCACGGCATGCGCCCCGCGACCCGCGACCTCGTCGGCGATCCGCGCCTCGTCCCGCCGAAGCGCGCCGGCGTCGGCGGCCCGAGCCCGGACGCCGAGGTCGTGAGCATGGTCCCCGTCGGCTTCAACAGCCTCTACAACGGGCGCGGGCACTACTGGAACCCGTGGCTCCAGGACGGCGCGCGGCCCCCGAGGCCGCCGGCGAGAACTACAGCCGCCTCGTCATGGGGCTCGTCGAGGGGCTCGACGCGAACGAGCTCGCGCACTTCGCCGCCTACCTCGCCCACTACGTCGCCGACCCCGTCAGCGCCAAGCACGCCGACGCCTTCACCCTCGACGACGCCACCCTGACCGAGCTCCGCGCCCAGGCGACCCGCTTCGAGGCCGCCGCGAGCGACGACATCGTCGCCTGGCTCGGTCACGACAGCGTCACCAAGGCCCTCGCCGCGCTCGAGGCCCGCGCCGCCGCGCTCCCGGGCGGCGCCCGCGCCAGCGCGTTCTGGGCGCGGGTCGCGCGCCACGTCGGCAACTCCGGCGCCGACACGCTCCTCCGGCGCGAGGACTTCTGGAAGGTGAACATCCCGCCGAGCACGCTGCGCACGGCGGTCGCGTGCTACCTGCACGACCTCGCGAACCGCGGCGACAAGAGCGTCGACGCCTTCTACAGCTACTTCGACCCGTTCTACTTCAACGGCCCGATCTACGACCACTGGGCGCAGGCGCCGTCGTTCCAGCTCTGCACGCCGGGGAGCGAGCACCTCACGTGGGAGACGAACCCCGCGCAGCTGACGCAGCTCCGCGCGCAGCTCGACGCCCCCGCGCCGATGCTCGGCGCCGGCCCCGTCCGCGCGCACTACGTGCCGCTGCGCGTCGCCAAGGGCTTCGACGCCCCCGAGCTCGACCGCGCGCGCGTCGCCGAGACCGAGACCCTCGCGGACCTCGTGCGCGCCTGCTCCGACCTGGCCCATGGCGACATCGACGCCGCCGCGGACTTCGCCGCCGACCACGAGGCGCACCTGCGGGTCGCCATCCGCTGCGTCTTCACCGCGTTCCGCGCGAGCATCACCGCGCTCCGCGGCGAGGCCTGGGGGCGGCGCGTCGACGGCCCGAGCGGCGACGTGCGGATCCAGCTCCACGTGACGAACCTCGCCGACAAGCCCGCCACCATCACCGCCGCGCGCGTGTACCGGCGCGACCCCGTCGTGCGCACGAAGGTCGCGACGGAGACCGGCTGGACCGTGCGGATCGGGCGCGAGGTGGGCGCCGAGCCGGTGGACATCGGGATCCGCGTGACGGGCGTCCCCGAGGGCGTCGCCCCGAGCGACCTCGTCGTCGACCTGCGCGGCGTCGTCACCGACACCCCGGACAGCGGCTGGCGGCGGATCCCCGTCACCGACGCCGTGACGCGGCGCGTCACGAACCCGGCGGGCGGCGCGCTCGCGGCGGGCGTGCCGGCGAAGGGCCCCGTCGACGTGGTCGTCGCCATCGACACGACCGGCTCGATGGACAGCTCGCTCGAGTCGCTGCGCGACAACGCCATCGCGTCGATCCGGGCGCTGAAGGCCCGCGCGCCCGACCTCCGCCTCGCCGTGACCACCTTCCGCGACCTCGCCGAGGAGGCGGACCGCGCGTTCTTCACGGTGCGCCCCTTCACACGCGACCTCGAGTCGCAGTTCGCCTTCCTGAACGGGCTCGGCGCGGGCGGCGGCGGCGACACGCCCGAGGATCAGCTCCACGGCGTCGCGCAGGGGGTCGCGCTCTGGGAGGCCGAGGGCGACACGCCGGACCGCGTGCCGACGAAGATCGTGGTCGTCATCACCGACGCGGAGGCGAAGTCGCCCGACAGCGCCGGCAACACCTACGAGAGCGTCGCGCAGCGCTGCCACGACGTCGACCCCGCCCACGTCTACCCCATCGTGGTCGGCCACAGCGCCGCGGCGCAGGCGAGCGCGCAGAAGCTCGCCGAGCTCACCGGCGGGCGCGTGCTCGCCGCCGAGTCCGGCGCGGACGTCGCGAACGCGCTCATCGACGCGGTCGACACCGCGGCCGCCGAGCACCCGGCGCCGCCGCAGACGCGGCTCGACGTCGCGGCGCTGCTCGTCGTCATCGCGGGCGGCGCGGGCCTCCTCGGCGGGCTCGCGCTGCTCCTGCGCGCGAGGCGCCGGGCGCCGGGCGGCGGGACGCTCGGCTTCATGGCGCTCGGGCTCGGCGGCGCCGCGCTCGTCGCGGGCTCGCGGCCGGGCTGCGGGTGGCCGCCGACGCGCCGCCGGACGGCGCGGCCGACGCGGTCGTGGCCGCCGGGGAGAGTGACGACCTCGTGGCCGCCGGCGACGGGCGGCTCGCCCCGCCCGAGGCCGCGGGCTTCGACGCGCGCGCGCTCGTCGGCGCCACCTTCGCCGTGGACGCGGGCGGCGCCGTGCGCGCCGTGCCCTCGGAGCCCATCACGACCGTCGAGGCGCTCGCCGCCGAGCTCGACCGGCAGCAGCGGGAGGCCGCGGTGAACGCCGCGCCGTCGCCGCTCCTCGCCGATCTCGACGCGCGCGTCGGCGACGACGTCGTGAGCCCCCTCCTGCGCTTCGTGCCGACGGACGCCGAGGGCGTGGTGGGCGTGAACCTCGTTCACGTCCGCGCTTGGCCCGGGCTCATGGCCCTCCTCGCGCGGCTCATGCAGCAGGACGACCCGTGGCTGCTCTCGCGCGCCGACGCGCTCCTCACCTCGTTCTCGCCAGGGCCGACGCCCGACGAGCCGAGCGTCGTGCGGGTCCTCACGGGCGCCTACGACCGCGATCGCGCCCTGGCCGAGCTCGCCGCGGTGGGGGCGACGCGCCGCCCCGGGGAGAACGCGCTCGGCGCGGTGTACGACCAGGACGGCGGCCCGAGCGCGCTCGTCGGCGACGGGCTGCTCCTCGAGGGCGCGCGCGCCGCGTTCGACCGCGCGCTCGTCGCGCGGAGCGGCAACTCGGGGCTCATCGCCCCCGGCATCGGTCCGCCCCTCCGCGCCGCCCGCGGGGCGCCCTCGGTCGCGGTGGCCGCCGCCCCCGGCGCGACCCTCCGCGCGGGGCTGACGGGGATCGACCCCGATCTCGGCGCCATCCGCTGGCTCGCCGCGCGCGTGGGCGCCTTCGACGACCTCACCGTCGACGTGACCGCCGTGGTCCCGGACGCCGCCGCCGCCGCGCGCCTCGAGCAGAAGCTCCGCGCCGCCCTCGCCGCCGCCGAGGGCCCCGTGCGCGTCCTGCTCGGCGCCGCCCGCCTCGACCGCGACGGCGACCGGCTGCGGCTCCGGGTGACGGTCCCGCGCGAGGCCGCCACGGCGGCGCTGGCGGCGCTCACGGCGGAGTGAACACGGGGGCGGGCGCTACTCGAACTCGCCGCGCTCGATGACGCCGCGCAGGTAGTCCTGCTGCTCGAGCGTCGGGAAGGACGCGCCCGTGTTGGGCGTGACGGGCGTGAGCTCGCCCACGATCGCGGCCTGGGAGGCCCGCGCGACGTCGAGCGCGAGCATCGGCCCGCGATCGATGGCGCCCATGTGGGTCGCGGGGTCGAACTGCACGCGCCGCGAGCCGCCCTCGGACAGGGTCAGGGCGATGAGGTAGCGCGCGCCGTCGTCGCCGAGCAGGAGCACGCGGGTCGCGACGTCGCCGAGGCCGTCCGCGGCGAGCACCCACACCTCCGACCCCGACTCGCGCGTGTAGTCGATGGTGAGGCGCCCGCCGGCGCCGAGCGGCACCTCCGCGCCGACGGCCGCCCAGGAGGCCGGCGGCGACGGCTCGAGCACGAGCGCGCCGCGGCCGAGGTCGGGCCGCACGCCGAGGTAGTCCTGGTAGCCGTTGCGCGTGAACTCGGCCACGCTCCACGCCTGCGCGTAGGTGCCCGACGGGGTGAGCGCGCCGCTCGCGGCGGGGTGCGCGTCGAGGAGCTCGCTCATCGTGCCGCGCGCGCCGAGGTCGGTGATCTGCCCCGCCAGGTTCTTCGTGAGCGCCCACGCCCGCTCGACCGCGCCGACGCGCGCGAGCGCCGTCACCGCGAAGCCCGCGTTCCAGCCCCAGACGGTGCCGTTGTGATAGGCGGCGTCCTTCTCGTAGCGCGCCTGGTGGTCGTGGAACGGGTGGAAGTAGGGGTGCGTCTGCGCGAGCGACGCGACGCCGTAGGGGTAGAGGAGCGCCGCCGCGGCGGCGCGCGCGACGTGGGCCTCGACGTCGTCGGCCACGAGGCGGCGCGCGTCGTCGAGGGGGATCGACAGGAGCATCAGCTGGTTCGGGCGCATCTTCGTGTCGCGCGAGCCGTCCGCGCGCACGCGGTCGGCCATCGTGTGGGCGCCGGCGTCCCAGAAGGCCGCCGCGAAGTGGCTCTCGAGCGCGTCGGCCTGCGCGTCCCACGCCTGCTCGCGCGCCGTCTCCCCGGCCGCGGCCGCGAGGCGCGCGCCGTAGCGGAGGGCGCCGTACCAGAGCGCCTGGATCTCGACCGCGCGGTTGCCCCGCGCCGACCACGGGTGCTCCCCGCTCGTCCCGAACGCGGCGTCCATCCAGGTCGCCTGGTCGTCGTGGGTGAGGAAGCCGTCGTCGTCGACGTGGTGCGCGATGGCGCCGTCGAGGTAGCGCGCCACGACCGGGTACATCTCGGTCGCGAAGGCCCCATCACCCGTGTAGCGCACGATCTCCTCGATCTCGCGCACCATCCAGGGCGTCCCGTCGGTCGTGTTGTAGATGATGTCGTCGGCGCCGCGCACGCGGTTCGGGATCCGCCCGTAGTCCTCGCTCGCGGCGTCCGTGTTCTGGAGCGCCGCGAAGTTGCGCACGACCGCCTTCGCGTCGTCGAAGAGCCCCGTCGCGAGCAGCGTCCCCGGGAGCGCGATGAACGTGTCGCGCCCCCAGTTGTCCTTGAACCACGGGAGCCCCGCCCAGATCCCGCGCCCGAACTCGCTCACGAGCATCGTGTGCGCCGCGATCTTCGACCACGCGAGCGCCCGGTCGTAGGCGGCGTCCCCCGTCCAGAGCCAGCTCCTCGTGAGGAGCGCGTACGCCTCCTCCGCCGCGCGCCCGGCCGAGTCGACCTGCGCGAGCGCGAGCGCCTGCGCGGCCGCTTCCTCCTTCGTCATCGCGAAGGCGAGCACGACGCGCAGGTCCGTCTCGTCGCCCGTCGTCGTGATGAGCGGCTTCACGTCGGTCGGCAGGATCCCGGCCACGTCGCGGAGCGCCGGGAGCGCCGCGAGATCGGCGCCGACGTAGGTGTGCGCCTTGTCGGCGGCGATCCCGACGAACGCCGGCGACCCCTCTTGCCGGAGCGACTCCGCGAGCCCGAGCACCATCGCGTCGCCGACGCGCTCCCAGCTGCTCGACGCGCGCTTGAGCGCGAGCTTCGGCGCCACGGCGAGCTTCCCGGGCGTGTCACTGTGCACTCGCAAGGTGAGCGCGCGCTGGCCAGAATGGACGACGAGCTCGTCCCAGACGCCGCCGCCATATTGCACCCGCACACCGGTCGGCAGGAGGTCCGACGTGGTGCTGCCGGCGCTCTGGTCGTTCAGCGCGCCGTCGACGAGCGACGCGAAGTACGCGAAGAGGTAGCCGACCTTGTTCCGGTAGCGGCTCGCCGTCGTGTAGCTGTGGGTCCAGCCCTCGTAGTAGCCGTCGAGGTTGTCGCCGAGCACCCACTGGGCGCTCTCGCCGGCGGGGATCGCGATCTTCAGGGCGTCGAAGAGGGCCACGCGCCCGAGGACGCGCTCGGTGCCGGGGCTCACGGCCACCGGCGTCACGGTCTGCGCGCCGAACGTCTCGACCTGCGAGTCGTCCGGGAGGGCCGTCGAGCCGCCGCCGCCCTTCGTCACGAGCAGCGAGAGCGACTGCGCACCGCCGGTGCCGGCGACCGTGAGGGTGAAGGTGTGCTCTCCCTCGTCGGCGAACTCGATGACCGTGTTGTTGTTGTACCCCTGCGCCGACACGAGCGGGAACTCGACGCCGACCTCCTCCGTGAGCTGCTCGCTGCCCGAGGCCGAGAAGATGGTCGTGAGGGTCCAGCTGGCGTCGGCGACCTTGAGCTCGTGCCGCCCGGCCGGGACGGCCACCGTGGCCTGGTACACGCCGCCGCCGACGTAGGCCAGCGGGTCGGTCGTGCCCCAGTCGTTGAAGTCGCCGCGCACGTGGGGGACCCAGGAGAGCGGCGGCTCGTCGGGCGGCGACGTGTCGACGACGGCGGTGTCCGCGGTGTCGTCGGCCGTGTCGTCCGGGGCGTCGGCGTCGGCGTCGGCGTCCGGCGTGGCGGTGTCGGGCGGGGTGGTCGCGTCGTCCCCGCCGGTGTCGTCGGGCGCGGTCGCGTCGGCGCCGTCGGCCTGCGCGGTGTCGGCGGTGTCTGCGGTGCTGCCGCCGCCGTCGTCACCGCAGGCGGCGACGGTGAGGGCGGCGAGCGCGACGCAGACGGGGGCGAAGCGGGCGCGGGACCACGGCATGGGGCCTCTTCAGGGCTCGAGGCTGCGCGTGAGGGCGGCGACGCTCTCGCCCGTCCCCTCGTCGAGTCGGCGCTCGGCGGCGTCGACCTCGTCGACCTCCGCGGCGAGCTCGTCGAGCACGTGCTCGCCGAGGCCGACGGCCTGCGCGACGGCGCGCGCGTACGCCATCTCCTCCGGCTGGAGGACGCCGTCGGCGCGCATGACGGTGACGACGAGGTCGAGCAGATCCTCGCGGTCGCGCGTGGTGCGGAGCGTCAGGGGCCCGACGGCGGCGGCGACGTCGAAGGTCGCGCGGTCGAAGGCCGTCATGGCGCGGCGGACGCTGGCCGGCAGGTCGTCGTCGTCGACGTACTGGCTCAGGATCTCGTTGATCGCGACGGCCTCCTCGGCGGAGTAGAAGCCGTCGGCGTGGGCTGCGCCGAGGAGGAGGCCGGCGAGGGCCGCGAGCTCGCGGACGTGACGATCACCCGCGACGGTGGCTGTCGCCGCGCGCCTGTCGGCGGGGCTGTGGGTCGCGCTCTTCATGGCCGACATGATACGGCGCCGACCCGGCGGACGCCATCACGATCACGGCGCGGCGGCGACGCGGGCCGCGCGGTGGGCGGCGTAGAGGCGCACGGCGTAGGCGCCTGCAGGGGTCGCGCGGTAGCCGTCGATCAGCGCGCGCACGGGGTCCGGGAGGCGATCGGGGGAGAGCAGCGGGCCGCGGGGTCCGAGGTTCAGGATCGGGCTCGCGAGGGCGGCGAAGCTGAGGTCGGCGGCCGAGAAGCGATCGCCCGTGAGGAAGGGGCGCCCATCGGACAGATCGGCGGCGAGGCGGACGAAGAGGGCGTCGACGCGGGCGCGCGCGGCGCGGGCGTTCTCCGGGGTGACGGCGTAGCCGCGGCGGATGAGGGCGCGGGCGAGGCCGGCCGTCGGCCAGAGGAGGGCGCGCTCGAGGCGCGGCACGCCGCGGGTGATGTCGCGCGAGAAGCGGCGGAGCACGGGCAGGAGGGCGTCGTAGGCGATGACCCGCGCGTCGACGCCGAGGCCGTCGTCGAGCTCGGCCTCGAGGGCCGCGACGGCCGAGGCGGCGACGCCGTCCTCGGGGAAGAGGCGGTCTCCCGGCGCGAGGTGTTCGTCGGCGAAGCGCAGGATCTCGGTGCTGTCCTGGAGGATCCGACCGTCTGCGAGGGCGAGGAGCGGCGTGCTGGTGCGCCGCGAGAGCCGGCGGGTCGGCAGGACGTGGAAGACCGGGAGGTGGGGCTCCTCGCGGTAGGGCACGCCTGCGCGGTCGAGGGCCCAGCGCGCCTTCTCGCAGAAGTGGGAGAAGCCGATGGTCAGGAGCCGATGGCCGTCGCGTCGCATCGGGAGCATGATGGGCGCGTTCGGACCACGGCGAAAGGGGTGACGCATGGCTTACGACGAGGGTCTCGCCGAGCGCACGCGGCGCTCGTTCGCGCAGCGCGGGGTGCTACCGACGGAGAAGAAGATGTTCGGCGGCCTCTGCTTCATGGTGCGCGGTCACATGACGCTCGGGGTGAGCGGCGACAAGCTGATGCTGCGCCTCTCGAAGGAGGAGGCCGACGCGGCGCTCGCGCGGCCCGACACCCGCGTGATGGACTTCACGGGGCGCGAGATGAAGGGCTTCCTCTACGTGGCGCCCGAGGGGCTCGAGCGCGACGAGCAGCTCGACGACTGGGTCGGGCGCGTCCTCGCCTTCAACGCGACGAAGGCGCCGAAGTAGGCCGACGCGGAGCGCGGTCGCCCCGGCCGCGCCCCGAGACGCGAAGAGCCCCGCAGCGCGCGCGCTCCGGGGCTCCCCATCGGTCATCGCCGCGCGTCCCCGCGCGCCCGGGTCACGGCGGCGTGCAGTCGCCGCCGTCCCAGTTCGTCGCCGCGCAGTTGAGCGCGGTGTCGCAGAAGTCGTCGCCGAGCCACGTCGCGAGCGTGCAGCCGTTCACGCAGTTCGGGATCCGATCCGCCGGGCAGCAGTCGTCGTCGCCGTACTTCTTGCAGTGCAGCTCCTCGTCGCAGATCTGGTCGTGGAGCCGCGTCGCGTCGACGCAGCCCGTGGCGTTGCAGCCCGGGATCTGCCCCTCCGGGCAGGCGTCGCAGTCGCCCTGGTCGAAGTCGTAGTAGCCGCAGTTGAGGTCGGGCCCGCTCTCGGCGCCGTCGTTGCACGTGCGGTCGCCGATGATCGCGGGGTCGATGCACATGTTGTTGCAATCGAAGGTCTGGTCGGACGTGCAGTCCACGCAGTCGCCGGCGTCGTAGCCGTGCGCGAGGCAGTTCAGCGCGCTGTCGCAGAAGCCGTCGTCGAGCCACGTCTCGAGCGTGCAGCCGCCGGTGCAGTTCCGCACGCGGCCCGCCGGGCAGCAGTCGCCACCGTCGTTGCCGTTCTTCGAGCACTCGAGGTCAGGGTCGCAGGTGCCGTCGCCGATGCGCGACTCGGCGACGCAGCCGCCCTGGCAGCCCGAGACGAAGCCGGGGTCGCACGGCGTGCAGTCCCCGCCGTCGTTGTCGTAGTACGCGCAGTTGAAGTCGTAGTCCGTCGAGCCGTCGTCGCACGTGCCGTCGCCGACGCGCCCCGGCGAGAGGCACTGCCCGCCGCAGTCGAACATCTCGTCGGACGCGCAGTCGATGCAGTCGCCGCCGTCGAACTCGTTCGCGATGCAGTTGAGCACGCTGTCGCAGAAGCCGTCGCCCGGCCAGTCGGCGTCGGTGCAGCCGCCCTGACAGTTCGGGATCTGGCCCTCGGGGCAGCAGTCACCGCCGTCGTTGTCGTTCTTCTCGCAGAAGAGCGCCGCGTCGCACGTGCCGTCGCCGGACGCGTCGAGCGAGGTGCACCCGCCCATGCAGGCCGGGACGAGCCCGTCCTCGCAGGCCGGGCACGAGCCGTTGTCGTAGTCGAAGTCGGCGCAGTTGAAGTCGGCCCCGTCGGAGCCGTCGTCGCACACGGCGTCGTCGAGGAGCGTCTCGTCGCGGCAGCGCCCGTTGCAGTCCTGCACGCCGCCCGCGCCGCAGGTGGCGCAGTCGCCGCCGTCGAAGTCGCCGACGACGCAGTTCAGGACGCTGTCGCAGAAGCCGTCGCCCGGCCAGTCGGCGTCGGTGCAGCCGCCGTTGCAGTCCGGGATCTCACCGACCGGGCAGCAGTCCCCGCCGTCGTTGTCGTTCTTCGGGCAGTCGAGCACCGCGTCGCAGGTGCCGTTGTCGAGCATCGACGCGTCGACGCAGCCGCCGTCGCAGCCCGGGACCTGCCCCTCGGGGCACGCCGGGCAGTCGCCCTCGTCGTCCGAGTAGTAGCCGCAGCGGAAGTCCGCGCCGTCGGCTCCGTCGTCGCAGGCCCCGTCGCCGAGGAGCGCCGGATCCACGCACTGCCCGTTGCAGTCGAACGTCTCCGCCGCCGTGCAGTCGAGGCAGTCGCCGTGGTCGAAGCCCGTCGCGAGGCAGTTGAACGACGAGTCGCAGTCGTCGTCGCCGAGCCAGCTCGCGTTGGTGCAGCCGCCGTTGCAGTTCGCCGTCTGGCCGGCGGGGCAGCAGTCACCGCTGTCGTTGCCGTTCTTCGGGCAGTTCATCGCCTCGTCGCAGGTCCCGTCGCCGGTCGTGTCCGGCGCGCAGCCGCCGAGGCACGACGCGACCTCGCCCGGGCCGCAGGGCGTGCAGTCGCCGCCGTCCCACTCCGAGTCCGCGCAGAAGAAGTCCGCGCCGCCGGCCGCGCCGTCGTCGCAGGTCCCGTTCCCGAGCAGCGTCATGTCGCGGCAGCGCCCGGCGCAGTCCTGGACGCCGCCGGCGCCGCACGTCGTGCAGTCGCCGCCGTCGAAGTCCGCGATGACGCAGTTCAGGACGCTGTCGCAGAAGCCGTCGTCCACCCACGTCGCCGTGGTGCAGCCGCCGTTGCAGTTCGGCACCTGCCCGGCGGGGCAGCAGTCGCCGCCGTCGTCGTCGTTCTTCGCGCAGAAGAGCTCGTCGTCGCAGGTGCCGTCGCCGATGCGCGCCGCCTCGAAGCAGCCGCCGCCGCAGGCCGGGACCTCGCCCTCCGGACACGGCGTGCAGTCACCGCCGTCGTACTCGTACGCCGCGCAGTTGAGGTCGAGCGCGTTGTTCACGCCCTCGTCGCAGTTGCCATCGCCGACGTCGGCCTGGTCGACGCAGTAGAGCTCGCCGCAGTCGATGCCGGCCTCACCGCAGCTCGGCGTGCAGTCGCCGCCGTCCCAGAGGGTCTCCTGGCAGTTCAGGACGCTGTCGCAGAAGCCGTCGTCGATCCAGCTCGCGAGCGTGCACCCGCCGCTGCAGTTCGGGATCCGGCCGGCCGGGCAGCAGTCGCCGCTGTCGTTCGAGTTCTTGATGCAGTCGAGCTCGGGGTCGCACGTGCCGTCGCCGGCGCGCGCCTCGTCGACGCAGCCGCCGCCGCACGCCGGGATCTGCCCCTCCGGGCAGGGCGCGCAGTCGCCGCCGTCGTCCTCGAAGGCGGCGCAGCGGAGGTCGGGCTCGCTGTCGGTGCCGTCGTGGCAGACGTCGTCGCCCACCTGCGCCGGCAGGGCGCAGTTGTCGTTGCAGTCCTGGATGCCGTCGAAGCCGCAGGGCGGCGTGCAGTCGCCGCCGTCCCAGCCCGTGTCCGAGCAGTTCAGGACGTTGTCGCAGAAGCCGTCGTCGATCCAGCTGCCGTTGGTGCAGCCCCCGTTGCAGTTCTGCACCTGACCCGACGGGCAGCACACCGGGCAGTCGGTCGGGCACTTGACGCAGTCCTCGCCCTCGTCGCAGACGAGGTCACCGCAGACCGGCGCGCCGCAGCCCGCGATGTGCGTCCCCGTGCACACGCCGTCGACGCAGGCGTCGTCCGTCGTGCACTCGTTGCCGTCGAGGCAGGGGTTGTCGTTGTTCGTGTACTCGCAGCCGCCGGCGGGGTTGCAGAAGTCGTCCGTGCAGGGGTTGTCGTCGTTGCAGGTGACGACGTCGCCGAGGCAGGTCCCGTCGACGCAGCGGTCGCCGGTCGTGCAGCCGTTGCCGTCGTCGCAGGTCCCCTCCGCGGGCGGGTGGACGCAGCCGCCCGCCGCGCTGTCGCAGCGGTCGAGCGTGCAGACCTCGCCGTCGTCGCAGTCGATCTGCGGCCCGCCGCGGCAGACGCCGTCGGCGCAGACGTCGCTCTCCGTGCACACGTCGCCGTCGTCGCAGCTCGTGCCGTCGTCCTTCGGCCCGACCACGCACGTGCCGTTGGCGTTGCAGACCGGCTGCGTGCACTCACCCACGGTGACCTTGCCGACGCAGTCGGCGTTGGTCTCGCAGACACGCGTCGCGGCGTCGGGATCGGGGAGCGTGTCCACGCCGACCGAGGTGTCCTCGACGTCGGCGGGGACCGCGGTGTCGCGCTCCTCGCCCGTGTCCCCCGTGCTCGACCCGTTCGAGTCACACGCGACGAGGGCGAGCGCGAGCGCTCCGATGGCCGTCAGCTCGAAGAGCGTCTTCAAACGCATGCGCGTCGTCCTTTACAGGTGGTCGCAGCCCGATGGACCGGCGAAGTCGTACGGGAAGTCGAGATGCTCGAGGATCGCCTCGACCGCATCACGCTGCCCCCAGCCGCGGCAGAACCAGCCGTCGAGGAAGTCGACGAAGTCCACCCCAGCGAAGCCGCGGTCCACGTAGGAGTCCGACGGCAGGTAGTTGAACAGGACGTCGTAGATCCCGGAGCGCAGGTTCAGCGCGTTGTCGAACGCCTCGGCGTCCTGGCCGTCCGCGAGGTCCCAGAGCGCCGACGCGACCATGTCGAACGAGATCTCGCCGCTCATCGAGGTGTTCGCCGTGTCGTAGGCGAACGGGCTCGGCTGCGACTCGACGTCGTCGGCGATGTAGACGCCGAAGGGGCGGCTGTCGACGAAGTAGTGGCTCCCCGCGATGTCGTTGGCGAAGAAGGTCCCGACGCCCTCGCTCCACGCGAGGTTCGGGTTCTCGCGCGTGCCGTCGGCCTTGCCGCCGGGGTGATCGTCGCGCGAGAGGCGCAGGATCGCGTACTTCAGGAACTCGCGGAGGATGATCTGGTCGTCGTACTCGTCGCGGTCGGAGTCCTTGCCCTGGACGCTCACCGAGGCGAAGTCCGTGCAGACGCCGTCATCGTAGAGGTACTGGCTGCAGAAGAGCGTGTCCGTCGTGTCGGTCCCGGTCGCCCAGAACCCGATGAGGTGGCCGAGGTCGCGGCCCGTCATGCGGCGGACGAGGTCGTAGCCCTGCTGGAGCACGTCGAAGATGTTGAACGCGCCGGCGCGCAGCTCGACCGGGATGTCGATGTCGACGATGCGCGAGTCCTGACCCGGCTCGAACACGACCGGCGAGGAGCTCACCTCGTAGAGCTTCTTGAACTTCGGGTGGTCGAGGATCTCGATGTCGCGGAGCCCCTCGTCGACGTCGGTCTTGGCCTTCACGACCACGACGAGGCCCGGCGGGCCGTCGTTCGTGAACTGGATCGTGTACTCGCCGACCTGGTTCGTGGACGACGTGCCGATGACCTCGCCCGTCAGGAGGCGCCGCAGCTCGACGACCGCGTTGCGCACCGGGCGCCACGAGAGGGCGCCGAAGCCGGTCTCGTCGAGCGGGCGGTCCTGGTAGCGGACGCGACCCGAGATCGAGGTCTGGCAGACGGAGTTGTTGAAGTTCGCGATGAGCACGCCGGAGCCGGAGCCGCCGTGGTCGTCGGTGCCGACGCCGAAGTGGCCCTCGTAGACCTCGGTGCGACCGCAGGCGTTGATGGTGACGGCGTAGTTGGCGCCCGTGTTGCTGCAGTCGTCCCAGAAGTCGACCTTCACGGTGTAGTTGCCGACCGGCGCCTGGCCTGGCGGCCAGAAGATGTTCTCGTTGTTGACGTTGTCGATGCCGCAGCCGGCGTTCGAGTCGAGGTCGAGCTCACCGCCGTTGCAGTTGCGGTGGCCGTAGTAGACCTCGCAGCCGTTGGGGTCGATGACGTGGAGGTCGACGTCGGTCGGGGTGTCCCAGCTGACGCTGACCTGGATGTCGCCGCTGCCGACGGGCGTGACCTGGAAGAGGTAGGAGCCGTACGGCGAGACGCGGCCGCGCTGATCGCGCGTCGCGACGCGCACCGGGAGGACCTGCGGCACGAACTCGTACTCGGTGTAGGCGCGGAGGAGCACGGTGATGTCGACCGGGTTGGTCGCGTCGGTCGTCGGCACCTGGAAGTAGCCGGAGTGCCCCTCGAGGCCGATGATGTAGCCCACGACCTCCTGCGGGTAGGTGAGCGAGCCCGCCTCGATGTGGAGCGCGGCCGAGCCGCCGGTCACGATGAAGGCGTTCTCGGAGCTGACCGACGGGGGGCCCGCGCCGAAGTTCGGCGAGGGCTGCGGGAGCTGCTCGTCGACGAAGATGCCGCCCTGCGCGCGGAGCGGGTTCACGGGCTGGTTCTCGAGGCGGAGCTCGAGCTGGCCGTAGTTGACCACCCACGGCCCGGCCTGCGCGGTGACGGGGATCGTGTAGATCCCGTCCGGCTTCGAGTTGTTGCTCGAGATGATGTAGTTGATGGACCACACGCCGATGCCCGCCGAGTAGGCGATGGAGTTGGCGGGGTCGAAGTTCGAGTCGATCGCGCTCCAGTCGGCCGTGAGCGTCATCTCGGTCGGGCCGTCGATCTTCATCGTCACGCTCACGAGCTGCCCGTCCTTGACGACGCGCTGCTCGGGGGTGGCGGACAGGAACGTGATCGGCGGGTTGTTCGGGTAGACCGTGACCTGGTGCCCGCCGGACTCGAAGCCGGCGCGCGCCGTGGCCTGGAGCACGAGCTCACCCGCGTCGAACTGGCGCGTGTCGAGCACGAAGCGCGTCGGGAGCTTGACGTCCTGGAAGACCGCGAAGCCGTTCACGCGCAGGATGACGTTGTCGACCTTCAGCTCGTCGCGGCCGACCGGGATCAGGTCGACCATGATCTGGTCCTTCACCGACGCGCCGTCGGCGGGGACGCGCATCTCGACCAGCTTCGGCGTCGAGTAGTCGGGCGAGGTGTCGGCCGTGTCGGCGGTGTCGGCCGTGTCGGGCGTGGTGTCGCCCGACCCGGTGTCGCCGGCGGTGCCGCCGGTGTCGCCCGCGTCGTCCTCGCCGCTGGTGTCGGTCGCGCCGGTGTCGCCGGTCTGCGTGTCGGCCGACGTGTCGCCGCCACCGCTCGTGTCGCCGCCCGCGGTGTCGGAGCCACACGCGGCGAGGAGGCTCACCGCCCCCAGGAATACGATGTGATGGACAAGCGTTCTGCGCATGTTCGCCCCTGCGTATATTACGGCTGAAGTAAAGAGCCTCGGCGGCCGACTGGTCAAGGATAGACCGTCCTCGCGCCTCCTGGGAAGTGAGGCGACGCCGACCCGTACCGCGCTCCGGCTCGCGGCGCGCCCGAGTGTTGTGCCCGCCCTGGCCTGTACGAAGCAAGCGAGACCTGCTTCGATGGCGCCATGACGCTCGTGTCCCGCGCCGATCTCGACGCCGCGTTGGCCCGTGTGACCGTGGTTACACAGCCACCCGGACACGGCCTCTTCGGCCCCGGATCGGCGATGTGGCGCGTCAGCCGTGAGGCGATCTCGTTTCTCGGCGGCGGCCGCGCGACCCTGCTCCAGCTCGCGCACCCCGTCGTCGCGCAGGGCGTGGCGCACCACTCGCGCACGCAGGACGATCTCGCCGGCCGCTTCCAGCGCACCTTCGCCCACGTGTTCGCGCTCGTCTTCGGGGAGCGCGACGCGGCCCTCGCCTCGGCGCGGCGCCTGCACGCGATCCACACCCGGGTGAGCGGCGTCCACGACGAGACCGCCGGCCCCTTCGCCGCGGGGACCCCCTACGCCGCGAACGACCGCGACGCGCTGCGCTGGGTGTGGGCCACGCTGACCGAGAGCTCGGCGATGCTCTACGAGGCGTGCGTCGCCCCGCTCGACGCCGCGGCGCGGCGCACCTACTACGACGACGCGCGGCGCTTCGCCGGCCTCTTCGGGCTCGGACCCGACGATCTCCCCGAGAGCTGGCCCGCCTTCGTGGCCTACTTCAGCGACATGCTCGCTTCGGACGAGCTCACCGTCGGCGCGCGCGCCCGCGAGCTCTGCGGCTTCCTCCTCACCCCGCCGCGACCGACCCTCGCCCCCGCGTGGGGCTGGTACGCGGTCATGACGGCCGGGCTCCTGCCCGCGCGCCTTCGGGACGCCTACGGCTTCCGCTGGGGGCGCCGCGATCGGGCGCTCTTCACGAGCACGATGGCGACGGCGCAGGCCACCTATCGGCACCTGCCGTCCCGCGCGCGCCACCTGCCCGCCTACGTCGAGGCGGCGCGCCGCGTCGCGGGCGACGAGGCGCGGCGCGACTGGCTCGGGCGCCTCGCGGAGCAGGCCGTGACCGCGGCGCTGCGGCGCGCGACCTGAGCGCCGCTCGGCGCTCGGGGAGCGCCCGGCGGATCAAGGGGACTTCGTCGTGACCAGCGGCTCGAGGCGGATCCGGCTGTGGATCTCGTCGGCGCCGCGCACGTCGACGACGAGGGACTGCGCCTGGTAGCCCGGGAGGGACACGTCGAAGCGGTGCTCACCCGCGGGCACGTCGAGCGGGAGCGGGGTCTTGCCGAGGATCGCGCCGGCGCTCGCCACCAGCGCCCCGCTCGGCTCGCTCTCGACGACGACGCGGGTGGTCCCGATCTCGGCCGCGGCGGTCTCCGCGGCGCCAGGCCCCGCCGCGGGCGGCGGCGCCGCCTCGCCCGCGACGGGCGGCTCGCCCGGTCGCGGCGACGTGGGCGCGACCGACGTCACCCCCGGCGTCTTGCCCGGAGCGACCGGGCGCGGGTGGTCGAGGGTCGCGACGATGATGGCCACCGCGAGGCCTGCGAGCACCCCGAACGCCCCCGCGATGAGCCACGGGAACCCGCGCCGAGGCGCGAGGGACGACGCCGCGACCGCCGAGAGCGGCGCCTCGGTCGCGAGATCGGGGCGGCTCCCCATCGGCATGGTGGGCCGTCGCGGGCCCTCGGGCGCCGAGGCGTGGGGAGGCGCGGGCGGGGCCGGCGGCTGGGCGCGCGGCGCCGCTGTCGGGACGGGCGGCGCGCTGGACTGGTCGGTCCCGAGCTGGGCCGCCGCGACGGCGGCGTCCTCGCCGGACGACGTGTCGGTCGCCGCGCCGGCCGACGCGGGGACGGCGGTGGCCTCGGTGGTCTGGAAGTCGGCGACCTCGTGCATCGCGCGCTTCATGGAGGGCGCGGTCGTGACGACGGCGCGCGCCTCGCGCCCGGCGCGGGCGCGGCGCAGGTGCTGCGCGATCTCGCCGAGCGCCGCGCGCATGGCCGTCGCGTCGCGGAACGGGGCGGTGGTCAGCGCGCGGTGGAGGAAGGCGTCCCAGCGCGCGAGGTTCGGCTCGTCCGCGAGGAGCGACATGAGCGGCGGCGGCTCGGCCGAGGGCGCGATGCCGGCGGTGACCTGGTAGAGCGTGCGCGCGACGGCGTGGAGGTCGTCGGCCTCCGTCACGTCGCCGCGGGTGGAGCGGCCGAAGTCGATGAGCTGCGCGCTCGCGGCGCCGTGGCCGCGGCGCGCGAGGAAGATCCCGTCGGCCGTGATGGCGCCGTGGACGACGCCGCGCGCGTGGGCGTGCTCGAGCGCCCAGAGGATCTGATCGCCGAGCGCGAGGACCTCGGGGAGGGGGAAGCGGCGCCGGGCGAGCGTGTCCGTGGCGGTCTCCCCGTCGATGAGGTCGTACACGAGGTAGGCGCCGCCGTCGTCGCCGTGCTCGAGGACGGCGGCGACGTGGGGGTGGTGGAGCTCGCCGAGCCGCCGCGCCGCGCGCGCCGAGCGCTCGGCGGCGGACTCCGTCGCCCCGAGCCGCGCCACCACGACGTGCCGCTCGGACATGACGCCCCAGGCTCGCCAGAGCGCCGTGCCGTCGGCGCGCTCGGCGATCAGGGTCTCGAGCTGATAGCGGCTCGCGAGGAGCCGCCCTTCATCCGGGTGGGGCACGATCCGTCTCGATCGTTCGGGGGGACAAGAGAGGCGCGGCCCCCAGAGCCTACGCGATCGAAGGCGACGATGCACCCATGGCGCGCTATGGCGGGCCCGCGCGCCGGGCCATGGCGACGACGGCGTCCACCCAGGCCGGGGTGCCGTTCACGCACGGGATCGCGACGAGCTCCTCGCCGCCGGCCGCGAGGAAGGACTCGCGCGCGCGCAGGCCGATCTCCTCGACCGTCTCGAGGCAGTCGGCCACGAACGACGGGCAGAGCACGGCGAGGCGCTTCACGCCGGCCTGCGCGAGCTCGATGACGCGCTCGTCGGTGAAGGGGCGGATCCAGGGCGTCCGCCCGAGGCGCGACTGGAACGCGACCGAGGTGCGGTCGGCGGGGAGCCCGAGGCGCTCGGCGAGCCCGCGCGCGGTGGCGAAGGACTGGGCGCGGTAGCAGCTCGCGTTGGCCGGGACGATGCGATCGCAGCACGACGGGCTCGCGAGGCAGTGGGCGCCCGTGGGATCGGTCGCCTTCACGTGGCGCTCGGGGAGCCCGTGGAAGCTCATGAGCACGTGGTCGAAGGCGCCCGCGTCGAGGATGGGGCGCGTGACGGCGACGACGGCGTCGAGGAAGCCGGGATCGTCGTAGAAGTCGCCACAGGTCGTGATCGCCGGGACCGCGGCGCGCTCCTGCACGAGCTCGTAGACGCGGGCGACCGACGAGCCCGTCGACGACGACGCGTACTGCGGGTAGAGCGGCAGGAGCACGATCTGCGTGACGCCCGCGAGCGCGAAGCGATCGAGCGCGGAGGCGAGGTCGGGCTTCCCGTAGCGCATCGCGAGCTCGACGTGCCAGCCGGCGCCGAGGCGATCGGCGACGGCGGCGGCGAGGGCCCGCGAGTGCACGAGGAGCGGCGAGCCGGCCTCCGTCCACACCTTCTGGTAGGCGGCGGCGCTCTTCGCGGGGCGCACGCGCAGGATGATCGCGTGCAGGAGCAGCCAGCGCGCGACGGGGTTGATGTCGATGACCCGCGGGTCCGACAGGAACTCGGCGAGGTAGCGCCGGACCTCGGGCGCGCGCGGCGCGTCCGGCGTGCCCAGGTTCACGAGCAGGAGGCCCTTCATGGGTAGAACGAGTCGCCCGACATGGGGAGAAAGTCCACAGCGGTGTGAGCAACGTTTGCACAATCTCGGGTCCGACAGCGCCCGGACAGGGGCGACGACGACGCCCGGAGCGCGGTCCGCGGCTCCTTGCGTCGGGTGGCCCGCTTCTTGTTAGCCTGCGGGGCCGACCCTGGAGTGCCCCATGCCCTTGCGCCCCGTCCTCGCCCCGCTCCTCGCCGCGCTCGCGCTCGCGCTCGGCGCGCCCGCAGCGTCCGCGCAGACCGACACCACCGACGGCGACGCCGCCGTGGTGCCCGGCAACAACATCGCCGAGGAGAAGCAGCAGATCCGCGACGAGGTCCTCGGGTGCGGCGCGGGCGGCTCGTCCGGGGCGCCGCTCGCCCTCGCGCTCGGGGCGCTCGGGGCGGCCGCGCTCAGGCGTCGGCGGCGGCCGCTCCCTTCGCGGGGATCCGGCTCATCGCCCGCTCGGCGAGCGCCGTGATCGTGAGCGACGGGTTCACGCCCGGGTTCGCGGAGACGGCCGACCCGTCGATCACGTAGAGCCCGTCGTAGCCGAAGGCGCGGTGGTCCTTGTCGATGACGCCCTCGGCGGCGCTCGCGCCCATCGTCGCCCCGCCGAGGATGTGCGCCGTCGACGGCGTGCCGAGCACGACCTCGGAGAAGAGCCCGCCCACGACCCCGTCCACCTTCTCGGCGAAGCGCTCGGCGAGGTCGGTCGCGGCCGCCATGAACGCCTTCGGCGCCTCCTGCCCGGGCGCGAGGCGCGTGACGAGGCCGCGCGCGAAGCCGGTGAAGGCGCTCCGCCCGAGGCGGAGCTGCAGGGTGCCCTCGAGGGTGCGCATGTAGAGCAGGACCTGGTTTCGGCGCGCGAAGTCCTTGACCATGAAGGCGCGGAGCCACTTCCGCGGGTCCTTCCTCACGGTGGTGAGCATCGTGCGGAGCCGCGCGAAGGCCGTCTCGCCGGGGGCGTGCGGGAGCATGAGGGCGCGGAAGAAGTCGGACCCCTTGCCGTAGCGCACGGGCTCGAGGTGGGAGTGGTCGTCGGTGTGGAGGATCGAGGTGATGGCGACGCCGCGCTCGAAGTGCTCGTCGCTGTCGGGCGCGAGGACCCCGGTGAGCGACTCGCTGTTCGTGCGGACGCTGTCGCCGACGCGCGGCGAGAGGCGCGGGAGCCCGCGGGGGTCGTCGCGCATGGCGAGCAGGAGCGGGATCGTCCCCATGACGCCGCCCGCGAGGATCACGCGGTCGGCGCTGAACGCGAGCGCCGCGCGACCGCCGGTCGAGGCGCGCCCCTCGATGGCGAAGCCGCCGCCGTCGCGGGCGCGGACGGCGGTGACCTCCGTCTCGGGGAGCACGGTCACGCCGAGCTTCTCGGCGAGGTAGAGGTAGTTGCGGTCGAGGGTGTTCTTGGCGCCGACGCGGCAGCCGGTCATGCAGGCGCCGCAGAAGTTGCAGCCGACGCGCTCGGGCCCCTCGCCGTCGAAGTACGGGTCGGGGACGCGCTCGTTGGGCTTGCCGAAGAAGACCGCGACCTCGGTCGGGTGCCAGTGCTCGCTGCGCCCGATGTCGGCGGCGATCTCCTGCAGCACGCGGTCGCCCTTGGTCATCATCGGGTTCTCGGCGGCGCCGAGCATGCGCTTGGCGGTCGCGTAGTGCGGGGCGAGCTCGGCCTTCCAGTCGGCGAGGTGGCGCCACGAGTCCGCCTCGAAGAAGCCGTCCTTCGGGGTCGGGAGGGTGTTCGCGTAGACGAGGCTGCCGCCGCCGACGCCGACGCCGTGGAGCACCGTCACGTGCTCCATGAACGACATCTGGAAGATCCCGTGGAAGCCCGCGCGCGGGAGCCACATCCAGCGCTTGAGATCGCGGTTGTTCTTCGGGAAGTCGGTCGGCGCGAAGCGCTTGCCCTTCTCGAGGACGAGGACGCGGTAGCCCTTCTCCGCGAGGCGCAGGGCCGACACGCTCCCGCCGAAGCCGGAGCCGACGATGATCCAGTCGTAGTGTGTGGTGCTCACGCCGAGTGCCATAGCAACGCGGGCCGCGCGCCGCAACGGCACGGGCGCCGGCGGCGCGCTACTTGCGGAGGGCCGTGACGGCGTCGATCCCCTCGTGGGCGTTGAGATCGTCGGGGTCGTGGCGGAGGACGTGGCGGAACGCGAGCTCGGCGCCGTCGCACTCGCTCTTCCGGAAGCGGCACTTCTTGAGCTGCTTCCGGCCCCACTTGAAGAGCGCGCCGGTGACGTCGGGGGGATGCCCCTCGCGGGGGCCGCCGGGGCGCTCCCACGCGACGAGGAAGGGCTCCCACACCGCGACCCCGGGCTCCACGCGGGCGACGCGCTCGCCGGCCACGACGACCCAGCGCTCGTCGGGGTCCCACGCGGTCTCGGCGCGCACGGCGAAGGGGCCGAAGCCGGCCTTCCCGCGGATGTCCTCGTGGCGGACGGTGGCGCGGCCCTCGACGAGGGCGATCTGGGCGCCGAACGTGTGCTGGAGCACGGCCACGCAGCGGGAGCGCGACGGGGAGCAGGGCGCCTCGAGGGGCGCCGTCACGAGGCCGAGGACGGCGAGGCGCGCGGCCAGGGGGCGGTTCATCGCGAGCGCGGCCTGCGCGGGGAGGAGGCCGCCGCACCAGGCGGGGTCGCCGGCGTCGTCGGCGACGAGGCGCTCCTGCTCGCGGCCGTGGGCGTCGAGGACGAGGAGGCCGGGGCGCGCGTCGGCCTGGATGTCGCAGGTGGCGACGAGGAAGCGGCCGTCGTCGGCGAGGCGCAGGACGCGATAGCCGCGGCCACCGTCGTGGGTGGCGGTCGCGCGCGGCGCGACGAGGGAGATGACGGCCGCGAGGAGGAGCCCCGCGGCGAGCGGGAGGGGGGTCTTCGGCATCGGCCTGGACGGCGCTCGAGCTCCTCAGTCCATGCCGAGCTGCCAGAGCAGGAAGGCCCACTGGTCGGTGTAGGACTCGACGGTCTTCTTGACGAGGTCGGCGCCGCCGTGGCCGGCGTGGGCCTCGACGCGCAGGAGCGCCGGTCGGTTGCTGGCGCTCGCCCACTGGACGGCGGCGACGAACTTGCGGGCGTGCATGGGGTCGACGCGGTCGTCGCTGTCGGCGGCGGCCATGAGGAGCGCGGGGTAGCTCACGCCCTTCCGGACGCGGTGATAGGGGCTGTAGTGGAGGAGGGTGCGGAACTGCGCGGGGTCGTCGGCCGAGCCGTACTCGGGGACCCAGGTCTCGCCGCTGCCGAAGCGGTGGTAGCGCACCATGTCGAGGAGGGGGACGGCGCAGATGACGGCGCGGAAGAGGTCGGGGCGCTGGGTCATGGCGGCGCCGACGAGGAGGCCACCGTTCGAGCCGCCGCGGATGGCGAGGAGCTCGGGGCGGGTGTAGCCCTCGGCGACGAGGAACTCGGCGGCGGAGAGGAAGTCGTCGAAGACGTTCTGCTTCTTCGCGCCCATGCCGTCGCGGTGCCAGGCCTCGCCGTACTCGCCGCCGCCGCGGAGGTTCGGGACGGCGTAGACGCCGCCGTGCTCGAGCCAGACCATGACGGAGGCGGCGAAGTCCGGGGTCATGGAGACGTTGAAGCCGCCGTAGCCGTAGAGGAGGGTCGGGTGGGAGCCGTCGCGCTCGAGGCCCTTCTTGGCGACCACGAACATGGTGACGGGGGTGCCGTCCCAGGAGCGGTAGGTGACCTGGTCGACGGCGTAGGGCGAGGGGTCGAGGGGGAGGTCGACCTTGGCCCAGAGGGAGGTCGCGCCGGTGGCGATGGAGGTGCGGTGGATCTCCGGGGGGTGGGTGAAGGAGGAGAACGAGAAGTAGGCGTCGTCCTCGCCCTGGTTGCCGGTGACGCCGGCGATGGAGCCGATGTCGGGGAGGGGGACCTCGCGGACGAGGGCGCCGCCGAGGTCGCGCACCTCGAGGCGGGAGCTCGCGCGCTCGAGGAGCTGGAGGACGAGGTGGCCGCCGACGATCTGGCGCGACTCGATGGTGGCGTCGGACTCGGGGACGATCTCGCGCCAGGCGTCGCGCGCGGGGCGGGCGGGGTCGACGACCATGACGCGGTAGCGGGGGGCGTCCTCGTTGGTGAGGACGTAGAAGAGGCCGTCGTGGACCTCGACGGAGTAGTTCGCGTCGGCGCCGACGCGCAGCGGGACGAAGCCCGCGGGCACGGGGTAGGCCGGCGCCGGGTCGACGGGGGCGGCGGGCGCGGCGCTGGCGGCGTCGGCGGAGAGGTCGCGGAACCAGACGTCGGTCGCGTTCCAGCCGTGCTGGATGTAGGCGAAGAGCCAGCGGCCGTCCTCGGAGAGGTCGGCGGCGAGGAAGGTGCGGGCGCTGCCGGTGTGGGGGAAGAGGACGGGGTCGGTGGCGGGGTCGTCGCCGAGGGTGTGGCGGCGGATCTCGGCGTAGCCGGGGCGGTCGGCGACGGAGATGTCGGGGCCGCTCGGGAGGAAGGTGTAGACGAAGGCGCGGCCGTCGGGGGTCCAGGCGGCGCCGGCGTACTTGGTGCCGGGGAGGACGTCGGGGAGGTCTTTACCGGTGGCGACGTCGCGCACGTACATGGTGGCTTCGTCGGCGTTGTTGGCCTTGACGTTGTAGGCGACGAGGCGGCCGTCCCAGGAGGGGTACCAGCCGCCGAGGGAGACGCTGCCGTCGTCGGACATGGTGTTGGGGTCGAGGAGGACGTGCTCGGGGCCGTCGTCGCCGGCGCGCCAGTACACGATGGACTTCTCGCGGTCCTTGTGGCGGCGCGTGTAGAAGAGGCGGCCGCCGCGGCGGACGGGGAGGGAGATGGCGTCGACGTAGAGGAGCTCGGCGAAGCGGCGCGCGAGGGCGTCGCGGCCGGGGAGCGAGGCGAGGACGTCGTGGGCGTGGGCGCTCTGGGCGTCGACCCAGGCGCGGGTGGCTGGGTCGTCGAGGTCCTCGAGGGCTCGGTAGGGGTCGGGGACCGGGACGCCGTGGAGGGTGTCGACGACGGTGTCGTCGCGGGGGGTCGCTGGGTAGGGTGGGGTCGCGGTGCGATTCACGGGCTGGTCGATCCTCGGGTCCCTCGCCTGGCACGCCGCGATGAGGAGGCCGAGCGCCCCGACCGCGATGGCGTTCTTCATGAGGGCACCGTAGCAGCCTCGAAGGGTGAGCGCCACGGCGGCGAGCGCGTGGGCGTGGCGGGGGGTGGCGGGGGCGTGGTAGCGTGGGCGCATGATGCAGAAGACGTTGGTGCTGAATGTGATCGGGCGGGATCGTCCGGGGCTCGTGGACGCGCTGGCGACGGCGATCGCGACGCACGGCGGGAGCTGGTGCGGGAGCCGGATGGCGAGGCTCGCGGGGCAGTTCGCGGGGATCGTGGAGGTGGAGGTCGACGGGGGGCGCGAGGCGGAGCTGAGGGAGGAGCTGGCGGGGCTCGCGGGGCGTGGGCTCGCGGTGAGCGTGGTGGACGCGGCGTCGCCGGAGGGCGAGGCGGCGGAGACGCGGCTCGTGACGGTGGAGGTGGTCGGGTCGGACCGGCCGGGGATCGTGAAGGGGGTGTCGCGGGCGCTGGCGGAGAGCGGGGCGAACGTGGTGGACCTCGAGACGACGCGGGGCGGGGCGGCGATGACGGGCGTGCCGATGTTCGAGGCGCGGGCGGTGGTGCAGCTGCCGGCGGCGGTGGCGATGGCGGACGTGAGGGGGCGGCTCGAGGCGCTGGCGGCGGACCTGATGGTCGAGCTGACGGTGGGCGAGGGGGCCTGAGGGCGCGAGCGGCGCGAAGCGCGAGCGGGGGCGCGCGTGACGCGGCGCGTCACATTGCGTCATAATCGGCCGCAGAGGCGCTCTGTGGGCGGGCGAGTGGCACAGGGGTGTCACAGGATCGGCACGGGCCCGACGCTTGACGCGACGAACGGCCTGCGACTAGGGTCCGCGCCATAGCTCCGGGGGAGCGAAGGAGACTTTTATGCGACAGTACATTTCGATCCTCGGCGTGGCGCTGGCGCTCGTCGCGGGCGGTTGCGGCGACGACGACAACAACACGACGACGGACACGAAGGTGTCCGACACGGCGGTCAACGACACGGGTGGCGACACGGTGACGCCGGACACGGTGACGCCGGACACGGTGCAGCCCGACACGCTGCAGCCCGACACGCTGCAGCCCGACACGATCGAGACGGACACGACCATCACGGACACGTCCGACGAGGACACGAACGTGACGGACACGGTCGAGGACACGGGCCCGACGGACACCGAGGGCGACACGACGGCCGACACCGAGGGCGACACCGAGGGTGACACGACGGCCGACACCGAGGGCGACACGGCCGACACGAGCGGCGGGCTGACGCCGGCCGAGATCAGCGCGCAGATCACGGCGATCCGCGGTGGGACTCTCGGCGACATCGACGGCGCCTGGGTCACCTACGTGAAGGCCGCGCTCGGGAGCGACCCGGCCGGGTTCTTCATCCAGGCCGAGGCCAACGGGCCGGCGCTCTTCGTCAAGGTCGATCCCGACACGCTGACCCCGATCCCGGTGGTCGGCGACGCGGTGTCGTTCACGGCGACGGGGTACTCCGACGACACGAGCGGCTCGGACGGCCAGGGCCGCATCGAGGTGAACGCGCTCAGCGACTTCACGGTCGACAGCAGCGGGCATGACGTTTCGACGCTGGTCCAGGACGTGACGGCGGCGACTGATCTCGTCGACGCGCTCGACAGCTACGAGTCGGAGCTCGTGACCGCGACGGTGACGCTCGACGCGGACCTCGGCTTCGCGGGCTCGGGCTTCCTGTCGGCGAACGCCTCCACGACCGGGGTCTCGGGCTCGTCGAACCTGAAGCTCCGCGTGCCGGACATCGACACCGCGCTCACGATGGGGTGCGTCGTGGACTTCGGGCCGGCGCCGGTGTGGCGCTACTTTGCGCAGGCGCAGCTGAGCGCCGTGTCGATGGACGACTACGAGATCGTGAGCTGCCCGGCGCCGGAGCTCGCGAGCGCGTCGGCGCTCTCGGCGACGGAGGTCGAGCTCGTGTTCTCGCGTGAGATCGACCCGGCGAGCGTGAACCCGGACGGCAGCGACTTCACTCTCGACAACGGCGCGACGGTCTCGGCCGCGTCGGTCGACGGGATGTCGGTCACGCTGACGACGAGCACACTCGGCGACGGCAGCTACACCGTGATGGTGGGCCCGGCGGTGACCGACACGCTTGGCGCCGCGGTCGCGACGACCGCGAACACGGCGACCTTCATGGGACCGCAGCCGGCTCCGGCGATCGTGATCAGCGAGATCATGGCCCGGTCGCAGAGCGGCGGGGACTCCGGAGAATATGTCGAGCTCCACAACACCACGGATGCCGCGATCAGCCTCGCAGGTTGTGTGATTACAGACGGCAACGGTGACCTTGTCGAAGCGGCGACGCTGAGCGGCGTGACCATTTCGGCAGGTGGCTACGCGCTCTTCGTGAAGGCTACGGATGATTTCTCGGGGATTACGTCCGATGGCCTGTTCAAGAGCGGCACGTCGCTGGTCAATGGCGGCGAGGTCCTGACGCTCACCTGCGACTTCGGTGGCGGCGCGGCGGTGGTCGACACGACGTCGAGCTACGCGAGTGGGACCCTGCCAGTCGGGCGGTCCATCCAGAAGGATCCTGGGGCGGCGGGCGATTACGCCGGCCCGAGCGATCCGCTCGGCGCCAACTGGTGCTTCACGCCGGCCGAGGACACCTACAAGTACTTCGACGGCACGCCGAACGCGAAGTACGGCACGCCGCGGGCGGCGAACATCGCCTGCGAGTAGACCGGACGCGATGCGTGAGCATCGTTGACGCTTGATGACGAAGGGGCCCGCGTGGCCCCTTCGTCGCTTTCAGGTGGCCGTTTCGGTAGGTTCCAGCCATGGCCGAGAGAGAGATCCGAAAGCTCAAGCGCTTCCAGTACCTCGAGATCGACGGCGTGCCGCGCCGCGAGCGCCCGCCGAAGCGGGAGCCCGAGCCCGCGCCCCTGAGCCGCCGCGCCGCGCGAGCTCGACGACCGCGCGCCGCCCCTGCCCCGCCGTCGGAGTCGCGGGCCTACAACCCGCCGCGCGGCCGCCGCAGCCGCGGCCCGAGCCGCCGCGGCAGTACCATCCGGCGGCGCGCCCCGTCGCGCCGACGCCCGAGCCGCCGCGGCGCTACAACCCGCCGCCCGGCCCGTGCCGCCCACGGAGCCGCCGCGACCGATGCGTCAGCGCGCGGAGGCGCGGCCGACCGACGTCGGTGACGGCGCCGCGACCACGGTCCGCGAGCGCGACTTCGTGCTCGACCTGATGCGCGAGGTGCCGGTCGAGCGCACGCCCTGGGACTCGCCCGGCGTGTACGTCGAGGAGATCGACCTGAGCGAGCGCTTCGCGCGGAGCCAGCCCCGCGAGATGGCGCGTCAGCCGCCGCGCCGGGACTACGCCCCGGCGGCGGCTCCCCGCGCGCTGCCAGCGCCCATCGAGCTCACCGAGCTCGCGGCGCGCCAGATCCGCATCCTCGCGTACCAGCACGGCGTGATGGGCGCGGGGCTCCGGATCCTCACGAGCGTGGGCGGTGAGACCGACTTCGCCTTCGAGACCAACCCCGAGCCCGACGACGTCGTGTTCCTCTCGCAGGGTATCCGGATCATCATCGACGAGGGCAGCCTCCGCGGGCTCCGCGGCCGCCGCATCACGTATCAGGACGTGCCCGGCGCCGAGGGCTTCCGCATCGGCTGAGAGAAGCGCTACTCGAAGGGCACGGGCCCTGGCGGCATCGAGCCTGGCGTGCCGCCGATTGCGTTCCCGTGCCCATAGCCAAGCGCGGTGCGGTCCCCCCAGCAGTAGAGGGAACCCGATGCGCCGATGGCGCAGCTCGTCGCAGAGTCCCCGGGCCCGGTCCCACCTGTTGTGACGAAGACCGGTACGTCAAGGCCGATGTCCACTGCCGGAAAGATGCTCGGCAGCTCGTCGTCGCCGATCGCCAAATCGCGCTCCTGGCCGAGCGCCGCCGAGCTGCCGACGCGTCGCCCCAACACCTGATGCCCGTGCCGTTGACGATGACGCACGCACAGCCGCGCGCGCCGACGCGGGTCCGAGGAGCTGATACTGCGCCACCGAGCTGAACGTCGGGCCTACTGACGCGCTCTCCGTATCACCATAGATGCGCCCGTTTCCGTGGCTCAAGAGGCTGCCCCAACACCGGACGGCGCCCATCCGGGGTCCGCGCGCATGTCCATCGGGCGCCCAGGTCACGTCCTCAAAGTGAGGACGCCTGAGAACGGCACTGGCGTCGTGAAGTCGGTCAGCAGCATCTCCCCGAGAATCCGTGGTCCCGTAGCCGAGAGCGCCACTTCTACCGTCCCCCCAGCAAACCACGTTTCCGTCAGCGTCGACCGCGCATGCGTGTAAGTCCGCCACCGCATATTCGTTTGATAGGCTTTCCGATCGGGATCGGCGGAATGGACATCGCGTCGGCGATCGGAGACGATGTTGACGTCACGCCCTGGCCGAGCAGGTTGACGTCGTTCGCGCCCCAGCATCGGACCTCGCGAGGTCTTTGGTCACGACGCACGCCGTCTCGAAACCAAGAGCGATCTGCTCAACTTGCCGATCGGCGAAGCGTCGACGGCCAGCGGAAAGGACCTCGCCTCACTCGTCGACGCGGGCCCACCACTCCAGCATCGCACCGACTTGTCGGCGAGCCTCGCGCAGAGCTCTGACTCGTTCGACGCCATCTGGATGATGTCGCTATCAAACGCGTGGACCTCTTGGTCCTTGGCCTTGACGTTCGGTTGCCACCAACATCTCCCGATGCCGTGCACGGCGAGACACGTGACCTCGGACCCGATCGAGACCATCCGCGGCAGACACCTCCCCTCGCGGCAAAAGCCCGGGTACTCCGTCCCCGAGTCGCACCGCGCGTCCCACGGCTTCTCGGGCTCGCTGCACTCGCCGGTCGCCGGGTCACACGTGCCCACCTCGTAGCACTGCCCCGCCGCCTCGCAGACCACCTCGTCCCCGCCCTTGCACGCGCCTGCGACGCACTTGTCCGTCCGCGTGCAGGCGTTCCCGTCGTCGCAGGTCGTCCCGTCGAGCGCCTTCGCCTGGCACTCCCCGCCCACGCACTCGCCGACAACGCAGTCCCCATCGAGGTGCGCGCACCCTCCCGGGCACTCGGCCGCCGTGTCCTCGGCGTCCGCCGTGTCGCCCACCTCGGTGTCCGGCGCCACCTGCGTGTCCGCCGTGTCGACCTCGCTCGTGTCGGCCACCGCGGTGTCCTCGACCGCCGTGTCCGCGCCGACGTCGGCCCCGCCGCTGTCCGCGACGTCCACCGCCCCCGCCGTGTCCTCGTCGCGCTCCGGCGGGTCCGGGAAGCACCCCGCCCCGAGCACGATCCCCATCAACCCAGCCAGCAGCACGCGCGCGCTTCTCATCACGGTCCCTCTCGGCGTCGGTGGTCACCCCATCGGCCGCCCGCGACCCCGCCTCCAGCGGTTCCGCGCGCCCTGCCGACCGGGCCCCCTTCCCCAAGAACCGTGCCACAGCCGCCGCTCACCGCAAGTCGACTACGGTCCCGCGCCGCGACCGCTCCCGCCGCCGCTCACCCGCGCCCGCGCCCCGCGCCCCCGGGGTCCGCCGACCTCGCCCGCGGGGTCTCCCGACCCTCGCGCTCGTCACGGCGCCCCCGGGCCGCCACACCGGCCGCCCCCGCGCCGCCCCGTCACCTGGCGATCAGTCGGGCAGGCACACGTTCTTCACGGGCGACGTCCGGTTGTAGCGGTTCTCCGCCTCGCACGTCGTCCCCATCGGGCAATCGTCCTGCCCCGCGCACTGCGCCACGCACGTCCCGCCGCTCAGCCCGCTCCCCTGCGGCGCCGCCACGCAGAACGTCGTCGCGTACCCGCCCGCCTTGTCCGCGCACGTGCTCGTGCACGGCGTCGTGCACGTCCCCGGGCCGTCCCCCGTCTCCATGCAGAGACCGCTCGCGCACTCACCGTCCGCGAGGCAGTGGTCGCCGATCCACCCCTCCGTCCCCGGCATGCACGCCGCCCGCTTCACCGACGCCTGCCCGAAGCGGCCCACCGTCCGCTCCACGAAGTGATCGTACCGCCGGCACCCGTTGCTGATGCTCGTCGGCGTCAGCACGCACATCCCCTGCCCCGCCGCGTCCGGATCCGCCACGCAGAACGTCGGCGCCGCCCCCGCGATGTCCGGGCAGTACTTCGTGCACCGCTGCGTGCAGAACCCGCGCTCGCTGTACGCGTTCTTCTTGCAGAAGCCGCCGCTGAACCCGCAGTCCGCGTCCGCCCGGCACTCCGTCATCATCCACGTCGCCCCGACGTCCACCGCCCGGTCGTCCTCGCGCCGCTCCACGGCCTGCTGGATCCGCACCGGCGTCCGGTGCCCCTGGATGCGGCCCCAGACCTCCATCACGTCCGCAGCCTCCATCCGCATGCACCCGTGGCTCACGTACCCACGCCGCAGCGACCCGCCCGTCGCGTCCGTGTAGTGGTCGATCGGCCCGTGGATCCCGTACCCGCTCGAGCTCGGCCCCTCGAGACGGATGAACGGCAACCCCGCGAACACCGGCGCCTTCTGCCCCGCCTCGTCCGTCCACCACATGCGGCAGCGGTAGTTCCACGCCCACTTCGCCTGCGACTTCACCGGCACGTCGTCCACCGGCGCCACGTCCGTCCGCGTGTAGAAGAGCTGGTCCGCGCGCCCCGTCGACACCGGCGTCAGGCTCAGCCCGTCCTTGATCTGCCCCGGCCCGATCGGGAACACCCGGTCGTACGTCCCCGCGCGGTCCACGAGGTGCAGCGTCAGCCCGTCGAGCGACACCGTGATCGCCGGGTCCCGCAGCGGCTCGACGTAGGGGATCGCCTTGCACTCCGTCGCGTGCCCGAAGACCCCGTCCTCCTTCATGTCCTCCACCGGCCCGAGCGGGAGATCGTCGTGCGACGGCTCCGCCACCGGCTCCGACGTGTAGATCGTGGACGACGCGGCCTCGTCACAGGCCGGGAACACCGTCAGGGCCGCGAGGGCGGCCGCGCTGACGACGACGATTCGAAGCTGGGCGAACATGCTGGGTCTCCTTCCGGGCGCGGTCTACGACACCGGATACAGAACCCGCAAGGAATATCGCCGCGATTTTGACGCACCGCGTCATGACGCTACGGCCGCCCTCTCCGGCCCTTCGCCAGCGTGCACCGGGCCCTCGCGCCGGTCGGTGGCCGCTGGCGCACCTAGCGCAGCGGTGGGATGAGCGGCACGTCGAAATTCACGAAGACCTCGCCCGTGGCCGGGCACTGGAACGTCTTCCGCATCACCCCCGGGTCGACCACGTCTTCGTCGCGGTCCCCGACCGCCCCGTCGTGCGTCTCGTTGAACTCCCCCGCGGCCGACGCGCTGACCGGCGCCGTGTACGCCCCGACGAGCCACAGCGTCGCGACCTGCTCACCCGCCGCCGGGTCGCCGCAGGGCCCCTGCACCTGCGTGAGCGACGTCCCGTCCCCGTACTCGCTCGACGTCACGCGCTGCTGCCACACGACCGCCCCCGCCCCGTCGCGCACCTCGAGGTCCCACACCGTGTCTGCGACCGGCGACATCGTGAGCGTCGCGATGGTCACCGCCACCTCCCCGCGCTCGCAGTCGACCGTGCACGCGACCGCCGCGGTGTCCGCCGCGTCGACCGCGGCGCCCGTCGCCGTGTCCGTCGCCGACGTCGCGTCACCGACGTCCGGGCCGGAGCCCGAGCCCGAGTCCGAACCGCAGCCCGTCGCGACGAGCGCGAGAGCACCGAGAACCAGGATCAACCGCGCCGACGTCATGACAGCCACCCGTCCATCGGGCGAAGACGCAGTCGCCGACGTGCTCCGCGCCACCTCACCCGCACTCTTCAGCTCGATATCACCCGAGGCACGTCGAACACAACGTCCCTCGCGATTCTTGGCGCGCCGCGCCGCGCCCGTTATCGTCCCGCCACCCCCGCACGAGAGGCCGCCGTGACCCGTCTCCTCCTCCCCCTCGCCCTCGCCCTCGCCCTCGGTGCGTGCGGCGGCAAGCTCTCCCTCGAGCACACCGTCCGCGTCGACGGCGACGCCGTCGTCGTCACCGTCACCTGCTCGAAGGACGCCGTCCTCGGCGTCGGCGGGGTGCAGGGCGCCTGCAAGGCCGGCGAGCCCGTCGACCTCCGCGTCCCCACCCACACCGTCGGCGCCGGCAAGCACCGCCTCGACCTCGTCGGCTTCGCCCCCGGCGACGAGCGCAACGTCCGCGTCGCCGTCGACGTCGACGTCCCGGCCGCGGCCGACGTCCCCGCCCTCGGCGAGCTCGCCTGCAAGCCGAGCGACGCCCCCCCGACCCTCGCCTTCACCCGCGACGACGGCGGCCGCGGCTTCACCTGCGCCGACGACGGCTTCCTCATCGAGGTCTTCGCCAAGGCCAACCCGCGCGGCAAGATCACCCTCGCCACCACCACCCTCGAGGTCCCCGACAGCGGCCTCGTCGAGGGCCGCCCCGTCGACCTCGGCCCCGCCGTCCTCGACCTCCCCCTCACCGCCTTCCTCGACAAGCCCGACGCCGTCTCCATCACCGTGCCCTGGACCGTGACCAGCGAGGCCGGCGCCAAGGCGCGCGGCACCCTCACCGCGACCCCCCTCGCCGCAGACGACAACCTCCTCGGCCGCTGGCTCGCCGCCATCGCCGAGGGCCGCTCACCGCGCCCCGCCTTCGCCCACCGCCCCGGCGACACCGCGCGCCCCGCCGCCCTCGTCGACACCGCCGCCCACTTCGCCGTCCGCGCCACGAACAAGGAGGGCGCCGTCCGCGACCTCGGCCTCGTCGCCGTCCTCAAGGAGAGCGCCCGCGCCGAGCGCGGCACCTGCGACGTCCCCGCCGGCGACGGCGTCGTCGCCGCGCGCCGCGACGTCGTCGAGCTCACCGCCATCGCCTTCTCCACCGACGACGGCCGCGAGGTCGCGCGCCGCACCTTCATCCCGCCGGCCGAGGCCTGCCCGACCGACGCCACCGTCGATCCCGCCGCCCCGGCCGTCACCGTGCGCGTCGCGGACGACGAGGTCCTCGCCTGGCTCGCCACCGTCGCGACGCCCGGCGACTGACGCCGCGCGGCGCGCCGTCTCGTGACCGGCCGGTCTTGGATCCTCCCTCGTCACCCGCTATGGTCGCGCCGCCCCCCAGCCGACCGCCCGAGGCCCCATGCGCCACGCCGCCCTCGCCCTCGCCGCCCTCGCCCTCCCGACGCTCCTCGCCGCCGCATGCGGCGACGACAAGGCGGGCGGCGTCGCCTCCGAGTCGACCGCCGCCCTCTGCTCCGACCAGCGCGACAACGACGGCGACGGCTTCACCGACTGTGCCGACCAGGACTGCTGGCGCTCCGCCGCCTGCGACGGCGACGCGATCGGCGGCGACACCGCGACCGCCGACACCACCAGCGCCGCCGACGCCACGACCACCGCCCCCGGCGACGACGTCGCGCCCGACGCCACCGCCGACACGTCCACCCCCGACGACACCGACGCGAGCGGCCTCTGCGACCCCTGCGGCCCCGGCACCGTCACCGGCCGCGTCTGCGCCCCGAACGAGCACACCTACGTCTCCGACGCCCTCGTCGTCATCGACGGCACCGGCTGCGACGGCCAGCTCTTCCACCGCGAGGTCCGCTCCGGCGCCGACGGCAGCTGGACCCTCACCGACGTCCCCTGCGGCCTCCACAACCTCGTCATCACCAAGGGCAGCTTCGTCGCCGCGAGCAACGTCGCCGTCCGCTCGGGCCAGACCACCGACCTCACCGGCGCCGGCCAGAAGCTCTGCTTCGACGCCGACACCACCGCCATCGCCGTCCTCGGCGGCAACTGGGACGACATCGAGGGCCTCCTCGCCCAGCTCGGCCTCGACTACGACCTCTACAGCGACGACGAGACCGCCGGCGCCGAGGGCACCCTCGTCGACCTCCTCTCGAGCCCCGAGAAGCTCGCCCGCTACGAGATCATCTTCGCCGACTGCGGCGGCGCCAACGGCTGGATGCCGCAAGACCACCTCGACGTCATGCCGAACCTCAAGACCTGGGTCCTCGCCGGCGGCTCCCTCTACATGAGCGACTACGCCTGGGTCTACGGCGAGTGGGCCTTCCCCGACGCCATCGAGTTCCAGGGCAGCGACAGCGTCTTCGACATGTACACCGACAAGAGCCCGCAGATGATCCCGAGCGACCAGACCATCACCGCCACCGTCACCGACGGCGCCCTCGCGACCTACCTCGGCAAGAACACCCTCACCGTCGTCTTCGACCGCGGCCCGCAGATCGCCCCCGACCACGCCGGCGTCGGCACCTTCGCCCACGTCGTCGGCAGCTTCTCGCCGCTCCTCGAGATCGGCACCGACTTCCGCGCCTCGGACGTCCCCCTCGCCCTCTCCTACGTCCCGAGCCCCGGCGCCGGCCGCGTCATCTACACGAACTTCCACAACGACGCCCAGGCCACCGACGACATGCTCACCGTCATCCAGTACCTCGTGTTCACCCTGTAGCCGCCGATGTCGCCGCCCCTCCCGGCCGCCCTCGCCGACTGGCGCGCGACCGGCCGCGACCTCCACGTCCACGGCCGCCGCGTCTTCGTCCACGACCTCCCCGGCCCCACCGCCGACGCGCCCGTCCTCGCCTTCCTCCACGGCTTCCCGACCTCCTCCCACGACCTCGCCCCCGCCCTCGCCGCCCTCCGCGCCCGCTGCCGCGTCGTCGCCCACGACCACGTCGGCTTCGGCCTCTCCGAGAAGCCCCCGGGCGACGCCTACGGCTACAGCCTCTTCGAGCAGGCCGACGTCGCCCTGGGCGTCTGGGCCGCCCTCGGCGTCTCCCGCGCCCACCTCGTCGCCCACGACTACGGCACGAGCGTCCTCACCGAGCTCCTCGCCCGCCGCGAGCGCGGCCTCCTCCCGCTCGACGTCGCCTCCATCACCCTGTCGAACGGCAGCGTCCACCTCGACCTCGCGCGCCTCTCCTGGCCGCAGAAGCTCATGCGCTCCCCGCGCGTCGGCCCGCTGTTCACGCGCCTCGCGAGCGAGCGCCTCTTCCACCGCCGCATGCGCGCCCTCTTCGGCCGCCCCGACGCCGTCGACCCCGCCACCGTCGGCGCCATGTGGGCCCTCGTCGTCCACGACGGCGGCCGCGCCGCCCTGACCCCGCTCTCCCGCTACCTCGACGAGCGCGTCCGCTACGCCCGCCGCTGGCACGGCGCCCTCGAGCGCTGCGATCTCCCGGCCCACGTCCTCTGGGGCCGCGCCGATCCCATCGCCGTCCCCGCGATCGCCGAGCGCCTCGCCGCCGAGATCCCCGGCGCCACCCTCACCTGGCTCGACGACGTCGGGCACTACCCGACCCTCGAGGCCCCCGATCGCTGGGCCGCAGCCGCCCTCGCCGCGCTCCCCTGACCGCCCACCGCGCCGTGGCACTCTCGCCCGCGCCAATGTGCCGGTCGCACGATATGCGGCGATTCCGACCGCCGCGACGGGCCCGTCCTTGTCGTGGCCGAGCGCGCTGAGTAGGGTACGCGCACCCCTCTAAATCGAGGCTCCGATGGGTCTGGCGCGTCACTTTGCCCTCGCGTTCCCCCTCCTGCTCGCCCTGGTCCTCGCCGCCTGCGGCGACGACCCCAAGCCCGACACCACGCCGCCGACCGTCGTCATCGACGCGCCCGCGGCCGGCGACGTCGTCGGCACCTCGCTCACCGTCACCGGCACCGCCACCGACCCGAAGAAGAAAGGCCAGAAGTCCCCCTCCGGCGTCGCGACCGTCACCGTCAACGGCGTCGCCGCCACCCTCGACGGCGGCCGCTTCAGCGCGACCCTCGAGGACCTCCCCCGCGGCCCCCTGACCGTCGACGTCGTCGCCACCGACAAGCGCGGCAACGTCGGCGGCGCCCAGGTGAGCGTCACCGTCGGCCCCCCGCCCATCCGCCTCTTCATCACGCCGTACGCGCTCACCCTCCGGAAGCTCGGCGAGCCCGTGGCGCTCGACGTGAACGCCCTCGGCCAGGACCACACCCTCTTCCGCCTGACGACCGGCGTCACCTTCACGAGCGACGACCCCACCGTCGCCACGGTCGACGCGACCGGCGCCGTGACCGCCGTCGCGAACGGCGCGACCCGCGTCCGCGCGGCCGTCGGCGACGTCGCGACCGACGTGGCCGTGGCCGTCGACGTCGACTCGACGCCCCCCGCCGAGCCGGAGCTCTTCACCTACGCGCCGCAGACCAACCTCGCCTCGCAGGCGTGGCTCGGGAAGACCGAGCCCTACGCGCAGATCGACGTCACCGGCGGCGCCGCCCCGCTCACGCTCCACGCCGACGTCCGCGGGCGCTTCGTCGTCGACGTGCCGCTCGTCGCCGGCCGCCTCAACGAGCTCGCGGTCACCCTCACCGACGACGTGGGCAACGCCGCGACCTACCCGTTCCCGATCCGCCAGAACGCCGCCTTCCCCGACCGCGGCATGCTCCACCGCAGCTTCGGCCGCTCCGAGGTCGCCTTCGGCGCCGAGCTCGTCGGCCTCCCGGGCGAGGTCCTGCCGCACCCGATGATCGTGCGCGCCACCGACAACGCCGGGAACCCGCTCACGAACACGGACGTCGAGTTCCGGATCATCGAGGGCGCAGGCGCGCTCTCGGCGCGCGGCCCGCTCGACTTCGACGGCACGCAGCCGGCGCGGGTCACCGCCGTCACCGACGCCGAGGGCTACGCGCGCGTCTGGTGGCAGCTCTCCGCCGGCTTCCTCGACGCGAACGAGCTCATCGCGCGCCTCCCGGGCGACGTGGGCGTGCCCGTGAGCTACGAGGCCGAGACGCTCCAGCCGCAGGGCGGCGTCACGACCATCCTCGGCGAGGTCGACGACGAGTACCGCGTCGGCGCGCGCGACCTCTCCGTGAAGCTCACGAGCGGCGGCGCCGAGACGCGCACGGACGACCGCGGGCGCTTCGTCCTGACCGTGCCGGACAGCGTGTTCACGAACCCGGCGCGCGCCATCGACGGCAGCAGCGGGCGCGTCGTGACCGTGCTCCTGAACGACGACGGCAGCGGCGGGGGTGCTGGCTTCACGCGCAACACCTTCCCGATGACGGTCTTCCCGGGGCAGCAGAACAAGCCCCTCGGGCCGTTCAACCTGCCGCGGATCCCGAGCGGGCTCACGCTCGACCTCGACGCGAACGGCGTCGTGAAGACCGAGGGCACCATCGCGCTCGCCGCCTACGACGGCGCGCTCCCGACCATCCTGCACGTGCCGGTCGGCACCAAGGTGACCTGGCCCGACAGCGTGCCGGCGGACCACCGGAAGCTCGCGCTCATCCAGGTGCCGATCAACGCGACGCCGATGCCGATGCCCGACGGCTACTTCACGAACTTCATCGTCGGCGTGCAGCCGGGCGGCACGACGTTCGACCCGCCGCTCCCCATCGAGATCCCGAACGCCGACGGCAACCCGCCGGGCGCGGCCGTGGACCTCCGAGCCTGGGATCACGTGCTGTCGCGCTACGTCGACAGCGGGCGGGGCACCGTGAGCGACGACGGGCTCTACATCCGGAGCGACGCGGGCGCCGGGATCCGCATGGGCGCCTGGCACGGCGCCACGCGCGACCCCGACGAGCCGTGCGTCGTCACCTACACGATCTCGTCGCCCGGGCGCGCGGCGACGCAGGACCAGACGAACCCGATCCCGACCCCCAAGGAGAAGAAGTGCGTCTGCGTCGTGAACGGCGTGAAGAGCGCGTGTCAGATCACCGAGAAGGGGGAGCCCGGGAAGCCCGCGACCACGCAGACCATCACCGCGCCGTGCAAGGCGGCCGGGCCGCGGCCGCCGGGGGACCAGCCCGACAACAAGCCGAAGCCGCCGAAGCCGAAGATCGAGGTGAAGTGCGAGGAGGACGTGAAGCCGCTCAAGATCGTGCGGCCGACGCCCCCGAAGTACAAGGACAAGATCGGCGCCACCGTGCTCTTCGGGGCGCGCTGCCTCGACGGCAAGAGCGACGGCGACATCACGTGGAAGGCGAGCGGCGGACAGCTCCTGTCGGCCGGCGGCGGCTCAGCGCGCGTGAAGTTCCCCGACAAGGGCAAGTTCACCATCACGGCGTCCGCGGACACCGAGACCTGCAAGGGCTCCGACAGCATCGTCGTCACCATCGAGCCGTGCGTGGACGTCGGCACCGTCAGGGTCTGCGGCGACACGATCCACGACGACGGCGGCGGCAAGTACACCGTCGGGCCGCAGGCGACCCTCGGCATCGTCGCGCCCGAGGAGGGCACGGACGCCGCCGACACCACCATCGCGAACGCGGGGCAGTTCCTGAAGTGCTCGAAGTCGCTCGTCGCGGACACGGCCGCGAACAAAGTGACAGGCGATTGCCGGCTGTCACTCGATATCGCCATCCCGGCGATCGGCAAGACCTGGAAGGACCGCGGCTACTACGACGGCCCCTTCACGCTCGCCGGCGACGGCAAGTTCGCGTTCTCCTTCGCGGAGTACGTCGGCAACAGCCAGGGGCAGCTCTTCGACATCATCCTCTTCCCCATCGCGATGGCGAGCGGCGGCACCGCCGAGCTGCGGCCGGACGGCGTCGCCATCGGCTTCCCGGCGGTCCAGTTCATGAAGCCGAAGACCACCGAGGTCGCGGAGAACCTCGCCTTCAGCACGAAGGACTGCGGGGCGGCCGAGGCGACGACGACGAGCGGCGACAAGATCAAGGTGCCGGAGTGCGATCTGCAGGAGGGCGTGCTCATCAAGGAGGAGCGCGCCAGCAACATCACCTTCAGCGTCGACCGGCTGCTCCTCTCGCCGGTGAGCTCGGACATCGACGTCACATTCAAATATGACAAGGAGGTCGAGCTCGGCGGCGGCTCGTTCAACAAGATCGAGGCCACCTACAAGGGCGTGACCGACCAGATCGCCGGCACCGTCGGGTTCTCGATCGGGCCGAAGCTGAAGCGGATCGGGTTCGAGCTCTCGGGCGAGTGGGCCGAGGGCAAGATGACCAAGGCGAGCCTCAAGGCGAGCTTCGCCAAGCGCTTCGGCGACCTGCCCGTCGCGCTCCCCGGGATCCCGATCTGGCCCGCGAGCGCGGGGCCGCTCTACCTCACCGCCATCACGCTCTCCGTGACGAACCCGTGCTACATCACGGGCGGCTGCCCTCAGACCTACCCGACGATGACCGTCTCGAGCGACGTCGCCGTCGGCCCCGCCGTGGTCGTCGGCGGCGAGGAGGTGTCGGCCATCACGGGGTCGCTCACTGGCACATGGCAGACCTACCCCACGAAGATCGAGCTCTCGGGCACGGCGCAGCTCCTCGGCAAGGTCACGGGCGCCATCCGCGCCGTCGACACGGGCGAGATCGCCGGCTACGAGTCGGTGCTCGTCTCCGGGCTCGGCACGCTCAAGGGCGCCATCGGCCTCGACTTCAACAACGACCGCGACGCCAAGGTCTACCTGAACGGGAGCCTGACCTTCAACAACCCCCTGAGCGTGAAGGACCCGCTCGCGGTCGCCGAGGTGAGCACCTCCATCACGCGGAGCGGCGACAACTTCGTCGGGCGGGCCTCGGTCGGCGGGAAGCTCTACATCCCGAAGTTCAAGATCTGGAAGCTCGGCCCCTTCGGCGGCCAGCAGTACGCCGGCGCCAACCTCTTCATCGTGTCGCAGTCGCTCCCGGCGAAGCCGCACGACCCCGTGATGGAGGTCTCGGGCGACGTCATGACCTACACGCCCGGCTTCGGCGCCACGAGCTGCAGCGCCCGGCTCAGCGTCGAGTACGGCGTCTTCGTGTTCTGCACGAACGCGACCGTCGGCGGCGTGCCGGTGGCGAGCCTCGACGGCGTCTACGGCAACTACAACGCGTCGACGCCGGCGCTCGCGCCGAGCATCGGCCTCGCCGCGGGCGACACGCAGCGCCTCCAGTTCGACGGCACCGCGCCCGAGGTCGAGGTCATCGAGCCCATCGAGGGGCTCTGGCTCCAGATCGAGCACGACGGCGGCGTCACCTACGACCTCGAGCTCCCGGGCGGCGCGGTCGTCCACCACGACGCCGACGTGGATCCCGCGAACCTCCCGCCGGCCGCGTGGATCGAGCTCGAGGGCGACGACACGCACCCCGCGCAGAACGCCTGGGTCGTGCCGGTCGCCGAGCCCGGCGCGTACCGCCTCGTGAACATCGAGCCGCCGCAGGCCGCGATCCGCATGATCGCGCGCAGCGCGCCCGAGCCCGCGTCCTTCGCGTTCGACGAGCCGCTCGTCGCGGACGACGGCGCCGTCGACGTCGTCTGGACCGCGGCGCACCCGCGCGCCGCCGTGAGCGTCGTGCTCTCGCGCGAGGACGTCGCGCGCCCCGGCGAGCTCATCGAGGTCGCGACCGTCGACGACGCGCTCACCACGACGAGCGCCACGTGGTCCCTCGACGGCGTGCCCCCCGGCGACTACCGCGTCGTCGCGAGCGTGCGCGCCGGCGACGACGCCCCCACCACGGTCCGCTCGACCTCGGTCATCCACGTGGCCGGCGCCGCCGGCTCGACGGACGTGCCGGCGCTCGTGCGCGTGGCGCCGGGCGCGCCGCCGCGGGTGAGCTGGCTCCCGGTGCCGGGCGCGAGCGGCTACCGCGTCCACTGGGAGCCGGCGTTCACGGTGCCCGACTTCTTCGCGCGGGTCGCGGCCGGCGGCGTCGCGAGCGGCCTCCCGGACGGCGTCCGGCTCGCGGTCTGCGCGGGCGGCGACGCGTCGCCGGTCGGCGAGGGGCACACCTGGGTCGACCTCGCCGGGGTCGTCGACGGCTGCGTCGTGACGGTGACCGTGAGCGCCGACTTCGAGGACCGCGCGAGCGCCTCGGCCGCGCCCGTGCGCTTCGGCGACGGGCTCGCCGACCCGACGCGCGTGCGCCCGCCGAAGACGGCGCGCGCCGGCGAGGCGCTGAGCGCGGTGCTCACGACCGGCGCGGACGCGGCGCGGCTCATGGCGCTCTCGCTGTCGAGCGGGGTCTCGCTCGCGGGCGGGACGCTCGCGTGGACGCCGACGCTCGGCGGCGACAGCGCGGTGATAGGGATCATCGAGACCCGAGCCGACGGGACGCGCCTCCTCGCGGACGTCGTGGCGATCGACGCGCTGGGCGCCGATCAGCCCGCCGTGCCCGAGCTCGTCGGGCCCGACGTCATCGAGGGCGTCGTCGGCGAGGCGCTCGCCGTGCCCATCGGCTACCGTTTCGCCGCGGACAGCGGCACCGCCGCGGTCGCGCCCGTCGTGGTCGACGGCCCGCCGGGGCTCACGTGGGACGGCGAGACGGTCGCCTGGACGCCGTCGCGCGACGAGGCGGTCGGCGGCGCGGGTGCTGTGCCCTTCACGCTGCAGGTCGTCGACCCGACGACCGGGCTCCGCGGTCGCCGCACGTGGGTCGTGCACTTCGCGGACCGCGACGGCGACGGGCTCGACGACGACTACGAGGCCGCGAGCGGGCTCGATCCGGCGGTGCCGGACGACGCTGGCGCCGACCCGGACGCGGACGGGCTCACGCACGCGCAGGAGCAGGCGCTCGGCACGCGCGGCGACGCCCGCGACAGCGACGGCGACGGGCTCGACGACAAGGCGGAGAGCCAGGCGGGGACGGACCCGCGCCAGGTCGACAGCGACGGCGACGGGCTCGCGGACGGGAGCGAGGCGGCGCTCGGGGCCGACCCGACGAAGGCCGACACGGACGGCGACGGCGTCGACGACGGCGCGGAGATCGCGGCCGGGACGGACCCGGACGGGGGTGCTGCCGACGCGGACGGCGACGACCTCTCCGACGAGGAGGAGGCGCGCTACGGCACCGATCCCGCCGTCGCCGACACGGACGGCGACGGCTGCGACGACGGCGAGGAGGTCCACGCGATGCGGACGAGCCCGCTCGAGGTCGACACCGACCAGGACGGCGCCGGCGACTGCGACGAGGTCGCGCACGGGACGAACCCGCGCGTGACGGCGCTCGACCGCGACGTGGACGGGCTCTCCGACGACCTCGAGGCGGTGCTCGGCACCAACGCGAGCGCGACGGACACCGACGGCGACGGCTGGGACGACGGCGTCGAGGTGAGCTGGGGGAGCGACCCGACGAGCGCCGCGTCGGTGCCGGACGGAGACGCGCCGATCCCGAACGACCCGGCCGTGCTCACGGGGGAGTCGGTCGAGCTCGTCCTCGGCGGCGCGCAGGTGGTCGACGGCGGCGAGATCGTCGTGATCCCGGACGCCGACGGCGACGGCGCCGCCGACGCGTACGAGACGCTCTACGGCTACGACCCGACGAACCCCGCGGACGGCGCGAGCGACGACGACGGCGACGGGATCCCGATGTGGCGCGAGTCGCGCCTCGGCACCGACCCGAAGAAGGCGGACACCGACGGCGACGGCGCGAGCGACCTGCAGGAGCTGCAGGAGGGCACGGACCCGCTCGACCCGACGAGCAAGCCCGCGAACGGGCCGGTGACCTCGCTCGAGGTGGTGCCGCCGCGCGCGGGCCTCGTGACCAACGCGTTCGTCGGGCCGGCGAAGCTCCAGCTCTTCGTGGTCGGGCGGCGCGCGGACGGCACGTTCACCGACCTCACGGCGTCGACCCGCGGCACGACCTACGCCATCGACCCGCCCGAGGCCGGCGTGGTGAGCGCCGAGGGGTACGTCACGATGGAGCCGACCTACGAGGGGCCCGCCCAGGCGATCGCGTCGTCGGGGACGCTGTCTGCGGCCTGCGACATCACGGCGCGCGTGTTCACGCCGTCGGTCGTCGCGACGCTGCAGCTCACGGCGCCCACCGGGCCGGTCGCGGTCGACGGGGCGCGCCTCGTCGTGGCCGAGGGCACGGGGCTCCGCGTGGTCGACGTCGGGACGCCCGCGGCGCCGGTCGCGCTCGGGCGGCTCGAGCTCGGGCCTTCGGCCGAGGTGCGGGCCGTCGCGGTGCGCGGGACGCTCGCCGTGGCGGCGCTCGGGGCCGAGGGGATCGCGTGGTACGACATCGGCGACGGCACGCCGCGCGTGCTCGGGCGGGTGCCGCTCGCGGCCGCCGCGAACGCGGTCGTGCTCGTGGACGACCTCGTCGTCGTCGGGACCGCCGGCGGGCTCGTGACGGTGAACCCGGCGCTCCCGGGGGTCGGGCTCCTCGACCTCGACGGGGACGGGGCGGACGACCGGCTGCAGACGTCGTTCTACCCGAACACGGACTTCCGCACGGTGAGCCGCGACGGGACGTATGTCGTCGCGGGCACGGCGGGCGGCGTGCTGATGGTGATGCGGATCCGGCCCGAGGGGCTCTCGCCCGACCGCGCCGTGACCATCGCGGACGGGCAGCCGGTGCTGTCGGCCGTGGTGGCCGGGAACGTGGCGGCGGTGGCGCTCGGGGCGGGCGGGGTGGCGCGCGTGAGCCTCGCGGGCGCGGGCGAGGTGGTCGCGCGCGACACGACCGTCGACAGCGCGCAGATCGGCGCCACGGGCGATCTCGTGCTGGCGACGAACGCGGTCCTGACGCGGCCCATCGCCTTCTACACGACGGTCCTCCCGACGTCGCTGCCGCTCATCGGCTCGGTCGAGTCGGACATCATCCAGTTCCGCGGGCTCGCGCTCGACCGGCAGTACTTCTACGCGACGGGGCTCAACCAGCTCGACGTGGGGCAGCACTCGGTGCACTCCGACCTGCTCGGGATCCCGCCCGTCGTGACGCCCGTCACGCCGGCGCCGGGGCGGGAGATCGCCGAGGGCGATCCCATCCCCTTCGAGGTGCGGGCGGTCGACGACGTCGGCGTGGACAGCGTGAGGCTCATCGTGAACGGTGACGAGCTCGCGTCGTTCACGGCCCCGCCGTACCGCGCCTCCCTCCGGACGCCGAACGTGTCCGTGCCGACGGAGATCACGCTCGGCGCGGACGCGCTCGACCCGGGGAACAACGTGGGCGAGATGGCGCCGTACACCGTGACCGTGACGCCCATCGTCGACACGGTGCCGCCGACGGTCACCCTCGTGGAGCCGGTCGACGGCGAGTACCTCGCGACCAACACGCCGCTGCGCGTGATCGTCAACCCGGTTGACGACCACGCGGTCGAGCACGTCGAGGTGTCGCTGAACGGGGCCGTCGTCGCGACCCTCGACGCCCCGCCCTGGGCCGCCTCCATCACGCTCCCGGCGAGCGCGCCCAGCGGCGCCGCGACGATCTCGGCCAAGGCGTTCGACTACGGCGACAACACCGCCGAGACCACGGTCTCCGTGGTGCTCGCGGGCGTCGACCTCGTCGCGGCCGGCGTGAGCGCCATCGACGCCGGCGACGCGGCGTACGACGGGCAGGCCATCCTCATCCGCGGCGGGACGGTCGCCGTGGACGGCGCGCACACCTTCGACAAGGTCTACGTCGGGCGCGGCGGCGTGCTCACGCACCGCCCCTGGGCGGTCGCGGACGGCGCCGAGGGGCCTGGCCTCGACGTCACCGCGGCGTTCGTGGGCGTCATGGAGAGCGGCGCCATCGACGTCTCCGGCAAGGGCTACCTCGGTGACTGCCGCCCCGGCGGCGGCTGCGGCAGCGGCGGCTACACGCTCGGCGGCGTGCAGGCCGGCGGCGCCCCGCGGCTCGCGGGGGCCTCGCACGGCGGCACGGGCGGCAACGGCGCGACCGCGACGTACGGCGACGCCTTCGCGCCGACGGACCTCGGCGCGGGCGGCGGCTACGGCGGCGGCGGCGGGGAGCCGGGCGGCGACGGCGGCGGGCGCGTGCGGCTCCACGCGACGACCCTCGAGCTGAACGGGGCCATCCGCGCGAACGGGGTCGTGGGGCTCGCGCAGAACCAGCGGAACGGCTCGGCGGCGCCGGCGGCTCGGTGTGGGTCACGGCGACCACGCTGCGCGGCGCGGCGCGCTCGACGCGAGCGGCGGCGACCAGCTCCTGGGCGGCACGGGCGGCAACGCGGCCGGCGGCGGCGGGCGCGTGCGCCTCGAGGTGACGAACGTCGACGGCTTCGACCTGCGGCGCGTCTGGGCGCGCCCGGGCGCGGCGCCGACCGGCAAGGCGGGCGCAGGCACCGTGGTCGTCGCGGTCGCCGGCGAGCGCGAGAAGCTCATCGTCGATGACGGCGGGCTCAGCGCGTGGCGTGACGACTTCGCGCTCGGCGTGGGCGGAGGGCTCGACGACGTCGGCGTGGACGTGGTGATCGGCGGCACGAGCCGCCTCGTGGTCGGGCAGCCGCTCGTCGTGAACGCGCTGACGATGACGGGCGACGCGCGGCTCAGCCACCTCGAGACGACCGGCGCCGCGGAGGCCGCGGGGCTCGACGTGACCGCGGTGGACGTGACGATCGGCCCGCGCGCCGCCATCGACGTCGTCGGGCGCGGCTTCCTCGGTGACTGCCACGGCGCCGGCTGCGGCAGCGGCGGCTACCGGCCCGGGAACGTGCAGACCGGTGGTGCCGCGCGGCTCGTCGGCGGCTCGCACGGCGGCGTCGGCTACGGCGCCCCGCCGAGCGCGACCTACGACGACCCGTGGCAGCCGACGCAGCACGGCTCTGGCGGCGGCTACGGCAGCGGCGGCGGCGAGCCCGGCGGCGACGGCGGCGGCACGGTGCGGCTCGCGGTCTCGGGCACGCTCACGGTGGACGGCGAGATCTCGGCCGACGGCCAGGGCGGCATCGAGACGATTCAGCGGAACGGCGCCGGCGGTGCCGGCGGCGCCGTCTGGATCACCGCGGACACGGTGAGCGGCGCGGGGTCGATCCACGCCCTCGGCGGCGCGGGCGCGGCCGCCGGGGGCAACGGCGGCGGCGGCGGGCGCGTGGCCGTCGCGTACACGACGCTCGACGGCTTCGACAGGACGCGGGTCATCGCGTGGCCGGGCCTCGGCGGGCCGGGGCTCAACGGGAGCGCCGTGGGCGGGGCCGGGGCCCCGGGGACGGTCACCTTCACGCCGGCGGCGGGCGCGCGGACGCTCGTCCTCGACGACGGCGGCCGCAGCCGCGGGCTCGACGACGCGGCCCTCGGCGGCGTCGACGGCGCCGACACCCTCGACCTCGCGGCCGACCTCGAGCTCCGCGGCGACACGGTCCTCGTGATGCACCAGCCGCTCCGGGTCGGCGCGCTCAGGCTCGTCGACCGGTCGGTGCTCACGCACGCGCAGACCAGCAACGCGCTCGAGGCGGGGCTCACGGTGACGGCGGCGAGCGTGAGCGTCGGCGCGGAGGCGCGGATCGACGTGTCCGGCCGCGGCTACCTCGGCGACTGCCACGGCGCGTCGTGCGGGGCCGGCGCCTACCAGCCCGGCAACACGCCGAGCGGCAGCGCGCGCCTCTCAGGCGGCTCCACGGCGGCGCCGGCGGCGGCCTGGGCCCTAACGCGACCTACGACGACCCGTGGGCGCCGGCGATGCTCGGCTCGGGCGGCGGCTACGGGGCCGGCGGCGGCGAGCCCGGCGGCGACGGCGGCGGGCGCGTGCGGCTCGTCGTGGCCAGGGCGCTCGTGAACGACGGCGTCATCGCGGCCGACGGGGAGCCGGGCAGCCGACGGCGCAGCAGAACGGCGCCGGTGGGGCCGGCGGGAGCGTGTGGATCACGGCGCAGGCGCTCTCCGGGCAGGGGACCATCCGCGCGCACGGCGGCGACGGCGCGTTCAACGGGGGCGCGGGCGGCGGCGGCGGGCGCGTGGCGCTCGCGACGACCACGTCGACCTTCGACCCGGCGCGGGTGACGGCCTTCCCCGGCGACAGCGCGGGCACGCCCGGCGGTCCCGGCACGGTCGCGTTCGTGCCGGCGAGCGGCGCGCGGAAGCTCGTCATCGACGACGGCGGGCTCAGCGACCACCTCGACGATCGGCCGCTCGGCGCGGCCGTCGCGACGACGCCCCTCGATCTGGCAGGCGACCTCGACGTCCTCGGCACGTCGGCCGTCGTCCTGACCGCGCCGCTCGTCGCGGGCCGCGTACGCCTCCTCGACGAGGCGGTGCTGACGCACCCGCAGACGACCCAGCTCGCGGAGGCCGGCCTCGACCTGACGGCGACCTCGCTCGAGGTCGGGCCGCTCGCGCGCGTCGACGTGTCCGGGCGCGGCTACCTCGGCGACTGTCACGGGGCGACGTGCGGGTCGGGCGGCTTCACGCTCGGGAACACCGTACGCGAACGGCGCGGCGCAGCGCTCGGGCGGCTCGCATGGCGGCGTCGGTGGCGGCCCCGGCGCGCCGGCGACCTACGGCGACCCGCTCGCGCCGGCGACCCTCGGGAGCGGCGGCGGCTACGGCGCGGGCGGCGGCGAGCCGGGCGGCGACGGCGGCGGGCGCGCGCGGATCACGGTAGAGACCCTCACGCTCGACGGCGCGATCCTCGCGAACGGCGAGCGCGGGTCAGGACGAACCAGCAGAACGGCGGCGGCGGCGCGGGCGGGGCCGTGTGGATCACGGCAGGGACGCTCTCGGGCGGCGGCGCCATCGCCGCGGACGGCGGCGACGCCGCGGCGGCGGCTCCGACCGCCGGGGCGACCGCGGGCGGCGGCGGGCGCGTGGCGATCGCGGCGCAGTCCGTCGCGGGCTTCGACCAGGGCGGCGCGACCGCGCGGCCGGGCGTCGGCGCGGCGGACGGACGGGCCAGGCGGGCCCCGGCACGGTCGTGTGGCAGGTCGCGGGCGGCACGCCGACGATCGTGCTCGACGACGGCGGCCGCAGCGCGGGTCGCGACGATCGCGCGCTCGGCTGGGACCCGGCCGGGCCGGCGTTCGCGCCCAGCGCGCACCTCGTCGTGCGCGGCGCGACGCGGCTCGTCATGGCGACGGCGCTCGTCGTGAAGGACCTGACCCTCGAGGGCGAGGCCGTGCTGACGCACCTCGAGACGACGCCGTCGCTCTCGGCGGGGCTCGTCGTGAACGCGGAGCACGTGACCATCGGCGCCGACGCGGCCATCGACGTCAGCGGGCGCGGCTACGTCGGCGATTGCCACGGCTTCGGCTGCGCTTCGGGCGGGTACACGGTCGGCAACGTCGCGACCCACGGCGCGGCGCAGTTCCGCGGGGGCGCCCACGGCGGCGCGGGCGGCTCGGGCGCCGCGGACGCCGTCCACGGCGAGCCGCTCGCGCCCCTCGACCTCGGGAGCGGCGGCGGCTACGGCGCGGGGCAGAGCGAGTACGGCGGCGACGGCGGCGGGCGCGTGCGCCTCGTGGCGGCGCGGCTCGATCTCGAGGGCGCCATCCGCGCGAACGGCGACCCGGGGAGCGGCGCCGGGCAGGGCAACGGCGGCGGTGGCGCGGGCGGGAGCGTGTGGCTCACGGTCGAGACGCTCGCGGGCGAGGGCGTCATCGAGGCGCAGGGCGGGAGCACCCCGCGCGGCGCCGGCGGTGGCGGCGGGCGCGTGGCGGTCGAGTACGACGCGCTCGACGCGACCGACCCGCTCGCGATCGAGGCGATCTCGGCGTGGGGCGGCGAGGGGGCGACCGTGGCGCTGGGCGGCGGGCCGGGCACCATCGCGTTCGCGCGCGCCGGGCAGACGGCGACGCTCTGGGTCGACAACGGCGGCCGCGCCCACGTCGTCGAGGCCGCGCCGTGGCCGGAGATCGGCGCGCGCGTCGTCGTGGCGGACCTCGGCGGCGGCGTGTCGGTCGGCGGCAACCCGTGGTTCCCCGACACGCTCTCAGGGCTCGACGCGCGCTTCGACGCGGGCGGCGAGCGCTTCACGGTCACCTCGAACGACCGCGGGACGCTCGGCTTCGACCCGGCTGACGGGGCCACGAGCGCGGTCGCGACGGCCGGCGCGCGCTTCCACGGGGTGCGGGCGCTGCCGGTCGACCTCGTGCTGAGCGGCGCCGCGCGCGTGGCGCTCGCCGACGAGGTGACGGTGACCTCGCTCGCCATCGACGACGGCGCCGTGCTGACGCACGCGGCGACGCCGCCCGGCGGGGCCGAGCCGGGGCTCGTCGTGACGGCGACGGGGGCCGTGGACGTCGGCGCGGGCGGCGCGATCGACGTGTCGGGGCGCGGCTACGTCGGCGACTGCGGGCCTGGCGCGGGTGCGGCGGCGCCGGGTTCACGCTCGGGAACACGCGCGCGGGCGGCTCGGGCCGCTTCACGGGCGGCTCGCACGCGGGTGTCGGCGCTGGGGCCTCGCCGGGCGCGACCTACGGCGACGCGCAGTCGCCGTTCGAGCTCGGCGCGGGCGGCGGCTACAGGGCGGGCTCGAGCGAGGCCGGTGGCGCGGGCGGTGGGCGCGTGCGCGTCACGGCCGCGACGATGACGCTGGCCGGACCGGTGCGCGCCGACGGCGCGGCGCCGAGCGGCGCCGGGCAGGCGAACGGCGGCGCGGGCGCGGGCGGTGCCGTGCACCTCGTCGTCGCGGGCGGTGTGTCGGGCGCGGGCGCGGTCAGCGCGAGCGGCGGCGGCCCCGGCTCGGCGGGCTCGGCGGGCGGCGGCGGGCGGGTGCGCGTGGACGTCGGCGGCGCCGACGCGCTCACGGGCGGCGTCACCGCGAGCGGTGGTGGCGCGGGCGCAGGCGCGGGCACGGTCGTCCGGGATTGATGGGGAGGCGAGGTCGCGGGGGCGCGGTGCGGCGCCCCCGGGGCCCGCGGTCGCGCTTCAGCTGAGCCACTTGCGGGCCTTGGCGGCGTCCTCGAAGAAGCGCACCTCGCCGCTGAAGAACGGGGCGGTGAGCTTCGTGGCGATCTCCTCGAGCTTCGAGTCGCCGACGATCGCGCAGCGCTCGAAGTCGTCGTGGTGCCGCACGTCGAACTTCAGCTCGTCGGCGAGCGCCGAGGGGGTGAAGCCCGCGAAGTCGTCGAGCGCGACGAGGCAGCGGAGCTTCCCCTGCTCGGCGATGGCCTGCTCGAGCTTCGGGATCATGGCGTCGTAGTCCTCGGCGCGGAGCTTCCCGTCCACGTGGAGCTCGGCGTAGGGCTTGTCCTTCCGGGGCATGTCGATGGTCATCATGAGCTCTCTCCAGGGTTCTCGGGAGCGTCAGCGCTCCGGTGTGCGAGGTTGCACATCGCGTGCCCGGTCGGCGTGGGGCGCGGCCGCGGGCCGCTTTTACCGAGCCTTTGCCGCCGGGTTCAGCGCCGGCTCGTAGGGTGGTCTCTCCCAACCGCCGCCCAGGAGGCCGCCATGCTCGCGTCCCGTCTCACGCTCCCGCTCCTCGTCGCCGCGACGCTCGCGGCCTTGCCCGCCGCGGCCGCGCCGGAGGCGCCGCCCGCTCCCGACCTCGCCCCGCTCGTCGAGGCCGCGCTCGGCGCGGACGTCGAAGCCGCCGACGCCGCCGTCGCCGCGCTCCGCGACGCGGGCCAGCCCGCGGTCGACGCGCTCCTCGCGGCGGTCCGAACGCGGCTCGGGCTGCTCGCGACGCTGCCCGGACGCGCCTACGATCGCTATGACGCCGTGCTCGACCGCGTCGCCGGGCAGCGCCTCGCCCGCAACACCGGCCTCTACTGGTTCACCGACCTCGAGCGCGCCGAGGCCGAGGCGCGCCGGACGGGGCGCCCGATCCTCTCGCTCCGCCTGCTCGGCCGCCTCGACGAGCAGTACAGCTGCGCGAACAGCCGCTTCTTCCGGGCGCTCATCTACTCGGACCCGCGCGTGAAGGAGCGCCTCCGCGACGGCTTCGTGCTGCACTGGGAGCCGGTGCGGGACACGGCGCCGCGGATCACCATCGACCTCGGCCACGGCAAGGTCATCGAGCGCACCATCACCGGGAACAGCGCCCACCTCCTGCTCGACGCCGAGGGGCGGCCCCTCGACGCCCTGCCGGGCCTCGTCGGCGCGGCGACCTTCGCCCGCTGGCTCGATGACGGCGTGGCGCTCGCGAAGGCGGTGGCGCCCGGTCCCGGCGGCGCGCGGCCGGCGCGGACGCTCGCCGAGGTGCTGACGGAGCGGCGCGAGGCGCTGATGTCGCACTGGCAGGCGGAGCTCGCGGCCATCGGCGTGCGCGTGCCGAAGACCCTCGTGGAGCTGCGCGGCGCGACCGGTCCGCGCGAGCTCGAGCTCCTCGCCGGCCGGCGGGCGGCGGGAGCGCGGCTCGGGGCGCCGGCGCGGTCGCTGGTCGAGGCGTCGCAGCCGCCCGACGCGCGCCTCGCCGCGACGCTCGCCATCACGAAGGCGCGGGTCGAGACGCCGATGCTGCGCGTGGTCTCGAACGTCGAGGCCGACCTCGCGCGCGACGAGGTGACCAACGCGCTGATGCTCCATGCGCAAGTCCTTTCCTGGTTGGCCGCCGCTCCGCGTACGGATCGACGCACCCTGGTCGAGGCGATCTACCGCGATCTCTTCCTGAGCCCGCTCGACGACCCCTACTTCGGGCTGCGGGATCCGGACGTCTTCACGGGGCTCGACCCCGCGCCGGACGTGGCCGCGGGCCCCGTCCTCGGCGAGCCGGGGCGCTGAGCGGCCACCGATTTATCGGCCGATTCGGGTTGACAGATGGTGGAAAATTTGTCCCGGCGGCGGCTGGTCCGCATCATGCAAGTGTGCCTGACGTGCGCGCTGGCGTACGCGGCCCCTCCGGCGTTTCCCCCATCCATGGAGCCTCGTTCATGTTTCGCCTCTTCGGGACCCTCGGTTCGACCACCGTCGTCGCGTGCCTGTTGGCGTCGTCCCCCGCGTTTGCCGCGTGGGGGCTCGCCAAGCCGCAGCCGCCGGACCCGTACGACGAGACGCAGCTGGGCTCCGCGCTGACGGACCTCGCGCTGCCCGACGCGCGCACCATCGACGCGCACGTGCGGGCGGCCAAGGACCTCGATGTGGGCGCGATCCTCTCGGTGTCGCTCCACGAGCTGGACGGCACGCGCTGGGTCGTGGACGTGGTCTCGCTCCACCCGCGCTGGGACGACTTCTACCCGGTCGACAAGGCGAGCTACGTCGGTCAGGGGCGCCCCCCGAAGAACCGTCCCGAGGGCGGGCTCGGGCTCACGCGCGTAGAGGTCCTGACCGGGGCAGATGACGACATCTGCGACATCCTGGGGCACTGGGTGGTGCTGCGGCGTGGGCTCACCGAGATGAAGCCGAAGGTGCGCGTCAGCATCGGCGACAACCTCATGGTGCTCGAGGACGCGGCGACGGACTTCCGGCGGATCTATCCGCTCGGCGTCGGCGCGATCGATCAGATCCGGCGCCCGGGCGAGCTGAGCTCGGTGACCCCGACGACGAGCTTCGGGCGGCTCGACAAGCGGGAGTCGTGGGAGGTGATGACCTTCCCGAAGCACTTCCAGGACAAGCCCTATCTGCCACTCAATGTGCCGCGGGTCCGGACGGACGCGACGGGGGCGCAGGTGCTCGCGTACCGGCCGACGTGGATCGCGTTCCATGTGTGGCAGCCGCCGCGCTTCGCGCGTGGGTTCCTGTCACATGGCTGCATCCGCATGCGCGACGAGGACCTCGCGGAGCTCGCGGCCGTCGTGTACGGCGTCGAGGACACCGTCCCCGTGCGGATCGTCGCCGAGCCGTTCCCCGACGCGCACCACCCGCACTGGAAGCTGACGGACCGCTTCTACCGGCTCCAGAACATCGGCACGAAGGCCGAGCCGAAGGCGTGGACGATCAACGACGTGTGGAAGACGGAGTACGTCCAGGACGAGCCGGTCCCGAAGCCGACGGACATCGTGGGCATCACGATCGACGGCAAGGATCTGCAGGAGCTGAGCCTCGAGGCGCGGCTCGAGCACGCCGCGCCGTAGCTGCCGCGGCGGTGTGCGGCCGGGCGCGCGATCGCGGCCGACCGCGCGCCCGCCCTCAAGCCACTACTGCGGCTTGCACTTCTGCATGTCTTCGAGGGTGCCCGCGCCGTTGATGCAGTCGATCGTGCCCTTGTCGACCTGGGGGCACATCTCGACGAAGCGGGCGCGGCTCTTCTCGGCGCCCTTGCGGGCGGCGGCGACCGCCTCCTCGGGCGCGTCGGGGGTGGACTTCGTGACGGCGGCGACGGTGAGGTCGACGACGTGGTCCGCGGCCTTCTCGCAGTCCTCGGCGGACGGCTTCGACGAGCAGGCGCCGGCGGAGAACGCGATGGCGGCGGTGGTGAGCAGGGTGGCGACGAGCTTCATGGGAGTTCCTCGACTGGATGGGTGACGGCGGCACCAGGCACCTCGCGCGCCTGATTACGGTGCGCAAGCAGCTGGAGCCGTTCACCGCCGGCCTCCTCACCGACTGCCGTCGTCGTCGATGCTCGGCGCACCTATGGGTGCGCCTCCGCTCTCCTCCTAGGCAGACGGCGAGGATGCTCGACGGCGACCGGGCTCCAGCCACTTGCGCACCGTAATGAGCCTGCCGCCGACTCGCCTACGAACCCCACTCGGAGGTCGGAGGGCAAGACCTTTCGACACGAAGTGAACGCGGTTCACTTCGGGCTGGTGTCGCACTTCTGGGTGGCCTCGAGCGTCCCGGCGCCGCCGATGCAGATGACGGTGACCCGGTCGAGCTTCGAGCACAGCGTGACGAAGCGGTTGCGGCCCTTCTCGGCGCGCTCGCGCGCGGCGGCGACGGCCTGCTCGGTCGCGCCCGGGTTGGACTTCGTGAACGCGGCGACCGTGAGGTCGACGACGTGGTCCGCGGCCGCCCGACATTCCTCTTCGGACGCCTTCGGCGAGCAGGCGCCGGCGGTGAAGGCGATGGCGGCGGCGGCGAGCAGGGCGGCGACGAGCTTCATGGCGTCCCTCGGCTGTGCGGTGCGTCAGCCCCCTGCGCCAGCTGCGCCGGGTCGCTGCCCGCGCGCCTATCAACCCCGGCCCGCGCCCACGGGGCAACGTGAGCGCGAGCAGGTGAACGACGTTCACGCCGTGAAGCGGATCAGAGCGAGCGGCCCCGGGCGCCGACGCGCCGGCTGACGGCCACCGCGACGTGCTCCTGGAGGCGGCGCTCGCCGTCCATGTAGACGTCCGCGAGCTCTTGCGCCTCGGGGGGCGCGCCCGCCTGCTTCTCCACGAGGTAGAGCCCGCCGCGCGTCGTGAAGCGCGGCTTCTCCGCCGTGCCGACGTTCTTCAGCACGTAGTGGAGGCCCTCCTCGGGCGGGAAGGGGTGGTAGACGTCCGGCAGCGGCGAGGCCTGGATGGCGACCGGGATCGACTCCGGGCCGAAGTAGAGCGCGTCGGCGAGGGCGTTGAGGTCCGTCTCGCGGAGGGCGACGCAGCCCTGCGACATGTAGCCGCGGTGGAAGACGGTCGTCGTGTAGATGTGGAAGCCGACGCGCGTCGCGTAGTGGGCGCGCTTGAGGGTACCCTGCGCGGTCACCCAGCCGGTCGGCGCCTCGAGCGTCAGGAACGGCTCGTTCTTGAACCAGACCGGCGCCCCGAGGGCCTCGTAGGAGCTCTCGCGGCGGATGCGCGCGCCGTCGGTCGCGGGCGTGAGCGACGCCGTGACGCCGGGGTTGCGGATGGTGTCGATGGCGCCGACGTCCGCCGGGAAGACGCGGCGGAAGCCGCGGCGCGGATCCTCGAGGAGCACCACGCGATCGCCGGTCGACACGTGGATCGCGAGCTTCAGATCGGCGTAGGCGAAGCGCTCGCGCTCGCGCGCCGCGCCCACGCGCGGGACGACGCTCGCGTCGAGGCCGGTCACGTAGGGGATCTCCATCCGGACGATCTCCGGCGTGACCTCGCGGCGCCGGACGCGCCGCGGGTGCTTCCCGACCGGGGAGCGCGTCACGGCGGGGACGCTGCTCGGCGCGAGGTCGTCGCCCTGCACGGGGCGGCCGATGACGTCCACGACGAGCACGCCGTAGTCGAGGCCGGCGTCGGCGTCGTCGTGGTCGAGCTCATCGTCGACGAGGACGATGGCGTCGATCGACGCGAGCCCCGCCGGGTTCGTCGCGAGGATCGCGCGCTGCGCCTCGGCGGCGAGCGGCGCGCTCAGCTCGGCGAGCTCGACGCCGGAGAACCGGGGGTCGATCCCGCTCGCCTTCGCGGTCAGGGGGAGGGCGAGCATCAGCGCGAACGAGCACGCGAGCATCACGGTCTTACGCACGTTGCGGCGCGGGCGGGACCAACGCATCGGGGCCTCTTCGGTCGGAGCGGCAATCGCCGAAGTCACGAGCGCCGGACTGTGCAGCACGGATGCGTACCTGTCTACCCAGTATCTGCGAACGAACGTATCCAGTTTGATACCCATCCGTCGTTTCGGGCGCCCTGATCTCTGGCTGGACTTCGGGTCGCGCGTGCGCTCTGCTTGAGCGCGTGAAGGAAGAAGACGCCGAGACGCTCGTGCGGATCCTCGTCGGGGGCGAGCTGACGACGGCCCTCGAGGCGGGTGCGCCGCCCCAGCGCGACGGTTACGAGGGGCGCGTCGCGGAGCTCGTCGCGCGGGTGCGCCGCGACCCGACCGAGGCCGGCGTCGAGCGAGCGCTCGCTTGGTTCTACGGCGCGGGCCTCCCCGACAAGAGCGCGCCCGGGCCGGCCGCCGCGGAGGTGCTCGACTACGGCGAGGCCGTCGCGGCGGCGCTCGAGGCGTGCATCGCCCAGGATGGCCTCGAGGCGTTCCAGGCGCGCTTCCTCGAGGCGTACCACGGGAGCTCCGATTGACCGCGGCGCGCGCTCGGATCGCGGTGGTGGCCGCGCTCGCTCTCGCCGGTGGGGGCGCCTGCTCGCGCTCGGAGGCGCCCGCCGCCGTGCCCGCGGTGGCGCCGCCCTGTGTGCCGACGACCCTGACGGCGCCTGCGTCGGAGCCCGCGGCGACCGCCGCGCCGGGGGCGACCTCGCCTGACGACCGGCCCCCGGAGGCGGCGCCGAAGGCTGGACGCCTCGCCCTCCGCTTCGAGCCGACGGAGCACCGGAAGCTCGACGCGCTCACGCGCGAGGTCGGCGGGAGCGACCTCCTCGCGCAGGTGACGCGCGACATCGACCGCGCGGTGGCGCTCCCGAAGGACGTGGCGCTCGTGTTCGCGGACTGCGGCACGGACAACGCCTTCTACGACGATGAGAACGCGACGGTCACGATGTGCTGGGAGCTGATGGGCTCGATGCGCGACAACATGCGGCGCGAGTACCGCGACCCGCGCGACGCGCGCGACGCGCTCTATGGCGCTGCGCTCTTCACGCTCATCCACGAGCTCGGCCACGCCTACGTCGACCTCCTCGACCTGCCAATCACCGGGAAGGAGGAGGACGCGGTCGACCAGCTCGCGACGTTCATGCTGGTCGACTCGGGGGACAGCGGGGTCGAGATGGCGCTCGACGGGGCGCTCTCGTTCGTGCACGACGCGGAGGCGGAGGCGCAGGAGGCGGGCGAGGACGCGGAGCCCGCGACGTGGGACGAGCACGCGACGAGCGAGCAGCGTTTCTTCAACGTGATCTGCTGGATCTACGGCAGCGACCCCGCGGCGCACAGCGATCTCCTCGAGTCGCACGGCGGCGCCCTCCCCGACGAGCGCGCGGACCTCTGCCCCGACGAGTGGCGGCGCTTGAGCCGCGCCTGGACGACGCTGCTCGCGCCGTTCGGGCGCTGACGACCGCGGCGCCTACTGCGCCGGCGGGATGACCGAGCTCCAGCCGGCGTCGCCGCTGACCTGGTCGGCGATGAACTCGGCGAGGCCGGCGAAGGCGGCGATGTCGCCGACCATCGTGTGGGTCTGACCGGTCACGTAGAAGGCGCGCACGTTCGACGTGGGCTCGATGCGCTGGGCGTAGAGGGCGCGGACGTCGCCCTCGAACTGCTCGGGGGAGCGCCCGAGGTAGCTGCGGATGGTCTCGTCGCGGAGGGACGAGAGGAGGCTCATGCGGTCGTCGGGGTAGAGCTCGGAGAGCTTCGTGATGACGAGGGAGAGGTCGTCGTCGCAGTCGGTGCCGCAGTAGGGCTCGATGGTGGCGGCGGGGAGCCAGGCGGCCTCCCAGGAGCTGCGGATCGCGGGGTCGACGCCGTCGCCGACGAGGGGCGGGCCGGAGTCGTCGATGAAGCCGCTCGTGGCGGGGTCGAGCTGGGTGCGGAACCAGTGGTAGTTGAAGAGGACGCCGTAGCCGCCGGCGCTCGCGCCGGTGAGGACGAACTGGTCGACGGTCGGGAAGGTGGCCTCGAGGCGGCGGAGGTAGGTGAGGACGTTCTGGTGGCCGACGTGGTGGTAGGGCTGGTCGTTGTAGGTGGCGACGTTGTTGCCGCCGTGGAGATCGCCCGTGCAGTAGGGGACGTAGACGAAGTTCCAGTCGCGGAAGGGGTTGTCGGCGTTCGCGCGGTCGAAGAGGTCGGCGAAGTGGCCGTTGACGGCGTCGAACTGGGTCTGCCCGAAGGGGCCGTGGGCGGCCGTGTTCAGGACGAGGCAGGTGAGGGTGCTCCAGCAGGCGCCGCCGCCCTCGAGGTAGACGATGACGTCGTCGCTGTCGGGGTTGAGGTTGACGCCGATGCCGGTGGTGGAGCCGTCGTCGCAGAAGGCGTCGTCGAAGCCGACCCAGGTCCAGGTCTCGTCGGCGGCGACGATGGGATCCGCCGGCTCGGCGGTGTCCGGCGCGGTGTCGGCGGGGGAGGTGTCCGTAGCGGCGGTGGTGTCCGTGGCGGCGGTGGTGTCCGCGACGACGTCGGCCAGGACGTCGGCGCTGCCGGTGTCGCCGCCCGTCGTGTCGGTGGTGGCGCCGCCGCCGTCGTCGCCGCAGGCGGCGGCGGTGACGAGCAGCGAGGCGGCGACGAGGCGAGCGAGGCGGTGAGTGGGAGTGTTCATGGGGAGACGATAGCGGGTGAGGGGGCCGGGGTCACGCCGGCGGGGGACGCGGTCGGCGTCGCGGGGGATGAATTCTCGTGGAGCGTGCGCGTCGGGTTCGCCCCGTTCGCGCCTCTCGGGGGTATGTAACGCCGCGCGGGCGCTTCGGGCTTTCACCGACCGAGCGGTCGTGATAGCTGGCGCCCGTCCGGGTTGGTCAAGCCGCAGGTGATCCATGAATCGTCAGATCTCAGCGTTGTTCGTCGTGTTCCTGGCCGCGTGCCCCGGTGGTGGCGGCGGTGGCGGCGGTGGCGGGACGAAGCCGACGGCGGCGACCTGCGGGAACGAGGAGATCAACGGCTTCGAGCTGTGCGACGGGCCGACGTTCGTGAACGGGGCTGCGTGCTCGGGGTATGGGCTCGCCGACGGCAACGTGTCGTGCACGTCGAGCTGCACGCTCGACTTCTCGACGTGCTCGTACCGGGACTACTGCACGGCGAACAACCTGTACAACGACGGCGCGTGCGACCCGTGTGACGTGCTCGGCGGGGTGCGCGACCCGGACTGCGACACGCTCTGCGGGGCGGACGGGACGTGCGCGGACAAGTACGACCCGCTGGTGGACGCGTACACGTGTCGGCGGCTGGGGCTCGTCGACCCGGACTGCGGGCAGTGCGGGAACCGGATCCGCGAGGGGAACGAGCTGTGCGACGGGACGGCGTTCGACCCGAACGCGTTCAAGTGCACGGCGTACGGTTTCTACGCGGGGGAGATCAAGTGCCGGCAGGACTGCGGGCCGGACTTCTCGGGGTGTGTCGCGAGCGACTGCGGCGACGGGAAGGTCGAGGGGCTCGAGGAGTGCGACGGGAGCAACGTCGGCGGCAAGACGTGCGCGGACTATGGCGGCGTGGCCGGGGCGGTCGTGTGCACGGCGGACTGCAAGATCGACGCGACGGCGTGCGTGGAGCCCGGGTGCAACAACGGCGTGCTCGAGGCGGGCAGCGAGGAGTGCGACGGCGAGGACCTGGGCGGGGCGAGCTGCACGTCGCGCGGGTTCGTGGCGGGCGAGCTCGGGTGCACGGCGAACTGCGACTTCGACGAGGCGGCGTGCGTGGCGGCGGGCTGCCAGAACGGGGTGAAGGAGTCGACGGAGGACTGCGAGTTCACGGACGGCGTGGCGGACCTGGGCGGGGCGACGTGCGAGAGCCTCGGGTTCCTGCAGGGTGAGGTGACGTGCTCGCCGGAGTCGTGCAAGTACGACACGAGCGCGTGCGTGGCGGCGGGCTGCGGGAACGGCGTGGTGGAGTCGCCGGCGGAGGAGTGCGAGGTGGGGCAGACGAAGCTCTGCAACCAGCTCGGCTTCACGAGCGGCGACGCGACGTGCGACACGCAGAGCTGCAAGTGGGTGAAGACGGCCTGTACGGGCGGCTGCGGCAACGGCGTGAAGGACGGCGCGGACCAGTGCGACGGGAGCGACCTCGGCGGGGCCGGCTGCGGCACGCTCGGCTTCAGCGGCGGGTCGCTGTCGTGCAACGCGAGCTGCCAGTACGACACGTCGCGCTGCTCCGGGACGGTCAACAAGTGCGGCAACGGCGTGCGCGATCCGGGCGAGGTCTGCGACGGGACGCAGATTCAACCAGGCTTGACGTGCGCGAGCTTCGATGAAGGTGCCACCGGCACCGTGACCTGTGGCACGAATTGCCTCCCGAACTTCACCGGATGCTCCTTCGGCGAACTTTGCGCCGCGGCCGATTGGTACAGTGACGGGCTCTGTGATGGCTGCAACCAGTGGGGCGGATCGGTCGACCCCGCCTGTGAGTGCGTGGGTGGCGACGGCGTGTGCAACGGCTACGTCGACCCGCTCCTGGGCTACAGGAACTCGTGTGACGTGGGTGGCAGCACCCCTCGTCCGAACGGCGACCCGGACTGCGCCGCGGCGTGCGGCGACGGACAGATCGCGGCGCTCACGCTCGAGGATGGGACGCAGTTTCCCGTGGAGCCGTGCGATGGGACGGCGTTCCTCAGCGGACTGACCTGCCAGAAGCTGGGCTTCACCGGAGGTACCCTCAAGTGCGCCGCGAATTGCCGGCTCGACACCTCGAGCTGCACGCCTCAGTAGGCTTCGTCGTGACGTAGTAGTCGGGTTGCGGCGCCGGGCTACGCATGCCAACGTCGCGGGGCGCTTGCTCGTTTCTCACCGCGCGGAGCCTCCGATGCGTCTCGCGACAATGCTATCGACCGCGCTGCTCGTCGGCTGTTTCCCCGACGCTCCTGACAAAGCGTCGGACGCGACTGTGGTCGAGGAAACGACGCCCCAGAACGACGCGACGAGCGCGTCGGACACCGGCGACGCCGACACCATCGTCGGTGATGACGCGGAAGACACCGCGATCGCGTGCCCAGGCGGCTGCGGTCATCTCGACGGGAGCTGCCTTGTCGGCGTGTGCGAGGCTGGAGTTTGCGCGACCCGCCCGGTGGACGAGGAGAGCGCATGCGATGACGGAAACGCGTGCACGCGAACTGATCGCTGTGTTCACGGTGAGTGCGTGGGCGACGACCCCATGCAGTGCGAGCCCCTGTCTCAATGTCATGTCGCTGGGGAGTGCGAGCCCTCGAGCGGCGAGTGCTCGGCCCCTGAGAAGCCGAGGGACGCACCGTGCGACTCGGGCTACGACCTGCCGGGCTTCTGCCGAGCGGGAGCATGCAAGCCTCGCGTCGTCGTCGTGGGCCCGGTCGAGACCTGCCTCGTCGTGCACGGCACCCTCGAGTGTTGGTCGGGCTTGGTCACCGCCGCCAACGCGGGGACGACGTACGCGTTCGGGCGCGATGTGGTCGATGTCGCCGTGGGCTCCACCACCAAGTGCGCTCGGTTCGAAGACGACCACGTCGCCTGCTGGGGAAGCGGGGCGGCTGCCGGGAGCGCTGATGCCGGCACCGCGCGCGACGTGCCCGTCGGGGAGACGTCCGAACTCGCAGCGAGCGGGAGTTTCGCCTGCGTCGTGGCGGCGAATGATGGCAAAGCCCGATGCTGGGGGGCCGCTGGAGCCGTCCTCGGACCCGACGGTGCCCAGTCTGTTGGCTACGACGACGCGGCCACAGTCAGAGCGATCCCGACGTCGAGCGCGGTGCGAAGCCTCTCGACCGGTTCGGGCCACGCGTGCGCCGCGGACGCGAACGGTCGACTCTGGTGCTGGGGCTTCGGGACCCTCGGTGAGCTTGGCTTCGGCGCGACCGACCCCTACGACTTCAGCGGGGTGTCGCCTGCGCTCCCGGCGAAGTTCGTCCCTGCAGGTGCCTTGATCCGATCTGTCGCCTGCGGTTCGAGCTGGACCTGCGCCAGGACTCCGTCCGGTGACGTCAGGTGTTGGGGGCGGCTCGTCACGGATGGTCAAGGAACGACGTACGGCGACGACGAGCCCGCGGGCGACAGCCCTCTGCTCGATCTCGGGGGGCCGGTGCGGGCCCTGGCGCGAACGTCCGCGGGCGCACTCCACGTCTGCGCGCTCCGAGAAGACGGAGCTGTCGTCTGCTGGGGACGAGGTGGCAGCCGAAACCATGCGCATGACGGGCAGCTCGGGTACGTCGGCGTCACGGACGACGTAGGCGACGACGAGCCCGCAGGGTCGCACGGAGCCGTCGATGTCGGGGAGCCGTCGGTCTTCGTCGCCGTCGGCGGGAACGGCTTCGAGGCCGCCACGTGCGCCATCGGCGTCTCGGGCAAGCTCCACTGCTGGGGCGCGGCCAGCCTCACAGGCTACGGCGACGGCGTCGACCGGGGCGCCGTCCCTGGCACCATGCCGCCGGGCGACGTCCCCTTCGAGTAGCTCGCGCGCCGACCTCCCGCGCGCGCCGACCATGACAGAACGCGCCCGCTCTGGTACTCCCCCCCGTCGTGGGAAGCGTCACCGACTGGCTCGAGGGACACGACGTCGACGACGTCGTCTCGTCGCTCGTCTTCGCGCGCGGCCGTGACCTCTGGATCAAGGGCCACGCCGTCTCCGTGCGGCAGCGCCTCGACGGGATCCTCGAGGCCCAGATCAAGGGCTCGAAGGACGCCCTCTACGACGTGACCGTCGTCGCCTCGCGCGCCCAGCTCGTCGCGCGCTGCACCTGCCCCTTCGAGGCCATGGTGTGCAAGCACGTCGTCTGCGCCTTGCTCGCCTGGAAGGAGGAGGTCCGGAAGAAGCACGACGCCGAGCTCGACGCCGCCGACGACGCCTCCGGCGCCACCCCCGCCGCCCTCGACCGCAAGACCTCCCGCGCCGCCGTCTTCGCCTGGGCCCGCGAGCGCGGCGTCGAGCACTGGCTCTCCGCCTCCCCGGCCTTCGTCCCCCAGCTGCGCCTCGCCGCCAAGCCCGCCTCCGCCGAGCTCCTCCGCGCGCGCATGCTCCAGATCGTCGACTTCTTCGGCCGCGACTCCCGCTGGTCCCACATCTCCGACACCGTCGTCGACCACCTCGTCGGCTTCCTCGACGAGCGCGCCCGCGCCGTCGCCGACCACCGCCCCAAGGACGCTCGGCGCCGCTGGACCCCCGCCTCCGACGACGTCGCCCTCGAGCGCGCCATAGGCGCCCTCGTCGCCCTCCGCGCCTCCCTCCGCGAAGACACCGCCGGCCGCGAGCCCGCCGCCCGCACCACCACCTCCGTCACCCTCATCCCCTGGCCCCCCGGCCTCTCCGTCCACTTCCGCGCCCACCCCATGGTCGCCGGCCTCGGCATCACCACCCTCGCCCCCCTCTGGGGCGAGCACACCGTCCGCCTCCGCTTCGGCGACGACGGCGTCGAGCTCGTCGAACCCGACGGCACCCCCGGCGAGCTCCTCGTCGAGGCCGTCGAGGCCGCCCTCGACGCCCTCTGCGACCCCGCCGACCAGGCCCTCGCCCACGCCCTCCGCGACGAGCTCGCGAAGCCCCTCTGGCGCCGCATGCTCGAGACCATGCGCCGCGAGATGACCGCCGTCTCCCCCGCCCCCCTGAGCCACGGCCAGGAAGAAGGCGAGCTCGGCTGGCGCGTCGCCGTCTCCCGCTACGACCTCAACGTCGCCCCCGTCTTCGTCCGCCCCAAGAAGACCGGCAGCGGCTGGATCCTCCGCAAGCTCTCCCTCGGGAAGCTCACCCAGACCCCGCGCCGCTGGGACCACCCCGGCGACGCCCCCGCCCTCGCCGCCCTCGAGTCCGGCGCGCCGCGGGCGTCCTATGCTGCATTGCAGCATCTCGTCGGACACCCGCGGATCTTCTCCGCGGAGGGCGAAGCGCGGCGCCTGATGGTGCAGCGCACACAGCTCGTCCAGGCCGTGCGACCAGCCGACGACGGCGTCGAGCTCGGCTTCGAGCTGCACGGCGAGTTCCTCGAGCCCGGCGCCCTGCGCTCGCTCCTCGGCGGCGTCGCGACCGACGTCGCCGTCACGGCCGACCTCGAGAAGGGGCGGATCACCGTCATCGACGTCCCGCCCGAGGCCCCCGGCCTCCTCGCGACCTGGCGCGAGCTCGGCAACCGGATCCCCGCCGAGGGCGTCCCCGACCTCGTCGAGTACCTCGCCGAGGCGAGCGAGCACGCCGAGATGAGCCTCCCCGACGAGCTCGCCGGCGAGGACGTCCCCCCCGACTCGCGCCCCTTCCTGCAGCTCGAGGCCCCGCCCGACGCGACCGTCATCGCGCGCCTCGCCGTTCGCCCGCTCAGCGAGCGCGCGAGCGAGCCCCCGGGCAGCGGCCCCGAGCGCCTCATCGCGCGGCGGGACGGGCAGGTCGTCCACTGCCAGCGCGATATGGGCGCCGAGCTCGTCGCCGCCGGGCAGCTCGCGGCGCTCCTCGGCGTGGAGCCGCACGACAGCGGGCTCCGCTGGGAGTGGGGCTTCACCGAGATCGACGACGTGCTCGATCTGCTCGCCCGCGCCCGCGAGGCCGAGGTGCGCGTCGAGTGGGGCTCCGAGCAGCGCTACAACGTCGGCCGCACCATCACGGGCTCGGACCTGACGGTGCGCGCCGAGGGGGCCAAGGGCCGCGACTGGTTCGGCCTCGACGGCGGCGTCAAGGTCGGCGACTCGGTGATCCCGCTCCGCGAGGTGCTGCGCGCGCTCCGCGAGCGGCGCCGCTACGTGCGCGTCGGCGAGGGCGAGTGGGCGGCCATCGACGCGCAGCTCCAGCGCCGCCTCGACGCCCTCGCGCAGACCGCCGCCACCGACAAGAAGGGCGACGACCGCCTCTCGATCCTCGCGGCACCGCTCGTCGCGGGGCTCGAGGAGATCGGCGCGCACGTGGTCGGCACGGGGGCGTGGCTCGAGCGCATGGAGCGCATGCGCGAGGCGGCCGACCTCGACGTGCCCATCCCCGACGCCTTCACGGGCTCCCTCCGCGACTACCAGCGCGAGGGCTTCGAGTGGCTCGCGCGCCTCGCGCACTGGGCGAGCGGCGCCTGCCTCGCCGACGACATGGGCCTCGGGAAGACCATCCAGGCGCTCGCGCTGATGCTGCGGCGCGCGGCGGGCGGCCCGCAGCTGGTCGTCGCGCCGACGTCGCTCGGGTTCAACTGGGAGCGCGAGGCCGAGCGCTTCGCGCCGACGCTGCGCGTGCAGCTCTTCCGCGGCGCCCCGACGCTCGACGTCCTCGAGGGGGAGCTCGGCCCGGGCGACGTGATCGTCACGAGCTACGACCTCGTCGCGCGCTACGCGAACGAGCTCACGGAGAAGGCGTTCGCCACCGTGATCCTCGACGAGTCGCAGGCGATCAAGAACCCGTCGACGCAGCGCGCGCGCGCCGTGTACGCCCTCAAGGGGGAGTTCACCCTGGCGCTGACGGGCACGCCCATCGAGAACCGGACCGGGGAGATCTGGAGCCTCTTCCACGCCATCGCCCCCGGCCTCCTCGGCTCGGCGCGGTCGTTCCGGGAGGCGTTCGCCGTGCCGATCGAGCGCTTCGAGCGCCCAGGCGCCCGCGAGAGCCTCGCCGCCATGGTGCGGCCGTTCGTGCTGCGGCGCCTCAAGCGCGACGTCGCGAAGGAGCTCCCGCCGCGCACCGACATCCGCATGGAGGTCGACCTCTCCGCGAGCGAGCGCGGGCTCTACGAGGAGATGCGCGACGCCGCCGCCGCGACGCTCCTCGGGAACCGCGAGACCGAGAGCGCCGTCACGCCGCAGCAGCGCTTCATCGTGCTCCAGGCGCTGACGCGGCTCCGGCAGCTCGCGTGCCACCCGCGCCTCGTCGACCCCGCGTCGCCCGTGAAGTCGAGCAAGCTCGAGGTCTTGCGCCAGCTCGTCGACGAGCTCCGCGACGAGGGCCACCGCGCGCTCATCTTCTCGCAGTTCACGACGCTCCTCGGGCTCGTGCGGGCGGCGCTCGAGGAGGACGGCGTGCGCTGCCGCTACCTCGACGGGCAGACCCCCGCGCACCAGCGCCGCGTCGAGGTCGACGCCTTCCAGGACGGCGACGGCGACGTGTTCCTCCTGTCGCTCAAGGCCGGCGGCACCGGCCTCAACCTCACGGGCGCCGACTACGTCATCCACCTCGACCCGTGGTGGAACCCGGCCGCCGAGGACCAGGCGACCGACCGCGCGCACCGCATCGGGCAGGACAAGCCGGTGACGGTCATCCGGCTCGTGGCGCGCGGCACGGTCGAGGAGGGCATCATGAAGCTCCACGCCGACAAGCGGGAGCTCGCCGAGGCGCTGCTCGCCGGCACGGACTCGGCGCGGTCGATGACGATCGAGGAGCTCTCGGCCCTCATCCGCGGCGCGAACGAGGTTCACGAGGCCCCCGCCGAGGACGCGGCCGACGACGAGGCGTGACGCGGCGCGTCATGGCGCGTTATCAGCCTCGCACCGGCCTGCGCGCCCGTTCCAGACGTAGGGCTCGACGCCGGGATAGAGCTGGAGCCGAGCCTCGCGGTTCTCGAGGCCGCGGCCATAGAGCAACACGTTCGGCCGCCCGTCGCCGTAGGAGACGCGGACGCCGTCGCCGGCCAGGCGCCCGACGACCAGCTCGCCGAGGTTGGCGTTGAGCCAGATCCCCGGCCAGGCGCCGTCGCCCGGTCGCCGCGACTTGAGCTCGAGGGAGCCGCCCCGGGTGGAGGAGAGCCTAACGACCACGTCGCCCTCGCTGTCGGTCGCGGTGAGGCCCGACTCGTTGAGGACGAGGCGTTCGCGGCCCAGATCGTCGACGAGCTTCAGCTCATGGAGGTCGGTCGTGCTCCGAGACCACGCGCTCCAGGCGTAGACCGCGACGATGAAGGTCAGCGCGAGCACGCCCTGCGTCCAGCGCAGCGAGCGCCGGAGACGCGCGATGTCAGGGTCCTTGCCCGGGGCCGTCTCGGGGGTGGGGGTCGAGTCGAAGGCGAAGCCGGGGACGATGTTGTGCATGGGATGCTCCTTGGGGTCGTGGTCGCGGTTCGGTCTTGGGCTCAGCGGCGAGCGCCGGGGCGGTCGGGGGTCGTCGTGCCAGTGTGGCGCCAGGCGGCGTTCCCCACCCCGGCGCGCTCGTAGTGCTCCACGTCCAGCGGAACGGGGAGCTCCTTCAGGGGGTCTGCGCCAGGCGGCAGGCTATCGAGGAGGTGCTGCGGCACGTTGACGGGGGTGATCTGCTGGCCGCCGAAGCGCACGTTCGCGCCGTCGCGCCCGATCTCTTCGTCGCCCGGGTAGTTGCGGTCGGTGCGATAGGCCTGCGCCACGAAGCGCGCGCCGTGGTCGGAGAGCCACTCGCGCAAGAGCGCCCGCTCGAGCTCGGCCGAGGTGTGCTCGACCGGGAACTCGGCCGTCACCATCACCTCCTCCCAGCAGTCGCGTTGGCGCTCGCCGGCGGCCGTGTCATCGGCCACGAGGGTCTCGATCTGCTCGTCGACGAGCGCGATCTCGGAGTGGGCGACGTGGTCGTAGGCCTTCTCCCGCTCGCGGTCGACAGCGAGACGGTGCGCTTCGATCCAGCGCGCGAGCTGCTTCCCCTTCGAAGCCTCGTCCGCCTTCCGGTAGGCGCCGGCGACCAGCGTGACGCCCTTCGCGACGGTGTTCAGAGGCGGCGGGAGCACCATCGTCAGGCTCTCGAACGCCGTGCCGATGACCATGCTGACGACGTTCTCATCCTTCGCGAAGGTCATTCGGGCCTCGAACGCCTTGAGGGCACTCGCGTCCCGATTGAACTTCTCCTGGATGGTGGCGTGGAGGGTGAGGTGAAGCGTCTTGCGCGCTTCGATGAGCGCCATCCGCCGCTCGTGCCGCTGATGCTCGGAGCTCGGCGGCGCTTCCTGCGCGGGGGCAGCGAGCACCGCCTGCCCCGCGTCGAACGTCGGCGCGAGCCGTGCCGCTCGACGCGCGGCGTCCTTGCCGGTCGGCGCGGGCGCGTCGCCGTCGACCGCGGGGCGCGGGCCGGCCAGGTCGGGCGTGAGCTTCGGGACGAACGACGGGCCTGCCAAGGGTCACCTCCGGGTGGTGACGCGGCCCTGGCGCAAGGCTTGGGCCAACCGTCCCCGGGGGCGGCCTCCTGCCCGCGATCGGCCTGGATGGCCGACGCGAGCCCCTGCGACCGCGCGCTCGGCGCGATGTTGGCGCCGATCTCCGGGGTCCAGGGGCCACAAACCGCGGGGTTCACCGACCCCGGCCGCGATCACCTCGCTCTCGCCTCGCTCTTCGCCCGCTCCGCCCCCGCGCGCCCCCTACCCCGCCGCTCCCACGTGGGCCGCCAGGACGTCGATCATCGCCCGCACCGCCGGCGCCGCGTTCCTCGACCCCGGGTACACCGCCCACACCGGCACCGCCTCCGCCGCGTGCTCCGACAGCACCTCCACGAGCGCCCCGCGCGCCACCGCCTCCGCCCCGCGCTTCTCCGGCAGCATCGCGAGCCCCACCCCCGCCGCCGCCAACGCCTCCAACACCGCGAAGCTGTTCACCGCCATCCACGGCGCCACCTGCACCACCCGCTCGCGCCCACCCACGCGGAACGGCCACGTCGTCGGCGTCCGCGACCCCGACATCACCAGGCACCTGTGCCCCGCGAGCTCCCCCGGCTCCTGCGGCGTCCCCGCGCGCGCGAGGTAGCCGGCGCTCCCGTACACGCCGCGCCGCCTTGGCTCGCCGAGCCGCCGCGCCACCAGATACGCCGCGTCCGGGAGCCGCCCCACCCGCACCGCCAGGTCGAAGCCCTCGTCCACGAGGTTCACCTGCCGGTCGGTCAGCTCCACCTCCACCCGCACCTCCGGGTAGCGCCCCGCGTACGCCGCCAGCACCGCGCCCAACACCCCCTGCCCCCACTCGAACGGCGCCGTCATCCGGAGGCGCCCGCTCGGGCGCGCCTGCAGCTCCCCGACCAGCGACTCCGCCGCCCGCAGCGCCGCCATCGCCGGCGCCGCCTCGCGGTGGAACGCCGCCCCCACGTCCGTCAGCGCCACCCGCCGCGTCGTCCGGTTCAGGAGCCGCGCCCCGAGGTGCGCTTCGAGCGCCGCGACCCTCTGACTCAGGGTCGAACGCGGGATCCCGAGCGCCCGCGCCGCCTGCCGGAAGCCGCCCTGCGCCACCACCTCGAGGAACGCCACCACACCGTTCGGGTCCGCCGCCTGGATTGTCCGCATCGACGGACAGTGATTCCATCAGCGTCCTATTGTCCAGCCGGCGTCCCGGCGCTATATGTACGCACATCGCGTACAAATAAACCAGGAGTCGCGCCATGGACCTGTTCGCCCCCGCCACCCTCGGCCGCATGACCCTCGACAACCGCGTCGTCATGGCCCCCATGACCCGGTCGCGCGCCCTCGGCGGCGTCCCCAACGCGCTCATGGCCGAGTACTACGCCCAGCGCGCCGGCGCCGGCCTCATCGTCACCGAGGGCACCTCCCCCGCCCCCGAGGGCCTCGGCTACAGCCGCATCCCCGGCCTCTTCTCGGCCGCGCAGGTCGCCGGCTGGCGCGCGGTCACCGACGCCGTCCACGCCCGCGGCGGCCACATCGTCGCGCAGCTCATGCACGCCGGGCGAATCGGCCACCCCGACAACCTCCCGGCAGGCGCCCGCCTCCTCGCCCCGAGCGCCGTCCGCCCCGAGACGACCCTCATGTGGACCGACCAGGCCATGGACCGCGTCCCCATCCCCGCCCCCGAGGCCATGACCGAGGCCGAGGTCCGCGAGGCCCGCGACAGCTTCGTCCTCGCCTCCCGGAACGCCATCGACGCCGGCTTCGACGGCGTCGAGCTCCACGGCGCCAACGGCTACCTGCTCGAGCAGTTCCTGAACCCGACCACGAACCACCGCGACGACGCCTGGGGCGGCACCCTCGAGAAGCGCGCCCGCTTCGTCGTCGAGACCGCCACCGCCTGCGCCGAGGCCATCGGCGCCGACCGCGTCGGCCTCCGCGTCTCGCCGTACAACACCTACAACGACATGGGCGCCCACGACGCCGTCGACGCGACCTACCGCCACGTCGCGAAGGCCCTCCGCGGCCTGCTCTACCTGCACGTCATCCAGCACGGCGACGCCGCCTACCCCGCCACCGAGGCCGCGATCCGCGAGCTCTTCGGCGGCCCCGTCATCCTGAACGCCGGCTTCGACCGCGCCCGCGCCGAGGCCGCGCTGACCGCCGGCCGCGCCGACTTCATCTCCTTCGGGCGCCCCTTCGTCTCGAACCCCGACCTCGTCGCCCGCCTCCAGCGCGGCGCCGAGCTCGCGGCCCCCGACCCGATGACCTTCTTCTCCGCCGACGCCAAGGGCTACACCGACTACCCGGCGCTCTGAGCGGAGCGGGTCACGCCCGCCGGAAGCGCGCCTCCAGCACGTCCGCGCGCGCCTCGCCCTCGAGCGAGCGCGCGTGGGCGACCACCGCCAGCGCCTCCTCCCGCGTGACCGCGCCCGCCTCGAGCTCCGCGAGGAGCCGGCACCGGAACGCCGCGCACCGCGCCGGCCGGTCGCCGTAGACGCGGCAGCGCGTGCCCGCGAGCGCCGCGCACGGCTGCTCGAGGAGCCTGAGCGCCCCCGCGCGCGCGACCGGGAGCCCGAGCCGCGTCATCGTCGCGACCTCGGCCTCGTCGAGGCGCACGACGTCGACGAGCGTCCCGTCGCAGCAGAAGCCGCACGCCGTGCAGAGCTCGGTCCCGTCGTCCATGGGCGCCTCCCCGGGCGCCGAGGCTACGGCGCCGACTCCGTGACCGACATCTCGAACGGCCCACAGCCGTCCGCGTACCACATGGCGCCGTAGATGTAGACCGTCTCGCCCGCGCGGAGCGGGAGCCCGACGATCGCCTCGGTGTCGCCGTCGTAGCCGAAGTCCGAGCTCGCGACGCAGCGCGCGGGCGCGGTCCCGACCACGCACTCGCGGCTCACGTTCAGCACCGGATCCCCGCCGCCCGTCGGCACGAGCAGCACGTCCACGACCACGTCGTCGGCCGCCGTATAGACCCACACCTTCTCGGCGCTCCCGGCGAGCTCCGTCGACTGGCAGCCGCCCGGGTCGTCGCTGACGAAGCGGTGATCCACGCCATAGTCGCAGGTCGACGGGTCCGCGTCCGTGCCCGGCGCCGCGGGGTCCGAGTACGGGAGCGCGCCGATCACCACGGCGTTCGCGCACAGGTCGCCCGCGGGGACCGCGCAGCCCGCGGGGTCCGCGGCCTTGCAGTCCGGGTCCGCGCAGTCGCTGACGCCGTCCCCGTCGTTGTCCAGCCCGTCGCCGCAGCGGCCGCTCCCGAGCGCCTCGCTGCAGTCCCCCTGCGTCGCGAGGCAGTCGGGGTCCTCGCAGTCGAAGTAGCCGTCGCCGTCGTCGTCGTCGCCGTTGAGGCACGCGTCGTCGCCGTAGAGCGCCGCGTTCGACTCGTCGCAGGCGCTCTCGCCGGCGCAGTCCGGGTCCGCGCAGTCCGGGAGCCCGTCGAGGTCGTTGTCCTCGCCGTCCGTGCACAGGCCGGCCTCGCCGCTCGGCACCGCCGCGATCGACACGGTCGCGAGCCCCGCGCCGCTGCCCCAGCCGTCGATGATCACGTAGAACACCTGATCCGCGGCCGTCGCCTCGAAGCGCGCCGTCGGCGACTCCGCCGCGTCCTGCCCCGACACGCACGCCGTGAGCGGGCTCGCCGGGCACCCCGACGCCCCGTCCACGACGTTCACGAGGCCGTCGAACGCGTCGTCGAGCACCACCGCGTAGGCCCCGGCGGCCGGCGCCGTCACGCGGAACACCACGTCCTTGCCCGTCGACGCGCTCGCGTTCGGCGCGCAGCCCGCGCTCGCCACCGTCGCCGTGAACCGGTTCGCGAAGATCCGCGTGTCCCCGCTCCACGTGAACGGCAGCGCGTCCACCGCGATCGGCGCCCCACAGCTGTCCCCGAGGAGCCCGCCCGGGCACGCCGCGTCCGCCGCGCAGTCCGGGTCCGCGCAGTCGACGAGGCCGTCGTCGTCCTCGTCCGCGCCGCCCGCGCAGCCGCCGGCCGCGGCCTCGTTGCACGCCGCGTCGAGCGCGCAGTCCGTGTCCTCGCAGTCGACCTTGCCGTCGTCGTCCTCGTCGTCGCCGCCGGTGCAGATCTCCGACGGCGTCGCCGCCACCGTGATCGTCGCCGCCCCGCAGCCGTCGTCCCAGCCGTCCGCCACGAGGTAGACCCGCTCCCCCGCCGCCGCCGACCGCCACCGCACCGTCGGCGGGTCGCCCAGGTCGTCCCCGTCGAGGCACACCGCGTACGGGCTCGCCGGGCAGCCGCCCGCGCCGTCGACCACGTTCAGGATCCCGTCGAAGCCGTCGTCGAGCGTCGCGACCCAGCTCCCGGCCGCGGGCGCCGTGAACTCGAGCACCACGTCCGGCGCGTCGCTCGCGCCGAAGTTCGACTGGCAGCCGCTCACCTCGGTGCCGACGAAGAAGCCGTCCGTATAGCCGCACGTGTCGACCGTCCAGGACCACGGCGCCGACGCGATCGTCGCCGTGTCGACCACCTTCGCGACCCCGCACAGGTCGCCGTCCGGCGCCCCGCAGGCCGCCGGCTCCGCCGCGTAGCACTGCGGGTCGTCGCAGTCCGTGGCGCCGTCCCCGTCGTTGTCGACCTCGTCGCTGCAGCCGCCCGCGTACGTCGCCTCGTCGCACGCGGCGTCCCCCGCGCACTCGCTGTCCGCGCAGTCGGTCGCCCCGTCGAGGTCGTCGTCGACCCCGTCGCCGCAGCGCCCCGCCTCGGGGCGGACCCGCACGAAGCGCGCCGTGAAGCGCCCCTCGCCGACGCGATAGCCGTCGATGAGGACCCACGCCTTCGTCCCGCCGAGCGTGGGCGCGCCGAAGAAGTCGCCGATGGTCCAGCGCGCGATGGCGTGCGGCCCGCGCGCGCCGGTCGCGCAGGTCGTGACGTTCGCCGGCGGCTCGGCGCCCGCCCCGTCGAGCACGTTCACCACCACGTCGAAGTCGGCGTCCACGACGACCGCGTAGTCGCCCGCCTCGAGCGCCGTGACCTCGAACGCGACGTCCGCCGGCCCCCCTGGTGGCGCGACCGCGAGCGGGCTCTGCGCGACGCAGCCGGCCGCCGAGCTCGTGACGCGGTAGTCGTCCGCGTAGGCGCGCGAGTCGCTCGTGATGACCACCGGCATGGCCGCCGAGCTCACGTAGTTCGGGTCCGGGACGCGGTCGCCCCGGAGGCCCACGATGCACCCCACGTCGGGGCCGCACGCGGGATCGTAGCAGTCCATGAGCCCGTTCCCGTCGTTGTCGACGTCGTCGTGGCAGGCGTCCCCGCCGTTCGCCGCCTCGTTGCAGCTCGGGTGCGCCGCGCACTCGCTGTCCGCGCAGTCCGTGGCGCCGTCGCCGTCCTCGTCGACGCCGCCGGCGCACGCCTCGTAGCACGCCGCGTCGAAGAGGCAGTCCCGGTCGGCGCAGTCGACCTTCCCGTCCGGGGTCGCCTCGTCGTCGGCGTCGTTCGCGCACAGAAGCTCCGTCACGGCGCCGTCCGCCGCGGCGACGCTCAGCGTGTACGTGCCGGCGTTCCCGGCGTCCGTCGGCGACCAGCCGTCCACGATCACGAAGTAGTCGGTGTTCGCCTCGAGCGGCATCGTGAGCTTCTCGGCGCCGGCCGCCGGCAGCACGTCGCTCGCGCCGACGCAGGCCGCGCCGAGGTCCGCGCAGTCCGTGGTCACGAGGAGCACGGCGTCGAAGCCCGCGGCGCCGCCGCTCCCCTGCGTCAGCGTGAACGTGTACTTCCCGGCGCTCGCGGGCCGGAAGCGATACGCCACGTCCGGGGTCGCGCCGCCGCTCGCGCGGTCGTCGCCGCGGCAGTCGCCCGCCGCGAACGCGTAGACCGGGTGGTATAGGCGCGTGTCGCCGGTGACCGCGGCCCCGAGCGTGAGCGGCAGCGCGTCGAGGCAGGAGTCGCCCGGCCCGAGGCACGCGGGCGCGAGCGCGCAGTCGGCGTCGTCGCAGTCGCTCTGGCCGTCGGCGTCGTCGTCCTGGTCGTTGCCGCAGCCGCCCGGGTAGAGGGCGCCGTCGCCCTCGTCGCAGGCGGCGGCGCCGGCGCAGTCGGGGTCCGCGCAGGAGACGAGCCCGTCCCCGTCGTCGTCGACGAGGTCCGTCGGCGCGCAGCCGCCCGGGTAGAGCGCGGTGTCCCCCTCGTCGCACGCGGCGACCTCGGCGCAGTCGGGGTCGGCGCAGTCGGTCGCGCCGTCGCCGTCGTCGTCCACGCCGTCGCCGGGGGCGCAGCCGCCGGGGTAGAGCGTGGCGTCGCCCTCGTCGCAGGCGGGGGAGTCGGCGCAGTCGGGATCGGCGCAGTCGGTCGCGCCGTCGCCGTCGTCGTCCACGCCGTCGCCGGGGGTGCAGCCGTCGGGGTAGACCGTGGCGTCGCCCTCGTCGCAGAAGGGCGAGACGGGCACGGTCGTCGCGGCCGCGGGCGAGCACTTCGCGTCCGCGCAGTCGGTGGCGCCGTCGCCGTCGTCGTCGACGTCGTTCGCGCAGTCCTCGCCGACGTCGAGCGTGAGCGTGTAGACGCCGCGCGCCGGCGCGCTCGCGGTGCTGTTCACCCAGCCCATCACGGTCACGTAGTAGGTGACACCGGCCTCCATCGGGACGTTCAGCGCCTCGCGGACGCCCGCGCGCGGGACGTCGAGGCGGTCGCTGACGGCGACGCAGCCATCGTAGTCGGGGCCGGCCGCGCCACAGACGGTGCCGACCATGAGGCCCGCGTCGAAGGCGACCGGGTCGAGGACGACGCTGAGCGCTGTGTCCTCGCTCGCCGTGACCGCGTAGACGACGTCCGGCGAGTTGGCGCCCCAGGTGCCCGTGCCGAGGCCGTGGCAGGCGGCGCCCGCGGCGTAGGTGTAGTCGTTCGCGTACCCCGTGGCGTCGTCGGTGTCGGACCAGGGGAGCGCTACCGCGGCGGCGTCCTCGGCGCCGCAGACGTCGAGCTTCGCGACCGTCACGACGAGGCCCTGCGGGCTCGTGTCGGCGGTATCGGTGGTGTCGTCGGCCGCGTCGTCGGCCGTATCGTCGCCGTCCGCGTCGGCGACGATGTCGGCTGCGTCTGCGTCGTCGGCGGTGTCCTCGGTGTCGACGGCGGTGTCCTCGGTGTCGGCGGTGTCCTCGGCGTCAGCGGTGTCCTCGGTGTCCGCCGTGTCCTCGGTGTCTGCCGTGTCCGCGGTGTCTGCCGTGTCCGCGGTGTCGGCCGCGTCCGCGGTGTCGGCCGTGTCCGCGGTATCCGCCGTGTCCGCGGTATCCGCCGCGTCCGCGGTGTCGCTGAGATCGGCAGCCACGGCTGCACGGACTTCGGGCTCTTCGAGATCTGCGCCGACTTCACGCTCGCGTCGGTCGGCGGCACCTTCTCGATCTCGGTGAGCGACAGCTCGTTCAGCGCGCGCTTCTCGGGTGAGGCGTGCGGGCTCGGCGAGTGCATCAGCGCCGGCGGCAGCGTGAGCTCGAGCGGCGAGGTGTGCCTCGAGTTCCCGATCGTCGGCTACGAGTGCATCGACATCTTCTGACCAGCGGCCTGTCGGCGCTGACGGCGATCTGACGAGAACGATCGGTCTATCGCGCCCGATGGCCCGCGCGGCGGCCGTGGGAGCGGGCGCGCTGTCCCTCCGGGGAGGCGCGTGCTACGGTGCCGGCGTCGCCTGCGTCCCCGCAGTCCGCGGCGCCACGCACCCGCCACATCCGAGGCCCCCCGGTGAAGAGAACGCTCGACGCGCGTCGCGCGCCCGCCCTCGCGCCCGCCCTCTCGTGTCGCGCGGGCGCGCGGATCGCGCTGCTCCTGCTCTCCCTCGCGCTCGCCGCCTGCAGCGGCGACGACGCGGCGACCGGCAAGGCGAGCTGCAGCGACGGCGAGCGGAACGGCGCCGAGACCGGCGTCGACTGCGGCGGCGGCACCTGCGGCGCGTGCGGCGTGGGCGCCGTCTGCGCGAGCGACGACGACTGCCGGAGCGGCGCCTGCGAGGGCTTCGTGTGCGTCTGCGCCTCGGGCTACGAGGTCAGCGGCGGCACCTGCGCGGACGTCGACGAGTGCGCCCGCGGCCTCGACGACTGCGCCGACGCCGCCGTCTGCGCCAACACCGACGGCGGCTTCACCTGCACCTGCGGCGCCGGCACCAGCGGCGACGGGCGCGCCTGCGCGACGTGCGCGGCCGGCACGTGGGGCGACGGCTGCGGCGAGACCTGCGCGCAGGGGCGCTGCGTCGGCGCCGTCAACTGCGACCCGGTCGCCGGCGGCACGCGCCTCTGCGCGGCCTGCGCGGCCGGCTTCTGGGGCGACGACTGCGAGGCGGGGTGCGACCCCGGCGCCTGCGACGGCGACGTCACCTGCGACCAGGCGACCGGCGACGTCACCGCCTGCGCCGGCTGCACCGCCGGGGCCTGGGGCGCGGGCTGCGGCGAGACCTGCGACCAGGGCGACTGCGTCGGGACCGTGACGTGCGACCAGACCACGGGCGAGGCGATGAGCTGCACGGGCTGCGCGGTGGGCGCCTGGGGCGCGGCGTGCGAGAAGACGTGCGAGCAGGGGCTCTGCGTGGGCGACGTGACGTGCGACCAGACCACGGGGGCCGCGACCGCCTGCGGCGGGTGCGAGCCCGGGTCGTGGGGGGCGACCTGCGGCGAGACGTGCGAGCAGGGCGCGTGCGCGGGGACGGTGACCTGCGACAAGGCCGACGGGGCCGCGATCTCCTGCGACGGCTGCGCCGTCGGCGCGTGGGGGGCGGCGTGCGGCGAGACCTGCGAGCAGGGCGACTGCGTCGGCGACGTGACGTGCGCGCAGGGCGACGGCGCCGTGAGCGCGTGCGCCGGGTGCGCCGCTGGCCACTGGGGGCCCGCGTGCGAGCGGGCGTGCGACGCGGGCGACTGCACGGGCGCCGTCACGTGCGACCAGGAGAGCGGCGCGCTCGAGACCTGCGCCGGGTGTCTCGTCGGCTACTGGGGCGCGACGTGCGAGGAGAGCTGCGATCAGGGCGCCTGCGCCGGCGTCGTCACCTGCCGCCAGAGCGACGGCGGCGACCGCGCCTGCGCCGGCTGCGCCAACGGCTCCTGGGGCGCCGACTGCGCGAGCGCCTGCGACCAGGGCGACTGCACCGGCGTCGTCACCTGCCGCCAGAGCGACGGCGCCGAGCGCGCCTGCGCGGACGGCTGCGCCGACGGCTTCTGGGGCGCCGACTGCGCGAGCGCCTGCGACCAGGGCGACTGCCTCGGCACCGTCACCTGCCGCCAGAGCGACGGCGCCGAGCGCGCCTGCGCCGAGGGCTGCGCCGACGGCCACACCGGCGCCGACTGCGCGGGCGACTGCGAGCAGGGCGACTGCTTCGGCGTCGTCACCTGCCGCCAGAGCGACGGCGCCGAGCGCGTCTGCGGCGCCTGCGACGGCGGCTTCTGGGGCGTCGACTGCGCGAGCGCCTGCGACCAGGGCGACTGCCTCGGCACCGTCACCTGCCGCCAGGCGGACGGCGGCGCGCGCGCCTGCGCCGAGGGCTGCGCCGACGGCTTCTACGGCCCCGACTGTACCAACGCCTGCGATCAGGGCGACTGCGCCGGCGTCGTCACCTGCCGCCAGAGCGACGGCGCCGAGCGCGCCTGCGCGGACGGCTGCGCCGCCGGCTTCTATGGCGCCGACTGTACCAACGCCTGCGACCAGGGCGACTGCCTCGGCGTCGTCACCTGCCGCCAGAGCGACGGTGGCGCCCGCGCCTGCGCGGACGGCTGCGCCGACGGCCACTACGGCGCCGACTGCACCAACGCCTGCGACCAGGGCGACTGCCTCGGCGTCGTCACCTGCCGCCAGAGCGACGGCGCCGAGCGCGTCTGCGCCGAGGGCTGCGCCGCCGGCTTCTTCGGGGCCGACTGCACGAGCGCCTGCGACCAGGGCGACTGCGCCGGGGTCGTCTCCTGCCGCCAGAGCGACGGCGGAGCGCGCGCCTGCCCCGACGGCTGCGCCGCCGGCTTCTTCGGCGCCGACTGCACCAGCACCTGCGATCAAGGCGCCTGCGTCGGCGTCGTCACCTGCCGCCAGAGCGACGGCGCCGAGCGCGTCTGCGAAGAGGGCTGCGCCGCGGGCTTCTTCGGCGCCGACTGCGGCGGCACCTGCCTCGCCGGCCACTGCGCGACCACCCTCACCTGCGACCAGGGCGACGGCTCACCGCTCACCTGCGACGGCTGCGCCGACGGCTTCTGGGGCGTCGCCTGCGAGACCGCCTGCGCCCACGACCACTGCGAGACGGTGCTCTGCGACGCCACCACGGGCGCCGTCAGCGCCTGCCCGAGCTGCGAGCCGGGCTTCTTCGGCCCGCTCTGCGAGAGCCAGTGGTGGGACCGCGCGTGGGGGCGCCGCGCGCCGCTCGCGCTCGACGTCACCGCGCAGCCCGCCGAGGCCGACGTCCTCCAGCTCCCGGTCGACGTCGATCGCGTCTGCTACGGGGTCGATCTCCCGCCCGTCCTCTACGCCTACCACTTCGACTCGGACACCGCCGGCCACGTGACCTCCCTCGACGGCCACGGCGGGCGCGCCCTCCTCGACCACGGCGCGACCCTCGGCGCCGGCCACACCGGGCAGGGCCTCCACTTCGACGGCGCCTCGTTCGTCGACCTCCCGGACGTCACGCCGAGCGCGACGGCCTTCACGCTCTCGCTCTGGGTCAAGGTCGACCGGCTGCCGACCACGGGCTACAACCCGGTCGTGACCGCCTGGAAGGACGGTGAGATCTACGATCTCGGCGTCGTCGACGACGCGAGCGTCTGCCACGAGGGCAACACGACCGGGTCGGCGCTGCGCGCGATGGCGCAGGTCCACCCGGTCGGCCTCGGCGAGCCCAACCTCTGCTCCGAGGCGATCTCCCTCGACACCTGGACCTTCCTCGCCCTCACCTTCGACGGGCGCGTCGAGAAGCTCTACGTGAACGGCGCGCTCGCGGTCACGTACGACTACGGCCAGACGGGCACCCTCGCCCGCGCGACGGACCTCCGGCTCGGCGTCCACCGCGACGGCGCCGTCTTCTTCAAGGGGGTCATGGACGACGTGACGCTCCTCGACGGCGCCGTCGACGCCGCGGGGGTCGCGGCGCTCATGAGCCCCCTCTGCCAGCGCGACCTCGCGGACGTGCGGATCTACGACGACACCGCCCACGCGCTGCTCCCCGTCTGGGTCGAGGCCGCCGATCGCGTCTGGGTCAGCGCCCCCGCCGACGTCGCGAGCCACGAGCTCGCCATCTACTACGACAACCCCCACGCGGCGCCCGTGTCCGACGGGCGCGCGGTGTTCCCGATCTTCGAGGACTTCGAGGGCGCCGCGCTCTCCTCGGAGTGGAGCGTCGACGACGGAGGCTGCGCCGGCTTCGCCGTGGCCGACGGCGTCGTCCGGACCCAGGGCTGCGGCACGGTCCAACGCAACGACACCAACGACGCCGAGCACCTCGTCGCCGCCGTGGACGTCCACCGCGTCGGCGCCACCGCCGCGACCTGCTTCGACGCGCGCCTCGTGTGGACGGGCCTCACGGGCTCCGTCGCCGCGCGCTTCTCGGGCGCCGACGCCGTGGCCGTCGGCTTCAGCGAGGACGGCGGCGCCTGCGGCGTCGCGGCCGGGGCGGCCCCCGATCCCGTGCGCCTCGGCACCCTCGCGCTCGTGCAGCCCGCGGACGCCGACACCTACGCCGCGCGCTACACCTCCCTCTTCGGGGTGGCCGCGACCACGACGCCCGCGCCCCTCACCGCGTCGAAGGGCGCGCTCCGGCTCGACCTCCAGGGCGCTGTGGGGAGCGTCGTCGAGGCGGACAACCTGCGCGCCTACACGCCGACCGTCGCGACCGCGACCGTCGGCGACCCCGAGGTCTGCGCCGCCGTCGAGGGGCTCGACTGCTGCGTCGCGAGCGACTGCGCGGGCGGCTTCTCCTGCGTCGACGGCGCGTGCGAGGCGCGCTACCAGTGGGTCGACGCGGGCCCCGCCGGGCCGACCTCGGTGACGGTCGCGACCTGCGACGGGGTCGCGAGCCAGACGCTGGCGTGCGACGCGGACGTCGTCGGCGCGGTCGTGAGCGTCGCGGGCGGCGACCCGGCCGTGCGCTTCGTGGACGTGGGCGCGGCCGGGAGCGGCGGCGTCGGGAGCCTCGCGACGACGAGCGACGACGCCACCGAGCTCACCTGGGACGGCCAGGGCGGCGCGTGCACGGGCGCGCACGCCGAGATGCGCGACGTGGGCGCGGTCTGGGAGTGCCTCTACGCCTACGAGGACTGCGTCGTCGACGCGGAGTGCGCCTCGCGGGTCTGCCGCGAGGGGGCCTGCCAGGACCCGAGCTGCGCCGACGGCGCCATGAACGGCGACGAGACCGACATCGACTGCGGCGGGAGCTGCCAGGCGTGCGCGGTCGGCGAGACCTGCGCGTCGGCGAGCGACTGCGCGTCGGCCATCTGCGCCGGCACCTGCGTCGCGACGTGCACGAGCAGCGCCCAGTGCCTGCCGGGCCGCACCTGCTCGGGTGGGGCCTGCTACAGCGGCTTCCGCTGGGTGAACAGCGGCACGGGCTCGCGGAAGATCATCCGCGGCGCCTGCTCCGGCTCGCAGACCACGACCGAGGTGTGCGACGGGGCGGTCCTCGGGCAGGAGATCCACACCGCGTCGGGCAACGTCGAGTGGAAGCCGGTCGGCTGGACCGGCCAGGGCGCGACCGGCGGCCAGGGCTACAGCGCGAGCGGCGCCGGCACGGCGAGCCTGAGCCTCACCGGCGGGAAGAGCTGCGGCAGCGACTCGACCTCCACCGAGACCGTCACGATCTACACGTGCCAGGGGATCCCGTGACCGAAGCGCGCGCGCGAGGGCGGGTGGGCCATAGCGCACACCCACCGCGCCGGGCCGCTCGAGAGGCCGGCGCGGCGGGGTGGGCGCGCGATCACCGGCCGATGATCTGCACCTCGGCGAGCGAGAGGTCGCGCGGCCACGCGCTCCCCTCATAGAGCTTCGTGACCGTGATCCTCACGCGGTCCGTCTGCTTGGGCGCGGCGAGCTCCACGCGGTGCATCCCGCGCTCGTCGGGGAGCGTCACCGTCTCGGTCGCGCCGTCGCCGAACGTGAGCGTCACCTCGGCGGCGCGCGCGTTCATCCCGAAGAGGTCGCCGTTGCCGTCCCGCCGCTGCCAGCCGTTGCCGATCTCGACGGCCGTCACGGTGTGCTCGCCGCCGAGCACCACCTCGACCCACGGCCCCGGCTGCCCCTCCTTCCAGGTCGGCGCCTGCCACCCGTTCGTGAGGTCGCCGTCGGTCAGGTTCGCCGCGGCGAAGCGGTAGCCGCCGACGTCCTTCTGCGCGGCGCTCACCTTCACCTCGAACGCCGGCAGGACGCCCGCCGGCGGCGCCGGGCAGAGGTTCATCGCCGCGTCGTCGAGGACGTAGATCCGGTCCTCCTGCTCGACCTGCTCGGTCGAGTTCCCGACGTAGAGGTAGATGGGCCCGCCCGACGGCAGCTGGAACGTGCGCCAGACCTCCTCGTGGTCGCCCGCCTCGCCGCCGATCGAGAGCTTGTGCACCGGGCGCCAGCCGCCGCCGGTCTTGAGCGCCACGCTCTTCTCGCGCGCGACGACGTCGCCGCCCGTCATGAACGGCACGACCTGCCCGTCGACGACCACCTTGCCGCGCATCGCCGCGCACCCGACGAGGCCGAGGCGCTCGGCGTCGGCCGTGACGCGCGCGAGGTCGTCGTCCTTGCAGCCGCGGAGCATGCAGGTGAGATCGATGTCGGGGCGGTCGCCGGGGCCGAACCACTCGATCGCGTTGGGGCGCGACTTCACGTCCGGGCTCTTCGACACGAAGAACGTCTTGAACGCCGCCTTCTGGCCGTCGGGCGTCATCGCGACGCAGTTGAGCTGCGCCGGCTTCGGGTCGAACGCCGGCGGCGCCTCGGCCTCGGGCGCCTTCCCGCCCACCGGCCGCGGCACGCACGCGGGCTCGCCGAGCGCCTGCGGCTGCACGTCCTCGAGGTAGCTGTTCTCCTCGTCCTCGGCGTCGCGGAGGCGCACCCAGAGGGCGCCCACGGACTCGCTCCAGTACACCGCCACGAGCTTCGTCTCGCGCGCGGCGTCGTAGGGCGCGCGCCGCACGGGGACCGCGCGGTTCCCCTCGATGCCGGCCTCGACCCAGCCGTCCTCGTTCTCGCGGACCGTCACCGGCACCGCCTTCGGCACGACGACCGGGCCGCCGCCGGCCTCGATCGTGCGGCACGGGGCGAACGCCTTCACGCGGAGCGCCTTCGCGACGTCGTCGCCGGTCACGAGCGCCGCGAGGTCGTCGCCGAGCGGCCACGACTGCGGGTCGCCGCTGGTCGCCTGGATGAGGAGCACCTTCCCGGCCTCGTCCTCGCCGATCGAGAGCACGGAGCGCCCGTTCTTCGCGATGCCGACGCAGCCGAGCGCCCCCGTCATGACGCGCGCCACGACCTCGGGCTCGACCCCGCGCACCTCGGGCGTGCCCGGCGGGGCCACGAACGGCTCGCCCGGCGCGGCGGTCGGGTCGGCGGCGGCGGGCTCGTCGGGGGGCGCGGCCGTCTCCTCGGGGGGCGCGGCGGTCTCCTCGGGGGGCGCCGCGGTCTCCTCGGGCGGGGCCTTCACGGCGCCGGCGTCGACCGCGCCGACGACCGGCGGCGGCGCCGGGTCGGTCGTCGTGCCGGTGGGGGCCGTCTCCGCGGGGGGCGGGGCGGTCCCGCCCTCGGGCGCGGGGGTGTCCTTCGAGCCACAGGCGGTCAGCGGCGCCGCCAGGGAGACCAGGGAGAGCAGGAGCGGGATGTGTCGCATGCGGCGTTTGTGCCCCGTCTCGGGTTGGCAGACAATAGCAGCCCGTCACCGATACGATTTCAGGAGGGGCGCTCTGCCGCGTCCCGTCGGCGTCCTCTCCCTTCTCCGAGGAGTCGCGCGTGTTCTACTTCATCCCGCTCCGGACGGCGGAGGTCTCGGCGCGCCGGCCGTGGGCCAACTACGCGCTGATGGCGGTCACCGTGGCCCTCACGGCCTTCGCGTGGACCGGCGGCGACCTCGACTTCGCGCGGCGCGTCGCGACGTACGGGCTCGGCGGGACGTCGGGGCTCGACCTCGTCTCGCACAACTTCCTGCACGCGAACGTCTGGCACCTGCTCGCGAACCTCGTCGGGCTCTGGGTCTTCGGCAACGCGATCTGCGCGCGCGTCGGCAGCGCCGCGTACATCCCGCTGTACCTCGCGCTCGGCGCCGCGACGGGGCTCGTCGCGAAGCTCTTCGGCACGCCGCTCGCCATCGGCGCGAGCGGCACGATCAACGCGCTCGTCGGGCTCGCGGTCGTCACGAGCCCGCGGATCCGCGTGACCGCGGTCGTCGGCGCCTTCTGGCACGTCCGCAAGGTCGACCTGCCGAGCGCCTGGTTCGTCGCCGTGTGGGTGCTCATCGACGTCGTCGGCGCCTTCGCCTTCGACGACGGCGTCGCCTACGGCGCGCACCTGGCCGGCTTCGCCGTGGGGGCGCTCACGGGCGTCGCCGCGCACCGGCTCCGCCTCTGGGACGAGGACGCGGGCGAGCTCGGCCTGCGCGCGCGGCGGCGGGCGGCGGCGCTCGCGGGCCCGATCCCCACGGCGGCGGCGGCGCCTCGCCCGAGCCCGGCGGCGGTCGCGATGGGGCCGGCGACGCCGCGCCCGCGCGCGCGGCCCGTGGTGCGCACGACGCCGCCGCGGGCCGGTGGTGCTCGCGACGACGCCGGACGCCGGGCAGGCGGGCCTCCGCGCGGACCCGCTCGTGAAGACGCTGCGCTGCGCCTGCGGTGGCGAGGTGGCCGCGATGCTCGCGTTCGGGCCGGCGACGTATCGCTGCCCGCGGTGCGGCGAGGCGCTCGCGGGCTGATTACGGCTCACGCTCAGGGGCGCTCCGCGAGCGTGACCGCTCTCACGAGGGTCTCGCCGTCGCGCACGAGCTGCACGGCGACCGGCGTCCCGGGACCATGGGTCGCGAGAAAGGTCGTGAACCCGTCGCGCCCGGGAGGCTCCCCGTCGATGCTCACGATCACGTCGCCGACCGCGATCCCGGCGCCCTCAGCGGGTCCGCCGTCGACGACACGCACCACCCGGGCGACCTGAGCGTCTGCGCGGTGCTCGAGCTCGAGGGCGACGCCCAGAAATCCGCTGGCCGCGAGGCGCAGCGCCGCCGCCACGACGAAGGCGAACGCCAGGGCGTTGAACGCGCCGTGGGCGAGCCACGCGGCCCGCAACGTCGGCCGTATCCGCGCGACTGCGGCGAGGACGAGACCGACCGCGCCGACTCCGACCAGCGTCGGCGCGCTGTAAGGGTGCACGGCCGCGAACAGGAACGCCTGCGCGAGCCATGCCACGGAGGCGTGCCCGTGTCGGCGCAAGGCGTGGAGGAGAAAGCCCCGGAAGAAGACCTCCTCGCACCACGGACCCACGAGCACCGCGCCGACACCGAACAGGGCCAGCGTCCACGCTGGACCGCCGCCGTAGCCGCCGTAGCTCGCGCCGTCGTGGGCCCCGTCGCCGCCACCCGTGAGCAACACGACCAAACCCATCGCGACGGTGGCCAGGAACGCGCACGCGAGGTCGATCGCCCACGAGCCCCGGACCGCGGCCACCGCGCCGAGCCTCCGGCGCGCGACGATCGGGAAGAGCGCGAACCACAGGTAGAGCCCGAGCCAGGAGCCTACGACCGCGATGGTCCCCGCGTGCCGGAGGACGCCCGTCTGGACCGCGACCGCCCACGCGGCGACCGGCGCGACACCGAACACGATCTGACGACGCGTCCACGGTCGGTCCCAGCGGTGCGCTGCGCGACCTCTCGTGGTGACCACGCTCGCGGCCGCGACGCTGCCGGGGTCACTCATCCCTCGAGCGTGCCACGGGCCACGCCCCCGTCAACCACTCGCGCACCGTGATCAGGCCGCGCGCACCCGCGCGACGAAGGCCCGCACCTCGCGGTCGAGGCGGCCCGACTCGTCCGCCACCATGGTCGCGACCTCGAGCAGGCGCTCCGCGGCGTGCCCCGTCTCGTTGGCGGCGTTACCGACCACGCCGATGTGGCTCGAGACCTCCTGCGTCCCGGCGGCCGCGTTCTGCACGTTCTGCGCGATGGTCATCGTCGCCGAGCGCTGCTGCTCGACGCCGGCCGCGATGGCCGTCGAGATGTCGTCGATGCGGCGGATCGTGCCCGCCACGCGGCCGACCGAGCCGGTCACGTCGGCGACGGCGCCCTGGATCCCCTCGACCTGCCGCTTGATCTCGTTCGCGGACGTCCCGACCTCGGCGGCGAGGCTCCCGACCTCCTTCGCCACGATGCCGAAGCCCTGCCCGGCGTGCCCGGCGCGCGCCGCCTCCACCGAGGCGTTGAGCGCGAGGATGTTCGTCTGCTTCGCGATGCCCGCGATGACGTTCACGATGTCGCCGATGCGCCGCACCGACTCGGCGAGCGTCACCATCGCGTGGTCGGTGTCCTGCACCTCGCCGACCGCGGTGCCCGAGATCTGGCGCGCCCGGTTCACCTGCTCGGTGATCTCCGAGATCGCCGCCGCCATCTGCTGCGACGCCGCCGCCACCCCGCCGACGTTGTCCGCCGCCCGCGCCGACGCGCTGCTGACGCCGTCCGCCCGCTCCGACGCCGCCGCCGCGTTGCCCGCGAGCGCCTTCGCCTCGGCACGCATCTCCGCCGCCGACGACTTGATCGCCCCGAGCGCGCTCGCGATGCTCCGCTCGAGGTTGTCCGCCATCGCCGCGAGCTCCGCCTTCCGCGCCTTCGCCGCCGCGTCCTCGCGCGCCGCCGTCTCGGCCTCGAGCGCGCGCATCGCCCGCTGCGACGCCCGGAAGCCCTCGAGCGCGCCCGCCATGCGGCCGAGCTCGTCCTTCCGCCCCGCGCCCGCGATGACGCGGTCGAGGTCGCCGCCGCCGACCGCCGCCATGTCCGCCGCGAGCTGGTCGAGCGGGCGCGTGACGCCGCGCAGCAGGAAGTAGCCGCCGAGCGCGAGCAGCAGCAGCACGACGCCGCCGAGGAGCTGGAGGTTCGTGAGGGCGTGGGCCGCGCCGCTCTCCGCGTCGTCGCCATGCGCCTTCGCGCGGGCCGCGAGCTCCTTCGCGTGCCTCGAGGTCGCATCGAGGACGACGTCGAGGCGGTCGGCGATCGCCTCCGAGGTCGCGTCGAAGCTGCCCATGAGCGTGTTGCCGCCCGAGGGGCCGTCGGCGACGTAGCGCGCGGCCATCTTCTGGCCGGTCTCGTAGTAGGGCCCGAAGGCGACGACGGCGTCGTCGACCGCCGTCACGATGTCCTGATAGGCGAGCTTCGCGGCGGCGGCGCGGGCGCGGCGCGCGTCCTCGGCGAACTTCGCGGCGAAACCCGCGGCCTTCTCCGCGCCGTCGTCGAGGCCGTCCTGGCCACGGGTAGCGGAGATGTCCGTCAGGAACTGCTGCACCTGCACGACGTCGAGCTTCATCGCGGCCGTGCCGTCGATGAGCTCGAGCACGTCGGAGCCGAGCTCGGTCGTGGCCTTCTTGAGCGAGCCGATCGCGTCCCGCTGGTGGGCGGCGATCTCGAGCCCGGCGACGAACGCGACCGCGACGATCACGCCGGCGAGCGCGATCCCATACGTCATCTTGCGACGCAGCGACATGTGCCTCTCCTGATCCTGGGCCGAGGCGACCCTGGGTTACAGGACGGGCGTTCTCGCACGCGGCTGAACCCTCAATGCGCCTCCGGGGCGCGACCGCGGTGAGGGCGGCGCGCAGAGCGGCTCGCGGAGCGGCTCACGAACGCCGCCTCGCGCGGCGCGGCTGTAACCACGCGACGCTACCGCCCGGTGACCGCGAGCCCGTCGAGGGCGACGTAACCGGCGCCGTCGAGCCAGAAGCCGTAGAAGCCCATGCGCTCGCCGATGGCGGGGAAGGAGAGCTGCTCCCCGCCGACGCGCACGAGCGTCGCGTCCGCGCCGACGCTGACCGTGACGGGCACCTTGTCACCCTTCGCCGCGGACACCTTCTTCTCGCCGACGACCTCGGTCGAGAAGCCCGCCTTCTTCCCGAAGTGCGCGCGCCCCGACTCGGTCGCCCGCACGAGCCGCACCTTGCCGTCGGCCGCGATCGTCACCGCGGCGAAGCGCATCGGCCGCGTCACGACGCGCTCCTTCGAGCCCTCGACCTCCTCCTTCGCGACGTCGATGTCGACCATCCCGAACGCGAAGGCGACCGTCGGCTTGCCGTCGGCGATGTCCACCTCCGACGCCTTCTTGGTGTCGCGCTTGGCGCCCGGCGGCCACCAGTCGGCGGCGGGCTTCCGGACGATGGTGAACGCCGCGGTCAGCGCGTCGCGCGGCACGCCGTCGACGACGACGATCCCGAGCCGCCCCTCGCCCCCCTCGGACTGGTAGCTGCGGAGCGAGTCGGTGCGCCCGGTCGGCGCGCGGAGCCCCGCCCACATCGAGCCGCCGGTCTGCACGACCCAGACGGGGTGGGCGTTCACGAGCTGCGGCGGCGCCGGGCGGGCCATCCCGCCGCTGAAGGAGTAGATGGGGAGCTTCCGATCGCGGGCGAGGCGGGCGAGGACGTCGGCCGTCAGGGCGTCTCCGCGCCAAGCACCGCCCTTCTCCTTGCGCCAGAGGTTGTCGGACGGGCCGATCATCGACAGGTACTCCTCGAGCCACGGCTTGAGCTTGCCGACCTCGCCGAGCGCCTGCGCGATGTCGCGGTTCAGCTCGATGTCGTCGGCGTACTTCTCGAGGAGGTGCGGCTTGTCGGTGGCGGCGGCCTGCGCGCGCAGGATGGCGGTCGAGCGGTCGAGGTCGAGGACGGCGCGCCATTCGTCGGCGAGGGCGTCGAGCTGCTCGGTGAGTATGAAGTCGCCGGTGAACTTCTTCGAGCGGTCGAAGAGCTCCTGGTGGAGCGCGGTCGCCTCGCGCGCGTCGAGCCCGAGGAGGCGCGCCATGGTGCGGACGTCGTTCGCGCGGACGTTGTTGGACAGGGCGCGCTCGCGGTTCTCGGGGAGGTCCTTGGGCTTGCCCCAGAGGGCGTCGACCTCGCGCGCGAGCCACTTGTCGACGCCGCCGGGCTCCTCGGGGAGGCGGACGAAGAACTGCTCCTCGAGGCAGACGGGGACCTTCGGGTAGAGGTCGCGAGCCTCGGCGAAGTAGCGCTTCGCCATGGCGTCGGCGGTGCGCTGCATGGCGAACCGGTCGTCGGCGGCGCGCACCTTCGAGAGCTTGCCGAGGTTCGAGCCGATGTTGCCGTAGGCGACGCCGAGGGCGTAGAGGGCGGCGAGGCGCTCCTTCTGGTGGGCCTTCGAGGGGTCGCCGGCGATCTCGAAGAGGCGCGCGACGACCTTGGCCTCGTCGGAGCGGGCGGCGAGGCGCTTCATGCGCTCGGCCTCGTCCCGGGCCTGCGTGAGCGTCTCGGCCTTGGTGCGGAGCTCGCCGATGACGCGCTCGTACTCGCCGAGGGTGAGGGCGGCGAGCTGGAAGTCGGCGTCGCGGACGGTGGCCTTCCGGAGGGCCTCGACGGCGGCGTCGTACTGCTTCTGGTCGAAGAGGTCGATGCCGGTGGAGAAGGCGCGGAAGGCCTCGAAGTCGGCGGTGTGGATCTTGCCGAGCTTCGCGCGCTCCTTCGGGGCGAGGTCGACGCCGAGCGCGCCGACGAGCTTGTTCACGAGGGCCTTCTCGAGCTCGAAGAAGGCGTCCTTGTCGCCCTCGGACTGCGCGGCGAGCTCGACCTTGCCGTTCTTCACGGCGACGAGGCGCGCGTCGAGGCGCATGGTCTTCCCGACGACGGTGAAGGTGCCGACGACGAGGTGCGAGGCGGCGACGAGCTTCCCGAGCTTCGCGGCGGTCTTCGCGTCGACGAGGCCGCTCTTGCCGAGCTTCAGCTCCCCGACGACGTCCTCGAGGCGCGAGCGCTCGACGAGCTCGAAGCCGTCGACCGCGGCGAGATCGGTCGTGAGCATGGACTGGAGCCCCTTCCCGAGCGGCGCGAGCTCGTCGTCGGCGGTGCCGGGGAGGAAGTCCATGACCGCGATCTTGTAGCCGGCGCGCGCGGGAGCGGCGGCGGCGGCGGGCGCGGGCGCGGCGACGACGGCCGCGAAGAGCGCGGCGGCGGCCAGGGAGGCGGCGATGAGGCGGGGCGTGGGGATCATGACGCGCATGATACGTCGCCGCCGCCCCGGCGGAAAGCTGGGGTCGCGTGGGCGCGGCGTTGACTCCCATAAATATGGGTCGTAGCGTCGAGCGTGATGAAGACGACCGTCGAGATCGCCGACTCGCTGTTCACGGCCGCCAAGCGTCGCGCCGCCGAGGACCGACGGCCCCTGCGCGCGGTCATCGAGGACGCGCTGCGGAGCTATCTCGGCGCCGCCACGGTCGGGGTGCCGGAGACGCCGCGCCGCATCGCGTGGGTCACCGCGGCCGGCGGCGTGCCGGAGGGCGTCGACGTCGCGGACCGCGAGGCGCTCGGCGAGTGGATGCGCGGCGAGCGGGAGCGGTCGGCGCGGTGATCGCGGTCGACTCGAACCTCCTCATCTACGCGCATCGCGCGGGGGCGCCGCAGCACGACGCGGCGCGGCGCGCGCTCGAGGAGGCGGCGAACGACCCGCGCGGTTGGGGCGTGGCGGTGCCGAGCCTCGCCGAGCTCTGGATGGTGACGACCCACCCGTCGAGCCCGGGCGGCCCGTCGCCCGGGGCGCTCGTGGTCGCCTTCGTGGAGGCCCTGCGCGCCGCGGGGATGCAGATCTGGCCGCTCGACGCGGCCGCCGGTCCGCGCCTCCTGGCGATGGCGGCGGCGCTCGGGGTCGCAGGCGCGCGGATCTTCGACCTCCAGATCGGCCTCTGCGCCTTCGAGGCGGGCGCGACGGAGATGTGGACCCACGACCACGCGTTCCGCGCCCCGCCCGGCCTGCGCGTACGCGATCCGCTGCGACGCTGACCGCCCTGGTCAGACTCGGCGCCGCGACTCGAGCGCGGACTCCACGTCGGTCTGCGCGAAGTCGTCGCCCTTGAAGAGCAGGGGCTCGCGAAGCATGGTCGCGAGCGCCCACGCGAAGCAGTCGCCGTAGTTCAAGCGCGCCGGGTGACGGCCCTTCCCGTAGCGCCGAAACCCCTCGATGGCGACGTCGACGAGCCGCTCGTCGACCGGGACGACCTCGATCGCCACGAGCGCGAGGAGCTCGGCGAGGTCCTCGCCGCCGCCGTAACCCTCGGCAACGATGCGCGCCTCGAGCAGCGTTCCCGCGGAGATGCGAAGCCTCTCCGCGGACATGAGGGCGTCCTCGAGCGCATCCGCTTCGGGCTCGCGACGCAGGATAGCGATGAGCGCGGAGGAGTCGACGATCACGTCGGCAGGCCGTTCTCGTCGTAGCCGATGATCTCGTCTGGGGTTGGCGGGTTCGGACCGAGGCGTGCGCAGAAACGACGCGAGATCTCCTGGATCCGCCGCCGCCGCTCCTCGATGTCGAGCAGCTTCCGCTGGCGCGCGTTCTCGTCGCGCACGAGCTCGAGCACGATCTCGGTGGTCCCCTTGCCCGTCATCGACTTGAGCTCGTCGATAAGCCGCTCGACCTCGGCGTTCCGGATGTTGATCGCCATCGGCGCCCCCGTAATGAAGCAGGCCACTTTTCATCACGATAGCGCCGCCATGTCGCCGCGGCAAGTCCCGCTCAGCCCGCCGCGAGCCACTCCCGGTACTGCGCGAGGAGCCGCTCGCCGCGCGCCTGCCACGTGAGCCCCGCCGCCGACGCGCGCGCCCCCTCGCCGAGGCGCTGCGCCTGCGCCGGGTCGTCGAGCATCCCGCGCAGCGCCGCCACCGCCGCCGCCGTGTCGTCCGCCGGCACGAGGCGCGCGTTCTCCCCGTCCGTCAGGACCTCGCGGTTGTCCGGCAGGTCCGGCGCGAGCACCGGCCGCCCCGCCGCGAGGTAGCTGAACACCTTCATCGGCAGCACCGTGCGCCCGTGCTGCTCGAGCGGCCCCGCCGTCGGCGGGATGATGAGCACGTCCGCCGCGAACATGAACGGCGGCAGCTCCGGCGCCGGGAACCAGCCCGGCGTCTCCACGTTCGCGAGCCCGCGCCGCGCGATCTCGGCCCGCAGCTCCTCGAGGTGCGCCGGCTGCCCGCCGACGATGACGTAGCCCACGTCCGGCGTGCGCTCCGCCATCGCGAGCACGCTGTCGAGGCCCTTGTTGCGCTGCACGTTGCCCGTGTAGACGACGAGCGGGCGCGCCGGGTCGAGCCCGAGCTGCGCGCGCGCCGCCGCCTTGTCGAGCCGCGGCTCCATCGAGCGCGGGTCCCAGCCGTTGTGGAGGACGCGGATCCGGTCCGCCCGGACGCCCGCCGACGCGAGCGAGTCCGCCGACTCCTGCGAGTGCGTCACGACGCCCAGGAACCCCGGGCGGTGGCTCGCCGCCGCGAGCACCCGCGCGAAGCGCGGCGCCGACGTCGCCAGGCGCCGGTAGGTCTCGAAGACCACGGGCCGGCCGAGGCGCGCGGCCGTCCAGAGCGTGGCGCGCGAGCGCGTGTGCACGACGTCGTAGCGCTTGCTCCAGAGCGCCGTCTGGAGGAGCCCGTGGACGGGCCGCTCCACCTCGAGCCGACTCGCCGGGACGCCCCAGAAGGGCCGCACCCGGAAGGCGCCCGTGACGCCGTAGAACGCGGCGATCGCCTGCCGCATCGCCTCGGCGCCGCCCGAGAAGAGCGAGCGCCAGCGCCCCGGCAGCACGAGGTCGACCTCGGCCCCCGCGAGCCCGAGCGCGTCGATGGTGTTCGCGACCTGCTGCGTGTCGGTCTCCTGGCGCGGCATCCCCGACGTCCAGAAGTAGCCGATCCGGAGCGGCCGCTCGCCGCGCTCGCCCATCACGCCACCTTCGGACCAGGGCCGGCGCCGGCCTGGCTCTTCACCATGTCGCCGCGGAGCGTGCGGAGGAGCACCGCGAGGAACGTGGCCCACGCGGCGGGCGCCACCACGAAGAGCGCGTACTGGACGACCCCGAAGACCGCCATCACGAGCAGCATCATGACGAAGGCGTCGCGCCGGAAGAGCTGCGTCACGAGGTCCATGAAGCGCTCCTTGCCCGAGCGCCGCGCGAGCTCCTCGGCCGTGCGCGCCTCGGTCTTGAACCAGTCGAAGACGAGGACGTCGCCGCGCCCGAGCTTCACGAGCCAGAAGTAGTACTGCGCGCTCGTCAGGAAGAGCGGCACGACCGAGGCGACGCCGAGCCAGAGCCAGAGGGCGTCACCGGTCACGTGCGCCGCGCCGAAGCCGACCGCGAGGAAGAAGCTCTGGTTCGACAGATCATCGCTGATCGTGTCGAGCCACTCGCCGAGCACGCTCGACTGGATCCGCATGCGCGCGAGCTCGCCGTCGACGCCGTCGAGGACGCTGTTGGCCTTGAGCAGAAAGGCGCCCGCGAGCACCCACCAGTAGGTGCCGTGCCAGGCGCAGAAGGCGCCCACGAGCCCGAGCACCAGCGTGAACGACGACACGTGGTTCGGCGTGATGGGCGACGTCGCGATGCGGCGGCTGATGAAGAGCGAGATGTGGCGGTTCAGGTTCCGCGAGACGAAGCCGTCGACGACCTTGCGACAGCGCTCCCAGAGGGCGTGCTCGGTCTTCGCGTGGCTCGCGGCGTCGGTGACGCGCCCGACGAGGTCGCTCGCGCCGAGCTCGAAGCGGGTGGCGCCCGCGGGGACCTCGATCTCCCCGGCGAGCGCGCGGTCCACGGCGGCCGCGAGCCCGTCGCGGCCGACCACCGCGAGCCCGATGGCCTCGCCGCCGGCGGTCGCGACCTCGACGCCGGCGCCCGGGTCGCGCGCGGCGACCTTCTTCATGGCGCCGCGCTCGAGGACGTAGCGCGCGTCGAGCACGACCGTCGGCCCGTCGGCGCCGGTCATCGCGGTGAGGACGGCGGCGCGCGCGGCCTCGGTGCCGGCGTCGGTCGGGATCGCGACGACGCGGACGTCGTCGATGACCGCGAGGCGCCCCACGGCCACGCTCTCGAGGGCGTCGCGCACGCGGTCGTCGCCGACGACGAGGAGGCGCGTCACGCCGACGGCGCGGAGGAGGCGCGCCTGACGCTTCAGGTAGCCGACGCCGCCCGTCGTGCGCGTCCAGAGGCCCGGCTCCGCGGCGCTCTCGCGCGGCACCACGATGATCCCGTTCAAATCCGCCTCCGCTCCGTGTCGTCGGCCCGGCGCGGCGCCGAGCGGCGCCCGTATAACAAGCAACGCGCCGCGGCAAAAGACGCCTGTTGCCCTCTGGCGCGCGCCTTGCTAACCCCTGCGCGTCGCGTGCCAAGCCCTGGCTCGCGCACGGCTCGTGGAGGTTCGATGGCCGCTGAAACCCTCGGAGTCATCCTCGCCGCTGGCGTCGGGAGCCGGCTGCGCCCCTACACCGACGACCGCCCGAAGGTGCTGGTCGCCGTCGGGCCGCGGGGCGAGACCGTGCTCGAGCGCCTCGCCATCCAGTGCCGCGCGGTCGGGATGAGCGAGCTCCTGCTCGTGACGGGGCACTGCGCGGACGCGGTCGAGCGCTTCGTGGCCGAGCACGACCTCGCCCTCCCGGTGCGCACCGTCTACAACCCCGACTACGACACGATGAACAACGGGCAGTCGCTCTACGTGGCGCGCGAGGCCATCGGCGGCGCCTCCATCGTGAAGTTCGACGGCGACCTCGTGCTGCACCCGGGGATCCTGCCGCGCCTCGCGCAGGGCACGCGCCGCTCGACCATCCTCCTCGACGACCGCAAGGTGCTCGTCGACGAGGACCTGAAGGCGCAGGTCGACCCGGCGACGGGCCTCGTGCTCGAGCTCGGGAAGTGGCTCCCGAACGACGCGAGCGGCGTCTCGATCGGCGTCGAGCGCATCGACGCGGCCGACATGGACGTCGTCTTCGACGCGCTCCACCGCATGATCCACGTCGACGGGCACACCGACCGCTACTACGAGGACGCCTACCACACGGTCGTCGGGCGCGGGCTCGAGCTCGGCTACGCGACGACCGGGGGGCTCCCGTGGATCGAGATCGACACCGAGAGCGAGCTCGCCGAGGGGCGCGCGATGGCCGCGGCGCTGCCCGCCACATGACCGCCGGGAGGAGCGCCGCGATGGCCGACGAGAAGCCCGCCGCCCACGCGACCTACAAACCGATCGAGGTCGAGGAGCTGGTCGACGTCCACCTGCACCGCCCCGCCGCGCGGGCGCTGGTGCGCGTGATCAAGGACACCCCCATCACCTCGAACCAGGTGACGGTGCTGTCCGGGGTGTTCGGGATCATCGCCGGGATGCTCATCGGCTTCGGCGACCCCGGGCGCCTGTGGCCGGTCGCGCTCGGCGGCGTGGCGCTCTTCATGTCGGTGGTCTTCGACTGCGCCGACGGGCAGCTCGCGCGCCTCCGTGGCACGTCGTCGCTCGCCGGGCGGGCGCTCGACGGCTTCATCGACATCGTGCCGATCGCGTCGGTCTTCATCGGGTGGGCGCTCTTCCTCGACCACTACGGCTTCAACCCGTACTACTCGTGGCCGGTCGCGACGGCCGCGGGGCTCTCCGTGCGCTGGCACGCCGAGACCTACGACTACGCGAAGTGCCTCTTCCTCGCGAACACGCACCCGAACCCGGGGGCGAGGCGATGCCGTCGATGGAGGAGATCGAGGCCGAGCGGCAGCGGCTCATCCGCGAGGGGAACCGCGGGATGGCGTTCTTCATGCTGCTCTTCAAGGCCTACACCAAGGCGCAGCGGGCGCGGAAGCAGGGCCAGGCGGGGCCTCGACGAGCCCGGGATGGCGAACGCCGAGGAGCGGTCGCTCTACCGGCGGCTCTTCGGGCGGGCGATGCGCCTCTGGAGCTGGAACGGCATCGGGACGCACAACTTCCTCCTCTACGCGGCGGCGATCCTGACCCCGGTGTGGCCGGCGGCGGCGTTCGCGACGTTCTGGATCATCATCCTGCCGCTGAACGCGCTGACGCTCGGCCTCCAGCAGTGGGGGAAGGCGCTCGAGCGGCGGCTCGCCGCGGAGCTGCGCGGCGCGCGCGGGGGCGACGCCGCCTGATCCTGGGAGCCCTCCCGCGGGTCCCGCCGCGCGCTCTCCGGGGGGGCGGCCACCTGCTGATCGGGTCGGAGTAGGCGTACCGCAGCCGGTGGAGTACGCGTGCTCCACATCGGCCGCGGGGGCGGTGACGGAGCGTGACGCGGCGCGTAAAAGCCGCGTCATTCCAATGATGTAAGCGCCACACACACAGATACTGGGTATGGCATGAGTCCTGCTGCATCTCTCCCGCTGGAGCGGCGGGCCCGGACGGTGTCGCGCGCTCACGAGGACGGCGTCACGATGAACTTGCCCGCGGACCGATCTTGCGCTACACGCGGCACCTTGTGCCGGGCAGCCGCGGGATCTCCCTCCGACGGTGGCTCGACTGGAGCACCAACACGTGGGTGACTACAGGACATCGTTCAAGCTGCTCTGCCCGGGGCCGGTCAACGTTCATCCGGAGATCGCCCGCGCGCTGACGGCCTACGAGATCTGCCACCGCGAGGAGGAGTTCGAGGCGCTGCTCGCCGCGACCCGCCGGAACGCGCTGGCGGTCGCCGGGGCCGACGCGGCGGTGTACTCGGCGCTCGTGGTGACGGGCTCCGGCACGGCGGGCAACGAGGCGGTGCTCGCGTCGGCCGTCGCCCCCGACCAGACGGTCGTGGTGCTGAGCAACGGTGAGTTCGGCACGCGCCTCGCGCAGATCTCGTCGGTGTACAACGACACGGTCCACCTCGAGCACGCCTGGGGCGAGCCGCTCGACCTGCACCGCCTGTCGGAGGTGCTCCACGAGCGCGGCGACATCGGCCTCGTCGCGGTGGTCCACCACGAGACGAGCACCGGCGTCCTGAACCCGGTCGAGGCGATCGGCGAGCTCTGCGCGCTCCACGGGGTGCGCCTCTTCGTCGACATGGTGTCGAGCTACTCCGCCGACCCGGTCGACCTCTCGAGCGGCGCGATCACCTTCATGACGACCTCGTCCGGCAAGGCCATCGCGGCCTACCCGGGGCTCGCGCTCGTCATCGCCCGGCGCGACGCGCTCGAGGCGCTCGGCGATCTGCCGGTCAAGAACCACTACCTGAGCCTCTACCGCCACCACCGCTTCGCGGAGGACCACGAGCAGACGCCGAACACCCCGGCGGTGCCGCTCGTGATGGCGCTCAACCGCGCGCTCGAGCTCGCGCTCGAGGAGGGCGTCGAGGCGCGTCGGAAGCGGCTCGCCGGGCTCGCCGCCTACGTGCGGGCCGCCGTGCGCGAGCGCGGGCTCTCGCTCTACGTCGAGGACCAGCCGCTCTCGAGCGTGCTCACGAGCGTGCGCCTCCCCGAGGGCGTCGCGTTCGAGCCGCTTCGCCGCGCGCTCCGCGAGTGGGGCTTCGTGATCTACGGCGGCAAGGGCCCGCTGACCGGGCAGATCGTGCAGATCTCGACCATCAGCGACCTCGACACCGACGTCATCGACGCGTTCTTCGCGGCGCTCGACGAGGTGATGCCGCACCTGCGCGTCGTCCGCGGCGGTCAGCTCCGCGGCTGAGCGAGCGGGCGGCGCCGCCGCTCGCGACTCACGCGTCCGGGCCCGGAGCCGCCTGTGGCGGCGCTTCGGCGCGGCGCGCGAGGTGGTCGAGGAGCGTCCGGTGGAGGAACATCCAGCCGCCGCCGACGCGCCGCATGAGGCCGCGATCCGCGGCGCGGTCGAGCCACGCGCCGAGGCGCAGCGGGAGCGGTGAGCGCGCGGCGATCACGAGCCGCACCGCGAGGTGGAGCGTCACCGCCGTGCCGCCGTAGACGAGGCCCGCGACGAGCGCCGCGAAGCCGCCGGCGCTCAGGAAGAGGCTCAGCCGCGGGTCCGGGAGGTGGAGGAGCGTCGACTCCGGGCCCACGTGCGGCATGACGAGCGAGACGCCGAGGTAGCCGACCGCGAGCCCGGCGAGGAGCCCCGTGCCCGCGGCCACCGTGAGCGCCGTGGTGAGCGACTGGCGGAGGCCCTGCGCGGGGCGGATCCGCGTGGCCGCGTCGCGCGGCTCGAGGCCGACGGCCACGGCGAGCGCGAGGGCGCCGAGCGTGCAGAGCACGAGGTTCACCCACACGATGTAGAGGGCGCCGATGACGAGGCCCGCGACGAGCCCGCTCGCGAGCAGGAACGGGGCGCGCCGGAGGCTCGCCCGCGGCGACCAGCGGAGGCGCTCGCGCGGGCGGATCGCGAGGCCGCGGTTGAGCGCGATGGCGAGGGCCACCGTGGCGCCAGCGAGGATCGGCCCGACGATGGCGCGGCGCCCGGCGAGCTCGGTCACGACGGCGTTCCAGGCGAGCGCGATGGCGGCGAGCAGGGCGACGCCGAGCGCCTTCGCGGCGCGGCGCTGGCCGGGCGTCGGGAGCCAGTCCGCCTGGAGCCGCTCGAGCCAGAGGTCGGAGGTGCCGACGCGCGCCATCGTCGCGGCGAGCCACGCGAGCCCGGCGAGGACGCGCGCGCGTCGCGGGGCGTCGAGGCGCGGCGGGCGCGCGAGCGCCTGCGCGATGAAGGCGTCGTAGCCCGGTGAGGCCGCCGGCGCCTCCGTCGTCGCGGCGTCGGAGGTCGTCGTCGCGCGGAGCCAGAGGGAGACCTCGAGCGGCGTGGGCCGCGGGGCGTCCGGGGCGGCGAGGGCGCGCCACGCGGCGCCCGGCGGGGGGGCGCAGAGGGCGTCGAGGGCGGCCTCGCTCGGAGCCTCGATGCGGAGCGCGAGCCCCGCGGCGAGGCGCACGCCGAGCGCGGCCCAGGTCGCGTCACGGCAGGCCACCACGACGGCCGTCGGGTGCGCCGCGCGGTAGGCGTTCACGCGCTGGGCGACCGCGCGGCGGCGCGCGGCCGGGACCTCGTCGAGGCCGTCGAGGAGCAGGACCAGGGCGTCGTCGTCGAGCCACTGGAGGGCGCGGCGGCGCGGCAGGCCGTACTTCGTGACGAGCTCGTCGGCGACCCAGGCGGCCAGGGTGCCGCGCGCGCCCGCCGCCGACGCGAGGTTCAGGACGACCGGGACCGGCGCCGTGGGATCGCGCTCGGCGCGCTCGAGGAGCTCCCGGGCGAGGCCGAGGAGGGCGGTCGTCTTGCCGGCGCCGGGGCCGCCGAGGAGCAGGAGGGCCCCGTAGGCGCGGGTGAGCTCGTGCGCGAGCGTCGCGGTGGTCCGGCGTCCGCGACGCGTGGAGGCCGCCGGGGAGGCGTGCTCGACGGCCTCCGGCACGGCGACGACGTCGAGGGGGACGGGATCCGCGCCGAGGAGGGCCGTGGCCTGCACGCCGTCGAGCCAGATCCCCCGCACCCGCGCGATGAGCGCGTCGCGGCGCGGGTCGGGGGGCGCGAGGACCAGCGCCTCGAGGCGCTCCACGACCGCGTTCATCGTAGGCCAGCGCGCCGGCGGGTCGGCCGCGAGCCCGCGCGCGACGAGCGCCGAGAGCGCCTCGGGCCAGGGCGGGCGGTCGGGCGGAGACGCAGGCGCTGCCTCGCTCGGCGCCCCCTGCCCCGCCACGAGGAGCTCGCGCAGCGACGCGCAGAAGCTGTACTGGTCGCCGAGCGCGCTCGGCGGCGCCCCCGCGAGCACCTCCGGCGGCAGGTAGCTCGGCGTGCCCTCGACGAGGCCGCTCGCCGGCGCCTGGCCGTCGCTGAGGGCGAGCCCGAAGTCCGCGACGCGGGCGCGGCCGTCGTCGCCGACCATGACGTTGTCGGGCTTGAAGTCGCGGTGGACGAGGCCCTTGTCGTGCGCCGCGGCGAGCCCGCGCGCGGCGCCGAGGGCGTGACGGGCCACCTCGAACCAGCCGGCGTCCGGGTTCCGGGCGCGCCACTCGCGGAGGGTGCCGCCGGCGACGTACTCCATGGCGAGCCAGACCTGGCCGTCCTGCTCGCCGACGTCGTGCACGACGACCACGTTCGGGTGCGCGAGGCGCGCGAGCGCGCGGGCCTCCTCCACGCCGAGGCCGCGCGCGCCGCGGCCGTCGCCCTCGCGCGGGGCGAGGACCTTGATGGCGACGGGGCGATCGAGGCGCGGATCGGTCGCGAGGAAGACGGCGCCGGCGCCGCCCTCGCCGAGCTTCCTCGCGACGACGTAGCGGTCGACGGTCGGGGGGTCGGCGAGCCCGAGCCGCGCCTGGACGAGCCGCGCGCCGAGCGATAGCGCCAACCCGGCCGGTGACGGGGCGCGGGCGGCGCGGAGGAGCGCGTCGAGCGCGGCGTCGTCGGGCCCGGTGGGCCGCGCGGCGACCTCCGGCGCGGGCGTCGTCACGGGGTCCGGAGCCAGCGCGGGCGCTCGCCGACCGGCGTGGCGGCGGCCTCGAGGCGCTCCTTCAGGAGGGCGCGAGCGCGGAAGAGGCGGCTCTTGACGGTGCCGGGCGGCACGTCGAGCACGGCCGCGAGCTCGTCGATCGAGAGCTCCTCCCAGTAGTAGAGCTCGAGCGCGGTCTGGAGGTCGAGCGGCAGCTCCTGGAGGGTGAGGACGAGCTGCCGGTGCGCGAGGTCGCGCGAGACGACCGTCGAGACGCCGGGCGAGAGGTCGACGAGCGAGCGCGAGCCGAGGTCGGGCGTGGCGCGGCCGTCGCGGACGCGGCGGCGGATGTGCTCGAAGAGGAGGTTCCGGGCGACGCCGAAGAGGAACGCGCGGAAGCCGGCCTCGCCGCGGTAGCGGCCGGCGGCCTCCACGCAGGCGAGGAAGGTCTGCTGGACGAGGTCCTCGACGCGCTCGGGGGCCTTGGTCGCGAAGAAGCGCTCGACGGCGCCGTAGTGGCGGTCGACGAGCGCGGCGCCCGCGGCGCGGTCACCGGCCGCCCAGCGGGCGAACAGCTCCGGATCGTTGTCTGTGGGCACGTCGGCAGATTAGCACGGGCCGGGCGGTCCGCGCGCGCAGAGACGCAACGGCCATTGTATCGTGCGGCGTGGTGGCGCGGGCGCCGAGGGCGTGCGCGGCGCGGTGGGGGCCGGCGCCACCACTTGACCCCACGGCCGGCCGTCATTCCGGTTGTGAGCCGCTTACGAATGCGTCCCCCCGGAACGCGCCGCGCTCGGCGCCCAGGAGCCACCGTGACCAAGAAGGTCCTCCACGTCCTGCCCACCGCCGGCCAGCACTGGGTCGGCGACGGCTTCCCCGCCCGCACCCTCTTCGGCTACACGGGCCCGCTCGTCGACCTCGTGAGCCCCTTCCTGCTCTTCGACTACACCGGCCCCTGGCACTTCGAGCCGCAGGCGCCGGGGCGCCGCCCGCGCGGCGTCGGGCAGCACCCGCACCGCGGCTTCGAGACGGTCACGCTCGTCTACGACGGCGGCGTCGCGCACGCCGACTCCGCCGGGCACCGCGGGATCATCGGCCCCGGCGACGTGCAGTGGATGACCGCGGCGAGCGGGATCCTCCACGAGGAGTTCCACAGCGAGGCGTTCTCGGCGCGCGGCGGGCGCTTCGAGGTCGTGCAGCTCTGGGTGAACCTGCCCGCGGCCGCGAAGATGTCGCCGCCGACCTATCAGCCCATCCTCGCGACCGACATCCCCGTCGTGGCGCTGCCCGACGACGCAGGCCAGGTGCGGGTCATCGCGGGACGGCTCGGCGACGTGCAGGGCGCCGCGCGCACCGTCACCGAGCTCAACGTCTGGGACGTCACCCTGAAGCCGGGCGCCGAGGTCGTGCTGCCCGCGCCGCACGGCCACAACACGATGGCGTGCGTGCTGTCGGGGCCGGTCCACATCGGCGACCGCGGGCCCCTCGGCAACGCGCAGCTCGCCGTGCTCGACCGCGGCGGCGAGGGCGTCGCCGTGCGCGCCGACGCCGACGCGAAGCTCCTCGTCCTCTCCGGGGTGCCCATCGACGAGCCGGTCGTCGGCTACGGGCCGTTCGTCATGAACAGCTGGGAGGAGATCCAGCAGGCCGCCGACGACTTCAACAGCGGCCGCTTCGGCGCCCTGAGGTAGCGCGGCGCGCGAGGGCTCTCACGGGCGTGAACGACGTTCACAGCCCCGGGGCCGCCGGTCACCGGATGACGGTGACCGTCTCGCCCTCGAGCTGCACCCGCACGTGCGCCGCGTTGTTGACGTAGTTGACCTCGGGGATCTCCTGCTCCGGGTTCGTCTCGATGACGAGCTCGTAGAGCCCGTCAGGGAGCCCCGTCACGTCGATCCACTGGCACTGGAGGTCGGCGTTGTAGGTGTCGCTGCAGCCGGCCGTGATCCCCTGGTCGTCGCACGAGTAGCCCTTGCAGCCGTCGGGCGCGATGAACGGGTCGTACACCGCCGTGTCGAGCACGCAGAAGCCGTTCTTCGAGCCGATGTCGAGCATCTGCTCCGCCGCGACGTCGATGATGCGATACGCCGCGTACGCCTCGAAGTGGTAGTGGCTGTGGCACTCGTCGAAGTGCCAGTGCGGCCCGCCGTCGCCCGGGTGCCCGAGCACGAGGTCCTCCGACCCGATGTTCGCGATGGTCGTCGCGAAGCGGATGACCTTCCGATCCCCCGCGCCGCCGACGCACCCCTCGTGGATGAGGCAGTCCCCCTCGCTCACGGTGACGTGGTCGAGGCTCACCGTGTCCGCGACGTGCTCCTCGTCGACGATGAGGTCGATCCCCTGCGGGCAGCTCTCGGGATCGGACGCCTCGAGCCCGGTCGTCCCGCCGACGCACACGTGACACGCGTCGTACGCGGCCGTCCCGCCGCACACCCCGGCGCAGTCGCGCTGCTTCGCCTCGACGCCCGTGTCCCCGCCGGCGCACACGCCGCAGCCGTCGATCGCCGCCGCCCCGCCGCACACGCCCGCGCAGTCGTAGGGCGGCCCCTCCTCGAGCCCCGTCAGGCACACCCCGCACTCCCCGGGGACGCCGAACCCGCCGACGACCCCGTTGCAGTCGGCCTCGCAGGTGGGCGGCGCCGTGTACACCCAGATCGTGCCGCCGTCCTGCGGCGCGAAGTCGTCCCAGAGCGGCGCGATGAACGCCCCGAGCCCCGACGCCGGCAGCGACGCGTTCTCGTAGCCCCCGTAGGGCGGCGCGAACGCGACGATCCCGTTGTCGCCGACCGAGAGCGACTCGTAGCGCCCCTCGTAGAACGGGAACTCGAAGCCGATCGGCACCACCGCGAAGTGGTCGTCCTCGACCTCCACGGGCTCCCCGACCGCGGCGATGTCGAGCCACACGAGCGGGTGCGAGTAGTCCGCCACGAACGTCGCGTCGTCCCCGCGCCGCGCGAAGACCGTCGGCCGGCTCGTCGGGAAGAGCGTCTGGTAGCCGAACTCGACCGCGTGCGTCCCGCCCAGGTCCTGCATGCCGACGGTCGCCGTGAGCCCGTAGGGCTCGATGTTCCCGTACTGCACGATGAAGTCGCCGTTCTCGTGCAGCACGAGCTGGAACGTGTACTCCCCGTCGTCGCCGTTGCCGAAGTGGACCACGTGGTCCCACTGCACGATGAAGCGCCGCTCGTGGAGGCAGTCGGGGTCGCAGAGGTCGGGTGTGCCGTCGTCGTCGGTGTCGTCGACCGCCGGGACCACGCCCGTGCCGCCGCCCGCGCACCGCCCGCAGCCGTCCACCGCCGCCCCGCCGAAGCACACCCCGTCGCAGTCGACGTCGCCGTTCGCGCCGCCGCAGACGCCGCAGTCGTCGGTGTCGTTCGTCGCGCAGCCGGGCTCGGGATCGTCCGCGTTCGCGACGAAGCCCTCGGGCGCCGCGCACGCGAGCGCGCGCTCGAGCGGGTCGCCGAGGCCGTCGCCGTCGCCGTCGGCGTACCACCACGTGGTCGGGCCGGGGCCCTCGCAGACGCCGCACGCGTCGGGGCGCGCGGGCCCGAAGCACACGCCGAGGCAGTCCTTGGCGGCGTCGCCGCCGGCGCAGACGCCGCAGGCGTCGGTGTCGTCGGTCGCGCAGAGGGGCTCGGGATCCGTGTCGTCCGCGACGTAGGCGGCCGCCACGCCGAGCCCGTCCGCGCACGCGCGCACGGGGAAGGCCGCGTCGCCGCGCCCGTCGCCGTCGACGTCCGGGTACCAGAGGGTCGGTCCGAGCACGGTGGCGTCGTCGTCGTCGCAGTCGACGTCCGCGAAGACGCCGTCGCCGTCGTGGTCGAGCTCGCCCGCCGTCGGGTCGGGCGCGGGCGCCGCGGCGTCGTCGCCGCAGCCGGCGACCGTGACGACCAGGGCCACCGTGAGGAACGTGGAGAGGCGCGTCACGGCGTGCTCCTGGCGCAGAAGAGAGACCGCGAGAGCCTACCAGCCCCGGGGCGCCGCCGCACGCGCGACGTCGCCCCGGGCGCAGGTCACGTCACTGGCACATGAGGACGAAGCCGCTCCCGCCGCACGAGAGCCCGGCGCAGCACCCCTCGGGGTTGCCCTGGCAGACCTCGCCGGCGCCGAGGCACTCGCCGCCGGTGCCGCCGCTGCCGTCCGCGTGGATCGTCTCGAACGGGATGGCCCCCGGCGTCGGCGGCGGCGCCACGTCCAGGGTCAGCCCGGCCTCGTCGCGCGCGACCACGAGGAGCCCCTCGTCCGTGCCGACGAGGAGCGCGCCGTCGCGCTCGACGATGGTCCACACGAAGCCCACGGTGTCGACGAAGCGCACGGCGCCACCGAGCGACACGAGGAGCCCCTTGTCGTAGCCGACGGCCATGTCGCCGCCCTCGCCGAACCAGAGCGCGCGCGGGATGGCGCCACCCGGCACCGTCCCCGGCAGCGTCACCGGCGCGACCCCGCTCTCCGTGACGCGCACGACGCCGACCTGGGCGTCGCCCACGATCAGCGCGCCGTCGGCGTCGAAGGCGAGCACGCGCGGATCGGGCGTCTCGGTCGCGTCCGTCACGATCTGCACGGTGTCGTCGCTCAGGATGTGCGCGACGCCGCCCTTGCGCGGGAGGTCGTCGATCTTGAAGACGTCCTCCTCGGCGCGATCGAAGGGGTTCTGGTTCTCGCGCTCGAGGGCGCAGGCGAGGTAGGCGGTGCCGTCGTCCGCGAGCAGCACGTCGCGCACGTCGCTCGACGGGAGGCCCTTCACGTCGGTGTCGAGGTTCGAGGTGCGCACGTAGTGCGTGGCGCCGGCGAAGTCGCCACGGTCGTTGATCGCCACGCGCGCGGCCCCGTGCGGGCCGACGTCCGCGAGGTTCACGGGGTCCGAGTTGTTGTGCGTCGTGCGCGTGGCGAGCCACATCATCCCGCCGCCCTTCTCCGTGTCCGCGCGGAACGCGACGTCCATGATGTCGAGCGACGCGCGCCAGGTCGTCGGGTTCTCGGCGGCGACCGCCTCGGGCGGCCCGTAGACCACGCCGTCACGGCCCGTCCCGATGGCGAGGGCGTCGGCGCTCGCGCCGGCCACCATGGCCGTGATGCCGGGCGCCAGCGACACCCCGATCGGGCTCTGCTCGTCGGTCACGACCGGCACCCAGACGCCGGCGCCGTTCGACGCGAGCGTGTGGACGCCGTTCTCGATGGGGTAGCCGTCGCACGCGAGGCCGCCGTAGTCGTCGCGGAGCCCGAGCCGGACGCCGTCGTCGTCGCTCACGACGGCGCGGACGCCGGAGAGCAGCGGGCGCTCGAGGCGCGGCTTGCCGTCGGCGTCGAAGGCGATGCCGAAGAGGCCGCCCGCGCGCAGGTGCACCTCGTTGCACTGGCCGCTCAGGAGGGCGAAGGTGCGGTGCGTCGCCGGGTCCATCGCGAGCGACTGCACGTGCAGCGCGACGAACGGCGTGTCGCCGGCCGAGAGGCCCGCGATCCGGTCCTCGCCGGTGAGGTCGATCCAGGCGAGCCCGCCGCCCTTCGACGGCCCGATGGGGTTGCCGAGGATCCGCCCGCCGACCGCGAGCACGTGGTTGTCGTCGTCGAGCGCGAGGGCGTAGGCGCCGAAGGGCCCGAGGTCGCCGTCGGAGGCCTTCGAGAGCTGCCCCTCGAGGGCGATGACCGTGGTGGTCGTGCCGTCCCAGGCGATGACGCCGCCCTGGTCGGCCGCCCAGGCCGCGAGCGAGACGTAGGCGCGCCCGTCGGAGGCGCTCCAGACGAGCTCCGCGACGAGGCCCTCGGGGACGCCGCCCTCACCCGGGGTGATGGTCGAGACGTCGCCCGCGACGGTCACGCGCACGACGCGCGAGCCGCTGCCGCCGTCGACGGGGTAGAAGGCGGCGTAGCAGTCGCCGGTGTCGGGGTCGACCGTGAGCGCGCCCCACTGGCCGGTGACGCCGGTCTCCGGGGTCTCGAGCACGCTCTCGACGGCGAAGGTGTCCTCGTCGAGGCGCAGGAGGCCGTGGTCGGAGGTCATCCACGCGACCGGGCGGACGCCGTCGCGCGCGATCTCGAGGTGCGTCGGGACGACCGGCTCGCCGCCGCTCGTGACCGGGAAGCGGGAGATCGAGTCGCCCGCGAGCGTGAGGAGGCCGTCGATGGCGACGACGACGTAGCGGTCGACGTCCTCGTGGACGCCGGCCACCGGGACGATGCCGTTCACGGGGCCGTCGATGTCCTCGTAGTACGGCCCGATGGGGAGCTCGGACTCGTAGACGCGCGTGGCGCCGGTGTCGAGGTCGTAGCGGTAGAGGCCGCCGCGGATGCGCTCCCAGTCCATCGGCATCGAGGCGCCGCGGGTGCCGACCCAGAGGGTGCGGCCCGTGCGGGAGAGCTGGAGCGGGGGGCTCCACATGCGCGCGCCGAGCTGCCGCGTCTCGAGCGACGAGGGCGGGTTCGACGTGTCGGCGTCGCCGCTGGTGTCCGCGGCGGTGTCGCCGGCGTCCTCGGTGTCGCTCGCGTCGGCGTCGCCGGGGGACGTGCCGTCCGCGGCGTCGGCGGTGTCGGTCTCCGTGGTGTCGTCGTCGCCCGTGTCCGCGCTCGTGTCCGCGGGGCCCGTGTCGCCGGTGTTGGTGTCGCCGCCGCTGGCGTCGGTGTCGACGCCGGTGGCGGTGTCGGTCCCGCCGTTGCTCCCGTCGTCGCCGCACGCGCCGAGCGCGAGCAGGGCGGCGAGCGATATCGTGATGATCCGCATGGTGACTTGCTCCTTCGCGCCGGGACTGGTCGGCGCCGGGGCGCACCATAGAGGGGTGGCCGACCCGTCTCAAGAGAGGGTATGAAGAACGCCCATGAGAACCACCCTCCCCGCCCTGTTCGCGGCGCTCGCCGTCGCCGCCTGCTCGAAGACCGCCGAGACGCCGGCGTCGCCCGACGCCGCGCCGGCCTCCTCCCCCGCCGCGACCGCGCCGCCCGACGACGACGCCGCCGCCGGGCCGAGCGCGCCGAGCCCTACCGAGGACGCCGGCGCGAGCGCGCCGACTTCGGCCGCGGACGCCGCGAGCGCCCAGCCGACGTCGGGCGAGGTCGCGACGGACGGCTTCCGCGCGACGTTCCCGAGGGCGCCCGAGGCGAAGAAGCTCGGGCCGTCGGTGCGCGGCTGGCGCGCGGAGGAGGCGCCCGGGCGCATGTTCACGGTGACGCTCATCGACAACCCCGAGGAGGACGGCGGGATGCTGCTGCCGAACCCGGTGCTGACCTTCGTGCAGCTCCGCGACGGGCTCGTCGACGCGGCGTCGGGGCCCGTCGAGGCCGAGGGCGCCGCGGTGATCGACGGGCGGCCGGGCTTCGAGCTCGCGATCGGCGGGGCGCGGCCGCAGCGCGCGCGCTTCGTGCTCGCGGGGCGGCGGACCTACGCGGCGATGACCGCGTGGGACGCGACGGACGAGGGCGGGCGCGACGCCGCGGAGGCGTTCATGCGCGGGTTTTTGGTCACGGACGACGCGCCGGCCGCGATCCCCGTCGTGTGGGAGCGCCGCGAGGCCGAGGGGGTCAGCGTCGAGACGCCGGCGCCGCTCAAGGTGAAGCGGGGCGACGGGTTCGTGGCGGTGGGGGCGAAGCTCCCGATGCCGGCGCAGGAGTGCAGCGTGGTGCGCGTGCCCTACACCGAGGCGCTGGCCGCCGACGCGGCGCTCGCGCTCGCGCGGACGACCGTCGACGAGAGCGTGCGGGGCGACTTCGTGCGGGCGCCTCGCGTCGAGGTGGCGCGGAAGGCGCTCGGCGGCATCGAGATGGAGGTGCGGCGCTACGTCGGGACGTTCATCCCGCGGGCGGGCGGCGGCGAGGGCGAGGTCACGGCGACGCTCGGGAAGGGGGAGCGGGCGGCGTTCGCGCTGCTCGGGCTCACGCGGGCGGGGGGCGGCGAGCTCGTGACGCGCTGCCTCGAGTCGTTCCACGAGGTCGGCGGCGAGGAGAAGGCGCCGTGAGGGCGGCCGTCGTGATGCTCGCGGCGCTGGTGACGGCCGGCGCGTGCGGCGACGACGGGGGCGGCGAGGCCGGCGGGGCCTTCGTGTCCGACGAGCGGATCGTCTACAGCGACGGGCTCCACAACGAGAACACGGCGATGATCGCGCTCGACGACAGGATCCTGCTCGTCTTCCGCGGGGGCGAGAGCGGGCAGATCGGGAGCGACCGGGCGCACCTGAACGTGTACGCCTCGTTCGACCGGGGCGCGACCTGGCTGAAGCAGGCCGAGGTGAGCGCGAACAACCTGCCGGACGGGCGCGACATCCGCGACCCGAGCTTCGTGCGGTTCGGCGGGCGGCTCTTCATGTACGCGATCAGCCGCCTCCCGGGCGGGCACTATCGGGATCTGCTCGGGCGGGCGTGGACCGTGCGGAGCGAGTCGACCGACGGCGGGGCGACGTGGTCGGCGCCGGTGAACACGTTCCCCGAGGACGACGTGTGGGGCTTCTGGCGGTTCGCGATCCGCGCGCACGGCGGCGCGGAGACGCTGTATGCCACGGGCTACAACGACGGCGACACCGAGGTCGGGCTCTTCCGGTCGGACGACGGGGAGGCGTGGGAGAAGGTCGCGACCATCTTCGAGGGCTACGACGACGTCCCGAGCGAGACGGAGCTCGCCTTCTTCGGCGAGGACGACGGCACGGCCGTCGCGATCGTGCGGCTCGACAACCAGGAGATCCTCCAGGACGGGCAGAGCGCGATCTGCACGTCCCAGGCGCCGTTCCTGACGTGGGAGTGCGGGCGGCGCGTGGAGACGCGCTTCGACGGGCCGATCTGGCTCGTGCACGCCATCGACGGGGTCGAGCGGCACTTCGTCTTCGGGCGGAAGCACCTCCCGTGCACGCGGAAGCGCACGGCGATCTACGAGCTGCGCGGCGATCTCACCGATCCCGCCTCGCCCGTCGCGGTGTGCGAGATCACCGAGGTGAAGAGCTCGGGCGACACGGCCTACACCGCGACCGCCCCGCTCGGCGGCGACCGGTTCCTGCTCGCCTGGTACTCGAGCGACGTCACGCGCGACGTGCCGTGGCTCGAGGGGCAGTTCACGCCGAGCGACATCTGGATGGCGAACGTCGACCTCGCGCAGGCGCCCGACGGGTGCGCGCCGCCGCCGGCGAAGGCGGCGTGCCCGGCGCCGCCGCTGCCGGCGGGGGGCGCGGCGGTCGACGCGAGCGGGCGCTACCTCGTGACCGTGGAGCCCGTGATCTGGCCCGAGCAGCGCATGCTCTTCGCGGCCGAGGTGGCCGTGGACCTCGGCGCGAGCACGCTCGACGTGACGCTCCAGCCCCTCGACGCCGTGACCCACGCGCCAGCCGGCGAGTCGTGGTCGGCGAGCGGGGTCGCGCTCGCGGCGGACGGCACGTTCGCGGCGAACGTGGCGAACGACGTGGCCGTGGCCGAGAGCGTGTTCCCGCTGCTCGCGGACCCGTTCCTGACGGTGAACGGGATCGTCTTCACCGGGCGGATCACGGGGGAGCGCGCGTTCTGCGGGGCGGTCTCGGGGTACGCGCAGATCCTCGGCGACAGCCCGGCGGACCGGATCACGCTCGACGGCTCGTCGTTCGCGGCGGCGCCGTGGCCGGAGGGCGCGCCGCTGCCGACGCCGGTCGGGCGCTGCCCCTGAGCGCGAGCAGGGCGCGCGCGTCGGCGGGCGTCAGGTCTCCGAGCCCGTGGCGACCTCGCGGGGGCCGCGGCCGGCGGCCACCAGCGTGGTGGCGAGGTCGGTGACGGCGGCGCGGACGTCGGCCGCGAGCTGCTGCGCGCGCAGGCCGAGCGGCTCGCCGACGAAGGTCGGGTTGTAGTGCCGGCAGCTCTGGCAGATCTCGGGCGCGTCGCCCGCGCGGAACCGCTCGCGGAGCCGGTCGACGGCGCCCGTCGCGTAGACCGCCAGCATGTCGTCGAGGAGCTCGGCGGGCGCGAGCGCGAGGTCGCTCTTGCCGTCGAGATCGCGGCAGCCGCACGCGGTCGCCCGCCCATCCGAGAGGAAGTGGGGGCCCGCGATGGTCATGAGGCAGGGGAGCCGCTTCGGCCGGTTCGGGCGCGTCGGGAGCCCCTCGGCCTCCATGACGGCGCCGGTGCGGCCCGACCAGTCGTCGTAGAGGCGGTTCCGGACGACCTCCCAGCCGCGGGCGCGGGCGCGGCGGAAGAGCGGGTGCTTCTCCCAGTCGCGCCGCGGGGTGCGGATCCCGAGCGAGAAGGTGACGCCGGGCTCGTAGACGTCGAGGATCCCCTCGAGGTTCGCGACGAGCTGCTTCAGCTTCTTGCTGCGGTAGATCCGCAGGTACTCGTCGGCGTCCGGGTAGGTCATCGACACCGTGAACGACGTGACGCCCGCGTCGACGAGCGAGCGGTAGCGCGCCGGGTCGAGGAGGATCCCGTTCGTCGTGAGGCCGACCTGGAGCGGCTGGGGCGGCGCGACGGCCTCGCGGACGAGCTCCTCGAGGCGCCGGTGGACGAGCGGCTCGCCGACCATCGGCGTGAGGCCGAGCCGCGTGACGCCCGCGCGCTTGGCGGCCGCGATGATCTCCCGGCCGAGCTCGACGGGGATCGGCGCGTGCGAGCGCTCCTGGAACTGGTAGCCGCAGAACACGCAGTTCGCGTTGCAGAGGTTCGTCGGCTCGAAGTTGACGTCGGTGAGCGGCTGCCGGTCGAGCCGCGCGGGCGCCGCGAGCCCGCGGAGGTCGCGCACGAGCGTCGCGGCCCAGAAGGCAGCGTGCAGGCCGATCCGCTCGACCTCGGAACGAGTGATCATGCGCGGGATGGGACCACCGTCGCGTCCCTCGTGTCAAACCTGGCGCGCGCTGGGCCGCGCCCTACCTCATCCCCGCGGCCGGGAAGAGCTGGTGCTGGCGCGCCGCGCGCAGGGCCCCGCGCTCCTCGACCGCCTCGAAGGCGTCGCGCCACGCGGAGAACCCGCCGCCCGCGCGCCACGCGGCGAGCGCGGCGAGGCCCGCGTCCTCGGCGCCCTGGCTCATGCGGTACTCGACCCACGCCCACTTCGCCGAGGTCGAGCGCACGTCGACCGTGGCGCCGAGCTCGCGCCGGAGGCGGTGGAGGCGCTCGTCGACGAGCGGCATGCCGGCGAACTCCGCGTCGCCGAGCGGCGTGTGCAGCTTCGGGACGAGCGGCGAGACGCCGAGCGCCGTCGGGAGGAGCCCCGAGAGGGCCTTCGAGAAGGCGATGAGCTCGTCGATGTCGGCGTCCGTCTCGCCCGGGAGCCCGACGATGACGTAGAGCTTCACCTTCTGCATGCCGGCCTGCTTCCCGAGCTCGGCCGCGCGCCAGAGGTGCTTCTCGCGGATGGCCTTCCCGACCGTGTTGCGCAGGCGCTGGCTCGGCGCGTCGCTCGCGATGGTCATCGAGCGGTAGCCGGCGGCGGCGAGGAGCGCGACGAAGTCCTCGTCGAGGCGGTCCGCGCGGAGGCTCGACACGGAGGCGCCCTTCCCCATCGCGACCACGCGGCGCAGGGCCTCGCGGATGCCCGACCACTCGGAGACGGCGGCGCCGACGAAGCCGACGCGCGGCGCGTGCTCCGGGATCGTGGCGAGCACGCGCTCGACCTCGCTCTCGCGCATCGGGCTCTCGGGCGCGCGCACGAGGCAGAACTTGCAGTAGCGCGGGCAGCCGCGGCTCGCCTCGACCAGGAACATGTTCGAGAGCTCGGTCGCGGGCGTCACGATCTGCCCGTACGCCGGGAGCCCGGTCGTCACCTTCTGCACGGCGGGGACGCGGTCGCCGTGGATCTGCGGCACCCAGACGCCCGGGACGGCCGCGGCGGCGGCGAGGAAGGCGTCGCGGTCGGGCGCGCCCTCGAGGATGTCGAGGAGGCGCTCCACGGCGACCTCCCCGTCGCCGATGACCGCGAGGTCGATGAACGGCCCGAACGGGAGCGGGTTCGACGCCGTGAGCGGGCCGCCGAGCAGGATGGGCGGGTCCGTGTCGCGGCGGTCGGCGCGGAGGAGCGGCACGCCGCCGAGGTCGAGGAGGTCGAAGAAGCCGGTGATGTCGAGATCGTAGGTGACCGAGAACGCGAGGAGGTCGAAGCTCGCGAGGGGGCGCCCCGTCTCGAGGCCGACGGGCTGCCAGCGGCGCTCGCGCCAGAGGGGCACGTCGTCCGGCAGCAGCACGCGCTCGGCGGCGATGAACGAGCGGCTGTTCAGCATCCGGTAGATGACCTGGTAGCCGAGCGAGCTCATCGCCGTGCGGTAGGGGAGCGGGTAGCAGAGGCCGACGCGCAGCGGGGCGTCGCGCACGATGGTGCCGATCTCGCCGGCGAGGAGCTCCTTCCGCCAGGCCGTCGGGTCGAGGACGCGCCGGGCGTCGACGTGCTTGGCCTGCTTCCCGCGGGGGGTGCCGCGCCGCTTCGGGGGGCGGCCCTTCATGCCGCGGAGGCGGCGAGGCGCCCGCTCAGGCTCTCGAGCGTGTCGACGCCCCAGCCGTCGCGGAGGTCGGTGAAGACGCGGCGGAAGAGGGCGAGCTTGGTCGCGAGGTCGACGCGCAGGTCGGGCTGCGTCCGGAGGGCCGGGTCGATGCCGTCCTCGGCGAGGTCGCAGAGGTCGATGCCGTGGAGCTCGAGGTTCACGAGGTCGACGCGGCGGAGCCAGGGGGCGATGACGCCGTAGCCGCGCTCGCCGAGCTGGAGGAGGCTCGTGCCGATGACGTGGAGGCGGAGCCAGGGGAGCACCGTGACCGGGATCTCGAGGAGGCCGTGGCGCCGGTGCGGCGTGCGGCGCTGCCACATGATGCTCGGGCGGTCGAGGATGGACTGGCTCTTCCGGCCGCGGACGCGCAGCCACGCCATGTAGGCGGCCTTCGCGAGGTAGTAGGGGGGCGCCGGGAAGAGGGAGCTGTCGTAGGCGTAGCCGCGCTCGGCGAGGAGCTCGAGGAGCTCGCGCGTGACGGTGTAGCCGGGGGCGCGGAAGCCGCGCACGGGGCGCCCGGAGACGGCGCTGATGGCGTCCTCGGCGCGGGCGAGCTCGTCGGCCATGGTGGCGCGGCCGAGGCGCGTGAGGTCGTAGGGGTGCGTGTGGCTGTGGGAGCCGAGCTCGTGACCGGCCTGGGCGAGGGCCTCGGCGACCCTGCGGGGGCCTGGGCGATCGAGGTCCTGCGCGACGACGAAGAAGGTGGCGGCGACGCCGAGCTCGGCGAAGAGCTCCGCGAAGCGGACGACGCCGCGCTCCCAGACGACGTCGGTCGCGCGCGCCTCGTCGAGGCCGTGGATGCGGTAGTAGAGGTAGAGGCTGTCGACGTCGACGTTGACGGCGGCGGCGCGCAGCGCTCCGGGGCTCGCCACGGGGACCTAGCTCCGACCCCGGACGCGGATGGCCCAGGTGAGGCGCGCGAGGTCCTTCAGGACGCGCGGGACGCGCTTCGCGAGGTTGATGCTCGGCGGGCGCTTCTCGACGATGACGATGGGGACCTCGACGACGCGGTAGGCGTCGCGCTCGGCGCGGATCACGAACTCGCTCGCGAAGAGGTCCTTGTCGACGATGCAGCGGCTCACGACCGGGAGGAGGCGCTCGCGGTGGAAGGCCTTGAGCCCGTGCGTGTCGGTGCCGCGGAAGTCGAGGGCGAGGCGGAGGAGGCCGTTGATGACGGTCGTGCCGGCGCGGCGCATGAAGGGGCGCTTGTCCTGCGCGTCCTTGTGGGCCTTGCTGCCGACGACCATGTCGGCCTGGTCGGCCTGGAGGAGGTCGAGGGCGCGCGTCTGGAAGGAGACGTCGCAGATGTCGATCTCGTCGCAGAGGACGTAGGTCCCGCGGGCCTCGAGGATGCCGCGGCGGAGCGCGCGGCCGTAGTTCGGCTCGGGGCTGTGGAGGACGCGCACCTGGGCGTGGTCGCGCTCGAGGGCGTAGGCGATCTCGAGCGTCTTGTCGGTCGACCCGTTCTCGGTGATGACGATCTCGTAGGCGAGCTCGGGCAGGGCCTCGCGCAGGCGCACGATGAGGTCGTGGATGGCCGTCTGGAGGAGCCCTTCCTCGTTGTAGACGGGGATGACGATCGACGCGGTGGGCCGGTCGCCCAGCTCGGTCTTGTCGTTGGACACGCGGCCTCCCAGGAAACGGCCCGAAGTGCGGGACGCCGTATACAAGTGCGGAAAAAGCCGTGTCAATCAGGAACTCCCGCGCGTGGGCGGGCGCGCTGGGACGGCGGCGGGCGATCGTGGTAGCGTCCGGGCCTCTCGTCCGAGGAGGCCCCCGTGACCCTGCGAGCAATCGGCTCGGCGTCGGCGACCATCGCGAACCTCGGCCCCGGCTTCGACGTGCTGGGGCTCTGCCTCGAGGGGCCGCGCGACCGGGTGACCGTGGAGCTCACGGACGACGGGCGCGTGGAGATCGTGCAGATCGAGGGCGACGGCGGGAAGCTGCCGCTCGACGCGGCGCAGAACTGCGCCGGGGTCGCCGCGCGCTGGGTGATCGAGCGCTTCGCGGAGCCGGGGACGGGGGCGCGGATCTGGCTCGAGAAGGGCCTCCCGCTCGGGTCGGGGCTCGGGAGCTCGTCGGCGTCGAGCGTGGCCGCGGCGGTGGCGACGGCGGCGCTGGTCGACCCGAACATCCCGCGCGGGGTGCTGCTCGAGGCGTGCCGCGAGGGGGAGCGGCTCGCGGCGGGGTCGCCCCACGCGGACAACGTGGCGCCCGCGCTCTTCGGCGGGCTCGTGGCGGTGCTGCCGGGCGAGGGGGAGGCGGTGGACATCCTGCCGCTCGCGGTGCCGCGGGACCTCGTTCTCGCAGTTGCGAAACCGGCGTACGACGTGCGCACGGCCGACGCGCGGGCTGCGCTGCCGAAGACGATGCCGATCCATGATGCAGTGCACAATATGGCGATGATCGCCGGGCTCGTGACGGGCTTCGCGACGAACGACATGGGGCTCGTGGCGCGCTGCCTCGGGGACCGTATGTCGACGCCGTATCGGAAGGCGCTCGTGCCGGGGTTCGACGCGGTCGTGGCGGCCGCGCACGGCGCGGGCGCGGTGGGCGCCGGGCTCGCGGGGTCGGGGCCGACGATCTTCGCGATCACGGACGACCGGGAGACCGCGCGCGACGTGGCCGAGGCCATGGTCGACGCGTTCCTGGGCGCCGGCTTCGAGTCGCAGGCGTTCGTGAGCGCGGTCGGGCTCGAGGGGGCGACGGCCGAGCTCGAGCGGGGCTGAGCGCGGTGGCCGAGAAGAACCAGGGGATGGCGGCCGCGGACTACGCGCGGCTCGTCGGGTTCGAGGGCGACTGGCGCGACACGTGGTGGCACCAGGACTACCTCGAGCTCGTGGCGCGGCGGCTCGGGCTCGCGGCGGCGCGGACGGTGCTCGACGTGGGGTGCGGGGTCGGGCACTGGGGGCAGCGGCTCGCGACGGTGCTCGCGCCGGAGGCCGAGATCACGGGGATCGACCACGAGGCGGGCTTCCTCGAGCAGGCGCGGGCGCGCGCCGCGGGGCGGCCGGGGCGGTTCACGTACCTGCAGGCGACGGGCGAGGCGCTGCCCTTCGAGGACGGGCGCTTCGACGTCGTCACGTGCCAGACGGTGCTCATGCACGTCGCCGACGCGCGGGCGACGCTCGCCGAGATGTGGCGCGTGACGCGGCCCGGCGGGCTCGTCGTGCTGAGCGAGCCGAACAACCTGGTCGACCCGATCCCGACCCGCGTCGCCCTCGGCGACCTCGAGACGGGCGAGCTCGCGCGGCAGGTGGCGTTCGAGGCCGCGTGCGTGCGCGGGCGGGCGGCGCTCGGGAAGGGCGACGCCATCGTCGGCGAGCGGCTCGGGGGCTACCTGCACGAGCTCGGCTGCGAGGCGCCCGAGGTGTGGACCAACGACGCGTGCGGCTCGCTCTACCCGCCGTACGCGCGGCCGCGCGAGCGGCTGCTCGTCGACGCGCTGCGCGGCTGGGCGGCGCTCGACGTGAGCCAGTTCGGGCGGCGCGAGGACACGCTCGCGTTCTACCTCGCGGGCGGGGGCGACGAGGCCGCGTTCGAGCCGCTCTGGGAGGCCGCGGTGGCCGCGATCCGGCGGTCCGTGGCGGGGATCGACGCCGGGACCTACCAGACCGCCGGCGGCGTCCTCATGTACCTCGTCGCGGGGCGGAAGCCGGGCTGAGCCGGGGGGCCTCGCGCGGCCCTCAGCCGAAGTACATGCGGCTCACGACGGCGAGGAGCACGTTCGAGAAGGCGTGCACGAGGACCGAGGCGCCGATGACGCCGGTGCGCGCGCGCAGCCAGCCGAAGAGGAGCGCCGGGAAGAAGACGAGCAGGCGGTAGGCGCCCGGGAGCAGGATCGGGTGCAGGAGCGCGAACGCGGCGGCCGCGAGCACGAGCCCCCAGCCGACGTCCGCGCCGAGGAGCCGGCGCGGCGTGCCGAGGGCGGCGTCGAGGCGCGCCTGGAGGTAGCCGCGGAAGAACCACTCCTCGGGGAGCGCGACGAGGCCGAGGTGGACGATGACGTAGGTCAGGAGCCACCAGGCGGAGCGCGAGGCGGCGAGGACGCCGTCGTCGTCGGCCTCGGCGCCGCTCTTGCCGACGCGGAGGTGGGCGGCGGCGAGGGGCTCCCCGCCCTCGGTCACGTGGAGGGCGAAGCGGTCGGCGGCGCCGAGGGGGATGAGGAGGCCGGCGCCGGGCGGGAGCGGGGTGCTCCTGGCGAGGTCGCCGGTGAAGGGCTGGCGGGCCTCGGCGCCGTGGCCGGGGGCGCAGGTGACGACGCGGACGCCCGTGGGCGGCGGGCTCATCTCGAGGCGCACGGCGACGCGGGCGGCGGCGGGCGGGACGAACCAGAGGCTGTCGCCGCCGACCCAGGCGACGGCGTCGGCGCGGCCGCAGACGACGGGCGGCGGGGACTCGAGGGCCTCGTCCCAGCGGGCGAGGTGGGCGACGTCCCAGTCGGCGCGGTAGCCGAGGAGCTGGGTGTGGACGAGGTGGAAGCCGAGGACGAAGAGGGGGAAGACGACGAGGGCGGTGAGGCCGGCGGCGCGGAGGGCGCGCGACAGCGGGCCGAAGGCGAGGCCGATCGCGCGCTCGTCGACGCCAGGCGCGCTTGAGGACGACGGTCGGGACCTGCAGGAGGACGACGGCGAGCCCGACCTGCATGTAGCCGGCGAGGGCGGGGATCGCGAGCTGCACCAGCGCGAGGACGAACGTCAGACCGAAGACGAGCGCGAGAGAGAGCGCGATCTCCCTCCGGAGGCCGCGGTTCGCGGGGTTCCGTTCTCGATCCAATGTTTGACTTGGCCCTGGCGACAGGTCAGATTCACTCGTCGCGCCGCCCGTGTGAGCCCTGCCGCAGGGCCGGGGAGGCGCCGACCGCGGGGAGCCCCCTCGCGCTCGAGCCGACACGCGCGCGCGGCGCCGGCGGGCTGGACATAACCCGAAACCAGCGGGACGTGACAATGGAAAGGCTCGGCTCGTGGCGGTGCGCAGAGCCCGCCGCGAAACAGGTCACTCGCCTCGGGTTCGGACGCGACGCGCGTCGCGTCGCGCGGGTCGTCGCGGGCTGCGTGGCGGCGCTGGTGGCGCTCGGGACGGCCGGGGCGGCGATGGCGGCCGCGCCCGGGGCGAAGAAGGTGCTGCTCGTCAAGACGCAGCGCCACGCGGACGTCGGGTCGCTCGTGGCGACGCGGGTGAACAGCTACGTCGAGACGGTGGCGGCGATGGAGTCGCGCCTCGACGTGGTGATGCCGGAGGGGCTCGCGGACGCGGCGCCCGCGGCGCCGGTCGCGGTCGTGACGGACGGGACGCTGCTCCGGGCGGACGAGGCGCTCGAGAAGGCGAAGGACCAGGTGCGCCAGAAGAAGTTCATGGACGCCACCAAGACCTTCAAGCAGGCGATGTCGCTCTACGAGAAGAAGCTCGACCTGCTCGAGAACTTCGACAAGTACGTGGACGCGCAGCTCGGGCGGGCGCTCGCCTTCTTCCTCGCGGGCTACGACGACAACGGCGAGGACGAGCTCGCCAAGGTGCTGACCTTCCGGCCGGGGCTCGCGCTCGACAAGCGGGCGGTGCCGCCGGCGGCGGCGCAGGCGCTCGAGCGGCTGAAGGTGCTGTGGGGGAGCTCGGCGACGGAGGAGGTCGAGGTCCAGGCGAACGCGCCGGACGCGCGCGTCTACGTCGACGGGATCCTCGTCGGGACGGCGCCCGCGACGGGGCGCGACCTCGCGCGCGGGAAGCACGTCGTGCGCGTGGTGGCGCCGGGCTACGAGCCGTGGGCGGACCAGGTCGACGCCGGGCGCACGAAGGTGGTGAAGGCGAAGCTGAAGGCGGTGAAGGGCGGCGCGGCGGTGGTCGCGGCGGTCGACGCGGCGACGCCCGAGGCGCTCGCGGAGGCGGCGCGGACGGGCGGCTACGGCGGGCGCTTCGACTCGGCGGCGGCGGCGCTGTGCGCGAAGCACGGCCTCGACGGGATCGTCTTGACCTACATCGCCCCGCGGCCCGAGGAGTACGTGCTCGCGGCGTTCTGGTTCGACGCCGGGAAGAAGCAGCTCGTGGAGGTGGCGCCGGCGTCGATCGACCTCGACCTCGCGACGATGCAGGTCGGCGTGCTCGAGCTGGTCGAGCGCGTCGTGGGCACCGCGACGGGCGGGTACGACGCGGCGGCGGTGGTGACCGGGAAGCCGGCGGTCTACGAGCTGCCGGCGAAGGCCGGGCCGCCGGACGCGGTCGCGGTGGTCGAGAAGCCGCCGGTCGTCGTCGAGAAGCCGCCGGTCGTCGTCGAGAAGCCGCCGGTCGTCGTCGAGAAGCCGCCCGTCGTCGTCGAGAAGCCGCCCGTCGTCGTCGAGAAGCCGCCCGTCGTCGTCGAGAAGCCGCCCGTCGTCGTCGAGAAGCCGCCCACGGTGGTCGCGCGCCCCGCGGGGGACGGCGCGAAGGACCCGGACGGCGGCGGCAGCAGCGTCGCGAGCGTCACGGGGCCCATCATGAAGGTCCGGAAGACGCCGGACGACGGGATCGAGGACGACACCGAGTTCTACGAGACCTGGTGGTTCTGGACCATCGTCGGCGGCGTGCTCGTCGGCGGTGGGGCCGCCACCTACTATGCCCTGCAGAACGATGGCGGCGGCACCCCCTCCGGCTTCCGCACGACGGTCAGCTTCTGATGCCCATGGGTCGCATGTCTCGTACCGTCCTCGCGCTCTGTCTCGCCCTCGCCGCCCCGGTCGCCGCCTGCGACACGTCGGGGGGCGACGGGGCGCCGCCGACCGGGCTCCAGCTCAGCGTCTACACCTCGCCGCAGGCGGGGAACCCCTACGACAACGTCGCGTGGCTCCGGATCGCCATGCACGGCGACGGCATCGTGCAGCCCGTCGAGAAGCTGGTCGCCTACCAGCCCGGCGTGCAGGTGAACCTCGACGGCGCGCCCTTCAGCAAGGCGGGCGAGTCGCGGCAGCTCGTGGTCGAGGGGTGGAGCGCGAACGCGACCGGGCAACCCGCGGCGCTGGTCTCCCGCGGGCGGAGCTTCCCGACGGAGGTGCGTGCCGGGGCGCTCGCGACGACGCTGAAGGTGCTGTTCGCGCGCGTGAACCAGTTCCTGACGGTCGTGTCGGTCGCGGACCGGGCGCCGCAGCGGCTCAACGAGGGGCGGCTCGGGCTGACGGCGACGCCGACGAACGCGGGCGAGGTGGTGTTCGCGGGCGGCGGCGAGGTCGTCGTCGCGAGCGCGAAGTGGTGGGCCGGCGCGGACTTCGCGAAGGTCCTGCAGACGGTCGAGGCGCTCGACCTCTCGACGCAGGTCGTGTCGCCGCGGGCGCCGATGCTGCAGCCGCGGGCGTGGCATACGGCGACGGCGCTCAGCTCCGGGCAGGTCATCCTCGCGGGCGGCTACGGCGCGGGTGGAGACGCCCTGAATACCGTAGAGTTGTACAATCCGCCGGGGGTGCTCGACGGCACGGCGAAAACACTTCCGAATATGAAGGTTTCGCGAGCCGGCCACACGGCGACCATGATCGACGAGGTCAGCCGCACGATTCTCTTCGTGGGAGGAGATGCGGATGGCACCTGGGAGCTGTGGGATCCCATGACGGGGTCGCCCGGAGGCACGCACCCGCTCGCGGACAGCCTCGCGCGGCGGCACCACGCGGCGACGACGTTCTACCTGCCCGGTCGCGCCGAGCCGGCCGTGTTCATCGCGGGCGGGGAGACGGCGACGGGCGTGCTCGCGACGGGGATGCTCTACGACTCGGTGGCGCGATCGATGGTGCCGATCGGCGGGCCGATGCCGTCGGGCGGGCGCACGCAGGCGACGGCGACGCTCGTGCCGAGCCGCGGGTTCATCTACGTCGCGGGCGGCTTCACGGACGTGAACCGGGCCGGGGCGACGGGGTCGATCGAGGTCTTCGACATCGGGACGCTCGGGTTCCTCCAGGGGAACGAGAACTTCCGGATGCGCACGGGGCGCGGCGGGCACTCGGCGGTGCTGATGCCCGACAACGCGGTGCTGCTCGCGGGCGGGATCGGGAGCGAGCCGCCGACGAACCCGGCGGCGCCGCTCGCGAGCGTGGAGGTGATCCACGAGTTCCTCGACGCGACGCAGGGGGTCTTGAGGATCGAGGTCGCGTCGAGCTGGAACACGGACGCGGCGGCCGCGCAGGTGCCGTACATGGCCGAGCCCCGGGTCGGCCAGCGCGCGGTGGCGCTAGGGAACGGGATGGCGCTCATCGTGGGCGGCGAGAAGCGCGACACGCAGACGGGCGGCTTCACGCCGGTGCGCGACGTGATCCTGTATAATCCTTTTTGAAGCGCTCGCTACGGGGCGCCTGATTGCGCCAGCCGCAATGAATTGAAGCGCTCGCTACGGGGCGCCTGATTGCGCCAGCCGCCATCCCTTCCTCGCCGCCCGCTTCGCGGCGGCGAGGCGGGAGCCCTCGTGGCGGCCGGCGCAGGGCGCCCCTGCGCTCGCTTCCCCCTGACCGCCTGCGGCGGTCCCCCGCTGGCGCGGGGGAGAGATCGCTCGGCTTCGCCGACCAGCCTCCTCCCCGCTCCCTCCGTGTCTCCGTGTCTCCGTGGTTACAGGACCTTACGAGGGCGAGAGAGGCCCCGAGCTCAGTGCACCGCGTTCGGGAACGCCAGCTGGAAGGGCGCGATCTGCGCGTCGAAGCCCGGCCGCTCCTCGTTCGGGTAGACCATCTGATACGTGCCGTGCATGGTCCCGACGGGCGTCCTGAGCGGGCAGCCGCTCACGTACGAGAAGCTCTCGCCGGGCTTCAGGATGGGCGTCTCGCCGACCACCCCCGGCCCCTTCACCTCGTCGGTGCGGCCGTCGCCGTCCGTGATGATCCAGTGCCGCGTCACGAGCTGCACCGTCTCCTGCGAGCGGTTCGTGATCCGCACCTGGTAGGCGAAGAAGTAGAGCCCCTCCTCTGGCGTGCTCTGCTCCGGCACGTACACCGACGCCACCTCCACCTGCACCTCGCGCGTCACGGCCACGCTCATCCGCGCCCCCTCGCGCTCGTTGTGCACTGCAACATCGGCCCCCCTCGTCGACGACACGACGAGCCAACGACCTCGTCGCCGCGTTTGCTGCACTGCACCATGGTTGATCCTGCGCCGCCCCGCGAGCTGCGCCTTTCGAGGGCTGGCCGTTCACCTATAGCCGGTCGGGCGCCGGAAGCAAATCGGCCGGGCCCGGACGCGTTCACGGGGCGGTTTCCCAACAGGCCGGCTGCTGATAGAGTCCCGGCACCTGTCGTGCCCCCGACGTGGAGCCCGCGTGACGCGATCCCCCTCCCCCCGCTCCGGACACCGCCGCGCCCCCGTGCGGCGCCGCCTCGCGCTCTGGGCGTTCGTCGCCGCGGGCGCCCTCGCGCCGCTCGTCGCCGCCCCGGCCCCGGCCGCCGCGCAGCCCGCCGACAGCGTCGAGCTCCACATGACGCCGACGCGCTCGGTCGTCCGCCGCGCGGAGGTGCTGAACTTCGCCGTCCGCGCCGACAACCGCACCGCCCAGGCCTTCCTCCGCAGCGACGCGAGCGGCGGCGTCGCGCTCGCCGTGTCGCTCCCGCGCGGGCTCGTCTACCGCGAGGGCGGCGGCCGCGCCGACACCGTCTCGGGCGCCACCGTGGCGCTCGTCGACCCCGACACCGCCAACGGGACCACCCTCTTCCTCTTCCGCGACGCCGACGGCGAGCGCCAGGGGCTGAACCTCGGCGTCGACCAGGCCGTCGTCTTCCGCTTCCAGGTCGTCGCCTCGAGCGCCCTCCCCGAGCGCACGGTCATCAAGCCGCGCGTGTGGCTCGTGAACGCCCAGGGCGAGCGCCTCACGCTCGACCAGGAGGCCGAGGTGCGCGTCGAGCCCGAGGCCGAGCTCGACGAGGGCCTCGTCCTCGGGCGCGTCTTCTGCGACGCCGACGGCGACGGCGTCTTCGGCGGGTCCGAGGTCGGCGTCGGCGGCGTGCGCGTCGTCGCCGACACCGGCTGGGTCACCGACAGCGACCCGGCCGGCGCCCTGCACTTCCGGAAGCTCGCGCCCGGGATGCACCTCTTCAAGCTCGACGCCGCCACGCTCCCGCCGGGGTCGACGCCGTCGGGGTCCGAGCGGCAGCTCGTCTACGTCACGAAGGGCGTCGTCGCGACCGCGTCGTTCCCGGTCGCCTGCGTGGCTCTCCCCGAGGTGAAGCCGGACGCCGTGAGCGTCGGCGGGGAGGACCAGCCCACCGCGCCCACGGCGGGCGAGGCCGCCGGCGAGAAGCTCCCCGTCGTGATCGTCGCGGGGCGCGTCAGCGATGGCGCGCTCACGGTCGACGGGCAGGCGGTGCCGACCTTCCGCGCGACGCTCGGGATCGCGTCCGGGAAGCGCGGCCTCGACGGCAGCGCCCAGGAGACCGTCCGCGCGGTCAACGTGCCATGGCGCCCCGGGCGCCTCGACCGCCCCATCGGCTTCGTCATGAGCGCCGGCGCCGACGGCGTCGACCCGGCCACGATGACGTGGAGCCTGAAGATCGCCCGCGTCGACGGCTACGTGCCGCGCGTCGTGCGCGAGATGGCCGGCCAGGGGCTCCCGCCCGCGTCGCTCCAGTTCGACGGCACCGAGGCGGGCGGCACGGTCGGCGTCTTCGAGCGCGGCGGGCTCTATCAGGCGCGCCTCACGGTCGGCGCGCCGGGCGCCGGCACGCTCGCGACGCCCCCCGTCGCCATCGGCGTGAGCTACGGCGAGGCGACCGCCGAGCTCTCGCGGAAGGTCCTCCGCGACGGCCTCTTCGACGAGAAGATGGAGCCCACGGCGCGGCTGAAGTCGCAGCTGCGGCTCGTCGCCTCGAAGATGACGAAGGGCGCGCACGAGCGGCTGCTCGTCGAGGTCCACACCGACGCCACCGACTACGAGGACGGCGACTTCACGCGCACGCGGCGGGCGGCCTACTCGCTCAGCGACTGGGCGAAGAAGGAGCTCGGCTGGGGCGGCGACCGCTTCATCGCGGTCGGCCTCGGCGGGTCGCGGCCGCTCCGCCCGAACGTGGGCGAGCGGAACCGCGCGTACAACCGGCGCGTCGAGATCGCGGTCCTCCCCGCGGAGGACGTGAACAAGCTCACGCCGCCGCCCGCGCCGGAGGCGGGGAGCGCGGCCGTGCGCGTGCAGGACGAGACCGTGGCGATCGCGGCCGACGGCGGCTTCCTGCAGAGCCTGGCGCGCCCCTCCGGGCGGCCGGTCGCGGTCGTGCTGACGACGAAGGACGGGGCCACGCGCACCCTCGCGCTGCGGGTCGACGGCGCGCCGGCGGCGGCCGACGACGAGGCGATGGGCGCCGATCCGCTGCGCAAGTTCGGCGGGAAGCCCCTCGCGGACGCGCTCGGGAAGGGCGCGGTGGTGGACGTCGGCGCGGCGCCGCAGGAGGGCGCGGTCGTGACGGCCGGGAACCTGCGCGTGCGCCTCCCGCCGAAGGGCACGACGCTCGCGACGACGCGGTTCTACCTCGTCGGCGACACGGACCCGGCGAACACCGTGGTCGTCAACGGGAAGGCGGTGCGCGTCGACGCGAGCGGGCACTTCGAGGAGCTCATCGCGCTCCCGTCGGGGAAGAGCGACCTCGTCATCGACTGCCAGGACGCGGGGAAGAACGGCTCGCGGATCGTGTGGCCGGTCGAGGTCACGGACACGGAGCTCTTCCTGCTCGCGCTCGTCGACGGGGTCGGCGGCCAGGTGGGGGCGCGCCTCCAGGAGCTCGGCCAGTACGACAAGACCGACAACGGCACCCTCTTCCTCGCCGGCCGCGGCGCGCTGTACGCGAAGGCGCGCATCAGCGGCACGGCGCTCGCGAAGGACCTCTTCATCACGGCGCACCTCGACTCCACGAAGGAGCGCGAGTTCGAGGCCTTCTACGAGCAGGTGGTCGATCCCGCGCGCGACTACGTGATCTTCGGCGACTCGGCGACCGACGAGGAGGACGCCGCCTCGCGCGGCAAGCTCTACGTCCTCGTCCAGGCCGATCGCTCGAAGCTCCAGCTCGGCAACTTCCGGACGGACTTCCAGGGCGTCGAGCTCGTGCGCTACCAGCGCAGCTTCTACGGCGGGAAGCTCGAGGTCCGGCAGGAGCTCGCGCCCGGCTGGGACCTCACGGCGAAGGCGTTCGTGAGCGAGGACAACCGCACGCTCGTGCGGCGCCACGACGAGCTCGCCGCGACCGGCGGGAGCCTCTACTACCTGTCGAACCGCGAGCTCGTGGAGGGCAGCGAGCAGGTGTGGCTCGTCGTCCGCGAGCAGGACACGGGGATGGAGCTCGCGCGGACGCGCCTCACGCGCGACGACCAGTACCGCGTGGACTACCGCACCGGGCGCCTCACGTTCGCCGGCCCCATCTCGACCACGATGGACGCGCTCTTCGCCATCGAGGGCTACCAGCCGTTCACGGGGCGGCAGCTCCTCGACGGGCACCCGATCTTCGTGGTCGTCGACTACGAGTCGCGCGCGGTCGAGTCGGCGGGCGGCGTCGCGTGGGGCGTCGAGGCGGCGCAGACCATCGCGGACGTCGTCGAGGTCGGCGGGACCTACGTCCGCGAGGGGCGCCCCGCCGGCACCGGCACGGCCGACCCGGACGACGACTACCAGCTCTACGGCGGGCACGTGAAGGTGAAGCTCTCGCCGCAGTCGCAGGTGTTCGGCGAGGTCGCGCGCAGCGAGAAGACCGACGGCGTCGCGCTCGCGTCGGTCGACGGGGGGCTCGCCTACCACCTGCTCGACCGCTCGGGCGGCACGCAGAACGGCACGGCCGTGAAGGTCGGCGGCGACCTGCGCCTCGGCGAGATCTTCGCCGACGACGGGCTGGATCTCCGCGTCCAGGGCTGGTGGCAGCTCATGGAGGAGGGCTTCCACTCGGTCGGGCTCGCGAGCGAGCAGGGCATGGAGAAGTGGGGCGGCGCCGTCACGTGGAAGGCGACGCGCGACGACCGGCTCGACCTGCGCTACGACGGCGGCACGGTGCTCATCGCGGACGACGCCTTCGACACGGGCTTCCGCGCGGAGAAACGGAACCGCCTCGCGGCGCGCTACGAGCACGACTTCGGGCGCTTCGGGGTGTCGGTCGAGGGGACGTACGGGCAGCACCGGGACGACCTCGACGGGAAGGTCTACGACGCAGGCGGCTTCGCGGTCGGCGGGCGGTTCGAGCTCACGCCGCGCCTGTCGCTCTCGCTCGTGCAGGAGGGGATCGTCGGCGGCGACGACGCGATCTTCGGGAGCGACGGCTTCGAGTCGCGCTTCACGACGAGCGCGGCGATCGCGTACAAGCTGACCGAGGGGATGGGGCTGCGGCTCGCGGAGAGCGTGCGCTGGAACGGCGACAACGCGACGCGGATCGGTCTCCACACGCGCGTCGGGGACGGCTCGACGATGTACGTGGAGGACCGGCTCGGGCCCGCGACCGAGGGCGACGGGCGCGTCGCGAACGCGGTCGTGGTCGGCGCCGACCAGGCGTTCGCCGACGGGACGGGGCGCGCCTACGGCGAGTACCGGATGGACACCGGGGTCGACGCCCGCACGAACCGCGCGGTGGTCGGCGTCGGGAAGCGCTTCGAGCTCGCGCCCGGGGTGCGCGTGACGGGCGCGTACGAGCGCAGCTACGCGCTGTCGGGGGTCGACCAGGGGCTCCAGCGCGACGTCGTGAGCGCCGGGCTCGAGGCGGTCGCGGCAGACCGCGTGAAGCTCGGCGGCGTCGCCGAGGTGCGTCTCGACCAGCCCAAGGAGGGCGGTGAGGTCGTGCAGGCCGTGGTCCGCGGCGGGGTCGACGCGAAGGTGTCGGACGCGCTCACGATCCTCGGGGTCGGCACCTACACGGTCACGCAGAACCTCGACTCGCGGGACGTGCTGAAGGAGGACCTCGAGGCGACCCTCGGCTTCGCGCTGCGGCCGCTCCACGACGACGACCTCATCCTCATCGGGCGCTACTCGCGCGTGCTGCACCGCGAGCAGATCTCGGCGGTGGTCGACGAGCTCGCCGGGGTCATCGCGCAGGGCACGACGGAGGAGGCGACGCACCTCGCGAGCCTCGCGGCGATCATCGAGCTCGGCGCGCGGCTCCAGCTCACCGAGAAGATCGCCTGGAAGCACGCGGCCGTGCAGGCGACCGGCACGCCGGACGCGAGCTACGACCTGCTCCTCTGGATCAACCGGCTCGCGTTCCACCTCATCGAGCGCTTCGACATCGCGACGGAGCTGCGGCTCCTCGCGTCGCTCGGCGACACCGCGGTCACCGAGGAGGCGCCATCGTCGAGGTCGCGTACAACTTCTTCGACCACGTGCGCCTCGGCGTCGGCTGGAACATCAACGGCGTCGCCGGCGCGCTCCTCCCGGGCTCCGACGGGCACGACGTCGAGAACGGCTTCTACGTGCGGCTCACCGGCACGTACTGATGCGATCGGCGCGCGGTCCGCGGGGTGTGAACGGCGTTCACGGGCTGTCCTCGTCGCCGAGCTTCGCGGTCGCGAGGCGCCAGAGCGCCGTCGCGTAGAGGCGCTGGTAGCCGGCGGACGCGATCTCCTGCCACGCGGCGCGCGCGGCCTCGGCGTCGCCGGCGGCCTCGGCGGCGCGCGCGAGGGCGACGCGCGCGAGGACCCACTCGACGAAGTCGCTCTCCTGCACCACGACCGCCAGCGAGAACGCGTTCTCGCGCGCCATGGCGAGCGCGCGCGCGAGGTCGCCGTCGAGCGCCACGCGGTGCGCCTCGAGCTGCTTCGCCACGCGCGCCCAGCGCGCGCGCAGCATGGCGGAGAGGTCGAGGTCGTAGGCGCTGCCGCGGGCGGCCTCCTCGCACCAGGCGAGGTCGTCGACCGAGGTCGCGACGAGGGCCGTGACGACGCAGCGCGTCGCGACGGCGCCGATGTCGTCGCTGCTCTCGACGGGTACGCCGGCGATCGCGGCGACGTCGGCGTCGCTCGCGCCGGCGCCCATGGCGAAGAGGGCGCGCCAGAGCGCGACCTGCGCCTGCTCCACGGGGTAGCGCGCGACGAAGCGGTCGAGGAGCTTCGCGGCGGGCTCCCAGGCGCCCTGGCAGGCGAGCGCCTGCGCGGCGAGGCTGTAGCTCCACTGCAGGTTCTCCTCGTCGCCGCGCCGCTCGACCCGCTGGATCCGGTCGAGCGCGCGCTGCGCGGCGTCCTCGCAGCGCCCGCCGAGGATCCGCGCCACGATCGCCATGTGCACGGCCCAGATCTCGTCCGGGTTGCGCGCCGCGATCGCGTCGTACTCCGCGATGGCCGTCGCCCAGTCGCGCTCGTGGAGCGCCACGTCGGCGCGGATGTCGGGGAGGTCCGCGATGGGGACGCCGAGCTCGGTGAGCGCCGCGCGGACCTCGGCGCCGCGGCCGCGGTAGCCCAGGGCCCGGGCGTAACGCGAGGCGGCGTCGGCGTCGCCCGGGGCGATGGTGAGGATCTCGCGCGCGACGCGCGCGGCCTCGTCGATGTCGGCGACCGTGTAGTCGTTGAAGAGCATCGACAGCAGCGACTCGCGCGTGACGAGGTCGTAGGGCCAGCGGCGCGCGACGGCGTAGAGCTCGCGCACGGCGCCCGGGCCGTCACCCGCCGCGCGGAGCCGCAGCGCCTCGACGAGCCCGCGGTCGCGCGGCCCGAGGGCGGCGGGGTCCGCGAGGAGCGCGTCGGTCGCGCGCGCGAGGGCCTCCCAGTTGCGCTCGGCGCGCAGCAGCACGACGCGCTGGATCAGCGCCGGGACGAAGCCCGGGTCGCGCTCGAGCGCGGCGTCGACGAGGCGCTCCACGCGGCCGTTCTCCGAGAAGCGGGCGGCCTCGCGGGCCTCGAGCGTGTCGCGATACGCGGCGACCGAGCGCGTGAGCCGCACCGGCGGCTCGTCGCCCGGCGCCACCCCGAGCGCCGCGAAGAGCGCCCGCTCCACGTCGCGCGCGGAGCGCACGGGGTCGTCCGGATCGAGCGCGACCTCACCGCGCCAGCGCGCGCTGCCGTCGCGCGTGTCGCCGAGCGTGAGCGCGACGCGCTCGGCGCCGGCCGGCCCCGTGATCTCGCCGCTCACGACGGCGTCCGCGCGCATCGTGAGCGCGTCCCCGGGCGCCCAGGTCGAGGCGCGCCCGCCGCCCGGGACACGCATCGCGAGCACCTCGAACGGGACGGAGATCACGTCGTCCGGGTGCTGGTCGAGGTCCACGCGGAGCGCGTCCGCGAAGGCGGCCGCCCAGTCCGCGCGGCTCGCCGGCGCGCGCGGCACGAGCACGGCGACGACCGGCCTCACGGGGAGCGGCGGCAGCGCGGCGTGCGCGACTCCAGGCGCGACGTCGCCGACGCCCGAGCCCACGTCGGCGGCCGCAGGCGCGGGCGCGGGCGCGGCGCGCTCAGGGGCCCTCGAGGGCGAAGGCCGCGACGACCACGGCGCCGATGACGGCCGACCCGGCGGCGACAGCGAGCCACGCGCGGCGACGGCCGGGGCGCGCCGCGGGCCGCGGCGGGCGCGCGTCGTCCCTCTTCGCCAGGATCACGGCCGGGGGCGCCGTGATGTCGCCGGTCGGCGCGCGCTCGTGGGGACCCGGCGGGAGGGCGCGCGCGGGCCACGACGGCGCGAGGATGGCGTCGAGGCGGGCGACGAGCGCGGCGCCGTCGGCGATCCGCGCCTCGGGGTCGCGGGCGAGGCAGGCGGCGACGAGGTCCGCGACGTCCGGGCGGGCGTCGGGGACGACCGCGCCGAGCGGCTCGCAGGACGCGGCGGCTACGGCGAGCGCGGTCTCGGCGCGCCCGGCGCGCGCGAAGGGGTGGCGCCCCGCCAGGAGCCGGTAGAGCAGCGTCCCGAACGCGAAGACGTCGGCGGCGGGGCCGATGGCGTCACGCCCCTCGAGCTGCTCCGGGGCCATGTAGGTGATGGTGCCGACGACGCCGCCGGCGCGCGTGATGGCGTCGCTCTCGGCGCCGACCGCGAGCCCGAAGTCGACGAGCACGGGGCGGTCGGTCGCGGTCAGGAGGACGTTGCCGGGCTTCAGGTCGCGGTGGACGAGGCCGGCCGCGTGCACGGCGGCGAGGACCCGCGCGAGCTCGCGCGCGAAGGGGGCGACGTCGGCCCAGGGCCACGGCGCGTCCGTGAGGCGCTCGGCGAGGGCGTGGCCGTCGACGCGCTGCATGGCGATGTAGAGGCTGCCGTCGGCGTCCTCGCCGATGTCGTGGACCTGCACGACGCCCGGGTCGTGCACCTGGGCGAGGGCGCGCGCCTCGCGCCAGAAGCGGGCGCGCGCGACGGTCGACGCGGCGCCGGCGCGGATCCGCTTGACCGCGACCTGCCGCGAGAGGTGCGGGTCGAAGGCGTCGAAGACGTCGCCCATGCCGCCGCTCCCGAGGCGGCCGCGCACGCGGAAGCGCCCGATCTGCTTGGGCAGAGGCTCGGCGCCCCCGGGCTCGACCGGCTGGGCCGCGTCGAGCCCGGGGTCGGCGACGCTGGAGTCGAGCGTCTCGTCGACTCCGTGCTGGCCGTCCTTGTCGGGCATGAGGGCGACTATACGACGCCGCCAGTGGTCAGTGGAACGACGTTCGCGAGGGCCGCCGAAACCGCCGACGGCCCGCGCCGCGGCCGCCGCGTCGGATCGGCCACGCGGCGCCGGCCGCGCGAGGTTACTTCACGTTGTCACACAGCATCTTCTCGCCGGTCTTCTGGGAGCGGTGCTCCCACGCGCTCCACGGGCCGCGCCCGCTGCGCGATCGCTCGAACGTCACCCAGTGGTACTCGCACTCGGGCTCGCCCGCCTTCGGCGCCTTCAGCCGGTAACACCCGACGACGGACTGGTACTCGGTCGTCGTGCCGAGCTCGGTCTCGGTCACGGGCGCGTCCTCGAGGCGCAGCACCTTCAGCTCGTAGTCGCTGGCGAACTGCCCGAGCCACACCTTCTTGATGGCGGCGGGCGCGGGCTTCGTCCCGGCCGGGCAGCGCTCGGTCGCCCACGCGGTCTGGCGGTGCGCGAGCGCCTTCGCGTCCCACTCCGGGATCCGCGCCTGGCAGGGCGCCGCGCCGACCTTGGTGGCGACCTCCTCGCACCAGCGCTTCGCGTCGGCGTACGCGCGCGCGGCGTCGAGCCAGCGCTTCTTCTCCTCGGCTTTGGCGGCGCGGTCGAGCTCCGCCTGGATGTACTTGTCGGCGGACGCGATGGCCTCGCCTCCCTCGAGCTCGGCCTTCCACCTCGGGAGGCTCGCGATCGCCTCGGCGACGACGGCCTTGCGCGCTTCGCAGCTCGTGACGATCTCGGCCTTCGCGGCCGTGTCCGACTCGCGCATCCCGAAGCGCGAGCGGAGCTCGCCGAGCGCGGCCTTCCCGTCGTCCGGCTTGCCCGCCGCCTTCGCGGCCTCGACGCGCGCCTTCGTCTCGGCGATGGCGGCGTCCACGAAGCCGGCGCAGTCCTCGTCGAGCGCAGTCATGACCACCGCGAGCTTCTCCTTGCCCTTCGCCGCGAGGTCGTCGAGGCGCCCTTTCAGCGGCGGGTCCTGGCCGACGCACCGCTTCACGGCGCCCTTGTCGTTGCCGGACGCGATCCCCCAGTAGTAGTCCCAGCCGTCGGCGACCGCCTTCCAGTGGTCCCGGTAGTCGCGCCACCCGTCGCCGCCGCGCTTCTGCGCGAGCGCCTTGTCGATGGCCTCGAGCCCCTGCTGCATGTGCCGCACGGCGTCCTTCGAGCACGCTGGCTCGGCCCTCGCGGCGCCGCCGATGGCGACGCCCGCGATGATCCCGGCCACCGCGATCCTCCGCGCGCGCTCTCTGCCCCGAACTCCGGTCATGACCCACTCCTCTCTGGTCGTTGCGCTCTCGCGGGCCAGCGCCCGCGCCCCCTGCGCGGCGCGATCGACAACCCGTCGCCGCCCCGCGATAATGGCTGCCCATGTCCACCCACGGCGCCCCCTCGCTCCTCGTCGAGCACCTCGAGCGCGCCCGCGCCGCCCGCTTCGTCGGGCGCGGGCCGGAGCTCGCGCACGTCGCGGCGATGCTCGCGGACCCGGATCCGCCGCGGGCGCTCTACGTGTACGGCCCCGGCGGCATCGGCAAGACCGAGCTCCTCCGGGAGGCGGGCCGCCGCGCGCGCGCCGCGGGACGCGCCGTGGTGGAGCTCGACGTCGGCGCCCTCCCCCGCGCGCTCGCGGACGCCCGACCGGCCGACTGGGCCGACGCGCTCGTGATCGTCGACGACGTGAGCGACAGCGAGACCGAGCGCCGCTGGCTCGCGGGCCGCCTCCCCACCGCGCTCCCGGCGAACGTGACGCTGCTCATGGCCGGCCGCACCGCGCTCGGCGCCGACTGGACGGCCGACGCCGGGTGGTCGGCGCTGCTCGTGCAGCGCGCGCTCGAGCCGTTCGACCTGTCCGAGACGCGCGCGTTCGTCGCGCGCTGTGGCCTCGCGGACGACGGCGCGGGCGAGCTCCACGCGCGCACCTACGGCCACCCGCTCGTGCTCGCGCTGGTCGTCGACGCGCAGCAGCGCGGCGAGGCGGTCGAGCCGCTCGCGGCGCCGGGCGGCCCGCTCGACGACGGCGTGCTCGCGCGGATCGCCGACACCCCGCCGACCGCCGGGCACCTCGCGGCGCTGCGGGTCGCGGCGCTGGCTCGCGCCGTCGACGCCGGGCTGCTCGCGGCGACGAGCTCCGGGGACGACGCCGCGGCGCACCTCGCCTGGCTCTCGGGGCGCCCGTACGCGCGGGCGACGGCGGACGGGCTGCGGCTGCACGATCTCGTGCGCGAGGCCGTCGTCACGGCGCTCAGGGCGCGCGACGAGGGTGAGTACTGGCGCCTCGTCGAGGCGCTCCTGCGCGCCTACATCGCGCGCGGCTGGCCGGCCGCGGACGCGTTCTTCGCGCTCCGTCAGCACCCCGGCTTCGGCCCGATGCGCCCGTGGCTCGCCGAGGAGCTGCCGCTCGCGCCGACACCGGCGCCGCACCTCGACGCGGCGCGCCGGCTGCTCGAGGCGCGCGCAGGCGCGGAGGCCGCGCGTCTCTTCGACCACTGGCTCGCCGGGGGCGCGTCGGTCGTCGCGGTGACGAGCGCGGGCGGCGCGTTCCGCGGCTTCGCGGCGAGCGTCGACCTCGCGCGGGCGCGGCCCGAGGACGTCGCGCGCGACCCGCTGACCGCGCACCTCGCGGCGCGGCTCGGGCCGTTCGCGTCGGCGCGCCCGGTGCTGCTGTGGCGCTTCTGGGCGTGCGCGGAGCACGATCAGGCGCCTGGGCCGGTGCAGGCGCGGCTCTTCGCGCACATCAACGACGTCGTCATGCGCACGCCGGCGGTGGCGATGGCGCTGCACGCGTTCCGCGACCGGTCGCTGGCGGACCTCGCGCCGATGGCGGGGATCGCGCGCCGGCCGGAGCTCGACTGCGCGGTGGCGGGGGTCGCGCACGTGCTGATCGGCGTCGACTTCCGCGAGCGGGATCCGGCGGCCTGGTTCCTCGATCTGGCGCGGCGCGGCGCGCCAGCGGCCGCGGTGGAGCCGCGCGGGGCCGCCGCGCTCGACCGGGCGGCGTTCGACGACGCGGTCAGGCGCGCGCTCGATCGCGTGGCGCAGCCCGATCTGCTCGCGGAGAGCCCGCTCCTCGGCGCGCGCGTCGTCACGGCGCGGGCGGGGCCGGACGCGAGCGAGGCCGAGCGGGCGGCGGCGCTCGCGGCGCTCCTCGACGAGGCGATCGACCGCTTCCGGGACTCGGTGCGCGACGACGACGCGCTCGCGGTGCTCGAGGCGACGTTCCTCGGTCCGCGGCAGAAGCAGGACGCGGTGGCGGCGAGCCTCGGGATCTCGCCGGCGACCTACCGGCGCCGGCTGGCGGCCGCGGTGCAGCGCATCAAGACGGCGCTGTGGGAGGAGGAGCTCCGCTCCTGAGGGAGCCGCGGCGCGAGTGGGTGGAAGCAGGGCGCCGCCGCCTCGCGACGCACGGCAGCGCGGCTCGGGGCATCGAACGTTGCAGCACCGCGTCGTCACGCGTCCTCCAGTCGCAGTCAGGAGCCACGGCGGCGCCCCAGCGAGGACGAACGTAGCGCGCGATCGGCGCGATGCTGGCCGGGTGAGCGGGTTTTGAGCGGCGTTTGAGCGCGCCGACGCGGCTACTTGTCCTTGGCCTCCTCGGTGTCGTAGAGGAGCGTCATCGCGTTGTCGTCGCCGCCGAACTCCGCCTTGTGCTCGGCGTGGTAGCTCTGATCCTCGCCCTTGCCGAACGGGTTCGAGCCCTTCCGGTTCGCCGGGCCGTACATGCGGAAGTGCCAGTCGCTGCTCGCGAGGTTGGTGTCGCCCTCCTTCCGCTCGGAGTTGCTCCGGCCGAAGTTCTCGAGCGTGACGTAGTCGCCGCCGGCCTTCGCGACGACGGGCGCCCAGTGCATGAGGAAGGGATCCTTGCCCTGACTACCGGAGGCGCGCGCGACCTGGAGCGACTGGCCGACCTTCGTGGGCGCCGCGTGCTGGTTGATCCCGAGCTTCTTCGCGTACTTGCTGCGCGTCTTCTCGTCCAGCTCGCCGTAGACCTCCTTCGACTCCTCCTTACCCTCGGGCTTGCGCCCGAGCTCGCGCTTCGCGATCTCGGACCGCACGTCGCCGACGGGGAGCATGTGGTCCCGGCTGGTGGTGTCGAAGCGCAACGGGTCCATGCCCTTCCCGGCGCGCTTGATCGACTTCTGGCCCTCCGCGAGGGCCCCCATCGTCTCCCAGGCGTTCATGTTGCAGCCCTCGTAGGACTTCATCCCGTCGCCCTCCGTCTCGGTGCGGGCGTTGGCCGGGACGACCTCCTTGAGCGTGATGGGGGACTTCTTGCGGTGGTTCTTGCGCCCGGTGATCGAGCCCCCGCCGGCCCGGACGGACACGGGTGACTTCAGACCCTTCAGGGTGCTGTTCGCGCTGCTGATGATGGACTGCTCGGCGTAGAAGACGTGGGTGCCGGAGCCCTCGCCGGGGTCGGGCGTGGCCATGCGGCCGTCGTCCGAGACGCGCAGGAGCGCGTTGAGCCCGCCGTACGGCGTCTCCTTCCCCGCGCCGGACTCCATCTTCCGGTAGCACTGCACGGGCGCCTGCCCGGAGCCGCCTGAGCCCGGGCTCAGCGCGGCCTCGCCGGCGCCGAAGCTCATCCCGCGGAGCGCTGCGCGGCTGGGGTCACGGAGGCCGCTCGCGGCGGCGGTGGCGTCATCCGCGAGGTGTTGGGGCGCGCTCGCGCGCGTCTCGCGCTGGACGTTCATGGCTGGGCTCCTCGATGGGATCTGGGTATCCATCAGAGGAGTTCGGAAACCGCGCGAGAACCCCCTCACGGAGGCGCGCCTTTCTCTCCCGGACCGGCTCGCGGGCGGCCACGCAGGCCGGCCCCGTCAGCTCCGCTCCAGGAACCGCGCGTACTTCCCGAGGGTCTGCACCGCGAGCGCCACGCCTGCCTCGGCCGCCGCGGCCTCGACGACCGCGCGCGCCCCCTCGGGGTCGTCCGTCTCGACCTCGACCTCGGCGTCGACGCTGCCATCCGGGAAGCGCGTCTCGTCGACCTCGAGCAGGAACCCGCCCGCGCGCACGCGCCGCCGCAGGTTCGTCGTCGCCCCGCGCACCGTGAGCGCCGTCACGCCCAGCGTGTCGCGCAGCATCGTCGCCGCGTCGCCCTCGAGCCCGTCGAGCAGCGGCTCACCGCCGTCGCGGAAGGCGAGCCAGCGCGCGACGGGCACGGCCTGCTCGACCTCCTCGGCGCTGAACACCCCGTGCGCGATGGACGTGCGTCGCTTGCAGGTCAGGATCGCCCGCGCGATGGGCGCCTCCTCGCGCGGCTCGTCCCGCTCCTCGCGCAGCCGCGTCATGACGCGCTGCGTCACGAGCACCCCGCCCGGGTCCTCGAGGTAGACGTTGCGCTGCAGCACCGCGCCCTCGGGCGCCGGCAGCGCCGCGAGCAGCGCCGGGAGCCGCGCCGGCTCGGCGAGCGCCAGCTTGAGCTCGACCTCGACGCGCTCCGTCAACTGCCTGCCTGCAGCGACCGCGCCTGCTCGACCCACTGGTCGCGCCGGATCTTGTCCGCCGACACCTTGATCGCCGCCGCGAGCCCCTCGCACGCGTCGTCGTCGAGCGACGCGATCTGCGCGACCGTCACGATCCCCTGCTCGTGCAGGCGCTTCTCGATGGCCGGCCCGATGCCGCGGATCTGCTTCAGATCGTCCGGCTCGCCGTCCGCGCCCTCCGCGCCGCCCGAGCCCGCCGCCGGCTTCAGCTTCGCGAGCAGCTGCTCCTTCGACACGACCATCGTCTGGTCGCCCTCGTCCTCGTCGTCCTCGTCGACGAGGTCGAAGACCGGCATCGCGCGCGTGGCCTCGTCCTCCTCGGCCGCGAGCTCCTTCTTCGGCGGCGCCTTCGGCAGCTCGGGCGGGAGCGGCGGCATCTTCGCCGGCGGGGCCTCCTCGGGCAGCTCGAACACCGCCATCGCCACCGTCGCCTCCTCGACCACCGGCTTCGGCGCCGCCTTCTTCGGCGCGGCGGCGGCCGTGAGCGGCGGCGGCTCGGGCGGCGCCGGCACCGCGCTCGCCCCGCCGACCCCGACGCGCACGCTCTCGAGCTGCGCGATGCGCTGCTGCGCCTTCAAGAGCTCGTGCGTGAGCTGGTCGATGGCGCCGTCCTGCTCCTCGAGCGAGCGCTCCGCGGCGTCGTAGTTCGCCTTGAGCCCGAGGTTCTCCTCCTGGAGCCGCGCGATGGTCGCGTCCTTCTCGTCGTCGCCGCCCGGGGGCGTCGCGAGCTGCCCGCCCGACTCGAGCGTCGCGCGCAGCTCGGCGACCTGCGCCTTGAGCTCCGACACGAGCGCCGACTCCGGCGTCGCCGACGCCGCCGACGCCGCCGACGCCGCCCGCGCCTCCTCGAGCTCACGCTTGAGCCGCGCGACCTCGGCGTCCGACGCCCCGCCGCCGCCGCCGCTCGCCTGCGCCGCCCCGAGCTGCGACTTCAGCTGCTCGATCTTCGACGCCGCCTCGACCCGGTTCTGCTCCGCGAGGCGGAGCTGCTGCGCGAGCTCGGCGATGGCCGCGTCGCGCTCGCTCAGGTTGCTCGACAGCCCCTCGCGCTCGGCCTCGAGCTCCTTCACCCGGGCCTCGGCCTTCTTCACCGCGGCGGTCGACGCGCCGGCCGCGGCCGGGGCGCCCTCCTTCTTCCCGCCGAACAGCGCCCAGCCGATGATGAGGCCGAGCAGCGCCGCGCCCGCGAGGAAGAGGATCATCTCGGTGATGAGGAATCCCATGGCTACTTGCCCCCCTTCGGAACCGTCGTGCCGGTGATCTTGACCTCGACGCGGTCGTTCAGATGGCGCGTCTCTTTGGTGTTCGGGTAGCGCGGGCGGTTGTAGCCGTAGCCGCGGCTCGTGAGCCGCTTCTCGTCGACGCCCAGCTCCGCGAGGCGCTGCCGCACCTTCCACGCGTGCTTCGCCGTCGCCGACCGCAGCGCGTCCGGCTCGCCGAGGTTGTGCGAGTAGCCCTCGACCGTCACCTTCGGCCCGGGGCACCGCTTCAGGAGGCTCGCGATGCGCTGCACGATGGCGTCACCCTCGGGCGTGAGGTCGTTGGCGCGGTCATCCGTGAAGGTGATCCGCTTCTCGCCCTCGTAGAGCCACATGATGACGTCCTGACACACCTGCGGGTCGAGCGGCGAGGTCGCGCCGAGGTCGACCCCATGCGGCACGGCGCCGGCGTCGGCCACGGGGGGCGCGGCCGCGTCGGGCTCCGCGGGGGCGGCGGTGTCTGCGACCGCGGCCGGCTCGGTGTCCGCGGCCGGCTCGGTGTCCGCGGCCGGCTCGGTGTCGACCGCCATCTCCGTGTCGACCGCCATCTCCGTGTCCACCGCGGCGGCGGCGTCCTCGCCGGTCGTCGCGTCGTCGTCGTCGAGCGTGACGAGCGTCGCGTCACCGTCGACGACGTCCGCGTCCACGGTCGGCGGCGGCACCGACACCGCGATGGCGAGCTTCACGGGCGGCGCGATCTGCCCGCGCAGCACGTCGGAGATGGCGCTGCGCGCGGCCTCGTCGGGGGCGGCCCCCGACAGCGTGACCTCGTCGGTCGTGACGCGCAGCGTCCCCGAGGTCGTCTTGCTCAGGCCCTCGAGGCCGGCGGCGACGCGCTTGACGACCTCCTCGTCGGCGTCCCCCTCGCGCACCGTGACCTTCTTGAGCACCCGCGCGCCCGGGAACGCCTGGGCGACCTTCTGGTCGAGCCGCTCGTCGAGCAGCGCCCCGAAGACCTCCCCGCGCAGGACGAGCTCGCCGTCCTTCCAGTCGGCCGTCAGGTCGACGCTCGCGGCCGGCGCGACCACCATGCCGTCGACCGGGCCGCGGTCGGGCGCCTGCACCTTCAGGTCGGCGTAGTCGACGTCGCGGATCCCCGGGACCGCCTGCACGCGCTCGATGGCGCGGCCGCGGAGCGCCGTCGTCTGCACCGCGCCGTGGAGCACGGCGTCCCGCCCGCTCATCGCGACCTCGACGCCGCCGATGTTCGCCGCGGACAGCGCCGTCAGGGCGTCCTTCTGGAGCTTCCTCGGGATGGCCTCCGACTCGTGCTGGACGGCGAAGTACCCCCCGACGACCAGGACGACGAAGGCGGCGAACGCGATCGTTTTGCGCATGTCCATCTCCGGGGTGAGCGCGGGTGAGGTGGTGGTTTCGCGCGCTCAGGAAAAGCTTGGCGCGCCCTGTCTGACGAGGGTGGAAGAGGTCGGGGACACGGCAGGAGCCAACGCGGCGTCGGTGACGAGACTGGAGCTTGCGGCCATTCGGCGTGGTTGTCCAGCCCTCCCCGGCGCCCTCGGGTCACCGCGGGCGCGGCCCGGGCCGCTCGGGTCGCCTCGCCCCCCCGGGGGCGGTCGGCGGATCGGGCGCCGGCGGCGGCGCGGCCGCGGGCGGCGGCGGGGGGCTCGCGCGCCAGGGGACGCCGTCCACGACGCCCTCGTAGACGCCCGGCACCGCGACGGCCCCGGTCCCGACGGCGCAGCTCCAGGCGCGCCCCCCCTCGCCCCAGGCGATGGGGATGTCGGCGTGGTCGGCGACGACGTCCACCGCGCGCCGCCACGGCCCGGCCGGCTCGCAGCGCACGCTCGCGTACGGGGCCTCCGCGGCGATCTCGCGCAGCAGGTCGAGCGGGAGCGGCCACCGCAGCTCGTCGCCGACCCCGCCGCGCAGCGCCATCCCCGGGAGGGCGACCGCGAGCGCGGCGACGAAGGCGGCGACGGCCCCGCCGAGGGCGACGGCGCGCGCGACGCTGCCCGCGACGTGCTCCCGGGCGAACGCCACGACGGCGACGAGGCCGACGCCCGCGATGACCGCGGTCGGCGCCCAGAGGAACGGGAGTAGCGAGAGCCGCCCGCCGAAGAGGCCGCCGTCACCGGCGCCGACGAGGATGACGGTGAGCCAGGCGAGCACGCTCGCCCACGCGCCGGCGCGCCCACGGCGGATGGTCACCCCGAGCCCGACCACGAAGAGCGCGAGCACGGGCAGCGGCGTCCACGCGGCCCACTGCACGAGGCCGGTCCACGCCATGGCGGCGCGGTCGTGGGCCTGGTCGAAGACAGTCCCGGCGACGTCGTACGGCGGGTTGAAGGTCCACCACGTGTCCATGAGCCAGCCGCCGAGGCGCTTGCCGGTCTCGGTCCAGAGCGCCGGCCACATCGCGACGAGCGTGACGAGCCCGACCACGGGGGCCGCGAGGAGGCCGAGGGGCGCCGTCGGGAGGCGCCCCTCGCCGGAGAGCGTCGACGGCGGGCCCTGCGCCGGGCGGGCCACGATGTAGGCCGCGAAGACCGGGATGAGCAGGAAGACCGCCCCGGGGTGGCAGCCGAGCGCGAGCCCCCACGCGACACCCACGGGGAGCGCCGCCGCGCCGCGCAGGCAGCGCTCGGTCGCGAACATGAGGAGCGCCATGGCGGCGAGGCCGACCGCCGCGGAGCCCGCTGCCGACGCGGCCTCGAGCACGCCGGGCATGACGAGCAGCGCGCCCGCGGCCCCCGCGGCGAGCCACCACGAGAAGACGCCGCCCCCGCCTTGCCACCCGGCGACGGCCGCGATGAGGACGAGGGCGAGCGCGACCCAGAGGGCGGCCCCCCAGCCTGCGCGCTCGAGGTTCGTGGCGGTCGCGCTCGGCGAGGCCATGACGGCCCCGGCGACGGCCCAGCGCGTGAGCGGCGGGTTGACGGCGGCGCGGCGCGCGGGCTGGTCGCCCGGGATGGCGGCGGCGCGGGCGTCCTCGGGGGGCGTGGCGAAGCCCTCGGCGAGGCGCTCCTTGAAGGGAGGGCCGGTGGCGGTGAGGCGCTCGGCGAGGACGACGCCGGCCTCGAGCGCGTCGACCTCGTCGGCCGCGAGGACGTCGGCGCGGCCGCCGCCCAGCGCGAGCAGCGCGAGCGCGGCGGCGACCCAGAGCAGGAGTCCGTGACGCAGCTTCACGCCGCACGGCTACCACCGCGGGGGCGTCGAGGCAACGGCGTTCGGCGCCGGGAGCGCGCGCCCTTGCGCACGGAACCTGGCGATTATTCGGCGATTGACAGGCTGGGGGGCGTTGCGTAACGTCGCGCGCGTGAAGGGGTATCGAGGACATGCTGTAGCGACCGGGACGCGCGTGGAGACGCGCGCAGCGATCGTCGCGGACAGCGCCCCCGCCCCCGTCCCGAACGCTGGCGTCCGCGGATGGCGCCACCTCGGTCGAGCGCTCGCGCTCGGCTTGCTCGCCTCGGTAGTCGCCGCCTGCGGCAGCGACCCGGTCTGCCCCACGGGCACGTCGGGTGCGAACTGCAGGCTCAGCACGGACGTCGGCTCCCAGCCGGACGTCCCCTCGGCCGCGCCCGACACCGCCACGCCCTCCGCCGACACGGTGGAGGACGCGGTCGACTCGGGCGCGGAGCAGACAGGACAAGCCGCCGTCGTTCCCGGGTTCCGGGCCGCCGCGCGGACGACCGTTTCGCCATGGGCGCGCGAGGGTGCGCGCCCCGATGATCAACACGAACAACAACCAGATACGAACGGATACGTTCACCCGGACACGCCGCCTCGCGCGGTCGCTCGCGTCGCCCCCGCCGCCCTCGGAGCCTGCTCCGAGCGGCCCGTGGCGCCCGCGACCGACGCGGACGCGGCCCGGAATCTCGCCGCGGCCCGCCGCGCGCTCGGTGACCCCTCTCGACTCGGCCATCGCCGCGGGCCCGCTGGGGGTTTGCCCCCTGCGCGCGCTGCGGGCGACGCGCCCGGGAGGCGAGGAGCCGGCTGAGGCGGCGCGCGCGACGCGCGCCTCGGCAGGTCATCGAGCGAGCGACGACGTCATGGTGGGCCCCCCGTCCGGAGGGAGGGCACCATGGGGCAGAAGCTCCTCATCAACGTGGCTCACGAGGAGACGCGTGTCGCGCTCGTCGAGGCTGGTCGCATCCAGAACCTCGAGATCGACACCTCGCGCGTCGACAGCAACAAGAACAACATCTACAAGGGCGTCGTGCACCGCGTGAACGCGAGCCTCCAGGCCGCGTTCGTCGACTACGGCGCCGAGAAGCAGGGCTTCCTGCCGCTCTCCGAGATCCACGACCGCTACTACCCGCGGGCGCTCAAGGGCAAGAAGGTGCCGATCCAGGAGGTCCTGGTCCAGGGGCAGGAGCTCATGGTCCAGGTCGTCAAGGACGAGATCGGCAACAAGGGCGCCTCGCTCACGACGTACATCGCGCTGCCGGGGCGCTGCCTCGTGCTCATGGCGGACAGCGACAAGACGGGCGTCTCGCGGCGCGCGTCGAACGAGGAGCGGCAGCGCATCAAGCAGCTCGTGAACGGGCTCCCCGTGCCCGAGGGCTTCGGCCTCATCGTGCGCACGGCGGCCGAGGGGCAGCCCGAGGAGGCGCTCCAGAACGACCTCGAGTACCTGTCGCGCCTGTGGACGAAGCTGCAGGAGCGCTACCGCACGCTCCGCGGCGCCGGCGTCATCCACCAGGAGCGCACGGTGGCGCTGCGGTTCATCCGCGACTACGTGGGCGCCGAGGTCGACGAGATCCTCGTCGACGACAAGGCCACGCACGAGGAGATCGTCGACTTCTGCACGGTCCTCGCGGCCGATCTGCGCGCGAAGATCCGCCTTTACGACGACCCGCGGCCGCTCTTCTCGCGGTTCCAGGTCGAGGACCAGATCGACGACATCTTCGCGCGGAAGATCGACCTGCCGTCGGGCGGGAGCATCGTCATCGACCAGACCGAGGCCCTCGTCGCCATCGACGTGAACTCGGGCAAGGTGAAGACCGACGACATCGAGCAGACCGCGCTCACGACGAACCTCGAGGCGGCGGCCGAGATCGCGAGGCAGCTGCGGATCCGCGACCGCGGCGGGCTCATCGTCTGCGACTTCATCGACATGCGGGACAAGAACAACATCCGCAAGGTCGAGCAGGCGATGCGCGACGCCTTCGCCAGCGATAAGGCGAAGGTGAAGCTGAGCAAGATCAGCGAGTTCGGGCTGATGGAGGTGAGCCGCCAGCGGCTCCAGAGCTCCATCATGACGGGCAGCTTCACGCCGTGCTCGGCGTGCGCCGGGAGCGGGCGGGTGCGGTCGGTGGAGTCGAGCGCGCTCTACCTGCTGCGGCGCATCAAGGAGACGGTGGTGCGCGGGAACTACCTGCACGTGCAGGCGAAGATCCCCGTCGCCATCGCCAACTACATGCTGAACCGGAAGCGGCGCGAGCTGTCGGACATCGAGACGGAGACGGGCACGGCGGTGGAGATCATCGCGGACGTGCACTGCCCGCCGATGTCCGCGTACATCGAGCTCATGTCGCAGCCGACGAAGACGAAGCGGCCGCGGCGCGTGCTTCAGACCATCGACCTCGTGCGGAGCGAGGTCGACAAGCGCGAGCTCGACGAGGACGAGCAGGTCGAGCTCGAGCTCGCCGAGGAGCGCACTGGCTGGGTGCCGCCCGACGCGACGCGCTTCGACCTCGACGGGGAGAACCGCACGCTCGAGGCGGAGTTCGCGCACGAGCGGGAGATCCTCGCCGCCCAGCGCGAGGCGGACGAGTCCCTCGCGAGGCAGCTCGAGCTCGCCGAGCGGGCGAAGGTCATCGAGGCCGAGGCGCTCCTGATGCGGGAGCGGGCGCGCGAGGCGCGCGAGGCGCTCGGCGCGTGGGGGCGCTTCCGGACCTGGCTCTTCGGGCCGAAGAAGAAGGCCGAGGAGGAGGAGGCGGAGGCCGCCCCGGAGGCGGTGGCCGCGAAGGAGAAGCCGAGGTCGGAGGAGCGCTCGGGCCGCGACCGCGACCGCGACCGCGACCGCGACCGCCGCGGGCGCGACCGGGACCGCGACCGCGACCGGGACCGCGACCGCGACGGCGAGAAGAAGGAGAGCCGGGACCGGGGCGGCGACGCCGAGCGGGCCGACAAGGACCGGGACCGGGACCGGGACGGGCGCGGGAAGCGCGGGCGTGACCGGGATCGCGACAAGGACCGTCGCGGGCGGCGCACCGAGAGCGGTGCGCGGCGGAAGGAGCACGACAAGAAGGAGGCCGAGGAGGAGGTCGCCGCGTCCGGGAGCGGGCAGGCGGCGAGCCAGGCCGGGAGCGGGTCGTCGCGGCCCGCGGCGGCGGCGGCGGCGGCGTCCGAGGAGGCCGCGCCGAAGGCCGCGAGCGCGGCGCAGGGGCAGCGCGCGGACAGCGGCGCGAGCGACGACGGAGCGGCGACGACAGCGGGAAGAAGAAGCGGCGGCGGCGGCGGCGGCGGCGGCGCGCTCGCGCACCGAGGACGGGAGCGCCGATGCCGCGGAGACGCAGGCCGACGGCGTCGACGACGGTGACGACGACGACGACGACGACGCGGACGAGAAGACCGAGAGCCAGTCGCAGGGGCAGCGCGGCGACGGCGGCGGGCGCGGTCGGGGCCGCGGGCGCGGCAACGAGCGTCCCGACAAGGCGGCCGCCTCCGGGCGGGGCGACGGCGGGAAGGACGGCGACGAGGAGCGCGCGAAGGCGAGCGAGCCGGCGCCGACGCGCACACCGACGGCGCCCTCGCTGCCGAAGGCGGGCGCGGTGCTCGACCTGCGGGGTCCCGGCGTCGTGGACCTCCGGAGCGGCGGCCCCGTGACCGGCGCGACGGAGCGCCCGGCGGCGAAGCCGGCGGCGGAGACGCGCGCGAGCGACTCGCCCAAGACGACGGCGCCGAGCCTGAAGGCGGCGGTGGTCGACCTCCGCGGCGGCGCCAAGAAGCCCGAGGAGAAGGCTCCGGAGCCGAAGCAGGAGCCGAAGGCCGAGGCCAAGCAGGAGCCGAAGGCCGAGGCCAAGCAGGAGCCGAAGGCCGAGGCCAAGCAGGAGCCGAAGGCCGAGGCCAAGCAGGAGCCGAAGCCGGCCTCGAAGGCCGAGGCCAAGCAGGAGCCGAAGGCCGAGGCCAAGCAGGAGCCGAAGCCGGCCTCGAAGCCCGAGCCGAAGGCCGAGCCGAAGGCCGAGACGAAGCCCGCGGCGAAGGCCGAGCCCAGGTCGGACGCCAAGGCGGACGAGGAGGCCAAGCCGAAGGGCCGGCGCCGCGCCACGCAGGAGACCGCGGCCGCGCCCGACCCGGCGAAGGCCGCGGACGCTCCGGCGGACGGCGACGACGACGCGCCCCGCCCGCCGACGCGCCGCCGCACGCGGCCGCGGACGGCGGAGACGGCGGCGGCCACGGCTGGCGCGGCCGCCGCGGCGCCGAGCGGCGGGACGGAGTCCAGCGTGAGCGAGCGCCTCGCGGCGCTGCGCGCGGCGCCCCAGCACAGCGAGGAGTAGGCGGACGATGCTCGACCTGCGGTACATCCTGGACAACCCGGAGGAGGCCACGGCGCGCCTCCGGAAGCGTGACCCGTCCGCCACCTTCGACCGCGTCTTCGAGCTCGACGGGGAGCGGCGCGCGGTCCTGACCCAGCACAACGAGCTCCGGCACGCGCAGAAGGAGCTCTCGAAGGGGATGGGCAGCGGCGACAAGGAGGCGCAGGCGGCGCTCCGCGAGAGGCTGAAGGGCATGTCGACCGAGGTGAAGGACCTCGAGGCGCGCCTGAAGGTCATCGAGGAGCAGCTGAGCGAGGTCATGCTGACCACGCCGAACCTGCCGCAGCCGGTGGTGCCGGAGGGGCGCAGCGAGGAGGACAACGTCGTGCTGCGCACGTGGGGAGAGCCCGCGGAGCACGCGTTCGACGCGGTCGACCACGTGGCGCTCGGCGAGAAGCTCGGGATCCTCGACTTCGAGGCGGCGGCGCGCCTCTCGGGGTCGGGGTTCGCGCTCTACCGCGGGCTCGGCGCGCGGCTCGAGCGCTCGCTGCAGAGCTTCATGCTCGACCTGCACACCGAGCAGCACGGCTACACCGAGGTGTTGACGCCGTTCATCGTGCGGCGCGACGCCATGATGGGCACGGGGCAGCTGCCGAAGTTCGGCGACGACGCGTACCGCATCGAGCCGGACGACCTCTTCCTGATCCCGACCGCCGAGGTCCCGGTCACGAACATGTGGCGGGAGCAGATCCTCGACGCGTCGCAGGTCCCGGCCCGCTTCTGCGCGTTCAGCCCGTGCTTCCGGCGCGAGGCGGGGTCCTACGGGCGCGACGTGAAGGGGCTCACGCGGGTGCACCAGTTCCAGAAGGTGGAGCTCGTGCACTTCGCGACGCCGGAGGGTTCGCAGGAGGCACACGAGCAGCTCGTGAGCCACGCCGAGAACGTGCTGAAGGCGCTCGGCCTCGCGTACCGCGTGGTCGATCTGTGCGGCGGCGACCTCGGGTTCGGCGCGTCGCGCTGCTACGACATCGAGGTCTGGCTGCCCGTGCAGAAGCGCTGGCGCGAGATCTCGAGCTGCTCGAACTTCCTCGACTTCCAGGCGCGGCGGGCGGACATCCGCTACCGCCCGGGGCCGGGGGAGAAGCCGCGATACGTGCACACGCTGAACGGCAGCGGCCTCGCCATCGGGCGCACGGTCATGGCCATCCTCGAGGTGTACCAGAACGCGGACGGCACGGTGACGGTCCCCGAGGCGCTCCGCCCGTACATGCGGACGGACGTCATCGGCTAGGGAAGCGGGCGGGCGCCGGGCTGCGGCGGGAGAAGAGAGCTCGCGCCAAGGCGCCAAGCCGCCAAGGGGGCGAGGCCTTCCTTGGCGTCTTCGCGCCTTGGCGCGACGCCCACTCGAGCCACGCCGCCACCGCGTACGTGGCAGCCGGCGACGGCGCCCGGCGAGCCACGCACCCTCCGTGCCTCCGTGGTTGTCCCTTAAGGATCAACCACTTGCCGCGTTCACCCCACGGACGTCAGTCCATCGCGCGGCGCCCGGCCAGGGCCCGCGCGAGCGTGCTCTGGTCGAGGTACTCGAGGTCTCCGCCCATCGGGATCCCGGTCGCGATGCGCGTGACCGCGACGCCCGTCGGACCGAGGCGCTGCCCGAGGTAGAGCGCGGTGGCCTCGCCCTCGACGTCGGTGGAGGTGGCGAGGATCACCTCGACGGCGTCGACGTCGCGGAGGCGCGCCTCGAAGCCGTCGAGCCTGAGCTTGTCGGGGCCGACGCCCTTCAGCGGCGCGAGGACGCCGTGCAGCACGTGGTAGAGGCCGTGGTAGCTGCCCGTCTGCTCGATGGCGATGACGTCCTGCGCGGACTCGACCACGCACACCGTGCGCTCGCGCGTGCCGTCCTGGCAGACCGCGCAGAGCGCGTCCTCGGCGAGCGCGTGACAGCGCTCGCAGAAGCCGACGTGCTCGAAGAGCTCGCCGAGCGCGCGCGCGAGGCTCTCCGCGTAGGTCGACGGCTCCCCGAGGATGTGGAACGCCCAGCGCATGGCGCTCCGCTTCCCGACGCCGGGCAGGCGCGAGAGCAGGGTCGCGAGCTTGTCGAGCGCGGGCGGGAGCGCGTTCATCGGAGCCGGTCCCGGGCCGCGCTCAGAAGCCCATCCCGCTGGCCTTCAGCGCCTCCGCCATCGGCCCGAGCTCCTTCGCCACGACCTCGCGGGCGCGCCGGAGGGCGTCGTTCACGCCGGCGACGATGAGGTCCTGCAGCATCTCGACGTCGCCCGGATCGACCACGGCCTTGTCGAGCGTGACCGACAGCACGTCGAGCTTGCCGTTGGCGCGCACCTTGACCATGCCGCCGCCGGACTCGCCCGTGACCTCCTGCGCCTCGGCGCGGGCCTTCGCCTGCACCATGGTCTGCTGCATCTGCTGGGCTTGCTGCAGGAGCCCGTCGAGGTTTCCGCCCCCGAGGAGCGCTTCCAGGTCTTTCATCGTCCTTCCTCGTCGCCTTCGAGCTCGACCCGGACAAGCTGCCCGCCGAAGCGGTCGAGCACGTCGCGCACCAGCGCGTGTCCTTCGAGATCGCGTCGTCTCTGCTCGCGGGCGCGCGTCTCGCGCTCGCGACGGCGCGCCATCGGCGAGTCCGCCGCGGCCGCCGCGTCTTCCGCCACGCGCAGCCCCTCGACCCAGGGGAACGCGGCCTGCAGGTAGGCGACCACGTCCGCCTCGCGCGCGCGCACCTGCGCGGCGCTCGCGCGGCCCGCGAACGCGAGCGTCAGCACACCGCCGGCGCTGCTCGCGACCTGCCCCTGATCGAGGCTGCCCGCGAGCGCCGGGTGCGCCTCGCGGAGCGTCTCGACGAACCCCTCCCAGGCGTCGTGCGTGACGACGTGCGCCGGGTCGCTCACCGCGGCCGGCGCCGCCTCGGCGACCGGCTCCGGCGGGGGCGCGACCGCCGGCTCCTCCGCGATGATCGGCTCCTCGGCTGGCTCGGGGAGCGGCGCCGCCGCCGCGCTCGCCCTGCCGCGGCTCGGCGCGGCGACGACGTGCGCCGCGGGCGCCTCGGCGACGACCGGGCGGGCGCGGTGGATGGGCGTCACCGTGGCGGCGCGGGCCTCGGGGGGGCGGGCGACGCGCTGACGCCGTCGCCAGGGCCGTCCGCGCGGGCGGTGCCGCCGAGGACGGGCGCTGCGTGCTCGGCCCGCGGCGCCGCGGGAGCGGACGCCGTCGCGACCGGCCTCGCCGCCCCCCGCCACCGCCCGAAGGCGGGGCGCGGGCGTCGCGCGGGGGATGGTGCGGATCTCGGGCAGCGGCGCGCCCGAGGTCGCGGCGCGCTCGATGGCCTCGAGGCGCGCGAGCATGCCGTCGAGGGGTTGGAGCGGCTGCACGCGGCACATGCGGATGGCGGCCATCTCGAGCTCGAGCCGCGGGAAGTTCGCGTGGGCGAGGCGCTCGGCGGCGCGGATGACGATCTGCACGAGCCGCTCGAGGTCCATGACGTCGTGCTCGCGCCCGAGGGCGACGAGCGCGGCGGTCTCCTCGCTCGAGAGGTCCGTGAGGCCGGCCTTCTCGCCGGCGACGCGGAGCACGATGACGTCGCGCAGGTAGTGCACGAGGTCGGTCGCGAACTGCTTCAGGTCGACGCCGAACTCGAAGACCTCCTCGATGATGGCGAGGGCGGCGGGGGCGTCGTGCGCGAGGGCGGCCTGCGCGAGGCGCGTGAGCCAGGCGCGGTCGGCGACGCCGAGGACCTGCGCGACCTGCTCGTAGGTGGCCTGGTTGCCGCAGGAGCTGATGATGCGGTCGAGGAGCGAGAGCGCGTCGCGCATCGAGCCCTCGCTCTCGCGGGCGACGACGCGGAGGCCACCGTCGTCGATGGCGACCCCCTCGTCCGCGAGCATCTTCGCGAGGTAGTCGACCATCGTCGCGAGCGGGATCCGCTTGAAGTCGAAGCGTTGGCAGCGCGAGAGGATGGTGACGGGGATCTTGTGCGGCTCGGTGGTCGCGAAGATGAACTTCACGTGGGCCGGCGGCTCCTCCAAGGTCTTCAACAGGGCGTTGAAGGCCTCGGTGGTGAGCATGTGGACCTCGTCGATGATGTAGATCTTGGTGCGGTCGCGCTGCGGCGCGTAGGCCACGCCGTCGCGGAGCTCGCGGATCTCGTTGATGCCGCGGTTCGACGCGCCATCGATCTCGAAGACGTCCATCGCCGTGCCGGCGGCGATCTCCGTGCAGGCGGCGCACTGGCCGCAGGGCTCGGTCGTGGGGCCCGGGGTGGCGTTGCAGTTGAGCGCGCGCGCGAGCACGCGGGCGGCGGTGGTCTTGCCGACGCCGCGGGCGCCGCAGAAGAGGAAGGCGTGGTGGATCCGGTCCTGCTCGATCGCGTTCTTCAGGGTCCGCGTCACGTGCTCCTGACCGATGATGGCCTCGAAGCCTTGCGGCCGCCATTTGCGCGCGAGCACCAGATAGGACACGAAGAACCTCCCTCCGCCCCGGCGTCGGGGCCTCGGGCGTTCTACCAGATTCGCCCGGCCACGGGGAGGGCCGCGCCGGTACAAAGCGCGAGGGCCCGGCGACGACGACGCCACCGGGCCCCAAGAGCGCGAGGGCTCGGCGACGACGACGCCACCGGGCCCACAAAGCGCGAGGCCCGGCGACGACGACGTCACCGGGCCCCAGAATGACGAGAGCCCGGCGACGACGACGTCACCGGGCTCTTCGAGGTAAGGAGGGCCGGGCCCCGCACAAGACCTCACTGTTACCGTTGCTTCCTCCCGGACCTGGCGGAGTTCACAGCAAGACCCTTGCAGGTCCCGACCATAGACGAGACGCCCTGGACGGCGTCTCGGGGTCGCACGCGATGCGTGCCGTCGACCGCGCGGTCACCCGCGCGGCACGCGACACTGTACCATCGAAGCGTGCGTTGGCGGAGAGGGAGGGATTCGAACCCTCGGTAGAACTCACGCCCTACACACGAGTTCCAGTCGTGCACCTTCAACCACTCGGTCACCTCTCCACACGAGCATCGAACGCTGTCACACGTGGCGAGGCGACCCGAGCCGGTCGCGCGGCGGGACGGAGCGAGCTCGCCCGGCCGTAGCCGGGCGAGCTCTTCTCGGCGGAGAGGGAGGGATTCGAACCCCCGGTACGGGTTTGCCGTACACCTGATTTCGAGTCAGGCGCCTTCAACCAACTCGGCCACCTCTCCCCACTGACTGCCTCCGTTCTTCCCATCGCGCGCCCGAAGCGCCTCGAAGAAGCGCTGCAGGAGCGCGACGCTCCGCGGCGCGTGGCCGTCGAGGCGCGTCACCTGCGTGACCCCTTCCGGGACGATGCGATGCACGCTGCACACGCCGCCCGTCTTCGGCTCGAGCGCCGCGAACACCAGGCGCCCGACGCGCGCTTGCGCGATGGCGCCGGCGCACATCGCGCACGGCTCGAGCGTGACGTAGAGCGTCGCGTCCTCGAGGCGCCACCGCCCGAGCTTCTGGGCGGCCGCGCTCAACGCGAGCACCTCCGCGTGGGCCGTCGGGTCTTGAAGGATCTCACGCAGGTTCACCGCCCGCGCGATCACCGCCCCGTCGACCACCACGAGCGCGCCGACCGGGACGTTGCCCATCGCCGTCGCGTCCTCCGCGAGGGCGAGAGCTTCGTCCATGAAGCGGTCGTCGTCGTGCGTCGTCACGTGTGGATTTCTGATCTGTTCGATTCAAAGAGCGCGAGCGAAGGACCCGCGCCCCCTTGGGCGGGCGCGAGCCCAACCGCGTCGTTCAGTGCACTGGAGAGGATTCGAACCTCTGACCTACGGTTCCGTAGACCGTCGCTCTATCCAGCTGAGCTACCAGTGCGCGGGTGCGGAACCTATTTCCCGTCCGTTCGGCTGTCAACGACAAAACGTCGCGCCGCGCGAGCGGTCATCGGGGTCCGCAGAGCGCCGCCACCCGCGGTCTCCCGCGGGTGACGGCTGCGGCGGAGAAGGAGGGATTCGAACCCTCGGTAGAGCTTTAAACCCTACACACGCTTAGCAGGCGTGCGCCTTCAGCCACTCGGCCACTTCTCCACATCGCTCGGATCGGCCTCCTCGGCGCCCACCCCGTCGGCGAGCACGCGCGGCGCGCGATCCATCTACCTGTATTCTCTTGTCAGCGTGTACCGAACGGAGGAGGAGGGATTCGAACCCCCGAGACTCGCGTCTGGCGGTTTTCAAGACCGCTGCCTTCAACCACTCGGCCACTCCTCCGTATGAAGAGCGCGCGGACGCTACCCGAATCGCTCCGGGCTGACAACCCTTTCCACGCGCGATGCGCGCCGCCGCCGCTGTCGCTCTCCCGCGCCCGATCTGCGCCTCGCCGGTCGGTCCGCCGCCGGGGCCCGCTCACTCGGTCGGCGTGCGCTTCCACTCCCCCATGTCCCAGTCGTTCAGCCAGCTCTTCAGCACCTCACCGGCCGACTCGTCCGGCTCCTCCTCGATGAGGAAGCTCGCGCCGTACTCGGAGCGCGACGCGAAGCGGTTCTTCTCCGCCTCGGCCTTCTCCTTCTCGCGCAGCTGCTTCAGCTTCTTCGGGCTCACGCCGCGGCTCACCGCCTGGATCCGCTGGCTCGAGTGGAACGTGAGCCAGATCAGGAACTGGATCGGGTGGAAGTGGTCGAGGAGCCCCTTCCAGTCGCCGACCCCGAGCCCGATGTGCTGCGCGAGGTCCTTCGTGAGCCAGATCCACGGCAGGATCGTCGTGATCGCGTCCTTCCCGAGCGCCGACCCGCGCAGGATCTTCCGGAAGTCGCCGATCTTCCCTTCCCAGTCCTCCGACTTCGACAGCGCCGTCACCCAGTCGACCCGGTCGCTCCACTCGCTGATGTGGCGCGTCACGACCTTGTGGAGCAGGAGCTTTTCCTCCTCGAACTCCGTCTCGATCTGGAAGAACTCTTGGATGTCGCTCTGCCCGAGCACCCGCTGCGGCACGAGCGAGTAGCTCGTCCGCCGCCGCGTGGAGAAGAGGTTCAGGATCTCGGGGTTCTCGACGAACAGGTCCGTCCCGACGTCGTCGTCGAGCTCCACGAGGTAACGCCCGTGGATGCCTAGGTTGACGGCCTCCTTCCAGTCCTTCGTCGGGTCGGCGAAGACCTCCACGTGGAGCGTCGGCGCCCACTCGTCCTGGTTCGGGCCGAACAGCCCGACGTGACCGATGACGTCGCCGGACCGCACCAGCACCGGCGCGTCCTGCCACAAGATCTTCGCGACGTAGCCCTTCTTCAACGCCGCGAGCCCGAAGCCGCCGCTGAGCCAGCGCGTCTTCGTGTCGATGGCACCCTCGACGATCATGTTGTCGCCGGTGTCGTCGAGCTCCTCGCCGCCCGGCTTCTTCTTCTTGTCGCCCTCGCCCTCGCCCTCGCCCTCCTCCTCGCCGCCGCCGCCGCCTCGAACTCGCCCTCGCCCTCCGCGGTCTTGCCCTTGTCGAGGCGCATCATCTCCTTGAGCCACTGCGGGCTCGCGTCGGTGATGTTCTCGAAGTCGACGGGCTGCAGGTGCATGTACAGCGAGAAGAACTCGAACTGCTTCGGCTGCCCGCCCTGGTTCGCGGGCGGGATCGGCGGCGCGTGGCGCAGCAGGATGAAGTTGTTGTTCCCGAGCTTCGTCGGCGAGCCCCCGAAGCGGGCCGCCACGAGCGCGCCGTCGAACATCGCCTTCACCTCTTTGCCCTTCGCGGGTGGGTTCAGGTGGATGCCGCCGTGCCACGTCTGGTTGATCCCCATCGGGTACCAGCCGCCGCGCCCCTTCGTCTCGTTGTTGGCGTAGTACTTCTCCGCGTATTCCTTGCACTTGTCGGGCTCGAGCAGGGTCGCGATGTTGACCCCGTCGTCGATCTCGATCGGGAACGAGTTGTGCTCGCCCTGCATCGCGTAGAAGACGCGCCCCCAGTCGAAGCCTGGCCCGGGATCCCACCGGTCCGCCGACAGGTGCCAGTGCCCCACGATGCCCTTGAAGCTCGTGTCCTCGAGCACATCGGTGACGATCTCGCCCTTCGCGTCGAACGGCACCTCCTTCGGGATCCCGAGCTGGTCGGTCAGGACCTTCAGGAGCTCGATGAGCGCCGTGTACTGGGCGTCGGTGTAGCCGTACGACTGCACCTTGCCGTTGTTGATCTTCATGATCCCGCTCTTCGGGCGCCGATACTCCTTCTTCGACATGTCCGAGTAGCGCGGGTGCTTCTCCGCGTACGCCGGGGCCCCCGGCTCGCGCACGAGGTTCGGCATCATGTTGTTCAGGTCGACGCCGATGCCGAGCGTGTTGAACTCGTTGGCGTGGTAGGCGGCGTAGAGCACGTCGCACGGCTGGTAGATCGTGCCGTCCCAGTCGATCATGAAGTGGGTCGACAGGCCGCGCTGGAGCAGCGCCCGGAAGCACCCCGCCGAGTCCTGCGTGAGGTCGGTGTGGAGGATCACCTTCTCGATGGCGCCGACGAGCGAGTCGTAGTCGTTGAGCTGCTTGCCCTTGAGCGACCGCTTCTGGAACAGGTTCGACCCGGTCGTCTGCATGGCCTCCGCCACGGACGCGGGGAAGCTGAACGCACCGATGTCCTCGAAGGTGACGACGGTGACATTGCCCGACAGCGCGAAGCGCTGCCCGGCGATGATGATGGTGTTGTGCTGATCGCCGTCTGCCACCGCGTTAACCCTTCATCTTCTTCTTCATCTTCTCTTTCGCCTTCGCCTTCGCCTTCGCTCGCTTCTCCGCTTCCTTCTTCGCCTTCTCCTTCAGCTTCGCCTTCGCCTTGTCGTCGCCCTTGGCCGCCTTCTTCGCGACCCCCTCGCCCGACTTGAAGAGCTTCCCGACGAGCTTCACGACGATGACGAGCACGAGCAGCGCCACGACGATGACCACCGCGAGGAAGCCGCCCTTGCCGAGCTTCTCCTCGCCCATCGCCTGCACGTTCGAGATGAACGGCCGCTCGACGAGCGACGGCACCTGCGCCTTGAACGGCGGGGTCGTCAGCTTCCGCGACCCGACCTTCGCGCCGACCATGTACTGGAGCTCCGCGTCCGGCTTCGCGGCGTCGTCGACGAAGGTCACGACGAACTGGTTGTTCAGCTCGGCGATGAGGTCTTCGTACTGCGCGATGACGCCCTCGGCGTCCTCGGCGACGCGCGCCGTGCCGCCGGTGCGCCACGCGAGCACCGCGAGCCGGTCCGCCTGGTACTTCTGCGCCGTCGGGTGGACGACGCTGTAGATCCGGATCCCCGCCGCCTTCGCGAAGCCGATCCACCGCTCGAGCCGCGCCGCGAACTGCGCCTGGTCGGCGGCCCGGATCTTCAGCATCTCCGCGTCGGCGCAGGCGGTGACCTTCTTCTTGTCGTCCTCCCGGTCGCCGCACTCCATGATCTGCTTCGTGCGGCAGTCGTCGAAGCGGTTGACGTAGCCGTCGCGCCCGTCGCCCGTGAGGATGAGGATCTTCGGCTGCCCGGGCTTGCCGCCCTTCGCGAGCATCTCGAGCGCCACGTCGATGGCCGTCAGCGAGTTTGGGTTCGACAGCGGCTTCGACGCGCTGTCCGCGTCCTTCACGCTGATCCCGCGCGACTCCCACGCCGGCCGCTCCCCCTCCTTCACGTCGACGCAGATCCGCGGCTTGATCCCGAAGAGCTGCGGCCAGAAGCCCACGTAGGGCTGGCGCTTGATGACGTCGGCCAGCTCGTCGTACTTCGACGTGAGCCCGCACTCCGCCTGGTCCTTCGCGGGCCCCTCGCCTTCCTCCTCGCCCTCCTCGGGCGGGACGCCGAAGCGCTCGTCCTGGATGCGCTTCCAGCGGGCGCACGCCTCGAGCTGCGAGCTCAGCTTCGTGAGGCGCGTCGTGCGGCCGGCCGTGTAGACGTATGTCCAGATGTCGTCGTTGTACCAGACGACGTTCATCTCGTTGGCCTTGCCGAGCTTCTTGAAGAAGAGCCCGGCGCCGTTCCGCGACCGATCGCCCAGTGGCCGGCCCGGGCCATACTCCTCGTCCTGGAAGCCCGGCACCACGACGACGATGGCCGCGCCGCGCTCAGCGTCGATCGCCGGCAGGAGCTCCGGCGGCGCCTCGTTCTTCTGGGCCACCTCCTCCTCGGAGAGCCCCTTCGGCCACGCCACCTCGCCGTCGGCGATCGTGAAGAGCTCCTCCTCCTTCGCCTTGTCCGGCTTCTGGAAGACCGTGACTTCCTTCAGCTCGTCCTCGAGCGCGCTCCTGAGCGACGGCCCGAGGATCGAGAAGTAAACGCGGATCTTCGGCGCCTCGGCCGTGTCCACGAAGTTGATCTTGATCTGCGGGAAGTCGAGGTTCTCGCTCTCGCCGCCGTCCTGCGCGCTCGCCGGCGCGAGCAGCGCCGCCGCGAGCAGCACCGCCCCGACGCCCCGCGAGCGCGCCCCGAAGCCGCCGCGCCTCACGCGAACCACACGATGTCGCGCACCGAGAAGGTGGCCGGCGCCGCGGTCCGCAGGCGGCGACCCGCCACCTCGAGGACCAGCTCGTAGCTGTACGCTCCGGGCACCCGCTCCTCGTACGGATAGGCCAGCGCCGTCTCGACGCGGGCCGACCCGCCCTCGAGGCGCACCTCACCGAGGTCCCAGGAGAGGGTCTCCCGCGGGGTCGTGACGACGAGGGTCGCCGTGCCGACCGCCACCGCCGGGAGCCCGCGCAGCTCGGCCTCGGCGACGACGGGCCCGTCCGGGAACCCGCCCTGCCGGTCGAAGCGCAGCGCCTCGCCCCTCCGCGCGCGCGGCAGGGCCAGGAACCCCGCGCCGGCGGCGACGACGACGGCGGATGCACCCAGGAAGGCCCGCCTAGTGATCGCGACGTCCATGCTCATGCCGGCAGCATAGGAGGCGCGCCCCTCGCTGACAAGGCGTCCGGGGCACGACACGCGCGAGGTGCGGCGGTCCGGCGCGATCCCCTGTTACCCGACCCCTCGCGAGGCCCCCCGTCACCCGCCCTGTCGGCCGAGGCCGGGGCCGTCGCCGCGGTCGCGGGCCGCGCCTCAGTTGCAGCGGGTGTCGAGGGCGATCGAGTCGACGTAGACGCCCTCGAAGAGCCCCGTCGGCGCGTCGACCGAGTCGAACACGAAGCGCACCTGCACCGACTGCCCCGCGTACGCGTCGAGCGGCACCGTGATGCGCTGCCACGCCCCGCCGGTCGTGCCGTCGGTCAGGCTCTTCGAGCTCCACGCCGTCTGGAGCGCCCCGTCGCGCAGGACGAACACGGTGAACACGTCGTAGTTGCGGGTCGTGCGGGTCTTCTTCCAGAGGTCGAAGCTGATGGCCGTGCGCCCGCCGCTCGGGATCTCGAGCGGCCGCGTCGTCGCCGACGACTTCACGCGCGCGTCGTTCGCGTAGGTCTGCCGCACGGGATCGCCGCAGTAGAGCGAGAAGCGCCCGGACGTCGCGCGCGTCGGGTCGGGCCGCCAGAAGAGGCCCGTCTCGAAGTTGTCGGTGACGTAGATCCCCTGGAGGGTCTCGTTGTCGAAGTCCGCGAGGTGCTCGACGCCGTCGACGCAGCAGCCGGCGCCCGTCGTGCCCGCGAACTGGCAGACGCCCTCGACGCAGGTCTCGGTCGTGCACTGGTCGCTGTCGTTGCAGTCCGCCGCGGCCGAGCAGCCGTCGGGGTTGAGCGTGAGCGTGCAGGTCGCCCCGTCGCACACGTTGATCGTGGCCTGGTCGCCGTCCTCGCAGTCCGCGTCGGACACGCAGCAGTCGGCCGGCGCGTCCGGCGCCGAGCACGGGCTGTCGTCGACGTGGGTGACGGGCTCGTCGTCCGGGAGCTCGCAGATCGTGGTCGTCACGCAGCCGAGCTCGGTGCAGGCCGACGCCGTGCACTGGTCGCCGTCGTCGCACTCGTCGTCGGTCGCGCAGACGCCGGCCGGGATCGGGCAGCTCGCGAGCACCCGCAGGTCGTCGAGGTAGACGCCCTCGTAGTTGTTGTTCGAGCCGTCGACGCTGTCGAACACGATGCGCAGGACCACCGTGCGCCCCGCGAGCTCGTCGAGATGGGCCGTCACGAGCGCGAAGCCCTGGTACGCGTCGACCGGGAGCTGCCGCTTGTCGAGCACGGTCTTCGTCGCGCTCACCGTGCCGCTCTCGATGACGTCCGCCTCGATGGAGAGCTTGTCGAACTCGGGGTTCGTCTCGATGAGCGCGTAGATCCGGAGCGAGAAGAGGATCTCACGGTCACTCGGGAGCTTGATCTCCGGGAGCGTCACGACGCCCGCGACGTGATCCCCCGTGTTGTACGACTGGCGCGCCGGGTCGCCGAAGTAGAGCGCCCCCGGCGGGCTCGCCGCGCGCTCCTTGCTCACCGACCAGCCGGCGTCCGCGTTCAGCTGCGCGAACGACACCCCCGGCTGGCCCGAGCCGTCGAAGCTGTCCTCGAAGAGGGTCTCGGTCTCGCAGCACTCGGCGGTCGGCAGCGTGAACGCCACGCACTGGCGGTCGACGCAGCGGTTCTCGGTGCAGAGGTCGCCGTCCTCGCACTGCACGGACGTCAGGCACTCCCCGTCCGCCGTGGTGCCGTCGAAGTCGTGCTCGCCGGTGTTCGGGTTGTCGAGCTGCGTGAAGCGCGACTTCACGTCGCTCCCGCAGCCCCCCACCGCCAGAGCGAGCAGCGCGAGCGCAGCCGGAGCCATGGTGGACAGGGTCGGGAAACGCATGGTGCACCTCGGGCGGAACGTCGTGGGGGCTCCGACCGAGGTCCCATTCAGCGTATTCACGTTTTTTTACGATCGGTTGCGGATCATTTACGGCGCCCGCCCCGCGCGCGGCCCCGGCGGGCCGCCCCACTCCGCCGTTGCGCCGCGATCCCGCGGTTGCTATCACCGCCGGCATGGACCTCGCGACCGCCGCGTCAGGCTCCGGCGATCGGCTCACCGCCGCGCTCGAGCGCCACTTCGGCTTCGCCCGCTTCCGACCGGGGCAGCGGCAGATCGTCGAGTCCGTCCTCTCCGACCGCCCCGTCGTCGCCGTCATGCCGACCGGCGCCGGGAAGTCCCTCTGCTACCAGCTCCCGGCGCTCCTCCTCGACGGCGTCACCGTCGTCGTCTCGCCCCTCATCGCCCTCATGAAGGACCAGGTCGAGGCCCTGCGCGCCCGCGGGATCCCGTCGGCCTTCGTGAACAGCACCCTCGACCAGGCGACCCAGCGCCGGATCCTCGACGACGCCGCCGCCGGGCACCTGAAGCTCCTCTACCTCGCCCCCGAGCGCTTCAAGTTCGGCGGCGCGCTCGCCTCGCTCAAGCGCATCCCGATCTCGCTCTTCGCGGTCGACGAGGCGCACTGCATCTCCGCCTGGGGCCACGACTTCCGCCCCGACTACATGGCCCTCGGGCGCGTCGCGCAGGAGCTCGGCGTCCCGCGCGTCGCCGCCTTCACCGCGACCGCCACGCCGCGCGTGCGCGACGACATCATCCGGAACCTCGGCCTCGAGGATCCCATCGTCACGGTCGCGGGCTTCCTCCGCGAGAACCTGCGCCTCTCGGTGCTCCCCATCCAGCAGATGAAGGAGAAGCCGCGCTACGCGCAGAAGGTGCTCTCCACCTGCGGCGGCCCGGCGGTCGTCTACTGCGCCACGCGCAAGAACTGCGAGAAGGCCGCGAAGGCCCTCACGCGCCTCGGCTTCAACGTGGTCGTCTACCACGGCGGCCTCGACGACGACTCGCGCTCCGCCGCGCAGGACGCCTTCCAGCAGCGCGACGACGTCATCATCGTCGCCACGAACGCCTTCGGCATGGGCGTCGACAAGCCGAACGTGCGCGCGGTCGTCCACTGGGACCTCCCGGGGAGCCTCGACGCCTACTACCAGGAGGCCGGCCGCGCGGGCCGCGACGGCGCCCCCGCCTTCTGCGCGATGCTCTTCACGTACGCCGATACGCGGATCCAGGAGTTCTTCATCGACAACAGCGGCGAGGGGCTCTCCGCGGAGCGCCGCGCCGTCATCGCCGAGAGCGGCCGGCAGAAGCTCCGCGCCGTCGTCCGCTACGCCTACGAGGAGGGCTGCCGCCACGCCGCCATCCTGCGCTACTTCGGCGACTCCGTCCGCGGCTGCGAGGCCCACGGCGACGGCGGCCCCGCCGACGTCATCTGCGACAACTGCCGCAACGCCGAGTCCCTCCCGAGCGGCTTCAAGGTGGCCGTCGGCACCCCGGCGAGCGCGCGCGACGGCGCGACCGGCGTCGTCGCCGGGGCGCCCATGGCCGAGCCGCGGCCGCTCGACGAGGAGGAGGAGGTCATCGTCCAGAAGGCCCTGTCCGCCGTCGCGCGGGCGCGCGGGCGCCTCTCGCACCGCGAGGTGGCGCGCGTCCTCAAGGGCAGCAAGAGCCGCGAGACCCTGCAGGACGCGCTCGCCGAGACGAAGAGCTACGGCATGCTCTCCGGGCTCCAGGAGAAGGTCATCGTGGCGCTCCTGCGCGCCCTCGAGCGCGCCGGCTGCACGCGCGGGCGGAACCCGGTGCTCACGAACCTCGGCAACGAGGCGATGTGGCGCCGCGCGAGCGTCCAGCTCGCGATGCCGCCCTTCGCCGAGCGCGCCGCGAAGGCGAAGGCGTCCCGCGGGGCCGCGACCGCGCCGCCGCTCGACCTGCCACCCGAGCAGGAGGAGCTCCTCCGGAAGCTCAAGCAGCGCCGCATCGAGGTCGCGCGCGAGCGCGGCGTGCCGGCGTTCCACATCGCGTCGAACAAGCTCCTCGAGCGCCTCCTCGGCCTCGCCGAGCCCGACCGGCGCGACGCGTGGCTCGCCATCGACGGCGTCGGCCCGAATAACGTCGACCCGCTGCGCGAGGTCTTCGCCGAGCTCCTCGGCGCCTGAACCGGCGTCGTTGTGCAGCGCACAACGGACTGGCCGGAGAATGGCCTCGGCAGCGGCGCTACGCCGTTGTGCAGCGCAGCATGACCGCTACTTGCCGGCGAGCCAGCGCTTCTGCTCGGCGACCCGCTGCTTCATGCCGCGGAGGACGCCGACCGTGCGCCCGAGCTTGTCGAGCCCGGTCGCCGCGAGCCACCCGACCGTGTCGCGCGCGAGCTGCACGGCCTGCTCGCTCATCGGGTGCCACCACGCCTCGGGGGCGTCGTTCTCGTCGACCAAGACGAGCTTCGGCTGCGTGAGCTCGCGCATCGCGAGGTGCCCGTTCGTCACGCCGTGCCCGGACTCGCCGCGCCCCGACCAGGGCGCGAACGGCAAGGCGCCCGTGAACGCGACGTTGTTGACCGTCACGACGCCGGCGCGCGCGTCCTGCGCGAGGCGCTCGGCGCGGTCGAGGTCGCGCGTCCAGAGGCTCATCGTGAGGCCGTAGCGGCTCGCGTTCGCGGCGGCGATGCCCGCGGCCGCGTCCGGCACGGGCGTCACGGGCAGGAGCGGGCCGAAGGTCTCGTCGTTCAGGACCTCGGCGTCCGCCGGGACGTCCGTCAGCACGACCGCGCCCGGGTAGGCGCCGCTCGTCTTCGCGCCGCGCGCGACGGCGTCGTCGAGGTGCCGTCGGACGATCGCGTCCTGCGCGTCGGTCGCCACCGGGGCGACCCCGGCGCGGGCGGCGAGGTCGCGCACGCGCGCGAGGAACGGCTCGTAGACCGCCTGCTCGACGTACACGCGCTCCACGGAGGCGCAGTTCTGGCCGCTGTTCGACACGGCGCCCCAGACGACGCCGTGCGCGGCGCGCTCGAGGTCCGCGTCGGCGAAGACGACGGCGGCGTCCTTGCCGCCGAGCTCGAGCGACACGGTCTTCAGCTGCTCGGCGCAGCGCACGGCGACCTTGCGCCCCGTCGCGACGCTCCCGACGAAGACGACGTGGTCGGCCGCGTCGACGACGGCCTCGCCGGCCTCGCGCGCGCCCTGGACCACCGTCACGAGGCCCGCCGGGAGCACCTCGGCGAAGATCTCCCCGAGGAGCGCGCCCGTCCGCGGCGTCACCTCGCTCGGCTTCAGGAGCACCGCGTTCCCGGCGAGCAGCGCCGGCACCATCGTCCGCAGCGGCAGCGCCGCCGGGTAGTTCCACGGCGTGATGAGCCCGATGACGCCGCGCGGCTCGTAGTAGATGGTCGCGCGCTTCTTCGGGAGCTTGAGGCGCGACATCGCCTGCGGCTCGGGCGCGAGCGTGGCCTGGCCTGCGGCGCCGCCCCACCAGTCGAAGAGCTCGAGGTTCGGGAGCACGTCGGCGAACCAGGCGTCGCCGGCGCTCTTCTTCGTCTCGGCGACGACGACCTCGGCGACCTCGTCGCCGCGGCGCGCGAAGACCTTCCCGAGGGCGCGGATGTGCTCGGCGCGGCGCGCGAGCGGCTGACGCGCCCAGGCGGCCTGCGACGCGCGGGCCTGCGCGACGAGCTCGGGGTCGAGGGCGCTCATCGGCGCAGGATCCCGCGGAGCAGGAGCTCGGCCATCTGGCGCGTGATCTCCTTGTCGTCGGCGGGGACGTGGGCGGTCATCGGGAGCTCGAGCATGGCCTCCTCGAGGCGCGTGTGGACGAAGACCCCGACGATGACCCGCATGATGACGTTCGGGTCGAGCCCGGGGGCGAGGTCGTCGCGGTTCTTGAGGAGGAGCTTCGCGACGTCGTTGAAGCCGTCCCAGAAGCGCTGGATGAGGGGCTTGACGTGCTGCCCCTCGAACTCGAGCACGTCGATGTAGAAGAGCTTGAAGGTGTCGCGGTGGCGCCGGACCATCGTCGCGATGGCGTCGCCCACCTCGGAGAGGTTCTGCGGGAAGACGTCGGCGCGCAGGAGGCGGAGCACGCTCAGCATGTCCTGCGTGACGTCGCTCTCCTGGAGCAGCGAGCGGTAGATCTCCTCCTTCGAGGAGAAGTGGTGGTAGATGCCGCCCATCGACACCTTCGCCGCGCGCGCGATGTCCCTCAGGTTCGAGCCGTTGTACCCGTTCGAGAGGAAGAGCCGCCGCGCCGCGTCGAGGATGCGCTGTTGATTCGAGGTCGCTTCGTCCGCCATCGCGGCGATGATATGCCGCCTCCCGACGGCGTCAACCCGCCTCTCGCGCGCGGCGCGCGGACGCGCGGGCGCGTTCGGCGTTGACACCGGCCCGCGAGATGGCTCACGCTCCCGGATCGGGTGGTCCCGAGGGAGCGGCTGATGGGTACGAAGACCTTGCAGCAGCGCCAGAGCGCGCCTGCCGTCGTAGACCAGGGACCCGAGAAGGCGAGCGCCGGCAAGGACGCCCGCGCCGGCCTGCGCGGCATGGACTTCGACGCCCAGTCCGACGCCCTCGCCCCCGTGCAGCTGAAGGAGGCCGCGCCGGCCGCCGCCACCGGCGGCAAGGCCGCGACGACCCAGAAGGCCGCGAAGTCCTTCGGGCCGATGGACCCGAACGGGCTCCTCCGCGGCACGCACCCGACGCTCCAGGAGTACGCGAAGAAGGTGGTCGAGCTCGCCCACGCGAAGGGGCTCGACATCTGGGTCACGCAGGGGATGCGCACCTTCGGCGAGCAGAACGAGCTCTACAAGCAGGGCCGCACGAAGCCCGGCAAGGTCGTGACCTGGGTGCGCGGCGGCGGCAGCTACCATAATTACGGGTTGGCCGTGGACTTCGCGTTCCACGGCGCGAAGCCCTACGACGAGAGCCACGACTGGGCCGGGCTCGTGAAGTGCGTGGAGGCCGCGGGGCTCGAGTCGGGCGCGAGCTATGGCGACCGGCCGCACGGCAACATCAAGGGGATCAGCATCGGCACGCTCCAGGCGTGGTACGGCGCCGGCGGCATGGCGAACGTCTGGAACAAGGTCAGCGAGAAGGTCGGCGGGCCGACGTTCGGCGGCGGCGAGGAGCAGAAGGGCGGCGCCGAGGGCGAGAAGCCGGGCGCGGGCGGCGGCGGCGACACCTACAAGGTGAAGCCGGGCGACACGCTCGTCGGCATCGCGAAGCGCCTCCTCGGCGACGGCGACCGCTGGGAGGAGATCGCGACCCTCAACGGCGTCAAGGACCCGCGCGCGCTCGCGGTCGGGGCCGTGCTGAAGCTCCCGAAGGCCGCGGCCGGCAAGGCCGATGACGTCGGCGGCGGTGGCACCGAGAAGGGGTTCACGCAGACCGAGCACACCGTGAAGCCGGGCGAGACGCTGACCGCGCTCGCGCTCAAGTTCTACGGCATGAGCTCGCTCTGGACCGAGATCGCGACGGCGAACGGCATCAAGGACCCGTCGGCGCTGAAGGTCGGCCAGAAGCTCGTCATCCCGAACCCGGGGCAGGCCGTGAAGCCGCCGAAGCAGCCGGTCGCCATCGAGCACGTGGTGAAGGCCGGCGAGACGCTCACGAAGATCGCCGACCAGCACTACGGCGACGCCGGGCGCTGGCCCGAGATCGCGCGCGCGAACGGCATCAAGGACACGCGCAACATCGCCATCGGGACGAAGCTCAAGGTGCCGATGTAGGTGGCGCCTCGCCCGGCGCCCGGTCGGCCCTCCGGGAGCGGCCGCGCGCAGGCGTTCGCGGCGTTCGAAGAGCGGAACCGTCGGCCGCGCGCGACGCGTGGGGCCGCCCCTCCCCGCGCCACGAGAACGATACCGAAGGATTCAGCCGGCACCTTGAACTGCCGACGGACGGGTCGTTATGTTGGCGTCCGACCACGTCGTGCCCGCGAGACCGCGCGGGAGCGTCCGTGCCGAGGGGGAGCCGATGGCCCGACAGCGACCACGCCCGACAATCGTCCGAAGCCTGCTCCTCGTGGGCCTCGCGGGCGCCCTCGCGGGCTGTCCGGACGTCCCCGGGTCCCTGAGGATCGACGCGGGCGACGCCGTGGACGGCGACGGCGGCGACACGTTCGTCCCGCTCGAGCTCGAGCGGATCGTGGAGAGCGCGGGCTCGCAGATGGGCGGCGAGCGCGTCACCATCTACGGCAGCGGCTTCACGGCGGGCGCGAAGGTGACGTTCGGCGCGGCCATCGGCGGGAACGTGCTCGCCCTCGACGACGGCCGGCTCAACGTCACGGTCCCGCCGCACGGGCGCGGGCTCGTCGACGTGTCGGTCGAGCTCATGGACGGCCAGTCCGCGACCCTCGCGGACGCCTACCTCTTCAAGAGCGACCTCGCCATCGGCTCCGTGGAGCCCGCGATCGGGCCGGTGGCCGGCGGGATCCCCGTCACGGTGCGCGGCGACGACTTCACCGAGGACACGCGCGTGGTCGTCGGCGACCGCCTCCTCGAGAACGCCGAGCGCCTCGACGCGCAGACCATCGTCGGCACGCTCCCGGCGCGCCTCTCCGACAAGGCCGGCGTCGTGCCGGTCGTCGTGACCGACGGCTTCGAGCAGCGCGTGCTCGACGACGCCTTCCGCTACGTCGACCACCTCGAGGTCGACTGGCTGCACCCCGCGAGCGGCGCGCGCGCCGGCGGGACGCGGCTCACGCTCTACGGGCGCGGCCTCGAGGACGACACCATCGTCGCCATCCGCGGCGTGTCGGCGGAGATCCTCGAGCCGGGCAACGGCAGCGCCATCGTCGTGCGCACCCCGCCGGGCGCGCCCGGGCCGGCCGACGTGCGCGTGCAGAACGCGCTCGACACGGTCGAGCTCGCGGACGCCTTCGTCTACCTCGACACCAGCGCGCCCGCGGGCGTGAACCTCGTTCACGCGTGGCCCGGGAGCGGCTCGAGCCTCGGCGGGACCTCGGTCGCGCTGACGGTCACCGGGCTCCCGGACGACGGCGTCACGGTCATGTTCAACGACAAGGCGGCGACCGTCACGGAGACGCGCCCCGCCGACAACCTCGTCGTGGTCACGGCGCCGCCGGGCGTGCTCGGCCCGGTCGTCGTCACCGTGGCGGCGGGCGGCGAGGAGTCCGTGCGCGACGACCTCTTCAGCTACGTGCCGCCCTTCTCGGTCACGGGCGTCGAGCCGGCGTCCGGCAAGGCGAGCGGCGGCGAGACGGTCAAGGTGACGGGCACGGGCATCGTCGCGGACGCGGCCATCACGTTCGGCGGCGCGGCGGCGCGCGTGACGAAGGTGACGGCGACCTACGCCGAGGTCACGACGCCGCCGGGCACCTCGGGCCTCGTGGACGTGGTCGTGACGCAGGGGCCGGACCGCGAGGTCGCGCGCGGGGCGTTCGAGTACCGCGCGAGCGGCGGCGGGAAGCTCTGGGCGATCACGCCGTCGTCGGGCTCGCAGGCGGGCGGGCGCATCGTGCGCCTCGTCGGGACGGGCTTCCGCGGCACGTCGCCGCGCGTCACGTTCGGGCAGGCGCCGCTCGAGGACTTCCGCGTGGTCGACGACGGGCTCGTCATCGGCCGCCTCCCGCGCGGCGAGGTCGGCGCGGTCAACGTGCGCGACCCCTCGCTCGGGATCCTCGCGATGGGGTTCACGTACTTCGACCCGGCGCAGCGCTACGGCGGGACGGCCGGCGGGGACATCCCCGAGGCCCTGAACGTCTCGGTCCTCGACATCACGAACGGCGAGGGCGTCGACGGCGCCTTCGTGATCCTCTGGGACGACCTCGGCACGCCGTACCAGGGCGTCACCGACGAGCGCGGGCAGATCACCTTCTCGGACGTCGGCTTCGGGCCGATGCAGATGGTCACGGCGAGCGCCGAGAACTACACGACCGCGAGCATCGTCGAGTTCGACGCCCGCGACGCGACGCTCCTCCTCATCCCGCTCGTGTCGAGCCCGCCGGGCGGCGGGGGCGGCCCGGGCCCGACGCCGCTCCCGGACAGCACGCTCGTCGGGAAGGTCACGGGGCTCGACAAGTACGTGCTGCCGCCGCCGGGGAGCTGCGACAACCGGCTCGCGGTCGACGGCGGCACGATGTGCGCCGCGTGCACCCAGGACGCGGACTGCGGGAGCGAGCAGCTCGCGTGCACGAACCTCGGCGGGACGCAGGGGAACCGCTGCACCCAGGCGTGCGAGACGGACGTCGACTGCCCGGCCGGCTACGGCTGCCGCGCGGTCGGCGGCGGGAGCGTGCAGTGCCTGCCGAGCCCGGGGCAGCGCATGGCGCGCTGCTCGGTGACCCAGGAGGACGTGTTCTCGAGCCCGGCGGGGCCGGCGCAGCTGACGAACGCGGACGGCGTGTACACGTTGCCGTCGGAGCCCGGCGAGTACGCGGTCGTCTGCCTCGGTGGCTACCAGGACGAGTTCGGCGGCTTCATCCCGACGATCATGGGCGTCCGGCGGCACGTGTTCGCCTACGCGGGCGACGTGGTCGCGCAGCAGGACGTGCGGCTCGACATCCCGCTCTCGACGGACCTGCGGATCCGCCTCGACGACCCGCCGGACGAGCCGAAGACCGCGCGGCGCACGGTCGACGTGTTCCTCGACTTCGGCGCGGACGGGGTCTTCCACATGCCGTCGAGCGGCGACGCCGTCGGGGCCGAGGTCTTCGAGCTCGAGCACTTCCCGGTGCGCTTCGCGGAGAGCCTCTACGACGCGACCTACACCATCTACGGGACGGCCGTGCCGGACGTGCCCGACGAGATGCAGACGGGCGAGGGGTCGTTCACGCTGCACGACGGGATCGCGGAGGTCGCGGAGGACACGGTCTACGAGCTCGTCGCGGACGGCGTCTCCACGAGCGAGACGGGCCTCGACATCGACGTGCTCGCGATGGACGGGCCGGGGGACGGCCGGATCTGGGCGGTCGGCGAGGGCGGCAAGGTCGTCGCCTTCGACGGCACGTTCTGGGCGCTCCAGCAGGCGCCGACGGACGCGACGCTGCGGGCCGTCGTGGCGCGCGCGGACGACGACGTGTGGGCTGCCGGCGACGGCGCCGTGGCGCGCTGGAACGGGCTCCGCTGGGTCGAGGTGCCGATGCCGACCGGGTTCGACGCGGTGTCGTGGACCGGGATGGCGGCGGTCGGTGACGACGTGTGGCTCTGGGGCGACGCGGGCGTGTGGAAGCACGACGGGGTGTCGCTCACGCAGGTGATCCTCGACGTCCCGACGGGGGCCGTGCGGGACGTGGTCGCGGTCGCGCCCGACGACGTGTGGCTCGTCGGCGACGGCGGGCTCCTGCGCCACTGGACGGGCGGCCCCACGGAGACCTACGACGTCGCTGGTAGCGACCTCCTCGCGGTGTCGGCGACCGGGCCGGGGGACGTCTGGGCGGTCGGCGCGGACGGGCGCGTCATCCACTGGGATGGCGCGGTGTGGTTCGACTACCTGACCGTGACCGGACGCGACCTGCAGGCGGTGCAGGCGGTGGCGCCGGACCGCGTGTGGGCGGTCGGCGACGCGGGCGAGGTGATCCGCTGGGACGGTGTCGCCTGGAAGGAGCACGCCGTCGTGCCGCACGCGGATCTCCGCGCCGTGTGGGAGACGAGCGACGGGAAGGCCGTCGCGGGCGGGTTGCACACGCTGGTGATCGGCCCCATCCTGCGCGTCCCGACGCCCAACAACCCGAACGCCTTCGGGAACCTGAACGGGCTCACGCTGCGCTGGAATCTCACCCCCGGACCGGACGCTTCGTTCACATGGCTCGAGCTCATGACCGGCGGCGGCTTCCCGTACTGGAACATCGTGGCGGACGGGAAGCGGAGCGACGTGCCGCTCCCGGACCTGCAGGCGGCGTGGGGGCTCCAGGCGCTGTGGCCGGGGCAGGGCTTCTTCCAGGTGGTCCGGGCGTACGTCCCGGGCTTCTCGATGGGCGCGTACGACACGACCATCCTGACGCCGTACGAGTGGCAGTCGTGGGTCGTGACGGGCTGGGCGCTGACCATCCCGCAGCCGTGACGCCGGGGCGCGCGCGCGGCGCGCTGCGAGCGCTCTGCGCGTGGGGCGTGGTCGCGATGATCGCGGCGGCGCCGCTGTCCGCGACGGCGGCCGCGCCGGCGCCGGCGGGGACGCAGGCGAAGCTCACGCACCTCGGCGGGCTCGCGCTCGCGCGGGACCTGGCCGGACCCGGGGCGCTCGGGGGGCTCGACGACGCGGCGCTGGCCGAGCGGGCCCTCTTCCTCGTGACGGCGCTCCTCGTGAACGACGAGGAGGCCGTGCTGGACTCGCCCCGGGACATCGAGAAGCTCGTGACGCTCGGGGTCGCGGTGGATCTGCTCTTCGCGCGCGGGCAGGACACGCCGGCGCTGCGGGCGGTGGCGCTGCGGGCGTGCTACGCGATGCACCTGCTCGACGACGCGTACCGCACGCGGGAGACGGTGCGCGCGGCGATCGACGCGCTGCCGTCGCGGGTGCCGCCGGAGCGGCGCGCGGCGTACGAGGCGCTCGTGGAGGCGGTGCGCGGGGTGGGCGCCGTCGCGCGGCAGTGGTTCCCGGAGCTCCTGCAGCGGGTGCTCGCCGACGGACAGGACGTCGGGGCGACGCACAACCTGCGCGGGCTCTGGCTCCTGCGTGACGGGCGCGCGGCGGAGGCGGCGGACGCCTTCGCGCAGGCGTTCGACGCGGACGCGCAGGCGCGCTACGCGGTGCACCTCTACGACGCGCTGGTGGCGTCCGGGCAGCCGGCGCTCGCGGAGCAGGTGCGGCGGCCGCTCCTCGCGAAGGCGCCGGCGCTCGAGCCGGAGCTCGACCGGATCGCCGGGGCGCGGGCGGACCGCGCGGCGACCGAGGTCTTCGACGCGCAGGCCGGGAAGGCGACGCGGGGGGAGGCGACGGCGCAGATCGCGCGCTACCGGCGGGTCGGGCGCGACGGGGCGGCGCTGGCGCTGGCGGAGCGGCTGGTGGGGGTCTATCCGGACGAGCCGACGGTGTACGTGGCCGCGGCGGAGCTCTACGTCGCGGAGCGCGCGTACGGGCGGCTCGCGGCGCTGTTGAAGGCGGCCGAGGCGCGGGGGATCCTCGGGCTCCGGCTGCGCGAGGCGCGGGTCGCGGCGGTGGTGCAGGCGCGGGTCGACCGCGCGGTCGGGGGGCCGGCGCACGCGCTGGCGGACGTCGACATCGCGCCGGATCTCGAGCAGATCGAGGGGCTCGACGCGGCGCGGGGGCGGCGGGTGCGGCTCGTGGCGCAGCTGCTCGAGCGGATCGCGCTCGCGCAGGGGGCGCGGCGGACGGGGGCCGCGGAGGCGCCCGCGGACGCGCTCGCGGCGATGCGGGCGGACACGGAGGCGGCGCTGCGCGAGGCGCCCGCGGATCCGGTGCTCTGGAAGCTCGGCGCGGCCGCGCTGGTCGGGGCGGACCGGCCGCGCGACGCGATGGCGCTGCTCGAGAAGGGGCTCCGGGCGGTCTCGGCGGCGGACGCGCGGGTGCTCGGGGCGCTGCTCGCGCGGATGGAGGCGGGCTATGGCGTCCGCGAGGCCGACGCGAAGCTCCTGAAGTCGGCGCGGGCGCGGGCGGATCGGGTCGGCGACGCGCCGCTCGCGGGGGCGGGGCCCGGAGACGGCGCGGTGTGGCGCGCGTTCCGGGTGGTGCTCGACGCGACGGAGCGGGCGTTTCGCGGGAAGGCGCTGCGGGCGGGCGAGGCGCGGGTGGCGATCCGGGCGCTGCCGGAGATCGACGTCGACTTCGACGAGACGGACCCCGACGGGCGGCTCGCGGAGGCGGCGACGGCGGCGACGATCGGGGCGCTCGCGTTCGCGGCGGACGACGGCGGGCTCGCGGTGAACGCGCTGAAGCAGGTGCGGCGGTTCGCCTCGGACGAGGTCGTGGCGAAGCTCGCGTCGGGGCAGGCGCAGCTCATCGCCGGGGATCCGCGCGGGGCGTACGAGATCCTCGCGGACGCGGAGGGCGGCGACGCGCGGCCGGCGGTGGCGTTCGCGCTGGAGAAGTCGCTCGCGTGGGCGGCGGGGCAGGCGGGGGACGACGCGACGGCGGCAGAGCACATGCGGAAGCTGCTCGCGCTCTGGGACGTGGCGCGGGCGCCGGACGTGGCGGAGGCGCACGGCGCGCAGCCGCTCTTCATCGGGGACTTCCACGTCGGGCTCGCGCTCGAGCCGGGGGAGCCGCTCGCGGCGGTGGTGGTGGCGGCGCCGGTGTTGATGCTGGTGCCGGACCTGCCGCATGACCGGGAGGCGATCGGTCGGCAGGTCGAAGCGCTCGACAAGGCGGCGGGGGCGAAGTAGTCAGGCTCGTGTGGATGAGCGCGGCGCGCGCGGCCGCGGGGAGGCGAGGATGAAGGTGCTCGGGACGTTGCTGATGGTCGCGCTGCTGGCGGTGGGCGCCGGGACGGCGTTCGGGGACATCGCGCCGCACCCGCGGAAGCCGGTGCCCGTGAAGCCGAAGCCGCGGCCGAAGCCGGCGCCGCCGAAGGTGGAGGAGGCGGACGCGACGCCGACGGCGCCCGAGGCGGACGCGGGGAGCGCGGCCAGCGCGACGAGCGAGGCGGACGCCGGCTCGCCTGCGGGTGGGGGTGACGCGGCCGAGGCGCCGCCGGCTCCCGCTCCGAAGGCCGAGCCCGCGCCGGCGCGACTCCCGGACGGGGTGTTCGAGGGGACGCTGCTCGGGCCGGACGGGAAGGTCGGCGAGGTGACGATGATGGTCGTCGGCGGGATGATCATCGACGCGCGGCTCACGGTGGGAGCCGACAAGCTCGAGCTCGCGCCGTCGGGGGCGCCCTACGACCCGAACATGAACCTGCGGGCGCGGGGAGAGGCCGGCTATGCCGGGGTGAGCGGGAGGTTCTTCGACGTGGACCGCGGCGCGGGCACGTTCGACGGGATGCTGGCGCGGCGCGCGGTGAGGGGGACGTGGGTCGCGGCGCGACGCTGACGATCCGCGGGGCGCGGGAGCAGGACGCGGCGGCGCTGGGGTCGCTCTTGATGGCGGCGACCGAGCGCGCGCCGTCGTCGTTGTACGACGCGGACGAGCTCGGGGACGATCCGCGCGGGCTCGGTGAGGACGTGCTCGACGCGGCGCGGCGGGACGGGTCGCTGGTGCTCGTGGGCGAGGTCGGCGGGGAGCTCGTGGGGATGGTGCGGGCGATGCCGCGGGAGTTCGTGCGGTGCGCGCACGTGGCGACGGTGGGCGTGCTGGTGGCGCCGGGGTGGCGGCGGCGCGGGGTCGGCGGGGCGATGCTCGAGGAGGTGGCGCAGCGGGCGTTCGACCGCGGCGGCATCGAGCGCCTGGAGGTGCACGTGGCGGAGGACGACGGTGGGCTCGCGGCGCTCGTGGGGCGGCACGGCTTCCGGGCCGCGCGGGTCGAGCGGGGGGCGCTGGTGAGGGACGGCGCCAGGAAAGATCTTTCGCTCTTCGTGCGAGATCGGTAGTTTTCCGTTCGTATCTCCGCGGAGGCCCCATGCGATCGGTGTTCATCCTGGTCGCCGCAGCCGGCATCGTGACGATGGCGGCGTGCGGCAGTGACGAATCGTCCGGTACGGCCGACGGCAACGTGGCCGACGGCACGGTGGAGGCGGACGGGACGACCGACCAGGACTCGGTGGTCGTGTTCGACACGCTGACGCCGACGGACACGTCGGGGACGGGCACGGACACGGCGGCGGTGGACACGGCGGAGCCGCCGAAGCCGGGCGAGTTCGGGTACGCGTGCACCCGGAACGACGACTGCAACAGCGGCTGGTGCATCGAGACGTCGCAGGGGCGGCTGTGTACGCGCACGTGCCAGACCGAGTGTCCGGACTTCTACGACTGCCGCGAGGCGCCGGGGACGGACGCGACGTTCATCTGCCTGCAGCGGCTGAAGAACCTGTGCGACCCGTGCAAGACGGCCGAGGACTGCAACGGCGAGGGCGAGGTCGGTAATTATTGCCTGAGCTACGGGGAGAAGGGGCGGTTCTGCGGCGGGGCGTGTCGCGGGGACGACGAGTGTCCAGGTGGGTACGTGTGCCGGACGGTGCCGATCGGGGGCGGGGGCGAGGCGAAGCAGTGCGTGCCGTCGGACGGGGCGCAGTGCAAGTGCTCGCCGCTCGCGACGGCGCTGCAGAAGTCGACGATCTGCTACAGCGAGAACGACCTCGGGCGGTGCGAGGGGACGCGCTTCTGCACGCAGTCGGGGCTGAACGTGTGCGACGCGGAGTCGCCGCTCCCGGAGAGCTGCAACAAGCGGGACGACAACTGCAACGGGCAGGTGGACGAGTTCCCGCCGGACTACCTCTGCTACATCGAGAACGAGTTCGGGACGTGCCCGGGGCGGGGGCAGTGCTCGGAGGGGGTCGAGACGTGCGCGGGCGACCCGCCGCGGCCGGAGATGTGCAACGGCATCGACGACGACTGCGACGGCGAGACGGACGAGGACCTCTGCGACGACCAGAACCCGTGCACGACGGACTACTGCGACGACGACGGCAACTGCCAGCACGCGCCGGACGACACGAAGCTCTGCGACGACGGGAGCGTGTGCACGCAGGTCGACAAGTGCGTCGACGGCTTCTGCCGCGGCTTCAACCCGCTCCAGTGCGGCGACGCGAACCCGTGCTTCAAGTGGCAGTGCGACGCGGTCGCCGGGTGCCTTTCGGACTACGACAACGGGAAGGCCTGCGAGGACGGGCAGCCCTGCACGAAGGCCGACCAGTGCAACCAGGGCGTGTGCGTGCCCGGGAACTGGGACCAGTGCGACGACGGTAACCCCTGCACGGTGGACAGCTGTGTCTCCGGGCAGGGCTGCCGCCACGACGCCGTCCAGAACAACACCCCGTGTGGCGGCTTGGACGGACAGTGTCGAACGGGGCTGTGCCAGAACGGGCAGTGTCTGGGCACCCCGATCAATGAGGGACAACTGTGCACTTACGGAGGCTCAGTACCGGCGTGCAAGAAGGCGCAGTGCGTTTCTGGAAACTGTTCACTCGTCAACCAGCCCGCCGGGACGCTTTGCGGCAACACTGACGTCTGCCCGCCATGCGTAGACTTCGTCGGTCAGATCGCTGGATGCTGCTTCGGGCTCCTCGAGGTCGAGGTCGCGAAGCGATGCGACTCCACGGGGGGTTGCAGCGTCGTGGATCAGCCTCAGGTGACGTGCAATACGGGAAGTTCGTGCGGTGGCTGCTCGGGCGGCTGCATACCAGCGTGTGGCATTGCGATCTGCTTCTGATTCAGCCTGAACTGTAGTCGCCCACGCTAATGAGTGCATCCAAGCTCGCCGCGTGTGTTGAGCAACGCTCCGAACGCATTGATCGCCGCGTTGCCGGTTAGCGGCATGCGGCCGTCTGGGTGCGCGACAGCCGCAGCTCCGACGAATACGCCGCCCACGGCGGTGGCCTCGCCCCTCGCCGCGATCGAGACGATGCCAGGCCCGCGTTGGGCAGGATAGGATGCAAACCACTGAAGGCCACCTCCTTGGGACAGGGTGAACAGCGCTACCGCCTCCCCCGAGTCCCCGACAGCGATCGTGGTGCCATCCTCCTCCTTAAGGTCAATCGTGGGTGGCTCCGAGGCTCCAACGATTGTGGAGCCGCTGACGATGAGCTCGCTGCCGAAGGTGGTGAGCGCGAGACTCTGGGCTGACGTGCTCAAGATCCAGTCGGGAACGCCAGACCAAGCCACGCGGACAAGGCTTGAGCGGCCGAGTTGCAATACGCTGGAACTATCGGGGCTTCGATTGCGGAAGGCGAGCACGATGCCGTCTGCGTCGCAGGCGACCGATGGGAGATCGAGGCTAGTCGCAGGTTCACCGCCGTAGGTGAACGGGACCGAAGACGACACGATTGCTCCATCGGGATCGATCCGGAGCACGGCGACGCCGACTGCACCAGGCGAAGTCGTGATCGAGGCATGTCCTGACGGCGTCTCGATCTCGGCGGCTCCCCGAAAGGAAGCCACGACGACAGTGTCCGCTGATGAAGTGCATGTGGTGGCAGATAAGGGCCGATAGTCGTGGGTCGACACCCTTACGAGCCACTGGGAGAGTCCGAGCGAGGAGTACTTGATGACGACAGTGTTCGACTCGCTGCTTACGCCGGTGTGGTCGTAGCCAAGAGACGGAAGCTGCACGATTGGCCCCACGGTCTCGACTGCGACGAAGCCCGCATCGGTTGAGACAGACAGCGCGTCGACCTCGTGCTCGACCTTGTGATGAAACGCAAGTCCGCCAAGAACCGACCAACCGGCGAGATAGGTGGTGTTCGACGGTTCGCTTTCGAGACTCACAGGCTCGCCACCGAGCGTCACGGTGCCGGGACCAGATAGGCGAACCGCGAGTACGTAGCCGCCGCGGGAAGCTGACGCCTCCAGGTTCGCGGCCTGGAATCCGGTCCAAAGCCCGGCGAGCTGTTCCGCTCCGACTGTGGGTCGGGTCACTGCGACGACGCTTCGGTCTCGCAGCGGAATCGAGTCACCCTGAAGGGCAACCGAGCCGCCTCCAGACGCCTGCGCGACAAACAACCATGAGCTCGCGCCGATCGCGTGCACCGCTCGAACGCCAGCTTGAGCTGGTTCGCTCGACTCCACCACGTTCATGGCCCAATCCCCCGCGCTGTCGTCGGGCGGAGCGCCACCCACGCACTCGGTCCCCTCGCACGTGTCGCCGAGGGTGCAGACCGGGTCGCCGTCCTCGCAGCTGGCGCCGTCGTTCGGCGACCAGGCGTCGCCGGCGACGCACACGCGGCACGGGTCATCCACCTTCACCTTGCCGGCGACCACGCAGGCGCCGCCGATGTGGCAGAAGCCCTCCCTCGCCGGGTAGCTGCAGCCGCCGTCGCCCGTGCACACGTCGTCCGTGCAGCTGACGCCGTCGTCGCACGCGTACGCCGCCCCGACGCAGCTGAACCCCTGGCAGGTGTCGCCCTTCGTGCAGGCCTGCCCGTCGTCGCACGCGTTGCCCGTGTCCGGCTGCGCAGCACAGCTCCCCGCGAGGCACAGCACCTTCACGCACGTCCCCGCGAGGTGCTGGCACTCGGCTGGTGACGTGCACTCGGGCGGCGTCGTGTCTCCGTCTACCGCGTCCGCTGTGTCGGTCGTGTCCGCGACGAGCGTGTCCGTCGCGGTGTCCTCGGCGTCCGCCGCGTCCGCGAGCGCGGTGTCGGCGGTGTCCTCGGGGGCCGTCGCGTCGGCGTCGCCCTGGGGCTCCGTGTCCCCGGCGATCGAGGTGTCGAGACCCCCTCCCGTGTCGCTCGCGTCGTCCCCGTCCTTCTGCGGCGGATCGGGGAAGCACCCCGCCGCCATCACCGCCAAAGCCACCGCGAACCCAACCACTATCGCGCGCATCGAGCATCCCTCCGTACCTGGCTATCGACCACGGCCCCGGGGCGATTTCAAGAGCCGTGCCGCGCCACCCCGTCGTATGATTCGGTCACCCCCGACGTCCCCTGAACCATGCCGACACACCTCCTGCTCATCATCTCGGGCGTCCTCGCCGGCCCGGCGCCGCCACCCGTCGATGGCCGCGTTCAGAAGCCCCAGGCGTTCATCGTCCTGTCGCGTTGCGCCGCCCCGGACGTCGCCGACGCGCGCCCCGACGACCTCGTCGCCGCCGTCGCCGCCGCCCGCGCCGCCCTCGACGCGCTGCCTCCCGCCGACCCGACCGCGCCCCGCCTGCGCCTCCGCCTCGCCGACCTCCAGATCGCCGCCGCCAATGACGCCCTGAACCGCGCCTATGACGCCTACCAGCGCGCTCTCGAGCAGAATCCCGACGCCCCGCCTCCAGCCGAGCCAGGCCTCGACATCGCCGCCCCGCTCGCCACGCTCGACGCCTTTCTCCGCGACTACCCGAAGGCCCCCCACCGCGACCTCGCCCTCATGTGGCGCGGCTGGCTCCGCCAGGAGAAGGGCGCCGACGACCTCGCCGCCGCCGACTACCGGGTCGTCGGTGCGCTGAAAGCGAGCCCGCTCCGCGCCGAGGCCCTCTTCCGCCTCGGGAACCTCGCCTTCCACGCCGACCGCCTCGCCGACGCCCGCGCCGCCCTGAAGCCCCTCGTCGCGCTCCCCGAGTCCCCCTTCACGCCGCTCGGGCTCTACTTCCTCGGCTGGGTCGACTACCGCGACGGCCGCTCGGCCGACGCCCTCACCACCTTCGCCCGCCTCGTCGAGACGCGCTTCACCGACGCCGACGCCGCCGAGCGCGCGGCGCTCTTCCGCCCCGAGGCCGTCGAGTACCTCGCCATCGTCCTCGCCGGCGAGGACGACGCCGTCGACGCCCCCGGCGCCAAGCAGAAGCGCCACCTCGCCGCGCTCGCGCGTTGGGGCGCGGCCCACCCGACGCTCCGGGTCGAGGTCCTCGGCCGCGTCGCGCTGCTCCACGACGAGCTCGGTCACGCCCGCGCGGCCCAGGCCGTGCGCGGGCTCCTCGCCCGCGACGCGCCATGACGCAGCGCACAACGCTCAGCGGCGTTTCGATTTAACTTCAGTGCATTGCACTGTGTGCACTGCACACGAAGCGCCCGAAACACACGCGAAACACGCCCCCTCTAGGATGCACGGTGTGCAGCTACGCACGCTTGCAAGGAGGACCGCGTGGAAGGCGTCTCGAACCTCGACACCGTGTGGGTGCTCGTCTGTGGCATGCTCGTCTTCTTCATGCACACCGGCTTCGCGCTCCTCGAATCCGGGTTCGGCCGCAAGAAGAACACGGTCAACATCCTCGCGAAGAACTTCCTGACGGTCGCCTTCGCGTCGCTCGCGTTCTACTTCATCGGCTTCGGCTTGATGTTCGGCGAGGGCGGCTTCCTCGGGCTCACGGGCTTCGCGCCGAGCTTCGACGGCACCGACGTCGCGAGCACCCCGTCGAACCTGCCGATGGCGGCGTTCTTCTTCTTCCAGCTCGTGTTCGCCGCCACCGCCGCGACCATCGTCTCCGGCGCCGTGGCCGAGCGCATCAAGCTCTCGATGTACCTCCTGTTCGCGTTCGTGCTCGTGATGGTCATCTACCCCATCGTCGGGCACTGGATCTGGTACAGCGAGGGCTGGCTCCTGAAGGACGGCTTCCACGACTTCGCGGGCTCCACGGTCGTGCACTCCGTCGGCGGCTGGGCTGCGCTCACGGGCATCATCTTCCTCGGCGCGCGCCGCGGGAAGTACGGCAAGGACGGCAAGGTCCGCCCCATCCCCGGCCACTCGATGCCGCTCGCGACCGCCGGCACGCTCATCCTCTGGCTCGGCTGGTTCGGCTTCAACCCGGGCTCGCAGCTGAACGCCGACGCCGGCGCCATCTCGATGATCGCGCTCAACACCAACATGGCGGCCGCCGCGGGCGTCGTCGTCGCGCTCCTCGTCTCGGTGTGGAAGCTGAAGGCGCCCGACCTCTCGATGATCCTGAACGGCGCGCTCGCCGGCCTCGTCGGCATCACCGCCGGCTGCGACGCCGTCTCCCCGATGGGCGCCATCCTCATCGGTGCCATCTGCGGCGGCGTGGTCGTCTTCGGCGTGCTCTTCTTCGACCGGATCCGCCTCGACGACCCGGTCGGCGCGACGTCGGTGCACCTCGCGTGCGGCGTGCTCGGCACGATCCTCGTGGGCGTCTTCTCGAAGTCGGAGGCGGTCGGCCTGGGCCTCGCCTACGGCGGCGGCGCGGACCTGCTCGCCACGCAGCTCATGGGCGTCGGCGCCGTGGCCGCCTTCACCCTCGCGACGAGCGCGCTGCTCTGGTTCGTGCTCAAGACGGCGTTCGGGATCCGCGTCTCCGACGAGGAGGAGCACATCGGGCTCGACATCTCCGAGCACAAGATGGAGGCCTACCCGAACGACGCGAACTCCGGCCCCGCGACGCCGATGGCGCGCCTGGAGCTGCCGGACGTCGAGCTCGCGCTCGGCCGCGCGGCGACCACCGAGACCTGACCTCCGTCCCAACGCGCAGGCGCCCCTCGACCCGAGCGCCGCGTCGGATCCTGCTCCCCTTGGACCGGCGCGGCGCTCGCTTTTTGCGGCGCGCTGGGGCATACGGGCGCCATGTCCGACGACGCGAAGATCGCGCGCTTCCTTGCGCTGAAAGAGAAGTTCCCCCAGAGCGAGATGCCGCGCTGGAGCCTCGCGACGGCGTACGAGGACGCGGGGCGCCTCGACGAGGCGATCGCCGAGTTCCGCGAGCTCGTCGCGGTGAAGCCCGACTACTGCGTCGCGTGGGTGCACCTCGGGGCGTGCCTCATCGAGGAGGAGCGCTACGAGGAGGCGATCGCCGCGCTCGAGGAGGGGCGGCGGCTCGCGCTCGAGCAGGGGCACGAGGCCCCGCGGAGCGAGGCGGACATGCTGCTCGAGCAGGCGCGCGACGAGCTCTGATCGCGGCGCACCCGCTCAGCGCGGCAGGTTGGCGGTGAAGTCGCGGACGTTGCGGATGGCGGCCTGCAGGTCGAGCAGGGACGCCTTCAGGTTCGGGTCGCCGGGCTCGCGGCCGTCCATGAAGTCGGCGACGCGCTTCGAGACGACGGCGAGGTCGTCGAGGATCCGGGTGAAGTCGGTCGGCGGGGTGCCGTCGACGAGCTTCCCGGCGACGGGAGGGCCGGCGCCGCCCGGCGCGATGGCGAGGACGGTCTCGCCGAGGAGCCCGCTCTGGGCGACGGCGTAGGTCGAGGCCATCGTGAGCATCGGGCCGAAGCGCTCGCCGTCGAAGACGGTGACGCCGACGAGCACGCGCCAGCCGCGGTCGCCGAGCTCGCGGATCGCGACGTCGCCGATCTCGCCGGCCTCGATGCCGCTGACGAGCACGGGGCTGCCGGCGTGGAGCCCGTGCGCCTCGTCGAGGACCACGGTGAAGCGCATCTCGTCGCGCCCGAGGGCGATGCCCTTCCGCGGCACGTAGTAGACGGAGAACAGGAGGGCGGCGGCCACGATGGCGCCGGTGACGAGCCCTACCCAGAAATTGGCGCGCGCGCTTCTCGCCATGTGGCATCCCTTCCGGTCCGTGGGTTAAACGTACATGGTCGGCGACGCGGCGGCGACCCTTCGCGCGCGGGTGTGCCGGCGGCCGAGGCCAGAGCAGAGCGAGGCGCTACCGTGCTGAACCTCCACGACCTCCCCGTCCAGGACGTCCCGCGGCTCGACGTCGCGAGCTTGCCGCGCGGGGCGGTGTCGCTCCTGCGTGTGCCGCTGCTCGAGGATCCGCTCGGCGACGCGGTGCGCGTGCCGGTGATGGTGGCGCGGGGGCGGCAGGACGGGCCGGTGGTCGGCGTGACGGGCGCGGTGCACGGCAACGAGCTGAACGGCGTGCGCGTGATCCACCAGCTCTTCCGCGACATCGGCGGGCGCGAGCTGCGCGGGGCGGTGGTCGGCGTGCCGATCGTGAACGTGCACGGCTTCGTGCGGCACCAGCGCGACTGCGACGGGACGGACATCAACCGGGCGATGCCGGGGCGCGAGAACGGGCCGACGCCCGAGGTCTTCGCGGTGCACCTGCTCGATCGCATCGTGTCGAGCTTCAACTACCTGCTCGACCTGCACACGGCGAGCTTCGGCCGCGTGAACTCGGTGTACGTGCGGGCGGACCTGACGCAGCCGGAGACGGCGTGGATGGCGCGGGCGCAGCACCCGCACATCATCGTCCACCACAAGGGGGCGGACGGGACGCTGCGGAGCGCGGCGATGGCGCGGGGGATCCACGCGATCACCATCGAGATCGGCGACCCGCAGCTCTTCCAGCGGGAGCTGGTGGAGCGCGGGCGGATGGGGGTGGAGAACGTGCTGGCGCGGCTCGGGGCGGTGGACCTCGACGAGCGCGTGCCGGACGTGGAGCCGGCGGTGTGCACGCATAGCTACTGGCTGTACACGGACGCGGGCGGGCTCCTCGAGGTGTACCCCGAGCGGGCGCGGCGGGTTCGGAAGGGAGAGATCATCGCGCGGCTGACGGACGCGTTCGGGCGCGTGACGCGCGAGTATCGGGCGCCGGAGGACGGGATCGTGGTCGGGAAGTCGACGAACCCGGTGGCGCACTCGGGGGCGCGGATCCTCCACCTCGGGGTCGAGGGCGAGCCCGAGGGGAACGGTCGGAAGGGCGACATCGAGTAGGGACGGCTGGCGTGGATCTCTTGAGAGCTCAATGATCGCGACGGGTTGTACGATTCGGTGAAATGGAATCCGTTCTCGTGACCCACCCAGTATGGGTGGTGGGTAATCCCCCCTCCCTTAAAGGGCGGGGTGTAATGCAAGCGAGCCGGGGGCCGCGCGGACGGTCTCAGCGCGTGAGCTCGTCCACCGGGCGACCCGCGAAGAAGCGCGCTATCGCCTCGTTCATCGCCTCGCGCGGCCCGCTCGCCGCGACCTCGCCGCCGTCCATGAAGACCACGTGCTCCGCGAGCCGCGCCACGTCGCGCTCCTGGTGGGTCACGATCACGATGGTCCGCCCGCGGTCCGCCGCGATCTCCGCCAGCAGGTCCAGCAACCCCTCGAGCGCCTCCGGGTCGAGCCCCGTCAGCGGCTCGTCGAGCAGCAGCACCCGCGGCTCGAACGCCAGCGCCCGCGCCAGCGCCAGGCGCTTCCGCTCCCCGCCCGACAGCGTCGCCACCGTCCTCCCCGGCGCGAGCCCCACCCGCGCCAGCATCCGCTCCGCCCGCGCCGACGCCTCCGCCCGCGCCACCCCCGCCGCCTCGAGCGGCCACGTCACGTTCTCCGCCGGCGACAGGTGCGGGAACAACCCCTCCCGCTGGAACACGAACCCGAGCACCGGCCCCCTCAACCGCCGCTTCAAGAGCTCCCGCTCCGTCAGCCCAAGCAGCTCCAGACGCTCCTCGGCGCCCGAGAACCAGATCTCCCCGCTCAGCCCCTCCGGCCGCTCGAAGTAGCTCCCCTCGACCCGCCCGAGCAGCGACAACAACGTCGACTTTCCGCTCGCCGACCGCCCGAGCAGCGCCGTCGTCCGCCCCGTCGGGATCGCGAGCTCCGGCACCCGCAGCTCGAACGACCCGAGCCGCCACACGAGCTCGCGCACCTCGAACGCGCTGCCCACCGGCGCCTCGCCGCTCACCCGATCGTCGCCATGATGAGCGTCGTGAAGACGTGGTCCGCGATGAGCACCATGAAGCTCGCCAGCACCACCGCCGACATCGTGTGCCGACCCAGCACCCCCGCGTCCGCCTTCTCCTTCAGCCCGAACGTCGTCCCCATCGCCGCGATGATGACCCCGAACCCCACCGCCTTCAAAAGCCCACACGCGAGATCCGCCGGCGCGAGCGCGTCGATCGTGCGATTCAGATAGTGCACCGGCGACAGCCCGAGCTTCGCCGACCCGAGCAGCATCCCGCCGATGAGCCCGAGGAAGATCGCCGCCGTCGTCAGCATCAGCGTCCCGACGACACACCCCCACACCCGCGGCGCGACCAGCTCCCGGTCGATGTCCACCGACATCGCCCGCATCGCCTGCGCCTGCCCGGACAACGTCACCATCCCGAGCTCGCTCGCGAGCCCCGCCCCCGCCTTCCCCGACATCAGGAGCGCCGTGAACACCGGCCCCAGCTCACGCACGAACGACACCGCGACGATGTCCGGCACGCGGTAGCCGATCCCGAGCCGCGTCAGCTCGAGCGACGTCGTCAGGACGATCACCATCCCCGCGAAGAGCGCCGCGATCCCGACCAGCGGCAGCGCGCTCAGCGCCACCGTCCCGAGCTGCTCCCAGAAGTCCCGCGCGCGCATCCGCGGCAGCGATCGCAGCGACGCCCCGAGCACCGCGCCCACCGCCCGCGCCTCACGCCCGAACGCCGCGACCCCGACGCCCGCCGCGGCCGGGCGCGGCAGCCTCACGGCCGCACCATCCCGGTGAGCGTGATGGTCACCACGCCGCCCTCGCCGCCGCGGAACGGCACCTCCCGGGTCTCCGACACGCCCACGCGCGGCGGATCGAGCGGCTGGCTCACGACCCCGATCTTGTGGTCGCTGGTGAGCGCGTCCTCGTCCATCAGCGACAGCGTCAGGATCCCGCCCGGGACGACGTCGAAGACGAAGCTATCCCCCCACGTCGGCTCCTGGCTGCCCTCGATGACCGACGTCTCCCAGCGCTGCCCCGCGTACTCGACGATGACGTAGGGATCCGTCACCCCCGGCCCACCGTCCGTGTCGGGCAGGTCCTTCCCCGACACCACCGTGAGCGCCACGCGCGTCGCGGGCGGCGGCGGCGCCGGCGAGGCGTCGTCCCCCTCGAGCGGCGCGGCGGTGGCGTCCCCGCGGCCGAGGTACTCGGCGATCGCCCCGTCCGCAGGCCCCTTCTCGCCCGGGCACCCCGCGAGGAGCGAGGCGACGGCGAGCAGCAGGAGCACGGGCGTGGCGGCGAGGGAAGTCATCGAGCCTGGTTATGCCAGACGCCGCGCCGTCCGAGTAGCCGGCGCGCGGAATCCCACGAGCAGGTTGCGGCGCCCGCGAGTCCCCGCCACCGCGCGCCCCGCGACGGGGCCATCCCCCGCGGAGCCGCACCACGACGCCGTGATCGACCCATCCCCCACCCAGTCCCCAGGAGACGACAGGAGCCCCCACCACAGAGGCGACAGGATCCCCCACCACAAGCGAGCCGCGGGCCCCCCGGTCCCGAGGCCCACGTCGCGACGCCCCACCGACGCGGCGTCCCCGCAGCCCAGCGCCCGCTGGCACGCCGCTTGGATTGGCGGCCCTGCGTCCCCGACACAAGGAGCCACCACCGTGCCCGATCTCCTCCGCCCCCTCGCCCCCCTCGCCCTCCTCGTCCTCCTCGCCACGCCCCTCGCCGCCTGCCGCGGCGCCGAGCCCGTCGAAGGCACCCGCCACTACGGCTACTTCGTCGCCTCGGGCGCCGCCCGCGCCGGCGACGTCGACGTCACCATCGCCCGCGAGGGCGACGGCCTCCGCCTCGACACCGCCCTCCTCACCGAGAGCTCCCGCCAGGACGCCGCGCCCCTCCGCCTCGGCGCCGACTCCCTCCCCGCCGACCACCTGTGGCCCACCGTCCCCGCCCTGCTCGGCGGCCCCGCCCCCGCCCTCTGCCTCGTCGCCCGCGACGCCCCCCTCACCCTCCCCACGGCCCTCGACCCCGCCCTCTCCGTCACCGTCACCGCCCGCGAGCGCAGCGGCGACGGCGCCGTCGACGTCGTCACCCTCCACCCCGCCTTCGAAGGCCCCGGCAACCCCGCCCTCACCGCCTGGTGCCGCGGCCCCGCCCTCCTCGTCGCCCGCCACGGCCCCACCTGGCTCGTCCGCGACGACGCCCGCGACCTCGCCCGCGACCTCGGCGCCCACGACCCGGTGACGCCCGCCGCCGCTCCGCCCGCACCGATCCGTTGAGTCCTCCGCGCCGCCGTGACATGGTCCGCCGCGATGAACCCGGCGCCCTTCACCGAACACGACGGCCTCGCCCTCCCCGCCCTCGTCACCGACGTCCCCGGCCCCGCCTCCGTCGCCGCCGTCGACACCCTCGCCCGCCACGAGTCCCCCGGCATCACCGCCCGCCGCGCCCGCCAGGGCGAAGCCCGCGGCCTCGGGAAGGACCCCATCGTCTGGGCCCGCGCCACCGGCGGCAACGTCTGGGACCTCGACGGCAACCGCTTCGTCGACCTCACCGGCGCCTTCGGCGTCGCCCTCATCGGCCACGGCCACCCCGCCGTCGTCGCCGCCGTCGAAGATCAAGCCCGCGCCCTCCTCCACGGCATGGGCGACGTCTACCCGAACGCCCCCCGCATCGAGCTCATGGCGCGCCTCGCCGCCATCGCCCCCGGCGACCTCTCCCAGTGCATCCTCGCCGGCGGCGGCGCCGAGGCCGTCGAGGCCGCCCTCAAGACCGCCGCCCTCGCCTCCGGCCGCCCCGGCGTCATCGCCTTCTCCGACAGCTACCACGGCCTCAGCTACGGCGCCCTCGCCGCCACCGCCTACAAGGACGACTTCCGCCGCCCCTTCTGGCAGCAGCTCGGCCGCCACGTCACCCACCTCCCCTACGGCGTCGACCCCGCCGTCCTCCGCGCCCTCCTCCGCGGCCCCGCCAGCGGCGCCGGCCCCATCGGCGCCATCCTCGTCGAGCCCATCCTCGGCCGCGGCGGCCAGGTCGTCCCCCCCGCCGGCTGGCTCCGCGCCCTCCGCGACATCGCCGACGAGCACGACCTCGTCCTCGTCTTCGACGAGATCTACACCGGCCTCGGCCGCACCGGCGCCATGTGGGCCTGCGACCACGACGACGTCGTCCCCGACGTGCTCTGCGTCGGCAAGGCCCTCGGCGGCGGCCTCCCCGTCGGCGCCTGCGTCGCCACCCCCGCCGTCATGGGCGCCTGGGGCCGCTCCCAGGGCGAGGCCATCCACACCGCCACCTTCCTCGGGAACCCCGTCGTCGCCGCCGCCTCCCTCGCCGCCCTCGACGTCCTCGCCGCCCTCGACGCCCCCGCCCGCGCCCGCGCCTTCGAGGCCCGCGTCCGCGCCCGCTTCGGCGACGACCGCGTCCGCGGCCGCGGCGCCATGCTCGGCCTCGCCCTCGACAGCCCCGGCGCCGCCGCCCGCGTCACCGGCCGCCTCCTCAAAGACGGCTTCATCGCCCTCCCCGGCGGCACCCACGGCGACATCCTCGGCCTCACCCCGCCGCTCGTCCTCTCCGCCGCCCAGGAGGCCGCCGCCTGGGACGCCATCGACCGCGCCATCGCCGCCGAGACCGCCCATGACGGCGCCGCTGCCTGAGCCGCGCGAGCGCCTGCTCGCCGACCTCCTCGCCTTCGTCGCCGCCCCCGACCCAGGCACCTTCGACGCCCTCGCCGCGCGCGTCGTCGCCTACCAGGCCCGAGCCCTCCCCGAGTACGGCCGCCTCGCCGCCCTCGCCCCGCCCACCGGCTGGCGCGACGCCCCCCTCGTCCCGACCGACCTCTTCCGCGACCTCGATCTCTGCTCGCTCCCCGGCGCCGCCGCCACCTTCCGCACGAGCGGCACCACCGGCGTTGGCCGCCGCGGCGCCCGCCGCGTCCCCGATCTCCGCCTCTACGACGCCGCCATGCGCGCCCCCTTCGTCGCCCACGTCCTCGGCGGCGACCCGCGCCCGCGCCCCTGGCTCTCCCTCATCCCGACCGCCCGCGAGCTCCCCGACAGCTCGCTCTCCCACATGGTCTCAGGCCTCGCCCCCGAGCTCGCGACGACCCTGACCACCGCGATGTCCGTCGAAGGCGGCCTCGACCTCGACGCCGCCCTCCGCGCCCTCGCGGGCGACGCGCCGCTCGTCCTGCTCACCACGGGCTTCGCCCTCGTCGCCCTCCTCGACGCGCTGCCCGCCGCGGCCTCCGCGCCCCCCGGCTCCCGCCTCATGCTCACCGGCGGCTTCAAGGGCCGCTCCCGCGAGCTCTCCGAGCCCGAGGTCCTCGACCTCGTCGCCGCCCGCCTCGGCGTCCCGCCCGCGCGCGTGGTCCCCGAGTACGGCATGACCGAGCTGACGAGCCAGGCCTACGGCCGCCCCCTCGCGCCCAACCCCGGCCTCCGCTTCCGCGTCGTCGACCCGGTCACCCTCGACGACCTCCCCGCCGGCGCCGACGGGCTCGTCGCCTGCTTCGACCTCCTGAACCTCGACAACGTCTCGGCCATCCTCACCGGCGACCTCGGCCGCCTCGACGAGCGCGGCCGCCTCACCCTCCACGGCCGCGCCCCCGACGCCGTCCGCCGCGGCTGCAGCCTCACCGCCGAGGAGATCCTCGAGCGCCTCCGATGACCCCCGCCCTCCTCGCCCTCGCCGACCTCGACCGCGGCCCCGGCGCGGCCCTCCTCGCCGCCACCGCCCGCGTCGGCTTCTCCGAGCCCGTCGCCCGCGCCGGCCTCCTCGCCGAGCTCGACGCCTGGCGCGCCCCCGGCGCCCTCGACGCCGTCCTCGCCGAGCTCCCCGCGGACCTCCCGGCCGCCGCGCGCCCCGACACCGTCCTCGTCATCGCCGCCCGCACCCTCCCCGCGAGCACCCTCCGCGCGGTCCTCATGGCCCGCCTCCTCGGCGCCCGCGTCCTCCTCAAGACCGCCTCCGGCCAGGACGACGTCGCCGCCGCCATCGCAGCCGCCGACCCCGCCGTCACCCCGCGCCCCTTCGCGTCGACCGACCTCATCGGCCGCGACGCCGCCCTCGCCGACGCCGACGCCGTCGTCGTCCTCGGCGGCGACAGCACCGTCGCCGACGTCCGCGCCAACGCGCCCGCCGCCGCCGCCTTCCTCGGCTACGGCCACCGCGTCAGCGCCGCCTGGGTCGACCACCCCGACGACGCCGTCGCCGCCGGGCTCGCCGCCGATCTCCTCGCCTGGGACCAGGCCGGCTGCCTCGCCCCGCAGCTCGTCTGGTGCGCTGGCGACCCCGTCGACCTCGCCGCCCGCGTCGCGGCCGCCGTCCACGCGCTCGAGCCCGCCCTCCCGATGGACCTCCCGCCCGGCGCCGCCCGCGCGCGCCACACCGCCGCCACCCTCGCCACGATGCGCGGTGGCCACGTCTTCGGCACCGCCACGGCCCGCGTCGCCACCCTCCCCGACCCCGCCTTCCGCGCGTCCCCCGGGCACCGCTTCCTGTGGGTCCTCCCAGCCGACGAGGACGCCCTCCGCGCCTCGCTCCCCGTGCTCTCGACCCTCGCGGGCGACGCCCCCGCCGCCGTCCCCCTGCCCGGCCACGTCCGCCGCTGCGCCCCCGGCGCCATGCAGCGCCCCCCGCTCACCTGGCGCCACGACGGCCTCCCGAACCTCCTGCCGATGCTGCGCCTCGACGCCCCGCGCTGATCCGGACGCTGGCGCCGCGATCGCGCGCCCGCCGCCGCCGCGATCGCATAAACAACGGCCGTTCAAAAAACTTCGGCCCGTTCCCCGCCTGCCGCGCGGTCGCGCCGCCCTCGACTCAGGTCCGGGGTTGTGTTCCGGCGCGCGACTCCGTTACCGTCATTCCTACGAGCGGCGCACTGCGGGTCCCGCTCCGTCTCACCCAAAAATCTCAATCCTGAGACATTCGCCGGATGACCTCGTCCATGCCTGTGCGGGCGGTACGATGGGCCATCCTCGCCACGCTCCTCGTGGCGGGAACCCAGGACGCTCACGCCGACAACGTCGCTGTCGCGATCGCTCGCGACGCCGCGGCGGTGTCCGCGAGCCCGTCCGGGATCCAGGCGATGGACGAGGACTTCGACGTCAACGTCCAGGTCACCCTGAACACGGCCGGCAGCTACAGCGCCGTCACCGTCACGCTCCCGGTCCAGGGCGCCTACGTCGTCTCGACCCCGTTCAACGCGCGCTTCACGCCGAGCTGCACCGCGGGGATCTGCACCTGGACGCTCTCCGCGCCCCCCCTCGACGCCTCCGGCGCCGCCATCGTCGAGATCCTGAGCGTGCGCCTCCGCTACGCCTGTTGGTCCCAGGCCGCCGCGCCGACCGGCGACGTCTCCTTCCAGGCGAGCCTCGCCGCCGCGAGCTCCACCGCCGGCGCCATCGCGCTCACCAGCAACACCGCCTCCGCCCCGCTCCACACGGGCGCCAACGCCTTCCACAGCATCACCCACGACACCTGGGACTACGAGAACGTCAACCCGCGCTGGACGCTCAACCCGAGCACCCACGAGCCCGGCCTCGCCTTCAACCTCAAGGTGCAGGTCCGCGACAACGGCGCCTGGCCCATCGCCTCCGCCCTCTTCCACGGCACCCTCGGCGCCGCGCTCACCTACGTCGGCCGCGGCTTCACCTCCTCGGGCGCCGCGGTCGACGCCTCCTGGACGTGGCTCGACGAGCCCGCCGCCTGGTCGCGCGACCCCGCCGACCGCGACGTGGTCATGACGCGCGCCGGCACCGTCGGCGCCCTCACCCCGCACCCGGCGGGGACCTGCCAGTTCGCCGACACCCCGCGCCAGCTGCTCCGCATGTGGGTCCCCTGCAGCGCCCTCCCCCACGGCATCGCCGCCGCCGACATCCTCACGACCGGCGACACCTTCGTCGTCGAGAGCGGTGAGGCCGAGACCTTCGCCTGCACCGACGACGCGAGCTGCGACGCCGTCTGCGACGACGCCTTCGACGGCGTGACCCGCGTGAATCCCGGCACGGGCGCGGTCGCCCAGGCCCCCTGCGCCTGCCGCGACGCCGGCGCCGGCGTCAAGCGCTGCGGCCGCGCCTACGGCCCGACGCAGGTCCCGAACAACGGCTTCCTCAACACCACCTGCTTCGCCCCCGCGACCACCTGGACCACGAAGACCGGCGGCAACGGCACCAAGAACAACAACTCCGTCGGCCTCGGCGGCACGGGCCGCCAGGCCTACGCGATGGCCCCCCTCGCCGGCGTCGTCGCCTGCACGGACGCCTTCGTGAGCGACGTCGTCCCCGCCGGGACCACCCTCAAGACGCTCGCCACGCCGCGCCCCTCCGACGACTTCGTCGGCTACGCCTGCCACGCCGCAGGCAACGCCCCGCTCACGCTCTCCGCCTTCCTCGCCCTCAAGGACACCGCCGCCTGCGCCGCCGGCAGCGTCACGCTCCCGAGCGGCGAGCCCGTCACGCACGTCGTCTGGTACGCGCCGACCTGGGGCGCGACCGACGGCGCCGACGGCCTCCAGAGCTTCTCGGCCACCATGGACTTCACCGTCCCGCTCGACTACGCCGCGCAGGGCCACGCCGACCCCATCGACAACGCCGCGCACTTCCGCGCGACGTGCAGCTACGCGAACCCCCTCGGCGGCGCCGCGATCGACGCCTCCATCGACGCCGACGACGCCGTCACCATCGACGTCATCAGCGAGGGCTACACCCAGCTCGTCTTCGGGGGCTCGACCCCGGCAGCCGGCACCGTCTTCGCCCCCGGCGAGACGCTCGCCATCAACATCGGCAGCTTCTACAACTCGGGCGCCGCGGTCTTCAACACGAGCATCGCCTTCGACGACCTCCCTGCCGGCGTCGAGGCCGTCGGCTTCGACTCCCTCATCCGCGGCGTCACCGCCCCCGCCCACGGGGCGTGCAACGCGCCCCCCACGACCTACACCCAGCCGACCTCGGCGACCGACCCGCTCGTCTGGACCTTCGGCGACAACGCCTCGCCCTACTTCCAGCAGAACCTCCAGTGGGAGGGCTGCACCAACGCGAAGCTCACGGTGCGCCTCGACCCGACCTACCCCTGGCTCGACGACGAGCCCTTCACGCTCTGCGCCACGGGCGGGGCCGCGAACCTCGGCCCGTCGCCGCCCGCCGCGAACCACCAGTGCCGCACGTTCAACGTGCGGGTGCTCCCGGGCGTCGGCGTGAGCGTCGTCCCGACCTGCCCGGAGAGCGGCGAGCCCGAGTTCCACGTGGTGCTCGCGAACACGAGCGGCGTCGACCTCACGAGCTACCGGTTCGAGCTCGCGATGCCGCGCGTCGGCGACGTCCTCGGCTCGACGGGCGTCGCGAACTTCCGGGCCCTCGAGAACCTGCCTCTGGGCGCGCTGGTCGAGTACTCGACCGACGGCACGACGTGGGTCACGGAGCCCCCGATCGTCGCGCTCCTGGTGAGCCGGATCCGCGTCACCCTGCCCTTCCTCGCGGCCTACACGAGCGCGAGCTTCGACCTGGCCCTGCTCGCGGACAGCCCGAGCGGCACGCTCCAGCTCGCGGGGATCGTCGACGCCGACCAGCTCCTCGAGCCCGCCGTGACCGACGCCGTGAGCTTCGAGATCGACGGCTGCCGCGGCACCATCGACGTCTTCAAGTTCCACGACGCCGACGGCGACGGCGTCCAGGGCGATCCCGCCCTCGAGCCGCCGCTCGCGGGCTGGGTCTTCGAGGTCACCGACGCCGACGGCGCCGCGGTCGACACCATCACGACCGGCCCCGACGGGCACGCGAGCGCCTGGCTCCACCCCGGCACCTACCACGTGAGCGAGGTGCTCCCGACGGGCTTCGCAGGCACCTGGCTCGACACCGGGAACCTCGACCAGGACGCGGTCGTCGCCCTGTTCGAGACGACGCCGCTCGCCTTCGCGAACCAGTGCGGCTGCCCGAGCCCGGCCAACAAGTGCCTCCTCGCCGCGTGCGCGCCCGCCGACGACGGCCACGGGAACCAGATCGTCCCGCTCTGCAGCTACCCCGCGAACCCGTGCGAGGACGGCGACGTGTGCACCGACACGAGCTGCTCGCCGCAGACCGGCTGCGCCTACGCGCCCGTCGACTGCAGCGACGGCAACGGCTGCACCGACGACCTCTGCGACCCGACCGGCGGCTGCATGAACCCGCCGTCGCTCCTCGGGACGGCCTGCTCCGACGAGGACGCCTGCACGCTCACCGACCAGTGCGACGGCGAGGGGGCCTGCGTGGGCGTCAACGACGTCGTCTGCGAGGCCGCGGACGCCTGCCACGTCGCCGGCACCTGCGATCCCGCGACCGGCGCGTGCTCGTCGCCGGCCGCCCCCGACGACACCGCCTGCGACGACGGCGACATGTGCACGAACGACAGCTGCCAGGGCGGCGTCTGCGTCGGCGAGCCGCTCGCGCCGAGCGAGCTCGCGGCCGCCTGGCTCTGGACGCGCCCCGGGAGCGACGGGCTCGTCGCCGCGCCGAGGGGCGACGACGCGCTCCCGGACGGGCTCCCGAGCGGCGTCTACACCCGCTGGGCGGCCACGTGGCTCGGCGCGGACGACGCGCTCGCCGGGGTGACCTCGCTCGCGGCGGCGCGGGCGCTCGCGGCGGACGGGACGATCGCGTGCCTCACGCTGACGCCGGCGCGGGCGCACGTCTACGCGGAGCTCCCGTGCGAGCCGGGCGAGGTGAACGACCTCGGCGGGCTCGGGCGCGCGGGGGACCTGAACGGCCTCGTCTGCGGCGATCACGAGCTCGAGCAGTGGGACGTGGCCGGGCGCCTCGGCGTCGCGGGGGACCTCACGCTCCAGGGCTTCTCGGTCGGCCTCGGGATCGAGGCGCCGGGCGGCGATCCGCAGGTCCAGGACAGCGAGGACGAGCCCGCGCCCGTGCTCTTCTGCGGGGGCTTCGCGGACCTCGCGAGCGGGCAGGTCTACGGGAGCGCCTGGGAGGTGGCCGGGCACGACGATCACCTCGGCACGGGCAACCTCGTCGAGGGTGGGCGCTGGGAGCGGGGCGATCCGCGCGAGCTCGCGTTCGCCTGCCACGACATGGAGGAGCTCTCGCTCGCGCTCGGCGGGGCGACGCCGACCGCGATCCCGCGCGTCGCGTGGTGGGGCGACATCGAGCTCACCGGGACCTCGCACGGGACGAACGTCTTCGCGCTCGAGGCGGCGGACGTGGCGGCGGCGGTGGGCGTCGACGAGGGCGGGGTCACGAACCCCGTGCGCTTCGTGGTGGACGTGCCCGCGGACGCGACGGTGCTCGTGAACATGGGCGGCGCCGAGGTCGCGTTCGGCGACGGCGAGTTCCGGCTCGGCGGGGTCGACGCGAGCGCGATCCTCTTCAACTTCGCGGAGGCGACGCGCGTGGCGATCGCGAACTACGGCTTCTCGGGGTCGATCCTCGCGCCCTTCGCCGACCTCTCCTTCGCGAACGGCTACGTCGACGGCCAGGCCATCGTGCGGACCTTCTCGCACCCGGTCGAGAGCTCGCCGGCGAACCTGCGCGACCGCGCGTTCGGCGGCGACCTGTCGGTCCGGACGAGCTGCGGCGGGCTCGCGCCCGACGGGATCGAGCCGGTCCCGTACTACGGGCCGGCGCCCGATGTGGTGTACGGCACGCCGAGCGGAGGTGAGCCATGACGCGGCGCGTCATGACGGCGCTCGGGCTCGGGCTCGCGCTGGTGCTCGGCGCGGGGGCGTGCCAGCAGGCGGAGCCGCCGCTCGGGATCACACGCCAGCTGCGGAGCGACCCGGCCACGGCGACGGGGCCGTCGACGGGGGATCCCACCGATCCGGGCAGCGTCCTCGACCCGGAGGCCCCGCCGACGCAGGAGGGGCCGGTGTTCGACGAGCTGCGGGCGCTGACGCGCACGGCGCTCGGGGCGTGGAAGAAGAGCGACCTGACGGTGCTGAAGGCGCTCGCGCCGCCGAGCGTGCGCGGGGCGCTCGCACCGATCGAGGCGGGCTCGGCGCGGGCCGTGGCGATGTTCGGCGACGGCTCGTGGCGCGGGTCGGTGGCGAAGGTCTGGAGCGGGACGCTCGGCGTCGTGCGCATCGACGGCGCGCGGGCGCTGGTCGAGATCGCGCGCTTCGGCGACGGGCGCGTGGTGGTGGCCGACGCCGCCTTCGAGCACGACGAGTCGCTCAAGGCCGACCACTGGTACTTCGTGGGGCTCTTGAGGACGCCGCGCGCGGTCTTCGAGCAGTTCGGCTCCCTCGAGGCGCCGTAGCCGTCGCGCTCAGCGCGCCTCGGCCTCGCTGAGGTCGCTGAACACCTGCGCCTCGAAGCCGAGCAGCAGCGTCTCCGGGTCGCGCCAGGCGTCCGTCGGGAGGCCGGCCTTCCGGCACACCTGCGCGAGGAAGGTCTCGCGGTCCCAGCCGTACTGCACGGGCACCTGCGGGAGCAGCACCCCGCGCCGCGGCCCGCGCACGATGTAGAGCCCGTGGCGGCCGACGACGACGTCCTCGGGGCGGATCGGCTCGAAGGGCGTCAGCACGCTCACCTCGATGTCGGTGTGCCGCAGCTCCGCCGCCCGCAGCGCGTCGAAGCGCGGGTCCTCGGTGGCCGCCGCCGTCGCCATCTCGGCGACCGTCTGCCCGAGGGGGCGGTCGGCGTAGAGCGACCCGATGCAGCCGCGCAGCTCACCGTCGACGTGGAGGCTCACGAACGCGCCGGCCGGCATGTCGAGCTCCTCCTCGCCGGGCGCGAGCTCGGGGATCGTGCCCCGCGCGAGCTTCTCGGCGATCGCGGCCCGCGCCACCTCGAGGAGGCGTCGCCTCACCCGCAGGCCCAACGGCCCGCGCGCGGCTTCTCTGGAAGCGCTCATCGTCGACCCCGGTCAGCGATCGCGCGCCCGAGACGGCGCCGCGATCCCGTCCTGCCTACCATCGCCGGCCCCGCGGTGTCGAGCCGCCGCCCCGACGCGGTGACACCGGGTTGCCTCCCTGAACACCTGTGCGCATCCTGGGTGTTGCCGCGCGCCCCGACGCCGTGATAACTGCGGGGCCGTCCCGGGCAGGAAGCTCCAGCATGATCGTTCGCAAATCACGGGCCGAGATCGAGAAGATGCGCCGCGCCGGCCAGGTCGTCGCCGACGTCCACAAGGAGCTGCGCGACAAGGTGCGCCCCGGGATGTCGACCCTCGAGCTCGACCAGATGGCCGAGGCGCGGATCCGCAAGGCCGGCGCCCTGCCCACCTTCAAGGGCTACCGCGTCGGCAACGAGGTCTTCCCCGCGAGCCTCTGCATCTCGATCAACGAGGAGGTCGTCCACGGCATCCCGTCGCGCGATCGGATCCTCCAGGAGGGCGACATCGTCAGCATCGACGGCGGCGCCACCCTCGACGGCTACGTCGGCGACAGCGCCGTCACGCTCCCGGTGGGCGAGATCACCGAGGATCTCAAGCTCCTCCTCGAGCGCACGCGCCTGTCGCTGTACGAGGCCATCGCCAAGTGCTTCCCCGACAACCGCATCGGCGACGTCTCGCACGCCGTCGAGGCGTACGTGCGCCCCTACGGCTACGGCGTCGTCGAGGACTACTGCGGGCACGGCGTCGGGCGCCGCCTCCACGAGGAGCCGCAGGTCCCGAACATCGGGATCCCCGGCACCGGGCGCCGCCTCAAGTCCGGCTGGTGCATCGCCATCGAGCCGATGGTGAACCTCGGCACCCACGAGACCGAGGCGCTCAGCGACGGCTGGACCGTCGTCACCGCCGACGGGCGCGCGAGCGCCCACTTCGAGCACAGCATCGCCATCACCGACGATGGCCCCCTCATCCTCACCTCTCGGGGCGACGACCCCGAGGGCCCCTGGACGCTCGGCACCTCGCCGATGGTCTGATCCCGGGGGTCCGAGACCCGCACGAGCCCCTCGTGAGCCACGACGAAGGACAGAAGAGCCTCGCGCGCCTGCGGGCGCTCCTCGACACGGTGCGCCTGAAGCTCGAGGTCGACGACGCCGGCGCCGCCACGCTCCTCTGGGAGACGCGCCGCTACCCGGTCAGCGAGCTGCCGCTCGACGGGATCCCGCCCGAGGCCGAGGAGGCCGAGCTCCTCGCGGTCGCGGCGGCGTTCGAGGCGGCCGTCAAGTACCCGGGCGTGCTCGCGCCGGGCGAGTCCCTGCGCGAGGGGGCGGCGTCGCTCCTGCCGAAGGTCGAGCGCGCGCGCTTCGCCCGGGCCTACGACGCCGTCGCCGGCGCGGCCCGCGGCACGTCGGGCGCCGAGGACGAGGGCTGGCGCCTGTTCACGCGCGACTTCGGCGCCGGGCTCGTCGTCTGCTACGTGCAGGACGAGGGCTGGCGCTTCCGCTACCTGACGCGCGCCCGCATCACCGCCTGGGACGCGAGCCCGGACACGATCCACAGCGTCGCGCGCTCGAACCTCTACCACAAGCAGGCGCTCGACTGGCGCGCCCGCGAGGTCGCGCACGGCGACGGCTACGACGCCGCGCGCGCCGTGCTCGTCGACGACGTCTTCTACGATCGCCACGGCGAAGGCGGCGTCGAGATCGCCCTGCCGGGCCGCGACCAGCTCCTCGTCGGCCCCGGCATCGACCCGAGCGCCGTCGCGGCCGCCTACGCCGAGAGCAAGTACAAGCTCTCTCCCCACGTCCTGCGTTTCGCGCACGACAGCGTCAGCGTCGTCGCGCGACGAGAGCCCGACACCGAATGATCAGGATCCGCGGCGCCCGCCAGAACAACCTGAAGAACATCGACGTGACCCTCCCGCGCGGGAAGCTCACGGTCGTGACGGGGGTCTCTGGGTCGGGCAAGTCCTCGCTCGCCTTCGACACGCTGTACGCCGAGGGGCAGCGGCGCTACGTCGAGAGCTTCTCGACCTACGCGCGGCAGTTCCTCGAGCGCATGGACCGCCCCGACGTCGACGGCATCGACGGGCTCCTGCCCGCCGTCGCCCTCGAGCAGAAGAACGCCATCCGCTCCTCGCGCTCGACGCTCGGGACGCTCACCGAGCTCGCCGACTACCTGAAGGTGCTGTTCGCGAAGCTCGCGACGCTCACGTGCGACGTGTGCGGCGAGGTCGTCGAGCCCGAGCTCCCGGGCCGGGTCGCCGACCGCCTTCTTAGCGAGGACGACGGCCGCAGGCTCATCGTCACGTTCCCGTTCCGCACGGGCGCCGGCAAGGACGCGGTCGTCGCGAAGAGCTTCCTCCAGCGCGAGGGCTTCGGGCGCCTCCTCGGCGACGGCGGCGCGGTCGTCCGCCTCGACTCGCCCGAGGGCGAGAAGGCGCACGGGAAGGTCGACGTCATCGTCGACCGGCTCGTCGTGCGCGCGGAGGAGCGCGCGCGCCTCGTCGAGGCTCTCGAGACGGCCTACCGCATGTCCCACGGGGAGGCCGCGGTGCACGTCGACCGCGGCGACGCCGGGGTCGTCCGGGTCGACCTGCACGACGATCTCCGCCACTGCGGCCAGATCTACCCCGAGCCCGTCGAGGGCATGTTCTCGTTCAACAGCCCCATCGGCGCGTGCGAGGCGTGTCGCGGCTTCGGCCGCGTCATGGCCATCGACATGGAGCGCGTCGTCCCGAACGAGGAGCTCACGCTCGCGCAGGGCGCCATCGCGCCGTGGGACGGGCCGAAGCGGAGCTGGGAGCGGAAGGAGCTCCGCGAGGCGTGCGCGCAGGCGGGCGTGCCGCTCGACGTGCCGTTCGGTGACCTCACCCCGGCGCAGCGCCACTTCGTGCTCGAGGGCAGCGGCGGCAAGAAGGGCTGGGAGGGCGTCCGCGGCTGGTTCGACTGGCTCGAGTCTAAGACCTACAAGATGCACGTCCGCATCTTCCTGTCGCGCTACCGGGCCTACGTCCCCTGCAAGGACTGCGGCGGCACGCGCCTCAAGCCCGAGACGAAGCGCTACAAGCTCGGCGGGCGCACGGTGAGCGAGGTGCTCGCCCTCTCGATCCGCGACGCGCGCGCGTGGCTCACGGAGCTCCCGAAGACCGCCGAGCACCTCGCCCTCGGCCCGGTCGTCGACCAGCTCGCGAGCCGCCTCCGCTACCTCCACGAGGTCGGCATCGGCTACCTCACGCTCGACCGCCAGACGCGCACCCTCTCCGGCGGCGAGGTGCAGCGCGCGAACCTGACCTCCGCGCTCGGGAGCGGCCTCGTCAACACGCTCTTCGTGCTCGACGAGCCGACGATCGGCCTCCACCCGGCCGACTCCGACCGCCTCGCCTCGCTCCTCGCGGAGCTGACGGCGCGCGAGAACACGGTGGTCGTCGTCGAGCACGACCCCGACATGCTGCGCGTCGCGGACAACGTCCTCGAGCTCGGCCCGGGCCCCGGCACGCACGGCGGCACGGTGGTCTACAGCGGCGCGCCCGAGGGGCTCGACGGGGTCGCGGCCTCCCCGACCGCGAAGGCGCTGCGCGCGCGGCGCGGCGTGCGGAAAGCGGCGGCGAAGGACCTGTCGAAGGCGAAGGGCGTCGTCATCGAGAACGCACGCGCCCACAACCTGAAGGGGGTCACGGCGCGCTTCCCCTACGAGAAGCTCACGGTCATCACGGGCGTGTCGGGCTCGGGGAAGTCGACGCTCCTCGAGCACGTGCTCTACCACGGCTTCCTCCGGAGCCGCGGGCGCGTGACCGAGCGGCCGGGCGCCCACGACGCCCTCCGCGGCCTCGACGACCTCGACGACGTCGTCTGGATCGACCAGAGCCCGCCGGGCACCTCCTCGCGCGCGAACCCGGCGACCTACGTGAAGGCGTGGGACGCCATCCGCGGGATCCTCTCGCGCGAGCCGCTCGCGAAGGAGCGCGGCTACACGCCGGGCACCTTCTCGTTCAACGCCGGCGACGGGCGCTGCCCGGCGTGCGAGGGCGCGGGGGCCGAGAAGGTGGAGATGCAGTTCCTCGCCGACGTGTACCTCCGCTGCGAGGTGTGCGAGGGGCGCCGCTTCAAGGACGAGGTGCTCGAGGTCACCTGGAAGGGCTACAGCGCCGCCGGGCTCCTCGACCTCACGGTCGACCAGGCGATCCCCCTCTTCGGCAAGCGCTCGGCGGCCGGGAAGCGGCTCGAGCCGCTCGCGCGCGTCGGCCTCGGCTACCTGAAGCTCGGGCAGGCGCTCTCGACGCTCTCGGGCGGCGAGTGCCAGCGCCTGAAGCTCGCGCAGCACCTCGCGCAGACGAGCCACCGCCCGACGCTCTTCCTGCTCGACGAGCCGACGACGGGCCTCCACCTCGCCGACGTCGACCGCCTCGTCGAGAACCTGCGGGCGCTCACCGAGCACGGCCACACCGTGATCTGCATCGAGCACCACCTCGACGTGATCGCGGCGGCCGACCACGTCATCGACCTCGGCCCGGAGGGCGGCGACCGCGGCGGGAGCGTCGTGTTCGCGGGGCCGCCGGCGGCGCTCGTGGCGGCGCCCACGCGGACCGGCGAGCACCTCGCGCGCTGGCTCGGCGGGCTCCCGCCGCTCGGCGAGCTCGCGGTGGGCGGCGTCTCCGAGGCGGGGCGCGCCTACGCGCAGCGGCTCGCGGGGCACATCGCGATCCGCGGGGCGCGCGTCCACAACCTGAAGGGCGTCGACGTGGACCTGCCGCGCGGGAAGCGCACGGTCGTGTCGGGTGTCTCGGGATCGGGCAAGTCGACGCTCGCGTTCGACATCGTGTTCGCCGAGGGGCAGCGGCGCTTCCTCGACTGCCTGTCGCCCTACGCGCGGCAGTACATCACGCAGCTCGGGCGGCCCGACGCGGACGCCATCGAGGGGATCCCGCCGACCGTCGCCATCGAGCAGCGGACGACCCGCGGCGGCTCGCGCTCGAACGTCGCGAACGTGACGGAGATCGAGCCGTTCCTGCGCCTCCTCTACGCGCGCCTCGGGCGCGTGCGGGCGGGGGGCGTCGCGGGGCGGCGCACGCCGGTCGAGCTCGCGCGGGAGCTCCACGCGGGGCGCGGCGTCGAGCGCATCATCTGCGCGCCGGTCGTGCAGGCGCGGCAGGGACTCCACAAGAAGGTCTTCGCACGTGCACAATCGCTCGGCTACGACGTGGTCGTGAGCGGCAAGATCCGCTCGCCATCGCCCGTTCCGCGACTGCGAAAGCGGCTCTCGCACGACATCGACTTCGTCATCGGGCGGGCGCGGGCGAACGACACGAAGCAGCTGCTCGCGCTCATCGAGACGGCGGCGGAGCTCGGCGAGGGGCAGGTGCGCGTGCTCGGCGACGACCCGGCGCAGCTCTTCGAGGTCGAGGTCGCCGGCGCGCGGCGCGCCGTGCTCGACCCGCGCTACTTCTCGCCGCGCACCTCGCTCGGCGCGTGCCCGACGTGCAACGGCCACGGTCGGCTCGACGTCCCGAGGGACGAGGACGACGGCGACGGCGTCATCACCTGCCCCGAGTGCGGTGGGCACGGCCTCGGCCCCATCGGGCGCTCGGTGGAGCTCGGCGGGGAGACGCTCCCGGAGCTGCTCGCGCTGACGGCGCCGGGGCTCGTGGGCTTCCTCGACGGGCTCGCGCTCGACCCGCGCAGCGCGGCCATCGCGGCGGGGCCGGTGAAGGCGATCCGCGAGCGCGCGGAGTTCCTCGACGAGGTGGGGCTCGGCTACCTGACGCTCGACCGGCGGGTGCCGACGCTCTCCGGCGGCGAGGCGCAGCGGATCCGGCTCGCGGCGCAGCTCGGGGCGCACCTCGCGGGGGTGCTCTACGTGCTCGACGAGCCGACGATCGGCCTGCACCCGACGGACACGGAGCTCCTGCTCGCGACGCTCGACAAGCTGCAGGCGCGCGGGAACGGGATCCTGATGGTCGAGCACGACGAGGCCACGCTGCGGACGGCCGACGTGCTCGTGGACGTGGGGCCGGGGGCGGGGTCGAGGGCGGGGAGATCCTCGTCGCGGGCCCGATCGAGAAGGCGCTGGCCGATCCGCGCTCGATCACGGGGCGCTGCCTGGCCGCGCCGCGGCCGCGCGCGCGGGCGAGCGCGCGCGACCTCGCCGACGTCGACTTCATCGCGCTCCGCGGGGTGACGCACCACAACCTGCGCGGCGTGGACGTGCAGATCCCGCGCGGGCGGCTGACGGTCGTGACGGGGGTGTCGGGGTCGGGCAAGTCGAGCCTCGTGGAGGCGCTCGACCAGGCGGTGCGCGGGGCGGTCGACGGGCCGTGGCGCGCCGTTTCGGGGCTCGAGGGGATCGAGCGGCTCGTGGAGGTCGACGACAAGCCCATCGGCAAGAACCCGCGGTCGACGCCGGGGACGTACGCGGGCGTGTGGGACCCGATCCGGAAGCTCTTCGCGGAGATGCCCGACGCGAAGGTGCGCGGCTACACGCCGAGCCGCTTCTCGTTCAACGTGAAGGGCGGGCGCTGCGAGACGTGCGAGGGCAACGGCGTCGTGAAGCTCGAGATGAGCTTCCTGCCCGACGCGTACGTGCCGTGCGAGGCGTGCGGCGGGAAGCGCTTCAACCGGCAGACGCTCCAGGTCGGGTTCGACGTGGCGGAGGGGCCGGCGGACGGGCCGCCGCCCGAGAAGCCGCGGACGCTCGACATCCACGACGTGCTCGAGCTCTCGGTGCGGCAGGCGCTCCGGGTGTTCGAGCGGGTGCCGCCCATCCGGCGGCGGCTCGAGCTGATGAACGACATCGGGCTCGGCTACCTGAAGCTCGGGCAGCCGTCGCCGACGCTGTCGGGCGGGGAGTCGCAGCGGATCAAGCTCGTGAACCACCTGGTCGGGCGCGGGCAGCCGCACCTCGTGGTGGTGCTCGACGAGCCGTCGATCGGGCTCCACATGTCGGACGTGCCGAAGCTCCTCGAGGTGGTGCACCGGCTCGTGGACGCAGGCGCGACCGTGGTCGTCGTGGAGCACAACCCCGACGTGATGCGCGAGGCCGACTGGATCATCGACCTCGGGCCCGGGCCGGGCGAGGCGGGCGGGGAGATCTGCTACCAGGGGCCCTACGACGGGCTCGTCGGGGCGGCGGGGAGCCGCACGGGCCGGTGGCTCGCGGCGCACGCCGACAACGACGACGCGGCGCCGGCGGCCGGTGCGACCAGGAAGAAGGCCGGGAAGCGCGGGGCCGCCGGAGGCGCGGCCAAGAAGGCTGCTACCGGAACACGAAGCGCAAGGGCGCGGCGAAGTCGAGGGGGGGAGCCGGGCCGGTGACGGCGTCGACGGGGTAGCCCTTGGCGTTCGAGGTGCCGTGGGAGACGCAGTCGCCGCCGAGGCCGCCGCCGAGGGTGGAGCCGGCGGGCTGGAGCTCGAAGTCGACGCCGCCGCGCATGCGCCACCACTTGCCGGCGTGGCGGAAGCCGACGTCGTAGGCGGACTTGCAGTCGGTGCAGGAACCGACGGCGACGCCGACGGGGTTGGCGCAGGCGTAGTCCGTGAAGTAGACGGTGTTCGGGAAGCGGACGACGCCGTCGCTCATGGTGACCTCGAAGAAGAGGCCGCTCTCGGGGTGGTAGACGGTGACGATGTCGTAGATGACGCGGTGGGCGACGCTGTCGTCGCTGCCGCGGCGGACGAGCCAGCCGACGGTCTGGCCGTTGGCGTCCTCGACCCAGAGGCCGCTGCCGGTGGGGCCGGCGCCGGTGGTGTCGGCGGGCGGGCGGGTGTCGTCGGGGAGGGCGCTGTCGGCGACGGCGGTGTCGGGCGGGGTGGTGGCGCTGTCGGTCGGGGGATCGACCTCGACGGGGTCGACGCCGCTCTTGGAGTCGCCGCAGGCGGCGAGGAGGAGGAGGGCGAGCAGGGCGGCGCGACGCGGCATGGGGAGGTCCTCGGGGGGTGGGCGCAATTTCGTGGCGACGATGCCGCAAGCGTAGGAGTCGGGTCAAAAAGGTGATAATGAGGCACGCCCCGCGTGCGGGGCGGCCGCGGCGCGGAGGCGCGCCGGGGCAGCGCGCCGGCGCCTTTTCGGGGGGTGCCGGGCGGAGCCGTCTCCGGACCCGATCCGCGATCACACCAGTGAGGACCCCATGATCCCCGCCATTCTCGCCGTCGTCTTCGGCCTCGCGGCCGTCGCGCTCTTCCTGCGCATGGCCACGCTCACGACCGAGCTCAACAAGAGCCAGACGGAGCTCGTGGAGGCGAAGCGCGAGCTGAAGAAGGTGAGCGACAAGCTCGACGATCAGGCGCAGAAGTACTCGCAGGTGGCGCAGGAGGCGTCGGAGAAGAAGTCGAAGGCGTCGACGCACAAGAAGCGGATCGCGGAGCAGGGCGAGGAGCTGTCGAAGCTGCGCGGGGAGAGCGCGGAGAGCGCGGCGCGGGTCGCGGAGCTCGCGGGCGAGCTGAAGCGGGTGCGCATCGACCGGGAGAAGCTGCGGCAGGAGGTCGAGGCGGCGCGGGACCGGCTGAAGGAGCTCGGGGAGACGGCGGCGCAGGTGGAGGCGCTGCGGCAGCGGGCCGAGAAGGCGGAGAGCGCGCCGAAGGCGGAGCCGGTGGCGGCGGCGCCGGCCGCGGACACGGCGGCGATGGGGGAGATCGCGAAGGAGAAGGCGCGGCTCGAGCGGGAGCTCGAGCGGGTGCAGAAGAACGCGGAGCGGATGGAGGGCTCGATCGGGCGCCTGAAGCACGCGGTGATCGAGCGCGAGTCGGCGCTGCGGCGGCTCGAGAAGAAGAACGAGGACAACCGGCGCGCGTACATCATGACGCAGCTGCAGCTCGACCTCGTGAACGACGAGGTCTACTTCCTGAAGACGGGGAAGCGGCCTGAGTTCCTGCAGGCGGACAAGGCGGCGAAGCGGGCGGCGCTGAAGCCGACGACGCCGCAGGTGGAGGTCGCGCACGAGGCGGGGGTGATCGAGCTCCCGGGGAACTCGGACAAGGCGCCGGCGGCGATCATCAGCACGGCGGCCGAGGAGGCCGCGAAGAAGCAGGCGGCCGAGGAGGCCGCGGCGGAGGCGCGCGAGGTCGAGCAGCTGGCGGAGGCCATCGCGGCGGCCGACCCGGTGGAGACCGAGGCGGCGCCTGCGCCGGCGGCGGAAGCCCCGGCCGCGGCTCCGGTCGAGGCGAAGGTGGAGGCCGCGCCCGCTCCGGCGGCGGCGGCCGAGGCGGTGGGCGAGGACAAGGCGAAGCCGGTGCTCAGGAAGGCGGCGGCGAAGGACGAGGCCGAGAAGCCGGCCGCCCCGCCGCGCCCGAAGGCGCCCCCGAGGCCATAGCAAAGCTATCTCGCCGATATCGAAGGAAACCACGGAGGCACGGAGGCACGGAGGGCGAGCAGAGGGCACGAAGCCTTGTGACTCTCCGATCCCTCCGTGCCTCCGTGCCTCCGTGGTTCAAAAACGTATATTGAACGGCCACTTATGCCGAACGGAGCCAAGGGACCCTGGGAGCCAAGCCCTCTCCCTCCTCCCTCCTCCCTCCTCCCTCCGTGCTCTCCGTGTCTCCGTGGTAAAAGCGTAGTCGATACCTACCCTTACACCCCGACGACACCCCACACCCCACACCCCGCAACTACCCTACTCCCGGCGCCGCGCCGTCAGGATCCAGATCGCCGGCTTCCACGGGATCCCCTCCCACACCGTCCCGCGCAGGCTCACCACCTCGAGCGCCGGCTCCACCGCCGTCACGACCTCGGCCGCGCTCCGGCGCGGCGGGCCCATGTTCCGCGGCGGCCCCTCCGTGCTCCCGAGCAGGCTCAGCCACACGCCGCCCGGGCGCAGCGCGTCGCGCACGCGCGCGGCGAACGTCTCGCGCAGCCCGTCCTCGTCGAAGCAGTGGAAGCAGCCCCGGTCGAAGACCAGGTCGTACGGCCCGCCAGGGAGCGGCCCCGCCAGCACGTCGTGCTGCTCATAGCGCTCGCCCCCGCCGCGCTCGCGCGCGATCTCCACCGCCTTCGGCGCGAGGTCGACCGCCGTCACCTCCCACCCCGCCCTCGCGAGATAGCGCGCGTTCATCCCCGTCCCACAGCCGATCTCGAGCGCCCGCCCCCTCGGCAGCGCCCCGGCCTCGACCGCCTCGACCAGGAACGGCTCCGGGACGGGCTCGTCCCACGGCAGGTCCCCGGCCTCGTAGTTCGCGTTCCAGTCGTCCTTCATCTCGCCCTCCACGCGGGTGTGCGAGATGACACCACGAAACGCCTACCTCACCAAGCCGCCGCGCCGGTGGAGCGCCGACAGATCGTCGAAGCCGCCCACGAAGCGCCCGTCGAGGTAGATCATCGGCACCGTGCGCCAGCCCGTCTCGTCGGCGATCCGCTGCCGCAGCGCCACGTCCCGCGACACGTCGTGGTCGACGTAGGCGATGCCGAGCTGGCCGAGGAGGCGCTTGGCCGCGTTGCAGTAGCCACACCAGGGCGTCGTGTACATGACGACGCGGGTATCGGTGCTCTTGGTCTCGTGGTCCGACATAGCCTTGAGCATAGCCACCGCGTTTCGGTAGAACACCCGCCATGAGAACCGCCGCCCTCGCGTTCGTCACCACCCTCGGTCTCCTCGCCGCCGCGCCGACCGCGCGCCCCTGCGGGGTCTTCGTCCCCGACAGCGAGACCGCCAACGTCGCCATCGACGCCCAGCGCGCCCTCCTCGTCCTCCACGAGCGCACCGTCGACATGCACCTCCAGCTCACCGCCGACACCGACGGCAGCGACTTCGCCTGGCTCCTCCCCGTCCCCGACGAGCCCGGCCTCGCCCTCGGCGACCAGGCCGTCTTCGACGCCCTCGACGACCTCACCACCCCGCGCGTCACCGCCCCCGCCAAGGACAGCGGCGGCGGCGGCGGCTTCTGCGGCTCCACCGCCCTCGACGGCGGCGCCGCGAACGGCACCACCGGCGGCGTGCAGCACTTCGGCAGCGGCGAGCTCGGCGGCTACACCTGGGACCTCATCGGCGGCACCGACGCCGCCGCCGTCACCGCCTGGCTCACCGACCACGGCTACGCCGTCCCGAGCGGCTTCGAGACGGTCGTCTCCGCCTACACCGGCGCCCGCTGGCTCGCCGTCAAGCTCTCCCCGAGCGCCCTCGCCGTGGCGCTGCCGCTCGAGCCCCTCGTCGTCACCGTCCCGCGCCCCGGCGACAGCCGCCTCCTCTTCCCCCTCGGCGTCTCGAAGCCCTCCGCGAAGGCCGTGACGCCCCTCGTCATCTACACCCTCGCCGACCAGCGCTACCGCGTCGCCAACGCCGCCTCCGCCGAGCTCGACGACGTCGGCGACGAGCTCCGCGCCCGCCTCGACGACGGCGAGAGCTTCGAGTACGAGGCCGCCGTCGACGCCATGACCGAGCGCGGCGGCGGGCTCCTCGTGGTCACGGAGCACGCCGGCCACCACGATCCCGCCAGCGTCCCCGCCGCGCTCGCCGCCGTCATGGGCAGCGACGCGCAGTACCTGACCCGCCTCTTCGCGCGCGTCCCCGCGGCCTCCCTCCAGGACCTCGTCATCACCTTCGCCTTCGAGGGGGGCGACGTCGAGTCGACGCTCATCGTCGACAACGGCGGCCCGAGCGGCGCCATGAACCTCGCGTGGGCCCTCGTCGGGCTCCTGGTCGGCGTCCTCTGGGTGCGCCCGCGCGCCTGCGCCTCCGCTTGACCCGGCGTCTCCACACCTACGACCCGCCCCTCGTCCGCGGGCGCCTCCTCCGGCGCTACAAGCGCTTCCTCGCCGACGTGCGCCTCGACGACGGCCGCGAGGTCCTCGCGCACTGCGCGAGCCCCGGCGCGATGACCGGCCTCGCCGAGCCCGAGAGCGTCGTGTGGCTCGCGCCCGTCGTCGGGCGAAAGCTCGACTGGAGCTGGAAGCTCGCGACGGACGGCGGCGTGCTCGCCGGCTTCGACGGGGTGCTGTCCAATCGCCTCGTCGCGGACGCGGTCTCCCGCGGGTGGGTGCCCGAGCTGTCAGGCTACGCCGAGCTCCGCCGCGAGGTGCCCGCCGGGCCAGGCACCCGCGTGGACCTCGGCCTCTCGGGTCACGCGGACGACGCGCGCGACTGCCTCGTCGAGGTGAAGACCGTCACGATGGGCGGCGCGGACGGCGTCGTCCGCTTCCCGGACGCGCCGACCGAGCGCGGGCGGAAGCACCTCGCGACCCTCGCGGCGCTGGCGGGGGCCGGCCACCGCGCGGTGCTCGTGTTCGTGGCGCAGCGGGCGGACGCGCAGGCGGTGGCGCCGGCGCGCGAGGTCGACGCGGCCTACGCGGACGCGCTGGTCGCCGCCGCCGACGCGGGGGTCGAGCTCCTGGCCCTCGCGGTGCACCCGAGCCCGGCCGGGCTCGACCTGGCCGGGCCGCTGCCGGTGGTGAGCGGGTAGCTCGCGGCTCGCACCTTGACCCGACTTCACGCCGAGCATCAGGATGTGTGCGTGAGGACGACGCTGACCATCGACGACGATGTCGCCCGCCTGCTGAAGGCCCGCCAGCACCGAAAGCAGCAGGACTTCAAGCAGACGGTCAACGAGATCCTGCGCCTCGGGCTGCAGGCCGACGCGGAGGCGAAGGACCCGCCTTTCGTGGTGCGGACCTTCGACGGCGGTGGCTTCGCTCCAGGAGTCGCTCCCACGAAGCTCAACCAGCTGCTCGATGACCTCGAGATCGAGGACTTCCTGGAGAAGTTCGGTCGGTGATCGTAGGCGCCGCAGGCCCATCACGAGCGACGCCCACATCGCCGCCCTCGCGATCGAGCACGACGGTGAGATCCATACCGCCGACGCCGACTTCGCGCGGATGCCCGGCCTCCGCCGGCGGAACCCCCTCGCGGGCTGACGTGAGCGACTCTCAGGGCGTCGCGCGCGGCTCGAACGCGACGTAGTCGAGGTCGAAGCGCCCGACGTCGTGGAAGAACACGCGCCCCTCGACCTCGCCGTCGCCCCGCCGCACCTCGAACGGGATCCGCACCTCGCGCCACGCGTCGCCGTCGCCCGCGAGCTCGCCCGCCGTGAGGTCGCGCTTGCCGCGCACGTCGCTCCCGTGCCGGAACGCCACGTCGACCGTCGCGACGAGCTGCCCGGGCGGCACCGCCAGGAGCCCCGCCTCGCGCCAGCGCACCCGGAAGACCGCGTCGTAGGCGCCCGGCGACAGCCTCGTGTAGGGGCCGTACTGCAGGAAGTCGGGCCCGCGCCGATCGTCGGGGCCCACCGAGCGAAACGCGCCGTTCGAGGCGTCGTCCCCCGTGTCCACGCGGTCGAGGAACGCCGTCTGCTCCGTGAGCTCCGCCTCGAAGCGCGGCGCGTCGAGGAGCGCCCGGATCCGCGCCCGCACCGCCGCCGCGTCCGCCTCCGGGTGCCGCGAGAGCAGGAAGAGCCCGTCCCCCTCGCCGTCGAGCCCGAAGCCGCGCGACGGGAGCCTCAGGAGCTCGTCCTCCACCTGCGCGAGCGTCCGCGGCCACGGCGGCCGCTGCGTGTCCACGAGCACGTAGTCCGCGTCGTCGAGCCCGTACGGGAACATCCGCACGTCGCGCCCCGGCTGGAGGTGCACCGCCTGATACCCCGTCGCGCTCACGCGCGCCCCCTCGGGGATCCGCGCCATCAGCACCTCCGCCTGCGCCTGATGCGACGTGTACGTCACCGGCTTGTACGTGTTGTGGCTCGCGAGAAAGCTCGTCGGGTGCCAGCCGAGCAGCGCGAGCAGCACGAGCCCGAGCCCGAACGCCACCCGCCGCGGCCCCGGCGCCCCGAGGAAGCGCGGCCCCTCGCCCCCGAGCAGCCGCCGCGCCCCCTCGACCGCCGCGAGCGGCGCGAACATGAAGGCGACCGCGCCATAGTAGAACTGGAAGCCGCTCATCGGCCCCGGGTTCGCGAGCAGCATCTCGAGCGTCGGCAGCAAGAGCCAGAGCCCCGCCCACGAACAGAGCGCGAGCCCGCCGAACGACAGCACGAGCCCGAGCAGGTTCGTGAGCCGCGCCCCCGACATCAGGTGGTCGACCACGTAGAGCGGGTCGCCCGCGAGCTTCCCGACCATCGCCCCGAGGCTCCCGCCGAGGTGGCTGTAGCGCCCGAGGAAGGCGTAGCCGGTGGTCGCGCCCGTCGTCGAGAAGTAGCGCGGATCGTAGGGCGGCCGCATCGCGGGGAGCACGACGCCGAGCACCACCGCGGCCTGCGCGAGCCCCACGACCACGACGAGCGCCGCGAGCCGGCGCGCCCGCAGCGCCACCGCCGCCCAGAGCGCGAGCACCGTGGTGTAGAGGAAGGCGTCCTCCTTCGTGCACCAGAGCAGCACCGCCGACACCCACGTCCAGCGCACGCTCCGCCGCGACAGCGCGAGCGCGAGCCCGAAGAGCATCGGCGGCTCGAGCATGTCCATGTGGAAGTCGTAGAACGCGGCGGCCTGCACCCACGGCGAGAGCAGGTAGCCGAGCATGATGACGCCCGCGACCGTGGCGCTGCCTGTGCGATCGCGCGCGAACAGGTAGAGGAACCAGCCCCCGAGCGCCACCGCGACCGCCTGCACGGCGAGGAGCGTGACCGGCGACGGGAAGATGGTCATGAGCGGCGTCAGGAGCACGAGCACCGGCGAGAAGTGCTCGCCGAGGAACGACATGCCGATGGTAGGCGCGTAGAGGAGCTCGCCGCCCGGGTGGTCGTAGATCTCGTAGAAGAGCCCGAGGTCGATGAGGCTCGACCACTGCGCCTCGTGCCGGAGCAGCGCCCCGAAGAAGAGGAAGGACCCCGCGAGCACCGCGAGGAGCGCCGCCACCGTGTCGACCGAGACGCCGCGGAGGAAGGGCGGGAGGTGCTTGTGGAGGTGCCCGTCGCCGACGCCGAGGAGCGGCCACACCCGGTAGGCCGTGAGCCCGACGAGCGCGGCGGCGAGCACCTGCCGGCCGACGAGGTCGTCGTAGAAGAGCGTCAGCGGCACCGCGAGGAGGGGCGCGAGCGCCCACGCGGCGCGGACCAGGCGGTCGGCGAGCGGCGGCGGGGGCGGCGCGGCCGCGTCGTCGTCGAGGGCGGCCGTGAGCGGGCGGCGGAGGCCGAGCGCGAGCCAGAGCGTCAGCAGGAGGGCGAGGGTCCAGGGGAGGACCGAGAGCGCGTCCCAGCGGGCCGCTGGGGCGGAGAGCAGGGTGCGGACGCGCTCGTCGACGAGGTGCGCCGGGAAGTGCTGCATCGACACGAAGGCCGCGAGGCCCCACGCGGCGAGGAGCATGGCGAGCGCGGCGAGCGCGAGGCGCAGGGGGCGCGGCAGGCCCGCGGCGGCGGGCGCGTCGGGGAGGGCGGCGTCCAAGGCAGGGCGGAGATAGCAGCCCGGGCGGCCCGTGTCGACGGCGGCGAGCGCGGCGCGGCGCTACCTCGTGGCGGCGCGGCGGGCGCGCTTGACGAAACGCGCGCCATGGGCGATTCCCTTGGGGCATCCGAGCCAGGAGACGAGCCATGAACGTCGACGCCCTGCCGATCCCGAAGCTGTACTCTCCGGCAGCCATGAACCCCTGGAACATCAAGGGGCTCAGCAAGTTCTTCGGCATCGCGCTGCTCGCGGTGTGGATCGTGCCGTGGCTCAAGGTCCCGGGCGGCATCGTGTGGCCGTGGACCTACTTCAAGCTCGGCGCGTTCGAGGCCATCTGGTCGCTCCTCGCGGGCGGCGCGCTCGTCGCCGTCGGCTTCGTGAAGCCGGGGACGCTGAAGCTCGGTCACATGATCGTCGGCGGGGCGGGCATCGGCTTCCTCGGCATCGTCAGCATCACGACCGGCGTGAACATGCCGCTCGGCTACACGTTCCCGCTCCTCGGGCTCCTGACGGTCAGCATCTCGCTCTTCCTGTGGGCGCGGGGCGGCCACACGCAGATCCTGTGGATCGCGACCATCGTCGGCCTCGTGTTCATGCTGCTCGGGCTCCTGATCCCCGTCCCGCTCTTCGGGGTCGGGCCCTCGGATCTCCCGCTCCTGTCGATCTTCAAGGTGTTCTCGGCCGGCGCGTTCATCCTGGGCGCGATCTTCTACCTCATCTTCGGGCTGCTCTACCTCGGCATCATGGCCGCCGCCGTGATGTTCGTGGTGCTGCCGCAGAAGGCCGCCGACATGGGCTGGGTGCGGCTCATCGGCGTCGTCTCCTTCCTCTACCTGCCGGCGCTCTACCTCATCGTCGGGCTCTTCTTCTTCAACGGGTTCCCGCTCCTCGGGCTCCACAAGATCGTCGAGCTCGTCGTCTACGGCTGGCTCCTCACCGTCGGCGCCGTGAGCATCTACGACGCCCAGCGGGACGGCACCCTCAAGAGCTGGTTCTGACCGGACGCGTGCGGCGCCTCGCCCCGTCGATGGCGCTCGCGTGCGCGCTGGCGCTCGGCTGCGGCGATGGCGCCGCGAACGTCGAGCAGACGACGACCGGCCACCGCGCCGACGCCGTCCTCATCGCGCCCGCCGACACGCTGACCGGCGAGGACGCCGACGGCGGCGGGCTCGTCGACACGGACGCTCCCGCCGACACCGCGCCCGACGGCGCGGAGCGCGAGGACGTCGCCGACACCGCCGCACCAGAGGACACCGCCGCGGCGACCGACACCGCCGCGCCCTGCCCGCTCGGGCACGCGTGCAACCCCGTCGTCATCGCGGCCTTCCCCTACGCCGACCACCGCGACACCGCCGCCGCGACGTCGCGCGAGGTCGCGGCGTACGGCTGCGCGCCCGCGACGAACGAAGGCGGCGCCGAGGTCTTCTACGTGTTCACCGTCACGGAGGTGGGCGTCGTCTCGCTCGCCGTGGACGACGTCGCCGGGGACGCCGTCGACGTCGACGTGCACCTGCTGACCGCCCCCGACGGCGACCACTGCCTGCGGCGCGACAACCGCGCGCTCTCCTGGGTCGTGCGGCCCGGCACCTACTACGTCGCCGTCGACACCTGGGTGGACGGCGCCGGGGCCGAGAAGGCTGGCCCCTACACGCTCTCCGCGGGGTTCGTGCCCCTCGGGAGCGGCCCCTGCGCGGTCGCGCTGCGCGACGTCCGGATGTTCTGGTCGTCGTGCGCGGCCGGCGTCGACTGCTTCGAGGACGGCGGCCAGCGCTACCTCCACACGCCGTCGATCGGGCCCGTCGTGAAGGAGGCCCACCTCGTGACCCCCGACGAGGCGTTCGCGGGGAACGGCTGGCCGACCGCCGCGCGCGATCAGATCGACCGCCACTACGCCCTCTCCGAGGCCGCCACGGGCTACCACGCGACGCGCACCGAGCCCTGGGCCCCGTTCGGCGAGGGCGGCTCGCAGTGGGGTCAGGGCGCCGGCGGGAAGCCGCCGCTCGCCGCCGAGAGCTGGTACGTCAACATGTACTGGCGCGACCGCCCCGCGGCCGGCTACCGCCTGCTCGTGCTGAACCCCGCGAACGGGCGCGCCGTCGTGGCCGCCGGCGGCTACGAGACCGGCCCCGGCTCGAACACCGCCATCGGCGGCGTCGCGGAGGAGGTGCACGACCACCTCGGCACGGGGCACCGCGACGAGCTCGTGCTGGGCTTCCTCGTCGACCAGAGCCTCCCCTGGGGCCCCATCGACTGCGCGCCGTGAGCGGCGGCGGCAACGGCTACTACGACGAGCTCGCCGCGCACCCCGACCCCGCGCGCGTCGTCGGCTGGGAGTCGCAGGCGCTGCAGGCGCTCCGCCACGACGCGGCGCTCGCGGTCGCGCGCCCCGGCGAGCGCGTCCTCGACGTCGGGTGCGGCCTCGGAGACCTCGGCGCGCGCGCGCTCGAGCGCGGGCTCGGCCTCGACTACGTCGGCGTGGACGCGATCGCCGCCATGGTCGCGCGCGGCCGGGCGCGGCACCCGGGGCTCGACCTGCGCGCGCTCGACGCGCTCGCGGCGCCGCTCCCCGCGTGCGACGTGGCGGTCGCGGTGGGGGCGCTCGTCTCAGGCGAGAGCCTCCGCTCCGACGGCGCGCGGCTCGGGCGCTTCCGGCGGCTCACCGAGACGATGGTCGCCGCAGCGACGCGCGCCGTCGTCTGGGTGGTGCTCGACCAGGACGCCCTCGAGGCCCGACCGGCGCTCTTGGCCGACGAGGCGCTCGGCGGCGTGCGGCCGGCCGAGGTCGACTGGGTCGCGGCGCGGATCGGGTGGGCGGTCACGCAGCGTGCGCTGACCGAGCTCGATCGGCTGGTCGTCTTCGCGGGGCGGCCGGCGTAGTCCGCGGGCCGCCCCGGCGGGTCAGGGAGGCTCGGGGACGACGTCCATGGAGGCGATGGCCTGGTCGAGGCAGCTGCGCACGATGCCGTGGATGCTCGCCTGGCCATACGCGTGGAGGATCCAGGCGCGATCGCCGGCCGTGATGACCACGGCCCGCTCGGCGCGCTTCCCGCCGTGCGTCGTCGAGCTCCAGAGCTCGTAGCGCCACGCGGTGCGCTCGGGGCCGAAGAGGAACGCCTCGTTGCTGACGAGCTCGCCGTCCGCGAGGTCGGCCCTGGCGCGCGCCGCGTTCGCGAGCGTCTCGCGCCCCTTGCCCTCGCTCGGGAGCGTCTCCACCCAGCCGATGCACTCCGCGCCCTTCCGCAGCGCCGCGACGGCGCCCGCATGCACCGCGGCCGCGGCGTCGCCCTCGAAGACCTGCCAGCTCGCGTCGGGCGTGGCGAACGCGATCGCCTCCTTCTCCATCCACAGCTTCGGCCCCGGCGGCGGCGGCGGCGGCGGCTCGAACACCTTCGGCGGCGGCGGCTCCGACGACGGGCACGCGGCGAGCGCGGTGGCGGCGACGAGAGCGGCGAGAGCGGCGAGCAGGGCGGCGCGGTGGGCCATGGCGAGACCAAAGCACGACGCGCGCCCCGCGTCTACGATGGCCGGCGCGGCCCTTCTCACCGCCCGCGACCTCTGCGACGATGGGCGCCTCACCGATGGGAGGCGAGCCGATGTCCGGTTCCGAGGATCGCAGGACCAACCGCCGCGGGTTCCTGAAGACCAGCGCGCAGGTGACGGGCGTCGTCGCCCTCGCCGGCGTCTGCCAGGGCTGCGCGCTCTTCAACAAGAACGACATCGGCTACGAGGCCGATCCGAAGGCCGACAAGGTCACGCTCCCGCTCGCGAAGTTCCCGCAGCTCGAGGCGGCCGACGGCTTCGTCAACGTCGTCGCCAAGGACGGCGACGTGCGCCTCGTCGTGCTCCGGAAGCCCGACGGCGGCCTCGTCGCGCTCTCGATGGAGTGCACCCACATGGGCTGCGACGTCGACTGGGAGAAGAAGGACCAGCAGTTCGTCTGCCCCTGCCACGGCTCGCGCTTCAGCGCGGACGGCGCCGTCACGGAGGGCCCGGCCGACGAGCCGCTCAAGCAGTACTCGGTCAGCGAGGCCGACGGGACCGTGGTCGTCGCGCTGTAGAGCGCCGACGGGGTCGGCGTCGTCAGTCCCGCGCCGCGTCGAGCGTGCCGAGGCTCGCCGTCCGCCCCTCGACCACCTCGAAGCCCCGCTCGAGCGGCTCCCCGTCCGCCGGGACGAGCCGCAGCCGGTGCGCGCCGACCGCGAGCGTCTCCGTGATGATGTCCTTCCCGCGGGGATCGACGGGCTTGCCGTCGATGAAGACCTTCGTGTTCTGCGCCGGCCGGAAGCGGAACGTGACCGTGCCCGTCGGCAGCGCGTCGAGCTTCACCGGGACGACGTCGTTGCCGTCCACCACCGTGACGAAGCTCTTCGGTGCGTAGCCCTCGGCCTTCACCGTCACCTTGAGGTGCGTCCCGACCGGCACCGTGACGCGGCGCGGCGCCGGCCCCACGCCGTGCCCCTCGACGATGACCGTCGCCTTCTCGGGCGTCGTCCGGAAGAGCACCGCCACGTCCGCAGGCGGCTCCGGGACCGCGATCCCGGCCAGCGCCTCGCCCGCGAGCGCGCCCGCGAGCACCTCCTCGGGCTCCTCCGCCGCGACGACCTCGGCAGGTGCTGCGTCCGCGCGCGCCTCGGCCACCGTCGCGTCCGCCGTCGGCTCCCCGGCGACCGCGTCGGGCCCGTCCGCGGGCTCCGGCGCGACCGTCTCCACCGGCGGCGCGCTCGTCGCCGCCGACAGCGTCGGCTCCGTCGTCGTCACGCCGACGGGCGCGGCTGCCCTGGGCTCGTCGCCGTCCTTGAGGGCGTACCAGACGACGATCCCGATCAGCACGAGGTTCAGGACCACCAGCGCCGCGAGCAGCCCGCCGCGACGGCGCGAGCGCTGGACGAGCGCCACCTCCTCCGCCGTGACGGGCCGCGGCGTGCGGCCGGTCACAGGCCCGAGGAGGCCGGCCGGCGCCGGCGTCCCCGGCGAGGGCCCGCCGATGGCGACCGTCCCCGGCCGCGGCGCCGTCCCGGTGGGGCGCTGTCCGCGGGCGTCCGAGCCGGCGAGGCCGAGCAGCAGCGCGTCGTCGAGGGAGAGGTGGTTCGTCGGCCGGTCGCGGAGCCCGGGCGGCAGCGTCGCGAGGACGCGCTCGTACCAGGCGGCGATGTCGCGCGCGAGGACGACGGTCCCCTCGCGCTGGAGGTAGCCCTGGAGCGCGCGGAGCGCGGCGGCGGCGCCATCGTAGCGCGCCTCGGGGTCCTTCTGGAGGAGCTTGTCCACGACCGCGCAGACGTCCGCCGGGAGGTCGGGCGCGGCCGCCGCGAGCGGCCCCGGGTCGTGGAAGCGCACGCGGTCGAGCGTCAGCAGATCCGAGCTCGCGTCGAAGGGGCGCGCTCCGGCGAGGAGCTCCCACGCGACGACGCCGACGCTGAAGAGGTCGCTCCGCGCGTCGAGCTCGCCGCCCTTCGCCTGCTCGGGCGACATGTAGTTGTACTTCCCGCGGATGGCGCCCGAGACCGTGACGTGCGCGCGCTCGGCGGCGCGCGCGATGCCGAAGTCGAGGAGCTTCACCTCGCCGGCCTTCGAGATCATCACGTTCGACGGCGACACGTCGCGGTGGATGATGCCCATGGGGCGGCCGTCGCGGTCGGTCGCGTGGTGCGCGTAGTCGAGCGCCTCGAGGAGGCGCGCGAGGAGCGTCACGAGCAGCGGGAGCGGGGTCGCGACGCCGCCGGCGCGCGCGAGGCGCGTGAGCTCGGCGAGGTCGCGCCCGTCGACGTGCTCCATCGCGATGTAGGTGGCGCCGGCGTCCTCGCCCATGTCGAGGACCTGCGCGATGCAGCCGTGGCGCAGCTGGACGACGAGCTTCCCCTCGTCGACGAAGCGCTGCACGAAGTCGGGATCGCCCGCGAGGTGCGGGAGGATCCGCTTGATCACGACCTGCTTCTCGAAGCCGCCGCTGCCCACGGCGCGCGCGAGGAAGATCTCCCCCATGCCGCCCGCGCCGAGGCGGGCGATCAGCTCGTAGCGACCGATGTGTCCGAGCGCGGTCATGGCGGCGGGGGCCCGTCCAGAGGCGGCGGTGGTGCGGCCCGAAGCTGTTCGAGGGTGCGATCGATGGCGCGCGCGACCATCCGGCCCGGCAACCACATCCACAGATAATCGGGCCCGGTGAAGCGCCTGACAATGTCCGTTTTCAACCGGGAGAAATGGCGCGGGTCGTCGCCGTATACCTGGAAGTGCGAGACGAGCGTCTCGCGGTAGCCCTGCCACTCGAGGAGCGCGCGGCCCGCGGCGAGGCCGACCGGGAGCGGCAGGAGGAGGTAGACGAGCGTCATCCCCGGCCACGTGAGGCGGCGGAACTGGCGCACGTGCACCGCCTCGTGGCGGAGGATGCAGTAGCGCTCGCCGGCCGGCAGGCGGTCCCAGTCGGAGGGGACGTAGATCCGCCGCCCGAAGGTCGTGATGTAGCGGGTGAGGAACGTGCGCATCTGCCCGAAGGAGAGGACACGCAACGCCTTGTCGACGGCCCGACAAAATGGGCTCTCGGGCTTCGAGAGCACGCGGAAGCCGCGCCAGCGCGCCTCGAGCTCGGCCACGTAGGCCCGGTAGAGGGCCTCGTGGCGAGCGACGGGGACACCGCGGGCCGATCCCGCCGCTACGGGGTCCGTAGCACGTCTCCCATGCCGTAGCGGCCGGGCGGGCGTCCCGGCGTGGCGGCCCAGGCGGCCGCGCGGAGCGCGCCGCGGGCGAAGATGTCGCGGTCGAGGGCGCGGTGCTCGAGCACGACCTCCTCCCCGTCGCCGAGGAAGAGGACGCGGTGCTCGCCGACGACGCTCCCGCCGCGGACCGCGTGGATCCCGAGCTCGGCGCCCGCGCGCGCCCCGACGAGGCCGTGGCGGCCGTGGCGAGCGACCTCCGGGAGCGCCCAGCCGCGGGCGGCCGCGACGCGCTCGGCGAGCGCGAGGGCGGTGCCCGAGGGGGCGTCGACCTTGTGGCGGTGGTGCGCCTCGACGAGCTCGGGGTCGAAGCCCGAGAGCAGGCGGGCGGCCTCCGCGACCAGGTCGAGGAGCGCCGTCACGCCGACGCTGAAGTTCGCGGCCTGGACGACGGGCGAGTGGGCGGCGACGTCGCCCACGGCGGCTTGATCGTCGGCCGTGAGGCCCGTCGTGCCGAGCACCAGCGGGAGGCGGCGCGCGGCGCAGAAGGCGGCGGTCGCGCGGGCCTGCGCCTGCACCGAGAAGTCGATGACGCAGGCGACGTCGGCCAGATCGGCGGCGTCGAGGTCGGCGAGGCGCGGGCCGTCGGCGTCGACACCGAAGGCGACCTCGAGGCCGGCGCCCGGCGCGAGCGCGACGAGGCGCTGACCCATGCGCCCGCTCGCGCCGACGACCAGGACGCCCTGGCTCACCCGAGCGTCTCCTCGAAGCGCTGGACGGCCTCCATCGCGCGCCGGAGCTCCGCCGAGAGCTCGGCGCCGACGGCGTCGGCCGTGAGCGGCAGGCGGACCGTGGGGGTGCAGTGGCCGAGCTGCGCCGCGACGTGCTTGAGCGGGATCGGGCTCGACGTCGCGAAGAGCGCGCGGATGAGCGGGACGAGGGCGCGGTGGGCGGCGCGGGCGCGCTCGAGGTCACCGGCGAGGCCGGCGTTGACCATCGCCACGCACGCGCGCGGCGCGACGTTCGCGACGACGCTGATGAGGCCGTGGCCGCCGACCGCGAGCAGCGGGAGGGTCAGGCTGTCGTCGCCCGAGAGGATGGCGAAGCGCTCGGGGGCGCGCTCCACGAGGAGGTCGATCTGCCCGATGTTGCCGCACGCCTCCTTGATGGCGACGAAGCGCGGATCGGCGGCGAGGGCGAGCGTCGTCTCCGGGAGCAGGTTCGTGCCGGTGCGCGCGGGGACGTTGTAGAGCACGACCGGGAGCCCGACGTCCGCCACGGCGCGGAAGTGCGCGAGCAGCGAGACCTGCGGCGGGCGGTTGTAGGGCGGCGTCACGACGAGCGCGGCGTCGACGCCGAGCTCCTTCACCTTGGCCGTGGCGGCGACCGTCTTCTCGGTCGACGCGCCGCCCGTCCCGGCGATGACCGGCACGCGCCCCGCCGCGACGTCGACCGCGATGCGCACGACGTCGAGGTACTCGCCGTCCGAGAGCGTCGGGGTCTCGCCGGTGGTGCCGCACGGGACGAGCCCGCTGCCGGCGCTCGCCACGCGGTCGCAGAGGGCCGCGAAGGCGCCCTCGTCGACGCGCCCGTTCGGGTGGAACGGGGTGTAGAGGGCGGTCGAGATCCCGGCGAACGGCGGCAGGACGGACATCAGCGGCCTCTCAAGCGGTCGAGGGAGCGGTCGATGGCGGTGCGGACGACGATGTCCCGCTCCTGGTCGAGCCAGGTCTCGAGCGCCGTGATGGCGTAGGCGCTGCCGGTGTCGCCGAGGCCGTGGGCGACGGCCTCGCGCACGAGGGGCTGCGGGTCGTCCTTCACGGAGAGGAGCTCGTCGACGGCGCCGTCGCGGTAGGCGAAGCCGTAGGAGCGGAGGGCCTGGCGGCGGAGGTCGCGCCCGATGGCCGACCCCTTGAGGCTCCGCTCGTGGATGAGGCTCACGAGGTACGCCTTCGTGCGGGCGCTCGGGTAGTAGCCGAGCGCGGAGACCGCGCGCACGCGGACGCGCGGGCGCACCTTCGGGCCGTCCGCGAGGTCGACGAGGAGGTCGTTCACGTCCGGCCCGATGGTGTCGAGGACCTTGCGGTCGACGCGCATCTCGTAGGCCGACAGCAGCGTGAAGAGGCTCTCGCGCTGCTCATCGAGGGTGCGGGCGGGGCGCGCGCCGGCGGGGGCGGCGCCTCCGAGGGCGAGGAGCGCGACGAGGGCGGCGGCGGCGAGGCGGGGGAGGCGGGTCACGTCGGTCTAATCCCTCATCGCGGGGTTCAGGTGGAGGACGCGCTTCTGCGCGTCGGAGAGGACGTCGTGCAGCGTCGAGGTCCAGAACATCAGGTTCAGCCCACCCACGGCCTCGCACTCGATGGGGTCGACGAGGCCGTCACCGTTCGAGTCGTAAAACTCCGCCGGACACTCGGGCGTGTCCAGGATATGGTCGAAACTGCGGCCGTCCTGCTCGGTCGGGTGGTAGAGGCCGAGCTGGTGGCCGAGCTCGTGCGCCATCGTCTCGGCGGTGTAGGCGACGAAGAAGGGGTCGGTCTCGTTCAGGTACTCGTCGAGGCTCACGACGACGCCGGACTCCCACGTGCCGTGGAAGAGCGGGGGCCCGGGGATGCCGCCGGCCTTGCCGAGGAGGCCCCAGCCGGAGAACGCCTGCACGAAGAAGAGGTTCACGCCGTGGTTCTCGGCCGGCAGGGCCGCCGAGAGGGCGAGGAGCTCGGCGTGCTCGTCGACGCCGCCGTCGCCCGTGTCCACGATGGTGTAGATGTCTGCTTCGGGGCCGGTCACGTCGAAATAACGGACCTCGCCGACGCTGATTCCCGCGTTGCCGAGGACGCGCCGGAACTCGGTCATCATGGAGCCGAAGCGCGTGTCGTTCGGGGCGCTCGCGGCGGAGAGGCCCGGGATCCCGACGAACCAGAGGTTCAGGTCGAGGGTCGAGGCGGAGGGCGCCTCGCGCAGGTTCTCGAGCACCCAGACGTGGATCTCGCCGACGGGGGCTGCGCTGGCGGCGTTCCCGTAGCGGTAGAAGTTGAACTCGTAGCGCCCCTGCGCGAGCTGGACCTGGTCGGAGTTCGGGACCATCAGCGTGTACACGCCGAACGCCGGGGAGCTGCGGTTCGGCTCGCTGCCGGCGGGGCCGGGGGAGAGGAGGTCGACGCCGCCGGGGGCGTCGAGGGAGTAGGCGGTCATGTACCAGGGGGTGTTGGCCTCATCGAGGGCGACCACCGTGAAGGAGGCGGCGCCGGCGCTCGGGAAGAAGGACAGGGTGCGGGAGAGGCCGCTGCCGCCGACCTTGACCGTGCCCATGTCGACGACGCGCACGTGCGCGGGGGCGTCGACGGCGCGGCTGCAGCCGTTGTCGACGTAGCCGTCGCAGTCCTGGTCCTGGCCGTCGCCGCAGACCTCGGCCACGGGGACGCAGGGGCCCTCCGGCTCGCAGAGGCCGTCGGGGTTGCAGACGTAGCCGGCGCCGCAGTCGCCCTCGCGGCAGCGCGGCGTGCAGACGCCGGCCTCGGGGGGGCACCACTGGTCGAGGCGGCACTGGGTCGTGGCGATGCAGGGCTTGAAGCACAGGCGGCGGCGGGCGCCGTCGCTGTCCTGGCTGCCGAGGCAGACGCCGCTGTCGGGGCAGGCGTCCATGCCGTCGCCGCAGCGCTGGGTGCAGTAGCCGCCCTGCGGGAAGGTGTTGCAGTAGCCGGTGAGGCAGTCGGCGTCGCGCTGACAGACGCCGCCGAGGGCCTGCGGGGCCTGCGTGACGTCGGGCGGCTGGTTCGTGCCGTCGGGGATGAGGATGACGTCGACGCCGCCGGTGTCGGCGTCGTCGGGGGCGCTCGTGTCGGCGGGCGCGCTGGTGTCGTCGGCGTTGCCGCCGCCCGAGGAGCCGCCGCAGGCCGCGGCAGCGAACGGGAGCGCGGCGAGGAGGAGCGTCGCGGCGAGCTTCATGAGCGTCTCTCGTCCCCCACGGCCGCGGGGGGTCTCTCGCGGGCGGCGCGCCCCGCGGCGGCTGCTACTTCTTCTTGTTCTTCGCGCGCGCCTTCTTGGCCTTCTTCGAGGCCTCGCGCCGCTTCTTCTTGAGGTCGATGCGGGCGTCCATCTCGGCGCGCGAGATGCCGGTGCGCTTGCGCTCGAAGTCGCCGAAGCCCTCACCGCCGCCGCCGCCGCCGAAGAGGTCTTCCATGCCCTCCATGCCGCCGAGCATGTCCTCGGCGCCGGCGCCGCGCAGCTGCTTCAGCATGCCGAGCTGCTTGAAGCCGGGGAGCTTCCCGAGGAGCCCCGGGTTCTTGCCGACCTGCTTCATCATGTTGCGCATGCCGTAGAAGCGCTGGAGCATCGACTTCACGTCGTCGAGCGTGGTGCCGGAGCCGCGGGCGATGCGGCGCAGGCGCGACGTGTTCGACAGGAGCTCCGGGTGCATGCGCTCCTTCTTCGTCATCGACGTGATGATCGCCTCGACCTTGACGAGCTGCTTGTCGTCGAGGTCGACCTGACCCATCGAGTCCTTGAAGAAGGGCATGCGCTCGAACAGATCCTTCAGCGAGCCCATCCGGCGGATGGTCCGGATCTGCTCGAGGAAGGTGATCATGTTGAAGTTGCCGGAGAGGATCTTCTTCGCGTCCTCCTCGGCCTTCTGCTCGTCGACGATCTCCTCGAAGTCCTTCACGAGCCCGACGACGTCGCCGAAGCCGAGGATCCGGCCGGCGAGGCCGTCGGGGCGGAACTCCTCGAGCTTGTCGAGGGTCTCGCCGACGCCGAGGAACTTGATGGGCTTGCCGGTGACGGCCTTCACGGAGAGCGCGGCGCCGCCGCGGGCGTCGCCGTCGAGCTTCGTGAGGATGCAGCCCGAGAGGTCGAGGCGGTCGTCGAACGCCTTGGCGGTGCGGACGGCGTCCTGGCCGGTCATGGCGTCGAGGACGAGGAAGATGTTGTCCGGCCGGGTGCGCCCCTTGATGAGGGAGAGCTCGTTCATGAGCGCCTCATCGATGGAGAGGCGGCCGGCGGTGTCGAAGATGACGACGTCGTTGCCCTCGAAGCGCGCCTCGCGGAGGGCGGCCTCGCAGAGATCGGGCGGGGCGGCGCCGGGCACGGTGTAGACCGGGACGTCGAGGGTGCGGCCGAGGACCTGGAGCTGGTCGATGGCGGCGGGGCGGTAGATGTCGGCGGCGACGAGGAGGGGCTTGTGACCCTCTTTCTTGAGCTTGTTCGCGAGCTTGCCGACGGTGGTCGTCTTGCCGGCGCCCTGGAGGCCGACCATCATGATGGTCGAGATCCCGGTGCCCTTCTTGAAGTTGATCGAGGTGTCGACCGGGCCCATGAGGCCCGCGAGCTCGTCGTGGCAGATGTTGATGAAGTGGTCGGCCGCGCTGACCTCCTTCTTGCCACCCTTGTGCTTGACGCGCGTGTGGACGAGCTCGCCGACGGCGGTGTCCTGGACGCGCTTCAGGAACTCCTTCACGACGCCGAACTCGACGTCGGCCTCGAGCAGGGAGAGGCGGACGTCGCGCAGGGCGTCCTTGATGTTGTCCTCGTCGAGGGTGGTCTTCCCCGTGAGCTTCGTTTTGGCCGACTTGAAGCCGCGATAGAGGGTATCGAACACGGTGCTCTGCCTCGCCCCTGGCGTCCCGGAACCGGGGACCTTTACGAGCGCAGGCGGCCGATGTCAATGAGGGCGTTCGGTGAGCGGGCGATGAGCGCGGCGGGGACGATGTCGTCGCGATCCCCCCCGGACGCCGCGGGGGACGCGACAAGGGGGGTGTACAAGGGGTCGATTTGTGCTTTGGTGCGATTCCTCCGGTCCCCCCCGCCGTGCAAGCCCAAGGATTCGCCGCCTGTGGATGGTCCCACCGTCAAGGTCGTGTTCGTCGTGCTGATCGCCTTCCTCGGCTCGTTCGCGCTGAAGCGGATCGTGGCGATGGCGAAGGCCGGGCGGCAGGCGGCGCCGAGGGCGTCGCGGAAGTTCGCGACGCGGCGGGCGCTGTACGGGAAGACCGAGATCCAGGCGCCCGCGGGGCGGCTGCGGGAGGGGAGCATCGAGCCGGCGGCGTATGACGCGCTGCGTCAGAGCCGCAACACGACGCACGCGGCGGTGCGGACGTGCCTCTTCGGGTCGACGGCGCCGGAGGCGGTGCCGATGGAGCCGCTGACGGCGTTCCGGCGGGTGCCGCTCCGGTGGCGCGAGGTGTCGAGCGGGCGCGACGAGGTGCAGCGCTGGGAGCTGCGGCCGGATCACGGCGGGGCGCTGCTCGGGATGGCGGAGTTCCACTGGGTCGGCGAGCTCGAGCAAGCGCTCGGGGTGGCGATCGGGCGGACGGCGCGGGCGCACCTCGCCGAGTGGCGGCCGCGCGGGCGGACGCTCTTCGCGGGCGGGAGCCGGACGGAGTTCGTGCACGCGGCGGGCGAGGGGCTGCCGGACGTGTCGGTCGAGGTCGCCGGGGACCTGCACGAGCTCGCGACGGTGCGGATCGGCAAGGACGGGACCTACGCCGTCGACAAGGAGCCGGTGGCGCGGCCGCTGATGAGCCCGCTCGGGGAGCCGGTGCTGTCGCGGACGAGCCTGCGGTTCGAGATCGCGTCGGACGCGCCGGAGAAGAGCCTCGATCTGCTCGTGCTCGCGGCGCACTTCACGACGATGCGCTACGGGAAGCTGTGACCCGCTAATAAGAATTAGAGGCGGATTTTAAGTAAGGCGGGCGCTTGTTAAGCAATGCTGTGTTAGCGTCTGGGCATGGTGAATCGCGGTCCGAGCGGGCGCTTCGTGGTGACGTCCTTCGGTGGCGAGCAGGTGCGGGCGTTCGTCCCCGAGCCGCTACCACCGAGCCCGGCGCTGGATCTGGGCGCAGGCTCCGACCAGGCGCTGCTCGAGCTCGCGAATCGAGCGTTGGGTCGCCTGGACGGGCTCACCGCCATCCTCCCGGACACCCACCTCTTCGTGTACATGTACGTGCGGAAGGAGGCGGTGCTCTCTTCGCAGATCGAGGGGACGCAGTCCTCGCTCTCGGATCTGCTCCAGCATGAGGTCGAGGGCTCGGCCGGCGTGCCCATCGACGACGTCGTCGAGGTCAGCAGCTACGTCGCGGCGATGACCCATGGCCTCGCCCGGCTGCGCGGCGGGTTCCCGCTGTCCTTGCGGCTCTTGCGCGAGATCCACGGTCTCCTGCTCGCCCACGGGCGCGGACAGGAGCGCACGCCGGGCGAGTTCCGGCGCTCGCAGAACTGGATCGGCGGCACACGGCCGGGCAACGCGCTCTACGTCCCGCCACCGCCGGATGAGCTCATGACCTGTCTCGGCGCGCTCGAGCGGTTCCTGCATGAGGAGCCGGCGACGACACCGTTGCTCGTCAAAGCGGCGCTCGCTCACGCGCAGTTCGAGACCATCCACCCCTTCCTCGACGGCAACGGGCGCCTGGGCCGACTGCTCATCACGCTGCTCTTGTGCGCGGACGGGGCGCTCTCGGAGCCGACCCTGTACCTCTCCGTCTACTTCAAGCGCCACCGCGCGGAGTACTATGAGCGACTCCAGCGCGTGCGCACCGCGGGAGAGTGGGAGGCGTGGCTCCGCTTCTTCGCGACGGGCGTGCTCGAGACGTCCCGCGAGGCGGTGAGCACGGCGAGAGCGCTGCTCGCGCTCTTCGACGGCGACCGGGCCCGGATCCAGGCCGCCACCGGCCGCCGCGCCGGCTCGGCGCTGCGCGTCCACGAGGCGTTCAAGGCGCACCCGATCCTGTCCATCGGCAGCGCCGCCGCCCGCGCGGGTCTCTCCGTGCCGGCGGCGACAACCGCCGTCCAGGCGCTCGAGGCGCTCGGGATCCTCTCCGAGCTCACGGGGCGGCAGCGCGGTCGGCTCTTCTCCTACGTCGGCTACCTCCGCCACCTCACGGAGGAGGGCGGAGGCGCCGACGCAGCGCGGAGCTGAGCCTGGCTCAGCTGCCGGTCTTCTCGAGGCGCTTCCGGGCGTTGTGATCGAGGTGGCGCTTGCGGAGGCGGATGCTCTGCGGCGTGACCTCGACGAGCTCGTCCGGCTCGATGAACTCGAGCGCGTCCTCGAGCGTGAACACGCGCGGCGGCGCGAGGCGGATCGCGTCGTCCGTGCCCGAGGCGCGGAAGTTCGTGAGGTTCTTCCGCTTGCACGGGTTCACCACGAGGTCGTTCTCGCGGTTGTGGAGCCCCATGACCTGCCCCATGTAGACCTTCTCGCCCGGGTTCACGAAGAGCCAGCCGCGGTCCTGGAGGTTGTCGAGGGCGTACCCGGCGGTCTCGCCGTCTTCCTGCACGATCATCACGCCGTTCGAGCGCGAGCGCTTGCGCGTCTTGAGCGGCGCGTAGTGGCTGTACTGGTGCACCACCGTGCCCGTGCCGCGCGTGTCCGTCAGGAACTCCGAGCGGAAGCCGATGAGCCCGCGGCTCGGGACCTCCCAGCGCATGCGCGTGTGGCCGTCGAGCGCCGCGTAGAGCTCGAGCATCGTGCCGCCGCGCTGGTTCAGCTTGTCGATGACCGTGCCGTTGTACTCCTCGGCGCAGTCGACGACGCACTCCTCGACCGGCTCCGACATCGCGCCGTCGACCTCCTTGAGGATGACCTGCGGCTGGCTGATGGCGAGCTCGAAGCCCTCGCGGCGCATCGACTCGATGAGCACCGACAGGTGGAGCGTGCCGCGCCCCGACACGATGAAGATGTCCGGGCTCGGCCCCGGCTCGATCTTCAGCCCGACGTTCGCGAGGAGCTCGCGGTCGAGCCGCTCCTTGATCTGGCGGCTCGTGACGAACTTGCCCTCCTTGCCGGCGAAGGGGCTCGTGTTCGTCATGTACTGCATCGAGAGCGTCGGCTCGTCGATGGGGATCGCCTTCATCGGGAGCGGCGTGCCCTCGGCGCAGATGGTGTCGCCGACCGTGGCGTCGCCGGCGCCCGCGAGGGCGACGATGTCGCCCGCCTCGGCGGACTCGCAGTCGACGCGCGCGAGCCCCTTGAAGGTCATGAGCTGCGAGACGCGGAAGCGCTCGAGGCCGCCGTCGGGCTTGCAGACGACCGCCTGCATGCCGCGCCGGATGGTGCCCTGGTAGACGCGCCCGATGGCGATGCGGCCGAGGAACGGCGAGTGGTCGAGCGTCGCGACCTGCATCTGGAGCGCGGCCTGCGGGTCGCCCTTCGGCGCCGGGACGTGCTCGAGGATGAACTCGAAGAGGGGCGTGAGGTCCTTCTTCTCGTGGTCGAGCTCGCGGATGGCGTAGCCGTCGCGCGCGGCCGCGTAGATGTGCGGGAAGTCGAGCTGGTCGTCGCTCGCGTCGAGGTGGCCGAAGAGGTCGAAGATCTCGTTCAGCACGACGTCCGGGCGCGCGTCCTTGCGGTCGATCTTGTTGATGCAGACGAGCACCTTGAGACCGAGCTCGAGCGACTTCCGGAGGACGAAGCGCGTCTGCGGCATCGGCCCCTCGGCGGCGTCCACGAGCAGCAGCACGGCGTCGACCATGCGGAGGACGCGCTCGACCTCGCTCCCGAAGTCGCTGTGGCCCGGCGTGTCCACGATGTTGATGCGGTGGTTGTTCCAGACGACCGCGGTGTTCTTCGAACGGATCGTGATGCCGCGCTCGCGCTCCTGGTCCATCGAGTCCATCACGCGCTCGTCGACGGCCTCGTGGTCGTTGAACGTGCCGGACTGCTTGAGGAGACCGTCCACGAGCGTGGTCTTGCCGTGGTCGACGTGGGCGATGATGGCGATGTTGCGGATATCCATGGATCTCTTCGGTGTTCGCGGCCGGGCGTCGGCCGCAGGGTGAGCGCCGCCCCTCCGCTAGAGGGTGCCGGCCAGGACGCGGTGCCTCGGGGCGCTGCGGACGCGGTCGCGCGCGGCTTCGAGGTCTTTCACGAGGATCAGGTTCCCCCAGCGCGACAGCGCCGGATCCGTCGGCTCGAGCCGTCGCTCGACGGCAGCGTATCGGACAGGCTGGAAGCCGAAGGAAGTGAGGGATTCCACCAGTGTCGCCGGGTTGTAACCCCGGTCGGGCGCGAGCTCGACGACGAGCGCCTGCACCCGCGGATCGGCGAGGATCCCGGCGGCGCCGGCCAGGACGCGGTCCTCGAAGCCCTCGACATCGATCTTGATGAGGGCCGGCGGGGCGTCCGCGAGCGCCTGATCGAGCGTCACGATGTCCACGTCGACCGTCGCGCCCGTCGCGGCCTCGCCGTCGGCGAGCGCGCGGTTCGTCGTGTCGCGGTCGGCCGTGAAGCGCAGGCGCTCGGGCGCCGCGCCGACGCCCGCGAGGCGCGCGTCGACCTTGCCCTCGAGCCCGTTGATGGCGACGTTCCGGAGGAGGCGGCGGTGCGTCGCCGGGACGGGCTCGAACGCGACGACGTCGGCGCCCGCGGCGCCCGCGGCGAGGACCGTGTAGCTCCCGACGTTCGCGCCGACGTCCGCGAAGCGGTCGCCCGGGCGGAGCCAGTGGAGCACGAAGCCCATCTCGGCGACCTCGTGGAGGCCGACGTAGACGTTGCCCGTGGCGCCGCTCATGCCGGGCGCGACGACGAGGACGGTGTCATCCACGAAGGGAGCGACGACGGGGCCCGGGACGAGGCGGCTCCCGATCTGCCACCGCACGAAGCCGACGAGCGCGCGGACGCGATCCTTCTGCGTCAGCGGGTGGTCCCAGATGAACCGGATGGTCTTCCCGAGGCTCATGGCGGGCGCAAGCAATCACTTTCGCCCGGCCGGGTCAACTTGCGGTTTTCATGGCGACCCGATATGGCGCCGTCATGAGCCCGCGCCTCGCCGTCGTCGTCCTCCTCGCGCTCACGCTCGCCGCCGGCTGCAAGGGCGGCGGCGACGACGCCACCGACGCCGCCCCGAGCGGCGCGCAGACGAACCTCGCCGCGGCGCTCCAGCGCGCGAAGGACGCGCTCGCCCGCGGGGACGTCGTCGAGGCGGTGGCGCTCGGGCAGGCCATCGTGGAGGAGCACCCGGCCGATCTCGACGGCCGGCTCGTGCTCGCGAGCGCCTACCTCGTCCAGGGGAAGCCCGACAAGGCCCTCCAGCAGGCGAACCTCGCCCTCACCATCGACGAGAAGCCGGCGGCCGTGTGGGTGACCAAGGCGGCCGCGCTCGCCGCGCTCGGCGAGACCGAGCAGGCCATCGAGGCCGCGAAGCGGGCCATCGAGCGCGATCCCGGGAACGTCGGGGCGCTCACGAACCTGAGCGGGCTCTACGGGCAGAAGGAGGACTGGGTCGCCCAGGCCGAGGTGCTCGAGAAGCTCATCGCCATCGACGAGGGGCACTTCGCGGCGCGCCTCGAGCTCGCGAAGAACTGGCTCGCGCGGGGGAACGTGCCGGCCGCGGAGACGGCGGCGAAGGAGGTCGTGAGCCGGGACCCGCGGAACGCGGCGGCGCAGCGGCTGCTCGCGGCCATCGCGTTCGAGCGCGAGGACTACGAGGGGGCGCTCGAGCGGGCGAAGTTCGCGCTGACGGCGGCGCCGGACGACGAGCCGACGCGGCAGGTGCTCGAGGCGTCGTTCTACATCCTCGTCACGGCGGAGATGCGCTGCGCGCACGGCGAGCGCCCGTGGGAGGAGGCCGACGTCGAGAAGGTGCTCGAGAAGTTCCGGAGGTTCGGGCTCACGGGAGTCACCTCCTTCTATGAGCTCGACGCGACGTACATGGCGTCGGAGGACGCGCGCGCGCGCATCGCGCGGGCGATGGACGGGATCTGCCCCGGGAAGGGCGCGGGGGAGCCGGCGCCGGGCGGCGGGGGCGACGCGGCGCCCTGAGCGGGCGCGTCAGCGCGGGACGAGCGCGCGGAGGTTCGCGTCCCAGCGCTCGCCGTAGGCGCGCCACGTGAGGGCCTGGCGGCGGGCGTCGACGAGGCCGGCGCGCGGACCGGGGCCCACGCCGACGCGATCGAGCTGCGCGCCGAGGGCGGCCGCGAGGGCGTCGGCGTCGTCGGGGGGGACGAGGGTGATGGCGTCGTCGGCGCCGAGCAGATCGGCCAGATCGGGGCCGCCGGTGCGGGTGGTCGCGACGACCGGGAGCCCCGAGGCGAGCGCCTGCGTCAGCACCATCCCGAAGCCGTCCTGCCGAGACGGGAGCGTGAAGACGTGGGCGCGCGCGTAGTGGCGCGTGAGCTCCGGCTGGGGGACGGGCGCGATGTGCGTGAAGCCCGGCAGGCGCGCGGGGAGCGGCGTGTCGCCGACGGCGCCGACGTGCACGAGCTCCGCGCCCGGGCGGGCGGCGCGGACCTGCTCGAACGCGCGGGCCAGCACGTCGACCCCCTTCTGCCAGGACCAGGTGCCCACGTAGAGGATGCGTGGCGGCCCAGGGGGCGCCGGCGTCGGCGGGAACTCGTCGAGCGAGACGCCGTACGGGTTCCGGACGAGGCGCTGCGCGGGGACCCCGCGCTCGACGAAGCTCCGCTCGGCGAGCCGCGACGGCACGGAGACGTAGTCCGCTGCGGCGTACTCGGCCTCCTCGCGGGCGACGACCCAGTCCGCGACGCGGCCGCGCGGGCCCGCGTCGGCGAGGATCGCCTGCTGCGCGGCGATATGGAGCGAGCCGCGCTCGACGAAGGTCACCGCGCCGCGGCGGCGTGCGCGGCGGAGCGTGCGGAGGCTCATGCCCGCCATGCCGATGAACGCGTCGCAGCTGCCGACCAGCCGCTCCCCGACTCGGTCGATGGCCTCGACGAGGGCGCGCTGGGCGACGCCGCGTGCAGGCGTGCGGGCGAGCGCGCGGGACGCGAGGAAGGCCGGCCCGAGGAGCGGCCCGAGCCACCGGTCGGCGTGCGGCGGGAGGCCGAAGCGCCGCGTCGTCCACGGCGGCACGAGCGAGTAGAAGGCGACCTCGTGGCCGAGGCGCGTGAGCTCGCGGGCGAGGTCGAGGACGTGGAAGCGCCCGGCCGTCAGGATGGCGATCTTCACGGCGTCTCCTGCCTCGTCGTGGGGTCGAGATCCGCGATCCACCCGAGGATCCGCTCGCACCACTCGCGGTAGGTCCACGCGAGCGCGCGCCGGTGGCCCTCCTCGGCCACGCGCGCGCGGCCCTCCGGGTCCGCGAGCCAGCGCTTCGCCTTCTCGACGAGCTCGGGCACGTCGGCGAAGTCGTCGCACGCGACGCCGGGCGGGAGCCACTCGGAGAGCGCCGGGCTTCGCTCATGCAGCATGAACCCGCCGGCGCATGGGATCTCGAAGGTGCGCATGTTCGTGGCGCCACGATTTTGCAGTCGCAGCACGTTCAGGTTGATCGCCGAGGCGAGCGCCGCCTTCGACATCTCCTCGCCGAAGAGCGGCCTCCCGCGCCACGCGGCGCGCACGCGCGCGTCCTTGCAGCGCGTCTCCCAGTACTCCGTGCCCCAGACGGCGAGGCCGACGCCCTCGGCCTCGAGGGCTGCCGCGATGCCGGTGAGCCAGCGCTCGCGCTCCTGGTCCCAGTTCCCGACGAACGTGACGTCGGCGCCGAGGGCGGCGCGGTCGGCGTCGGTCACGGGGACGCGCGGGTGCACCGCCGGGTCGGCCGCGAACGGGAGGTAGCGCGCGCGGCGCGCCCCGAGCGCCTCGGCGCGGCGCACGACCTCGGGAGACCAGGAGACGACGAGGTCCGCGGCGAGCAGCTGCGCGCGGGCGCGGCGGTGCGCGGGCCCCGGGCGGAGCGGGCCGCGCCCGACGTTGAAGGGGTCGTCCGGGTGGTAGGCGACGAGCGGGACGCCGCGGAGGAGGCGCCGGAGGACGCCATAGACGGCGGCGTGGAGGTCGTCACACTTCAGGAAGAAGACGACGTCCGGGCGGAGGCGCGCGACCGTCGCGACGAGGCGCGCCTCCGCGAGGGGCCGGACGACGTCGCCGGCGAGGCGCGAGACGACGCCGCTCCCGCGGAGGCGCTGCGAGTGGAGGTCGGGGAACCAGTCCTCGTAGGGGACGATGGTGCAGCGGGCGCCGGCGGCGACGAAGCCGTCGCGCATGGAGGTCCCGCCCGAGAAGGCGCGGTCGCGCGAGATGAGCGCCACGTGGAGGGGGCGCGTCGGGTCGTGGCTCGCCATCGGCGGTGGCCATACCGCGAGGCCGCGGGGGCGGCAAGACGCGTCGCCGGGCGAGGGCCCTTCGGGCTCGCAGCGAGCGGGCTCGTAGGCTATCGTTCGCGCCATGAACTCCAGACAGGCTGCCGTCACCGCCCTGGGCCTCTCCCTGCTCGCGCTCCCGCTCGTCGCCGCGTGCGACGGCGACGGCGGCAAGAGCTCGCTCGTCGCCGACACGGGCGGCGGGGACACCGCGGCGGACACGGTCGGCGGCGACTCGGCGGGCGGGGACACCGTCGAGGTCGACACGCGCTCACCGAACCCGGCGCTCGAGGGCACCGTGCCGGCCGCGTTCACCGTGTCGCCGGGGGTCGAGACGGTGACCGTCACGAACGCGACCGCGGGTGAGGCGCTGACGCTCTACGGCGCCGACGGCGAGCGGCTCGTGACGGTGGTCGCCGACGAGCTCGGGCAGGCGCACTTCGCGTACGTGGGCGGCACCTACACGGTGCTCGACCTGCGCGAGGGCGGGAGCCCGCACGACCTCGTGAAGGACGGGCACGCGCTCCGCCCCGGCGACGACTACGTCCTCCGCGACGACGACGTCGATCCGCCCGCGGCGAGCGCGGCCTTCCGGATCCTCGACGTCCACGACGTGCCGCCGACCTCGGCCTACGAGGGGCAGGAGCTCCGCGGGATCCACTACGGGATCGGCGGCCTCGGCGACGGCGAGGACGCGAACGACGGCTTCAACTACATCACGATGCGCGACGGCGTGCAGCTCTCCGCGATGGTGCGGCTCCCGGACCCGGCGCTCTGGGGCGACGGGCCCTACCCGACCGTCATCGAGTACTCGGGCTACTCGCCGTCGCGCCCCGACGATCCCGAGCCCGGCTCGCGGATCGCGACGCTCCTCGGCTACGCCTCGGTCGGCGTCAACATGCGCGGTACGGGCTGCTCCGGCGGCGTCTTCGACGTGTTCAACCCGGCGCAGCACGCCGACGGCTACGACGTCGTCGAGGTCGTCGCGCGGCAGCCGTGGGTGCTGAATCACAAGGTCGGGATGGTGGGGCTCTCGTACAGCGGCATCACTCAGCTCTACGTCGCGCGCACGAACCCGCCGAGCCTCGCGGCCGTGACACCGCTCTCGGTGATCGCCGACTCGTGGCAGCAGCTCTGGCCGGGCGGGATCTACAACGACGGATTCACGCGGCAGTGGCTCGAGGAGCGCGACAACGAGGCCGCGCCCAACGGGCAGAGCTGGACCGACCGGCGGATCGCCGGCGGCGACACGACGTGCGAGGCGCACCAGCTGCTGCGGAAGCAGAACTTCGCGTTCGAGGAGCTCTTCCGCGAGCTCGAGTTCTACCCGGACGACGCGGCCGAGCGGAGCCTGCCGACGCTCGTGCACGAGATCGCCGTGCCCGTGTACCTGACGGGCGCCTTCCAGGACGAGCAGACGGGCGGCCAGTTCGCGGAGATGCTCGACGCGTTCACGGCGACGCCGACGCACAAGTTCACGCTCTACAACGGGCGCCACGTCGACGGGTACAGCCCGCTCGTGCTGACGCGCTGGTGGGAGTTCCTCGAGATCTACGTGGCGCAGCGCGTGCCGCGCCTGTCGGACCTCGTGCGCGTGGTCGCCGGGCCCGAGCTCGGGAAGACCTACGACTCCGACGACCTCGGCTTCGAGCCGGACCGCTTCACGGACTTCGCGGACGAGGACTACGCGGGCGTCCGCGCGGCCTACGAGGCGCAGAAGCCCGTGCGCGTGCTGTTCGAGAGCGGGGCCGGCAACGGGCAGCCGGGGGCGCCCGTCGCGCGCTTCGAGGCGAGCTGGGACGCGTGGCCGCCGCCGGACGCCGAGGAGCGCGTGTTCTACCTCGGGCCGGACGGGACGCTCACGGACGACGCGCCCATCGCCGCCGACGGGGGCATCGACACCTACGAGCACGACGCGGACGCGGGCGCGGTGGGCTTCTTCGGGCCGCGCGGCTACGAGCTCATGAAGCGGCTCTGGGACATCCGCTGGACGCAGTTCCCGGAGGGGAAGAGCCTGAGCTACGTGTCGGCGCCGCTCGCGGAGGACATGGTGCTCGCGGGGCCCGTGTACGCCGACCTCTGGATGACGAGCGAGGTCGAGGACGTCGACGTGCAGGTCGCGATCATGGACGTGCGCCCCGACGGCACCGAGTACCTGCTCCAGAACGGGTGGCACCGGCTCGGGCACCGCGGGCTCGACGACCTGCGCACGAACGCGCTCCGCGTGGAGTACACCTTCGACGAGAGCGACTACGAGGCGCTCGTGCCGGGGCAGTTCCTCGAGACGAAGGTGCCGATGCCGTCCGTCGGGCACCCGATCCGCAAGGGCTCGCGGCTGCGCGTCGTGATCTCGACGCCGGGGCGGAACCACGGGACGTGGGAGTTCGACAACCCGAGCTACGACGGGATGACGCCGGTGCAGGAGGTCGCGCGGACGCCGGCGATGCCGTCGCGGATCCACCTGTCGGTCGTGACGGGGCTCACGGTGCCGGACGGGATCGCGCCGTGCCCGTCGCTGCGCGGCCAGCCGTGCCGCGACTACGAGCCGACGACGAACACGACGCTCGAGGAATGACGGCGATCGGCGAAGAAAAGCCTTGCCACACTGCACGACCGCTGGCATAAGCCGCGCCCCAATCGACACCGACGGCGGCCACGAAGCGCCCGGGACCCGCTCCCGAGGCCGGTCGCCCGCCAGGGACGACGGTCATGCAGCAGAAGATCACGAAGCTCCTCAACAACATCCTCGGCGTCGGCATGAACCGCCGCTCGACGTCGCACAACCTCCCCGTCAGCGACAAGCGGATCTGGGAGGTCCGGAGCAAGCACCACCGGCCCGTGAAGGGTCGCGCGGCCTGATGACGCCCTGCCCGGGCGACGCTCCATGAGCAAGGAGCTCGGGCGCAAGGCCCTCCTCGGGACGCTGACGACCGGCCTCGGGAGCCTCGGCGGCTTCGCGGTCCGGTTCGTCGTGAACGCGATCATCGCGCGCCAGGTCGAGGCCGTCGACCTCGGCGAGTTCACGATGGCGATGGCCGAGGCCGAGCTCATCGGGCTCCTCGGGTCCTTCAGCTTCCCGCAGGCCCTCGTGCAGCTCGAGGACCGCTACGAGAAGCTCCCGGGCACGGTGCTCGCGATGAGCGTCACCCTCACGGTGGCGCTCTTCCTCGTGTCGCTCGCCGTCTGGCCCTTCGTGGCGGCGGCCCACGGCGACGCCGTCGGGCACGTGTTCATCGCCATGGCGGCCGCCCGCGTGCTGGCGGTGACGAACGAGACGCTGCTGTCCGGGCAGATGCGGCGGTTCCACTACCACCGCGCCGCGATGATCCAGTTCCTCTCGGTCGCGGCCGGGTCGGCGCTCGCGCTCGTCGTGGCGTACGTGGCGCCCGGGCCGTTCGTCTACGTCGTGCGGGACGCGGGCCCGCCCGCGCTCGTGACCTTCGCGGTCGGCGGCTGGGCGCTGCTCTTCGACCGCCGGCGCACCTTCGGCTTCGACCGCGAGGCGGCGCGCGCGGTGTGGCAGCTCGGGCGCTCGCTCTTCACGACGCGCCTCGTGGAGGTGCTGTACGCGCGCATCGACCAGCTCGTGGTCGGCGCCATCGCCGGGAAGGACGCCCTCGGCTACTACCAGCAGGCGCGCTACCTCTCGGGGCTCCCGGGGGCGGCGATGGGGCCGGTCATCAACGGCGTCGGGCTCCGGACGTTCGCGGCGCTGCACGACGATCCGCGGCGGCAGGGGCGCGTCTTCGAGCTGACGCAGCTCGTCATCACGCGCGCGATGCTCGCGGCGGCGGTCGCGACGGCCGTCGGGGGCGATCTCATCGTGCGCGTCGTGCTCGGCCCGAAGTGGGAGCCCGCGGGGGCGCTCCTGCAGTGGTCCGCCGGGCTCATGCTCCTCATGATGCTCGGGCAGAACCTGCGCGTGGCGCTCATCGCGATGCGCGACTTCCGGCCGGTGTGGCTCGGGCAGATCGTGGCGGCGGCGGTGCTCGCGGCGGCGTGCCTCGGGCTCGGGCTGTGGCTCGACGCGCTGGGCGCGGTGATCGCGACGACGCTCGCGTGGGCTGCGTACCTCGTGATCCTCGTGCGCGGGCTGCCGCGGCACCTCGTCGTGAACCCGCGCCACTACCTCGTGACGCTCGCGCTCGGGACGGTCGCCATCGGCGCCGGCCTCGCGGTGCGGGCGGCGCTCCCCGCGTCGGTCGCGCGGGCGCCGAGCGCGCTGCTCGGCACGGCGGTGGCGCTCGCGGCGTACGTCACGGCGACGTGGGCGCTCGAGGGGAAGATGCTGCGCGCGGAGCTGCGCTACGTGCGCGACGTGGCGCGGCGCGGTCCGGCGACGGCGGCCGCCGCGGCGGAGCCGACGCCCGACGCGGGCGACAACAACGACGACAGCGCGTAGCGCCCCCCGTCAGCGGCGGTCGTTGAAGGGCTGGTCCGCCCGGAAGAGGAAGCTCCCCTCGGGGTAGTAGATCGCGGTCGTGTGCTCGAGGACGACGCCCGGGACCATGCCATGGAAGTCGACGCGGTTGAGGCCCGAGCCCAGGAAGAGCTCGCGGAAACCGTAGCCCTCGGCGTTGTCGACGATGATCGCGCCGTCGTCCGCGAGGCGCTCGAGGGCGATGGGCACGACCGCCTCGCGCACGAGGCCGTCGATGACGATGATGTCGAACTTCGCGCCGTCCTCGCCGCGCGCCGCGAGCTCCCCCTCGACGGCGGCGCGGCAGTCGCCCGCGTCGACCGCCGAGGCGAAGTGGACGGCGACGTTGTCGGGGACCATGCGCTCGAGCTCCGCGAGCCAGCCGCGGTCGCCCTCGAAGACCGTCACCCCGTCGGCGCGCGCGGCCCACCAGAGGCTCGACTGACCGCCGCCGAACTCGAGGACCCGCTTGCCCGCGAAGCTGCGCTGCTCGAGGAAGCGGATGCACGGGTAGGTGTACCAGGGGAGCGGCTCGCCCTCGCTCGACATGGCGCGCGCGGCGAGGCTGCTGCGGAAGTGCCCGGACTGCCACGCGAATCGCAGCGGCGCGACGAGCGCCGTGGTGAGGCGCCGGAGCGGGGCGCTGAGGCCCGGCGGCAGGTGCTTCTTGAGCGGGCCGTAGGCGCGGTGGAGGAACGTGGTGGGCTTCGGCATGGTCACTCCGGCCGGGCGAGGCAGCGGATGGTCGCGAGTGGATTCGGCGGTGTCAAGCGTGTCGGGCGGGCCGCGCCGCGCCGCGTGCGGACGGATGTTGCGGCGGATCCCAGACCTCTCTAAGGTCCCGGTGGCGCGGGAACTGATCAGCGGGCGCCCGTCGTGCAACGTACCCGCACGCGAGACGCCCAGGAGGCCCGGATTTGGCGACGTACATCCTCGGAATCAATGCTTTCCACGCGGACGCCTCGGTGGTGCTGCTGAAGGACGGCGAGTGCGTCGGCGCCATCGCCGAGGAGCGGCTCAACCGCGTGAAGCACTACGCCGGGTTCCCGAAGATGGCGCTCCGGAAGGTGCTCGAGATGGCGGGCATCGGCATCGACGACGTCGCGCACGTCGCGATCGGGCGCGACTCGAAGGCGAACGTCGCGCAGAAGATCGGCTTCGGGCTGCGGAACCTGCCGAACATCGGGAAGATGGCGAAGCAGCGGCTCGAGAACCGCGCGCACATCGCCGACATCCCCGCGCTCGTGGAGCAGGCGTGCGAGATCCCGGCGGGATCGCTCAAGGCGCGCGTGCACCACATCGAGCACCACCTCTGCCACATCGCGAGCACGTTCCTGACGAGCGACTTCGAGCGCGCCGCGGTGCTGTCGATCGACGGCATGGGCGACTTCGCGTCGATGGTGACCGCCATCGGCGAGGGGAACCGCTTCAAGGTGCTCGAGCGCGTCTACTTCCCGCACTCGCTCGGGATCTTCTACACGGCGCTCTGCCAGCTCATCGGCTACGACCGCTACGGCGACGAGGGCAAGGTCATGGGGCTCGCCCCCTACGGCAAGCCCCGGTACATGGCCGAGATGCGCGACATCGTGCAGCTCGAGGAGGACGGCAAGTTCTCGCTGAACCTCGACTACTTCATCCATCACTCGGAAGGCGTCGACTACAGCCAGGACGAGACCGGCTACCCGACGGTCGCGCGCCTCTACTCCGACAAGCTCACCGAGGTGCTCGGGCCGGCGCGGGCGCGCGGGGACGAGATCACCGAGCGCCACCACGACATCGCGCACTCGCTGCAGGCGCGCCTCGAGGAGGTCTACTTCCACATCCTCCGGCACCTCCACAAGGAGACCGGGGTCGACGCGCTGTGCGTCGCGGGCGGGGTCGCTCTGAACTCGGTCGCGAACGGGAAGGTGTTCGCCTACACGCCGTTCAAGCGCTTCTACGCGCACCCGGCGGCGACCGATGACGGCACGGCCTTCGGCGCGGCCTACTTCATCCACAACGCAACCCTCGGGAACCCGCGCGTGGCCGGGCTCCACCACGCCTACCTCGGCAACGCCTACACGAACGAGGAGATCCACGCGGCCCTCGAGCGCGCGGGCGTCGCCGGCGAGGCGCAGCGCCTCAGCGACGCGGAGATCGACGCGACGGCGGCGAAGCACCTCGCGCAGGGGAAGGTGCTCGGCTGGTTCCAGGGGCGCATGGAGTGGGGCCCGCGGGCGCTCGGCGCGCGGTCGATCCTGACGCACCCGGGCTACCCGGGGATGAAGGACATCCTCAATTCGCGCGTGAAGCACCGCGAGCCCTTCCGGCCGTTCGCGCCGTCGATCCTCGAGGACCGCGTCGGCGACTACTTCGATGAGACGCACCCGTCGCCGTTCATGATGCTCGTGTACGGGACGCTGCCGGAGACGCGCGAGCAGATCGCGGCGACCGACCACGTCGACCACACGGGGCGCCTGCAGACGGTCAGCAAGGAGCACAACCCGCGCTACTACAGCGTGATCTCGGCCTTCGAGAAGGAGACCGGGATCCCGTGCGTGCTGAACACGTCGTTCAACGAGAACGAGCCCATCGTGTGCTCGCCGGACGAGGCCATCGACTGCTACCTGCGCACGCGCATGGAGTGCCTCGCCATCGGTAACTACTGGCTCGCGAAGGACGAGTAGCGGCGGCGTGGGCGGCGCGGGTCACCGCGGCGACCCCGGACACCTTCTCAGAAGGTGTTTCAGTATTCTCCCGTCGCCTGGCTTGCTCTTGTGATTTCAGGCGGTTCCGCTCGTCGGTCACGTGCCTATGGGCACGCTCCCTCCTCACGTAACCACCTGGAATCACGACGCGTCGCCGGGCTCGGTCCGAATACTGAAACACCTTCTCAGAGGGCCTCGACGACGCCGTCACCGAGGTCCAACGCCTCGAGGTCCGGGGCGCCGGGAGGCGCGACCAACGCGACCATCTCGCAGGGGATCGGCTCGGACGGTGGCTGGTGGGCGGCGAGACGCACGGCGAGCCCGTGTGACGCGGCCCAGCGGCGCCAGAACTCGGCCGTGACCCCGAGCGGATGCTCTCGGCCGATGACGGGGCCGACGGCTGGCGTGAGCGGGTCCACTCGCGGCGTGATGTGGAGCTGGGCCGCCGGCTTCAGCGTCGTGAGCGCCTCGGTGAGGGTCGCGCCGAGGGTCGGGATGTGCTCGAGCACGTGGGAGCTGAAGAGCACGCCGCCCCCGCGGCCGGCGCGGCGCGCGGCCTCGATGGTCGGATAGAGCTCGAGGCCGAAGGCGCGCTGGCCGTGGGCGCGGCGCCGGTCGCCGGGCTCGATCCCCCAGACCGGGACGCCGAGGTCCTCGAAGGCCAGCAGCTCGTAGCCCCAGGAGGCGCCGAGGACGCCGATGCTCTGCGCCGCGCTGGGGAGGGCGTCGAGGAGCGGCTCGACGAGGGCGCCGCGATCCTTGCCGCCGGCGCGCGCGTGGGCGACGGCCACGTCGCGGTCTTCGGCGAGTGAGCGCGTGATCTCGCCGTCGCCGTAGATGACCGAGTAGTACCAGCGCGCGATGGGGCCGGTCTGGAGGCCGGTCGGGCGGAAGAGCAGCCCGCACCCGGCGCAGCGGTAGATGGAGCCGAGGCCGCCGTGCTTCTTGATGACGCGCTCGCCGCCGCGCCGCCGCGGCAGCTCGGGCAACCGTTGCCGCGCAGATGCCCCGCGAGGAGGTCGGCGAGGTGGAACAAGCGGGCGCGCGTCTGTTTGTGCGGCGTGGTCATCGGGCCTCGCATGAGCCGCGCGGTGTGCCGTCGAGGCGGTGCGGGATGCCGACAATATGGGAGTCATCCCCTCTGTCAACGCTGGCGCCTGCGCCGAGCCTCGCGCGCGCGCGGCGGCGCGCGGAGGACGGGGAGCCGGATACGCCTTCGAGCCGGCGCTCGGAGACCGTCGGCGCTGCAATCGATGAGCGGACGAGGTGATGGAATGGGCGCGCCGAGGTAGTCTGATCAGGCCAGCCGCTCTGCGCAACTACCCCTGCCGTGGCGCTGCTCGCCCACTTGGGATCCTGGAGGCTCGATTGCAGGTCCAGCACGGAAGCCGCGCGTCGACGACGCTCGACGCCGTGCGGGCGCTGGCGGCGTTCGTCGTGTTGATCGGCCACGCCCGGAACCTGTTCGTCGTCGACTATCCCGAGCTCCTCGCCGCCGGTGGACGCCCGAGCGCGCCCCTCTACGGCTTCTACTTCGTGACGAGCCTCGGGCACCAGGCCGTGCTCGTCTTCTTCGTCCTCTCGGGCTTCTTCATCGGGCAGGCGGTCCTCTCGCGGCACGCGCCCGGCTCCCGGTGGAGCTGGTCCCACTACCTCGTGGACCGGGTCTCGCGCCTCTACGTCGTGCTCTTGCCAGCGCTCGCCCTGACGCTGCTCTGGGACCACCTCGGCGCCACCGCCATGCCGAGCCTCTACGACGGCTCCTACCCCGCGAACATCCTCAACTTCGCGGCCGACACCCGCCACGACGCCGCGACGTTCCTGGCGAACGCGACCTTCCTCCAGACCATCACGGCGCCCCCGCTCGGGACGAACGGCGCCCTCTGGAGCCTCGCCAACGAGCTCTGGTACTACCTCCTCTTTCCGCTCGCGCTGCGCGTCGCGGTGACGCGCAACCAGCGCGAGCGCTACCTCTGCCTCGCGCTGTTCGCCGGCGCCGCGACCTTGGTCGGGTCGGAGATCCTTCTATACTTCCCGGTCTGGTTGCTCGGCGTCGCGCTGAACCTGCTCCCCATCCCGCGCCTCGCCCGCGGACCCGCGCCGTGCTCCCGTGGGCCGGCGGCCTCGCGGTGCTCAGGGGCGCTCCTCCTCACGCGGCTCCGGCCGGGCTGCTCGCCGACTACGTCCTCGCCGTCGCCGTCTTCGGCTGGATGTACGGCGCCGTGGCGGCGCCGCGCGCGGACGCCGTCGCGAGCTCGCGCGGGGCCCGTCTCGCCGTGTCCGCGGCGGCCTTCTCGTACACGCTCTACGCCGTCCACGTCCCTTTCATCGTCGCGCTGCGCGCGCCGATCGGCGCCGCGCCCGGCGAGCCGCTCCGCCGCGCTCCCGACGCGATGGCCCTCGCGCTCCTCGGCGGCGTCACGACCGCGGCGATCGTCTTCGCCTGGCTCGTGAGCCGCCTCACGGAGGCCCGGACGAGCTCTGTGCGCCGAGCGCTGCGCGAGCTGTTCCGATTGAGGCCAGCGGCCGCGCCCGGGCCTGGAAAGACCGTGAGCGACCGAGCCCGAGGGCGGAGCCGGCGCGCGTCCCAGGCCGGACGCGCTTTCCTCGACACGCGCGAGCAACCTCGCGATAGTCGCGACGGCGCGAGCGCCGGGGAGACGATGAGCGCGAGACCCGAAGACATCCAGCGGCGCTACTACGCCGAGACCGCCGAGCGATACGACACATCGCACCTCCACGAGGACGACGGGCACATGCTCGCGCTCCGCTACATCACCGACGTGACGCGGGCGAACGGGTTCGCGAGCGTCCTCGACGTCGGCGCCGGCACGGGGCGCGCCATGCTCTACCTCACCGAGATGGCGCCCGAGCTCGACGTCCACGGCATCGAGCCCGTCGCAGAGCTCATCGCTCAGGGCCACGAGAAGGGGATCTCGCCCGAGGCGCTCGTGCAGGGCGACGGGAACGCCCTCCCCTACCCCGACGGCGCGTTCGACGTCGTCATCGAGACCGGCATGCTCCACCACGTCCCGCGCCCGGCGCGCGTGGTCGCCGAGATGCTGCGGGTCGCGCGCTGCGCCGTGTTCATCTCCGACTCGAACCGCTTCGGCCAGGGGCGCCTCGGCGCGCGCCTCGCGAAGCTCGGCCTCTGGGCCGCCGGGCTCTGGCCGCTCGCGAACCGCGTGCGCACGCGGGGCAAGGACTACCAGATCTCCGAAGGCGACGGCCTCTTCTACTCCTACAGCGTCTACGACGACCTCGCGCAGGTGAACGCCTGGGCCGACCGCACCTGGATCATCCCGGTCGGCGGCGACGCGCGCGCCGCGACCCACCCGCTCCTCGCGGCCGCGGGCCCGCTGCTGAGCGCCCCCAGGTCCTGCTCTGCGCCGTCCGCGACACCGCCCGCGCCGGCGCCCACGGAGGCGCATGAACATGCCGCAGAAGCCGCTCCGTCTCGCCTACGTCGCGACGCACCCGATCCAGTACCAGGCGCCGCTCTTCCGCCGCCTCGCCGCCCGCGCGACGACGTCACGCTCAAGGTCTTCTTCGCCTGGGACTTCGGCGTGAAGGAGACCCGCGACCCGGGCTTCGACCGCACCATCCTCTGGGACGTCCCGCTCCTCGACGGCTACGACCACGAGTTCGTGCCGAACCGCGCCCCGAACGCCCACGTGAAGGGCTTCTTCGGGCTCGTGAACCCCGGCCTCGCGCCGCGCCTGCTCGCGTTCCGCCCCGACGCCATCGTCGTCCACGGCTACGCGCAGGCGACCCAGCACATCGCCATGCTCACGGGGCGCCTCGCGGGGTCCCGGTCCTGATGCGCGGCGAGTCGCACCTCCACGCGCCGCGCTCCGCCTGGAAGCTCGCCGCGAAGCGCCTCGGCGCGGCCTACCTGCGCCAGGTGCTCGCCGGCGCCGTCGCGATCGGCACCCTGAGCCGCGACTACTGGCTCCACTACGGGCTCCCCGGGCGCGTCTTCCCTCGCGCCCTACGCCGTCGACAACGACTTCTTCCAGTCGCGCGCCGCCGCCGCCCGCGAGGAGGCCGCCCGCTGGCGCGAGGAGCTCGACGTCCCGGCCGACGCCCGCGTCCTCGGGTTCGCCGCGAAGCTCTCGGCCGTGAAGGGCTGCGGCGACCTCATCGAGGCGTTCGCCCGCGCGCGCGTCCCGGGCTCCGCGCTCGTCATCGTGGGCGACGGTCCGCTCCGCGCCGAGCTCGAGGCGCAGGCGCGCCGCTTCCCCGACGCCTGCATCCGCTTCAAGGGCTTCGTGAACCAGTCGCAGATGCCGACGGCCTACGCCATCAGCGACGTCTTCGCCCTCCCCTCGCGCTTCGAGCCGTGGGGCCTCGCCATCAACGAGGCGATGAACCTCGCCCGCCCGGTCATCGTGTCGGACGTCGTCGGCTGCGCGCCCGACCTCGTCCGCCCCGACAACGGCTGGGTCTTCCCGGTCGGCGACGTCGACGCGCTCACGGCCGTCGTGCGCGACGCCCTCTCCGACGGCGACCGCCTCGCGCGGATGGGCCGCGCCGCGCGCGCGCGCGGATCGACGGCTGGGGCCTCCCGGAGACCGCCGAGGGCTTCGTCTCCGCCGCCCGCGCGGTCGCGGCGCGCCGCGCCGGGCTCAGGGCGCTGCTCGGGGGCGCGGCCGCTCATGACGTCGGTGGCGGCTCCCATGGGCGCGGCGTCCGCGCGCACGTTCGGCACGAGCCCGCTCCTCGCGTCGGTCGTCTGCGGGATCGGGCTCTTCGGCGTCGCCTTCCCAGCGGAGCCCACGCTCCTCGGCGCCGCCTTCGCGCTCGCGTTCGCCGCGGTCCACGCCGGCGCCTTCTACCTCGCCTACCGGAGCCGCGCCGTCCTCACGGCGACCTTCGTCACCCTCTTCGCGCTCGCCAACGGGGCGACGGTCGGCGACGGCGTGCAGTCCGGGCTCGCCCGCAGCGCGCCTCTACGTCGAGGCGGACAGCGTGCAGTTCGCCGGTCGTCATGGACTGCGTCTTCGTGCTGGTCGCGGTCCTCGTGTCGCTGCTCGCGCAGCGCCGGACGATCCAGCGCCCGGCGGTCCCCAGGCCCCAACGAGCGCTCGTTCATCGCGGCGTTCCTGGTCGTCATCGGCGCGTCCGCCGCCGCGGCCTTCGCGAGCGGCACGTGGACGAGCTGGGGCGGCGCGGCACGACGCGGCGCAGGCGTCCGGCTCCATCCGCCTCGAGCTCATCTACCCGGCGCTCCTCTTCGCGGCGGCGGGGCTCGGGATCTCCCACGTCGTGAGCTCGACGTCGAAGCGCCGCTGGCGCGCGCTGCGCCTCGCGGGCGCCCTGACGCTCGCGGTCCTGCTCTTCGCGCTGCAGTCGCGGCGGATCATGTTCTCGTGCGGGATCCTCGTCGCCCTGACGCTCCTCACCGCGCCCCCCGACGGCGCGCGCGGCGCTCCGCTCGCGCGCCGCGACGCTCGCGCGCGTCACCGTCGTCGGCGCCCTCCTCCTCCTCGGCCTCATCGCGAGCGCCGGCTGGCGCGTCGCCGCGTCGCGCGGCGCGTCGAGCTCGGCGCGGGCCTCAGCTCCTCGCTCTCCGCGGTGCTCTCGCCGACGGACTTCGACGCCGAGGGCGTCGAGGACCGCCTCACCTACCTCTGGGTCGACAGCATGGCGGTCGAGGCGCGCGACCGCGGCGAGATCACGCTCGACCCGGCCGCCGCGCTCGAGGCGGAGATCCTCATCGCCACCCCGTCCCTCTTCTACGCGGACAAGTGGCGCATCGAGCCGGTCACGTGCGAGACGTCGTTCGCCGAGCGCGGCGTCGACGTCGACCTCCCCTGCACCGCGACGACCGAGGGCTACGCGGCCGCCGGCGTCCTCGGGGTCCTCGCCATCGCGCTCGTCTGGGGCCTGTTCATCGCGCTCTGCGACTGGTTCCGTGCGGCTCGGCGCGCAGTTCCGGCGCCTCGGCGGCCTCATCCTCTTCTTCCCGCTCACCGTCATCGAGGCCGGCCTCTTCCCGATGGTCCAGGGCTTCCGGAACGCGCTGATCGTGCTCGGCCTCACCGTCGTCGCCGCCGTCGTCTTCAAGGTCCTCGGCCGCCACGCCCGCACCGACCGCGCGCTCACCGCGCGCGAGACGGGCTTCCACCACTGACGAGCGCGTCGCCTGGGGAGCGCCGACCATGAGTCCTCCTGTCGCCCGACCGCTTGCGCATCGCGCCTGGCAGCGTTGGTCGTCGTCGGCGTGCCGCCAGCACGCCTCCTCCTCCCGCCTTCCCAGGCACGACGCGCAAGCGCCCGTGCTCGGTCCGGACTCATGGTCGGCGCTCTAACGCGGGAGCAGCGACGGCCCGAGGCGGTGGATCATGACGCGGCTCGCGCTCGCGCCCGCGAAGAGCACGCGGTCGACGCCGTCGTCGACCACCGTCAGCGGGCCGGCGCCCCCGCCGCGGGCATGCAGTAGCGGTCGAACGGGCTCCACGTGACGCCGTCGCCGCTGCGGTAGATCCCGTCCGTCGACGTCGACGCGAAGATGAGGTCGCTCCCGGGATCCGCCGCGAGCCCGTTGAGCGCGAGCGACGAGAAACCCGTCGTGCCGAGCGTCCAGGTGAGGCCGAGGTCGTCGCTGCGGTAGACCCCGCGCGTCGCGACGAGCGCGCGTAGATCGGCGCGTCCTCGCGGTCCCTGGCGCGGACGATCGCGGACACGTACGCCCCGTCGAGCCCCGAGCCGACCTTCACCCAGCTGTCACCGCCGTCCTCGCTGCGCAGGATCCCGGCGCCGTTGGTCCCGACGAGGGCGACCTGCCCCCGACCGCCAGCACCGAGCGCGTGTCCAGCACGTTGCCGACGGCGGTCGGCCACGGGGCCAGGTCGCCGTTGGACTGCGCGAACGCGCCGTCCGGCGCGTCGAGGCGCAGGATCCCGCGCGTCTGCGTCACCGCGAGCGCGCGCCCGTCGTCGAGCCACGCCATCCCGAGCACGTTCCCGCGCACGTCGAGGTTCTCGAACGTCCTGCCGCCGTCCCGCGAGCGCCAGAGCTCGGGGATCGCGCCCGCGTACACCTCGTCGCCGTCGCTCGGGTTCACCCACACGCCGTAGAGGAAGTCGCGCGGGAGCGCGAGCGACGGCACCCGCGCCCACCCTCGTCGTCCTCCGCGGCGCGGCGCCACAGGCCCGCCCCTGTACGAGCTCAGCCAGACGACGCCCGGCGCGTCCGGCGACGACGCGATCGACACCGCGTCGATGCCCTGGCCGACGGACGTCAGCGCCCAGCTCTCGCCGGCGTCGCCCGTCTCGTAGAGCCCGCCGTAGTTCGCGACGAAGACGTGGTCGGAGTCCGCCGGGTCGATGGCGATCGCGTCCGCGTTGAAGCGCTGCGGCTCGATCGCGAAGCCGTCGAGCAGCGGCCCGACCGCGGTGTCGCCGCCGTCCTCGGAGCGGAAGAGCCCGACCGCGTAGACGGACGCGTAGATCCGCTGGCAGTCGGCGCTGACCGCGATGTCCGAGACGTCCATCACGCCGAAGCCCGGCACGATGGTCCACGTCGCGCCGGCGTCCTCGCTCTTCGCGAGGCCGCGCCGCACCGCCGCGTACGCGGTCGTCGCGTCGCAGAACGTCACGTCCATGCCCCAGGTGATCCCGTCGAGCACCGTCGCCCAGTGCGCGCCGCCATCCGTCGTGCGCAGGAGCGCGCCGACGTTGGCCGCGCCGAGGCTCTCGTTCAACATCTCGATGGCGGCCACCACGACGCCCGCGTCCCCCGACGAGCCCGCCAGCGCCTTCGTCAGCGAGAGCGGCACGCCGACGTTCGCCGCGCTCCACGCGTCGCCGCCGTCGACCGAGCGGAAGATCCCGGCCGCGAGCGTCCCGGCGAACACCCGTCGCGGCGCCGCCGGGTGGACGAGGACGTCGGTCAGGCCGAAGCCCGACAGCGCCTTCGACGCGAACGTGAGCCCGCCGTCGCGCGACTCGAGGAGGCCGCTGCCGGAGATGGCGAGGATCTGCTTCGGATCGTCCGGCACGAACGCGAGCTTCTGGAGCGGCGTCACGCTCTCCGCCCAGCGCTGCCAGCTCGCGCCGTCGTCCGCGCTCCGGAAGAGGAGCGGCCCTGTGGTCGCGTAGAGCGCCGGCTGCGCGCGCCCGTCGTACCCGACCCACGCGACGCGCCCGCCGTTGAGCCCCTCGCCATGGAGATCCCACGGGCAGGGCGGCGGCACGAAGACCTCCGCCGTGTCCGCCGTGTCCTCGGGCGCCGTGTCGGCGATCAGCGTGTCCTCGCCGACGTCCGGCGGGACGGTGTCCTCCGCGACGTCGTCGACGTCCGCCGGCTTCGGCGTGTCGGGGGCGACGAACGTGTCGAGGACGATCCGTCGACGGTGTCCGCGACCGCGGTGTCGTCCGCGACGTCGGCCTCCGCGCCGCCGTCGTCGCCGCACCCGCCGCAGGCGGTGTGGAGGAACGCGGCACAGGCGCACGCCAGCGCGACGAGGGAGCTTCGCATGGTCGGGCATCCTCCGGGCAGGGAGGCCATCATAGCAGTCCAGGGTCCGCGGTTCACTACCGCCCGCGCGACGGCGTCCTTGCCCTCGCCGCCGAACGCCGCCACGATGGCGACGCCCATGCCGCCCCCCCGCCCCGCGAGACCCCGGCGTCACCGACGCGCCGCTCTGGCGCGAGCTCCTCGCGCTCGCCGGGAGCCGGAGCCCGCGCTTCGACCGCCGCTGGGCCGACCTCCACGACGTCATCGCCGGCCGCCCCGCGCGCCCCGGCGTCGACTGGGACGCCGTCGCCGACGCCGCGCACATCGGCGAGGTGGTCGGGGTCGTCGCCGACCACGAGGCCCTGCGGCCGCGCCTCGCCCAGTCGGTGCGCCGCCAGGTGCTCGTCGACATGAGCCCTCGAGCTCGCCCTCGACCGCGCCGCCCGCGCCCTGTCGCGCGCCGGCGTCGAGCGCGTCGTGCTGCTCAAGGGCGCGGTGACGGCGCCGACCCTCTACGACCCGCCGTGGCGCCGCGCGCGCCGCGACATCGACGTCCTCGTCGCCCGCGAGGAGCTCCTCGCGAGCGTCGCGGCCCTCGAGGCCGACGGCTGGCGCGCCGACCCCGAGCCCGGGGAGGAGCTCAAGGGCCCGCTCGCGGTGCGGGCGTGGCCGATGGTGCTCGAGCTCCCGGTCGGGCCGATCTGCTGCGACCTCCACCAGCGCCTCTTCCCCGAGCGCGGCTACGTCGTCGACCTCGACGGGATCCTCGCCCGCCGCGTCACCGGCCGCGCCCCTGCTCGCCATCACGTCGCCCGAGGACACGCTGCTCCACGTCGCGCTCCACATGGCGCGGAGCGGCTTCCAGGAGCCGCTGAAGGCCTGGGTCGATCTCCTCTACCTCGCGCGCGACCCGCGGGTGGACCTCGCGCTGGCCGCGCGCCGCGCCGCGCGCGCGCGCGCGGGGCCGTCGCTCTGGGCGTGCCTCCACGTCGTCTCGCGCTGGTTCGGCGGCCCCGACCCGAGCGCGCTCGGGCCCGGCAGCGCGCCCCCCCGCGGCGCATCGCGCGGCGCTCACCCGGCTCCTGAGCGGCACCGGGGCCGATCCGCTGCGGCAGCCGGTCTCGCGCCGCGCCGCGGTCGGGGCCTCCGCGCTGCTCGCCATCGAGGGCGCGTCGGCGCGCGCCGCCTACCTGCGCGGGATGATCGCGCGCGCGCGCGGGCGCATGACGCATCATGACGCAGCGCGTCATGGCGCCGCGGGCGAGCTCACGTCGTCGCGGTGCAGCACGTCCCCGGGCGGCGGGCTCGGCACGGCCTTCTTCGGCAGCTCGCGCCCGCGCGTCGCGTCGCGGGCCGCGACGAGCGCGTCGATCCGCTCGGCCGTGCGCGCCGCCGAGACCTCGTCCCGCGACAGCAGGAAGAGCTCGCGCAGCCGCTGGTGGTACCCGATGAGGTCGGGGCGGTAACGGATCGCGCTCTGCATCTCCTTCACGGCGCCGCGCAGGTCCTCGCGCGCCGCGGCGAGCTCGCTCCGGAGCTGGTGGTAGTCCGCGCGGACCGACGCGTCCGGGATGTCGAGCCGCGAGAGCCGCTTCAGCGCGTCGTCGAGCCAGTCGTACTCGCGCATGGCGAGGGCCTCGCGCCCGGCGTCGAGCAGGTTGAGGACCTCCCGCGTCGGGTCGAGGTCCGCCGCCTCGACGAACATGTGCCAGGCGCGCCGGTGGTCGCCGCGGCGGGACAGCGCGGAGCCCTGGATCGCGTAGGCCACGGCGGCCCAGTCGGCGCCGCGCCCGTCCTCGGTCGACCGCGCGAGGACCCAGGTCGCGAGCTCGTCGAGGCGCTCGAGGTGGTCCGGCAGCTCACGCCAACGGCGCCCGAGGTCCTCGTAGAGCGCGAGCGAGTCCGGGAAGCGGCTGATGGCCCACTCGCGGAGCGAGTCGGCCGCAACGACGTGGCCGCGCGACGCGAGGAAGGTGACGCCGCGGCGCGCGACCTCGGGCGACAGCCCGAAGAGGCGCTCGGAGAGGCGCGTGTCGTCGCCCTGGTCGAGCGCGATGGCGATGGCGGCGTCGAGGCTCTGCCAGCCCTTGCCGGCGAGCTCCTCGAGCCCCGCCCAGGTCGACTCGAGGTCGCCGCGGCGCTTCGCGAGCTCGTTCACGCGCTCGGCGAGGATCCGCGGCTCGGCCGGCGCGAGCGCCTGCGCGCGCACGAGGAGCCGCGACGCCGCCTCGCCGTTGCCGAGCCGCCCCGCCAGGATGGCCCCGAGCTGGAACGCGTAGTGGTCCGTCGGGTGGGCGAGCAGCATGTCGCCGAGCGCGACGCGGCCTGGCTTGTCGTCGTCGAGCGCCGCGCGGGCGTCGCCCTGCCACGCGTCGGCGCGCTCGGCCCACGCGTGCAGCGAGGCCACCACGAAGAGCCCGGCCAGCGCCGCGCTCGCGAGCGTCGGCCACGAGACGCGCACGCTGCGCCGCTTCCGCACCGGCGCTCAGCTCACGATGACGACGCCGACGAGCACCGCGGCCGGGAGCCCGACGCCCGGCATCCAGAGGCTGAAGTCGACGAGGTTCTGGAGGAGCAGCACCACGAGCGCGCCGAGGGCGCTCCACGCGACCAGGTCCTTCCGCACGGCGACCGCGGAGCGCCCGACGGCCGCGAGCACGAGCACGAGCACCGGCACGCCGAAGACGAGCCCCAGCTCGGCCAGCACCTGCAGCGCGCCGTTGTGCGCGTAGGCGACGAGCCCGACGGTCCAGTCCGGCATGACGGTCGGCGCGACGGCCTCGAACGCGCCGGCGCCGACGCCGAAGCCGAGGTGGAGGCGCGCGAGGTCGGCGCCGACGGACCAGCAGCTCTGCGCGACGCCGAAGGGCTTGTCGCCGAGCGACGCGAACTCGGCGAGCCAGCGCTGCGGGCCGATGATGACGACCGCGACGAACGCGCAGCACGCGACGCCGACGATGAGCCGCAGGTAGCGCCGGCGAGCGGGCGCGTCGGCGTCCTGCCAGCGGAGCCCGACGCCGAGGATCGCGAGCGACACCAGGAGCAGGAGCGAGTTGGCGCGCGAGAGCGACGCGACCACGCCGAGCGTCAGCACGACGCCCGCGAACAGGTGCCAGCGCGACTCGCGCGCCGAGCTGAGCCACTCCCCGAAGGCGACGACGGCGCCGATGAGCATGAGCGCGGCCGCGTGGTTCGGGTTCACGAAGGTCGTCACGAAGCTGCCGTCGAGCGGGATCGAGGCGCGGTAGAAGCCGTAGAGCCCGTGCAGGCCGAGGAGCGAGTGCAGGAGGCCCACGAAGAGGGTCGCGAGCCCCGCGAGCTCGACGTACACGATGAGCCGGGCGCGCACCGCCGCGTGCGGGCGCAGGTTCGCCGCCGTCAGCACGGCGGCGCCGAAGCCGAGGAGGCTCACGATCGCGAGCGCCGTGAGGCCCGGGTCGGCGCTGATCGGGAACCACCCCGGCATCTCCACGCCGGCCGCCGCCGCCGCGAGCCGGCGCGCCTCGGCCGACGCGGGCGCGATGGCCTCGACGAGCCCCGCCGGGAGCGGCAGCCACTGGAGGATCGCCGCGAGGAGCACCACGCCGGCGATGAGGCCCGGGAGCCCCACGCGGAGCGGCGCGTGCGCGGCGTGGACGCGCCACGCGCGCCAAGCGAAGGCGACGAGGCAGAGCCCCGCGAGCGCGATGCGGCTCGCGACGTGGACGCCGCCGATGGCGAGCGGCGCGAGCACCACCGCGGCGCCGAGCACGAGCTCCGGGCCCGTGAGGTGCTCCCACGCGAGCACCGCCGAGAGCGGCGCCGCGCCGGGCTCGCCGAGGCGAAGTGACGATGTGGCTGTCGTCTTCATGCGGTGGCTCGCGGCGGCGCTCAGCTCGCGCTGGCGCCGCCCTCCTGCTGCTGCGCGTACTGCCCGTAGCCGTAGCCGTAGCCGTAGCCGTAGCCGTAGCCGCCGTACCCGAAGCGCTTGTGCGCCTGGTAGTTGAGCACGGTGCCGAGGATGTTGCCCTCGACGGTCTCGAGCTGCCGCAGCGCGTGACGCAGCGCGTGGCGGCTCGTCTGGCCGGCGCGCGACGACGACGACGAGGGCGGCGTCGAGCTCCTGCGCGAGGATGAGCGCGTCGGCGACCGGGAGGAGCGGCGGCGAGTCGAAGATGACGGTGTCGTAGAGCGCCTTCATCTCGTTCAGCACGGTCGTGAAGCGCGGCGTGTGGAGGAGCTCGCTCGGGTTCGGCGGCACCGGCCCGCACACGATGACGTCGAGGTTCTCGACCTCGGTCTTCTGGACGTGGTTGCGCACGCTGTCGCTCGACACGAGGCAGGTCGAGAGCCCGACGTCGCCGTTCACGCCGAGCGAGTTCGCGAGCCGCGGGCGGCGCATGTCGGCCTCGACGAGCAGCACGCGCCCGCCCGACGACGCCATCGACGTCGCCGTGTGCACGGCCATCATGCTCTTGCCCTCGGACGGGTTCGCCGAGGTGATGAGGAGCGACCGCACGTCGCGGGTCGACGACATGAAGAGCAGGTTCGTGCGCAGCGTGCGGCTCGCCTCGGCCACGGTCGACCCCGGGTTGCGCACGATGTAGAGGTCGCGCTCGCGCTGGTCGGCGGCCGACACGGCGGCCCCCTTCTTGCCGTGCCCGCCGATGATCGGGATGACGCCGAGCACCTTGTAGCCGGTGCGCTCCTCGAGGTCGCGCCAGTTCTTGACGGTGGCGTCGGCGTACTCGAGGACGAGCGCCGTGCCGAACGCGAGCAGGAGGCCGAGCACGAAGGCGGTCGCGAGGACGAGCGTGCGCCGCGGCGACACGGGCGCGCCCGGCTCGATGGCGGGCTCGAGGATGCGGACGTTGTTCGCCTCGAACTGCGAGGACATCTTGGTCTCGGCGAGGCGCTTCCCGACGAGGCCGTAGGTCTCGCGGGAGCTTGTTCGCGTCGTCGACGAGGCGCCCGTAGGAGAGCGCGAGGGTGCTGATCTCGCGCTGGTCCTCCTGCGCGTCCGCGAGCTCCTCGGTGAGCCCGGACTCGACGCGCCGGAGCTCCGCGAGCTGCTTCTGCGCGGAGGACGCGAGGTTCCTGATCTCGCGCCCCGCGATCTGCGTGAGCGTCGCGAGCTCCTTCTCCTTCGCGATGACCTCGGGGTGCTTCTCGAGGTAGCGCGCCTCGAGCGACGCGAGCTCCGCCTTGGCCGTGACGATCCGCTGCTTCAGGTTGCGGATGACGTCGTTCTCCATGATCGTCGGCGCCTGCACGCTGAAGAGGTCGCTCGCGCTCGTGTACTTCGAGACGGTCGCCGCGAGCGCCTCGGCGCGGATCCGCTCCGAGCGCGTGCGCGTGAGGTCGATGTTGACCTGGTCGAGGCGGTCGTTGATGGCCTTCTGCTTCGCCTCGATGCTGCCGACGTTGTGCTCGGCCTCGAACGCGAGGAGCCCGTTCTCCGCGGCCTCGAGCTCGGCCTTCCGGCTCGCGACGGTCGTCTCGAGGTCCTTCATGGCCTCGCGGACGATGTTCTCCTTGTAGAGCAGGTTCTGCTGCTCGTAGGCCTTCGCGACGGCGTTGACGACGTCGGTCGCGAAGGTCTTGTCCGAGTCCTCGAAGTCGATCTGCACGAGCATCGAGTTCGGGATGGGCCGCACCTGGATCCGACCCGCGAGGACGCTCGGCAGGTGCGCCTTCTCGAAGGCCTCCTGCTTCTGCTGCGGCGTCATCTCGTTGTCTTTGGCGTCGAGCCCGAGGAGGTGCTCGCTCCGCCAGAGGTCGAGCTGGTTCAGCACCATCTCGGCGACCGGCAGGCTCTTGATGATGCGGTACTGCGTCTCGAAGTAGGTGATCTGCCCGCGGTAGTCCTTCGGGCTCCCGAGCTCCACCACGTCGCGCACGTTGTAGAAGACCTTCGGCGGGTCGCTGTCGATGATGACCTGAACGCTCGCGCGGTAGATCGGCACCTGCTGCTGGAGCCAGAGCCAGCCCGCGCCGACCGCGAGCGCGATGACGAGCGCGACGATGAGCTTCCGGCGCAGGAGGATCTGCAGATAGTGCTGGAGCATCGCGAGGAGCGAGTCCTGCTCGGCGTCCTCGCGGGGTAGCTGCGCGGCCTGCGAGCGCTCGCTCGGCGGCGGGAACATCAGCTCACTCATGGCGCGTGCTCACCTTGCCGGCGCGGCGGGCCGCACCGGAGTCAGGGTGTTCGGGGCGTCGGCGAGGCGCACCTGCGCGACGTCGGCGAGGACGCGCTCGTAGGCGTCCACGGCGAGCTCGCGGGCGTACCGGCGCTCGAGGTGCGCGCGGCCGGCCTCGCCGAGGCTGCGCCCGCGGTCGGGGAGCGCCGCGAGGCGCTCGATGGTGGCGACGACGCCGGCGACGTCGCCGTTGTCGTGCGACACGCCGCAGGCACCCTCGGCGAGGGCCGCCGCGACCTCCGACGTCGCGGGCCCGATGAAGAGCCCAGGGGCGCGCGGCGGCGAGGATCCCGTAGAGCTTGCTCGGCATGAGCAGCCCGTCGAGCCCGTCGCGCATCGTGACGACGTGGAGATCGGCGGCGCCGAGGCTGTCGGCGAGGTCCTCGCGGGCGGCGTAGTCGAAGAGGACCACGTTGCGGAGCCCGCGCTCCGCCACGTCGCGCGCGATCTCTCGCGCGCCGGACGCCGTCGCCGACGAAGGCGAACACGACGTCGTCGCGGTCGCGCAGGCGGTCGGCCGCGGCGAGGAGCGTGTCGAAGGCGTGGCCGGCGCCCATGTTGCCGGAGTACATGACGACGAAGCGGTCGCCGAAGCCGTAGCGGAGGCGCATGCGGTCGCCGGGCGAGGTCTCGTCGAGCTCGGCGAGGGCCCAGTTCGCGATGACGTCCATGCGCGCGGGGTCGACGCCGAAGCCGGCGATCCGCCGCCGCATCGGCTCCGAGAGGACGACCACGCGCTCGCTCGCGCGCAGGCTCGCGCCGGCGACGACGCGCCAGGCGCGCGCGCCGGAGGCCGCCGCGGGCGAGCACGCCGAGCTCCACGGCGATGTCGGGGTAGACGTCCTGGACGAGGCTCACGGTCGGGAAGCCGCGGAGGCGGCCGGCGACCTGCGCCGCGACCGCGATGAGCGGCGGCGTGGTGAGCGCGAGGACGACGTCGGGGACGGGGCGCAGGGAGAGCAGCTCGGCCACGGCGCCCGCGTAGAACGTGCCGTAGTCGAGCGCGCGGTCGATGAGGCGGGCCTTCCCGCGGCGCGTGGCGCGGACGCGCCGGATCGCGACGCCGCCGTGCTCCTCGCGCGCCGGCGCGGGGGCGCCGTCCGGACCGTCGACCGAGGCCGTGACCGCGGTGACGGCGTGGCCGCGCGCCGCGAGCGACTCTCGCCGAGCTCGGTGAGGAGCTGGCTGGTCGCGGCGTGGTGCGGCCAGTAGTACTGGTTCAGGAGGGCGACGCGCATAGGCTCGGAGGCTCAGCGGCCGAGGTGGCCGGGGTGGATGAGGCCCGCGGTGGGGATGGCCAGCAGCGGCCGAGCGGCGACCGACTGCTCGGAGAGGTCCTGGAGGGGCGCCCAGTCGAGGCGCGCGAGGCCGCGCCGAGCGAGGCGGCGACGAGCTCCCAGGGGACGACGGCGGCGAGGTCGCCGCGGAGCCCGGCGTCGATGAACTGGATGGCGACGGCGGCGCCGCGGATCGGGGGCGCGTCGCTGCCTTCGGGAGCGGGGGTCAGGAGGTCGGCGTCGAGGGGCTCGTCGCCGAGGGGATCTGGTAGGTGGTCATGCCGCGCACGGCCTCCTTCGGGGGAGACCATACGGGTGAAGAGGTAGAGGGGATCGGGGCCGCGCGCGATGGTGGCGGCGACGATGCCGCTCTTGTCGGCGAGCTCGTCGACGATGGCCGCGACGGTGGTGGTCGAGGTGGCGGCGTCGAGGCGGGCGCAGATCTCCATGACGGCGTTGCGATCGAGGCCGCGGCCGTTCTCGGCGAACGGGTCGGTGACGCCGCGGACGTCGGGGTTGCGGTAGACGAGGAAGCGGAAGAGCAGGAAGAGCACGAGCGCCACGACGAGCAGGATGAGGCCGGACGCGAGGTCGCTCGTGACGCGCAGGAGGAGCGCCGCGGCCGCGAGGAAGACGGCCACGACGTAGAGCGTGATGACGGCCTGGCGGTGGGAGAGGCCCGCGCGGAGGAGCTTGTGGTGGATGTGGTCCTGGTCGGCCGAGAAGATGGGCCGCTGCTTCCGGACGCGCCGCCCGATGGCGAGGAAGGTGTCGATGATGGGGAGCCCGAGGGCGAGCATCGGGATGACGAGGGCGACGGTCGTCGAGCCCTTCGAGGACGTGGAGATCGAGAACGTCGCGAGGACGAACCCGAGGAAGAGGCTCCCGGTGTCGCCCATGAAGATGCGGGCGGGGTTGAAGTTGAAGAAGAGGAAGCCCGCGAGGGAGCCGGCGAGGGCGGCGCAGAAGAGGGCGGCGAGGGTGTTGTTGTCCATCACGCCGAGCGCGAAGAGGACCGACACGGAGATGAGCCCGATGCCGCCTGCGAGACCGTCGAGGCCGTCGATGAGGTTCACGGCGTTGATGACGCCGACGAACCACAGGATCGTGACCGGGAGCGCGAAGACGCCGAGCTCGATGTAGCCGCCGCCGAAGGGGTTCGAGATGTTCTGGATCCGGTGGTCGAGCGCGAACATCAGCACGGCCACGCCGACCTGCACGATGAGCTTCTGGACGGCGTTCGCGCCCTTGAGATCGTCGTAGATCCCGATGGCGGCGATGAGGAGCCCGCCGATGTAGAGCCCCGAGGATGTGGCTCGTCGTGTTCAGCGCCTGGCTCGCGCCGGTGCCGGCGATGAGGACGGCCGAGACGGAGGCGAAGAACGCGAGCACGATCGCGAGCCCGCCGAGCCGCGGGATGGGTCGCGTGTGGATCTTGCGCTCGCCGGGCGCGTCGTAGAACCCGTGCCGGAGGGCCACGCGCAGCACGATGGGGGTCGCGATGGCGGCCACCACCAGGCTCATCAAGAACGCTGCCGCGAAGCTAAGCATGGACGGTTCGGTCTCCTCGGCACGCCGCGGGCGTCGTCCCCTGGGCCGGCAGCGAGCACGGGTACGTTGCCGGTCCCCTGTGACTCGATCACGAACCGGGTGGAAAGTCCACATTGTCGGGCCTCCGGAGCGGACCACGGAGACCCGGAGCACGGAGGGGGCGGGGGGCGGTGGTGACGCCCGGCTCCGGGCCCGCCGTCGGAGCGGACCACAGAGAGACGCAGAGACACGGAGAGGGGGCACGGAGGGGGCGGTGGTGACGCCCGGCTGCGGCGAGTCTCCCTCTCTCCCCTTCCCTCCGTGTCTCCGTGTCTCCCGACTGCGTTCCGCCAGGCTCCGCGCCACGCCGGAGCCTGGACCGGGCCCCCCCGGAGGGGGTCCCCGCCCACGCCAGCGCCTGGACCGGGGCTAGCCCGCGACCGCTCGGCCACCCGCCGGGAATCGGGTGGCCGTGGTCGCGTCGTCCGTCGCGGCGTCGCCGCCGGGCCCCGCGTGGATCGCGACCGCCGGCCACCCGCCGGGATTCGGGTGGCCGTGGTCGCTCGGTCCGTCGCGGCGCTCGCGCGCCCTGCCCTCTCGCCTCGTCGCCGAGGCTCGCGCTAGTTGAGCTCGATCTTCGAGGCGTCGGCGTCGATCTTGCCGCTCGCCTTGATGACGATGTTCGCGTCGGACTTGATGGTCGTGTCGGCGCCCGCCTGCAGCGTGGTCTTGGCGCTCGACTTCATGAAGATCTCCTTCGCCTCGACATTGAACTTCCCGTTCTTGCACAGGATGTCGATGTCGCCGTTCTTCGTCTCGATGAGGATCTTCTTGTCCTTGCCGTTGAGGACCATGTACTCCTCTCCGGACTTGTCGTAGATCGCGATGTTCTCCTTCTCGTCGTTCAGGACGAGCGCGTGGCCCGTCTTCGAGACGATCGCGATCGACTCCTTCCCGTCGGTGTCATCGAAGAGCAGGATGTGCCCCGCGCGCGACAGGAAGAAGCGGGCGTTGTTCTTGCCGTCCGCCGCGTTGTTGTCGACCGCGGCCTTCTCGATGCCGATGTCGTTGCCGAGCGGGTCCTTCGTGGACTTGTTCGACGTGGCGGAGTCGCCGACCGGCATCTTGTCTTCCTTGTTCCACACCGCCCCCAGCACGATCGGCTGGCGGATGTCGCCGTGGATGAAGGTGACGATGACCTCGTCGCCGACCTCGGGCAGGCAGTAGAAGCCGCGCCCCTTGCCGCCCATGTTCGCGATCACGCGCGCCCACGAGCTGATGTAGTCCTCCTTGTCTCCTTTGTCCTTCGACCGGATCCAAGGGAACTTCACCCTCACCATGTAGTGGCCCTCGGGGTGCTTGTTGTTCTCGACAACCCCGGCCACGACGCCATAGATGCGTCGGCTAAGCCCGAACTCGTAACCCATGTGGATCTCCCGGATGGCCCACTGGGAAAGACTCGCCCCCTGCGTTCGAGGACTATAGTCAAACCCCCCGTGGTCCGCAACGGCCGGAACAGCTTCGGCGCTGCGGTTGTTTCTTTGCGCTCTCGCGGCCGCGCGCTATACGCGCCGTGCGCCCGCACGACTCTCAGTCATCGATCACGAGGCGAACGAATGAAGCACATGATGGTGCTGTGCCTTCTCGCTCTGCTCGCGGCCGCCCCGCCCGCCGAAGCTGAAGAGGTACCCCCGCCCGACGCCGCGGTCAAGGCGCGGCTCGTTCCGTTCTTCGAGGGGCTCCGCGCGGCCGAGAAGACCGACACCGCGCACATCGCGCGCATCGCCTGGTGGGGCGACAGCGCCATCGTCAGCGACGGCTACACCGGCACCGTCCGCGAGCGCCTCCAGGCCCGCTTCGGCGACGCCGGCCCCGGCTTCATCCTCCCGACCACTACCTTCGACGGCTACCTGCGCGCCGGCGTCCGCCTCCTCCGCAACAACTGGACCGCCTACAACGTGATCCAGGGGAACCTCTCCTCCGGCCTCTACGGGATCGGCGGGATCCAGGCCTCGAGCTGGGGCGGCGCCTCCTCCACCTTCGAGACCCAGGCCGCCCCCTTCACCCGCGTCGAGGTCTTCTACCGCGCCTTCCCGAAGGCCGGCGGCATCCAGATCTTCGCCGACGACGCCGGCAGCGCCACCGAGACCCACGACGCCGAGGCCACCGCGCCCACCGACCAGGTCTGGCGCTGGACCGCCCCCGAGGGTGGCGTCAAGAAGGTGCGCGTCCGCGCCGCCGGCAAGGGCGAGACCGTCCTCTACGGCGTCGCCCTCGAGCGCGGCGACAACGGCGTCGTCCTCGACGCGTTCGGCCTCCTCGGCATGCGCGCGCGCCGCTGGCTCAACGCCGACGCCGCCCACATCAAGGCCCAGCTCGCCCAGCGCGCGCCCGAGCTCCTCGTCCTGAACTTCGGCGGCAACGAGCGCGTCGACGGCGACCTCTCCGTCGCGAAGCACCTCGACGACATGAAGCAGGTCATCGCCTTCTTCAAGGCCGGCGCCCCCAGGGCCGCCTGCCTCCTCGTCGGCCCCATCGCCCACGGCGAGACCGTCAAGGGCAAGGTCGTCATCGACCCCGACCTGAAGACCATCTACGAGGCGCAGCGAAAGGCCGCCGACGAGGCCGGCTGCGCCTTCTTCGACACCCTCGCCGCCATGGGCGGCGACGGCGCCATCGCCGCCTTCCGCAAGAAGAAGCTCATCGGCGGCGACCTCTCCCACCTGAACGGCAAGGGTCACAAGGTCGTCGGCGGGCTCATCGCCGACTGGCTCCTCGCCGCCTACGACGGCTGGAAGAGCGAGCAGGCCGCCAAGGCCCCCTGAGCGCGCCGCGGCCTACATCGCTCGGGCGGTCCCGGGCGCACTCGAGCCACCCACCACGCCGTAACCCGTGACTTCCGGGTTTCGGCGCGGCGACGGCGCGCGTGGCGTGGGGGACACCACGCGCACCGCCTCCCGCTTCGCCGCGGACGACGGGAGGCCGCCGCGCGCGGGTCACCTCGGTTGGGGGGAGTGATGACCCGATGCCCGTCGGCCCGCCCGCCACAACGCCGCGGCGGGGCCGCCGAGGAGTCGGCCCGCCCGCTACGGTCCGTCCCACTGGCCCCCGCGCCCTGAGGTGGTCGCGCTCGTCTTTATGAAGTTTTTCGAGGTGAGTCGAGAAGACGAGAGCGAAGGTAGGGCTTCGCGCGCCGATTACGGAGCGGCTGGCCACGGAAAACGTAAGCCAGTTGTAACCATCTTGTAATCCGCGCCCGCCCGCGAGCCACGCGGGCCGGCGCGCTTGTCTCGGGACGTAGCCGGGTACGACCCGGGGTTACGTGACCCGGCGGGTCACTCGGCGGGGGGCGCGGCGGTCGGCGGCGGCGCGGGCGGATCAGCCGCGCTCGTCCTCAGCCCGCGGGCCACGACGGGGCACGCGATCTGGTGCCCCGGCGCGACCTCCTCGAGCACCGGGTCGTTCTCCCGGCAGCTCGCCTCGGCGAGCGGGCAGCGCGTGTGAAACCGGCACCCCGACGGCACCTTCAGCGGGCTCGGCAGGTCCCCCTCGAGCAGGATCCGCTCGCGCTGCGCGGTCGGGTCCGGCACGGGCACGGCGCTGATGAGCGCCTTCGTGTAGGGGTGGAGCGGGCGGTGGTAGACCTCGTCGGCCGCCGCGAGCTCCACGATGCGCCCGAGGTACATCACCGCGATGCGGTCGGAGATGTGCTTCACGGCGCCGAGGTCGTGCGCGATGAAGAGGTAGGTGAGCCCGAGCTTCTGCTGCAGATCCATCATCAGGTTCATGACCTGCGCCTGGATCGACACGTCGAGGGCGCTGATGGGCTCGTCGCAGACGATGAACTTCGGGTCCACGGCGAGCGCCCGCGCGATCCCGATGCGCTGGCGCTGCCCGCCCGAGAACTCGTGCGGGTAACGCTTCGCCATCGCCGGTGAGAGCCCGACCGTCTCGAGCAGCTCGCTCACGCGCGCCGTCGCCGCCGCCCCCTTCGCGAGCCGGTGGATCTTGAGCGGCTCGCCGACGATGGTCCCCACGTTCATGCGCGGGTTGAGCGACGCGTACGGGTCCTGGAAGATGATCTGCAGGTCGCGCCGGTAGGGCCTGAGCGCCTTCCAGGCGTCGCGGCGCTTCCCGAGCGCGACCAGATCGACGCCGCCGTAGCGCACCTCCCCCGACATGCGCGCGACGCCGTGCTCGTAGAGCTGGAGGATCCCGCGCCCCGTCGTCGACTTCCCGCACCCGGACTCGCCCACGAGCCCGACCGTCTCCCCGGGAACACGTCGAGCGAGACCCCGTCCACCGCGCGCACGACGCCCTTCTCGCGCCGCAGGACGACCCCGCCGTGGACCGGGAAGTGCACCTTCAGGTCGCGGAGCGACACGAGCGGCTGCGCGGGCTTCCCGCCCTGCCCGGCCGCGGCCGCCCCTCCCGTGGTCGTGGCGTCGCTCACGCGTCCCCTCCGATGAGATCGCCGTGCTTGCCCGCGAGGACGTCGGCCCGCACCTGCTCGTGCGCGTGGCACGCCACGCGGTGCGTCGGCGAGAGCGCGACCTCGTCGGGGAAGACCGCGCGGCACACGTCGCGCACGTAGCTGCAGCGCGGCGCGAACGGGCACCCGGGCGGCCGCTTGTCGAGGTCGGGCGGGCGCCCGGGGATCGAGTAGAGGCGCCCCTTCCGCGCGCGGTCGGGCCGCGGGATCGAGCGCAGGAGCCCGATCGTGTAGGGGTGCGCCGGCGACGCGAAGAGCTCCTCGGCGCTCGCGTGCTCCATCATCTTCCCCGAGTACATGACGAGGATGTCGTCCGCCATCCCGGCCACGACGCCGAGGTCGTGCGTGATGAGCGTGATCGCCATGTGGAACTCGCGCTGCAGATCCGCGAGGAGCTCGAGGATCTGCGCCTGGATCGTCACGTCGAGCGCGGTCGTGGGCTCGTCCGCGATGAGGAGCGCCGGGTGGTTCAAGAGCATCATCGCGATCATCACGCGCTGCCGCATGCCGCCCGAGAACTCGTGCGGGTAGCTCCGGAAGCGGCTCGCCGCCCCCGGGATCCCGACGCGCTCGAGCATCGCGAGCGCCCTCCCCTCCGCCTCCGACTTCGACATCTTCGCGTGCGTCCGCAGCACCTCGACGAGCTGCACGTCGATGCGCAGGAACGGGTTCAGGCTCGTCATCGGGTCCTGGAAGATCATCGCGATCTTCCCGCCCCGAAGCTCGCGCATCGCCGACTCGGGGCGCCCGAGGAGGTCGCGCCCCTCGAAGATGACGCGCCCGCCGATGCGCGACACCCGCGGCGGCAGGAGCCGCATCACCGCGAGGTTCGTCACCGACTTCCCGGAGCCCGACTCCCCCACGATCCCGAGCGTGCCGCTCCGCTTCAGCGTGTAGTCGAGCCCGTCGACCGCGGTGACCCAGCCGTCGTCGGTCTTGAAGTCGACCCGCAGCGCCTCGAGCGTGAGCAGCGGCGCGTCTCCGGGGGGCGACCCGGCGGCGGGCCCGCGCTGGGCTGTGTCCGTCGCGTCGGTCATCCGTCAGCCCTGCTTCGGGTCGATGGCGTCGCGCACGCCATCGCCGAGGAAGTTCATGGCGAAGAGGGTCAGCGCGAGCGCGATGCCCGGGTACACGATGAGCCAGGCGTGGAGCTTGAAGACCTCGAGCGCCTCCGCGAGCATCTTCCCCCACGTCACCTCGGCCGGCAGGAGCCCGAGGAACGAGAGGAACGTCTCCTCGAGGATGACCGCCGGCACGAGCAGCGTCGCGTACACGACGACCGGGCCGACGGCGTTCCGGATGAGGTGCTTGAAGATGATCGTGCGCGTCGAGGCGCCGAGCGCGCGCGCGGCCTCGACGAACTCGCGCGTCTTCAGGCTCATCACCTGCCCGCGCACGACGCGCGCCATGTTGAGCCACTGCACGGCCCCGAGCGCGAGGAAGAGCACGACGATGTTCTTCCCGAACATGACCATGAGCAGGATCACGAGGAACATGAACGGGAGCCCGTAGAGCACGTCGACGATGCGCATCATGACGTTGTCCGTGCGCCCGCCGACGTAGCCGCTCGTGGCGCCGTAGATGACGCCGATGAAGAGCGAGACGAGCGTCGCGAGGAGCCCGATCGTGATGGACATGCGCGCGCCGTAGAGGAGGCGCGTCAGGACGTCGCGACCGGCGGGATCGGTGCCGAACACGTGCGTGCGGAGCTCGGGGGCACCGGGGAACTCGTCGCGCGAGATCCGGAGGTCGTGGTTCACGTCGTAGGCGCGCACGAAGGGCTCGACCGTGCGCTGCTCCCCGGGCGGCTTCTTGCTGTAGCGCAGGTAGCGCGTCCGCACCGTGATCTCCCAGGAGGAGACGACGTGGTCGCCGTCGACGTCGAGCGCGCGGAACGCGTCGGGGCCGGCGAGCCCGAGGCCGCGGAACTGCTTCGGCAGGTCCCGGTCGCTGTGCGGGAACTCGTGCCAGTTGAGGTAGCCGTCCTTCTGCAGCTGTGCGGTCGGCTCGGCGTCGGCGCGCGCGACGTCGTAGGTGTTGATGAGGTTGTCGTAGTGCTGGGTCGCGATCTCGTCGGCGAGATCGAGCTCCGGGCACGACAGGTGCCCCGTCGCGACGGCCACGACGCTGCTGAAGCCGAAGTCCTCGTCGAGCTTGGCGAAGCCCGCGCGCGCCTCCTTGCCGAGCGTCGGCGCGAGGCGGTCGAGCGCCTCGAAGCCGGCCGTGAAGGCGTGCGGGAGGGTGGTCTGGCGCACGAAGTGGCAGGTGAGGAAGCCGTCGTGGTCGAGGTCGACCACGTCGAAGGCGGCCTTGTCGCCGTCGTAGGTCGGGAACTCGATCGACGCGCTCATCGTGCCCGGCGGCTGGTTCCCGAGGTGCTGCTCGTCCGGCGAGAAGTGCGTCAGGTGCGCCGAGAGGAGCGGCGCCGAGTAGCCCGCGACCATCACGAGGACGATGAACGCCGCGCTCACGAGCGCCAGGCGGTTCCTCCGGAGGCGACGCCACGCGTCCTGCCAGAGGCTCCGGCCCTTCTCGGGGGGCGCCGCGGGCGGCGGCGGGGCGGCGCGGAGGTCGCCCTTCGGGGGGTTCGCGACCATCAGCGGAGCTTCACCCGGGGGTCGAGGAACGTGTAGGCGATGTCGACGGCGAGGTTCAGGAGGATGAGGAGGCCCGAGTAGACGACCACGACCCCGAGGACCATCGGGTAGTCGCGGTTGAGCGCGGGCGTCACGAAGAACTCGCTGAGCCCGGCGATGCCGAAGACGCGCTCGACGACCACCGAGCCCGTCAGGATGCGGGCGGTCGCGGGGCCGAGGTACGACACCGTCGGCAGGAGCGCGCCCTTCAGCGCGTGGCGCGTGACGACGCGGCCCTCGCCGAGGCCCTTGGCGCGCGCCGTGCGGATGTAGTCGCTGCGGATGACCTCGAGCATGCCGCCGCGCGTGATGCGCGCGAAGGGCGCGGCGTACGTGAGCGCGAGCGTGATGATCGGGAGGAGGCGGATCTGCCACGCCGCCCACTCGCTGCCGGGGCTCGGGTCCCAGCCGCCGTAAGGGAGCCAGCCGAGCCCGAGCACGAAGATCGCGATGAGGATGGGGCCGAGCACCATGCTCGGGACCGAGATCCCGACCATCGCGCCCGACATCGCCGTGTAGTCGATCCACGTGTTCTGCTTCAGCCCGGCGACGAGCCCGATGGTCACGCCGATGAGGATCGCGAGCGCGAGCGAGATGAGCCCGAGCTGCATCGAGATCGGGAAGGCGCGGCCGAGCTCCTCCTTGACCGTGCGCTCGCCCTCGGAGGTGAAGGTCACGCCGAAGTCGAGCTGCATGTAATCGCCGACCGAGTCGAGATACTGCTGCCAGCTCGTCTTCGGGACGACCGCGATGCGCCCGAACGCCGGGAGCTCCGTGTCTGCCGTCACCGGCAGCGCCTCGAGGGTGCCGTCGTTCGGGAGCGTGAAGCGGTACGTCCGCGGCGGGACGTCGCGCAGGGTCATGAGCCCGAGCTTCAGATCACCGGCCGCCGTGGCGGTCGCGAGGTAGGTCCCCTCGGGGTACTCCTCGCCCGTCTCGAGCTTCGCGACGTCGGTGACGACGGCCGGCTCGGGCGTCGCGACCTCGACGCCCATGTTGTAGAGGAGCCAGCGGTTCGCCTTCACGTTCGGCGGGAGCTCGCGCTCCTGGTCGAAGGGGCCGCCCGGCGCGAAGCGCATGAGGAAGAACGTGATCGTGATGATGATCCACAGCACGAACACGGCCCCGACGAGGCGCCCGAGGATGAAGCGCAGCATGGGCTACTCCCCTCCCCGGCCGCGGAGCGACACCCACTTCAGGTAGTGGTCGTCGAGGATCTGCGGGAGGAAGCCGCTGACCTCGGGGCGGAGCAGGTAGGCGCGCGTGTAGAAGTAGAGCGGGATGATGGGGAGGTCGCGGTTCAGGACCTTCTCGGCGGCGCAGATGAGGGCGTTGCGCTCGGCGTTGTCGGTCTCCTTGCGGATCCTGTCGAGGAGCCCGTCGTAGACCGGGTTCGCGTAGCGCGGGTAGTTGTTCTTGCTCTGCGCGGCGAACACCCCGAGGAACGTGTAGGGATCGGTGTAGTCGCCGCACCACGAGGTGCGCGCGATGCTGAAGTCGCCCGACTGCACGAGCTTCAGGAGCGACTTCCACTCCATGTTCGACGACGTGAGCTCGACGCCGAGGTTCTCGGCGATGCTGCGCGTCGCGAAGTCGGCGATCTGCCGGTGCAACTCGAACGTGTTGAACAGGAGCTCGACCTTCGGGAAGCCGGCCCCGCGCGGGTAGCCGGCGTCGGCGAGGGCGGCGCGCGCGGCGACGGCGTCGAAGTCGTCGCCCGCGACCGGGACGTAGCCGATGCGGCCCCGGTAGCTGTCCGCGAGGAGGTTCGGCGCGGGCTGCTGGAACGATGACAGGACGGAGGTCGTGAGGCGGCGCTTGTCGATGGCCTGGTTGAAGGCGTGGCGGACGCGCTTGTCGTCGAAGGGCGGCCGCGTCGTGTTCATCACGTAGTAGTAGGTGCAGAGGTTGTCGACGACGTGGAGGTCGCTGCGGCCGCTCTTGAGCCAGGTGGCGACGTGGTCGGGGCCGAGGGGGTAGGCCCAGTGGATCTGCCCCGTCTCGTAGAGGAGCTCGTTCCGCGACTCGCTGTCGCTCGAGAAGATGATGACGCCGTCGAGGTCGACGTTGGCGGCGTCCCAATAGCGCGGGTTCTTCTTCATCGTGGCGCGGTCGCGCGGGGCGAACTCGGTCAGGATGAAGGGGCCGTTCACGACGATGTTCTCGGGGCGCGTCCAGTGCGCGCCGTGCGCCTCGATGACGTGCAGCGGCACCGGCGCGTAGGCGGTGTAGGTGGCGAGCTCCGGGAAGAACGCGGCGGGCGAGGTGAGCTCGACCTCGAGCGTGAGGTCGTCGACCGCGCGGATGGCGACCGTGCCGGGGTTCGTCTCGGTGCCGGTGTTGAACGCCTTCGCGCCCTTGATGTACCAGAGCTGCTCGGCGTTGCGGCTCGCGGTCTTGGGGTCGAGCCCGCGGAGCCAGGAGTCGCGGAAGGTGCGCGCCGTGATGGGGACGCCGTCGCTCCAGACGAGCCCGGGGCGCAGGTGGAAGGTGTACGTCAGGCCGTCGGCGGAGACCTCCCAGCGCTCGGCCTGGCCGGGGCGGACCGGGGTGTTGCCGGGCGCGGGGACGAGGAGCGTCTCGAACATCTGCCCGACGAAGAAGGAGCCGGCGGTCTCGGCGACCTTGTTCGGGTCGAGGAACTCGGGGTTGTTCTGCGCGCAGCGGAACATGTTGTCCGCGGGCATCGCCGGGAGGTCCTTCGGCGGGACGGTGCCGCGATAGATGAGCCCGTCGACCGCGCCGGCGGGGCGGTCGGCCGCCGCCTGGGGCGGGGCCGGCGGGCGCGCGCGGCACTCGGTGAGGAACCGCTCGGCGAGGGCCTCGCTGACGAAGGACTTCGGGGTCGTCCGGGGGCTCCGGCGGGGTGACGACGCCGCTCCCGCCGGCGTCCTCGCCCGGTGGCGCCGTGACGGTGGGGATCTGCTCGCCCTTCAGCGCGGCGAGGCGCTCCTCGGACAGCACGACGAGCCCGTCGGGTGGGCCGCCGCCCGGGACCTCGCCGCCACACGCCGCAGCCGCGGCGCTCGCGAGCGCGACGGACGCGAGCAGGGCTCGGGTGAGGGGCGGCATGGGGGGCGAGGGGCTCCTGCTGAGCGGCTCTGCGGCGCGGCGAGGGGGCGCGTCCGGGCGCGAGGCGAACCACTATGTCGGCGGATCGCGTGGTCCGTGTCAAGGCGGTCGCGGCGCGCGGCGGCCGCGGAGGCCCGCGGCGGAGGCGGGCGCGCGGGACCGTTCTACGAACTTGCCGGTTCGGGGAGGCGGCGCTAGCGTCTCCGGTCGTGCATGACGCCGCCGAATCACAGCTCCAGGGGGACGTCGCCGCGAAGACGACGGGCGGGGTGATCCGCTACCGCGTCTGGCCGGCGCGGCGGCACCCCACGCGCCTCATCCTGGTCGCGGCGGTGATCGTGGCGGCGACGATCGGCGCGGCGACGGTGTTCTCGAGCCTCTACTGGGCGGTCATCGTGTTCGTCGGGCTCACGGCGGCCGCGGCGCCCTTCTTCTTCCCGACCGAGGTCGGGCTCGACGGGGCGCGCATCAACATGCGCGCGCTCGGGACGCCGCGCGTGTGGGACCTGCGCGAGTTCCGCCGCCTCGAGGTCAGCGACGACGTGCTGAAGCGCGTGGAGCTCCTGCCGCGCGCGCTCGTGGCGCCGATGGACCGCGTGCAGAGCGTGACCGTGCCCCTCCCGGACGACGAGGCGGTCGCCGAGCTCGTCCTCGGGCACCTCCGCCGCTGGGTGGGGCGCCGCCCGACCGGGACCTTCCGCATCGACGTCGACCACGCCCCCGAGGACACGCTCGACTGAGGGGCGTCACGCGAGGCGGCGCGTCCGGAGCCCGCTGAATCGGTTGAAATCACGGTCTTCCGTGATGAGCTCGCCCGCGCCATTCTCGACACAGACGGCGGCGATCTGCGCATCGAAGGCGAGGTTCCCCGTGATCGACCCATCGGCGACGAGCTCCTGGAAGACGTGCCAGTAGCGTGGTCCCGGGAGCAGGAGCCTGGCCGTTGGGCTCGCGAGCAGAGCGGCGATGAACGCGATCGCCCCGTCCGGTGAGCTCGGCGGCTCGAAGAGTCGGGGATGGGTCACCACCCGGAAGAACTCGGTGACGCAGAATATCGGGATCCCCCAGGGGCTGAGACCCTCGGCGAGATCGCGCAGGACGGCGACCGCCGAGACGTGCAGTGGGCTCTCCGCGCGCCGGGCGTAGACCAGCACGTTGGTGTCGACCGCGATCAGCGCCGGCCCTCCATCCGGTCGTAGAGCGCGTCGCGATCGGCGAGGTCCACGCCGCCGATGTATGTCCCTCGCTCGATCGGGAGATTCAGCCGAAACGGCGCGGGCGACTCGTCAACCGGGGCCGTCGCGGCGGCCAGCGCGGCCTCGACGAACGCGGTCAGCGTCATCTTGCGAGCGCGAGCACGCTCACGGGCCAGGCTCAGGAGGGTGTCGTCGATGTCGAGGGTGGTCCGCATGCAGCTATGCATAGAGCCATTGCTGCATCGATGTCACGCCTGAGGTCAGGTCGCCTTGCGGCGCAGCGGCAGCGTGAGGCAGCGCGGTCCGCCGCGGCCGCGGACGAGCTCGTGGCCGTGCAGGGCGACCGCGATGTGGTGGTCGTGGTGGATGTAGAAGATGGCGTTGTCGACGAAGCGCTCGGGGGAGAGCACCTCGTAGCCGACGCGGTTCAGCTGGCGCAGCGTGCGGCGGTTCCTGCCGTACGTGATGATGATGCCGGGCGCGAGCGCGAACGCGTTGGCGCCGTCCGACCACTGCTCGCGCGCCTGGTGGATCGGGTCGTTCCCGCCGCAGAAGACCGGCTCGAGCCGGATCCCGTGCGTCGCGAGCGCCGACAGCAGCGACGGCCCGAGGCGCTCGTGCCCGCCGCCCGGCGTGAAGCGGTGAACCTGCGCGCCGAGGCGGCCCGGGTCCGTCACGAGCGGCGGGTAGATGAGGCAGCGCTCGGCGTCGATGCGCGTGAAGAGCGTGTCGATGTGCATCGCGCGCGCGGCGGCGCGGCATCTCGTAGCCGAGCACCACCTCGAAGCCGCGCTCGAAGAGCATCGGCGCGAGCTTCTTCACCGCCTCGAGGGTCGTCCGGATGCCGACCCCGATGAGGACCACGCGCTCGTCGAGCACCTGGATGTCGCCGCCCTCGACGGTGAGCCCGGGCAGCGGGTGCCCGTCGTCGCCGATGTCGAGCTTCGGCGTCTTCGCGAAGAGGCGGTGGTTCTTCAGGATCACGCGCGACAGCAGCATCTCGCGCCCGCGCGCGGCTCCGCCGCGTACGTCATGACCGCGGCGTCGCCGACCACCGCCCAGAGGTCGCGCGCGAAGAGCGCGTTGGGCGTCGGCCACGAGAAGATCGGGAGGTTGTCGTGCGGATCGCGCCCCGTGATGAGCGCGTCCGCGAGGCGCGGCGCGTCGAGCCCCTCGAGGAGGCCGCGCGCGACGTCGAGCTCGCGGTCGTCCGGGTGGTAGAGCGCGTCCTCGAGGGCGAGCGCCCGCTTGATGACGTCCGCCCGGACGGCCGGGTCGCCGAGCGTCTGCACGAGCAGGTCGCGCCACGTGTGGTGGTTCTTGAAGCCCGTCACGGCGCGGATCGCGTCGACGAGGCTCGCGTGCTCGGCCTGCATGGCCGAGAGCAGCACCAGGTCGTCGAAGAGCAGGTAGTCCGGGTTCTTCTCGAGCGCGCCGTCCTTCCGTTGCCGGTAGGACTCGAGGTTCTCCGGCACCATCAGGTCGAACTCGGGCCCTGGAGAGCTCGTGACGATGGCCTCGAGCGTCGCGATCTCGCTCCGGACCCGGATCTCACCCGCCATGACTCACCCCGTGGCGTCGCCGCGGCGACACACGCCGACGACGATCTGGTCGAAGGCCACGGGCAGCGCCATCTTCGCGATCCCGACCGTGGCGCCGACCATGCACATCTTGCGGTTCAAGCGCGTGTCGGAGCTGATCGCGACGATGGGGAGCCGATCGTAGCCGTAGTGTTCGCGGAGGATCTGCACCGCGTCAGCCCCCGAGCGCTTCGCGTTCATGCTGAAGTCCATGAGCACGATGTCGGGTCGCACCGCCTCGACGTCCGCGACGGCGTCGTCCGCGTTGGCGCGGTAGACGAAGTCGGCGTCGAGGTGGGCGAGGAAGTCGGTGTGCACGACGAGCTCGTCGTCGAACACCAGCACGCGGCACGTCATGGGTGCACCTCGGGGTCGGCGGCCGGGTCGTCGGGCGCGGTCGGCTTCGGCGCCTTCGGGGGCCGGATGGCGCGCGGCACGACGAGCGGGTCGCCAGGCAGATCGTAGAGGACGCGGTAGATCTCCGCCGCCGTGAGCACGCGCGCGACGTAGCGCTGGGCCTGCCGGAAGGGGATGAGCTCGACGAACGCGTCGGTGTCGAGGTCGCCGCGGTCGGTGAGCCAGCGCGCGACGTTGCCGTTGCCCGCGTTGAACGCCGCCGCGATGAGCGCCGGCTGGCCGCCCCAGCGGTCGCGGAGGCGCGCGATGAGGTAGGCCGCCACACGCAGGTTCGTCTCCGGCTCCCAGAGGCGGCTCGCGGCGAAGTCGGCGCCGTAGAGGTCGCGCCCGAGCGCCGTCCCCGTCGCCGGCATGAGCTGGCAGAGCCCGATGGCGCCGACCGAGCTCTTGCCGCGCGCGTGGAAGCGCGTCTCGACGCTCGCGATGGCCGCGAGCAGGGCGGGCGCGATCCCCTGCTCCTCGGCGGCCTGCTTGAGCGGCTCCACGAAGTCGATCGGGAACGCCCGCTTCAGGAGCCCGCCGAGCGCGTGCGCGGGCGGCACCGCGGGCACGAGGTCGTGGCGGAGCACGCTCGCGGCGCGATCCTCGTCGCCCCGCTGGGCGAGGATGTGGGCGAACAGGGCGCGGCCGCTCCCCGGGAGCGCGTCCGCGCGCATGAGGGCGTCGAGCGCGGCGAGGGCGTCGTCCTCGTCGCCGAGGCGGTAGAGGGCGACGGCCGTGTCGAGCTCGGGCGCCCGCACCACCGCGAGGTCGGACGGCGGTGGGTCGGCGCTGCCGGCGCCGCGGGCGCGGGCGAGGAGCGCGTACCAGCCGGCCGGGTAGCGGAAGCGGACGCGCTCGTAGAGGGCGCGGGCGCGGGCGGCGTCGCCGGCCGCCTCGGCGGCGCGGGCGCGCCAGTAGTCGGCGCGCTCGCCCCACGTGATGGCGTGGCGGTCGGGCTCACCGCCGTAGCGGGCGGCGAGCTCCCCGAGGCGCTCCTCGGCGAGGCCGGCGTCGCCGGCGAGGACGGCGTCGAAGCCGAGGCGCCACAGGGCCTCGCGGTGCTGCGCGCCGTGGCGGTCGCGCGCGACGAGCTCGCGGTCGACGCGCTGCGCGTCGGTCTTCTTGCCGAGGTAGCGGAGGAGGCGGCTCGCGCGGTCGAGGGCGGGCGCGGCGGCGGCGCCGTCGGGGTATTGGTGGGCGACGACGAGGTAGTGCTCGACGGCGTCGTCGTCCTTGTCGAGGCGGCGCAGGAGCTCGGCCATCCCCATGTGCCAGTAGGGCGCGAAGCTCGTCTTCGCGAAGCGGCGGCGGAGCTTCTCCATCTTGGAGAGGAGCGTCGGGAGGGCCTTGTCGTCCTCGTAGCGGGCGAGGACGAGGTCGGCCCACTGCTTGACGTAGCGCCCGAGGCGGCCGCGTGGGCGCCACTTCTTGAGGGCCCTCCGCTCGTCGTCCACCTCGGCGCGGGAGGCGGTGAGGACGTCGCGCGCGAGCTCCTCGTCGCGGGAGACCGTGGCGCGGTGGTGCTTCAGCGCCTTCTCGAGCGTGGCGCGGTCGGCGCTCGAGCGCGCGTTCCACCACGCGTCGCGGAGGAGGGAGCGCGCGTCGCTGGCGCGCTTCTGCTTCTTCCAGAGGTCGGCGAGGGCGACGGTGAAGTCGACGCCGGTGCTGCGCGGCAGGGTCCGCGCGAGGAGCCGCTCGAGCTCGGGGCCGACGAGGTCCTTGGCGCCCTTCTTCGCGCGGCGGCCGGCCTTGTCGAGTGCGGCGAGGGCGCGCTCCGCCTCGGCCTGGAAGCGGGGGCTCCCCGGGTGGCGCTGGAGGCGGAGGCTCGCGGCGCGCAGCGGGTCGCCGGCCTTGTCGGCGAGGGCGGCGAGGTCGAGGCGCGCGTCGTCCGCGAAGGCGCCGGCGCTCGCGACGAGCTCGCCGAGGGCGGCGGTGGCGGCGGCGGCGTCGCCGAGGCGCGAGAGCAGCCGCGCGCGCAGCCACGCGGCGGTGCGGGCGCTGACCGGATCGGCGCCGCCGTGCTGCGCTTGCCACGCCTCGAGGTCCGCGACGCGGGCGCGGGCGTCCTCGGCGGAGATCGCCGGCGCCGCGAGGCACGCCGCGGCCGCGGCGATGGCGGGGTCGCTCTCCTCGAAGGGCGCGAGGTCGTAGAGGACGGCGTCGGCGCGGGCGCCGGCGCCGCCGAGGCCCGCGAGCGCGAGGGTCGCGAGGAGCGCGGAGAGGGCGCGCGCGAGGGCGCCGGCGGCGCCGCCGCGGAGGGCCGGTGGGGTCATCGAGCGCTGGGTTCGGCGGCGCGTCACCCGGCCCGTCTACCCCGAGACGCCCGTCGGCGCCAAGACCTTGACCGGCTCGGGCCCCCTTCGGAGCCACCGAGGCGTGGCAGCGCGAGTCGGGAGGAGCGATCGCGCGCGCCGCTATGAGGTCGCGCCCGTGTCGCGTGACACCTTCGCCACGAGAGCGACACGTAAACGACAAAACCTTGTCACACAATTGACACAATCAGCCGCGGAGCCCATGCTGGCCTGTCTGGGCGACCGGTCAGGAGGTGACAATGACCCACGCGATGATGTTGACCCGGATCGCGCTCGGCGCGGCCTTCGGCGCGACGATCGGCTACGAGCGCGACCGCCACCGGCGCACGGTGGGCCTCCGGACACACTGCCTCGTCGGCCTCGCGTCCGCGACCTTCATGGTGGTCTCGGCGCAGTTCGCCTTCGCGCAGGGCTATGGCGCCGACTGGCACGTGGAGGTCGACGCGTCGCGCATCGCCGCCTCGGTCGTGACGGGTGTCGGCTTCCTCGCGGGCGGCGCGATCCTGCGGTCGGGCCCGACGGTGCTCGGTCTGACCACGGCGGCCGGGCTCTGGCTCGTGTCGGCGATCGGCCTCTGCGCGGGCGCCGGCATGTTCTGGGAGGCCGGGACGGTCACGGCGGTCGGGCTCGCCGTGATGACGATCATGCGGCGCCTCCAGGACAAGGACAACGACGCCGTGCACCTCGTCGTGCACGTGCGCTCCGCCGGGCTGCGTCCTGGCGACGTCTCCGCCGCGATCGAGGCGCTCGGCCACGGGTCGACGATCCGCGCCTGGGAGGTCGACCACCACGCCGATCCCGGGGCCGTCACGGCCTCGCTCGACGTCAAGGTACCCCACGGCGCCGACGGCAGCGACGTGCTCGACGCCATCGCCGCCCTCGCGGGCGTCCGCTCCGTGGCGCTCGAGCGCCTCACGCGCGCGCCGTGACCCCTGAACGCGCCCTCCGCTACGGCGCGAGGCCCGGGTGCTCGGGGCCGAGGAGCAGGAGGTTCGTGCGGGCGGCGCCGCTCCCGGGGAGCGTGTAGCGGTCGACGAAGGCCGCGCGCGCCTCGACCTCCGGGGCCGCGACCGCGCCGAGCGCGACCAGCACGACGCCCGCGGGCCCGACGAGCGCCTGGCCGCGGGCAGCCCACACCTCGGGCGCGAAGGTCGCGCGGGAGAGCGCGGCGCGGGCGCCGCCCGGGGGGAGCTGGTCGTCGCGGAGGGCGTGCGCGCGCGCGTTCGTGAGGCCGAGGGTCGTCGCGGCGTGGGTGATGAACGCGGCCTTCTTGCCCGTGGGCTCGACGAGATCGAAGCGGACCTCGGGCAGCAGGCGGGCGAGGACGAGCCCCGGGAGGCCGGCGCCGGCGCCGACGTCCCACCAGGCGGGCGCGTGGGCGGCGCGGATGGCGCGGACGAAGCCGAGCGCGTCGACGAGGTGGTCGCGCGCGAGCGTCGCGAGGTCGGACGGGCCGACGAGGCGCACGCGGCGGTTCCAGTGGAGGACGAGCTCGCCGAAGCGCGCGATCCACGCTGCGTCGTCGGGGGCGAGCGCGACGCCGAGCGCGGCGGCGGCTTCCTCGATCGTGGCGACGGCGGCGGCGAGGCTCACGGGGCGGCGTCGGGCGCGGCGGGGGCTGCGGTCCCGGCGTCGGCGTCCGGGCTCGGGGGCGCGGGGTCGCCCGGGGGCTGCTCGTGGGCGCGGCGCTGCGCCATGGCCTGCTCGGTCGCGGTGTTGAAGAGGGCCTCGACGTCGGCCTTGTCGTCGGCGGAGAGCGGGGCGAGCGTCGCCTCGCGGAGCGCCTGCGCCTCGGCGTCGCGCCCCGTGCCGACATAGATCCCGACGAGGTAGACGGGCACGAGGGCGTCCTCCGGCTCGCTCTCGAGGGCGTCCTTCAGCAGCGCCTCGGCGTCGACGACGCGACCCTGCTCGAGGAGGATCTCCGCGACCTGCCGCCGCGAGCCGACGGCGGCGACCGCGGCGTCGAGCGAGCCCTGGTCGGCGCGCCCGGCCATGAGCATGCCGAGGTAGCGCAGCATGACGGCGTCCTTGTTGTCGGGCTGCTCCTTCACGAGCTTGTCGAGGCGCTTCAGCGCGATGTCGTAGTTCTTCGCGTCGAGCTCGAGCTGCGCGAGGAGGAGCGAGCCCAGCGCGTCGTCCGGGAACTGCTCGACCTGCTCCTCCATGAGCCGGAGGGCCTCGTCGGCGTGGCTGCGCGCGCGCTCGAGCTGCGCGAGCTGCGGGCGGATCTCGTTGTCGCGCGGGTTCAGGGCGAGCGCCTTCTTCACGTGCGGGTACGCCTCGTCGAAGGCGCCGCTGCTCGCGAGGAGGAGGCCGAGCGCCTTCTCGATGTCGGCCGACTCGACGCCCGCCGCGACGGCGCCGCGCAGGGCGGCGATGGCGTCCGTGTCGCGCTCGTTGACGGCGTAGACCTGCGCGAGGATGAGCCAGCCGTCCTCGGAGGTCGGGTTGAGCTCCGTCTCCTCCTTCAAGAGCGCGATGGCCTTGTCGGTGTCCTCTCGGAGGGCCGCGATGTGCGCCCCGATGACGCGGATCCCCGGCGCCTTCGGGTCGATCTTCCTCGCGGCGTCCAGCTCGGCCTCGGCCTGCGCGAGGATCCCCTCGTGCTCGGCCTGCGGCGTCACGTCGAGGCGCTCGAGGGCGAGCTCGGCGAGCTGCAGGTGCGGCGGGACGTAGGCCGGATCGGCGGCGATGGCCTTGCGGAAGTCCTGATCGGCGCGGAAGGGCTTCTCCTGGATCCGCTCCATGCGCCCGAGCACCTGCCAGGTGAGCGCGTCCGCGTGGTCCTTCGCGACCCGCTCCATCGTGGCGACGCCCATCTCCACGAGCCCCGCGTTGATCTGCGTCTTCCCGACGACGAACGCGATCGCGGGGTCGTCCGGGGCGAGGCGGCGCGCCTGGTTCGCGGCCGTCGAGGCGAGGTCGTCGTCGCCCGCGACCATCGCGCCGAGCGCGCGCCACGCGAGGACGTTCGCCATCATCGCGACCTCGTCGAACGGCACGACGGCGGACTGGTCGACCGACTCCCCGTCCGTCGCGAGCCACGCGCCCTGGTCGGCGCGCACGACGTAGCGGCGCGCGACGAGCGCGGTCGCGTCGAAGCGAGCCCCGGGCGCGCGCCCGTACTGCGGCTTCCCGAGATCGCGCGCCTCGAAGAGGGCGCCGGCGAGCGCGGTGAGCTCGAGCGTGCCGACCTCGCCGGGCACGTCCTTGCCGAGGAGGGCAGCAGCGAGCTCGTCCGCCGGGCGCGGCGCGCCGGGGGCGTCGCTCTCGACGTCCCGCAGGCGGAAGCGACCGGCCTTCACCGCGTCGTGAATGGCGTTCACGATCCCGGCGGGATCGCCCGGCCCCTTCTCGGCGGCGAGGCGGACCTGCCCGGTGACGACGTCCGGGCGCGCCCGGAGGCGCTCGGGGAGCTTCGCGAGGGCCTCGCGGCCCGGGTCGGCCGGGGGCGCGTCCGCGTCCGTCGTGGGGGCCGCCCCCCCTGCCCCGCCGCCGCTCGTGCTCGTGGCCTTGATCGTGAGCCAGACGGCGGCGGCGATGACGGTCAGCGCGATGACGCCGAAGGTGATGTAGCGCGGCTTGAAGCGGCTCTCGGTCATGCGGCCTCGGGGGGCGGGTCGCCCGCGAGCTCCGCGCGGAGGCGGGCGGGGCGGTTCGTGATGACGGCGGCGACGCCGAGGGCGGCGACGCGGCGCGCCTCGACGGGGTCGTCGATGGTCCAGGTGCGAACACGGCGCCCGGGGGCGGCGATGCCCGCGAGGTGCTCGGCGGTGACGAGGTCGTGGCGCGGGTGGAGGTCGAGCGCGAGGCCGGCCGGGAAGTGGGGGAGCGCGGCGAGGGCGAGCGGCGTCTCGTAGAGGTAGGCGAGAGGCCAGTCGGCGCCGGCGGCGGCCGCGAGGATCACGCGCGGATCGAAGCTCGAGACGACGAGGTGCTCGGCGAGCGGGTCGAGCAGGGGGCGGCAGGCGGCCACGAGGGCTGCCGCGGCGCTGCCGGCCGGCTTCAGCTCGACGTTCACGAGGAAGGCGCGCGCGGGGTCCGCGAGGGCCGGGGCGATCGCGCCGAGGACGTCGGCCAGGGTCGGGACGCCCTCCCCTCCCCCGGCCGGCACGCGCAGGGCGGCGACCGCCGCGGCGTCGAGCTGCTCGATGGGGCCGGCGGCGCCGGTGAGGCGGGCGAGGTCGTCGTCGTGGAAGACGACGGGGACGCCGTCGCGCGTGAGGCGGACGTCCATCTCGACGCCGTCGGCGCCGTCGTCGAGGGCGCGCCGGAACGCGGCGAGCGTGTTCTCGGGCGCGTCCGCGGAGGCGCCGCGGTGGGCGATGAGGGCCGGGGCGCGCGTCGTCACGCGGCGGGCTCGACGCCGCGCCCGCGGAAGGCGAGGTGGTCGGTCTGGTGCAGGGCGAAGGCGGTGCGGAGGACGGCGAGCTCCTGCGGCTCGTTCAGCTCGGCGCCGACGACGAGCTCGCGGAGCGTGCCGAACGAGGCGATGGCGCGGCCGAGGTCGCGCTCGACCTCGGTCAGGGCGATGTCGTCGGCGCGATCGATGGCGTCGCGGGTGGCGACGATGGCGCGGTCGAGGTGATCGGCGAAGATGTGCCTGAGCAGCGGCAGATCGTAGTGGGTGCGGATCCCCTCGGCGATGAGGTCGGAGACGGGCGCCGGCGTGAGCTTCGCGTGCTCGGGGGGCATGATGCCGCCGAAGAGCTCGTACCAGCCGCTGTCCCAGGTGAAGACGTCGAGGATCCGGGCGCGGTGCTGCTCGTGGAGGGCCGCGGTGAGCGCGTCCGCGGTCATGACGCCGGCGTCGACGAGGGCGTCGCCGAGCGGGTGCCGCGGGTCGGCGCTCTTGGCGAGGGCGTCGTCGACCTCCTCGGGGCTCGCGAGGCCGCGCCCGATGAGGTAGGCGCCGAGGAGCTCGTCCTTCAGGTTCGACTGCACGAGGAGAGGCTGGCCGCGGTCGAAGTAGATCTCCTTCTGCACCGTGCCGCGCGTGAGCTTGAGCTTCCCGTCGAGCCCGGCCGTGCGGATGTGGTGGAAGAGGCTCGGGATCGCGACGCGGCTCAGGGGGCCGTCGAGCAGCGGGCGCTCGGCCTCGTCCTCGAACACCTCGGGGGCGAGGGCCACGAGGGCCGGGACCTCGCAGGCGCGGAGCCAGTCGCTGCCGTTGATGGCGACCCACTCGCGGGGGCCGATGCAGCGGGCGCGCAGGAGGAGCGCCGTGCGGGCGAACTCGACCGGGCCGAAGGCGCCGCCGTCGTCGTGGCGGAAGTGGAAGGTGGCGTTCGTCAGGTCGACGCGGCGCAGCTCGCGCGAGAGGCGCGGGCGCTCGCCGTCGGCCGGGAGCGCGGGGACCGGCGGCGGCAGGGTCGGGGAGGGCTCGGTGGGCGCGGGCGGCGCGGGGGCGCGCTTCGGGGGCGGGGTCGACGCTGGCGCGGCGGCGGCGGGCGCGTCGGGGGCGCGGAGGACGGCGCGCAGGAAGGTCGCGAGGGAGCGGGCCGAGACGCGGAGGCGGTTCTCGAAGAGGTAGTCGAGGACGGCCTCCTGGAGGTCGGTCGCGGTCTGGTAGCGGTCGCGCGGGTCGTGGGCGAGCGCGGTGCGGAGGATGTCGCGGATCGGCTGCGGGATGTAGCTGTGGCGCTTGAACTTCCGCTCGATGTTGGTCTCGCGGATGTTCATGAGGGTCTGGGCGTCGGTCTTCCCCACGAAGAGGCGCTTCAGCGTGAGGCACTCGAAGAGGATGACGCCGAGCGCGAAGACGTCGGAGCGGCGGTCGATGGGCTGGCCGAGGACCTGCTCGGGCGAGAGGTAGCCGATCTTGCCCTTGACGCTCCCGGCGCCGGCGCCCGCCTCGGGGCGCCCGAGGTCGGCGGAGGCGACGCCGAAGTCCATGATCTTCACGTCGCCACCGAGCGACAGGAGGATGTTCGAGGGGGAGACGTCGCGGTGGATGATGTTGAGCGGGCGGCCGCGGCCGTCGCAGGCGGCGTGGGCGTGGGCGAGGCCCTTGCAGACCTCGCTGACGACGTAGAGCGCGGTCTCGGTGGGCACGCGCAGCTTGTCGGTGGTGCAGCGGGCGAGGACGTTGAGGAGGTCGGAGCCTTCGACGTACTCCATCGCGATGTAGTACTGGCCGGCGACCTCGCCGAGCTCGAAGATCTGGACGACGTTCGGGTGCTGGAGGAGCGAGGTGACCTTGGCCTCGCCGATGAGCATGCTGATGAACGCGCGGTTCTGGCTGTGCTCGGGGAGGATCTTCTTCAGGACGAGCTGCTTCTCGAAGCCGTCGGGACCCGGGACGATGGCGCGGTAGATCTCCGCCATCCCGCCCGAGCCGATGCGCTCGAGGAGCTCGTACTTGCCGAAGCGGCGGGGCGCTGCCGGGACGGCGCCAGCGGCGACGACGCGGTCGTCCGTCACGGCCCTACTGCTTGCTCGCGAAGTCGTTCCAGACCTTGAGCCCGAGCGTGCAGGCGCGCTTGTCGTCGACCGAGGGGTGGGCGGCGGTCTCGCGGATGCGCTTGCACTCGTCGCTGTTCTCACCGGCGCGCTGGCAGGCGAGGTCGGCGAGCTCCTCGCAGGCGTCGCTACAGGCGGTGAGCGAGGGCGCGAGCAGGAGCACCGCGACGGCGGCCAGGATGAGTCGTGTCATGGGGTCGTTGCTCCGCGGCGGCAGGGGCCGGGTGAGAGTGGATCAGATTCGGGCGCGCGGCCAGTCGATTCGGGGCGCTCGGCGGGGGGCGCCCGTCAGGAGCCCATCGGATCGGCGGCGCCGTCGACGAGCTCGTGGCCGCGCATGGGGCCGGAGCGATCCACGCGGTGGACCTCGGGGTCGACGTCGAGGACGTCGATGAGCATGACGGTGACGTTGTCGATGCCGCCGTACTCGAGCGCGCGGCGGACGAGCTCCTCGGCGGCGTTGCGAGCGCCCGGCCAGGCGGCGAGGACCTCGTAGATCTCGTTGTCGTCGACGAGGTCCGTGAGGCCGTCGCTGCAGAGGAGGTAGCGGTCGCCGGGGCGCGTGGTGCGGTAGTACGTGTCGACGAGCACGTCCTCCTGGAGGCCGAGGGCGCGCACGATGACGTTCTTGTAGGGGAACTGGGGCAGGTCCTCGGGGCGGAGGACGCGCATGCGGATGTACTCGTTCGCGAGGGAGTGGTCCTCGGTGAGCTGGAAGAGGCGGCCGCGGCGGTAGCGGTAGGCGCGGCTGTCGCCGACGTGGCCGACGTAGACGCGCGCGCCGACGAAGGCGAGGCCGACGATGGTGGTGCCCATGTCCTCGAGCTGCGGGTCCTGCGAGGCCTCCTGGAAGATCTGGAGGTTGCCGTACTCGATGGCGCTCCGGAGGCGGAACTCGTGGAAGCTCGAGAGGTCGTCGACGCGGCCGTCGCGGCGGAGGCTGTGGTAGGCCTCCTCGAGCTTGTGGGTGAGCGTCGGGTCCCGATAGAAGGCCTCGAGCGACTCGATGGAGATGCGGCTCGCGACCTCACCGCAGGCGTGGCCGCCCATGCCGTCGGCGACGACGAAGAGGCGCTCCTCGGGGACGACGAGGCAGTCGTCCTCGTTGTGCTCGCGGACGCAGCCGACCTCGGAGGAGGCGTGGACTTCGAGGATCAACGGGCGCCTCCGGGCGGGGGGGAGCCGCTCGGGGCGGCCGCGGGGGGCGGTGCGAGGATGGGCGCGCGCGAGCGGGCGCGGCCCGAGCGTTGGAGCTCGATCTCGCTGAAGAGGGTGGACGGCGCGACGGTGCTGACGGGGATCATGCCTGACTCCGCGCCACAATAGCCGTTGAAGACGCCGATGTCGTCCCCAGCGGCGAGGAGCTTGCTGATGGTGACGAGCGGTGTGCCGACGACGTCGACCCCTCTCACAAGGGTCTCTTTACCCGTTTCCGCGTCAACTTGATACACCATGCGCGCCTCGCCCTTGAACGCTTGATACCCGTAGGCGGAGGTGTTCGTCGAGCCGCCCGCGATGTCGCGGATGATGAGGCCGAAGGGCTTCTTCTGGCGGCGGACCTCGGCGAGGAGGCGGTCGCGGAGCGTCGCGACCGGGACGGGGTCGTGCGCGACGACGACGAGGTTGCCCATGCGGGCCACCGGCCGGAGCGTGCCGGCGGCGCGGCCGTGGCCGTTCGAGGCGGTGAGGCCCTCGGCCGGCCGGCGGGCGGAGAGGAACGTGCGGAGCACGCCGTGGTCGATGAGGACGACGCGCTGCGCGGGGACGCCTTCGTCGTCGAAGGCGTACGTGCCGTTGAGCGGGGTCTGGGCGAGGCGCGCGGTCGTCGGGTCGTCGACGAGGGAGAGCGTGGGCGGGAGGATCGCCTGCCCGAGGTGCTTCCCGAACGTCTGCCCGGACTCGTCGGCGTCCTGGCGGTGGCCCTCGAGGCGGTGACCGAGGACCTCGTGGAAGAAGACGCCGGTCGCGGCGGGCTCGAGGAGAGCGGGGCCCGTGTAGGGGTCGAGCGTCGGCGCGGCGCGGAGCGCGGCCAGGTCGGCGACGAGGCGGCGCGCGCGCTCGAGGAGGGTGGCGTCGTCCGGGAGACCAGCCTCGGTGGGCGCGTAGAGGTCGATGGAGCTCTCGAGGAGCATCCCGTCGGGCGCCCGCGTCGCGGCGGTCGCGTGGAACGCGTAGAGGGGCGCGACGGTGCGGAGGCGGGCGCCCTCGGTGTTGGCGAGCCAGCGGGTCTCGACGCGGAAGTCGACCTGGACCTCGGCGTCGAAGAGGGCCGGGTCGGTGGCGAGGATGGCGCCGACGTCGCGGACGACCCGCTCCCAGCGCGGGCGGTCGAGGGTGAGGGGGGCTGGGGCGTCGGCGGCGATGGCCGGGGCGGCTTTCGAGAAGCTCGGGCGACGCGGCTCGGCGGCGGCGGCGTAGACGCGCTGGCCCTGGAGCTTGAGGTGGCTCGCGAGGGCCTGCTTGTAGCGGAGGTCGGTCTGGAGCCAGAGGGCGTGGCGGAGGGCGTCGGCGCCGCCGTCGAGGGGGACGTCGCTCGTGGGCTCGTAGACGCCGTCCTCCACGAAGTCGAGCTCGGGGTCGTCGGAGGAGTCGAAGGCGTAGTCGCCGACGCGGACGTCGACGAGGGCGCGGCGCGTGCGGGTGCCCGGGTCGACGGCGTAGAGGGCGCCGCGTTTGCCGGTGAGGCCCGCCTTCTGGACCTCCTTGACGGTGTAGGCGATGAAGTAGGCGCGGTCGAAGCCAGGGAGCTGGAGCTCGGCCGCGGAGCGCGAGAGCTCGGCGGCCATGGCGCGCATGACGTCGTCGCCGGCGAGCGCGGCCGGGAGCGCCTGGGTCGCGCGCGGGGGCCGAGGTGCTGCGGCCGCGAGCGAGAGCGCGAGCAGCGGAGCGAGGGCGGTGGCGAATGAGCGTTGAAGCGACATCAGGGGAGCTCGGCGGGGACGGCGTGAGCGGGCTCGAGGGCGCGCGGGCGCGGCTCGGGCGGCTCCGGGCGTGGCTGGCTGGGGGGCTCGTCGAGCGTGACGAGGTGGTGGACGGCGCGCTGTGCGCGCTCCTCGCGGGTCAGCACGTGCTCCTCCTGGGGCCGCCCGGGACGGCGAAGAGCCTGCTCGCCCGCAGGCTGTGCCAGGGGCTCGCCGGTGGCAACTTCTTCACCCGGCTCTTGACGCGGTTCTCGACGCCCGAGGAGGTGTTCGGCCCGCTGGACCTGCGCGGGCTCGAGGAGGGTCGGTACGAGCGGCTGGTGGCGGGGTACCTGCCGACGGCGCACGTGGCGTTCCTGGACGAGATCTTCAAGGCGAACTCCGCGGTGTTGAACTCGCTCTTGAGCGTGCTCAACGAGCGGACCTTCCACAACGGCGTGGCGCCGATGAGCGTTCCGCTCGTGTGCCTGGTCGGGGCCTCGAACGAGGTGCCCGAGGAGCCGGGGCTCGCCGCGCTCCACGATCGGTTCGCGGTGAGGTTCTGGGTCGAGCCGATCGCGGCGCGGGAGGGCTTCCTCGCGATGCTGCGCGGGGAGCGCGAGGCCGGCACGGAGGGGGAGGGCGCGCTGCGGCTCGAGGACGTGGCGACGCTGCGCGCGGCGGTGGCGCGGGTCGAGGCGCCGGAGGAGGTGCTCGATGCGCTCTATCGCGTGCGCGCGGGGCTCGACAAGCGTGGCGTGGCGGTGTCGGACCGGCGCTATCGGCAGGCGCTCGACGTGGCGCGGGCGCACGCGCTGCTGCGTGGGGCCGGGGCGGTCGACGACGAGGACGTCGCGGCGCTCGGCGCGTGCCTCTGGTCGGACCCCGAGGAGCGGGCGACCGTGGAGGAGGTGCTCACGGCCGTGTTGGCGGGGTACGACGACGAGGCGCGGGCGCTGGTGTCGCGGGGGCGCGAGGTGATGGCGTTCGCGCGGCGGGCGTGGGAGTCGGCCGAGGAGGAGGCGAGGGCGGTCATCGAGGCGCACGCGAAGCTGAGTCGGCTGGTCGGGGAGAGCGAGCGGTTGCTGCGGCTCGCGACGCAGCAGAAGCGGCGGACGGAGGTGGTGCGGGCGTCGCGTGACGAGCTCGCGGCGCTGCTCGAGGAGCTCATGGCGGAGGGGTTCTGAGCGGGGCGGCGCCGGTCGTCGCGCGGGACGCGGTCGACGAGGCCGATTTCGCCGAGGTCCTCGGGGGATCGGAGCGCCTCGGCGCCGTCGTGCGCGAGGGGGCGAGGTTGCTCCCCGACTTCGAGGCGCTGGTGCAGGACGTCTTCACGGCGCTCGTGAAGTTGAACGCGCGGGTCGCGACGGCGAAGGAGCTGCCGCCTTCTGCGCGTGTGCGGCAGCACCTCGTCGCGGAGGTCGTGGGGGCGGAGAGCTTCGGGGAGGCGCGGGCTTCGTGCGCGCTGCGGCCGTCGCGGGCGGGGATGGTCGCGCTCGAGGTGGCGCGGTGGGTGATCGCGGCGCTCAAGCGCGGTGAATTGCTCGCGCTCGAGGAGGTCCGGGGCGCGTGGGAGCTGGCGGACGTCGAAGAGAAGCTCTCGGAGGTCGCGGGTCGGCGGGCGGCGCTCGCGGCGATGCGGGGCCGGTTGGACGAGGGCGCGGCCGAGCTCGTCGAAGAGGAGCTCGACGAGGAGGCCGAGGAGCTCGAGGCGCGGCGCGGCGAGCTCGCGGCGGAGGCGGAGCGAGGGGTGCGGGGGATGCCGTCGGAGACGAGCGCGCGCGCAGCGGACGCGTTGGCCAGGGCGGCGGCGCGGGCGGAGGCTGCGGGTGGTAGGGCAGGGCGGGGCGGCGCGGGCGGGGATGGCGGACACGAGCTCGATGAGCTGGCGGCGCAGGCGGATCTGCTGGACATGCCGGGCGTGCGGCGGCTGCTCGCGCTCGTCGGGGCGCTGAAGGACGAGGCGCTCGCGGCGCGGCGGCGGCGGGTGCCGCGGGCGACGACGGAGCTCTACGGGGTCGAGGGGGGCGCGGAGCTCGAGCGCCTGCTCCCGAGCGAGCTCGCGGGGCTTCGGCACCCGGTGTTGAAGCGCGACTTTCGGCGGCGGTTCGCCGAGCGCGCGCTCCTCGGCTACGCGCTGCGGGGGGACGAGCGTGAGGGGCGTGGTCCGGCGGTGTTTCTGCTGGACGTGAGCGGGTCGATGGCCGGGGAGAAGGTCGTCTGGGCCAAGGCGATGGTGCTCGCGATGGGAGAGGTCGCGCGGCGCGAGGGGCGGCGCGTGACGGCGTTCACGTTCTCGTCGGGGGCGGCGCCGCGTCGGCTCGACTTGACGACGCGCGGGCGGGCGTTCGCGGTCAGGCCGGCCCTGGACACGGAGGGGCTGCGGGGGCTCGTGAAGGCGGGTGTGGGTGGCGGGACCGACTACGAGGCGGCGCTGCGGGCCGCGCTCGCGGTGATCGCGGAGGGCGGCGACCTGCGTCGGGCCGACGTCGTGCTCGTGACGGATGGCGAGTGCCACGTGAGCGAGGCGTTCCTCGACTGGGCCCAGGGTGAGAAGGCAGCGAGGGACACGCGCTGCGTGGGGGTCCTCGTCGACGTGAGCACCCACGCGACGGAGTCGCTGACCGCCCTGTGCGACGAGGTGGTCAAGGTGACGGACCTGTCGCTCGCTGAGACTCGGAAGGTCCTCAGGGCGTTCTAGCGCCATATATGGTGGTTGGGCGCTCCTTGCCTCGGCGAGCGTGACTCGCCAGGGTTGGCGTCATCCGCGATTCGCGGGGTGGGGCGCGGTGTGTTCCGAGCGCGGCGCGATGGCTGGCTCGACGCACGGCGGCATGAGCATGTTCTGCATGGCGCGCTGGGCTAGGACCGCGTTGCGAGCCCGCACCTGCGGGTTGCGTGGGCTCCGGGTGCGATGGGGCGCAGTGCGGGGGCCCGGATGTCTGCCGCCGCCTCGTGTGGCGCGCCGTTCACGGGCGAGCGGCGCTGTTCAGGACGCTCGGCCTCTCACTGTTTCACGTGAAACACGATCGTGGGAGCGCCCCGCAGCCGTTCGGGCGACGCCGACCTCGCCCTCCCACGTCGATTTCCGCGCCGAACTTCTCGATCCGTGTCGCGGACTTGCGATCGTTTCACGTGAAACACGACATCTGGGATCTTGACGCGGTCACGAGCTGCCTCGATAACTGCGCGGTGACCGCACAGGAGACCCAGATGCCAAGAGTCATCGCCGTCGCGAACCAGAAGGGCGGAGTCGGCAAGACGACCACCGCAGTGAATCTCGCTGCCTCGCTGGCCGTCGCGGAGCGCCGCGTCCTTCTCATCGACCTTGACCCACAGGGCAATGCTTCGTCAGCGTTTGGCGTGGACAAGCCTGCATTACGGGACACGGTGTACAATGTCCTGGTCGACAGTACCCCGATGGAAGCGTGCATCGTCGGGACCGAGCTTACCGGCCTCGACCTCGCCCCCGCGACCACGGACCTCGCCGGCGCCGAGGTGGAGCTGGTCTCGGCCGTCGCGCGCGAGCACCGACTCTCGCGCGCGCTCGCCAGCCTGACGACGCGGTACGACTACATCATCATCGACTGCCCGCCGTCGCTCGGCCTCCTCACGCTCAACGCGCTCACGGCGGCCTCGTCGGTCCTCATCCCGCTCCAGTGCGAGTTCTACGCGCTCGAGGGGATGAGCCACCTCCTCGCGACGACCGAGCTCATCCGGACGCACCTGAACCGCTCGCTCGGCATCGAGGGCATCGTCCTCACGATGTACGACCGCCGTAACAAGCTGAGCTACCAGGTCGAGACGGAGGTGCTGGACTACTTCCGCGACCTCGTCTTCACGACGCGTATCCCGCGGAACGTCCGGCTCAGTGAGAGCCCCTCGTTCGGCAAGCCGGCCGTCCTCTACGACGTGACCGCGCCCGGGACCGTCGCCTACCTGGAGCTCGCTACCGAGCTCATCCAGCGCTCCCAAGCCCCCTCGTCCCACCACGCTTCCGCCGGAGGTGCCGCATGACCGCTCGAGGCCGCACGGCGCTCGGGAAGGGCCTCAGCGCCCTGATCCCCGCCCCCCGCTACACGAACCTGAACGACGACTACTTCATGTGCCCCGTGGCGGACATCCGCCAGGATCCGACGCAGCCGCGCCAGCGCTTCGATGACGACGCGCTCGAGGAGCTCGTCGCGAGCATCAAGGAGAAGGGCATCATCCAGCCCCTCGTGGTGCGCAAGGGCGAGCCGGACGGCTACATCGTCGTCGCCGGCGAGCGCCGCCTCCGCGCGTCGCGCAAGGCCGGCCTGAAAGAGGTCCCGGTCATCGTCAAGGACGTCGCGACCGAGGAGGCCTTCGAGCTCGCGCTCATCGAGAACATCCAGCGCGAGGACCTGAACGCCATCGAGGAGGCCGCGGCCTACCAGCGCCTCATCGACTCGTCGAGCTACACCCAGGAGGTGCTCGCGCGCCGTCTCGGGAAGAACCGCTCGACCATCGCGAACGCGCTGCGCCTCCTCACGCTCTCGACGGACCACCAGCAGCTCCTGATCGACCGGCGGATCACCCCGGGGCACGCGCGCTGCCTCCTCGCGGTCCAGGACGACAGCCAGCGCCAGGCGCTCGCCGAGCGCATCCTCAGCCAGGACCTGAGCGTCCGGGACGCGGAGAAGGCCGCGCGCACCGCGAAGCCCGGCACCGCGGACATCCAGGCGGCCAACGACCCGGTCCAGAAGCCCGCCAGCGCCGTGCAGCTCTACTGTGACCAGCTCGCCGACGAGCTCAGCCGCGCGCTCGACAGCAGCGTGACCGTGAAGGCCCGCGGTCGCCGCGGCAAGCTCATCATCAGCTTCTCGAGCCTCGAGGAGCTCCGCGCGCTGCACCAGCGCCTCATGCCCTGAGACGCGCACCCGTCGCCACGGCTGGGGAGGGCCGGTTCCTAGCGGGACCGGCCCTCTCGCGTCTCATTGCGGCGCGCAAGCAGCTGGAGCCGTCCACCGCCGGCCTCCTCACCGCCTGCCGTCGTCGTCGATGCTCGGCGCACCCATGGGTGCCCGGGGGCTGCGCCCCCGCGCCCCGCGGGGAGCCTTGGCAGACGGCGAGGATGCTCGACGGCGACCGGGCTCCAGCCACTTGAGCGCCATAGTCACGCACGAGGAGGTGGCGGCGCCCGACGCCGCCCGCGCCGCGAACCACACGGCGTGACGTGACTCGCCGCCAGGCGACGGCGCGGCTCTCCAACCGCGAGTCCAACTTCGGAACCGCTTCGAAGGCCTACCCCCGACCCGGCAGCAGACCCGTGGCTCGGCGACGACGGCCGTCCCCGCAGGCTCCGCCCCTCATCAACGGCCTCACACGGCCTGGCGGGCGAGCTCCTCGGGATACGTCGTGCCACAGGTCGGGCAGACCACCTCCCCAGGGCCACGCCGCGTCATCTTCTGGTTCAGGTACGGGCTGTCGCACGCCTTGCAGGCGACCGCGATGGGCCGGTCCCACTGGGCGTGGTCGCAGTCGGGATAGCGCGAGCAGGAGTAGAACGTCTTGCCCCGCCGCGACTGCTTCTCGACGATGTCGCCTTCACCGCACTTCGGACACTTGACGCCCATCGCGATGGGCCGCGTGTGCTTGCACTCCGGGTAGTTCGTGCAGCCGATGAAGCGCCCGAACTTGCCCTTCTTGTAGATGAGCTCCCCGCCATCACAGGCCGGGCATTTCTCGCCGACCTTCTGGTCCTGGACCATCTCGATGGTCCCGTCCTCGCGGCGCTCGAACTCGCTCGTGAAGCGGCAGTCCGGGTAGTTCTTGCAGGCGAGGAACGACCCGTTCTTCCCGAACTTGATGACGACCGCGGCTCCGTCCTTCGGGCAGAGGATGTCGGTCGGGATCTCCTCCCGCTTGACGTTCCTCATCTCCTCCTTGGCCGTCGCGAGCGTCCCCTCGAGGTCACCCCAGAAGTCCCGGAGGAGGGCCTTCCAGTCGACACGGCCGTCCTCGACGTCGTCGAGCTGGTCCTCCATCTTCGCGGTGAAGCCCACGTCGAACACGTGCGGGAAGGACTCCACGAGCAGGTCCACGACGATGCCCCCGAGCTCCGTCGGTCGCAGGCGTCCGTCGACCTTCTCGCAGTACTCCTTGGCCTGCACCGTCGAGATGATGCTCGCGTAGGTGCTCGGGCGACCGATGCCCTTCTCCTCGAGCTCACGAACGAGCGTCGCCTCGGTGAAGCGCGGCGGCGGCTGCGTGAAGTGCTGGTTGCCCTTGAGCTCCTTCGGGACGAGCACCTCGCCGACCTTCAGCTCGGGCAACGTGCTCTCCGCCTCGCTGTCGTCGTCGTCGCCCTTCATCTCCTGGTACACGGCCGTGAAGCCGTCGAAGACGAGCGTCGACCCCGTCGCGCGGAACATGTGGTCGCCCGGGGCGGCGATGTCGACGGTCGTCGACGCGTACACCGCCGGCGCCATCTGACAGGCGACGAAGCGATTCCAGATCAGCAGGTAGAGCTTGTACTCATCCGGCTCGAGGTACTGCTTCACGCGCGTCGGCGGGAAGTCCATCGACGCCGGGCGGATGGCCTCGTGGGCGTCCTGGGCGCGCCCCTTCGACTTGAACTCGCGCACCTCCTTCGAGAGGTAGTTCTCGCCGTAGTGCCCCTGGATGTACGTGCGCGCCATCGCGACGGCGTCGTCCGACAGGCGCACCGAGTCGGTACGCATGTAGGTGATGAGGCCGACCATCCCGGACTCGCCGAGCTCCTTGCCCTCGTAGAGCCTCTGCGCGACGTTCATGGTCCGCTTCGGAGAGAAGCGGTAGGCCCGGGCCGCGTCCTGCTGCAGTCGCGACGTCGTAAACGGCGCGGTGGGCTGTTGCTGCCGGTCCCGCTTCTTGATGTCGGCGACCTTGAACTCACCACCGCGCAGCGCCGCGAGGACCTTGTCCGTGTCCTCCTGACTCGCGAGCTCGACCTTCTCGCCCTTGATACGGGTGAGCTTCGCCTTGAACGGCGGCGGGTTCTCCCCCTCGAACAGCGTGTCGATGCTCCAGTACTCGACCGGCTGGAACGCCGCGATCTCGCGCTCCCGCTCGACCACGAGCCGCACGGCGACCGACTGCACGCGCCCGGCCGAGAGCCCGCGCCGGACCTTGTCCCAGAGGAGCGGGCTGATGTTGTACCCGACGAGTCGGTCGAGGATGCGCCGGGCCTGCTGGCTGTTGTATCGGTTCTCGTTCAGCGTCGTCGGCGAGGCGAGGGCGGACTGCACGCCCTTCTTCGTGATCTCGTTGAAGAGGACCCGCTTCACCTTCGACATCGGCACGCCGAGCTCGTTGAAGATGTGCCAGGCGATGGCCTCGCCCTCACGATCCGGGTCGGGCGCGAGGTAGACGGCGTCCGACTTCTTGGCCGCGCGCCGAAGCTCCTGGACGATCTTTCCCTTGCCACGGATGGTCTCGTACTGCGGCTCGAAGTCGGCGGCGATGTCGACGCCCATCTTCGACTTGGGCAGGTCCATCACGTGCCCGACGCTGGCCATCACCTCGAAGCCCGGCCCGAGGTACTTCTTGATGGTCTTCGCCTTCGACGGGCTCTCGACCACAACCAGGCTCGTGCTCCCCATCAATCCCCCAACGCTCTCACACGGATTCGTCCCGAACTACCGCCACGCTGCGGCTCAGCGCGCCACGACGAAGCGGTCACCGGGGAGCGCATGTATACGCCCCATCAACTCCAAGTCCAGCAGCACACCGGTCACCACGTCGACCGGCAAGGTCGTTCTCACGACCACCGCGTCCAGGTCAAGGGCCGAGTCTCCGGCCAGCGCCTCCAGCACCCGCGCGGCGTCGTCCCCGATCTCGCCGACCTCCCCGTCCAGCACGGCGCCCCAGGGCGCTCCGGCCCCCGCCTGGGTGATCGGCCAGCCCCCGCCACGCCCTCGGACCCCCAACGCCTCGGCGAGCGAGCTCCGCCCGATCATCGGCGCCGCTCCCCCGGCGAGGAGCGCGTGCGGACCGCCGCTCAACGCCTGCCCGACGTCTCCCGGCACGGCCAGGAGGCGACGCCCCTTCCGTCGCGCCGACGCCGCGGTCGACAGCGACCCGCTCTTCACCGACGCCCTCACCACGACCACCGCCGCACACAGCTCCGCGATGACCTCGTTCCTCTCGAGGAACCGATGCCGACCGGGCCGCGTCGCGGGCCAGTAGGCGCTCACCACGGCGCCACCGCTCCCCACGACCCGGTCGAAGAGCCCCCGGTTCACCCGCGGATAAGGATGATCGTGCCCCCCGCCGAGCACGACGACGGTCTGCCCGCCGACCTGGAGCGTCGCCTCGTGCGCGGCCGCGTCGCAGCCCTCCGCGCCCCCGCTCACCACGACGGCCCCGAGCGCCACGGCGTCCATGGCGACCCGGGCGGCGAGCGTCGCGCCATAGGCGTCCGTCGCGCGCGCGCCGACGACGCCGACGCCCCACGTGCGCAACCAGTCGGCCGCGGGCAGCGCCCCACGCACGATCAACGGCGGACGACCGTCCCCTGGCTCCCAAGCGGACAGCCCCCGCGCGGCCAGCGCCCGCTCGGGATCACCGCGCTCCCCGGCAGCCCGCGCGAGCCGCTCGAGCGCCCCCCACGCAGACCCCGAACACCCCGTCCCGCGCCCCTCGCCCTCGGGAACCGAAGCGGCATCGTCGCTCATCGCGCACCTCCACCCATCCCAGGTCACGAGAGCGCGATCCGTTTCACCGACGGCGGTCGATTCCGGCCTCTTCTCAGCGCGAGCTCCGCCCGCCGCGCGCCAGGAGCGCGTCAGTGGAGGAGATGAGGCGCCGGCGGCTCCACGCTGGGCGGATCGAATCCCGCTTCACGGAGACGCTGGAAGACCGTGAGCCCGTCGAAGCGGAAGCCGGCGGTCGGGAACACGAAGCCGTTGCCGTGCGCCTCGCCCGGGAAGAGGATCGCCTCCCCCGCGCGGTTGTAGCCCACCTGCACCACCGAACGAGCAGCCAGGACGCGCCCGTCGGTCACGCCGACCGGCTCGAGGACGGCGTAGAACCCCTCGCGCGGGAGCGCGACGAGCGACTCGAGGAACCCGTCCGCCCCGGGCCCGTCGATGAGGTAGCCGCGCTCGTCGAACGACCACCGGTTCCGCTCGTTCGTCGTCGGCAAGAGCACGATCGGCGGGCCCTGCTTCGAGTGGTTGTGGAAGTAGACGAGCTGTCCGGCGCCGACAGCGCCTTCCTTGCCCGCGAGCGCCGTCCCCGTTCGATAAAGACCACACTGCCGTTCCACCGTCGTCACCCGCTGTTCGAGATATCGCGGCCCGCCCGTCGGGACGCGCCCACGTCGTCGCGACGCGTCGCGGACTCTAGCAGCGCTCGGGGAAATTCTCCCGTCGCCAGGCTTGCTCTTGTGGTCTCAGGCGGCTCCGCTCGTCGGTCACGTACCTCGGGTACGCTCCCGCCTCGCGTAGCCACCTGCGACCACGACGCCGCGCCTGGCTCGGTCCGAATTTCCCCGAGCGCTGCTAGCACGACGTCCCGGGGCAGCGCGTCCTGTCGTAGCGGAACCGGCCCGGACCACGCGATCCTCGGCAGGTTGTTCTGCTCGATCACGCTCTCGCCCCGCGGCCTCGTCGACCGCAAACAGGATCTCGGGCGCCGTCCGACCAGAGCTGGCGTCGCGAGACGGCGTGAAGCCGTCTTGCGTCGCAAACCGGCCTCTCATGCGGCTTCGCGACTCGCCGGGAAAGTGAATGAGGATTCAATCACAAGCTTGACCCGGGGGGACGGGGCGCCTATTCAGGACCGGTCTGACCCCCCGTTCGCAAGGAGCCAACCGCATGGGTACCGGGATCCGCAAAGCGGCCGTGCTCGGCGCAGGCGTGATGGGGAGCGGCATCGCCGCCCACCTCGCGTCCTGCGGTATCCGCACGATCCTGCTCGACATCGTCCCCCCGAACCTCAAGCCCGAAGAGCAGAGCGACCGCGACGCCAGGAACCGGTTCGCCGCCGGTGGTGTCGCGAACGCCTTGAAGTCGAAGCCGAACGTCTTCCTCGACAAGAGCGCCGCGTCGCTCATCGAGGTCGGCAACCTCGAGGACGACCTCGGTCGCTTGAAGGAGGTCGACTGGATCATCGAGGTCGTCAAGGAGGACATGGCCGTCAAGCGGAAGCTCCTGACGAACGTCGAGGCGAACTGGACGCCCGGCACCATCGTCACGACCAACACCTCCGGCCTCTCGATCGACGGGATGCTCGAGGGCCGCAGCGCCGACTTCAAGCGGCACTTCTTCGGCACGCACTTCTTCAACCCCGTCCGGTACATGCACCTCCTCGAGGTCATCCCCGGCACGGACACGGACCCGGCCCACATCGACACGATGGTCGGCTTCGTCCGCCGCATCCTCGGCAAGGGCGTGGTCTTCGCGAAGGACACGCCGAACTTCATCGCGAACCGCATCGGCGTCTACGCGATGATGAAGACCATCGGCTCCATGATGGAGCTCGGCTACACCATCGAGGAGGTCGACGCCATCGTCGGCCGCCCGATGGGTCGCCCCAAGTCCGCCGCGTTCGGCACCGCCGACGTCGTGGGCCTCGACACGTTCGTGCACGTCTCGCAGAACTGCTGGGACAGCCTCCCGAACGACCCCGAGCGCGCCGTCTTCGCCATCCCGGACTTCCTGACCCAGATGGTCAAGAACGGGATGCTCGGCCGCAAGTCGGGCGCCGGCTTCTACAAGAAGGAAGGCAAGACGATCCTCACCCTCGACCCGGCGACGCTCTCGTTCCGCGCGCCGCAAGAGCCCGATATGCCGGTGCTCAAGAAGGTGAAGAAGATCGAGGACGCCGGTGACCGCGTGAAGGCCCTCGTCGCCGACGACAGCCGCGCCGGGAAGTTCGCCTGGCACGTGCTCTCGCACTCGCTCGCCTACGCCGCGAACATCGCCTTCGACATCGCCGACGACATCGTGAACATCGATCGCGCGATGCGCTGGGGCTTCAACTGGGAGCTCGGCCCGTTCGAGACGTGGCAGGCCCTCGGCGTCAAGGAGACGGCCGAGCGCATGCGCAAGGACGGTATCGCGCTCCCCGCGTGGATCGACGACGCCATCGCCGCGGGCGGCTTCTACGCGACCGACGACGGCACGCCGAAGTACTTCGCGCGCGGCAAGGGCCAGACGGCCGTCCAGGCCATCCCGGGCAGCCTCTCCCTCGCGCAGCTCAAGAGCGCCGGGAAGGTCGTCGAGAAGAACCGCGGCGCGACCCTCATCGACCTCGGCGACGGCATCGCCGGGCTCGAGTTCCACACGAAGATGAACACGGTCGACGGCGACGTCACCGAGATGCTCCACAAGGCGTGCGAGATCGTCGAGCGCGACTTCGACGGCCTCGTCCTCGCCAACGAGGGGGAGCACTTCTCGGCCGGCGCCAACCTCATGCTCATCGTGATGCAGGCGAACCAGAAGAAGTGGGACGCCATCGAGGGAGTCGTCGAGCAGTTCCAGGGCGCCGTGCAGCGCCTCAAGTACCTGAACAAGCCGGTCGTCTCGAACCCGCACGGGCTCACGCTCGGCGGCGGCTGCGAGATGGCGATGGCGGCGGACCGCATGGTCGTCGCCCAGGAGACCTACATGGGCCTCGTCGAGGTCGGTGTCGGGCTCATCCCGGGCGGCGCGGGCACGCTGAACCTGCTCAAGCGGGTGTTCCAGCACGTCCCGAACACGCGCCCGCAGAACTTCGACCCGCTCCCGCTCATCCAGCGCGCGTTCGAGAACATCGGCATGGCGAAGGTCGCGACCGGGGCGGGCGAGGTGTTCGACCTCGGCTACGGCACGCCGATGGACGAGATCGCCATCAACCGCGACACGCGCATCGCCGACGCGAAGCGCCTCGCGCGCTACCTCGCCGACCGCGGCTACGCGCCGCCGAAGCCCGCGCGGAACCTGTTCCTGCCGGGCAAGGACGGCTGGGCGGCGATCTCGCTCTTCATCTACGGCATGATGCTCAGCGGCTTCGCGAGCGAGCACGACAAGCTCATCGCGGACAAGCTCGGCAACGTCCTCTGCGGTGGCGACACCGACGGGCGCACGGCCGTCAGCGAGGAGCGGGTCATCGAGCTCGAGCGCGAGGCCTTCATGAGCCTCGTGGGCGAGCCGAAGACCATCGAGCGCATGCAGTACATGCTCATGAACAACAAGCCCCTCCGCAACTAACCGACCGGCTCACAAGGAGAATCACATCATGCGTGAAGCAGTCATCGTGAGTGCGGTGCGGACCCCGGTCGGCAAGGCCGGCAAGGGCGTCTACCGCGATACGCGGCCCGAGGACCTCGCGGCCGCCGCAGTGAAGGGCGCAGTCGAGCGCGTGCCGGGGCTCGCCCCGGGCGACATCGAGGACGTGATCCTCGGGTGCGCGATGCCGGAGGGTCAGCAGGGCCTCAACATCGCGCGGACCGTCGCGCTGCACGCCGGGCTCCCGATCTCCACGGCCGGCGTGACCGTCAACCGCTTCTGCGCCTCGGGTCTCCAGACCATCGCCCAGGCGTCGGAGCGCATCATGGCCGGCGGGGCGGACGTCATCGTGGCCGGCGGCGTCGAGTCGATGTCGGCGGTGCCGATGGGTGGTCACACGCCGCGGCCGCACCCCGGCATCGTCGCGCACGACCCGGCCATCTACACCGGCATGGGGAACACGGCCGAGATCGTGGCGACGCGCTACGAGATCAGCCGCGAGGCGCAGGACACCTTCTCGGCCCAGAGCCACGAGAAGGCCATCAAGGCCATCTCGGAGGGCAAGTTCAAGGACGAGATCGTGCCCTTCGGCGGCGTCGACACGGACGAGGGGCCGCGCGCCGGCTCGTCGGCCGAGGTCCTCGGGCAGCTCCGGCCGGTCTTCTCGGCGAAGGGCACCGTCACGGCGGGCAACAGCTCGCAGATGAGCGATGGCGCCGCGGCGGCCGTCGTCATGAGCCGTGAGAAGGCCGAGGAGCTCGGCGCCGAGGTGCTCGGCGTCTTCCGAGGCTACGTCGTGACGGGCTGCAACCCCGACGAGATGGGCATCGGGCCGGCCTTCGCCGTGCCGCAGCTGCTCGAGAAGGCGGGGCTCAAGCTCGAGGACATCGACCTCTTCGAGCTGAACGAGGCCTTCGCCTCCCAGTCGGTCTACGTGGTCGAGAAGCTCGGCCTCGACAAGTCGAAGGTCAACGTCAACGGCGGCGCCATCGCCCTCGGTCACCCGCTCGGGTGCACGGGCGCGAAGCTCACGGCGACGCTCCTCCACGAGCTCAAGCGTCGCGGCGGCCGCTACGGCATCGTGACGATGTGCATCGGCGGCGGCATGGGCGCGGCCGGGCTCTTCGAGCGTCCGCAGGACTGACGACTCGTCCCGGACGAGGTCTTCTCGGGAGGCCCGGGCGTTCGCGCTCGGGCCTCTCTCGTTTCACGTGACACGCTCGGGCATGACGCTGGAAGCGTCCGACCCGGACCATCTCACGACCTCATGACGCGGCGCGTCATAGCCGTGCCAGCCAGAAGCGCGGCCCCGACGGTCGGCGCCGCGCGGCGCGTCAACCCACAGGTCGCTCAGGCCCGCGGACGTCCCCCGACCTCGGCGAGCGCCTTCCAGACCAGGTCTTCGACCTCGCGCACCTGCGCGTCGCCGAGCGTCTTCTCGCGGTCGCGGAGCGTGACAGACCACGCGAGGCTCTTCTCGCCCTCGCCGAGGCCCGCCCCGCGGTAGATCGACTGGAACGCGACGTCCTCGATGAGGCCGGCCGCGGCGCCGCGGATCGCCGACTGCAGCGTGCCCGCGGGCACGTCCTCCGACACCACCACGGCGAAGTCGCGGTAGACGGCCGGGAACTTCGGGAGCGGCCTGTACCCGGCCGGCGCCTCGGCGCTCAGACGCCACGCGTCGAGGTCGAGCTCGAGAACCGCCGCGCCCTGACGCAGCTCGAGCTGCTTCCGCACGCGCGGATGCGCCTCCGCCACGACGCCGACCTCGACGCCGTCGAGCACGACGCGCCCTTGGCGCACCGGGTGCGCCCACACCGCGTCCACGCCGCCGGCGACGACCTCGGGGCAGCGCCGGCCGATGTGCCGAGCGAGACCCGCGAGGAGCGCCTTCAGCTCGAAGAAGAGCTCGGCGTTCTCGTCGCCGATGCGCGCCACCACGAGCCCCAGATGGACGGGCTGCTCGGCGACCTCCCCAGCCTTGGGCCGGAAGACGCGCCCGATCTCATAGGCGCGCACCTCCTCGAAGACGCGCGTGTTCTTCTGCACGACGCCGAGCAGGTGCGGCACGAGGTCGCGCCGGAGCGCCGGGCTCTCCGCGCTCAACGTATTGCGCAGCTCGACGCGCGGCCCCGGCACGACGCCCAGGGACGCGAGGAGCGGCTCGAAGTCGAACGAGTACGTCTGCACCTCGTCGAGGCCACCCGCGAGGGAGAGGTAGTTGCGGACGCCGTGCTCGAAGCGCTTGCGGGCGTTGGGGTCGGGCTGACTGAGCGCCACGACGGCGGGCGCCGGCGGGACGTTGTCGTAGCCGTAGACGCGACCGACCTCCTCGATGAGGTCCTCGCGGATCCCGACGTCCTTCGTGGCGCGGAAGGTCGGCACGCCCACGTCGAGGACGTCGTCGCCCGCGTCGCGCACGTCGAACGCGAGGGCCTCGAGGATGCCCACGATGCGCTCGCGCGACAGGTCCACGCCGAGCCGCCGCCGCACGAGCGCGAGCGGGAGCTCGACCCGCACCTCCGGCCGCGGCGGCGCCGCCACGTCGATGAACGCCGAGTCCACCTGCGCGGACGGGCAGAGCTCGAGCAGGAGCTTGCAGAACGACCGCGAGGCGTCGCCGACCAGCAGGGGGTCGAGGCTCTTCTCGAAGCGCGCGGAGGCGTCGGTCCGGAGCCCGAGCCGCTGCGACGTCATGCGGACCGTCGCGGCGTCGAAGTTCGCGGCCTCGAGCACGATCTCGCTCGTGTCGGCGCGGATCTCCGAGTTCTCGCCGCCCATGACGCCGGCGAGCGCGATCCCGCGCTCGGCGTCGGCGATGAGGAGGTCGGCCGTCGTGAGCTTCCGGACCTGGCCGTCGAGCGTCGTGAAGGTCTCGCCGACCTCGGCCCTGCGCACGATGATGGCGTCGCCGCCGATCTCGCGGCGGTCGAAGGCGTGAAGCGGGTTCCCGAGGTCGAGCATCACGAAGTTCGTGGCGTCGACGACGTTGTTGATGGCCCGCACCCCCACGCGCTGCAGCAGGAGCTTCATCCAGTAGGGCGAGGGCGCCACCGTCACGCCGCTCATCGTGACGGCGCTGTACCGCGGGCACGCCGCGAAGTCGTCGACGCGCACCGTGATGGGACGCGCGGCGCCGAGCGTCACGTCGACGTCGAGCGGCTTCAGGGGCCGCCCGATCAGCGCTGCAACCTCACGCGCGACGCCGCGGTGGCCCCAGCAATCGGGGCGATGCGTGAGCGACTTGTTGTCGATCTCGAGCAGCGTGTCCTCGACCGCGAAGGCGAGCGAGAACGCCGTCCCGGGCCCGACCTCCTCGTCGAGCACCAGGATGCCCGCGTGCTCGTCGCTGAGGCCGAGCTCGCGCTCGCTCGCGAGCATGCCGTGCGACGTGATCCCCGCGACGGCGGCGACCTCGATCGCCATGTCGCCGAGGCGCGCGCCAGGGAGCGCCACGACGACCGTCTGCCCGGCCGCCACGTTCGGCGCGCCGCACACGATCTCGCGGACACCGTGCGCGCCGGTGTCGACGCGCGTCAGGCGCACCTTCTTGCCCTCGATCGCGGACACCTCGAGGACCTTGCCCACGACGACGTGGTCGAGCCCGCGACCGACGTGGTGGACGCCGTCGAGCTCGGCCACGGACATGGTGAAACGCGCCGCGAGCGCGTCGAGATCGACGCCGTCGAGGTCGACGTGGCGCGAGAGCCAGTTGCAGGAGATCAGCATGGCCTAACCCTGACGGAACTGAGCGAGGAAGCGGAGGTCACCGCCGAGCAGGTGGCGGATGTCCTCGATCTGGTACTTCATCATCACGAGCCGGCTGAGCCCGAGCCCGAAGGCCCAACCCTCCCACTCGTTCGGGTCGAGCCCGCCGTGCCGCAGCACGTTCGGGTGCACGAGCCCGCACGGGAGGAGCTCCACCCAGCCGCTGTGCTTGCACACCGAGCAGCCGCGCCCGCCACAGACCTGGCACTGGATGTCGAGCTCGAAGCCGGGCTCGACGAAGGGGAAGTAGCCAGGGCGCAGGCGGATGGTCACGTCGCGCTCGAAGATGCTCGAGAGCAGCGTCTTCATCGAGTGGATGAGCTGCGCGACGCTGACGCTCTTGTCGACCATCAGCCCTTCGCACTGATGGAACGTGTGCTCGTGCGAGGCATCCACCGACTCGTAGCGGAAGACGCGCCCGGGGAAGATGGCCCGGAGCGGCGCGCCGTACTCGCGCATGGCGCGCACCTGCCCGGTCGAGGTGTGCGTCCGGAGCAGGTTCCCGTCGTTGAGCCAGAACGTGTCCTGCATGTCGCGCGCAGGGTGCTCGGGCGGGATGTTGAGACCGGTGAAGTTGAAGAACTCCGTCTCGACCTCGGGGTAGTCGAGGATGAGGAAGCCCATCGCGCGGAAGACGTCCTCGATGTGGCGCGAGACGACCGTCAGCGGGTGCAGCGCACCCACGCGCGGGCTCCCGCCGAACGCCGCCACGGGGAGCGTCGCGTCGAACGTGGGGTCCTCGCACAGACGCGCGAGCTCAGCTTCCTCGAGCGCGCCGCGACGCGCCTGGATGGCCGCCGTGACCTCGTCGCGCAGGGCGTTGACCTTCTGCCCGAACGCGGGCCGGTCCGCCGGCGCGACGTCGCGCATGCCGGCCATGAGCGCGGTGACCTCGCCCTTCTTGCCGAGGTACTTGACCTCCAGGTCGCGCAGCGCGCGCTCGTCCTCGGCTGCGGCGATCGCGGCCGTGGCCGTGCCGAGCATGGCGTCGAATCGTTCCTGCATCGTTCATCCCCTCGCGGCGCCGAGCCCGTCGTATAGCCAAAGGGCCCCAGCGCGTCGAGCGCATAGTCTCCCGCTCGCCTCCGCGCGGAGGCGCCCCTGGAGCCGCTCGTCGCCCTCGACGCGCGCCGGACGCTAGCGCTCTCCTAGGGAAGGGCGTTCACCATCTCGGTGAACGTGTCCCCGCGATGCCCGTAGCTCTTGAACTGGTCGAACGACGCGCACGCGGGCGACAGCAGCACGGTGTCGCCGCTCACCGCGAGCCCCTGCGCGACCTCGAGGGCCTCGGCCATCGTCTCGACCACGGTCACCGCGGGCCCACCGAGCCCGATGGCCGCCGCGAGCGCGTCGCGCGTCGCGCCGAACAGGATGACCGCGCGAGCCCGCTCGCGCACCAGCGCCGCGAACGCCGTGAAGTCGGCGTCCTTCGCGGAGCCGCCTGCGAGCAGGATCACCGGCCCCTCGATGGCGCGGAGCCCGGCGGACGCGGCGTTCGGGTTCGTCGCCTTGCTGTCGTTGACCCAGCGCACGCCCTCGCGCGTCCGCACCGTCGCGAGGCGGTGGGGCAGGGGGGCATACGCCATCAACGCCTCGCGAATCGCTGCCGCGGGGATCCCCCAGGTCGCCGCCGCGAGCCCCGCCGCGAGCGCGTTCGCCACGTTGTGCCCGCCGAGGAGCGGCAGCTCGTCACGGGTCATGAGCGGCGAGGCGACCCCGTCCGGACCGCGCAGCCAGAGGGTCCGGTCGGCGAAGAACGCGTCCGCGTCGGTGTCGACGAGGGAGAACGTCTTGACCTGCGGGACGGCGGGCCGCTCCCACGCCGCGATGAAGCCGTCGTCGGCGTTGAGGATGACCGTGTCCTCGGCCTCCATCGCCGCCCAGATCCGGCGCTTCGCGGCCTGGTACGCCTCGAAGCTGCCGTGATAGTTCAGGTGGTCCTCGGCGATGTTCGTGACGATCGCCACCCTCGGACGGAACGTGCTGCACGTCGTCAGCTGGAAGCAGCTGATCTCGGCCACCACGAGGCTATCGGCCGTCAGCTCGTCGAGGCCCTCGCAGAGCGGGTTCCCGAGGTTCCCCCCCACGAACGTGCCCGGGTTCACCACGCGGGCGATGTCGCCCAGCATCGTCGTGGTCGTGCTCTTCCCGTCCGTCCCCGTGATCGCGAGGGTGGGGCAGGGCGCGAGCCGGTAGAAGAGCTCGACCTCGCCGATGACCTCCCCCGCGCGCGCCGCGATCTGCCCCCGCACGGGCGACACCTCGGGCACCCCCGGGCTCAGGACCGCGACGTCGCCTTCCCGCACGTCGTTCGTGCCCGCCTGGTACGCGACGCGCTCGTCGAGCCCCGCCGGTCGCGCCGCCTCGGCGTTCGCCTCGACGAGGAGCACGTCCCCACCGCGCTTCGCGAGCGCGTTCGACGCGGCGACCCCGCTCCGACCTGCCCCGACGACCGTGAACCGCTCGCCGGCGACCTTCATCGGGCGCCCTCGCGCGCCGAGAGCTCCTCGGCGTAGCGGTCGGCGAGCCGGAAGAGGTCGTCACCGCCGAAGAAGATGACCTGGTCGCCGAGCCCGACCGCCTCGTGCAACGCCGGGATGATGTCGTCCATCTCCTGGATGTACGTGACCTTGGGGCCGCGACTGCGGATCTTGTCGCACAGGAACTCGGTGTCGATGCCCGGGATGGGCACCTCGCCGGCCGTGTAGAGCTCGGTGATGATGGTGTGGTCGGCGTCGTGGAACGCCTCGGCGTAGTCGTCCTGCAGGTAGTTGATCATCGTGAAGCGGTACGGCTTGAACACCGCGGTGATCCGCCCCTCGCCCTGCCGCGCCGCCTCGAGGACGCGCCGGATGCCCGTCGGGTGGCTGATGTAGTCCTTCACGATCTGCCGCCCGCCGGCCCGGACCACGGTGAAGCGGTTCTCGAGCCCACGGAACACCGCCAGCCCCTTCGCGATGGCGTCGATGCCCACGCCGAGGGAGAGCGCCGCCGCGCTCGCAGCGACCGCGTTGTCGATGTTGTAGAGCCCGGGCAGCGGGAGCCGCACGTGCCCGAGCTTCTCGCCCCGCCACGCGAGGTCGAACTCGCCGAAGTCGATGCCCGCGCGGGTCTCGGACGCGGCGCAGTCCGCCTCCGGGTGGCGCCCGAAGGTCACGACCTTCGCGTTCAACCGCGGGATGAGGGCGCGCGCGCCGGCGTCCTCCGCGTTCACCACCACGAGCTCGAGCCGCGGGTTGCCGTTCAGCGCGGCGACCACCGTGTCCTGCACGTGCTCGAGGCTGTCGTAGTAGTTCAGGTGGTCCGCCTCGAGGTTGTTGATGACCGCGAGCGTCGGCCTCACGTTCGTGAGCGAGCCGTCCGACTCGTCGACCTCGGCCACGACGATGTCCGCGCCCGTGACGCGCGCGTTGATCTTGCCGAAGTTCTCGAGCAGGCCACCGATGATGAAGCTCGGGTCCTCGCCGGCCGCCTCGAGGATGGTCGTGATGGCGCTCGAGACGGTGCCTTTCCCGTGCGTCCCGATGACGCCGACCGCCCGCGGGAAGCCGTCGAGCAACGCGCCGAGCACCTCCGAGCGGTGGAGCACCCGGAGCCCCCCGCTGCGAGCGGCCACGAGCTCGGGGTTCGTCTCGGGGATCGCCGTCGAGTGCACGATGACCTCGGCGCCAGCGAGGTTGTCGGCGTGGTGGCCGATGACGACCGTGGCGCCCTCGCTCCGGAGCGCGGTCGTCAGCTGCGACTCGCGCACGTCCGAGCCGGACACCGTGTGCCCGCGCCGCAGGAGGGCGCGCGCGACGCCGGAGACGCCGATGCCGCCGATGCCGATCAGGTGCACGTGGGTGGGCTTGTCCAAGAGCATGGGCGCTTTCTCCTCGGCGCGGTGGACCTCCGCGGCCACCCGACGGAGCGCATCATTCCAGCGCGGCGATCGATGGACAAATAATCTCGCGCGCCGAGTCCTCGCCGCCCCGGTAACCTCCGGGTCCGCCAGTCGGCCGCAGCCCTCAGGGCAGCTCGACCGGCGCGTCCTCAGGGGGCTCCTCCGGCGCGACGACCGCGTCCGGGTCGTCTCCCGTCAGCCGCGCCACCGCGCGCCGCGCGATGTCCCGGAGGGCCGGGTTCGGGTGCCCCTCCGCGATGCTCCGCAGGTAGCGTACGGCGCTGTCCCCGCCGATGTCGCCGAGGGCGTTGATGGCGACGAGGTGCTTCTCCTCGTTGGGGCCGTTCGTCATGTGCGCCAGCGCGCGGATGACGTCCTCGTCGCGCGACCGCAGGAGCCCGAGCGCCGCTCCCGCGCGGATGGCCACCAGGTCGCGACCGTCCGCCGTGAGCTTCACGAGCGGCGGCAGCGCCGCCTCGAGCTTCCGCTCGCCGGCCTCGGACGCCGCCTCCGCGAGGATCCCCTCGTGGGTCGACGTCGAGAGCGCGTCGAGCACCTCGGCGTCCGTGGCCTCGCGCATCCGCACCTGACCGTGCAGGACGTCCGCCGCGCGCCCCGCGAGCGCCTTCATCAGCCGCTCGATCGTCGACGGCCCGTCCTCCTGGCCGTCGCCCCCGAAGGCCGCGGAGTCGTCGAGCGACACCCGGAACGTCAGCTTCTCCTTCTCCCCGGCGTCGCACTTGAGCTCCGCCTCGACGAGGACCCGCGCGTCGCCGACCTCCGCGGTCGGGTCCGGCGCGCGGTTCTTGACGAGCACGTACGCCACCCGCGCCGCCCCCTGGCACGGCAGCTGCGGCCCACTGGCCTCGCGCACGAAGCGGTCGTCGCCGTAGAAGCCGGCGCGCAGGATCCCCTCGACCTCGCCAGGGATCCTCGGCGCCCGCACGGCCGGCGGCGTCTGGTCCGTGACCGTCAACGCCTCGAGCACGAGCGGGGCCGTGCGCGTGAGCTTCGCCGGCGCGTCGGCCGACACGCCACCGACGTCGGCAGTACCGGGATCCTCACCGCGACACCCGGCGAGGACGCCGATCGCCACGACGCCGGCGACCCACGCCGCCGCCGCCCGCCTGGAAGTTCCTCGCCTGCCCGCAATCGCGTTGTCGTCGCTCATCCTTGCCTTCATACTCCGCCGTCGACGTGACTGCATCGTCCCGATGGGTGTCGATCCCCCCCGACCTCGACGCCGTGACCCGCCGCGGCCCCGAGTCGGACCCGGCCGCCACCGGCCTCGCCCAGGACGACGTCGAGGCCATCTGGCGCGGCGTCCTCGGCCTCTACGAGACGGGAACCCAGCCCGCGATCTCCGTCTGCCTGCGCCACCGCGGTCAGGTCTTCCTGAACCGCGCCGTCGGCCACTCGCACGGCCCGGCGACCGCCACCGACACGGCCGAGCGCGTCGCCACCCCGGACACGCAGTTCTGCGTCTTCTCCGCGTCGAAGGCGATCACCGCGATCATCATGCACGAGCTCGACGCGCGGAACCTGCTCCGGCTCGAGGACCCCGTCGTCGAGTACCTCCCGGAGTTCGGGCGGCACCGGAAGCGCTGGGTCACGCTCCGCCACGTGCTGACGCACCGCGCCGGGATCCCCGCGATCCCGACGGACCTCGACCCGCTCGAGCTCGCCCACGACTGGGAGGGCATCATCGAGCGCCTCTGCGACGCCCGCCCCACCTTCGCCGCCGGCCGTCAGCTCGCCTACCACGCCGTGACAGGCGGCTACATCCTGGCCGAGGCCGCCCACCGCGCCACGGGCAAGCCCATCACCGAGTGGCTCCGCGAGCTCATCGCCGAGCCGCTCGGGATCCCGATGAGCTACGGTGTCGCGCCGGAACACGTCGACGACGTCGCGAAGAACCGCTTCACCGGCTACCCCGTCCCCTTCCCCATCTCCAAGGTCATCGAGCGCTCCCTGGGCCTCAACATGACGCGCGCCGTCGCCGCCTCGAACGACCCGCGCTTCCTGACCGGCGTCATCCCGTCGGGCAACATCGTCACCACGGCGGACGGGCTCTCCTCCTTCTTCCAGCTGCTGCTCGACGGCGGAAAGCGCGGCGAGGACGGCCTCCTCGATCGCCGCGCCGTCCGGCGGGCGCGCGTCGAGAGCGCCTACTTCAAGCTCGACCTCACCCTCGGGATCCCGGTCCGCTATGGCCACGGGCTCATGCTCGGCGCCCGCCGCTTCAGCATGTTCGGCCCCGACACGCGCCGCGCCTTCGGCCACTACGGCTTCGTCGTCATCATCGGTTGGGCCGACCCCGAGCGCGACATCGCAGGCGCCATCCTGACGAGCGGCAAGTCCGTGGTGGCCAATCAGCTCCTCCCCATCTGGCGCCTGCTCTCGACGGTCTCGCAGCGCGTCCCGAAGCGCTGACCGAGCCCTCGCGGATCCCCCGCCCTTCGCCGTCCGAGCCCGCGCACCGCGGCATCCGAGGCGGCCTCGCGCGCCCTGACGGCGCCCGCGTCGTTGACCGCCCCGCCTCGGCTGTCTATACGTCCCGGACGATGCGAAACGCGCCACACCAGAGCTTCCTCGGCCTGCGACGCGCTCCCGCCGTCGCGACCCTCGCGCTCACGCTCGGCCTCGCTGCCTGCCCGAGCCCGACCCCGGAGTCGCGCAAGGGCGACGACGCCACGCCCAGCGCCCAGGCCTCGCCCTCTGGAGAAGCCACGCTCTTCCTCATGGCGGACATCCGCGGCGTCCTCCGGCCGTGCGGCTGCACGGTCGACCTCCAGAAGGGCGGCTTCGATCGCCTCGTCCCGTACCTCGCCAAGGAGCGGAAGAGCCACCCGAAGGCCCAGCTCTTCCACGCGGGCCCCCTCTTCTTCGAGGACGCCACGGTCGACCCGAAGAAGCGCGCTCAGCGCTCGCGCCAGGCCGAGGTCGCGGCAGACCTCGTCGCCCGCGCCGACATCGACGTCGCCGCCGCCACCTGCGCCGACGCCGTCGCGTCCGAGGGGCACTACGGCGACCTCGCGAAGCGCGCGCACGTCCAGATGACCGCGGCCAACCTGAAGCTCAACGACGGGCCGAGCATCTCGCCCTTCGAGGTGCGGGAGGTCGGCGGGCTCCGCGTCGGTGTGTTCGCGCTCGCCGACCCCAACGAGGGGAAAGACCTCGACGGCAAGGGCACCGTCGAGGATCCTGTCGCCGCCGCCGCGCGCATCGTCCCCGAGATCCGGAAGCGCGCCGACGTCGTGCTCCTGCTGAGCGCCCTCGGCCTCCGGGAGACCAAGCGCCTCATCCGCAAGGTCGACGGCGTCGACTTCTGCGTCGTCGGCGGCATGGGCGAGCACCCGACCGTCAGCGACGAAGCCGAGCTGGTCGGGTCCACGCGGCTCATGCAGTTCCATCGAGAGGGCCGATTCGTGGGGCGACTTTCCATTCGAATGGTCGATGGTTCGCGCGATTTCGCCGACGCGAGCGAGGTCAGCGAGGCCGAGCTCGCCGAGATCGACCACCGGATCCAGAAGCTCGCCGACAGCCTCGCAGCCTGGGAGAAGACCGGAGGCGCCGACGAGTACCAGATCCGCTCCGCCAAGCACCACCTGGCGTCGCTGAAGGACGAGCGCGACCGCCTCGCCACCCGCAAGTCCACGGTGCCGGCGACCGCGAGCGCCTTCTCGTTCACGTCGACCCCGCTCAACTGGGACCTCCCGCAGGACCCGGACACGCTCGCGCTCATGGACGCCTTCGACGAGGAGCTCGCCCGCATCAACATCGCGAACGCCGGCACGCTCCCGGAGGCCAAGCCCGGCGAGGCCGTGTACGTCGGCGTGAAGGCGTGCCTCGAGTGCCACGACGAGGTCGAGAGCTTCTGGAAGCACGACCGCCACGCCGAGGCCTGGGCGACGCTCGAGAAGGACAAGAAGACCTTCGACGCCGAGTGCGTGAGCTGCCACGTCACGGGCTACGGGCGCGCCGGCGGGAGCCTCGTGGGGCACACCGAGGGGCGCGAGAACGTCCAGTGCGAGGCCTGCCACGGCCCAGGCTCGAAGCACGCGGAGGACGGCGACCCCGACCTCATCGTCCGCGAGCCGACCGTCGAGGTCTGCGTGGGCTGCCACAACTCGCACCACTCGCCGACCTTCGACTTCGCCGTCTACAAGCCGAAGCTGATGGTGCCGGGCCACGGGAAGCCCGTCGACTGACCGCCAGCGCCGCTCAGAACACGAGCAGCGCGACGATGAAGACCGGCGCCACGAGCAGCATGAGCGTGGCCGAGTAGCCGATGAGCTGGCCCGCGCGGAGCTGGGTGATGCCGAGCAGCGGCAACGCCCAGAAGGGCTGCAGCATGTTGGTCCACTGGTCGCCATAGCAGAACGCCATCACGGCCTTCCCGAGCGGCACGTGGAGCTCCCGCGCCGCCTCGATGACGATCGGGCCCTGGATCGCGAACTGGCCGCCACCAGAGGGCACGAAGAGGTTCACGAGCCCCGCCGCGAGGAAGGTGAGCGGCCCGAAGGAGGTCGCGCTCGCGTGCTCGCCGATGGCGTGGGCGATCTCCCCGACGAGCCCGGAGAGCGCCATCATCCCCATGATCCCGGCGTAGAACGGGAACTGGAGGATCACCCCGGCGCACGCGCGCGCGCCGTCCGTCACGGCCTCCACGTAGCGGATGAGGGCACCATGCAGGAGGATCCCGAGCCCGAGGAAGAAGAGGTTCACCGTGTTGAGGTCGAGCTGCTCGAGGCCCGTCCGCGCCACGAGCATCACGACGTATCCGAGCGCGAGCGCGGCGACCACGACACCGAGGAGCCGCGATCGGTCGAGGACGTGGGCGCGAGCGGCGTCCGCGGCGCCGGCGTCGTCCGCCCGCGTGAGCTCCGGCGCGGGCTTCGCGTCCTCCGGCTTCGGGCTCATCAGCACGAGCAGGAGCGGCACGAGCACGAGGAGACCGACGTTCACGGCGAGGTTCAGCCCGCTCCCGAGGGTGTCGGAGAGCGGGATCGGAGCGACCTCCATGCCCTTCGGAAGCACGCTCGCGAGCTGGTCCGCCGTCGTGACCTTGAGCGGGGCCGACCCCGAGAGGCCGCCGTGCCAGATCAAGAGCCCCGCGTAGCCAGCGGCGCCGAGGAGCGGGTAGTGGACGCGGATCCCGCGCCGCCGCGCCGACTCGCCCATCGCCCGCGCCATGAGCGCGCCCGCGACGAGCCCGAGCGCCCAGTTCAGGAGCGCCGTCAGCATCGCGACGAGCGCCGTCGCGACGATGGCGCCACGGGGCGTCCGCACCCGATCGACCAGCCCCGCGATGCCGCGCCGGACGGCGGGCGCGCTCGCGAGCGCGTGCCCGGTCACGAGCGTCAGGCACATCTGCATGGCGAAGGTGAGCAGACTCCAGAAGCCACGCTCGTTCGGGTAGAGCTCGTCGCCGTTCAGCCGCCCGCCCCATTGCCCGACCGCCGTGATCGGGTCGACGCCCTGCACGAGCCAGACGACCGCCATCGTCACGAACGTGAGGAGCACGGCGATCACGAAGGGATCGGGGATCCAGCGCTCCGACCAGCGCGAGAGCGTGTTCGCGAGCCGCTGGATCACCGGTCGACCTCCTCAGCCTGCGAGCTAGGTCGCGCCTCGCTCGTCGTCAGGACAAGCCCGCGAAGCCGTGCCGCCGGAGGCCCTCGTAGAGAGCGATGGAGACCGAGTTCGCGAGGTTGAGGCTGCGAATGTCGCCCGTGATGGGGATCTTGTACAGGTGCTCGGCGTACCGCTCGCGGAGCGCGACGGGGAGCCCCGTCGTCTCCTGCCCGAAGACGAGCCAGCCGTCCGCCGGGGTCTCGAACTCGGTGTAGAAGCGCGTCGCGTGGGTCGAGAAGAGGGCCAGCGCCTGCGGGTCGTACTTCTCGACCAGCGCGTCCCAGCTCTCGTGCAGCTCGAGTTTTACGCTCGGCCAGTAGTCGAGCCCCGCGCGCTTCAGGTAGCGGTCCTCGAGCGAGAAACCGAGCTTCCCGACGAGGTGGAGGAAGGTGTTCGTCCCCGCGCAGAGACGGGCGATGCTGCCCGTGTTCTGCGGGATGAGCGGCTCGACCAGGACGACGTGCATCGCTCAGCCGCCCGGCGCGTACGCGCGCGGCATCGGCGCCTGCGTCGCGCTCTGGCCGAGGGCGATGACCTTCTCCACGAGCGCCTCGTAGTCGTTCGCGCCGACGCTCTTCGCGGCGAACTCGAAGATCGACTTGTGCTCGCTCGGCGCCTCCTTCAAGCGGGTGTTGATGCGGATGGGCGTCAGCACCTTGTCCTGGAAGTAGCGCTCGAGGTTGCGGATGACCTCGTGGGAGATCCTGTTCCGCACGTCGTAGAACGTCGGCAGCACGCCGAGGATCGTGATGGGGTGCTTCAGCTGCTCCTGCACGTTCTTCAGGGTCTGCAGGATCTGCTTCACGCCGACGAGCGAGAGGTAGTCGCACGCCACCGGGATGAGCACCTGGTCCGCGAAGTAGAGCGCGTTCTGGTTCAGCAGCGAGAGGCTCGGACCACAGTCGAGGATGATGAAGTCGTAGTCGTAGATCTCGCGGAACCGGTTCCGCAGCACGCGGTGCGGCTGGTGGACGTGGGCGAGGTGCACCTCGACCTTCGCGAGCAGGTCGTTCGACGGCAGGAGGTCGAGGTTCTCGCGGACGTTGATGATGCCGTCCTTCGGCTCGAGACCGTCCACCAGCACGTGGTAGAGGTTCTTCTCGCCCTCGGCGCCGAGGCACACGCCGACGTTGCCCTGCGAGTCCATGTCGATGATGAGCGTACGGTAGCCGGCTCGCGCGAGGCCGTGCGCGAGGCTCACCGTGGTCGTGGTCTTCCCGGTGCCGCCTTTCTGGTTCATGATCGCGATCTTGCGGGCACCGCGCCGCTGCCGGAGCTCCTGGCGGACCGGGTTCTCACGGCACTCGGTCGAACAGAAGTAGCGCCGCTCGCCGCCGACGATCGCCATCTGATAGGCGTACTTCGGCTCGAAGCGCGTGCCACACGAGGAGCACGCCTGCTGCCGCTGCTCGAAGAGCGCGCGCTCGTGGCAGCTCTGGCTGCAGAAGAACGTGGACTCCGCGCCATGGCGCTGCACCTGGAAGCTGAACTTCGGGACGAACTCGGTCTTGCAGACAGAGCAGCTCGCGACCTCGGACATGGCTCTCTCCATGGCGTGAGACGGCTGGACGACCGTCGTGGCCTCAATGGCACCATATATGGTGCCTGTCGTGAGTCCTGCCGAAAAAGCCGAGCACGGTCAAGCGAGTGGGGCACAGCGAGCCGGGAACGCGGCGTCGGGAGCGGCGCTCGTTCCGCGCGCGTCGGCCCCGCAGGCGGCCGATCTCGCCGGATGCCTGATCACCCGTTCGGGGGTATTCGCCCGAGCGCCACCGACGCCAGCCGACGCAGAAACCCCGCGAAATGATCGTGGACCGCAGAGAAAGCGCCTCTCAGCACCACGGGACCCCGATCAGAAGCGGAACCAGAGATCGATGATCGGGAAGAGGTTCAGCGTCCGGCGCTCGCTCGAGGACTCCTCGAACACGAACTCACCCACGCCCGCGCCCGCCGCGAGGCTCACGCCCTGCGACAGCGCCACCGCGTAGAGGAGCTCGCCCAGCGGCCGCACGAGCTCCGACCTGTCGGTCAGCCGCACGTACCCCTGGAGCTGCGCCATGAGGAGCTGGCTCTCGTCGAGGAGCCAGTGCGCCGAGAGGTGGACCTCCGCGAGCCCGCGCACGGGATCGGCCCCGAGGAAATCGATCGCGGGCCCGGCGCCGGCCGAGAGGAGCCAGCTGTCGCCGAGCTTGAACGTCACGGTGGCCGTGGCCTGCACCACCCCGGGGAAGCCTGTTCCCGCCCCGCTCGCCGGCACCCCGTCCTCGTTCTCGCGCCGGATGAACGACCACGACGCCCCCAGGTTCGTCGCCACGGTGACGGCGCCGACGCGCGTCATCTGCCAGCGCAGCGCGACGTAGGGCTCCCCGAGGAGGAGCAGGATCGGGTGGATGGCGACCTGCACCTCGTCGGTGACACCCACCGAGAGCGGCGTCAGGATGCCGATCTCCACCGCCCCCTGCTCGAGCGTGTACGCCGTGTTCAGGGTGATGTCGTGCGAGCGGCGCCACTCGGCCGCGGCCGGCGTCGCCGACGCGAGGCACGCCATGAGGACGAGCGCCTTCAGTACCGTGGACGTCACGCCTCGCACCATACGGCGCCCCCCGCGGCCTCGCAACGATGGTCGCGCGAGACCCGCCGGCCGCGCGGCCGCCCGGGGCCACCACTCCCCGGACGACCGCGCACCGCGGTGCCCGCGCGACCCATCGGTCGACGTTGATTCAGTTGTCAAAGAGCGGTCCCATGGCGAGCGCTACGGCGCGTCGCTCGTCGGCCCGTGCTCGGCCCCCTTGCCGCCGCCCTTCTTCTTGCCGGGCCGCTCACCCGGGATGCGGCTCGCGAGCGTGGTCGGCCCCGACACGCGGAGCCACGGCTTCAGCTTCCGCACCGTCTTCAGGCCGATGCCCTTCACGCGGGCGAGCTCGACGACCTCCTTGAAGGGGCGCTTCTCCCGATACGCGACGATGCGCTCCGCCCGCGACGCGCCGATGCCCGGCAGGAACGTGAGCTGCTGGGCCGTGGCGGTGTTGATGTTGATGACCGCGTCGGGCGCGGGCTGCGGCGCGTCCGCCAAGGCCGCGCCCGGCGCCGCGAAGAGCAGCAGGGCGAGGAAGATGGCGCGGGCGAGCCCGCCGGCGCGAGCGACGGACGACGTGGACGCGTGGGCGTTCGTGGACATGACGAGTACCTCCAGAGCTTGGACACCGCGCGCGTCGCGCCACCGTGGCGCTGCGCGCGCCGCCAGGCAGAGCAGGCGCCGTGCCACTCGGAGCTCGCCTGTCCATTCAGAGCCTTACGGAGCGTGAACCGCGTTCACACCGGAAGTGACACAGGAAATGTGTCATTCGGGGCCCCGGACGTGTCATTTGCCCGCGCGGACGTGTCACCCGGGCGGAAAAACGTGTCAGACGCGCCGGAGACCCGCGCCGCTGGCCGTGTCACGTGCGGCGGAGCAACCCCGGGCAGCGGACGCAGCGCCGCCCGGCGCGCCCGAGCCTGCGCGCGAGCACGCGACGAAACGCGTCGCCCCCGCTCCATCCGCTCAGTGCAGGATCGGCCCCGGATCGCCCGAGCCCGGCGGCCCGAGCTGGATCTCCCCGAACTTCTGCTCGTACATCTGGATGTTCTGCCCGAGCGCCCGATACAGGAACTTCGCCTGCACCGGGCTCAGGATGACGCGCGACACGACCTTCGCCGTGGTCGACTGCGGCGGCAGGAACATCGAGTCGAGCACGAACTCCGTCCGCGTGTGGAAGATCTGCGCCATGTTCACGTACTCGCCGAGCGCCATGGCCTCGTCGAGGTGCTTCTGGATCCGGATGGCGGTCGGCGGGGTCTCTTCGTCGTTGTCAGCCACGCGCGGCCCTCCTGTCGGCTTCCTTTGCCGCGCGGACGATAGTACAACTCCTCCCCGGCCCACAACCGGCGCGCCCTCACCGCGCCATCGCCCCGGCCCCGGAGGTCGCCATGGCCCGTGACGGCGTCATCCTCGCCATCGATCAAGGCACGACCGGCTCGACCGTCGTCATCGTCGACTCCGACCTCCAGGTCATCGGCCGCGCGACCACCGAGTTCCCGCAGATCTACCCCCAGCCCGGCTGGGTCGAGCACGATCCCGCCGCCATCTGGAAGTCCGTCGACGACAGCCTCCGCCAGGCCCTCGCCGCCGCCGACATCGCCCCCACCGACGTCCGCGCCATCGGCATCACGAACCAGCGCGAGACGACCGTCGTCTGGGACCGCGCCACCTCCGAGCCCGTCCACAACGCCATCGTCTGGCAGTGCCGCCGCACGACCGACGTCTGCCGCGCCCTCCGCGCCGACGGCCACGAGCCCCTCATCCGCGAGCGCACGGGGCTCGTCCCCGACCCCTACTTCTCCGGCACCAAGGTCGCCTGGATCCTCGACCACGTCGACGGCGCCCGCGCCCGCGCCGAAGCCGGCGAGCTCGCCTTCGGCACCATCGACAGCTACCTCCTCTGGCGCCTGACCGGCGGCGACGTCCACGCCACCGAGGTCACCAACGCCTCGCGCACCCTCCTCTACGACATCCACCGCTGCGCCTGGGACGACGAGCTCCTCGACGTCCTCCGCGTCCCGCGCGCCGTCCTCCCCGACGTCCGCTCGTCGTGCGAGGTCTACGGCCACACGCGCGGCCTCGACGCCCTCCCCGACGGCATCCCCATCGCCGGCATCGCCGGCGATCAGCAGGCCGCCCTCTTCGGCCAGGCTTGCTTCGCCCCCGGCCAGGCGAAGTCCACCTACGGCACCGGCGCCTTCGTCCTCATGAACACCGGCGACACGCCCGTCGCCAGCACGCGCGGCCTCCTCACGACCATCGCCTGGAAGCTCGGCGACGCGCCCACGCAGTACGCCCTCGAGGGCAGCGTCTTCATCGCGGGCGCCGTCGTCCAGTGGCTCCGCGACGAGCTCCGCATCATCGATCACGCCCGCGACATCGAGCCCCTCGCGCGCTCCGTCGACGACGCCGGCGGCGTCGTGTTCGTCCCCGCCTTCGCCGGCCTCGGCGCCCCCTACTGGGACCCGGACGCCCGCGGCGCCCTCCTCGGCCTCACCCGCGGCAGCGGCCGCGCCCACATCGCGCGCGCCGCGCTCGAGGGGATCGCGCACCAGGTCGCCGACGTCGTCGAGGCCATGAGCGCCGACGCCGAGCGCGAGCTCGCCGGGCTCCGCGTCGACGGGGGCGCCGCCGCGAACGACCTGCTCCTCGAGCTGCAGGCGGATCTCCTCGGCTCCTCCGTGCGACGCCCCACGAACCTCGAGACGACAGCCGCCGGCGCGGCCTTCCTCGCCGGCCTCGCGGTCGGCTACTTCGACGGCGTCGAGGACATCACGGCCCGCTGGCGCGAGGACGCCCACGTTCACCCGCGCCTCGACGCGGACGCCCGCCGCCGCGCGCGCAGCGGCTGGCACGACGCCGTCGCCCGTTTGCGGTCGCGAGATGATTGACTCTGCGCCGCCGACCCGCGAAACTCGCGCCTGACCTGCCCGCGAGCCAGGCGGCACACGGCGCGAGCCCAGGGGAAGCGGCGCCGTCGTCGCTCCGGGGACACGGGCCCAGCGCCCGGCGGCCGCACTCTCCGACGACGAGATACCATGCACCTCCGCGAGCTGAAGCAGCAGAAGATCACGAGCCTCCTCGAGCTCGCCGAGAGCCTCGGCGTCGAGGGCGCCGGCGGCATGCGCAAGCACGAGCTGATCTTCGCGATCCTCCAGGCGCGCGCCGAGCAGGACGGCCTGATCTACGGCGAGGGCGTCCTCCAGATCCTCGCCGACGGCTTCGGCTTCCTCCGGAGCCCGGACTTCAACTACTTCCCGGGCTCCGACGACATCTACGTGTCGCCGAGCCAGATCCGCCGCTTCAACCTGCGCAACGGCGACACGGTGAGCGGCCAGATCCGCCCGCCGCGCGACAACGAGCGCTACTTCGCCCTCCTCAAGGTCGAGGCGATCAACTACGAGGATCCCGAGGTCGCGCGCACCAAGACCCTCTTCGACAACCTGACGCCGCTCTACCCCGAGCAGAAGCTGAACCTCGAGTTCATGTCGGACAACATGTCGACGCGCATCCTCGACATGCTCTGCCCGCTCGGGAAGGGGCAGCGCGCGCTCATCGTGGCGCCGCCGCGCACCGGCAAGACGGTGCTCCTCCAGGACATCGCCAACGCCATCATGGCGAACCACAAGGAGGTCTACCTCATCGTGCTGCTCATCGACGAGCGGCCCGAGGAGGTCACCGACATGCAGCGCATGGTGCGCGGCGAGGTCATCAGCTCGACCTTCGACGAGCCCGCGCAGCGCCACGTGCAGGTCGCCGAGATGGTCATCGACAAGGCGAAGCGCCTCGTCGAGCACAAGCGCGACGTCGTGATCCTGCTCGACTCGATCACCCGCCTCGCGCGCGCCTACAACACGGTCGTCCCGCCGTCCGGGAAGGTCCTCTCCGGCGGTGTCGACGCGAACGCGCTGCACAAGCCGAAGCGCTTCTTCGGCGCCGCCCGCAACATCGAGGACGGCGGCAGCCTCACCATCATCGCGACCGCCCTCATCGACACCGGCAGCCGCATGGATGAGGTGATCTTCGAGGAGTTCAAGGGCACCGGCAACTGCGAGATGCACCTCGACCGGAAGCTCATGGAGCGCCGGATCTTCCCGTGCCTCGACATCAAGAAGTCGGGCACCCGGAAGGAGGAGCTCCTCGTCGATCCGCCGAACCTGAACCGCGTCTACATCCTGCGGGAGCTGCTGCACCCGCTCAACACGGTCGACGCCATGGACTTCCTGGTCCGTAAGATCGGCGCGACCGAGTCCAACAGCGACTTCTTCGACTCCATGGCGCGCTAGCGACCCCGCTGGGGCGGCGCCTCCGCCGCGCGCGCGGGGATTAGACCTTGCGCCGGCACGCGCTCTGCACTAAACACGCCCGCCGCGTCGTGCATAGCCACGCGCAGGGCAGCCCAAGACCGCCGAGAGGTTTCGCCGTGAAAGACGGTATCCATCCTGAGTACAACCCGGTCATCTTCGTGGACGCGTCGACTGGCGACGAGATCATCGGCCGCTCCACGGCGACCAGCAAGGAAACCCGCGACATCGGCGGCGTGCAGCACTACGTGATCAGCTGTGACATCACGTCGTTCACGCACCCGTTCTTCACGGGCAAGCAGAAGCTCGTCGACTCCGAGGGCCGGATCGACCGCTTCAAGAAGAAGTACGGCGCCTACCGCGCCGAGTAGCGGAGCCCACGTCACGCTGCGCCACCCGGCCCGACATCGCTCGGGCCGGGGTCGGCGCGTGATGACCGTCGCCGCGCGGCGCACGACGCTTCGTCTGCGCGCGTTCGCGCCGCGGCTCGCTCCCCCAACGCCTGCCCCCTGAGGGTCCCCCATGTTCACCCAGCTCGACGACGTCGAGGCGCGGTACGAAGAGCTCACCTCGCTCATGGGGGATCCGAGCGTCGCCGGGGACTCGAAGCGGTACCAGGAGGTCGCCAAGCAGCAGGCGGCGCTCGCCGAGACGGTCGAGGCGTGGCGGTCCTACAAGGCCGCTCGCGACGACCTCGAGGCGGCGCGCGAGATGCTCGGCGAGTCCGACGCCGAGATGCGCGAGATGGCCGAGGCCGAGATCGAGGCGCTCGAGCCGCGCATGGCGGAGCTCGAGAAGGATCTGCGGATCCTCCTCCTCCCGCGCGACCCGAACGACGATCGCAACGTCGTCCTCGAGGTCCGCGCCGGCACCGGCGGCGACGAGGCGACCCTCTTCGCCGCCGACCTCCTGCGCATGTACACGCGCTACGGCGAGACGGCCGGCTGGCGCATGGAGATCCTCTCCGCGAGCCCCTCGGAGGTCGACGGCTTCAAGGAGGTCATCGTCCTCGTCACCGGCGACCGCGTGTACTCGAAGCTCAAGTTCGAGGGCGGCGTCCACCGCGTGCAGCGCGTCCCGGAGACCGAGAACCAGGGGCGGATCCACACCTCCGCCTGCACCGTCGCCGTCCTCCCGGAGGCCGACGAGGTCGAGGTCCAGATCGACCCGAACGACCTCCGCATCGACGTGTACCGCTCCTCCGGCCCCGGCGGGCAGAGCGTCAACACGACCGACAGCGCCGTCCGCGTGACGCACATCCCGACGGGCCTCGTGGTCATCTGCCAGGACGAGAAGTCGCAGCTCAAGAACAAGGCGAAGGCCCTGAAGGTGCTGGCGTCGCGGCTCCTCGAGATGGAGCAGAGCAAGGCGCACGCGGCCGAGGCGGACGCCCGGCGCGCGATGGTCGGCTCGGGCGACCGCTCCGAGCGGATCCGCACCTACAACTACCCGCAGAACCGCCTCACCGACCACCGCATCGGGCTCACCCTCTACAAGCTCGACGCCGTCATGCAGGGCACCGCCCTCGGCGAGGTCATCGACGCCTGCACCGCGTACTTCAACGCGGAGCTCCTGAAGGAGCAGGGCGAGTAGAGCGCGCTGCGGGCGTGGTCTGCGCCCGGCGCCCTCGCTGCGCTCCACCGGGGCGCGCTCGGCGCTCGGCGCTCCCAAGCCGCGGGCTCCGACGCAGAGCTCCCGGTGGAGCAGGGCGAGAGCACGCCGCGTGCGTCGTCTCCGCCACGGGCCCACGCGACGAACTCGCGCGGCGCGGCCTCACCGCCGCGGCGCGCGCCCGCGTCCTCGCTACTCGCCCGTCTTCCGGCGCTCGATCTCGCGCGAGAACCAGCCGCCCGTGAGCGCGTCGAGGTCCGCCGTGAGCCCGTCGATGCGGAGCTGCGTCCGCAGCGCCTTCTGCACGTTCGTCGGCGGCTCGAGGTCCATCTCCACCTGCAGCTGCCGCCGCGCGTAGAAGAGCTTGTTCACGGTCGTCAGGATGTCCTCCCGCTGGTTCACCAGGCGCTCCGCCTGCCGCACCGCCGAGATGGCGTCCTTGTTGTAGATGAGCCGCGTGAGGTCCCACTGCGCCCGCACCTCGAGCCGCAGCTGGTCGTCGTTGCTCACGAGGTCCGACAGCGTCCCGGCCCCCGAGTTCGTCGTGCGCACGTCCGTCGCGTCCGTCGACGTCGACTGGAGCCGCCCGTCGAGCGTCTTCGGCAGGAGGTACGCGAGGTGCGCCTGCGACGACCACCCCTCGTACGCCTCCGGGTTCACCTGCGCATACGACGACGCCGCGCGCTGCACCTCGAGCACCGTCGGCTCGGCCGTGTCGTACTTCGCGAGGAGGCGCTTCGCCTGCACGAGCGGGTCCGTCTCGGCGTGGGCGGCCGGCGCGACCGCGCCGAGCACGATGAGGGCGGCGATGACTCGATTCATGGGACAGCTCCGGTGCGTCGTCGCGAGGACGGTCAAGGTGACGGTCAGGGGGTCAGGGGTGTCGTATCCTTCACGGTTCCAATCGGGAAGCGGCCGTCCGTGTAGACGTGCAGGTCCGCCTCCATCTGCTCGAGGGTGAGGATCTCCTTCACCAGCGCGAGCGTGTCGGGGTGCTCGGTCGCCGCGAGCTCGATGCGCTTCGTCACCCAGCTCTCGTAGAGCGGGCCGACCGTCTGCCGCACCCGCGCCTGCGCCGTGCGCGCGCGGTTCTCGATGTCGAAGACCTGCGTGTCGGTCGCGCTGAACGCCGCGATCAGCGCCGGCATCAGGTCCCACCGGGCCTCGATGCGGAACACCTCGTTCGTCGGGATCACGCGCACCGCCGACAGGATCCGCTCGTTCAGCGCCGGCACCAGGAGCCGATCCTCATACCGGTTCTGCGTCGTCCGGAACGTCACCGTCACGACCGGCAAGAGCCACGACAGGCCCTGCTCCACCGCGATCGCGTCCCCGTCGCCGATCTGCACCGGCCGCGCCGCCTCCGCCCACGACAGCGTCTCTGCCGCGCTCGGCAGCCCCTCGAGCGCCTGCGCCGCCAGCGCCCGCGCCCGCGAGCTCCACACGCGCCCGACGTCCGGCACGAGCCGCGCCGTCCCCGTGCGCCCCACCGCGTACAGCTGCGCCGGCCCGCTCGCCGACGGCGCCACGTCCGCGAGGCGCCGGTCCAGGAGCCCCTCGTTCCGCGGCTGCCAGCCCTGATCCGCCCGATAGTGCCACGCGCCCTTCTGACCGACCGCCCAGAGCCCGCCGTCCCGCGCCACCGCGAGCCGAGACGCCCCGGGTACCGCCTGCGCGTCCTCGATGATCGCCGGCCGCCCGGCCTCGAGGATCATCTGGAACACCTGATCGCTCCCGGCGATCGCGAGGTGCGTCCCGTCCACCGCGATGATGTCGTCGATCGACTCGCGCGCCCCGAGCGTCCCGAGCCGCTGGAACCCGACCTCCGTCTGGACGCGGAGCCCGTCCGCCGCCGCGACCACGAGCCGGTCTCCGACCATCACCATCGCGAGGATGTCGATCTCGTCGGTGAACCCGGTCACCGTGCGCCCGATCCCGTCGCTCCCGACCTGCAGGAGCCCGCTCTCCGTCGCCACGAAGAGCCGCCCCGCGGCGTCCACCGCGGCGTCGTTCACGGCGATCTTCCGCCCGAACCGCACCTCGTGCCCGCCGCCCGCGCGGCGCGCCGCCCGGCTCACCACCCAGAGCCCGCGCCCCGTGCACACGTAGACCGAGTCGCCGTACACGCGGATCCGCGTGATCCCGAAGCGCGTGTCGCTGTCACCCGACTCGTCGACCGCCGTCTCGAGCCCGTCCGTCGTGTCGGCGCCGTCCTCGGTCGTCGTCGTCGTGCCCGCCGGCAGGTCCTCGAGCGTGTCCTCGTCGGTGACGCCGTCCCCGCCGTCGTCCTCGCCGTCATCGACGTCCGTCGCGCCGTCCTCGTCGTCCACCGTGTCGGTCGTGTCCACCTGCTCGCCGGTACCCGTCTCGCGCACGAGCCCCGACAAGCGCGACAGCTGCAGCAGCAGCGAGAAGTGCTCCCCGCCGTCGTCCGACACCCACACCGACGCGCCGCCCCCGATCCACACGACCCGCGAGTCCGCAGGGTCGCTCGCGACCGCCGTGAACCCCGCCGTGCTCGGCACGGGCCCCACGATCTGCCACATGACGTCGGCCGCCACCGGCGCGTCGGGCGCAGGCGCCGGAGCCGCCGCGACGAGCGTCAGGGCCGACAGCGCAGCGCACACAAGAGCCCACCGCGGGAACCCGTTCACCGTCACGTCAGCGTCTCGCTCCGGTCGTCGCCTTGGGGGAGGAACAGCGGTCGCCACTCTAGTGGCGTCGCCCGCCTTTCCGCAACCGCTCACCGACGCCGTCGCGCGATCGTCACGCGCCCGTCGAAACCCCGCCCCGGAGCCCTACCAGTCGTCCGGCGTGAACTCGACCGTCCACGGGATCCACTGCTCCACGGGCTCGCCGTTCTCCGTCGCCGGGTAGAACTCGAGCTTCCGCCCGACCACCTTGGCCTCGCGATCGAACGCCGCGCCCGCGCCGCGCACGACCTTCACCTGCTTGACCTTGCCGTCCGCCCCGATGAGCAGCGAGAGCCCGACGACCACGGCGCGACCGAGCCGCGGCGCGTCATCCGGGTAGACCCCCTGCACGCGCCGCTTCACCTTCGGCGGCTTCCGGACCACCGCGCCGACCGTGCCGCCCGGCACCCCGCCCGGGACGCCCCCTTCGACGCCGTCGCCCGTCGCGGGCCGCGGCGGCACCGTGTTCTCCCTGGTCGCCGCGATCCCGGCGTCCCCGAGGATCGTCGTGTCCCCGGTCTGGATCCCCACGCCGCGCTCGAGCCCCGTCAGCCCCTCGAGCACGAGCGGCGGCGGCTCCGTCGGCTCCGGCGCGTCCTTCGGCACGGGCTTCGTCGGCTTCGGCTGCCCGCGCGGCGGCGTCGCCTTCGGCGGTGGCTCCGCCGACTTCGGCGGCTCCGGCGGCGGCTCCTCCGGCTTCGGCGGCTCCGGCTCCGGCTCCGGCTCGGGCGGCTTCGGCGGCTCGGGCGGCGGCTCCGGCGGCTTCTCCGGCAACACCATCGCCACGTCGGGCAGGTCGCGCAGGCGCTCCGGCACGGGACAGGGCGGCGACTCAGGCGTCGCCTCCACCTCGCGCGGACCGAGCTTCCACGTGAGCGACGGCCCCGAGAACGCCACGCTGAACGCCGCCTTCGGGTAGCGCCCGCTCGACCCCGGCGCGAACGTCGTCGGCTGCCCGCGGTCGGCCTCCCCCGGCGAGAACGCGTTGTCCCCGCCGACCGGCTCGACGCGCGCCTCGTCCGCCTCGTTCGCGTACCCGAAGAACGCGATGGTCGTCCCGGGCGTCGCGTTCGTCACGCACAGGAGCTGCGGCCGCACCGGGTAGTACGCGTCGAGCACGGCCCACGCGATCCCGCCCTCGATCACCAGACCGAGGCCGATCGCGACGGCGAACCGGCGGGACATGCTCCACATGGGCGCTACTGGATCTCCATCTTCTTCGTGTTGATCGCGACGTCGGGGATCCCGAGGAGCCGGATCTGGTCGATCACCTCGATGACCCTACCATGCGTGAGCCGCTCATCCGCCGCGACGAACGCCTCGAGCTTCGCGCCGCGCGCCTTCATCTCCTCGACATGGGCGCGAACGTCCGCGAGCGTCGCGGGCTTCCCGTTCAGGAAGAGCTCGCCGCCCGCGTTGATCGCGAGCGACAGCAGCATCTTGTTCGTCTCCTGCGCGCTCGCCGCCTTCGGCAGCATCACCGGCACGTTCGGCGGCGGCTTGTCCTGCTCGAACTGCTCCTGCACGAACGAGGTCGTCACCATGAAGATGATGAGCAGCACGAGCATGATGTCGACGAGCGGGACGACGTTGATCTCGTTCAGCCCGTCGTCGTCCTCGAGGCGACTACCGCCGGCCATTCGCCGCCTCCGCGCGCGCGCTCTCCGACTTCAGGTGCGCGAGCACGAGCCGCGCCATGCCCTCGGTGTTCGCCGACATCGCCTTGATGCGGCTCTTGAACGCGTTGTAGGCCACGACCGACGGGATCGCGACCGCGAGCCCGACCGCCGTCGCCACGAGCGCCTCGCCGATGCTGCTCATGACCTCCGTCTTCAGCACGTTCCCCTCGAGCCCGCTCCCGAGCGCGCTGAAGGCCGTCAGGATCCCGATGACCGTGCCCATGAGCCCGATGAACGGCGCGCTCGACCCGAGCGTGCCGAGCACCGGCAGGAACCGATCGTACCCGACGCGCTCCTGCGCGATGGCGCCGTAGATCACCTCCTCGACGGCCTCGACCCCGTGCTCGTACGCGTCGAGCGCGGCCGCGAGCACGCCGCCCGGCATCCCCGGCACGCGCGCGAGCACGCCGCGCGCCTTCTCCGCGCCGCCCGTGCGCAGCGCCTCGACCAGCTCGCGCGAGACCTTCGTCGAGTCGACCCAGGTGCGGCGGAAGAAGAGCGTCCGCTCGATGATGACGACGATGGCGAGGCCGCCGAGCCCGACCAGGAGCCAGAGCACCCACTCGGCGCCGAGCTCTTCGAAGAAGTGGAGGAGGCTGTCTGTGAGCATGTCGGCTCCGGAAGGGGGGTGGGAGGCACGCCAGCGTTAGGGGGTACGCACTCCGGGCGCGCGAGCAAGGCTCGCCTGCGCGGGACTCTCGTGACACGGATCCGCCGCCGTGTTAACCGCAAGGGCCTGATGAAGGTCCTCGGCGTCGATCCCGGAACGCTCGTCACCGGCTACGGAATCGTCGAGTTCCATGCCGGCGCCCCCGCGCGTCACGTCGCCCACGGCGTCGTCCGCACGGACCCGAAGGCCCCCCTCTGGGAGCGCCTCGCGCAGATCGCCGCCGCCATCGGCGCGCTCGCCACCGAGCACCGCCCCGACGCGCTCTCGCTCGAGCAGTGCTTCGTGTCGAAGAACGTGCAGTCCGCGCTCAAGCTCGGGCACACGCGCGGCGCCATCATGGTCACCGCGACCACCCTCGGCGCGAGCATCCACGAGTACACGCCCGGCCAGATCAAGAGCGCCGTCACCGGCAACGGGCGCGCCGAGAAGCACCAGGTCGCCGAGATGGTGCGCGTCATCCTCGGCCTCCCGGCGGCCCCCGCGTTCGACGCCGCCGACGCCCTCGCCGCCGCCATCTGCCACGGCCACGGCCGCGCGACCCACCTCACCCTGCGCGCGGCGCCCTCGCGCGCAGCCGCCCTGAGGGTGAGCAAGTGATCGCCTGGCTCCGCGGCCGCCTGCGCGCCCACGACGACGAGGGGCGCGTCGTCATCGACGTCGGCGGCGTCGGCTACGCCGTGACCGTCCCCGTCGGGGTCCTCGGGCAGGCGGCCCTCGGCGACGTCGTGGAGCTCCACGTCCACACGAACGTGCGCGAGGACCAGATCGCCCTCTTCGGCTTCGAGGACGAGGCACAGCACAAGGCCTTCCTCGCGCTCATCCAGGTGTCGAAGGTCGGCCCGAAGCTCGCCGTGAACGTCCTCTCGGGCGTCTCGCCGGCGACCCTCGCCGCCGCCGTCGAGCAGGAGGACATCGCGACGCTGACGCGCGTGAGCGGCGTCGGGCGGCGCCTCGCCGAGCGGCTCGTGGTCGAGCTCCGCGGCAAGCTCGAGGGGCTCGGCATCGTCCCGGCCGGGATCGCCGCGGCCCAAGGCGCCGCGAAGGGCGCGGAGAGCACGGCTATCAGGGACCTGCGCAGCGCGCTCGCGAACCTGCAGTACCGCCCGAAGGAGATCGACGCCGTCCTCGCCGAGATCGCCGCCACCGCCCCCGACGAGCCCTTCGACGCCATGCTCCGCCGCGCCCTGAGCGCCCTCCGGAAGTGAGGCCCGCCCGATGGTCGACCACACCCTGAGCCCAGGACAGCGCGAGGACGACGGCTCCTACGACAAGGCGCTCCGCCCGAAGACGTTCGACACCTACGTCGGGCAGACGCGGATCCTCGAGAACCTGCGCGTCTTCGTGCGCGCCGCCATCGCGCGCGGCGAGGCCGTCGACCACATGCTCTTCTCCGGGCCCCCCGGCCTCGGGAAGACCACGCTCGCCCACATCATCGCGAACGAGGCCGGCTCGAACATCGTCGTGACGTCGGGGCCGGCCATCGAGCGGAAGGGCGACCTCGCCGGGATCCTCACGAACCTGCAGCCCCGCGACGTGCTGTTCATCGACGAGATCCACCGCCTCAACGCCGCCGTCGAGGAGAACCTCTACCCCGCGATGGAGGACTTCCAGTTCGACCTCATCATCGGCGAGGGGACCTACGCGCGGAACATGAAGATAACCCTCCCGCCGTTCACGCTCATCGGGGCGACGACGCGCGCGGGGCTCCTCACGTCGCCGCTGCGCGACCGCTTCGGGATCGTCTCGCGGCTCGACTACTACACGACCGAGGAGCTCGAGCAGATCGTGCGGCGCTCGTCCGACCTCCTCGAGATCCCGGTCGAGGCGCGCGGCGCCCACGAGATCGCCCGCCGCTCGCGGGGCACCCCGCGCATCGCGAACCGCCTCCTCCGCCGCGTGCGCGACTTCGCCGAGGTCGAGGGCACCGGCGTCGTCGACCTCGCCATCGCCTCGCACGCGCTCGACCGCATGCGCGTCGACGCCTCCGGCCTCGACACGATGGACCGGCGCTTCCTCGAGACCATCATCGACAAGTTCGGCGGCGGCCCCGTCGGCATCGAGACGCTCTCGTCCGCGCTCTCCGAGGAGCGCGGCACGCTCGAGGACGTCTACGAGCCCTACCTCATCCAGGAGGGCTTCATCCAGCGCACCCCGCGCGGCCGCATCACCACGGCGCGCGCCTACCAGCACCTCGGCCGCCGCGTCCCGAGCGGCGGCGGGGGAGGGGGGCCCGGCGGCGGCGGCGACCAGGGCTCGCTCTTCTGAAGAAGAGGAAGCGCGCGCCGCCGCTACTTCACGAACACCTGCAGGTAGTTCTCCGCCGCGCCGACGGTGCCCGTGTTGAGCCCGGAGATGCTGCCGAAGCCCACGCCGATCTCCTCGGTCGTGAGGACGGACGGGTCGCACTCGCCGCACTGCGCCTGCGGTCCCGTGCCTTGCAGCGAGCTGTCGTCGAAGTTGCAGCCGCCGTTGCGCCCGCCGTTCCAGGCCGGCCCGAGCGTCCCCGTGCCGTACGGCTGCACGCTCATGCAGGCCGTCGGGCTCGTGCCGCCGTCCTGGTCGCCGAGGTTGAAGTAGAGGTCCGTGTCGCAGAGCGGCGGCACCGGCGTCTGGTTCAGCGCCGCCGCCGACGTCAGCGTCCCCGCGGCCTTGTGGATCCCGCTCCACCCCGCGCCCGGGCACACCGGCGACGCCGGCTGCGCGTTCATGAACGCCCCGAACGCCGCCGCCCCGCTGTTGACGTTGTATCGCGCCCACACCCCCGACGGCGCGTGCAGGAACAGGAGCTGCGTGAACGGGAGATCACTCAGCGCCAGGCTCTTCAGGTCGCGGTTCGGCGTCGCCACCGACCCGACCGCCCCGCGGAACGTCATGAGCGAAGGCCACCGGCTCCACGTGAACGTGTTCGTCGCGTCGTCGCTCGACGTGTAGATGAGCGTCCAGCCGCCGCCATCGAGCTCCTGCTTGCAGTAGGCCAGGTAGGCCGCCTTCGGCCCCGAGCCGTCCGGGTCGATCCCGTAGACGCCGTCCGCGTGGAAGCCGGCGCCGAACACGGCCGCGCACGTCGCGTAGTAGCTGCAGACCGTGCCGTTCCCGAGCTGATCGACCCCACCCGGCCCGCACGCGCAGGTGTAGCCGCCCGCCGTGTCGACACAGCTCCCGAGCGCGTCGCACCGGTCGGCCCCAGCCGCGCACTCGTCGAGCTCCTCGCACGCGCCCGCGCCGTCCTGCACCTCGCCAGCCGCGCACGCGCACGCCGCCGACGCCGCCTCGTAGCGCCCCTTCACCGCCGCCGCGTCGAGCGCCTCCGCGTGGACCGCGAGCTCGTCGATCGACCCGATCATGTACACGGCGAGGTTGCTCGATCCGCCCTGATAGGTCGCCCCGATGAGCAGGTCGTCGTCCTCCGCGTCGTCGTCCTTCAGCGCCCCCGTCACGATCAAGTCCGCAGCGACGTCCTCGCCACCGTCCACGTAGATCCTGAGCTTCCCCGCCGCGAGGTCGCGCACGCCGACCACGTGGTGGAACTCCCCGTCGCTCAACGTGGCCGTCCCCGTCACCGTCTGCACGGCGCCCGCCGTGTCGCGCACGTAGAACTGAGCGTTCCCGGTGTTCGTGAGCCGCATCTGGAACACCGAGTTCGCCACCCCGCCGATGCAGGTCTGACCGCACTCGTAGTCCGACACGATCGTCATGTCCGCGGCCGCGCTCGTCTTCACCCACGCCTCGACCGAGAACGACCCGGCCACGTACGCGCGCCCGCCGTCCGCGACCGCCGCGTAGCCCGTGCCGCCGAAGACGAGCCCCTGACCGATCTTCCCGACCCCGAGCGCCGCGTCCCCGAAGAGCGTCGTCGGCGCGGCCCCGAGCCCCTCACGGTCGTCGTGCACCCACACCCGCGTCGACGGCAGCGACGCCCAGCTCGCGCACGCCGTGCAGCTCGCCCCGTCGCCCCAGAAGCCCGCGTCGCACGCGCACGTCCGCCCGGCCGCCGTGTCACCCGCCGGCGCCGCCAGATCCGTGCAGCTCGCGCCCGCGACGCACGGGTTGTTCACGCAGGCGTCGATGTCCGTGCAGCCCGCCGCCGCGTCCCCCTCGAAGCCCGCCTGGCACGCGCACGTCCGCCCCGACGCCCCGCCGCCGTCGACCGCGAGCACGTCCGCACACGTGGCGTTGTCGCCGCACGGGTTCGCGAGGCAGCCGTCGATCTCCGTGCAGCCCACCGCCCCGTCGCCCTCGTAGCCGTCATCGCAGGGGCACGCCCGCCCCGACGCGTCCCCGAGCGCCGGCGCCTCGAGGTCGTGGCACGTCGCGTTCACCCCGCACCCGTGCGCGTCGCAGGCGTCGATGTCCGTGCACCCGACGCTCCCGTCGCCCTCGTAGCCCGTGTCGCACGGGCACGCGTAGCCGCCCACGGTGTTCTGGCACGTCGCGTTCGCGCCGCAGCTGGCGCCGCCGTCCTCGCCGGCGCACTCGTCCGCGTCGTCCGCGCACCCTGGGCCCTTGAAGCCCGTCCCCGCGCAGTCGCACGTCTCCGGCGCGACGCACGTACCAGGCCCGCACCCGCCCGCGCAGATGGGCGTCTCGCAGGTGTCGCCCTCGTAGCCCGTCAGCGCGCAGTCGCACTCGTCCGTCCCGACGCAGCCCCCGCCGTGCTCGCACCCCGGGTTGCAGATGGCGCCGGTCGCCGACAGCACGATCCCCGTCCCCGGCTCGAACCGGTGCCGCAGGTACGTCGGCCCGCCGCCCCACGTGAACTGGTCCGGCGCCGCGAGGTAGCCGAGGTACGTCGTCGCGACCCCGCTGTCCGCCACGTTCACCGCGTGGGTCCCGCAGCTCCGCGTGCCGCCGCCCGCCGCCGACGAGAGCTCGACCGCCCAGTCGACGACCGGGTAGACGCGGTCGGCCGGGATCGCGAACCCGTCCGGCTCCTGCGGCCACGCCTCCACCGACGCCGTCGCGCGCCCGCGCAGGACGCAGGTCCCCGCCGCGAGGAACCGCGCCTCGTCGAGCCCGAGGGCCACGTTCCAGTAGGCGACGCCGTCGCCCGGCTGCTTCCCGCGGTACACCGCCGCCGCGAAGAGGTACCCGTCGGCGTTCGCGCTCGGCGACGTCCCGAGCGGCACGTTCCCGAGCGCCGCCGCGTCCACGCGCGCGTCGAGCGTGTAGCCGCCGCAGTCGACGACCGGGTCGTCCGCGTAGAGGTACGGCGTCTCCCCGGCCGGCCCCACGCACGCGAAGCCCATCACCGCGGTCAGATCCCGCGTCGACGTCCCCGGCCGCGTGAGGAGCTCGAGGTCCCCGCCCGTGTCGCTGTTCAAGCAGTCGAGCTTCGCCGCGCAGAAGACCGTGTCGAGCTCGACCGCGACGTCGAAGAAGCCCTGCTGCGCCGCGCGCGCGATGGTGAGGTCGAAGTCGACCGCCGTGTCGCCGTTCGCGACGCAGTCCGCGTCGCGCTCGACGGGGGTCGGGTTCTTGTAGGTGTCGGTCGGGACCTCGGCGCCCTGCGCGTCGTAGAGCGCCGTCAGCTCGAGCTGTACCGTGTTCTTCGCGCCGTTCGCGTCGCACGGCCCGACGTACGCGAGCGAGCCCGCGCCGTCGCCGTAGGCGCCCGACGTGAGCGCCTTCGTCCAGACCACCGCGCCCGTCCCGCCCGGGCCGCTCGTGACCGTGACGGTGTAGTCCGCGCCCCCGATCCCGCTCAGGGACAGCGGCGCCACCGACACGGCGACGCGCCCCTCGGGCCCGCGCGGCGTCGGCGCCCCGCCCTCGGAGCACGCCGCCGAGACGAGAGCGAAGACGAGCGCGAGCGACGCGACCGACGCAGGGTTCGACGGCTTCAAGGGGACCTCGACGCAGCACGATGCGGGGTGGGTGTGGCGCGGAGATCCCCGCGCCGTCTCACGATATCACCATGCGCGCCCGTCGCTCACGCGCCGTCGTGCAGCCGGTTACAGCCCCACGGCACCCCGCCGCCGCCGCCGCGCGGCGAGCCCCGCGAGCGCCATCGCGAGCGCGACCAGCGCCCACGGCGCCCCGCCGCCGCCCGCGCCGGCGCAGCCGCTGTCGCTCTTCGCCTTCTTCTTCGCGACGCAGTCGAGGACGCCGTCGCCGTTCGCGTCGACGAGCCCCTCGGCCGCCGGGAAGTCGCTCGCGTCGGTGGCGTCGGTCCCGCAGAGGGCCTCCACCGCGTCGATGACGCCGTCGCCGTCGCCGTCGTGCTCCGACCCGTCGCAGACCCCGTTGTCGTCGAGGTCCACGGGCACGCTCGCCGCGTCGTTCGGGTCGCTCCCGCAGGCCACCTCGACGTCGTCCGTCTCGCCGTCGTCGTCGGAGTCGGCGTCGCGCGGGTCGGTCCCGATCTCCGCCTCCGCCGCGTCCGTCAGCCCGTCCCCGTCGTCGTCGCCGTCGACGCAGCTCACGAGCTCGTCGCCGTCGGGATCGTCGAGGTCCCCCTCGCCCGGCGCGTCGCCCGCGTCGGTCGGATCCGTCCCGCAGAGCGCCTCGTCGGCGTTCGACACCCCGTCGCCGTCGCTGTCGTCCGCCGCGCACGCCGCCTCGAGCGCGCAGTCCGTGTCCGCGCAGTCGACCTTCCCGTCGCAGTCCTCGTCGCCGCCGCCGCCGCACACCTCGGCCACCGCGATGCAGCTGTCCGCGCAGTCCGGCACGTCGTCGTGGTCGACGTCCGCGCAGTCCGCAGCGCACAGCGCCTCGTCCGGCGCGCAGTCGAGCGCGTCGCACGTGCCATCCGAGTCGGCGTCCGCGAGCGCCTCGTCCGTCGCGCCGTCGCAGTCGTCGTCCACGCCGTCGCACGCGGCCTCGCCGCAGCCGCCCTCGGCGCCCGGGGACCCCGCGTTCAGCCCCGCCACGTCGTAGGTCGCGCTCGGGTCCGCGAGGCAGTACCCCTCGGGCGCCGTCACGTCGCGGATGTACGACCGCGCGACGCCGCCCACGACCGCGTTCTGGCGCTGACAGAGCATCACGCCGAGCCCGACGTCGGTGATCTCCCGATCCCCGACGCTCACCTCGATCGCCTCGAGCGACGTCGGCAGGACGACGTCGTCCCCGACGACCGCGCTGCAGTCGAGGTCCGCGGGCACCCCGCCGCCGTCGAACGAGACCACGACGAACGAGCCGGGCCCGAGCAGCGTGCTCCCATCGGCCGTCAGCGCGCAGTCGGCGAGCGGCACCCCGTTCACCACGACGCCCGCCACGACCACGTCCACGAAGAGCCCGTCGGTCTCGTTCCGGAGCTCGACCCACTGGTCGTGCCCGGCGAGCCCGAAGTGCACCTCGGTCACCTCCAGCGCGCCGGCCTCGACCGCGCAGAGGGCGTCGCAGCCATCGCCGTCGTCAGTGCCGCCGTCGTCGCACTCCTCGTCGCCGAGCACCGCGCCGTCGCCGCAGACAGCCCCGCACGTGCTCGGCGCCCCGGCGCAGGCCCAGCCGTCCTCGACGCCGCACGAGGCGCCGCAGCCGTCGCCCGCGTCGGTCCCGCCGTCGTCGCAGCCCTCGTCGCTCGCGACGATCCCGTCGCCGCAGGTCGACGCGCACACGCTCGGCTCGTCGCCCTCGCACGCGAAGCCCGTCTCCGGCTTGCAGGCCGGCGAGCAGCCGTCGCCGGGATCCGTGTTGCCGTCGTCGCACTGCTCGGAGCCCGCGCGCACGCCGTCGCCGCAGCCCGGCGTGCACGAGGAGGGCTCACCGTCGCACGCGAAGCCGTTCTCGGGCTCGCAGACGGCGTCGCAGCCGTCCCCGCCGTCCGTGTCGCCGTCGTCGCAGCCCTCGTCGCTCGCGACCACGCCGTCGCCGCACTCCGACGCGCACGCGCTCGGCGCGCCGCTGCAGTCGAAGCCGTGCTCGACCGCGCAGGCGCCGTCGCAGCCGTCGCCGGCGTCCGTGTCGCCATCATCGCACTGCTCGTCGCTCGCGATGACGCCGTCGCCGCACTCCGACGCGCACACGCTCGGCGCGCCGGTGCACGTGAAGCCCGCCTCGGGCGCGCACGCCGCGCTGCAGCCGTCGCCGTCGTCGGTGTCCCCGTCGTCGCAGACCTCGTTCGACGCGATGACGCCGTCGCCGCAGGTCGACCGGCACACGCTCGGCGACCCGCTGCACGCGAAGCCCGCCTCCGGCGTGCAGCCCGCGCTGCAGCCGTCACCGTCGTCGGTGTCGCCGTCGTCGCAGACCTCGTCGCTCGCGAGCCGCCCGTCGCCGCACTCGGACGCGCACACGCTCGGCGCGCCGGCGCAGTCGAAGCCAGGCTCCGTCACGCAGGCGGCGCTGCACCCGTCGCCGGAGTCGTTGCCGCCGTCGTCGCACTGCTCGCTGCCGGCCACGATCCCGTCGCCGCAGCCCGTCGCGCACGCGCTCGGCTCGCCGCTGCACGAGAAGCCCGTCTCGGGCGCGCAGGCCGCGCTGCAACCGTCCCCGCCGTCGGTGTCGCCGTCGTCGCAGCCCTCGTCGCCCGCGACGACGCCGTCGCCGCACTCCGACGCGCACCCGCTCGGCTCGGCCCCGTCGCACGTGAAGCCGTGCTCCGGCTCGCAGGTCGCGCTACAGCCCCGGGAGCTGGCGCCCCCGAGCCCCGCGAGGTGCCCGTCGTCGCACGCCTCGTCGCTCGCGACCACGCCGTCGCCGCACGTGGAGGTGCACACCGTCCCGACGCAGCTGAAACCGTGCTCCGGCTCGCACGCGGCGCTGCACCCGTCGCCGTCGTCGGTGTCGTGGTCGTCGCAGCCCTCGTCGCTCGCGACCACGCCGTCGCCGCACGTCGACGCGCACACGCTCGGCTCGCCGCCGCACGAGAAGCCGAGCTCCGTCGTGCACGCGGCGCTGCAGCCGTCGCCGCTGTCCTGGTCGTGATCGTCGCACTGCTCGTCGCCGCGGACGAGCCCGTCGCCGCACGTCGGGACGCACGCGACCCCGGCGACGCACGTCCAGCCCGCCTCGACCTGGCAGCTCGCGCTGCAACCGTCGCCATCGTCGCTCCCGCCGTCGTCGCACGCCTCGCCGGCCGTGAGGTTCACCACGCCGTCGCCGCAGACGACCGCCGTGCAGTCCGCGTCGCACGTCGCGCTCTCGCCGCCGTCGTCGCAGGCCTCGTCGGCGAGCGCGTTGACCTGGCCGTCGCCACACGTCGCCGCCGAGCAGTCGGTGTCGCACTCGGCCGTCGCGAGCGCGGTCCCGCCCGGCCCGTAGAGCCGGAACGCCGCCGAGTAGCCGAGGTCGGCGCCCACGCCGTACCAGGTCGAGCCACCGTCGTAGCCGGTTGCGTCGACGGAGATCCAGCAGCTCCCCGGGTCATCGGGGTACACGAGCCCGTAGTGCCCCGCCGCGAGCGTCACCGGCGAATCCAGCGTCGCTGTGAGCCAGTACCGCCCACTGCTCGCCGGCGCCGGCCCGAACGTCGCCGACGCGAGCACGTCGGTCGCGTCCGGGATCCCGCCGGAGAACGCCACGAGGTCGACCACGAGGCCGTCGCAATCACTCGGATCCCCGTCCTCGAGCCACGACTGGAAGGCGACCGCCGCGATCGTCGCGCCGCCGTCGCCGATCGTGATCTCCTGCACGAGCGCGTAGTCCCAGTACGGGTAGTCCACCTCCCCGGTCGTGTCGACGATGGCCGCGCTCCCGCCGTCGCACGCCTCCCCGGCCGCCGCGTTCACGATCCCATCGCCGCAGAGCGCCGTCGTGCATGTTGCATTGCACAACGCCGTATCCACCTGACTCGAATCACAATCTTCGCCAGCGATCGGGTTCCATGTTGCATCGCCACACGCCGCGAGCGTGCAGTCCCGGTCGCAGGTGTCTTCGCCCGTGACCTCGTACTCGCAGGTCTCGCCGGCGTCGAGCGTCGTGTTGCCGCACGACGGCTGACACCACCGCGACGCGACCGTCCCCCCGTTGATGCAGATGGATCCCGCCTCGACCTGGCAGCTCCCGTCGCACCCGTCCCCGTCGGCGGTGCCGCCGTCGTCGCACGACTCGCCGGCCTCGGCGTTGACGACGCCGTCGCCGCACTCCGGGACCGTGCAGTCGAGGTCGCAGTCGGCGGTGCTGGCCTCGGCGCGCGTGTGGATCCGGAGCGCCAGATCCGCCTCGGGGTGCGCCTCGAAGGCGTAGTTCGGCGCGCGGTTCGCGAGCCCGAGCCGGCCGCCATCGTAGACGTCCGCCGTGCTCACGAGCGCCTGGCACGCGCCGTTCAGGTACACGGTGATCCCCCACGTCCCAGGCGTCACGACCGCGCCGAGCTCGAGGTTCGTCCACTCGGGCACGCCCGCGACGGCCGGCACGTCCACGACCGCGTGCGACGTCCCGTACGCGCCGAGCTCGACCCCCGCCGCCCCGTCGGTCCCGACGGGGGCGATGAACGCGGAGGTGAAGATGCACCCGCCCACCGAGGGCGCCGTGAGGTAGAGGTCCACCGACTCGAGCGTCGTCGTCTCGCTCACGGTGAAGCTCTGCGACACGTAGCGCCACTCGGACGGCGCCGGGCCGACCGTCGTCGCGGCGTCGCCGATGACGTCGATGACCGCGTCGCGCGGCCCGGGGTCGCACGCCTCGCCGGCCTGCTCGCGCCCGTCGCCGCAGATCGCCACCTCGGTGCAGTCGCTCTGACAGGTGGCCGTCGCGAGCGCGCCGCCCGCCGGCCCCACGAGCCGGACCGAGGCGTCGAGGGCGCCGCTCCCGCTCGCCGGCTCACCCGTCGTGAGCTCGCCGCCCGCGTACGGGTTCGCCCCGGTCACGAGCTGGCACCCGAGCCCGCCGTCCGAGCGCAGGCGCACCGCGTACGTGCCCGCCGAGAGCGACACCGTCGGCGCGAACGCGACCTCCACCCACGCGTAGCCGCGGGTGTCGTTCGAGAGCGTCGCGCTCGCGAGGACGTTGGCCGCGTCGGGCTTCCCGTCCGAGAGCGTCCCGGTGAGCTCGACCGTGGCGCCGTCGCAGTTGATCGTGTCGAAGAAGGACCCGACGAGGACGTCCACGGCGGCGACCTCCGCGGCGCCGTCGAGCGTGAAGGTCTGCGAGACGATCGCGTTCCCGAGGGTCCCCCGCGTGAACGACGGCGCCGGGTTCGTGTCGACGAGGAAGGCCGGGCCCCCGTCGCAGTCCTCGCCCGCGTTGACGACGCCGTCGCCGCAGACGAAGGGCACGCACGCCGCGGCGTCGCAGAAGGCGCCGTCCTCACAGAGCTCGCCCGCGTCGAGGTTGCGGGTGCCGTCGCCGCAGACGATCGCGGTGCAGTCGGCGTCGCAGGTGTCGAAGAGCGGATCGCACTCCTCCCACGCCTCGACGACGCCGTCGCCGCACCACTCATCGCATTGCGAGGGCGCCCCGCCGCAGACCCAGCCGTCCTCGACGGCGCAGCTCGCCGAGCAGCCGTCGCCGTCGTCGGTGCCGCCGTCGTCGCACTCCTCGCCCGCGGCGATGTTCACGACGCCGTCGCCGCACACGACCGGCGTGCAGTCGCTGTCGCAGCTGGCGCTGCCGGCGACCGCGATGTCGAGCGTCACGGCGAGGTCGCCCGCGAGCGGCGCGAAGCTCGGAGCCGCGCCGATCGACCAGACCGAGCCGCCGAACGTGCCCGCGCTCGCCCCGACGATCGCGCACCCGGGGTTGCCGCCGGTGCCGACGATGAGGCTCCGGTCGCCCCGGCCGAGCCAGACCTCGGACGTGACGGTCACGACGTGGACGCCGACGCCGTCCGGGTCGTCCACCGAGCCCGCGTCGTCGTGGAAGGCCTCCGCGAAGGTCGGCTCACCGTCCTCCGTGGCCACGCCGACCCCGAGGTAGAGCCCGTCGCACGCGCCCGCCGTCGCCGCGTCGAGCGTGAGGTGGACGGCCGTGAGGAGCCCGCCGTCGTCGGAGGTCGCGAACGTCTGCGCGTAGGCGATGGCGTCGTCCATGGGGTAGCGCGCGTCGAGCGCGGCGCCGCCGCTCGCGTCGATCGCGTAGGTCGTGCCGGCGCCCGCGTCGCACGCCTCGGTACCGGTCGCGGCGCCGTCGCCGCAGACGACCGCCTGGCAGTCGGCGCTACAGCTCGCGGTCGCGAGCGCGCCCCCGTCAGGGCCGGCCACGCGGAAGGCGAGGTCCCCGTTCGCGGTGGCGTTGTAGCCGGCCTTGTAGCGGATGACGCCCCCCGCGTAGACCTCGCCCTGGAGCGGCGCGAGGCAGTCGAGGCCGGCGCGCGAGAACAGGGTGATGGCGTACTGCCCCGCCGGGAGGACGACCGGCGGATCGACCACGACGGGCGCCCAGAAGTAGCCCTGCGTGGTACCCGCGCCGTCGAGGGTGGTGCTCGCGACGACGTTGTCGGAGTCGGGGCGCCCGTCCGAGAACGTGCCGGTGAGCGACAGCGTCGCGCCGTCGCAGCCGAGGCCGCCGTGGGTGCCGCCGATGTAGAGGTAGGCGGCGCCGACCTCGGTGTCGGTGTCGAGCGTGAAGGTCTGCGCGAGCTGGGCGTTCGCGAGGAGCGAGCCCCTGATCGGGCTCGGCGTCGGGTCGATGAGGAACGCCGGGCCGGCGTCGCACGCCTCGCCGGCGGCCTCGTTCACGACGCCGTCGCCGCAGATGGACGGCTGGCAGGTGACGCTGTCGCAGAAGGCGCCGCCGTCGCAGACCTCGCCGATGTCCACGTTCAGGAAGCCGTCGTCGCAGACGGCAGCCGTGCAGTCGGGGTTGCAGGCCGGGTCCGCGTAGAAGTCGCAGTCCTCGCCCGCGTCGACGACGAGGTTGCCGCAGCCCGTGAAGCAGACCGACGGCTCGCCGGCGCAGTACGTCGCGGCCTCGAGGAGGCACGTCGCCGAGCAGCCGTCGCCGTCCTCGGTCCCGCCGTCGTCGCACGCCTCGCCGGCCGCGGTGTTCACGACGCCGTCGCCGCACGAGGGCGCGGTGCAGTCGCGGTCGCAGCTCGCGTCGCCGCCCGAGACGAGGTCGAGCGCGATCGCGAGGTCCCCGCCGAGGTCCTGCGAGGCGAGGCGGCCGTCGGCGGTCTTGATGAGCCACGCGGAGGTCGGGTAGGACGACCCGCCCGTGGCGCGGATCGCGCAGTCGAACCCGTCGTCGTCGAACGCGATCGTCCAGTCGCCCGCCGCCAGGAAGAGGTCGAAGGGCGCGGTCAGATCGCGGTCGCCGGCCCCGTCGGCGGCGTCGTTCAGCTCGTAGCTCGCGACGACGACCGACTGGTTCCCGAGCACGGGCTCGCCGCTCTCCCCGGCGGGGTTCACGACGATGACCGGCCCGTCGCAGCCGCCCGGGTGGCCGGCCGTGAGCCCGACGCGCACCTCGGTCAGCCGCGCGCCGCCCGCCGGCACCGTGAAGACCTGGCCGAAGCCGAGCTCGCCGTCCTCGCTCGTCTGGTACGACTGGTTCACCGCGCCGCCGGCCGCGAGGTCGATCGTGGTCGTCACCCCCGGGCCGGCGTCGCACGCCTCGTCGCCGCGCACGAAGCCGTCGCCGCAGACGAGCGACTCGCAGGCCGCGGTGCAGGTCGCCGTCGCGAGCGCGCCGCCGTCGGGGCCGGCGACCCGGAACGCGCCGTCCTTCTCGGCGGCCGCGACGAAGCCGGGGTTGAAGCGCAGCTCGCCGCCCGCGTACGCGGCGCTCTGGAGCGGCACCATGCAGTCGGAGCCGGCGCGCGAGGTGAGGACGATCGCGTACTGACCCGCCGCGAGCGCGGCGGGCGGCGAGATCGCGAGCGGCGCCCAGAAGAAGCCCTGGGTGTCGCCGGCGCCGTCGAGGGTCGTCGTCGCGACGACGGCGCCCGTGTCCGGGATCCCGCCGGGCGCGCCCACGAGCGCGAGCGTGGCGCCGTCGCAGCCGAGCCCCCCGTTGAGCCCGCCGATGAAGAGCTGCACGCCGCCGACCTCGGCGCCGGCGGCGAGGGTGAAGGTCTGCGCGATGACGTCCGACCCGATGGCCCCGGCCGCGTCCGGGGTCGGGTTCGGGTCGAGGAGGAAGCCGGAGCCGCCGTCGCACTCCTCGCCCGCGCCCACGACGCCGTCGCCGCACGCGATCGGCTGGCAGCTGACGCTGTCGCAGAAGGCGCCGCCCTCGCAGAGCTCGCCTGCGTCGCGGCTCAGGTAGCCGTCGCCGCAGACCGCCGCCTGGCACTCGGGGGTGCAGCCCGCCGCGAGGGCCGGCTCGCACGCCTCACCGGCGTCGATGAACCCGTTGCCGCAGCCCACCGCGCAGACGGACGGCTCGCCGACGCAGTGCGCCGCGGTCTCGAGGTGGCAGCTCCCGTCGCAGCCGTCGCCGTCGTCCGTGCCGCCATCGTCGCAAGCCTCACCGGCCGCGACGTTGACCACGCCGTCGCCGCAGACGGGCGCCGTGCAGTCGCGGTCGCAGCTGTCGTCGCCCGCGGTGGTGAGCACGAGCGCGATGGCGAGGTCCACGCCGAGCGCCTCGTTGTCGGGGTAGTCGCCCGCGTACCCGAGCGCCCACGCCTCGGTCGCGTAGCTCGAGCCGCTGGTCGTCCGGATGGCGCAGTCGTTGCCGTCGTCCTGGAAGGAGATGGACCAGTCGCCCTCGGGGAGCCACAGGTCGAACGGGACGGTGAGCTCGTGCTCGCCGTCGCCGCCCGGGTCCGCGAGCTCGACGCCCACGTCGCCGAGCCCGTACGCCTCGACGGGACCGGCGTCCGCGGTCGCGAGCCCCACGCTGAGGGCCGTGTCGTCGCACGCGCCGGGGCTCTGGGCCACGAGCACGACCCGGACCGCCGCGAGGCGCGCGCCGCCCGCGGGGACGGAGAAGATCTGCCCGACGCCGTAGGTGTCGAGCCCAGCGGTCTGGTAAGACCCGTCGAGCGCGGCGCCCCCCGCGAGGTCGACGGTCGTCACCGTGCCGGGCCCCGCGTCGCACGCCTCGTCGCCAGCCACGACGCCGTCGCCGCAGACGATCGCCGCGCAGTTCGCCGTGCAGATCGCGGTCGCGAGCGCGCCGCCAGCGGCCGGGTTCACGCGGAGGGCCAGGTCGCCGGTGAGCGAAAACGGGCCCAGGAGCGCGTAGGCGTGCCCGTCGGGGTAGACGTCGTCGTCCTCGTGCTCGAGCCACGCGCACGCGTCGCTCGCCGTGCCGGCCTGGATCATGACGCCGTACGTCCCGGCGGTGAGGTCGACCGGCGCCGAGAAGGCCACGCGGACCCACTCCGCGCGCTCCCCGAGCGGGGCGGCGCCGACGGTCCCGGAGGTGATCGGGGTCTCCGAGGGGAGGCCGCCGGAGTTCGCGCCGACGAGGCTCACGACGGCCCCGGCGCACGCGTCGGCGCCGCCGCGCAGGAGCACGTCGACCGAGCCGACGCTCGCGGCCTGCGCGAGCAGGAAGCTCTGGGCGGGCCTGTCGGCGAGCCCGTGCGAGGCCGTCGGGGCGTCGAAGATCGTGACGAGCGCGGCCGAGCCGCCATCGCAGGCCTCGCCGGCGGCGGCGTTCGTGACGCCATCGCCGCACACGGTCGGCTCGCACGACGCCGTGCAGGTCGCGCTGTCGCCGCCGTCGTCGCAGAGCTCGAGGGGCTCGCCGACCTCGCCGTCGCCGCAGACGGGGAGGGTGCAGTCGGCGCGGCAGCCGGGCGTCGAGTCGCACTCTTCGCCGACGTCGAGGGTGAAGTTCCGGCAGCTGCCTTCGCAGAGGGTGGGCGCGCCGCCGCACCAGAAGCCGTCCTCGAGGTGGCAGTCGGCGCTGCACCCGTCGCCGTCGTCGTTGCGCCCGTCGTCGCACTCCTCGCCCGTGAGGAAGCTGACCGTGCCGTCGCCGCAGGTGGCGACGGTGCAGTCGGCGTTGCAGAGCTCGTCCGAGGGCGCGGCGAACGACAGCCGGGCCGCGAGATCGCCCGGGAGCTCGGAGGCGCCGTGGTCGGTGAAGCCGAGGAACCCGATGAAGGCGCTGCCGCCAGGGTAGGCGTCGGTCGCCGTGGCGCGCACGACGCACGAGGAGCCCTCCTGGCCGAAGACGACGACCGCCCAGTCGCCCGGCGCGAGCGCGACCGGCCGCGACCACGTCGCTGTCGACGTCGTCTCGCCCGCGACGAGCGGCTCGAGCCTCGCCGTGTCGATGGCCTCGCCGTAGCCGGGCGCGCCGCTCGCGCTGCCGACGGGCATGACGGCGACGGTGAAGTCGCAGTCGTCGGGGTCGCCGTCCATCTCGAGCGCGACGCTCGTCAGGAGGGCGCCCTCGTCGAGGCGGAAGGTCTGGGCGACGTCGACGCCGTCGAGCGGGAGCGAGACGCTGGTCGCCACGCTGCTCGCGACGTCCAGGGTCGGGAACGCGGCGAGCACGGGCTCGCAGCCCTCGCCGGCGTTCGTGTTCAGGACGCCGTCGCCGCAGACCGGGAGGGTGCAGTCGAAGTCGCAGGCGGCGCCGCCGTCGAGCAGCGGATCACACTGCTCGCCCGCGTCGAGGGCGCCGTTGCCGCACGTGCGCTCGCACGTCGACGGCGACCCGAGGCAGCGGTAGCCCGAGTCGACGACGCAGCTCGTGCAGCCGCTGCCCGGCGGCACGAGCCCGGCCGCCATGTCGCAGCCCTCGCCGCTCGCGAAGTTCACGACGCCGTCGCCGCAGGACGGCGCCGAGCAGTCGAGGTCGCAGTCCGCGACCGACCCGGTCGCGTCGATCGTCACGGCGAGGTCCCCGCCGAGCGCCGTGAGGCCGCCGGAGGTGAAGTCGTACGACCAGGCGCCTGTCGTCTCGATGCCGGCCATCGACGTCGCGAGGATGTCGCAGGCGGTGTCCGGGGGCGTGAGGAGCACGACCGTCCAGTGCCCGGCGGGCACGGCGCCGTCGAAGCCGGCGACGATCGTGCTCGTCGCGGTGTCGTAGGCGACGTCGCCCTCGATGACGAGCGTCGACGACGTGGCGGGGGCGTCGTCGTCGCCCGCGGGGACGAGGTAGGCGATGCCGCCGTCGCAGTCGCCATCCACGAGGAACGTCGCGTCGACCCGCGCCGCGTCGCGCGTGAGCGCGAAGGTCTCGCCGTAGCCGACGTCGCCGTCGCTCCGGTAGCGCAGGTCGGGCGCGTGGATCTCGCCGGACTCGCCCTGGAGGCCGTCGAGGACCTCGTGCTCGGCGCCCGTCGGCTCGCAGACCTCGCCCGCGTCGGTGTTCAGGAGGCCGTCCCCGCAGACGACCGCGGTGCAGTCGGGGTCGCACGCGGCAGCCCCGTCGATCGACGGCTCGCACGCCTCGTTCGCCTGGACGACGCCGTCGCCGCACACGGCGAGCTCGCACGCGGCGGTGCAGGCGGGGTCGAGCGCGGGCTCGCACGCCTCGCCGGCGGGCTCGTTCAAGACGCCGTCACCGCACTCCGGGGTGGTGCAGTCGGCGTCGCAGGTGGCGGTCGGGACGAGGGAGCTCGCGTACAGCTTGACCTGGATGTCCTGCCCGGCCACCTCGCCGGGCTCGACGTCGAGGGCGCTCGAGAACCAGGTGCGGTAGCCGCTCGGCGCGTCGGCGTACACGAGCGAGCAGGTCGGATCGCTGCTCCCGACGACGTAGACGGCCCAGGTCCCGGCGTCGAGGTGCACGGGCTCGCCGACGTGCGCCAGGGCGTAGAACGCGCCCGAGTCCTCGATCACGACGTCGCCGTTGAACGCGTCGGAGACGAGGTACTGCGCGCTGTAGGCGGGCGGGCCGCCGCCTTCGGGCAGCGACCCGAGGGCGAAGCGCAGGTTGGGGCAGCTGTCGCTCGCGTCGTCGACCCGGACGCGGATCTCGTCGATATCGGCGCCCGCGGGCAGCACCACCTCCTGGACGTGCAGGTACTCGTCCGCCGGCGTGGTGGCCGCGGCCGGAACGGTGTTGTCGAAGGCGTAGCGCGTGACCTCGCAGGCCTCGTCGCGGTTGACGACCCCGTCGCCGCACGCCGGGAGGACGCAGCTCTCGTAGCAGAACCAGTTCTCGTCGACGTCGAGGGTCAGGACGAGGTCGCGCGGCGAGGTGGCGTCGAGCAGGGTGAGCGCGTCGTCGCCGGACCACGCGTCGCCGCCCGCGTAGGCGTCGCTGTTGAACCCGAACCCGCAGCCGAAGGTCCCCTCGGTCTCGAAGACGAGGGCGTACGCGCCGGCCGCGAGGGTGGCGTCGAGGTCGACGTGGACGACGCTGTCGATGCCCGTGTGCGCGATGGGGAAGGTGACGACGGCGTCGGCGAGGTCGACGCCCGGGGCGCCGTCGACGTCCCACGGGATGAAGCCCGCGGTGGCGTCGCAGCCGCCGGAGCCCATGAGGACGTCGAGGCCCGCGAGGTGGGTGTCCTGCGCGAACGACATGGTCTGGGCGATGTAGACGACGCGGTCCACGAAGTCCGCGCCGCTCTCGGCGCCGCCGACGACGTCCCTCGCGGGCTCGCACTGTTCGACGAAGGTGTTGACGTAGCCGTCGCCGCAGGACGTCTCGGTGCAGTCGGCGTCGCAGCGCGGCGAGTCGCCGCCGTCGTCGCAGGCCTCGCCCGCGGCGGCGTTCTCGTGGCCGTCGCCGCAGGAGACCGCGGTGCAGTCGCTGTCGCAGGTCGCCTCGTCGACGCCGGGGGTCGCGGGCTCGCACGACTCGCTGCCGGTGATGAAGCCGTCGCCGCAGAGGTCGCCGAGCACGAAGGCGGTCGTGTCGAAGGCCTCGAACGCGGGCCCGGGGGTGTCGAGCGTGACCCACGAGGCGCCGTTGTTCGCGACGGGGAGGTAGTCGGCGAACGCGCTCTCGCCGGAGCGGCGGCCGGCGTAGCGCGCCTCGACCACGGGGACCGCGGCGGTGCCGACGGAGACGAAGGTGACGTCCGTCGCGAGGCCGAGGGCGGCGGGCGAGACGCGCCCGGGCAGCGTCTCGATGCCCGCGAGGACGACGCGATCGCTCGCCTCGAGGTCGGGCGTCGAGGCCTGGAAGGCGATGATGGAGACACCGTCGTTGTAGACGTCGAAGCCGGGCGCGGTGAGGGTGCCGTGGGTCGTCGTCGGCGTGGACTCGAGGTTCGAGAAGGTGACGACGGTGCCGGCCGGGACGGAGCCCGACTGCCACGTCGCGTAGAGGGCGGTGCCGTTGATCTGGCCGGCCGCGTCCGTGGCGGCGTTCGCGAAATAGATCGTCTGACCGACGATGTTCGTGAGCGCGACGAACGCGAGCGTCCCCTGCTGGGACTCGAGCCCGATGAACGCGATGGCGCCCGTGGAGATGGGCTCGGGGGCGGCGGTGCTGGTGAAGGTGGCGTAGTCGTCGGGCCCGAGGGCGATGGGGATCTGGCCTTGCTCGCCGGCGTGCGCGGCGCCCGCGGAGACGCCCATCAGCTCGTCGGAGCGGTACACCTCGTCGGGGTTGATGAGCGTCACGACGAAGTCGAAGGAGTCGCCGGGGGCGAGCCCGACGTCGGCGAGGTCGAAGGCGAGCTCGATCCGCGTGCCGCTGCCGCTCGTGGGGAGCATGGTGAGGTCGGCGACGTGCTGGTGCGAGCCGTCCTGGACGAGCTTCCAGAGGCCGGCGTAGCCGCGCCCGAAGGCGATGGCGTAGTCGGCGCCGAAGCCGTCCGCGAAGAAGATGGGGGCCACGCCGCCGCCGTCCGTGCCGGAGATGGCGCGGCGGTGGGTGTCCTCGGTGTCGTTGAACCCGAGGGTCGTCTCGAAGCCGTCGGACGGCTCGGTGTCGAGGTAGATCACGACGACGTCGTTCAGGGAAGCCACGCTCCGCAGGCCGAACGTGACGCGCCCGGAGGTGTCGCTCTCGACGCCGAGGACGGACTCCTGCCCGATGACGTCGCCGAACCCCGAGTTGATGCCCTGGAGCGAGGCGCCGTACTCACCGGCCGAGATCTCGCCGTCCACGGTCGCGCCGGCCGTGGTGCCGTCGACGAGCACGTAGCTCTGCGCGTGAGCGGCGCCGACGCCGCCGAGGAGAAGCGCCGCGGTGGCAAGCGTCCCGAAAAGCCCTCGTCCCATCATCGCTCGTCTCCGGTCCTGACCGTCCGGCTGTCCGGGACAGGCTCGACGCGGCAAAGCCGCCTCGATGGCTGCCCTGAAGCCCATTGCAACGCAGCGCGCCACAGTTTGTGCTGGAGACTGCGGAATACGTGCCAAGCAGCGCCGACGCAAACTTCCGGGCGCACCAAATCCGGCGCGCCGCGCGGTGGCGCGGCGATCCCCCCGGCGCTCGCCCGGCGCGGCCCGCTCGCGGCGCGCCTATGGCACGCTTCCTGCGATTCCATGGCGCCGCCGCCTTCACCATGGCCGCCGCAGCACGGAGATCCCATGCCCGAATCCGCCATCCACGCGCCCGCGCGCCGCCTCTCCCCGGCGCGCCGCGCCACCGGGACAGGCCGCCGACGCCCGGACAGCGTCCCGGACACGTCGCGCCCGGCCCCCCGCGCGCTCCTCCTCGTCCTCCTCGCCGCGCTCGCCGCCGGCGCCTGCGCCGACGAGCCCACCGCCCTCGAGCGGCGCCAGTACGATCAGGTCCTCCAGGACCACGGGATCTCCGTCATCGAGTGCGCCGAGGTCGCCGACTGCGAGGCCTACGCCCCGCCCTGCACGGTCGCCGCCTGCAACGGCGTGCGCTGCGACTTCCGCCCGAAGGACAACTGCACCGCCTGCGAGGCCGACGTCGACTGCGACGACGGCATCAGCTGCACCTTCGAGGCCTGCGTCGACCACGAGTGCACCGCGCCCGAGGTCGCCTGCAGCGACTCCTGGGACTGCACCGTCGGCTCCTGCGACCCCGCCACCGGCTGCCACCAGGACGACCGCTGCGACGCCCCCGTCCTCACGCTCCCCACCACCTCCTACAGCATCGTCGAGGGCAGCGACCCCTGGGCCGACACGGCCGCCATCTCCTTCACCCCCGACGCGCGCGAGAACTGGGAGGGCAAGCAGCACAGCGTGCGCGTCGACTACGGCGACGGCGCCGCGGTCGTCACGAAGAACCTCGACGTCGGCGCCACCTCCTTCACCCCGAGCCACGTCTACCAGGCCGACGGCGAGTTCACCGCCACCATCACGGTCATCGACGCCTTCGGGCGCGAGGCCACCAAGACCCAGCAGGTCGTCGTCAGCGACGCCCCGCCCGTCCTCGCCTTCCAGGACGCGACCCCCTTCCCGGCCACGGCCACCGAGGGCCAGACCATCTCCGCCTCCGTCACCCTCACGGAGCCCTCCGCCGAGGACCGTGACGCCGAGCAGGTCTGGGTGACCTGGACCGCCGAGGGCCAGCCGGAGCGCCTCGTCGCCGCCGGCGGCGCCTTCCACGTGACGCACGCCTACCCGCAGGACAGCCGCGGGGCGCCGGGCGGCAAGTACACCGTCACCATCTACGTCATCGACCCGCGCCTCGGCGCGACGCGCCTGACCGAGCTCACGCGCGAGATCACGGTCACGAACGCGCAGCCCGAGGTGCGCAACCTCCCGAGCTCGGCGACCCTCACCGAGGGGCAGACCTTCAACCGCACGATGCAGGTCTCCGACGCCGGCGACGACGAGGTCACCGTCACGGTGGACTACGGCAACGGCGACGAGCCGCAGATCACGAAGCTCGCGAGCGGCGACGGCGAGGTCGGGCTCGCCACGACGTACGACCAGGACGGGGAGTACGCGATCCAGATCAGCATCCAGGACGACGGCGACGCGGTCATCAAGACCATCGACGTCACGGTCACGAACGCGGCCCCCGTCATCGCCCCGGTCCCCGCCCAGGTCGCCCTCGAGGGCACCGTCTGGACGCTCGACCTCGCGCTGACCGACCCCTCCGCCGACTCGCTCTCCGCCGACATCGACTACGGCGACGGCACCGTCGAGCACCCGACCCTCGGCGCCGCGCGCGTGCTGCCGCTCGCGCACACCTGGCCCAACGACCGCGCCGTGCAGGTCTCCGTCACCATCCACGACGACGACGACAGCGCGCAGATCACGATCCCCGTGACCGTGCAGAACGCCGTGCCCGATCCGGCCCTCCCCGCGGCCGTGACCATCGACGAGGGCGGCACCTGGCACCACGCCGGCGCCGTCGTCGACCCGGGCGCCGACACCGTCACCGGCAAGGTCGCGTGGTCCGAGGCGGACGCCGCGGTCACGCTCGCCATCGACGGGCGCGCCTACACGCTCGACCACGTCTACCCGCAGGACTCCGGCGACGGCGCCTTCCTCGCCACCGTCACCCTCACGGACGACGACGCGACCGGCGTCGGCACGACCGCGGTCACCGTCCGGAACGTCGCGCCCACCGTCGACTGCGGCCCCGACGTCGCCCTCGACGAGGGCGAGCTCTACGAGGTCGAGTGCCACTTCACCGATCCCGGCGACGACCCCTGGACCGCGTCGGTCGACTACGGCGACGGCACGCCGGTCGCGACGCTGCAGGTGAGCCGGGCGGAGAAGACCTTCGCCCTGAGCCACCGCTTCGCGACGGAGAACGGCGCCGGTGAGGTCTACGCGATCCGGGTCACCGTCGGCGACGGGACCGCCAACACCGTCGTGACCGTGAACGCCGCCGTCGGGAACGTGCCGCCCGGCTTCGTCACCATCACCGAGGGCAGCGCCGACGAGGGCGTCGCCTGGTCGAACACGGGCACGGTCACCGCCGCGCTCGACACCGACACGGTCACCGCGACCGTCGACTACGGCGACGGCGGCGGCCCCGAGCCGCTCGCGCTGAACGGCCGCGCCTTCAACCTCTCGCACACCTGGGCGCAGGACGGCACCTACGTCGTCACGCTCCGCGCCACCGACGGCGACGGCGACACCTCGGCGCCCTGGGAGATCGCGGTGGACGTGGCGAACGTGGCGCCCGCCATCGCGACCGGCGGCGAGGGCGCGATCGTCGAGGGCGGCACCTTCACGCGCGCCGTGACCGCCACCGACCCCGGCGACGACGCGCTCACGGCCACCGTCGACTACGGCCTCGGCGACGGCGCCGTCCCCGTGGACGTCGGCGCGGACGGCGCGATCGCGCTCTCGGCCGGCTACCCGCAGGACGGGCGCTACACGGTGACGCTCGCCGTCTCCGACGACGACACGGCGACCACCGCGAGCTTCGACGTGGTCGTCGCGAACGCGCTCCCGACCGTGACCGCCGGCGACGACGCCACGCTCGTCGAGGGCGGGCGCCTCACGCGCGCGGTCACCGTGACGGACCCTGGCGACGACGCGCTCACCGCCACCATCGACTACGGCGACGGCGCGACCACGGCGCCGGCGGCCGTCGTGGGGGGCGAGGTCGCGCTCGACCACGTCTACGTCGACGACGTCGGCGGCCCCTTCACGGTGACGGTGACCGTGGCCGACGACCACGGCGACGGCGTCGGGAGCTTCGCGGTCACCGTGACGAACGCGGACCCGACGCTCACGGCCGGCGCGGTCACCAGCGCGGACGAGGGGGCCGTCTGGACGCTCGCGGGCACGATCGCGGACGCCGGCGCGGCCGACACGTCGTTCTCGGCGTCGGTGTGCTGGGACGACGGCGCCGACTGCGAGTCCACGACCATCGCCGGCCAGGGGCCGTTCACGCTCGGCCACACCTACCTCGACGACGGCAGCCACGCCGTGAGCGTCACGATCACCGACCCGTCGGGCGGCACGGCGACCGCCGGCTGGACCGCGGTCGTGGCGAACGTGGCGCCCGTCCTCGGGGACCCGGGCGCGCCCGCGGGCACCGAGGGCGCGCCGCTCACCGTGCCGATCGCGTTCACCGACCCGGGCGACGACGACTTCACGCTGACGGTCGACTGGGGCGACGGCGCCCCGGCCGGGCAGCTCACGCCGAGCGGCCCCGGCGACGCCGGCGCGCACTCGGTCGACGCGGTCCACACCTACCGCGACCAGGGCACCTACACGGTGACCGTCGGGATCACGGACGGCGACGCCACGGACGAGACGACGTTCACGGCGACGATCGCGAACGGCAAGCCCGTGATCCTGTTCACGCCGCCGTCGACGGTGCGCCCGGGGGACTCGCTCGCGGGCCCGGGGCGGATCACCGACCCCGGCGTCGACGACGTGCTCAGCGGGCACGTCGACTGGGGCGACGGCGCGGGGGAGGACCTCGTGCTCGCGTCGGACGGCGGCTTCACGGTGAGCCACCCGTACACCGTGAGCGGGCCGTACACGGTGACGATCACGGCCTCGGACGAGGACGGCGGCGTCGCCACGAAGACCTACCCGCTGACCGTCAGCGACGAGGCGCCCCTCATCGCGGCGCAGCTGCCGGGCGCGGCGGACGAGGGCGCGGACTTCGAGCGCGACGTGGCCTTCGACGACCCGGGGTCGAGCGCGTGGTACGCGCGCGCCGACTGGGGCGACGGCTCGCCGGTCGAGGCGGTGCCGGTCGACGACGTGCTGCGGGTCGCGACGCTCGTGCACGCGTTCGCGCAGGAGGGCACCTACGAGGTGATGGTGGAGATCAGCGACGACCCCGGCTTCGCCGCGGCGCAGACGGGGGCGCAGCGCTTCGACGTCGTGGTCGCCAACGTCGCGCCGACGGTCGACTTCGGCGCGGCGGCGACGGTCACCGAGGGCGCCGCCATCCTGCGCTCGGGCACCTTCGCCGATCCCGGCGCCGACGCGTGGACCGCGACGGTCGACTGGGACGACGGCACGACGCCCGAGACGCTCACGGTCGGCCCGGGGAAGGCGTTCGGCCCGGCGAGCCACACCTACGCCGACGACGGCCAGTACGACGCCGTCGTGACCGTGGCCGACGGCACGGGCAGCGGTGCTGCGACCGTGCGCTTCACGGTCGAGAACGCGGCGCCGAGCCTGACGCTCCCCGCGTCGGTGACCCTCGACGTGGGCGCGACGAAGACCCTCGACGGGACCATCGCCGACGCCGGCACGCGGGACACGTGGACGGTGACCGGCGGGGCGCCGGCGCCGGTGACGGGGGTCGTGACCGACCACGCCGTCGCCGCGCCCGTGGGCCCCTACGATCAGCCCGGGAGCTACGTCGCCACCTACACGGTGCGCGACGACGACGGCGGCACCGGCACCGCGGACGTGGCGGTCACGGTGGACGACGTGGCGCCCACGGTCACGGCCGGGCCGAACGCGGCGGCCAACGAGGGCTCGACGGCGACCGTCACGGCGACCTTCGCCGACCCCGGGACGGACACGCACACGGCGACCATCGACTGGGGCGACGGCGCGACGACGGCGGCCACCGTGAACGCGGGCGCGCACAGCGTGAGCGGCACCCACGTCTACGCGGACGACGGCGCCTACACGGCGACCGTGACGGTGACCGACCAGCACGGCGCGCCCGGCTCGGCGACGGTGCCGGTCGTCGTCTCGAACGTGGCGCCGGTGCTCGCCGCGACGCCCGACGGCTACGCGATCCCCGACCGCACGGTGCGCGAGACGATCACCTGGACCGACCCGGGCGCGGACACGTGGTCGCTCACGATCGCCTACTCGGTGTTCGGCAACCCCACGCCGTTCCTGACCGAGACGGTGCCGGGGCTGACATCGCGCAGCTACGACCTCGCGAAGTACATCCCGCCCGACGCGGAGGGCCACGAGTCCTACGTCGTCGCGGTGACGGTCTCCGACGGCGCCGCCACGAGCGCGACGGACACGTTCACGGTCACGGCGCGCGCGTTCGACTGCGGCTCGATGCCGACCGACGGGAACCTGTGGATCGGCGGCGCGGGCGGCTCGCCGACGCGCTGGTCGACGGCCGGGAACTGGCTCGAGGGGGTGCCGCCGGCGAACGGCACGGCGATTGTGTGCGCAGGGACGCAATACGCACCGACTGTCAACCAGGACACGACAGTCGGGACCCTCTACGTGGCCGAGTCGGCGACGGTGACGGTCGCCTCGGGCGCGACGCTGACGGTCGCCGACACGCTGCGCGGCGGCACGGTCGCGGCGGCGTCGGGCACGGCGACGGTGAAGATGACCGGGGCCGCCGGGGAGCTGTCCGGGACGGTGCCGAAGCTCGTCGTGGCGGGCGGGATCACGACGGTCGGCGCGGTCGCGACGACGGCCGATCTCGACATCCAGACCGGCGCCTGGCTCGCCCCGGGGGCCGCGCAGCACCTCCAGGTCGGCGGCGCGCTCACGACGCGCTACGGCGCGCTCGGCACCGCGAGCGGGCTGCGCATGCTCCACGACGACGCCACCGCCACGATCGTCGGCGACTGGACGGTCGTCGGGCAGGGCCAGAACACGTCCGAGGGGCAGCTCACGGCCGGGCGGATCGAGCTCGAGGGCGACCTCCTCGAGACCGGGGGCGTGACGAAGTTCGCGACGTTCTACGCGACGGGGACGACGGTCGCCTTCACGGGGACCGCGGCGCAGACCATCGCGCTCACGTCGGAGACCGCGAGCCACTTCGCGGACGTCGAGATCTCCGGGACGGTCTCGTCGCCCACCTACGGAGTGCGGGTCGACGGCGTGCTCACGCTGGCGCCGGGCGCGTCGTTCACGGTCACGAACCTGAGCGTGGCGAGCCGGCTGCCGGTCGTCGGCGCGGGCGCGACGCTCGCGGTCACGAACACGCGGATCGTCGGCGCGGTCACGGTGCTCACGAGCACGACGTACGCGACGGGCGCGACGCAGCAGCTCAGCATCGACGCCGGCGCGGCCCTGACCATCGGCGACGCCGACCTCACGACCCGCTACATCGACGTGCGCGTGAACGGCGCCGCGGGGACGGGCCTCATCATGAACGGGAACGGCAAGCTGACCGTGTCGGAGCGGCTGCAGGTCACGCCGAGCCCCGACAGCAACGTCACCGTCGATCCGAGCCCGCGCCTGACGGCCGGGACGCTCGTCCTCGGCGGGACGCTCGTGGCCGCCGCGGGCAACGGCACGGTGCCGCTCCTCGTGGCGGGAGGCACGCACCAGACGGAGACGCCGGGCGACGGGCGCACCGTGGGCGTCCTGCTCGACGCGAACGTGGCGTCGCTGAACAACCTGACCGTGCGCGGGACGGACACGCTCTCCGTGGCGCAGCCGCTCAGCGTGACCGGCTGGCTCGCGACCGACAACGTCGATCCGAGCGCCACCTTCACGGGCGGCGAGCCCATCACGGCCACCCACGCGCAGATCCTCTACGCGACGTTCGTCGACACGCCGCTCGTCCTCGCGGTCCCCGACGACCCGGACGACATGACGGAGCCGAACGTGTACCACACGACCTTCGTCGTGACGGACCCGGCGCTCGTGCCGCTCGCGGTCACGGTCGACAACCGGACCGTCGACATGGTGTTCGGCTCGCTGCTCTTCGACTACAGCGGGGCGGCCGGGTATCGGCCGACGACGGCGTACGTGACCGGGACGCAGACGGGGGACGGGTCGTCGACGCTGACGATCAGCGACTCGCTGCCGCTCTACGGGAAGCCCTACACGACGACGAGCGGGGCGTTCACGATCACCTGGGGCAACAGCGGGCAGGACGGCGACTCCGACGGCCTCACGGACGCCGAGGAGTTCGCGATCGGGACCGACCCGATCGACCCGGACACCGACGGCGACGGCTTCTCCGACGGCGCCGAGGTCGACGGCGGCTCCGACCCGCTGAGCCCGACGAGCGTGCCGTTCACGATGCCGACGCCGGTCGAGGTGTCGGGGGTGCCGCAGGGGGGCGTGTCGCTCGCGTTCGGGGAGCTCGGCGACCTCGGCGGGTTCGCGGCGCCGTCGATCCTCATCGGCCACGGCAGCGGGCCGCTCGCGACCATCATGCGGAACGACGGCGACAAGAACATCCACCTCGAGAAGGTGGTCGAGCGGCCGGGGATGGACACGTGCACGAGCGCGTGCGGGGGGCGGATCGTCGCCTCCGAGCTCTTGAACTTCGGGAGCGGCGACCCGGACGCGCCGACGCTCGACGCGGTGGTCGCGACGACGGACGGGCTCCGCGCCGTGACCTATGGGAGCCCTCCCGGCGGCGGCGCTGACGCCTGGTTCGCCGTGCCGCTCCCTCTCTACAGCGACGCCACGACCACCTACTCGGGCTGCGGGCAGCCGATCGACGTCGGGGTCGGCGCCTTCACGACGGTCCCGCGACAGCTCGCCGTGCTCTGCCCGGACGACACGGTGCTCCAGGCGACGCTCTCGGCGCCGAGCGGGCAGCCGTTCCGCGCGACGATCACGGCGACGACGGACATCTCGCTCCCGGGTGACAGCCTCCTCTGCGAAGACCTGAGCGAGTACCCCGATACCGACACCGACGCGCTCGTCGCGGGCGTCACGGGGGCCGTGGTGCTCGACAACGGGGCGGACACGGCGCCGCTCGTCGAGGTCGGCTCGCTGACGAACCTCGAGGTGGTGGCCGCCGCTCGCGGGACCCGCAACCCGTCGCCCTTCGGCGCGTACGAGGTCATCCTGCTCGTCGAGGGGACCGCGGGGCGCGAGGTCCGGTACTACGAGAGCGACGGCGTGGGCGGGCTCACCGAGGACCTCTCGCGGCGCGTGAGCGTGCAGCCGAGCGCGCGCGCCATCGCGGTCGCGGACATCGACGGCGACGGGCTCTACGAGCTCTTCGTCGGCGGGATCGGCGGGACGGAGGCGCTCTGGGCGTTCCCGGGGGCGAGCCCGACGACGGCGGTGGTGGTGACCGCGCCGTTCGACGACGTCATCGACTTCGCGACCGCCGACCTCGACGAGAACTTCGTCGACGACCTGGTGGTGCTGTCGAGCGACGGCCTCTTCATCTACTGGGCGGAGGACATGTGATGATGACGAACGCGCACGGCCGCGCCGGGTCCGCGGCGCTCCTGGCCGCCCTCGTGATGACGCTCCTGCCCACGACCGGCGCGAGGGCCGCGGAGCCCGCGCCCGAGACCGCGCCGCCGGCCTCGGAGCCGGCCCCCGAGGGGACCCCGCCCGAGACGGCACCGGAGGCGGCGCCACCAGCGGAGACGCCGCCCGCGACGGGGTCGTCGGCGGCCGAGGCGGCGGACAAGCTGCACGAGCTCGCGAAGGCGGCGTACCTCGAGGGGCGGAAGCAGCAGGCGGTCGAGTACTGGCGCGAGGCGCACCGGCTCTCGCCGCAGTGGAAGTACGCGTACAACCTCGCGAACACGCTGTACGAGATCGGCCAGCTCGTGGACTCGTGGGACCAGATCCGCGAGGCCGAGGACCTCGGGATCCCGGGGCAGTACCTCGACAAGCTGGGCGAGCTGCGCTCGAAGATCCAGATCGACCTCCTCAAGGACCACGCGTACATCGAGCTCACCGTGAAGCCGCCCGGCGCCGTGGTGCTGCTCGACGGCGAGCCGTTCCACCCGCCGTACCAGCGCTGGGTGAAGAGCGACTCCTCGCGCGTCGCGGTGAGCCACGAGGGGTACCTGACGACGGAGCAGACGCTCGAGCACAAGGTCGGCGAGCGCTACGCCTTCGAGATCACGCTCGAGCAGGCGCCGGCGGTGCTGGTCGTGACCGGGACGCCCGCGAAGGCGCGGATCCGGGTGGACGGGAACAGCGCCGGGCGCCTGCCCGCGACGGGGCCGATCCTCCTCGAGGCAGGCCGCCACGACGTCCACGCCTCGCTCAAGGGCTACCAGTCCGTGACGAAGCAGATCGAGGTGAAGGCGGGGCAGAAGACGCACCTCACGTTCGAGCTCGCCGAGGCGGACACGGGCATCGGGCTCGACACCATCGGCTGGGTGACGGCGGGCGTCGGGGTCGCGGCGATCCTGACCGGCGGCGGCCTGCTCATCGGGGCGGAGTCGGTCGCGAGCGACCTGAACGGGCGCAACGGCGACGCGACGGCGCTCGCGGCGACGACCTACGACGGCTACCGGGACGACTTCGAGTCGGACAAGGGCACGTACGACACGCTGCGGACGGCCGGCCTGGCCTCGCTCGGCGTGGGCATCGCGGTCGCCGGCGCAGGCGTGGCCATGATCATCGTGGGTCAGGACGACGACGACGAGGACGATCTCGCGGCGGACGAGGCGCCCGGCGTCTCGCCGACGGCGCTCGGCGTGACGCCGCTCCCGGGCGGCGGCGCCGTGTTCGGCGGCCTGCGGTTCTGACGGGCGGCTGGGCAGGGGGCCCCGCGGCTTCAATCCGGGCGTCGGTCGCCGTCCCTGGAGGGCTGGCATCGCCCTTGCTTCTGGAGCGGAGGTCACCGCGCCGTCGCGCGCGTGACCCTCGCGACCGGCCGCCGCCGCGCGGTCGGAGGTGAGGACGCGGCGCCGAGCGCGCCAACTGTCCCGGACACCGTCCCGAAGCAAGAACCCGGTCCTGGAGCCCGCTCCGTGGCACCTCCCCCGAGAACCCAGCTCCCGAGCCTGTCGGCGGTGCCGACCCGCGGCGGCACGCCGCCGACGGCGCTCCTCAGGCGGCTCCACTGTCCGCTGTGCGAGATCCCGGTATGCGTCCCGGCGAAGACGCCGATCGGGATGCTCGCGCGCTGCGGGGCGTGCGGGGGATCCTTCCGGGTCCCGGCGGAGCGGATCGACCGCGGCACCCGCGCGCAGGGCGCCGAAGAGACGCTCACCGACGACAGCGCGCGGCGCCTCGCGGCGCGCCTCTCGGGCGTCGAGGTGACCGAAGGGGCTCGCGGTCGCGCGACGTTGGCCTATAGTGACCGCTCATCGCTCGGTGACGACGTCGATACGCGCGGAGGCGGGAAGGCATGAGCGATCTCATCGAAGCGGTCGATCCACGCATCGGCAAGATCCTCGACGGGAAGCTCGAGATCCTCGACGTGCTCGGGCGCGGCGGCATGGGCGTCGTCTACCGCGCGCGCCAGCTCTCGATGGACCGCGACGTCGCCGTGAAGGTGCTCCACGGGCAGGCTGTCGCGGACCAGGAGTCCGTGCAGCGCTTCCTGCACGAGGCGAAGGTCGCGAGCCGGCTGCGCCACCCCAACGTGATCACGGTGTTCGACTTCGGTCAGACCGAGGACGGGCTCCTCTACCTGGTGATGGAGCTCCTCGAGGGGACCGAGCTCTCGAAGGTGCTCGACGAGGAGCGGCGCCTCGCCCCGGCGCGGGTCGTGCACCTCATGACGCAGGTGTGCGACGCGGTGCAGCACGCGCACGACGCGGGCCTCATCCACCGCGATCTCAAGCCCGAGAACATCTTCCTGATGGCGGGCTCGAACCTGCGGGCCGACTTCGTGAAGGTGCTCGACTTCGGCATCGCGCGGGCGCAGGAGGTCGAGGGGTCGGAGCGGCTCACGCGCACGGGGACGCTGTGCGGGACGCCGGCGTACATGAGCCCCGAGCAGATCCTCGGCGACAAGCTCGACGCCCGCTCCGACATCTACTCGCTCGGCGTGATGCTCTACGAGCTCCTGACGGGCGTCCTGCCGTTCATCGCGGACACGCCGATGCGCCTCCTGATGGCGCACCTCGACTCGCCGGTGCCGACGCTGCACGAGGCGGGGGACCTGCCGCCGCAGCTCTACGAGGTGGTGCGGAGGGCGCTCGGCAAGCGCCCGAGCGACCGCCAGAAGACGGCGATGGAGCTCGCGGACGAGCTCGTGCGCGCGCTCGACGCGGTGCGGAGCGAGGGGGTCCACAGCGTGGAGGCGGTGCCGGCGGCGGCGGTGTCGGCGCGCGGCATCGCGCCGACGGCGGTGGCGCGGCCGCGGCCGGGGGGGCGCGACCCGAGCGACATCGTCGCGCGCGACACGATGGAGGCGCTCGCGCAGGGGGACCTGCCGCTCGACACGCAGACGGTCACGGTCGGGACGAAGCGGCGGCGGGGTCCGCTGCTCGCGGGGATCGCGGCGCTCGCGGCAGCGGGCGTGGTCGCCGCGGTGATGGCGGGTGGCGGCCCGGGGCCCAGCGCGCCGGCGGTGACCGTGACGGCGCCGACGAAGGCCGCGCCTGCGGTCGCGGCGGCCGAGCCCGCGCCGACGCAGGCGGCGCCGGTCGAGGCGGCGGCGCCCCCCGAGGAGCACGCGGCGAACGCGCCGTCCGAGGCCGAGACCATCGCGAAGAACGACGGCGCCGCGGCGGGCGGGGCGGCGGCGGGCGGCGAGGCCGGCGCGGGCGCGGTGGAGGAGGCCGGGTTCGGCTTCGCGGGGGAGGGCGCGGTGGAGGCGCCGAAGGACCCGGCGCCGGCGCCTGTTCCGATCCACGTCGTGACGACGCCGGAGGGCGCGGTCGTGACGAACGCGGCGGGGGAGGAGGTCGGGAAGACGCCGCTCGACGTGGCGCGGCCGGCGGACGGTGAGACGACCACGCTCACGGTGACGCTGGCGCATCACCACCCCGAGAAGATCGAGCTCGCGGCGGGGTCGGAGGACGTGTCGCTCGCGATGCGGCGGATCGTGACGCGACCGACCGCGAGCGTGAAGCCGAGCGGGGGCGACAAGGCGGGCGGCGGCGCGAAGGCGGCCGGCGGCGACAAGGCGGCCGGCGGCGACAAGGCGGCCGGCGGCGGCAAGACGGGTCGCGAGGGCGCTGGCATCATCGAGTGAGGGTCGCGAGGGCGCGCGCGGAACGCGGAGAGGAGAAGGCATGCTCGGCTTCCTGAAGAGGATGTTCGGCGGCGGTGGCGCGTCGAGCGCGCCGCCCGAGGGCGCGGCGTCGGTGGCGACGCCGGGAGCGCCGGCGGCGGTGGCGCCGGAGTCCGTGGCGGCGGCGGTCGCGCCGACGAAGGGGCCGCCCGCGGGCGACCTCGGCGCGTACGCGCTCGACGAGCTGCTCGGCAAGGGCGGGATGGGCGAGGTGTGGCGCGGTCGGCGGAAGGCGGACGGGGCGCCGGTGGCGGTGAAGGTGATCCGCGACGACGGGGACCTGCCTCCGGACAAGCTCGCCGAGCGGCAGGAGCGCTTCCGGCGGGAGGCGACGAGCACGTCGCAGCTGACGTCGCCGCACGCGATCCGGATCTTCGACTTCGGGGCGACCGACGACGGGCGCTTCTTCTACGCGATGGAGCTGCTCGAGGGTCAGGACCTCGACAAGCTGGTGCGCGCGGGGGGGCCGCTGGGCGAGGAGCGCGTGGCGCGCTTGATCGCGGAGAGCTGTGACGCCCTCGACGAGGCGCACCGCGTGGGGCTCGTGCACCGGGACATCAAGCCGGAGAACGTCTTCGTGGCGCGGGTGAACGGGCGCGAGACGGCGAAGGTGCTCGACTTCGGGCTCGTGAAGCTGCTCGAGGCGGGGTCGGACGGGTCGATCTTCGACCGGGGCGGGCTCGCGAAGCTGACGGCGGCGGCGCAGACGCCGGGGACGCCGGCGTTCATGGCGCCGGAGCAGGTGAAGCCGGGGGCGGCCATCGATCACCGCGCGGACATCTACGCGCTCGCGTGCGTGGCCTACTTCGCGCTGACGGGGCAGCCGGTCTTCGAGGGGAGGATGGAGACGCAGCTGATGTTCGCGCACCTGCACGCGGACCCGGACCCGCCGTCGGAGAAGCTCGGGAAGCCGGTCCACGCGGGGCTCGAGGCGCTCATCCTGAAGAACCTGGCGAAGAGCCCGGACGACCGCTGCCAGACGATGGGCGAGCTCGGCCGCGAGCTCCGCGCCCTGGGCGTCGGGGCCTGAGCCAAAGCAACTGTCTCTAAAGGACTTTTTTCACCACGGAGACACGGAGAGCACGGAGGGAGAGGAGGGGCTCCTCAGCCCCGTAGCGCCACTGAACCCTCCGTGCCTCCGTGCCTCCGTGGTTCCCTCCCGCGGAAGCCGAGAACCACCCAAGACCCCGACCCCGCCCAAGAACCTCCCCTCCGTGCCCCCTCCGTGTCTCCGTGTCTCCGTGGTTACCCCCTCCACGAGCGCCCGGAGCCAGCCCGCAAGTCAGGGCTCGTCCCCGAAGTAGACCCCGAGCGACCGCGCCGTCCGGACGAGCTCCCCGTCGGGGTCCACGAGCTTCGGCTTGTCGATCGCGTCGATGAGCGGCACGTCGACGACCGACGTCCCCCGGAGCGCCACCATCCGCCCGAACCCGCCCCGCGCCACGAGGTGCACCGCCGCCTCGCCGAAGCGCGTCGCGAGCACCCGGTCGAAGTTCGTCGGGCTCCCGCCGCGCTGCGTGTGCCCGAGCACCGTCAAGCGCAGGTCGAGGTCCATCTGCGCCTCGAGCCCCTCCGCGAGCCGCGCCGCCGCCCCGTACATCCTCACCATCGCCCCGGCCTCGCGCGGCCCGAGCGTGCTCGCGCTGCCCCCCGCCGGGACCGCCCCCTCCGCGACCACGATGAGCGAGTACGGCTGTCCGCTCTCTCGCCGCGCGCGGATCAAGTCCACCAGCGGCTCCACGCGGTACGGGATCTCCGGGATCACGATGGCGTGCGCCCCCCCGGCGAGCCCGGCGTGCAGCGCGATCCACCCCGCGTGCCGCCCCATCACCTCGACGAGCATCACCCGGTCGTGCGCCTCGGCCGTGTCCCTGAGCCGGTCGATCGCGTCCGTCGCCACGCCGACCGCCGTGTCGAAGCCGAACGTGTAGTCCGTCGCGCCGAGGTCGTTGTCGATGGTCTTCGGCACGCCGACGATGTTGGTCATCCCTCGCTCGACGCACTTCTGCGCGATCCCCATCGAGCCGTCCCCGCCGACGCTGATGAGCGCGTCGAGCCCGAGCGTCCGCCAGTTCGCGAGCACCTGCTCGAACACGTCCCGCTCGACGAGCGTCCCGTCCGGCTCGGGCACCGCCCACCGGAACGGATCGGCCCGGTTCGACGTGCCGAGGATCGTGCCGCCGCGCGTGTGGATGAGGCGCACCGTGTCGTCGTCGAGCCACTGGTTGCCGTGCGGCGAGCGGTAGTCGAGGTCGATGAGCCCGCAGAACGCGTCCTCGATGCCGAGCACGCGCCAGCCGTAGCACCCCTGCGCCGTCTTCACGACCGCCCGGATCACCGCGTTCAACCCGGGGCAGTCGCCGCCGCCCGTCATCACGCCGAGGGTCTTGATCTCCATGGGCCACCTCCGCCGCCCATGATGCCGCGCCCGCCGCGCGACGGGAAGGTCCGCCCGGCCGCGCCCTCGTCAGCCGGCCTGCAGATCCTCGATCGGATACGCGAGCCGCCGCGTCACCGGCCGCCCGTCCGCCGGCCACAGCGCCCGCCGGATGCCCCTCAGCGCCGCCCGCATCTCCGCCGCCGACGCGAAGCGGTCCTCCGGCGCCTTCGCGAGCGCCCGCCTCACGACCGCGTCGAGCTCCACCGGCAGCGTCGGGTCCACGCTCCCGAGCGCCGGCGGCGCCTTCTCGAGGTGCGCGAGGTAGAGCGCCTGCCGCGTCTCCTCCTCGAACGGGAGCTGCCCCGTGAGGAGCCTGAAGAGCACGACGCCCACGGCGTACAGGTCGCTCCGCGCGTCGAGCTCGCCGCCCGTGATCTGCTCGGGCGCCATGTACTCCGGTGTGCCGACGATCTTGCTGGGATCGAGGTCCCCGGGCTGCACGTCCGTCACGAGGCGCGCGATGCCGAAGTCGAGCAGCTTCACCGTGAAGCGCCCCTCGCCGAGGGCCCCCACGAAGAGGTTCGTCGTCTTGATGTCGCGGTGGATGACGCCCTGCGCGTGCACGTACTCGAGCGCCTCGAGCGTGCGCTCGACGACGCGCGCGGCGTCCGCGGGGCGCAGCGGCTGCGTCTCGAGCACGCGCTGCACCGTGCGGCCGCGCAGCCGCTCCATGACGCAGTAATACGCGCCGTCGTCGGTCTCCCCGAACTCGATGACCCGCGTCACGCCAGGGTGCGCGAGGCGCGACCCCACCCACGTGCCGTGGATGGTGCGCTCGAGCTCGAGCGGGTCGACGGGCGGGCAGATCTTCACCGCCACGTCCTGCGCGAGCTCCGTGTCGCGCGCCTCCCACACCGTCGTGTTGCGGCTCCCGATCCCGATGAGCTTCATCAGCACGAAGCGGTGCGCGAGCACCTCGCCCACCCGGTCGACGACGCCGCGCAGCCCGTGCTCGGCGCAGCTCGCGCCGGCATCGGCCACGGGTTCCCAGCATCGTGGGCAGACGACGTCCAAGGGTCGACCTCGCGCAGAGCGCTTGTTGGGGGAGTCGCGGTCTCGGAAGGAGCGCCGGACCCGCGAGGAGCCCCGGCGCCGCTCCATGGAACCATCCCGGGGGCCCGCTCCGCAAGCGCCGCGGTGACCGTTCCGGCGTTCGAACGTCACCCCGGCGCGCGAGCGCGCCTCGCGCCGACGTCAGAGCGCGCGCTCCGCGACCACCCGGAAGAGGTTCTCACCACGCAGCGCGCTCCACGTGTAGAGCGCGATCCGCTCGAGCGTCACGGGCTCCTCGGGGAGCCGCTGCGTCTCCGCCCAGGCGTCGATGGCGTCCGTGACCTCGTAGGTCGCCTGCCGCCCCGGCCGCGCCAGCGTCGCGTGGGGCTTCACCTGCCGCCGGTCCGCGGGCACCCCGGCCGCCTCGGACATCGCGCCGCGCACGTCCGCGATGAACGCGGTCAGGTCGGGCGCGTCGTCCGCCGGCACCACCGACCACGCCGACGGCCGCCGCCCGCCGAACGGCTTGATCCGGCCCGGACGGAACGAGAACGGCCCCCGCTGCGGCAGCGCGAGCGCGACCTCCCACGCGGCCTGCGCCCGCTCCTCGCCGACGCCCCCGAGGAACGCGACCGTCACGTGCACGTCGCTCGCGTGGAAGCGGCGCGCCCCCGGCGGGACCGGCGTCAGCGCCTCCACCCACGCCTCCGCGGGTACGGGCAGCGCGATGAACCAGTTCGGCGTCATCGTCATCCTCGTCTCCAGTCGGCCCGGTGGTGGTGGTGCCGGGCTGGCCCGAGAGGCGCCCGCGAGGCGCCTCCCCGGCCCGACGTCACTTGGCGCGCAGCCGGTTCCCGGCCACGGTGACCCCCTTGCAGGGGTCGGCGTCCACAGTGTAGCCGATCCCGCCCTCGATCACGTCCACGACCTTGCCTTCGCGCGGTCGCCAGCCGTTCATGCCGCACCCGGCGATGGCGACGACGGCCTGCCCCTTCCGGAGCGCCTTCGCGCCGGGCGCCGTGGTGACGCTCGCCACCGGCACCTTCACGAGCTCCTTCCCGCCGTCGACGATGACGATGGCGTCGGCGCCGCTCACCGCGACCACCTGACCCGCCGCCGGCGTGCCGTCCCGGTCGAAGAAGCCGGTCGCCGGCATCCCGGCGCCCGCGGGCGAGTCCGCCCAGGCGAAGATCCGCGTCAGCGCGATCTGATTGTCGCGCGGCTTCGACGCCGGGTTCAGGTAGGTCACGTCGACCTTCGGGTCACCCACGGCGTCGACGCGCGCGAACTGCGGCCCGAGGTGGTCGACGGCCGCGACCATCGCCCCCTTGGTAGGCGCCACCGGCGTCATCGCGCGCACGAGCCCGGGGACCGTGAAGCGGTCGTTGTCCACGGTGATGACGCCGTCGTCGACCGACTTCACCGTGACCTCGCCGAAGCGCCACGACCCGGAGCCGACGGTCGCGGCCCACACCTTCTTGCCCGGCTCGATGGCGACGCCCTCGGGCGCGGGCAGGTCCTTCCAGGCGCCGACGGCCTCCTGCGCCGCGGCCTTGGCGGCCTCCGCCTCCTTGGCCTTCACGGCGGGCGGCGCCCCGAAGTACTCGAAGTCCGTCTCGAAGGTGCCGGCGACCCAGTTGTCGGCGTCGTAGGCGACCGCGAGCCGCCCCTGCACCTTGCCGCCGGGCTGCTTCATGCCGCCGCCGTCCTTCCAGTCGGCGACCTCCCAGCCCGTGATCTCGATGGCCGCCCCGTTCGGCGCGTTCAGGCTGACCGCCTTGCCGCCCTCGGGCTCGCGCCGGTGCAGGTAGCCCGGGCAGCACGCCTTGGCGCGGACCACCTGCGTCCCCGCGTGGGGCGCGTCGACCGAGCCGTCGAGCGGGATCACGAAGGACTCGCCGTCGCCGAACTTCACGACGATGGTCCACTCGCCGCCGCCGTACTCGAGCTCCGTCGCCACGTTCTCGATGGCCTTCCCGTGGACCTTGCCGTGGATCGGCTTGCCCGGGATGTCGCCGAGCGACGGCGAGTCGAAGTTCGTGAGCTCCTCGGGCGCCGGCCCGCTCGGCGCCGCGGCGCCCGCGCTGTCGGCGGCGGCGGCGCTCGTCGGGGCCGCGGCGTCTTCCTCGCCCGAGGGCGTCGGCGCGGCGCCGGCGTCATCGGGCTCCGGGACGGCCGTCGGGGGCGGAGACGCCGTCGGGACCGGGGTCTCGGGGGGCTCGGCCTTCTTCGAGCAACCGGCGGACACGAGGCCCGCTCCCAGGGTCAGCGCCGCCGCGATGGCGACGAGGGCGCGTCGATTCATGGCTCCTCCGGGGGTGTGCGTGGTGCGCCCAAGGTGCCACCGCGCGGTCGGGCTGTCACCCCGACCCAGGACCATACCGATCGGTATAGCGGCGACGGCACATGGCCGTTGACGCACCGCCGCGACGGAATATGCTCACGCCGCCCCTACTTCTAGCCAGCCTCTGCGAGGTCATCATGCGACTCACCCTCACCGCGCTCGCCATCGTCGCCGCCGCCGCCTCCGTCGGCTGCGGCAAGAAGGCCGAGAACTCCACCCCCCCGGCCGCCGTCGAGCCCGCGGGCGACAAGACGCCCGAGCCCGAGGCGACGAAGGCCCCCGAGGAGCCCGCCGCCAAGAACGAGGGCGACGAGAAGCCCGCCGCCGCCGAGCCCGCCGCCGTCGAGGCGAAGGGCGACGAGGGCGAGAACACCGAGGCCGTCGCGAAGAACGCCCAGGAGGGCGCCGCCGCCCTGGCCGACGGCGCGGCCGCGGTCGGCGAGGCCGCCCAGGCCGTGGCCGAGCCGGTCGCCCAGGCCGCGGGCGAGGAGGCCGCCGCGGTCGCCGTCGGTGAGGCCGCCGCCGCCGCGGGCGAGCCCGTCGCGGGCGCCGCCGTCGAGGCCAAGGCCGATCCGGACGCGCTCCCCGACCCGAAGAACGCGACCCTGACGGCGCCCGACAGCTACAAGGTGAAGTTCGTCACGACCAAGGGCGACTTCGTGGTCGAGGTGCACCGCGACTGGGCGCCGCTCGGCGCGGACCGCTTCTTCAACCTCGTGAAGCTCGGCTTCTTCGATGACATCGCGTTCTTCCGCGTGATCGACGGCTTCATGGGCCAGTTCGGGATCCACGGCGACCCGAAGGTCGCGGCCCTCTGGCGCGACGCGCAGATCCAGGACGACCCGGTCAAGGAGACGAACAAGAAGTACCGCCTCACGTTCGCGACGGCCGGCCCGAACACGCGCACGACGCAGCTCTTCATCAACTTCAACGACAACTCGCGCCTCGATCAGATGGGCTTCGCGCCGTTCGGCGAGGTCGTCGAGGGCCAGGACGTGGTCGACAAGATCTACCGCGGCTACGGCGAGGGCGCGCCGCGCGGCAAGGGCCCGGACCAGGGCCGCATCCAGAGCGAGGGGAACACCTACCTGAAGAAGGACTTCCCCGAGATGGACTACATCAAGTCCGCGGAAGTGCTCTAACATCTTGGCCGCCGATCGTCGCGCTCGGGTCGAGCGGCTCCGGGATCGCTTCCTCGCGCTCTCCCTCCGGAGCCGCTCCCTCTGCCTGACGCGCCCGTCGGCGACCGGCGCGCTCGACCTCGCGCGCCTCGACGGCGAGGCCAAGCGCCTCCTCTGGCTCGTGAAGGTGCTCGGGCAGGAGGAGGCGCCGCCGAACGTGCTCGTCGAGGTGGCCGCCGGCGATGACGCAGGCGCCCTCTCGCTCGACGTCGCCACGCTCGCCCACGCCGCGCGCGACGAGCGCATGCAGACCGGCGAGGACAACCTCGCCGTCGGCTGGCCCTTCCTCGAGGGCCGCGCCGCCGACGGGACCTGGCTCCGCGCGCCGCTCCTGCTCTTCCCGGTCGCCATCGGGCAGACCGACCGCGGCCGCCTCTCGTGGACCATCGCGCCGGCCGGCCCGGCGGAGATCAACGAGCCGCTCCTCCAGACCCTCGCGCGCACGGCGGGCGTCCGCCTCCTCCCGAGCGATCTCACCGCCGCCGCCGAGGGCGGCCCGGGCGCCTTCCGCGTCGACGACGCCACCTGGAAGGCCCTCGCCGGCGCGCTCCAGGAGGGCGGCCTCGCGCTCGCGGACACGCCGCCCGCGCTCCCCGCGATGGAGCCGCTCCTCCCGCGCGACAAGGCCGCCCGCGAGGCGGCCCCCAAGGGGCGCTTCCGGCTCGCATTCCACATGGTGCTCGGCCGCTTCCCGGCCGCCGCCAGCACCATCGTCGGCGACTACGACGCCCTGCTCGAGGGCGCCCTCGACGACGCCCACCTCGGCCTCGCCGGGCGCCTCCTCGAGCTCGACGACGACGCGCTCCCGGCCGCCCCCCGCGCCCCCGAGCTCGCCGCCGGGCCGCCCGACCCGGCCGACCCCGGCCCCCTCCGCCGGTGGCAGCCGCTCCCGTCCGACGCGAGCCAGGACGCGGTCTTCCGCTTCCTCGAGTCCCGCGACACCGGCGGCCTCGTGGTGCAGGGCCCGCCGGGCACCGGCAAGTCGCAGCTCATCGCGAACCTCGTTGCGGCGTCGGTCGCGCGCGGCGACCGCGTGCTGCTCGTCTGCCAGAAGCGCGCCGCGCTCGACGTCGTGGCCGACCGCCTCGGCTCCCTCGGCCTCCGCGACGCCCTCGCCCTGGTACACGACGTCCGCCGCGACCGGAACGACGTCTGCGGCGCCGTCGCCGACACCCTCGACGAGGTGCTCGACGAGGCCATGACCCGCCGCGACGAGCTCTGGAAGGGCTTCGAGCGCGCGACCCTCGCCCACGAGCGCGCCGAGAAGAGGGTCGCCGGGCTCCTGACCGCGAGCCAGGCGGCCTGGCAGGTGCTCGCCGGCACGCGCCGCGGGCGCCCGGGCCTCGTGGAGCTCGACGAGCGCGCCCTCGCGGTGCCCGACGACCTCGCGCTGCCCGCGCTCGACGGCGTCGTGGCCGACCTCGGCGACGACGACGTGCTCGCCGCCGCACCCCTCATCGACGACCTCGCCCCGGTGGCCGCGCCCCTCGCGCCGCCGCACCCGCTCGCGGCCCGGTCGGACTGGCGCCTCCGCGACGACGCCGCGCTCGACGCGATCTTCGGCCGCCTCCAGCGGCTCGAGCAGGCGCTCGCCGCGTGGCGCGCGGTGGCCGCCGGCGGACACCTCGACGCCGCCGCGCTCGACGCCCTGACGAGCGCCTTCGCGCGCGCGAGCGACCTCCTCCGCCTCCTCGACGGCGCCGACGCCGCCGAGGTCGGCGACGTCCTCGCGTGGTGGCGCCGCACCGGCGGCGACCCCGACCACGAGCTCTGGGCCGCGCTCGACGCCGAGCTCGACAAGGCCCGCGCCGAGCTCCGCCCGGTGCCCGCCGAGCTCCTCCGCCTCGGCGACGCCGAGCTCGACGCGCGCGCGATGCGCCTCGACCAGCTCGCGGCGGTCGAGGCGGCCTGGTACCGGGTGTTCCTGCCGCGCTTCTGGAGCCTCCGCGGCTACCGGAACCGCCTCCTCGAGACGTTCGCCACGCCGCCGCCCGGCGACGCCGCGGCCCTCGCGGCGCTCCACCGCGACGCGCTGCCCTGGCACGACACCCTCGCGGCCCTCCGCCCCGACGATCCGCTCCGGGAGCTGCTCCTCGCCGAGCCGCCGGGCGATCTCGAGCGCGCCGCCGCCGTCGTCGCGAAGCGCCGCGCCCAGCTCGCCGCCGCGCGCGACCTGCGCCTGAACCTCGCCCCCCACGGCGGCCCCTACGCGACCCCGCCGGACCTCGCCGCCGCCGGCGCCCTCACCGACGCGCCGTTCTTCGCGGCGCTCGCGACGGACGCGGCCCGCCTCGCCGCGCTCGCCCGCGTCGACGCCGCGGTGGCGGCGCTGGCCGACGACCTCGCTCCGGACGCGCTCGCCGCCCTGTCGCGCCTCACGCGCGAGGACCCGGCCGCGGCCCACGCGCAGGCGCTCGCCCTCGCGAACGCGCGCCCCGACGGCGCCCGCGCGGCCGCCATCGATCGGTCGCTCGACGCGGCGCCCCCTTCGCCCGGGCGTTCCTGCGCGCGTGGACGCCCACGCCTGGGGTGCGCGCCAGCGACGCGGCCCGCTTCGCCGTGGAGGCGGCGTGGCGCGCGGCGGCGCTCGACGGGCGCCCGCGCGAGGTGGTCGAGGGGCCGGCGGTGCGCGCCGAGCGCCACGCGGAGCTCGCCGCGGCGGTCGAGGAGCGCCGGAAGCTCGCGGTGGGCGCGATCATCGCGGCCTACCGGAGCCGCCTCCTCGACGCGGCGCAGGACGACGCGCAGCGGACTCGCTTCCAGAAGCTCTCCGGGGAGGCGCGCAAGCGGCGCTACCGGGCGACGCTCCGGCAGCTCATCGAGCGCCACTGGCGCGACGGGCTCGCGCTCGCGCGGCCGGTGTGGCTCTGCTCGCCGGAGTCGGTGTCGACGCTCTTCCCGCTCGACCGCGAGCTCTTCGACCTCGTGATCTTCGACGAGGCGAGCCAGTGCCCCGTCGAGAGCGCGATGCCGGCGCTCGTGCGCGCGCGGCGGGCGCTCGTCGCGGGCGACGACCAGCAGATGCCGCCGTCGCACTTCTTCCAGTCGACGGTGGCCGAGGAGGGGGACTTCGGCGACGACGGGAGCGAGCTCCTCGCGTCGCACTCCATCCTCGAGCTCGCGCGCGTCGCGTTCGTCGGCACGACGCTCCGCTGGCACTACCGCTGCCGCCACGAGCCGCTCATCGCGTTCTCGAACGCGGCCTTCTACGGGCGCCGCCTCGCGACGGTGCCGAACGCCGAGCAGCGCGCGATCGCGCCCTGGGAGGGGGTGCGCTTCGAGGCGGTGCCGGGGCGCTGGGTGGACCAGACGAACCCGGTCGAGGCGGAGCACGTGGTCGACGCGCTCGCGCGCGTGCTCGCGGCGGACCTCCCGGGCGGCGGCCCGCCGTCGGTGGGCATCGTCACGTACAACAAGAAGCAGGCGGAGCTCGTGACGGCGCTCATCGAGGCGCGCGCGAGCCTCGACGTGGACTTCCGCGCGCGGATCCAGCGCGACCGCGAGCGCGCCGACATCGACCAGGTCTTCGTCCGCAACCTCGAGAACGTCCAGGGCGACGAGCGCGACGTGATCCTCATGTCCCTCGGCTACGGCGCGAGCGAGCCGGGCGGCCCGGTCCACGCGCGCTTCGGGCCGCTCGGGCAGGACGGCGGCGAGAAGCGGCTGAACGTCGCCATCACGCGCGCGCGCCTCGCGCTGCACGTCTTCGCCTCGTTCGCCCCCGAGGCGCTCGACGTGAGCGGCACGACGAACCCGGGGCCGAAGCTCCTGATGGCCTACCTGCGCTACGCGCGCGCCGTGACGAACGGCGACGAGGGGGCGCTCGCGGCGTGCCTCGCCGACGCGGCGGCGCTCGGCGGCGGCCGCGGCGTGGCGGCGGAGGTGCGCGCGGCGGGCGGCGGGCGGCCGGGGCTCGCGCTCCGCGACCGGCTCGCGACGGCGCTCGACGAGCGCGGCTACCGCGTGAAGACGGCGCTCGGGCTCGGGCGGCTCTCGCTCGACCTCGGGGTCGGGCGGCTCGACGACGACGCGTACCGCGTGGGCGTCGACACGAGCGCGTGGCTCGACGAGAGCGACCCGCTCACGCGCGACCTCTACGTGCCGAAGTTCTGGGAGCGGCTCGGCTGGACCTTGCTCCGCGTGACGCCGGGGCAGTGGAAGGCCGAGCGCGCCGCGGTCCTCGCGCGGGTCGACGGCGCCGTGAGGGGCTGATTTCGAGCGAGGCGCGCGCGACCCGCAGCTACTCGGCGTCCTCGAGCTCCTCCTCCTCGATGCCCTGGGAGCAGTGGGGCGCGCACGGCGGGGGGATGTCCTCCTCGGCGAGGTAGACCCAGGTCTTCCCGCGGCGCGCGAAGGTGACGACGACGTCGTCCCAGCCGAGCGAGTAGACGACCTTCGCGACCTTCGTGCCCGGGGAGAGATCGACGGGCGCGAGCTCGAAGGAGGTGTTCACGCCGCACGAGAGCGCCTCGAGCCGCAGCCCGACGCGCATGTCGTCGTCGCGCCCCTTCCCGGCGTCGACGGCGGCCATCGTGGCGTCGAAGAGGGGCCTCCAGGCGGCCGACGGGCAGGGGACCCGGGTGAGGTCGACCGGCGGCGGCGCGGCCATGGTGGCGACGTCGAGGGGCGAGGGGCCGCCGAGGAGGCGCACCTCGGAGACGGCGAGCTGGCGCCACTTCGAGCCGACCTCGCTCCGGAGGACGATGACGCGCACGCGCTGGGTGATGAGCGGGTAGGGGAGGCGGACGGTCTGGAAGCCGCGTCTCTTGCCGTCGAGCTCGAGCTTGATGCCAGGGAGCGAGTCCCCGACGACGAGCACGTGGAGGAGGCGGCTGTTCAGCGCGAAGAGGTCGCCGAGGTCGTCCTCCCTCTGGAAGCCGTTGGCGATCTCGAGCGCCTCGACGCTCATCTGGCGCGGCATCTCGAGCTCGAACCACTCGCCGATCTGCTCGGTCCCGCCTCGCTCCCTGGGCTGCCACGAGGTGTCCGTCCGACCGTCGACGAGGTTGTCGCCGTCGAAGGTGTAGCTCTTGAACTTCGGCATCGTCGACGACACGCGCACGGCGCTGACGGTGAGCGGCTTCGGCGCGGCGTCGGCTGCAGGAGCGGGCGGCGCGGGCGCGGCGAGCGTCAGCAGGGCGGCGAGGCCCGAGGCGAGGTTCAGCATGCGGTTCCTCCTCGTCCGTTCGGACGGCGTGGTGCGGGGCGTCCGATCCGGACCTGTAGCGCCTCCGAGGCGCGAAGTCTCCTGACGGGCCCGCGTCGCTCCCGCGCCCTGGCGCTCGCCGGGTCGACAGCGACCTCGCGGGCGGGGCCCACCGCGCTCACACCGCGCCCGCCGACCTGATCGTGATCTCGGTGATCTCCGACGGCGCGAAGAGGCGCATCGGCGGCCCCCAGAAGCCGGTCCCGCGGCTCACGTAGAGCTGGCTCGCCCCCTTCCGGTAGAGCCCCGCCACGTACCTCATCGCGAGCCGCACGAGGAAGTTGAAGGGCCAGATCTGCCCGCCATGCGTGTGCCCCGAGATCGTGAGGTCCACCCCGCGCTTCGCCGCGTCGTCGAAGGTCGTCGGCGTGTGCGCGAGCAGCACGGCCGGCCGCGCCTCGTCGCGCCCCGCGAGCGCCTTCTCGAGGTCCTCGGGGATCCCCATCATCGCGCCCTGTTTGTCGTGCGTGCCGACCAGGTCGTACCCGCCCGTCCCGCGCCCGAGCGCCACGCGCCGGTTGCCCAGCACCGACAGCCCGACCGACTCGAACACCGGCATCCACGCGTGCGGCCCCGAGTAGAGCTCGTGGTTCCCCGTGATGGCCCACGCCCCGTCGCGCGCCACGAGCCCCTTGAAGGGCTCGAGCTCCTTCGCGAAGTGCTTCGCCGGCCCGTCCACGAGGTCGCCCGTCACGATCACGCAGTCCGCGCCGACCGCGTTGACCCGCGTCACCACCTTCTCGAGCCACTTGCCCGTCAAGAGCGGCCCGACGTGGAGGTCGGAGATCTGCGCGAAGCGGTACCCGTCGAGCGCCGCCGGCCACCGCGCGAGCGCCACCGTCACGAACTTCACGGCCGGCACACGCAGCGCGCTGCGGAGCCCGACGAGCGTCCCGACCACCGCGAGCGCGACGACCACCAGCGCCCGCACCCGCGCCGTGAGCGGGTCCGCGAGCAGCCCCGGCAGCCCGAGCGCGAGGTCCGACAGCACGAACATCGCGAAGAGCATCCACGCGAAGCCCATCCAGAGCGCCCCCGGCCACACCAGCGCCCGCCCGAGCGGCGGCGGCGCGAGCCGCTCGCCGACGAACGAGAGCGGCACCGAGATCGCGAGCGCCACGATGAGCCCCGTCATCGCGGCCGCGAGCGGCGGGCTCCAGAGCGGCTGCGCCACGAGGCGCGACCAGAGGTACGCGTGGAGCGCAGTCAGGATCGACAGCGCGATCGTGATCGCGACCACGTAGAAGAGCTTCGTGCGCACCCCATTCTCCCGGCCAGAGCGCCGAACAGGTAGGCGCGCGCTCGGTCGGGACCATGGCAAATCCTCGCGGCCCGCGAACCAGGCGGGCCTCACGAAGCACCACCCGAGCCCCGAAACGGTCGCGAAACACGCGCGTGCGATCCTCGCGTGGCCGATGCTGGACCTCGACGCGAGCCGCGCGCGACCGCGCCCCTCGCGCGCCGCCGCGCTCGCTCTCGCGGCCGCGCCGACGCCCGCCCGCGCCGGCCAGCCCGCCCGCGACGGATGGCACGCCCGCCTCGACCTCCGCTTCGCGCCGCGCCACGGCCGCACCATCCTCGCGCACGCCGCCCACGTCGGCCCCCTCCGCGTGCAGCGCCTCTTCCACCCCGAAGGCGACGGCGCCGCCCACGCGATCGTCCTCCACCCGCCCGGCGGCCTCGTCGGCGGCGACACCCTCACCCTCGACGTCACCGCCGAGCCCGGCGCCGTGGCCCTCCTCACCACCACCGGCGCCACGAAGCTCTACCGCAGCGCCGGCGCCGAGGCCTCGCAGCACATCACCCTCCGCGTCGCCGCGGGCGCCACCGTCGAGCACGTCCCGCAGCCCGTCGTCGCCTTCGACGGCGCCCTCGGCCGCCTCGCGACCCACGTCGACCTCGCCCCCGGCGCGCGCTTCCTCGGCTGGGAGGTCACCTGCCTCGGCCGCCCCGCCGCCGCCGAGCGCCTCACCCATGGTGCGGTGCACACAACCCTCACAGTCTTTCAAAATGGGCTCCCGCTGCTCGTCGAGCGCATGTCGTTTCGCGGTCGCGATATGGCGCTCGACGCCGCCTGGGGGCTCGCAGGTCACCCCGCGTTCGGCACGCTCGTCGCCACCCACACCCCCGCCGACGCCGCCCGCGCCGCGCTCGCGGCTCGCCCGGTCCCCGGCTGCCTCGCCGCCGCCACCGAGCTCGGCGAGCTCCTCGTCGTGCGCGTCCTCGGCCCCGACGGCGAGGCCGCCCGCCGCGCCCTCGAGCCCGTCCGCCACGCGGTCCGCGCCGCCTGGGGCCGCGCCCCCCACGACCCCGCCATCTGGAGGACCTGAACGATGGACCTCTCGCCGCGCGAGAAGGACAAGCTCCTCATGTTCTGCGCCGGGATGCTGGCGGAGCGCCGGAAGGCCGCCGGGCTCAAGCTCAACTACCCGGAGTCGGTCGCCTACATCGCGAGCGCCGTCGCCGAGGGCGCGCGCGCCGGCCGCACCGTCGCCGAGCTCATGACCCTCGGCGCGACGCTGCTCACCCGCGAGGACGTCATGGAGGGCGTCCCCGAGATGATCCACGACGTGCAGGTCGAGGCGACCTTCCCCGACGGGACCAAGCTCGTCACGGTCCACGAGCCCATCCGATGAGCGCCGACGCCGACGCCATCGGCCTCGTCCCGGGGGAGCTCCTCCTCGACGGGGCGCCCATCCCGCTCAACGCCGGGGCCCCGCGCACCTCCCTCCCCGTCGCGAACACCGGCGACCGCCCCATCCAGGTCGGCTCCCACTACCACTTCGCCGAGACCAACCCCGCGCTCACCTTCGACCGCGCCGCCGCCCGCGGCCTCCGCCTCGACATCCCGGCCGGCACCGCCGTCCGCTTCGAGCCCGGCCAGACCCGCGACGTGACCCTGGTGCCGTTCGCCGGCGCGCGCCGCGTCTTCGGCTTCCGCGGCGCCGTCATGGGCCCCCTCGACCCGGAGCCGCCCGCGTGACCACCCTCGACCGCGCCTCCTACGCCGCCATGTACGGCCCCACGACCGGCGACCGCGTGCGCCTCGCCGACACCGCGCTCATCGCCGAGGTCGAGGCGGACCGCACGGTCTACGGCGACGAGGTGAAGTTCGGCGGCGGCAAGGTCATCCGCGACGGGATGGGGCAGGGGCAGCGCGCCGACGACGCCGTCATGGACCTCGTCATCACGAACGCCCTCATCATCGACCACTGGGGCATCGTGAAGGCGGACGTCGGCGTCCGCGGCGGGCGCATCGCCGCCATCGGCAAGGCCGGGAACCCCGACGTGCAGCCGGGCGTCGACATCGTCATCGGCCCGGGCACCGAGGTGCTCGCCGGGGAGGGGCAGATCCTCACCGCCGGCGCCGTCGACGCCCACGTGCACTTCATCTGCCCGCAGCAGCTCGAGGAGGCCCTCGCGAGCGGCGTCACCACGATGCTCGGCGGCGGCACGGGCCCCAACACCGGCACCAACGCGACCACCTGCAGCCCCGGCGCCTGGCACCTCGCGCGCATGCTGCAAGCCGCCGAGGCCTTCCCGATGAACCTCGGCTTCCTCGGGAAGGGCAACGCGAGCCTCCCGGCCGGGCTCGAGGCGCAGCTCGAGGCGGGCGCGATGGGGCTCAAGCTCCACGAGGACTGGGGCACGACGCCGGCCGCCATCGACTGCTGCCTCGGCGTGGCCGAGCGCTACGACGTGCAGGTCGCCATCCACACGGACACGCTGAACGAGGGCGGCTTCGTCGAGGACACGCTCGCCGCGCTCCGCGGGCGCGTCATCCACGCGTACCACACCGAGGGCGCGGGCGGCGGCCACGCCCCGGACATCATCACGGCGTGCGGGCGCGACAACGTGCTCCCGTCGAGCACGAACCCGACGCGCCCCTACACCGTGAACACGGTCGACGAGCACCTCGACATGCTCATGGTCTGCCACCACCTCGACCCGCGGATCCCCGAGGACGTCGCGTTCGCCGAGTCGCGCATCCGCCGCGAGACCATCGCCGCCGAGGACATCCTCCACGATCTCGGCGCCTTCAGCATGATCGCGAGCGACTCGCAGGCCATGGGGCGCGTCGGCGAGGTCGTCCTCCGCACCTGGCAGACCGCGCACAAGATGAAGGTCCAGCGCGGGAGCCTCGCCGGCGACCCGGCGCGCCACGACAACGCCCGCATCAAGCGCTACGTGGCGAAGATGACCATCAACCCCGCCATCGCCCACGGGATCGCCCACGAGGTCGGCTCGGTCGAGGTCGGGAAGCTCGCCGACCTCGTCCTCTGGCGCCCCGCCTTCTTCGGCGTGAAGCCGTCCGTCGTGCTCAAGGGCGGGCTCATCGCGGTCGCGCCGATGGGCGACCCGAACGCGTCGATCCCGACCCCGCAGCCGACCCATTACCGCCCGATGTTCGGCGCGTTCGGCGGCGCCACGGCGGCCACGCGCGCGACGTTCGTGTCCGGCGCGGCGCTGGCTGCGGGCGTCGGCGACGCGCTCGGCCTCCGGAGCCGCCTCGTGGCCTGCCGCGGCACGCGCGAGGTGCGCAAGCGCGACCTGGTCCACAACGACTACCTCCCGAACATCGAGGTCGACAGCCAGACCTACGAGGTGCGCGTCGACGGCGAGCTCCTCACCTGCGAACCGGCGCGCGTCCTGCCGATGGCGCAGCGCTACTTCCTCTTCTGACCCGACAGACCAAGGAGAAGGCGGCCATGCTCGAAGCGCACGACCGGCTCGACCCCGACGACCGCGGCGCCGCCACGGTCACCGTGACCCTCGCCTTCGCCGACCGCCAGCGGAGCCGCCTCCGGGCGCGCCTCGACGACGGGCGCGAGCTCGGGATCTTCCTCCCGCGCGGGACGGTCCTCCGCGACGGCGACCGCCTCGTCGCCCGCGACGGCACCGTCGTCGCCGTGCAGGCGGCGGCCGAGCCCGTCAGCATCGCGCGCGCCGCGACCTGGCCCGACCTCGTCCGCGCCGCCTACCACCTCGGGAACCGCCACGTGCCCCTCGAGGTCGGCGACGGCTGGCTCCGCTTCGGGCGCGACCACGTCCTCGACCAGATGGTGCGCGGCCTCGGGCTCCTCGTGGCCCACGAGGAGGCGCCCTTCGAGCCCGAGCCGGGCGCGTACGGCGGACACGGACCGAGCCACGGGCACGCCCACGCCGCCGCGCCGCTCGCGCCGGTCGTGCGCCGGAGCGCGCAGGCGTGACGCCACCGCCGCCGTCGGGGCTCGCGCGGCTCCTGCAGCTCGCGAGCGCGTCGCTGCCCGTGAGCGGCTTCGCGTACTCGCGCGGGCTCGAGACCGCCGTCGAGGGCGGCTGGGTGCGCGACGCGGACACCGCGGGCGCCTGGGTCATCGGCCTCCTCGAGCGCCAGGGGGCCGGCGTCGACGTCCCCGTCGTGTTGCGCCTCCACCGCGCGTGGGCGGCGGGCGACGACGCGGCGGTGGCGCGGTGGGCGGCGCTCCACGAGGCGACGCGGGAGACCGCCGAGCTGCGCGCCGAGGGGCGCTTCGTCGGCGAGAGCCTCGCGCGGCTCGCGGTGGCGCTCGGGGCGGTGACCGCGGCGGAGGTGGCGCGGGAGCGCCGCTCGCACCTCGCGATGTGGGCGCTCCTCGGGCTCCGCTGGGGGCTCGACGCGCGTCTCACGGCGTGGGCGCTCCTCTGGGCTGGGCTCGAGGCGCAGGTGCAGGCGGCGGTGAAGCTCGTGCCGCTCGGGCAGACCGACGGGCAGCGGCTCCTCGGGCGCGGTGGGGACGCGCTCGGCGCGGTGCTCGCGCGCGGCGAGGCCGTCGGGGACGAGGAGATCGGCGCCTCGGCGCACGGGCTCGCGATCGCGAGCGCGCTGCACGAGACGCAGCGGACGCGGCTCTTCCGGAGCTGACCAGAGACGACGCGAGAGGAGCGGAGACGATGAGCACGGCGAGGATGGACGAGGCGGCGCGGCCGCCGCTGCGGGTGGGGATCGGCGGGCCGGTCGGCTCGGGCAAGACGGCGCTCGTGGACCGGCTCTGCAAGCGCATGCGCGACCGCTGGCAGCTCGCGGTGGTGACGAACGACATCTACACGCGCGAGGACGCGGAGTTCCTCGTGCGGAGCGGGGCGCTCCCGAAGGAGCGCATCGTCGGCGTGGAGACGGGCGGCTGCCCGCACACGGCCATCCGCGAGGACGCGTCGATGAACCTCGCGGCCGTGGACGAGCTCGCGCGGGCGTTCGCGCCGCTCGACCTCATCTTCGTCGAGAGCGGCGGCGACAACCTCGCGGCGACCTTCAGCCCGGAGCTCTCGGACCTCACGCTCTACGTCATCGACGTGTGCGCCGGGGACAAGATCCCGCGCAAGGGCGGCCCCGGCATCACGCGCAGCGATCTGCTGGTGATCAACAAGATCGACCTCGCCGAGCACGTCGGCGCCTCGCTCGCCGTGATGGAGCGGGACGCTCGCGCGCAGCGCGGCGAGCGCCCCTTCCTGTTCACGGATCTGAAGCGGGGCGTCGGGCTCGACGAGGTGGTGGCCTTCATCGAGCGGGCGGGGATGCTGCGGTGACGCGGCGCGGCAGGTGACGAGCGCGCGCGCCCGCGCCAGGTCTCAGCCCGGGATGCCGATCTTCAGGATCGACTGCAGGAGCGACCAGAACCCGAGGCCGATGGCGACGATCCCGATCACGCCCTGCTTCGGCGCGAGGCGCGCGTAGCTCTGGTCGAGCTTCTGCTGCGCGCGCGGGTCCTTCACGAACGTCTTCATGAGCCCGATCCCGAGCAGGATCCCGAGCGCGATCATCACGACCGCGACGGCGAGCCAGGTGATCATCCAGATCATGAAGTGGCTGATGATGCTGAGGTTCATGAGCCAGCTGATGAGCCACCAGACGCCCCAGAGGGCCGACACCACACCGATCCAGCCCTGGTAGGGCGCGAGCTTGTCGATGGCGGCCTTCGCGTCCGGTCGCTTCGCGACGATGAGCCCCGCGGCTCCGAGGACCCCGGCCAGGAGGAGAAGAATGGCGCTGAAGAAACCCACGACGACCTCCGACGAACGGCGAGATTCGAGCGTATCCAGGCCCCGCGCGCGCTAACCCCACGGCGCGGTCGCCCCCATGGAATCAGGGGCTGGGCGGGTTCACAACGGGCGTTGGGTCGATTCTCGGCGCGCCCGCCTCGGAGGCCGTCCGGAGCCCGTACCCTGTTCGAGGTATCGACGCCCGGGGGCCCGCGCCGGGTCGACGCGAGGATCGGGCGCTTCCCCGCGCAGACGCGCTCGACAAGCGGCCCCGGGCGGGCGAAGATCCCGCCGTGGCCGCGCCGAACGAGCTCTCCACCCGTTACGGTCCCTGGGCGCTCGTCGCGGGCGCGTCCGAGGGCATCGGCCTCGCCTTCGCCGACGCGCTCGCCGCCGCCGGCCTCTCGGTCGCCCTCGTCGCGCGCCGCCCCGCCCCCCTCGCCGGGGCCGCCGAGCGCCTCGCCGCCGCGCACCGCGTCGAGACCCTCGCCATCGCCGCCGACCTCGGCGACGACGACGCCCCGGACGCGATCCTCGCCGCCCTCGGCGCCCGCGAGGTCGGCCTCCTCGTGTACAACGCGGCGCTCTCCGTCAGCGGCCCCTACCTCGACGTCCCGCTCGCGACGCACCACCGCGCCCTGCGCGTGAACTGCCTCGCCCCGCTCGCGCTCGTCCACGCCCTCGCCGGCCCCATGCGCGCCCGCGGCCGCGGTGGCGTCGTGCTCATGAGCTCGCTCACGGGCGCCGTCGGCGGCGCGTGCCTCGCGACCTACTCCGGCACGAAGGCCTTCGGCGCGGTCTTCGGCGAGGCGCTCTGGGACGAGCTCCGCGGCGCCGGCGTCGACATCGTCGTGAGCCAGGCCGGCGCGACCCTCACCCCCGGCTACGAGGCGACCGCCCCCGCGAAGCTCCCGGCGCTCGCGCCGCGCCCCATGCGCCCCGAGGCCGTCGTCGCCGACGCGCTCCGCGCCCTCGGCCGCCGCCCCGTCACCATCCCGGGCCGCGGGAACCGCGTCGCCGCCTTCTTCCTCCGCCACTTCATGACCCGCCGCCGCGCCGTCCTCACGATGGGCGCCGCCGGCCGCGAGGTCCACGCCGCGGCCGCGCGCGCCGCCGAGGAGCCGCCGCGATGAGCATCGGCACCGTCGTCGCCGGCCTCCTCTGGCCGTGGGCGCTCTGCGCGGCGCTCCTGGGCCTGCACCTCGCGCTCCCGGCGCGCCGCGTCGCCGGCTACGTGCGCGACCCGGCCAGCGGGGAGCCGCTGCGCTACAGGCTGAACGGCCTCCTCGTGCTCGCGGTGGCCGTCGCCGCCTGGGCCGGCGCGGGGGCGGCGGGCCTCGCGCCCTGGGACTGGCTCTGGACCATCCGCTGGCCCGCCCTCGCCGGGGCGTGCGCGATGGGCCTCGCGTTCACGGCCTGGATCGTCCTCCCCGCGCCGCCCACCGGGAAGCCGCTCCTCGCCGACCTCTTCCTCGGGCGCCTCGAGAACCCGCGCCTCCTCGGCGGGCGCGTCGACGCGAAGATGTTCCTCTACCTCTTCGGCGCCGTGCTCCTCGCGCTGAACCTGCTCGCCTTCGCCGCGCGCCACGTCACCCTCTACGGGTGGGGCGGCGCGTCCCCCGGCGTGCTCGTCCACACCGCGCTCTTCGCGTGGTTCGTGGTCGACTACCTCGTGTTCGAGAAGGTCCACCTCTGGACCTACGACCTCTTCGCCGAGCGCGTCGGCTTCAAGCTCGGCTGGGGCTGCCTCACGTTCTACCCGTTCTTCTACGCCGTGGGTCTCTGGGGCGTCGCCGAGCGCCCCGACCCCGGCCACGGCGCGCTCTACTACGTCGTCGCGGCCGTCGTCTTCTTCGCCGGCTGGTCGCTCGCGCGCGGCGCGAACCTGCAGAAGTTCGCGTTCAAGACGGCGCCCGAGCGCGCGTTCCTCGGCGTCTTCGCGCCCCGCACCGTCGACGACGGCGCCCGGAGGCTCCTCGTCTCGGGCTTCTGGGGCGTCTCGCGGCACGTGAACTACCTCGGCGAGATCCTCATGGCCACGGGCCTCGCGCTCGCGCTCGGCTGGCCGGGGGTCGTCTGGCCGTGGCTCTACCCGCTCTACTACGTGGGCCTCCTCGTCCCGCGCGAGCGCGACGACGACCGCCGCTGCGCCGCGAAGTACGGCCCGCTCTGGGCCGAGTACAAGCGCGCCGTCCCGCGGCGGATCGTCCCCTGGCTGTACTGAGCCTCGCGCGCGCGTCAGCTCCAGTAGCGCCCGTCCACGCGCCCGATGAAGTCGACGAGGTTCGCGTGGCTCCGCACCCGGTCGCGCACGGCGCCCTCGACGACGCCGCGCACCTCCGTCGCGAGGAAGCCGTAGATCACGGCGTCGACGCCGGTCGGGCGGTCGCCGTGCAGGAAGGGGCGCGCGCCCAGCGCGTCGGCGACCGCGTCGACGACGGCGCAGCCCAGCGCCTCCACCTCGTCGCGCGAGAGCTCGAGGATCCCGTGCTTGTCGAGCTTCTCGAGCTGCCGCGCCTTCACCTGCGGGATCGCCATCTCGAACACCGACGCCGGGATGAACGCGCGCAGGTACTCTCGCGCGCGCTCGAAGTTCTCGTCGATGCAGAAGGTCTCCCACGTCCGCACCATGCGCAGCGTCTCCTCGAGCGACAGGCGCACGAGCAGCGACTGGTGCCGCTCGCGCCCGCTCAGCCCGGCGTCGAGGTCGACGCCCCAGGTGCGCGCGACGTGGCGGATGATCCGCTCGGACTCCGGCATCACGACGTCGCCGTGCTCGATGAACGGGAGCCGCCCGTTCGGCGAGCGGTCGAAGAGCACGTGCTCCGTCTCGAACCGCACGCCCGCCATGTGCAGGTGCGTCTCGAGCTTCATGCAGAAGGGGCTGATGCTCGGGATCCGCGCCGTCCCCGGCATGCTGTAGACCTTGAGCGCGTCGTTCTTCGTGGCCATGTCGTCACCTCCGACGCCCACCGTGCCACGACCGCACCCCCGCCTCGGTGAGCGCTCGGGTAGCCGCCGCGCTACCCGGCGGCCGCGGCGCGCCGGAGCGTCTCCGCGTGCTCGGGCACCGCCGCGAGGAAGCTCTCCCGCAACGCCTCGTCGGAGATCCGCGCCGCCGCGCTCAGGAGCGCCGCCCGCGCGTCCACGAGGAGGCTCCCGGCGCGCGCCGCGTCGCCGTCGGCCGCCACGGCGTCGATGAACGCGAGGCGCACGAGCGGGGCGCGCCGCAGGCGGTGTCCCGTCTCGACGAGCGCGGCCCAGGCGACGTCGGCGTCCTCTCGGGCCCCCGCGAGCTCGCCCCGGGCGCGCCGCACGCGGCTCCGGGTCGCCAGCGCCCCCGGCAGGTGCGGCGGGTGGCGCGCGAGGCTCTCGACGGCGCTCTCGGCGAGCGCCTCGGCCCGGTCGAGCTCTCCGGCGGCGACCGCGAGCTGGGCGAGGCGGGCGCGGATCTGCCCGCGCACGAGCGCCACGTCCCACGCCGCGAGCGCGAGGTCGACCTCCGCGATGCCGGCGTCGAGGCGCCCCTGGAACGCCGCCGCGAGCCCGGCGTACTGCCGCAGCACGAGCGCGAGCCGCCCCGGGAGCGCCTCCCCCTCGAGCGCGCGCGCGACCGCCTCCGCCCGCGCCCAGGCGCCCACCTTCAGGAGCTCGTCCGCCGCGTTCGCGCGCTGCGCCACCGCGAGCGTCGTCTCCCCGTGCGCCCACATCGCGGTCGACGCCGCGAGGAAGCTCTGCGCCGCGGCCGCGTGGTCGCCGGCGTCGACGAAGATGAAGGCGCGCGCCTGCTCGAGCCACATGCGCGCGGCGTCCGGCACGGGCACGTCCGCGGGGAGCTCCACGAAGCGCCGCACGAGCTCGGGGCACAGGTGGCTCGCGCCGCAGCTGATGAGGCTCCCGACGAGGCGCGCCCCCGCGTGGGCGAGCCTCGCGTCGCTGACGCCGTCCCGCGCCCACCGCGCCGAGAGCCGGTCGCCCGCGTCGCGCGCGAGGTCGAGCCGCCCCGAGTAGGGCGCGGTCGATCCCACGAGCCCCGCCGCGCGGAACCACGTGTCGCTCCCGTCGGTGGCGGCCGCCAGCGCCCGCCCGGCGTGCTCCGCGGTCGCCTTCGTGCGCCCGTCGATGAGGGCGAGCCACGCCTCGCTCACCTCGACGCGCGCGAGGTCCTCGCCCGCGAGCGCGCCGCCGACCGCGCGCGCGGCCTCGGCGCAGCGCCGCGCCCCCTCCGCGTCGCCGCCGGTAGGCCTCCTCGGCGGCCGCGGCCCACCAGGAGCGTGGCCTCGGCAGGGTCGTCGCCGAGCGCGAGGTGGAACGCGACGGCGGCGGCGCGGGCCTCGCGCGGGGCGAGCCAGCGCCCGGCGAGGCGGTGGCCGCGGCGGCGGTCGCCGTCGGTCGCCATGGCGTAGGCGGCCTCGCGGAGCAGATCGTGGCGGAAGGCGGCCTCGCGCGCGCCGTCGTAGCGCGACGTCGCGTGGGGGGTCACGAGCGCCTCGCGGGCGAGCGCCGCGACGTGCTCCGCGACGACCTCCGGCGCGAGGTCCGCGGTGGCCGCGACCCCCTCGACCCAGAAGTCCGCGCCGAACACGCTCGCCGCGCGCAGGACGCGCCGCGCGACCGGGTGGAGCTGCTCGAGCCGCGCCTGCAGCATCATCCGCACGGTGTCCGGCGTGTCGCCGCCGGGGTCGACGACGGCGGCGCGCGCGAGCTCCTCGAGGAAGAGCGGGTGCCCGGCGCCCTTCGCGGCGATGGCCGCCACCCGCGCCGGCGCCTCGCCCGGGAGCAGCGCCGCGACGGAGCTCGCGCGCGGCCGCCGCCGACAGAGGCGCGAGCCGCACGTGGAGGTGGAGCGCCGCGCCGAGCTCGGCCGCGAGCGCGTCGGCCGCCGACGCCCGCGCGGCGAGGAGCCAGAGCACCGGCAGCGCCAGGTCGCGCGCGAGCCGGAAGAGCAGCTGCCGCGACGACAGGTCGGCCCACTGGAGGTCGTCGAGCGCGACGACGACGGGCTCCTCGCGCCCCGCCTCGGCGAGGAGCGCGGTGAGCGGCCTCGCGGCGCGCGGCCGCAGCGGAGGGGTCGGTGGCGCCGCCGTCGCGCGACCTCGGCGGCGACGAGCTCGCCCAGCACCGGGTGAGCCGCGGCCTCCGCCGCCCCAGCGCCGCCACCACGAGCTCGGCCACGAGCGCAGGCGAAACGTCGCCGCGGGCCCGCGTCGCCGCGCGCCACGAAGACCGCGCCAGGCGCCCCCCGCGAGGAAGGCGCGCGCAGGCGTGACTTCCCGGACCCCGGCTCGCCGGCCACGAGGACGCAGCGCGCGGCGCGCTCCTCAGCCACCTCGGCGAGCGCTCCCTCGAGCGCGAGGCGCTGGGCGCGGCGGCCCACGAAGGGGCCGACCTCGTGGTCACCGGCGGCGCGGGTCGCGACGAGGCGCTCCGTGGCGGCGTCAGAGGGCGACCGGGGCGGCGCCGAGGAGGCGGAAGCCGCGCGCGACGACGTCGCCGACGGTGTGCGCGCCGCCGACGAGGGCGAGGCCGGTCGCGACGGCCGTCGCGAGCCCCGCGGCGGCGTGGATCTCCCGCGCGCAGCGGATCGCCGCCGCGGCGCCATCGGCGGCGCTCCCGCGCCGGAGACGGCGACGAACAGGCCCTCCGGGGTCACCTCGAGCCGCCCGCCGTGGCGCGCCGCGAGGGCGGCGAGGCGCGAGTCGCCGGGGGCGGGGCCGGCGATGGACACAGTGGCGCCGCCGTCCGCGGCCGCGGGGCCCCGACGCAGACGACCGAGACGACGCGGCGCTCGTCGCGCGACAGGGGGCTCGATCATGGCGGCCCCGTCGGCCTCGGCGGCGAGGGCGGCGGCCACGGCGGCGCCGTCGGCGGGGCAGCTCGCCGGATCGCGGGCGAGGAGCGCGGCGACGAGGCGCGCGAGCCAGGCAGGGCCGCGGCCGCCGAGCTCCGCGAGCACCGGGGGCGCGGCGACGGCGGCGCGTGCCCAGGCGGTGACGGCGTCGGGCGCGACGATGAGGGGGCGCCCCGCGAGCGCCTCGAAGAGGATGGCGCCGAGGGCGTAGACGTCGGCGCGGGCGTCGACGGCGTGGTCGCCGCGGATCTGCTCGGGCGCCATGTAGGCGGGCGTGCCGAGGATCGCGCCGGGGACGGTGAGCGTGGCCTCGCCGGGGTCGCGGGCGATGCCGAAGTCGATGAGCGTGGCGGCGCCGACGTCGTCGCCCGGGAGGACCACGTTCGAGGGCTTCAGATCCCGGTGCACGACGCCGGCGGCGTGGACCGTCGCCAGCGCCCCGGCGAGCCGGCGCGCGAGGGCGAGGACCGCGTCGGCGTCGAGGGGCCCTGTCGGAGGCGCTCGCGCAGGGTCGCGCCGGAGACGAGCGCCATCACGAGGAAGGGGGCGCCATCGGCCTCGCCGTCGGCGAGGTGGCGGACGACGCCCGGCGCGTCGAGGCGCGCGAGGATGGCGGCCTCGCGGCGGAAGCGCGCGCCGTCGGCGTCGGCCGAGAGCACCTTCGCGGCGACGTCCGCGCCGGTCGCGAGGTCCCGCGCGCGATAGACCGCGCCGGACGCGCCGCGCCCGATGACGGCGTCGAGCCGCCAGCGCCCAGCGAGAGTCGTGCCTTCCTGTGTCAGGGGACCTCCACCCCCGACGATAGCAGAAGGCCGCGCCGCGACACGCAGCGGCGCGCGCCGACGCCGCTTTCGTGGTAATCCGGGAGGCATGGCCGGAAAGCCCACCGACGCTCTCCCGACCGCAGGCGCGCGATGCGTGCGCTGCGCGGGCGCCGGGCGCGCGCGGGGGCTCCTCTGCGGGCCGTGCGCGGCGGCGCTCACGCCGGCCGCGCCGCTCCTGCCGCATCACATCGAGGGGCAGGGCGCGCGCGACGACGCCTGGCTCGTCGACTGCTGGGGGCGGCCGCACGCGCTCGACGACGACGCGAGCATCGGCCGCGAGGGCGGCACGCTGCGCCTCCTCTCCGGGGCGGTCTCGCGCCTCCACGCGGCGGTCGCCCGCGACGCGGGCGGCGGGTTCACGGCGCGCGACCTGGGGAGCCGGAACGGCACGCGCCTCGACGGCGCGCCGCTCGGAACGGAGCCGCGCCCGCTCGCGCCCGGAGCGACCCTCCACGTCGCGGACGTCGGCTTCGTCTACGTCGCCGGCCCCCTCACCGCCGCCGACGTCGCGCCGGCCACCGTCCGCACGCTGACGCTCGCGGCGGCGGCGGGCCCCGCGCCGGGGCTCGGCTTCGCCCTCCACGAGAACCCGATGGGCGGCGGCGGCGTGCTCGAGACGCACGACGGGCGCACCGTGGAGCTGCCGCTGCTCCAGCTCGAGCTCGTTCAGCTCCTGCTCGCCGAGTGGGAGCGCGGCGCGGACGGCGCGCCCGAGGTGCGCGGCTGGGTCGCGTCGGCCTGGCTCACGTCGGTGCTCTCATGGGACACGCCGAGCCCGGGGCCGGACCACCTGAAGCAGCTCGTGCGGCGGACGCGCGCGCAGCTCGCGGGGAGCGGCGTGGGCGTCGAGGCGCGGCGCGGCGCGGGCTACCGCTTGTCGCGGGAGGGCTGAGCCCCTCGCTCAGAACTGGCCGAAGTCCGTGTCGTCGAGAGATCCGCGGCCGCTCGGCCCGCTGGGGGGCCGCCGGGGCCGCCGCGCGCGGAGCCGGCGCCGACAGGCGCGCCAGCGCCCGGTGCGCGGGTTCGCGGTCGGCCGCACCTCGGGCTCACGCCGCGCCTGCGGCGCCGACCGCGCGGACGCCGACGGGCGCTGCTGCTGCTTCTGCTGCTCGAGGTCGAACCGCGCGAGCGCCACCTCGAGGTCGGACGCCTCGCCCGAGAGCTCCTCGGCGGCCGCCGCGTTCTCCTCGGAGGTCGCCGTGTTGCGCTGGATGATGTCGTTCACCTGGAGCAGGCCCTCGTTGATCTGCGCGATCCCCTCGGCCTGATCGTTGCTCGCCGTCGCGATGCGGTGGACGTGCTCGGACACCTGCCCGACCCGCTCGACGATGCCCGCGAGCGCCCCCGCCGTCTCGTGGGCGATGGTCGTGCCGCGCTCGACGCGCGTGATGGAGGCGCCGATCATCTCGGTCGTCTCCTGCGCGGCGCGGGCGCTCCGAGCGGCGAGGTTCCGCACCTCCTCGGCGACGACCGCGAAGCCCTTCCCGTGCTGCCCGGCGCGCGCCGCCTCGACGGCCGCGTTGAGCGCGAGCAGGTTCGTCTGGAAGGCGATGTCGTCGATGACCTTGATGATCCGCGAGATGTCGTTGCTCGCCGACGCGATCCCCTGCATCGCGTCGACCATCTCGCGCATCGCGCCGTCGCCCTTCGCCGCGTCGTCGCGCGCCGCCATCGCGAGCGAGCTCGCCTGGGTCGCGCTGTCGGCGTTCATGCGGGTCTGCTGCGCGACCTGGCCCATCTGGGCGGAGATCTCCTCGAGCGTCGCGGCCTGCTCGGCCGCCCCGTCCGCCAACCCCTTGGCCGACATACGGATCTGCCCGCTCTTGTGCCGCACCTCGGTCGCCGACTCGTTCGCGTCCTGGAGCACCGCCGTCAGCGCCTCGGCCGTCGCGTTCCACGCGTCCTTGAGCGCCTTGTACTCCCCGGCGTAGGCCCCGCCGACGCGCGCCGTGAGGTCCCCCTCGGCGGCCCGCGCGAGCACGTCGCGCACCTCGGTCAACGGCTCGACGAACGCCTGGAGGATCCCGTTCGTGCCCTCCATGATGCCGCGGTAGGCGCCCTTGAAGCCGCTCGCGTCGGCGCGGCGCGAGAGATCCCCGTGCCGCGCGTGCTGGATGAGCGCGTCGACCTCCGTCGAGAAGCCGCGGAGCGTCGTGGAGATGGCGCCGAGGCTGCGCGCGAGCTCCGCGATCTCGTCCTGCCCGTCGTGGGCGATGTTCTGGTCGACGTCGCCGTCGGCGATGCGGCGCGCCGCCTCGGCCATGGTGCGCATCGGCCGCGCGACCTTCCGGCCGAGCGTGATGCCGCCGATGACGATGAGCGTGAACGAGATGGCGGCCCCGATGGCGATGTTCGTCCAGATGGCGTCGACCGAGGCGAGGATGTCCGAGTGCGGCACCTGCACGACGACGCCCCAGTTCATGCCGGGGTAGCCGAGCGCGCCCTGGAGGTGGCTGAAGCCGGCGACGTCGGTGCCCTCGTCGTCGGTGATGTCCATGTCGCCGCTCTCGCCGGCGCGGACGCGCTGCACGGCCTCGCTGGCGACCACCTTGTGCTCGTACTCGCCGTTCGCCTCCTTCGGCACGTTCTCGGCGACGATGACCGTCCCGTCAGCGGCCACCACGATCACGTGGGCGCCCTCGTACCCAGCGTGCTTCAGGCGCTCGTCGGTCACCTTCGCGATCTGCGTCACGACCGCGTCGATCGACGCGAAGTTCTTCCAGTAGGCGATGACGTTGCCGGCGTCATCGTGGACCGGCGCCGAGAACCCGACGACCCGCCCCGTGCCGCCCGTGACCGCGGCGACGTCCGGGTCGGTGTAGACGTCCTCGATGTAGGTCCCGTCGGCCTGATCGTTCCCCGGCGCCGTGAACGGCATGCGCCGCGTGAAGCGCCCGGCGCGCACCGCCTGGAACCACGCGGCGTCGGCGAAGCTCCGCTTGTAGAGCGCGCTCGTGTCGAGCGGCTTCCCGGCCGCGTCGTGGGCGTTCGCGGCGATGACGCGACCGCTCGTGTCGACGAGCACCATGAGCGGGTAGAGCCCGTACGCCTCCACGTAGCGGTCCATCGCCTTCACGATGGGCGAGCCCGGCAGGTACCAGTGCGCGCGGTCCTGGACGGCCTCGTTGTAGCCGAAGGCCTGGACGTCGCCGTAGCGCTCGAACAGGTTGCGGTCGATCTTGTCGGCCACGCTGGCCGCGTAGTCCTCGAGGCGCGTCCCCTGCGTGGTCCGGATGTCGCCGGTGCTGCCGATCGTGATGAACCCGAGGACGAGCGTCGGGAGCAACCCGAACCCGATGAACAGGAACACCAGCTTGTGGGCGAGCGAGAGCTTCTTGATCATGGACGACGACCTCGGCGCGGGCGAAGCGCGCGGCTGGCGGAAGCGAACCCCGGGGGCTCCGGCACGAGGGCCGGTCATGGGGGCGACTCCGTGTGACAACGGTGACTTGGCCGCCGGGCTTGAGGCCGCGCCGCGCCTCGCGGTAACCATGGAGGTCCCGATCGGCTCCTGGCCGACGTCTCCGAGGGTCCCGAAGATGCCGCGATTCACCCGCGAGACCGCGCTCCCCGTCCCCGCCGCCGAGGCGTTCGCCTGGCACGCCCGCCCCGGCGCGTTCGAGCGCCTCACGCCCCCCTGGGAGCACATCGACGTGGTCGCGCGCGAGGGCACCATCCACGATGGCGACCGCCTCGTGATGAAGGTCAGGAAGGGCCCGCTCCGGCTCACCTGGGAGGCGCAGCACCAGGGCTTCGTCGCGGGCGAGCAGTTCGTGGACGAGCAGGTCCGCGGGCCGTTCGCGGCCTGGGTCCACACGCACCGGATGCGCGACGAGCCAGGCGGCGGCTCGGTCCTCACCGACAGCATCGACTACCGCCTCCCGCTCGGCCCGCTCGGGCGCCTCGCCGGCGGGGGCGCGACCCGGCGCATGCTCGAGCGCATGTTCACCTACCGCCACCGCCAGACGCGCGACGACCTCGCCGCGCACGCCGCCGCCGCGTCGCTGCCGCTGACGGTCGCGGTCTCCGGCGCGAGCGGGCTCGTCGGGTCGGCGCTCGCGCCCTTCCTGACGACCGGCGGCCACCGCGTACGGCGGCTCGTGCGGGGCGCGGAGCCAGGCGCGGACGAGATCCTCTGGAGCGTGCGCGACGGGTGCATCGACGCGGCCGCGCTCGACGGGGTCGACGCCGTCGTCCACCTCGCGGGGGCCGGGATCGCGGACGCCCGCTGGACCGACGCCCGGAAGGCGCTCATCCGCGCGAGCCGGGTCGACGGGACGCGCCTCCTCGCGACGACGCTGGCCGGGCTCCCGCGGCGCCCGCGCGTGCTGGTGATGGCGTCGGCGGTGGGCTGGTACGGCGACACGGGGGACACGGAGGTCGACGAGAGCGCGCTCTCCGGCGAGGGCTTCCTCGCGGACGTCGTGCGCGACTGGGAGGCCGCGGCGGCGCCGGCCGAGGACGCCGGGATCCGCGTGGTGAAGCTGCGGCTCGGCGTCGTGCTCACGGCCGCTGGCGGCGCGCTGCCGAAGATGGCGGGGCCGCTCCGGTTCGGGCTCGGGAGCCGCGTCGGGAGCGGACGGCAGTGGATGGCGTGGATCGCGCGCGACGACGTGGTCGCCGGGATCCACCGCGCGCTCGTGGACGACGCGATGGTGGGCGTGTGGAACCTCGTCGCGCCGACGCCCGTGCGGGAGGCCGAGCTCGCGCGGACGGTCGCGCGGGTGCTCAGGCGGCCGGCGCTCGTGCCGGTGCCGGCGTTCGCGGCGCGGGCGCGCTTCGGGGAGATGGCCGACGAGGCGCTGCTCGCGAGCGCGCGCGTCGTGCCGGCGCGCCTCCTCGCCGCGGGCCACACGTGGCGCCACCCGGACCTCGAGGGGGCGCTGCGACACGAGCTCGGGCGCGTACGAGAAGACAAATGACGTGACCGCAGGGTCGCCATTTGATAGACGAGGGGGCCTCGCACCAGGAGCCTCCGATGCTGGCCGACCGCGCCCCCCTGACCGCCCTGCTCGCCCTCGCCCTCCTGCTCGCCCCCGGCTGCGGGGGCTCGGCGCCCGCCGGCCGCTACGCGTGGCGCGCGCAGCTCGAGGGCACGCGCTCCCTCGTGCTCGACGCCCAGGGCGACGCCCGCGGCACGCTGACCGTCGAGGAGCTCGACGACGGCACGCTCCGCCTCGGTCTCCTCGGCTTCCGCCCGGGCTCCGTCGTCGCCGTCGGCGACGTGACCCACACGGCCGCGGGCGGCGACGAGTCCGTCGCCGTCGACGTCCGGGAGGCGCTCGGCGACCTGCCCGCCGCCGCGCTCGGCCCCGATGGCGCCGAGGTCGCCGAGCTCCCCGTGCCGCTGTCGATCCGCGCGGCCGTCGACGCCGCGCCTTTCGAGACGCGGCTCCGCGTGCTCTCGCCCGGGCGCCTCGCGCGCGACTACCTGCTCGCCGCGGATCGCGGCCCGGTCCCGTTCGCCGCGGACGCGAGCGCCGCCCGGCGAGGCGTGGCGGTCATCCGCTCGCGGGTCGTCGCCGAGCGCCGCGTGGAGGTGGTGGCGCAGCCGCTCGGCGCGGCGGAGACGGTCGCCGAGCTCGCGTGGGTCGCGCTCGTCGACGACCCGGTGGTCGATCACCGGCCGTGCCGCTACGTCGAGATCGGCGGCACGCGCGAGGCGACGGCGCTGCTCGCCGTCCGCGGCACGCGCGTCCGCCTCTTCGACCGCCGCACGGGCGAGGCGCTCGGCGAGCGCACGTTCAGCGGCCCGGCCGCGTGCCCGGACGTCGCGACCGAGCGCGACTACATCATCGACATCGGCGTGCAGACGGGCGGCGCGGAGGCCGACGGCTGGGTCGCCGCCTTCCTCGCGGAGCGCGCGGGCACGGCCGGCGCGGCGGCGCCCCCGGGTTGAGCCGGAGCGCGCCGCGCCGCGCTCGGGATCAGCCCGGGATCTTGTTGAAGTTCGACTGGGTGACCGGGAGGCCGACGATGGAGATCAGGAACAAGAGGAGGAACGTCGTCGCCGCCGGTTGCTTCGTGACCTTCTCGACGCCCGCCGAGTACGCCCAGATCCAGTAGATGTTCACGAACGGGATGATGAGCAGCCACGCCGTCGGGATCTGCGCGTCGAACTTCGTGTTCATCTCGTTCTTCGTCGTCACGTACCAGACGAGCGCGTAGATGCCGAACGTGATGATGGTCAGCACGACCACGAGGGCCGGGGAACGCTGGGTCATGAGAGCTACTCCTCCTCTCGTTTCTCTCTCGGAACGCGGGCGACAACCGCGCCGCCCGCAGGCGAAGACTCAGGCGCCGGCGCCGTCCCCTCGGCTCAGTCGAAGGTCTCGGTCAGGCGTAGCCGCTGGAAGCGGTTGATGGTGCTCTGAAGGATCGGGAGCGAGATGCAGTTCAGCGAGAGCGCGCCGACGACCGCGCAGAGCGCGAACGTCGTGGAGCCGTCGAGGCGCGTGTTGAACCCCGCGAGCCCCTGCACGAGCGGCACGACGAGCAGATACGTGAGCGCCGTCCCGGCGCCCAGGTAGCCGCGCGTGTACGCGCCCACGCCCTGGCACCATCTCCAGACCCACCAGGCGTTGACCAAGGGCACCAGCATCCACCAGCCGCTCGGGACGGGCGCCCCCTCCTCGTTGAGCTCGCGCGCCGTCACGAAGAACCAGTAGAAGCAGTAGAGGCCGCCCGTGATGACGCCGAGGATGGCGCAGGTCGCGGGGGAGCGCGGACGGACGCCGCGCTCGGGGGCGCGCGACGCGAGGGTCGTGTCGGTGGTCATGTAGGACGGGCGTAAGAGGTTCGGCCGCGTTCGTCAAGAGCACTCGCTCGGTCGCCCGCACGGCCGCGCCGACGGCCGCCGCGAGCGCGTTCATCGCCGCGCCGCGACCGCCCGTAGCGCGCGGTCGAGTCACGGTGAACAACGTTCACTTCCTCACGACCCCCTTGCGCCGGCGGCCTGAACCCCTCTTACTAAGGGGGCTTTCAGTTCCAGTTCCGGAGGAGCGTGCAATGGCCTCACGCGTGCGGGTGGCGGCTCTCTCGTGCGGCGCGCGGCGAGCCCGCGCCGCCCTCGTCGTCATCGCGGTCGCGGTCGCGCTCGGCGCCTGCTCGGGCGCCGACGACGGCGGCACCTCGAGCGGCGACGGCGACGCCATCGACGCCCTCATCCCCGTCGACACGGCGGTCGTCTTCGGCGACACGGCGCCCGTCATCGACACGAGCGCCGACACCGCCGACGCGGCCGACACCGCCGACGCCGGCCCCCCCGACTGCAGCGCCGACCCCGGCGCCTTCCTGTGCCCGTGCGACGGCAACGCCGACTGCAACAGCGGCTACTGCATCCCCACGCGCGACGGCAAGGCGTGCACGCGCAACTGCGACGACAGCTGCCCCGCCGGCTGGGAGTGCAGCCTCATCCAGTTCCCGGGCGCGGACCCCACGTTCCTCTGCCTCGAGCCGAGCCTGAACCTGTGCCGCCCCTGCACGAGCGACGCGCAGTGTCAGAGCGGCCCCCTCGGCTCCCTCGCCGACCGCTGCGTGCGCGGCGAGGGGCGCGCCGGCAGCTTCTGCGGCGTCGCCTGCGCGGACGGCGGCGACTGCGCCCCCGGCTACGCCTGCGAGACCGTCACGACCCTCGAGGGCGCGCAGACCGTGACCCAGTGCGTGCCGGAGGGCGGCGCCGAGTGCACCTGCTCCGGGCGCGCCATCGACGAGGGCGCCTTCACCGCGTGCGAGGACGGCGCCTGCGACGGCGTGCGCACCTGCACCGCCGAGGGGCTCGGCGCCTGCGACGCGCCGGAGTACGCCGAGGAGGCGTGCAACGGCGCCGACGACGACTGCGACGGCGACGTCGACGAGGGCTTCTCCGACCTCGACGACGACCACGTCGCGGACTGCGTCGACGACGACGACGACGACGACGGGATCCTCGACCCCGACGACAACTGCCCGACGGTCCCGAACGAGGGGCAGGAGAACCACGACGCGGACGCCGCGGGCGACGCCTGCGACGACGACGACGACGACGACGACGTCCTCGACGGCGACGACAACTGCCCGCTCGTCGCGAACCACGACCAGGCCGACTCCGACGGCGACGGCGTCGGCGACGCCTGCGACGGCGACGCGCCGCTCCCGCCCGTGCTCGAGGCGACCACCCCCGCCTCGCCGGCCGCCGACGCGACGCCCGTCGTGAGCGGCGCCGCCGAGCCCGGCTCCACCGTCACCTTCTACGCCGACCCCGACTGCGCCGGCGAGCCGCTCGGCACCGCGCCGACCGACGCCGAGGGCGCCTTCGCGGGCGAGGCGGCCGTCGAGGAGGACGCGACGACCACCCTCTACGGCACCGCCACCGACGGCGCCGGGAACGTGTCGGAGTGCTCGGACGAGCCGCTCGTCTACGTCCACGACGGGTCGCTCCCCGACGCGCCGGTGCTGACGGGCACGACGCCGCCCTCGCCCTCGCGCGCGTCGACGACGCCGCTCGTCGCGGGCACGGCGGTCGGCGAGACGGGGCTCCGCGCGCGGCTCTACGCCGATCCGGCCTGCGGCGGCGCGCCGCTCGGCGAGGCGGACGCCGCGTCCGGCGCGTTCTCCATCGCCGGCGTGGCCGCGGCGAACGCGACGACGCGCTTCACGGCGGACGTCGTCGACGTCGCCGGGAACGTCTCGCCGTGCAGCCTCCCGCTCGCCTACGTGCACGACGACGTCGCCCCCGCCGCGCCCGCGTTCTCCGGCACGACGCCCACGTCCCCCTCGGGCGAGACGACGCAGCCCATCCTCCTCGGCCACGCCGAGGCCGGGAGCACGGTCACCGTCTACCTGGACGCCGCCTGCACCGACGCCGCGGGCGCCACGACCGGCGCCGACCCCGGCGACGGCTCGTTCGTCGTGGTCGCGCAGGCCACGGCGAACGCGACGACCACGTTCTGGGCGACCGCGACCGACGCCGCCGGCAACGTGTCCGTCTGCTCGCAGCCCATCGCGTTCACCCACGACGGGCAGGCGCCGGCCGCCCCCGTGCTCACCGGCACGACGCCGCCGTCGCCGGCCGACAGCACGACGCCGAGCGTGCACGGCACGGCCGAGCCGGGCGCGAGCGTGCAGCTCTACACGGACGCCGCGTGCTCGGCACCCACCGGCGCGGCGACGACCGCGACGGGCGGCGCGTTCTCGGTCGCCGTCACCGTCGCCGCCGGCTCGACCACGACCTTCCGCGCGAAGGCCACGGACGCCGTCGGGAACGTCTCGCCCTGCTCGGCGCCGCTCGTCTACGTGGCCGACGCGGGCGCGCCCGACAAGCCCGTCCTCACCGGCACCACGCCGCCGTCGCCGGCCGACAGCACGACGCCCACCGTGCAGGGCACGGCCGAGGCGGGGTCGACGGTGCAGCTCTACACGGACGCCGCGTGCACAGCACCCGTCGGCGCGGCGACGACCGCGACGGGCGGCGCGTTCTCGGTCGCCGTGACCGTCGCGGCCGGGTCGACGACGACCTTCCGCGCGACCGCCACCGACGCGGCCGGGAACGTCTCCGACTGCTCCGACCCGCTGACCTACGTCGCCGACGCGACCGCCCCGCCGGCGCCGGTGCTCACGGGCACGACGCCCGCGTCGCCCTCGCGCGCGAGCACGACGCCCACCGTGAACGGCACGACCGCGGAGGCCGGGGTCACCGTCGCGCTCTTCCTGAACGGCACCTGCGCGGGCTCCCCCGCGAAGACGCAGGCGGCGCCGAGCTCCGCGTTCGCCATCCCCGCGACGGTGCCGGCGAACGCGACGACCACGTTCTCCGCGAGCGCGCGCGACGCGGCCGGGAACGTCTCGGTGTGCTCGAACGCGCTCACCTACACGCACGACGCCACGGCCCCGGCGACGCCGGCCATCACGGGCTCGACGCCCGCCTCGCCGAACGGGACCTCGACCACGCCGTCGCTCTCGGGCACCGCGGAGGCCGGCGCGACCGTGCGCATCTACACCTCCTCGGGCTGCACGGGCGCCGTCGCCGGCAGCGCCACGGCCGTCGCGGGGGGCACCTTCGCGGGCGCCGCCGTCACCGCGCTCGCGAACGCCACGACCACCTTCTACGCGCAGGCGACCGACGCCGCCGGCAACGTGTCCGGCTGCTCGCCGGGCTTCGCCTACACCCACGACAGCCAGGGCCCGCCGACCCCCGTGCTCACCGGCACGACGCCGGCCTCGCCGAACAACGCGAGCACCTCGCCCACCGTCTCGGGCACCATCACGGAGGCGGGCCTGACCATCCGCCTCTACAAGACCGCCGACTGCTCCGGCAGCGCCGCGGGCACGCTCGCCGGGGCCGGCACGAGCTTCGGCGTCGGCGCGACCGTCGCCCGCAACACGACGACCACCTTCAAGGCGCAGGCGACCGACGGCGCGGGCAACGTGTCCGGCTGCTCGAACGGGGTGACCTACACCCACGACGACCTCGCGCCGGCGCCGCCGGTCATCACGGGCTCGAACCCGGCGAGCCCGAGCGCGTCGAGCACGACGCCGCAGCTCCTCGGCACCACGAGCGAGGCGAACGTGACGGTGCGCCTCTACAAGACGGCGTCGTGCCTCGACGCGGCGGTCGCGAGCGGCACGGCGACCGCGAGCGGCGGCGGCGGCGCCTTCACGATCACGGCGAGCGTGCCGGCGAACAGCGCGACCACGTTCTACGGGCGCGCCATCGACGCCGCGGGGAACCAGTCGGCCTGCGGCAACGGCTTCACCTACGTCCACGACGGCCAGGGCCCGCCGGCGCCGGTGCTGACGGCGTTCGCGCCGACGAGCCCGTCGACGACGACGGCCGGCGCGGAGGTGAGCGGCACCGAGGGCGACCCGACGTCGCGGGTGTTCGTGTACGCCTCGGCCAACTGCACGGGGGCGGCGGTGAACCCGAGCGGGCAGATCGCGACGGCGAGCGTCTTCACGGTGCCGTTCACGCCGGTGACGCTCGGCTGCACGCCGGTCTCGGCGAAGGCGTTCGACCCGGCCGGGAACGCGAGCGCGTGCTCGAACAGCCTCACGTTCACGCACTACGGCTGCGCGCAGTGCGCCTGCGCGGCCAACGACTGGCTCCGCACCTTCGGCACGACGGGCGACGACTACGGCGCCGCGGTCGCGCTCGACTACAACAACAACAGCTACGAGGTCGGGACGACGACGGGGGCGCTCCTCGGGCAGTCGTCGGCCGGGCAGGCGGACGCCTACGTGGTGAAGCGCTCGTCGACGGGGGTCTTCATCTGGGCGCGCCAGCTCGGGACGAGCCTCTACGACGCAGCGCAGAGCGTCGTGACCGACCCGAGCGGCAACGTCTACGTCGCGGGCTACACCGAGGGCGACATCAACGGCTCGGGGACGCCGGTCGCCGCCTGCACGCCGGGTGGCACGGGGCGGTGCTCCGACGTGTGGGTCGCGCGCTACCAGGCGAACGGCACGCGCGACTGGCTCGTGCGCTGGGGGTCGAACCGGCGCGAGTCGGCGCCGGACATGGCGTGGGACGCGAAGAACTCGCGGGTGCTGGTGCTGGTCGGCTCGGGGGACCCGGTCTACGGGAACGGGCAGAGCCCGATCGTGCTCGCGGTGACGCCGGCGACGGGGGCGATCGCCGAGCTCTGGTCGTACGTGGACGACACGCAGAACAAGAACCCGAGCGGGCTCGGGGTCGACGCGAGCGGGAACGTATACGTCCACGGGCGCGCGCAGTGGAGCATCACGGGGGCGCTGTCGACCACGGGCAGCGGCGGCAACGGCGTCCTCTACGTGTACAAGCTCTCGCAGACGGGCGTGGTCACGTGGCTCCAGCACTGGGGGAGCGACGACCACGACATCGCCTACGACGTGACGGCCGACGCGAGCGGGAACGTGTACGCGGTCGGCTACCTCCAGGGGGCGCCGGTCGGGACGGGGGCGGTGGGCGGCTATCGCGGAGCGGACGCCACGATCTGGAACGGCTGGGGCGACGCGGCGCTCGTGAAGCTCAGCAGCGCGGGCGCGCAGCAGTGGGCGCGGAGCTTCGGGACGGCGCGGAACGACCTCGCGAGCGCGGTGTGGCTCTACAACGGGCTCGTCTACGTGTCGGGGGCGTCGGCCGGGAACCCGGCGACCGGCGGCAACACGAGCCTCTACGGCGGGACGGACATCTTCGTCGCGGCGTTCGGGACGGACGGGAGCGTGCCGGCGAACAGCGTCCGGATCTTCGGCAGCGCGGGCGACGACGGCGTCGGCCGCAGCGTGCTGAGCGGCGGCGTGTGGCTCCTCCCGGGCACCTCCACCGCGGCCTGGACGGGGATGTCCCAGGACGCCTGCGGCTACGGCGGCGGCGCCGAGGCGTTCCTCGGGCGCTTCTGCGTCGGAACGGGCGGGCCGTCGCCGCTCTGATCACGCCGACAGCGCCGCGCGCTCCGGCGCCTCGTCGGCCGCGGGCGCCGGCGCCGCCTCGCCCGACGCCGGATCATCCGCGAGGAGGGCCGCCCGCGCCGCGGCGTTCGCGGCCTTCATCGCCTGCCGCTTCGCGACCCGCGCGGCCTCGTCGCGCGCGGTGGCGGCGAGCTCGGAGGTGGTCCAGATCCGCTGCCCTGCGTCGGTCCACGCGTCGATGTCCCGGTAGAGGCGCTCGAAGCCGACGTCGTCCGGGCTCGTGAACACGCTCTCGGCGGCCGCCCGCTTCGACACGCGCCGCCCGAGGCGCTCCCGGAGCACCGTCCGCCGCGCGCGGATCTCGCCCCCGATCGCCTCGAGCCCCGCCGCGATGGCCTTCGCCGCGTCCTCCCCGTTCACCGCGACCTCGCCGGACTCGGCGAACGCCTGCGCGTCGAACCAGTCGGACCGCAAGCGGGTCGACCGCTCGAGGACGTAGGCGGTGACGCGCTTGTTGCGCCCCCACAGCATCCACCAGGCGCGCTGGCTGCGCGCGAGCCCCTCGAGCCCCGCGCAGAGCGCGGCGAGGTGCGGCCACTTGTTCGAGGTGAGCGCGAGCGCCGGGTCGAGCGGGAACTTCAGGAGCCGCCCCAGGTTCGAGAGCTTCTCGTCGCAGACGGCGTCGTCGAGGTCGCCGCGCCCGGTGCGGAGGGCGGCCTGCTCCTCGGCGAGGTCGACGAGGATCGCCTTCACGAGGAGCCCGAGCGTGGCGGCGCCCTCCGCGTCGAGCGGCCCGTCGCCGTGGAGGAGCCACGCGAGGCGCTCGAGCTTCTTCTCGAAGGCGAGCGCGAGGAGCAGCGCGAAGCGCACGGTCGCCGACGCGATGAACGCCGGATCGCCGACGGCCGCCGGGTCCGCCACGAGGAGGAGCCCCGAGCTCGTCTCGGCGTTGAGCGTGCGGCGCACCTCGGCCGTGCCGACCCGCCAGCGGGGGAAGCCGACGAAGGTCCGCCCGTCGCGCGCGGCCTCGACGCCGTCCGGGATGACGATCACGTAGCGCCGGCCTGGCTGGACGCCCTGCACGCGCGCCATGAGGCGGCGCGCGGCGCGCTCGAGGTGGCGGTCGTGGGGCTTCCCGAAAGGCCAGGTCCAGGCGTGGAGGGCGACCCGGTCGACGTGGAGCGTGAGGTCGTCGGCGAAGGTCTCCTCGACGAGCGGGCCGCCGCTCCGGCGCGCGGTCTCGACGAAGGTGGCGGCGTCGGGGAAGACGTCGCCGGAGAGGGCCTCGGGGTCGGTCGGCTCGAGGAGCGCGCGCAGGCGGAAGTCGTCGGGGGCGCCGATGACGAGCCAGTGCTGATCGTAGACGGTCGCCCCCTCGCGGAAGTCGCGCCCGGCGATGTACTCGGTGGGGAGGTCGGTCTCCTCGGTGCCGGTCGGGTTGAAGGGCTGGTTCAGGACGACGACCACGCGCCCCTCGGTGTGGATCCGGAGGCTCGTGCCGTCCTCGAGCGGCGCGCGCATGTCGCAGTGGCCGTAGCGCGTGATGCTCCAGAAGTCCGCCGGGACGCCCAGGCGGTCGCGGCAGAGCTCCTGCCAGGCGAGGAACGCGGCGCGCGACGTGGCGTTCTGCGCGATGAACACGAGCTCGGAGGCGAGCTGGTAGCGGAAGGCGGGCTCGACGCGGAGGTCGAGGAGGCGCTTCTGCGTGCAGACGCGGCGGCCGGTGAGGGTCTCGGCGAGGTGGATGCTCGCGTGGAGCGTCGCGACCTGATAGGGCAGGACGTCGTCCGTGAGGGCGAGGGTGCCCTCGAGCACGAAGCGGGCGCCGGCGTCGAGGCGCGGGATCTCGACGACGTGGCCGGCGAGGCCGTCGACCGAGGCGTCGAGCGGGACGCGGCGGCCGGCGGCGTCGCAGAAGACGACCTGCGCCGGGGTGAGGTCGCCCCCGACGAGGGCGAGCTGCACCTGCAGGCGCCGGCCGCGCGGCGTGTCCTCGCCGAGCGGGAGGCCGGAGATGTTGTCGACGGCGAAGCGGAAGCGGGTGCGCTCGCCGGGGCCCAGGGAGCGGAGGGCCACGACGCCGTCCGGGTTCTCGACGGGGTAGCGCGCGACGAGCTCGCGCGTCGTGACGACGTGCTCGTAGGCGCGGGAGAAGGGGGTGTCGCCGGCGGCGTCCTCGACGCCGCGCTGGAAGGCGAGGGGGCGGACGTCCTCGCGCTCGACGCGCGGGGCGCCGAGGGGCGGCTCGGCGGGCGGGCGGATCCGGAAGCGCAGCGTGCCGGGGACGCGGGCGTCGTGGCCGGGGGCGAGGGGCTCGGTGAGGTGGAGGGTCTCGCCGAGGGGCTCGACCCAGGTGCCGTTCGCGAGGAGGAGGCGGACGCGCTGGTGCGCGGGGGTCGGCATGCCGCCGACGTTCCGGACGACGAGGTCGCGGGCGACGACGATCTCGCCGAACTCGGTGACGCCGTCGCGATCGGGGGAGTCGGCCTCGGCGAGCTCGAAGGACACGAGCTCGAGGTCGTAGCGCGACGGGTAGCGTGCCTCGGCGCCGCGCTCGTCGACGACGGAGATGGTGACGCGCCCGGAGCGCCCGTCGCTCCCGGCCCACAGCGGGCTCGAGGGGGTCGACCCGCTCGACCCCGAGAAGCCGCTCATGCCGCCGCTGTTCGAGCGGTGGCTGGTGTTGCCCTGGGAGTCGGTCTCGGTCCAGCTGTAGGAGGAGCCGCCGGAGCCGCCGGAGCCGCCGGAGCCGCCGCGCCCGTGGCGGCCGGGGGGCCCGCCGGGGCCGCCGGCGACGAGGGGGGCGGGGGCGTCGAGGTCGCGGACGGCCATGAGGAGGTAGGTGTCGTAGGCGCCGAGGACGAGGTGGATCTCGCCGCCGTCGCCGCCGTCGCCGCCGTCGCTGCCGCGCCCGCCGTCGCCGCCGTCGCCGCCGCGCCCGCCGGAGCTGCCCGAGGAGAAGCGTGTGGCGTCGCTGCCGTCGCGCCCGCGGGCGCCGTCGCCGCCGTCACCGCCGTCACCGCCGCGCCCGCCGCGCCCGCCGACGGCGTGGACGACGACGTCGCCGAGGTCGGCGAGGGGGGAGGTCGTCCGCGACGGCGGTGGCGCCTGCGTCGCCGCGGATGGCGAGGGCGGCGCCGGCGGTGGCGAGGTGGAGGGCGACGCGCCCGCCGGGGGTGCCGCTGCCGGCGGGGCCGGCGTCGCCGCCGCGGGAGCCGTCGCTGCCGGAGGAGAGGCCGTCGGCGCCGGGGTGGCCGTGGCGGGCGTCGGCGCCGCGCTGGCCGTCGGCGGTGTAGAGGAGGTCCATCGAGGGCCGAGGATGCCCGAGGCGCGGCGAGCGGTCGAGGCGCGGCGGGCGGGCGGTTCGTCACGGGCCGTATCGGGGGCCCGGGGGATCGTCACACGTTTGTGAGCCGCAGAATAGGCGGCCGAGGGAGGTGTCTACCCCCGTGTGACCACGGACCGGGAGCAGACGCCATGACGACCACGACGACGACCACGGAGAAGGGCAGCAAGGCGACGAAGAAGCAGGTGTCTCCGGCGACGGCGTTCATCCGCCGCTTCGCGACGGCGCTCACGACGGTGTCCTTCCTCGGCGTGGGCCTGACGGGGCTCCTGATGACGTTCGAGCTCGCCGGGCACTCGCTGAACGGCGTCCACACCGTGCTCGGCGTGGCGTTCGTGGTGGCCGCGGTGCTGCACGTGGTGAAGAACGGGAAGGCCCTGATGAAGCTCGTCGCGAAGCGACCGGTGCAGGTGTTCGCGGGGCTCACGGCGGCGGCGGTGGTGATCGCCATGCTCGTGGCGAGCCCGGGCGAGCGACGCGGCCCGCGCGGCCCGCAGGGGGCCGGGGGCGCGAACGTCGCGCAGGTGGAGGCGCCGGCGGCCACGCCCGCGAAGTAGGCGTCGCGGTCGAGAGTGATTTACGGCCCCGCGGCGCTCGCGCCGCGGGGTCTCCTGCGTTCGGCCGCCGTCAGCGCGTCGCGCGGCGCCGGCGCCAGACGATGAGCCCGAGGGCGGTCGCGAGGAGGAGCGGCGCGAGCGGGGCCGACGAGGCGGGCGCGCCGCCGCTCGCGGCGCAGCCGCCGCCGCCGCCGAGCGCGAGCTCGGAGACGCAGACCGACGGCTCGCCCTCGCAGGTGAAGCCCTCCTCGACGGTGCAGGCGGCGGCGCAGCCGTCGCCGTCGTCGAGGTTGCCGTCGTCGCAGAGCTCGGAGGTGTCGAGGACGCCGTTGCCGCAGAGCGGGGTGCAGACGCTGGCGCCGACCGCCTCGGACTCGGCGTCGGGGGTGTCGCAGGCCCAGCCCTCCTCGACGGCGCAGGCGGTGTCGCAGCCGTCGCCGTCGTCGGTGTTGCCGTCGTCGCAGGCGTCGTCGCCGTTGACGACGCCGTCGCCGCAGGCGGCCTCGGCGCAGAGGCCGTCGTCGCCGCAGAGGAGGCTCTCGCAGTCGTCGTCCGAGGCGCACGAGAGGTCGTTGTCGCAGGTGACGCCGTCGCCGGTGAAGCCGTCGTTGCAGGCGCAGGTGAAGCCGCCCTGGGTGTTGGTGCAGGTGGCGTCGACCGAGCAGTTGTCGGTGTCGTCGGCGCACTCGTCGACGTCGGCGCAGGTCTGGCCGTCGCCGGTGAAGCCGTCCTTGCAGGTGCAGGTGGCGCCGCCGTCGGTGTTGGTGCAGGTGGCGTCGGCGGCGCAGCCGGCGGCGCCGGTGTCGCACTCGTTCACGTCGGCGCAGGTGGTGCCGTCGCCGGTCCAGCCGTCGTCGCAGGTGCAGGTGTAGGCGCCGTCGTCGTTGTGGCAGGTGGCGTGGGCGTCGCAGTGGTTCAGCTCGGCGCTGTCGCACTCGTTCACGTCCGAGCACGAGGTCCCGTCGCCGCTCCAGCCGTCGTTGCAGGTGCAGGTGTAGGTGCCGTCGGTGTTCGCGCAGGTCGCGTGCGCGTCGCAGCCGTTCAGCTCGGCGCTGTCGCACTCGTTCACGTCCGAGCACGAGGTCCCGTCGCCGCTCCAGCCGTCGTTGCACGTGCAGGTGTAGGTGCCGTCGGTGTTCGCGCAGGTCGCGTGCGCGTCGCAGCCGTTCAGCTCGGCGCTGTCGCACTCGTTCACGTCAGCGCACGACGTCCCGTCGCCGACCCAGCCCGCGGCGCACTCGCAGCGGAACCCGCCGTCCTCGTTCGTGCACGCGGCGTGCGCGTCGCAGTTGTTGAGCTCGGCGTTCGCGCACTCGTCGACGTCCGCGCACGACGTCCCGTCGCCCGTCCAGCCGTCGTTGCAGGTGCAGGAGTAGGCGCCGTCGGTGTTGGCGCAGGTGGCGTGCGCGTCGCAGTTGTTGAGCTCGGCGTTCGCGCACTCGTCGACGTCCGCGCACGTCGTCCCGTCGCCCGACCAGCCGTCGTTGCAGGTGCAGGCAGCGTAGCCGCCGTCGTTGTTCGCGCAGGTCGCGTGCGCGTCGCAGTCGTTGAGCTCGGCGTTCGCGCACTCGTCGACGTCCGCGCACGACGTCCCGTCGCCCGTCCAGCCGTCGTCGCAGGTGCACTGGTAGCCGCCGTCGTTGTTCGCGCAGCTCGCGTGCGCGTCGCAGTCGTTCAGATCGGCGCTCGCGCACTCGTCGACGTCCGCGCACGTCGTCCCGTCGCCCGCTCCAGCCGTCGTTGCAGGTGCACTGGTAGCCGCCGTCGTTGTTCGCGCAGCTCGCGTGCGCGTCGCAGTCGTTCAGATCGGCGCTGGCGCGCACTCGTCGACGTCCGCGCACGTCGTCCCGTCGCCGCTCCAGCCGTCGTCGCAGGTGCACTGGTAGCCGCCGTCGTTGTTCGCGCAGCTCGCGTGCGCGTCGCAGTCGTTCAGATCGGCGCTCGCGCACTCGTCGACGTCCGCGCACGTCGTCCCGTCGCCGCTCCAGCCGTCGTCGCAGGTGCACTGGTAGCCGCCGTCGTTGTTCGCGCAGCTCGCGTGCGCGTCGCAGTCGTTCAGGTCGGCGCTGGCGCACTCGTCGACGTCCGCGCACGACGTCCCGTCGCCGCTCCAGCCGTCGTCGCAGGTGCACTGGTAGCCGCCGTCGTTGTTCGCGCAGCTCGCGTGCGCGTCGCAGTCGTTCAGGTCGGCGCTGGCGCACTCGTCGACGTCCGCGCACGACGTCCCGTCGCCGCTCCAGCCGTCGTCGCAGGTGCACTGGTAGCCGCCGTCGTTGTTCGCGCAGCTCGCGTGCGCGTCGCAGTCGTTCAGATCGGCGCTGGCGCACTCGTCGACGTCCGCGCACGTCGTCCGTCGCCGCTCCAGCCGTCGTCGCAGGTGCACTGGTAGCCGCCGTCGTTGTTCGCGCAGCTCGCGTGCGCGTCGCAGTCGTTCAGATCGGCGCTGGCGCACTCGTCGACGTCCGCGCACGACGTCCCGTCGCCGCTCCAGCCGTCGTCGCAGGTGCACTGGTAGCCGCCGTCGTTGTTCGCGCAGCTCGCGTGCGCGTCGCAGTCGTTCAGGTCGGCGCTGGCGCACTCGTCGACGTCCGCGCACGACGTCCCGTCGCCCGTCCAGCCGTCGTCGCAGGTGCACTGGTAGCCGCCGTCGTTGTTCGCGCAGCTCGCGTGCGCGTCGCAGTCGTTCAGATCGGCGCTGGCGCACTCGTCGACGTCCGCGCAGCTGGTCCCGTCGCCCGACCAGCCGTCGTCGCAGGTGCACTGGTAGCCGCCGTCGTTGTTCGCGCAGCTCGCGTGCGCGTCGCAGTCGTTCAGATCGGCGCTGGCGCACTCGTCGACGTCCGCGCACGTCGTCCCGTCGCCGCTCCAGCCGTCGTCGCAGGTGCACTCATAGCCGCCGTCGTTGTTCTCACAGCTCGCGTGCGCGTCGCAGTCGTTGAGATCGGCGTCGGCGCACTCGTCGACGTCCGCGCAGCTCGTCCCGTCGCCATCCCAGCCGTCGCCGCAGGTGCAGACATAGCTCCCGACGGTGTTCTCACACGTCGCGTTCGCGTCGCAGTCGTTCAGCGCGTCGTCCCCGCACTCGTCGACGTCCACGACGAGGGTCGGCCCGGCCACCCCCTCGCGCCCGCACGGGTCGCTCGACGACGCCTTCACGAACGTGAGCCCCCCCGCCGGGAGCCCCGTCAGCACCACCTCGTGGTGCGTGGTCGACCCGGCCAGGTCGCCCGCCGTCCCGGTCAGCGCGTCCTCGCTCGCCCCGTAGCGCACGAACGTCGACGACGCGACGTCCGTCTCCCACACGATGCGCGCGCTCGTCGCGCTCAGGTAGGTCGCCACGAACCCGCTCACGACCGGCGCCCCGTCGTCCGCCGACGCCGCCGTCCGCTGCACGAGCGGCCCCGCGCTCGCCGAGTTGAAGCCGCCGTCCGCGCTCGACACGTTGACCGCGTACTCCGTGTCCGCCGCGAGCCCCGTCACGGCCATGCAGCGCGTCGTCACGTAGCCGCTCTGCGACAGGTTCGCCGTCGCCCCGGACCCCGTGTTCTTCACGCTCAGGTTGCTCGTCGCCGGCTCGCTCGTCTCCCAGCAGACGGCCATCTTCGACTCGGTCACGCACTCCGTCCGGAGGCCGCTGATCTCCGGCGGCGTCGTGTCGGCCGCCGCGGGCGTCGTGAACGTGAGCACCCCGGACGCCGTCGGCCCGTTCCCGTCCGGGTCGGTCGACGCCACGACCACGTCGTAGCTCGTCTCGGGCGAGAGCCCCGTCAGCGCCGCCGAGTGGTCGAGCACGAACGCCCCGCTCGTCACGGTGCGGTCGCGCGTCGCCCCCGCGAGCCCGAAGGTCGTCACGCTGTCGGCCGGCTCGTTCGTCTTCCACACCACGACGGCCGACGTCGGCGCCAGGAACGTCACCGTCGGCCCCGAGAGGAACGCGGGCGGATCGATGTCGCCGGGGGTCGGGATCGTCACGAACGTGCCCACGTCGCTCTGCACGCTGTTGTTGCCGCTGTCCTTCGAGGTCACGCGGAACGCGTACTCCGTCTCCGGGAGGAGCCCGGACAGCGTCACGATGTGGTTCGTCGAGAGCGTCGCGCTCGTGACGGTGAGCGCGGCGCCCGTCACCTCCGTCCCGACCTCGTAGTCGAGCTTCGCGTCCGTCAGCTCGTTCGTGGCCCACTGGATCGACACCGACGTGTCCGAGTTGTGGATCACGAACGGCCCCGCCGTGATCGTCGGCGGGACGATGTCGGGGAGCTGCAGCACCACCTGCTGCTCGAAGTCGCCCGTCACCACCGAGTTGACGGACGCGTTGACGTAGCCGCTGCCGGACGGTGGGGTGAACTGGAAGCTCGTGTCGCCGAGCAGGACGCTCAGCGTGTAGTGGCCGTCCGAGTCCGAGCTCCGGCTGTCGTAGGCGTTGCAGTAGCCATCGGTAAGCTCCGCGTACGAGCTCGTGTCGACGTTGACACCCGCGATCGGGATCGCCGTCGAGCTCGACACGGTGCCATCGACGCGAGCGGACGGAATGTCGAGGACCACGGTCAGCGGGCCGTCGACGACGACGTCGAATTGCCGGCACTGCATGTAGCTCGGCAGTCCTGAACCGGCCTCGCCGTAGAACTCCACGTTGATCCGGTACGACCCCGGCGTCGCGGACACGTTGTACATCCCGTTCTCGTCGGTCGTCGTCGAGAAGTTCTGACCGGAGCGCGACCAGGAGACGTAGGCGTTCGGGAGCGGTACACCGCCCACCTTGACGCTCCCCACGACCTCGAAGGTCTGGAGCTCCGTCGGGGTGAGATCGGCCACGAACCCGCCGGAGGCCGGCGCCACGACGGTCACGGAGGCGGCGTCGTACGAGCCGCTGACCGAGGGCGTGCTGACCGAGGTCTCGGCCGCTGCGAGCACGTAGATCGGCCCGTAGCTGCCGTCTGCGATGGTCGTCCCGTCGGCGTAGCCGTTGCAATAACCGTCGCTCAGCTCGAGGTAGCTGCTGATCGAGACGCTCATGCCCGGCACGGGCGCGCCGCTCGGCTGCCCCGACACCGTCCCGGTGAGCGCGACCGTCGGCAGCGCGAAGTCGATCGTTGCCCCATCACCGTCGATGACGACGTCGAAGCGCCGGCACTGGACGTACGACGGGAACGTCGCGCTCGACGCGTAGATCTCGACGTTGACGCGGTAGGTCCCTGGCGTCGGGTTCAGCGTGTAGAAGCCGTCCTCGTCGGTCGTGACACTGAAGTTCTGACCTGAGCGGGAGTACGAGACGTACACATCGGGGAGCGGCTCACCGTCGTGCCCCGTCACCGTCCCGGAGACGGTGACGCTGACGAGCTCGTGGGGCTGGAGGTCGACGGTCACGCTCCCGGTCGGCGGCGCGTTCACCGTGGCGGAGGCCGCGTCGAGGGAGCCGCTCACCGACGGGGTGCTGACCGAGAGCTCGCCGCCACCGAGGAGGTAGATCGGCCCATAGACCCCGGCTGCGTTCGTGGTCCCGTCGCCGTAGCCGTTGCAGTAGCCATCGGCGAGCTCGCGGTAGGAGTTGGCGCTCACCGACAGCGCCGCGAGCGGGTCACCGCTCTGGTCGCCGGTCACTGTGCCGCCGACCGTGACGACGGGTAGCTCCAGGTCGATGACCGCGGCTGCGTTGATGGGCAGGTCGAAGCGCCGGCATTGGACGTACCCAGGGACCGTCGAGCCTTGCTCGCCGTAGATCTCGTAGTTGACTCGGTACACGCCGGTGGTCAGGCTGACCGTGTAGCGCCCATCGGCGTCGGTCGCCGCCGATGCGTTGCTCCCGGGCGCCGAGAACGACACGTAGGCATTCGGGACCGGAGCGCCATTGACGGTGACGGTGCCCGTCACCTGCACGGTCTGCGGCCCCGGCAGGAACAGGACTATCTGGTAGGTGAGGTTCCCGGGGATCTCCTTGTTCTGGACGACCTCCGCGGAGCACCCGCTGCCCGCGGGCGGGGTCACGGCGATGTCGTAGATCCCCACGGGCACGTCGATGCTGTAGCTGCCGTCGCTCGCGGTGGTCACGACGCCGGCGGACTGCTGGGTCGCGTCGAGGATGAGCTCGAGCTGGGCGCCGTCCATCCCGGCGCTGCCGCAGAAGGCCTGACCGCTCAACGTGGCCGCTGAGGCGGCGCCGCCCGCGAGGAGACAGACGAAGAGACTCACGGTCGACACGAGGTGGCGAGCGGACATGGGCTTCTCGATGGCAGTGGGGCGGCGCGCGCAGAGACCGAGCGCGTCTTCTGCACGCTAGATGGCCCGCGGGCTGCGTTCAAGCGGGATTACATTCACGCGCGCTCCGCGCGCCTCGCTCGCGCCGCCCCCCGCGGTACGCTCGCGCCATGTCCCACGCCGCCGCCTACGCCCTCGCCCTCCTCGCGGCCCTCCTCTTCGGCGCCGCCGCGCCCGCCGGGAAGCCCCTCCTCGCCTCGCTCCACCCCGTCCAGCTCGCGGGCCTCCTCTACCTCGGCGCCGCCCTCGGCGTCGCCCCCGTCCTCATCGCCCGCCGCCGCCTGCGCCCCGTCTGGCGCGCCGACCGCCCGACGCGACTGCGCCTCGGCGGCGCCATACTCGCGGGCGGCGTCGTCGGCCCCGTCCTCCTCCTGCTCGGCCTCGATCGCGCAGGCGCCGCCTCGGTCTCCCTGTGGCTCACCGCCACCGCCGCCCTCGCCCCCCTCGACGCCGGCGCCGACGCCGTCCTCGGCGCCCTCGCCCTCGGCGCGCTCGCATACGGCGCCTCCATCCCCCTCTACATCGCCGCCGCGCAGCACCTCGGCGCCACGCGCGCGCAGCTCGTCTTCAGCGCCGCCCCCTTCTTCGGCGTGGGCCTCGCCGCCGCCTTCCTCGGCGAGCCGCTCGGCTGGGAGCACGCCGCCGCCGCCGCCCTCGTCGCCGTCGCGCTGACGGCCCTCGCCCGGGAAGCGCACCGCCACGAGCACCGCCACGACCCGCTCGAGCACGAGCACTGGCACCGCCACGACGACGGCCACCACGACCACGTGCACGCCCACCTCCCGGCCTGGGCCGGCCACTCGCACCGCCACGCCCACGGCGCCCTCGTGCACAGCCACCCGCACCTGCCGGACCTGCACCACCGCCACGACCACGCTCACGACCACTGACCGACGTCGTCAGCCCGCGTCCTCGTCGATGGCGAAGGCGTAGCCCCCGCTCACGAGCGTGTCGCGGTGGGCCTCGGCGGCCCGTCGGATGGCGGCGACCTCGGCGTCTCCCCAGCGATCGAGGGTCCCGAAGAGCGCGCGCACGCGCGGGTTCTCGCTCATCCACCCGCGGTTCCGCGCGAGGAAGTCCCAGTACATCGCGTTGAACGGGCACGCCCCGTCGCCGCTCCGCCGGTCCGGGTCGAAGCGGCAGCGCGCGCACGGCCCCTCGTGCTTCGCGGCGGCCGGCCCGCGCCCCTTCGCCGACAGCCCCGACTGCCGCTTGATGTACGCCGCCGACGCCACGTAAGGCTTCGTCGTGAAGGCGTCGGTGCCGAACATGCCCATCCCGACGACGTTCGGGAGCTCCACCCACTCGTAGGCGTCCACGAAGCCCGCCCAGAACCAGTGGCTCACCGCGCGCGGGTCGAGCCCGGCCAGCGTCGCGTAGTTGCAGATGACCATCAGCCGCTCGATGTGGTGCGTGTAGCCCGTGTCCCGCACGGACGTCAGCGCCTCGCGGAGGCAGCGCATGGGCGTCTTCTCGGGCTCCCAGAAGAAGTCCGGCAGCGGGCGCCGCGCGTCCAGCCGGTTCGCCTCGCGCAGCCCCGGCATGAGCTGCCAGTACACGCCGCGGATGAACTCGCGCCAGCCGATGACCTGCCGGATGAACCCCTCCGCCGACGCGAGCGGCACGCGGCCCGCGCGGTAGGCGTCCTCGGCGGCGCGCGCGAGCTCGAGCGGGCGCAGGAGCCCCAGGTTCAGCGGCGCCGAGAGCAAGCTGTGGAAGAGGAAGCGGGCGTCGCTGCGGATGGCGTCCTCGTAGCGCCCGAAGTCGTAGAGCCTGCTCCCGACGAAGTCGTCGAGCCACGACCGCGCCTGCGCCCGCGTCACGGGCCAGCCGAAGGGGCGCGCCGTCCCCCAGCGCCCGACGCGCTCGACCCAGCGCAGCACCTTCTCGGTGATGGCGTCGGGGGGGGTGAACCAGGGATCTCCGGCGCCGCGACCCCGCGCGCGTGCGCCCGGTTCTCGGCGTCGAACGACCACTTCCCGCCCTCCGGGCCGCCGTCGTCGGTCAGGAGCAGCCCGAAGCGCTTCCGCATCGTCGGGTAGAACTGGTCCATCCGCAGGTGCGCGCGGCCGCGCGCCCAGCGCGCGAAGTCGGCGCGCGGGATGAGGAAGTGCCCACCGTCGCCGCCGTCGGCGTGGAGCGTGAGCGGGAGCTCGCCCGCGAGCGCGCGGAAGCGCCTGTCGAGCGCCCACTCGCGCGGCTCCATCGCGTGGAGCGAGGCTCGGCGCGAGCCACGCCGCCGCCTCGCGGACGCCCGTCGCGTAGTCGTCGGCGACCACGTGGTGTACGCGGAAGCCGGCCTCCCGCCGCTCGACGACGAAGTGCCGCAGCGCCGAGAGCAGCATCGCGAGCTTCTGCCGGTGGAACGGCAGCGCGGCCGGCTTCGCGCGCGTCTCGAGCACGAGCAGGTCGCCGTCGTCGGGGGTCCTCGGGAACGCGGCGAGATCGGGGTCGAGATCCCACGGGAGCACGACCGTGACGCGGCGATGACGCGGCGCGTCATGCTCCGGGAGGGCTTCGGCGGCGGGTCTCGGGCGAGGGTGGTCGGCGTCGGGCGTGGCTGGCATGGCTCGGAGAGGATGCCCTCCTCGCGCCGCGGCGTGCCAGCGGCGGCGTCCACCAGGATTGTCGGGGCCCCTTTGCCGGGTTAGCGTCGATCGGTACCCGTTCCTCCCACATATCGCCGAGATCCCCGGCGCGCGGCCGCTCGAGCCGCGCGTCCTCTCCGTCGTGAGGTCCCCATGCGAGCTCGCTCTGCGTCGTCTCTCGTCGCCCTCCTCGTGCTCCTGGTCCCGACGACCCTCGTCGTCACGTCCGCCGGGCGCAGCACCGCCGCCGAGGGGGACGACGTCCCCGCGTTCTCCCCGGCCACGTGGCACAGGCTGACGACCCTCTGGCAGGGCGACGGCAAATGCCTCGACATCATCAACGACGCGAAGGACAAGTACCCCCAGCTCGCGACGTGCGGGAACTACAAGGGCCAGGCCTGGAAGCTGACGCCCGATCGCGGCTATTACCGCCTGACCACCAAGTGGCGCGGCGACGACATGTGCCTCGACGTGATCAACGACGGCAAGCGCAACGATCGCCTGCAGCTCGCGCCGTGCGGGAACTACGGCGGCCAGTACTGGAAGGTGACGCCGGAGAAGGGCTACTACCGGCTGACCACCGAGTGGCGCGGCGACGACATGTGCCTCGACATCATCAACGACGCGAAGGACAAGACCCCCACCTCGCGAAGTGCGGGAACTACAAGGGCCAGCTCTGGCGCATCGCGCCGCTTTGAGCGCGGCGCTCGGGCAGCGGGAGCCGAGCAGCGCGAGGGCCCGGACGTGACCTCGGGCGCGGCGCGTGGGAGCATCCGCCGCCATGGGAGAACACCACCACTACCGCGTCTGCCCGCTCTGCGAGGCCACCTGCGGGCTCGAGCTCACGCTCGCCGCAGGCCAGGTCACGCGCGTCCGCGGCGACGCCGACGACGTCTTCTCGCGCGGCTTCATCTGCCCGAAGGGGGCGGCGCTCGGCGAGCTGCACGCCGATCCCGACCGCCTCCGCGCGCCGCACGTGAAGACCGCCACCGGCCACGTCGCGACGACCTGGGAGGACGCCCTCGCCCGCGTCGACGCCGGCCTCCGCGGCGTGCTCGCCGCCCACGGGCGCGACGCCGTCGCCGTCTACCTCGGGAACCCCAACGTCCACACGCTCGCGGGGCAGCTCTACGTGAAGGCGCTCCTCCGCGCGCACCCGACGAAGAACCTGTACACGGCGAGCACGGTCGATCAGATGCCGCGCCACGTGTCGAGCGGCCTCCTCTTCGGCGACCCCGACGCCATCACGGTCCCCGACCTCGACCGCGCCGATCTGCTCGTCGTCGTCGGCGCGAACCCCGTCGTCTCGAACGGCAGCCTCTGCACGGCGCCCGACTTCCTGGGCCGCCTCAAGGCCCTCCGCGCCCGCGGCGGCCGCCTCGTCGTCGTCGACCCGCGCCGGACGCGCACCGCCGATCTCGCCGACGAGCACCTCGTCGTCCGCCCGGGCAGCGACGCGTGGCTCCTCGCCGCGATCGTCAACGTCCTCTTCGCCGAGGATCGCGTGCGGCTCGGCGCCCTCGAGGGCCGCGTCACCGGCGTCGACGCGGTGCGCGCCTTCGCCGCCCCCTTCACGCCCGAGCGCGTCGCCGCGCGCGTCGGCGTCCCCGCCGAGCGCGTGAGGGCCCTCGCCCGCGCGCTCTCCGACGCGCCGCGCGCCGCGGTCTACGCGCGCCTGGGCTCCTGCACCTCGCGCTTCGGGACGGTCGCCAACTGGCTCGTGGACGTCGTCAACGCGCTCACGGGCAACCTCGACCGCGAGGGCGGCGCCATGTTCCCGCGCCCCTTCTTCCGGCCGGTGCGCGAGCGCGCCGACACCGCCGGGCGCGGCTTCCGCATGGGGCGCTGGTCGTCGCGCGTGCGCGGGGCTGCCGGAGGTCCGGCGCGAGCTCCCGGCGGCGACGCTCGTCGACGAGATCGAGACCCCGGGCGACGGCCAGGTGCGCGCGCTCGTGACCATCGCCGGGAACCCGGCGCTCTCGCTGCCGGGCGGCGAGCGCCTCGGGCGCGCCCTCGAGGGGCTCGACTTCATGGTCGCCGTCGACCCGTACCTGAACGAGACGACGCGCCACGCCGACGTCGTCCTGCCGCCGCCCGGGCCGCTCGAGCGGGCGCAGTGCGACCTCGCCTTCATGGGGCTCGCCGTCCGGAACGTCGTGCGCTACGCGCCGCCAGCCGTGCCGCTCGGCGACGACCAGCGCGACGAGGGGAGATCCTCCTCGCCCTCGCCGGGATCCTCGGCGGCGCGGCGTCGTCCTGGCGGCGCTCGCCGACGACGTCGTCGCGAAGGCCCTCGTCGCGAGCGAGCTCGCCGCCGAGGGCTCGGCGCTCGCGGGCATGGACGCGGCCGCGGTCCACGCGGCGCTCGCCCCGCGCCGCGGCGCCGAGCGCCTCCTCGACTTCCTGCTGCGCGCCGGCCCCCTACGGCGACCACTTCGGGCGCCGCCCGGGCGGCCTCACGCTCGCGGACGTCGAGGCGGCGCCGCACGGCGTCGACCTCGGGCCCCTCGCGCCGCGGCTCGACGAGGTGCTCCAGACGCCGTCGGGGCGCGTCGAGCTCGCTCCCGCCGTGCTGATCGCCGAGGGCCCCGTCCTCGAGCACGCGCTCGACGAGCCCGAGGAGCCCGGGCTCCGCTTGCTCGGGCGGCGCACGCTGCGCTCGAACAACTCGTGGATGCACAACCTCCCCGGGCTCGTGAGCGGGAAGCCCCGCTGCACGCTGCAGGTGCACCCCGAGGACGCCGCGCGCCTCGGCCTCGCCGACGGCGCGAGCGCGCGCGTGACGAGCGCGGCGGGCACGCTCAGCGCGCCGGTCGAGGTCACGGACCGCGTGCCCGTCGGCGTCGTGAGCCTGCCGCACGGCTGGGGGCACGGCGCGCCGGGCGCGAGGCTCCGCGTGGCGGCCGAGCACGCGGGGGTGAACCTGAACGCGGTGGTCGACCCGGAGCCGCTCGACCGGCTGTCGGGGAACGCGGTCCTGAACGGCGTGCCGGTCACGATCCACGCCGAGTGAGCCGGCGCGGAGCCCGGCGCTTCCTTGCCGGGAGGGGGGCGGATCCGCTAAGATACCGGACATGAAAAGCTTTCCTCGCCTCACCGCGCTCGTCGTCCCGCTCCTCTCGCTCAGCCTCGCGGTGACCGCCTGCAACGAGGAGGACGACGGCGACGACGCCGCGGCCGACGTGGTGAACGACGTCGCGGACGTCGCGGACGTCGCCGACACCGGCGTCGTCACCGACACGGGCCTCGCGGACACCGGCCCCGTCGACGCGAGCGACGCGGCCGGCGCCTGCCCCGCGACCACCCCGGACTTCAGCGCCGGCTGCTCGACCGAGGGCCTCAGCTGCGGCTTCGGACAGGAGTGCTGCTGTGGGCAGTGCTACGCGAGCACCTCGTGCACGTGCTCCGACGGCCAGTGGGCCTGCCACGCGACCGACGCCTGCTTCATCCCGGCCTGCCCCGACGCGACCGACGACGCGACGGACGCCGACGCGGACGCCGACGCCTCGGCCGCCTGCGAGACCGCGCGCGACGCGCTCGCCGGCACGCTCTACGCGAAGCAGCAGGCGTTCTCCGTCATCGTCCGCCTCGACCACGACACGCGCGCCGTGCTGGGCTACGCGATCGTCGCCGGCGCCTACGCCCACGTCGACGAGTCCATGGCCCGCGCCGCCGCGCAGAGCGCGACCGGCTTCGGCAGCAGCGGCCAGAACCTCGCGGGCGCCGACCCCGCCGACGACTGGGTCTTCTACGAGTCGCCGGGCGACTTCGGCGGCGTGGGCGTCGTGAGCGCCCACTCGGGCCTCGCGGTGTTCGGCGGGGGCATCGTCTGGAGCGGCGCCGGCGACATCACGCACCCCGCGAGCTGGTCACCGGCTAGCGAGCTCGCGAGCGGCTGCCCGGCGAGCGGCGGCCTCGGCACGACGCGCGGCTTCGACCTCGTGACGGGCGGCGCGCTCCCGGCCGCCGACGTGAAGGCCGCGACGGACGTGGTCCTCACCACGGCGGTGCCGTCGGCCGTCTGGCAGGGCGGCTACGCCTTCGACGCGGTCGTGCTGCGCTACCCGCGGACGGTCGGCGAGCTCGACCCGACCACCGCCGAGTGGGTCGTCATCGTGAACGGCGGCTGGCTCGAGTAGCGGGCCCGCGAGAATGTGGAGCGCGTCGTTGACTCGAGGTGACGCGCTCGCTACCCCTCGCGTCATGCGATCCCCAGCTCACGTCGTGCGCGGCGTCGTCGTCGCGCTCTCCCTCGCGCTCGTGGCCGCGTGCGGCGGCGACGGCTCCGATACCACCGACACGGCGCCGCCGGACGACACCGCCTCACCGGCCGACGCCGCGGACGCCGACGCGTTGGACGCGACCGACGCCGTCGACACCGTGTGTCCGCCGATGAGCGGCCCCTATGGGCCCTGCGATCCCGCTGAGCCCTGCGTCAGCGAGATCCACTGCTGCTGCGGTGAGTGCTACCCGTCGCTCTGTACCTGCACGCCGCACGGCTGGCAGTGCGCCATCAATGACACGTGTTACCTCCGGCAGTCGTGCAGCTCGTCGTGCGACGGCGACGTGGCGCGTCTCGCCGCGGCGGTCGCCGAGGCGGGCGAAGCCGCCACGGTCGTCGTCCGGCTCGGCGGCGCGCGCTCGAACCCGGGCTGGGCGGTGATCGGCGGCGACGCGCGTCCCGTCGACGAGGCGGGCGCCCGCGTCGCGGCCGGCGTCGACGAGAACGCGACGCTGATCACCGGCGGCGGCATCACGGACTGGGTCTTCCGCACCGGGGAGGGCGACGACGGCGCGCTCATCGTGGTCGCCGCGGACACGGGGCGCGTGGTCCTCGAGGCGACGTTCGGCGCGACGGCCGAGGTCGTGACGCCGTCGACCTCGTCACCGGCCGCGGCGCTCGGGCCCGACTACTGCGGCAGGTCCGACGCGATCGCGGCGGCGACGGTCGACGCGTACCGCGGGCAGGCGGTCCCCGCGCCGGTCGGCGCGGGCGCCATCGAGTACGTGTGGCGTGAAACGGCGCTGCCGGACGCTCTCACGAGGTCCGGCAGCAGGGTGTCCTGGCTCGTGGTCGAGCTCCCGGACGAGTGGCTCGTGCTCGCCTCGGTGCACCCGCCGGCGAGCGACTGAATACCTCAGTAGCGGCGGTGCGCGCGCACCGGGCGGTAGGCGTGGCGCGTCACCGGGCGGCGCGGGGCGACCACCGCGCGCGGCGCGAAGGCGACGCGGACGGCGCTCGCGATGCGGCCGGGGTAGTCGAGGGTGCAGGTGCTCTGCGAGCGCGCGGTGTCGCGGGTGTAGGCGCCGGTCCAGCGGGCGGCGTCGCACACGGCCGGGCACACCGACTGCGCGTGCTGGTTGCTCCAGATGGGGCCGGCCTCGACGTCGAAGGAGCTCCGCGTGTCGCGGCCGACGGTGCAGCCGCAGACGGACATCTCGCCCCACTGCGTGGTCGTCCACTGCCCCGTCCAGCGCGAGGTCGCGGCGAGGTCGCTGCAGACGGCGCGGGCGTCGACGTTGCGGTAGAGCCCGTCGGCAGCGGCGCGGACGTCGTCACCGCGCGCGCCGGGGGCGGCGCTCGCGACGGAGGTCATGGCGGCGAGGGCGGTCAGCGTGGCGAGGGCGGTGCGAAGCATGGCGGCGTCTCCTGCCCCGTCCCGGGGCGTCGTGGGCGATGGCTCCTCGACGCGCCGACGCCGCGATCGTTCAGCTCGCGGTTGTAAAGCGTTCGTATGCAGGGAGGACGGCCCGTGAGGAGCGAGACGCCGCCTCGCTCCTCGCCGCTCAGAACGAGTACTTGAAGGTCACGTCGCGGCCGACCTTCCAGATCTGCGCCGACTGCAGCTTCTTCGTCGTCCACGTGATCTGCATCTTCTCGACGCTCTCAGGCTTCTTCACCGCCCCGTACTTGGCCGTGAGCACCTTCACGAGCGCCGCGTACACCGCCGGGTCCTTCTGCACCGACTTGTCGAGCGTGAGCGTCACCGCGCCGAGCTGCGTCGGCACGTTCGTCTCCTTGTCCTTCCGGAAGTAGATCTCCATCTTCGTGACGCCCGGGACCCCCTTCACGGTGATCTTCGCGAAGCCGTGCTTGCTCGGCTTCTCCGCGCCCTTGAAGACCTTCCCGGCGTCCGCCGGGCTCATCCCCTTCGAGAGCTCCTTCAGGAACGTCGGCGTCGGGCCGTCGGCGGCCGTGCCGAAGACGGCGGTCCAGGCGGCCTCGTCGAGGGGCGCCGGCTTGGCCTGCGCGCTCGGCGCGAGGAGGAGGAGGGCGAGGCCGACGAAGGCGAAGCGGGTCACGAGCTGCATTCTGGTTACTCTCTTGTGTCGCGGTTCTCGACGCCGCTCCCGCGGCGTGGCGCAGCCGTATCGCACGACCGGCGGCGCGTGACGAGGACCCCCGACGCCGCGTTGCCGGGCAAAAATCGCCTCGACGCGCCCAGACCCGCCAAGAAAGCCCTCGTCGCGCGCTCCCCCCTCTGCTAACCTGAGCAGTGGTGTCCGCTCGGGCGCCTCCCCTCGACGAACTGAACATCGAAAAAGAAAATCTGCGAGGACCGATGTCCACGACACGGCTCAGCGACGGTCTCCACCTCCGCCTCCTCACCGGCGCGTGCGCCGCCCTGCTCGCGCTCGCCGCCACGCCCGCGGCGCGCGCCCAGGTCAGCGTCCCGCAGACCTACACCGTCGACCGCGCGGACGACGACGACGTCCGCGAGTGCACCACCGGGCCGAACGACTGCACCTTCCGCGGCGCCCTCAACAAGGCCCTCGAGGGCGACATCATCGTCTTCGACCCGACCCTCTTCCCGCAGCCGCCGGGCCCCTACGACGACGTCCCCGACTACCCCGGGCCGACGGTCATCCAGGTGCTCTCGCCGCTCCCGCCCATCACCTTCGACGTCATCACCGTGTCGGGCTCGAGCAGCACCGGCCCGGGCGTGATCCTCGACGGCACCCTCGCCGGCGACGGCGTCAGCGGCCTCGTCATCGAGGGGAACGACGCCTTCGTCCGCGGCATCGGGTTCCGCAACTTCGGCGGCGACGGCGTCCTCGTCCACGGCGCCCGCGCCACGGTCGGCGGCACGGGCGACTGCACCTACGGCGAGCCGTCGCGCTGGATCTTCGCCCACTCGAACGGCGGCTACGGCGTGCACGTGACCGGCGCGAGCGCCGCCGGCACCCGCCTCGACGTCATGTTCATCGGCGAGGACGAGGACGGCGCCGTCGTCGGCAACGCCGCGGGCGGCGTCCTCATCGACGACGGCGCGACCGACACCCGCTTCTCCGGCGGCTGCTTCCGGGTGCGCGGCAACCACGGCCCGGGCGTCACCATCGCCGGCTCCACGACCACGGGTACGCGCGTCGACAGCGGCGACGTCGGGCTCCTCGCCGAGAACAACGACGGCGCGGGGCTCTGGCTCGACGGCGCCCCCTTCGACGCGAGCGTGCGCATCCAGCTCCGCAACAACGCAGGCCCTGGCGTCCTCGTCACCGGCGGCGCCGAGAACGTGCGCCTGAGCCAGGGCACCATCACGGGCAACGCGGACGCGGGCGTCCGCGTCGAGGACGGCGCGCGCGTCCGCTTCGAGGACTCCATCAACGTGACCGACAACGGCGGCCTCGCGTTCGACCTCGTCGCCCCCGACGACGGCGCCGACGGCGTCACCCCGAACGACGACGGCGACGCGGACAGCGGCCCCAACGGGCTCCTCAACTTCCCGGTCATCGAGCGCATCGACGCCGCCGGCAACAGCCAGGTCGTCGTGCACGCGACGGCCTGCGCCGGCTGCACCGTGCGCTTCTACCGCGCGAGCGACGACCCGAGCGGCCACGGCGAGCTCGGGGGCTTCATGGGGCGCGCGAACGCCGACGCGAACGGCGTCGTGACGTTCCAGGGCGGCCTCGCGCCCGGCCTCTTCGTGACCGCGACCGCGACCGACAGCGACGGCAACATGTCCGAGCTCGCCGCGAACGTGCAGGGGCCGAAGGAGATCATCGTCGACCGCGCGGACGACGAGCTCGTGACGGCGTGCACGGACGACCCCGACGACTGCTCCTTCCGGGGGGCGCTGACCATCGCGAAGCACGGCGACAGCATCGCCTTCGACACGACGGTCTTCCCGAGCCCGCCCGGACCCTACGACCCGCCGAACCCCGACTACGTGCGCCCCGTCATCGCCGTCACGAGCCCGCTCCCGAGCCTCTCGGCAGGGCTCGTCGCCATCAAGGCGACCCGCGGGATCTCGTCGCTCCTCGAGCTCGACGGCAGCGCCGCCGGCGACGGCGTCGACGGCCTCGTCATCGACTCGGACGACAACCAGCTCCTCGGCCTCGTCATCCGCGGCTTCGACGGCGACGGCCTCGTCGTCGAGGGCGCCAACAACACGATCTCCAACGCCTACTGCGAGTACAACGACGGCGAGCCCGGGGTGACCACGGTCATCGAGAACGGCGGCTACGGCCTCGTCGTGCGCGGCGCGGGCGCCACGAACAACAACATCGCGGGCGTCCACGCCGGCCGCACGTACGCCGACGACAGCGACCACGGCAACGGCCTCGGCGGCGTGCTCGTCACCGACGGCGCCACCAACACCCGCTTCACCTCCGACTGCAACAACTTCTCGCGCAACCACGGAGCCGGCCTCGAGATCCGCGGCGCCGACGTCACCGGCACGAGCTTCCAGAACCGCGTCTACGCGCGCAACAACGACGGCGACGGGCTGCTCGTCGACGGCGCGTCGCAGGTGACGGTGAGCGGCAGCACGAGCTACTTCACGAGCAACGCCGGGAGCGGCGTCCGCGTCATCGGCGGCGCCGAGAACGTCGTCCTCGAGCAGGGGGTCGCCTACGACAACGGCGGCGCCGGCCTCCGCGTCGAGTCGGGCACCAAGGTGCGCGCCGGGCGCTCCTTCGGCTTCTACGACAACGCCGGCCTCGGCATCGACCTCGTCGCCCCCGACGACGGCGCCGACGGCGTCACCCCCAACGACGACGGCGACGCCGACGACGGCCCGAACCACCTCCTCAACTTTCCGGTCATCGACGACGTCGTCCCGGCCGGCAACAGCCAGGTCGTCGTCACCGGCTCGGCGTGCCCCGGCTGCGTCGTGCGCATCTACCGCGCGACGCCCGATCCCACCGGTCACGGCGAGGCGCAGGGCGTCACCGGCAACGACACGACCGCCGGGAGCGACGGCCGCTTCTCTGTCCAGGTCGGCCTCGCGAGCGGCAGCGCCGTCACGGCCGTGGCCCTCGACCCGAGCGGCAACATGTCGGAGTTCGCCGCCAACGTGGCCGGCCCGCAGGAGATCATCGTCGACCGCACCGACGACGAGCTCGTGACCGCCTGCACCGCCGAGCCCGACGACTGCTCCTTCCGGGGGGCGCTGACCATCGCGAAGCACGGCGACAGCATCGCCTTCGACACGACGGCCTTCCCGAGCCCGCCCGGGCCCTACGACCCGCCGAACCCCGACTACGTACGCCCCGTCATCGCCGTGACGAGCCCGCTCCCGACGGTGTCGGCGGGCCTCGTCGCCATCAAGGCGACCCGCGGGATCGCGTCGCTCCTCGAGCTCGACGGCAGCGCCGCCGGCGACGGCGTCGACGGCCTGGTCATCGACTCGGACGACAACCAGCTCCTCGGCCTCGTCATCCGCGGCTTCGACGGCGACGGCCTCGTCATCACGGGCGCGAACAACACGATCGCCAACGCCTACTGCGAGTACAACGACGGCGAGCCCGGCGTGACCACGGTCATCGAGAACGGCGGCTACGGCCTCGTCGTGCGCGGCGCGGGCGCGGCGAACAACAACATCGCGGGCGTCTACTCCGGCCGCACCTACGCCGACGACAGCGACCACGGCAACGCCCTCGGCGGCGCGCTCGTCACCGGCGGCGCCACCGGCACCCGCTTCACCTCGGACTGCAACAACTTCTCGCGCAACCACGGCGCCGGCCTCGAGCTCCGCGGCGCCGACGTCACCGGGGTGTCGTTCCAGAACCGCTTCTACGCGCGCAACAACCTCGGCGACGGCTTCCTCATCGACGGCACGTCGCAGTTCGGGCTCAACAACAACACGAGCTACTTCGCCAACAACGGCGGCGACGGCGTCCGCGTCATCGGCGGCGCGCACCACGTCACGCTCGCCTACGGGATCGCGACGGGCAACGTCGGCGCCGGCGTGCGCGTGGTCGACGGGCAGCACATCGACGTCGGCCTCTCCTTCACCATCAACGGCAACGGCGCCCTCGGCATCGACCTCGTCGGCCCCGACGACGACGCCTACGGCGTGACCTACAACGACCTCGGCGACGGCGACGAGGGCCCGAACGGGCTCCAGAACTTCCCGGACGTCCGCAAGATCACGAGCCTCGGCGACGGGCGCTTCCGGATCTCCGGCGTCAGCTGCCCGAGCTGCGTCGTGCGGATCTTCCGCCAGGCGGTCGACCCGAGCGGCTACGGCGAGGCGCAGTCGGCGCTGAACCAGGGGAACGCCGATCAGTACGGCGTCTTCGCGGTGGACGTGAGCCTCGGGCTCAACCTCGCGGGCGTCTTCCTGACGCTCACGGCGACGCGCGACGGCAGCACCTCCGAGTTCGGCGAGGGCCTCGAGGCGACGCTGGTCGTGAACCAGACGGACGTCTGCGGCAACAGCGTCGTCGAGGAGCACGAGGACTGCGACGACGGCAACGTCGTGAGCGGCGACGGCTGCTCGGCCGTGTGCGTGACCGAGGTCTGCGGCGACGGGATCGTCCAGAACTTCGCCGGCCACACCGAGCTCTGCGACATCACGGGCTGCGACGACGGCGACCCCTGCACGACCGGGGAGCGCTGCGGCGACGACTGCACCTGCGTCGCCGGCACCGAGACCGACTGCGACGACGACGACGTCTGCACCAACGACTACTGCGTGCACGGCGTCGGCTGCCAGCACGACCCCATCCCGTGCGCCGACGACGGCGACGTCTGCACCGTCGAGCGCTGCGACGCGCAGCTCGGCTGCCTCTCCGAGCTCACGCCGGTCCCCGGGATGGCCGACGCCACCTGCGACGGCTTCGACGACGACTGCGACGGTCAGACCGACGAGGACTACGTCCCCGCCGCGATCACCTGCGGGCAGGGCGTCTGCGCCGCCGCCGGCGACCGCCTCTGCAACCTCGGCGTCGAGGAGGAGCTCTGCGACGCCGGCGCGCCGCTCTCGGACACCGACGACACCTGCGACGGCGTCGACGACGACTGCAGCGGCGAGGCCGACGAGGACTACGCGCCGCAGGCGATCGTCTGCGGCGTGGGCGCCTGCGAGGCCCAGGGGACGCGCGCCTGCGTCGACGGCGCCCCCGTCGAGAGCTGCACGCCGGGCGTCGCGACCGACGAGGTCTGCAACGGCGTGGACGACGACTGTGACGGCCTCACCGACGCCGCGGACGACACGCTCGCCGCCCACGCGTGCGAGGAGCAGCGCGGCGTCTGCGCGGGCGCGATGTCGCCGCCGTCGCTCTGCCAGGGCGGCCAGTGGATCGGCTGCGGCCCGGCCGTCTACGCGGGCCACGCCTTCCCGAGCTACGCGCTCGACGACGCCTCCTGCGACGGGCGCGACAACGACTGCGACGGCGCCACCGACGAGGACTTCGCGCCCGAGACCATCACCTGCGGCGTGGGCGCCTGCGCCGCCGAGGGCACGCGCACCTGCGTCGCGGGCGTCCCGACCGACGCCTGCACGCCGGGGGACGCGGCGGACGAGGTCTGCAACGGCGAGGACGACGACTGCGACGGCCTCACCGACGCCAACGACGACACGCTCACGCGGCCGCTCTGCGCCGAGCAGCGCGGCGTCTGCGCCGGCGCCACGGCGCCCGCCGGGCTCTGCCAGGGCGGCGCCTGGGGCGACTGCACCGTCGCCGACTACGCGGCCTTCGCCTTCCCGAGCTACGCCGTCGACGACGCGAGCTGCGACGGGCGCGACAACGACTGCGACGGCGCCACCGACGAGGACTTCGCCGAGGTGGCGACGACCTGCGGCGTGGGCGCGTGCGCCGGCCAGACGGGCACCGTGACGTGCACGAGCGAGGGGCCGGTCGACAGCTGCGACGCGCTCGCGGGGGCGTCGGCGGAGGTGTGCAACGGCGTCGACGACGACTGCGACGGCTTCGTCGACAACGTGGTGCCCGGGCGCGCCGGCGCGAGCGTGTGCGCCGCGCTCGAGACCGCCATCGCGAGCGGCCCCGACGCGGTGACCGCCGCGACCGAGGCGACCTTCACCTACGCGAACCCGCTCGCGGCCGCGCACGACGCGTTCGAGTGCGCGCTCGACGGCGGCGCCTGGGAGCGCTGCGACGGGGCGCCCGGCGAGAAGACCTACGGCGACCTCGCCGCCGGGACGCACGTGTTCCTCGTGCGCGCGGTGGGCGCGGACGGCGCGGTCGACGCGACGCCCGCGTACTGGGCGTGGCGCGTCGATCCGACGGTGCCGGAGACGACCATCCTCGTCGGGCCGACCGATCCGGCGCAGAGCGCGACGGCGCGCTTCGTGTTCGGCGCGAGCGTGGCGGACGCCGACTTCCTGTGCGCCGTGGACGTCGCCGGGGCCGCGCCCGCCGAGGCGGACTGGGAGGCGTGCGACGCGGACCTCGTGCTGGCCTCGCTCGACGAGGGGGTCCACCACCTCTGGGTGTTCGCCGTGTCGCCGCTCGGCGTGGCCGATCCGACGCCCGCCGCGTGGACGTGGCACGTCGACACGAGCGCGCCGGACACGGTCATCACGGCCGGCCCCGAGGCGCTGACAGCGGCGGCGGCGGCGTCGTTCGCGTACGCCGACCCGGACGACGCGGCGGCGACGACGTTCTCGTGCCGGCTCGACGGGAGCGCCTGGGCGGCGTGCGACGGGGGCGCCGCGAGCTATGACGGGCTCGGCGACGGCGCGCACGTGTTCGAGGTGGCGTCGGTGGACGCGACGGGCAACACCGACCCGGCGCCGGCGCGCTGGGCCTGGACGGTCGACACGCGGGCGCCCGTGGCGACGATCGCCGCGGGGCCGGACGACCCGGCGCAGACGGGCGACGCGGCGTTCGTGCTCCTCGCGGACGAGGCCGGGGTCGCCTACTACTGCGCGCTCGACCCGGCGGGCGGCGCGCCGGGCTCGCTCGAGGGCTACGAGAGCTGCGACGCGACGCCGGCGTGGGAGGGCCTCGCGGACGGGGCGCACGCGCTCTACGTGGTCGCGCGCGACGGCGCGGGGAACGTGTCGGAGGAGGCGGCGGTCTGGGCGTGGTCGGTGGACACGAGCGTGCCGGAGACGACGATCACGGCGCGGCCCGCGCCCGTCACGACGACCGCGGACGGGGCTGCGTTCGCGTTCGAGGCGAGTGTTCTGGAGGCGGGCTTCGAGTGCCGCCTCGACGACGGCGCGTGGTTCCCGTGCGACGACGGGACGGCGACGTTCGCGGCCGACGGGCTCGCGGTCGGGGCGCACGTGTTCCTGGTGCGGGCGTGCGCGGGCGCGTGCGACCCGACGCCCGCGGTGGCGAGCTGGGAGGTCAGCGCGAGCAGCTGCCCGCTCGACGCGGAGGCGCCGGTCATCGCCTGCCCGGCCGACGTGACGCTCGAGTGCGCGGGCGGCGGCGCGGACCTCACGAGCGCGCTCGCGGCGACCGCGGAGGACGCCTGCGGCGCCGAGGTCGCGGGGGGCGAGGAGAGCGGCCGCTTCGTGCTCGGCGACACGCCGATCGTCTTCACGGCGACGGACGGGAACGGCAACGCCGCGACGTGCCTCACGGTCGTGAGCGTGACCGACACGGTGGCGCCCGAGGTGACGTGCCCGGCGGACGTGACGGTCGCGAGCGACGAGGACCGCTGCGGCACGGAGGTGGCGCTGGACGCGGCCACCGTGAGCGACGCGTGCCAGGACGCAGGCACGGTGCTGGTCTTCGACGACCGGCCGGCGACGTACCCCGTCGGGACCACGGTCGTGCGGTTCACGGCGGTCGACGCGGCCGGGAACGACGCGAGCTGCGAGACGCGGGTGACCGTGAGCGACGAGACGCCGCTCACGCTCGCGTGCCCGGCGGCGCTCGCGGTCGAGGCGCCCGCGACGGCGTGCGCCTGGCGCGGGGAGCTCACGGCGACGGCGCGCGACAACTGCGCCGTCGACGTGACGAACCTCGTGCGCGAGGGGAGCTTCGGGGTGGGCGCGACGACGGTCGAGTTCACGGCGAACGACGGCGGCGACGACGTGACGTGCACGACGGAGGTCGTCGTGAGCGACGTGACCGCGCCGGAGGTGACCTGCGTGACGGCGGGCGCGGCGGCGGTGGCGGCGGCGACGGACGCGTGCGGCGCGACGGTCGCGCTCGCGGTGAGCGGCTGCGAGGCGGCGGGCGCGGACGGCGTCGCGACCGAGCTCGGCGCGGCGTGCCCGGTGAGGATCGAGGACGGCGCGGTGTCGTGGGACGGGACGGCGCTCACGGCGGCGACCGTCACGGTGACGGTGGCGGTGACGGCGACGGATCCGTCGGGGAACGCCGGCGAGGCGAGCTGCGCGCTCGTGCTGCGAGGGGTCGACGAGCCGGTGGTGCAGAACCCGGGCGGCGAGGTGCCGGTGGACGCGACGGCGGGCGGCGGCGGCGGCTGCGCGGGCGGCGGGGCCGGGGCGCCCTGGCTCGCGGTGCTGGCGCTTTGCGCGCTCTGGGTCTGGCGGCGCGAGCGAACCTACATCCGATAGAAGAACGAGGTCCACGGCGTCGCCGTGAGCTTCGCGAGGGCCCCGGCGAGCTCGTCGCTCGGGGCGGCCTCGCCGTCGCGCACGTGCCACACGGCGACGGCGAGGCGGCCGAAGCCGTTCGTCCCGTCCCAGTCGAGCTCCCAGGGCCGGCTCGCGCGGCCGCACCCGGCGCAGGTGTGCACGGAGCCGGCGTCGTCGCCGTCGTAGAGGGCGGAGACGCGCTCGCCCCAGTCGTCGACCTCGGCGCCGCAGCCCGGGCATCTCGGCGTCGCGACGTCGCCGCCGAGGAAGGCGACCTCGTCGCTCGCGAGGAGCTCGACGCTGACGACGTCGGCGAGGTCCACGGGCTCCCGCGCGCCGCCCGCGCCGAGGCGCGTGGCCGGGCGCCCCCCGCGGAGCCCGAGGAGCGCCGCGAAGCGCGGTCCGGGCGCGTGATGCGAGTCGCCGAAGCGCTCGACCTCCGGCCCGAGGAGCCCGAGCGCGATGAGGCCGCCGCGGAGCACCTCGACGGGCGGGAGCGGGGCCTCGGGGTCGCGCGGGTGGAGGACGAGCTTGTGATCAGCCATGTCCGCACGACCCGCGGCCCCGGGCGGCGGGGCAAGCGCCGTCGCGGATCAGAGCGCCTTCTTCCCGATGATGGCCGGCCCCGACGCGTCGTAGTCGGCGCGCGTGATCGCGAGCTTCCGGAAGGTCGACAGGCTCGCCACGAGCGAGCCGCCGATCCACACGCTCCGGGCGCGCTCGGGCGGCGCCGCGACGACGATGGACATCGTGGGCGGCGCGAGCAGCTTCATCTCCTGCGTGAGCCGCTCCTCGAGCCCCTCGAGCGCGAGCGTGCGCCCGGCGACCACGATGTTGCGGTAGAGGTCCTGACGAAGCTCTACGTCGCAGTGCATGATCGCGTCGTAGGCGGCGCTGTGGAGCCCGACGCGTTGGCTCCCGAGGAGGGCCGGCTTGAACAGCGCCTCCGCCGCGGCGAAGCGCTCCCGGCCGATCGTCGCCTCCTGCCCGTCGGGCAACGTCACCGTCACGTCGAGCTCCGACCCGGCCGCGGCCTTCTGCTCGTCGGCGTCGAAGTCGAGGGCGACGAAGCCGCGCTGCTCGATGATCGCGGCGAACGCCTCGCGGTCGCGCGCGGCGAAGGCGTGGCCGAGGCGATCGCCGACGAGCTTCATCGCGAGGAGCGCGATGTCCGCGCGCCCGACCGGCACCGACATGACGGAGAACGGCAGCACGTAGCCGTCGTACACCACGGCGATCTGCGTCCCGTCGGGGCTCGTGAGCGCGAGGCACGTCGTGCGCCCCGCGGCGTAGCAGGTGAGCGCGGCGTCCGCCATGAGGTAGAAGGCCGGCACCTGCAGCTTCTCGAACATGAGCTGGGTAAGCCGCTCGCGCTCTGGCGCCGGCACGCTGGCGGGCTCGCTCAGGAGCACCGGGTGCTCCGACGGCGAGGCCCCGATCTGCGTGAACATGTGCCGCAGCATCGCCTCGAAGCCCGCCCAGTCGCGGATCCGCCCGCCGGGCAGGTAGTAGGCCTCGCTCGCGCGCGGCGCCTTGTCGCCGGCGAAGCCGACGTCGACGAAGCCGGAGTCGAAGGTCACGACGACCACCTGCGCGTCGGCGCCCGGGGCCGGCGCGCCCTCGCTCGGCGCGCTCGCCCCGTCGTCCTCGGGCGCCCCCTCGTCCGGCGGCGCGGCGGCCTCCTCGTCGTCGTCCTCGGGCGGCTCCTCGGCGCGCGTCGGCGCGGGCTGGAGCGACCACAGCGCGGCCGCGAGCAGGACCAGGCAACGCAGCGGCGGCACCAACGGCGAGAGACGGCGCATGGGGACTCCTGGGATGTCGGGGACCCCGCGACGATACAGGGAGCTCCGCGCCGAGACATGCGACGATCGTCGTACGACCACCATCCGGCCCGGCCCCCGCCGAGCGCGGCGCCGCGTCGCCGCGCGTCGATTCCGGTTGCGCCGACGGGCTCGCCCGAATTGAATGCGCGCATGAATCCCACGCGCCTCCCGCTCGCCGACGTGCTCGGCCTCCGCCCCCTCGGCCCGACCCTCGCCCAGGCGGCGCTCGTCTTCCGCGGCGATCCGCACCTTCCGCCGTCGCGCTTCGGCACGTCGAGCCTGAACCTCTTCACGCCGCGCCTCGCCGTCCGCACGTGGCTCGGGCAGCGCGTCGCCGGCCGCACCCTCGTGGTCACGAACCTCTACAACCACGCCCCGACGCCGATCGCCGAGGGCTGGTCGGTCCGCGTGACCCACGTGCGCGACTTCCGCGGCGGGCAGCTCACCTACGACACCCACAACGGCGTCGACTTCGCCTGCCCGCCGGGCACCGTCACCGTCGCCGCAGCCCCCGGCCGCGTCGTCGCCATCCGCCGCGAGTTCGACCGCGGCGGCCTCAAGGTCTACCTCGACCACGGCGACGGCCTCATGACGAGCCACCATCACCTCGCGAAGGCCCTCGTCGCGGTCGGCGACGAGGTCGCCCGCGGCGAGCCCGTCGCCCTCACCGGCTACTCGGGCCTCGACGCCGTCACGACCTTCCCCTGGGTCGCCCCGCACGTGCACTACAACACCTACCTCGGCGGCGTCCTCGTCGACCCGTTCGCCGCCGCCGCAGGCGAGGCCGCCCTCTGGCGCGGCGGGAACGACCCGCGCCCGACGCCCGCCGGCCCCGCCGACCGCGCCCACACCCCCGTCGCCTGGGACCCGGCCCGCGTCGAGGCCGTGCTGGCCTCGCTCCGCGACCCCGCGCGCCGCGCCGCCATCGCCGCCATCCCCGACCTCGACCGCCGCGCCGTCGAGCTCGTCATCGAGGCGTGCACCTACCCGACCCGCTTCGGCCGGAAGGACGCCGCCGCCGAGCTCTTCCCGGAGGCCCCCGCGCGCGCGCCGCGGCTCGACCTCCCGTTCACCGCCGAGGACTACGACGGCGTCGGGTTCGCCGACGCCCTCGGCTACCGGCGGGCCCGCGAGCGCGCCGCCGCGATCAGCTCTGGCGCCGCCGCATGACGCGCTCGTAGACCGCCGGGGCGAGGCGCGAGAGCGCGTAGGCCGCGCGCCCGACCGGCGTCAGGACGAGCTGCCGGCGGCGGCGCGCGATGCCGCTCACCACGGCGCGGGCGACGTCCTCGGGCTCCGCCGGCCGGCCGACCACGGCCTTGCCGCCGGGCGCCGGGCCGCCGTCCCCCGCGAGGGCGCGGCGGTCGATGTCCGTGCGGACGTAGCTCGGGCAGACGAGCATCACGGCGACCCCGCGCGGGCCGACCTCGCTCCGGAGCGTGTCGAACCAGCCGTGGAGCGCGTGTTCATTACGGCGCGCAAGTGGCTGGAGCCCGGTCGCCGTCGAGCATCCTCGCCGTCTGCCAAGGAGGAGAGCGGAGGCGCACCTATAGGTGCGCCGAGCATCGACGACGACGGCAGGCGGTGAGGAGGCCGGCGGTGAACGGCTCCAGCTGCTTGCGCGCCGTAATTACTCGCGGCGTAGGCGCTCCGCCGGTAGAGCGGGCCGAAGCCGGCGACGCTCGACATCGCGACGACGACGCCGCGGCGCGCCTCGAGGTCGGGCAGGGCGGCGAGCGTGCAGTGGACGGCGCCGTGGAAGTTCACGTCCATGACGCGCCGCAGCACGGGGAGCGCGGTGTCGGCCGCGAGGCTGTGGTGCGAGAGGCCGGCGTTGTTGACGAGCACGTCGACCGGCCCGAGGCGCGCGCGCACCGTCGCGAAGGCGGCGGCGACGCCGTCGGGGGAGGTGACGTCGCACGGGACGGCCACGGCGCCGGCGAGCTCGGCGGCGGCCCGCTCGGCGGCGGCCACGTCGAGATCGAGGAGCGCGACCTTGGCGCCCTCCGCGGCGAGCGCGCGGGCGATGGCGCGCCCGATGCCGTTCCCGGCGCCGGTCACCACCGCCACGCGCCCGGCGAGCGGCTCACGCATGGGCGGCCGCCCAGCTCGCGAAGACGTCGCGGCTCGCGCGCGGGACGTAGCCGAGCTCCTCGCGGAGGCGGTCGTTCGCGAGCACCGGGCGGTGCTCGAGGAACATCACCTGCTCGGGGCCGTACGGGCCGATGTGGAGGCGCTCGAGGAGCCCGAGCGCGGCCCGCATCGCGCGGGGCGGCACGGCGACGAAGGGCTTCCCGAGGGCGTGGGCGATCTCCCGGAGCGTCATGACGCCGTCCCCGGCGAGGTTGTAGACCCCCTCCCGCCCCTCGGCGACGCCCTGCACGACGCAGGCGACGACGTCCTCGTCCCAGATGAAGACGAACGGGCTCGCGACCCCGCGGAGGCCGACCACGACCGGGCGCTCGAAGATGGCCGTGATCTGGTTCCGCGTCGTGCGCCCGAGGATCGTCCCCGGCCGGAAGACGAGCTGCTTCACCTCCGGGTGCTCCGCGCGCCACGTGGCGAGCAGCTCCTCGACGAGCCGCTTGTGGTGCGCGTAGGCGAACACGTCGTTGCCGCGCAGCGGCATGTCCTCGGTGAGCCGCGGGGCGTTGTCCGCGTGGTAGCCGTACGCCGCGCCGCTCGAGGTGACGACCACCTGCCCGACGCCGTGCGCGAGGCACGCCTCGAGCACGTGGCGCGTGCCGTCCACGTCGACCCGCCGCGCCCGCTCGCGCCCGACGCCCCCCTTCGGCGGCGTCACGATGGCCGCGAGGTGGACGATCGCGTCGGGGCGGTGGCGCGCGACGAGGGCGTCGACCGCGGCACCGTCGGCCACGTCGAGGGGCTCGCTCGCGACGCCCCCGGGGACGCCCTCGGGGGCGTGGAGGTCGGTCGCGACGACGTCGGCGAAGCGCGCGTCGGCGGCGAGCGCGCGCACGACGAGCTTCCCGAGGTAGCCGCCCGCGCCCGTGACGAGCACGCGCCGCGGCGCAGGGGCGGCCGCCGTCTCGGTCCCGGTCGCCTCGCTGGTGTCGGTGGCCGCCATGGCTACTTCTTCCCCGCCGGCTCGGCGTGCATGTCCTTGAAGGTCTTCAGGTTCGGCGCCCACATATGCTTCGTGCGGTCGACGTCGACGTGCACGACCGCCGGCCGCCCGCTCGCGACGGCGCGCTCGAGGGCGCCGCGGAGGCCGGCCGGGTCGGCGACGCGCTCGCCGTAGGCGCCCATGGCGCGCGCGAGCTCGTCGAAGCGCGTCTCGGAGAGCTCGGTGTTGATGGTCTCGCTCGGGTCGAGCGACTTCATCACGAGCGTCTTCACGGGCTTCAGCATGAAGCTCTGGTTGATCTTCACCATCCCCCACTGCCGGTCGCAGAGCACGATGTACACGACCGGGAGCCCGCTCCGGACGGCCGTCTCGACCTCCTGCTGGTGGAAGCCCATCGCCCCGTCGCCGATGATGCAGTAGACCTGCCGGTCCGGGAACGCGGCCTTGGCGCCGAGGGCCTGCCCGACGCCGGCGCCGAGCATCCCCATCTTGGCCGTGCCGAGCACGGTGTGGGGCACGCGCACCTCGTGGTAGAAGTTGGCCCAGATGGCGGTGTTGCCGCCGTCGATGACGAGGATGGCGTCGTCCTCGAAGACCTCGCGCGCGACGTGCGGGACGTGCGCCGGGTGCATCGGGACGGCGACGTCTTTCAGGTGCGCGTCGAGCTCGGCGCGGCGCGCGGCCTTCATCTCGCCGAGCGACGCGACGCGCGCGGCGCGGGCGCGGAGGCGCTCCGCGGGGACGGGGCGCGCGGCGAGCGCGTCGGCGAGCTGGCGCAAAAAAGCGCCGACGTCGGCCTGGATCGCGAGCTCGGTCGGGCGGTTGGCGCCGAGGATCCCGGGGTCGAGGTCGACCTGGATGACGGCCTGCTCGTCGGGGAGGCCCCAGTAGGGCGCCTTCCCCCACCAGTCGGTCTCGCCGAGGCGCGAGCCGAGCACGAGGACGACGTCCGCGTCGGCGCGGGCGGCGTTGACGGCGTCGACGTAGCACATGGGGACCGCCTGGGGGATCCGCTCGTCCATGACGCAGCGCGCGCCCCAGCTCGTGGTGATGGGCGCCTCGAGGAGCGAGGCGACGCGCTCGAGCTCGACGTCGGCCATGGCGTGGGCGACGCCCGAGCCGGCGTGGATGGTCGGGCGGCGCGCGCCGCGGAGGAGCTCGGCCGCGCGGGCGACCTGGTCGACCGGGGCGGCGAGGGGCTCGAGGGCGCGGTACTGCGCGGGCTCGCGGAACCAGGCGGCGACGGGCTCGACGTCGGCGTTCATGACACTCTCGGGGACGTCCACGTGGACGACGCCCGGGCGCCCCGTGAAGGCGACGCGGAGGGCCTGCCGCATGATCTCGGCGAGGCGGTCGACGCTCGGGACGTGCACCGACCACTTCGTCATGGGCGCGGTGACCTCGGTCTGCGGGAAGTACTGGTAGGCGCCGCCGCGGTCCGGGTAGGCGATGCCGACGCGGCGGCAGCTCGTGATGAGGAGGACGCGGTTCCCCTCGGCGTTCTCGACGGCTACGCCCGAGAGCGCGTTGGCGACGCCGGGGCCGTTCGAGGCGATGGCGACGCCGAGGCGCCCCGTGGCGCGGGCGTAGGCGCCGGCCATGTGGAGGGCGCTCGCCTCGTGGCGCGGGGTGACGAGCCGGATGTCGTTGGGCTCGAAGCCCGCGATGAGGCCGAAGTAGGTGCCGTCGATGATGCCGAAGACGGTGTCGACCCGCTCGGCGGCCAGGATCCGCGCGACGATCTCGCCGCCGCGGATGGTCTTGCCCGAAAACATCTTCTTGCCGATGACTTGCAGCACCATGGAGCCCTCCGTGCGCCCGTGAATGAGGTTCACTTAGCGAAGTTTGAGCGACTGCTCAAGAGCGGGGTTGAGCAATTGCTCAACTTTCGCTTGAGATCGCGTCTGGGAGCGGCTAATCGGCGTGCATGGACGGACGCCCCGATCTCCGGAACGACACGGCGCGCAAGATCCTCGACGCCGCCGACGAGCTCCTCGCCGAGGTCGGCCTCGACGGCGTCTCGGCGCGCTCGGTGGCGACGCGCGCGGGCGTCAACAACGCCCTCGTCTTCTACCACTTCAAGAGCATGCGCGGCCTCGTCGAGCGCGTGCTCGAGCGCTACTACGAGGGGCAGCTCGCCGCGCTCGAGGCCGCCACGGGCGCCGCCGACGAGCCGCTCCGCGCGCGCCTCCATCGCGTCGTCGACGCCTACCTCGACTTCATGGAGGCGCACCGCCGCTTCCCGCGCCTCGTGCAGGGCCTGACCGCCATGGGGCCCGAGCTGCACGACCTCCTCCGCGGCCACCTCGCGCCGCTCCTGCGCTGGGCGGAGCGGGCGCTGGCGGACGTCGCGCCGCCCGAGGGGCCGCTCGCCGCGCGCCACCTGTTCATCACGTTCTCGGGCGTGATCACCACGTGGTTCACGCAGGGGCCGCTGCTCGCCCCGCTCTGGGGCGACGATCCCGAGGGCCCCGCCGCGCTCGCCGAGCGCCGGGCGCACGTGCGCTGGGTCGTCGACGCCCTCCTCGCCGGCCTCGCCCGCGAGGAGCCCGCGGGGACCTAGCCTATCAGGCCGAGCGCGTGCGCGGCGCGCAGCGCGACCACGCGGAGGTGGCCGTCGACGAGCAGGTCGCGGCGCTCGACCGCGTCCGCGAGCCGCACCCAGGTGAGCGCGCGGACCCCGCCCGCGGCCTCGTCCGCGACGGCCACGGCCACCGGGTGCACGACCTCGGGGGTCACGCCCGGGCTCGGGTGGTAGCTGCCGCCGAGCGGCACCTCCCGCCCGGCCACCACGACGCCGTACTCGGCGCGGAGGCGCCGCCGGACGAAGCGCGAGAGCTCGCGCAGCGTCGCGACCTTGCCCCGCGGGAGGCGCCAGGCGGGGGTCACGAGCAGGTCCGAGCGCCCGTCGAAGCACTGGGCGGCGGGGAGGTCGTCGTCATCGACGCCGAGCCACACCTCGCCCTCGAAGCGGCGGAGGACCGCGACGGCGACGGTCTCCGCGCGGTGTCGCGCTGGGATCACGACGTCGAGCGCGACCTCGCCGACCGACCGCCCGTGGCGGTCGCGCTCGGTGAACTCGTGCGCCTCGACGCAGAGGAACCCCGGCGAGCGCTCACGGCCGGCCCGCACGAACGCGCGGCGCGGCGGGCGCGCGGCGAGGTCGGCGAGGGTCTCGCGGCGAGGGGGCGGCGGCGCGTCGGGGACGGCCACCTCGGCGCCGATCCAGGCCCCGACCGGGCGGTCCTGCCGCAGGAGCAGATCGTAGACGTTGAGCTCGAGGCGCGCGTCCGGGAGGCCACCGACCTGCGCCGCGCGGAGGAGCTGGCTCGCCTCGATGGCGCGCACGTGGCCGGCGTCGGAGAGGCCGCGGCGGCGCGGCTCGGCGGTCGCGTCGAGCTGGCGCACGCGGACGAACACGGAGCGGACCTCCTCCTCGACGCCGCCGGGGGAGGGGAGGTAGCGCGTGCCGGGCTCGAACGCGAGGAGGTCGGCCTCCGAGAGGCCCTCGAGCGTCGTGAGCTGGTCGGCGACGGCCTCGCCGAGCGGGACGTCCGTGACGAGGACGTTCAGCGGCGCGCTCACCCAGGAGGGCGGCGTGGTGCCGTCGATCGCGCGCCCGACGAGGCCGAGGAGGGGGCGCGGGTAGCTGCGGCGCGCGAGGACGTGGACGGCGCCGCCGCGCTCGAACCAGGGGACGACGTCGACGGCGAGGCCGGGCCGGCGCGCGAGGTCGAAGACGTGGCGGTCGGCGCGGCGCTCCCAGCAGGCGAGGGCGAGGTAGCCGAGCGGGCGGGGGAGGGGCTGGGCGTCGAAGCGCACGCCGCCGCCGTCCGGGACGCGCTGCCCGACGATGACGTAGTTCGTGGCGGGCCAGTCGAGGGGGGCGCGCGTGGTGGCGTCCCAGAGGGAGAGCTGGCCCGCGAAGCGGTGCTGGAGGATCCAGGGGTTCCGGAGCGGCGTCGAGGCGAGCACGCGCAGGCCGAGCCCCGCGAAGACGGCCTCGAGCTCGGGCTGCGTGAGGTAGGTGTACTCCTCGCGGACCTCGTCCTCCCAGCTGTGGCGGTAGTCCTTCCGGAGGGCGAGCTCGACGGCGTAGACGTATTCGAGCTCGAAGCGCGCGAAGCCCGCGGCGAGCGGCGGGTCGCCGGGGGCGGGGACGATCTCGCGCAGCGGGAAGCCGCGCTCGGCCTCGGGGCGGAGCGAGCGGAACTCGCGCGCGAAGCGGCGCGTCAGGGCAGCGGTGGAGCAGGTGCGCGGGTCGTCGCTCTCGTCGCCGTCGTCGGCGCGGACGTCGAGCCAGACGAGGCCCGGGCCGGGGTCGAGGAAGTCGCGGACGACGAGGACGCCGTGGTCGACGAGGGCGCGGGCCTGCACGTCGAGGGCGCGGGCGGCGGCGTGGCGGTCGTAGCCGTTGAAGGAGGTGACGTGGTGGAGGACGGAGGAGTCGAGGATGGCGTCGAGGGAGCGCTCGGGGAAGCAGGGCGCGGCGATGTCGCCCACCTGGAAGCGCAGGTTCGGGAGCGCGTACTTCTTCGCGGCCTTGGCGACCATGATGGGGTCGAGGTCGACGCCGACGACGTCGAGGTCGGGGTAGAGGGCGGCGAGGGCGTGGCTGCCGCTGCCGGAGCCCATGCCCATGTCCGCGAGGGAGCCCGCGGCGAGGAGGTGGGCGGCGGTGAGCGCGACCTTCTGGCGCATGGAGGCGTCCATGCCGGCGAGGTAGCGGTCGTAGGCGGAGGCGTCGTGGCGGACGTCGGGGGCCTGGCTCATCGCGGCGCGCTCCCGTCGCGCTCAGGCGATCTCGTCGTCGAGGTCGGGGTCGAGGAGGTCGGCGAGGAAGCGGCAGACGTCGCTCACGGTCAGGATGCCGGCGAGGTGGCCGTCCTTCGTGACGAGGGCGGCGTCGACGCGGCGCGCGGCCATCTCGCGGCAGGCGGAGGCGAGGGCGCGGTGCACGTCGACGACGAGCACGTCGCGGTGGCAGGCGTCGCCGACGGTGCCGCCGCCGGCGCGCGCGAGGTCGGCGGAGGTGAGGAGGCCGACGAGGGCGTCGCCGTCGAGCACGGGGACGTGGTGGATGTCGTGGGTGTCCATCACGGCCTTCGCGGCCGCGAGGGCCTCGTGGGCCTCGACGGTGTGCGGGAAGGGGGACATGGCTGCGAGGACGGTCGTGGCCTTGTGCATGGCGCATCCTACCCCGAAAGCACCGCGGCGCCAGTTGTTGCGCGCGGTGGCGGGTGGCATCGTGCCGGACGCTGGCCACGACGAGGTGGGCGATGACGACGACGGCGATGGGCGAGGCGCGGGCGGCGCTCTCGGGGGCGCGGCGCGTGGCGGTGCTGACGGGGGCCGGGATCTCGGCGGAGTCCGGCGTGCCGACGTTCCGCGGCGCGGGCGGGCTCTGGCGGCGGTTCTCGGCGCTGGACCTGGCGACGCCCGAGGCGTGGGCGGACGACCCGGGGCTCGTCTGGGAGTTCTACGACTACCGGCGGCGCGTGATGGCGGACAAGGCGCCGAACGCGGGGCACCAGGCGCTCGCGGCGTTCGAGGCGCGGCTCGCGGAGGCGGGGCGCCCGTTCACGCTGGTGACGCAGAACGTGGACGGGCTCCACGAGGTGGCGGGGTCGTCGCGGGTGGTGCACCTGCACGGCTCGCTCTGGCGCGTGCGCTGCGTGGGCTGCGGGCGCGAGTCGGAGAACCGCGACGTGCCCATCACGCCGGCGTACGAGGGGGCCGGAGACCCAGGCGCCGACGTGGTCGGGCGCGGGTTCGGGCCCGAGGACCTGCCGCGCTGCGGGTGCGGCGGGGTGGTGCGGCCGGCGGTGGTGTGGTTCGGGGAGTCGCTGCGCGACGAGGACCTGCGGGCGGCGTTCACGGCGGCGGCCGAGTGCGACGCGCTGCTCGTGGTGGGGACGAGCGCGGTCGTCTACCCGGCGGCGGGGCTCGTGCCCCACGCGAAGCGAGGCGGGGCCGTCGTTATCGAGGTCAACCTCGAAGAGACGCCCGCGACGGCCTGGGTGGACCACCACCTGACGGGCCCGAGCGGCGAGGTGCTGCCGGAGCTGCTGGCGCCGTAGCTGCTGCGCGCTTCTCTTCGGTAACCACGGAGACACGGAGACACGGAGGGAGGAGGGAGAGAGCGAGGGAGCGAGGGAGCTCGTGCTCCTCTCTCCCTCTCCGTGCTCCTCCGTGTCTCCGTGTCTCCGTGGTAAAAAGCGGAGCCGGTATAACTACTTACGCGCTAGTCGGCCCCGACGCCCGCGACCGCGACCGCGTCAGCAGTCGTCCGGCTCGTTGGGGCCCGGGATCGGCGTCCCCGGCGCCACCTGGTCGAAGTCGAGCCACGTCAGCACGCCGTGGGCGGCCTTGAGCTCCTGCTTCGTCGGGCGCGCGCGCGACACGAGCATCCGGAAGCGCGACTTCAGGTGGGCGATGCGCTTGTCCGTCGCGTTGTAGCGCCGGTGCTGCGCCGAGCGCTCCCACACGCGCGCGAGGAAGGCGTCGATCTCCGCGCTCGTCGCCGGCGCCTCGACCCGCCCGTCGTCGCCCGTCGGCTCCGCGTCGCGGAAGGTCTTGTGGAGCTCGTAGCAGGCGACCTGCACGGCCGCCGCGAGGTTCAGCGACGCGAGCGTCTCCCCCGTCGGGATCCGCACCCGCGCGTGGCACGTGTTGAGCTCGTCGTTCTCGAGCCCCGTGCGCTCGTTCCCGAAGAGGAGCGCCACGCGCCCCTCCTGCACGCGCTCGAGGATGACCCCCGCCGCCTCGGCCACGTCGGTCGTCGGCGGCCCGACGTGGCGGTCGCGCGCCGTGAAGCCGACCACGTACGCGCAGTCCGCGATGGCCTCGGCGAGCGTCTCGACCACGGGCGCCCGCTCGAGCACGTCCATGGCGCCGACCGCGCGCGCCTCGGCCTCCTCGTCCTTCGGCGGGCGGCGCGGCCCGACGATGACGAGGTCGTCGAAGGCCATCACCTTCATCGCGCGCGCGACGGCGCCGATGTTGCCCGGGTGGCTCGGGCGGCAGAGGACGATGCGGACTCGATCGAAGAGCTCTCGTGGGGCGCCGGTCATGCGCGCGGCGATAGCAGACCCCACCCGGGATGTGAAGGAGGCGCTTTTTGGTTTCCCTCGCGCCGGGGCTTCTGGGAGGGTACCGACCCGTGGGCAAGGTGACCGTCGATCGCGCGGCAGAGACGCTCCCGCTCCCGTCGAAGGACGGCGGCGGGAAGGGCGGAGGCGCGGACGACCGCCCGCGCGGCCTCGTCGCGCGCGTGAAGGGCTTCCTGAAGCGCCACAAGACCCTCTTCTGGTGGCTCCACAGCTTCTACGCCCTCTTCCTCGGCTTCATGGTCATCCTCTTCGCCCAGAAGGGGTTCGACCACGCGCGCGTCCTCGCGGCCACGCTCGGCGGCGCGCTCCTCGGCATGCTCGTGCTCTTCCGGATCTTCGGCCAGGGCGCCGCGCAGAAGGAGAAGGTCGAGGCGTCGCGCGGCTCGAAGCTCAGGTTCCTCATCTTCACGTATGTGCTGAAGAACCTGTACCAGCCGATGCTCTTCTTCGTGCTGCCCTTCTACTGGAAGGCGTCGTCGCTCGACTCGGTGAACGGCTGGTTCATCTTCGTCATGGGGCTCCTCGCGCTGCTCTCCACGATGGACCTCATCTTCGACCACTTCCTCATGCGCCACCGCGTGTGGGCCAGCGTCTACTACGGCCTCACCCTCTTCGCGTGCGTGAACCTCGTGCTCCCCGCGTTCCTCCCGAACCTCCGCACGGTCGTGACGCTCGGCTCGTCGGCGGCGATCGCCGTGCTCGGCTTCTTCGCGCTCCACTTCCCGTTCTCGGCCCTCCGCGAGAAGAAGACCTGGGCCATCCTCGCCGTGGCGGTGACGGTGTTCTCGGGCGGTGTGGTGCTCGCGCGGCGCGGGATCCCCCCGGTCCCGCTCTACCTCCAGCACGCGGCCGTCGGCCCGGAGCTGCTCCCCGACGGGCGCCTCGCCGTCGAGGTGAGCGTCGTCCACGTCTCGAAGCTGAACGACCTCTACGCCGTCACCGACGTCGCCCTCCCGGGCGGCGAGGGCGACGACTTCGTGCACGTCTGGCGCTTCAAGGACGGCGACTTCGTCATGGAGACCAAGACCGACCGCGTCGAGGGCGCCCCGAAGGGGGCCGTCCGCCTGCGCTCGACGATGCCCCACGCCGCGCTCCCGGCGTCGCCCGCCGGCCGCTGGACGGTCGACGTCCAGACCGCCGACGGCCAGCTCGTCGGCCGCGCGCGCTTCGAGGTCATCGAGTGAGGCGCAGGCGCGCGTGAACGACGTTCACTCGCCCTTCGGCTCGTCGCCGTCGACCACGTCGTGCACCCAGCCGTCGACCGCCACCGCCGATGGCAAGCCGATCGTCGACGCCGCGAGCGCCACGACCTGATCGAGCGCCTGCGGCGACGCCCCCGCCGCGAGCGCCTTCCGCGTCGCCGAGTGCACCGCCCCCTCGCGCATCGCGCCGATCGCCACCGCGAGCTTCACGAGCCGCTTGGTCGCCTCGTCGAGCGGCCCCTGCAGCTCCGCCTCGCGCGCGAGGAGCCACGCGTCGCCGAGCTTCGGGTGCCGCGTCACGAACCGCGTATACGCCTTCGGCGGCTTCTTCCCCGGCATCTCAGTGCTCCGGCAGCGGGAAGGGCTCGCCCTCCGCGTCGATGACCGTCGTCCCGTCCGCCGAGGCCACGATGACCTCGAGGACCCCGATGACGTCGGCGAGATCGTCGAACTCGCCCTCGAAGTGCAGCATCAGCGTGACCTTGCCGTCGGACGCGTCGTCCTCGTCGTCGTCGTCGTCCGCGACGCTGACGCCGCCGCCGCCGCCGCCCTCCTCGTCCTCCTCGTCCTCGTCCTCTTCCTCCTCGAGGTCGTCGTCGTCGCCGTACTCGTCGTCGTCGGCCTCGTACGCGTCGTCATCGTCGTCGTCGTCGTCGTCGATGGTGCGCGCCGCCGTCCCGTCGGGCACCTCGACCTCGACGTAGAGCGTGCCCTCGTCGAGCCCGATCTCGAAGCCGTCGTCGGCCTCGTTGCACTCCGCGTCCGGGAACTCGCTCGTCACGAGGTCCATGAGGTCGTCCACCGACGGGGTCGGCGACGACGTGAAGATGATCGTGGCGATGTGATGCATGGCTCCGTCCGGTCCGCGGCCGGCGCTCCGCCGACCTCGAACCCACTTCGCCACGCGGCGGCCGCCCCGTCAACACGCGGGGGCGCCCCCACCGACCGCGGTCACCCCGCCGCCGCCGGCTCCTCCGAGTCCCGCCGCGGCCGCGCCGCCTTCGCCTTCGTCGGCATCGGGTTCTTCGCGATGAAGTCGAGCACGTACGGGAGCCCCACCTGCACCGTGTTCAGCTGCGGCGCGAGCTGCGCCGACAGCGCGAACATCATGATGGCCGCCCGCTCCACGTAGAACCACCCGAGCGGGTACTGGAACTGCCGCATCAGCTGCCGCATCTCCCGCTTCTTGAGCCCCGGGTCGAGCAGCTCCGGGTCCACCTTCGACAGGTCCTCGATGTTCAGGTTCAGGAGCTTCTCGAAGTACATCCGGATGGTCCGCTCGAGCAGGTCCCGGTCGCCGTCCTCCGCCACGAAGCCCATCGTCTCGATGCCCGCGAGGAGCTTCGAGCCGTCCCGCGTCATGTAGCCCGACAGGACGGTCAGCATGCCGTCGACGAGGTTGTCGCGCACCTCGCTGGCCGACCCCAGGTCGAGGACCACGATGCGCGGCTGCCCCTCGGGTCCGCGCTGCACGAAGAAGTTCCCCGGGTGCGGGTCCGCGTGGAAGAAGCGGTCGTAGAAGAGCTGCTTGTAGAACATCCGCACGAGCTTCGTCGCGACGGCGTCCATCGACAGCCCGAGCCCGTCCATGGCCGCGCGGTCGCTGATCTTCACCCCCTCCATGAACGACATCGTCAGCACGTCGTGCGTCGACATCGCGTGCACGACCTCGGGGAAGAGCACGTCGGGATCGCCCTCGAAGTTCTTCGCCATGCGCTCGATGCAGCGCGCCTCGTGCTCGAGGTTCGTCTCGCGGTCGAGCATGTCGCGCAGCTGGTCGAGGAAGCGGTCCATCTGCCCGAGCGGCACGAACCAGCGGTACACGCGCATCGCCCAGCGGATGACGCGGAGATCGATGCGGATGATGGTCTTCACGTTCGGGTAGAGGATCTTCACCGCGACCTTCCGCCCGTCGTGCGTGAGCGCCGCGTGCACCTGCCCGAGCGACGCCGCCGCCACCGGCGTGTGCTCGATGCTCGCGAACGCCTCCTCCGGGTCCTTCCCGAGCGACGCGCGCACCGAGCGCGAGATCTTCCGCCACGGCTGCGCCGGCACCTGGTCCTGCAGCGCCTCGAGCTCCTTCACGAACGCCGCCGGCAGGAACGTCCCCATGATGGAGAGCACCTGCCCCATCTTGATGTACACGCCGCGGAGCCGCACGATGCCCTTGTAGAGCCGCCGCGAGTTGCGCGCGTGCACGCGGTCCCAGCGGGCCACGAAGCGCTTCTTCCCGAAGACCTTCTGCAGGCCCATCTGAAACAGGTAGCTCGCCAGGATGATCCCGAAGGCCCACGACGCGCGGATGAGACGGATGAATGCCCACATGGCCCGGTGATATAGGCGATATCGCCCACCCGGGGGAAGGGCGGGGGCGCCGACGCGCCCGCCGCGCCGCCCTCGCGCTCGTCGCCGTCGCCGCGCTCGGCGCCGCCCCGGCCTGCGTCGTCGGCCCCAAGGACGACGGCGTCCCCGTCAGCGTCCGCTGCCCCGCGACCTGCGGCGGCCCGCTGCTCGACGCGCTCTCCGCCGCCCTCGGCCGCCCCGTCGCCGACCGCGGCGGGCGCGTCGCGCTCTCGCTCACCCCGGCCGACCTCGCGCCCCTCCGCCGCGTCGCCCAGAACCCGGTCGACAAGCTCCGCCGCCTCGACGCCGACCTCGACCTGCGCGACGGCGGCGCCCGCGGCCGCGTCGACGCCCGCTTCGCCGTGCGCGACGTCGCCCAGAGCGTCGCCTCCGGCCTCCGCCTCGGCCTCCGCTTCTTCGCCCCCGCGAGCGTCCGCGCCGGCGTCGCGGCGACCGCCGACGGCGAGCACCTCCGCCTCGACCTCGACCTCGATCGCGACGGCGTCACCTGGCTCCTCGCCGCCATCTCCCCCTACCTGCGGCGCTGAACCGCCCCGCGCTGGCCTCCCGGCCCCCGCGCGCTTATGGTCGCGCCCCACCCGAGAGAACCGCCGGAGAGACCCGATGGCCGTCGCCGCCCAGCACGCCCCCGACCCGCAGAGCGCCGACGCGCTCGTCCGCGCCGCCTTCGACCAGCTGAAGCTCGGCTATCGCGAGTCCGGCGGGCTCACCTACGCCCAGCGCGTCGACGCGCTCGACCGCCTGATCGACGCCATGCGCCGCTGGGAGGATCGCGTCGCCGACGCCATCAGCGCCGACTTCGGGCACCGCTCGCCGCACGAGACCGCGATGGCCGAGGTCTACTTCGTCGTGAACCACGCGAAGTACCTGAAGAAGCACCTCAAGTCCTGGATGGAGCCCGAGAAGCGCGGCATCGAGGCCACCTTCCTGCCCGGGAAGAACCGCGTCATCCGCCAGCCGCTCGGCGTGGTCGGCGTCATCGCCCCCTGGAACTACCCCGTCCAGCTCGCGCTGACCCCGCTCTCGGCCGCCATCGCCGCCGGGAACCGCGTCCTCGTGAAGCCGAGCGAGGTCACCCCGCGCACCTCCGAGGTGCTCGCCGAGCTCGTCGCCGAGCTCTTCTCCCCGCGCGTCGCGGCCGTCGTCACGGGCGACCGCGAGGTCGGCGTGGCCTTCGCGAAGCTCCCCTTCGACCACCTGCTCTTCACCGGCTCGACCGAGGTCGGCCGGCACATCATGAAGGCGGCCGCGAAGAACCTGACGCCGGTCACGCTCGAGCTCGGCGGCAAGAGCCCGACCATCATCCACCGCGACTTCCCCGTCGACGACGCCATGGAGCGCGTCGTCTGCGGGAAGCTCCTGAACGCCGGGCAGACGTGCATCGCCCCCGACTACGTGCTCGTCGCGCGCGACCGCGTCGACGCCTTCGTCGACAGCTTCCGCCGCACGACCGGGCGCTGCTACCCGTCGCTCGCCGACAACCCCGACTACACCTCGATCGTCTCGGATTCGCACTACGAGCGGCTCGAGGTCTACCTCGCGGACGCGACCGAGAAGGGCGCGACGGTCATCGAGGTGAACCCGGCCGGCGAGACGTTCGACGAGGCGGGGAGGAAGCTCGCGCCGATGCTCGTGACCGGCGTCTCCGACGAGATGAAGGTCATGCAGGAGGAGATCTTCGGCCCCATCCTCCCGATCGTCCCCTACGACACGCTCGAGGACGCGATCGCCTTCGTGAACGAGCGCCCGCGCCCGCTCGCGCTCTACTACTTCGACCGCGACAAGGACCGCGCCAGGAAGGTGCTCGAGGAGACCGTGTCCGGCGGCGCCTGCGTGAACGACGTCATGCTCCACATCGCGCAGGACGACATGCCCTTCGGCGGCGTCGGCCCGAGCGGGATGGGCGCCTACCACGGGCGCGAGGGCTTCGAGACCTTCTCGCACCGGAAGGCGGTCTTCAAGCAGGCGCGCTTCAACCTGACGTCGCTGCTCGCGCCGCCGTACGGCAAGAAGATCGACACGCTGCTCGACTTCATGATCGGCCGGAAGAAGAAGAAGGGCTGAGCGAACCGCCCGCGCGGCGCGGCGTCGGCGCCGCCCCGCCCGGATGACAGCGCGCCCCGGCCTGCGTTAGCTTCGGGGCTCCCCGTCACGCCCCCGAGGTCACCGCCCATGATCGAGACCGGCCTGCACCTGCCCGTCACGGTCGTCGCCAGCGAGGCGCGCTCGCTCGGCGAGATGTTCCGCCTGCGCGCGCGACGGAGCGGCGACGCCGCCGCCATCTTCTCGAAGGACGGCGCCGGCCGCTGGCAGGAGACGAGCTGGCGCGGCTTCTACGAGGCCGCCGCGCGCGTCGCGGCCGGGCTCGACGGGCTCGGGCTCGCGCTCGGCGACAAGGTCGCCATCCTCGGCGACACGAAGGCGCCGTGGGCCATCCACGACATGGGCGCGCAGCTCGGCGGCTACGTGACGCTCGGGATCTACCCGAAGCAGACCGTCGAGCAGGTCGCCTACCTCCTCGATCACAGCGACGCCCGCGTCGTCACGGTCGACAGCGAGCCCGAGGCGCGCACGGTCCTCGCCGCGCTCGCGGGCGGCACACCGAACCGGGTCGTCGCCGTCATCCCCTGGACGGCCGCCCTCTACGAGCGCCTGAAGGACGCCGACCCGCGCGTCACGTCGCCCTCGGTCTTCGAGGGCGCGCCGCTCTCCGAGGCGGCCATCGACAAGCGCCTCGACGCGATCGAGCCCGACGACACCGCCATCTTCATCTACACCTCCGGCACGACCGGCCCGCCGAAGGGCGCCATGATCGCGCACCGGAGCATCCTCGCGCTCCTCGCGTCCCAGGAGGACTACCTCGAGTTCTTCCAGGACGACGTCTCGCTCAGCTTCCTCCCGATGGCGCACGCGGCCGAGCGGGTCCTCGCGTTCTACGGGCGGATCAGCACGGGGGTCGCGACGGCCTACGCGTCGAGCACGGCGGCCGTCCTCGAGGAGCTCCGCGAGGTCGGCCCCACCTTGTTCGGCTCGGTCCCGCGCATCTTCGAGAAGGCGCACGCCAAGGTCTACGGCGAGCTCGAGAAGAAGCCGGCGGCCGTGCGGCGGCTCTTCGCCTGGGCGGTGAAGGTCGGCACGGAGCGCGTGCGGCGCGAGCTCGCCGGGGAGCCGCTCACCCCCTGGCTGCGCGCGCAGGACGCCCTCGCCGACCGCCTCGTCTGGAAGAAGGTGCGCGCCGCGTTCGGCGGGCGGATCCGCTTCTTCGTGACGGGGGCCGCGCCCATCGCGCGGCAGATCCTCGAGTTCTTCTGGGCCGCGCGCCTCCCCATCTTCGAGGCCTACGGCATGACCGAGGCCACCGTCATCACGCACATCAACCGCCCGGGAGGCACGCGCCTCGGGAGCGTCGGCCAGATCATCGCGCCGATGGAGCAGCGCCTCGCCGACGACGGCGAGATCCTCCTCCGCGGCCCCTTCCTCTTCAAGGGCTACTACAAGGACGACGCCGCCACCGCGCGCGCCATCGTCGACGGCTGGCTCCACACGGGCGACGTCGGGCAGATCGACGGCGACGGCTACGTCACCATCACCGACCGCAAGAAGCACCTCATCATCACGGCGGGCGGCAAGAACATCGCGCCGGCCAACATCGAGAAGGCCCTCCGCGAGACGACGCCGCTCATCAGCCAGGTCCACGCCCACGGCGACCGCCGCAACTTCGTGTCCGCGCTGGTCGCGCCGAGCCCGGTCGAGACGCTCGAGTTCGGCGCCAAGGAGGGCGCGGTGTCGAAGGCGGACGTCGACGCCCACACGAAGGCGCTCCTCGCGAACCCGACGGGGCGCAGCGCGGAGCTCGAGGCGGCGATGGCGAAGGTCGTGGCGCTGCCGGCGTTCCAGGCGGCCATCAAGGCGGCTGTCGCGCGCGGCAACGCGAACCTGAGCCAGGTCGAGAAGGTGCGGAAGTTCGCGATCCTCGACCGCGACTTCAGCCAGGAGCACGGCGAGATGACGCCGACCATGAAGCTGAAGCGTAAACAGATCGAGGACTTGCACCGCGCCACCTTCGATCGCCTCTACAGCGAGCCCGGCTTCGGCATCGAGCCGACGGCTTAGCCGGTCAGGAGCCGCATGTCGTCCGAGTCCGGGCACGCCTCGCCCACCGCCCACATCATCCAGTCGCTCCTCGCGAACCTCGGCATCGTCATCGCGAAGGGGATCGCCGCCGCCTTCACGGGGTCGGGCGCGATGCTCGCGGAGACCATCCACTCCTTCGCGGACTGCGGCAACCAGCTGCTCCTGCTCATGGGGGTGAAGCGCGCCGCGGCGCCGCCCGACCCGAGCCACCCGCTCGGCTACGGGCGGAACCTCTACTTCTGGTCGTTCATGGTGGCGCTCCTGCTCTTCGTCGGCGGCGGCGTGTTCTCCGTGTACGAGGGGATCCACAAGATCGGCGAGCCCGAGCCGGTCGAGAACCTCGCGGTCGGGCTCGTGGTGCTCGGGATCTCGCTCGCCCTCGAGGGGTGGTCGACGCTCTCGAACATCCGGGAGATCAACAAGCGGCGCGGCCCGAAGGGCTTCTTCCGCTACCTCGTCGACACCAAGGACAGCGACCTCATCGTGGTCTTCGGCGAGAACTCGGCGGCCGTGCTGGGCCTGGGCTTCGCGTTCGCGGCCATGCTCCTCGCGTCGGCCACGGGCGACGGCCGCTGGGACGGCGCCGGCTCGCTCCTCATCGGGCTCGTCCTCATCGGGGTCGCCGTGTTCCTCGCGGTCGAGGTGAAGTCGCTGCTCGTCGGGGAGTCGGCCGACCCGGGCGTCGAGGCCGCGGCGCGCGCCGCCGCAGGGGAGGACCCGCGCATCACGCGCGTGCTCAACTGCATCACCGTGCAGCAGGGCCCCGGCGAGGTGCTCGTGGCCATCAAGATCGCGGTCGACGAGGCCATCGCCGTGAACGAGCTCTGCCGCCTCATCAACGAGCTCGAGGTGCGCCTCCGGAGCGCGCGCCCCGACGCGAGGTGGGTCTTCGTGGAGCCGGACATCCCGCGCGACCGCCTCCCGACCTGAGCGACGCCGCCGGCCGATCGCCTGGACCGCGCGGTATCGGCGGGTGACGCGGCGCGTCACGGCGCGGATTGTTTCACGGCCCGCGGGAACCTGGACGCGCCTACGATGCAGATCGTCGGCCTGACGCGCGGGTCTGCGGCCGCGCTGGCGCGCGCTTTCCGCTTGCGCGCCGCGCCGCGCAGGCGCCTGATCGACGCTGCACGGCTTGCGGGTGCGTGCGCTCCCCGAAAAAGACCTGAACGAGGCCCGACATGCGCGACGCGTTCGGCGCGGCCACCGCCATCGTCCTCGCCCTGTGCGCGCTCCCTGCCGCTGCGCGCGCGGCGACCCCGACCCCGAGCACGAACCTCGCGGTCCGGCTGACCACGGCGCCGACGCACGACGGCAACGAGGGGCTGGTCTATCGCGTCGAGGTCACGAACACCGGCACGAGCCCCGTCTTCGGCGCGGTCCTGACCTTCACGGGCGAGCCCGGCGTCGACCTCGGCGACACCGACGTCGACAACGTGGAGACCCACGCGGGCGACGGCGACTACAACCCGTTCGTCACGCGCGACGGCGGGTCGGACTGGGTGTGGCCGTGGGCGGCCGGCGACACCGTCACGTTCGGCGACCCGAGCCCCGAGGGCTGGCAGTACTACCTCGACCGCGGCCTCGAGCCGGGCGCGATGATCCGCTTCGACCTCGTCGGCGCGCAGCTCCCCGCCGGGCTCGCGGACGGCTCCGTCATCACGCTCGGCGTCACGCTCTCGAGCGACGACCCCGAGACCGTCGAGGACGACCTCGGCGACAACGTCGCGAGCGCCGTCGCGGTCCACCGCGAGGCGGACGTCTTCGCGACGAAGACCATGACGCTCGCGGGGGGCGCCACCGGGCCGGCGCAGCTCGGCGACGTCATCGAGGTGGAGATCGGCTACGGCAACGCGGGCGCCGCGTCCGCCGCCGTCGTCGACCTCTACGACGACCTCCCCGCCGGCGTCGCCTACGTCATGGGCTCCCTCTCGGGCCTCCCGTCGACCTACGACTGGGGCTTCGAGCGCGACACGGAGGAGCCGCCCGACGTCGCGGACGGGGAGCCCGATCCGAGCGTGCGCGCCATCGCCATCGCGGGTCCGCTCGGCGCGCGCGACGACGGCGCCTGGGCGATGTCCGGCGAGGCGCTCCGCGACGGCGAGCGCGACCACACGGACGTCTACGGCGGGCGCGTCCGGGCGACGCGCGAGGGCGGCACCTGGCGCAGCCCCGCGCTCCCCGAGGGCGGCACGCCGCCGGCGACCTGGGGGCGCGTCACGCTCGGCGGCCTGAGCGGGGCCGCGGGCGACGTGACCGTGAGCGTCCTCGACGCCGAAGACGACGCCCCCATCGACGGCTTCGCGGGGCTCGTGCCCGACGGCGCCGGCGCCGTCGACCTGAGCGCCCTCGACCCGGCCGAGCACCCCGCGATCCGCGTCGAGGTGACGCTCCGCGGCGAGGCGGAGCTCGTCCCGAACGACAGCGGCGCGACGCACCTCCTCGCGAGCCCGGTGCTGGGCGCGCCGGAGGGCGGGCTCCGGGAGTTCCCGTACTTCATGAGCCCGCGCGGCGAGATCGCGGTCAACGTGTACGACCCGGACGCGGGCACCGACAGCTTCGCGTTCCTCGTGCCGGACGGCGCCGGCGGCTACGACCGCGCGCGGATCCCGGCCGTCGACGCGCTCGGGGCGAACACCTACCCGGTCCACTTCGATGACGAGCTGCTCGCGCTCTACAGCTGGGACACGGGCACCTACACGCTCCTCGGTCGCGACGACCCCGCCTCGCCCTGGGTCGTCCGGGCCGCCGGCGAGACCGGCGGCGGCACGAACTACAACGACCCGACCGGCTACCGCCTCGACGACGGGCGCTTCATCCTGGCGCTCGGCTACTACGACGAGGTCGAGGACACCACGCGCGTCGACGTCGTCGTACAGGACTTCATCGACCCCACGGTCTTCCGCACGACCTCCTTCCTGCTCCCGAGCGCGGACACCTACCTCGTGGGCGTCCACCCGAGCGGCGACCTCTTCATCGGCGAGAACGACGGCGCCGTGTTCGTCGCCCACCACGACGGCGACTTCGCCGGCTACGAGCTCGAGGCGGTCCCGACCGACGACGAGGACGCGCTCTTCGAGGGCACGATGACCGACGCCCAGACCACGACGCGCGCGCTCTGCTTCGCCAACGCCGCCGACGTCGACGCGACGAGCGTCCTCGAGGAGCGTGACGGCGCCTGGGTCGTGAGTCGCCTCCCGGCCCCGGAGGGCGCGAACAACGCCTACTGCCGCGACATCCTCGGCGACGGCGACGGCGTCCCGGTCGGGCATTTCAACCTGGACGGCGTGAACCAGGCGGTCGCGTGGCTCCGCGACGACGCCGGCGACTACGTCCCGACCCCGCTCTCGACCGGCGACGACGGCGTCGTCTACGACTTCGGCGGCGTCACCGCCGACCGTGGCGCGCTCATCGCCTACTCGGTCGCCGGCGGCCCCGCGGTCGGCGTGTTCCGCCTCGCGGACGGCGCCGTCACGGGCTGGGCCCTCCCGATCTCGCTCGCCGAGGGCTGGCGCTTCGAGACGCAGGTCGACTACTACCAGCGCCAGGACGGGTTCATCGGCTACGCGTACCTCCGCAGCTCGAACCAGACGTTCGCGGGCGTCCCGGACCTCGCCGAGCCGTCGGGCTATCGCCTGGTCGAGCTCGCGACCCCCGCCGGCTGGGACCAGAGCTCGGCCCAGGTCGTCGGCGGCCCGGGAGGGGCCGTCGTCGGCTCGAGCTATCGCTACAGGGACGGCCTGAACGAGTACGTGACCACGGTCTGGCCCGTGTCTCCGGGAGCGACCACGGCGAGCGGGCTCGCGCTCGCGGCCGTGGAGGGCCCCCCGATCGCGACGATCCTCGGGACCGGCGGCGTCTTCGCGGTCGGCTACGCCGACAACCCGCTCGACGACGTCGCCGCGGGGCCCCCGTCGGACCAGGACCAGCCGCTCCCGCAGGCCGCGGTCATCCCCGGCGGCGTCGAAGGGAACGACACCGCCGCCGACTTCTCGCAGACCGACCTCGACGGCGACGCGCTCGTCTGGTTCCCCGAGTGGGGCTCCGCGCCCGACGACTACGCCTACCGCCTCCTGCCGCGCCCGTACCGCACGCGCGACAACCACGCCGCCTTCGTGACCGAGGACGGCGCCATCGCCGGCTGGGGCATCGACGTCGACGCCCACAACGTCGCCATCGCCTGGCTGCCCGAGGGCGACGGCGGCGCCTACGTCGCGAAGCCCCTCCTCTTCGACCGCGCGAGCCGCTTCTCGCTCGACGAGGAGGACCTCGTCCACGTCAGCGCGCGGAACGGCAACTACGCCGGCAAGTACGCCTTCGGCTATGGCTTCGACGCCGCCGGCGACTGGCGGCAGGTCGCCGTGATGCGCGCCGAGCACGTCGCGAGCGGGTTCGCCGTGCTGCCCGCCTTCTGGGACTTCAACGTGACCGACATGGCGATCGACACGCGCGCCGGCATGATGGGCTTCCGCGGCCCGGACGGCCTGCCGCGCGTCTGGACGGCCGACGAGAACGGCGACGTCGTCTACGAGACGCTCCCCTCGGGCGACCTCGAGGGGGAGGTCGTCGACATCTTCAACGGGCGCGTGCTCGGCGTCCTCTACGCCGACGACGGCGACCACGTCGTCGTCTGGGAGCGCGACGGCGGCGGCGGCTGGCTCATGGCCGACTACGGCGTGGACGACGAGCCCATCGGGCTCGGGCCCGAGGGGCAGGTGCTCGTCGACGGCTACCCGTTCCCGCACTTCCTCGTGCCCGACGGCGACGGCGGCGCGAGCGTCGTGCTCCTCGACGAGGCGGGCCTGACGCCCAACTCCCACGCCTACGACCTCCGGAACCCGCACCACCTCGCGGGCCTGCGCGACGGCTTCCTCATGGTCTCGTTCTGGGAGCCCGGCGACATCACGAACCAGCAGGTCGCCGTCGCGCCGCTGCCGACCGTCGCCGAGCCGACCTTCTGCTTCACCATCGCGAAGAGCACCAACGGCGCCGCCGCGTACTATCACCGCGCCGGGAGCTTCGTCCTCGACGCGTTCGGCGGCTATCGCCCGTCCGTCACGTACTACACGTGGCGCCCCGACGGCCGCTTCGGCGAGACCGAGGCGTGGATCACCTACGAGCTCCGGGAGAAGGAGTACCTCGCGTTCAGCGACGTGATCGGCCTCGCGAGCGCCAACGGCAACCTGGCCGCGCCCATCATCGGCCAGGCCACCCCCCGCGGCCCCGCCGCGTGGTGGCCCTGGGACGCCCCCGACCGCTACGTCGGCATCGAGACCCGGCGCGACGACGGCGGCCTCGCCGACGTCCTCACGCGCGTCGGGAGCGACGTCTTCAACTTCTCGAACCCCGAGCAGCTCGAGCTCTGGGGGAGCGACCTCGCGACGACCGCCGGGTTCACCGGGATCACCGTCGAGTACGCGCCGGGCGCCGCGACGCTCCGCTATCAGCTCGTCGTGACCGACGTCTGCGCGCCCCTCGAGAACGTCGTGTGGGCGTCGGCGCGGGTCGGCGAGGCGAACGAGGCGAACAACGAGGCGCGCGCGGTGCTCCCCGTCGCGGGCGCCGCGCTCACCGCCGTCGTGACGCCCTCGGCCGCGACGGTCGCGCCCGGGGGCTCGCTCGCGTTCACGGTCGTCGTCACGAACGTCGGCGACGCCCCCGTCATCGGCGCCTCGTACGTCTTCGAGCTGCCGCCCGAGCTCGACCTCGACCCGCTCGACGGCGAGCTCGTCGCGGAGGGCGGGGCCCTCGGCGCGGGGCAGTCCGCGACGCTCGGGCCGTTCGCGGCCGAGGTCGGCGCGCTCGAGCCCGGCACCACGCTCACCGGCGCCGTGACCGTCACCGTGCCGACGGGCGGCGAGTGCGACGGCGTCGAGGTCAGCGCGAGCGGCGCCGCCACGGTCGTGGCCGGTGGGGCCGCGAACGTCTGGGTCGCCGTCGACGCGCCGGCCGCCGCGGCCGTCGGCGCCGCCTTCCCCGTGGTCGTGCGCTACGGGAACGACGGCGACGCCGACGCCTCCGACGTGGTCGTCACCTTCGCGCCGCCGGCGGGCCTCCAGGTCGTGGGCGACGCGCAGGCCCTCGTGACCTCGCTCGCGGCGCTCCCGGCCGGCGAGGAGGGCGCCATCACCTACGTCCTCGCGGCCGAGGGCTGCGGCGCGGTCGGCAGCGACGCCACGTCCGCCGCGTCGATCGCCGCCGCGGAGGACGCCGACCCCGACGACGACGCCGCGAGCGCCACGACCGCGATCACGGCGCCCGCCGCCGCGCTCTCGGCGCGCGTCGTGGCCGACCGCGCCTCGGCCCCGGCCGGCGCGGTGACGCGCTGGGTGCTCCACTACCGGAACGACGGCGCCACCGCGGTCGACGGCGTCGTCGTGACCGCCGAGGTGCCGTCCGGCGGCGCCCTCGTGGCGCGCTCGCTCTCGGCGGGCGAGGCCGCGGACGGCGTCATCACCGTCGCCGCGGGCGCGCTGCCGGCCGGCGCGGCCGGCGCCATCACCTTCGCGACGACCGCCGGCGACGGCCCGCAGACGGGCGCGGTCGCGATCACCGGCGCGGGGGCGTGCCTCACGGCCGGCGCCTACGACACCGTCGCCGCGGGCGGCGGCGCGCTGGTCATCGTCAAGACGGCCGACCGCGCGGCGGCGTGCGGCGGCGAGATCGCGTGGGCGCTCACGGTCGCCAACCAGGGCGCGAGCGACGTCGCGGACGTCGTCATCGCGGACGCCGTGCCCGACGGCCTCGCGCTCGTCGCCGGGAGCGTCGTGGGCGACGCCGACGAGGCCGGGCTCCCCGCGCTGCGCTGGCACGTGGGCGCCATCCGCGCCGGCGAGGCCGTGACCGTCGGCTACCGCACGAGCGCCCCGGGCGAGGAGGCCGACGGCGCCTTCGTCGGGGGGGCGGCGACGGTCGAGGACGGCGCGGGCGCGCGGCTCGCGACGAGCAACGGCGGGCCGGTCCGCGTCGCGTGCGGCAATACCCCGCACCTCCGCGCGACGACGACCGCCGGCTGCGGGGCGCCGGGCGACGACGTGGTCGTGACCCTCGCCTGGGACGCGGGGGACGCCGTCGCGGCCGCGACCGTCGCCGAGCGCGTGCCGGAGGGCCTCGTCTGGCGGTCGGGGGGCGACTACGACGCGGAGACCGGCGTCGTGACGTTCGGGCCGCTCGAGCTGCCGGCGGGCGGCGCGGGGGAGCTCTCGTACACGGCGACGATCGCGCCCGGTACGCCCTCGGGCGCGCTCGTCCTCGGCCGCGCCTGGCTCGTGGGCGGCGCGCAGCCGGTCGTGGCGAACGCGATCGCGGCGCCCGTCGTGGTCTGCGACGACGGCGACGCCTGCACGGTCGACACCTGCGGCGGCGGCACGTGCGGCCACGCGCCCGCCGCGGCCGACGCGCGCTGCGACGACGGCGACGCCTGCACGACGGGCGACGTCTGCGGCGAGGACGGCGCCTGCGCCGGGGCGCCCGTGGTCTGCGGCGTCATCGCGGGCACGTGCGCCGTGGCGACTTGCGACCCGGAGACGGGCGCCTGCAGCGACGCGGACCTCGCCACGGCGCCAATCGACACCCCGTGCGACGACGGCGCGGTCTGCACGATAGGCGACGCGTGCGACGCCGCGGGCGCCTGCGTCGGCGCGCCCCCGAGCGACGACGACCTCGCGCACGCCTGGGTCTTCGTGCCCGACGGCGACACGGCGATCGTCTGGGTGGGGGCCGAGAAGGCGCCGCCGCTCGCGCTCGGGAACGGCTTCTACCGGCGCCACCACGTCGCGTTCCTGCCGCCGGAGGGCGACCCGCTCGCGGCGATGCCGCGGATCGGCGACGACGTCGGCGCGCTCTCGGAGCTCTCGGCCGCGCTCTGCGCGCGCGTGGCCGACGTGGCGCTCGTGCAGATCGACGTGCCGATCGCCTGCGAGCCCGGCGTGAACAGCTTCTCGCTCGCGCCCATCGACGCGCAGTGGAACGCGTTCGTGTGCGGCGACTACGTGGGCCTCACCGACGCGAAGGGGCGCGTCGCCGCGGCCGGGGAGCTGACGACGGCGGCGGGCGGCTTCTCGGTGGCCGAGTGGGTGGAGCCGGTGCCGATCACGCTCGACGCGAACCGCCAGCCGAGCCGCCCCGAGGATCTGCAGGTGCAGAACGCCGGGGAGCCGGGGAAGGCGCTCTACGTCGGCGGGCACGCGGTGCTCGCGGCGGGGCAGGTCTACGGCGACGTCGTGCACACGGCGGAGCTCGACGAGGCCTTCACCTTCTCGGGGACGGTGACGCTGAAGGAGGGCGGGCGCTACGTGCACGCGAACCCGATCGCCTTCCCGGAGCGCTGCCAGGACTTCCGCGACCTCTCGCGCTACCTGAAGGGGGTGCCGAGCAACGGCGTGGCGATCGCCGAGTTCTGGGGCGGGCTCAAGCTGCGCTGCCGGAGCGGCGCCCAGACGAAGGCGGACTGCGCGGCGGCGGCGCCGTCGGAGAGCCCCGACTTCACCTACGTCTTCCACGTCGACGCGACGCCGTGGGCGGGCGGCGGCGGCGGCCCGTACCTGAACCCGGGCGATCTCGTCGTCCCCGACGGCGCGAGCGTGCTCGTGAGCTTCGAGGGGCAGCCGTCCATCGCGTTCCGCGACGGGCAGCTGCGCTTCAAGTTCGCGGGCGGCAACCCCGCGGATCCGCACGGGGTCGAGGCGGTGCTCAACTTCCCCGACACCGGCGCGCTGCGGCTCGAGCGCTACGGGCTCGAGGGGAGCCTCTTCGCGCCGAGCGCGGCCGTCGTGGCGACGAACTACGAGCAGTACGGCTTCGTCGTGGCCGGGCGCCTCGAGCAGACGACGGTCGCGTGGGCGCCGGTCGCGCTGCGCCTCCCGGGCTGGGCGGGGCACCTCACCGTGAAGACGAGCTGCGCGCCGGGCTACGAGCCGCCGGCGAACCAGACGCCGCTCCCGTCGAGCGACGTGGAGCCGGACGAGATCTACCCGTGACGACGACGGCGCCCCTCAGCCGAGGAGCGCGAGCAGCACGTCGTCCATGAGGAGGAGCCCGGCGTCGGTGAGGCGGATCCGGGTCCCCGCGAGCTCGATCCGCCCGAGCGCCGCCTGCGCGCGCGCCGCCGGCAGGAAGCGCGCCTCGTCGGGCGCGAGGTCGACGCCCGTGTCGAGGCGGCGTAGCCCGGTCATCACGCGCTCGAAGGCGGCCGTCGCGGCGTCGGGCTCGGCGCGCTCGACCTCGGGCAGCGCCCCCTGCGCGAGCGCCTCCTGCCAGCGCTTCACGCGCGGGTGGTTCTTCCAGCGCGCGCGCCCGTCCCAGCCGTGCGCGCCGGGGCCGAGCCCCACGTAGGGGAGCCCGTCCCAGTAGCGGTGATTGTGCACTGCAGCATGCCCCGGGAGCGCATAGTTCGAGACCTCGTAGTGCTCGTATCCCGCACTGCACAACGCCTCGCGCGCGGCCTCGAAGAGGTCGGCCTGGAGGTCCGAGTCGGGCACCGTGACCGCGCCCCGCGCGACGTCGCGGGCGAGGAGCGTCCCCGGCTCCACGGTGAGGCCGTACACCGAGAGGTGCGGCGCGCCGAGGGCGACGGCGCGCGCGAGGTCCTCGCGCCACGAGGCGAGGGTCTGCCCGGGCACGCCGAAGATGAGGTCGACGCTGTAGCTCCGGAAGCCGGCGCCCGCGAGGCGGCGCACGGCGGCGATCGCGTCATCGGCGCTGTGGCGGCGGGTGAGCGCGGCGAGGTGGTCGTCGCGGAGGGCCTGCACCCCGAGCGACACGCGGTTCACGCCGAGCGCGAGCACCCCGGCGACCCAGGCGTCGTCGACCTGACCGGGGTTCGCCTCGAGCGTGACCTCGGCGCCGTCGGCCACGCCGATCCCGTCGCGCGCGGCGCAGACGAAGCGCGCGAGTTCGGGGAGGGCCCAGAGGCTCGGCGTGCCGCCGCCCACGTAGAGCGTGGGCGCGGGGCCCGCCGGCGCGCGCAGGGCGAGCTCGGCGAGGAGCGCGTCGGTGAAGGCCCGCTGCGGCACGCGCCGCGGCGTCTGCAGCGGGAAGTCGCAGTAGGTGCAGCGGTGCGTGCAGTACGGGAAGTGCACGTAGAGCCCGGCCACGCCGGCGCTCATCGCGTGTAGACCTCGACCGTCTCGGGCAGGTAGCGCTCGTCGAGCGGCGCGTCCCACTCGGGCCCCTCGACCGCGAAGATCCGCTCGGGCACGCCCGCGACGAGGTCCATCACGGCGACGCTCCCGGGCTGCGCGAAGGCCGTCCCCGAGAGCTTCCCGCCGACGTCCGCGAGCGCGCCCACCGACACCACGGACAGCGCGCCGTAGCGCCCCTTGAAGTACACGCGGTGCCCGGCGGAGACGAACGCCGTGACGCGCGCGCGCAGGAGCAGCTCGTAGACCTGGAGCTTCATGTTCAGCGCGCCGGCGCCGTCGTCCGCGAACTTGTGGAGCGGCAGGTACGAGACGACGACGCGGCTCTCGTAGACCTGCGCCTCCTCGAGGCGGCGGCGCATCCAGGCGAGGTTCTCCTCGGAGAGGCCGCGCTCGGGGTCGCCCGCGACGACGAGGAAGAAGGCGCCCTTGAAGGAGAACGCGTAGCGCACGGGGTAGTCGCTGCCGTCGACCAGCGTGAGCTCGGGGCGGCGCACGCGCCCGCCGGCCGCGACGTCGGGCGGCGCCATGGCCCAGACCATCTCGGCGCCGGCGCCGGTGACGGGGCGGGCGATCCGGTCGCGGGCGCGGTCCCAGTCGGCGTCGCCGCCGCCGATGGGGACGATCCCGCCGACGTGGACGACGAGATCGGGCCCGAGGCGCTCCATCAGCGAGGCCACGACGGGCTGCGGATCGGTTGTGGCCGCGCTGTCGGCGACGAAGAGCACGCGCCCGGCGGACGGCCCGGGCCGGGGCTTCGCGGGGAAGCTCGCCGCGCCGGCTTCGCCGCCGTCCTGGCCGCCCGCGCCGCTGTCGCCGAGGATCGTGACCGGGAGGCGCTCGAGGGGGATCACGTGCGTCGAGGTGAGCGACCAGTCGCCGTCGCTGAGCGTGAGCGTGACCTGCTCGTCGGCCTGCCCCGAGAGGAAGGTGTGCGACGTGCTGCAGCCGTCGGACGCGGGCGTCCCGTCGCCGAAGGTCCAGCGGCACTCGGCCGTCTCGCGCCCCTTCGGGAACGCGTCGACCTTCAGGTGCACGGCCGTCGGGCGGTACACCTGGAGCTCCTCGGGGTCCGAGCTCCAGTAGAGCCCGGCCGCCTCCGCGGGGTCGCCAGCCGGCTCCCCGCCGGCGGGCGCTGGCGCGGAGACCGAGGGGGCGCCTGCGTCGGCGACGTCGAGCGCGGCGAGCGCGCGGCCCTCGAGCCCCTCGACGACCTTGGCCTCGGCGCCGCCGCACGCGCCGGCGAGCGCGCCCAGGGCCGCGAGCGCGACCCCCACGATGATGTGCTCCGTCCGCATCACCCGAGCCATATCCCGCGAAGGACGTGCTGGCTTCCCGTCACGACGAGGGGCTCGTCCGCTTCGAGGCGGTCGAAGCGCTCCCCGTCGAGGCTGTAGGGCCCCGCGAGGCGCAGCTCGCGCACGGCGTGGAGGCGCTGCACGCCCGCAGCCGACGATCCCCACATGAGCTGCGGGAGCTGCCGGATGATCGCGGCCTTGTCGGTCGTGACCACGGCGACGACGTTCATCTCGCCGGGCGCGGCGGTGCGGCGCACGGCGGAGATCGCGCCCTTCGCGAGCTGGAGCGGCACCGTGGTCGCGACGACCGCGGTGTACGCGTCGTGCGCGACCCCGTCGACCACGAGCGGCGTCGTGGGCGGGTCCATGAGGTGGCCGTACTGTTGCCAGATCGCGGTGTTCAGCACGTACCCCCCGGCGAGCTCCGCGATGAAGCGCGCGAGCCCGCGGTAGCCCTGCCCGAAGCGCTCGTAGAGCGTGAGCGCGTTGAGCACGATCTCCGAGCCGAAGATGTAGCCGAGGCGCACAGGCCCCGCCTCGCCCTCGCGCACGGCGAGGAGCGGGACGTCGCGCGTGCGGAGGGACCCCACGCGGGAGCGGCGGATGCTGCCCATGAAGCGCCCGAGCGTGCGCACGGGGTGGCCGCGCGAGAGGAAGACGCGCGCCAGCATGTTCATGCCGCCGCCGTTCACGAAGAGGAAGCGCGGGAGCGGGAGCGCGAGCCCCGTCGCGGCGCGAGCGCGCTCGACGACGCGCACGCACTCGTTCAGCACGTGGTGGATGGTGCCGTCGCCGCCGTTCACGACCAGCACGTTCGCGGCGCGGTCGAAGAGGAGGTAGGTGAGGGCGGCCCCGAGCGCGTCGCGCGACGGCGTCTGCAGGCAGTTCGCCGGGTCGGGCATGAGGCGCACGAGCCGGTCGTGCCCGACGGAGCGCCAGTTGGTGCGCGCCATGGGGTTCGAGATGAGCGCCGGGACGACGCGCGCGCTCGGGGCGAACGCGCGGAGGTAGGCGCGGGCGCGCTCGACGTCGGGGGCCTCGTCCCGGAAGTCGACGGTCTCGGAGAGGACGTGCAGCTCGTCAGCCTCCGGCGAAGTGCGTGAACGCGCGCGGGATCGTCACCGCGCGCCCCGCCCGACGCCATAGCACAGGCGCGCCCCCGGGTTGAGCGCTGCTTTCGACGGCGTGGCCGATCGCCGCGAAGCCGGCCGCCTCGAGCGCCGAGGCGGCGTCGGGGGGCGCGAGCACGACGAGCCCGTAGTCCTCGCCGCCCGCGGCGCGCTCCTCCGCGGAGAGCTCGGCGCAGACGGGATCGTCGGGGAGGCGCTCGAGGTCGACGACGAGCGCGACGCCGCTCGCGCGGGCGAGGCGCGGGAGGTCGGTCGCGAGCCCGTCGGAGAGGTCCATCCCGGCGCGGGCGCCGAGCGCGAGGGCGCGCGGCCCGGCGTCGAGGTCCGGCTCGGGGCGGAGGTGGGCGCGCAGCGCCGGGTCGCTCGCGAGATCGCCGTGGAGGCCCCCAGGAGCCCACCCAGGGCCCGCGATGGCCTCCCAGCGCCTCCACCCCAGGGCGGAGCGCCCGAGCCCGCCACGGGCCAGGAGGACGTCTCCTGGGCGACCGCCCGCGCGCGTGAGCAGGCGCCCATCCGCCGGCGCCTCGCCCCAGGCCACGACGTTCAGCGTGAGGCCGAGCGGCGAGCGGACGATGTCGCCGCCGACGAGTGCTGTGCCCGCTGCGCGCGCGCAGGCGCCGAGGCCGGCCGCGAAGGCGCGCCACCAGGCCGCCGGGAGGTCGTCGGGGACGCCCGCGGTCAGGAGGAACGCCGTCGGCCGCGCGCCCATCGCGGCGACGTCCGAGAGGTTCACGGCGAGCGCCTTCCAGCCGAGCGCCTCGGCCGGGTGCGCGCGCAGGAAGTGCACCCCCTCGACGAGCGCGTCGGTCGTGACGACGGCGCCCGCGGGCGGGAAGCGCACGAGAGCCGCGTCGTCGCCGGGGCCCTCGGGCGAGGACGGCACGGGGACCGCGGCCGTGACGACGTCGATGAGCCACTGCTCCGAGAGGGCGTCGGCGCTCACGGGGTCACTGGCCCTCGGGCGCGACGCGGTGCTTCCGGACGTAGTCCTCCTCCTCGTCGGCGAGGCGGAGGCGGATGTCGTCGAGGTCGATGGTCAGGATCCGCGGCGCCTTCAGCACGGTGCCGTCGGGCAGCACGGTCATGAGGCCGGTCACGCCCGGGTGGTTGCGCGTCCCGAGGAGGCGCCGGAGGACCTCGACGCGCGCCTGGTGGTCGGCGCCCGGGACGGCCGCGACGAGCGGGGCGAGGAGGCCCGTCGCGTCGAAGACCTCGGCGTGGAAGGGGCGCGGCTTCTCCTTCTGCGCGAGGTAGAAGGCGGTGCCGAAGGCGTCGACCGCGGGATCGTCGGGGTCGTAGAAGAAGGCGTCGGCGAAGACGGCGTTGTCGGTGAGGTTGTCGCCGCGGTCGATGACGGACGGGTGGTTCCAGCCGGACGCGCCGAGGAGCTGCACGCCGCGCCCGCGCGGGTCGGTCTTGACGAGCACGCCCCAGTACTTGAGGAACGGCACGAGCCGGCGGACCTTCGGGCCGACGTCGGGGATGAAGAGCGCGTCGAAGCCGCTGTCGCCCTTCCCGGGCTTCGAGGCGGCGAGGAGCTTCTGGACGACCGCGTTGAAGTCGCTCGTCTCGGGGTCGTAGCCCTCGACGGCCCAGACCTCGCCGCCGAGGCGGACGACCTCGTCCCAGAACGCCTCCATCGCGGTGTCGCCGGCGCTGTTCCGGGGGTAGAGGATGGCGACCTTGCCGGCCTTGCCGGCCGGCGCGGAGGTGGCGCTCCAGCGCGCGACCGCGCGGGCCTGCTCGCCGAGGGATTGGCGCACGCGGATGACGTTCGGGCCGACGTCGGCGAGGCCCTCGGTGCTCGAGAGCACGACGTGCGGCACGCCGTAGCGCTGGCTCACGGCGGCGACCTCGGCGGACTCCTTCTCGCCGACTGGGCCGAGGAGCGCCATGACGTGGTCCTTCAGGATGAGGTCCTCCGCGAGCTGCTTCGCCTTGTCGGCGTCGCCGGCGGTGTCCCGCCAGACGACCGTCACGCCCGGGTTCGCGGCGAGGGCCTGCTCGATGGCGGCGCGGGCGGCCTTGCCGATGCTGCCGTACTTCCCGGACTCGGGGAGCAGGATCCCGAGCGTGTGCGGCGCGACCTGCCGCCAGGCGCGCACGTGCTCGACGAGGGCGTCGGCGCGCGCGCGGAACGGCCCGTCCGTCAGGCGCTCGGCGGCGAGCGACGCGGCGACGCCGCAGGTGTCGGGGTCGGCGTGGTTGCAGGCGTCCTCGGCGCGCGCGAGCGCCACGAACGCGAAGTAGGGCGACTCGCGGGGCGTGTCGCGGTAGAGGCGCGCGAGCTCGTCGCGCGACATGCTGCCGAGCGCGAGGTCCGCGGTGACGACGCGCACCTGCCCGAGCGGCGCGCCCGCCGGCACGAGCGACGAGCGGGCGACGACGGCCTCGGCGCGCTCGGGCTCGCCGGCGAGGAGCGCCGAGGCGGCGAGACCCTTCTGGGCGGCCGCCTTCTCGGCCGGCGCCTGCGCGCGCTCGAGGGCGCGGAGGAAGCCGGTCGCGGCGTCGGCGAAGCTCTGGAGGTGGCGGTCGGCCTCGGCGGCGGCGACCTCGAGCCGGAAGGCGAGGGCGTCGCGCGCGGTGGCGAGCTCGTCGCCGAGGGCGGCGAGGGCCTTGGCCGCGACGAAGTCCTCGCGGGCGAGGGCGTCCTCGGCGAGGGCGGCGCGGGCCTCGAGGGCGGGCTCGGTGGCCGGGTGCTCGGCGACGACCTGCGCGAAGGCGGCGCGCGCGCCGACGTCGTCGCCGCTCGCCTCGAGCTTCTTCGCGTCGCTGAGGAGCTCGCCGGCGGTCTTCCCGGTCGGCACGGCCGGCGCGACGGTGACGGCGTCGGGCGCCGGGAGCGGCGCTGGCGGGCCGACATCGGGGCCCACCGGCGGGCCGACGACCGCGCTGCCGCCGGGCTCTCCGGGGGCTGACGGGGCGGCGACGTCGGCGCCGAGGATGTTCTCGGTCCAGACGGCGCTCGGGCGCGTGGGGCGCGCGATGGGGGCGGCGGGGATCCGCTCCACGACGCCGCTCCCGCCCGCCGCGGGCGCGGGCGCGACGGCGGGGACGGCCGGGCGCGAGCCGGCGGGCGGCGCGCTCGGGGTGCCAGGCGGCCCGGGCGGGCGACGCTCGGGGACGCCCGCGCTGCCGGCGGGCGGCGCGGCGGGGTCCTTGTGGACGGACTCGTAGGTGATGCCGTCGTCGCCGGTGTCGCGCGACGCGGGCCCGGTCGTGGCCGGGCACGCGGCGAGGGCCGGCAGCAGGAGGGCGCACAGGAGCTCAGCTCTCATCGATCTGCTCCTCGAACCGCCGGGAGGCGGGGAAGGTGAGGGCGGCGGCGGCCAGCGCCCGCTCGAGCTCGGCGCGCGCGGCGTCGTCGAGGGCGTCGGGCAGCTCGAGCGCGAGCGTCACGAGCTGGTCGCCGCGAGCGCCGTCCTCGCCCGGGACGCCGTAGCCGGCCATCCGGAGGACGGTCCCGTCGCCGGAGCCCGGCGGGACCTTGATGTCGCGCTGCCCGTCGATGGTCGGCACGCTCACGCGGCCGCCGACGAGGGCGACCGTCACGGGGAGGGGGCGCGTGAGCACGATGTCCTGCCCGGCGCGGCGCAGGTGGCGGTGGGGCGTCACGGAGACCTCCACCATGAGGTCGCCGTCGGCGCCGCCGAAGCGCCCCGGCTCGCCGGCGCCGCGGACGCGGAGGCGCGCGCCGTCGGCGGTTCCTGGCGCGAGCGGCACCTCGAAGTGCTGGGTGCGGGCGACGACGCCGCGGCCGGCGCAGTCGGGGCAGGGGGTGGCGAAGACGTAGCCGCGACCATCGCAGTCGGGGCACGCGGCGTGGACGGCGCGGAGGAACGGGCGCCCGGCGATGGTGCCGCCGCCGTGGCAGCGGGCGCAGAGCTCGGGCACGGTCTCCATGGGGAAGCCGCGACCGCCGCAGGCGTCGCAGGGGTGGTCGACGGGGACGGCGAGCGTCTGGGGGGTGCCGCGCATCGCATCGGCGAAGGAAACGGGCAGCCGATAGCGGCGATTCCGGCCGGGGCGGGCGGTGCGGTCGCGCACGCCGAAGAGGCGGTCGAGGATGCCGCCGACGGCCTCGGCCACGGCCGAGCCGCGCTCGTAGGGGACGGTGCCGTCGCCGAGGCCGGCGTCGTAGGCGGCGCGGCGGGCGGGGTCGCCGACGACGGTGTACGCCTCGAGCACGGCGCGGAAGCGGCCGGCGCTCTCTGCGCTCCGGTCGCGGTCCGGGTGGTAGCGGGCGGCGAGGAGCTTGTAGGCGTGCTTGATGGCGCCGTCGTCGGCGTCGCGCGGGACGCCGAGGGTCGCGTAGTGGTCGGGGATCCCGCTCATCGCGTCCGGGGCTCGCTCGTTGCGCGGTCGGCGCGCGCTGAGGGCGCCGTCACCACGGGCTCAGAGGAGCGTGTCGGGGATGTAGATGATGTCCCCGGGCTGGAGCGAGAAGTTCGCCGCGAGGCCCTGGGTGATCTTCTCGACGGGGATCGGGATCCGCTGCTCACCTTCGGCCGTCCTCCGCGTCACGACGACGTAGTTCGTGTTGGCGGACTCGAGGAAGCCGCCCGCGAGCGAGATGGCCTCGACGATACTCATGCCGGCGGCGAACGGGAAGGTGCCGGGGTTCTTGACCTCGCCGAGCACGAAGACCTTCTTCGAGTTGTACTCCTTGACGTAGACCGTGACGGAGGGGTCGCGGATGTAGCCGTCCTGGAGCTTCGTGCGGATGAGGTCCTCGATCTCGGTGGTCGTCAGCCCCGCGATGTCGAGGCGCCCGATGAGCGGGAAGTGCACGTCGCCCTCGGGCGACACGCGGAGCGTGCGGGAGAGCTTCTCCTCGCCGTAGACGGTGACCTCGAAGACGTCGCCGGGGCCGAGCCCGACCTTGGACACGGCGGCGGCGATGTCCTCGTTCAGGTGCTCGTAGCCGGTGGTCGGGGCGCTCTCGCAGGTGGAGCAGCCGGCGCCGAAGACCGCGAAGAGCGCGAAGGCGAGGGCGAGGCGGGAGCGCGAGGGCCGCGGCGCGCGGCGGCGCTCAGAAGGTGTTTCAGTATTCGGACCGAGCCCGGCGACGCGTCGTGATTCCAGGTGGTTACGTGAGGAGGGAGCGTGCCCATAGGCACGTGACCGACGAGCGGAACCGCCTGAAATCACAAGAGCAAGCCAGGCGACGGGAGAATACTGAAACACCTTCTCAGTAGCGGAAGTTGATGCTGGCGAAGACGCGGTGGTCATCGTACCCCGTGAAGGTGGTCTGCCCGTTCGACGTGAGCGTGTAGTCGCTCAGCACGGAGTCGTAACGGTAGCCAGCGGAGACGCCGAGGAGGCGGCTGATGTCGAAGTCGAGGAGGACGCCGGCGCGGATCCAGTTCTCGGAGCGCGCCGGGTCGGAGGCGACGGGCGCGGCGTCCTGGCCGGCGTTCGCGACGGGCTGCCACTCGCCGAAGTCGCGGATGTCGTACGCGAAGTCGGCCGTGATCTCGACGATCTCGCCGATGCGCTGCGTGAGCGAGGCGTACGCGCGGAAGTACTGCATGTAGCCGCCGAGGGGGGCGAGGTCGAAGTCGCGCGCGGCGCCGACGTGCAGGATGGTCTGCTGGCTGAAGCGGTAGGAGAGCTGGAGCTGGCCGATGAACGAGGAGAAGTCGGCCGGTTCGCGGTCGAGGAGCGAGTTCCCGTAGCCGGCGCGCACGAGCAGCGCGAGCCGCTCCGTGATGTAGCCGGAGAGGCCGAGGTAGGCCTTGACGGGGGAGCCGGGGACGTAGTTGCCGACGGCGGTCTCCTCGGCGGCGGTCGCGTCGCGGGTGTACTTCCCGAACTGGACGGTCGACTCGAGGAACGCGTAGGTGAGCGGGTAGAAGCGCCAGGAGGCGAGGAAGCGGACGACGTGGGAGTCGGTGTCGAGGGTGTCGAGGTCGTCGAAGCGCTTGAGCTCGTAGACGTAGCCGAGGGTGAAGTCGAGCGCGCGCCCGCCGGGGTGGAAGGAGAGGTCGACGCCGGCGCGGTTCCAGTTGCGGTTCGCGTTGGCCTGGATCTGCGGGCGCATCCAGATGGTGCGGTTGAACTCCTCGTGGAGCGTCAGCGTGAGCGCGCTCTTCGGGAAGAGGGCGACCGCGACGTTCGCGGTGCCGCCGACGTTGGTCTGGCTCGTCACGTCGTCGTTGCCGGAGACCGGCAGGAAGACGTCGACGTCGAGGCCGAGCGAGAAGGCGACCTTGTCGTACTGCGGGTTGAAGAGCGCGACGCCCGGGCGGATGTGCGTCGTGAAGACGCCCTCGGGGTCGCCGTTCCGGTCGTCGATGCGGAAGAAGTTGCTGTTGTAGCTGCCCTCGAGGAAGAAGCGCGGCTGCAGGATGAAGTCGCCGGCGAGCACGCCGTAGGCGGGCTTCTTCGAGAGGAGCCCGACGCCGGCCCCGGTGAGGCCGGAGTAGACGGGGCCGAGGCCGGCCGGCGAGATCAGGCGCGGGTCGCGCAGCCCCTGCTCGAAGTTCTGCGCCGAGGCCGGCGCCGCGGCCACCACGACGAGCACCCCGAGGAGGGTGGCGCTCAGGCGCAGGAAGGCGGCGGGGGAGGGGGCAGACTGTCTCATGGAACTCTCGTCTCCCGAGAGGGCGCGCTGCGCGGGGTGATCAGCGCGGCCACGAGCCGAACGCGGCGTTGTGTCGAAGTCGGCGGGCTCTCGAGGTCTGGTCCTTCTAGAAGTACGGGCTCGCGTGCACGGGCGGCTCGGGGACGTCCGGTGGCGTCTCGAAGTTGGTCACCAGGTCGTCGACGACGGGGAGCTGGCCCTGGAACTCGAGCTTGCGCTCGACGTCCGTGAGCTCGAGGTCGATGGGGATCCCGGTCGCGCTCTTGATCTGCGCGTAGAACTCCCCGACCTTGGCCGCGGCGATCGTGATCTTGACGTACTCGTGCTCGACGCGCTGGCGGTCGCGCTCGGCGGCGCGCTGCTGCAGCGTGAGCAGGTTCTGCTCGGAGAGCTTCACGAGGCCCTTCATCGCGGTGATGGCCTCGTTGCGCGCGGTCGTCGCGGCGACGTCGCCCGCGGCGATGGACTCCTCGAGGAGCTTGAAGCTCTCGGCGAGCTGCTTCTCCATACGGCGGACGAGCCCCGACCCGCGCTCCGACATCTCGTCGATGGAGAGCGAGGCGAGGTCCTCGTCGCCGCCGGGCGTCGCGAGAGGATCGTCCCCCTTGGGCTCGGCGGCCATCAGCATCGACGTCGACAGAGCGACGACGGAGATGGCGGCGAGCGTGATGAGTAGTCTGTTCTTCCTCACGTTTTCTACTACCGCGCTGGGGTTGACGACCCGCAGCAGCGGGCTCCGATCATGGTATCGAGCAATGGGCGTGTCAACATAAGCCGACCCGGCGCGCCCGCTCATTACCTCGACTCGACGCGCGCGTCGAGCGGCGGGCAGGGACGCCTCGTGGGTAGTTGTCAGTCACGGCAGGATTGATCGCCGACGCGAAAAAAACTGGGGGCCCGGCGGTCCGCGCGACGTGCGGGCGCCGTCGACGGCCGCGCGGAGCCCCGACGACGCCACAACGCGCCGACGGCGGAGGCCATGCCGACCCACCAGGTGTTCGGAGGCTTACGACGCCGCGGCGGACGGCGTGCCGGGCCTGAGACGACGAACGCGGCGCCGAGGCGCCGCGTCCATGTCGCGATGACCCAGTCCCCGCCTACTTCGTGTCGAGGAGGAACGGGTAGGAGAAGGTCACCGAGCCGCCCGACGGCGGGTCGAAACGCCAGCCGCGGACCTTGTCGATGATGCAGCTCGCGATCTCCGAGTTGCCCGTCGTGTTGCCCGACGCGCTGATGTCGGTGATGCGCCCGGCCGAGCCGATGGTGAACCGGATGGTCACCTTGCCGCGGAGGTTCGGGTTCCCCTTGAGCGCCTTCTCGTAGCAGTACTTGATGGCGCCCTTCCGGCGCGAGAACACCCGCGCGACCGCGCTCTTGTCGATCTGCCCGGTGCCCGTCTGGCCGGTGACGGCGCCGCCGCCGACGTTCGCGCGCACCTTGATCTCGCCGCGCTCGTCCTTGGAGTCGGTCTTCACGGCCTGCGTCGCGATGTGCTCACCGCCCGCCTCGGCCTTCGACAGCGACTTGTAGCGGTCGCCCTCGCCGGTCGCCGCCGAGGGCCCCCCGACGAACGTCGAGCTCCCGTCGGTCGCCTCGGTGACGCCGCCCGGGAGGTCGAACGCCTTGTCGAGGTTCGCGGCGTGGACGCCGTTGTTGAGCGTGTTGAGCGCGCCCGGCCCACCGTCGCCGCTGTCCGAGCCGAGGACGTGCAGGAACGTGCTCGTGCGGACCTTCGCGGTCAGCTTCTCGCGGTTCGCCGCGCGCTCGGCCGCCGTCATCGGCTTCTTCTCGGTGTTGGCCGTCTTGGTGGGCGTCTTCTGCTTCGGCGGCTCCGGCTTGATGTCCGGGACCTCCGTCGGCTCCTCCGTCTTCTCCTCGGTCTTCGCCTCCTCCGGCTTCTCCTCCTCGGGGGGCTTCTCCTCCTCCTTCTTCTCGCGCTCGAGCCGCACCTCGGCCTTCAGCTGGTCGTAGATGCGATCACCCTGGTGGTCGTACTGCCGCGCCATGTACTGGCCGGTCTCCTTCCACCAGTAGTCGAGCCCGGCGCCGGAGCCGCCGAGGACGAGGAAGCTCGTCATGAGGATGTAGACGAGGGGCCACTCGAGCTGCGAGGCGATCCCGCCGCGCGCGGCGGCCGGCAGCTGCGGCCGCGGCATGACCGGCGGCGCGTCGACGAACTGGAAGAGCAGCATGACGTTGCCGAACGTCACCTTGCCCTTCTCGGTGGCCGTGAGCGGCAGGACGTACTTGCTGCCCTTCTTCGTGACGCGCTTGCTCTGGACGAGCTCCGCGAGGCTCATCGGCTCTTCGCCGCCGATGTCGACGCGGCCTTCCATGCCGCGCTCGAAGACGAGCGCGTAGGTCCCGTTGGTCTTCGCCTCGAAGAGGGTGAACGACTTCGGCAGCGCCGGGTTCGGGACGGCGAAGGTGTTCTTCGGCGACTGGCCGATGGACACGTCGCCGTGCTTCCTCAGCAGGCGTTCCTCCACGAACTGTCGGTCTTGGGCGATACCGACGCGGAGGAGCTTTTGCTTTTCTTCTTTCGCCATCAGGCAACCTCAGCCGGGCTCCAGAGCCGTGGGCGTTACGACCGCGAGAGAGTCATCGTCTCTTCAGCCGGATTGCTTAAACCCGATATTCTCACCACCGTGGGGGCACCCGGAAAGTTCTCGGGGCCCCTTTTCTCGAAACCGCTGAGCGACCAGGGATTCGGTGCGACACGATGGTGCAGCGGGCCGGTCGATGGCTGCACCCGAGAGAGAAGGTGCTCAGCGAATGGAGTTCCTCATGATCGCGAAGCGGAGCTGGTCGATGCCGGCGTTGCCCGCGGTGTGCACCACCTCCGCGATGATGCGGTAGGGGATGTCCTTGTCGCAAATGATCGTCGTGATGGCCTTGAACTCGCCCTCACGGTTGAAGTCTGCGTGGGTGTCGCGCGACACCTTCAGCTCCTCGGTGAGCTTCTTGAGGAGCTTCGGCACGAGGAAGGCGGACTCGGAGCTGTCCTCCTTCCACGCCTTGTCGATGAAGTAGCGGTTGTTGTCCTTGCCGTAGTCCTCGTCCGTGCGGCACTGCCGGCCACCGGCCGTGGTGCACGTGACGGGGACCGTGTCCTCCTCGTCCACCACGATGGCGCGCTTCGTGACGAGGATGGCGATCGAGTCCTGCGGGTCGCGATCGACCGTCGACTCGGCGAGCTGCATGTACTGGTTCTGCTTCACGTTCCACGGATCGCTCGTGATGGACACGAGGAGGAACGTGAGGAGGATCGTCATGATGTCCATGAGCGAGTTGATGTTGAGCGCGCCCTCCATGCCCATCTCGCGGGCAGAAGCACGCTCCTTCTTGGTGTAGGGGATCGGCTCGTCGCCACCCTCACCCGTCGGCCTCGGCTGTCGTCCAGTGTGTGCCATCTCGCTTCCTCGACTGCAGATGACGCGGCGCGGGGTCAGACCTTACGCGGCGCGTGCGAAAGACTTGAGCGTTCGAACCTACTCGGCCACCACGAACACGACGCGAGGGAACATCTCCTTCGGCTCGACGTCGTCCGCGGTGAGCTCGGCGTCCCCGTTGCAGTCCTGCTTGCAGGGGACCATCTCGGGCTTCGCGTGCGAGTAGTCGAGGAGCCGGCGCTCCCCCTGGAAGGGGCCGCCGACGAGCTTGACGCGCGCGGCGTCGATCGTGCGGGCCACCACGTGCCACGGGATGTCCATCTCCGCGGCGATGTTGATGGTGCTCTCCTTGTCGAACTTCGCCTTCAGCTCCTCGAGCCGGTCGTAGAGCGTGGCGTAGTCGTACTCCTCGCCCTGCATCTCCGTCGTGGCGCCCGACGCGTCCGTGCCCTCGTGGAGGATCACGTCCTTCGAGATGGGCGCGAACATCGTCGGCGGGAAGGCGCTCTGGTGCTCGTCCTGGAGCTTGATGGCGAACCCGGTCTTCGAGATGAGGACCGTGAGGTTCAGCGGCTTCTCCTTGTCGTCCCCGCTCTTGGTCGTGCCCGACCCGAGCTTCGGCGCGGCCACGGCCTGCACCTTGACCTCGAAGAAGTTGAACATCGCGAGGAGCATCGGGATCAAGATGACGAGCATCGACATGATGGGCGTCAGGTTGAGATCGTCGAACTTCTCGCTCTTGCGATGGCTCGCTTCAGACGGCTTCCGTGCCATGGGTCCCTCGTCCGGGGGGCTCTGTGAAGGGCAAAGGGCCGCCCCGTTTCGCGAGGCGGCCCTCCGGGGTCAGCCGGGCTCAGGTGCGGTCGCCGCCGCCGCCCTTCGAGTGGGAGATGAGCAGGTTCTCGAGCTTGACCGAGTAGAGGTCGATCTCATCGACGATCTTCTTGGTCACACCTGACAGGAACACGTGCGCCGCCATGGCGGGGATGGCCACGATGAGGCCGAACGCCGTGGTCACCATGGCCTTCGAGATGCCGTTACCGAGAGCCTTCTGGCGCTCACCAGCGGGGATCTTGTCGCTGGAGATGGCCTCGAAGGCCTCGATCATCCCGAGAATCGTGCCGAGGAGGCCGAGGAGCGTCGAGATGTTCGCGAGCGCCTGGAGGGCCGAGGTCCGCTTCTGGATGTGCGGGATGACCTCGAGCGTGGCCTCCTCGACGGCGTTCTGGATCTCCTCCGGCCCCTTGTTGACGCGGGTGAGACCCGCCTTGATGACGCGCGCCAGAGCCGCGGACGGAGCCGCGTTGCAGAGCTTGATGGCCTTGTCGAAGCTGTTGGCCACCACGAACTTCTGGATCTGCGCCATGAAGGCGTTCGCGTTGATGTTGTACTTGAAGAACAGGAAGATGAAGCGCTCGATGATGATGCCCACAGCCAGGATGGACGTCGCCAGGATGAAGTACATCCAGACGCCGCCGTCGCTCATCGCCTTAGCAATCCCCTCCATGGACTCTTCTCCTCGTCGGCTGTAATCCCTACTGGGTACAGATTGTTGGTAGCTCGCTCGAATCGTGATCGTCTGTCTTACCCACGGGGCCGATTCCATCGGGGAGATCGCGCGCCCAGCGGCTGAAACGCTTACCCGTCATTGCGACAACGGTCAAGCAGAGCGTGCGTCCCTTCGCAGGTGCGAATGAGGACTTGCTCCGCGCCACCTTCATGGCGGCGGATCGCGCTGATCGCGGGGCTCTCGCGAACGCGCAACGGGACCGGGTGAGCGGGGTTCGGCATCGTGTCGTGGCTCAGAACGGGTTCTTCTTCGCGGACGTCACGATCCGCTGCACGAAGCTCCGCTCGAGCTTGATCCCCTCGTAGTGGATGCGGCTGCGGCCGAGCACGTAGAAGACCTGCGGTTTCGCGACCTTGCCCTCGATGACCATCTCCTCGAGCTCGATCACCTTGGGCGGGCCCTTCCTCCCCGGGTCCGCCGCCAGCGCGGCGCCCCCCTCGAGGAGCGACCCGCAGAGCGACGCGAGCGCCGCCAGCGTGACCGTCATCGAGTGAATGGCTCTCATCGTGCCTCCGGGACCGACCGCGGGGTCGGTCGCTGTAACCGCGCGCCCGAGCGCGCGTCGACCCGGGGATCACCCCGCGTCCGGCTCCGTTGTCTCATCGCCAGCTGGTGGCGGAGTCTTAAGGTCCTGCTTGCGCTTTTCCTCCTCCTGCTTGTAGAGGAGCTGCGCCTCGCCGATGTACTTCTCGGCGTTCGGGTCCTGCTCGGCGCCCGCGCGGCCGCGCTTGTAGCCCTGGAACGCGTTGATGGCGTCCGTGAGCTGCCGCAGGCGGTCCTTCCCGGGGAGCGGGTTCTCGAGGTAGAGCACCCCGAGGTTGAACCAGGCCTCTGCGAGCTTCGCGTCGAGCGAGAGCGTCTTCTGCCAGGACTTCTCCGCCGCCTCGAACTGCCCGAGCCCTCGCTGGGCGCTGCCGAGATCGAGCCAGGCCTGCGCGAAGCTCGGCGCGGCGGCGACCGCGCGCATGAGGACCTCCTGCGAGGCCTCGAAGTTGCGCACCTGCGCGTAGACGACGCCGAGGCTGTTCAGGGCCTCGAGGTAGCCGGGCTCCGTCTGGATGGCCTCCTCGAGCAGGACGCGCGCCTGCACGAGCTTGCCTTCGCCCATGCGGATCCCGGCGAGGAGCGTCAGCGCCTCGGGGTCGCGCTCGATCTCGATGGCGCGCTGCAGCACGTACTCCGCGGTGATCGGGCGCTTCAGCCCCATGTACACGCGCGCGAGCAGCTTCATCGCCGGCACGCTCGTCTCGGCGAGCGTCAACACGCGCGTCACCGCCGCGCGCGCCTGCGTGTACTGCCCGAGGAGGAGCTGCGCCTCGCCGTAGGCGAGCTGCACGCCGAGGTCGTCGCGGTAGGTGTTCGCGAGCTGCTGGAGCCGCGTGAGGCTCTGCGAGACCGTCCCCTGCTGCGCCTGCGCGCGGAGGAGGAGGTAGAGCGCGCCGACGTCCTTCGCGTCCTTCGCGAGCGCCTTGTTCGCCTCCTCGAGCGCCTTCGGGAGGTCGCCCTTCCGCATCGCGATGCGCCCGGCCTGGACGTGGACGTCCGCGTTCTGCGCGTCCGCTTCGAGCCCGAGCTGCACCTTCTGCTCGGCCGCGCCGAGGTCGCCCGAGGCGAGCGCGCGCCCGGCCTCCCACGCGAGGAGCCCCGCGCGGTCGAGCCCCTGCGGCGGCGTGCTCGACGAGGCCCGCGGCGGCCGGCTGTCCGGCGCGCGCGGGGGCGTGTCGACCCCGGGCTCGGACGGCTCCGGCTCGGCGTCGGCGGGCGGTCCCGCGGGCTCCGGCGCCGCGCCGGCGGGGGGGGCCCGCGGGCATCGGCTCCGCAGCGCGCGCGGTCGCGGCGGGCAGCGCCAGGAGGAAGAAGGCGAGGGCGGCGTGGCGGAGGCTCACTTCGCCTCCCCGGCCGACGTGTCCACGCGGTAGACCGGCTCGAAGGTCGGCGCCTTCTTGGTCTCCTTGTAGAGCGGGTAGTCCTGCGGCTTGTACTGGTTGATCGCCTCGAGCGCGAGCCGCGCCCAGTCGTTCGTGACCTTGAGCCGCCCGGACTCCTTCACCGTGCGCTCGAAGCGCTCGATGGCGACGTTCTCGTACTTGAGGCCCTCGTCCTCGATGGTCGTGTAGTAGATGTCGAGCTCCTCGTCGGAGAGCCCGCGCGGCACCGGCGCCTTGTAGAGGGTCTTCGCGAAGTCGCGGTAGATGTCGCCGAGGCGGTAGAAGGCCGCGATGTTCCAGTCGAGCGACTTGTACGGGAGGACCTCGCCGTACGCGAGCTCGAGCTCCGTCAGGAGCTTCTGCTTGCGCGCGATCTCGACCGACATCTTCTTCTGGCTCATCCCCTCGGTGAGCTTGATGCGCTGGTACACGTCGAAGCGCCGCTCGACGAGGTCGAACTTCGCCTCCGCCGCCGCCGCGGCCGCCGCGCTCCCGGGCTGGAAGCCGCGCGCCTCGTACTCGCGGAGGACCTCCTTGTAGAAGTCCTCGGCGTCCTTCGGCTTCCGCTCGAGCATCGCGAGGTCGCCGAGCTTCAGGAGCGCCTCGAGGATGCGCGTCCCCATGCCCTGCGCGCTCGCGAACTTCTTCGTGAACGCGCGCAAGACGCGCCGCTGATCGTTGCGCTGCTCGAGGTCGTCGTAGATCTGGGCGGCCGCGAAGAGCGCGTTCGCGCTGTCGGGGCGGCTCTCGAAGACCTCGGCGTAGCGCTCGTAGGTGCGCGCCGCCTGCGCGAGGTCGCCCGAGTACTCCTGGAGGCGCGCCGTCGTGAAGAGCGCGTAGGGCCGGTTCTGCTCGCTCGAGCCCTGCGTCCGCGCGAAGTACGTCTGGTACGTCGTGACGGCCTTCTCGAAGTTGAAGAAGAGCTTGTAGTTCTCAGCGAGCTCGAACAGCGAGTCGTTGTAGAACGAGCTGTCCTTGAAGCGCGGGTCCGTCACGAGCTTCTCGAAGATGCGCGAGGCGGACTCGTAGTACTTGACCTCTTTGTAGGCCATCGCCGCGTTGTAGTAGGCCTTGTCGAGGAACTTCGCGTCGGGGTTCTGGTCCGCGAGGCGCTCGAACTCGCGCGCCGCCTCGAGGTGCTGCCCCGCGGCGAGCAGGCTCTCCGCGCGCTGGAACTGGGCGCCGAGCTTGAAGACCTTGATCTTCTTACGGATCTGCTCCGTCTGCTCCGGGTCGCCGAGCGCGAGGCGGTCCGCGATGTTCGCCCACTTCTCGAGGTTCGGGAGGTCGTTCTCGTCCCGATAGATGTTGAGGATGTTGGCCATCGCGTCGGCGGCGAGGTCGTCGTCCGGGAAGCAGGCGATGACCTGCTTGAAGCGGTCGCGCGCGCTCTCGTTGTCGTGATAGCGCATCGACATCTCGGCGGCCTGGTAGGCGAACGCGACCTGCGGCTTCCGGCTCCCCTCGCGCTGGATGTCGCGCAGCACGTAGAAGTCGATGGCCTTCATCCAGTCGCGCACCTCCTGCGGGTACGGCTCGGCCGTGAACGCGCGGACCTCCGTGCTCTCGTCGCCCTCCTGGCCGCCCCCGGGGCTCCAGGGCTTGTTGGGATCGGCCTTGTCGGGGAGGCGACCGTCCGCGACGCCGTCCTTCAGGAGGCGCTCGTAGGACTTCACCGCCGACCACGCGGCCGGCTCGCGGAACTTCGCCTGGTTCAGGTCGCCCGCGACCTCGAAGTAGGTGGCCGCGGCCTGCGCGAACTGGTCGGAGTAGTAGAGCGTCTCGCCGAGGTAGAAGCGCATCTCGTACGACGACGGCTCCGTCGGGTACTTGAGGAGGTAGTCCTCGTAGGCGCGCGCGGCCTTCATGTAGTTGTCGGCGGCCTCGGCGAGGAGCTCGGGGCGCTCCTCGAGCTTGGCCTGCGTCTTGAGCTCCTGCGCGCGCTGATGGAGGAAGAGCGCGCGCCGCCGCATGGCCGACTCGACGGCCACGCTGGCGTCGTTCACCTGCTTCAGGTGGCCCTTGTTCTGGCGCGCCCACTCGCTCCCGGGGGCGAACATCTCGGCGAGCTTCTGACGCTCCCTCGTGGCGGCGTCGATGTCGCGCATGATGTCGTAGATCTTGATGATCTGCTGCTGGTAGGCGACCGCCTTCAGCGCCGTCGGGTCGCGGCGGATGAGCTCCCCGTAGACCTGGATCGCCTCCTCGTACTTCTTCTTGTCGTGGAGGTCGTAGAGCGACTCCGCGTACTTCGCGACGATGTCGTTCTCGGAGGGCGCCCCGTCGGAGAGATAGGCGAGCGCGCGCCCGACGCCCGAGTTGGGGTCGTCGAGGCCGTCGTTGTCCCAGTCGTCCTCGGCGAGGCTCTTCGCGAGGTAGTCGATGGCCTCCTCGCGGAGCGCGCTCGACGTGCCGTCCGCGCCCTGCTTGTCGTAGTAGGCGATGAGCTCCTTGAAGGTGCGGATCGCGCGGTCGTAGTCGTAGATCTGGAAGTAGGTCCAGGCGAGCTTGTAGAGCGCCTTGTCGTAGAAGCGCGAGTCCGGGTAGGCGAGGGCCTTCTGGTAGACCTCGGCGGCCTCGGCGAACTCGCCGTAGTCGAAGTGGCTCTCGCCGATGCGGAGGTAGACCTCGGGCGCGTACTCGCTCTTCGGGTAGCGCTCGACGAGGGCGAGCCAGGTCTTCCGGGCCTCGAGGTCGTCGCCCGACTCCTGCAGCACGTAGCCGAGGAGGTAGTGGACGGCGTCGGCGTAGCGGTAGCGCTCGCCGAAGCGCCCGAGGAGCTGGCGGTAGATCCGCACGCTGTCGCCGTAGTCGCGGGACGGCGGCTGCGGCTCGCTCGGGATCTTGCCGCGCTCGTAGAGGCTCCGCTCCTCCTGGTAGCGGTCCTGCGCGTCCGCGTAGTCGACGGCGCTCCGCTCGTAGTAGAGCTCGGCGAGGCGGAACATCGCGTCGGGCGTGTGGACCGGGTCGTCGGGGTACTTCGCGACGAAGGCCTCGAAGCGGCGGATGGCCTCGAGGCGGCGCTGGCGCAGCTCGAGCTCGATCTCGGACGCCTGCTTGTCGAAGCGCTTGTTGATGCCGGTCTCGCGGAGCTTGAAGGAGCGGTCGAGCAGCTTCCCGACCTCCTCCTGATAGTCCTTCGAGGCCTCGGCGAAGCGCGCGACGGTCTCGTCGTACTCCTTCCGCTCCTGGCGCTGGCGCAGCTCCTCCGGAGAGAGCTCGGCCTCGGGCTTCGCGACCGGCTCGGCGGCGCGCAGCGGCTCGCGGCGGCACTGGCCGATCTCCGGGAAGTCCGACAGCGAGGCCGTCGCCATGGACTTCTTCGCCGCGGCCGGGGGCGACGTCGGCGCCGCCTTCGGCTCCCCCGCCGCGGGCGCCGCCTTCGGGTCGCCGGCCGCTGGCGCGGCGCCGGGCTCACCGGCCGCGGGCTCGTCGTCGGCGTCGTCCCCGCCGGGATCGGCCGCCGCGGGGGCCGGCTCCGCAGCGCGGGCCACGAGCAGCGGCGGCGCGGCGAGCTGGAGCCCGCAGACGAGCGCGAGGACCCGTGACAGGCCGCGGAGGCTCATGGCTCCTCCTCGTCGCCGCCCTCGCCGCCATCGCCCCCGTCATCGGGCGGCGCGGACGCTGGCGCGGCGCTGCTGCTGCCGCCCGGCGACTCGTCGGCGGCGCCCTCGCGGAGGGCCTGCATGTCGTCGCCGAGGCTCGTCAGCCGCTTCGCGCGCTCGTCGTTGATGCGCGTGAGCTCGCGCGTCGACTGCTGCTTCTTCTCCCAGACGACGTCGAGGATCCCGACGTCCGCCTCGAGCACGACCTCGTTCATGCGCCCCTGCGCGCGCCGGAAGAGCTCCTCGCCCATGTCCCGCGCGAGGTCGCGCCCCTCGCCGTCGTAGATGGCGACCTCGCCCTGGTAGCCGGCGAGGCTCCCGAGCTCGCGCGAGACGATGGTCCGGAGCTCGGCCGTCTTGGAGGCGACCTCCTCGTCGATCGCGGCGATGACGCCGTCGAGGCGCGCGATGGCCGCGACGACGCGCCCGCGGAGGGCCGCGTAGCTCGCGAGCTCCTGGTCGACCCCGCGGCCGATCCGGAGCCCCACGCGCGAGTAGAAGTCCTGCTCGCGGCGGTGCGCGTCGAGGAGGGCCGTGCGGAGACCGCGCTCCCCGGCCGACGCCTCGTCGCCCGTGCCCACGCTCCGCGCCTCGAGCTCGATCGTGCGCTTCAGCGCCTTGAGCTCGCCGAAGAGCCCGGTGAGCGCCTTCTTCTCGGCCTCGATGTCCGCGCGGATGCCGGCCTCGCGCGCCGCGGGGAGCTTGTCCGTGGAGGTGTCGGAGAACTGCTTGTCGTCGAGGTAGCGCTCGATGGCGAGCAGCTGCCGCTGCACCTCGGCGAGGTTCTGCTCCACCATGAACTGCTTCCGCGCGAGGTCCGCGAAGCGCTGGTTCATCGCGGCCTGCCGGCGGTCGTACGCCTCGAACGTCTGCGGGAGGGTCCTCACCTTCTCGTCGAGCGAGCGGCGGTAGGCGATGAGCTCGGCGATCTCCGTCGCGTCCTCGCGCGGGAGCTTGCCCTCGATGAGCGCAGCCTCCGCGTCGAGCACCTGCGACGAGACGAGGACGAGCCGGTTCTGGAGCGCGAGCGCGCGCGTCCAGCCGTCACGCAGGTTCGGGAAGAGCTCGACGCGGTTCCGCGAGGAGAGGATCTTCTCGAGGTCGTGGCCGATCCCCGTCGCCTCCGCGATGTCGCTCGACTCGCCGCTGATGCGATCGAAGACCGACGCGACGCGGCCGATGTCGTCGGTCGACTCGACCCACTTCGACGTGCGCTCCGAGAGCGGCGCCTTCAGGGCCGCCTGCCCCTTCTGCCGCTCGAGGAGCCACTGGAAGTAGCGCTGGATGTCGGCCGGGTCGCGCGTGAAGCGGACGAGCTCGTTCCGGATGGGCGCGAAGCGGTCGATGATGGCCGAGTAGCTGTCCATCGCCTCGTCGTAGTCGTTCATCATCACGTTGAGGCGCCCGCGGAGCACGTGCGCGTCGACGTTGATCTGCTCGTCCTGGACCGTGAGCAGGAGCACGTCGACCGTCAGCAGCGCGCGGTCGTATTGCTCGAGCTTGATGTAGGTCCAGGCCATCTCGTAGAGGGCGACCTCGTAGTGGGGGCTGTTGCGGCCGATGTTCTGATAGGAGGTGAGCGCGGTCGTGAGGTCGCCCGTCTCCGACTGGAGACGTCCAACGGCCAGCCACGAGAGATCCTTGAGCGCCTGCGCCTCGGCGTCGTCCGCGGTCCCCCCCGTGAGCCCCGAGAAGATGGAGAGCGCGTCGGTGTACTGCTTCTTCGCGGTGTACGCCGCGCCCAGGTAGTAGCGGGCGCGCGTGAAGAACTCGCTCTGCGGGCTCACGACCTTCAGCCAGAGGATGGCCTTGTCGGGGTCGTTCAGCTGGAGATAGGCCTTGCCGAGCCCGAAGCGCGTGCGGTCGCTCGAGGCCGTGCCGCCGAACTGCGCGACGAGCTCCTTCAGGCGGGCCGTGTCCCCGTCGGAGAGCGCCATCTCGATGAGGTAGTAGCGCGCCTCCTCGGCGAGCTTCGCGTCGCGGCCCTTGGCGACCGCCGAGAACTGGTCGCGCGCGGCCTTCGGGTTGTCGATCTTCAGGAGCGCCTGCCCGAGCAGGAGCTCCGCCGACTCGTACTCGAGGTCGCCGCGGAACGCCGGGTCGTCGAGGACGTCCATCAGCACGATGGCGGCGTTCTCGTAGTTGCCGAGGTCGTAGAAGACGCGGGCGTCGATGAGGCGCGTCTGGTGCGGGAACTTCCGCACGATGGCGAGCGGGTTCGCGAACTCGCGGACGAGGCGGCCGATCGCGTCCTCGAGGTTCGCGACCTGCGACTCGAAGCGCCGGACGCCGCGCTCCTCCTCGGCCGACGCGGCGCCGCCGAGCGCGGCTCCGGCCACGAGGACGCCCGTGGCGAGCGCGAGCCCGAGCCGACGCACCTACGCCACCTCCGACCGGGAAGCAGGCGAGGCCGAGGTCGTCACGCGGGACGGGCCTCGGCCGGACGGGGCGGGCGCTTGGACCATCGTCAGGGCTTCCCTTCCTCGGGGGCCGGGGTCGTCGGGGCGGGCGAGGTCGCCGTGGGGGCGGCGGCGTCCTCGTTCGTGTAGCTCACCTGCTTCACGTCGAACTGGATCGAGGGGCGCTCGCGCAGGTCGTACGTGATGTCCCCGCGCTGGTAGCCGATGGCGCGGACCGTCGTGATCTTCCCCTTCGTCGCGAAGAACGTGTAGTTCGCGCGCAGCTTGAAGAGGTAGTCCTTGAGGTACGGGAAGATGGCGCTGTCGCCGCGGTAGATCATCTCCACCGCGAGGACGTGGTTCCCGGGGACCAGGTTCTGGTTGAAGATCTCGATGGAGTCCTGGTCGTCGAGGACCCGCGAGGTGTCGTCCTGGAAGTAGATCTTCTCGCCGTCGAGGTGGTAGAGCACCTGGACCGGCTTGAAGCTCGCGCCCATGTCGTTCTCGTGGAAGATCACGACCTTGGCTTCGGCGATGACGTCGTTGAGGATCCGCTCCTTCAGGAGCAGGAGGCGCGTCTTCGAGCGGAAGACCTTCTCCTTCAGGCCGATGACCTGCTCCTCGAGCTCGCGGAGCTTGGCGTCGTGGAGCTCCGCGCCGACCGTGCCGACCCCGGCGCCTGCCGTGGGCCCGCCCGTGGGGGCCGGCGTCGTCTCGCCGTCGCCCGTGCCTGGCGGCGCGTCGAGCGAGGTGGAGGGGGTCATCCCGTCGGCCGGGGCGGGCGGGGCGTCGGGCGTCGGCTCGGCGCTCATGCCGGGGCCCCCCGTCAGGACGAGACCCACCACGCCCAGGGCGCCGAGGACCCAGCGGGAGCGCGCGGAGAGAGGTGAGGTCATCGTCGCTGTCCTTGGCCTCATGGGACCTCGAGGGCTGGTCCATGAGGAGCGCCGCCACGTTGCGAGCTGGCCGCGCTCCCCGAGATCTCGGGGATAGTGGACCGCAGCAAGGGACGCGTCAACTTGCCTTTGCCTTACAGGCCGCGCGCATTTTCTCGCGGTTCGCGGGCGCGAGATGATCGGCAGGACGCCGTCCGGTCGCCTCGGAGGTCGACCGGCAGCGCGTGAGCGATCCCCGGACGGTGGCAGGTCTGCCCGGAGCGATCGCCGTTGCAACGGCACCTCGGGTCGCGCCGTCACATGGTGACGCGCGGCCTTCGGGCGGACCCGGTCGGGTCGGTGCGGCGAAGCTCCGCGAGGGCGCCGGGGAAAATACGGCCCATGAAACCGCGCGGCGCGAACGCCTGCGACGGCTTCATGGGCCGCCCCCTCCTCATGACAGGTCAATTCGGAGCGGGGCGGAAAAACGTGAGGACTTTTTTGGCGGCGGCGCCTCTCGGCCTCACCACGGGCCGGCGTGAGGCGGATCCGGCGAGCGCGCCCGGGGGCGTCAGAGTGGCGACCAGCCGCCGGCGTCCGGGTCTTCCTTCGGCGCGAGGAGCTCGACCGCGCGGCGCATCACGTCGTGGACGTGCTCGCCGGAGAGCCCGCTCGAGGTCATCACGGTGACGCCGATGGCCTCGAACTCGGTGCGCCAGAGGTCGAGCTCCGCGCGCTCGCCGATGAGGTCGACCTTGTTGAGGACGACGATCTCCGGCATGCGCGCGAGCTCGCGCGACCACTCGGAGAGCTCACCGCGGACGACCTGGTAGGCCTTCACGGGGTCGATGGCGTCGGGGGAGAGGGAGACGAGGTGCACGAGCACCTGCGTGCGCTCGAGGTGCTTCAGGAACTTGTCGCCGAGGCCCTGTCCCTCGTGCGCCCCCTCGATGAGCCCGGGGACGTCGGCGACGACGATGTCGCGCTCGCCCAGCCGGTAGACCCCGAGGTTCGGGACGAGGGTCGTGAACGGGTAGGCGCCGACGCGCGCCTGGCTGCGCGTGACCGCGCGGATGAAGGTGCTCTTCCCCGCGTTCGGGAGGCCGACGAGGCCCACGTCCGCGACGAGCTTCAGCGACAGCGCGAGCTCGCGCGCCTCGCCTGGGAGGCCCTCCTGCGAGTAGCGCGGCGTCTGCCGGGTGGAGGTCGCGAAGCTCGAGTTCCCGCGCCCGCCGCGGCCGCCCTTGGCGACGACGACGCGCTGGCCGGCCTCGCGCAGGTCGGCGAGGACCTCGCCCGTGGCGACGTCGGTCACGATGGTGCCGACGGGCACGGGGACGACGGCGTCCTCGCCGCGGCGACCGGTCTTGTTGCTGGTGCCGCCGGGCTTGCCCACCTCGGCGCGGTAGTGGCGCTTGTAGCGGTGGTCGAGCAGCGTCACGACGCCGTCGCTCGCCTCGAGCACGACGTCGCCGCCGTCGCCGCCCTGGCCGCCGTCGGGCCCGCCGAGGGGCACCTTGGCCTCGCGACGGAAGCTGATGAGCCCGTAGCCACCGTCACCGGCCGCGACCTCGATGGTCGCTTCGTCGACGAATTGCATCGCTAGCGATCGGGGCGAGGGGACCGGAGGCGGAGGCGTGCCGACCAAGGCGCGCGGAGCGCGCCGACTCGGCTCGCCGGAGCCGCAGGGCCCCGAGCCTTACGGCGCGAACACGCCACGACGCTGTTGGTCGCTTCGTCCACGCGTTGCACGGGTGCCTCTCACGCCAAGGGCGCCTCGCGGCGCCCCCGTCAGTCGTCTCAGGCTTCCGCCGGGATGACCGTGACGCGCTTGCGCGTGCGGTCCTTGCGCTCGAACTTCACCACCCCGTCGCAGAGCGCGAAGAGGGTGTAGTCCTTGCCCATCCCGACGTTGCGGCCCGGGTGGATCCTGGTGCCCACCTGGCGAACGATGATGTTGCCGGCCTCGATCTGCTGCCCACCGAACATCTTCACGCCCCGACGCTGAGCGTTCGAGTCGCGGCCGTTCCGGGAGCTGCCCTGACCTTTCTTGTGAGCCATCGTGTCCTCTCAGAGCGCGCGAGCGTTGCCCGATCAGGCGCTGATCTGGTCGATCTTGACGCGGGTGAAGTACTGGCGGTGACCGTTCAGCCGCTTGTAGTTCTTGCGGCGCTGGAACTTGAAGACGAGCACCTTGCGGGCCCGCCCCTGCTCCACGATCGTGCCGGTGACGGCGGCGCCGCTCACCATGGGGGCGCCGATCTTGAGGTCGGCGCCGGCACCCACGGCCAGCACCTCGTCGAACGTCACGGCCGCGCCGTGGTCGCCCTCGAGCTTCTCGATGGTGACGACGTCCCCTTCCTCGACCCTGTACTGCTTACCGCCGGTCTTGATCACGGCATACATACGAGAACTCCTGCGCTCGAAGGCCGGGGGAAGCTAGAGAAGAGCCTCCCGGCTGTCAAGGGTTTGCGTCGCGCGCGCGGAAACGCGCGCCAATCCGTCAGCGGCAGAGCGCCGCGAGGCTCTCCCCGTACGGCGCCCGGGCCACGCCCCGCTCCGTCACGATCGCCGCGATGAGCTCCGCCGGGGTCACGTCGAACGCCGGGTTCAACGCCTTCACCCCGACGGGCGCGATCGGCTTCCCGAACACGCCCGTCACCTCGTCCGGCCCGCGGTCCTCGATCGGGATCTCCGCCCCCGACGCGAGCGAGAGATCGATCGTCGACGTCGGCGCCGCCACGTAGAACGGCACCCCGTGCCGCGCGCACAGCGTCGCCACCGTGTACGTCCCGATCTTGTTCGCCGTGTCCCCGTTCGCCGCGATCCGATCGGCCCCCACGATCGCGAGGTCGATCCCGCCGCGCGAGATCACGTGCCCCGCCGCCGAGTCCGCGAGGATCGTCACGTCGATCCCCTCCTTCACGCACTCCCACGCCGTGAGCCGGCTCCCCTGGAGGTACGGCCGCGTCTCGTCCGCGAAGACCGCCACGCGCTTCCCCGCCTCGACCGCCGCCCGGATGACGCCGAGCGCCGTCCCGTAGCCCGCCGTCGCGAGGCTCCCCGTGTTGCAGTGCGTCAAGACGCGCGCCCCGTCCGGCACGAGCACGGCGCCGTTCCGCCCCATCGCGCGGTTCGTCGCGAGGTCCTCCTCGTAGACGAGCGCCGCCTCGCGATCGAGCGCGTCGAGCCGCGCGTCGCCCTTGTGCAGTGCAGCAATCCCCTTCATGCGCTCTATCGCCCAGAAAAGATTGACCGCGGTCGGGCGCGACGCCGCCATGATGTTGCAGTGCACAACGAACCCGGCGTCGAAGTCCGCCGCCGGGAGCTGCCGCGCGCCGAGCGCCAGGCCCATCGCCGCCGCGACGCCGATGGCGGGCGCCCCGCGGATCACCATGTCGCGGATCGCGTCCGCGACCTCCTGCACCGTGCTCAGCGTGACGTACACCTCCTCGAACGGGAGGCGGCGCTGGTCGAGCATCACCACGCGCCCCTCGGCGTCGCGCTCGATCGTCCTGATGTTCGTCGTCATCGGCGGCTCTCCACCTCGCGCGCGAGGATCTCGTTGACCTGCTGCGGGTTCGCCTTCCCCCGCGTCGCCTTCATGATCTGCCCGACGAAGAAGCCGAGCACCTTGTCCTTCCCCGACAAGAGCTCCTGCACCTGCTCCGGGTTCTTGTCGAGCACCTCCCGCACGACCGCCTCGATGGCGCCCGTGTCGGTGATCTGCCCGCCGTTCTTCGCGACCCACGCCGCGGGCGCCACCCCGTCCTGGTACATCGCGAGGAAGCAGTCCTTCGCCATCTTCGACGAGAGCGTGCCCTTGCCCAGGAGCCCGAGCAGATCGGCCAGCGCGGCGGCCGACACCGGCGACGACTCCACGTCGAGCCCCGCCTTGTTCAGCGCGCCCAGCACCTCGTTGATGACCCAGTTCGCGGCCGTCTTCCCGTCGCCCGTGGCCGTCGCCACCGCCTCGAAGTAGGCCGCGCGCGCGGCCGACTGCGTGAGCACGTCCGCGTCGTAGGGCGTGAGCCCGAAGTCGCGCACGAAGCGGTCGCGGCGCGCCCGCGGCAGCTCCGGGAGCTCGCTCCGGACGCGCTCGACGAACGCCTCGTCGAGCGTGAGCTCCATGAGGTCCGGGTCCGGGAAGTAGCGGTAGTCCTGCGCGTCCTCCTTCCCGCGCTGCGAGCGCGTGACCCCCTTCTCGTCGTCCCAGCCGCGCGTCTCCTGGACGACCGCGCCGCCGCTCTCGACGAGCGCGATCTGCCGGTCGATCTCGTACTCGAGCGCGCGCCCCACGAACCGGAAGCTGTTGACGTTCTTGATCTCCGTGCGCGTCCCGAGGCGCGTCTCGCCGCGCCGCCGCACGCTCACGTTCGCGTCGCAGCGGAAGTTCCCCTGCTCCATGTTCCCGTCGCACACGCCGAGCGCCACGACGATCTGATGGAGCTCCTTCATGTACGCGACCGCGTCCGCCGGCGAGCGCAGCTCCGGCTCCCCGACCACCTCGCAGAGCGCCGTGCCCGCGCGGTTCAGGTCGACCAGCGACCGCCCGCCCTCGTGCACGTTCTTCCCCGCGTCCTCCTCGAGGTGGATGCGCGTGAGCCGGAAGCGCTTCTCGACGCCGTCGACGTCGCACACGACGACGCCGCCGCGGCAGATCGGCTCCTCGAACTGGCTTATCTGATAGCCCTTCGGCAGATCCGGGTAGAAGTAGTGCTTCCGCGCGAAGCGGCTCGCGCGGTCGATCTCGCAGCCCATCGCGAGCCCGAGCCGCACCGCGAGCTCAACCGCGCGCGCGTTCACCACCGGCAGCGCCCCGGGGAGCCCGAGCGTGACCGGGTCGATGTTCTCGTTCGGCTCGTCACCGAACGACACCGGCGCCGCCGAGAAGAGCTTCGTCGCCGTCGCGAGCTGCACGTGGATCTCGAGGCCGATGACGGCCTCCCAGTCGGCGCGCGCCATGTCAGCACCCCTCCGCGTACACGCGCGGCTTGCGCTCGTCCGCCGGCAGGAGCCGCTCGAGCTGCCCCGCGACGCGCAGGATCCGCCCCTCGCCGAGCGGCGGACCGATGATCTGGAGCCCGATCGGCATCCCCTCCGGGTCGAACCCGCATGGCACCGACACGCTCGTGTTCCCCGCGAGGCTCGACGGGATCGTGTAGATGTCCATCAGGTACATCTGGAGCGGGTCGCCGAGGCGCTCCCCGAGCCCGAACGCCGTCACCGGCGACGTCGGCCCGACGATCACGTCGCAGCGCTCGAACGCCTGCTCGAAGTCGCGCCGAATGAGCGTCCGCACCTGCTGCGCCTTCTTGTAGTAGGCGTCGTAGTAGCCGTGGCTCAGCGCGAACGTGCCGAGCAGGATCCGCCGCTTCACCTCGGGCCCGAAGCCCTCCGCGCGCGACCTCGCGTAGAGCTCGCCGATGTCCTTGACCGACGACACCGTGCGGTGCCCGTAGCGGACGCCGTCGAGGCGCGACAGGTTCGACGACGCCTCGGCCGTCGCGACCAGGTAGTACGTCGCGACCGCGTAGCGCGTGTGCGGGAGCTCGACCGGAACGACCTCGGCGCCGTTCGCCCCGAGGAGCGCGATGGCGCCGTCCACCGCGGCGCGCACGAACGGGTCGAGCCCGCTCGCGAAGTACTCGCCCGGGACGCCCACGCGGAGCCCCGCGACCGCCTCGCCGAGGTCGTCCATCGCCGGCACGGGCGCCGTGAGCGACGTGGCGTCCTGGGGATCATGACCGGCGATCACCTCGAAGACCGCGGCCACGTCGGCCACGGTGCGCCCGAGGGGGCCTATCTGATCGAGGCTCGACGCGAACGCGACCGCGCCGTGCCGCGACACGCGCCCGTAGGTCGGCTTCAGCCCGACGAGCCCGCAGAAGCTCGCCGGCTGGCGGATCGACCCGCCCGTGTCCGTCCCGAGCGACACGGGGCAGACGCCCGCCGCCACCGCCGCCGCCGAGCCGCCCGACGACCCGCCCGGGACGCGCGCCGGGTCCCACGGGTTCCGCACCGGGCCGACCGCCGAGCTCTCGCTCGACGAGCCCATCGCGAGCTCGTCCTGGTTGAGCTTGCCGAGGACGATGGCGTCGGCGGCCTCGAGGCGACGGATGACCGTCGCGTCGTAGGGCGGCACCCACCCCTCGAGGATCCGCGAGCCCGCGGTCGTCGGGATCCCGCGCGTGACGATCTGGTCCTTCACGCCCACCGGCACGCCCGCGAGCGGCCCGAGCTTCTCCCCGCGCGACCGCCGCCGGTCGATGTCCGCCGCGCGCGCGAGCGCCTTGTCCGCCGCGAGGTGCGTCCAGGCGTTGAGCGTCTGCGTGGCCCGCGCCGCCGCGATCGACCGCTCCACGAGCGCCGTCGCCGTGACCTCGCCGCGCCGCTGGGCGTCGACGAGGGCCGCCACGACGCCCGGCTTCGGGCCCGCGTCCGCCTTGGTCGTCGCCATCAGAGCACCTTCGGGACGATGAAGGCGTGGCCGTCGTGCGCGGGCGCCGCCGCGAGGACCTCGGCGCGGTCGAGCTTCTCGCCGACCTCGTCCGCGCGCATCGCGAGCGCGAGCGGCAGCACGTGGGTGGTCGGCTCCACGCCCTCGGTGTCGACCGCGGCGAGCTCCTCGACGTACGCGAGGATCGCGTCGAGCTCGGCCGAGAAGCGCTCCTTCTCGGCGTCGGTGAGCTCGATGCGCGCGAGCTTCGCGACCTTCTCGATGTCCATCGCCGCCTCCGAAGGAATGCCGAACCCGCCGCCGCGTCAGGCGCTCGCCGCCTCGCGGATGAACCCCTCGAGCGTCGCGCGGATCCGCGCGAGCCCGTCCTCCGTCTCCGCCTCCGCCCGCAGGACCAGCGCCGGCTGCGTGTTCGAGGCGCGGATGAGCCCCCAGCCGTCGCCGAAGTCGACGCGCGCGCCGTCGATGGCGACGACCGGCCGCTCCGCGCCGAAGTGGGCGACCGCCTTCGCGACCACGTCGAACTTCCTGTCGTCCGGGCAGTCGACGCGGATCTCCGGCGTCACGCAGGTCTCCGGCACGTCCGCGAGCAAGGCGGACAGGGGCTTGTCGCTCTTCGAGAGGATCTCGAGGAGGCGCCCCGTCACGTAGATCGCGTCGTCGAAGCCGAACCAGCGGTCCGCGAAGAAGATGTGACCGCTCATCTCGCCCGCGAGGAGCGCGCGCTCCTCCTTCATGCGCTGCTTGATGATCGAGTGCCCGACCGGGCACATCAGCGCGCGCCCGCCGTGCTTCTCGACGTCCGCGAAGAGCGTGTGCGAGCACTTCACCTCGCCGAGGATCGCCGCGCCCGGGTGCTCGCGCAGGACCGCCCGCGCGAGCAGGATCATGAGCCTGTCTCCCCAGAGCACGCGCCCCTGGTCGTCGATGACGCCGATGCGGTCGGCGTCCCCGTCGTAGGCGATCCCGACGTCCGCCTTGTGCTTGTCGACCGCGCGCACGAGCGCCGCGAGGTTCTCCGGCACCGTCGGGTCGGGGTGGTGGTTCGGGAACGTGCCGTCCATCGGGATGTAGAGCGGGATCACGTCGACCCCGAGCCGCTCGAGGAGCGCCACCGCCGGGGGCCCGCCCGTGCCGTTCCCGCCGTCGACCGCGACGCGCAGCGCGTTGCGCCCGAAGTCGAGGTGCTCGGCGCAGTCGGCCACGTAGGCGTCCGTGACGGCCTTCTCCTCGTAGGCGCCGAGGCCGCTCGCGAAGTCCTCGGCGAGGATCCGCGCCTTCAGCGCCTGCAGGGCCTCCCCGAAGAAGCTGCCCTTCCCGAGCATGATCTTGAAGCCGTTGTCCGGCGCCGGGTTGTGCGACCCCGTGATCTGCACGCCCCCGTCGGCGTCGTAGCGGTGGACCGCCCAGTACAGGATCGGCGTCGCGACGACCCCGATGTCGAGCACGTCGACGCCCGCGCCGCGGATCCCGGTGACGAGCGCCGCGCGCAGGCGGTCGCCGCTCGGGCGGCAGTCGCGCCCGACGATGACCCGCTGCCCGCCGGCCTCGCGCACGACCGTGCCGAAGGCGCGCCCGAGCGCGGTGACGAAGGCGTCGTCGAGGTCGCGGTCGGCCACGCCGCGGATGTCGTAGGCCCGGAAGACGTGCTCGTTCACAGGTGCTCCTTCCTCCCCGCCGCCTCGAGCGCCGTCACGGCGTCCTTCGCGCGCTGCGCCTCCTCGCGCGGGCAGACCAGGGTCGCGTCGCGCGTGTGCACGACGACGAGGTCCCGGACCCCGACCGCGGCGACGAGCCCGCCGTCCGCGGCGAACAGCACGTTGCCGCCGCCGTCGACCTCGATCACGTCGCCGCGCGCGAAGGTCGTGGCGCCGTCCGCGCGGAAGTCCCAGAGGCTGCGCCAGCTGCCGACGTCCGACCAGCCGAAGCTGCCCGGCACCACGAGGACGCGCTCGGAGCGCTCCATCACGGCGTAGTCGACGCTGATCTTCGTGAGGGTGGGGTACTGGTCCTGGAGGTTCTCGGGGGTCAGACCGGCGAGCCCGCTCGCGAGCGCCGGCTCGAAGCGCGCGAGCTCGTCGAGGAAGAGCCGCGCGGGCATGAAGAAGCTGCCGGCGTTCCAGTCGTAGCCGCCGTCCGCGAGGTAGGCCGCGGCGGTCTCGAGCGGCGGCTTCTCCTCGAACCTCGCGACGCGGAACACGCCGTCACCGACGGGGTCGCCGCGGCGGATGTAGCCGTAGCCGGTCTCGGGGCGCGTCGGCGGGATCCCGAGCGTCACGATGGCGTCCATGTCGCGCGCCACGCGCAGCGCGCGCTCGCAGACCGCCTGGTAGGCGACCACGTCGGCGACGTGCTGATCGGCTGGGAGCACCATGAGGATGGCGTCCGGGTCGCGCTCGACGATGTGCCGCGCCGCCCAGCCGATGGCCGGCGCCGTGTTGCGCCCGACCGGCTCGCAGAGGACGTTGTCGTGCGGGACCTCGGGGAGGATGGCGTGCACGGCCGCGCGCAGGACCTCGCCGATGACCGGCACCTGCCGCTCGAAGGGGCAGAGCGGCAGCACGCGCTCGACGGTCGTGCGCAGCATCGGCCCGTCCCCGAAGAGGTCGAGCAGCTGCTTCGGTCGCGCCGCGCGCGACATCGGCCAGAAGCGGCTCCCGACGCCGCCGGCCATCACGATCGTCCAGACGTGGTCCATTCCCTTCCGCTGCGGGCTCGAGGGGGGTTCGTGCGCGCCCCGCGGGGCGGGTGCGCGCGAGCGGATGTCCTCTCTAGTGGAGCCGGCGAGTTACCACAAGCGTTGCTTGTCGGACCGCGTCAGGCGTCGTCGCCCCAGCGGTGCGCGCGGCGCGGCACCCAGCCCGTCGCGAGGGCGAGCGCGCGCCAGACGAGCGCTCGGCGGCGCGGCGCCGGGGCGGCGGCGACCGCGGCGAGGTCGTCGCGGAGCGCGTCCTTCAGGTGGGCGCCGGCGTCACTCCCGGCCGGGCCGCGGCGGGCGGCGGCGCGGGCGATGGCGGCGTCGAGAGCGGCAGGTGTGAGCTCGCGCACGGCCTCGACGCGGTCGCCGAGGGCGTCGACGAGCTCGAGCTGGTGGTCGTTCACGTGCTCGCCGAAGCGCGCGAGGCGCGGGACCACGACCGGGCAGTGGCCGAGGACGAGCGCGTCGCGGACGGCACCGCTGCCCGCGTGGGTCACGACGACGTCGGCCGCGGCGAGCTTCTCGAGCAGCGCCTCGCGCCGGACGAGCGGCGCGCCGGCGAGCCCGTCCGGGAGGCGCCCCTCGCCGTGCTGCACCCAGACGGCGGCGCCCGGGTGGGCGCGGCCCCAGGCGGCGAGCGCGTCGGTCAGGCGGTCGAAGGCGCCCTTCGTGCCGACGACGCCGACGACGGCGCGCGGCGCGGTCACAGGAGGCCCCCGACGAAGCGCGCGCCCGGCGCCTTCGCGCGGAGCGACTCCCACTGAACGTAGAAGCGCTTGGTCAGGTGGCGGACGAGGCGGCCCGTGAGCGTGAGGTCGCGGACGGCCGACGACGGCTCGACGTGGATGTAGGGGACGCCCGCGAGGCGCCCGACGAGCGCGGCCGGGACGGCGGGGCCGGCGCCCGTGGAGACGACGACGTCGGGGCGCTCGCGCGAGAAGATGGCCGCGAGCTCGACGAGGTTCCAGGCGACGCGCCAGTCGCGCTCGGCGTGGCTGATGACGTAGGCGCGGGCGCCCTCGGGGAGCACCGGGGAGCGGTCGTTCAGGATCCAGACGAGCTCGTGGTCGTCGCCGAACGCCGCCGCGAGCTCGAGGAGCTCCGCGAGGTGCCCGCCGATGGACGACACGAGCGCGACCTTCACGACGCGAGCTCCCACGCGATGGCGGCGACGCCGAGCGCGAAGCAGTACCACGCGAAGTGGTGGAGGCGCCCGCCGCGCAGGAGGCGGAGGAGCAGGAGGAGCGCGGCCGTGCCGACGACGGCGGCGACGACGGCGCCGACGATCGCGTGGGCGAGGGCGTCGGAGGCGAGTGCCGTGCCGCGGAGCTTCATGACGAGGGCGCCGAGGATGGCCGGGACGGCGAGCACGAAGGAGAAGGTGGCGGCGGCGTCGCGGTCGAGGCCGGTCGCCATGGCGGCGGTGATGGTGGAGCCGCTGCGCGAGATCCCGCGGATGACACCGACCCCCTGCGCGAGCCCGATGAAGAGCGCGTCGGCGAGGCGGATCTCGGCGAGCGGGCGGCGCCGCTTCTCCGGGAACGCCGCGAGGCGGCCGCCGTTGAACGAGCCGAGGAGGAGCAGGATGAAGCCGTTCACGATGAGCGCGCCGCCGACGACGCCGACGTGGGCGGCCATCGCCTCGAAGGTGTCGTCGAGCAGGAGCGCGATGACGGCCGTCGGGATGGTCGCGAGGCAGGCGAAGACGAAGAGGCGGAGGTCGGGGTCGGCGCGGAGCTGCTCGGCGACGCCCGCCGGGCGGCGGAGGGCGCGGCCGATGGCGACGATCATGCGCCCGAAGACCGCGCGGTACACGATGAAGACGGCCACGAGCGAGCCGACGTGGAGGAAGATGTCGAAGAGGGTCTGCGGCTCGTGGACGCCGAAGACGGCCTCGAGGAGGCGCAGGTGCCCGCTCGACGAGACCGGCAGGAACTCGGTGAGCCCCTGGAGGACCGCGAGCGCGATGACCATGGTCCAGAGCACGACTCAGCCTCCGCCGCCCGGCTCCGGGCAGCCGTCGATGTCTTCCCAGCCGTCGAGATCCTCGGCCTCGTCCGGACACTGGTCGATCTGGTCGTTGATCCCGTCGCCGTCGTTGTCGGGATCGGGGCAGCCGTCCTGGTCGACCCAGCCGTCCATGTCCTCGCGCTCCGTCAGGCACTGGTCGAGCGCGTCGGGGACGCCGTCGCCGTCGCCGTCGGGGGCGCCGGTCGCGGCCGCAGCGGGCGGGGAGGGCGCCTTCGCCGCGGCGCACGTCGCCCCCGCCGAGGTCGCGAGCGCCTCGGCCCCGTAGCGCTCGGCCGCGTCGAGGTGCGTGCTCGCCCCGACCCCGTCGCCGCGGTCGGAGGCGTCGCGCGCGAAGGCGAGCTCGGCCCGGGCGAGCGCGAGGCCCTTCGGCGCGCAGGCCATCGCGGGCGCCTCGCTGGCCGCGAGCTGCGCCTCGAGCGCCGCGCCGCGGTCGGCGACGACGCCGGACGTCGCGCAGCCCGCGAGCGCGAGCGCGAGGCCGATGACGCACTTCATGACGCGCCGCGTCATGGCCTGGGCTCCGCCTGCGAGGCGGGCGCGGTCGCCGGTTCCGCGAGCGGCCCGAGCGCGAGCGCGGCGGCGCGGGCGTCCTCGGCGTAGCGCGCGGCGCGGCGGGCGAAGCGCGTGGCGCTCCCGTACTCGGCGCGGCCGTGGAGCGCGCGGGCCTCGTCGAGGTAGGCGCGGGCCGACCACCAGAGGTAGGGGGCGCGGGCCTCGGCGCCGACGTCGCGCGCGGCGACGAGGGCCTCGTCGGCCTCGGCGACCGCCGCGGTCGAGCTCGCGGTGACGCAGGCGGGCAGGGCGTTCGCGACGAGGACGGCCGCCGCGAGGGCAGCCAGCCGGGAGAGGGTTCCCACGGGGATTCGGTAGCAGCATTCCGCGCGCTCCGCCACAGATTCGGTGACCGGCGCCGCGGCGCGGGCGTTCGGGTCGTTGACCTTTCCGGAAGGCGAAACCTATAGTCCGCCGCCCCCGTCGGTTGCGCCGCCGGGCCGCCGTGAGCCGCCGGAGACCTCGCCGTGACGCCGAAGACCAAGAAGCTCCTCCTCTTCGCCGCCGTGTTCCTGGCGTGGCTCGTGGCCGACGTCGTGTCGAAGAACTGGGCGGACGCGACGCTCGCGACGCGCACGCACCCGCAGCCGGTGCACGTCACGGCCGAGGAGGCCGGGAAGCCCCTCCGCGACGTGCTCTCCGCGCGCTTCGGGTGGACAGCGCAGGAGACGGCCGAGCACCTGATGGGCGTCGACCGCCTCGAGCCCGCCGGGACCTACGCCGCGACCGACAAGCCCTACGGCCCGGGGCCGGCGGCGACGGCGCGCGGGTTCTACCTCTTCTGGCGCGACGACGGGAACGTCGACTACGCGCCGCGCCGCATCGACAAGAACGAGCGCAGCCTCGTGACGTCGTGGCTCACGATGGTGGTCGACAAGGCGGACACGCCGAAGGAGGAGCTCGACCAGCAGCGGATCGCGCTCCAGCAGAAGGTCAACGAGCTCGTGTCGAGCTGGACCTTCGCCGACTGGCTCCCCGACCGCTTCCGGAAGCTCGACGCGGACGACGTCACGGCGCTCGCGCCGCGGGCGCTGCACCCCATCACGGGGGCCGGCGAGCGCGTGTCGGGCGACGAGATCGTCAAGGAGGGCGAGACGTTCCTCCTCACCGAGAAGCACGTCGACGTCATGGGCGACTGGTGGAAGTTCGTGTACGCCGAGAACCCGAACGCCGCGTTCGGCTTCATGAAAGGCGTCCCAGAGGGCACGCGCCACCTGCTCTTCCTGGTGCTGAACCTGCTCGCGTTCGTGGTGATCGCCACCATCGTGTGGCGCCTCCCGCCGACCGGGTGGCTCGTGTACACGGCGTTCGCGGGGATCCTCTCCGGCGCGGCCGGGAACTTCATCGATCGCCTGCGCTTCGGCTACGTCATCGACTTCATCGACTGGGACCTCGGCTTCACGCACTGGCCGACGTTCAACGTCGCCGACATCGCCATCTCCGTGGGCGTCGTGGCGCTGGTGCTCGACATCACGTTCAACAAGAACAGCCCGCTCGTCTCGAAGAAGAAGCCGAAGAAGGGCGAGAAGGGCGCGGAGGACGGCGCCGACGCGGGCGCGACCGAGACGGCCGCCGCGTAGACCGCGCGCCGCCGGACCGAGACAGGGGGGGACCGTGAGCGCGTTGAAGGAGCTTCAGTCGCGGGTTCTGCGCTTCGCGCGCGAGTACCGCGAGGTCGCGGCGGCCATCGACGGCCCGTCGCTCGTCCGCTACTCGGGCGCCATCGCGCTCGCGGCGCCCGCGATCCTGAAGACGCGGCTCCTCGCGCCGGCCGACGACAGGATGGCGACCACGCTCGTGAAGGTGCGCGACGGCGGGCACACCTACCGGATCCCCGGGAAGCACTTCGGGCTCATCCGCGAGATCTACTGCCGGCGCGTGTACAACTACGTCGACGGCTTCGAGATCCGCCCCGGCGACCAGGTCGTCGACCTCGGCGCGAACGTCGGCGCGTTCAGCGTGCGCGCGGCCGTCGCCGGCGCGAAGGTGCTCGCCATCGAGGCGCAGGACGGCTTCGCCGACGAGTTCTGGGAGCTCATGCGCGAGAACGGCGTGACCGAGCGCGTGACGCTCGTGAACGGGCTCGTCGGGGCGTCGGTCGGGAAGCTCGCCGATCCGGCCGCGCTGCGCGAGGCGTCGCACCTCCGCCACGTCCCGAAGGAGGTCGCGCTCGAGGCGCTCCTCGACGAGCACGGCTTCGACCGGGTCGACCTCCTGAAGCTCGACATCGAGGGCTCCGAGTTCGACGTCATCGCGCACGCCGACGCGTGGCTCGGGAAGGTGCAGAAGATCGTCATGGAGGTCCACGCGCACTTCGGGGACTCGCGCGCGCTCGCGCGGCGGCTCGAGGACGCGGGCTTCCGCGTCACGCGCGTCGACCCGGCCGGGAAGCCCGTCGGGCCCTCGTTCACCGGCGACTCGTTCATGTTCTGCCGCCGCTGACGCGGGGGGTCAGGCGAGCAGCTCGCGTTTGGCGAGCACGTCCTGCGCGAGCGCGAGCTGGCCGCGGGCGCGCACGAGGTTGTGCTCGCCGCGCGTCGCGAAGCGCGCCGCGTCCCAGCCGAAGTAGCTCTCGTTCAGCGCGTCCGCGAGGAAGCGGCTCGAGAGCTCGAGCGCGATGCGCGCCGCGGCCCACGGGAAGCTCGCGGCCTCGGCCGGCGTGACCCAGTCGCGCGCCGCGGCGAGGTAGCTATCCCGCGCTGCACAATAGCGATCGACCAGGAATTCCGGGCTCGTGTCGTCCTCGCTTGCTGCATTGCACCATGAGCGGAGGGCGTCGCCGATCTCGGCGTCGAGGGTCGTCCAGCCGAGCGTGTCGAGGTCGAGGATCGCGACGACGTCGTCCCCCTCGAAGAGGAAGTTCGCGAGCTTCGGGTCGCCGTGCCCGATGCGCGCCGGCAGCGGCTCCTCCGCCGCCGGGAAGGCCGCCCACGCCGAGAAGATCGCCTCCGCGAGCGGCGCGACCTCGCCTGCGAGGCGGTGCTCCGGGTGCGCCGCGACCGCGGCGCGCAGGTTCGCGAGGTGCTTCTCGGTGTCGTGGATCCCGAGCCGCGCGAACGCGAACTCGTGCCGCACCGGCGCGAGCGCCCCGTGGAAGCGCGCGAGCGCCCGCGCGGCCGAGCGCACCTGCCCGAGCGTCTCGACCTGGTGGAGCGTCGCGCCGGGCAGGAAGCGCAGCACGCGCCACGCGCCGTCGTCGCGGTCGACCCAGAGGCGCCCGTCGTCCGCCGCCACGAGCGGCGGCACCGGCACCCCCGCCGCCACGAGGTGCGGCGTGAGCGCGGCGATGTCGTGGTGGAGCTCGCCGCCGAAGATCGGGTGCAGCCGCTGCACCACCCAGCGCCGCCCCACGACCCAGGTCGCGTTGATGAGCCCGCCCGTCGGGCGCGTCGCCCCGTGCGCCGCGAGGTCGCGCGCGACCTCCGACCACGCCGTCACCGCCTCGGCGAGCGCCGGGTCGACGGTCACGCGAGGCCCTCGCCGCCGTCGTCCTCGCCGCGCCCCGGCCGCGCCATGAGCCGCTCGAGCGTCGCCTTGCTGCGCGACTGGAGCCAGTCCACGAGCCACGGCTCCTCGGGATCGGGGTGCCCCGCGCGGAAGCCCTCCTCGAAGGCGTGCCCCACGAGCACGCGCAGGTGCTGGAGCAGCGGCAGCAGGTGCTCGAGCGCGCGCACCGCGTGGTCGCGCTCGGCCGTGACCTTCTCGAGCTCGTCGTTCGCCGCCATCGCTACCACTCCGAGGTGATGAGGGCCGTGAGCAGCGCCACCGGCACGTGCAGCGTCATGGTCGTCGTCTTCCCGTCGCTCCGCGAGTCGAGCGCGAACGCCTCGTCCGCCGGGAGCTTCGCGATGACCGCCGCCCGCGGCGCCAGGCTCGGGAGGCGCGCGAACGCCTGCAGCAGCGCGCCTATCCGCACCGTCACCGCGAAGAACGCCTGCGCGCCCACCCGCGCGAGCTGCGGCTGGCCGCCGTCGGCCTCGCCCGTCGCCGTCTCGCCCGCCGCGAGCTTCGCCGCCCGCGCCGCCGCGTTCGGCCCGAACGCCGCCACGACCCGCTCCTTCCCGCTCGCGACCGCCGCCTCGAGGCGCGGCCCGACGAGCACCTTCGCGACGTCGGCCAGCGCCGGGTCCGACTTCGCGAGCGCCATGCGGTCCCAGTCGACCGTGAGCCGGATACCCGACACCGCGACGCCGTCCGCGACCTCCTCGATGGGGGCGAGCCCGAGCCCGAGCGGCCCGCCGAGCTGGTTCACCGCCACGACGAGGTCCCCGAAGCCGTCGAGCTTCAGGTTCTCCGGGACCGCGCCGCCCTCGGCGAGCTTCGCCTTGAGGCGCGCGATCCCGCGCTGGCCGATCCAGTCGAGCACCTCGAGGAGGTGCCCCTTCGCGGCTGCGCCGTCGGTCGTCGCCTGCGTGATCTCGAGCGCGAGCGGGAAGTCGCCGTCGGTGCCGATCGAGAGCGCCGCGTCGCCGGTCGCGAGCGCGAGGCCGGCCTTGAAGTGGGCGGCGAGCGCGGCGGCGTCGGCGTCGGAGACCGGCTCGCCGAGGAGCTGCGAGAACCCGGCGCCGATGACCGCCGGGTCGACCGCGTCGACGTCGACCGGGAGGTCCCACGCGAGCCCGAGGAAGGCCGTCTTCGCGACGGCGCCGAGGAGATCGGCCTCGCGGCCGCCGTGGTCGGCGATGCGCTTGGCGAGATCGGTGCCGTCGGCCCCGCGCACCCCGAAGGCGACGCGCGCGACGCCGTTCCCGGGCTCGAGCGCGACGCCGAGGCGGTCGGCCTGGAGCACGAAGTCGAAGCCCGCGTCGACGAGCGACGTGAGCGTGCGCGCCTGCGCCGGGATGGGCATGCGGTCGGCCGCCCGCTTCGCGACGGCGCTCGCGAGGTCGCGCGTCGCCGCGAGCTCCTCGGTGTAGATCCGGCGCAGGTTCGTCACGCTCACCTCGGCGGAGAGCGTCTGCGGCGGCGTCCACGCCATCACCGTGTCCTTCACGTAGGGCGTCAGCGCCGCCCAGAGGCCGTCGGGCCCGGAGAACACGACGTGATCGGGCAGGAAGTCGACGAAGACCGGCGGCGCGCCGCCCTCCGCGGCGAGCACCCCCGCGTGCCCCGGGGCCGCGCCGAAGCGCTTGCCGAGCCCGGACCGCACCATCTCCTCGGGCGCGCGCACCGGCAGCACCACGAGGAAGCCGCCCGGGTTCGCCTTCTGGTCGGGCACGACGACCCGCACGGGGCGCTCGACGTCGATCCACGCGGTCTCCGCGAGGCCGAAGCGCATGCGCGCCGCCTCGAGGAGCGCCGCGAGCGGGTCCGGCGGGAGCGGGGCGTCGTGGTCGACCGCGCGGGCGGCCTGCGCGAAGCCGCGCACGAGCGGCCCGAGGCCCGGCGAGCCGACGACGACGCCCACCTCCGGCGGGATCGACGCGAGCGAGATCGCCTGGATCTCGCCGCCCTTCGGCGTCGCCTCCGGCGGGACCGGCGGCGGGACGGCCACGGTGACCGGCTTCTCGGGGGTGGCGGGCTTCTCCGGCGCGATCTGGGCGGTCTCGCCGGGCTTCCCGGGCGGGGTCTCCGCGGGGCCCTCGGTCTGGATCGCCGGCTCCACGGGCGGCGGCGCGGGGGCGGGCTCGTCCTTCCCGCAGGCGGCGAGGCCGAGCGCGAGGGCGAGCGCGAGGGGGATCAGGTGCGGGCGCGACATGGGGCCTCCGGGTGGGGACAGCGCGTGGACTCCTCGCTAACCCACCTCGGGGGTGTTTGGAAGCCCGGAGGTGCCGTGATCGCGGCGGTCACTTCCCGATGCAGAAGGCGGAGAAGAGCACGTCGAGCACGTCCTCGACGGTCGAGAGGCCGACGAGCTCCGCGAGCGCGTCGAGGGCCTCCTGCACGTCGACCGCGACGAGCTCGGCGGGGGCGCCGTCGTCGAGGCCACAGGCGGCGAGGTCGAGGGCGTCGGCCGCGCGGACGAGGGCGTCGCGCTGGCGCTCGCGGGCGATGACGAGGCCGGTGCCGTCGGCGTCGAGGCCGCCGCCGAGGGCGCGGAGGAGGGCGTCGCGCAGGGCGTCGAGGCCCTCGCCGGTGACGACGCTGACGGCGACGGCGTCGGCGACGGCGGGCGTGGCGTGGAGATCGGCCTTCGAGGCGACGCGGACCACGGGGGCCCCCTCGGCGGCGGCGGCGAGCGGGGCGACGGGGTCGGGGTCGGCGGGGTCGATGACGTGGACGACGACGTCCGCGCCGCGCACCTCGCGCTCCGAACGCGCGACGCCATGGGCCTCGACGGCGTCCGCGGCGGCGCGGATCCCCGCCGTGTCGACGAGCACGACCGGGACGCCGCCGAGGTCGATGGCGGCGTCGACCACGTCGCGCGTGGTGCCGGGGAGCTCGCTCACGATGGCGCGGTCGGCCTCGAGGAGGGCGTTGAAGAGGCTCGACTTGCCGGCGTTCGGGCGCCCGGCGAGGACGACGCGCGCGCCGTCGCGGAGGAGGCGGCCGCGGGCGTGGGTGGCGGCGAGGGCGCGCAGATCGGCGCCGACCGCGCGGGCGTCGCGCGCGAGCTCGGCGGGGTCGATGAGGGGGACGTCCTCCTCGACGAAGTCGATGCCGACCTCGATGCGGGCGCGGAGGGCGAGGAGCGCGTCGCGGGCGGCGTTCGCGCGCGCGGCGAGCGCCCCGCCGAGGTGCGCCCGGGCCTGGGCGAGGGCGCGCTCCGTGCGGGCGCCGACGAGATCGGCGACGGCCTCGGCGCGGGTGAGGTCGATCTTGCCGTTCAGGAAGGCGCGGCGCGTGAACTCCCCCGGCTCGGCGTGGCGGGCGCCGGCGGCGAGGCAGGCGGCGAGGCAGGCGCGGAGGGAGAGGGCGCCGCCGTGGAGGTGGAGCTCGGCGACGTCCTCGCCGGTGAAGCTCGCCGGGCCGGGGAAGAGGGCGCACAGGCCCTCGTCGAGGGTGGCGCCGGCGGCGTCCGTGAGGCGGCCGAGGTAGAGGCGGCGCGGGGCGGCGGCGGCGGGGAGGCCGGCGAAGCGGGCGCGGGCGATGGCGAGCGCCGAGGGGCCGGAGAGGCGGATGACGCCGACGCCGCCGCCGGCGGCGGAGGCGATGGCGGCGATGGTGTCGTCGCGCACTCGGCGGCGCTACTTCGCGGGGGCGGCTTCGAGCCAGGCGCGCACGGGCGCGACGGCGCCCGGGGCGAGGGCGGAGAAGCCCTTGCCGTCGGCCTCGCCGCCCTTCCAGAAGGCGACGACGGCGTCGGGGGGCGCGTCGGCGAAGGGCGCGAGCGCGGCGGGGAGGGTTGGGGCGTCGATGGTGGCGGCGCCGGTGTCGCCGCCGGAGGGGTCCTCGAAGTGCGGGGAGTGGCCGACGAAGACGAGGCGGGCGCGGGCGGCGGCGCCGTCCCAGGCGAGCTCGAGGGCGAAGAGGGCGAGGGCCTTCTCGACGTCGGCCGCGGGGGCGTCGGGGTACTCCTCGCGGACGGCGGCGACGGCGCGCGGGAGGGCCTCGGCGGTGGCCTTCGCGAGCTCGTCGGCCGGGTAGAGGGCCATCGGCGGGGTGAGGGCGCCGGTGCGGAGGTCGATGACGCGCGGGACGTCCCAGGTGGCGCCGCCGGCGGGGATGGGGCAGATGTCGCTGTTCATGAAGTGGTTCACGAGCACGTAGGGGCCGAGCTGGGCGAGGACGTTGACGCGCTCGGTGTGGATGGCGTTCGTGCCCTCGGCGGGGCGCTGCTTCACGTCGGCGAGGACGTGGACGGCGGCGTCGCCGGGCGGGACGACCGGGGTGATGGTGAGGTCCTCGAAGGCGGCCTCGGCGTCGTCGTCGCAGGGGCGGACCTTCACGCCCGAGTGCCGCGAGGCGATGGCCCAGGCGCGGCCCTCCCAGGCGACGAGCACGACGCCGTCGCGCTGGGCGACGACCTTCGGGCCGTCGCCGTCGTCGACGATGAGCGCCGTGGCGGCGGTCTCGAGGTTCTCCTGCTGGCGCCAGGCGAGCCAGGCCTTGGCGGGGGCGGTCGCTGCGGGCTCGGCGGGGGCCGGGGCGGCGTCAGCGGCGGGCTCGGCGGGGGCCGGGGCGGCGTCGGCGGCGGGCTCGGCGGGGGCCGCGGGCTCCGTTGGCTCCGCGGGCGCGGCAGGCTCCGCGGGCGCGATGGGCTCTGCGGGGGGCGCCGGCTTCTTCTCGCCGCAGCCGGCGGCCGCGGCGAGTAGGAGGGCGGGGAGGGTCAGGGCGAGGGCGATGCGGCACGTCGGCGGGGTCGGCATGGGTCGGCTCCGTGGGGGCGGGAACAACGCTCGCCCCGACGGATAGCAGGAAGCGCGGCGCGCCGCATCTGGTCTCGGCTCACTCGAGCGTGATCGCGACGTCGACGTCGCTCGTGCCGTCGTCGAGGCGGTCGAGGACGAAGGCGACCTGCTTCTCGCAGCCCGCGCCGAGGCACGGCCAGCGCAGCGTGCCGACGAACGTGTAGCTACCGGCCTCGTCGACGGTCAGGACGAGGCCGTCGGGGCCGACGCCCTCGAGATCGAGGCCGACGACGCCGAAGCGGAGGGTCGCGGGGCCGGGCCACGGCTCGGGCGGCTGGCTGAACGTGACGAGCACGTCGACCAACAGGCGCTTCCCGTAGTCGGCGGTCTGCAGGTCGGCCGCCGACTCGTGCGCGCCGCGGACGAGCGTGAACGTCGTGGTCGCGGTCGGCACGGCGGGCCGGAGGGTGACGAGGGCGGCGTTCTCCGTGGTGACGACGACGCCGTCGTCGTAGGTGGTGCCGTCGTCGTAGTCACCGTCGCACGCGGGGAGCGCGAGCGCGACGGCGAACGCTGCGAGAGCCAGGATGAGCGAGAAGACGGTGCGTCTCATGGTGCCCTCCTCGATGTGGCGGAGACGTCGTTTCAGTGGGAGCAAGATCCGCGCCCGCGCGGGCGGCGGCCTCGGACGCGGCGCTCCGGCCCCGGGCGGCCACGGGAGCGGTCGCGCTCGCACAGCGGGGTGTGGCAGGGCGCCCGGGCGGGCGGAAATCATGACGGGCGGCGCGCGCGTGATACCGTGCCGCCATGGTGGACCCGGCTCAGCTCTTCAACCAGGCGCTGCGGGCGCTCGAGATCGGCCGCGTCGAGGTCGCCGTGGACCGCCTGAAGAAGGTCGTCGCGGAGGACCCGGCGGACGGCGAGGCCGTGGCGCTGCTCGTCGACACGTGGCGCGACCACGGCGAGAGCGCGCGCGCCGAGGAGCTCCTCGACCTGCTCGTCGAGGCGGTGCCGGACGACGTCGACTACAAGGTGCTGCTCGCGGACGTGCGGCTCGAGCTCGGGGACGCTCGCGGGGCGGCGGTCGTGCTGAAGCAGGTGCTCGCGGTGCGACCGGGGCACTGGGAGGCGCTCTACCTGCTCGGGAACGCGTTCTCCGACGCGGGCGCGTTCGCGGAGGCCGTGAAGGTGTACCGGCTCTCGCTCGCGTCGAACCCGTTCGGCGAGGACGTGTGGCACAACCTCGCGGTCGCGCTCGAGCGCACGGGGGCCGCGACCGAGGCGGCCGAGGCGTGGCGCGGCTACCTCAAGGTGGCGCCGGCCGCGGAAGACCGGGGCGCGGTCGAGGCGAGCATCGCGCGGCTCGAGGGCGCGGCGGGTTGAGCGCGGGCGGGGCCATGACGCAGCGCGTCATGACCCCGGGCGACCTCGATCAGTCGTCGCCGCCGTCGTCGGAGGCGCCCTCGGTCCAGGTGGACAGGGCGTCGATGAGCTGGCGGGCCTGCTTGACGCTCGAGATGTTGAACTTGCTCTGCTGCCGGAAGACGCCGTTGCGCTTCTGGTAGCGGCGGATGGAGAACTTCTCGGGGCCCATCTCGCCGGAGCGGTCGCGCTCGCGGTACTTGAAGAGGATCGTGGTCCACGAGCCCTTCGTGAGGATGGCCTTGTCGAGCTCCTCGACGACGGTCTCGCCGCCTTCCTCGTAGGTGATGGTGATGTCGTCGATGGTCTCGGCCATGGCGCGCTCCGCTGCTTCCCGGTGTTCGTCGGGGAGCCTTGTAGCAGCGTCCGGCGCGGGCGTCACGCGCGGAGAGGCGAGGGATGTGTGAAGTGAAAGCAATGGAAAGGTGCAGTGGCGCCTTGGTGCGGCTACCTTCCGCGCCGCTCGAAACCTGGAGACCTGCTGCATGCGCTCGAACCTCGTCCCTCGCCCCCTCACGATGCTCCTGCTCGCGGCCGTGGCCGCGCCCTTCGTCGCGTGCGGCGACGTCGGCGGCGGTGGGGGAGGCGGCGTCAGCGACACCCTCGGCGGTGACACGGCGGCGGGGGAGGACTCGCTCGGCTCGGACACCGCGGAGGACGTGCAGATCGGCGACGACACGGGAGACGACACCGCGGACAGCAGCGTCGGCGACGACGCGACGCCGGGTGATACGGTGGAGCCGGGCGACACGGCGGGGCCGGGCGACACGGCGGCGCCGGAGGACACGGGGGGGCCGGACGACACCGCGGGGCCGGGGGACGTGGCGGACACCACGATCGCGCCCGACCCGTGCGACAACGGGGCGCAGGACGGCGACGAGACGGACGTCGACTGCGGCGGGAGCTGCGGGCCGTGCGCGTCGGGGGAGGCGTGTGGGGACGCGGCGGACTGCGCGACGGGGATCTGCGACGAGGACGTGTGCGTCGCGTGGCGCGCGACGAGCCTGTCGGTCGGCCGGACGCACGCGTGCGCGGTGGTCCAGGGCGGGCGGATCGTCTGCTGGGGGGACAACCGGCGCGGCCAGTGCGGGGTGGATCCGGCGGGCGGCGCGACGACGGTGCGACCGGGCTACGTGGGCGGCGCGGACTTCGCGGGCTTCACGCAGGTCGCGGCGGGGTACGAGCACACGTGCGCGGTGCGCGAGGGGCAGGTCCATTGCTGGGGGGACAACACGCGCGGGCAGCTCGGGCGCGTGACGGCGGGGGATCTCGACGCGGCGCCGGCGGTGGTGCCGCGGACGGGGCTCGCGAGCGGTCAGGAGTGGAGCGCGGCGCTGGTGGCGGCGGGTCGGCGGCACACGTGCGCGCTGGTGGCGGTGCCCCAGAAGCCCAGCCAGGCGATGTGCTGGGGGGACGACGCGCTCGGGCAGATGGGGCGGTTCGGGCCGAGCGAGGCGGGGGCGGCGCCGGAGGGGCCGCGGGAGGTGCTGAAGACGAACGCGACGACGCTCACGGGGGTGGACTTCATCGTCCAGGCGGGGTCGGACCACGCGTGCACGATCGCGTACGTGACGGACGCGGCGCAGATCTCGCGGGCGGCGGTGCAGTGTTGGGGCGGGAACGCGATGGGGCAGATCGGGGAGACGGCGGGGCCGAAGGCGCGGCCGGTGATCGTGTCGTACTACGGGTCGTTCCTGGGGCTATCGGCGGAGGCGGACTCGACGTGCTGGGTGAAGGAGACGACGGCGACGACGAGCCACGTGACGTGCGTCGGGGTGATCCCGGCGGAGAACGACGCGCCGTCGGCGACGCCGGTGCAGCTCGAGACGTGGAGCGACGCGCAGGACGTGGCGGTCGACGCGACGATGGTGTGCGCGGTGAGGGGCGAGGCGCGGACGGTCGAGTGCCTGGGCTCCGCGCAGACGAACGGCTACTCGCAGACGGCGCCGACGGCGATCGGCGGCTTCGACGGGCCGGTGGCGGGGCTCGACGCGGGCGACAGGTTCGCGTGCGGGCTCCAGGAGGACGGCGCCGTCCGCTGCTGGGGCACGGACACGATGGGGCAGCTCGGCGACGGCGGCGGGGCGGGGAGCCCGGCGACGGCGCTGCGAATGAGCCCGTGAAAGGACGCCGTCAGGGCGCGGGCGACGGCTTCTCCGCGGGCGGCGTCAGCTCCGCGCAGGCCGCCTTCACGCCGTCGAGGCAGGCCGTGTCGAACAGGCCCTGGGCCCAGCGAACGCGCTCCTCCCCGAGGGCGCCGCGCTGCGCGAGCTTGCCGAGGTTGTAGCACGCCACCGCGAGGTGGAGCCCGCACGCCTTCTCGTAGAGGCGCGCAGCCTCCTCCACCGACTGCTCGACGCCGCGCCCCGCCTCGCGCGCCAGGCCGAGGTTGCGGCAGCCGCCCGCGTCGTCCGCGTCGCAGGCGGTCTCGTAGAGCTCCGCCGCGCGCTTGGCGTCGGCGACCACGCCGCGCCCCTTCTCGTAGAGGTAGCCGAGCGAGCGGCAGGCCGCCGCGAGACCCCGCCCACACGCGCGCTCGAAGAGCGGCGCCGAGCGCTCGGGCGCAGCCGGGACGACCTTCCCCTCGAGGAGGTCGAGGCCGACGGCCCAGCACGCGACGGGGTCGTCGCCGTCACAGGCCTTGACGAGGAGCCCGTGCACCGCCGCCGCGTCCGCGTCGTCACCGGCCTGCTCGCGCAGGAGCACCGCGAGCTCGCGGCACCCCATCGGCACGTCGTGGGCGCACGCCATCTCGAGGAGCCGCTTCGCGAGGCGCGGGTCCGCCTGCACGCCGAGCCCCTTCCGCCACGCGTAGCCGGCGTCGAGGCACGCCTCCCAGCAGCCCGCCGCGCACGACTCCTCGAAGAGATCGACCGCGCGCTGGCGATTCGCCGGGACCAGCTCGCCCTTGGCCAGGATCCGACCCTCGTAGAGGCACGCGCGCGGCACGTGACGCTCTTCGCAGTCGCGGCCGAGCACGGCGAGGGCCTCCGAGATCACGCGACGCTCGACGCGCTCCGGGCCGAGCGACACGAGGACCGCGCACGCGTCGAGGATGTGGAGGCGACACTGCACCGCCAGGTCCTCCGCGCTGAACGGCGCCGAGCCGTCCTCCGTGGCGGGCGGCGGCGACGGCGGCGCGCCCATGAGGGGCGTGGAGACGACGGCGACGAGCGTGGTCGCGAGGACCACGCGGGAGGCGAGCGATGTCGGGCGCATCGCAGGATGGTAGGGGACGGCGCCACCCCCATCAAGGCGGCGGTCACGGCGACGGCGTCGCGATCCCCAGCGCCCCGAGCCGCGGCGCGAGCACGCGCTCGATGACGTCGAGCTTCACGAGCGCCTCGCGCGCCGGCGAGAGGAGCCCCACCTCCGCGAGCTCCGGCTCCGGCCACGCGTCACGATGCCGCGCCCCCGGGCGCAGCGTCGCCACCAGCGCCCGCGCCCCATCGCGGTGCGGCGCCAGCGTGTGCTCCGCCACGAAGCGCGCGTACTCGCGCCCGTCCGCGTCGAAGCGGTCCAGCGACGCGGCGACGTAGGCCCAGCCGTAGTCCCGGTGATGGTCCTCGTCCGCGAGCGTGGCCCCGAGCACCGCCGCCACCGTCGGGTGACCGCAGCGCGCCCGCAGGTCCTCGATCAGCGCCACCGAGATCGTCTCGCTCACCGCCAGCATCGACACCGCCGTCGCCAGCGCCCGCTGCGCCAGCGGCAGCCCCAGGAACTCCGCGCTCACCGGCTCCGCCACCGGCTCCGGCAGCCGCGCCACCCCGCCCAGCCGCTCCACCATCCCCACGCACAGCGCCGCGTGCCGGATCTCGTCCTGCACCGCGTCCGCCGCCCCCGCGTAGACCTCGAGCGGATCCCCCGCACCGAGCACCTCCGTCAGGAAGCGCGTCATCGTCTGCACCGAGCGCAGCTCCGTCTGCGCCCGATAGCCCCACGCGTCCAGCGCCGCCGCCCGCAGCTGCGGGTCGAGCGCCCCCGGATCGAGCGCGTCCCAGGGGATCTCCACCCCCACGAGCGCCCGGTGCAGCCCCGCGAACGGCTCCCCGACGTGGATGACGCGGCGCGTCATGATGCGTCATCCTGGCGGTGGGGGCGGTGCACGCCGCGAGCTTGCCACGCCCCGCGCGCGGCCGTCGAGCGCGCGCGCGACCCCGCGGGCCCCTCACGGCGCCGGCGGACCCGGCCGCGCCACGATCTCGACGCGCCGGTTGCGCGCGCGCCCCTCCTCCGTCGCGTTCGACGCGATGGGCGACCCCTCGCCGACCCCTGTCGCGCTGAGCCTGTGCCTCGTGTCCGGGAGCCGCGCACGGAGCGCGGCGTGCACGGCCTCCGCGCGCCGCCGCGACAGGTCGAGGTTGTACTCGCGCGAGCCGTCGTGGTCGGTGTGCCCGACGATCTCCACGTCGCCCGGCGGGAGCGCGGCGAGCTCTGCCGCGAGCCAGTCGAGCTCCGCCTGCGCGTCGTCCCGCAACGCGTCCTTGTCGTAGTCGAAGAGCGCGGCGGCGCCGAGCGTGAGCACGAGCGCTGCGTTGATGGCGGCGACGGCGTCGATGTCCGCGCCCGGCCACGCGCCGGAGCAGGCGGTCTCGAGGTCGGTCAGGCGCACCCACGCGAACGAAGCGCCCGCCGGCACCTTCCCCGCCAGATCGAGCGAGGCGTCCCCGCCCTTGATCGCCCCGATGTCGACCCACGCCACGCCGTCCTCGGAGAGCGCGACCTTGGTCGGCTCGACGTCGGGGCCGATCTCGAAGACGTGGAGGTCCGCGCCGGGCCCGTCCACGACCCGGTTGTCGGTGAACCGGAGCGTCACGGCGCCGCCGCAGCCGAGGGTCGTGTACGTCGCGTCCGTCACGTTCACGTAGTCGGGCGGCCCGAGGGCCAGCGCCGGCGAGGCGAGGCGGGCGTCCTTCGGCCCGGGCTCGCCGATCGCGACGCCGACGACCTCGTCCGCGAAGGCGCGGTCCCCGAGCGGGAGGGTCACGACGACGCCGCGAGAGTCCCGGTACTCGCGCGGGGCAGGGGGCGGCGCGGCCCCGTGCGGCGGCGGCGGGGGGGCCGCCAGCGCCAGCGTGAGCAGGGGCGGGAGGAGGAAGACCACGGCTCTCTCCTGGTCGTTGGCTGCACAGGGATTGTTACAGGTGGCATGATCATGCCTCGCGGCAGAGCCGCCCGCAAGGCGGGGGCGCGCGCGTCCGCCAGGGCCGTCCAGCCGACGCGCGACCCGCCGTCGCGCTCGCGCGATCGATGGACGGCGCCCCGCCACGGGCGTAGAACCTCCGTGACGGCGGACCGGGAGGTGCGCGATGGACGAGCGGCTCGTGGGGCTCTCTCAGCAGGTGGCCGGCTACAACGCCGACCCGTTCACCACCTTCGACCCGCCCGTGCCGGAGGCGGAGCTCGCGGCGGCCGAGGCCGAGCTCGGGATCACCTTCCCCGAGCCGTTCCGCACGTTCCTGCGCGAGGTCTCGGCCGGCCACTCCCACGGCACCTTCCGCTTCGCGCTCAACGACGCCCGCGCGGCCGGCAACACCGCCACGCCCTTCCCGCTGAGGCACGCCGACCACCCCGCCGCCATCGCGCTCGGGGAGGTCGTCGACGCCGCGGACGACGCCCCCGGCACGTTCCTCGTGTGGAACCACGGCTGCGGCGAGGAGAGCCGCCTCGTCGTGGCCGGCCCCGAGCGCGGCCACGTGTGGCGCCGCGTCGAGACCGGCTGGTGCGCCGAGGGCGATCCCGACGCCGAGGCGCCCGTCCCCCTCGACTACGCCGGCTGGCTCGCGTGGTGGTTCGAGGTCTGGTGAGGCGCCGCCGCGGTCAAGGCTTGCACGCCGCCGCGTCGCCGACCGCGCAGGTGCCGTCCGGGCACGTCGCGTACTTCGTCGCAGGCATCGCCATCATCAGCTTCTGCCACCCGCCCGGGAGGCAGCGCTCCTCGACCTTCCCGCCGAGGCAGACCTTCGTCCACGAACCCTCACAGTCGGCCGCGCCGAGCTCCGCGCGCGTCGGGTAGCAGTCCTCCACGAAGCGGTGCGTCGTGCAGCGGTCCTCACCGCAACGCCGGAACGACGGGTTCGGCGGCGGCCCGTCGTAGTTCGTCGGCGGCTGCATGACGCACGCCTTCGCGACGCGGTGATCCACGCACGCCTCCTCCCACACGCCGTACTTCGCCTTGCAGTCGGCGGCGTCCGCGGCTTCCTGGAACTGCCCCGTCGGCGCCGGGCAGCGCCCCGGATCGCTCGAGTCCTCGAGACAACGCCCGTCGCCGCAGTCGTAGAAGCGGTGCCGCCCCGCGTAGTTGCACTTCGCCTGCGGCGGGCAGCAGTGCGTGACGACGCGCCCGTCATGACACGTGCGCGTCTCCGTGCCCTCGCACGGCATGCGCGCGCCGGCCCGCGCCACGGACGACGCCGCGAGCGGCCAGGCGAGCGCGAGGCCCGCGAGCAGGAGCGGCGCGAGCCCGGCGACGCCCCCTGCGCAGGCGGCGACGGCGAGACCCGAGGCGACGAGGACGGCGATCCGGAGCGAAGTCGAGCGCATGTCGCCGAGCGTGCCCCAAGCCCGCGCGCCCGTCGAGCCACCGGCACCTCGGCGCTCCCTCCCGCCCACCGAGCGACCGCCCGGGCACCGATTACAAAACATTGACGGAGACCACGAGAGCCCGGTTACAAGCGGCCGCGAGGCCCAACACGAGCGCTCGCTCGTAACTTTCCGCCGCGAGCGCGCGTGCAATCTCCTGCAGATGGTTCCAGATTCGACGGCGCGCCCGGCCTCCGGGCCGGCCCCCGCACAGCAACGCTCCGGACAGGAGATCTCCGTTGCGCAGCACGGTGCTCGGTGCCGCCGGTTTCATCGGCATCAACCTCGTCGACGCCCTCGTCGCCGAGGGGCTCACGCCCCGCTGCGGCCGCCGCCGGCGCACCAACGTCATCCCGCTCCGCCGCCGCGGCGTCCCGCTCGTCGAGGCCGACCTCGACGCCCCCGAGACCCTCGCCGCCGCCTTCGCCGACACCGACGTCGTCTTCCACCTCGCCGGCCACTACCCACGCCACGGCCGCGCCCCCGAGGAGACCGTCGCCCGCGCCCTCCGCGAGCTCCGCGCCGTCCTCGACGCCGCCGCCGCCGCCGGCGTCCGCCGCCTCGTCTTCGTCTCGAGCACCGCGACCGCCGCGAAGCGCGCCGACGGCCGCCCCTCGACCGAGGCCGACGTCTTCCCCGCCGACCCCGGCGTCGGCGCCTACCACGCCGCCAAGTGGGCCATGGAGCGCCTCGCCCTCGCCGAGGACCGCCTCGACGTCGTCGTCGCCTGCCCCGGCGCCTGCCTCGGCCCCTGGGACCTGCGCGTCGGCACCTCCGCCCTCCTCGTCGCCGTCGCCAACGGCCTCGCGCCGCCGCACCCCGACGGCTGGGTGAGCCCCGTCGACGCGCGCGACGTCGGCCGCGCCCTCGTCCGCCTCGCGCAGGTGCCCGCCCCGCCGCGCCGCGTGCTGCTCGCCGGCCCCTCGCTCCGCCTGCAGGCCCTCCTCGAGCGCCTCGCCGCCCGCTACGGCGCGCCGCCCCCCGCCCCCGCGCTCTCCGCCGCCGCCGCCGTCGCCTTCGCCGACGCCGAGGAGGCCCGCGTCGCCGGCACCCCGCACCGCGCCGCCCTCGCGCGTGAGATCGCCGACCTCGTCATCCACGGCGCCGAGCTCGACGCGCGCCTCGGCGCCGGCCTCGTCCCCGGCGGCCTGACCCCGCTCCCCGACACCCTCGACGCCTTCGACGCCTTCGCGCGCCGCATGCGCTTCATCCCCCCAGGCCGCGGCGACGCGGCGCCCCGACAACCCACGTCCCCGGAGCCGGTACGATGACCGACAAGCTCGACCGTGACAGCGTCTTCACCACCATCAAGGGCCTCATCCTGCAGGTGAGCCCCGCGAGGCCCGACCTCGTCACCGACGACGCCCGCCTGCGCGAGGACCTCGCGCTCGACTCGGTCGCGTCGATGGAGCTCCTGTCGATGCTCGACGAGTCCATGGGCCTCGAGCTCGAGATGGAGGACGTGCTCGGCATCGAGACCGTCGCCGGCGTGGTCGACCTGGCGGCGAGCCGCCTCGGCGCCGGCGCTCCGACATGATCGCCGACGTCCTGGGGGATCGCCCGGGGCGCGCCGACGACGACCCCGCGCGGGTCTTCGCCGACGAGCTCTCCCGCTTCCTCGCCGAGCGCGTCGACCCCGCCCGCGTCGACGCCGATCACCGCCTCCCCGAGGGCCTCCTCGGCGAGCTCGCCGAGCTCGGCGTCTTCGGCGTCTCCATCCCCGAGCGCTGGGGCGGGAGCGAGCTCGGCCTCGGCGGCGCCTGTACCCTCGTCGAGGCGCTCGCCCACCGCGATCGGGCCGTCGCCACCACGGTCGGTCTCCACGTCGGCCTCGGCACGCGCGGCCTCGTCGCCTTCGCGACCGACGCCCAGCGCGACCGCTGGCTCCCCGACCTCGCGAGCGGCCGCCGCCTCGCCGCCTTCGCGACCACCGAGCCCGGCGCCGGGAGCGACCTCTCGCGCCTCGCGACCCGCGCGCGCCTCGACCCGGCGACCGGGCGGCTGCGCGTCGACGGGCAGAAGATCTACGTCACCAACGGCGGCCTCGCGCGCACGTACACCATCGCCGTCGCCACCGAGGGCCTCGGCGGCGCCGCGTTCGGGCAGAACCTGCTCGTCCTCGAGCGCGACGACGGCGTCGTCGTCGGCGCCGAGGAGCGGAAGCTCGGCCTCCGCGGCTCCTCCACGACCTCGCTCTTCCTCGACGGCGTGGACGTCGGCGTCGACCGCGTCATCGGCGCCCCGGGCAGCGGCCACAAGGTCATCGGCCAGGTGCTCGCCTTCGGGCGCACGGCCATGGCCGCCGGCTGCACCGGCACCGCCTGGGCCGCGCTCGAGGGCGCGACGCGCCACGTCGCCGAGCGGCGCCAGTTCGGTAAGCCCCTCGCGGCGCAGCCCGTCGTACGCGTGCAGCTCGCGGACATGGTGGGCGGGCTCCTCGCCATGCGCGCCATCGTCGCCGCCACGGGGCGCGTCGAGCACGACGAGGCCGAGCTCGAGCGGCGCTCGCTCGCCGCCAAGGTCTTCTGCTCCGAGATGGACTGGACCATCTGCGACACCGCCCTCCAGCTCCACGGCGGCAGCGGCTACGTCGAGGAGACCGGCGCCGCGCTGCTCCTCCGCGACGCGCGCATCACGCGCATCTTCGAGGGCGCGAACGACGTGCTCCTCTCGCGCCTCGGCGCCCTCGAGATGGTGCGCCCGAGCGCGCCCGCGGCCACCGGCACGGCCGCGGACGACGTCGCCGCCTTGCTCGTCGAGGTGCGCGCCGCCTGGGGAGGGGCCGCGGACGGGCTGAAGGTCCTCCGCGACCCCGTCCGCCTCCATCGCCTCGGGCGCCTCGCCGTCCTGCGCGAGGTCGCCGTGGCGACCGCCGAGCACGCGGCCCCGGGCCAGGCGGCGCAGCGCGACCACGCCCTCGCGCGGCTCCGGCAGGCGGCCGAGGCGGCCGCGCGCGTGCCGACCCCCACCGACCACGTCGACGACGTCGTCGACGCCCTCCTCAACGCGGTGAGCCCATGACGAAGAAGCTCCTGTTCGTCTACCCGCGCTTCGAGCGCCACGCCGACAGCCACCCCGAGCTCCGGCAGCACGTGCCGATGAACGAGTATCTCGGCTCGCCGTCGCTCGGGATCGCGGCCATCGCGGCCATCACGCCCGCGGGGTGGGAGCTCGAGTTCCGCGACGACCGCGTGCTCGACGCGGCGCGCCCGACCGACGCGGACCTCGTGGCGCTCTCGTTCTTCACGCCGGCGGCCACGCGCGGGCTCGAGCTCGCCGACCACTTCCGCGCCGAGGGACACACGGTGGTCGCGGGCGGGATCTTCCCGACGGCCATGCCGGACGTCGTGCAGCCGCACGTCGACAGCGTGGTCGTCGGCGAGGGCGAGGCGAGCTGGCCGCGGCTGCTCGCGGACCTCGCGGCGGGGCGGCTCGCGCCGCGCTACACGTGCACCGAGAACGTGGACCTCGCGACGCTGCCGCCGCCGCGGACGTCGCTCTACTTCGAGAGCGAGGCGCCGGGCTCGCACCCGGACGACTACCCGCTCCAGCTCTCGCGCGGCTGCGCGCTCGGCTGCCACGCCTGCATCCTGCCGCGGAGCATGGGCGGGGCGCTGCGCCCGTTCCCGATCGCGCACGTCGTCGCGCAGCTCGAGGCGATGGAGGCCGCCGGGAAGCGCGCGAGCCTCACCGAGGACACGAGCTGGCTCCCGGGCGGCGGGCGGCGCGTGCTCGAGGAGCTCCTCGACTTCCTCGTGGAGCGCGGCGCCGGCGCCACGGTGAGCTACATCGGGACGTCCTTCCCGATGATCCGCGCGACGCCGACGCGCCTCCTCGACAAGGCGAAGGCCGCCGGCATCGACATGTTCTACCTCGTGACGGGCTTCGACCCGATCAGCATGCGGGCGTGGACGGGGGAGCACCCGGCGGCGCTCACGCGCGCGGAGGAGGCGGTCGCGAAGGCGCACGACGCCGGCATCGAGCCGTACGCGTCGTTCTTGTTCGGGGGCGATCAGGACGACGAGGGCACGGTCGACCGCATCCTCGACTTCTGCGACCGGACGGGGATCCGCAAGGCCGAGTTCGCCATCGCGACGCCCTACCCGGGGACGCCGCAGTGGGCGCAGCTCGAGGCCGAGGGCCGCCTCCTCACGCGCGAGTGGCGCCGCTACAACGACGCGAACCCGACGTTTCGCCCGCTCCGGCTCACGCCCGAGCAGGTCGAGGAGGGCTACCTGCGCCTCTGGCGCGAGTTCTACGCGCCGCGGCGCGAGGCGGTCAGCGGCATGTCGGAGTACGACCGCATCATCCAGTTCTGAGCGCGGGCGGTGGCGGAGGTCGACATCGGCCCTGGAGTTTGACTGAGACGGTAGGAATTCATACCTAGAAAGTATGAAAGCGACGCTCTCCGCGAAGGGCCAGGTCACCATCCCGAAATCGCTCCGTACCCGACTCGGGCTGCGCGAGGGGCAGGTGCTCGAGTTCGTCGAGCGCGACGGCGCGCTGGTCGTCACGAAGGCCACCCCCGCGGGCGACCCCACGCTGGCGGTCTACGGGATCCTCGGCCCGCGCGCGGCGCCCACCGACGAGCTCATCGAGGCGCTCCGCGGCCCCGCCGACGGCCTCGACGCGCCATGATCACCGCCGTCGACACCAGCGTCCTCCTCGACGTCTTCGGCGCGGACCCACGGTTCGGCAGCAGCTCGCGCGCGCTCCTCGGCCAGTGCCTCCACGAGGGGCGGGTGATCGTGTGCGATGTGGTCGTCGCCGAGATCACGAGCGCGTTCCCCGAGGCTCGCGCCGCCCAGGACGCGCTCGCGCGGCTCGGGGTCGCCTACGAGCCGAGTGGCGAAGACGCCGCCGTGCTCGCGGGCGTCGCGTTCGCCGCCTACCGCGCCCGCGGAGGCAAGCGCGAGCGCGTCGTCGCGGACTTCCTCATCGGGAGTCACGCACTGCAACACGCCGACCGGCTCTTGAGCCGGGACCGCGGCTTCCACCGGACGTACTTCGCCGGGCTCACCGTCCTCGATCCGACGGCCTAGGGCGGCGTGCTCCCGAGCCAGTCCAGCAAGAGCCGGTTGAAGCGCTCCGGCTCCTCCTCGTGCGGGCAGTGGCCGCTCTTCTCGAAGAGCACGAGGCGCGCGTGCGGCAGGCGCTTCGCGAGGTCGTAGCCACCCGCCACCGGGAGGACCCCGTCGCGCGCGCCCCACACGATGAGCGTCGGCTGCGTGACCCCGTCGAGGCCGCGGTCGACGGCGTGCAACCCCTCCGGGAGCCGCCGCGCGACGGCCGTCAGCACCTTCAGCGATCCCGGGTGCCCGAGCGGCGTCCAGAACCCCGCCATGTAGTGGCTGTCGATCTCGAGGTTCTTGTAGGCGAGCGCCACGAGCCCCGCCCGCAAGAGCGTCGGCCCGACGAAGCGCGCGTAGAGCGGGTCGAGCGCCTTCACCTGCGTCCGCAAGAGCGGCCACGGGCGCTGCGTCTCGAGCGCCGCCGCGTTCACGAGCACGAGCCGCGCCACGCGCTCCGGCCGCGTCTCCGCGACCTGCAGCGACACCGCCCCGCCGAGGCTGTTCCCGACGAACGTCGCCCGCGCGACGCCGACCTTGTCGAGCGCCCCCAGCACGAACGCCGCGAGCGACGCGATGTCGTAGCCGCCGCGGCCGCGCTCGCTCCAGCCGTGCCCCTTCTGGCACACCGCGATCACGCGGTGGCGCGCCGCCAGCGCGTCGAGGTTCATCCGCCACGCCCAGCTCGACACCGCGATCCCGTGGATGAGCACCACCGCGGGGGCGTCGCGCGGGCCGACGTCGATGAGGTGGCAGTACCCGCCCGGCACGGCCACGACGCGCGACGCGGCGTGCCACCCGACGCGCGGCGCGCTCACCGCGACTTCAGCGCCTCGAGGGTCGCCTTGACCGTCGTCGTCTCGTCGCGCTCGAGCTGCACGTAGCGCACCCAGCGGTCGAAGCCCGGCTTCTCGAGCCGCACGAGGTAGCGCAGCGTCGGCAGCTTCAGCGGCGCGAGCGGCGTCACCCCGACCTTCTTGTCGTCGAGCCACACCTCGACCCCGGCCGCCGGCTCCGTCACCACGGCGAGCGTGCCCTCGTAGATGATCTTCACGAGGCGCAGCGCGACCGCCGCGGGCTCCTCGCCCGCCTTGACCTCGAAGGCCACGGTCGCCGGCGTGTAGTCGGCGAGCGTCGCCTCCGCCGTGTGCTTCCCGGGCACGAAGAGCGCCGTCGGGCGCTCGGCGCTCGCGATCGGCGTGCTCTCGACGAGCACCCGCGCCTCGGGCGGGTCGACCGTGAACGTCACCGGCGCCGGCGCCCGCTTGGCCTTCGTGAGCCGCTTCACGGCGATGTCGAGCTTCTGCTCGATCTCCGCGGCGTCGTCCGAGCCCGGCTCGAGCACCAGGAAGCCCTGCGCGTAGAGGAGCACCTTGTCCCAGCGCTTCGCCGCCTCCGACACCATCACGAGGTTGTAGAAGATGTCGCTCCCGCCGTTCATCCGTGGCAGCGCCTTCTCGAAGTGCTCGAGGGCCTCCTGCGCCCGCCCGGAGCGCGTGAGGCGCACGGCCTTGTCGTACTCCCGCTGCGCCTGCGCGTCCTCGACGCTGCGGTCCTTCTCCTGGCCAGGCGGCGGGCCCGCGAGCGACGCGGGCGACGCCACGACGATGAGCGTGAGGGCCGCCGCCACCGCGAGGCCGAGGGTGCGCGAGAGGGTCATGGTGGGCTCCTCGTGAGGCCGCCGCCGCCGCGGCGCCAGGCTACTTCTTGAACACCGTGAAGCGGATGGAGCTCTGGTGCGCGTCGTCCTCGCGCGCGACGATGTCGAGCGCGTTCTCGCCGTCCACGAGCGGCAGGTCGAAGGAGAACGGCAGCTCGTCGCGCGCCGCCCCCGCGGCCCCCTCCGACAGGAAGAAGACCTTGTCGCCGCCGCGGAAGATGTAGAGCTGCCGCCGCGCGTTGCTGCCGCTCGCGTAGCGCGCGACACCCTTGATGAGGACGTGCTTCGCGCCCGTCACGAGCTCCGGCCGCTCGACGCGCAGCTCCGGCGGGCGCGACTGCAGCACCTCCGCCACGCTCGCGGGCGTCGCCGCGCCCGTGTCCCCCTGCGACACCCGGTCGGCTGGCACCCAGCCGCGCTCCGGCGCCTTGTCGGGGCCCGGCCACTCGACCTCGAGCCAGTCGCCGGCGGCCCCGCGGAGGGTCAGCACGGCGCCGGCCGCGGCCTCGCCGAGCTCCGGCGCGTCGCGGTGCGCGCCCGCCCGCACGAGGACCGCTCCCTCGCCGACCTGCACGACCCCCGACTTCGCGACGCGCGCCGGGAAGCCGTCGGGGTACACGCGCTCGCTGAGGTCGTCCTGCGACCAGACCTTGAGCTCCTGATCGGCGATGCTGAGCTTCAGCTGCACGTTCCGCGCCTTCAGCGTGTCGCGCACCTTCAGCCGGAACGTCGCCGACTTCGCCTCGCCCGGCGCGAGGGGGCCGATCTCCTCGCGCCCCTCGGTCAGGAACACGTCGTGCCCGGTCTCGTTCTTGAGGCTCGCGACCACCTGCCCGGCGCGCCCGCTGCCCGTGTTCGCGACGCGCACGACGAGATCGACCGTCTCCCCGCGCTGGATGAGCCCGTCGCCGTTGCCCTGGGCGTCGACCACGCGCACCGAGTGCGAGAAGAGCGGCCGCGGGAGGTCGTCGACCGCCACGAACGCGCTCATCGCGAGGTCCGTGGGCACGTCGTCGACGTAGAGGTGGAGCGTCGGCCGGTCGCCGATGGCCGGCAGGCTCTTCGCGAGCTGCACCGAGAGCGTGCGCGTGACGGTCTGCCCGGGCTCGACGTAGCCGAACCCGATCTCCTTGCCGGCGAGCGCGTCGATCGCCGAGGCGAACACGCCGTGCACGCGGAAGAGCGGCGTCTTCCCCGTGTTCGTGAGCGACGCCACGACCTCGGCCGCCTCCCCGGCGACGAGGGGCTTCCCGGCCGCGGCCGCGCGGATCTCGAGCTTCGTGTCGACGCGCGGCTTCCCGACGGCCTCCCCGGCGCGCCAGTCGACGCCGACCTTCTGCAGCTCCGCCACGAGCCGCGCCTCCTCGGTCGCCTGCCGCCGCGCGAGGAAGCCCGTCGCCTGGATGAGCGCCTGCTTCCGGTTCGGCGCGGGCGCCGCGAGCAAGAGCTCGTGCGCGAGCTTCACGCGCGCGTCCTCGACGAAGGGCTCGCCGCGCCGCCGGTGGTGGGAGCCCTCGGCGTCGCCGCTCTCGAGGAGGCGCAGCTGCGCGGCCGGGCGGATGTCCTCGCGCGCGCGGGCGTTGTCGAGGTGGCTCGCGAGGCCGGCCTCGCCCTTGTCGTCGGCGCTCGCGGGGTGCAGGTCGAGGTCGCCCGCGCCGACGGCGATCGGGATGACGTCGATGTCCGGGATGATACCGACGGACTGGATCGAGAGGTCCCCGGGCGTCAGGTACTGCGCGATGGTCAGCTTCAGCGCGGCCTCGTCGATCTTGTAGACGACCTGCACCGAGCCCTTCCCGAAGCTGCGCTCGCCGAGGATCACGGCGCGGTCGTTGCGCTTGAGGGCGCCGGCCACGATCTCCGAGGCCGACGCGCTGCCGCGGTTGATGAGCACCACGATCGGCAGCTCGGAGAGCGTGTTGGCGGAGGTCGCGTGGTTCTCCTCGCGCTCGCGCGCCCCCTCGCGCACGGTCGTCACGATGGTGCCGTGGTCGATGAACGTGTCGGACACGGCGATGGCCTGGTCGAGGAGGCCGCCGGGGTTGTCGCGCAGGTCGAGGACGAGCCCGGTGAGGCCGCCCTTCCGGGCCTGGAGGCGCTCGAGGGCGGCGCGCAGATCTTCGCCCGTGTTCTCCTGGAAGTTGCGGATGTGGACGTAGCCGAGCCCGTCGGGGAGCGGCTCGTCGTCGACCGAGGACACGGAGATCTCGCGCCGCGTGAGCTCGACGGGCTTCGCCTGGTCCCAGCCGTCGCGCCGGAGCCAGAGCGTGACCTTCGTGCCGGGCTCGCCGCGGAGCAGGTTCGCGGCCTCGCTCAAGGTCATGCTGACGGTCGACTCGGCGTCGATCTGGAGGATGAGGTCGCCGGCCTGCACGCCCGACTCGGCCGCGGGCGTCTCGGGCATGACGCTCATGACGGCGAGGGTGCCGTCGTCGACGCCGATGGAGAGGCCGAGCCCGCCGAAGCGGCCCTTCTGGCCGAGCTGCATCTCGCGGTAGATCCGCGGCGGGAGCAGGAGCGAGTGCGGGTCGAGGGTCGAGAGGAGGCCGTTCACCGAGGAGAACTCGACGTCCTGGAGGTTCGCCTGGGCGGGGAGGTTCTTCTCGAGGAACTCGTAGATCTCGAGGAGCTTCCAGTTGAGCTCGTAGAGGTCGCCGACGCGGTCGAGGGCGAAGGTCTTCTTGGCGGCGTCGGCGACGACGTCGACGGAGACGGGCTCCTTGGACTTCTTGTCGCGCTCGACCGTGACCATCACCTCGGGGACGTCGCGCTGGATCGCGACGAGCGCGGCGACGGCCATCTCGCGGGGGGCGATGCGGTCGGGATCGACGTAGTGCGCGCGCACGTGCCCGATGACGCGCGAGAGGAAGCGCCCCTTCGCGAGGTCGTAGGTGCCGGCGCGGTCGGTCTTCGCGGTGGCGGCCTGGAAGAACGGGCCGCGGTCGGCGCCGAAGTCCATGGCGACCGTGAGCGCGAGCGCCGCGGCGAAGCAGCCGATCGAGATCCACAGACGCTGGGAGCGGGGCAGGAGCAGCATGGGCGGTGATGCTATCCGAATCCTCGGCGACGGTGGAACCAATCGCGTCCGGGAGGTGGGTCGGGGCGTCGACGCGCCGCCGTGGGGCGCGCGGATCAGAGCCTATCATTCGGTCGCGCGCGGCTCTATTCCAGCGTATGGTGGGCGGCCGAGGCACGGGAGCAGCGCGCGCATGGCGACGATCAAGGGTTACGACGGCGACCTCGAGTTCCTGGGCGCCGCACTCGACATCCTGCGGCTCCGCGGGCGGCTGCGCGTCATCGAGCGCGAGCGCGCCGGGCTCGTGCCGAAGGATCCCATGGCGGCGCTCGGCGAGGCCGAGGTGGATCCCGACGAGCTCGCGGCCGAGCTCGACGCGGCGCAGAAGCAGCACGAGAAGCGCCTCGCGAAGACGGCCGAGAAGCCCGTGCTGCTCTCGCTCCAGGAGACGTTCGACCTCACGGACTTCGAGCGCGACGTGCTCGCGCTCGCGCTCGCGCCGGCCATCGACGGCTCGTTCAACAACCTCTACGGGCGCCTCAAGGGCTCGTCGTACCGCGCGCAGCTCGACATCGACGCCGCGCTGACGCTGCTCGTCGGCTCCTTCGAGGAGCGCGTGCGCGCGCGGCAGGCGTTCACGCAGTCGGGGCGGCTGCTCAAGCACAACCTGCTGCTCGTCGGGCGCGGCTACTCCGGCGAGGGCGACGAGTTCCTGACGCTCGAGCTGCGGCTCCCGGCGCGCCTCGTGACGATGCTGCTGGGGCTCTCGGGCGAAGACGAGTCGATCCAGTCGTTCTCGCGCCTCGTCGAGCCCACGGAGACGCTCGACCGCGTGATCCTCCCGCACGAGGACAAGCGGCGCATCGTCGAGCTCGTGGCGCTCCACGAGAGCTACCTCCAGGCGCTCGCCGCGTGGGGCCTGCGGGACGCCATCCCCTACGGTCGCGGCGTCAGCATGCTCTTCTCCGGCCCCCCGGGGAGCGGGAAGACGCTCACCGCCCGCGCCGTCGCGCACCAGCTCGGCCGGCGCCTGCTGCTCGTCGACACGGCGCGCCTGTCGGGCGCGGACCGCGGCTTCCAGCAGAACCTCGAGAACCTCCTGCGCGAGGCGCGGCTCCAGAACGCGGTGCTCTTCTTCGACGAGTGCGAGGGGCTCTTCGCGGCGCAGAACCGCATGGGCGGCGGCGGGCAGCTCTCGGCGCTCCTGCAGGCGCTCGAGCAGTTCGAGGGGGTCGTGATCCTCGCGACGAACCTGCCGCAGCTCCTCGACCCGGCGCTCGACCGGCGGATCCTGTACCGCGTGGTCTTCCAGATCCCGTCGCCGTCGATGCGCGAGGCGATCTGGGAGGTGCACATGCCGCCGGATCTGCCGCGCGCGGACGACGTCGACCTCCACTACATCGCGAAGCGCTTCGAGTTCACGGGCGGCTACGTGAAGAACGCCGTCCTGCTCGCGGCGGGGGCGGCCGCGGGGCGCGCGGCGATGGGGGAGGGGCCGGCCGCGGTCACGCAGAAGGACCTCATCGACAGCTGCTACAGCCAGCTCCGGCACCGGCTGAACGAGCTCGCCGACCGCGACGTGGCGGACCTGCGCCTCGAGGACCTCATCCTCCCCGACGACATCAAGCAGCAGGTGCGCGAGATCATCGAGGCCGTGTCGGCGCAGGGGACGGTGTTCCGCGAGTGGGGCTTCGCGAAGAAGTTCAACAAGGGGCGCGGCCTCTCGGCGCTCTTCGACGGGGAGCCGGGCACCGGGAAGACGCTCGCCGCCGAGGTGATCGCGGCGGAGCTCGCGCTCGGGCTCTACCGCGTGAACGTCGCGAACGTGGTCTCGAAGTACATCGGGGAGACCGAGAAGAACCTGACGCGGATCTTCGCGGAGGCGCGCGGGACGCAGTCGATCCTGCTCTTCGACGAGGCGGACTCGCTCTTCGCGAAGCGCGTCGAGGTGAAGGGGAGCAACGACCGCTTCGCGAACATGGAGACGAACGTCCTCCTTCAGCTCATCGAGCGCTACGATGGGCTCGTGATCCTCACGACCAACCTCAAGACCTCGATCGACAACGCGTTCGAGCGGCGGCTCTCGTTCAAGATCAACTTCCCGTTCCCCGAGTGGGAGACGCGCGCGACCATCTGGGAGCACCTCCTGCCGGACACGGCGCCCCTCGGGAAGGACGTGGACTACGATCTCCTCGGGAAGTCGTTCGAGCTCTCGGGCGGCTCCATCAAGAACGCCGTCCTGCGCGCCGCCTATCGCGCGGCGGCGCTCGGGTCGCCGCTCACGATGGATCTCTTCGAGGACGCGGCGAAGCGCGAGTGCCAGGCGGCCGGGAAGCTCTTCCGCGTGGCGCGGCGCGAGGACGTCTGGTAGGGTCGGAGACGCCTGCTTCGGCAGGTTCGGTCGACGCCTCGGTCGGATAGAGTCCGGTGCGCCGGCGGCCCAGGTCACAGCAAACCGCTACGCAGTACGGAGGTCGCAGGGGTGACCTCAGCCCGATGAACACCGTCAGCCCTTCAGGCGCCCGCGCCGGCCGGCCTCGAATTTTGCGTAGGCCGTCCACATGCGCAGGGACCGGGGCCCGGAACGATTCGGGCTGGTCGCTCCAACGCAGGCTTCGGTACCGGGCGGGGCGCGAGTGACCTGCCGTCGGCGAGCTCACGGGACCTCGCTGCGCCGGGGCGTCCTCCGATCTTCTCACCCGCGGCGCGCGCCGGGCGGCCACCAGGCGGTGGACCCGGCGGCGCCGAGCACGGCGAGGAGCTGAAGGGGCGATGGCCGACAGTTCAGGACACCTCGAGTCGTATCGCGAGCGGTTCCTCGACCAGCTGCACTCGAGCAGGCTCGAGCTCGACGGGCACCAGGAGTTCCTGAAGTACTGGAAGTCGGTGGAGCGCGAGGCCTCGGAGACGGAGGACCTCGACAAGCTCGAGACGTGGGTGAAGGACCTCGCGCGCGACAAGGACAAGGTCAGCGCGATGAAGGAGAAGCTCGAGCTCCAGAAGGACTCCGACCCGACGGCGGCGATGCTGCTCCAGATCATCCGGCAGGTGCTCGCGATGCTCGAGGAGACCGAGCGGAAGCTCATCCGCCTGCGCGACCACCGGCGCGGCTTCCTCGCGCGGATCCTCTTCCGCGCAGGGCCGGGCGTGAAGAAGAAGGTGAAGCCCGAGGAGGAGGAGGCGGACAAGGAGAAGAAGAAGGGCGACGGGAAGAAGGTCCCGGAGTCCGTCCTCGCCAAGTCCGCCGAGCAGAAGAAGGCCGAGGAGCCGAAGAAGAAGATGGAGCGGTAGCGGGTCGGCGCCGCGCGGCGCGCGGGGGAGCCGCGGGCCATCGCAACGGGCGCCGAGCGTCAGGTCGCCCGGCGCGGCCCGATCTTCCGCACGCGCCGGACGTGGTGCTCGGAGGCGAGGCGCCGCGAGTGCGCCTGGAGCAGGTCGCTGCGCGTCACGACGCCGACGAGGCGGCCTCCCGCCACGACCGGCAGTCGGCCCACCGACTCGCGCAGCATCAGATCCGCCGCCGCGCGGGCCGACGCCTCGGGCCCGATGACCACGGGCGGGCGCGACACCACGCGGGCGATCGGGTCCAGCGGGTCGCGGCTGGAGGCGAACAGCTCCCGCCGCGTCACGACGCCGATCAGCGCGTCCCCGGCGACCACCGGGAAGCCGTTGTGGTGTTGCGCGGCCCCGCTCTCGGCGAGCCAGCGCCGCGCCTCGGCGACCGTCTGCTCCGCCGGGAGCGTGGTGACCGGCTTGCAGCCGATGTCGCGGACCAGGACCTGCGTGAGGAAGTCGGCGGTGTACTCGGTCGGGACAGGGCGCCCCTGGCGCGCGATCTTCTCGGTCATGATGGAGTGCTTCGCCATGACGCAGGCGATGAGGTAGGCGGCGCAGCACCCGCCGAGCAACGGCAGCAGGCCGACGGCCTGGCGCGTCGTCTCGAACGCGAACACCACGGACGCGAGCGGCGCCCGGGAGGCGCCCGCGAACATCGCGGCCATGCCGACGAGCGCGCCCAGCCGGGGGTCGATCCCGGCGCCGGGCGCGGCGAGGGCGAGGAGGCTCGCCACGGCCGCGCCGGCGCCGCCGCCGACGGTGAACAGCGGCGCGAGGGTCCCGCCCGACGTCCCGCTCCCGAGGGAGAACAGCCACGAGACCAGCTTCAGCGCGCAGAGGGTGTAGAGCGCCGTGCCCGTGAGGCCGCCCGACACCATCCCCTCGATGTTGTCGTAGCCGACGCCCATCGTGCGGGGCGCGAAGTAGCCGATGACCCCGACCACGACGGCGCCGAGCGCCGGCCACCACATCCAGTGGATCGGCAGCCGCGCGAACGCGTCCTCGACCGCGTAGACGGCCTTCGTGACGATGACCGCGAGCACGCCGATGACCGCGCCGACGGCGACGTAGGCGACGATGGCGCTCGCGGCCGGCTGCGCGAGGACCCCGACGGAGAAGGCCGGCGCGGTGCCGACGACGGCGATGCGCACGGCCGCCGCCGCCGACGCCGCGAACGCGACCGGGATGAGGGAGCTGGCGCGATACTCGAACAGGAGCAGCTCGACCGCGAGCAGCACGGCGGCGACCGGCGAGCCGAAGGTCGCCGACATGCCGGCGGCCGCCCCCGACGCGAGCAGGATCTTCCGCTCGTCGGCGGTGATCTTCACGAACTGGCCCACGAGGGAGCCGAGCGCGCCGCCCGTCGCGATGATGGGCCCCTCGGCGCCGAAGGGGCCGCCGGTGCCGATGGACACGACCGCCGACAGCGGCTTCATGAACAGGACGCGCGCGGGGATGCGGCTCTCGTTGAAGAGCACCTGCTCCATGGCCTCCGGGATCCCGTGGCCGCGGATGGCCTTCGTGCCGTAGCGCGCCATCAGGCCGACGAGCAGCGCCCCGGCCACCGGCACCACGACGACCCAGCCGCCGAGCTGGTTTCCGGCCGGCGACGCCGGCGCCAGCGACCACTCGCCGTAAAAGGCGAGGTTCGTGACGAGCGCGAGGCACGCGACGAGGACGACGGCGATCGCCGCCGCGGCGACCCCGATGGCGCTCGCGGCCGCGGTGATGGCCACCGTGCGCCGCCCGATGGCGCCCCCTCGGGACGCGAGGTGCTCGAGGGCGAGCACGGGCTCCATGGACGGCGCGATGGGCACGGGACCGCGCGCGGCGGCCGCCTCGGGGGGCGAGGCGTCACCCTCGTCGTGAACCACGCGACCTCTCCCTTCGCCCGGCGCCGCCTTCGAAGAACAGCGGCGCGCCGTCCCCGGCCGCCGCGAGCGAGTCCGACACGCGCGCGAGCGCGGCCCGGAGCACGTGCAGCTCGGGTCGCGAGAGCTCGCGGAGGGCGGCGATGAGCCGCGCCTGATAGGGCTCGGGGGCCCGCGCGAGCAGCTGGCTCCCCTTGTCCGTGAGGGACAGGGCGCTCCGGCGGCGGTCCTCCGGGTCGCGCGCCCGCGACACGAGCCCGCGCGCGACGAGGCGCGCCACGATGACCGAGACGGAGCTCGCGTCGGTCAGCGTCTGCTCGGAGAGCCGGCGGATCGAGGCGCCCGGGATAAGCGAGAGCTCGCGGAGCACGAACAGCTGCGCGCCCGACACGCCGCACGAGCGCTCCACGGCGTGGGAGGCGGCCCGGATGCCGTGCACGACGCGCCGCAGCTCCTGGAGGGCGAGCTCCGCGGCGGCGCTGGGCTGGGTAAATTCCATGGAGTCCCATGTATCACGGCGCCCGGCGGGTCTCAAGCGCGATGGCGCGCTCGGCGAGCGGGGCCGCGGCGGGCCTCGCGCAGAGACGCGGAGGCGCGGAGGGAGTGCGAACGCCTCCCCTGCGCACCTGGCCGACGCTGCCTCCCCGCGTCGTGGGGACTGGCGCGCTCCGCCCACACGCCGGGCTCACCCCCGAGCGCGATGCGGCCAGCGCCGCCCGGTCGCTCGACGCGCTCGTGAACGCCGTTCACACCGCGCGGCAGCCGCCTACGTCGTGGGCTTCTGGGCGCTCACGTAGTAGCGGAGGGCCTCGACGGCCTCGCGCGGATCGCGCGCGAACGTCACCGCGGCGCGCGTCCTGGTGTCGACCTTCAGGAGCTCGGCGAGGCTCGCCACCATCGCGGGCCAGCCATCGCCGACGAGGATCGTCTGCCGGTACGGCGCGCTCGGCGTCATCGCCCAGAGCCACATCTGCAGCAGCACGCTCGCCGTCTGGAGGCCGCCGGGCAGGATGATGAGCGCGTCCGCGAGCTCGAGCCCCCGCGCCAGCGCCCGGAGGGCGTCGCCCTCGCGCTCGACCGCGCCCCCGCCGCCCGCGACCTCGTCCGCCCCGACCCAGGTCACGACGTGGACGAGCCCCCCCGCGACCGCGCGCGCCCCCTGCGCCGCCGCCCGCGCGACGGCGCCGTCGCCCGCGACGAGCACACCGTAGCCGTGTCGCGCGAGCTCGCCGCCGAGCAGCTCCGCCGGGGCCGCCTGCCGCGCCCCGTCTTGGGCGCCGCTCGGGCCGAGGACCGCGATCACCGCGTGGTCGCCTATCAATCTGCTCCGCCTGGCCGTGTCGTTCGCTGGCTCGCGAAGATCGTCGTCGGACCCCGGCTCCACCGAGCGCCGCCGGTGCCGCACATGGACGTTGCAAGCGGGCACCCCGCGTTGTCAAGCGGGGCCTGAGCGTGGTAGTCGCATTGCCGAGGCACGTGAACGTTTTGGTTCGTCATGGGGTAGCGGTGCGCCTGGTCGCGCTCGCGCTAGGGCTCGCCGGCGCCAGCTGCGCCGACGCGAGCAGCCTCTTCACCGGGCGTTGGGCCGCGCAGACCCTGGTGACGAGCACCTGGGCGTTCCCGACCGGCCTCCCCGAGCTCGCCATCGGCCACTTCGGCAACGAGGTCGCCGGCGTCGCCTGGTTCCTCGACGAGAACGGCCTCGCGAGCGGCCCCGAGTCGTGCCGCTGCAGCTTCGTCGACGGCCAGACCGTCAAGCCCGCCCAGGGACGCCTCGTCGTCAACACCACGTTCTGCGACGGCGCCGTCTGGCAGTGGCGCCTCGAGCTCGACGACAGCGGCGACGCCCCCGTCCTGCGCGGCCAGGTCCTCGCGACCGACGGCTCCGGCGACAGCGTCGACGTCGAGCTCGAGCGCATCGACACGTTCATCCCCGAAGAGCGGAAAGAGTGCCCGTGACGGCGCTTCGAGCCGCTCGCCGCGCGGCCCTGGCGGTCGCCGTCGCCCTCGCCGCGACCGCGGCGTCGGGCCCCGCCGCGCGCGCCGACGACGGCCTCCCGCGCGGCGGCTGGAAGACCATCGAGGTGGCGGTCCTGCCCGTCGGCTACTACGGCCGCGCCGCGACCGACCTCTTCGACGAGCGCCCCGTCGTCCGCCGCGCCCGCGAGCTCGCCGCGCGCTGGCACCGCCTCCTCGAGGACGGCCTCGTCGGCCGCGACCAGCTCGAGGTCCTGCGCTCCTCGCAGGTCCGCGAGCGCCTCGCCCGCACCTCCGAGTACCGCCGCGGGCAGCCCATCGCCGCGCGCGCCCACGACATCGGCATGCGCTCCTTCGAGGCCCTCCGCGCCGACGACGCGCAGTTCCAGTTCCAGAGCGCCCTCGAGGTCTTCGAGAGCGTCTGGGCCGACGTCGTCACCCCACCCGAGGTCTCCGACACCGCGTTCATGCTCGGCCTCACGCTCGTCGAGCGCGGCGAGCCCAACGCCGCCCACATCGCCTTCCGCGACGCCCTCCTCCTCGACCCCACGCGCCGCTTCGAGCGCGGCTACTACTCGGCCTCCGCCGAGCAGGGGATCGCCGGCGCCCAGTCCGACATCGCCTCGCAGGCCGATCTCCTCGCCCTCCGCTGGCCCGTCCAGCGCCTCGAGGCCCTCGCCGACGCCGTCGCCGTCGATCAGCTCGTCGTCGCCGTCGTCGACGGCCCGCCCGAGAAGCCCATCCTCCGCATCGGCCTCTACGACCGCCGCGTGAAGAACCTGACGGGCCGCGCCCGCATCGACCTCGACGACGAGGACCACGCCGTCGTCGAGCTCGACCGCGTGCTCTCCGCCTGGCACACCTGCGCCATCGAGGCCAACCAGGACCGCATGTTCCGCCGCCCGCCGCGGAAGGAGTGGTTCCTCGACATCGGCTACACCCACGGCGTCTGGCTCACCCACCGCCGCACGCGCGACTACATCCAGAGCGTCGGCGGGCAGCTCACCGTCACCTACGAGCCGTCGCCGGGCTTCCAGCTCTTCGGCCGCGCGAGCCAGCTCGCGACCCTCCCGGACGCCAACGCCGACCTCATCGAGACCTTCGTCACGACGCGCGTCACGCTCGGCGCCGGCCTCACCCTCGGGAGCGAGGCCGCCAAGTTCTTCGCGCGCACCGGGCTCGAGGTCGGCCTCGGGCTCTCCGACATCCAGATGACCACGGACGTCGACTGCAAGTTCTTCGGCGCCTCGCACCCGCGCTGCAAGACCCTCTTCGACCAGTCGGCCCCGACGATCTGGTTCGGGCTCGACTTCTCCTTCGGCGCCCGCTTCCTGCTCTCCGACGCCTGGTACGTCACGTTCTCGGCCGGCGTCGCGAGCTACGTGCTCGACCCCGACGTCACGAGCGACCTGAACTTCCCGCTCCACGGGAGCCTCGGCGTCGGGGTGCCGTTCTGATCGCCGCCGCCGCAGCAGCAGCCGCCGCGCCCGCGTTCGAGCCCGGCTGGCTCAGCACCCTCCCGCCCGTGGTCGCCATCGCGCTCGCCATCGGCACGCGCCAGGTCTACCTCTCGCTCTTCCTCGGCATCGCCTGCGGCACCACCATCCTCGCCGGCGGCGACCCGCTCGCCGGCCTCGCCGCCGCCCTCGAGGCGTGCGTGCACGTCTTCGCGGACGCCGGCAACACGCGCGTGGTGCTCTTCTCCGCGATGATCGGCGCGCTCATCGTCTTCACGCAGCACTCGGGCGGGGTCGCGGGCTTCGTCGACTGGATCTCGCAGCGCCGACTCGTCACGACGCCGCGCCGCGCGCGCGTCATGGCCTGGTCCATCGGCGTGGTCGTGTTCGTCGAGTCCTCCATCACCTCGCTCGTCACGGGTGCCGTCTGCCGCCCGCTCTTCGACCGCCTCGGCGTCTCGCGCGAGAAGCTCGCGTACCTCTGCGACGCGACGGCCGCGCCCGTCTGCATCCTCATCCCGCTCAACGCCTGGGGCGCCACGGTGACCGGGCTCCTCGCCAACGAGGGCGTCGACGACCCCGTCTCCGCCCTGGTCTCCTCGATGCCCTGGAACTTCTACCCGCTCCTGACGCTCGTCTTCGCGTTCGTGGTCGTCGCGTGGATGGGGCGCGACTTCGGGCCTATGCGGCGCGCCGAGCAGCGCGTGCGCGAGACGGGGGAGCTCCTGTCGCGCGGCGCCGAGCCGGTCATCGCGGCCGAGGTGAGCGAGATCGCGCCGGCCGAGGGCGCGCCGCGCCGCGCGCGCACCTTCCTCGTGCCGGTGCTCGTGATGGTGGCGATGATGCCGATCGGGCTCGCGCTCACGGCGACGCCGACGAGCCCCTACGGGAGCGGCTCGACGGCCGTCCTCTGGGCCGTCGTCGCGGGCACGGTCGTGGCGGCGCTCATGAGCGCGATGCAGCGCACGATCGGGCTCAAGCAGGCGACCGACCTCTTCTTCAAGGGCACGGGCGGGCTCATGCCGCTCGCCGTGCTGATGGTGCTCGCGTTCGCCATCGGCGACGTGACGAAGGCGCTCGGCACCGGGAAGTTCGTGGCGCACCTCGCGGCGGGCGGGCTCCCGGCGGCGCTCGCGCCGGCGCTCCTCTTCCTCGTCGCGTGCGGGATCGCGTTCGCGACGGGCACCTCGTGGGGAACGTTCGCGATCATGCTGCCGATCGGCGTGCCGATGGCGGCGGCGCTCGGGATCCCGGTGCCGCTCGCGGTGGGCGCGGTGCTCGGCGGCGGCGTCTTCGGCGACCACTGCTCGCCCATCAGCGACACGACGATCATCGCGTCGCTCGCGGCCGGCACCGACCACATCGACCACGTCCGCACGCAGCTCCCGTACGCGTTGACGGTCGCCGCGGTGAGCGTGGTCGGCTACCTCGTCGCGGGCGTCGCCATCGCGGGCTGACGCGGCGACGAGCGAGGCGCCGCCTCGGTCCTCTACTTCTTGCGCTTCGTCACGACGAGGTGCGCGTGCTGCCCCTTGCCGGGGTAGCCGAACATGAAGGGCAGGGCGCGCGCGGGCTGCTCGGCCCACGCCTTCACGTAGGCGTCCTGGCCCTCCTTGCTGCCCTTGAGCAGGGTCCCGAGGAACTTCCCATAGGTCACGATCTCGAACTTCGCCGGGTCGAGGTAGTTCGGCGGGATCCCGGTCGAGTCGGACACCATCCACACCATGTGGCCGAGGAGGTAGTCGCGCACGGTCTCGAAGCTACCCCACCAGAGGAGGTAGCTCGCGGCCTTCGTCATCGCGGTCACGTCGCCCTTCGCGGCGAGGTGCTTGATGGGGCGCGGGTCGGCGGCGAGGTGCTCGTTGTCGAGGTTCGCGGAGATGTGGCGGTAGGTCTGGAGCGGCGCGCCCGGCCCCTTCCGGAAGGTGAGCTCGAAGGAGCCGAAGAGCTCGGCGAGGCGCAGCGTGCGCGCCGTGGACTTCACCTTGCCGATGGCCTTCTCGCCGGCGGCCACGTCGGCCGCGGTGAGGTAGTGCACGGTGCCGTCGTCGTTCAGGCGGAAGTACTTGAGCGAGACGGGCTCGTAGCCGTGGGTCGCGAGCCCGACGAGGCCGAAGACGACCTGCGACGGCATCGGGTCGAGCTTGAGCCGCCCGAGGTCGAGCGTGCGGCTGTGGTTCACCGTGATGAGCTTGTCGATGAACTGCCGGTGGAGCGCGAGGCTGCGCGCGAGGCGCTGCTTGTCGATGCCGCCGAACTGGCGCGGGTCGCCGCCGGCCTCGAGCGAGAGCGTCGTGAGCTCGTGGACGTCCGGGAAGACCGCGAGCACCGTCATGAGGTCGGCGCCGCCGAAGGGGTAGACGACCGTCTTCGGGATGTCGGCGGGCACGAGGTCGGCGAAGAACGGGCGCGCGACCGTGAGCCACTCGGTCTTGTAGCGCTCGATGATCGGCGCGAGGGCCTTGCAGTGCGCGTCGACCGTGGCCTTGTCGAACTTCGCCTCGTCGAAGCCGCGCCCGTCGCAGGCGGCGATGGCGGAGAGCTCCTTCAGCTCGGCCGAGAAGTCGAGCGGCGCGTCGGCCGGGGCGTCGGCGTAGGCGAGGCCGGCGTGGGCGCCGACGGCGAGCAGGGCCAGGGCCAGGGAGCGGGCGGTGCGGAGCATCGTGACCTCGATCGGGAGAGCGGCGCGGGACGCTATAGCTGATGCGGCGGCCATCCGAAAGCGCGTTCGGCGCGGCGCGGCGCGGGCGCGGAGGGGACAGGCGGCGGAAACGAGGGCGGGCGCGGCGGGATTCCGCGGCACCTCGCGCCGGGGGGCGCGCGGAATCGCCCGACGCCGCGCGCTTGATCATTGCTTCCGCTCACGAGGGTGTTTAAGGTCGCCCTCATTCTTGACCAAAGGAGTCAACAATATGTCGGTGTCGTTCTCGGACTATCTCGCTCAGGTCAAATCCCGCATCCGGGAGATCTCGGTCCACGAGCTCAAGGAGATGATCGGGCGCCAGAAGGACGATCTCACGGTCCTCGACGTGCGCGAGCCCGAGGAGTTCGAGAACGGCATCATCAAGGGCGCGACGACCGTGCCGCGGGGCTACGTGGAGCTGCGCATCGAGCAGGTCCAGCCCGACCGCGACAAGCCGATCGCCGTCATCTGCGCGGGCGGCACGCGCAGCGCGCTGTCGGCGCTCTCGCTCCAGGGCCTCGGCTACCAGGACGTCGTCTCGGTCTCCGGGGGGATGGGCGCGTGGGTGCGCGCGGGCTACGAGCTCGACCACCCGCGGCGGCTCACGAAGGAGCAGCAGGCGCGCTACGCGCGGCAGATCATCCTGCCGCAGCTCGGCGAGGCCGGGCAGCAGAAGCTGCTCGACTCGAAGGTGCTGCTCGTCGGCGCCGGCGGGCTCGGCTCGCCGACCGCGCTCTACCTCGCGGCGGGCGGCGTCGGCACCATCGGCATCATCGACAACGACAAGGTCGACACGTCGAACCTGCAGCGGCAGATCCTCCACAGCGAGGGCGCGGCGGGCACGCCGAAGGTGCAGAGCGCGACCGAGACGCTGCGGCGCCTCAACAGCGACGTGAAGATCGTGACCTACGAGGAGCGCCTCACCTCCGAGAACGTGATGCGCATCTTCGAGGGCTGGGACGTGGTCGTCGACGGCACGGACAACTTCCCGACGCGCTACCTCATCAACGACGCGTGCGTGTTCCTCGGGATCCCGAACGTGCACGGGTCGATCTACCACTTCGATGGGCAGTGCACGATCTTCAACCACGGCGACGGGCCGTGCTACCGCTGCCTCTACCCGGAGCCGCCGCCGCCCGAGCTCGCCCCGAGCTGCGCCGAGGCGGGCGTGCTGGGCGCCATCTGCGGCGTCGTCGGCACGATGCAGGCCGTCGAGACCATCAAGGTGCTCCTCGAGATGGGGGACGACCTCACCGGGCGCCTCGTGTCCTTCGACGCCCTCAAGATGAGCTTCCGCGAGCTCAAGGTGCGGCGCGACCCGCACTGCCTCGTGTGCAGCGAGCACCCGCAGATCACCGAGCTCATCGACTACGAGCAGTTCTGCACGGTGACCTTCTAGAAGCGCTCGCTCCGGGGGCGCCTGGATGCGGCGGCCGCCATCCCTTCCTCGCCTCCCGCTGCGCGAGAGGCGAGGTGGGAACCCTCATGGCGGTCGCCGCAGGGCGCCCCCTGCGCTCGCTTCCCCCCTCCCGCCTTCGGCGGGTGTCCCCCCGCGGTGCGGGGGGACGGTTCGTCGGCTACGCCGACGGACAGCGCAGCGCGTGTTCGGTGACGAGGCGGGGCAGGGGATTTTGCGTCGACTCGTCTTCGATCCCTAGAATGGGGCCGTGAATCGCCTTCTTCGAACCGGCCTCCTGCCGGCCCTGCTCCTCCTCTCCTCGGTCGCGGCCCCCTCGGGCGCCGCGCGCGCCGAGGAGTGCGGCAACGTCACGACCCTCGGGACCTGCCTCGACTCGAAGACGCTCGTCTGGTGCGACGCGGGGACCCTCCGCACGCAGGTCTGCCCCGAGGGGGAGATCTGCGTCGCCGACGACCGCTTCCAGGGCGGCTACGGCTGCATCGCCACGCAGTACACGAGCTGCGGCGCCATCACCGCCGCCGGCGAGTGCGCGGCCGACGACCGCGTCCTCCTCTGGTGCGACGTGAGCCGCGTCCGCGCGCGCGAGTGCGGCATCGGCCTCACCTGCGCCTGGGTCGAGGCCGACGGCGGCTACGACTGCGTCCCCGTCGCGACCCAGCCCGACCCGGACGCCGGCAACGGCGGCGACGCGGACGCCGCGGGGGGCGACGACACCGCCGAGAGCGACGCGAGCGACGGGTCCGGCGGCGACGACGCCGCGAGCGACGCCGTCGGCTCCGACGCGAGCCTGCTCGCCGACAGCGGCCCCGTGCCGAGCGTCGAGAGCGGCGGCGCCGGCCCCGCCGAGTCGTACACCGCGGCGGGTGGCGCCGGGTGCGCGGGCGGCGGCCCCCGAGGCGCGCCCTGGCTCGTCGTGGCCGCGGTCGCGGCGTGGCTCGCGCGGCGGCGGCGCGCCCGGATCGCCTGACCCGCGATCCGCCCGGATGCCGCTATTGCTTGACTCTACGGTCGGAAGTCCCGTAAACGCCCTACGACTGCGCGCCGTGAGCTCGACGCGGGCGCGCCATGGGATCGGTCGAACCTCGACCGCGATGGCGTGACGCGAGCCCACGAGAGATTGACGCGCCCCTGGCTGGCCACCCGCGCGCCGGCTCCCCGAAGCGACCCTCGCTGCCGCCGCGTCGAACGCGGCTCGCCCGCGAGGGCCCAACCTAGCGTGTCGCTAGGGAGACCATGACTACATCCCGTTCGTTCCGCCAGGTCGTCGACCTGCGCCAGACCTCCACCTCCCCCAAGACCTCCACCCCCGAGCGCGAGAGCACCCCGCGCGCCCCCGGCGAGCGGCGCCCGCCGCCGCCGCGGCGGCGACGACGGCGAGAAGAGCGCGAAGCCCGTCGCCGCCGCGCCCGCGCCTGCGCCTCCCGCGCCGCCGCGCACCCAGCCCGCCCCGGCTGCGCGCCCCGCAGTCCGTGGCGCACACGCCCGCCGGGGACGTCGACGCCAGCGCCTTCGCGGCCCTCGGCCTGATGCCCGAGCTCGTGCAGGCCGTGGCCCACGCGGGCTACTCGACGCCGACCCCCATCCAGGCGCAGGCGATCCCGCCGCTCCTCGCTGGCAAGGACCTCCTCGGCATCGCGCAGACCGGCACCGGCAAGACGGCGGCCTTCTCGCTGCCGCTCCTCCAGCGCCTCGCGACCGACCACCGGCCGCGCCGCGCCAAGCGCGCCCGCGCGCTCGTGCTCACGCCGACCCGCGAGCTCGCGATCCAGATCGACGACAGCCTCGAGACCTACGGCCGCGGGCTCCGCCTGAAGCACACGGTCATCTTCGGCGGCGTCGGGCAGAGCCCGCAGGTGCGCGCGATGTCCTCGGGCGTCGACGTCCTCGTCGCGACGCCGGGGCGCCTCCTCGACCTCATCTCGCAGGGGCACGTCGCGCTCGACGCGATCGAGGTGTTCATCCTCGACGAGGCCGACCGCATGCTCGACATGGGCTTCATCGAGGACGTGAAGAAGCTCGTCGCGCGCATCCCGAGCGAGCGCCTGACGCTCCTCTTCTCGGCGACGATGCCGGCGCCCATCGCCGCGCTCTCGCGGTCGCTCATGCGCGACCCGGTGCGCGTGGAGGTGACCCCGGCCGCGACGACGGTGGAGCGCATCTTCCAGGCGGTCATGTTCGTCGACAAGAACGACAAGAACGAGCTCCTCGCGGACTGCTTCGCCGATCCGGCGCTCTCCCGCACGCTCGTCTTCACGCGCACGAAGCACGGCGCCGACCGCGTCACGCGCTTCCTCGAGAAGATCGGGGTCCCGAGCGCGGCCATCCACGGCAACAAGGCGCAGGGGGCCCGCCAGCGGGCGCTCGCCGCCTTCTCGGAGGGGCGCGTGCGCGCGCTCGTCGCGACCGACATCGCCGCGCGCGGCATCGACGTCGACGGGCTCACCCACGTCATCAACTTCGACCTCCCGAACGAGCCCGAGAGCTACGTCCACCGCATCGGCCGCACCGCGCGCGCCGGCAAGGACGGCGTCGCGCTCTCGTTCTGCGGGCAGGACGAGCTCGACTACCTGCGCGACATCGAGCGCCTCATCCGGAAGGGCCTCCCGGTGCTCGTCGACCAGCCGTTCCACGCGGCGAAGGTCGAGAGCGACTTCCGCGCCGGCGTGCGTGGGAGCGTCAAGCAGGGCAACCGCGGCGGCGGCGGCGGCGGCGGTGGTCGCGGCGGCAACGGCGGCGGCGGTGGTCGCGGTCGCGGCGGCAACGGCGGCGGCCGGTCGGCCAAGGTCGGCGCGCCCACGGGCGGCGGTGGTCGCGGGCGCGGCCGCGGCGGTCGGCGCTAGCTAGTCGAGCGTCAGGGCGCGGCGGCGTCGCCGGAGGAGCAGGAGCGCCGTGAGCGCCGTGAGCGCGACCGCGCCCTCGGCGCCACCCCCCGCGCCGCAGCTCCCGCAGCCGTCACCGTCCCCATCGCTCTCGCCGTCGGGCGTCGGGTCGCACAGGTCGGGGACGCCGTCCTCGTCGCGATCCGACGCCGACAGCTCCGCGCAGGTCGTGCCGGCGCCGCCCGCGGCGCACACGACGACGCCGGTCGCGCAGTCGTCGGCGTCATCGCCGTCGCACGCCGCGCCGAGCCCGTCGTAGCCTTCGTCCGTGACGCCATCGCAGTCGTCGTCGACCGCGTTGCACACCTCGACCGCCCCCGCCTCGCAGCAGAAGCCGTCGACGCACGCGGCGGTCGCGCACTCGGCGTCGGCGGCGCACGCCTCCCCGCGCGCGAGCGAGCAGGTGACGGCGAGCGTCCAGTCGAGGAGGCGACCGAAGTAGCCGTGCTCGCCGTCGGCCACGGTGAGGGTCCAGGTCCCACCCGCGGGCCGCCCGGCGAACGCGTCCGACGCGACCTCCATGCGCTGGAGCCCGCTGCACAGGCCGCCGCCCGCCGCGATCGCCGCCGTCCCGTCCGGGTGGGCGAGCGTCGCCTCGAGGTCACCGAGCTCCATGTGGGCGAGCTCGAGCTCCGCCCGCACGGTCGTGACCACCTCCCCGACCGCGCAGGCGTCCGCCGGCAGGGTGAGGGACGTCTCGAGCGCGCCCCAGCCGTCGGGGATGGCGCCGTCGCACGCGCTGCCGCCGACCTCGCTACAGCGCCAGGTGCCGCCGCCGGCCGAGGCCGCAGGCGCGCCGACGACCACGGCGAGCGCCGCGAGTGAGGCCAGGCCGCGCGCCGCGGTCATGGCGCCTCCGGCGGCAGGGCCACGCTCGGGGTCATCGTCGCGAAGCGACCGGCAGCGCCAGCGATCACGAACATCACCCCGTTCCGGAACGCGGGCGCGCTCGTCGGGCCGCCCGTCGCGCCGACCGGGGCGCGAAGATCCACGTCGAGGCTCGCGAACGCCGGGGCCCCCGGGAGGGCGTCACGGAGCATGACGCGCTGCGTCACGAGGGGGAAGGGCGCCGTGCCCGCCGCGAGCGGTGTGCTCTGGCCGCCCTCCTCGTAGGCGCGCGCGGCCCGGAGGCCCTCGCCGGCCGCCGGGCTGCCGCACGGGAACGGCGCGACGGGCCCTGCCGGCTCGCGGAACACGATGAGCTCGGCCGCGTCGACGATCCCCCCCTGCGGCGCCCACGCGCGGAGCCGCGGCGTGAGCGGCTCGCGGCGGTCGACCCCGGACCAGCCGACGAGGCGCCCGTAGAAGGTGGGCGCGCCCGCGGTGGTCGTGCGCGGGTCGGTCGTCGACGCCTCGACGTGGACGAGGAGCTCGCCGACGGCGCTGTTGTACGCGTTGTCGACGAGCTCGAAGGCGCCGGTCAGCGCGTTCGTCGTGGCGAGCACGGTCGCGGCGTAGGCGCCGTCGCGCGGGCCGTCGGAGCAGCCCTTCACGACGTCGACGGTCACGTAGCCGCGGAGGAGCCCGTCGCCCGCGGGCGCTTCCGCCGTGACCCCGTGCGCCGCCGACCCGCACTGCCCGCCGAAGAGCGCCGACGGCTGCCCGGAGAGCGCGGCGCGGAGGCTCGCGCGCGCGGCGGCGTCGAGGGGGGCGGGCGGCATCTCCCCGCGGCACGAGGGGATCGCGCGGTCCTCGGAGAGCGGCCCGCGCGGCGAGATCGCGTCGTCCGGATCGGCGTCGGCCGGGGCGCTCGCAGGGAGGGCGCCGCCGACGAGGACCGCGCGCAGGTCGATGATCTCGGCGTCGTAGCCCGTGAGGTAGACCGGGAACGACAGGGCCGGGAGCCCGGCGTCGGTCCAGACGGTGACCTGCGTGAGCACGGCGATGGCGCGCGTGTTGCGGACGGTGAGCAGCGCCCGCGCGCGCGGCGCGGGCTGCCCCTGCGCGATCGGGGCGGGGTCGACCTCGAAGTAGGGCAGGAGCAGCGTCGCGGCGGGGACCGCGTCGTTCGGGCCGATGGCGGCGCGGCCGGCGGGGCCCGCGCCGACGCAGGCCGCGAGCGCGGCGAGGAAGGCGAGGCGCGCGGCCCTCATCGGCCACCTCCGGGGAGCGCGAGGAGCGTCCGGTCGGGCGCCGTGCCGCTGTCGAGCGGCGTCGCGGCGTAGCCGGTCAGGAAGCGACCCTCGCCGCCGCAGGCCGTGCCCGAGCCGACCACGAGGACGTACGCCTGCGCGGCGCCGCGCGCGCCCGCCGGGAGCGTGACGCCGGCGGGGTCGTGGCCGAGCGCGAGCGAGAGCCAGCCGGCGCGCCACGGGAAGGGGAGGGCGGGGGCGCCGGCGCCGAGGCGCTGCGTCACGAGGGGGAGGGGGAGGGCGCTCGTCACGTCGGCGGCGCCGCCCGCGAGGTCGAAGGCCACGATCTGCTCGGCGGGGAGCGGATCCGGTGGGGTCGCGCACGGGAACGGCGCGCGCGGCGTCTTCGGGTCGCGCCACACGACGAGGCCCGTGCCGGCGGCCACGAACGGGGCGCTCCAGCGCGTCGGGAGCGGCTCCCGGTGGTCTGCCGCGGCGAACCCGGAGAGGGCGCCGTAGAAGGTCGGGCGGCCGGCCTCGCGCGTGCGGGCGCCGCTCGGGTCCGCCTCGAGGGCGACGGCGCGGTCCCCGAGGGCGAGGTTCTGGCTCGGATCGAGGATCTGGAAGCTCCCGACGAGGAGGTTCTCGTCGCTCGCGACGCGCCCCGCCCCGCCGGCGAAGTAGTCGGCGTCGGCCGGGCCGAGGCCGGCGCAGCGCGTGACGACGTCGACGGTGAGGTAGCCGCGGGCGACCTGGTCGCCGTGGGCGGCGCCGGCGCAGGTCGCGGCCCCGGAGGCGTCGAGGGGCTGGCCGGTGAGCGCCGCGCGGAGGCGGGCGACGGCGGGCGCGTCGAGGACGAGCGGGGGGATGGCCGCGCCGCAGCCGGCGTAGGCGCCGTTCGGCGTGGCGCTCGAGGTCGCGCCGGTGGTGAGGACGTCGCGCAGGTTGAGGGTCTGCGACCCGTGGGCCGGGAGGAAGAGGTCGAAGCCGAGGACCGGGACGCCGAGGTCGGTCCAGAGGGTCGCGTGGACGAGGGCCGCGCCGAGCGGGGCCTCGAGGGTGACGAGGGTCGTCGTGCCGAGCGGCGAGGTGAGATCGACCTCGACGTAGGGGACGAGGATCGTCGCGGCCGGCGTCGCGTCGAGGGTGCCGACGACGGCGCGCGCGGGCGCCTGCGCCGACGCGAGGAGCGCGACGGCGGCGGCGATGGCGCCTCGCGCGAGACTGTTCGGGCGCCCCATGGGCCTCCTCGGCTGCTCGGCTGGATGACGACGGCTCGGAGCATACCCCCGGCGCCGGGGACGCGCACGCCGCGCACATGACAAAGGGCCGGGTGTCGGGTAAGTGGCTTGGATGGCCGAGCCCCTGACCGACGCCGAGCACGACGCCCTCGCCGCCAAGCTGCGCGAGCTCGAGGCCGGGCTCGAGGGGCAGCTCCGGAGCGCGACGGGCGACGGCAAGCCGGTCGCCCTCGACACCGCCATCGGCCGCGTCTCGCGCGTGGACGCCATCCAGCAGCAGCAGATGGTCAAGGCCACGCGGGACCGCGCCGAGGGCCGCCTCCTGCAGGTCCGCGCCGCGCTCCGGCGCGTGGACGACGGCGACTACGGCGACTGCGCGAAGTGCGGCGAGCCCATCGGCTTCCGGCGCCTCGACGCCCGGCCCGAGACGCCGTTCTGCGTGGCCTGCCAGGCGGCCGCGGAGGCCCGCCGCGGCTGATCCTGGCCCGTGGCCGCCGTGGAATAGCTCGGCCGTTTAAATCTTTCTCCTCGCCGCCCGCGGTGGCGCGCCTCCCGAGCGGTTCGGCGCGCGTCGACCGCCCCCTGGGCCTGAAGGAGCGAGATCATGCTGGAAGCGCCGAACCCCAGATCCCCTGGACACCACCGCCCGCCGCGCGTGCGGCTCCTCGTCGCGCTCGCGGCCACCCTGTCGGCGGCGGGTTGCGGCTCGTGCGCGCGCGACGAGGGCTCGCCGAGCGCGGCGGTCGCGCCGACGACCTCGGCCCAGGCGGCCGACACGGCGGCCGCGGCGCGGGCCCGCGCGGTCGCCGAGGATCTGCCGGAGATCGGGCGCTGCGACGCCGCCACGGTGCGACGCCTCACGAACGACGGCGGCGACGACGTCGTGACGCTCCGCGGCGCCGAGCTCGACGCGCTCCGCGAGGCGCTCGAGGTCGTCGCGGTCCCACCGTCCGGCGGCGAGGAGGCCGCGACCGTGACGTTCACCCGCGCGGGCGCCCCCGTCCGGGAGATCTGGGTCTACCGCGACGGCGAGTGGGGCGTCCGGCGACCCGGGACGAGCTTCTCCCTCGGGCGCTCCGAGCGGCTCGCGGCGCTCGTCTTCGCGAGTCCCAAGCCGCCTGCCCCGCCGGCGCCGGACGTCCTCCTCTGGGACGGGGAGGCCACCCACTGGCTCACGGCGGCCGACGGGGGCGGCGTGGCGGTCGTCGCGCGGCGCCGCGGGCTCACCGTGTCCGACGGCGAGTCGCTCTGGGAGGTCGTCGCCGCGGCGCCGGCGAGCGGGTTCGAGGCGGCCGGGCTCACGGCGCGGCCGCTGGGCGGCGACGGCGCGGCGGCCGTCATCGTCGCCACCCGCGCCTTCGATCCGGCCGTCGTGCTCGGGGTCGACGCCGCGGTGAGCGTCCGCGGCGTGCTCGGGACGCGCCTCCACGTGACGCGCGACGTGAACGTCGAGAACCGCTTCCCGCACGCGGCCCGGCTCGCCGAGCACGTCGTGTGGGACCTCGCGACGCATGGCGTGGTCGCGACCGACGCGGAGCCGGCGATGTGCGGCGCCGGGCCCGGCGAGCGCGACGAGGCGGCGGCGGCGCTCGCGACCGACGATCCCCTCGGCCGCGCGGCGGCGACCATCGCGGGCGAGGCGCGCTGCGTCGAGGTGACGCTGCGCGCCGCCGGAGGTGAGCCGCGCGTCGAGCGGCGCTTCGCCATCGCCTCCGACTACGTCGATCAGGACGGCGTCTGGGGCACCTACACGCGCTCGACCGTGGTCTCCCGTCCGGCGCCGACGCGCGGCCCGGGCGCGCCACCGGCGCTCGCGCTCGCCTACCTCGCCGCGACGGGGCGCGACGGCCGCTTCGGCTGGACCTACCCGCCGACGGACCCGACGGCGCGGGCGCGGGCGCTCGCGGCCTTCGAGGCCGGAGGCGGAGCGCGCGGAGGTCGCTGACCCCAGGGTTCGGGGAGCGCGAGCGTGGGGCCGGGCGGGCGACCCGAGATCGGGCCTGGAGCGCGTATACAGCTTGGTCCCCAGGTGCTACGCTCGACCTCTTTCGACCGAATCATACCCCCTGGAGTGTGCTCGATGCGCAAGCTCGCCCTGGTGCTGGCCCTCGCCTTCTCCCCCGCCCTCGCCGCGTGCGGAGAGGACGCCGGGCTCTCGTTCGGCTCCCTCCAGGGCGCCTACGCCTACGTGACCGCGGACCTCTCGTGCCAAGGGCGCGTGTCCGGCTCGAAGGTGACGGGGAGCTGCGACACCGTGCCGTCGATCTACGACGACGGCTCCTACAAGGAGATGACCGTCAGCCACTGGGAGATCGAGGGCACCCTCGGCGACTCGAACGTCGCGGCGCGCGTCGTGCACACCGAGGACATCGCGGCCTGGTGGGACGGCAGCTGCACCAGCGCGAACCACGTGACGACGTACGAAGGGAGCGCGAGCAAGTCGTCCGGGAGCACCGGCACGGGCCCGTTCGCCGCCATGGCGGGCATGTGGAGCGCCACCGTCAGCGGCGAGACCATCGTCAAGGCCGCGAGCGTCGACGACGGCGTGACGGCGGACGACTGCCTCGCCGGACGCGGCGTCGGCGCCAAGATGGACCGCGAGCGGCAGCTCGTCACGTGGAGCAGCCAGACGACGCTCACCGCGCAGACGGGCGCCATCACGTGGAAGCGGACGTCCTCGGACTACTGGTACTACGACGAGGACGGCTCGACCGACCACTACAGCGACGGCGCGTCGGACTACACCGAGTCGACGCAGCTCACCGCGACCCCGAGCGACGACATCGTCGTCGACGGCTACGTCGTGGACAAGCTCTGAGCCCAGCGCTCGCCCTCCTCGCGCTTCAGGCGCTCGTCGCCGCGCCGGCGGCGCGCTCCGCGCCGTGCCACCTGGCGCTCGACGCCGGGATCCCGGTCCCGCTCGCCGTCTACGGCTACCTCGCGCGCGAGGGCGGCGACGACGGCGGCCACATCGAGCTCATGGGCGCGGTCGGCCTCGAGCTGGCCGTCCCCATCGGCGCCGGCGGCTGGTCCGTGATGGCCTGGCTCGACGGCGCCGACATCCGCGGCCGCGACGGCGACGCGACCGCGGACGTGTACTTCGCGTCGTTCGGCGTCGGCGGGCGCTTCGACGCGCGCTTCGGCGCCGACGCGTTCGCGGCCTCGCTCTCGCTCGGGCTCGGCGCGCTCGCGAACGGCCTCGTCGTCGACGAGGACCTACGGCTCGACACGTGGTCTCTCGGCGGCCGCGCCCGCGCCTTCGTCGGCCCGCGCCTCGGAGAGGGCGTCGCGCTCGGCGTCGTCGCGACCCTCGCGATCTTCTCGGCGCCGCTCGACGCCGACACGTGGTTCAACAAGCCCCTCCGCGGGACGCGCTACCTCACGCTCGGGCTCGGCGTCGACATCGCGCTCTGACGGCGTCCGGGGGGGCGAGCGCGGCGAGGCCCCGCTCGGCGCCTATCCTCGGCGCGGGGACCCGCCGTGACACGACGACGATGGACACGAGCCGCTGAACGCCGTAGCACCGGGATCCCTCGCAGCGCCTGACGCGGGAGCCCGCCGATGATCCCTCGCCCCCCCTCGCCGTGTCCCGGCCCCGCGCGCCTCGCAGGCGCCGTCGCGACCCTGCTCCTCGCGGGCCTCGCCGCCTGCGACGCCGCCCCGACCGCGGTCCCCGCGGTCCCCGCCCCCTCGCTCGCGGCGGGCGCGATCGTCAACGGCGAGACCGAGACGGGCTGGGTCGGCGTCGGCGCGCTCACGACGGTGCGCGGCACGCGCTACGGCGGCGCGTATTGCACGGCGGAGCTCGTCGCGCCGCAGTGGGTCCTGACGGCCGGCCACTGCGTCGCCGGCGAGGACCTCTCGGACCAGGGCATCACCCCGGCCTCGACCCGCTTCTTCATCGGCGCCGACGCGCGCGGCGGCGGCGGCGGCAGCGAGCCCGACGGCGACTTCTACCAGGCCGACGCGTTCGTGCCACACCCGGGCTACGACCCGCGCGGCAACTCGAGCAGCCACGACATCGGCCTCGTCCACCTCGCGACGCCCGTGGCCGGCGAGGTGCCGATCTACGGGCTCATGGAGGGGAACCTGCAGACCTACGCCGCCGCGAACGGGCCGCTCGACGTGTTCACCGTCGGCTACGGCGCCACCGAGGGGATCCGCTCCTCCGGCTCCGGCCTCAAGCGCTCGACCCACGTCGCGCTCTCGTCCTTCGGCCCCGGCTACTACACGAGCCTCTTCGACGGCACCGGCACGTGCTTCGGCGACAGCGGCGGCCCCGGCTTCATCACCCTCGAGGGCGGCGTCCCCGTCATCATCGGCGTCACCAGCGCCGGCGCCGGCTGCCTCCCTGGCGACTCCGACTGCGACCCGTGCCAGACCGAGACCTACGTCACGCGGGTCGACTCCCACCTCGCCTGGATCCAGGACATCATCGCCGGCGGCTTCCCGACGTGCGACGTGGCGCCGTCGGTGTGCAAGTGCGCCGAGGCGTGCCTCGACGACGGCGCGTGCGACGACACGGTCTGCCACGCCGACACCTGCGGCGTCGCCTACCAGTGCCTCGGCGGCTGCGACGACGACGCCTGCCGCGCCGCCTGCTTCGACGCCACCGCGGAGGACGCCCGGGGCCTCCTCGACCAGCTCCTCGCCTGCGCCGACGCGAAGTGCAGCGAGACGACGAGCAGCCAGCAGCTCCGCCAGTGCGTGCGCACGAACTGCCCGTTCGAGATGAGCGCGTGCGACGGCAGCGGCCCGACCACGCCGGGCGTCCTGTCGTGCGACCAGATCTACGACTGCGCCGGCGCCTGCACGACCGCGAGCTGCCAGGACGACTGCGTCGGCGAGGGCACCGCCGACGCGCAGGCCGCGCTCAGCGTGCTCTCGCGCTGCCTGCGGCAGCAGTGCCGGAACCTGAGCGGCGACGAGTACTCGGCCTGCGCCCACGAGAAGTGCGAGACGGAGCTCAACGGCTGCTACGTGCCGGGGCCGCTCTCCTGCGACGAGGTGCGCGGCTGCGTGTCGCGCTGCGGCGAGGCCGACACGGCGTGCCCGAGCCAGTGTTGGCAGCTCGGCACGGTCGCGGCGCGGGACGGCTGGGAGGCGCTCAGGGACTGTGAGAAGGCCGCCTGCGCCGGGCTCACCGGGGAGGCGCTCGACGCCTGCGCCGAGTCGAGCTGTGTCGGCGAGGCGCTCGCCTGCTCGCCGGGGCGGCCCATCCACGCCGGCTGCGCGGTCACGGGCGGCGACTGCCCGGCCGGCACGGCGTGCGTCGGGAGCGGCGAGGCCACCTCCTGCGTCGCGTCCGCCGGGAAGGGCGAGGGCGACGCCTGCGACGAGGCCGCCGCGACCGCCGAGTGCGGCGACGGGCTCGCCTGCGCCGCGGGGATCTGCGCGCCGGCGTGCGTCGACGCGGACGCGGACGGCGTCTGCGCGCCCGCGGACTGCGACGACGCGGCGGCGAGCGCGCACCCCGGGGCGCCGGAGGTCTGCGGCGACGGCGTGGACAACGACTGCGACGGCGTCGTCGACGGCGGCTGCCCGGTGGCGCCGGTCGAGGAGACCGCGGGCGAGAAGGCGTCGTCGGGGTGCGCGGGCGGCGGTGACGCAGGCGCGAGCGGCCTCCTCGCGCTGCTCGCGCTTGCGCTCCTTGCCGCGTGGCTGCGGCGCGCGCAGGGCGCCTGAACGCGCTCTACGCCGGCTTCGCCGGACGCAGTCTGGGGCGACTCCTGGCTCCGCCGAACGCAGAGGGGAGACACGGAGACACGGAGGAGCACGGAGGGGAGGCGAAGTGGCAGCGCGGCAGTGAAACGAGGTTCGCTCTCCGTGCTCTCCCTGCCTCCGTGTCTCCCACCTCTCGTTCCCGCGGGGCTCAGAGACGACGCCGACTTCTGGGGCGACTCCTGGCTCCGCCGAACGCAGAGGGGGAGACACGGAGACACGGAGGAGCACGGAGGGGGGCCGAGGTGGCAGCGCGGCCGTGAAACGAGGTTCGCTCTCCGTGCTTTCCCTGCCTCCGTGTCTCCCACCTCTCGTTCCCACGGGGCGCAGAGGCGCGCAGGATGCAGGTCCTCGCGCCGGCCCTCCTCGACGCTCGCGCTCCCTACCGCTCGAGCGTGAGCACCGTCCCGAGCGTCCCGACCGCCACGATGTTCCCGTCGCCGTCGCCGCTGATGGCGTGGAGCGTCGCGATCGACCCCGTCTCCACGAGCTCCCACTCCCTGCCGTTGAAGTGCAGCGCGTGCCCGGCCGTGCCGACCGCCCAGATGTCGTCCCACGCGAGGCCGTAGATCCCGCGCAGCGTGATCTCCCAGTCCGTGTCGACCTTCGTCCAGGTCGCCCCGTCCCAGTGCAGGATCCGCCCGTTCGCGCCGACCGCCCACGCGTCGTCCACCGCCGCCGCCCACACCGCGTGCAGCTCGTCCGTGATCTCCTCGCCCTCGCCGTCCTCGGTCGGGATCTTCTCGACCGGGATCCGCGCCCAGCCGAGCCCCGTGTTGTGCATGATCGTCGCCCCCGCGCCGACCGCCCACACGTCCCCCGGCGCACGCCCGAACACCCCGCGCAGGTTCGCCGTCGTCGACCCCGCCACCGGCGTCCACTGCGCCCCCGTCCACGCGAGCAGCGCCCCGCCCGAGCCTGCCGCGTACAGCGTCGGCGCCCCCGGCGACCACAGCGTGTTCAGCGACGCCGTGATCGGCACCTCCACCCGCGTCCACGCCGCCCCGTCCCAGTGGAGCGCCGTCCCCGACCGCCCCACCGCCCACAGGTCGTCCGCCCCGAAACCCCACACCGCCTCGAGCGTCTGCGACGTCCCCGAGTCCTCGACAGCCCAGCCCGCGCCGCGGTCCACGACGATCCGCCCGGTCGTCCCGACCGCCGCCCTCACGCCGTCCACCACGAAGAGCGACCGCAGGTCCCCGCCGCTGTTGAACGTCCCGAGCGAGGTGAACCCGGCGAGCCCGCCCTCGAGCACCTCGCCCTCGGCGCCCGTCACCGTCACCACCCCGTCCGCCCCGACCCACACGGCCAGGAGGTTCGGCGACCCAGGCGCCGTCACGGTCGTCCAGGACGCCCCGTCGAAGTGCGCGACCACGCCGGCCTCCCCGACCACCCACACGTCGCTCGACGCGACCACCGCGACGTCCGTCAGGTTCACCCCCGTCGGCCCCGCGATCGGCGAGAAGCTCGCGCCCTCGCCGCGCAGGATCGTCCCGCCGTCGCCCACGACCCAGTACACGAGCCCGTCCGCCGTGCCGACCGCCTGCAGATCCGCCGTCGTCCCCGACGACACCGACTGCAGCGGCCCACCCGTGCTCACCGCGACGCGCCCGGCGTCGCCCACGAGCGCCAGGCGCTGCCCCGACCCCGCCATGTCGTTCCACACGGCCGTCGTGTCGCTCGACGACGCCCCCGTCCACTTCGTCCCGTCCCACTCGAGGATCGTCCCGGCCTGCCCGACGGCGTACGCGCGGTCGTCCGCGACGGCGTACACCCCCCAGAGCGTCGGCCCCGTCTGCGTGTTCGCCGTCCCGCCCGCCGTGCACGTCGACGTCAGCACCACGTCGTCGAGGTACACCCCCTCGAAGGCGTTCACCGTGCCGTCGACCGAGTCGAACCGGAACCGCAGGTTCACCGTGGCCCCGCGGAAGGCCGACAGGTCCACCGTGACCGGCACGAAGCCGCTCGTCGGGATCATCCCGAGCTGCGCCTTCGACCACACCTCGGACACCGTCGAGCCGCGCTTCACCTCGACCTTGAACGTGTCGAACGACGAGTCCGCCTCGGCCGCGAGGAACACGCTGAACCCGAGCGTCACCGTCCCCGTCGACGGCAGCTTGACGCTCGGCGACACCGCCGTCGCCGCGACCTGCACGCCGCGGTCGTAGTTCGGCGGCTCCACGCTCGGATCGCCGAAGTAGAGCGAGCGCGCCCCGCCGGACGCGCGCCGGTCGACCACCTGCCACGTGAGCGGCCCCGTCACCTCGGTCACCGTCCACGGCGCGAGCGCGCCGCTCTCGAAGTCCCAGGCCCCCGGGCTCGTCCCACAACACCCGACGCCGCCCGCAGGCTGCACCTCGCACACGCCGTTCGTGCACAGGTCGATCGTGCAGCTGTCGCCGTCGTTGCACTGCGTCGCGCTCGTGCAGGCCGTGCTCTCGCCGAACGAGTCGCGCGTGCCCGGCAGGATCGTCCGGTTCAACCCGACCGCGAAGAGGTGGTCCCCGTCCGCGCCGTGAACGGCGTTCAGGAGCTGCGCCCCCTCGGCGTGCGTCAGCACCGACCAGCGCCCGGCGTCGTCCCGGCTCGCCACCACGCCGTCGTTGCCGACGGCCACGATGTGCCCGCCGTCCCCCGTCCAGACGCCCTTGAACACGTACTCCTCGGCCAGGTTCGCCGTGCCCGGCACGAACACCCCCGGCTCGGTCGGCACGAAGCCGTCCCCCGGCTCGCCCGTGTCGCTCGGGCCCGTGTCCTCGACGACCGCGTCCCCGCCGCCGTCGTCGCCCTCGGTGTCGTCGCCCGCGTCGCCCGGATCGAGCGTGTCGCTCCCCCCGGTGTCCGCCGTGTCGGGCGCGACCGTGTCCGTCGTGCCCGTGTCCCCGCCGCCGCCGCCGTCGTCCGGGCAGCCGGCCACGAGCGCGCCGCCCGCGACCAGCGCGAAGAGCGCCGCCGCGCGCGCCATCTCGAGCCCTCGCCGCCTCATGGCGCCTCCACGCGCGACAGCAGGAGCCCCTGCCGCCCAGCCGCGAACGCCGCCGTCCCGTCGGTCCAGACCGTCTCGAGCACGCCGCTGAGCCCCGTCTCCTCGCGCACGAACGCGTCGCCGTCGCGCCGGAGCACGGTCCCGTTCCAGCCGACCGCGAACTGCACGTCGCCGCTCACCGCCACGCCGTAGAGGAAGAGCGCCGGCTCCTCGTTCAGGAGCGTCGCCCCCGCCGAGGTCGCCTCGAGCACGACCCCGTTGTCGCCCACGGCGAGCACGCCGGTCGCCGTCGCCGCGAGGTCGTTCAGGTTGCCGCCGACGCCCGACGTCACGAGCGTCGGGATGGCCGAGCCCTCCGCCCGGAGCAGCGTCCCCACGGCGCCCGAGAGCCAGAGCGCGCCGTCGCCGCCGATGACCATCGCCCGCAGGTCCGCCGACGCCCCGCTCGGGAGCAGCGTCGTCGCCGTCCCGTCGAGCGCCACGTCGAGGAGCGTCCCACCCTTGCCGCACACCGTCACGCTCGTCGCCGTCGCGACCACGTCGAAGAGCTCGAGCGGGAGCTGCGTGTCGATGACCATCGGCGCCCCGTCCTCGATGCGCAGCACGAGCCCGTTCGCGCCCACCGCCCAGACGATCCCGCCCGGCGCGACGTCCACGGCGTTCAGGTCGTCCGTGACGCCGACCGCCACCGCCGACCAGCCCTGGTCGCTCCGGCGCACCACGAGGCCGCCGCGCCCGACGCCCCAGAGCGCCTCCGCGTTCGCGCCCGCGATGTCGCGGAGCCCGTTCTCGGGCCGCGTCGGGAGGTCCACCCACTGCCCGTTCGTGAGCGTGAGCCCGCCGCCCGCCTTCCCGACGGCGACGTAGAAGTCCTTCGATCCGCTCGGCGCCCACGCGGCCGCGGCCATGTCGGCCGCCGCGAACGTCGGCCCCGTCACGGTGTCCGTCGTCCAGCGCTGCCCGTCGTAGCGGATGACCACGCCGCCGGCGCCGAACGCGACGACGTCGTCGGCCGCTGGCCCCGTGATGGCGTAGAGGTCGCGGTCGCGCGGGTCGTTCGTGGTCTGCCCCTGCCAGTTGGAGCCGGGCTTCTTCACGGTGATGGTCGCCTCGGTGCCGACCGCGAAGAGCGTGCCGTCGATCCCGTAGATGTCGTTCATCACGGCCGTGCCGCTCGCGATCTGCTGCGCCCGCCAGTCGCCCGCCTGGTACGACACGAGCTGACCGCCCGTCCCGACCGCGAGCACCCCGTCCTCGGCCGTCGTGCCCGGCACGATGAAGAGCGAGCGCAGATCGATGCCGTCGAGGGTGAACGCCTCGCTCCACGCGGTCCCGTCCCAGTGCACGAGGGTCGCCGCGTCTCCCGCCGCCCAGACGTCGTCCGGCGAGCGCGCGAACACGCCGTGCAGGTCCGCGTCGCTGCCCGTGGCCTCGAGCTCCCAGCGCGCAGCGCCATGCGCGCGCCGAGCGACCGCCCCGCCGCTCCCGACGACGATGACGACGCTCTCGTCGGCCCACACCCCGTAGAGCGCGTCCGGACCGGGCTCCCCGTAGGTCGCCCAGCCGCGCCCGTTGTAGCGGAGCACCCGCGGCCCGCTCACGGCGTAGGCCTCGGTGGCGCTGACGGCGAACACGTCCGAGACGACGCCCGTGTCGCCGAGGGAGCGCGACTCCCAGTCGAGGACCGGTGGCTCGGTCGTGTCGGTGGTGTCGGTCGCGTCGCGGGTGTCCACCGTGTCGGCGACGTCCTCCGTGTCGCCGGTGGTCACGGCCGTGTCGGTCGGGACGAAGGTGTCGACGGCGTCGACCGCGGTGTCGCCGCTCGGGGTCGCCTCGCCCTCGAGGGCGCTCCCCGAACAGGCGCCGACGCCGACGACCAACCCGAACGCGGCCGCGACCGCGAGAGACGACACCCCGGGCGCCCGCGAGCGGCCGGGGAGCTGAACCATGCGCATGCGAGAGAGTCCTTGCGTGCTACTGCTTCGTGAACACGACCTGGTTGATCGACCAGGAGCGCCAAGCCAGCTGGTTCAGGTCGTAGTAGGAGTAGTTGTCGATGTCGAAGCCCTCTTTGTACACCCGGTAGACCGTGAGGACCTTCTGCCCGTTGCTGATGCCGGGCGTGCCCTCGATGCTCGGGAAGTGGGGCAACGTGATGGCGTGGACGTCGTAGTCGTTGACCATCGTCCACTCGTCCTGGAGGCCGAACGGGGTCGGGATGGAGACGGCGACGTAGGAGAAGTGCGGGTCCGGGCCGGGCTGCGCCTCCCAGGAGATGCTGTAGTCCTCGCTCATGAGGCCGCCGTTGCCGGGCTTCACGCGCTCCGGGACGGCCAGGATGGGCCCGAGGATGAGCTCGTGGGAGCCCGTCACGATGGGCGCGTCGGCCTCGCCGCCGACCGCGTAGAACGACGACGACGTCGAGCTCCCGCCGAGCGACACCCGCGTCCAGGCGGAGCCGTCGTAGTGGAACACCGTCCCGCGCGCGCCGACCGCGTAGACGTCGTCCGCGGCGCTGCCCCAGACGGCCGTCAGCGTGACGAGCGTGTCCACGGCGCGCTGCGTGAGCGTGGCGCCGTCCCAGTGCAGGATGGTGCCGCCCTCGCCGACCATCCACACGTCGTCGGCGGCGCTCCCCCACACGTCGAGGAGGGTCTGCGTCGTCGGGCTCGTGACGACCTTCCACGACGTGCCGTCCCAGCGGATGATCTGCCCGAAGCTCGCCACGGCCCAGATGTCGTTCGCCGCGGCGCCCCAGATCCCCTGCAGGTTCCGCGACGTGTTGCCGAGCATCGTCGACCACGTCGTGCCGTTGAACTTCAGCACCGTGTAGAAGCCGACCGCGTACGCCTCCGTCGGCGACACGACGAACACGTCGCGCAGGTCCGAGCTCGTCGGCGACACGTTCTTCGTCCACTGGAAGCCGTCCCAGGTCGTGATGGAGCCGCCGTCGCCGACCGCCACCGCGAACGACGGGCTCAGCGGGTACACGCCGCGCAGCGTCCGGTTGACCCCCGACGCCTGCCGCCCCCACGACGTCCCGAGCGAGCGGATGATGAGCCCGTCCGTGCCGACGCCGACGACGTCGCCCGGGCCCATGAGCGCGAGGTCGTAGATGTCGCTCGTGACGCCCGTGTGCTTCTCCTCCCACTCGCCGTCGAGCAGGTAGTACATCGTGTCGTCCTCGAGCTTCTCGATGCCCTGGTGGAGCGTGAGCGTCTGCGGGAGGAACGTGTCCGACAGCGCGAAGGCGCCGCCGAAGAAGGCGTAGTGCGCGTCGTAGAGGTCGCCCGTCAGGTTCGCGAGGAAGTTGTTGATCGTGAACGGCGTGTCGCCGAAGGAGGTCGGCTGCCCGAGGAACTGGATGGTGCCGTCGCTCCCGAGGTCGAGGTAGCTCCAGAGCGCGTTGATGTCGGGGCCCTCGGGGCCGACCGGCACCGGGTCGAGGCGCACCGTCTGCGTCTTGTTGAGCGGGTGGTCGAGCCGGATGTCGCCCTCGATGATGTCGCCCGGGTTCGCGAAGACGTGCCGCGCGACGCCGAGCGCGTACGGCGTGAAGCTCCCCGACGAGCGGTTGAGCACGCCGCCCCAGCAGTACACGGCGAACTCGCCGATCGGCACCGGGATCTCGAAGGAGAGGTCGGGGTTCGCCTCGATGCCCGGGTCGGGCAGGAGGTCCTCGGCGAAGATCCCGCCGTTCGAGAAGTCGCAGAACGCCGTGACGTCACCCGCCGACGGCACGCACTGCGCCTCCTCCACGCCGTTCAGCGGGAAGCACATGAAGCCTTCCGGGCAGTTGGCGTTCGTCGCGCAGTGGAGCGTGCAGCGCTTGCCGTTCCCCTCCGGGAGGTCCGAGCAGCGGTAGCCGGCCGCGCCACAGCTGTCGTCGGTCGTGCACGTGTTGCAGAGCGGCGGGTTCAGCCCCACCTGCGACGCGCAGCTCCCCCACGGCACCGGGATCGACTTGCCGACGTTCAGCACGTTGCCGCGGTAGAAGGGCTGCTCGATGGTCGGCGGGGTGCCCGGCGACGGCGGCGTCGTCGGCGTCATGAAGAGCGTCACGTTCGTCGCGTTGTACTCGACCACGCTCGCCGACGCGAAGCCCTCCTTCGAGGCGCTCACCATCTGGTCGCCGAGGAGGTCGGGGCCGGAGAAGGTGATCTGCCCGTCCTCGTTCGTGAAGCCCTGGTACGGCGTGCTCGGGTTCACGCGCAGGATCACGAAGGCGTCCGGGATCCCGGCGCCCGACGACCCGTCGAGGACCGTGACGTTCACGTCGCCGTCGACCCCCTGACCCCACGTGCCGCCCGTGTTCGACTCGGGGTCGTAGTACGTGAAGCCCTCGCGCAGCACCGCCGTCCCGCGCGTCGCCGACGTGAGCTTCACGTCGACCACGCCGAGGTCCCCCGGCGGCGTCTTGCACGTGATGAGCGACGGCGAGGCCACCGTCACGTGCGTCGCCGCGCGCCCGCCGAACGTCACCTTCGCGTCCGCCGGGAAGCCGCTCCCGACGAGCTGGACGAAGGTCCCGCCGGCCTGCGAGCCCTGCGGCGGGGCGGCGACCCAGAGCCCGAGCTCGCCCTGGTAGGCGAACCCGCCCACGAGCGTGTCGCTGAGCCCCGACTGGAGCACCGTCACGTTCGCGAGCCCCGGGCTCCCGGGCGGCGTCGTCGCCTGCAGCGTCGACCCGTCGACGAGCGTCACCGCCGACGCCGGGAGCGCCCCGACGCGCACGGTCGCGCCCGGCAGGAAGCCCTCGCCGGTGATGGTGAGCCGCGTCCCGCCCGCCGTCGGCCCGAGGTTCGGGAGCACCTCGTAGACCCGGATGAAGGGGTTGTAGACGTAGCCCTCGGGCACCGTGACCGCGCCGTTGCCGTTCTCGACGGTCACCGGCACCGCCCCCACGCTGCCGCGCGGCGCCTCGACGACCACGTAGTGCGCGGCGGCGTCGACCGTCACCACGGTCGCCTCGGCCGCCCCGAAGCGGACGGTCGTGTCGTCCTTCGTCGTGAGCCCCTTCGCGATGATCGTGACGCGGTTCCCGCCGCTCGCCGGCCCCGACGGCGGCGTGATGTTCAGCACCGAGAGGACGTCGCCCGGGACGAGGTCGTCGACGTAGGTATAGCCCTTCAGCACGGTCGTCGTGCCGTAGGTCGAGGACACGAGCACGTTGACCGCGCCCGCGGCGCTCGCGGCGGGCACCGTGCCGCGGAGGTGCGCGTCGTCGACGACCTGCACGTCGGTCAGGCGCCCGGCGCCGAAGACGACCGTCATCGGCGCGACGAAGCCCTGGCCCTTGATCTCGACCGTGCCGCCGCCCGCGACGAGCCCGGCCGGCGGGGTCACGCTGTCGATGCGCGGCGCGTCGACGTAGCGGAAGCCCTTCCTGAGCACGCCCACGCCCTGGCTGTTCGACACGTAGAGGTCGACCGCGCCGAGCGCGTTCCCGGACGGCGTCACCGCGAGGATGGTGTGGTCGTTCAGCACGGTCGCCGACACGGCCGACTGGGTGCCGAAGATCACGTGCGTATCGGGCAGGAAGCCCGCCCCCGTGATGGTGACCTCCTCACCGCCGAGCAGGTAGCCGGTCGCGGGCTCGACGGCCTCGATGTCGACGGGGTTGAAGTAGAGGAAGCCGTCCTCGAGCACCGCCTGGATGGTGGTCTGGTCGACGCGCCGCACGATCTTCACGTCGACGAGCCCGGGCCCGCGCGGGGGCGTGAGCACCACCAGCCGGTGGCTGTTCAGGACGAAGATGTCCTGCGCGAGGCTCTCGCCGAAGTAGACCTCGTCGCCCGCGGCGAAGCCGGTGCCGAAGATCTCGACCTGCTCGAGCCCGCTCGCGAGCCCCCGCCCGGGGTCGATCTCGACGATGGTGAGCTCCTCGGGCCCCGTCGCCGTGTCGCCGGGCCCGGTGCCGCCGGTGTCGCCGGGCGCGGTGGCGTCGTCGCCGGCGCTCGTGTCGGCCGGCTGCGCCGTGTCGGTGGTGGTCGTCGCGTCCGGGGTCGACGTCGTCTGACCGCCGTTGCCCGAGTCGTCGGAGCACGCCGCGACGCCCGCGGCGAGCGCGGCGACGAGGAGCAGGGAGTGGAGTCGGTTCGGCATGGTGCCCCCGGGGCGGCGGAGGTTTCGCGATGGGCGCGGGGCGGCGGGCGCGGGGCGCGCGCGCTGCCGCTCAGGGGGAGGTGCTCCCCCCGAGCGTGGTCTCGTTGTTGATCTCGTCGAGCGTCAGCCCGCCGGTGTACGCGTAAGATACATATTGATCCCACCCATATACCAGCACGCCGGCAGGTTCGCTCGACGTGATGGTGTGCGCGCCGGGCTCGAAGCGCTGCCGGTAGACGCTGTACTCGCCCGAGCCGATGACGTTGAAGAAGCCCGGGAGGATCTCCTCGCCGTCGACCGTCACGGTGGCGCCGGTGGGCGCGGTCACGTTCACGTAGTTGTCCGCGTACTCCTCGGGCACGAAGACCACGTAGTCCTTGCGGTACTGCTGCACGGGGATGGCGAGCATGAACGCGGGGTCGCCCGTGCCGGCGTCGCCCGACTGCCCGACGCCGCCGACGTTCGGGTCGGGCGCGTCCTGCGCCGCGAGGAACTGCCCGACGAGGATGGGCTTGTCGTTCTGCGCGATGATCTCGAAGTCGCCGGCGCTCTCGAACTCGTACCACTCGCCGCGGTTGAGCACCGGGATGCTGACGCCCGGCTGCGGCGGGACGAGCACGATCTTCGTGTTCGCCGAGGCCGCGAGGATCCGCCAGATGTCCTTCTCGCGCCCGCGGTCCCAGCTCTTCGTGGCGACGTAGGCCGAGCCCCAGGTCTTGACCGGGAAGATCTGCTGCTCGAGGTGGTCGGCGCAGCAGGTGTTGAACCCGGCGTTCACGCAGTCCGTGAGCGTGCGACAGGTGGTCGAGTGGTCCCACTCGCAGACGCCGACCTTCGTCGTCGGGTCGATGTCCACGCAGCGCGCGGTGTTCGGCGCGTTCGCGGCCTCGCTGCCGCCGAAGACGGCGACGCGCTTGTCGGAGAGCACCCGCGACCCGGTGAGGTCGGCGCCGGGCCGGTCCGTCTCGATGTTGAGCACGTCGAACTGCTTCATCTTGAAGTTCTTCGTCGTGCCGGCCTCCATGTGCGGGATGGCCGCCTCGTCCGCCGTGCCGGCGTAGATCGTGCCGGCCTCGGTGGGCGCCGTGACCTGCACGCTCACGTTCGTCTCGCCCGGCATGATGGCGATGATGGTGAGGTAGCCGCGCAGCACGTCGAACGTCTGCTCGCGGGTCATCACGAAGTACTCGCTCCCGAGGAGGGTCGACGGCAGGAGGAGCGAGGCGTCGTTCGAGAAGACGTTGGCGTTCTCGAGCGGGTTGAACTGGTAGGCGATGATCGGCACCGACGACGACACCTGGTAGGCCTTCGGGGCGAGCTCGGTGCCGTTGATGTCGCGGCGCGGCAGGCGGTACACGCGGAGCTCGCCGGGGAGCAGCGGCTCGGTCGGGAGCGGGTTGCCCTGCGAGTCGTACGGCACGGGCGACACCTCGCCGCCCTCGAGCTGGTTGATCTCGATGACCGCGGCGAGCGGCGAGTCCGGCGGGTTCGCGACGGCGATGGCGTACTGCGCGCCCTGGGCGTCGTAGAAGCCGCGCCCGCCGCCGGGGACGAAGGCGTTGTCGAGGTCGACGCCCCAGTAGTCGCAGCCGATGTAGCTCTTGAACTTGGCGTTCTGGTCGCAGAGCTTCTCGCAGAACTGACCCGTGCAGACCTCGCCGCGCTCGCTCCGGCACTCGCTGAAGTTGTCGTAGGCGCTGCCGTCGGCGTTGCACTGGACGACGAGCGCGTCGCCCTGGCACTTCCGGGCGCCCGGGCTGCACGCCGTGCAGACGCCGCCGCGGCACTGGCTGTCGCTGCCGTCCTCCCCCTTGCAGACGCCCTGCACGTTGCCGGTGCCGCTGTTGTTGCAGAAGAAGGCCTCCTTGCCGCCCTCGGCGATGCAGCCCTGCACGGAGCCCGGGTAGCAGATCTGCCCCGGCCCGAGCTTCTTGCACTGCTTGTCGACGCAGGCGTCGTTGCACTCGCCGATGACCGTGGCGGCGCCGCTGTCGTCGCAGTACAGGGCCCCGGGCGTGCCCTCGGCGAGGCAGCGCACGATCTCGCCCGGCTCGCACGTCTGGCCGTCCGGGAGCGGGGTCGCGTCGGTGCTGACGACGTCGGCGTCGTCGCCGCCGTTGCCTTCCGGGTCGCTCGGGCACGCCGTCAGCGCGAGCGCGAGGAGCGCGGCGCAGGCGAGGGTCAGGGCGGTGGGGAGGGCGCGGATCGGCATGGGGACCTCGGTCGGGGAGTCGGCCTGGCGGAGGTCCCGCCGGCCATCGAGCCGCGATGATCGGCATCCGGGAGGGGCGAGTCAAAAGGACCGGCCCTCTGGACCTGCAAAACGAACTGATTTCAACGACGAAGCGGGGGGCGACCGATCTCCCGGAGCCCCCCGCCAGGTCGGCGGCGCGTCGCCGCCGATCGTCGCGCGCCGCCCGCCGATCGCGTCGCGGCCGCCTCGGGTGCGGTCGCGAGCTCGATCAGCCGGCGGACGCCGACAGCGATGTCACCACGCGTACTTGACGGCGGCGTTGAGCCCGAACTGGTCGGTCGTCGAGCCGGTGAGGAGGTAGGGCCCGTTGATGAGGATGTCCGGGTTCACGTTGAGGTCGACGGTGAGGGTCGACTCGCTGACCGGGATGTGCAGGCCCACGCCGAGCGCGAAGTTGGTGGCGACGTCGGTCGTGTCGTGCTGCGTGGTCACCCCCTGCGCGACGACGTTGGTGTCGCTGTCGCGCATGACGTTGACGCTCTGCGAGGCGCCGAAGCGGACGTCGATCCAGTCGGCGACCTCGAGGTCGACGCCGACGCCGTAGAAGGGGAGCTGGATGAGCTGGTCGGCGTCGCGGTTGGTCTGCGTCGAGCCCTCGAGGGTGAGCTGCGCGATGCGGATCCCGATGCCCGGCGAGACGATGACGCCCTTGAAGGGCTCGAGCCGCCAGTCGGCGCCGAGCGCCCAGTTGATGCCGCTGTAGGAGCCGCTCGGGACGAAGGTGCCCGGCGCGACGTTCTGCTGCTCGACCGACTGCGAGCCGAGGAGGAACGTCGTGTACGCCACGATCTTCGACTGGTTGAAGAAGTCGAAGGTCCAGCGGCCGGCGACGCGGAGGCCGAAGTGGCTGACCGAGTTGTGCTCGAGGAGGTCGGTGTTCTGCCCGGTCGACGCCGAGACGGCGTCGCGGAAGTCGTCCGCGAAGCCGAGCGCGAGGCCGGCGGAGAGCTCGAGCTCGCTGCCCTCGAGGTCGAGGCCGAGGCCGACGGCGAGGTCGAAGAGGAAGCCGCCCTGGTCGACCTTGGCGCCGTCGGGCTGCTCGATGTCGTCGTTGTCGGCGAGGATGTTGAGCATGACGCCGAAGCGGGTGCTCGAGCCGAGGACCGTGGCGAAGAGGATGCCGTAACGGTGCTCGACGCTGCCGATGGCGCCCTGCGAGCCGCCGTTGGCCTCGGGGGCCTCGCTCGCCTCGGCGCCGATGCCGAGGCTCTGGCCGCCCGTGATGGGGTTGCCGGTCGGCGTGAAGCCGGTGTCGCCCGCGGCGCCGGTGTTGTTCGTCGCGCGGGTCGAGCTCTTCGTCGAGGAGCCGACCACGGCGAGGACGGTGTCGTCGCCGAGGTTGAAGTGGAACCCGAAGCGGCCGTTCGGGAAGGGCTGACCGACGTGGAGGTTGTCGAGGTAGGTCATGTTCCCGTAGCGCACGAGCAGCGACGGGAAGTCGAAGATGTTGACCTCGTCCTCGATGGTGATGGACTTCACGCCGCCGCCCATCGAGTCGATGCGGGGCTGCGTGGCGAGGGCCTGCGGGGCGGCTGCGAAGAGCAGCGTCGCGGCGCAGAGGGCGGCGGAAAGGTACCGCACGGACATCGGGGGCCTCCGGGAGCGGAACGTCACACGTCGGGTAGACGCGGCGCCGGATAGCACCCGTCGGGAGGGGGGTCAAGCGCCATGGGGCGCGCCCGCCCGGGAGGCGGTCGCGCGGGACTTTTCGGGCGCGGTCGCGCGTTCGCGCCGGGTCGAGCCGGGGCGACGCGCGGCGCCTCGGAACCCGTGGCCGCCCGCGCTCGCGCATGGTAGCGTCCCCGCCGTGATCCAGATGTACCATGTCTCACAGCGATACCAGAATGGTATCGAGGCCTTGCGTGACGTGTCCCTGCGCGTCGCGGAGGGCGAGTTCGTGTTCGTGTCGGGGCGCAGCGGCGCCGGGAAGTCCACGCTCCTGCGCCTCATCGCGGGCGACGAGCGGCCGACCGAGGGGCAAATCATCGTGACCGGGCGGAACCTGTCGGTCATCCGGCGGGCGCAGCTGCCATACTTCCGTCGTAGTATCGGCAGGTTGTGGCAGGACTTCCAGCTCCTCCCGGACCGGACGGTCGCCGAGAACACGGCGCTGCCGCTCGAGGTGCTGGGGCTGCCGCGGCACAGCGTGAAGGCGCGCGTCGAGCAGGTGCTCGACCTCGTGGGGATGCAGGCGTACGCGGACTCGTACCCGCGCTGGCTCTCCGGGGGCGAGCAGCAGAAGGTCGCCATCGCGCGGGCGCTCGTGAACGAGCCGACGGTGCTGCTCGCGGACGAGCCGACGGGCAACCTCGACGGGGACCTCGCCTACGAGATCATCCAGATGCTGCGCGACATCCGCGGGCGCGGGACGACCGTGGTCGTGGCGACGCACGACCGCGCGCTGCTCGAGATCTTCAAGGAGCGCGTGGTGCTCCTGAACCAGGGCTTCGTCATCGAGGACGAGGGCGACCCGGGCGACCCCGAGCTGATGTCGGGGGAGGAGCGCCCATGAGCGCGGGCGTCTCGGTCGACGCGGTGCGCCTCGCCGGGCGCGACGCGTGGCGGATGCTGCGCAGGGCGCCGATCGGCTCGGGGGCGGCGGTGCTCGCCATCGGGCTCGCGCTCGCGCTGGTGTCGATCTACATGTTCGTCGCGAGCAACACGAGCCGCGTGCTCGACGCGGCCGCCCGCGACCTGAGCGTGACGCTCTACCTCGGGCCCGAGGCGACGGAGGCCGACGCGGCCGCGGTCGTGGAGGCGGCGAAGGGGAGCGCGCTCGTCGACCACGTGGAGTTCAGGACGACGGCGCAGGAGAAGGCGCGCGTGGTCGGGCTCCTCGGGGAGGACCTGCTCGAGGGGGTCGACGAGGAGGCGATCCCCGCGCAGCCGACCATCGAGGTGCGGTTCGTCGCGAGCGAGCTGAGCGAGGCGCGCTTCGCGTCGATGCAGGAGCTCGTGGAGAAGCTGCGGGCGGCGCCGGGGGTGGCCGAGGGGCGCTTCGAGGCGACGCACGTGGGCATCATCTTCGCGTTCGGCGACCTCGCGACGGCGACGGGGCTCGCGGTGGGGCTCATCGCGTTCATCGTGGCGCTGGTGTTCGTGTCGTTCATGGTGCGGCTCGGGCTCGACGCGCGGACGGACGAGATCGCGAAGCTCCGGACGTTCGGCGCGACGGACCGCTTCGTCTACGCGCCGGTGGCGGTGGCGGCGCTCGCGGTGGGGGCGGCCGGCGGGGTCGTGGGGGTGGCGCTCTGCGTGCTGGTCGACCACCACCTCGCGGTGCTCGCGAGCCGCTCGCCGGCGTTCGCCATCGAGCTCGACTTCGTCGGGGGCGGGCTCATCGCGACGTGCCTCGTCGGCGGGCTCGTGATGGCCGCGGTCTCCGCGTGGATGACGGTCCGGCGGCACGAGGCGACGTCGCGATGAGGCGGGCGGCCTGCGGGCTCGCGCTCGCGCTCGGGGTGGCCGCGCTCGCCGGGGCGGCGCGGGCGGCGGCGCCGGCGGGCGACGAGGGCGCGGCGGAGCCGACGGCGGCGGACGCGGCGGCGCCGGCGGGCGGGCTCGACCTCGACACGCTGGTGGTGCCGAAGCCGGTGGCGCCGGTGCAGCGGAAGCCGGAGGAGGACATCCGGCGGGTGTTGCGGCCGGAGAACTCGCTCCTGCAGACGCGCGAGAACCTGGACAAGAGCATCCGCGAGCGGGAGAGCCGGCTCGCGCAGCTCGAGGCGCAGGAGGATCTCCTGCGGCGCGACCTCGAGCGGGCGACGGCGGAGTTCGAGGCGCTGACGGCGGCGCGGGACGCGGAGCGCGCGGTGGTGAGGCGGCGCCTGCGGACGATGATGCGGGTGAAGGAGCGGCCGCCGATCGAGGTGCTGCTCGGGTCGACGAGCTTCAAGGCGTACAGCGGGGAGCTCGAGGCGCTCGAGCGGCTGTACGAGGCGGACAGGCGTCGGGTGGTGGCGTACCGGGAGCAGCTCGCGGTGTGGAACCGGCAGCGCGAGGACCTGGCGCGGCGGCGGACGAACCTGGCGAACACGATCGAGACGATCGCGTACATCCGGCAGGACCTGGCGTGGGACCAGGAGGAGAAGACGGCGCTGCTCGAGGCGGTGCGGACGCAGGCCGAGTTCTACGCGGTGTGGGCGCGGGAGATGGAGGCGCTCGACGAGGTGGTGGCGAAGAAGGTGGAGGAGGTGCTCGACCCGGGGCGGGCGCGGCTCTACTTCGCGGAGACGATGGGGGCGCTGGCGAGCCCGATCCGGAACCCGGACATCGTGGGGCGGTTCGGGATCCGGAAGCACCCGAAGTTCGGCACGCAGACGACGAGCCGCGGGGTGGAGCTGGTGCCGTTCCGGCCGGGCAACCCGACGGAGGTGCGCGCGGTCTACTGGGGGTACGTGGCGTACATCGGCTGGATCCGCGGGCTCGGGAGGGTGGTCATCCTCGACCACACGCTCGGCTACGCGAGCGTCTACGCGCACCTCGACCAGGCGACGGTGGAGATCGGCGAGAAGGTGAAGACGGGCGAGCCCATCGGCACGATGGGCGACACCGGGAGCTTCTGGGGCGCGCGGCTCTACCTCGAGATGAGGAAGGACGGGCGCGCGCTCGACCCGCTCCGCTACATGAAGTAGCGGGGCCGGGTCGGCCACCCGGGCGCCGCGGCCCGACGCTCGCGGCACCGCAAGGTTCCGTAGTAGCGAACCACGGAGACACGGAGACACGGAGGGAAGAGGGAGGAGGAAGAGGAGACTCCCTTCTCCTCCGTGCCCCCTCCTTGTCTCCGTGGTCACGTTCGCAACAGCACCCAGCGCAGCGCGCGGCGGTCGCTCTCCGTGCCCCCTCCGTGTCTCCGTGTCTCCGTGGTCACGTTCACCGTGGTGACGTTCCGCGAGCGCCCAAAACGGCGACGCCCATGCTGCAATGCAGCACGGGCGCCCCCATCAACCAATCATTTCAGCCGCATCCGTCGTTGTGCACCGCACAACGACGGAGCTCACGCGCGGCTCACGCCTCGGCGCCGTCCTTCTCCGGGATGATGCACACGCGCCGGAAGACGCCCTCGCCCTCGGACCGCGTGGTCACGCCGTCCACGTCCTTCAGCGTCATGTGGACGATGCGCCGCGACCGCGGGTCGAGCGGGCCCATCTTGAACGTCTGCGCCTGCTCGATGGCGCGGTTCGCGAGCTCGCGCGCGCTCGCGCCGAGGTCCTCGTCGGCCTTCGCCTTGATGCCCTCGGAGTCGACGATGACGCGCTTCGCGTCCTCGACCTCGTCCGACACGATCTTGTCGACGAGGTGCTCGAGCGCGTCGAGCAGCTCGAGCTCGTTCGCCACCATCGCGTCGTGGTAGACGCCGCTCGTCAGGTTCACGCGCAGGTTGTCGTCGGTCTCCTCGACCGTCGCGCTCATCCCGAAGCCCATCTTCGTGAGGATGGTCTCGACCACCTCGACGGCCGCGAGCACCGCGTCGTTCTCCTCGCCGACGACGCTCACCGTCACCTCGGTCGGCCCGTCCTCGGGCACCACCAGGACCGGATCCTCGCGCCGACGCCCGCGGTCACGACCGCCGCGCCCGCCGCGGTCGCCGCCCCGGTCACCCCGGTCGCGCCCACCCCGGCCGCCGCGGTCGCGATCACCGCGGCCACCGCGCTCACCGCGCGCGCCCCGGTCGCCCCGGTCACGCCCGCCGCCGCGCCCACCGCGGTCACCCCGGTCGCGGTCACGCCCGCCGCGGTCGCCCCGGTCACCCCGGTCGCGATCGCGGTCGTCGTCGCCGCCGCCGCTCCCCGGCGGGGGGTCCTCGCCGCTGATCTTCTCCACGAGCGGCGACTGCGGCTTCGCGCCGACGCCGGTGAGCTTGATGAGCGCGAACCCGCCGGTCTTCCCGGCGAGCACCTCGTAGGTGAGGGAGTCGGCGGCCTGCCCGGTGGCGGCGGCGGCCTTCGCGAGGGCGGCCTCGATGTTCTTGCCCGTAAAGGTCGACTTGTCGCTCATTTCTTCACCACACCCATATCGCGGCGGATCCACAGGTTCTGGACGATGGTCAGGGCCACGTTCACGAAGATGTACAGCACGAGGCCCGCCGGGAGGAACAGCATGAATGCCGCGAACATGATCGGCATACCATACTTCATGATCTTGGCCTGGAGCCCATCCATCGTGGCGGTCGACGCCGTGAGCCACGTCTGGACGAACATCAGGACGCCGAGGAGGATCGGCATGACGTAGTACGGGTCCGGAGCCGACATGTCGTGGATCCAGAGGCCCATCGGCGCGTGGTACAGCTCCACGCTCGAATAGATCATCTGATAGAGCCCGAACCACACCGGCATCTGCAGGATCATCGGCAGACAGCCGCCGAGCGGGTTCACGCCCTCGCGCTTGAAGAGCGCCATCTGCTCCTGCGCGAACTTCTGCCGGTCACCGCCGTGCTCGCGCTTCAGCGCGTCGAGCTTCGGCTTGATGAGCTGCATCTTCTGCATCGAGCGGTAGCTCTTGTTCGTGAGCGGCAGGAGCACGAGCTTCACCATGATGGTGAGCAGGATGATCGCGAGCGCCCAGCTCCCGACGCCCCCCTCGAACCACACGAGGATGCTGTGGAGCGGCTTCGAGATGAAGCCGAACATGCCGAGCTGCTGCGAGTCGCGCAGCGTCGGCGACGTCGCCTCGAGCAGCGCGCTGTCCTTCGGTCCCATGAAGAGCTTGAAGCGGTAGACGAACTGCCGCCGGTTCATGAACGCGTCCTGCGCCGCGTCGAGCTTCGCCGTGTCGCCGCCCTCGCTGCGGAGCTTGCTCCACGCGGCCTTCACGGCCGCCCGGTTCGCCTCGCCGTCGAGCCCGAGCGTCTTCAGCGCCGCCTCGCACGTGATGCCGTCGGCCTTGCCGAGCCAGCCCGGCACGCAGCCGCCGCTGACGCCCGTCAGGTCCTGCGCGGGGCCGTCCATGTAGGTCGCCGTGAGCGTCCACTTGCCGTCGACGAGCCGCCCGTTGGCGTCCGCCCCGAGCGTCGCGCTCAGGATGCACTCGCCGCCCGGCGTCGGCCGCACCGGCACCGCCGCGACCTCGAAGTACTGCGTCCCGACGGCGACCCAGTCGGTCGGCGTCACGAACACGTGCGTCGCCTGCGCGGCCTGCCCGTTGCCGTAGCTCTCGACCGCCTGCTCGTGGAGCTTCGGCCACTCCACGTGCTCGAGCGACTCGTTCGTCCGGCACGACGCCGACTCGATGTTCGTCGGCCGCGCGAAGGGGTTGCCGCTCTTCGTCGCCGGGTGCTGCCAACCGTTGATGGCGAGCCCCATCCCGACCTTCACCGGCTCGCGCCCGAAGTTGTGCACCGCGTAGGAGAGCAGCAGCTCGTGGGGGTGATCCCCCACCTCGAAGCGCTTCTCGAGGTACACCCCCGACGTGTCGGTCTTCGGGTCCGGCCAGACGTAGACCACCGGGAAGCCCGCCTTCTCGGTCACCCGCGTGAAGAGCGGGTCGCTCTTGAAGATGTCGAGGATGGCCCCGACGCGCTTCACCTCGTAGACTACGCCCGCCGCGTCCTTCGCGGGGAAGGGCTTCTTCTCGTCGACCGTGATGGAGCCCCCCTGGCCGACGTTCGCGACCGTGTACTCGCCGGCCACCTCGGGCGGCGCCGTCACGGTGACCACGTCGCCCTTGAGGACCGGGCGGCTCACCGCGAAGGCGGCCGCCTCGGCGGGGGTCGGCGAGAGCAGGCGGCCGTCCTTGAGGGTGCCGCCGGTGGCGCGCCGCACGACCCGCGTCATCTTCTCGGCGACGGAGAGGTCGCGGAACGCGGCGCGGAAGGGCAGCACGCTCGGCGACCAGTTCGACACCACGTCGATGGGGCCGCCGGCCTTCTTCTCCTCGGGGATCCCCGGGAAGTCCGGCAGCGGGTCGCGCTGGTAGCGCTCGTGCTGGAGGTGCGCCGAGTACACGGTGCCACCGAGGTTCGTCATCGTATAGATGATCTCCGGGCCCTGCGACGGGACCGGGATCTTGATGCGCTCCTCGCGCTGGGCCTGCCCGTCCGAGGCGTCGGCGAGGCGGTTCGTGACCTCGCCGGCATAGAAGGTGACGGGGCCGGTGCGCGGCGGCGGGGCCGTGCCGACGTCGTCACCCCCACCGCCGCCGACCTGGGCGCGCGCGGACGTCGCGGCGAGCGCGACGACCGAGATGAGGGCGACGGTGAGCGCGGGTGTGGTCGCGGCGGACCGGATCACCCGTGTCAGGGGCAGGCGCATGCTCTCTCCTGGGCCTCGTGGGCGCCGTGGGCAGCGTGATCGTGGGCGGCCTCGGCGGCGGCCCGCGCGGCGGCTTCGCGGCGCGTCGGGGGGACCGGATCGACGCCCCCTGGGTGGAAGGGATGGCAGCGGCCGAGACGCCGCGCCGTGAGCCAGCCACCGCGCACGAGCCCGTGCTTCGCGAGCGCCTCGTCGGCGTAGGCGGAGCAGGACGGGTAGAAGCGGCAGGCGGCTGGGAGGAAGGGCGAGATGACGAGCCGGTAGAGCCACACGAGCAGCCGGAAGGGCTGCGCGAGGAGCCTACTCAGCGCGCCCCCCGCCGCGACCACGCCGGCCCCGACCGCCCTGAGGGCGGTTCTCGAGGTAGCGGCTGAGGACATGGACCATCTCGGCTTCGATGGCGTGGAACGAGAAGTCGTCGACGCCGCGCTTCGCGGTGACGACGAGATCGTAGGGATGAGCGCCCGCGGCCCGGTCGCGGTGGAGCTCGAGGTGGACGCGGTACGCCTCGCGGACCCAGCGCTTGATGCGGTTCCGGACGACGGCGTTGCCGACCTTCTTCGACACCGTGATGCCGAGGCGGCTCTTCGCGGCGCGCCCCGGCTGGAGCTGGAAGATCAGACGACGCCCGTAGATCCGCTGACCGTGCTGCTGCACGCGCAGGAACTCGCGGCGCTTCCGCAGGCGGCTCTCGCGCGTGAACCCGAAGCGCCGGGGGCGCCTCGGGTTGGCCGGTCCGGCCTCGGGCGGTGAGCTGACCTGGTCGACCACGACAGCGTGTAGGCCGCGCAAGAGCGCGACCCTACTTCTTCGGGATGCTCACCGTAAGGCGCTTGCGCCCCTTGCGGCGGCGAGCGGCGATGACCTTGCGGCCAGCGTGGGTCGACATGCGCTCGCGGAAGCCGTGCTTGTTCTTCCGCTTACGGTTGCTGGGCTGAAAGGTGCGCTTCACCGGTCTCTCCCTCGGCGGTCGGACGTTACCTGAGCCGCGTTTCGGAACGGCGCGCTAGTAACCACGCGGCCGCGCGGGCTGTCAAAGGAATTTCGTGCAGCGCGGTCGCCGCCGGGCCAGGAGAGCGCCTCCGCGGGGTCCCCGCGCGCCGGGCGGCGACGCGCTGAGGCCCCGCTTCGCCGGGGGTGGCGGATCCCCGCGACCGCGACTCCATCCTCATATGCGAAGGGGGGACCGCCGATCCCCTCGGACGATCCGACCACACCGCGGCGCGGACGCGCTCCAGGAGCCACTCCAGGGATCCTCGCGGCCGGTTTTCCAACCATGGATTGGACTGCAGAGTATCGCTTCCCGTGATCGCTTTTTGATCTGGTGAGATACGCGGCAACGACCGCGTAACAGGCCGGTTTCCCGTCGGTGAGATCCCTGTGACGAAGCAAGCGCTCGGTCCACCGAAAAGCGAACAGGAGGTTCTGGTTGCGATGAATCCGCACCAGAATCGGCAGGTTCCTGAGAGGGCCTCGGACGAGCGATTTTTGGCTGCTTGCCATCCCTCCGAGGGCTCTGCTACGCCAGTCCGAGAGGTCGACAGGCACCGCCGCGTCAGCAGTCTCCGGGCTGCAGGCGCGCTCCCGCGTCGCGCACCATGCCGACGTACGGCCGCCGTGTCTCCTCATCGCACGCCCATCAAGTCAGCCGCCGCTCGTACGCCATCCACGTACCTGCGTTGCACCACTTCGCCCCGCGCCCGGCACCGATACGGTGCGCCCGCGGCCTTCGAGGAAAGAAGCACCTTGGACCTCTGGAAAAAGACGCTCGACGCTCTGCAGAGCCGGGTCAAGCCCTACGACTTCCAGCACTGGATCCTCCCGATCGAGTGCGACCACATCGACGACCAGAACAACGAGATCGTCCTCAAGGTCCCCGATGACACCCACGGGCGCTGGGTCGAGGAGAACTTCGTCCGCGACATCCGGCAGACGCTCCGCTCGTTCACCGAGAGCGACTACCGCGTCCGCTTCACCTACTACGGCGGCTACGACGACGACCGCGCCGCCACCGCCGACAAGCCCGCCCGCCCGAAGCCCGAGCCCGCCGGCGCCCCGCCCGAGCTCATCGGCCGCTACCGCTTCGAGGCCTTCGTCGACGGCCCCACGAACCAGTTCGCGATGACGGCCGCCCGCGCCGTCGCCGAGTACCCGGGCACCCGCTACAACCCGCTCTTCATCTTCGGCGGCGTGGGCCTCGGCAAGACCCACCTCCTCCACGCCATCGGCCACGCGGTCGTCGAGCGCTACCCCGAGAAGCGCGTGTTCTACGTCACGTCCGAGACGTACGTGAACGACCTCATCTCGGCCATCCGCAACGACAAGATGAGCGCCTTCCGGAAGCGCTACCGCGACGACTGCGACGTCCTCCTCATCGACGACATCCAGTTCATCGCCGGGAAGGACCGCTCCCAGGAGGAGTTCTTCCATATCTTCAATACGTTGCACTCGTCTCACAAGCAGATCGTGATGACCTCCGATCAGCTCCCGGCGAGCATCCCCGACCTCGAGGATCGCGTGAAGTCGCGCCTCCAGTGGGGGCTCATCGCCGACGTGAAGCCGCCGGGCTTCGAGACGCGGGTCGCCATCCTGAAGCGCAAGGCCGAGGCCGACGGCATCGACCTCCCCGACGACGTCGCCATGCTCATCGCGCGGCACGTGACCCAGAACGTGCGCGAGCTCGAGGGGGCCCTCATGCGCCTCGACGCGAGCGCGCGCCTCATGGGCCGCCCGATGGACATCGACCTCGTGAGCCAGGCCCTCGGCGACCTCATCGGGACGAGCCTGCGGCGCGTCCAGCCCGAGGCCGTCGTGAAGGCCATCTGCGCCGAGTTCAAGGTGTCCGCGACGGACCTCAAGGGCCCGCGGCGCCACCGCAACATCACGGTGCCGCGACAGATCGCCATGTACCTCGTGCGCGAGCTCTGCGACGAGTCCCTGCCGCAGATCGGCGCCCTCTTCGGCGGGCGCGACCACTCCACCGTCATCAACGCCCTCAAGCGCGTCGAGGCCATGCGCGACGCCGACCCCTCCATGCGCACCCGCATCGAGGGCGTGCGCCGTCAGCTCCGCGCGACCTGACGCGCGAGGGCTCTCCGGCTCACCGTCCGAGAGGCGGAGCGCGCCTCCGGGCTGGCTCTCCGTCGCGCAACCCGCGCCAACGCCAACGCCAACGCCAACGCTCACGCCACCGTCACGCCACGGGTCACCCCCGTGCGCGTGACGCAGTGCGTCATGCTTCGGCGACTTTTTTGACCACCGCCGCGATCGGGTCCACGATCGCATCCCCGCGATCCGGGCGGTCGCGATCCCTCTCGCGGGCCTCGCGCGTCGATGACGCAGCGCGTCACCGCCGGGGATAACCCTGTGCGCGACCCGTGGAAAAGCCTCTGGATCGTGCTGTGGAGTCCATGTGGGCTCGTGACGCGGCGCGTTATGCCCAGGTTCCTCCCCCGAGGATCCCAAGGTCAGTCCACACGCTCGCGCGCCTCGATCCCGCTACGGGATCAAGCCCTTGCGACGCTATCCGGATCTTCCACAGGGCCTATGATCGGATCCTTCTCCCTTCTACTTGAGAAAAAAATCCATCTATCTCAGGAAACCTCGCGCGCTCACCGACGGGGTTGACCGAATCCTCCCCGAAAGCGAAGTTAGGGCCCGCCAAGGAGCGGCTGGCAGCCGCCCCACCAGGAGTGAACGATGGCAACGCTGGAGTTGAAGCTCGACCGGAACACCCTCTTCGGTGCCGTGTCCAAGGCCCAGGGCGTCGTGGACCGCAAGTCGACGAGCAGCGTGCTGAGCCACCTCCTCCTCGAGACGCTCCCGGACGGGCAGCTCCGCCTCCTCGGCACCGACTACGACGTCACCATCGAGACGTCCCTCGGCGGCGAGGTCCTCGTGGCCGGCGCCGCCTGCATCAACGGCAAGAGCCTCTTCGACGTCGTCAAGAACGTCGACGACGACACCGTGGTCATCCAGGCGCTCGCGAACGACTGGGTCGAGGTCACCTCGGGGCGCTCGCGCTTCAAGCTCGCCGGCATCGCCCCGGCCGACTTCCCGGAGATCAAGACCCCGGCGAAGATCACGTGGCTCACGGTGCCGAAGGCGGCCTTCCGCGACCTCGTCGACAAGACCTCGTTCAGCATGTCGGACGACGAGACCCGCATGGTGCTGAACGGCGTCTTCCTGAAGATCGAGGCCGGCTCGAGCGAGGGGCTCTCGAAGCTCACGATGGTCTCGACCGACGGCCACCGCCTCTCGAAGGTCGAGCTCGAGGCCGAGCTCCAGGGCCACGGCGGCGAGACGGTCACCGCGATCGTCCACAAGAAGGGCGTCCACGAGCTGAAGCGCGTCCTCGACAGCGACAGCGACGTCATCGACATCGGCTTCGCCGGCAACTTCATCCTCTTCCGCTCGGGCGGCACCACCTTCACGGTGCGCCAGATCGAGGACCAGTACCCCGACTTCGCGCGGGTCATCCCCACGATGTCGCAGAACAAGGCGGTCGTCCCGCGCGAGCGCCTGCTCCGCGCCGTCCGCCGCGCCGCGGTGCTCACGAGCAGCAAGACCTACATCATCAAGCTCGAGCTCGAGCCCGGGAAGCTCGCCGTGACCGCGTCGAACCCGGACTACGGCGAGGGCCGCGACGAGCTCGACATCGAGTACGACGGCGAGGGCATCGTCATCGGCTTCAACTACAACTACCTCTCGGACGTCCTCGGCGCCATCCGCGGCGAGACGGCGGTCATCGAGATCAACGACGAGTTCAGCCCGACGGTCCTCACCTCGCCGAGCGAGCCGGGCGCCCTCTTCGTCGTCATGCCGATGCGCGTGTGACGCGTGCACCTCGTCGCGTTCAGCGCCGAGCACTTCCGTAACCTCGCCCCGTTCCGCCTCGAGCCGCACCGGCGCTTCAACATCCTCGAGGGGCGCAACGGGCAGGGGAAGACCAACCTCCTCGAGGCGGTCTACCTGCTCTCGGCCTTCCGGAGCTTCCGCGACGGGCGGAACCGCGAGCTCGTGGCGTTCGGACAGGAGCGCGCGACGGTCTTCGCGGAGATCGTCAAGAAGGGCGTCTCGCGCACGGTCGAGGTCGCCATCACGCCGAAGGGAAAGCGCGTCGCCCTCGACGGGAAGGCCATCACGTCGCTCCCGGACGAGCTCGCGCACCTCTCGGTCGTCCTCTTCGGCCCCGACGACCTCGTCCTCACGAAGGAGGGGCCGCAGCTCCGGCGCCGCTTCCTCGACCGCGCCGTCTACGCCGTGTCGCCGGAGTACGTGAACGAGCTCCGCGCCTATGGGGTCGCGCTCAAGAACCGGAACCGCCTCCTCCGGCAAGCGCAGGAGGGGCGCCTCGACCCCGCCGTCATCGCCGCCTTCGAGAAGGAGCTGGTCGCTCACGGCGCGCGCGTCATGCTGCGGCGCCTCCAGTTCCTCGAGAGCTACCGCCCGCACTTCGTGCGCGTGTTCTCGGAGATCACCGGCGGCGAGCTCGCGGGCGGCATCACCTACCGCGGGCTCGGGAAGGCGTCGCTCGCGGACGCGACCGTCGCCGACCTCGAGGCTCGCTACCGCGCCGTCCTCGACGAGGCACGCCAGACGGACCTCCGCCGCGGCTTCACGTCGGTCGGGCCGCACACGCACGACCTCGGCTTCACCATCGGCGGGCGCCCCGCGCGGACGTACGCCTCGCAGGGGCAGCACCGCGCCTTCGTGCTCGCGCTGAAGATCGCCGAGCTCCACCGCATCCACGACGCCATCGGCGACTACCCGGTCTTCCTGCTCGACGACGTCTCGAGCGAGCTCGACGAAGAAAGAAACGCCCAGCTCATGCGTTACCTCGACAGCGCCGGCGGCCAGGTCTTCATCACCACGACCGACCGCCGCTGGATCCACCTCACCGGCGACACGGCGGTGTGGCGGGTCGCCGAGGGGCGCGTGTCCGCCGAGGTCGGGTGACGGTCGACCTGAGCGAAAAACAGGCGCTCGGGCCGGGACGCGGGTAGAAACAATCAGGATCGACGGCGGGATCGCGGCCGGGTACAGTCGCGCCGCACGAACCAGGGAGGAGGGCACGATGGAGCGCTTCGTCATCGAGGGCGGCCACGCGATGAAGGGCCGGGTCACCCCCGGCGGGAGCAAGAACGAGGCGCTGCCGGTGCTCGCCGCGGTGCTCCTGACCGACGAGCCGGTCATGCTCCGGAACCTCCCGGACATCGCCGACGTCCGCATCATGCTCGAGATCCTCGAGTCCCTCGGCTGCAAGGTCGAGCGCCTCGCCGCCGAGACCGTGCGCATCACGGCCGCGAACCTCGTCGGCCCCGAGGTCGACGCGGCGCTGTCGCGCCGCATCCGCGCCTCCATCCTCTTCGCCGGGCCGCTCCTCGCGCGCCTCGGCCACGTGCAGCTCCCGCCGCCGGGCGGCGACGTCATCGGCCGCCGCCGCCTCGACACGCACTTCATCGGCTTCCAGGCGCTCGGGGCCCTCGTCGAGCTCGGCGAGGTCTACGATCTGCGCGCCCCGAAGGGCCTCCACGGGGCCGAGATCTTCTTCGACGAGGCGTCGGTCACCGCGACCGAGAACGTCGTCATGGCGGCCGCGCTCTGCGAGGGGCAGACGGTCATCATGAACGCCGCCTGCGAGCCGCACGTGCAGGGGCTCTGCCGCATGCTCGTGTCGATGGGCGCGGAGATCAGCGGCATCGGCACGAACACGCTGCGCATCATGGGCGCCAAGCGCCTCCACGGCACGACCCACACCATCGGGCCGGACTACCTCGAGATCGGCTCGTTCATCGGGCTCGCGGCCGTCACGAACTCGGACATCACCATCGAGGGCGCGCGGCCGGACGAGCTGCGCATGATCCTCCACGTCTTCAACAAGCTCGGCGTCTACCCGGAGGTCGAGGGCAGCTCCATCCGCGTCGCCCCCGACCAGCCGCTCGAGGTCCGAAAGGACCTGCACGGCGCCATCCCGCGCGTCGACGACGCCCCCTGGCCGGCCTTCCCGACGGACCTCATGTCCATCGTCATCACGGTCGCCACGCAGTGCAAAGGCACCGTGCTCTTCTTCGAGAAGATGTTCGAAGGGCGCATGTTCTTTACGGACTCGCTCATCGCCATGGGCGCCGGCATCATCCTCTGCGACCCGCACCGCATCGTGGTCGTCGGCCCGTCGCAGCTCTACGGGACGACCCTCGAGAGCCCGGACGTGCGCGCCGGCATGGCGCTCCTCATCGCGAGCCTCGCCGCGAAGGGGAAGTCGACCATCTACAACGTGCGCCAGATCGACCGCGGCTACATGCGCATCGACGACAAGCTGCGCGCGCTCGGGGCGAAGATCGTCCGCGAAGATGCCTGACGCGCACGGGAGGGGCCTTGGCGCCGTCCGGCGCGCGGTCCTGAAGCTCGGCAGCTCGACCCTCGCCGCCATCGATCTCGACGCGCTCGTCGACGCGCTCGTCGCCGTCCGCGGCGGCGGCGTCGAGGTCGCCATCGTCACGAGTGGTGCTGTCGCCTCCGGCATGGAGCGGCTCGGGATCGGCGAGCGCCCGAAGGAGCTCGCGACGAAGCAGGCCCTCGCGGCCGTCGGCCAGGTGCACCTCATGGCCCGCTACCGCGCGTCGTTCGCGCGCCACGGCGTCGAGTGCGCGCAGCTCCTCCTGACCCACGAGGACCTCTCGAACCGGCGCCACTTCATGAGCGTGCGCCACACGCTCGGCGAGCTCTTCGCGCTCGGCGTCGTCCCCATCGCGAACGAGAACGACACGGTCGCCACCGAGGAGCTCCGCTTCGGCGACAACGACCGCCTCGCGGCCGCTTTCGCCACGGTCGCCGACGCGGACCTCGTGATCCTGCTCTCCGACATCGACGCCCTCTACGACGCCGATCCGCGCAGGGTCCCCGAGGCGCGCCCCATCCGCGAGGTCCCGACCATCGACGACCGCGTGCGCGCCGTCGCGGGCGCCGCCGGGAGCGGCGTCGGCACGGGCGGCATGGTGTCGAAGGTGCAGGCCGCCGAGATCGCGACCGAGGCCGGGATCCCGCTCGTCATCGCGCGCGGCGACGACCCCGCCCTCATCGCGGCCATCGTCCACGGCGAGCCCGTCGGCACCTGCTTCCTCCCGAACCGCAAGGTCGACCGCCGGCGCCACTGGATCCACTTCCTCTCGAAGCTGAAGGGCACGATCTCAGTCGACGCCGGCGCCCTCCGCGCCCTCCGCGAGCGCGGCTCGAGCCTCCTCCCCATCGGCGTCACCACCGTGCGCGGCCAGTTCGTGCGCGGGGACGCGGTCGCCATCGCCGGCCCCGACGGCGCCGTCGTTGCCCGCGGCCTCGTCGGCTACGATCACGAGACGCTCGCGCGGATCCGCGGCCAGCGCAGCGACGCGGCGGCCGAGCTGCTCGACCGCGCGGCGATCGACCCGGTCGTGCACCGCAATGATATGGTGCTCGCCGACGAGCCCGCGCACTGACCCACGCCCACGTCCACGCCCCGAGCCCGCGAGGAGCCCATGAGGACCCCTGCCACCGTCGTCCCGGCCTTCCGCGACGACCTCGCCGTCAAGAAGTACGGCGACAAGCTCGTCGTCGAGGACGCCCTCCGCCGCGTGCGCGTCCCCATCGACGCCCTCACGCTGCAGGTCGTCCAGGCCCTCGCCGACGGCCCGCAGCCCCCGGACATGCTCGCGCAGGCGCTCTCGGCCCCGCGCGCCGAGCTCTGGCGCCGCGTGTCGCTCCTGAACGCCCACGGCCTCCTCGAGACGCCGCGCGCCGCCGCGCAGTGCGCCCTCCACGCGGACGCCGCCGCGCGCGAGCCGTGGCCGAAGGACGCCCTCGGTGACGCGCCCCTCCGCTTCCCGGGCGGCCTCCAGCACGGCTGCGTCGCGTGCGGCGCGTGCTGCCACGGCACCGACGTCGGCCCGCTCAAGCCCGACGACATCGCGAAGGTGCAGGAGATCGACTGGTCCCCGCACCTCCCGGACGACGTCGACCGCGAGGACTGGCTCGTCGAGACGGAGGCGCCCGGCGGCCAGACCGTCACGCTCATGGGGATGCGCCACGGGCGTTGCGTCTTCCTCGACGGCGACAAGCTCTGCGTCATCCACAAGGTCGCGGGCGCCGACCAGAAGCCGACCATCTGCCGCCAGTTCCCCTACACCTTCACGCGCACGCCGGACGGCATCGACGTCTCGTTCTCGATGGAGTGCCGCGCGTGGTGGCAGGCGCGCCTCGCGGGGAGCCCGCCGGCGGAGGACGAGGCCGGGATCCGGAAGCTCGTGGCCGAGGGCGGGCCTGTGGTCGATCTGCCGCCCGTCGTCTCGGTGTGGACGGGGATCGACTGCGATCACGCCGCCTGGGGCGCGCTCCGCGAGGAGCTCATCGCCGGCGTCACGGCGGCGCCCGACGTGGCGGCCATCGTGGCGGCCCTCGTGGGCCCGACGCGCGCGCTCTTCGCGCGGCTCGTCGCGAACGACGACGACAGCGAGCTCTTCGCCGAGCGGGTGGCCTGGGGGGTGCCCGAGGGGCCGGCTCCCGACGCGGTGGCCGCCTTCGGGGCGCAGCTCGCCGCCCTGCGCGGGCGCGTGGCGGACGGGCTCTCAGGGCTCGCGCGAGCCTTCCACGAGGCCGGGCGTGGGGACGAGGGGGATCGCACGGCGCGGCTCCGCTGGGCGCTCGAGGCGCTGCTCGACGGGCGGCAGGTCGAGGATCTGCTGCGCCTCGAGCACGAGACCGAGATCTGGCGCGACATGGTGCTCGCGGCGCTCTACGCCCACGACCCGGCGCGGCGCGATTATCTGCTCTCGGGAATCTCGCACCTGGTGCTCCGTGTTCTCGCCGGTCAACTCCTCGCTGGGCTCCTCGCGCAGGTCGGGCTGCGTGGCAGGACGAGCGAGCAGGACGTCGTTGACAGCATGGTGCTCCTTACTAAGATGCTGCGCGGCTCGGCCTTCAGCCAGCTTCTCGGGCGCGCGCGGGGCGAGCTCGTCGGGCTCTTCGTCTGGAACGCCGAGGTCTTCAGCGTCGGGGCGCCTCCGCGCGCCCCGCACCCGAGGCTCGACATCCGCTGACCCAACGACGCCCACGTTTTCGAGTTGTGCGGCGGCAATCTCATCGCTAAGTTCGCGCGTCCCCAAGACATGAACGCGCGCTTTTGTTTGAAGGTGGAGGACCCATGAACCTCAGGATGCTTGCTCTGGTCCCGGGCCTGCTGCTCGCGCTCGGTGCGTGCGGCGGCAAGAAGGACGCTCCGACCGAGCCTGCCAAGACTGGCGCCGAGACGGCCAAGACGACCGAGCCGGCCAAGACCGAGACGGCGCCCACCGAGGTGAAGGCGACCGAGCCCACGGAGAACCCGGCGGAGCCCGCCGAGCCCGCGCGCATCACGGGGCCGATCGCGAAGGTGAACGGCACGGAGATCGCCGCCGACGCCTTCTACGCCGAGCGCGACAAGATCACGGCGCGCGGCGCGAAGATCCCGCCGGATCGCCTCGCGCGCATCGAGCAGAACATCCTGAAGCGCCTCGTCGAGCAGGAGCTCATCAGCCAGGCCGTGAAGGCCGAGGGCATCGAGGTCCCGAAGGAGGACATCGAGAAGGGCTTCGCCGAGTACAAGGAGCGCTTCCAGAGCGAGGAGCAGTTCGAGAACTACCTCAAGCACGGGCGCGTCACGAAGGAGTCCATCGAGGACCGGATCCGTGAGCGGCGCGCGCTCGAGATGCTGCTCGAGAAGCGCGGCGACATGGCCGTGACCGACGAGGCGGCGAAGGAGTTCTACGACAAGAACGAGCGCTTCTACACCGAGAAGGCCGGGATCCGCGCGAGCCAGATCCTCATCAAGCTGCCGGAGACGGCGAGCCCCGAGGAGGACAAGGCCGCGATGGAGAAGGTGAAGGCCGCGCAGGACGAGCTCAAGAAGGGCACCGCCTTCGACGAGGTCGCCAAGAAGATGAGCGAGGGCCCGGCCGCCTCGAAGGGCGGCGACCTCGGCTTCTTCGGCGAGGGCCGCATGGTCAAGGAGTTCGAGGACGTCGCCTTCAAGCTGAAGGTGGGCGAGGTGTCGCAGCCGGTGAAGACCCGCTTCGGCTACCACCTCATCAAGGTCACCGAGAAGCGCGACGACCGGAAGAAGTCGTTCGACGAGGTGAAGGACCAGATCGTGAAGTCCCTGAAGAACAAGAAGTTCTTCACGGAGCGCCGCAAGCTCCTCGCCGAGCTCGAGAAGAAGGCGACCATCGAGAAGTTCCTCCCGGAGCCGCCGCCGTCGGCGGGCGCGCCGGGCATGATGCAGCACGGCCCGGGGCGTCGTCACCCCGGCATGGGTGGGCCGGGCGGCCCGGGCATGATGCCCCCGCCGGGCGCTCGCGGCGCGGAGCCGCCGGGTGGCGCGCCGCCCGAGGAGCCGGTCGAGCCGGGTGAGCCGGGTGAGCCCGGCGGCGGCGAGTAGCCGCGACGTCGATCCCTTCGAAGCACGGAGGCCGCGCGCTCGAGGAGAGCACGCGGCCTTCGTCGTTTCCGGCCGATCGCGCCGCGCCCGCCGTGGAGCGATCGATCGATTGGATCGCGCCCGCGCTTGCGGTCCTGGTCCGGATCCCCGATCCTTTTCTGACAATGACGGAAAGTTCGGGTCTCGAGCGGCTCTCTCCGCGGCAGGCGGAGGTGTTTGCGCTCCTCGGGAAGGGGTTGACGAACCTGGAGATCGCCCAGGTCCTCGAGATCTCGCCCGCCACGGTGCGCACGTACGTCACCGCCATCCTGAAGGCGCTGAACGTGTCGAACCGCACCGAGGCCGTGGGGCTGCACCTCGACCGCGGCGAGCCGACCTCGTGCACGGCGCTCACCGCGGTCCTCGCGCGGCCCGCCATCGCCGTCCTGCCGGTGACCCCGCTCTCCTCGGACCCGCGCGTCGAGGCCGTCGCGCGCGGGCTCACCTGCGACCTCTCGTGCCTCCTCGCGCGCTACCGCACCTTCCCCGTCATCGCCTACGACTCGGTGCGCGGCCTCGCGACGCCCACGCCGGACGGGTTCGCCGCGGTCGGCGAGGAGCTCCGCGCGCGCTACCTCGTGGGCGCCACGCTGCGCCTGCGCGCGGCCACGTGGCGGCTCGTCGCGTTCGCCGACGACGCCATCACCCACGAGCGCCTCTGGAACGAGCGCTACGACTTCGCCGACAGCGAGCTCTTCGACGTGCAGGACGAGGTCGTGGAGCGCCTCGCCGCGAGCGCCTACGCCGCGCTCACGGCGAAGCTCGCCCCCGCGCGCGACGGCGCCCCCGTCGCCGACGGCCTCTCCGCCTGGACCAAGGCGCACGCCGGGCTCGCCGCGTGGGCGGCGCGCGACGTGGCCGGCTGGCGCGAGGCCACGCGCCACTTCACGGACGCGGTCGCGCGCGACCCCGCGCTCGTGCTCGCGCACTTCGGCCTCGGGCTCACGAGCTACGCTGGGATCCTCAACCAGTGGGGCGACGACGGCGCCGCGCGCGCCTCGCTCGCCGCGTGCGCCGACCGCTGCGCGTCGCTCGCGCCCCACGCCGGCGAGGGGCCGTTCCTCTGGGCGCGGCTCGCGATGATCCAGAAGGACCTCGGGACCGCGCAGCGGCACCTCGAGGACGCCATCGAGCTCAACCCGAGCTTCGCCATGGCGCACGCGGTCCTCGCGCAGGTGCTGCAGCTCGACGAGCAAGCCGACCCCGCGATGGAGGCCATGAAGAACGCCGTCCGCCTCGGCCCGCGCTCGTTCGTGGCCGGGCTCGCGACCATGCACTTCGCGCGCGAGGAGTACGAGTCGGCGCTGAACGAGTCCTGCCGCGCGCTCGCCATCGCCCCGACCTACGCCTACGCGCGCATGGTCGCGGCCGCCGCGGCGTGGTGGATCGGCGACCGCGGGCGCGCCGCGACGCTCTACGCCGAGCTCAAGCGGACCCGCCCCGACTTCGTCCCCGCCGTGTTCGTCGCCACCTTCGGGCCGCGCGTGGCGAGCGTGCAGCGCGTTCAGCAGGCCCTCGAAGCCCTCGACCTCTCACACCGCCCCGGCTGATCGCGAGGCGCGCGCGTGGGGGCGCCGGCGCCACCCAGAATCCTACTGACTCGCCTCGCGCGACACGGTAGAACCCGGCCGGCGCCGTAGCCCACCGCCAGGACGCGCGGTCGCCGGGGAGGACGGGATGAGCATCGCCACGCGGGGACTCCAGTTTCGCGAGCCGCTGATCTTCGAGGTCTCGAGCCCGGGCCGCACCGGCCACTCGCTGCCGGCCTCGTGCGTCGAGGCGAGCGGCGACGTCGCGCTCCCCGCGGGGCTCCTCCGACAGGACGCCCCCGCCTGGCCCGAGGTCAGCGAGCTCGAGGCCGTGCGCCACTTCGTGCGCCTGTCGCAGCAGAACTACGGCATCGACGTCGGGTTCTTCCCGCTCGGCTCCTGCACGATGAAGTACAACCCCAAGGTCAACGAGGACGTGGCGCGCCTCCCGGGGTTCGCCGACCTGCACCCCCTCGCGCCGACCTCGTGGACGCAGGGCGCGCTCGAGCTCTACGCCACCCTCGAGCGCTATCTCGCCGAGATCACGGGCTTCTCGGCCGTGAGCCTGCAGCCGGCCGCCGGCGCGCACGGCGAGTTCACGGGGCTCCGCCTCATCCGTGAGCACCTCATCACGACGCAGGGCACGCCGCGCGCGAAGGTGCTCGTGCCGGACACCGCCCACGGCACGAACCCCGCGACCTGCAAGATGAACGGCTACGCGACGGTGCCCATCGCGTCGGCCGACAACGGCCTCGTCCGCCCGGAGGACGTGGCCGCGGTGATGAGCGACGACGTCGCCGCCATCATGATCACGAACCCGAACACGCTCGGGCTCTTCGAGTCGCAGATCAAGGAGATCGCCGACATCGTCCACGCGGGCGGCGGCATGGTCTACTGCGACGGCGCCAACATGAACGCGCTCCTCGGGCGCGGGCGCCCGGGCGACATGGGCGTCGACGTCATGCACCTGAACCTGCACAAGACGTTCTCGACGCCGCACGGCGGCGGCGGGCCGGGCTCGGGGCCCGTCTGCGTCAACGACGCGCTCGAGCCCTACCTCCCCGTGCCGCGGGTCGTCCGCGGGGCCGACGGCGCCTGGACCGTCGACTTCGACCGCCCCGCGACCATCGGGCGCGTGAAGGCGTTCTTCGGGAACTTCGGGATGCACGTGCGCGCCTATACGTACATCCGCGAGCTCGGCCGCGAGGGGCTCCTCGACGTGTCGGGGATGGCCGTCCTGAACGCGAACTACCTGCGCGTGAAGCTCGGCAAGACCTACAACGTGGTGCAGGACCGCGTGTGCATGCACGAGGTGGTGCTGAACGACAAGCACCAGCGCCGCGACGCGGGCGTCGACACGCGCGACATCGCGAAGGCCATCATCGACCAGGGCTTCCACCCGCCGACGACGTTCTTCCCGATCTGCGTCCACAACGCGATCATGATCGAGCCGACCGAGACCGAGTCGAAGGACACGCTCGACGCGTTCATCGAGGCCATGGAGACCATCGACCGCGACGCGCGCGCGAACCCGGACGGGCTCCGGCAGGCGCCGCTGAAGCCGATCGTCGGGCGCCTCGACGAGACGCGCGCGGTGCGGCAGCCGGTGCTCCGCTGGAGCCCGAAGGCCGGGTGACCGCGGCGCCGCCCGCCATGAGGGCGTCGCTCTCCGTCGCGACCAAGGTCTTCCTCGGCTTCGCCGTGGTGATCGTCGCCTTCGGGGCCACCTGCGCGTACACGCTGCTGACGATGGGCGAGCTCCGCCAGACGGTCACGGTCGTCTGGAAGGAGGTGATCCCCATCTCGAACCAGCTGAAGACGCTCTCGCGCCAGCTCAAGAACGCCGAGGAGTTCCTCGCGCTGAAGCGGCCGAGCGACCTCCAGTGGATCCAGAACATCCTGCCGTCGCTCGAGCCCTTCAACGGGCCGCAGGGGCTCCTGAACGCGGCGACCCGCCTCGACGCCCTCGCGACCGGCGGCGAGGCCCTGTCGGACGCCGACCGCCGGGAGCTGGCCGCCATCGCCGAGCGCCTCACGGGGTTCGCCGACGGGAAGGCGCTCTCCGACGCGATCGCCGGCGAGGGGGTCGACGATCTCGCCGACGCGGGCGCGGTCCTCGCGAGCGACGAGCTCTACGAGCGGCTCCTCCGGCGCACGCTCAAGAAGGCGAGCCTCGGCGAGCTCACGGGGCAGGCGCCCGAGGCGCGGGCGTCGGTGCGGGCGCTGCGGCGGCTGAACCGCGAGCTGTCGGACGTGATCCGCGCGCTCGGCGGGCCCATCGAGGCCATCGACCGGCGCGTGACCGACGACGAGCGGCGCGCGACGCTCTACGTGCTCGTGATCGCGAGCGGGGCGCTGCTCCTGTCGCTCGCGATGCTGTGGATCACGCTCCGGACGCTGCGCCCGATCCAGCGGCTGCGCGCGGGCGCGCGGCGGATCGCGGCCGGCGACTATCAGGACCGCGTGTCGGTCGGGTCGCGCGACGAGATCGGCCAGCTCGCGCTCGAGTTCAACACGATGGCGGAGTCGCTCCAGAACCGCGACGCCGAGCTCGAGCGGCAGCGCGAGGCGCTCCTCCGCGCCGAGCGGCTCGCGGTCATCGGGAAGCTCGCGGCGCAGATCACCCACGAGGTGAGGAACCCGCTCTCGTCGATAGGCCTCAACGCCGAGCTCCTCGAGGACGAGCTCGACGAGCTCTCCGACCCCGCCGAGGCGCGCGCGTCGCTGCACGCCATCAACGCCGAGGTCCAGCGCCTGAAGAGCATCACCGAGGAGTACCTGCACTTCGCGCGGCTCCCGAAGCCCGAGCTCGGGAGCGTCGACGTGGGGCGCCTCCTCGCCGAGTTCCTGACGTTCATCGGGCGCGAGCTCGCGGCGTCGCAGGTGACGCTGACCACGCGCGGCGTGGCGGCGAGCATGGACGGCGGGCCGCCGCCGATCCGGGCCGACGGCGACCAGCTCCGGCAGGCGCTCCTGAACATCGCGCGAAACGCGATTGACGCGCTGGCGACGGTCACTGGGCCGCGCTCGCTCGAGGTCGCGCTCGAGCCGCGGGCGGAGGGCGGGGTGCGGATCACCATCACGGACGACGGGCCGGGGATCGACCCGGCGATCCGCGCGCGGATCTTCGACCCGTTCGTGACCGGCAAGCCCCACGGGACCGGGCTCGGGCTCGCCCTGACGCACGAGATCGTGGCGGAGCACGGCGGGGTCGTGCGCGTCGTGAGCCCGGTGCGGGACGAGCGAGGCACGGCCTTCGTGATCGAGCTCCCGGCGGACGCGCGGCCGGCGGGGATCTGAGCGCGCGGCGCTCGGCCCGGTGACAACCGCGTGACGGAGGCGGGGCGCTAACGCAACGCTCGGGAGGCGCTCGTAGCGCTCGCGAGCCGCGTCGGGGGGCACGCACGCGGGGGGCGGGGGCGCGAGCACCGACCCTCATGGGTTGTCGAGTCGGGCGTGTCGGGGTATTCCTTGTGCTCGCGCCCGTGTGCCGTTCGTGGTCGGATCGAGGGGAGGCCGGATGGAATTTACGGTCATGACGTACAACATTCGCCTCGGCCTCGACAGCGACCTGGCGACGGTGGCCGGCATCATGGGCGAGGCGGACGTGGTCGCGGTCCAGGACGTCGGCAACGACTGGTTCGAGGGCGAGAAGGGCAACCAGGCGCAGCTCCTGTCGAAGCTCTCGGGGCTCAACCACCACCGCTTCGCGGCGTCGCTGACGGTGAAGGCGGGCACGAACGAGACGCGCCCGGCGCCGACGGCGGACGATCGGCCCGGCTTCGGGGTGGCGCTCCTGTCGAAGTTCCCGCTGGGCCCGTGGACGCGGCACCGGCTCCCGAAGCGGCAGGACACGCAGCGCTGCATCCTCTCGGGCACGGTCGTGACGCAGAGCGGGCCGGTGAGCGTGCTCGTCACGCAGCTCTCGGACAACCCGATCGACCGCGGCGCGCAGATCCCGGCGCTCCTCCGCCACGCGCAGACGCAGGCGAGCCCGCTGCTCGTGCTCGGCGACTTCGCGTCCGAGGTCGGCGACGAGGACCTGCGGCAGCTCTCGGGGCTCCTCCGGAACGCGGCGGGCGACGATCCGCACCCGACCTTCCCGGCCGACAACCCCGAGCGCGCCATCGACCACATCTACGTGTCGAAGGAGCTCAACATCATCGCGCCGGCGATGCCGATCCCCTTCATGGGGAGCCCGCACCTGCCGGTCATGGCGCGCCTCGGGCTGTAGAACGAGCCGCGCGCCTCGGTGACCGCGGAGCGGGCGTGATCGTCGTCGACGGCGGCGGTCGCCGACAGAAGGTGTCTCAGTATTCTCCCGTCGCCTGGCTTGCTCTTGTGATTTCAGGCGGTTCCGCTCGTCGGTCACGTGCCTATGGGCACGCTCCCTCCTCACGTAACCACCTGGAATCACGACGCGTCGCCGGGCTCGGTCCGAATACTGAAACACCTTCTCAGGGGGTGACCGGCGTCGTGCGCTCGTCCGGGGTCGGACCCGGGTCGAAGGCGGCCGTGTAGCGCGCGATCCCCTTGTCGATGTGCACGTAGGCGATCTTCGCGGCCGCGGGCGGGTTCAGGTAGCCGTTCCAGCCGATCGTGACGCCGGCGTTCGCGTTGAAGTTGGTCGAGCTGCCGCTGTAGACCTGCGCGCCGTCGAAGAAGATCCTCAGCGTCGCGCCGGAGCGCGAGAAGGCGACGTGGTGCCAGGCGCCGTCGAGCGCGCTCGTCGCGGTCGACACGGCCTCGTTGATGCCGGCCTGGCCCATGCCGATGCGCCCGTCGCCGTAGATGTACGTCGCCCAATAGCCGTGCCAGCCGGTCGTCGTCGTGCCGTGCGCCATGACGCTCCGGTGCCCCGCCGTCACGCCGTCGGCCGCGAGCGGCACGACGCCGTCGTAGCGGTCCGCGTGCAGGAGGGTGACGTTCGCGACCGCGCCGGGCGCGGTCTTCCGGTACCAGAGCTCGGCGGTGAAGTCGCCGGAGAAGCTGTACGCCGCGTCCTGGCCGATCTCGTAGTAGTCGAGCGGATCGCTCGGCCCCGTGATGGTCATCACGGCGGGGAGCCCGGGCAGGAGGTCCGGGCTCGGCGGTGAGAACGGCGCGTAGCCGTAGCGGAAGACCCGCGCGCCGTCGCCGGTCGCGCTGTACTCGGGCCGCACGGTCGCCCCCGGGTCGTCGAAGGTGAGCTTCTCGGTGCCGCAGCTGGCGTCGAGGGGCACGTCCCACTGGATGACCGGGTAGACGCTCCCGGCGGCGATCGTCCCGCCCGCGACCCCGTCGTCCTCGCGCGCGGCGTCGCCGGCCGTCGCGGCGACGCGGAGCCGGCAGTCGCCGATGGTCGCGGGCTTCACGCCGAGGGCCACGTTCCAGAAGATCTTCCGCGCCGGCTGACCGCCCGAGGTGAGCTGCTCGACGCCGCGGTAGACGGCGACCTGGTAGAGGTAGTCGTCGACGATGTCGGCGCCGGCGAGGGTGACCGGGCAGGTCGCGAGCGCGCCGGCCTCACACTGGTTGCCCGGGGCGAGCGAGGGATCGAGCACGATGTCGGCGCTGAAGGTCGGCGCGCTCGGCGGCGTGCAGTCGAGCGCGAGCGCGTCGAGGTAGATCGCGGTCTCGACGTCGCTCGACGGACCCGCCGTGCACGCGAGCGCGAGGACATGCGTCGGCGCCCGCGCCCCGCTCGCGTCGAAGAGCAGCAGGTTCTCCTCGCCCGGCTGGCAGCCGGGTGTGTCGCCCTCGGCGCAGCAGTCGAGCTTCGCCGAGCAGTAGATGTCGTCGAAGTCCACGGCGACGTCGAAGAAGCCCTGCTCCGCCGGCCGGAGCAAGGTGACGTCGAAGCGCACGGCGTTGTCCGCGTTCGGCGCGCAGTCGACGGGCTGGGTGAGCGGCGCGTCGACCGCCGTGGGGTTCCGGAAGGCGACGGGTGTGGCCGAGATCCCGGTCGCGTCGCCGCGCGCGAACACCCCGGGCGCGGACACGGCGTCCGCGTAGACCCCGACGACCCACAGCCGCACCTCGTTCTCCGCGACCCCGAGGCCCGCGTCGCAGGGGCCGACGTAGCTCGCCGAGCCCGCGCCGTCGCCGTAGCCGCTCGACGTGACGCGGCGCTGCCACACCGTGTCGCCGTCGCCGTTCGCGACCTCGAGGTCCCAGACCACGTCACCGACGGCCTCGAGGTTCAAGGCGGCGATGTCGATGTCGACGCGCGGCCCCTCGCCGGTGGCGGGGCTGCCCCCCGAAGAGCAGGCAGCGAGCAGCGTGACGAGCGACAAGGTGAGGCGAGACGCCGGGCGCATGGGTCCTCTCTCTGGGCGACGCTCCCCGCGAGCCGGCCCGAGCCGAGGTGAACCTATCGTTCTATTCTCGCGCGACCAAGCGCCCCGTCGCGGGCCCGTAACCCACGTTTTGCGGCGCACACGACGCTCAGTACGCGGTGATCTCGCCGCCCTGCGTCACGAGGAGGCGCCGGTCGGCTTTCACGTCGCCGAGCACCTGCACCTCGCCGTTCGGCCAGCGGATCGTGACGTTCCCGGCCCCCGAGTCGCCCCCGAGCCCGAACATCAGGTGCCGCGAGAGCTGCGTGTTGTAGTGCCCGTTCCCGCTCGTGACCTCGCGCACCTGCTTGCCGACCGACGTCGTGATGGTCACGCGCGCGCCCGTCGCGTCCCGCGGCGCCGTCGCGACCAGGCGCAGCTCGAGCCAGTGGTTCGCCTGCCCGACCTGGTTCTCCATCAGAACGCTCGCCCCGAGCGGCATGAAGAAGTCGAGGTCGCCGTCGCCGTCGTAGTCGAGCCACACCGTCGGCCCCGGCCGCTGGATGTCGACGCCCGTCTCCGCGTACGACAGCATCCGGAACTTCTGGTCCGCCTGCTGCAGGTAGAGCTCCCACTTCGAGCCGCCGCGGAGGCGCGACATCGCGAAGTCGAGCCGCCCGTCGTTGTCCACGTCCATCAGCGCCGGGTGGAGCTCGTCCTCGTAGTACTCGAGCCCGCGCGCCTTGCTCTCCTCGCTGAACTTCCAGTCCGGGCCGCCCTGGTTGTAGTGCAGCATCGTCCGGTCGCTCTGCGGGTAGTCCGGGTGCGCGATGGTCCCCACCGCGAGGTCCATGTCGCCGTCGTTGTCGAGGTCGCCCCACTGGCAGCCGAAGCCGTTGCCGCCGATGGGTCCGGGGTACGTCGTCCCCTGGAAGACGACCGCGTCCTCCTTCTCGACCCCGCCGATCCCGCGCTGCGTCGCCGCGACCCCCGCCTCGACCCCGACGTCCGTGAACTGCATCGCGCCGTCGTTCCGCCACAGGAAGTTCCACTCCCAGAGCGACGGCGCCGACCCGAGCGCCGGCCGCCCGGCCCCGTAGTTGTTGACGAAGATGTCCATGTCGCCGTCGTCGTCGAAGTCCGCCATCGCGACCCCGTACGTCGGGCGCCCCGTCCCCGCGAGCCCCGGCTCCACCTGCACCGTCAGCGGGTTCGTCTGCGCCGGCAGCGTCACCGCGGTCCAGCCGCCGTGCCCGTCGCCCCGGTAGAGCTCGTCGAAGGGCGGCAGGTACTGCCCGTCGGTCGTCGGCGAGCCGCTGTACCAGGTGCCGTAGTACAGGTCGAGGAAGCCGTCCCCGTCGAGGTCCGCGAGGGACGCCGCCGAGATCTCCTTGTAGATCGTGTTGCCCTGCGACTGCCCGAGCACGGGCGACGCGATCCCGCCCGCGCCCGCGAACGTGAACGCCCCCGCGCCGTCGTTCAGCCACACGCCGACCTGCCCGTTCGCCGCGCGGAAGCTGACGCCCGTGAAGACGTCCTCGTCGCCGTCGTTGTCGATGTCCGCGAACACCATGAGGTCCGTCTCCGCGGTCGCCATCCCCGACGCCGCCGTCACGTCCTCGAAGTGCACGGCGCCCTGCGCGTCCTTCCCGGCGTTCCGCAGGAACTTCGGGCTCATCGTCGCCGGCGCCGTCACCGTCGTCGGCAGCACGACCAGGTCGTCGCGCCCGTCGCCGTCGAAGTCGACCACCATCGCGCGCCCCGGGCTCGCGAGGTCCATCGCCGAGATCCCGACGTCCGCCGCCACGTCCACGAAGAGCGGCGCCACGGGGCTCACCGCGGCGCCCGGCACGATCGGCCCCTCGTGCTGCCACTCGGGCGGCGGCACGAACGTGTCCGCGGGCGCCTCGGTGTCCGCGCCCTCCTCCGTGTCGCCGACCGTGGTCGCGTCGGCGTCGTCGCCGCCCGTCGTCGTGTCGACCGCGGTGGTCGCGGTGTCCGCCGAGCCGCCGCCCCCGTCCGAGCCGCAGGCGGCGAGCGCGACCGCGGCGAGCGCGAGAGGCAGCGAGAGCGCGAGGAAGGTCCGCTTCATGGGGGCTCCGGCGGGGCGTGAGGTGCGAAGGCGCGGACCCTAACAGAAACGAAATCGGAGATGAATTACTCGTTCGCCGCGCCGCCCGCGATCCCGCAGGCCGCGCGCTCCTCCTCGCAGGACGCCCCGCGGAAGCCGGGATCCATGCACCCGAGGATCCCGTCGTACTGCGCGCCGCACTCCCCCGCGAGGCAGAGCCCCACGTTGCTCGTGGTCATGATGTTCGCCGTGATGCAGGTCGCGAGGCAGCCCCCGGCCGCCTGGAGCTTGCCGACGCACGTGAAGCCCGAGCACCGGAGCCCCGCGCGGAGCGCGCACAGGTCGCAGCCGAGGCTCGCCTCGTCGCACGCGAGCACGCACGCGAGCGACCCCGGGTCGGCGCAGGCCGCGACGCACGCCGCGGTCCCGGCGCAGGGCGGCGCGTCGGCCGCCGGCGCGGGCGTGAACGGCTTCACGGCGCTCACGTACACGATGCACATCTCGTCGCTCGTGCCGTCGCCCCAGCGCACGTCGCGCGGCGCCACGCGCTGCCCGTTCACGACCTGCTGGTTGCCGGCCGAGTTGTCGTAGGTGCAGGTCACGCGCACGCGCTCGCCGGGCGCGACCGTGATGGGCTCGTCGGGGAGCGCGCTGTAGGCCTGCTGCCAGTGGAAGTCCCAGCGCGGGATGTCGAGGAGGCACTCGTCGTCCCCGCCGTCGCCGGCGGCCGGGACGCGCTCGAAGCGGATCTGCCGCCCGAGGAGGTGCATGTGGCCGGCGACCGTCTGCAGCGCGAGCGGCGCGTGCCCGTAGTAGGGGTAGGTCTCGGTCATCGTGACGTTCGCGGCGCCCGCGGGGATGTCGAGGTCGAGGATGGCGACCGGGCGCGTCACCTCGAGGGTCGTCGGCGCGTCCGTCCCGAGGCGCAGGTCGAGCGCGCTGCCGGGGTCGACGTCCGGGCCCTCCGCGAGCGTGTTGTAGTGCACCTGCACGACGATCTTGCTGCCCGCGAGGATCCGCGTCGCCTGCCCGTCCGGCCGGATGAGCGGCTCGCTGCCCGGCACCCAGGAGCCGATCTGCGCCGGGAAGTCCACGGGCGGCAGCTCCCCGCCCGCCATGTAGGAGGTGAACGCGTCGGTCTGCGTGCCCTCGCTCGTGATGTTGAAGGCGATGGGCCCGCCGAAGCAGGTGTAGCCCGGGCCCTCCTCGGCGGCGTCGGCCGCCTCGAGCGCGGCGAGCTGGTTCGGGGCGATGGCGTAGACCAGCACGTGGTGCACCTGCCCCGACCCAGGCCGCACCTGGCTCGCCGTGAGGTAGGTGTCGACGGGGAAGGCGGCGTCGAGCACGAAGCAGTGATAGTCGTCCGTGAGCGCGTGCTTCGGTGCGTAGCCGGCGCCGAAGGGCAGGCGGTCGGTCGGGTCGAAGGTCTGGAGGACCGGCGGCGCGCCCGTCGCGTCGGCCGGGTCGCCCGCGGGGGCGCCGAGCTCGGCCCAGTCGGCGAGGAGCTTCGCCTCGGCGCCCGAGATGAGGCGCTCGCGCTGGTAATGGCGGCAGTCGGGATCGGGCAGCCAGGGGGGCATGTAGCCGATCGCGATGGCCGTGACGGCCTCCTCGGCGTGCTCCTGCGCGCTCGCGGCGTCGTCGAGCCGGAAGGGGCCGGCGCCGCCCTCGCGGTGGCAGCTCACGCAGAGCCGGTCGAGCACGGGCTTCGCGTCGCGGTAGTAGGTGAGCTCGGCGGTGGTCGTGCCGGGCGCGTCGCCGTCGCCGTCGCCGCACGCGGGCGCCAGGATCGCGGCGCCGCACGCCGCCACCACGCCAAGGAAGCCAGCCGTCGTCGCTCTGAAGGTGCTATTGAACATGGTTCAACTCTACCGCGGACGTCGCGGCCTCCTCAACGGGTGAGCCGCTGGCGCGAACGATTTCGCGCGCGCGTCAGGCGAGGAGGTACACGGCGATCGTGACGAGCACGGCGCCGCCGAGGTTGAGCACGAACCCGGCGCGCGCCATCTCGGCGATGGTGATGCGCTTCGTGCCGAACACGATGGCGTTCGGCGGGGTCGCGACGGGCAGCATGAAGGCGCAGGACGCGGAGAGCGCCGCGGGCAGCATGATCATCGCCGGCGGCACGTTCGCGGACTTCGCGAAGACAGCGAGGATCGGCATCAGCACGGTGGCGGTCGCGGTGTTCGAGGTGACCTCGGTCAAGAAGGTCACGACGAGCGCGATGATGAGGATCATGAGCGGCACCGGGAGCCCGGCGAGCCCGGAGAGGCCCTCGGACACGGCCTTGCTGAGGCCGGTGCTGCTGAAGGCGTCGGCGAGGGCGACGCCGCCGCCGAAGAGGAGCACCACGTCCCAGGGGATCCGGCTCGCGGTCGGCCAGTCGAGCAGGCGCTCGCCGGGGCGCGTGCGCGACGGCCACGCGAAGAGCGCGACGGCGCCGAGGACGGCGACCGTCGCCTCGTGCACGTAGTCCGAGAGGCCGAGCGCCGGCGCCCACCCCCAGCTCGTGTCGCCGACCTTCACCTCGCTCGTGATCCAGAGCACGATCATCGTGAGGAACACGCCGGCGACGGCGCGCTCGTCGGCGCTCATGGGCCCGAGGCGGCGCAGGTCCTCGCGGAGGGCGCCGCGGCTCCCGACGGGGAGCGACGCCGGGAAGCGGTCGCGCCCGCGCGTGAGCCACCAGAAGACGAGCGGGATGGCGACGGCGACGAGCGGCACGCCGATGCCCATCCAGCCGGCGAAGGTCGGCGCGGAGCCGAAGGTCTTCTCGTAGACCCCCATGTAGATGAGGTTCGGCGGGGTGCCGATGGGGGTCCCGAGGCCGCCGATGCTCGCGCTGTAGGCGATGCCGAGGAACATGGCCGTCCCGAGCGCGTGGACCTCGCGCTCGCTGGCGCCGCCGTCCTCGAGGCGGCGGAGGAGGGCGGTGCCGATGGGCAACATGATGAGGGTCGACGCGGTGTTCGAGATCCACATCGACGAGATGGCGGTCGCGAGCATCATCCCGAGGACGAGCCGCTTCGGCGAGGCGCCGAGCGCGACGAGCACGCGCAGCGCGAGCCGCCGGTGGAGCCCCCAGCGCTCGATGGCGAGCGCGGCCATGAAGCCCGCCATCATGAGCACGATGAACGGGTTCATGTAGGGCGTGACGACGGCCTTCATGGGCGTCACGCCGAGGAGCGGCAGGACGACCATGGGGAGGAGCGCGGTCGCGCCGATGGGGACGACCTCGGAGATCCACCAGATCGCCATCCAGACGGCGAGCGCGAGGGCGATCAGCGCGTTCGGGGCGAGCCCGAGGACCGGCGGCGTCCCGAGCTTGGCGGCCACGATGAGGGCGCCCGCGATGAGCGGTCCCGCGAGGAGCAGGGTCCGACGCGCCGTGACGGAGGAGCGTTCCACCCTGCGAGGGTACATCGACGCGGCGCGGAGCGCACCTCCACGCCGGGAGACCGCGTCGGCGCCGGCGCCCTCCGCGCGCGGGAGGGGGCCGGCGTCGACGCGGCGCGGCTCACCAGACGGGCTTCATCGCGAGGCAGGCGGCCTCGAACGCGTCGGCGGCCTTGGCGGCGTCGTCCTCGAGGGTGGCGCGGCAGGAGAAGTAGCGCTCGGCGCCGTCCTTCCAGCGGGCGACGACGATGTCGACGCGGCCGCGGTCGCCGTTCGCGACGAGGATCCGCCCGTCCGGGAGGGCCTCGTCCTTCGCGATCTTCTCGCCGTTCGAGGCGAACTGCGCGAACTCGACCTTGTCGGCCGTGGCCTTCCAGCCGGCGGCGTCCTTCGCGGCGCACGCGCCGTCGCAGTTCGAGCCGGTCGAGAACTTCGTCATGAACCCGAGGCTCGGGCCGCCCTCGGGCGGCTTCACGAGCCCGGGGATGGTGCTCGACTTCCAGCCCTTCGGCTGGAGCGCGACGTGCCAGTCCTTCTCGCCGGCGACCGCCTCGAAGGTGAGGGCGGCCTTCAGGTCCTCGGGGACCTTGGCGTTCACGTCGGCGGCGGCCTTCTCGACCTCGGCCTTCACGTCGGCGACCGACGGCCCGGCGGCCTTCTCGCCCTCACCGCCGCCGCCCGCGGCGTCGCCGCCCTTCCCGCCGCACGCCGCGATCGCGAGCGCGCAGAGCCCCATGCCCATCGTGCGAAACATCGTCATCTCCTGTGTCCTCCTGTTCCCGCGGGCGGCGCCCCCCGAGGAGCGAGGGGCCGCGCCGGTCGTCGGTGGCGCAGTCTTCACCCGCCGCGCCGCGCTGACAACGCTCACCCGGTGGTCGCGATCCCGGGGCATGTGCAAAAATTGCCCATCCCCGCTCCCGCGAGGGCCTCGCGCGCGGTCGCGACGTGGCACGGCGCTTGAAACCGCGGGGGATCCTCCGCCACCCTGCCGCGAAGGTCGTGATCCATGCTCGCTCGCCCCCTCCTCGGCGCTCTCGCGCTCCTGCTCCTGCTCGCTCCCGGCGGCGCGACCGCGGCCCCCGCCGACCCGGGCGCGACCTTCGCCGTGAGCCTCCAGGTCGCGGGGCCCATCGCGGGCGTGCCGCGCGAGGGGCTCGTCATCCTCCCGATCCGCGGCCCGCTCGACCGCGTGCCCCCGGTCGTCACGGTCACGGACGCCGGCGGCGCCGACGTCGCGGGCGCGTCGCGCCTCGAGCACCTCGGCGTGGACGAGCTCTGGCTCGCGTGGCAGGCCGACGAGCCGCTCGCGGCCGAGGCGAGCTACACGGCGAGCGTCTCGCTCCCGGAGGCCGCGGCAGCCGAGGGCTCGACCCTCGCGGGCCCGCTGACGATCCCGTTCACGACGCGCGCGGACCTCCTCGACCCGCTGCGCCAGCCCGTGCTCGTGGGCGCCCGCCTCGAGACGCACGCCGCGGCCTGCTCGCCCGAGAACGAGTACGTCGACTTCGACCTCACGGTGCAGCTCACCACCGACGCCGACCGCTTCCGCTACCTGCGGGTCGACCAGTGGGCGGTCACGGACGGCGTCGCCGACGCGATCGTCACGCGCTATCCGCCCTATCCCATCGCGACGACCACGCAGGTCTACCCCTACGACTTCCCGCCGAGCGGCGAGCGCTGCGCGTGGCTCCGGGTCGAGGACCTCGTGACGGGCGCCGTCCACGAGCTCGAGCGGTGCGTGGACGCCGCGGACGAGGCGTCGGCGGCGGCTGGGCCACCGGCGGTGGGCTGCGACTTCGTCGCTGCGGGAGGTGACGCCGACGACGGGGGCTGCGCCGGCAGCGGCGCCCCGGGCGGCTGGCTCGCGCTGGCGATGCTCGCGCTCGGGCTCGCGCTCACTCCGCGGCGCCGGCGACACGCTCGACCCAATCACTCGAACTGGCTATTATAACGCGCAGTAGCCCCCGAAAACTGGAGGACCGCCGTGCGTCAGGCCACCCTGCTGGTCGCCCTCGCGCTCGTCGGCTGCGGTAGCTCGGACGCCGAGCGCGACGCCGGTGCCGCCGACACGAGCGCCCCCGACACCGTCGTCGCCGACACCGTCGTCGCCGACACGAGCGCCGTCGACACCGTCGTCGCCGACACGATCGCCCCCGACGCCGACGCCGCGGACACCGTCGTCGCCGACACGGGGACGCCCCTCGTCGACGAGTGCGCCCTCGGACTCGACGACTGCGGCGCGAACGCCCTCTGCACGGACACCGACGACGGCTTCTCCTGCGCCTGCGCCCCGGGCTACCTCGGCGACGACGGCCGCGACTGCGTCGACGCCGACGAGTGCGCCGGCGAGGGCGGCGGCGACGACTGCGGCCCCGGCGGGCTGTGCCACAACGTCGACGGCGGCTTCACCTGCAGCTGCGGCGCGGGCTACACGACGACGCCGGAGGGCTGCGCGTGCCGGCAGGAGTCGATCTACCGACCCACCGCCGAGGTCACGTCCATCGCCCTCGGGGACGCGATGTACATCCTCGACCGGGTCACGGCGGCCGTGTGGCGCGTCGACGCGACCGGCGCGCGACACCTCGTCGTGGACGCCACGGGCAGCACCGGCCGGTTCCGCGAGCCGAGAGGCCTCGCCGTCGGGCGGGACGGGACCGTCGTCGTCGCCGACGACGACCTGCGGATCCTGCGGCCCGGCATCGGGCAGATCTGGGAGTCGGTACGCGACGCTCACGCCTGGGACGGCGTGAACACGGCAGGGGCGTTCCGGCGGGTCGCGATCCTGGGGGACGGCTCGCTCTACGCGGCGGACTACGTCGACGGCGTCATCCGATACGTCAGCGAGGGCGGATCCTGGAACGCCATCGACGTCGGCCCATCCACGCGCGGGCTCTTCATCTCCGAGACCGCGCTGTACACGACGCGCTCCACCGGGGAGGTGGTCCGCTACAGCGGAGAGAGCGGCTGGATCCCCATCCTCGACGCCGCAGGCAGCCGCGGGGACGCTCAATACGTCCAGGACGTGGCGGTCGCCGCCGACGGCACCATCTACGTGTCCGCCTACCTCTTCTCCCAGGTCACGTCCCTGGACGAGACGAGCGTCATCTACGTCCTCCCCCCGGGCGGCGTCTGGCAGCCGCTGACCGACGCGGACTTCGCCGAGGTCACGTTCGACGGGATCACCGCGCTGACGGTCGCCGCCGACGGCACGGTGCTCGCGGCCGACCACGACGCTCTCTACGCGCTCCCGGTGGGCGGGCGCTGGGCGCTCCTCGTCGACGACTTCGGGATGCCCCTCGGGCCGGGCGAGGTCGTCGGGCTCGCCTGGGGCGCCGACAGCAGCCTGTGCTTCACGGACAGCCGGCTCGGTGAGATCGCGTGCCAGCGACCGGACGGCCGCTTCGCCCGCGCCTCGGACTTCGCGCTCGCCGAGGGGGCGCTCATCGGCCTCGCGGCTGGCGCCGACGGGAGCTTCTACACGCTCGACGCGAACGGCGCCGACAGCGTGCTCTTGCACGTCGGCAGCGACGGCGCCGCGACGCCCGTGGTCGACAGCCAGGGCAGCACGGGGACGTGGGCCGCCCCCGCGGCCGTGGCGCGCGGGAGCGACGGGACGCTCTACGTCGGGGACGACGCCGACTCCTCCGCGTCCAACGTGGTGGCGCTCCCGCCCGGGGGCGTCTGGACGCCGGTCGTCGGCGCCGACGGGGCGGGTCTCTCCGATCCCGCCCGGGGTATCGCCGAGGGTCCGGACGGCACCCTCTACGCTGCCGGGCGGTACCTCTCGCGCCTCGCGCCCGGCGGGAGCTGGGAGGAGGTCGAAGACGACCAGGGTCATCGGAGGTTGTCGGGCGCGGTCGTCGTCGCCCGGGATGGGACCCTGTACATCGCCAGGAGCATCACCGACGGGGCTCTGGGGCGCGTCCACTTCGCGATCGAGCGGCTCCGGCCCGGAGGGTCGTGGGAGACCGTCGGGGACTCCCTCGGCGCGAGCGTCCTCGCCCTGTCTCCGGACGAGACGGCGCTCTACGCCGGCCACCCGACCCGTGGGATCGAGCTCCTGAGCGTCCCGGGCGACGCGCTCGGCTGCGCGCTCCCGACGGGTGAGGCGTGCACGGCGGACGACCAATGCGTCACAGGGCGCTGCCTCGGGCTCGGGTACCTTCGAGCCACCGAGACGGGCATGGGACGCTGCGGCGAGTGCGACTATCGGGTCACACGCTGCGACGAGGGGGTCTCTCAGCGCTGCGAGCTGGATCTCCGCTGGCATTCGCTCGAGGCCTGTTCGGCCGGTTGCGTCGAGCGCGCGGGCCGGCACGGGTGCGACGACCAGGACGGGGTGCCGGTGCTCGTGGACAACTGCCCCTTCGTCGCGAACCCGGACCAGGCCGACGCCGACCGGAACGGCGCCGGCGACGCGTGCGACGACGACGACGACGACGACGACGGGATCCCCGACCGCCACGACATCTGCCCGCTCGACGCCGAGGACGACGTCGACCACGACAGGATCTGCGGCGAGCTCGACCGGTGTCCGCACGACCCGCTCTCGGAGCGCGACGACATCTTCATAAGCGACGTCGAGCACATCACCGGGGCCGGGCGAACCCTCCACGGGATCGGGGTGGGCATCGCCGGCCTGAGCGAGCGGCTCTCGTCGAGCCGGACGAACCCGGTCCGACCTGGCTCTCAGCACCTGCACACCCCGGCGACCAACGGCGCCGCGCCCCTCATCACGATCCCCTACTCCCTCAGCGCCGTCCGTCCGGCCCTGACCTTCTCGATGATGATCCGCGGCGGCACGCGCCCGAACCCGTGCCGCTTCTTGAGCAGCTTCGATGGCGAGGGGCTCGTCCTCGCCGACGAGCTCATCTTCGACCAGCACCAGGGGGAGCTGCGGTTCTACGTCGGGGGTGTGAAGGTGACCTCGACGGCGCCGGTCCCGCCGTCGAGCGGCTGGCAACAGGTGGGGTTCGTCTTCGACCGAGGGAGGGTGCGCTTCTATGTGGACGGGGCGCCCCTCGGCGCCGACCGCCGGGTCCCCGCCGTCCAGGTGCCGCCGCAGGCGCGCAAGCCTGTCCTGCTCGGCGACGCCGTCCCGGTGAACCCCAACCTCTTCCCCCACGACGCCGACATCGACGACATCGCGCTCTATGCGCGGGCGTTCGACGACGCGGAGATGCGGCGTCTCTACGAGGACGGGCTCCACGCCATCGTCGACGCGCAGCTCGACGACGACGGCGACGGGCTCGGCAAGAGGTGCGATCCGTGCCCCTTCGACCCGACGAACCCCGACCCCGACGGCGACGGGGTGTGCTCGATCGGAGCCGCGGCGTGCGACGCCGGCCAGGAGGAGGGCCTCGTGGCGATGTGGCCGTTCGATCTGTCGTCGTCGCTGCGAGACGTCGCGGGTGGCTTCGACGCCCTCGATCTGCACGGGGCGCGGCACCTCCCCGGCAGCCTCGACGTCGGCGCCGTGGACGGCTGGGCGCGGGCCGCGGGCTACGCGGGGCCGGCGCTCACGGAGAAGACGCTGGTCGTGTGGCTGCGGCTCGAGGACCTGAGCCCCGGGGGGAACGACAAGCCGGGCGGCTCGGCGCTGACGGTCGGCGGGATCGAGGACGGCACCTACGACGGCGTGGTCTTCGCCGAGCACGCCGCGGGTTGGTGGGAGGCCGGCAGCGATGGCGGCACCCGCACGACGCCAGCCGACCCGGGCTTCCGCGAGACCGGCGTCGGCGAGCTCGTGCAGATGGCCATCGCCTACGCGCCGGACGGGAGCGGCGGCGTCACGGTCACGCTCTGCCGGAACGGGCAGGTGATCGGGCAGTCGCTCGAGTCGCCCATCGCGACGTTCGCGCCCGGCGACGCGGAGGCGGTCTTCGGGGCGCGCCGCGTCGACGCGAACGGCGCGGCGCTGGGCGGGCTCGACGCGCTCATCGAGGAGGCGCGGATCTACGACCGCGCGCTGACGTGCGCCGAGGCCGCGGAGCTCGTCAGGTGCGGCCAGCCCGTCGCGGGCGACAACTGCCCCGACGTGGCGAACCCGAATCAGCGGGACACCGATGGCGACGGCGTCGGCGACGCGTGCGACCCGGACGCGCCCTAGTCGGTGGCGACGCGGCCATGACGTGAACGTCATTCACGTCCAAGGAGCCCGTCACCGCCTCGCCGATCCGGGGGCGCGCGGTTTCGCGACCGCCGCGCAGCGTCTATGCTCGCCCCCTCCCTCGACAGCACCAGGAGGAGCCATGGGCCCGCGCCGGTCTGGCCTCGCACTCGCGTCCGCGCTCGCGCTCGCGTCCCTCTCCACGCCGCTCGCCTGCGGCGAGAAGACGCCGGCGCCGGCGCCGCGGCCCGCCGACGCCGAGTCCGGGATCCGCCTGCCGACCCCCCAGACCCCCGACGCCGGCGCCGCGACCGTCGCCGAGGCCGACACCGCGCCCGCGACGACCCCGCCACCCCCGGTCGAGCCCGACGCCACCTCCGCGACCGCCCCCCGCCCCGGCGCCGAGCCGGACAGCGACTGGCTCGTCTGGACGCCGCGCGGCGACGGCTGGGCGACGCGCTGGATCGCCGTCAGCGGCGGCGAGGCGCGCGTGGTGGCCGAGGTCGAGGCCCCGGTCGTGACGGACGGCCGCACGCTCTGGCGCCTCGAGCGCGCCGACGGGCGCACCGACGTCCTCCCGTGCGGCTGCGACGACGGCGTGGCCGACGCCGGCGGCACCGAGTGCGCGGCGATCGGCGCGGTCGCGGCGCCCAACGTCGCCGCGGTGCCCCTCGGTGGCGGCGAGGCGCGCCTCCTGCGCGAGCCCGCCCCGCGCAAGGCGAGCCGCGAGCTCACGAGCGGCTTCGAGCTCCTCGGCGGCGTCGGCGCCACCCTCATCGCCCGCGAGAGCCTCGGCGGTGACCGCTGCGCCGCGTACAACGAGGACGAGCGCAGCCTCGAGGCGCTCGACCTCGGCATGGGCAAGCCGGCGACCGGGCTCGTCGAGGACCTCGGCTCGCGCCTCCCCGCGGCGATCCGCGACGCCGCCGCCGCCGCGCTGAAGGCGAAGCTCTCGGCCTGCGGCGAAGGGGACGGCGTGATGGACGAGAGCCGCCGCTTCCAGGTGCGGGCGGCGCGGCTCGCCCTCGACGCGGAGGGGGGCCCGAAGGTGGTCTGGACGTTCGGGATCTGGACGGGCTGGACCTGCGACGCAGGCCGCGACGGCTTCATCGAGACCGAGGTCTCCTCGGGGCTCGTCCCCGGCGCCGAGCGCCTCGGGCTCCCGCACGCCCCGTCGCCCGACGCCGCGGCGGCCCTGCGCCTCGTCGGCGAGGCCCGCACCGTCGGCTATGGGCGCCTCACGCTCACCGGCGCCGAGCGCGACGCCGCCCTCGCGGCCTTCGAGGCGATCGCGCCCGCGCCATGGCCGCCCCGCGTGGCGTCGATGAAGCCCTACACGGCGCCGTCCGCTCCCGACGGCCCCGCGCCGAGCGAGGAGGACCAGCGCGCCGCCCGCGCCGCGCTCGAGGACGGCCGCGCCTCCCTCCGCAAGGGCGATCCGGCGAGCGCCATCGAGGAGTTCTCGCGCGGCCTCGAGCGCGCCCCGAACGACGCGAAGCTGATCGCCGAGCGCGGCTACGCCTACCTCCTCGCGGACCGCCTCGACGAGGCCGACGCCGACATGCGGCGCGCCCTCCCACTCGAGCCCTCCCCCGACGCGCAGGCGGCCATCTGGTACAACCGCGGGCAGGTCGCCGAGAAGCGCGGCCAGCGCGACGCCGCGCTCGACGCCTACGAGAAGTCGCTCGCGCTGCGGCCCCACCCGAAGGTCGAGGCCGCCCGCGACCGCGTGCGCGCCGCCGCGCCCTGACGCGCGGGGCTACTGCAGCGGCGAGCCCGGGCTCTGGTAGTCCGGCTTGTGCGGCGGCGTCGTGTACCAGTCCTTCGGCAGCGGTGGGCTGTCGTACGCGGCGGTGCTGCTCGTCGACGACGCCCGGACCGGCAGGATGTCGTAGGTGCCGCCGCCGCCGCTGCGGCCGCTCACGAGCTCGATGCTGCGCAGGGTCGGCGGGTGCGACTGACGGATGGTCTGGACGACGTCGTAGCGCAGGCCCGCGCGGGGCGCGGCCGCGGGCTGCACGGCGGGCGCCTTCGGTGGCAGCGGGAGGCGATCGTAGACGCGCGGCTTCAGCTCGGGGGGCTTCAGCTCCTTCATGCGCGCGAAGCTGAGCTCGCGGCTCCCGCGCTTCGTCCCGACGAGCGGCCCGAACTGCCGCTCCGCCGCGCGCCACGTCTCGAGCGCCTTGTTCCAACGCGCCGCGTCCCGCTTGAGCGCGTCGCGGTACAGCGCCCGCACGGCGCGCGGGCTCGACCCCATGCGGATCGCGATGTCCGCGCGCACGGCGGCCTTGTTCTGCGCCTTCGCCCAGCGCGCCGCGGGCGCGAAGAGCTTCGCGTACGCCTGCTCGCGCTGGAGCACCGCGCGCTGGCGCGCCATCTTGTCCTTCCGGAGCGCGGTCATCGCCGACCGATACTCCTTCCGGGTCATGAGGCCGGCCTTGCGCTCCATCTTGAGCTCCTTCTTGACCGCCTTCGCCTGCTTCGAGATCTGGCGCTGCTTCTTCCAGATCTTCGCCGCGCTCAAGGGCTTGCCGACCGGGTTCAGCTTCACGGCCGGCGGCGGCGCCGCGATCCCGGCCGGCGCGACCGCCACGGCGGCGAGCCCGACGGCCACGAGCAAGGCGCCCAGCGCGCGGGCGCGACGCGGAAATGAACGGTGATTCATCGTTTGGCTCCTCGTGCTTCGCGGCGGGTCAGGGGGCGAGCGGCGAGTCGGTGCCGCCGGCCGGCGCGGCGCCCGCGCCCTTGAACGGGGCGCGCGCGGTCAGCGTCCCGGCCTGGAGGTCGGCGAGGTGGTAGCCGTCGCCGGAGAAGAGCGCGATCCCGCCGTCGAGCAGCGCCATCGCGGCGTCGACGCGCGGGCGCGGCCACCCGAGCGACGCGAGCGCGAACGGCCCCGAGAACGACGGCGCCGCGGCCGGCGCCTCCGGGTCGAGCACGGTCAGGACGCCGTATTCGGCGCCCCGGAAGACGAGCCAGAGCCCCGGCGCCGCGAGCGCCACCGCGTCCACCGAGGTCCACGCCTCCGGGAGCCCGAGCCCCGAGAGCGGCGTCGTGCCGACGACCTCGCCCGCGGCGACGTCCCAGAGCAGCGCCTGGTCGCCGGCGAAGAGCATCACGGCGTCGTCGCTCCAGCGCACGGCCGCGTCGAGCGCCACGCCGAGCTCGAACGGCGCGAGCCCCTCGGCGGCCCACGGCGAGTAGAGGAGCGCCTGCGTGCCGCGCGCGAGCAGGAAGCGCCCCTCGGGCAGGCTCGCGGCGGCGTCGACGCCGCTCGAGAACGGCGCCGGGAGCCCGCTGAAGTCGGGCATGAGCGCCTTCGTGCCGACGGGCGAGGCGACGTAGGTCTCGGCGTCGAGGTCGAGCTCGACGATCATGTCCACGCCGAGCACGGTGATGCGCCCGTCGAAGGTGCCGAAGGCGGCGGTCACGCCGGCCGCGGGCCACGCCTCGCGCGGGCCGAACTCGGTGAGCGGGTAGGGGCCGCTCACGAGGCCGCTGTCCTCGTCGTAGACGACGGCCTCGTCGCCGCGGATGAGGAACCAGCCGTCGGCGTCGCGCGCGGCGGCGGCGTCGACGAAGTCCCAGCCGGGCGGCAGGTCGAGGTCGTCGAACGAGACGGTGTCGACGATCTCCATCGTGTTCATGTCGAGGTTCTGCCCGCTGTCGCCGACGAAGAGCAGCGCGTGATCGCCGTCCCAGCGCATCGCCGCGTCGGGCGCGACCGGGAGCTTCACCGAGCCGAGGATCGCGTTCGCCTCGAGGTCGTAGCGATACCCCTGGTCGCCCGCGATGAGCAGCACCGTGCCGTCGGCGAAGGTGACCGCCGCGGTGAGGCTCTCGAGCAGCGTCTCGAAGGCGAGCGCGCCGTCGTCGCCCGTCGCGACCGGCGTCGGCGGCGTCTCGCCCGGGGTCGGCTCCTCGGACTTCCCGCAGCCCGGCGCGCCGCCGAGGGCGAGCGCGAGGGCGGCGAGGAGCCACGCCGCGCCAGCGCGGGTTCGTATGGATCGCGTCATCATCTCACCTCCGGATAGCGGATGCCGAGGACGTACGTGCGGAAGCGGGCCCAGCCCGGATCGCGGTTGCTGTGGGTCGTCGAGCGCCAGCAGGGCCCACCGCCGCCGTTGTCGCAGCCCTCGTCGGGGAACGTGCTCGTCAGGAACTCGCTCGGGGCGCCGCCCGAGCCCGGGAGCCCGGAGCCGCCACCGCCGGTCATCGTGAAGCCGTTGAGGCTCCCCCACACGTCGAGGGCGGTCCCCTTGTAGTCTTCCCTGCCGGGCCAGAGGGAGCTCGTCGGGAGCGGCAGGTTCGGGTCCTTCGGGCGGATCCCGATGGCGTAGACCACGAGCGACGCGGCGCCGCCGCCGAGGTGCTCGGCCGAGCGCGCGCCCCACTGGAAGCCGTTCACGGGCCACGTCGCGTAGAGGAGGTTCCCGGCGCCGGTCCACTTCACGTAGGCGCCGCCGCCGGTCATGACGTACTCGCGCGGGACGTTCACGAAGCCCTCGCAGCGCGCGGCGAGGTCGTAGGTCTTCTCGAAGATCCTCACCTCCCACGTGTCGTTCGGGTCGTAGAGGGCGAGGGCGTAGGCGGTGACCGTGGCGTTGGGATCGGGGTCGTAGTGGTCCTTCGCGCGCGCCTCCCAGGTCGTCGTGTTCACGGGGTAGGAGGCGGTCAGGAAGGTCCTGTTCAGGCTCGAGTTCGCCTTGGCCCCGCCGCCGACGATCTTGTAGCCGGACGGCACGTGGACGAGCGCCGTGGGGTGCCCGGCCGGCTGCCCGACCTCGAGGAAGCGCTCTACCTTGATGGAGGTGCGCATCCACTCCTTCAGGCGCTTCTCGTTCGCGGCGGCGGCGAGGAGCCGGTCCCTCTCGGCGCGCTCCCTCTCGAGCCGCTCGTACTCGGCGTCGTACTGGGCCCGCAGCTGGGCGCCGCTCACCGACGGCAGGAACGCGAAGCGGCTCTTCTTCGGCGGGACGCCGCTCAGGACCTCGGTCTGCAGGTAGCGCACGAGCCGCTCGCGCAGGACCTGCGTGACGGCCGGGTCGTCGAAGAAGGGCGGGACGAGCAGCGCGTCGATCTGCCGCAGGTCGGCGAAGATCGGGACGACCGCGGTGTCGTCGGCCGTCCAGCTCTCCGCGGTGGCGCCGCCGCGCCCGCCGACCGTGTGCCACGAGAGCTTCTCGCTGATCTCGCGGCGCAGGTTTGCCTCCTGCTTCTCGAAGGACTCCTGCTGGTCGAAGCCGAGGTTCACCTGGATGGCCTCCGACGCGCCGATGCCGAAGGGCTCGCCGGAGAACGTGGTCGTCGAGCTGATGTCGACGCCCTGCCCCGACCCCTCGTCGAGCGCCTTGAAGAGGCGCGTGGAGGACTCGTCGAGCTCGAGCCAGGCGGTCAGGCGCCCGCCGTAGCCGATGGCGTTCGCGTAGTGGGTGCCGAAGCGGTCGACGAGCTGCTCGAGGTGCTCGTGGCAGGTGGCGTCGGCGGCGCGGCAGGCGACGGCGGCGCGCTCGACGGCGTCGCGGAACGCGGCGCTCAGCACGGCGCGGCCGGGGTCGAGGTAGATCTCGTAGCTGTAGCAGGTGGACTCGGTCGTCGTGACGCTGTGCCGCTTCGTCTCGACGCGCTGCGTCGTGTTCTTCACGGAGTCGTTGACCATGTAGACGGCCTTCACGGAGAGGCTGCTCATCATGGTCTCCTGCAGCTCCGCCTCGGACTCGACCGTGTGCGTCTCGCGGAGCCCGGTGCAGCTGATGTCGCGCTCGTTGATGCCGAGGCCCCACGGCAGGTTGAGCCCGTTCTCGGCGGGTCGCCACGCGTACTTGCGCGCCTCCTCGCTCATCGACTGCGTGTCCATGGCGAAGACGAAGCCGTTGGCGCCGGTGTCGAGGAGCTTCGCCGGGTTCAGGCGGCGGAGGTCGAAGCCGCGCGAGGCGACGGAGAGGTTCGCGGGGCCGCCCTGGGCGCCCCAGTTGGAGCTGAAGCCCTCCTTCGCGTCGGGGGCGCCTGGGCGCACGAGGACGACGGCGCCGTCGAGCTCGAGGCGGTCTCCGCGGAGGGTGAGCGAGCCGCCGCCGCCGACCTCGTCGAAGCGATCCGGGCCGGCGCGGCGAAAGCGGCGCTCGGGCGCGGGGTCGTCCGCGCCGAGGACGCCCTTCCACATGACGAGGGTGCCGCCGTCGCCCTCCCAGCGGAAGGCGTAGTGCGGGCGCGGGACGAGGCGGGCCTCGGTGTCCGCCCCCGGGGCCTTGTCCTGCGGGCGGGTGTCGTCGCCGAGGCGGACCCAGGCGCCGCCGGTGGGATCGGCCTCCCGGACGCGGAGGACGGCGGCCCCGCCGTCGTCGGTGGCGAGGTAGGCCCGGAGGTCGGCGCCGAGCGGCGAGGCGAGCACGTCGGCGAGGGGCGCCGCGCGGAGGCGCTCGATGGCGGCGGGGTCGACGGCGCCGGCCCAGACGCGGAGCCCGCCGATCCAGCCGACGAAGGGCTGGAGCCCGTTCGAGTTGGCGCCGACGGCGACCGGCACGCGCGTGACGTCGCCGAAGCCGAAGGGGAGGGTGGCCACGGCGCTGCCGTCTGCCCAGACGACGGTGCCGCGCGGGGCGATCTCGAGGACGAAGTGGACCTCGCGCCCGGGCGCGAGCGGCGGCGTGAGGGGGGTCGTGTCCTGGCCGGCGTCGCTGTCGACGAAGAGGGAGGACATGTCGCAGCTGAAGGCGACGCGGTAGCGCGCGCGGCCCTCGGAGCCGTTGGCGTAGACGAAGCGGAGCGCGGCGTCGTCGCGGCCGCAGTCGCGCGGGTCCCAGTCGGGGCGGACCCAGAAGGAGAGGGCGCCGACGGAGGCGCGGAGGCGCTCCTGGCCGTCGGGGTCGACGAGCGGGCGGGCGCCGACGCCGGCGGCCATGTGGAGGGAGGGGACGGTCCACGACGGGGGCGAGGCCTCGGTCTTAGGCGGCGTGGGCGGCGTGGGCGGCGTGGGCGGCGTCGGGGTCGTGGCGCCGCCCTTGAAGACGCCGGCGGCGACGTCGTAGACGGCGACCGCGTCGGCGCCGCGCAGGTGGAGCTCGCCGGCGGGGGTGGCGAGGGCGGCGGTGACGCCGTGGGCGACGGCGTCGGGCCAGCCGCCGGGCCAGGTCGCGACGGGGTGGGGGCCGCTGGTCTGGCCGCTCGCGGTGTCGTGGACGGCCCAGGCGTCGCCGCGGAAGAAGACGTAGCCGGTGGTGCTCCAGCGGGCGGCGGCGTCGACGCGGTCCCAGCCGGCGGGGAGGGCGAAGCGCGCGAGGGGCTCGGGGTCGGCGAGGGCGCGGTCGGCGAGGGCGAGGCGGGAGACGTGGTCGCCGTGGAAGAGCCAGACGCCGTCGCCGTCGCCGAGGGCGGCGTCGACCTCGAAGCCGAGGTCGGAGAAGTGGGTCTCGGCGCCGTCCTCGGCCTTCAGGGTGCAGCCGCCCGCGCGGCAGAGGAGGGTGCCGGCGGTGACGGTGGCGGCGCCGGTGAGGGGGCCGTCGGCGGGGGGCGCGTCGCCGACGGTGTGGCCGCCGCCGCAGCCGGCGACGGCGAGGGAGGCGAGCAACGCGAGCGCGGCCCGGGGGGCCGAGAGACACGGGAGCAGCCGCATGAGGACTCTCTCTGCGGGTTCGAGGACCAGGGGGTTCCGCGACGGTGGCACACGAGCGGCCGCGTGACAAACGCTCCGCTGGCCGAGGCGCCGTGCCCCGGCGCCGCGCGTGGTGCGCTCCCGTCCCCGGCCCGAGGCCCGCTTCAGCGCATGTAGTGCGGCGCGCCGCGGAAGCGCGGGCTCACGATGTCGGGGAAGTGCTCGACCATGTAGGAGTCGAGGTAGTCCTTCGCCTCGTCGGGGCTCGGGATCCCCTGGAGCCGCTGGAAGAGCGCGAGCGCGTCGCTCTTGGAGGTCCGCCGGATGACCTCCTTCACGAGGGGGATCGCGTCCGCCGTCATCGAGAGCTCGTTGAAGCCGAGCGCGATCAGGAGCGGCACGAAGCGCGGCTTCCCGGCGAGCTCCCCGCAGATGCTCGTCACCACCCCGGCCGCGCGCCCCGCGCGCGTGATCATGTGCAGCACCTTCAAGAACGCAGGCTGCAGCGGGTTCGTCAGGTAGTCGGGCACCTGCGCGTCGCGCGGCACCGCCATCGTGTAGTGCAGGAGATCGTTCGTCCCGACGGACAGGAAGTCGACCTCCTTCGCGATGAGGTCGGCCGTCAGCGCCGCCGCCGGGAGCTCGATCATCGCGCCGATGGCGATGTCCGGGTCGTGCCGCACGCCGCGCTCGGACAGCTCCGCGCTCGCCCGCATGATGAGCTGCTTCGTGCGGCGGATCTCCGACGCCGCCGTCACGAACGGCAGGAGCACCCGCAGCTCGCCGTGCCCCGACGCCCGCAGGAGCGCCCGCAGCTGCGTCAGGAACACCTCCTCGTGCGCGAGGCAGTAGCGGATCGCGCGGAGCTCGGTCGGCAGCGCCTTCGGGCCGCCGAGGAACTCGAAGGCCTTGTCCCCGCCGATGTCGAGCGTGCGGATGGTCACCGGGTGCGGCCGCATCGCCCGCAGGAGCTCCGCGTACACCTCCGCCTGCTCGTCCTCCGACGGCGGCGTCGACCGCTCGAGGAAGAGGAACTCCGTCCGGAAGAGCCCGACCCCGAGCCCGCCGTGCTGCTCGACCGTCGCCGCCTGCGTCGGGAAGTCGAGGTTCGCGCGCAGCGTGATGGTCGTCCCGTCGGGGGTCACGGCCGGCAGCGCCTTGTTCTGCCGCACCGTCTTGCGCACGGCCTTCGCCCGCTGCGCGCGCCGGTTGTACAGGAGCTCCTCGTACTGGCTCGGCCGCACCACGACCTCGCCCTCGAGCCCGTCGACGATGATGCGGTCGCCGTCGCCGACGAGATCGCACACGCCCGGGAGGCCGATGACGGTCGGCACCTGCGTCGAGCGCGCCACGATCGCCGTGTGCCCGGTGGGCGTGCCCGTCTCGAGCACGAACGCGGCGACCCCGTGGCGGCTCGCCGCGAGCGCCTCCGCCGGCGAGAGCGTCTTCGCGACGAGGATGGCGCCGCGCGGGATCTCCATCGCCGCGCCCGCCGTCGACGCCGCGTCGGGCTCGACGAGGAAGCGGTAGAGCCGCTCCCCGATGTGCGCCACGTCCTGCCCGCGCTCGCGGAAGAACGGGTCCTTCATGTTCGCGAACATCGCCTCGTAGCGCTTGAGCGTCATCGACAGCGCCCACTCGGCGTTGAGCCGCTCGTCCTTGATGTAGCGCTCGGTGTCGCCGAGGATCGCCGGGTCGCGCAGCATCATCTTGTGCGCGTCGAGGAGCCCGAGCGTCTCGCCCTCCGCGAGCCCGCTCGTAGCGAGCTGCTCGTAGAGCTCGCCGAGCTCGCTGTCCGCGCGGTCGACGGCCGCCCGGAAGCGCGTGACCTCGGCCGCGACGAGGCTCTCGGGCAGGCGCACGTGCTCGACGTGGATCTCGTGCCGATCCCAGCGCGTGGCGTGCCCGAGCACGATGCCGTCGGACACCCCCTCGCCCTGGAGCACGGTCCCCAGGTTATCGGTGTGCTTGTCGATCACGCGCTACTCGTAGAACCCCATCCCGACGAGCTCCCGCACCGCCATCAGCGCCTCCTGCGCGTCCCCGCCGCGCGCCTCCACGAAGATCGTGGTGCCCTTCGACGCGGTCAACAGCAAGAGCCCCATCACGCTCTTGGCGTCCACGGTCTCACCGTTGCGCGACACCGTCACGACGGACTCGAAGCGCCCGCACACCTTGGCGAGCGCGGTCGCGGCGCGCACGTGGAGGCCTTTCTCGTTGGTGATCAGGAGCTCGGCGCTGACGACGTTCCCGGTCATTCGGCAAGACCTCGCGCGCGGCGGCGGTAGGCGCGATCCTCCGGCGGGGAGACGAGGAGATGGGTGCGGAAGATCGGACCTCCCATCCTATCACCTCGCGACGTCGCGGTGTACGACGTGCAGATCCCGCTCGCTCCCGGCGAGCCCCGAGCGCAGCGCCTCGCACAGCGCGACCGAGCGGTGGTGCCCGCCCGTGCAGCCGATGGCGACCGTGAGCGTCGCGCGCCCCTCGGCCTCGATGTGCGGCAGCGCGTCGCCGAGGAGGGCGAGGATGTGCGCCTTCAGCCGCTGCGCGGCCGGCTGCTCGAGGACGTAGGCGGCGACGTCCGCGTCGAGGCCGGTCCTCTCGCGCAGCCCCTCCACGAAGTAGGGGTTGTCGAGGAAGCGCGCGTCGAACACGAAGTCCGCCTCCTGCGGGACGCCGTGGCGGAAGCCGAACGACACGAGGTGCAGCGCGAGCCGGCGGTGCACCGGGTCGCCGTAGCGCGCCTGGATGTGGTGTTTCAGGTCGTGGACGTTCAGGCGCGTCGTGTCGAGGACCTCGGTCGCGCGCGCCCGCAGCGGCGCGAGCCAGGTGCGCTCGAGCTCGATGGCGTCCGTGAGCACGGTCGCCGCGCCCTGCGCGACGAGCGGGTGGCGGCGGCGCGTCGTCTTGAAGCGCGCGATGAGCGCCTCGTCGTCCGCCGCGAGGAAGAGCACGTGGAGGCGGTGCCCGGCCGTGCTGCCGACGCCGGTCAGGTCGCGCTCGATGTCCGGCGCGAGGACGCGCTCGCGCACGTCCATCGCGATGGCGACGCGCTGGATGCTGGGGCTCGCCTCGACGAGCCTGAGGAACTGCGGCAGGAGCGGCGCCGGGAGGTTGTCGACGCAGAAGTAGCCTGCGTCCTCGAGGGCGTGCAGCGCCGTCGTCTTGCCGGACCCCGAGAGCCCGCTCAAGACCACGATGTCGACGGTCTTGGGATCGGTCGTCAGGGGATCCTCCTTCGTCGGGTCCGGGGTCGTCGTCCCCGGCGCGCGCGTCGCGGGCAGCGCGCCGGGCCTCCTCTCCGTCGGAGGCCCAAGCGCGCGCGCCCTGCGCGGTCACTCGTGCGGCGTGGCCGCCTGGAGGCCCTTGTGGTGCTTGCGCCGCGACTTCGAGCGCGACAGCTGGCGGTCGAGCTTGTCGACGGCCACGTCGATGGCCTCGAAGAGGTCTTCACGGGTCTCGGTCTGGAGGAAGGTGCCGTGCGCGCCACTCACGCGGAACTCCGCGGTCTTGTTGAACTTCTCCACGCTGAAGGTCGTGTCCACCGCCATCTCGCGGTCCTCGAAGCGCCCGAGCCGGGCGAGCTTGCCCGAGGCGTGGGTCTTGACGGCTTCACTCGCGTCCATGTGCCGAAACGTGAAGTTGATACGCATTCGTCCTCCGGTGGCAGTGGATTTGGGGCCGTGAGCCCGAGACAACTAGACCGTAGAGTCTCATTCGCGTCGGGTGAGGTCGAGCCACGGACCGTTCGCGATCGCCCCGTCTCCCGGGGGGCGATCTGCGCTGATCCGCTTCAACCCACCCTCTAGAACACCTTCTTCCGTTTCGAGGACGGGGCGATGTTCAGCATCTCGCGGTACTTCGCGACGGTGCGTCGCGCGATCAAAGTGCCTTCCTTCTCGAGGATCTCGCAGAGCTTCTGGTCCGACAGCGGCTTCTTCGGGTCCTCCTCGCTCACGAGCTTCTTGATGCGCTGCTTCACGCTCTCCGACGCGAGGTCGCCCCCGCCGCCGGCGCTCTGGATGCGGCTGTTGAAGAAGTACTTGAGCTCGAAGATCCCCTGCGGCGTGTGGACGTATTTGTTCGTCGTCACGCGGCTGATCGTCGACTCGTGCATGCCGATGTCGTCGGCGACGTCGCGCAGGATCAGCGGGCGCAGGAACTGCACGCCCTGGTCGAGGAACTCGCGCTGGAAGCGCACGATCGACTCGGTGACCTTGCGGATCGTGTTCTGCCGCTGGTGGATGGACCGAATGAGCCAGACCGCGCTCCGGAACTTGTCCTGGATGAAGTCTTTCTCCTTCGACGACGCGCCGCCCGCCTTGAGCTGATTCTGGTAGAAGTTCGAGATCTTGAGCTTCGGGAGCCCGTCCTCGTTCAGCGTCACGATGTACTCGTCGCCGACCTTCTGAACGTACACGTCGGGGGTGATGTACTGTGGGTCCTCGGTCGCGAAGCCGCGCCCGGGCTTCGGCTCGAGGTGGCCGATGATCTTCACGCCCTCGCTGACGTCCTCGAGCTCGCAGTCGAGGTCCTTCAGGATGGCCTGGACGTCCTTCTTCTCGAGGTTCTCGAGGTGCCGGTCGATGAGGCCGATGACGACGTCCTCGTCCGGGTAGAAGTGCAGCGCCTGCAGCATCAGGCACTCGCGCAGGTTGCGCGCGCCGACGCCGATGGGGTCGAACTCCTGGATGACCTCGAGCACCGACTCGACGTCCTCGACCTCGACGTTCAGCTGCTCGGCGATGGCCGGGATCATGTCGGCGTTGAAGTAGCCGTCGGTGTTGATGTTCCCGATGATCTCCTCGCCGATGAGGCGCTCCTCGTCGGTGAGCACGGTCATCTGGAGCTGCCAGTCGAGGTGCTGCGTCAGGCTCTCGGCCTCGGCGAGCGTCTGCTCGATGGTCGGCATCTCGTCGTCGCTGTAGCGGACGCCGCCCGAGCCTGGCGCGTAGCTGTACTGGTTGTAGTTCTCGACGAACTGCTCCCAGTTCTCGGTCGGGTCCTTGTCGACGCGCTCCGGCGACTCCGTCTCGAGCGGCTCCGCCTCGATCTGCTTCGAGATCTCCTCGCTCGACGTGGCCTCGCCGTCGTTCTCGAGCACCGGGTTCTCGAGCAGCTCGTTCTGGATCTGCTCGACGAGCTCGATCCGCGAGAGCTGGAGGAGCTTGATGGCTTGCTGCAGCTGGGGCGTCATCACCAGCTGCTGGCTCATCTTGAGGTACTGCTTCAGCTCCATCTGCGCGAACCGTCCTTCCGCCCCGAAAACGCCCCTAGCGGCGCTCCTCAAGATACCATCCGATGCGGCCCCGGACAACCCCGCGGCGCCCCCTTGGTATGGTCTTTGCTAGCCGCGTTGCGCGCGGTCGCGCGCTGTGCTACGGTCCTCGCGCTCGAGCCCTGGGGCCCTCGCCGCGGGTGCCCAGGAAGCACACCCCAACCGCCCCCGAGGACCGCCATGGCGCGTCTCCTCCTCGTGAACCGGCGCCCCGAACAGCGCCGCGTCGTGCTGATCGAGAACGGCACGACGACCGAGCTCTTCTTCGAGCGCGTGCGCGACCGCGGCATCGTCGGCAACGTGTACCTCGGGCGCGTCGTGCGCGTGCTGCCCGGCATGCAGGCCGCCTTCGTGGAGGTCGGCCTCCAGCGCACCGGCTTCCTCTTCGTCGGCGACGTGGCGGTCCCCTCGGGCGGCGCCCCCTTCGGCGACGGCGACGACGGCGGCGACGAGCCCGCGGGGGGGCGCGGTCGCGGCGATCGCTACCCGCCGATCAACGAGCTGCTGTCGCAGGGTCAGAAGGTGCTCGTGCAGGTCGCGAAGGCGCCGATGGGCACGAAGGGCGCGCGGCTGACGACGCACATCTCGCTCCCGGGGCGGCACCTCGTCTACATGCCGACGGTCGATCACGTCGGCGTGTCGCGCCGGATCAAGGAGGCCGACGAGCGCGCGCGCCTGAAGGCGATCAGCGACGAGATCCGCCCCGAGACGGGCGGGCTCATCATCCGCACGGCCGGCGAGGGCGCGGAGCTCGAGGACTTCAAGGACGACGTCGCCTTCCTGACCGACCTCTGGAAGGACATCCAGCGCCGCGCGCACGTCGCGTCGCCGCCGCAGCTCGTCCACGAGGACCTCGACCTCACGCTGCGCTCGGTGCGCGACCTCATCCAGGGCGAGGAGGATCGCGTGGTCGTCGACGACGACGACGAGCTCGAGCGGATCCTCGACTTCATGCACCGCTTCGTCCCGGGCTCGACGGGGCAGGTGCAGCGCTGGGACTCGCCGGACTCGATGCTCGAGCGCTACGGCGTCGAGTGGGAGATCGCGCGCGCCTCGCGGCGGAAGATCTGGCTCAAGTCGGGCGGCTACATCCTCATCGACAAGACCGAGGCGCTGACGGCCGTCGACGTGAACACCGGCCGCTACGTCGGGAAGAGCAACTTCGAGGAGACGATCGTCGACATCAACCTCGAGGCGGTGCGCGAGATCGCCTACCAGCTGCGCCTCCGGGACATCGGCGGGATCATCGTCATCGACTTCATCGACATGGAGCTCGACGCCAACAAGAAGCGCGTCAGCGACGCGCTCATCGCCGAGCTCGCCAAGGATCGCGCGCGCACCAAGGTGCTCCCGATGAGCGGCCTCGGCCTCATCGAGATGACGAGGAAGCGCGTCCGGAACTCGATCGTGCAGGACCTCACGGAGCCCTGCTTCTACTGCGAGGGGCGCGGCTACCTGCGCTCGAACCGGGTGACGGCGGACAGCGTCATCATGCACCTGAACCAGCAGCTCCGCGGCACCGACGGGCGGCAGGTCGCGGTGCGCGCCCACCCGCGCGTGACGGAGTGCCTGCTCGACGAGTACGGCGACGAGCTCGCGGCCGTCGAGCGCGCCTACCGCTGCAAGATCGACCTGGTCGACCAGCCGGCGCTCCACGTCGAGCAGTTCCACGTGAACGTCGGCGACGAGCCGCGCCCGGCGCCGGTCTGACGTCGGCGCGACCCGCCGGAGAACGCGGCGCGTCGAGGGGGCGCTCCACCGCCTCAGATCGCAGCGATCACCACGCCATCCGTGCGCTCGGCCAGCGCGCGGAGATCATCCGGGTCGCTCGTGACGACCGCTCCGTCGGGCTCGGCGAAGGCGACCACCAGAGCGTCGACCGCCGAACCCGCGCGCGCCTGCGTGCGTAGCCGCGCCGCACGACGAGCGAGCCGTTCGGGCATCGCCTCGATGAGGTCACAGGTCTCGAGGAATCGGTTCACGTGGGCGTCGCGACCCGGGTGGCCCTGGGTGCACTCGACGAGGACGACGGTCGGGACGACCGGAGGCCAGTGACCGCGGGAGCGGAGGACCAGGAGAAGAGCTGCTGCGTCACGGGTGCGGCGCGCGAGGTAGCTCACACCGCCCGAGTCGAGGACGAGCATTCAGCCGCTCCGTCGCGCCGCAGGATGGCGCTCCAGGCGCTCGACGATGGCCTCCGCCCGGGCCATCTCCTCGGGCGTCGGCGGACCGACCTCGGCGAGGAGCTCCTCGACGTACCTGTCAGACTCGTCGAGGAGCTCGAGCCTCCGGACCTCCGCGCGCACCGCCTCCTGAAGAAGCTGCGAAGCGTGGAGGCCGCGCTCCTTGACGAGGGCGTGCAGCTCATCGGGGAGATATACCTGCATCCGGGCCATGCGCATAAGTATACACCCCCGTCACGCGGGCGCGCAACGGGCGGAACGGATGGCGCATCACGCGAGGTCACGCTGGCGGGTCAGCCCGCGCGGTCGAGGTGCCCGTGGAGCGTCTCGCGCGCCTCGCGGAGGCGGCGCGTGAGCTCGTTCGCCGCCGACTGCAGCTCCGGGCGCTGCGCGTGCTTGTCCGGGTGGTAGCGCGAGAGGAGCTCGCGGTACTTCTTGTCGACCGCGTCGCGGTCCGAGCCGAGCGGCAGCTCGAGCGCGGCGTAGGCGAGCCGCACCTCCTGCGTGAAGACGACCGCCGCCCCGCGCGTGGGCTGGCGCTCCGGCGCCGGCTCGGCGCGCCCCCAGGCGCTCGCGCCGGCCTCGAGGCTCTCGTCGCGCCCGCCTCCCGAGCCCCACGCCGACGCCCCGTCCGCCTCCTGCGCCCGCTTGAGCTCGGCCTCCGCCGCCTCGAGGTCCGCCTTGGCGCGCCGCAGGCGCTCGAGCCGCTCCTGCTTCGTCTCGTCGGTGGCGTCGTCGTCGCGGTCGGAGATGACCGCCTTCATGTGGTTGAACTCGGCGCGCGCGAGCCGCGCGAGGCGCTCGAAGATGTTGCTCAAGGCGGGGGCTCCCTTCGCGAGACCACGGGTCGCTGACGTCAGGGCCATAGCATAGTCCCGCGCCGCGCGCGGACACGGCCGAAAATGCGTCAGCCCCCGGAAACGCTGCTATACCCGGCCCATGAGCCAGGCCCCGCTCCCCACGACCGCCCGCACCGCCGACGCCATCGGCTACCTCACCTGGATGCGCACCCTCCGCGACGCCTCGCCGCACAGCCTGCGCGCCGTCGACGCGGACCTGCGCGACTTCTCGGCCTTCCTCGCCGACCGGCGCGGAGCCGCCTCCGAGGCGCCTCCGCCGGACCTCGCGCGCGTTGACCGGCTGGAGGTGCGTGCCTACCTTGCGCACCTCGCCGGTAGGAACGCGGCCCCGACGATCGGCCGCAAGCTCGCGACCCTGCGCGGCTTCTATCGCTGGCTCGTGCGCGAGGGACGACGGGGCGACTCGCCGATGGACGGCATCACGAACCCACGGAAGGCGCGGAAGCTGCCGGAGACGGTCGATCTCGAGACCATCCTGGCCGTGCTCGAGGCGCCGCCCGCCGACACCCCGGCGGGGCTCCGCGACCGCGCGATGCTCGAGGTCCTCTACGCGTCCGGGCTACGCGTGTCGGAGCTCACGGGCCTCGATCTGCGCGACCTCGACCTCGACGGCGGCTTCGTGCGGGTCGTCGGCAAGGGCCGGAAGACCCGCGAGGTGCCGTTCCATGCGCGCGCCGGCCGCGCGCTCTCGCGCTGGATCGCCGCGCGCGACGCGTTCCTCGACGGCACCCCCGACAAGGGCGCCCTCTTCCTGAACCGGCGCGGCGGGCGCCTCACCGAGCGCAGCGTGCGGCGCGTGCTCGACCAGGCCGTGCTCCGCTGCGCGGCGCGGCGCGCGATGCACCCGCACCTCCTCCGGCACGCGTTCGCGACGCACCTCCTCGGGAGCGGCGTCGACGTGCGGCTCATCCAGGAGCTGCTCGGCCACGCGAGCGTCGCGACCACGCAGATCTACACGCACGTCAGCATCGACCACCTCACGCGGGTCTACGACGCGGCGCACCCGCGCGCGCGCCTCCCGCGGCTTCCGACGACGACGGCAGGGCAGGGGAAAGAGCACGATGGGTAGCAACGAGACGTTCCACGGGACGACCATCCTCGCGGTCCGGAAGGGCGGGCGCGCGGTCGTCGCCGGCGACGGGCAGGTCACGCTCGGCAACACCGTGATGAAGGGCGGCGCGCGCAAGGTGCGGCGGCTCCATCACGGGCAGGTGGTCGTCGGCTTCGCCGGCAGCACCGCCGACGCGTTCACGCTGTTCGAGCGGTTCGAGGGGAAGCTCAAGGAATACAACGGGATGCTGCGGCGGTCGGCCGTCGAGCTCGCGAAGGAGTGGCGGACGGACCGCGCGCTCCGGCGGCTCGAGGCGCTGCTCATCGTGGCGGACGCGTCGGAGACGCTGGTGATCTCGGGCTCGGGCGACGTCATCGAGCCGGACAAGGGCGTGGCCGCGGTCGGGAGCGGCGGGATGTACGCGCAGGCCGCGGCGCTCGCGCTGCTCGAGCACTCGGACCTCGACGCGCGGAAGATCGCCGAGGTCGCGATGGGGATCGCGGCGGACATCTGCATCTACACGAACCGCAACCTGACGGTCGAGGAGATCGAGGGCGCGGCGGAGGCGGGCGAATGACGACCGAGAAGAAGGGCCACGGGACGAACCTCACGCCGCGGGAGCTCGTGCGCGAGCTCGACCGCTACGTGGTCGGGCAGAAGTCGGCGAAGCGCGCGGTGGCGGTGGCGCTCCGGAACCGCTGGCGGCGCCAGCAGCTCGAGGGGCACCTGCGCGACGAGGTGACGCCGAAGAACATCATCATGATCGGGCCCACGGGCGTCGGGAAGACGGAGATCGCGCGGCGCCTCGCGAAGCTCGCGGGGGCGCCGTTCATCAAGGTCGAGGCGTCGAAGTTCACCGAGGTGGGCTACGTCGGGCGCGACTGCGAGTCGATGATCCGCGACCTCGTGGAGGTGTCGCTGAAGCTCGTCGAGGAGGAGGAGCTCGAGCGCGTGCAGGCGCGGGCGCGCGAGCTCGCCGAGGAGCGCGTGCTCGACATCCTCCTGCCGTCGCGGAAGCCCGGCTTCGAGGAGAAGGGGGACGACGGGACGGCGAGCGGCACGCGGGAGAAGCTGAGGCGGCTCCTGCGCGAGGGGCACCTCGACGACAAGGAGGTCGAGGTCGAGACGAAGGAGACGAAGATGCCGATGATGGACATCTTCTCGAACTCGGGGCTCGACGAGATCGGCATCAACATGAAGGACAGCTTCGGGCACCTCTTCCCGCAGAAGACGAAGCGGCGCCGGGTGCACGTGAAGGAGGCGCTCGAGATCCTCCAGCGCGACGAGGCGCAGAAGCTCATCGACAAGGACAAGTGCACGGCCGAGGCGCTCGAGCGGGCGCAGCACAGCGGCATCATCTTCCTCGACGAGATCGACAAGATCGCCGGGCGCGAGTCGAAGATGGGCCCGGACGTGAGCCGGGAGGGCGTGCAGCGCGACCTGCTGCCGATCGTCGAGGGGTCGACGGTCAACACGAAGCACGGGATGGTGCACACCGACCACATCCTGTTCATCGCGGCGGGCGCGTTCCACATGACGAAGGTGAGCGACCTCATCCCGGAGCTGCAGGGGCGCTTCCCGATCCGGGTCGAGCTCGAGCGGCTCACGGAGGACGACTTCGTGCGGATCCTCTCGGAGCCCGAGGGGTCGCTCACGAAGCAGTACACGGCGCTCTTGTCGACCGAGGGGGTGCCGGTGGACTTCACGGCGGAGGGGATCCGCGAGATCGCGAAGGTCGCGAGCGAGGTGAACGAGCGCCAGGAGAACATCGGGGCGCGGCGGCTCCACACGGTGATGGAGCGGCTCCTCGACGAGGTGAGCTTCGAGGCGCCGGACCTCGGCGGGCAGAAGATCACGGTGGACGCGGCGTTCGTGAAGGCGGCGCTGAAGGACGTCGTGCAGGACCCGCAGCTCGAGAACTACATCCTGTAGGGGCGGCCCTCGTGGCCGCCCGCGGCCTCGCGCCGGGTCGCCATCCACACGGAGCCACGGAGCCACGAAGGCTCGGAGGAGCACGGAGCGAGCGACAGACCCTCCGTGCCCCCTCCGTGTCTCCGTGCCTCCGTGGTTTCCCTTCCTGAACGGCCACTTGGCTCGTTCCACGGCGAGCCGCCCCGCCGGCCCCGACGCCACCGTTGACGTCCGCCGCCAGCGGGGCCCATGCTGCGCCGCATGACGAACCTCTTCCCCGACGCGCTGAACACGGACCTCGTCGCCCGGGCGACGAGCCACTACACCCCGAACTACCGCCAGACGCCGCTCTTCCTCGTGCGCGGCGAGGGTGTCTGGGTCTGGGACCGCGACGGCAAGCGCTACCTCGACTTCATCGCGGGCATCGCCGTCAACAGCGTCGGCCACGCCCACCCGCGCCTCGTCGCCGCCATCCGCGAGCAGGCCGACGCCGTCATCCACGTCTCGAACCTCTACTACAACGAGCCGGCCCTCGCCCTGCTCGACAAGCTCGGCGAGATCAGCTTCGCCGACCGCGTGTACTTCGGGAACAGCGGCACCGAGGCCAACGAGGCCGCGCTCAAGCTCGCGCGCCGCTACCAGACGCGCGTGAAGAACGCCCCCGAGAAGACCGGCGTCCTCGCGTTCGACCACAGCTTCCACGGCCGCACCTACGCCTCCATCAGCGTCACCGGCCAGCCGAAGTACCACGACGGCTTCGAGCCGATGATGGCCGGCGTCCACTTCGCCCGCTTCGGCGACCTCGACCACGTCGTCAGCACCATCGCCGGCGCCGGCGGCACCATCGGCACCGTCATCGTCGAGCCCGTCCAGTGCGAGGGCGGCCTCAACATGCCGCCCCCCGGCTTCCTGAAGGGGCTCCGCAAGGTCTGCGACCAGCACGGCATCGTGCTCATCTACGACGAGGTCCAGACCGGCGTCGGGCGCTGCGCCGAGTGGTGGTACTACGAGATCGACGCCGTCCGCCCCGACATCCTGACCTCCGCCAAGGGCATCGGCGGCGGCGTGCCCCTCGGCGCCATGCTCTGCACCGACGAGGTCGCGCAGGGCTGGGGGCCCGGGAGCCACGCCAGCACCTTCGGCGGCAACCCGCTCGCCACGCGCGCCGGCCTCGAGGTGCTGCGCATCATCGAGGACGAGCAGCTCCTCGACAACGCCTACAAGGTCGGCGAGGCCCTCGGCGAGGGGCTCGAGGCGCTCGCGAAGCGCCACCCCGAGAAGGTCGCCGACCCGCGCGGCGTCGGCCTCCTGCGCGGGCTGCGCGTGCGCGACGAGGCGGCCGCCGGGCGGGTCGTCGAGGCGGCGCGCGAGCGCGGGCTCCTCCTCAACACGGTGCGCGGCGGCGTCCTGCGCATGGTGCCCCCGCTCATCGTGCAGAAGGGCCACGTCGACGCGGCGCTCGAGATCCTCGACGAGGTCCTCGCGGCGTCGTAGCGGTCGGCGCGCTTCGCGCCCGCCCCCGGAGCGGTCGCGCGGCGCGGGTGTGCGCTCTCGCACAGGCGCCGCTGGCCGCCGTCACGGCCCGCGCGCGACAAGCCGTTAACAAAGTCGCGTCCGAGGACCGATTCCTTGATGATGGCTGCCGTGCTAACACCGATGTCGAGCTACACACCGCGGAGCGAAGGGGGCGACACGGCCGTCATGGCAGAGGCTCACGACGACACCGACAGCGTGGAGGCGATCCTCGCCGCCGTGCTGGCCGACCCCGGTGCGCGCGCGCGCCGGGAGCGGGTCGTGGCCGAGCGCCCGACGGACTGGTCGCCGAGCCGCTACGCGGAGCTCGACCTCCTCGTCGACGCGCTCGAGCTCCGCTTCCGGCAGCTGCAGGTGCCGCAGGGCGAGGGGCGGCGCGGCTGGCGCCCGAAGTCGACCGAGGTGGAGATCGCCCCGCCCACGGTGCTGCCGTCCGCCAACAACTACGACCTCGACGACATCTCGCGCGTCGAGGCGCCGCCGCTCCCCATCGACGTCCCGACGGACAAGAAGGGGGCCGAGCCGCCGCCCATCCCCGTCGGGCAGCAGGCGCCGCCGGCCGCGCCGGCCGCGAAGAAGGCGAAGCCCGCGCCCGCGCCCGCGCCCGTCGCCGAGCCGAAGACGAAGCGCCTCCCCGAGGGGCCGATCCTGAAGCCCGCGAGCGGCCCGAGCCGCGCCGTGACGCTGCTCTACGACGACATCCTGTGGCTCGTGTCCATCAACGACTGGGCCGCGGCGCTCATCTCGCTCGAGCGTCTGCTCGTCATGGCCGCGCTCCAGGGCGACGTGAAGGAGTTCGTGGACGTCAACGAGGTCAAGCTCATGAACGTCTACGAGAGCTACCTCGGGCCGCTCGAGAAGAGGCCGAAGCGCGCGCTCTCGACCATCGACAACACGATGCCCGGCGGCTACGAGCGCGCCGAGAAGATCGCGTCCGTCCTCGACCTCGTCGACGGCGAGCGCGACCTGAAGCAGATCCTCCGCGACTCCGACTACTCCCCGCTCGAGACCTGCGCCGCCCTGAACCAGCTGCGGCGCGCCGGGGTCGTCGACATCTGAGCCCGCTCAGGCCGTGAGCGCGCCGTAGGCGGCGGAGAGCGCGTCGAACACCGCGTCCGCGCGCGCCTCGAGCGCCGCGAGGTCGCCGTGGTTCTCGATGACGTGATCGGCCGCGGCGCGCCGCGTGGCGTTGTCCGTCTGCGCGGCGATCCGCTGCCGCGCCTCCGTCTCGGGCAGGCCGCTCCGCGCCATGAGCCGCTGCACCTGCACCTCGGGGTCGGCGAGCACGACCACGAGCCGCGAGAGCCCCGGCGCGAGCTTGTTCTCGAGGATGAGCGCCGCCTCGTAGACGACCCACGGGAGCCCCTCGCGGTGCGCCGTCGCGAGCTCGCGCCCGACGCGCGCGAGGATGGCCGGGTGCGTGATGGCGTTGAGCTTCGCGAGCGCGGCCGGGTCGGCGAAGACGTGCGCGCCGAGCTTCGCGCGGTCGAGGGCGCCGCTCGCGTCGAGGTACTCGGCCCCGAAGGTGCGCGCGATGGCGGCGAGCGCGGGCTCGCCGGGGGCGACCGCCTCGCGGGCGAGCAGGTCGGCGTCGATGACCCGGGCCCCGCGGGCCCTGAAGCGCGCGGCGACGGTCGACTTGCCGCTCGCGATCCCCCCGGTGAGCCCGACGACAGCGGTGGTTTGGCGCGTCATGGCCGCGGAGACTCGCACGTCGCGGCCGCGCGCGCCACCGCGGCGTGACGAACGGCCGCCCGCGCCGCGCCGTTCTCGTTGTCGCCGGCGCGCCGTGATGCTAAGCCAAGCGGCGATGGCGGCTGACCCCCGAGAGCTCGCGGCCGACGACGCGCCCGCCCCCCCGCGCCGCGAGGCCGAGGGCCTCGCCTGGCGCGCCCTGACCTCCCCGCGCACCTTCGGCGTGCTGCTGCTCGCGCTCGCGCTCTGGCTCGCCGTGGCGGCCTTCGTGCCGCAGCGCGCGACCGCGCCGGAGCTGCTCGCGCGCATGAGCTACCCCGTCGCCGACGCCGCGCGCGCCCTCGGGCTCGCCGACGCGCTCACGACCTGGCCGGCGCTGCTGCTCGCCGTGCTCATCGCCCTCAACCTCGGCGGCATGGCCTTCCGCGCGGCCTTCGCCCGCGCTCGCCACGGCGAGGAGGCGCTCCGCCCGGGGCCCTTCGTGAGCGCCGCCGCCGCCACGCTCGACGTGCCCGCGGCCACCCTCCGCGGGCGCCTCGCCGGCGCGCTCGGCGGGGCCGTCCGCACGCGCGGCGCCGGGCTCGCCGTGACGGCCGTCCGCGGGCGCTGGGGCGAGGGCCTCGGGCTCCTCCTGCTCGGCGCGCTCGCGCTCGGCGGCGGCCTCGTGGCGGATCGCGCGGCCGGCCTCGAGGCGCGCCTCACGACCGTGCTCGGGAGCGCCCCCGACGCCGACACGAACCGCGCGCAGGTGCACCACGGCGCGCTCTGGCTCGATCAGGTGCTCCCGTTCGAGCTCTCCTGCGCTCCGCCCGACCCGCTCGACCCGGCGCGCGTCAGCGCCTGCGCGTTCCGCTCGCCGGCCGGGAGCGCCGAGGTGCGGCTCGCCCCCGGCTACCCCGCGGAGGTCGACGGCGCCACGTTCACGCTCACCGACGCCACGACGACCCTGCCCGCGGCGGGCTCGCCGTCGCGCTTCCTCGTGAAGACGCAGGCCAGCGGCGGCTGGGCGCAGCTCGAGCTGGCGCCCGGCGCGAGCATGAAGCTCGGCGACGGCGACCAGACCCTCCTCGCGGTGCCGGGGCCCGACGGGCCGCTCGTGGTCGCGTCGCACCCGGGGGCGGCGCCGGTGCTGCTCGCGCCACGTCTCGACGCGGGGCCGGTCGTGCCGGCGGCGGGCGGGCTCGAGCTCGCCTGGATCCCCGAGCAGCAGGTCACCATCGCCGTCGCGACCGCCCCTGGGCAGCCGTTCGTGTGGGTCGGGCTCGGGCTCGTCGCGCTCGGCGGGCTCCTCCTGCTGCTCCTGCCGCACGCGCAGGTGACGCTCACGCCGCGCGGCGAGCGCACGTTCGTGCAGGTGTGGTCGGCGAACCGCCCGGCGCTCCCGGAGGCCACGCTCGCGGCGCTCGCGGGGGCCGCCCCCCGGGCCGCCGCGCCGCCCGTCGCCGTGGAGGTCGCGTCGTGAGCCGCCGTGAGCTGATCCTCGCCGCCCTCACCCTGGTCGGCGCCATCGCCGGCGCCGCGCTGTCGACGTTCGGCGGCCTCGCCCTCGGGCCGGCCGCCGTGCTCGGCGGCGCCGCGGTCGTCGCGATCGGCACGGAGCTCGCGGCGGTGCTCGCGGGCCTCGCGCTGCTCGCGGGCCTCGCGGCCCCGGTCACCGCGCTCGCGCCGCTCCCCTGGTGGACCCTCGCCGCCGGCGCCCTCGCGCTCGGCGGGGCCGCCTGCGTCGCGGCGCCGCGGCTCGCGGCACTCGTGGGCCCGGGGGGGCGCCAGGACGCAGGCGCCGCCGTGCTCGCCGTGGGCCTCGCGCTCGCGATGCTGCTCCCGGACGCGGTCGTCCGCCTCGCGGGCGACGGCGCACCCGCCCTCTTCCACGCGGTGATCCGCGACGCGACCACGGGCGCGCGCTTCTCGACGTGGCAGGGCGTGCTGGTCGCGCACGACGGCGCGGGCGCCGGGCTCACGGGGGCGCTGCTGGTCGCGGCGCTCGTGGCGGGCTTCGCGCTCCTCGCGGCGCGCGCGAGCGGGCACGAGCGGACCCGGCGCGCGGCGTGGACGCTCGCGTTCGTGGTGGGCGCGGCCGGGGCGCTGCTCGGGCTCGTGGGGCTCGCGGAGCTCGCGGTCGGGAGCGTCGCGCCGCCGGACGCGGACGCGCTGCGGCAGCACTGGTCGCTCTACGGCGGGCCGCTGCTCGCGGTCGAGCGGGTCGACGTCCCGGCGGGCCTCTCGCTCGCGGCGTGGTCGCGGCCCATGGTCGACGGGGTGCGGCTCCTGCTCGGGGCGCTGCTCGCGGCGGTGGCCTTCCGCGCGGTGCGGCAGCCCATCGTGACGGCGAGCGGCCCGAAGCCGACGCCGGCGGCGGCGCCGGAGCTGCCGCTGGCGCTCGCGCTCTCGGTGGCGGCGGCGCTGCTCGCGCCGACGGCGGGGCTCGCGCTCCTGCTCGGCGCGGGGGCGCTGATGCTCCTCGCGGCGCTCGTGGTCGGCCGCTGGTCCGCGCCGGACGCGCCCTCGCCGACCTACGCCGTGCTCTTCGCCGTGGTGCTCGGGGTGGCCGCGTGGACCGCGGCCGCCGCCAACTGGTTCCCGGCGTGATCTTCCGGCGCCGGCTCACGGTCGAGGCGGCGACGACCACGAGGCGCAGGCGCCGCGCGCGCCTCCCGAGGCTGGTCGTCATGGGGCTCGTGGTGGGCACCATCGGTGGGCTGGTGGCGCTCTGGGTGTGGGTCTTTTCGCCCATCTTCATCGAGCCGCACGAGTGGCACGCGCGGCAGAAGCGCCTGGAGCGGGCGATCCGCGACGTCGTGCGCGGGCGCTCGAGCCACGGGGTCGACGCGGTGCCGGAGCTGCCGGCGTGGCCGCCGGAGCCGACGAGCGACGCGAGCGCGATCGTGTCGTGCGCGGAGGCGCAGGTCGCGCGCGCGGTGCAGCGGAGCAACACGTACTACGCGGTGGAGTGGCCCTGGGGGGACGTGCCGGAGAACCTCGCGGGGCCGCCGGACCTCATCGTGCGCTGCGTGCGCGCGATAGGGCTCGATCTGCAGCAGATGCTGCACATCGACCGCACGGCGAACCCGCGGCGCTACCCGCTGCAGCTCTGGTCGTCGCGGCGCCCGGACCGCGCCATCGACCACCGGCGCCTCCCGAACCTGTACACCTTCGCGCAGACGTACTTCGAGAACCTGCCGGTGGAGGCGAAGGACGCGGAGCAGGCGTCGAAGTTCCTGCCGGGGGACATCGTGTTCTGGGCGCCGGGCGGGAGCCACGGCTTCCCGGGGATGGCGGGGATCGTGACGGATCGGCGCGGGCCGGACGGGTTCCCCTGGGTCGTGACGCTCGCGCCGAACGAGAAGGCGATGAGCCTCCACCACCGCGTGAACAGCTGGCCGATCACGGCGCACTTCCGCGTGACGGGCGACGGGCTCCTCGAGCGCTTCCTCGAGCAGAACCCGAGCGCGGTGCTCATCCCGAAGGGCGCCGAGCCAGCGCCGCCGGCGCCGTAGCGATCGCCGCGAGACCCGCCGGTCACGCGGCGTAAAAAAATGCGCGCGCCGTGAGGGGGTTCTCGCGCGGATTCCGAACTACCTCGTTGAACCACACTCAACGGTTAGGTTTTCGGAGTCGACGATGGGGTACGCGCTTCAGCTCAAGGCCATGCACGAGCAGATGATGACGCAGCGCGAGGAGGCCGGCGCGTCGCGTGACGCGATGCGGATCCTCGCCAGCCAGGGCTACGACGCCGCGTCGGCGGCGCTGTCGCCCGTCCAGCAGGACGGCGGGAACGGGGCGATCGGCCCGGCGCAGGTCCACGAGGCCGCGCGCAGCGGGCTCGCCGGCGGTGGCGGGGCGCTGCCGCACCTCGCCGCCATCCAGGCGAGCTTCGGGCGTCACGACGTGAGCGGCATCCAGGCGCACACGGGCGGGAAGGCGGCGGCGGCGTGCGATGACATGGGCGCGCACGCCTACGCCACGGGCAACTCGGTCGCGTTCGCGGGGCAGCCGAGCCTGCACACGGCGGCGCACGAGGCGGCGCACATCGTCCAGCAGCGCGCGGGCGTGTCGCTCGCAGGCGGCGTCGGGCGCTCGGGTGACGCCTACGAGCGGCACGCGGACGCGGTCGCGGACGCGGTCGTCGCGGGGCGGTCGGCCGAGGGGCTCCTCGACCGGTACGCCGGCGGCGCGGCGGGCGGCGGCGCTGTGCAGCAGCGGGCCGTGCAGCAGCGGGGCAAGAAGGACAAGGACCCGAAGCAGGACGACGTGGAACCGCAGAACATGACGATGGAGGAGAAGCTGCGGTACCTCCAGGACCGCGAGCGAGTCGAGGTCGAGGAGTCCGGCCCTCACGAGCGCATCTCGAAGGCCGGCGTCGTCTGGGAGAACATCAAGGAGACGGTCGGGGATTCGAAGCTCGGGAAGGTCGTCAGCCGCGGGCTCGAAGGCACCACGAAGATGCTGCCCGGCGAAGACACGGCGCTCTGGAGCAAGACGGCGACCAAGGGCAGCGGTCTCGGCTCCAACAGGAAGGTGGGTTGGAAGCAGCGCGCCAAGGTGTGGGCCGCGCGAGCCGGCATGGCCATCGGCTTCATCGTGGCGCCGACCGTGACGTTGCTGTCGACGTTCGGCATCACCACCGCCATCAAGAACTACAAGCACAAGAAGCAGAAGCGGAAGAACCAGGTCCCGCAGATGGTGAACGAGAACAACGCGCCAGTCGAGAACACGCAGGCCCTCGCGGCGAACCGGATCCGCGAGGCCTTCTCGAGGGGCGCCGTCAAGGGCGCCTGCGCGGAGATGAACCTCGACGTGAACGACGTCACGGAGATGGTCCTGTCGCGCCTCGGCCTCGGCGGCGGGCAGCCGTCCTGGAACGAGGAGCAGCTCGAGGCCTACGTGAACCTCGAGTCGGCCCTGCGCGAGAAGTTCCCGGTGCTCCAGTCGGCGTTCACCAACCGCAACATCGGCACGATGCAGCGGCCGCAGCGGGAGGTCGAGGAGTCCGAGGAGCAGGTCGAAGAGAACGACCCGATGCAGAAGCAGAACGACACGAACCAAAACTAGCCCGGGTCGCGCGCCGGGGGCGTGCGTGCGTGAATGTCGTTCACGAAGCTCACCCGAGCGCGTCCTTCAGGCGCGTCGCGAGCTCCGTCGAGATCCCCGGGCACCCGGCGAGCTCCTCGAGGCTCGCGGCGCGCACGCCCGCGACGCTCCCGAAGTGCTTCAAGAGCGCCGCGCGCTTGCTCGGCCCGATGCCCTCGATCTGATCGAGCGCGCTCGTCACGGTGCGCTTCGCGCGCAGGCTCCGGTGGTGCGTGATGGCGAAGCGGTGCGCCTCGTCGCGCAGGCGCTGCAAGAGGAAGAGCTCGTTCGAGTTCTCGCGCAGGACGACCGGGTTCTTCCGCTCCGGGCGGAAGACGCGCTCCGGGCTCCGGTCGACGTCCTCGCTGACCGGGCGCTGCTTCTTCTTCCCGCGCGCGACGAAGCCCTCCTCGTCGAGGACGCGCGACTTCGCGAGCGAGGCGATCTCGACGTCGTCGATGCCGAGCTCCCTCAGGACCTCGACCGCGACCTGCAGCTGCCCCTTGCCGCCGTCGATGAGGATGAGGTCCGGGTAGGCGCCGTCGTCCTCGCTCGTCGCGCGCCGGAAGCGCCGCGACAGCACCTCGTGCATCATCGCGAAGTCGTTCGGCGTGTCGCCGCCCTTGATCTTGAAGTGCCGGTACTCGCGCTTCGCGAGCTCGCCGTCCATGGCGACCACCATGGAGCCGACGGGGTTCGTGCCCTGGATGTTGGAGATGTCGTAGCACTCGATGCGGCGCGGCAGCGACTCGAGCCCGAGCTTCGCCTGGATCCGCTCGAGCGTCTCCACGGCGTCGTCCTCGCTCTTCTTCTTCTCGTTGAACGTGGTCTGCGCGTTCTCGACGGCCATCTCGACGAGGCGCTTCTTCTCGCCGCGCTGCGGCACGCGCACCTCGCACCGCCGCCCGCGCGACTCGCTCAGGAGCTCCTCCCACGTCACCTGGTCGGCGAGCTCGCTCGGGAGCAGCACGAGGTCGGGGATCGGCCGCGAGCCGTCGTAGTAGGCCGAGAGGAAGCCGTCGAGCACCTCGTCGTCGGGGAGCTCGACCTTCTTCATGCGGTACCCGCGCGCGCCGACGATGACGCCGCTCCGGAGCGTGAGCACCTGCACGACGAGGTCGGCGCCCTCGCGGTAGAGGCCGATGGCGTCGATGTCGCGCTCCTCGCCGAGGAGCACGTTCTGCGGCGTGAGCGAGCGCTCGATGGCGCGCAGCTGGTCGCGGTAGCGCGCGGCGAGCTCGAAGTCGAGCCCCTCGGCGGCGGCGTTCATGCGGCCCTGCAGGCGCTTCAGGAGCGCGTCCCCCTTCCCCGAGAGGAACATCTTCACGTCGCCGAGGCTCTCCTGGTAGACCGCGCGGTCTACCGGCAGCACGCAGGGGGCGGGGCAGCGGCCGATCTGGTGTTCGAGGCAGGGGCGCGCGCGGTTCTTGAACTCGCTGTCGCGGCAGGTGCGCACCTGGAAGTAGCGGTTCACGACGCGGAGGGTGTTCCGGATGGCGCTCGCGGAGTGGTAGGGGCCGAAGTAGTCGGCGCTGTCGCGCTTTCGGCGGCGGACGACCTCGAGGCGCGGCCACGGGTGCTCCTCGCCGATGCGGATGTTGAGGAAGGCCTTGTCGTCCTTGAGCTTCACGTTGAAGCGCGGCTGGTGGCGCTTGATGAGCTCGTTCTCGAGGAGCAGGGCCTCCTTCGGGTTGTTCGCGACGATGACGTCGATCTCGCCGAGCACCTTGTCGAGGAGCCCGACGAAGAAGCGCGTGTCGCCCGGGGTGGGGCTGAAGTACTGCCCGAGGCGCGCGCGCAGGTCGTTGGCCTTCCCGACGTACACGACCTCCCCGAGCTTGTCCTTCATGAGGTAGCAGCCGGGCTTCCGCGGGGCGGTCTCGAGGCGCTCGATGAGCCAGTCGGGGAGGTCGCGCATGACAGGCGGGAACGTGGCGCACGCGCGCGCCGGAGTAAAGCGCGAGGGAGGGCGGCAGGGGTTACACGTCCAGGCCGCGACGGCGCGTCAAGCGAGCGCGAGGTCGGTCTTCGGGAAGTCCTGACCTTTGCACAGGAGCGGCTGGCCCGAGAGGCGCGCCACCGCGTAGCTCATGCAGTCCCCGAGGTTCAGCGCCGCCGGATGGCGACCCTTGCCGAACTCGCGCCACGCACGCGCGGCCTCGTGCCAGTGTGCTTCGCCGAACGGCACCGGCGTCACGCGAAACACTTGGAGGAAGCGCGCGAGCGCCGCGCGCGGATCGCGCCGTAGACGCACCTCGAGCACGATCGTGGTCTCGGTGAGCGTGGGCGTCCCGATCCCTGGAGCCGCGGCCGATGCGAGCTTGTCGAGCAGCGCCTCGTGCCCCGGCTCCTTCAGGAAGAGCGCCACGATGGCCGATGTGTCGAGGATCACCCGTCACACTCCCTCGGGACCGTACCCGAGGAGCGCGTCCTCCGCGTCGCGCGAGAGCTCTCGTCCGAGCTCCTCGCCCGGCACGAGCGGCCAGATCTCGCGTTCGAAGAACGCCCGCGCCTCGACCTCGGGTGCCCGCGCCACGACCTGCAACGCGAGCCGGTCCCGCCGCTCGACGAGCGCCCTCCGGACCGCCTCGGTCTTCGTCTCGCCCGCCATCGCCGCCACCTCGGCCACGAGGCGCTCCACGTCGGGGTTCTTGATGTTCAGCGCCACGTTCCGCCTCCGGGGTGGCGATTGAAGATATCCACCAAGAAGGTGGAATTCAACCTCCGCCGGAGATCGCGCCCAGCTGCTCGCGCCGCAATCAGAGGTAGCCGTAGCGGCGCCTGAGCCACCACTCGAGCCCGAACAGCGCCGCGATCAGCAAGAGCGCCAGCGGCGCGTCCCAGAGCTCGTCGTGGTGCCGGCTCTTCACCCTGAGCACCTCGGGCTTCTTGAGCGCGAGCTCTCCGAAGTCCCCGGTGAGCCCGTGCACGGCGCCCCCCGACGCGGCCGCCAGCGCGCTCACGAGCTGGTCGTCGCCCACCACGCGGTCGTACTCGGGGTTCGACTCGCTCCCGATGAAGAGGTCGAGCCCCGTGGTCGTGCGCCCGACCACCACCGCCGACGACGCCTCGACCTCGTAGATCCCCGCCTTCTCCACCGGGATCGCGAGCTGCAGCTCCCCCGACGCGTCCGTCACCGCGTCCGGCTGCCGCAGCACCTCCTCCCCCTGCCCGCGGTCGTCCGTCGGCCCGCGCCGCCGCACCACCACGCTCACCGCCTGGTGCGCCGCCGGCTCGTAGTCCGGCTTGAACACCTGCACCATCGCCTTCGCCTGCTCCCCGACGAGCACCGTCTCCTCGAGCACCTTCACCTTCACCAGGTCGAGCTCGGGGTCCTTGATGAGCCAGCGGATCGCGTTGTTCCAGAACGTGTCGTAGTTCTGCGGGTCCTTCCCCTCGGCCCCCGCCTCGAAGCTCCAGTTCCACGTGCTGTCCGTCGCGACGACCATCGTCCGGCCCTCGCCGACCTCCCGCACCGCCGCGAGCGGCATGGGCTTCCCGTCCGCCCCGCGCAGCTTCGGGTGCTCGAGCAGCACCACCGCGTCGCTCTTCGCCGCGGTCACCACGTTCGCCCCCTCGAGCTCCGTGATCCCGTCCCAGATCGACCGGTTCGCCCCCGGGTCCAGCGCCAGCCTCGTTATCGGGTGGTGCTCCCCCGCCGGCGTCAGCCGCGGCCGGTACGCCCCCTCGTCGACCGTCTCCTCCCCGCCGAACCCGGGCGGGATCTCGACCGGCAGCACGTCCGCGATGGGCGTCCCGTAATACCCGCCCGCCGACATCGACAGCGGCCCGCCCACCATCACCAGCGCGCCGCCCTTCCGCACGAACTCCGCGATGTACGGCAGGTACTCGTACATGTTGTACGGCCCATAGTTGAAGTTCTGGAAGACGATGAGATCGAACCCGCCGAGCTCGTTCTTGAACAGCTCCTCCGACGGGAACGGGATGAGCGACGTCTCGCGCGCCGACGGCGCCCGGTTGAACCGGTTCACGAGGATGAAGAAGCTCACGAGGTCGACGTTCGCGTTCTCTTTCAAGAGGTTGCGCATGAACCTCTCGTCCCAGCTCGGCTGCCCCACGACCTGCACGGCGCGGATCTTGTCCCGCACCACGTTGATGATGACGTAGCGCTGGTTGTTCTTCGCGTAGAGCTCGTCGACGAGCGGGTCGATCTGCACGCCGTAGACCTGCTTCCCGAGCTTCTTCGGCACGAACTCGAACGACACCTTGTAGGTGTCCTCCCCGGGCGTGACCGTCACCGTCTTCGTCGCGATGACCGCCCCGTTCTCCGTGAGCCGCACCGGCAGCATGAACGGCCCGTAGCCGTGCACCTCGACCGTCGCGTCGAGCGACGACGCGTTCAGCAGGAACGCGAAGTTGTTGTAGGCGATGTGCGTGACCGCCACGTCCTTCAGCGACCGGTCGCCCGCCGTCGTGAAGCTGTGGATCGGCGCGTCGAGGTCCCGCACGACCGCCTGCGTCTCGAGCCCGAGCGTCGCCCGCCGCCCCGCCGGCGTCGTGTCGATGCCGTCCGTCATCAGGACGACCCCGCCGACCTCCCGGTTCTTGAACCGCTTCTGCAGCTCCGCGAGCCCGTCCGCGAGCCGCGACGCGCGCCCCTTCGCCGCGAGCGCGTCCGCGTACTTCCCGGGCTCGGTCAGCGGGCTCGGCATCTCCTCGATCCCGTCGGCGACCGCGTAGAACGCGAGGTCGTGGTCCTCCGACAGCGCCTCGAGCGCCGCCTTGTTCGCCTCGACCAGCGCCTTCACCGCCTGCGCCCGCGTCCCCGACCCGTGCGGCAGCGCCATGCTCTCCGACACGTCCGCGACCACGAGCAGCGCGTTCTTGTGGGTTGCGACCTTCTCCTCGAGCAGCGCCGGCTGATAGAAGACCAGCACCAGGAGCCCGACCAGCACCGCCCGGAGCCCCACCATCAGCACGCGCCGCCGCGGCGGCTTCAGCTTCCGGTGGTTGTACACGGTGAGGCCCACGACGAACGCGGCCATGAGCCACACGCCGACCTGCAGCCACACGTCGCCGCCGCCCAGGAACACGAGGCTCTTCTCGGTCGTGGGCTCGAGCGCCGCGAGCCATGGCGTGAGGTGTCCCAGGGCGGCTACTCCGGCGGCCGGATCTTCCACTTCCGGCTGTGGAGGAGCGTGTCGATGTGCACCTGGTCATCCTTGTAGTGCAGGCACGTCGCGTACATCATCAGGTTCACGCCGAAGCGGATCGCCATCTCCCGCTGGTTCTCGCCGCCCGGCGTCGGCGTCGCGAGGAAGCGCCCCGACGGGTCGCGCGCGAGCGCCCCGGTCAGGTCGTTCGGGTTCAGGATCACGGCGTAGCGCTTCCCGAGGCGCATCCCCTCGACGAACGGCTTGTTGATGGCCCGCCCCGCCGGGTAGTCGAGCCGGTAGAACGTGCGGTACAGCACGTGCTCGGGCGACACGCGCTGGATGGGCTCCTGCGGGAACATCTTCCCGAGCTCGCGCCGCACGGACTCGTCGTACCCGGGCGCGACCCCGGTCTGGCCGCAGTTGTCGAACACGAGGAGCCCGCCGAGGCCGATCCAGCGCTTCAGCGCCGCGCGCTCGCCGTCCGTCAGCGTGAACGGCTCGTTCCCGGCGAACACCGTGAAGAGCGAGCCGAACAGGTCCTTGCTCGTGAGGTCGACGGCGACGCCCTCGCGCGCCATGTCGATGGAGGTGCGGAGGCGGATCTCCTCGGAGAGCAGCGTCTCCGCGCCCGGGTTCACCGACCACGCCCCGCTGTAGCGCGCCCGCTGGAGGCGCACCCGCTCGCCGGGGCCGATCGCCCGCGCCACCCCGCCGGGGAGCGCGAGGAGCGCGGCCCCCGCGGCCACACGCTGGAGGAACTGGCGTCGATTCACGCGCAGGGTGGTAGCATCCCCCGCCGCCCGCGACAACGCTGACGCGCGTTCCTCGCCGCTTTCGGCGCGCTCGTTGGGGTCCCCGTCCGACACGGGGAGCAGCAACGCGGCGAGCCCCCGCCCGGATTCCGCGTCACCGCCGTCACCGCCCCGGCCGCGGTGACCTCGGGGTGACACCGCCGCGCGCACGGCCCGCAACCCCTCGATCCAACGACGCATCCGCCTCGGCACGCCGCGTGCTCTCCCGGTCAGGGCAACCCGACCCGGAGAGTCTGCCATGAACCGCCTCGCGATCCCGCTCCTCGCCCTCGCCCTCGCCGCCCCGGCGTGCGACGGCCTCGACCTCGACGACCCCGCGCCGACCGCGCTCCCCGCCGCTTCCACCCCCGCGGACGACGGCGCCCCCGCCGTCCTCACCGCCGCGCTCGACCCCTTCGTCGCGAGCGCCTACCAGCCCGGCCTCGTCCGCTTCCGCGTCGGGAACGCCTGGCACACCGGCTTCCTCGTGCTCCCGCCGGGCGTCCTCGAGGGCGACACGACCGTCGTCATCACGACCAACGACATGCCGCTCCTGCAGCAGAACCAGTGCCTCCAGACCATCACGGTCGAGCAGGGCTACCTCGACAGCTACCACACGCCCACGGCCACCGCGACGGCCACCGTCCGGACCTACCTCGAGCCGCGCGACGGCCTCCTCGTGATGAGCCTCGACACGCCGCTCCACGTCCGCTACGCCCCGCAGCTCGCGACCGGCCTCCCGACCCGCGCCGAGGACCTCTCCTGCTACGGCTACCACCCGCAGACCGGCACCCTCAGCTACGTCCGCGGCCACTTCCGCGACGCGACGCCCACCGGCTACGCCTTCGCCGACGAGGCAGGGCTCCTCGACGGCGGCGGCGCCGGCTGGCTCTGCGGCGATCTCGCGCGGACGACGCTCTACGGCATGCAGTACACGCTCCAGCTCGACTCCCGCGGCCGCCCGACGGGGCTCGAGGAGCAGCTCGCCCTCCACCGCTACCGCGACCACATCGCCGCCCAGGCCGCGGTCGCCGCGTTCACGAACCCGACCGAGGTCACGACGCGCGAGCGCCTCGCGAACGTCGGGAGCGCCCTCTGCGCGGACATCCCGAACGGCACGGTCGCGGACGCCAACGTGAACCAGTACGGCTGCCACGGCGGCGCGAACCAGCGCTGGCTCTGGAAGCGCGTGGACGTCATCCGGAACGGCGCCTGGGTCCCGCGCTACCAGCTCCAGAGCGCCGGCACCGGCAAGTGCGTCACCATCACGCCGATCGGCGTCCGCCAGGGCGTCTGCCAGCTGAACGCGCCCTCGCAGCTCTTCGAGCGCGTCGGCGTCACGCAGAGCGGCGCGCCCTACGGCAAGGCCGACGTGCGGCTCCGGAGCGACATGACGGGCGCCTGCCTCGCGTCCCCCGGCAGCCAGTGGGGCGCGCAGCTCACGACCCAGCCCTGCGCGGGCGGCAACACCGCCCCCGCGCAGCTCTGGCGCATCGTGGATCCGCTGTTCCTCACGTGGTGCAGCCCCTTCCAGCTCCGCTTCTGACGTGAGCGCCCCGCCGCGGCCGCGCGGGCTCGGTGTGAACGTCGTTCACTCCACCGCGCGCGCCGCCGGCCACGCGGGGTTCGTGCGCGCGTCGTCCGGCACGGGCGTCGTCGCCTCGACCTCCACCGCCCGCATCGCGCCGATCTCCTCGAGCGTGAGCGGGCGGCTCGCGTTCGGGTACGGGTGCCCCATCACGACGAGCGGCGCCCCGTCGCGCGTGACGACCGCGTCGAGGTGGTAGGTGTCCTCGGCCTCGCACCCGGTCCGCGGCCCCGCGTCGTCCACGGCGCACGCCGTCACGTCGAAGCGCGCGCTCCCGAAGCCGTGCGCCACGTCGAGCAGCGCCTCGTTCGAGGGCGCCGCCGCGCTCCCCGCGCTGTGGCAGCGGTCGCACGCCTGGAACTGGCTCTTCCGGCGCGTCGTGTGCGGGTCGATGGCCCGCTGCCCGAACCCGGCGACCGCCCCGTCCGCCGCCGGGAACGTCCGCGGCACCCGCTCGAACAGCGGCCGCGACGCCTCCACCGCCGGGTCGTAGGCGAGGAGCGTGACGAAGAGCCGCTCTGCGGGCGACGACAGCGCGATCTTCCCCTTCGTGTCGCGCACGAGCACCATGTCGTTCGCCTGGAACCCCGTCGTGGACGCCGTCGTCAGCACCCCGGGCTGCGGCACCCCGGTCGTGAGATAGGGCGCCGCCTGCGCGAGGTCGACCGTCATGTGGCAGCCGTAGCAGCTCGGGATCCACCCCGCGTGGCACGTCGTGCACGCGACCTCGTCCGTGTGGCTGAAGCCGCCCGCGTCGACCCCCATCGCGGCCGCCGCCGCCGCGTCGTACGCCGCGTCGCCGGGCGTCACCGCCGCCTTCACCTGCGGCACGCGCAAAGTCTTCCCGGACACGCGCGTCGCGAGCATGAGCGCCCCGTCGTCCCCCACGAAGAGCCCCGGCAGCCGTGCCCGCGGCCGCGCCGCCTCGCGCACGGTCCCGTGGCAGTCCTCGCACGTCGTCCGCACCTCGCACGCCGCGTCGGCGTAGATGTGCCCGTCGCCGTGGAGCTCGGCCGCGCCGTGGCAGTCGACGCAGTCCATCCCAGCCTCGAAGTGCACGTCCGGTGGCGTCTCGTCGAAGCCGTTGTCGCGGTCCTCGTCGGCGACGAAGCTCCCCGCGGGCTCCCCGTAGAGCGGCCGCTCGACGAGCACGGCGCGCGGCCCCACGGCGCCCGCCGCCGCGTCGCGGAGCCCCTGGTAGCTGAGCCCGATGCGCGCCCCCGCCCCGGCGTGGCACGAGAGGCACGTCGAGCTCGGCGCGGCCGGCGTGATCCCGTGCCCTATCGGGTGCGGCGCCGCGTCGTGAGGCACCCACGGGTCACCCCCCCGCGCGAGGCCGTCCTCGGCGTACCCCGAGTGGCACGCGCTGCACCCGCTCGAGCGGTACCGCCCGGGCCCGTCGTTCGGCCCGAAGTCCTGGATATGACAGCCGATGCACTCCTTCGCGAGCACCTGGTCGAGCGCGGTCGCGACGCTCGGCCAGGTGAGCGGGTCGTCCGAGCCGACGACCACCGGCAGCGGGTCGAAGAGGCGGATCGCCTGCGCCGCGCACGCCCCTCCCTGGGCCGCGTTCGGGTCGATGGCCGCGACGGCGCCGTTGCGCGCGTTGGGCGTCGCCTGGAGCCCGGCGCGGAAGCGCGCGACCCCGAGCTCGCCAGCGGCGTGGCTGTGGGCCGAGCGCTTGACGGCCGTGGTCTCGGCGGTGTGGCAGCGCCCGCAGGTGAGCGAGATCACGCGCAGATCGCCCGGGTTCTTGAAGCGGAGCCAGTCCGCGTCGACGTCGTCGAGCTGCCCGGGCGAGAGCGCCCGCAGGTCGCGCGGCGACCCGGCCGGCGACGGGTGCGCGAGGTCCTGGTCGTACTGCCACTCGCCGTCGCACGACGGCGGCGACACCGACGTGTCGATGGGCCCGCTGCAGACGAACGCGTTCCCGCCGTGGCAGTCGGTGCACGAGAGCGCGGCCCACGGGTGCGCCTCCTCGATCCCGCGCGGCTCCCCGCCCGAATCCAGCGGCTGGTGGCACACCTCGCAGCTCGACCGGTGGAGGACCCGCGTCTCGACCGTCTCCCCGCAGCCGGCCGCCACCGCCACGACCGCCGCGAGCGCGGCCGCGAGCCCCCTCACGGCGCGGTCACCGTGACGTCGTACGTCGCGTCAGCCGCGCGCCCGGCCTCGTCGGCCACCGAGCACGCGATGGTGGCGTCCTGGCCGTAGAGGTCCTCGATGGGCGCGCCCTCGTTGGGCGGGGCGTGGGTGATGGGGATCGGGAAGCCGAGCACCTCGAGCGGCCCGTCGAGCGACGGCAGGAACTTCGCGCGCGCCTCGATGGTGCCGATGGCCTCGCCGCCGTCGGTCACGACGTGGCACGTGACGGTCGCGAACGACGCCACGTTCCGCGTGCGCACGGTCGGCATGGTCCACGTGCCGCCCTGGAGGCCGTAGATCACGACCAACGCGGGCGCCTCGTCGAGGGGCGCGAACCCGTCCTCCGTCGAGAAGCCCACCACGAGCTCGGGCGGCCCGCTCGTCGCGTCCGAGCCCGTCCCCGAGAGCTTCACCGGCGGGTCGACCCAGTGGATCACCGTCTCATCGCAACCGCACAACGCCGCGCCAGCGAGCGCAATCAATCCAACGGCTTTGGCGCGTGTGCAGTGCATCAATCCACGAAGATCGCGAAGTCGTAGCCGAGCGTCTCGGCGCCCACCTGGTAGGGCTCGACGACGAGCCGATAGGTGCCCCCCACCTCGTCGAGCGGCACCTCGACGTACGCGCCGTAGGCCTCGTCGATGGCGCTCCCGACCTCGTGCCCGTCGGGCGCGAGCACCTTCACGTCGGTGAAGCCGCCGCCGGTCGCGTGCCCCGTGATCACCGTCACGAGCGAGTACGGCGCCGCCTCGAAGGCGTAGACGTCGACGTCGGCGTCGCCGCAGAGGCGCGCCCACGTGTAGATCCCCGGCTCCACGGCCGCCGGCGCCCCGAGCCCGTTCGGCTCGAAGCGGTCCGGCGCGCACCCGCCCGGCGGGTCCGTGACGTCCTGCAAGAGCGCGTACCCCTGCGTCGCGGCCCCCGTCGTCACGCGGTACCAGAGCGCCCCCTCGCCGGGGAGCGTGTAGCTCACGTCCGAGATGTCGTCGTCCTGGAACGAGGACGCCACCGGCGCCGCCGCCGGATCCTCGAACACGTCGATGGTCACCGCCGGCCCGCCGTCGGCGGTCTGCGCGAGCAGATCGAGCCGCTCGCCCCCGTTCAGCGCGACCACGAACCAGTCCGGCGCCCCCGAGCACGTCACGAACCCCTCGTAGACGTCCTCGAACAGCGTCACGGCGCCCTCCGCCTCGTGGTTGTCGCCGAGCCCGTCCTCCGGGCACACCCCCGCGACGTCCGCCCCGGCCACGGTCAGCGTGTACCCGTTCTGCGCGCCCGCGACGCCGTAGATCCGCACGTACACGTCCTGCGCGCGCGTCGGCCGGTACGTGAGCTCCTCGACCGACTTCTCGCTCGCCGCCGTCGCGAGCACGGTCTCCCCGTCGGCGTCGCGCAGCTCCACGTCGAGGTCGCCGTACTTCGCGTCGAAGGCGACCGCGATCCGCACCGCCTCGCCCGGCGACACCGCGAGCACGGCCCAGTCCGAGTCGCCGGGGCAGATCCGCCGGTCCGGGTACACCCCCTCGGTCACGCGCACGGCCCCCGCGGCCGACGAGTCCGGCTCGGCCGGGTCGTCCGCGCACTCGACCGCGTCGACGCCGACGTCCACGGCGTAGGCGATGCGCGCGTCCGCGCGCGCCCCCGTCACGACGATCGCGACGTCCTGCGCCTCGCCGGTCACCCACCGCGCCGAGAGCTCGCCGTCGCCGCCGTCCGCGTCGCTCGCGACCGTCTGCCCGGCGGCGTCCCGGAGCGCGAGCGTGAGCGCCCCGTGCGCCGCCTCCCAGCGCACGGTCGCCGTCACCGTGTCCCCGGCGTCCGCGGCGACCCGCATGACGTCGGTGTCGGCGCCGCAGAGCCGCCGCCCGGCGATCGTCCCGGGCTTCACCTTGGGCGCGCTCGCGGCGTCCTGGTCGGGCTCGCTCCCGTCGTCGGCGCACACGCCGTCGGCGCCGCCCGCCGGGTACACGGCGGCCGTGTAGAAGCCGCTCTTCGGCGTGCGGCTCGTCTGGTCGCAGTCGATGCCGGTCGGGTCGTCGTTGTCGGTCGCGGTGAAGTAGTAGTGGACGAGCTCGCCGCCCGCCGCGGGCGCGGGGACGCCCACGGCGCCGCGCCAGACGGGGCTCCCCTGCGCCTCGCGCGCGAGCAGCGCGGCCTGGAACGCGCCCGTCCCGTCGCCGACGGCCCAGTGGACGGTCACGCCCTGCACGACGCTGTCGAGGTCGGTCGCCTCGACCTCGATCGGGAACCCGCCGGCCGCGAGCGCGGCGTCGGCGGGCACGGTGTGCCGCACGGTGGGCGGGGTCCCGGCGCAGCCCGCCTGCTTCTCGGCGTGGAGGAGGACGATGGTCAGGACGTGCGTCACGGGCGCGTGGGCGCCGTCGTGGGCGGAGAGGATCGCGCGGTAGACGGCCACCTCGCGCTGCGCGTCGCTCGGGCGCCAGTGCAGGAGCGCGCTCTTGGCGCCGCGCCGCTCGAGGGTCGCGCCGTCGGGGGCCTCGTCGAGGTCTATCTCGACGTCGGTGTCGTCGTCGTCCTTGACGGTGACGAAGAGCTCGAGGTCGTCGGTGTCGGCGAGGTTCAGGACGACGCCGCTCGGGAGCTCGAAGGACGGCACGCCGAACGCGGGGAACACGATGAGGCCGAAGCGTTGGCGCGCGACGCCGCCGCGCCCGTCGCTCGCCTCGATGGTGACGTCGTAGCGGGTGCCGCCGGGCTGCGTGTCGGTGATGACGGGGCTGTAGGACAGCACCGCCTCGGAGGGGGCGCGCTGGGTGAGCTGGGCGCCGGGCGGGAGGCCCTTGGCGCTGAAGTCGAGCTTGTCGCCGTCGTCGTCCTTCGCGGTCACGACGAGGCTCAGGCTGTCGCCCACGACGACCTGCTGATCGAGCAGGATCCCGAGCGACGGCGGGTGGTTGTCGTCGCCGCAGGCGCCGGCGGCGAGGGCGGCCGCGAGAGCGCAGAGGGCCGCGCGTGGGAGGAGAGGCGTCATCCCACGACCGGTAGCACAGGCGCCGCCCTCGGGACAAACGGCGACGCCGCGGGATCCGCCGCGCGTCCGCCCGGCGAGCGGCCCCGCGCCGCGCCGCCCGGACCCCGCTTGCCGTCGCCCGGGGGACGTGTCGAAATGAGGCCACGAGACGCGGCCGCGCGGCGGCCCGACGGAGGGGGTGGCACATGATGAGGGAGCACGGAGCCTGGCGCGTGGTGATGATGGCGGCCCTCGCGGCGGCGGCGCTGATGGCGTGCAAGAGCGACGAGGCGCCCCCGGCGGAGACGACGGCGCCGCCGGCGGCGGAGACGGTGCCCCCGGCGGAGGCGGCGGCGGACGCGGCGTCCGAGGCGGCCCCACCCATGGGGACCGAGGCGGACGCGACGTCGGAGGCGGCGGCCGACACGGCGTCGCCCCCGCTCGAGCCGCCGCCGACCGAGGTGGTCCCGCCGGACGAGGTCGCGGCGCTCGCGGTGGTGGTGGCGGAGATCGACTGCACGGCGGTGCAGTTCGAGGATCCGACGGCGCACGACCGGGCGGTGGAGGCGATCCTGCTCCGCGCGGGCATGACGCAGGACGAATACTCCGACAAGGTCATGAAGGTCATCGATGACCCGACCTTCAAGGCGGTGCGGGAGCGGTCGGCGGAGATGTGCAAGACGCGCGTGGAGGCGCAGAACACGCCGGGCGGGCTCGACGCGGAGGGGGCGCTCCGGGAGAACCTGAAGGCGCTGGCGGTGGCGTCGGAGTGCATGCGGAAGAGCGGGGCGACGACGGAGGAGCAGGCGCAGGCGATGCTCGCGCTCTACAGCGCGCACCACATCGACCTCCAGACCTACACGCGGGAGATGTCGAAGCTCGCGAACAACCGGTCGTTCCAGGAGGAGGTGGCGGCGGAGACGGCGAAGTGCCCGGGGCCGGAGGCCGTGGCGGCGGGCGGCGAGGAGCCGGCGGGCGGCGAGGAGACGGGCGCGCCGCCGACCGAGGAGACGGCGGCCACGGAGGCGGGGCCCGGGGACGCGGAGCCGCCGCCGGAGACGCCACCCGAGGCGCCGCCCGAGGAGCCGAAGAAGGCGACGATCACGGGGGTGTACCTCGGCACGGTGAACCCGGGCGGGACGATGCGCGTGGCGATCAACTCGCGCACGGTGGGGGTCGCGACGGCGACGATCGACGGGCTCAACTTCCGCCTGAACGGGCGCGTGATGCGCGACAACGTGGTGCACCTCGCGGCGTCGGCGGGCGACCACTGGGTGCAGATGCGAGGCAAGGTGGACCCGGAGAAGCGGGTCTACTCGGGCACGTGGAACGGCGTCCTGAACGGCAAGCGCAAGAGCGGCACGTTCAGCCTGAAGCGCTGACGAGCGCCGAGTCGGGGGCCCAGGGCGGGTCGCCCCTCTGAACCCTCCGTGCCTCCGTGCCTCCGTGGTTTCCCCTTCGAAGTCAGTGGATTGACCCCGTCCTGGTCAGAACCGCAGGAGCGCCCCGGCCCCGACCGTGTCGGGCGTGGCGACGAGCTGCGGCGTGAAAGAGACCCCGCTCCCAGCGCTCTCCTCGGGCCCGTCCTCGTCGAGGACGATGCAGAGCACGCCGCCCACGACGAACGCGCCCGCCGCGACGTAGCTTATCTGCGCGTACGTCTGGTAGTCCTTCGCCTCGTTGAAGAGGTCGTTGTACCGCTTCTCGTCGTCGGGGTTCGGGTCCTGCCCGGGCGCCGGCAGCGGCACCTGGTTCGCCTCGTCGTTGGTGCTGAACGCCTGCGCGTGGAAGACGATCGCCGTCACGAGCGCGACCGCGCCGACGCCGATGAGCGTCGGGCCGAGCCAGTTCGGCACGCCCGGGTCGTCGTCGACCACGGGGATCTCGCTCCCGTCGCTCTCGAGGAGCGCCGTGACCGACGCCACCTCGTTCTCCTTCACGACCACCGACTGCACGTCCGGCTTGTAGCCGCGCGCCTTGACCTTCACCTGCACGAGCCCCGCCGGGTGCGCGATGCTCTCCATCGGCGCGGTCCCGACGAGCACCTCGTCGACGTAGATGCTCGCCCCCGGCACGCTCGCCTGGATCCGCAGGAAGCCCATCTTCGGGATGACCTTGAGCTCGACGGGGATGTCGCGCTCCTCGCCCGGCGCGAGCTCGACCTCGACCTCGGCCTTCTCGAAGTCCGGGTTCGTCACGACGAGCGTCGTCGCGCCCGCGGGCGCCCACGTCTGGAACGGGGTCGAGAGGTACGTCTCCTCGGCCCCGTCGCTCATCCGCAGCACGACCTTCGCGTTGGTCGGCACGGCGCGCACGGTGACGCGCGCGTGCGTCCGGCGCAGCTCCTGCTCGATCTTCGCGAGGTGCTCGCGCCCCTCGGTCGCGTACACGTAGTCCTGCTTGAGCGCGCGCGAGAACCACTGGTACGCCGCGCGGTACTCGCCGAGCTCCTCGTAGGCGCGGGCGATGTTGTGCTGGATCTCGGGGTGCGGCAGGAGGCGGTTCGCCTCCTCGAAGGGCTTCAGCGCCTCGCGGAACTTCTTCGCGCGCGCGAGCTCGAGCCCCTGCTTCACGAGCTCCTCGGCGCGCGCCTCGTCGTCCGGCGACGCCGCGACCGCGGCGAGCGACCACGAGCCGACGAGGAGGAGGGCGGCCAGGACGGCCCAGGCGGCTCTCATGCGCATCACGTCCTCACGGGAGGGCAGGGGGGCGGATCCGCCCCGACGCCCCACCTATAGCGCGAGACCCGCGGTTCGGAAACAAAACCCTCGCGCGTACCGCGGCGGCCCGCGTCGCCGTCCGCGCGACCTACTCGAGGGGGCTGCAGACGATCGACAAGGAGTCGACGAACATGGCGGCGCCGCCCTGGATCCCGGTCACGACGTAGCCCTTCGGGCACAGGAGCTCGTAGCGCTGCCCGCCGGGCCCGCCGGCCGCCTCGCTGTAGCGCGGCTTCGGCCCGAGCGACGACTTGCCGCCCGCCTTCACGGCCTCGACGGCCTCGCGCAGCTCCTTCGCGCTGAGCCCGCCGATGCTCTCGGCGGCCTTGGCGCGGTCGCACTCGTACGCGAAGCCCGCGACCTCGCACTGGCTCTGCGTCCCGCTGCCCGGTCGCGCCGTCGTCGGCGCCGTCGGCGCGGTCGCCTGCGCGCCGTTCGTCGCTGGCGCTGCCGGCGCGGGCTCCTCGGTCGCCGCGGCCGCGTCGGCGCCGGTCGTGTCGAGCTTCTCGCGGTAGAGCTCCTTCCCGTCGGTGATCGCGACGCCGAGGTAGGTGCCGTCGATCTTGAGGGTCTTCGGGATGGGCTTGTCGCTCCCGAGCTCGACCGTGTACTGCCCGTTGTCGACGGCCACCATGAGGTCCTCGGACCACGCCGGCCGCGAGCTCCGCTGCGACCGGTACAGCGCGAACGTCATCGGGTAGACGCCCGACAGCGGCTGCCGGCTCGCGTCCTGGAGCGAGCCCTCGTAGACCACGCGCGACGGGTCCGGCGCGGCCGCGCGGGCGCTCGGGGTGGCGAGGAGCGCGGTCGCACCGAGCAGCGCGCAGAGCGTCGCCGCCCGGACACCGTGAAACGCCATCGTCCCTCGCATCGCTCCCTCCACGCTCTCGATCGGTCTCGTCAGGTAGCGGCCCGGCCCGCCAGCTGTCAACGGAAACGGCGCCGGGATCGCTCGCCGGTCTGGCCCAAACCACGTCCGCGCCGCGCGCATGCCCGCGCGTCGGCGCCGCTAACGCGGGATCGCGAAGTAGCGCCCCGCCACCACGAGCTTCGTGAGCTCCCCGGCGCCGGCCCGCGCGGGGAGCCGCGGCAGCGCGAGCCCGGCGACCACGCGCTCCACGAGCGGCGCGAGCAGGACCCCCGCGGCCTCGCTCGGCGGCGCCCCGAGGAACCCGCCCGCGCCGCCCTCGCCGGTCACCCGCACGGCGCTCACGCCGACGACGACGCGGCCCTCCTCGTCGACCGCGAGGTCGAGATCGAGCTCCGCGTCGAGGGTCATCGACGCGAGCCGGAGCCCCGCGCCCTCGACGGTGCCGTAGAGATCCACGTCGACCGGCCCCGTCGCGACGGTGATCGTCGCGTCGCCGCTCACCGCGAGCGAGAGCCGCGGCAGCTCGCGCGGCCACATCGTGAGCCCGACCCCGGCGTCGCCGCCGAGCTTCGCGAGGGCGGGCCACGCGGCGTCGAGGTCACGCGTCGCGACCGTCGCGTCCCACGCGCCGTGCGGGCCGCACGCGCCGCCGGCGAGCCAGAGCGCGGCGAGCGCGCGGCGCACCACCTCGACGCTCACGTAGGTGGCGCCGGGGTCCTCGGCCGACGGCGCCGGGAGCGGGCCGCCCACGACGGGCTCGAGCGGGAGCGCCTGCATGCACGGGTGGTGCTCGGCGGCGATCCCGACGGTGAACGGCACGATCAGGTGCCCCGACGCGTACGTCCACGACGGCTGCCGCTCGCTCGACAGCGCGGAGACGCTCGCCCGCAGGTACCCGGCGCCGCTCGCGTCGCGCGCGACGGGGCTCGCGAGCGCGAGGCTCGCGTCGAGCCCGAGCGCCTCCGGCATGATCCCGAGCAGGTCGGCGCTCACGACGGCCCCGGCGCGCTCGGCGATGGCGTCGACGAGCGCGTCCGTCCAGGTCGCGAGCGTCGCGGCCGGCGCCTCGCAGGCCCCCCAGTCCACGCCGCCCTCGTAGGTGAGCTCGGGCTTCGCCGACGGGATGAGCTGAACGCGCCCGAGCTTGTCCCCCTCGAGCTCGAGCGCGAGGTGGAGCTCGGCGTCGGTGAGCTCGAGCGAGGGCGCGCAGAGCGCCCCGAACGCGTCGCGCAGCGCGAGGGGCGCCGTCTTCACGGTGAGCGGCAGGGTGACGGAGATCCCGTCCTCGGACAGGGCCATGTCGAGCCCCTGCGGCTCGAGGTAGAGGTCGGCCCAGGTCACGGACACCGGCTCGGCGGCGTCGCTCGGCAGCGGGATCTGCCCGTCGATGGCGATGCCGGCGGCCCACGTCCCGGCGAGCGCCTCGTCGGCCTCGGCCGCGGCGCGCGCGAGGTCCTCGGGGCCGATGGTCACGACGAGCCCGGCGCGGTCGACGTCCGTCGCGGGCAGCTCCTCCGCGAGGCGCCCGGAGCCCCACGGCAGCTCCTTGCACCCGCCACCCACGGCGAGCGCCGCCCCGAGCCCGAGCCCGAGCGCGAGCCTGATGAGCGTGACGCGCCGCGTCATGGCGTCACCAGCGGCAGGTCGAAGGTGGCGAGGCGCGTCCGCGGCGCCTCCCCGGCGACCCACGCCCCGTACGCGCCGACGAGCCGGTCCTCGACGACGTCGAAGCCCACGAAGACGCCGGGGTCGAGCGCGTCGAGGCGCCGCACGGCGACGACGTTCGCGCCGCTCACGATCGCCTCCTTGAGCGCGATGGCGCTCGCGTCGAGGTAGATCATGACGGCGTGGTCGTCGGGCGAATAGCGCAGGCGAACGAACTGCCCGACGGGGCTGCTCTTCGTGACGCCGGTCTCCGGATCGCTGAACGTGCCGGCGTCGACGACGACGGGCTGGTTCCCGGGCACGAGGTAGCGGAGCGCCCCGCGCGTGGCGTCGTAGTAGGCGAGCCCGGGCTGCCGCCCGGCGGTGAGCGCGAGGGACACGAAGCGGCCGACGTCGCCGGTGTCCTCGCCGGTGGTCGGGTCGCGCCCGTCGAGGGTGTTGGTCTCCCAGACGCCGCCCTCGCGGCGCGCGGCCATCTTGAGGTCGCCGCGGCGCCGGTCGTAGAAGGCGATGCGCGGCATCTGCCCGATGACGGCGATGTCGGCCCACTCGCCGTAGTCCTCGTCGTCGGCGGCGGCGAGGCCGGTGGCGGGGCTCACGCAGTCGGGCTCGCCGGCGCAGACGTCGACGACGCGGATCTTCCAGGTCCCGTCGAGCTCACGGCGCGCGTAGCGCAGGGCGCGGGCGCTCTCGTCGCGGTAGGCGACGTGCACGACGCCCTCCTTCACGGCGAGGCAGGCGTGGGTGCCGCGGACGGCGCCGTCGCCGCCGTCGACGGTCTCGACGCTCCAGCTCTCGCCGGTCGGCTGCACGGCGTAGCGGAGGGCGCCGGCGGTCTTGTCGAACCAGACGAGGTGGGTCGCGGTGTCGGTGACGACGAGGTCGGTCCAGAGGCCGCTGTCGGTGTCGACGACGTCGCGCCCGCGGACGCTCCAGCCGTCGACGATCTCGAGCGCGAGGGCGCCGTCGGCCTGCTCGCGGGCGACGACGAGGTTGCCGCCGGCGGCGTCGTAGGTGGCGGCGACGAGGCGCTTGTCGGCGGTGAGCGCGGTGGAGGTGTAGCGGCCGAGGTCGGTCGTGGTCGGGTCGGGCGGGGTGATGCCCTCGCAGCCGGTGGCGCCGCAGACCTGGCCGCTCGGGCACTGCTCGTCCTCGCACGCGAGCTCGGCGCTCGCCGAGCAAGCGGGGCCGAGGGAGGCGAGGGCGAGCGCGAGCGCGAGGAGGCCGAGGGGGAGGCGCGCGCGCGGCGGCGGGGTGGGACCGGACATCGAGCGTAGAAGGTAGGGAGGAGCGCGGCTTGAATCAACTGCGTCAATCGCGCTCGGTTGGCCGCCGTGAGATCCTTTTCGGCCGCCGCGCGTCGGATCCGGGGACACGTCGCGCGGAGCCGCCCAGCAAGCGGGCTCCGTGGCCCGCGCGTTGACCGCGCGAGCCCGAGACTCTAACTTCCGCAGCCATGAGCGACCCGAACATGCCTTCGAGCGAAGCCGACACGAGAAACCTCGGCGGGCCCGACGCGATCGCGACCCGCAAGGAGGGCGGTACGGCGCCGACGATGCGCTCGTCCACGCAGGAGACGAACCTCGAGGGGGAGGACCTCGAGGAGCGCATCCGGCGGCGGATCGCGGCGGCGGACGAGGACGGGCGCGAGAAGATCGACCCGGTCATCGGCCGCGAGATCGCCGACCGCTTCCAGATCTACGCGAAGATCGGCGCCGGCGGCATGGGCGCCGTGTACCGCGCGAAGCAGCGCGGCATGGACCGCGACGTCGCCATCAAGGTGTTGCTGCGCGAGCTCGCGGAGAACGAGACGGTCGTGCGGCGCTTCCACATCGAGGCGCTCGCGGTCTCGAAGCTGCGCCACCCGAACACGATCCAGATCTTCGACTTCGGCGAGACGCCCGACGGGCTGCTCTACATCGCGATGGAGTTCCTCGAGGGCAAGCCCCTCCAGAAGACGCTCCGCGAGCAGAAGCAGCTGTCGGTGCAGCGGGGCCTGAAGGTGGCGCTGCAGATCGCGAAGAGCCTCCGCGAAGCGCACGGCAAGGGCATCATCCACCGCGACCTGAAGCCCGACAACGTCGTCCTCGAGACGGTCGGCGAGGAAGCGGACTTCGTGAAGGTCCTCGACTTCGGCGTGGCGAAGCTCACGGAGGGCGACGGCGAGGAGAAGACGCTCACGAAGGCGGGGTCGATCTTCGGCACGCCGAAGTACATGTCGCCGGAGCAGTCGCGCGGCGGCGATCTCGACGCGCGGTCGGACATCTACTCCATCGGCGTGATGCTCTACGAGATGCTGTGCGGGCGGGTGCCGTTCGACGCGGACAACCCGCTCGGCATCCTCATCAAGCACATCCAGGAGAGCCCGCCGGCGTTCCAGACGATCCGTCCGGACCTGGTGATCCCGGAGAACATCGAGGACTTCGTCTTCAAGCTCCTCGAGAAGGACCCGTCGAAGCGCCCGCAGACGGCCGAGGCGGTGATCCGGGAGTGCGAGGAGCTGCTCGCGCAGCTGCCGGAGCTCTATCGCAACGTCGTCACGCGCGAGGACGCGGAGGCGATGGGGATCGAGATCACGACGAGCTCGCGGACGGTGGCGGACACCGACCTCGGCTCGATGCGCGACACGGTCGGCCCGTTCAACGACAAGACGATCCTCGGCACGAACAAGGACGGCTCGCCGTCGGTGATCGTGCGCCAGCCGCGGTCGCGCTGGCCGCTCATCGCGATGGGGGCGCTGCTCATCCTGCTCGGCACGGCGGGCGGGCTCTACGCGAGCCTCGACCGGCTGCCGTCGGGGTACGTGGACTTCACGGCGGTGGGCGACGCGGAGGTCGGGCAGGTGCCCGAGTTCCAGGTGGATCGCGTGGTGGTGACGATCGTGACGATCCCGTCGGGGGCGGAGATCCTCAACGGGAAGGGCGAGTCGATCGGGAAGTCGCCGTACCAGCTGAGCCGGAACCAGGGGGCGCCGTCGGAGTCGTTCACGATGCGGCTCAAGGGCTACCAGGACTACACGCGCTCGTTCGAGTTCCAGAAGGCGGACGCCATCTCGGTGGAGCTCGTGAAGGTGGAGGCGCCGGCGTCGGAGAGGCCGGTGGTGACGCACCCGGACGTGGTGGAGCGGCCGGTCGTGTCGAAGCCGACGACGACGACGGAGAAGCCGGTGACGGCGACGGTCGAGAAGCCGACGACGGCGACGGCGATCGAGAAGCCGAAGACGGAGACCAAGCCGGTCGAGTTCAACCCCGAGAAGGTGAAGGACCCGAAGAAGAACCCGTACGGGAGCGGCAAGGTCGACGGCGACAAGCCGAAGGACAACCCCTACTGACGCGGGCCTCGTAGGTCACCCCACCTCACGGGGTCGCCTGAGCGAATACCCCTCGGAGGGGTCCCCCACCCAAGCCGGAGCCTGGACGAAGACCCCCTGGAGGGGTCCCACGGGCAGGGCGTCCCTCGAGCGCGAGGCCGGGGTCGGGGTAACGGGCCGGCACAGGCCGCGCGTTTACCACGGAGACGCGGAGAGAGGGAGGAGGACACGGAGAGGAGGCGCGGGGGGGCAAACGCCACCGCGTCTCCCTCCGTGCTCCCTCCGTGTCTCCGTGTCTCCGTGGTCACGTTCGAGACACACCGAGGCAAGACGCCACCGCGTCTCCCTCCGTGCTCCCTCTGTGTCTCCGTGTCTCCGTGGTCACGTTCGAGACACACCGAGGCAAGACGCCACCGCGTCTCCCTCCGTGCTCCCTCCGTGTCTCCGTGTCTCCGTGGTCACGTTCGAGAAACCACGAAGACCCGACCTGCGAACGCCGCTACAGGTCCTTCGCGCAGCGGAACCCGAGCCACGGCTGCACGGCCGTCTTCTCGAGGTTCGTGTCGCGCGAGGTCGTCCGGTAGAGGCACGTCTGCGCGTCGCGCGACAGGAACACGCTCCCGCCGCGGATCACCTTCGTCGACGACAGCGCGCTCGCCTCGATCTCGTCGCCAGTGAGCGCGTCCGTGTACTTGTCGCACACCACCGACTTCTTCTGCTGGTCCGCGCACATGTAGTAGCACGCCGCGTCGCACGTCGGGCAGAGGGCGCTGTTGTTCAGGCACGAGTCGACGCCCTCCATGCACGCGATGACGGCCGCCGGGCAGTCGGAGCGGTCCTGATCGGCGTAGCACGTCTCCGTCGGCGGCACGCAGCTCTCGTAGGTCGCGCAGTCCTGCGCGCGCCCGCACGGCGCGTCGTCCGAGCACTGCACGTCCACCACGTAGTTCGTCGACGTCCACTCCGCAGCGTTCCCGAACATGAAGAAGACCTTCGTCCCGCCCTCGGTCACGAAGTCCACGTCCGAGTCGGTGACCGCGTCCATGCGCTGGTCCCCCCGGCACCAGCCGGTGTTGAAGCCCGATGCCTTGCAGCCCGACACGTTGTTCGAGAGGTTGTCCGTCGGGAAGATGCGCGGGTCGTCCGGGTTCCCGCCCTTCGCGACGCGCTCCCACTCGAACTCGGTCGGGAGGCGCTTCCCGACCGACCTGCAGTACGCGTCCGCCTGCTCCCACGTGATGTTGACCACCGGGAAGTCGTGGAACTTGTCGACCCCGTAGTACTCGAGCTGGTCGAACGACTGCGCGTTGCCGGCGCGCGGCTCCGTGCAGTCCCCGAGCGCCACGCAGTACTCGTACTGGAAGTTCGTCACCTCGTGCACGTCGATGGCGAACGGGTCGAGCTCGACCTGCACCGTCGGCCAGATGACCGGCAGCCTCGCGTCCGTCGCGACCGAGCAGCTCGGCTGCTGGTTCGCCGGCGTGCCGACCGGCGAGCAGAAGCCCTCCTTGTCGAACTGCACGCCGAACGTGAACGTGAGGCCGGTCCGCACCTCGGCCATCGCCGTCGTCGACGGCGGCTCGAGGCCCTCCGCGCACGCGACGAGCGATGCGGCGCCGGCCGCGATGAACGTGAGGATGAGAAGGCTCGAGCCACGCATCTTGATACCTCGCCCCAGATTAGAAGCGGACGTCCGCACCGAGGAGCCCCCCGTCCGGCGACGCGCCCAGGATCGGCATCACGCTCGGCGCGGTGCGCGCCTCGTCGATGGCGTCCCCGGACTTCACGATGTCGGTGTCGAGGGCGTCGAGCACCAGGAGCAGGATCCCGACCCCCATGAGGCCGCCACCTGCGCCGTAGCCGACGTTCTGCCACGTCTCCCACGTGTTGAAGTCGTCGGTGCCCTTGAAGTACTTGTCGGCCTGCGTCTTCGAGAAGACGCCGAACCCGACGCCGCCCGCGCCGAGGATGAGCGCCGTGTAGCCCACGTAGCCCTTCCAGGTCATCGGCGGGTCGCGCAGGTAGATCTCGCTCGCGACCGTGTGCTCCTCGTTCACCACCACGTCCAGCTCCTCGCTGAACGGGTTGTAGTCGTCCTTCTGGACCGTGAACTGGTGCTTGCCCTCGTCGAGCGTGATGGCGTCCTTGTACGGCGTGAGGCCGATGTTGCGCCCGTCGATGAAGATGCTCGCGCCGCGCACGTTGCTCGTGAGGTGCACGGTCCCGACGCGCTGCAGCTTCTCGAGCTTGAAGAAGAGCTTCACGGGCTCGCCCGCGCGCACCTCGACCTGCTGCTTGAACGGCGCGTAGCCGTTCAGGTCGAGGTAGAACGTGTAGGTGCCGGGGTCGAGCGTCGTCGTGTACGGCGTCTGCCCGAGGAGCTTCTCGCGGTCGTCGATGTAGACCTTGGCCCCGAACGGCTCGGAGCCGACCTGCACCTCCGGCTTCAGGAGGAAGCGGCACTTCTGCACGCTCGCGCGCACGTCCACGATGTCATCGGGATCCGACCCGTGCTTCTTCTTGTAGAAGTCCACGTACTGGTCGTACCAGCTGATGCACTCCTTGGCCGCGCCCAGCTTCTCGTAGGCCCGCGCGATGTTGTAGAGGTTCACCTCGTGCGGGATGATCGCGTGCGCCGCCTTGAACTTCTCGATGGCGGCCGCGTAGAGCTCCTGCTCGAAGAGCGTCTGCCCTTCCGCGTAGAGCGCGCCCGCGCGCCGCTTCTCGTCGTCCGTGGGTGCCGCGGCGTGCGCCACCGTCACCCCGACGGTGAGCAACGCCAACACCGCGGCGACGAGGGCTATGAACCGAGCTGACTGCCGTGACATCGACGCCTCCGGTGCCGTACCGGAGCGCACGCTAGCCAGTTTACAGCCGACCTGTCAATTTCACCCGGCGCCGCCGAGCCGCCTGCCGCGCCCTCCGGCGCCTCGCGACCCGCCTCGCCGCGGCCCTCAGCCCCCGGTCTTCGCCTGGAACGCGAGGACGATCATGCCGTCCTTGTAGCCGCGTCCGGCCTGGAAGAAGGTGCTGCCGCTCTTCACGCGCACCGTCGACTTCAGCCCGCCCACCTCGAGGTGGAGCCGCAGGAAGCCGTCTTCCTCGCCGAGGTACTTGAAGTCGAGCTCGGTCCCGTTGGGGAGCGCCATGTGGTGCGCCTGCTCGCTCGCGAGCTTCACCTTCTCCTCCGAGAGGAGCGTGAAGCCGAGGTAGCCCTTGAACGCGCGCAGGAGCGTCTTCTCGAGGCTCCCGAGGCGCTTGTCGACCTCGCCCTTGTTCGTCGCGTGGATGACCACCACGTCGACCGTCGCCGGCGCGCCGTCGCTCGCCGACGCGGTCGCGACCGCGCTCTCGCCGGGGCGCGCCTGGGCGGTGGCGCCCAGGGCCAGGAGCCCGAGCAGGAGGCTCGTCAGGATCGTGCGTCGGAACATGGCGTCACCTCACCCCGTCTCGCAGCGCGTCAGTGGACGTTGTTCGCCGGCTCGGGGAGCTGAACCCCCTCGCCGTCGACCACGTGCCAGAGGACGAGCGCCTGGCTGTCACCGGCGTCATCGGCGCCGAGCTCGATCACCTTGACCTCGCCGACGTCGGCGATGGTGTTCTCCACGACGGCGTCGCGCACGGCCACCTCGCCCTCGCGACCGCGGCGGACGCCGGCCGGCGCGGCCGTGTCCTGGGCGATGGCCGGGGCGTTCCCCGGCGCGTCCGCGCTCGGGCCCTGGCTCGCGATCCAGACGCCCGCGATGACGGCGAGCGCCGCTCCCGCGAGGGCCATGCCCGCGACGGGCCGCTCGAAGCGGATGGCCTCGCCGAGCCAGGCGCGCACGCGCTCCCAGAGGCTCGGCTCGGTCACGACCGGCGCGCGCTGGAGGCGGACGCCCTCGATGGCGTTCGATGTCGCCTCGACCGCGTCCTCGGCGGCGATGCGCGCCATGACCCCGTCGTACACGCCGGCGAGATCCACGCCCTCGACGGGCATGGCGAAGGCCGCGTTCGCGAAGAGGCCGATCCGGCCGAGCTCCGCGAGCTCCGACTGGCAGCTCTCGCAGGAGGCGAGGCTCTTCTCGACCTCGGCCGCCGTCGCCGGGTCGAGCTCGCCGTCGTGGAACGGCATCAGCAGCTCTTTGACCTCGTTGCAGTTCATCGCGCCTTTTCCTCGCTATTTGACCAGGTAGCGCATCAGCGACTTCTGGAAGTTCTTGCGTGCGTGGAAGAGCCGGCTCATCACCGTGCCCTTCGCGATTCCCAGGGTCTCGGCGAGCTCTTCGTAGCTTAGCCCGTCGACTTCTCTCAGCAAAAGTATCTCGCGGTGGTCTTCACTCAACGTATCGAGGGCCTCGTCCATGTGCTCGACGAGCTCTTTGCGTTGCGCGGCCTTGAAGGGGTTCTCGATGCCGGTCGACGCGAGCGTCGGTCCGTCGGTGAAGCCCTCCTCGTGGGAGAGGGCGTCGTCGTAGTCGACCTCCGAAGCGCGGGCCGCCCGGCGCTTCTTGTCGATGCAGAGGTTGACCACGATCCGGTACAACCACGTGTAGAAGCTCGAGTTTCCCTGGAAGCTGCCGAGGTGCCGGTAGACCTTGACGAAGGCGTCCTGGACGACGTCCATCGCGACGTCGGGGTTCCGCACGATGCCGTAGGCGATCGTGTAGACCTTGCGCTGGTAGCGCTCGACGATCTCGCGGAATGCCTTCTGGTCACCTGCTTGCGCACGCCGGACGAGCTCCTGATCCTCGTTCTTCCGTTCTTCCTGGCTGGCCAAAACGGCTCTCCAAGTCGGAGGCTTGAGACGTGGGCACCGCCGGGGCTATTCAAAAAACGCCCACCGCGCGCGCCACGGACCGGCGTAACCGGGATCCGCGGGGGAGAACATCACAGGAAGCCGCGTCGGGCAAGGCTCGCCTCCGCGGCCCCGCGGGCGGCCGATCCGCGGCGTCACCCCGCGTCGCCGTGGTTGACCGGAGCCCCGCGCGCGCCGATGATCCGCCGGCGCGCCGGGAATGATGGACTCCGCTTCCGGCTTCGTAACAGGTCGTCGCTCGGGCCCTACACCGATCGATGGGGAGCAGTCAGAGCCGGATGGAATCCTTCGAGCGCGTCCAGCGATTTCTCGTCGCCGTCCGCCGCGAGCTGAACCGCATCTCGTTCCGCGAGGCGGCGCTCGGGGCGCTGCTCTGCGTCGTGCTCGCCGCCTTCGTCACGGTCGCCTTCGCGCTCGCGCTCGGCGAGGCCCACGGCTTCTGGGCCTGGGGCGTGCTCCTCCTCGGCCTCGTCGGCGCCGGCGCCCTCGTCTGGCGCTGGTGGCTCGTGCCGCGCCGCCGCCGCGCCGCCGACGACCAGCTCGCCGTCTGGATCGAGGAGCGCGGGCAGGGCTTCCACTCGAGCCTCGTCACGTCCGTCCAGACCGCGTCGCTCCTCCGCGCGCCCCACGGCGACCTCGGGTTCTCCCCGGCTCTCGCGCTCTCCTCCGCCCACCTCGCCGCCGCGCGCGTGAAGGAGCTCCCCGTGCGCTCCTTCGGCGACCGCCGCCGCCTCGGCCGCGTCGGGCTCGCCTTCCTCGGGGTCGCCGCGCTCGCCGGGCTCGTGGGCGTCCTCGCGCCGTCGTTCTACGAAGACGGCGCCCGCGCCCTCGTCGCCGCCGCCGAGAAGCCCGGGGCCGACGACGATCGCGTCGAGAACGCCGTCGTCGGGCAGCTGAACCTCGAGATCGTCGAGCCCGCCTACACGGGCGCCTCACCGCGCCGCGTCGAGGGCTCGAGCGGCGACGTGGAGGTGCTCCGGGGCTCGGAGGTGCGCTTCGCCGGGAAGGCGCTCTTCCCCGCGAAGGAGGCCGCGCTCATCCTCGAGTCGGACCCCGAGGCGCGCTGGAAGCTCGACGTCGGCGCCGACGGCACCGTGAGCGGCACGTTCCGCGTGGGCCAGAGCGACCGCTACCAGTTCCAGCTCATCGGCGAGACCGGGCAGGTCATCGGCGAGCGCGCGTGGCGCGTCGTCAACGCGCGCAGCGACGCGCCGCCCGAGGTGGCGCTGCTCCTGCCGGACGCGGACCTCGAGGTGAAGCCGGACGACGAGATCGCCTTCTTCTTCGAGGCCTCCGACGACTACGGCATCGACCACGTCGAGCTCGTCGTGGCCGCCGAGAGCGACGGCAAGGAGCTCGAGCGCACGGTCGTCGCGTCGCCGAACGGTGAGCGCATCGCGCGCGGCGACAGCACCGTCTCCATCACGAAGCTCGGGCTCGAGCCGGGCGACGCGGTCGAGGTGTGGTTCGAGTCCGCCGACTTCAACGACCTCGACGGCCCGGGGAGGGGCAAGAGCCAGTCGCGCCGCCTCTCCCTCTACAGCCCCGAGGCCGAGCACGACGAGCTCCTCGCGAAGCTCGACGCCCTCGTCGACGCGATGGTCGACGTGCTCGCCGACCGCCTCGAGAGCCCCATCGAGGCGCAGGACCGCTGGCGGCTCCACGAGTACGTGGCCGTCGGGCAGCGGATCTCCACGGCCACCGAGCAGGTCGTGAACCAGCTGACCACGCTCTCGTCGGCGTTCGCGACCGACACCCTCGCGAGCGACGAGCTGCGCGCCGCCATCCAGGAGGTCCGCGACAAGATCCGCGAGAGCTACGAGCAGGAGGCCGCGCACCTCCGGAAGGCCGTCCTCGGCGAGACCACCGTCGACGACCAGGTCATGGTGTCGCTCCTCTTCGGCGCCAACGAGGAGGCCGCGAACGAGACCGAGGCCGGGATCCTGCGCCTGAAGAAGGAGCTCGACGACAGCCGCGCCGAGAACGTGCTCGACGCCGCGCGGGAGCTCCTCGAGACGCAGAACGAGATGGCGGACCTCCTGAAGAAGCTGAAGGACACGAAGGATCCCGAGGCGCTCAAGGCCGCGATGAAGAAGCTCAGGAAGCTCCAGGAGAAGCTCCAGAAGCTCCAGGAGCAGCTCGCGAAGCTGCGCGAGAAGGTCCCCTACGAGAACCAGAACGCGGCGCAGCGCCCGAGCGACAAGGCCATGGAGATGCAGGACATGGCGTCGACCATGGACCAGATCCAGAAGCTCCTCGAGGAGGGCAAGATCGACGAGGCCATGAAGCTCCTCGAGCAGCTCAACAAGAGCACGCAGGAGCTCATGGCGGGCCTCCAGGACGACCTCGACACCGGCGGCGGCCTCTCGCCGCGCGCGCAGCAGATGGCGCAGGAGCTGCGCTCGAAGCTCGACGAGCTCGCCGACGGCCAGCGCGGCGTCAAGGGCGAGACGAGCGAGCTCGACCGGCAGATCGCCGCCGAGGAGGCCAAGAAGCGCCGCGAGGAGCAGCAGGCAGCCCTCGACGAGCTCGCGAAGGAGGCCGCCGAGGTCGGCGAGCACCTCGAGAAGGTCCCCGAGGACCCGCTCCACCCCGCCGACAAGGACGCGCTCGACGGCCTGAAGAAGGACGCCCAGGCCATGCAGGACGCCATCAAGGCCGGGAACCTGCAGAAGGCGAGCGAGCTCGCGCAGAAGATGCAGAAGGGCAGCGGCGACCTCGGTGAGGAGGTCGGGAAGGCCGCCGAGCACGAGCCCGACGAGGGCCGCCACGACCAGCTGCGCGCCGGCAAGGGGCAGGCCGAGCAGGCCGGCGAGAAGGCCGGCGAGCTCGCCGAGAAGCTCGCCGAGATGATGCAGGGCAGCGGTCAGGCCGGCTCCCCCGAGCAGAGCGCCGAGTCGCAGCGCCTCGGGCAGCGGCAGGGGCAGCTGAAGGAGCAGCTCCAGAAGCTCCAGGAGGGGCTCGGCGAGCTCGACAAGGACATGCCGGGCGTCCAGGGCGAGATGGGCGAGCCGCTCCAGAAGGCCGAGCAGGCCATGAAGCAGGCCGAGCAGAGCCTCGGTGAGGGCAAGCCGGGCGACGCGCAGCGGCAGCAGCAGGACGCCCTCGAGTCGCTCGAGCAGGCGCAGCAGCAGATGAAGGAGCGCATGCAGCAGCAGCGCCGCCAGAGCTCGCGCCAGGACGGCAACGGCGTCAACGACCCACACGCGAAGGTCGAGATCCCCGAGGACGACCCCTACGCCGGACCCAAGAACTTCCGCGAGGAGGTCCTCCGCGCCATGAAGGAGCGCGCCCCCGACACCTACAAGGGCGCCATCGAGAAGTTCTACGAGGAGCTCCTGAAGTGAACGCCATTCACATGCACGGGAGGCAACACAGCGTGGCGTCGCTCAGGGCCCGCGCCGGGCGAGTGAACGCCGTTCACAAGCTCCTGGTCGGCGCCGTCCTCGCGGTGGCGGCGGTCGCGTTCGCGGCGCCCCGCGCGGGCGCCATGCCGTCGACCCCCGATCAGGTCGCCGCCGACGAGGCCCTCGACTCGTGGGACCTCACTGAGGCCGAGCCCATCATCGCCCGCCTGAACGCGAGCGCCCCGCAGGACCCGGAGAACCTGCTCCTGACCGGCGAGTACCACCTGCTCGACGGCGACTACCAGAAGGCCGTCGAGTACTTCTCGCAGGCCGTCCACGCAGGCGCCGACCCCCTCGCCCAGCACTACCTCGGCCTCGCGACGGCCGTGTACGAGCAGACGAAGAACGCGAAGAAGCACACGACCGCCGACGGGCGCTTCATCATCTCCGTGAGCCCCGGCGTCGACGAGATCCTCATCCCCTACACCGAGGAGGCGCTCGCGAAGGCGTGGCCGCGCCTCACGAAGATCTTCGACTTCCAGCCGGACCGCCCGATCCGCATCGAGTTCTACCCGACGGTCGACGTGCTCGGCGCCGTCTCGCCGCTGACGGTGGCCGAGATCCGCACCTCCGGCACCATCGCGCTCTGCAAGTACAACCGCCTCATGGTCACGTCGCCGCGGGACCTCGTGTACGGCTACGACTGGCTCGACACCGTCGCGCACGAGCTCATCCACCTCATCATCACGAAGAAGAGCCGCAACACCGTGCCCATCTGGCTCCACGAGGGCCTCGCCAAGTACTACGAGGTGATGTGGCAGGAGACGGCCGTGCCGAAGCTCGAGCGCACGTCCGAGGGCTTCCTCGCGAAGGCCCTCGCGAACGACACGCTCATCAGCTTCGCGGCGATGTCGCCGTCGATGGCGAAGCTCCCGAGCCAGGAGGCCACGGCGACCGCGTTCGCCGAGGTCTTCACGGTCATCGGCTTCTTGAACCAGCGCGCCGGGAAGGACGTCGCCGCCGACCTCGTCGCGCTCATGGCCGCCGGGAAGAGCGACCGCGACGCGGTGAGCGCCATCGCGAACCTCCCCTTCGACCGCTTCGAGCGCACCTGGAAGGGGTACCTCAAACAGCAGGGCTACCGGCCCGAGGAGGCCTCCCACGCGCAGGAGCTGCTCTTCAAGGGCAAGCACGCCGAGGCCGACGAGCTCGCGACCATCAAGATCGACAAGGCGCGCGGGCACGTGTGGCTCGGCGACCAGATGCGCGTGAAGAAGCGCTGGAAGGCCGCCGCCAAGGAGTACACGAAGGCCGTCACCTACGTCGGCGACGCGTCGCCCCTCGTCCAGGGCAAGCTCGGCTACGCGCTGCTCCGCCTCGGGCGCTTCGAGGACGCCGCCGCGGAGCTCGAGAAGCCGATAGCGCTGTACCCGCGGCACGTGATCCTGCATGTCTATCTCGGCCAGGCGCTCCTCGCGCTCGGCAAGCTCGACGAGGCGCGCGCTCACCTCGAGACCGCCATCACCATCAACCCCTTCGACCCCGACGTTCACGAGAGCCTCGCCCTGGTCTACGACCGCCTCGGCCTCGCCGACCGCGCCGCCGTCGAGCGGCGGGCGCAGAAGCTCCTGAGCCAACCCGCCCCCTGAGCCACGCTCGGGCGACGCCCGACGAGACCCAGCACGACCGCGCGCGGGACCCAACACCCCGCGCGCGCACCGGAGAACCCTGCATGACCGTGGCGACGAACCCCCTCGAGCCGGAGCGCGCTCTCGACGAGGTCACCCAGGCCGACGTGGACGCGGTGGCCGCCGCGCGGAAGCGCGTCCTCGGCCAGCTCAGGAAGCGCATCATCGGGCAGGACGCGGTCATCGACCTGCTCCTGACCGCGCTCATCGCGCGCGGGCACGGCCTCTTCATCGGCGTGCCCGGCCTCGCGAAGACGCTCCTCATCTCGACGCTCGCCGAGGCCGTGAGCCTCGAGTTCAACCGGATCCAGTTCACGCCGGACCTCATGCCGAGCGACATCACCGGGACCGACATCCTCGAGGAGGACCACGCCAGCGGGAAGCGCTTCTTCAAGTTCATCAAGGGCCCGGTCTTCTGCAACATCCTGCTCGCCGACGAGATCAACCGGACCCCGCCGAAGACGCAGGCGGCGCTCCTCCAGGCGATGCAGGAGAAGCGCGTGACCGCGGCCGGCACGACCTACGAGCTGCCGCCGCCGTTCCTGTGCTTCGCGACGCAGAACCCCATCGAGCAGGAGGGCACCTACCCGCTCCCCGAGGCGCAGCTCGACCGCTTCATGTTCAGCATCAAGGTCGAGTACCCGAGCTTCGAGGAGGAGATCGACGTCGTCACCCGCACCACCGGGCGCGCGCAGGAGCCGCTCGAGCACGTGCTCACGCGCGACGAGCTCCTCCACCTGCAGAAGGTCGCGCTCGCCGTGGTCGCGGCCCCCGACATCGTGCGCTACGCGGTCGAGGTGGCGCGCAGGACGCGCCCCGGCGGCCCCGACGTGCCCGAGCTCGTCAAGCAGTACGTCGCCTGGGGCGCCGGCCCCCGCGCGAGCCAGTACCTCATCCTCGGGGCGAAGGCGCGCGCCGCGCTGCACGGCCGCCCGCACGCGTCCCGCGAGGACGTGCGCGCGCTCGCGAAGGCCGTGCTCGGCCACCGCGTGCTGCTGAACTTCCAGGCCGAGGCCGATCGGGTCGACGCGGACGCCGTCATCGACGCGATCATCGCCTCCCTGCCGGCGGCGAAGATGTAGCGATGGCCGTCCTCGCCCCCAGGAAGACCGAGCGCCGGCTCATCGACCCGACGGCGCTCGCGCGGCTCCGCGGCGTCACGCTGCGGGCGCGGCGCGTGGTCGACGGGATCCTCCAGGGCCTCCACCGGAGCCCGCACCAGGGGGCGTCCGTCGAGTTCGCCGAGCACAAGGAGTACGCGCCGGGCGACGAGATCCGCCACGTCGACTGGAAGGCGTACGCCCGATTCGACAAGTACTACGTGAAGAAGTTCGAGCAGGAGACGAACCTGCAGGCGCTCGCGGTCCTCGACTGCTCGGCCTCCATGGGCTACGGCGCCGACGGGGTCCTCACGAAGTACGACTACGCGGCGGTCCTCGTGACCACGCTCGCGCACCTGCTGCTCCGCCAGCAGGACGCCATCGGCCTCGTGAAGTACGCCGACGAGGTCTCGCAGGTGCTGCCGCCGCGGGCGCGCGCGAACCACATGGGGCACCTCGTCGAGGCGCTCGACAAGGCCAAGGTCAAGGGCGGCACGAACCTCGAGGCCGGCCTCGCCGCGGTCGTCGAGTTCTCGCGCCGGCGCGGCATGGTCTTCGTGTTCAGCGACTTCTTCGGTGACGCCGAGCGCCCCTTCGGGATGATGCGGCAGCTCGTCGGGCGCGGGCAGCAGGTCACCGTCTTCCACGTGCTCGACGGCGACGAGCTCACGCTCCCGTTCGACGAGATGACCCTCTTCGAGGGCATGGAGTCGAAGGCGCGCCTCCTCGTCGAGCCGCGGCTCGTGCGGAAGGCCTACCTCGCGAAGATGGCCGAGCACCAGGAGGAGATCCGCCGCCGCTGCCTCGAATCGCAGGTCGGCTACCAGCTCGTCGACACGCGCGAGGCCCCCGGCGACATCGTGCTGCGCTTGCTCAAGAGCGGCGGCGCCGACCGGAAGGCGGGCTGACCCATGGAGTTCGGCAACGCGGCCCTCCTCGCGGGCATGGCGCTCGGGGCGATCCCCGTCATCATCCACCTCATCAACCGGCAGCGCGCGAAGCTGCGGCACTTCGCCGCCATCGAGTTCCTGCTGCTCTCCGACAAGCGCATCGCGCGGCGCCTCAAGCTGAAGCAGCTCCTCGTGCTCGCGCTGCGCGTGCTCCTCCTCGCCGCGCTCGCCTTCGCCCTCGCGAAGCCCTACGTCGCCCCCGACCAGCTCGCCGCGCCCGACGCGAGCGCCCCGGGCGGCGTCGCCATCGTCATCGACGACTCGCTCTCGATGCAGGCCGTCGCCGACGACGGCGAGACCTACCTCGACAAGGCCGTCGCCCGCGCCCGCGAGCTCGTCGACGCCGGCGGCGCGCGCACGAGCTTCGCCATCGTCGCGGCCGGCGCCCCCGCGCGGCTCCTGACGAGCGGCCTCACCTACGACAAGGCCGCCGCCGAGCGCGCCCTCGACCGCGTCACCCCCGGCGCCCGCCGCGCCGACTTCGTGGCCGCGATCACCGAGGCCGGCCGCGCGCTCTCGCAGTCGTCGGAGCCGCGGCGCCAGCTCGTCCTCATCGGCGACCAGCAGGCCGCCGCGTGGGCCGATCTCGGCGGGCCCTGGACGTTCGTCCCCGTCACGGAGGTCGACGTGGTCGACGTCCGCGAGGGCAAGCCCGTCGAGAACGCCGCCGTGGAGGACGTCGCCGTGCGGCGCGCCGACGGCGCCGCGCCGGGCGCGCTCGAGGTGGCCGTGACCGTCGCGAACCACGGCGCCGCCGACCGGCAGGTGAAGCTCGAGGTCGAGCTCGGCGATCGCGTCACGGCCGACCTCGTCGCGGTGCCGGCGGGCGAGAAGGTCGAGAAGCGCTTCACCATCAACGCCCCGGGCGCCGTGCGCGGCGTCGCGCGCATCGATCCCGACGCGCTCCCGGCCGACGACGCGTTCTTCTTCACGGTCGCGCAGAGCCGCGCGCTCAACGTGCTCGTCGTGAACGGCGCCCCGCGCGGGATGCCCTTCCTCGACGAGATCTTCTTCCTGCGCGCAGCGCTCCGCGTGCCGAACCCGCAGGACATGCCGCTCGCGCCGGTGTTCGCGACGAGCGCCGAGCTCCGGCCCGCGCAGATAGCCCCCATGGACGTCGTGATCCTCGCGAACGTCGGCGGGCTCACGCAGGAGCAGGACCTCGCGCTCGAGAACTTCGTGCGCGCCGGCGGCGGGCTCTTCATCACCGGCGGCGACGAGCTCACGCCGGAGAGCGCGCGCAGCTACGGCGCGCTCCTCCCGTACCCGATCCGCGACGTGAAGAACGTCGCCAAGCCCGGCGACCCGAAGTCCGCGCTGTCGGCGCTGACGCTCTCGAGCGCCGACTTCGGGCACCCCGTCATGGAGGTGTTCGACGGCGTCGACGACGCGAGCCTCTTCAAGGCGCAGGTGTTCTCCTACGTCCTCGTCGACCCCGCCGGCCAGGCCGACGCCAAGGTCGTCGCGAGCTACACGGGCGGCGTCCCCGCGATCGTCGAGTCGACGCTCGGCCAGGGGCGCGTGATGCTGCTCACGACGACCGTCGACCGCGACTGGTCGGACCTCGCCATCCGCTCGAGCTTCGTGCCGCTCGTGCAGCGCGTCTGCCAGTACCTCGGGCACGCGCTCGACCGGAAGGGCGGGCTCGGCTACATCGCCGGCGAGAGCGCGCGCGTGCGCGTCCCGCCCGGGACGGGGCCGCTGCGGCTCCTGCGCCCCGACGGCGGCACGGTCGACTACGAGCAGAGCGCGAGCGACGGCGACGCGCTCTTCCTCGACAACCTCGACATGCCCGGCCAGTACACGCTCGAGCGCGCCGGCGACAAGAAGGCGGTGACCCCCATCGCCGTCAACGCCGACCGCCGCGAGAGCGACTTCCAGCCCGTCGCGAGCGAGCTCGTCGCGCAGACGAAGGCGGCGCTGACGCGGGACAACGGGATCCTCCCCGAGCTCGACCCGGCCGAGCCCGCGCTCGTGGCGTCGGGCGTCGGCGCCGAGGGGCGCACGCTCCTCTGGCCGTACATCCTCGCGGCGCTGTTCCTGCTCTTCGGCGCCGAGGCGTGGCTCGTCGTCAAGTCGTGACGCGGGCCATGACGCGGTGCGTCATGGTCGTCACGGCGCCGCGTCCGGGGTCGGCGTCGGGCGCGTGCGGAGCGCCGGGACGCGGCGCGTGGCGGCCTCGCGGCGCTCGGTGCGCGCGGTGCGCGGGCGCTGGCTGCGCTTCTCGCCGGCCTCCTCCTCGGGGCAGAAGACGGCCTGGATGAGGCCCGCGCCGCGGCGCTTGGCGGCGTACATGGCGTTGTCGGCGGCGGCGGTGAGGGCGAAGGCGGTGACGTCGGGCGAGTTGCTGACGGCGACGCCGATGCTCGCGTTGACGTGGAGCGCCATGCCCTCCCAGGCGATGGCGACGGCGATGGTGTCGCGGACGCGGGCCGCGAGGCGCTCGGCGTCCTCGAAGGAGACGCCGGACACGACGACGGCGAACTCGTCGCCGCCGAGGCGGCTCGCGAGGCCGGCGTTGCCGACGATGCGGGAGAGGCGCGTGGCGACCGCGCGGAGGACGGCGTCGCCCGCGGCGTGGCCGAAGGTGTCGTTGATGGGCTTGAAGCCGTCGAGGTCGATCATGAGCACGGCGACGCGGTCGCCGGCGATGGTGGAGACGGCGAGCGCGTCCTCGAGGTCGTCCTCGAAGCGGGCGCGGTTCGCGAGCCCCGTGAGCGGGTCGGTGACGGCGAGGTCGAGGAGCTCCGTCTGGCGGCGCTCGAGCTCGGCGTGGGCGCGGGCGAGGTCGGCGTTGACCTTCTCGAGGGTGGCGACCGAGGAGGCCATCGTGCCGAGCCTGCGGGCGAGGCCGTTCAGGCGCTCGAGCACCTGCTCCATCGGGTCCTCGGCGCGGCACGGCGCGAGCTGGACCGGCCCGGTCGCGACCGACTCGAACCACGCAAGGATCTCCCTGAGACGATGGTCTCCAGGCATCGCGTACACTCCCCCGCAAGGCCGCCCGCAAGACGGCCGTGTACCCCAAGAGCGCGGGAGCTCCCGAGCGGCGCTGGCTTTTCGCTGCTCTACCCCCGACAAGGGATGCAACGGGAGCGCCCGGGGGAGACATAAACGAGCCTCGGACTTTTTTGCGACCGAATTGTAATCGATTGATCACGGACGGTTACGTTCAGGGGCCGCCCGGCAGGTCGAGCCGCCGCACGTGCACGCCGAGGGACGGCCGCGTCGGCGCCGGGCTCACTCCGCGCGCGTAGCTCACCCAGAGCGCCGCCGCGCGCCCGAGGATCCCGATGCTGAGCGCTTGACCGCCGCGCACGCGCGCCGCCCCGCCGACCAATGTCTCGACGACCGCGCCCGCGCCGAGGTCCTCGGCGTCGCTCATCACGTACCAGCCGGGGCACTCGGCGCGCCCGGCGGTGCCGCAGCCGGGGACCTCGTAGCGGACGGTGCCGCCGCCGACCGCGTGCTCCTCGAGCGCGTCGACGTCGCCCGTCAGCGTGTCGTGCGCGCTCCCCCAGACCCCCTCCGCGACGCCCCCCGCCGCGAGCCCGACGCGGTAGGTGACGTAGGTCCCGCCGAGGCGGAGCGCGGCGTCGTCGGCCTCCCGCACGAGCATCATGACGCCGGGGAACGGCGGGGTGTCGTCCGCCGACGCGCCTTGGGTGCGGGTGAGGACGATGAAGCCGCCCTTCGCGGCGAAGTGGCCGTACCAGTGCGTGTCGACGGCCTCCTCGCCGCCGTCCTCGTCGCCGAGCCGGACCGCCATCTCGACCTTGCCGTCGTCGTGCGCGTCGAGGCACTTCGCGGTGCTCGTGAGCGTGAGCTCGGCGCCGTCGCTCGTCGTGAGGGTCGCGCGGCAGCGCGGCTCGTCGTCGCGGAGCTCGAGGGTGCCGACGTAGCCGCGGAGCGCGGTGCCGCCGGAGCCGTCGAGCCCGATGACGCGGTAGCGGCCGTCGTCCGCCCAGTTGCGCGGGAACCCCTTCTTCGCCGGCATCAGCACGACGAGCTGGGCGAGGTCGCGCGCGCCGAGGACGAGGATCTCGCCGCCGTCCGCGAGCTGCCCGTAGAGGTGCCGCAGCTCGCCCGCGTCGGCGCCGTGGAGCTCGGCCGCGCCGTCGGCGCCGACGCACCAGGAGCCCGCCATGCCGTCGAGCTCGGCGCCGTCGGAGGCCTGGAGGATCTTGTCCCGCTCGACCCGCCACGTGCCGTTCTTGTCGAGCGTGACGTGGCCGCGTGAGGTGCGCGTGGCGCCGTCGGCGATGGTCGTGCTCGTGAAGAACCACTTGCCCTTGTACGCCTCGGCGTGGGGCAACGGGGCGGCGACGCAGCGGTGACCGGCGTCACAGGTCCAGGCCTCGCACGGCGCGAGCCCGCCGGCGCAGTCGGTGGCGACGACGCAGTCCCCATCGGGCACGGCGGTGTCTCGCGTGTCGGCGACCGCGGTGTCGTCGGGCGCGGCGCCGTCGCGGGTGTCGGCGGCGTCGGGGGCGGCGCCGTCGTCGGGCGCGTCGGTGGCGTCCCTGGCGGTGTCGTCGCTGCCGTCGGCCACGGTGGTGGCGTCGAGGCCGCCCGCGAGCGGGCGGTCGGCGGCGATGCAGCCCCAGAGGAGCAGCGTCGCGAGACACGGGATCAGGGTCGCCCAGGCTGGCGGGCGCGGATTCACCCGCCCAGCATGCGCGATCCTCGGGCGCCGCGCCAGGGGCGGGCCCCAGGGCGCTCTCGATCAGAGGCCCGGCGTCTCGAGGCGCCGCACGTGCACGCCGAGCGATGGGCGCGCAGGCGCGTCGCCCGAGTTGGCGTCGTGCGCGATGCTCACCCAGAGCGGCGCCGCGCGGCCGATGATGGGCGGGCTGAGCGCCTGCCCCGCGCGCTTCCGGCCGCTCGGGCCCAGGATGGTCTCGAGCACGACCCCGGCGTCGTCGTTCGCGTTGCGGCCGGTCACCGTGTAGAAGCCGGGGCAGTCGTCGCCGACCCCGAAGACGCTGCAGCCCACGGAGGACGCGCCGACCTGGCCGCCGAGCGTGTCGCGCTCGGAGAAGCCCTCGATGTCGCCGGTCAGCGTGTAGTCGACCGTGCCCCAGACCCCCTCGACGTCGCCGTTCACGCGCCGCCCGAGGCGGTAGGTCGCGTACCGGCCGTTGAAGCCGAGCTGCGTCGCGCCGGTCTCGCGAACGAGCAGCACGAGGCTCGGGAGCGGCGTCGCGTCCTCGTTCGTGTCGCTGGTCTGGTTCAAGACGAGGAGGTCGCCGGCGGCGGCGAAGTAGCCGAACCAGGTCGAGGTCGCCGCGACCTGGGCGCGATCATCGGTGCCGACCTCGGCCTGGAGCGAGACGCGGCCGTCGTTCTGGACGCTCAGGCAGGCGCCGCGGCTCGAGACGGTGAGCGTCTGACCGTCGCTCGTGTCGAGCGTCCCGGAGCAGCTGCCGCTGCCCTCGTCGGTGAGGATCACCCAGCCCGCGACGCTCTGGAGCGCGCCCGTCAGCGTGGCGCGGAGGCCGATGAAGCGGTAGCGGTGGGCGTCCTCGGCCCAGGCGGTCGGCAGCGACTTGCCGGTCCGCACCATGAGCGCGAGCTGGGCCTCGTCGCGGGCGCCGAGCGCGATGACGCGGTCGCCGTCGGCGAGCTGGCCCGTGAGTTCGCGCACGTCGCCAGCGCCAGCGGCGTGGAGCTCCACGGCGCCGGTCGGCGACGCGCACCACGTGCCCGACATCGGGTTCGGTGGGGTGGCGTCCGACGAGGCGAGGAAGCCCTCGTTCTCGAAGGTCCACGAGCCCGCCGCCCCGAGGTTCAAGCGCCCGCGGACCGCGCGCACGCCGCCGTCCGTGACGGTCATGCTCGTGAAGAACCACTGATCCGCGTAGCCAGCCGGCGTCGTGTACGCGACCCGCTCGCAGCGGTGGCTCGTGCAGGCCCACGCCTCGCAGGCGGCGAGCGCGCCGTCGCAGTCCGCGGCCTCGTCGCACTCGAAGACCGTCGTGGCGTCGCCGCCGTCGACCGGGCCGGTCGCGTCGGCGGCGTCGACCGCGTCACGCGCGTCGGTCGCGTCCACCGCGTCGCGCGCGTCGGCGGTGTCGTCGGGCGCGGTCGCGTCGCCCGCGGAGGTCGCGTCGACGACCGCGGTGTCGCCGAGCTCCCCGGTGTCCGCGACGGCCCCGGTGTCCGCGTCGCCCGCGCCCGTCGCCCGCTGGCGCTCGGACGCGATGCAGCCCGCCGCAGCGGCCGCCGCGAGCGCCAGGATCCCCAATCGAAGCGCGTTCATCGATACACCCTGCGCGATCGGCGCGCTCTATTCCAGTCGAATCGCGTTGGTCTCGACCCACCGGAACGACGCCTCGTCGAGCGTGCTGCCCGCGTCGAGCGCGGGCGCCAGGTGCTTCGGCACGACCGTCACCTCGACGTGGTAGCTCCCGACCTCGGTGACCGCGACCGAGCGCCACGTGGCCGGCCCGGTGAACTGCAGGACCTGCGTCGTCTCGCCGCCCGCGACCGTGCGCCAGAGCGTCGTCGTCAGCTCGGCCGGCGCGCCGTCCGTCCAGCTCGCGAGCCGCCCGGGGACCGGCGCGTCGGGGCTCCGCACCCAGAGGGTCGCGCCCGCGGCGGCCGGGAGGGTCTCACCCATGTCGTGGACCACGGCGTCGCCGCCGTCCTCGCCGGGCGTCTCCGCGAGGAAGGCGACGCCGGGCGCGTCGCCGAGGACCCCGAAGATCACGTTCACGCGGCCCGCGCGGAAGGCGGCCTCGACCCCCGCGAGCTGGTCGGTGCCGGGCGCGATCCACACGCGGTTGGCGACCCAGCGGAAGACGCGCGCGTAGGCGTCGATGCGCTCGCCGTCGGTCAGGTGGAGGTTGCCGCCGACCTTCAGGGCGTCGACCAGGTTGGGGTAGCTCTCGGCGAGGCTGTCGCAGGCGTCGGTGTCGGCGCAGAGCGCGGGCAGGAGCACGTTCTCGTGCACGTCGCTCCCGGCGAACGCGGTGATGGGGCGGCTCGCGCTCACCGTGCGCCACTTCGTGAGGGCGGCGTCGGGGTAGGTGCCGAGCATGGCGAGCGCGGCGAGGTCGGCGTCGGGCGGGGCGCTCTGGCCGAGGAAGGGCTCGAGCAGGAAGAGGGCGGCGCCGATGTCGGTGCCGAGGACGGTGTTGAAGTTCGCGTGGAAGTTGTAGAGCTCCATCGCGTCGGCCGGGCTCGTGATGATGGTGGCCGCGTCGAGCTCGGTCTGCTCGGAGTGGGCGACGGTGAGCATGCCGCCGACGCCGTGGATGTCGTCGGCCGCGGCCTGGATGTCGGCGGCGGCGGTCTCGGTGAGCATGTCGGTGCCGTAGTGCGCGGGGTCGCTGAGGTGGCGGCGGAGGCCGATGCCCATCGTGTGGGTGCCCTCGAAGCCGGGGACGAGGACGACGGTGCCGTCGGGGCCGCCCTGACCGGCCGGGCAGTGGAAGTGGATCCCCCAGGCGTTCCCGTCGTCGTCGCGGAGGAGCGCGTCGCCGGTCTCGGGCTCGGCGTAGAGGAGGTCCTCGAAGGCCTGCTCGCGCATGTGGGCGGGGTGGTCGGTCATGAAGGCGACGCCGATGTGCTCGGCGCAGAGGGCGGCCTTCATGCGGCGGACGCAGGTCCAGTTGGGCTTGCCGTCCTCGTCGAGGCCCATCTCGTCGCAGCCGTCGTGGCTGAAGGCCGAGTGGAGGTGCACGATGGTGCGGACCTCGGTGTAGCCGCGCTCCTCGAGGGTGAGGGGGTGGGGCGGCTCGGGCTCGGCGGTGTCGGCGGCGATGGTGTCGGCGGCGACCGCGGTGTCGGCGTCGTCGTCGGCCGTGGTCGTGTCCGCGTCCGGCGCGGTCGTGGCGGTGTCGGCCGACCCGCCGCCGTCCGAGGAGCACGCGCTGAGCGCGACGAGCGAGGCGAAGCAGAAGGCGAGGGCGAGCGGGGCGTGGCGGCGGTTCATGGCCGCGCAGCATAGGCGGCGCCCGGGGCCATGGAAAGCACAACCTGGCGTGGCGGGGCCGGCACCTCGCGCCGTGGGCCGCGAGGCCTACGATGCGGTCGTGCAGAGCGTCATCGTCATCCACGGCGCCGGGGAGCCGCGCACGCGCGAGGGGCGGGTGTACTGGGAGCCCATGCTCGGCGACGCGCTCGGCGCGGGCTTCGACGTGCGCGCGCCGCGGATGCCGGAGCCGGACGATCCCCACCACGACGCGTGGGCGGGCGTCGCGCGCGGTAGGTGGTCCCCACGGCGCCGTGGCCGAGCTGCGCGAGCAGCGTGTAGCGACCGTCGAGGCGCGGGTCGTGGCCGCACGTCGGGCACAGGAGCGCGGGGTCGGCCACGGGTCCGGCGCAGCGCGCGCAGAGCGCGGCGGCGGCGAGAAGGGCCTGCGGGGCGCGCTCGGGCACGTCAGTCGCGGCCGGGCAGCGGGTAGAGCAGGTTCCGCTTGGGCTTGTCGCGGTCGTAGATGATGTGCACGGGGCGGCCCGGGAACATGTCGCGCGGGACGACCCACGTGCGCGTGCGGCCGGTGCGCTCGCCGTCCGCGGCCTCGAACTGGTAGTGGATCGCGAAGGGGCTGCGCCCGTTGACCTTGACCGTCGGGTCGAGGGCGACGTTCGTGACCACGCCGGGCGCGACCTCGCCGTTCCGGTAGGTCGCCTTCATCGCGGCGACATGCCGCAGGCTGAAGAGCACCATGCCGCCGCCGATGCCGCCGAAGATGAGGGTCAGCGGGACGGCGACGAAGGCCGCCCCGAGGTCGCTCGCGATGAGCGAGGTGCCCACGGTGACGCCGATGGCGCCGAAGATCGCGCCGAACGGGATGAGGAAGAGCGACGTCGGCGCCACGCGGCGGATGAAGCGCGAAGGGAGGTCGCGCGGGGCCGGGCCCGGCGGCGGCCCGGGATCGGTGGCGGCCGCGCGCGCCCCCGCGACCGCCGGGGGGCTGAACGCGACGCCGAGGGCGTCCGTGAGCGCCTCGCCGAAGGAGCGCCGCGACGCGGGCTCGGGCTCGGGCTCGGCGACGGGGACGGGGGCGCGCCCTTCGAGGATGGCGCGGACCTCCTCGCGCACGGCCTCGGCGCTCGCGGCGCGGCGCGCTGGGTCTGGGGCGAGGAGGCGCCCGAGGAGCGAGGCGAACGCGGGCTGCACGTGGACCGCCTCGCGCCAGCGGAGCTCGTTCCGGTCGTCGAGGAGGTCCTGCGGGCTCTTCCGCGACAGGAGCTCGACGGCGATGGCGCCGAGCGCGTAGAGGTCGCTCGCGGGGGTGGCGCGGCCCGCGAGCTGCTCGGGCGGCATGTAGCCGAAGGTGCCGGCGACGGTGCTCCCGCCGAGGTCGGCGTCGCTCGCGGCGTCCTTCACGGCGCCGAAGTCGATGAGCACGAGGTCGCCGTCCCGGCGGCGCATCACGTTCTTCGGCTTCAGGTCGCGGTGGATGACCGGCGGCTCGAGGCCGTGCAGGTAAGCGAGGATCCCGAGCAGCTCCGCCATGATCTCGAGCACCTCGCCCTCGCTGTAGCGGCGACGCTCGGCCTCGGCGGCGAGCGTCTCGCCGTCGATGAGCTCCGTGACGAGGTAGACGCCGAGCGTCTTCTTGTCGCCCGCGGTGAAGGCGTCGAGGTAGCGGAGGACGCCGGGGTGGTCGAGCTCGCGGAGGACCTTGGCCTCGCGCTCGAAGAGCTCCTGCGTCTTGAAGCCGTCGAGGCGGCGGATGAGGAGCTCCTTCACGCACACGAGGGCCGCGTCGCTCTCGCGGCGCGCGCGGTAGGTCGTGCCGACGGCGCCGTGGCCGAGGCGCGAGAGCAGCGTGTAGCGGCCGTCGAGGCGCGGGTCCTTGCCGCAGTCCGGGCAGGCGAGCGCGCCGTCGGGAACGTCGGCTGCGCAGTGGGCGCAGAGCGCGGTGTCGTTCATGGGCCCGATGCTGGCACAATGTGCCGCGTCGCGACAGCCGGCGAGGAGGACGCGGTGGGAGCGTGGCAACACATCACGGTCGGGAGCACGTGGGACGGGGCGCCGGCGCGGCCCGGCGAGGTCGCCGAGGTGGCGCTCGCGCTCGAGGGCGACGAGCTGCTCGTCACCGTGGAGGCGCCGTTCCACGACGACCCGGCGCCCCCGGGGGAGGGCGGCGCGACCGACGGGCTCTGGGAGTTCGAGGTCGTCGAGGTCTTCGTGCTCGGCCCCGACGCGCGCTACACGGAGATCGAGCTCGGCCCCCACGGGCACCACCTCGTGCTGCGGTTGCACGGGGTCCGGAGGCCCGTCGAGAGCGGTCTCGCCATCGATTATGTTGCAGTGCACAACGGCCCGCGCTGGCGCGGGATGGCGCGCGTCCCCGTCGCGGCGCTGCCGCCGCGGCCGTGGCGGCTGAACGCGTACGCGATCCACGGCGTGGGCGCCGCGCGCCGCTACCTCGTGGCGACGGCGCTCGGCGGCGACGCGCCCGACTTCCACCGTCTCGACGGCTTCACCCTCGAGGCCACGCTGTGAGGCTCGCCCCCCTCGCCGTGGTCGCGCTGCTGCTCGCGCTCGCCTCCGGCGCCCGGGCGGCCGCCCCGTGCGACGAGGGCGCCCCGTGTGACGACGGGGATCCCTGCACGCGCGGCGACGCCTGCGTCGCCGGGGAGTGCGCGGGCTTCGAGGTCGCGTGCGGCGTGCTCGACACGGGGTGCACGGTCGGGCTCTGCGACGAGACGGGCGCCTGCGTGAGCGAGGTCCGGAACGAGGGCGGGCGCTGCGACGACGGCGACCACTGCAGCATCCGCGACACCTGCGCCGACGGCGTGTGCGCGGGCGAGGTCATCAACTGCCGCGGCACGAACGCGCCGCCGTGCGACGACGTGGCGTGCAACCCCGACGTCGACAACGACTTCGACGGCGTGAAGGACGTCGACGACGCGGCGCCGCTGAACCCGCGTGTCTGCCGTGACACGGACGGCGACGGCTGCGACGACTGCGCCGTCACGGGCGGCGACGAGAGCGGCGGCGACCCGCGCAACGACGGCCCGGACGACGACCGCGACGGCCTCTGCGACGCCGGGGACCCGACGCCGCACGGCGATGGCGGGTGCGCGGGGGGCGGGGCCGCGGGGGGCGGGCTCGTCGCGCTCGGCGCCCTCGCGCTGGTTTGCGCGCGACGATCCGCGCGGCGCCTGCGCGCGTGAGTGGAACGGGAATTCTGGACAGGGATCCGAATGACCGCCAAGATCGTACCCGGGATGCGATCTCGGCAGGGGGATTCCACGATGAAGGGTGCTGCAGGCGCGGTGCTGACGTTCCGACCGGTCCGCGGGGACCGCGTGCGCGTCGGGCTGAAGAGCCTGTTCGTCGACGCGCCCGCCGTCGAGCTCGGGCTCGAGGTCGGCACCGTCCTCCGCATGGAGGTGCCGCTCCCGAGCGGCGTGACCATCCGCCCGCTCGTCGAGGTGACCGGCGTCGACGACGACTGGTTCGCGGCCGACTACGTCCACATCGAGGACGAGGACCGCGCCGCCATCGACGCGTACTACGCGAGCCGCCCCTCGAAGCAGGAGCTCCTCGTGCGCGCCGTGCGCGCCGCCGTCGAGCAGCTCGCCGCGGCCGAGGGCGCGCCCCCCTCCTCCGAAGGCGCCTACGCCGCGCCCTGACGGGGCTCCCGGTCAGGCGACGCTCGCCGTTCGCCCGGTGACCTCGGCGATGAGCGCGAGGATCCGCTCGCCGCTCGGCACCGCCGCGCTCGCGGTCAGCGCGTGGTCCTGCAGGTTCTCGCGCAGCCGCGCGATGCGGGCGTACGCGCGGTCGCGCTGGGTCGGGGTCTGTCGGCGCCGCAGGATCCCCGCGAGGCGCCGCGCGTACACGAGGTCGTGGCAGACGAGCAGCAGGTCGACGTCCGCCGCGAGGCAGCCCGTCGCGACGGCGTGCGCGTCGAAGTGCTCGCGGATGGCCCCCATCTCGAGGTCGTCCGTGATGACCGCCCCCTGAAAGCCCAGGCGCCGCCGCAGCGTCGCGGGCACGAGCACCGCGCTCAGCGTGGCGGGAGCGTCGCCGTCGATGGCCTCGCACACGATGTGCGCGGTCATGAGCAGCGGCACGCCCGCCGCCACCGCGGCGCGGAACGGCGCGAGCTCCACCGCCTCGAGGCGCGCCATGTCGTGCGTCACGTGCGGGAGCGCGACGTGGCTGTCGAGCGTCGTGTCGCCGTGCCCCGGGAAGTGCTTGCCGCAGGGCGTCACCCCGCCGACCCGGAGCCCCGCCGCGAACGACAGCGCGAGGCGCGAGACGTCGTCCGCGGTGGCGCCGAACGCGCGCGTCCCGATGATCGGGTTCTCGGGGCGCGTGTTGACGTCGAGGACGGGCGCGAAGGTGACGTTCACGCCGACCGCCGCGAGCTGGGCGGCCATCTCGCGGCCGAGCTCGAAGAGGCCGACCGGGCCGAGCCCCGCGAGCTCTCCGGCCGGCGGCACGTGCGGGAACTCCGGGCACTGCGGCGCCTTCAGGCGCTGGACGGCGCCGCCCTCCTGGTCGATGGCGATGAGCGGCGGCGGCCCGTCGGCTGGCCACAGCGCGCGCAGCTCGCGCACGAGCGCCGCGACCTGCGCCGTGCTCTCGATGTTGCGGCCGAAGAGCACGACCCCGGCGGGGAGCCCGTCGGCGCAGAACGCGCGGAGCGCCTCGGGGACGGTGGTCCCGTCGAAGCCCACGACGAAGCGGGCGTGAGGGCCGCTCATCGAGCTCGCATCCACGCTTCCAGGTCCCGCGCTGGTGAGGGTCACCGCGCGCCGTGGTGGTGGCGACGCGCGTGGCTCCCTCGATGATCGTCAGAGGTCGTCGTCAGTTGATGCTGCCACCGGAGCGGATGATGGCCTCTTTGATGGCCTCCACGTCCGGCGCGCTGGGGTTCAGGGAGATGTACTTCTTCCAGGCGTTGATGGCCTCGGTCGTGTTGCCGTTGCCGAGCTCGATGGTGCCGATCTGACGCCACGCCTTGGAGTAGCCCTTCCCGGCCGCCTGGCGGTAGAGCTTGAGGGCGCCGGCGAGGTCGCGCGCCGTGTGCAGCTCGCGGGCCTCCTGGTAGAGGTCCTTCGCCGACTTCGCGCTCGTGTCGGGCGTCGTCGTGGGAGTCTTGTCCGGGGTCTTGTCGGGCTTCGTGGGCGTCTTGTCCGGGGTCTTGTCGGGCGTCTTGTCCGCGATGGCCTTGTCGTGCGCGGCCTTGTCCGCCGCCGCCTTCTCCGCCGCCGCCTTCGACCGCTTCACGTCGTCGAGGAACGGGTCGACCTCGGGGTTCGCCGCGTACATGACCTTCGCCTCGTTCCCGAGGGCGAGGGCCTTGTCGTAGTCCTTGTCCTTGAGCGCGTCCTTGCCGGCGTCGAGGCGCTTGTTCGAGAGCGTCTCGCCGACGGCCTTCCAGATCTCCTGGATCCGCGCGTAGTACATGCTGTCCTGCGGCAGGTCCTTGACCTTCAGGAGCTCGGTCCAGGCGGCCTCGAGGTCGCCGCGGCCCTGCGCGTCCTGCGCGGCCTTGAGCGCGGCCGAGGCGTTGCGCTCGGTCGCCACCTTCTCCTTCAACCGCAGCCCCTGCGGGTTCTCCTTGTCGAGCGTCAGCACGACCTGGAGCTGGCTGTCGGCGTCGTCCCACTTCTCGGCGGACATCGCGGCCTTCGCCTTCTCGAGCGCCTCCGCGATGGCCTGCGAGTTGTCCTGCTTGGTCACCTGCGGCGCCGTCTCCGGCGGCGGCGTCGTCTCCGCCGGCGCGACCGTCTCCGGGCCGGGCTTCGTCGGCTCCACGGCGGCCCCGCCGGTCGTGACGTTCGACACCACGGGCGGCTTCTGCGTCAGGACGTACACGGCGACCGCGCCGCCCGCGAGCAGGAGCAGCACGAGGAAGATCCAGCCCTTGCCGCCCTTCTTCTTGCCGGGCTCGTCCTTGTCGGCGGCGGCCGCGGCGCTCGTCCAGTCCTCGGGGCGGTAGATGAAGTCCTCGCCCTTCTCGACGTAGCGGAACTGCACCTTGCCGAGCTCGATGACGTCGCCGCTCTTGAGGACCGACTCCTCCCAGAACTCGCCGTTGACGCGGATCCCGTTCTTGCTCTGGAGGTCGACCATCTTCACGCGGCCGTCGGCGACGACGATCTTCGCGTGGTTGCGGCTGATCGAGTGGTGCTCGATCTGGATGTCGTTCTCGCCGGTCCGCCCGATGATCATCGTCTCGGTCGTGATCGGGTACGACGTGCCCGCGAGGTTCGACGTGACCGCGACGAGCATGGGATGCACGGCCTCGAGGCGCTTCTTGCCCTTGCCGAGGCTCTTCCGCTGGTCGTCCTCGGCCTTCGGGGCCTCCGCGGGCGCGGCGGGGGCGGTCTCCGTGGCGGCCTCGGCCTTCGCGGCGGCGATGCGCGCCTTGGCGGCCTTGTCGAGGGCCTCCTTCTTCTCCGCGCGCTCCGGCGTCATCGGCTCGGCGGCCTTGGCCTCGCCGGCCTCCGCGCCCGCCGGCGGCGCCGCGTCGAGCGCCTTGGCGGCGCCCTCGACCTGGATCTGGTAATCGCCGATCTGCACGACGTCGCCGTCGCCCACGCGCCGCGGCGCGGTGATGCGCTCGCCGTTCACGCGCGTGCCGTAGCGGCTCAGGTCCTCGACGTGGACCTCGTCGCCGCGCTTCACGAAGCGGGCGTGGGTGCGCGAGACGTTCTGCTCCGTCAGGCGGATCGAGTTCCCTTCCTTCCGGCCGACCGTGTACTCGTCGCGCGAAAGGGGGACAGTCGTCGTCCTTCCGGCGTCATCCTTGATCTGCAGCTTGACCACGCGACCTCTCCGACGCTGCGGCGACCGACCCCTGCCGTCCAACTACGTAGGTACGGCTGTACCTTCCCACGAATACTTCCCCGGTACCAGATTCCCCGGGGGCTGACAACCGTGCGCCCCGTGCCCGCGACGCCGTCCCGCGCGGCTCCGCCGAGGCTCCGGCGCGCGCCGGCGCGGGCGTCCGCCCCCTTGTGGCGCCCCGACCACGGCGACTGTGGCACGGATGACACGATCCCCCCGGCGGCGGCGGGCGGATCGCGGCGAACCCCCCGTCGAATGGGCCTGCGCGGGTTTGGCACGCTCCTTGTTTCTAGGGCTGCCATCACGCATGGAGGTCCCCCGATGAGCATCTCGACGCCCGCCGCCCACAAGCACGTCCGCGCCGCCTTCGAAGCCGAGGCCCTGCAGCACCTCGACACCCTCTACGGGGCCGCGATGCGCCTGACGCGGAACCCGGCGACCGCCGAAGACCTCGTCCAGGACGCCGTCCTCCGCGCGTACCAGCACTGGGGTCAGTTCCAGGAGGGCACGAACTGCCGCGCCTGGATGCTGCGCATCCTGACGAACACCTTCATCAACAACTACCGGCGGAAGACGAAGGAGCGCGAGATCCTCGACCACGAGGAGACGGGCGCCTACGGGAGCCGCTTCTTCTGCCGCGACACGGCCCGCCAGTGGGCCTGCCCCGAGCACAACTACAGCGAGCGCAACATCTCGCCCGTCATCGCCTCGGCGCTCGAGCGCCTGACCCCGGAGTACCGGCAGGTCGTGGTGCTGAGCGACCTCGAGGGGCTCGCGTACCGCGAGATCGCCGACACCATCGGCTGCCCCATCGGCACCGTGATGTCGCGCCTCTTCCGCGCGCGCCGCGTGCTGCGCGAGCTCCTCCGCGACCACGCCCAGCAGTGGGGCCTCGCCGCGGCGTGACCCCGTCTCACGCGCTCACGGGACGTCACGCGGTGGCCTGTCCGGTCACGGCGTGACTCCCTGGCGCAGGCCGGTCGTGCGCCCCTGAGGCGGGGCGCGGCGGCCGCGACCACCGCGTGTCGCGTCGCGCGTCAGCCCTCGAGCGGGGTCGTGACCTCGATCGCGAGCGTCGGCTTCGTGTCGATGTGGACGTGGACGCGCCCGACGTCGAGCGTCACGCGGCCCGGGAACGCCTTGTCCTCGGTGATGTGATTGATCGGGGCGACGTCCACCGTGGTGCGGACGACCCCGTTCGAGTCGCTGAGGACGGCCATGAAGCGCTGCTGACGAGCCGAGATGTGCACCTTCAGGTGCCCGCCGCCCGTGCCTTCGACCGCGAAACGCGCGTCGCCGCCCGAGCTCTCCACCCCGGTCGCCCCCAGATGCTTCGCCAACAACGAAATCGTGGTTTCCATGGGCTGACCTTAAGCAACGGACCCGGCCCTGTCCACTAGACTTTGGCGTCTCGCGACGGGGCTGTCACCCGCCTGCTTGGCCGGTTTCGTGCGATCTTGCCCAGGTGGCGGGTGTGTGATTTGGCCCACCCCTCGGGCGTCATCTCGGGTCGGCCCAGCGAGGGGCGCGCGGCGGCGCGAGGCGCGGTCGCTCGCCGCCGAAGACGACGCCGAGCTTGAAGGAGGCGGCGGGGCCGAGGCCGATGTCGTCCTCGCCGGCGAAGGGGAAGTAGAAGCTGACCCCGAAGACCAGCGAGTCGACGCGGAAGTCGGCGCCGATGCCCCAGGTGCCGAGCCAGTAGGTGTGCATGGCGTCGGCGAGGCGGCTGTCGAGGCGCGGGTCGAAGCCGGAGTTGCTGATGCTCTGTTGCGCGCCGACGGTGGTGTAGAGGTAGACGGGCTCGACGATGGCGACGCCGAGCTGGAGCGCGGCGTTGGCGAGCCAGAAGCCCCGCTCCGCGACGTGGTCGAGCTCGTAGAGCTCGCGGGCGCTGTCGCCGTCCTCGGCGCGGCCGTCGCACACGGCGGCGTCGCGGCAGACGAAGACGGCCTGCGTGGCGGTGACGCGGTCGATCTCGGCCATCAGCGCGACGGAGAAGCGCGAGCCCCCGGTCGGCGCGTTCCAGCGCAGGCCGGGGCCGGCCATGACGAGGTCGGGCTCCTCGCCGCGCGGGAAGAGGATGACGCCATCGGCGCTCGACTTGGCCCAGCGGGCGGTCGCCCAGTACGCCTGCGCGCCGAGCTCGAAGCCGAAGGGGAGCCCGACCCAGGCGCTGCCGCCGAGATGGACGTCGGGGACGAGGACGCCCGCGTCGCCCTCGTCGGGGGCGCCGTTCTCGAGGATGACCGGGTTCAGGGCGTTCGCGTGGCCGTCGAGGCGGACCTCGCCGGGGCCGAGGGGGCGGCCGGCGCGCGCTGGCGCGTTCGCAGCGGGGACGAAGGCCGTGCGGCGGATGATGGTCTGGGGGGCGCAGGCGGCGGCGAGCGCAGCGAGCGCGAGGAGGAGCGCGGCGTGTCTCATGGTTGGGGCGGGGGGCAAGGGGTGTGCCAGGCGCGGGACGGCCAGGAATGCGGGTGTGAGGGGCGCGCGGGTGGAGTAGGAGTGCTCCAGTTGGAGGGCGCGCGCGGATCCGGCGTGCGGGGGCGGACCGCGTGGGATAGGAGGGCCGGAGCGCGGCGGGTGCGCGCTCTCGGAGGGACATGAAGCGACGACTGCTGGTGGTGCTCGGCGTCGCCGTCGCGCTCGGCGCGTGCGGCGAGGCGACGGAGCGGGATCGCGACGACGGCAACGACGGCGCGCTCGTCGTGGACGGCGCCGTCGCCGACGGTGACGCGTCTGCGGGCGCCGACACCGCAGACGTCGCCGACACCGCGCCGGTGGCCGACACCGCAGACGCCGCCGTCGCCGACACCGCGCCGGTGGTCGACGCCGTGGACGGCGCCGTCGCCGACACCGAGCCCGTCGCCGACACCGCGCCGGTCGCCGACACCGCAGACGCCGCCGACACCGCGCCGGTCGCCGACACCGCGGACGCCGCCGTCGCCGACACCGAGCCCGTCGCCGACACCGAGCCCGCCGCGGACACGGCTACGCCAGCCGGCGAGGATCCGCTCGTCGCCTACACCCTCGGCGGCTCGCGCGCCCTCTTCTTCGTCAACAACCCCGAGCAGCTCCGCGTCGGCGACCTCGGCGACGCCGCGCTCGGCGACGCCACCCTCCTCCGCGTCACCGCCTCCGGCCCCTGCCGCTCCTTCTTCGAGCACCTGAACCGCGCCGGCCGCGCGCTCGGCTATGGCGTGCAGCTCTACAACCCGGGCCCGGGCACGGCGACCGTCACGGTCGACGGCGTCGGCTTCGTCACCGGCCTCGACGGCGGCGTCCCCTTCGCCCTCGCCGAGGGCGGCGCCGGCGCCACCGCCTTCTCGCTCGCGCCCGGCGCCTCGCGCTGGATCCTCCGCCGCGACGACGCCGTCCCCGACGGCGCCTTCTTCTCGGGCGTCGTCGACTTCACCGTCGCGGGCGCCGCCGTCGTCGTGAACCACGTCGCCTTCGACGCCTTCTCCGGCCTCGACGGCTCCACGACCGAGCTCGACTACCTCCAGCGCGTCGAGCCCGACGGCACCCACGAGGCGCGCCTCTACAAGGGCACCGCCACCGCGTCGGAGGCCACGCTCCGCCTCGCGCTCGCCCTCGACGACGCCACGCCGGCGGGCCCGCTCCCCCTCCGCCGAGCCCGCTGGGACCTCGCCGCCGGCGCGCCGCTCCCCGCCGAGCCCGTCACGGCCTGGGTCTCCCACATCGGCCCGGGCCAGAACGCGGCCGCCACCACCTCCGACATGGTCGCCTTCGCCTTCCGCGGCTGGACCTTCGACCCGCTCGCCCTCTCCGACGGCGAGGGCCGCTACCCGAACCTCGGCAACTGGGGCGTCGTGACCCGCCACGTCGTCACCGTCACGAACGACGGCGCCCGCGCGCGCCACGTCACCTGGCGCCTCACGGCCTCTCCCGGGGCCGGCGCCGCGCTCGCCGCGCGCCCTGCCGTCGGCGCCGCCTGGAGCGCCCACCGCCTCGCCGCCGGCGCCGCCCTCGACGTCGCCACGGTGACGGTCCCCGCCCACGGCGAGGCCACGCTCGACGCGGCGGTCGTGCTCGGTGGGCCGAGCGGCGGCGCGCTCACGCACGCGCTCGTCGCCGATTGACCGAGTCGGCGTCCGCCGCCTACCAGGTGAGCGCCACGCCGGTCGGCGTCACCTGCAGGCTGGGCTCGTCCGGCGGCGGCGCGGCGCGGTCGGCTTCGTCGAAGCGGTAGACCGGGTGCGCGCTGCTCGCCTCGATCACGGCGACGAGCACGCCCACCATGAAGACCGTGCCGCCGGCCAGGACGCCGACAGCGGGGCTGACGTTGCTGAACCCGCAGAAGTCCTCGGCGCCGTCACCGGAGCAGTCCTCGAAGCTCGCGGCGCTGACGGTCGTCACCAGGGCGCCGGCCCCCATCACCACGAGCCCCGCGACGGGGGGCCGGGTCTCGGCGACCCCCACGGCCGCGATGGAGGCCCGCGGGACGCGTCTCGGCTGAGCGCGCGTGTCCGAGGCGAGGTAGATCGCGAGCGCGTCCTGGTCGACCACGCGACCGGCGACGTACTCGCCGTTCGTCAGCCTCAGGACCCTCCCGGACGAGCCGCAGGCGCCGAGCGACACGGCGATGAGGACGAGCGCCGGCACGGCGCGGCGGTGCAGATGGAGCGACGGCATGGTGATCTCCTGGTCGGCAGCGACTGGAGCAACGCTCGTGCCGCGCCACCCGGACACGCGCTCGGCGGCTCTCGTGGCCGGTGTCGTCGCGACTCGCCGCCGCGCGCCTGGAGTAGCCTTGCCCCGGGTGGACGACGCCAGTGGAGTACGGGGCGGTTGACGGCACCGCCCGCCCGGCGTTGGATGAATCGGTCGAACGATCCAGCTAGCCCTCGGAGCACGCCATGAAGCTCGTCCCGACCGTCGTCCTCGCGCTCCTCCTCGCCGGCGTCGCGCTGGGCGCCTGCGGCGACAAGAAGGGCTCCGGCGGCGGCGCCGTCGCGGCGGAGCTCGCCGAGTCCAAGGCCCTCCTCGCGAAGAACGGCGTGGCGCAGCTGCGGCAGGCGGTCGACACGTACTACGTGGCGAACCTCGAGGTGCCCGAGACGCTCGACGCGCTCGTCGCCGCCGGCCGCGTCCAGGCCGAGAAGCTCACCGACCCGTGGGGGCGCCCCTACGCGTACGAGCGGAAGGGGCCGAGGGCCTTCGAGATCTGCTCCCGCGGCGCCGACGAGGCCTCCGACGCCGACGACGTCTGCGACGGCAAGGACCTCCGGCGCTGAGCCTCCGCCTCGCGCTCAGCTCTCGAGCTGCACCTCGCCCCGCGCGAGCATCCGCGCGAGGTGCTCGCGCAGCGCCTCCGGCCACGCCGCGATGATCGCGGCGAAGCGCCCGTCGTCACTCGCGAAGAGCGCGCGCGACGCCTCCTCGAAGCCGGGCAGATCCCCCGCCAGCGCCCACATCACGCGGCTCGCCGCCTCGCGCGCGGCGCGCTGCCGCTCCGTGACCGTCCCGCTCCGCCGCGCTTGATCCACGAGCCGCCGCAGCGACGCCGACGCCCCCCCCGGCTGCGCCCCGAGCCACTCCCAGTGCCGCGGCAGGAGCGACACCTCACGGCTCACGACGCCGAGCTTCGGGCGCCCGGGCCCCTTCTTCTGCGGGGCGGGCGCGGCCGCGGGGGCCACGGCGGGGTGCGCGGCGAGGCGCGCGAGCACCTCCACCGGCGTCCCGCTCAGGTCGAAGTCGAGCTGGCGCCCCGTCGCGTCGTCGAAGAAGAGGATCGGCGCGCTCTCGCCGGCGTCCACGCGCTCCTTGGCGGCGAGCAGCGTGCCCTGGAGCCCGCCGGAGGCGACGAGCTCGTGGCCGATGAACGCTGCGTAGGTCTTGGACGGCTCCATAAAAACTCCCAAAGTCAGGCAGGGATCGTAAGGCCCCCGCGGCCCCCAGGCAACGATTTTTACCCGGGTAATAATGACCCGTTTGTCACCCGCGCTGCCCCACCGCGCCCCACCCGGCGGCCGCACGCTGCGGCCGATGCCTGGTTAAGACCGCGTCGCCAAAGAACTTTGCGCGCAATCCCGCGAGCGCGTATCACTTCCCACGTCCCCGCGCACCCGAGGGTCGCCGCCCATGCCGCACACGCCCCGCCCCCGCCCGCTCCTCGCCGTCGCCCTGGCCCTCGTCGCGGCCCTCGCGGCGCCCGGCTGCTCGGATCCGGCCTACGACGGCGCCGAGCCGGTCGTCGTCGTGCGCGACCTCACGGGCGACCTCCGCCTCGACCTCACCTACCCGGACGACCCGGCCTTCCTGCACCTCGACGTCTACGTCGGCTACACGCCGGCCTCCCTCGCCCTCGAGGACTTCGGCACCACGACGACCGCGCGCGCGACGCTCACCCTCGTCCACCCGGGCGGCGAGGTCCCGCTCCCCGTCCTCTTCCGCGCCGTGGACCTCACGCCGAACACCGTCCTCGCCGACGGCACCGAGCAGCGCATGCTCCTCGACGGCGCCGAGAGCCTCCACGTCGCGGACCTCTCGCAGTACTGCGACGTGGCGCCCCTCTCGCTCCGCGTCGTGGTCACCGTCGACGACTGCGGCTGCTCCGGGACGCTCGAGGCGCCGGTCACCCTCGTGTGCGACGCGGATCGCCGCGGCGACGCCTACCTCGCGCTCACGAGCTCGCGCCCGCCCGCCGGGCGCCCGTGCCGCGCCGAGGACGCCTCCGACCTCGCGTTCGGCGACGTCCGCGAGTTCGGCTGGGATCCCGACGGCAACCACCTCTTCACCGACCTCTTCATCGGCGACGACTGGGTCGAGCGGCACGCCTACGCCTACGACGCCATCGGCAACCTCGTGCGCGACGTGCTCGTGAGCCCGCAGGACCACGAGGTCTACCAGGTCACGAGCTACACCTGGGACGTGGACGGCCGCCTCGCGAGCGTCACCCGGCGCGACACGCACCCGCCCTACGACGTGGCGAGCCGCTTCTATCACCCCGACGGCGACAGCGACTGGAACACGACGGACATCCTCGGCTCGCTGCACGAGATCGGCGACTGGAGCGCCGCCGACGGCGCGCTCACCATCACCGCGGACGGCGAGTCCATCAGCTACACCTTCGGCCGCGCCTTCTCGCGCGAGTCGTGGCTCGGGCAGACCGACGTGAACCGCTACCACAAGCTCCACGTGCTCACCGCGACCGACGCGCACGGCGCCCGCGCCTGGACCTGGGACGGTGAGCGCATCACGGGCGACGTCATCGAGGCCGCGGGCGTCGAGAAGCAGACGACCTGGACCTACGACTGCCCATGACGCCCTGCTCCCGCCTGTGTCTCCTCGCCCTCGCCGCGGCCCTCGCCGCCGCGGGTGGCTGCGCGAGCGCGGCGGGCGGGGCGCGCGGCGGGAGCACGGTGGAGTACGTGGCGGTGGCGCCGGAGGCCGCGCCGGCCGTCGTCGTCGCCCGGCCGGTCGCCGAGGTGGCCCGGCCCGAGCCGGCGCCGGCCGAGCCGAAGCGCGAGCCGCGGCGGCCCGTCGTCGAGCGACCCGCCGAGGAGCCCGCGAGCGCCGAGGTCCGCGGCGCGTCGCACCTCGCCCGCGTGGCGCCGGCCCTGCGCGCGCGAGGGCTCGCGCTCTATCGGCGGCTCGAGGCCGAGGGGATCCACGTCCGCTTCATCTTCGGCTACACCCCCTACACGAAGCGCTCGCGCAAGGGCCCCGGCGGCTGGGCGACGTGGCACCAGTTCGGGCTCGCGTTCGACCTGAACCTCGTCGACCGGAAAGGCATGGGCGACGCCAAGAAGCACTTCGCCGAAGACGCCGAGATCTGGGCCCGTATCGGCGCGGTCGCGCAGGAGCTCGGCCTCGTCTGGGGCGGGAGCTGGCGGTCGAGCTACGACCCGTTCCACTTCGAGTGGCACCCAGGCGACGACGCGGTCATCAACAAGCAGGATCTCGCGCGCTTCCTGCGCGCCGCCGGCAAGCGCGGGAAGGACGTCGAGGCCGTCTGGCGCCTCTACGGCGACGACACGCCGCCCGAGATGTGACGGCCGCTCAGCCCTCGTAGGGCCCGCCCGTCTCGCCCCAGCCCCAGGTGGGCATCGGCGCGCCGGGCGCGACCGGGCTCTCGTCGAGCTGGGAGTTGATGACCGCCAGGCGGGAGCCCCACTCGAGGTACCCGACGAGGGCCGAGCGGAACTCGGGGTCGTCGGGGACACCCGCCTCGTCCGCCGTGTCGAGCAGGAGGCCCACCCAGCGCCGCCGCTGCGGCTCGCTCAGGTGCTTCCCGAGGTGCTTCGCGACCATGGTGGCGTGCCCGCGCGCGCCGCCGTCCGTGTAGCGCCGTGGGCCGCCGAAGACCTCGCCGATGAAGTCGGCGACGGCCTGGCGATGGTCGGCCGACATGCCCGCGAACAGCGGCGCCAGCAGCGTGTCCGCGGCGACGCGGTCGTAGAAGCGCGCGATGAGCAGGTCCAGCGCGGGTTGGCCGCCCAGCCAGGCGAAGAGGGTCGGTGGGGTCTTGCTCATCGTGTCGCCTCGTCTTGCCAGGAGCGGGAGCGCGCGCGCGCGGGGTCGACCGGGCTTCGCGCCGTGCAAAGATTTGGGCGTCGACGGCCGCGGACAAGTAGGCACCTTTCTGTACCCTGGGCCGAGGAGGCGTCGTGCCGAACCGAGAGAGCGCCGCGGAGATCTGCCCCGTCGAGACCACCCTCGCCGTCATCGGCGGCAAGTGGAAGCCGGTGATCCTCTGGCGGCTGTCGGAGGGAGCGCTCCGTTCGGCGCAGCTCAAGGCCGCGATCCCCGGCATCACGCAGCGCGTCTTCACCCACCAGCTGCGCGAGCTCGAGGCCGACGGCGTCATCGCGCGCGAGGTCGTCGCCGGCGCCCCACCCGCCGTCACCTACCGCCTTACGGTCCTCGGCGAGTCCCTCGGCCCCGTCCTCGCGGTCATGAGCGATTGGGGCAAGGCGCACCCCGACCTCGGCCGCGCCACGAGTGACGCGAGCTCGAAGTGAACGCCATTCACGCGGCCGCTACTCCGCGTCGCGGCAGCAGCGGATCCCGATGTTGTGGAGCGACTGCGACGACGTCGCGAAGAGGCGGCGCGACGCGCGCGCGTCGCTCTGGTCGAACGCCCCGCCGCGGGCCACGTGCTGCCCGGACGCGGGCCCCGTCGGGTCCGTCACCGGGTCCGCCGAGTACGTCCCCGACCAGTCCGCGACCCACTCGAAGACGTTCCCCGCCATGTCGAGGGCGCCGTACGGCGACGCGCCGGCCGGCGTCGCGCCGACCGCGGCCGTCCACTGGTTGTCCGTGACGTAGCAGTAGCCGCCGTTCGAGGTGTTCGCGAGGCTGCAGGTCGGCGCGGTCGCCCCCCACGGGAAGCGCCGCTCGCCCGTCCGGCACTCGCCGCTGATGGTCTCGCAGCCGCCGCGCGCCGCGCGCTCCCACTCGGCCTCGGTGCACAGGCGCTGCGCCCCCGCGGCCTTGCCCGTCCACGCGCAGTAGTCTTGCGCCTGCGCGAACGACACGAAGTTGACCGGGTGCTGCTGCTTCGCGAGCGGCTCGAACGTCGCGTAGGCGCCGTTCACGGTCACGGGGGTCGTGCACTGGCCGGCCACCACGCAGAGCTTGTAGTTGGCGGCGGTGACCTCGGTGCGGTCGATGAAGTAGCCCGAGAGCGTGACCTCGTGCTGCGGGGACTCCGTCGCGAAGCCCGTGCAGCTCGCGTCGAGGGCGCTGTTGCACCCCATCCAGAAGGTCCCCGCGGGCACGAAGACCTCGCCCGTCGGCCCGCGCTCGCAGGTGCCGCGCCCCGTGCAGGTGAAGCCGTCGGGGCAGGGCACGCCGAGGACGCCGCACAGCGGGCGCTCGCAGACGTCGCCGACGTAGCCCGTGCCAGCGCAGTCGCACGTCTCGGGGCCGACGCAGACGCCGCCGTTCTGGCACGTCGACAGGCAGACCGGGTTCTGGCAGAGGCTCCCCGACCAGCCCGTGGCGCTGCAGTCGCACGTGTTCGCGGCCGTGCAGGTGCCGCCGTGCTGGCACGGGGTCTCGCAGGTCGGGGTCTGGCAGCGGTCGCCCGTGTAGCCGGTGCCGTCGCAATCGCACGTGTTCGGGGCCGAGCAGACGCCGCCGTGGAGGCACTCGCCGGGGCAGATGGGCACCGTGCAGGAGTCCCCGGTGTAGCCGGTCCCCGTGCAGTCGCAGGTGTCGGGAGCGACGCAGGCGCCGCCGTTCTTGCAGGTCGCGCCGCAGATCGGCACGGTGCACGCGGCGCCCTCGTACGCCGCGTCGTCGCCGCAGTCGCACGTCTCGGGGCCGGCGCAGAAGCCGCCGTTCTGGCACGGCGTCGTGCAGACGGGCGTCTCGCAGTGCGTGCCGGTGTAGCCGGTGCCCTCGCACGCGCACACGCCGACCGCGACGCAGGTGCCGCCGTGCTCGCAGGGGGCGCCGCAGGACGGCGTCTCGCAGGCGTCGCCGGAGTAGTTGGCCGCGCAGCTGCACGTGTCGGGCGCGGTGCAGGTGCCGCCGTTCAGGCACGGGTCCGTGCAGACGGGCTCCGCGCAGGAGGCGCCGCGGTAGCCGGTGCCCGTGCAGTCGCACACGCCGTCGAGGCAGAAGCCGCCGTGCTCGCACGCGGTCGCGCAGGGGAGCTGGACGTCGGGGCCGCCGCTCCCGTCGCCGGTGGCGTCGCCCGTGGCGGTGCCGTCCTGGTCCTGCGTCGTGTTGTCCGCGCCGCAGGCGCCGAGCGCGAGGACCGCGGCGAAGACGGCGAGGGCGGCGCGGACGCCGCCGGAGATCCGGCTCATGACTGTGCTCCCTCGGGGGTCGTGCGGGTTCGTCGCCCCCTCGCGGGAGTTAAAGAGCCGGCCGGTGCCGTGTCAATTTACGGGGGCCCCGGCGCCGCCGCGGTCGCGGGCGGCCCGCGTCGGGATCACTCCGGGAGCCGGCAGGCGACCGACGCCTCGCTGTTGTCCGGCCCGTAGTCGCACGTGGTCCCCGCGGCGCAGAACCTCACCTCGGTCGGGGTCACGTGGGGGTTCTCCTCCGGCCCCCAGAGCGCGGTGTAGCACCGCTCGCCGAGGCGCAGGCTCCCCGGCGCCGTGCAGACGCCGCGGCGGATGTCGTCCGGGATGAGCATGCAGAGGAGACCCGGGCGGCAGAGCCCGATGCACGGCTCGCCGCGGGCCGGCAACGCCTCGGGGACGCAGGCACCGCCATCGCTCTCCGGGAGGGGGAGCGCGGCGTAGGTGTCGGTGTCGGCGTCGTAGCGGAGGGGCGGATCCTCGGGCGTCCTGCAGACCTCACCGCGGTCGCAGGCGGCCTGCGACCAGCACGCGCCGCTGAGCTGCCAGGTGTACTGGCACACCCCGACCCGGCGGCAGCCGCCTGGCGGCGGGGCGTCCGGGTCGCAGCCGGCGCCGGCGGGCTCGTCGTCGAGCGTGCCGCAGAGGAGCCCGGGCTCGCACTGAGCGGCGAGCTCGGCCGGGGAGGCGTCGGGCGCGAGGCCCGCGAAGGGGGCGACGTTGCAGGGTGAGCCGTAGCGGTCGCCGACGTAGCAGCGCCCGGCGCCGGCCGCGTCGAACGCGCAGGCGCCCTCGGCGCAGTCGGCGTGGCTCGCGCAGGGCGGGCCGGGCGCGATGGGCGGCCGGCAGCTCGCGCTGCAGTCGTCGCCGTCGCGGCCCGCGCAGTCTCCGGGCTCGTCGACGACACAGGCGAGCGGCGCCTTGCACTGGGCGAGGCCGCCGCACGCCTCGCCCTCGGTGCGCCAGCGGTAGCAGGTCGTGTCCTCCCAGCGGCAGTACATGCCGGGGCCGCAGTCCTTGAAGCCCGCCGCGCCCGCAGGCGCGCCGCCGCTGCCGATGACGTTGCCCTTGAAGCAGGAGGCGCCCTCGGGGAGCGTCTCGCGCTGGTCGCAGCCGACCGCGAGCGCTGCGCACGCGAGGAACGGGATGTGACGAAGCATCCCCGGACTGTAGCACTCCACGGGCGATCCGGGCCATGATGGCGGCTCATCGAAAATCCGTTCAATTCGGGCACGGGGAGTCGTCTCCCTGGGCTCGACACCCACCCGAGCCACCGAGAGGAGCGCCCATGCGACGTCCCGTCTTCACCGCCCTGCTCTGCCTCGTCACCCTGTCCGCGCTCGCCGGCGCCTGCGCGAGCGCGGGTCCCACGGAGCCCACGGAGCCCACGAAGCCCGCCGAGCCCGCCATCTGGGCGACCGAGGACCACTTCGCCGAGGCGTTCCCGAACGCGGCGATGGGGATGCCGCTCGAGCAGTGGCAGAAGACGCGCCCCGGCGTGAAGGTGCCCGGGCCCGGCGAGATCTGGACCTTCCGCATCGAGGTCGTCGAGAAGGACCCCGTCCCGGGCGTGGTCGAGGCGACCTGGTACTTCGACGTGGACGTCCCCGGCCATCCGCTCTACGAGGTGATCGTCGACTACGGCCCCAACGACGCCGCGCGGAAGAAGGTCATCGAGGCGCTCGGCGCCCCGCACGACGCCAACGGCGACTGGTACTTCCCGACCTCGCACGAGCACGCCGTGAAGGTCTGGGCGTTCAAGACCAAGATCATCAGCGCCGCGAACATCCGCGGCACCGAGTGGGAGAACGAGTGGTAGGTTCGCCCGCGCTACCGGGGCGCGCGGCCCCGATCACCCGCACATCGTCACGCGAGGAGGGCCCGTGGGGTTCTGGGATCGGCTGTTCGGCAACAAGAAGGACCCCTCGGCTGGCGCGGCGGGCGACGACCGCGTGGTCACCATGACCCAGACGTTCACGCTCGGCCCGGACACCGCGATGCGCGACATCCAGGACGACGCCGTCGCCGCGCTCGACGCCGCCCTGAAGGCGCTCTCCCCGGGCGCCGAGGTCATGCACGCCATCGACCCGGGGCGGATCCGCGCCTTCGCCTCGGGCGGGCCGGCCGCCTGGAGCGTCGGCTCCATCGCCCTCCCGGGCCCCGTCCCGAGCGTGGTCTTCATCACCTACGGCCTCTCGCACCTCGTCGACGCCGCCGCCTCGCAGGAGGGCATCGGCTACGAGCTGTCGATCCGCGTCCCGGCCGCGGACGTGGCGGCGATGCCGCTCTGGCCGGCGCTCCTCCTGCGCGGCCTCGCGCGCTACGTCATGATGACCGGCGCGCAGCTGAACGTCGGCGACGTCTTCCCGGCGGGGCAGCCCATCACGCGCTGGGCGCTCGCGCCGGCCGAGAAGGCCGCCGCCCCCGACACGCACCTGCGCCAGCTGACCGTCGTCGCCGACCCCGATCTCCCGGAGGTCGAGACCGCGCGCGGCCCGATCCGGATCCACCGCGTCTACGGCCTGACCGACGGCGAGCTCGAGCTCATCGAGCCGTGGCGGGCCGCCGGCTTCGTCGAGAAGGCGCTCGCCTTCGACCCGACGCTCACGACCGGCCTCGGGCGCGCCTGCATGGCCGCCGATCCGGAGCTCGTCGCGCACATGCGCGCCGGCTCCGAGCGCGAGGGCTCGACCATCGGCGGGTTCGCGGTCCCCGGCCTCCGCTTCGAGGAGGACGCCGAGGGCGTCTCGCTCCGCTTCCCCGAGGGCTCCGCGGAGCGCGTGCTGCGCTTGATCCTCGCGCGCCTCCCCTTCGGCCGCCCGCTGCACATCGCGGACCCGACCGGCGCCCCGGGGACCAGCGTCGTGCTGCACCCGACCGACGACGGCGACGGCGGCCTCTCCATGGAGAACGGCACCCTCCACATCGCGCTCCCGCAGGACTACCCCGGCCTCGCCGGGCTCCACGAGGCCGACGGCAGCGCGGTCGTCTGGCAGATGTGACGCGGCGCCGTCATCAGCTCGCGGCGGCCTGCCGGCGGACGGCGCCCGACCCGTCGACGACGTAGACGCGCACGTTGCCTCGCGGGCCCGTGATGGTGACGACCGTGTCGCCGTCGGCGTTCGTCGCGTAGGTCATGGTCCACGTGTTGCCGCGGAAGCCCGAGAACGTGACCGTGCCGCTGTCGGGGGCGTAGGCCGTGCGAACCCAGTGGACGCCGCTCTTCGTGAGGGTCGCGGTGCGGCCGTCCACGTCGACCTCGTGCACCGCGGAGACGATGGTGTACGCGGTGTCGTCCCAGGTGTACTCGGCGTCCCACGAGCCGTTCACCTGCCGCCCGCTCGCGCGCGTCGTCTGCCAGTCGGCCGCGATCATGAGGTGCTTGTCGGCGACGCGGTCGATCTCGAGCGTCCCGGTCATCGTCGCCCCGTCGACCGCGAGGCCGCTCATCGACAGGCTCGCGCTCGAGCCGTCCGCGCCGTACTCGACGTGGATCGCGCCCGTCCAGCGGCGCCCCGCCCACGCGCAGTCGCGGCTGAACGTGAGGTCGAGGATCCCGCCCGACGCGGTCACCTCGGCGCACGTGAGGCGCGCCTCGATCCACGCCTTCGCCGCCGCGACGCGCTCCTGCGCGGTCGCCGGGAGCTGCGCCACGACGTCGGTCGAGAAGACGAGCGTGCCGAGCGCCTGCCCGTCGCCCTCGGACTCGAGCGCCGCGCTCGACACGGCGACCGCGTCCTCGGAGTCGTCGGTCGTGGCCTCGTTGCAGCCAGCGGCGGTGGTGAGCGTCAGGGTCAGGGCGAGGCCGAGCGTGGCGGCGAGGCGGGAGGACGAGATGCGCATGGTGGTGTCTCCGTGTTGGGCCGGTGGTGGGCCGGGTGTCGGGGCGCGGTCATCGCACGGCGCGTGCCAGCGGCGCGCGACCGCTCCCGAGGCCGGCGCGCGAGGGCGGCCAGCCCCGGGTGTCAACGGGAGGTGACGCTCCGGGTCGCCGCGGTGTCTCCGCGCGGAGACGCCCACCGTCGCGGCGCGGTTACGCGCGCGCGGATTGACCAAACGGCGCGCCCGATCCATGAAGACCGGGACGAGCACGCACAGCGCGCGCGAGGAGACGCCCGATGACCGAGAACGCCGCCCAGACCCCGTCCGACATGCCCATCGAGGTGCGCCTAGCGGACGAGCGCCACGCGTGCCCGAGCGGCAAGCTCGGCTTCGGGAAGGTGTTCACCGACCACGTCTTCGTGGCCGAGTACGGCGGCGAGGGCGGCCCCGGCTGGCGCGACGCGCGCGTCGTGCCGTGGCGCGAGCTGCACATGTCGCCGGCGGCGTCGGTGCTCCACTACGCGCAGTCCATCTTCGAGGGGCTCAAGGCTTTCAAGGGCGACGACGGCGCGCTCTTCACGTTCCGGCCCGAGATGCACGCCGCGCGCTTCGTGCGCAGCGCCGAGCGCCTCTGTATGCCGGCCGTCCCCGAGGAGCTCTTCCTGCGCGCGGTCGACAAGCTCGTGCGCGTCGAGGAGGCGTGGGTGCCGACGGCGCCGGGCGCGTCGATGTACATCCGCCCCACGATGGTCGCGACCGAGGGCTTCCTCGGGGTGCGGCCCGCGCAGAGCTACACGTTCTTCGTCATCGTCGGCCCGGTCGACGCGTACTACGCCGAGGGCTTCGCGCCGGTGAAGATCTGGGTCGAGCGCGAGATGTGCCGCGTCGCGGTCGGCGGCATGGGCGCCGCCAAGACCGGCGGCAACTACGCGGCGAGCCTCTACGCGGCCGAGCGCGCCAAGAAGCGCGGCTACGCGCAGGTCCTCTGGACCGACGCCAAGGAGCACCGCTTCCTCGAGGAGGTCGGCACGATGAACCTCTTCGTGCGCATCGGCGACGAGGTCGTCACGCCCCCGCTCGACGGGAACATCCTCCCGGGCGTCACGCGCGACAGCGTGCTGACGCTCCTCCGCGAGCGCGGCGTGCGCGTGAGCGAGCGCGCCATCACCATCGACGAGCTGCGGCAGGCGGCCGACGCGGGGACGCTGCGCGAGGTCTTCGGGACGGGCACGGCGGCGGTCGTGTCGCCCGTCGGCGTCCTCGGCTTCGAGGACGGCGACCTCACGGTGGCCGACGGGAAGCCCGGCGAGCTGTCGGTGGCGCTCCACGACGAGGTCGTGGCGATCCAGCGCGGGCGCGTCGCCGACACGCGCGGCTGGGTGCACGCGATCCCGTAGCGCGCGGGCGCGCCCTCAGTGCATGCCCATCAGCATGATGGGCACGAGCAGGAAGCGGAAGAAGTCGACGCCCGCCATGACGCGGAGGTCGTGCTCGACGTCGCCGCGCGTCGCGAGGGCCTGATAGGCGGCCTCGACGTGGAAGATCCCGAGCACGAAGTCGGCGCCCGCGGTGAGCCGCACGCCGCCGCCGAGCTCGCCGCGTGACGAGCCGAGGACCCCGCGCGCGCCGAGCTCCGCCTGGAAGTGCACGCTCGGGGCGAGGCCGACCTCGGCGCCGAGCTGCACGAGGTGCGTCGCGTCGCCCTCGTAGCCGTAGCCGAGGAGGGTGTTGACGAAGAGCTCGTCGCCGTCGAGGCCGTAGAGCTGCGCCATCGCGAGGACGTCGAGCGCGCCGTACGGAGCGCGGTCGGGGTCGACGTGCCAGACGGCGCCGCCGGAGACGCGGAGCCCGGGGAACGCGTCCGCGCGGGCCGGGGAGGGCGCCGCGAAGGCGGCGACGAGGAGGGCGGCGGCGAGCCGCGGGAGGAGCGCCGTCATCAGTCGTGGCCGGCGAAGGCGAACGCGAGGAACGGGAGGCGGAGGACGTCGACGCCCGCGGTGAGGCGGACGTCCTTCTCGTCGTGGCCGTCGGTGTGGACGAGCTGGAAGGCGAACTCCACGCGGAAGAGGCCGAGCAGGAACTCGGCGCCGGCCGTCGCGCGGAAGCCGATGCCGAAGTTGCCGGACGAGGAGCCGACGACGCCGCGGAAGCCGAGCATCGAGGTCTGGATGGACCCCGCCGAGTAGCCGATCTCGCCGCCGGCCTCGAAGAGGTGGGTGCGGTCGCTCTCGTAGCCGTAGCCGAGGAGGAAGCCCCAGGCGAAGCCGCTGTCGCCGAGGTCGTAGACGGTGATGACCGGGAGGATGTCGAGCGCGCCGATGACGTCGCGCTCCGGGCTCGCGTGCCAGACGGGGCCCCCCACGACGCGGAGGCCGGGGAGCGGGACCTGCTCGGCGCGGGCCGGGGTGGGCGCGGCGAGCGCGAGGAGCGCCAGGGAGGCGACGACGAGGCGAGCTTTCGGCATGGGACGACGTTAGCGCATCGCGCGGCGGCCGGCGACAGCTGCCGCGCCCGGGGTGATGCGGCTTGAGCGGCGGCGCGCCATCGGATAATCTCGCGATCGTTCCAACACATCATGGAGTCCCGATGACGGCCGGCGCAGCCCGCCCACGCCCATGTCTCGTCGGTGCGCTCGCCGCCGCGGTCCTCGCGTCCGGCTGCGCAGGCGTCGGCCTCCAGACGACCGTCACCGGGTCGTTCGGCGAGTCGACGGACGGCACGTTCACGGACGGGACGACCGACGGCAAGACCGACAACGGCTGGTTCATCGCGAGCATGGTGCTGCTCGGGATCACCGCGGTCGGGCTCGCCACGCAGAGCGTCATCGCCCTCGCGTCCGCGGACGGCTACCTCGATCGCCACGGCCGCGAGGTGCAGCTCGCCCTCGCCCGCGGTGAGGGTGCCTTCGTAGACGACGTCGCCGCCGCGCTCCACGTGCCGGCGGCGCTCACGCCGCGCGTCGGCGCGCGCTCCGCGGGGCGCGGTCGGCGCTCGAGGAGGCGCTGGGCCGGGCGTCGGGCGCTGGCGCCGACGGGCGCGCCCCGGCGTTCTTCGGCGCGGTCGGGCGCGCGCTCGCCGCCGATCCCGTCCTCGCGGGCTACCTCTCCCCCGGCGCGATGGCCGACGACGCCGACGCGGTGCGGCCGTGAGGCGGGCCGTCGCCTTCGCGGCGGCGTGCGCCGTCCTCGCCGTCGGGGCCGGCGTCGGCGGCTGCGGGCTGAAGTTCGAGACGGTGCCGGGGATCGTGTCGACGAGCGGCGCGGTCGGGTTCTGGTCCGAGGGGCTCTCCGAGGTCAGCGACGACTCGCTCCTCGGCTTCGGCTACACCCTCGCGGGCGCGGCGATGCTCGGCGTCGGCGCCTTGTGGGTCATCACCGTCGGCGACGGCGACGTGAGCGCGCTCGAGCCGCGTCGTCGGGACGTCGCCATCGACATCGCGCGCGGGTACGGGCCGTGGATCGACGACCTCACGGCCGCGCTCGGCGCCCCGCCGGCGGCCGCCGCCCGGGTCGGTGCCGCGCTCCGCGCCAGCCGAGGCGCGCTCGTCGCCCGAGACGCGCTGGGCGCCGAGGTCTTCGACGCCGACGCCGGCGGCCGCTTCGCGCTGCGCGTGGCCGCCGCCCTTCACCGTGACCCCGTCCTCGCGCGCCCCTGGTCGTCGCCGCCGCGGCGCGCGCCGCGCCCGCCCGCCCGTGACGTCGCGCGGCGCGCTCACCGCCGTCGCGCAGCTCGCGCTCCTCGCGCTCGCCGGCCCGCCCGCGTCAGCGGCCGACGACCCCTCGTCCGCGCGCTCCCGCCGGCGCTCCGCGACGTCCTCGAGCCGCGACCGGCGCTGCGCGGGGACCGACGTGGCCGCGCGCGTCGCCTGGCTCGAGGTCCTCGCGCGCCGCGCCGACGCGGGCGGCCGCCACTCGCGCTCGCCCGCGTGGCGCGCCATCATGGGCTGGGGTCCGGACGACCTCGCCGGGAACGCCGGCCCGGCGCCCGACGTCGGGCTCGGACGCTACCCGACCCCCGAGGGGCGCGCCGACCCGGCGGCGGACTTCGCCCGCAGCGTCGCCGCGCTCGCGCGCGACCCGCGCCTCGCCTGCGCCTTCCCCATGCGGGCGCGGTACCTCGCGCGGCGCGGCCTCATCGCGTCGCCGACGTGGCTCGAGGCCGGGCGCTGCGCCCGCTTCGAGCGCTGGGCGCGCCTCGACGACGTCGCGGGCATCGAGCTCCTGTACGTCACCCCGCGCTGGGAGGACCCGGGCGCCACGGTCGGCCACGTGCTGCTGCGCGTCCGCCAGCGCCGCGACCGCGTCGCCGTCGGCCCGAGCTTCGAGCCGGTCGTGAGCTGGGTCGCCGAGGCGGACGTCGACGATCCGGGCTACGTCTGGGACGGCCTCACGGGCGGCTACGACGCGCGCGTCCGGGTCGAGCCCTATGGCGACGTCGCCTGGCGTTACAACGTCAGCGAGGGGCGCGACGTCGTCGCCTACGCGCTCCGCCTCACGGCGGAAGAGCGCCGCGACCTCCTCGCGACCGTCCACGCGCAGATCCGCGGCGGCTCGCGCGTCCCCTACCGCTTCCTCTCCGACAACTGCGCGTCGCTCCTCTGGCGCGCGCTGCGCGCGGCCCTCCCGGACCTCCCCGCGCCCCCGGGGACGCTCCCGCACCCCCACGAGGTCGCGAGCGCGCTCGTCGCCGCGGGCCGCGCCGAGCGCGTCGGGGTGACCCTCGCCCGCGCCGCGCGCGGCGTCCGCGCCGAGCGGTCCCGCGAGGATGAGGGCGACGTCCTCGTCGCGGCGGACCCGCGGTTCGCCGCGCTCCACGCGGCGCGCTGGGAGGGCGCGGAGGAGCGCGCGCGCGCCCTCGTCGCGGCGGAGCGATGGGCCGCCGACATCGGCGCCGCCGAGGTTCGCGCCCTCGCGGCGCGCTACGTCGACGCCTGGATCGACGTCGAGAGCGCGGCGCTCGACGCCGCCGCCGGGTTCCGCGCGATGGCTCCCGAGGGCTCGGCCCTCGACGCCGCGCTCGCTCTGCGCGCGCGCCTGCCGGTGCGCGCCGGCGCGGCCGGCGATCCCGACCTCGACCGCGGCGCCATCGGTCCGAGCGGGTCGCGGCACGTCGCCCTGGCCGCCGGCGTCGACGCGACCGGCAGCCCGCGAGCGCGGATCGGCCTCGCCCTCGTCGACGAGCGCCCCGGGGAGCTCCGCTCGGCCCAGCTCCGGCGCCGCGGTCGCACGACCCTGCTCGCGAGCGAGACGGAGCTCGCGTGGGCCTGGGACGGCGACGCGCCCGAGCTCGTCGCGCAGCGGATCGTCGTCCTCGGCGTGGCGACCTACGGCGCGAGCCTCCGCACCGACCGCGGCTGGCTCGTCTCCCGCCTCGGGTGGGCCGGCGAGGCGCGCCTCGAGTCGCTCCCGAGCCGCGACGTCGACCTCGGGCTGGTCCTCTCCGGTGGCCCGGCGCTGACGGTCGCGGCGAGCGAGGACTTCGGCGCGCACCTCGTCCTCGGCGTCTCGGCCCGCCTCGCCGCGTGGGCGGTCGACGGGCGCGAGCTCCACGCGGGCGCCGGCCCCTGGATCGAGGTCGGCTTGCCCATCTCGTCCGCCGGCCACCGCCTCGCCGCGACCGCGCGCCTCGAGCCGTACCTCGAGCTCGCGGGCCCCGGGCTCGCGGCGGCCGCGGACCTCGGCGCCGCCTGGGTCCTCGACGCCCGGGCAGGGCTCCTCCTGACCGTCGGGGTCGAGTGGCGCGTCGGCGGGGTCGACGCGCGCCCGCTCACCGCGTGGCTCGGCCTCGGCTGGTGAAGCGGTTCATTCCTGCGGCTCGGCGGGGGCCGACGAGAGCGTCATGGACGCCTTCAGCGCCACCTTGCTGACGCGGTCGCCCTTCGCCGGGAGTATGAGGAGCGTGTCGCTCGTGTAGCTCGCGCTGGCCTGCGTCGGGAGGAGGTGGCCCAGGTCGAGCGTGAGGGCGCCGCTGCCCTCCGCGTCGTACTTCTCGAGCGTCGCGCCCGCGGGCGCGCCCGGGAAGTCGATGGCGCCCGGCGGGACCGTGGCGGCGACCGTCATCGCGAGCGTGAGCACGTCGCCCTCGCGCTTCTCGAGCGTGTAGGTGGCCGTGGTCACGAGGCCCGGGATCACGTTCGGCAGGGCGCGCTCGACGCGCCAGCGGGCGCCTGCGCCGACGGCCTCGTCCGGGAGGGCCACCGCGAGGTTCTGGAGCGCGCGGAGGTAGCTCCCGGCGACGCGCCCGGTCGCGTCCTTCGTGGGGGCGACGGCGTCGAGGCCGCCCTCGAGGGGGCGCCCCGTGGCGCTCACCTTCGCGGCGCCGCGCGTCACGGCCAGGCGGGCGAGGATCTCGTCGACCTTCGTGCGCACCCGGTCCTTCGCCGGCGGCGCGTCCGCGCGCGCGTCGACCACCGAGAGCTCGAAGGCGACGGCCCCATCGGCCTCGACGGCCTTCGGCAGCGCCGTCAGCGCGAGCTCGAGGTCGTCGAGCGGCGGCCGCGGGATCACGTGCCCCGAGAACGTCAGCGTGTCCTCGACGTGGAGCGTCACGGCGAGGCGCTCCGCGGCCCCGGCCGTCGGGTGCAGGCGCAGCGCGGCGCGCGGCTCGGCGCCCGGCTCGAGGAGCGTGACCGTGAGGCTCGGCGTGGCGGCGGCGGCCTTCGCGGGCGGCACGTGCGCCTTCTTCGCCGGGCGCGTCGACTCCGAGGTCGACGCGGGCTCGCTCGCCGCGGGCCCCTCCGGCGACGACGGCGCGGGCGCGGTCGGCGCCGCGGCAGGCTGCGCCGGCTTCTCCCCGGAGCAGCCGCCGAGCAGGACGAGCGCGAGAGGAGCGAGCAGGGAGCGGTCCGTTCTCATGGTCGGCACGCTACGCCCCTCGCCCCCGTCGCGCCATCACGACCGTCACTCGGTGTCGTTCGTCTCGGCGAACGTCTGGGTCGCGCACGCCTGGAACCCGCCGACGCCGTTCGGGATCCGGCAGTAGCTCACCACCGCCTCGCCGCTCTCCCAGTCGGCGATGTCGACGATCGCGCCGCCCGCGTCGAAGAGGGTCACGGCGTCGTCGCCGCCGAGGCCGAAGTCGTGGTCGGCGCCCTTCACGAACACCTTGTAGGCGCCCGCCGCGATGGTCGTCCCCGCCGGGATCGTGTAGCTGTTGTCGCCGTCGTCGACGAGCTGGTAGCCGGCGAGATCGATCGCCGCGCCCGTGCCGTTGTAGAGCTCGATCATGTCGTCGCCGGCGCTCGTCACCTCGTTCACGACGAGCGCCGCCGCGTGCGCCGTGCACGCGCTCTGCGTGATCGTGTGGCACGCGTCCTCGCAGGTGAGGTCGCCGCCGCCCCAGCCCCAGCGCTCGCACCCGAGATCGCCGAAGTTCGCGCCGTCGCAGATCTCGTCGCCGCCGATGGCGCCATCGCCGCAGAAGACCGCCGGGTTCTCGGCGTTCTCGGCGCCCTTGCTCGCGATCCAGCGGGTCGAGAAGTCGCCCGTCCCGTTCGGGTAGCGCCCCCAGCTGCCGCCCTCGGGCGACTCGCCGTCGAGCCAGACGGTCGAGTCCGCCAGGCGGTCGAAGGCGTCGTAGAGGATGACCGCGTCCGCGCCGCCCAGGCCGAAGTCGAAGCCCGCGTCGCCGCGCTCGACGACCAGGTAGCCGCCGGCCTCGATGGTCGTCCCGGCCGGGAAGACGTAGCCGTGCGCCTCGTCGTCGTCGCGGACGCGCCATCCGGCGAGGTCCACGGCGGTCGCCTCGCCGTTGTAGAGCTCGATCCAGTCGTCGGGGTCGCCCGCCGCCGCGACCTCGTTCACGACGACGGCCGGGATCGGGTCGAGCGTGTCCGTGTCGATCACGTCGGCCGTGTCGGCCTCGACGGTGTCGGCGGTGTCGGCCTCGACCGTGTCCGCCGTGTCCTCGACGCTCGTGTCCGCGGTGTCCGCGACGTTCGTGTCCGTCTCCACGGTGTCCGTCGTGTCCGCGACGTTCGTGTCCGTCTCGACCGTGTCGGTCTCGACCGTGTCGGTCTCCACGGTGTCGGCCACGACCGTGTCGCCGCCGGACGTGTCCGCCGTGTCGACCGTGGTCGTGTCGCCCGTCGTCGTGCCGCCGTCGTCGCCGCAGCCGCCCGCGAGCGTCAGCGCCGCCGCCGCCCCGAGCGCCACCCAGAGCTTCTTGTGAATGATGTTCACGTTGCTACTCCCCCCGGCCCGGGTTCGGGCGCGCCTGCTTGATGAAGAGCGTCGCCGGCTCGCCTTCGGCCGGGCTCTCGAACTTGAACTCGACGTCCATCGCGTACCAGCCGGTGTTCCCGGCGAGCGGACCGTACGCCGGGGAGAAGCGCTTGTGAATCGCCTCGAGCGCGACGCCGAGCTCGTGCAGCTGCGTCGTCGTGAGCACCGTCTCCCCCTCGCCGACGAGGTTCGAGTGGGAGATGTAGTTCACGGGCTGCCCCGGCTCATCGAACTGGTAGATGATCTCGTCGCTCGTCGTCCCGGCGGGCGGGTGCACGACCTCGACGTCCCCGCCGTACTGCACGTTGATGTAGAAGCCCGGCTGGAGCCCCGTCGAGTCGAACGGGTTCGCCGTGAGCGCGACGCCGTTCGCGGTCTCGTCCGGGAAGTTGTGGTGCACGAGCAGCGGCATCACGACCGAGTCGTGGTCGACGCCGTAGTAGGCGCGCTCCTCGAACGTGCGGAACGAGAAGCCGCTCGCCCAGGTGTCGCGGATGGCGTCGAGCGTGTCCTCCCAGTCGTCGGCGTCGCCCGTGTGCGACTCGTAGCAGCCGGCGCACGGGAAGCCGTCGAGGTCCTCGCTGTTCGTGCTGCTCCGGTACCGCATGTCCTCGCCCGGGTACTCGAGCGCGAGCTTGAGCTTGAGCTTGCGCTGGAAGTCGGCGTTCACCGTGCCCGTCGCGATGTGCGCGCGGAACGACGCGAGCATCTGGTCGCGCACGGCGGGGTCGTCGCGGAACGCCTCGTCGGCCTGCATGGCGTCGAGCTCGTCGTAGAGCCCGTTCTCCTCGAAGAACTGCACGTAGTAGAACGCGGGGATCGCGAACGCCGGGCGGTGCGGCACGTTCGCCGTGCGCGCGAGCACCGAGTAGTGCGCGGCCTTCCCGCCGAACGCGAGCACCGCCGTCGCGAGCGCGTCGCGCAGCGACTCGCCGGCCGCCGGCTCGGGCGTCACGTCCTCGATGTCCACGAAGTCCGTGACCGCGACGTTCGCGGCCGGCAGCACGACCGGCGTCGGGCGGTGCTCCTCCCACCAGGCGTCCGCCTCCTCGAGCGTCGCTGCGCGGACACTCCACGCGAGCGCGCCGACCTCGAGCCGCACCCACTCGCCGTCGAGCGCGAGCAGCTCCGCGTTCGTCGTGGCGCCCTTGAGCCCCATGTTCGGGGTGCGCCGGTTCTGCGAGAGCACGTTGATGTGCGAGAGCGGCGTCTGGAACTCCTCGGTGATGATGCCGGCGACGACGGAGATGTCGTTCGGCACGTGGTCGAGCACGACGATGTCGCGGTAGGGGACGTAGGTCGTCGCGAGCTCCTCGGCGGTCATCACGTGGAGGCGCCCGAACGCGACGGCGAGGTTCAGCGGCTGGTAGTCGATGCCCGCGTAGATGGTGTCGGTCGTGACGACGGCGACGTCGCCCGGGAGGCCCGCGGCGGTCGCGGCGACGGCGGTCGAGGTCGGGTGGAAGGCGAGGTCGTGGCCGAACCAGGCGCGCGCGCGGACGGCGTCGTAGAGCTTCTGGATCATCGCCGGCGACGCCGTGTCGTAGGGCGCGATCTCGAGCGCCCAGACGCCCGGGCCCTCGTAGTAGGTGACCGCGCCGAGGAGGAAGCGGCGGTCGGGCGAGAAGTACTCGGTCGTGTTGAACTCGGAGAGCGCCGGCACGACGGGGAGCGCGCCGCCCGAGAGGTTGGCGGACGCGAAGGCGTGGTGGATCTGGTACTTCACGCTGTTCTGGAAGTAGAGCGTGTCGCCGCCGAGCTGGTCGAGCACGACCTTGACCGAGCGCGCCCCCGGGATGCTCGTGTCGAGCGGCTCGGACGCGAGCGCGTCGAAGTCCCCCTCGCAGCCGAGCCCGAGCAGGTAGTTCGGGGCGTCGGCGCCGTCCTCGAGGAGGCACGTGGTCGGCGGGCCGTCGGTGTCGCCCGCGGTGACGCCGGTGTCATCGGGGGCGACGCCGGTGTCTCCGTCCGGAGACGCCTCGGCGGTGTCGTCGTCGGCGGTCGTCGTCGCGTCGCCGCCGACCGCGTCGGCGGTCGTGTCCGCCGTGGTCGCGGTGTCGTTGGCGGGGCTCGCGCCGTCGTCGCCGCAGGCGGACCCGAGGAGCGCCGCGGCGGTGAGCGTCGCGGTCAGGAGAGCGGTAGGTCGCATCGTGGTGCCTCTCGCGTCGTTCGCGCGGGTCGTCAGGGGATGTCCGCGAAGCAGTACCAGCCGCCGTAACCGCCGCCGGAGCCGACGGTGCCGTCGTTCCCGGGCGGGCCGGTCTCGATGAGGTTGATCCCGGCCTTGCACCCCGACTCGTTGAGCGACGAGATCCAGTGCGCCGGGTTCATGTCGCCACCGCCGCCGCCGCCGCCACCGGGGCCGCCGGAGCGCGGCCAGCTGTGGCCGACGCGCGGCTTCCCGGAGCTCGTGGAGACGCTCGTCCAGCCGTTGCAGGTCGCGGTCGTGCTGTAGAGGCGCCCGTTCGAGTTGGAGCCGGTCAGCGTGTCGTGGTTGTCGACCTGGCCCTGCGTCGGGTCGGGGCGGTGGTTCGGCACCCCCCACTCGTTCGGGAGGTCGTTGATGATGGCGCTGTCGGCGTCGACGGGGCGCGTCGCGATGAGGTTCGCCTTCGTCGAGGCGACGAGGCGCCCGAGGCGATCGTACCAGGGGCCGTCGCCGACACGGTCGATGGCGTCGACGTTGGTCACGACCTGGCCGCCGCTCGTCTCGTAGGCCGAGAGGAAGGCGTGCCAGCCCTTGGCGCCGGCGCCCGGCATGCTCATCTCGGCGAGCTCGGCGCAGATCTTGTCCGCCCCGCGGAGGCCGGCGCCCGCGCCCTCCTCGCCGTAGCGGAGGTCGCCGCCGAAGCCGCTCTGGCTGCCCGAGAGCGCCTGCAGCCCCTCGAGGCTCGTCACGAAGAAGCTGAAGTGGTCGAGGGTCGTCGGGTCGACCGCCGTGTCCTGGGCGACTGCGGTGTCCTGGGCGACGGCGGTGTCGTCGGCGACGGCGGTGTCCTGGGCGACGGCGGTGTCGTCGGCGACGGCGGTGTCCTGGGCGACGGCGGTGTCGTCGGTCCCGGTCCCGGTGTCCTGGACAGTCGAGGTCGCGTCGTCCGCGGTCGTCGCGCCGGTGTCGTCCGCGAGGGCGTCGCTGCCGACGATGTCCACGCCGCTCTGGGTGTCTCCCGTGCTGATGCCGCCGCTCGAGCTGGGCGAGTCGCAGGCGAAGAGGCCGACGGCGGCGAGGAGCGCGGCCGAGGCGAAGACGAGACGGAATCGGGTCACGAGCGGATCTCCTCGTCGGAGCGGTGGGGAGAGCGCGCCGCGCGCGGCGCGAGCGGCGCGGGAGCGCGGGTGGTCACTGACAGGTGAGGTCGTCCTGACAGGTCTCCCCGTCCGGACACTGGGCGGTGTCGGTGCAAGAGACGAGCCCAGGGATGGAGACCGCCTGCTCGACCTGCGCGGAGACGTCGAGGTCGACGCGTCCCGGCGCGATCACCGCCGAGCCGGTCGTGTGGCGCGTCACGACGATGGTCGGGAGCCCGGCGTAGCCGAGGTCGACGAGCTTCGTCACGAGCGCCTTCGGGATCGTGAGCGCGCCGTCGTCGTCGGTGGTGCAGGTGAGCACCCCCTTCGTGCCGCCGTGGTGCGAGATGTCGAGGCGCACGTCGATGACGGCGCTCGGCTCGCCGCCGGCCTCCCAGGTGAGCGCGATGTCGGCGTCGCGCTCGACGACGAGGTCCGTGCTCGTGATGACGAGGTCGGCGACGCCCTTCGCGGTGATCGCGAACGCGTCGTACGCGCCGCCCGCGGTGACGATCCCGAGCGTGTCCCCCTCGACGAAGGCCGGGTAGGGGAGCGTGCCGCCCGTGGGCTGGTAGGTCTTGTTGATGGGGCTCATCGAGAACACGTCGCAGCCGGCGGCGTTCTCGACCCCGACGACCGTGACGGCGCCGAGGTCCTGCGAGGTCGGGTACGCCTGGCAGGTGTCGTCCGCGACGCAGATGGCGCCGCCCGCGCACGCGGTCGCGCAGAACGGCACCACCGGTACGAGGAGCTGGCAGTCCCCCTCGCTGTCGGTCGCCTCGTAGCCCACCGGCGAGGGCGTCGGGCCGTCGTAGACCTTGCCGAGGATCGCCGTCGACCCGGCGACACCGTCGGTCGGCGTCACGAGGCGCACGGCGAACGTGCCGACGAGCACGTCCGGGTCGCCCGCGGTGGTCGGCGTGACCGTGAGGTCGACGGTCGCCGGGTCCGGGCAGGACGGGCCGGTGTCGGCGCCGTCGCTCGCGTCGGCGGCGCCGGTGTCGTCGGGCGTCGAATCGGCGGCGAGCGTGTCGTCGCCGCCGCCCGTGTCGCCCGTGGTGGCGTCGACCGTGTCGGCGGCGGTCGCCGTGTCCGTGCCGCTGCCGCCGCCGTCGTCACCGCAGGCCGCGGCGGACGCGACCAGGTTACAGAGCGCGAGCGCGGCGAGGGCACGCGAGAGGCGCGTGGCGACGAGGGCGCGGTTCCGGTTCCTTGGGTGCAGGCGCATCGGCTCTCCGGTCGGTCGGGTGCGGTCCTCGGCTCCCCGTGGCCGAGGACGCGGTATCAGACACCGCCCACCCTAGGTCGCAAGCCTTAAGTTGGTCTTAAGGCGCCGTTCGGAAAACGGGACCGCCGCGGGCCGCAGCCGCCGCGAGCCTGTCGCCGCGCGCCCGAGCTCTTCGTAACCCGCTCAGTTCATCCGGGCGCTCATGCTCACCATGACGGCGCCCGCGCTCGAGGGGTCGGGCATGATGGCGATGGCCTGCCAGAGCGTGTCCTTGTTCTCCGAGGCCACGATGTTGCAGTACTTCTGCGCGCCGTCGAAGTCCTTGAGGATGCTGATCCCCGCGAGGTCGCCCACCTGCCCCGTGTAGTGGCTGCACACGTCCGGGAGCGGGAGGCGCGACCGGATCACGACCGCCTGCGGCGTCTTCACGACGAGGCTCGCGCCGGCTGGCGCCGTCAGCCCGTAGAAGGACTGCCCGGCGAGCTCGTCGCCGCCGCCCGCTCCGCCCGGCCGCTCCCAGAGCGCGTTGCGCGAGAGCGCGAGCGTCGTGCGGTCGCCCGCGAGCATCACCGAGATCGTGCTGAACGGGCTCTTCGTGCCCTGGAGCATGAGGCCGTTCGGGATGTCCTGCACCGTCCCGAAGCGGTCGCCGAGCTTCGCCTTGTAGAAGCCGATGATCTGCGCGGCGGACAGGTCCGACTCGAGCACCTCCGCCTGCGGCGAGCTCACGGTCGAGCGCGTGCGCGCCGGGACCGGGAAGCCGTCGATGGGCATCCCCTCGGCGACGTCCGTCTCCGGCGGCGGGGCCGCCGTCTCCGGCGGGGGCGTCGTCGTCTCCGGCGTCTCGGCGGTCGCGACCGGCGACGACGTCGTGTCCGCCTCGGTCGTCGCCCCCGCGCCGTCCACGCCGCCGAACGTGGGCTCCGTCGCGGGCGGCCCCTCCTTGCTCGCGACGGTCGCCTCGGGCGGCGTGTCCGGGCCGGTCTTCCCGCCGCCGAGCCCGAGCGCGACGCCCGTCGCGATGCCGCCCGCCACGAGCAGCCCGAGCACCGCCCAGACCCAGGCCGGCGCTCCCCCCTTCGCGGGCGCGGCGCCCGCTCGCGCGGTGCCGGTCGCCGTGGGCGCGCTCGCCGCCGCGACCGTCATGGCGGCGCGCGGGTCGGGCTCGGCCGTGGGGAAGCCGCGCTGCGCCTCGGGGAAGTCGCGGAGCGCGGCGCGGACGTCGCGCTGGAGGTCGCGCACGCTCTGGTAGCGCGCGATCGGCTCCTTCTGGATGCAGCGCGTGACGATCGCGTCGAGCCGTGGCGAGAGCTGCTTCCCCTCGGGGGCGGCCTCCTGGAGCGGCACGATCTCGCCGGTCGTGTGCTGCAGCATGTAGTCGAGCGCGGTCGTGGCGGTCGGGTAGGGGTGCTGCGCCGTCAGCATCTCGTAGAGGATGAGGCCGAGCGCGTAGATGTCGGTGCGCGCGTCGATGGCGCCGCCCTTCGCCTGCTCGGGGGCCATGTAGCGCGGGGTGCCGAAGACCTCGCCCGCCTGCGTGAGCTTGCCCTCGCCGTGCTCGGCGATCTTGGCGATGCCGAAGTCGAGCACCTTCACGTAGTCCGCGTTGCCGTGGCGGTTCGTGAGCATGATGTTGTCGGGCTTCAGGTCGCGGTGGACCATGCCCGTGCCGTGCGCCTCGACGAGGGCGCTGCAGACCTGGTCGAGGATGAGCAGGGCGCGGGCCTGCGGGAGCGCGCCGCGCTCGAGCTCCTCGGTGAGGGTCCAGCCCTCGATGAACTCCATCGCGATGTACATCTGGCCGGACTCCGTCTGGCCGAAGACGTAGACCTGCACGATGTTCGGGTGGTTCAGCTGGGCGACGGCGCGCGCCTCGCGCTTGAAGCGCTCGACGGCGGTGGGGCTGCCGGCGGTGAGCTCGGGGTGCATGACCTTCACGACGACGTGGCGGTCCATGCCGAGCTGCTCGGCGAGGTAGACGGAGCCCATGCCGCCGCTGCCGAGCTTCTTGTCGACGCGGAACTGGCTCGCGATGGTCTGGCCGACGAGACCGAGGGTCGGATCCGGCATGGGGCACCTCCTGGCGGCGCGAGCATAGCAGGGCACACAGGGGCGACAAGAAGGGCCGCAGATCCGCGCGGGTGGCGGCTCTGCGGGGCGGGCCCCGGCGGGCGGGGATCGCGACGATTACGATGTCGGCGGCGCCTTTGGCGCCTCGGGGCGTGCGTTGTCGGGCGTGAGGGGGCACAATTCCACCCGGGTCATTCACCGGAGCTCATGCACCGTCCAGCCTGGTACATCGGAGCCCTCCTCGTCGCGGCCGCTGTCGTCGCTGGTGTGGTGTGCCTGGCGGCCGGCGGCGAGGCGGCGGTGACCGTGATCGAGACGCACCCCATCGCCCCCGGCGAGGCGATCGTCACGCTGCGCGACGAGGGCGACGAGGCGCGCCACCACTGGCTGCAGTCCGTCGCGATCGACGGCAGCGCGCGCTGGTCGGTCGACCTCCACGACCGCGTCCCGGTCGCGACGCTCGGGACGAGCGCCATCCTCGCGACGGGCGAGCGCGTGTTCGCGCTGCTCACCCCCGCGGCGAGCGGGCACGCGACGCGGCTCATGGCGATCGAGCGCGCGTCGGGCAAGCGGCTCTGGGAGGTCGGCGTGGACGCGTCCGTCGGCGACGACGTCGTCACGGTCACGGCCGACGCGCTGCTCGCGGACGACGAGCGCGTCTATGTCGCGCGGGCCGTCGGGCGCGAGGCGCGGGTGGACGCCTTCACGCTCGACGGCGGCGCCCACGTCTGGTCGGCGCCGCTCGACGCGACGAACGTGCGGCTGCGCGCGCTCGACGGGGAGCGCCTGCTCGCGACGCCGCGCGTGGGAGCCGGGCAGGCCATCGATCGCGCCACGGGCGTCGAGACGCCGCGCGGCTGGGGGGTCTACCTCGGGGAGACCGGCGGGGCCGTCGCGATCGGGCAGATGACGTCGTTCTCGGTCATCGGGCTCACGGGGGAGCCCGCGCGGTACGGCGTCACCGACGAGTACGGCGTCGAGTCGCGCGCGCCGATCGGCGTGTTCGGGGAGCGCTGGATCGTGGCGGGGCTCCGCGTCCTCGCGACGAACGCGGTGGCGATCGGCGGCTTCGATCGCGGCGCGAAGGCGCTCGCGTGGACGATCGATCTCGGGCGGCTGCTGTTCGCGGAGCGCGCGTCGGACGGCGGCGCGCTGCCGCGCTTCGTGGCGGTGGGCGTCCACGGGAGGCCGACGGGCGGGAAGGAGTCGATGACGTCGCCGCCGCTCTCGGCCGGTGGCGACGGGAAGGGCGACGCGCTCGTGGTGGTGGACCTGGCCGAGGGCAAGGTGGTCTGGGACACGGCGCTCGACACGACGCGCTTCGAGGCGTTCGACGCGCGGGGGCGGGCGTGGGTGTGGCTCGAGGAGGGCACGCTCGTCGCGATCGACCCCGTGTCGGGCGGGGTGCAGCGCGCGACGGCGTTCGCGGGGATCGCGGCGAACGCCGTCGTGAACGAAGAGGCGGTGCGGTACGGGCAGCTCTGGCTGCGGGGCGACGCGACGGCGGCGCGCGACGAGGCGCCGCTGGTGGTCGTGGACCTCGCGAGCGGGCTCGTGGTGCTGCGGCGCGGCGACATCGCGGTGACCGACGTCACGGCGATGGTGCGGGCGGCGTTCGGCGCGCCGTAGCGGTGCCGTGAGCGCGGCGCGGCCGGTCGCGGGGGGCGGAGAGGATCGCGGCGCGCGCGGCGCCGTGGCGACGCGCACCTGCGTTTCTTTCGCTACCGCGGTTCTTTTGACACTGGACGGTGTTTGCAATTGAGTTGCGTCATGCGCGGACCCCGTGCTACCGGTGGGGCCGTCCCGTGCAGGAGCGCGCCGTGGCCCGTCGAACCACCCAAGCTGTCTTCGCCGCCGTCCTCGCCGTCGCGGCGGTCGCCACCGCCCGCGTCGACGCCGAGGCCGCCGAGCCCGTAGACGGCCCCGCGGCCGACGCGCCGCCGGCGGCCGACGCGCCACCCGCGGAGGTGAGCCCCGAGGAGCTCGAGGCCATCCAGAAGGCCCTCGGCGGCGACGCCGCGGACGCGCCACCGCCGGCGCAGCCCGCGCCGAGCTCGGTCGGCGCGGCCATCCAGAGCATGAACCCCGACATCTCCCTCATCCTCGACGGCGCGCTCTCCTACTTCTCGAGCGACCCGCTGCAGGTCGGCGCGCACGACCCGAACCACACCGGGTTCACGTTCCAGCAGCTCGAGATGCACATCAGCGCGAACGTCGACCCCTTCTTCCGCCTCGACGGGAACCTCGTCTTCTCGCCGTTCGGCGTCGAGGTCGAGGAGGCGTACGCGACGACCCTCGGCCTCCCGTCGGGCCTCCAGCTCCGCGCCGGCCAGTTCCTGACGCGCTTCGGGCGCATCAACAACACCCACCCGCACAGCTGGCACTTCGTCGACCAGCCGCTCGTGAACGGCAAGTTCTTCGGCGGCGAGGGCAACCGCGGCCTCGGCGTCGAGCTCTCCTGGCTGACGCCGCTCCCCTGGTACGTCGAGCTCATCGGCTCGGTGAACGACGCGACGGGGGCCGCGACCGCCCGCAGCTTCTTCGGGAGCGACGATCTCGGCATCAACGGCCTGGGCGACTTCCTCTACACCGTCGCGCTCAAGCAGTTCTTCGACCTCGGCGGCGACTGGTCGCTCCTCTGGGGGCTCTCCGGGCAGGCCGGGCCCAACGCGACCGGGAACGGCAACCGCTCCACCATCTTCGGGACCGACGTCCACCTCCGCTACCGGCCGCTCGACTACGCGGGCCGCACGAGCGTGGAGCTCACCGTCGAGGCCATGGCGCGGAACCGGCAGATCCCCGACGACTCGCTCAGCGACTGGGGGCTCTACGCGCAGCTCGTCTGGGCCATCGACTCCGAGTGGGAGGTCGGGGCCCGCTTCGACACCGTGAGCGGCGTCGCGAACGACTACCTCGACCCCGAGGAGGTCAGCGAGCGCCACCGCACGGCGCTCGAGGTCGCGTTCTACCCATCGCACTTCTCCCGGATCCGCCTCCAGGGTGCGCTCGACCAGCCGTCATGGCGCGACGACCCGATCTGGACCGCCACGCTCGCGCTCGAGGTCCTCGCCGGCGCCCACGGCGCCCACAGCTACTGAACGGAGCTCGTGACACCATGAAGAACCGTGCTCGCTCCTGCGGCCTCTCGGCCGTGGCCCTCGCGCTGCTCGCCGGATCCGCCGGCGCCGGCGGCTGCGCCTTCTCGGACGGTGACCCGTGGGGGCGCCTCGAGCTCGACGCCGCCGCGCGCCTCGACCGCCCGGCCGACCGCGCGGTGGATGGGAAGCTCCTGACCGCCGAGAACTACCTCGTCGCGCTCGACACGGTGGAGCTCGTCCCGGGCGACGTCACCGTGGCTCAGAAGGCGGAGGGCAGCGCAGGCGCGTTCGACCCGGCGGACCCGCCCGAGGGCTATACGCTCTGCCACAACGGTCACTGCCACGCGACCGACGGGCGGCTCGTGCCCTACGAGGAGGTCGCGGCCGAGCTCGCGGGCGGCGGCGGGAGCGCCGGGCCGAGCGTCACGATCCCGGTCGCGGCGGGCGCGATGGTGGCGCTGCCGACGTCGGGAGAGGCCGCGGAGATCCCGCTCGGCGACTGCCCGGCCGGCTGCGAGTGGGCGCGCGGCGAGATGGACACGGTGAGCGTCGCCGTGACCTCGCTGCACCTGCGCGGGACGGTCTTCGATCAGCTGACGGGCGGTGCCGCGCGCCTCCCGAGCGAGGGCGTCGGCTTCGACGTCACGATCCCCCTCGACGCCGTGGCGCCTTCGGCCTCGCTCCACGCGGCCTTCGGCGTCGACGAGCCCGTCGGGCTCAGGGTCCACGCCACCGTCGTCGTCCCGGCCACGCTCTTCGACGGGCTCGACTTCGCGAGCGCCGACACCGCCGGCAGCGCGTTCGTCGACGCGCTCGCGGCCGCGTTCGGGGAGCGCGCGGCGCTCGCGCTCGAGACCTCTCGCTTCGACTGAGCTCCCGCGATGGTGCACTGCACCATGATTCAACTGTTTGATACTAAAATGGAGATTGCCTCATGATCCTGCATCTGCACACACCCCGGACGACCTCCCGCGTCGCGCGCGCGGCGCTCATCGCGCTCGCCGCGCTGCTCCCGCTCCCCTCGTGCGCGGACGACGACGGCGGCGAGACCGACCCCCTCGAGGACGTCGAGCTCGACGTGTGCGAGCACTATGAGCAGGGGCCCATCGCCGCGGTCACGGCGGGGACGGACGCGGCGTCGGCCACGGCGACGAGCAGCGTCCACACGCGCTACGACGTGTCGCTCCCGTCGGGCGCGGGCTTCGTGAAGGTGGCGATCGAGGCGGCCTCGACCTACTCCTTCTTCTTCTCGGACGACGCGACGGTGGTGTTCAAGGACGTGAGCGGCGCGGTCGTGGCGCCCGTCGAGACGCGCACGGGGAGCGCCTGGTGCGACGCCATCGGGAAGGCGTACGTCGTGACGCTCGGCGTCGGCACCTATACGATCGAGATCACGGCCGCCTCGGGGGCGACCGCGACGCAGTTCGTCTTCCTCGACCCGGCGGTCGAGGAGGAGGAGTAGTCAGGACGCGGGCGGCGCGAAGACCAGGATGTACTGGTCCGGCAGGAAGTCGTGCTGCCCCACGAGCTCGAGCCCGGCGGCCTTCATCTCGGCGATGACGGTCTCCGGGGCGAGCTTGTGCTCCTTCGGCGGCCCGCGGTCCGAGTCGACGCGGAAGTCGACGATGGCGACGCGGCCGCCCTTCGCGAGGTTGGCCGTGGCGCGGCGGAAGTAGGCCGGGCGGTCCGCGATGTGGTGGTAGGTGTTGCAGACGAAGAGGAGATCGAGGTCTCCGGGCATGCCGCCGCCTTCGGTGTCGACGGCGACGGCGCTCAGGTTGGGCTCGCCTTCCTTCGCGGCGCGCTCGTTCAGGTAGGCGACCATGGTCGGCTCGATGTCGAGGCCGACGACGCGCCCCTTCGGGACGGCCTTCGCGAAGCGCACGGAGAAGTAGCCGGTGCCGGCGCCGAGGTCGCCGACGGCGAGGTCGTCGCGGGTGACGAGGGCGGCGACGACCTCGTCGGGGCGCTGCCACTCGGCGCGCGCGGGATCGTCGAAGACCTGCGACCAGGCGGCGGCGTCCTCGAAGCGGTGCCCGAGGGGCCCCTGGTGGTGGAAGCCGGCGTGCTCGGCGGGGGTGGTGCCGTGGCTCTCGTGCATGGTCGTCTGCTCGTGGGCGCAGGCCGGGGTGGAGAGGGCGGCGGCGACGAGGGCCGCGAGGGCGAGGGCGCGTGACCCGCGGGCGCGGATGTGCCAGGGTGCGAAGCGAAGCGCCGGTGATGAGTGGTGTGCCATGATCAAGCGGGTCGTCCTCCTCAAGTTGACCGAGGAATACGCGAACACGGCGGGGCGAGACAAGGTCGCGCGTCACGCGCAGCGGGTCCTGCCGCTCCTGCCGGGGGTCGTGCGCGTCGAGGTGGGGCAGGTCGCCATCGTCGACGACGCGCCGCCGCCCGAGTGGGACGTGACGCTGATGGTCGAGCTCGAGCGGATCGAGGACTACCCGCGCTACCGCGACGACCCCGACCACCGCGCGTTCCTCGACGAGTTCCTGAAGCCGCGCACGGTGGCGCGCGCGTCTCAGAACTTCATCATCGAGGAGCCGCCGGAGTAGCGCGCCGGCGCGCGACGGATCAGGGCTTCTTCACGTAGATGTCGACGTTGCGGTCGGTCGGCTGCGACGGGTTCTCGTCGGCCCAGGCGCTCGTCCAGTCGAGGATCCCGAGCGCGCGCGCCTCGGCGACGAGGGGCCGCTCGATGGGCATGTCGATGCAGGTGGCGCGGAGGCGGAGCCAGCCGTTGTCCTCGTCCCAGAGCTCGAGGAGGCGCGCCTCGTGCGGGAAGTCGGCGAGGGCCGAGGTCATGACCTCGACGACGGTGTGCTCGGGGCCCTCGAGCTTCCGGATCCGGTGCTGGTGGCTGTGCCCGACGAAGTTGAAGAGGACGTTCGGGTAGCTCGTGAGGAGGGCGACGTAGTCCTCGGGGAGGACCGCGTCCGGCTGGTACTGGCCGAAGAGCTGGTCGCCGTCGGTGAGCGAGCTCGTGGCGTGGTGGGAGGCGGTGAAGACGTACTTGCCCTCGGCGAGCGCCTCGTCGAGCGCGGGGATGAGGAAGTCGTCGACGACCCCCTGCTTGAGGACGCCGTCGGCGCCGCCGGAGCGGGCGGCGGTGTCGAGGACGATGAAGCGGACGGGGGTGCCGGGGAGGTCCCAGACGTAGTTGGCGGCGGCGCCGGCGACGGCGGCGTCGTCGAGGCCGTGGCCGTCGCCGTCGGCCCGGACCGTGGTCATGACGTCGACGGGGTAGTTGAGGGCGCGGCGGGCGTCCGCGGGGAGGTCGACGTCGTTGACGACGGGGCCGCCCGGCTGGCTCCAGTCGCGCGTGCCCTGGTTGGTGCGGGTGCCGACGGCGACGTCGTTGAGCTCGGCGGAGACGGGGAGGTTGCCCTGGATGAGGACGTCGTGGTTGCCGGTGACCCAGAGGTAGGGGACGTCGAGGCCGGCGGCGTCGAAGGGGTCCTTGGGGTCGTTGTGGGGGCCCGGGACGGGGTCGTCGTCGGCGCCCGAGTCGCAGCTCATGGTGCCGCCGGGGCCGAGGAGCTGGAGGACCCAGGCGAGCTCGTTCTTCTGGGCGTTGTCGGCGTTGTCGCCGCCGAGGATGATGAAGTCGAGGCCGAGCGAGGCGTTGAGGGCGTTGAACTCGCGCACCATGGCGTCGACCATGAGGCACATCCACGCGTCCTGCGGGCGGTAGGAGGAGGCGGTGAGGCCGGGGCCGTCGATGGCGGCGACGCGGGCGGGGGACTCGTCGTCGGCGAGCTGGAGGTCGGCGAAGTGGACGAAGCGGGTGACGAGGTGCGCGTTGGGGCCGGGGTCGGGGGCGGTGGTGTCGCCGATGACGACGGGGATGTGGGCCTCGCCGGCGTTCTGGGTCTGATCGCCGAAGCCGTCGGCGAGGAGCCCGGCGCGATCGGCCGGGTCGCGGGGATCGCGCGACTCGGCGGCGGCGCTGCGGGCGCGGGTGGCCGCCCAGGAGGTCTGGTCGGTGAGGGTGATGGGCGTCTCGTCGACGGCGGTGCTGCCCGAGTCGCTGTCGCACGCGGGGAGGGCGGCGGCGCCGCCGGTGGCGAGGGAGAGGGCGAGGGCCTTCGCGACGATAGTGTGACGGATTTGCATCGTTTTCGCATACTCCGACGGCGCGGCCGCTTCAACGGCCGAGGACGCCGGTTGTATCTTTTCCGTCGCGGGGCGCGGGCCGGTGGGGCATCGTGGCGGGGGCGAGCGGAGAGGAGCGAGGAGGCGGCATGGTGATCGCGCTGACCGAGGTCCCGAGCGAGGCGCTGAAGGAGGTCCTGAGGGGGCTCCACCGCGGCACGCTCGAGGCGCCGCTCACGGCGGAGGCGCTCGCGCGCCACGGGCTCCAGCAGTACGGGGAGGCGATCCTCGGGCACCTGCGCGGGGTCGACGCGCGCGGCGCGAAGGCGGTCGTGGTGGCGGTGATCGCGGAGCGGGAGCGGCGGGCGTGAGGTCTCTCAAGTGTTGGTGGTGATTCGGTTTTTCACCACGGAGGCACGGAGGCACGGAGGGACCGATGAGGGCCCGCGCCCCTGCGACGTAGCGCGCGCTCCGTCGCTGAAGATGCCCGAAAGCGAGCTGAGAGCCCGGCGACACCACCGCACCCTCCGTGCCTCCGTGCCTCCGTGGTTGTCCCTGGATCGCCCCTATGGCTGGCTTTGCGCCGTACGGCTCGCCGACTGCGGCCTCCGCGATCCCGAGTCGCGCGCTGCGCGCGCTTGGTCGGGCCGCTCCGGCCTCCGTCGACGAGCCCCCTATTGCTGGCGTTTCGCCGTAAGGCTGCCGACTGCGGCCTCCGCGACGACGAGTCGCGCGCGACGCGCGTGGTCGACTTCTGCTCCGGCCTCCGTCGCCGAGCCCCGATTGCGATGGCGGGGTCGCGACGACTGCGGCCTGCGCGACGCCGACGTCGCGCGCTGCGCGCGTCTGGTCGGGGAACCGGCCTCCGTCGCCGAGCCCCGATTGTCCTCGCGGCGGGGTCGCCGCTCTGCACGCCAACCGAGGACCCCGCGGAGCCTGCGCGGAGCTGTGAGGGGTCACTGACGCGGCTGCGGTCGCCGAGCCCCGATTGCTATCCAAAGAGCTCCCTGGTCGCCGCCTCGCAGATCGCGACCACCGCGGGGTGCTTGAGCTTCCGCTCCGCGGAGATCGCGTAGAACACCTGCTGCACGTCGTCGCGCCTCCCCAGGAGGCGCACGTCGTAACGCCGGAGCGTCTCCGTCTCCACCACGCTCGGCACCGTGAAGACCCCGAGCCCCTTCTCACCGAGGAGCTGCGCGAGCGCCGTGTCGTCCGCCTCGATCACCACGTTCGGTCGCACGCCCACCATCTCGAACCAGCGCCGGAGGGCCTGCTGCGCCCCCGAGCGCTTCCCCGGCAGGATGAACGGCCGCGCCGTCAGGCAGTCCGGGAACGGCGCCGCCGCCAGCATCTCCGCCGCCAGCGCCTCCCCCGCCATGAAGCTCGTCGCCGAGCTCCCGAGCACGTGATTGTAAACGCGCACTCCCAGCCCCGCCGCCGGCGTGTCGCTCACCACCAGGTCGATCGTGTGCGCAGCGAGCTCCGCGAGGAACCCCTCGAACGAACGATCCTCCCGCGCCACCAGGTGCAGTTGTGAGAAGTTCGTCAGCGCCGGCTCCAGCAACCGGTGCACCACCGTCTTCGGCACGACGTCCGTCACGCCCACCGACAGCGGCAGCGGCCCGCCCGCCGGGCGGCCCCGGACCACCTCCCCGAGCTCCCGCCCGAGCGCGAAGATCTCGTCCGCGTACCGGAACACGAGCCGCCCAGCCTCCGTCAGCACGAGCTTCCGCCCCGCCTCCCGCGCGAACAGCGGCTGCCCGAACGCGTCCTCGAGGAGCTTGATCTGCCCGCCCACCGTCTGCTGCGCGAGGTGCAGCTGCTCGCTCGCGCGCGTGATGCTGCCCTCGCGGGCCGCGAGCCAGAAGTAGAGCAGGTGATGGTAGTTGAGCCACTCCACGCAGAGCCCGCCGGCCACGGTTTTTCCGAGGGAGAGCCTCCGGTTTACCTCGTTCCAGCCTCGCCTGTCTCGCCTTACCGTTCGCTCGTACCAACCGGAACGGGCCCACCGAGGCGGCGCGCACCGACCGGCACCACGACGAGGACGACACCCCATGATGAACCGCATCCCCGCTCTCGCGCTCTCCCTCACGGTCCTCGCCGGCTGCGCGAGCTCCAGGACCAACACCGCCGAGACCCGCCCGACCGAGCCGGCCTTCGCCTCCGACCGCAGCTTCGACCACGGGAAGACCGAGGAGGCCACCGGGGAGATCCGCCAGGCCCTCATCCACCTCCAGCGCGTCCACTTCGCCTACGACTCCGCCCGCCTCCTCCCGAGCGGCCAGCAGGCCCTCGTCGAGGCCGCCGAGCGCCTCGCGAAGTACCCGGCCGTCGCCATCCACGTCGAGGGTCACGCCGACCACCGCGGCGACGCCAAGTACAACCTCCGCCTGAGCGAGCTCCGCGCCCAGGCCGTCATGCGCTTCCTCGTCCAGCACGGCATCAGCGCCGACCGCCTCGCCGTCGAGAGCTACGGCTTCTCGCGCCCCCTCGAGGCCGGCGCCGCCCCGCAGGCCCTCGCCGCCAACCGCCGCGCCGACTTCCGCCTCATGCGCGGCGACGTCGAGCTCGTCATCGACGGCGGCGTCCTCGTCGACGACAAGGGCCGCCCCATGGCCGCCCGCACCGCCGCGAAGTAGCGCGGAGCACGCTCCCACCGCGATCCCGGCCCCTCGGGATCCCAAGAGGCCCTCCCGGGCCTGCTCCTCGAGGCCCCCGGCGAGCGACCAACGCCGGGGGCCTCGCCTTTTCCGCGCGAGTCCCCGCGATCTCGCGCCCAGGGACCTCGGAGCGCGGTCGCCCCCCGCCCGCGCCGCGTTCGTCGTGGTGGTACACGCGGGCGACGCGACCGCGCTCCGAGGCGCCTTTCGCGCCGCCCCCCCCGCTACCGCGCCCAGCCGCCGAGCCCGCGCCACGTCACCGAGAGCAGCGCGCGCCCCGTCCGCGACCGCGGACAGCACGCCACGAACGCGTCGAACGCCGCCTCGAGCCGCACGAGGCCCCCCGCCTCGACGAGCGCCTCGCCGATCTGCCGCACCCGCTCGACGTCCTTGCGCCGCAACGCCGTCCGCAGCTCGGCCACGACGCGCTCGAGCTCGCCAGCCGCCCCGAAGCTCACCGCGTGCGCCGCCGCGAGCCGCGCCAGCGCCTCGTGCGTGTGGTCGCGGGCGACCTCGTCCCGCGCGCGCGCGAAGTCCCGGGCGGTCGCCGGCCCCGCGGCCTCGACCACGTCGTCGAGCGCCTCGCCGAGCCCCGCGACCGCGACGCCGTCGAAGACGCAGGTCGCGCGGCCCCTCTCGTCGAGCACGTGCACCGCCCAGACCCGCTGCCGCGCCAGCCGCCGATACAGCGCCAGCGCGCCCCGGTCCCAGGGGTCGAGCTGGTGGTCGTGCAGCACCCGCACGGGCCCGCCAGGAGGCTCGAGCACCCAGAGCAGCACGACCACCGGGCCATGGCTGGTGTCGACGAGCACGAGCGCCGCCCGCAACGGGAGCGGCGCCGACCCGCACAGCGCGGCCCGCGCCCGCGGAGCCGGCTCGAACACCGCCAGGACGACGTCGCGGCCGCCCCGGCCGACCCGCGGCACCGCCATCGGCAGCACGCCCCGGAAACCCTCGAGCTCACCAGGGAGACCCTCGGGGAAGAGCGGTGCAGCGGCCGCTGCCTGGTCCATGCGGGACATGCCGGCTCCAAGATCCAACGCCGTGACTACGTAGTCCTGTACGGCCTGATCGTCAAGTGCCGAGCACCCCGCGGGTTGGCTTCTCATGCCGCCGTCCCTATAATTTCTCCCGTCTTCAACGCGGAGAGACACCATGCCCCGGATCCTCATCCTCCTCACCACGCTCGGCGCGCTCGCGCTCGGCGGCTGCTACGCGTCCACGTACGACGGCGTCATGGTCGAGGAAGAGCCCCCGGCCCCCTATGTCGAGGACGTGCCGCCGCGGCCCTACGCCGCGGCCGTCTGGATCCCCGGCTACTGGGCCTGGAACGGGAACGCCTACTACTGGATCGACGGCGTCTGGCGGGTGCCCCCGCGCACCGGCTACGTCTGGGTGCGGAGCGGTTGGGTCCGCGACGGCGCGCGCTACCGGTACGTCCAGGGCCGCTGGTCGGCCCCGCACCGCGTCCGCCACTACAACTACGTGACGCGCCCGGCCCGCGCCCGGCCCGCGCCCGTCCATCGCCGCGCCCCGGCGCGACGGGACACGCGCCCGGCGCCGGTCCACCGGCCCGCGCCGCACCACCGCTGAACGCGCCCTGAGCAGGGTCAGGCGCCGCGCTCACCCCGCGCCGCCTGACTGCGACTTGGCTTCAGCTGCTCGCGCGCCGTCTCAGCCACACGAGCGCCAGGAGCACGAACAGTGGCCCAGCCGCTCCCGGCGCCCCGGGGGCGGTCGCGCAGCCGCTGCAGCCGCCGCCCTCGTCCCCCGAGAACGTCTGCGCCGCGCCGCTGCTCCCGAGCCCGCGGATGTCACGCGTCTCCCCGTTCACGTCGAGGCCAGCCGCGTCGACCCCCACGGCGGTGTCCGCGTCGCCGCCGCTCGCGTCGCTCTCCGCGGCGTCCTCGTCTTCCTCCACGACGCCCTCGTCGGCGGGCACGACCTCCTCGACGACCTCGGCCCCGGACCCCGTGTCCTCGGGCCCCTCGTCGGCCACGACCCCGTCGGCGACGTCGCCGCCGCCGTCGTCGTCGCCCGCGGTCGGCGGGAGCTCGGCGCAGTCCCCCTCCGCCGTCAGGCACACGGCCACGCCCTCCTCGGCCGCCGCGCACACCTCGTCCTCGGCGCACGCGCGCCCCTCGTCGCAGCGCGCCATGCAGCGCTGACCGGCCGTCGTCACGACGCACGCGTCGCCCTCCGCGCAGTCGCCGTCGCTCGCGCAGGCCCCGCACGTCGTCTCGACGCACTCGCCCGCCTCGCACGCGGTCCCGGCAGGGCACGCGACCACGTCGTGCGCGCACGCCCCGCCCTCGAGGCACGCGTCGACCGTGCACGCGTCACCGTCGTCGCAGCCCTTCGGCGCGCCCGCGCAGCCCTCCACCCCGCACACGTCGTCGACCGTGCACGGGTCGCCGTCATCGCACGCCGTGCCCGAGGGCGCGGTGCTCGTCACGCAGCCGACGCCCGCCTCGCACGCGTCGACGGTGCAGGGATCGCCGTCGTCGCACGCGACCGCCGCGCCGACGCAGCTCCCGCCGTCGTCGCAGCGGTCGCCCGTCGTGCACGCGTCGCCGTCGTCGCACGCGACGTCGCCCGTCACCGGCTGGTGCAGGCACCCGACCCCCGCGTCGCACCCGTCGAGCGTGCACGGGTTCCCGTCGTCGCAGTCCACCGCCGCGCCGCCCGCGCACGCGCCCGCCGCGCACCCATCCCCCACCGTGCAGGCGTCACCGTCGTCGCAGGCGGTGCCGTCGCCCGCGGGCGCCGTCACGCAGCCGAGCTCGGCGTCGCACGCGTCGACCGTGCAGGGATCCCCGTCGTCGCACACCGCCGCCGCGCCGCGGCACACGCCGCCCGCGCACACGTCGTCGACCGTGCACGCGTCGCCGTCGGTGCACGGCGTCGCGTTCGGCACGAGCGTCGCCACGCACCCCGTCCCCGGCACGCACACGTTCGCCGTGCACGGGTTCCCGTCGTCGCACTCGCGCGCGGCACCTCCCACGCAGCCGCCGTCGCCGCACGCCTCGCCGATCGTGCAGGGATCGCCGTCGTCGCACGCGGTCCCGGCCGCCGCCGGCGTCGTCACGCAGCCCGCGGCCGGGTCACAGCGGTCGATCGTGCACGGATCGGCGTCGTCGCAGCTCACCGCCGCGCCGACGCAGGCGCCGGCGTCGTCACACGCGTCCCCGCCCGTGCACGCCGAGCCGTCGTCGCAGGGCGCCCCCACCCGCGCCTCGGTCACGCACCCCGTCGCCGGCTCGCAGCGGTCGGTCGTGCAGCCGTTCCCGTCGTCGCACGTCACCGCGGCGCCGACGCACTCCCCGCCGAAGCAGAGCTCGCCGGTCGTGCAGGCGTCGCCGTCGTCGCAGGCGCTCCCGAAGGGCGCCGGCGTCGTGAAGCACCCCACGTCCTCGTCGCAGCCGTCGACCGTGCAGGGGTTGCCGTCGTCGCACGCGCGCTGGGTGCCGTGGCACACGGCGCCGTCGCACACGTCGTCGAGCGTGCAGCTCCGGTGGTCGTCGCACGCCGTCCCCGCGGGCACCGCCGGCGCCACGCAGCCGACGGTCGGGTCGCACGCGTCCGCCGTGCAGGGGTTGTGGTCGTCGCACGTGACCGGGAGCCCCGTGCACGCCGTCCCGGAGCAGCGGTCCTCGCGCGTGCAGGCGTCGCCGTCGTCGCACGCGAGCCCCGCCTCGGCCGCGGCGTGCGTGCACACGCCGTTCGAGCCGCAGTGGTCCTCCGTGCAGGGGTTGTCGTCGTCGCAGTCGATGACCTCGCCGACGCAGCGCCCGGTGCCGTCGCAGCGATCCGACACCGTGCAGACGTCGTGATCGTCGCAGCTCTCGCCCGCGTTGGGCGTCGCGGTGCAGCCCGTCGCGGGCTCGCAGCCGTCGATGGTGCAGGGGTTCTGGTCGTTGCAGGTGATCGGCGCGCCCACGCACGCGCCGGCCTCGCAGTGGTCGCCGCTCGTGCAGGCGCTCTGGTCGTCGCAGGCCGTCGCGACCGCGACCGGCACGTGCTTGCACTCGCCCGACGTCGAGACACAGCTGTCCGTCGTGCAGGGGGTGCCGTCGTCGCAGCGGTCGGCCGCGTCGAGGCACTCGCACGCGTCGCCGATCCCGTCGTGATCGCTGTCCTGCTGCCCCGGATCCGCCACCGTCGGGCACACGTCCGCGCTCCCGCAGATCCTGTCGCCGTCGGGATCCTCGCCCGAGCCCTGGCGACACGGCGCGGGCCCCACCACGATCGTCCCGGGCGCCACGTTCTTCAGGTGGAAGCCGTCCGCGTCGACGCTCAGCTGGCTCGCCCCGAGCGGCACGCCGTCCACGGAGCCCGCGTACACCTCGCTCAGGTCGAGCCCGGTGTGCCCGAGATCGAGCGAGAAGCTCGCCCCGCTGTCCGGCGACACCGTCACGACGAAGCCGTCGCCCGACACCGTCCACGCGAGCGTCGCCGCCGGGCTCGCCACGAGCCACGTCGCGCCGTCGACGCTCAGGCTCACGGCGTCCACGACCGCGGCCGCGGGCCCCGTCTTGCGCACGATCGCCGCCTTCCCGTCGAGCGTCACCCCCGCCGCGCTCGCCGGCCCCGTCCCCGGCGCGCTCACGAGGATGTCCGGTCCGCCGACCGCCGACACCGTCATCGCCGCGGCCGCCGAGGTCGAGCTCGTCGTCACGCTCATCGCGCTCGCGGAGCTCGGGTACGCCTGGAGCGCGCTCACGAGCGTCAGCGCGCGCCCCGAGCGCCCGACGATCACGCCCGACACGCTCTCCTCCTGCCCCCAGGCGTCCGCGTAGAGGCTCGCGTTCGACTCCGTCGACAGGTTCCCGGTCGCGGTCGTGTCGATCTGCACGCGCGCCTGCCCGTAAGACCACCGGTTCGCCGCGCGCTGGTTGCTCGCGGCGACCTGCGTGCGCTGCCCGCGCCCGCGCCACGAGAGCTCGAGCGAGCGGTTCTGGTTGCTCGACACCGTCAGGTGGTCGAAGACCGCGGCGTACTGGTTGTCCACGAGGGCCACGACGCGCCGCGCGCGGCCGCCGTTCGGGTAGCCGCTCACCTCGGTCAGCACGAGGTCCGCGAGGTGCTGCGGGCGGGCGCCGGCGTCGCGGCTGTCGAGGCGCGCGCCGAAGGTCACCGCGCTCGCGTCGACCACGAAGGGCGCCGTGCCCTCGATGAGCGGCAGGTTCTTCGAGGTCGGCGAGAGGTACTCGTCGCGGTCCTCGGAGCGCGTCACGAGCGGCCCGCCGCCCGACGTCGGCACGAGGAGCGTGCTGCGCGCGTGCAGGATGAGGTCGAGCGGGTTCTGGATGTTGTGGCGCGAGGACCAGGCGGCCGTGGCGCTCGTGTCGCGCGCGGTCATCGTGGAGATCGCGAAGGCGTCGGCCCCCCAGCCCGTGCGGAGGAAGGCGGCGCGCGTGTCGCCGCCGAGGAAGCTCGTCGGCGGCGCGGTGGGCGCGCTCGGGAGGGTGGTCGTGTCGGCGACGAGGAAGCGCGTGACGGTGTGGATCTGCTCGTTGTCGAAGTTCGCGACCGTCTGCGGGCTCTGCGCCCACGCCCACTTCATCGTGGCCGCGCGCGCCGGGTAGGCCGCCGCGAGCACGTCCCACGGGAAGACGTTCGGGAGCCCCTCCTCGAAGGGGGGCGCGCGCCCGTCCGGCTGGCGCACGGCGAACGCCGCGTCGACCAGCGGCTCGAGCGGCCCGAACCAGTCGAGCCCGAGCGCGTTCTTCACGTGCCACGCGGTCGGCACGAGGTTCGCGAGCGAGTAGTTCAGGTACCACGGGCTCTCGAGGAACCACCCGGTCTCGCTCGTGACGGCGTCGAGGGACTCGTCGAGGTAGGTCATGCCGTCGTCGAGCCAGGCGTCGGCGTCGCCGTGCCCCGAGAGCGCGATGGCCGTGGTCACGAGCGCCGCGCCGGCCTTGATGCCCCAGTTGTCGCGGTGCCCCGGCACGAAGTACGCGCCGGTCAGGTTCCAGTCCTGGCGCACGGCGTTCGCCCACTGCGCGATGATGCCGCGCACCTTCGCGTCGGTCTCGGGGGTGCGCGCCGTGCTCGCGAGCAGATCGTAGGCCTCGGCCAGCGACTGGAGGCGCGAGCTGTCGGTCAGCACGTCGATCGCGTCGCCCGGCGGGTTGAAGTACTTCTCGACCGTGTTCACCGGTTGGCGGCTCCGGACCGCCCCGAGCGCGGCGAAGGCGACCTGCGCGTAGGAGGTGTAGCCGTGGCTCCCGGTGGGCGGCGTCTTCCCGAGCACGTGCAGCAAGGCCGCGGCCTTGGCGACCTTCGAGCGCGTGTCGTCGCTCGTGTTGCCCGAGAGCAGCGTCGTCAGGAGGCCGTCGACGTAGCCCTTGAAGCTCGCGTAGTAGCCGGCCACGGCGGGGTCGCTCACGCGCGCGCGGAGCGCGGTGATGACGGCGACGTCGCCGCCATCGAACCAGAGGCGTGGTGCTGTGGCGGCGGGCGGGAGCCAGGTCGGCGGCGGGACGGTGAGCCCCGCGGACGCGGTTCCGCCGCCCGTCACCAGCATGAGCGTGGCGAGGAGGACGCGCTTCGGCAGCAGCATGGTGGGATTCCCTCCGGGATCGCCTCACCATGCCGCGAGCGCGCGCTCGGCGCCAGCATCATCGGCGCCCGCGCCCGCCGGTTCGACACCGGCGGACGCAGCGCCTCGCTCACATCTTGCGGGCGCCGGCCATGATCGCCTCGACCACGCCTGGATCGGCGAGGGTCGAGATGTCCCCGAGGTTGCTCGTGTCGCCCTCGGCGACCTTGCGCAGGATCCGCCGCATCACCTTGCCGCTGCGGGTCTTCGGGAGGCCCGGCACGAACTGGTAGAGATCGACCTTCGCGTGCGCGCCGATGTGCGTGCGCACCGCCTTGTTCATGGCCGCCTCGATGTCGTCGCTCGCCTCGAACCCGGGCTGCAGCACGATGTACGCGTAGACCCCCTGGCCCTTGAGCGGGTGCGGGAAGCCGACGACCGCGGCCTCGGCGACCTCCTCGGCCGACACGAGCGCCGACTCGAACTCGGCCGTGCCCATGCGGTGGCCGGACACGTTCAGCACGTCGTCGACGCGGCCGGTGATCCAGTAGTAGCCGTCCTTGTCGCGGCGGCACCCGTCGCCGGTGAAGTAGTAGCCCTTGTAGTGGGTGAAGTAGGTCGCCACGAAGCGCGGGTGGTCGCCCCAGACGGTGCGCGCCTGCCCCGGCCACGGGTAGGCGAGGCACAGGCGCCCCTCGCCGGGGCCGCGGAGGATCCGGTCCTGGTCGTCCATGAGGAGCGGCGTGATGCCGGGGAGCGGCATCGTCGCGGAGCCGGGCTTGGTGGGCGTGGCGGGGGCGATGGGGGAGATGGCCATGCCGCCGGTCTCCGTCTGCCACCAGGTGTCGACGACGTTGCAGCGGCCCTCGCCCACGACCTGGCGGTACCAGACCCACGCCTCGGGGTTGATGGGCTCGCCGACCGTGCCGAGGACGCGCAGCGAGGAGCGGTCGTGCTTCGTGACGAGGTGATCGCCCTGCGCGGCGAGGGCGCGGATGGCCGTCGGGGCCGTGTAGAACACGGTGATCTTGTGGCGCTCGACCATGTCCCAGTAGCGCCCGGCGTCCGGGTACGTGGGGATGGACTCGAACATGACGGTGGTCGCGCCGTTCGCGAGCGGCCCGTAGACGATGTAGCTGTGCCCCGTGATCCAGCCGACGTCGGCGACGCAGGCGTAGACGTCGAACTCACGGAGATCGAAGACGATCTGGTGCGTGTAGGCGGTGTAGGTGAGGTAGCCGCCGCAGGTGTGGACGATCCCCTTCGGCTTCCCGGTGGAGCCCGAGGTGTAGAGGATGAAGAGCGGGTCCTCGGCGCCCCCGATGACGGCGGGGCAGTCGTCCGAGGCGGCGCCGACGGCGTCGTGCCACCAGACGTCGCGCGCGTCGTTCCAGCCGACGTCGCCGCCGGTGCGGCGGTAGACGAGCACGTGCCGGACGCCGTGCTCGCCCTCGAGGGCCTGGTCGACGACGGCCTTGAGCGGGATGCTCTTGCCGCCGCGCTTGCCCTCGTCCTGCGTGATGACGAGCTCGGCGCCGCAGTCGCGGACGCGGTCGCGCACGGCCTCGGCCGAGAAGCCGCCGAAGACGACGCTGTGGATGGCGCCGAGGCGCGCGCACGCGAGCATCGCGATGGCGGCCTCGGGGACCATGCCCATGTAGATGATGACGCGCTCGCCCTTGCGCACGCCGAGCGCCTTGAGCGCGTTCGCGGCCTTCGACACCTCGCGGTGGAGCTCGCGGTAGGTGAGCTTCCGCGTGTCGCCGGGCTCGTCGCCCTCCCAGAGGATCGCGGTCTTGTTGGCGCGGATCGCGAGGTGCTGGTCGAGGCAGGTCTCGGTGATGTTGAGCTCGCCGTCGGCGAACCAGGAGATCGGCCCGTCCTCGATGGTGTGATAGCTGCCGACGAGGCCCTCGCTGGGCTCCTTCCGCCACTTCACGCGCTTCCTGGCGACGTCGAGCCAGAAGCCCTCGGGGTCGTTCTGGGCGCGCGCGTACTCCTCGCGGTACTGATGCAGGTCCTTGATGGGGCTCTCGGAGCCGGACTTCACCCGGTCGGGCACGGCGTACATCTCGCTCATGGGGCGCTCCTCGACGGCATCGCGCGTGACGGAAGGTGAGATGCTAGCGCGCTGCGCCTCGCGCGTCGAGCCGCGCCCGGGGCTGGCGCGGGCGCTACTCGCCCGAGCTGTCGACGGCCCGCCGGAAGTCGTCGGCGATGGCGCGGTCGAGCGGCCGCCAGCGGCCCTTGTCGGTCTTGCGCTCGGCCTCGCCCGGGGCGAGCTGGAGGCTCGTCACGTGGCGTCCGGCGGCCGTGAAGACGTGCGCGCGGCTCTTCGGGCCGAGGACGATGATGGTCTCGCGGTGGGTGTCGCGGAGGAGGCGCCCGTCGCCGGCGGATCTCGCGTCGGCGAGGGCGACGCCGGTCGGGCGCTCGCCGCTCTGGTGGCGGCTCGCGGCGTGCTGCGTGCGGTAGCTGCGCACCTTCCAGACCCGGTTCACGTCGGCGCGCAGGCGGGAGAGGATCTGCCGGACGAGCTCGTCGCGGTCGAGCTTCTCGCCGCGTCGCCCCGCTTGCGCGACGCGCTTGCCGAGCGCGTCGACGCGCTGGCGCGCGGCGCGGAGGATCTGCCGGAACGCCTCGGCGGGGGAGCGCGCGTCGGCGTCGGCCGCGGCGAACGCGATGTCGATCGGCATGAGGCCGAGGGCGTTGAAGCGCAGCCGGTGGCGCTCGGTGCCCTGGGTGGTCTCGACGATCTGGAGCGTCAGCGCGACGCGATCGCCGTCCGGGCGCTGCGGGTCGAGGTTGCGCGGGAGGAGGCCGAGGGCGACCTGGCCGAGCACGGCGTAGGCGAGGCTGCCGCGACCGAACTCGGGGAGGAGCTCGGTGGACAGCTCGTCGCCGCGCTGCACGATCGCGATGACCTCGGGCGGCTCGGCCCAGAGGCGGTCGACGCGCGGCTCCTTCCGGGCGAGGCACACGTTCGGGAACGTCTCCCACATGGGCTTGCCGTTCGCGGCGAAGCCCGCGAAGACGTGCGTCGGGCCGGGCGGGCGCGAGTAGGACGACTCGGCGGAGTCGGTGAAGAAGTCGTAGACGTGGCCCTCGCGGAAGGCGCTCGCGCCGCGGATGGCGTCGCCGAGGCGGTCGCGGAGGCTCGCGACGAGGCCCTGGGCGGCGTCGCCGAGGGGCTGGCCGTCGAGGGGGACGTCGAGGGCGAGCTGCAGGGTCTCGATGGGGAGGCGCCCGGTCTCGCCGGCCTCGGCGGCGACGGCGCGCGCGAGGTCGCGGAGGGCGCCGAGGGCGCGGCGGGCGTGGTCGTCGGCGCTCGCGGGGGCGTCGGGCCGCGCGGGGGCGGCGTCGGTGGGGCGGCGCTTCGGGCGGCGGCGGCGCTTCTTCTTCGCGGCGGGGGCGCCGTCGGCGGGGCGGTCGGAGGGGGCGGTGCGGCCCTCGTGCCCGTCCTCCGGCCTGCGCTCGCTCATGACGACTTCCCCAGCGCGCCCGCGTCCCGATGCGGGCGCCGATTCCGCAATGTAGACCCGATGGGGGCGGTTTGAAAGGGTCGACGCCGACGGCGGAACCGGGATAGGCTCCGCTCCGTGACCCCGGAGCCCCAGCGCAAGGCGCCCACGGCGCCCGCGAGCGACGTGCGCGAGACGCGCGCCGCGAGCGTGTGGGCGGACGCGCGCGGGATCCACCACGTGCGGATGAAGGCGGTCGGGCGGTTCACGCTCGACGACGCGCGGGCGCTCCACGTGCTGCGGACCGAGCTCTCGGGCGGGCGGCCGACGCCGCTGCTCGTGGACATCGGCGCCGGCACGATGCCGACGGCCGACGCGCGGGCGTTCGGGCGCACGGCGGAGGCGGTGGCGCTCACGCGGGCGCTGGCGCTGGTGTCGCCGTCGCGGGCCATCCGCCTCCTCGGGAACGCGGCGCTGAGCCTGTTCCGGGGCACCTACCCGACGCGGATCTTCTCGGACGAGGGGCTCGCCCTCGCCTGGTTGGAGGAGCATCGATGAGCCTCGAGCGCGCGGACTTCCGCATCACCGGCCTCGTCCAGGGCGTGCACTTCCGCGAGACCGTGCGCGGCGCGGCCCACGAGCTCGGCCTCGCGGGGTGGATCCGGAACCGCCCGGACGGGAGCGTCGACGGCGCCATCGAGGGCCCGAAGCACGCCATCGACGAGCTGCTCGCCCTCTGCGAGAAGGGGCCGCCCGCGGCCCGCGTGCAGGAGGTCGTGGTCGACTGGCGCGCCCCCGAGGGGATGCACCCGCCGTTCGTCATCCGGCGCTGACGGGCCGGCCGGGGCTCAGAGCAGCCTGGAGTGGCGCGCGAGCGCCGCGTCGAACGCGCGCTTCGAGAACTTCACGCCCTTCTCCTTCCAGAGGTTCTTCGCGACGACGCGCCCGTCCTCGACGGCCGGCTCGAAGCGCCCGACGAGGCGCCCCTCGTGGAGCAGCGGGCAGACGTACCAGCCCCAGCGGCGCTTCTCGGCCGGCTTGTACACCTCCCAGACGTAGTCGAAGCCGAACGCGTGCTTCACGAGCGCGCGGTCCCAGATCAGCGGGTCGAGGGGGCCGAGGATCCGCATCCGGCCGTCGTCTTCGGGGAACACGCGGTCGCGGAAGCCGGCGGGCGCGAGGTACTCGCGGCGCTTCCCCGCGACGACCACGAGCTCGAGCTCGCCCGCCGCGAGGAGCTCGTCCGGCACGGGGCCGTTGCGATCGTTGTAGAGCGTCGACCACCACGGCCCGCCCGCGCGCGACAGGAGGCCCGCCGCCTCCACGCGCTCGCGGAGCGCCCAGCGCACGAAGTCGCCCTCGGCCTCGGCCGCGTGCGTCGCGAGCTGCCGCTCGGGCACGTCGTAGAGCCGCTGCCGCCCGCCCGAGCGCCCGCAGGTCACGACCTGACAGCGCGTCCAGAGCACCTCGATCGCCATGCTCGCGGCCTTCGCGGTGCCCTTCCAGCCGCTCCAGTCGATGGGCTCGACGGCGCCGTGGTCGGAGAGGTCGGCCGTCGTCAGCGGGCCGTGCGCCCGCACCTCGTGGAGCACGCGCTCGAGGATCCCCTCGGGCAGGCGCCGCTGCCGGTCCCCCGACCGCCACCACGGCGTCGCCACCGCCTGGTCGCGGTAGTACGGGAACGCCTCGGGCGGGAGCAGGCAGCGCTCCTTCGCGAAGTGCTCGAAGCCGCCGCCCGGGAAGAGGTGGCGGTAGAGGTCGCCGCGCCGGAGCCCGTCGAGCCGCGCCATCGCGACGAGGTCGGCGTTGGTGCCGATGACGTCGAGCGGATCGAGCTGGATGCAGCGGAGCTCGCGGAGGAGCGCGCGCGCGGCGTCCTCGCCGGCCGGGCGGCTCGCGCGGAGGCCCGTCTGGCCGATGAGGTAGGCGCGCGCCTCGTCCGGCGTCAGCGTCGTGACCGGGTGGCTCATTTGTTCAGTGGTGCCACACCGGCCACGCGCTGACAAGCGCGCCGCGACTACTCGTAGCCGTAGTCGTCGTCCGCGGCCTCATCGCCCGCGGGCGCCCCGTCCGGGCCCGGCGCGCTCGGCGTCGCCGAGGCGGCGTCCCCGTCGGAGGCCGACGCGAGCTGCGCGATCGCCCCCGCCGCCCCCACCGGGACGAGCGCCACGGCGCCCGCCACCGCGAGCCCGACCAGCGGCCGCCGCGCCCGCGCGCCGAGCGACCGCGCGAGCAGCACCGCCAGCGGGGCCACCGCGAGCACCGCCCACGCGAGCGGCGGGAGCTCCGCGTAGAGCCCGCCCGTCGCGACGAGGAGCCCGTAGGCGATCCCCACCGCCGGCCCGAGCGCCGGGAGCGGCACCCGCCCGAACGGCGTCAGCGCCAGCAAGAAGAGCGCCCCGAGGCCGGCGGCGACGGCGCCCGCGAGCTGCGCGCCGAAGAGCGTGCCCGAGAGCCCGAGCGCGCCGGCCATCCCGGCGAACACCAGCGCCAGCGCGAGGAGCCCCGCGCGCCCGGCCTGCGGCTCGGCCGCCACCGTCGCGCGCTCGGCCGCGAGCCCCGTGAGCGCGGTCGCCGCCAGCGCGAGCGCCGTCTCGCCGGCCGAGAACGCGTGCGCCGCGAGCGGCGCCACGAGGAGCCACGCGCTCCCGAGGAGCGCCACGACCACCGCCGCGAGGCGCGCGGCCGGGGCGCGGTCGGCCGGCCAGAGGCCGAGGACACCGCCCGCGAGGGCGACCCAGGGCGCCCAGTGGGTCGCGTCGACCGGCGGGAAGCCCTGCCAGCCGAGGAGCAGCAGGTACGTCGTCAGGAGGCCACCCGCGACGCCCACGCCCGCGAGCCGCCCGCGGGACACGGCGGCGAGCAGCAGCGCGACGGCCCCGGGGGCGACCGCGCTCTTCAGGAGGAGCCCGACGACGTCCATGGCGCCTACTCCTTCACGGCCTCGAACGCGACGATGAGCGTCACGTCCTTGCCGAGCCCCTCCGGCATGTACGACACGCCGTAGTCGAGGCGGTTCACGGTGAAGCTCCCCTCGAAGCCGACGCGCTCGCCGCCCCACGGGTCCTTGCCCTCGCCGGTCTTCTTCGCGGTGAAGGTGATCGTCTTCGTGACGCCCTTCATCGTGAGGTCGGCCGTGACCTCGAAGGTGTCCTTCGCGCCGGGCTTCACGGCGGTGCTCTTGAGCGTGATGGTCGGGAACTGCTTCGTGTTGAAGAAGTCCGGGCTCTTCAGGTGCGTGTCGCGCTTCTTGTCCGCCGTGAAGACGCTGTCGGCGTCGACCGTGATGGTGAAGGCGCTCTTGTCCGGCGCGGCCGCGTCCCAGGCGACGCTGCCGTCGACCTTGTTGAAGCGGCCATAGAACGTGCCGATCCCGAGGTGCGACGCCTTGAAGATGACGCTCGTGTGGGCGTTGTCGACCTTGTAGCTCGCGGCCGACGCGGCCCCGCCGAGGCCGGCGAGCAGGAGGCCCGCGGCGAGCGCGGTCGTGATGAGGGTCTTGATGCTGCGCATGTCTCGTCTCCCTGTCCTCGTCCCCGAGGCTTGCGGTGAGGCGAGAACGTAGCGCTCAACGCGGCGTGCACAACGGGCGCCGATTTCCCATCACCGTTTCCCCTGGGAAACGATGGCCGGGGCGGCCGCCGCGACCGGCTCACCGCGGAAGAGGTCGACCTCGCGCGCCCGCTCGACGAGGGCGTCGATGAAGAGGCGCACCTTCGGCGCGAGGAGGTGACCGCGCGGGTAGACGGCGAAGGCCGCCATGAAGCCGGCGCCCCAGTCGGGGAGGACGGGCACGAGGCGCCCCTCGCGGACGGCGTCGGCGATGAGGAACCAGGGCATGACGCCGAGGCCGCGGCCGGCGACGAGGACGTCGCGGATCACCTCGCCGTTGTTGCTGATGAAGGCGCCGCCCATCTTGACGCTCACGCGCTCCGTGTCGCGGAGGAGCACGAGGCGGTCGGGGTTGGCGATGAGCGAGTAGCGCACGAACTCGTGGGCGGCGAGCTCGTCGGGGTGCTGTGGGACGCCGCGCCGCGCGAGGTACGAGGGCGCGGCGACCACGGCGGAGCGCACCGGCGAGAGCTGGCGCGCCACGAGCGAGGAGTCCGCGAGCCGCCCGACGCGCACGGCGACGTCGGTGCGCGTCGCGAGGAGGTCGACGACCTCGTCCTGCACGGTCAGATCGACGACCACGTCCGGCCAGCGGGCGGTGAACTCGAGCGCCACGGGCAGCACGAACGAGCTCCCGAGGCCGATCGGGGCGTTCACGCGCAGCGTCCCGCGCGGCTCGTCGCGCATCGAGCCGAGCTCCTCCTCGGCCCGCCGCGCCTCGGCCACCACCAGCGCGCAGCTCGCGTAGTACGCCTCCCCGGCCTCGGTCAGGCGCAGGCGCCGCGTCGTGCGCTGCAGCAGCGTCACGCCGAGGCGCGCCTCGAGCGCCGCGACGGCCTTGCTCACGGCGGACTTCGAGAGCCCCACGCGCCGCGCCGCCGCCGTGAAGCTCCCGGCGTCCACGACCTCCGCGAAGATCCCCATCGCGTTCAGATCCACCGCCCCTCCCGGGTCACCTTGGATACAATCGTGCCTCGAACGGCGCGATTGTACTCCACGGCGCGGTGATCGTCGCGCCCGTTCAGCCGTCGATGAGCCGGAGCGCCGCGCGCGTCTCCTCGGTGAACGGCGCCTTCTGCTCGACCTCGGGCACGAGCACCTGCCAGCCGCGCTCGACGCCGGGTTGCTCGGCCACCCGCGCGACCCAGCGCGCGAGGTTCGGCCACGCGTCGGCGTGGTCGGTGCGGACGGAGTCGCCCCGGAGCCACCCGAAGTTCAGGATGTCGGCGACGCTGAACGCGCTCCCCGCGAGCCAGTCGCGCCCCGCGAGGCGCTGCTCGACGACCCCGAAGAGCCGCTTCGTCTCGTTCGTGTAGCGCTCGATGGCGTAGGGGATCTTCTCGCTGGCGTACTCGGCGAAGTGGTTCTTCTGCCCGAGCATCGGCCCGATGTGCCCGACCTGAAAGCACATCCACTCGAAGACCTCGAGCCGCTCGCGCGCGTCGGTCGGGAGCAGGCGCCCCGTCTTCTCGGCGAGGTAGAGCAGGATCGCCGCCGACTCGAAGAGCCCGATCGGCTGCCCGCCCGGGCCGTCCGTGTCGATGATCGCCGGGATCTTGTTGTTCGGGGAGAGCCGCAGGAACTCCGGCGCGAACTGGTCGTTCCGCCGGATGTCGATGAAGTGCCGCTCGTAGGGGAGCTCGAGCACCTCGAGCGCGACCGAGACCTTGCGGCCGTTCGGGGTCGGGAAGCCGAAGTAGTGGATCATCGCGATGCCTTCCGTGGGTGTGCCGGCGCGCCGGGAGGGCGCGAGGCTCAGAGCGTAGGCACGACGGTCGGCGCGGGAACGTCGGCGAGGTCGGAGACGAGCCGCAGGCGCGCGACGTACTCCGGGGGCCCCGCGGGCGCCACGACGTCGCTCTCGCCTCGCTCCTCGCCCTCCGCGCCGCCCTCGGGCACCGCGGGCGGGGGCGCCGCGAGCGCCATCACCGTGACCTGGAACACCCCGCTCGGGACGTCCACCCAGGACGCCGGGTCGGCGTAGAGGATGTTGTCCTGCGGCTCGTCCGCCATGACGAGGCGCCCCGGGCCCAGGAAGAGCCGCCCGTGGCGCACCGCGAGCCGGAAGTCGGCCGACCCGCGCGCGAGCGAGCGCTCCTCGGGCGAGAGCTCGACGGCCGTCACGCGCACGCGGACCTGCCGCGGGGCGGCGACCCCGACCGTGACGACGTCGCCGCGCTCGAGGTGCGCCGCGAGGCGCGCCGCGGGCTCACCCTCGCGGTCCTCGCCCGCGACGTCCACGATGTCGCTCGGGTGGAAGAGGGCGAAGCCGTGCTCGTCGGCCTCGACCGTGAGCTCGCGGTCCGGCATGGCGGTCGTCTGGCGCGTGACGACCTGCCGGCGGACGGCCTGCCGGCGGCGGATGGGGTCGGCCCCGGCGCCCATCGACTCGAGGCTCGCGGACAGCGTCTCCGCGATGCGGCTCGGGTCGTCGAAGAGCGCGAGCCGCTCCTCCGGGGTGAGCCGCCAGCCGAGGCTCGTCGCCCACTGCCCGAGGAGCGCGTTCTCGAGCCCATCGAAGGCCTCGAGCCACGGCTCGGGCCACGACTTGTCCGTCGCGAGCAGGTTCGTGAGCTCCGCGACGAGCTCGAGCGGGGCCGGCTCGAGGTCGAAGGGGAGCGGCGCCGCCGAGGTCGCGACGACGGTCGGCACGCGCCGGCTCGTGGCGCTCTCGACGTCGATGTCGACGCGCCGGAGGCCGCGCAGCAGGTAGCGCTGGGTGGCGCCGAGCCCCGTCGGGTCGAAGCCCTCCGGGAAGTCCTCGACCGCCTCGATCCGCGCGAGCACCCCGCGCGGGTGGAGAGGATCGCCCGCGCGCTGCTGGAACGCGACGACCAGCTCGCCGCCGACCCCGGCGTCCTCGAGCGCCTCGAGCGCGCCCGCGCCGAGGTGCCCGCCCGCGCCGCCCGGCGTCCAGAGCGTCGCCGCGGGGTGCAGCGTGGCGTGCCGCAGACGGCAGAGATGGCGCGCCGGGGGCGCTTGCTGCCGCTCTTTCGACCCGGCCAGCTTCCTCAGCCACTCGAACATCGGGATAAGACGGCTCGCTGTGCAGGAGTGTTGCAGAAGCGCGCGAAGGCGGCTATCTGCCGTGGCGTCGTCGGGGCCGCGCTCTGCGCAGCGCGCGCCGGCGGCACCCCGGCCGTCGGTGACCGACATGACAGTCTCCGGCCGGTCCGCGGGAGATGTCAACACGGACGAGCGGGCGCTCGGGTGGTTCGCGCGGCGGAGGCCGCGCGCGACCGGGGAGATGGGGACGTGAACGCTTGGGAAGAGTGGGGCCGGCAGGTCGCCGGGATCGTCGTCGCGGGGCTCCTGATCCTCGCCTGGTACCTCGGCTGGATCCCGGACGTCGTCACGGGGCTCGTGCTCCTGCTCGGCGCCATCGTCGCGGGCGTCGCCGTCGTGGGGCTGCGCACGCGCGCGCTCGCGCTCTCGGCGCAGGGCCGGAACCTCGGCTACGCCGCGCTCGTCGGCGGCGTCGTGCTCGCGCTCCTCGCCCCCTGGAGCCTCATGGGCCCGGGCTCCGACAAGGGCAGCGGCGAGACCTCCGAGAGCGGGCAGGTGCTCACGTTCGCGCCGCAGGGCAGCGGGCCCGGGAGCTACGAGCTCTACGTGCACGGCCAGCCCTCGCTGAACCACAACGAGGTCGCCCTGAAGCTCGCGCTCACCGAGGCCGCGACCGGCAAGACCTACCACCGGCGCGCGACGTTCGAGGCGCACACCCAGGGGCGCGGCCGGCGCGCGACGAGCATCAAGCGCTACGACGACGCCTGGCCCGTCGTCGCCGACCTCTCGAAGGGCGCGACGCTCACGATGATCCCCGACAACAACGCCGCCATCGCCTGGCCCGTCCACTACGAGCTGCACGGGGCGCCGCTGAGCCCCGCCTGGTACCTCGTGCCGATGGTGGCCGTGCTCGCCCTCGCCCTCGTCGCGGAGCGCAAGACGCGCCGCCGTGAGCGCACGGGCCTCACCATCTTCGTCGCGACGGCGGGCGTGTTCGGCGTGCTCTTCGGGATCTGGTACGCCCCCGGGCGCCTCACGACGACCGTCTTCGGCGCGGCCCTCGTCGCGACCGTCGGCGGCGCGCTCATCGCCTACCCGGCCCTCGCCCTCGCGCGGAAGGGCGTCCCGAAGGAGCCGGAGGCCGCCGACGCAGGCGCCCGCGGTCTCCACGCGGGGCGCGCCTCCTGACGCGGCGCCGGCGCCGCGGCGCGCCACCTTGACGCGCGCCCGCCCCGGTTGTTGACTGCCGGCGTGAGCGACCCCGTCGACGTGACCCTGCCTCGCCGCCCCCCCGCCCGCGCGCGCCGCGGCGAGGGGCCCGTCTACCACCTGCGGGCGGTCTGGGGCGAGACGCTCCCCGCCGACGCCTCCGTGAAAGACGAGCTGCTCGTCCTCGACGGCGCCCACCGCGCGCTCGTCATCGGGCGCGCCCCCGACGAGCCGCACCGGCTCGCGATGCCCTGGGACGACTGGGCGAGCCGCGCGCACACGAAGGTGACGCTCCTCCGGATGCCCGGCGGCGACGACACGCTCATGGTCGAGGACCTCGGCAGCACCAACGGCACGTACGTCGACGGCGAGGTCATCGCCGGGCCCACGCGGGTCGGCGAGGGGCAGGTCGTGCGCGTCGGCGCCACCGTGTTCGTCGTGGGCCGGACGCCGCTCGAGGAGCGCGCGGCCATCCTCGCGGGGCCCGCGCCTCCCGAGGGCTTCCTCGCGCGCAGCTTCGCGATGGTCCGCCTCTGGGGGCGGCTCGTCGCGGTCGCGGCGAAGGACGAGGGGGCGCTGCTCCTCGGCGAGCTCGGCACGGGCAAGACGCGGCTCGCGCAGATCATCCACGAGCTGTCGGGGCGCGCGCGCGGGCCGTTCGTGCCGCTCAACTGCAGCGCCATCCCGCTGAACCTCGAGGAGGCCACGCTCTTCGGGGTCGTCGCCGGCTTCATCCCCGGCGTGAAGGCGCGGAGCGGCCTCATCGCGCAGGCCGACGGCGGCACGCTCTTCCTCGACGAGTTCGCCGACCTCACGCAGCCCGCGCAGGCGAAGCTCCTCGACGCGTTCGACCCGAACGCGCCGAGCTATCTGCCCGTCGGCGGCACGAAGCGCGTCGACACGCGCTGCCGCCTCGTGCTCGCGAGCAACCGCGACGTCTACGCGCTCGTCGCGCAGGGCGTCATCCGGCACGACCTCACGAGCCGGCTCGTCGTGGCGCAGCTCACCGTGCCGCCGCTCCGCGAGCGCCGCGAGGACGTCATCCCCCTCTTCGAGCAGGCCCTCGCGCGCTTCGCGCCGGAGCGCGCCGCGGCCGACGTCATCGGCCACGTCGAGGTCGCCGAGGAGCTCCTCCTCGGTCGCTGGACGGAGAACGTGCGCGGGCTCGAGTCGCTCGCGCGGCGGGTCGGGCTCGGCGAGGAGCTGACGGCCGACATGGTCCGCGAGCACGCCGGGCGCGGGCTCGCGGCGGCGAGCGACGGCCGCGCGCCGGGCGGCGGGCTCGTCGTCCCGGGGTCGGCGGCGGGCGGTGACGCCGGCGGCGCCGACGTCGTCACGCCTGCGCTCTCCGACGAGCCGATCTGGCCGCCGCGCCCCGAGGAGCTGCTCGAGCTCCTCGCCGAGGTCGACTTCAGCGTGACGGCGGTCGCGGAGCGCCTCGGGCGCGCGCGCGAGACGGTCGGGCGGCTCGTGCAGAAGATGTTCGGCCCGGGCGGGAAGGGCGCCGCGAAGCGCGCGGTCCGCGTGTGGCGCGCGAGCGGGCGCGTGCCGGGGGCCGAGGAGATCGACGCCGCCTACGTCCTCTACTTCGAGACGAGCGGCCCGGGCGTCGCCGAGGCGCGCGCCCGCTGGGAGCGCGACGGCGAGCTAGGGTAGGCCGTCGCGGCCCAATCCAGCCTAATCCGGCAGGAGCGGCAGCTCGGCGAGCGTCTTCTGCGGCTGACCGGCCGCGCCGGCGCGCCCAGCGCCGACGGCCTCGGCGAGGCCCGCGCACCAGAGGGTCGCGTCGGCGGCGACGAGGCACGTCCCGCGCTGCGTGGCGGCGCCGCCGACCCAGCCGGCGGCGTGCGTGTGCACCACGAAGTCCTGCTCGTGGGACGCCGTGAAGCCCGTGCCGAGCTGGTAGCTCTGGCCTTGGCCGGCGCAGCGCGCGCCGCTCGCGTCGAGCAGGCAGAGGTGCTGCGGGCCGAGGACCACGTCGGCGGCGCCGTCCGCGGCCGGGATCCGCGCGGGCGTGAGCCACGTCGCGGCGGCCGGCCCGCCGAGGACCGCGTGGCCGCCGAGGTGCCCGAGCCCGAGCATGCCGTCGGTCGTCTCGAGGACGAAGGCCGTGTCGCCGAGGGAGGCGCCGGCGGCGCCCCAGAGCCGCGTCACCGGCGCGAGGCCGGAGAGCTCCCGCAGCGCGCCCTCGCCGCGATCGTCGGGATCGTAGAGGCCCCCTCCGCAGGAGAGCGCGCCCCCCGCGCGCACGACGCAGACCGTCGTGCCGGAGAGCGCGACGGCGACGGCGTCCGCGACGTCCCCGACCCGCGTCGGCTCGAGCGCGATGGCGCCGTTCAGCGGCCAGAGCGCGTCCCCCCAGCACCAGAGCTCGCCCGCGGCCACGGCGCAGGTGCTGTCGAACCCGGCCGCGAGGGCCGTCACCCCGGCGACGCCCGGCACCGCCACCGGCGTGTTCGCGAAGCCGTCTCCGCCCTGCCCCGGGCCGACGCCGCCGCCGTGGCCGACGCAGGCGACGCCGCCGCCCGCGAGGCGCGCGCAGGTGTGGTAGAGGCCCGCCGCGAGCGCCACGACGGGGGCTGGGAAGCCGGTGAGCGCGAAGGGGCCGTCGGGATCCTCCTCCGGCGCGAGCGCCTCGGAGTCGCCTCGGAAGCCGCTCGGGAAGCCCCAGCACGTGACGCGGCCGATGGCGTCGAGCGCGCACATGTGGCGCTGGCCCGCCACGAGCGCCGGCGGCGGCTTGGCGCCGCACCCGGCCACCGCGTCGCAGGCGGCCCCGGTCGGGCAGCGGTCGCCACACGCGAGGCAGTCCGCCGGCGTCCCGAGGGCGCGCTCGCAGCCGTCGACCGCGGCGCCGTTGCAGTCGTCCCAGCCGCCGTCGCAGCCGCCCACGACGCAGGCGCCGGCCACGCAGGCGACCGCGCCGTGGCTGTCGTCGCAGAGCGCGGCCTCGCCGGCCTCGACCTCGTCGGTCGCGCCGTCGCAGTCGTCGTCGCGGCCGTTGCAGCGCTCGGGGATGGCGAGGCAGCCGTCGCTCCCGGGCGTCGGGGTCACCACACCACTCGTCCACACGAGGCGCTCCGGCGAGGCGCTCCAGAGCGCGTCCTGGCCCTCGTCGAGCGGATAGGTCGCGACCGCGCCGCCCTTCACCGACACCAGCAGGTCGAGCGGCGCCCCCACGGTCCACCAGAGCGCGCCGTCGACGGAGGGCGTCGGGCCCGAGACCGTGGTCGCCGCACCGGCCGCGCCCAGCGGCACGCGCTGCGCCTCGCCGCTCCGGGCGTCGAGGACGTCGACGAACGCGGCGTCGTCGGCCACCGCGACCCCCACGAGCGAGGCCGGGGCCTGCCCGTACGCGACGTGCGCCCACGCCGCCGCGCCGGGGAACGCGCGCGGCTCGCCGCCGGGCGCCGCGCAGGCGAGGGCGTCGTCGATCTCGCCGCAGGTCGTCCCGTCGGAGAAGACGTGGCGCACGGCGTCGAACGCCGCCTCGGTCGCAGCCCCTCCGGGGACCTCGCTCACGGTGCCGTCCTCGTCGAGCCGGTGCCCGCCGCCGATGAGGCCGCCGCCGTCGGCCGCCCAGCGCATCCCGGGCGGCCCCCAGAGCGTGCGCCGCCCCCAGCGGTCGGCGAGGACGTAGGGCGCGGCGTCGTCGCCGAGGTCCGGCGGGCGGCCGACCCAGCAGTCGTCGCCGCCTCCGAAGCACGCGAGGTCCACGAACCAGAGCCCCGCGCCGGCGGCGTCGGGGACGGGGCTCATGCGGTCCGTGCCGATCCCCTCGCTCGGGTGCGCGAGCGGGTCGGCGCGGAGGACGCCCGGCACGGCGTTCGAGGCCGCGAGCCGCCGCGCGCCGAGGGGCGCCTCCCACGCGTCCGGCGTCAGGCGCGACCCGTCGGCGAGGGGGGCCGCGCCCGGCGGCCAGGGCGTTGGCGGGTCGGCGAGCGCCGGGAGCGCGCGGAACACCCAGCCCACGCCCTCGAAGAGCACGCCGACCGGGAGCCAGCCGAAGAGGTCCGCGCGGGCGGCGTCGTCGTCGGTCACGCGCGCGAGCTGGCAGCCGTCGCCGACGTCGACGAGCTCCGCGGCCGCGACCTCGCGATCGCCCAGGCGCACGCGGGCGGCGCGCCAGCCGGTGGCCGCGGGGACGCAGATGGACACGGCGTGAGGCGCCCGCGTGACCGCGACGAGGCGCGCGGCGAACGCCTCGTCGAGGGCGCCCGTCGCGGGGGCGGTGACCTCGTGCAGGTGGACGGCGCCGATCTTCGCCGGGCGCGGCGACATGTCGAGGCGGCTCGAGTAGCTCGCGGCGAGCGCGACGAACCGGAGCTCGGGGGCCTCCTGCGTGAGCACGAGGAAGCGGTCGTCGGCGACCTGGAGCGCGCCGACGGCGATGTGCCCGGCCGGCAGGGCGAGGCGCCCGCGCAGCTCCGGGAAGACGCCCGTGTCCTCGACCCGGAGCGCCGTGAGCTCGCCGGCCTGCCCCACCGCGGCGAAGCGGTACGCGCCGTCCTCGTGGGCGCGCGACACGCCGAACGCGGGGAACGCGACGCGGTCGCGGACGGTGCCGTCGTCGGCGATCCAGGCGATCTCCGCGGGCTGGTCGCGCACGTAGCGGCTCAGGGACACGAGGGCGACGCCGTCCGGGAGGGTCGCGGCCGCGATCATCGCGGTGTAACGGACGCCGAAGACGTCGTCCGTCGCGACCGGCACCCCGGGCACGGGCGCCGCCACGAACCCGGTCGGGAGCGACGTGTCCGGCGTCTTCTCGCCGTCCCAGTCGGCGATCCACGAGCCGGCGACGGCGGTGACGAGGCTCAGGAAGCGCCCATCCCGCCACCACGAGGCGTACGCCGTGCCGCCGAGCAGCCGCTCGCCGCTCGCGCCGGGGGTCGCCTCCCGCACCTCGTTGACCCGCACCGTGTCGATGGGCGTCCAGCGCGTGCCGTCGGGGTGCACGTAGGTGTCGAGGTGCGCGGGCGACTCGCGGCGGGTGCAGAGCTCCGGCGGGAAGGGCGTCGCGGACGGCGTCCCGTCCGGCTCGAGGTACGCGCACGCCGCGGCGAGCACGGTCTGGTTCACGGCGAGCGTCTCGCCGTTCGGCCCGAGGATCCCGTTCCGTCCGGTGCTGCGCCCGCGGACGAGGAGGTCGGTCAGCGCGTCGCCCTGGGACGACGTCACCGACCAGACGCGCTCCGGCGCGATGTCCTCGACGAGCGGGCCGTCTCCGAGCTCGGTCAGCGCGAGGTCCGGGGCCTCCTGGGGGACGGCGCCGAGGACGCCCGCGTCGGTGAGGTCGGGCGGCGCCGGGAAGCCGAGGTGCGCGAGGGTCACGGGGCGGCCGTCGGGGTCGACGAGCTCGGGGTCCTCGGCGGCGAACGGGGCGAGCTCGGGCTCCTGCGGGTCGTTGGGCGCGGGACCGTAGGAGAGCAGCGTGTCGAGGGCGTAGAGCCAGGGCTGGCCGGCGACCGGGCCGTGCCCTTCGAGGAAGTCGATGGCGCCGCGGATCCGGTAGATCTCGTCCGCCGGAGAGCGCGTCGTCGTGTGATTGCGGGGCACCGGGACCGGCGGCCCGACCCACTCGACGCGCCACAGCACGCGCTCGCCGTAGACGGTCGCGACCGGCTGGCGCTGCGTCACCGTGAAGCGCCAGGTGTCCGCGGGATCCCAGCGCACGGCGCCGTCGGCGGCGCCGCCGTTGCCGAACGCGAAGACGCTGCCGCGCTCGAGCTGCCGGTTGGCCGTCCAGCTCATGCCGAGGCGCACCTCGCGCGGCACGAGCAGGATCGGCGGGTCGATGGGCCCGGCGTGGTCCTCGGCGAGGTAGACGTCGCCGTCGTCCGTCGCGATGACGCCCACCCCGCCGCTGTCCGTGGCGTCGAACGAGCGGTCGAAGCGGTGGAGCACGCCGCGCGCGACGCGCCGCGCGCTGTGGGCGCTGGTGAGGTCCGGGAGGAGGCGGTTCAGGAGGTGCGCCTCGTCGAAGGCGATGGTCCGGCGGAAGGTCGGGCGGATCCCCTCGCCGAGGGGCCAGAGCGGGAGCGCGCTGGGCTCGCCGACGCCCGCGAAGAGCTGCCCCGCGACGGGCCCGGCCGCGCCTGCGTCCCCGTCGCCGCACCCGGCGAGGACGGCGGCCGCTGCGGCCGCCGCGAGCAGCGCCTCGCGGACGCGCGCCCGGCGCCGTCGCGCGCCGAGCCACCCGAGGGCGAGCAAGGCGGGGACGAGGCCCGCGCCCCCCGCGCCGCCGGACGCGCCGCAGCCGTCGTCGGCCGCGAGCGACGACGCCCTCCAGCCGCTCGGCGGGCTCGTCGAGACGCGCCCGGTCTCGCGCCAGGTCTGCTCGCCGCAGGTGATGACGAGCGGCACGCGCTCGCCGGCGAGGTGCTCGATGACGAGCCAGGTGTGGAGCGCGCCGTACGCGAACGCGCTCGGGCCGGGGCGCCCGCGGGCGTCACGGTGGAGGCGCGGGTAGGCGTCGAAGCTCTCGTCGAGACGCGAGAGCGACACGGGGCCGGGGGTCTCGATGGTCGCGGTGACTCGCGGCGGCGGGGCGCCCGGGTCGTCGGCGACGCAGGTGGCGCGCACCTCGAGCACCCACGGGAAGCTGAGGATGGCGTCGGGATGGCCGCCCGTGTCGGGGTCGTGGTTCGGCGGCTGCGGGGTCTCGACGGTGAGCGTCTCGGCGCGGCTCGCGGGCGCAGCCCCGAGAACCAGGGCGGCCAGCGCGAGCGCGGCGAGGCCGGCAGGGCGGATCATCGTTCGCTCTCGGGGGTCTCGGTCACGGGATGGGCGGTGGTCACCCCGAGAGTAACGAAACAATCGCGGCATTTCGAATGGCGCGGGCACGAAACGAGAAAGCGGGCGCGCCGAGGGTTGACAGCCGGGGCGCGCTGCGGCATTCGACGAGTCCTGATATTGCGACCTATTGGTCATTGTATTTTCCGGGAGATCGTCATGACCCGTGTCCCCGTGTGCCTCGTCGCGCTGCTCACCCTCGCGCTCGCCGCGCCCGCCGCCGCGGCCGAGCCGGACGACGTCACCCTCGACGCGGCGGCGTGCGAGGGGCGGCCGCGCGTCCTCGTCCAGCACAACCGTCACTGGTCGGTCCTGTTCGGCGAGGTGAAGACGCCAGCGGAGCAGGCCGGGCTCCTCGCGTGCGCGAAGCCCGGGACGCGGGCGCGACACGACTGGGCGATCCCGGTGACGCTCGCGTTCCTCACGCGGTCGGACTACACCGGGCACGATCCCCTCGACGCGGCGCTCGGCGTCAACGCCTACCTGCGCCTGATCGCGCTGCGGCCCGACGCCGACAATCACGGGGCCAACGCCTGGTTCGCGGGGCTCGTGGCCGGCTACGAGCGCGTCGTCCCCGCCGCCGAGATGAAGGCGGCGCTCCGGGAGGCGCTCGACGCCGACGTCGCGGAGAAGCTCGCGGCGGGCGTGGACCTCGGCCTCGCGACCGCGCGGGAGGTCGCCCCCGAGGCGCCGGTGTGGCGGGAGTGGGAGGCCTACGCGGCCGAGCTCGCCGGCGTGAACCCGCTCCTCCGGGAGCTGCGGGCCGAGCTGCGCGATGGCGACGCCGCGTTGGCGCTGGCGCGGCTGGACGAGGCGCGGGCGAAGCTGCTGGCGGAGGCGAAGGACAAGGACGCGGCGGTGAAGTCGCCGGCCTTTCGCGAGCTGAGCGGCCTGGCGCGGGCCTTCGCGGCGGCGCGCGGCGTCCGACGCCCGTTCGAGCAGGCGCTCCCCGAGCCGCTCTTCCCGACCACGGCCCACGCGCGACCGCTCGAGTACCGGCTCCGCGAGCGGCCCGACTGGGCGCTCGACGGGTGGCAGCTCGGGCGCGACGCGGCGCGCGAGGGCGAGTGGAGGGCCAAGGACCCCGTGCTGGGCGGCGGCGCGAGCTACACGCTGCCGGTGAAGAAGGTCGAGGCGCGCGAGGACGGCACGACCCGGCTGACCCTCGGCAACCGCGAGACGCTCTCCTACGCGGGGCAGTGCCGGACGGCGCTCGTCTTCATCGACGCGGCCGGGCAGGGCTGGGGAACCGACCGCTGCACGGGCGACAGCGCCGTCCGGACCGAGGCGGGACCGGCGTCGGCGACGGTCCCGAGCGCGCAGCTCGCGGCGGCGAAGAAGGGCACCGTCGTCGAGCTGGTGGCGATCCCCGACGGCTCCGAGGCCTACCCGGTGCGGGTGTGGGACCGGCGGCTGAAGCGGGTCCTGGCGATCGGGCCGTTCGCGCTGTAGCGGCCCGCTCGCGCCGCGTTCCGTGAGAAACGACGAAGGGCGACCCCTCGGGGCCGCCCTCGCGTCGTCCTTCGCCTCAGGGCCCGGGGGCCCCGACGACGCAGGCTACTGCGGCGCCTTCGAGATCCACGCCTTGTAGGCGTCGAGGTTCCGCGGGCGCCCGAGGAACTTCTCGACCATCGCGTCGGCGTCGACCGTGCCGCCCGGCTCGAGGATGTCGTGGCGGTACTCGAGCGCGGTCTCCTTGTTCAGGACGCCGTCCTTCTCGAAGCGCGTGAACAGGTCCTTCGAGATGGCGAGCGACCACTGGTACGTGTAGTAGAGCGCGCTGTAGCCGATGAGGTGCCCGAAGTTCGCGTAGACCTTGTCCTTCTCGTCGCGCGGGAAGGGGCTGTACTTGTTGTACATCGCGGTCGTGAACTCATCGAGGTCGAGGTCGGTCGGGTCGGCCTTGTGCAGGAAGAAGCTGTACGCCGTGTAGAAGATCTGGCGCATCAGCTGCACACCCTTCCCGAACTCGTCGGCGTCGCGCATCTTCTGCACGAGCTCGGCCGGGATGGCCTTGCCGTCCTTGTCCGTCGCGAAGCGCGCGAGCACCTCGGGGCGCCACGCCCACTCCTCGAGGAACTGCGACGGGGCCTCGACGAAGTCCCACTCCACGTTGAAGCCCGCGAGCGAGGGGAACGTGCCCTTCCGCCCGATGAGCGCGTGCACGAGGTGCCCGAACTCGTGGAAGAACGTGACCACGTCGTCGTGCTCCATCAGCGCCTGCCCGTCGCCGTCCGCCGGGTCCGGGAAGTTGCACACCAGGCTCGCCCAGCCGAGGCGCCCGCTCTCGAGGCCCGTCTGGATGGGGAACGCCGCCGCGTGCTTGTACTTGTCGGCGCGCGGGTGCATGTCGAGGAAGAAGCGCCCCGCGGGCTGCCCGTCGACCTTGAGCTCGTAGGCGTCGACGCCCGGCGCCCACGTCGGCATGTCGAGCTTCACGAACTCGAGCCCGAAGAGCTCCGAGTAGAGGTCGAGCACGCCCTGCTTCACCTTCTCGTACGCGAAGTACGGCCGCACGCTCTGCGGGTCGAAGTCGAACTTCTCCTTGTGCACCACGGCGATGTAGTAGAACCGGTCGTGCGCCATGATGTGCTCGGCGTCTGGCATGTCCTGCTTCTTCCGGGCGAGCAGCACCTGGAGGTCCGCGATGGTGCGCGGCTCCGTGACCTGCTTCACCTCCTTGATGAAGCTCTCCACGGTGTCCGCGGACTTCGCCATCTTGTCCTCGATGGCGTAGTCGGCCCAGCTCGCGTAGCCGAGGAGCGTCGCGAGCTCCTTCCGGAGCTTCAGCACCTCGAGCAGCACGTCGGAGTTGGCCGGGTACGCGCGCTGCGAGAACTCCTGATAGAGCGTGTGGCGCAGCTCGTCGTCCTTGACGTAGGTCTCGAACGGGAAGAAGTCCGGGTAGTCCGTCGTGACCTTGATCTTCCCGTCCACCGGCTTGTGGTTGTCGAGCCAGTCCTGCGGGAGCCCCTCGAGGCGCTTCGGGTCCTCGACCTCGATGAAGCGGACGTCGCCGTTGACGTTCTTGTCGTAGTCCTGCGAGAGCTCGACGAGGCGCGCCTGGATCTCGGCGATGCGCTTCCGCGTCGCCTCGTCCTTGTCGACGCCGGCGCGGCGGAAGTCGCGGAGCGAGTGCTCGACGAAGCGCGCGGGGATGGGCTCCATCCCGGCCGTCTGCACGCTCACGAGCGCGTCGTAGAGCTTGCGATCGAGCGACACGTCCGTCGTGAACTTGCTGAGATCCTGCTCGCACTGCTTCGCGGCGTCGCGCACGGCCTCGACCGGGTTCACGTTGAACATGAGCCCGGAGAGCCCGCTCGGCGTGTCGAGCTCGAGCTCGAGCTGGTTGAAGGCGTCGACGAGCTCCGGCGACCCCGCCGGGAGCCCGTAGATCCGCTCGCGCACCGCCGCGGCGCGCGCGATCGACTCCTTGCAGTACGTCGCGAGCTTCTCGGCGTTCCCCCAGTCCGGGGTCTCGAGCATCTCCTTCGCGGCCGTCTCCCCGTCCTTCAGCTCCGCCGCCGCGGCGCCCGCGTCGGTCGACGGCTCCGCGGCGCCGTTCCCGGCGTCGGCCTCGGCCGGCGCGGTCGTCGGCGCGGTCGCCGCCATGCCGCCGCCACCGCCGACCACGTCCGCCACGGTCGCGGCCGGCACGTTCGGCGCCGCCGGCGCCTCGGGCTGGTGGGGCTTGCGGTCGTCGTGCGGCATGCAGCCCGAGCCGGCGAGCGCGGCGAGGGTGCCGAAGATCAGGGCCTTCTGGCCGAGGTGGCGAAGGAGCATCGAGGAGCCTCCTGACGGGGTGGCGCGATAGACCGCCAAGGGCTAGCAGCCCGGCGCCCGCTCGGCAAGCCAGAACGCCACGCCGGCGCCGTCTCAGCCGGCGCTGGGCGCCTCGCCGCGGTAGAGGCGCGCGATCCGCTCGCGGTGGAGGCGCAGCGGGCTGTCGAAGCGCGAGAGGCGCGTCCCGCGGAGGTCGGGGCGCGGGTCGGCGAGGCGCTCGATCATCTTGCGGTCGAGCGCCACCTCGCGCGCCGTGAGCGCCCGGAAGAGCGGCGTGATCAGGCGGTCGAGGCCGCGCGGGGCGCGCGTCGAGTAGGGGAACACGAAGAGCTCGGTCGTGTGGGCGTCGACCGGCACGAAGAACACGGCGAGGTGCAGGCGGTCCCCCTTCGGGGCCCCCGTCGCCGCGTCCTCCCACCACTGCGCGTACACGATGTGGACGGGCGAGAAGTAGACCGTCCAGTCGTCGACGAAGGCGTCGCCGCCCGCGATGCCGAAGAGGCGCTCGACGAGCCGCGGCACGGGCTTCTGCGGGCCGCGGTTCCACACGCGGAGCCAGTCGTCGCCGCTCTCGACCTTGGTCTCGAGGTCTCCGAGGCTGTCCGGACGGTAGCCGAAGAGGGCGTGCGTCGACGGCGTGTGCTCGACCTCGCAGAAGTTGTCGACCACCGTCTCGAGCGGCGCGCGCACGCGATCCGTGAGGACGCCCGCCGCGAAGAAGCCAGCGCGGTCGAGCTCGGGGAGCGGGGCGTCGGCGCCCGCCGCCTTCACCCAGATCGCGCCGTGGCGCTCGGCGACGTCCCAGCGCCGCGCGTCGACCCTCATCCGCGGCGTGCTCGCGCTCTCGCCGACGCCGTCCGGGCCGAAGCGGTAGCCGTGGTAGGGGCAGACGAGGCGCTCGCCGTCGACCTTGCCGCAGGAGAGGCGCATGCGGCGGTGCGGGCACTCGTCGGTGAGCGCGCCGAGCGCGCCTTGTGCAGTGCGAAAGAGGACGATCTCCTCGTCCATCAAGGTCACGGAGCGCGGTCGGTACCCCAGATCTCGCGATCGCAAAACGGGGTGCCAGTGGTCGCGCTCAGCCACGCGCCGCCTCGCGCGTGGCGCCGACCGTCGGCTTCGTCGGCTTCTGGTCGCCGGCGATGGCGGCGGCGATGCGCTCGGCCTCGAGGGCGCTCTCGCGGAGGGCGCCGGTGGTCGGGTTCCGGAAGCCGCAGAAGTAGAGGCCGGGGATCTGCGCCTCCGCGCCGTGCACCGTGGGGTAGCCGCGGTCGTCGACCACGCGCTCCGCGCCGTCGAGGAAGCGGTCGAGCGCCGCGCGGTAGCCGGTCGCGAGCACGATGGCGTCGAAGCGCGCGCTCTGCCCGTCGACGAAGCGCACGACGTCGCCGTCGACGCGCTCGACCCCCTTCGTGACGCGGATCGCGCCCTTCTTGACGAGGCCGATGGTGCCGACGTCGATGAGCGGGACGCGGCCCTCGGCGGTGAGGATCTCCATGGGCCCGCGCGCCGGGCGCTCGAAGCCGAAGCGCCGGAGGTCGCCCATGACGAGCCGCACGAGCGGCGCCGACAGGCGGTCCTGCGTCTTCGGGGAGAAGCGCGAGAGCAGGATGGCCGTGCGCTGGATGGGCATGCCGAGGACGTCGCGCGGGACGACGTGCACGGGGCTCCGCACGACGATCGCCGGGCGCGCGCCGTGCTCGTGGAGGTCGACCGCGATCTCGCCGCCGGAGTTGCCGACGCCGACGACCAGCACGTCCTTGCCGGCGAAGCGGGCGCCGCTGCCGTAGGTCGCCGAGTGGACGACCTCGCCCGGGAACGCGTCGAGCCCGGGGAAGTCGGGGCGCTTCGGGACGCCGTTGTAGCCCGTCGCGACGACGAGGTGCCGCGCGAGGTAGCCGGGGCCGGGGTCGACGTCGACGCGCCAGCGCTCGCCGTCGCGGCGGGCGCGCGTGACGGTCGCGCCGAGGCGCGGCGCGATCCCGAAGCGCCGCGCGTAGCTCTCGAGGTACTCGACCACCTGCGCGCGCGAGGGATAGGTGGGCCACGCCTTCGGCATCGGGAAGCGCGGCAGCGACGACCACGGCCGCGCCGTGTGGAGGTGGAGCCGCTCGTAGTGGGTGCGCCAGGCGGAGCCGACGGCGGTGGCGCGGTCGAGGACGACGTGGTCCACGCCGGCCTCGCCGAGGCAGGCGGCCACGGCGAGCCCGCTCGGGCCGGCGCCGATGACGAGCGTGTCGACGGTGACGGCGTCGCCCGCGGCGTCCGTCACGGTTGGACCGCCGCGGGCTTCGTGGCGATGACCGCCTTCGCGACGAAGGTCGGGCGCACGGCGTGCACGGTGAAGCCGACGTCGCGCAGGAGGTCCTCGACGGGGGCCTTGAGCCAGCCCTTGAAGTAGGGCTCGTGGTAGACCTCGGGGAAGCCGTCGAGGAACCAGCGGATCTCGGCGGCGTCGACGAGCTGCGCGCTGTCGAGGAAGGCGAGGGTGCCGCCCGGCCGCAAGACGCGGAAGAGCTCGGCGGCGACGCGCTCGCGGGCGTCGCGCGGGAGCTCGTGGAAGAGGAAGATGCAGGAGACGGCGTCGAACGCGCCGTCGTCGTAGGGCATGGCCTCGGCGTTCGCCTGCGTGACGACCGCGCCCTCGGCGACGCCGCGCGCGTGCTCGGCGTAGTGCGGCGAGAGGTCGAGCCCCTCGAGGCGCGCGTCGGGGAGGAGGTCGCCGAGGAGGCGCAGGAAGCGGCCGGTGCCGCAGGCGACGTCGAGGAGGCGCGGGGCGTCGACGGCGCGCGCGGCGTCCACCAGGTCGGGGACGATGGCGCGGCGCATGATGTCCGCGGCGCCGCCGAAGAGGAGCTCGACCGCGGGGTCGTAGATGCGCGCGGAGTGCGCGGAGAGCCAGCCGTCCGACTGCCAGTGGAAGGTGCGGCGGTAGTAGTGCGGGTAGTCGCCGAGGTCGACGTCGCCCGGGAGCTCGGCGTAGCGGCGCGAGCGCGCGCGGCGCAGCACCCGCGGGAGGTCGAGGAGGCCCTCGGGGAGCACCTTCAGGTACTCGCGGAGGCCGGTCTTGAAGAGGAGCGAGGTCGGGTAGTAGCCGGCGTCGGCGGCGCGCAGGTCGCCGTCGAGGAGGGCGCGGAAGCGGCGCTGCAGGGCCTTGGCCTGCTCGGCGGGCGGGGCGCCGCGGTCGGGGTTCATCAGCGCGTGGAAGCCGCGCATGAGGAGCCCGGAGACCACGGCCATGCCGATGCGCTGGGCGCGGTAGCCGGCGTCGCGCAGGCCGGTCGTGGTGGCGTTCTTGAGGTCGAGCGCGGCGGACATCGGACGGACCTCCTGTCTCTCGCGTGACGCGTCGTGCTTCCTCCGACATTGTGGGGGGCGCGCGGCGCGGGCGCAAGGGAGGCGGGTCTCGACGCCGCCGGCGGGCGGTGCCCCGGCGGGCGTCGCCGCGGGTCGGATGAGCGCGCGCTCGTCGCGCGTTCGACCGCGGTACCACCGCCTTAGAGGTCTCCCCGATGTCGCGCTCGCTGACCCGTCGCCTCCTCCTCGCCACGCTCACCGTCGCCGCGCTCGCGTCGCCCGCGCTCGCCGGCGGCGACCCCGTCGCCGCGCTCTGCGACGGCTTGAAGCAGGACAACGACTGCGCCCACGCCGACCCCGAGGACCCGAACCGCTGCGAGTGCGACGTGGTCGCGAGCGCCGAGGCCGGGAAGGTGCGCGTCGCCGCCGTGCGGGTGCGCGGGCCGGGCGACAGCTTCGGCGAGGTCGACGCGGTCCACCTCGCGGTCGACGCGGGCGACGGCTGGAAGGACCTCGGCGAGGTGGCGTCGAGCTTCGAGCCGGGGGCGTTCGGGATCCACAACGCCGGCGAGCTCGTGAGCCTCGACGCGTTCGACGTGCCGAAGGTCGGCGTGCGCGTCGTGGCGCAGGCCAAGAACGAGCACGACGACAGCGATCTCGGGATGAACGCGGTGACGTCGTCGTCCGAGGCGACGACCTGGGTCTGCGGCGCCGTCGGCGAGGGCGGCGCGTGGCGCTGCGCGGGCGTCGACACCGAGCGCTCCTTCGGGGTCGACAAGCTCATGGACGACGACGCGACGACCCCCGATCCCGAGCTCTACGGGCCGCTCGGGTCGTGGCGCTGGTCGCAGGCCGCGACCTTCGACGCGAAGTCGGGCGCCCTCGCGGTGAAGGCGCGGCGCGGGAAGGCCTACGCCGGGAAGGGGGTCGAGCAGCCGCCCGCGGTGCGCCCGGGGAGGTACCCGCTCGAGAAGCTGCTCGCGCAGCCGGGCGTCCGGACGCTCGACGCGCGCTGAGGGGCGCTCGCGATGCGGCGCCTGGAGCGGCCTGTGCCTTTTGACACACCCGGCGTCGCGGAGTCCGCGCGATCCGGCCCGCCAACCTGGGCGTCGCCGCCCGCTGGGCCGCCTGACGCGGGCGTTTCCGCGCACCCGAGCCGCGGCGCCATCCTTGCAATGGCTTCGCCCCATGAACGCCCACGACCCCCACGCGCACCCGAGTCATCGCATCTGGGCCTTCGCCTTCGGCTACTTCGCGGCGTACGTGCCGTACACGATCCTCACGAAGGGGGTCACGTCGGGCACGATCGCGGAGCCGCCGTGGTCGGGGACCGCCATCCTGCCGGTCGCGACGTTCGCGTCCGCGGTCGGCATGATGATCTTCCTGACGGCGAAGGGGTGGTGGGGGTACGCCGCGCGCGGGCGCCTCTTCGGGCGCGAGTGGCCGCGGCCGCGGCTCGTGACGCTGCTCTCGGGGGTCGCGACGGCGGCGATCGTGCTCACGACGACGCTCGCGTACTCGTTCGACGGGATAAGCGTGCTCTTCGCGATGCTCTTGATGCGCGGCGGCGTGCTCCTGCTCGCGCCGATCGTGGACCAGGTGACGGGCCGCAAGGCGTCGACGATCCCCTGGTACTCGTGGGCGGGCTCGGGGCTCGCGCTCGTGGCCCTCGTCGTGGCCTTCGCGGACGACGGCGGCTCCGAGCTGACGGCCGTCGCGGCGGCCAACATCGCGGTCTACCTCGGCGGCTACTTCTTCCGGCTGCGCTGGATGTCGAAGCACGCGAAGCCGACCGGGCCGGACGCGCACGCGCGCCGCGTCGCGTTCTTCGTGGAGGAGCAGATGGTCGCGACGCCGCTCGCGCTCGTCGGGCTCGCGGTGCTCGCGGTGGCGCTGCCGGGCGGCTTCGGGGAGGAGCTGCGGCGCGGCTTCACGGAGCTCCCGACGCACCTCGGGGCCTTCGCGTTGGTCGTCCTGCTCGGCGTGTGCTCGCAGTTCACCGGGATCTTCGGGGCGCTCATCCTGCTCGAGCCGCAGGAGAACGCGTACACGGTGCCGGTGAACCGCGCGTCGAGCATCCTCGCGGGCGTCGTGTCGTCGTTCCTGGCGGTGGCGCTCTTCGGCGCGGCGGCGCCGAGCGGCTTCGAGCTCGCGGGCGCCTCGATCGTGGTGCTCGCGATCCTCGCGCTGTCGTGGCCGCTCTTCGCGGAGCGCGCGCGGCGGCGGCGCGGCGTGGTCGCGGCCTGACGGAACCGGGACAGACCGGTCGGTCCATGGCAGGGTGGGGGTGGGCCTCGGGCGCGCCTCGGGGCCCGGGAGGTGAGCGATGACGAGGCAGCGGCTGACGATCTTCCTGGCGGGCGCGGCGCTCACGCTGCTCGCGGCCCCTGGGGGCGCGGCGAGCGCGGCGGCGCCTGCGCCCGCGCCCGACGGCGCCGTGAAGGGGCAGCTCGCGCCGGGCTTCCACGCGGTCGTGTGCGGCGTGGTCGGGAGCGGCGCGACGAAGGTGGCGGCGGTGGAGGCGTGCGCGAAGGCGGTGAAGGCGAACCGCCACGTGTCGCAGAAGCGCTGCCGGTGCGACCGGGCGGACGTCGTCGAGACGAAGGCCGCCGACGCGCCGGCGTTCTATCTGTCCGGCTGGTGGCACCGCGGCGCGACGCCCGCGGCGGCGGTCGCGGCGTGCCGCGCGGAGGAGCGGAGGCTCGCCGGCGAGCGCGGTCAGGGCGTGGACGACGCGCTCGACGTGCAGGCGTGCGAGACGGAGCTCCACGCGGTGTGGGGGCCGTTCGAGCGCAGGAAGGCGCGGAGCGGGTTCGACGACGAGCGGGTCTACCGCTGGCTCACGGACGAGGGGCAGTGGGTGGACGCGCGCGGGGAGGGGCCGTGCTTCCCGGCGGGGACGCAGGTGCTGACGCCTGACGGGGCGCGGCCGATCGAGGCGCTGAAGGTGGGCGACCGCGTGGTGTCGTGGCCGGCGGAGAGCGTGACGGGGCGCGACCTGAAGACGGCGCGCGACGTGACGGCGCGCGTGGCGCGGGTGAAGGAGCGCTTCGCCGACGAGGTGCTGACCATCGCGCTCGGCGAGGGGCGGACGCTGCGCGCGACGCCGAACCACCCGATCTACAGCGCGACGCGAGGCGGCTTCGTGGTCGCGGGCGAGCTGACGGTCGACGAGAAGGTCGTGGTGCGCGGCGAGGACGGCGCCCCGGCCGAGCTCGCCGTGACGAAGGTCGACAAGGAGGCCGGCCCCATCGCGGTCTACGACATCACGGTCGACCCGACGCACACGTACTTCGCCGAGGGCGTCTGGGTGCACAACTACTGAGTCGGCTCGCTACGGCGCCGTGCCCGAGAGCCGCGCGATGTCGCCCCGCACCCAGTCGGCGTCGGGCGCGCTCGGCAGCGCCGTGAGGTAGCGCCGGTAGGCCTCGAGCGCGGCGTCCGGGCGGCCGCGGCGCTCGAGGAGGACGCCGAGCTGCTTGTAGGCGCGCGGGTAGCCGTGCTGCGCGGCGTCGTAGTAGACGGGCAGGGCGCCGTCGAGGTCGCCGCGCTTATGGAGCTCCCACGCCTCGTCGTAGAGCTCCTTGCCGGTCTTCTCCTTCGCGACGGGCGTCGGCGTCTTCGTCGTCGCGGCCGTGTCCGGCTTCTTGGCCGTCGTGTCCGGCTTCTTCGCCGGCACGTCCGCCTTCTTCACCGGGGCCTTCGCGACCGCCGTCTCCTCGGCGGCCACGGCCACCACCGGCTCGGGCGCCGCCCGCTCGAGCGTCAGCAGCTCGAGCTCGAGCGTCAGGAGCTCCGCCTCGGGTCTCCCGAAGGAGGGCGCGAGGCTCGCCGGGAGCCAGACGCGGCGCGCCTCGCCGGGTCGCATCATCGTCAGGGCCTCGCGCACGCCGGGGCTCGCGGCGTCCACCGCCACTCGGGTGGGCGTCGGCTCGGCGTCCGTCAGGCGCGCGCCGTCTGCCTGCCACGCGCGGAGCACCACGACCGCTGCGTCCTTCTCGCCCGTCGGCGCCTCCGTCTCGTTGCCCGGCGTCAGGACGACCCAGGCGAGCCCGGAGTCGGCGCGCTCGGCGTCGTCGGGCGGGGTCAGCGGCGGGTGCTCCTCCGCGGCCGCGGCCGCGGCGGTCGCGTCGCCCTCGACCGCGTCGGCGCCGCCCTCCTCGCCCTCGCCGACGGCGGCGACCGCGCTCGGGGCTGCGTCTTCGCCCGCCTCGCCGGCGATGGCCGCGTCGGGGGCGTCGTCCGTCGGGACGGCGAGCGCGGCGGCCGGGGCCGGCGTCGTCGTCACCGCGGCCTCGGACCCGGCCTCGGGGCGCGACGGCTGCGGCGCGCTCGCCCCCGAGCCGAGCGCGATGGCCGCGACGGCCACGCCCACCGCGACCGCGGCCCCGCCGGCGACGAGCCAGAGCCCGCGGCGCGACGGCGGCGGCGCCACCACGGCGGACGAGGTGCCCGACGACAAGGCGCCCACGGTCGGCGTCTGCTCGGTGCCGAGCGGCTTCGGGGCCCGCAGGAGCCGCTCACGCTCGGCCGCGAGCTCTGCCCGCTCGGCGACGAGGCGCGCGCGCTCGGCGGCGAGGGCCTCGCGCTCGCGGTGGGCGGCGAGGACGTCCGTCGTGCTCAGGAGCCCCGTGAGGTCGATGGACATCATGCCGCTCGCGCGCTCGCCGATGAGCGCGTCGCAGGTGGCGCCGAGGGCGTCGCGCATCTCCTGCGCCGTGCGGAAGCGGTCGGCCGGGGCGTGGGCGAGGGCGCGCCGGAAGAAGGCGGCGGCGACGTCGGGGACGTCGAGGTCGGCGATCTGCGCGACCGGGTCGTACGACGGGCTCAGCTTCGCGGCGACGACGGCCTGGGCGCTGTTCCCGCCGAAGGCGCGGCGGCCGGTCATCATCTCGAAGGCGATGCAGCCGACGGCGTAGAGGTCCGTCCAGGGGCCGATGTTGCGGCGCGCGATCTGCTCGGGCGCCATGTAGCGCGGCGTGCCCATGGCGACCGAGGTGTCGTGGTTGTCGTCGAGGAACTTGGCGAGCCCGAAGTCGAGGATCCGCACGAAGTCCGGGTTCCCGGCGACGCGCTGGAGCATCACGTTCTCGGGCTTCACGTCGCGGTGCACGATGTCGCGCTCGTGGGCGGCCTCGAGGCCGTCGAGCAGCTGCCGCAGGATGTGCCGGACGGCCGCGATGTCGAGCGGCTCGGCGCGGAGGGCGCGCGCGGCGAGGTCGGCGTTGAGGGTGCGCCCGCCGTCGACGTACTCCATGACGAGGTAGGGGGTGCCGTCCCAGACGCCGTACTTCAGGAGCCGCACGATGTGCGGGTGCGAGAGGCGCGCGAGCGCCTGCGCCTCGCCCTCGAACTTCTCGAGGCGCATGGCCTGCGCGCGCTCGTCGCCGCCGTCGCGGTGGACGAGCTTCAGCGCCGTCGGGAGCATGATGGGGCGCTGGAGGGCGAGGTAGACCTTGCCGAAGCCGCCCGCGCCGAGGAGCGAGACGAGCAGGTACTCGTCCATGGCGCGGCCGACGAGGGCGTCGCGCTTGTCGCGCGCGACGGCGGCGACCGCGTCGGGGGGGACGTGGTGGTAGCCGCGGAGCGCGCAGACGCGCTCCTGGCACGGCTCGCCGACGAGGCCGTGGCCTTCGCAGGAAGGGCAGATGCCGGCGGTGTCCTGGGAGCGGCCCATGGGCCACCTCCTCGGTCGATCGAGCGATTGGGGGAGCGAAGAGCGGCACCGACGACGTTCCCGTCGGTCGGCGCCGCCTGTCAACCCCCGTAGCCCGGTCGAGCGGGCGGCCGGGACGCGCGGCGTGCGGCGCTGAGCGCGCCGCCGCCAGGGTCAGCCGAGGCGCGCCGCCAGGTTACGGTCGAGCGCGTCGAGGAACTCGTCGGTCGTGAGCCACTTCTGGTCCTTCCCGATGAGGATCGCGAGGTCCTTCGTCATCTCGCCGCCCTCGACCGTGTCGACGCAGACCGCCTCGAGGGTGTCCGCGAAGGCGACGACGTCCGGCGTGTCGTCGAAGTGGCCGCGGTACTTGAGGCCGCGGGTCCACGCGAAGATCGACGCGATCGGGTTCGTCGAGGTCGGGCGCCCCTTCTGGTGCTCGCGGTAGTGGCGCGTGACCGTGCCGTGCGCGGCCTCCGCCTCGACCGTCTTCCCGTCGGGCGTCATGAGGACCGACGTCATCAGGCCGAGCGAGCCGAAGCCCTGCGCGACCGTGTCGGACTGCACGTCGCCGTCGTAGTTCTTGCAGGCCCAGACGAAGCCGCCCTCCCACTTGAGCGCGGCCGCGACCATGTCGTCGATGAGGCGGTGCTCGTAGGTGATGCCGGCGGCCTCGAAGCGCTCGGCGAACTCCTCATCGAAGACCTTCTGGAAGAGGTCCTTGAAGCGCCCATCGTACTTCTTGAGGATCGTGTTCTTCGTCGACAGGTAGACCGGCCAGCCGCGGTCGAGCCCGTAGTTGAACGAGCTCCGCGCGAAGCCGATGATCGACTCGTCGAGGTTGTACATGCCCATCGCGACGCCGCCCGCCTGGAAGTCGAACACCTTGTGCTCGATCGGCGCGCCGCCGCCGGCGGGCGTGAAGGTCATCGTGAGGGTGCCGGCGCCGGGCACGACGAAGTCGGTGGCGCGGTACTGGTCGCCGAAGGCGTGGCGGCCGATGACGATGGGCTTCGTCCAGCCGGGGACGAGGCGCGGCACGTTCTTGCAGATGATCGGCTCGCGGAAGATCGTGCCGCCGACGATGTTGCGGATGGTCCCGTTCGGGGACTTCCACATCTCCTTCAGCCCGAACTCCTCGACGCGCGCCTCGTCCGGCGTGATCGTCGCGCACTTCACGGCGACGCCGTGCTTCTTCGTGGCGAGGGCCGAGTCGACCGTGACCTGGTCGTTCGTCGCGTCGCGGTGCTCGATGCTGAGGTCGTAGTACTCGAGGTCGACGTCGAGGTACGGCAGGATCAGCTTGTCCTTGATCTTCTGCCAGATGATCCGCGTCATCTCGTCGCCGTCCATCTCGACGATCGGGTTCTTGACCTTGATCTTGTTCATCGCGGGTGTCCGTCCTTCGGTCACGGGTCAGCAGTTCAGCGCCCGCCGTCTTTAGCAGGGTCGCCGACGCTTGTCGCCCAGAACCCGGCGCGCGGCGAGGCGGCGCTGGATTCCACCGTGACTTCCGCCGTTTGGGACGGCGAGCCCGCGCTCAGCGCGCCGCCGCCGACGTCGTGCACGCCGCGTCGGTCACGGGCGCCCTCCTGAACGCGACGTCGTCGAGCACGCGCCCGTCGCGCCCGACGAGCTGCACGGCGAGGCCGCCGTCGGGGCGGAGCTCGTAGCGCAGGGCGCCGGGCTCGTCCGCGTCGCCCGCCGGCCGGACCGCGAGGAACGCGCGCTCGGAGACGGCCGTCAGGCGGAACGGCGTCACCTGGCCGCCGTCGAGCATGACCGTCATGACGAGCCCGCGGCCGTCGTCGTGGACGCGCATCGTCTCCCCCGAGGTCTGTGCGCCCGCGACCTGGCGGCCCACGCCGAGCATCGAGTCGCCGGCGGCGGGGAGCCAGCGCTCGACGAAGCAGGTGCCGCCTGCGTCGGCGCCGATCCAATCGCCGACGAGCCAGCGCAGGTCGACCACCCGCGCCTGCCACGGGAGCGGCGGCCCGACCGGGGCGGCCTCGGCCGCGACGGGGCCGGCCGGGCGCGCGGGCGTCGGCTCGTGGTGGGCGCAGGCGGGGGCGAGGAGGAGGAGGAGGGCGGCGACGAGGGCCGCGCGGGAGGCGGTCACTGGCAGGTGCTCCCGCCGTCGACCGAGTCGCCGACGTCCACCGCGCGCGCCTCGAAGCGCAAGCCCGCGCTGTAGCCGTCGCCGATGCGGTAGTCGAGGGCGCAGTCGGCGCCCGGGATGAAGCCGCTCTCCGAGCAGTCGCCGTCGTTGCAGCAGCCCACGATCGTCACGTTCGACACGAGGCAGGGGAGGGTGCCCGTGCTGAACTGGATCCAGTCCTTCCCGCCGTTGCCCTCGGCGTCCTGGTCGATGTGGCCGATGAGGCCGAGGATCGCGTGGAGCGCGGTGGGGCAGCGCGGGAGGAGCGCGGAGGTGTCGATGCGATAGAGCACCGAGGCCGGGATCACGCCGCCGAGGCGCCCGTCGATGAGCTTCCGCAGCGCGCCGCCCGAGGTGCGGGCGATGGTCGCCTCGACGTGGGCGCGGGCGACGCGGAGGACGCCGAGCGGGCCGCCCGGGAGCGGCAGGGCGGCGGTCGTCAGGTAGAGGATGGGCGGCGTCGGCTGGGCGTTGCTCGAGGCGGCCGCGTAGATGCCGTTCGCGACGTCGTCCGTGTCGTCGATGAGCACGTCGGGGACGCACTGATCGTCGAAGGAGCCCGCGTCGCTCCAGAGCACCGGGTTCGCGTTCGAGTCCTGCCGCCAGGGGACCGGCGCGTCGCTCGGGGGGCAGGCCGGGTCGACGCCGAAGTGGAAGGAGACGCTGATGTCGGGGTCGTTCCCGAGGTCCTGCACGGCGCCGAGGGTGATGAGCTGGATGATGGTGCCGTCGTCGAGGTAGCCGTCGAGGAGGTTGTTCAGCTGCTGGTTGATGAGCGCGTTGGAGGCGAGGCGGTTGTCGCGGCCGGTGTAGAGGTTGTGGTCGCCGTCGGCGTCGTCGAGGTCGAAGCCGACGTTGCCGTCGAGGGAGAGCTTCGTCAGGACGACCGTGGGCTCGCGCTCGCAGCTGCCGGGGCGGCAGCCGTCGAGGGCGCAGGCGTTGCCGTCGTCGCAGGCCTCGTCGGGGTCGACGACGTGGTCGCCGCAATAGCCCGCGACGACGGTGTCCGGGCTCGTGTCCGCGGGGGTGACGGTGTCGAGGGTGTCGGCGACGACGGTGTCGGTGGGGGTGACGGTGTCCGTGGTGTCGGCGACGACGGTGTCCGTGGGGGTGACGGTGTCGGTGGTGTCCGTGGTGTCGGCGACGACGGTGTCCGTCCGGGACGACGGTGTCGACCGGCACGACGGTGTCCTCGACGACGACGGTGTCCTCGATGACGACGGTGTCGACCGGCGGGAGCGTGTCCTCCGGCGGGGCCGTGTCCTCCGGCGGGAGCGTGTCCCCGGGCGGCAGCGTGTCGACGGTGGGCAACGTGTCGACGGTGGGCAGCGTGTCCTCCGGCGCGCCCGTGTCGACCACGGCGGTGTCGGCCTCGGCGTCGCCCTCGACGTCCTCGACGCCGCCGAGGTCCGGGCTCCCCTTCGTGTCGGTGGCCCCGATCGCGCCGTTCTCGCCGTCGTCGAGGCAGCCGGCCAGCATCGCCGCGCACGCCAAGGCCGTGACCCATCTCCAGCTCATCTCGTCCCCCATGGCTGTCCGTCCACGCTAGCCAACTCTCCCCCGTCACGGCAACCTGAGCGGCGATGGCGCCCCCCACGACCCCTCGAGGACAGGCCGCCGGCCTCGCTCCGCGCGCGCCCTCGCGGAGCCGCGCCGTCCCGCTCGCGCTCGGCGTCGCCGTCCTCGCCATCAGCTTCGCCGGCACCTTCTTCCGCGAGGCCGCGCCCACCCACCCCCTCGTCGCCGCCGGCCTCCGCCTCGCGCTCGTCGCGGTCCTCCTCGCCCCGGCCATCGTCCGCGCCGCGCGCGCCAGCCTCCTCGACCGCCGCTTCCTCCGCCACGCCGCCCTCGGCGGCGTCGCCTACGCCGTCCACTTCGGCGCCTGGGTCGCGAGCCTCGGCCTCACCTCGGTCGCCGCCTCCGTCACCCTCGTCACGGCCTCGCCGCTCATCCTCGCCCTCATCGCGCTCGCGACGGGGCGCGACCGCCCGACGCCGCGGATCTGGCTCGGCCTCGCCGTCGCGGTCGTCGGCCTCGCCCTGGTCGGCGGCGCCGACCTCGCCGGCAACGGCACCCTCGCCGGCGCCGCGCTCGCCCTCCTCGGCGCCGCCGCCATCGCCGTCTACCTCCTCCTCGGCCGCGCGCTCGGCAACCGCCTCGACGCCCTCGCCTTCAGCGGCCTGTCCGCCGCCGGCGGCGCCGTGCTGCTCCTCGGCGTCGCCCTCGCCCTCGGGATCCCGCTCGCCCCGCCCACGGAGCACGCCGCCACCTTCATCGTCCTGACCGCGCTCGTCCCTCACCTCGTCGGGCACTCGCTCCTCACGTGGTCGCTCCGCCACACGACCCCCACGGTCGTCGGCGTCGCCACCCTCGGCGAGCCCGTCGGCGCCGCGATCGTGGCCTGGCTCTGGCTCGGCGAGGTCGTGACGCCGCTCACCGCCGCCGGGTGCGCCGTCACCCTCGCCGGCGTCGCCGTCGCCGTCACGCGCCGCCGCCCCGCGCGCCGCCCCGCCGCGGCCTGAGATTCTCAGACCCCCGGAGAGCCGCCTCTCCAGCGGCTCAATTGAACGAGCGCTCGGAAAAATCCGGATACACCCTTGCCAATCTCGGCAGCGCCGTGCAGGGTCGAAAAAGCCGAGGCGGAATCGGACATTGCGGAGTCCGTTCGCGCGCCGCGGCAACCCCCGACAACTCATCGAGACGCACGCGAGGCTCTCATGCACGCGCTGAAGTCGCTCGCGTTGGCCGCCGTCACGGCGCTGGCGCTGCTCTCCTTCACCGACGTCGCGTCGGCCCAGACCGACGTGAACGTCGTGGTCCCCGACGCGCTCACGGCCAACGTCCAGTTCGGCCTCGACGTGACCTACAGCCTCGACGGCGGCGTCTACGAGGATCTGCTCCTGACCGTGCAGATCCCCTCCGGCTTCCGCTTCGTCCAGGCGACCTACCAGGACGGCACCTTCCCGAACTACACGTGCCCCGGGAACATCACCGACGGCTACACGTGCACCTTCGGGAACGCCACGCTCGACGCCGGCGGCGGCATCGCGGGCGCCATGACCATCACCCTCGTCCCGGCGCGCTACTACCACCGCGACCAGGACACGGTGAGCGCCACGGCCTCGCTCCAGGCCACGTCCTACACGACGCCGACCGGGGCGTCGTCGACCATCGGCATCGGCCCCGTCTCGGACGACGGCGTCGTCACCGTCCCGTTCAGCGTGCGCTGGCAGGACTACACGCGGCGCGGCGGCTACTTCACGACCAACCCGCTGACCGGCGAGGTCGGCGAGAGCTACCTCCTCGACTACCGCATCAACAACAACGGCGCCGCGAAGATCGTCGGCGGCTCCCAGATCGTCGCCACGATGGGCCCGAGCCTCGTCTTCGTCGAGGCCTACCCCGGCAACAACAACACCGACCCGACCCTGAACGCGGCCTACGTCATCGACGACGGCGGGATGACCCCGTGGCAGGACAGCGGCGGCACGGTGTCGCTGACGATGGTGAACGCGATCTGGCACTCGAACGGCGTGTCCGAGAGCTACTCCCCCCACCTCTACGTGCGCGTGTGGGTGCCGTGCAGCGCGATGCCCGTGGGCGCCACCAACGAGGACTTCTTCGGGACCGCCGTCTACCACGCGAGCTACGAGACGACCGGCCCGACCGCGGCCTCCTACACCCTCGCCTCGAACGGCAACCTGCCGCCGCCGGCCGCCTCGCTCAGCAACCAGTGCGGCAGCGGCGGCGTCTTCAGCAAGCAGGGCATCGGCGGTCAGGGCGTCGAGACCAACGTCGGCTGGCGCCTCAACGCGAGCCCCGCGTTCGGCGTGTTCCCCTACGACGAGGTCCTCTTCCAGGACCGGATCCCCGCCGGCACGAGCCTCATCTCGGCGTCGCTCTCGTTCACGCCGAGCGAGTTCACCCGCTACAGCTGCCAGCTCCCGGCGGGCGTCACCGACCCCATCTCCGTCGCCGACTTCCACGACTACGTCACCGACGGTGCCTGCGTCCCGGCGTTCGACCCGGACGCCACGCACATCATGTTCTACGCGCCGCAGTGGGGCGACGCGGCCGACGGGATCACCGCCTTCCGCGCCGACTTCTACACCTACGTCCCCGCGGGCTACGTCCCGCCCGGCGCCGTCGAGCCCTTCCCCATCCAGAACACCGCCTACATGGACGCCGACAAGCCGGCCTCGAGCGGTGGGGCCCACGTGAGCGCGAGCTACACCGCGGCGCGCGACCTCTACACGACGAGCCGCCCCCAGTCGTGGCGCTGGGACGCGCAGACCACGAGCCCGGCCGTCGTCATCGCCGGCGAGGAGGCGTCCGTCGGGTTCGGGCTCTACCGTCACTCGCAGTTCCGCCCCGCGCGGAACCCGCGTATCAGCGTCACCGTGCCGGACGGCGTCACGATCCTATCGGCGCAGATCTCCTTCCTCACGACCGGCGGGTGCGCGGACGACCCGCCGCCGACCACGTGGACCGAGCCCGTCCTCGGCTCGAACCCGCTCGTGTGGCAGCTCGGCGACGACGACGAGCCCTACGACATGGTCGACACGGGCAACGTCTGCACGCGCGTGAAGCTCACCTGGGTCGCGAGCGAGTCCTACGGCTTCGTCAACGGCGACACCGTGCAGTTCCGCGAGGTCGTCTCCGCCGACAACGCCGGGACCTACACCCACGCCACGTCTTACAACTTCACCATCCGGCGGCCGGCCGAGATGAAGGTCGGCGTGGAGCCGGGTTGCTACGACAACAAGGCGCCCGCCTTCGTCATCACGGCGTCGAACACCGGCGGCACCGACCTCGAGGACGTCGTCGTCGAGACGGCCATCCCGGGCACCGCCGACGGCGTGTCGACGGCCGAGTCGACCTTCGCCGGGCTCGGGCTCACGCCGCCCGACGCGACCTTCGAGTACCTCGTCGCGGGGAGCTGGGTCGCGACGTACGCGACGGCGGCCGACGTCGAGGCCGTGCGGATGCACGTCGCCGGCATCCCGACCGGCGGCGACCCCGTGCAGTTCGAGGTGCGCCTCTCGACCGACAGCCCGACGGGCACGACGCTGCACGCGCGCGCCGTCATGAGCGAGTCGAACCTGCCCGGCGCGGACAGCGCCTTCACGCAGGCGGTCGGCGTGTGCCCCGGCACGGTCGACGTCACGAAGTTCTTCGACGCCGACGGCGACGGCGCGCAGGGGGCGGGCGAGGTGAACCTCGGCGGCTGGACGTTCGACGTCTACGACGACGGCGGGGCGCGGATCCGCAGCGTCGTGACCGGGAGCGACGGCTCCGTGCGGGTGCTCCTGAACCCCGGCGACTACACGTTCACCGAGGTCGTGCCGACCGACACGCAGGGCGTGTGGGCGGCGACGACGGCGGGCGGCGAGTCGCAGACGGTCACGGTCGTGGACCTCGGCGAGCACGCGCTCCTCTTCGGCAACACCTGCGCCTGCCCGGACGACAACGACGGCGACCCGTGCACGGAGCTCGCCTGCCAGCCGAACGGGACGTGCCTCTCGGTCGGGACCGAGGCCGGGACGACCTGCGACGACGGCTCCGAGTGCACCGACAACGACGTCTGCGACGGCATGAAGGGCTGCTCGGGGCTCGCGGTCAGCTGCGACGACCACGACGAGTGCACGGCCGACAGCTGCGACCCCGCGAGCGGCTGCGCGAACGAGCCGCTGACCGGCACGGCGTGCACCTTCGACGCGTGCACGGAGAACGCCGTGTGCACCGCCGGCGAGTGCGGCGGCGGCGTGCCGATCGACTGCGACGACGGCAACGAGTGCACCCTCGACACGTGCGACCCGGCGCTCGGCTGCCAGCACGCGCCGACGAACGAGGGCGGCGAGTGCAGCGACGGCGTCGACTGCACGGTAGGTGACGCGTGCCAGGCCGGCGCGTGCGTGCCGGGGAGCGGGCCCTACGACTGCCTCGCGGGCACCGACTACGACGCCGACTGTGTGAGCGCGGCGTGCGGCCCCGAGGGCTGCGAGATCGCCACGATCAACGAGGGCGGGGCGTGCGACGACGGCGACGCCTGCACGGTCGCGACGACGTGCGAGGCCGGCCACTGCGTGGGCGGCGCGGCGAACACCTGCGACGACGGCAACCCGTGCACGGGGACGACCTGCGACAGCGCCACGGGCTGCGCCTACGAGCCGGTCGCCGGGAGCTGCGACGACGACGATCCGTGCACCGAGGGCGACACGTGCGACGACGCCGGGCACTGCGTGAGCGGGACGCCCATGAGCTGCGACGACGGCATCGCCTGCACGAGCGACCGGTGCGAGGGTGGCGAGTGCGTGTCGACGCCGATCGAGGACGGGGAGCCCTGTCAGGACGGGGACGCCTGCTCGGGCACGGCGAGCGCGCCCGACACGTGCCAGGGCGGCGTGTGCGTCGCGGGCGCGGCGGTCGACTGCGACGACGGCAACGTCTGCACGACGAATACGTGCGACAGCGAGCTCGGCTGCCAGACGGCGAACAACGACGGCGCGACGTGCAGCGACATGAACGCGTGCACCGACGGTGACGCGTGCCAGGGCGGCGCGTGCGTGCCGGGGCCGGCGCGCGACTGCGACGACCACAACGCCTGCACGGACGACAGCTGCGACGCGGCGCTCGGCTGTGTCACGGTGAACAACGAGGCGCCGTGCGAGGACGGCGACGCCTGCACGGTCGACGACGCGTGCTCGAACGGGGCGTGCGCGCCGGGGGCGGCGCCCGACTGCGGCGACGACAACCCCTGCACGGACGACAGCTGCGACAGCGAGCTCGGCTGCCGGAACGTGCCGAACACGGCGCCCTGCACGGACGGGGACGTCTGCACGCTCGACGACGCGTGCGCCGACGGGGCCTGCGTCCCCGGGGCGGTCGACGACTGCGACGACGGCGACGTCTGCACGAGCGACAGCTGCGTCGCGGGCGTCGGGTGCGACCACCAGCCGCTCGGCGGGTCGCAGCTCGCGACGGCCTGGTTCTTCGTGTTGAACGACGGGAGCGGGACGATCGTGGCGGTCACGGACGACCCGGCGCCGCCGGCGACCGCGCCCGAGGGCTACTACACGCGCTACGCGGTGTCCTACCTGCCGGCGGACGCGGGCGACCCGATGGCCGGGCTCCCGGGGGTCGGCGACCCGGCGTCGGCGCTGAGCGAGCTCGCGCCGACGAGCTGCGCGACGGTGAACGGGGAGCTCATCCTGGTCGACTACCCGGTCGAGTGCGATCCGACGGGGGTGAGCTCGCTCTCGCTCGAGCCGCTGAACGTGCACTGGAACCTGTTCTCGTGTGGCGACGTCGACGGCTTCACGGACGCGCGCGGCATCGTGGCGGCGGCGGGCGACCTCTTCGTCGAGCAGTGGGGGAACCCGGCGAGCGCGACGATCGGCGAGCACGTGGAGCCGCTCGCGCCGGGCGAGTCGGTGTACGACCTCTGGGACCTGCCGGCGCGGCAGGGGAAGAAGACGCAGGACTACCAGCAGCAGAACGCCGGGGAGCCGATCGACGTGCTCTACCTGGGCGGCGTGATGGAGGCGCTCGGCGGCGACATCTTCGGGTCGGTGGTGACGGTCGGGCCCACGGGGGCGGCGATCGCCGGGGTGACTGGGAACCTGACGCTCCGCGAGGGCGGCGAGTGGCTCGTCGGGAACCCGCTCGACTTCGCGGGGACGTGCCAGGACTTCCGCGAGCTGTCGCAGTACTTCAAGGGGATCACGGCGCCCGCTCAGCAGGACGTGATCGTGCACAGCTGGGGCGGGCTCACGTTCCCCGCGCCGCCGGCGGGCGCGATCACGTGCCCGGCGGGGGCCGGCGACCCCGATCCGCTCTGGGTCTACCGGGTGGACCTGACCGCGATGGCGCCGAACGTGGGGCCGTACGTGAACCAGGGGTCGCTGCCGCTGCCGGCGTGCCTGCGGCCGGTGACGCTGGCCGACGGGAGCACGATCCAGACGCCGTCGACGACGCTCATCGTGAACTGGGTGGGCGCGGCGAGCGCGACGCTCCAGTACACGGACATGAACCACAAGTTCCCGTACTGGAAGACGCTCTGGAACTTCCCGGACACGTCGACGCTGCACCTGACGGGCGTCGCGGCGGAGGCGAGCATCTTCGCGCCGTTCGCGGACGTGACGCTGACGCAGATGGAGGTCTGGGGCTTCGTCGTGGCGGGGCGCGTGACGGAGGTCGGCAACGTGGGGCTCCGGCTGCCCGGCTACCACGCGCGCATCAACGTCGAGGCGACGTGCGAGTACGACGAGCCCGCGGGCGCCACGGCGCTCCCGGGGGACACCGGCGAGACGCCGGTCGAGACCTATCCCTGACCGTCGCGGCGCGCCGCCGGACGGGCGGGGGCGCCGTGCCTCGCGAGAGAGGAGACGAACCATGCGCATGAGGAAGCTCGCCGTCGCGGCGGTGGTGATGGGGCTCGGGCTCGGGGCGTGCCAGGGCGGGGAGGTGCCGCCGGTCGGCTCGCAGACGCCGACGGACCCGACGACGCCGACGGAGCCGACGACGCCGACGGAGCCGACGACGCCGACGGAGCCGACGACGCCGACGGAGCCGACGACGCCGACGGACCCGACGACGCCGGTGGACCAGCGGAGCGAGGAGGCGAAGGCGCTGCACGGGCTCACGCGCTCGGTGCTCGTGGCGTGGGCGCGCGAGGATCTGCGCGAGATCCTCGCGCTGTCGTCGAAGGACGCGGAGGACCACGTGGCGGACCTGCTCGCGAGCCCGGAGGCGCGCGCGTTCTACTTCGGCGAGGACGGCTTCCGGGCGCGCGCGGTGCGCGCGTGGCAGGCGCAGGGTGAGACGCTCGGCACGGTGCGGGGCGAGGGCACGCCGGGCGGCGCTGAGCTCGCGCGGCGCTGGGTCTTCGTCACGGTGCTCGACGGGAAGCCCGTCGTGGCCGACCTCCTCTGGGAGGTGGACCGCTGGATCTTCGTGAATCTGCTCGAGGTCGACGACGCGCGTTTCGACGCGTTCGGGACCGAGATCTAGTCGCAGCGACCTCGCGGGCTCGGCCCGCGTGGCCGCCCGCGTCGCAGGGTCGGCCCGTCGTGGCCGCGTCGTAGGGGCGGCCCTCGTGGCCGCCCGCGTCAGCCCACCACGTTCCGCGCGACCATCCACGCGAGCAGCGCGACCAGCAGCGTCGGCGCCCGCAGGCGCGGCGGGAGCGGCGTCGGCACGCGGAGGCTCGCCCAGCGGCCGGTCGCCGCGTAGCGGGCGAGCGTCACGACCGCCCACAGCATGAGCGGCGTCGCCAGCACCGTCAGCGGGTTCGCGGCCCAGGCCGCGGCGACGTCGCCGTGGAGGAGCGCGTGCAGGGCGCGCAGCGTGCCGCAGCCGGGGCACAGGAGCCCCGTCGCCGCGCGCACCGGGCACGGCGGGTAGGTGCCGGGCGTGGCCGGGTCGTGCCCCGCGAGGAAGGCGCCGAGCGCGCCGAGCGCGACGAGCGTCGCCGCCGCGAGGGCGCGCCGGGGCGCGGCGTCAGCGACCCGCAAGGCTCAGGCCGAGGACGACGATGCCGAGGACCACCCCGACGGCGAGGGACGCGACCGACCAGTTGTTCGCGCTCTGGGCGGCCTCGCGCGCCGCCTCGGGGTTGCCGGCGTACCAGTGGCCTGCGACCTGGCTCGCCTTCACGATGGCGACGACGCCGAACGGGAAGAAGCAGAAGAGGGTCGTGAGGATGGCCCAGGCCATGCCGGAGTCGGGCATGGGCTCGCGCGGCGTGGGCGGCGTGTCGCGGAGATAGGGCGGGACGGGCTCTGCGCGCTGTGGGGGAGCGTCGCGCTCGGCGAGGATCCGCGCCTTCTCGCGCTGGAACTCCTCCTCCGAGAGGACGCCGCTCGCGCGCAGCTTGCCGAGCTGCTCGAGGCGATCGAGGTGCGACACGCGGTCAGAGCCCCTGGAGGATGCGGGCGCGCTGCTCGGCGTACTCGCCGTCGGTCAGCGTGCCGGAGTCGCGGAGGCGCGAGAGCTGGGCGAGGCGGTCCTCGATGGCGGCGGCGCCCTCCGCGGGTGGCATGCTCATCGCCGGGCGCTGGGACGGCGCGGCGGCCTGCCCCCCGTGGCCGGGCGCCGGCTCGAGCACGGCGATGATGATGATGCCGATGAGGCCGAGGAGGAGGCCGAGGACGGCGCCGAGGCCGCCGCGACCCTTGCCTTCGCCGATCGCGTAGCCGATGACGCCGCAGACCACCATGACGATGAGCCAGACCATGAGAGCGCCCTTTGCGCCGCTCTGGGCGCGTGCCGGAGGGAGAATGTGGAGAGCGGCTCGAGGCTAGCCCACGATGGGGAAGGCCTCAAGGGCGCTCCGGGGTCACCGTCCAGAAATCAGGCGGCCTGGCGTCGCCGGTCGCCGCCCTCCATCGCGCGCGCCCAGCGGGCCGCGCCGCGCTGCACGTCGTCGACCGTGACGTCGAGGGAGCCGAGGCGCTCGCGGGCGTCCTCGGCGAGCTCGGAGAGCTCCGTCAGGAGGCGCGCGAACTGCGCGCCGTGCGGGAGCTGCGCCGCGAGGGCCTTGCCGGTGACGTGGCTCAGCTGGATCGTGAGGAGGATGCGCCCGAGCGCGTCGAGGACGCCGCGGAAGACGTCGAGCGAGGCGCGCAGCTGCGCGAGGGACACGGCGCTCTCATGGCGCGCGTGGCCGCTCGCGGCGCCGAGGACGCGCGAGAGGTCGTCGAGCGTGCCGCCGTAGCGGGCGATCTGCTCGTCCCGGTCGAGGTCGTGGCCGCGTCGCCCGGCGGCGAAGGCGGCGATCTGCGCGTCGTAGAGGCGCGCCCGCGCCATGTTGACGGTGGCCTGCGTCGCGGCGGCCCGGAGGCGCCCGCTCTCCTGGCCGACCCGGCGCGACTCGGCGCTGATGTGGGTGGCGACGCGCGACACCTCGTGGCTGATGGTCGCGAGGGCGCGCGCCTCGGGGTCGGCGCCCAGCCGCGCGGCGGCGACGGCCGCGTTGCTCGCCATGTGGCTCACGCTCGCGCCGAGCGAGCGCAGGAGCTCCTCGCGGGCGTCGAGCTGGGCGATGAGCTCGTCGAGGCGCTCGAGGCCGGCGGTGGCGGCCGCGGCGGCGCGGCGTCGCGGGGGCCCGTCGCCGTCCGCGGCGGCGCTCGCGAGGGCGGCGTCGCGGGCGGCGAGCTCGTCGCGGAGGGCGCGGTCGGCGAAGGCGTCGTAGGAGTCGAAGCCGAGGGAGGCGACGGCGGCGTGGAGGCGCTCGTAGGAGGCGCGCATGCCGGCGCGCCAGTCGTCGCCGTAGCTCTGCTCCTGCTCGAGGAGGTCGCGATAGAGCGAGACCACGGCGTGGAAGCGGGGCGACGTCGGCTTGAGGCGGACCGAGAGGAAGCCGCCGTCGTGGGGGGTGACCACGGCGAAGACCCAGTAGTGGGCGCCGTCCTTGGCGCGGTTCTTCACGTAGGCGCCGACGGCGCGGCCCGCGAGGAGGCGCTCCCAGAGGAGGAAGAAGACGCTCCGCGGCATGTGTGGGTGGCGGATGACGTTGTGCGGCGCCCCGAGGAGCTCGTCGCTCGCGTAGCCGGCGACGCGCAGGAAGACCTCGTTGCAGCTCGTGATGACGCCCTTCTTGTCGGTGGTCGAGAAGAAGAGCTCCGAGACGTCGAAGGGCGCTTCGCGGTCGCGGACGGGTTGGGGGCGGATCGCCATGGGTTCGACACCTCGCGCGCGGTGAGCACGCGGTGGCTCGCGCGCCCAGTGATTGAGGCAACGGTCGAACCGCCGCGGACCTTGAGCCCCGCGCGCGCCCGACGCGCGCCGCGCGGTGGCCATGGCGGCCGAGGAGCGCGGCCCCATCGAGGTCCGCGCGGGGTCGTGCGTCAGCGCGCGCCGAGGACCAGGCGCCGCGAGGCCGCGTCGACCTCGTAGAGCGCCGCCGCGCGGGCCCCGTCCGGGCTCGCGTAGGGCGCGCGGCACGCGGCCACGGCCCCGCGCGCGAGGAGGCGCGGCGGCCCGGAGAGGTCGATCGGCGCGAGCCAGAGCGGCGCCTGCGCCCCGTCGGCGTCGTCGCGCTCGGCGAAGTAGAGGTAGCCCGCGCTCTGGAGGAGGCCGTCGCCGGGGCCGCCCGCCGAGCGGGTGACCCAGGGCTGGGCGCAGCGGTCGGCGAAGAGCGGGGCGTCGCGGCTCGGCGCGAACGCGAGGCGGTCGGTGAGCTGGGCGAGGCGGCGCGTGGCGAGGTCGAAGGCCCAGAGCCGGGACGCGTCCACGCCGAGGGTCTCGACGACGAGGGCGGTCCAGCGCTGGCGCGGCTCGCGGGCGGAGCCGCGCGACGGGGGCGCGCCGTTCGGTCCGCCGGAGAGCGTCACGACCTGCGCGATCGCGCCCTCGACGAGCGGCGTGACGCCGCCGGGCTCGATGAGCTGCACCGCGCCGTCGGTGACCCAGAGCGCGGCCTCGTCGTCGCCGAGGACGCGGAGGCGCCCGGGGCCGCTCGCGAGGACCTCGCGCGCGCCGGTGGCCGGGTCGAGGCGCACGAGGGCGAGGGCGCCGTCGTCGCCGTGGGTCAGGAAGAGCGCGACGGCGGCGCCGCCGAGGAAGGCGACCTCCCGGCCGGACTCCGGCGCCAGCGCGAGCTCGCGCGTCGCGACCTCCGCGAGCACGTCGAAGAGCGCGCAGGAGGCGAGGTCGCCGACGTGCCGCGACGAGCAGGCGAGGAGCCAGCGGCCCGAGGCCGTGCGGCCCGCCCAGAGGTCGCCTTCGGGGAGCGTGAGGTCGTAGCGCGCGCCGTCGGGTGCCAGGACGCGGTCGACCTCGAGGGCCGAGCCGTAGCCGTCATAGGCGTGCACCCAGCCGCCGCCGACGCGCCAGCCGTCGACGCGATCGCCGAGGCGCACGGCGGGGACGTCGGCGTCGCGCGGGTCCACGACGACGAGGGTCTCGCCCTCGAAGGCGATCCAGCGGCCGTCGGCGAGCTCCTGCGCGTAGGAGAGGGTCGCCGAGGCGCGGGCCATGGGCGCGTAGGGCGCCGTGGTGGCGCGCCAGCGGTCGGTGAGCGCGTCGCAGCTCCCGGGCGCGAGCCGGGCGTCGTGCAGCCAGGCGCCCTCCGGCGAGAAGGCCGAGCCGAAGAAGACCAGCGTGCGCGCGGGCTCGTCGACGAGGGCCTCGCCGCTCGCGACGGCGACGAGCTCGAGGCGGCCGTCGAGCACGACGGCGGCGCCGTCGTCGACCTGGCAGAGGGAGCGGGTCCCGGCGACGAGGGCGAGCAGTGAGCCGTCGGGGGAGACGACGCCGCCGTGCCCGAGGAAGCGGCTGTCGCGGGCGCGGACCGGGGCGCCCGCGGCGTCGAGCCAGGCGTAGTCGCAGCCGTGCTCCTCCGCGCAGCCGCCGCCGACGACGGCGCCGCCGGCGTGCACGGCGACGAGGTCCTGCGCGCCGAGGGTCGCCTCGACGGTGGCGAGCGGGGCCCCGCGGGCGTCGCGCCAGTCGAGGCGCGCGAGCGGCGGGTCGGGGGCGCGCGTGTCGTCGTCGGCGCCGGTGTCGCCGGGGGCGGTGTCCGCGACGGTGTCGTCGGCGGTGTCGCCGTCGTGGGCGTCGTCGCGGGCGGGGCCGTCGCCACCGCACGCGCTGGAGAGCAGCGCGCCGACCATCAGGACACCGAACCAGGCCTGGCTCATCGCGACCTCCGGGCACCTCTCGCTCGCGAGCGAGAGGCTCTGCCAGAGCCGCCCGGGTCGACGCAAGCGGCGGCGCGTCCGCGCCGCGCGGCGTCACAGCGAGTAGACGGCGACCTGCTGCTCGCGCCCCTTGACGGCCTGCGCCCCGTGGGGGGTGGCGCGGGCGCGGAGCTCGGCGGGGAGCGCGTCGTGGACGTCCTGGCTCACGAGGATGTCGGTGGCGAGGGCGGTGTTCATCGCCTCGAGCCTGGCGGCGAGGTTCACGGTGTCGCCGAGGACGGCGTACTTCAGGCGCACGCGGCTCCCGAGGCTGCCGGCGACGACGGCGCCCGTGTGGACGCCGATGCGCGCCGAGAGGCGCGGGACGCCGCGGGCCTGCCAGAGCTCGGCGGTGCCGTCGCCCTCCCAGGCGTCGTTCAGGGCGTCGAGGCGGGCGCGCATGGCGAGGGCGCAGCGGGTGGCGCGCTCGGCGTGGTCGGGGAGGGCGTCGGGGGCGCCGAAGACGACGAGGATCCCGTCGCCCAGGAACTCGATGACGCAGCCGCCGTGGGCGTCGATGACGTCGTTCATCGCCTCGAGGTATTGGTTCATCAGCGCCAGGATCTGCGGCGGCTCGAGGTGCTCGCTGAGGCGCGTGTAGCCGCGCAGATCGGAGATCAGCACGGTGACGCGCCGCTCCTCGCCGGCGAGCCCGCCGCCGGTGCGGTTCGCGAGGAGCTTCCGGGCGACGTCCTCCGAGACGTAGCGGCCGAACGTGGCGCGGATGAAGTCGCGCTCCTCGAGGCCGGCGGCCATGGCGTCGAAGTGGCGCCCGAGGACGCCGAGCTCGTCGTCGCGGTCGATGGCGACGCGGGCGGTGAGGTCGCCGGCGGCGATGGCCTCGGTGCCGGAGACGATGCGCGCCATGGGGCGGCGGAGGAGGCGGGCGACGCCGAGGGAGGCGAGGACGAGGAGGGCGAGGGCGCCGGCGTAGGTCGCGGCGGCGACGCCGAGGAGGCGGGCCTTCATGCGGTCGACGCGGGCGGCGTCGACGTCGACGCCGAGGAGGGCGCGGGCGGGGCCGCCGCCGCTCGGGCGGATGGGGGCGAAGCCGCTGATGGAGACGCCCCAGGCGTCGGGGACGGGGTCGTGGTCGACGGCGGGGTGGTCGAAGCCGGCGATCATGTTGTCGTAGCGGGTGGCGTCGTAGAGGTCGCCGAAGGCGGCGGGGGCGGCGCGGACGTCGGTGTCGACGAGGAAGCGGAGGCGCCTCGGGTCGGGGGTGCGGGCGAAGACGTAGATGCTGGCGAGCTCGGGCTCGCGCTCGATGATGGCGGTGAAGCGGCGGACGAGCTCGACGCGGTAGGGGTCGTCGGCGGCGTCGATGGCGGCGAGGCGGTCGGCGTCGACGAGGCCGGCGAGGGAGACGGCGGTCAGGCGGAGGCGGCTCCAGAGGTTCGCGAGCTCGGCGTCGACGGCGAGGTGGTAGACGAAGACGGCGGCCGGCGTCAGGACGAGGAGGAGCGCGAGGCCGTAGACGGCGGTGAGGCGCACGTGGATGCGCTGCCAGAGGCGGAGACCGGCGAGGGTCGAAGTCGTGCGGCTCACGCGGCGAGGGTAGTCCTTGGCGCGTCGGAGCGCGAGGGGCGCCGCGGCGCGCGGTTACTCGGGGCGGGGGTGGGGCGAGACGTCCGGGTGATTTCGCCTCACCCGGGAGGCGGCGCGGGGCGGGGCGCCTCGTCGCCGGGCGCGGGGGCGGGTGGCGCTCACGCAGTCAGGGACGCGGTCGTCGGGGATGTGGCGGCGCTGGCATGGGTCTTGAGTCGCTCGGGGCGCGACCCATCACCGAAGGAGCGTTCGAGATGCGCCTCACCACGACAGTCATCGCCGGATTCAGCCTGTTTGCCCTCGCCCTCGGCGGTTGCCCCCGGGACGACGCGAAGATCGTGACGCCGCAGCCGCCGGTGGTCGTCACGACGCCGGCGGCGGCGCCGTCCGGCAGCGCGGCCGCCCCGGCGAAGCCCGACAACGGCGTCCACATCCGCGCCGGCAAGAACGGCGGCGAGGTGAACGTCGAGAACGGCCAGGCCACGATCGGCGTGCGCTTCGGGAAGGACGGCAACGTCGACCTCGAGGTCGACAAGGACGAGTAGCTCGGGCGGCGCGCGCTCGTCCGCGCCGACCTCGTCAGCGCCTCACTTCTGGAGCTCGTCCGTCGAGACGAGGTCCATCTTCGCGAGCTCTTCGGCGGTCGGGAAGCGCGCGACGAGGTAGCGCGGCGGGTAGGCGTCGGGGAGCGTCGTGATCGCGTCGCCGAGCACCTTCCGGAGCTCGACCCAGCGCGCGGCGCCGAGGACCTTCGCGTCGTCGCCGGTCCCGTCGCGGAGGAGCACGAGGTCGGCCTCCGGCAGGTAGGCCTTCTCACCGCGCGAGAGGACCGCCACGGCGCTGAAGCCGAGGTCCCCGTAGCGGGCCACGAAGCGAGGCGCGACCGGCGTCTTGTCCCCCTTCGCCGCGAGCAGCGCCGCGAGGGGCTCGCTCAGGCTGCCGTAGGCGTCGAAGCGGTCCATGAACCGCATCTGCGCGACGAGCGCGAGGGGCCCGGCCGCCGGCTCGACCTCGGTGGGGACGCCATCGGCGCCCGGCGCCATGGCGATGAGGGAGACGCCGCGCGGCGCCTCCTTGTGGACCGTCATCGCCAGGGTCGCCGCGTGCGCGACCGCCTCGGCGTCCGTCGCGATCGCCACGACGAGCACCTCGGGGGAGGGCGCGAACACGATGAGCTGCTCGGTCTTCGCGCCGACGAGCGCCGCGAGGGCCTTCGGGGTCCAGAGCGCGTAGGAGCTCGTGTAGGCGTGCCCCTCGAGGAGCCAGGCGCCGCCGCCGACGTCGGTCACCTGCGGCTTCGGCTGCGCCGCGAGGTTCTCGCGCGCGATGGCGAGGGCGCGGTCGAAGTCGAGCTTCCAGTCGGCGAGCTCCGACGCGTTCGCGTAGCGGATGCTCTCGGGCTGGTCGATCGCGACGAGCAGCACGAGGTCCTCGCCGATGGCGCGCACCGGGGGCAGGCTCGTCGGCTCCGTGGCGTGCGTCTCGATGGCCGCCCGCGCCGCGTGCAGGCGGAACGCCTCACGCCAGGCGCGCGCGCGGATGACGGGCATCAGGAGCTTCCGCGCGTCGCCGCCGTCGAGGGAGCCGGCGAACTGGTTGCCGCTGAAGATGCTCGCGAACACGCGCGCGGCGCGCTCCACGGGCGCGTCGTCGTCGCTCTGGCAGCGGTCCCGGAGCGTGTTGCCGAGCCCCATCAGCTGGCCGCGATCCCCGCTGCCGAGGGTGAAGCCCTCGGCGTCGTAGGCGATGTCGCCGGTGACGCCGGCGGCGCGGAGGACCGCCTTCATGTACGCGGCGAACGCGGCGCGGTCGTCGGCGTCGCCGTCGCACCAGGCGCGATCGAAGCTCGGCGCCGCGGCGTGGGCCGGGGCGGCGCCGGCGAGGAGCGTGGCGGCGACGACGATGGAGAGAAGGCGAGCTCTCGTTCGCATCCGGACCTCTGCGCGTGTCGATTGTGGAGACCACACCGTATCGCACACGAGAGTGTTGAAGTGAACGGTTCTCACATTTTCCGCCACGGTCCGCGTTTCCGCCCGCTCGCGGCCGCCCGGCTCGCCGGGGAGCGCGGCGCCTGCTATGCTCGCGGCATGTTCGAGTACGACGACGAGCCCCGCTACGATGTCCTCATCACGCCGGGGCGCGACGGCTTCCGCGTCGCGGACCAGGGCGTCCGCGCGCTGCTCTCCTACTTCACGATGACGCAGCTGCTCGCCCTCCGCGAGCAGGTCGACGGCGACGGCTGGACCGAGCTCTTCCTCGATCCGGATCAGTTCGCGCACCACCTCTTCCGCGACGGCCCGGCGCCACCGGGCGGGGCGCCCCTCATCGAGGCGATCCTGCGCGTCGGCGCCGCCGCGACCGGCCAGCCCTACGGCGCCCAGCTCGGCCGCGACATCCACGTCTACCTCGAGCTCGTGGGCGCGCGCTGGCCGGACGTGGCGAAGGACTTCCTCGACAAGCTCCAGCAGATCGTCTGGATGCGCCCGCAGACGAGCGTGAAGCCGCACGCGCCGCCGCCGCCCCACGCCCCCGGCCGCGCCGCCGCCGTGCGCCGCGAGGCCCGCGCCGCCGCCCAGGTCGTCGACCGCGACTGACCTCTCGCGCGCGGACTCCGCCTCCCCGCGCCGCGCCGAAGCCGCCCGGCGCGAGGCTGCGCGCTCCTGGGTTCGACGACCGGTGACACCGACGCCGACGACGCCGTCACGGCGTCCGCGGCCGCGCGATATGGTCCGGATCTACGTCACCGTGCACGCCGGAGCCTCGATGTCCCGCCTAGCCCTCGTCGCCGCCTGCGCCGCGCTCGTCGCCTGCGGCGACGCCGCCGCCCCCGGCGTCGGTAGCCCCGGCGTCACCGTGGCCATCGCGCCCCTCACCCTCGACGGCGTCGTCGACGCCGAGTACCGCGTGCGCGTCGCGGCCGGCGGCGAGGTCGTCTGGGAGCGCGTCCTGACCTCGGGCGCCTACGGCGACGGCGCGGGCGGCGTCAGCTATGTGGGCCCCTGCGACGCGTCCTTCGCGACGAACGACGTCACGGTCACGCTCCTGTCGCTCCGCGACGCCACGGGCCCGCTCGCGGCCGGCTCGTGGAGCCCCCCGCCGCCGGCGACCAAGGCGGCGCCGTGCTCGCCGAGCGCCGACACGCGCGTCGACTTCGACCTGACCGTCGCCCGGGCCGCCCGCCAGGGCTTCTTCGACGTCGCGGTCGAGCTCGACGACGTCTTCTGCTCGGCCAAGCTCGACTGCGGCGCGACGACCGCCGTCGCCGACGACCTGCTGCTCCTGCAGGACCCGATCACCGGCGAGCGCGCCACCACCGCCGTGCTCGGCTTCGCGTGCACGGCCGGCCCGGAGAGCGACGCCGCGACGACGCTCTACCTCGACGACGTCGTCATCCGCTGCGACGGCCGCCCGGACACGGTCGTCGCCGTCGGCGCGCCCGGCCGGGTCGACCTCGGGACCCTCCCGAGCGCGAACCCCGATGGCTACTTGTTCGACGCCGTCGTCTACGCCGGCGAGCAAGCCAGCGGCGGCGTCGTGTACTGGAACGTCGCCCTCGGGCTCGACCGCGCCGCGTTCGCGGCGAGCGGCGCCTGCTCGCTCTCGACCGTCGGCACGGCGTCGAGCGGCCCGCTCGAGGGCGGCGCGACCCCGGCTGGCGCGACGTGGCCGGTCATCGTCTGGGACGTGCCGCTCAGCGACGCGAGCGGGCGCGTGTGCACGGAGCACGAGGTCGGCGATCCCGGCGGGCGCGTGGTCATCGACTACCGCGGCCCCGACGTCCCCGAGGTCTTCGACCGCGGCCGTGACGCCGGTGGGCCGGTCGGTGGCGGCGGCGGCGGCGGCGAGAGCGGCGGGAACATCGCGTTCGTGCCCGAGGCCGGCCCGAAGACCGTCGGCGCGGGCCTCGAGGCGCCGCTGACCGTCCTCCTGCCGGCCCCGGTCGACGCGCCCGAGGGCGCGACGATCACCATCGCGAGCGGCGATCCCTCGCGCCTCCTGCTCGCGACGAGCGGCGCCACCGCCGGCGCCGCGAGCGTCGAGCTCACGTACGCGAACGGGATCCAGTCGCACACGCTCTGGATCCAGGGCGTCCCGGGGGCGGCCGGCGACGTCGTCATCACGGCGACGCGCGGCGGCGAGACGAGCTGGCAGAGCGTGTCCGTCGTGGCGCCGATGCTCCACCTCGAGGCGCTCGCGGGCGACCGCCGCGCGACCGCCGTCGACGCCATCCCGGACGACACGTTCGTCGTGCAGACGGGGATCCCGAACCCCGAGGCCGTCATCGGCTTCAGCGTGCAGCGCGTGAGCGCCGCCGCCGGCCCGCTCACGGTGACGATCGCGTCCTCCGACCCCGCGGTGGCCACCGTCGCGACCGCGTCCGGCGCCGCCGCGACACAGACGCGCACCATCGCGCCGAACGTCTACACGACGCCGCTCCCCCTCGCGTCGGGCGGCCTCGCGGCGCGCTTCCCGGCGCCCCCGGTGGCGGGGACCACGACCATCACGGCGTCGGCGCCCGGCTTCACCACGGCGACGCAGGCGCTGACGGTGTCCGTCGTCGCGACCTACACCTACTTCGACGACGACCTCCCGACGCTGCTCGGCGGCGGGCTCCAGGTCGGGATCCCCATCGGGCTCAGCGACCCCTCCCACGGCGGGCGCGTCGCCACCGTCACCGTGAGCGACCCGTCGATCGCCGTCGTGTCTTCGAGCCGCACGGGCGCCGGTGGCGCGTCGGTCGACCTGACCTACGTGAACGGCGACAACCTCGAGACGGTGTGGTTCCAGGGCGTCCCGGGCGCGACCGGGACGGTCGACGTGCTCGTGACGTGCCCCGGGTTCGCCGACTCGTGGGGCACCATCGCGGTGCGGCCGGGGACGATGGACATCGAGGTGCTCGCCCCGTACCAGACGGTGGCGTCGACGCAGACGCCGGCGGACGACCCGTTCCGCGTGCGCTTCGGCGTGCTCGACGCGGCCGGGACGACCTACACGCCGCAGGAGGTGTCGGGGGCGGTCGCGCCGCTGGCGGTGACGTTCGCGCTGAGCGGCGCCGCGGTGGGCGAGCTCTACACGGCGACGGAGCGCGGGAGCGCCGTGGTGCTCGCCATCCCCGCGGGGACGATCGCCACTGGCAACACCACGGGGACGGGGGGCGTGGCGCTCGACTTCTTCGGGCCGCCGCCCGTGCAGGGGACGGTCACGGTGAGCGCGACGGCGCCGGGCTTCGCGGCCACGGCGCTCTCGTCGCAGACCGTGCAGGTCAGCGTCTCCGCGGCCACGATCACCTTCACGACGATCCCGGCGAAGGTCGGCGCGAGCTTCTCCGAGACGCTCATCTACAACCTGAGCGCCGCCCCCACGGGCGGGTCGACGGTCGTCCACTTCGAGGTGAGCGACTTCTCGAAGGCGGCCGTCGCGCCGCTCGACGCGTCGATCGGCGGCGAGACGCTCGACGTGGTCGTCAACAGCGGCGGCTACCGCAACATCCGGATCCACGGGCGGCGCGGCGCGACCGGCTCGGTCACGATCACGGCGACGAGCCCGGGCTACCTGCCGGCGTCGACCACGGTCCCCATCGTGCAGGGCTACATCGCCATCACCGGCGGCTGGAACGCCTCGGTGACGACGACCGCGGGCACCCCGATCGCGGACTACAGGTTCTCCGTCGGGGTCGGCTACTCGAACACCGGCACGGGCATCAACACGAACGCCGTCATCGCCGGCACGGACGCGCCGCTGCCCGTCACGGTCACGCGCTCGGGCGCGGCGGTCTTCGACGTCGCGACCTCGGGGGCCGCCGGCGTCGTCGCCACCTACACCCAGGCGGCCGGGACGACGACGGTCAGCAACGTCGCGCGCCTCGTCTACAAGAACCCGCCCGTGGCGGGCACGGGCACGGTGACGGTGACGGCGCCCGGCTTCATCTCGACGCTCGCGACGAAGACGCGCCAGGTCATCGTGAACTGACCAGGCCGCTCCCGAACAACGGCGCGCTCACGGCACTTTTTTGGCTCTCGCGAACGATCGGTTTGCCGCGGTGGACCGTACCGCATGCGGCGGCTAGGATCGCCCAAACCCCCAAAACCATCCGCAGCGAGACGCGAGGCCCCCATGCGCGGTTTCCTGCTCCGGCGTGCCCTCCTGGGCGCGCTCCTCCTGTCGTTCGTCGGGTGCGGTGACGGCACGACCGGCGCCGACACCGTCGAGCCGACCGACACGGCGACCCCGGACTCGGCCGACACCGCGGACACCGCGGACACGGCCGACACCGCGGACACAGCGGACACGGCCGACACCGCGGACACGGCGGACACGGCCGACACGGCGGACACGGCGGACACGGCGGACACGGCGGACACCGCCGACACGGCGGACACCGCCGACACGACCGACACCGCCGACACAGCCGACACAGCCGACTCCGACTCGGCTGACACCGCCGACACCGCGGACACCGGCCCCGACGTCGTCCTCGCCGACACCACGGCCCCGACGGTCACGCTCATCGCGCCCACCGAAGGCGCCACCCTCACCGGCGGCCGCGTCGTCGTCACGGGCGTCGTCTCCGACCCGCAGGGCGCCGATGATGGCGCCCCGACCGGCGTCGTCGCCCTCACCGTCGCCGGCGTCGCCGTCACGCCGGCCCCCGATGGCGCCTTCGGCCTCACCCTCACGAGCGTCGTCCCCGGCCCGCTCGAGCTCCTCGTCCGCGCCACGGACGGGGCCGGCAACGTCGGCGAAGCCAGCGTCTCCGTCACGGTCGCCCGCGAGCCGCTCGCCCTCTCCGCCTCGCCCGCGTCGCTCTCCCTCGACGACCTCGGCCAGAGCGCCGTCCTCGACGTCGCCCGTCACTACGCCGGCGGCGCCGCCGACCTCCCCGACCCGACCTCGCTCACGTTCGAGAGCTCGGCCCCGGCCGTCGCGGCCGTCACCCCAGGCGGCGTCGTCACCGCGCTCGCCCCTGGCACCGCGACCGTCACCGCGAGTGACGGCGCCCTCTCCGTCGCCGTCCCGGTCACCGTGGCCGCCGACACCACGGCGCCCGCGCCGCCCCTCGTCGAGACCTGGGTCCCCGTCACGAGCCTCGACACCCAGGTCTGGATGGGCCGCGCCGAGCCCGGCGCCTCCCTCGCCGTCAGCGGCCTCGCCGCGCCGCTCACCGGGGCCGTCGGCGCCGACGGCCGCTTCCTCCTCACGCTCCCGCTCCCGCCGCGATCCGCGCTCACCCTCGGCATCACCGCCACCGACGCCGCCGGCAACACCTCCGAGCCCGTCAGCTACCCGATCGTCCAGGACCCGGAGGCCGTCGACGCAGGCGCCCTCCACCTCGCCGACGGCGACAACCAACGCGGCGTCGCGGGCCAGGCCCTCATGCGCCCCCTCCGCGTCCGCGCCACCACTCCCGCGGGGGACGCCCTCGCCGGCGCGACCGTCACCTTCACCCTCGTCGGCGGCGACGCCGCGCTGGCCGCCTCGGCCGCCGACCACGGCGCCGACACCCTCGTCGCCACCGCCGACGCCGCCGGCTATGCGCGCGCCTGGCTCATCCCGGGCGCGCCCGGCGATCTGCGCGTCCACGCCGCGCTCACCGGCGACGCGGGGCTCCCGGTCGTCTTCCGCGCGGTGGCCGCGTCCCCCCTCGTCGACGGCCGCACGCGCGTCTCCGGCGTCGTCCTCGACGACGCCATGGGCGCCGTCCAGGCCCCCGTCTCGCTCCTCCTCGACGGCGTGACCTACTTCCCGGACGGCGGCGTCACGAGCGACGACCACGGCCGCTTCACGATCACCTGGCCCGTGGCCGACCCGTCGGCGGTCCCCGCGACAGGCTTCCTCCTCGTCGACGGCTACAACGCGCTGAACGGCACCTTCGGCCGGCTCACCTTCGAGGTCGACGTCGTCCCGGGCATCGACAACGCCGTCGTGCGCCCGTTCTTCGTGCCCGTCATCCCCGACGGCGTCGCGCCCGCCCTCGACGGCGACGGCCGCCTCAGCGCGGACCTCGTGCTCACCCACGCGCTCGGCCCCGGCCGCGAGCCCGCGCGGGCCATCCTCGCCGCTGGCACGAAGATCACCTTCCCGGACGGGATCCCCGCCGCCCGCCGCCGCCTCTCCCTCCTCACGATCCCCATGGGCCGCGCCCCGATGCCGCTCACCGACGGCCTCTACTCGCGCACGATCCTCTCGCTCCAGCCCGGCGGCGCTCTCTACGACCCGCCCGTCGTCCTCGTCGTGCCGAACCTCGACGGCGCAGCCCCCGGCGAGCAGGTCCCGCAGCTCATCTTCGACCACGACACGCACCGCTACGTCGTGAACGGCACGGCCACCGTCTCGGCCGACGGCCGCACGCTGCGCACCGACCCCGGGAGCGGGATCCGCGTCGGCGCGTGGCACGCCATCCCGCCGAGCCGCCCCGCCGAGCGCGGCGTCGCCCAGGTCACGGTGGACGCGGGCGACGAGGGCGCCGACGACTGCGTCTGCGTGAGCGCCAACGGCACGACGGCGCCGTGCGCGCCGTGCTCCTCGACCACCGTCGCGTCCGCCCCGGGGCTCCCGCGCGCGCCCGGCGTCCCGACCTGCGCGACGACCGACGTCTCCGTGCCCGCAGACGGCGGCCCCCAGAGCGTCACCGCGTCGTGCGAGCGCAAGCGTTGCCGGGTCGACATCGACTACGTCGCGACCGGCGGCGTCGTGGTGCGGCGGGAGACCGCGCTCACCGCGCGCGTCGGGCAGGTCATCGGCGTCGGCGCGTCCGCGACGATCCCCGGCGTCGCCGAGACCGCGACGTGGCGCGTCGTTCGCGTCGGCGGCGCGGGCGCCGAGCCGATCGCCACGAGCCCCGCCACGGGTCCGCGCACCGGCTTCATCCCGACCGTGGCGGGCACCTACGAGGTCAGCGTCTCCGCCGCGGTCTGCGTCGGAGCCAGCGCCACGATCGAGGTCCTCGGCGACTGCTGTACGGAGGGGCTCATCACGGCGTGCGGCGCGGGTCTGAGGACGCTCCCGAACGGCGACGAGGTCGTGACCGCGCCCGCCAGGATCGGCGCCGGCGGGCCGCTCTACCTCGAGGCGGCTCGCGAGGTGACGTGCATGCACTCCCTGGGCCGGGTGACGGGCGCCGGGATCGTCGCGATCAGCGCCCCTGGCGCGAGACGGGTCCTCGTCCGCGCGCTCGCGGCCTACGAGATCGAGGGCAGCACGGGCGCCCTGGCGATGCCGCTCCCGCCGATCCTCGCCGGCCGGAGCCGGGAGATGACGAGCCTCGGCACGAGCGCGCCGATCGTCGGGCGCGACGAGGTGCGCTTCACCGAGCCGACCTGGCGCTTCGCGCTCCGCCTGCCCGGCGGCGAGCGCGTCGTCTACCAGCCGGCGGTCTACCACGCAGGCCCGAGCGGCTTCTTCGGCGACCGCTTCGTCCGCGAGGGGGCGCCGCTCAGCGCCGCCGCGACGGGGCCCGTCCGCGTCCTCCGGTGGGAGGTCCGCGACGACGGGATCGGAACGCTCGAGACGACGCTCCAGGTGCGCCTCGGCGCGCTCGCGGACGGGCTGACGTTCGACCTCGACGGGCGCCTCGGCAGCGCCGGCCTCTTCCTGTCGGTCCCCGAGCAGCGCCTCCCGGACAAGGCGCCCCCGAGCCGTGGCTGGCCCGATCCGTCGCCCTCGGACCCGCCGGGCGTCGTCTACTTCGTGAAGCTCGAGGGCGACGTCGAGAACCCGACCTGGTTCTTCGACGAGGAGGTCCCGCCCGCGCGCGTCATCCGGCTCAGGTCGATGATCGACCTCGGGCCGACCTTCCCGAGCCGCTGCGGGCCGATGACCCCGTTCGCCGCGAGCTGCTCGGGCACCATGGAGCTCCTGCCGTTGAAGCTCCGCGCCGCGTGCCCCTTGACCGTGATGAGCCTGTCGGCGCCGACCTGCCCGCGCCCGAACGAGGTGGGCGACTGGGCCGTCGGGGAGGTCGCGCTCCGCTACGAGGGCGGCCGCGCCACGCTCGACGGGCGCGCCGTGGCGAGGACCGACGATCTCGAGCTCGTCCGCCGCGAGCTCATGCTGACGGCACCGATCGGGCTCAGCGGCGTCCTCGAGCGCCGCGGCGGGGTCCTCTCGCTCGGCGCCGAGCTCCGAGGGGTCCCGGTCAAGGTCAACAACGACCTCCACCTCCAGGGCGGGATCAGCGCGTTCTCCTATCGCTCCGAGCCCGTCGCCGCCTCGCTCAGGATCTCGTCGTCCGAGGCGCCGCTCGGCGCCCAGTTCGAGCGGGACCTCGACGGCTACCAGGCGTCGCTCTGCCTCCCGAACGGCACCACGCGCCCCGTGTGCGCGAACCCGTACGCCGACGACGCGCGCAAGGCGCCCGTCAGCGCGGCGGGGACCGTCGAGATCCAGCCCGGCGACGCCGACCCGACGCCGGGCGGCGGCGTCTCCATCACCGTCGACCCGCCCGCGGACGACGACGAGGACGACCCGATCGAGCTCGGCGACGGGGAGTGCATGGACTACCCCGACGAGTCGCGCTGCCTCGCGTACGGCCTCGCCGGGCCGCGGACGGCCATCGTCCAGGACGCCCCCGCCGGGACCTACAAGCCACCGGCGACGGGCCCGCTCTCGACCGTCACGGTCGCGCCCGCGCACCCGGCCCCCGACGCGAGCGCCGCGACCGTCGACGCCGCCGCGGACGACGTCGGCGGCTACCTCGTCACCGTGGACCCGCCTCCGGGCGCGATCGTCGTCGACCTCGGCTTCCGCGCGGGCGCGTTCGGGCCGGTCGTCACCACGGTCCCCGGCGACGCGGCCGGCTCGGTTCGTTTCACGCCGACCCTCGAGCGCCTCGCGGCGGTCCCCCAGACGTCCGACCAGAACGGCACCGCGCGCGCGAGCGTCCAGCCGTGCGCGACGTTCGTGCGCGCCGGCGGCGGCACCCCGTCCGTGACCACCTGCGGCCCGTTCCGCGAGGTGAAGGCGCCCCGCGGCGCCGCCCCGAGCCCCCGCTACCACACCGTCGAGCGCGGCCCCACCGGTCGCGTCGAGGCCGCCGCGACGGTGCCCTCGGGAGACGGCGCGCCGTTCTCGCTCACCGTGCTCGCGCCCGCGACGGGCGTCGTCACCGTCGACGTGCCCGGCGTCGGGCCCGTCGTGGTCGACCTGCGCGTCTCGGACGGCGGCGCGAGCGGCGAGGCGACCCTCCGCTACGGCCTCGACGCCGCGGCCGGCCGCCGGATCGACGCCGCCGCGTACGCGCGCGCCACGTCGCGCCCGCTCGAGGCGCTGTCGCCGCTCTTCGCGCTCGAGACGACCGCCGCGAGCGACGGGAGCCACGGCTACGCCTACGTGCTCCCGGACGACCTCCCGACCGGGATCTACGACGAGGGGCAGAACCCCTACGCGACCGGCGACCTCGTGGCGATCATCTCGCCGCCGCCGACGCGGGCGCGGCTCGGCGCGGCCTGGAGCTATCGCCCGGAGCTCCTCATCGGCGCCCCGACGACGGTGACGCTCCGCGTCGCGGAGGGGCCGCCCGGCGTCGCGGTCGCGGACGGGCTCGTGACGTGGACGCCGCCCGCGACGTGGCCCGTCGGGCCCGTGACCATCGCGATCGTGGCCCGAACGGCCGGCGGCGCCGAGGCGCGGCAGACGTTCGAGCTCGCCGTGAGCGCGGCCGAGACGGCGCCGGCCATCGTGCGCCCGGCGCCCGTCCTCGTCGGGGCGACCGACGGCACGGCGTTCCGCGTCGACGGCGCCACGGCGGTCACGGCGGCCGTCGTCGGCGGGCCGACGGGCGCGCAGCGCGTCGCGGTCGGCGTCCTCGCGGCGGACCAGGCGCCGAGCCTCCCGGGGGTGATGCCGCGCTACGTGCTCGACGCGGACGCCATCCGCGTCGCGACGACCGGGCTCGAGGCCCCGCGGATCGAGATCACGGCCGAGAACGACGCAGGCGCGACCACGCTGGTCGCCCAGGTGCTCGTCCTCGATCGCGACGGGGACGGGCTCCGCGACGAGTACGAGCGCCTCGTCGGGACCGACCCCGACGCCGCGACCGACCCGGACACCGACACCGACGCGGACGGCCTCACCATCGCCGAGGAGCAGGCGCTCAGGACCCGCGACGACCTCCGCGACAGCGACGGCGACGGCCTCGACGACCCTGACGAGGCCGCGCTCGGCGCGAGCCCGCGCCTCTCCGACAGCGACGGGGACGGCCTCGACGACGGCGCGGAGGTCCTGACGCACCTCACCCTGCCGGACGTCGCGGACAGCGACGGCGACGGCGTCTCCGACGGCGACGAGGTCATCGGCGGCACGGACCCCACGGTCGCCCTCGACGAGGACGACGACCAGGCCCCGGACGACCTCGAGCGGCTCGTCCTCCACACCGACCCGACGAACCCCGACACCGACGGGGACACGCTCACGGACGGCGCCGAGGTCGAGCTCGGCACGGACCCGCTGGTCCCGGACACCGACGGCGACGGGATCCTCGACGCCGACGAGGCCGCGCTCGGGCGCGACGCCACCGTCGCCGAGGAGGAGCCGCCCGCGCTCGTCGAGCCGGCGCTCCTGACCGGCACCTCGGCCGCGCAGGTGCTGCTCCCCTTCGAGGCGCGCAGCTTCCCGATCACCGTCGCGGTGGATCGCGACGGCGACGGCCTCCCCGACGCGTTCGAGGCGCTCTACGGGCTCGACCCCGACGACCCCGCCGACGCGGCGAGCGACACCGACACCGACGGCCTCACGGCGCGCGAGGAGCTCGGCCTCGGGACCGATCCGACGCTCACCGACACCGACGACGACGGGGTCGACGACGGGCAGGAGCGCGCCGACGGGACCGACCCGAACGACCCGGACGACTTCGACGGCGGCGGCGCCGTCGTCTCGCTCGACGTCGCGCCGGCGAGCGCCGTCGCCGTCTACCACGCGTACTTCGGCCCGCGCCGGCTCCAGCTCGCCGTGGCCGGCGTCAAGGCGGCCGGCACGCGCGTGGACCTGACGTCACCCGCCGTGGGGACGGTCTACAGCGTGGCTCCGGCCGGCGTGGGGGTCTTCGACGCCGATGGCGCCTTCGTCCCCGCCGCGCCCGCGAGCGACGACCCCGTGGACGCCGTGATCACCGTGACGGCCCGCGGCGCGACGGCCGACGTGCCCGTGCGGATCGCGCGCTTCACCCCGCGCGACGTCGGCGTGGTCGCGACGCCAGGCGCGGGCGGGCCGATCGCCGCCGTCCCGGGCGCGGACGCCGTCGTGGTCGCGGTCGGTGGCCAGGTGCAGGTCGTCGACGTCGCCGATCCGGCCACCCCGCGCGCGCTCGCCCTGACGACCGTCACCGCCGCTCCGATCGCGGCGCTCGAGCCCTTCGGCGACCGCGTGCTCGCCGTCGCCGGGACCGAGCTCGTCTCGCTCGCGGTGGATCCGGCGGGCGAGGTGACCGTCGCCGCGCGCGCGACGCTGCCCGCCGCCGGTCGCGGGGTCGCGGCGACCGCGTCGGGTGGCGCGCCGGCGGCGTTCGTCGCGACCGCGAGCGGCGCCGTCGAGGTGCTGCTCGACCGCGGCGAGGTCGCCGCGACCTGGTTTTCCGGCCAGGACCTCACCGCCGTCGCCGCGGTGCGCGAGCGCGTCGTGGGTGCGACCGCCTCGGGGGCCCTCCGCGTGCTCCTCCGGGGGCCGAACACCACGGTCGGCGCGGCCACGACGGGCCGCCCGACGACGGCGTTGCTCCACCTCGGCGGCGAGCTCGTCACCAGCTCCCGCGGGCAGGGGCTCGATCGCGTGCGCCTCGACGTGGTGCCGCCCGCGGTGCTCGCCCAGAGCGACGCGGCGTTCCTCCCGACCGGCCCCGTGGCGCGCTACCGCGACGTCGTGCTCGCCGGCGCCGAGGACTTCGGCCAGGCGATGACCTACCACGGGCTCGGCCTCCCGGGCGCGCTGCCGTTCCTCGGCGGCCACGGCTACGAGCTCGTGCCGGACGGCTCGACCCGGGGCGTCGCGGTGCTGGGGCCGCTCCACGCCGCGGTGGTCGCCGACGAGCTCGACGAGCGCTGGGTCGTCGTGGCCGAGCACGACCTCTTGACCGACCTCGCCGGCGTCCCGCCGACCGTGGCCCTCCTCGAGCCGCGCCCCGGCGACGCCTTCGACGAGGGCAAGCGCGTGCTCGTCCGCGCCCGCGCGGTCGACGACGTCGCGGTCGCGCGCGTGACCTTCCTCGTGGACGGGGCGCCCGCGGCGACGCTCACGGCGCCTCCCTGGGAGGCGCGCGTGCGGCTCCCGGAGGTCGACGCGGACGGCAGCGCGACGATCGCCATCGTCGCGGCCGACGTCGGCGGTAACAGCGCCGAGGCCAGCGTCGTCGTGGGCGTGCGCGCCGTCACCGACGACACGGACGCGCCGCTCGTCGCGTTCGGCGCCCCGCGCGACGGCCTCACCGTGCCCGCGAGCTCGGTCGTGCCCGTCCGCGTCAACGTCGTCGACGCCTCGGCCATCCGCGCGGTCGTCCTGAAGGTGGACGGCGTCGAGCGCGCGGTCCTGACGGACGGCCCGCCCTGGGTCGCGAGCGTGCCGACCCCGGTCCAGCCGGCGTCGGCGACCGGTCGCTACCCGCTCCGCGCCGAGGTGACCGACGTCGCCGGGAACGTCGGCGTCGCCGAGGTCGAGCTCGTCGACGCGGGCATCGACCTCGTCGGCCTCGGCGTCACCGACATCGCCGCGGGCGACGGGGCGTACGACGGCGCCACCATCCTCATCCGCGGCGGGACGGTCGCGATCGACGGCGCCCACTCCTTCGCGCGCGTGGTCGTCGGCGCGGGGGGCGTCCTCACGCACCCGCCGACGGGCCTCTCCGGCGCGGAGCCCGGCCTCGACCTCACCGCCACCGCCATCGTCGTCGAGGAAGGCGGCGCCATCGACGTGAGCGGCAAGGGGTACCGCGGCGGCTGCGGCTCGGGCGGCGCGGGCTGCCCCGCCGGCACCTCGGGCCGCACGGTCGGCAACGTCGACGGCGTCCCCGGCACCGCGTCCGCCTCGCACGGCGGCGTCGGGCGCTCGACGGCCACCGCGGCGGCTGCGACCTATGGCGAGCTGCTCGCGCCCACGGCGCTCGGCGCGGGCGGCGGCGCCGGCCTCGGCGCGGCGGCGCCGGCGGCGGGCGCGTGCACCTCGTCGCGGACACCCTCACGCTCGAGGCGCCGTGCGCGCCAACGGCGAGGACCTCGGCGCCATCGGCGTGAGCGGCCACGGCGGCGCCGGCGGGAGCGTGCTCCTCGACGTCAGGACGCTCACGGGCAGCGGCGCCATCGACGCGCGCGGCGGCGACGGCGCCAGCGCCTCAGGCGCCGAGCACGGCGGCGGCGGCGGCCGGATCGCCGTGATCGCGGACGACGCCGCCGGCTACACCGGGCTCGCGAGCGCCGCGGGCGGCGCCGGGAGCGCCACGGCGACGGCGGGGCTCCCGGGCGGCGCGGGCTCGGTCGCCCTGTCCTTCGGAGGCGCCGCTCCCCTCGTCGTCATCGACGACGGCGGGGCCAGCGACGGCGCCGAGGGCGACGTCCTCGGCGACGCGGACCTCGCCGGCGCGGACGTCGTCGTGCGCGGATCGGCGCGCGTCCGGCTCGCGCGCCCGCTGTCGGTCGGCTCGCTGCGCCTCGAGGACCAGGCGCGGCTCGCGCACGGCGCGGCGACCGCGAGCGACGACGCGGTGGGCGTGGACATCACGGTGACCGGCACGCTCACCATCGGGAGCGACGCCGCCATCGACGTGAGCGGGCGCGGGTACCGCCAGGGTCGCACCTTCGGGAACAGCGCCCAGAGCGGCCTCATCGCCGGCGGGCGCGGTGGCGCCTCGCACGGCGGGCGCGGCGGCGGCAGCTCGGGGGTCGTCTTCGGCGACCCGATGGCGCCGGCGACGCTCGGGGCCGGCGGCGGCTCCTTCGGCGGCTCCGACTGCGCGGGCGCCGGCGGCGGCCGCGTGCGGATCGTCGCGGGGCGCTCGCGCTCGACGGCGCCATCGTCGCGTCCGGCGCGCCGGGCGACGAGACGTGCCAGACCGGCGGCGGCGCCGGGGCTCCATCGACGTCACCGTCGGGCGCGCTCCTGGGCGATGGCGCGATCGCCGCGAACGGCGGCGCGGGCACCGTCGGGGCCTCGCGTCCGGCGGCGGCGGCAGGCGCGTCGCGGTCCGCTACGAAGACGCGAGCGCCTTCGACCTCGCGGCCATCAGCGCCTTCGGCGGGGCGGGGGCCGCGAACGGCGGCCCCGGCACGGTCCTCCTCGCGGAGGCCGGCGAGGCCCCGGTGCTGCGGGTCGCGAGCGGCGGGCTCACGGCCGAGCACGCGGCGCCGCCGCGCGTCCAGCTCGGCGCCTGGAAGCTCACGACGAGCGGGCTCACGGCGACCTCGTTCAAGGTGCAGGGCTCGAACCTCTGGGTCGGCGACTTCCTCGCCGGGACGCGCGTCGGGTTCGCGGGCACCGCCGAGACGTGGCTCGTGACGGGGGTCACGGCGGCCACGACGACGGTGCTCGTCGAGGACCGGACGCCCGACCTCTCGGCGGCCGGTCTCGTCCAGAACGCCGCTGCCATCGGGATCGTCGACCTCGGGGCGGTCCTCGACGTCGACGGCGCCTCGGTCGAGCTCGACGGCGAGTGGCGCCTCCTGGGCCTTCGCCTCGCGAACGGCGCCCGCCTCGCGCACGCGCCGACCGCGACCACGGTGGGGCGCGCGCCCTCGGGGCTCGAGCTCGCGGTCGAGGGGGACGTCGACATCGACGCCACCTCGGCGATCGACGTGAGCGGCCGCGGCTTCCTCGACGCGCGCACGCTCGGCGACTCGACCGACGGCAACCTCGCCGCGGGCGATCGGACGGGCGGCTCGCACGGCGGCGTCGGCGGCGGCGCCGATCCCGGGATCCCCTACGGCGACGTGACGTTCCCGCTCGCGCCCGGCGCCGGCGGCGGCAAGGGGCGCTTCGGCGCCGTGGCCGGCGGCTACGGCGGTGGGCGCGTGCGGCTCGCGGCGACCGGCGACATCGCCCTCGACGGGCTCATCGCCGCGAACGGCGCGGACGCGCCAGTCACGGGCCAGCGCGACGGGGCGGCGGCGCAGGCGGCGCCATCGTCGTCGAGGCGGCGACCTCGCGGGCGCAGGAACGGTCAGCGCGAGCGGCGGGGCGGGCGGCCGGGTACGGCGGGCGATCCGGGCGGCGGCGGCAGCGGCGGGCGCGTCGCGCTCGTGTACGACGACGCGGCGGGCTTCGATCTCGACGGCGTCGCGGTCCTCGGGGGCTCGGTGGCGCCGGCGCAGGTGCTGCCGGGACCGTCGCGCGCCTCCCGCGCGGCGACGTCGGCCGGATCGTGGTCGACGACGGCGGGCTCACCGCCACGCTCGAGACGACGCTGGGCGTCCAGATCGGCCGCGCGCGCGTCACCTCGACGCCGCAGGCCCAGAGCCTCGCGCTGAACGGCGGCCAGCCGCGCTTCCACCCGGGCTCGCTCGCGGGGCTCGAGCTCCGCTGCGAGGGCGTCGCGGGCAGCTTCACGGTCGTCGGCAACACGACGAGCGCGATCCAGACGGACCCGGCCGACGGCGACCTCACCGGCCTCCTCGCGAGCGGCGCCCGGTGCTTCGCGGACCGCGCTCTCGACGCCGTGATCGAGGTCACGGGCGGCGCGCGTCTCGCCCTCGACGATCGCTTCACGATCGCGGGGCTCGTCGTCGACGGCGGCGGCGTCGTGACCCACGCCGCGACCGGCGTCGGGACGAGCTTCGCCGACGGGCGGCTCGACCTCGTCGTCACGGGGGACGTCGTGGTCGCGGGCGACGGCGCCATCGACGTGAGCGCGCGCGGCTACGCCGGCGGCGGCGTGGGCGTCGGCGCGAGCGGGAAGACCGTCGGCAACGTCAACGGCTCGGCAGCCGGCGCGGGCGGGTCCCACGCGGGCGTCGGCGGCGGCGCGGGCGCGGCCGCGGTCTACGGTGACGGCGCGGCCCCCGTCACGGTGGGTGGCGGCGGCGGTCAGGGCGCGGTCGCGGCGGAGTCGGGCGGCCGCGGCGGGGGTGCCGTGCGCCTGACGGTCGGCGGCGAGCTCGCGCTCGACGGCGCCATCCGCGCGGACGGCGCGGCGGCCCTGGGCGCGGGCGGCGGCGGCGCCGGCGGCTCGGTGTGGCTCGCCGCGGCGACGCTCACCGGGCGGGCGTCGTGGCCGCCAACGGGGGCGCGGGCGCAGGCGGCGGCGGCGGGGCTGGGTGCTCCTCGCCGCGACGACGAGCGGCGCCTGGGCGCCGGCGTCGGTGACGGCGATCGGCGGCGCCGGGTCGGGCGCCGGTGGCGCGGACGGCGTCGCTGCAGGCCCCTGACGGGGCGCTCAGAGGGAGCGACGGCGGGCGCTCTCAGACGCTCCCGGGCCAGATCCGGCGGTCTACCGCTCCGGCCGGCCGTTTGGCGTAGCGAGCGCCGGGTCGAAGTGATACGGATCCCCCCTCGCGACCGACCGGGAGGCCACGATGCGCCACTTCATCAGCACCGAGGATTGGACCCAGGCCGAGCTGCAGGCCCTGATCGACGAGGCGCGCCTCCTCAAGGCGGCCCCGTTCCAGCCGCTGCTCCAGAACAAGTCCATCGCCCTCGTCTTCTTCAACCCCTCGCTCCGCACGCGCAGCTCCTTCGAGCTCGGCATGTGGCAGCTCGGCGGCCACGCCCTCGTCCTCGAGCCCGGCAAGTCCGCCTGGCCGCTCGAGTTCAAGGAGGGCGTCGTCATGGACGGCGAGGCCGAGGAGCACGTCGCCGAGGCCGCCCGCGTGCTCGCCCGCTACTGCGACATCATCGCCGTGCGCGCCTTCCCGAAGTTCGTCGACTGGGGCTTCGACCGCACAGACCCCGTCATCAAGACCTTCGCGAAGTACTCGACGGTGCCGGTCATCAACATGGAGACCATCACCCACCCGTGCCAGGAGCTCGCCCACATGATGGCGCTCCAGGAGCGGATGGGCGACGTCCGGAAGAAGAAGTACGTCATGACCTGGACGTACCACCCGAAGGGCCTGAACACGGCCGTCGCCAACTCCGGGCTCCTCATCAGCACGAAGTTCGGCATGGACGTGACGCTCCTCTGCCCCGAGGAGGCCTACCACCTCGACGAGCGCTACATGAGCGCCGCCAAGGCCAACGCCGAGGCGTCGGGCGGCAGCTTCCAGGTGAGCTACGACATCGACGAGGCCTACGCCGGCGCCGACGTCGTCTACGCGAAGAGCTGGGGCGCCTTGCCGTACTTCGGCAACTGGGACGCCGAGAAGCCGATGCGCGACAAGTACAAGCACTTCATCGTCGACGAGCGGAAGATGGCGCTCACGAACAACGCCATCTTCAGCCACTGCCTCCCGTGCCGGCGCAACATCAAGGTCACCGACGCCGTCATCGACTCGCCGCAGTCGATGGTCATCGACGAGGCCGAGAACCGCCTGCACGCGCAGAAGGCGCTGATGCACCAGCTCGCGACGACCTACCGCGGATGAACGAGACGCGGGCCATCATCTCCCAGCTCCTGCGCAACATCGGGAGCTCGAAGGAGGTCGACCAGTACCTGAAGCAGTTCAGCGAGGTCGAGTCCGCGAAGTTCGCCGTCATCAAGGTCCGCGGCGACATCATCCGCGACGACCTCGAGTCGCTCTGCTCGGCGCTGACGTTCCTCTACCGCGTCGCGCTCTACCCGATCGTGGTGCACGGATCGGGCGCTCAGCTCGACGCCGCCCTCGCCGCCGAGGGGGTCCCCCTCGAGACGCGCGACGGGCGCCGCGTCGTCGACGCCGCGACCCTCCGCGTGGCGCGCCGCGTCACGACCGCGCTGAACCACGACCTCGTCGACGCCCTCGAGCGCATGGGGACGCGCGCGCGCGCCATCCCGGCCGGCGTCTTCCGCGCCGAGCGCATCGAGGCCCTCGGCTACCACGGGCACGTCACCGGGGTCGACGCGGACCCCATCCGCGCCGCCATCAAGTCGGGGCACCTGCCGATCCTCTCGTGCGTCGCCGAGAGCGACGAGGGGCAGCTCCTGCTCGTGCACGCGCGCACGGCGACGCTCGAGCTCGCGCGCGCCGTCGGCCCCGCGAAGATCATCTTCCTCACCCCCGAGGGCGGCCTCACCGACGACAAGGGGCGCCTCCTCCGCTCGTTCAACCTCGCCGAGGACTACGAGTGGATGATGACGCAGCCCTTCTTCTCGGACAGCCAGCGGCGGAAGTTCGCCGCGATGAAGGCCCTCCTCGACGTGCTCCCGCACAGCTCGTCCATCGCGCTCACGGCGCCGGGCCTGCTCCCGCGCGAGCTCTTCACGCACCGCGGCTCCGGCACGCTCATCCGCCGCGGTGAGAAGGTGCTCTGCCACGAGGGCGGCCTCGGCGACGTCGACGTGCCGCGCCTGAAGGAGCTGCTCGAGCGCGGCTTCGGGCGGCAGCTCGTGCCCGACTACTTCGACAAGAAGGGCTTCTACCGGGTCTACGTGACCGAGAGCTACCGCGCGGCAGCCATCCTCACGATGGAGGGCGACCTCCCCTACCTCGACAAGTTCGTGGTCGACGAGGAGGCGCAGGGGGAGGGGCTCGCGGGGTCGCTCTGGGAGCGGCTCGTCGAGGACAACCCGCGCCTCTTCTGGCGGTCGCGCGTGGACAACACGAAGATCAACCCGTGGTACTTCTCGCGCGCCGAGGGGAGCCTGCGCGACGGGCGCTGGGTCGTCTTCTGGTATGGGCTCGAGGGGTTCGCGGCGGTGCAGGACGCCATCGCGAAGGCGCTGGCGATGCCGGCGTCCCTCGAGGCGGCGCCGGCGCCGGAGGCGAGCTGATGGGCACGGAGATCGTCGACGTCGCGGTCATCGGGGCGCGCGGGCACACGGGCGCCGAGCTGCTCAGGCTCCTCGACGGGCACCCGAACTTCCGCATCGCGGCGGTGTCGTCGCGGGCGCTGGTCGGGAAGGCCGTGCGCGACGAGGTCGCGGGCGGGCTCCGGACGGACGCGGTGTTCGCGGACCTCGAGCCGGCCGACGTCGCCGCCCACGCGGGCGTCGGGGTGTGGGTGCTGGCGCTCCCGAACGGGCTCGCGGCGCCGTGGGTCGCGGCGATCGACGAGCACGCGCCGGACTCGGTGATCGTGGACCTGTCGGCCGACTATCGCTTCGACTCGGCGTGGACCTACGGGCTCACGGAGATGAACCGGAAGTGGCTCCTCGGGGCGCGCCGCGTGGCGAACCCCGGGTGCTACGCGACGGGGGCGCAGCTCGCGCTGCTGCCGGTGATCGAGCTGCTCGACGGGGCGCCGCACGTGTTCGGCGTGTCGGGCTACAGCGGGGCCGGGACGACGCCGTCGCCGCGGAACGACCCGGAGCAGCTCCGCGACAACCTCATGCCGTACAGCCTCGTCGGGCACACGCACGAGCAGGAGATCCGCTGGCACCTCGGCCACCGCGTGTTCTTCATGCCGCACGTGGCGCCGTTCTTCCGCGGGATCACGCTCACGATCTCGATGCCGCTCGGCGAGCCCATCGCGCGCGGCGAGCTCCTCGAGCGGTATCGCCAGCGATACCAGGCCGAGCCGCTCGTCGACGTCATCGACGAGGCGCCGCTCGTGCGCGACGCGGCGAACCGGCACGGCGTCACGCTCGGCGGGCTCACGATCGACCCGGCCGAGCGCCACGCGGTGGTCGTCTCGACGCTCGACAACCTGCTCAAGGGCGCCGCGACGCAGGCGATGCAGAACATGAACCTCGCGTGCGGCTTCGACGAGCTCGCCGGGATCCGCCAGCACCTCGTCGCGCGCTGAGCCGCTCGGAGCGCGAGCAGCGCTAAGGGTCCGACTACCTGATCGGTGCTCTGGCCGCTTTCGGGGTGGCCGCCGATCTGTCGTCACCGCCGACGCCTGGATCCACCTACGACCGTTCGGTCGGAATTCCGGCGCGGGTTCGCGGCGGCGCAACCCCGCCTGCGGCGACGCCGAGCGCGCGATGGCGCGACCGTTCAGTCTGGTGACCCGCAGAGAAAGCGCTTCTGCGCCGATCCGCGGCGCGCGCATGCTCGCGTCGGGCCGCGCCGCGGCCACGCTCGACCTCGTGCACCGGGCTCTGCATGCGCATCACCTCCTCGCTCGCCTCCCTCACCGGCCTGGCTCTCGCGCTCCTCGGCGCGGGCTGCGCCGGCGACGCCCCGACCCCCGGCACGCCGCTCGGCGGCGCGCCGCTGACGATCAACGTGGCGCCCTTGACCCTCGAGGGCGTCGCGGCGGCCGACTACCGGCTCACCGTCAAGAACGGCGCGCAAGAGGTCGTCTGGACGAAGGACGTCGCGTCGACCCAGTACGGCGACGGGCAGGGGAGCCTCGCGTACGTCGGCACGTGCGACGCGTCGTCGCCCGCGAACACCGTGGAGCTCACGATCCTCGCGCTCCGCGACGCCGAGGGCGCGGCGATCACGGCGTGGTCGAACCCGACGGCCGACGCGCCGCTCGTGAAGCCCCAGACCTGCGAGCCGAACGCCGACAACGCCGTCACCTTCGACGTGACCGTCGCGCGCAGCGCCGTGCAGGGCTTCTTCGACGTGGCCGTCACCTTCTCGGACCTCTTCTGCTCGGCCAAGATCGACTGCCGCGACGCCTTCCTCGACGGCCCCGCCGGCCGCGGCCCGACCGCCATCCTCGCGCTCGCGTGCACGGGCGACCCGGACGGCGGCACGCCGACCACGCTCTACCTGAACGACATCGTCGTGACCTGCACGGGGGAGGGCTACGGCGCGGTCGTCGACCCGTCCGGCGGCCCCGGCAACGTCACGCCCGCGTCGAACCCGGGGCCGACGCTCTATGGCGCGGCCGTCTACCGCGGCGACGAGCAGCTCGCCGGCAAGGCCTACTGGAACGTGGCGCTCGGGCTCTCGGCGCCGGCGCTCGCGAACGCCGGCACCTGCACGCTCACGACGCGCGCGACCGCCGCGAAGGGCGCGCTCGCGAACGGCGAGATCGCCGCGGGTACGGTCTACCCGTACATCGACGTCAGCGCGCCGATCCTCGCGTCGGGCGCCCTCTGCGGGAACACGGGGCTCGACACGAGCGCCGCGATCAGCACCCGCTACACCACGCCCGCGGGCGCCGCGCTCCCCTTCGCGCACGCGTACGAGCAAGGCGCCGCCGGCGTCATCGGCGGCGAGGGCGGCGGCGGCAGCGGCAGCGGCAACGCGCCGACGGACGCGCTCCTCGCGAGCGACACGCCGCTCGCGCGGGCGGCGCTGGTCGCCGGCACGCTCGCGACGCCGGGCGCGGCGCCCGCGCTCGAGGCCGCGGGGGCGGTGACGTACGGCGCGTCGACCCCGCTCACGCCGGCGGCCGGCGGGATCACGGCCACAGCCGGGAGCGCGCCCGCGGTCGACGCGGCGGCGGTCGTCGACACGACGGCGCCCTTCACGGCGACCCTCTCGGTGTCGGCGACGTTCGCGTCGGGCACCCCGCGGTGCGCGTTCGAGGCGCCGTACGACGGCGTCGCCTGTGTGCTCGACGGGAGCGGGCAGGGCACGGCGACCCTCGCGAGCACGGCGCTCGTCCCCGGCGAGACGCTCGTGGCCGACGTCTTCGCGCAGGAGACCCCCGCGGACGTCGCGCAGACCAACGCCCTCGCGACGAGCGTGCTCGCCTACCGGCAGGTGGCGAGCTTCAACGACGTGCCGAGCGACGAGGTGTACGCGTCGCTGGTCGCGCCGGACGGCAAGGTCTACTTCAACGCGCGCGCGTCGACGACGGAGACCCGCGAGCTCTTCGTCTACGACCCGAGCGCGCCCGGGAGCGGCGTGACGCGGGTCGCCGACGTGCTGCCCGGCGCGAACGACGGCGCGACCCCGCTCGCGGTCACGCCGGGCTACGTCTACTTCGTCGCGAGCGCGACGGCGGGGGGCACGAACCACCTGTACATCCACGACATCGCCGCCGGGACGACGCGGGAGCTGCTCGACATCGACGACGTCGCCGCGAACGCGGTCGTGCTGCCGTGGGGCGACGAGGTGATCTTCGTGCGCGACGGCTCCGACTTCGTGTTCCACTACGATCCCGTGGGCGACACGCTGACCCCGGTGTCGCTCACCTACGTCAACGCGATCTACGGCAGCGATCAGCGCGGCATCGCGCTCGTGAACGGCGTCGCGTACTTCATCGCGTCCGGCACGGACGGGTCGTGGTCCGGGAACTACCTGTGGGCGTACGACCTCGCCTCGGGCGTGCTGACTCAGAAGCTCGACGCCCACGCGCCGATGAACCTCGTGGTCCGCGGCGGCACGCTCTACACGTCGTACTCGACCACGCCGACGTCGCCGGACGTCTACTCGACGCGCTTCTTCTTCAGGAACGCGGGCTCCGGGTGGGTGCGCCTCTCGGACGGGTTCGTCGCGATCCAGTGCTCCGGCAACGACGCCGGCTTCGTCGAGGACGGCACGAACCTCTACGTCGCCGGCGCCCTGCCCGGGACCGCGAGCTCGTCGACCCCGTGCGGGACCCCGGCGATCGCGCGCATCGACACGACGCAGACGACCGGCAACGTCACGCTCCTCGGCGGCGCGACGGGCGTCGGCATCAACAGCCTCAAGGGGTCGCTGGTCGCCGGCGGCTGGCTCTATTACGTCAACTCCTCCTACCCGCAGGAGCTGCGCGCGGTCGACACGACCACGCTCCAGGCGGCGTCGCTCGGCGCGTCCCCGGCGAGCCAGACGGGGCCATTCGCCGTCGGTGGGCGCGTGTTCGACGTCGCCGACTCGTCGCGCCCGCGGCTCCGCGAGCTCACCCCGTCCGGCGGGACGGTCGCGCTGAGCGACGTCGCGACGACGGTCGGCGCCGCCCCGAACGCGGGCGCGGTCGCGTACTTCGCGGCGCTCGGGAACCTGCGCGAGTACGACTACGCGACGCTCCCGGCGACGAGCTCGGTCGCGGCGTCCGTGCAGGCGACCGGCAGCGACGATCCGCTGTTCCTCACGGCCTTCGCGGGGGACCTCCACCTCGGCGCGCGCTACGACGGCGACGTCGTCCACACGGCGACCTACCGCGTCGCCTCGGCCGACGGCGTGGTCACGCCGCTCCCGACGAGCAGCGGCTACGCGCTCGGCGTCGGGCAGGAGGGGGTCTACTACCGCACGGCGAGCGGGCCCGCGCGCTGGGACGGCGTGACGATGACGCCGCTCGGCCTCGGCGCGTACGACCTCGTGAGCGTCGCGACCGACGGCGTGACCACGTGGGCGCTGACCGCGGACGCAGGCCAATACTACCTCAGCGCCTTCGACGAGCTCACGGGGGCGCTCACGCCGATCGTCGCGTTCGCCGCCACCGAGCAGCCGTCGTCGCTCCTCGTCGCGGGCGGGAAGGTGTTCGTCGTCGTCAACGACAACGACCTCTTCACCGCGAGCCTCTGGGTCTACACCCCGGCGGCGCCGACGCCGACGTTCACGCAGGTCACGACGTCGGGCGGGGCGATCTCCTGGGACCAGGTGCAGTCGCCGAGGGTCGGCCCGGACGGGGCCATCTACTTCGCGGACTACGACGACCACGGCGGCGCCTCGATCTTCGCGACGGACGGCGCCACGGTGAGGGAGGTCGTCCCGTCGACCGACTTCGAGTACCTCGGCCTCCAGTCGGTGGTGGGCGCCGGCGCGTTCACCTACGTCGGCGTCTCGAACGGCATCTACCGCTGGGATGGCGCGAGCGCGACGCTCATCGCGCCGGGCGCGAGCAGCGCGGCGCTCGAGAGCTACGGTGGGCACCTGTATGCGCTCGTGTCCCAGATCCAGGCCTCGGCGGACCCCGGCGCGTGGACGCGGCGCGGCCTCTACCGCCTCGGCGACCAGGGCTGGGAGCTGCTCGTGGAGGCGCCGGCGTACGGCGGCGTCGCGGCGATGGCCGTCGCGGGCGACCTCCTCTACCTGCGCCTCCCCGACGCGGCCGGGAACGCGAAGCTCTACGCCCTCTGCGACGCGGCGACCGGCTGCGACCCGACGACGGTGCTCTCGGCGCCGTGATCGGGTCGGAGTGAACGGCGTTCACGACGGGGTGCGCGGTCGGCCGCGCCCCCGCCGCCATCGCTCAGAAGAGCCCGTCGAGGATGATGTAGAGGCCGATGGCGGCGGCGAGCCCCGCGAGCACCCAGCGCGCCACGCGCGCCGGCGGCGGGCCCGTCGCCCCCTCGGCCTTCGCGGGATCCGACGCCGTCTGGAGGCGCGTCTCCGTGATCCGCCGGTGCACCGCGTCCGCCGACACCCCCGGCAGCGACGCCGGGTCGCCCCCCGGCTCCACCGCCTGCATCCCGACCCGCGACAGCCGCCGGTTCGCCACCGGCCGCGGCGGCCGCGGCGCCGGCGCCGCCGTGTCCGTCGGGAGCGCCTCGAGCGCGCGCCTGAGCGCGTCCACGTCCTGGAAGCGCTCCGCCGGGCGCTTCTTCAGGCAGCGCTGGAGGATCGCGTCGAACGCGCTCACGAGCGGCCGCTCGCCGAGCGTCTCCGCGAGCCGCGGCGGCGTCGCCGACATGTGCTGCGCCATGAGCCCGAGCGCCGTCGGCGACATGAACACCGGGCGCCCGGTCGCGAGGTGGAACATGGTCGCGCCGAGGCCATAGATGTCCGACGCCACGGAGACGCCGCGCCCGTCGATCTGCTCGGGGCTCATGGTCAAGAGGCTCCCGACCGCGGCGCCCTCGCGCGTGAGCTGGGCCGCGCCCGCGTCGACCGGCTTCACGATGCCGAAGTCGAGCACCGTCAGCCACTCGTCGCCGTCCGCGCGCGTCGTGAGCGCGAGGTTCTGCGGCTTGATGTCGCGGTGCACGAGGCCGAGCGCGTGCGCCTCCGCGAGCGAGTCGCACGCGTGCACCGCGAGCTTCCTGACGCGCGGCAGGTCGAGCTTCCCGTCGGTCCCGAGCACGTCCGCGAGCGTCCGTCCGCCGAGGAACTCCATCACCATGTAGAGCGTGCCGTCGGGCAGCTCCCCCGAGTCGTGCACGGTCACCGTGTGCGGGCTCTTCAGCTGCGCCGTGACCTCCGCCTCGCGCACGAAGCGCTCCCGCAGGAGCTTCGCCCCGTCGCCGCGGATCCGCATCGTCTTGATGGCGACCTCGCGGTTCACCCGCCGCTGCCACGCCTTGTAGACCGTGCCCATGCCGCCCTCGCCGACGACGTCGAGCACGATGTAGCGCTCGTCGACGAGGACCCCGATGAGCGGGTCCTTCTCGGCGTCCCCGAGGCGCAGGAGCGCGCGATCCCCGTGGTCCGGACAGCGCGTCGCGTCCGCGGGGAACCGCCGCCCGCACTGAGGGCAGATCCACATGGCGCCTACCTTAGCGCGACGCGTGCAGCCCAGAAACAGCGAAGCGCCCGCGGTCTCCCGGGGGCGCTTCGGCGTGAACGACGTTCACTCGGCCTCGCAGGCGAGGCCGGAGGGCTCAGATCTTCGTGAACTTCCAGGTCTTGCCGTCCTTCTTCAGGTAGAAGGGGCGCGGCATGCCCTTCGGGTCGCACTCGATGAAGATCTTCAGCGAGTCGTCCTTGTCGACGTCGCCGTCGACCTTCGTCACGAGGAGCTTCCCGCCGTCCTTCAGGCACTTCGGCGCGAGCCGCTGGAGCGCCGGCAGGTTGTACTTCTCGACGCTGCGCCAGGCGTTGTCGTTGTAGCAGAGGTCGCCCGTGTGGCAGTACGCCTTCTTCCAGGCGTCGAACTTGCCGTCCTTGATGAGCTTCAGCCCCTCGGCGATCGAGTAGTAGACCGTGCCCTCCTTGGGTGTGACGGTCTCGCCGTCCGCGGCCATCGCCGTCGCGGCGAAGCCGAGGACGCCGAAGGCGAGGAGGGCTGCGAGGAACGGGCGGAAGCGGCGGGTGAGGTGACGCATGCGTGCTCTCCGGTGCGGCGGCAGGTCGTGGGTTCTCGGGACGGGCGAATGAAAGCACGAATCGAACCCGCCCACAAACCCGGGCTATTCCTGCCCGTCGGCGGGTCGGCGCAGGACCACGACGTCCCGCCCGCGGACCCCGCCGACGACGAGCGCGCCGTCGGGATCGAAGCGCAGGAGCGTCACCGCGTCGAGCCCCTCGGCCACCGCGATCCCGTCCCGCTCGACGCGCCACGCCGCGCCCGGCGCGCGCTGCACGGCGGCCGCCCGGTGCGCGCCGTCGGCCGAGATCGCGACCGACGCGATCGCCGCGAGCGGGTCGCTCGGCTGCCCCGCGACGCGCGGCGCGAGCTCCCAGCGGTCCGTCCCGCCCGCTGACACCGCCGCCACCGCGCTCTCCCCGTCCGCCGCGATCGCGACGTCGCCCACCCGCGCGAACCCCGGCCCCACGCTCCCGCCGATGACGACGTGGCTCCCGCTCGCGTCGCGCGTCGTGAAGACCAGCGTGCGCCCGTCCGGCGCGACCAGCGGCGCCCCTCGCGGTCGGAAGGCGAGCGGCGTCGCGACGCCGTCCACGACGAGCTCCCAGGCGCCGTCGCGGGCGCCCGCATAGACGAGCGCGCCGTCCGGGCGGAACACCGGCCCGACGGCCAGGTCCCAGCTGCGCTCGTCGAGGTCGCCGAGCGTCAGCGCGCCGCGCGCGTCGTCGCGGAAGTAGGCGACGCGCTTCCCGTCGGGGCTCAGCGCGGGCGCCTTCACGACACGGTGGATGGGGCCCGGCTCGCCGGCGACCACGATCTGGAGCCCGTCCTCGACCCGCGCGAGGTACGCGAGCGCCGACCCGTCGGCGGCGTAGACGAGGTCGCGGGCCTCGCGCACAGGCGCGCCGATGACGCCGTCTGCCACGACGTGATCGGCGTCCCCGAGGCGCGCGACCCAGGCGACGTGTGGGCCCGCGACGACCGGCGCGAAGGAGGCGCGGTCCGCGAAGGGCCCGCGGCGGCCGTCCGCGACGACGGTCGCCTTGCCGGTGCCGTTCTCGGCGCGGTAGGCGACGTGGGCGAGGTCGTCCGAGAAGCGCACGCTGAACGGCGCGAGCACGAGGTCGTCCGGCACGGTGTCGACCACGCGTTCCCCGGCCGCCGCCACGGCCTCCGCCTCCGCCGCTGCCGCCGCCCCGGCCTCCGCCTCCGCCGCCGCCCCGGCCCCGGCCGCCGCCGCTGTCGCCGCCCGGCCTCCGCCGTCGCCGCCGCTGTCGCCGACGCCGCCCCGGCCGCCGCCGCCCCAGCCTCCGCCTCCGCCGTCGCCGCCACCACTGTCGCCGACGCCGCCCCGGCCCTCCGCCTCCGACGCTGTCGCCTCCGCGGTCGCCGCCGCGCCCTCCGGACCCCGTAGGGGCGGCCCTTGTGGCCGCCCGGCGTCGCTCCCGCGCCCGCACCCGCCGACGACGGCGAACGCCACCACGATCGCGGCGCGCCGCCCGATCACTTCGGCGCGGACGCCCCGAGCGCCGCGTCCCGGTGCCGCGCGTAGGTCGCGACGCCCTCCTCGCACCCGGCCGCGTCTCCCGCCCCGAACGCCGCGCACCCCGCGAGCGCCTTCTTCCGCAGCGCCTCCGGGTCGCCGGTGACGTCCGTCCCGGCGAACGCCTGCGCCGCGATGGCCCGCGCCGCCTCGAGCTCGTCGCCCGTCGGCTGCGACCCGTCCGCCCGCGGCGCCGACAGGTCCCTCACGATCCCGAGCAAGAACCCGCGGTCCGCCGCGGTCAGCGTCGCGCCCGAGAAGGCCATCGCCTTGTCGACGCGCTCGCCCGCCCACTGCTGCGCCTGCGCCACGCTCGGCCGCGCCACGGCCCCCGCGCCGCCGCCGCTCGTGAGCGCCACCGCGATGAGCACCGCCGCCGCGATCGCCACGACCGCGCCGACCCACATCGCCGGCCCGCGCCGCCGCTCCCGCGCCGCCGCGAGCGACACGACCTCTGCCGGACCGCCGGCCGCCGCGGCGCCCGTGGCCGCCGCGCGCGCCGCCCACGCCTTCGTCTCCTCCCGCAGCACCCCGAGCCGCGCGAGCGCCACGCTCTCGCTGAGCGGCGCCTCCACCGCGTGCGCGAGCGCCGCGAGCTCCTGCTCGAGCCGGTCGAGCCACGGCAGGAAGCCGGCGGTCTTCGCCCCCTCCACGACCACGAGCCCCGGATCCTCCTCCCCGTCGCCGAAGAGGTAGGTCAGGACGGCCTCCTCGAGGCGCGCGTCGACAGCCGTCATCTCAGCCCCCCGCCGCCGAGGGCTCTTCGAACCCCTCGCGCAGCTGCGCGAGGAGCTTCTTGAGCACGTAGTACGGCGACTTCGGCGGCCACCCGCACGACTTCTGCGCGGCGGGGACGCTGTCGGTGGTCATCACGTTCGTGAGGAAGCAGCGCTCCTCGGGCGAGAGCTTCGCGAGCTGCTCCCGGAGCCGCGTCGAGCGCTGCTCGTCCTCGAGGAGCGAGTCCGCGAGCGGCGCCTCGTCGGGCGTCGGCCGCTCGAGGTCGTCGTCGCGCGCGTCCTCGAGGTAGGCCGCCTTCTTCCGCCCCTGATCGATCATGAGGTTCCGCATGGTCCGGTACGCGAGCGCCATCAGCTGGTTGAACGGCCGCTCCCGCAGGCTCGCTTCGTCGTAGGCGTTCAAGAGCTTCGCGAGGGCCTCCTGCACGAGGTCCTCGGGGAGCATCCGCCCCGACTTGCCGCGGTTCGCCCCCGCGAGGAGGAGCCGCGCTCTCATCGCCATCTCGGCCTGCAGGTGGTCGAAGAACGGGTCGCGTCGCGTCATGGGACCAGTGCCAGGGGTGCTTCGGTGCGCCACCTTGGCACGTTCTCGGCCGTCCTGTCATCTCGGTCCTCCGGAGGCCGCCGCACGGCGGGCGCGTCGCGTCCCTCGTGCTCAGGGACGGCCGCCACCACGGCGGTTGAAAACGCGCGTCCTGATTCCCGAACGTGCGCCGACGGGGGGCTCCGGTGTATGTGTCTCGGAGTCCAAAAATCGAAGCGTCCTGGCGATCAAACGCGCCCTGCCGCACAACTCACCGCCGCCCCCGAACCACTCCGCGAGGTCTCCCATGCAGACAAGGCCCTGGTCGCGATCGTCGACCACGCCCCTGCTCGCGCTGATCGCCACCGCCGCCCTCCTCGGCGCGGCCTGCGACGGCGACACCGGCACCGGCTCCGGCCCCTCGGGCGACGTCGTCGACGCCACCGACACGACGCCGACCGACACGACCACGCCGACCGACACCGACCTCCCCGGCGAGGGCCTCGCGCTCGCGCGCCTCGACCCCGCGAAGGGCTCGACCGCCGGCCTCGAGGAGGTGCAGCTCTACGGCCGCGGCTTCACGCACGTCGTCTCCGTCGAGTTCGGCGCCGTCCCGGCGACCGAGTTCTTCGCCGTCTCGGACGACCTCCTCGTCGCGCTCACCCCGGCGCGCCCCGCCGGCCTCGTCGACGTCTCGGTGGTCGACGATCAGGGCGCCCGCGCCACGCTCGACCTCGCCTTCACCTTCCGCGACGACGTCCAGGTCACGCTCGTCGAGCCCGCCGTCGGCAGCGTGCAGGGCGGCGACACCATCACCGTCAGCGGCGCCGGCTTCACCGACGACGCCACCGTCATCATCGGTGGGCGCGCAGCCCCGGTCGTCGACGTCGCGAACGACGGCAGCTTGACCGCGGTCACCCCGCCGGGCGTCGCCGGCAAGGCCGACCTCTTCGTCACGAACCGCTGGGGCGTCGGCCGCTACCAGCCCGGCTTCCTCTACGACGACGCCCCCCGCATCGACGTCGTCTCCCCGTCGACCGGCCCGCTCGCCGGCGGCGTCCCGGTCACGATCAGCGGCACCGGCTTCGAGCCGCCCGTCACGGTGCGCTTCGGCGCGGCCATCATCCAGGACGCCCCCGTCGACGCCGCGGGGCGCGTCACGGTCACGGCCCCGGCGCGCGACAGCGCCGGCCCCGTCGACGTCGCCGTCACGAGCGCGGCCGGGACGGCCCTCGCGAGCGGCGCCTTCCACTACCTCGACCCCGGCGTGCCCGCGTTCGCCTTGCGCGCCGCCTACCCGACGCGCGGCAGCGTCGCCGGCGGCGACCGCGTGACGCTCGTCGTGACCGGCCTCACGGCCGACCCCGTCGAGGTCCGTTTCGGCGGCAACGCCGCCACGGTGATCTCGCAGGACCCCGCCGCGGGCGTGATCGTCGCGCTCTCGCCGGCAGCGAACGCCGCGCAGGTCGTCGCCCTCTCGGTGCGCCAGAACGGCGTGCTGCGCGACCTCGCCGGCGCGTGGACCTACATCGAGGGCCCCGTGATCACGGGCGTCGACCCGCCCGAGGGGCCGGTCGCGGGCGGCACGAAGCTCACGATCCGCGGCACCGGCTTCAAGGTCGGCGCCTCGGTGCGCGTCGGCGCGCTCCCGGCGACGGGCGTGCGGCTCGTGAACGCGACGACGATCGAGGCCACGACGGCGCCGGGGAGCCCTGGGCCGGCGGCGGTCACGGTGGCCGTGGGCGGCGTCACGCACACGCTCGAGGGGGCGTTCACCTACCGCGGGCTGCCGGCGGTCTGGGTCGTCACGCCGCCGACGGGCTCGGTCGCCGGCGGCACGCGCGTCCGGGTCTACGGGCACGGCTTCACGACGGGCGGCGTCGGCACGCCGCAGGTGCTGTTCGGGCAGAGCCCGGCGACCGAGGTCGTCGTGGTCGACGACGGCACGATCACGGCGCGCACGCCGCGCGGGACGGCGGGCGCCGTGCCGGTCGTGGTGCGCACGGCCGCGTGGGACACGCGCCACCCGAGCGGCTTCGTGTACTTCGACCCGGCGGCCTACCCGGGGTCGTGGGGCGAGCCCATCGACGGCAACCTGAACGTGACGGTGCTCGACGCGCGGAGCGGCCTGCGCGTCGCGGGCGCGGCGGTGGTCGTGGGGCCGACGGTGTCGACGACGCAGCGCGGGTTCACGAACGACGCCGGGCAGATCACGTTCAGCACGGCGGACCTCGTGGGCGACCAGACGGTCACCGCGACGCGCTCCGGCTACCAGACGATGCAGATCGCGGGCTTCGACGCGGAGAACGTGACGCTCGCGATCGAGCCCGTGCCGACGTGCGCGGAGGTCGCCGACATCCCGTGCGACCAGCTGACGGGGCCGCGTCCCATCGCCTTCTTCTCGGGGCGCGTCACGGGCAGCACGAAGGGGCCGACCATCCCGTGGGGGGAGTGCGCCGACTGGGGCGACGCGCCGGCGAGCCTCTGCCGCGCGTGCGCCGCGGACAGCGACTGCGACCCCGACCACCGCTGCGCCGAGCTGCCCGGGCAGGGCTTCTTCTGCACGGCGGACTGCACGGCCGACACGGACTGCGGGCGCGACTTCCGCTGCGTCGACACGTCGGGCGCGGGCGGGCCGGGGCAGTGCGTGCCGCCGCCGGGGGAGACGAAGGTCTACTGCGACATCACGGAGGAGGACATGTGGTCGAACGACCAGATCCCCTACCCGGGCGTCGAGGTCCTCTCCGACAACACCGTGTTCATCAACACGCGCCTCGGCAACTACGCCGTCTACTGCTGGCGCGGCGTGCTCGCGCGCAGCTTCTTCCGGCCGCAGGTGATGGGCGTCACGCGGCACCTGGGCGCCTTCGCCGACGGCGAGACGGTCGAGGCGGAGGTGCGGCTCGACATCCCGCTGCGGCGGAAGGTGCGGGTGCTGGTCGACAAGCCCACGATGGGGGCGCCGGGCGACGAGAGCATCGTGATGCGCACGCTCCTGAACCTGCACGGTGACGGCGTCGCCGAGCTGCCGCCGCTCCGCGCCATCACCGAGACGAAGTTCTCGGAGGTGCTGCCGGAGCTGACCGGGGTCATCGCGGACGCCGAGTGGGACTTCTTCGTCTCGGTGGACGTGCCCTCGCTGAACGGCAACAGCTCGACGATCGAGCCGGGGATCACGAACGTCGCGAACGACCTCGACCTCGCGCTGGGCGAGGACGGCACCTTCGAGCGACGGAAGACCTTCGACACGACGACGCGCGGCATCGCGCCCATCGAGAGCGACCTGCTCGTGGTGGGCGACGAGGGGCGCATCGCGCGCTCCTTCGGGCCGAACCACTGGGCGTACCAGGCGGCGGACACGACGCGCGACCTGTACGCGGTGGCGGTGCGCTCGAAGAGCCAGGCGGTCGCGGTGGGCGCGGCGGGCGCGGCGACGTTCTGGGACGGCTTCCTGTGGCATGCGCAGCCGGTCGACACGGTGGCGACGCTGACGGGGGTCGCGTGGGCCGACGACGCCGTCGCCTACGCGGTCGGAGACAGGTACGTCTACGAGTGGGACGGCGCGAGCTGGACGGAGATCCTCACGGCCCCCGGGAAGCTCGCGGGCGTGTGGGCGGCCGGCCCGGGGGACGTCTGGATCGTGGGCGAGCAGGGCTACGTCGGGCACCTCGCGGGGACGACGTGGGAGCGCGTGCCGGTGGCGACGACGCTGCGGCTGAACGCGGTGACGGCGGGGCTCGGCGGCGGGCCGATGATCGTGGGCGAGCGCGGGACGGTGCTCGTGTGGAACGGGGCGGGCTTCGACTTCGAGGGCGCGCCGACGACGCGCGAGCTGTTCGCGGTGGCGCAGAGCGACGACGGGCTCGTGTACGCGGCGGGCGCGCGCGGGGCGCTGCTCTCGTTCGACGGCGTGGACTGGACGGACCTGTCGCTGCCGGAGCACCGCTCGACGCTGCGCGCGGTGGGGGCGGTGGCCGGGAAGGCGTTCGCGATGGGGGCGCACGAGGTGGTGCTCGGGCCGATGCTGGCGATCCCGACGAACCTGAACCCGGCGGACGGCGGCTTCCTGAACGACCGCGTGTCGTGGACGGTGAACGAGGAGGTCTCGCCGGACTTCACGGTGATGGACTTCGGGAGCGCGGCGGGGCCGTGCTCCGCCTGCGGGGCGCTGTTCATGATCCCCTACAGCGAGTGGCTCGAGATCCTCGACGGCGACCTCACGACGGCCTACTTCCCGCAGATGAGCCAGGTGGAGCCGGGCGGCGGCATGTCCTTCGGCTTCAAGGACGTCGTGCTCTACCGCGTCCGCGTGGGCCCGGGCTTCGACTTCGACCAGACCGCGAGCAACGGCTTCTTCAACGTCGACTGGCGCAGCTGGGCGGTGCGCGGGCTGAGCTATTTCAGATAGCGGGATCGCCGCAACTGACTGAACCGGTGGGGGAAACCACGGAGGCACGGAGGCACGGAGGGTGCGTCGGTGTCACCGGGCTCCGAGTACGAGCGCGACTTCTCCTGCGAGAGGTCCGCCGTCCGTCGCAGCCGCCTGGCCGCCCGCTGAACCCTCCGTGCCTCCGTGCCTCCGTGGTGCGCTCCTGCACAGCACGAGGCGGAGCGGCCGCGACCGCCGTGACGGCGGCGCCCGTTCGTGCTTCGATGACGGAAACCGTCACCGAGGTGATTGCACGATGAACCGCCCTGCCCGCGCCGCCCTCTTCGCCCCCCTCCTCGCGCTCACGCTGCTCACGACGGCCTGTCCGAGCGCCGAGCCCACGCCGACGACGGAGCCGACGCCCGAGGCGAAGGTCGGCCCGCCGAAGCCGTGGGACACGATGAGCTTCGACGAGAAGCGGAGCTACATGGCGAAGACCGTGTACCCGACGATGAAGCGCGTGTTCCAGGCCTACGACGCCGAGGAGTTCGCGGACTTCTCCTGCGCCACCTGCCACGGCGACGACGCCAAGGCCCGCAACTTCGAGATGCCGAGCCCTGACCTCCCCGAGCTCTACCCGACCGGCACCCCCGAGCAGAAGGCCCTCGTCGAGCGCTACAAGGACGACCCGCACAGCGTCCTCGTCTTCATGTTCAACCAGGTCGTGCCGACCATGACCGAGCTCCTCGGCGAGGCGCCCTACGATCCGGCCACCCACGAGGGCTTCAGCTGCTTCAACTGCCACCCGAAGGGCAGCTGACGCCGCAACGGACGCGGTCCTCGTCCTACTGACCCGTCACGACCTCGACGAGCCCGCTCACCAGCTGCGCGAGCTTCGCCGGGTCGTCGACGAGCTCGAGCGGGAAGCCGACCACCGCCGACCGCCCCGCGCGCGCGACGCCCGCGATCTGGTTGTTGCCGTAGCGCAGCACCACCGTCGCCCCGTTGGTCGTCGCGAGCACGTCCGGGAAGTCCTCCTGGTACGGCGCGCCGGCGCCGCTGTAGGTCATCGACCCGACTGCCGCGAGCGCGCCCACGCCGCTCACGCTCAGCGAGTTGCTGTCGTCCGCGCCGTAGCTCGCGCCGAGCCCGGAGATGAAGGCTACGCCGTTGCCCTTGGCGCTCAGATCCCACGCGACCTCGCTCCCGCTGACCACGATCCCGCCGCCGCCGTCGAGGTACGCGTTCACGACCGCCTGCTCGGCCGCCGTGAACGTGTGGTCGTTCGTCGACTCGTCCCCGAGGAGCCAGATCGCCGCCGCCGCGGCCGACAGCGCGACCTCCCCGTCCGTGACGGCCTCGTTCGACGCCGACCCGCGCGCCCCGACCGCCGCGCCGACGCGCGCCGCGAAGTCGTGCTCGAGCCCGCCGAACGAGCCCCCGAGCACGCGATCGAAGCCGTCCACCACGATCACGTCGCTCCCGCCGCCCACGTAGTAGGTGTCGCTCGGCAGCGCGTCGGCCGCGGCGACCCCCGCGACCCGCGGCACCACGCGCACGCGCACCCCGTGGCTGAGCGCGAAGCTCGCCTGCGTCGCGTCGGGCCCGACGCTCGCCGCCACCGTGTACGGCCCGCCGACCTCGGCGATCTGCACCTCGAAGCCCTCGAGATCGTCGTCGTCGGGCGACAGCCAGCGCACCGTCGCCGTCCCGCCCGTGGCCGTCGCCGCGCGCAGCTCCACGCGCGGCCCGCGCCGCGACCGCATCGCCCCCCAGCGCAGCGCCTCGGCCATGGCGTTCTCGTAGTACATCGACTCGTAGTGCCCGCACTCGACGGGCCAGATCACGGCGCGCGCGTCGCGCAGGTTCGCGAAGGTCGGCGCCGTCACGGCGATCCCCCCGAGCGCCGACGCGAGCGCCTGGTTGAGCGACCGCGTGCCGCCCGACGGCGTGTGGTCCGAGCGCAGGTAGCCGCCGGCGTCCACGAACGCCTCGAACTGGCTCGACCGCGCGTAGAGCCCGTCGAAGAGGTTCGCGTGCGTGGTCGCGCCGGCCTCGGTCATCGCCTCGAGGTTCTCGGCGACCCCTTGATAGCCGCCCGAGTGCTCGGTCAGCAGCACGTCGCCCGGGACGGGCCGCCGCACGAAGCCGTCGCGGTAGAGCACCGTCTCCACGTCGTCGAGCAGGGCCTCGAGCCCGCCCGGGTCCATGAGCTTCCCGAAGTCGCCGCTCGACGCGTCGACCGGACCCTGCGGGACGACCAGCACCGCGTCGATCCCGCTCGCGTAGACCTGCTCGCGCAGCCGCTGCCCGGGGACGTCGCCCAGCACGAAGCCGAAGCCGTGGAAGTGCACGACGAAGTCGGTGGTGCCGCGGTCGCGGAAGCCGTCGGGCACGAAGAGCAGCACGCTCGGATCGCTCCACGAGCCGCCGACGTCCGGGTAGGGCGCGGTCGGGAAGGGCAGCGTGACCTGCTGGCCGATGACGAGACCGCCCGGGCCGGTGACGGTCGACCACGGCGTGGCCGAGATCATCGGGTCCACGGCCACGGCGACGACGTCGACCTCGAGCGCGGGCCCGCCGCCGCCCGGTGTCACGCGCAGAGTCGCGGCGAAGCGGCCCGGGGTGGCGCTCCCGTCGAAGGCGACACGGACGGCCGCGCCGCCGCCGGCCGGGACGCTCGACGGCGGCGAGACGAGCCGCAGCGCGCTCGCGCCCGACAGGGTGATCGTGACGGGGAGGGCGCCGCCGCCGTCCTGCGAGACGGTGAGGGTCGCCTCGGCGCCGCCGCCGCCGGCGGTGGTGGCGGGGATGGCGAGCAGATCGGGCGCCGAGAGCTGGCCGGCGGTCGTCACGGTGTCCTGCGCGGTGTCCGTGGGCCCCGTGTCGGCGATGATCGTGTCCTGCGCGACGTTCGTGTCCGTCGGGAGCGTGTCGGTGGGGAGGACGCCCGTGTCCTGGAGCGCCGTGTCCGTCGGCGCCGTCGCGTCGCCGCCGATCGCGTCGGCGCCGGCGTCGCCGCCAGCGAGGACGACGGCGTCGAGGCGGTGGGAGACGGTCTGGCTCGCGACGTCCGGCGCGTCGTCGCCGCAGGCGGAGACGGCGAGGGCGGCGAGCGCGGCGAGGAGTGCGGGGCGGGCGTACCGGCTCATGGGCGTGGAGCCTCCCGCTTTGTGCGGGTCGTTGCAAGCGGGCGGCCCCGGGGGGTGCGCTGGCGGCTCGTCTTCGCTGTGCTACCATGCGCTCGCTGGCACATCCGACGAGGCCCGTCACGACACAAGGAGCGAGCTGTGAAGCGATACCTCGGTGGTCGCATCATCGTGCAGCGCGGCGACATCACGCAGCTTGCGGTCGACGCCATCGTCAACGCGGCGAACAACACGCTCTCGGGCGGGGGCGGCGTCGACGGCGCCATCCACCGCGGGGCGGGGCCGCTCCTCGCCGACGCCTGCCGCGCGCTCGGCGGGTGTCGCACGGGCGAGGCGAAGATCACGCGCGGCTTCCGGCTGCCCGCGAAGCACGTGATCCACACGGTGGGCCCGATCTGGGAGGACGGCCGCCACGGCGAGGACGACCTCCTCGCGCGCGCCTACGACAACACGCTCAAGGTCGCGCTCGAGAACGGGATCCGCACGATCGCCTTCCCCTGCATCTCGACGGGCGCCTACCGCTTCCCGGCGGAGCGCGCGAGCGAGATCGCGGTCGGCGTCGTGACCTCCTTCATCGACACCCACGACGGCATCGAGCAGGTCATCTTCTGCTGCTTCAACGAGGACGACTACGAGCTCTACATCGAGGCCGTCGAGCAGTTCGTGTGACGTAGCGAGCGGCTGGGGCCGACCGCTGAACCGCCCCCTCCAGGCGCTGGATCGCCCTCGCTCCCGACCCCGCGATCGCGTCGCGAGCCCGCTCCGGGCGCGGTCTTCAGCACCTCGCTTCTCCGGCGCGTTGAATTCTGCCGCGCGCCCGCCGTCGACTCCCCTGTCCGCGACGCCGGCCGCCCCCGGCTCGAGGACCCCTGGCCCGGCGCCGCAGCATCCACCGTCGTCCCGCCCGCCCCGCGTGCGGCGACGACTCGCTGCGCGCGCCGGGCCTGTACTGCGACCGCGACTGCACAAGAAGGAGACTCCCCATGACGAAGCGCAGCACGATCCTCCTCCTCGCCTCCGCCCTCCTCCTCCTCGGCGCCTCCGCCGCCTCCGCCCGCCCCGGCGACCGCCACGACCGCGACCGCGGCCGCGACGACGCCTCCTGGAGCGACGGCTGGGACGACCGCGCCGACGACTACACCCTCGAGCACCGCTGGGACGACTTCGACGACGGCGCCCGCCTCAGCCCCGACCAGCGCCTCCGCGCCTTCGCGCGCCAGGGCTACTCCGTGCGCCAGATCCGGCGCATCATGATCGCCCGCACCAACCACCGCATCCACGCCCGCGCCCGCGTCATCCACGCCCGCTTCGGCTACGGCCCGCATGCCCGCAACCTCGTCGCCCGCATGCGCGCCCGCGAGCTCGCCCGCCTCGACGCCCGCATGCGCTGGGTCACGACCCGCTACGTCGCCTACGTGCGTCCCGCCCACCCGCAGCGCGGCCACCGTCACGCCTGGCGCTGAGTCGTCGTAGCCGGCCCGCCGACAGCCAGCCGCCCGCGGTGGGGAGCCGCGGGCGCGTCCTGACCGGCCCGACCCGAACCACGAGCCCGCGGGCGCCTTCTCAGGTGTTCGCGGGCTCGCTCGTCTCGCTCGGCAGCTCCCCGAACGTGCGCTCCACCGCGGCCCGCGCCGCCTCCTTCGCGCCCCCGAGCAGCGGCTCGCCGTGACCGGCGATCAGGTTGTCGAACGGGAGCTCCAGCGCCCGCGCGAAGTCCCGCGCGAGCGCCGCCCGGTCGTCCGTCACCGCCCGGAGCCACGTCGGCGGCACCACCACCGGCGCCCGCCGGAAGCCGAGCATCCAGAGGCCCGCGCGCGCCGCCCGCGAGTAGCCCCCCATCGTGCCGAGCGTGTGAAGGCAGTCGCACGTGACGAGGAGCCCGCCGAGGCGCGGCACGAAGAGCGCCGCCTCCGGCCGCCGCACCGAGAAGCGCACGACCCGCATCCGCGGGATCGGGAGGCGCGGCGCGTCCTCCATGAGGTCGCCGTCCGCCGTGAGCGGCTCCCGGTGGCTCGCGCCCGGCACCGCCCAGAAGCGCGGCGCGAAGCGCTCGACGTAGTACGGGTCGTCGCGGTCGTGGAACGCGCCGAGCTTCACGAGGTGGCGAACGGTCCCGAGCCGCGCGAGCTCGGCCTCACCCGCGTCCGAGAGGCGCACGGCGTTCACGAGCGTGAGCTCGCCCTCGTCCGCGATGACGACCATGTTGCGCGGGATCCGCACGAGCGGCGCGATGTGCATCTCCCCGGTGACGACGTAGACGCCGTCGCCGACGAGCCGCAGCGGCCCATGGGGGAGAGTGCGTGGGTGGTCCATCGTGCTCGCGGAGTGAGACCGCGCCACGGCCCCCCGGATCCAGACGGGAGCCCGCGACGCCAGACCGATTAGTATCGTCTTCGGCCTCGTCGTGTCCATGACGGAGGCCACGACGACCATCACGACGACGTTATCACGCCGCTCCGCGCGGCGCAGCCCGGGGCCTACTCCAGCTCGGCCGGGGCGGCCTCGAACTGGATCGTGACGGTCTGCCCGTCCGCGCTCTGGATCCAGCCGTGCACGTACGCGCCGCCGTGCGCCTCGAGCACGAAGCCGTTGCCGGCCTTCGCCTTCACGAGCGAGGCGGTCATCGTGCTGTCCGGCCGCGTCGTCGGCACCTCTGCGAGGGAGGCGAACGTCTGATGGACGCCGCCCGTGCCGAGGAACCAGTTCACCGGGCGGTTCTCGGTGGGCGACGGACCGCCGGTGGCGAGCTTGACGCCCGTGCCGCTCGACGTGCCGATGAGGTCCGCGTTCTGGTAGTTCGCGTGGTCGACGACCTGCCCCGAGTAGAAGTCGACGCCCTGCTCGATCGAGAACGTGACCGTCCCCGACGTGACGTGGGACCCGCCGCCGGCGGAGTCGCAGGCGGCGAGGGGGGCGAGGGCGAGGACGGCGGCGAGGACGGCGGTGCGCATGGCGCGCGACGTTAGCGACCGCCGCGCCCGGCCGCAAGCGCGTTTGCGCCCCGTCGGACCCGGCGCTGGTATCAATCGAAACATCGGGCTAATCTCCGGTTTCACCCTTGTGAACCATGCAGCTCTCGCCCGCGATATCGCGAGCCCGCGCCGCGCTCCGCCGCGCGCTCTGGCTCGCGCTCCTGGTCGCGCTCGCCGCCTGCCCCGGCGACGACGCCGAGCGCCCCGACGCGGCCGACACCGCGCTCCCCGCCGACGCCGCGGACGCCGACGCGGAGGACGCTGCCGAAGACACCGCCACCGTCACGGACACCGATACGGCCGACGACGACACCGTGGACACCGACGTCGGCCCGTGCCCCGACGGCTGCGACGACGGGGATCCCTGCACCGTCGACCGCTGCGACGCCGACGCGTGCGCCCACGACCCCGTCACCGCCGCGCCCGCCGTCACCCTCGCCGGGGTGACCGACGGCGCGTACTCGAACGCCGCGAGCGTCTCGCCGAGCCTGACCCTCGCCGGCAACGCCGCGGGGCCACCCACGGCCACCCTCGACGGCGCCCCCTACACCCTCGGCGCCACCATCGCCGACGAAGGCCGCCACGAGCTCGTCGTGACCGTCCCCGCGTGCGTGGGCGATCCCGTCGTCGTCAGCGCCACCTTCACCCTCGATCGCACGCCGCCCACCGTCACCGCGACGCTCTCGCCCCCCGCGAACGCCGCCGGCTGGAGCCGCGCCACGACCACCGTCACCTTCGCGGCGAGCGACGCGCTGAGCGGCGTCGCCACGGCCCCCGATCCGGTCGTCGTCGCCGCCGAGGGCGCCGATCAGGCAGTCTCCGGGGAGGCCGTCGACCGCGCCGGGAACCGCGCCAGCGCCACGGCGATCGTCAGCCTCGATCGCACGCCGCCCGCCGTGCGCTTCACCCTCCCGACCGGCGTCCTCGACGGCGGCACCGTCGTCGTCGGCGCGAACCTCGTCAGCGTCGCCGGCGAGGCCGACGACGACGCCCTCTCCGGCTTCGTCTCCGCCTCCCTCGTCCCGAGCGACGCCCGCGCCCCCATGATGCGCCTCACGCCGGGCGAGCTCGCGAGCGACTACCCGCTCGTCCACGGCCGCACGAGCTTCGTCCTCACGGCCCGGGACGTCGCCGACAACGTCGGCACCGCGTCGATCACCGTCGTCGTGGACGACAGCCCGCCGCGCGTCACGATCCACGCGCCCCTCGACGGCGCCGTCGTCGACGCCGCCACGGTCGATGTCACCGGCGTCGCGCAGGACCTCGTCGTCGGCACCGTCTCGAGCGCCGACCTCGTCGTGACCGTGAACGGCGCCGTCGCCGCCGTCGCCGACGGGCGCTTCGTCGCGCGCGGCGTGCCGCTCGCCCCCGGCCCGAACGCGATCGAGGCCGTCGTCACCGATCCCGTCGGCCTCGAGGCGCGCGACGCCGTCACCGTCACGCGCGTCGACCCCGGCGCCGTCCGCCTCGCCATCGTCAGCGGCGACGGGCAGCTCGCGGTCGCCGGCGACGAGGCCGCCGAGCCGCTCGTCGTGCGCGTCACCGACGGCGACGGCGCGCCGCTCGCGAGCCGCGACGTCGTCTTCGCCGTGACCGACAACGACGCGCACCTCTTCGGCGCGGACGCCGTCCGGATCGGCCCCACCGCGCGCACGCTGCTCGCGCGCACCGACGAGGGCGGCCTCGCCGCCGCCGGGGTGCGCCTCGGCACCCGCGCCGGCGCCGCCGTCAACCGCGTGAGCGCCTCCACCGCGGGCGCGCGCCCCGTCCACTTCCACCTCGACGGCGAGCCGGCGCCCGCGAGCGAGGTGCACGTCCGCGACGGCCAGAACCAGACCGGCTCCCCGCTCGTGCCGCTCCCGATGCCGCTCGCCGTGCGCGTCACCGACGGGCTCGGCAACCCCGTCGCCGGCGAGACCGTCCACTACGAGGTGATCCGCGGCGACGGCACCCTCGCCGGCGGCGCCGCCACCGACGCTACGAGCGACGCCGACGGCCTCGCGCGCGTCGCGTTCGTCCCCGGCCCGACCGAGGGCTGGGCCGCTCACGCCGTGCGCGCCTGGGTCGACGGCGTCCTCGACGGCGGCGGCACCGAGGCGGGCGCGGTCTTCCAGGCGAGCGCCTTCGCGACCGGGCCGGTCCTCCTGACGTCGCTCCGCGGGCGCGTCCTCGACGAGGCCGAGCGCCCCGTCGCCGGCGCGCGCGTCACCATCGCCGGCTACCGTGAGGGCTCGGGCGGCGTCCTCACCGACGAGCGCGGCGGCTTCCTCATCGAGGGCGCCCCGCCGGGCTACGTGCACGTCGTGGTCGACGCGAGCGAGGTCACCCCCGCCCCGCCGGGCGTCGGCTACCCGTCCATGGGCTTCGACCTCCACCTCGTCCAGGGCGTCGCCAACGCGATGGACCGACCGGTCTACCTCGTCGCGCTGCGCGCCCCGACCTGGGTCGACGGCCTCACGGACGCCGTCCTCACGCTCCCCGAGATGCCGGGCTTCGAGCTGCGCGTGCCGCGCGGCACCACGGTCACCTTCCCCGACGGCGCGCACGAGGGCTGGCTCTCGCTCACCCAGGTCCACTTCGACCAGGCGCCGATGCAGCCCTCGGACGGGCTCCAGTCGCGCGTGCTCGTGACGATCCAGCCCACCGGCACCACGTTCGACCCGCCCGCGCCCTTCGTCATGCCGAACGCCGACGGCTACGCGCCCGGGCAGAAGATCGACCTCTACTCCTACGACCACGACCTCGAGGCGTTCGTGCAGATCGGCACGGGCTCGGTCTCGGCCGACGGCACGCGCGTCGCGAGCGACCCCGGCGTCGGCGTCGTGAAGGCCGGCTGGCACTGCGGGAACCGCCCCGGCGGCACGGGCGGCTCGGCCGGGATCTCGGCCAAGCTCGCGGTCACCGGCGGCTCGCTCGCGAACGGCGGGATCCGCCTCACGGCGAGCGGCGCGCCCGGCAAGGACACGGTCTGGTCCTTCCAGACCTGCGGCGACCTCGAGCTCGACACGCCGGAGGGCGCCTGCGCCGACAAGGGGAGCTGCCCGGCCGTCGTCACGAACGACGAGGCCGCCTACGGGCGCGTCCGCGTCGACCACATCTGCACCGAGAGCGGGAAGACCGCCACCGCCTACGCGACCGTCCGCGTCTGCGAGGCGCCCGACGAGCCGTTCGAGAACACCCTCGACGTCGACCTCGATCCGGTCACCGGCTACGTCATGGACATGGCCGCCGGGTTCTTCGGCTGGCTCTGCGACATCGACAACCCGGAGTACATGAAGGACGAGACGCGCGCGGGCTCGACGGGGTGCTGCCCGGGGTGCCCGGGCGAGGTGGCCGCCCAGTACACGGTCACCGGCACGTCGCACTTCGCGGGCGAGCTCGAGTGCAACCCCTTCGACGTCCTCCACTACCTGACGGAGCGCGCGAAGGACATCATGGGCGCCCTCGGCTACGTCAGCGGCACGGACATCGAGCTCGGGGTGCAGGTCGCGCTGAACGCGCGGATCGACGCGAGCCGCGTCATCGAGGTCGACGAGTGCCTCGGGACCGCCTGCGGTCGCACCTCGCTCGACGCGCGCTTCGGCGTCCGCGCCACCGCGGGCGGCGAGGCCGTCATCGGCGGCTTCACCGTCGGGCGCCTCATGAGCGGCGCCGAGGGCCGCTTCTCCGTCACGTCCACGAGCAACTGCGATCGCTACTGCACGGCGGGGTGCAGCGAGGGCGCGAGCTACATCTTCGACTTCACCGTGCTGAACGGGATCCTCGGCCTCCCCGACGTCCACCACCGGAGCCCGATCCTGTGCCCGGGGCCGATCCAGGAGACGTGCGAGGACACGCCGCGCCCCTCGCCCACGCCCGCCTGCGAGGACGCCGCGATGCCCCAGTGCGGCGTCGACTTCCTGACGCCTCCCGGGTCCGGGACGCCGCCTGGCGCGCAGCCGGAGCTCGCGCCGCCGATGTGCGTCGCGCGCGACTGCGACCGCGCCTGCGAGAGCGACTCGGACTGCGCCGACGACGGCGTCGAGTGCACCTTCACGAAGTGCGTCGAGGGGACCTGCTACCACCCGGTGGAGCCCGGCACCTGCCTCATCGACGGCCAATGCTACGCCGATGGGGAGGAGAACCCCGCGAACGAGTGCCAGGTGTGCGACGGCGACGCCATCGACTCGCGCCGCTGGAGCATCCGCGACCCCGGCTACGCCTGCGGCGGGTCCGGGTGCCTCACGTGCGACCCGAACGGGAACTGCTGGCGCCCGAACGACGACATCTGCGGCCCGTGCGAGCGGTGCGACGTGGAGTTCGGCGAGTGCGTGCTCCAGGGGCCGCGCGAGGACGTGAAGAACGAGTGCCCACGCAACGACTGCGCGTCCGGCTACTGCGACGGCGAGGGCGCCTGCGCGGTCGCCGAGGAGGGCACGAACTGCGGCGGCCAGTGTGAGACCTGCGACCCCTTCGGGCGCTGCGTCTACGACCCCGAGGACGACGCCGGCTGCGGCTTCTGCGGGACGTGCTTCGGGCCGAAGGAGTGCGGCTACCAGGCCCCCGGGTTGGACCTCCACGACGAGTGCCCGGCCGGTAACGCCGTCTGCCAGCCGGGGTACTGCGACGGCTTCGGCGGCTGCTTCCAGGCCGAGGCCGGCACCGAGTGCAGCGGCTTCGGCGAGTGCGATGGAGGCGGCCAATGCGTCGAGTGATGCCCGCCCTCCTCGTCGTCGCCCTCGCGACGCCGCTCGGCGCGGCCGCGCCCGGGCCCGGCACGACCACACCTGGCGGGCCCACCGCGCCTGCGCCCGGGGCTCCCCCGATCCCCGAAGACGCCGTACCCACCGTGCTCGTCGGCCGCTACGAGGCCGTGGCGCGAGGCGGCGAGCGCGTCGTCTTCGACGAGCGGCGCTACAGCCCGCCGCTCGCGGTGGACACGTCGGCCTGGTCGGCGCTCGCCGGGCCGCCGCGGACGCCCGAGGCCGCGGCGCGCGCGTTCGTCGCGGCGATGGCGCGCGGGGACTTCGACGGCTGGCTCGCGCTCTGGGACGAGCCGGCGCGCGCGATGCTCCTCGGGGACCAGGCGAGCGGGCGCGTGACGCGCGACCACTACCTGCACATGTGGGGACGCAGCATCAGCGGCCACCCGCACAGCCTCGTGCGGCGGCTCGACCTGCCGGGCGCCGTCATCGTCTACCACCGCGTCGACGACGCGCCGCCCGGGCTCCTGCAGGCGCTCCCGATCCCCGTCGTGCGCGGCGCGGACGGCGTCTGGCGCGTGACGCAGTCGCTCCGCGACAACCCGGCGCTCTACTACGAGCAGAAGCAGGCGAAGGGGGGCGTCGATGTGCGCGCGATCCGCCGCTGAGCGCGCCCTGGGCGCCGTCGTCGTCGCGCTCGCCGTCGCGGGCGCGGGCGCCGCGGCGCGCGCGCAGACGGGCCTCGCGCCGGGCGAGTCCTGCGCCGTGCAGATCCTCAACAGCACCGTCATGGTCGGGCCCGATGGCCGCTGGGAGATGCCCGACATCGCGGTCAACGGCGGGCAGGTGCGCGCGCGCCTCTACTGCCAGACGGCCGCCGGCGAGCGCGTCGGCCAGAGCCCGCGCTACAGCCTCGCGCTGAACCGGATGACCGCCATCGAGCCGATCCCCTTCGGCGACCCCGAGCCGGCGCCGGTCGCCATCGCGCTCACGTCGCCCACGACGGCGTTCTCGGCCGACGGCGAGGCGGCGACGCTGACCGTCACGGGCACCTTCCCGGACGGCTCGCAGGCGACGCTCCTGGGCGCCGCCTCCGGCACGAGCTACCTCTCGACCTCGCCCGACGTCGCCTCGGTCGACGCCGACGGCCTCGTCACGGCGCACGCGAGCGGTGCGGCGATGCTGGTCGCGTGGAACGAGGGGGTCACGGCCACGCTCCCGGTGACCGTGCGGGTGGGCGACGACAGCGACGCCGACGGGCTCCCCGACGACTGGGAGATCCGCTGGGGCCTCGACCCGAGCGACCCCCTCGACGCCCGCGTCGACCACGACCTCGACGGGCTCACGGCGCTCGAGGAGTTCGCGGCCGGCACGGATCCGCACCGCGCGGACACCGACGGCGAGGGCATCATCGACGGCGAGGAGGTCGCCCTCGGCGAGGACGGCTGGGTCACCTCCCCCGTGCTCGCCGACACCGACGGCGACCGCGTGAACGACCGCGTCGAGATCCTCGTCGGCACCGACCCGACGGACCCCCTCGACGTCGACCTCGACGCCTCGCTCCTCGGCCTCCTCGTGCGCCCCGAGCGCGTCGTGATCCCCTACGTGCCCGCGCTCGGCGAGGCGTCGCGCCAGCTCACCGTCATCGGCCTCCTCATCGACGGCACCGGGGTCGATCTCACCGACCACGCCGACGTGAGCTACCGCACCGACCTCTTCACGGTCGCCCTCTTCTCGCCGGACGTCCCCGGGCTCCTCATCGCGGGCGCCGGCGGCGAGACGGTCGCCCACGTCGACCTCGCCACGCACTCGGCGACCGTGCCGGTGACCGTCAAGAACATCGCCCCGCAGGCCCTCGCCGCGCTCGACCTCGACTGCCCGGCCGACGAGATCCGCCTCGACGCCGGCCGCGCCCTCGTCGCGTGCGGCGGCGCCGGGCTCGTCACCGTCGACCTCCGCGCCCCGGCGCTCCCGCGCGTCGCGCAGACGCTCCCCGTCTTCGGCGGCGCCTTCGGGGTGGCGCTCGCGCCGGGCGGGAGCCGCGCCTACGTGGCCGCCGGCGACGGCGGCGTGGTCGTCGTGAACGCCCCACGGGGCGGGCTCGCGAGCGTCGTCGCCGCGGTCGGCGACCTCGGCGACGTGCGCTCCGTCGACCTCGCCGGCGACGGCGTGCTCCTCGCGGCCACGACGACCGGGATCCTGCGCAGCTTCTCCCTCGCCGACCCCGACGCCCCCGCGCTCGTCGCCACCCTCGACGTCGGCGACGCCGTCGTCGACCTCGCCGCGGACGGCGGGCTCGCCGCGCTCACCCTCGGCGACCGGCGCGTCGCCGTCGTCACGGTGGGCGCCGGCGGGGCGCTCGCGCTCGCGCGCCACGTGACGGGCGTCGGCGGCGATCCGCGCGGGCTCGACGTGCGCGGCGCCACCATCGCCGTCGCCATCGGCAACTCCGGGCTCGCGCTCATCGACGCCGCCGCGCCGGCCGACGCGGCCGTCGTCGGGCGTCTCGGGCCGCCGAGCTTCATGCTCTCCGACCTCGAGCTCGCGGGCGACGTGGCCGTCGGCGCCGACTACTACCGCGTGAACGCCGCCCCCCTCATCGGCGTGGCCGACCCCGCGCGCCCCTCGCTCGCGAGCCTCGTCGACTTCGCGCCCGGCTTCGGCGAGGAGAACGCGCACCGCGCCGCCACCGACGGCGGGCTCGCCGTGGTCGCCTCGACGCCGTCGAAGTTCGACAAGGTCCGGTCCGGCGCGAGCCGCCTCTTCATCGGCCGCTGGGGCGCCCTCGACGACCCCTTCGGGCAGGCGCCGAGCTGCGTCATCACGAGCCCTGCGCCCGACGTGCTGGGCGCGTGGGGCGCGCAGCGGCTGGTCGTGGGCGTGGAGGCCCTCGACGACGTGTTCGTCGAGGAGGTGCACGTCCTGCTCGACGGCGTCGAGGTCGGCGTCGACGCGTACGCGCCGTTCGGCGTGGAGGCGCGCCTCCCGGCGGCGCCGGGGGTCGCGGTGATCGAGGCGTTCGCGGTCGACGCGGCCGGGAACGTCGGCCACTGCGCGCCGCGCGGGCTCACGCTCGCCCCCGACCCCGGCACGACCGTCGTCGGCGTCGTCGTCGACGGCAACAGCGAGCCGGTCCCGGGCGCGACCGTCCACGTCGCGCTCGAGCTGGCGAACGGCACGAGCGGCGCGGACGGGGCGTTCGCGATCCCGGGCGCGCCGAGCTACGCGCCGTTCACGCTCATCGTGAGCGGCGTCGTCGACGACACCGTCTACAACGACCGCTTCGGCCCCTTCGCCCCCGAGGTGGGCGGCGCGACCGACGTCGGCTGGCTCGTCCTGCGCACGCCGGTCGGCCACACGTCGGGCTTCGCGCTGACCGCGCGCCCGCTGCCGTTCGTGGTCGCGACGGCGGCGGGCCTCACGAACCTCGTCGGGCTCGGGCCGGTCACGTCGGCGCCGGTCGCGTTCCACGTGTCGGCGTGGGACGACGCCCCCGGCGAGCGCCTGCTGGGCGCCGTGATCGCGATGCCGACGGCGTTCCGCGTGTCGCCGTTCGCCGACTCGCCCGGCGACCGCCTCCTCGGCACGGTGCAGGCGCGCGCGCTCGCGTGGGCGACCTACCCCGTGGTGACCGGCGTCGCCCCGGCGTCGATCGCGCAGGACGCAGGCGCGGTCGAGCTCGTCGTGACCGGCTCCGGCCTCGACCTCGGCGCCGGCGTGCGCCTCGACTTCGCGGGCGCCGCCAACGGCGCGCTCACGGCCTCGGCGCCGGTCGTGGCCCCCGACGGCGCGTCGCTCACCGTGTCCGTCACGGTCGCGCCCGACGCCCCGCTCGGCGACTGGACGGTCGTCGTCCCGGGCGCGGGCGGCACGTTCGCCGCGCCCGCCCCGCAGAACCGCCTCACCGTCACGGCTCCCTGAAGGAGAACGCGATGAAAGCCTCGCTCCCCGCCCTCTTCCTGCTGCTCCTCGTCGCCGCGCCCGCGGGCGCCCAGCCGCTCGTCGAGAGCGGCAGCACGGGGGCGCTCGGCCCGCTCGCGCCGTCGTTCGACACGACGATCCCGCTGCCCGAGGACGGCGTGCTCCACTACACGACGGTGGACATCCCGGTCGGCGTGACGGTGACGTTCGTGCGCAACGCGGACAACACGCCGGTCTACCTGCTCGCGAGCGACGACGTCGTGATCCGCGGCACGATCGACGTGAGCGGCAAGGCGGGCACCGCGACGGCCGGGCTCGGCGGGGTCACGCACCTCGGCGGCGTCGGCGGGCCCGGCGGGAGCGACGGCGGCTCGGTGAACGGCACGGTCGCGCAGTTCGGGCTCGGCCCGGGCGGCGGAGGCGCGAACAACGGCGGCGACACGGCGGGCAACGGCGGCGCTTCGCCCATCGAGAACGGCGACCGCGGCGTGAACGCGCTCGCGACGCACGCGAGCACGGTCATCGGCGAGGCCTACGGCGACCCGGGCTACGTGCCGCTCCACGGCGGCTCGGGCGGGGGCGGCGGGTACAAGTCGGGGGCGTACGCCGGCAGCGGCGGCGGCGGGGCCATCGTGATCGCGAGCTCGGGGACGATCACCATCGACGGCGCCGTGCGCGCGAACGGGGGGCCGGACAGCACGCGCGGCGGGCTCGGCGGCGGCGGCTTCATCCGGCTCGTGGCGGCCGAGGTGAGCGGCGCCGGGGTGCTCGAGGCGCGCGGGAACGTGGGTGAGGTGTGCGGGACGAACTTCCGCGGCGGGTGCGGTGGCGACGGGCTCATCCGGGTCGAGGCCTACGATCTCACCGGCGCGCTCAGCGAGAACGCGGCGCCGGGGCTCTTCTACACGCTGCCGCAGGCGGCGGTGCCGTACCCGCCGGCCGAGCGCCCGCGGCTCACGATCAAGCGGGCGAACGGGAAGGTGCCGTTCTACGGGGCCTACTTCGGGCACGCGCTCCAGAGCCCGGGGGTGTCGCTGCCGGCGGACGTGACGTTCACGGTGGAGCTCGAGGCGCGCTACGTCCCGACGGGGTACGTCGCGCAGGTGATGATGAACGCGGTCGGGCAGGAGCGGACGGTCGTGATGTCGACGCCGCTCGCGGGGACGTTCGAGCTGTCGACGGCGACGGCCGAGGTGACGATACCGGCGGGCGCGAAGCTCGGCGTGCTCGAGGCGTGGCTCCCGAACGTGCCGCTCCCGCTGCCGGTCACGCCGCCGTAGGGCGCGCGCATGTGCGCACATGGGCGCACACGGACGCGCGGCTGACGTCGCGCGCGGGGCCCGCCTGCCAGGCCATCGCCCGCCGTGGCATGTGCCTTGCGAAGGGTCGGGTCATGGAGAAAGAACGCCGAGACGACGCGCTCAGGCCGCGCGACGCCGCCGTCGACCGCCGCGCCGCCCCGGCCGGCCCCGCCGTCGCGCGCTTCGGCGCGGGCGAGATCGGCGGCGACGCGACCACCGCCCACCGGGGCTCGTTCGACGACGCCATCGGGCGCCTGCACGCGGCCATCGCGAGCGCCAACGCCGAGGTCTGGGGCGGCCCGGCCGCGCCTCGCGGCGGCCACGCGGTCCAGCTCCGCGCGCGCCCCGAACCCGACGCCGCCGGGAAGCAGGACAAGGCCGACGACAAGACCCTCGCCGCCATCGAGGAGAGCCTGCTCCGCAACGCCCGGATCCTGGCCGACGCGAAGGCGAAGCTCGCGACCATCGACATGTCGGGCCTCGCGACGGCGCTCGACGGGCAGGTCCTCCTCGTGGAGATGTCCACGCGGCAGGAGCGCGAGCGCCTCATCGACCTGAAGCGGCGCGGCGGCGGCGACCCGGGTCGCGTCGCGGCCATCGACGAGGGGATCGAGCTGCTGCTCGCCGAGTCCGCGGCGCTTCGCGAGGCCATCGCCGAGCGGAAGCGCGAGCTCGAGGCCGCCCATCGCTGACCGCGCTCAGGCCGTCGCCGCCGACTTCGCCGCCTTCGCCGCGCGCCGCTCCGCCCGCCACTCCTTGAAGCCCTTGAAGGTGAGGCGGTCGAGCCAGACGTAGGCCACAGGCACCACGGCGAGGGTCAGCACCGTGGAGGTGATGACGCCGCCGATGACCGCGATGGCCATCGGCGCCTGGAACTCGCTCCCCTCCCCGCGCGCGAGCGCCGCCGGCAGCATGCCGAGGATGATCGCGAACGACGTCATCAGGATGGGCCGGAGCCGCGTCGGCCCCGCCTCGAGCAGCGCCTCGCGGATCCCCTTCCCCTGCTCGCGCCGGAGGTGGTTCGCGTAGTCCACGAGCAGGATCGAGTTCTTCGTCACGAGCCCCATGAGCAGGATCATCCCGATCATCGACGCGAGACCCATCGGCTGCCCGCTCACGAAGAGCGCCACCACCGCGCCGATGATGGCGAGCGGCAGCGCGAGCATGATCGTCAGCGGGTGGATGAGCGACTCGAACTGCGACGCGAGCACCAGGTAGATGAAGAGCACCGCGAGCCCGAGCGCGAGCCCGAGGTTCGAGAACGTCTCGTTCATCCGCTCCGCCTCGCCCGCGAACGAGTAGAAGTAGCCGTCGGGCAGGTCGAGCTTCGCGAGCCGCCCCTGGAGGTCCTTCGTGACCTCGCCGAGCGAGCGCACGTACACGTTCGCGGTGATGGAGATCTGCCGCTCCCCATCGAAGCGCTCGATGGTCGCCGGCGTGTGCTCCTCCTCGACCCGCGTCACCTGCTCGACCGGCACGAGCAGCCCCTTCGCGGACGGCACCGGCAGGTCGCGGAGCCCCGCCAGGTCCGCGCGGTCGCCCGGCGCGAGGCGCAGCCGCACGTCCACGTCGTCGTCCTCGGCGCGCAGCTTCGCCACGACGTCGCCCTCGAGCGCCGTCCTGAGCGACTGCGCCACGGCGATGAAGGAGACGCCGAGGTCCGCGGCCCGCTCGCGGTCCACGAAGAGCTGATTCTCGATGGCCCCGCTGCGATAGGTCGACTGCGCGTCGCGCACCCCGGGCGTGTCGCGCAAGACCCCCATGATCTCGTCCGAGATCCGCGCCAGCTCCCCGTAGTCGGGCCCCTGCAGGCGCAGCGTCACCGGCGCCTCCTCGAGGTTCGCGTCCCCGAGCCCCGCGACGCGCAGCGTGTACTCGAGCCCCGGGATCCGCGCGAGCTTCCCGCGCAGCTCCTCCATGAGGTCCTCGATGCCCCGCGTGCGCTGGTCCGGCTTCACGAGCTTCACGCGCATCGTCGCGCGGTTCACCTCCTCGCTCGGCCCGAGCGTCGTCGCCGTCAGGATGTGCCCCGGCGTCGTCGCCACCACGCGCTCGACCTCGCCGACCACCTCCTGCGTGCGCGCGAGCGACGTCCCCGCCGGCAGCTCCACCTGCAGCGTGAACTCGCCGCGGTCGCCGCGCCCCGCGAACTCCTGCCCCATGAGCGGCATGAGCGACATGCTCGCGAGGAACACCACCGTCGCGAGCCCCATCGTGACGATGGGGTGCCGCAGCGTCCACTTGAGCGTCCCGAGGTAGACGGCGTCCATGCCCTCGTAGAAGCGCACGAGCCAGCCGATGACGGGGCGGCGCCGCTGCCGCTCGTGGTAGTCCGGCGGGATGTCCTGCGCGATCTTCGACGACAGCATCGGGTCGAGCGTGAGGCTCACCACCATCGAGATGAGCACGGCCGCGGCCACCGTCAGGCCGAACTCCCGGAAGAACTTCCCGACGAGCCCGCCCGTGAACGCGACCGGCACGAACACCGCGACGATGGTGAGCGTGGTCGCGAGCACGGCGAGCGCGATCTCGGCGGTGCCCTTGCGCGCCGCCTCCACCGGGGCCTCCCCGTGCTCCATGTGGCGGAAGATGTTCTCGCGCACGACCACCGAGTCGTCGATGAGGATCCCGATGGCGAGCGTGATCCCGAGCATCGACATGATGTTCAGCGTGAAGCCGAGCTGCCACATCACGAAGAACGTCGCGATGATCGAGGTCGGCAGCGCGAGGCTCGAGATGAGCGTCGAGCGCACGTCGAGCATGAACAGGAAGATGACGAGCACCGCCATGATCCCGCCCACGAGCAGGTGCTCCCAGAGGTGGGAGATGTTGATGCGGATGTAGTCCGACGCGTCGATGAGCTTGGTCAGCTCGATGTCCGCGGGCAGCTCGACCTTCGCGAGCGCGGCGGTGACGCCGTCCACGACCGCGACCGTGTTCGACCCGCCCTGCTTCTGCACGTTGAACGTGACCGAGCGCACGCCGTTCACCTGCGTGAGCGTGCGCTGCTCCTTCTCGCCGTCGACGACGCGCCCCACGTCGCTCACCCGCACGAGCGCGCCGTCCTTGCCGCGCTTCACGACGACGTCCGCGATGGCGCCGAGCTCGGAGGGGCGCCCGCTCGCCTTCACGGCCTCCTCGCGGCGCCCGATCGTGAGGCGCCCGCTCGGCGCGTCGATGGTGCTCGCTTGGAGCTCCTGCGCGACCTGCGTGACGGTGAGCCCGTGCGCCTCGAGCGCCGCGCGGTCGAGCTCGACCTGCACCTCGCGCTCGGCGCCGCCCTGGATCTCGATGGTCGCGACCCCCTCGACGCGCTCGACCACCGGCCGCAGCACCTTGTCGACGTAGCGGCGCGTCGCCTCCGAGGAGCGGCGGCTCGCGACGGTGTAGGTCAGCACGGGCACCGCGGTCGGGTCGATGCGCGAGATGATGGGATCCTCGATGTCCTTCGGCAGCTCGCCCCGGATGGTCGCGATCTTGTCGCGCACCTCGTTGACCGACTGCTTCGCGTCCGCGTCGAGGTCGAACTCGATGACCACCGTCGACACCGAGTCGCGCGAGTAGCTGCGCACCTTGTCGACGTCCGCGATGACCGACACCGCCTCCTCGATCTTGTCGGTGACGCGGTCCTCGATCTCCGTCGGGCTCGCGCCCGGGTACACCGTCACGACCGTCGCGAGCGGGAACGACGTGTCCGGGAAGAGGTCGACGCCGAGCCGCTCGATGGCCATCAGCCCGAGCACGAGCAGCCCCACGAACACCATCGAGATGAACACGGGCCGATCGATGGCGACGTCGGTGATCTTCACGGGCGCGGCTCTCCCGTCGCCGGCGCCCCCGCCCGCGGGCCCGCGCCCGCCTTCGTCGGCGGCTCGGCGGCCTCCGCCGCGTCGACCCGCGCGACCACCGTCACCGGGCCGCCCTCCCTCAGGTTGTTCTGCCCCGCGACGATCACCGGGTCGCCCGCCCGCGCGCCCTCCCCGAGCGCGACGAAGTCGGCGTCGCCGATGTCCGCGCGCGCCGGCATCCGCACGGCCTTGCCGTCGCGCACCACGTACACGGCGTCGCCGTCCGTGAGCTTCACGAGCGCCCGCCGCGGCGCCGCGACCACCCCCTCCCAGCGCGCCACGGCGAGCTCGACGGCCGCGAACATGCGCGGGAGCAAGCCCTCGTGCGGCTCGTCGGCGGTGATCTCCACCACGACCCGCCGCGTGTCGCGCTCCGCGGCCGGCGCCACCGCCGTGACCGCGCCGCCGAAGGTGCGCCCCGGGAGCCCGTCCACCGTGAACGTCACCGCGCGCCCCACGGCGACCGTCGCGAGCGCCGCCGGCGGCACCTGCACGCGCAGCACGAGCGCGCTCTGGTCCTGCACCTCGTAGACCGGCTGCGCCGGCGTCACCTGGTCGCCGACCTCGGCCTTCCGCGACAGCACGACCCCGTCGATCGGGCTCTCGACCGTCGTCCACTCGACCGCCTGCCCCGCGAGCCCGGCCGCCGCCTGCGCCACGCCGACCTGCGCCCGCGCCGCGTTCACGCCGGCCACGGCGCCGTCGTACGCGGCCTGCGCGCGGTCGAGATCCGCCTTCGGCAAGGCGCTCTTCCCGTACAGCGCCTTCGAGCGGTCGAGCTCCGTCTTCGCCGCCGCCGCCTGCACCCGCGCCTGGTTCACGGCCGCCGACGCCGCGCGCACCTGCGCCTCCGCCTGCTTCTTCCGCCACGCGAGGTCCCCCTCGTCGAGGCGCACGAGGAGCGCCCCCTTCGCGACGGGCTGCCCGATGTCGGGCCCGACCTCCTCCACGCGCCCGGCGAGCCGCGCGAACACCGGCACCGAGCGCCGCGCCTGCACCTCGCCCGTGACCCGCGTCGTCTTCGCGAAGTCACGCACCACCGCAGGCGCGACCTCGACCGCCGGCGGCGGCAGGTCCTGCGGTACCTCCGCCGCGCGGGCCGCGAGCGTGCTCTGGACGCGGTCGGCGATGATCACGCCGAGCACCGCGAGGCCGGCGACCACCACCGCGATGATGATCCACTTCTTCACAGGGTCCCCTCCCTGGCGATCGCCTCGGGCGTGCCGCCCATCGCGTGCGCGAGCCGGGCGCGGGCGATGCGCCAGCCGGTGATGCTCCGCCCCACGTCGATGCGCGCGCGCGTGAGCTGCTCCTCGGCGTCGACCACGTCGAACGCGGTGGCGCGGCCCTCCTCGAGGCGCGCCTGCACGAGGGCGTAGCTCTCCTCGGCCTCCTCGAGGGTCTGCCGCGCGATGGGCACGAGCCGCCGCGCCGCCGCGACCTCGTTCACCGCCGCCCGCACCTCGAGGTCGACGCCGAGCCCGAGCTGCGTCAGCTGCGCGTCCACCTCGCGGGCCTGCGCGCGCGCCGCCTCGACGCCGTACCACGTGGCGCCCCAGTCCCACACGGTCCACTTGAGGTTCAGGCCGATGAAGTAGGCGTCGCTCGACTGGAGCTCCGAGCCCGTCGCGAACTGCGCGGCCGCGACGACGCTCACGTCGGGGGCGAGGCGCGTCCAGGCGAGGTCGACGGCGGTGTCCGCCTGCTCCTTCCGCGCGAGGAGCGAGCGCAGCTCGATGCGCTGGGCGCGCGCGGTCGTGAGCGCCGTGGCGAGCGGCGCGTCCGCGGGGAGGCCGTCGTCCGCGTCGGAGGCGTTGCCGCCGCCGCCGGCGCCGGGCGGGGGCGCGACCGGGCGGCCGACCAGGGTCGCGAGGCGGATGGCCCCGAGGTCGGCCTGCCGCTGCGCGTCCACGACGCGGCGCTCGGCGTCGGAGAGGCCGAGCTTCGCGCGGAGGAGCTGGCTCTTCTCGACGACGCCGTGCTCGACGAGCAGCTCGACGCGCTTCACGTCTCCCTCGCGCGCGGTCACCGAGGCGCGCGCGGCGGCGGTGACGTCGCGCAGGAGGGCCACCTGGAGCCACGCCTCGGTCGTGTCGAGGGCGACCGCGCGGCGGGCGGCCTCGCGCTCGAGCCGCTCGACGTCGACCCCCTTGTCGAGCAGCTCGTGGCGCGTGTAGACGGCCCAGAGCCCCGTCAGCGGCTGCGCGAGCGTGACGTTGACGCTCCAGGTGCGCGCGGGGCGGATGACGAAGGGCGGCACGCTGCCCGCCGGGAGGCCGGGGATCCCGCCGCCGAGGTCGGCCTCGAGCGCCTGGTCCCACCACTGCACGCCCCCGTCGACGAGCAGCTTCGGCAGGAAGTCGCCGGCCGCCGAGGAGCGCTGGGCCACGGCGGCGTCGACGCGCGCGGCCTTCGCGCGCAGCTGCGGGCTGAAGGCGACGGCGAGGTCGACGCACTCTTCGAGGCTACAGGTCGCGACGGCGTCCGCGCCGGCCTCCGCGGCGTCGGGCGGCGCGGAGGCCGCGGGCCAGCACACGGCGGTGAGGGCGGCGGTGAGCGCGGCGTGGGTGACGCGGCGGAGAGGCTTCACGGGGGCGTTCTTCCAGGCGCCGCCGGAGGGGGCGACGGTGCGTGAGGAGGCGGGCGACGCCCGCTCGTGCCCAGCATCCTGAGGGCGCCACCGGCGGCCGTCAATCGAAGTCCGCGCCGCCATCCCGACCGTTATGGCGATGTTGGAAAGCCAGCCACGCTCAGCCGGTGTAAAGTACCCGGCGGCTTCGCGCTTCAGCCACGGAGGAGCCACGATGCGGGATTATCGCCAGATCTACGCCAACGAGGCCACGCGCTACGATCGCCTCGTCTCCGCCGAGGACGTCGCCGGCGCCCTCCCGGCCGCCCTCGTCCGCCTCTGCGCCTTCACCCCGGAGACCCGCGTCGTCGAGCTCGGCGCCGGGACCGGGCGGGTCACTCGCCTCGTCGCCCCCCACGTCGCCCGCGTCGACGCCTTCGACGAGGCCGAGGCCATGCTGGTCGTCGCCCGCGAGCGGGCCGCCGAGGCCGGCCACACCAACTGCACCTTCACCCGCGCCGACCACAGCGGCCTCCCCGCCGCCCGCGGCAGCGCCGACGTCGCCCTCGCCGGCTGGGCCATCGCCCACGCCGTCGCCTGGCACCCCCGCGAGTGGCGCGGCCACGTGCGCGCCGCCCTCGACGAGATGCGCCGCGTCGTGCGCCCGGGGGGCCGCGTCGTCGTCATCGAGACCCTCGGCACCGGCGTCGAGAAGCCGACCCCGCCCCCGCACCTGCTCCCCTTCTACGATCTCCTCGCGCGCGAGGGCTTCGCCTGCGAGAGCATCCGCACGGACTACCGCTTCGACTCCCCCGAGGAGGCCGTCGACCTCGTGCGCTTCTTCTTCGGCGACCGCCTCGCCGACCCGCTCGCCGCCGCCGGGGGCGTCGACCTCGCCGAGTGCACGGGCGTCTGGCACATGACCCTCGCCTGACGTCCCGTGCTTCCCCGCCGCCGCGGGCTGTGGCAATACCGGCGGGTCACCCGCCCCGGAGGCCCCATGCGTGCCACTCTCCTCGCCCTCGCCGTCGCTCTCGCCCTCCCGGCGTGCGGCAGCTCGAGCCCGCAGCCCGCCGCCGAGGTCGCGACGAGCGGCGCCGCCGTCGACCCCGCGCCGGCCCCGGACGCCGGCCTCCGCGTGAAGACCGCCGACGAGGCCGTCTCCCACGTGCTGAGCGCCATCCGCGCCGTCCCCGAGGTGCACGCCTTCGAGAAGCGCCTCGAGGCCGACGGCAACTCGCTCGTCGCCATGGTCGAGGGCGACGTCGACACCCCCACCGCGGGCGCCCCGAGCTACGACATCTACGTCGGCGAGAACCACCCGGACCACACGGTCCGCCTCTGGTCCTTCCACGTCGACGCGAAGACGGGCGACATCACCGGCACGGACCCGGCGACCCTCGAGGACTACACCTTCGCCGAGTGGCGCGAGCACGTGAAGACGGGCCTGTGAACGACGTCGCGGCCTCCGCGCCCGCCGCCGACGCCGGCTCCGCCTGGTCCCCCGAGCTGCGCGTGCTCCTGCGCCCGCGCGCCACCTACGCCCGCCTCCGCGCCGCGCCCGACGACGCCCGCCCCCTCTGGCGCGGCGTGCGCGGGCCGCTCCTCTGGCTCCTGGTCGTCGGCGCGTTCGTCTCGTTCACGACCGCCGGGCGCCTCGTGTGGTGGGAGATCCTGCTCTCGGCGAGCGCCTGGGCTTTCCTCCCGCTGCTCCAGGTCGCGTGGCTCGCCGCCGCGACGGCGCGCGTGCCGGTGCCGCTCGCGGATCGCGTCGACCTCTGGTTCCGCGGGCAGGCGCCCATCTACCTGTGGTTCCTCGCGCTCTCGGCGCTCTGCCTCTTCACGCCGCACGCGCGCCTCGCCATCGAGCCCCTCGTGTTCCCGATCGTCCTCGCGCTCGCCGCCGCCATCGGCTGGGGCGCCTACCTGACGTTCGTCTGCCTCCGCGTGGGCTTTCGCCTCGGCCGCGCGAGCGCGCTGCTCCGGACGCTCGGCTTCTACGTCGGCTACGGCGGGACGCTCGTCGGCTGGTACCTCGTGACGGACAACCTCCAGCCGCTCCTGGCGGCGCGCACGTGAGCGCGCTCTCGCGCGTCACGCCGCACCACGTCGCCGCCGCGCTGCTCGCGCTCGGCGTCGTGGGCGGCAGCCTCGCGGACACGCACCCGCCGACGGAGCCCGAGCGCCGCGGCGACTACCTCGTGCTGCGCGCCGACTTCCACGCGCACACGCGCTTCTCCGACGGCTTCCTCTCGCCGCTCGAGCTGCCGCTCGTGGCGCGGCGCGAGGGGCTGCAGGCGCTGGCCGTGACGGAGCACAACCTCGTGTTCCCGTCGCAGCTCGCCCGCTCCTGGAGCGAGCTCGTCGGCGGCCCGATCGTGCTCACGGGCGCGGAGATCACGACGCGCCGCTACCACCTGATCGCCGTCGGCATCGAGCGCACGGTGGCCTGGGATCAGCCGCTCGCCGCCGTGATCGCCGACATCCACGCCCAGGGCGGCGTCGCGATCGCGGCGCACCCGGCGCGCGCCTTCTGGGACGAGTACGCCCCCGTCATGGACGAGCTCGACGGCGCCGAGGTCATGCACCCCATCGCGTACCGCGGGGAGAGCCCGAACGGCTGGCGCTGGGAGGACATGGTCGCCTTCTGGCGCCGGGCGAACGCCGCGAAGGGGCGGCCGGTCGCGGCGATCGGCTCGAGCGACTACCACTTCTTCAAGGCGCTCGGGACGATGCACACCTACGTCTTCGCGAAGGAGGCGACCGCGGAGGGGGTGCTCGACGCGCTGCGCGACGGCCGCACGGTGGTCTACGATCTCGACGGCAACGCGCTCTCCGCCCACCCGGAGCTCATCGAGCTGCTCCGCGCCGAGCCCTTCCGCGACGACCTGAAGCCGCGCGCCTACGCCGCCGAGGGGGCGCTCGACGCGGTCGCGCGGACGCTCGGCTGGCTCGGGCTCGCCGGGCTGTTGCTCCTCCGCCGTCGGCGCGCGCCCCGCCCGGCCGGTGCTTGACGGCCCCTCGGCGCGGCGTTAGCGGTGAGGGACCACAGGAGGCGCCCTCATGAACCAGCTCGAGTCCCTGCGCAAGCTCACCACGGTCGTCGCCGACACCGGCGACATCGACCAGATCAAGAAGTACGAGCCCCAGGACGCCACGACGAACCCGTCGCTCCTGCTCGCGGTCAGCCAGAAGCCCGAGTATTCGCGGCTCGTGGACGAGGCCATCGAGGAGTCCCGCCACGGGAGCCTCGAGAGGCGCGCCGAGGAGTTCATCGACCAGCTCTTCGTGGCGGTCGGCGCGAAGATCCTCGAGATCATCCCGGGCCGCGTCTCGACCGAGGTCGACGCGCGCCTGTCGTTCGACACGCAGGGGAGCGTCGAGAAGGCGCGGCGCCTCATCGCGCTCTACGAGAAGCGCAAGATCGACCGCGAGCGCGTGCTCATCAAGGTCGCGAGCACGTGGGAGGGGATCCGCGCCGCCGAGATGCTCGAGGCGGAGGGGATCCACACGAACCTGACGCTGCTCTTCAGCTTCGCGCAGGCCGTCGCGTGCGCGGAGGCCGGCGTGACGCTGATCTCGCCGTTCGTCGGGCGCATCTACGACTGGCACAAGAAGGACCAGGGCGTCTCCGACATCGCGCTCGACGACGACCCCGGCGTCGCCTCGGTGACCCGGATCTACAACTACTTCAAGAAGTTCGGCTACACGACCCAGGTCATGGGCGCGAGCTTCCGGAAGGCCGGGCAGATCGTGCGCCTCGCGGGCTGCGACCTCCTCACCATCAGCCCCGACCTCCTGCAGGAGCTGCGCGACACGGACGGCGAGGTCGAGCCGCGCCTCACGGTCGAGGGCGCGAAGGCGAGCGACGAGGAGAAGCTCCACCTCGACCAGAAGGCGTTCCGCTGGCTCCACAACCAGGACCCGATGGCGGTCGACAAGCTCGCCGAGGGGATCCGCAAGTTCGACGCGGACGCTCGCAAGCTCGAGAAGTGGGCGATGAAGCGCCTGCAGTAGCGCGGCCCGGGGTCAGCGCGCGGCGGGGCCGTCGTCGGCGGCGTCGTCGAAGGTGGCGCCGACCACGCGGTCGAGGCGCAGCGTGCGCGGCTCGTCCTTGTCGAGGTCGTGGCACTCGAGGAAGGTCGCGGCGCGCTCCATGAGGAGGCCGAGGACGCGCACGCGCCGCCACGCGACGGCGCCGTGCTTGTCCTGGTAGCGCACGCGCACGGGGCGCCGGTGGAGCCACGCCTCCTCGACGACGCGCCGCACGGGGGCCGCGACCGGGAGGGCCGGGATCCCGACGAAGCGCAGCTTCTCGGCCTGCTCGACGAGCTCGCGCTGCGACGCCGTGGAGAGCGCGCCGCGCACCTTGTCGAGGGCGGCGGCGAGCGTGTCGACGAAGGGCAGGAAGCGCATCTCCTGCGCCCAGCGCCCGAGCGCGACGAGGATCGCGGCCTCGGTGGGCGTGAAGTTCACGGGCGGCAGCGTGTAGCTGCGGTCGAGGGCGAAGCCGCCGCCGCGCCCGCGCTCGGCGTGGAGCGGGAAGGCGGCGTCCCGGAGGGCGTCGAGGTCGCGGTAGATGGTGCGGACGGTGACGCCGAAGCGCTCGGCGAGCTGCTCGGCGGTGACCCCGGTGCGGCGCCCGCGGAGGAGCTCAGCGAGGGCGAAGAGGCGCGTCTGCCGCTTCACGACAAACCTGACAAGCTGGTGTCAAAGCGATCGTTCATCATCACATCATAAGCGGTCACGACGACGACGACGCAAACAAAAAACTGACACAACCGACCGCAGGAGAGACACCATGAACGCCATCAACTGGTTCGAGATCCCCGCCACCGAGACCTCCCGCGCCCGCGAGTTCTACTCGCACCTCGTCGGCAAGCAGCTCGAGGTGCAGAACTTCGGCGGCAACGACATGATCTTCTTCCCCTACGACCCCGCGAAGGGCGGCGTCGGCGGCGCCATCGTCCGCGACCCGCGCATGACGCCCGGGGCGCAGGGGACGCTCGTCTACCTCGCCGCGCAGAACCTCCCGGGCGGCCTCGACGGGGCGCTGTCGCGCGTCCCGGCGGCCGGCGGCGAGGTCGTCGCGCCGCGCACGGGCATCGGCGAGCACGGCTTCATCGCGATCTTCAAGGACAGCGAGGGCAACGTCATCGGGCTGCACGCGCCGGCGTGAGCGCGCCTTGGCGCCCGCGGCGCCGCCGCGCGGTGACGGGCGACCGACCCCGCCCCCACCGCGCGGCTCGCCGCGGGCGGCCGCCTCGGGTATCGTCGCGCGCGTGACGCGACACGACGACTGGCGCGGGGCGGCGGCCCAGCTCGCGCGCGCAGGCACGGCCCGCGGGCGCGCGCACCTCGGCTGCTGCGCCATCGAGGGCTACCGCCTCTTCGAGCGGGCGCTGGCCGCGGGCCACGCGCCGACGAGCGTCATCGTGTCGCAGCGCCTCGTGGACGCGCCGACCGAGCGCGCGATGGCGATCCTGCGGACGCTCGCCGAGCGCGACGTGGACGCCTTCATCGCGCCGGACGAGGCGCTCGACGTGCTCACGGAGGGGCGCACCTTCGGCGACATCGTCGGGCTCGTGCCGCTCCCGCCGCCGCTCGACCTCGAGGCCGCCTGCGCCGGCGCGCGCGCGACCGGGGTCGCCCTCCTCGTCGCGTGCGAGGTGCTCGAGCCGGGCAACGTGGGCGCGCTCGTCCGGACGGCGCTCGCGGGCGGCGCGGCGGGCTTCGTGGCGCTCGGCGGGGCGGACCCGTTCCACCCGAAGGCGGTGCGCACGTCGATGGGCGCGGTCTTCCGGCTCCCCATCGGGCGCGTGCCGCTCGCCGAGGCGGCGACGCTCTACGCGACGTGCGCGCGCCACGGGGTCGGCCTCGTCGGCCTCGCGACGGGCGATCGCCCGCCGCTCTGGGAGGCGCCGGCGCTGTGCCCGCGCGCCGCGGTGCTCATGGGGAGCGAGGCGTTCGGGCTCTCGGACGGGCAGCTCGCAGCGTGCGACGCGGTCGTCACGATCCCGATGCCCGATCACGTCGACAGCTACTCGGTCAACGCGGCGGCGGCGGTCGCCCTCTTCGAGTGGCAGCGGGCGGCCGCGGTCGGCGCGCGCTGATCGTCGCCGGGCGCGCTACGGGTGGTCCGGCCCCGGCGTGAGCCGGTAGGGCGCGCCGCCTGCGTCCGCGCCCCAGGTCATCCGCACGAGGTCGAGCGTGCGCCCGGGCCGGATCCTGCTCGCGACCGTGTGGACGAGCTCGCCGCGCACCCAGATCTCGACCGTCAGCTCCGCGTCGACCGCGTGCACGCCGTTGGGCGCGGGCTGCCACGTCTCCGACTCGACCCCCACGGCGAAGGCCTGGCCGGCCTCCGCGCCCTCGACGCGCCCATAGCCGGTGAGCGGGTCCGTCGGCCACGACGACATCTCGGTCGCGCCGTACGCGCGGGGCTCCTGCCCGGGCACGACGTCCCAGAGCGAGCTCCCGAAGGGCGGCGCCGCGCCGGGCGCCTGGAGCCGGGCGACGTGGAGGAGGAGGCGCGCGTCGCCGAGCGGATCGGCGCCCGAAGCCCCGGCGTGCGTCCAGCGGAGCTTCGCGACGAAGCCCGCCGCGGGCTGCACCTCGTAGGTCACGGACGTCGGCGGGCAGGCCTGGACGTCGGGCCAGGCGGTGTAGGGGATGACCTTGAACACGTACAAACCCGCGTCGGGTGGGACCCAGGTGACGCGCGAGCCGTCGTCCGCCCCCAACGTTCCGTCGAGGACGCCGTACCCTCCGAGCCAGGTGCCGTCCGGCTGGATCGTCACGTCCCGCAGGCAAATGCGCGGGTTCCCCTCCCAGATCACGGTCAGCGGCTCGCCGGCGATGCCCGGCGCCTCCGGCTCGAAGCGCACGCGGGAGTCGCAGCTCTCGGCGCTCACCGGCGCCGTCGCCGTGCCGACGAGCGGCACCACCACCCGGTCCTCGCCGCGGCTCGCGACGACGAGCTGCTGCACGATGGGCTCGAGGTCGTCGCCGTGGCACCGCACGTTGGCCTCGGCGGGGACGGGCTCGAACGCGATCGTGACCCGCCACTCGTTGGCCGGCGCGAGCCACGGCCGCGTGGGGTCGCCGACGACGCGGAACGAGCGGACGCCCGGGTCCGCGAGGGCGACCGTGAGCTGCGGGATCGTCGCCCCGCCGCAGTTCGCGACGAAGAGATCGAGCGTCTTCGAAGACCCGACGGCGACCGTGCCGAAGTCGGGGCCGGCCGGCGTCACGCGGAGGCACGGGCCGCCGCTCGCGTCGGCGTCGCCGGGCTCGGCGTCCGCTGCCGGGCGCGTGTCGGCGCCGCCGCCGCCGTCTCCGCCCCCGAGGACGCTGGTGTCGCGCGCCGGCGCGACGTCGCGCGGGTCGACCGCGTCGGCCCCGCCGCCGGTGTCGAGCGCGCCGAGCGCGTCGTCGGTGGGCAGCGTGGCGAGGCGCCGCCCACCCTCGAGGCAGCCGGCGTCGAGCGCGAGAGCGAGGGCGAGGCAGGCGACCACCGCGGCCGGGGGCACCCGCGTGGACGTCGATGTCGTCAGCGTCATCACCGCACTATCACGGAAGCGCGTAGCCGACGCCAGGGTCGGGGCGCGTGCCCATGGTCGACGGCCGTTGAAGCCACCGCGCGCGGCGTGCTAAGGCTCCGGGCTCCCCTCGACCGCCCGAGCCGACGCTCGCGCCCACCGGAGACGCCCATGAGCCAGAGCGCCGCCGACACGCCCGCGCCGAACGAGGCGCGCAGCGACGACTTCCCCGCCGGGATCCCCTTCATCGTAGGCAACGAGGGCGCCGAGCGCTTCAGCTTCTACGGCATGAAGGCGATCCTCTACGTCTACCTGACGGCGCTCTTCCTGCGCTTCCTGCCCGAGGGCACGCTCGCCGACGCGACGGTCGAGGGCGCGAAGGCCCACGCCACCGAGACGGTCCACCTCTTCATCGCCGGCGTCTACCTCTTCCCGCTCGTCGGCGCCGTGCTCGCGGACCGCCTGCTCGGCAAGTACAACGTCATCTTCTGGGTCTCCCTCATCTACTGCGCCGGCCACGCCGTGCTCGCCGTCGCCGGGCGCCTCGGGGAGCTCGGGCAGTTCGAGGGCGCCGAGGTCGGCATGTTCGTCGGCCTCGGGCTCATCGCGATGGGCTCGGGCGGCATCAAGCCGTGCGTCTCCGCCAACGTCGGCGACCAGTTCACGAGCAAGAACGGGCACCTCGTGACCCGCGTCTTCCAGATCTTCTATTTCATCATCAACTTCGGGTCGTTCTTCTCGACCCTGCTCACGCCCATCCTCTACAGCGAGCTCGGCCCCGAGGTCGCCTTCGGCGTCCCCGGCGTCCTGATGGCCATCGCGACGTTCGTCTTCTGGCTCGGCCGCAAGCGCTTCGTGCGCGTCCCGGCGAAGCCGGGCGGCAAGCTCGGCCTCCTCGACGCCCTGACGACGCTCCTCCTCCTCTCGCCGGCCTTCGCGCTGACGGTCCGCACGCTCGTCCCGAGCGTGTGGCTGCTCGTCGGCGTGACGGCGGCCTGCATGGCCGGCGGCGTCGCACTCTTCATCCTGCGCCAGCGGATCGAGCCCGACGACGGCTTCCTCGCGGTCCTCGTCTACAGCATCCGGAACTCCGGCAAGCGCGGCCTGCGCGACTCCTTCTGGGCGCCGGCCCGCGAGCGCTTCGGCGCGGAGGCCGCCGAGGGGCCGCCGGCGGTGCTGCGCATCATGCTGGTCTTCCTGATGGTCTCGATGTTCTGGGCGCTCTTCGACCAGCACTCCTCGACCTGGGTCGAGCAGGCGCGCCACATGGCGCTCGACCTCACGCTGCCGTCGACGCTCGCGATCGCCATCGGCGCGTCGGTCATGGCGCTCGCGGTGTTCGGCGGGGTGTGGCTCTTCATGTTCGTCGCGAACAAGCGCGTCCCGATGATCGTGACGCGCTCGGTGCTCGCGGCGGTCGCCACGGCGCTCGCGGTCGCCGGCGTCCTCGACCTGCTCCGCGGCGAGACGACCACCATCCACCTCAAGGCCTCGCAGATGGCTGCGCTGAACCCGCTGATGGTCATGATGATCATCCCGGGGCTGAACGCGCTCGTCTGGAACCCGCTGCGGCGCCGCGGGAAGGAGGTCGCGCCGCTCCGGAAGATGACCATCGGCCTCTTCCTCGCCGCGGTGGCCTTCGCGATCGCGGCGGCGCTCCAGGGCGTCGTCGAGGCCGAGGGGGAGGGGGAGGTCCACGCGCTCTGGCAGTTCCTCCAGTACTTCGTCATGACGACGTCGGAGGTGCTCGTGAGCGTGACGGGCCTCGAGTTCGCCTACACGCAGGCCCCGCGGCGCATGAAGAGCACGATCATGGGCTTCTGGCTCTTCTGCGTGACCCTCGGGAACCTGCTCGTGGCGTACCTCGCGCCGCTCCAGAAGGAGCTCGAGCTCTCCGAGTTCTTCTGGCTCTTCGCCGGGCTCATGGCCGGCGCGGCCGTGATCTTCACGGTGCTCGCGAACTTCTACCGCGGCCGCACCTACCTCCAGTCGGAGGCGTAGCGCGCGCGGCGGCTCGTCAGGCGCCGCCGCCGTCCTTGGCCTTCATCGGGCAGGTCCGGAGGCCGAGGACGGTGTAGAGCGGGCAGCTCCCGATGAGCCCGGTCACGAGCGGGACGATCCCGAGGAAGCCCCAGGGGGTCTTCGGGCCGACGAACGCGAGGAGGATGAGGGCGACGCCGATGATGACGCGCGCGACGCGGTCCACGGTGCCTTCGTTCTGCGGGAGGATCTTGTCGATCATGACGGGCTCCTTGACCCCCTGCGCGGGGGCGGTGACTCCAACCGCAGGGTAGGAGCCAGGCCCGCCGGAAAGGGTTCGCCCGCCATGCGCATTTTCGCACGACGAGGCGCTCACCCCGTCGGGGGCGCGCTCGTCGCGGTGCGTGATCGCCGCGGGGCCGGACGCGCGGGCGTCAGAGCCAGCGCGAGCTCGGCCCGTCGTCCGGCTCGGCGCGGTTCCGGAGCTTGTTCCGGTACATCGCGAGGTCGGCCGTGGCGAGGAGCGAGACGGCGTCGGGGGCCTCGCGGCCCCAGGTGGCGTAGCCGATGCTCATGTCGACGGGGGCCTCGCCGTGCACGCGGGCGCGGTCGACGAGGGTCCGGAGGCGGCCGGCGAGGCGCGCGGCGCCGCGGCGGTCGGCGCCGGGGAGGATGATGGCGAACTCGTCGCCGCCGACGCGGCAGACGACGTCGTGCTCGCGGACGACGCCCGCGAGGAAGGCGGCGACCCAGCGGAGCGCGGCGTCCCCGGCGAGGTGGCCGTGGCGATCGTTGACGCCCTTGAAGTCGTCGAGGTCGACGACGAGGAGCGAGAGCGGCGTGTTCTGGCGCGCGGCGCGGTCGACCTCGGCGGCGACGCGCTCGTCGAAGTAGCGCCGGTTCTTGGCGCCGGTCAGCGAGTCCTCCGCGGACAGCGCGCGGACGCGGGCGAGCTCGCGACGCAGCGCCTCGTTCTCGCGCTTGAGCTGCTCGATCTCGTCCCGGGTCATCTCGTCGCTCACGTTCATCGAAACCTTCTGTCGCGCGAAGTCATGCCGACGATCACGCATTCTTCGATGCTCCCGGGAGACGTCCAGTTTTTCTCCTCCTTACACGGCGTCGCTCGCGGCGGCCGCGGCGGGCGCCGAGAGCACGCGGCGGGCGATGGCGCGGATCCCCTCGCGGAGCTCGGGAGCGGCCTTGGCCAGCGGATCCTCGCCCCCGAGGGCGGCGAGCTCGAGGGCCCACGCGACGAGATCCCAGGCCCCGCCGAAGGCCACCTCGTCGAGGAGCTCCCGGGCGTCGTTCGTTCTATCGAACGCGAGCGCGGCGCCGAAGAAGGCGATCGTCGCGGCGAGCTCCTCCGGCGCCTGGAGGACCGCGGTCGCGAGCGCGCCCTGAGCCATGGCGCGCGCCTCCGGCCAGCGCCCGAGGCGCACGAGATCGGCGGCGATCGTGAGCGGGTGCTCGGGGGGCGGCGGCGCGTCGGCGAAGGCGGCGGCGAGCTGATCGACGGCGGCGAGCAGGCGGCGGCGGTGCGGCTGCCCCGCGCGGAGCAGGAACCAGACGGCGAACATGCGATCGGCGAGCTGATAGCCGAGCCGCGTGCCGGGCGGGTAGGCGACCTGGTCGACGACGCCCTCGCGGGCGAGGCGCGTGAGCTGCGCGGAGACGGCGTTCGTGGCGAGGCGCACGCGGGCGGCGAGGTCGGCGGCGCGGATCGGGTGCCACGCGGTCGCGAGGGCGTGGGCGACCTGCTGCGACTGCGGCGCGAGGCCGTCGATCCGCGCCTGGAGCTCCGGGGTGAGGCGGTCGAGGACCCAGGCGGCGACGGTCGAGGCGGGGGCGTCGGGATCGGCGGCGATCGCGTCGGCGGCGAGCTCGAGGGCGCGCGGCAGGGTGCCGATGACGCTCGTGACGGCGCGCACGCGGTGCGGGGCGGCGGCGACGGCGGCGGCGACGCGCTCCTTGGCGTCCGGGGCCGCGAGGAGGCCGAGCGCGCGCGGGACGGCGGCGGCGGGGAGCGGGCGGAGCTCGTAGATGCGGAAGAAGTCGTAGAACGCGGCCTCGTAGCGGTACGTGGCCTCGATGGCGCGGGCGCTCGCGCCGATGACGAGGAGGCGCCGCTCGGCCGAGAGGATGTCGCGGACGCGCCACTGGTGGCTCTGGAGGCGGTCGAGGACGACGTCGAGGTTGTCGACGAGGAGCACGAAGCGGCGCCCGAGGGCGTCCGACTCGGCGAGGAGGAGCCGGAACGCCTCCTCGGCGCGGGCCTCCTCGTCGTCGACGGGCAGCGCCTTGACGGCGTCGTGCACCTCGCGCGCCTCGGCGGCGTGGCCGCGGCGGAGGAGGGCGACGGCGAGGTAGTCGAGGGCGTTGGTCCAGAGGTCGGCGAGGCGCGCGACGTCGTACTGCGCCTCGGGGAAGGTGAGGGGGAACCAGCGCGCGGCGAGCTCGGCGTCGTCCTCGATGAGGTGGCCGAGGACCCGCAAGAGCACGGTCTTGCCGCTGCCGCGCGGCCCGAGGACGAGCTGGTGCTGGGGCGCGCCCTCGCCGGCGTCGCGGCGGAGGGCGGCGAGGAGGCGGTCGGCGACGGTCTGGTGGAGGAGCGCGTCGGGGCCGCAGTCGGCGCGGCTCATGAGGGCCGGGTTGTAGAGGGCGCGCATCGCGTGTCAGGCCACGCGCCGCACCCAGAACTCGCGGAGGAGCGCCGAGCGGAAGCGGTACTGGTCGGCCTCGCGGACGAGGTAGCCGTCGTTCTCGAGGATGTCGAGGAGGTAGCGCAGCTGCGCGTCGCGCTCGGCGGCGTCGCTCACGTGCTCGCCGAGGACCTGCGCGAGGACGTCGCGCGAGGCGCCCTCGGGGGCGCGGGCGGCGGCCGACAGGAGCGCCAGGGCCTGCGTGTCGTCGGGGTGGCCGAGCTCCTCGGTGAGGCGCTGCCGCCAGTAGTCGAAGTAGGCGCGGTAGGTGGGGCCGAGGAGCTCGTCGACGACGCGGTCGACGAGGGCGGGCGTCGGGGTCTCGAGGTGCTCGGTCGCGAGCTCGTGGAGCTTCGAGAAGATGATCTGCAGGTAGAACGGGATGAGCCAGCCGGCGCGCTCGCAGACGCGGGCGCGGACGTCGTCGCCGAGGACGAGGCCGTAGCTCTCGGCGAGGGCGCGCAGGAAGGCGTCGGCGACCTGCGGTGTGAAGGCGCCGAGGGCGACCGGGTTCAGGTCGTTGATGGTGTCGCCGACGTTGTGGCGGGCGACGACGGCGTCGAGGCCGATGGAGCCGGCGACGACCCAGCGGATCCGCGGCGCGCGGCCGGCGGGGTTCCGCAAGTCGCGGAACCAGTTGAGGAAGCCGCGGGCGCGGAGGCCGGTCGGGTCCTGCCGGAGGAGGGTCATGACGAAGATCGGCAGCTCGTCGACGAGCACGAGCCAGGCGTGCCCGAGCCGCTCCATGGCCGTCGCGAGCTCCTCGGCCATGGTGGTCCAGTGCTGCTCGGCGTCGGGGGCGGAGGTGTCGAACTCGAAGGAGAGGGGGCCGGCGTCGATGCGGCGCGTGCGGCGGAGGAGGCGCTTGAGCGGGCCCTTCGAGACGCGCTTGACGGCGCCCTCGCCGTCCTTGTGGGAGCCGAGGGCGTCGACGAGGGCCTTCACGAACTCGACCTCGCGCTGGGCGTGCGCGACGGTGAGGTAGACGGCGCGGAGCTCGTGCTGGGGCGCGTCGTCGGCGAGGCGATAGAGGAGCGAGGTCTTCCCGACGCGGCGCGGGGCGAGGAGCAGCACGTGATCGGTCGCGAGGCGCTGCCAGAGGAGCCGCAGCTCGCGCTCGCGGTCGAAGAAGTTGCCGCCGCGGACGGGGCGGCCGACGGAGTTCTCGATCATGCGGGCGAGCATACAACGATCTTGTTGCACAACAAGATCGTTGCAAGAAACGCCGGCGCCGCCCCGAGGGAAGGGCGGCGCCGGCGCGAGGGGGCGGCGTCAGTAGGCCGGCGCGGCGGCCCCGGAGGCGCTCGTGCGGGGGTCGACGGCCGGGATCCCGGAGGGCGCGGCGGTGACGGTGCGCTCGATCACGACGGGGCGCGCGCGGAGGTCGGCGGCCGGGAGGGCGCCCGAGAGCGAGACGAGGCGGTCGGGGACGGCGACGTTCGGGACGCGGGCGGTGCCGTCGCCCGTGGGGGAGCCGCAGGCGCGCGCGATGGCCATCTGGCGCTCGACGCCGCGCCGGGCGAGGTCGAGGGAGGCGAGGCGCACCGAGGCGCCTTCGGCGTCGCCGCGATCGAGGGCGGCGTGGAACGCGGTGTAGGCGCGCTCGCCGCGGTTCGCGAACGCGGTGATGGCGGGGACGCGCTCCTCGAGGCAGACGAGCTCGCGCCACGGGGCGATGGGGTCCTTCCGGCGGACGACGTCGCGGATGGCGTCGACGCGGGCGTGGACGCGCGCCTCGGCGGCGCGGAGGGCGACGAGGTGGTCGCGGGCGAGGCCCATCGCGGCGGCCGGGGTGGCGGGGTCCACGCTCGCGGCGGGGGCGCTCGCGCAGGCGGCGGCGGCGAGGGCGAGGGTGACGGCGGTGACTGGGATGGCGAGGCGTGGCATGGATATCTTTCCCCGGTGGCGCTCGGGGGTTGAGTCGCCGGCCCGGGGTGCCGTGATCATGGGGGAAGCGAATATTCCCGGGCCGGGCGCCGTCTGTGCCCCTGTTCCGCTCGCCACGGAGGCCACGCTCATGACCAAGAAGATCCGACTGCTCGTGCTCGCGCTGGTCGTCTCGCTGTTCGCGTCGACGACCGCTTGCAACCGGTACGGCTGGCAGCTCTTCGGCGACGTCGTCGAGACGGCCGTGGCCGCGGCCATCGTGGTCGCCGTCCTCTCGCACCACGACCACCACTACCACAGCTACCGCTGCGGCCACCGCTACGTGATGGTCGAGAGCCGCCCGGTCTACTACTACGACGGCCACTGGGAGTACTACGACTCCTACAGCGGCCGCTGGTACTACTACCCCGACGGCCCGCCGGGCTACTGATGCCCGCGCCGCGACCGTGATGGAGGCCCGCTTCGGCGGGCCTTCGCCGTTTCCGGGGCTGACGCGGGCGGTCGGCGGGGGTAGTCTCCCGGCGCGCCCCGAGCGAGGAGCCCGCTGCCATGTCCGCGACCATCACCCCGAGGAAGCCCTTCCGCCGCGTCGCGGTGTACTGCGGGTCGTCCAACAAGGTCGACCCCGTCTACCTCGAGACGGCGCGCGCGGTCGGCGAGGAGCTCGCGCGGCGCGGCGTGACCATCGTCTACGGCGGCGGGCGCGCCGGGCTCATGGGGCAGGTGGCCGACGGGGCGCTGTCGCAGGGCGGCGAGGTCATCGGCGTCATCACGGAGAAGCTGATGGGGCTCGAGGTGGGCCACATGGGGCTGACCGAGCTCTTCGTGACGCCGAGCATGGCGTCGCGGAAGGCGATGATGGCGCAGCTCGCGGACGCGTTCATCGCGCTCCCGGGCGGCTGGGGGACGATCGAGGAGCTCTTCGAGGTGGCGACGTTGTCGCAGCTGAACCACCACCTGAAGCCGGTCGGGATCCTCAACGTGAACCAGTACTACAACGCGCTCATCGCGTTCCTGATGCACGCCGAGCAGGAGGGCTTCGTGCGCCCGAGCCACGCCGGCATGATCAAGGTCGCGCGCGAGCTGCCGGCGCTGCTCTCGCTGCTCGAGGCCGCGGAGATCCCGCGCTTCGGCAGCTGGGCGCCCTGACCGACCCCCGAGACACGAGACCGGACGAGGAGCGAGCCATGGCCAGCACCGTGCCGCAGGAGACCCGCGATCTGCTCGCGTACATCGACGCGAGCCCGACCCCGTACCACTGCGTCGCCGAGACGGCGCGGCAGCTCGACGCCGCCGGGTTTATGCGGCTCGCGGAGGGGGAGGCGTGGCCGGTGGAGCTCGGCGGGGCGTACTACGTGGCGCGCGGCGGGAACGTCATCGCGTTCCGGGTGGGCACGAAGGCGCCGGCGGAGGCCGGGTTCCGGCTGCTCGGGGCGCACACGGACTCGCCGAACCTGCGGGTGAAGCCGGAGCCGGACGTGCGGAAGGCCGGGTACGCGGGGCTCGCGGTCGAGACGTACGGGGGGATCCTCGACTACACGTGGCTCGACCGGGACCTCGGGCTCGCGGGGCGCGTGGCGGTGGCCGGGGAGGGCGGTGACCGCTTCGAGACGCGCCTCGTGGACGTGCGGCGGCCGATCCTGCGGATCCCGTCGCTCGCGATCCACCTGAACCGCGGCTACAAGGACGACGGGCTGAAGCTGAACGCGCAGCAGCACCTGCCGCCGATGCTCGGGCTCGCCGGGGCGAAGGACAAGGACGGCCCGGGGGCGCTGCGGCGGCTGGTCGGCGAGGCGCTCGGGGTGGACGCGGGGCGCGTGCTGAGCTGGGATCTGGCGCTCTGCGACACGGTGCCGTGCGCGGTCGGCGGGATCGACGAGGAGCTGGTGTTCGCGCCGCGGCTCGACAACCAGGCGAGCTGCCACGCGTCGCTCGCGGCGCTGCTCGCGGCGGGCGAGGCGGCGGTGACGCAGGTGATCGGCCTCTACGACCACGAGGAGGTCGGGAGCGGGTCGACGGAGGGGGCGGACGGGCCGCTCATGGAGTGGACGCTGCGGCGGCTGGCGGCGGCGTTCGCGCCGGAGCGGGCGGAGACGGAGAGCCTGGCGCGGGCGGTGTCGCGGAGCTTCCAGGTGAGCGCGGACATGGCGCACGCGGTGCACCCGAACTACGAGGACCGCCACGAGAGCGGCCACAAGCCGATGCTGAACGGCGGGCCGGTCATCAAGATCAACGTGAACCAGCGCTACGCGACGTCGAGCGAGGGGGCGGCGCTGTTCGAGGCGCTCGCGCGCGAGGTGGAGGTGCCGCTCCAGAAGTTCGTGAACCGGACGGACCTCGCGTGCGGGACGACCATCGGCCCCATCACGGCGGCGAAGCTCGGGATCCGGACGGTCGACGTCGGGAACCCGATGCTCTCGATGCACTCGATCCGCGAGCAGGCCGGGACGCTCGACCACCCGCGGATGATCGCGGTGATGACGCGGTTCCTGCAGGGGTAGGGCGCGCGGGCTCGCGAGCCCTCGGCCTATCTTCTCGCGCCGCGGCGTGCCACGCTCTCGCCATGGACCGTGACCGCTTCCCGTTCGATCCCCTCGAAGAGCCCGACTTCAAAGAGCTCTACCCCGCAGCGCTCGAGGATGGCCTCGACGCGCTCCGGCACATGAGGTTCTTCCACACCTCGGACCTCGCGGCGGCGACCCCCGTCCGGGACGCGCACCGCTGGGCCTTCTACGAGCCCGGCTTCCAGAAGCTCGTCGAGGACTGGCTCCAGCGGAACGCCTTCCTCTGCGGCGTCCGGGGGCCCCTCCCCGGCGAGCCCGAGCTCGGCTCCCGCTGGTCCTTCTACGACGAGGCCGCGTCGCCCAAGGAGCCCTGACCGCCGACGTCGCCGCCCTCCTCCTCGGCGGCGATGCCCGGCTCGCCCGCGCCCGGCGCGATGATCGGCGGGGTCACCCCCGGCGCCTTCGGGCCGCCGATGGGGCGCACCTTGTCGAGGATCGCGCTCAGCACGTCGCCGTCGAGGGTCTCGAGCTCGAGGAGCTTCTCCGCGCCCTCCTCGAGCACCGCCCGGTGCCTCTCGAGCACGGCGCGCGCCCGGTCGAAGCCCTCGTCCACCGACGCGTTCACCGCCTGGTCGATGCGCTCCGCCGTCGCCTCGCTGTAGAGGCGCGTGCGGATGGCCCCGCCGCTCCCGAGCATCGGCGCCGCGTCGCTGTCGTACGTCGCGTGCCCGAGCGCCGGCACGAGCCCGTAGCGCGTCACCATGTTCCGCGCGATGTCCGTCGCCTTCGCGAGGTCGTCCGCCGCGCCCGTCGAGAGCTCGCCGAAGATCAGGTCCTCCGCGGCCCGCCCGCCGAGCAGCACCACGATCCGCCGCTTCAGCTCCTCGCCCGTCATCAGGTAGCGGTCTTCCAGAGGCCGCTGCAGCGTGTACCCGAGCGCGCCGATGCCGCGCGGGATGATCGAGATCTTCTGCACCGGGTCCGACCCCGTCGCCGCCGCCGCGATCGCGTGCCCGAGCTCGTGGTAGGCGACCCGCTTCCGCTCCGCCGGGTTCAGGATCCGGCTCTTCCGCTCGAGCCCCGCCACGAGCCGCTCCACGGCCTCCGTGAAGTCCTCGGGCTGCACCGCCTCGCGCCCGCGCCGCGTCGCCGCGAGCGCCGCCTCGTTCACGAGGTTCGCCACGTCCGCGCCCGTGAAGCCCGGCGTCAGCGCCGCGATCACGTCCGGCTCGACGTCCTCCGCCGCCTTCACCTTGCGGAGGTGCACCTTCGCGATCGCCGCCCGCGCCGACCGGTCCGGCCGGTCCACCAGCACCTGCCGGTCGAAGCGCCCCGCGCGCAGGAGCGCCGGGTCGAGGATCTCCGGGCGGTTCGTCGCCGCGAGCAGCACGATCCCCGCCGTCGTCTCGAAGCCGTCGAGCTCGACGAGGAGCTGGTTCAGCGTCTGCTCCTTCTCGTCGTGCCCGCCCGGCATGTTCGCGTTGCCGCGCGCGCGGCCGAGCGCGTCGAGCTCGTCCACGAAGATGATGCACGGCGCGAGCCGCCGCGCCTCCTCGAAGAGGTCGCGCACGCGCGCCGCGCCCACGCCGACGAACATCTCCACGAACTCCGACCCGCTGATCGACAGGAACGGCACGCCCGCCTCGCCGGCGACCGCCCGCGCGAGCAGCGTCTTGCCCGTGCCCGGCGGCCCGACCAGCATGATCCCCTTCGGCATCCGCGCCCCGAGCCGCCCGTACGCGAGCGGATCCCGGAGGAAGTGCACCACCTCCTCGAGCTCCTGCTTCGCCTCGTCGACCCCGGCGACGTCGTTGAACGTCACGCGCGTGTCCTTCTCCATGTAGACGCGCGCCTTGCTCTTCCCGATGGCGAGGAGCCCGCCCCCGCCTGCGCGGTTGGCCATCCGCCGGAACACGAAGAACCACATCCCGAAGAGCAGGAAGAGCGGCAGGAGCCAGCTCATGATGAGCGGCCAGAAGCTGCTCTCGTGCCGCGCCCGGAACTCGACGCCCTTCTCCTTCAGCTTGTCCGCGAGGTCGAGCGGCACCCGCTCGGTCGAGAACCGCACGACGCCGTTCTGCGGCGCCTTCAGCTCGCCGGAGATCTCGTCGCCGCTGACCGTCACCTTCTCGACCTGGCCGGCCTCCAGGTACTGCTCGAAGGTGCTGTACGGGATCTCCTGCTCCCCACGCGACGCGAACATCGTCTGCAGCGCCGTGAAGAGGAGCACGAGGCCGACGAAGACGATGAGGTTGCGCCGTCTGCCATCCATGCCGCCCCTTTTAGGCACCGGGGGCGCGTTCGTCCAGCGCGACGACCCGGCGGAGGCGCGTTCCAGGCGGTGCTACGCGCGGATCCGGGTCCCCGTCTCGCGGGCGAGCGCCCGGATGAGCTCCTCCGGGCGGCAGATCACGACCTCCTCGCCGCCGCGCTCGAGGAAGTCGAGCGCCGCCTCGACCTTCGGCCCCATGCTCCCCGCCGGGAACTCCCTCCGCGCCTGGAGCTCCCGCAGCTCCGCCGCGGTCGTCTCCTTCAGCGCGCGCTGGTTCGGCCCGCGGAAGTCGGCGTAGACGTGGTCGACGCCCGTCGTGATGAGGAACCGCTTCGCCCCGAGCTGCGTCGCGAGCAGCGCCGACGCCCGGTCCTTGTCGATGACCCCCTCCACGCCGCGCACGTGGCCGTCCGCCTCGTTCACGACCGGGATCCCGCCGCCACCGCAGGCGATCACGACGACACCCTGCTCGAGCAGCCGGCGGATCGTCGGCATCTGCACGATCTCGAGCGGTTGCGGCGACACCACCACGCGCCGGTAGCCGCGGTGCGCGTCCTCCACGAGCTTCCAGCCGTGCTGCGCCTCGAGCTGCACCGCCTCCTCGGCCGTGTAGAACTTCCCGACGGGCTTGTCGGGCGCGCCGAACGCCGGGTCGTCCGGATCCACGACGACCTCGGTCACGAGGCTCGCGATCTCCCGGTCGACCCCGCGCCGCACGAGCTCCTCGCGCAGCGACCGCTGGATCATGTAGCCGAGGGCGCCCTGCGTGTCGGCCACGATGCTGTCGAGCGCGACGTCGTGCAGGATCCCGCGCGCGAGCTCCACGCGCAGGAGCATGAAGCCGACCTGCGGCCCGTTCCCGTGCGTGACGACGAGCCGCTCGCCGCTCGCGATGAGCTCGGCGACCGGGCGCATCGCCATCGAGGTGAGGGCGAACTGGTTCGCGACCGTCGGCGGCAGCGCCGGGTCGATGATGGAGTTGCCGCCCATGGCGAGGACGGTGATGTCGGTCATAGAGTGGCTCGCGCGCTCCGTGAGAGGAGCCACCATGCATCGCTCGCCCCCGGGCCGCCGTCAAATCTCCCGTTCGCCGCCCTGTCACGCGCGCGCCCCGCGGTTGCCGGCGGCGCGCCCGTGCGGTACGTCGTCGGGCGCCCACGGACGACGAGGAGGGCGCCATGGACTACGTGCAGATGGGGCGATCCGGGGTGCGCGTCTCGCGCCTCGCCTTCGGGACCATGTCCTTCGGCGGCGACGCCGACGAGGCCACCGCCGGCGCGCTCTTCGCCGCCTGCCGCGACGCCGGCGTCAACGTGTTCGACTGCGCCGACGTCTACAACGGCGGCCGCGCCGAGGAGATCCTCGGCCGCCTCGCCAAGGGCTCGCGCGACGAGCTCGTCCTCACGTCGAAGGCCTACTTCCCGACCGGTCAGGACCCGAACGCCCGCGGTAGCTCCCGCTACCACCTCGTGCGCTCCGTCGAGGCGAGCCTCCGCCGCCTCGGCACCGACCGCATCGACCTCTTCTTCCTCCACCGCTTCGACCCCGAGACCGCCCTCGAGGACACCCTCCGCGCCGTCGACGACCTCGTCGCGCAGGGCAAGATCCTCTACCTCGGCGTCTCCAACTTCGCCGCCTGGGAGACCGCCAAGGCCGACCAGATCGCCGCGCACCGCGGCTGGACCCGCGTCACCGCCCTCCAGCCCATGTACAACCTCGCGAAGCGTCAGGCCGAGGTCGAGATCCTCCCGATGGCCCGCTCCGAGGGCTACGCCGTCTTCCCGTACGGCCCGCTCGGCGGCGGCCTCCTCTCCGGCCGCTACGCGCGCGACACCCGCCCCGACAGCGGCCGCCTCGTCGACAACGCCATGTACCGCCGCCGCTACGCCGACGCCGACAACTACGACATCGCCGAGCGCTTCACCGCGCTCGCCGCCGAGGTCGGCGTGCACCCCGTGAGCCTCGCCGTCGCCTGGGTCGCCGCGCACCCGGGCGTCACGGCCCCGCTCCTCGGCGCGCGCTCCGTCGAGCAGCTCCGGCCGGCGCTGCAGGCGCTCGACGTCCCCATGAACCCCGAGCTGCACGCCCGCGTCGCCGCGCTCTCGCCGACGCCGCCCCCCGCGACCGACCGGAACGAGGAGGCGAGCGGCGACAACTACGCGAGCGCGCTCACCCGCCCGCCGCGGTGACCGCGGCCGCGCGAGCGCTGCGCATGGCGCTTGCGACGGCGCCGGGTGCGCCCTATACCACGCCCATGCCCGTCTCCCGCGCCGAGCTCGTCCTCGCCTCCGTCGTCGTGTCTCTGGGCGCCGGCTGTGGGCGCGCTGAGCCCGCCCCCGGGGCCGCCGCGAGCTCCGCGACCGCGCCGGTCGCCGAGGCCGCAGCCGCCGGGCCCGCCGCGGGCGGGGTCGCCGACGACGCCGCGCCGGCCGCGCTCGTCGCCCCCGACACCGGCCGCGAGGTGCCGCTCGGCGTCGCCCTCGGCGAGCCGGCGCCCATGCCCGCGCACATCGCCTGGATCGTCGCCGGCGGCGGCGGCACCCCCGCCGACAACCAGGTCTCCATCGAGGCCGACGTCGCGCTCGCCCGCGAGCGCCTCGGCGACGGCGGCGTCGTCCTCTTCGGCGGCGGCCCCGGCGCCCACGGCGTGCAGGTCACCGGCGAGGCCCGCGGAGACGCCCTCCGCGCCCTCCTCGGCGACCTCTTCGACCCGCGCGGCGGGCGGCGCGCCGTCTACCGCCCGACCGTCCTCGACCGCGTCCAGGGGCCCGCGACCGCCGACGCGCTGCTCACGACCCTCACCGCCGCGCTCGGGCAGGGCGGCGACCCGCTCCTCGTCTACCTCGCGGGCCACGGCGAGGCCGCCGAGCGCGCCGCCGACGTGCTCTACGTCACCTGGGGCGGCCGCGGCGTGAGCCCCGCCGAGCTCGCCGACACCCTCGACAAGGCCGGCGACAAGGGGCGCGTCGTGCGCCTCGTCATGAGCTCCTGCTACTCGGGCGCCTTCGCCGACCTCGTCTTCGAGGGCGCCGACGCCGACCTCGCGCGCCCCGCCGAGCACCTCCGCTGCGGCCTCTTCGCGAGCACGTGGGACCGCCCGTCGAGCGGCTGCGACCCCGATCCCGACCGCCGTCAGCACGAGGGCTTCGGCGTCCACTTCCTGAACGCCCTCGGCGGCCTCGACCGCGACGGCCAGCCCCTCGCCCGCGCCGACATCGACTTCGACGGCGACGGCCGCGTCTCGCTCCTCGAGGCCCACGCCCGCGCGCGCATCGCCACGCGCGGCTTCGACGTGCCCACGACGACCTCCGAGCGCTGGCTCCGCGCGGTCGCCCCCGAGGACGACGAGGCGCCGCAGGCAGACCCCATCCCGATGCCCGAGGAGGAGGCCGTCGTGCGCGCGCTCGAGGCGCAGCTCGGCGTCGCGGCCGGCGCGGCGGTCGACGAGACCATCGAGGGGATGCAGGCGCAGATCGCCCGCCTCGACGCGACGCTCCAGGCCGCGACCGACGCCGAGGCGGACGCCGTCGACCGCGTCGCGGCCGTCGTCCTCGCCCGCTGGCCGGTCGTGAACGACCCCTGGCACCCCGACTTCCTGCGCACGCTCGAGGGCGAGCGCCACGAGCTCGAGACGTTCTTTCGCACGAGCGACCTCTACCACGACTACCTCGCGGCTCGGGACGACGCCGACGGCGCGGCCCAGAAGCGCGACGAGCTGAGCCTCGCGCTCGCGCCGTACCTCCGCCTCCAGCGCGCCCGCGAGACCATCGCCCTCGCGACGCGCCTCAAGGCCGAGGGGGGCGCCGCCTGGGCCCGCTACGAGCGCCTCCGCACCTGCGAGCGCGGGAGCGCCCCATGAGCGACGTCCTCGCCCTGCCTCACGCCCCGCGCTGGGACGACGTCTTCGAGCTCGAGATCGCCCGCCTCGACGGGAAGGGCCTCGGCGTCGCGGACGTCCGCGCGACCGTCGGGCCCGACACGACCAAGACCCGGCGCTTCCGCTTCCTCGTGCGCCAGGCCCTCCCGGGCGAGCGCGTCGTCGCGCGCGTCGTGTCGCGCCACCGCGACGAGGTCGAGGCCGTCGTCCAGACGCTGCTCGCGCCCTCGCCCGACCGCGTCGCCCCGCGCTGCGCCCACGTCGGCCCGCGCGACGAGCCCGAGAAGGGCTGCGGCGGCTGCACCCTCCAGACCCTCGACTACCCGGCGCAGCTCGCCGTAAAGCGGGAGATCGTTCGTTTCGCGCTTGCGAAGGCGGGCGTCGTCGACGTGCCTGTGAACGAGCCGCGAGGCGCCGGAGAGGTCTTTCGCTATCGCAGCAAGATGGAGTTCAGCTTCGGCACGAACCGCGAGCGCAAGCTCTCGCTCGGGCTCTACCCGGCGGGTTGGCACCGCGACGTCCTGCGCCTCTCCGAGTGCCACCTCGTGAGCGCGTTCACGTCGCGGCTCCTGCCGGTCGTGCGCGACCTGTGCGAGGCCGAGGGCTACGAGCCGTACTTCGCGCGGAAGGACACCGGGTTCCTGCGCCTCTTCACGGTGCGCGAGTCGCCGCGCACGGGCGAGCGCCTCGTCGAGCTCACGACGACCGGCGCCGAGACCGCCATGAGCGCGGCCGGTGAGGTCCCGGCGGGCGACGTCGCGCGCCGGGTCGCGGACGCCGTCCTCGCCTTCGCGGCGGCCGAGGGCGCCCGCGTCGACTCGATCTACTGGACGCGCCAGGTCACGGCCCGCGGGGCGCGCACGCAGCTCGTCTCCGAGGTGCTCGCGGGCGCGCCGGTCTACCACGAGGAGCTCCACCTGCCGGGCGGGCGCGCGCTGCGCTTCGGCGTCCACCCGCGCGCCTTCTTCCAGCCGAACCCGCGGCAGGCGGAGGTGCTCGCGGCCGAGGTCCTCGCGCGTCTCGGCGACGCGCGCGTCGTCTGCGACCTCTACTGCGGCACCGGTACGCTCGGGCTCTGCGTGGCGCCCTTCGTGGACGAGGTCGTCGGCGTCGAGCTCGTCGCGGACGCCGTCGAGAACGCGCAGGCGAACGCGGCCGCGAACGGCATCGAGAACGCCACGTTCCTCGCGGGGGACGTCGCCGACGTGCTCCGGAGCGACGCCTTCGGCTCGTGGGCGGGGCGTGTCGACGCGGCGCTCGTCGACCCACCGCGCGCCGGCCTGATGCCGAAGGCCGTCGAGCACCTCGTGGCGCTCGCGCCGGCGCGCGTCGTCTACGTGTCGTGCAACCCCGAGTCGCTCGGGCGCGACATGGCGCTGCTCGCGGCGGCGGGCTTCGTCGCCGACGGGCCGGTGCAGCCGGTCGACCTCTTCCCGCAGACGCACCACATCGAGAGCGTGGTGCTCCTCCGGCGGCGCGCGTGAGGCGGCTCTGCGCCCTCGTGCTGGTCGCGGGGCTCGCGTCGCTAGGCGCCTGCTCGTCGCGGACGACGCGGAGCGTCGCCGAGATCACGCTCGACGTGGCGCTGCCTCCCGGCGCGGCCGACGCCCGCGAGGTCTGGCGGCGGCGCTTCGAGGAGCTCTCGCTGGGTGGGATCGAGGTGCGCTCGGCGCGCGTGACCGACGTCGAGGGCGGCGCGCAGCTCGCGCTCTCCGTCGCGAGCCCGAGCGCCTGCGACGCGGTGTCGGCGGCGGTGCTCCCGGTGATCAGCGAGGCCGTCACGGCGTCCGCGCGCCTCGAGACCTTCGCGCCCTCGGCCGACGCGGCCGAGCAGGTCGCCACCGCGCTGCGCGGGAGCCTTGGCGCGCGCCTCATCGACGACAGCGTGACCTTCGACGTGAGCCACCTTCGCGAGCCGGGCGCCGTGACGGTGCGCGGCGTGCCGTGGGAGGCGGTCGAGGCGGCGCTGGCTTCCGCGCTCCCGCCCGGGACGCGCGCCCTGCGCGACGACGCCGACGGCGCCATCCGGGTGTGGGTGGCGCCCGAGGAGCCCGCGTTCACCGGCGTCCTCGTGGCGAAGGCCAGCGCCGACGCGCCCGACGGCGAGATCGCCGTCACCTTCACGGACGCCGGCCGCGCGCGCCTGACCGAGGTCACGGGGGAGCAGCTCGGCGGCTACCTGGTGCTCACGGTCGACGGCGCGGTCGTCGCGGCGCCGAAGGTCGTGACGCGGGTCAGCGGCGGGAAGCTCATCCTCGCGGGCGTCGCGGGCGACGCGCGCGAGCTGGCGAGGAAGATCGCGGCGAGCGCGCTGCCGGAGGCGCCCACGGTCAGGAAGAGCGTGATGGGCGCTTGCTCGGACAGGTAGGAGCGGCGGTCGTGGCCGCTGGTGGTGGTTCGTCGGGCGGCCACGAGGGCCGCCCCTACGGCGCTGTTCGTGGTGGTTCGTCGGGCGGCCACGAGGGCCGCCCCTACGGCGCCGTTCTTGGGTTGGCGGGCGGCCAGGTAGGGGCGGCCCTTGTGGCCGCCCGAGGTGGTCCTTTGGGCGGCTACTGGGGCCGCTCCTGCGGCGCCCTGAGGCGCTCCGACTTCGTCGGCGCCCCGTCGCGCGCCGCCCACCACGACGCCAGGAGTGGCCACAGCGACTTCGCCGCCGCGCTCGACGTCGTGCCGCCGATGTGGCTTCCGGGGAGGCGCTTCGCGTCCTTGTCCGCGGACGCGACGCGCTCGACCAGGAGCTCGCACGTCTCCGCGGGCGCGATGCTGTCGTGCTCGAAGCTGATCGCGAGCGTCGGGATCGTGATGGCGCCGAGGTCCGCGAGGTGCCCGTCCACGAGGAGCTCGCCCTTGTCCAGCAGGTCCGCCTGGTAGAAGTCCTTGAGCCAGCTCCGGTAGAACTCCCCCGGGAGCGAGACGTTGTCGTTCGCCCACGTCTCGAGCGCGAGGAAGCCGTCGAGGTAGCGGTCGTTCCACGCGCGGTCGACGAGGTTCACCGCCTTCGCGAGGTTCAACGTCGGGCGGAGCATGTGGAACGACGCCTGGAGGATCTGCCACGGCACGTTCCCCATCGCGTCGACGAGCGCGTCCACGTCGAAACGCCGCGCGCGCGTCCACGCCCCGAGCACCCCCTCGCCGTCGAACCGCACCGGCGCCGCCATCACCGCGAGGCTCGCGAACCGCTGCGGGTGGAGCGCCGCGTGCACGATGGCGAGCGTGCCGCCCATGCAGTACCCGAGCGCGTGCGGCGGCCGCCCGCCGAGCCGCGCCGTCACGCGCGCCGCCCGCCCGAGGTAGCGGTCGATGTCCGCGAGGCCGAGGAAGCGGTCCTCCGGGCCGGGCGTCCCCCAGTCGACGCAGAAGACGTCGAAGCCCTGCGCCACCAGGTACCCGGCGAGGCTCTTGTCGGGCAGCAGATCGAGCACGTAGTGACGGTTGATGAGCGACGGCAGCAGCAGCACCGGCGTCCTGTGCGCGAGCCCCTCGGGGCGCGCGTCGTAGCGCAGGAGCCGCCACTTGTTCTCGGCCCAGACGACCGTGTGCGGCGTCGAGCCGACCGCGGGGCGCGGCCGGGTCGCGAGGCCGACGAGGTTCTTGACGCGAAGGGGGAGCATCGACCGCCCCCTCAGACCGCGTAGAGCGCGTCGAGCTCGGCGCCGAACGCCTCGGCGATCTTGTGCCGCCGGAGCTTCAGCGTCGTCGTCAGGTGACCGCCGTCGACCGTCAGCGGCCGACCACGGAAGACCGCGAACTTCTTGATGGTCTCGTAGCTCGCGAGCTCCGCGTTCACGGCCGCGACCCGCGCCGCGAGCTCGTCCCGGAGCACCGCGTCCGCCTCCGGGCCCTCCGGCGCGACGCCGCGCGCCGCGAGGAGGGCCACGGCCGCGTGCTCCTCGGGCCACACCCCGGCGACGAGGTACTTCTGGCCGTCGCCATAGACCACCACGTGCGCGATGAGCGGGTCGTCCGCGAAGCGCTGCTCGATGTTCGCGGGCGGCACGTTCTTGCCGCCGGCGGTCACGAGGATCTCCTTCTTCCGGCCGATGATCTGCAGGAAGCCGTCGTCCGTGAAGCGCCCGAGGTCCCCCGTCTTGAGCCAGCCGTCCTCGGTGAACGCGCTCTTCGTGGCCTCGGCGTCGTTGTGGTAGCCGCCGAAGACGTTCGGCCCGCGCGCCTGGATCTCGCCGTCCTCGGCGAGCCGCAGCTCCACCGACGGGAACGGCAGGCCCACCGTGTCGAAGCGGAAGTGGTCGCGCTTGTTCATCGTGAGCGTCGGCGAGGCCTCGGTGAGCCCGTACCCCTCGATGATGAGCATCCCGGCCGCGAGGAACGCCTCCTTGACCTCGCGCTTGAGGCCGGCGCCGCCGGAGAGGCAGAAGCGGATCCGCCCGCCCGTGAGCTCGCGGAGCTTGTCCGCGTCGCCCGCGGCGAGGCCCGAGAGCTTCTCCCAGTACGCCGGCACGCTCATGAAGATGGTCGGCCGCACGACCGGCATGAGCCCCAGCACCTCCGCCGGCTCGCAGAGGTAGCTCTGGAAGCCGAGGGTGTTCCCGAGGCTCGCCTCGCCGAAGCCGTAGATGTGCGAGAACGGGAGCCAGAGGAGGTCGACGTCCTCGGGGCCGGCGGGGCCCGGCAGGAGGTTGTCGTTGTTCTCGAGCCAGTCGCGCCCGTTCGAGGCGACGTTCCGGTGCGTGAGCGGGACGCCCTTCGGCGGCCCCGACGTGCCGGACGTGTAGAGCATGAGCCCCACGTCGTCGAGGTCGATGCCGTCGAGGCGCCGCTCGAAGGCGCCGTCTCTGTCGTGCGCCTCGCCGAGCGCCATGAGATCCGCCCAGGCGATGACGCGGTCCTCGCCGAGCGCGGCCGCCGCGCTCGCGGGCGTCGCGGGGTCGAGGAGGACGAAGCGCCTGACGCGCGACAGGTGCGGGAGCGCGGCCACGAGGCGCGCGATGAGCGCCGGCGTGTCGACGAAGACGATCTGCGCCTCCGAGTGCCCGATGACGTAGCCCGCCTGCTCGGCCGTGCTCGCGGGGTAGACCGGCACCATCGCGCCGCCCGCGGCCTGGATCCCGTACGCCGCCGAGAGCCACGTGATCCGGTTCGGCGCGAAGATGGCCGCCCGCGCCTCCGACGCGAGGTCGAGCGCCTGCAGCGCCACCGCCACCCGCCGCACCTCGGCCGTGAAGTCGCGCCAGAGGATCGGCTGCCACGCGCCGGCCTCGTCGCGCACGTGGAAGCGCGGGAGGTCGCCGCGCTCGTCGAGGAGGTCGAAGAGGACGCGCGGCGCGGGCGCGAGCTCCGTCAGAAAAGGGCTCTTCTCAGCTACTTCCATGGGCCGTCTCCCTCCGGGGTGCCGGTCGCGGCGAGCTGCTCCTCGAGGTCCATGATGCGGCTCTGGAGCTGGTTCACCGCGTGCAACAGGCGCTCCTGCTCGCGCCGCGTCGGGAGGCCGAAGGTCGACCACCAGCGCGCCCACGCCGCGTCCGCCTGCTTCTTCGCCCGCATCCAGCTGCTCAGCATGGCGCCCGCGGGCTCGAGGAAGGCCGGGCTCCGTACGACGACGTCGAGCACCTTCGCGGTCGACGCCTCCCAGCGGTCGAACCCCTTCTTCCACTGCTGCCAGACCCCCTCGAGGGGGCCGGTCCGGCGCTCTGCGCCGCCGGGCGGCGCGCTGCGGTCGCTCATCGGGGAACCTCCGTCACAGGCCGAAGCGGCGCACCTCGGCCGCGGTGGTGAAGTCGGCGGCGGTCTCGCCGTCGCGGCTCGTCGCGCGGGCGACCTCGCCGAAGCACTCGAACAGGAACGACACCTGCCACTGCGAGCGCGAGGCGCCCACGGCGGGCTGCGCCGTGAGGTGGGTGCGCACGCGGAGGACCTGGGTGAAGGTCACGTCGGGCAGGACGAGCTCGCCGGCCCCCGACACCTCGATCTGGTAGGTGTCCCGCCCCGCGTAGGGGAGCCCCTGCACGACGCCGTCGCGCACCTCGCCGACCGAGGTCCAGGCGTCGCCGTCGCCGAGCGGGAAGCGGTAGAGCACGACCGGGGCGTCGTAGGTCCAGAGCGTCTGGCCCTCGGGCGGCGCCTCGTCGCGCGAGGCGATGCCGAGGATCGAGAAGGTCCCGAGGTCCGCGTCGTGCCGGTAGACGCCGTCGATGCGCCCGGCGGCGTCGAGCGGCACCGCGACGGCGTCGGACGGGAAGCGGTCGCCGTACCACTGCGCGCGCGCCGCCCGCGCCGTGATCGTCGCGACCGGGTCGGTGTCGGGCTGTGTGAAATCCCACACCCGCTTCCCGCCCGCGTCGACGGCGCCCGTGAGGTCGACCGCGCGCGTCGTGCCGGCGGCGCTCACGAGGTAGGACACCGGGATCCCCGTGGCCGGGAGGAGCTCGTCGGCGTCGATCTCGCCGTCGAGGTTCGGGACGCACGAGAGCGGCGTCACGGCGTCGCTCTCGTAGGGCGTCGGGCCCGTCGGGTGGGTGAGGTTGTCGCCGCACGCGCCGACGACCGCGGCGAGCGCGGCGGTGAGAGCGAGGGCGAGGGCGGTGAGGGGGCGGTTCATCGTGGTGGCGGCGGGGTCAGAAGAGGTAGCCGAGGCGGAGGCGCCAGAGCTGGGCGGGCTTCGCGCCGAGCCCGAGATCGGGGTTGTCGAGCCCGGCGAGCGGGAAGAGCACGGCGTAGTCGAGGTCGACGCGGAAGCCGTCCTCCGAGCGGTAGGAGACGCTCGGGTCGAGCTCGACGCCCAGCGCCTGCGCCTGACCCGGCGTGGAGGTCTTCTCGAGGGCCATGCTCGCGACGAGGGCGAGGTCCATGACGAGCTCTCCGGCGAGGAAGTCGGTGACGACGACGCGCCCGTGCGGGCGCAGGTACGCGGCGTCGGTGATGGTACCGAGGATCTCGCGGAAGAGGATCTGGTCGACCCGGTAGTCCGGGTGGAAGCGCAGGTTGTCGAAGCGCGCGTCGCCCGGGAGCGACGCCTGCGGGCCGTCGAGGTCGCCGCGCGCCGGGGCGCTGCTGCCGAGCGGCTGCTGCACGCCGAAGCCGTACGCCGGGTCGCCGCTCGCGGCGCCCACGTTCAGCCCCCCGGAGAGCCCGCGCGCGCCGTCGCCGAAGCGGCTCTCGAGCGCGAAGCCCCACTGCGAGGCCGTGACCTCGTCGCGCAGCAGCGCGCCCGGCACGAGCGTCGCCTGGTCGTAGCCGCCGAAGAGCACGACCCCCTCGGCCTCGACCTCGAAGTCCGGGTGCGTGACCCGCACCCACGCGTCGACGGCGGTCGCCGTGAAGCCGCGCGTCACGACCTGGCGCTGCGTGAGCGGCACGTCGACGGCGACCGGCGTGTACTCGGCGGGGACGTCCTTGTCCTGCCAGCGGTGCGAGAGGTAGGCGCCGGCGTCGAACGTGAGCTTTCCGGCCGCCTTCCGGCGCGTGTGGGCGCGCGCGTCGTGGTAGCGGAGGAGGGCGAAGGTGAAGGTCCAGACGTCGTCGGCGGGGTCGAGGTCGACGGCGTGCGTGCCGCCGCGCCGCTCGGTCGTGGGGCCGATGGCCGTGAAGTCGAGCGCGACGGCCCAGATGAGCCCGAGTAGCGGCGTCGCGAAGGCGACGCGGTCGGCGGCGTCGCCCGAGTCGCAGTCGAAGCAGTCGCCGCCGTTCGTGAGGATCCCGAGCCCCCAGCCGCTCCCCATGCGGCCCGCGGCGAGCACGCCGAAGGGGGTGAGCGTCTCGGCCCAGGCGCGCTTGATGGCGATGGCGGCGCTCCCGGGCGACTGGCCCGTGGCCGCGCTCGGGGGCCCGTCGGGGGCCGAGCCGAGGGTGACGCCGTCGAGCACGTCGAGGCGCAGCTTCACGGCGATCCCGCCGTTCGGGGCGACGAAGGTGAGGTCGCTCCGGAGGCGCATGTCGGCGTGGGTGAGCGTCTGCGCGTTCGGATCGGAGAGCGGCACCGGGAAGAGGAGCTGCCCGGACGGCGTCGGCCCGCGGTCGAGGTCGAGGTTCGAGAAGAGCGCGCCCCGGAGCCGGAAGGTGCCGTTCCAGAGGACGTGGCGGTCGACCCGGTCGCCGAGCTCGCCGCCGAGCTCCTCGAAGCCCGTCGCCCGCGCGGGGACCGTGGCGAGGGCGGCGCCGGCGAGGGCCAGCGCGGCGAGGAGCGAGGCGGCGCCGGGCTTCACGGGGCCTCCGCGAGGAAGGCGAGCAGCTCGCGCGTCGACGCCGCGGCCGCCTCGACCATCGGGAAGTGGCCGCAGCGCGGGTAGACGACGAGCCGCGCGCGCGGCAGGTCCTTCACGAGGCGCTCCCCGAAGGCGAGGGGGGAGACGCGGTCCTCGCGGCCCCACATGAGGAGGGTCGGCTGCGTGACGGTGCGGTAGCGCGGCGCCATGTCCAGGAGGGCCGCCTGCCCACGGGCCGCGGCGAGCGCGGCGGCGGTCGTGCCGGGGCGGGCGAGGCTCGCCTCGTAGCGCTCGACGAACGCCTCGTTGATGAGGGCCGGGTCGTAGAAGGCGCGCGCCATGCGCTCGTCGGGCCGCTCGTCGTAGAAGGCCGTGAAGAGCGCCTCGCCGACGCCCGCGGTGCCCGCCCAGCGGAAGAAGGGCGGGAGCTCCTCGTGGTAGATCCAGGCCCCGTAGAGCGCGAGCCGCTCGACCCGCTCGGGCGCGGCGAGCGCGAGCGCGAGCGCGACGCTGCTGCCCCAGGAGTGCGCGACGACGCGGGCCTTCTCGACGCCGAGCTGGTCCATGAGCCCGAGCACGAGGCGCGCCTCGGCGGGCGGCGAGTAGTCCCCCTCTGGGCGGCCGCTCCAGCCGAAGCCCTTGAGGTCGAGCGCGATGACGCGGTAGCGCGTGGCGAGCACCGGCACGAGCCCGAGCCACGTGTCGAGGGAGGCCGCGTAGCCGTGGATGAGCACGACGGCGGGGGCGTCCCTCGGGCCGGCGTCGAGCACGCGCAGCGCGACGCCGTCGACCTCGGCGAAGGTGGCGTCCGCCGGGGCGCCGGGGGGCGGGTCGGCGTGGAAGGAGGCGCAGCCGGCGCCGAGGAGCGTCGCCGCGAGGGAGAGCGCGAGGAGCGCCGGCCTCACGGGGCGAGCCGCCGGATCTCGGCCGCCGCGTCGAGCTCCGGGCCGCTCTCGTAGGGCCCGGAGCGGACGGAGGCGACGGTGCCGAAGCACTCGGCGACGTAGAGCTGCTGCACGTCGTAGTAGAGCGCGGCGCCGACGAGGCGGTCGAGCTGGACGATCGCGCGGAGGACGGGGAAGTCGGCGAACGGGGTCGTGACGACGCCGGCCGCGTCGACGTCGCCCGTGTAGGACTCGCTCGCGAAGGTGGCGACGCCGCTCGTGACGCCGGTCACCGTGCTCGTGGACTCCCAGTGCGCGCCGACCGAGAGCGGGAACGCGAGGAGCTTGGCCGGCGGCGAGTAGCTGAGCTCCGTGCGGGTGAAGCCGCCCGCGGGGGAGACGACGCCGAGGAGCCAGAGGCCGTCGGCGTCCACGCGGAAGACGCCGAGGAGGTCGCTGTCGGTCGCGAGGCGGGTGGCGTAGGTCGCGTCGGCGAAGCTGTCGCCGAACCAGAAGTCGGCCGGGTCGAGCGCCTCGACGAGGGTTCGCTGATCGCCCGGGAACGAGGACAGGTCCCAGGTGTTCGCGCCGTTCGCGGCGACGACGGCGTGGGTGTCGAAGTCGACGTCGGTCGCGATGGCGTAGGTGGCGTGGAGCCCGGCCGCGAGCGGCATCTCGCGGCGCTCGACGACGCCGTCGCCGTTCGGGGCGCAGACGACGCTGCCGCCCGTGTCCGTGTCCGTGTCGGCGGCCGTGTCGGCGGCCGTGTCCGTGTCCGAGTCCGAGGCGGTGCCCGTGTCCGCGGCTGTCGCCGTGTCCGCGCCGCCGGTGTCGGGGTCGAGGACGCCGAGGTCGTCGAAGAGCGCGTCCGGCCGGGCGTCGGCGGTGTCCGCGAGGGGGGCGCAGGTGCCGTCCGCCTGGCAGATCCCGCTCGCGCAGTCCGCTGGGACGGAGCACGGCGTCTCGCTGTCGCTGCCGCAGGCCGTGACGTGGCCCGCGGCGACGACCGCGAGTGCCGCGAGCAGCCGGCGTGCGGAGGTCATGACGCTGGAGTTAGAAGAGGGCGGGGGGGAAGTCAAGCCGGATTGCTGCGGGTGCGGTAGGATTGTGCGCGACCGCAACATGCGCTAGGGTCCGCGCCATGGTCGTCAAACGGTACAGCAACCGGCGCCTCTACGACACGGAGACGAGCCGCTACGTCACGCTCGACGAGATCGCCGAGCGGATCGCGAAGGGCTCCAACATCCGCTTCGTCGACGCGCCCACGGGCGACGACATCACCCAGCTCTTCCTCGCGCAGATCATCCTCGAGGGGCGCGGCGCCGCGAAGCTGCTGCCCGTGCCGCTCCTCTACCGCCTCGTGCGCCTCGGCGACGACGCGCTCACCGAGTTCTTCGGCCGCTACGTGACCTGGGCGCTCGACGTCTACCTGCGTATGAAGAAGGGGGCCAACCGCGTCGCGGCCTACAACCCCTTCATGGGCGTACCCCTCGCCGCGACCGACGCGTTCGCGCGCTGGCTCGGCGGGGCCGCGCCGTGGGCCACGCCGCCCCCGCCGCGCGGCGCGTGGTCGCGCGGGGGCGGGCGGGACATCGACGGCCCCGGCTTCCCGGCGCCGCCCGGCTACGAGGCCGAGGGGGTCGCCGAGCCTGACGGGGCCTACGTGTCGCCCCGGTTCGTCCTCGACGAGGACGAGGACGACGCCGGCGTCCCCGAGCCGCCGGCCGTGACGGCCGCGGCGCCCGCCTCGAGCGCCGAGGTGGCCGATCTCCGAGAGGAGCTCGAGGCGCTGAAGCGGCTCCTCATCGAGCGCACCGCGGGCGACCGCGGGGAGTAGGCCGCGCGCCTTGCTGCAAATGCAGCAAATGTCGCTTGACCGCCTCCGACCGGGTCGCTAGCCTGTTCGGGCGCGTAGGATAAGGGCGCGCGCGGACCGGAGAGCGGCCATGACGACGGCGAGTAGGGGCGGCGATACGCAGGTGCAGCACGGCGCGCCGGCCGGGTGCGGCGTCGGGGCCGCGCGGCGCGAGCCGTCCGCGATGGTCGCGTCGGGGCACGCGGTGTCGTCGCCCGGGCGGCGCGGTTGAGCCCCCGGGTGGCCATGGCGCGTCGCGCGGCGTCGGGGCCGTGGTCGGCCGGAGCGCGCGCGTCGTCGCGCGCCGGGACGCCGCGCCACGTGGTGTGGACCGAGGGGGCCTCGCGGCTCCTGCGCTTCCGGCGGCCTGGCGGGGGCGCCGCGGCGGCGTCCGGGGCGGCGCCGGTGCTGCTCGTCCCGAGCATGCTCCAGCGCTGGCAGATCTTCGATCTCGCGCCGCCGGTCAGCGTCGCCGGGCACCTGACCGCGGCGGGGCTCGACGTCTACTGCCTCGACTGGGGCGACCTCGACTGCGACCCCGGCTTCGGCTGGTGGGACGCGGCGGACCGGCTCCGGCGGGCGCGGGGCGCCGTCGCGAACATCGCGGTCGCGGAGCGGGTGGCGACGGTCGGCTACAGCCAGGGCGGCACGCTCGCGGCGACGGACGCGGCGCTCGCGGGGGACGAGGTCGCGGCGCTCGTGAACGTGGCGGGGCCCATCGACCTCGCGCACGCCGGCGTCTTCGCGCACCTGGTCGACAAGCGCTGGTGCAACGCCGACCTCATCGCGGACGCGGGCGGGCTCCCGGGCTGGTTCTTCCGCTGGACGGTCGCGGCGATGCACCCGTGGCTGCCGATGCGCGACCTCGTGCTCGCGGCGATGCACCCGGATCCCGAGACGCGCGCGACCTGGCGCGCGCTCGAGCGGTGGGCGAACGACGCGGTGCGCGTGCCGCCGGAGGTGCTGCGCACCTGGATCGGCGAGCTCTATCAGGACAACGCGCTCATGCGCGGCGTCTTCGGGCCGAAGCGGGGCGGACCGCGGGCGCGCCTCGGCGCGATCGCGTGCCCGGTGCTCACGATCACGGCCGATCGCGACACGCTCTGCCCTCGGGAAGCCGCCGAGGCGCTGAACACGCAGGTCTCGAGCGACGTGCGGGCGACCTTGCGCGTGCCCGGCGGGCACGTGAGCGGGATCGTCGGGCCGAAGGCGGCGGAGCTCGTGCACGCGCCGCTCGCGGCCTGGCTCCTGGCGCACGCCCGGCGCGGTGAGGGCGAGGGAGAGCGTCTTCCGACTTGACGTCGGCGGGCGTGTCTGAACAAATGTTCACATGGATGTGCAACCCGCCCAACTCGCGCCGCTGAGCGCCGAGGAGCTCGCCGTGGTCCGCGCGCGCGTGCTCGTTCAGCGCCCGCTCCATTGGTCGATCACGCTCCGGCTCGTGCTCGAGGTGATGCGGAGCCGCGAGGCGGCGGCTCACGAGGCCGCGGCGGCCTCGCCCATCGCCGCGGAGGGGGCCAGCGAGGGCGCGCCGACCGAGGGGCGGGCGGCTCCGGTTGCGAGCGGCGGGGAACGCGCTCAAGTCCTTCGTTCATTCGAACGAAGCAGTCTCTCGGAGGGCGCGCCGCCCGGCGTGTGAGCGCGAGGCGTCGGCGCCCGGTCATCCGGGCCGGAGGGGTGAGCGTGGCAGACCCGAAGAACGACGAGCGGCGCGAGGGCGTTCGCATCACGATGGTCGCGTGGCCTGCGTCGTACGCCTTCGACGACGACCCGGCCGAGCGCCTCGCGACCGAGATCCAGGACTTCAGCCCCGCAGGCGCCTTCGTCGCGGCGACCCGCGACGAGTGCGAGCGGCTCATCCCCGGGCGGCGGCTCACGCTCCACGGCGAGATGTGGGGCACCCCGTTCTCGCTCCCCGCCGAGGTGCGCTGGGTCGGCTACAGCGAGACCCACGAGCGCTTCGGCTTCGGCGTCAGCATCGACCGCGACGTGTCCCTCTGGCGCCTCCTGCACGGGCCGGACGCGCCGAACCCGGGGAAGCCCGGCAAGGGCTGAGCGACTGGGGACCCAGCGTCCAGACCACGACGCGCGAGCGCGGCCCGCGGGCTGGCCGCGCCCCGATGACGCAGGCCGCTACTTCGTCGCCGGCTTCCCGGGCTTCTGGAACATCGCGTCCACCGGCACCACCTTGATGGCCTCCTTCGCGATGCCGACCGGCCACGACTCGATGAGCTTGTCCTCGTCGAGGATCTCCTGCGGCTTCACCACGCCCTCGGGGTAGGTGATCGGCGTCGCCGCGTTGGTCGTGATCTGCTTCGTGATGAGCGCCGGGTGCGCCGTCACCATCGCGAGCGTCAGGTCCTGCGGGCGCACGTGCTTCCGGATCGCCGCGTTCACCTCCTCGAGCGTGAGCGTCGGCAGCACCTTCTGCAGCTCCGCGAGGTGCCCCGGCTCCTCGAGCCCGTAGAAGCGGTCGTCCACCGCGTAGCCCAGCCGCTCGCTCGTCGACTCCGCGAGGTGCAGCGCGTACTTCTCGAGGAACTTCCGGTGCCCCTCGAACTGCTCCTCGGTGAGCCCGTCCTGCGCGAAGCGCTCGACCTCGCGGAGCGCCGCGCGCAGCGCGAACACGGCCTGGTCCTCGGGCACCGGGCGGATCCACACCTCGAAGATCTGATGGTGCCGCCCGACCCCCGTCGGCGGCGTCTGCCGGCGCCCGCCGTTCGGGAACGCCTCGATGTAGGCGTAGTCGCCGTAGTTCATGCCGCGGGCCTCGCGGATCACTTTGTACAGGTGGCTCACGCTGTTCCGATGCTCCCCGAGCCACGACGTCGCGAGTAGCAGCGCGTAGTACTCGCGCGACCCGCGGAGCACGTCGATCGGATGCCCGAAGCTGATGGCCGTCGACGGCCCCGGCTTCTCCACGAGCGTCAGGTGCCGCCCCGTCGACGGCGGCGTCTCGAACTCCGGGTGCCCGGGCGCCTCGCCGCGCGGCAGGTCCTGCAGGAGCCCCTCGAGCCGCTCGACGAAGCCGTCCGGGTAGCCGCCGCCCACGCCGACCACCACGTTCTCGAGCGTGTAGTAGCGCTTCCAGAACGCCCGCACGTCGTCGAGCGTGATGGCCGCGAGCGACTCGACCGTGCCCTCCTCGATGTGCGCGTAGGGCGTGCCGGCGAAGATCGCCTGGTAGAGCGCGGCCTTCCCGAGCTCCTCGTCCGACGAGTAGCGCAGCCGGTTCTTGATGTACGAGCTCGCCTCGTCGCGGAGGCGCTTGAAGTCCGCCTCGTTGAACGCCGGCATCGTGAGCGCCTCGGCGAAGAGGACCCTGAAGTCGTCGGCCTTCTCGGCGTGCACGCGCCCATGGACCACGGTCATCTCGCGGTCGACCGCCGCGCTGTAGCTCGCCGCCATCGGGTAGAGCGCCGCGAGGATGTCCGCGTAGCTGCGGCGCCGCGTCGCGCCCTCGGAGATGAGCGCCCCTGTGAGCGCCGCGAGCCCCTCCTTCCCCGGCGGGTCGTCCTGGCTCCCGACCTTGAACCACAGATCGAGCGACACCACCGGCTCCTTGTCGACCGGCATGAGCACCGTCTGCGGCTGGATCGGCAGCGGCGCCTCCACCTTCTCCGGGGCCGGCAGCGGCTCCGGGAGCGCCGTCCCCTTCGGCGCGAGGGTGAGCGTCGTGCTCCGCGCGACCGTCAGGTATGCGTCGGCCGCGGCCTTCACGTCCTCGGGCGTCACCTGCGCGAGCGTCGCGAACTCCTGGTCGACCGCGGCCACGCCGCCCGTCAGCGCGATCGCCGACACGAGCCCCTGCGCCACCGCGTCCGCCGTCGTGAGCCCCGACAGGTAGCCGTACTTCGCCCGCGCCCGCGCGTCGTCGAGGCGCTCGGTCGTGACCGGCGTGTCGCGGAGGCCGGCCACCGTCGCGAGGATCTCGCTCTCGACGCGGCGCACGTCCGCCGGATCCTTCACCATCGCGATGACGCCCCAGAGGCCCGGGTCGCGCGAGCTGTCGAACGACGCGTACAGCGCCTCCACGCGCTGCTCGTCGAGCACGAGCTTCTGGTAGAGCGGCGACGTCTCGCCGAACGCGAGCTCGCCGATGAGCGACCCCGCCACCATCGTGCGATCCGTGGGGTCGAACGCCGGCCCCTTGAACATCACCGCGAGGAGCGGCAGCGTCTGCCCCTCGAACGCGACGTCGAGCCGCCGCGGCGCCGTCTGCTCCGGCTCGACCGGCACCTTCGGCGCCTCGTAGCCCTTCTCCCAGCCGCCGTAGCGCGCCTCGATCGTCTCGAGCGTGGCGGCGGCGTCGAAGTCGCCGGTGACGAGGATCACCACGTTCTCCGGGCGGTAGAAGCGCTGGAAGAAGGTCTTCGAGTAGGCGAACTGCGTGGGCATGCGCTCCACGTCCGCCTCGAAGCCGATCGTCGTGTGCTTGTAGGTGTGCTCGTCGAACGCCGTGTTCTGCAGGTTCTCGAAGAGCACGGAGAACGGGCTCGTGCGCCCCTTCCGGAACTCGCCGTAGACCGCGCCCGACTCGGTCTTGAACGCCTCCTCGCCGTAGTTCAGGCGCTGGAAGCGGTCGGCCTCGGCCTCGATGACCTTCGGCAGATCCTCGTTGACGAAGCTCAGGTGGTAGGCCGTGTAGTCGTCGGTCGTGTAGGCGTTCGCGTCGGCGCCGAGCCCGTTGATGAGCTCGTCGTAGGCCGACCCGGGGAAGTTCTCGCTGCCGCGGAACATCATGTGCTCGAAGAAGTGCGCGAAGCCGGTGACGCCGGCCTCGACCTCGTCGCGGCTGCCGGTGCGCACGACGGACCAGTACGACACGAGGCCGTGCGTGGGCATCGGCACGAAGAACACGGTCAGGCCGTTGTCGAGGACGTGCTTCTGCACGTCGTAGGGGAAGACCTTCGGCGGGTTCGTGGCGTCCACGGTCGTCTCCGGCGGCGCGGCCGCGTCGGGGCTCGGGGGGGCGGCGGACCCGGCGTCCGCGGTCGCGGCGGCGGCCTCGGCGTCGGCGGCGCCCGCCGCGGCGATCTCGGCGTCGGCGGTCGGCGTGGCCTCGCCGGCGTCCGGGGTGGCGGAGGCGGCGGTCGCGGCGGCGTCGTCGCCCGCCGGGGCCTCGGTCGCGTCGGCGTGGAGGGGGCCCGTGCGGTGGCAGGCCGCGAAGACGAGGGCGCTCGCGAGGAGCAGGGCGTGCGTTTTCATGCGCGCGACCGTACCCCCGCGCGCGCGTTCGCGCCATCGCGGTTTGGCGCCCGGTCAGCCCAGGCGCATCTCGCCGCGGAGCGGGAGCGTCTTCACGGCTGGCTCGCGCGAGAAGGCGCCGACCTCGTCGACGAAGCGCCCGAAGCGCGTGCGCGGGAGGAGCCGGAGTTCGGCGTCGAGCGGGCGGAAGAACCAGTCGTAGTGCATCGGCACGACGAGGCGCGGGGTCGTGGCGCGGAGGGCGCGCGGCACGAAGTCGGGCGTCGGGTAGCGCACGGCGATGCAGAGGAGGAGCGCGTCGACGTCGCGCGCGTCGATGAGATCGTCGACCAGGTTCGCCGAGCCGAGGTGGAAGACGCGCTTCCCGGCGACCTCGATGTCCCAGGCGAACACGTCGCCGCAGCGGAAGTGCTTCACGCGCGTCGGGAACTCGCAGCCGTCGGGGATGTCGCCGGCGTAGGGGACCTTGCGCCCGAGCCCGAAGGGGCTGTGGAGGCTCGGCACCGCGCGGATCGTGAAGGGGCCGACCTCGAAGGTGGTGGGGCGGGCGTGATCGAGCGCGCGGAACTGCGTTGCCGGGAGCCCCGAGGCGTGGAGGAGGTGCGCCGTGCTGTGCGAGCCGTAGACGACGGCGCCGGTCTTCCGCGCGATGTAGGGCACGTCCATGACGTGGTCGAAGTGGCTGTGCCCGACGAGTACGGCGTCGGCGCGCGCGATCTCGCGGTCGACGGCGGCCGTGTCGGTGGCGACGCGCCCGAAGGCGACGCGCCCGAGGCCCACGCGGGTGAGGTAGGGGTCGATGAGCACGGTCGTGCCAGCGTGCTCGAGCTCGTAGCCCGCGACGCCGAGCCAGCGTACCCGCACGCCGCCCGCCGCGTCGCCGGCGGCGAGGGCGGGGTGGGAGATCTGCTCGAAGTCTCGCGGGTGCATCGCCCCTCCGCGCTAATTGGGTGTGCAGCCGGGCGTGCCGTCGTCGCTGCACACGTCGATGATCTCGCCGGTCTCGAGGAAGTGGATGAGCTGCGCGTTGTGGAGGTCGTTCCGGCGCGGGAGCTCGTGCGGGTCCGCGAAGTCCGACGTCGGCGGCTGGTTCACGCTCTCGTCGGGCCACGGGTTCCCGAAGTCGTAGAGCACGATCCCCGAGCCCGTGCGCGGGTACGTCGCCGTCTCCGTGCCGCTCGGCGAGGTGCGGACGGTGTCGTAGGGGGTCATGATCGGGATCCCGATGTCGCTGCGCGCGATCCACTCGTTCGACGTCACCGCGACCTGCACGTCGCCCTTCGCCGGCGCGAGCAGCACCTCGTTCGGCCCCTGCCCAGGGAACGGGTCGGCGTGGAGGTGGCGCAGGTAGGAGACGGGGTCGGTCTGCTCCCAGATCTGCATGATCGTCGCGAGCAGCGCGAGCTGCTTCCAGCGCTCCGGGTAGCCCGCGGCGATGCCGAGGAAGAACACGTCGAAGTTGCGCGAGCGCGTCAGCAGGAAGCCGTAGTTGTTGCCGGGCACGCCGAGGTGCCCGCGCTGGAGGTCGGGCGAGGCGGCGACCACGGTCGCGCCGTAGATCCCGCCCTGGGAGATCCCCGTGTAGTAGCTCCGCGCCGGGTCGAGGACGATCCCGCGCGACGTGATCTCCGGCAGCGTCGCGAGGCGCCGCGTCATCGTCCGCGCGAGGAGGACGTGGTTCAGGATCCCCTGGTGCATGCGGTCGGCGAGCCGCGGGAAGCCCGACATGTCGAGCAGCACGTCGAAGAGCCCGAGCACGTCGTCCTCGGACATGCCCCACATGTCGGTCGAGTAGAAGACGTACTGGTGGTTGTTCGCGATGCGCCCGAGCCAGCCGCCGCGCACCTGCGTGCCCGAGCCGTTCTGGCCGTGGCCGTACATCGCGATCCCGTGGGCGACGCCGGTCTCGCCGCTCGCCGGGATGGCCGACTTCGGGATCCGGAGCCAGAACGGCGCCGTCGCCGTGCCGTTCTGCGCCGGGAGCCCGTCCGCGCCGAGGTTGAACACGAAGACCGTGCCGTCCTGGAAGGTCATCGGGACCTCCCGCATGTAGCTCGGCACGTCGAAGGTGCCGCGGATCTCGAGGCCCCAGTCGGAGCCGTCGTCGATCTCCTCGACCGCGTCGACGTGGAGCTCGGGGCCGTCGTCGCCCGTCGTCGCGAAGGCGTCGGCGATCATGTGCTGCATCGGCCCGTGCAGCGCGTCGCAGCTCGCCGTCGTGAAGTCCCACGCGAGCTGGAGCGTGCTCTTGTCGACGCCCTCGCCCGCGAGGTCCGCGAAGACCGCGTCGAAGCGCGGCTGCCGCACCGCGAGCGCCGCGTCGCTCCCCGTCGCCGCCGAGCCGTCGACGAGCGCCGCGAACGCCGCGGACGGCGCGTAGGTCGTGCCCGCCGTGTCCTTCATGCCGCGGAAGGCCACGATGTAGCGCGTCGCCTCCTTCATGAGGGCCCCCGGGCGCACGATGAGGACGCGCGTGGCGGGGTCGGAGTCCGAGACGTCCTTGTCGACGAAGTACGGGAAGCGCTCGAGCGAGCCGTCCGGCTGCTCCTCGTACCAGAGGATCTTCGCGTCCTCCGCGAGCGACGGGTCCGTGTGGAACTCGGTCGCGAGCCCGTCGAGGTCGACGTTCGGGAAGCCCACGAGCACGGGCGTCCCGACGCCGTAGCCGTCCATCCGGCGGTACGCCGCGCTCTCCATGCGCTTGCCGTCGACGTTCGTCGGGAGCGCGTCGCCGAAATCGAGCGTGACGCCCGTCGTGCGCGCCGTGTCGGGCACGAGGTACACGTTCGACGGGTATGGGAGGAGGCACTGCGACGGGTCGATGGGGTCGCACGGGCCCTCGGTGGCCGGCGTGACCGTGTCGCCGCCCTCGGTGTCGCCGCCGGTCGCGTCGCCGCCGGTATCGCCGGGGCTCACGGTGTCGGTCGCGACGGTGGCGTCGGTGTCGGCGACGATGTCGCCGCCGCCGTCGTCGCCGCAGGCGGTCGCGAGGAGGGCCGCCGCGGCGGCGAGGATCGAGAGGGAGCGGGGGGGACGTCGCACGGAGGCACCTCCACGAGTGCGCGAAGGGCGTTCACTACCACGGCGGGGCGGCCGGCGTACAGACGGTGAGCAGCCCCTGGAGTACGCGTGCTCCACCGGTGGCGATGAGGTGGTGTGGCCGTGCTCCATCCCGGCGACCCCGACAGGCCGTCAGGTGATGGTGTCTTGGCGCTTCACATCACCTCGCCGAGGAAGTCCGGATCGTCGTCCGGGATCGGGGGGAGGTGACGGGTGACGCCGAGCGCGCGGCTCGCCAACCAGTACAGGACGGTGAAGCCCGTCGCCTTCGTGGCGAGCGCGGTGCCGGCGTCGAGGTCGAGAACGGACACGCCGGCCCACGTGACGCCGCCGACCACGGTGGCGAGCGCTAGGAGCGCGCCATAGTGACGCCAGGGAAACACGACCCGTAGCGGCGTCTCCATCACGCGTGCAATGCGCCGCAGGATGTAGATCCAGGCGACGGCGTTCGCGATGAGCGTGCCGAGCGCGGCCCCGACCATCCCGAGGGTCGCGACGAGTGGCAGCGAGACCAAGACGTTCGAGCCGAGGAGCGTGAGGCTCGCGAGCCACAAGGAGCGAGTGTCGCCAGCGGCTCGGAGGACGATTCCGTACTCCGCGACTCGGTGGAAGAGGATCACGCCATAGATCTGGAACGGGAGCACCGCGACCGCGTTGGCCTCGGTGAAGGCGAGCGGGAAGAGCTCCGGTGCGCAAATGATGACCGCGGCGGTCGACGGCACGATGACGACGGCGACGCGTGAGACGGCGGCTCGCCAATAGGCGAGCGCGAGCGGCGTTCGCCCGCGCTTGAAGGCCCAGACGTAGCGGGTGGCGACCACAGCGCCCATCGCGAAGGGCAGGAGCGGGATGAGGGGGACTTCCTGCGCGGAGAGGTAGTAGGCACCGAAGTGGACGGGATCGAAGGCGGCGACGAGCCACTTGTCGAGCATCTTGTTGAGCATTCCGCTCGCCATCGCGAGGGCGAGTGGGAGCGTGTAGACGATCTGGTCGCGCATCCGGGCACCAATCGCCGTGGGGAAGCGGATTGGCCCGGGGGGAGTGGCGCGGAGCATCAGCACGACATACACGACCAGTCGGCAGAGGGTGTAGACGACGAGCCACCTCAAGACCTCGTCGAGTCCACGCCCGAGCGCGATCGGGAGGATCAGCGCCACGCCCTGCAAGACGGCGCTCACCGCGGTGAAGCCTGCGGACAAGCGCGGACTTTCGGAGGCGAGGAGGAGCTCTTGGGCCGCTGAGGTCGGGACCTCCAGCAGGACGACGAGAGCGATCATCGGCAGGAGCGGTTCAATTGCGAGCGCACCATCGCCGAGCCACGCGCCGAGCGACAGGATGATGAGCGCTGCGATCGCAGCCGTGCTCGCGAGCAGCGCGGTGGTCTGCAGGACCAGTCCACGCCGCTCCTCCCGCGGTACCCGGCCATAGAAGAAGTAGACCGATTGGTTGATGTTGAGGCCACCGAGGCCCACACCCGTGAGGTACACGGTCAGCGCGAACGAGAGGGTGTTCCACTGGGCCTCGGTCAGGAGGCGCACCAGGACGACGGCGATCGCGATCTGAGGGAGCTTCACGACCCCCTGAGCGAGGGCGATCGCGAGCGTTCGGCCGTTCAGGTCGAATGATCTGGCGATGGCGGACTCGGGCTTCGGCATAGTCGACGGGGGCGGCGCCGGCGCGGCGCTCATGCCGAGAGCAGCCCCATCTCGCGGCTCATCGCGATGAACTCGTTGGCTGCGCGCCGCTCGAGGTCGGTGAGCTGGAACGCGCGGTGGCTGAGGAGGTCGCGCCGAAGAAACTTCGCTTTGAAGTACTCCCACTTGTCGGCGAGACGGTGCGAGAGCCGCTCGGTGAAGTGGGAGACCTCCCAGGTGTTGCTGCCGTGGAAGCAGCGGATGAACAGATGGCTGTGAGGCTCCCCCTCGATCATGCCGATTCGCATCTCCTTGCGGAGATCATCGAGGTAGACCGAGTCCTCCGAACGCGGCGTGTTGGGGTAGCGGACGACAGACCGGCGATGGACGATCGTGCCAGGCGTGCCGCGCCGCAGGTGGGTCTTGATGGGGTTGTCGACGTAGAACGGCAGATCCATGTGCATCAGGGTCTCCCGCAGGACGACCCCGTCGAGCCTATGTTCGGCGAGATAGCCCATCTGCGCGGCGATGCGCTCCGGGTGGTACCACTCGTCATCGTCCCACTGCATCAGGAAGTCCCCGTTCGCGTGGTCGAGCGAGAGGTTGCGTGCCGCGCCGAGGCGGCGCTCCGAGTCCTTCTCGAAGCGATGATAGTGGACGACGACGTTACCGCGATATGGCGCGATGACTGGCTCGTAGTCCTCATCCCCATCGTCGATGATGACCAACTCGCGGTTCTTCCAGGTCTGGGCAGCGAAGCAGCGCAGTGCCCGCTCGGCGAGCCGCGACCGGTTTCGTGTGACCATGAGACAGCTGACGAGAGGTTCTTCGGACATGGATCCCACCTGACCAACACGAGGCGACATGATTCCATACAGGCCGCGACGGCTCGGGCGCGGACTTCCTTGCCACACGCGGGCACAGGCGGACAAGCAATTGCTCCGGGGCCGCACCCGTTGATAGGCGCGCTCAGGCGTGGTTTTGCAGGTGGTGTGCCAGCGCCACACCAGCGGCGGGGTTTCAATGACTGAGATCGGCGTTGCCTTGGCACGCCGAATGCAGAGACAGTGCGGCGAGGATGAAGGGCCACAAGGCTACGCCCAGTGCTCTCCCCCTGCGTTCGGGCCGGTCGCCGTAGTCCTCCGCCGGCTCCGTTTGCCGTGCTCGTTGGCGACTTCTCACAGACGGCGCGTCACTCGCGTCCCGCTATCTCCTGCCGATGGAGTCCATGTCACTCTCGCCCCAACTCCGTGAGCTCGACGACGACGGCGATACCGCTGTCATGGCACCAACGCTCACGCTCGTCTCCGACGTGTCCCGAGTCCAATCGCGCCGCTACCGATGGCTCGCTGCGCTCGTGCTGCTCATGGTGATCGAGCTCTTCCTGATCCAGGAGCTGACACTCACGGCGACGCACTCGCAATCGGTAGTCGACCTCGTCCTCGATCGCGTGCTGCGGCTCGTCCTCGACGGGCTCATGGTCGGCGCGCTCGTGATGCTGCTGCCGCGGAAGGCGCTGCCGGTCTTCTTCGCGACGACGCTCGTCTACGCGTTCTCGGTGCTCGCCTACTTCGCCTACTTCGAGCGGCCGCTGTCGGGGCGCATCATCTCGGCGGCGAGCGGTGAGGGGCTCTCGGTCGTCGACGCCGCGTTCGCCGTGCTCTCGGCGGGGCACCTGCTGCTTGTGGTCGCGTTCGCCGCGAAGTGCTGGCTCGTCCACCGCGCGGGCTGGCGCTGGCGGAGCCGCACGCGCCGGCACCTCGCCTGGGGCGGGGGCTGCATCGCGCTCTACCTCGGGCTCATCGCGCTCCTGAACCTGACCTACAAGCCGATGGAGAAGCTCCGCACGTGGGAGACGACCGCCGGCATCGCGCAGGTCTACGGCTACGCGCCGACCTGGGTCGCCGAGGTGCTGCTCTTCCAGAACGACGTCTTGAAGGAGCGCGCGCTCGACCGGGCCGAGGAGCCCGTGCAGAACAGGCTCGCCGCGGTGGAGGCGCCGCTCCCGCGCGCCGAGCGCGTGGTCTTCCTGCAGATCGAGAGCTTCGACGAGGCGCTCATGGGCTTCCGCCTCGACGGGAAGCCCGTGGTGCCCGAGATGGAGCGGATCGCCGCGCAGTCGCGGCGCTACCGGGTCGCGTCGAACAAGATCACGGGGTCGAGCGACTCCGACTTCAAGGCGCTCATGGGGCGGTGGCCGTCGATCGACGTGCCGACGTACAAGATCGCCGACTACCCGTTCAAGGACTCGATCATCGACGACCTGCAGGCGCGCGGCTACCGCACGTCGGCCTTCCACGGCGTGTCGGGCGAGTTCTTCAACCGCCGCGTCGGCTTCACGGGCATGGGCTTCGACGAGCTCTTCTTCCGCGAGGAGCTCGAGCACGCGGGGGTCCCGTCGATGGGCTGGTCGGTGCTCGACGACGCCGTGCTGGACTTCGCCGCCGCGCACCTCCAGGGGCCGGGGCGGCAGTTCGCCATCGTCATCACGGCGACCTGCCACATCCCCTTCCACCACGTGCCGGAGCAGGCGAACACGTTCTTCCCGGGGTCGCACGCGCTCGCCGAGAACTACCTCGACGTGAGCCACTACGTGGACGAGGGCATCGGGCGCTTCGTGGACGCGCTCCCGGACGGGACGCTCGTCGTGCTCTACGGCGACCACACCTCGAAGGTCGAGTACCCCGAGGTCGGCTACGCGCAGCTCGAGCACGACGGCATCGGGCTCGTCCCGTTCCTCGTGTGGCAGAAGGGGGCGGACCTGGCGAAGACGCAGCGCGCGCCGTCGTCGTTGGCCGAGAGCGGCGAGCTCTCGCTGCTCGAGGCGCTCGTCTGGGTCCACGGGCAGCTCCTCGCGGAGCCGCCGACGCAGCAGCACGCGGCGGCGACGGCGGCCCCGTAACGCGCGTTCCGCGCAGCGCCGCGGGGTTGGCCGGGTAGCGCGCCGACTCGGCTGTGCTATCGTCCAGCCCTCCAGAGCCACGGGAGCGTGAGGTGGGCGAACCGATCGGAGGGCGCTACACGCTGCGCGAACGCCTCGGATCCGGCGCGTTCGGCGAGGTGTACGCGGCGTGGGACGAGCTCGCCCACGAGATCGTCGCGATCAAGCTCATCGACTTCGCGGGCGACGAGGAGCTCACGCGGATCCGGCGCGAGGTGGCGGCGCTGCGCCTCCTCGACGACCCAGGCGTCGTCAAGCTCCGCGACGACGGCGTCCACGACGGGCGCTACCACCTCGTCATGGACCTCGTCACCGGCGAGCCGTTCCCCGGGATCCCGACCCCGTGCGCGTGGGCGGACATCCGCGACAGCGCCATGATGCTGCTCTCGACGCTCGCGCGGGTCCACGAGGTCGGCATCATGCACCGGGACCTGAAGCCCGCGAACATCCTCGTCACGGCGAGCGGGCGGCCGGTGCTCATCGACTTCGGCGTGTCGGACGGCCCGTCGATGGGGGCGACCCTCGACGAGCCAGGGAGCTGGGTCGGCACGCCGCAGTACTTCACACCGGAGCAGTCGTCCGACGAGAGCCCGCCGGACTACCGCGCCGACCTCTACGGCGTCGGGCTCATCATCTACGAGGCGCTGACGGGGACGTTGCCCCACGTCGGCGGGACGATCACGGAGCTCATCTACGGACGCGAGACGAAGCCGGCGCCGCCGCTCTCGGAGCGCGCGCCCGAGGTGCCGAAGCGCGTCGCCGACGTCGTCATGCGGCTCCTCGCGATCGCGCCGAAGGACCGCCCCGAGAGCGCGCGCGCCGTGATCGCGATGCTGGTCGAGGAGGGGGAGCTGCCGCTCGGCGGGGTGCTCCGCTGGCTCGGCTCCCGCGAGCCCGTCGAGGACGCGGTCGTCGCGCTCGCCGACGGCACGAGCGTGGCCGTGTCGGGGCCGCCTGGGACGGGGCGGGCGCGGCTCATCGAGGAGATCGCCGCCGACCTCGCGCGCCGCGGCATCGGGGTCACGTGGCTCGCGCCGGGGGCGCGGCCGTTCGCGAGCGTCGCCGAGGTGGTCGGGCTCGGGGCGGCCACGCACACCTCGCTCGACGAGGCGCGCGCCGCGGTGGTCGCGGGGCTGCGCGCCCGGCTGATGGAGGGGGTCGTCGCGATCCGCCGCGTCCAGCACCTCGACGAGTGGTCACGCGAGGTCCTCGTCACGCTGCGCGAGGCGGGGCCCATCCTGAGCCCGATCGAGGAGCTCGGGCGCACCGTGGTGGCCGCGAGGCGGCTCACCGAGAGCGACCTGCGCGATCTCTTCCGGGGGCCGGATCTGCTGATGCACTACCGCGAGGACGGCGCGCGGCTCCTCTGGGAGCGCACGCACGGGCACCCGGCCTCGATCGCGCACGAGGCGAGCGCCTGGGTGCTCGCGGGGCACGCCAACTGGGACGAGGACCGGCGGCTCGTCGTGACGCGACAGTCTCTCGATCGCCTCGTCGGCGACGTGAGCCCGGCGCCCCGGTGGCGGGACTGGCGCGCGCGCCCCGAGGGCGACGGGGTCGGCCCGTCGTGGACGCGCCGCACCGAGGCGCTCGAGGTCATGGAGTGGCTCGCGGTCGCGGGGGAGAACGTCGATCTCCAGCTCGTCGCCGAGGGGCTCCAGCGGCCGGTGTGGGAGGTGGAGGCCCTGCTCGACGACCTCGCGTCCTCCGGCGCCATCGTGCGCGACGCGCGCGGCCTCCCGCGGATCGCCTCGGGGTTCGGCCTCGCCCAGACGTGGTCGTCGACGAAGCGCCAGAACACCCACGGGCTCGTCGCCGACCGCCTCGAGCCGGGCGCGAAGGCGCGCGTCTCGCACCTCGTGGCGGCGGGGCGGCTCGGCGACGCCGGCCGCGAGGCCGCCGTCATCGCGGCGCAGGAGATTGGTGTGGGGCGGCTCGGGCTCGCGCTCGTGGCGGCCGACGCTGGGCTGGTCGCGGCGCGGGCGGATGGCGCCACCGACGCGGAGCGGGATCTGCTCTCGGTCCTCGTCCGACTCGCGTGCGCTGGTGGGAGCGCGCGGGGGCTCGACGAGGCGCTTTATCAGATCGGGGTCGCCTCGGAGGATCCCCACGTCCGGCGCCTGGAGGTCCTCGCGCGCGAATGTCGCAACGTGTGCGTCACGCCCGGCGTCGCGCACATCGAGGCGCTCGGGCGGCTCGCGCCTTCGACGATCCCGAGCTCGAGCGGTGGCGCCTCCTCTATCGGATCCGCGCCAGCAACGCGCGCCCGTCGAGCTAGCCGACGCGGTCCTCGCCGATGCGGAGGCGTGGGCCGCCAGCGACCGGCGCCGAGCGCGCAGCCGCGTTGGTCGCCGTGTGGCGCTGGACGCTGGCCTACCGCGCGGGCGACTACCGCGGCGCGCTCGAGGGGGTGCGAGCGCGCGGCCGAGAGCGGCCACCTCGACCGCGTAGCTGCGCTCGGCGCGCGCGCATCGACGCGAGCTCGGCGCTCTTGAGCTCGGCGAGCTCGACCGCGCGCCGAGGCGCTGGCGGAGAGGGCGCGGGACAAAGCGGCTGAGATCCGCCACCCCGCGTTGGAGGCGCGCGCGCCACATGGCTCGTGCGCATGGCGCGGTACCGCCGCGGCGACCGCCTGAGCCCCGACCTCGCGCTCGCCGAGGCCAGCGATCACGTCGGTCGCCCCGCGATCGCGGGCATCGTCTGGCTCCACGAGGCCGTGATCGCCTGGCGCAACACGCAACTCACCGCGTCGCGACGCAGGCTGCGGAGGGCGCCGTCAAGCGACTCAGCCACGCCAACGTGCGCCACCCGCCCTTGGGCTTCGCGTTCGCGCTGGTTCGAGCGGCCGCGGAGGGTGCTCCGACGACGATGTGGAACTCACGCACCTACTCGGCGAGGCCGAGGTGTGCGAGGTGCCCGAGATCGCTTTGCAGACCCTCGCGCTCCTGACGCTGGCGCGCGGGCGCTCTGAGCCCTCCGTCCTCGCGGCGGCTCGCAAGCTCGAGACGCATATCCAGAGGGAGCGGCGCGCTCGGCGCCTCGACGTCATGTCGCTCGAGGAGGCGCTCCAGATCGTCGGCGCATGAACCGAACCACCTACATCGGGTCGACCTCGGTGCAGGAGTAGGTCCGGATCGCCGAGATGGTGAGGCTCGATACCCCGTCCGCCCACTCCGCGTCGAAGATGTCATAGATGGTCTGGTTGAAGCTCGTCTCCTCGGAGCCGGGTTCGTCCTCGATCTGCACCACCTCGAAGGAGCCCTCGGTCCGCTCCCAGAAGTCGTCGTCGTCGAAGAGGAGCCAGTACTCGACGGTCTCCGTGATGCCGCTCGTCTTCGGGGTCACGAGCTCGACGAAGACGAAGCCGAGGGTCAGCGTCGTGGAGCCGATCGGGCGGATGCGCAGTAGACCCGGGTCGTACTGCGACCAGATCGTGCCTGAGCAGCTGTCCGGCTTCGGGAAGCCCGGGATCTTCTGCCGCACCTTCGCGACGGTGCCCGGGAACGTCGCGAGGACGTCGCGCTCGCCCTTCACGTAGTCGCGCGCGGTGTCGCCGTCGTGCATGAGCCCCGGCGACTCCGGGTGGCCGTCCGTGTGGCTGCCGCCCGTGATCGGGTGCGACGTCGTCGCCTTCGACAGCCAGGTCGACAGGCTCCAGTTCCCGATCGGGATGAACCGCGTGACCAGCCCCGGCTCCGACACCCCCGGCGCCGTGTAGACCGGGCTCGTCTTGTAGAGCCACCACCGCTCGGACACGGCCGGCGTGCCGTCGAAGTGGCCGTAGCCTACGCGCACGAAGTTCGTGCCGTCGTCCTGCCTGACCTCATACGCTCCCACCTTGAACGGCCCGTAGACCATGGCCAACCCCTTTCCTCCCGCCCGGGAGGGTCCCGTCTGCGTCCATCGCCAGGCGGCTGAGCCTCAGCCGCCCCCACGCGCTGCGTGTGTGCTCCGACTCGTCTGCGACGCGCTCGCTGTCGCAGAGCGTCCAGAGCGCCGCCGAGAGCCGGTCCGGGGCGCCGCGCAGCTCCGGCCGCCGCCGCATCAGCCAGGCGGCGGAGCCCGCCACGAGCGGCGCCGCGCAGGACGTCCCCGAGACGAGGCGCCCCGCGACCTCCTTGAAGCCTGCCACCCGGAAGCCCGGCGCGAGGAGCTCGGGCTTCGGGGCGCCGAGGAACGACGTGCCGTAGCCGCTCGGCGGGATGGCGCGGCCGTCCCAGCCGTGGGCGCCCACGGCGAGCGCCTCGTCGTAGCTCGCCAGGTCCGAGAGCCCGCGGTTGCCGGCGGGGACGACCGTGAGCACGCCGAGCGCGCGCCGCGCCCAGCGGATCGGCAGGTCGAGGAAGCGGGCCGCCGCGCGCGAGTGTGACTCGAGGTTCACGCAGATCACGTCCACGCCGCGCTTTCCGGGGGCGTGCTCCGCGGAGAGCAGCCAGTCGTAGGCCGCCCAGATGGCCGCGAGGCCCGACCAGCCGCGCTCCGCCGAGCCGGGCTCGTCCCGGTCTCGCTCGGCGAGCGCCATGGCGACGTGGGCGCGCGGCTCGACCCCGATCGTGGCCCCCGCGACCAGCGCGACGCTCGTGGTGCCGTGACCGCGCGCGATGTCGCGCGGCGCGTCCGAGCCGCGCCGGCCGGACGGCTCGAAGGACGCGAAGTGGAGGCGCCCGCCCGCCGCGAGGTGCGCGAGCTCGGCCTCCTCCGGGCGGACGCCCGAGTCGATGATGCCGACGACGACGTCGTCGGACAGCGCGCCCTCGTGCCCGCCCGCGCCGCCGCGCGGGAGGTCGAGGCCGGCGGCCTCGAGGTGCCAGCCGGGGCCGAGGCGCACCGTCTGGGGAGGCGACGGGAAGGACACGTCCCGCGGGGGGACGCGGTAGTCTTCGAAGGCCGCGCAGCCGTCGTCGTAGCGCGCGACCGGGCCGCGCGCGATGATCCCGCCGAGCGCGGGGAGGAGGGTGACGTCCATCTCGCCGAGCCCGGCGACGCGGACGTGCTCCTCGAGCGCCGCGCGCCGCCGCGCGAGGGTGGCGGCGGTGAGGGGCTCCGGGGTGAACCGGCCCGCCTCCGCGGCGAGGGCCGGGGGGATCACGAGGCTCACGGGCGGAGGGCTCATCGGGGTCGGGAGCTCCAGCGTCGATGGCCCGTCGGGCCGCCTCGAGGGTCGGAGGAGAGGGGGGAGAGAGTCCCGGCGAGCGGAGCAAGTTCCGTTCCGGTCGAGCCGCCCGAGCGACTCGGCGCAGTTCTCGGGACTTCTGGCCGCGCCGATCGCCTCCGCCGTCCAGGATGCCGGATCGGCCTCGCCGCCGTCGTCCAGGATCCTGGACGCGGGCGGGCCTGACCGTCAGTCCGGGCGCTGGAGCCCGAGGGACCGGATGAGGTTGTACAGGTGCGAGCGCGACAGGCCGAGGTGCGTGGCCGTCTCGGTGACGTTCCAGTCGCAGGCGTCGAGCCCCTCCTGCACGAGCTTCCGCTGGAACGACGCGACGGCGGCGTGGAAGTCCTCGGGGTCCTCGGACGGCGCCTCGTCCGGGAAGAGGTGGGTCGGCTCGACGCTGGCCGCGAGCTCGCCGTTCGCGTACACGACGGCGCGGACGAGGCAGTTCTCGAGCTCGCGGACGTTCCCCGGCCAGCGGCGCAGCTCGAGCGCGCGCACGCTCGCGGGGGACAAGGGGATGCGCGGCAGGCTCATGCCGTCGCACGCACGCTCGCAGAGCTTGTGAGCCACGGGGCCGATGTCGGCGGCGCGCTCGTCGAGCGGCGGGATGTCGATCTGCATGACGTTCAGCCGGTAGAAGAGGTCCTCCCGGAAGGCGCCCGAGGCCACGGCTTGCTGGAGATCGGTGTTCGTGGCGGCGATGATGCGGACGTCGGCGGACATGGGCTTCACGCCGCCGAGCGGGAAGTAGGTCTTGTTCTGGATGAAGGTGAGGAGCTTGGCCTGCGCGCTCGGCGAGAGCTCGCTGACCTCGTCGAGGCAGAGCGTCCCGCCCTCCGCGGCGGCGATCTTCCCGATGACCCGCGTCGCCGCGGTCGAGTGGGCCCCCGGCATCGCCCCGAAGAGCTCGCTCTCGAGCAGGTTCTCCGGGATGTTCGCGCAGTTCACGACGATGTAGGGCTTCGTCGCGCGCGGCCCGCTCATCGCGATGACCCGCGCGAGCTCGGTCTTGCCGGTCCCCGACGCGCCCGTGATGAGGACCTGGATCTGGAGCGGCGCCGCGTAGGCCGCCAGCCGCAGCGCCTGCGCGAGGCCCGCGCTGCGCCCGACCAGCGCCTCCGAGGCGACGAGCTTGGCGCGCCAGGCGAGCGTCGGGTCGGCGGAGCGCTCGTCCGCCGAGCGCATGAGGCGGCTCGCGATGGGCGCCACGTTCTGCCCCAGGAGCTCGGCGAAGCGCTTCGCGCGCGGCGCGAAGCGGCGCGCCGGCTGGTGGCTCTGCAGGTAGATGACGCCGATGGGGGCCTGGCCGAGCATGATGGGCGCGCACACGACCGCCTCGATGGCGTTCCGGCGCACCGACTCGAGCGCGCTGAAGCGGTCGTCCGTGACGGCGGAGTGGGTCTGCACGGTCTGCCCGCTCCCGAGGGCCTCCTGCATGATGGTGCCCGAGAGCGTCGAGCGGATGACGGCGAGCTCGGCCTCGCTGACGGAGCGCGCCGCGTAGAACGGGGTCTGGCGCGGGTCCGCGCCGCCGCCGCCCATCTCGATGTAGCCCTTCTCGGCGTCCGCGAGGCGCATGACCAGGTCGAGCGCCTCCTCGAGGAAGGGCCCTGGCGTGTCGTGCTGCCCGAGCTCCACGAGGTGCTGGAAGAAGTCGCGCTCGAGGATGAGGGATTCGACGTCAGGGAGCTCCGCCATGCGCCGCATGGTAGCCCCAAGCAAGTGAAGACCGCTACCCGCGAAGCGAAAAGTCTGAAGGGCCCTCCGTGGCCGCCGCATCGCCACCATGCTATGCGTGTCGCGGCGATGACGGCGCGAATACTCATCCTCCTCCTCATGGCGCTCCCGGTCCTCGCCGCCTGCGCCGACCCCGCCCCCGCGGGCATCGGCGCCGCGTGGCCCGCGGCGGACGCCCTCTTCGCCCGCGACGCGCGCTTCCTCGGCGCCGACGGGGCGTACACCGTCGACCTCGGCGGCGACCGCGTCCTCTGGCTCTTCGGCGACACGCTGGTCGCGCGCGACCACGCCCACCCGCACGAGAACAGCGCCTTCCTCCGCAACAGCGTCGCCCTCCAGACCGGGCGCGACCCGGTCACGGCCTTCATGCGCCACTACTGGCAGCACGGGCCAGGCGACGACGACCTCGGCTCCTTCTTCCCCGAGCCCGCCGCGGGCGTCTGGCTCTGGCCGGCGCACGGCGCGCGCGTCGGCGACGTGGTCGTGCTCTTCTTCGAGCGCCTCGTGAACGAGGGCGACCCCGGGCCGTGGAGCTTCGTCGCGACCGGCTGGGACGCGCGCGTCGTCGAGAACCCGGACGACGAGCCCAGCGCCTGGCGCGTGCGCCCGGCCACGCTCCCCGACGACGGCGGCGCCGGCGCGGTCCTCGGCGAGGCGGTCGCCCTCGACGGCGCCGGCCACCTCGTCGCCTTCGGGACGCGCGGCGACGCCCACGCCGTGGTCCTCGCGCGCTTCGCGGTCGCCGACGCGGCCCGCGGCGACCTCTCCCACCCCGAGCTGCGCTGCGGCGCGCGCTGGGCCGAGGGCTGCGCCCCGAGCGAGCTCTTCTCGCCCGGCGCCCCGGAGTTCTCGGTGTCCTTCGACGCCGGGCTCGGGCTCTGGGTCTGGGTCGCGAGCGGCGGCTTCGGCGCGGCCCCGCTCGTGTGGCGCACAGCGCCCGCGCTCGAGGGGCCCTGGAGCGACCCGGTCGTCGTCTTCCGGCCGCCCGAGGCGACGCGCGACGGCGCCTTCGTCTACGCCGGGAAGGCGCACCCCGAGCTCGACCCGGGGCCGGGCGGCGGGCTCGTCGTGACCTGGGTCCCGAGCGGTCTCGACGACCTGCCGGCGAGCCTCGACGGCGTCTACTACCGGCCGCGCTTCGGGCGCGTGTGGGCGCGATGAGGGCGCTCGCCGCGGCGCTCGCGCTGCTCGCCGCCGTCGCGGCCGCGACGCCGGCGTCCGCCGCCGACTGGCGCTGGCTCCCGGGCGTCACGCGGCGCGTGCCGCTCGAGGACACGGCCTCGCGTGACGCGCCCGCGCTCGAGCTCGCCTACGCCCCGCGCGCGCAGCTCTCGCTCGGGCAGACCCTCGGCATCGCCGAGGGGCGGGGCCCGGTGGGCGTCCACGTCTGGCTCTCCGGCCTCGTCGCCCTCGAGGACGCCGACGAGAGCGGCGTCTTCCCCGACCAGCTCGCCCGCGTGGTCGGCGCGCTCGGGGTCGCGCTCTCGGTCGACGACCCCTTCGGCGCCGCGCCCGTCGGGGCGCGCCGCGCCGCGACGCTGGAGCTCGGCCTCGAGCTCGGCGTGGAGCGGGCGCGCGAGCTCGTGGCGGCCGAGTCCGACCGCGTCTCGCTGACCCCGCGTCCGGGCGACATCCCCTTCGGCGGCGGCGGCCTCTGGCTCGGCTTCGACGTCGCACTCCGCGCGCCGCTCTCCGACGCCTGGACGCTGTCGCTGCGCCTCTCCGAGCGGGTCTTCACGAACGCCTGGCCGCGGCTCTTCGGGGCGCGCGCCGAGGCGATCGAGGTCGCGACCGCCCTCGACGAGGGGCTCGCCCACGCGCCGAGTCTCGCGGCGTCGCTCCGGTGGGCCGCGGCCGACGGCGTCGAGCCGGTCGCGCGCGCCGTCGTCGAGGGGCTCTTCCCGGCCGACGACAGCGCCGACGCCAGCGTCCGCGCGCGCCTCGTGCTCGGCGTGGCCCTGCCGGGCGACCACGGTGAGCTCCTCCCCTTCGTCGCGGGCGAGGCCGGGAGCGGCTGGGGGCTCCTCGTGAACCGGCACGAGCTCCGGCTCGCCGTGGGGGTGCGCTATGTGCCGCGCTAGCGCCCTCCTCCTCGCCGCGACGGTGGCGGTGGTCGCGCTCGGTGGCTGCGCCGTCTCGCTCGACGACGAGGCGCCCGACACGTCCGCCGCGCCCGACGCGCCGCTCCTCGCGAGCTGCCCGGTGGCCGCGAGCGGCGCGGTCGCCGGCGCGACGGGGCGCGTGCAGGCGGTGTCCCTCCCGGACGGCTCGGTGCTCGCGGTGTTGGGTGCAGTGCAGCATGGCTCGGGGTCGCCTACGGAGGCCGCGAGCGTGGTTCATCTCGCAACTGCGAACACGCTCGGCGCCTGCGGCGAGGGGCTCGCGGCCGCGGACGACGCGGGCGGCGGCGTCGACGTCACGGCGCTCGACAGCGACGCCGCCGGGACGGCGCTGGGGGTCTGGGTCGAGCCCGGCGAGGGCGCCGTCCACGCCTTCGTCTCGGTGGCGCGCGGCTTCGACGTGCTCGGCACCGGCCTCGCGACGCTCGACCGCGCGACGGGACGCTTCATCGCCGGCGCGGGCTACCTCTTCGCGGGGGACGGCCGGCCGTCCTACGGCGACGCGGCGCTCGTGGCAGGCGGCTACGTCTACGCCTACGGCTGCGCGGCGTCGGGCTTCCTCGCGGAGGACTGCTTCGTCGCCCGCGCCCCCGTCGCGGACGCCGGCGACCGCACGGCGTGGCGCTACTTCCGCGACGGCGGCGACTTCGGCGCCGATCCGGACGACGCCTGGCCCCTCTTCTCGGGCGGGAGCGGGCTCGCCGTCGCGCAGGTCGGCCCGCGCGTCGTCGTCGCCCACGCGACGCCGCTCGGCGACACCGTGCTCCTGCGCACCGGCCTCGGGCCGACGGGGCCCTGGTCGCCGGCCGCGCCCACGACGCGCTGCGAGGTCCCCGCGGGCGCCTTCTGCGGGGCGCTCGCCTTCGTCGCGCCCCTCGCGGACGCCGGCGAGCTCGCGCTGACCTACGCCGTCGCGTCGTTCGAGCCCCTCGACGCCGCCGCGCGCCGGACGCGCCTCGTGCGCCTCAGCGCGCCGTGAGCGGCGTGGCGGCTACGGTGTGAGGTAGGTCCTGACGCCCGCGCCCCACCAGGCCTTCCCGCCGTGGATGGTGCGCTCCACCGTGGCGCCCGAGAGCCCGATCACCAGGATGTCGCCGCTCTCGTCGAAGGCGAAGACCTGGTCGGCCCAGCCGGCGAGCCCGTAGACGCTCGAGTAGCCCGTCATCGGCATGACCTCGCGCAGCACGGCCCCGGTCTGCGGGTTCAGCTGCACGAGCTTGTCGGGGCCGAAGAAGGAGCCGTCGTCGACGGAGGCGAAGGTGCCGACGCCCTCGATGGAGAAGGCGTCGCCGCTCGACGTGTAGCTCCCGCCGTGCTTCCCGAGGAAGACCATCTGGATGGCGCCGTTCACGAGGTCGAGGCGCCACCAGCCGCCGTCCTGCGCGACGCCGACGAGCGCGTCCTGCGCCGCGACGCCGGCCTTCGGGAGCAGCGTGAGCCCGTTGAAGGTGGTCGGCAGGTCGGCGATCTTCCAGCACTCGGCGGTGTCCGGGTGGCACACGACGAGGTCCGAGAAGGTGATGCCGTAGAGCACGCCGTAGCGGTCGATGGCGATGTCGGTCATGCGCGGGTCGACCGTGTCCGACGGGAACCGGAAGGCCGCCACGAGGTGCACGCTGTAGGTCTTGATGGCGAGCCGGTAGAGCTCGCTCGCGGTGTGCGCGTAGACCGTGTTCGCCTGCGCCACGCCGGGGCGCGACGGGTCGTCGGGCCAGAGGTCGGCGACGTCGGGGACGTGGTCGCGATCGCGGTCGCCGCCGTCGGGATCGCAGGGATCGCCGATGCCGTCGAAGTCCGTGTCCTCCTGGAGCGGGTTGAAGAGCTCCGGGCAGTTGTCGACCTCGGTGGCGACGCCGTCGTCGTCCTCGTCGCCGGCCGGCCCGAGGAGGACCGTGCCCGCGCCGTCCTCCTCGCCGTGGACGGGGGCGGTCGCGTCGTCGCCGCGGGCGTCCGCGCCCGAGGAGAAGCCATCGGGCGAGGCGACGCCGTTGCCGCCGCCGCCGCCGGGATCGCTGCACGCGCCGAGCGCGAGGGAGGCGCCGGCGAAGACCACGCCGAGCGCGAACGCGGGGGAGAGGAGCGTCGAGCGCCGCATGCCGCACCTTCGGAGCCAGAGCTGGGGGAGTCGAGGGACGAAGGCCGAGTCATACTAAACAGCCGCTCGAAAATCACGCGCCGATTGCGCGGCGCGGCGGGCGCCGGGGACCGGCTTTTTCATTGCCGCGACCGGGTCGTTCGGGCAGGGTCCGCGGCATGACGCGCTGGGACGAACGAGAGATGAGTGGATGGGGGCGCTACCCGGTGGTGCGATCGCGCGTCGCCCGCCCCGAGCGCCGCGCCGACGTCTTCGAGGCCTTCGGCGAGCGGAACGGTCACGGCTTCCTCGCCCACGGGCTCGGCCGCAGCTACGGCGACGCCGCGCTCATCGAGGACGGGCAGGTCGTGCTCACGCGGCGCCTCGACCGCATGCTCGCCTTCGACCCCGACACGGGCTGGCTCCGCTGCGAGGCGGGCGTCTCGATCGAGGACATCCTCGAGGTCTTCGTGCCGCGCGGCTTCTTCCCGCCGGTGACGCCGGGGACGAAGTTCGTGACGGTCGGCGGCGCGCTCGGCTGCGACGTGCACGGCAAGAGCCACCACGTGAACGGCTGCTGGTCGAACCACGTGCGGCGCGTGGAGCTGCTCACGGGCTCGGGCGACGTCGTCTTCTGCGACGCCGAGAACGAGCCCGAGCTCTTCGCGGCGACCGCCGGCGGGATGGGGCTCACGGGCGTCATCCTGTCGCTCGAGGTGAAGCTCGCGCGCGTCGCGTCGCCGTACTTCGAGATGGACTCGATCCGCGTCGAGAACCTCGACCACTTCCTCGAGGTGTCCGCCGACAGCCAGACCACGACCAACACGATGGCGTGGATCGACTGCGTCACGCGCGGGCGCGGCATGGGGCGCGGCATCTTCATGCGCGGCGAGGTCGCCCCGGCCGAGCTCGTCCCGGACCCGACCGCGCTCGACAAGGCGATGCGCCTCGCAGCACCGCTCCTCGACGTCCCGGTGGACGGGCCGAACTGGCTCCTCAACAAGGGGACCATCCGCGCGTTCAACGAGGTCTACTTCCGGCGCCACCCGAAGGGCGCGAAGCGGAGCGTGGTCCACTACGACCCGTTCTTCTACCCGCTCGACGCCGTGAACAACTGGAACCGGATCTACGGCAAGCGCGGGTTCCTGCAGTACCAGCTGGTCGTCCCGCGCGACCCCGAGCAGCGCGCGCTGCGCGCGGTGCTCGACGAGATCACGAAGAGCGGCATGGGCTCGTTCCTCGCGGTCATCAAGGAGTTCGGCGACCAGGTGAACGGCGGGCTCTCGTTCCCGATCCCCGGCGTCACGCTCGCGCTCGACTTCGCGAACTACGGGCAGCCCCTCTACGACCTGCTCGACCGCCTCGACGCGGTCGTCGAGGACGCCGGCGGGCGCGTGTACCTCGGGAAGGACGCGCGCCTCTCGCGGGCGTCGTTCCAGCGGATGTACCCGGAGTGGGAGGCGTGGAAGGCCGTGCGCGACCGCTGGGACCCGCAGGGGGTGTTCCGGTCGGAGCTCGGCAAGCGCCTCGGGCTGTGCGCGGAGGGGCCGGCATGAGCGTCGCGATCTTCGGGGCCACGTCGCGCATCGCGCGGGAGCTCTGCCTGCGCTACGCCGAGGCCGGGCACGCCGTGTACGTCGCCGCGCGCGACGTCGCCGAGGCCGAGCGCATCGCGAGCGACGTGCGCGTGCGGACGGGCGTCCACGCGGTCGCGGGCGCCTTCGACGCGCTGGCGATGGAGGGGCACCCGGCGTTCGTCGCCGAGGTCGAGCGCGAGGTCGGGCCGCTCGACGTGGCGGTGCTCGCGTTCGGCGACATGGGGGAGGGGCCGGGCGACGGCGCCGACTTCGCCGACGCGCGGCGCGTCATCGACGTCAACTACACCGGCGCCGCCTCGCTCGCCGAGGCCGTCGCGGCCGGGATGGGCGAGCGGCGGCGCGGCTGCATCGTGGGGATCGCGTCGGTCGCGGGGGACCGCGGGCGGCAGAGCAACTACGTCTACGGCTCGGCGAAGGGGGCGTTCGCGCTCTACCTGCAGGGGCTCCGGAACCGGCTGTACCCGCTCGGGGTGCACGTGCTGACGGTGAAGCTCGGCTTCGTCGACACGCGCATGACCTACGGGATGAAGACGAAGATCCCGGTCGCGTCGCCGGACGCGGCGAGCCGCGCCATCGCGGCGGCGGCGGAGCGGAAGGTCGACACGCTCTACTACCCGCGCTTCTGGCGGGCCATCATGGGGGTCATCCAGGGGATCCCCGAGCGCGCGTTCAAGCGGCTGAAGTTGTAACGGGGGACGCCGGGATCGGCGCGGCGGGGACTCGGCCGGCGCGGCGGCGCGTTACAGAAAACGTAGACCGAACGCGGATTTGCCGCGTCGCAGGCGATGCACAAACTAGCGCGCCGGGCGGCGCGCAAGTATGCTCGCGCCGCACTCCCCACGCCGCCGGCGATGGGTTAGACTGGAGCCGCGCGGGTCCTCCGCGCCTCCCCCCAGGAAAAGCACGTGACGTCCGGCCGCTCGATGAAATCCAACCTGCGGATCTGCCCCCAGTGCGGCACGGAGACGACCGCGCTCACGTGCCGGAACGACGGTTTCGGCACGGTGGACGCCGGGCGGTACAAGAAGCACGACCCGACCGCGCTCATCGGGACGCTCTTCCAGGACCGCTACCGGGTCGACGCCGTGCTCGGCAGCGGCGGCATGGGGTCGGTGTATCGCGCGACGCAGGTGCGCGTGGGGCGGCAGGTCGCGCTCAAGGTCATCAACGCGGAGCTCGCGTGGGACCTCGCGGTCGTGGCGCGCTTCCAGCGCGAGGGGCGCGCCATCGCGGCGCTCATCCATCCCAATATAGTTCAGGTGTATGATTTCGGGCAGACGGACGAGGGCCAGCTCTTCATGGCGATGGAGCTCGTCGGCGGGAAGACGCTCGCCGACGTGATCCGCGAGGAGGCGCCGCTCGACCCGACGCGCGTCGTGCACATCGGCTCGCAGATCTTCGACGCCCTCGCCGAGGCGCACGAGCACGGCGTCATCCACCGGGACCTCAAGCCCGAGAACATCTTCGTCAGCGAGACGGGGCGCCGGCGCGACGTCGTGAAGATCGTGGACTTCGGCGTCGCGAAGATCGTGAACGAGCCGAAGAGCGAGTCGATGGTGACGGCGCGGGGCGCGATCCTCGGCTCGCCGAAGTACATGGCGCCCGAGCAGGCGCGCGGCAAGGGCGTCACCGGGCACGCCGATCTCTACGCGGTCGGCGGCATCATGTACGAGATGCTGACGGGCCGCTCCGTGTTCAACGAGCCCTCGCCGGCCGACTACCTCGTCGCGCACTCGGTGAAGATGCCGAACCCGCCCGAGGTGAAGGGGCAGGAGCTGCGCGGGCCGCTCGTCGACCTCATCATGAAGTGCCTCGAGAAGAAGCCGTGGAACCGCCCCGACGGGGCGGGGCGCGCGCTCGAGGCGCTCGAGGCGGCGCGGCTCACCCCCATCATCGAGGACGGCGACAACGCGCCGCTCGCGCTGCGCGACGTGCCGGCGAACCAGGACCAGCGCCCGCGGCGGCTCGTGAAGGCGTCGACGGGCATGATGCCGGCGGTCGACCCGGGGAGCGAGGGGCCGACGTCGGCGCCGCCGCCGCTCCCGCCGGCGCCCGAGGGCGCGCCGGCCGAGGTCGTGCCGCTGCCGGCGGTCGCGCCGCGGGCGCGTCACGAGGCGACGAACAACGCCGTGCCGGACCTGAAGGCCGAGGCCGCGCCGGTGGCGATCGACACGAAGCGGGTCGGCGCGCGCGAGGAGGTTCCGCTCGCGCCGGCGATCACGCAGGACGACCCGACGATCATCGCCGAGGCCGAGCCGGCGTCGCCGGCGGAGCTGCGGCGGGCCGCGGGCGAGGTGGTCGTCGTCGAGAAGCGGAAGGGCGGCGGGCTCTGGCTGCTCGCGGCGCTGCTGCTGCTCGCGGCCGGGGTGATCTGGTACCTCTCGCACACCGGCTTCTTCACGCGCGGGGGCGGCGAGCGCACGTCGCGGACGGCCTCGAACGGGCGTCAGGTGGAGCCGGTGCAGCCGCCGGTCGTGGCGTCGGGCGAGGGCCCGGCGCAGCCGGTCGGTCCGACGGCCACGCCGCCTACCGCCGCGCCGGCGCCCGAGTCGGCGGCGGGCGAGAGCGACGCGACGACGGCGGTCGCCGGTGAGGCCGACGCGAGCGCGGTCGCGGCCGGGGCCGCCGACGCGGTCGGGGGCGATGACGCCGCCGCGGCCGTCGCGAGCGCGGACGCGGGGGCTCCGGGCGAGGACGCGGCGAGCGCCGCGGCGGTGGGCGAGCTGCCCGCGCCGACGGCCGTCGCGGTCGGGGGCGAGCCCCAGAAGGAAGAGACCGCGGCCGAGAAGGCGGCGCGCGAGGAGAAGGCGAAGGCGCGCGCGGAGGCCAAGGCCAAGGCGAAGGAGGCGGCCGAGGCGAAGAAGGCGGCCGAGGACGCCGAGCGCTTCAAGCAGATGCAGGAGGCCGAGGCGCGCGCGAAGGCGCTGCTCGACGCGGCGGCCGAGGCGCGCGCGAAGGAGGCGGCGAAGAAGGCGGCCGAAGAGGGCGTGATGAAGGTCCTCGTCGACAGCGACCCGTCGGGGGCGCAGATCACGATGGGGGCCCTGCCGGTCGGGCGGACGCCGCTCAACCTCGAGTGGAAGGACGCGGGGCAGAAGGTGACGATCACCGTGACGCACCCGGGCTACAAGCCGTACCGCGCGACGCTCTCTGCGGCGCAGCCGCGGCTCGCCATCAAGCTCGTGCCGGAAGAGGGCGGCGCGCCCTGACGCCCTGACGCGCGCGACGGGTCGTGCTAGGCTTCGCAGCCGGAGCGCGGCCGGGCGGCGGCGCGGGGAGGCGGCGGAATGAACGCGGCGACCAGCGCCACGCTCGAGGCGGCGCGGGCGGGGCTCGCGTCGGCGGCGGCGCGCGGCATGGAGGACGTGCTCGGTGGGCTCACGCTCGGCGGGGACCGGGCGGTCGGGAGCGCGGTGCGCCTGCGCGGCGTGGACCCGACGCGGCAGCGCGGCGAGGGCGACGCGCGCGCGATCGTGCACGAGGAGGACGGCGCGATCTGGGTCCTCGCCCTCGACGCGGGGGCGCGGCGGCTCGTGGAGCAGCTGCGCTCGGTGCAGACGACCTTCGGGCTCGCGCGGGACGCGCGCTGGGAGGTGGTCGGGAAGGTCCTCGGCGTCGAGGCGCGCGAGGATGAGGGCGAGGGTGACGCGGCGGCGGCGGACGCCGGGCCGCCCGCGGTGCTCGTGTCGCTGAAGGCGGTCTACGTGCCGGGGCAGGTGGCGCTCTTCGGGGGGACCCCGAAGCCGGTCACGGTCCCTGGGCTCGCCGAGGCGGAGCAGCGGCTCGCCGAGCTCCACGCGGGGCAGGTGGCGCCGGCGGCGAGGACGCCCGAGGAGCTGCTCCCGGCGCTCGCGCAGGCGCTCGACACGCACCACTTCGCGCTCTTCGAGCGGCTCTGGGTGGCGGGGGAGCGCGCGGCGGATCTGCAGAACCGCTTCCGCCACTTCCGGGAGGCTTTCGCAGTTGCGAAAGACGGGCTCGCGGCGGAGCGCTGCGAGCCGCCTGTCGACCCGATGAGATGCGCAGATGGTGACGAGGCGCGGCTCTTTGTGCGGCGCACCATGGCGGACGACGAGGTGATCGTGCGGCCGCTCGTGTGTCGGCGCGAGAAGGGGGTGTGGCGGCTCGCGGCGGGGATCTTGTAGCCGGGAAGCGCGCCGGGAGCTTGACGGGGGCGGTGTGGGCGGACACCCTGCCGCCCGCGATGGAGACGACCCTGACCACCCTGACGACGGCGCCGGCCGCGGGACCGCGGCGCGGCGAGGTGCGCGCGCTCTCGGTGGCGCCGATGATGGCGCGGACCGACCGGCACCTGCGCTACTTCCTGCGGCAGCTGTCGCGGCGGACGCTGCTCTACACGGAGATGGTGACGACGGGGGCGGTGATCCACGGCGACCGGGAGAAGCTCATCGGCTTCTCGCCCGAGGAGGGGCCCGTGGCGCTGCAGCTCGGCGGGTCGGACCCGCGCGAGCTCGCAGAGTGCGCGAAGATCGCGGAGGACTGGGGCTACGACGAGGTGAACCTCAACGTCGGCTGCCCGAGCGATCGCGTGCAGAGCGGGCGCTTCGGGGCGTGCCTGATGGCGGAGCCGGAGCGGGTGGCGGAGTGCGTCGTGGCGATGCGCGCGGCGGTGCGGGTGCCGGTGACGGTGAAGCACCGGATCGGCATCGACGGGCTCGAGGCCTACGAGGACATGCTGCGGTTCGTGGACCTCGTGGCGGCGGCGGGGGCGGACCGGTTCACGGCGCACGCGCGGATCGCGATCCTCGCGGGGCTGTCGCCGAAGGAGAACCGCGAGGTGCCGCCGCTCCGGTATGACGACGTGTATCGGCTGAAGCGGGAGCGGCCGGGGCTCGACATCGAGATCAACGGGGGGATCCGCACGCTCGAGGCGGCGCGGGCGCACCTCGAGCACGTGGACGCCGTGATGATCGGGCGGGCGGCGTACGAGGATCCGTACGTGTTCGCGCGGGCCGACCGGGACGTCTTCGGCGACGCGGACGCGCCGGTGCTGACGCGGCGGGAGGCGGTGCTCGCGATGCTGTCGTACGTGGCGCGGGAGACGGCGCGCGGCGAGCGGCTCCACCACATCACGCGCCACATGCTGCCGCTCTTCGCGAGGCAGGCGGGCGGTCGGCAGTGGCGCCGGCGGCTCAGCACGGGGCAGGACGGCGGCGCCGAGGTGCTGATCGACGCGCTGCGGGTGATCCCGCCGGACGAGGCCCTCGGTGGCGAGGGCGAGGGCGCGAGCGCGGCGGCGTGACGCAGCGCGTCACGGCAGTCGCCGGACGCTGGCGACGAGGCGCGTCGCGCGCTATCCTGCGGTCCATACGAGAGCGGAGCGAGACATGAACATCATCGACGAGATCGTGGGCTTCTTCCAGCGGCTCCTGCGCCAGCAGGTGAACACGGCGCAGTCGCGCGTGCACCAGAAGGTGCGGAGCGCGCAGGTCAAGGCGCAGTCGAAGGCCGCCAACGCCGTGAACAACTCGGTCAAGAACGCCACGAACAAGGCGAAGACCGCGGCGACCAACCAGGTGCAGAAGAAGAAGGACGAGAAGAAGGGCTGAGGCTCTCCGCTCGCGGCCCCTCGCCGGTTCACGGCCTCCGGCCCTCCGACGTGGAGAGCCCGGAAGAGGCTCGCGCAGAGGCGCAGAGGGCGAAGGCGTCTTCCTGCGCCGACCCCAGCGCTTGCGACACCACGGCACCCTCCGTGCCTCCGTGCCTCCGTGGTGAAAAAGCGGATTAAGAACAGCGACTTGACCAGTCGTCCGCCGCCGCCTCCTCCTCCTCCTCCCTCCGTGTTCTCCGTGTCTCCGTGGTGAAAAACGGAGCCCGATCGGCACGTTGGCCAGTCGGCCGGCACGCTCTCGACCGCCCTTCTCCCCCTCCTCCTCCTCCTCCCTCCGTGCTCTCCGCGTCTCCGTGGTGAAAAAGCGGATTGAGAACAGCGACTTGGCCAGTCGTTCGGCCCGGTCTCCCTCCCGCCTCCTCCTCCTCCTCCCTCCGTGCTCTCCGTGTCTCCGTGGTGAAAAACGGAGCCCGATCAGCACGGTGGCCAATCGCGCGGCGCCGGGTCGTCCGTCCGCCCGGCGCGGAGTCGGGCGCCGGAAAATAGAAAACGCCGCGATCCCTCTCGGGACCGCGGCGCCTTCGATTCGGTCGAGGCTCGGCAGGTCGTCGTGCCGGCGCACGCGGAGGCGGTGAGCCGCCTCCCGCGCGCCCGCCGACTACATACGCTTCGAGTAGTACTCGACGACGAGCTGGATATCGAGCGGGAACGGCGCGGCGTCGCCCGCCGGGAGATCCCGCACCGTCACGTGGCGCTGATCCGGGCGGACGTCGATCCAGTCCGGCTTCAGCGGCGAGTGCGACGCGAGCGCCTCCTCGACGATGGCGAGCTTCGAGCTCTTCTCGCGCATCGTGATCTCGTCGCCCGCGCGGAGGCGGATCGACGCGATGTTGACGCGGTGGCCGTTCACCGAGAAGTGGCCGTGGTTCACGAGCTGCCGCGCCGCCGGGATCGTCGGCGCGAAGCCGGCCCGGAACACGACGTTGTCGAGACGGCGCTCGAGGAGCTCGACGAGCTTGTCGCCCGTCGCCGTCTTGCTACCACGGGCCTCCTTCACGAGGCGGCGGAGCTGACGCTCGCCGATGCCGTAGTTGAGGCGGAGCTTCTGCTTCTCCATCAGCTGGCGCGCGAAGTCCGAGAGCTTGCGCCGCGCGGCCTTGGGGCCGTGCTGACCCGGCGGGTACGGGCGCCGCTCGATCGACTTCTTGGAGAGCCCGGGGAGATCGACTCCCAGGCTGCGCATCTTCTTGAGCCTCGGTCCGGTGTAACGCGACATTGAACGCTCTTCCTGCCTTGTTTCCTTCGAGCGGCGGGTCTTATAGCGGGCGCCTCGACCCCTGTCGACCCAAATCGGGAGTGGCTTGAAGCCCCCGAAGCCGCGGCAACTTACATGCTTTCCCGCAAAACGAAAGCGAAGAGGCTCGTTTTCGGACACCAGTCCTCCGCCGCGCCCCCGGAGACACGCCCCAGAGGCGCCTCCGAGCCCGCTCTCACGGCGTCGTGAAGTCCACGCCGACCGAGACCTGCCGCCCCGGCTGGACCGTCACCGTCTTCGTCACGGATCGCCCACCCTGCGAGAACACGATCGTGTGACGCCCCGCCGACAGCCCGTCCACCGTGAACGGGGCGGTCCCGTGCGGCGCGCCGTCGACCGACACGTTCGCCCACGGCTTCGCCCAGATCCGCACGGAGCCCTTCCCGAGCGCCGCCTTCTCGAGCTCGATCCGCACGTTCTCTTCGGCCGACTTCAGCTCGACCGTCTGCTTCACCGTCTTGTAGCCGCCCGCCTTGATCGTCAGATCCACGCTCTGCCCGACCTCGAGCCCCGTCACCGCCCATTGGCCCGGCTCCTTCTCCGCCGCCTCGCCCGCGCTCGCCTCGACCGCCGCGCTCGTCGGCGTCACGAACACCGACACCTCCGCCGCCTGCGTGAGCGCGATGTCGATGAGCGGCGCGTCCTCCGACAGCGTCACCGTCTTCGTCACCGCCTCCCCGGACGCCGGCTGCACCCGGATCGCGATCTCCTGCCCCGCGACGCCCTTGAACGTCTGCGCGCCCGCCCCGAGCCGCTCCCCGTCGACGTAGACCACCGCGTCGTCGAGGCTCGGGCGGATCACCACCGCGAGCGGCAGCTTCTTCGCGACCATCGTGATCGTCACGACCTTCGTCTTCTCGTCGACCGCGACGACCTCCTCGTAGGGCTCGTAGTCCGACGCCTCCGCCGTGATCCGCGCGTTCCCCCCGAGCGGCACCTCCGCCGCCCGCGTCAGATCCCCGTCGATCTTCACCTTCGCGTCCCGCGGCTCCACGATCACCGAGAGCGAGGCCATCTCCTTCGCCGGCGCCGTCGTCGCGCCGCCCGCGCCCGCCCCCGTCTCGCCCGGCGTCGCGGCCGTCTCGCCCGTCGCGACCGTCTCGCCGCCGCCGCCGCCGCCGCCGCCCTTGCTGTCGCCGCCCTGCAGCGCGAGGACCACGGCCACCGCGCCCCCTCCGAGCAGGAGGAGCACGAGGAGCCCGATCCAGAGCCCCTTCTTCGATCCACCGCCGCTCCGCGCCGCCGCCGTCGCCGTCCGCGTCGCGCCGCCCCGCTGCGGCGGGCGCCGCTCGCGCACCGCCGGCATCGCCTGCGTCTGCGTCTCCGTGATCTGCGGCATCACCGCCGTGCCGCCCGGGATCGGCCCCGCGTCGAGCCGCGTCCGCTCCTCGCTCAGCGGCCCGTCGATGTTCGTCCCGGCCGCCGGCATCATCGCCGTCGACTCCGACGCGTTGCTCGCCGCGCGCCCCATCATGTCCACGCGCTCGGCGTCGTTGTCCTTCTCGGCCTGGTCGATCTCCCCCTTGAAGAGCCGATGCATCAGCGGCTTCAGCTTCTCCTTCTCGAGATCGATGACGTTCGAGTAGTACCAGCGCGTGAGCTCGCGCGTGAACGCCTCGACCGTCGGGTAGCGCTCGTCGCGGTCCTTCGCGAGGCACTTCAGCACGATGGGGTCGAGGTCCACCGGGATCGCCGGGTTCACCGACGACGGCGGCGGCGCCGGCGTCTTCAGCACGTTGGTCAGCGTCTCGAAGTCGCTCTCCGCGAGGAAGAGGCGCCGCCCCGTCAGCATCTCCCAGAGCATGATGCCGAGCGCGAACAGGTCGCTCCGCCCGTCGAGGGGCTTGCCGCGCGCCTGCTCCGGGCTCATGTAGGCGACCTTGCCCTTCACCGCGCCCGCCATGGTCTTCGTGCTGCGCTGCGCCGCCTTGGCGATGCCGAAGTCCATGAGCTTCACTTCGCCGTTGAAGCCCACCATCACGTTCGACGGCGAGATGTCGCGGTGAACGATGTTCAGGGGCTTCCCGCGATAGTCCTTCGTGTGCGCGTAGCTGAGCCCCTTGCCGGTCTCCATCAGGATCCACACGCACTGCGCGACCGACAGCGTCTCCCCGTTGGCGATGGCCCGCTCGAGGACGTCCTTCAGGTCCTGCCCCTCGATGTACTCCATCGCGATGTAGTAGGTGCCATCCGCGATGTCGAAGTCGAAGATTTGAACGATGTTCGGGTGTTGCAGCTTCGCGGTGATGGAGGCTTCGTCGATGAACATCTTCACGAAGGACTCATCCTCCGTGAAGTGCGGCAGGATCCGCTTGATCACGAGGTCCTTCTCGAACCCCTCCGCGCCGGCCTGCTTGGCCTTGAAGATCTCGGCCATCCCCCCCATGGCGATCTTGCGCATGAGGATGTACTTGCCGAAATGCTGCGGGAGAACCTTGGACATCGCGCCGCCAACCTCCAGCCGCCCGGGGGCTCGACTCACCGGCGCGGTTCGACGACCGTGCCCCGCCAGCGACTCGCCAGGGAGCGCGCCGGTCGACCAGCCGACGCCTCACCCCGCGCGCACCGCGTGCGGACCAGAGTCATTGTGGTCCGGTTTATCACGCGCCCGCGGCCGTGACCAGCCAGACCGGCACCCCGCGCGGTTCGGCGGCGCCGCCCTCCGCGCCGCCCACGTTCACTCCGCCGGCACCTCGTCGCTCACCCCGGCGTGCCGCCGGATGACCCCGAGCACGGTCGGCTTCAGCACGTGATAGCCGGGCACCTCGGCGTAGCGCACGTCCGTCGCGAAGCGCACGTCCCCCTCGACGACCGTCACCACGCACGCGCTCCCCGCGACCCGCAGCGCGGCGCTCGTCTCGAGGTTCACCGTGAAGGCGAGGCGCCCCTCGTGGCTCACCGGGAACGCGAAGAGCACGGCGGGATCGGTCTCGACGGCGAGCGACTCCACCGCGAGCACGTGCAGGTCGCCCACCTTGAACTGGTCGAGCACGTACGAGCGCACGGCGCGCACGGCCGGGTCCGCGCTCGTGAGCCACACCTGCTTCAGCCGCTGGTGCGTGATGTCGGCCGTCCCGTAGTAGCCGAGCGCGAGCAGGCACTGCAGCACCTTGCGGAGCGTCCCGAAGTCGTCGGGGCGGAGCTCGAGCGCCGCCTTCCACTGCTCGAGCGCGGCCTCGCGGTCGCCGTGCTGGAAGAAGAGCTGCCCCGCGTCGAAGCGCGCGTCGAAGAAGGTCGGGTCGAGGAAGACCGCGTTCAGCACCTTCGAGAGCGCCTCGCTCGGGCGCCCGAGGAGCCAGAGCGCGACCCCCTCCCAGTAGTGCGAGGCCGCGTGCTCCGCGTCGTGCCCGAGCGCCACGCGGAACGCGCCGAGCGCGAGCTGGTGCTGCCCCATCAGCAGGAGCACCCGCCCCGAGGCGTAGTGCGCGCGCGCGTGGTCGGGGCGCGCCTGGGTCAGCCGATCGAGCGCGATGAGGGCGGTCGCCAGGGCCGCCGGCTCGTTCCGCCGGGCGAGCGCCATGTCGAGCAGATCGATGGCCAGGTCCTTCTTCTTCATCCCTGGCACCTGCAGACGATGACCTCGGCGCTGTCGAGTTCCACCGCGAGGTTACCAGGGGCGGCCGCGAGCGCAAGCGTCTCCCCGGAGCGCGCCGCGACCCTCTCACCGCCGCCCGCGGCCCCGACGCGCGCCGACCCGCCGACGACCACGAAGGCGCCGAGACCCTCGCCCCCCGGGAGCGTGAGGTGCCCGCTCCCGGCGAGGCGCTCGACCCGCATCGGCCCGAGCTGGTTCACGAGCTGGCGCGTCGCGTCGCCCGCGCGCGCGACCTCGCGCAGCGCGAGCCGCCGCGAGGCCGCGAAGGCCGCCCCGCGCGGGCCGTCGAAGCGGGTCACGGCCAGCGAGTGCGCGGTGTGCAGCGCGCGCGGCTCCCCGCCGGGATCGCGGCGCCCCGCGGCGTCGTAGCGGCGGTTCCAGTCCCAGAAGCGGTAGGTGACGCCGGACGTCCCGGGCGCCACGAGCTGCGGCTCGACGAGCGTCACGCCGCGCCCGACGGCGTGCACCGTGCCAGGGCCGATCTCGTAGGCGTCGCCGGGGCGCACCGGCACGAACGAGAGCATCGGGCGCAGATCGTCGCCGGCCGCGAGCGCCGCCGTGAGCGCCTCGCGCGAGACCCCCTCGGCGAGGCCGAGGTAGATCCCCGCGCCCTCGTCGGCGTGCAGCACGTACCACATCTCGGGCTTGCCGGACTCGCCGGGGCCGAGCCCCGCGTAGTCGTCGGGCGGGTGGACCTGCACGGAGAGGTCGTCCGCCGCGTCGAGGAGCTTCACGAGCATGCGCGTCGCGCGCGCCTCGGGCAGCGCGTCCGTGAGCAGCACCCCGGTCCCCGCGACGCGGCTCGGGAACGCCGGATCGACCGAGAGCTCCCACGACTCGCCGACCACCGGGAACGCCGCCTTCTCCGGCGCGAGCGCGAGCCCGGCCTTCACGACGTCGACGATGCGCCGCCCGCCCCAGGGCGTGCGCGTCGCCGGGGTGAAGTTGTCGGGCTCGAGTCGCAGGGGAGTCATCGAGAGCGGAGCCTAGCTCAGAGTCCCGGAATTGCCACCGCCTCTCGCGAGCGGCCCGCGTCCCAGAAGGAATCCGCCGACGCGATTAACGATTGCCACGCGGGCCGCCTTTGGCCTTTTCTTCGGGCGCCGATGAACGACACCCGCCACGAGCCTCGCCCGCACCTCGTCCGCCGCCTCTGGCGCTCGCCGGTCGCGCGCGCGCTCGTCGTGGTCGCGGCGCTGTCGGCGTTCGCGCTCGTGCTCATCGCGTCGCGCGCCGCCTACACGGGGCGGAAGAGCTACGCTTTCCTCGTCTGGAACCTCTTCCTCGCGTGGGTGCCGGTCGCCTTCGCCGTCGGTGCCGCGGTCGTCGCGCGGCGAGCCGGCCACAGGAAGCGCGGGCGCCTCGTCGTCGCGGCGCTCGTCGCCTGCTGGCTCGCCTTCTTCCCGAACGGCCCCTACATCCTCACCGACCTCATGCACCTCCGCACGACGTTCGGCGGGCCGCTCTGGCTCGACCTGCTGATGGTGCTGACGACCGCCATCTCGGCGCTGCTCGTGAGCCTCCTCTCGCTGCGGATCGTGCACGGCGTCGCCGACGGGATCACCGGGCGGCGCTGGCCCGGCTGGGTCATCGCCGTCGGCTCGTGCTTCGCGGGCGGCTTCGGCGTGTACCTCGGGCGCTTCCTGCGCTGGAACAGCTGGGACCTCGTCGTGCGCCCCGGCGACGTCCTCGGCGACGCCGTCGACAGCATCACCGGCGCGCGCGGCGTCGGCTTCTCCATCGGCTTCGGCGCCCTCGTCCTCGGCGTCTACGGCGTGCTCGTCGCGCTCGGGAGCGGCCCGCGCCCGGAGCCGCCGGCGAGCGCCCCGACGGCGTCGTGAGCCCGCCGCGGGTCGTCGCGGCCGCCGACCTCGAGACGCTGGTCGCGCTGATCAGCGACAGCGTCGGCGCGCTCTCGCGGCCCTGCGTCGTCGCCCTCGACGGCCGGAGCGGCGCGGGCAAGTCGACCCTCGCGGCGCGCCTCGCGGCCGGCCTCGGCGGCGTCGTGCTCGACGGCGACGGCTTCTTCGCCGGCGGCGTCACCGTCCGGAGCGACTCGCCCGAGGACCGCGCCCTCGACTGCGTCGACTGGCGCCGCCAGCGCGACGTGCTCGCCACGCTCCGGGCGGGGCGCGTCGCGCGCTACCACGCCTTCGACTGGGAGGCCTTCGACGGCCGCCTCGAGGCGACGCCGACGGCGGTCGAGCCGGCGCAGATCATCGTCTTCGAGGGTGTCTACAGCGCGCGCCCCGAGCTCCACGACCTCGTCGACCTCCGCCTCCTCCTGCGCGTCGACGACGCCACGCGCGCCGCGCGCCTCCTCGCCCGCGAGGGCGCGATCGGCCCGTGGGAGCGCCAGTGGCACGAGGCCGAGGACCACTACTTCGGCGCGACCATGCCCGTGGCGGCGTTCGACGCCATCGTCGACGGCGCGTGAACGGTGTTCACTTCGACGACTTGCAGCGTCGCGCCACCGACATCGCGTAGCGCCCGTCCTGCGGGAGGAGCCGCCCGCGGTGCTCGTCCGGCCAGGCGGTCACGCGGATGATCGCCTCGCCGCCCTTCTTCGCGGTGATGGTCGCCCCCGCGGCGGCGCTCCGGATCCCGCCCTTCGTCCGCGCCACGACGATGCCGCGCTGCCGCCCGGTGCGCGTCCCCGCCGTGCCGCTGTAGAGCGGGGCGCCGTCGACCGCGAGCACCTCGATGCGCGGGCTCCAGCTGCCGCCGCCCTTCCGCGCGAGCTCGACCGCGACGCTCTCGCCCTTCTCGAGCGTGAGCTTCACGTCGTGGGCGTAGTACTTGCCGGAGGTGAAGTCCTCCTCGCGCGTCCACGGCTCGCCGCAGGCGGGCGTCGTGATGGCCTTCGCCCACACCTTCGCCTCGACGACCTTGGTCGTCGCGGGCGCCTCGTGCTCGTCGTCGTGGTCGTCCCGCCTGCGCACGGCCGGATCGGCCGCGGCGCGCGCCGCCGCCACGACCGTCCCCGCGCAGTCGGCCGCCGTCGGCGGGAGGCCGAGGAGCGGCGCCACGTCCACCCGCTGGCCGTCCGGGTCCTGGATGTCGAGGTGCAGGTGCGGCGCCGACTGCTGGACGCCCGTGCCCCCGAGGAGCCCGAGCTCGTCACCCATCTCGAGGACGTCGCCCACCTTGAGCCCCGGCTTCACCGCGGCGAGGTGCATGTAGCGGATCTCGTGCCCGCCGAGCGGCCCGCCGAGGCCCTCGGTGATGACGACCGTCCCCGAGCGCCAGCGCCCCTTGTTCTTCGTGAAGAAGTAGACCTTGCCGTAGCCCTCGATGACCGCGCTCCGCGGGATCTCGCGCCCGCCGCGCGTCGCCGTGCCGCTCCGGCGGTCGGGCACGCCGAACTCGGCCGGATCGTCCTCCGACCTGCCGATGAACGTGACGCGCGCGCGCTGCATCGAGCGGATGGGCGTCCCGACGCCGCTGTCCGGCCCGACGCCGCCCATGTCGATCGCCTCGTGGTAGTGGCGGTTGCCGCGGCACGCGCCGAAGCCGCGGAAGATCCGGCGCGTCGAGTAGGGCTTCATGAGCCCGTCGATCGGCGTGCCCGGGCCGTCGCCGGCGTCCGGGCGCTCGTCGCGCGCCGTCGGCGCCTCCGACGGCGGCTCGACGTCGAGGTCGTCGGCGCGGCCCTCGTCCGCGGGCGAGACGGCCGCGCGCGCGCGGTACTCGGCGATCGGGACGACCCGCACGACGCTCCCGCCCTGCGGCCCGTGGCGCTCGGAGACGACCGTCGCCGTCAGCGTCGAGGGCGTCCGCGACGGCGCCGGCACCGCCGACATGCCGCCGACGACCGCGCCCGGCGGCGAGACCATCTCGTACTCGACGGACGACGCCTCGTCCGACGGGTAGTGATAGGTGGTGGCGCAGCCGGGCATCGCGCCGAGCGGGGCGGCGAGGGTGGCGGCGACGAACGCGAGCGCGGCGGGGGTACGCAGCATTCGGGCATTTACGGCCGATGTCCGGGCCTTTTCAAGAAATTCGGCCCCGAATCGGCCGCGCGACCCCGCGGCGCGCGGGCGCGGGCTACGATCCCCCGGCGCCGCCCTCGTCGTCGGCGCGGAAGAGGCCGCGCAGGCGGCCCCCGAAGCGCGCGTAGAGGAAGCCGCTCGCGAGCAGGAGCGCCCCGAAGGCCACGAGGACCACGGTCTGCGCGACCTGATCGAGCTCCCAGAGGTCCACCGCCACGAGCTTCAGCACCGTCAGCGCGAGCAGCCCGAGCGAGAACCAGCGGTAGTGCACCGCCTCGCGCAGGAAGCCCCACGCGAGCGCGCCGCCCGCGAAGAGCCCCAGCGCCAGCGTCACGAGGAGCCCCCGCGTCGAGGACGCCGCCGCCCGCGCCGCCTCCTGCGCGGCGACCCCGGAGACGCCGTCGACAGCGGCGTGATCGACCGCCAGCGCGACCTCCGTCGCCACCCACAGCGCGAGCAGCGCGAGCCCCGCGAAGCGCGCCGCCACGCCGAGCGCGCGCCGCTCCCGCGGCAGCGCCGCGAGCGTCGGCGGGGCCGCCGCGAGCGCCGCCACGCCCGTCGCGAGCAACGCCACCCCCGCGCGCCGACGAGCAGCGGCGGGAGCAGCGCCCGCGCGCGCCGCCCGTGTCGAGGTAGAGCCTGCGCGCGTCGGCGACCGCGCTCCACTCGCCGAGGAAGCCGTGGGCGAGCGCGCCCGCGAGCGCCGCGAGCCCGGCGAGCACCACCACCTGCTGGCCGCCCGCGCGCCCGACGTACGCCGCGACCACGCCGAGCGCCGCCCACGCCACCGTGACGACGGCGCCGTCCGCGGCCGCCTGCGCCGCGAGGGCGAGGGCGAGGAGCGAGAGCACGACCCCGATCCCCGCGAGGTCCTTGCGCCCCGCGCGCGACCAGACCACGGCCGCGCCGACGTCGAACGCCGCCACGGTCGCCGCGACGGCGGCGAGCGCGCCGCCCGCGGCCGTCCCGAGCACCACCACCGCGAGCCCGCCCCACGCGACCCCGACGAGGCCCATCTGCACGGCCGCCGCGGCCGACGGGTCGCGCTGCCCGAGCCGCGCGGCGTCGAGGGCGACGAGCGCCGCCCAGAGCCCGCTCACCGCGAGGATCGGAGGGCTGGCGCCCTGCCGAGCCCGGTCACGACGGCGCGCTCGGCGAGCGACAGCGCGGCGACGCCGATGACCGCGACGCCGAGCCACGGCGCCCGAACCCGGAAGCGCCCGAGCGCGACGAGCGCGAGCGCGAGCGCCGCGTGGACGGCGACGACGAGCGGGCCGACCGGGAGCTGCGCGAGCCGCGGCACCAAGAGCCCGACGACGACGGCGACCCCCGCCGCGAGGAGGTCGCGGTCCTGCCCGTCGGGCCAGCGCCACGCGGCGACCGCGACCGCGAGCGCCACGGCGAGCGCGCCGGGCCAGGCGACCCAGCCCCAGACGAAGCCCATGACGCACGCGCCCACGACGACGGCGCCCGCGCCGTAGATCCAGCGCCGCGGCACCGCCACGACCAGCGCCGCCACCGCCACGACGAGCGGGTACACGACGCGGAGCCCGTCGCCGCCGACCTCGCTCCCGAGCGCGCCCGGCACCGAGAAGCCCGCGAGCGCCGCCGTCACGAGCAGCGGCTCCCCGTCGAAGCCCACGGCGAGCGCGCCGCCCATCACGACGAGCCCCGCGAGCAGCGCGAAGGCGACCGTCGGCGAGAGCAGGTGGTAGAGCCCCCAGCTCGCCCACGCGCTCGCGAGGAGCACGGCGAGGCCGACGCCCGCGACCATGTGCACCCAGCCGCGGCTCGCCTTCCGCCGCATGAGCGCGGCCGCCCCGAGGCAGACGCCGCCGACCGCCACGCCGACCGCGACGCGCGCCCACGGGGTGAGCCAGCCGCGGTCGACCGCGTGCTTGAAGAAGAAGACGAGCCCGGCGAGGAGCAAGGTGCCGCCGATGCGCGTGGCCCACGTGAGGCCGAGCGCGGCCTCGACGCCGCGCGGCTCCGGGGCGGGCCCCGCCGGGGCCGTGAGGGGGGCGGTGGCGTCGACCGGGCGCGCCACGACCGGCTCGGGGGCGTCGGTGAGCTCGAGGGCGTCGCCCAGCGGGGCGGAGGTCGGCGGCTCGGCGGCGGGCACGTCCCCTGCGGCCGCGCGCGCCTGGCCGACGCGCGTCAGCACGCCCTCGAGGTAGCTCTTCTCGCGCTCGAGCCGCGCGACGCGCCGCGTCAGGCTCGACACCCGCGCGACCGCGAGCAGCGCCACCGCGAGCGCGGCGAGGGCGATCCCGGAGACGAGCTCGGGGTCGAGGTCCACGTGGTCTACTAGAGCGCCGACCATGAGTCCGGACCGAGCACGGGCGCTTGCGCGTCGTGCCTGGGAAGGCGGGAGGAGGAGGCGTGCTGGCGGCACGCCGACGACGACCAACGTCGCCAGGCGCGATGCGCGAGTGGTCGGGCGACGGGAGGACTCATGGTCGGCGCTCTACAGCGCCGACGCGCCGGCCGCGAGCGCCTCGATGGCCGCGCGCTCGCGGAGCCACACGTCCGCGAGCCCCTCCCGGTAGCTCGGGTAGCGGAGCCGCACGCCGAGCGCCGCCAGCGTGGCGCTCGCGTCGAGCCGCTTCGACGAGGTCATCATCGCGAGCACGTCCTTCGTCAGGCGCACGCGCGCCTCGGCGAGCGACATCCGCGGCGGCGCCGGGAGCCCGTAGGTCGCCGTCACGTGCTCGGCGACCTCGCGCTGCGTCACGGGGGTCGCGTCGCTCGCGAGGTAGACGGCGCCTGCCTCGCCGCGTGTGAGCGCCCCGTCGACGATGGCGGCGAGGTCGGCCACGTGGATCCGGTTCGTGATGGCCTCGCCCTCGCCGATGAGCCGGTAGCGCCCCGCCGCCATGCGGTGGAGCTGCGAGCGGCCGGGGCCGTAGATCCCCGACGGCCGCACGACCGTCGCCGGCACGGCGCCGTTCCCGAGGACGCGCTCCTCGATCTCGCGCCGCGCCCGCCCGCGCGGGCTGTCCGGCGCGCAGGGGGTGGCCTCGGTCACGACGTCGCCGCCGTGGTCGCCGTAGACGCTCGTCGACGAGACGTACACGAGCGCCTCGAGCCCCCAGCCCTCCACGCGCTCGAGGAGCTCGGCCGTGACGTCGTCGTAGGCGTCCGACCCGGCGCCGGCGTCGGCCATCGTGGGCGGCACCATGTGGACGAGCGCGCGCACGCGCCCGCGCCAAGCGGCGAGGACGTCCCAGTTGGGGGCGGCCGTGTCGAAGAGCACGGGCTGCGCGCCGCGCGTGCGGATGACCGACGCGCGCGCCTCGGAGCGGGTGGTCCCGACGACCGGGATCCCGCGGAAGGCGAGGCGCTGCGCCAGCACGGTCCCGGTGAACCCGCACCCGAAGATGAGGACGTGCTTGTCCACCCGGGGCGCGCTCATGAGCCGGGGAGCCAGTCCGCGACGCGGTCGGCGATGTCGGCCGGGAGCTCGCCGAGCTTCCGGAAGCGGATCGTGCCGTCGCGGGTCACGATGAAGTGCAGCGGGAGCGTCTGGACGGCGGTCCCGAAGTGCTGCGGGAGGGTCACCTGCGGCGGGTCGACGAGGACCGTGTAGCGGGCGTTCAGATCGTCGCGCCACGCGGCGCAGAGCGAGACGGGGGGCGGGTCGCCGGGCTGGTCCTCGATGAGGATCTGCACGACCGCGACCTTCGCCGGGTCGAAGCCGTCCACGAGGTCGGTGTTGAGCAGCGGCGCCTCCTTCTGACACGCCGTGCACCACGTCGCCGCGTAGGTGATGTAGGTCACGTCGTGCGCCGCGATGATGCTCTCGATGCTGGTCGCGCCGCCGTCGCACGTCTGGAGCGCCGCGTCCGGGTAGGCGTCGCCCTCGCCGGGGAAGCCGCCCGTGTTGCCGATGTCGCCGCCGCTGTCGCAGGCCGCGAGGCCGAGCGCGAGGACCAGTCCGAGCCCGAGCCCGAGGCGGCGTGGGGTGCGTGTCCGTGGGCTCATGGGGTGCTCCCGTGGGCGTCGTCGTCGGCGAAGTGGCGCGGGGTGGCCGCGTCCTCGCCCTGAACGGTGTCGGTGTCGGGGGGCGGCGCCGTCTCGGCCGCGGTCGGCGGCGGCGGCGGCACGGTCAGGTCGAGCGGGACCGTGACGACCTCGGCGTGCGGGAAGAGCGCCTTCAGCGCGGCCACGAACCCCTGGTAGACCTCGGGCGCCATCGCGATGACGCGGATCTCCTCGGGCTGCACGGCGCCGTCGCGGCGCGCGGCGAACGCCATGTCGAGGAGCTCGTGCGCGACGCCGTCCTTCTCGACGAGGAAGTGCGCGGCCTCGTGCTTCGCGCGCAGGACGCGCATCACGGGCCCGACCCGCGTGGTGCCGTACTCGACGCGGATCCGCTTCACCGCGTCGCGGTCGCGCACGCGGTCCTCGTAGCAGAGGATCTCGGGCTTCCCCGCCTTGACCTCGTCGTCGCGGAGGAGGCGGCACTGCGTGCGGAGGTCCATCTGCGCGTTGTGGAGCACGAGCGACCCGAAGGGCAGCATCTCGTCGTTCCAGCGCACGACCCCGGGCATCCGCTTCTTCTGCGTGCCGCTCGCCGCCGCGTCGAGCCCCGTCGCGGCCGTCGCGTCCGCGTCCGCGGGGGCCGACTTCTGGCACCCCGCCTCGCTCGTCAGGATCCACACCAACGCCATTGCCGCCCCCAGGAGGTTCCTCGTCCACCCCCTGTACGGGCTATCGCCGCGCGCGGTCACCGATCCCAGAGCCTTGTCGACATGTAGCGCTCGCCGACGTCGTTGAGCATGGTCACGATGACCCCCTTCCCGATGGCCTTGGCGACATCGTACACGCCCGCCATGTAACAGCCGCTCGACTGGCCGCCGAAGAGACCGACCTTCGCCATGCGCTGGCTCATCTCCCAGCCCCTGTCGACGTCGGCGTCCCACATGCGGTCGATGACGCCCTTGTCGAGGATGGCCGGGACGATGTCGTCGGGGTCCTTCAAGGGCTTGAGCCCCTCGACGCCGGGGAACGGGTCGGGGACGACGCACTCGACCTGGACGTCCGGGTTCTTGGCCTTCAGTCCGCGCCCGACGCCGGTGATGGTGCCGCCGGTGCCGACGCCCGCGACGAAGTGCGTCACGCGCCCGCCGGTCTGGGCCCAGATCTCCTCGGCCGTCGACTCCATGTGGGCGCGCCAGTTGTGCTCGTTGCCGTACTGGTCGCAGAAGAAGAAGCGCTCCGGCTCGCGCTCCGCCTGGCGGCGCACTTCGCGAAGGGCCTCGTCGTAGCCGTCGTGGGCCGCGGTGTGGAAGATCTCGGCGCCGTGCGCGAGGATCCGCTTCTTCCGCTCGAGGCTCGCGTTGTCGGGGACCACGAGCCGCACCGGGACGCCGAGGGCCGAGCCGATCCACGCGTAGGCGATGGCCGCGTTGCCGCTCGAGCTGTCGAGGATCGTCTTCCCGGCGAGGCGCCCGTCCTCGAGGGCCTCGAGGATCATGCCCAGCACGGGGCGATCCTTGAGCGAGCCGCCCGGGTTGAACGACTCGATCTTCGCGTAGACCTCGACGTCCGGGAGCTCCTCCCGGAAGAGGTCGACGCGGACGAGCGGGGTGTGGCCGACGAGCCCGAGCGCGGGGTAGCGCGCGGCCCACTTCTTCTGGAGATCGTGAAAGCGACCCATAGGGAGCGCGTATACGAGGTGTGTGCTGTGCGGGTCAATCGTCGCGGCGGGAGGGGCGCCTTCGGGGGCGCGCCGAATCCGCCCGCGGGGCATCAGCAGCCTTGCATTCGGGGCGCGATTTCGCTTCATTGTCGCGTCCTCGACGACCAGAAGAGCGGCTCGCCACCGGGATCCCCCCGCCGGGGCGGCGAGCGACGGAACAGGGCAGGTGCACATGACGCGGTTCGTGACGACGTTGGCTGGGCTCGTGATGGCGCTCGCGCCGCTCGCTTCGGCGCAGGCGGTGCCGCCGCCGACGTGGCCGAACGGCCCCGACGAGGACCCGCGCCTCGCGCCGCCGAACGATCCCGGCTTCGGCGGGCAGTGGAACCTCTGGAGCTACGTGCCGGAGGCGTGGCAGGCGACGCCGGGCTTCCGCGCGCAGGAGATCGCCATGGGCACCGGCATCCACGCCGATCGCGCCTGGCAGGTCACGACGGGCGATCGCCGCGTCATCGTCGCGGTGCACGACAGCGGTTGCTACTTCGACAACCGCGACCTCGTGAACAAGTACTACCTGAACCGCGGGGAGCTCGCCGGGTGCAAGCCGACGCCGCTCGCGTCGCCGCCCGCGGGGGCGGACGAGTTCGACGTGAACGGCGACGCCTCGTTCGACATCCGCGACTACTGGGCCGCGGCCGGCACCGAGGCGGCGGCGCTCGCCGACTGGGACGAGAACGAGAACGGCATGATCGACCCGCAGGACCTCATCCGGAAGTGCTCGGACGGGGTCGACAGCGACGGGAACGGCTACATCGACGACATCTCCGGGTGGGACTTCTACCAGGACGACAACGACCCGACCGACGACACGCGCTACGGCCACGGCAACGGCGAGGCGCGCGACTCGTGCGCCGAGGGCAACAACGGCATCGGCGACATCGGCGTCTGCCCGGGCTGCACCGTGATGGCCGTGCGCGTCGGCGACAGCTTCGTCGCGGACTCGAACGACTTCGCTCAGGGCGTCATCTTCAGCGTCGACACGGGCGCGAGCGTCATCCAGTCGGCGCTCGGCGCCATCAACAACACGGCGTTCGCCAACCGCGCCATCGACTACGCCTACGAGAACGACGTCGCGTTCGTGTCGAGCGCGGCCGACGAGCTCAGCTACCACCACAACGTCCCGGGCAGCGGCGAGCACTCGATCTACGTGCACGCGATCCAGTACGACCGCGCGTCGCCGAGCCTGTCGACCACGTTCCTGAATTATAACAACTGCACTAATTACGGGATGCAGCTCCTGCTCTCGACGCCGGGCACGGGGTGCTCGTCGGAGGCGGTCGGGATCACGAGCGGCCACGTCGGGCTCATCTACTCGGCGGCGAAGAAGGTGGACCTGTCGCCGCCGCTGTCGGCCGAGGAGGTCAAGCAGATCCTCGTCGCGAGCGCCGACGACATCGACGTGAACCCGAACGACGACGACCCCGAGAAGTACCCGTCGGGCGCCGGCTGGGACCTCCACTTCGGCCACGGGCGCAACAACGCGCGGACGTCGGTCGACATGGTGGTGTCGGGGCTCATCCCGCCCGAGGTCGACATCGCGCTGCCGCGCTGGTTCGAGGTGCTCGACCCGTCGCGCACGCCGACCTACGAGGTGAACGCGCGGGTGAACGTGCGGAAGGACGGGAAGACGGCGCGCTGGGCGCAGGTCGAGTGGAAGCTCGAGTACGCGCTCGGCGCGGAGACGCGCGGGCAGACGTGGACCGAGATCGACCACGGCACGACGAGCGGGATCGACGGCAAGATCGCGGACTGGGACCTCACGAAGGTGCCGGTCGACCTCGACGCGAAGCTCACGGACCCCCACCAGCGCGCGGTGACGATGCGCCTGACGGCCACGGCGACGCTCGAGGACGGCACGACGAAGGTCACGGGGCAGCACCGGAAGGGCTTCCTCATCGAGCGCGACCCGTCGCTCGTGGCGGGCTTCCCGAAGTACCTCGGGACGTCGCTCGAGTCGTCGCCGATCTTCGCGAACATCGACGGCGCGGACGACGACGAGGAGCTCGTGGTCTTCGCGTCGGACGGGCACGTGCACGTCTACCAGGAGGACGGCAGCGAGGCTCCGGGCTTCCCGTTCGCGGTCGACCGGCGGCGCCCGATGAAGACGACGAACGACCAGAACGTGCTCGGCGCGTGCGCGTACCGGAGCGACAAGACGGGTTGCCGCGGCGACGCGACGGTCGACCCGGACCTCGGGCGGCAGACCGGGATGATGCCGCCGGCGGTGGGCGACCTCGACGGCGACGGGACGCTCGAGATCGTGCTGTCGACGTGGGACGGCTGGGTGTTCGTGGTGAACCACGACGGGACGCTCCGGAACGGCTGGCCGAAGAGCGTCGACTTCTCGAAGACGCAGGGGAAGATCGACGAGACGCACATCGTGGACAGCGGGTTCTTCGCGGCCCCGGTGCTCTACGATCTCGACGGGCAGCCCGGGCTCGAGATCGTGTGCGCCGCGATGGACGAGTACATCTACGTCTGGCACGCCGACGGGTCGGCGATGGCGCCGTACCCGATCCGGGTGACCGACAACACGAGCGAGTCGCTCGCGACGCAGGACCGGATCGTCGCGACGCCGGCGATCGGCGACATCGACGGGGACGGGAAGCCCGAGATCGTGACCGGCTCGAGCGAGGTGTACGGGGCGTCGGGCGTCGAGAACGAGGCGATCGCCTACGCCTTCAACGCCGAGGACGGCTCGCTCATCGATGGCTGGCCGGTGAGCATCTTCGGGCTCACCGTCAACGTGTTGCCGATCGTCGGGCGCGGGGTCGTGACGAACCCGATCCTCGCGGACCTCGACTTCGACGGGACGCTCGAGATCAACATCGACACCACGTCGACGCAGGGCTGGGTCTTCAACCACGACGGGTCCATCTACAAGAAGATGAACAACCAGCAGTTCGGCGCCGGGTCGGACTCGACGGACAGCCCGGCCTACGTGCTCATGAACAACGGCGCGTTCGGCAACATCGACAACGAGGGCGGCATCGACCTCGTGAAGGGGACGGCGGGCTTCCAGTTCGCGCTCGCGTTCGCGGGCGGCGGCGTGCGCGGGCAGTTCGACCACCACATGAGCGGGTGGGACACGGACACCGGCAAGATGATGGAGGGCTTCCCGCGGGTGCACGACGACTGGCAGTTCTTCAACACGCCCAGCATCGTGGACATCGACAACGACGCGAACCCCGAGGTGATCATCGGGTCGGGCGGCTACCTCGTGCACGCGTGGAACTACCTCGGCGAGGAGCCGCCGGGGTGGCCGAAGCAGACGGGCGGCTGGATCATCGCGAGCGCGGGGGTCGGCGACTTCGACGGCGACGGGAAGTTCGACGTGGCGATCAGCACGCGCGACGGCTGGCTCTACGTGTGGAAGACCGAGGGCAAGACCGGGAGCGTGTTCGAGTGGAACGGCTTCGGCGCGAACCCGCACCACACGAACAACTACGAGGACGACCCGACGCCGTACAAGACGTGGACCGCGGGGAACCCGGGGACGGGGGACACGACGGACAGCGACACGGTCGACTCGAGCGACACGGCGGGCGGCGAGGACACGGCGGGCGGCGAGGACACCGCGGCGTCCACGGACACCGGCGGCACGGGCGGCAAGAAGGACGGCGGCGGCTGCGCCGGCGGCGGCACGGGGGCGCCCGGGGCGGCGCTGGTCGTGCTCGTCGGGCTCGCGGTGGCCTTCGCGCGGCGGCGTCGCGCGGCCTGAGGCGCGGTTCGAGGGGCGCGCGTCGGGAGACGGCGCCCCTGAGGACGCGGGCCTGCTGCGCGCTCTCAGCCTGGCTCGGGGAACGCGAGCCTCGCGACGGCCTTGGCGAGCTCCGTGCGCCAGCGCGTGTACGCCTCGACCTGCGCCTCGTCGAGCCCGGCGCGACGAGCCAGCGGCGCGACCGGGAACGTCGCGAGACACTCCGCGAGCACGAGCGGTGAGAAGCCGCGGTCCTTGCGCGCGGCGTCCTCGAGCGCGCGCCCGAGATCGCCTCCCGCCGCGACGAGCTCGTGGGCGTCGAGCAGATCGCGGAGCTCCGCGCGGGAGATGAGGGTGTTCAGCTTGTTCGTGAGGATCTCGTGCGCCGAGTCGATGGCCAACTCCCGCCCGTCGATCTCGACCTGGGCGGGGGCCTCGACGGACGCCACGGGCTCCGCAACGAGGTCCACCACCACGACGTCACCCCCGTCATCGACGCGGTAGCGCGCGAACGCGGGGCCAAGCTCGAGACGCTCGTGGTGGAACGCGGCGTCGTCCAGGCGCCGCTCCGCCTGTCGCAGCATCTCGGGAGAGAGCTCGTGATGGCCACGGAAGAACAGGTCGAGGTCACGGGTCTCGCGGTGTCCGAGGTGGAAGCCTGCGAGGGCGGCGCCTCCGGTCAACGTCCACGGCGGTTCCATGCCGGCGAGCGCGACGAGCACACGCTTCTGGAGCGTCGTCAGCCTATCTCGGCGCGACAAGTCCCAGCTCCTCCCAGAGGCCGAAGACGGTCTCCCAGCGGGCCCTCGCCTGCCCGAGGTTGCGAACGACGTAGGGCCAGAGCGACACGATCTCGTGGGGCGACACGAAGCGGAAGACGTCGTCCGGCTTCGCCTGCCGCAACAGCTTGCCGATGTCGAGCCCGCGCTCCTCCTCGGACCCCGTCGCGAGCCGCGCCGCGAACTCGGCGAGGGTAGTGTCCTCGTCCCAGAGGAAATAGGGGCGCCCGCGGTCGTCGCAGAGCTGGTCCGGCGGGGTCGGGTTCAAGCGGCTCACGACGCGAATGTAGCAGACTTCGGGCGCGAGCCGGCAACGGCGTCCGTCGCCCCGTTGCCACGCGCCGCGCGCCGCGCCATGCTCCGGGCCGATGCAGGCGCGCTACCGCTCGATCTCGACCCCCATCACCCTGACGTCCATCGCCGTCAGCGTGACGATCGCGCTCCTCATCGCGTGGACCGTCGTCATCGCGAACGGCGCCTACGAGGGGCAGGTCTGGCTCCTCGTCCTCGGCATCACGTCCTTCGCCTTCCTCGTCGTCGTGCTCCTCCTCTCGGGCGTCGGCCTCGCGCGTGGCATCCTCGAGATCCGCCGCCAGAACACCTTCGTCGACTCGGTCACCCACGAGCTCAAGTCCCCGCTCGCCGCCCTCCGCCTCGGCCTCGAGACCCTCGACCGACCCGACGTCAAGGACAGCCAGCGCGCCGAGGTCCGCGCCATGATGCGCGACGACGTCGAGCGCCTCTCCGCCTTCATCGACGACGTCCTCGAGGCGAGCCGCCTCTCCCACCTCCGCGAGGGCGTCCCCCTCGCGCGCGTCGACCTCGCCGACCTCGCCCGCGCCACCGTCGCCACCGTCACCTCCCGCCACGGCGTCGACCCCGCCTGCGTCTCCGTCGCCATCCCCCCCGGCCTCGCCGTCCAGACCGACCGCACCTCGCTCGAGACCATCTTCAAGAACCTCATCGACAACGCCCTCAAGTACTCGGGCCCCGACCCGCCCGAGGTGCGCATCGCCGCCGAGCGCCGCCCCGACAAGAGCGTCGTCGTCACCTTCGCCGACCGCGGCATCGGGATCCCCGCCGCCGACGTCCGCCGCGTCTTCAAGCGCTTCTACCGCGTCGACGACGAGGCCGTCCGCGCCCGCCGCGGCACCGGCCTCGGCCTCTTCGTCGTCGCCGCCCTCGCGCGCGGGCTCGGCGCCCGCCTCGTCGCCGCGTCCCCCGGGCCAGGGCAGGGCACGACGATGACGCTGACGCTCCCGACCTCGGAGGCCCCATGAATGCCGCCAACGGCGCCCTCCGCGTGCTCGTCGTCGAGGACGAGACCCACCTCGCCCGCGGCCTCAAGCTCAACCTCGAGCTCGAGGGCTTCGAGGTCGCCCTCGCCGCCACCGGCCGCGAGGCCGCCGCCCTCATGCTCGGCCCGCGCTTCGACGCCATCCTCCTCGACGTGCAGCTCCCCGACGTCACCGGCTTCGAGCTCTGCCGCCGCCTGCGCGCCGCGAAGGACCACACGCCGGTCATCATGCTGACCGTGCGCGCCGCCGCCGAGGACCGCGTCACCGGCCTCGAGGTCGGCGCCGACGACTACGTCACGAAGCCCTTCGTCATGGCCGAGCTCCTCGCGCGGCTGCGCGCGCTCCTCCGCCGCCAGGGCTGGGAGCGCGCCGAGGCCCCCGTCCCCTCCGACGTCGTCCGCTTCGGCGCCGCCACCGTCGACTTCACGCGCCACGTCGCCGCGCTCGCCGGCGAGCCCGTCGAGCTCACGAAGCTCGAGCTCGACCTCGTGCGCTACTTCACCGCGAACCCGGGCCGCGTGCTGTCGCGCGCCGAGCTCCTCGAGAAGGTCTGGATGCTCGCGAACTACTCGCAGACCCGCACGGTCGACAACTTCATCGTGCGCCTCCGCCGCCACTTCGAGCCCGACCCCGACCGTCCCCGCTACTTCGTCTCCGTGCGCGGGGCGGGCTATAAGTTCGTCCCGGACGCGCTCCCGCCGACCTGAGCGCCGACCCGACCCCCGAAGACCGAGGAACCGCCATGCAGAGCCCCCGTCACCGGCTCCTGAGCCGCCTCTTCCCCGCCGCCGCGCTCGCCCTCGCCCTCGCCGCCCTCGGCGGCTGCGGCGACGACGGCGCCGCCACCGAGTCGAACCCGTCGCCCCCGGCGAACGGCGAGCTCGTCACCGTCGAGCCCGGCGGCGACACGATCTGCTCGCGCGGCACCCCCTACCGCTTCTTCGCGTTCGGCGGCGACCCGAAGCGGCTCGTGCTCGACTTCGAGGGCGGCGGCGCGTGCTGGAACGAGCTCACGTGCTCGATCGCCGGCGCCATCTTCTCCGAGGAGGCGCCCACGCAGGAGCAGGTCGAGGCGACCGTCGCCGACCCCGATCTCGGCGGGATCTACAAGCTCGACGATCCCGCGAACCCGCTGATGGGCTGGTCCCTCGTGCACATCCCCTACTGCACGGGCGACATCCACTGGGGCAACGCCACCCACCAGTACACCGACGACATCACCATCAACCACCGCGGCTCGAAGAACGTGAGCGCCGTGCTCGACTGGGTCGCCGCGCGCTACCCCGACCCCGACACCATCTTCGTCACCGGCTGCTCGGCGGGCGCGTACGGCGCCGTCGGCTACGCCTCGTGGGTCGCCGAGCGCTGGCCGAACGCGCAGGTGCGCGTCCTCGCCGACTCGGGCGCCGGCATCATCACCGACACCTTCTTCGCCGACAGCTTCCCGAACTGGAACGCGCTCCCGACCATCGAGACCTACCTCCCGGGGCTCGGCGACGTGCCGCTCGCGGACCTCAGCATCGAGGACCTCTACATCCAGACCGCGAAGGCCTACCCGAACATGCGCATCGGCCAGTACAACACGACCTTCGACCGCGATCAGACGTTCTATTACACCGCGATGGGCGGCGGCTCGGACTGGTCGGACCGGATGCACGCGACGGTCGCGGCGATCGCCGCCGAGGCGCCGAACTTCCGCTACTACCTCGCGCCGGGGCAGATCCACTGCATCACCCCCTACCGCTTCTTCTACGACCGGCAGACGGGCCCCGCCGGCGCGCCGATCGAGTTCTCGACGTGGCTCGACGAGCTCATCAACGGCTCGTCGCCGCCGCCGAGCGTCGCGTGCGACGGCGACGCCTGCCTCACCGACCCGATCTGCGACGCCTGCGCCGCGAGCGCCGCGCCGACGGAAGGGCCCGTGTGCCGCTGGTGCGAGGGGTGGCCGCTCGAGTGAGTGAGCAGCCCGTGAGCACGCTGAGCGCGGCTGCTCAAAATGGCGCCGCGGCGCGCGGCGCGCTTCAGGCGGCGCCCGACATCGCGTTCCCATGGGAGCCAACCCAGGGAGGTACGCAGCGATGGGCAGCCCCGAGCCGATCCGACATCCAGGCGGCCCCGATCGTCGCGCTCGCGCCCAGCGCGAGCCCGAGGGCCGGATCCTGCGCCCCTCCCCCGCGCTCGCGGAGCGCCGCGAGCAGTGGCAGCGGCCCCGCGCCACCGTCGACGACCACGAGCTCGCCCTCGACGCGTCCCCCGAGCGGCTCGCCCGCTTCGACGCCGCCGTCACCGACGTCCACACCAGCGTCGCGCTCTTCAACCGCGGCTTCTACGGCGATCCCGTGCCGCTCGGGCTCTGCGCTGCCGTCCAGCGCAAGGCGGCGGCGCTCGCGGCGCTCGAGACGGCGCAGATCCACGCCGTGGCCGCCGAAGGCGTGGCCGGCGGCGGCGGCCCGCTCCCGCACCTCGACGTCATCCAGGCGGCCTTCGGCCACCACGACGTACGGGGCGTGGTCGCGCACGTCGGCGGCGCGGCCCAGGCCTCGGCCGAGCTGATCGGCGCCGAGGCGTACGCGACCGGGTCACGCGTCGCGTTCCGGGGGACGCCGAGCCTCCACACCGCGGCGCACGAAGCCGCCCACGTCGTGCAGCAGCGCGCGGGCGTCTCGCTCGCCGGCGGGGTCGGCGCGGTGGGGGACCGCTGGGAGCGCCACGCGGACGCCGTCGCAGACGCGGTCGTGCGCGGGCACGACGCGGCGCCCCTCCTCGACCGGGTCGCCGGCGGCGGCGGCGGCGGTGTCGCGGCCGGCGGCGCGGTGCAGCGCCTCGCGAAGGGGGAGATCACGAAGGTCCTGAAGAAGCACGGGACCGTGCCGGCCCACGCCGGGCCGATGACCGACCTGCTCTCGCTCATCGCCGATCGCTTCAAGATCACGAGCGCGGCCCAGGTCGAGCGGTTCATCGCCCCCATCGAGCGCATCTTCTCGCTGCGCGGCCTCGATGAGGGGCAGCGGTTCATGCGCCGCGTGCTCCCGACGCTCAAGAGCATCAACGGCGCGATGAGCTTCGTGAAGCTCGTGGGCGCCATCGCGACGCCCATCAACCTCGCCGCCGACGTCCTCATCAACATCCCGGCCGTCGCCGAGCAGCTCGGCGCCGCCACGACCCAGGCCGCGAAGGCCAAGGACGACGCCAGGAAGCGCGTGCACGAGGCGCGCCGCTACTTCGCCGCGAACGACCAGCACGCCGCCATGATGGTCGCCGACAACGTGGCGGACAGCGTCGGCGGGCGGTTCACGATGCGGACCATCGTCAACCACGTCGTGAACGGCAGCCAGGTCAACTACCACAAGAAGATCGCCGCGGTGGTCGCGGCGCTGAGGACGTGGATCGACGCGGAGGCGGGCTTCTACCGGGCGGTCGCCGACGCGCTGCTCACCGTGGCGGGCACCGCCGCCAACGCCGCCGGCGTGGCCGCGCTCCTGGTGCCGGCCGTGGGCGAGGTCGTCGGGACGGCCGCGGCGCTGGTCAGCGTGTCGGTGTGGCTCATCCAGACCATCGGCGGGACGGCCAAGGCCCAGGCGGTCGCGACGGCGCCCCTGAAGGCGAGCGAGACGTTCATGCGCCAGCTGGCCGAGAAGCTCCTGGCCGCGCCTGCCTGACCACGGCGCGCGCGGCGTCGGAGCCGTCGTCGCCGCCGGAGAGGCGCCTCCCAGGCGGTCGCGCGGGGCTGTGACACAACCATTACACAGCCTGACGGCACGATGACCGCGGCGACCCGCGGCTTTTGGCACGCTCGGGGGCATGAACGCACGCACCCGAGCCGAGAACCTCCCGAAGCCCGACGCCGCCGCCGAGGGCGATCTGTCCCGTCACAACGGGATCAGCGCCACGCTGCCCTTCGTCCTGGCCCACGTCGCCTGCCTCGGCGCGATCTGGACGGGCGTCCCGATGGACGCCGTCGTCGTCGCCGTGGTGCTCTACTTCGTGCGCATGTTCGGCGCGACGGCCGGCTACCACCGCTACTTCTCGCACCGCACGTTCAAGACGAGCCGCGTCGGGCAGTTCCTGTTCGCGTTCCTCGCGCAGACCGGCTGCCAGAAGGGGATCCTCTGGTGGGCGGCGCACCACCGCGTGCACCACCAGCACAGCGATCAGGAGGGCGACGTCCACTCGCCCGTCGTCCACGGGCTCTTCCACGGGCACGTGGGCTGGATCTTCGACCCCGAGCTCACGCCGACCCGCTGGTCGCGCGTGCGGGACCTCTCGCGCTACCCGGAGCTCCGCTTCCTGAACCGCTTCTGGCTCCTCCCGCCGACGGTGCTCGCGCTCAGCTGCCTCGCGATCTGGGGCTGGGCCGGGCTCATCGTGGGCTTCTTCTGGAGCACGGTCGCGCTCTGGCACGGCGTCTTCACGATCAACTCGCTCGCGCACGTCTGGGGCAAGCGCCGCTTCGAGACGAAGGACGACAGCCGCAACAACGCGCTGCTCGCCATCATCACGATGGGCGAGGGGTGGCACAACAACCACCACCACCACATGCTGAGCACGCGCCAGGGCTTCCGCTGGTACGAGATCGACCTCACGTTCTACATCCTCAAGGTGATGAGCTGGTTCCACCTCGTGTGGGACCTGCGCGAGCCCCCGGCCGAGCTGATGCGCGCCTCGGCGCCCGCGGCGAAGGCGGCCGACGAGCCCGCGCCCGAGGTCGTCGCCGCCCCCTGATCGCGGCTCGGCCCGCCACGGCCGATCTCTAATCAGGTGTTCAGTGCGCTGAACGGCGCCCCCTCGGTGCTAGGTTCGCTCTGCACGTCGCTCCCCGCGGCGCGCTCTCCCCAGCGACCCGACACCGCGAGGACCCATGGGCTTCCGCTTCGTCCACGCCGCCGACCTCCACCTCGACACGCCGTTCCGGGGGCTCGGCGCCGCCTCCCCCGAGCTCGCCGAGCGGCTCCGCGACGCCTCGCTCGACGCGCTCGACCGGGTCGTCGCGAAGGCCCTCGACGTCGACGCCGCCTTCGTCGTCTTCGCGGGCGACCTCTACGACGGCGTCGAGCGCGGCCCGCGCGCGCAGCTGCGCTTCCTGCGCGCCCTCGAGCGGCTCTCCCGGGCCGGGATCCCGAGCTTCGTCGCCCACGGCAACCACGACCCCGAGGGCGGCGCGTGGACGGCCATCCGCGCCTGGCCCGACGGCGTCACCGTCTTCGCGCCCGGCGAGCCCCAGAGCGTCCCGGTCGTCAAGGGCGGCGCGCGCCTCGCGACCGTCCACGGGGTGAGCTACGGGAAGCGCGCCGAGCGCGAGAACCTCGCCCTCCGCTTCCCCGTCCGGCGCGGCGGCGACGGGCTCCACGTCGCGGTCCTCCACGCCAACGTCGACGGCGCCGTCGAGCACGAGCCCTACAGCCCCTGCTCCCTCGCCGACCTCACCTCGCGCGGCATGGGGTACTGGGCGCTCGGGCACGTCCACCGCCACCGCGTGCTCGCCGAGGGCCCGACGTGGGTGGTCTACCCCGGCAACACCCAGGGCCGCAGCTTCGGCGCCGGCGAGCTCGGCGCGAAGGGCGCGGTCGTCGTCGACGTCGAGGGCGGGGCCGTGACGCGGGTCACCCCCTTCGCGACCGACAGCGCCCGGTTCTGCGAGCTCGAGGCCGACGTCGGCGCGCTCGCCGACATCGCCGAGCTCTCGACCCACCTCGGCGACGCCGCCAGCGCGCTCCGCGACGCCCACGGCGACGGCGTCACCTTGCTCGTCCGCGCGCGGCTCGGCGGGCGCGGCGACCTCTATCACGACCTCCGGCGGCCGGGCGTCGTCGCCGCCGTCCTCGGCGACCTGCGCGCCGAGGCCCCGCACGACGTCGCGTGGCTCGCGCTCGTCGACGAGACGCGCCCGGGCCTCGACCTCGCCGCGATCCGCGGCGCCCACGACCTCCGCGCCGACGTCGTCGCGCTCTGGGACGACTGGGCCCGCGGCGGGCTCGACGGGCTCCCCGACGCGCTCCGCGCCGACCTCGAGCTCGTCGGGGGGCTCCCGGACGCCGCCGAGCTCGGAACCCTGCTCGACGCCGCCGCCTACGACGTGCTCGACCGGCTGACCCCTGACACCGAGGTGGCGTGATGATCATCGAGGGCATCGACATCGAGGGCTTCGGCCAGTACGAGCGCTTCAGCCTCTCGGGGCTCCGCCCGGGGCTCGTCGTCGTGCACGGGCCGAACGAGTCGGGGAAGTCCACGCTCCGGCGCTTCGTGCAGTGGGCCGTGTTCGGGCCGCGGCGCGGGGAGCGGGCGCAGCTCCAGAACCGCCACGGCCACCTCGCCGGCGCCCTCCGGGTGCGCGACGCGCGCGGCGCCGCGATCCTCTCGCGCGCGCAGGACGTCGAGCTACGCCTCGCCGGTGGCGGCGTCCTGAGCGGCGACGACGAGGTCCGGGGCCGCCTCCTCGCCGGGCTCGAGCGCGAGCTCTACGACGCGGTCTTCACCTTCGACCTCTTCGATCTCCAGCGCATCGAGGAGCTCCGCGGCGACCGGGTCCAGCACCTCCTCGCGATCGGGGCGCTCTTCGGCAGCGGGCGCAACCCCGTCGACATCCTCCGAGAGTTGAAGCGGGAGGGGGAGGGGATCTGGCGCAAGCGGGCGCAGGACGTGCGCGTGCGCGTCGCCGACCAGGCGGTGAAGCGCGCGCGGGCGGCGCTCGCGAAGGCCCGCGAGGAGGCCGTCGGCTACACGCTCCTCGACGAGCGCGTGGCGGCGCTGACGGCGTCCATCGACGCCGCCCGGCGCGAGCGTGACCGCCTCGACGACGCCCGGCGCGACGCCCGCCGGGTCGCGAAGAGCGTCCCCGCGTGGCAGACGTGGCGCGCGCTCACGGCGGACCTCGCGGAGACGGTCGGCGACCTCGCGCCGCTGCCGCTCGAGACGCGCGAGCGGGTCAGCCGCGCCCAGGGAGAGGCGGAGGCCGCGCGCGCCCGCGCCTGCGAGGCGGCGGACGACCTCGCGAGCGCCCGGGAGGCCCGCGCCGCGGTGGTGGTCGACGAGGCGCTCCTCGCGCAGGCGGCCGAGATCCAGGCGCTCGCGCAGGCCGCCGCCCGCCTCGACGCCGCCGCCGACTCGGCGCCCGGCGACGCCGCGCGCGCGGCTGCTGGAGGCCCACGCCGCCGCCGTGGCCGAGGTCGGGCGCGTCGAGGGGCGCGGGCCGACGCCGAGGTCGCCGCCGAGGCGCACGACGCCTGGCCGGAGCTCGACGATCGCGACGTGGACGCCCTCCGCGCCCTCGCGAGCGACTGGCGGGGAGGCGGCCACCGCGCGGGAGCAGGGCCGAGGGCGCCGCGCGCAACGCGCTCTCGGCGCCGCCGAGGCCGATCGCGACCTCGCCGCCGCCGCGGTCGCCGAGGCCCAGGCCTCCCCAGGGGCCGACGCGCCCACGCCCGACCACGTCGCCCGGCTCGCGGAGCGCCTGAGCGCCGTGGAGCAGCAGGTCGCCGCGGCCGAGCGGCTCGCGCCCGAGCGCGACGACCTCGCGGCGCGCCTCCGCGCGGCGTCCGGGGCGGACGTGGCGCCGCTCCGCGAGCAGGTCGAGCGCCTCATCGCCGCGAAGTCGACCCTCGCGGACGTCGAGGCCGCCGAGCGCTCCGGCGGGCCGCCGCCCCAGCCGCCCGTCGCGCCCTGGATCGCCGTCGCGGCCCTCGTCGTGATGGTCGCCGCGCTCGCCGTCGCGGGGCAGCTCGTGCTCGCCGGGCTCGCCGCGGCCGGGCTCGTCGCGGTCGGCGTCGCGCTCTGGCGCCAGCGCCGGGCGACCCGCGCGGGCGCCCGGCGGACAGCCGCGCCGCCCGCGGCGCGCACGCCGCCGCCGCCCTGAAGCGGGCCGGGCTCGAGGCGACCGCCGGCCGCACCGCGATCGAGCTCGCGCTCGATACCGCGCAGCGGGACCTCGCGAGCGACCGCCGCGCGGCTCGACGCCGCGCGCGAGGCGGCGCTGGCCCTCGACGCCATCGCGCGCCGCGGCGCCGAGGCGGCGCGGCGCGGGCCGACCTCGCCAGGGCCGTCGGCGCCACCGACGACGGCTCGACGGCCTCCGCCGGGCCGTCGCCGCGCTGCGCGCGCGCAGCGGGACGCCGGGGAGCGGCGCGCCGCCGCGCTCTTCGAGGCCGAGGCGCGCCTCCGCCAGGCGGAGACCGCGGTCGAGCGGGCGGCGGTGGCCCACCGCGCCGCGGCCTCCGCGCCGCCGGTGCCGGAGACGCTGGCCGCCGCGTGGGAGGCGACGCTCGCGCACCGGGGCTACCCGGCCGCCCGGCCGGACGCGGCCTGCGTCGAGGCGGCGGCCGCGGCGCTGAAGGCCCGGGGCGCGCCTGCGGCGACTCGACGAGGCGCGCGCGGCGGCCCGCGCCGCGGCGGAGCGGGCCCACGCGGCGCTCGCGACGGCCCGCGCCCGGTCGGCGGCCGCCGATGACCTGACGAGCCGCGTCCGCGCGCGCTGTCCGCGGCGCTCGCGGAGCCCGCGCCGCGCGACCTCGCGGCGGCGGTGGCGACGGTCGTGGCCCTCGCCGAGCGCCTCGCCGACGCCAGGAAGGCGCACACGCTCGCCGGGGAGCGGGACGACCGGGCGCGCGTGGCGGCGGAGGTGGCGACGCGACGGGACGAGGAGGCCGCGCGGGCCGAGGCGATCTGGCGTGGGGCCCTCGCCGAGGTCGGCTGCGCCGACGTCGGCGCCTGGGAGGCGCGCCTCGCCGTCGAGGCGCGGCGCGCGGACCTCGAGGCGCGGATCGGCGAGCTCCGCGCGACGCTGGTCGGCGCGCTCGGCAGCGGGTGGCGGGACGAGGCGCGCTGGCTCATCGACGGGGAGCCCGCGGGCCTCGCGGAGTGGGAGCGGCGCGCCGACGCCCTCGCCGCCGCCTACGAGGCCGCCGCCGCCGAATTCGAGGCGCTCGAGACCGAGCGCGCCGAGAAGCGCGTCGAGGCCCAGCGCCTCGCGACCGCGACCGACGTCATCGACGCCGACACGGCGCTCGCCTCGGCCGAGGCGGAGCTCGCCGACGCCCGGCGCGCCTGGTGGCGCGTCCAGCTCGCGAGCCACCTCCTCGAGGACACGTTCGAGCGCTTCCGGCGGGAGCGTCAGCCGGCCGTGATCCGCAAGGCCTCCGAGTGGTTCGCGCTCGCGACCGGCGGCGCCTACGAGCGGGTCGAGGCCGTCGAGGACGACGGCCCGCTGCGCTTCGACGTCTGCACCGCGAGCGGCGCGCGGCACCCGGCCGACGGCCTCAGCACCGGCACCATCGGCCTCCTCTACCTCTGTCTCCGCCTCGCGCTCGCCCTCGATCAGGCCGCGGTGACCACGGCGGCGCCGCTCCTCCTCGACGACGTGCTCGTCCACGCCGACCCCGAGCGCGCGGCCGCCGCCGCGAAGGTGCTGGCCGCGCTCGCGCGGGAGGCGCCGGAGCTGCAGATCCTCCTCTTCACCTGCCGCCCCGAGACCGTCGCCTGCGTCCAGGCGGAGCTCGCGGACGCGTCCGTCGTCACGCTCGCCCGCTGGGGCGGCGCCGCGGGGCCCGTGGACCGACCGCAGCGGACCCAGGCCTCCGCGTCGTCCTCGCGGGGGGGCGCCCCGCGGACCCTGGTCCTCGCGCCCGCCGGAGACGACGGCGCGTCGGTGGAGGAGGCGGTCGCGCTGCTCGCGGCCCGCGGCGAGCCCCTCGCGAAGAGCGACTTCTGCGACGAGCTCGGGCTCGGCGGCAGCGACTGGGCGCGGATGCGCCCCGTGCTCGAGGCGCACCCGCGCGTCGCCTATGACGGCGAGAAGCGCGGGCGCCGCTACTTCCTCGCCGAGCACGGGCGCGACGATGACGGCGGCGACGGCGCGCGCTCGTGACGCGGCGCCGTCGACCCGCTCGGCCGCGGCCGCGGCCTCAGCCCTTCGCCTTCGCCTCGTAGAGCGCGAACACGGCGCCCTGCGGGTCCTGGAGCTGCGCGGCCAGGTCGCCTCCGGGCACCTCCATCGGGCCGTGCATGAGCTTGCCCCCCATCGCCTGCGCCTTCCCGACGGCGCCGTGGATGTCGGGGACGCGCGTGTAGTAGCTCCACACGGCCGGCATCGCCACGTTCTCGGGGGTCTTCATCATGCCGCCGATGGCGACGCCCGCCCCGCGCGGCCCGAACATCACGTAGGGCCCCATCGGCCCCATGTCCATGCGGCCCGTCTCCTCCCAGTCGAAGAGCGCCATGTAGAACGCGAGCGCGCCGTCGAGATCGGGCGTCATGTGCTCGTGCCAGGCGCACTCGCCGACGTCCGCCGTGGCCTTGAGCGGCGCCACCCCCTTCTCGCTGGCGAAGAGCGCGAACGCGCCGCCCGCCGGATCGGCGAGCACCGCGAAGCGGCCGACGCTCGAGATCGGCGTCACCCCGTGGTGCACCTCGGCGCCGAGCTCGACCGCGCGCGCGAAGGTGGCCTCGATGTCCGGCGTCGAGACGTAGCCGATCCAGTGCGGCGGCACGCCCGCCTCCCGAGAGGCCTCCGTGAGCTTCATGATCCCGCCGAGCGCCTCGGTCGTGCCGGGCAGCGCGAACATCGTGTAGGGCGTGCCGCCCATGTCGAACTCCGTCGTGCTCCAGCCGACCACCTCCGTGTAGAAGGCCTTGGCTGCGCCCTCGTCGGGGGTGATCAGGTCGAACCAGCAGAACTGCCCGAGTCCATCGCTCATCGCTTGCTCCTTGGGTTGGTGAACGGATGTTCATGTGTCTACCCTCGCCGCCCTCCCTTGTCGAGGCCCGAACGCGGAAAAGTTGACACTGTCAACGACGATCCGCGTGGCCAGCTGATCGTCGCCCAACGGGGCGAGATGAGACCTGGCAGTCTGGTTCGACGGCGGCCGATTTGACAGCGCCCGGCGCCGCCGTTCTCATGGGGACACCGTCACCGACTCGCTCTCGAGGCTGTCATGCCCTTCCGATCCGTGTTCATCGCCGTCGTCATCGGCGCGGCGATCGTCATCGGCGCCATGCTGCTGAACGCCCAACGACCCGCCCACGAGACCTCCCAGCCCTCGGCCGACCTCGTCGCCGCCACCGGGAAGTGCGCCGAGTGCCACCGCATCGAGACGTCGGCCATCGTCGCCCAGTACGAGCGCAGCCACCACGCCCGCGCCGGCGTCAGCTGCCTCGACTGCCACCGGGCCGTCGAGGGCCAGGAGAGCCTCGACCACCGCGGCTTCACCATCGCCGCGCACCTCACCGCCAAGAACTGCGCCCAGTGCCACGCGACGGAGGTCGCGCAGTTCGAGCGCAGCCGCCACGCCGCGCCGGCGTGGGCCGCCGTGCATGGGCGCGAGCCCTTCACGGACGCGCAGATCGCCGCCGCCGAGCGCTACCACCCGGGCGGCGTCGACCGCGCCCCGAACGGGCTCGCCCTCCTCGAGGGCGACGCCGCGATCACCAAGGGCTGCGCGACCTGCCACGCCATCGGCGCCCCGAACGCCGACGGCTCCATCGGCACCTGCACGGCCTGCCACTCGCGCCACAACGCGTCCGTCGCGGTCGCGCGCCAGCCCGAGACCTGCGGCCAGTGCCACATGGGCCCCGACCACAGCCAGATCGAGATCTACAGCGAGTCGAAGCACGGCGTCCTCTTCAACGCGCAGGAGGCCACGATGAACCTCGCCGCGCCGCCGAAGGCGCTCACGACCGCCGATATGCCCGTCCCCACCTGCGCGACCTGCCACATGAGCGGCCTCGAGGGGCTCAAGGTCACGCACGACGTGACGGAGCGCCTCTCGTGGTACCTCTTCGCCGCGGTCTCGGCGAAGCGGCCGACCTTCGAGACCGGGCAGATCGCGATGAAGGAGGTCTGCACGAAGTGCCACACGAAGGGGCCCATCGACCGCTTCTACCAGGAGGCCGAGGACGTCATCGCCGCGACGAACGCCAAGGTGAAGGCCGTGAACGACGTCATGGACGGGCTCTACGCCGACGGGATCCTCACGAAGACCCCCTTCGACGAGCCCATCGAGTTCAAGGCGTTCGACATGTGGCACTACTTCGGGCGCACCGCCAAGCACGGCGCCTTCATGGGCGGCGCCGACTTCGTGCAGTGGCACGGCAACTACGAGCTCCTCCTCCACGCCCGCGAGATCGAGCGCGAGGCCCTCGCCCTCCGCGACGAGGCCCGCCTCCGCGGGGCCGAGGCGCCCACACCCGCGCCCGACGAGGCGCCCGCGCCCTCCCCGGAGCCCACGCCCGACGACGGCGCGCCGGCGCCCGCGCCCCACGACGGCGCGCCCGCGCCAGAGCCCGATGACGGCGCCCCCGCGCCCGCCCCGAGCCCCGGGAGCCCCTGAGTGGCCGCCCCGCTCCACGGCCCCGGCGAGCGCCGGGCGGCGCTCCTCCTCGAGCTCTTCGTCGTCTCGAACCTCGCCTTCATCGCGGGCGACATCGTCCTCGCCCACTCGGTCAACGCCTTCCGCGAGCCGGCCGAGTGGATCCCGCTCGGCCTCTCCATCGTCGCGCCGCTCCTGCTCGCCCCGGCCCTCCTCCGCCGCGGCCGCCCCTTCGATCAGGGCGCAGGCCGCGTCATCGGCCTCGTCGTGGGCGCCCTCGCCATCGTCGTGGGCGTGCTCGGCCTCGTGCTGCACCTCGACAGCGCCTTCTTCCAGCGCGAGACGCTCCACGATCTCGTCTACACCGCGCCCTTCATCGCCCCGCTCGCCTACACGGGGCTCGGGCTCCTGCTCGTCATGAACCGCACCGTCTCGGCCGACCGCGCCGAGTGGGGCTTCTGGGTCGTCGTGCTCGCGCTCGGCGGCTTCGTCGGCAACCTCGTGCTGTCGCTCGCCGACCACGCGCAGAACGGCTTCTTCAACCCGCTCGAGTGGGTCCCCGTCGTGGCCGCCGCCCTCTGCGTCGGCTTCCTCGTCGTCGTCGCCGGCGGCGAGCGCAAGCGCCCCTTCCTGCGCCTCTGCTACGGCGTCCTCGCCTTCGAGGTCGTCGTGGCCGTCGCCGGCTTCGTGCTGCACCTCGTCGCGGACCTCGGCGCCACCGAGGCGCCCCTGGTCGACCGCTTCGTCTACGGCGCCCCGCTCTTCGCGCCGCTCCTCTTCGCGGACCTCGCCGCCCTCGCCGCCGGCGGCCTCTGGCACCTCGGCCGCGCGCCCGCCGCGCCGTAGCGGGTCAGAGCGCGAGGTCCGCGAGCCCCTCGCGCCGCCGCCGCTCGCGCCAGCCGCTCACGTCGGGGGCGCGCAGCTCACCGGCCAGCGCGAGGGGATCGATCTCGTACGACCCGCTCGCCGACCGCGCCCGCACCGGGTCGCCGGGGCGGTTCACGAGCGACCACGCCAGCCGGTCGACGAGCGCGACGGCGATGGTGGCGCCGATGGTGCGCGTGACGTGGTCCGCGCCGTCGTGGGTGCCCTCGAGCCTCGCCGTGAGCGCCTCCCGCTGCTCGCCGAGGTCGCCGAGCGTGAGGCCCGCGAACGCCTGCGCGTGCATCGCCGCGACGCTCCGGTAGATCGGCAGCACCACGGCGCCCCCCGTCTCCTCCCAGCGGTACGGCGTCAGCGCGTGGGGCACGACGTGCGCGACGACGCGGCGCGCGCAGGCCTCGAGGTCGTCGAAGAGGGCGCTCGCCGGCGCCGCGCCGAGCGCGAGGAGGCCAGGCTCGGGCCGCGCCTTCAGCGCGGCGATGCGCTCGGGCGTGGGCGGGTGCGTGTCGTAGGGCTCGGCCTCGTGGCGCGACGCGGACGCCTCGAGCGCGAGGCGGAGGCGCGAGGCGTGGTCGGAGCGGGCCCAGATCTCCCACCCGCTCGCGATCGGCACCCCGACCCCGACGCGCGCGAGGGGCAGGACCTCCGTCTCGAGGTAGGCGTGGTGCATGAGCGCGGTCCCCGCGGCCCCGGAGAGCGCGGCGCACGCGGCGTCCGTGCCGGCGACCCGCGCGGAGACGCGATCCGCCGCGAGCTCCTGGCGGCGCGAGATCCCGGCCGACGCGCGCAGGTACGCCTTCGCGTACGCGAGGAACGGCACGGCGAGCACGCTCTCGCGCATGTGGGCGACGACCCGCAGGATCACGCGCCGGAGCCGGTACACGAGGCCGCCGAGGAGCACGTCGCCGCCCGCGAAGTGCCCGAGCTCGTGCCCGATGACCGCGCCCAGCTCCGCCTGCGACATGCCCTGGATGAACGGGAGCCCGACCCCCATGACGCGCCGCGAGCCGATCCCGAAGACGCCGCCGCGCGCGGTGACGAAGGCGTTGGCGTCGTCGAGGAGGTAGACCTCGCTCGGGACCTTCTGCCCCGTGAGCTCGCCGAGGCGGTCGAGCCACGCGAAGAAGCGCGGCTCGTGCTCGCGACGCAGGTGTGGCCCCGGCGGCACCCAGCGCTCGAAGCGCGGGATGAGCGCCCACAGGAGCCCGCCCGCGACGATGACGAGCACGACGAGCAGCTTCACCGGGATGTGGTGGCTGTGGACGATGGCCCACGCGAGGCCGCCGCAGCCCAGGAGCACGGCCGCGACGAGCGCGAAGAAGCCGAGCCCGAAGAGCAGCACGACCGACGCGCGCAGCGCCATCGACAGAGCGCTGCCGCGCGGGGCGGCCGTGGGGGCGGACGAGACGGTCATCGGGGACCTCGTGACGGCGGGGACGCGAGCGTCATCGTACCCGATGACACCGGCGAGTGACGCATCGCCCAGCCGCTTTTCGAGAGGGGTGAGCCGATTCAGCGCGCGCCGAGCGCGGCGCCCCCGAAGAGGCCGGTCAGGGCGGCGAACGCGCGGCGCGCTGCGTCCTCGCGATAGCTCGGCGCGTCCGGCACGGTCCAGCCGTGGCGCGCGCCCTCGTAGACGACGCTCGTGAACTCGCCGCCCCAGTCCGCGAGCGCGGCGTCGAGCGTCGAGATGTCGGCGGCCGGCATGGAGCTGTCGTTCTCGGCGTGGCCGAAGTAGAGGCGCGCCGTCACGCGCGGCAGCGCGCGGTGCGGGCTGTCGTCGCCGTCGGTCACGAGGCGGCCCCCGTGGAAGCTCGCGGCGGCGGCCACGCGGTCGGGGCGCGCGGCGGCCGTGCGCAGCGCGTACGCGCCGGTGAAGCAGTAGCCGACGACGCCGATGGGGCCGGGCTCCACGCCCTCGAGCCCCGCGACGCCCGCGCACCAGGCGCGCGCGTCGGCGTCGATGGCCTCCGCGTCGAGCGGGGCGCGCAGCTCGGCGAGGCGCTTCGTCGTGCGCTCCTCGCCGAACTTCAGCTCGAAGTCGAAGATCGGCAGCGCGCGCGTCCGGTAGAAGACGTTCGGCATGACGACGGTGTAGCCGGCCTCGGCGAGGGCTCGCGCCATGCGCTTCTGCGACGCGCGGATCCCGCCGATGTCGGTGTACATGAGCACGCCGGGGCGCGCCCCGTCGTCGTGGCGGAAGACCACGGTCTCGGCGGGGCCGGCCGCGCCGGCGAGGGTCGTCTCGTGCTCGTGGACCATGCGCGCTCACTCCGGGCTGGGGGTACGTCGCGACTACCGCGGCCTCGCCTGCGTCGCAAGGCCGCGGCCGCGTCCGACGCAGCGCCCCGCGCGGTGACCGCGGGCTCGAGTCCTTGTAATCTCGCCCGGCAGGGTCCATTCTCCGCCCCGCGCCGGCCCGGCGCGGCCTCGGCTGCGCCCGCGCGGCCGCTGTTTCCGAGGCTCAGAAGCCGAGACGTTCCTTCATGCGAGCTCGCCGCGTCATCCCGGGTGGATTCACGGTGGACCACCCCCGCGAGTGGTCCAAGCGGCTCCTGCCGGGGGCCGCGCAGCTCGGCCGCATGCTCGCCATCTACGGCCTCCTCGGCGTCCTGGCCGGCCTGACCGCGCTCGTCTTCGTGACGCTCGTCCACGAGACCGGCCACCTCGTGCTCGGCGAGACCGCCGGCATCGACCCGACCGCGCGCGGCCTCGGCCCCTACGGCAGCGAGCTCGCGCTCCCGAGCGGCGGCCTCTGGTGGCTCCTCCTCATCCCGGGCGCCGGCTTCCTCATCTCGGGGCTCCTCTCCGCCTACTTCGCGCCGGAGACGATGGGCACCGGCACCGGCGGCATCATCGACGCGTACCACCGCAAGGGCGGCGTCATCCGGCGGCGCGTGCCGCTCGTGAAGATGCTCGCGTCGGCGGCGACCATCGGGAGCGGCGGCTCGGCGGGCGTCGAGGGCCCGGTCGGCTTCATCGCCGGCGGCATCGGCTCGACGATCGGGCGGATCTTCAAGCTCCCCGCGACCGAGCGGCGGATCCTCGTCATGGCCGGCTTCGCGGCCGGCATCGGCGCCGTCTTCCACGCGCCGATGGCCGCGTCCGTCTTCGCCGCCGAGGTCCTCTACCGCGAGCTCGACCTCGAGCACGAGGTGCTCGTCCCCTCCATCATCGCCTCGACCCTCGCCTACGCGGTCTACGGCGCCGTGCACGGCTGGGACGCCATCTGGGTGCTCCCGAAGGTGCAGTTCGACAGCGTCGTCGAGCTCGTGCCGTACCTCGTGCTCGCCATCGTCTGCGCGCTCGGCGGGCGCCTCTTCATCGCGCTCGAGCACGGCTTCCACAGGGCCATCGGCGCGAACGAGCGGCTCCCGCTCTGGGTGCGGCCTGCCATCGGCGGCGTGCTCGTCGGCGTCATCGGGCTCTTCTTCCCGCAGGTCATCGGCGTCGGCTACGGCGTCGCGCAGCTCGCCATCGACGGCAAGACCGGGCTCCTCGTGCTGCTCGTGCTCGCGGTCGCGAAGATGTTCACGTCGGCGCTCACGGCGGGCACGGGCGGCTCGGGCGGGCTCTTCGCGCCGTCGCTCGTCATCGGCGGCGTGCTCGGCTCGGCGGTCGCCGCGGCGACCAACTCCGTCGCGCCCGGGCTCGGCGTCGACCCTGCGGCCTTCGCGGTCGTCGGCATGGCGGGCTTCTTCGCGGCCGTCATCAACGCGCCGATCAGCACGGTCATCATGGTGAGCGAGCTCGTCGGGAGCTACCGGCTGCTGGTGCCGACGCTCTGGGTGTGCGTCATCGCGTGGTTCGCCGCGCGCAAGTACAACCTCTACGCCGAGCAGGTCGCGAACCGCATGGCCGCGCCGGGGCACGTCGCGGACATGATGACCGCGGTGCTCCACCGGATCCGCGTCAAGAACGCGATGGAGCCCGGGAAGGCGCCGCCCGTCACGGTCTCCCCGAACACGCGCCTCCGCGACCTCGTGCGGCACTTCGCCGGCACGATCCAGGGGGTCTTCCCGATCATCGAGCCGCGCGACGGACGCCTCGTGGGCGTCGTCGACGGGTGGGCGCTGCGGCGCACGGTCGGCGAGTCGGGCATCGACGACATGCTCGTGGCGGCCGACTTCCTCGCGCCGGCGCTGACGGCGCACCCCGAGGACCACCTCGACGCGGTCGTCGAGGAGATGGCGAAGGCCGGCTTCGACGAGGTGCTCATCGTCGAGAACAACGAGAAGAGCACGCTCGTGGGGATCCTCTCGCGCCGGGAGATCGTGTCCGCCTATCACCGCGAGATGCTGTCGAGCTCAGGCGCGGGAGCAGGCGCGGGGGCCGACGGCGGCGCGAAGCCGACGCGCGGGCCGAGCGCGAAGCCCGGGGTGGTCGACCTCGGCGTGGCGCTCGCGCGCGGCGGGGTGGTGCACGCGCTCCGCGGGCACACGCGCTCGGAGGTGCTCGAGGACCTCGTGAACCGCGCGGCGCTCCCGGCGGGGATCGACAAGAAGCGGCTCCTCGCGCAGCTCATCGAGCGCGAGCAGCTCGGCAGCACCTACGTCGGCGACGGGATCGCCTTCCCGCACCCGTCGTCGACCGAGGGCTGCGGCATCGAGCTCCCGGTCGCGTGCATCGCGACGACGCGGAAGCCCGTGCCCTGGGCGGACGCCCCCTCGGACGACGACGAGGCCGTGCGCGCCGACATCGTCGTGCTCCTGCTCGCGCCGCCGGGCGGCGGGCACCTCGCGCTCCTGTCGGGGTTCGCGCGGGCGATGCGGGACGCGGGGCTGCGGCGCGAGATCCGGAAGCGCGTGCCGGTGCGGCACCTCGCGATGCGCCTCGAGGAGCTCGTCCCGGCGCAGACGCCGCCCGGAGGCACGTCGGAGGGGCAGGGCGGGCCGCCGGGGCGGGCGTGAGCGGGGTCGGCGTCAGGGCGCGGGGCAGCTGCTCGGCGCGCTCGTGCGCATGTCGAGGGGCAGCGCCTTCAGCGTGATGTCGCCGGGCTGGACGGCACCGCAGAGGACGGCCGCGCCCTCGCGAGAGAGGCCGGGGGCGGTGACGGAGAGCTCGGCGATGGCGCCGGTCGAGCGCAGCTCGAAGGTGCCGTCGGCCCGCGAGAGCGTCCAGTCGTAGCCGCCCGTGAAGCACTTGTGACCGGAGACGAAGCCGCCGGCGACGGGGGAGCCGTCCTCGCGGACGAGGCGGCCGGTCGTGAGGAAGGTGCCGTCGGGGGCGCTCCCGGAGTAGGCGGGGGCGGGGCAGGCGGGGCGCGGCCAGGTGGGGGTGAAGTCGCGAAAGACCTCGGCGGCGGGGCGCTCGGCGCCGTCGGAGCGGCGGACGAGGCCGAAGCCGCGGCCGGTGGGGCCCCAGTAGGTGTCGCGGTAGAGCCACCACTGGAGGCCCATGCCGCCGCAGGCCCACGTGGTGTCGAGGGCGTGCTGCGCGAAGAGGGACTGCTCGTACTCGGAGGGGCCGCCGTCCTCGACGGAGAGGCCGGTCTCGCCGACGAGCCAGGGGAGGGGCTGCGTGCGCGGCCAGGCGAGGAACATGGAGAGGTAGTCGCGGACGTCGGCGGTCCAGCGGCCGGAGCCGTAGATGTGCCAGGAGACGAAGTCCATCGGGAGGACGCCGGGGTCCCAGTGCTCGACGGCGCCGAGCTCGGCGAGGCCCCAGGTGACCATGGCGCGGCGGGAGCCGGCGCGGACGGCGTCGTACCAGGCGCGGCCGATGGCGTGGGCGGAGAGCTTGTCGATGTCCCGCTGCTCGAGCTCGTAGACGGGCTCGTTCATGAGGTCGTAGGCGAAGACGGTGGGGTCGTCGGCGAGGTGGCCGGCGAGGGTGGTGAGGTAGGCGGCGTAGCGGTCCTTGACGCCGTCGGCGTCGAGGGCGTGGTGGCCGGCGAGGAAGACGGCGTTGAGCCCGGCCTCGGCGACGAGGGCGAGGGCGTCGTCGATGAGGGCGAGGCCGCGCGGGTCGGGCGGGTCCATGACGAGGTGGGCGGACTTCGGGCAGTAGTCGAGCCAGTCGGGCCACTGGTGGGCGCAGTCGAGGACGACGGTGCCGTCCTCGGGGACGACCGCGAGGCCGACGACGCGGAGGGAGTTCACGCCCATGGCGGCGATCTGGGCGAGCTGGGCGCGGGCGGCGGCGAGGCAGGTCTCGCGGGTGTCGCAGCAGCCGCTCGGGGTGTCGCAGAAGGAGCTGTGGGGGGCGATGTAGTAGTCGTCCTCGGGGGTGTGGCGGATGTCGAAGATGTAGTTGACGCTGACCGGGACGAAGGGCGCGTCGCCGCGCCAGAGCTGGCCGTCGCGGAGGTAGACGAAGGGGGAGGTGCAGTGGCCGGGCTGGGTCGCGTCGGCGGCGTCGTCGCCGGGGGGCGTGGTGTCGCGCGTGTCGGCGGTGTCGGCGGTGTCGCGCGTGTCGACGACGGAGGTGTCGGCGGTGTCGACGACGGTCGTGTCGGCGGTGTCGCTCGTGTCGGGGGTGACGAGCGTGTCGGCGGCGACGTCGGGGGCGGTGTCGGCGGTGAGGACGTCGGCGGCGGCGTCGTCCGCGACGATCGCGTCGTCGCCGCAGGCGCTCCCGAGGAGCGCGGCGAGCGCGAGCATGGTGGAGACGACGCCTGCGCGCCGCGCGCGCCCCACCCAACCGAGCCAGCGAGCCATCCGGACCTCCACGCCCGGGACGCGGCCACCGCAGAGAACAGGCCGGGCGCGGGCAGTCGGCGGACGCTCCTGCCGCAAGCGCAGAAAGTCAACCTATGGATCTCAAAGGCGGTTGTGACGCGCCCAAAACCCGTGAATGTCGTTCACTTCCGAAGACAGGCCCGACGGGCGCGCGTGAACGCCATTCACAAGCTCCGGGCAGGAGCGGATCAGCTGGGCGGCGCGCCGCCCGCGGGGGCCTTGTCGTCGGCCTTCTTGGCGGCGGCCTCGGCGCGGGCCTTGCGCGTGGCGTTCCGGAGGGCGATGGCGGTGCCCATGGTGCCGCCGTCGAAGTGCATGAGGTCGCCGCTGTCGCCGCCGAGGTCGGCGCCGCCCCAGCGGAGGCCGGCGGCGTCGCGGAGGGCGGTGACGGTCTCCTTCTCGTAGTCCATGAAGCCGGCGCCCTTGGACTCCTTGCCGTCGGCGTCGGTCATGCGCCCGAGGAGGAACTTCTCGTCCTTCTTCAGGGTGCTCTTCCACCAGGCGGCGCCGCGCTTCTTGGCGGCGGCGGGGCACGCCTCGGAGGCGAGGTGCTGCTCGAGGAGGGCGGTGTCCTGCGCCATCGCGCGGTAGCGCTTGAGGGCCTCGTTCGACTCGGCGAGCTTCGCGAAGAGGTCCTCGGTCGACATCTTCGAGGCGTTCCGCGACATGTCGGCGGCCGAGCGGATGGTCTTCTCGCCGAAGAGGTCGCCGGCGTTCTTCATGACGGAGCCGAGCTTCGAGCTCTGGCTCTTCGTGAAGGACCAGTTGTTGGCCTTCGGGTTCACGTCGAGCGCGAAGCCGAGACCGTGGTACATCTGGTCGCTCTTCGCGCCCGACGGCCTGAAGTGCGAGAGCTTGGTGATGCCGAGCTGCGCACCGATGGCCTCGTCGTTGGTGCCGGGTGCGGCCTTCGAGCGGAGGTAGGCGTTCGCGTTCTCGAGCCGCGCGAGGAACTCGGGGTGGGCGATGACGGGCTGGCCGAGAAACTTCCCGCTCTTCAGGGTGTTCTTCGCGTAATCCGAATAGCTCGACCCCTGCCCCGACTTGCGAACCGCGACGTTCTCGGGAGCGTCGGCGCCGGCGCCTCGCACCTCCCTCTCCCGGCTCACGTCCTTGGCGTCCTGGGGCCCCAGCGTGTCCGGGACGGTCATGAGCTTCGGGAAGTAGCCCTTGAGCCAGAGGCGCGACTTCTCGTCGAGCAGGTGGCGCGGGTGCTGCCCCGCGTCGTCGAGCAGCTTCACGAGCGCGTCGGAGGTCGCGATGTCGGCCACGCCGGTGCCAGGCAGCCCGAGCGCCTCCTGGAGGGCGGCCATCCACGCGGGGTTGACGCCCGACGTGCGGAGCTCTTTGTAGCGGTTCATCCGCTCCTTCTCGGGGTCCGGCGCCTTCGTGTGCGCGTGACCCTTGCCTTTCGCTTGGACCGGCGGCGCCGCCTCGTCCGGTGGCCGCAGGGCAGCGTCGGCGTCCGCGAACGACATCCCGCCGAGCGGCGAGCGAGGAAGGGCCTGGGTCGCCTCCAGGCTACGTCCCGACCCGCTGTTCGCGCCGACCGGACGAAGCACCTTGGTACCGCTCATGGCGCCACTTCCGACTTCTCGGCCTTCACGCGCTGCTTCTCGAGCGCCGCGCGCCAGGCCTTGTAGCGCTTGTCCTTCTCCGGCTCCTCCTCGGGCGCCTTGCGGTAGCTCAGCACGCCCACGACGACGTCCTTGCCGTCGATGCGGTCGAGCGCGAGCCAGAAGCCGTACTTGAAGTACTCGCACGCCTGGAACCGGTAGTAGCACGCGCCCGGGACGCAGAGCACCGGCCCCGTATCACCGGGGTCGCACGCCATCAGGTACTCGTCGACATCGGCCATCGCGCCCGGGAGCTTCGCGCTCGGCACCTTGCCGTCGGTCCCGACCACCTTCGGCGCGCTACCGGCGCGCGCGATGACGGCGCCGCGCTGCGGCGACACCGGAAACGGCGCGACCTGCGGGATGGTCAGCGCCTTCTTCGCGGTCAGCGAGAAGGTGTACCGCAACCTGTCGACGTCCGCGCCGTCGGCTTCCGTGATCGCCGCGATCCAGCCATAGAGGAACGCCTCGTAGCGAAGCGCCTCCTTGGCGGCGTCGAACGCGGGCTCCGTCGCCGGCGGAGGCTCGGCGGCCGCCGCAGCCGCGGCGCCCAGGCTCAGGACGGCGAGGAGGGGGACGACGGACCTGGAGAACGTGAACATGTTGTCACGGTATCGCAGGCCGCGAACCCTGTCACAAGGTACGCGCTCGCTGTCGTCGATTAGTCCGCGCCGTCGGCTTCCGTGATCGCCGCGATCCAGCCATAGAGGAACGCCTCGTAGCGGAGCTCCTCCTTGGCCGCGTCGAACGCGGGCTCGGTCGCGGGCGGAGGCTCGGCGGCCGCCGCAGCCGAGGCGCCCAAGCTCAGGACCGCGAGGAGGGGGACGACGGACGTGAAGCGCGTGAGCATGTCGCCACGCTATCCGCGCCCGCGAACCTTGTCACTCCCTACGGGTTCTCGCCACGCGGTCAGTCCGCGAGCGGCTCCGCCGCCACCGGCTGCGCCATGCGCGCGTACCGCCGCAGCGCGTCGAGGTTCGACGGCCCGACCCGCGGCAGCCCCGCGAGCTGGTCGATGCTCAGGATCGGCCGCGCCCGCACGATGCTGTCCACCGCGTCCGCCCGGAGCCCCGCCGCCTCGTCGAGCGTCTCCCACGCCGCCTCGTTCGCCACCACCAAGGTCGCCTCCCCGTCGAGGAGGCTGAAGCCGACGCCGTCGTAGACGCCGAGCCACGCGTCGAGCGCGTCGTCCCAGCCGCGATCGAGCGCCCACGTCGCCACCTGCGCGAGCGCGCCGCCCTCGAGCCCGCTCACGAGCCCCACCTCGCCCACCGTGCGGTAGGGCTGGTCGTCCTTCGTGCGCGGCAGCCCGTCCGCCCCGTTCCGGAACGCCACGAGCCGCGTCGCCACAGCCTGATCGAGCCCCGCCTCGACCACCATCATCCGCGCGCTCGTCCCGCCGTAGTTCACGAAGTGGAGCAGCGCCGCCGCCTCCACCGTCCCGTCCGCCGGCGCCTCGGCGCTCTCCCAGCCCGCGTCGCAGGCGACCATCCCAGAAACGGAAACGACGAGGGCCACGAACGACCCCAAGGTCCACGCGTTACGCATGACACTGCCTCCCAGTGCCGAGCTCCGGCCGACGATCAGCTCACGTCGGCCCCCGAAGAGAACGGGGAGCTCGATGTCAGAAGACCGCGGATTCACCAGAGCTCGTGCGAGGGGCATCCGAGCGCCGCTCCTGGGCGGGCCTCTCGTGATGTCGCCACGGACCTCACACGAACGGCGGGCTTCTACGGCGACCGGCGTGGCCTGTCAACCGACGAGTTGCGCCGCCGCGTCCGCCCGCGTCGTAACCGCGTCCGCACCGCCCGGCGCGCGCGCCTGCAGGTGCCGCGCGAGCATCGCCTCGAGCGCCTGCCCGTCGAGCGGCTTCGGCAGGAAGTCGTCCATCCCCGCCGCGAGGCAGCGGTCCCGGTCGTCCGCCAACGCGCTCGCCGTCACCGCGATGATCACGGCGCGACCTCGCTCCTCGCCCCGGATCCGCCGCGCCGCCGCGAAGCCGTCCATCTGCGGCATCTGGCAGTCCATCAGGATCGCGTCGAAGTCCTCGCGCTGCGCGGCCTCGACCGCCGACATCCCGTCCCCGACGACCTCGCAGCGATACCCGGCGCGCTCGCAGAAGCGCCGCGCCACGAGCTGGTTCACCGGGTTGTCGTCCACGATGAGCACCCGCCCGCCCGTCGGCGCCCGCCCCGGCCGCGGCAGCACCCGCACCGTCGGCGCCACCCGATCCGGCAGCTCCCGGTGCGCCTCGACCGCCCGCCCGAGCGCCGCCGCCACCCGCTCCGCCCGCAGCGGCAGGAAGAGCCGCGCGTGCGCCCCGCCCCGCCCGCCGACCTCGACGGCCTCCTCGACCGCGTCCGTCATCAGCACGATCGGCGTGTCCTGCACCCTCCGGGTCAGCGCGCCGAGCAGCGCCCGCGGCACGACCAGCGCGTCCACCGCGCCCTTCGTGAGCGTCTCGAGCGGCGTGTCCGCCGACAGCGGCTCCGGCGTGTGACCGAGGTGCGCCAGCGTCGACGCCAGCGCCCGCGTCGCCGACGGCGCGAGCCCGAGGAGCCCCACGCGCAGCGCGGACACCGGCGCCGCCGCGCTCTCCGACGCCTCGCGCGCCGCGACCGGCCACGTCACCACGATCGTCGTGCCGAGGCCGATCTCCGACCGCGCGTCCACCGCGCCCCCGTGGAGCGCCACCAGCTCCCGCACGATCGCGAGCCCGAGCCCCGTCCCGCCGCGTAGCCGCGTCCCCGGGCACTCGCTCTGCGCGAACGGCTCGAAGATCCGCTCGAGCTGCCGCGGGTCGATGCCCGTCCCGGTGTCCCGCACCTCGAGCACCAGCGCGCTCGCCTCCGCCGCCCAGGACGCCGAGACCACGACCTCGCCGCTGTCCGTGTACTTCACCGCGTTGCCGATGAGGTTCGTCAGCACCTGCCGCAGGTGCCGCCCGTCCGTCGCCACGAGCCGCGGCACGTCGAGGTCCACGACCGGCCAGCACGCCACCTGGCGCTTCGCCCCGGGCGCCCCCGCGATGGCGCACGCGTCCTCGATGACGCCGCGTACGTCCGTCGGCCCGACCCGCACCGCCATCGACCCCGCCTCCACCTTCGCGAGGTCGAGCGCGTCGTCGAGCAGCGCGAGCAGCTCCCTCATCGCGCGCGTCGCCGTCTCGACGCAGACGCGCTGCTCGTCGTCGAGGCGCGTGTCCCCGAGGAGGTCGAGCATCCCGAGGAGCCCGTTCATCGGCGTCCTCACCTCGTGGCTCATCTGCGCCGCGAAGAGCCCCTTCGCCCGCGCCGCGCCGTCCGCGCGCGCCGCCTCGCGCTCGAGATCCTCGTTCGCGCGCAGCATCAGCACCTGGTGGCGCTGCGCGATCTCCGTCGACCGCGTCGCCATCGCCTCGAGCCGCCGCAGCTTCCGCTCGAGGAAGCGCACCGCCTTGTCGCTCGTGACGAGCTCCGCCGAGGCCGCCGCGAGCGCCTCGTCGCGCGCCGCGAGCTCCCCCTCGAGCGCCGTGAGCGCCTCGTCGCGCGCGCGCAGCTCCGCCCGCAGCGCCTCCACCTCGGCGCTCCCGTCTCGCTCTCGCGGGCCCGTGCTCATCGTCGTGGCGCGCCTCGCCTCAGCCTCGCCGCGTCGCGTCCGCGTGGCCGATGGCCACGGCGATGCACGTCTCGTTGTGGAAGCGCGCCGCGGCGAGCCCGGGCGCGCCGATCTCGCCGTAGCTGTAGAAGCCGATGAACGGCACGTCGCCGAGGCCCTGCGCGGCGAGCTGCGCCGCGATGGTCTCGCGCTCGCGCGGCGCGTGCGCCCCGAGCACCGTCTGGCGGGCAGCGCAGCTCACGACGAAGAGGAAGTCCACCGGGTCGGGCGACGCCGCGAGCGCGTCGCGCGTCGAGGCCGCGGCGCCCGAGAGCACCCCCTCCGCGCTCGCCGTGGTGAGCCGCACCACCGCCCCCTCCGGCACGCGCCCCGCCGCCGTGATGGAGCCCTCGCGCTCGTTCACGAGCAGCACCGTGCGGAGATAGAAGTCGGCGTCGTTCGCCGGGTCCGGGAAGATCGCCATCGGGTGCTCGACCATGCCGGTCGTCACGATGTCGCCGAACTGCTCCTTGAACACGTCGACCGCCGGCCGGTGGTCGATGGTGCTCACGATGGGCCCGGTCGCGTTCGTGATGACCATGCGCTGGCCGACCGGGATCCACCCGCTCTGTACGCCGCAGCGCGTCGTGACGTCGCCGTAGAGCGCGAGCGCGACCACGCCGTCCGTGAACGAGCGGCGCCCGTCGAACTGGTAGGTCGTGTCGAAGTGCCACTCGTCGGTCGTCGTCCCGCCGTAGACCGGCGGCGGGTCGTCGCCGAGCGCCTGGTTCATCGCGTAGATCATGCGGTCCATGTCGCCGGCGAGGGGATCGGCGAACACGATGATCGCGGCCGGGGCGCGCTCGCTGCCCGCGAGCAGCGCGGCGACCACGGCGCGACCGCAGTCCCCGACCGACGCGCGCATCCCGACGGCGGTGGCGACGCGGAAGTCGACCCCCGTGCCGCCGAGGAAGGCGACGAGGATCCCGTCCTCCATGTAGCCCCGGTTGCTGAACGTGCCGTTGCTCGTGCCGCCGACCACCTCGATGCCGGGGTAGCGGTCGGAGACGGCGCCCAGCACGGCGTCCCGGTCGTAACCCATCGAGCTCAGCACGATGGCGGCGCCCACCGCGCCGCGCGCGTCCGCCGCGCGCGTCTGGGCGAAGATCTCCTCGAGGGCGTCCTCGAGGTCGATGGCGTCACTGTGGCCGATGGTGACATGGAGCATGCGCGTCCTCCGGGTGTCGGCGATCATCGGGCGCCCTGCGGAGGAGCTTGAGCGCTTCCGGTTACCGACGCGCGGGCCGCGAGCGCCCGAGCAGGCGCGGACCCCGCCGGAGGTTACAGAGCGCGCGGCCCCGGCGCGCCCGCGCCGGGTTACAGCGACTCACCCTTCTCGCCGTCTCGCGCGCCGTCAGTCGATGGGCACCCGGCACACCGTCCGGTTCGTGCCCGTGCAGCGCACGTCGTTCCAGAAGCCGTCGGGGCGGATCTCCGCGCAGTCCTCGGCGCCGCCGCCGTCGTTGGGCTCGCGCGAGTTCCAGTTGGTGTAGAGCGCGTCGCTCCCGTCGGTCCAGACGAACGTCCCCTCGACGGCCGCGTCGGTGAAGCCGATCCACGCCTGCCTCCCCGCCGCGACGAGCTGCGCGGCGTCGTTCTCGTCGGCGCTCGCGATGCTCGCGAGGTCCCCGCCGAGGTCCAGGCAGACCGCGCGCGCGTCGTCCCAGGAGACCGTCTCGCTCGTGAACCCGAGGAAGCACGCGCTGCCGACCGCCATCGCGGCCTGCGCCCCCGACCCGACGCCGCAGGGCAGCTCGCAGGAGGCGTCGCAGGCGTCGCCGTCTTCGAGGTTCCCGTCGTCGCAGGCCTCGCTCGGGTCGACGATCCCGTTGCCGCACCCCGAGATGGTGCAGTTCACGTCGCAGCCGTCGCCGTCGACGTCGTTGCCGTCGTCGCACTCCTCGATCCCGTTCGGGATCCCGTCCCCGCACAGCGCCCACTGGCACACGGTCGCCGGGTTCGTGCTCGAGCAGCTGAGGTCGTTCCACCCGCCCGACGTGAGCTCGCCGCAGCTCTCGTTCGTGCCGCCGTTGGGCTCCCCCGACGACCAGTTCTCGTAGAGCGGCGTCGAGCCGTCCTCCCAGACCCAGGTCCCCTCGACGGCGATGTCCGTGAGCCCGAGCCAGAGGCGCACGTTGTTGGTCAGCGTGAGCAGCGCGACCTCCGTGCCCGCGGAGCGGATCTCGGGGAGCTGCGCGCCATAGTCTTCGCACCGCGCGCTCGCGTCGCCCCACCCGGTGTGGTCCGCGTAGAGCGTGTAGCAGCCGCTCGTGTCCTCGTAGACCGACACGAAGCCCGTCCCGGCGCCGCAGGGGATCCGGCAGTCGCTCGGGCACGTGTCGAACCCGAGGAGGTTGCCGTCGTCGCAGTCCTCGGTCGCGGCGTCGATGGCGCCGTTGCCGCAGCCGGAGGTGCGGCAGTTCACGTCGCAGCCGTCGCCGTTGTCGTCGTTGCCGTCGTCACACTCCTCGTTCGCGTCGACGTTCCCGTCGCCGCACGTCGGGAACTGGCACATCACCACGACGTCGGTCTTGTCGCAGGCGATGTCACCCCAGCCGCTCTCGTACTGCGCGACGCAGTTGCGCGCGGTGTCGTCGAAGGGGTGATCGGTCAGCCACGCCGTGAAGAGCGGGGCGCTGCCGTCCTGCCACACGAACGTGCCCTCCGCGGCGGCGTCGCCGAGGCCGAGCCAGTAGGTCTCCCCGTCGGCGAGCGCGTCGAGCAGCCCCGCCTGCGTCTCCACGACGAGCTTCGGCAGCTGCCCGCCGAGGCCCTCGCAGAACGTCGCCGCGTCGGCCGCCGTCGCGTTCTGGTCGGCGTAGAAGGTGTAGCAGCCGGTCGCGTCCTCGTAGACCCCGTCGAAGCCGCTCCCGAGCCCGCACGGGACCTGGCAGTCGTTCGGGCAGCGGTCGACGTCGTCGGTGTTGCCGTCGTCGCAGTCCTCGCTCGGGTCCGTGACGCGGTTGCCGCACCCGGTCGGGGTGCAGTTGGAGTCGCAGCCGTCGCCGTCGACGCGGTTCCCGTCGTCGCACTCCTCGTTGTGGCTCAGGACGCCGTCGCCGCACGTGTCGTACTCGCAGAGGAAGGCGCGCTGCTCCTCGCAGCTCGCCGGGTACCAGCCGTACAAGCTCATCGCGACGCAGTACGTGGCGAGGGTCGCGTCCTCCTCGAACCCGTCGGGCGTGTAGGCGACGGGCTCGCCGTCGTCCCACGTCACGGCGAGCCCGCTGTCGAGCGTGCCCTCGAGGCCGACCCAGCGCTTGATGTAGTCGAGCTCCCCGCGCGACGCCTCGTACTCGGCGAGCGACGGCAGCGCCGCGAGGTGCGCGCCGAAGTCGGCGCAGCCCGCCGCGGCGCCGTCCCACGTGGCGTTGGCGTCGTCCACCGCGAGGAGGCAGCCGGTCGTCGTCTCGGCGCCGAACGCGACGCCGGCGACGTCGCAGTCGACCCGGCACGCCGTGCAGAACGGGCTCGAGCCGCCGTCGCCCTCGTCGCCGTCGTCGCACTCCTCGTCGTTCGAGGGGTCGAGGAAGCCGTCGCCGCAGCGCGTCTCGACGCAGACCCCGTCGCCCTCGAGGTCGACCCAGCCCGTGTCGCAGAGGCACGTCGCCGCGCCCGCGACGATGGCGCAGGTCTGGTGGGCGTCGCAGGTCGTGTTCGCGCAGTCGACCGTGCACTCGCCGTCGTCGTCGCCGTCCTGGTAGCCGTCGGCGCAGGCGTCGCACAGGTCGCCGTCGTACTTGTCGTCGCAGACGCAGGTGAACGCGTTGTCGCCGTCGGTGCAGGTGCCGTGGCCGCTGCAGGTCTGGCCCTGGCACTCGTCGATGTCGACCTCGCAGCGGTCGCCGTCGTGGCCGTCGTGGCACACACAGAAGACCGCGCCCGTGTTGTCGCTGCAGTCGCCGTAGCCGTTGCACGTGTCGGCGCCGCACGCCTCGGCGCAGACGCCGTCGTGATCGTTGTCCTGCTCGCCGTCGTCGCAGGTGACGCCGGTGTCGGCGGTGTCGGCGGTGTCGGCGGTGTCGGCGGTGTCGGCGGTGTCGGCCGTGTCGGCCGTGTCCTCGACGGTGTCCGGGACGACCGAGGTGTCCGTGACCGTGGTGTCCGACTCGACCGTGTCCGCGCCGACGGCGGTGTCGGAGCCAGACGAGCCGCCGTCGTCACAGCCCGCGAGGGCCACGAGCGCGACGAGGACGAAGAGGCGAGGGAGCCGCGGAGCGCGGCTCGCGACGTGCGAGAGATGTGTGTTCATGGTTTCCTCGTAGCAGCCGGGGGACGCATCGAGCAAGATCGATACCAGCCGCGCTCCCCGCGCGATGACCCGAGACCAAAGCGAGCCCCGCATGTCGACCGACCTCGTCCGCGCCACCGTCACCGACGGCGTGCTGCACCTCCAGCTGAACCGCCCCGACAAGAAGAACGCGCTGACGCGCGCCATGTACACGGCCCTCGCGGACGCCCTCGACGCCGCCCGCGTCGACCCCGCGCAGCGCGTCGTCCTCTTCTCGGGCGCCGGGAGCGCCTTCTCCGCTGGCAACGACATCGCCGACTTCGCCGCCTCCCGCGGCCGCGTCGACGAGGTCGCCCGCTTCATCGGCCTCATCGTCGACTACCCGAAGCCGCTCGTCGCAGCCGTCCACGGCGCCGCCATCGGCCTCGGGACGACCATGCTCCTCCACTGCGACCTCGCCTGGGCCGCCCCCTCCGCGCGCTTCAAGACCCCCTTCGTCGACCTCGGGCTCGTCCCCGAGGCCGGCTCGAGCCTCCTCATGCCGCGCGCCTTCGGCTACGTCCGCGCCGCGCAGATGCTGCTCCTCGGCGACACGCTCGACGCCGACACCGCCGCCGCCTGGGGCCTCGTGAACGGCGTCGTCCCCGAGGCGGATCTGCTCGCGGTCGCCACGGCCGCCGCGCGGAAGCTCGCGACGCGCGCCCCCGCCGCCCTCCGCGCCGCGAAGGCGCTCATGCGCGGCAACATCCGCGCCGAGGTGCTCGCCGCCGTGCAGGTCGAGGGCGACCGCTTCAAGGAGCACCTGACCTCCCCCGAGGCGATGGAGGCGCTCACCGCCTTCATGCAGAAGCGCGCCCCCGACTTCTCGCGCTTCGAGTGATGGTGACATCGGGCGCGCGCTGGCCGCTGGCGCCCGCCGCCGCGGCGGCGCAGAATGGGGGCAGCCGAAGGAGGCAGGTATGAGCTGGATCATGCCGTCGGTAATCTTCCTCGGGCTCGTTCTCGCCATGGGGTTCGCGGCGGTCGCCGCCCGGCGCATGCGCGTCCGCCGCGCCGAGCGGCTCGCGCGCGCGCGCCCCGCGAGGGCCGTCGTGCTCGCCCACGCGGCGCGCGGGATCCGCGTGCGCGGCCCGTGGAGCGCGCTCGAGCTCGAGCTCGAGGTGCACCCGCCCGAGGGGCACAAGTACGTCGCGAAGACCTGCTGGGCCGTGCTCGACGATCAGGCGCCGGCGCTCGCGCCCGGGCAGCCGGTCGCGGTGAAGGTCGACCGCGAGGACCCGCAGGTCGTCTTCCCCGACGTGCACGACGCCCGCTACTCCTGGTCGGGCGCGACGCAGATGCGTAACCGCCCCGTCCCGGGCTGATCGAGCCGCCCGTAACCGCGCGCTGACCTCGGCCAGCGCGACGCGCGTTCGGTTCCCGCGGGATGAACATCGCGCGATCGCGGCTCAAGTCGCGCGCGTCGGCGACCGTTGATCGACCTCGGATGTCGTGCACCTTTCCCGGCCTTCGTGTGCTCATCGTCGAGGACGACGCCCTCCAGCGGCGGGTCCTCTGCGCGCGCGTCGCCGACATCGGCGTGGCCGCCGTCCTCTCGGCCTCGGACGGCCACGACGCCCTCCGCGTCATCGCCGAGAACCCGAGCGTCAACGTCATCATCTCCGACCTCGACATGCCCGGGATGGACGGCCTCGAGCTCGTCCGCCAGCTCGCGCGCCGCGGCTCGCGCGCCGCCGTCGCCCTCCACTCCGCGATGGACCCCGAGCTCCTCGCCTGCGCCGAGCTCATGGTGCGCGAGCACCAGCTCAAGTTCCTCTCCATCCTCGAGAAGCCGGCCGCCGAGCTCGGGATCCGCCGGATCCTCGCGCGCGCCTGCCGCACCCTCAGCACCAAGACGCGCGCGCCCCGCGCCGCCATCGCCGAGGGCGACGTCCACGCCGCCCTCGAGTCCGGCGCCTTCGTCCCCTACTTCCAGCCGCAGGTGCGCTTCGCCGACGGCCGCGTCGTCGCCGCCGAGGCCCTCGCGCGCTGGCCGCAGCCGGGCGGCGGCTTCATCGGGCCCGACGCGTTCATCCCGGTGCTCGAGAGCGCCGGCCTCATGCCGGCCTTCACCTGGCTCATGTTCGACAAGGTCCTCGCCGCCACGGCCGCCTGGCAGCGCGCCTTCCCGGGCGTCCACGTCGCGGTGAACCTCTCGCTCTCGTTCCTCGCCCGTGACGCCGTCGCCGAGCAGGTCACCGCCCTCTGCGAGCGCCACGGGGTCGCCCGCGCGTCGGTCGTGCTCGAGATCACGGAGACGGTCTCGATGACCGACGTCGCCACCTGCCTCGAGAACATCGCGCGCCTGCGCATGCACGGCTTCACGCTCTCCATCGACGACTTCGGCACCGGCTACTCCTCGCTCCTCCAGCTCGTCCGCGTGCCGAGCCAGGAGATCAAGCTCGACCGCTCCTTCGTCGCCGGCGTCATCCCGGGCTCGCGCGCGGCCCTCCTGCTCGAGGCCACCATCGACATGGCCCGGAAGCTCCGCATGACGTCGGTCGGCGAGGGCGTCGAGAACCACGCCGAGTGGGCCTTCCTCGAGGGGATCGGCTGCGACGTCGCGCAGGGCTACTTCATCGCGCGCCCCATGGCCGAGGCCGACTTCGCCCGCTGGCTCGAGGACCACGGCGGCGTCTGGAGGCTGCCCCCCGAGCCGGGCGCCGAGCCGGAGCCGCAGATCGCCTGCCTCGAGCGCGCCCGCTGACCGAGCCACCAAGGAACCCATGACGACCCTGCACGCGAGCCACGGCTTCAGCATCCAACCCGACGAGCACGCCGCCGTCGCCGAGGTCGTCGCCGGCCTGCGCGCCACCGACGGGCCTCCGCCCGCGGTCGTCATCGCCTACGCCGGCGTCGCCCACGATCAGGCGCGCCTCCTCGCCGCGCTCGAGGCCGAGCTCCCCGGCGTCGTCGTCGTCGGCGCCTCGACCCAGGGCGTGTCCATCCCCGGCCGCTGCTACGAGGCCGACCGCTTCGTGGCCGCCGCCGCCCTCGGCGGCGAGGGCGTGCGCGCCCGGAGCGCCGTGGCCGCCGGCTTCGCGGGCGACCCGTACGCCGCCGGCGTGAGCCTCGCGGCGCAGCTCGGCCCCGCCGAGGGGCCCGGCGTCACGCTCCTCTGGTACGACCCCCTCAGCGGCGCCGACGTCCAGGCCACCCTCCGCGGCCTGGCCGCCGGCGGGCACCCGCGCGTCTTCGGCGGCGCCTCCGGGCAGCCGTGGGGGCGCATGGTCGAGACGTTCCAGTACGGCGGCGGCCGCGTGATGACCGACGGCGCCGTCGCCCTCCGCGTCGACGGCGTGCTCGAGCTCTCCGACTTCACCCACGGCGCCGAGCCGCTCGGGCTCGAGCTCGACGTCACCCGCGCCGAGGGCAACGTCGTCCTCGAGCTCGACGGCCGCCCCGCGCTCGACGTGTGGTGCGAGCAGCTCGGCGTCTCGGCCGAGCTCGACGTCGAGAACACGAGCAACTGGGCGCTCGGCGTGAAGCCCCCCGACGACACCCCGTACGAGGGCGTCATCACGCGCGCGCCCTTCGGCTTCGACCCCGCGCGGCAGGCGCTCGTCCTGCAGGCGCCGATCGCCGAGGGCTCGCGCGTGCAGGTCTGCATCCGCACGCAGCGCGCCGTGTTCGACGGCGCCATGCGCATGACCGAGCGCCTGAAGGCGCGGCTCGACGGGCACGACCCCGTGCTCGTCGTGTCGTTCGAGTGCGGCGCCCGGCCGGCGCCGTTCCTCGGCAGCGAGGTCGCCGAGCGCGAGGTCCTGAACCTCCAGCACCACCTCGGGCCCGGGGTCCCGTGGCTCGGGATGTACGCGTGGGGCGAGATCGCGCCGGTCGGCGCGCGCTCCGAGTTCCACAACTTCACCTTCCCCCTCTGCGTGCTCTGCGCGCCCTGAGCGCGCCCCTCCTCCCATGGCGATAGAGCAAGACCAGACCGCGCTGAAGGCGCTCCTCGACGAGAAGCTGAAGCTCCTCATCAAGCGGGAGCGCGACGTCCACACGCTCTTCCGGCGCCTCAACGAGACGTACCGCTGGATGGCGTCGGTCGCGGACGCCGCGACGCGCATCGCCGCCTACGCGACGCCGCGCGACGGGCTCGTCGCGCTCGCGACGATGATGGTGTCCGAGCTCGGCTACGACGTCGCGTTCGCGGACTGGGCCGGCGAGCGCGCGAGCGTGCCGTCACCGCTGAGCGAGGCCGTGGAGGCGCGGATCCTCAGCGTCGCGCGCGCCGCCGAGAAGGGCGAGACCGCCGTCACGTACACCGACTGGCCCGACGGCGACGCCCTGCGCGAGGCCTTCCGCTTCCTCATCCCCTCGCACCAGTTCCCGGACGACGCCATCGAGGTCATCGTCGGCCGCGGCGCCCGGATGGCGGCGTACCAGCGCCAGGACCACGAGCCGACCGTCCAGCGCCTCGAGCGCCTGACGGGCGTCCTCTCGCACGCGTTCGACGCGATCCGCCTGAAGCGCGACCTCGTGCTCGAGCGCGACCAGCTCGCCGCCCGCGTCGAGGCCGCCACGCACGAGCTCCGCTCGGCGCTCGCGAAGGCGGAGGACGCGCGCGCGGAGGCCGAGCAGGCGACGCGCGCCCGGACGCAGTTCCTCGCGAACATGAGCCACGAGATCCGCACGCCCATGACGGCGATCCTCGGCTACGCCGATCTCCTGCTCGGGCTCGGTCAGGACCGCGAGCTGCAGGTGAGCTACCTGCACACGATCCGGCGCAGCGGCGCGCACCTCCTGCAGCTCCTCGACGACGTGCTCGACCTCGCGCGCATCGACTCGGGGCGCCTCGCGGTTGACCTCGCGCCCGCCGCGCTCCCGCAGGTGCTCTACGACGTGTTCTCGATGCTGCAGGTGCGCGCCTTCGAGAAGGGGATCGAGCTCCTGCTCGCCTTCGCGACGCCGCTCCCCGAGGCCGCGACCTTCGACGCGGCGCGCCTCCGGCAGATCCTCATCAACCTCGTCGGCAACGCCATCAAGTTCACCGAGGCGGGGCGCGTCGTCGTGACCGCGTCGGCCGAGGATCGGCACGGGAGCACGCTCCTCACGATCTCGGTCGACGACACGGGCGTCGGCGTCAGCCCCGACCGCGTCGACGCCATCTTCGAGGTCTTCGAGCAGGGCAGCACCGGCATGACGCGCCGCTACGGCGGCTCGGGGCTCGGGCTCGCCATCTCGCGGCGCCTCGCCCAGCTCATGGGGGGCGACCTCGTGCTCGTGCCGAAGCGCGGCCCCGGGAGCCGCTTCGAGGTGACGATCACGGTGGCGGTGGAGCCCGGCACGGAGCGCGCCGCCGCGCCGGCCCCGGCCATCGCCCCGGCCGACGACGACGGCGTCGGGCACCACCTGCGCGGGCGGGTGCTCGTCGTCGAGGACACGATCGCGATCCAGCGCGTGCTGCACCAGTTCCTCGTGTCGGCCGGCCTCGACGTGGAGCTGCTCGCCTCCGGGAACGACGCGCTCACGCGCCTCCTCGACCCGCTCGGCGCGCCCATCGACATCGTGTTCATGGACATGCAGATGCCGGGGCTCGACGGCTACCAGACGACCGCGGCCCTGCGCGCCGCCGGCTGCCAGCTCCCCGTCGTGGCGCTGACCGCGCACGCGATGGTCGGCGACCGCGAGCGCTGCCTCGCCGCCGGCTGCTCGGACTACCTGACGAAGCCCGTGTCGCAGCGGGACCTCATCGAGCTCGTCGAGAAGCTGACGCTGGTGCGGGCGAGCGCGCCGCCGGTGGGCCCCGCGCCGACCGTGGCCACGCCGGCGTCGTCGACCGGTGGGGCCGCCGCCGCGCCCGCGCCGCCGCCGTCCGCCGCGGCGCCGCCGCCAGCCAGCGCCCGCGGAGGTCGTCGCGCCGGCGACCGAGGCCCCCGAGCCGCCGGCCGGCGAGCCGGACGTCCCGCTCGACCCGCTGCTCGTGACCTTCCTCCCCGACTTCCGCGACGAGGTCCGCGGCTTCCTCGACGCGCTCGAGAAGGCCCGGAACTACGGGGAGTGGAAGGACATGGGGACGCGCAGCCACCGGCTCAAGGGGAGCGCGTCGGTCTTCGGCTTCCGCACGCTCGCCGCCGCCGCCGGCGACCTCGAGCAGGCGCTCACCGGCGGCGACCGCGGGCGCGTCGCGAACGCCATCGACCTCGTCGTCTCGAAGGCCCGACGCGCGCTCGGGTAGCGCCCCGCGCGTAGACCGCTACGCACGGGTCGGGCGGTCTGCTAACGTGGGAGCGTGACCCGCCCACGCCACGGACGCCCGCGCGCTGCCGTCGTCGCCGCCCTGCTGTCGCTCGGCGTGGCCGGCTGCGTCGTGCTCCCGCCGCCGCTCGCGGCCGAGGACGCCGACGCGGACGCGGCCGTCGACGCGTCGGAGCCCGGCGACCTCGCCGCCGCCGACGTCGCCGAGGTCGCCGACGGCGACGTGGCCGCCTGCGTGTTCGGCTGCGACGAGGGCGGGGCCTCGCTCGTCGCCACCGCGGTCGCCGCGGGCGCCGGTCCCGCCTGCGCCCTCGCGGGCGACGAGGTCTTCTGCTGGGGCGACCTCGCCGCGGGCGCCCCGGGGGCGGGCTTCCTGCGCGCCGAGGCGGTCCCGCCGGTGCGCGTCGCGGGGCTCGCGGGCGCCGCGCGGGCGGTCGTGGCGGGCGCCGACCACACCTGCGCCCTCCTCGACGGCGGCGGCGTCGCCTGCTGGGGCTCGAACGAGCGCTTCCAGGCGTACCCGGCCGCGGCCGGCAACCAACACCTGCGCTGGCTCGCCGCCCCGGGAGAGCGCGTGCCCGTCGCTCCGGCGCGCGCCCTCGCCGCCGGCGGCCAGGCCACCTGCGCCCGCCTCGAGCAGGGCGGCGTCACGTGCTGGGGGTTCCGCCTCGGCGCCGAGCTGCCGCAGGCCGCGGTCCTCGAGCCCTACGCCGTCGGCGGGCTCGACGGCGTCGACGTCGGCGCCATCGCGGTGGGCGTCGACCACGCCTGCGCGCTCTCGGCGGACGGGCAGAGCGTCCGCTGCTTCGGGGCGGGCGACCGCGGGCAGCTCGGCGACGGCGCGCGCGACCCGGAGCTCGCGGCGGTCCCGGTGCACGCCGCGCTCGAGCGCCCCGTCAGCGCCCTCGCCGCGGGCGATGGCTTCACCTGCGCCGCGGTCGACGCGGGCCACCACGTGCAGTGCTGGGGGGCCGCGCCCGGCGGCGCGGCGCTCGTCCCGACGCGGATCGACGCGGACTTCGACCCACCCATCGCGCGCCTCGCGGCGGGCGGCGCCGTCGCGTGCGCCGTCGACACGGCCGGCGGGCTCGCCTGCTGGGGCGACAACGGCGCCGGCCAGCTCGCGGTCACCGGCCTCATCCGCGCCGACGTGCCCGTCCCGGTCGGCGTCGACGCCGCGCCGTGGGCCGAGGTCGCCGTCGGCGCCGCGCACGTCTGCGGCGTGACCGTCGCCGGGGCCGTCCGCTGCTGGGGGGACGCCTCGCGCGGCCAGCTCGGCGGGGACGCGGCCGAGCCGGTGACGACGGTCGTCTACGACCCGGCTCTCCGCGCCCGCGCGACGTGCGAGGACGTCGGCGAGAGCCCGGTCGCGGCCGTCGGACCGTGCACCGTGTGCGCGCCCGACGGGCACGTCGCGGGCTGCCCCTTCGGCTGCGCCGACGGCCGCTGCCTCCGCGCGACCGCCGTCGACGCCGGCTCCGTCTTCGGGTGCGCGCTCCTCGACGACCGCCGCGTCGGCTGCTGGGGGTACGACGCCCACGGCGCGCTCGGCCGCGGCGCGCCGCGCGACGTGACCGAGGCGTTCGCGCCCGTCGCCGCCGACCACGGCTGGGACGTGCTCGCCGCGGGACGCGACCACGTCTGCGCGGTGGACGGCGGCGCGCTCGCGTGCTGGGGGCGCAACCAGTACGGCCAGCTCGGGGTCGGCGACCAGGAGGACCGCGGGGTCCCGACGCCGGTCGTGTTCCCGGGGGTCGTGGCCGTCGCGGCCACGTCCGCGCTCACCTGCGCGACCGACGGCGCCGAGGTGCGCTGCTGGGGGCGGCCGGTCGGGACGATCGGGAGCGACCGTCAGCTCACGCCGGCGCCGGTCGCGGGGCTGCCCGCGGGCGACGTGCGGGCGGTCGGCGTCGGCGTCCAGTTCGCGTGCGCCGTGGTCCGGCCGGACGGCGGTGGCGACGACGTCGTCGCCTGCTGGGGGGACGGCCGCAGGGGCGCGCTCGGCCCCGCGACGACCGAGGTGGACGGGCCTCCGACGGTGGTGCCGGGGCTCCCGGGGCGCGTGCGCGACCTCGCGGTCGGGGCCGACGCGAGCTGCGTGCTCGGGGAGACCGGGGCGCTCGTCTGCTGGGGGAGCGACTCGGACGCGCTCCTCGCGCCGAGCGGCGGGGAGGCGCCCGGGCCGGTCGACCTGACGGCGCGCTTCCCGGCCGCGATCGTCGCGGTCGACGCCTTCGACATCCGCGCCTGCGTCGCGCTCGCCGACGGGCGCGCGGCGTGCTGGGGGCGCGGCGGGGGCGGCGCGGCCTGGACGTTCGAGGTCGGGAAGCTCGCGGACGTCGTCGTCTCCGACGCCCTCACGGACGTCGCCCGCGTCGCGGTCGGCGCGTTCCACGACTGCGCGCTGGACGCGCTCGGCTTCGTGCGCTGCTGGGGCACGGACGGCGGCGCGCTGGGGAGCGCGCCGTGGATCGACAACCCGCGCGAGCGCGTCGCCCCGACGCTCGTGGGCGACCTGGATCCGTGGCCGTGACGCCGCCGCGCCCCCTCTCGCTCGCGCTCGCGCTCGCCCTCGCCGCGGGCCTCGCCGCCGGCTGCGTCGCGGTGCCGCCGCCGCTCGGGGAGGCCGACGCGGCCGACACCGCCGGGGACGGGGGCGCTGACGACGAGGGCGTGGACGGCGTGAGCGACGCGGTGGCGCCCGGGAGCGCCATCGCGGGGCTGAGCTGCGGGCGGCAGCACTGCTGCGCGCGCGACGAGCGCGGCGCGGTCTCGTGCTGGGGCGACCAGCGCCACGCCCAGCTCGGCGCCGGCGTCCACGGGGTCGCGGCCCCCGCGCGCGCCGTGACCGGGCTCGCGAGCGTCGCGTCGGGCGCCTTCCACGCGTGCGGGCTCGACGCCGACGGGCGCCTCGTCTGCTGGGGCTACAACGAGCACTATCAGAGCCACTTCCCGATCAACGCCGCGGTCGAGGCGCCGCGCCTCTATGACGACGACGGCGGGCCGGTGCCCGCGGACGCGCCCGTGACGCGGGTCTTCGGCGGCGCGGGGTTCTCGATGTGCGGGGCGACGGGCGCGGCCGGGCTCGCGTGCTGGGGAGCGGTCCTCGACGGGCAGGTCGTGGACTTCGACGGCATGGTCGGGAACATCGCGCGGAGCGAGCCCGTGGCGGTCGCGGCGCTCGATGGCGTCGCGATCGTGGACGCCTGCACCGGTCAGGCGCACGCGTGCGCCGTCACGAGCGGCGGGGCCGTGCTCTGCTGGGGTCGCGACGACCAGGGGCAGCTCGGTCTCGGCGACCTCGGGGTGCGCGCCGCGCCGACGGTGCTCGGGGCCCTCGCGGGGGTCGACGCGCGCGCGGTCGCGTGCGGGCTCCGGTTCACGTGCGTGGCGGGCGTCGACCGGGGCACGGCGGCGCCGGCGCTGCGCTGCTTCGGGGAGAACGCCGACGGTCAGTCCGGGGCCACGCCGAGCGCCGCGGAGGCGACGCCCGTGGTGCTCGACGACGCGCTCGGCGGGCGCGAGGTGCGCGCGCTGGCGCTCGGCGACGCCCACGCGTGCGCGCTCCTGGGCCCCGGCGAGGGCGAGGGCGCCGCGTCTCTCTGGTGCTGGGGGGCCGAGGACGCAGGCCAGCTCGGGCCCGGCGCCCCGGGGGCGCGCTTCCGGCCGGGGCGGGTGCCGCTCGACTTCACGCCGACGGCGGTCGCGGCGGGGCAGCGCGCGACCTGCGCGGCGGCGGGGGCGGAGGTCTGGTGCTGGGGGAGCGACGTCTGGGGGCAGCTCGGCACGGGCACGTACGGGCTCTCGCGGAACCCGACGCCGCGGCGGATCGCGCTACCGGAGTAGCGGGCGCCAAGGCGCGCGAACGTGCCGAGGCCTGCGTGCGCTCCGGAGCGCTCCCTCCGAGCCTCCGTGTCATCCTCCAGCGAGCCCTGCCCGGCGTGCGGCCTGGGGCTCTCCCTCCGTGCCCCCTCCGTGTCTCCGCGTCTCCGTGGTCACGTTCTCCGTGGTCACGTTCGCGCCCGCTCGCGCGTCGCGAACGCGAGGGCGAGCGCGAGGGCGAAGAGCGCCGCCCAGCCGCCGCCGGCGCCGCCGCCGGCGCAGCCGTCGTCGCCGCCGGTCTGGTGGAGCTCGGTCTTGATGGTGGGCTGTCCCGCGACGCCGCCGTCGCCGCCGATGGCGTCGCTGCCGCTCACGGCGTCGGCGCCGGCGTCGTCGCCGCCTGGGGCCTCGTCGACGGGGCCGGTCGCGGTGTCCGCCTCGGGGCCGGTGTCCACGGGGGGCTGCGGGCCGTCGTCGACGCAGGTCCCGGCGTCGCAGCGCCGGCTCGCGCCGCACGGGGTCTCGCTGTAGGCGCCGCCGGTGCAGAGCGCGATGGTGTCGGCGTCGGCGCAGGTGTGGCCGTCGCCCCCGCCGGCGAAGAGGTCGGCGCAGCGCGGGTCGACGCACGCGGCGGTGGCGCCCTTCAGGCGGCAGACCCAGCCGCCGCCGCAGCCAACCTCGGTGTACTGGCCGTCGGCGCAGCTCCCGAGGGTGTCGGCGTCGACGCAGAAGGTGCCGTCCTCGCCGCCGTCGAGGTGGGTCCAGCAGGCGAAGTGGACGCAGTGCCCGACGCCGCCGCCGTCGCTGCACTTCGCGCCGAAGGCGCCGCAGTCGCCGACGGAGTAGGCGCCCGCCGCGCAGGTGGCGAGCTGCGTGTCGTCGACGCACCACGCGGCGTCCGCGCCGCCGTGCTCGACGCAGGCGGGGTTCACCGGGGGCGGGCCGGCGAGGGCCTTCAGCGCGTCGATGTCGCCGTTGAAGCGGTTCTCGTCGACGTCGCCGCTGATGCCGGCGATGGAGCCGGTCGCGGAGAACTGGTGGAAGGCCCAGCGGGTCCAGGCGTTCGGCGTGTTCGGGCAGGAGGTGCCCCAGTGCGCGGTCCAGAGGGGGTAGGCGGCGTAGGCGGTGCTCGCGACGTTCGAGTCCCAGAAGTAGCCGCCGGTGTAGATGATGGGCTTGACGTGCAGCACCTCCTCGACGCGCTGCAGCCACTGGCCGACCTTCTGCGCGACGACGGCCGGGGTCTGGTCGCTCGTGACCTCGACGTCGATGACGGGCGGGATCTCGCCCGGGTCGGAGGCGATGGTGTTCAGGAGCACGTTGGCCTGGGCGACGGCGTCCTGCGAGGGGCGGAAGAACTGGTAGGCGCCGCGCAGGATCCCGTTCGCCTTGGCGCCGGCCCAGTTCGCGGCGAACTGCGCGTCCATGGTGTTGGTGCCGTCGGAGACGCGGATGATGGCGAACTTCACGCCCGAATTCGGGACCTGCGACCAGTTGATGGTGCCCTGCCACTTCGAGACGTCGATGCCGTAGGTCGTGGGGCCGTCGGCGCAGACGCTGCTGTGGATGGGGGCCGCGAGCAGGGCGGGGCTCGAGCCCATGGCGCGGTCGCCGTCGTCGTCGGCGCAGCCGGCGAGCGCGGGGGTGGCGACGAGGGCGGCGAGCATGACGCAGCGCGTCATGGCGACCGCGAGCGGGAGGCGGCGTGACGGGGGCTTCATGGCGACCGACGCTAGCACGCGGGCCGCGCGCGATTCCACGCCGAAGGGCGGCCGATTGTTGCCGGGGCGGGAGGGAGCGCCGATAGTGGCGGCCGAATCCCCTCGCCGAGGAGCTCCCATGGGTCGCCGCGCAGCCACGGTCGCGTCGCTCTTCGCCGCCGTCGCCGTGGCGCCGGGGGCGGCGTCCGCCGAGCCGACGCTCACGTGGTCGGGCTTCGTGGACACGTCGCTCGTGTACGGGTTCGCGCCCGAGATCGCGCGCGACGACGGGGTGACGCTCGGGCTCGACCAGGCGGAGGTCGACCTGCGGGCGGCGGTGGCGGACGGGCTCTCGCTCGGGGTGGACCTCCAGCTCCGGCCGCCGGCGTGGGAGCCGGGGGACGGGGACGGGCCGAGCGGGCTCAACGTCCTCGACGAGATCGTGGAGCAGGCGTGGGCGGAGTGGTTCCCGGGCGGCGGGGACGCGGGCTTCTTCCTGCGGCTCGGCAAGTGGAACGCCCCGGTGGGGTTCGAGGCCATCGATCCGACCGGGCTCTACCAGTTCTCGCAGGGGCTCCTGTTCACGTACGCGACGCCGAGCAACCTGACGGGGTTCGCGGCCGGCTATCGGGCGGGCGGCGTCGAGGCGCAGGCGTGGCTCACGAACGACTGGGACACGGCGTCGACGGCGGGGGACGCGATCGTCGGCGGGCGGGTGGCGTACGGGCGGGAGAAGGGGTCGATCGGGCTCTCGGCGACGTTCGGGCCGGTGTCGGACGAGTCGCCGCGGGTGATGGTCGACGTGGACGCGACGCTCCGGTGGCCGCGCTTCCTGCTCGGGGCGGAGCTGAACTTCGGGGCGCAGGCGGGGCGGTCGAGCATCGGGTTCCTGGTGACGGCGAACTACCAGATCTCCTCGAAGGTGAGCGCGACGGTGCGCTTCGACACGCTGAACCGCGAGATCCTCGACGCGCCGTACAAGGGGAAGAGCCTGACGGCCGCGGTCCTCGCGGCGCTCGCGAGCGTCGAGCAGGGCGGGGAGGAGGTCGCGGCGCTCTCGCTCATCGCCGAGGTGCGCGCCGACTTCCAGACGGGCGCCGAGACCGCCGGCACGGGCGCGATCGAGCTGCTCGCGACGTTCTGAGCGGCTCTGAGGGGCGGTTCCCCATCCGAGGGGAACGAGAGGGGGGAGACACGGAGGCACGGAGGGCACGGAGGGATCGAGGCGCGCCCTCACTGCGTGCGCCCGTTCGACGCCCGGCGGCCTGACGTAGGCCCAGACGCTCCCTCTCCGTGCCCCCTCCGTGTCTCCGCGTCTCCGTGGTTACCGGCGGAGCTCTAGAAGCTCGCGCCCACCTCGACCGAGCCCAGGAACACCACGTGCTGGCCGTCGTTCGCCTCGGCCACCGCGCCGCTCACGCCGAGCACCCCGGCGTTCAGCGACGCCGTCCACTCGCCCGCGCCCTCCGGCACGAAGCCGAGGCCGAGCTCGACCCGCGCGCCCGCCCGGAAGGAGTCGAACACCGGCGCCGCCAGCGTGTCCCCCTCCGCCCCGAGCGCCGTGATGTCGAGGATCATCGGTACCGACACGCTCACCGGCACCGTCCCCGCCGGGACCACCGCGAACGTCGGCGCCACCGCGAGCTCCCCGCCGAGCCCGGCGCCCGTCCCGAAGTCCGTCGCCGCCACGTCGACCGTCGCCGCGATCGCCGGCTTGAAGCCCTTGAAGCGCCCGCCGAGCCCCTTCTGCCAGAGCGCCTCGTCGTCCATCTCGAACGCGAGCGTCACCTCGTGGCGCGCCTCGAACGCGTCCGCCGGGCTCGTGCACGCCACGTACTTCAGCACGGCCGACACGCCGCCCCCGAGCTCGAGCGTGGCGCCCGCCGTGTAGTCGGCCTCGTGCAGCGTCGTCGCCGCGCCGCCCGCCGGCCCGTTCTGGATGCTCCCCCAGAACCCGACGAAGACCCGCACGTCCCCCGCGCTCACCCCGGCCTCGACGCCCGGCTGGGCCAGGATCCCCTCCGCGCCGTGGATGACCGAGCCCGCGTAGTACAGGTTCGGGACGCCCAGCGTCACCGACGCGTCGACCGCGCCGCCGCCGCCGTGCTCGTCCGCCGTCGCCTCGACCGACGTCGGGTCGGCCGCGCGCGCGCTGGCCGCGGCGAGAAGGATGGACGCGAGGGCTCCGAGGCTGACGATCCGCATGGCTGGTCTCCGGCATGGCGTTGGGCGCGCTCTGGCGGCGCGCGCGAGACATGCTGGTTACTGCGGCCGTTCCCGGCGGCCCTGGAGGGGCGCGCCAGCCGGAGACACAGGACTTCACGTAACCTCACCGCCGCGAGCGGCGCTCGCCCGCTCCGAGAGCGAAGCAGCGCGGCCGGGTTACCTTCGGGTTACGCCCGCCGGGCGGCCCCGGTTACGCGACACCAGGAGCCCCAGGGCGGCCAGGAGAGCGCTCCAGGTGCTCGCCGCACCGCCACCGGCGCAGCCCGAGCCTCCGGAGCTCGTCCCCCGCGCCGCGGTCCCCGTGTCCGGCGCCGCCGGCGCCGTGTCGGCCGCCGCGACGTCGGCCGGCAGCGGCCCCGTGTCCGGCGTCACCACGCCGTCCGGCTCCGACTCCACCTGGGCGACGTCCGGCTCGGGCTCGGCCTCGACGACGTCCGGCTCGGGCTCGGCCGCGACGACGTCCGGCTCGGGCTCGGCCTCGACGACGTCCGGCTCGGCCTCGCTCTCCACGACGTCGGGCTCGTCGGCCACGTCCGGCTCGTCCGCCGCGTCCGGGCCGTCGTCGACCGGCCCGGCCCCGGGCACGCACGCGCCGCTCGTGCAGGTCATCCCCTCGCCGCACGGCGCGGCGCCCGCCCACTCCGCGCAGCCCGACGCCCCGACGACGCAGTCTTCCACGGCGTCCCCGACACATCGCGTCGCCCCCGCCTGGCACGCGTCGCTGCAGGTCGGCCCCGCGCACGCGCCGCCGCTGCAGGTCTTCCCCGCGTCACACGCGACGCCCGGGAGCCAGTCGAGGCACGCGTCCCCGTCGACCTGGCCGCACCCCTGCACCGCGTCGCCCGCGCACTGCACGTCCCCGGCGCGGCAGTCGTCCGCGCACGCGGGCACGCAGTTGCCGAAGTTGCAAGCGCCCGCGCAGGGCGCCTGCGCCTGCCACGCGTAGCACCCGTCGCCCCCGAGCACGCACCGGAGCGGCGTCACCCCGTCGCACCCCTGACCCGAGAGCGCCGACCCGAGGAACGGCGCGTCGAACGCGAACACGCCGCCGTCGGCCGCGAAGAGCCAGTACCCGGCGCCGCTCGGCGTCGGCGCCATGCCGACGATCGGCCGGTTCAGCGCCTGCCCGCCCATCGACCCGTGGAACCCCGCGTCGCCGTAGGCGAAGATCCCGCCGTCCGCCCCGACGAGCCAGTAGCCGCCGCCGCCCGGCGTCGCCGCGATGCCCACGATCGGCGCGTTCAGCGCCTGCCCGCCCATCGAGCCGTGGAACCCCGCGTCCCCGAACGCGAAGATCCCGCCGTCCGCCCCGACGAGCCAGTAGCCGGCTCCGCTCGGCGTGCCCGCGATCCCCGCCATCGCGGCGTTCAGCGGCTGCCCGCCCATCGACCCGTGGAAGCCCGCGTCCCCGAACGCGAAGACGCCGCCGTCCGCCGCGACGAGCCAGTAGCCCTCGCCGTCCGGGGTGGCCGCCATGCCGACGATCGCGGCGTTCAGCGGCTGTCCGCCCATCGAGCCGTAGAAGCCCGCGTCCCCGAAGGCGAAGACGCCGCCGTCCGCCGCGACGAGCCAGTACCCGAGCCCGCTCGGGGTGGCCGCCGCGCCGACGATGGGCTGGTTCAGCGGCAGCCCGAGCAGGCTCCCGTGGAACGCGGCGGCGCCGAGCGAGGCGACGTCCCCGTCGCGGCTCGCGATCCAGTAGCCGAGGCCGGCGGGCGCGGCGGCGGCGGCGGCGCGGTCGGCCCGATCCGGCGCGCACGCGTCGTGGCAGGCCGGCGCCGGGCAATTCACCGCGTCCCCGCTCCCCGTCGCGTGGATCCCGAGGTGGTTCGCCACGAGGCGCCCCGTCTCGAAGAGCGCCCCGACCCCGCGCACGTACATCTGCGAGGAGCCGCCGCCGTCCTCGTTGGTCGCCACGTCGATCGGCGGGGCGCCCGCGGCCCCCGCGAGGTTCTGCATCGTCGCGACCATGGTGGCGCCGGTCTGGTTCGCGTCGCTGACGTAGAGGAAGAGCGTGCGGCGGTCCGCCGACATGCCGATCCCCGTGCGCCGGTGCGCCGTGGTGATGGTCGGGTCGCCGTTGAAGCCGGGGCCGAGCGACTGCCCGCCCTGGATGATGGGGATGTGCCCGCCGACGACCTCGGTCACGGCCGGCGCCGCCGCCGGCGCGACCGCGGCGTTCGGCTGCCAGCGCGCGAGCCCCGGCCCGAACTCCCAGTAGCTCCGCACCTCGAAGAACTGCTTGTCCGCTTGCCAGTCCTGCCCGGCCCCGCGCGCGCGGTTGATGACGAGCGTCGCGCCCGGGAAGTCGAAGAAGTCCGCGTTGATGGCGACGTCCACGCCGACGCCGGCCTTGTTCGCCCACGTCGACGGCGTCGCCTTGCGCTCGCCGTAGGCGGTCGCGCGCACGGAGACGCCCGCCGCGCAGAGGTCGACCACGACGAGCGCGGCGCTCGACGTGCGCGCGAGGGTCACCCCCGGGTGCGGGTGGGTGACGGTGGCGTTCACGGCCTGCGCCGCGAGGACGGTGACGAGGAACGAGAGCACGGCGAGCCTCCGCCCGCGCCTCCCCTCGCGGGGGCGCAGCGCCCGGAGCATAGCACCGTCGCCGGCCGCGGCTGGGGCGCTCGCGCGCCGCCGGTTACGGAGCGTCGAGCAGGTCGCGGACGGCCGCCCGGACGGAGCGCTGCACGGCGTCGGGCACGGGCGCCGCGGGCGTCGCCCGGCACAGCGTGAGCGTCTTCCGCAGCGAGTCGCAGGCGCCGCGGCAGCGCGGGCAGGAGGCCACGTGCTCCTCCATCTCGGCGCAGACGGACGCGCTGATGTCCCCCTCGAGGTGGCGCGAGAGGAGCCCGAGCACGTCGGGGCAGGCCGGCGCGGAGGCGGGCGCTGGCGTGGGGACGACGCCGAGGAGCGGGGCGACGGCGGCGCGCACGGCGAGGCGCGCGCGGTGGAGGCGGCTCTTCACGGTGGCGACGGTCACGCCGAGCACCTCCGCCACCTCGGCGGCGGAGAGCCCCTCGACGTCGCGCAGGACGAGCACCTCGCGGTACATCGGCTCGAGCGAGCGGATGGCGCGGTCGAGCGCCGCCTGCACCTCGCGGCCGGCCGCCTCCTCGTCGGGCGGGCGCGCCGGGTCGTGCACGTCGAGCCCCTCGGCGACGACGTCCTGCTCGAAGGACGCCTCGGAGGTCGGCGCGAACTTGCTCTTCCGGCGCTTCTTGACGCAGTGGCTGCGCGCGACCGAGTAGAGCCAGGTCGACAGGGACGACTCGCCGCGGAAGTCGCGGATCCCGCGCGCCAGGGTGATGAGCGTGTCCTGGACGACGTCCTCGGCGTCCTCGGGGTCGCGGCACATCTTCAGGCCGAAGCGGTAGACCTGGGCCTGGTGGCGCGCGAGGAGGGCGTCGAGGGCGCCGGCGTCGCCGCCGCGCGCGGCGGAGAGGAGGTCCTGGTCGGAGGCGGGGGCGGCGTCGGTCACGCGCAGGTTGTCGCACGGGCGCGGCGCCGGATCCAGCGCCGCGCGCCGCCGCCTCGCGCGCTACTCCGCGCCGTCGCAGGCCGTGCCGACGTCGATGCCCATGCCGAGGCCGCTCCCGACCTCCTGGCACTGCGCCGCGTCGACGGCGTCGAGGCAGGCGTCGGGCGTCGCGTAGCTGCCGCCCGAGCCGCAGCCGAGCGTCACGAAGAACTGCGTGCACTCGGCCTCGCTGTCGAAGCCGAAGCCGCCGCTCGAGTCGCCGAAGGCGCAGCCGCCGCAGGAGCAGGCCTTGGCGCACATCGCGGTGCCGACGGACTTGCAGGACGAGCCGCCGCCGTCGTCGCCGCAGGCGGCGGCGCCGAAGGGGAGGGCGAGCAGGGACAAAGCGATGAACATGGCGCGCATGGCGGCTCCGAGGATCTTCATGAGGTCGTTGTGGTTTGGACTGTGCCCGCACGCGGGCGGGCCTGCGACCCGCGTCACGGCGAGGTATTCAACGAAAAAGCAGTTTCGAGCCGCGCACCGTGACGCGCCGCGTCACGGCGCGGTCATGGCGCGCTCGAGCCGCTCGAGGCGCGCCCGCAGGGCGTCGACCTCGCGCTCGAGGCGCCCGAGCTCGCGCGCCTGGGTCTGGAGCGCCGCGACCGCGACCGAGACGTAGCCGTAGAGGTCGACGTGGCCGCCGTCGATGCCGTGCGCCGGGGCGCCGTCGTCGATGATGAAGCCGAGCTGGCGGCGCGGGTCGCGCGCGTCGCTCCCCTTGTAGACCCAGGTCGCGAGGCGCGTCGCGAGCAGCTCGCGGCCGAGGGCCTCCACGGCGGCCGGGTCGAGGTAGCGGATGTCGTTCTTCGCGGCGCGGAGCGAGATGGGGCACATCCCCTCGCGGCACCCGCAGATGTCGCCGTCGGGGCAGCAGCCGAAGAAGTCGGCCGGGCTCACGATGAAGGTGGTCCCGGGTGGGCAGCAGCGCCCCTGGCCACCGCCGGAGGAGCAGGTGAGGTCGCCGGGGCAGGTCGTGGCGCCCGAGCCGTCGCACGCGGGGGCGGCGACGCAGCCGCCGTCTTCGCAGGCGCCGTCGCAGGAGGTGCCGCAGCCGCCGCAGTTCTCGGGGTTGAGGGCGGTGTCGACGCAGCGGGGGATGTCGCCCGTGAAGTGGCTCGCGCAGCAGACCTTGCCGTCCGGGCAGCCGCCGCAGTCGGGGGCGGCGTCCGCCGTGTCGGCGGCGTCGGCGGCGTCCGCGGCGGAGGAGCCGTCGCTGCCGCAGGCGGCGCCTGGGACGAGGCCGACCGCGACGAGGAGGGCGAGGAGCGCGGCGCGGCCGAGCTCGGGGGCGGTGCGTGGGGTCATGACGTCGCTCCGGGGCGCTCGCGGCCCGGCCGAGCCGCTCGGCCGCCAGCGGCGCGCGCCGCGTGAGGTCAGGGTAGCGCCGGTGTCCACGCGGCGGCCAGCGACGGGCAGCTGCCGCCCGAAAGTCGGGGGCGCGTGGCCCGGCGCCACCGCGGTCAGAGGCTGTGAAGAAATACCCGGACCGAGCCGGCGCGCCGAGACGCGAGCCGCCCGAGGAGCAGCCCCGCGGGAATACCTCGTGGTATTTCAAGGGGCTGCGACGAAGGCCGGCGAAGCGTATCGGCGATGCCGGCGACGGGAGGGGATTTCTTCACAGCCTCTCAGTCGAAGGCCTCGGTGTCGACGGGGACGCGCCCCTCGAGCCGGGAGACGACGTAGCCGCCGATGGCCGCCCCGACGCCGGCGAAGCCGAGCCCCATGAGGTACATCGTGCCGTTGCCGCCGCGCATCGCCGTCGCGAGGCCGACGCCGAGGAGCTCCCCGAAGATCCAGAGGCCCACGGGCAGCCAGCCCCAGCTGCGGGCGCGGCCCTTGCGCTCGGCGACCTCGGCGAGGCGCTTGTAGAGGACGATGAGGATGACGATCTCGATCATGCGGCGGCCTGCGTGCTCCGGGTCTTCCGCGCGCGCCTCGAGCGGGGCGGCGCGCCGTCGTGGGAGAGCTCCGTGATGACGCCGCGGATCTGCTCGCGGTGGAGGGCGTCGCCGTGGACGAAGCTGCGGCAGAGGCGCTTCAGCGCCGGCGCGTCGAGGGCGAGCCGGTCGCGCTCGAACACCTGCTGCATGAAGCGGATCTCGGCGCGCGAGACGTGCCCGTCCGGGAACGACGCGAGCACGAGCACCTCGTACACCAGCATCCGCTCGCGCTGCTCGAGCTCGGCGAGGGCCGCGAGGAAGCGCGGGCCGTCGTCGATCTCCTCGACCGCCGCCACCCCCGCGCGGCGCTGCACCGAGCGCATGAGCGCGAGCAGGTTCGGGTGGACGTCGCGCTCGCGGACGATCGTCGTCGCGACCGCGCGCATCATCGCGACGAGCACGGGGCGCCGCACCTTCTTCTCGCCGCGCAGGATGTCCGTGAGCAGCGACTCGCAGGCGGAGGGGCCGAGCGCGCGGATGCTCGCCTGGCGCATCATCCGCCAGGCGACGAGGGCGTCCCAGAGGCCCGTCACGAGCACGTCCGTGAAGGTGAGGTAGGCCTTCACGATGGCGCGGCCGCCGACGCGGCGGATGAGGATGCGCAGGACGAAGTTCGTGATGCTGATCTTGAGCTTGTAGAGCACCGTCGCGAGGACGACGCGCCACTTCGAGATCTCGCGATACGGGTCGATGCCGAAGGGGTTCTGCGGCGGCGACGGCAGCTCGAGCGCGGCGCGCGCCATGGCGAGGGCGACCGCGCGCTGCTCGTCCGTCTCGGCGTCGGCACCGCGCGGCACGAGCTGGATCCCGGCCTCGCGCGCGATGAGGTGCACCGCGCGGAGCGCGACGCGGTAGATGATCGCGACCTCGATCATGGTCGCCACGATGGTCACGCCGTTCACGATGACGAAGTCGCGCACGTCCTCCCAGAACGTGGTCGTGACGTGCTCGGGGACCGCGAGGACGAAGCTCGCGATGGACGAGATGAGGCCCGACATCGCGCCGACGCCGAAGGCGACGAGGATGACGCGGCGCGTCAGGGCGCGGATCCGCTCGCGCTCGGCCTCGTCGAGGATGTGCACGACCTCGCCCGCCGGCAGCGGCGGCAGGCGCTCGTCGTAGCGCCGGAAGCGGTCGAGGCCCATCTTCTCGAGCTTCGGGTTCGACGGCTTCGCGAACTCGAGCCCGAGCGTCTCGAGCTTGTGGACCGTCGCCTCGATGACGTTGTCGTCGAGGTCTTCAGGGGGCTTCGCCGCGGGGGCGACGGGCTCGTCGGCGCTCATGGCCGTCGACGATAGCGGGAAACGGTGGACCGCGCCACGGCCCTCTGCGCGCGGTCCCGAGCCTCGACAGCCCGAGGTGACGGGGTCATCGTCAGCGGGTCCCCGACAGAAAGATCGCGCGCGCGGAGATCTCCGGGCGGCTTCGGCCGTCTCCGGGGAGACCCGACGCAGCGCCCGACATGCCCTGGAGGCTCCCATGAAGCGCACCCTCGCCGCTCTCGCCGCGGCGTGCCTCGCGCTCGCGGCGTGCGACGCCGTCGAGCAGGTCAAGGACGCCCTCGACACCCGGAGCGGCGGCGACGCGGCCGCCGGCGACGCCACCGCCACCGGCGACGCGACCACCACGACGCCCACGGACACCGCGACCGCGGCCGACACCGCCCCCGCGCCCAACGTCAACGTCACGCTCACGGCGCAGATCCGCTCCGTCACCGCCAACGGGCAGATCTACGTCGAGGGCAACTTCACCTGGAGCGCCACGGGGGCGAGCGATCTGCGCGTCGACGTGCAGATCAAGACCCAGGTCTCCTACCCCGACTGGACGAACCTGCTCTCGAACCAGGCCCCGGTGGACGTCGGCACCGCCGGTATCAACGGCCCCGACAGGCGCTTCAACTTCCGCGCGGTCGCCTACCGCGCGTCCGACCCGGCCACGAAGTGGTACAGCGCCATCGTCACGATCCAGTGAGGGCCGCGGTCCGCGCTCAGAGGCTGTGAAGAAATACCCGGACCGAGCCGGCGCGCCGAGCCGCGAGCCGCCCAAGGAGCAGCCCCGCGGGAATACCTCGTGGTATTTCAAGGGGCTGCGACGAAGGCCGGCGAAGCGTATCGGCGATGCCGGCGACGGGAGGGGATTTCTTCACAGCCTCTCAGCCGTCCTGCTCGAGGCGCGCGCCCCAGTAGCGCGTGTCGCGCAGGTACTGCCGCCACGTGAGCGGCATCCCCTTCTCCCACGTCACCATCATCGGCGCCCGCGGCAGCACGTGCGGCCGCCGCGGCGCCGCGAGCAGCGCCATCCCCGCCTCGTCCGGCGTGCGGCACGCCTTCACCCGGTTGCACGGCAGGCACGCGATGACGATGTTGTCCCACCCGGTCTTCCCGCCGCGCCCGCGCGGCACCACATGGTCGAACGTCGCGTCGTGCCGCGGCACCCGCCGTCCGCAATACTGACACCGCCCCTCGTCCCGCGCGTACACGTTCGCCCGCGAGAAGCTCGGCCGCCGCTTCGTCTGCGGCCGCAGCCCGCGCACGAAGCGCAGCACCGACGGCACCTCGAAGTGCACGCTCACCGTGCGCACGCGCCGGTCCTCGTACACCTCGACGACCTCCGCCCGCCCCGCGAGCCAGAGCGTCATCGCGCGCTCCCAGCCGACCCGCCCGACCGGCTCCCACGCCGCAGTGAGGATGAGCGTCTCCATCTGGGCGCCCATCCTAGCTCATCCGACCCGCTCGGCGCGCGCGCCCGGCCCCCACGCCCGCGCGGCGACACCGCGCAGACGAGCCAGCCAGGCTCGTCCGCGCCGATTCATCGCGTGACGATCACGCCCCCGCCGACGTCAGCCGCGTCGCGCGACCACGCGCCGCCGCCGCTGCCGCGCGAGCCCGAGCATCGCGAGCAGCCCGAGCGCGAGCCCCGCGAGCCCGCCGCCGCCGCTGCCGCCGCCCTCGCAGCCGCCGCCGCCCGCGAGCACGAGGTCCTGCGGCTGCACCGCGACCACCGTGCACGTCTGCCCGTCGCCCTCGAAGCCCTCGGCGCACGCGCACGAGAAGCTCCCCGGCGTGTTCGTGCACACCGCGTTGTCGTCGCAGCTGTCGAGCCCGGCCGCGCACTCGTCGACGTCGTCGCACTGCGTCCCGTCGCCGTTCACGTCGGTGTAGCCGTCGGGGCACGCCCCGCACACGTAGCTCCCCGGCGTGTTCGAGCAGGTCGCGAGCGCGTCGCAGTCGTTCAGCGCGTCGCTCGCGCACTCGTCGACGTCGTCGCACTGCGTGCCGTCGCCGTTCGTGTCGGCGTACCCGTCCGGGCACGCGCCGCACTCGTAGCCGCCCGCCGTGTTCGTGCACGCGACCAGCGCGTCGCAGTCGTTGAGCTCGCCGTCCGCGCACTCGTCGACGTCCTCGCAGGTCGTCCCGTCGCCGTTCACGTCGACGTACCCGTCCGGGCACGCGCCGCACTCGTAGCCGCCCGCCGTGTTCGTGCACGCCACCAGCGCGTCGCAGTCGTTGAGCTCGCCGTCCGCGCACTCGTCGACGTCGTCGCACTGCGTGCCGTCGCCGTTCACGTCGACGTAGCCGTCCGGGCACGCGGTGCAGCTGAAGCCGCCGTCCGTGTTCGTGCAGGTCGTGAGCGGGTCGCAGTCGTCGATCTCGACGTCCGCGCACTCGTCGACGTCGTCACACGCGAACCCGTCGCCCGTGTAGCCGTCCTCGCAGGTGCACTCGTAGCTCCCGTCGCTGTTCGCGCACGTCGCGTGCTCGTCGCAGTCGTTGAGCTCGACGTCCGCACACTCGTCGACGTCCCCACACGCCGGGACCTCGCCCGCGACCACCTCGTAGCCGGTCGGGCAGCCGATCGTCACGACCACGTCGTCCGTGTCGCAGAGCCCGCTCTCGTTGCACACCGTCACCGTGAACGTGACCGTCCCCGGCGCCCCCGCCGTGACGGTCGGCGACGCCGTGTCCGTCCCCGTCGTCGTCTGCGCCGGGCCGCCCGTCTGCGACCAGCTGTACGTCAGCGTCTGCCCCTGCGGGTCCGTCGAGCCGCTCGCGTCGAGCGTGACCGTGTCACCCGAGGTCGCCGTCTGGTCCGGCCCGGCGTTCGCCGTCGGCGAGCCGGCGACCACGACCGTCACCGTATCCGTGTCGCAGAGCTCGCTCTGGTTGCACACCTCGAGCTCGAAGACGAGCGTCGTGGGCCCGCCCGGCGCGGTGAACGTCGGCGCCGCCCCGTCGCCGCCCGTCAGCCCGACCTCCGGCCCGGAGGTCTGGGTCCACCCGTAGGTGAGTGACTGGTCCTGCGGGTCCAACGAGCCGCTGCCGTCGAGCGTGACGGTCACGCCCTCGGCGGCGAGCTGGTCCTCACCGGCGTCGGCCATCGGCGACCCGACGACCGTCACCGTGACCGTGTCCGTCGCGCAGAGCCCGGCCTCGTTGCACACCTCGACCTCGAAGGTCAGCGTCGCCGGCCCCGGCGGCGCCGTGAACGTGGGCGACGTGCCGTTGCCGTCCGCGAGCGCCACGGCCGGCCCGCCCGTCTGCGTCCACGTGAAGGTCAGGTCCTGCCCCTGCGGGTCGCTCGAGCCGCCCGCGTCGAGCACGACCTGCGTCCCCTCGTTCACCGTCTGGTCGGGGCCGGCGTCGGCGGTCGTCCCGCCGATGACCGTGATCGTCACGCTGTCCGTGTCGCAGAGGCCGCTCTCGTTGCACACCTCGAGCTGGAAGACGAGCGTCGCCGCGCCGTCGGGCGCGGTGAACATCGCGGTCGACCCGTCGGCGCCCGCGAGCGTGACCGCCGGTCCGCCGGTCTGGGTCCACGCGAAGGAGAGCGTCTCGCCCTGCGGATCCGTGCCGCCGCCCACGAGCGAGACGGCCGTCCCCTCGTTCACCGAGGCGTCGGCGCCCGCGTCGGCGACGGGCCCGCCGATCACCGTGATGGTGACGGTGTCCGTGTCGCAGAGCTCGTGATCGTTGCAGACCTCGAGCTCGAAGACGAGGTCCCCGGCGGCGCTCGGGGCCGTGAACGTCGGCTGCGCGGCCGTCTCGTCCGAGAGCGCCACCTCGGTGCCCGAGATCTGCGTCCACACGTACTCGAGCGGGAGCGCCTGCGGGTCCGTCGAGCCGCTCCCGTCGAGCGTGACCGTCGCGCCCTGGTTCGCGTCGGCGTCCTCGCCCGCGTCGGCCGTGGGCGCCCCCGTCACCGCGACGTCGACCGTGTCCGTGGCGCACTGGCCGAGCGTGTTGCACACCTCGAGCTCGAACGTGAGCGTGTTCGCGCCCGGCGGCGCCGTGAACGTCGGGGCCGCCCCGTCGGCGCCCGTGAGGGTGACCGTCGGGCCGGCGGTCTGGGTCCACGTGTAGGTGAGCGGGCGGCCGCGCGGGTCGCTCGAGCCGCTGCCGTCGAGGCTCACGGCGTCGCCCTGGTCGACGTCCTGGTCCGGGCCGGCGTCGGCGATGGGGACCGTGCTCACGCAGACGTAGCCGGTGTCGTCGAGCTCGTAGCCCGCCTCGCACTCGCAGACGAGGGTCGGGTCCTCGATGACGCAGCTGCCGCTGCCGCCGCCGCAGGTCTCCTGCACCTCGGCGTTCTCGCAGGTGTCGGTGCAGCAGGTGACGCCGTTGTACTCGCCGTCGTCGCACTGCTCGCAGAGGTCGCGCAGGCCGTCGCCGCAGATCGAGGGGAGCGCCGAGCCCGCGAGCAGCCGGAAGCGGTACACGCCGGGCTCGACGGCGCCGCCGCCCTCGCCCGCGAGGAGCACCTGGTTCACCTGGGTCGTGCGCGTCCCCTCGACCTGGAACGAGTTCTCGCCGTCGCCGGTGTCGAAGCCGACGACCGCGGGGACGCAGGGGTTGTCGGGATCGTCGACGGTCGTGTTGTCGTCGCAGGTGCCGAGCTCGTTCGAGCCGGACGCCTCGCCGACGTACCAGACGAGGTCCTCGTAGCGGTACTCGATGTCGAGGCCCTCGACGACGCCGACCTCGGGGTCGATGCACACCTCCCCGGCGTTCGACAGGATGACCTGGAACGAGTTCAGCCGGTCGGCCGGGTAGCGCTGGTTGAAGTAGCCGACGTCCTTCCAGGTCACCATGACCCGCGACCTCGCCGGGTCCTCGCACAGGGTGACCCGCCCCGGGTAGGGGTTCGCGGCGTCGTCGAGCGTGAGGTCGACGTCGCCGAAGTACGGGGCGATCGTCGGGCGCTCGAGGCCGGGGATGGCGTCCGGCGTGAACGTCGACACGGGCCCGCCGAACGACAGGTTGCCGTTGATGTTGATCCAGATGGTGTCCCAGCGCTGGAACGCGAACGGGAAGCCGCTGTCGGCCTCGCCTTCCTGACCCCAGATCGCCGTGTTGAAGACGTTGTAGGGCAGGCTGCCGTCGTCACACGAGCCGCCGCCGCCGTCGGTCTGCCCCGACTCGGCGCATGTCGTGTCGAAGAAGCAGTCGCACGACTCGAAGTCCGTGCATGCCGGATCGGGGACGCAGAAGACGTTCAGGAACATCTGCGTGATGTCCGTCTCCGTGGCGCCTTCCGGGCACGGGATGAGGTCGGCGGCCGAGGCGACCGGTGCGAGGGCGAGGAGGCCCACGCCGAGCGCGAGGGCCGAGAGGATGCGGTTCGTTTTCACGTGGAGCTCGCTCTGGCGGGTCCGCGTCGGGAGACGCGGGCTGGTGGTACCTTCACGATCCCGATATCGGCCACCTGAGTCAAGCGGGATTACACTGATGTGACGTGCGTTATCCGCGGTCGCCGTCTCGCTCCGGGGGAGCGGCGGGCTCCGCGTCGGGCGCCTCGGGCGCGAGGCGCGCGAGGAGGTCGGCGAGAGCGGCCTCGTGCCCCACGTCGCGCCCTGCGACCTCCGAGAGGAGCCACTTGTGCTCGAGGAGCTGGCAGTAGCGCTCGGGCGGCTCGACCTCGCCGCCGGCGGCGCGGAGGGCGCGAACGCTCGGGGTGTAGAGGGACTCGAGCCAGTGGAAGGCGGCGGCGCCGAGGGAGACGCTGCGGTCGCGCAGGTGGCCGAGGGTCGCGCGGAGCTCCTGGATCTCGTTGACCATCTGCTGGGCTTGCTGCTCCTGCACCTCGAGGCCGGTGAGCGAGTGCAGGAGGCGGCGGTTGAAGCTGCGGTCGGTGACGACGACGCGCAGGCGCAGGCGGTCGCGGCCGCCGTCGTCGTCGGAGGTCGGCTCGCGGCGCTCGAGGGCGATCTCGCCGACGCTGAAGCCGAGGGCGTTGAGGGCGCGCACGCGCTCGGTGATGCGGTAGCGCTCTTCGGGGCGGACCTCCTCGACGCGGCTGACCTCGTGCCAGAGCCGATCGTAGCGCTGTCGGATGTCGGCGGCGAGGTCCCACGCGGGGTAGTCTTCGGGGAGGGCCCCCATGGCGACGAGGTCGAGGAGGCCGCCGGCGACGTTCTCCTCCATGAGGTCGAGGTCGGCGGCGCGCTCGCCGGGGTCGAGGCGGTCCTTGACGCGCGAGGTCTCGGCGTCGACGAGGACGGCCTGGAGCGTGCCGGCGTCGCGCAGGAAGAGGGTGTTGAAGAGGGAGCAGTCGCCCCACCAGACGCCCGCGAGGTGGAGCTGCACGAGGAGGCCGGCCATCGCGTCGAGCAGGTGATCGCGGTAGCGGGAGAGGTCGCTCCGGAGGAAGAGCGAGTGGTAGGGGAGGGAGTACGCGAGGTAGCGGGTGACGAGGACGCTCTGGGGGCCGTCGTCGGTGACCGCGGTGACGTGGCCGACGGGGGCGACGACGGGGAGCTGGCGGTCCTCCATCTCGCGGAGGAGCTGGTACTCGTGCTCGGCCTGACCTTCGCCCATGGCCTTCAGGGCGTAGGCGCGGCCGTCGTAGTCGACGAAGACGACGGGGTGGCGGGCCTCGCCGCGCGGGAGCGACTCGAGGCGGGGCGTGTGGCCCTCCCAGCGGTCGAGCGGGAGGTGCCAGGGGAGGTCGAGGAGGTCGGGGTGACCGGGGCGGAGGTGCGATGTCGCGAGGCCGCGCATGGGAGGAGCATAGCGCAGGCAGGTTGCCGCGCGGTTTCCGTGGGGCGACTTCGGCGCGGAGTTTGCTACACCGGCGTGGCGCGAGGCGCGGCCGGAGGGGCGGACATGAGGCGATGGGGCGTGGTCGGGGCGGCGGTGGTGGCGTTCGGGGTGGCGGCGTGCAGCGACGGCGGCACCGCGGGGAGCGTGGACGCGGGGGCGGTGGCCGACACGGGGGCGGACGCCGAGGGCGACGCCGTCCCCGACGCCGGCGCCGAGGACGACGCCGACGCCGACGCCGAATCCGACGCCGAATCCGACGCCGACGCCGTCTCCGACGCCGACGCCGTCTCCGACGCCGACACCGCGCCGGACGCCGTCGCCTGCACCTCCTCCGTCACGCCGTCGCGCGGCGTGGTCATCACGGACCGCGGCGCCGTCGCGGGCGTCGTCTCCGGCGAGCGCGCGGCCTTCCTCGGCGTCCCCTACGCGGCGCCGCCGGTCGGCGACCTCCGGTTCATGCCGCCCGCGGACGTCGCCTGCTGGGACGACGCGCGCCCCGCCACGGCCTTCGCCGCCCCCTGCATCCAGAAGGACTTCCAGCAGGGCTCGGCCGAGGCCGACGTCGTCGGCGCGGAGGACTGCCTGTACCTGAACGTCTGGGCGCCCATCGCCACCTCGGGCACGCCGCGGCCGGTGCTGGTCTTCATCCACGGCGGCGGCCACGTCTCGGGCACGTCGTCGCAGGTGACGCTGAACCAGCGCCTCTACGACGGCGCCGACCTCGGCACGCGCGAGGACGTCGTCGTCGTCACGCTCGACTACCGCCTCGGCCCCTTCGGCTTCCTCGCGCACCCGGCGCTCGCGGCGCGCGATCCGCGCGGCGTCTCCGGGAACTACGGCCTCCTCGACCAGATGGCCGCGCTCCGCTGGGTGCAGCGCAACATCGCGGCGTTCGGCGGCGACCCCGCGCGGGTCATGGTCTTCGGCGAGTCCGCGGGCGCCGTCGACACGCTGATGCTGCTCACGTCGCCGGCCGCGGCGGGGCTCTTCCAGCGGGCGCTGATGCAGTCCGGCGGCGACCAGTCCGCGCCGCTCGCGACCCGCGAGGAGCAAGGCCAGGCCTACCTCGACACCGTGGGCTGCGGCGGCGCCGCCGACGCGGTCGCGTGCCTCGCCGACCTCTCGCTCGACGACCTCCTCGCGCCCGTCGTGAGCCCCTTCTCGGGCGGCCTCCTGAGCGCCGATGGCTGGGGCCCGACGATCGACGGGCAGCTCCTCCTCGAGCGCCCCGCGGACGCGCTCGCCGCCGGGCGCCACAACCACGTCCCGTTCGTCGTGGGAGCGAACGCCGACGAGACCGCGAAGAGCGTCCCGCCGGGCTCCGTGACGCCCGCGAAGGTGCGCCTCGCCTTCGCGAACGCCGGCGAGCCCTTCACGAGCGAGCTGCTCGCGCTCTACCCGCCGGGCACGACCAACGCCGAGGCCCGCGCGGCGTGGATCCAGGCGACCACCGACGCGCAGTTCGTGTGCGGCGCCCGGCGCCTCGCGCGCGCGGCCGACGCCGGGCAGGACGAGCCAGTCTGGCGCTACTTCTTCACGCAGCCGCCGCCGTCCATCGGCGCCGGCGGGGAGACGGGCGCCTTCCACGGGCTCGAGCTCTTCTACGTCTTCGGCGCGGTCGAGCACCTGTTCGGGGGGGCGGCCGCGGACGACGGCGATCGCGCGGTCGTCGCCGCGATGATGGGCTACTGGGCGCGCTTCGCGGCGGCGGGCGACCCGAACGGCGGCGGGGCCGTCGCGTGGCCGGAGTACGCTGCAGGCGCGGATCCGTACCTGGAGATCGCCGCCGAGCCCGTCGCCGGCGCGGGGGTCCGGACGGACGCATGCGACGTGTGGGACGCCATCGCCGCGGCTGCGGCCGGGCGCTGAGGGGCGCGCGGATACAAAAAGGGTGTCTCCGCGCCGAGACGGTGTCTCCTCGGGTTTGTTAACCTCCGGAGACACGTCGCAGCCGCCTGACGAGCCGGAGCCATCGGATTCCGGCCGGTTGGCCCGTTGGCCCGCCGCTTGCTCGTCGTGACGGCGTCCACCAACGACCTCCGGAGGTCCTCATGCGTTCGCTCCTGCGACTCCGCCTCGTGCTGCTCGCGACCCCACTCATCGCCCTCCCCGCCGTCGGGCTCACCGGCGCGCCCGCGGCCCGCGCGGCCGACGACGACGATGGTGGCGACGCCGTCGTCGAGCCCGAGGACTACGACGACGAGGCCCCGGACGAGGACTACGTCTGGGAGGACGGCGACGAGCAGGAGGACGGCACGACGACCGACGGGTTCTACCGCCTGCGGACGCGGTCGGGCTTCACGTGGGTCGAGGGCCACTGGGACGGCGGGACCTGGGTCGCGCCCCACTGGCAGGCGGCGGCGGTCCCGGCCGGGCAGGTGTGGGTGCCCGGGCACCGCGGCCCCGACGGCTACTGGGTGGACGGCCACTTCCGGCCGGTGGCGCGCGAGGGCTACACGTGGGTCGACGCGGCCATGACCGACGGGGTGTGGGTGAACGGCTACTGGCGCCCGGTGGCGCTCAGGGCGGGGGAGGTCTGGGTGCCGGGGCACGTGGGGCCAGGCGGCGTCTGGGTGGCCGGGCACTGGCGCGAGTCGGCGAAGGCTGGGCACGTGTGGGTGCCGGGGCACTGGCGGTATGGGGCGTGGGTGCCGGGGCACTGGCGGCCGACGGTCGAGAAGCCGGGGCAGGTGTGGGTCGCCGGGTACTGGGGGCCGCGCGGCTGGGTCGCGGGCTTCTGGCGGCCGGCGGCGCGGCCGGGGCACTATTGGGTCGCGTCGCGCTGGGTGAACGGCGCGTGGACGGTGGGGCGCTGGGCGGCCGGAGCGCGCCCGGTGGTGGCGCGGCGCTACCGCGTGCACCCGGTGGCGTCGATGGTGCGCGCGCACGACAGGCGGCTCTGGCACGCCGGGAAGCGGCAGGAGCGGCGCGGGAAGGCGCAGCAGCGGCGCGGCGAGGTGATGCAGGGTGTCGGCGAGGCGACGGGCAACAAGCGCCTCGAGAAGAAGGGGGAGCGCGTGGAGCGGCGCGGTGAGCGCAAGGAGCGCCGCGGCGAGCGGAAGCAGAAGAGGGCGCGCTGATCACGCGCGAGCGCCGGGAGGGGACGGCGCCCGCGTGATGAGGTAGAAACGACGGCGCGCCGCGTTTCGGCGCGCCGTCGGAGGAGCCCATGCCGAGTCCCGCGCCAGGAACGGTCGTCATCGATATCACCGTGGTCGCGCGGACCGCCGCGTTCTTCCTGGGCTCGGTCGCGCTCGTGGCGGTGACGAAGGTCGCGCGCGACAAGCTGGCGGCGCGGCGCGGGCACAAGCTCCCCGAGCGGGTCGTGCTCGACGACAACGTCGCCGTCGGCGTCGAGATGGCGGGCTTCTTCCTCGCGATGGTGCTCGGGCTCCTCGGCGGGCTCGTCATCGAGGGGCGCCTCTGGTGGGAGCAGCTCCAGGACCTGCTCGTGACCTGGGTGGTCGTGTCGGGGGTGCTGCTCGCGAACGATCAGATCGTGTCGCGCTTCGTCCTGCGCGGGCTCGACTGCAACCGGGCCGTCGCGGAGCAGGCGAACCTCGCGGTCGCCGTGGTGCGGGCCGCCGCGAACGTGGCGACGGCGCTGGTCCTGAGCGGGGCGCTCCACGACGACGCCGACATCGGCATGCGCTTCGTCTGGGTCCTCATCGGGCAGGCGGCGCTCATCGGGCTCTCGCTCGGCTACCAGGCGCTCACGCGCTACGACGACGTCGCCGAGGTGCGGCGGAAGAACGTGGCCGCGGCGTTGCCGATGGCGGGCGTGCTGCTCGCGGTGGCGATCGTCGTCGAGGCGTCGATCCGCGGGACGGTGTTCGTGGCGGCGAATGCGCTCCCCGACACCGATTTCGTCCTCCCGGTCTCGATCTATGAGCGCGTGGACCGCGTGGCGCAAGCCAGCTTCGGCGCCGACCTCGCGGCGCTCGTGCTCGAGCTCTCGGTCGCGTCGGTGCTGATCGTCGCGCTGCGCTGGCTCGGCGACAAGCTGCTCCTGCCCGGCGCGAGCTATCACGACGAGATCGCGCGCGACAAGAACGCCGGCGTCGGCTTCATCGAGGGCGCGACCTACGTCGCCGCCGGCATCGCCGTCGCGTACTTCCTGAACTGACTGATCGACGACGGCGACCCAGGGTAGGTGACGGCCCTGCCGAGCAGGGACTCACACCCTCCACCGCGCGTGCGGGCATAACGGTGGCCAGGTGCGAGCGGCACCCCGTCGGGTGCGCCCGTCGGGCAGGCGACAGAGCAGGGGCCGTGCCAGGCCGCCGACGCGCGCACGGACACCCCGGAGCACAGCCTGGGAGGCGCGTCGGCGGCGCGGACGGCGCCCGCCTCCAGCTCGCCCGCTGTCCTCCCGAGAGGAGCGCGGCGGCGGCGGTGTCCTCCCGGGTGGACACCGCGCGGAGCGCGGTCAGAGCGGCGCGAGCTCGGGGTAGTCGGTCAGGACCTCGTCGCGCATGAGGATGTCGCTCTCGGCGGCCGGGGTCCAGACGACCTCGAAGCCGGCGTGGCGCTCGAGCGGGACGGCCTTCAAGGCGGCGACCGCGGCGGCGACGTCGTCGTGGCCGCCGACGGCGGGCGGGAGGTCGATGGGGCCGCCCTGCGCGGCCATCGCGAGCGTGACGACGAAGAACTCGGCGATGCCGAACTCGCCGTCCTCGTCGAAGAGCTCGTTCGCCTTGTCGCTGTTGCGCTTCTGCTCCTTGAGCCCGCTCGCGTCGCGCCGCACGATCTCGCGGTCGAAGTGGCTGCGGGCCTCGCTCGCGATCCGGTTGAAGACGGCCTCGCCCTCGCTCGGGCCGAGCTCCTTGTGCTCCGTCCAGCCGGCGTAGTGGATGTTGTCGAGCTCGCGCTGCACGCGCTCGAGGACCCCCTGCGCGAGGCGCCAGAGGCCGACGTCCGTGCCCACGTTGGCCGTGCGGACGAGCTTCTCGATCTCGTCGCGGAGGCCCACGGTGGATCCCGCGTCGAAGCCGAGCTGCACCTTGGCGACCGAGATGGCCGCGGCCTTCTCGGCGGCCTTCCGCGCGCGCGCCTGCTGAACGGCGTTCATGATGAAGAACACCACCGCGATCACCGCGATGATGGCGATCATCTGCGGGGTCAGGAAGGCGAAGCCGAAGCCGCCGCCGCCGCCGCCGTAGTACCCGCCGCCGCTGCGGGAGCCGCCGCTGTAGCCACCGCCGCCGCCGCCGCGGTAGCCGCCGCCGCCGCCGCCGAAGCCGCCGCCGCCGCTCCGCCGGAAGCCGCCGCCGCTCCCGCCCGAGCGCGCCTCGGCCGTGGGCGGGGAGGGGAGCTCGAGCACCGCGGAGACGGCGACCGGCGTGATGAGGAGCGCCGCGAGGAGGGAGACGATGCGAAACCGGCGAAACATGGTCGCAAGCCTACGCACCGGCGGCGCGATTGTCATCGGTCCGGGGCTCGCGGCGCGCGTCGTCGTCGCGGTGGCGGAGGCGCGCGACGAGGTCGGGGGCGGCGTCGGCCCACGTGGGGAAGGTGAAGGTGAAGCCGGCGTCGAGGAGGCGCCCGGGGACGACGTAGCGGCTCTTCAGGACGAGCTCGGCGTCGGTGCGCATGAAGACGGCCCCGAGGCGCGCCATCCAGGCCGTCGCGGGGAGGCCGACGCGGCGGCCGGCGGCGGCGCGGAGGGCGCGCATGAGGTCCCTCTGCGGGAGGGGCCCGGGGGCGGCGAGGTTCACGGGGCCGGCGAGGTCGTCGCGCGCGATGAGGAGGTGGAGGGCGCGGATGAAGTCGACCTCGTGGATCCAGGAGACGCGCTGCTCGCCGCCGGCGATGGTGCCGCCGAGGCCGCGGCGGACGAGGCGGTAGAGGGTGTCGAAGATCCCGCCGCGCCCGGGGCCCATGACCATGGCGGTGCGGAGGGCGACCTTGCGGGTCGCGGGCGTGTCGGCGGCGGCGAGGGTGTCTTCCCAGGCGCGGGCGATGTCGACGCTGCGCGCCCAGTAGGCGGGGGCGTCGGGCTCGTCCCCGCCGAGGCGGCCGGTGGCTTCGTCGTTGGGGGCGTCGAAGCGGTGGGCGTAGATGGTGGCGGTGCTCATCTGGAGCCAGACGCGCGGCGGGCGGGCGGCGGCGGCGATGGCGGCGCCGACGACGCGCGTGGAGTCGACGCGCGAGTCCATCATCTGGCGCAGGTTCTCCTCGGTGTAGCGGCAGTTGACGGTGCGGCCGGCGAGGTTGAGGACGACGTCGGCGCCGTCGAGCTCGGCGGCCCAGGGGCCGAGGGTGCGGCCGTCCCAGGTGGCGGCGCGGACGCCAGGGATCGGCGGCGGGGCGGAGCGGGCGACGATCACGACGTCGTGGCCGTCGTCGGCGAGGGCCGCGGCGACGGCGAGGCCGATCTGACCGGTGCCTCCGGGGATGACGAGCTTCACGGCGCGGCGGCGGCGAGGCGGCGGATGGCGCGGTTCTCGAGGGTGCCCTCGCGGAGGCCGTCGAGGGTGGCGCGGACCATGGCGCGGCCGAGCTCGGTGGCGCGGACGGAGGCGCCCGGGATGAGGCGGAAGGCGGGGTAGATGGCGCGCATGACGGCCCCGGGCTCGCGCGGGTGGATGTAGCCGGGGCGCCAGCAGACGACGCCGCCGAGGGGCGGGTCGAGGGCGCGGAGGGCGAGCTCGGCGTCGCCCTTGACGCGCGCCCACATGAAGCGGGAGCGGGGGTTGGTCGCCTGGCCGGAGAGGAAGTGGAAGACGGCGGTCGGGCTCCGGCGCGCGAGGACGTGGGCGGCGACGAGGGTGAAGGTCTCGGTGATGCGGCGGTAGTCGTCTTCCTTCCTGACCTTGTTGGCGGAGACGCCGAGGCACCAGAGGACGGCGTCGAGGCCGTCGAAGGCGTCCTCGACGGGGCCGAGGTGGAGGAAGTCGTCGACGTGGACGGGCTCGAGGCGCGGGTCGGCGAGGGGGAGGGGGCGGCGGGTGAAGGCGAGGACGCGCTCGACCTGGGGCTCGGCGAGGCAGGCCTCGAGGGCGCCTGCGCCGGCTGTTCCCGTACCGCCGAAGACGGCGACGCGCATGGTGAGGACCTCCGAGGTGGCGGGAGGACGGTAGCACGGGTCGGCGGCGGGCGCGCGGGGTCGTGGCGGGTGTCGGGGCGGCGGGGGGCGGGCTTGACACGAGGGGGGCCGAAGCCGACGATCCGGCGGTGTGAGCCGCGCGGGCTGACTGGCGGCGGCTCCCGGTCGAACCAAGAAATCCACGAGATCCGGAGCTGGGCCATGTCGCGTCTGATGACCGCGTTGATCGCTACGTTCGTTGCGTCGAGCTGTTGGTTGGCCGCCTGCGGCGACGACGGCGGGAACGGGACCACCACGACGGACACGGTGGGTGGTGGGTCCGACAGTGACACGACGGGGGGCAGCGAGGGCTGCGAGCCGGCGATCCCGGCGAAGAACAACAACACGAGCGTGGCGCCGGCGGCGGTCGCGGGGAACGCGAGCACGGTGACGGGGGTGAGCTCGGCGAACGTGACGGGGACGGAGCCGCCGCGGGCGGGGGCGTGCACGGGGACGCCGTCGTACCCGGCGACGGGGGCGTACACGTACCCGTGGCGGGGGCTGACGGTGAACGAGCAGTCGTTCACGTGCAACAACTGCCCGGACGGGGTGCCGGCGCTGCAGGGGCGGTGGCGCGCGCTCGGGCACTGCAGCGGGGCGACGGACGCGGTGGACGTGGATCTGCCAGAACCCGTCGGAGTACGCGGAGCTGCTTTTCGTCGACGGCAACAGCTGGTACGCGAAGATCACGAACTCGGACGGCACGTACGAGGCGCGCGGCTGGTACATGTGCGCGGACACGGGGAGCTGCTGCCGGCGCGCTACTTCTGGGTGACGACGGAGGTGCTGCAGGACACCGGGAACACCGGGGCGCACGTGGGTGAGATCTTCAAGACGGACGTGTCGGGCAACGGCGGCGTGGTGAACAACCTGTTCTTCTACGACAGCCTCGCGGCAGGCTCGGGCGGCATCTACCAGGCGTACTGCAAGATCGGCGACGAGGTCGGGCAGGAGGCCTGCTACGACCCGTACACGCGCCTCTGAGCGACGTGATCGAGGCGCGGCGCCGCTGAGGCGCCGCGAGACGCGGGCCCGCCGAGAGGTGGGCCCGCTGTCGTTTGCGGGGACGACCCGGCCGCCGCCCGTCTTCCTGCTCACGGCGCGTAGACGCCGATGCTCCGAACGCTGCCGTGCCCGCGGCGCCCTGGCCAGCCCGCCTGGCGGCGCCGCCACCACCCGCGCCCCATCGGTCCCCGGTCGGCTCGATCGTCGTCGTGTCGCGCCGCGGCCGCCCGCGCCGCCGTTCACGGTCGGCTGCCGTTCTGGCCAGCCTCGCAGCGGGCCTCCGGCGTGCCGCCGGTGTTCGCGCCCGCGACGCCGCACGCATTCCAGACGCTCCCGCCGCCACCGTTCGCCGCGCCGCCGCCGCCGCGGCCCTCTGCCGTCGACGCGCCGCATGTCCCGGCCGCTCCGCCAGCGCCGCCTTCGCTCGCCCCCGCGACGGGAATGTCGGCGCCGGCAGACGGAGCCGCCGCCGCCGCCGCCGCCGCCGCCGCCGCCGCCGCCGCCACCCGCTGCCCCACGCCGTCGCCGCCGCCGCCGCCACCACCGCCGCCGCCCTCGCCGCCGGCAGCGCTCGTCGACTCGGTCCAGGATCAAGCGCATCGAGCGCGCCGTAGCGAACGATGATCGTGCCGCCCGCGCGCGCCGCCGTCGGCGCCCGCGCCGCCACCGCCACCGCCGGAGCCGTCCCAGCCGACTCCGCCGCCACCGCCACCGCCTGAGCCGCCCTTGCCCCCGTTCGCGAGGAGCGTGCCGCTGCCCGCGATGGTCGCGACGCGGAGGAACACGCCGCCGCCGCCATTCCCGCCGTCGCTCCCATTCCCGCCGCGCGCGTATGGTTGCCCGGTGCGGCCACCGCGCCCGGACGCCTGCGCGGCCATGTAGGTCTGGCTCGCGACGGCCGTGAAGATGCCGCCGTGGCCACCGCCACCGCCGGCGGCCGCGCCGCCTCCGAGCGTGAGCCGGTCGACCGCGCCGAAGTTGCCACCGCTGTCCTGAGGCGCCGCGCCGCCGCCGCCGGAGTTCTCGTGCCCGCGGCCGTCGTCGTCGTCGGAGGCGCCACCCCCGCCCCCGCCGCGTCCACCTGCGCCGCCGAGGTGGTAGGTGTTTCCGCCGCGCCCGCCGCTGCCAGTGCCGCCCCCGGCGCCGCCGTTCGCCCTGAGCCCACCGACCCCGCCGTTGCCGCCTCCGGAGGTGATCGCGACGTGGCGGGCGTCCTGGGTCGGGACGGGCAGGGAGGAGCCGTCGAGGGCGATCGCTCCGGGGAAGCCTTTCTCGGAGACGTCGATGCCGCCGCCGTTCACGGTCACCGTGCCGTTGGCGACGAAGGCGACGACGCCAGTCGCGACGCCGTGGGCGCTCGTCGGCGTCACGGTCGGGTCGTACGCGGCGGCCGTGACGACGCCCGCGCCGCTGATCGAGACGTTCGCGTACTGCGGGACGCGCTGGGCGAAGACGACGTCGGCCGTCTCGTAGTTGCCCTCGTAGAGGCTCTCGACCGTGGTGATCGTGGTGCCGACGACGCCCGCGACGTGGACGAGGTCGAAGATGCCAGCGCCGTCGGTGTCCGTGCTGTTCTGGGCAGCGAGGACCAAGACGAGATCGCCCGCGCCGAGGCCCTCGAGCGCCGTCGCGGTCGTGACGCGGTTCGGCTTCACGTCGGTCACGAGGACGGCGTAAGCGTCCGCGGCGGTGGCGCCCGCGCGGAGGGAGCCACCGACGGCCTGGGTCGGGTCGAAGGCGCCGCTCGACACGGTGAGCGCGCCGTCGCGGCCGTCGCCGAAGGCGGACGTCGCGCAGACGAGGGCGTCGCAGCGCCCGGAGGCGCAGTCCGAGTCGACGACGCAGGCGTCGCCGACGTCGCAGGGGGTGCAGCCGCCGCCGCAGTCGACGTCGGTCTCGGAGCCCGTCAGGAGACCGTCGTAGCAGCCGGCGAGGGCCGCGGCGCAGACGGCCTCGCCGCCGTTGGGGTCCGACACCGCGATCACGTTGGTACAGAAGTCGTCGTCCGGGTCGCGCTCGCAGTCGAAGCGCGCGCCGGTGCTGTTCGTGGACTTCACCTCCACCACGCCCATGTAGCCGGAGCGCCGAAAGAGGACGCCGATGGAGACGAGGTCGCCGCTCGCGTTCGTGTGCACGCAGGTGCTGTCGACCTCGACAGCGTAGGCGTACTCGAAGGGGGCTATCCAGATGTCACGCTCGGCCCACGTCGTGACCGCCATCGGCGGCGTCGGGATCGTCGCGTCGACGACGTAGCGTACGCGCGCGCCGCCGACGGGGCTCGGGTCGAGCGTCGCGTCGACGTTGGCCGCCGTGACCGTCGCGTAGTCGACCTGCACGCCGCCCGCGACGGCCACGGGCTTCGACACCGTCAGGCTCGCCGGGTAGTCGATGCCGACGCCCGACGGCGGCGAGCCGCCGCCGAACTGGCACTGCGCCGAGCCCTCGAGCGCGGGATCGACCTCCACGTGCCACGTCATGCGCGCCGGGTTCTGCCGGTGATAGACCGCCGGCGCCCCGTCGTAGGCCAGGATGAACGCCTCGGCGTCGTACGTGCAGCTGTCGTGGGACGCGAGCGGGTCGAGGTACTGCGTGGTGTTCACGTAGTCCGTGTGCGTATCGACGCGCTCGGCCGCGTACGCGCGCTCTCCCGTCGTCGTCGAGGGCGTCCCGATGGGCGTGGACGTGGCCCCATCGACGCACACGAGCGCGCGCGAGAAGAGCAGGAGCCCATCCCACGCGCCCGGGAAGCCGCAGCTGACGCCCGTCAGGAGCGACGGCTTCGCCTCGGTGCCGACCGTCTCCGGGCACGTCGCCGCGACCGAGCACGACGCGACCTCGAGGCCCACGTCGACCCGGAAGAAGTCGGTGTCGCCTGTCTGCGCGAGGGACGCGAAGTCCGGGTCGTCGACGCCCGGCCCGTCGTCGCCTGTCGTCGGCTCCTCACCGAGGCACGCGGTTGGCCCAAGGAGGGCCGCGAGCCACACTATGGAGAGGAACGTACGCTTCATTGTCTCACTGAGACTCGACGATGGTGAGACCCCTTTTCGTGGAGCCCCGAACGAGCTCACTCTATCACGCCGCTCCGGCCGAAGACGCTGGAGTTTCCCGCGTGCGTCACCAGCGGCGCGTCATGGCCGGCGACTCGAGGCGTCCGCGTCACGGGCTCGGATCGTAGGTGTTGTCGAACGACTTGGCCGTGGTCGGCGTCGGCCACGCCGCAGTCACCCCTGACGACGCTCCGTACAGCACGTGGGAAGTGCAAGTGACCGAAGTCGCGCTGGAGGTCAGGTCTACGTCCCAGTTGATGTACGCGCCGCCGAGCGGCATCGACACGCCGTCAGACACCCCGGCGTTCGTGGTCAGCGTGCAGTCTTCGGCCAACGCGGGGCCTTTGAGCTCGATGGCGACGTTCCAGTACACGTTGTCGATGTTGCTCGCGTTGGTCTGTTCACCCTTGAATACCGTCACAAGCCCGAGATAGCCGCTCGGGTCGGTGTACGCGGTGCCCGCCGCGAGGTTGCCGGGCCCGGTTGGGTCGATCACGACGCTCGTGACCGTGGCTCCGTCATCACAGCTGATCGTGATGTCGTCCATGTGCAGCACGGTGTCCGCCGCAGCCTCCGCGGACGCGCTGCAGGCGAAGCCGAGCACCACGCCATCTCCGCCGTCGAAGAACGTGCTGTCGTTCGAGCAGTCGAGCTTCGCCGAGCAGTAGACGAGCTCCGTGCCGAGCACCACGTCGAAGAAGCCCTGCTGCGACGAAGCGAGCGCGTAGAACTGGAAGCTCTGCGCGCTCGATTGGTTCGCCGTGCAGGACACGTCCGTCCTGGTCTGCGCCGGCGGCCGGGCAGACACCGGGAGTGACACCCCACCGACCACGATGTCCGATACGGCGACCGTGATCGTGTTGGTGAATCCCGACGTGGCGTCACAGGGCGCCACGTAGCGCACGAGCGACGGGTCCCCCGCGGTCACCTCGTAGGTCGACGAGTCGACGGACACCGCCGACCCACCGTCGACCGTGATCGTGTACGTCACGCTGTCGAACGTCCCGAGGTTCAACGCGGCGAGCTCGATCGCCACCTCCCCCTCCGGTCCACGCGCGACCGAACCGCCGTCCGCACACCCTGCAATCATCAGCATCGTCGCTGATCCGCACATCAGCCCCGTCCTGCGCATCACGGCCCTCCGTAGTGGTTCTCGAACACCCAGCCGTCGTCCGGGTACTGCACCTGCACCCCGTCGAACGGCGCCGTCTCGCCGCCGACCGGCGAGCTCCCCAGCACCGCGTCACCGTCGAGCGACAGCGGCACCGCCCACTCCACGATCGGGTAGTTCGTCGCCGTCTGATACGGCGCCGTCCCCTCCGACCCGACCCCGACCAGCGCCCCGTCCGTCGCCGTCGCCTGCATCACCAGCGTGCAGTCGTCGAGCGCCGCGAACGTCGTCAGATCGAACGACAGATTCCAATACAGCGCGTCCAGCGCCTGCAGCGACTCCGGCCCGCGATACACCTTGACCGTCGAGATCAGATTGTTCGGATCCACATCCGTAATCTGATTCGCTGGCAAATAACCATTGCCATCCGGCGTGATCGTCGCCGTCTTGATCGTCGCGTTCCCGAGGTTCTTGCACGACACCTCGACGTCGCTCATGTACAGGTGCGTGTCCACCTCGCCGACCGCCCCGGCGCCACACGCGAAGCCCACCGTCACCGCCGCCGCCGACCCCGCCCGCGCCGTCGCCTGCACGTCCGCCTTCGCCGCGCAGAAGATGTCCTCGACCGTCGCCTTGATGTCGAAGAACCCCTGGTTCGCGCTCCGGATCACGCTGAAGTCGAACGTCACCAGGTGGTCCTGGCTCGGCGCGCACGGCACGTCCTGCGTCGCCGTCGGCGGCATCACCGCCGACACCGGCTGCAACCCCGCGTACAGCTGCACCAGCGTCGCCGACACGTGGTTCGGCTGCACCAGCGGGTCCGCGTCGCACGGCATCACATACGACGCCGACCCCTGCCCGCTCCCATAATCCGAGCTGTTGATCGTCGCCGCGCCCACGAGCACGTCGTCGTCGTTCCGCACCTGGATCACGTAGACCGCGCTCGTCACTTCCGGCAGCTCCAGCGCCCCCACCTGGATGGCCAGGCTCCCGGGCGGCACCTCCTCCACGACCGGCGGCTCCTGCACCGTCGCCGGACCCTCGTCCGCCAGACACGACGGCGCCAGCACGGCGAGCGTGCACACGAAAAGCGCGCACAACGTCTGGAGCGTCCTCGTCAAAAGCCCGCGTTTCCCTGGAGTGGATTGAAGTGCCGCGGCGACCGCCGCCATTGCCCTCGACCGTAGCACGCGCCGTTCGGGCCCAAGAACCCGTTCCCACCTCCAGGGTTACAGGATCCGCAGCGCTGGCCGCTCTGCGCTCCTCGCGCGCCCCCCGGCGACCCCGCCGCGACAGATCGATCGCCCCCCGCGACATCGACCTCACCCACCAGACCTCGCCCCACCGCGAGCGTACCCATTGGTGGCTGTCGGACCCACCACCCGCGCCCGTGAGCCCCTTTGCGCTCCTTCACGCGACCGGCCGTAACCCGCTGCCGGCTCCGCGCTCCGGCCGAAATCAGTCCCTGACCGTCACCGCGTGGGTGTCGCCATCTGCCCCGTTCGATCCCGTCGCCGTCACCGTCACCGACCCGTTCGCCACCCGCACGTGCTGGAGGTCCACCGTCTCCGTCGCGCCCGCGCCGACAGCGACCGTCACGCTCGCCCCGAGCGGCCCCGAGGCGCCCTCCCGCAGCTGCGAGTACGCCGGGTTGCTCGTCTCGACCGTCACCGTGTAGCTCACCCCGACGCGCACCGGCTGCGAATAGAAGCTCGCGCCGCTCCGGATCCCGATCGCCGGCCGGAACGGGTCCGGCGACGCCGCCGCCGTCAGCGACCCCGTCATCGTCGCGCTCATGTCCGCGTTGCTGAGCGAGATCGCCCAGTCCTTGAGCTCCCACGACTGCGTCGCCGCCGTCGCGTGCTCGACCGACGCCGTCAGCGTCGACGACCCCAGCGCGCCGCCGACCTCCCCCTGCAGGCAGAACGTCTGCGACTTCGACCCCGCCGGGAACACGACGTCCAGCGCCGCGCTCCCCGCCGGCGCTTGCCCCGACGACGCGAGCAGGAAGCGCCCACCCGCGTCGAACGCCAGGTGCACCGTCACCCCGCCGTGGTTGTTCGCGTCCGCGCTCCCGCTCCCGCAATTGAGCTTCACCGACGGGTTGACCTTCTCGAGCCCGCGCCCGACGATCGCCACCCCGTTGCTCACCATGCTCACGTAGCACTGCGTCGAGCTCCGCGAGAACGACGCCGTCGACAGCGCGTCCGCCGCCGCGCCCGGCCCCGTCGCCGTCACCGACCCCGGGTACGAGCCCGCGTCGAGGTAGTCCGTGAACAGGATCGTCGGCCCGCCGCTCGCGTACGTCGCCGCCGTCGACGTCGACCCCGACGGGATCGTCACCACCAGGCTCCCCGCCGGCGTCGGCGCCGCCTGCGTCGCCAGCGGGAAGCGCGCCGCGTCGCTCGTCGTCAGCGTCACCGGGTACCCCCCCGTCGTCGCCGACACCCGCTGCGCCACGTACTGCCCGTTCACCTTCTTCACGAGCAGCTCGACCGCGAAGTCCTCCTGCGTCCCCTCGAGCAGCGTCGCCGTCGTCGTCGAGGTCGCGACCGACTTCACGTTGATCACCGGCGCCACCACCGTCACCGCGTAGCTCAGCGGGTCGAAGAGGCACGTCCCGCTGACGCAGCTCACCTCGAGGTTCGCCGCGCCCGCCTGCCCGCTCAGCCCGTGCACCCAGAACGACGTCGACCCCGTCTGGTTCGAGGCGTAGGCGATGTCGATCGACGCCGCGCCGACGTCGTCGTCGCCGAGCGCCACCAGCATCTTCGCCGGATCCGAGCTCGCCACCCGCACCGTGAACGGCTCGTGCCCGTTCGGCGCGTTGCGCGGGTAGACGGCGTACTCGTGCTTGAGCCCGCCCCCGACGCGATCGTCGCTCGAGTTGTCGAGCGTCCCGTTCACCTCGGCCACGTCGAAGTACGCCTCGCCCACCGCCAGCTCCACGTCCACGCCGCGCGACGCCATGCCGTCCGCCATCGGCGTCACCGTCGCCACCGTGTCCACGAGCGGCGAGAGGAAGCGCAGCGACGTCCCCGTCGCCGCCGAGCTGTTCGCCCCCGGCGCGATCGTGAGCCCCGTCGCCTCGACCCCCGCCACGAAGAACCCGGCCAGGCCCCCGTTCGTCGTCGTCACGTCGACCGTCACCGGGAGCCCCGCGGTCGCGAGCGACACCGGCTGATAGCGCGTGACGTCCGTCGGGTCGGCCCCCTCGGCGATCCCGACGTACATCACGAAGTCGTCGGTCGGCCCCGTCTGGTACTCGGATCGCGACCACGTCTGGTCGAGGGCGGTCGTGCTCGAGTTCGTCGACACCGGGATCTCGATCGCGCCCTCCACGATGTCGAAGACGATCGACGCGTCCGGGAACCCAGGCGCCGACATCGTGATCTCGACCTGACCGGTCGCGCCCGCGAGCGTGTGCACCCACACGTTGTAGTACGCCGTCGACGACGGCGTGTACTCGTAGTCCGCCGCCGGCGTCACGCCAGCCGTCGTGCTCGCGAGCAGCGCCTTCGTCGGATCCGTCGAGTGGAAGTGGACGGTCGGGCTCCCGACCACCGTGTTCAGCTTGAACTGGAACCGCTCCGCGAGCCCGCTCCCGACCGCCGTCCCCGCCGGGGTGTCGACGAGGATCTGCGCCGAGCTCACCCCCACCGTCACCGTCGCCGCCGATCCCGGGTACGTCGCGTCCTGCCCGGGCCCGCTGACCGTCACCGTGAACGCCCCCTGCTGCGCCGGGTCGTCGAAGTCCACCGCCACGCCGCCCGTCCCGACCGACGACGGCGCCTCGTCCTGCAGCGCCTCCACCGACACCGTCGCCGTGGGGCCCGTCCCCGAGCTCGTCTTCAGCTGCGCGATCGCGTCCCCGCTCAGCGCGTAGCTCAGCACGAGCGGCGCCACCACCGGCGACACCCCCTGCCGGAAGAGTGACGTCCCGTCCACCGAGCGCACCCCGATGAGCGTGCGGAACGCGTCGTCGGGCAGCGTCGACGTGCTGAAGATCGACCGCGTCAGCGCGAGGCTCTCGATCACGTACGCCGCCGGCAGCACGTCGAGCGTGAACGTCGCGCTCCCGTAGCCCGGCGCCGACGCCGTCACCGTGACCGTCGTCCCCGGCGACCCCGTGCTCTGCACCGTGAACCCGTATGACCCGCCCGACGACGCCGTGAACGTCGCCGACGCGCCGCCCACCTGGGAGCTGTAGCGCGACACGAACGCCACCGACGGGTCGCTCGACGTCAGGGTCACCGGCACGCCCCCCGGCGGCGGCGACGTCGACAGCGACACGTAGAGCAGCACCTCGAGCCCCTGCCCGACGCGCGCCTCGCCGCGCGTGTCGGTGATCGCGATGGTCCCCGCCGTCGGCGCCCCCTCGACCGTCACGAGCAGGTCGTCCGCGCCGAGCCCGGCCGCCGCCGCGTGCACCGTCGCCGTGCACGGGAGCGCAGCACCCCCGTACGTGAGCGCCACCCCGTGATAGCTCGCGCCGCTCGTGAGCGCGCGGCTCGCCGCCACGCTCACGCAGGACGGCGCGTCGCTCGTGAGCGTCGCCGCCCCGCTCGCGTCGTCCGCAGGCACCACGTCGCCCGTCGTCGCGTCCACGAGCGCGAGGTAGCCGAGCGCCGACCCCGCCGACGCCGGGAACGCGAGCGCCTCCTCGGTCCACGTGAGGAGCGTGTTCCCGGAGGGCGTTGGATCGCCGCCGCCGTCCCCGGGGTCGGTCGGCCCGATCGGGTCGCCGCCGCCGTCCTCGCCGTGATCCCAGTCCTTCGGGCCCTCCTCGTAGCGCGTGTCGACCCCCGGCGGGTCGCCGTCGAGCGGGTGCTGCGTGCAGAGCCGCCCGCCCGCGTCGCTCAAGTCCACCTCCCACGTCACGACCGGCCACAGGACGCCGTCCGCGATCGCGAGCGGGTCCGCCTCCGAGAGCGGCCCGTCGCTCGCCGTGGCGCGCGCGCGCAGCGTGCACTTCCCCGCCGCCTCGAAGGCGTCGCGATCGAGCCCGAGCGCCACGTTCCAGTAGCGCTTGTTCGCGAGCGCCTCCTCGCCGCTGTAGACCGACGCCGCGAACAGGTAGCCGAGCGGGTTCGACGCCGCGTCGAGCGCCACGTTCCCGCGCTGCGACACGTCGACGACCGTGTCCGTGCCGCCGTTCGCGGCGCACGTGATCGTGACGTCGTCGAGGTAGAGCCGCGTGTCGGGCGCCCCGTCCGGCCCCGGCGTGCACGCGAGCGCGAGCACCGCGGTCGTCCCGCGCGCGCCGCCCGCCGTCGGGTCGTGCAGCAGGAGCAGGTCGTCCTCGGGCGCGGTCGTCGCCCCGCAGTCGAGCTTCGCCGAGCAGAAGAGGTCGTCGAAGCTCACCGCCACGTCGAAGAAGCCCTGCGACGCCTTCCGCGCCACCGTGATGTCGAACGCCACCGCCGAGTCGCCGTTCGGCGAGCAAGGCGCCGCCTTGGTCGCCGTGGGCGGGGCGAGCCAGGACCCCGCCTCGAGCGGCGCCCCGTCCGCCGAGAGCCCCGTCAGCGTGACGCTGACCGTGTTCGTCGTCGCCGCCGCGTCGCACGTCCCGACGTAACTCACGTCGCCGCGCCCGTCGCCGTACGCGCTCGACGTCAGCGTCTTCTCCCAGAGCAGCGCGCCGTCCGCGCGCGCCGCCACGTCCCACGTCGCGTCCGTGACGCCCGGGAGCGACAGCGCCGCCACGTCCACGCGCAGCGCGGTGCCATCGGGCGCAGCCGGCTGCCCGCCGTCCGCGCAGCGCACCAGCGCCGACGCCGCCAGCGTCAGCGCGAGCGCAGCCGTCCACCCCGAGAGAGGAGCTCTCAGCGTACCTTTCGCCATCGTTGTGCCGTCCGAGACCCCCGCACCATGGAGGTCGAGACGACCCTACCAGCGACCGCCCGTCCACGTGGTCGGTTTCCCCCACCGCGGTTACATGGCGCCGCAACACATTGGAATCGCTCAGGTCGTCCCTGCGCGAAAGCGCACACCCAAGGCGTCTGGTTACATCGGGCTACGGTCCCACGGGCTCCACGCAGCACGGGTCGAGGCAGCACGCGTCCTGCGCGGTCACCCCGTCGGGGAGCGGCATCGGGTCGCTCGTCGCGTCGCCGATGACGACCACGAGCCCCTCGCCGGTGTTCGCGAACACCACCTGGTCGGCGAACCCGGCGACCGTCCCGCCGCAGAGCGTCCCGTTCGGCTTCGGCCTCGGCGTCGCCTCGCACGCCATCGAGTACGCGAAGCGCTCGGGCCCGTCCTGCCCGATGTAGCGCGTCTCCACGTGGCTCCCCGGCACGTCGATCGGGTGCGTGTGGCACGCGAGCGCCCCGTTCTCGACGATCGGCACCTCCCAGTACACCGCCGGCCGCACCTGCCCCGCCGGCAGGTTGCCGATCTCCCACGCCTCCGTGCTGACCGTCGCGCGCGTCTTCAGCACGCAGCTCACGTCGCCCGGGATCGCCCCGAGGTCGAGCCCGAGCGCCTGGTTCCAGTAGCACTTCGCGTACGGCTCGAGCTGCTCCTCGCCCACGTACACGGCCCGCTCGAACAGGTACGGCGCCGCCGCCCCCGTGTTCCCCGGCCCCGCCCCCGGGTTGTGCACCATGCGCGTCCCGTCGCTGCACTCGACGACCACCGCGTCCATGTGCAGGTACGTCGGCTGCCCCGCCCCCGCCGTGCACGCCCACCCGACGACCACCGTCGTGTCGCGCACCCCATCGTGGAAGAGGAGCTCGAGCGGGTCGTCCGTGCCGTCCTTCCGGCAGTCGAGCTTCGCCGAGCAGAACACGTCGTCCACCTCGATCGCGAAGTCGAAGAAGCCCTGCGCCGCCGCTCGCGCCACCGTCACGTCGAAGTCGACCGCCGTGTCCCCGCCCGGCACGCACGTGAACGGCTTCGTCAGCGGCGGCGGCGCCGCGTAGGCGCTCGCGGGGATCTCCTCACCGCCCTCCGCCACGAGCCGCGCGAGCTCGAGCGTCACCGTGTTCGGGTTCGCCTGCCCGTCGCACGGCCCGACGAAGCTGAGCGACCCGTCCGCCGCCCCGTACGCCGCCGATCCCACGTCGCGCTGCATCACGACGACCGGCGTCGCGGCACCGTTCTTGACGGTCAACGTCCACACGACGTCGGAGAGACCGGGCAGATCGAGCGGCGCCACGTTCACCGCCACGCGGCTCTCGCCGCCCGCCGCCGGCCCCGCGGCCTCCTTCGCGCAGCCCCCCGCGACCGCCGTCGCCGCGAGCGCCGCCATGATCCCTAGCAGCGCGCGCCTCATGGCGTCACCTCCCCGCACACCGGAGGCCCGACCGCGAGCGTCCCGTCCTCGTTCCTGTCGCAGTCGACCCGCTTGTCGGCCGTCTTCCAGCACCGCACGCTCCCGAGCGCGCCGCCCGCGTCCTCGACGACCCCGTACACGTACACCGGCACGCAGCTCTTGTCGTACGCGTCGCACGTCCCGGTCGCCTCGTTGCAGAGCAGCACCTCGCACATGTTCGCCGACGCGCCGCACACGATCGGCGCCCCCGCGCACCCGCCCGCCGCGTCGCAGACGTCCCCGTCCGTGCAGTTCTGCCCGTCGTCGCAGCTCGTCCCCGCCTCCGCCAGCGCGTGCTCGCAGAAGCCGCCGACGCACGCGTCCACCGTGCAGCCGTCCCCGTCGTCGCACCCCGACGCGCACGCCTCGCTGAACGCCGCGTTCACCGTCGCCTCGTCCTGCACGACCTCGTCGAGCGTCGTCACGCCCAGCACCTGCACCCGGAGCGACGCCCCGAGCAGCGACGCGCCGAGCGTCGCCGGCACGGTGTAGACCCCGCCGCCGTCGTAGAAGAGCGGGTCCGCGAGGACGTCGACGGGCGCTGCCGCCTCGCCCCCCGACAGGTCCGCGAAGTTCATCATCACGACGAGATGGTCGAGGTCGCCCGGCGCGAGCCCGGCCCCGTCAGCGTCCGCCACGCGGAACGTCACCGACTCCGGCGCGTCGACCTCCCACTGCTCCCCGTCGGTCGGGTCGCTGATGAGCGCGCTCGGGCCGCCGTCCGCGCCGAAGCCGCTCCCGACGATGAGCGCCCGCGTCGCCGCGTTGTCGAACGGCGACGCGTCCGCCACCGCCATCGACGTGATCTCGCTCGTGAACACGTCGAGCCACGGCGACGGCGGCGTCACCGTCCACGCGAACCGCCCGCCGCCGAGCGCCACCGGCGGCTCCGGCAGGTTCGGGTTCGGCGCGAGCGTCGCGTACGCCCGCTCCCCCGGCGCGATGTACGGCACGAGCCACGTCCCGAGCGCCACCCGGTCGAAGCCGAGCTCGATGTAGGCCACGCCCGCCACGTTCTTCGCCGTGCACGCGCTCGCCGAGTTCTCGACCTCGAGCCGCAGCACCATCGCGTCGCCGATGAACGCCTGGTTGAAGGGCGCCGCGTCACCGTTCTTCGACTCGAACACGACGTGGTCGTTGCGCACGGTGAGATCGGGCGTCCCGGGCGCCACGACCACGGCGCGCGCGTCGTCGCAGTACGTGTCGTCCGTCCGCCGCGCGAGCACCTGCGCCGTCACGACCGCGTCCGTCGCGCTCGCCCCGAGCGGCACCGTCACGCGGTAGTGCCCCTCGCCGATGTAGGTCCCCGCCGCCAGCACGTTCACGGGCGCGAGCCCGACGTCGTCGCTCTCGAAGAACATCACGAGCTGCGAGAACGCGCTCGGCCCGAGCGCCGCGCCGGTCAGCGCGTCGAGCACCGCGAAGTCCACGACCCCCGTGCTGCAGGCCGTCCACTTGATCGGCGTCGTGATGAGCGCCGTGCACCCGACGGGCAGGTTCTCGTCCCACGAGTCGCCGCCCGTACCGCCGCCCGGGCCGTCGAGCCCGAGCACGCGCAGCTTCGACTCGGCGTAGCAGTTGTTCGACGGGTTGCTCGGCGACGCGCCCGTCACCGTCACGCGGAACGTGTGGTACCACCACGGCGGGTCGCGCAGCTTCCACGAGAACTTCCCGCCCGCGAGCGCCACCGCCGGCGGCGACAGCGCCCCGTTCGGCACGAGCGTCACCGCCGCCGTCGCGCCCGGCGCGAGCGTGGCCACGGTGAACGTCCCGAGCGTCGTCGTCTGGTAGCCGACGTCGAGCGTCACGGTGCCCGTCACGTTGTTCGCCGTGGCCGCGCCGGCCTTGTTGCTCACGAAGGCCTGGATCTCCATGACGTCGTCGATGCGCGCCTCGGTGTACGCCCCCGCGACCCCGTTCTTGCCGACGAACGCGACGCTCGCCCCGCACGCGCTCGGCACGAGCACCGTGAACGCCTTCGACGCGCTGTTCGCCTCGCTGCACTCGGTCAGCGCCCCGTCGGTGTCGAGCGTGACCACCGCCGTGTGCGTCCCGAGCGTCGCCGCCGGCCACGTGAGCGTCACGTTGCGCGTCGCCCCCACGTTCACCGCCGCGACCGTCGTCGACGCCACCGCCGCGCCGTCGATCCACAGCGTCGCGGTCGACGCCGCCGCGGTCGTCTCCCCCGTGTTCTTCACGGTGAACGCCACGCTCACCGGGTCGCCGTCCTCCTGATAGGTGACCGCGAGCGCCGGCGACGAGCTGAACACGAGGTCCGCGCGCGGCTCGTGCACGTCGACCACGGCGGAGAAGCGGTTGTTGTCCTCGTCCCGCTCCGGCACGCGGTTCTCGCGCGCCGTGCTCGACGTGTCCTCGTCCACGCGCGCCTCGATCGTGTGCGCGCCGGCCGTCGTGAACGTCAGGTTCGTCGTGAGCGTGACCGGCGTGTTCACCGTGGAGAACGGCCCGGCCGTGTTGCGGTAGGCCCCGTCGACCCAGAGCGACACGTAGTACGGCGCCACCGCGGCCTCCGCGATCCCGCCGGGCGCGGGGTTCCTCGCCACGTACGCCGTCACCGTCGTCGCCGCTCCGCGCGCGGGCGACGCCGCCCCGACGCACGCGTTGCTCGGCACGCTGAGCGCCGTCGGCTCGAGGTCCGTGAACAGGATCCGCGACCGGTTGTTCGTCTCGTCGTTCTCCCCGATGACCCCGGCGCGGTCGACCGTCACCTGCACGCCCTGCACCGGCGTCGCCGCCCCGCGCGCCGTGTGCGGCGTGAACGCGAGCCCGGCGTCCACCGACCCCGATCCCGCCACGGTCACCCCGGCCCCGTTCGTCGCGAGCGTCGCCCCGAGCGTCGTCGTGTCGCCCACGAGCTCCGCGACGTCCACCACGGCGCCGGCGACCGAGATCTTCCCGCGGTTCGAGATCCTCGTCGTCGCCGTCACCGACTGCCCGTTCACCGGCGCCGCCGACAGGGCCACGTCCACGATCGACTGGTAGTTCTCGCCCCGGAAGAGCCCGTCGCGCCAGGTCGTGAGATCCACGTCGAGCGAGACGCTGGCGCCGTTGTCGCCCGTGTCGCACTCGCGGAGCGCGTACGCGCCGTTGCCCGCGTCCGTGTCGAGCACGACGGCCGAGGCCGACACGGTGTCGAGCTCCTCCGCCTGGTCCGGCGTCCACGCGAAGGTCAGCACGCGGCTCGCCCCCGCCGGGAGCGGGTCCGCCTGGCTCAGGTGCAGCGTCATCGGGTTCTCGACGAGCACCGACGACAGGTCCGCCGCGCCGCCGTCCGCGAGGCGCGTCGCCGTGATGGTGACCTCCACGTCCTCGACGAGCGCCGTGTTGCCGACGTTCCGCACCGTCACGGGGAACGTGCCCGGCGCCCCGTACGCGAACGCCGTGAGGCCGAGCGTGAGCTTCACGTCCGGGCACAGCGTGAACGAGCCCTGCGCCGCGTTGTTCGTCTCGTCCTGCTCGGGCACGTCGCCGCAGCCGACCGCGCCCGCGCCGGTGTCCACGACCACCGACACCGTGTACGTCCCGTTCTGCGCGGTGTCGACGCCCGTCGGCCCCGCCTGCGTGCCCGTCCCCGTGAACGGCCCGAGCCCCGGGTACGCCACGTGCGTCCCGTCGGGGCGCAGCACGTCGACGTCCGCGAGATACGTCCCGACCGCCATCTGCGGGGTCGACCCGCCATTGTGCGTCGCAAAAGAGATCGCCCCGACCCAGCTCGTCGCGGCGAGCGACACGCCGCCCGCGGTGAGGTCCGGGAAGTAGAGCCAGGTCGTGTTGTTCGCCTCGCTCGTCTCGGCGTAGGCGTCGGTGCTGTCGACCGTCGCCACCACGCGCAGGTACGGGTCACCCGTATCGCAGGTCGCCGGCGTCCACGCCCACGCCACCGCCTGCGGCGACGACGGCGACGGGTCCGCGATCGCCACGGTCTGGGCGCTCTCGACCGCGCCGCTCGCCCGCTCGACCGCGAAGCTCGCCTCGCCGACCCCGGCCTCCGGCACGACCAGCAGGTGCGACCCCGTCGGCCCGCGGTCGCGGATGGTCATCGCGCTCGCGCTCTCGGCGCCGTACTGCGGCGCGCCCGTCGCGAGGTCCGCGGCGCCGTTGCGCCCGCCGCCCGCCCACGGCGTGAGGTCCATGTCGAGGGGGCGCGTCGTCGTGTCGTTCGTCTCCGAGCAGTCCGCGATGAGGTCGCTCGGGTCCACGACGACCGAGATGGCGCCGATCTCCCCGTCGACCAGGTAGCGCGGCGTCCACGTCCAGGTCACCGTCTTGTAGGCGCCCGGCGCGATCGGGTCCGCGCACGAGTTGTGAACGACCTTCACGTCCCCGTCGGCGTCGGCGTCCGTCTCGAGCACGGCGCCCAGGTCCGACGTCAGCAGCACCTCGACGTCCTCCGAGAGCGACACCGCGCCGCGGTTGTAGATCCGCGCGCTCACCGTCGTCGGCACGCCGTACCGCGCGATCCCGCCGAGCACCTCGATGTCGACCGACGGCGACGTCCCCGTCGCGTACCGCCACGGCGTCGGGTCCGCGCACACGTTCACGCTGAACGACTTCACGTTGTTGCCGACCTCGTCGACCTCCGGCACCACGCCGCAGCTCCCCTCGCCGAGGTCGATCGGCGTGTCCGCCGACGCCACGATCGTGTAGGTGCCGGTCTCCGAGAAGTCGTAGCCGTCGGCCACGGTGAAGGTCCCGGTGCCGCTGAACGAGCCGGTCACCTCCTGCGTGCCGCCGCCGGGGCGCGTGATCGCGACCTTCCCGCTCCACGCCGTGAACGGCATCGACCCGCCCGACGCGACCGTCATCCGCACGTCCGCGTTGCACGCCGTCGCGTTCGCGAGGCTCACCGACTGCACGAGCACGTCGGCCGTACCGAGCCCGCAGACGTTGTTGCCCTCGTTCAGCTCGGCCACCTCCTGCGGCCAGTCGACCTCGACCGCCACGACCCCGTCCTCGCACGCAGGCGTCCACGGGAACGCCACCGCCGCCGACCCGCCCGCCGGGATGCTCGCGACCGTCGTCGTCGCGCCCGTCGGCTGCCCGTTCACGAGGAGCCGCACGCCGACGTTCGTCGCCGCCACGTCGCCCGAGTTCACGACCGTCGCGCCGACGGTGCTCGACCCGCCGACCACGGGCGGCACGGTCACGCCGCCGACCTTCTCGAGGCTCGGCGTGGTGCAGCCGAGGTCCGCGCCGCGCGGCACCACGCAGAAGGCCTCGTCACAGCACCCGACGAAGCTCCCGTCGCTGACGCAGGTCGTGAGCGTGTAGCAGCCGGTCGCCGTCGGCGCCGCGAACGCCCACCTGTCGCTCGCGCCGCGGTTCGGGAACTGCCCGATGGGCGTCTTGTTCGCGGCCCCCCACGTCCCGATCGTGTGCAGCGCGCGGAACTGCCCCTCGTCGCCCGTCGCCGGCATCACGGTCGTCGCGCCCGACGTCAGCGTCACCGGCGTCCCCGCGGCGTTCTTCAGCGAGAGCGACACGACGCCGTTCCGCACGGCCGCCGTCCCGAGCGAGTGGTCCGGGTCGAACGGCGCGAACGGCGCGTAGTCCGCGCGCCCCCAGACGCGCACGAGGTTCCCGGCGTAGGTCGCCGGGAGCCCGCCGCCGCCGACGAGCCCGTCGGCCGTCACGAGCGAGCACTGCGCGGCGATCGTCCCGCTCGGGCCGCTCGGCGGCGTCCCGACCCAGAAGCCCTGCGTGCCCTCGTTGTTGTCCTCGTCGAGCTCGGTCAGCGCGCCCGCGCTGTCGACCTTCACGGTCATGAGGTGGAAGCCCTCGGCGCCGAACGCCTGGTTCGTCGTGAGGACCGTGCTCCCGCCTGGCTGGATGGCAGGCAGCGTCGCCGCCGCGACCTGCGTCGGGCCGCTCACCGACGCCGGCGAGAACGTGACGAGGCTGTCGGCGAACGTGACCGCGAGGCCGGCCGGCGACGCGGTGCCGCCGAGGTTCCGCACGCGCGCCCAGACCTGCACGGTCTCGCCGGGGGCGAGCGGGTCGACGTCGCCGGGGTAGATCTCCGCGCCCGTCGCCGGATCGTGGAACGAGATGTCGAGCGTGAACACGGCCACGTCCGCGGGCGACGGCGTCAGCGTCACCGCCGCCGTGGCGCTCGCGGGCGCGGTCCCCGGCGCGGTCACGGTCGCCACGAACTGCGCTGTGCCGGCGCTCGTGCCCGCGAGGTACGTCGCGCGCGCGACGCCGCTCGCGTCGGTCGTCACGTTCGTCGCCTGGAGCACGCCGGGCCCGCTCGTCTTCTGGAAGGTCACGACGCGCCCGCTGATGTTCCCCGACGCCGGGCTCGTCACGGTCGCCGTGAGCTCGGCGGTCGACGCGCCGTCGGCCACGAGCGAGATGGGGCTCGCGTCCAGTGAGATCTGGAGCGGCGGCGGCGTGTTGCTCACGGTGATGTCCTGGAGCGCGGCGTTGCCGACCGAGTCGCGCAGCACGAGCGTCAGCGGGAACGACCACGACGACGTCGTCCGGAGCGGTGTCACCGTGAGCTCGTCCGTCACGGGGTCGACGGTCGCCGCGAAGTACGCCGCGTTCGCGCCGAGCGCCTCCCACGTGAGCTGGTTCCCGTCGGCCGCGGGGCCGTCCTCGTAGTCGTTCTCGTGCGGCGTGAGGTCGATGACGTGGGCCACGCCGTCGTTGATGGCGACGTCGGCCACGGCGGGCGAGATGAGCGGCGCGTTGCTGCGGTCGCCGAAGCAAAGGTTCCCGACCGAGCCGTAGTCGCCGGTGTTCCCTTCCCCGTTCTGCCCGGGCGAGCCGCCCTGCACGGGCGTCGAGTCCCCGGCGCTCGCGGGCGTCCCGAGCCAGCTCGCGCGCGAGTCGGAGCGCACCCAGATCCGCCCGCCGCCGCCGCCGCCGCCGGTCCCGTAGTTCGTCGTGTTCACGGTGACGCGCGCGCCGGCCGACCCGCCCTGCGCCTTCATCCGCCCGGTGCCCACGAGGGTCGCGACCTCGGCGATGACGGCGCCGCCGCCGCCGCCGCCGCCCGTGCCGCCGTGGTCGACCGCCTTCGCGGTCTCCCCCGACACGTCGATGGTCCCGTCGAGCGTCAGCGTCCCGCGGAGCGAGAGATCCACGAGCCCGCCGCCGCCGCCGCCCGGCGCGGCCGACGACGAGCGCCCGTTGCCGCCGCGGCTCCCGTAGTCCGCCGGCTTCTGGAGGCACGGATCGAGCGGCGGGGACGGGTCGTAGCGCGTCCCGCCCGCGGTCGTGTTGTATCCCCTGCCGCCGTTGCCCCCGTGCGCACCGCCGCCGCCGCTCGTGTTGGAGGCCCCGTCGTTGCCGTATCCGGGCCCGCGCGAGCCCGTCGTGTCGTAGCCGAGGCCGACGCCGTCGATCGTCGCGCCCGCGTCGATCGTGACGTCGTGCGCGTCGACCGTGACGCGCCGCCCCTCGACCGTCGCGTCGCCCGTGAGCGTCCAGTCCGCCGTGTCGCCGGTCACCGTGATCATCTCGCCCGCGAGCGCGCCGCCGTCCTGCTCGAGCGCCCCCGTGATCGCGAAGTCCCAGTCCGCGTCGAGGTCGCCCGTGAGGTCGCTGTCCGTGAGCGTCACGTCGTCCGCCGTGATCGACACCGTCGTGGCGCCGCTCGCCTCGCAGACGTCGTCGCACCCGCCGACGCTGACCACGTCGCGATCCCAGCTCGCCTCTACGAAGGAGACCTCGCTCGCCGTGATGTCGACGCTCGTGCCGCCCGCGATCGCCGTGCCCGCGTGCGCCGTCAGCGACGCCACCGCGACGGCGCCGTCGGCCGTCTCGAAGCGCCACCCGTCGTAGAGGTGCACGTCCACGTCGTCCGCCCGCGTCGCGTCGGTCGCCGTGTCGGCGGTGTCCGCGAGCGCGATGTACGCGAACGTCCCGCGGCCGCCCGCGTGCCCGACGTTGCCGGACGCGCTCGCGCCGGCGGCGCCGCCAGCGACGCTCACGCCCGTCGCGAACGGGAAGTCGCTGTTCTTGGCGCGGACGACGCCGCGCCCGCCGCTGCCGCCGCCGCCGGTGCCGTAGTCCGTGCCGTTGCCCGTGCGCGCGCCGCCCGATCCGCCGATGAGCTCGACGGTGCCGGTGCCGGTGAAGGTGTCGGCCTTGACGCGCAGCGTGCCCGCCGACCCGCCGCCGCCGGTGCCGCCGCCGTCGCTCGCCGCCGCCGAGGCGCCGTTCACCGACAGCGCGCCGTCCACCGTGACCGCGCCGGTGACCGCGACGTAGAGGGCGCCGCCGCCGTCGCCGCCGTCCGTGCCGCCGGTCGCGGTGCCGCGCCCGCCGCCGCTGCCGATCGTCGCCGGCATGAACGCCGACCCGTAGAAGTTGCCCTGGCCGGCGTTGTTCGCGCTGTTCCCGCCGCGCCCGCCGTGGCTCGCGCCGCCGCCGGCCGTGCTGCCGTAGCCCGGGCCCGACCCGCTGCCGTTGCTCGCGCCGTTCGTCGCGCCGACGTCGCCCATCCCGTCGCCGCCGACGCGGGCGCCGAGCTCCACGAGCAGATCGCTCGCCGCGACGTAGCCGTAGCGCGCGCGGACGAGCGCCGTCCCGCCGAAGCGGAAGAGGACGGGCCCCGTGTACCGCGCGGTCCCCTCGCGGAGCGCGCCGCCGTCCATGTCGAAGGCGGTCGCCACGTCGAAGACGAAGGTGCCGCGCGTCTGGCCGTCGAAGTCGCCCGCGTCGATGTCGACGCTGCCGGCGCGCAGCGTCAGCGACTGCGTGACGTCGCAGGTGCCCGTGCAGCCGCCGGCGCTCTCGACCGCGTTCTCCCAGAGTCCGCCGGTCGCGGTGAACGCCGTCGTCTCGACCGTGACGTTCGTCCCGCCGCCGACGACGTGCGCGCCGTCCTCCATGGCGATCGACGGGATGCTGATCGGCTGGTCACCGCTCTCGAAGCGGAAGCCGTTCGTCAGGAAGAGGGCCTCGTCGTGGGCGCGCGTGGCGTCGTCGAGCGGGTCGCTCCCCGACGCGAGGCGGATGAGCCCGAACGTCCCGAGGCCGCCGTCGGCGCTCACGATCGTGCTCCCGTTGACGCCGGCGTGACCGCCCGAGACGTCCACGTGGCTCGGCAGGAAGCCCCACGAGAGCGCGCGCACGGCGACGCGCCCGCCGCCGCCGCCGCCGCCGCTGCCGGCGTTGTTGGCCGTGCTGGGCCGCGCGCCGCCGTCGCCGCCCTTGGCCTCGATCGTCCCGCCGCCGTCGACGCTCGCGGCGCTCACCCGCACCGTCCCGCCGGCGCCGCCGCCGCCCGAGCCGTTGCTGTTGGTGGAGTCGCCGCCCGCGCCGCCGTTCGCCGAGACGGCGCCGTCGAGGGTGAGCGAGCTCGCCGCGGTGAGGGAGACCACGCCGCCGCCGAGGCCGCCCGGGCGCCCGCCGCCGACGCCGCCCACCGCGCCCGGGAGCGACGGCAGGAGCGCCGAGTCCACGTACTGTGGGCCCGTGCCGCCGTTGGGGGTGGTCGTGCTCGTGGCGCCGCCGTTGCCGCCGCGGCCGCCGTGCGACGCGCCCGCGCCGCCGTAGCCGTTGTTCGAGGGCGCGCCGTTCGTGGCCGAGCTGCGCGCGTCCGCGCGCACGGACGCCGTGGGCGCGATCGCGACGCTCACGCCGGTGACGTCGACGTTCAGCCCGTCGACGGCGGCGCCCGCGCCGAACGAGACCGTGGCGTCCGGCCCGGCGACCGTCACGTCGACGCCGCTGAGGGTGCCGTCGGTCATCGCGAAGCCCGTCGCCGGGGCGAAGGTCCAGCTCCCGAGCGTGTCCCCGAGGAGGTCCGCCCCGTCGAGCGCGACGCTCGCGGCGTTCACGGTGATGTCCTGCTCGAACACCGAGGCGCACGCGCCGTTGCAGCCGCCCTCGCTCTTGATCCGCGTGTCCCAGGTGGCGTTCGTCGCGGTGAGCGCGCCGGTCAGGTTCACGACGATCGCGGCCGTCACGCGCTCGCCGACGACCAGCGCGCCGTCGTGGATCGTGACGGAGCGCGCCGCGACCGGCGAGTCCGCGAGCTCGAACCGGAAGCCGTCGTAGATGTGGATGTCGAGGTCGTCCGCCGCGGCGCCCTGCGCGAGCGTCGTCGGGTCGACCGCGGTGTCGGCGGTGTCCTTGATGGCGATGTACGCGAAGGTGCCGCGCCCGCCCTGCTTCCCGACGTAGGTCGACGCGCTGGCGCCGCCCTGGCCGCCCGCGACGCTCACGTGCCCGGGGAACACGAAGTCGGTGGTCTTCGCGCGGACGACGCCGCGCCCGCCGCCGCCGCCCCCGCCGGTGCCGTTGTCGGTGCCCGTCCCGGTGCGCGCGCCGCCGTCGCCGCCCGTGAGCTCGATGAAGCCGGTGCCGCCGAGGTGATCGGCCTTGACGCGCAGCGTCCCGCCCGCGCCGCCGCCGCCCGTGCCGCCGTCGGCCGCGTCGCCCGCGGAGGCGCCGCTCGCCGACAGCGTGCCGTTCACGGTCACGTCGCCGCTGACCGCGATGAAGAAGGAGCCGCCGCCGTCGCCGCCGTCGGTGCCGCCGCCGACCGTGGCGCGCCCGCCGCCGCTGCCGAGCCCGCTCGGGGCGAGGGCCGACCCGAAGGTGGTGCCCTGGCCGGCGTTGTTCGCGCTGTAGCCGCCAAAGCCGCCGTGGCTCGCGCCGCCGCCGTTGGTGCTGCCGTAGCCGGGCCCGGAGCCGCTGCCGTTCGAGGAGCCGGCGGCGAGGGTCGCGCCGACGTCGCCCATGCCGTCGCCGCCGAGCCGGGCGCCGGTGTCCACGAGCAGGTCGCTCGCCGTGACGTAGCCGTAGCGCGCGCGGGCGTCGGCGGTGCCGAGCCGGCGAAGCGGTAGAGGATCGGCCCCTTGAAGCGCGCGGTGCCCTCGCGGAGCGTGCCGCCGTCCATGTCGAAGCTCGTCGTCAGGTCGAAGACGAAGGTGCCGCGCGTCTGCCCGTCGAACGCGCCCCCGCTGATGTCGACCGTGCTCGCGTCGAGCGTCACCGTGTGCGTGACGTCGCAGGTCCCCGTGCAGCCGCCGGCGCTCTCGACGGCGTTCTCCCAGAGGCCGCCGGTCGCGTCGAACGCGGTCGTGCTCACGGTGACGTTCGACCCGCCGCTCACGACGTGCGCGCCGTCCTGCATGGAGATCGCGGGGATGGAGATCGGCTGGTCGCCGCTCTCGAAGCGGAAGCCGTTCGTGAGGTAGAGGTGCCGGTCGTTGGCCCGCGTCGCGTCGGCGAGCGGCGCGCCGGGCACGTCGTCGGCGAGCGCGATGAGCGCGAACGTGCCGAGGCCGCCGTCGGCGCTCACGATCGTGCTCCCGTTGACGCCGGCGAGCCCGCCGGAGACGTCCACGTGGCTCGGCACGGCCCCCCACGAGAGCGCGCGCACGGTGACGCGCCCGCCGCCGCCGCCGCCGCCGCTGCCGGCGTTGTTGGCCGTGCTGGGCCGCGCGCCGCCGTCGCCGCCCCTGGGCCTCGATCGTGCCGCCGCCGTCCACGCTCGCGGCGCTCACGCGCACCGTCCCGCCGGCGCCGCCGCCGCCCGACCCGTTGCTGTTGGTCGAGGCGGTCCCGTCGCCGCCGTTGGCGCTGACGGCCCCGTCGAGGGTCAGCGCGCCAGCCGCCGTCAGGAAGATCACGCCGCCGCCGAGGCCGCCTGCCCGCCCGCCGCCGACGCCGCCGACCGCGCCCGGGAGCGACGGCAGGAGCGCCGAGTCGACGTACTGCGGGCCCGTGCCGCCGTTGGGCGTGGTCGTGCTCGTGGCGCCGCCGTTGCCGCCGCGGCCGCCGTGCGACGCGCCCGCGCCGCCGTAGCCGTTGCTCGAGGGCGCGCCGTTGGTGGCCGTGCTGCGCGCGTCCGCCCGCACGGCCGCGGTCGCCGCGATCGCGACGGTCGCGCCGGTGACGTCGACGTTCAGCCCGTCCACCTGCGCCGTCCCGGCGAACGCGACCGGCGCGGCCGCCGCCGACACCGTGACGTCGACGCCGCTGAGCGCGCCGTCGGTCATGCCGAAGCCCCCCGTCGGGGCGAAGGTCCAGCTGCCGAGCGTGTCGCCGAGGAGGTTCGCGCCGCTCAGCGTGACGCTCGCGGCGTTGATCGTGACGTTCTGCCCGGAGGCGGAGGCGCACGCGCCGTTGCAGCCGCCCTCGCTCTTGATCCGCGTGTCCCAGGTGGCGTTCGTCGCGGTGAGCGCGCCCGTCAGGTTCACGACGATCGCGGCCGTCACGCGCTCGCCGACGACCAGCGCGCCGTCGTGGATCGTGACGGAGCGCGCCGCGACCGGCGAGTCCGCGAGCTCGAAGCGGAAGCCGTCGTAGATGTGGATGTCGAGGTCGTCCGCCGCGGCGCCCTGCGCGAGCGTCGTCGGGTCGACGGCGGTGTCGGCGGTGTCCTTGATGGCGATGTACGCGAAGGTGCCGCGCCCGCCCTGCTTCCCGACGTAGGTCGACGCGCTGGCGCCGCCCTGGCCGCCCGCGACGCTCACGTGCCCGGGGAACACGAAGTCGGTGGTCTTCGCGCGGACGACGCCGCGCCCGCCGCCGCCGCCCCCGCCGGTGCCGTTGTCGGTGCCCGTCCCGGTGCGCGCGCCGCCGTCGCCGCCCGTGAGCTCGATGAAGCCGGTGCCGCCGAGGTGATCGGCCTTGACGCGCAGCGTCCCGCCCGCGCCGCCACCGCCCGTGCCGCCGTCGGCCGCGTCGTCCGCGGAGGCGCCGTTCGCCGACAGCGTGCCGTTCACGGTCACGTCGCCGCTGACCGCGATGAAGAAGGAGCCGCCGCCGTCGCCGCCGTCGGTGCCGCCGCCGATCGTGGCGCGGCCGCCGCCGCTGCCGAGCCCGCTCGGGGCGAGGGCCGACCCGAAGGTGTTGCCCTGGCCGGCGTTGTTCGCGCTGTAGCCGCCAAAGCCGCCGTGGCTCGCGCCGCCGCCGTTGGTGCTGCCGTAGCCGGGCCCGGAGCCGCTGCCGTTCGAGGAGCCGGCGGCGAGGGTCGCGCCGACGTCGCCCATGCCGTCGCCGCCGAGCCGGGCGCCGGTGTCGACGAGCAGGTCGCTCGCGGTGACGTAGCCGTAGCGCGCGCGCGCGTCGGCGGTGCCGGCGAAGCGGTAGAGGATCGGCCCCTTGAAGCGCGCGGTGCCCTCGCGGAGCGTGCCGCCGTCCATGTCGAAGCTCGTCGACAGGTCGAAGACGAAGGTGCCGCGCGTCTGCCCGTCGAACGCGCCCCCGCTGATGTCGACCGTGCTCGCGTCGAGCGTCACCGTGTGTGTGACGTCGCAGGTCCCCGTGCAGCCGCCGGCGCTCTCGACGGCGTTCTCCCAGAGGCCGCCGGTCGCGTCGAACGCGGTCGTGCTCACGGTGACGTTCGACCCGCCGCTCACGACGTGCGCGCCGTCCTGCATGGAGATCGCGGGGAACGAGATCGGCTGATCGCCGCTCTCGAAGCGGAAGCCGTTCGTGAGGTAGAGGTGCTGGTCGTAGTCGCGCTTGGTGTCCTCGAGCGGGGGGCTCGACGGGGCGAGCTGGATGAGCGCGAACGTGCCGAGGCCGCCGTCGGCGTTGACGTACGCGTTGGCGTGGGTGCCGGCGGGGCCCCCCGAGACGTCGACGTGGCTCGCGGGGAAGCTCCACGACAGCGCGCGCAGCGTGACGCGCCCGCCGCCGCCGCCGCCGCCGGCGCCCGAGCTCGTGTTCGTCGAGGGGCGCGCGCCGCCCTGCCGCCCGTGGCGGCGATCGTGCCGTCGCCGCCGACGCTCGCGGCGCTGATCCGCACGGTCCCGCCGGCGCCGCCGCCGCCCGACCCGTTGCTGTTGTCGGAGTCCGTGCCGGCGCCGCCGTTCGCGGACACGGCGCCGTCGATGGTGAGCGCTCCCGCCGCCGTGAGGAAGACCACGCCGCCGCCGAGCCCGCCGGCGCGGTTGCCGCTCGCGCCGTGGCCGCCCTGCGCGCCCGGCAGCGCCGGCATGAGCGCGGAGTCGACGTACTGCGGCGCGGTCCCGCCGTTCGGCGTGCTCGTGCTCGTGGCGGCGCCGTTGCCGCCGCGCCCGCCGTGGGACGCCCCGCCGCCCCCGTAGCTGTTGCTCGAGGGCTGGCCGTTCGTCGCGGTGCTGCGCGCGTCGGCGCCCACCGCCGCGGTGGCCGCGATCGACACGCTCGCGCCGGTGACGTCCACGTTCAGCCCGTTGACCGCCGCGCCGGCCCCGAACGCCACGGTCCCGCCCGGCGTGTCGACCCGCACGTCGACGCCGCTGAGCGCGCCGCCGGTCATGGTGAAGCTCGCGCTCGGCACGAACGCCCAGCTCCCGAGCGTGTCGCCGAGGAGCTGCGCCCCGGTCAGCGCGACGCTCGCGGCGTTCACGGTGACGTCCTGCTCGAAGGCCGAGGCGCACGCGCCGTTGCAGCCGCCCTCGCTCTTGATGCGCGTGTCCCAGATCGCGTTCGTCACGGTGAGCGCGCCCGTGAGGTTCAGGGTGACGGCCGCGGCGTTCTTCTCGCCGACGACGAGCGCGCCGTCGTGGATCGTGACGGAGCGCGCCACCACGGGGCTGTCCGCGGACTCGAAGCGGAAGCCGTCGTAGATGTGGATGTCGAGGTCGTCCGCCGCGGCGCCGCCCGCGATCGTCGTGGGGTCGACCGAGGTGTCGGCGGTGTCCTTGATGGCGATGTACGCGAAGGTGCCGCGCCCGCCTGGCTTCCCGACGTAGGTCGACGCGCTCGCGCCGCCCTGGCCACCGCTCACGTCGACGTGACCGGCGAACACGAAGTCGCTCGACCTGGCGCGGACGACGCCGCGCCCGCCGCCGCCGCCGCCGCCGGTGCCGGAGTCGGTGCCGGTGCCGGTGCGCGCGCCGCCGTCGCCGCCCATGAGCTCGATGAAGCCCGTGCCGCCGAAGTGGTCGGCCTTGACGCGGAGGGTGCCGCCGGCGCCGCCGCCGCCGGTGCCGCCGGTGTCGCTCGACGCCGCCGTGGCGCCGTTCGACGAGAGCGTCCCGTTCAGCGTGACGTCGCCCGTGACCGCGACGAAGAAGGCGCCGCCGCCGTCGCCGCCGTCGGTGCCGCCGCCGATCGTGGCGCGGCCGCCGCCGCTGCCGAGGCTCGTCGGGGCGAGGGCCGAGCCGAAGATCGTGCCCTGGCCGGCGTTGTTGGCGCTGTTGCCGCCCCAGCCGCCGTGGCTCGCGCCGCCGCCGTTGGTGCTGCCGTAGCCGGGCCCCGAGCCGCTGCCGTTGGAGGAGCCGGCGGCGAGGGTCGCGCCGAGGTCGCCCATGCCGTCGCCGCCGACGCGGGCGCCGGTGTCCACGAGCAGGTCGCTCGCGGTGACGTAGCCGTTGCGGGCGCGCACGAGGGCCGTGCCGGCGAAGCGGTAGAGGATCGGGCCCTTGAAGCGGACGGTGCCGGCGCGGAGCGTGCCGCCGTCCATGTCGAAGCTCGTCGTGAGGTCGAAGACGAAGGTGCCGCGCGTCTGCCCGTCGAAGTCGCCCGCGCCGATGTCGACGGTGCTCGCGGCGATCGTCACCGTCTGCGTGACGTCGCAGGTGCCCGTGCAGCCTCCCGCGCTCTCGACGGCGTTCTCCCAGAGGCCGCCGGTCGCGGTGAACGCGGTGGTCGAGACCGTGACGTTCGTCCCGCCGCCGACGACGTGCGCGCCGTCCTGCATGATGATCGAGGGGATGGAGATCGGCTGATCGCCGCTCTCGAAGCGGAACCCGTTCGTGAGGTAGAGCTCCTTGTCGTGGGCGCGCGTGGCGTCGTCGAGCGGCGCGCCGGCGACGTCGTCGAGGCGGATGAGCGCGAACGTGCCGAGGCCGCCGTCAGCGTTGACGTACGCGTTGGCGTGGGTGCCGGCGGCCCCCCCCGAGACGTCGACGTGGCTCGCGGGGAAGCTCCACGACAGCGCGCGCAGCGTGACCCGCCCGCCGCCGCCGCCGCCGCCGGCGCCCGAGCTCGTGTTCGTCGAGGGGCGCGCGCCGCCCCGGCCGCCCGTGGCGGCGATCGTGCCGTCGCCGCCGACGCTCGCGGCGCTGATCCGCACGGTCCCGCCGGCGCCGCCGCCTCCCGAGCCGTTGCTGTTGTCGGAGTCCGTGCCGGCGCCGCCGTTCGCGGACACGGCGCCGTCGATGGTGAGCGCTCCCGCCGCCGTGAGGAAGACCACGCCGCCGCCGAGCCCGCCCACGCGGTTGCCGCTCGCGCCGTGGCCGCCCTGCGCGCCGGGCAGCGCCGGCATGAGCGCGGAGTCGACGTACTGCGGCGCGGTCCCGCCGTTCGGCGTGCTCGTGTTCGTGGCGGCGCCGTTGCCGCCGCGCCCGCCGTGGGACGCGCCGCCGCCGCCGTAGTTGTTGCTCGAGGGCTGGCCGCTCGTGGCGGTGCTGCGCGCGTCGGCCTTGACGGCCGCGGTCGCCGCGATCGACACGCTCGCGCCGGTGACGTCGACCGTGGCGCCGTCGACCACCGCGGCCGCCCCGAAGGCGACCGACGCGCCCGCGCCGTTCACGGTGACGCCGACGCCGCTCACCGTGCCGCCGGCGAACGAGAAGCTCGTGGTCGGCACGAAGACCCAGCTCCCGACGTTGCCGCCGGCGAGCGTCGAGCCGCTGATCGCGATCGTGGTGGCGTTCACGGTGATCGTGGTGGCGGTCGCCTCGCAGAGGCCGTCGCAGCCGCCGACGCTCTGCGCGGTCAGGTCCCAGGTCGCGTTCGTGGCGGTGAAGGCCCCGGTCGTGATCGCGATGGAGCTCGTGCCGGCCGCGAGCGCGGCGCCGTCGTGGATCACGATCGCGTCGAGCCCGGTGACCGCGCCGTCGCCGCTCTCGAAGCGCCAGCCGTCGTAGATGTGGAGCACGCGATCCTCGGTGGTCACCGCGTCGGTCGTGGTGATGGCGTCCGAGGCGAGCTCGATGAAGGCCAGGGTCCCGCGCCCGCCGTCACGGGTCACCTGCGCGGTCGTGCCGCCGCCCGCCCCGCCGGCGCGGCCGCCGCGGACGGAGGCGTGGGTCGCGAAGTCGAAGCTCGCGCTCTTCGCGCGGACGACGACGCGCCCGCCGCCGCCGCCGCCGCCGACGCCGCGATCCGTGCCGCCGCCGGTGCGATCGCCGGAGTCGCCACCGAGGGCCTCGATCCGACCGGTCCCGCCGACGCTCGTGGCCTTGACGCGCACGGTGCCGCCGGCGCCGCCGCCGCCGGTCCCGGCGCTGTCCTCGGTGGCGCTCGCGGAGCTGGCGCCGTTCGAGGAGAGCGTGCCGTCGACGGTGAGCGCGCCCGAGAGCGCGATGAAGACGGCGCCGCCGCCGTCGCCGCCGTCGGTGCCGCCGGCGCTGGTGCTGCGGCCGCCGCCTCCGCCGAGGGTGGTCGGGAGGCGCGCGGAGCCGTAGAAGGTCCCCTGGCCGACGCCGCTGTAGCCCTCGCCGCCGCGGCCGCCGTGGCTCGCGCCGCCGCCGGAGTTGCCGTTGTTGTTGCCGGCGCCGCTACCGCTCGCGCTGGCGGTGGCGGTGGCGCCGAGGGAGCCCATGCCGTCGCCGCCGAGGCGGGCCCCGACGCCGATCGTCGCGCTCGCGGCGTCGAGGGTGAGGTTCTGGGCCTCGCAGACGGCGGCGCCGCTCCACGCGAAGGCGACGGAGGCGCCGTTGAGATCGAGGTTCCTGGCGCTCAGCGAGCCGCCCGACTGGCTGAAGGTGCCGGTGACGTTGAAGGTGAGGGAGCCGACGCGGTCGCCGTCGATGACGCCGCCGCTCATCGAGACGGCGCCGACGTTCCAGGTGACGGTGTGGGCGCTGGCCTCGCACTCGCCGTCGCAGCCGCCGCCGGCGCTCTCGAGGGTCATGTCCCAGGCGCCGCCGGTGACGGCGAGGGTGGTGGCGCCGATGGTGGTGGTGGCCCCGCCGACGACGCTCGCGCCGGCGGCGATGGTGACGGTGTTGAACGAGACGGCGGGGGCGCTCTCGGTCTGGAAGCGGTAGGGGCCGGCGATCAGGAGGTCCCGGTCCGCGGCGCGGGTGTCGTTCGGCCAGGGGGAGGCCCAGCTGCTGATGGTGATGACGGCGACGGTGCCGGCGCCGCCTGATCTTCCGACGTTGCCGTTGGGGTTGCCGTTGGTGCCGGCGACGCCGCCCGCGACGTCGGCGTGGGAGGGGAGCCAGGCGCGCGTGAGGGAGCGGACGGTGACGCGCCCGCCGGCGCCGCCGCCGCCGGTCCCGTAGTCGGTGCCGGTGCTGTTGCTGCGGTTCCCGCCGCGGCCGCCGCGGGCTGTGAGGGTGCCGGAGCCGGAGAGATCGTCGGCGGTGAGGCGGATGGTGCCGCCGGCTCCGCCGCCGCCGCCGGCGACGGTGCTGTCGCCGCCGTCGCCGCCATTCGCGGAGATGGTGCCGTTCAGGACGAGGTCGCCGCCGACGGCGAGCGCGATGACGCCGCCGCCGGCGCCGCCGGGGACGCTGCCCCGGCCGGAGCCGCCGCCGGAGCCTGCGGTCGTCGGGAGGAGGGCGGAGCCGTACCAGGTCTGGTTGGCGCCCTGGTTGTAGCCCTGGCCGCCGCGGCCGCCGTGGCTCGCGCCGGCGCCGCTGTAGGAGCTGCTGGAGTTGCCGAAGCCGGTGCCGCTGGCGGCGGCGAAGCCCTTGCCGTCGGCGCTGAGGTGGGCGCCAGGCTCGATGGTGGCGTCGCCGTGGACGAGGAGGGCGGGCGTGTTCTCGACGGTGACGGTGACGCCGGCGCGGATGGTGAGGTTGCCGGTGACGGTGACGTCGGCGCACCAGGTGGTGTCGGCGGTGACGTCGAGGTCGCCGCTGACGGTCTGGGGCGTGGGCGTGCAGGCGGCGGAGGCGCGTGGCGCGGTCGCGGCGAACAGCGCCAGCGAGGCGGCAGCCGCGAAGGCGGCACGCCAGGCGAGCCTGCGGGGGTGGGTCGCGTTGATGGCGGCCTCCCGGGAATTGTTCGGATGTTCAGATTTATTGGGCGCCGCACGACGCCGCCCATGAGGAGGACGGTAGCAGGCGGCGCGCGGGTGGGACAATCATCAAAGGATGGGGGAGGCGGAGGGGGAGGGCCGGCGGGGGCGGCCCAGAGCCCGCTACGGAGCGCTCGCGCGACGGTTACACCGGGCCTCGCCACGGCGACACCCGGCCACGGCGGCCGCGAGGCCGGTTCGGGCGGTCGGCGGGGTGCTCGGCGCGATGATTTGTTGCGCTGGACAATATTGGATGTGCCACCGCCGCGGCATATCGATCTCGAGCCCTTTTGGTGCGGCCCTGCGTGGCGTCGTGGACGACGACGCGGCCGAATCGGAGCGCGGGAGGCGCGCAGGCGGGACCGGCTCGGGACCGTAGTAGGCTGCTCCATCGCGGTTCGGGGCGGACGTCGGGGCGTGTGGGCCGAAGGACACACCGCGCGCGCGGCCGGTGAGTCGTCGATGGGGCGCACATAAGGCGGCCACGAGGGGCTCGTGATGGTTCGGTCTGCGAGTCGTGAGAGCGTCGAGAGGCACATTCCTCGGAGCGGCTCGGGGTGGCGGCCGCGGAGCCGTCACTTTCGAGTCTGGAATGTGCTACGCGCTGCGGGTCCAAGGCGACCTCCAGGGAACGCCGTAGGCGATCACAATCTCGTGATGGACGGCGTCGTCGCGAGATCTCGCCGAATGGCCCGACATCTCGCGCCGGCCGGAGTCGGTATCGTGCATGACACTTTATGCAATGGTCGCCAGACCCCTTCAAGAGTGAAATAATATCAATAATGTAGAGGCGCACCGCGGGGTATCGTGCAGGGAGTTGGCTACCGAATATCGGTGGTAGTCACATACTGTATAGCGATACGTTCGATGGCGCATTTCGTTAATGAAATCAGTTGCTTGGTTTGCTGGTTACGAGATAGTTACGCGGCGGCGATAGTGCCTTTGACAATGCCTCGCCGGAAGACCTAACCTCCGCTTGTCCCATTCCGGGACGCTCTGCACTTCGCGGAACCGACTTCATCAATCAGGCAAACCCGGCGAGCTCCAGCTCGCACGCACGATTCTCCCTGGAGGAAAACAATGCGGGTCTATTCTTGTCTCCTCGCCGCGGGCATGCTCACCGCCGGCGCTTGCGCCGACACCTCGGCGCCGACCACCACTCAGGACGGCACGCCGTTCGACCTCAACATCGCCGCCTTGACCCTGAACGGCGTCGCCGACGCTGTGTGGGACATCAAGGTCGAGAACGAGGCCGGCGAGACCGTCTTCACGACGCGCATCTCGTCCAACCAGTACGGCGACGGCAAGGGCTCGGCGTCCTACGTCGGTACCTGCGACGCGCAGACGAACGGCGGGACCACCGGCACCAACTTCGACCCCGGCTTCGTCGACGGCTCGAGCGCTGGCGACGACACCAAGTGCTACAACAAGATCACGGTCGACATCCGCGGGATCTACAGCGGTGCGGCCGCTCTCCGCGGCTTCGAAGGCTACGGGGACGGGGTGCGGTCGCGACGAGTTCCAGACGGGCGCGCGCGCTCCAGGAGCCTCGACTTCCAGAACCCGGGTCCGCTTACCCAGGTCAAGGAGTGCAAGGAGAACGGCGACACGTTCGTCCAGTTCGACGTGGCCCTGATGCGTCCGGCCCAGCAGGGCTTCTTCGACATCGCCGTGAACTTCAACGACATCTTCTGCTCGGCGAAGTTCGACTGCGACGCGCCCAGAACCTCCTCCACGACAGCGCGGCGGCGTGGTGGCACGACGACGTCCTCGGCTTCGCCTGCTCGGCCGGTGACGGCGCGACGACGAAGCTCTACATGGATGACATCACGATCTCTTGCGACGACGGCGAACGCATCGACCGCGGCGACGACGACGATCGACACGGCGAGCGGCGACGGCAACCTCTGCACCGCGGGCTCGGCGACGTCGACGCTCGCGCTGCCGAATGGCTCGGCCGCGAGCGCCTGCAACTGGACGCGCGGTCGGCGCGGACAGCCCGATCTACCAGGCTGCCATCTACCAGGGCCAGGAGGTCACCGAGACGTCGATCCGCTACTGGAACGTCGCGCTCGGCATCCGCACCGCTCAGTCGAATGGCGTGACGCTCGCGAACTGCTCGCTCACGACGCGCGCGGCGGCTGACGACGCCACGCCGCCCGCCATCCCCGGCGGCGACATCGCGGACGGCCAGGTCTACCCGTACGTCCAGTTCGACGATCGACAGCGTCTCCGACGCCTGCGGCGCGAACGAGATGACGCTTCACCCCGGGTGAGGCGGTGGTCGTGACCTACACGGGCACGGGCGACACGAACTTCGACGCGTTCGACAACGAGTCGAACTAGCCGAACGGCCTGGCGATCTGAAGGGCCAGGCGCTCCGGAGCCTGGCCTTTTTCATTTCTGGGGCGCGGGCGTCTCGCTTTCGTCGACTACCTCGATCTGTCGTCCGCTTCTCCGAGGAGCGTCCGCCCGATCGCGGCGCCGCGGACCCGCCTCCGAGACACCGTGGCACATGTGAACGCCGTTCACACTCCGTGGCGGGATCTGACGGTGGTCGGTGATCCGACCGTAAACTCGCTTACGGCCGCTCACGGGCGAGCCTCGCGCGAGCCCGTCCCCGCCTCGGTAACCCCGCGTACATCGGCCTTGACCCTGGGATCGCCGGTCGCTTAACCTCCAATTACGTTCCCGTGCGGGGGAACCGCGCCACGGCGCGATCTTCACCGCAAGATCCCATCACAAGACGTCCTCGCGCGCGTCCTCGGAGACCCACCCGATGCGACTCCCGGTGCTCAGCCCTGTCCTCGCGCTCGCCCTCCTCGGGGCGTGCGCCGGCGGAGCTCCGATCACCGCGTCGTCCGGCTTCTCCGGCGCCCCGATGACGGTCAACATCGCGGCCTTGACGCTGACCGGCGTGGTCGACGCCGTCTGGGACGTGACGGTCGAGAACGAGGCGGGCGACGCGGTCATCACGCGCCGCATCACCTCGTCGGCCTACGGCGACTCGCGCGGCTCGGCGTCCTACGTCGCCGCGTGCGACGCCCAGACGGAGCTCGGCGCCCCCGACGGCGTGCACGACAACCGCGTCACGATCGAGCTCGTCGGCCTCTACGGCGCGCGCATCGAGGACGCGGGCCAGCACCACAGCGCGCGGCCGGCCGGCTCGCTGCCGTTCAACGACCCCGGTCCGCTCTCGCGCACGCTCGACTGCGAGGCCAACGCCGACAACACCGTCACGTTCGACGTGACGGTGATGCGCCCGGCGAACCAGGGCTTCTTCGACATCGCGATCCAGTTCAACGACATCTTCTGCTCGGCGAAGTTCGACTGCGCCGGGACGAACCTGCTCTTCGACAGCGAGAGCCAGCGGTCGCCGACCTACGTGCTCGGGCTCTCGTGCGCGGCGGGCCCGGGCGCCGCGACGCAGCTGTGGATGGACGACATCCTGATCTCCTGCGACGACGGCGCCGGGAACACCTGGGAGAGCACGATCGACCCGCTCGACGGCGACGGGGATCTCTGCGATCCCGGCTCGGCCGACGGCCAGACGGACCCGGACTGTGGCGACCTGAACACCTCGCTCCACGCGAACGGGCCCGTGTTCCAGGTGGCGGTCTACAAGGGCGCCCAGAGCGAGGACCTCGGCCAGGACGTGCGCTACTGGAACCTCGGCATCGGGGTGACGAGCGAGCTCGTCGCGGGCCAGTGCTCGCTCTCGACGAAGGCGACGGCCGACGACCGGAGCTTCCCCGCCCTCGAGGGCGGACAGATCGCGGCGGGCCAGGTATATCCCTACATCGAGATCGAGATCGACGACCTCGTCGGCTGCGGGAAGAACCCGCTGTCCTTTGGCAGCGAGAACCCGGAGAGCGGCGTGCGCGTCGTGTATCGGTCCACGGGCGACCAGGCCCTCGACTTCAAGCACGCCTACCCCGCGAACTGACCGCTCCTCGAGCGTGACAGGGCGGAGCGGGGCCCACGCCGGGAGCGTGGACGTCGACCCACGCCCGCGTGGGGAGCCATCGTCGACGTCGAGGACGTGGCGAGGGCGGCGCGAGTGCCACGATTTGACTCGCCGGTGAATATCTCACACTGAGATATATTACCGCCGGGCTAATCGCACCTCGCGACACACCGTGGCAGACTCCAGGCTTTCGTGTCCCGAGCGGCGATGGCAAGGCGCCCGGCGTGTAGGGGGCGGTGGTCGATCAGGCCGGCGTGGACGAGGTCGTCGCCCCATGGCCCCCGGACGCTCATGTGCGGTGCGTGGGCTCCAGCGGAACGAAAACTGTGAACGCTTGTAACTCAGTATGTGCCTACACGTGAGCGCGTCGCAGGCGCTTCGTAGGCGGCTCTCAGGTGGCGCGGTAATGAGCGGTTGGCCGACCACAGTGCCGGGAGAGGAGGGCTCGGAGCGGCCTGTAGAGCGGGTCGCGAGCCTGTTGTGAACAACGTTCTCGCCACGCTGATACCGTAATTGCCTACGGCATCATGGTGGCGAGTTGGTTGTAGGTATGTCGTTGACGTTAGGGAACACAAAGCTCTAACGTCGGTGCAGCCGGTGCGGGGCATCCATCTCCACTTGGCGCTTCTCGCTTTCAAAGCATCCAAGCAAGAACTCTCAAGCAGCACTTCCAAGTCTGGAGGCATACGGACATGCGCTTCTATCTCCCCATCCTCGCCGCCGGCGCGCTCGCGGCCGGCGCCTGCGCGGACAACGCCGCGCCGACGTCGTCGCTCGGCGACACGCCGCTCAACCTCGACATCGCCGCGTTGACCTTGGACGGCGTCTCTGACGCCATTTGGGACATCCAGGTCAAGAACGAGGCGGATGCAACTGTCTTCGAGGCGCGCATCACCTCGTCCGGCTACGGCGATGGCGCCGGCTCGGCGTCCTACGTCGGTACCTGCGACGCGCAGACCAACAGCAACACCAACGACAAGACCAGCGGCGGTCCCGACGACACCAAGCACTGGAACGAGGTCAACGTCTGGATCGTCGGCGTCTACAAGCACACGTTCGCCGGCACGCTCGGCGACTTCGGTGACTCGCCGGCTCCCGGGAACGTGTTCGAGTCGACCGCGGAAGCGGCCGAGACGATTCAGAACCCCGGCGTCCTCACGCAGTACATCGACTGCAAGGAGAACCAGGACGCCTTCGTCGAGTTCAACGTGGCCGTCATGCGCCCGGCAAATCAGGGCTTCTTCGACATCGCTGTCAACTTCAACGACATCTACTGCTCCGCGAAGTACGACTGCAATGTCGGTGACTTCCTCCACGATGTGGACGCGACCAACGGTTCCGCCCGCGAGAAGACTCACGTCATCGGTCTTGCGTGCACGTCGGGATCTGGCACGAACGCCGACACGACGCTGCTCATGACGGACATCACGATCAAGTGCTACGACTCCAACGCCGTGCTTCAGAGCACCGTCACCATCGCCCCGAATGGCGATGGCAACCTCTGCACGGGCGTTGCGTCCGATAGCGGCGGACTCGGTAGCGGGAACTGCGACGCTAACGTCCTCACGATAAGCCCGTCCGGCACGGCGCCGCTCTTCCAGATCGCCGCGTACCAGGGCAAGGAAAGCACGGCCACGACCCAGGCGATTCAGTACTGGAACGTCGCGCTCGGTCTCCTCGACACCAGCCCGTACACCGGGGCCTGCACCGTGAGCTTCGACGCGACTGCGGACGATGCCACGAACCCGGTCCTCTCGGGTGCTGGGGACGGCGACGGGACGGCGAACAACATCGACCAGGGTACTGTCTACCCCTTCATCGAGTTCCAGATCGCTGACCTCTTCGGCTGCAACACCGAGGAGAAGCTCAACGTGGCCAACTCGGGCGTCCAGTCGCGCTACACGGCGACGTCGAACGAGACCGCCACGAGCACGAGCCCCTTCGGCCACGGCGTGTTCGGCAACTCGTACTCGGCGCCCTAAGCCTAGATCTGCCGCCCTGGATGAGGCCAGGCTCTCCGGAGCCTGGCCTTTTTCTTTTCCGGCCTGCCGATCGGCGCGGTCCCTGGCGGGTCCCCGGGCTCTCGGTTTCAAAAGTGTAGTGGACTACGTAAAACAGCGTACAGCTCTCCGCGAGATGGTCTAGTGTGGCGTCAGGCGAGCTGGTCGCGGACCCCTGTGCATCGGGGCCCGGCCTGTCCTCGCGCTCTCACCCACAGCAAGAACTCCACGCAGACCTTCCCGTCTGGAGGCATACGTCCATGCGTCTCTCCCTCTCCCTCGTCGCGCTCGGGGCCTTCGCCGCCGGCGCCTGTGCGGACCAGGCCGTCCCCGACACCGCGGGCACCCCCTTCCAGCTCGACATCGCGGCCTTGAGCCTCGTGGGCGTCAAGGACGCCGTCTGGGACATCAAGGTCGAGAACGGCAAGGCCGAGACCGTCTTCACCGCCCGCATCACCTCGAGCCAGTACGGCGACAACGGCGGCTCTGCCTCGTACGTCGGCACCTGCGACGCCACGAACGAGGCCATCACCGGCGTCTGCACCGACAACAACGGCGTGAAGACCTGCACCAACGCCGGCATCACCAAGGGCCAGTCCTGCAGCGTTGCCGCCGACTGCGACACCAACGTGAGGCAGAACCGCGTCACCGTCAGCATCCGGGGCATCTACGACGACAAGGTCGCGCTGACGAGCTCCGGCGACAACGGCTACGACTACTCGACCTACGGCTCGGGGATCACCGAGAGCGCGAGCGTTTTCGCCAAGAACGGCGCCCTCGAGAGCCTCGACTTCCAGAACCCCGGCGACCTCGTCAAGGTCGACACCTGCAAGGAGAACGGCGACACCTTCTTCAAGTTCGACGTCGCCCTCATGCGCCCCGCGCAGCAGGGCTTCTTCGACATCGCCGTGAACTTCAACGACATCTTCTGCTCCGCGAAGTTCGACTGCGACACCCAGCCCCTCCTCCACGATCAGGCTGGCGTGCGCGGCACCACCTACGTCCTCGGCTTCGCCTGCTCCGCCGGCGGCGCCACCAACCCGAACCTCCTCATGGACGACATCGTCATCGACTGCGGCGGGAGCAACGTCACCGTGGTCAAGCCCAACGCAAAGGACGGGAACTTCTGCACCAGCGCCGGCAAGGGCACCGGCGGCAAGATCGCCGCCACGGAGACCGACCCCGCCCAGTTCCCCACGGGCTGTACCGGCCTCACCGAGGGCTCCGGCAGCGACGTCCGGATGCAGTCCGACCCCGACGGCCGCGGCCCGCTCTACCAGGTCGCCGCCTACAAGGGCCTCGAGGACGTCGCCGGGACCACACAGCACATCGCCTACTGGAACATCGCCCTCGGCGTCGAGTCGGGGACGGACGTCACACTCGGCAACTGCACGCTCAAGACGAAGGCCACCGTCGACGACAGCACGAAGCCCGTCCTCACCGGCGAGACGTTCAACGTGGTCACCGCGAGCTCGGTCTACCCGTACATCCGCTTCGACTTCTCCACCGCCATCACGGGCGGCGCTCCGACGAGCCTCAGCGGCTGCGGCGAGCAGAAGATGTCCTTCCCGGCGACCGCCGACACCGCCAACGTCGAAGTGAAGTACACGACCACGGCCAGTGGCGGCCTCGTCTTCGGCAACACCTACAACCCCGGCACCTGCGGCGACGGCCTCGTCGACACGGTGATGGGCGAGACGTGCGACGACGGCGACGCGAACGACGACGCCGCCGACAAGTGCAAGACGACGTGCGCCGCGCCGCGGTGCGGCGACGGCTTCGTCGACACGGGCGAGATCTGCGACGCCGGCGCGAACAACGGCACGCCAGGCTCCTGCAACAGCACCTGTAGCGGGACGGAACCGATCGCCCTCTAAATAGAGGTCGAGCATCGAGCACGAGAGGCCAGGTTCTTCGGAGCCTGGCCTCTTCGCGTTTGGGCTAGCGTGTCAGGGCGGGCGGCCACGAGGGCCGCCCCTACGTCTGGGGTCTCAGGGCGGGCTGCCACGAGGGCCGCCCCTACGTCTGGGGTCTCAGGGCGGGCTGCCACGAGGGCCGCCCCTACGTCTGGGGTCTCAGGGCGGGCGGCCACGAGGGCCGCCCCTACGTTTGCGGTCTCAGGGCGGGCGGCCACGAGGGCCGCCCTACGTCTGGTCTGGGGTCTCAGGGGGCGGGCTGCCACGAGGGGCCGCCCCGACGTCTGTCTGCGGTCTCAGGGCGGGCGGCCACGAGGGCCGCCCCTACGTCTGCGGTCTCAGGGCGGGCGGCCACGAGGGCCGCCCCTACGTCTGGGGTCTCAGGGCGGGCTGCCACGAGGCCGCCCCAGGGCGGGCTCCAGGGCCCCCTACGTCTGCGGTCCCAGGGCGGCGGCCACGAGGGCCGCCCCTACGTCTGGGGTCTCAGGGCGGGCTGCCACGAGGGCCGCCCCTACGTCTGGGGTCTCAGGGCGGGCGGCCACGAGGGCCGCCCCTACGTCTGGGGTCTCAGGGCGGGCGGCCACGCTGGCCGCCCCTTCGTCGCCGGTCTCAGGGCTCGGCCACGCCGGCCGCCGTCGCGTCTGGCTCTCAGGGCGCACCTACGAGGGCGCCCGCTCTCCTGGGCCTTGGCGGGCGAGGATGCTCGACGGCGACCGGGCTCCAGCCACTTGCGCACCGCCCGTAATCACGGGCGGGCTGCCACGAGGGCCGCCCCTACGTCTGCGGTGTCAGGGCGGGCGGCCACGAGGGCGCGGCGGGCTGCCACGAGGGCCGCCCCTACGAGACGCGAGATCTCGCTATTTGCCACGACATGTCGTGGCACATGCGTCATTGCCAAACATGCGTTCGGTGAAATGCGTGACGCGGCGCGACACATCGCGTCATATTCGCTTATGCCGTCGTGACGACTCCGGGTGCGCGCCTCCTCGCCCCCCCTCCGCCGCGCCGCCCCGCCGCCCGGCCGGATCGCGCCCCGCGTCTCCGCGCGGCGCGACCCTGCCAGGCGGCTCGGTCCTTCCTGCTCTCTCGCGAGATCTCGCGTCGACTACGGGGCCGGCACCGGGGTCGGCGCCGGGGCCGGCGCCATCGGCGCCTTCGCCCCGTCGGCCCCCGTCGGCGCGGGCGCCGTCGGCGGCGTCGCGCCCTTCTCCTTCTCCGCGTCCTCGCGCGCCTTCTTCAGCTCCTCGGCGCTCGGCAGCGAGAACGTGATCGTCGACCGCGTGTAGAGCCCCTTGTCCTGCTCGATGAGATCGTGGAAGCGCCACTTGCCGTCGATCTTCGTGAGCTCGACCGCGATCACCTGCCCCTTCACGTCCGGGTGGTCCGCGAAGCGCACCTGCGCTACGTCCTTGCCGATCCGCATCCCCTTGAGCTCGCCGTCCCACGCCTTCAGCGCGCGCATCCGCCACGTGCTGTCGCCGAGCAGCCGCTCGTAGTTCGGGTTCCGCGGCTCGATGAAGATCGTCCGCTCCTTCGCCCCCGGCGGACCCAGCTCCGCCAGGCGCTCGATGTTCTTGTCGCGGTACGCGCTCAGCGACGCCTTCGCCACCTCCTCGACCGCCGCCTTCTCCGCCGCCTGCTCCGGCGTCTCAGCCGGCGCCGCCGCCGCCGTCGCGCCCGCAGCCGCCGCCGGCGCCTCCGCCTTCTTCCCGCACGCCGGCGCCGCCGCCACGACCGCCAGGAACCCCGCCCGAACCATCCACCGCCTCATCGCGTCCTCCTTCCCCGGCTCGACCGGGCCTGACCTCTATCACCGGGTACCATCGCGCGCGCCCACCGGCAACGCCGCCCCGGCCAGCCTCGCCGGCCGATGTCACCCGCCGCCGACCCGCCGCGGACCACGGCGGCACCACGCCCCGCCGAGCGCGACGCGCCCGCGATCGCAGCGCACCATCACCCCGCCGAGCGCGATCACACCAGCGTCCCCGCTCACGGCACCCGCAGCGACCCGCGGTCCACCGTGCAGCTCGAGAAGTTCGCGTTGACGACCTGCATCGCCGCCTGCAGCTCCGCCTCGGTGCGGCACGTCGTGCCCGGCACCTTCGGCGCCCCGCTCCAGACCGCCTCCGCCCGCTGCAGCACCTGCCGCACGCTGTACCCCGCGCACGACCCGCTCGCCACCACCAGGTCCCCGAGCGGGAGCCCCCGCGGCGCCGGAGTCACCCGCGCGTCCGAGAGCCGCACGTTGAACAGGAGCGCGATGAGCTCCCCGCCGTACGCCGACGGGTGCTGCTCCCACGGCCTGCACCGCGACGTCGGCCGCGCCTCGCCGAGCCCGCCGCCCGACCCCGGCAGCGCCGCCAGCACCGCCTCCGCCGCCCAGAAGTCCGTCCGCCGCGCGCCCGACGTGAAGCCCACCGTCACCCCATACGGCACCCCCGGACACCCGACCGCGTCCGTCGCCACCGCGGCGAACCCGCTCTGGAGCTTGCAGCTCCCGCGGTTCGGCGCCGACGGATCGCACGGCGTCCCCATCTCCTGCGGCGTCCACGTGCAGTAGTCGCCCACCGCGAGCGGCGCGCACGCAGGCGACGTCCCGCCGAGCTGGCACGTCCCCGCCTGGCACGTGTCGTGCCCCTCGCAGAACACCGGCGAGAGCTCGACGTTCAGGTCGCCGCTCCCGCTCGTCACCGCCCCGCCCGGCAGGTGGCGGAAGAACGTGAACCACGCCGACGCGCCGAACGCATAATTGCGGTTGTTCGCCCGCTCGCCCAGCTGGAGCGGGAACACCCCGCCCGCCGGCCGCTCCTGCAGGTAGATCCACTCCGCCGCGTCGTCCGGCGTCGTCAGCATCCCGTTCGTGATCGACCAGTACTTCCACAGGTCCGTGTACTCGAAGCCCTGCTGCCCCGACGGCAGCTCGCGGTGCGGCCCGCCCGTCCCCTGGCCGACCCCGCCGATCCCGCGCCACCGGAGCTCCATCACGAGGTCCCACTCCGTGTGCGACGCCACCGCGCCGCCCGAGTCGAACACCGTCACCGGCCCGCGCAGGACCGCCGACTTGTCCGCCCGGATGAGCAGGTGCAGCCCCTCGCGCGCCGTCATCCGCACCTGGTAGCCCTGCCCGAAGAGCCCCGCGAACCACAGCACATAGTCCGCCGGCGCCGACGTCAGCGACACCTCCCGGTGCGCCGGGAGCACCAGGTAGCCCGCGACCACGTCCGCCTCCGGCCACGGGCAGCCCGTGCACTCGCTCTGCGAGTCGCAGCTCGTCCCGTCCGCCGCGACCGGGTGACCGCACCCCGTCGTCGGCGAGCACGTGTCCACCGTGCAGTCGTTGCCGTCGTCGCAGTCGAGCGGCGCCCCGCCGAGGCAGACCCCGTCCGCGCACTGGTCGCCCACCGTGCACACGCTCCCGTCGCTGCACGGCGCCTCGTTCGGCACGTGCCGGCAGCCCGTCCCCGCGTCGCACAGGTCGTCCGTGCACGGGTTCCCGTCGTCGCACTGGAGCCCCTCGCCCCGACACACCCCGGCGTCGCAGTGGTCGTTCGCCGTGCAGTCGTTGCCGTCGTTGCAGGCGGTCGTGCTCGGCTTCGGCGTGAACACGCAGCCCAGCGCGTGGTCGCACACGTCGGTCGTGCAGGCCTGGCCGTCGTCGCAGCGCACCGCCGCCCCCGCCTGGCACTGCCCGTCGACGCACGCGTCGTACACCGTGCAGGCGTCGCCGTCGTCACACGCGACCCCGCTCAGCGGCACGTGCCGGCAGCCGAGCTGCGCGTCGCACACCTCCGCCGTGCACGGGTTGCCGTCGTCCTCGCACTGCACCGCCGCCCCCGGCTTGCACGCGCCGCCGACGCAGCGGTCGTCGCTCGTGCACACGTTGCCGTCGCTGCACGACCCGCTCGCGGGCCCCGTCTGGCAGCCGAGCAGCGGGTCGCACCACTCGGCCGTGCACGGGTTCTGGTCGTCCGCGCAGACGACCGGCGCCCCGACGCAGGCGCCGGCGACGCAGCTCTCGCCCGTCGTGCACACGTCGTGATCGTCGCAGGCCGTGCCCGAGAGCGGCTCGTGGAGGCACCCGCGCGACGGCTCGCAGCGGTCCGTCGTGCAGTCGTTCTCATCGCTGCAGCGACGCTGCGTCCCCACGCACTGCCCGGCCTCGCAGTGGTCGTCGTAGGTGCAGAGGCTGTCGTCCGAGCAGCTCCCCGTGCGCGGCGTGTTCGTGCACCCGAGCACCGGGTCGCACGTGTCGACCGTGCACGGGTTGTGGTCGTCGCAGTCGTTCGCCTCCCCCGGCGTGCAGGCGACGCGCGGGCAGGCGAAGTCGATCCCCGCGGTGTCGGAGACGGTCGACCCGTCGCCCACGCGCACGTCGACGCGGTTGTCGAGCGTGCCGAGGCACATGTTGCCGCTCACGCGCGTGCAGTCCTCGACCGGCTGGCACGTCACCGTGCCGTCGACCTGGATGACCGACGTCGACCCGGGCACCCCCGTCGGCGCCACGGACCACGTCACCGCCTCGCTCGCGCCCGGCGTCACGACCCTCGAGCCGCCCGGCGTGACCGGCCCGGACAGCGGCCGCGCCGTGAACTTGCCCATCTTCAGGAGCCCGTCGGTCGGGAGCCCGAGGTGCTCGTCGACCGCGACCTCCGCGAGCGTCGGCGTCGCGTACGCGTCGAAGTCGAACGGCGTGCACGCCTTGACGCTCCGCGTCTCGCCGCCCTCGGCGATGCAGACCGCGTCGTCGGGCGCGTCGGCGGGCGCGTAGTTCACGCACGTCGAGATGCGCACCTGGTCGCCCGGGCGGATCGCCGCGTTCGAGAGGTCGTAGGCGGCGCCGATCTCGACCTGCACGTCCTCGCCGTACCCGAGCGCCTCCATGACGGAGCCCTCGACGTTCGGGATGAGGTCGCCCTGGATGGTGCGCACCGTCACCTCGAGCTCGCCGCTGTCGACGAACGGGCACGAGCAGAGCGTCGTCGTGTCGCCGAAGCCGCCCGACGCCACGGTCGCGTAGTGCCCCTGGCCGTCGCCCTTCTGGATGGACGCGACGAGCCCGCGCACGCGCGTGCCCTCGGGCATGAGCCCCGTGAGCGTGAGCACCGTGCTGAGCCCGAGCGCGTAGTGGGTCTCGCCCTCGGTGACCGTGATGGTGTAGGTCGCCGCCGCGTTCTGCGGCGCCTGCAGCGTCGGCGTGTCCGCGACCTTGTCGACGCCCCAGGCCGTCACGGCCTCGCAGGTCGTGTCGTCGCCGAGGAGGCGCTGGCAGATCTGCAGGAGCTTCGCCTCGGCGCGCACCGCGGGCGCGAACCCCGCGATGAGGCCGACCGTGAGCGCGGCCAGCGCCGCGACGCGCGCGCCGCTCACGGGGCACCGCCGAGGAGCGGCCCGGGCCCGCTGCAGTCGACGATGGGCTCGCCCTCCGCGTCGAAGAGCGCGTCGCAGCGCGCCTCCACCCCGAGGAGCGAGCTCCCCTCCTCGCGGAAGAGGAGGCGCACCGTGCTCTCGTCGTAGAGGCGCACGTCCTCGAGCTTGAGCCCGTCGTAGTGGTGCGTGTTGACCGTCTCCGTGCCGCACGCGCCGTACTTCTCGAGGTACGTCACGTCGACGCCGGTGTCGTTCTTGTCGATCAGCACGAGCAGCGACGGCGACGGGAGCCCCGGCGACGTCGGCGGCACCTTGAGCTTCGCGACCCAATCGACGATGACGTGGTCGTTGCTGCGCGTGAGGTCGTCGCCGGCCTTGATGAGCGTCGCGCGCGTCATCCAGACGCCGCGCCAGACGCGCAGGTTCGCCTCGTCGTCGGTGATGCTCGGGTCGACCTGCGACATGCGGTACGGGTCGAGCGTGACGAGCCCGAAGCGCCAGGTGCCGTCCTCCTCGGGGATGGCGAACTGGCTCGTCGCGACGAGGTTCGTGAGCACCCAGTCCGTCGGCGCCCCGCACGGCCAGAACTCGGGCGCCGTCCCGCGCACCGACTGGCAGTTGTTCGCGAAGAGGAAGATGGTCGACGACTGGCCGCAGGAGGAGTCCGGGCAGACGGCGATGAAGCCGTCGTCCTTGTAGTCGGTCTTCGCGCTGCAGAGCGTCCCGACCACGCCGACGTCGATGTCGACGAAGCCGCCGTTGCCCTGCCCGACGACGGTCAGGAGCATCGACACGCTCACGTCGGCGTTGCGCTCGCACTGGAAGATGGTGCTCGCGGTCGCGTCGATGGGGCCTTGCTGATCGACCAGGTCGTTGAAATAGACCTTGGCCGCCACATCGACCTGGTTCAGCCCGAAGCCGCTCTGCCCCGTGCGGCACGGGAGGATCGCCGTCAGCTCGCCGCCGAGCCGCACCGACTCGGCCGTCTCGACGTTGTAGACCACCGGCGGGTCGCTGCCGAGGTAGGTGAAGGTGAGCGTGTACTCGACCTTCTCGATGGCCGTGGACGCCGGGTACGAGAGCGAGAGCGTCGCGACGCCGACGTTCGTGCCGCCGCCGTCGCCGCCGTCCTTCGCGCCGCCGCACGCGCCGAGGCCCACGGCGAGCGCGAGCGCTGCCGAGGCGAGCCGGGCACAGGGCAGTGATGGCGACCAGGGCCTCACGCGCGCGTTCGCTCCTACGTTTCGGACGGTGACTGGAGTTGTGTGGCGATTCGAGAGGTGGCGGCGGTGAGCGCTCAGCTGTCTTCGCGATGTTCCGCCCGCACGACGAAGGCACTCTCTATAGCACGCTCGGCCTCGTCGGGGGAAGGCTGAGGTGACGCGCGCGCGCCCCGGACAACGGCCTCCGGGACGCCGCTCCGAC
>JACKFA010000005.1 GCA_020632715.1 Deltaproteobacteria bacterium
AGCGGCGTCGGGCTCGGCCTCGCGATCAGCGACGCGATCCTCGCGCGCCACGACGGGAGCCTCGAGATCGAGCGGCTCCCGGAGGGCGGGACGCGGGTGACGGTGCGCGTGCCGAGCCGGCCCGACGCGACAGGGAGAGGCGCGGCGCGCGAGGCTGCGGCGGTGTGAGCGCCGCGGCGCGGCTCGCGCCCGGCGACCCCGCTGTTCAGCCGGGAGGCCGGAGCTCGGGCACTGCCACCGCGCGGGGGGGAAAGGTGATCGTGTGCCGTAGCTTCTTCCCTGGCTAGCGTCGCGAGGCGCGAAGTCTCTGGCGTGGCGCCGGGCGTCGGTCCTGATCCGCGGCCTCCCGAGCGCCTCGGAGCGCCGCCCTCGGGCCAGTGTGCAAAAATTCACCACCGTCGGCCCGGCTCGCCGACAGACGTTGGACCTGCGCGGTCTGCCATCTGACACGTCTCGTCGCGAGGTCCGATCGTTGTCGCTCGGGCCGCCGGGCGTCGGGCACACACGAGCTATCGCCCGTCGTCGGATTGCGGCCGACCGCGGGTTGCGCGCCGAAGCGCCGACTCGCCGCATGGAGCCACGACCTATGAACGCCTATCGACGCTGGGGACCGCTGCTCGGTCTCCTCGGCGTGTCCGCCTGCAGCGGCGGCGGCCTGAACACGACGAACACCCCCGGGAACCGGGTCCAGATCAGCGCCGCCGCCCTGCAGCTGGCCGGCATCGCCGACGCGACCTACGTCATCACCGTCACGAACCGCGACGAGCAGACCGTGTGGCAGGAGACGGTGACGTCGTCGCAGTACGGTGACGGCAAGGGCGACATCAGCTACGTCGGGCCCTGCGACGCGGACGCGAACCCGAACCACGTCGCGCTCGAGCTCCTGAGCCTGACCGACACGAGCGGCGCCGTCCTCGGCGACGCCGAGTGGGTCAAGCCGCCCGTCGTCGAGAAGCCCGTGACGTGCTCCGCGAACGCCGACGTCTTCGTCTCGTTCGATCTCAGCGTCATGCGCGCCGCGAACCAGGGCTTCTTCGACGTCGCGGTGAACTTCGAGGACATCTTCTGCTCGGCGAAGGTCGACTGCCAGGACCGGTTCCTCCATGACCCGGGGAGCGGCGAGCGCGACCTGACGGCCGTCGTGGCGCTCGCCTGCACGGCGGGCCCCGGGCAGGAGACCGCCGTCTATTGGAGCGACGCCGCCATCGTCTGCGGCAGCGGCGCGGACGCCGTGCGCTACCCCATCGACATGGGCGCCGCCCCCGGGAACCACGGGCCGATCTACCGCGACGCGGGCGATCCCGACAGCGACGCGGTCTACCAGTGGGCCACCTACTTCACGAAGGAGAGCCTGCCGAACCTCGACAAGTGCGCGTGGACCGCCGCAATCGGGCTGAACCTCGCCGAGCTCGGGCCCGACTGTCGCTTCCAGGCGACGGCCACCGCGGCCGACCACCGCTTCGAGAACCCGGCGATGCACACGCCGACCGACGCCATCTACCCGGTCATCACCTACGACGTCGGCCTGACCGGGCCCAGCGGCGCCCTCACCTGCGAGCCCAACCCTCTCGACGGCGACGGGAGCGGCGTCACGACCGGCTACACGACGCTCGACGGCGCGGGCTTCCACGTCGGCGCGGCCTGCGCGGACGGCGTGGTCTTCCGGAACCAGTTCGACTGCACCGGGACGCTCGACGGTGAGCCCGCGGTCGCCTTCGTGCCGGCCGAGGACGGCCGCTACTACGTCACCTACGGCGACCAGCGGGTCGGCCCGTTCGCGCTCCCCGAAGGCATGAGCGCGTCGCTCGACAGCGACGAGTGCTGCCTCGAGCCCTGCTGTGAGGAGGTCCAGTGATGCCGCTCTCGCGACTCATCAAGCGTTCGGCGGGCGTGGCCGCGTGCCTCGTGACGCTGCTCTCCGGCGCCGGCGCGTTCGCGGATCTGCCCGCGACGGTCAGCTTCGGCGACACCCCGATCACCGACGCCAACATCAACAGCACCTTCGACGTCATCATCGTGGTCGACTTCGGCCCCGGCGTTTACAAGAACCTCGCGCTGCAGGTGAACTGGACGGGCTTGAGCCCGCAGGCGAGCGCGTCGCCCGTCGGCCGCGAGTTCGAGGAGGCCGACACGCTCGGCTCGACGGGCTACCGGTGGCTCCAGTACGTGACGCCCCCCGTCTCGGGCGACCCGAACGACGACCGCCGCTGGCTCACGGTGCCCGAGGGCGCCGTCGCGAAGCGGCAGTTCCGGATCACCGTGTCGTCGGCGCGCTTCGCGGACCTCGACCTCGCGCAGAGGTCGTTCACCGTGGCCTTGTCGGGCGACCTCGCGCCGGCGCAGACCGCGGCGTACGTGCAGGATCTCATCGACAACGACGAGCTCGAGATGCTCGACGGCCTGACCTACGAGGCCGACGCCACCATCCCGAACGCCGTGCACACGATCACCATGCACGGGACGACGACGTTCACCTGGGCGGGCTACGAGAACGCGAGCGGGAACCTCGTCGGCCGCTTCGGGCAGGACGGGACGACGACCGGGATCTCGCGGCGGTTCGTGTTCGCGCCCATCAACAAGGGCACGGCCAAGATGGGATCCCCCGTGGACTTCGACGTGACCTGGGGCAGCGGCTACCAGTACGTCCGCGCCGGCGTCGGCATCTACGCGCCCACCTACAACTACGGCTTCACCCTCGATCCCGACAAGGTCGTCCTCGACACGCCGGCCCCGACCGCGTGGGCCGCGGGCGCGGGCAGCCTGTCCGGGACCACCGTCGAGGACCTCCAGACGGCGACCGTCGGCGGCAACGCCACCGGCGGCACGAGGCAGGCGATGTTCGTCGAGCTCTTCATCCCCTGCTCGGCGTTCGGCAAGACGCAGGCGGAGAGCGACGCTCAGCAGGCGCAGTACGCGGTGAGCGCCAACGCCGCGACCGAGTGGGTGGACGCCGATGGCACCGTGGAACAGCCGTACAGCCTGACGGGACCCGCCATCGGCGCCACGGACCTCACCAAGACGTGCGGTGAGGGGGCGGCGATGTCGCTCACCCACTACTACCCGGCGCCGGTCGATCCCGGGTATCGCTTCGACTGGTTGACCCGGATCACGACGCCCTTCGGCGTCAGCTCCTACACGCGCGCGATGCTCGCGTACCCGATCCCCGTGGACATCGTCTCGGTGAGCAACCCGAGCTCGTCGCCGCTCTCGGGGGTGTGGCGCTGCAACTTCAGCACGTTCCCAGGGTCGTTCACGATCGACGAGTTCCTCGGCCGTCGCGACAGCTTCTGCGAGCCCGGGCTGGGCGCGGTCGGGACCGCGAGCGCCGCGGGCCACGACACCGTCGTCTACTACGGCGAAAATGAGTCGGTCGGGCTCTCGCTCTCGGGCTACCTCTACACGGACTACACGTACGCCTACGCGCTCGCCCACCCCGGCGAGACCCACGTGCAGACGTCCTTCTTCGTGGGTGAGACGGCGGTCTTCGGCACGTTCGAGCTCTCGGACAGCGCGGTCTCCCCGCCCATCCCGAGCACGGGCACCGTCGCCCTCCAGATGGGGCGCGACAACAACTGGAACGGCTCGGACGCCCCCGAGACGATCAACCTCGACGCGAACGCGGGGGTCGGCAACCTGTACGTCCGGATGATCGCCAACACGGGGCTCTACCAGTACAACCCGGCCTTCGCCGTGAGCTGGCCCGATGGTGTCATCATCGATGAGATCTACGCCCTCGAGCCGGCCACGGTCACCCCCGCGACCTCGCCGAGCGCGCCCTACACCTCGCCCGCGGCGTGGTCCGCGGGGAGCGCGAGCGAGCCCTACTTGCTGACGGGCAACGTCTGGGGGCGCGTGCGGTTCCACGTCGACCCGGCGTACCCGTGGATCGACGGCCAGCGCATCAACTTCAGCGGCGTGGGCGCGGCCGAGGACGGCCCCGACGTGACCGCGACGACCTACTACATCGCCAACGTCGCGACGGGCATGGACTTCCAGATAAGCGGCGGCTGCTGGGCCGAGGAGGCCTGGGCCGGGTGGAACGCGGACGAGGCCTACGTCGCGCCGCCGAACGCCCAGGAGGGGCTGCTCGTGTACAAGGCGACGGCCATCAACCGCGGCCGCGACGCGCTCACCGACATGGAGCTCCGCTTCGTGATGCCTCCGGCGAGCGACGCCACCTTCGTGACCGCCTTCGCCGGGGCCGACATGCCCAGCGCCGCCGTCATCTCGTACTCCTACGACCACGGCGCCAGCTGGACGACGTCGATCCTCTCGACGGACGGCATCACCGACGTCCGCGCGACCGGCATCGACATCCCCGGCGACGGGCTCGACGCCCCGCGGCCGGCCCTCTACGTCGGCGTGCTACCGACCGTGAGCGCGACGACCGTCACCGGGTCGGGCTGGGCGTACACCGACACGTTCGAGCTCGGCGCGACGCAGACGAAGACCGCCGAGGTCGACGCGACGGCGTGCCGCGCGGCGTGCGTCTGCGACGAGCGGGCCTGCCAGACCTACACCTGCGACGCCGAGGGGACCTGCGTGTACGCGAACGTGGCCGACAACACGCTCTGCGCCTACGAGGGCAGCGACCTGTGCGTCCTGTCCGCGGGCTGCCGCGCCGGGGCGTGCGTCGCGGCCGAGACCGTGAGCTGCGGCGACGGGGACGCCTGCACCGACGTCGCGTGCGATCCGGCGACCGGCCAGTGCGCCTCGTCGCCCGTCGTCGACTGCAACGCCAACGGGCTGCCCTTCTACCTGACCGTCACCAACGACGTACAGCGGGTCCAGGGCGCGGTCGTCTGCTACGTCCAGGGTGGCGTCCTGAGCTGCGACGCGCCGGGCGGGACGTTCGCGCTGCACACGGAGCTCCGCCACAGCTGCGGCGGGCTCGCGCACGCGCTCCCCGCGCTGCCGAAGGCCCAATAGGCGGGCGGTCAGGGAGGCGCGTCGCCGAGCTCGTCGAGGCCGATCCCCCAGCGGCGCTCGGCCTCGGCGACGCCCTCCCCGACGGGCTCGTCCGGCCACCTCAGGAAGGAGAGGCGGCCGTCCCAGGAGCCCGCGGCGATGAAGCGGCCACGGGGCTCGATGACCAGCGTGTCCACGCGCTTCCGGTGGTCGCGCACGACGGCCCACGGGCTCGGCTCCCCCTGCTTCCAGACGTAGATGGCGCCGTCCTTGGCGCCCGCGGCGACGAGCCCCCCGGCGGCCGCGACGGCGACCAGGTTCCCGGCCGCGGCGGACAGGGGCGTCCGCTCGACGCTCGCGGCGGACCAGCCTCGGACGCCGTCCGAGGAGGCGGACCAGGCGGCGCCGTCGTCCTCGATGGCGACGGCCACGGCGCGGGGGGCGCGCGCGAGCGGCTCGAAGAGCCCACCGCTCTCGACCCCGTGCGCGCGGTAGAGCCCGCCGTCGAGCGTGACCGCGACGGCCCACTCGCCGCTCGGGCTCACGGCGAGGTCGACGGCGGCGAAGGCCTCGGGAGCACGCTCGGCGGTCGTCGCCGCGCCGATCCGCGTCGGGCCCTCGGGCGTCAGCCGCCGGACGCTCCGGTCGTAGTCGGCCCCGAGCACGCTCCCGTCGGGCAGGACCCCGAGACGCCGGTGGGAGCTTCCGGCGTCGCCCCCGCTCAAGGGGGGCAGGGGCGTGAACGGGTCGAAGCGCGCGAGCGCGGCGTCGCTCAGGGTCGAGGCGACCAGCATGTCGCCGTCGGGAGCGAGCGCGATCGCCTTGACGAAGGGCGCGCGATCGCTCGCGAGGCGGCGCTCGTCGAGGCGATGCGTGGCGGAGACGGTCCGGCCCACCGGGTCGAGCACCTGGACCGTGTCGTTCCACGCCACGGCGAGCCGGCGGCCGTCGCGCGACACCGCGAGGTCGGTGATCCCCGTGGGGAAGGACAGCTGGCGGGGCAGCAACGCGCGGAAGTCCCAGCGCGTCAGCTCGGCCGCCGCGACCGTGAAGCGCCCGTCGTCATCGTACGCGACGCGCGCGCCCTCGGCCCCGCGCGCGCCCGGCAATCGCCCGAGGATCGCGCGCCGGCCGAGGTCGACGACGATCGGCGCCTCGCCGTCGAGCGAGGCGACCGCCTGCGCGCCGTCGGGCGACACGGCGAGGTGCCGGACGAGCGCGCCGCCGAGGACCATCGCGCTCGGCGCGCGCGCCTCCCCGGCGACGTCGGCGAGGTCGACGTCCCAGACCTGACCCGCGTCGTTACCGACGAGCACCCGATCCGGCGTCACGAGCGTCGCGAAGGTGGCGAGGCGGGAGGCCGGCGTGTGCGGGAGCCGGGCGTCGAACCGGACGCCGTGCTGTGCTGCGTGTCCGGGAGAGTCGTCCCCGTCGGAGAAGGCGCCCACCACGAGCGTGCCGTCTGCGCACACCATGACCCAGTGGCCGCCGTCGCGGGAGAGCCCGGCGGCGCGGATGAGCCCGGAGGCGCAGTGCTCTTCGCTGCGGACCTCCTCCTCGCCGCGCGGGCCGAAGCGCGCGACGCAGTGCTCGTTCCAGCCCACCGCGACGTCGCCGCCGCCCGGCGCGAAGCCGGTGGCGCGGCACGTCGGTCTCCAGGCGCTGAGCGCGGCGCCGCTCGCGGCGTCGAAGGTCTCGAGCCGCCGGGCTTCGCGCCGGAGGACGATGATCTGCCGGCCGCCGCCGACGAGCGCGGCCTCGTCGTTCGGGACGCTCTGGGCCCAGCGCCGCGCGCCGTCGTCGCGGACCTCCAGGCCCGTCGCGGTGCGGCAGAGCACGCGCGTCACCCCGCTCGGGAGGCGGACGACGTCGGCGGGCTGGCATTGGTCGAGCGCCGCGAGCCGCTCGTGGTCGGGGGCGCTCGGCGGCAGCGTCATGAGCACGCCGCGCGCGGTGACCGGCTCGTGCGCGTAGGCCGCGCGCGCGAGGAGCTCGCTCGCGGCGAGGTCGTCGCGGTTGAGCGCCGCGCGAGCCTGCGCGACGCGGGCGGCCGCGAGCGCGCGCGCGGTCTCTCGCGCCTCGCCCTGGATCCGCTGGATCGCGAGCGCGGTGACGACCGCCAGGGCGACGAGGCCCACCGCCGCGATGGTGAGGGGCACGCGCCAGGCGACGAGCGCGCGCCACGCGAGGTCGCGGGCGGAGTAGCGGTGGGCGAGGACGCGGCGACCGTCGAGGTAGCGCGCGAGGTCCTCGGCGAACGCGGCGGCGTCGGGGTAGCGCTCGTCGCGGTCGGCGGCCGTCGCGCGCGTGATGATGGCGGTGAGCTCGGCGGGGACGCCGCTGTCGAGCGGGATCGGCGGGACGCTCTCGGCGGCCAGGGTCTCGAGCACCTCGGTGCGGCCCGCGGGGCGCGAGCTGCTGCTCGGGAAGATGGGGGACCCGGTCGCCACGTGGCGCAGGATGGCGCCGAGCGCGTAGACGTCGCAGCGGGCGTCGAGCGGCTCGCCGCGCGCCTGCTCCGGGGCCATCATGGTGGGCGTGCCGGCGCGGCCGAGGTCGGGGGAGGGCAGGTCCGGGGCGAGGGCGAGGCCCCAGTCGATGACCTGCGTCTCGCCGAAGGGGCCGGTCATGACGTTGGCGGGCTTGAGGTCGCGGTGGACCACGCCGCGCGAGTGGGCGAAGGCGACGGCCTGCGCGGCGGCGAGCACGTGGCGGAGGAGCTCGGCGCGGTCGACCTCGGCGCGCTCGAGCAGCGCGAGCAGCGAGCTCCCGCGCACGAGGCGCATGGCGAACCACGGGGCGCCGTCCGGGGCGGCGCCGGCGTCGTACACCGCGACGATCCCCGGGTGGTCGAGCCGCGCGGTGACGAGGGCCTCGTGTCGAAGCCGGCGGGCGTCGGCGGCGTCCAGCGGCACCTTCATCGCGAGCTCGCGCTGGAGGCGTCGGTCGTAGACGACGTGGACCTGGCCCATGCCGCCGACGCCGACGAGGCCGCGGAGCTCCCAGCGCGAGGCGTCGCTGCTCGCGTCGGCCCAGCTCGCGGGCTCGCCTGCCTGGCTCGCGCCGACCAACCCGGTGAGCGGGTCGACGCCGCTGTGCGCCCGGTAGCTCCCGGGGGCGCTCACGCCTCGTCCTTCAGGCGGTCCCGCGGCCCGAGCATGAGCTCGACGAGGCCCGAGCCGTCGAGGCGCACGAGGTCGCGGCGGAGGTCGAGCTCGTCGAGGCGCTTCCGCAGGCGGTAGAGGGTCCGATCGAAGCGGCTCCGGAGCGCGCTCTCCTCGATGTCGCCGGGCCAGAGGAGGTCGGCGAGCGTGCGCCACTCGACGGGGACGCCCATCTGCCCGAGCTCGGTCAGGAGGCGCGCGGGCTGGCCGTCGATGGCCACGACCGCGTCGCCGCGCTGGATGTGGACGGTGTCGCTGCGCAGCACGAGGGTCATCTGCGCGTCGAGCTGCGCGTCGCGCTCCGTGCGCTGGAGGGCCGCGTCGGAGAGGTCGACGAGGCTCACGTGGTAGCCGCCCCTGCCCGCGATGGCGAAGCGCGCGCCTGGCGCGTGGTGGGCGTCCGGGGTGCCTGGGACGCGCACGCAGAGGGCCCGGCCGGAGGTCCAGACGACGGCGTCGGCGTTGGGGAGGTAGCGCGGCACGATGGCGCCGGTGGCGAGGCTGAGGGACGCGACGGGGGGCAGGATCTGGCGCGGGACCAGGGGCCCTTCGAGCGCGAGGAGCGCGGTCTGGACGGTCACGGCGACGACGGTCAGCTCGAGGCGCGGCGCGATCTGCACGACGAGCCCCGAGGTCAGGACGACGTCGGAGGTGACTGCGCCGTCGACGGCGAACCGCCCGCGGAGCGCGAGGAGGCGCAGCTGCGAGCCGCGGAGGCTCACGAGGGCGTGCGCCTCGGAGACGCGCGGATCGTTCAGGCGCACCGCGGCGGACCACGAGCGCCCGACGATGTCGCCGGGGACCGCGTCGACGAGGCGGTCGTCCGGCAAGCGGAAGCGCGCGAAGACCTGCTGCATGTTGAGAGGTTAGGTCAGGACGTCCCGCCGCGTACAGGAGCGCTTTCGCTCAGCAGAAACCGCCGCGACCGCGCGCCGGGTGTGTCCCCGGCGCGCGTTCGCGGCGTCGTTCTCGTGGATGGTGGAGGCGCGGGGGGTCGAACCCCGGTCCGAAAGCTCTCCAATCACTGGCGTCTACGTGCGTAGCTTCCGTGCTTTGATTTAGATGACGGAGTCTCCCACGGTCAGGATGCGCCGCACCGAACCCAGGGGATCTCGCCCCCGACGTCTGGGTACCGTCGGGAACCAGCCCGTCTTGAATGGCAATCGCAGATCCAGCGCCACGGGCAGGCTCTGGAGCGACCGCTCACAGCTTTTTAGGCCGCGAGAGCAAACGCGTTGTCGTTGGCGTTTGTGATTTCCCGTCCATTGATAACCGGGTAGCCGGGACCCCGGACACGCAACCAGGTCTTCGCGCCCTCGTCGAAAACCAACTCGCCCCCATGTCACAGAACGCGTCACGCGGCGTGCCGCGCGACGTCTCGAACCCTAAGTCCCAGCACGACGGGCGTCAACGACGCGGAGCGCCGCGGCGCCGCTTCGCCTCACTCCCCGCCGGGGAGCGTCCAGCTCGAGATCTCGAGCTGCGGGCGGCAATAGTCCGATTGTGCCATCTGGACGACCCGCGCCTGCACGGAGAGCAGGACGTCCCGGTGGAGCGCGATGAAGTCGACGAGCTTCCGGGTCTTCTCGTTCCGCGGCAGGTACGCCTGCACGAACTGCCCGCGCCCGTTGTGGAGCCGCAGCGCGTAGTGGGTCTTCGTGGCGCCCCGGAAGGCGCACAGGTACGACGTCGACAGGTGCGCGCCCGCCGTCAGCTGCACGCGCTGCCCGACTTGCTCCGAGTCCATCTGCCGGAGGTCCTTCCAGAGCTGCTTCTGCCCGGCGGCGTCGATGCGCTCGGGGGTCGGGTGCTGGCTCGGATCGGGCTTCCCCGGCGTGATGGTGCCGCTCGGGTACTGCCACCCGCGCGACCACTTCAGGACGTCCACCTGGCTCGGGCAGAGGTCCGAGAGCTTGTCCGGCGCGAAGCGCACCTGCACCGTCACCTGCGCCCAGGGATCGGCCTCGAGCACGCGCTCGAGGATCCGCCCGAGCTCGACCGGCATGTAGCCCGTGAGCGTCTCGAACGGGCCGCCGAGGAGCGAGAACGCCATGAGCTGGCCGCCCGTGTGGTAGCCGCACGCGTCGAGCTCGGTCTTCCGCGCGTGCACCCGCAGCGTGAAGACCTCCCCGGCGCGCTCGTAACGGTCCTGCACGAGGCGCGTGATGGTGGGCCAGTTGCGCGGATCCCGGTCCGGCGCGTCGGCGCTCGCGGGGAGCGCGCCGACAGCGGTCGTGGCGGCGAGGGCGAGAGCGAGGGCGAGGCGGTTCACGCGCCGCACTATCGGCCGCACACCCCCGAGTGACAACAAAGTTTGTTTCTTGCCGGACCCGAGCCTCTTTGTTACGCGATACGGGGTATGCACCCATCGCTCTGGCTCGCGTCCCTCGCGCTCATCATCGCCTCGTCGGCGCACGCCGCCGAGCCCTCGCCGCGCACCGGCCAGGGGCTCCGCCCCATCGGCCCGGCGCTCGAGCGGGTCTCGGCGCCCGTCCTCGCGCAGGGGGATCCCGCGCCGGCCGTGGCTGGCGCCGCCCCGATCGCGGGGGCGCCCGCTGCCGACGGCTGGCTCTTCACCACGGAGAGCGGCCTCTCGAAGGCCGGAGACGCCGTCCGCGCCTGGGTCGCCGACGCGCCGTTCCACGGCGTGGTCGTCGCGCTCGACCCGGCGGCGGCCGCCTGGGCGAAGGGCGACGACCGCGCGCCCGCGTCGCGCCGGGCCGCCGAGGATGGGCTCCTCGCGGCCGCGGTGGCGCTCGCGACGGAGCTCCCGGCGGACCCGAACCCGCGCCACCTGCTCGAGGAGGCGGACACGGACCTCTACGAGTCGCCGGACGTGCTCTGGCGCGGCGTCCCGCCGCGGGAGCCGGCCCCCGGGCTCGCCGACGAGGTGCGGGCGGCGGCCGCGGGCGACCTCGGGGCGTGGTTCGAGCAGCGGCTCCCGCAGGTGCCGGAGTACGGCGCGCTCGTGAAGGCGGCGCATCGCTACGACGCGCTCTGCAAGGCGGGGGGCTGGCCCGAGGTCGAGGGCGTGAAGATGCCGCGCGGCGAGAAGTGGACGGACGTCGACGCGAAGAAGGCGCTCCAGCGCCGGCTCGCGATCGAGGGGTTCTACGCGGGGGAGCCGACGGGCGAGTGGGACGAGGCGACGGCGAAGGCGGTCGCGCGCTACCGCGAGGTCCGGCGCCTGAAGGAGCGCGACTGGTACGACAACGACATGCGCGACGCGTTGAACGTGCCGTGTACGACGCGGCTCGCGACGCTGCTGTTGAACGTGCGCCGCTGGCGCCACACCTACCGCACGACGGAGCGCACGTACCTGCACGTGAACCTCGCGGGGCAGGAGGTCTTCTACGTGCTCGACGGGGCGCTCAAGAGCCGCCACCGGACGATCGTCGGGAGCGGCAAGAGCTTCTTCTCGAAGCGCCTGAAGCGGCGCATCGTGCGGAACGCGACGCCCATCATGCGGGACGAGGTGAGCCACATCATCCTGAACCCCGAGTGGACGGTGCCGTCGCGCATCGTGCGCGAGGAGATCGAGCCGGCCATCGCGAAGGATCCGCTCTACCTCGAGAAGAAGCACTTCCGCACGGTGCAGTCGGCGGGCGGCTACACGATGTACGTGCAGAAGAGCGGCCCGCACAACGCGCTCGGGCAGGTGAAGCTCTCGTTCCCGAACACGGAGAGCATCTACCTCCACGACACGAACGGGCGCGGCCTCTTCCGGCAGCCCGTGCGCGCCTTCAGCCACGGCTGCGTGCGCGTCGACGACGTGCTCCAGCTCGCGACGAACCTCCTCGAGGCCGACCTCGCGAAGGAGGGGAAGAAGGTGAGCTACTGGGCGCTGAAGTCGATCACCGACCGGAACGCCGGCACCGTCTACTTCGAGCTGAAGGAGCCGGTGCCCGTGTTCCTCGAGTACTACACGGCCTCGGTCGAGGACGACGGCACGGTCGCCTTCCACCCCGACGTCTACGGCTACGACGAGGAGTCGATGCCGGCGGTGCTCGCCGCGATGCCGTAGCGCATCGCGTCGGGAGGCGCGCACCGCCCGCGCCCTCAGCCGGCGGCGATCTTCGCCGTCTGGAACCAGTCGCCGGGCATCGGGACGTCGAGCCGCCAGGTGATGTGCATCGGCCGCTCGCCCTCGTGGCGCTCGTAGCGCACCGGCCCGAGGCAGATGAAGGCCTCGGTCACGCCGCGGTCGTCGCGCTTCCGATGGCGGACGAAGAGGAGGTGCCGCCAGCCCGGCGGCGGGGCGACGTAGCGCTGGCCGGTGTCGGACGACTCGCGCGTGCGCGACTGCGTCGCCCAGTGGAAGGTCCACGGCGTCACGGGGTAGTCGGCGTAGAGCGTCGTCGGCGTGAAGTCCTTCGGGTCCTTGTCGAGCGTCACGAAGAAGAGGTCGAGCTTCAGCGCCTCCGCGCAGTAGACCCCCTGCTGGACGATGAGGACCTTGCCCGCCTCGGTCGTGAGCCCGAGGGCCGCCGCGATCTCGGCGCGCGTGTAGCGCGCGTGGACCTCGAGCGGCAGGCCCGTCACGGGGCGCGTGACGCGGCGCCGGCGGTCGTCGAGGACCGCGAGCAGCTCGCGCAGCTCGGCGCGGACGGCGTCGTCGGCCCACAGCTCGGCGAGGAACGAGGCGAGCTCGGCCACGGGACGCTTCTCCTGGCCGAGCGCGGCGAAGAGCATCCGGAGCTCCGCGTCGCCGAGATCCGCCACCGGGGGCGTGTCGCGCGCGAGAAAGGCGCGCCAGCGGCCGAGCCGCGCGGCGTCGTCGACGTGGAGGAGCCTCGGCAGCGCGTTCGCGACGGCCCCTTCGGGCGCTCGCTCCTGAAAGCCCCGCAGATGCCGCAGCGCGCCGAACGTGCGGCGCGGCTCATAGACCTCCTCGAGCGCGACGTCCGCGCGGCGAAGGAACGCGGCGAGGCCCATCCCGGGCTCGAGGTCGTCGGCGAGCGCGCGCCACCCGCCGAGGCGCTGCCGCAGGTTCGCGAGGATGGCCCGCTGCGCGAGCGGGTCGAGCTGGATGGAGCAGCCCGACGGCAGGTGCGGAAACCCCTGGCCGACCGCGTCGCTGAGCTCCTTCCGCGTCCCGCGGCCGAGGAGCGCGCGGAACCGGAGGTCGAACCGGAACTCGCTCCTCGCGTTGCCGACGAAGTCGAGCACGGTGAGGCAGGCCTTGTCGTCGTGGAGGCGGAGGCCGCGCCCGAGCTGCTGGATGAAGACCGTGGCGCTCTCGGTCGGGCGGAGGAAGAGGACCGTGTCGACGCGCGGGATGTCGACGCCCTCGTTCAGGACGTCGACCGTGAAGAGGCACTGGAGCTCGCCGCGCTCGAGCGCGGCGATGTGCGCGTCGCGCTCGGCGGGCGCGGTGTCGCCGACGACGACCGCGGCGGCGAGGCCGTGCTCGACGAAGTAGGCGGCCATGAAGCGCGCGTGCGCGACCGACACGCAGAAGGCGAGGGCGCGCATCTCGCGCGGATCGCGAACGCGCTCCACGACCGCTCGCAGCACCGCGCGGGCGCGCACCGTGTCGGCCGTGTACAGCGTCGTCAGCGTCGCCACGTCGTAGCGCCCGGCGCGGAAGTCGACGCGGCTGAGGTCGGTCCCGTCGTGCAGCACGAAGTACTGGAATGGCGCCAGGAGCCCCTGGTCGAGCGCGTCCCAGAGGCGCGACTCGGCGGCGACGCGGTCGTCGAACCAGCCGAGCACCGAGCGCCCGTCGGCGCGCTCCGGCGTCGCGGTGAGGCCGAGGAGGAGGCGCGGTCGGAGGTGACCGAGCAGCGCCTCGTAGGTCGGCGCCGCCGCGTGGTGGAACTCGTCGACGACGACGATCTCGAACGCCTCGGGCGCGAGCTCGCGGAGGCGGCCGGCGTGGAGCGACTGGATCGACGCGAAGACGTGCGTCCCGAGGATGGGCTTGTCGCGGCCGGTGAGCTTCTCGCCGAAGTGCCCGTCGTTGAGCGCGACGCGGAACGTCGCGAGGCTCTGATCGAGGATGCGATCCCGGTGCGCGACGAAGAGCAGGCGCGGTCGCCCGGGCTGTCGCGCGTAGTCGAGCGCGGCGACGACGGTCTTCCCGGTACCCGTCGAGGCGACGACGAGGTTTCGCCAGTGTCCGGCGGCGCGCTCCGCCTCGAGCGCCTCGAGCACGGCGACCTGGTGGGGTAGGGCGCTCAGCCGCACGACGTGCGCGAGCGCGTCGCGGGCGGGGTCGCGCCGCCGCGCGCCGGCCGCCCGGAACCGCGCGGGCTCGAACGGCTCGAACGCCGGATCGCCCCAGTACTGGTCGAACGTCGTCTGGAACTTCGCGAGGAGCCCCGGGTTGTCGCGACGCGAGAGCCTGACGTTCCACTCACAGCCGTCGCGGAGGGCCGCGTGCGACAGGTTGCTCGACCCGATGATCGCCGTCCCGAAGCCCGACGCGCGGTGGAAGAGCCACGCCTTCGCGTGGAGCCGCGTGCGGCGCTCGTCGTAGCTCACCCGGATCTCCGCCCCGAGCTCGCGCAGCGCCTCGACCGCCTCGGCGTCCGACGCGCCGAGGTAGGTGGTCGTGAGGACCCGCAGGCGACCGCGCGCCGCGATGGGCGCGAGCGCGTCCCGCAGCTCGACGTAGCCGCTCCACTTGATGAAGCTCATCAGGAGGTCGACGCCGTCGGCCGACGCGAGCTCGCGCGCGATCTCGAGCCCCACGCGCCGGTCGCGCGGGCCGTTGACGATGAGCTCGCTGTGGCGGAGCGGGATCCCTGGGCGCGGGAGGCTCCTCGCGCCGAGCCCCTCGCGGCGGGAGGCGATGGCGAGGAGGAGCTCGGGCATCACGTCGTCCGACCGCGAGACGTCGGCCGGCGAGCTCGACGACAGCGCCGTCAGCACCTCGTTGACGAGCGCGACCTGGCGCTCGGTCGCGTCCTTCCCCGTGATCCCGTCGAGCACGCGCCGCGCCGCGTCCGCGACGTGCCGCGCGAGGAGCTCGGGCGCGGACTCGGTCCCGAGCGCGTCCCGGACGCTCGCGAGATCCGCGTCGCGCGCCGCGAGCAGGTCCGCGAGCTCACGGGTGACGAGCTGCTCGTAGAGCCCGGGCTCGAGCTTCATGCGCGCCCCCTCGCGTCAGAACCGGAGCGTCGTCTCGAGCCGCACGCCCTCGAAGTTCGGGAAGATCCGGCACACGCCGCCCGAGCACTTGAGGCCGCCCTTCGAGCGCCCCGCGAACACGCGCACGAAGCTCGCCGGCGTGAAGAAGTACTGCACGAACCCGCCGAGGAAGAGCGGGTCGTCCGTCGTCACGTCGGTCCGGTACTCGACCTGCGCCGTGAGCGACCAGCGCGGCGGGAGGTTCAGCGACACGTAGCTCGTCCCCTCGATGTACGTGTCCTGCAGCGACGGCGCCCCGATGTTCGTGTCGCGGAACTCGTGGCTCCAGTGGAGCTGGAGGTCCGCCCACTCGTTCAGCACCTGGAACACGTCGAGATCGAAGTGGATCATCCGGAGCCGGATGAGGTCGTCGTCCGGCGCCTCCTCGCGCCGGTACCCCGCCTGCATCAAGAGGCGGTTCCCCCGCTCTCCCGTGTGCTCGAAGCCGCCGTACACGTGCAGCGTCGTGTCGTTCGCCGCCGGCGCGTCCACGAAGAACGCCCCCGACAGGAAGAAGCTGTCGCCGGTCCCCGGCACCGCGTAGTCGACGCGCAGGTGCCCGCCCGTGACGTCGCTGTTCTGGGCTATGCGCTGGTCGATCCGCTCGAGCGTCGGCGGCACGATGTAGCTGAACTGCTGCGTTATCCCCTGCACCGACGCCGTGTCCGGGTGCAGCGTCGACTCGAGCTCGAACCGCACGTAATGCTTGAACTCCGCGAGGATCGTCAGCGGCTCGAGGAACGCCTGCACCTGCCCGTAGAGCGCGAACCCGTCCGTGTCCTGCGCCTTGTTCCCGCTCGCCGTCACCCGCTCCTCGCTCCCGAAGAGCCAGTCCGTCTCGGCGTAGATCGACAGCTTCCCGCCCGCGAGCGACGGCAGCTCCACGTTCCCGCCCACCACCGTCGACCGCAGAAAGCGCGTCGAGTTGATGGGCCCCGTGTCGTCGTCCCCGGTGAGAGTCCCCGCGATCGCGTCGCGCGCGTCGCTGTGACGACGCTCCACGTCCACCGCGTGCACGCCCACGCCGAGCCCCTCGAACGGCGTCGCCTCCACCCGCGCCGCCACGATGAGATCGTTCGGATCCGGCACGAGCTTCTGCTCCACCGTGTCCACGTTCACCACGTTCGTGAGCCCCGCCGACACCCGCGCCTTCAGCCAGTCGCCGCGCCACTGCGCGTGCACCCCGCGCAGGCTCGTCGCGAACCCGAGCTCGTCGAACTTCCTGAGCGACAGCGCGAGCCCGCGCCCGAAGCTCAGGTAGTCGTCGCCGAGCGTCAGCGTCAGATCCCCGAGCCGCGCCGTCAGGAAGAGCTCCTCCGGCCGCACGTCGTCCCGGTACTGCGACGCCTGCCCCGGGTTCGCCGGCGGGTTCGGGAACCACGCCACGTCGAGCCGCATCCCGAACGTGAGCCAGTCCGCCCGGAGCCGCACGTTCAGCCGGTTCCGGAGGTCGACGATGTTCTCCTTGTCGGCGTCCGCCACGATCTGCGGGTCGTCGAGGAAGGAGTTCCAGTCGAGGATCAGGCTCTCCGTGAGGTCGAGGTAGACCGGCGTGTCCCCGAGCTTGAAGTCGAGCGCCCGCGCGGCCCCTGGCGCCGCGACGACCCCGGCCGCGAGCGCGCACGCGCCGAGCGCTCCCGCGAGCGCGAGCCGCCCCGCGCTCATAGGAGCGTCTGGATCCGCTTCTCGAGGTCGTCCGACTCCGACGGCCGGAAGCCCTCCACCCGCTGCACCACGTGCCCGTCGCGCCCGACGATCAGCATGAACGGCGCCGCCTTGCTCGGGTTGTACGCCTGCGAGATGGCGTCGTCCTCGTCGACCACCACCGTGAACGTGTAGCCCTGCTTCTTGATGTAGGGCTTCACCCCCGACACCGTGTCCGCCGTGTCGAGCGACACCGACACCACGGAGAGCCCGCGCGCGCCGTAGCTGTCGACCCAGCGCTGCAGCACCGGCATCTCCGCCTTGCACGGCTCGCAATAGGTCGCCCAGAAGGAGATGACGACCACGTCCTTCCCGAGGTGGTCGGCCAGATCGAAGGACTTGCCGTCGATGTCGGTCGCCCGGAACGGCGGCGCCGACGCCTCCGCGCCCGCGTCACCACCCCCGCCCGTCGCGCCCCCCGTCGAGGCGCAGCCGCCCGCCGCCAGCATCACCGGCAGGAGCAGCGTCGGGATCCATCGCAGGAACGTCATCTCAGGCCTCCCTCGTCGCGCGGACCCGAGCGCGGGTCCCCTCGTTCGTCTCGCCCCGCGGCCCCTCGGACTACGCTGGCGACCCGCTCGTGGTTACGCCGGCCGACCCGCCCGGGTCAACCGCGACCGGCTCCGGCCCGCGCGTCGCCGCCTCCGACAGGAGGTCCGGCACCGCCCCCTTGCCGTGCCCATCGAGCGCCGTCCGCGCCGCGAGGAACCCCGGCAGCTCGTCCACGTCGCTCCCGAAGAGCGCCGCCGCGAGCTCCGTCGGCCGCACGTGCGGCCCGAGGTTCAGATCGACCCGCCACCGCAGGAGCGCCCCGTCCGCCGGGAGCCCGAGCAGCGCCCGCTCCGTCGCCGTCGGCCGGTCGCAGACCGCCGACACGAGCCCGTCGGTCACGTCGATCTCCCGCGCGCTGTCCTTCCGCGCGACCGTCATCGGCACGCGCTCCCCCGACAGGAGCCGCGCCACCGCCTCGCGCACGCGCCCGTCGTCGAGCGTGTCCGCCCGCACCACGTACTCCGCGAGCTTCGCGACCCGCGACGGCGCGTGCACCTTCCCGCGGAGCCGCGCCGCCGCCCGGAACACGAGCCCCTCGTCGCTCACGGCGTTCAACCGCGCGAGGAGCGCGTCCGGCGCGAGGTCGTCGGTGAGCTGCACGTCCACGAGCTCGGCGAGCGCGTGCACCCCGAGCGTCAGCGCCGGCCCGAACGACATCTGCGGCGCCGGCGAGAACCCACGGCTCATCACGGGGGTGAGCCCCGCGCGCCGGAGGATCCGCGGCAGCACGCGCGCGAGGTCGAGGTGGCTCGTCATCGCGACCGCCCCGAGCTTCGTGTACTGGAGCCGGTAGTGGTGCGCCTGCCCCTGCGACGGCCGGATCGGCGGCAGGTTCTGGTTCTTCCGGTTCTTCCGGATCTGCCGGTAGGCCGGCACGAACGCGTCCTCCCCCTCGGCGTCGCGGTCGCGCGGCGCCATCGCGCCGAGCTTCGTCAGGAAGTCGACCCGCTCCTCGCGCATCTGCGTCATGTCGCACGCGATGCCGCAGTGGTAGCAGATGAGCTTCCGCTGGTCGGCCTCGGCGTCCTGTACGTTGGTGTGGTGCACCTGCGCGCCCTTCGGCTTCCCGCAGGGGGGCGACAGGCGGTTCTTCGTCGCCCGCTTCCACTCCTGCTTCAAGAAGCCCGGCTCGAGCCCGACGTCGATGTGGTCCCACGGGAGCCGCCCGTCGACCGGGATCGTCCCGAGGTAGCGCTGCGCGTCCACGCCGAGCTCCGTCATCGCCTCGGTCCACGCCTCGAAGCGGAGCACGTCGTCCCAGCTGTCCATGCGCGCGCCCTTCCGGAACGCGAGCTCCACGAGGTCCGCGAGCTCGCGATCCCCGCGGGCGAGCACCCCCTCGACGAAGCTCACGCGCGAGTCGTGCCACTTGAGCGAGATGTTCCGCTCGCGCCCGAGCTCGAAGAGGAGCTTCTGCTTCCGCGCGATCTCCTCGAGCGAGTCCATCGCCGCCCACTGGAACGGCGTGTGCGGCTTCGGCACGTGGCTCGACGCGCTCGCGGTCACGCGCAGCCGCGACCGGTTGTGGTAGCGGAGCCCGATGTCGCGCGCCTTCGCGGCCGTGTGGACGATGCCCGCCACGTCCTCGTCGGTCTCCGTCGGGAGGCCGATCATGAAGTAGAACTTCATCTTCGACCAACCGCGCGCGAACACGCGCTCGGCCGTCGTCATGATGTCCTCTTCGCTGATGTTCTTGTTCACGACGTCGCGCATGCGCTGGGTGCCCGCCTCGGGCGCGAACGTGAGCCCCGTCGCCTTCACGCTCGAGATCTCGTCGAGGAGGTCCTCGTCGAGCCCGTACGCGCGGAGCGAGCTCACCGTGAGGCTCGTGCGGCGCGCGCGGAGCTTCTCCATGACGCGCTTGATGAGCGGGCTCACGCACGAGTAGTCGGCGGTCGACAGGCTCGTGAGCGAGGCCTCGTCGTAGCCGCCGCGGTCGAGCGAGGCGATCACCGCGTCCACGACGGCCTCGGGGTCGCGCTCGCGCACCGGGCGGTAGATCATCCCGGCCTGGCAGAAGCGGCAGCCCTCCGTGCAGCCGCGCGCGATCTCGATGGACGCGCGGTCGAAGATGGCCTGCGTCGCGGCGACCGGCGCCCCCGTCGGGAACGGGTAGCGGTTGATGTCGGCCACGACCGCGCGCTTGACGGGGTAGGGCCCGCGCGCCGTCTCCGGGTCGACGACGAGGAGGTCGCTCCGCTCGTCCCGCACGACGTCGTAGAGCGACGGCACGTAGAAGCCGCCCATCGCCGCGAGGCGCGCGAGCTGCTCGCCCCGCGGGACGGCGGCCCGCTTCCAGTCGGCGAGCGCGTGGAGCGCGCGCGGGAAGAGCTCCTCGGCGTCGCCCACGAGGAAGGCGTCGATGAACGGCGCCATCGGCTCGGCGTGGGTCGCGGCCGGCCCCCCGGCGAGGACGACCGGGTGCGAGGCGTCGCGGTCGGCCGTCCGTAGCGGGATCCCGCAGAGGTCGAGCAGGTTCAGCGCGTTCGTGTAGGTCATCTCGTACTGGAGCGAGATCCCGACGACGTCGAAGTCCGCGAGCGACCGCGCCGACTCGAGCGAGAGCAGCGGGAGCCCGCGCGCGCGCAGCTCCGCCTCCATGTCGACCCAGGGCGAGAACGCGCGCTCGCAGGCGACGCGCGGGTCCTTGTTCAGGAGGTCGTAGATGATGCGCGTGCCGAGGTGGCTCATCCCGACGTCGTAGAGGTCGGGGAACGCCATGCAGACCGTGATGTCGACGGTGTCCCAGTCCTTCCGCTGCGACAGGTACTCGGCGCCGAGGTAGCGCGCGGGCTTCGCGACCTTGTGGACGAAGTGGGCGTAGGGGTGGCGGCTGGCCGTCATCGGGCGTCCTCGTCGTGGAGCGGCTGGGGACCGGTGTATAGGGAGCCCACGCGCGACAAGTCAATGAACGCGCGCCGCGGCGGCGGCCTCGCTGGCCGTTGACACGGGTTCGCGCCGCATCTAGCCTCCGCGTTCGTCCCCGACATCGAACCGCGGAGGCAGATCCCATGACCCGGACCGGCTCGCTCTTCACGCGCGCGGCGCTCGCGACCTCGTTTCTGGCCCTCGCGCTCGGCGCGTGCGGCGACGACGGCGGCTCCTCGACGACCGACACCGCGACCCCGAACGACACGGCCGTCGCGGACACGGCGGTCGCCGACACGGCCGTCGCGGACACGGCGGTCGCCGACACGGCCGTCGCGGACACGGCCACCGTCGCGCAGGACACGGCGACGCCGCAGGACACGACGCCGGCGGACACGGTCGTGACCGATCCGGCGGCGGGCCTCTGCCCGAAGATGATCGACTGCGCGCAGGCGTGCCTCGCGCTCCCGTCGGACCAGCTCTCGGGGTGCCTCGCCGATTGCCGCGCGGGCGCCAAGGACGGGGCGGAGCAGGCGGCCTACGACGGGCTCATGGGCTGCATCGCGTCGCACAGCTGCCCGCCGACGGACTCCTCGAAGACGGCGCTGCGCGCGTCGTACGAGTGCCAGCGCCAGTGCCTGGGCGAGCTCGCGACGTGCCGCGCGGGGAGCTTCGGCGCCGGGAACTGCGTGAACGTCGCGACCTGCATCAACAACGACTGCTTCGAGGGCGACGTCGTCTGCGAGCGCGCCTGCATGAGCGGCTCGACCGCCGACGCCGTGAAGTACTACCTCGACTACGAGTACTGCGCGCTCGCGCAGTGCTACGACCCGGAGGACGTCATCGGCCAGGAGACCTGCGTGCTGCAGGCGTCCGGTGAGCCGACCTGCAACCCGAGCTACCAGCAGTGCTACGGCAACGTCGGCGGCTCCGCGGGGGCGGGCGCCGGCGGCGGCGAGTAGGCGCGCCGGCCGTGGCCGTGACGGTGTCCGTGCGCCGGGCCGGGGAGGGCGACCACGCCTTCCTCGTCGCCGGCAACGTGGCGCTCGCGCGCGAGTCCGAGGGGCTCGCGCTCGACGAGGCGGTCGTGCGCCGCGGCGTCGCGGCCTGCCTCGCCGACCCGGCGAAGGGGTTCTACCTCGTCGCCGAGGACGACGCCGGGCAGCGCCTGGGCCAGCTCATGGTCACGACCGAGTGGAGCGACTGGCGCGACGGTGTCTTCTTCTGGATCCAGTCGGTGTATGTCATCGGAGACGCCCGGCGGCGCGGCGTCTATGCTGCGCTGCACAACGAGGTCATTCGCTTGTCTGAGGCGGCCGGCAACGTCGTCGGGGTGCGGCTTTATGTGCACCGCGACAACGTCGGCGCGATGGCGACGTACCGCCGCATGGGGATGAGCGAGAGCCACTACGCGCTCTACGAGGCGGGCTGAGGCTACCGCGTGACGAGCGCCGCGAGCCGCTCGACGATCGCCTCGAGCAGCGCCGCGTCGCGCGCGTCGTAGCCGAGGCCCTCGAGGTCGGGCTCGTGGGCGCCGGCGTCCGCGAGGCTGCGCATGAAGTAGCGCGCGTCCCAGTCACCCTCGTCGAGCCCGTCGCGGAGGTCGCGCAGCCGCTCGGCCGCGTCGAGGTCGTCCGCGCGCGCCCGCCGCACGATGAGCACGTCGAGCATCTCGCGGGCGGCCTCGACGTGCGGGAGGCGCGCGAGGAACCAGCCCACGACGGCTGGCGTGGACGCGGCGGCGACGAGCTCCTCGAGCCCCACGCCGCGGGCTGAGAGGAGGCCGTTCACGCCGAGGCCGAGGTCGGACGTGATCGCGGTGCGCTTGAACCCGGCGCCGATGACGGCGACGTCGACCCCGCCGACGCCCCCGTGGCCCGGCCGCCGCAGCTTCAGGACCCGGAGCGCCCCGTCGGCGCTCGAGACGTCCTCGAGCTCGGTGGTCGCGAGCTGCTCGCGAAAGTGCTCCCGCAGTCGCTCCCGCGCGCCCATCTCGCCTCCTCGCGTCCCACGCGCGTCCGTCGTACCGCGTCCGAGCGCGAGCGTCACTCGCTCGTGTCGCGCTCCGGCGGGCCCTTCATCGCGCGGCTGTTGTGCGCGTCCGCGACGGCCTGGATCTGGTCGTCGATGTCGCGGAGGATCCGCACGCGCTCGCGCGCCGTCGGCGGCTCGTGCCGCTCGACGACGTGGATCCTGAAGGTGCGCACGAACGCGCGCCGCGCCGTCCACCACGCCCGATAGCGCGGGATCACGAGCCAGGCGATCTCGCCGTCGAAGCCGCGCAGCGGCAGCAGCGAGAGGCCCATCATCCACAGGTTCGTGCGCGTGTAGACGTCGACGAGCTCGGCCCAGACGGAGCCCTCGTCGGTCGGCTCGCCCAGGACCGCGACGATCCCGAGCACGACGAGGAGCGCCATCGCCTGCGCGAGCACCCCCGCCCACGCGACCCGGACACGGCCCGTCAGCGGCGCCTCGCCGACGAAGCGCGGCTCGCCACCGAGCCCCTTGAGATCGACCCCGACGACGAAGAGCCCCTCCTGGCGCCCGACCGCCGCGTGCGCCGCCTCGTGGAGCAGCACGAGCGCGAGCGTCGCGAGCCACGCGACGGGCCGGAACGCGAGCCCGTTCAAGCCCACGAGCGCGACCGGCAGCGACCAATGCCACCGAAGCGGCACGTCGCGATACCGCCCAGCGCTCAGGTATCCATCGGCGACATGCATCGCATTCACGGTATGCGACATCACGCGCGGTTCAAAATCGGGGGCGGGCCCCCGCCGTCACCCGAGGCGCTCGATCACGATGGGGACTGCGTCCGGTGCCGCGTCTCCGAGGGTGAACGCCGCGCGTAGCCGCGCGATCGCGTCAGCCGAGGGCGCGCCGCGCTCGCCGTGGTACACCCGCGCGAGCGCTTCGCCGGCCTCCACGCGCTCCCCGACCCGCGCCTCGATCCGCACGCCCACCGCGGGGTCGATGACGTCGCCCTGCCGCTCGCGGCCGGCCCCCATCGCGACGCACGTGAGCGCCACCTCGAGCGCGTCGATGGCCGCCACGAAGCCGCTCCGCTCCGCGAGCACCAGCGTCGACGCCCCCTCGGCCGCCCGCCCGACGCGCGTGAGGTCGCCGCCCTGCGCCGCCACCATCCGCTCGAAGCGCGCGAGCGCCGACCCGTCGTCGAGCGCCGCCGCCACGCGCCGCTCGCCCTCCGCGCGCGTGACCCCGGCCGCGATCTCGACCATCGCCCCGCCGAGCGTCACGACCAGCTCCCGCGTGTCCTCGGGCCCGCCGCCACGCAGCACCTCGAGCGCCTCGTCGACCTCGCAGGCGTTCCCGACCATGCGGCCGATGGGCGCGTCCATGCGCGTCAGGTACGCGATGACCCGCACCCCCATCGCCTCGCCGACGCCCACCATCGCGCGGGCGAGCGCGCGCCCCTCGGCGAGCGTCTTCATGAACGCGCCGCGCCCGACCTTCACGTCGAGCACGAGCCCCTCGATGCCCTCGGCGAGCTTCTTCGACATGATGCTCGCGACGATGAGCGGCAGCGACGGCACCGTCGCCGTCACGTCGCGCAGCGCGTAGAGCCGCTTGTCCGCCGGCGCGATGTCGGCGGTCTGCCCGACGATGGCGCACCCGACGTCGCCGAGGATCTCGACGAGGCGCGCCGTGTCCACGTCGGCCGAGAAGCCGCCGATGGCCTCGAGCTTGTCGATCGTCCCGCCCGTGTGCCCGAGCCCGCGCCCCGACACCATCGGCACGACGCACCCGCACGCGGCCGCCGCCGGCGCGAGCGGGAGCGAGATCTTGTCGCCGACCCCGCCCGTCGAGTGCTTGTCGACCCGCCCGGGCCCGAGCGCCGCCAGGTCGAGCACGCTCCCCGAGCGCAGCATCGCGTCGACGAGCGCCCCCGTCTCGGCGTCGTCGAGCCCGCGGAAGAAGATGGCCATCGCGAGCGCGGCCATCTGCTCCTCAGGCAGGTCGCCGCGGCTGTAGCGGTCGATCACCCAGCGGATCTCCGCCTCCTCGAGGCGGCCGCCGTCGCGCTTGCGGGTGATGATGTCGACGATCGAGTGCACGTGCGCCAAGGGACGGCCTCAGCTCCCCATCGGGTGCCAGGCCGTCTTCGTCTCGGTGAACGGCAGGATCCAGTACGGGCTCTGGCGGCTCTCCTGCCGCCACTCGGCCGGCGACGCGTCGTCGACGAACTTCGTCCGCTTGACGCTCTCGGCCGCCGACACCTGGATCGCCTTCTGCTCCTCGCTCGAGAGGCCGACCCCGAAGAACGCGTCGAGGTCCATGTGCCCGGAGACGTAGCTCCCGACGTCCTCCCAGAGCGCCGTCAGCAGGTTCACGACGCCCCCCGGCAGGTCGCTCGTGGCGAGCGCCTCGGCGAGCTCGATGGCGACGACGGCGTTGTCGGGCGTGACCATCACGATGGCCGCGTTCCCGATGCTGATGAGCGGCGCCATCACCGACACGAGCCCGAGCAGCGGCGCCGTCTTCGGCGCGACCGCCGCGACGACCCCGGTCGGCTCGATGAACGAGAAGTTGAAGTGCTGCGACGCCACCGGGTTCGTGTTCCCGAAGACCTGCGTGACCTTGTCGCACCAGCCCGCGTAATAGACCAGCCGGTCCACCGCCGCGCCGACCTCGGCCTGCGCCTCGCTCGCGCTGTAGCCGTGGAGCTCCGCGAGCAGCCGCTCGAACACCGCGGCGCGCCCCTCGAGCATCTCGGCCATGCGGTAGAGGATCTGCCCGCGGTTGAACGCCGACCGCGCGGCCCACGGCGCCTGCGCCTTGCGCGCGGCGACCATGGCCCCACGGAAGTCCTTCCTCGTGGCTCGGCACACGTTCGCCACGAACGCCCCCTTGTGGTCCTTCACGACGAGGTAGTGCCCCCCCTCGGAGCGCGGGAACGCGCCGCCGATGTAGAGCTTGTAGGTCTTCTTGACCGGGACGCGGGTCGGAGCCGTCGCCATCAGCCGATCTCCAGGTACGGGAGGAGCCCGTGGCGGCCGCCCTCGCGGCCGAACCCGCTCTCCTTGTAGCCGCCGAACGGGCTCGTGGGGTCGAACTTGTTGAACGTGTTCCCCCAGATGACGCCCGCCTGCATGGCGCCGGCGATCTTGAAGAGCTTCGAGCCCTTGTCGCTCCAGATCCCCGCGGACAGGCCGTACGGCGTGTTGTTCGCGCGCTCGATGGCCTCCTCGGGCGTCCGGAAGGTCATCACCGAGAGCACCGGCCCGAAGATCTCCTCCTGGGCGATGCGGTGCGACGGCGACACGTCCGTGAAGAAGGTCGGCCGGAAGAAGTAGCCCTTCGCGGGCAGGTCGCAGCGGCTCTGGTGCTTCTGCGCGCCCTGGTCGACGCCCGAGTCCACGAGCTCCTGGATCTTCTCGAGCTGCGGCTTCGAGTTGATGGCGCCGACGTCCGTGTTCTTGTCGAGCGGATCGCCGACGCGGAGGGTCTGGATCCGGTGCCCGAGCTTCCGGATGACCGTCTCGGCGACGCTCTCCTCGACGAGGAGGCGCGAGCCCGCGCAGCAGACGTGCCCCTGGTTGAAGAAGATCCCGTCGATGATGCCCTCGACGGCCTGGTCGATGGGGGCGTCCTCGAAGATGATGTTCGCGCCCTTGCCGCCGAGCTCGAGCGTGAGCCGCTTCTTGGTCCCCGCGAGCGCGCGCTGGATGATCTTGCCGACGTCCGTCGACCCCGTGAACGCGATCTTGTCGACGTCCGCGTGGTTCACGATGGCAGCGCCCGTCCTCCCGAAGCCGTTCACGATGTTCACGACGCCGGGCGGGAGATCCGCCTCCTGGAGGATCTCGGCGAGCTTCATCGCCGTGAGCGGCGTCGTCTCGGCCGGCTTCAGCACGCAGCAGTTCCCCGCGGCGAGCGCCGGCGCGAGCTTCCACGCGGCCATCAGGAGCGGGAAATTCCACGGGATGATCTGCCCCGCGACCCCGATGGGCTGGGGCTTCCCGCCCGGGAAGGCGTACTCGAGCTTGTCGGCCCAGCCGGCGTAGTAGAAGAAGTGCGCGGCCGCGAGCGGCACGTCGATGTCGCGCGACTCCTTGATGGGCTTGCCGCCGTCCATCGACTCGAGGATCGCGAGCTCGCGCGCGCGCTCCTGGATCATGCGGGCGATGCGGAAGATGTACTTCGCCCGCTCGCTGCCCTTCATCTTCTTCCAGTACTTGTCGTACGCCTTGCGCGACGACTGGACCGCGCGGTCCACCATGGCCTCGTCGGCCTCGGCGACCTCGACGAGCGGCTCCTCGGTCGCCGGGTTGACCGAGGCGAACCACTTGTCGCCGGCGACGAACTCGCCGTCGATGAAGTGGCCGTAGCGCTTCTCGAAGCGCACGGGGCCGGTGGACTCGGGCGCGGGGGCGTAGCCCCAGAGGTCGCCGAAGAGGAGGTCGACGGCCTTCTTCGGCTGCCCCTCCCTCTCGACACGGAGCTCGGGTTGAGCGGACATCGTTCGGGCCCCCCTCAGCTCACGCTGAAGTAGCGGTGGGATTGGTAGCGGCCCGTCTTCTCCTTCACGATCTGCATGAGCACGTCGTTCAGGAGCGACGAGGCGCCGAAGCGGAACCAGTCGGGGGAGAGCCAGGCGTCGCCGAGCGTCTCCTTGACCATGACGAGGTAGCGGAGCGCGTCCTTGGCCTCGCGGATGCCGCCGGCCGGCTTCATGCCGACCATCTTGCCGGTCTTGAGGAAGTGGTCGCGGATCGTCTCGAGCATGACGAGCGTCACCGGCACGCTCGCGGCCGACGGGATCTTGCCGGTCGAGGTCTTGATGAAGTCCGCGCCGGCGTCGATGGCGATCTGGCTCGCGAGGCGGACCTTGTCGAAGGTCTGGAGCTCGCCGACCTCGAGGATCACCTTCAGGTGCGCGGGCTTGCACGCCTCGGCGGTGGCCGCGACCTCGTCGAAGATCTTGCCGTAGTGGCCGGCGAGGAAGTCGCCGCGGCTGATGACCATGTCGATCTCGTCGGCCCCGTCGGCGACCGTGCGGCGCACCTCGTCGAGGCGGTCGGCGAGGTCGGCCTGGCCGCTCGGGAAGTAGGTCGCGACCGCGGCGACCTTGATGTCGGTGCCCTCGAGCGCGGCCTTCGCCGGCTTCACGAGCGGCGGGTAGACGCAGACGGCCGCGACGGGCGGCACGTCGTCGAAGCCGTGGATGGGGTGACGCGCCTTCTGGCAGAGCTGCAGCACCTTCCCGGGGGTGTCGCTGCCCTCGAGGGTCGTGAGGTCCATCATGCGGACGACGAGCTTCAGCCCCTCGACCTTGGCGGCCTTCTTGATGCTGCGCGATGCGAACTCGGCCGCGCGCTCCTTCACGCCCACCTCGTCCACGGTCGGGACGCGCGGCGGGACGTACGAGCTCGGGTTCTTCACCAACGGACACCCCCTGTCGTCAGGGTCAGCCGGCCGCGGGCACGAGACGTGACGGGGCCCGGGCGACGCCATTGGATCCCATTGTCCCGTCGCGCCGTCAACCGCGAGGAGCGACGGGGAGGGAGCTAGCAGCGCTGCCCGCGCGGGCCGAAGAGCGCGGTGCCCACGCGGACGAGGGTGCTGCCGCAGGCGATGGCGTCCTCGAAGTCGCCGGACATGCCCATCGAGAGGACGGGCGGGCCGCCGCTCACGCGGTCGCGCACGGTCTCCGCGGCCTGCCGCACGCGGTCGAAGGCGGCGCGTACGGCGTCGCGCTCTCCCTGCGCCGGGATCGCCATGACGCCGCGGAGCGCGAGTCGAGGCGACGCCGCGACGCGATCGGCGAGGGCGTCGAGCCCCTCGGGGAGGACGCCGGCCTTCTGCGGCTCGCGGTCGACGTTGAGCTCGAGGAGGCAGGGGAGGGGCGGGTCGCCCGCGTCGAGGCGCTTCTCGAGCGCGGCGACGAGCGCGTCGCGGTCGACGGTGTGGAGGAGCGCCGGGCGGTGCTCGGCGAGGAAGCGGGCCTTGTTCGTCTGCACGGGGCCGATGAGGTGCCAGCGGATGTCGGCGCGCGCGGCGAGGTCCATGGTGCGCTGCACATAGGCTTGGACCCTGTTCTCACCGAAGTCGCGCACGCCCGCATCGTGCAGTGCACACAAGGACTCGAGCGGCTGCTCCTTCGACACGGCGAGGAGGAGCACCTCGTCGCGCGCCCGCCCGGCGGCGCGGCAGGCCTCGGCGACGCGCGCCTCGATGCGCGCGAGGTTCGCCCGGACGCGCGCGGCGAGGTCGTCGCTCAGCACGGGGTGCCTCTGCGGCCCGCGGCACACGCTCGCGGTGCGCGCGGGGGGGCGACCACGGAGGCACGGAGGCACGGAGGGAGCGACAGGGAGAGGACCATCATCAGGCCCCCTCCGTGCTCCTCCGTGTCTCCGTGTCTCCGTGGTCTCGTTCGGTGTGCTCCCACGAGCTGCCCCTCATCCGGTCCCGCTCAATAAGGCAGGATGTCGTGCGCGCCCATCTCCTCCATCATCTCGACGGTCTGGCAGAGGGGGAGCCCGACGACGTTGGTATAGGAGCCCACGATGCTGTCGATGAGGTAGGCGCCGACGCCCTGCACGGCGTACGCGCCGGCCTTGTCCATCGACTCGCCGACCGCGATGTACTTCTCGATCTCGCTCGGGAGGAGGCGCTTGAACTTCACCTCGGTGGAGACCGCCTGCACGCCCTCCTTGTCCTTCTTGAGATCGTGGATGCAGAACCCGGTGATGACCCGGTGCACGCTCCCCGACAGGCGGTGGAGCATCTCGCTCGCCTCGGCCGTGTCCTTGGGCTTGCCGAGGATCCGCTCGCCGAGCACGACCACCGTGTCCGCCCCGATGACCCAGCGCGTCTCGCCGCCGCGCACCGACGTCACCGCGCCCGGCACGGCCGCCGCCGGGTAGCGCCTCGCCCCCGCCTCGGTCTCCGACGGGTACATCGTCTGCTGGAGGCGATCGACCACCGTCAGGCACTTCGAGCGCGCGAGCCGCTTCACGAAGTTCTCGGCGCTCTCGCTGTCGAGCCGCACCTCGTCGATGTTCGACGGGATGACCTTCACCGTGAACCCGAGGCGCTCGAGGAGCTCCTTCCGGCGCGGCGACGCCGACGCGAGGATGATCTGGGTGGCCAACGCGCTGCTCCTTCTTCCGTGCGGGCGGATCCTCAGCGGATCCGCGCCGCGGCGAGAGCCCCTCTCTACCAGCGTTCCCGCGAGCCGGGAAGCTCCGCGAGCGCGCGGCGCGCCCGGCGCGGGGGCACGTAACGTGTGGTGCACGCGCCCCCTTTCGGGTATACCCGTGCCCCCCGCGAGCGTGGGAGAGGCGGATTCATGGGACTCTTTGGTTTCGGAAAGGGCGGCGGCGGCAAGATCGAGCGCCTCGAGAAGAAGGTCACCAACAAGTGGGGCCAGTCCTTCGAGCGGCTCCGCGCCATGCAACAGCTCGCCGACATCGGCAGCGACGAGGCCCTGAAGACGCTCCTCAAGCGCTTCACCTTCCGCACCGAGGGCGGCATCGCCGACGAGGAGGAGAAGCGCCAGGCCTTCGACTACCTCGTCGCCGCCGGCGAGCGCGCGGTCCCCGCCATCGAGGACTTCGTCTCGACGCAGGACGGGGTCTACTGGCCGCTCCGCGCCGTGAAGGAGATCGTCGGCATCGATCGCGCCGTGGAGCTCCTGCTCCGCGCGCTCGATCGCGCCGAGACCGTCGAGGGGCGCATCAACGAGGTCAAGGTGCAGCTCGTCTCGAACATGCGCGACTTCCAGCACCCGCGCACGCTCGAGCGCCTGAAGGCGCTCTGCCACGACCCGAACGACGACGTCCGCATCATGGCCGTCGACGCGATCCTCACCTATGGTGAGAAGGACGCGCTGCCGGTGATCGCCGAGCGCATCCTCGACACCGGGGAGAGCCCGCGCATCAAGGGCGTCGTGTTCGAGCAGCTCATCGAGCTCGAGTGGTCCGTCGAGAGCTACCGCGCCGCCCTCGAAGAGGCCGGCGTCATCCCGCCGAACTACAAGATCGGTCCGGCGGGCAAGGTCGAGCGCGCCGGCTGAGCGCGCGCACGCGGCAGGGCCTCCGGCGCGCCGCGAACAGGGCGCGGGGGCGCCGCCGTCGCCGCCCCCCGAGCCGGCCATCAGGAGCGGGCCCGCCGAGATCGCGGGCCTCTCGTTGTTCAGAAGCCGCCGTGCTGCCCAGCCCGGGCGCGGCACCGTGGGAGGGAGAGAAGACATGGAGCCCTACGTCGTCACGCGCGCCGGCCTCGAGAAGATCCGCGCCCGCGTCAAGCAGATCAAGGAGGTCGACCGGCCTCAGAACGTGCGCGACATCGAGGTCGCGCGCGCCCACGGCGACCTCCGCGAGAACGCCGAGTACCACGCCGCGAAGGAGCGGCAGGGCTTCCTCGACGGCGAGCTCCGCGCGCTCGAGGACAAGATGGGCCGCGCCCAGGTCATCGACGTGTCGAGCCAGACCGGCACCCGCGTCGTCTTCGGCGCGACCGTCACCATCCTCGACCTCGACACCGACGACGAGTCCACCTACCGCATCGTCGGCGAGGACGAGGCGGACCTGAAGTCCGGCTCCATCAGCTACAAGTCGCCGATCGCCCAAGCGCTCATCGGGAAGGACGAGGGCGACGAGGTCGTCGTCGCGACCCCCGGCGGCCGCCGCAAGGTCGAGATCGTCGAGGTCCGCTTCGAGTAGCCCGGAGGGCGCGCGCGTGGAGCTCGACGACGCCGACGCGGCCGGGGTCTTCGCCCTCGAGTCGACCTGCGAGGACGACACGCGGCGCGTCGCCGAGGCCCTCGCCGCCGTCCTCGAGCCGGGCGACGTCGTCGCCCTCGAGGGCACCCTCGGCGTCGGGAAGACCCTCTTCTCCGCGGCCCTCGCGCGCGCGCTGGGCGTCCCGCCCGAGGAGCACGTCGCGAGCCCGAGCTACGCCCTCGTCAACGTCTACCGCGGCGGTAGGGCCCCGGTCGCGCACCTCGACCTCTACCGGCTCGAGGGCGACGACGAGCTCGCCGGGATCGGCTTCGACGATCTCCTCGACGAGGGCGCGATCGTGGTCGTCGAGTGGCCCGAGCGCGCGAGGGCGATCGGCGACGTCGCGACGTTCTGGCTCCGCTTCGAGGACACGGGCCCGACGGCCCGGCGCCTCACCCTCCTGGTGGGGCCGGAGGCGGCGCGGGAGGCGCTGACGTCGACGCTGTCGGCGTTTCGGGCGGCGGCACGTCGCCCGTGATGACGCCGCGCAGGACGCCCACGACGATCGCGCCGACGAGCCAGACCGCGACGATGGCCCACACGATGAGCACGGCGCGCCGCCCGCCGCGTGAGCGCGTGGCTTCTCCTGCTCCGGGGCGGTGCGTCGACGGCATCGGCGCTTCCTACCGCCATGGCGGGGCAGGGTCAATCCCCGCCCGGCCGACATCGCCGCTCCGGTGTCGAACCGCGGGGCGGCGCGCGAACGAATGATTGCCTGCCCCCCGAGGGTGTGGGAAGCGATGCGCGATGAGTGACCACCCCGTGGACCCGATCCCGACCGCCGAGGTCGCCCCCTCTCTCGAGGGCGACGTCCTCGGCTACGCCTTCACCGACCGCGCGCTCCTCGTCGACGCCCTGACGCACGCCTCCTTCGTGAACGAGGTGGCCGGCGGGGCCGCGACGAGCGACTACGAGCGCCTCGAGTTCCTCGGCGACGCCGTGTTCGAGCTCGCCGTGAGCGAGCTCCTCTTCCGGCGCCTGCCGACGGCGCGCGAGGGGCGCCTGACGCAGCTCCGCTCGAAGCTCGTGAACGCCCGCACGCTCGCGCAGGTCGCGACGCGCGTCGGCATCGCGCCGCACATCCGCATGGGGCGCGGCGAGGAGCGCTCGGGCGGGCGCGCGCGCAGCTCCATCCTCTCCGACGTGCTCGAGGCCCTCATCGGCGCCGTCTACTGCGACGGCGGCTTCGGCGCCGCGGTCGACGTCGTCGCGCGCCTCCTCGGGCCGCGCCTCGACGAGCTGCTCCTCCGCGGCGCGCTCGTGAAGGATCCGAAGAGCCGCCTCCAGGAGTGGGCGCAGCAGCACCTCGCCGTGACGCCGACCTACGCGCTCCTCGAGGTGTCGGGCCCCGATCACGACGCGAGCTTCTCGGTCGCCGTGCAGGTCGCCGACTACCGCTTCGAGGGGCACGGGCGCGCGAAGAAGGAGGCCGAGCAGGAGGCTGCGCGCGTCGCCTACGCCGCGCTCGCCGCCCCGCCGGGCGCCGGCGACGCCCCGGAGGACGCGCCATGAGCGGCCCCGAGGGCGGCTCGACCGTTCACGGCGGGCGCGGTATCGTCACGCGCATGGACCCGCTCAACGTGCGCCGGGGCTTCACGATCCCGGCCGACCTCCTCTCGACGGCGTACACGCGCGCGCTCGCGCCCGACGAGGACGCCGCCGAGGCGGCGCGCAAGACGCCGTCGGTCGTCGAGCTGCGCTGCGAGGTGCGGCGCGCCCACGGGCTCACCCCCGAGGAGCTCGAGCGGATCGTGAGCTACCGCCCGCTCCGCGCCGACAGCCGCGGCACGGTGCGCGTCTCCTGCGGCGACTTCGCGAGCCGCGTGAAGAACCTCGCCGGCGCGCGCGAGCTCCTGCGGCGGCTCCTGCTCGAGGCGCTCGAGCCGCCCCCGGCCGACGACGGCGAGCCCGAGGCGCCGCGCCCGAAGCGCGGGCCGGGCCTCCGCAAGCGCAGCTGACGCGGCGCCGCCGGGCCACGGCGCGCGCACCCGACCGCGGTCAAATTGCGGGAACCCGAGCGGGATGCTACCAACGAGGGCGCCATGTCGTCTCCCGTGCCCGACGTCGACCTCATCCCGGACGGTGGTCTCGCGGCGTTGCCACGTCTGCGTCGCGTCGGCGAGCCGGACGTGGGCACCGGCACGCGCTACCGCGCGGTCGTCCTCGATCCGAACGAGATCCGCCTCCAGCGCATGCTCTCGGCGGACCGCTACCTCTTCGGCGTCCAGACCCCGTTCGTCGGGCGCCGCGAGATCCTCGAGCGCCTCTACAACGCCGTCCGCGACGCCGTCACCGACGGGAAGCTCCGCGTCGTCGAGGTCCTCGGCGAGCCCGGGAGCGGGAAGACCCGCCTCCTCGCCGAGGCGTTCGCGATCATCGACCCCGTCGAGCGCGGCATCGACATGATCCCGCTCGCCTGCAGCCCCAGCGGCGACGACGACGGCGGCTCCCTCATCGCCCAGCTCGTCCGGCGCCGCTTCGGCATCGCGCCGAGCGATCGCGAGACGGTCGCCCGCGAGAAGCTCCTCGAGGGCATCGAGCCGCACGTGACGGCCCGGACGCTGTCGGCGACCGCGCGGGCGCTCGCCTTCCTCGCCGGGATCCGCGCGGCCGGCCCGAGCGGCGAGGCGGCTCCCGGGGATCTCGGGCAGTTCCGGCGGAGCGCGCTCCGGCAGTTCGCGGCGCTCCTCCGGACCGACCTGTCGCGCGCCCCGCACATCCTCGTCGTCCACCGCGCGCAGCACCTGACCGCCGGCGGGCGCGAGCTCCTCGTCGCGCTCGCCTCCGAGCTCCTCGAGTCGCCCCTCGTGCTCATCCTCGTCGGCCGCGAGCCGGTCGCCCTCGAGATCGAGGGCGTGGACGCGCTCCGGATCCCCGTCGAGCCCCTCGAGGACCGCGACATCGAGCGCCAGGTGCGCGCGCTGCTCGCGCGCGTCGACGACCTCCCGGAGCAGCTCGTCGACGACATCGTCGCGCGCTCGCGCGGCGTGCCGCGCCTCGCCGAGGAGAACGTGCGCCTCCTCATCCAGCGCGGCGCGCTCGTCCCGGACGAGCCCCGCTGGCACATCGTGAAGGGGAAGCTCCCGAAGCGCGAGGAGCTCGCCGCGAGCATCCAGGAGGCCTCGCGCGAGCGCCTGCGGGTGCTCTCGGACGAGGCGCGCGTCGTGCTCTCCGTCGCGAGCGTCTTCGGCTACAGCTTCTGGCCGAGCGGCGTCGCGAGCGTGCTGCGCTCGACGGGCGCGCTCCCGCTCTCGGTCGGCCTCCCCTGGGTCGAGACCCCCATCGAGCAACGCGTCGCCGACGTGCTGCAGGCCCTCGGGCGCGACGGCGTCGTCGCGCGGCAGCCCGAGTCGACGCTCGCCGGCGTCGCCGACGAGTACGCCTTCGCCCACGAGCGCGATCGCAACGCGCTCTACGGCGAGCTCGCGGCGGCCGAGCGCGCCCGCGTCCACCGCCTCGCGGCGCAGTGGCTCGTGCGCCACGGCGCGCGCGACGCGGGCCCGTGGCTCGAGGTCGTGGCGAACCACTGGGAGGAGGGCGGGCGCTCGGCGGACGCCGCCGTCGCCCTCATCGACGCCGCGCGGGTCGCGCGCGACGGGTACGCCGTGGCGCGCGCGCGGCAGCTCCTCGAGCGGGCGCTCTCCCTCATCGACGTCGACCACGCCGAGCTCCTCTCGCGCTGCCTCGGCGAGCTCGGGGAGATCTGCCACCGCACGGGCGACTTCGCCACGGCGCGCGCCGCCTTCGGCGCGATGCTCGAGGCGACGCTGGTCACGGGCGACCAGGAGGCCGGCGCCCGCGCGTGGATCGACCTCGGGCGCGCGAACTTCGCCCTCGGCGACTACGGCCGCGCCCGCGCCTGCCTCGCGCACGCCGAGCGCCTCTACCGCGAGGCGAACAGCAGCGTCGGCGTCGCCGCCGCGATGGATCAGCTCGCGAAGGTGGTCTGGCTCGAGGGGGCCCCGGGCGGCTACGACGACGCGCTCGAGCACGCGCGCCGCTCGCTCGACGTGCGGCGCCGCCTCGGCGAGCCGCGCCCCATCGCGGACAGCCTCGGGACGCTCGCCAACATCGAGCTCCAGCGCGGGCGCTTCGACGAGGCGAAGGGCCTCTTCGAGGAGGCGCTCACCCTCCGCCAGCAGGCGCAGGACGAGGCCGGGGAGGCCGCCTGCCGCGTGGGGCTCGGCGCCGTGCACTTCGCGCTGCGCGACCTCGATCAGGCCGTGCAGAGCTGGGAGGACGGCCTCGAGACGGCCGAGCGCGTCGGCGATCGCGAGCTCGTCGGGGCGCTCTTGAACAACCTCGGCGAGGTCTTCCGCGAGCGCGGCGATCTCGACCGCGCCGCGGTGGCGCTCGTCGAGGCGCGCGAGGTCACCGGCGAGACGGGCGACCAGCGCACGGCCATCGACGTCGCGCGCAACCTCGCGGCGCTCTACGCCGCGCAGGGCGAGCTCGACGCGGCGATGGCCGGCATCGACTACGCGATGACGCTCGGGGAGGCGCTCGGCTCGCGCCCCGTCATGGGGCAGATCCTGCGGACGCGCGGCGAGATCATGAGCCTGCGCGCGGCGAGCTCGGCCCCCGGGTCCTCGACGAGCGAGCAGGCGACGCGCTCCTTCGACGACGCGATGGCCTGCTTCTCCCAGCTCGGCGACCGCTTCGAGCTCGATCTCACGGTCGCGTCCTACGCGGCGCACCTCGAGCGCTTCGGCGAGGTCGAGCAGGCGCGGCGGCTCCGCGCCCACTTCGACAAGGGCTGAGCGACGCTCAGGCCGCCGCGTCCCGCGAGCCCGCGGGCGCCTGCTCGCGTCGCGTCGCGGCGAGCGAGGCCCAGACGGCGGCGCCGAGGATCGCGGCGATGACGGCGAGCGAGAGCGCCGGCGGCACCTTCACGACGTCCGCCACCAGCATCTTCACGCCGACCACCACGAGGAGCGCGGCGAGGCCGTGCTTCAGGTAGCGGAAGCGGTCGACGAGCCCGGCGAGCAGGAAGTAGAGCGAGCGGAGGCCGAGGATCGCGAAGATATTCGACGTGAACACGATGAACGGGTCCGTCGTGATGGCGAAGATCGCGGGGATCGAGTCGACCGCGAAGAGGACGTCCGAGAGCTCGACGAGCACGAGCGCGAGCAGGAGCGGCGTCCCGACGCGGCGGACGCGGCCGTCGGCCGTGGTCTCGCGGGTGAAGAAGCGCGCGCCGTCGAGGCGCTCGGTCGTGGGGATGACCTTCCGGAGCCACCCGAGGAGCTTCGGCGGGCCCTCCGCCTCGCCGCCATCGGCCTTCCGGATGGACCACAGCATCTTCGCGCCGGTGAGCACGAGGAAGCCGCCGAACACGTAGAGGAGCCAGTGGAAGCGCGCGACCGCGGCGGCGCCGGCGAAGATGAGGACGGCGCGGAGGACGAGCGCCGAGAGGATCCCCCAGTAGAGGACGCGGTGCTGGTGGACGTCCGGGATCCTGAGCGCCGCGAAGATCATGACGAACACGAAGATGTTGTCGACCGAGAGCGACTTCTCGATGACGTAGCCGGTGAGGAACTCGGTGCCGGCGGTGGTGCCGTGGGAGACGTAGATCCAGGCCGAGAAGGCGAGGGCGAGGCCGACCCAGACGGCGCTCCAGACCGCCGCCTCCTTGAACGACACGGCGTGCGACTTCCGGTGGAAGACGCCGAGGTCGAGGGCGAGCATGACGAGGACGACGCCGATGAAGACCGCCCACTCCGTGGGGGTGCCGATGGAACCGGGCATGGTGGGCGCTCCGGCGCGAGAGAGGTGCGCGGACCGTGGTGGGGGACGGGGAAGGGATGGGGATGTAAGGAGGTCGGCGACGCGCGGTGAGCGTCTGGCAGCGCTCGGGGAAATTCGGACCGAGCCAGGCGCGGCGTCGTGGTCGCAGGTGGCTACGCGAGGCGGGAGCGTACCCGGGGTACGTGACCGACGAGCGGAGCCGCCTGAGACCACAAGAGCAAGCCTGGCGACGGGAGAATTTCCCCGAGCGCTGCTAAAGGCCAGCGCGGTGTCACCGCGCGCGGCGGTGCTCGATGAGGACGAGGTGCTCACGGCGGTGCGGGAGATCCTCGCCCGGACGCTCGACCGCGCGGCGGCGGACATCGCGCCGGGCGCGCGGCTCGCGGACGACCTCGGCGTCGACTCGCTCGCGATGGTCGACGTCGTCGTGAGCCTCGAGGAGCGCTTCGGGATCGCGGCGCCGCCGGGGGCGTCACCCGAGGACCTCGGCCTCGTCACGGTCCGCGACGTCGCGCGCTTCGTCGCGGCGCGCTCGCCCGCGGGAGGGCTGCCATGACCGCCGCGCCGCCCCCGGGCGCCACCACCCGCGCCGAGCGCGCGGCGATGACGCGGACCCCCGCGGACCAGCGCGAGCACGAGCGCGCGCAGGTCGCCGCCCACTACCAGAACGACCCCGACATCTTCCGCGTGGTGCTCGGGCGGCAGCTCGCCTACTCGGTCGGGCTCTTCGCGTCGCCGCACGACGACCTCGAGGCCGCGCAGGACCGGAAGCTCGCCTACGTCCGGCGGCAGCTCGACCTGCGCCCCGGCGAGCGCGTGCTCGACGTCGGCTGCGGCTGGGGGAGCGTGCTCTGCGAGCTCGCGAGCGCGACGGAGGCGACGGTCCACGGCCTGACCCTGTCGTCGCGGCAGCGGGACCGCGCGCTCGAGCGGGCGCACGCCCTCGGCGCGGGGGACCGCGTGCGGATCGACGTCGCCCACGTCGAGGAGCTCGACCTGCCCGGCGAGTCCGTCGACGCCATCGTCTTCTCGGGGAGCATCGTCCACATGCACGCCCGCGAGGCCGTCCACGCGCTCGTCGCGCGCGCGCTGAAGCCCGGCGGGCGCGTGCTCATCAGCGACTGCTACTTCCCGCGGCAGGTGCGCGGCGACCGCGACAGCCGCGCCACGGCGCACATCTTCGAGACCGCCCTCGGCTACTGCCGCCTCGTGCCGCTCGCCGAGGAGCTCGGCTGGATGGACGCCGTCGGCCTCGACGTCCGCCGCGTCGAGGACGTGACCGAGCACTACGTCCGCACGGTGGACTGCTGGGTCGACAACATCCGCCGCCACCGCGCCTTCATCGAGGCGCGCGCGCCCGGCTTCGCGCGGCTGCTCCAGACCTACATGATGGTCGGGCGCATGTCGTTCGCGCGCCGGACGGCGCTCGAGTACATGATCACGGCCGTGAAGGGGCGCCCGCGCGAGGCGACCGCCGGCTGGCCGGTCCCCGGGGTGGCGCCGTGAGCGCGCGGCGCGTGACCGTCGCGGACGGCCTCGGCTCCCTCGCCGCGGAGCTGCGACGCCGCGCGGACACCGACGGGGCCGACGAGATCGCGCTGCGCTTCAGCGACGGCGGCGGCGCGGGCGCGACGAGCGCCTGGTCGTGGGCCGACGCCTGGGAGCAGGCGCGGCGCGTGGCGGCCGCCCTCCGCGAGGACGGGATCCGCGCCGGCGACCGGCTCCTCGTCGTCGCCCCGGACGTGCGCGCGGCCGTGGCGGCGCACTTCGGGGCGTGGGCGCTCGGCGCGGTGCCGATCCACCAGGGGCTCCCGTATCGCCTCGCCGACCCCATGGCGTTCATCGGCGAGCTTCGCGCGACCGCGTGGCGCCTCGGCTGCGTCGGGCTCCTCGCCTCGCGCGCCGTCGTACCCTTCGCGCGCGCCGCGCCGGGCGAGCGCGTGTGGTCGATCGACGCGCTGCTGGCCGAGGAGGTGCCCGGGGACGTCGCGCCCGACGCGGTCGCCGCCCCGCCGCTCCTCCAGCTCACGAGCGGCAGCACGGGCGCGCCGCGCGCGGTCGCGATCCCCCACGACCGCCTGTGCCTCCACCTCGAGCTCATCGCGGAGCGCCTGCCCGCGGGCGACGACGCCGCCGGCGTGACCTGGCTCCCGCTCTTCCACGACATGGGCCTCATCGGCGGGCTCCTCTACCCCTTCTACACGCGCTTCCCGGTGCACGTGCTGTCGCCGGCGGCGTTCCAGTCGAGCCCCTTCGGGTGGCTCGAGGCGCTCGACGCGGCGCGCGCCACGCACACGGCGGCGCCGCCGTCGGCCTACGCGGCGGTGGCGCGGCTCGCGCGGCGCGCGGCGGACGCGGGGCTCCGCCTCGACCGGCTCCGCTGCGCGATGATCGGGGCCGAGCCCATCTCCCCGCGGCTCCTGCGCGGCTTCGCCGACGCGTTCGCCCCCTGCGGCTTCCGCGCCGAGGCCTTCTTCCCGGTCTACGGGCTCGCGGAGGCGACGGTCGCGGTGACGTTCCCGCGGCCGCTCGCGCCGGCGCGCGTGGAGCGCCTCGATCGGGCGCGCCTCGCCGCGGACGGGGTGGCGGTCGCGGCGCCCGGCGAGGACGCCGACGCGCTCGAGGTCACGGGGGTCGGGACGCCGCTCCGCGGCACCGAGGTGCGCGTGGTCGACGCGCGCGGCGCGGAGGTCGACGAGCGTGTCGTGGGCGAGCTCCTCGTGCGATCGCCGACGCTGATGGCGGGGTACGACGGCGAGCCGACGGCCACGGCGGCGGTGCTCGCGGGCGGCTGGCTCCGGACGGGGGACCTCGGGTTCGTCGCGGGGGGCGAGGTCTTCATCACGGGCCGGAAGAAGGACGTCATCATCCGCGCGGGGCACAACGTGTACCCGGAGCCGCTCGAGGCGCTCGCGGGGGAGGTCCCGGGGGCGCGGCCGGGCTGCGTCGCGGTGGTCGGCGTGCGGGACGCGCGGCACGAGACGGAGCGCGTGGTGGTCGTGGTCGAGACGAAGCTCGACGCGGCGGCGTGGCCGGACCTGGCGGCGCGGGTGCGCGAGGCGCTGCGGGCGCGCGGCACGGTGGTCGACGAGGTGCGGCCGGTGCGCGCGGGGACGCTCCCGAAGACGACGAGCGGGAAGCTGCGCCGGCGCGAGGTGGCGGCGTCGCTCGCGGCGGGCTGAGCGCGTCGCGGAGCGCCCCCGGCGGCGAGGGCGCCCAGCGACGCGAAGGCTCAGCTCACGGCAGCGGGTTCGTCGGGAGCACGTAGGGGGCGAGCACGTCGGTGCCGCACTCGAAGCCGTCGACCCAGTCGATGAAGCGGGCGACCTGGTCCTTCCCGCGGAAGGCGGCGCCGTGCTGGGGCGCGATGACGTCGACGTCGAGCTGGCGCGCGAGGGCGGCCCAGGTCGACATGGCCTTCTTGTTGGTCATGTAGCGGCGGTGGAAGCCCTCCATGTACTGGAGGTGGGCGTCGAAGTCGCTGACGAAGGCGTAGTCCTCGCCGAGGGAGGCGCCGAGGTCGCCGCTGTAGAGGATCTTCGAGATGGGGTCGTAGACGTGGAAGTTGCCGGCCGAGTGCAGGTAGTGCGCCGGCAGGATGAGGAGCTCGCAGCCGTCGAGGTCGATGACGCCGCCCTCGTCGGGGATCTCGTGGCACGACTCCATCATGACGCGGTCGAGCCCGAAGTGCGGGATGAAGCGCATCCAGAGCTTCGAGGCGTAGGCGACGGCGTTGGTCGAGGTGAGCCACGGGTTCAGGGCGGCGACGATGTCCGGGTCCTGATGCGAGAGGAAGATGCGCGTGAGCTTCGCGCTCTTCAGCAGCGAGAGGGCCTCCGGGAAGGCGTGGCGGAAGGTCTTCGGGCCGCCCGGGTCGAGGAGGAGGGCCTCCTGGCCGTGCACGATCATGTGCTGGTTCGCCTGCACGGCGTGGCCGAGGTCGAGCTCCTCGAGCCAGATGTTCTTGTGCGAGCCGTTGTCGAACAGGGTCGTGGCCATGGGGGGATCCTCCTGGGTGTTCGTGGGGTCGCGGCGCTCAGGGCGCGCCGCAGTCGAGCGCGACGCGGGACACGCGCGCGCCGTCGTCGACCGCGCCGTCGACGCCGGCGGTGTCGCGCTCGCCGTGGGCGTGGCGCGTGACGCGCGAGGCGGGCACGCCATTGGTGGCGAGCCACTCGGCGACGAGCCGGCAGCGGCGCGCGGTCAGGACCTGGTTGTAGCTCTCGCTGCCGAAGCGGTCGGCGTAGCAGTCGACGGTCGCGTTGCAGGACGCGCGCGCGGCGAGGGCGGCGCGCACGGGCCCGAGCGCGTCCCGGTGGGCAGCGGTGAGCGCGGTCGCGCCGAGGGCGTAGGCGAGGACGACGTCGCCGCCCGGCGACGGGGCGGTCTTCGCGGCGGCGGCCTCCGCCTCCGCCTTCGCAGCCGCAGCCGCCTCCGCCTTCGCGGCCGCCTCCGCCTCCGCCTCCGCCTCCGCCTTCGCAGCCGCGGCCGCCTCCGCAGCCGCAGCCGCCTCCGCCTTCGCAGCCGCCTCCGCGTCCGCCTTCGCAGCCGCAGCCGCCTCCGCGGCCGCCTTCGCAGCCGCAGCCGCAGCCGCCTCCGCCTCCGCAGCCGCAGCCTCAGCCGCAGCCGCCTCCGCCTTGGCAGCCGCTTCCGCCTCGGCCGTCGCAGCCGCCTCCGCCTCCGACGCCGCGGCCGTCGCGTTCGCGTCGACCTCCCCGGGCGCCTCGACCGGCGCGGCCTGCGCCGGCTCCGCCGCCACGACCGCCGACGTCGTCGGCGCCGCCGCCTCCGCCTCGCCGAGCTCCGGGAGGATGGCGAGGTTCAGCACCGCGATCGCCGCCGCGCCGACCCCGCCGAACCCCCACGCCCAGCCGATCGCGGGGCGCCGCCGTCCGTTCGCCGCCGCCATCACAGCACCTTGGCGACTTCCTGGGCCGCGCGGCTCGAGTCGAGGAAGACGAGCCCGAGCTTCGCCTTCCCGTTGGTCAGCGTGATGAGGATCGCCTCCTTCCCGGCGGCGTTGAGCACGACGTAGCCGTTCTCGCCGCGCACGAAGAGCTGCTCCATCTCACCGCGCAGGAGCTCCCGCGCGATCCGCTCGCCGATGCCCAGCATCGCCGCGCCCATCGCGCTGATCACGTCCTCGTCGCTCTCGCTCGGCAGCACGCTCGCCATCACGAAGCCGTCGATGCTCACGATGGCCGCGCCCACGATGTTCGGCGACGACGCGCGCAGGTTCCCGAGGATGTTGTTCAGCTTGTCGACCCGAGTGCTCATGACGTTCCCCCTTGGAGTCCGGTTCTCTCGTCGTCTCTTCGACCCGCGCCGCTCACGCCCCCGCGGGCGCCGTCCCGGCCACGAGCCCCGCGATCCGCGCCCCGACCGGGGCGAAGCGCGCGTCGTCCGGCGCCGCGTCGCCGACGACGAGCACGACCGACGCGTCGTCCCCCTCGCCGACCGGGCGCAGCTGCAGCGTGCGGCCATCGCTCAGGCGCAGGTCGGCACGCACGGCGCGACCGCCGTGCAGGAGCTCGTCGACGCGCGCGAACAGGATGTTCGCCATGCCCGCGATCGCCGCGATGCCGTCCGGGTCGGACTCGCCGGCCGACGCCATCGCCAGCCCCTCGGAGTCCGCGAGCACCGCGCCACCGCGCGCCGGCGCGAGCTCCGCGAGCAGCGCCGTCAGCTGCTCCTCGCGGCTCGTCGCGCCGCCCCCCGGCCGCCGGAAGCGCCCCGAGCGCGGCACGCTCACGGCGACCTTCATCGCGGCGGCGCCCTCCCCCGCGACCCCCTCCGCGACGACGTCCGTCACCTCTCCGGAGGCGCGCCGCCGCCCCAGCACGAAGCCCAGCGCGGCGAAGGCCGCGGCCCCGACGATGCTCACGATCCACCCGAGCGCCAGCGTGCTCATCCCCCACCCCCTCTCGACATGCTCCCCCCGAACGCGGCGTCCTCGCGCGCTCGCTCGAACAGCGCGCGCGCCGACCGCTCGACGCGCGACACCACGGACAGCTCGTTCAGCAGCGTGTCGCCGGCCGCCTGGCGCGTCGCCGCGGCGACGAGCCCGCGCGGATCGGGCTCGGCCACCGCAAGGAGCCTGAGCGCCTGGGCGAGCGCGTCGCAGCTCGCGAAGCCGCGCCCCGCCCGGACGCCCGACAGGACGCCCGCGAGCGCCGGCGGGAGCGGCGCCCCGGCCGGCCGCCCCGCGGAGGCGAGCGCCTCGAGCGTCGCGGCGAGCGCGATCTGCGCCTCGATCGGCCCCTCCGGGCCCACGGGCCGCGGCAGCTCCCTCCCGGCCGGGACGAACCCCGCGAGCTTCACGGCGCCGTCGAACGAGAGCAGCACGTGCCGCGGCTCGAGCGACGGCGCGACCAGCCGGAGCGCGGTCGCCCGGCGCAGCGCCAGGTGCAGCGTCGAGGCCGCCGCGGCCCCGATCCACGCCACCGTCTCGACCGCCAGCGGCCTCGCGTGGGCGTCCGCGTCGCGGATGAGCTCCGCCGCGGAGAGGCCGTGGACGAACTCGAGCAGCACGCCGAGCCCGCCGTCGTCGGGCTCGAGCACGTCGTACACCGCGACGACGCCGTCGTGCTCGTCGCGCGAGAGCGCCGCGGCCCCGCGGCACGCTGCCAGGAAGCGCTCCCGGGCCCCCGGGTCCTGCGCGATCGCGGTGAAGCCGGACTTCAGCACGACCACCCGCACCTGGCCGTCGGGCGCGCGCTGCGCGACGAGGTCGGAGCTCGTGGTCACGCCGCGCGTGAGGCGGACGAAGGAGATGAGGCCCGCGTGGATCTCCCCGAGCGGCTCGAAGCGCGTGCCGGCGATCCGTGGGCTGCGCGCGTTGGCGCGGACGAGCTCGGCGCCGCGCCGGAGCGCGAGCACGAAGCGCTTGGCGTCACCGCAGAGGGACTGGCTGAGCGCCTGCCCCGCGGAGTCCTGGTGGGTCGTGACGCGCAGGCGCCGCCCGGTGCGGGGCGAGGCCTGCGGGCGGACGGCGTCGGCGTCGTCCGGGAGCGGCGGCGGCTCGAGGTGGCCCTCGCTCGGGAGCCCGCCGGCGAGCCGGACGAGGGCGAGCGCCGCGCGCACCTCGTGCTCGGGGAGGCGCGACGAGGCGACGACGTCCGCGACGGGCTTCGGGCCGTCGAGCTCGAAGAAGACGCGCCCGAAGCGCGCGGCTGGCAGCGCGTCCCGCAGGTAGCGCGGGATCCCCGCCGGCGCCGAGATCTCGCCGACCGTCGGCAGGATCTGCTCGGCGAGGGCGCCGTCGTCCCGCGCGAGCGCATCGAGCAGCACGCGACCGATCGGCGCTCCCTCCTGGCCGGGCTCGTGGCCGTCCACGCGGACGACGTGGGCGGCGCTCCCGAGGATCCCGGCGACGGTCTCGACGACGTGGGCGCGGTAGGCATCGGAGGCCGCGAAGAGCGCGCCATACTCGCAGACGAGCTCGACCTCGCGCTGGAGATCGAGGTCGTGGGCCGGGTCGTCGAACCAGAGGTCGAGCAGGAGCTTCAAGCTCTCGTCGCGCCGGACCACGGGGTTCGCGGCGAGGGGGGAGCCGGTGCGGCCGGCGGCGCGGATGAGGCCGTCGCAGAGGCAGACGACCCCGACGCTCCCGTCCTCGCACTCGAAGCGGAGGCGCAGCGTCGGGAGGAGGTCGGCGGCGGCCCCGAGGAGCTGCCCGAGGTCTCCTGGGCGCAGCGGGACCGCGGCCGGCGCGCCGGTCGGCGTGATCGTGCTGACGCCGAGGCCGCGGCCGAGCACGGTGGTCAGCGTGGCGTCGGCCGGGAGGCGCTGGACGCACGGGGGCAGGGGCTCGTCGGCGCCGCAGCGGACGAAGATCCGCCCGCCGAGCTCGGGGGCCGCGGCGCACGCGTGGCCGAGCGCGGCGGGAGGCGCGCCGATGACGACGAGGCGGTCGAGCTCACCCGAGGCGAGGCCGGCGAGCATGGCGTCGACCGTGGGCGCGCCGAACCAGCGGCGCCCACCAGCCACCGCGATGGCGGCGCGCGCGAGCTCCGCGGCGCCTCGGTGCTCCGACCAGACGCCGACGCGCGGGGCGCCGGGGGACGGTCCGCGTTGGGATGGACTGACGATATCGACCTCGCGCAGAACGCCGCCGGTGCGGGTGGCGGCTCGTCCTTCGCCGGTGGCGATCCGGGCAAGGATCGCCACCAGAGTGTAACCGAGTTTCGGTGCAGCGAGCGAAGCGCTTAAGGCATTTTCCGACCCGGTTACCGCCCACATAGACCCTGAGAAACATGGCCGATCGGCACTTCATCCCGAGCCCGACGACGTAACCCACCGACGGGACGGCGTCAGGAATCGGCCTTTTAGGGACAGATTTGTAACCACAGGTTACCGGCTGGCGCCGGCGGGGGCGATCGGCCCGGCGCCCGACCGGGTACCGGGTTCGCGGTATGTCCGGGCGCGTCGCCGCTGGGCCAACCTCAGGCCTCCCACGTCACGGCGCGCCTCCGCGCGCTCGAGGAGGCTCGCCCATGTCCATCGCCCGCGTCCGTCCGTTCGTCTCCGCGCTCGCCCTCGCGCTCGCCGTCGGCGTCGTCGCGCCCGCGGCCCACGCGCAGCTCGACCCACAGCGCGTCGCCGTGCAGCGCAACGTGCTCGGCCTCTACCAGCTCGTCTTCGGCTCGTGGGGCTGGGAGCGCGTGCTCGTCGGCAAGGTCTGGACCGAGGACGTCGCCGCCGGCGCGAGCGTCCAGCACTGGCTCGTCGACGACGACCGCTACGATCCCGGCTCCCCCTACGAGATCGAGCCCATCGCCGCCGGCGCGTCGAGCCTCCTCGACTTCCTCGCCGGCGAGATCATCCCCTGCGTCCGCGTGTTCTCCCTCACCTCCGAGGAGCGCGTCTGCGACCCGCGCCCGACCTGCGTCACCCTCGGCCGCGACGGCGCCGACGACGCCCTCCTCCGCGCCGACGCGCCCACGCGCAGCTACGGCGCCTCGCAGTCGCTGACGGTCAGCGCGGGCGCGAGCGGCGTCCGGAACGCCCTGCTCCGCTTCGACCTCGCGCCGATCCCGCCCGGCGCGACCGTCGTCTCCGCCGAGCTCACGCTCACCCCGCTGCTCTACGCGGGCGCCGCGAGCGTCCACGCGGCCCTCGCCCCCTGGAGCGAGGCCACCGTCACCTGGGCCTCCTTCGCGGCCTCCGGCGCGCCGCTCGGCGCCGGCCCCGCCGGCCCCTGGCTCCCCGCGGTCGAGGCCACGGTCCCGGCCGTCGCCGCCGGCGCCCCGGCCACGGTGAGCGTCCGCGGCCTCGTCCAGAGCTGGGTCGACGGGTCCATCCCGAACGACGGCGTCCTCCTGACCCACGCCGGCAGCGACGGCGACGTCGTGGTCTACGCGAGCAGCGAGGCCGCGAGCGCCGCGCAGCGGCCGCGCCTCGAGGTCTGCTACGCCGCCTGCCGGCTCGACGATTGCGGCGGCTGCGATCGCGGCACCTTCTGCGTCGGCGGCCTCTGCCGCGCCCCGGACGACGGCCCCGTCTGCTACTGAGCGGCGCGCGGTCCGCGCGGCGTCGCGCCGGAGACGCCGGGCGGACCGTTCCCATGTCCCGCGGCCTGTGGCATCCTCGGCGCGCACCCCCCGCCAGTCGAGGCGAGCACGCGCACCGCGACGCCCAACGAGGAGCACCTCGCGTCCCTCTACGACGAGCTGCGAACGCTCGCGGCGCAGCGTCTCGCCCGCCTGCCGGTGAACAACACGCTGCAGGCGACCGAGCTCGTCCACGAGGTCTACGCGCGCTTCGCCCGCACCGGCTCGGACGCCTTCGAGAGCGCCGCCCACTTCTTCGGCGCGGCCGCCCGCGCGATGCAGCAGATCCTCATCGAGCGCGCCCGCGCCCGCTCCACCGACAAGCGCGGCGGCGGCTGGCGGCGCGTCACCTTCCCGGCCACGGGTGACGCCGCCGACCCGCTCGACTCCGAGGAGGTCCTCGCGACGAGCGAGGCCATCGACCGCCTCGCCGAGAGCTCCCCCGAGGCCGCCGAGATCGTCTCGCTGCGCTACTACGCTGGCCTCACCGTGCCCGAGGTCGCCGAGGCCCTCGGCACCTCGCCGAGCTCCGTCGAGCGCCGCTGGCGCTTCGCGCGCGCCTGGCTCCGGCGCGAGCTCGAGGGGCGCGGGTGAGTGCCGGGCCCGAGCCCGCGCGCCCACGCTCGCCCGGAGCCGCCCGCCTCGCCCGCGTGGAGCGGCTCTTCGACGGCGCCCTCGATCAGCCCGAGGAGGAGCGCGCCGCCTGGCTCGCCGCCGCCTGCGACGGCGATCAGGGCCTGCTCGACGAGGTCATCGCGCTCCTGCGCCTCGACGCGCGCGGCACGCCGCCCTACCTCGAGAGCCCGGCGCTCCGCCTGCTCGCGGCCGAGGACCTCCCCCCCGGGACCCTCGTCGGCGACGGCCGCTACCGCGTCATCGAGCGCCTCGGCGCCGGCGGGCTCGGCGTCGTCCACCGCGCGGAGCAGCTCGAGCCCGTGCGGCGCGAGGTCGCGCTCAAGGTCGCGCGCCCCGGCCTCCGCGCCGACGCCGCCCTCGCCGCCTTCGAGGCCGAGAGCCGCGCGCTCTCGAAGCTCTCCCACCCCGGGATCGCGCAGGTCTACGACGTCGGGCGCGCGGACAACGGCCGCTTCTTCGTCGCCATGGAGCTCGTCGACGGCGAGCCCCTCACCACGTTCTGCGCGCGCCACGCGTGCGGCTTCCGCGAGCGCCTCCGCCTCTTCCTCGACGTCTGTCGCGCCGTCCACCACGCCCACCAGCGCGGGATCATCCACCGCGACCTGAAGCCGTCGAACGTCCTCGTCTCGCGCCACGGCGACGCCGCGTGGCCGAAGGTCATCGACTTCGGCATCGCGCAGGCCGTAGACGACGCCCCCGGCGACGGCGACGGCGCCCGCCGCGCCGCCGGCACCCCCGCCTACATGAGCCCCGAGCAGGCCGCGGGCGACGTCGACACCACGGCCGACGTCTACTCCCTCGGCGTCATGCTCTTCGAGCTCATGACGGGCTCCGTGCCGCGCGAGGCCTCGGTCGCGACGCGGCAGGACATGGCGCGCCTCCGCGCCTCGCTGCTCGCGACGACGCCCCCGCTCGCGAGCGTCCGGGCGCGCGAGCGGCGCCGCGAGCCCGCCCCGCGCGCCGCCGCGCCCGAGCTCCAGCCGGTGCCGTCGCGCCTCCTCAAGGGCGAGCTCGACAGCGTCATCGCGAAGGCGACCGCGCGCGACCGCGCCGAGCGCTACGCCGCCGTGTCCGAGCTCGTCGCGGACGTCGATCGCGCCCTCCGCGGCCGCCCCGTCGCGGCCCACGGCGACTCGAGCTGGTATCAGCTCCGCTGCTTCGTGCGCAGGAACCGCGCGCTGGTGCTGACGCTCGCGGCGTCGGTGGTGGCCCTCGTCGTCGCCGGCGTCGTGATGGCCGGGCTCGCCGTCGACCGCGCCCGCGATCGGCTCGCCGCCGAGCGCGCGAGCGCCGCCGCCGACCGCGAGCGCGCCGTCGCCGAGCAGACGCGCCTCCTCGCCGACCGCCTGCGCGATCTCAGCCTCCTCAAGGCGGCCGAGGCCTCGGCCGACGCCGGCGACGCCGGCACGACCCTCGCGAACCTCGACGCCATCGGCCCCGCGCACCGGGGGTGGGAGTGGCGCTACCTGCGCCTCGACGCCGACCGCAGCGCGTTCACCCTCGTCGAGGGCGGCCCGCGCGTGGTCGCCCTCGCCGTCGCGGGCGCTCGCCTCGCCGCGGGCGACGCCGGCGGCGGGCTCCGCGTCTGGGACACGCGCGCCCCGACGACGCCGCCGCGCGCGCTGCGCGCCCTCGACGGATCGGTCGCGGGCCTCGCGCTGAGCCCGGACGGCCGCCTCGCGGCCACGAGCGACGTCGCGCACGCCCTCCGCGTCTGGGACCTCGACGCGGGCGCGCTCCGGTGGGAGCTGCCCGGGGCGGTCAGCGTCGGCCGCGGCGCCTTCGACGCCGCGAGCGAGCGCCTCGCGATCGGCGTGTTCGGCGCGCACGGCGTGTCGATCCGCGCCGCCGCGACGGGGGCCGAGGTCGCGCGGGTGCCGCTCACCGTGCCGACGGCGTTCCGCCCGACCTGGGTCGACGGCGGCTCGCTCCTCGTGACCGACCTCAGCCGCACGTGGCGCGTCGACGCGGCGACCGGCGCCGTCGCCTGGCAGAAGGCGCTGCGCTTCGTCGATCTCGCAGGCGGGCGCTGGATCGTCGCCCGCGCCCTCCCCAACTACAACGACTGGGCCGTGTTCGACGCCGCCACCGGCGCCGAGCTCGAGCGCGCCGACGAGCGCTCGGGCTACATCGAGGCGCTCGACGTGAGCCCGGACGGGTCGCTCCTCGCGACCGGCGGCCCGACGACCGTGCTGTCGCTCCGCCGCGCCGCCGTCGGCCGCTCGCCGCTCGGCGATCGCCTCCCCGAGGGCGCGCTCGCCGGGCACCGCGCCGGCCTCACGGCGGTCGCCTTCGCCCCGGACGGGCGGCTCGTCTTCAGCGGCGACTCCAGCGGGGCGGTGAAGGCCTGGCACGCGATCACCTTCCCGCAGCCGTTCACCGTGCCGCGCGCGAACGACGTGATCCTGTCGAGCGCGCTCTCCCCGGACGCCCGCACCCTCGCGACGGGCGGCTGGGGCACCGTCAAGGGGTGGGACGCCGTCGACGGGGCCGAGCGCTGGAGCCGCGCGGTCGGGCCCGCCTACGTGAGCGCGGTCGCGTTCGCGCCGGCCGGTGACGCGCTCGGGGCGGCGGACTGGGCCGGCGGCGTCTACGTGCTCGCCACGGCGGACGGCGCGCAGCGCGTCGGGACGCAGGTCGGCGCCACGCGCGTGCTCTCGCTCGCGTGGTCGCGGGACGGGGCGGCGCTCGTCGCCGGCGGCCAGGACGGCGCGCTCTACGTGCTGAACGCCGCGACGGGCGCGGTCGAGCGCGCGGTGAAGGCGCACGGGAGCCCCGTGAAGGCCGTGGCGTTCTCGCCCGACGGGACGCTGGTCGCGACGGGCTCCGACGAGGGCGCGCTGTGGCCCATCACGAACGAGGAGCGCACGGCCACGGGCTCCGACGCGACGGCGCGGGTCTGGCGCTGGCCGTCGCTCGAGCCCGTCGCGACGCTCCGTGGCCACGACGCCGGCGTGCTCTCGCTCGCCTTCTCGCCGGCCGGCGACCGCCTCGTGTCGGGCGGGCGCGACCGCTCCCTCCGCGACTGGACGCTCCCGGGGGGCGAGCTCCGCGCGACGCGGCTCGGCGTCGGTGACGAGGTGACGGCGCTCGCCTTCTCGGCGGACGGTCGCCGCCTCGTGAGCGCCCACGGCGAGGGCCCGCTGCTCCTCTGGGACGCGGCGACCCTCGACCTGCTCGCGCGGCTGCAGCCGCCCGCGGGGCACGTCATCGCGGCGGCGTTCACGCCGGACGGCCAGGACCTCGTGGCGACGAGCCGCGCGCTCGCCCTCATCCGGTGGGAGACGGCGGTGGACCCGACGCGCACGGCCGCGCGCGTGTCGGCGACCGAGGCGCGGGCGCTGGTCGACGAGGCCGCGCGGAGCGGTCTCACCGTGGCCTCGATGGTCGACGAGCTCGGTCGCCGCGAGGACGTCCCGGCGCCGATGCGCGAGCGGGCCGCGGCGCTCGCGCGGGCGCGGGGGGACCACTACCTGCTCTTGAACAGCGACGCCTGGGGGCGCGTGCTCACGCCGGGCGCGCCGGCCGACTCGGTGGCGATCGCGGTGAAGGAGAGCGAGGCGGCGGTCGCCGCGCGGCCCGCGCAGTGGACGCTCTGGAACACGCTCGCGCTCGCGCGCTACCGCGTCGGCGACGACGAGGGCGCGCTCGCGGCGCTCGACCGGAGCGCGGCGCTGCAGGCGGAGGGCGGGCTCGCGGTGCACCCCGGGGACACCATCATCCGGGCGCTCGCGACGACGCGCCTCGGGCGGCGCGAGGAGGCGCGGCGGTGGCTCGACGAGGCGCGCGCGCAGCTCGGGAGCGAGGACGCGTTCGCGAGCGACCACGAGACCTGGGGCCTCTATGGCGAGGCCGCAGAAGGGCTCGGGGGCCTCGACGCGAGCAGCGCGGGCGGCGGCGCCCCCGCCGTTCGTGAATGATGTTCACGCGCTCCGCGCGGCGACGACCGGCCGGCTTCTGAACGGCGACTCGGTTACCGCGCCCACCCTGGAGCGAGACTCGAGGATTGCGCAGGCGCGCGCGCTCGCAGCATGATCGACGGGCCCCACCGGGCTCCCGCCGAACACCGCCGGACTCGTGCACCGCGCGGACATCCGAGGTCAACGCCATGTCCAACCCACGACGCCTCGCGCGCCACGCGCTGAGCCTGGGTCTCTGTCTCCTCGCCGTGACCGCGCTCGGCGAGGTCGCGCGCGCGACCTGCAGCGACGGCGTGCAGAACGGCACCGAGACCGGCGTCGACTGCGGCGGCAGCAGCTGCCTCGCCTGCGACGGCGACGCCTGCTCGCTGAGCTCGCAGTGCAAGTCCGGCTCGTGCGTCGACGACATCTGCTCGACGGTCTTCTCGCTCGACACCTCGCAGGGCACGACGGCCGCGCAGCCCGGCGGCGCCGCGGTCGTCGTCGACCCGACCCTCACGATCGCCGGCGCCGGCACGCTCTCCGGCGCGCGCGTCCTCGTCGCGAGCGGCTTCAACGCGAGCGAGGACACGCTGGCCTTCACGTCGCAGGCGGGGATCAGCGGCAGCTACGACGCCGCGAGCGGCGTGCTCACGCTCTCCGGGAGCGCGACCGTCGCCGCCTACCAGGCCGCCCTCCGCACCGTCACCTACCGCCACGCCAGCGCCGCCGGCACGACCGCCGACCGCGTCGTCACGTTCTCGCTCGGCGACAACGGCCTCCCGCTCGAGTCGAACGGCCACTTCTACGAGTACGTCACGAAGCCCTCCGGCGTCTCGAACCCCGGCGTCCCCGGCGAGTTCTGGTGGCAGACGGCCCGCACCCTCGCCTCGCAGCGCCGCTACTTCGGCCTCCAGGGCTACCTCGTCACGGTCACCAACGGCGCCGAGAACGCCTTCGTCGCGGCGAAGCTCAACGGCCAGGGCTGGATGGGCGCGACGGACGAGGCGGTCGAGGGCGACTGGCGCTGGGTCACCGGTCCCGAGGGCCTCGAGGAGAGCGGCGCGGGGCGCCTCTTCTATCACGGCCTCACCGACACGGGTTACCCGTACCCCGAGCTCGACGCGTTCGGCGTCACGCGCAGCTGCGCGCTGCCGAGCGACTGCGAGAGCGGCGTCTGCATCGCCAACGCCTGCTACCAGTACGACAACTGGAACCACACGAGCGGCCCGCGCAGCGAGCCCAACAACTGCTGCACGGACTCCGTCGCGGCCGGCGAGGACTACGGCCACTTCCTCGTCGACGCCCAGTGGAACGACTACTACACGATCAACCAGTCGATCGCGGGCTACGTCGTCGAGTACGGCGGCATGCCGAACGACCCGCCCCTCGTGCTGCAGGACAACAAGACCGTGCGGATCGTGGCCGTGTCGTGCTCGAACAGCCTCAAGGACGGCACCGAGACCGACGTCGACTGCGGCGGCTCCTGCGGCCCCTGCACCGCGGGCCAGGTGTGCAGCGTCAACGGCGACTGCACGAGCTTCAACTGCAACCTCGAGAGCCGCTGCGTCGCCCCGAGCTGCAGCGACGGGATCCGCAACGGCACCGAGACGGCCGTCGACTGCGGCGGCAGCTGCACCCTCGACTGCGCCGACGGCCTCGGCTGCAACAGCAACGGCGACTGCGTGAGCGGGAAGTGCACGCAGAACGTCTGCCAGGCGCCGACCTGCGGCGACTCCGTCAAGAACCAGGGCGAGACCGACGTCGACTGCGGCGGCCCCTGCGCGCCGTGCGCGAACGGCAACCAGTGCGTCCAGCCGAGCGACTGCCAGTCGGAGATCTGCGCCGGCAACGTCTGCCAGAGCGCGAGCTGCACGGACGGCGTGCAGAACGGCAGCGAGACGGATCTCAACTGCGGCGGCGGCGTGTGCGCGGCCTGCGACGACGGTCAGGCCTGCCTCGTCCCGAACGACTGCCAGAGCCAGGTCTGCACGAGCGGCTCCTGCGTCGCCCCGAGCTGCAGCGACGGCGTCAAGAACGGCGACGAGACCGGCCTCAACTGCGGCGGCAGCTGCCCGGCGCGCTGCGCCCCCGGGGGCGGCTGCCTCACCGGCGACGACTGCGACACCGGCGTCTGCAGCAACGGCACCTGCGACGCCGCGACCTGCCTCGACGGCGTCAGGAACGGCGACGAGACCGGCGTCGACTGCGGCGGCCCGACCTGCGGCGACTGCGGCGCCGGCGAGCCCTGCGCGGGCGCCGGCGACTGCCTGAGCGGCGTCTGCGACGGCGTCTGCCAGGCCCCGAGCTGCACCGACCAGGTCGCGAACGGCGACGAGACCGCGCAGGACTGCGGCGGCTCCTGCGGCGCCACCTGCGCCCCCGGCGTCGCGTGCAAGATCGACGGCGACTGCGACAGCGGCGTCTGCGACGCGCTCTTCTGCGCCGAGCCCGCCTGCGACGACCTCGTCCACAACGGCGGCGAGACGGGCGTCGACTGCGGCGGCGCGACGGGCTGCCCGCCCTGCGCGGACGGCGGCGCCTGCGCCCTCGGGACCGACTGCGAGAGCGACGTGTGCGGGCTCGACCTCACCTGCGCCGCGCCGACCTGCCAGGACGGCGTCGCGAACGGCGACGAGACCGACCTCGACTGCGGCGGCGTCGACTGCTCGCCCTGCGGCTTCGGCCTCCTCTGCGACGGCGCCGGCGACTGCGCCGACGACACCTGCGCGAACGGCCGCTGCGCATGCCCCGAGGGCAAGGACTACAACGCCACGAGCGGCCGCTGCCTCGGCGCGGGCGAGTGCGGCGCGGTCATGACCTGCGAGGTCGGGACCACCGACGTCGTCTTCTACGGCGTCGTCTCCGACGCGAGCGGCCCGGTCGGGAGCGTCCGCTGCGTGCGCGCGGCCACCGGCGGCGTCACCTGCGACGCCGACGCGAGCGGGCAGCTCATCGTCTACGACGTGCTCTGGTGCCAGTGATGGAGGCCATCGTGAACAAGGGGAACCTCGCGCTCCTCCTCCTCGGGGGCTGCGGCCTCCTCGCCGCCTGCTCCGCCCAGGCCCCCGTCACCGCGGGCGCCGCTGGCGAAGGCGCGAGGCTCGCGATCGCCGTGGCGCCGCTCTCGCTGCCCGGCGTGACCGACGCCTGCTACACGCTGAGCGTCTTCGCGGGGGCCGACCCGACGACCGGCGCCGAGGTGATGTCGAAGGCGCACGTCTGCGCCTCGCAGTACGGCGACAACGCAGGCGCCGTCAGCTTCGTCGGCACCTGCGACGCGAGCGGCGACGGCGCGTCCAGCGTGCGCCTCGTCATGGAGGACCTCTGCGCCGGCGGCGCCTGCCCGGCGACCGCGGGCGGCGCGAACTCGATCCCGGCGACCGAGTGGCGGAACCCGTGCCCGGGGCCGGGCGGCTGCGTGAAGACGGCGACCTGCCGCCCGAACGCCGACGAGCCGGTCGGCTTCGACCTCACGGTCGCGCGCGCCGCGAACCAGGGCTTCTTCGACGTGGCCGTGAGCTTCAGCGACGTGTTCTGCTCGGCGAAGCTCGACTGCCAGGGCACGAACGGGCAGCCGCTCGAGCTCCTCTTCGACCCCGACACCGGGAAGCGCGGCCAGACCGCCGTCGTCGCCTGGGCCTGCACCGCCGGCCCCGACGGCGACACCTGGCTCTACTACGACAACGTCGTCCTGCGCTGCTTCGACCCGCAGGGGCAGCCCGCCGGCGAGTGGGCCTACGACCCGTCGCTCGGGCCGGGCAACACCGGCGCGGGCGCCGCCCCCTTCATCTTCCAGACCGCCACCTACCGCACCGTCGAGGCCACGAACGGCGTCGTCAGCTGGAACATGGCGTTCGGGATCCTGCCGGGCGAGCTCCCGGGGCGCTGCACGCTCTCGGCGCGCGCGACGGCGAGCGACGGCGCGCTGACGGGCAACTCGACGACGGCGGGGGCGGTGTACCCCTACGTCCAGTGGGAGGTCGAGCTGAGCTCGGCCGAGGACACGCTCTCGTGCGGCAAGCACGCGCTCGACGTCGACGGCAGCGGCGTCACCACGGAGTACACCCGCACGGGGCCCGAGACGTTCACCCACGCGCTGAAGCGGAGCGCCGGCGCCCCGACGGTCACGAGCCTCGGGCGGACGACCTGCGGCGGCACCATCGCGGCGCTCGCGAACGACGCGAGCTTCGGCGTCCAGGACGAGGGGGTCACGGCGCGCATCGGGAACGAGCAGTCGCCGTTCTACAAGCTCGGCCCGGGGCTCACCCTCGGCGACTGTTGCGGCGACCCCTGCTGCACCGAGCCGCAGTAGCGCGAGGATCCCGCGAGACGTCGTGACCGGCCGAGCGCCTCGACATCTCGTGACCACGCCGCCCGAAGGCCGCCGTGTGAGCCGCCGGCTATCGCGCGAGTCGACCAATGAAATCAGCGGGTTGAGCGCGGCCACCGCTTGACCGCGCCGCCCTTCGGCGCGACGTCGCTCCCCGAGGAGCTCGCGCACTTCATCCTCTGCTTCGCCTGCGGCCACGACTGCAGCGAGGGGGAGGCGCTCCAGGACCTCACCTTCGAGATCATCCAGGAGTCCGCGTATCGCCTGCGCCGCCTCGACCCGCTCTTCATGGGCGACGAGTGACGGCCGGGTCGCCCATCCGTCCATCCGGATGAACGGATGGACGGCGGGCGGCCGGCGCGTCGGGCTCAGCTCCAGTACGGGCGCGCGCCCCAGACGTCGTGGACGTGCTTGCCCCACTCCGGGTCGTTGATCTGCGGCCAGTGGTCCTTGTCGAAGCCCTTCGCCTTCTCGAAGACCTCCTTCGTGGCGCTCGGGAGCACGGCGGCGTGCTTGTCCGTGTCGATGGTGAAGGCCGAGAAGGGCACGGCGAAGAGCTTGTCGCCGAGGCCGAGGAAGCCGCCGACGCTCACCACCGCGTAGGCGATGGTGCCGCGGTTCAGGTCGACCATCAGCTCGTCGATCTTGCCGATCTTCTCGCCCTTCCCGTCGAGGACCTTGTCCCCCGTGAGGGTCGAGGCCGACAGCAGCATGTTGGGCTTGGCGTTCATGAGGCTCTCCTGATTGATTCCAAGGGGTTCGTGCGTTCGAAGCGCGCCGCCGCGGCGCGCGCCGCGGGCGCTCGTGCACCCCGTGTGCCACGCCTCGGCGCGGCCATCGGCGCCGCCCGCGCCCCACCCGCCGCGACCCCGTTTGCCGCACCTGGGGCAGATCGTCGCACACGAGCCGGGCGCCCCCTGCGCGCCGGGCCCGCCGCCGAGGCCGCGACGCGCGCGCGGCCCCTTGGCGCGGCGCTTGCTCTTCGCTCACCGCGACCACACGCGAGCCACACCATGCCGACCATCCTCTTCTCCACCGTCGCCGCCGCCGTCCTCGCCCTCATCGTCTGGGTCATCGCGGACGCCCTGGGCGCGCACCTCGACCTCGTCATGACCCTCGCGCTGAGCGTCGGCGTCACGTTCGTCGCGAACGTCCTCCTCTACGCCGTCCGCCGCCGCAAGAGCGCGACCTGACGGCCTCCGCCCCCACCGTCTGAGCTGGCGACGCTCCCGCTCGTCGCCCCGGAGCCCCCATGGAAGCCACCCCCATCATCGGCTGGCTGAGCGCCGCGGTCCTCTTCGCGACCATCGCCGCCCAGATCACGCGCCAGCTCCGCACCGGGCAGGCCGCCGGCGTCTCGCCGCTGCTCTACGTCGGCCAGATCACCGCCTCCGGGGGCTTCGCGGCCTACGCGGCGCTCACCGGCGACGTCATCTTCGTCGTCACGAACGCCGCGCTCGCGGCCGTCGCGGTGTTCGGGCTCGCGCTGACCCTCCGGCAGCGCCGCGCCGAGCGCCGGGAGCGGCGCGAGGAGCCCGCGCGACCCGCCCTCGTCCTCGTCGCCTCGAATGGCGCCGCCACGCCGCCGATCCCGCGGCCGGCTCCCGACCTGCCGGATCCGCGCCGCGTCGTCGCCTTCCGGCGACCGGGGCCGCTCCACGGCCCGCGCGCGACCCGCTGATCCGGCGCCCTTGACTCGCCCGGAGGCGAGGCGGAGACTCCGGCGCGCGGCCCGGCCACGACGGGCCCGCGGGAGCCGACCTGCCCCTGGAACGCGCGTCCCACGGCCTCCTCACCGTCCTCCTCGTCGCGGCGCTCGGCGGCGCCTGCGACGGCGACGGCGCGCCCCCCGCCCCGACGGTCCTGACCCTCGCGCTCGCCCCGGACACGGGCGACGTCGACGACGTCGTCGTCATCGCCTCGACCGACGCGGCCCCGGCCGCGTGGACGCTCCACTGCGCGGCCGGCGCCCCCGACGCCGCGGCCGGCCCCCTCGCCTGCCGAGGCGCGGGCGCGCTCACCGTCGACCCGGCCCTCGCCGACGGCGCCGCGCTCCACCTCACCGTCGCGGCCCTCGGCTACGAGCGCGCCGCGACCGACGTCCCCGCGGGCGCGACGGGCGACGCGGAGCTGCCGCTCGCGGCCCTCCCCGCGCCCGAGGTCACCGCCGACTACGCGACCGGCTTCGACGCCGGCGCCGACGGCGCCGACGCCTTCGCCGCGCTCGCCCTGCCTTTCGCGACCGAGCTCGGCCGCGCGCTCGTCGTGAAGTTCTACGTGAAGGACCTCGCGGGCACCGCCGGCGGGCCCACGGTCTACTTCCAGGACACGCGCGCGCACAGCCTCCACTACGACTTCTACCGCGACGTGCTCGGCCTCCCGGGCACCCGCGCCGCCTTCGAGGACGCGACCTACCACGGCGAGGACCGCGCCGCCGCGGCCGGCACGCTCGTGCTCTACGAGGACGTCGCCGCCCCCTTCGCCCGCCCCTGCGCCCTCACCTTCTTCCCGAGCGACGACCTCGGCCCCGACCTCGTCCTCCGCGTGTACGCCCTCCTCGCCGCGCGCCTCGGCTTCCTCGCGCGCGACGGCGCGGCGGACCGCCTCGTCTACCTGCCGGCCGGGGCCGTGCAGGAGGCCGCCGCCACCGCGCGCGCGGCCGACCTCGCCCGCGCCGGCGCGCCGTGGCTCGCGCACGCCGACCTCTACGGCGCCCTGATGGAGCAGCGCCTGAACCCGGGCGTCGCCTTCGGCACGCTCCGCCGCCTGACCGCCGAGGAGCTCGCCACGACCGTCGTCTCCTACGGCGACGTCCTGCTGTTGCCGACGCTCCCGAACGACCTGCCGCTCGTGGGCGGGACCATCACCGAGGAGCTGCAGACGCCGCTCGCCCACGTGAACGTGGCCGCCCGGGCGCGCGGCACGCCGAACCTCGCGCTCCTCGGGGCGAGCGCCGACGCGCGCGTGGCCCCGCTCACGGGGAAGCTCGTGCGGTTCGAGGTGACCGCGGCCGGCTGGTCCCTCCGCGCCGCGACCCTCGCCGAGGCGCAGGCGTTCTGGGACGGGCGCCACCCCGACCCCTTCGTGCCGGCGGCGGATCTCTCGGTCACGGGCCTCCCCGCCTTCGCCGACCTGGGCTTCGCCGACGCCGCCGCCGTCGGCGTGAAGGCCGCGAACCTCGCGGAGCTCCACCACCTCCTCCCCGACCTGACGCCCGACGGCTTCGCCGTGCCGTTCTCGGCCTACGACCACTTCATGGCGACCGCCTCGGTGAACGTTGTGCGCTGCAACGCGACCTACGACGACTGCCGCTCCGGAAGCCGCTCGAACGCTGTGTGCATTGCAGCAAGAGCGCTGTGCGCGCCGCCCGCTGGCGTCGAGACGTTCGCGGCGCACGTGGACCGCCTCCTCGCGGACGACGGCTTCCGCGCGGACTCGGCGCTCCGTGAGGCGTCCCTCGCGGCCCTCCGCGACATGATGCGCCACGTGCGGGTCGACGCGGACCTCGCGGCCGCGCTCGACGCGGCGGCGCTCGCGCGCTTCGGGGCCGGGGCGCGGCTCCGGCTGCGCTCGAGCACGAACGCCGAGGATCTGCCGACCTTCACGGGCGCCGGCCTCTACGACTCGTTCGGCGCGGGCGCGGGCGATCCGGACGACCCGCCGTCCGAGGAGATCCGCAAGGTCTGGGCCTCGGCCTGGAACTGGCGCGCGTTCGAGGAGCGGGCCTTCTGGAACATCGACCAGCGCGCCGTCCGCATGGGGGTCGCCGTCCACGAGGGCTTCGGCGACGAGCTCGTCAACGGCGTCCTCGTCACGCGGAACCTCGCCGACCCGACGGTCGCCGGCTTCTACGTGAACGCGCAGCGCGGCGACGTCTCGGTCACGAACCCCGCCGAGGGCGCGGTCCCCGAGGTCTTCAGCATCGTCGAGGCCCCGGGCGGCGGGGCGCAGGTCATCCGCCAGCGCTTCTCGAGCCTCTCGCCCGACGAGCCGCTGCTCACGCCGGCCGAGGTCTTCCGCCTCTACCTCGCCGCAGCCCAGGTGCACGACCACTTCGCGGCGCTCTACGGCGCCGACCCCGCGGGGTTCGCGGTGGACATGGAGTGGAAGCTAAGGAGCCCCGACCGGAAGCTCGTCATCAAGCAGGCGCGCCCCTACCACGACGCCGCCGCGCCGTGAGGCGCGCCAGGAGGTCCCCATGAGAACGCTCTCCCTCACGACGTCCCTGGCCCTCGGGCTCACCGCCGCCCTCGCGGTCTCCGCGTGCGGCGACGACGGCGGCGGCGGCGACGCGGCCGACGCCGACACCGCGGCCGACACGACGCTCGCCGACACCACCGCGCCCGACACGACGATCGCGGACACGACCGCCGCGGACACCGACGCGGCCGACGTCGCCGACACGGCCGGCCCGCAGGACACCGGCGGGGACACGCTCGAGAACCCCTGGGGCTTCGCGATGCGGACGCCCGTGATGCACACGATCCCCTGCGACCCGCCCGCGCCCGGCTTCGACGTGCCGGACCTCGAGACCCCTGACGCCGACTGGCTCTGCACCTTCCCCTACAGCGGCCTCGACGCCGTGGTCTACATCCGCGCGACGCCGACCGGCTGCCGCGTGACCCTCTCCGGGACGCCCGTCTTCGACGGGGTCGCCGGCGACATCGCGCTCGACGGCGCCGTGACCGCGCTCGCGGACACGGCGTACGACTGGGGCGGCAACCATCACAACGACAGCCTGACCTTCACCTACGCCGGGAAGTCCTTCACGTACTACCACTCGAGCTTCGGCTTCGGCTTCCGGAGCTGCCAGGAGATGGACTGCCTGCAGGTGCGCGACCAGGGCGGCGCGCTCCTCGAGGACGGCTGCGGCGCGGACCGGGCCCTCCCGGCGGTGTGCCGGCAGATCGGCGTCGACGGCACCTGGGAGCCGCTCTCGCCGGACACCTTCGCCTGGTGCCAGGGCGACCCGAACCACACCGAGCGCTGACCCGCGGAACCCGGCGGCGCCTGCGCTACCCCACGCGGACGACGAGCTTCCCGACGTGCTTCTGCTCGGCGAGCGCCGCGAGCGCCTCGTTGGCGGCCTCGAAGGCGAACACGCGGTCGACGACCGGGCGCAGCTCGCGCGCCTCCATGGCCCGCGACAGCGCGTCGAGGGACGAGCGCGGCGCCACGAACACGCCCTGGACGCGCGCCGACTTCGCGAGGATCGCGATGGGGTCGATGTTCGCGTCGACGCCCGTGAGGGCGCCGATGAGGCTCACGGTGCCGCCGATCTTGAGCGCCGCGAGCGACCGCGCGATGGTGCCGCTGCCGCCGACCTCGACGACGTGGTCGACCCCGTCGCCGCCGGTCGCGTCGAGGACGAGGCGCTCCCAGTCGGGGTCGCGGCGGTAGTCGATGGTCCGCCGCACGCCGAGGGCGCGCACGCGGTCGAGCTTCTTCTCGCTCGACGAGGTCATGATGACCTCGAGCCCGGCGGCGAGGGCGAGCTGCGCGGCGAACACGGAGACGCCGCCCGTGCCGAGGCAGAGCACGGTGTCGCCCGTCTTGTGGCGCGGGGCGCTCTCGAAGAGGGCCCGCCAGGCCGTGACGCCCGCGCAGGGCAGCGTCGCGGCCTCCTCGAAGGAGAGGTGGGCGGGGATCCGCACGAGGGCGCGCGCGTCGACGGCCACGTACTCGGCGAGGACGCCGTCGATGGCGCCGCCGCGGGCGCTCCCGTGGTCGCTCATGCGCATGGGTCCGGTCTCCCAGGTCTCGAAGAACGCGGGCATGACGCGATCGCCCTCGCTGAAGCGCGTGACGCCGGGGCCGACGGCGACGACCTCGCCGGCCGCGTCGGAGCCGGGGACGAGCTCCGGCTTCACGGGCAGCGGGTAGTGGCCGCGCGCGATGAGGAGGTCGCGGAAGTTGAGGGCGACGGCGCGGACGCGGATGACGACCTGCCCGGCGGCCGGCTCGGGGACGGGGCGCTCGACGAGGGCCCGGGGCGGCGCGGGTCGGCGGCGGCGGGTGCGGCGAGGACGTAGGACTTCACGGGGTCTCCGGGGGCGGTGGGGGGCGGCGGTCCGTCCCGAGCGAGGATGCCCCGGAGCGGCCGCCATGGCCGGGTAGCGCTCGGGTAGGCCGCGCCCTTGACGCCGCCGCGGCGCGCTCGGAGGATGACCGCGCTCACCCCTTCTGCGAGGAGCCAGCCCCCGTGCAACACGTCCACACCTGCCTCTGGTTCGACGGTGACGCGCTCGAGTTCGCCGAGCGCGCGACGAGCCTCATCCCCAACTCGAAGATCCTGACCGTCTCGCGCTACCCCGGGAACGCCGGCGCGAACGCCGAGAAGGTGCTGACGGTGCACTTCTCGCTCGACGGCACCGAGTACATGGGGCTCAACGGCGGCCCGCACTACCCGCACACGCCGGCGGCCTCGATCGTGGTCGCGTGCGAGACGCAGGAGGAGGTCGACCGCCTATGGGACGCGCTCTGCGACGGCGGGCAGAAGGTCGAGTGCGGCTGGGTGACCGATCGCTTCGGCGTCTCCTGGCAGGTCGTGCCGCGCGCCTTCTTCCCGATGATCACGAGCGACGACCGCGCCGCCGCGCAGCGCGCGATGGACGCGATGATGACGATGCAGAAGCTCCACCTCCCGACGCTCGAGAAGGCGTTCAAGGGGGAGTAGGGCTCAGAAGCTGCCGCGGATCCCGAGCGACGGGGTCAGCGGCAGGCTCGTCACGTCCTCGCGGCGCGTGTAGTCGTCCGACCAGCCGATGAACTCGACGTTGTCGCGGTTCGTGGCGTTGTTGAGCTCGAGGTAGACGGCGAGCTGCCACACGTCGAAGACGAAGGTCTTGTCGAGCCGCAGATCGAGCTGGAAGAAGGCCTCGCTCCGCCGCGACAGGGGCGCCGCCGCGGCGCGCGGCACCCACACGTCCGCGCCCGCGTCGAAGTAGGCCGGCTCGAGCGGCGTGTAGGGGTTCCCGGTCGCGTAGCGCACGCGCGCCCCGAAGCGGAAGCCCGCGCCGAGCTGCACGCCCGCCACGAGCGCGAGGACGTGCGTCTGGTCGAACGAGAAGAAGCGCTCGGGCTCTCCCGGGCGGTCCACGCGCCGCGAGCGCGAGAGCGTGTAGGCGACCCAGCCGTCGAAGATCGCGCTCTGCACGCGCAGGAGGAGCTCCGCGCCGACGATCGTGCCGCTGCCGGCGTTGTCGTAGGGCACGCCGCCGTAGCTCGCCGTGGGCACCACGAGGTCGTCGAGCGCCTTCCAGAACCCCTGGAGCTCGACGCTCAGCACGTCGCCGAGGCGCTGCGCCACCCCGAGGTCGACGTAGAAGGCGCGCTCCGGGCCGAGGTCGGGGTTGCCGATGCTCTCGCTCGTCTCCTGCGGCTCCGGCGCCTGATGGTTCACCCCCAGCCCGAGCGAGAGGCGCGTCCCGTCGAACGGCGTCCACGCCGCCGCCGCCCGCGCGTCCACCGCCGCCGCCGAGAAGTTCCCGTGCCACGAGAGGAGGCGCGCCCCGAGGACGAGGCTCAGATCGGGGTCCGCGCGCCAGCTCCCCTCGACCCACGCGTCCGCGCGGCCGCCGAAGCCGTCCTCGGTGGCCGTCACGACCTCGCGCACCTCCGTCGGGAGCTCCACCTGCCCCTCGGCGGTCGGGCGCGGGAGGTCGAGCTCGATGTGGAAGCGGTAGGCCTCGCCGAGGACGCCGCCGCGGACGCGCAGATCGGGCGCCGCGCGCCAGTCGAGGTCGGCACGCGCCGTCACGGGGTCGAACGTGAGCGCGAAGCCCTGATCGCCCGGCGAGACGCGGAGCTTCTGGTAGCTCGTGGCGAGCCCGAAGGAGGCGGCGAGCTCCGGCGACAGCGCGAGCTCGAGCGTGCCCTGGAGCTGGTGGAAGGAGCGACCCAGGGAGAACCCGCTCCCGCCTGGGTCGTCGGCCGACGGGCGGTCGGAGAGCAGGACCACCTCGTCGTCCGACCCGAGCGCCACGAGCTTCAGCAGCGTGGTCGCGTCGGGGCGGTGGTCGGCGCGCACCTGGTAGTCGTAGTAGCGCGGCGCCGTGGTGAAGGCGAAGCCCGGGTCGTCGCCGAGGAGGCCGCCGATGATGCTGTCGACCCAGCTGCGCCGGACGGCGGCGCCGACGGTCCACGTGTCGGAGACCGGGGCCGTGACGAGCGCGGCCACGTGGTAGACGTTGACGTCGAGGTGCCCGTGGACGCCGTCCTTCGCGAGCTCGCGGAGGGTCACGTCGACCATGCCGCCGGTGGCGTCGCCGTACTCGGTCGCGTAGCCGCCGGCGCGGAAGTCGATGTCGCCGATCCACTCGTCCTGCAGCACCGAGTAGATGTTCCCGAAGTGGTAGAGCTGGAAGAGCGGGAGCCCGTCGAGGTAGACGCGCGTGTCCTCGGGGGCCGAGCCGCGCACGGCGAGCTCGCCCGCGCCCGGGCCGGCGGCGGCCGGGCGCGCGACGCCCGGGAGCGACTCGAGCACCTTGAGCGGGTCGCCCGACGAGCCCGGGACCTCGCGGGCGCGCTCCACGGGGACGACGATGCGCGCCGAGTCGGTCGGCGCGCGGCGCGTGCGCTCGACGCGGGTCACGTACTCGCGCGTGGCGTTCGCGGTGAGGCGGATGGTGACGTCGGCCGGGACGGTCGCCGTCTCGACGGCGCCCTCGTGGTCGAAGGGCGGCACCTCGAGGCGATAGCGGCCCGCGGGGAGGTCGGGGAAGGCGAAGCGCCCGTCGGCGTCGGTGACGGTCTCGCGGGCGCCGTCCTCACCGAGGAGGACCGGCACCCCGGCGAGCGGGCGGCGGGTGCCGCGCTCGAGCACGACGCCCCGGATCCCGGCGGCCACGGTCGGCACCGCCTCGGGCTCGCGACGGGCGACGCCGAGCCAGGTGGTGCGCGGGCCGATGGGGACGGGGGCGACGATGCGCACGGCGACGGGCTCGCCGCCGCGGGTCGCCGGGGTGAAGCGGGCGCGGGAGAGGGCGTCGAGGGCGAGGCGCGACCAGGGCTCGCCGGGGCTCCGGACGACGGAGAGGTCGCTCGGGGCGCCGTCGACGCCGATGGTGAGGGCGACGAGGACGGTGACGTCGAGGTCGCGGCGGGCCGGGACGGCGTCGGGGAGCTCGAGGGGTGCTGTGAGCGCGGGCGGCACGACCTCGGGAGGCGCGGCCTCGGCCGCCGGGGGCGGCGCCGCGAGGGCCACCGCGACGAGGAGCGCCGCGATCACGGGTCGACCTCGATCGTCGCCTCGAGCCAGCCGACGCCGCCGCCCTTGTCGCGGGCGACGGCGAGGAGCGTGACGGGGCCGGGCTCGTCGGGGGCCGTGAAGGTGACCGCGGCGGCGCCGACGCTGCGCTTCGGCTCGAGGACCCCGGCGGTCACGTACCAGCTCACGACGACGCGGTCGGGATCGGCGCCGGTGAGAGTGGGTGAGAGGTCGACTGAGGTGGCGCGCGCGACGCTCGCCGGGAGCGACCCGGCGGGGGTGGTGAACGCGACGACGTCGGGGTTCACGGTGTCGTCGGCGGTCGTGAGGCGCTTCACGGCGGGCAGGGCGACGCCGGAGACGTCCTCGCAGCGGAGCCAGAGGTCGTCGAGATCCGCGGGCAGGGTGGCGACGAGGGGGTTGCCCGTGCCGAGGTCGACCGCGTCACCGGTCGGGCACGAGAGCGGGTCGGTCGGCGCCCAGGCGACGGGGCAGAGCGACCAGCGGAGCTCCCCCGTGACGGCGAAGGCGAGCGCGGTCACCGCGTGCTCGGCGCCCGGGCTCAGGGTCGCCGGATCCGCGCGGAGGGCGAGGATCCGGGGGGTGTCGAGGACGTCGGCGGGCTCGGCCTCGCAGGCGGCGGTGGCGGCCGCGAGGCCGACGACGAGGGCGAGCGCGCCGAGCGCGAGGGGCGAGCGTGGTGGGGGTGGCTGCGTCACCCGCACAGGGTATTGAACAGGTTTTATCTAGACAACCAATCTTTCACTCGATGACACGCGGGGGCGCGCCGGCGGGTCAGCGAGGAGCGATGAAGCGGCTCTTGGCGAGCGTCGCGCGGTCCTCGGCGGTCAGCTCGCAGCGGTCGGTGCCCACGAAGCAGTCGTAGAAGCCGCGGCCCATGATCGCGCGCGGCGCGGCGTCCATGTCGGCCGGGTGGGCGAGGCCGAGGGCGTGACCGAGCTCGTGGGCGAGGCCGTAGACCCAGCGGCGCGGCTCCTTCTGGGTCGGGTGCTCGCCGACGAGGCCGAGGAGGTCGTCCTCGGGGAGGACCGCCACGCCGGCGCCGCCGCGGCCGTCGTTCCCGGGGCCATCGGAGTAGACGATCCAGGCGGCGTCGGGCTGATCGTGCCCGGCGCCCGCGAGGCGCGCCGCCTCGGCGAGGCCGTTGTCGAAGCCCCAGAGCGGCTTGTCGCGCCCGGAGTCGTGGCTGTAGAACCAGGCGGCGGGCCGGTCGCTCCGGACGACCTGCACGACCGGATCGGCGAGGCGGAACGTGCGTCCGCCGAGCTGGCGCGCGTAGAACGCCTGGACGTCGCGGGCGGCGGCGGCGATGGCGGCGCGGAAGTCCTCGCGCACCTCCCGGTCGGCGGAGACGAGGTAGACGAAGTGGACCACCGGCGGGCGCTGCGTGGCGCCGGCGAGCGCGCGCCGCGCGGGGGGTGCCGCGGCGGCCGCGAGCGACGCGCCGCTGAGCGCGAGGAAGGCGAGTGCGGCGGCGAGCTGGCGCATCGGTGACCTCCAGGGTGTCCCGCAGGAAGGCGCCGCGGACGGCGACGATTCCCTCGCTCTCGGGTCAGCGGGCGGCGCGGGCGCGGCGGGCGGCGGCCGCGTCGAGGGCCCGGACGCCGATCTGCCAGGCCCGGTCGAGGTCGGCGCCGTCCGGGAAGCGGGCGTTGAGCTCGAGATCCGCCATGCCGTGCGCGAAGGCCCACGCGGCGCGGGCGAGGTCGCCGTCGCCGCCGAGGGCGGCCGCGAGCGCGCCGCCGACCTCGTCCTCGAGCCCCGGCGGGAGGCGCATCCGGAGGAGGCGCTGGCCCGTCGTCACGCGGTAGAGCGCCGGGCGGCGGCGCGCGAGCTCGCGATAGCCGCGGGCGAGCGCGGCGAGGGGCGACTCCTCGGGCGGGCTGTCGGCGAGCGCCTCGCGGAACGCGGCGCCCATCGCCCGCAGCCCCTCGGCCTGGAGCGCCGCGATGAGGTCGTCCCGGCCGGCGACGTGCTTGTAGAGCGACGGCGCGCGCACGCCGACGCGCTCGGCGACGCGGCGCATGGTGACCGCGTCCTCGCCCTCGGTCTCGAGCAGCGCGAGGGCGGCCGCGACGGCCTCGTCGGCGCGGCTCATCCGCGGACGTCGCCGTTCGCGTCGCGCAGATCGTAGCCGAGCGCGCGGTCGACCGTGACGTGGGAGAGCCACGCGCAGGCCACGCCGAGGACGGCGGTCCCGGCGCCGGCCGCGAGCGTGACGGCGCCTACGGCACCGAGCAGGAGCGGGCCAGCGAGCGCGTGGGTGGTGTTGTAGAGGGGCACCGCCCAGGGCCGGAGGCGGCCCCGGGCCGCCCAGGCGCGCGGCAGGAGGAGCGGCACGTCCGGCGCGACGAGCGCGGTCACGCCGAGCGCCGCCCCGGGCCAGACGACGGTGAGCGCGGCGATCGCGGCGGTGGCGATGGCGACCCAAGCGAGCCGGCGCGGGATGGACACCGGGCGGGCGGCGACGGAGGCGCAGAGCGGGCGACGGATGACGGGGATCGCGACGGACATCGGGAGCTCCTGGGCGAAGGGGCTAACAGCGTTAGCCGCACGGTAGGGCTAACACTGTTAGCCGTCAAGCAGAGATCGCCGCGCGCGCGGATGCGTGGCTTCTAGCGCGGCCCGCAGCCCGGCCGGGTGTACCTCGGGAACGCGGCTGCAGCGCGCTCCGCGAGCGCCGCGTCGCCGTCGCGCCGGGCGCGCCGCTCGAGGCGGTCGCAGGCGCAGAGGAAAGCGTCCCGGCCCTCGCTCTCGGGCGGGTGGTCGAGGCACGCGCGGCGCTCGATCGCGGCGGTCTCGGCGTCGCCGAAGGGCGGCGGCTCGATGGGGCGGAACGTCGTCCGGTGGCGGGCTGGCTCGAGGATGGTCATGCAGATCCCGTCCGACACGTCCGCCGGGCGAGACTCCCCGAGCGGCGCGCCCGCCGCCCGCACCTCGGGGTCGGCGCCGAGGCGGCACGCGCGCAGGTAGGCGGCCTCGGCCTCCTCCCACTCGTGCCCGGCGGCGCGGAACTCGCCGAGCCGCGCGCAGAAGCGCACCTCGCCCTGGTCGCAGCGGGAGCCGTACTCCGCCGCCAGGACGGCGTCCTGCTCGGCGACCGACGGCCCGAAGAGCCCGCAGGCTCCAGCAGCGCCGGCGAGACAAGACACGATGACGAGGGCCAAGCGTGGCATCATGCCTCCTCCGCCGCCACCGCGCGCGGTCGCTCGCGGTGCGTGCGTCGCGTCATAGCGCGGCGCCGCCCCGGCGTCACGACGACGGGCGGCGATGACGCCCGCCAAAGTTGACCGCGCCCGCCATCTGGGCGACGAAGGAGCAATGCACATCGTCGTCGCGGGCGAGAGCGAGCTCGCCATCCGCATCACGGAAGCGCTCCAACACAGCCACGACGTGGTGCTGGTCACCACCGATCCGTCGAGCGCCGCCCGCATCGACACGCTCGACGTCCACGTCATCGAGGGCACGCCGAGCTCGCTCACCGTGCTGCGCGAGGCGCAGGCCGAGAAGGCCGACTTCTTCATCGCCGCCTCGACCTCCGACGAGCGCAACATCGTCGGCTGCATCGCCGCCGACCAGCTCGGCGCGAAGCGGCGGATCTGCGTCCTGAACGCGAGCGCCGACCCCGCCCTCGACCTGCTCGACGACTTCTCCCTCGCCTCCTCGGTCGACATCAACGCGGTCATCCGCCCCGCCGAGAACCTCATCAACGAGGTCCTGCGCATCGTGAAGGTCCCGGGCGCGCTCGACGTGCGGACCTTCATGGGCGGCAAGATCGGGCTCCTGAAGGCCCTCGTCGAGGAGGGCTCCGAGATGGCGAAGACCGCGCTCGGCGACCTCAAGGTGCCGAGCGGCGTCCGACTCGTGCTCGTGCAGCGCGGCGACAGCTACTTCGTCCCGCGCGACGAGCACGTCCTCCACCCCGACGACCGCGTGATGCTCGTCGGGCAGCGCCGCCGCCTCGTGCGCTTCGCGCGCCAGAGCTGCCGCTCGCCGTTCCACCAGAAGGAGAAGCGCCGCGCCATGATCTGCGGCGGCGGCTCCGTCGGGCTCGGCGTCGCGCGCGGGCTCCGCGAGGCCGGCTGGTGGGTGAAGATCATCGAGCACAGCGAGGCGCGCTGTAGCTTCCTCGCCGAGCAGCTCGACTGCCTCGTGCTGAAGGGCGACGGCAGCGACATCGACCTCCTCCGCGAGGAGCACGTCGAGACCACCTCCGCCCTCATCGCCGTCACCAACAACGACGAGAAGAACCTGCTCATCTCGCTCATCGCGAAGCAGCTCGGCGTCGAGCGCATCATCACCCGCGCCGACCGCCTCGTGAACGAGCGCGTCTTCGACAAGGTCGGCATCGACGTCGTGCTCTCGGCCCGCGGCGCCGCCGTGCGCTCCATCGTGAGCGACATCGTCAACGCCGACCGCGAGCACGTCGCCGAGCTCGAGCACGGCGTCGTGAGCGTCCTCGACATCGAGCTCCCGATGTCGTTCCGCCCGACGTCCTTGAAGCTCATGAGCCCGCCGACCGTGGCGTCGATCGGCGCGGTGGTGCGCCAGAAGAAGCCGGTCTACCCGAAGGACGACACCGAGCTCCGCCCCGGCGACCACGTGCTCGTCGTCGGCCTCACCCAGGACGAGGACGCCACGCGCGCCTTCTTCATGGCGAGCCCGGCGACGGCGAGCAGCGGGGCGGCCTGATGCGCGTCCTCGTCGTCCTCGCGATCGTCGGGCGGCTCCTGCGCCTCTTCAGCCTCGCCTTCGTGCCGCCGCTCCTCTTCGCGGTCTTCGACGCCGAGTGGACGGTCGCGGCGAACTTCGGCATCGCGCTCGGCGCGACGCTCGTCTTCGGCTTCCTCTTTCCGATGGTCGAGAAGGAGGAGATGCGCGTCCTCCACCGCGCCGAGGCGCTCGCGGTGGTGTCGCTCACGTGGCTCGCCATCGCGCTCTTCGGGGCGATCCCGTTCTCGCTCGCCGGGCTCTCGTTCGCCGACTCGTTCTTCGAGGCGATGAGCGGCTTCACGACCACGGGGGCCACGATCCTCACGGACTTCTCGATGGAGAAGTGGGGCAAGGCCTTCTTCCTCTGGCGGGCGATGACCCAGTGGATCGGCGGGATGGGCGTCATCGCCCTCTTCGTCGTCGTGCTGCCGAAGCTCGGGATCGCCGGTCGACAGCTCTTCTTCGCGGAGGCGTCGGGAGCACCCGGCGAGGCGGTGAGCCCGTCGGTGCGGCACGCGGCGAGCCGCCTCTGGGGGCTCTACGTGGCGCTCACGGCCGTGCTCATCGGGCTCCTCGTGGGCGTCGGCTACGACGTCTACGACGCCGTCTGCAACGCGTTCACGACGCTCGCGGCGGGCGGCTTCTCGCCGAACGGCGAGTCGATCATGGGCTACCACAACCCCGCCGGGGAGTGGATCCTGACCGTGTTCATGGTCATCTCGGGGATGAGCTTCCCGCTGCTCTACGTGACGCTCCTGCGGCGGCCGCTCGCCATCTTCCGCGACGAGGAGTTCCGCTTCTACCTCCTCGCGACCGTGCTGGGCGCGGTCGGGCTCGCGCTCGTGTTGATGAACCGGCACGGCGTCGAGGCCGGGGAGGCCATCCGCGCGGGGGCCTTCCAGGCGGCGAGCATCATCTCGAGCACGGGCTTCGCGAGCGCGGACTACAACCTCTGGGGCGACGCCGCGAAGATCATCATCTTCTTCCTGATGCTCTTCGGGGGCTGCGCCGGGAGCGCCGCCGGCGGGCCCAAGGCCATCCGCCACCTGCTCGTGATGAAGCACATCTTCCGCGAGTTCAAACGCGTGCTGCACCCGCGCGCGGTCATCGCCATCAAGTACAAGGGGAAGGCCGTCGACGACAACATCATGCGCACCATCTTCACGCTGGTGCTCGTGTTCATGGCCGTCTACTTCTTCCTCGGCGTCTTCCTCGTGCTCTCGGGGCACGACATCATCACGGCGTTCTCGGCGTCGCTCGCCACGGTGGGCAACGTCGGCCCGGGGGTGAACGCCGCCGGCCCGATGGGGAACTTCGCGTTCTTCGGGGACGGCGAGAAGGTCGTCATGACGCTCGGGATGTGGCTCGGGCGGCTCGAGATGCTGACGGTGCTGTCGCTCGTGCACTGGCACGTCTGGCGCGACCTCCACTGGCGGCGCTTCAAGCCGCTCCCGCCGGCGCCGCTGCCGAAGCCGAGCGACCCGCCGCCCGGCGCCAAGCGGCGCCCGACCGGCGTCGGCTGGCGGCGGCGGTAGCGACTCGAGGACTGCTACGGCGCGAACGCGGTGCTCGCGAAGGCGTCGAGGTCGCCGAGGTCGTCGCGCGCGGCCTCGTAGACGAGGCGCAGGTCGAGCGTGACGTCGGTCCTGCGCGCCACGAAGACGTCGAGCGACTCGGGGAGGAGCTCGCGGACCCGCGCCGCCCGGCTCCGGAGGTCCGAGACCTTGCGCGCGAGGACGACCTCCGTCATGACCGCGCCGCCCGCTTCACGCCCTCGACGCAGGCGGCTATCCACGGCTCGATGTCGGCGTAGTCGATGAGGGCGTAGGTCACGAACTCGACCCAGCGCCCGCCCCGGTCCTCGAACAAGACGCGACCGTCGCGCGCGACCTCGCGGCGGAAGATGGCGTCGTCCGTGGCGAGGTCCGCGAGGTCGAGGGGCCTCCCGAGCGAGGGCTCCACGAGCTCCGCGAGGCCGTTGTACATCGCGGCCAGCTCCCGGTAGGTGAGCCGCCGCCCGTCCGCGCGCAGGACGCCCACGTCGGCGTCGCTCCCGGGGCGCGCCGCGTCGCGGGCGCTCGAGCCGAAGAGCACCACGAGCCCGAGCTCGTGACGCCTCGCGAGGGCCGCGATCTCCGGGGCTCGCGCGAGGAGCCGCGCCTCCTGGTCCGTTTCCCGTGTCACGCCGATACGTTAGCGCGCCGACCCCGCGTCGGACAAGCGCGCGCCCCCGCCCTCGCCCCGCGGCGCGAAGAGGTGGTGCGTCACCCCCCACTCGGCGCCGTCCCGGTACGCGAAGAGCTCGGCCACCGCGAGGAAGAAGAGGCGCCACCGCTGCCACGCCACCGCGCGCTCCGAGCGCGGCGCCGCCGCCTCGATGATCGGCCGGAGCGTCGCCTCCGACCCGTCCATGTTCGCGAGCCACGCCTCCGCCGTCCGCGCGTAGTCGCGCCCGTCGTGGCGCCACTGGGCGACGACCCCGAGCGGCCCGCCCAGCTCGCGATACAGGTCGTCCGCGGGCATCTGACCGCCCGTGAAGAAGTGCCGCGCCATCCAGTCGTCGTCGCCGTCGTCCTCGTAGAGGTACGCGAAGCGCTGGTGCGCGAAGACGTGCACGAAGAGCCGCCCCTCGGGCGCGAGCCAGCCGGCGATCCGCCCGAGCAGCCCCTCCACGTCGCGGATGTGCTCGAACATCTCGATGGACACGACGCGATCGAAGGGTCCCCCCGCCGGCTCGAACGTCGTCACGTCGCCGACGTTCGTCGCCACGTTCGCGAGCCCGCGCCGCGCCGCCTCCGCCGCGATGTACGCCCGCTGCGTCGCGGACGTCGACACCGTCGTCACCCGCGACCCGGGGAAGCGCTCCGCCACCCACAGCGCGAGCGAGCCCCAGCCCGCGCCGAGGTCGAGCACGCGCTGGCCGTCCGCGAGCCCGGCCCGCGCCGCCACCAGCGCGAGCGCCGCCTCCTCCGCCGCGGCGAGGTCGTCGACGCCGCGCGGCCAGTGGCAGCAGCTGTACTTCAGGCGCGGCCCGAGCACGCCCTGGAAGAACGCCGTCGGCACCTCGTAGTGCTGCGCGTTCGCCGCGGCGCTCGCGGCCGCGATGGGCCCCGCCCGCATCGCCGCGAGGTGCGCCGCGCGCCGCGCCGCCTGGGCCGCGGGCCCGCCGCGCTCCTGCTCGCGGAGCCGCGCGGCGCAGACGCGGCGGATCCCGAAGCGCAGGAGGGGATCCGGGATCAGGCGGCGTTCCGCCAGCGTCACGAGCGCGGACATCATGCCCCGAGAGTGCGCCAACGGCGCCGCCCGCGGCAAGCCGACGCGCGGCGGGCGGGTCCCCGCCGCGGTCATCCGGGTTCCCTCGCGCGCCGGGCCGTGTATGCTGCCGCCTCTCTCGGAGGCCCCCATGCGACGCCAGCCCCTCGCCCTCGCCCCGCTCCTCCTCCTCGCCGCCGCGGCCGCGTCGTGCGCGAGCGCGCCCGGCGCCGCGCCGACCGGCCCCCCCGGGGCCGACAAGCGCGCCCTGCGCGAGGTCACCGTCCCCCCGGGCGACCAGCGCCTCGGCCGCGACGTCGTCCCGAGCCGCTACACGCTCGACCTCGTCGTCGACCCCGCGAACCCCCACTACAGCGGCACGGTCACCATCGACGTGGAGGTGGCCGCCGCGACGGACCTCGTCCGCCTGCACGCGGACGCGCTCGTCGTCACCCACGCCGCCGCGCGCTACGGCGCGACCGAGGTCGACCTCGTGCCGCACCTCGGCGAGGGCGGCGCGCTCGCGCTCCAGTCCTACGAGCCGCTCCCCGCCGGCCCCGCGACGCTCGAGATCCGCTTCGAGGGCACCCTGAGCGACGGCACCGAGGGCCTCTACCGCGCGCAGGACGGCGGCGCCTGGTACGCCTTCACGCAGTTCGAGCCGCTCGAGGCGCGCTCGGCCTTCCCGTGCTTCGACCAGCCCGACATGAAGGCGCGCTGGAACGTCCGCGTGCACGCTCCCGTCGGGCTCCTCGCCGTGTCGAACGCCCCGGAGATCGCCCCCGCCGACGGCGCCGAGCCCGGCCTCCACGTCTTCGCCGAGACGCGCCCCCTCCCGACCTACCTCATCGCCCTCGGCGTCGGCGCCTTCGACGTGCGCGAGGCCCCGGCCGGCGCCACGCGGGTCCCGTTCCGCGTGCTCACGGTCGCCGGCAAGGGGGCGCTCGCCGACTTCGCGCTCGCCCAGGCGCCGAAGGCGCTCGCGTGGCTCGAGGCGTGGTTCGGCACGCCCTACCCCTTCGAGAAGCTCGACCTCCTCGCCGTCCCGAACTTCGCGGCCGGCGCGATGGAGAACGCCGGGCTCATCACCTTCCGCGAGGAGGGGCTCCTCATCCCGAAGGACGCGCCGATCCAGGCGCGCCTCTGGAGCGAGGAGACCATCGCCCACGAGCTCGCGCACATGTGGTTCGGCGACCTCGTCACGCTCGCGTGGTGGAACGACATCTGGCTCAACGAGGCGTTCGCGACGTTCATGGAGGGCAAGGCCATGGTCGCGCTCGAGCCCGAGGGGGAGCCCGAGCTCGAGCTCGTGCGCGAGCGGGCGCGCGGCATGGGCGCCGACGCGCGCGCCGCGGCGCGGGCGATCCGCCAGAAGATCGAGACGGCGGGCGACGTGTACAACGCGTTCGACGGCATCACCTACGCCAAGGGCGCCGCCGTCCTGCGCATGCTCGAGGCGTGGATCGGCGAGGACGCGCTCCAGAAGGGGGTCCGCGCCTACCTCGCCGCCCACACCGACGGCAACGCCGTCACGGCGGACCTCCTCGCGGCGCTCGGCGACGCGAGCGGGAAGCCCGTGGCCGACGTGGCCGCCGGCTTCCTCGACCAGGCGGGGACGCCCCTCGTGGACGTCGCGATCCAGTGCAAGCCAGGCCAGAAGCCCGCGCTCGCCCTCTCGCAGAAGCGCTACGCGCAGCTCGGCAGCGAGGCGACCGCGGCGACGCCCTGGCAGGTGCCGATGTGCGTGCGCTACGGCGACGGGCGCGCGACGCGGCGCGAGTGCTTCGTCTTCGCGGGGGCGAGCGCCGTGCAGCCGCTCGCGACGGACAAGTGCCCGACCTGGGTGCAGCCGAACGCCGACGCGCGCGGCTACTACCGCTGGCGGCTCGACGAGATGCTCCTGAAGAAGCTCGTCGCCGGCCAGCGCGCGCTCCTGACCGGCCCCGAGCGGGTGGCGCTCGTCGACGAGCTCGCGGCGCTCTTCACGAGCGGCGACATCGGGGTCGGGGTCTACGCGCGCTCGCTGCAGGGCCTCGCGGCGGATCCGAAGGCCGAGCTGTACGTGCTGGGCGCGGTCGTCGACGGGCTGAAGCTCCTCGAGAGGCTGACGCCCGAGGGCCACATGGACGGCTTCCGCGCGTTCGCGCGCAAGGTGCTCGCCCCCCACGCGAAGGTGCTGAAGCGCACGACGCTCTCGGCCGATCCGCTCGAGCGGCGGCGCGAGGTCCTGCTCCTGTCGGCTTTCGCGGAGATCGCGCAGAGCGACGTCGTGACCGAGCGGGCGCTCACCGAGACGGAGCGCGTGCTCGACGCGCTCGACGCCGACCCGACGGCGCCGCTGCCGATCGACGCCGACCTCGTCGGGCTCTACCTGCACGCCGCGGCCGCGGCCGGCCCGACGAAGAGCCGCGCGGCGCTCTGGCAGCGGATGCGCGACGCCATCGCGAAGGCGCAGGACCCGGTGCAGCGCGTGATGCTCATCCGCGCGCTCGGCGGCTTCTCGGAGCCCGAGCTCATGCCGCGGAGCCTCGATCTCCTGCTCGACGGCACGCTCCGGACGCAGGACTTCCCGACGCTCACGCGCGGCATCGCCTACCGCCCGGGCGCGGCGGAGGCGAGCTGGGAGTGGCTCGTCGCGCACTACGACGCCTTCGTGAGCCGCCTCGGCGACAAGATCGCCCCCTACGTGCCGTACATGGGGATGGGCTTCTGCGACGCCGCCGGGCGCGACAAGGTCGTGGCGTTCTTCGCCGCGCGCGCCGACAAGGCGCCGCCCGGGCTCGCGCGGAACCTGGCGGTCGTGCTCGAGTCCATCGACCAGTGCGCGCGCCTGAAGGACGCGAACGCCGGCCCCATGGCGCGCGTGCTCTCGACGAAGTAGGCGGAGCCTCCGTCGGCGGCGGTAACCCTCCCCGTCGCTACAGGCTGCCCGGCCTCCCGGCGCCCGGTTAGAGTCTCGTCGGCGCGCGCGTCCGCCGCGCGTCCGCTCTCCCGACAGCCGTCGCCCTCGTCGTCCCTGGACAGGAGCCCCTCGTGCGCGCCACGTCCCTCTGGCTTCTCGTCGTCATCGCGAGCTTCGCGTCGCCCCTGGGTGGTTGCCTTCGCGACGACGGCGCCGCCGGAGGCGAGGGCGGTCGCCTGCGCGTGGACGTCGCGCCGCTCTCGCTCGCCGGTGTGGCCGCCGCGGACTACGTCCTCACCGTGCGTCGGGGGAGCGGCGGCGCCGGCGACGTCGTCTGGACCAAGGCCGTCGGCTCGGCCGACTACGGCGACGGCGCCGGATCCCTCGCCTACGTCGGCACCTGCGACGCGAGCGCCGCGAAGAACACCGTGACGCTCGACCTCGTCGCGCTCTACGACGCCGACGGCGCCGTGATCCCCGCGTCGTCCTACCGCAACCCGACGCCGATCAGCGTGGAGGCCGACTGCCTCCCGAACCAGGACTCGCCGGTCGCGTTCGACCTCACCATCGCGCGCCAGGCCGACCAGGGCTTCTTCGACGTCGCGGTCGAGCTCGACACCATCTTCTGCTCGGCGAAGCTCGACTGCGTGAACGCCGCGACCGGCGGCGACCTCGAGCTCCTCATCGACCCGGTCTCCGGCAAGCGCGATCTCACCGCCGTCCTCGGCTTCGCCTGCGCCGGCGCGCCTGGCGGGCCCACGTGGCTCTACATGGACGACGTCACCGTCCGCTGCTCGGGCCTCGCCCCGGCGACCGTCCACGTCGAGGTCGGCGGCCTGGGCAACGTCGCGCTCGACGGGCCGGGCAACGCGAACCCCGGGAGCTACCTGTTCGCCGCGCAGGTGAACCGCGGCCGCGGCGCGCAGCAGGGCATGGCCTACTGGAACGTGGCCCTCGGGCTCCGCGAGGGGGCGTTCGGCGCGGCCGGCGACTGCACGCTCGAGGCCCGCGCGACCGCGGGGTCGACGGCGTTCGGGCAGATCCCCGGCGGCTTCGCCGTGCCGGAGGGCCGCGTCTACCCCGTCGTGACCTGGGCCGTGCCGCTGTCGACCACCGCCGCGGGGCGCGTCTGCGCCGCGGACGCCGTGAACGCGGCCGGGAGCCACGTGACGACCGAGTACGAGGGCTACCGGCTGCCGAACGCGTTCACGTGGTCGCCGAGCCCGGTCACGCTGCGCCACCGCTTCGACGCCGCGACGCTCGCCCTGGAGTCCGCCTGCGGCGTCGAGTGCCCGCTCGAGCAGTGCGGCGACGACGGTGTGTGCGCCGATCCGAGCTGCACCGACTTCCGCAAGAACGGCGACGAGACCGGCGTCGACTGCGGCGGGAGCTGCGGCCTCTGCCCCGACGGCGAGGGCTGCGGCGGCGATGGCGACTGCCAGAGCGCCGTCTGCGGGGGCGACGGCACCTGCAGCGCTCCGGCCTGCGACGACGGCGTCGAGAACGGCGACGAGACCGCACAGGACTGCGGTGGCGCCTGCCCTCCCTGCGCCGACGGCGACGCCTGCGCGCTCGGCGGCGACTGCGTCAGCGGCGTGTGCGACGGGACGCTCCACTGCGCCGCCCCGACGTGCGGCGACGGCGTCGAGAACGGCGACGAGACCGACCAGGACTGCGGCGGCGCCTGCCCCACCTGCCCGGACGGCGACGCCTGCGAGGTCGCCGGCGACTGCGCGAGCGGCGTGTGCGACGGGACGCTCCACTGCGCCGTGCCCACCTGCGGCGACGGCGTCGCGAACGGCGGCGAGAGCGGGGTCGACTGCGGCGGTGGCGTCTGCGCCCTGTGCGCCGACGGCTTCGGGTGCGGCGCCGGCAGCGACTGCGTGAGCGGCGCCTGCGGCGCGGGCGGGGTGTGCACCGCGCCGGCCTGCGACGACGGCGTCCACAACGGCGACGAGACGGGCGTCGACTGCGGCGGCCCCACGTGCGGGGCGTGCGACCTCGGGCAGCTCTGCGACACCGTGACGGACTGCCTGAGCGGCTTCTGCGGGCCCGGGGACGACGGGACCTGCGCGACGTCGGTGTGCACGGCGGGCGCGCCCGACGCGAACCAGGCCGTCAGGACCTGCGTCGCGGCGGGGGCGAGCCTCTACGAGGTGCGGATCTTCAGGACGGTCGGGGCCGGCTCCGCCTTCGTCGCGCCCGCGGGCGTCGCGACGGTCGAGACCTTGATCGTGGCGGGCGGCGGCGCCGCCGGCGGCAGCATCGGCGGCAGCGGCGGCGGCGGCGGCGGCGGCGCGGGCGGCCTGTTCTACAGGGCCGCGCAGGCCGTCACGGGCGGCACCTCCTACCCGATCACCATCGGCGGCGGCGGCGTGCCCGTCTACGCGACGACCGGCGGCAAGGGCGGCAACACCACGGCGTTCGGCCTGACGGCCCTCGGCGGCGGTGGCGGCGGCGCGGGCTACGGCGGCGCGGCGGCGACCTCCGGCGGCTCGGGCGGCGGCGCGGGCTACAACGCCTACGGCGTGGTCTCGGGGGCCACGGGGACGGCGCCCCAGGGCTACGCTGGCGGCAACAACACGAACCCGAACGGCAACCGCGGCTCGAACTATGCGGCGGGCGGTGGCGGCGCAGGGGGCGTCGGCCAGAACCAGGTCGCGATCCCGATCGGCTGCGGCTCGCCGAGCGGCTGCACGGCGAGCGGCGGGCTCGGCGGCCCCGGGATCGCCTACGGGATCACCGGCTTCGCGGTGACCTACGCGAAGGGCGGCGACGGCTCGATCAGCGCCGCGACCGACAGCGCCGCGGGCGCCGCGGGCACCGGCACCGGCGGCAACGGCTCCTACGCCGCCGCCAACGGGGGCTACGGCGGCGCCGGCGGATCGGGCGTCGTCATCGTGCGCTTCCTGCTGCCCTGACGGGCGCGGTCGGGATCAGCGCCGCCGCGAGCGCCGGCAGCGCCTCGCCGGCGCGGGCGTCCACGTGCGCGTCGAAGTGCTCCATGCCGCGCATCGCCGGGCCGAGGTTCACGAGGACGCAGGGGCGGCCTGCCTTCCTGGCGTGGCGCACCACGCGGAGCCCGCTGAACACGGCGAGCGAGGAGCCCACGACGAGCAGCGCGTCCGCCGCGTCCACCGCGGCCTCGCACGCCGCGACCCGCGCCCGCGGCACCACGCCCCCGAAGAAGACGACGTCGGGCATCAGCACCCCGTCACAGGCCTCGCAGGCCGGCACGACGAAGCCGCCGAGATCGCGCTCGACGGCCGCGTCACCGTCCGGCGTCGTAGCGGCCGCGCCGTCGTCCGAGAACCCCGGGTTCGCGGCGAGGATCCGCGCCTGCAGCGCGTCGCGCGCGCTGATCTCCCCGCAACCGAGGCACTGCACCCGCGCGAGCGCCCCGTGGAGCTCGACGACATCCCGGCTCCCCGCGCGCGTGTGCAAGCTGTCGACGTTCTGGGTCACGAGCCGCGCGACGACGCCGGCGCGCTCGAGCTCCGCGAGGGCCCGATGCCCCGCGTTCGGCGTCGTGGCGCGGATCCGCGGCCAACCGACGACGCTCCGCGCCCAGTAGCGGGCGCGGGCCGCCGGGTCGCCGACGAACTGCCGGTGCTCGAGCGGGGCCCGGGCGCGCGCCGCCGTGCCGGGGCCGCGGTAGTCGGGGATCCCGGACTCCGTGGAGCAGCCGGCGCCGGTCAGGACGGCGACGCGGCGGCCGCGGAGGAGGTCGAGGGCGTGCGCGAGAGCGGACATCGCGGGGAGCATAGCGCACGCGGGGCGACCGGCGCCAAGCGGCGCTCGGGCCGCGGTCCGCGGCGAGCGCTCGGCTCACCACGGCGCGCAGGTGGCTGGAGCCCGATCGCCGCGCTCAGGAGGCGCGCGCCACCCTCGGGAGGGCGCCCGACGCGCCGATGGCCGGCTCGGCGAGCCCCTCGAAGCGCGGCTTCGCGATGAGGTAGCCCTGCACGAGGTCCACGCCGAGGTCGCGGACGGCGGCGAGCTCGTCCACGGTCTCGATGCCCTCGGCGATGACGGTGATCCCGAGCTCCTCGCACACCGTGACGATGCCGCGGACGATGGCGCGCCGCTTCTTGTCGGCGTCGACGCCGCGGATGAGGTGCATGTCGATCTTGACGATGTCCGGCTGGAAGTCGGCGAGCAGGTTGAGGCCCGCGTAGCCGGCGCCGAAGTCGTCGATGGCGGTCTTGAAGCCGAGCCGCCGGTACTCGCGGAAGATGTCGGCGAGGTGGTCGTGGTCGCGGATCGGCTCGTCCTCGGTGACCTCGAAGACGAGGCGATCGCGCGGGAAGTCGTAGGCGCGCGCCGCCGCGAGGGTCGTGCGGATGCAGACCTCCGGCCGGTAGATCGCGTTCGGCATGAAGTTGATGTGGAGGTCGCAGTCGGCGCCGACCCCGAGGTCGGACGCCCACTTCACGGCGTTCACGCGGCACGCCTGGTCGAAGTGGTAGCGGTTCGTGTCGTCGACGCGCGCGAGGACCGAGGCGGCGCCGGCACCATCGGTGCCGCGGACGAGCGCCTCCTGGGCGACGACGCGGTCCCGGGAGAGGGACACGATCGGCTGGAAGGCCATCGAGATCTGGAAGCCGAGCCCCTCCCCGGAGAGGCAGGCGCGGCAGGTCATCTCGCGGAAGTCGGCAACGTGGCGCATCGGTCGTCCTGGTCGGTGTCCTCGCCGCAACATCGGTCGCCGGACATCGACACCATAGCGCGAAATGACCCGCGGTTACGTCAGCGCCCCCCGGCGCGCGCAGCGCCACCGCCCGTCGCCGTCGTCGACCCCCAGTAGCGCCCCGCGAGCCGCGCCCGCTCCGCGTCCAGCAGCGCCCGGAGCCGCGCGACGACGTCGGGCCGGGCGAACGCCAGGTTCTCCTGCTCCCCGTCGTCGGCCGCGAGGTCGAAGAGCTCCTCCGCGCCCCAGCGGCCGCCCTCCTCGGTGAAGCGCGCACGCGTGCCGGCGTCGTCGTCGGGCGCGTGCACGATGAGCTTCCAGTCCCCGTCGCGCACGGCCGACGCGAGCCGCCCGTCCGCCATCACGACCCCCGGCTCGAGGGGCGCCGCCCCGAGGAGCCCCGCCGCGAGGGAGCGCCCCGACATCCGCGGGTCCGCGTCGACCCCGAGCAGCGCGAGCACCGTGGGCGCCACGTCCACGAGGGACACCGGCCCCCGGACGACGCGCCCCGCGCCGACGCGACCGGGCCACGACAGCGCGAGCGGCACGTTCAGCTCGTCCTCGTAGACCGTCACGCTGTGGTTGAAGCCGCAGCGGAGCTTGACGCGCTCGGAGGCGCAGTCGTGCCACGGCATCATCACCTCGCCGTGGTCCGCCGTGACGACGATCAGCGTGTCCTGCGCGAGCCCGAGGGCGTCGAGGGCGGCCAGCACGCGCGCGAGGTTGTGGTCGACCCACATGAGCTCCCCGACGTAGCTGCGCGGCAGGTGCTCGTGCGCGCCGAGCCGCGCCGGCCCCGGCAGCGCCTCCGCCGCCGCGAGCCACTCCGGCGGCGGCTTGTAGGGCGTGTGCGGTGCCAGGTAGCCGAGCGTCAGGAACCAGCGCTCGTCCCGGTGCGCGGCGATGAAGCGGGCGGCGGCGTCGCTCGCGAGGCGCGCGTCGTCGCCGTCGACGCGGAAGTCGACCACCTGCGGGAAGCCGACGTCCACGCCCCCCGAGGCGCGCGTGGCCCAGAGGAAGTCGTTGTCGCCGATGTGAGCGACCCGCCACCCGGCGCGCGCGAGCGCCGTCGTGACGAAGGGCGGGCGGCTCGCGAGGAACCCCTTGAAGGGGCGCCGCGCGAGCGCCCAGTCGTGCGACTGGTAGCCGCCGGTCGACGGGTGGAGGCTCGCGAGCATCGCCGCCGTCGAGGTGCGCGTCTGGTTCGAGGGCGACCAGGCCGACGTGAACGAGGTCCCCTCGGCGAAGACGCGGTCGAGCGCGGGCGTCGCCGACGCGAACGCGCGCCGGGGCCCGAGGGCGTCGGAGCGCGCCGAGTCGATGATGATCCAGAGCACGTTGGTGTCGGCGACGCCGCGCGCGGCGACGCCCGGCTCACGCCCGCTCACGGCGGGGTCCGCCCAGGCGACGAGCACGTCCCCGCCGCCGTCCTCGACCTCGAACGCCACGGTCAGCGCGAAGGCTGCGCCCTCCGCGACCGGGAGGTCGACCGCGACCTCGCCCCAGCGCGGCTCGTCGGGGCCCGGGCCGAACGCGCCCGGGAGCGGCGCGCGCGTCGTCACGGCGCCGAGCGCGTCGGTGACGGTGACGGCGAGGGTCAGCGCGCGGCCGGCGGCGCCGCGCCCGCAGCGGAACACGCGATAGCCGACCTCGAGGCGCGCGTCGGCCGGGGCCGCCGGGAGCTCGAAGATGACGGCGCGCGGGGCGGGGAGCACGGCGGCGGCGCGCAGCTCGAAGCGACCGCCCGGGTAGACGCTGGTCGTGACGCGCTGATCGACGGGCGCGAGCGCCGGCGGGAGGGTCGTGTAGGGGTTCTCGTAGTGCGCGGCAAGGCACCGGTCGACGGTCGCGCGGAACGCCGCCGGCGCCGGCAGCGGCGGCGCGATCGTCGCGTCGGCGAGCTGCTCGAGGAGCGGCCAGCGGCGCCGCAGCGGCGCGTCCGCGCTGGCGGACCGGGGAGCGGTCGCGACGAGGGTGGCGAGGAGGAGCTCCGCGATGACGACGGGCGTCCGGGCGTGGCGCATGGCGTCTGCTCTCGCACCGATCCGCGGGCGCGGCAAGATTGTGGAATCGAACCACATTCCGATTGCCCCGCGGCTGCCGACCGTGGGTATCTCCGCACACCCACAAGGAGAGTGAATCATGTTCACACGTACGCTCTGCGCCGCGCTGTCGATCGTGCCGATGTCCGCGGGGGTCGCCGCGGCGGCCGGCCCCTTCAGCGGCCCCATGCACGAGAAGCACGGCGGCGAGGTCGTCTTCGCGAACACGCCGATCCCCATGGACGCCGCGACCGATGACAACCTCATCGCCGCGACCTCGCTCGACAAGCCGCTCTTCGTGCGCACCTGGGGCGCGGACTCCGCGGACAACCTGAGCCCGCGCTGCAAGCGCGACGCGCGGCTCGTCTGGTGGGCCAGCGTCAACGGCGGCGAGCGGATCAGCGTCGGCCTCTCGAACCTCTCCGACGAGGCGCGCAAGGAGCCCTTCGCGGCGTCCTTCTCCGGCGACGCGAAGGTGCCCGTGACCACCCCGACGGTCGTCGGGGCCGACCTCGATCCCGGGCCGGACCGGATCCGCGACTGGAACGGGGCGCTCGTACCGCGCCTCGTCGAGGGCACGAACGCCGTGCACGTGTGGATCACCATCGACTGCGGCTACGGCCAGGACGACGACCCCATCGTCGCGAAGGGCGACCTCACCATCGAGGTGAAGAAGGGCGCGCTCGACGCCTACGCGAAGAAGTACGGCCCGTTCCTGCCGAAGGCGCGGCACCCCGAGTCGCGCGCCGTCGGGGCGAAGCTCGCGGCCGCCGTCGCGCGCGAGTGGCCGAACGAGGACGTCGTCGGGAGCGGGGTCCTCGTGTCGCCGGGCTGGTTCGTGCAGCGCGACGAGTGGACGGGGGTCCCCGTGGCCCGCAGCTCCGACGCGTGGGTGGTCGTCCACCTCAAGGAGCAGCCGCTCGCCACGGTCTGCCGGGCGTTCAACGTCACCGCGCGCCAGGCCGCGATGGACGGGCGCCGCTTCTCACCGGACGTGGAGCTCGGCGGCACGGGCGGCAACGTCGACGTGCCCTGCGCCGCCGCGAAGCTCCCCGGGCGCTGAGGCGCCGGGCGGCTCAGGGGCAGCCGGTGATGACGATCTTCCGCTCACCGGCCGCCTTCGCGGCGCAGACGTCGGGGTAGACCGTCTCGCCGCCGCACGCGCAGACCTTCGGCGCCGAGAGCGTGCACGACGTCGGGTAGTCCTGGCAGAAGCCGGTCGCGTCGGCCCAGTCGCACACGCGCGTCGTGAACGCGCAGAACTGGTCGGGCGGGCACTCGTTGCGGGTGCGCGCCCCGCAGCGCCCGTTGCGGCCGTCGGGATCGGCGGTGCCCGTCTCCTCCGGGGGCGGCGGCGCGGGCTCGTCCGGATGGTCGAGCTCCGGCACCGTCGTCGCCGGCTCGCCCGGGTCGACCACCGGCTCGGGCGACGGGTTGGCGCTGCCGCACGCGGCGGCGAGCGCGAGCGCGGCGGCGACGGCGAAGGTCAGGACGAGACGGGGCATCGGCGGCTCCTCGGAGACGGGGCGGTCGCCACGATGCCACAGGCCGGAGGCCCCGTCTCGGGAGGACCCTCAGAGGCAGCTCGCCTTCCGGCAGCGCGCGTCCTCGTCGCAGACGTGGCCGTCCGCGCAGTCGCCGGCGTCCTCGCAGGGGCGCGTCGGCGCGTAGGAGCAGCTCGGCTGCGTCTGGCAGGCGAGCTTCCGGCACAGGTCGCCGACGCAGACGTGGCCCGCGTCGCAGTCGCCGTCGTCGCCTTCGCAGACGCGCGTCGGCTCGTAGCTGCAGCTCGGCTGCGTCTGGCAGGCGAGCTTGCGGCACAGGCCGACGACGCACGCGTGGGCGGCGGCGCACTCGTCATCGGCCTCGCAGGGGCGTGTGCCCTGGTAGCTGCAGCTCGGCTGCGTCTGACAGGCGAGCTTCCGGCAGAGGCCGAGGACGCAGGCGTGGCCGTCGGCGCAGTCGCCGTCCTCGCCGGCGTCGCAGGCCTTCGTGGGCTCGTAGCTGCAGCTCGGCTGCGTCTGGGTCGCGCGCCGGACGCACGCGGCCGCGACGCACGCCTCGTCCGCGCCGCACGCGCCGTCGCACGGATCGGCGACGACCACGTCGGGACCGACGTCCGGCGCGGTCGTGTCCGCCTCGAGCGCGTCGCCCTCCGCGTCCTCGCCGGGCGTCGCGTCCTCTGCGGGCGTCGCGTCGTCGCCCGGGGCCGCGTCGCCGGGCGCGGCGTCGCCGCCGACGGCGTCGGCGCGTGGCTCCTCGCCGAGGTCGATGCGGTCGAAGCCGGCGCCGCTGCAGCCGATCTCCCCGCTCACCCGCGCGGTCTTCCCGTCGGACGTCCGGAGCTCGCAGTCGGCGAGCGTCAGGGCGAACCCGGCGCGCCCGCCGGCGCCCGTGTTCGAGTAGCCCGATACGGTGAACGCGCAGCCGTCGCCGCGCTCGCTGCTGTAGCCGAGGCCGTCGAAGGCGAGCCAGCCGTCGGGCCCGTTGCCGTCGTACATCGCGCCCGCCACCGGGGCGCGGTAGGGGCCGGGCATCCAGATGAGGTGCATGACCGGCATCTCCCAGCCCGGGTCGGCGCCGGTGTTCGGCCACGCCGCGAGCACCGAGAACTGCCCGATCTCGCACTGGGTCGCGGCGCCGAACGCGACGGTCTTCGCGACGTCGCCCGTGAAGACGAGCGTCGGCTTCCCGGAGAAGTCCCCCTTGCCGACGAGCACGTCGCTACCGCCATCACCGGACGCCGAGGTGTCGCTCCCGCAGGCGCCGGCCGCGAGCACGAGCGCCGCGGCCCCGAGCGCCAGTCCAATCCTTCTCGACGTCGCCATGATGGGGCCTCCCGTCCGGTCCCGGGGGAGGGCTAACACGAACCGGGGCGGCCAGCGAAGACCTTCCCGCGGCGGATGTCACCGCGCGGCGGCGCCCCCCGGGCCGGGCCCGCGCGCGCGCTCACGCCGCCGGCGTCGTCCCGTCGGCCGCGTCGATGGCGCGGACCAGCTCGCGGGCGCGCTCGAGGGCGAGCCGCGTCGTGACGAACCAGTCGGGGACGGCGTCCCAGACGGCCGCGTCGCCGACGCGCGCCTCGAGCCCGAAGCCGCGGATGGCGCGCCGCACGTCGGGCGGGACACCGCAGAAGAGCACGTGACGACCGCGCTCGTGCATGCGCTCGACGAAGCGCTCGAGCACGAAGAGGATGGCGGCGTCGATGGAGTGCGTGCGCTTCATGCGGAAGATGACGACGCGGGTCGGGCCGAGCTCGACCGCGCGCAGGCGGTCCTCGAGCTCGTCGGCGATGCCGAAGAAGAGGTCCCCCTCGAGCTGGAGGATGAGGATGTCGTCGTCGTGCGAGGCGTCGGGGGCGACGGTCTCCTCGCGGAAGGAGCCCGGCGCGACCGGCACCATCTGCAGGAGGTGCAGCTGGCTCGAGCGGTGGAGGTAGAGGGCGATGTTGAGGAAGATCCCGACGTAGATCGCGTAGGTGAGCGGCAGGAGCAGCGCGCTCCCGAAGGTCGCGAGGGCGACGGCGCCGTCGCGGCGGCTCGCCTTCGCGATGCGCCACATCGAGCGCACGTCGACGAGCTTCCACGCGACGTAGAAGAGGATCGCCGCGAGCGAGGCGAGCGGGATGTGGAAGGCGAGCGGGGCGAGCGCGAGGAAGAAGACGGCGTTCGCGATGGCGCAGAAGATGCTCGCGACGCGCGTCCGCGCGCCGACCGTGTACTGCAGCGCCGTCCGCGAGAAGCTCCCGGAGCCCGGCATGCACTGGAGGAAGGCGCCGACGAGGTTCGCGAAGCCCTGCCCGAAGAACTCCTGGTCGGCGTCGATGCGCTGCCCGGTGCGGTGCGCGATGGACTTCGCGATGGCGACCGACTCGAGCATCCCGAGGAGCGCGAGCGCGAAGGCGCCGGGGAGCAGGCGCTCGATGGTGCGGAGGTCGACGTCCGGCACGGAGAAGCCGGGGAGCCCGCGCGGGATCTCGCCGACGACGCCGACCTGATCCCACCCCGCCAGCGTCACGACCAGGGCGCTCAGCACCACGGCGAAGAGCGGCCCCGGGAGCTTGTGGGAGATCCGCTTCACGATGAGGATCACCGCGAGCGAGCCCACGCCGAGGAGGATCGCCTGCCACGCGATCACGTCCGCGTGGGCGCCGACGTCCCAGAACACGTCGAGGACGCCGGGCAGATGGTGCTCGCCGTGGGTCCGCGCGAAGCCGAGGAAGGCGGGGACCTGCTCCGCGAAGATGAGGACGCCGGCCCCCGCGGTGAACGCGACCATCACGGTCGCGCTCACGTAGCGCACGAACTGCCCCATGCGCGCCGCCGCGAAGGCGAGCTGGATGATCCCCTTCACGAGCGTGAGCGCGACGACCATCTGGATGTACGTCGCCGGCTCGTCGCTGAGACGCGCGACGGTGGCCGCCACGAGGAGGCTCTGCGTGTTCGTCGGGCCGACCGAGAGGAAGCGGCTCGACGTGAAGAGGGCGCCGAGGAACGCGAGGAAGATCGCGGTGTAGAGCCCGTAGACGGCCGGCACCCCGGCGATGAGCGCGAACGCCATCGACTGCGGGAGGTCCACGACGCTGACGGTGAGCCCCGCGAGCAGGTCGTAGGGGAGGTCCGCGAGGCGGTAGTCGCGGACGGTCCGCACGATCGGCATGAACGGCGTGACCGCGCGGCGAAAGCCCGTCCTGACCGTCGTCGTCGCCATGGGGCTCTGTGATCGCACCGCCAGGGCGCGAGCGCAAGCCGCGCGGCGGCCCGGGTCGACGGCGCGCGCGCGCGGCGCGTATGCTGCGCCCATGACGACCACCGACGCCGCGATCCTCTACGACACCCTCCCCTATCCGCGGCTGGTCCACAGCTGGACGCACCCCCGGGTCACCGGGGCGATGGCGCTCTTCTTCGGCGTCGACGCCGCCCCGGTCGAGCGCTGCCGCGTGCTCGACCTCGGCTGCGCCGCGGGCACGAGCCTCGTGTCGCTCGCGGCCGAGCTCCCTGGGAGCCGCTTCGTCGGCGTCGACGTGTCGCCCGGGCAGATCGCGGCGGGCGAGGACCTCCGGCAGGCGCTCGGGCTCGACAACGTCGAGCTGCGCGTGGGGGACGTCAACGCGCTCGATCTCCCGGAGAAGGGCTTCGACTACATCATCGCGCACGGGGTCTACAGCTGGGTGCCGCCGCGCGCGCGCCGCGCGATCCTCGCCGCGTGCGCGCGCCTCCTCGACGACGGCGGCGTCGCCTACGTGAGCTACGACACGAACCCCGGCTGGCAGCTCGCGGGCGTCGTGCGCGAGCTCTTCGTGCGCGAGACCCCGACGACCCTGCCGCCGCTCGAGCGCGTCCGGCTCGCGCGCGACCTGCTCGCGCAGCACATCGACATCGCCGGCGAAGGGAGCCTGCGGCGCGCGGTGCTCCTGGCCGAGCAGGAGTTCCTGCGCGGCGCCTCCGACGCCTACATCTTCCACGAGTACTTCGCGCCGGACCTCGCGGCGGTCTGGGTGCGGGACTTCCTGGACGACGCGGCGGACGCCGGCCTCGCCTACATCGCGGACGCCCGCCCCGAGCGCGTGCTGCCGCTCTCGCTCCCGCCGCGGGTCGCCGCGGCCGTGGCGGACGCGCCCGACGCGGTGACGCGCGAGCAGGTCATCGACCACCACGCGAACACGCGCTTCCGGCGCTCGCTCCTGACGCGCGCGGGGACGCCGCTCGCGCTGGCGGTGGACCCGGCGCGGCTCGGGCGGCTGCACGTGAGCATGGAGCGGACGCGGCGCGTGGCGCGGCAGCCGTGGGGCGCGGCCGTGACGAACCGCGCGGAGCACGCGCTGCGGGTGGAGAACCGCGCCGTGGCCGACCTGCTCGAGGCGCTGTCGCGGGAGGCCCCGCGCTCGGTGCCGATCGCGGAGCTTGTGGATCTGGCCGACGAGCGAGGCGCGCGCGAGATCCTCGGGCAGCTCGTGGGGCTCTTCTTCACGGAGGTGGTCGATCTCACGCTCGCGCCGATCGACGCGGCGACCCGGCTCCCCGAGCGGCCGCGCGCGTCGGCGCTGGCGCGCGAGCAGGCGCGGCGGGGGGACGCCGTCACGAGCGCGGTCTACGTGTCGCAGGTGCTCGACCCGCTCGCGCAGGCGCTGGTGCCGCTCCTCGACGGCACGCGCACCGTGGCGGAGCTCGCCGCGGCTGTCGGGGCCGACGAGCAGGACGTCGAGGGGCACCTGCGCGTGCTCCTCGACGCCTCGGTGCTCAGCGCTCCGGGGTGAACTCGACGCGGCCGTCCACGCAGGCGTGGGCGCTGTTGCAGGAGACCGGCGGCGGCGCCGGGCAGGGCGTCGGGAGGCAGTCGTCGAGCTCGCCGTTCGAGCAGTACGTCGCCACGGCGGCCGTGTTGGCCTCGCACGTGGCGCTCGTCATGGGCGTGCCGCAGCCGGGGCACTGGCACTCGGCGGACGACGTCGGCGCGGTCGCGTACTGGCAGCGCGTGCAGTCGTCGTCGCGCGTGCAGGCGCTGGGGTCGGCGACGCAGGCGCCGCCTTCGTCGCAGGCGATCGGCGGGCGCGGGAGGCAGAGCGCGACGGGGCAGGAGTGCTGCTCCTCCCACGCGGTGCAGTGCGTCGCCCACTCCGACTGCCACTGGCTGCACTGCGCCGCGGTCACGCCGTAGGTCGGGCAGACCGGGCAGTAGCACTCGGCCTCGCTCGCGACGCCGCGCGGATAGGCGCACCACGAGCACGCCGCCTCGTCCGAGCACGGCTCGGGCGCGGGCGCGCAGGTCTCGCAGCAGGCGCCCTCGGGGGTGAAGCGGCGGCTCGCCGGGCAGTCGAGCTCGGGGCAGACGACGTCGTCGCAGCCGCCGCAGGTGCCGTCGGTGCCGCAGTCGACGGGGGCCGGCGGCAGGCAGATCGCGACGGGGCACGGGTTCTGCTCGCGCCAGGTGCCGGCGCAGGTCGCCTGCCACTGCTGCCCCCAGAGGGTGCACTGCGCCTTCGTCGTCGCGTGGCTCGTGCAGAGGGTGCAGTAGCAGTCGGCCACGGAGAGGACGGGCTTCTCGTAGAGGCAGCGCTGGCAGTCGCCGGCGTCGTCGCAGCTGTCCTCGGTGGGGCGGCAGCGCGGGCAGCAGGCGCCGGGGTCGAGGATGCGATCGGCCGGGGCGCAGGCGAGCTCGGGGCACGTGACGAGCGAGCAGGCGTCGACGCAGGAGCCCTCCGCCGGGTCGCAGGCGACGTCGTGGGGGACGGCGCAGCGGGGGACCGGGCAGGGGCTCGCCTCGTCCCAGCCGTCGGGGCAGTTGGCGGCCCACTGCGCGGCGTAGTCGCTGCAGACGTCGGTCGCGAGGGCGGCGGTCGGGCAGGCGCGGCAGTAGCAGTCGGACTGGGTCTCGACGGGCTTGTCGTAGACGCACCAGCCGCAGTCGCCGTTCTCGTCGCAGGCGGCCGGGTCGCGGCAGGTCTGGCAGCACTGGCCGGGCTCGCGGACCCACTCGGAGGCGGGGCAGTCGGGGGCGGCGCAGTCGACGAGGGCGCAGGGGTCCTCGCAGTGGCCGCCCATGCACGCGGGGTCGTTGTCGGGGGGCGGGCAGAAGCCGGCGAGGGGGCAGCTCGTGGCCCAGGCGCTGCAGACGTCGGCCCAGGCGGCGGCGTTGGCCTCGCACGTGGTCGTGTCGAGGACGGTCTGGGCGCAGTTCAGGCAGTAGCAGTCCGACTCGAAGACGGGCGCGGTCGGGTACTGGCACCAGGTGCAGTCCGAGTCGCCGGCGCAGGTGGGCGCGCTGGTGTCGGCGGTGTCGGCGGTGTCAGCGGCGTCAGCGGCGTCGCCGGGCGCGGTGGTGTCGCCCGCGTCGGCGTCGTCGGGGGCGGTGGTGTCGGAGGGCTCGGTGGTGTCGGCCTCGACGGCGGTGTCGAGGGCGGTCGTGGAGTCGACGGCGCCGTTCGACGTGGAGCCGCTGTCGCCGCAGGCGGCGAGCGCGGTGGCGGTCAGGGCGGCGACGAGCGTGAGTGCGAGGCGCGGCATGGGCGGCTCCTTCCGAGGGTGCAGACGGGGGAGCATACCACGACTCGCGGCCCGCGCGAGCGTGCGTGAACGACGTTCACATCGCTATTGGAGCAGGATCCCGTAGCCGAGGCCGCCGTGGACGACGATGTCATCGGCGGCGTCGAAGCAGGGGCCGACCCAGTAGAGGCCGGCGCGGACGGGGGTGACGCCGGCGTTGAGCGAGACGGAGCGCGGCTCCTGGCTCCCGAGGGCGGCCGCGATGGCGATGGCGTTGCCCTGGTCGTCCTTCACGGGGACGCCGACGTTGCCGGGGCCGGCGTCGTTGTAGCAGACGTTCCAGAAGGTCGTGAGGGAGCCCGCCTCGAAGGTGCGCGCGGTGACGGAGAGCTGGACGAGCGCGCCGGCGGTGCCGAGCTCGACCTGCTTCGCCGGCAGGGTCATGATCCAGGTACCCTTGTTGTAGTGCTGGCCGTCGGTGCTCTGGAAGGCGAGCGTGAAGCTCGAGGTGGTGCCGGAGCCGGCGGGCCCCTCCGGCCCGATGAGGCTCACGGGGGAGCCCCAGCCGAAGCCGGTCTTCGGGCCGTAGAGGGCGCTCGTGGTCGTGCGGAGGTAGAAGTCGCCGACGTTGCCGAGGGCCTGCCCCGGCTGGGCCGTGCCGGAGAGGATGGTGCGGCCGTCGGCGCCGTTGGTGCCGTTGGTGCCGTTCGTGCCGTTGGTGCCGGGGTCGCCCTTGTCGCCCTTGTCGCCCTTCGGGCCCTGGATCCCCTGGATCCCCTGCGCCCCGTCCACACCGTTCGTGCCGTTCGCGCCGTTCGTACCTGGGTCGCCCTTGTCGCCCTTGTCGCCCTTCGGGCCCTGGATCCCCTGGATCCCCTGCGCCCCGTCCACGCCGTTCGTGCCGTTCGTGCCGGGGTCGCCCTTGTCGCCCTTCGGGCCCTGGATCCCCTGGATCCCCGGCGCCCCGTCGGCGCCGTTCGCGCCGTTCGTGCCGTTCGTGCCGGGGTCGCCCTTGTCGCCCTTCGGGCCCTGGATCCCCTGGATCCCCTGCGCCCCGTCGGCGCCGTCCGCGCCGTTCGTGCCGTTCGTGCCGGGGTCGCCCTTGTCGCCCTTCGGGCCGACGAGGCTCACCCCCGCGGTCCACCCGGGCACGGTCTTCGGGCCGTAGAGCGTGGCGCTGTCCATGTCGAGGTAGAAGTCGCCCTCCTCGCCGACGACGCTCCCCGGCGCGCCCGCGCCGGACAGGATCGTGCGGCCGTCGACCCCCGCGGGGCCGATGGGGCCGACGTCCCCGCGATCGCCCTTCGGCCCCTGCGCGCCGTCTTGTCCCGGAGCGCCCGCGTCGCCCTGGTCGCCCTTCGGCCCTTGCGCGCCGTCCTGCCCCGGGGCGCCCGCGTCGCCCTGGTCGCCCTTCGGCCCCTGCGCGCCGTCCTGCCCCGGGGCGCCCGCGTCGCCCTGGTCGCCCTTCGGCCCCTGCGCGCCCAGGTCGCCCTTGTCGCCCTTCGGCCCCTGCGCGCCGGGATCGCCCTGGTCGCCCTGGTCGCCCTTCGGCCCCTGCGCGCCGGGCGCGCCGTTGCACGCGTAGGTCGTCACGTCGCCGACGGTGAACGCGGCCCCGCCGTGCTGGCACTCCGTCGACGGGCCGATGCTCATCGCCGCCACGGACGCGCCGTCCGCCCCGTCCTGCCCGGGCGGCCCCGGCGGTCCCTGCCCGGCGATCTCGCCCGGCGCCCCGTTGCAGGCGTAGGCGTGGTCGAGCCCCACGGTGAACATGGTGCCGCCGAACGCGCAGACGGCGTCGCCCGCGTCGAGCGACATCGCGGTCACCGAGGCGCCGTCGGCCCCCGCGAGCCCCCGCTCCCCCGGCGCGCCGGGCTCCCCCGCGTCACCCTTCGGCCCCTGCGCGCCCGGGTCGCCCTTGTCCCCCTTCGCACCGGCCGGGCCCTGCTCACCCGGGTCACCCTTGTCGCCCTTCGCGCCGGCCGGCCCCTGCGGCCCCGCCTCGCCCTGCGGCCCCGCGAGCCCCGCCACGGCGCCGACCCAGTTCCCCGCGGCGTCGATGACCTGCTGCCCGCCGACCGACACGCTCCGCGGCGTGATGTCGCCGACCGCGTTCTCCGAGAGCAGCGCGTAGGGCACCGACACGAGCTGGAACCGCGGCATCTCCACGTCGTCCTCGACCGTGAGCCCGAGCCAGAGCTCCGGCGCCGCCGCGAGCGCGGGCACGTCGAACGCCTCGACCTCCCCGAGGTACACCGAGAAGTACCCGCGATCGACCGCCACCGCGAGCGCGCCCTCGCGCACCTCGCTCCACACGACCTCCGTCGCGTCCTCGGCGGCGTAGAGCGCGAACGTCACCTTCACCGGGCCGTCGAGGGGCTGCCCGTCGGCGTCCGTCAGGAGCCCCTGGATCGGGAAGAGCTCGGGCGTCGCGGCCGCCGCCGAGGCGCCTCCGAGCGTGAGCGCCGCGAGCGCGGCGAGGAGGGTGCGGGCTGCCTTCATCATGGGGCCTCCGTCGAGGTGCTCGTGTCCGTGTTCGGGGCGATGCCGGGGTTCCCGCCGACGACCGCGCGGTAGCGGCCCGTCGCCGGGTTCGCGAGCGCCGGCTGGCCGAGGACCACCGTCGCGCGGTAGCGCGTCGTCGCGCGGGTCTGACCGCCGCTCCCGGGCGCGACGAACGCGACGCCCGGTCGGGCGCAGGCGCCGTCGTCGACGCCGTCGCGGGCGTCGAGCTGGTCGACGACGCAGTCCCCGTCGCTGTCCGCGACCAGGCTCTCCACGACGTCGGGCTTGCCGTCACCGTCCGTGTCGATCGCGACGAACCCGGCCCCGAGCTCATCGGGGTCGGCGATCCCGTCGCCGTCGCTGTCCACGCGGCTCGCGTCGGAGCCGACCCGCGCCTCCAGCGCGTTCGTGAGCCCGTCGCCGTCCTCGTCGCCCGCCGGATCCACGCAGAACCCGCCCGAGCAGAGCCCGCTCGCGCACTCCGTCGAGAGGTCGCACGACGCCCCGATCGGCCGCAGCCCCTCGTCGCCGCAGCCGGCCAGCGCCACCGCCGCGCCGATGAACGCGGCCACGAGCGGTCGCGTGCCCGCCCGGCCCCCAGCATGCCGTGCCATCGTCCCCTCCCGAGGCGTCTATCCCAAGCCCCTCCGGTATACGCGCCCGCCGGCCGCCGATGCAACGCATTCCCGACCGATGGGCCGGTTCACACACCGGGGCGTTCTGCCCCACCGCGCCCCGTGACCGCGACCGAACGACCCGCCGCCCCGCCGCTCCCCACACCGCGCAGCTCCGCACGGAACGCCGCCTCGCCGCTGTGGCTCGGCTCTTGCCACGTGTATCATGGGCCTTCGTCGCAACCCGGGCCCCCGGAGAAGCATCCGATGTCCTTCGAGATCGCCTGGGTGTTCGGCGTGGCGGCGCTCACGCTCGTCCTCTTCGTGAGCGAGCGGATCCCCATCGACCAGGTCGCCATCGCCATCCCGGTGCTCCTGCTCGCGGGCGGCACGATCACGCCGGAGGAGTCGGTGTCGGGGCTCGCGAACCCGGCGACGATCACCGTCGCCGCCGTGCTCGTCCTCGGCCTCGGCCTCTACAAGACGCGCGCGGTCGACGCCATCGCGCGCTGGGCGAAGACCGCGAAGCTCGGCGCCCCCTGGCTCCGCATGCTCATCCTGTCCGTCGCCGCCGGCCTCGCCTCGGCCTTCCTCAACAACACCGCGGTCGTCGCCGTGCTGCTCCCGGTCTACCTCGCCGTCGCGCGCGCCACCGACACGCCGCCGTCCAAGGTGCTCATGCCGCTGTCCTTCATGGCGATCCTCGGCGGCACCGTCACCCTCATCGGCACCTCGACGAACCTCGTCGTCGCCGGCATGGCCCGGAACCGCGGCATCGAGCACCTCGACATGTTCACCTTCTCCGTGCTCGGCGTCGCCTACATGGGCGTCGGCGCGGTCTACATGTTCACCGTCGGGCGCTGGCTCCTGCCCGCGCGCGACCACGCCCGCGACCTCAGCGACCGCTACGGCGCCCGCGACTTCGACATCGAGCTCAGCGTCGGGCCCGACACGGCCGCCATCGGCGAGACCGCCAAGACCCTCGGCTGGGACGAGACCTTCGGCGCGAGCGTCATGTCCATCGCGCGCCCGGACGGCACCCACCGCCGCGTCTACGCGAACCGCACGCGCCTCGCCCAGGGCGACCGCCTCGTCGTCCGCGGCGAGCCCGAGAAGGTGCTCGCCCTCGCGCGCGACCACGGCCTCCGCACGCTCGCCGAGGACCCGAGGCTCGTCCTCGACGCCGACGACGACCGCGTCGCCGAGCTGCTCGTCGTGCCCGGCTCCCCGCTCGTCGGCCGCACGCTGCGCGGCCTCCGCTTCCAGGACGAGCACGAGGTCGTGGTCCTCGGCATCAAGCACCACGATCGCAGCGTGCCGCCCAGGCTCGCCGAGCTGCGCCTCGCCGTCGGCGATCTGCTGCTCGTCCACGGCCCGGCCAAGGCCCTCGACGCGCTCGCCGACCAGCCGGGCCTCGTGCCGCTCCGCGAGCGCGCGCAGCCCGCGTCCCGCCCGCGCGCGTGGGTGGCGGTCAGCATCCTCGTGGCGGTGGTCGCGGCGGCCGCGACCGGGGCCGTGTCCATCCTCGTCGCGGCGATGAGCGGCGCGGTGCTCATGATCTTCGTCGGCTGCGTCCGCCTCGAGGAGGTCTACCGCGAGCTCGACTGGCGCGTCGTGGCCCTCCTCGCGGGGCTCCTGCCGCTCGGGCTCGCCCTCGACGACACCGGCGGCGCCAAGCTCGTCGCGGGCGCCCTCGTCGACCTCCTCGAGGGCGCGAGCCCCGCCGTGGCCGTGCTCGGCTTCTACCTCGTCGCCTCCGTGCTCACCGAGGTCATGTCCAACGCCGCCGCGGCGGTCGTGCTGACGCCGGTCGCGCTCGAGGCGGCGCACGGGCTCCACCTGAACCCGCTCGCGATGGTCGCGGCGCTGATGTTCGGCTGCTCGGCGTCGTTCATGACGCCGACCGGCTACCAGACGAACACCATGATCTACGGCCCGGGCGGCTACCGGTTCGCCGACTTCCTGCGGGTCGGCGTGCCGCTGAACCTGCTCATGGCCGTGGTCGCGACGCTGCTCATCCCCGTGCTCTGGCCGTCCTGAGCGCGTGGTCAGCCGCCGAGCGCCTTCAGGAGCGCGCCTGCGGCCTTCTTCACCGCCCCGCTCCCGCCGGCGCGGAGCGCGGCCACCGCGGCCTCCTGGGGCGCGAGCAGGGCGCGGGCCTCGGGCGCCCCTTCGCGACGCGGGTGAGGAGCGCGAGGAGCCAGGCCAGACGCGCGTCGTCGCCGGTGGCCGCCGCGAGGAGGGCGTGGCGATACGCGCGAGCTCGTCGGCGTCCTCGCCCGGGTGGATCGCGAGCGCGTCGAGCGCGCGCCGGCCGCGCTCGCGGTCGCCCGCGCCGCGCGAGGACAGCGCCGCGATCGCCCCGGACAGCGTCGCCTCCCACGCGAACGGCTCGGAGAAAGCCGGCGGCGCGGCGTCCGGCAGGCTCAGCGCGAGCCGCGTCTTCCCGGGCCCGGGCAGCGATAGGCCGCGTGGAGCGCTACGCACTCCTCGTTCCCCTGCCACCACGTGTGCCCGAAGCGCGTCGCGCGCTCGCCCTTCTTCGCGGGCTCCCACGCGCTGCCGTCGCTCGGCGCGCCGCGGTAGTCGTCGTGCCACGCGTCGGCGACGGTCTCCTGCTCGTTCAGGAGCCCTCGAAGCCCCAGCCGTTCGGCTCGCGCGCGGGCGGCGCGAGCGTCGGCCGCAGCGGGTGGGCGTTCGGCGGGAGGCCCACGAAGCGCACGGCCCCGCCCTCGCGCGCCATCCACTCCCACTCGGCCTCCGACGCGAAGCGCCAGCCGAGGGCGCTGACGGCCGCCGCGACGCCCTGCTTCTTCGGGAGCCCGGCCGCCGCGAAGAGCGAGTCCTGCGTGGTGGCGCGGCGCGCGAGCAGGAAGGGGCGGAGCGTGACGAGGTGCGCGGGGCGGGCGCGGCGGAGCTCGTGGTCGAGCTCGCCCGCCTCGATGTCGTCGTCGTCGTCGTCGCCGGGCATGGGGATCGCGAGCCACACGGCGAGGGCGTCGTCGGCCGTGTACCCCATGACGAAGCGGCCGCCCGGCACCGCGATGACCTCGGTGCCGCTCGGGCGGTGCCGGAGCGCGCCGAGCCCGGCCGCGCCGACGCGCGCCGAGAGCACCTCGAAGTCGTGTCGCGGGTCGGCGGCGGCGAGGTCGTGCGTGAGCTCGTCGAGGGCCTGCCGGCGCGGCGCCTCGGCGAGCCCGCGCCAGGTGTCGAGCGAGGCCAGCGCCTCGCGCCAGGGAGCGGCACCTCGGAGAGCGCGGCGGCGCCGCCGCGATCGGCGGCCTCGAGGTCCGCGACCGAGGGCCCGCGCGGCGTCGGCGGCGGGCCGGCCGCGGCCGTGAGCGAGCGCTTCTTCCGCGGCTTCGCGGCCTCGATGTCGAGCATGGCCGCCTGGAACGCGGCGCCGGGGACGGGCGGGCGGCGCCGCGGAGGCGCGCCTCGTCCTCGGGCGTGAGCTCGCGCGGCGTCTGGAGGGACATCGCGAGCGCGCCGGGCTTCGGGGCGAGCCCCTTGCCGGTCGCGAAGCGGAGGGCCGGGATGAGCGCGGTGACGTCGCGGATGGGGGTGGCGTTGGCCTCGGCGAGCCAGGCGTCGCGCTCGAAGCGCGGGCTCTCGAGGATCGCGACGAGCCACAGGCGCTCGTCGGGGGCGCACCGTGACGAGGAAGAGCGCGCCGCCGTCCGCGAGCTTCGAGAGCGCCTTGTTGGCGCTCGTGTAGCGGTCGAGCGGGGCGACGTCGCCCTCGCCGAGGTCGCGGCCGGCGCGCTTCGAGAGCTCGTCCCAGGCCGCCTTCGCGACGATCGCCATGACGCTCGCCATCCGCTCCTCCTCGCTTCCGTCCGGAGCCGCGAGCGTCGGCGGCGGCGCCGCGCGCGTCAAGCCGACGGGGTCGCGCCTACCGCTCGCTGCGGTCGCGCTCCTCGGGCTCGCCGGGGTGCTGCCGATGCGGCGGCGTGTACGACGGCGGGTCGCTCGCCGGGAAGGACTCCCAGCTCGCCTCGTCGACCTCGTCCCAGCCGCGGCGCGTGGGCTTCGCGGGGATGATGGGGCGCTCGGGGGAGCAGTCGTCGGGCTTCTTCGTCTTCTTGGCGTCGGTCACGTCGGCCTCCTGTTCCGGGGTTCGGCGCGGGAGAACGGAGCAAGATCGGGGCCAGCGCCCCGCTCACGGCTGGAGGGGCGTCGGGACGAAGACGCCGTCTCCGCCGCGCTCGTAGCGCACCCGCCAGTGGAGACGCGCCGGGTGCCCGCGCCAGAGCTCGATGGCGTCCGGCACGACGGCGAAGCCGCCCCAGGTGTCGGGGCGCGGGATGGGCTTGTCGTCGTAGCGGGTCTCGAGCTCCGCGACGAGCGCCTCGAGCTGCTCCCGCGAGGCGAGCGGGCGGCTCTGCTGCGAGGCCGCGGCCGAGAGGCGGCTCTGGCGCGGGCGGCGCGCGAAGTAGGCGTCGGAGGCGTCGGCCGAAGGCGCCTCGCGACGCCCTCGACGCGCGCCTGCCGCTCGAGCTCGCGCCAGTGGAAGACCAAGGCGCAGGCGGGTTCTCGGCGAGCTCGCCGCCCTTCCGCGAGCCGTAGTCGGTGTAGAAGGCGAAGCCGCCCTCGACGAAGCCGCGCGCGAGCACCATGCGCGCGGAGGGCGCCCGCCGGCCCCACGGTGGCGAGGGCGCAGGCGCTCGCCTCGCGCACCCGGCGGCCGCGGCCTCGTCGATCCAGCCGAGCAGGCCGGCGATGGGATCGGCCGGGAACCCGGCGGGAGCGATGTCGTCGTCATGTCGTGCTGACCTCGAGCGCCTCGCGGACGACGCCGAGGGCGCGGCGCATGTCACCCTCGGTGAGGAAGGCGTAGCTCACGCGGAAGCCGTTCAGGTGGGGGCTCCGGCGAACTGCGCCGAGGACGCCTCGAGATGCACGCCGCGCGCCAGCGCTGCGGCCCGGAGGCGCGCGAGGTCGACCTCGGGCGGCATCTCGAGCCACAGGGTGGGCCTGCCGCCGGGCGTCGTCCAGCGGACGCCGGGGGCATGAGCTCGGCGAGGGCGGCGAGGCAGGCGTGGTAGCGGCGGTCGAGGGCGGCCTGGAGGGCGGCGAGGTGGGTGTCGTAGTAGCCGCGCTCGAGGAACTCGCAGAGGGCCTCCTCGGTGAAGGGCGGCGTCGCGAGGGTGGCGAGGCGCTTCGCGGCGATGAGCGTGGGCATGAGCTCGGGCGGGGCGACGAGGAAGCCGAGGCGGAGGGCCGGGAGGACCTTCTTCGTGAACGAGTTGACGTAGAGGACGTCGCGCCCGCCGAGGGCGCGGAGGGTCGGGCGGACGTCGCTGCCGGAGAGCATGTCGGAGCCCCAGTCGTCCTCGAGGAGGCCGACGCCGTGCCGCTCGGACCAGGCGAGCATGGCCTCGAGCTCGTGCGTGGCGTAGGAGTTGCCGGTCGGGTTCTGGTAGCTCGTGATGGCGTAGAGGAGCGCCGGCCGGAAGGCGGCGATGGCGCGCTCCCAGGCGTCGAGGTCGACGCCGGCGGCGAAGGGGTCGAGGGGAGGCCGAGGACGCTCGCGCCGTGGTTGTCGAACATGAGGCGCGCCTGGGCGTAGACGGGGTCCTCGAGGGCGACGCGCTTTCTGGCGAGGGTGCGGCCGACGAGGTCGAGGGCCTGCTGCGAGCCGCTCGTGATGAGGACGTCGTCGGGGGCGACGTCCATGCCGCGGGCGACGAGGCGGCGGGCGATGGCCTCGCGGAGGGGGCGGTGGCCGCGCGGGTCGTAGAAGGGGCGGAGGCCGGGCTGGGCGAGGACGGAGCGGAAGCAGTCCTGGAGGCGCTCGATGGGGAGGAGCGCGGGGTCGATGAAGACGGTGCTGAGGGAGAGGACGCCCGGGGGGACGGGGGTCGTGTCGAGGCCGATGGGGGCGAGCTCCGGGCGGCGCGGGTGGAAGGCGGGCGCGGCGGGGGCGTGCTCTGCGGTGGGGGCGGCGACGAAGACGCCGTCGCGCTCGCGGGCGAGGAGGAGGCCGCGGGCGGCGAGCTCGTCGTAGGCGGCCTGGACGGTGTTCTTCGAGATCCCGAGCTGGTGCTCGAGGGCGCGGACGGGCGGGAGGCGGCAGCCGGCGGGGAGGCGCCCGGCGGCGACGGCGTCGGCGACGGCGCGGACGATGTCGAGGGCGACGGCGCGGCGGCCGTCCGCGGGGCGGACGTTGAGGCCGACGAAGGGGGCGGGCCATGGGCGAGCTCCGGCGGGCGTGATGGCGGCGAGCATAGCGCGGCGGCGGGCGGCGCGAAGGGACAGCGCCCGGTTCGCGGCTGGGACAGCGCGGAGGCGCGGCGGGGCGGGCGCGGGGGCGGGGATCGTCCAATCCGGCCCCGCTCCGGGGCGGGCCGCCCCACGACGCCGGCGGCGGGTCGAGCGGGTGACGAGGCGCTGTTGGCCTACGTGATCGCGCGGTCACTGCGAGCCTGGCAAGGGCTTGCTCTGTCTCTCGGCAGCCACGAGCCGCGACGTGCGCGGCCCCTGACTGGAGGAACGAGACATGACACGCCTGCTGACGACGCTCTTCGCCCTGCTCACGCTCGGCACCGCCGGCTCGGGCTGCCTGGTCCACGAGGTCGGTCCCCACCGTCACGCGCACGTCCACGCCGTCGCCGTCACGCCAGCCCCGGTCGTTGTGGTCCACGAGCGCCACCGCTGCCGCCGCGGCCACTATTGGGACGGCCACCATTGCCGCCACCACGGTCGAGCGCGAGGACACTATAAGCACTAGCTCGACCACAGCGGTCGCGGGCCAACTAGCTGTTACGAAAGGACAACCACGGAGGCACGGAGGCACGGAGGGGAGCACGTGGCCCTCCATGACTCCGTGGTCCCCCGCTAGATCTGGCAGAGGCTCGCGCCCGTCGACGACCGCAGCACGATCGCCTTCCACGCGAGCATCGCGCCGTCCGCCTGGCGCGCGTACTCGAACGTGTAGTCGTCGACCGACGACGCCTTCATCACCGTGTCGCTCGTGTTCGTCGTGTCGCGCGCGCCGCGGTCCTTGTAGAGCGGCTGGTTGTTCACGATCTCGTCGTCGAGCGCGTCCGGGAAGACCAGCTGCGACGTCACGTACTCCGTGCCGCCCACGCGGATCGTGAAGTGGATGTGGATCGTGCGGCTCGAGTACCAGCCCGGGAAGCACGTGTCGAAGTCGACGCGGCCTTCGTCATCGGTCGTCTGCACCCCGCGGAACCAGCGCGCCGCGCGCGCCGTCGCGTCCCCGCTCGTGCAGAAGTTGCTCGCGTCGCTGCCCGAGTAGAGCCCCTCCGGCCCGCAGTGCCAGATGTCGACCGTCGCGCCCGCCACCGGGTTGCACGACGTGTCCACGATCTTCAGCGCGAGCCGCGTCGGGAGCCCGTCGTGCCCCTCGCTGATGTCCTGCCGCTCGACCGTCTGCGCGTAGCACGGCCCGAGGGTCGCCGCGCACGTCAGCGCGCACGCCGCCCCGAGCCCGCTCGCGAACGGGTCCGCGTAGTCGCCGCTCATCACCGCCGTCCCGCCCGTCGCCCACGACGTCGCCGCCGTCGTGTCCGCCGACGTCCGGTGTCGCCCGCGAGGCTGTCGCCCCCTGACGTTCGTGTCGGCCGCGCCCGTGTCCGCGCCCGACGTGTCCGCGGCGACGCCGCTGCCGCCGCCGTCGTCGCACGCCGCGAGCAGCTTCGCCGCCGGCCACGCGAGCGCCAGCGCGCCCATCCGCTTCAGCACGTCGCGCCGGCTGGCGCCCCCTTCGTCCGCTCGTCGCTTCGTCACCACGCCTCTGCACCTCCGTCCCGGTTTCGCGTCTCGTCGCCCAGGATGGAGCCTGCCCGCGGTCATCGTCAGGTTCCGTCGCCTTTGAGTACCACTCGGTCCCGCGCTCGTGCCGCGCATGTCTCGCGCGTGTCACGCGCTCGTCATTGGCACCCCGGCGACGGCGCGTTCGTCCGGTCGAAGGACACCGACGGGCACGTGAACACGACGTGACTCGAAGCACCCGACACGTTCGACGCCGCCGAGCGCACGAGGACCGTGCTGCCGCCGCTCGTGCCGGCGTAGGTCCCGCCGTCCGCCACGTACACCGTGTAGGACCCGCCGCCGGTGCGCGTGTACGTCCCTCCGGCTCGACGAAGATGCTGTAGGAGCCGCCGCCCGCGCTGTAGCTGCCGCCGTCGCACACCCACACGTTGACGCCGCCACCGCCGCCGCTCCCGGTCCCCGTCACGACCTGCGCGTTGCCCGGCACCTTCGGGTGGCAGCTCAGCACCGTCACCTGCTTCGTCACCGTGTGGAAGCAGCCGCCCGCGTTCCCGACCGTGAGCGACACGCTCTTCGCGCCCTCCTCGGCCCACGTCACCGAGCCCGGATCGGCGTCCGCGTACGTCGCCGGCTCCCCGCCGCCGCCGAAGGTCCACGCGTACGAGGTCGCGCCGGTCGACGCGTTCGTCATCGTCACGGCCGTCCCTCGAGCACCGTCGCGGCGCTCATCGTGAACGCCGCCGTCGGCCGCGCGGCCACCTCGAACGTGCCCGCCGCCTCGCCGTCGACCGCCGGCCGCGTCGCGTGCACACGCAGGCGATAGCCGGTCCCCGGCGGCGTCCCCTGCGGGATGGTCGCGGAGAACGTCCCGCTCGCGGAGAGCGGGTCGCCGAGCGTCGTCGGCTCGCGAAGCTGCCGCTCGCGTCGGAGAGCTGGAGCGTGAAGCGGTTGTCGCCCGCGAACGCCCCGTGCGCCGTGAACGGCACCTCGACCGCCGCGCCCGGGCACGACGAGGCGAGCGTCACCGCGCCGGCCGTCACGCTCGGCGTCGGGTCGTAGGCCGGGCACTGCGCGCTCAGGAGCGACGTGTCGAACGTGACGCCGTCTGGGCACGAGCGCACCTGCACGCCGCCGAGGTAGGTCAGGAGCGCCCCGCGCCGGCCACGACGACGTCGCCACCGCCGTTGACGCTCGGCCCGTCGAAGACGCCGCCGCCCTGCACGTAGAAGGTCGCCCCCGACAGGTTCCCCGTGACCATCCGCACCTTGCCGCCGGGCATCACGTAGTAGGTGCGCGCCGCGTTGAAGACCGTCAGGTCCGCGCCGCCGCAGACGAGCGTGTCGCCAGCGCCGTTGAAAGCGTTGTCCTGGCCCGTCACGAGGGTCGTGGTCGCCGGTAGCTGGGCCGTGCAGCCGATGACCGTCACGTTCGACTTCGTGCGGGAGATGGGGCAGCCGCTCGCGTCCGTCGCGGTGAAGGTGATCGTCTTCACACCTGGCGTCGACCACGTCACCGACGGGCTCGCCGCGGTCGAGGTCGCCGGGGTCGCGTCGGCGCCGAAGTCCCAGTGCACGGCCGAGTGCGCGCCCGTGGTCGTGTCGGTGAAGGTGACGGCCTCGTCGACGAACGGCGCGCCCGCGCTGCGCGAGAAGTCGGCGGTCGCGAGCGCCGGCACCGCGAGCGGCCCGACGGGCTCGCTCACCGAGACCGGGTCCGTCGTGATCAGGCGGACGTAGTAGGTGCCGTCCGACTCGAGCGCGGCGGGCAGATCGACGGCGATGGTGCCGGAGATCGCGGCGCTCGCGAGCTGCGCGACGATCTCGCCGCCCGCGAAGTCGCCCGCGTCGTCCGAGAGCTGCACGAGGTAGCGGTTCGCCGTCTGCGGGGCGGCCGACGCGACGAACGCGAGCTCGAGCTCGCCGCCGGGGCAGTGCGGGCCCGCGCCGACGGGGCCGAGCGTCGCCGTGACGGCCGGCGCCCCCGCGGTGACGCAGCCGTTCGCCGGGGCCGCAGAGAGGTCGACCGTGAGGGTGTCGCACTCGACGGCGTCCGCGATGGTCGCGTCCGGGCGGACGTCCGCGCCGGTCTCGTAGACGAGGGCGACGCGCTCGCTCCCGCGGTAGGCGCCGCCGGCGCGGACGACGACGCCGTAGGTGCCGCCGCCGCGGTAGTCGAACGTCGCGCCCGGCTCGACGTGGACGAGGCGCCTGCCGCCGCCGTCCTCGACGCTCGAGCCCGCGCAGAGCCAGTGCTCGGCGCCCGTGTCGAGGCTCCCGTCCACCTCGCGGTGGACGGACGCGCCCGCGCCGATCGCCGAGTCGCAGCCGAGCACGGTGTTCGCGGCCGGGAAGGTCTGCGTCGCCGAGCAGCCGTCCGCCGTGGTGATGGTGAGGGTCACGTCCTTCGAGCCCGACGTGGCGTAGGTCCATGTGGGCTCGGCGTCGTCGGAGCTCGACGGCGTCGCGTCGGGGCCGAGGTCCCAGAGCCAGCTGTCGCCGGTGCTGTCGTTCGAGACGGTGTAGGTCGTGCGCACCGTGCCGTACGACTTCGGGAAGAACAGGTCGAACTCCGGGCCGGCGAACACCACGAGGTCCTCGCCGTCGTCGCCGAGGGCGCCGACGGCGCCCACGCGCACCGCGTAGCCCGTGCTCGCCGTGACGTCTCCCGGGAGCGTGACGGTCACCTCGCCGCTGCCGCCCGTGATGGTCCCCGTGCCGAGGTCGCGCGGGGAGCCGAAGCTGCCGCCCGGGCTCGAGAGCTCGACGCGGACGGTCGCCGGATCCGGGTAGTCCCCGACGAGCGTCGCCGTCAGCGTGATCTCCGCGCCAGGGCACGCCGACGTCGGCGTGAGCGCGCTCGTCGTGATGGACCACGTCGGCGGGGACGTGTCGGGCGGCGTCGACGTGTCGACCGGCCCCGTCCCGTCCGGGGTCGCCGTGTCGGTGACGGTCGTGTCCGTCGGCGCGGTCGTGTCGCCGCCGCCGCCGGTGTCCGTCGGCGCGGTCGCGTCGCTCCCGCCGGTGTCCTGGAGGACCGTCCCGTCGGCGGAGCCGCCGCCGCCGTCGTCGCCGCAGCCGAGCGCGGGCGTGAGAGCACAGACAAACGTAGAGCAGACGACGAGCGCGAGCCGGCGCGACATGCGGACCTCCGGAGACCCCGGACGGGGCGGGCGGGACGGTCTGACTCTCGACGGCGCGGCGCGGCGTGTCAAACGCACCGCACGATCGGCAGATCCAATAGGCGAGAGGCGCCTCGTCGGCGCCTCTCATCGTGTCCCATCTCGCGATCGCACACAGGCCGGGCGCGCGGCCGCCCGGCGCGCTCGTCAGCGCGGCGCCGGAGACGGCTCGGTCGGCTCCGTCTCCACGGGCGGCGCGTCGACCTCGACCGTGCCGCCGCCCTGCGTCGCGCTCACGTCGAAGCCGAGGATCGACTGGAGGAACGGGAGGCAGACGAGCTCGCCCACGAGGCACTCGGAGCGCGCGGAGCAGTCGCTCTCCTCGGCGCAGGCGGCGATCCGGTCGAGCGCCGCCTGGGTCAGGAGCGTCGCGACGGCGTGGCACTCGGCCTCGTCGCTCGACGACGAGGTCTCCTCCTCCTCGCGCGGCGGGATCGGCTCGGGCGCGCCCTCGGAGGGCGGCGCCGCGTCGTTCGCGCTGCCGCCGTCGTCCGGGTCGCTCGACGCCGAGCCGCTCCCGGTGGAGCCGCTCACGCTGTCGGAGGTGCAGCTGTCGCCGGCGACCGCGACCGCGTCGCAGACGGCCTGCTTCGCGGCGGGCAGCGACTGCGCGCCCCAGCCCTCGAAGAGCCCCTCGATGCAGACCTCGATGGGGTTCGGGGTCCAGGTGTCGACGCCCTCCTCGGGCACCCGCTCGGCCGGGACCTCGCTCGCGCCGCCGCTCTCGGAGCCGGCGCCCGCGCTCCCCTCGCTGGAGTCCGAGCCGCCGCCCGACGCGGGATCCGTGGCCGGCGTCGGCTCGGCGACGTTCGTGCCGCCGCCGCCGCCGCGCCAGTCGGCGATGTCGTCGCACTCGGCCGCCGTGAAGCAGGCCAGGAGCTGGCTCGCGGCGTCGATCTCGTGCCCGCCGAGGCTCGCGCGGCAGTCGCTCGCGCAGGCGGCGACGGCCTCCGGGTGGCCGAGGCAGCCGGCGACCTTGGCGCAGAACGCCTGGCAGGGGGCGGTCGCCGCGGAGGGGGCGGCGTAGGGCCGCTCGCAGACGAGCTCGGGCACCTCGACGACGACGCCCGTGCCGCCGTCACCGGGGTCGGTGCCGCAGTCGGTGGCCCCCGGGTCGCACGGCGCGCCGGTCTCCTGGCCGGTCGCGTCGTTCCCGGCGCCGAGCGAGCCGCGCGTCGACGAGAAGAAGTCGTCGAAGAGGGTCGCCTCGGTGGTCGAGCCGGTGGAGGTGCCGCCGCCGTCGCCGCACGCGGCGAGCGCGCCGGCGGCGAGGGCCGCGGAGAAGATGATGCGGAGGGTGCGACGGGTCATGACCTTCTCTCCTTGGCGGGGGCTCCGGTGCCGGAGCCGCGCGGAGCCTAGCCCCGCGATCGACTCGGATCCAGCCCGAGAGCACCGATCAAGTAATCTCCCGTCGCATTCGGCGCCAGCGCACCGTCATCGGCGTCGTTGGTCGTCGTCAGCGTGCTCTCAGCACGCCTCCTCCTCCCGCCTTGCCGCTGACAGCGCTCTGGCACCGACTGCTCGGTCCGATTACTTGATCGGTGCTCTGTGACACCGAGTGTACCCCCGGTCGAGACAACGCGCTCCAACTCGGGCTCGAACCCGGGTATAACGCGGCGCGTCACGACCGCCCCGCCGTCCGGAACGCCCCATGAAGCTCCGCCAGAGCAACCTCGACCGCCTCGACAACCGCGAGTTCGACGTCCTCATCGTGGGCGCCGGCATCAACGGCGCCGTCGCGGCGTCGTCGCTGACGAGCCGCGGCGCGAAGGTCGCGCTCATCGACCGCGCCGACTTCGGCGGCTACACGAGCCAGGAGTCGTCGAACCTGATCTGGGGCGGCATCAAGTACCTCGAGACCTTCGAGCTCGGCCTCGTCTGGAAGCTCTGCCGCGCGCGGAACCAGCTCCTCCGCGCCTACCCCTCCTTCGTGCGCGAGCTCCGCTTCCTGACGACGCTCCCGCGCGGCTTCCGCCGGTCCCGCTTCACCCTCTTCATCGGCACCCTCCTCTACTGGGCGATGGGCCGCTTCTTCACGCGCCGCCCGCGGCTCCTCTCGCGCGAGGCCATCGCCACCGCCGAGCCGCACGTGCGGGTCGACGGCACGCAGGGCGGCGTCGAGTACTCGGACGCCTTCCTCGTCGACGCCGACGCGCGCTTCGTCTTCCGCTTCGTGCGGGAGGCCCTCGACCACGGCGGGATCTGCGCGAACTACGTCGAGTCCCTCGGCTCGACCTGGGACGGCGCCGCCTGGACGACCCGCGCCCGCGACGTCGAGAGCGGCCGCGAGCTCACCATCCGCTCGAAGGTCGTCATCAACGCGGCCGGCCCCTTCGTCGACGAGCTCAACGGCCGCTCGGGCCGGCACACCGAGCACAAGCACCTGTTCTCGAAGGGGATCCACCTCATCGTGAACCGCGTCACCGTGGAGCGGCGCGCGCTCGCCTTCTTCGCGAGCGACGGCCGCCTCTTCTTCGTGATCCCGCTCGGCGCGCGGAGCTGCATCGGCACCACCGACACGCGCGTCGAGGCGCTCCCGCCGGTCGTCACCGACGCCGACCGCGCCTTCGTCCTCGACAACATCAACCGCATGCTCGTCTTCGACCGCCCGCTCACGACGGGCGACGTCATCGCCGAGCGCTGCGGCGTGCGCCCGCTCGTCGTGAGCACGCGCCCCACGAAGAAGAAGGACACGGGCGACTGGACGGCGCTCTCGCGGAAGCACGTGGTCGAGGTCGACCCGGAGCGGCCCTACCTGAGCGTCTTCGGCGGGAAGCTCACGGACTGCCTGAACGTCGGCGAGGAGGTCGCGGCGGCCGTCACGCGCTTCGGCGTGCGCTTCTCGCACCCGAAGCACCCGTGGTTCGGCGAGCCGACGGCGGCGCGCGCCGAGTTCTTCCACCAGGCCGAGCTCCTCGGGCTCGACGCGATGACGAACCCCGCGTCGACCGAGGTCCTGAGCACGCGCCTCTGGCGCCGCTACGGCGCGCGCGCGCTCGACCTCCTCGAGGACATCCGCGTCGACCCGCGGAACGCCGAGATCCTGCTCTCCGGCACCGAGTACACGCGCTGCGAGATCCACCACGCCGCGCGCCACGAGATGGTGACGCGCCTCGACGACTTCATGCGGCGGCGCGCGAAGATCGCGCAGGTGACGCCCGTCGGCGCGCTGCGCGGGACGCCGGGGCTCATCGAGGCGTGCGAGATCCTCTTCGGCGACGAGGCCGACGCGCGCATCGAGGAGTACTACGCGACCGAGGCGCGGCCGGACCGGGGCAAGGCGGGGCTGTCCGCGGCGGCCGGCGGGGTCGTCACGCTGGCGCCAAACGAGGCGCGCGCGGCGTCGTCGTGAGGTGGCGCGCCGCGCGCGTCGGTGACGGCGCGCCGGCAGGAAGTGCCTCAAGCTCTCGGCGAATGGTCCGAACCTTACTCTCACGGGCGGCAGGAGCCCGGCACACCACGCTTGCAGTAGGGGATTCGCGCATGATGGTGCTCTTCGTCGGCGCCGGGTTGACCATTCTCGGCACCTTCCTCATGGTCCACGCCCAGATCCGTCAGGGCAGGAAGTTCGCCCAGATCGCCGCCGAGGCCGACCCGCTCTCGCGGCGCGTGCCCCGCCCCGCGCAGGGCTGATCCTCCCGTCGGGTCGCGCGGCGAGGGCGTCGGCGGGCGCCCCGCGCCGGGGTGAGCGAGCCCCGCCGAGGCAGGCGCGGCCTCGCTCGCGCGCGCATCATTTCTTTGCATGCCGCCGAGGCGCCGCTATGGTGCCGCTCGTCATGCTCTCACGCCGACCATCGCCTCCGCGCGGCCCCCGCGGCGGCCGCGCGCTCGTCATCGCCCTCACGACGCTCGCGTCGGCGCTCGTCGCGTGCGCCTCGACCGGCCCGTCGCGCGCGGCGGAGATGTGCCCGACCGGCGAGCGCGCCGAGCGCGTCTACGCCATCGGCAGCTCGACCGTGGGGTCGCTGCTCGGGCCGATGCTGAAGCGGCTGCTCAAGGAAGACGGCCTCAGCGTGCGCCGCTGGGGGCTCGCGTCGTCGGGGCTCGCGCGGCCGGACTTCCACGACTGGCCGGCCGAGGTACCGAACATCATGGCCGACCACGACCCGCAGTTCGTGGTCATCAACCTCGGCGACAACGACTTCCAGAACATCTACCACAAGAAGCTCGGCTGGATCCGCTTCGAGGACCCGCGCTGGCGCGAGATCTACGCGCGCCGGGTCGACCGGATGCTCAAGGAGTCGGCGGGCCCGCACAAGCAGCGCCTCGTGCTCGTGAGCGGCCCCTACGCCTTCATGGACCGCCGGAGCTACAAGTACGGGCCGACGGTCAACGCCATCATGCGCGAGCGCACCGAGGCGTTCGCGGCCGCCGGCGGGCGCGCCATCTTCTTCGACGTGTGGGCGGCGACGACCGACGAGAAGGGGAACCCCGTCGCCGAGGTCGAGGTCGACGGCAAGAAGGTCGCGATCCGCGGGAAGGACGGGATCCACCTCACGGCGCGCGGGGTCGACGCGCTCATGGCCGAGCCGATCGTGCGGGTGATCCGCGGCTGCCTCGCCGAGCCGGCGCTCGTCGACGCGGGCGGCCCCGAAGCGCCGACCGTGGCCGCGGACGACGGCGAGCTCGGCGACGAGCCCGTGAGCGACGAGACGCCGAGCACCGCCGGGCCCGACGACGAGGGCGCGGACGCGGCCGCCGAGACCGCGAGCGGCGAGGGCGAGGGCGCCGTGCCCGCGGAGACCGCGCGCCCCGCGACGACGGACGAGGCGCCGCGCGAGAAGCCGGCGCCGCCGATGCCGAAGGGCCCCCCGGCGCCTTACGTGCCGCGCGGGCGCGGCTGAGCGCGGCGCGGCTCGCTTACCCGGGCGTGCTGCGGGTCTCGGCGCCGGTGACGCGCCAGGTGCCCGGGTCGACGGTGACCCACGAGTAGTCGTTGAACCCGTCGCCCCGGAGCGACGACGTCACGAACACGACGCACACGTCGTCGCCGATGAGCACCACGTTCAGCGGGACGTGCGCGGCCTCGAAGGCCGCGAGCGACGGCGGCGCGATGAGCTCCTCCGAGTCGAACTCCGCGGCGCTCGCGTAGCAGGCCAGCGCCGCGAAGGCGCGCAGCGCGGGCAGCCCCGCGGCGACGCGCGCGAGCATCTCGCGGACGCGCGCGGGCGGCCAGGCGTCGGGGTTGAACCAATAGACCTCGATCTCGGCGGTCTCGCCGTCGTCCTGGGGGAGCCCGGCGTAGAACGTCTCGCTCTCGGCGAGGGCGGCGGCGATGTCCTCGGCCGACAGCACGCCGGCGCCGTCGCCGAGCGGGAGCGTCGGCGGCGCGACGTCGAGGGCGGCGGCCAGCGAGACGGCGGACGGCAGGAGGTAGACCCCGGCGACGCGCCCGCCGCCGGGGTCGAGCGCGACCTCGAGCGGGATCCCGCCGAGCGGCGCGCCTCCGTCGACCTCGACGTGGACGCGGACCTGGCGGTCGCCGCGGAGGTCGATGGCGATGGACTCGGCCCTGAGCGCCTCGAAGAGCCCGAGCGGCGCGTCCAGGGGCTCACCGCGCCGCGCGCGGAGCTCGCGCGCCACCTCGAGGCGCTCGAGCAGCTCGCGCGAGAGCGGGCGCCGCTGGTCCCAGGCCCAGCCGAGGAGCCGCTCCATGAACGCCTGGCCGCGCGCGACGTCCCAGGGCGCGCCGCCGGGCATCGGGCGCAGGGCCACGGGGACCTCGGCGCCACCGAGCTCTGCGACCGCGCGGCAGCCGCCGCTCGGGTCGATCTCCACCTCGCGTAGGACGATGGTCACGCTGTTCTCTCCTGGCTCGGGGCGGTGTGGGGCAGGCGACCTGTATGCCACATGAGACGGCGCAGCGGGACCACCTCCAAACCCCGGGAGACATCTTGTAACGGCCCGCGGCTCGCTCCGGCGGTATGCTCGGGGCCTCCCTGCCGAGGTGCTGAAGACATGTCCCCGCCGCCACGCGCGCTCCTCGCGGCCTCCGTCGCCGCGCTCGCCTTCGCCGCCGCCGCGCCCGCCGCGCGCGCGAGCGACTCCTGGACGACGCCGTTCCCGGGCGTGAGGCGCCTCGTCCGCACGACGTCCGCGCCGCTCAAGCTCTACGCGCTCGAGATCGACCTCTGCCACCAGGGGATCCTCGTCCGCGCCACCAAGCCCGCCGAGAAGGGCGTCACGGCCGGCGCCTTCGCCCAGGCGCGGGCCGCCGAGATGGCCGTCAACGGCGACCTCTTCGGCGCCGGCTTCGCGACGAGCGGCATGGCCGTCGGCGCGGGCGCCTGGTGGGGCAACGCCGACAACTCCACGCAGGGCTTCATCGCGTTCGGGACCGACCAGATCCTCGTCAAGAAGCCGTCGGGCACGCTGGCGGCGCCCGAGGCGTGGATGCGCGACGTGGTCGGCGGCCGCCCGAAGCTCGTCGAGGGCGGGCAGGCGACCGACTTCAACGCGAACGCCGGCCCCGCGTGCACCTCGCGCGAGCCGCGGACGGCCGTCGGCGTGTCCGAGGACGGGCGCACGCTCTGGCTCGTCGTCGTCGACCGCGTGCCGCGCTCGACGGGCGCCATCTCGCGCGGGGCGACGTGCGCCGAGATGCAGACGCTCATGCGCGGGCTCGGCGCCTACGAGGCGCTGAACCTCGACGGCGGCGGCTCCTCGCAGATGTGGGTGAAGGGGCTCGGCTACGTGAACGACCCGTCCGGGAACGCGGGCGGCGGCGGCGTGCGCGCCGTGGCGAACCACATCGCCATCCAGGCGGGCGGGACGGCCGCGCCGAACAGCTGCGTGCCGCTCGGGGACCCGGGCCCGTCGCAGCCGACGCCGACCACCGTGCGGCCCGTGATCCCGGAGGCCACGGGGTCGAGCGACATCGACGGGGACGGCATCGCCGACGCCTGCATGCGCGGGCCGGGCGGGTTCTCCTGCGTCCTCGGGGCGGCGGGCGGCCTCGGCGCGGAGGTGGCGGGGCCGGCGCTGTCGAACGCGCAGGGTTGGGGCGACGCGACGAACTCGATGACCATCGCGATGGGCGACATCGACGGCGACGGGCGCGCGGACGTGTGCGCGCGCGCGAACGCCGGGATCCGCTGCTGGAAGAGCCGCGGCGACGGCTTCGGCGCGGCGGTCGCGGGGCCGCCCTTCAGCGACGAGCAGGGCTTCGCGGACCCGTCGATCTACACGACGATGCGCATGGCGGACGTCGACGGCGACGGGCGCGCCGACGTGTGCATGCGGACGCGGGCCGCGTTCCGCTGCGACCGAAGCACCGGCGACGGCTTCGCGGGGGTGCTCACGGCGAGCGGGATCTCGGACGCGAACGGCTTCGCGAGCGAGAGCGAGTACGGGACCATCCGCATGGGGGACGTCGACGGCGACGGCCGCGACGACGTCTGCGCGCGGACGCCCGCCGGGATGCGGTGCTGGCGGAGCCTCGGCGACAGCTTCGCCGCCGGCTTCGCGGGCCCGACGTGGAGCAACGCGAACGGCTGGCAGGACGCCCAGTACTGGCGGACGATCCGCCTCGCGGACGTCGACGGCGACGGGCGGGCCGACCTCTGCGCGCGGACGGCGAGCGACTACCGCTGCCACCTGTCGCAGGGGACGTCCTTCGGGGCGGCCATCATCGGGCCGGAGCTCTCGAACGCTCAGGGCTGGGGCGACCCGACGAACTACGAGACGCTCCAGCTCGGCGACATCGACGGCGACGGCGACCTCGACCTCTGCGGGCGCGCGGACGCGGGGGTGCGCTGCTGGCCGTGGACCGGGGCCGGCTTCGCGCTCGGCGCGCGCGCGACGACGCTCATGGCGGACGCGAGCGGCTGGGGACAGGAGCGCTTCTACGCGACGATGCGCCTCGCGGACGTGAACGGCGACGGGAAGGCGGACCTCTGCGCGCGGTCGTCGGCGAGCTTCCGCTGCTACCTCGCGACCGGCGGGGCGACGCCGTTCACGACGGCGACGGGCGGTCCGGCGTGGTCGGACGCGGCCGGGTACGACGCGGTGACGGCGTACGGGACGCTGGTCGCGACGCGGTCGACGCCGCCGGTCGAGGAGGAGCCGGGGCCCGTGGCGGACGACGGGCCCGTGGCCGAGGAGGTCGGCGGCGCCGAGGAGATCGTCGTCGAGGCGGTCGAGGACGTCGGCGGGGGCTGGGAGAGCGACGCCGCCGGGGGTGAGGAGGACGCCGGAGGCGACCCCGACGCCGGCGGCGACCCCGACGCCGACCCCGACGCCGGCGGCGACCCCGACGCCGACCCCGACCCCGACCCGGACGCCGACGCGGCCCCCGACACCGCCCCCGACGCCGACACCGCCCCCGACACCGCCCCCGACACCGCTCCCGACGCCGACACCGAGCCCGGTACCGACGCCGTCAGCGCCCCCGACACCGTCAGCGCCCCCGACACCGTCACCGCTACCGACGGCGCGGCGACGGACACCGTCCCCGCCTCGTCCGCGGACGCCCTCGCGGGCGACGACGCCGTCGCGGCCGACGTCCTCGCCACCGCGGACGCCTCGGGTGGCGACACCGGCTCGTTCGTCACCTCGACCTCGGTCGACCGCCGGCCGGCCGACAGCGGCTGCGCGGGTGGCGAAGGCGCCTCGCCCGCCCTCCTCCTCGCTCTCGCGCTGCTCGTCGCGGCGCGGTGGCCGCGGCGGCGTGCGAGATGGCCCGTGGACAAAGACGGTAGTCGCGTGCGATGACGAAGGTGCGGGCCCAGACCCCCGCGATCCCCATCACACCGACATCGTCACCTCGCGAGCCGCCAGGGCCACGGCGCGCGCGAGGCGTCCGGGTGACCCATGCCCCGAGCGCGCGCCCCTGAGACCCGAGACCAGCTCGCCGCCCGCCTCGCCCGCGAGGCCGCCGAGCTCGACGCCATCGCGGCCCGCGACCCCGAGGCTTGCCACGAGCTCACGACCGCCCTCGACCGCGTCGATCGCGCCGGGCCGCGGCTCGGGGACCGCGCCGCCGCCTACGACGCCGTCGCCGCCTTGCTCGAGCCCTCCGGCGTGACCGCGGCCAAGGCCTGCTTCTTCGCCGCCCTCGCGCGCCGCCGCAGCGCCGCCTGGGAGACCCTCCGCGGCGCCTACCTCGCGCGCGTCGTGGCGCGCGCGCGCCGCAACGGGTGCCCCGAGTCGCTGCTCCTCGACGTGGTCTCCGAGGTCGAGCTCCGCCTCGTCACCCGCTACCTCGGGAACCCGCGGGCGCTCGCGAGCTTCCCTGGCTACCTGTCGACCATGGCGCGCTCGGTCGCGAACGAGCTGCGGAAGCCGTACGACAAGGAAGATCCGACGGATCCCGACTCCCCCGCCTTCCCGCCCCGCGTCGCCCCGGCGACCCAGGCGCTGCACCTCCAGGCGAAGCTCGCGACCGCGAAGCTGAGCGACGACGAGCAGGACCTCCTCTGGCGGCGGGAGGTCCTCGAGGAGGACTACGCCGAGACCGCTGCGGACCGGGGCTGCGCGCCGCAGAACGTGCACCAGCGCCTCGCGCGGATCCGCGCCAAGGCGCGGAGGGAGGTCGAGCGACACGACTGGGAGCTCCCGCGCGACGAGGGCTGACGAACGCGAGTTGAGAAATGGCGGCGTTCGCGCTGTCATCGACAGCGCCTCCACGACACCCGGAGCTCACTCATGAGCCACGACGGCCAGCACCCCGAAGACACCGAGCCCGCCGCCGATCCGCGCGGCGAACGCGTCCTCGGGGGCTGGTTCGACGCCGACGACGGCGACGACGGCGCGCTCCTCGCCGAGCCGGTCGACCTCGCCGACGTCGCCCGGCTGACCGCCCGGCCCCTCCCCGACTTCCCGGCTGCGCCAGCGCGGGCGCCGCGGGTCCCGCGCCTCTACGGCTCCCGCGCGTGGCCCTACCTCGCTGCCGCCGCCGTCCTCGCCCTCGCCGTCGGTCTCCCGCTCGCGAGCCGCCACCCGGACCGCGGCCCCCTCACGAAGGGCGACGGCGCCTCGCTCGTCGCGCCCCCCGCGCCCGATCGCCTCGCGCTCGTCGTGCGGCGCGGCGCCCACGACCTCCGCGTCGACGCCGCCGCCGAGCTCCAGGGCGGCGACCGCGTCGGCTTCCTCGTGAGCTCCGCGCGCGGCGGGCGGCTCTGGGTCCTCCACCGCGCGGCCGACGGCGCCGCGACCGTGCTCTATCCGCGCGCCGACGAGGGCGGCGCCGCGCTGCCCGCCGGCGACGACGTCCTCGTCGACGCGAGCGCCCACGTCGTCCCGGACGGCGCCCCCTGTGAGTGGTTCGTGGCCGTCTTCGCCGACGCGCCGCTCCGCGAGGACGTCGTCCGTGACGCGGTCGCCGGGGCGCTCCCTCCCGAGGACGGCGGCTGCGGCGCACTCCACGTCGCGGTGCCCGGCGCGCGCCACGCCGTCGCGATCCCCTACCACGCCCGCTGACGGCGGTCAGAGCAGGAAGCTGACCCCCAACGCCGCGCCCCAGGCGGCCGTCCACCGGTAGGCGCTGTCTTGCCTGAGGCCGCGCCCCTCGCGCGCGCCGAGGTCGAGCGAGAGCTCGACCGCGACGCCGTGGACGACCTCGAGCGCCGTCGCGAGCCCACCCGTGAGCGAGAGGAACCGGGCCCGGCGCGAGGCGCCGTCGTCGTAGCTCTGCCACACCTGGCCGCCGGCGAGCTCGACGAACGGCGAGAAGCGCAGCCGCCACACGTTGACGCCGTACCCGAGCTGCAGCGAGCCGAGGAGCGCCCGCGCGTCGTAGCGCCAGCTCGGGAACTCGCCGCTGTCGAAGCCGACGCCGACGCCGACCCGCGCGAGCCACGGCCCGCGCTCGACGCGCGCCGTCGCCGACACGATCCACGGCGGCGCGAGCACGCGGTCGTCGCCGGCCGCGAGGTGCATCTCCGCGCCGAGGAACACGGTCGTCGCCTCGCCCTCGACCCCCACCTCCGCGGCGACCGCGGCGGGCGCGAAGTCGCCGTCGTCCCCCTTCCGGGTCACGACCGTCATCGCCCGCCCGAAGGAGAGCGCCGGCGCCGCCGCGACGTGGCCACCGACCACCCCGCGCCCGCCCGGCTCGAGCACGAGCGACCGGATCACCTTCGGCGGCCCCTCGCCGAGCTGGAGGAGCTGGACGTGCCCCGGGTGGACGCGCCGCTCCACGCGCTCCCCGGCCCCCTTGTAGAGCGTGAACTGCCCGCCGTCGTCGAAGCGCACGGCGAGCTCACCGCCGACGCCCGCGCCGAGCACGAGCGTCGCCGGGGCCCGCGGGACCCACGCGAAGCGGAAGGCCCCGTCGGAGCGCGTGAAGTCCTTCCGGACCGGCAGCTGCTCCCGGTCGATCTGGCGCGCGAGGTCCCGCGTGCGGTCGCGGACGTACTCCCAGACGGCGCCCAGCGTGATCCCGAGCTCGTCGCTCCGCGCCCGCGTCAGCGCCTCGACGAAGGCCGTCGTGAAGAAGCCGCCCCGCTCGGGGTCCTCGAACGCCGACCCGCTCGAGGCCGCGAGCCAGACGACGCCGTCGGTGTGGAGGGCGTCGTCCGGGACGACGCGGTCGAGCGCGAAGCCGCGGTCGGGGACGACCCCCTTCGCGACGGTGCGCCCGCCGTCGAGGCTCGCCGCGTGGCACGCGTCGAGCACGTTCACGCGCAGGTCGGCGCCGAGCCCGCCGAGGGCGCGGTCGAGCTCGCGCGCGTCGAGGGGGCCGTCCGCGAGCAGGAGCTGCCCGTCGAGGCCGTGCCCCGAGTAGTAGAGCAGGAAGAGCACGTCGTGGTGGCCCGGGAAGTCGCGCCGATCGGCGGCGATGGTGGCCCGGAGGCGGCTCACGGCGGCGAGGACGGCGCCGCGGGCCGGGCGCGTGAGCACGATCGTGCGCGGCGCGCGGTCGTCGAAGCCGCTGTGCGCCCGGAGCGCGTCGCGGACGAGCGCCGCCTCGGCCTCGGCGTGCGTGAGCGGCTCCTTCACGGCGCCGCTCCCGTCGACGCCCACGTTCGAGCCGATGATGAGCGCGTAGCGCATGACCGTCGCGCGCGCCTCGGGGGCCGCGGCGCCGAGCGCGACGAGCGCGACGGCGACGAGCCCGAGAACGCGCACGAGACGGACGAGTCGGGCGGGGCCGCGGGCGGAGTGAACGTCGTTCACAGGGCGTGCTCCTGGTCGTTCGGGCGGGGGACGCAGGGCGCCTGCGCGGTGACGGTGGCCCAGAGCCAGCCGGGACCGCTGAGCGGCCGCACGGTGAGCGTGATGTCGTCCTCGTCGAAGAGGTTGACGAGCTCCCCCTTCGCGTCGACGAGCTCCCAGCGGTCGGTCAGCGTCGCGCCGGGCGGCGCGTCGGGCGGCACGCGGAGCGGCACGGCGACGTCGATCTCGCCCTCCGGCGACCAGAGGCTCCCGATGGGGATCTCCTCGGCCAGCGCGAGGCGGCCGTCGACGTGCCGGAGGCGCGCGCCGGCCTGCCAGTCCTCACGCCCGCCGCTGCGGAGGCGCCAGGTCTTCACGAAGGTCGCGCCTGGCGCGACCGGCGTCCCGTCCGGCACGGTCTCCGAGAGGACGACGGCGTGGCGTCCCCAGTCGGCTGCGGTCATGACCATGGTGAAGGACGGCGCGCCATCGACGGGGACGACGGCGCCGTCGCCGGTCTCGAGCCGCCACCGCTCGCGGTAGACCCCTGCGGTCGCCGGGGCGATGGCCGGGATGTCGATCTCCACCTCGCCGTACGGATAGACGACGCGGGGGATCGGCACGTCCGCGTCGCGCGAGACGCTCCCGGACTCGCGCACGAGGTGGAATCCCGGGCCCCAGCCGCGGTCCGACGGGTTCGTGAGGCGGAGCCGGAAGCGCCCATAGCGCTCGAGCGGCCAGGCGTCGGTCGGAACCGGGATGAGCCATGCCAGCTCCGCCGCGACGTCCGTGGCGACGTCGTAGCGGAACGGCAGCGCGACCAGCACGGCGCCACCGGGCTCCTCGCGGAGGGACCAGCCCTCGGCGACGTCCGCGCCGGCGTCGGGCGCGGTGAACGCGACCTCGAGGGTCACCTCCCCGCCCGGCGGCACCGCGGCGGCGAGCGGGCGCGCACCCGCGTCGAGCGCGCGGCTCCCGGGCGCGAGGGGCGCCAGGACCCAGCTCGCCGGCCAGGTCGCCTCGCCCGTGTTGCGCACCGTCCAGCGCTGGGTGAGCGCCGCGCCGGGGGTGACGACGACGTCGCTCGCGAGCTCCTGCGCGACCACCTCGCCGCGCACCGCAGGCGGGCACGCCGCCTCGGCGCAGGCGTCGGGCGGGCCGGCCCCGCAGGCGGGATCGCGGGCGACGACCGTCGCGGCGAGGCCGATGGCGCAGGTGTAGTCGCCGTCTGGGCGCGCGGCGCCGAGGGCGACGGCGTGGCGGCCGAGCGGCGCCGTCGCGACGGGATCGGCGGTCCAGCGCGTGAGAGCGCAGGCGCCGCCGTCGGGCGGGGAGGCGCCGGCCGCGAAGGGCGCGGCGCCGGACCACGCGTGCCCGAGGGTGAGCGTGCAGTCGTAGCCGAGCGCCGCCCACGCGGCGGCGGAGCCGTCCCACCCCGCGGGGTCGACACTGACGAGGACGTGGTCCTCGCCGTGCGAGCACTGGACGAGGGGGCGCGTGCCGGGCACCGGGAGCGACGCGAGCCAGAAGGCGGGCCCGGCGCCGGCGGCGCGGTAGCCGCGGCAGGTCGGCGGAGCGCGGCGGCCGTCGAGGCCGAAGCAGCGGGCGCCGTCGGGGCCGGAGAACGCCCACACCGCGGCCCAGCAGCCGGCCGGATCGTCGATGACCCCGTTCCCGTCGTTGTCGACGCCGTCGCAGGGATCGGGGGCGACGGCGACGCAGGTGGATTGTGCCAGCGCGGCACTATCGAATTGACACGCCCCCTCGACGCACCGCCCGCAGGGGCCGCACACGGCGTCGTCGTCGCAGCGCGCGCCGGCGCCGGGATCGGCACATGCCGCAGCGGCGAGCCAGGCGAGGGCGAGGCCCACGACCGCGCGCCGGGGCGCGTCGTCGATGGTTCGATCTGGGTTCACGAAGCTCCGGCGCGAAGGGTGCCCGGCTGGCGTTGCTTCGGCCTCGACCTCGTGTTCTACTACCGACCCCGTCCAGGTGCAACCGCCAGGCTCGCGAACCAGCGCCGCGAGCCGATCCTCGGAGGTCCCATGACCCGCGTGCCCGGCGCGCACCCCGTGTCCCGCGCCCGCCTCGCCACCGCGGCGTCCCTCGCCGCGCTCGGGCTCCTCACGGCGTGCGGCACGGACGCCGCGCCCGACACCGCGATTGGGCTCTTCGCGCGCGAGGACGGGCCCACCCACAGCCTCGCCTTCTGCCAGGACCGCGAGGACAACGACGGCGACGGCCTCTTCGACTGCGCCGACCCCGACTGCACCGCGTACTTCGCCTGCTCGGGCGCCGCGAGCGACGTCGCCGACGCCGACGCGGACGCGGACGCGGACGCCAGCGTCGGCCGCGACGTAGACGCTGGCGGCGCGGGCGACACCGTCGCCGCGGACACCGACCCCGACGCGTTCCCCGCGACCTGCCTCGAGGACGTCGAGTGCGACCCGAAGCACGGCTACTTCTGCCTCGCCGGGCCGCCGAGACACTGTGGGCGCCCGGACGACTACACGGTCGCGCCGTCGCCCACCGCGTACGGCGCCATGGGGATGGTGCTCGACGCCGGCCTCCCCGGGGATCCGGCGAGCGCCGGCGAGGTCGTGGGCTCCTTCTGCGGCGTCGAGGCGCGCTGGAACACGGCCGCCACGGACTTCTCCGTCGCCCGGTCGCTCACCGGCTGGTCCTACCAGAGCCCCGAGCTCGTCGTCCGCTATCTGTGCCGCCGCGTCCGCTACGAGCCCGAGGCCTGCCCGATCCCGCTCCTCCGCGCGGACGCGTGGTGGGACGCCGCCGCCACGGACCCCGGGCTCGCGGGGTTCGTGCGTCTCCCGAACGGCGGCGACGCCCCGCCGCGAGCCGGCGACGTGCTCGTCTTCGACGTCGCGCCGATGGGGCACGTCGCCCTCGTGACGCGCGCGCTCGTCGGCGAGGAGATGGGCCTCGTCGAGGTCCTCGAGCAGGGCCTCGCCGAGAGCAGCCACGCCTACGCGCTGACCGTGACCGACGGCCACTACACGATCCCATCGGCGCGCGGCTGGCTCCGCCCCGCCGACGGGATCGAGGGCTGCGGCGCGAGCGGGCGCCTCGCGTCGCTGTCGGTGCTCCCGACGCCGCAGAGCGCGGCGGCGACGACGCTCGGAGAGGCCCCTCCCAGGCTCGTCGCGGTCGACGCGGTCGTCCACGCCGCGGGCGGCCTCGGGAAGGTCGAGCTCCTCTTCCCCGACGGCGTCATCGCCCTCCAGCGCGAGCTCGGCCCGACCGCCGAGGACGCGCACCTCCTCGCCACGACCCCGCTCCCGGCCGGCTACCACGGCGAGCTCCGGATGAGCCTCGTGGTGTCCGGTCGCCCGGACGGCCCCTACACGCGGCAGCAGCTCACGGCCGACACGCTCGCGCTGCGCGTGGATCCGGCGGGCGATCCGCTCCCGGCGGCGTTCGCGGCCGCCGCGGCGGAGTATGACGTGCCGGCCTGCCTGCTCGCGGCCATCGCCGACGCGGCGACCCGCTGGAGCCAGGGTGTCACGACGCGCGGCGCGAGCGGCGTGATGGGGATCCGGGACGCCGATCTCGGCGCCGCCGCCGCGCTCGTCGGGGCTCCCACCCCCGGGGCCCTCGCCGCCCCGGACGCCGGCGCCCTCAACGTCCGCGGCGCGGCCGCGCTGCTCGCGAGCTGGGCGGAGGGCGACCCCGGCCTCGCGAGCGGCGCCCGCGCCGCGGTCGAGGCGTGGTGGCCGCTCGTCGCGCGCTACCTCGGCGCCGGGCTCGACGGCGACGTCGCCACCTCCAACGCCGTGTTCCGGGTCTACGACCGCCTCGCGCGGGGCGTGCCCGGGCGCGTGCCGCGCGTCGCCGGGCTCGACCTCGCCGCCATCGGCGCCGTCACGAGCCGGCCCGCGACGCCGGGCGAGCTCCTCGCCGGCGACGTCACCCCCGAGGACGCGGCGCTCGTGCCCGCCACCCCGCCGCTCCACCTCCGCCGCTTCGTCCCGAGCGCGGCGATGCCGCGGCACACGTGCGCCGGGGCGTGCAGTGACGACGCCTGCGCCGAGGCGCCCGCGTGCGACCCCGAGTCGGCGGTGGCGTGCGAGGACGGCGCCCCCGTCTGGGTCGACAGCTGCGGGGAGCCCGGGGACGGCGCGCCCGCCTGCGTCCCGGACGGGGACGGGTGCACGCTCGACCTGTGCCTCGTGGACGGTTGCGCGCACGTACAGGCGCCGGACGGCACCGACTGCAGCGACGGCACGCCGGAGAACCACGACGTCTGCTCGGCGGGGAAGTGCCAGCCTCGCACCGACGCCGACGGGGACGAGTTCTACGCGGACGCGCAGCCCCTCGACTGCCCCGGGCACGACGACGACTATTACATCCACCCCGGCGCGCCGGAGCTCTGGGACGTCCGCGACAACGACTGCGACGGCCGCAGCGACGACCAGGGCCTCGTGCGCTACACGCGCTACAAGCGCGTCTGGGCGAGCGACGACTGGGAGCACCGCTACTCGGCGACGCCGCTCCCGGCGCCGTGGGAGGCCGAGCCCGAGCGGAGGATCGAGCTCTACCCGGTCGACATGTGCTCCGGGTACCCCCAGTCACCGCAGGATGGCTGCTGCCCGTCGTGGGCGGGCGACGTCATCCTCGACCTGTGGACGGAGAACATCCCGTGCGAGGAGCGCGACCAGAGCTCGCCGCTCGGCTTCACGCTGGTCGCGCTGTCCCAGTGTTCCGGCGTGTTCGCGAGCGGGAAGCACGTCTCCCTCCTCCTCGTGGAGGACGGCGGCGAGTACGGCGACTACCGCCAGCTCGCGACGTTCGAGTGCCGGCGCCTCGGCTACGTCCTCGGGCCGGCCGCGAGGGCGTCGATGCCGAGCTCGGTCCAGATCTACCGCCTGCGGAGCCCCTCCGGCGCGGGCGGCGTCGCCGACGACCTGTGGACCGCCGACCCGAGCGCCGAGGACCGGACCCTCTACGACCGCACCGACCCGGTCTTCACCGTGCCGGTCGCGCACTGAACGTGCGCGACCGACACCGCCGTAGTCAGTCCGGGAGGCGCGTCCAGCGGATGGCGTCGAGCTGCACGGCGCAGCCGTCGGCCGCGTGGTCGTCGACCCGGACGTCGCCTCGGCGGTCGCCCATCGTGACGTCCGCGAGGTCGACCCAGCCGCGCTGGTGGTGGTCGAGGGTGACGAGGGCGCCGGCCGGGGCGTCGTCGGAGAGGATCACGTAGCGGACGGCGTCGCACGCGACCCAGGCGTCCTGGTAGTTGCCGGCCGGCGGCAGCGGGTCGAAGGCGTCCGGCGCCGCGAGGTGGACGGCCACCCGGTAGGTGCCGGTGAGGCGCGCCGGGGTGACCCAGCGCCCGGTGTAGACCTGCGTCCCCGCGGGGTCGCCGAGGGTGTAGTGCATGCCGCCGCCGAGCGCGTTCGTCTCGAAGTCGTCGTGGTCGGCGACGCTCCACCAGTAGCCGCTGCCGAAGGTGCTGAAGCCGGGGTCCGCGTCGTCGACGACGACCTCGGCGGGGTCGCAGCCGTCGCACGTCCCGCAGCTCGCCCCCGTCCAGCCCTCGCCGCAGACGCAGCGCCCTGCCGCGGGATCGCAGGTCGCGTGCGCGGGGCAGGCCGCCGCGCAGCCCGTCGGGTCGGGCTCATAGACGGCCATGACGTGCGGCATCCGGCGCTTCGGCGAGACCTCCTCGACGCCGTCGAGGACGAACGCCGAGCTCCCGCCGCCGCTCAACATCGCGGTCGCGCCGCCGCCGAACGCCGTGAGGACCTCGGTCGCCCCGGCGACGTTCGCCGAGCTGCTCACGAAGAAGAGGAGGGCGTCGGCGACGCCGTCGTCATCGAGGTCGCGGGCGGCGGCGAAGGTGCGCCCGACGTAGTCGCCGTTGTCGGGGCGCGGCACGTCGCCGGCGAAGGCGCCGACGACCTCCGGGTAGTCCTCGAAGGCGAGGACGCTCCACGGGAGGACCGCGGCGGCGTGGGTGTCGTTCGACCACGCGACGACCGCGTTGTGGTCGGGGTACTCGCTGAGCCCGTAGCCGTAGCTCACGGGCTCGCCGGCGACCTGGAGGCCGTGGGTCACGAACGTCGGCTGGACCGTCGGCGAGAAGAAGGCGCCGTTCACGAGGACGCGCGGGCGCGCCCCGAGCGCGGGGCCGCGTGCGACGGCGTCGTCCCAGTGGGCGATCACGGGGCGCTGCTCGATGGAGCTCTCGGGGGGCCCGACCCAGGCGCCGACGACGCTCTCGACGCGGGCGACGCGGAGGTCGACCGCCGTGACCCAGTCCGGCGCGCCGCCGGCGTAGTCCTTCCGGTAGACCGTGACGCCGCGGCCGACCAGCACCGGCGTGAACCCGTCGGCGGCCGGGACGACGGGCTCGAGGGCGACCGGGATGCCCGTGTCGGCAGCGTCGTCACCGTCGCTGGCGTCGTCCACGTCGGCGACGTCCGCGGCGCCGTCGTCGTCCACGTCGGCGACGTCCGCCGCGTCGACGGCCGCGTCGGGCGCGGTGTCCTCGCCGGGCTCCGTGTCGGCGACGTCGAGCTCCGGCTCGCTGTCCGTGCCCCGCGTGTCCGGCACCCCGGCGGTGTCGAGCGCGTCGAGAGAGTCGGCCGTGTCGGCGGCGTCGGGAGGCGCCGACGTGTCGGCCGTGTCGGCCGTGTCGGGCGCGTCGGCGGCGTCGTCGCAGGCGGGCGTGAGCAGGAGGGCGGCGAGCGCGAGCCCGAGAGAGAGCAGCTTCTTCATGGAGGGTCCTCGGAGTGACAGGGGTCGCCGACCTCGACGTCGGTCCAGAGCCAGGCGCCGTCCCGGGCGCCGTAGCCCGTGCCGCCGTCGCGGTCGGGCCAGGTGACGGGGAGCACGGCGCCGTCGGCGAGGTGGAGGGTCCACCCGACGCGGAGCCTGTGCGCGACGGGATCGTCGCTGCGAGCGACCATCGGGAGCGCGAGCACCGCGCGCTCACCCGGGGCGACGGCGCGGTCGACGACGGCCCGCGGCGGCTCGCTGGCGGGGAAGCCGGCGCGCTCGGCGTACCAGCCCGGGGCCCACGCGGTGGCGCCGACGTTCTCGACGAGGCAGGCCTGATAGAAGCGCGCGTTGGGCGGCACGACGGCGTCGTCCGGGATGGCGCAGGCGAGCACGGCGCCGCGGGTGTCGCCCGCGACGTCGACCGTGAGCGCGAGGGCGCGGCGGGGGAGCGCGGCCCCGAGGATCGCGACGTCGTGGCCGTCCTGGTCGAGGAGGCGCACGGCGGCGGTGTAGCGGCCCATCTCCTCGGGGGCGGTGAAGGCGAGCTCGGCCGTGGCCGTGGCGGTGGTGGCGAGGTTCCAGACGAGGTGCGGGAACGTGACGGGCAGGTCGCCGTCGACCGCGAGGTGGGCGCCCGGGAGCGGCTCGTCCGCGACGTTCCGGAGGGCGACGGAGAAGGCGCCGCGCGCGCCGGGGGCGACGGTCTGGGAGAGCCCGGGCGCGACGGTCACGGGCTGGACCCGCCGCGGGGTGGTCGAGAAGTGGAGCTCGACCGTCAGGAGGGGCTCGACGGCGTCGCGGAGCTCCCACCGCTCGACGAGGTCGACCGCGGGCTCCTGTGACGGCGCGAAGGCCTCGAGGACGTAGGTCGCGCCCGGTCCGACGGTGACGACGACCCCGCGCGGGTTGTCGCCGCCGTTGGGGGTCAGCAGGGGGTACCACCTCGCGGGCGGCCACTCACGGTCGCCGTCGTTCCGCACGGTCCACCGGATCGGGAAGCCTCGCCCCGCCGGCATGACGACCCCGTTCTCCGGCGTCTGGGAGACGAGCACCGCCGAGGGGCGCCTCCGGCACGGGGCGAGGGCGCACGCGGGCGCAGGCCCCGCCTCGCTCGTCGGCCCCTCGCCGACGGCCCAGAGCGTGAAGCGCGGGTCGCACACGACGCCGGCGGGCGGCGACGCCGCGCCGATCGTGACGCCGTAGCGGTCGGTCGCCGGGTCGTACCAGCGGGCGACCGCGCGCGCGGCGCCGAACGGGGTCGTCGCGCCGTGGAGCGCGGGCTCCGCGGGGTACGCCCAGCCGAGGAGCACCTCGCAGTCCCAGCCGGCGGCGGTCCAGAGCGCCGGCCGCGTCTCGGTGGCGCCGGGCACGGCCGGGAAGAGCGGGAGCTCCGCCACGAGCACGTGGTCGCCGTCGCGCGAGCACTGGCGGAGCGGGACGAGGCCCGGGAGCGGGCGGGCCGCGAGCGTGAAGGCGGGGGCGTCGCCCGCGCGCGCCGTGGCGCCCGCGCAGATCGCGGGCGGGGCGAGGCGGGACGACGAGAAGCACGCGGCGCCCGAGGGGTCGGAGAAGGCCCAGACGGGCGCCCAGCAGGCCTCCGGGTCGTCGACGAGCCCGTTCTGGTCGTCGTCGACGCCGTTACAGGGGTCCTCCGTCTCGTCGACGCAGAGGGGGAGCTCGGGCGCGGCGACGCACACGCCGTTCCGGCAGGCCGCGCAGGCCCCGCAGTCGCTGTCCCGGACGCAGCCGACGGACTCCTCGCTCGGCGCGCCGAGGCAGCCCGGCGCGGCGACGAGCGCGGCGGCGGCGAGCGCGAGGGCGACGCGGCTCACGGCGCGTCTCCGCAGGTGTCGCCGACGACGAGCTCGACCCCGAGGAAGGCGCCGTCGACCGAGCCGTAGTCGGTGCCGCCGCCGGGGCGCGCGATCTCGAAGGCGACGCGCCGCCCGTCGTCCGCGTCGAGGTTCCAGCGCTCCGAGAGCGCGCGACCGGGTCGGGCCGCGGGGACGCGCAAAGCGTAGGCGAAGAGGCCGACGTGGTTCGGGGCCGTCCACCGCGCGACGGGGCGCTCGTCCGCGGCCGAGAGGTCGCCGCTCACGCGCCGGAACGCGAAGTGCTCCGGGCTCCAGGGGAGCGCGCCGGCGTTCCGGAGCCCGAAGGCCACGATGACCTCGGCGCCTGGCGCGACGGCGGTGCCCAGCGCCGGGACCGCACCGACGACGACGCCGTGGAGCTGCGGGTCGACGACGCGCAGCTCGCTCGTGAAGGTCGCCGCGCCGTCGACGGGCACCCGGACGCCGGCGATCTCGACGCCCCAGGCGAGGCGGTAGCCGTCGGACACGGCCGGCGCGCGGTCGGCGAGCTCGACCGTCCATGTCTCGCCGGGGTCGAGGGAGGGGAGGTCCGTCGAGAGCGCCACGAGGCCCGCCGCCGCCTCACGTACGAGGAACGTCGCGAGCGGCCCTCCGGGGAGGTGGTAGAGGCCCGTGTTCTCGAGCGTGACCCCGTACGTGACCGGCGCCGACACCGTCACGGGCTCGGCCCCGCTGGGCGACACCGAGACGAGGTGGAGCGAGTAGCGCGGCTCCGGCTCGTCCTCCGCGGCGCCCTCCTCCCCGGGCGCCTCCTCGACCGCGGGCGCGCACCGCGCTCCGCACCCCTCGGGCGGCGCGTCGCCACACGCGCGGTCCCGCCCGACGCCCCACACCACGCTCAGCGGGTCGCACACGGCGTCCTCTGGGCCCGACCCGCCGCCGACCCAGGTGTCGTGCACGGGCGCTGCGACCGGCCCGCGGACGAAGCGGCTGAGCGCGCACGCGCGCCCGTAGGGGGTGCTCGCGCCGCCGTAGTCCGGCCGCGCGGGCAGCGCCCGGCCGAGGACGACGGCGCAGTCGTAGCCGAGGGCCTCCCAGGCGTCGACCTCGGTGAGCGGGTCGATGGCGGTCGTCGGCCCGAAGAGCGGCCGCGCCGGGACGAGCACGTGGTCGCTCCCGAGCGTGCACTCGTGCAGATCGAGCGAGCCGCGCACGTAGCGCGCCGCCAGCGTGAACGCCGGCGTCTCCGAGGCGAGGCGGTACTTGGCGCAGCCTGCGGGCGGCTCGAGCGGCGACGACGAGAAGCAGCGCGCGCCCGACGAGCCCTCCCACGCCCAGACAGGCGCCCAGCAGCTCTCCGGGTCGTCGACCACGCCGTTGCCGTCGTCGTCGACGCCGTTACAGGGGTCCTCCGTCTCGTCGACGCAGAAGGGGCGCGCCTCGGACGCCTCGTCCACGACGCAGGTGCCGTTGTCGCAGCGCCCGCAGGCGCCGCAGTCGTCGTCCGCGCGGCACGCGATGGAGTCCTCCGACGCGTCGCCGAGGCAGCCCGTGAGGGCCGCGAGGGACGCCGCCGCGCCGAGGGCGCAGGTCCATGCTCTGGGGGTCATCGCGATCGCACCTGTCGCGCCGGGGCCGCTGGTCGCCGGCGGCGCGTCGCCCGTGAGCTTGCCTTGAGTTTGGTGCGGTCTCAAGCCAGTGCTCGGCGACGCGCCGCCGGCCCCTGTCTCCAGGGTGCCGGCGGTCCTCGCTCAACCCGCGAATTGCGCTACTGCAAGAGCGCCAGCAGATCGTCGCGCGTGAGGCCGCCCCCCGCCGCCGCGTCGCCGACGGCCGCCTCCGCGAGCTGCCGCTTCGCCGCCTGGAGCGCGAGGATCCGCTCCTCGACGGTGTCCGCGCTCACGAGGCGGTGCACGAGCACGGGCTTGTCCTGCCCGATCCGGTGCGCCCGATCCGCCGCCTGGTCCTCGACCGCTGGGTTCCACCACGGGTCGAGCAGGAAGACGTGGTCCGCCGCCGTCAGGTTGAGCCCGGTCCCGCCCGCCTTCAGCGAGAGCAGCATGACCGGCGGCCCGTCGTCGGCCTGGAAGGCGTCGACCACGGCGCCCCGGTCGCGCGTCGAGCCGTCGAGGCGCACGAAGTCGAGCCCGGCGTCGCGCAGGTGCGGCTCCACGAGGTCGAGGAGCCCCGTCCACTGGCTGAAGACGAGCCCCTTGTGCCCCTCGCTCGCCATCTCCTCGAGGAGCTCGACGAGGAGCGTCACCTTCGACGACCCCGGCGCCTCCTGCCCCGGCAGGAGCCCGGGGTGGCACGCCGCCTGCCGCAGCCGGAGCAGCGCCTCGAGCGCCGCGAGCACGCTCCCGCCGCCCGCGAGCTGCTCGATGACGTCCTTCCGCGCGGCGAGCCGCATGGCGTCGTAGAGATCGCGCTCCGCCGGCGCGAGCTCCGAGCGCAGGACGACGTCCGTGCGCGGCGGGAGCTCCTTCGCGACGTCGCGCTTCATGCGCCGGAGGATGAACGGCCGCGTGCGCTCGCGGAGGCGCGCGGCGACCCCCGGCTTGCCGTCCGCGATGGGTTGCGCGTAGCGCTCGCGGAAGTCCTCGAGCGTCCCGAGGAGCCCGGGGTTCGCGAAGTTGAGCTGGCTCCAGAGATCGTCGAGGCGGTTCTCGACGGGCGTGCCCGTGAGCGTGAGGCGGAAGTCCGCGCGGAGGCGCGACGCGGCCTGCGCGACCTGGCTCTCGGGGTTCTTGATGGCCTGCGCCTCGTCGAGGATCACCGTGTCCCAGGCCTGCTCGGTGAGCACGGGATCGAGGCGCAGCAGGGCATAGCTCGTGATGACGAGGTCCGCGTCCGCCTCCAGCGCGCGCTTGGCGCCGTGATAGACGCTGGTTCTCAGGCTCGGCCGGAAGCGCGCCGCCTCGTTCGCCCAGTTGAAGAGCACGCTCGTGGGCGCGACGACGAGCGTCTTCCCGCGCACGACCGTGAGCGCCTGGAGGGTCTTCCCGAGGCCCATGTCGTCGGCGAGGAGCGCGCCGAGGCCCGCGTCGCGGAGGAGCGCGAGCCAGTCGACGCCGTCGCGCTGGTAGTGGCGGAGCTCGGCGGTGAGGTCCGCGGGGAGCGCCGCCGCGGGGATCCCCTCGAAGCCGTGCGCGAGCGTCCGCAGGCGCTCGAAGCGCGCCGGCACCCGCTGGCCGAGCGCCTCCGCGAGCTTCACGACGTCGGCGAAGGCGGCCATCGGGAGCGGCGCGTCCTCGCCCTCCTGCCGCGCCTGCTCCTTGAGCGCGAGCAGCGAGCTCAGGGCCTCGCCGTACTTCGTGAGCCAGTCGCGCGGGATGGGCGCCCAGCCGCCGTCGTCGAGGGGCGCGAGCTGGAGCCCGCGCTGCCAGGCGCGCAGCACGCGCCGCGGGTCGGCCGACTGCCCGTCCGACTCGAACGTCACCCTCGCGTCGCCGCTCACGTCGTCGAGGGCGACGTCCGCGCGCATCGGCGGCGCGAGGAAGTAGCGCTCGTGGGCGTCGCCGATGACCTCGCCCGCGTGGAACTGCTCGAGGCGGGCCGCGAAGGCGACGGCCTTCTCCCCCTCGAACGTGGCGCGCCGCCCCGGCTCGAGGCCGAGCTGCCGCGCGAGGCGCGCCGTCAGGTGCTCCTCGTGGCGCTCGTCACGGATCGGGAGCGCCGCCGTCAACAAGACGAGTCGGCCGCGGTCGACGCGCGCCACGGGCGGGTCGCCGTAGACGAGGGTCGGGAGGACCGTGAGCACGTCGTCCTCCTCGGTGACCTCGACGAGGAGGCGCGGCGTGTCCTCCACGGTGTCCGGGAGGCGCTTCGTCTCCTTCACGACCGGGATCCGCGCCTCGAGCTCGGGCAGGACCTGCGTCATGAGCTCGGTCGTGTCCTCGGGGCGGAAGACGCGCCCCGCGCGGAGCTCCTGGATCTCGCGATCCGAGAGGCCGCCCTGCCCGACCGGGCGCAGCGTGTCGCCGCCGTGGAGCACGACGCGGTTCTTGAACATCTCGCTTATCTGCGGGTCCGCGACGAGCTCCACCGAGAATCCGGGGCCGGCGTCGCGCACGACGGCGACCGGCGTGACGGGCTCCGCGCTCGCCTTCACGGGCTCCCCGTCGAGCGTGACCTCCTGCGCCCGCGCGAGCGCCTCGAGCAGCTGCGCGGCGACGCCTGCCGGAAAGACCCCGTAGCGCCAGGTGCTCATGGCGCGCTCGATGTGGAGGTCGGCGTCGGTCTTCACGACGGCCGGGCCGCCGCCGTCGGTCGTGAGCGACTGCGAGAAGGGCCGCTCGTCGTTGTCGTGGACGATGACCCGCGTGAAGGCGAGGCCGCCGCGGTCGCGCGCGAGGCGGTACGCGAAGCGACCGAGGGAGCGGCTCGCGCTCGGGAGGGCGCGGCCGTCCTTCGCGGCCTGCCGGAGCGCGATCAGCGCGGCGGCGACGTGCATGCAGCCCTCGTCGCCGTCGGGGCACTCGCACTGCCACTCGAGGTCCTCGGGCCAGAGGGTGACCTCGTAGGCGCGGCGCCCGGCGCCGGCGACGACGCGCACGACGATCTCGTCGGCCTCGGGGGCGCGCTCGGCGAGCACGGCGTTGCCGCGCGCGAGCTCGACGCCCGACGACCAGGCCCCCTTCGGGCACACGTCGCGGAACTCCTCGAACAGCTCGTCGATGTCCATGGCGCGGACCCTGCCACGGCCGCGGAGGGCGTGCACGCGCTTTCGAGGCGGCCGCGAGGCGCGGCGTTCGAGCGCCGGTGACAAGCGCGCGCGCGAGGTGGATGCAGGTGGACCGCCAGGTCCAATATGGTGGCGTCGTGCACCCTCCCCACCGCGCAGCGGAGCGCTCGACGAGCGTGTTCGCGACAACGTCTTCGCTCGTCCTGGCGGCGGCGATGGCGCTCGCCGCGTGCCAGGGCGGCGGCGCCCCCGTCGACGACGGCGGCGGCGCCGAGATCGCCGTGGCGGTCGCGCCCCTCGAGCTCGACGGGATCACGGACGCCGCCTACCGCGTGCGCGTCGAGGCCGACGGCGACCTCGTCTGGGAGAAGGAGCTCACGTCGGTGGCCTACGGCGACGGCGCGGGCTCGCTCGCGTACGTCGGCCCCTGCGACGCGAGCGCGACCGAGAGCGCGGTCACGGTCACGCTGCTCTCGCTGACGGCGGGCGGCGTGACGCTCGGCGACGGCGACTGGGCGGCCCCGCCACCTGCGACGAAGGTCGCGCCCTGCGCGCCCAACGCCGACAACCGCGTCACCTTCGACATCACCGTCGCGCGCGCCGCGCGGCAGGGCTTCTTCGACGTGGCGGTCGAGCTCGACGACGTCTTCTGCTCGGCGAAGCTCGACTGCGGCGGCCCGACGACCGACGCGGCCGACGACCTCCTGCTCCTGCAGGACCCGACGACCGGCGCGCGGCGCACGACCGCCGTCCTCGGCTTCACCTGCACGGCCGGCCCCGAGAGCGGCACGGACACGCACCTCTACCTCGACGACGTGGTGATCCGCTGCGCCGGCAAGGCCGACACCGTCGTGCCGGTGGGCGTCCCGGGCCACGCCGACCTCGCCGCGAACCCGCTCGGCCTCCTGTTCGACGCCATGGTGTACGCGGGCGTCGACGCGCAGGCGAACGCGCTCTTCTGGAACGTCGCGCTCGGGCTCGACCGGGGCGCGTTCGCGGCGGCTGGCGACTGCCGGCTCCTCACGACGGGCACAGCGTCGAGCGGGCCGCTCGCCGGGAACGCGACGCCCGACGACGCGACCTGGCCCGTCATCGTGTGGGACCTGCCGCTCTCGACGGCGGCGGGGCGCGCCTGCACGAAGCACGACGTGGGCACCCCCGACGACGGCGTGGAGATCGGCTACCGCGGCCCGGGCGCCCCCGAGGACTTCGACCACGGGCGCGACGGCGGCGGCCCGGTCGACCCCGGGAACGGCGGCGGCGCGGGCGGCGACACGGGAGGCGGCGGCGGCGGCACGGGCGGCACCGACCCGCCGGCGAGCGGCGGCGACATCACGGTCGCCCCGGAGACCGGCCCCACGCGCGTCGGCGCCGGCCTCCAGCAGCCCTTCCGCGTCACCCTCACCGGCCCCGCGCCGAGCGCGCTCGCCGGCACCATCACGAGCTCCGACCCCTCGAAGCTCCTCGTCTCGACGAGCAGCACGGCCGCCGGGGGCGCGAGCGCGGCGATCTCGTTCCCCGCCACCGCGACCTCGAAGACCGTCTGGCTCCAGGGGGTCGCCGGCCAGACGGGCGACGTCACCGTCACCGTCGACGTCGAGGGCGTCACGGGCTTTCAGGTCGTGCCGGTCGTCGCGCCGATGATGGACCTCCAGTCGCTCTACGCGAGCCGCGCCGGCAGCACCATCGACACGCTCCCGGACGACCCCTTCTACGCGCGCGTCGGCGTGCCGAGCCTCGACGACCCCGCCGTCCTCGCGGTCCAGCAGGTGAGCGCCGCCGCCGGCCCGCTGACCGTCACGTTCACCTCCTCGGCGCCGACCGTCGCGACCCTCGCGACCACCGCCGGCGCCGCGGACACGCGCACGGCGACCATCGCGGTCAACGGCAACGCCACGAAGGCCTACGTCGCGCAGGGGGGCGTCGCGGCGCGCTTCCCGGGCACGCTCCAGGCGGGGACCACGACCATCACGGCGTCCGCGCCCGGCTTCACCCCGGCGACGCAGGCGGTGACGGTGTCCGTTTCCGCGGCCTACGCGTACTTCGACGCCGATCCGCCAGCGCAGCTCGGCGGCGGCCTCCAGACCCAGCTCCACCTGAAGCTCTCCGACGCGACGCACGGCGGCGTGACCGCGCACGTCGCCGTGAGCGACCCGTCCATCGCGCTCGTGTCGCGCGTCCGCGCGGGCGCCGGCGCCGGCGCCATCGACGTCCCCTACGTCAACGGCGACGGCGACGAGATCATCTACCTCCAAGGCGTCCCCGGCGCGACGGGCACCGTCGAGGTGCTCGTGACCGTCCCAGGGTTCGCCGAGGAGTGGGCGACGACCACGGTCGTCCCCGCCGCGATGGCGGTCGAGCTCCTCGGCGCCTACCAGACGGTCCAGTCCAACCAGTCGCCCGCAGACGACCCGTTCCGCCTGCGTTTCGGGATCCCGAACGCCAGCGGCACGGCGCTCGCGGTCTATCAGGAGCTCGCGGGGGCCGATCCGCCGCAGTCGGTCACGCTCGCGATGACCGGCGCGGGTGTCGGCGAGCTCGTCACGAGCGACCAGCGGGCGACCGCCGTGGCGCTGCCGGTCGCGGGTGGTTCGCTCTACACGGCGAGCTCCGTCGCCGGCGGCGGCGTGCTGCTCGACTTCTTCGCCCCGGCCGTGCAGGGGACGGCCACCGTCACGGCGACGGCGCCGGGCTTCGCCTCGGGGCTCGCCGTGTCGCGCCAGACCGTCCAGGTCTCGGTGAGCGCGGCGTCGATCCTCTACAACACCGTGCCCGCGCAGGTCGCCTCGAGCCTCTACGAGCCGCTCCTGTTCCACCTCTCGTCCTTCCCGAGCGGCGGGCCCGCCACGGTGCGGCTCTCGGTCAGCGACCCGGACAAGGCCGCGCTCTCGACGAGCATCACCGGGGTCGGCAGCGCCGACCTCGACCTCTCCGTGGCGAACACGAACGCCCAGACCGTCTACGTCCACGGCCGACGGGGCGCCACCGGCACGGTGCAGATCGTCGCCTCGAGCCCGCAGTACCTGAGCGCGACCGCGTCGACGTCGATCGTGGCCGGGGAGCTGAAGCTCTACGGCATCGGCGGCGCCAACGTCTACGTGACCACGCTGACGGACCGCGCGAGCTTCGCGCCGATCATCACGACCGGCATCACCAAGAGCGGGACGTACACCTGGACGGCGGTCGCCGGGACGGACGGGCCGCTCCCCATCACGCTCACGCGCACCGGGGCCGCGGCGCTCGAGATCGTGACCCCCAACAGCCGCGGGGCGTTCGGGACCGCGTCGCTCGCGACCGGGATCTATCGCGTCGAGAACCTCGCGCTCGCCGCGTTCGACTACGTCTCGCCGCCGGTCGCGGGCACCTACACCGTCACCGCGAGCGCGCCGGGCTTCACGTCGTCGTCGCAGTCGAGCCAGTTCATCGTGCGCAACTCGTTCCTGCGGCTCGTGAACTGCAGCGCGGCCAGCCCGGTCGTCGGGACCTGGCGCTCGTGCCAGATCAAGCTCACGACCGCCGAGGACACGAGCATCTCGACCTCCGACCACGGCGGCGTGTACGTGACGCTGTCGTCCTCGAGCCCGGCCGTGCGCGTCTCGCTGACGAACGGCGGCGCGTACGCCGCGAGCCAGACGTCGTACATCGCCCCCGGCGAGTGGTACCGGAGCTTCTACCTCTACGTGGCGCAGTCGGGCTCCGCGACGGTGACCTCGACCACGTCGTCCGGCGTGGCGACGAGCGACAACGCCACGTTCACCGTGCCGTGAAGCGCGTGCAGCCCGCTCAGAGCGGGCGCGCGAACGCGCTCCCGGGAGGCGGGTTCAGCGCCCGCTGAACGCCCCGGCTACGTGAACGCGAGCTCGAGGATGTCGGCGCCGTGCGTCCGCAGCTGCTCCACGTTCATGTCGAGCATGAACTGGAGGGCGGTCGTCGTCAGCGCCCGCGGGCCGGCCGCCGCGCACGTCCGGAAGCGCACCTCGCCGTCCTCGGGATCCATCTCGAAGCCCCCGAACGGGAGCTCGTAGTTGAGCCCCACGAGCTTCAACGCCACCTCCGCGCGACGCCCCTCCGGGATGTTCGCCGGGAGGACACCGTACGCCGCCGCCCAGCCCGCGTCCTCGTCGAGGATGACGAGCAGCGCGAAGAGCGAGTGCGCGAACAGATCCTCCGCGACCGGCACCGCGATCTTGATGAAGCCGTCCTCGTCCGGCGGGTCGCCGAGGTACCCGCGCTCCTCCGCCCACGCCTGCACCCACGCGGTGAGCGCGACGCCCGCGCCCGACGGCGCGGCCTCCGCCTCCGACTCGTCGTCCACGGCGAGCGGCCCCACGCGCACCCCGATCTCCGCCCTCGCCTCGGGATCGTCCGGCATCGGCACGAGCTGCGTCGCCTCCCCGAGCACCCAGGCCTCCGTCGCGCGCAGCCGCCGCGCGAGCGTCGTGTCCGCGGCCGGCGTCGTCAGCGCCGCGACCACGGCCGCGACCATCGCCGCGTGGTCGTCGCCCGCCACCTCCGCCGCGATCGCGTCGCGGAGCCGCAGCGTCAGCGACACCGGCGCCCCGTCCTCGAACACGCCCGCCATCCGCGCGCGCTCGGGCTCCGCGTGCAGGTTCAGGAGCTCCCGCCGCTCGATGTCCGCCCAGACCGCCGCGCTCACCTGCGCGTGCGCCCAGCAGTCCCCGGGCCCGCCGCTCAGCACCTGCAGGAGGCGCCCAACGATCGGCTCCCCGCCGAGGTCGCGGAGCTCGAGGTCCGCGAAGACCTTGGCGCGCACGAGCTCGTCGCCGTCATCGAGGTCCCCGGCCACCGCGCTACCCCTTCTCGCGCACGGCGCGCTCGGCGAGGCGGTCCACGAGCCCCGGCGCGATGAGCTTGAGCCAGAGCCCGAGGCGCCCGCGCCCCGTCATGACCAGCTCGCGTTGCCGCCGCTCCATCGCGCGCAGCATGAGCTCGACGCAGCGCTCGACGGACATCGTGCCCTTCGACTCGTCGCGCGGGCTCTCCCCGAGCGACGTCCCGGCGCCGCCGAGCGCGCGCCCGCGGATGTCGGTCGCGACCATCCCGGGCGACACGACGAGCACGTCGACGCCAGCGTCCTTGAGCTCGATGCGGAGCGTGTCGAAGAAGCCCTGCATGGCGTGCTTGCTCGCCGCGTAGCCGCTGCGCGTCGGGACGCCCGTCTTCCCCGTGAGCGACGAGACCGCCACGAGCAGCCCGCGCGACGCCTCGAGGTGCGGGAGCGCGTGGTGCGTGCAGTAGACCGCGCCGAGGTAGTTGATCCGCATGATGCGGTCGAAGAGGCCGAGGTCGGTCACGTCGCGGAAGCGCGACCACATGCTGATCCCCGCGTTGTTCACGAGCAGATCGAGCCCGCCGAGCTTCCGGACGGCCTCGGCGACGAGCGCCTCGCACGCGTCGGGGTCCGCGACGTCGGTCGGGAACCCGTACGCCTCCGCCCCGAGCGCCCGACAGCTCGCGACGGCCTCCTCGAGCGCCTCCGCACCGCGCGCGGCGAGCATGAGCTTCCCGCCGCGCCGGGCGAGCTCCTCGGCGAGGCGCCGCCCGATCCCCGCCGACGCGCCCGTGATGAGCGCGCGCCGCCCGTCGAGCGACCAGCGCGCCACTACTTGAGCCCGCCTTGCACCGTCAGGTAGGCGTTGTCGCGCGAGACCTGCTGCACGACGAAGTCGACGGTGGTGCCTGGCGGGAAGACCGCGCTCTGCTCGTGCAGATCGATCTGCGGCAGCGCGAAGCGCGCGGCGTCGCCGACGCTCGAGAGGAGCTGCGGCACGAGCACGTTCTTCACGAGGTCCTCGACGGCGCCGTCGTCGCCCGCGAAGAGCCCCTCGTTCGTCACGATCTCGGTCGTGAGCGTGTCGAAGTCGCCGACCTCGATGCGCGCCTCGAGGCGCCCCTCGGCGTTCGGCTCGACGACCACGTTCACGCCGGCCTCGACCTGGAGCCACATGCCGAGGTGCACGGGCCCGCCGAGGTCGAACGTGGCGTCGAGGAAGAGGTCGCCGAGCTGGATCGACTCCTTCCCGCCGCAGCTGTTGAGCACGGGCGGCAGGTGCGGCTCGACCTTCAGCGCGAGGTTCTGCACGGGGAGGCTCGAGATGAGGTCGTTCGCGGCGCCCGCGGGCACGTCGAGCGAGATCGTGCCGCCCTCCCAGACGGCGTAGAGGATCTGGTTGATGAACGAGTCGTGCACGCCCACCGTCAGCGGCGTCGGCGCCGGGAAGGCGAGCGGCGTGTAGGCGCGGCACCCCTCGTGGCCGACGCTCCCGAGGCTCGGGTAGGGCCGCTTCGGCACCTTCGCGTAGGCGAGGCCGCGCATCCGCACCTGCGCGCGCTCGGGCGCGATGTCGATGGCCTCCGGCTCGAGCAGGAGCTTCAGCGTGTTCGGGTCGCCGTCGCCGATGGGCGAGGGGATCTCGAGGTCCTGATCGATGTAGAGCGCGTTGAAGATGCTCCCGAGCGCGGGCCCGAGCTGGTCCTCCATGAGCCCGGCGAGGAGCCCCTCGAGCGCGTTCACGAGCGGATCCTTGATGAGCCCGACCGCGAGCGTCACGACGGACTGGAGGATCCCCGTCGGGTCGTCGATGTGCACGTCGAAGCCCTCGAGCGTGACGACCGCGTTCTCCGCGGCGGCCTCGGCCTGCCCGTTCACGAGCGAGAGCACGACGTCGAGGTCGGCCACGACGCGATCGGCCGTGGCGGCGCCCGGGAGCACGGCCTGGCCGCCGTTGCAGATGCTGCAGGGCGCGTCGAGCGCGATGTTCGCGGACATGTCGTCCATCTCGACGTGCACGTGGAGGCGCCCGGGCTTGAGCGTGATCCCGACGCGCACGTCGCTGTACCCGATGCCGGTGAAGCGGATGGTGCAGTTGCCGCCGATGCACGCGAAGCTCGTGAGCGGGTTCGGCACGAGCGCGGTCAGGTCGAGGTGCTTCACGATGTCGAGGAGCAGGCTCGCGAGGTCGTCGCGCGCGGCCTCCGTGTGGTCGCCGTCGTCGAAGAGCTCGGGCATCAGGAAGATGACGCCGCCCGAGGAGACCGCGTCGGTCGCGACCGTCGGCGACTCCATCGCGAAGTGCTCGGTCGACTTCTCGGCGGCGCGCGTGACGACCGTCTCGAGGCCGTAGGGATCGGTCGCCACGACGTGGAAGATGTCGACGCCGTAGGTGAGCGGCACCTGCGCGCTGAAGCTGCCGCCCGCGGCCGGGAGGGGCACGTCGGTGCCGTTCACGGTGAGGGAGGCGACCTCGCCGAGGTTGTCGCTGACCGTGCCCGCGAAGGTGATGAGGTTGTCGGCGTCGTGCACGGTGCCGCGCTCCGGGCTCGTGAGCGTCAGCGCCGGCGGCGTCTGGTCGACGACGATCGGCGACGACGCCGTCATCGTCGGGTCGCTCGCGCTCTTCGCGGTGACGGTGAAGCGCCCCTCGTCGAGGAAGGACAGCAGGTTCCGCTGCTGCCCGACGACGTTCGCGTGCCCCGACGGCTCGACGGCGAGGTCGGTGAGGGCGATCCCGGTCTGGGTGACGTTGCCCTGGATGTCGAGGCCGACGCCCGTGATCTTCACGGCGTTCTCGAGGTCGTAGGAGGGGCGATCGGGCTCGTAGGCGAGCGCGAGCTCGACCGTGTCGCCGGGCGTGACGCTCACCGTGGCGTGGCCGAGCTGGTCGCCGGACATGCCGGTCGCGGTGCAGGTGAGCGTGTAATCGCCGGCGATCGTGCCGATGACGACGCCGTCGCGGACGGCGATGTCGGCGGGCTCGGCGGCGACGGCGTGGGCGGCGCCGGTGTCGTTGCCGTACTGGTCGGCGACGAAGCAGGTGGTGGCGGCCGACTCGCTCGCGCGGATGCTCGCCGGCGAGACCGACATCACGGTGTGCGTGCCCGGCCCGGCGGTCACGGTGACGACCTCGGGGGTCGCGTCGACGACGCCCGCGTACTGGCAGGCGACGGTGACGGTCCCGGCGCGCGTGCTCGACATGACGAGGGCGCTGTCGAACGCGGCGCCGTCGGCGGGCGTCGCGACGACGGTGAAGCTCGTCGCGCTGGGGATCGGCTCGCCCTTCTTGTTGACGGCGGCGCACAGGACCTGCGCGTGGCCGCCGGCCTCGAAGGAGCCAGGCTGCACCAGGGTCTCCACGCGCACGACCTTGGTCGCGCTGCCCTCGGAGGCGTCGTCGCCGCCGCAGGCCACGGAGGCGAGCGCGAGCGGCAGAGCGAGAGACGCGATGATCGCGAGCGACGAGGAACGAACGATGAGCACGCCTTTCTCCTCCTCCGGCGAGAGGTCATCCTTCTACCGGTCCGGAGGGCCCGCCACAAGCCGCAGGACGCCCTCGCCGGGTTACCGGGCGAGATGGGCGATTTTCGATTTAACCTTCGCGCGAGGCGCCTCCGACCGATCGCGCGAATCGGCGCGGAACCGCCACCCGCGCGGTCCGGGCGCGTTTTCGTAATCGCTTAAGAACAAAAGATCACACTTCGCGCCTCACGGGATTTCTCCGCGGGTCGTTTCTCCTGGGCAGAGGGGAGCAGCTTCGCACCGGGCCCCGACCGGGGCGGGCGCTGCATTGCACACGACCGACCCACGGAGGAGAACGCCCCCATGAGCATGAACATCAACACCAACTCTGCCTCGTTGGCCGTTCAGCGGACCGTCGCCACGTCGAACCGCGGCATGGCCCAGTCCGTCGAGCGCCTGTCGTCCGGCATGCGCATCAACCACAGCTCCGACGACGCCGCCGGGCTCGCGGTCGCCGAGGGCTTGAAGGCGCAGACGCAGGGCTACAAGCAGGGCCTGTCGAACGCGAACCAGGCCGTCGCGATGCTCCAGACCGCCGACAGCGCGCACCAGAGCATCTCGGACACGCTCGTCCGCATGCGCGAGCTGGCCGTGCAGTCGTCGAGCGACACGCTCACCGACACCGAGCGCGGCTACGTGAACACCGAGTTCACGAAGCTCGCGGGCGAGATCGACCGCATCTCGAACGTGACGGAGTACAACGGCCAGAAGCTCCTCGACGGCACGGCCGGCACGGGCGGCACGCTGACCTTCCAGGTCGGCACGCGGAACTCGGCCAACGACCGCGTCACGATCGCGATGGGCGACATGGACAGCACGGCGCTCGGCGTGAACGCCTCGGCCGTCGACACGCTCGCCAACGCGCAGACCGCCATCGACGACATCGACTCGGCGCTCGACACGCTGAACACGGCGCGCGCGACGACCGGCGCGACGATGAACCAGCTCTCGAAGTCGATCGACAACCTGTCGTCGACGGTCGAGAACCTCGGCGTCGCCGAGGGCAACATCCGCGACGCCGACATCGCGTCGGAGAGCGCCAACTTCTCGCGGAACCAGGTGCTCCAGCAGGCCGGCGTCTCGATGCTCGCGCAGGCCAACGCGTCGCCGCAGTTCGCGCTCCGCCTCATCGGCTAGCGCGCCGCCAGACCTCGCCTCGCCGCGTGCGGGCGCAGCGATTGGCCAGGGAGGCCCCGGGGAGACCCGGGGCCTTTTTCGTTTCCGGGGTCACCGCGCCGTCACCGCGCCCCGCGCGCGCCGTCGCCGACGAGCTCGGCGCCCCCTCGGGCCCCTCGCGATACATCCGCTTATATGGATGGACGGATGGACCGCTGGCGCCGCCCCCGATTGTAAGCGTCACGCCCGCCATCCAGGCGGGCGCGCGCGATCATTCCTTTACAAAGGGCTCGCGCCCGCACCATTGGCCGCGCTCCGCCCGAACACCCCGGAGACAGGGCAAAAAACAGCGCCCCCGCTTTAAGCACCCACCGGGGGTTCCCGTTGCAGAGTGTGAGGCCGCAAGCGCCGAGGGCGAAACGAGACGCAGGTTGCGACGGCCCAGGTTGCCCCGAGGGGAGGCAACCCAGTGCATTCGACCACCAAAGACTTAGTGAGGATGTCTCCATGGCTCTCATGATCAACACGAACCAGAGCTCGCTCTCCGTTCAGAAGACGCTCGCTGCATCGAACTCGATGATGCAGAGCTCGGTCGGCAAGCTCTCCTCCGGCATGCGCATCAACTCGGCCGCCGACGACGCCGCTGGCCTCGCGGTCTCCGAGGGCCTCCGCGCCCAGACCCGCGGCTTCAAGCAGGCCTCGTCGAACGCCACGCAGGGCGTCGCCATGCTGCAGACCGCCGACAGCGCGATGCAGACGATGTCGGACACCCTCATCCGTATGCGCGAGCTGGCCGTCCAGTCCGCCTCCGACGGCCTCACCGACACCGAGCGCGCCTACGTCAACACCGAGTTCTCGGCGCTCTCGACGGAGCTCACCCGCATCTCGGACGTCACCGAGTACAACGGCCAGAAGCTCCTCGACGGCACGGCCGGCACGGCCGGCACGCTGACCTTCCAGGTCGGCACGCGGAACACGGCGAACGACCGCATCACGATCTCCATGGCCGACACCGACGCGACCGCGCTCGGCGTCAACGCCTCGGCGGTGGACTCGCTCACCAACGCGCAGACCGCCATCGACGACATCGACGCGGCCCTCGACACGCTGAACACCCGCCGGTCGGGCCTCGGCGCGACGGTCAACCAGATGAGCAAGGCCATCGACAACCTCAACAGCACCGTCGAGAACCTCGGCGTCGCCGACGGCAACATCCGCGACGTCGACGTCGCGGCCGAGAGCGCCCAGTTCTCGAAGTCGCAGGTGCTCCAGCAGGCCGGCGTCGCGATGCTCGCCCAGGCCAACACGGCCCCGCAGCTCGCCCTCCGCCTCCTCTCGTAGTGACACCGGCGGTTTAACCCCGCCCTCGAAGTGACCGTAGGACCCGGTGTGGGCCGGTGATGACCACCGGACCCACATCGGGTCTTCGTCCAGGAGCGCGCAGCCATGCCAGTCAACTTCACGGGCATCACGTCAGGCATCGACTCGGCGTCGATCATCGACGCGCTCGTGTCGGCCCAGCGTGGGCCCATCAACGCGCTCAACGCGAAGAAGACGTCCTACAACGCGCAGATCTCCGGCATCAGCAAGGTCAAGGCCGCGCTCGACGAGCTGAAGACCCTCGCGAAGGACATGGAGGACGTCGGCAACGTCCTCGGCTACACGGCGACGAGCTCCGACGAGGACTTCCTGAAGTCCAACGTGACGGGGCAGGCCGCCGCCGGCCGCTACGAGCTCGACATCCAGGAGCTCGCGGTCGCGGAGAAGGATCGCAGCGTCGCCTTCTCGAGCAAGTTCGCCCAGGTGCGCGCTGGCACCATCACGATCGGCACCCCCGGCAACGACCCGGTCGACATCACGATCGAGGACGGGGACACGCTCCAGGACGTGGCCGACCGCATCAACGCCTCGAGCGCGGCGGTCGACGCGTCGCTCGTGTTCGACGGCACCAACACCTACCTGCAGGTCGTGGCGAGCGAGAGCGGCCACGAGATCGGCGGCGCCGCGGACGACGCCATCACGATCACCGAGTCGTACACGAGCTCGCTCGGCGAGACGCTCGGCTTCTCGCAGGTCGTGACCGCGAAGAACGCGCAGTTCGACCTCGACGGGCTCGCCATCGAGCACCGCACGAACGACGTGTCCGACGTGCTCGACGGCGTGACGCTGAGCCTCAAGAAGAAGGGCGCCGTCACGCTCGACATCGCGTCGGACCAGGACGCGACCAAGGAGAAGCTGCAGAGCTTCGTCGACAAGGTGAACGAGGTCTTCAAGAAGATCGACGACGCCACGCTCACGAGCGATGGCGCGCGCGCGGCCGGCGCCGACCCGGCGCTGCTGAAGCTCCGGACGGACCTGCGCGCGGCGGTGTCGAACCCGATCACGGGCATCACGAACAGCCTGTCGTCGGTGTCGCAGATCGGCATCCGCACGAACTCGAGCGGCGAGTTCGAGATCACCTCGAAGGATCTCGAGAAGGCCATGTCGGGCGACCAGCGCGCCCTCGGGCGGCTGTTCACGACGGAGGACACCGGCATCGCCGCGCGCCTCCAGACGCTCCTCGACGGTTACACGGACAGCACCACCGGGGTCCTGTCCGGCCGCACGAAGAGCCTCAACAAGATGATCTCCGATGCCGATGATCGCATCGCGGCGCTCGAATCCCGCCTCGCGACGACCACCACCTCGCTCCAGCGGCAGTTCACCGCGATGGAGCAGGCGATGGGGCTCTACCAGAGCCAGGCGGCCCAGTTCGCCGCGCTCCTCGGCTGATCCTTTCCCACCGACCCACCTGAGAAGCAGTCCAGTCCGCCCTGTCGAGGATCCAGCGCATGAACCGCAAGCTCAAGGCATACCAGCGAGTCCAGATCACCACCGCCTCCCCGGCCGAGGTGATCGTGCTGCTCTACGACGGCCTCACGCGCTTCTGCGTGACGGCGCGCCGCGCGATCGAGTCGAAGATGTTCGCGGACGCCGGCGAGGCGCTCGACAAGGCGCACGCCATCATCGTGCACCTCATCGACTCGCTCGACGACGCCGTGAACCCCGAGCTCACGGCGCACCTCCGGCGCATGTACTTCGCCTGGAGCCGCGCGCTGATGAAGGCGCAGATCAGCCAGGATCTCGTCGAGATGGACGAGATCATCGAGCAGATGCGCAGCCTCGGTGACGCCTGGCGGCAGGCCTCGCAGACCGCGCTCGCCGAGGGCGCGTGATGGCCTCCGTCATGTCGCCCGAGCTCGAGGCCGCGCTGAGCGAGCTCGAGGCGTTCTACCCGCGCTTCGAGGCCGCCATCGCCGAGGCCGACGCCGAGGCCGTGGCGGACCTCGTCGCCGACCGCGGCGCCGCCGTAGCCGCCGTCGCGCAGCTCACCGCGGCCGAGCCGGACGCCGCCCTCGCCGTGCGCGAGCGCATCCACGACGGCGAGCGCGCCCTCCAGGAAGGGCTGCGCGCGCTCCACCAGCAGGTCTTCGACGCGCTGCTCGCGCATCGGCGCCGCGCCCGCGCGGTCACGCGCTACGCGAGCTCGAGCTCGAGCTGACCCCGAGCTCTTCCCTCTGTTCCTGAGGACCCCGCCTCCATGGATATCGCAACCCTCGTAGGTCTCGTCTTCGGCATCGCCGTCGTGCTCGTGTCCATCTTGATGGGCGCCGAGCTGACGGCGTTCATCGACCCACCGTCCATCATGATCGTCGGCGGCGGCACGCTGTCGGTGACGCTCATGCGCTTCCCGCTGAAGACCGTCTTCGGGAGCTTCAAGATCGCCATGAAGGCGTTCAAGACGAAGATCGCGGAGCCGACGGCGCTCATCAAGCGCACGGTCGAGCTCGCCGCGGTCGTGCGCCGCGAGGGCCTCCTCGCGCTCGAGAACGAGAAGGTCGACGACGAGTTCCTCGGCAAGGGGCTCCGGCTCTGCATCGACGGCGTCGAGCCCGAGTTCGTGCGGAAGGTGCTCGAGAGCGAGCTCGACCAGACCGTCGGCCGCCACCAGTCCGGCCAGAAGGTGTTCAAGGCCATCGGCGACGCGGCCCCCGCCATGGGCATGGTCGGGACGCTCATCGGCCTCGTCATCCTCCTCCGCAACATGGACGACCCGAAGTCCATCGGCCCCGCCATGGCCGTCGCCATCTTGACGACGCTCTACGGGTCGCTCATCGCGAACATGTTCGCCATCCCGGTCGCCGAGAAGCTCGAGCTCCGGTCGGGCCAGGAGGTGCTCAACAAGACCCTCGTGATCGAGGCGGTGTCGGCCATCCAGGAGGGCCGCAACCCGCGCGTCATGGAGGAGTTCCTGCGGTCGCACCTCCCGAGCGCGCTCCAGAAGGTCGACGACGGCGGCGGCGGCGAGAAGTGACGACGGGGGCGCACGATGGCTAGACCCGATCCACCGCCTCCAGCAGGGCTACCTCCCTGGCTCGGCACCTTCGCGGACATGATGACGCTCCTGATGGCGTTCTTCGTGCTCCTCCTGAGCCTCGCCGAGGTCGACGCCGAGAAGTACCGCGCGGTCGCCGGCGAGATGAAGAAGGCGCTCGGCGTGAAGGAGGACTCCTCCGAGATCAAGCAGGCCAAGGGGACCACGCTCAGCGACGAGGTCCTGAAGGCCGAGACCTTCCACGCCGAGGCGTCCGACAAGCAGAAAGACGCCGGCGAGGGGACGGGCGCGCCCGACGACAGCGAGGCGCAGAAGAAGAAGACCGAGGCCGAGCAGAAGCTCGACGCCACGTTCGAGCTCCTGAAGGAGGAGCTCGCCGGGCTCGCGAACGCCGAGAAGGTGTTCATCGCGAAGCACCCGGGGAAGGTGATGATCCGCATCCAGGAGCAGGGGGTCTTCCCGTCCGGGAGCGACAAGATCCAGCCGCAGTTCATGCCGGTCATCGAGAAGTTGCGCGACGTGCTCGCGAAGACGGAGGGCGGGATCCGGGTCGCCGGCCACACCGACGACATCCCCATCTCGAACGGGCGCTTCCGCTCGAACTGGGAGCTCTCGTCGGCGCGCGCGGTGTCCGTGCTGCACGCGGTGCTCGAGAACAAGGACATCGACCCGGTGCGCGCGTCGGCCGTCGGCTTCGGCGAGAGCCGCCCCCTCGTGCCGAACGAGGACAACGCGTCGCGCGCGATGAACCGGCGCGTGGAGATCCAGCTCACGCCGATCGCGGACTGACCGCCGTCGCCGCGCAAGCGGGGGTGGCGCCGACGGGCCCCCGTGGGGCATGATGGCCCCATGGCGATCGAGCTCATCAGCCACCGCGACCTGCCAGCCATGCGTCGCGCGGGCCTCGCCGCCGCGAGCACGTTGCGCCACGTCGCGGCGCGGCTGCGCGCGGGCGTGACGACCGGCGACATCGACCGCTGGGTGCGCGAGCACACGGCCGCGCTCGGCGGGCGCCCGTCGCAGCTCGGCTACGAGGGCTTCCCGGCGTCGGTGTGCACGAGCGTCAACGACGTCGTCTGCCACGGGATCCCGAGCCACGGCGTGCGCCTCGCCGACGGCGACATCGTCAACGTGGACGTCACGACCGAGCTCGACGGCTTCCACGGCGACACGTCGGCGACGTTCTTCATCGGCGACGAGGCCGCCGCCTCCCCCGAGGCGCGCCACGTGGTCGATGTCGCGCGGCGCTGCCGCGACCTCGGCGTGGCGATGGTGGCGCCCGGCGTGCGGCTCGGCGACATCGGCGGCGCTATCGAGGAGCTCGCCGCCATCGAGGGCTGCACGGTCGTGCGGGAGCTCGGCGGGCACGGCATCGGGCGGCAGATGCACCTCGATCCGCACGTCGCCTACGTGGGGCCGCGCGGGCGCGGCGTGCGTCTCAAGGCCGGCATGGCCATCACGATCGAGCCGATGATCAACCTCGGCGCCGCCGACATCGTCGTGCGCGGCGACGGCTGGACGATCGTCACCGCCGACGGTGCCCTCTCGGCGCAGTTCGAGCACACGGTGCTCGTGACCGCCGACGGGCACGAGATCCTCACGGTTTGATCGCCCGCCTGCAGACGGGGGATGACAACCAATACCGCTCGGTATAGTTGTCTGCCAGCGAGCTGCTCACGCTCGATGCGCTTCCTTTCGGACTTCGGATGTGATGCCGTAGACCGAGATGGTGCCGGCGTCTCCGACGTTTCGGATTCGCCCTGGCGACATCCCTCAGGAGTGAACAGATTTCACTTGGACCCCCGCCGGGCGCCCCGCCGCCGACAGGACCCGCCGACGCCGCGGGTGGCAAGCGCGAGCGCTGGCGACCGACCCCCGCGTCCCGGCGCGCCAAGCTCGACGGGCCGCGCCTCCGTGAGGAGAACCTGAACGTCGTCCTGAACCTCCTGTGGTCGCGCCGCACGATCTCGCGCGCGGACCTCGCGCGGGAGACGGGGCTCAGCCGCTCGACCGTCTCGTCGATCGTGACGACGCTGCTCCGCCGCGGCCTCGTCGCGGAGCGCGGCGCGGGCGGCTCGAGCGGCGGGCGCCCGCCGGTCATCCTCGGCTTCGACGACGACCGCTACAACGCGTTCGGCGTGGAGCTCGACGCCGACACCATCACGGTCCTGCGCGTGAACCTGCGGGGGGAGACGCTCGACGTGCGGCGCGCCCCGTTCGCGGTCGCGGAGGACCCGGACGGCGCGCTCGCCTACGTGAGCGCGATGGTCTGCGACATGATCCTCGCGAGCGGCCACCTGCTCGAGCGGATCCTGGGGCTCGGGGTCGCCGTGCCCTGCCCCATCGACCCGGTGACCGCGTCGGCCCCGGCGAACCTCTTCCTGCCGCGCTGGCAGGGGGTCCCCGTGGCGGCGGCGCTCGGGGCGGCCACGGGGCTCACGGTCCTCGTCGAGAACACCGCCACGGTCGGGGCGCTCGCGGAGCAGTGGTGGGGCGCGGGCGTCGGCGGGGAGGACCTCGTCTACATCGCGGCGGCCGGCTGTGTCGGCGCGGGCTTCGTCTTCCGGGGGGACGTCTACCGCGGCGTGAACGGCGCGGCGGGCGAGATCGCCCACCTCCAGGTCGACGACGACGGCGCCCCCTGCGCCTGCGGCTTGCGCGGGTGCCTCGTGACGCGCGTGGGCGCGCGGGCGCTCACGGGCCGCGCCGCGTCGCTCGACGCGGCGGAGCCGTTCCCGAACCTCGCGTCGATCGTCACGCGCGCGATCGAGGGCGCGCCAGCCGCGCGGCGCGTCGTCGCCGAGGCGGGGTCCGCGCTCGGCCGCTGCGTGGCGACGATCGTGAACCTGACGAACCCGACGCTTGTCGTCGTGGGCGGGCCGCTCCCGACGACGGGGGCGCTGTTCATGGACCCGCTCCGGGCCGCCGTGCGCGAGCGGACCCACATCGCGGCCGTCGCGAAGACGCCCGTGATGGCGAGCGCGCTCGGGCCGACGTCCGTGGCGCTCGGCGCCGCGACCCTCGTCATCGCGCGGGGGCTCGAGAGGACGCTGCTCGACGCGGCGTTCTCCTGATCAGCGCCCGACCAGGTCGGTGAGGGCCGGCGCGAGCTCCGGGAAGCGGAACGCGAAGCCGGCCGCCTCGGCGGCGCGCGGGACGACGCGGCGCGAGCTCGTGAGCTCGGTCGCGAACTCGCCGAGGCCGAGCTTGAGGGCGAACGCGGGCGCCGGGAGGATGGCCGGCCGGTGGAGCGCGTGGCCGAGGGCCTTGGCGAAGTCGGCGTTCCGGACGGGCGCGGGGGCGGTGCCGTTGACGGCGCCTGCGAGGTCGGGGTGGTCGATGGCGAAGACGATGAGCCGCACGAGGTCGTCGAGGTGGATCCAGGCCCACCACTGGTCGCCCGAGCCCATGCGGCCGCCGGCGCCGAGCTTGAACGGCGTGAGGAGCTTCTCGAGCGCGCCGCCGTCGGGGTGCATGACGAGGCCGGTGCGGAGGCGGACGACGCGCACGTCGAGCGGCTCGGCGCGGAGCGCCTCGGCCTCCCAGGCCTGGCAGACGTCCGCGAGGAAGTCGCCGCCGGCCGCGGAGGACTCGGTGAGGATCTCGTCGTCGCGGTCGCCGTAGTAGCCGATGGCGCTGCCGGAGACGAGCACGGCCGGGCGCGAGGCGGCCACGGCGAGGGCGTTCACGAGCTGGCGGGTGCCGTCGACGCGGCTCTCGCGGATGGCCTTCTTCTTGGCGTCGGTCCAGCGGCCGTTGACGGGCTCGCCGGCGAGATGGACGACGGCGTCGACGCCGTCGACCGCGGCGGGAGGCACGGGGGCGTCGGGGGAGACCCAGGAGAACCAGCGGCGGACGGGGTGCTCGGGGCTCCCGTCGCCGGGCTCGTGGCCGCTGCGGGTCAGGCCCCAGACGGTGTCGCCGCGGGCGGCGAGGGCCTTCGTGAGGTGGCCGCCGATGAAGCCGGTGGCGCCCGTGACGAGGACGGTCTTCGGGGCGGGGGGAGCGGAGACGGTGGCTGGCGTGTCCATCGGGGGAACGTGGGCACGTGTCGAGCGATCGTCAATCTCAGAGCTCGACAGACGATGGACAGGCCGCAGTCAGTTGCAGATGGGGCCGGGCTCGCAGCGCCAGCCGGCGCCGTCGCGGAAGGTGCAGGACTCGAGGTCGCCCTCGCACGGCGCGGTCGGGGCGGCGGGGTCGACGCAGTGGTAGCCGCCGAGGAAGCGGCAGACGGAGCGCGAGACGCGGCAGACCTGCCCCGTCGGGCAATCGGCGTCGACGCGGCAGTCGGCGGGGACGCAGGTGTTGCCGCACGGGACGCCGGTGTTGGCGCCGCAGCGCGCCCCGGCGACGACGGCGCCGCAGGCGCAGACCTCGCCCGCGCCGCAGTCGGCGTCGGTCACGCAGCCCGAGGCGGAGCACGAGCACCGGAAGGCCGTCCCGTAGGCGGCCAGGACGCAGGTCTCGCCGTCGGCGCAGTCCGCGTTGGTGCCGCAGAGGGGCGCCACGGGGTGATTCGAGCTGCACGAGCCGGAGGCCGGCTGGGCGGCGGGGTCGTCGCAGATCGCGGTCGGTGGCGCCTCGTCGGGCGGCTCGCAGGCGAGGACGGCGGCGGTGTCCACATCGGCGTCGTTCGATGCGTCCGCGACGTCGGCGACGTCGACGTCCGCGCCGCTCGAGGCGTCGCTCCCACAGCCGAGCTGGGCGAACAGGCAGGCGAAGATGGCGAGGCGCAGCATGATCCCTCAGAGGCAGACGAGAGCGACGTCGTCGCAGCGCCAAGCCGCGCCGCGGAAGCGGCACGCGCCGCACGCGGCGGTGCAGGTGGCGCTCGCCGGCTCGTCGCGCGGATCGTCGCAGGCGGTGACCACGCGCCCCTCGAGCGGCAGGTGCCAGGCGCCGGCGGCGTCGGCGTCGGCGAGGATCGATCTGGCGATGGCGTAGCGCACGGCGTGCTCCCCGGCGATGGCGGCTGTATCGACACCGTAGCAGCCTTCATGCCACACCGCGACGCCTACGCCGCGGCCACCGGCGCGTCCGCCACCCGGCCACCTGCTATCCACCCCGACCACGAGCTAGCCACCCGCTGGCGCTCACGCGCCGGGCACACCCGCCCTCCGCGCCCCCCTGCACCCTGGTACGGCCCTTGCTCTCCCACACGCCGCACCACGCCCGGGAGACCCACCATGCGCCGAACGCCCCTCCTCGTCGCGAGCGCCGTCGCCACCACCGCGACCGCCCTCGCCCTCGCCGCCGCCCCGCCGGCCGTCGCCTGCGGCGGCTTCTTCTGCAACGCCCAGACGCAGTCGCCCATCATCCAGGCCGGCGAGCGCGTCCTCTTCGCGCGCCACGACGGCGTCGTCACGATGCACGTCGAGGTCGTCTACCAGGGCGATCCCACGCAGTTCGGCTGGATCCTCCCCGTCGCCGAGGTCCCGCGCGACGCGAGCGGCGCCCTCGTCCCCCTCGACCAGGTGCTCGGGATCTCGACCCAGACGCTCTTCCCGCGCCTCCAGGCCCTCACCGACCCCGTCTTCGCGGTGAACAACACCTTCGACGCCACCCCGTCGGCCTGCGAGGACAAGGGCGTCCCCGTCGGCGCCACGGTCAACTTCGACACCTCGAGCGCCGACACGGTCAGCACCTCGGACGCCAGCGCCTCCCCGCCGCCCGCGGTCGTCGTGCTCTCCGAGGCCCAGGTCGGGCCCTACGACGCGCAGCTCATCCACGCGACCCGCTCCGACGCCCTCTACGCCTGGCTGAACGACAACGGCTACCTCCAGGATCCCGCCGCCCAGCCCCTCCTCGACCACTACATCGCCGGCGGCTTCGACTTCATCGGGATCCGCCTCCAGAACGGCCGCGCCACGGGCGACATCCGCCCGCTCGCCCTCACCCTCGGCGAGACGGCCCCCTGCGTCCCGCTGCGCCTGACGCAGATCGCCGCCGCGAAGGACATGCCCATCCTGGTCTGGGTGCTCGGCGACGCGCGCGCCGTCCCGAAGAACTTCATCAACGCGCAGCTCAACGACGCCGCCTTCGCCTTCCCCGGCGGCGGCGACTACCAGGGCCTCGTCTCGCAGGCCCTCGACGAGGCCGGCCACCGCGCCTGGGTCACCGAGCTCGCCGGGCCGCCGCCCGTCATGACGCTCCTCCCGGGCTACTCCGAGAGCGCCTTCGACGCCGCGACCGAGCTCGACGCCCTGCTCCTCGCGACCGGTGTCGGCATGAGCGATCCCGAGGTCGCCTCCGTGATCGAGGCCGCGATCCCGAAGCCCGCCGACCTCCACGGCTACCCCTACGAGAGCTGCAACTACGCCCAGCCCTGGGACGGGTGCGCCGACAAGGACGGTGAGCACGTCACGACGGACGCCGAGTTCCGGAGCTACATCGCCTACTACGTGAGCCGAGACGACCTGCCCGTCGACCTCCCCGCCCTCAAGGAAGCCCTGCGCCGCGAGGTCGTCGCGCCACGCCAGGGCATCGAGGCCCTGTTCCGCGGCGCGAGGAAGATCACCCGCTTCTTCGCCCTCCTCGACCCGACCGAGATGACGCGCGACCCGATCTTCGCCGAGAACCCGGACCTCCCCGACGTCGACAACCGCCACACCATCGACACGGTCATCCGCACCGACGCCAACTGCGACCAGTACGTCGACGTCACCTACGCCGACGGCCGCGAGCGGCGCGTGCTCTGCGGCGGCTTCTGCGGCTTCCCCGCGATCTCGCCCGTCCCCGGCGAGTCGCCGCTCCGCTGGCCCGAGGTCCTCGACGAGGCCGGCGCGGCGCGCCCCTTCGACCCCTCGCAGGCGTCCGACGTCGACGCCCTCCTCGACGACGCCGTGCTCGGCTCGCCGAGCATCCCGGCCTCCTTCGGCTTCCGCGAGCCCGCGAAGGCGTCGGCCCTGCCGCTGCCGCGGGTCGAGACGTCGAGCAGCTCGGGCTGCGCGGGCGGGGGTGGCGGCGCGGGCGCGTCGCTCGTGGTGCTGGCCCTGACGCTGATCTTCGCGCTCCGCCGGCGCCGCGGCGTCGCGACGACGTAGGCGCCACCGGGGTCCGCGCCCTCCCAGACCCCGTCCGGGGGCGACGCGCGGTGTCAGACGCCACGCCCGCGCAGCCGGCGTCGATTGAAGGAACGCCCCGGAACCTCTATACGGAACCCATGGCCTCCACACGCCGCGCGTTCCCCCGCCGCGCCGCTGCCCTCGCCGCGCTCGCGGTCGTGTCGGCGGCCGCGACGGCCCGCGCGGCCGACGTGAACCCGGCGCTCGTCGAGCCGACGCTCGCGCCGGGCGGGATCTGGGCGGTCGGCACCACGCCGACGCCCACGGCGCTCGCGGTGTGGGGCGAGCTCGCGGCGACCTTCGCGAACGACGAGCTCGCCACGCGGACGGCCGACGGCGTCACGGCGGGCCCGCTCCGGAACCGCCTCGTCACGACGCTCATCGCCGGGATGGCGCTGCCGGAGGTACTCGACGTCGCCGTGGGCGTCCCGCTCGACGTCGTCGAGGTGCCCGGGGCCGACGGCGCCCGCGACGGCGAGGTCGCGCTCGGCGACGTGCGCCTCGAGGCGCGCGCGCGGCTCCTCACCCCGGCCCCCAGCGCTGGCGGCCTCGGCCTCGCCGTCGCCGTCGAGGCGTCGTTCCCGACGGGGGGCTCGGCGCCCTTCGCGACGGAGGGCGGCGTCACGGTCACCCCGCGGCTCGTGCTCGCGTGGCACGCGCCGGGCGGCGGCGCGGTCGCGCTGAACGCGGGTTTCCGTGTGCGCCCCGGGGCCGACGTCGTCGACCTCGCCATCGGGAACGAGCTCCGCGTCGGGATCGGCGGCGAGATCCCGCTCGGCCACTACGGTCTGGCCCTGCTCGCCGAGGTCGACGGGGCCGTGGGCTTCGGCGACTCCGCGCGCGACCCGAGCGGCGTCGACGCGCGCAAGCTCCCGCTCGAGGCGCTCGGCGGGCTCCGGTTCCGCCCGAGCGACGCGGTCGCGATCAGCGCGGGCGTCGGCGCCGGGCTCTCCGAGGGCTACGGCGCGGCCGACTGGCGCGCGCTGCTCTCCGTCTCGATCGGCGCGCCCACGGGCGCCGCGGACGCAGCACCCGTCGACCTCGACGCCGATCCGGTCGGCCCGGATCCCGTCGGCGCGGGGCCGGACGGGCCGCCGGGCGACGTCGGGCCGGGCACCCCGCCTGACGACGCGGATCCGGGCGTCCCGGCGCTGCCGCTGCCCGGTGAGCCAGGCTCCCCCGAGGCCCTCGCGAACGCGGCCGACCCGGACGCCGACACGGACGGCGTCCCGCTCGGGGTCGACGCCTGCCCGGACGAGCCCGAGGACCGCGACGGGTTCCAGGACGAGGACGGGTGCCCCGACCCCGACGACGACATGGACGGGATCCTCGACGCGCGGGACGCCTGCCCGCGGGAGCCGGAGGTCTACAACGGGATCGCGGACGAGGACGGCTGCCCGGACGAGGGGGGCGCCGCGACCCCGCCCGTGAAGGCGACGGGCGACACGCTGGCGGTGAGCGGCGAGGTGCGGTTCGCGCCGGCGAGCGCGGTGCTCACGAGGGACGGCGCGGAGGTCGTCGACGGGGTGGCGGCGTTCATCCGGGCGCACCCGGAGATCTGGCGCGTCCGCGTCGAGGGCCACACCGACAACCAGGGGATCCCCGAGCAGAACGTCGACCTCAGCGAGCGCCGGGCGGCGTCGGTGCGGCGGCGGCTCATCGCGGCGGGCGTCGCGGCCGAGCGGGTCGCCACCAAGGGCTTCGGCGCGACCGTGCCGATCGCGTCGAACGGCACCACCGTGGGGCGCGCGCAGAACCGGCGCGTCGAGTTCCACGTGGTCGAGAGGCCGGCCCCCGAGGCTCCTACGCCCACGGCCGGGGAGGCGCCATGAGGCGGCCCGCGCTGACGCTGCTCCTGAGCCTCTCGCTCGCCCTCGCGGCCCCCGTGGCTGGCGCCGCGGAGCCGGACGTCCGCACCTACACGGTGCAGCCGGGCGACTCGGTGTGGAGCATCGCCGAGGCGTTCTACGGGAAGGGCTCCGACTACCGGATCATCTATCAATACAACAAGTTCGTGGGCCGGCCCCCGTACCTGCTGAAGCCCGGGCAGGTCCTGCGCCTGCCCGTCGGGACGATGCTCCCCGAGGCGCAGGTGAGCTGGCTCAAGCGGGAGGTGCAAGCGAAGCCGCCGCGCAGCATCGACTGGCTCGAGGCCCACGAGAAGATGAACCTCTGGAAGCTCTACAAGGTAGCGACGGGCGACGAGTCCGCCGCGCACATCGTCTTCGAGGACGAGAGCGACCTCCGGCTCCGCGACAACGCGCTCCTCGTGATCTACAGCGGCTCGGCGGCGCGCGCCGCGACGGCCGCGCGGCGGAAGGAGAAGACCCGCGTCGTGCTCGAGCACGGTACGATCCGCGGCGGCCTCGCGCAGCTCGACGCCGCGAGCCAGCCGATGGTCGTCGAGACGCCGTCCGGCGTGGTCGATCTCCTCGCGCGCGTCGTGCAGATCGAGGCGCAGGCGCGCGTGTCGGCCGTGTCGGTGTACGACGGCAAGGCCGCCGTGAAGGCCCAGGGCGCCAAGGTCGACGTGCCCGAGGGCTACGGGACCGTCGTCGAGAAGGGGCAGAAGCCGCGCCCGCCGAAGCCGCTGCCGCCCGCGCCCGCGTGGGCGACCGACGGGCTCGCGGAGGTCGTGCTCGCCGCGCCGCGCGGGAGCCTCGCGAGCTACAAGGCCGCGTGGAAGCCGCTCGCCGACGTGGCGCGCTACCGCGTCGAGCTCGCGCGCGACCAGGCGTTCACGCAGGTCTTCATCGACGTCGAGGTGGACGCGCAGATCCAGCAGGCGTTCCTCCTGAAGGACGTCGGCCCGGGCACGTACTGGGCGCGCGTCGCGGGGATCACGGCCGAGCGCCTCGAGGGCGCCCCGTCCGCGCCCCTGGCGGTGACGGTGCTGCAGGTCTCGTCGGCGCGCCGCCTCGAGCCCGGCGCCGACGGCGCGTTCGAGGTGGTCGGCTACACGAAGCTCGACGGGGATCCGGACGCCGACGGCCTCGAGTGGGCGCTCGACGACCACGCCTTCGCATCTGCGAAGGACGACCTCGTCATCATGACCCCAGGCGAGCATCGCGTGCGCTTCCGACGCGTTGGTGCAGCGCAACAGGGCGACGGCCTGACGGTCCGCGTGATCCCGGTGACCGGCGCCATCGAGCCGCCTCCGCCACCGTCGCTCCCGGGGGAGGCGCCGCGCGAGATCGCGGTCGAGCTCGTCGACGCGCGCGGGAACCCCGCCGCGCTCCCGGGCCTCCGGCTCACGGCGCCCCCGGACGCGGCGGAGATCCCGCTGACGCCGACCGCCCCGGGGCGCTGGACCGCGCGGTTCGCCCCGCCGGCGTCGGCGGCGGGACCGTCGGTGCCGCTCGTGCTGAGCTGGGCCGGGGGCGAGCTCGCGACGGCGCGGCTCGGCGTCGCGGTCGCCGCGCCCGAGCCGGTGCCGGAGCCGCCCGCCGACTACCGCTGGCTGACGGCCGACGTCGCGCCGGCGTGGGATCGGCGCGCGGACGTGACCCCTGCGCCCGCGATGGAGATGGTGACCCACGTCGGCGTCCACGGGCGCGTCATCGACCAGGGCGCGGTGACGACGCTCGGCGTGGCGCTCACGGGGGAGCTGGCCCTCGCCGGCGACCGCCTCGGGCTCGACGCCGACCTCACCTTCCTCCGCCCGCAGCTCACGAGCGACACGTCGGCCCGGGACGGCGGCGTGGGCGACCTCGTGGTCGGCGCGCGCTACCGGCTCCTCGGGGACGACGCCTTCGACGTGGCGCCGTCGCTGCGCCTGCGGGCGCCGCTCGGGAAGCGCGTGAGCGAGCCGCGCCTCGCGGGGGTCGAGCCCGGCGTGCTCCTCGGGGCGACGCTCGCGGGCGGCGCGCTCGCGCTCGAGACGCGCCAGGCGGCGATCGTCGCGACGGCCTTCGAGGCCGACGATCTGCACGTCTCCTACGGCGGCTCCTACACGGTGGTCGCGCGGCTGGCGGGCTTCCTGGCGCTCTCGGCGGGGCTCGACACGACGCTCGCGCTCGTGCGCCCGGACGGGGTCGCGAAGCCGGACGGCCTCGGCCTCGGCGTCGCCGGCGGGGTCTACCTCTTCGTCGACCGCGTGCGCGTCGGGCTCGTCGTGGGGGCGGGCTTGAACGACGCCGCGCGCGAGGCGACGGGCGAGCTCTCGGGCGCCCTGACGCTGGACCTCGGCTACGGCGACGCGGCGGTGGGCGATTGAAGCTCTGGCAGAAGTACGCGCTCGCGCTCGCGCTCGTGGCGCTCGTGCCGCTCGGGATCGCGACCTGGCAGATCGTCACGCACGACCGCGAGGAGCTCCAGCGCAGCGCGCGTGACTATCACCTCGCGACGGCGGACGTCGCGCTCGGCACGATCCGGTCGCTGCTCGAGCGCGCGGTGGCGGAGGCGCGGACGGTGGGGGCCGCGCTCGCGCAGCCGAGCGTGACCCCGGAGGAGCGCGAGCGCACCGTGCGCGCGCAGCTCATCGGCTCCGGGATCATCGACCAGCTCGCCGTCTACAGCCCCGACGGCGCGCAGGTCTTCCACGTGCGGGCGCCGCGCGACGGCGTCCGCGGGGCCCTCGAGCCGCCCGCGCAGCTCGACGAGGACTCGCGCCGCATCGCGCTCGACCAGGGGCGCCTCCCGTGGCGCGTCGAGCGCCGAAGCGACGGCGCCCCCGTCCTGCCCTTCGTGTTCCCGATCAAGCGCCCGGGCGGCGAGCTCTACGCCTACGGCTGGACGGACGTCGACCTCTCCGACCTCTCCGACGACGTCGCGGAGCTCAGCCGGCGGCGCTTCGGGGGCGTCCCCGGGCTCGTGCGCGTCGTCGACGAGCAGCTCCGGGTGATCGCGGCGGCAGACCCGGCGGAGCTCTGGCGTGACCTCGCCGGTCGCGGCCCGCTCGAGGGGGTCACCTCGGGCGCGGCGCTGCGGAAGGACGTGGCGCACACCGTCGACACCCACCGCGACGACGGCACCGCCGTCATCGGCGCGGTCGTGCCCCTCCCGGAGCTCGGCTGGGGCGTGATCGTCGAGGAGTACGCGGCCGAGGCCTACGCGGCGGTGGCGCGCTCGACGAAGACCGCGCTCCTCGTGGGGGCCATCTTCGCGGCGCTCGCGGTGCTCGTCGGGGTGTGGGCGGCTCGGCGCTTCGCGGCGCCGGTGGTGTCGGTGTCCCGGGCGGCGCAGCAGGTCGCGGGCGGCGACTTCGCGGCGCGGGTCGCGGTGACGGGCGGGGACGAGGTCGGTCGCATGGCGGGCGCGTTCAACGACATGGCGCGCGACCTCGGGGACTACCGGGAGCGGCTCGTCGAGGAGACGCGCGTGCGCGGGAACCTGAGCCGGTTCCTGTCGCCCGACGTGGTCGAGAGCGTGGTCGTCGGCGCCGAGGACCTGCGGCTCGGCGGGGAGCGGCGCGAGATCACGGTGATGTTCGCGGACGTCGTGGCGTTCACGGAGCTCGTCGAGGAGCGCTCGCCGGAGTTCGTGGTGGGGATCCTGAACGAGCTCTTCACGATCATCACGGAGATCGTGTTCAAGCACGGCGGCATCATCGACAAGTTCATCGGCGACTGCGCGATGGCCGTGTGGGGCGCGCCGCGCAAACACGACGACGACGCGCAGCGCGCCGTCCGCGCGGCCGAGGAGATCCTGCGCTGGCTCGAGGTCGGCAACGCCAAGTGGCGAAAGGAGCTCGGACGCGACGTGCAGCTCGCGATCGGGATCCACACCGGCACCGCCGTCGTCGGCAACATCGGCAGCGAGAAGCGCATGGAGTACACCGCGATCGGCGACGTCGTGAACGTCGCGGCGCGGCTCGAGCGGCTCGCGCGGCCGGGGCAGATCCTCGTGACGAAGAACACGATGGCCCACATCAGCGGCGAGTTCGACGCGACGTCGCTCGGCAACATCGACATCGTCGGCCGCAACCGGACGAGCGAGATCTTCCTGCTCGAGGAGTAGCCTCGCGCGGCTCTCTACCTGAGGACGCGCTCGACGCGCTCGAAGCGCTCGGCGAGGTCGTCGACGGCGCGGCGCAGCTCGGCGACGGCGTCCTCCTGCGCGACCCCGTCGTCGTTGCTGGCCGGGAGCTCCGGCACCACGGCGAGGAGGCGCGCGGGCTCGCGCGGCGGGGAGCGGTCGTCGGGCGAGGCGGCGACGCGGGACGCGGCGACGTAGCTCGCGAGGTCCCGGGCCGACCAGCCCTCGCGGACGGCGGCGGCGGCGATGTCGCGGCGGTGCACCGGGTCGACGACGCGGGCGAGCGCCCGGGCGTGGGCGAGCGTGAGGCTCGCGGTCAGCTCGGGGCCGAGCTCGTGCACGACCTGGCCGACGCGCACGAGGTTGTGGAGCGCGACCGGGCTCATCGGGAGCTCGGGGCGCGCGAGGAGGGCGCCGAGGAGGGGGGTGTGGGTGGAGGCCGGGCCGAGCACGTCGAAGGACGCCCCGGGTTCGACGTGGACGGCGAGATAGCGATAGATCTCGAGGGCGAGCTCGAGCCGGCTCTGATCCAGGGCTCGCTCGAGCCAAGCCACGGAGGGCTCCGTCGGGATCGTCATGTGGTGCTCCGGGCGGTCACGGTTCCCACGTGGCGCACGCCGAGCGCCGGGCGGGGTTGTTCGAGTGGGCTTCGCACTGCGGGCGTCGGTGGGTGAGTGGCGCGGGGGGGCGGGCGCGTTTCGGTTCTCGCGACGTTTTCGTCACGAGGAGGGTAGATCGCGCCGGAGGGCCGCGAGCTTCCTGGCGAGCCTCGGAGCGACGTGGGAGAGGTCCTCGGGGGCGGTGGGGATGGGACCGAGGACGAGATCGTGGTGCCGCGGCGGCACGTGACGGACGACGACCCGCGGCGCGGAGCGCGGCGGGGCCTCAGCTGGGAGCGGCGTCGCGGCGCCGCGCGCGCGGTCGCCGGCCAGGACCGCGCTCGCTGCGAGCGCGACGGCGCGGTCCTCGTCGGGCTCACCGAGGAGGGCGCGGTGCTCACCGAACGTCAGGAGGCGCGCGAGCTCGGGCCCGAGGAGCTCCTGCTGCGCGCCGAGCGCGATGAGGCGCTCGAGCATCGGCCGCGCGATGGGCAGATCGGCGCGGTCGAGGAGGTCGTCGAGCGTCGCGGGCGCGGCGTCGGCGCGCGTCGGGTCGCAGCCGAGCTCGTCGCGGACGTGGCGGTAGAGCGCGCTCGCGAGCGCGAGTCGCGAGCGCCCGACGGCGGTCCCGAGCCAGCGGATCGCCTCGCCGACGGCCTCGTCACTGGCAGACGGCGGGCTGGACTCTCCGCGAGTCTCGTCGAGCATCTGGCTACTCCGCGGGCGATGGACGTGCGATGGGAGTGTATCCGAACGATGGGTCGATTGCACACGCAAAGCTCTCGAAGTTGTATCCAAAATCAATTAGAACAACATTTGCAATTATCGCGTTACGGCCTGTCCAGCACTTTGGACACACCCGCAGGAGCGCGCAGTCGTGAACAACGTTCACGACCGCGCCCGCAGTGCCGTCGATGTGCCTCCCGAGAGTGCCAAATTGCCAGTCCGCCTCTCGCGACGCCTCGCGAGGCGCCCGCGCGCCCTCTAGCGGGGGCGACAACCGGCTTCCGCAATGGCCCGAGGTAGGGTAGCGTCCCCACGCGTGGCGCGGTCACGGCCACGGCCCGCCAGCAGAGCCCATGAACGACGACGAACGACCCCTCCGGCGCAGCTACAAGCCGGCCGACGAACGCCGGCAGATGCTGGTCGACCACGGCGTCGCGCTCTTCTCGGACGCGACCTACGAGGAGGTCAGCATCGACGACATCGCCGCGCGCGCGGGGGTCTCGAAGGGCCTCCTCTACCACTACTTCCGCGGCAAGAGGGACCTCTACCTCGAGGTCGTCCGCGCGGTCTGTGCCGAGCTCGAGCGCACACTCTCGCTCGACCGCAGCGTCCCGCGGTTCGACAACATGCGCCAGGGGCTCATCGCGTTCCTCGAGTTCGCGCGCCGCCGCCGGCGCGCCTACCGCTCGCTGCTCTCGGGCTCGAACGACGCCGAGGTGCTCGCGCTCCTCGACCGCACCCGCGACACGCTCGCGCAGCGCCTGCTGGACGGGCTCGAACTCACCGAGCCCGTACCGGCCCCCTATCGCATGGCGGCGCGGGCGTGCATCGGCGCCATCGAGGCCGCCGCGAGCGATTGGCTCGAGCACGACGACGTCCCCGCCGAGCAGACCGTGCAGCTCATCATGGCCGGCTTCCTGGGCAACCTGCTCGTCGCGCGCCACGTCGTCCCGCATGGCAGCGCGTCGCTCGATCTCTCGGAGGGCCTCCGCCGCTTCGGGGCGCTCTTCGCCCGGGAGCCCGCGAGCGCTGGACGAAGGGACGAGTGAACGTAGTTCACTTTTGATTGCGCTCGGCAGCGAGACGCGGTGTCGATCCACCCACCCACCGCGCGAAGCTGCGCGCATCGATCCGGAGACGACCATGCATATCCAGCGACTCACGACATCGGCGGGCGCGCTCGCGCTCGCCGCCCTGCTGCTCGCGCCGCTCCCGGCCGCGGCGCAGTTCGGCGGGCTCCCGAAGGTGCCGAAGGTGCCGTCGGCGTCCAGCGGCCCCTCGGACGCCCAGCGGAAGCGCATCAACGAGATCAACAGCCTCGCGCAGAAGGGGGTCGGCAAGCTCCCCGGGAGCTGGCGGGAGAACGCCGAGAAGAAGGCGAAGGCGCTCGCCGACGCCGAGGGCTACCTCGAGCAGTGCCGCGCGCTCGTCGGGCCCGACCTCCGCGCGATGTCGAGCGCCGAGGGGGCGCTTCGCTACTACGACGAGCTCGCGGCCGGCGTCGAGCGCGGGCGCTACGAGGTCCGCTGCCTCGCGGCGTACGAGCCGCTGGCGAAGCGGGTCGACGCGGGAGAGCCGGTCGAGGACGCCGCGCTGGCCCAGCTCGACGCGGCCGTGAAGGCCTACGCCGACGCGAAGCTCGCGGACAGCCAGGCGGACTGGTGGGCGCAGACCGCGGCGAGACTGCGCGAGAAGAGCGCCTCGGTCGCCGGCAAGAAGCAGGCGGCCGCCGAGCGCGCCGCGGCGTCGGACCTGCGCGACGCGCAGAACGACGCGCTCGACGACCTGCACGAGGCGCTCGCGGCGATGCTCACGCTCGCGCAGAAGGGCGAGCCCATCCCGGACGACATGCTCGCGGCCTACGAGGCGGGGGTCGTGAAGGTCGAGGCGTTCAACCCGATGGCGCGGACCTACTTCGACACCGAGAAGAAGCCGTTCCTGCTCTGGAACGCGTGGCTCCGCGGCGCCGAGGGCGAGGCGGACATCGCGGTGCTCTACGGCGCGGCGGTCGCGGCGCGCGGCGAGAGCAAGGGCAAGGCGATGAAGCTCGCGTTCAAGGCCGAGGCCGACCACTGCTACCTCGTCGTGGGGCGGTTCGCCGACGAGGCGGGCGCGTCGACGAGCCTCGAGTGGAAGAAGCGGGACATCACCTCGATGCAGCGCTTCCGCCTGCGTGACGCCGAGGGGTGGCCGTTCGACGTCGAGGGCTTCTGCGCGACGAAGGCGTTCCCGGTCGAGCGCGCGGGCACCCTCGAGTTCACCGGCACGCGCAATGTCTACCGGATCGTCGTGCTCGACTGGGAGCGCGGGAAGCTGCCGGTCGAGATCGGCGGGCTCGCGGCGATGACCGACCAGGACCCGTGCGATCCGACGGCGTACTACGAGCGCTGGGCGAACCCGGTGCCGGGGACGGTGTCCTACAAGGGTGAGGTGCCGGTCGGCGGCGCGGGCATCGACATCGTGCTCGAGAGCCGGGCGCGCGGCTACGCCGTGGCGAATGAGCACGCGTACAGCGGCAAGCCGCCGGCGAAGGTGAAGTTCCCGAGGGTCGACCGCGGGACCTGCTGGGACGCGGAGGACACGGGCGACAAGGACGCGAAGGCGTACGCGACGTGCAACGCCAAGATCTCGAAGCAGTACGGGCCGAAGTACGACGCCGCCCAGCGCCGGAAGGCGTCGGCGCGGACGATCGGGGCGCTCCGGGCCGCGGAGGCCGAGCTGAGCCGCCTCTCTTCCGCCGAGGACACGGCGCGTGAGCGGCAGTGCCGCCCGATCTGGGAGCGCATCGACAAGCGCCTCGGCCAGGAGAACGACCGCCTCGCGGACCTCTACGCCGACCACCCGCACCAGGACCACATCGATACGGTGAAGTGGCTCATCGACCGGGCCGAGGCGACGAAGCGCCCGCTCCTGCTCGACGGGCGCCCCGAGGGGCAGAGCGACGGCGACGCGCGGCGGTCGCGGCGCGCGCGGATCCTGAAGGAGCGCGCGCGCGAGTAGCGCGCGGGGGAGGCGTCGCCAGCAGCCGCGCTACGGCGCTGGCGGCGCGTCGTCTTCTGCCGGGACGAGCGGCCGCACGACGGCGAGCTCGCGCGCGAGCTCCGCGGGGTCGGAGGTGGGCGCGTTGCAGCGCCCGCGCTCGCAGACGTAGGCCGTGGCGCGCCCGTCGCGGAGGGTCTTCCCGGCGACGGCGGGGACGCGCGCGGCGAGGCGGGCGACGTCGGGCGGCGTGAGCGCCAGGACGAGGGCGTTCGGGAGGTAGGCGCCGCGGACCACGGCGCGGAGCTCGGTGCCGCCAGGGTCGTCGCGGGAGGGCGCCACGATCACGACCTCCAGGGCGACGTCCCCCGCGCGCTCCGCGGCGGCCGCGAGGGCGGGCGCGGCGGTCGGGGCGTCCTCGAGCAACGCGGCGAAGGCGGCGACGACGCGCTCACCGCGAGCGCGGGCCGCGTCGTCGGTGGTGATCTGGCCGAGGCGGAGGAGGTTCACGGCGGCGACGGCGTTGCCGGAGGGCAGCGCGCCGTCCTCGGCGGGGCGCGCGCGGGTGAGCAGGCGCTCGTGCTCGTCGCCGGCGAGGAAGTAGGCGCCGGTCGCGCGGTCGAGGAAGCGGGCGTCGAGGCCGCGCTGCAGGCGCTCGGCGGCGTCGAGCCAGCGGAGGTCGGCGGTGGTCTCGAAGAGGTCGAGGAGCCCCGCGATGGCGTAGGCGTAGTCGTCGAGGAAGCCTTCACCGCTGGCGATGGTGCGGTGGAGGCGGCCGTCGGTGGTGACGAGGTGCGCGAGGAGCCAGTCGGCGGCGCGCTCGGCGACGCGCGTGAGGGCGGGGTCGTCGAGGGCGCGTCCGGCGCGGGCGAAGGCCCCGATGGCGAGGCCGTTCCAGCCCGCGATGACCGCGTCGTCGGGCGCCGGGGCGGGGCGGAGGCCGCGGGCCGCGAGGAGGCGCGGGCGCAGGGCGGCGACGCGGTCCCGGAGGGCGTCGGGGGTGAGGCCGAGCTCGGCGGCGACGACGTCGGGGGCGCGCTCGACGCGGAGGACGCTGCGACCGTCGAGCTCGCCATCGGCGCCGACGCCGAACCAGGCGGCGGCGACGCGCGCGTCGTCGGGCCCGAGGGCGGCGGTGAGCTCGGCCGGGGTCCAGGTGAAGTAGCGCCCCTCGACGTGCTCGCCGGTGGGGGCGAGGCTGTCGGCGTCGGTCGCGGCGATGAAGGCGCCGGCTTCGGTCCGGAGGTCGCGAGCGACGTCGGCGAGCGTGTCGTGAGCGACGTCGGCGAGGGCCGTGTCGGCGGCGAGCGCGGCGGCGTCGAGGTAGACGCAGGCGAGGAGCGCCTGATCGTAGAGCATCTTCTCGAAGTGGGGGACGCGCCAGCGGCGGTCGGTGGCGTAGCGGTGGAAGCCGCCGCCGAGGTGGTCCCGGACGCCGCCGGCCGCGGCGTGGCGGAGGGTCGTCAGCGCCATCTCGCGGGCGCGCGGGTCGCCGCCGCGACGCGCGACGCGGAGGAGGAGATCGATGAGGGCGGGCCGGACGAACTTGGCGCCGCGGCCGAAGCCGCCGTTGTGGGCGTCGTAGCCGCGGGCGGCGCTCGCGACGACGCGGAGGATGGCGGCCCCGTCCGGGAGGTCGCCTGGGGGCGCGGGCAGCGTGGCGAGGGCGGCTGCTCGCGAGGTGCGGGCGGCGCGGGCGACGAGGGCGGCGCGGTCGTCGCGCCACGCGGTGGCGAGGTCGCGGAGGACGGTGAGGAGCCCCTCGCGGGCGCCGCGGGCGCCGTCGCGCGGCGGGAGATAGGTCGCGCCGAAGAAGGGCTCGCGATCCGGGGTCAGGACGACGGTCAGCGGCCAGCCGCCGCGCCCCGTGAGGCGCTGAACCACGTCGAGGTAGAGCGCGTCGACGTCGGGGCGCTGCTCGCGATCGACCTTGACGGGCACGTAGTGGGCGTTCAGGAACGCGGCGATCTCGGGGTCCTCGAAGCTCTCCGCGGCCATGACGTGGCACCAGTGGCAGGTCGCGTACCCGATGGAGAGGAAGACGGGGACGTCGCGGGCGCGGGCGAGGGCGAAGGCGGCGTCGCCCCAGGGCTGCCAGGCGACGGGGTTGTGGGCGTGCTGGCGGAGGTAGGGGCTCGGGGAGTCTCCGAGGGCGTTGGCGCGGATCTTCGCGGTCGCCGGGCCTCGCGCGGACGTGGCGTCAGCCGGAGCGGGCGCCGAGGCGCCGATCGCGTCGACGGCGAGCGTCGCCGCGGCGGGCGCGCGGGGGCGTGGGGCGCACGCGCCGACGGCGAGGAGCGACAAGAGCCACGGCGACGCGCCACGGCGACGGCGCGCCCCGTGGGCGGGCGGGGTGGTGGAGTCGGGTGGCGATCCGGTCGCGTGCACCCCGGGACTGTATCGCGCCGCGGAAGGGGGCGCGACGATCCGCATCGTGACGGCGTGGTCGCGAAAAGTGACGGGCCGAATAACTTTGTAGTTGCCTACCTGGTTGCCCTGTGTCAGGGTCCGACGCATCAAGACATTGTCGTGTGGGGTCGCGCGTTGGCTCAGCCATCACGTGTGCCCCTCTTCGCGAGACCGTCCAGGCGTCGTTTGCCCGCACAGCGACACGACTGGACGGTCTCGGCTTAACAGCCTGCCCGGCGCGTTCGTGTCCGGGTCCATCGAGAGACCGCTCGATCGGCGTTCGCCCGCACAGCGTCGCCCATCGGGCGGTCTCTTTCTTTTTCCCGGCGTCCACCGCGACCCGGGGGCGCGGGCCGGCGCGACCGCCGTCAGCGAGGGGTCGCGCGCTCGAGCAACACGCAGTCGTCGCCCTTGTACGGGGCGCGCGCGTACTCGACGTAGCCGAGCTTCCGCGCGACGGCGAGGGAGGGCGCGTTGTCGGGGGCGATGAGGCAGACGAGGCGCTCGACGCCCAGGTGGGCGTCGGCCCAGGCGTGCGCCGCGCGGAGGGCCTCGCTCGCGAGGCCGCGACCGTGGGCTTCGGGCGCGAGGACCCAGGCGCCCTCGGGGGTCGCGCCGATCGGCGGATCGATGTCGCGCTCGAAGCGACCGAAGCCGACCTCGCCGATGAAGCGGCCGGTGGCGCGCTCCTCGACGGCCCAGAGCCCGAAGCCGAGGAGCGCCCACTGCCCGCGCGTGCGCATGAGGCGGGCCCAGGACTCCTCCCGGGTCGACGGTCGCCCGCCGATGAAGCGGACCACGTCCTCCGAGGCCCACATGGCAGCGGTCGCCGCGAAGTCGTCGAGGGAGTGGGCGCGGAGCACGAGGCGCTCGGTCCCGAGGCGCGGGACGTCGGTGGAGATCGGCTCAGGCACGGGATCCTCACCAGGTGATGGAAAAAAGTGAGGGCAAATCTCTAATAGGTCGGGGTCGCCAAGCGATTGAGTAGCATGAAAAGCAATCCCTCCGAGAGGTCGCCGATGCGCGTGGGCGAGCGAGATGACGCCGAGAACGACTGGCTCGCCCGGGCGATGGCGCTGAACCAGCGCCGGTTGTTGGCCGTCGCGTGGGGCATCCTCGGTCACGACGACGCGCTCGCGGCCGACGTCGTGCAGGAGACCTTCGTCAGGCTCTGGCGAGCCAAGCCCGAGGGGGATGACGGCCGGATCGCGGGCTGGCTCACCATCACCTGCCGGAACGTGGCCCTCGACCTCGCGCGGCGTCTGGGGCGGATCGAGCGCTCCGAGGCGCTGGCGGACGCGCCTCGCGGCGTCACGGATCCCGGTCGCAAGCTCGAGGTCCGGCACGGCCTCGAGTCGTTCTACGCGGCGTTCGAGGCCTTGCCTCGGCTCCAGCGGCAGGCGCTCGAGCTCCGGCTCGTCCATGGGCTCACGTATGGGGAGATCGGCGCCAGGATGGGAAAGACCGCGAGCCACGTCGGCTGGCTTCTGCATGAGGGTCTGAAGCGGGTGCGCGCGGCGTGCCCGTGGATGGAAGGGCTCGAGGCGGAGGTGGACCGATGAAGGACGAGCGCTCCTGGCATCTCACCGCCTGGGTCGACGGTCAGCTCGGCGCGAAGGACGCGGCGGAGGTCGCGGCGTCCGTGGCGCGGAGCCCTCTCCTGGCCGAAGAGGCGGAGCGGACCCGGCGCTCGCTCGACTACGCCCGGGGCGCCCTGCGGGTGCGGGAGGCGTTCGCGGCGGACCGGCAGCCTCCGCCGGCGGCGGACTCCACCGACCCCATCCACCAGGCGGACGTCATCCGCTACCTCGCGGAGCGCGAGGCGCCACCACGCGGGACCCCGCGCCCGCCGCGCCGCCGCGTCGCCCTGTGGTCGGGCGCGGTGGCGGCGCTGATCGGGCTGTTCGCGATCGCCCTCGTCGTCGCGGAGAGCGTCGGCCCCAAGGTGGTCGCTCCGCCGTTGGTCGTGGCGATCCCCATCGCGACGGAAGCGACGGACCTGGCTGCACAGGCGCGCGTCGCCGAGCCCGAGGCCAGGGCGCCGACGCCCCCTGACGGCGCGGCGCCCAGCACCCATGATCGCGGCGCCGCGCCCGAGGTGAGCCGCCATACGCTCGCCCTCGTCGTCGTGGTCGAGCCGAGGGAGGCGACGGTCACGAGCGACCTGGGGCGACTGGAGCGAGTCAGCGCCGGCGTGTACGCGCTCTACGACGTCGACGAGAGCCGGCCGGTCGCGCTCACCGCCAGGGCGCCGCGCCATGAGCCCCTCACCCGCGAGGTGACTATCGGTTCGGACATCGCGATCGAGACGCTGGAGCTCGTCAGCAGCGAACCCCCTCCGAAGCCGACGCCGGCGACCGGCACGCTGCGGGTGCACGCGCGGCCGTGGGCGCAGGTCACGATCGACGGGCGCCCCCACGGCACGACCCCGCGGGACATCGCGCTTCCCGCTGGCAGGCACACCGTGCAGCTCTGCAAGGCCGCGGAGTGTCACACGAAGGTGGTGGTGGTGCCGGCCCGCGGCTCCGTCGAGGTCGACCACAGCTTCGGGGCGCAGCCCTCGCCGTTCTGAGCCGCGCGGCCCCGTCGCCGCGGGCTCGCGGCCGTGGGCGGGTCGGCGACGCGGCTCGCGACAGCGCGAGCGATGGCACGTAGCGGTGGGAGACCCAGCTCGGCTGACGTGGCGTGGGGCGCGACGAGGAGACGGTCGCGCGCTCTGAGGTCGTGGAACGTCGGCCGAGCGTGGCGGGGTGTCTCGGTTCCAGGTGTTTCCGCTCGTAGGGGCGCGTACCGAGCTCCGCGACTTGATTAATGACGCGCGAGCAGCCCGAAACGACGAGTGGGAGCCACGTGGCGGGAGAATTCGTGAACACCCTCCCGCAACGCTGATAGGGTGCGCGACCGATGCAGAACCTGCTCGTCGTCGGCATCTGCCTCGCGCTCGGCCTCCTCCTCCAGCGCGTCCGCGCCTTCCCGGCGCAGCACGCCGCCAGCGCGCTGAACGCCTTCGTGGTCTATGTGGCGCTGCCGGCCTTGATCCTCGTGGCCGTGCCCCGCCTGGAGCTCGGGGCGGGGCTGCTCGCGCCCGTGCTCATCCCCTGGCTGGTCCTCGGGGTGACGGCGGGCGCGGTCGTCGTGTTGGCGCGGGCCCGCGGGTGGTCCCGGGGCGTTCGGGGAGCGCTCCTCATGGTCGTGCCGCTCGCGAACACCTCGTTTCTCGGGATCCCGCTGACCGAGGCGTGGCTCGGGCGCTCGGCGGTGCCATGGGCGGTGCTCTACGATCAGCTCGGGAGCTTCCTCGCCCTGACCATCTACGGCTCCTTCGTCATCGCGACCCACGCGCCTGGGGCGACGCGGCGTCCGAGGGCGGCGGAGCTCGCGCGTCGAGTCGTCGCGTTCCCGCCGTTCCTGGCGTTGCTCGGGGCGCTCGTCGTGAAGGCGGTCGCCCCGGAGGGGCTACCGCCGACGCTCACGGGGGCGCTAGGCGCGATCGCGGCGAGCCTGGTGCCGACCGTCATGGTCGCCGTGGGGCTCCAGTGGCGCGTCGCGCTCGCTCGCGAGGAGCTCGGGCCGACGGCGTTCGCGTTGATCGTGAAGCTGGCGCTCGCGCCGGTCGTGGCCTGGGTCGCGCTGCGCGCGCTGGGGCTCCACGGCGCCGCCGCGGACGCGTCCGTGTTCGAGGCCGCCATGGGGCCGATGATCACCGCGGGGGCCCTCGCCGTCGCGGCTGACCTGGAGCCACGCCTGGTCGCCGCCGTCGTCGGCTACGGCACCGTGCTGTCCCTCGCGACGACGGCGGTCGTGCACGCCATGCTCCTCCCACTGTAGGGGCGGGCGAGATCCTCCAGCGTCCGACGGCTGGCGGTGACCTGCGCCCACGGCTCCGGCCGGTCCTCGGCGCCCAGCGAACCTCGGAGGCGCGCGGCGGACTCAATCTTGACTTTATTGGTCAACAATATCTAGAACTGCTCCGTGGATGACCCGGAGGGCCTCGATGGGGACCTGGTGGATGGCGTTGCTCGGAGGGGTGCTGATCGGCGGTTCGGCCGGCCTCCTCTACCTGTTGCACGGCCGGATCGCCGGCATCTCGGGCGTCCTCGGCGCGGCGATGATGCCCGAGACGAGCGAGCGCGCGTGGCGCGTGGCGTTCGTGGTCGGGCTCGTCGCAGTCGGGCTGGTCGCCCGGCTCGCCGCGCCGGAGACGGTCCCGCTCACGGGCACCGGCACCTCGACGCCCCTCCTGGTCCTGGCGGGTCTCCTCGTCGGCTTCGGGACCCGCCTCGGCAACGGCTGCACCAGCGGCCACGGCGTCTGTGGCGTCGGCCGCGCCGCGCCGCGCTCGCTCGCCGCGACGGGCACGTTCCTCGCGGTCGCGATGCTGGTCGTCCTCGTCACGCGCCATCTCCTCGGGGGTGCGGCGTGACCCGCGTCGCCAAGCGCTGGCTCACGGCCCTCGTGCTGGGCGCCCTCTTCGGCCTCGGCCTGACGCTCTCCGGCATGACCCGGCCGGAGGTCGTGAAGGCGTTCCTGGACGTGACGGGGGACTGGGATCCGAGCCTCGCGTTCGTGATGGGCGGGGCCGTCGTCACGTTCGCGCTGATCTTCCGGCTCGCGCACCGGCGCGCGGCGCCGCGCCTGGGTGGCCGCTTCCCGCGTCTCCCGCGCCGGGCCGACCCCGAGCTGTTCGTGGGCGCCGCGCTCTTCGGGCTCGGGTGGGGCCTCGCGGGGATCTGCCCCGGGCCGGCCCTCGTGGACCTGGGCGCCGGCATCGGGGACGTCGCCGTGTTCACGGGCGCCATGCTGGCGGGTGTCGTCCTTCATCGCCTCGCGGGGCTCGGCGCGAGCGGGGCGCGAGAGGTCACCCCCAGCGACGAGCCCGTGCGCGCCGACGTGATCCCGGGCAAGCCTGCCTGAGCCATCGATCGGCTCGGCCCGACCTGGGGGGCACACGCCGTGCGGGCGCGGGGTCCCGGCTCGGCGCGCTCGCCCCTGGCGTATGGCGACCCGTCGAGTCGCGCGCGGCTGGCGTGCTCGGTCAGTTGGTTGTCGTCCTCGGTGACTGAGCGCCTGCCGTGCTCGTGGGAAGGGTGTGCCCATGATCACACCACTCCTCCACGCTCTCCTCGTCGCGATGGGCGTCGCGCGCGTCCTCATCGGGATCGCGCCGCTCCTCGCGCCGTCCTTCTCCTCCCGCCTGCTCGCCTTCCCGACGGCGCACGACAACGCCACCGCGAGGCTGATGGGGCGCTTGTTCGGCGTCCGCGACGTCGGCCTCGGGCTCCTCGTCTTCTATGCGCTCGGCCACGTCGAGCTCCTCCCGGCCATGTGCGTCTTCCAGGCGATGATGGACGGCGGGGATTTGCTCTCGATCATGGTGCCGCTCGTTCGCCGGCAAGGCATCGACCGCGCCGCCTGGCTCTCGGCGGGCTTCGCGCTCGTCGGCGGCGCGTCCTGGCTCGTCGTGCTCGCGGCGATGTAGCCCTGGCGAACCCCGCCCGTTGACGCTGGCGCCGTCGGGATCGACGCTCGGAGGATGCTCGGCTCCGGAACCGTCAGCGCGCTCCTCCTGCGCCCCGTGCTCGGCGCGACGGCAGCCGTCCGTGGCGGGGAGCGGGCGGTGCTCGACGCGATCGGGCTCACACGCGAGGCCGTCGCAGATCAAGACGCCTTCATCACCGCCGCCCAGCTCCGCGACGCGTGGCGCGCCCTCGCGGCCATCGCGGGGCCCGACGTCGCGCTCAGGGTCGCGGCTGCCGCGCCAGTGGGCGCCTTCGGCCTCGTGGAGTACCTCTGCCGCAGCGCCGAGACCGTCGAGGAGGCCCTGCGGCGCTGGGTGCGCTACCTGAACCTCCTCGACGGCGAGGTCGACGTCGCGCTCGTCACCGACGACGAGCTCGGGGAGACGTCGCTCGAGGTCGTCGTCGAGAGCCGGACGCCAGCCCCCCACGCTCACGAGCTCTGCTTCGGGCTCGTGGCGCGCCAGCTGCGCGAGCTGGCAGGGGACCGCGCGAGGTCGCGCAAGGTCGAGCTCTCGCACGCGCTCGGCGGCGCGCTCGAGGCCTACACGGCCTTCTTCGGGTGTCCGGTCGAGTTCGGTGCGCCACGATGCCGCCTCGTGCTCCCCTCCCGAGCGCTCCGGCTACCGTTGGCCAGCGGCGATCCCAACCTGCTCGCGCTCCTCGAGCGTCAGGCCGAGGCGCTCTCGGCGCGCGACCCCCAGGGGCCGCCCATGACCGCGCAGGTGCGTCGGATCCTGTGCCGTCTCCTCCGCGACGGGGACCCCGACATCGGCGTCGTCGCGGCGCGCCTCGGGCTCACGGCGCGGAGCCTCCAGCGACGCCTGAAGGACGAGGGGACGACCTTCCAGCTCGCGCGCGACGACGTGCGACGCGAGCTCGCAGCCCGCTACCTCGAGAGCGGCCTCGCGATCGCCGAGATCTCCTTCCTGCTCGGCTTCTCCGAGCCGAGCGCCTTCTTCCGGGCCTACAAGCGCTGGACCGGCAGCACCCCGGCGAGCGATCGGGCGAGCGCCGCGCTGCACTGACGGGGGACGCCCTCCTTCGAGGCGCCGCGGGCCGCGTGTCGCGCTCGGTCAGCGTGACGTCGTCCGCGGTCATTGGGTCATGGCGGGCAGGGCGCGAGACTGCCGGCATGAACACGACCACCGCCATCGCCCACCTCCCTGATGATCGCGCCCGCCGCCTGCCCCGCTACGCCGACCTCGAGGGCTGGCGCGCCTACCAGCCCTGGTTCCCGGAGACGATGCGCTGCGTCGGCGCCGACACCACACCGGAGGAGTCCTGGTGGCGGTGGCGCGGGCTCGACGTCCACCTCGACCGGATGACGGCTCCCGAGGCGCCGCTCAAGGTCGTCGTGCTCCACGGCGTCGGCGCGTACGGGCGCGTGATGGCGCCAGCCGCCGTCCTCGCGCGCCGCCATGGGTTCGAGACCGTCGCACCCGACCTGCCCGGCTTCGGCCTCACCCGCGTCCCGCGCCGGCGCCTCACGTACGACCTCTGGATCGACTGCGTCGCCGACCTCATCGCGGCGGAGCAGGCGCGGGACGCTCGCCCGGTCGCGCTCTTCGGCGTGAGCCTCGGCGGGTTGCTCGCGTACCAGGCCGCCGGGCGCGCGCCCGGCGTGGCCGGTCTCGTCGCGACGACCCTCGCGGATCCGCGGGAGCCCGCCGTCAGGCGCGACTTCGCGCGGAACAGGCTCCTCGGCGGGCCTGGCCTCTGGCTCCTGCGGCACCTGCGCCTCGTGGCGGACGGGCTCCCGATGCCGATGGCGCAGGTGTCGAAGATGCATCGGATCTCGAACGATCCGGCGCTGTCGGCGATCTGCAGCGACGATCGGCTTGGCGGCGGGAGCTGGGTCCCGGCGCGGTTCCTGCGGACGATGCTCGAGGCGGCGCCCGCCGTCGAGCCGGAGCGCTTCGACGCGTGCCCGATCCTGCTCGCGCACCCTGGCGCGGACCGCATGACGGACATCTCACACAGCCTGCGGTTCTACGATCGCCTCGCCGGTGAGAAGGAGCTCGTCCTGCTCGAGGGCGCGAGTCACATGCCGACCGAGCAGCCCGGGCTCGACCAGCTCGAGGCGGCCGTCGTCAGGTTCATGCGGCGCCTCGCGGCCCGGTGAGGTCACGCGGAGCCGAGGCGAGGCCACCCCCGCGGCGGCTCAGCGCGGGGGCCGCCGAGACGGGATCACATAGGCGTGAACAGGCTCCTCGGGGGACGGCCCAGCCAGCACGAGCACCGTCACGAGGTCGCGGCGCGCCACGGCGAGGTCCCGCTTCGCGGCGGCCGACGCCGCGTCGCCGAGGGTCACGGTGAGCGTCCACTCGCCGGGCGCGAGCTCCGTCGACGCTTCGGTCGCCTGCGGGTACGCGAGCCCGCTCGCGAGGGTCACCCGCTCCCCATCGCGAGCGGCCGCGACCGTGACGGGGCTGACGCCGGGCGCCAGCGCGATCACTCGCACCTTCGCGGCGTCGGGCGCGCGCCGGAGGTCGTCGCTCACGACGACGAGCCCTGGGAGATCGCCGTTGACGGGGCGCGCCTCTGCGCCGCCCAGGGCGCGGATGAGCGCCGCGTCCGTCGTGGGCTCGGTCGCGTCGACGCCGGCCGCCGGGACCCGGCCGTAGAGGACGGCTGTGACGCGAGATCCGCCTCCTACGCCGAGCGCGTCGCGCAGGATCGGGCGCTCGCCGACGCGGACGGCGATATCGTAGACGCCAGGCGCGAGAGCGCCGAGCTCCGCGACGCCGCCCGGGCCGACCTTCAGGTTCCGAGCGGCGTCTCCGTGGCGCGGCGTCACGGTGACCGCGACGGTGTGCGGGTCGGCGAGGGCGGACACCAGGCGGATGACGCCAGGGCCTCGCTCCGCGTGGCAACCGGCGAGCGCGATCACGCTCGCCGCGACGGCGAGGAGCGACCTACCCGCCATCATCGTCTCCGGGAGCGCGGCGCCCGGCGAGCCGCAGGAACCAGGCCCGCCCCACCGTGGCGAGCGCGATGAGGCCCGCCAGGAGCGCGAGCGCGAGCGGGGTGAGGACGGCGAGCCGCGCGGTCAGGACGAGCGCGATCAGCGCCGCGAGGGCGACTCCGAGCCACGCGACCCAGCGCCGTCCCTTCGTGTGCCGCGCCGCGAGCGCGTTCACGACGCCGAAGGTCACGACGAACGCGAGGCTCGCGGCCTCGACCAGGGTCGAGAGCGTCCCGACGATCGCGAGGAGCGCCGCGAGCCCGCCCAGGCCTGCGAGCGCCCGGGCAGGGACGCCGTGGCGATTGCGAGCGCCGAGCGCGGCGGGGAGCTGGCCTGCGTCCGCGACGCGTCCCGCGAGCTTGGCCGTCGAGAAGAGGGTCGAGTTGATCGCGGCGGTCGTCGCGAAGGCGGCCGCGACGGTGAGGGCGATGAGGCCCGGAGTACCGAGAGCGACGTCTGCTGCGCGGCTCAACGCGACCTGCGCGTCGGCGATCGTCGGCAGGGCGCCGGCGATCATGACCGCGCCGAGCGCGACCAGGACGTAGACGCCGATGACGAAGACGACGGCGCTCACGAGCGCCGGCATCAGGATCCGCTTCGGAGAGCGGATCTCGTCGAGCTCGTAGGTGATGAGCTGAAAGCCCTCGTAGGCCATGAAGATCGCGGCGGCGCCGACGAAGGCGCTCCACGGCTCGCGCGGCGCGATGCCTGCGACGAGCTGCGCGGGGTCCCAGTATGTGAGCCCGATGACGCCGAGCCCGACGAGGACGATGAGGTTTCCGGCCACGATCACCGTCTCGACGAGCGCGACGGAGCCGACGCCGCGAAAGTTGAGCGCGACGAGGGCGCCGACTGCGCCGATGGCCAGCGCGCGCATGACCCAGGGCCCGCCGTGCAGCGCGTAGGCGACGTAGTGGCCGAACGCGAAGGCGTAGACGGCCATCGTGAGCACGTAGCCGATGATCAGGATCCACGCGAGGGCGCCGGCGACGCCGTCGTCGCCGAGCTCCTCGAGGAACTCGAAGGCGCCGCCCGCGCGCCCGAAGTGGTTGGCGAGGCGAGCGTAGGAGTGGGCCGACGCCAGCGCGAGGGCGCCGGAGATCGTGAAGGCGAGCCAGGTCCACTGTCCCGCGACGGCCACGACCACGCCGAGCGCGGTGTAGATCCCTCCGCCGACCATGCCGCCAGCCGCGAGCGCCCAGACACCGCCGAACCCGAGGGTCCCGCCACCGTCGTCTGCTTGGTCACCATCGGTCCCGGCCATCGCGCCGACACGATCACCGAGCGGGAGCCGCGACGCAAGAACGGGTCCCCCGCCCTGCCAACGCAGTTGTTGCCAACAGATTCGCTGTCAACCCTTGACGGGGCGCGCCGAGGGCGGCATGGTTGCCAACAATTTCGCTGCCAACAGATCCGCTGCGAGGTGTTCCATGGCAGAGAAGCGAGAGCTGCGTCAGGCCGTCGGCAACTGGGTCGCCGGCGAGACCTTCTTCGACCGCGAGAGCGAGCTCGCGGCCTTCATGGAGCTGCTCGAAGAGGGCGCGAACGTGCTCCTCGTCGCGGCGCGCCGCACCGGGAAGACGAGCCTCATGCGCGAGGCCGCGTTGCACCTCGGCGAGCAGATGGCCTCGGTCTTCGTCGATCTCGAGGGCTCCGAGACGCCGGAGGACGCCATCGTCGCGATCGGCGCGGCCACCCACTCGCACCAGGGGCTCTTTCGCCGCACCCTCGAGTTCTTCCGCAACGCCGTGCCGCCGGAGCTCAAGCTCGACGAGCTGACGCTCCGCCTCCGCGACGAGGTACGCGGCGACTGGCGCGCGAAGGGCGACCGTCTGCTCGCGCTGCTCGCGCGCGACGAGCGTCCGGTCGTGATCTTCCTCGACGAGGTCCCGATCCTCGTGAACCGCCTCGTCTGCGACCCCCGCGGCGAGCTCCGCCCGGAGGGGCGCGCGGCCGCCGACGGGTTCATGTCCTGGCTGCGCTCGGCCGCCCAGCGCCATCAGGGGAAGCTGCGCTTCGTCCTGTCCGGGTCCATCGGCCTCGGGCCGGTGCTCCGCCGCGTCGGCCTCTCGGCGACGCTCAACGGGTTCACCCCCTTCGTCCTCGAGCCGTGGCCCGACGATGTGGCTCAGCGCTGCCTCCTCGCCCTCGCGCGGAACTACGGCGTCGATCTCGCCGGTGGCGCGGCGGGGGCGATGACAGCGCGGCTCGGCTGCTGCATCCCGCACCACGTCCAGCTCTTCTTCAGCCACGTGCGCGATGACGCGCGGCGGCGAGCGACCCACGTCGTGACCCCGATCGACGCCGACCGCGTCTATGACGAGCGGCTCCTCGGGAACCGCGGCCACGCCATGCTCTCCCACTACGAGGAGCGGCTGAGGCAGGTCCTCGATCCGTCGCACCGCGATCTCGCCGCGGACCTCCTCACCGAGGCCGCGGTGACGGGACGGCTCGTGTCGCCGGCCGCGATCGCGCTCGCTGCCGAGCACGTGGCGGGCGACTCGGGCGCCGCCCTCGACGAGGTGCTCGGGGTGCTCGAGCACGACGGCTACATCGCGCGTGAGGGCGCTAGCTACGTCTTCGTCTCGAAGCTCGTACGCGATTGGTGGCGCGCGCGCTTCGGCTTCCGCTGGACCCCCGTCGTGGAGCGCCCTCGATGACCGCCGCGGCTCCGCCGCTGCGTCACAACCCGGGCTTTCTCCCGGACGACGAGCTCGTCGCGGGCTTCGTCGTCCGGGAGGCCGAGCTCGCCGCGCTCGTCGAGACGGTGCGCGAGAACACCGGCGCGGCCTCAATCCAGCACGTCCTGCTCGTCGGTCGCCGGGGTGCCGGCAAGACGACCCTCCTGAGGCGCGTCGCGGCCGAGATCACTCGCGACGCGGCCCTCGCCGACGCCTGGCAACCGATCCGCTTCGGCGAGGAGGCGTACGGCGTGTCGAGCGTGGGTGAGCTCTGGCTCGAGGCGCTCCGCCACGTCGCCGAGGCGTCGGGGGACGGGCGCTGGTCCGCGGCCCACGCCGAGCTTCGGACCGAGCGCGACGAGCGACGCCTCCAGACGCTGGCGCTCGGCCGCCTCCTCGACTTCTCGGAAGAACACGACAAGCAGCTCCTCATCCTCGTGGAGAACCTCCAGCTCCTCCTCGGGGGCGGTCAGATCGGGGCGGAGGGCGCCTGGGCCCTCAGACACACGCTCCAGAACGAGCCGCGCGTGATGCTCCTCGGGAGCGCTACGGCGCGCTTCGACGCCATCACGGATCGTCGCCAGGCGCTCTTCGATCTCTTCGACGTCCGGGAGCTCCCTCCCCTCGAGGACGCCGCCGTGCGCTCGCTCTGGACCCATGTCGCGGGCGAGGACCTCGCCGGTCGGCGCGTCCGTCCCGTCGCCATCCTGACGGGAGGGAACCCGCGGCTCGTCGCGAACCTCGCGGCGTGGTCCGGCGGCGGCACGCCGCGCGACCTGATGCCGGCCCTCCGCCGCCTCCTCGACGACCAGACCGCGTGGCTCAAGGCCCACGTCGAGGACCTCCCACCGCAGGAGCGCAAGGTCTTCTCCCACCTCGCGGACCTCTGGCATCCGGCGACGGCGCGCGAGGTGGCCGCGGAGGGGCGGCTCGAGGTCAACGTGGTGAGCGCGAACCTCAAGCGCCTCGTGGGACGCGGGCTCGTCGCCGAGGTGGGGAGCGCTGGGCGAGCGCGCTACTATGAGGTCGCCGAGCGGATGGTGAACCTCTGGCACCTGGTGCGCGCCGGAGGCGCGGCGGAGGCGCAGGTCACGGCGCTCGTCGCGTTCATGGGCGCGTTCTACGCGGAGCGGCTCGCCGACGTGCCGACGCTCGACGGCGCCGCGCTCACCGCGCGGCTCGCGGCGCGGCCGGCGCTCGCCGAGGCGGTGGCGTTGACGTTGAAGGCTGCCGCCACCGGCGCCGCACGCGACCTGGGGGAGGTCGTCGCGGCGGGGCCGATGGCGGCGGGGTTGCGGCCGGTTGGGGCCGCGCTGCGGCTCCTCGCGGGGGAGGTCGTGCGGGAGCCGCGAGAGGTGATGGAGGTCGCCGCCGACGTGCGGCGGCGGCTCGAGGACACGCGCGCTACTTGACGTTGGCGACCTGCGCCGCGGCGTGGCTAGCGGCGATGGCGCCGAGCTGCGCCTCGAGGCGGTTCAGCTCCAGGGTCTGGAGATGGTCGGTCCACCAGTTCGCGCTCTGGCTCCCGTAGCGGCGCTCATCGTCCGCGAGCTCGATCGCCGAGGCGCCGGCCGAGTACTTCGCGTAGGAGGCGTCGAGGAGGCGCTCCGTCGCCGCGTTCGTGGCGCGGACCTCGGCGCCGCTGCGGGCGAAGGCGGCGCCCGCGGCGAAGGTCGAGGCGGCGAGGACGAGGGCGGCCGTGAGGAGGCTCTTCATGGGGCGTCTCCGGGTCGAAGGGGGTGTCGGGAGCTTTCGCAAGCGATGTGCCAAAGCGCCGCGCCCGGAGGGCGATACGCCGCTCACGCTGTTGTGATCGGGCTCGTCGCCTGATGGCCGGGACCCGTGCGAGGTCGCCGGGCTGTCCGGGACATGGCGCGCGCTACGGTAGGCCGCCGTCGGAACCGTCCGGCTACCGTCCGCGCGCGCCGGCGCGCGACCGATCGCGGTGTGCTACCGTCGCGCCATGACCGGCACCACGCGCGGCCTCGCCATCGCGATCGCGGGCCTCACCGCCATCGCGGGCCTCGTCGCGGGCGGCGTGGCGCTCCTGCGCCCCGAGCCGGCTGCGGTCCGCCCCGCAGGAGCCGAGCGCGAGCGCTGTCTCGACTGCCACGCCCGCCCGGGCGACGACCCGGGCGGCGCGCACGCGGCAGCGATCGTCGGCTGCGCCGCGTGCCACCTGGGCGACCCCACGACCCCCGACGCAATCCTCGCGCACCGCGATATGGAACCCGAGCCCGGCGCGCTCCGCACGGTCACGCTGACCTGCGGTCGCTGCCACGAGCGCGAGGCGGCGCGGGTCGCGACCTCGCTCATGGCGACGGGACGCGGGCTCGTGGCCGTCGACCGCTGGGCCTTCGGCGAGCTCCCGGCGCCGGACGGGGACGAGACGCTCGCCGACGTGCTCGCGACCGGAGCGCCCACCCCCGCCCAGGACCACCTCCGGCGCCTCTGCGCGGGGTGCCACCTGAACACGACGAAGGACAACCGCGACGACGCCATCGTCGGCGCCGCGAGCGGCTGCAGCGCCTGTCACAGCGCGCCGCGGCCGACCCCGCTCGCGCCGCACCCCGAGGTGTCCGCCCACGTCCCGGACGCCCGCTGCCTCGGCTGTCACAGCCGGAGCGGCCGCATCGCCCTCTCCTACGCGGGCCTCGCGGAGGTCGACGGGCCGGCCGCCGCCGGCTGCGCGGAGCCGGTCGAGCTCTACGACGGGCGCCCCGCGTGTCGGATGCCCGCCGACGTACACGCCGCCGCCGGCCTCGCCTGCGTCGACTGCCACGTCCACAGCGAGCTCATGGGGGACGGGGTCGCGCACCGGCACGAGGAGGAAGCGACGGAGGTACGGTGCGAGTCGTGCCACGGGCCGGACCCGCCATCCGTCGCGGCGGGCTCGCCGGTCGAGACCACCTGGGCTGCCGTGACGGACGCCATCAGCCGCGACCTCCTGCGCCAGCGCGGCGAGACCCGGCCCCCGGAGGAGCGCGTGCGGCTCGGGACGCGCGGCACCCCGCTCTGGAACCTCCGGCCCACCGGGCCGGGGGGAGCGTGGGTCCTGACCGGCAAGCTCGACGGGCGTTCCCACCCGGTCGCGCGGACCCCGGACGACGCGGCGCACACGCTGCCGGGGCATGAGCGCCTCACCTGCGCCGCCTGCCACGACACGTGGGCGCCGCGCTGCGCCACATGCCACACGCGCTTCGAGCCGAGCGCGCCCCAGTGGGACTTCGGGCTCGCCCGCGAGACGCGCGGGCGCTGGATCGAGGAGCACGTCGCGTTCGACGTCGGCCCGCCGGCGCTCGGGGTGGACGCCGCGTCGCGGATCCGACCGGCCGTCCCGGCGATGGTCGCGGAGCTCGACGCGACCACCGCGGGTGGGCAGCGGCGCTCGCTGCGGCTCTACGCCCTCGCGCGCCCCCACACGACCCAGCGCCGGGCCCGCAGCTGCGCATCCTGCCACACCGAAGCCTCGGCCCTGGGTCTCGGGGAGGGCTCGCTCGACGTCACACCCGAGGGTGTGTCTTTTCACTCAACAGACCCCGGACCGGCCTCCCAGGCCGCCGCGACGGATCGCTGGACGACGCTCTTCGCGGCCACGCCGGGGGAGAGCACCCACGTGGGGGCGAGGAGCCTCGACGCCGAGGAGCAGCGACGGGTCCTCCGCGTCGGCGCCTGTCTCGCGTGTCACGAGCCTACGGCGCCGCTCTGGGCGGATCTCCGAGCCGCTGTCGAGCGGCTGCGCCGCGGGGACGCCCCAGGGTGTCGGGGCGGTATCTGGTCGTGGATGGACGCTCGCTGACCGCATCTGGGCCTTTTGACACTATACACTGAGTGTCAGGTTGCCCTGCTCGCGTCGGCCTCGTCACCGTATTCCATTGATCACAAGGGCAGTTGTCGACTGGCACATCGCTTGCCAACCCCCCAGGGCGACGCTGGACCCTGGAGGGCTCAATGGCGATCGGCCGGCGTACATTCATCAAGATCGTAGGCGCCTCGGCGGGCGCGACCGCCGTGGGCGTCGGGCTGGGCTCGCGCCTCCTGGCGTCGAACGACTACGTCCCGGACCCAGGCACCGACGGGGACGAGGTCATCCCGACCTTCTGCGAGATCTGCTTCTGGAAGTGCGGCGTCCTCGCGCACAAGAAGGACGGGCGGATCACCAAGATCGTGGGAAACCCGGCGCACCCGCTCTCCCGCGGCCGCCTCTGCCCGCGCGGCACCGGCGGCACCGGCCTCCTCTACGATCCCGACCGGCTGAAGCGCCCGCTCATCCGCAAGGAAGCCCGCGGGAAGCAGGTCTTCGAGGAGGTGAGCTGGGACGAGGCCCTCGACCACATCGCGGCCAAGCTGAAGGAGGTCGCGGCGAAGCACGGCCCCGAGTCGGTGGCCCTCTTCAACCACGGCTACGGCGCGTCGTGGATCAAGGCGCTCGTCCAGGCCTACGGGAGCGACAACGTCGGCGCGCCGTCCTACGCGCAGTGCCGCGGGTCGCGCGAGAAGGCGTTCGAGCTCACCTACGGCAGCGCCGTCGGCTCTCCCGAGGTGCTCGACATCGAGAACACGCGCGTCCTCACGCTCATCGGCAGCCACCTCGGCGAGAACATGCACAACACGCAGGTCCAGGAGCTCGCGGACGCCATCGGCGCCGGCGCCGAGCTCGTCGTCGTGGACCCGCGCTTCTCGACGGCAGCCGGCAAGGCGCGCTACTGGCTCCCGATCCGCCCCGGCACGGACATCGCGCTCCTGCTCGCCTGGATGCACGTCATCGTGAAGGAGCGCCTGTACGACCGCGACTACGTCGCGAAGTACGCCGTCGGCTTCGAGGAGCTCGAGAAGCACGTCGCCGACAAGACCCCCGAGTGGGCGTCGGTCGAGACGGGCATCGCGCCCGAGCTCATCGTCGAGACCGCGCGCTTCATCGCCGGCGCGCGCCCGGCCTCGCTCGTCCACCCTGGGCGCCGCTCGAACTGGTACGGCGACGACACCCAGCGCGGCCGCTCCGTCGCCATCCTGAACGCGCTCCTCGGCAGCTGGGGCAGGAAGGGCGGCTTCTTCCTCCCGACGAGCTACGCCGTCCCCAAGGTGCCCGCCTCCAAGAAGATCGAGCACCACTTCAAGGAGCCGCCGGACGCGCCGCTCGACCGCCCGGTGCCCTTCCTCGGCGAGGCGCTCGCGCACGGCCTCCGCGACGCGAGCATCCCCGGCGCCAACGTCGCCTACCCGATCAAGGCGTGGATCGTCTACGGGACGAACCTCCTGCAGGCGCTCCCCGAGCCCGAGAAGACCGTGAAGGCCCTCGAGGCGCTCGACTTCGTGGTCGCCATCGACGTCCTGCCGGCCGAGATCACCGGCTGGGCCGACGTCGTGCTGCCCGAGGCGACCTACCTCGAGCGCTTCGACGACCTCCACGCGCCGCCGTGGAAGCGCGGCTACGTGGCCATCCGGCAGCCGGTCGTCCCGCCGCTCCACGACTCGAAGCCGGGCTCGTGGATCGCCTGGGAGCTCGGGAAGCGCCTCGGCCTCACGGACTACCTCCAGGGTGACGTCGAGTCCTACCTCGACGCGCGGCTGAAGAAGATCGGCTCGAGCCTGACCGAGCTCAAGGCGCGCGGCGTGCTGCTCGCGAAGCGCGAGCCGACCTTCATCGAGGAGGGCCTGGAGCCGACCTTCGCGACGCCATCCGGGAAGATCGAGCTCTTCTCGAAGCAGCTCGAGGACGCCGGTCTCCCGCCGCTCCCGCAGTACACCCCGCCGGCGCCGGCGCCCGCCGGGCACTTCCGCCTCCTCGTGGGGCGCGCGCCGATGCACACCTTCGGGCGCACCACGAACAACCCCTTCCTCGGGCGCGTGATGCGCGAGAACGTCGTGTGGCTCAACGCGAAGCGCGCGCGCGAGCTCGGCTTCGAGACCGGCGACGACGTGGTCGTCGTGAACCAGGACGGCGCCAAGGCCGGCCCCATCAAGGTCCGCGCGACGGAGGGGATCCGCCCGGACTGCGTCTACATGGTGCACGGCTTCGGCCACGCCTCGAAGGAGCTGCACTTTGCGTTCTCGCGCGGCGCGGACGACTCCCAGCTCGTCACGCGCGTCGCGATCGACCCGGTGATGGGCGGCACGGGGATCAACGTGAACTTCGTCCGCCTCGAGCGGGCCGCCGCGAGTGAGGTGTCGGCATGAGCACTGGCAAACGCTACGCGATGACCGTCGACACCCGGCGCTGCGTCGGCTGCTCGGCGTGCGTGCTCGCGTGCATGGCGGAGAACGACGTCCCCGAGGGCTACTGCCGCGACTGGATCGTGAGCGAGATCCACGGCGAGTTCCCGAACCTGACCCAGGAGATCCGGAGCGAGCGCTGCATGCACTGCTCGAACCCGCCGTGCGTCGAGGTGTGCCCCACGGGCGCGAGCTTCGTGCACGACGGCGGCGTCGTCCTCGTCGACCCGCACAAGTGCACCGGCTGCAAGGCCTGCATCGCCTCGTGCCCCTACGACGCCCGCTACGTCCACCCGGACGGGCACGTCGACAAGTGCACCTTCTGCATCCACCGCGTCGAGCGCGGCGACAACCCGGCGTGCGTCAGCGTCTGCCCCACGAAGGCCTTGACCTTCGGCGACCTGAACGACCCGACCTCCGAGGTGTCGAAGCTCCTCCGGACGCGCGAGTACAAGGTCCTGCAGCCCGAGGCGGGGACCGAGCCCAACGTCTTCTTCCTGAAGTGACGGTGGAGGATCCATGAACCCCCATGACGTCGTCGAAGTCATCTCGAACCGCGCGAACCCGGGCATCGACCCCCACCTCCACGTGTGGGGCTGGGAGATCCCGGGCTACCTCTTCCTCGGCGGCGTCGTCGCCGGGCTCCTCGTGCTCCTCGCGGCCCTCGAGCTCACCCGCAAGCGCCGCCCGACCTCGGGCGCCGCGCAGTGGATGCCGCTCGTCGCGATCGTGCTGCTGTCTCTCGGGATGGGGCTCCTCTTCCTCGATCTCGCGAACAAGGAGCACGTCTACCGCTTCTACACGACCTTCCAGCCGACCTCCCCGATGAGCTGGGGCTCGTGGATCCTGCTCCTCGTCTACCCCGCGCTCGTCCTGCTCTTCCTGTCGGGTCTCGACGAGCAGCGCCGCGACGCGCTCGTCGCCTGGAAGCCCGTCGCGCGCCTGCGCCTCGCGCGCCTCCTGCGCTGGGCCATGGCCTTCGGTGACCGCCACCGCCGCGGCGTCGTGTGGCTGAGCCTCCTCGCGGGGGTCGGGCTCGGCGCCTACACCGGGCTCCTCCTCGGCACGATGGCCGCTCGCCCCACGTGGAACAGCGGCGTCATGGGCCCGCTCTTCCTGACGTCGGGCATCTCGACCGGCGCCGCCGTCATGCTCCTCACGCGCCTCGACCCCGACGAGACCGCAGCCCTCGTGCGCTGGGACATCATGGCCATCGCGGTCGAGCTCGTCCTCCTGACCATGCTCCTCCTCGGCCTCTCGAGCGGCGGCACCAACGCGCAGGCCGCCGCGAGCGGCTTCCTCGGCGGCGCCTACACCGCGTCGTTCTGGTCGCTCGTCGTGATGGCCGGGCTCGTCGTCCCGCTCATCCTGAACGTGCTCGAGGTCAAGCGGCACACGCGCATGACGCTCTTCGCGCCAGCGCTCGTGCTCATCGGCGGCCTCGCGCTGCGCGCCATCTTCGTCGCCGCGGGCCAGGCCCACGTCGTCGGCGTTCTCCACTGAGTCGAGTGTCCCGGGCCGCGCGCCCGGAGGAGGCGAAGGTCGTGAACCCCACCTACCACAAGGCCGATTGGAACCCCTACGTCGCGGGGATCGCGCTCGGGCTCGTGCTCCTGCTCACCTACGTCCTCATGGGCTTCGGGCTCGGCTCGTCCTCGGCCGCGACGCGGCTCGCGGTCGCCGGCGTCTCCGTCGTCGCCCCCGACGCCGTCGCGGACAACGCCTACCTCGGACAGTACGTCGCGCACGGCGCGAACGCCCTCGACGACTGGATGATCTTCGAGGTCATCGGCGTGCTCCTCGGCGGCGTCCTCGCCGCCTACTCGGGGGGCCGCATCAAGCGCGGCGAGCTCCTCCGCGGCCCGACGACGTCGAAGGCGACGCGCATCGCCTTCGCCATCGCGGGCGGCGTCCTGATGGGCTTCGCGGCCCGCCTGGCGCGCGGCTGCACGTCCGGCCAGGCGCTCACGGGCGGCGCGGCGCTCGCCGTCGGCTCCTGGGTCTTCATGATGGCGGTGTTCGCGGGCGGCTACGTGGCGGCCCCGTTCGCGCGGAGGCAGTGGCGATGATGCCCATCTACCAGAACGGCGGGTTCGACTACCCCGTGGCGATGATGCTCGCCACGCTCCTCGGCGTCGGCTTCGGCTTCGTGCTCGAGCGCGCCGGCTTCGGGCGCGCGAACGTGCTCGTGGCGCAGTTCCACGGCACCGACATGCGCGTCCTCAAGGTGATGTTCACGGCCATCGCCACGACGGCCGTGGGCATCGGCCTCCTCTCGGGCTTCGGCGTCATGGACGTCGGGAAGCTCGTGATCCCCGAGACCTTCATGTGGCCGCAGCTCGTCGGTGGGCTCCTCCTCGGCGTCGGCTTCGTCATCAGCGGCTATTGCCCGGGGACGGCGGTCGTCGCCTCCGCGTCGGGCCACGTCGACGGGCTCTACACGCTCGGCGGCGTCATGGTGGGCTCGCTCCTCTTCGGCTTCGTCTACCCCCTCGTCGAGGGCTTCTACGAGGCGGGCGACATGGGCCGGCTCGTCTTCCCGGACGTGCTCGGGATCCCGTGGGCCGTGCTCGCCCTCGCCGTGGCGCTCATGGCGGTCGGCTCGTTCGTGCTCGCCGAGTGGATCGAGCGCAAGGTCTCGGCGAAGCAGGGCATCGACGCCCCGAGCGACCCGCCGCGCGTCCGGAACCGCACGCTCGGCGCGCTCGGCGCGGTCGCCGTCGGCGCGCTCGTCACGCTCGCCGTGCCGGAGCCGGAGCCAGCGGCGCCGAAGGCCCCGGAGCTCGCCTCGCTCTCCGCTGTCGACCTCGCGCGGCAGATCGCGAGCGAGCCCGACGGCGTCTACGTCGTCGACCTGCGCTCGCCCGCCGAGTGCGCGAAGGGCGGCGGCGTCCCGGGCGCGATGTGCCTCCCCGCGGACGACGCCAGCGCCTCGTTCCTCGCGACCCTGCCCCCGACGCGCCCGCTCGTGCTCGTCGACGCCGACGGCGCCGGCGCCGTGCCGCCCGCCGCCGGGCGCTTCGCGGGGACGGCCTACCGCGTCGAGGGAGGGCTCGCGGCCTTCCAGAAGGACGTCCTGACCGCGCCCGCGCCGCCGACCGAGGCGACGCCCGAGGCGCTGTCGAGCTATCGCATGCGCGCCGCGCTGCACGCGCGGTTCACGGGCGCGGCGGCGCCGGTGGACGCGCCGATGCCGACGGTGAAGCCCGTCCAGCGCGCGGTGAAGAAGGGCGGCGGCTGCTGAGAGAGCCCGGCGAGGGCGGAGCGTTCACGAGAGCCAGGGCGAGGGCCCCTCGCTGCCGGCGCGGGCGTAGACCATGGCGTCTGGATCTGGGCTGCGGCCGGACCACCAGATCCAGAGGCCGAGCCCCCCATAGAACGCGCCGGTGAGGCCGAGCATGGCCCAGCCCGGGACCGGGCCGTAGCCGATGCCACCGTAGAGGTCGCGCGCCGAGATGTGGGCGCCCGCGAAGACGACCTTCACGTCGCCGGCCTCGCTGACGATGGCCGCGATGCGCGCGATCCAGCAGAGGAGGAGGAGGAGGAAGATCCAGATGTAGTTGCGGCGCAGACGCGAGCCCGTCGCGCGCATGAAGGAGAGCTTGTAGGCGGGGCGCAGGAGGTCGGCAGCGAGGTGCTCGCGCCACGCGGGGATGGTCGGGCGCTGGTCCCGGAGCTGAGGGACGATGAAGTGTGCCTCGATGAGGCGCGTACGCTGGCGCCAGACATCGTAGAAGCGGTAGCGGCGCCCCTCGATGCAGAGGAGCAGCAGCACGATCAGGCCGCCGAGCGGGATGATGACGTGCGGGATGTCGGGCCGGCTGAACGCGACCGAGACGAGGGCGGCGGTCGTGCCGATGGCCCAGTTGGTCGTGGCGTCCATGCGCTGGCGCCAGACGTCGCCGCGGCCGATCTCCGCGCGGTAGAAGTGGACGAGCGGCGTGACCGCCGCGTCGGGGAGGCGCGAGGCGGGAGCCGGGTCCTGCGCTCGCCCGCCGTCCTGGGAGGGGTCGATGATGACGCCGGGATCGGGCTCCCCGGCGTCGGCCCTGGTCGGGAGGTCAAGGGGCGCGTCGGGTTTCGGCATGAGAGGCTCCTCGGCGCTGGGCGATCGCCGGGAGCATCGCACGAACGGGCCGCCGGCGCCCATCGGCGCCCCCCGTGGACGGGCGCGACGTCGCCGGTGACGTCGCCGACGGCCCGGCCGGGAGGCGCCGTGCGCGCGCCGGCGAGGTCCCTCACCACGCGACGGGCGGCACCTTCGGGGCCCACGCGACGAAGGCGTGGAGGAACTTGCTGAGGAAGTCGCGCGTCCCCCGATCGGTGACGACACCGCTGTCGATCTTGGCGTGGGCCTGCGCGACGAGCACCTCCGGGTACGGGAAGGGCTGCGCGAGCATGCCGAGCAGGATGGTCTTCAGCTGCTGGTGGGCGCGCGCGGTGCCGATGGTGCTGCCCGAGGCGCCGAGGATCCCGACCGGCTTCGACGCGAAGACGGACTTGTAGCCGGGGCGGGAGGCCCAGTCGATGGCGTTCTTGAGCGGGCCGGGGACGCCGTAGTTGTACTCGGGGGTGGCGATGATGACGGCGTCGGCGTCGCGGATCTGCGCCTTCAGGCGGACGACGGCGGGGACGGCGTCGGCGTCGAGGTCGTCGTTGTAGAGGGGGAGGTCGCCGATCTCGGCGCGCTCGATGGTCACGCTGTCGGGGGCGAGCTCCTCGAGGGTGGCGACGACGGCGGTGTTGTGGGAGGCCTTCCGCAGGCTGCCCGAGATGGCGAGGATCTTCATGATGTCTCCGTGTGGGCGAAGCGGGCGCGCCGCCGGAGCAGCGCGCCCAGGGGTAGCGTGACTACGCGAGGTCGAAGAGCAAGAGCTCGGCGGGCTCGGTCGCGGTGATGGCGAGGGTCCCCGCCTCGTCCGTCGCGAGACCGTCGCCGTCGCGGAGGTCGCTCCCAGCGGCGGTGACGGCGCCGCGGGCGACGTGGAGCCAGAGGCGCCGACCGGTGGGCACCACGTGCTCGGCGGACTCGCCGGGCTCGAGGACCGCGCGGAAGACGCGCACGTCCTGCTTCACGGTGAGCACGCCGTCGGCGGGATCGCCCGAGGCGACGAGCTGGAGGCCCGGCGCGACCGGGAAGGCGCGCTGGTCGTAGCCCGGCGTCGTGCCGCGCTCGCGGGGGATGATCCAGATCTGGAGGAAGTGGACCGCCGCGTCGCGCGACGGGTTCATCTCGCTGTGGACGACACCCGAGCCGGCGCTCATGAGCTGCACCTCGCCAGGGCGGATGACGGAGCCGTTCCCCATCGAGTCGCGGTGCGCGAGCTGCCCGTCGAGGACGTAGCTGATGATCTCCATGTCGCGGTGCGGGTGGGCGCCGAAGCCGCGGCCAGGGGCCACGCGGTCGTCGTTGATGACGCGGAGCGCGCCGAAGCCCATGTGGCGCGGGTCGTGGTAGTCGGCGAAGGAGAAGGTGTGGTGGCTGTCGAGCCAGCCGTGGTCCGCGTGACCGCGGTCGTCGGCGCGTCGGATCTGCAGCATGGGGTCTCCTGGGTTCGCGGTTTCGTCTGAGCTCGTTCGCTCGTTCGTGATGTCGCCAACCCTACGGTCGCCGACCCATACGCGGAAGCCATGATGTTTCGATTCAATCCATCGAATATTGCGATAGGATGTCGCCATGATCGAGACGATGACGCTGGACCAGCTGACGGTGCTCGTGGCGGTGGCGGACACGGGGAGCTTCTCGGCGGCAGGCCGAGCGCTCCGGCGGGCGCAGAGCGGCGTGAGCTACGCCGTGGGCCAGCTCGAGGAGAGCCTGGGCGTCGCGCTCTTCGACCGCTCGACGCGCACGCCGGGCCTGACGGAAGCCGGGCGCGCGGTCCTCGCCGAGGCGCGCGGGGTCCTCGAGCGGGTGGCCCGGCTGCGCGGGCGGGCGCAGGCGCTGGCGGGCGGCGTGGAGCCCGAGGTGACCCTGGCGGTCGACCCGATGTTGCCGCTCGCGGCGCTGACGACGGTCGCGACGGCGTTCCGCGCGCGCTGGCCGGGGGTGACGCTGCGGGTCTACACGGAGGCGCTCGGCGGCGTCGCGGCGCGCGTCCTCGACGGGACGGCGAGGCTCGGGGTGTCGGCGGGCTTCGGCGTGAGCGGCGGCGCGCTGGCCGTGGAGCCGCTCGCGCAGGTGCGGCTCCGGCCGGTCGCGGCGGCGGGCGCGGCGCTCGCGGAGGCGGTGGTGGGCGGGGTGGTGGCGGACGCCGAGTTCGCAGACGCCGTGCAGATCGTGCTGACCGACCCGTCCGAGGCGACGCGCGGGACGAGCGTCAACGTGCTCAGCCGCTGCACCTGGCGCGTCGCGGACCTCGCGACGAAGCGGGCGCTGATCGTCGCCGGCCTCGGCTGGGGCACGCTCCCGGAGCACCTGGCGGCCGAGGATCTCGACGCCGGCAGGCTCGTCGAGGTGACGCCCGCGAGCTGGGGGGGCGTGCTGAGGCTCGTCCCGCTCTCGTCGATCACCCGGGTCGAGGCGCCGCCAGGTCCCGCGGGCGCCTGGCTCCGGGACGAGCTCCACATCGCCTGCGCGCTCGCCGTCCCGGCGACGTAGGGACGCATGCAGGCGGGCGGCCACGAGGGCCGCCCCTACGACGTTCGGCTCGCGTGGCGCCCACGGGCGGCCACGAGGGCCGCCCCTACGACGTTCGGCTCGCGTGGCGCCCACGGGCGGCCACGAGGGCCGCCCCTACGACGTGGGTCTCTCGCTGCGCCCTCGATTGGCGTAGGGGCGGCCCTTGTGGCCGCCCGCGTTCACGACGAACCGCGGTCGATCGGTCACGCGCCTCGGTGGCGACCTCCCTTGCGCCGCCTACCACGGGTCCCTCTCGCTGCCTCGCGCCGGGTTCTCGGGGTCCCGCCCCCACCTCGCGGGGTTGGTCTGGATGTACGCCCGGATGGCCGCGAAAGACGCCTCGTCCCGAATGACGTGATCGAAGTAGCTCCTCTGCCAGAGTCGGCCCCGAAACGGAGGCCAGCCGGCTTCCCTCACTCCCTTCCCGTAAGCCAACGTCGTGAGTGACTTCCAGGCACCCACGATCTCTCCGAGCGTCGCCCTCCGAGCCTCCTCCGGGCCTCTCAGCGCGTCGTCGTCGAGCCCGAGCGAGACGTCGAGCCTCATGATCGCGTGGACATGATTCGGCATCACCCCGAGCGTGTCGCAGGCGAGTCCCGAGAAGCGCGACGGCAACGACTCCCACACCTCGGCCACCACGTCGCCCGCCCCCGACGACTCGAACCTCCCCGCCACCACACGCCCGAGGAGACACACCTTGCCTTCGATGCAGAACGTCACGAAGTACGCGCCCGGTGCCGCGTAATCGCGCGTCGCCAGTCGATGTGGGCGTCGACTCGGTAGAGGCTCTCGCGGCATCGAGAAGCGATGGTCACCCCGCGTCGCGAAACGAGGTCGAGCACCGAACGCGAGGCGAGGCGAGGCCGTCCAATCGGCGCAACGCCACGACGTGGGCCACCGCTCCCTATCGCGCGGGGCGTCCCCCTGGCGCGCGCGCCGCGGGGACGAAGCGCTCGAGCGTCCAGTTGAGGGGGCGCCCATCCTGCTCGAAGTAGACGCGGATCTGCCGCTCGGCGCTCCCGAGGCGCATGAGCTGGTCACCCGCCCGCGGCCACGGGTCGTAGACGTAGATGTCGGCGCCGTCGAAGCCGACCGTGATGTTGTGGTTGATCCTGGCGCCCGGCGCGTCGCCGTTCGTCGAGATGCCGACGAGCGCGACCTGCCCGACGGTCCGGCGCAGCTCCGCGAAGAGCGCCTCCGCTGCGCCCCAGCCACGCCGCTCCTCCGAGACGAGGCGATCCTCCTCGGGGGTGAGCTCCGCCATGCTCGCGCGCTCCTCCGGTCCGAGGCCGTCGCCCGCGTCCGTCGTCTCCGAGACGAGGTACATCGCGCAGGCCAGGTGACGCAGGTTCTCGTAGCGGCCGTTGCCGGTCGCGATGAGACCCGCCATCGACCGCATGATCGGCAGGAGATCGCGCATCTGCCGGAGCCGCGTGCCGCGCCCTCCCTCGCTCCGGCCCACCTGCTCGGTCATCCGGGCCAGCGTCCGCTCCGCGACCGCCGCGACGCGGGCCGGGCCGCCGGGGATCTGCGCGCCCAGCATGGCCGCCGCCGAGCAGCGCATGTCGTCGACGACCGTGAGCGGGTCGCTGTCGATCTGCGTCAGGTGGGCCAGGATCCGGGCGTGGTCCCACCCCTGACGATCCTCCGTATACGGGAGGCGGCCGTTGACCTCCTCCGGATCGCGCCCCTCGTGAGGGCCCGTCTGGATGGCGTTCTGCTCGAGCTCCGGGCGCGACATCTGCACCGGCCCGCTCCCGCCGAACGCCCCGCCGCGCGTGGCCTCCCACGTCGCGACGTTCCCGCCCGCGGCCTGCATCATCTGCACGGGCCCAGGCGGGGCGTCGACGTTCGCGGTCGCGAGATGGCCGTCAGCCGCACTCCTCGCGGTACCGACGACTTCCGGAGCGCCGTTCTTCGCAGTTGCGATGCGGCGTGACGCGCGATCCATTCGAGCTCCTCGAGCGAGACGCCGGAGGATAACGCGCATGATGCGTGCGGACCACCATCGAGCCCGGCGCGCGCCAAGGAGCCTGTAGCGCACTAGGGCTAGTCCGCGATGAACCCCTTCCATCGCCGCAGGTACTGCACGAACGGCGCGCTCACGGCCTTCGCCTCGAGGTCGGCCGGCGCGAACGGCGGCCGCTCCGGCTCGGCCCCCTCGCGCACGAGCGCCGGCAGGTCCGGGTTGCCGATGGCCGCCCGCGCCACCGCCACACCGGCCGCGCCCTTCGCGAGCATCGCGTCCACGTCCGCCCTCGTCCACACCTTGCCGGCGACGAGGATCGGGACCTCCGGCGGCAGCGCCGCCCGGAACACCTCGACGGCGTGTTCCTGCGGGCGCTTCGTCGTGTTGCGGTGGACGTCCCAGAGCGAGAGGTGCACGAAGTCGACACCGTCCTCGACGAGCCAGCGCGCGACCTGCACGCTCTCGTCGAGGTCGAGACCGGCGGCGTTCCCGAAGTCCTCGGGCGAGAGCCGCACACCCACGACGAACCCCGCCGACACCGCCGCGCGCACGGCCCGCGTGACCTCGCGCACGAGGCGCGCGCGCCCCTCGAGGTCCCCGCCCCAGCCGTCGTCCCGCGTGTTGAACCGCGACAGGAACTGCGTCAGGAGGTAGCCGTGCGCGCCGTGGAGCTCGACGCCGCCGAAGCCCGCCTGCTCGCAGCGCGCCGCCGCCGCCGCGAACGCCTCGATGACCCGCGTGATGTCGGCCCCGGTCGCCTCGCGCGTCCCCGGCTCGACGCCGGGCACGTCGGGCCCGACCTTCGCGGTCCACGGGGCGGCGCCACTCGCCGTCGGGTCCGCCCGGAGGCCGCCGTGGAAGACCTGCACGAGCCCGAGCGCTCCGTGGGCGGCGATGTCCCGCGCGAGCCGCGCGAGCCCCGGCACGTGCGCCGCGTCGAAGCACGCGAGCTCGCCCGGCCACCCCTGCCCATCCTTCGTGACGTGGCTCGCGCACGTCGTCACGACGCCGAAGCCGCCCGCCGCGCGCCGCACGAGCCAGTCGCGCTCGACGTCGGAGAGCGTCCCGTCGGCGTGGCTCTGCTGGTTCGTCATCGCCGCCAGGACCAGCCTGTTCGGCGCCTCGACCCCGTTCCGGAAGACCAGCGGTGAGAACGGATCCACGATCCCGCCCATGCGAACACCTCCTCAGGGCGCCCGTGATGCCAGATCTCGCGCCCATCGGCCAGCGCCCCTTGACCCCGGCGCCTGCTCGGGCACCTTCGAGCTCCGACGAGCACACGACCACGACGCGAGGCGCGCCATGAGGTTCCGAACGAGCTACTACGCCGGCAGCGGCCCCTCCTACGAGGACTGCCACTTCCTCGCCCAGCGCTACGACGAGGTGGCCGGCTTCCGCCTGTTCGAGAGCGAGTGCTGGGTCATGAGGAACCTCCCGGACGACGACGACGACGGCGAGGTCCTGACGCAGGACCTCTTCGGCACGCAGAGCTGGCTCACCGGCCTCTGGCGCGCGCCGAGCGGCGAGGTCTTCGTGTCCGACTCCGACGGCGTCGTCCACCACCTCCTCGCCCACGGCGACGACGACGAGGACGACGACTGGGTCGAGCACCCCATCGACTGCACGCTCTTCGGCGTCCACGGGCGCGCCGCCGACGACGTCTGGACCTGGGGCGACGCCGAGGACGACCGCCCCGCCCTCTTCCACTGGGACGGCGACGACTGGCGCGAGATCCCCGGCCCCGACTTCGCCATCGTCTCGCTCCACGCCGCCGGCGACCTCCTCTGGGCCGCCGGCCGCCGCGGCGCCGTGGCCGTCCGCGACGCGGGCGGCTGGCGGCGGGTGCCGACCGACGTCCAGCACGATCTCACCTGCGTCTTCGCCGCCTCCCCCGGCGAGGTCTACGCCGTCGGCCAGGAGGGCGCCTTCCTCGTCGGCGACCGCGACGGGCTCCGCCTCGCGGCGCGCGGCCCCGGCGAGGGCGTCGCGCTCCAGGCCGTCGCGAAGCACGACGGCGTCGTCTGGGTCGGCGGCCACCACCAGGGGCTCCTCCGCTGGGACGGCGCCGAGCTCGTCCTCGAGAAGCCCGGCTACCGCGTCGCCGACCTCGACGCGCGCGGGGCCCTCGTCGTGACCGAGGAGGAGTCCATCATCGGCCGCGACGCCGACGGCGCGTGGTGGGGCGCCGGCGACGACGCCCTCGCCGAGGCGCGGGGCGACTCCGACCTCGGAGATTGGTGACGCGCCGGCGGCGGTCCATCCGCGTATGCGGATGAACGGATGGAGCCCTGTTCAGGCGCCGCCGCGCCAGTCGCGGACGGCGTCGTCGACGTTCATGTAGAAGCGCTCCTCGCCGAGCCGGTCCCAGAGGCCCGACGCCTTCATCACCCGGAGCACCGGCACCTTGGCGCTCGCGACCATGAAGCGGATCCCGCGCGCCTCGTAGTCCTCCACGATGGCGAGGAGCGCGCTCGCGGCGCTGCTGTCGAGCTGCGTCAGCGAGCACGCCTCGAGCAGCACCGCGCGGAGCGGCGCCTCCGCCTCGCGCTCGAGCCGCTTCAGGAGCGCCTTCAGGAACGTCACGTTGCCGAAGTAGAACTGCGCGTCGATGCGGATGATGACGAGGCCCGGGTAGGTCGTCGCCTCCGGGTGGTTCTTCACGTTCCGGAAGTCCGCCGTGTCGCCGAGGCGCCCGAGGACCGCCGTGTGCGGGCGCGTCGTCTCGAAGACGAAGAGCGCGAGGGACGCCCCGACGCCGATGCCGATGCCCGGCTCGATGCCGACGGCCAGCGTGGCGACGAAGGTGAGCACCAGGAGCCACATGTCGGGGCGTCGCACCACCGCGAGCCGCCGCACCGCCGCCACGTCGATGAGCCCCGACACCGCCGTGATGATGATCGCCGCGAGCGTCGCCTTCGGGAGCGGCTCGAGGAGCCCGGTCAGGAAGAGCAGCGTGAGCGCCACCCAACCCGCGGTCACGAGCAGCGTGAACGGGGAGGTCGACCCCGCCGACGCGTGCACCGCCGACCGCGAGAAGCTCGCGCTCACCGGGAAGCCCTGCGTGAGCCCAGCCACGAGGTTCGCGCCGCCGGCGGCGACGAGCTCACGGTTCGCGTCGACGTCGTAGCGGTTCCGGTCGGCGAAGGTCTTGGCGATGGAGATCATCGTCAGGTAGCCCACGAACGCGATGGTCACGGCGGTCGGGAGGAGCGCGAGGAGGGTGTCCGCGTCGAGCGCCGGCGCCTCGAACGCCGGGAGCCCCGCCGGGATGGCGCCGATGACCGTCACGCCGCGCTCCTCGAGCCCGAGGAGCGCCGAGGCGGCCGTCGCGAGCACCACCACGCCGAGCGCGTAGGGAGCGCGCGGGATCCGCTTCTTCCCGAGGACGAGCAGCGCGATGGACACCGCGCCCACGGCCGCCGTCACCGGGTCGACGGCGTCGACGTGCGCGACGATGCGCGCGACGAGCTCGTGCGCGTGGGGGCTCGGCTCGAGCCTGAAGCCGACGAGGTTACCGACCTGTGAGAGCGCGATGGTGATGGCCGCCGCCGACGTGAAGCCGCTGAGCACCGGGCTCGACAGGAAGTTCACGAGGAAGCCGGCGCGCAGGACGCCGAGGAAGAGCTGGATGCAGGCGACCTCGATCGCGAGGAGCGCCGCGTAGCTCGCGTAGTTCGCGTCGTTCACGAAGCCGAGCGTCGCGAGCGTCGCGCCGACGAGGAGCGTGTCGAGGGCGCCCGGGCCGACCGCGAGCTCGCGCGAGCGGCCGATGAGGGCGTAGACGACCAGCGGCAGGAGCGAGGCGTAGAGCCCGTGGATCGGCTCGAGCCCGGCGACCAGGGCGTACGCCATGCCCTGCGGGATGATGACCACCGCGGTGGTCGTCCCCGCCATGACGTTCCGGAGGAGCCGCTCGCGCGACGGCGCGCGCGCCATCAGCGCTGCTCCTCGCTGGGTCGCCCGCCGCTCACCCGCATCTCGCCTCGCTCTCCCGCGCAACGCACCCACCGCGCGCCGCGTGCCGCCCCGTCATCGCACGGGCCGGCGCCCGCGCCAAGGCCGTTCCCACCTCGGCGCCCGCCGCGTCTTCGCAATTGAACCCGCGGGCATTTCTCGCTACGGGTACGCGCTCAGCGCCGTCACCACCACTCCGCGAGGACCTCCGCATGACGCCCCTCCCCCGCCCCCGCCTGCTCGCTGCCGCCCTCGCGCTCGCGGTGGGGAGCGCGTGCGCCGGCGACGCGGACGCGACGCGCGATCTCGACGCCGAGCTCGCCGCCCTCGCCGCCCCCCCGGGCCTCGACGACGGCGGTCTCACCAACGTGAGCGCCGACCTCGACGCCGTCCTCGAGCGCGGCGCCATCTTCGGCGCCTGCGATCGCTGGGACGCCGGTGAGCGCGACCGCGAGACCACCCTCCTCTGCGGTAAGTGGATGTTCTTCTACGGCACCTTCCGCGGCGCCGGGCCGCCGCAGGTGCTCCTCGAGATGCTCGGCCGCGAGCTCCCGGCCAGCGTCGGGCACGGCTGGAGCGGCGTCGGTCAGATCCCGGACCCCTACCACGACGGCCTGCCGCTCGGCTGGGCCCCGAGCTACGACGCCGCCAGGCCCGGCGGCGAGCCGGCCCCGATCGCCGCCATGACCTGCGCCGGCTGCCACTTCGCGCAGCTCCCCGACGGCCGCTACGCCGTTGGCGCCCCGAACACCCGCTTCGACTACGGGCGGCAGCTCCTCACGCTCTCGCTCCTCCCGCGCCTCCTCACCGGCGAGCCCGCGAGCGCGCACGCGCCCGAGGCCGTCGCCGAGGTCCAGCCCGTGCTCGACGAGCTCGGTGACGACACGCGGCAGCGCCTCCTCGCCGCCCTCGTCCCCATCCTGCAGGCGGGCGTCACGCCGCCCGGCGCCACCGATCCGGACGTCGAGCGCGCGCAGGCCGGCTGGCGCCCCGGCACCCTCGACACCTTCATGGCCCCCCTCCAGCCGGACGACGGCGTCGACATCCCGACCCGCATCATGGCGCTCTGGGAGATCGCGACCGACGAGGAGCTGGCCGCGCACGGCATGCCCCACGCGATGCTCGGTTGGGCCGGCGGGAGCGCCGGCGTCGCCGAGTTCGTCGACTTCTTCGTGACCTGGTTCGGCGACCGCGAGGCGTGGCCGCCCGAGCGCCAGGCGCCGCTCGTGGCGTTCGTCCGCTCGCTGCGGCGGCCGACGCCCCCCGCGCCGGCCGACCAGGCCGAGGTCGAGCGCGGCAAGGCCCTCTTCGTCGACAGCGGCTGCCTCGGCTGCCACGGGGGCCCGCGCGGCGGCTCCACGCGCGCCTACGGCTTCGACGAGATCGGCACCGACGACGCCCTCGCCCGCTTCATGGACCCCGACGGCGACGGCGTCCCCTGCTGCGGCCTCGACGCGGGCGGCGGCGGCCAGCTCACCCGCGGCGTGAAGTCCCCGCGCCTCGTCGGCCTCTGGGCGCAGCCGCGGCTCCTCCACGATGGCGCCGTCGACGGCCTCGACGGCCTCTTCTGCGTCACGACCGCGCGCCCCACCGTCACCGCCGCCGGCTACGGCGACGGCGGCCACCTCGACCTCTGCGAGCGCTTCTCACCCGGGGAGAAGGCCGCGCTCATCGCCTTCCTGGAGACCCTCTGATGTCCCTTCGCGCGCTCGCGGTCGCCGCTCTCGGCGCCCTCCTCGCCCTCTCCGCCTGCGACTCCTCCAGCGGGGGCGGCGCCTCCGACGCGACCCCGGCCAACGACGTCGTCGCCGACGCCGTCGGCGGGACCGACACCGCCAGCGCGGCCGACACGGGCGCGACTGGCGACAGCACCCTCGCGGACACCGATGAGAGCGACGTCGGCGTCGAGGACACGGCCGCGCCGCGGGACACCGCGGTGGCCGACACCGCCACGCCCGCGGACACCGCCACGCCCGCGGACACCGCTGCGCCCGCGGACACGGCGGAGCCGAGCGACGTCGCCGGCGGCGGCGCCTGCGCGAACAGCGCCGATCAGGCCGCCCTCGCCGGCGGCGACCCCGCGAGCGCCGTCGGTGGCTGCGTCTTCTCGTGTCTCGCCCCCGGCGAGACCTGCGACACCTGCCTCGCGAACGCGCTCGGCACGTCCGAGGGCTGCACCGCGTGCTTCTCGCAGATCGTCCAGTGCACCGTCGTGAACTGCGCCGGCGACTGCATCACGCCGTCGAGCCCCGCCTGCGCGGCCTGCCGCGCCGAGCACTGCAACGACGCCTTCGAGGACTGCGCCGGGATCCCGCCGCAGTAGCGCGCGCCCTCAGCCGCCGCCGCCCGGACCACCGCCGCCCGGCCCGCCTGGCCCGCCCGGGCCGCCGCCCGCCGGGACGCAGAAGTGCATCGGGGTGCACGCCCACCCGCCCGACGGGCCACCCGGTGGGCAATCCGTGGCCGTGTCGCACGTCGGCGCGCAGACCTTGGTCTGCTGCGGCGTGGTGATGCAGGTGCAGCCCATGGCGTCGGGACCGCACGCGCCTGCGCAGTCGCCCTCCACGACGCAGCTCACGGGCTCACCGCCCGGATCTCCGGAGCAGCCGTCCGGCGCGCACGCCTCGATGCAGCCGGCGGCGTCGCACGACGGCACCCCGCGCGCGAAGGGCGACGTGTCGGCGCAGCAGCGCGCGACGGCCGTCGTCGCCTCGCCCTCGCCGGTGCACGCCTCCGCGACGTTGCCGACGCCGGTCGTCGCGCCGGCGAGCGTCGTGCGCGCCATCGCGCCGCAGGCGGTCGACGACCAGACCCGCGCGTCGTCGTAGGCGCAGCCGCTGTCGCGCGCCTCGTCCGCGCGGAGCTCCTCGACCGAGCAGAGGCGGGCGCCGGCGGCCTCGCAGAACGCCACGGCGGCGCTCCACGAGACGGCGCCGCTGCAGCTCGCGCCGGGGGCGGAGCGCGCGCAGACGCTCGCGCTGCCCCAGGTCGCCCCGTCGCTCCAGCCGAGCTGAGCGCAGGTCTTCGCGCTCGCGCTCGCGTAGCCGCACACGACGTCCGCGTCGCAGTAGTCGGTGGGCGTCGTGGCGCAGGTCACGCCCGTGTCGCAGAGCGCTGTCCAGGAGAAGGAGCGGACGGCGTGGGTCTCCGCGTTCGCGCCGGTGACGCCGACGAAGGCCGCCCAGGTGCGACCGCTCCCGTCGACGGCGCCGGCGGCGGCGGCGTCGAGCGTGACAGGCCCGATCACCACCTCGTCGTCGAGCGCGACCGTCGCCATCCCCCCGACGACCCGGAGCTCGACGACGTGCGGCCCCGCGTTCGAGAAGTCGCCGCCCGTGACGTCTCCGCTCGCGTCGTACACGCCTCGGACGCTGCCGCCGGCGCTGAGCCTCACGAGCGCGGATCCGCCGCCGTCGGCGCCGCTGGTCCCGCTGCGGATCGCGAGGGCGACGGCGTCGTCGCCCCCCATGAGGCCGTGGAGCGGCGCCGAGGCGGAGCCCTCGAGGACGAGGCTCATGCCGTCGCCGCCGGCCGTCGACGCGCTCGAGAACTGGAACCCGAAGGTGACCACGAAGTCGTCGCCGGCCGCGAGCGGCTGGAGGAGCCGCGCGCGGGCGGTCTGTCCGGTGCCGCCGTTCAGCGAGAGGGCGTCGCTCGCGATGGCGCCGACACCGTCGAAGGCGACCTCCCCCGCGAGGCCCGTGAAGTTGGTGATCGTGACGGGAGGCGCGCAGATCGCGGCGCTCGGCACGTGCGTGCAGGTGTTCGTGGCGGTGTCGCAGGCGTCGTCGGTGCAGAAGTTGCCGTCGTCGCAGCCGCCGTCGCAGCTGCCGCCGCCGCGCAGCTCCGTGCAGTCCGGCCCGGTCCACGCCGGGGTGCAGGCGCAGCTCGTCACGCCGCCGGCGTCGGCGGCGCAGGTGCCCCCGTTGGCGCACGGGTTCGGGAGGCAGGGATCGTCGTCCGCGCAGGTCGGCCCGAGCCAGCCCGTGACGCAATCGCAGCGCGGCGCGCCACCGACGAGGCTGCAGACGCCGTCGTTCTCGCACGGATCGGGCTCACAGGGGTCGGCCTCGTCGCATTGGGGCCCCATCCAGCCGGACGCGCAGCTGCAGGCCGCGGCGCCGCCGTCGTTGGCGCAGGCGCCGCCGTGGAGGCACGGGTTCGGCACACAGGGATCCGGGTCGGCGCAGCGCGGCCCGAGCCAGCCGTCGGCGCACGCGCAGGCGATCGCCCCCCCGACGACGCTGCATCCACCGTCGTTCTCGCAGGGATTCGGCGAGCAGGGATCGGCGTCGCCGCACGTCGCGCCGCGCCACCCGGTGGTGCACGCGCAGACGGCGGCGCCGGTGCCGTTGTCGCAGGTACCGCCGTGCTGGCAGGGGTTCGGGAGGCAGGGATCGTCGGCGGCGCAGGTCGGCCCCGCCCACCCCGGGGGGCACGCGCAGTGGGCGGCGCCGCCGTCGTCGCTGCAGATCCCGCCGTTGTCGCAGGGCTCGCCGGCGCAGGGATCGGCCGTTCCGCAGGTGTCGCCCTTCCAGCCGGCCAGGCACGCGCACGACGGGGCCCCCCCGGCGTCGCTGCAGGTCCCGCCGTTCTCGCAGGGGTTCGGCGTGCACGGCGCGAGCTCCGCGCAGGCGATCCCGTCCCAGCCGGCGGCGCACGTGCAGCTCGCGAGCCCGTCCTCGCCCGCGGCGCAGGTGCCGCCGTGCATGCAGGGGTTGGGCGAGCAGGGGTCGGCCACCGCGCAGGTCGCGCCAGCCCACCCGGGCGGGCAGTCGCAGACCGCGACCGCGCCGTCGACCGCGCAGGCCGCGCCGTGCTCGCACGGGCTCGGCGTGCACGGGCCGGCGACGACCTCGCAGGTCGCGCCCGTGAAGCCGGGGTCGCACGCGCAGCGGTCGGCGCCGGGAGCCTCGACGCAGTGGCCGTGATCGCCGCAGCCCGGCGTGCAGGTCGCGGTGAGGGCGTCTCCGCCGCAGGATGGGGCGGCGAGCGCCGCGAGCGCGACGAGGACGACGAGAGCCGACGCGGGGGCGAGGCGGGGGCGGGGGGCGGGCGAGGGCTGGGGCGCGAGCATGGTCTCCCCGGTCTAGCTGCGCCGCGAGGTACGGCGCAAGTGACGCGCCCGCGCGAGCGGGCGTCATCCGTCGGTTGCAGTCACCGTGCCACCCGCCAACGCGCCGCGGACCCGCTTCGCGCGCGGCGCCGAACGCGCGAGGGCCGGACAACTCACACCGGAACGCGCGTGATGTCCGGGACATGTCGCGGCGTCCGGGGGCGGGCGAGACGCGCGCTCGCCGGCCTCTCGCCGTGGCGCGGGGCGGTGGCACGCTTCTTGGTCTCTCGGGGCCCGCGGCGCGCCGGGCGCCGCCCCCTCGAGACCGGAGAACGGCATGACGCATGGCGAAAGCGCAGGGACGGTCAGGACGACGACGCGTGGCGCCGGATGGGCGCTCAGGACCACGGGGCTCGCGCTCGGGCTCGCCGCCGTCGGGGCCTTCGTGGGCGGGTGCGACGACGCGTCGTTCGGCGCGTACGAAGACGGGGACGCGGCGGTCGGCGACACCGGCGGCGCGACGACCGCGCCCGACTCGAACGCGGGCACGGACACGGACGCGGGCGGCGGCGGGACCTCCGTCGCCGGCGGCGACGCGACGACGGGCGCCGGCGACGACACCGGCGACAGCGGCGCGAGCGCCTGTCCGCAGGCCGACGACTTCGCGCTCACCGGCGCGGTCGCCGGGACGAGCTACCCGGCGCCCACGCTGAGCGCGTACTGCACGGCCACGGAGGTCGTCGTCGAGAGCAACGGGATCCCGGACTTCCAGTTCCTGCAGGTGACGCCCAACGCCCTCACCGAGCAGGACTGGGCGTGGCGCTTCCCGCGCGCGCCGGCGCCCGCCGCGGCGCCCTCGGCGGTCCCGCTCGTCGGGCCGTCGGGCGTGGCGATGGATGGGCTGCCGATCTTCGGGCCGACCGAGGCGCCGCGCGACGGCTCGCGCGACCCGTACCTCGACGGGATCCTCGACTACTGCGACGGGCACACGGCGCCGGGCGGCGTCTACCACTTCCACGCGCGCCCGGACTGCCTCCTCGAGGGGCTCGACGGCACCCCCTACCTCGTCCTGGGCTACGCCTTCGACGGGTACCCGATCCTCGCCCCGTGGATCTGCGACGATCCCGAGTGCGTCTCGGTCCGCGAGGTCCACAGCGGCTGGGAGCAGGTCGAGGACACCTACGGCGCCAACATCACGGCGGCGTGGGATGCCCACAGCTACGTCGGCGGCACGGACCTCGACGAGTGCAACGGCATGACGCTCCCCGACGGCAGCTACGCCTACTTCGCGACCGACACCTTCCCCTACTTCATGGGCTGCTACCGGGGCACGCCGACCGCGAACACCATCGGCGGCGGCGGTGGCGGACCGCCGGGCGGCGGGGGTCCGCCGGGAGGGGGGCAGTGAGCCGAGCCGCTCGCCGGCTCGCCGCGCTCATCGGCGGCGTCGTCCTCGTGACCGGGTGCCCGGGCGCCGGCGGTGGCGCGGGCGACGCCGCGGGCGTCTCGACGGGCGAGGACGCAGGCGCGGGCTACGTCCTCAGCTCGGCGCGCTACGTCACGGACTGGGCCTGGGGCGCGGCGGTCCCCGGAGACGACGGGCTCGGCTTCGTGGTCACGAACGACCTCGGCTACGAGGTGCGCGTGACGCGCGGCTGGCTCGTCAGCTACTCCGCGTCGCTCGCGGAGTGCGCGCGCAGCGCCGCGGGCGGCACCACGACCGCGGGCGCCGCGGGGCTCCTCGGGGAGCTCTTCGGCGGCGGCGTCGCGCGCGCGGGGCACGGCGGCGACATCGACCCCTCGATCACGGAGGCGCCGATGACCGAGTCGCTCGCGACGCCCGGCGAGACCGACCTCGGCACGGTCGACTTCGTCTCGGCGAGCTACTGCTACCTCCACTGGGTCGCCGCGGCGGCGAGCGAGTACACCCGGGACCTGCCCGACGACGTCGACCTCCTCGGGGAGGCGCTCCACCTCGAGGGCACGTGGCGGGCGCCCGGGAGCGACGAGGCCGTGCCGTTCGTATGGACGAGCCCCATCGCCAACGGGCTGCTCGTGGACCTCGACGACGTCGCGCTCGCCGCGCCGCCCGAGGGGGCCGCGCACGCCGAGGTGCGGTTCGTCCACGAGCTCGACGCCTGGTTCGACGGGCTCGACCTCGCGACGATGACGGAGTCCGCGGTCGGGAGGGCGCTCATGGTCGCCATCTCGACGGTGACGGTGGCCGAGGTCGTGATCGAGTGACGCCGGCGAGGGCGCGCGTGGGTCCGCGCAGCCAGCGGCGCCTGGTCCCGCGCGGGCGCCTGCGACGCGCTTTTGATGCCGGCGGGGCTTGCTCCGAGGGAGGCGGGTAGAGATACTGGCGCTCCGATCGCCGTCCCCCCCAGACCTGAGAGCACCTTCATGCGACGCATCGCGCTGTCCTTCGTCACCGGCCTCGGCCTCACCCTCGTCGCCCTGGGCTGCGGCGAGGACACCACGGGTACGAGCTGCGGCGACGGCACGCACCTCGAGAACGGCAAGTGCGTCGCCGACAACGTGACCGACACGATCGGCGGCGGCACGGACACCATCGGCGGCGTCGACTCGCTGCCCGGGAACGACTCCACTGGCGGCACCGACACGCTCACGCCCTTCGACTCGACCGGCACCGACACGAACGTGAACACGGGCTGCGAGGCGAGCGAGGAGAGCACGCTCGACGTCGGCGCCGGCTGCTCGAAGGACTGCCAGTGCCGGCAGGACCTCGGCCTCACGTGCCGGAACTACGACTACTACCTGCCTGGCTTCTCGTTCTGCACCAAGAACTCGGACGGCTCGCTGAAGGACATCGACGGCTACGTCTCGCTCCTCTTCCCGTCGGACTGCTACGGCGGCAGCCCGCAGAGCAACCGGCCGCCGCTCTACCAGCACATCTGCTCGTCGCTCGACGACTGCAAGGCGCTCGCGGCGCAGTACACGCACTGCGGCACGAGCTCCTTCCCGTGGATCTCCGGTGGCGCCGGGACGCAGTGCCCGCCCAACGACGGCGGCACGTCGCCCGGCACCCTCCAGACGCAGAAGACCTGTGTCATCGAGACCTTGGAGCCGTTCGTCGACGAATGACCCGGTCATCGGGTGGCGTCGGGGCTCCCGGCGCCGCCCGGTCGACGACGCACCTGGGACGGCGCCGCGGAAGACCACCTCGGCGCCGTTTTCCTTTCGCGGGAGGAGGCGCGCTCGCCCTGTTCAGTCGTGCGCCCGGCGGACCCCGGACCCGGCGCCGGCCGCGCGCGGGTCGACGCCGTCGAGGCGCGCCTGCGACGGGATGTCGAGGTCGAACTCCGCGCGGACCGTCTCGTTCGGGCGGCAGAGCACCTCGCGCACGGCGAGGGTCGGCGCGCGCCAGTCGGCTCGGCGGGCGGGGCCGGCGTAGAGGGCCTCGACGGCGACCGACACATGGTGCCGCGGCAGCTCCGGATCGCAGGGGCCGAGGTACTCGAGGGCGCCGGCGCCGCGCCCATAGTCGGCCGAGTCGACGGTGCGCGACCAGACCGTGTAGCCCGCCTGGTTGGTGACGACCACGGTGTAGCGCGCGCTCGTCACGTCGGGCACCTCGAGGGGCGCCACCGAGATGACGACGTGGGCGCCACGGACGTTCCCGGCGCCGCCCTCGTGGAGCGCGCAAGCGACGGGAAAGGCCGATGCGCCGAGCGCCGCTGCGACGACGGCGCCAAGTGCTTCGGATGTGTGGAACACGAGAGGAGCGTAGCGCGGGTCGGCGCGTAGGAAAAGCGACGAGCCGCGATCACATCGACTACGACGCGCTCGTCGGCCCCAAGCGAGGCCGCGCGGGGCGTTCGACGATACGATCGGACACGTCCGCGGCGGCGGCCAGGGCGCCAGCGCGACGGCGCGCGGGGCGAGCGTCGGATCGCTTTTCCTGTCAGGCCCTTGAGGCTCGCGGAGCGCGCGCGGGCGCGGCGGGTCGTTGGCACCTCGGGACGGCATCGGGTACGCGAGAGGGGCCAACGGAGAGGAGACGCGCCATGAATGGTCTGCCACTGCATCCCGCCGTCGTTCACATCCCCGTCGCGCTGGCGCTGGTGCTGCCGGTGCTCGCGATCGGGGTGCTCGTGGCCGCGCGGCTGAAGCCGGGCCGGCAGGCGCTCTTCCTGCTGGTCGCGGCGCAGGCGGCGCTGGTGATCGGGGGCTTCGTCGCGATGCAGACGGGCGAGGGCGCCGAGCACGAGGTGAAGGGAGTCGTCCCCCGGGCGGCGATCCATGAGCACGAGGAGCACGCCGAGACCTTCGTGTGGGTGGGCGTAGGCGCGCTCGTGGTCGCGATCGCGGCGCTCGGGTCGCAGATCGCGCGTAAGGAGGCGGCAGCGCGCGCGCTCGCCCTGGCGTTCGCCGTCGCGACGCTGGTCGTCGCGTTCCTCGGCTTCCGGACCGGCGAGGCCGGTGGGGAGCTCGTCTACGTGCACAACGCCGGGAGCGCCTATTCGCGCGGCGCGGAGGCGGGCGGTGTGCCAAATGACACACAGCCTCCAACCGAGGACCACGGGTCGGACGACGACGACGACTAGGTGCTCTAGCAGCGCTCGGCTCGGTCGTCAGCGCCCGTAGCGCGCCCGGACGTTCCTCAGCGCCGCCATGACGTTGCGCGGATCGCTCGGCTCCGCGAGGGCGTCGTCCCGGACAGCTCGGTTCGCCGGCACCCCGACGAGGGGCGTCTCGGCGAGGAGCGCGGCGATCGCGACGTCCTCGACGCGGCGGCTCGGGATCCTGAAGAACCCGCCGCAGACCTCGCAGCAAGCGCGCCTCCCGACCGCCGCGGACGCCGGCACGGACACCTTCCCCCCGCAGAGGGGGCAGGAGAGCTGCCGCCGGAGCCCATGTGCGTCACGCACCATCACGGGCGTTACCAGCAAGCACCGTGCCAGCGAGGCTATGTGACCGCGCGCCGGAGCGTGCTAGGATCCCCCCGCGCCTCGACGGAGGCAACGAGGAGGAGCGGTCCGAATGAGCCACGCGCCGACGTTCAAGCCGGGAGATAAAGCCGCGAGATCGCGGCTCGGCAAGCGCGCGCGCGACACCTTCGCGCTCGTCATCGTCGCGAGCCCGATCGGGAGCGCGGTCGGGACGGTCGTCGAGGTCGGCGCGGGCCCTGTCGTCCTGCGTCGGATCGTCGGCCCCGACGGCGAGGACGACTGGATGTCGCGCGAGCACGCGACGGCGCGCCTCGAGCGCGGCCGCGTCTTCGTCCGCGACGGCAGCGACAGCGACGGCTCGCGCAAGCCCAGCGCCAACGGCACCTGGGTCGGGGAGCTGCAGCTCGACGAGGACGAGGAGATCGATCTCACCCACGGCCAGACCGTGCGGACGGGCCGCACGCTCTGGATGGTCGTCCTGAACCCGGTCCCGTGCCCGGATGACTCACTGCTCATCGGGATCAGCGACGTGCTCGGGCGCACGCGGGACGAGATCTCGCTGGTCGTCAGCCAGACGGCGCTCCGTCTCGCGAGCAACCGGCGCGTGTCGCAGTCGCTGCTCGTCACGGGCGCGCGCGGCGCCGGCAAGCAGGTCGTCGCTCTCGAGGCGCACCGCCTCCTCGAGGCGCGGCGCGACGGCAAGGCCCCGTTCCGCCAGGTCTCGGCGCCGAGCCTCGCCGACGGCACGGTCGCCGCGGATCTCTTCGGCGTCGTCGACAAGTACGCCACCGACGTGAAGGGGCGCCCAGGCTACTTCGAGCAGGCTCACGGCGGCGTCCTCCTGCTCGACGAGTTCGGCGACACCCCGCTCGCGGAGCAGGCGAAGCTCCTGAACGCGCTGCAGGAGCGCGTCGTCACCCCGCTCGGCGGCCGCAAGGCCGTCCCGTTCGACGCTCTCGTGGTCGCGGCCACCAACCGCGACCTCGACGAGCTCGTCGCGCAGGGGAAGTTCCGCGAGGATCTCCTCGACCGCGTCGGCCGCTTCCGCGTGCACCTGCCGTCGCTCGAGGCGCGCGTCGAGGACGTGCCGTTCCTCGCGCAAGCCCTCTTCACCCGGCACGGGATGCCGGCGCCGCTCCCGTGGGACGTCGTCGAGTCGCTCGTCCAGCGCGACTGGCCCGGGAACGTGCGCGAGCTCGACGCGTTCGTAGAGCGCATGGTGGCGCTCGCGCACGTCCGCGGCGAGGTCGTCGTGGACCTCGACACCTACGAGGCCGCGGCGGCCTCGGTCGACGGCCTCGCGCGCGGTGGCGCGGCGGGCCCTCCGGCGGCCTCGACGACCGGCCCCGCGACGCGCACGACGGCCAACGTCGCCGCCGCGCGCGCGCCGCACGAGCGCCGCGACTCCCCGCCACGCGACGAGCTCCTCGAGGCCCTCATCGCGAACGACTGGAACAAGAGCGAGGTCGCGCGCCAGTACGGCAAGCACCCGCGGCAGATCACCCGCTGGATGCAGTACCTCGGCATCGAGCGCCCGAGCGGCGAGTGACGGCGAGCGGAGATCGCCCGGCCGACGCGACGCTCGGCCGCGCCCCAGGCGCGGGAGCGATTGGCGCGTTGGATCGGTAGTTGCTAGAGGGGCCTCGGGTCCGCTAGCGTACTGACCACTCCGCTTCGCCTTTGCCGAGGAACCGTTGGCTGCCGTCGACAGGATCTGCGAGATCTGCCACGAGGTCTTCCACACCGAAGACGAGGTGTGCCCGCGCGATGGCGGGGCGCTCGCCGCGATGAACTCCCCCGAGGACCTCATCGGGCGCGTCATCGACGGCAAGCTCACCCTCGACGGCGTCCTCGGGCGCGGTGGCATGGGGGTCGTCTACCGCGCCCATCAGCACTCGGTGGACCGCGCCGTCGCCGTGAAGGTGCTCCACCCGAGCTACGCGGACGACGCCGAGGCCGTGCGCCGCTTCCTGCACGAGGCGCGCGCGGCGAGCCGGCTCGACCACCCCAACGTCATCACGGTCTTCGACTTCGGGCGCTCCGAGGACGGGCTCCTCTACATCGTCATGGAGCTCCTGAGCGGCGACGAGCTCGGGAAGCTCATGGACGGGCAGCGCCTCCCCGTCGACCGCTCGATCCACGTGCTGACGCAGGTCTGTGACGCGGTCCACCACGCGCACGAGCGCGGCCTCGTCCACCGCGATCTGAAGCCCGAGAACGTCTTCCTGCTCGAGGGGTCGGCGCTCCGCCGCGACTTCGTGAAGGTGCTCGACTTCGGCATCGCCATGATGCGCTCCTTCGAGGGCCTCGAGCGCCTCACGCAGACGGGCGCGGTCTGCGGGACGCCCGGCTACATGAGCCCGGAGCAGATCCTCGGCGACACCATCGACCGCCGGAGCGACGTGTACGCCCTCGGCGTCGTCGCGTACGAGATGCTGGCCGGGCGGCACCCGTTCCCGGCCGACACGCCGATGCGGCAGCTCCTCGCGCACCTCGAGCAGCCGCCGCCCTCCTTCGCCGCCGCCGGCGCCGACGGGAGCGTGCCCGCGGCCGTCGAGGCGGTCGTGATGCGGGCGCTCGCGAAGAGCCGCGAGGCGCGCTTCGACACCGCCCTCGACTTCGCCGAGGCCCTCGTCGCCGCCCACGCCGGGCGGAGCCTCGCGGGCCTCGGCGGCACCAACCCCGTCGTCGCGTCGGCGACCAGCCCGGGCGCGCCGCGCAGCACCCAGGAGACGACCGACCGACGGCGCCAGGCGACGAGCGCCGCCGCGCGTACGGGGCAGCGACGGGCCCTCGCCGACACGATGATCGCCGTCGACCAGGTCGACCTCGCCGACGTCCCGGCCCCGCGGCGGGACCTGCGGCGCGCGGCCCCCTACGCCGTGCTCGCCGCGGTCGTCGTCGCCGCCATCGCCCTCTTCCTCGCGAAAGGCGGCTCTCCCACCGAGGAGAGCCGCGCCGCCACGCCGAACGCGGTGGCGCGGATCGCCGAGACGACGCCGGCGCCGGGCGCCGCGATGACGCCAGCGCCCACCGAAGCGACCGCGGCGAAGCCCGCCGCCGAGACCGCGGCTGCGCCGGCGCGCGTCGAGACGCCGCGCGAGGAGCCGGTCGCCGCCGAGGTCGCCGCCGCTCCGCCGGTCGCGAAGCCCGTCCCGGTCGACGCCATCGGGCGCGACCACCTCATCGCCGCCAAGGCGGCGGCGCTCGAGGCGCGGCGGAGCGCCAAGATCCCCATCACGTCGACCCCGCCCGGGGCCATCGTCCGGGTCGAGGGTACCGAGCTCGGCACGACGCCCATCGAGGTGCCGCGCCCGCCCGACGGGCAGGTCTGGCAGGTGACGCTGACGAAGGCCGACTACCAGGTCTCGTTCGCCGCGCTCTCGGACTCGGTCGACGAGGTGCACGTCGCGATGCGGAAGCGCGCCGTCGCCGCGCCTTCGAGGACTGGCGGCGCGACAGCCGCGCCGAGCGGCGGCGCCGGCGAGAAGACCGACGAGAAGTTCGACTTCAACGTGCCGATCGCGCCCTGACGCGAGCGGCGGCGGAGCCTGGCAGCGAGCGCGGCGCCGTCACCGTCGTCAGGGGCCGACCTGCTCGAGGATCTGCACGGTGAGCGCCGGGTACTTGAGGCGCTGGGCCGGGGACACCGGCGCGAGCATGATCCGAAGCCCGTCGATGCGTCCGGAGTACGCGTCGCCGTCGCCAGCGGCCCCGCCCACGCGCAGCAGCCCCGCGCCTGTCACGACGGGGTCGGTCCTGCCCACAGAGCCCGTCGCGGTCGCCGTGTAGACGGTGAGCGCCGCGTCGTCGAGCCCACCGCCGACGGCGCTCCAGGCGCCGTTGATGACCCCGGCGGCCGACGCGGACACCGCGTTGACGCGGCCCACCGGCGTGTAGGCGGTCGAGGCCCGACCGAGGGTGTCGAGCGCGAGCTGCAGCACGACGTCGCTCCCCACGGCTCGGGTGGCGACGACGGCGTCGTGCGTCGCGCCCGCCGTCGGCCGCACCGCGGCCTCGACGTGCCACGTGGCGGTGTCGAGCGCGGGCGCGTCCCACGTCGCGACGAGCGGGGTCGTCTGGGTGCCGTCGAGGGCGAGGGCGGGGCCGTCGACGCCGGCGGCGACGAGCTCGCCGTCGCCGAGCACGAGGTGGACGCCGCTGCTGGCGCTGTCGGGGGTCGTCCCGCCCGCCGAGACCTCGTCGAAGCGCCACCAGGCGAGCCAGCCGTTGCAGGGCGACAGGAGCTGGTCGCAGCCGTCGGCCGGCGCGGTCGCCGTCGCGGTCGGGTTGCCGAGGTAGATGGCGTAGTGCGGGAGCACGTGGGAGCCGGCGCCGTCGACGGTGTCGACGAAGAAGCGGACGGTCGGGGTCACGGGGTGGACGCGCGCCCACGCGTACCCCGGAGTGCGGGCGACGCTGTGGAACAGCACCTCGTCGACCGCCGTATCGGTCATGAGGGCCGACGACTGCCCATCGTCGAGGCGCGCGTACGTGAGCGTCGCGCCGTTCGTGGTGCCCGCGAAGACGGCCTCGCCCGACACGTCCGCCGTGCCGTCGACCACGCCGTCGAGGACGAGCTGGAGACGCTCGTCCGTGGCCACCGCCATGACGTGGTGCCAGGCGCCGTCCGCGACGCCTCGGGCGCCGCTGACCGACGCCGCGTGGGTCGTGTCGACCTGGTCGAAGCGGAGGACGCCGCCGCAGACGCGGAGCGACCACCCGATGCCGGTCTCGCCGAGGCCGTTGACGGCCTGCATGATGACGGGCCCGCCGAGGACGCCGCCGCAGCCGCGATCGTCGGTCGTCCGCACCCAGAGCTCCACGGTGAACGGCGCCACGAACGACCACGCCCGCGGGTGCGTCGTGTCCGGACCGGCGAGCACGGCGGTCGCGCTCGCGAGCGTCACGGCGCCCGTCGCCGCGCCGAAGGGATCGCCGACGACGCCCACGGCGGCCGCGCTGACCTTCTCGCTGCCGACGAAGGCGGTCGCGGCGAGGCTCCCGCTCGTGAAGCGCCAGTAGCCGAGGACGCCGTCGAGCCCGGCGCCGCTGTCGCTGTGCGGGCGCCGCCCGACGACCTCGTGCGCGATGACGCGCGGTCCGGTCACGGGGTCGGCGCGCTCGACCATCACGTCGTCGTAGTCGATCTGGAGCGAGACGCCGCTCGGGACGACCGAGCCGAACGCGGCGACGCCGGCGCGGGCGAGGTTCCGCACCTCCTCCGCCGACAGCGCGCGCGACATGATGAGGAGCTCGTCGAGATCGGGCGCGAGCGGCGGTGGGGTGCTCCCGCTCTCGCCGAAGTCGAACTGCCCGGACGCGATCGAGAGGGCCGCGGGCGCCGAGCCGGCGACGAGGCCGTCGCGATAGGCGGTGACCTCGTGGGCGCCGTCGTCGTAGACGATCGCGACGTGATGCCAGCCGTCACCGACCGGGAACGAGAAGGCCGCGACGCCGTCGACGCGCACCTCCCAGCTGCCGTCGACGACGGCGAGCGCGAGCTCTGCCCAGCCGAGCGTCTGGCTGTCGGCCGGCGCCCCCGAGAAGCGGAGCCAGGCCGCGAGCGTGATCGAGCCGGGGAGCGCCTCGAAGCGGGTCCCGGCGGGCCGGTGGTTCGCGTAGCCGCTCCCGAAGCGCCCGGCCTCGGGGGTGACGGTCGGCTCGAGGCCGCTGCCCTGGACGATGCCGAGGACGCGGGTGGCGCCTGACTGATCGGGCACGCCGACGAGCGTCTGGCTGCCGCGCCCCGGGATCGTGACGACCGACTCCATGTCGAAGTACGCGACGACGCTCTCGTCCCCCGCGAACCCGCGCCAGAGCGGCACCTCGACGGGCTCGCCCTGGCGCGCGAACGTGCTGCGGTCGCTCCCGTCGAGAGAGGTGGCGGGACCGATGCCGCCGGCGCCGATCTCCGCCGCGGGCTCGAGCGGCGCGAGCTCCACGCGCCCACGCCACCCGCTCTCGGCGCGGAAGCAGCCCTCGATGTAGCTCGCGAGGCACTGGCCGCTCGCCCCGTCGCAGCGCTCACCCGTCGCGCACTCGTCGACGTGAGCGCACTGCTTCGTGGCGGAGACGCAGACGTCGCCGGCGCACTCGCGGAGGTCGCACAGATCGGCGGGCGCGCACACGACCCCCGGCTGGCAGACGCCGTCGCGGCAGGTGTCGCCTTCGGTGCAGCCGCTCCCGTCCTCGCAGGCGGCGCCGTCGTCCGCGACCTCGTTGCGGCAGCCGGCCGGGTCGGCGAAGGGCAGGCAGACGTCGGTCGTGCAGGACTCGCCGTCGTCGCAGCCGCCGTCGCCGCGGCCCTCGGGGAAGCAGCCCACACCGCCGACGCAGAGCGGCACCTGGCAGCCGTCGCCGGTGCACGAGGCCGACGCGAGGATGGGCGCGCGCCAGACGCGCACGCCGTCGAGCGCGCCGCGGAACTGGTTCACGTCGAGCCCGCGGCTCCCGACGAGCAGCTTGTCGCTCGGGCCGGTGCGCGCGTGGAACTGCCCGCCGGCGGCGGCGGCGCCGTCGAGGAGCGCCCCGGTGCCGCCCGCGACGGGCTCGGTGTAGACGAAGACGCGGAGCTCGTCCGTCGCCGCGTCGTAGGCGCACGTGAGGTGCGACCAGCGGTGCACGGGGAGGATCGTCGAGCCGACGACGCGCGCCGTGCCGGCCCCGAAGACCGCGTGCCCGTCGCTGTCGAGGCCGCAGTACCAGTACTGCGAGCCGGTCGTGAGCGCCTGGGAGAAGATGTCGGCCTGGCCTCCCGCGGGGGGCAAGGCGTCGACCCAGACCCAGCTCGACACGGAGAGCGAGCCCGCGCCGGTGGCGGGGTTGTCGAGCGCGACGAAGTCGCCGGCGCCGAAGACCCAGGCGAAACCGCCGTCGACGCCGGGCCGCGTGTCGAGGCCGGCGCTCGCGAGCGCGCTCGTGCTCGCGAGCTCGGCCGGCGAGGCGGGGGCGGCGGCCGGCTCGCGACGACACGTCCCATCGACGCAGGTGTCGAGCGTGCACGGATCGTCGTCGGCGCAGTCCATGGGGACGCCGACGCAGACGCCGGCGTCGTCGCAGGCGGCCGCCACCGAGCAGGCGTCGCCGTCGTCGCAGCCGGTGCCGGCCGCGGCCGGGAGAGGAGCGCACGCGCCGAGGGCGGTGCAGGTCTTCACGAGGCAGTCGGCCGCGTCGTCGTCGACGCACTGCGTGGCGAGGCACTGGGGCGGCGTCTGCCCGCCACAGGCCGTCACGAGCGCGAGCGAGGTGACGCGCGCGACGGCGCCTCCGCGGGCGCGCAGGAAGACGGCGTCGACCTTCGGGAGCTCGCGCGCGAGGGTCTTCCGGGCGGTGCCGCCACCCTCGACCGCGACGGACACGGCGTCGCACGCGGCGGTCAGCGTGATCGTGACGGGGCTCCCGGCGTCGATGGGGACGCCGTCGGTCGCGCCGAGGGAGCCCGTGGTCGAGACGGCCGCGCTCACGGTGCTCGTGGCGGTCGCGATCGCGGCGCCTGCCGTCGCCCGCGACGTCGCGGCGGCCTCGTCCTCCCAGGCGCCGAACGCGATGAGCCCGCCGGCGCCGCCGGGATCGACGACCTCGAGCGTCACGCGCAGCTCGAAGCCGCCCCCCCAGAGGCGGCCGAGCATGACCGCGGCGGCCTCGTCGCCGGAGCCGTCGAGGATGAACGCGCGCCCGTTCGTCGTGACGGGCGTGGCGCCGCCCGAGAAGCGCCACCCGGGCGCCGTCCACCACGCGGACGACTCGATGAGGCCACCGCACTCGGGGGTGCAGGTGGCGCCGACGCCGTCGCCGAGCGTGTCGCCGCGCGCGGCGAACTCGGGCTCGGACAGCTTGTCTGGGGCGCTGGGACAGGCGACGAGGAGCGCCGTGGCCGCGGCGAGGGCGGCCGCGCGCAGGCGGGCGGGGAGCGTGGGCTCGCGCGTCATGCTCAGAACCTCACGACGGCGGTGCAGGAGGCGCCACCCGGCGCGGGCGCGACGCCGACGGCGATCGGCACACGGCGCTCTTCGGGAGGCTTCGCCGGCGCGGGCTGGCCCGCGTCGAGGACGAGGAGCACGGCGCCCGTCGCGAGGGCGACGCCGCCGAGGACGACGAGGGCCGCGCCGGTGTCGCGCCGGAGCGCGTAGTCGCCGTGGAGGTCGTCGTAGGCGGCGCTGTAGTCACCGTAGGCGCCGGGGGGGCCGGCGTCGGCGTTGAGGTTCTCGAGGTCCGTCGCGGCGTCGTCGGCCCAGGCGAGGAAGCCGGCGCCGACCCCGACGAGCACGGCGCCGCTGCCGAGGGCGATCCAGCCAGGGGTCGCGAGATCGCTCGGCGGCGGCGCGACGACCTCGGGCTTGAGGGCGAAGTCCACGCGCAGCTCGGCGCCGCTCGCGACGTCGACCGTGCGGCGCGCGGTGACGTAGCCGAGCGCCGAGACGACGATGACGTGGCGGCCTGGCTCGACGCCGAGCTCGAGGCCGGGGATCGAGCCCACCTGCTGATCGTCGACGTGGACGACCGCGCCGACCGGCGTGCCGTCGACCTTGAGGAGCCCGGGCTTCGGGATCGGGCGGAGCACGACGCGCCGCTCCTGCACGCCGAGGCCGTGCTTCCACGTGATCCGCTGCGGCACGTAGCCCTCGCGGCTCACCTCGAGGACGGACTCCGTGTCGAGGGTCCAGAGCTCGCGCTGGGGCGCGCCCCCTGCGGGGTCGGGGGTGCTGGCCCACGGGGCGCCGTTGCGGGAGACGAGGGCGTCCGGCGGGTCGACGATGACGATGAGCAGGGCGTGATCGCGGGCGAGCTCGGCGCGGATGAAGCTCCGGAGCTCGAGGGCGTACCCGGCGAAGTCCGGCGGCACGCCGAGCGCCTCCGCCTTGCCGATGTAGTCCCACGCCTGCACGAAGCGCCCGTCCTCGCGCAGGGCGTTCGCGAGGTTGTACGCGTACTTCCAGCTCGCGCTCGTGTCGTACGCCTCGCGCCAGAACTCGATCGCCTGCTTCAGGTGGTGCGCGCGATAGGCCTCGGTCGCCTTCTTGTGGAGCTGCTCGGCGACCTCGGGGGGCGTCGCGGCGAGCGCGCGTGGCGCGGTCGCGAGCGCCGCGAGCGCGACGATCACGATCGCGACGACGCGCCGGACGCCGCGCGCGCCGACGGCGCTCGCCGCAGGCCCTCGAGCGGCGGAGGGCCCCGCGGAGACCGTTCGAATCATGGGGTGGACCTCACCGGTACGCTTGCTGGCTGCGCCCAGACAGCCGGATGCGTTGGCTGCTGAGGCCGCGACACCCGTGCAAAAACCATACGCAACGTCCGCGTTCATCGCAACGGTGCCTGGACATGCGTTGCCTTGGCATGTCGCCCGCGGCGCGGTTCACGCCGCCGCGGCGACCCACGCGGGGAGAGGAGCCGGCGCGGCGCCGGTCCCGGACACATCCGCCGGGTGTCCGAGCGCGAGGTCAGTCGTCCGCGCGCCCGTCCGGGTGGCAGTGGTAGCAGCCCCGCTCGACGCCGTACTGATCGAGCGTCGACTGGTACCCCGACACCTCGCCCTGATGCTTGCGGTTCATGCGTGAGATCTCGTGCTCCCCGGTGTGGCAGCCGGTGCAGGTGAACACGCTGTAGTCGCCCGCATCCGCGTGGCAATCCGCGCAGCCGAAGTTGCGGTGCCTGCCGGACGTGATCGGGAAGAGGCGGTCGTGCTGCGGGAACGTGGACGTGTGCCAGTCGTCGGTGTCGTGGCACTGCGTGCAGTTGGCGGGGATCCCGACGCTCGCGTGCGCCGGGCGCGTCGTCGCGTCGTAGTCGGTGCGGTGGCAACCTTCGCAGTCGCGCGGCGTCCCGGCGTAGACGCCGCCCACGTGGCACGACTCGCAGGTCGCCGTCAGGTGCTTGCCTGTGAGCGGCCAGAACTGGTCGTGGTCGAACGTCGCCGGCTTCCACGCCGCCACGGTGTGGCACGTCACGCAGTTGGTGTCGAAGCCGCGCTCGACGTGGTCGGGCTCGGCCGTCTGGTAATCGCCGAGGTGGCACCCGACGCAGTCGCGCGGCGTCCCGGTGTAGACGCCACCGGCGTGGCAGGACTCGCAGGTCGTCGTCGCGTGGGCGCCCTCGAGCGGCCAGATCGCGTTGTGGTCGAACGTCGCCGGGACCCACGCCGACGGCCCGTGGCACGTCTCGCAGTCCGTCCCGAAGCCGACCGTCGTGTGATCGGGGTTCGTCGTGCCATCGTAGTCCTCACGGTGACAGCCGACGCAGTCCGTCGGCGCGTCCGCGTAGTCCGCGCCAGCGACGTGGCACTGCTCACACGTCGCGTTGGCGTGCTCGCCCTCGAGCGGCCAGAACTGCGCGTGGTCGAACGTCGCCGGCTGCCACGCGGACGTCCCGTGGCACGCCTCGCACCGGGTCGGCAGGTTCTCGGCGACGTGGTTCGGGTCGGTCGCGGCCTGGTAGTCCGGGAGGTGGCACCCCGCGCACTCGGTCGGTGTACCGGCCCAGGTGTCCGCGTGGCACGCCTCACAGGCGGCCTCGGCGTGGGCGCCCGTGAGCGGCCAGAAGCTGTGATCCCCCGCGACCGCCGGCTGCCACGCCGACGTCCCGTGGCAGGTCTCACACGCCTCCGGGAAGCCGCGCGAGCTGTGGTTCGGGTTCGTCGTCTCGAGGTAGTCCCCACCGTGGCAGTCCCAGCACGTGAAGCCCGAGAGCGCGAGCTCGGCGTGGCCGGCAGGGGTCTGACCGCAGGCGGACAGCACGACCACCGCGAGCGCCATCGCTGCCAGCACCGTCGTCGTCCCTCGCATCGCCACTCCCCTCGCGGCCGCGGCCGCTCGCCAGACCCCTTTGGTGGTCACTGACCGCCCGTCTGATCGACGCACTGGTCGATCTCACAGACCTGGCCGTCGACGCAGACGTCGTCGATGAGCCAGATCGCGCCGTTCACCTCGCCGATGTTGCACCGCAACACGTAGTCCCGATCCGACACCGGCTCATGGTAGCAGAGGAGCTCCCCCTCGACGCAGCTCCCGGGCGCGGGGGTGCCTGGAAAGCCATCGTCGCATCCGGCTAACGCCGTTAGCCCGGCGACGATCGCCAGCGCGCGCGCCATGTTGCGCCGCAACATCATGGCCCCTGCCCCGGGACGTACCCGAGGTAGAGCAGGACCACCACGTGGATCGTCATCGTGACGACCATGACCAGCGCGAACACGCGGTGCAGGCCGCGCCACCAGCGCAGGAGCTTCCGGTAGAGCGTGAGCGTGTGGAGCCGCCGGCGGATGAGGACGATGTCGTGGACGTCGTGCCAGTCGACGTCGTGGCGGGAGCGACCGAGGAAGAAGAGGCGCGCGCGCAGGGTCATCGTGGACACGATGGAGTACGGGAGCAGCATCAGGCAGCCGAAGCTCGTGTGCGGCACGAGGAGCGGCTGGCTCGAGAGCTTCTCGAGGCGCTGCCAGAGCGGGTCCTCGGGGCTCGCGGCGGTGGCGAGGTGCTCGCGCGCCTCGACGAGGCGCTTCTCGAGGTCGTCGCGCCCCATCTCGGCGCCGGCGACGGTGTGCGGGATCATCGCGTAGATGAAGCGCCCGACGACGCCGGTCAGCACGAGCACCCCGAGGGAGGCGAAGGCCGTGATGGCGACCGTCGTGCGCGGGTAGAACGCCGTGTGGTAGACGACGATGAGCGGCCCGACGAGCCCCGTCACGACGTGCATGTTCATCCAGAGGCGCAGCGCCCCGAAGCGGCGCATCGACGACAGGCGCCGCCGCAACATGAACGTGAGGTTCAGGAGGATGAGCGCGGTCCCGACGATGCCCTCGCCGTGGCCCCAGCTGCCGCCGGAGTTGAGCGCGGCGTTGTCGGGGTGGGCGGCGCGGTCCCACGGGTGGGTCGTGTAGTAGTCGGAGCCCTTGAACCAGAGGGCGATGGCGATCCCCGCGCCGAGGGCGAGGAAGCCGACCGTCCAGGCGCGCGTGCGGTTCATCGGAACCTCCAGCCGAGCTGCGCGAGGAGGATCATCTGGCTCGGGAGGTCGCCGAACGCGACCTCGCCGCGGACGTCCACGCGCCACGGCCCCGCCGCGAGCAGGTCGACGCTCGCGCTCACGCGGTGCTCGTCCTGCCGCTCGTCGAGGAGGCGCGACTGGAAGGTCGAGAACGCGTAGCCGACGCCGACGTCGAGCAGGTCGGCGATCGGCACGCCCACGTCGATGTCGGCGACCTGCGCGCGGACGACCTGCGACTGCGTGAAGCGGTAGCCGAGGGCGAGGCGCGACCCATCGACGGCGAGGTCGCGGAGGGTCACGCGCCCGGCGCCGCCGAAGAGCTCCGCCGCGGCGTAGCCGAAGCCGTAGCTGCCGGAGAGCGACACGGAGAGCGCCGGATCGGGCGCGAAACGCACCTGGAGCCACGCGGTCTCGCGCGGATCGGTCATCTGCCACATGTCGGTGCCGAGCGCGGCGACCATCTCGCGGTCGGCGACGATGCGGTCGTGGGCGTAGTGCGCGTCCACCGAGAGCCACCACAGCGGGCGCACGCGGACGCCCACGAAGCCGCGGCTGAGGCTCGTCGCGGGCTGGCCGCCGGGCAGCAGCGTGTCGTCGACGAGGGTGCCCACGGCGACGCCGTAGAGGTCGAGGAGGCGCCCGAGGGAGAACCCGGTCGTGAGGCCGAGGTCGAGGCGCGAGAGCTGCCCCTGCCAGAACGACGCCTCGGTCGTCAGCGTGGCGCGCGCCTGTAGATCGTCGCCGAGATCCGCCCAGGTGGCGTGCGCGCCGACGGCCGACGCGTCGGCCGAGAAGCCCGTGTCGAGGAGGCGCGGCACGAGCCCGCCGTGGACCCCCGCGCTGAAGCCCGCGCCGAGGGCGAGCTCGGCGCGCGCGCCGTCGATGAGGCCCGAGGTGACGCCGTCGAGCAGGTAGATCCGCCCGACCGCCGCCTCGGCCGCGCCGGCCGGGCTGTCGGCCCCCGTCGTGACCCAGCCCGGGGAGCGCCAGCGGAGCATGAGCTCGCGGATCCGGTAGTACGGGCGCGAGTCGTGGCCGTGTCGCACGTCGAGGTTCGGGCCGAGCTCGGCGCGCCCGGCGACGTCGTGGCGGTAGGTCACGCTCCCGCCGAGGAGGTCGTCGACGGTGAGGCGGCTCCGGAGCTCGACCTTGTGGATGTCGAGGTCGTTCTCGCCCTGGTCGAGGATCCCGGCGTAGCTCACGATGAACTCGCCGCGCACGGGCGACGGGCGCGCCCCCGGCCGCTCTCCGCCGGGCGTCGGGATGAGCTCCGCGCGCCGGGCCGGCGCCTCCGCCCACGGGAGCTCCCCCGGCGCCCCCTCCGGGGCCGGGAGCGTGACGACCGGGCGCAGACCCGCGTCCCCGCCCTCGCGGGTCGGCGCGGTGACGGGGGTGCCCTGCCGCACGGCGCCCTCGCCCACCCGCCGCGCGACGAGCTGCCTCTCGCCGACGTGCACGACCTCGAGCCGCGCGCCGCCGCGCGCCGTCAGCGTGTCGCCGACGCGCAGACCGTCCGCGTGGCCGAGGTCGACGTAGACCATGTCGCGGCGGACGGACACGACCTCGCCGCTCGACTTCTTCGCCGCCGGCGCGGCCGCGGGCGGAGGCGCGGCCGCCGACGCAGGCGGCGCCGCGATCAAGAGCGACGACACGAGCCCGAAGCCCGTCGCGAGCGCGCGGCGCGTCACGGTCACCCTCCACCTCCCTGGTGACAACCGTAGCAGGCGAAGTTCTCGTAGACGAAGTCCGTGACGCCGTCGTGGCGGCCCGAGGTCGGCCCGCGCTCGTGGCAGCCGATGCAGGTGAAGTTCGCGGGCGGCAGCGTCTGCCCGAAGTGGCAGTCCGCGCAGGTGAAGCCCGCGTGGTGGCCGCTCGAGATCTTGAAGACGTGGTCGTGCCAGTTCGCGCGCGTCGGCTGCCAGGCGACGTCGTTGTGGCACGACTCGCACTGCCGGCTCATCGCGTAGCTCGCGTGCGGCGGGTCGATGGCGCCGTTGTAGTCGTCGGCGTGGCACGCGTAGCACTGCTTGGGCGTGCCGCCGTAGACGCCGTTCTGGTGGCACGAGAAGCAGTCGGCCGCCTCGTGCGAGCCGCGCAGCGGGAAGAAGACGTCGTGCTGGAGCCGCGCCGGCGTGAAGCTGTACTGCGAGTGGCAGGAGTCGCACTCGTGGCTGAAGCGCGCGTCCACGTGGTTCGGGTGGATGTCGGGGCGCCGGTAGAGCCCCGCGTGGCACGCGAAGCACTCGGTCGGCGTCGAGCGCCAGGTCTCCTCGCGCCCGAGCTGGTGGCACGCGGTGCAGTCGGCCGCCGCGTGCGCCCCGACGAGCGGGAAGCGCGTCTTCCGGTGGCGCAGGAGCGCGTCCGTCGGGCGCCAGGAGCGCGCGTCGTGGCAGCTCTCGCACGACTTCCCGTTCTCCCCGCGGTGGACGTCGGTGTGGCAGCTCTCGCACGCCGCGCGCGCCTCGTCCGTCTTGAGGCCCGGGCCGTGACACGCCGTGCACGCCGCCGTCTTGTGCCGCCCGTCGAGCGGGAAGCCCGTCAGGCTGTGGTCGAACGCCGTGGCGGTCGCCGCGACCTGCCGCCAGTCGCTCGCGTTGTGGCAGCTCTCGCAGTCGCCGCCGATGTCCGGGACGTCGGGGTGGCGCGCGCCCGTGACCTTCGCGCCGACCGCGCGGTGCGGGTTCGCGTGGCAGTCCGCGCACGCGCGGTAGCCGAGGCGGTAGTGAACGACGTTCACGCCGCTCGCGAGCGTGCGGCTGTCGTGGCACGCCTCGCACGTCTGCGCGGCGTGGTGCCCCTCGAGCGGCCACCCGGCGAGCCCTGCGTGGTCGAACGGCTCCTGCTTCCAGGTGCGCTCGTCGTGGCAGGTCGTGCAGGTCTTCGGGTTCGGCGCGGTCGTGAACTGCGCGAGGTGCGGGTCGCGGTGGCAGCCCTCGCAGGTGGTCGGCAGGCCCTTGTACTGGATCGGCGCCGGCGGCGCGCCCGGCGGCGTCGTTGGCCGCTTGTGGCACGACTCGCACGCGGCGTCGGCGTGCACGCCGCGCAGCGGGAACGCGGTCTTGTCGTGGTCGAAGGTGTCGCCGGCCTTCCACGCGGTCGTCGTGTGGCACGCGTCGCAGCTCTTGCCGCCGGTCATCTGCGCGTCGAACTGCCCCTTGTGGACGTCGGCGTGGCAGTCCTTGCAGACCTTCACCCCGATCGCGAGCGGCGTCGGCCCGAGCCCGCCCTTCTTCGTCTTCTCGCGCACGTGGCACTGCTCGCACGGCACGGCGAGGTGCGAGCCGTCGAGGTGGAAGCGGGCCTTGTCGTGCTCGGCGAGCCCGAAGGTCGACGGGTCGAAGCCCTGCACGGTGTGGCACGACTCGCACGTCGTCGCGCTCGGCGCCGTCGCGAGCTCGCCCGCCGGGTGGTACGGCTTGTGGCAGCGGTCGCAGCGGTCGAACGCGATGCCCTTGTAGACATTGCGCCCGCCCTGGCGGTGGCACTGCTCGCAACGCACCGAGCGGTGCTGCCCCTCGAGCGGATAGCGCGTCTTCGAGTGGTCGAAGCCGGCGGTGTTCACGTGCTTCCAGCCGCTCTCGTCGTGACAGCTCTCACAACGCGCGCCGAAGCGCCCCTGGTGCGCGTCCTCGTGGCACGTGTTGCACGCGCGCGAGACCTTCGCGGTCATCGCCGCGCCGTGGCAGTCCGTGCAGTCGACGCCCGCGTGCTTCCCGACGAGCGGCCAGCCCGCGGGGCTGTGCGCCGGCGGGATGTTGCTCACCTCGTGCCAGCCCTTCGTGGTGTGGCAGTCGGTGCACGGCGAGAGCGACGTGCGGCCGCGGTGCGGGTCACCGTGGCAGGTGGAGCAGCGCTCGAAGCCCTGCACGTCGTACTTCACGACCCCGCCGGAGTCCCGCTTGTGGCAGCTCGCGCAGGGCACCTTCGTGTGCTCGTTCTCGAGCGGGAACTTCGTCTTCCCGTGGTCGAAGAGCGACGGCGGCTTGAAGGCCGTCGTGTCGTGGCACCGCTCGCACGACGTGCCGAGCTCGCCCTTGTGGACGTCCTCGTGGCAGCCGACGCAGGTCGTCGGCTCGCCCATGTAGCGCGGGCGCTTCTCGTGGCACGCGCCGCAGCCGGCCGTCGCGTGGGAGCCCGTCAGCTTGAAGCCGGTGTCGGCGCCGTGGTCGAACGTCGGCGGTGGCGTCCAGCGGATGAGCGGGTAGCTCCGGCCCTTGTGGTCGGAGTGGCAGCTCTCGCAGCCCTTCCCCGACTCCTTCACGAGCTTCGCGTGGTAGCCCTTCCCGGCCTTGAGCGGGACGGCGACCTCCTTGTGGCACGACAGGCAGCGCGCGGCCTCGACGCGCTTCCCCGGCGCGTGGCACTCCTCGCAGGAGCCGGAGTCGTCGACCTTCGCGTGGCCCGTCGCGAGCGGCCCCGGGCTCAGCCACTGCGCGCGCGCCGGCGTCGCGAGCGCACAGGCGAGCGTGACAATGGCCACGGCGAGCGTTCTTGACAGCCTCCGCAGCGCGGCCGGAACATGGCGCCCGTTGGCCAGGGCCGGCCACCAGGGGGCGCGTCGATGACCGATTTGATGTGGATCCTCGTCGCCATCGTGGCGGTGTTCGCGGTCGGCGCGGCGTTCATCCTGCCGCGCCTCGCGAAGCACAGCGCCTACGAGAGCATCGAGCTCGAGGAGCTGCCGCTCGACCTCCGGAAGCGGCTCCCCGTCTCGCTGCACCCGGTCATCGACCCGAACATCTGCATGGGCAGCGGCGCGTGCGTCGCGGCCTGCCCCGAGGGGAAGATCCTCCGCCTCCACGACGGCCGCTCGCACCTCGTCCACCCCGAGGCGTGCATCGGGCACGGCGCGTGCGCCCGCGAGTGCCCCGTGAGCGCCATCACGCTCGTCTTCGGCACCTCCGAGCGCGGCGTCGACATCCCGCACGTGAGCCCGGCCTTCGAGACCAACGTCAAGGGCATCTACATCGCCGGCGAGCTCGGCGGCATGGGCCTCATCCGCAACGCGGTCGCCCAGGGCGTGCAGGCGATGCACCACATCGTGAAGCGCGGCCACGCGAAGGACGCGGGCACGCTCGACGTGGTCATCGTGGGCGCGGGCCCCGCCGGGCTCGCGGCCGGCCTCGTCGCCCACGAGAAGCAGCTCCGCTACGCCGTCGTCGACCAGGAGCCCTCGCTCGGCGGCACCATCGGCCACTACCCGCGCGCGAAGCTCATCATGACCGGCCCCTTCGATCTGCCGACCTGGGGGCGCGTCAAGAAGCGCGAGATCTCGAAGGAAGAGCTCATGGCCATCTGGACCGAGGTGGTCGAGCGCGTCGGGCTCGAGGTCCGCCTCGGCGAGCGCCTCGAGGCCCTCGACAAGGACGGCGACGCCTTCCTCGTCAAGACCAGCCAGGGCACGCTGCGCGCGCGGAGCGTGCTCCTCGCGATCGGCCGCCGCGGCTCGCCGCGGACGCTCGACATCCCCGGGGAGGAGCTCCCCAAGGTCGCCTACGCGCTCCGCGAGCCCGACGCCTACGAGGACCGCAAGGTGCTCGTGGTCGGGGGTGGCGACTCCGCCATCGAGGCGGCGCTGAGCCTCTCCGAGGTGCGCGGGGCGACCGTCACGCTGAGCTACCGCGGCGACACCTTCTTCCGGGCGAAGCCCAAGAACCAGGAGCGCCTCGACGTGGCCATCGCGAGCGAGCGCCTGACGGTGCTCCTCGGCTCGAACCCGAGGCAGATCCTCGCCGACGCCGTCGAGCTCGAGCTCGCCGACGGCTCGGTGGAGCGGCTCGCCAACGACCAGGTCTTCATCTTCGCCGGCGGCGTGCTCCCCACGGGGCTCCTCGCGTCCGCCGGCATCGCCATGGAGCGCAAGTTTGGAACGCGCTGACGTCCCCGCCCGCGGCAATTCGCCGGCACTCACCGTGATACATACTGGTACATTCGGCCGCAATGAACGGCATCCCCCGGTTGGCCCTAGCCACGGACGATGCCACGGCGCCCCCCGGCGCGACAAGCCGAGATACGTGCCGGGACGCGCTGCTCGGCAACCGGGACCCGGCGTCGAGCCGCGGCGGGGCCAGGCTGGCGCGGCATTTCTGGGGGTGTGGGTGGCACTATTGACAATCATTCTCATGACCGCGGCCGGGACATTGTCCGCCTGCTGGAGCGACAAGGCCGGCTGCGACCTCTGGGCCCACAAGCTCCAGATCGGCGAGGACCCGGCGACCGCCGTGCGGCAGCTCGCCGAGAGCAAGTGCGTCGGCCAGCGGAAGCTCCTCCTCGATCACCTCGACGACGCCGGGCTCCGCGCGGACGCGCTCGCGGCGCTGATCGCCCTCGAGCGGAGCCCCGAGGCCGAGCAGGCCGTCGTCGCCTCCATCGCGCACCCGGAGACCGTCGCGGCCGCCGCGAAGCAGGCCGGCGAGTGGCAGCTCGCCGCGGCCGAGCCGGCCATCCGCGCGGCCCTCGACGACGCCGCGCTCGCGACCCACCGCGAGGAGCTGCTCCAGGCCGGCCTCGCGGTCGCACCGGCGCAGACGTGGGTCGCCACCGCCGTCGCGACCCTCGGCGACGAGCACGCGCCCGCAGCGACGCTCGACGGCGCGTTCACGCTGCTCGCCGCCGTCGACTGGAGCGGGGTCCCGCCGGACGCCCGCGCCGCCGTCGTGAGCGCGCTCGCCGCCCTCCTGAGCCGCCCGGCCGGCGCGGTGACGCCCGAGCGGCGGGCCGCGGCCCTGAAGGAGCTCGCCCGCGTCCCGCGCGGCGACGGGCCGCCGGAGCTACCCTGAGCTCGTCGCGGCCGCGAAGGCCGGGAACCGCGGCGCGCTCACGCTCCTCTGGGGGCTCCGCCACCCGGAGACCCGCGCGATCGCGCTCGCGCTCGCCTCGGCGGCCGGGGCTCGACGCGGGCGCCCGCGGGACCGCCCTCGCCGTGCTCGCGGCCGGCGCGGACGGCGGCCACCCCGACGACCTCGCGGCGCGCGTCGCCTCGGCGCCTGCGGACGCCGACGTGCTCGAGGGGCTCGCGCTCCTCGGCGGGGAGGCGGCCGTGGCGCCGCTCGAGGCGCGGGTCGAGGCCGAGAAGGGGGCCTCGCGCGCGGCGGCCTCGCGCGCGCTGGCGCTGGCGCTGCCCGCCGGGGCGCTCGACGCCTGGGAGGCGGGGCTCGCGAAGCAGGCGTCCGTCCTGATGAAGGGGATCCCGAGCGACCCCCAGATCGCGGCGGTCACGGCGCTGACGCGCGCCTGCGCCGAGCGCGCGAGCTGCTACCGCGAGCACGTGGAGGCGGCGATCCCGACGCTCGACGGCCTCGACGCGGAGCTCACGGCGGCGCGCGCGGCCGTCACCGAGGCCGACGCGAAGGCCCGCGACGCGGTCGCCGCGGACGCCTCGCGCGCGCAGGAGCTCGCCCGGCTCTCGGCCGGCGAGGGCGACGGCCCGAAGCCCACCGCGAAGGAGCTCGCCGACGCGCGCTTCGAGCTCGACGCGATCCAGAAGCGGCGCGACGCCGTCTACGCCGCGGTCGCCGAGGCCACGCAGCGCGCGGACGCCCTCACGGCGCGGCTCCGGGCCCTCGTCGTCGCGCTGCGGCGCGCGCTCGGCCCCGCCGCGGCCCCCGAGGCCGCGGACCTCGCGCCCCTCGCGCTCCGCGTGGTGGCGGCCTGCCACGGCGACGCGTGCCCCCCGGCCCGCGCGTTCGCCGCCGCCGCCCTCGTCGACGCGGCGTCCCCGCCCGATCCGGCGGCCCTCGACGCGGCGATCACCGCCAACGCGGACGATCCGGCCCTCGCCTACCTGCTCATGACCCTGCGGGCGGCGGCGCCCGAGTGAGCGCCCCCGCGCCCGTCGCGCCCGACCGCGCGACCCCGCTCCTCGTCGCCGACGGCCTCTCGCGCCGCTTCGGCGACCGCTGGGCCGTGGCCGGCGTCAACGTCCGCCTCGCCGGCGGCCGCTCGCTCCTCCTCGCGGGCCACAACGGCGCCGGCAAGACGACCCTCCTCCACCTCCTCGCCGGGCTCCTGCGGCCCACCGCCGGCACCCGCGCCCTCGGCGCCTCGCCCGCCGGGCGCCCCGCGCGCGTCGGCCTCCTCGGCCACCGCGGCCAGCACTGGCTCGACCTCGGCGCGCTCGACCACCTGCGGGTCGACGCCCGCCTCCTCGGCCGCCGGTACGTCCGCGCCGACGCCGAGGCGCTCCTCGCGCGCGTCGGCCTCGAGGGCCGCGGGCGCGAGCCCGTGCGCCAGTTCTCGGCGGGCATGCAGAAGCGCCTCGCGCTCGCGCGCCTCCTCCACCTCGACCCGGACGTCGCCCTCTTCGACGAGCCCTACGGCAAGCTCGACGGCGACGGCGTGGCGCTCATGGACGGCGTCCTCGCCGAGCTCGTGGCCGCGGGGAAGGCGGTCGTCGTGGCGTCGCACCTCGTCGAGCACGTCGCGGTCAGGCTCGACGCCGGGCTCCTCCTCGATCGCGGCGAGATGCGCTGGGTAGGCGCCGCCGCCGACCTCCCGGCGGCGCTCGCGGAGGCGCGGCGATGAGCTTCTCCGTCCAGGCGCGGGCGGTGCTCGCGAAGGACCTCCACGTCGCCTGGCGCGGGCGCGCGCGCACCGCGGCCGTCGTCGCCTTCGCCGGCACCGTGCTCCTCCTCTTCAGCTTCGCGGTCGGCCCCGACAGCGCGACCCTCGCGCAGCACGCGCCCGGTTACTTCTGGGTGGCGCTCCTCCTCGGCTCGGTGCTGACGCTCGGCGACGCCTTCCGCGTGGAGGTCGAGGACGACGCCCTCGACGGGCTCCTCGTGCTGCCGATCGACACGCGCGCGCTCTTCCTCGGGAAGGCCCTCGCGAGCACGATCGCCCTCGTCGCGCTCGCGGCGGCGCTGATCCCGATCGCGGGCCTCCTCTACGGGGTCGGGGTAGGAGGATCCTGGCTCCACCTGGGCGTCTTCGTGCTGCTCGGGGCCGCCGGCCTCGCCGCGCCCGGCACGCTCTACGCCGCGATGACGGCGCGCGCGCGCGGCCGCGAGGTGATGCTGCCGCTGCTGCTCTTCCCGTTGGTCGTCCCGGTGCTGCTCGCCGCGGTCAAGGGCACGTCGCTCGCCCTCGCCGGTGACCCGATGGATCAGGTGCCCTCGTGGTTGGGGCTGCTCATCGCGTTCGATTTGGTGTATTGGAGCGTGTGCCCTCTCCTGCTCGGCGCGGTGCTGGAGTCGTGAGGGGGTGACGCGCGAATCGGCTCTGGGGGCGGCCGAGCGACACGACGGCGCCGTCGCGTCGCGATTCGTCCCGGGATGTGACGCGAAGTGACACGATCTGACACGATCGGCGACATGAGGCGGGGGGCGCGATGAGCGGAGCCCTGAAGCGCGTCGCGTGGGAGCATTGGGTGGGGCTCGCGGGCCTCGTGCTGCTCGGTATCGGCTCCTACGTGGGCCTCGTCGAGGCGCCGCCGGAGCGCTACATGGGCGAGGTGGGGCGGATCCTGTACATCCACGTGCCGACCGCGTGGATCGCGCTCCTCACGCTCACGGTCGCCGCGGTCGCGGCCGGCATGTGGCTCTGGAAGCGGCGCCCCGGCTGGGACGACGTGCAGGTCGGCTGCGTCGAGGTCGGCATCATCCTGGTCGCGATGCTGCTCGTGCAGGGCTCGACCTGGGCGCGCCCGACGTGGGGCGTCTTCTGGACGTGGGATCCGCGCCTCACGACGGCCGCCATCCTGCTCCTCGCGTTCATCGCGGTGCTCGCGCTGCGCGCCTTCGTCGACGACGCCTACCGCCGCGCCACGTGGACGGCCGTCGCGACGCTCGTGGCCGCGGTCGACGTGCCCATCGTGTACTACAGCGTGAAGTGGTGGCGCACGCTGCACCAGGACTTCTCGAGCCCGGAGACGGTCGCCGGCTCGATGACGCTGCCGCTCCGCATCAACGCCTTCGCGCTGCTCTTCCTCGCGACGTGGCTCGTGGCGCGGCGCGCCCGCCTCGCGCGGCTGAAGCGCGGCACGCGCGTGCTCGAGCCGCCGAAGCGCTCGGCGCTCGTGGCGGGGGAGTGACGGCCATGGCGACCGGGTTCCATGCACTGCTCGCGGCGCGGGCTGGGGGGGCGAGATGGACGGTGTGATCCTCGGCGGCTGGGAGTGGGTCGCCGCGGCCTGGGGCGTGTCCCTCGGGATCTTCGTGACCTACGCGGTCGTGCTCGAGGTGCGTCTCCGGCGCGCGCGCGGGCGCGACGGCGCGGCCGGACAGGAGGGCGCGCGATGACGAAGGGAGGCCGCGTCGGGGTCGTCGCCGCGCTGGTCGTCGCGGCAGGAGCGATCGTCTTCCTCGCCGTGGGCGGGCTCGGCAAGAACCTCGTCTACTACTGGTCGCCGACGGAGCTCCTCGACTACGCGAAGAGGCCCGAGGCCGCGCGCGACGCCGAGCGCGCCGCGGTCGTCCGCCTCGGGGGCGAGGTGAAGCCGGGCTCGATCGTCCACGGCGACGGCGCGAGCGACCTCACGTTCGTCATCACCGACGGCGCGGCCGAGGTGAAGGTCCACTCGACGGCCGTGCCGCCGCAGATGTTCCGCGAGGGGATCGGCGTGGTCGTCGAGGGGCGCCTCGGCCCGGACGGCGTCTTCCGGAGCGAGCAGCTCATGGTGAAGCACGGCAACGACTATCGCCCGCCGAAGGACGGGGAGAAGCCGGACTGGAAGCCCGAGGACGGGAGCCCGGTCCTGTGACGCACGCGCTCCTCGGGCGGATCCTCGTCTTCCTCGCGCTCTCGGCCGCCGCGAGCGGCGCCGTCGTCGCCCTCGCCGGCGGCCGCGCGCCCTCCGATGGCCGCACCCGCCTCGGCCGCGCGCTCGCCGCCGCCTTCGCGTGGTCGACCATCCTCGCCGCGGCGACCATGATCATCGCCCTCCTCGAGCACGACTTCTCGGTGAAGTACGTGGCGCAGGTCGGCTCGCGCGAGACGCCCACGGTCATCACGATCGTGAGCCTGTGGTCGTCGCTCGAGGGGTCGATCCTGTTCTGGGCGGCCGTGCTCGGCCTCTACACGCTCGGCTGGCTCCGCGCCTCGCGCGACCTCGCCCACGAGGATCCGCGCGCCGACAGCACCCTCGGCGTCATCCTCGCCGTCGGGGCCTTCTTCACGCTCCTCATCGCGAGCGTCGCGAACCCGTTCCTCGACACGCCGCCGCCCGTCCCGATGAACGGCCCCGGCCCGAACCCGCTCCTGCAGAACCACCCCCTCATGATCATCCACCCGCCGATGCTCTACCTCGGCTACGTCGGGATGACCGTGCCCTTCGCGATGGCGGTCGCGGCGCTCCTCGGCGGGCGCGTCGGCCCCGACTGGACGCGCTCCCTGCGCCGCTGGATGCTCATCCCCTGGGCCTTCCTGACGGCCGGCATCCTGCTCGGCGGGCGCTGGGCGTACGACGTGCTCGGCTGGGGCGGCTACTGGGGCTGGGACCCCGTCGAGAACGCCTCGTTCCTGCCGTGGCTCTCGGCGACGACCTTCATCCACGCCTCGATGCTCGAGGAGCGGCGCGGCCTCTTCCGCGGCTGGGCGATGGTGCTCGTGCTCGTCACCTTCGCGCTGACCGTGCTCGGCACGTTCATGACGCGGTCGGGCGTCTTCAACTCCGTCCACTCCTTCACGCAGAGCCCCATCGGGCCCCTCTTCCTCGGCTTCCTCGCGCTCGTCGTGATGGGCTCGGTCGTCCTGCTGTCGGCCCGCGTCCACGCGCTCGCTCCCGGGCAGCCGCTCCGCTCGCCGCTCTCCCGCGAGGGCGCCTTCATCGTGAACAACCTGCTCTTCGTGGTGTTCACCTTCGCGGTCCTGCTCGGCACCACCTACCCGCTCCTCGCCGAGGCCCTGCGCGGCACGAAGGTGTCGGTCGGCGGCCCGTTCTTCTCGGACTTCGCCGTGCCGCTCGGGATCGCCATCACCTTCCTGATGGGGATCGGCCCGGCGCTCCCGTGGGGGCGCGCGACCTTCGCCGACGTGGGGCGGGCCCTCGCCGTGCCCGCGGCGGGCGGCGTGCTCACGGCGGTCGCCTTCTACGCGGCCGGCATCGACCACGCGGCGACGCTCCTCGCGCTCGCGGGCGCCGGCTTCGCCATCGTGGTGGCCCTCCGCGACATGGGCGCGCCCGTGCTCGCGCGGCGGCGCTCCCGCGGCGAGGGCCTCGGGACCGCGCTCGTCGGCACGCTCCGGCGCACGCGGCGGCGCGTCGGCGGGCAGCTCGTGCACGTCGGCGTCGCGCTGGCGATCGGCGCGATCGCGATCTCGAGCACGTACCAGGTGCAGGCGGAGGGGGTCCTGCGACCGGGGCAGGCGCTCGACATCGGGCGCTACCACCTCATGCTCGAGGGCACACGCAACGTCCGCGATCCGCATCGGCAGCGGCAGATCGCCGACTTCACGATCTACGATGGCGCGGAGAAGGTGGGCGTCCTCTCGCCCGCGATGAACCGCTACGCGACCGCGATGAACCCGATCGGCACGCCCGACGTGCGCTCGACCGCCGACCACGACCTCTACGTCTCGCTCATGCACATCGACCGCGGCGAGGTCGGCCTGCGCGCGTTCATCAACCCCGGGGTGTCCTGGGTGTGGATCGGCGGCGCGGTGATGCTGCTCGGCGCGCTCGTCGCGATGTGGCCGGCGCGGCGGCGGGCGCCGACGCCGGTCGCGGCGGAGGCGCCGGCGGCCGCCGGGGGCGGCGCGTGACGGCGGCGACGGAGCAGGGCGCGAAGCGCGGCGGCGGCGTGTCGTGGCCGGTGCTGCTCGTCGGGCTCGCGATCGTGTCGCCGCTCCTCTGGATCCTGGCGAGCGGGATCGGCAAGGACCCACACGACATCGCCTCGCCGCTCATCGACAAGCCGGCGCCGGCGTTCGCGCTGCGCACGGTCGAGGGGGACCGCGAGGTGACGCTCGACTCGCTCCGCGGGAAGCCCGTGGTCCTGAACTTCTTCTCGACGTGGTGCGTGCCCTGCGAGCAGGAGCACCCGGCGCTCCTCGCGGCGTCGCGGGCGTTCGGCGACCGCGCGGCGTTCGTCGGGATCGTGTTCGAGGACACGCGCGACGCCGTCACGCGCTGGCTCGACCGCCACGGCGGGCGCGGTTACCCCGTGCTCATCGACGTCGGCGGCCCGGCGGCCATCGCCTATGGCGTCTACGGCGTGCCGGAGACGTTCATCATCGACGGCGGCGGGACGATCCGCCAGAAGTTCAAGGGTGCCGTGGACTTCGGGACGATCCGCGCCGCGCTCGAGGAGGTCCGATGAGGAGCCGGATCGTGGCGGCGCTGGGCGCGCTCGCCTGCGTCGCGGCGCTCGTGGGGACCGCCGCCGCGCAGCGACGCGGGGAGCCCGTGCGCGGGGCCGACGAGCTCGCGCTCGGACCGGACGTGCCGGTCGTCGTCGGTGCGCCGGCGGGGCCGCCGGTGACGGGGCAGGCGCTCGAGGAGCGGTCGTGGGCGCTCGACCTCGGGATCCGCTGCCCCGTGTGCCAGGGGCAGGCGATCGCCGAGTCGCCGGCGGAGTCGGCGAAGCACATGAAGCGGCAGGTGCGCGCGATGGTCGCGGCCGGCTACTCCGACGACCAGGTGATGAGCTACCTCGAGCACAGCTACGGGGAGTTCATCCGGCTCAGGCCGCGCGCCGAGGGGCTGAACCTGCTCGTCTGGGCGCTCCCGCTGACCGCGCTCGCGCTCGGGACGCTCATCGCGGTGGTGGTGATGCGGCGTCGCGGTCGCCTGACGCCGCCGGCCCCGGGGGCCGCCGCCGCGACCGCGACGAGGCCGCCCGCGGTCGACCCGGCGCTCGCGCCGTGGCTCGCCCAGGTGCGGCGCGAGACCGAGGGCGATGATGCACCGCACAATGGCCGGTGAGCGCCGTGCTGGCTGAGATGACGAGATCTGTTGCTGCAACGCAACACGAGGTGACGGGATGAACGAGCCGAGCTGGGTGGTGGCGGTCGCGGTGCTGGTGGCGGGGGTCCTGTCGGGCTTCGCGCTGGCGGTGCTCACGCGGCGCCGGGAGGCGGCCGGGCCGCCGCCCGACCACGCGCTGACGGCGCGCCTGACGGAGCTCCGCGCGCGGCGGGCGCAGCTCATCGAGCAGCTGCGCCTCGCGGGGGCCGAGGGTGTGGATCTGACCGAGCGGGCGGCGCTCGAGCGCGACGCGGCGCTGGTGTTCCGGGAGATCGACCTCCTCGAGGGGCGCGCGGTGGCGCCGATCGTCGCGGGGGCGGCGCCCGCGGTGGCGCCAGCGCCCGCGCCAGTCACGCCCACGGCCGCGCCGGCGCCCGTCGCGCCGAGCCTCGCGGCCACGGGCGCGCCGACCACGCCGCCGGTCGCGGCGCAGCCGGTGGCCTGGGCGCCGCCGACGCAGCCCGCGCCTCCCGCGGCGAGGCCGGGCGGGCTCTCGCCGCAGCTCGTCGGGGCGCTCAAGGGCGCGGCGGTCGTCGGGGTCGCCTTCCTGCTCTACGTGGCGCTCTCGGACAAGAGCGGCCCGCGCGCGCCCGGCCAGAGCATAACCGGCAACGACGCGGTCGGGCGGCCGACGCCGCAGCAGGTGGTCGCGCCCGCCGGCGGCGGCGGTGAGGCGCCGGCGATGGGCGGCGGCCAGGACGACGGCGGCGGCGACATGGGCGGCGGGCAGCAGGCGCGCTCGCTGACACCGGAGGTCACGCCCAGGTTGCAGGCGGCGTCGGAGCGCGTCGAGGCGGACCCCGGCTCGCGCGACGCGCGCGTGGAGCTCGGCTGGGCGCTGGTCGAGGCGCGCGGCTGGATCGACGTCTACCACACGGCGGAGGACCTGCTCGCGGCGGACGCCGAGGACGCCGACGGGCTCGCGCTCGCGGCCGCGGTGCGCGTGGCGATGGGGCAGCGCGACGGGGTCGCGGAGCTCCTCGACCGCGCGATCGCGAAGGACCCGAAGAACGCGAACGCCTACGCCTGGCGGGGCCGCGTGGCGCAGCTCGTGGGCGACGAGGACGGCAAGGCGAAGTACTGGACCGAGGCGCGCGGGCTCGCGCCCGACAAGGCCGCGATGGACGCGACGATCGCGGGCTTCGAGGCCGCGGGGACGGCGCCGTCGCGCCACCCCGGGCCGGGCGAGGCCCCGGCGCAGGCGCAGCCCGCCGACGACGGCGGGACCGAGGCCTTCGAGGGGGGTGTCAGCGGCACGGTGAAGCTCGCGGCGGGGGCGACGCCGCCAGCGGGCGCGGTGCTCTTCCTCATCGCGCGGGTGCCGGGGGCGGCGGGCGGGCCGCCGGCCGCGACGCGGAAGATCGTGTCGCCGACGTTCCCGCGGGCGTTCACGCTCGGGCCGTCGGACGTGATGATGGGCGGCGCGTTCCCCGAGTCGGTGACGGTCCAGGCGCGGCTCGACAGCGACGGGAACCCGATGACGCGCGACCCGAGCGACCTCGTGGCGAGCTGGCCGGGGGAGGTCCAGGCGGGCCAGCGCGGGATCGTGCTCGAGCTCGCGCCGGGGCGCTGATCCGTCCGCGCGCCGTCTCGTGCGTGTATCTGTAACCCTCGGAATGCAGATACAATTTTATCCAGTGCGCGTTTACCGAGGCGTGCACGGCGTCCTCGCCGGTTGGCCCGTGATGGCCTGCGGCGGAGCGCTTCAGCGGCGACCACGGAGCGCCGCATACTCTCGACATGGTGCGCTTGAGGGCCAAGAGCACCGGGGGACTCGCGCTGGGGGGCGTCGCGCTCGCCGCCGCGCTCATCATGGGCGCGTGCGGTCAGAAGCCGGACCACCGGACCGACCTCGCGGTATCGCAGCAGACCTGCTGGGACTGCCACGGCGACCTCTATTACGCGACCGTCGACCCCGATCACGCCGGCGCGACCGGGCCGAGCGCCGCGGCCGCGGTCGACGGCGCCCACGGCGGCGACCCGTTCCCGCACACCTGCGAGACCTGCCACACGGTGGACACCTGGTCGCCGGCGCTCTTCCCCGAGCACGACGCCGTCTGGCCGCTGACCGGGGTGCACGCGGACACCGGCTGCACGTCGTGCCACGTGGGCGGCACCTTCGCGGGGACGCCGCGCGACTGCGTCGGGTGCCACGAGGCGGACCGCGCGGGGGCCGCGAACCCGCCGCACGACCCGGCGGTGTTCCCCGCGACCTGCGAGTCCTGTCACGCGACGACCGGGTGGCGCCCGGCGGAGCTCGACGACCACGCCCGCTTCTGGGCGCTCACGGGGAAACACGCCGACGCGACCTGCGAGAGCTGCCATGAGAGCGGCGTCTGGAGCGAGGCGCCGACGGCGTGTGTCGGGTGCCACCAGGCCGACTTCGACGGCGCGACCGACCCGAACCACGTCGCGGAGGGCTACCCGACGACGTGCGAGACGTGCCACCGGACGAGCGGGTGGAGCCCGGCGGACTTCACGGATCACGACGCGATCTGGCCGCTCCGCGGGAAGCACGCGGAGGCGGCGTGCGAGGCGTGCCACGCGGGCGGGGTCTACACGGGGACGCCGCGTGAGTGCGCGGGGTGTCACCAGGGAGACTTCGAGGCGACGACGGCGCCGGACCACGCCGCGCTCGGGTTCGCGGCGGCCGAGTGCGAGACGTGCCACGGCCCGGCGGCGTGGAGCCCGGCGGCGTTCCCTGGACACGCGGAGGTGTGGCCGCTCGAGGGGAAGCACGCGGACGCGACGTGCGCCGGGTGCCACGAGAGCGGGGTGTTCCGCGGGACGCCGCGCGTGTGCGAGGGGTGTCACCTCGAGGACTACGAGGCGACGACGGAGCCGGACCACGCCGAGGTCGGCTACCCGACGGCGTGCGAGGTGTGCCACGGGCCGTCGGCGTGGGCGCCGTCGTCGTTCGACCACGAGGCCGTCTTCCCGCTGACCGGGGAGCACCAGCAGGTCGCCTGCGAGGACTGCCACCTCGACGGGTACGCGGGCGGGACGCCCGAGACGTGCGAGGGGTGCCACCGGGGCGACTACGACGCGACCACGCGCCCGCCGCACGCGGAGGCGGCGTTCGGGACGACGTGTGAGGGGTGTCACACGACGGCCGGGTGGGCGCCGGCGACGTTCGACCACGGGGCGTTCTGGCCGATCGAGGGGCAGCACGTCGAGGTCGCGTGCGAGAGCTGCCACGCGAACGAGGTGTTCGCGGGGACGCCGCGCGACTGCGCCGGGTGTCACCTCCCGACGTTCGAGGCGGCGGCGGCGCCAAAGCACGAGGCGAGCACGTTCGGGACGGACTGCGCGACGTGTCACACGGTGGCGGGGACGGGGTGGGCGCCGGCGCCGGGCTTCGCGCACACGTCGGCGTGGCCGCTCACCGGGAAGCACGCGACGCAGGCGACGTGCGAGTCCTGTCACGAGAGCGGGCGCTACGCCGAGGCGCCGACGGACTGCGCGGCCTGCCACATGCCCGACTACGCGCTCGCGACCGAGCCGAACCACGCCGCGCTCGGCTACCCGACGACGTGCGAGCAGTGCCACGGCACGGGCGGCTGGGACGGCGCGAGCTTCGACCACACGCAGTACTGGCCGCTCCAGGGCCAGCACGCCACGACCACCTGCGAGAGCTGCCACGTCGGCGGCACCTTCGCCGGCACGCCCACCGCCTGCGTCGGCTGCCACCTCGCCGACTTCGAGGCGCCCGCCACCACGCCGAAGCACGAGGCGAGCACCTTCGGCACCGACTGCGCCTCGTGCCACGCGACCACCGCCGTCGCCTGGGCGCCGGCGTCGGGCTTCGCGCACACGTCGGCGTGGCCGCTCACCGGGAAGCACGCGACGCAGGCGACGTGCGAGTCCTGTCACGAGAGCGGGCGCTACGCCGAGGCGCCGACGGACTGCGCGGGCTGCCACATGCCCGACTACGCCCTCGCCGCCGAGCCGAACCACGCCGCGCTCGGCTACCCGACGACGTGCGAGCAGTGCCACGGCACGGGCGGCTGGGACGGCGCGAGCTTCGACCACACCGACTACTGGCCGCTCCAGGGCCGGCACGCCACGACCAACTGCGAGAGCTGCCACGTCGGCGGCGCCTTCGCCGGCACGCCGACCGCCTGCGTCGCCTGCCACCTCGCCGACTTCGAGGCACCGACGACGACGCCGAAGCACGACGCCGCCACGTTCGGCACCGACTGCGCCACCTGCCACGCGACCACCGCCGTCGCCTGGTCCCCGTCGTCCTTCAGCCACACCCCGATCTGGCCCCTCCTGGGCCAGCACGCCGCCGCCACCTGCGAGAGCTGCCACGCCGGCGGCAGCTACGCGGGCACCGACACCGCCTGCGTCGGCTGCCACCTCGCCGACTTCCAGGCGCCCGCCACCACGCCGAAGCACGAGGTGAGCACCTTCGGCACCGACTGCGCCTCCTGCCACGCGACCACCGCCGTCGCCTGGGCGCCGGCCCCGGGCTTCGCGCACACGTCGGCGTGGCCGCTCACGGGCAAGCACGCGACGCAGGCCTCATGCGAGTCCTGTCACGAGAGCGGGCGCTACGCCGAGGCACCGACGGACTGCGCGGGCTGCCACATGCCCGACTACGCCCTCGCCGCCGAGCCGAACCACGCCGCGCTCGGCTACCCGACGACGTGCGAGCAGTGCCACGGCACGGGCGGCTGGGACGGCGCGAGCTTCGACCACACCGACTACTGGCCGCTCCAGGGCCGGCACGCCACGACCACCTGCGAGAGCTGCCACGTCGGCGGCACCTTCGTCGGCACGCCGACCGCCTGCGTCGGTTGCCACCTCGCCGACTTCGAGGCACCGACGACGACGCCGAAGCACGACGCCGCCACGTTCGGCACCGACTGCGCCTCCTGCCACGCGACCACCGCCGTCGCCTGGGCGCCGTCGTCCTTCAGCCACACCCCGATCTGGCCCCTCCTGGGCCAGCACGCCGCCGCCACCTGCGAGAGCTGCCACGCCGGCGGTACCTACGCCGGCACGCCGACCGCCTGCGTCGGCTGCCACCTCGCCGACTTCGAGGCGCCCACCACCACGCCGACGCACGAGGCGAGCACCTTCGGCACCGACTGCACCACCTGCCACGCGAGCACCGCCGTCGCCTGGCTGCCGTCGACCTTCGCGCACACCGACGCCTGGCCCCTCACCGGCAAGCACCTGACCATGGCGACGTGCGAGTCCTGTCACGAGAGCGGGCGCTACGCCGAGGCGCCGACGGACTGCGCGGGCTGCCACCTCGCCGACTACGCCGGCACCACCGACCCGAACCACGTCGACCTCGGCTACCCGACCACCTGCGAGCAGTGTCACTCGACCGCCGGCTTCGACGGCGCGAGCTTCGACCACACCGACTACTGGCCGCTCCTCGGCCGGCACGCGACGACCGCCTGCGAGAGCTGCCACGTCGGCGGCGTCTTCGCCGGCACGCCCACGGCCTGCGTCGGCTGCCACCTCGCCGACTTCGAGGCGCCTGCCACCACGCCGAAGCACGACGCCGCCACCTTCGGCACCGACTGCACCACCTGTCACACCGAGAGCGCCTGGGTCCCCTCGCAGTTCAGCCACACCCCGATCTGGCCCCTCCTGGGCCAGCACGCCGGCGCCACCTGCGAGAGTTGCCACGCGGCCGGCCACTACGCCGGCACGCCCACCGACTGCGACGGCTGCCACCACCCCGACTACGTCGAGACCACGCTGCCCCCGCACGCGACGTCGCAGATCCCGACGACCTGCGAGGACTGCCACACCCCGTCCGCGTGGCAGCCCGCGACCTTCGACCACGACGCCATCTGGCCGCTGACCGGCGCCCACACCGACGCCGGCTGCGAGAGCTGCCACGCCGGCGGCGTCTACGCCGGCACGCCGGCCGCCTGCGACGGCTGCCACCACGACCGCTACGTCGCCACCACGGCCCCAGCCCACGCGGACGCCGGCTTCCTGACCGACTGCGAGACCTGCCACGACACGACGCAGTGGCTCGGCGCGGTCTTCGACCACAGCAGCTTCTGGCCGCTGACGGGCGCGCACGCCACCGCGGACTGCGCCGACTGTCACGTGGGAGGGGTCTACGAGGGCACCCCGACGACGTGCGACGGTTGCCACCACGACGACTGGCTCACGAGCCAGAACCCGCACCACCCGGCGCTCTCGACGCACCCGAACATCGCGCTCCCGACGACGTGCCAGACGTGCCACACGACGTCCAACTGGTCGTCGTCCACGTTCCCGGGGCACAACACGCTCTTCCCCATCACGAGCGGGCATCACCGCTACCCGTGCGCGACGTGCCACGAGTCCCCGGCGACCGACACCTGGGCCACGTTCATCTGCGTGGAGTGCCACACGGGCGAGCACACCGTCACTCGCATGAACGGCAAGCACACCGGCGTCAGCGGCTACACCACGCGGATGAACACCTACCCGAGCTACAACGCCGCCTGCTACTCGTGCCACCCGGACGGTCGCACCGATTGATCGCCACCGCCGCCGCCGGCTCTCGCCGTACGCTCCGGCTTGCGCACCGTCATCAGTAGCTGAAAGCGCGGTTCGCGTCGGCCTGCGCCCGCGCGGCCTCCATCATCGCGAGGTGCTCCTCGCGGAGCGCCTTCGCGCGCGCCTGGATCTCCGCGTCCGTCCCCGACTGGCTCGGGTAGGTCCGGACCACGATGGCCCCCTTCTCGACCGAGTACATGAGCGAGCCGTTGTCGCCGCAGTCGACGGTCATCCCGCCGTTCGCGGGCGTGTACGGCCGGTTGCCGCGCTCCTCGGCCGCCGCCGTGAGGCTCGCGTAGAAGCGCTCCGAGTCGCGCGCCGGGACGCCGGTCGTGTACTCGTGGACGCCCGCGCAGCCGGCGAGCGCCGCGACGAAGGCGAGGAGGGTGACGGCCCGGCGGGCGAGACGGATGAAAGACGCGTTCATGGGAGCTCCGTGCGGCGGCGCCGCGCGACGTAGGGGGATCGCGCCGTCGAAGGTCGCGGCGCAGGTCCTTCTCCCACCTCCACGCGCGCGGGCGCGACTCACACGTTTTCACACGTCGCTCACACGTTTTTCGACGCGAGCGCGCGGTGACGTCAGACGAGCCAGAGGAGGAGCGCGACGGCCGCCGGCAGCGCCTGCAAGAGCAGGATCGTCCCCTTCGCGGTGACGCCACCGACGACGCCCATCGCGACCACGAACGCGAGCAGCGCCACCGTGGCCGGCGGGTTCGGCGCGAGCGCGGCCCACGCCAGGAGCACGGCTACGCCGGCGTTGTAGAAGCCCTGGTTCATCGCGAGGACCTTCGTGGCCTCCGCCTCCTCCTTCTTCATCCCGAAGATCCTCCGACCCGCCGGCTTCGCCCACAAGACGGCCTCGAGATAGAAGAACCCGAGGTGGGCGACGGCGACGAGCAGCGTGATGATGAAAGCGACGGTGTGCATGGCTTCTCCTCCCTGGGACCTGACGACTCAAGATTTCTTTACTGGTCGATCAACAATGCCGACCGACGCGAGCGCGTGGTCGGCCACGAGCCTCAACCGCTTCTGTGGGGCGCCGCTCCGCGCCATCACGTGGAGCCCTGCCACGGTGGCCGCGAGGAGGGCGGCGTCCTCCCGGGCGCGCGGGCGCTGCTCGAGGCAGCGCCAGAAGAAGTCCTCGACCGCCTGCAGCGCCGCCGTCACCGTGGCCTGCCCCAGCGGATCGAGGTGCGCCCGCTCCACCGCCGCCACGACCAGGAGGCACCCGGGCGGCCGCCCCTCGATGTCGACGACCGCGTCGAGCCACTCGGCGATCGCCGCCGGGCCGCGCCGCGTCGGGCGCGGGCGCGTCTCGATGTAGCGGCCCACCGCGCGCCGGAAGCAGGCGTCCTTGTCCCCGAACGCCGCGTAGAAGCTGCCGGGCTGGATCCCCATCGCGTCGCACAGCGCGCGCACCGACGTGCCCTCCGGGCCGAGGCGCCAGAAGACCTCCACGGCGGCGTCGAGCGCCTCGGTCATGTCGAACTCGCGCCGGCGGGCCATGAGCGGACCCTGCCTCATCTTGATCGATCGTTCAAGAACAATCGCGCGCCCGATCGAGAGCGCCGCGCGGGCCGTTCAGCCGCCGGGCACCGCCTCCGGGAAGTGGTGCCGGCCGTCCTCGCCGAGCGGTAGCGGGTGCGCCGCGACCACCGCCTCGCGCGGGAGGGCGCCGTAGATGTGCGGGAACAACGCCCCGCGGCGGCTCTCCTCCCAGCGGAGCCCGGCGCCCACGGCGCGCGCGTCGATCTCGAGCGCCACGAGCCCGTCCTGCCCGGCCCGGTGCTTGGCCACGCTCTCTCGCACCTGCGCGGTCGTGGAGCAGTGGATGAAGCCGTCCGCGACGTCCTGCGAGGACCCCACGTACTCGCCCCCCGCCTCCCACTCCGCGCGCCGGCACACGTGCCACACGGTCGGCGCGAGCGGGCGCGCCGCGAGCAGCGCGTCGACGAGCGCCGGCACCTCGGCCGTCCACAGGAACTCCGGGCGCGGTCGCCCGACCGCCGGGTCGCGCTCGAGCACGGCCGCGCGCCACGCCTCCGGGATCCCGCTCGCCCCGACCGCGGCCCCGACGAGCCCGCCGACGATGCACGCGTTCGTGTCCGTGTCGCCCCCGAGCGCGAGCGTCTCGGCGATCGCCCGCTCGAAGGTCGCGCCCTCGCCGAGGAGGCGGAAGGCGTGCGCGAACGCGATCTTCACGAACCCCATCATCGGCTCGGCGGGCACGTGCTCGCCCGCGTCCGCCAGCGCGAGCCAGCCGCGCACCTCCTCCTCCGCGGAGGCCGCCATCCGCCGCGCCCGCGCGAGCGCTCCGGCCTCGTCCCCCGGGTGGTTCACGAGGTGCGCGATGGCGCCGCAATAGAGCGCCACCGCGTCGACGCAGCTCCGGTTCGGGTGCGTGAGCGACGAGTCGTCGCGCGCGAGGGCGAAGATCTCGTCGTCGCTCGCGACGTTCGCGAACACGGCGAGCGGCGTAGAGCGCATGAGGCTGCCGTTCGCCTTCGAGCCCATGCTCGCCTGCGCCGCCGTGGCCATCCGCGCCGCGACCCCGTTCCGGAGCCCCTCGGCGCCGGACACGACGCCGAGCGCGGTCGCCGTCGTGCCGCCGATGTCGAACGGCGGCGACAGATACCAGCGCCCATACCAGCGCGCCACGGCGTTGCGGTCGTGGTCGCCGGCGCCCTCGACGAGCCCCCGGAGGAGGCAGATCGTGAGCTCGCCGTCGTCCGTGATCTGCCCCGGACCGACGCGCCAGCAGCCGCCCCCCGGGAACGCCAGCGCCCGCGCGACGTCGCGCTCCGTCGGGACGTGCCCCAGGAACTCCAGCACGGCTCCGGCAGCGTCGCCGACCAACGCGCCGAGAACGGCGCCGTGAGCCGCGTCTCTTCGACTCCTCGCCATCGCTGACCTCGTGGACCAACCCTGCGATCGCCGGCCTGCGTCCCGCGCGATCACGTTGACGATAGCGTGCTCGTCGCCATGTGCAAGCCCTGGCCCTTCATCGTCCCTACAGACCGCGCCGCGACCCTGTACAGGCGGGCCCCGAGCGTGGATGATCTCCCGCGCGCGCCGTGTTCTCGCGCCATCCCCGAACGCCCGGAGTCGATCATGCTGCGAACCGCCCTGCTCTCGCTCCTTCTCGTCGGCGCCGCCGCGTCGACAGCCCTCGCCGACGTCCCGCCCCCGCCCGGCTACGTCGAGCAGTGCACGGTGAAGAAGCAGCAGGGCGAGGGCGAGCACTGCTACAGCTGCTCGGCCTGGCACGGCGACTACGACGCCTGCGTGAAGCGCTTCAAGGACACCGACTACACCCGCCGCTGCAAGACGCGCGGGGCGTCGACGTGGTCCGAGGTGTGGTGCCACAAGGGCCCCGAGCCGAAGGTGCCGCCGGGGCTCGGGACGCCCGCGCCGAAGAAGGGCGACGACGGCGCCCCGCCCCCGACGCCCGCGCCCGAGCCCGAGAAGGACGACGGCGCCCCGCCCCCGACGCCGGCGCCCTGATCGCGCCCCGCGGCACACGCGCTGCGCGGCCCACCGTGCGGCCGCGAGCGCGTTCGTGCCGACTCGGCCCATTTTTTCCGAACCCTTTTGGGGGCCGCTGGCTCTGACCCTCCGTAAGCGACGCCACCCCGGCATGACGCGCGAGGAGAGGACCGATGGCCACCCAGCAGATCACCACGAAGAACTTCGAGCAGACGATCAACCAAGGCATCGTCCTCCTCGACTTCTGGGCCGCCTGGTGCGGCCCGTGCCGCGCGTTCGCGCCCATCTTCGAGGCCGCCTCGGAGCGGCACGCCGACATCACCTTCGGCAAGGTCGACACCGAGGCGGAGCCCGGTCTCGCCGGCGCCTTCGGCGTGCGCGCCATCCCCACGCTCGCGGTGCTCCGCGACGGCGTCCTGCTCGCCACGCAGGCCGGCATGGTGCCCGGGAACGCGCTCGACGAGCTCATCCGGAAGGTGCGCGCGCTCGACATGGACGAGATCAAGAAGAAGGTCGCCGAGCAGCAGCCCGGCCACGCCCACTGAGCCCGACGAGGCCCCCCGGCTCCGGGCGACCTGGCCCGGAGCTCCCCCTTCCCCACCCGATCCCCGATGATCGGCGAAGACAGCGAGCGAGAGGAGACAGCCCATGTGCCGACGCGTGACGTGCAAGAAGTGCGGACGACCCACGTTCGCCGGGTGCGGAGCCCACATCGAGCAGGTGCTCGGCGACGTGCCGCGCGACAAGCGCTGCAACTGCCACGAGATGCGCTCTGCGAGCCCGCCCTCGAGCGACGGCGGCGCCTCGTCCGGCTCCTGGTTCTCCCGGCTCTTCGGGAAATGACGCGAGCCGCGCGCCCCGGCGGCGCGCGATGACGCCGACCGCGCCTGCCTCGGGGCGGACGCGCGACGCGAGGAGGGCCCCATGGCCACGACTTCTGGAACGACGATGACCGACGGCGCCCGCGACGGGCTCACCCGCGTGCTCGCGCGCGACTTCGACGACGTGCTCGCGGCGCTGCCCGCGGCCCTCAAGACCGAGGGCTTCGGCGTGCTGACCGAGATCGACATGCAGCGCACGCTCGACCAGAAGCTCGGCGTCACGTTCCGCCGCTACCGGATCCTCGGCGCCTGCAACCCGAAGCTCGCCCACGAGGCGCTGACGTCCGACGTCACCGTCGGGCTCTCGCTGCCCTGCAACGTCATCGCCTACGAGGGCGACGACCCCGCGACGACCACGGTCATGGCGATCGACCCCGCCGACACGGTGGCCGCCGCGAACCCGGCGCTCGCGCCCGTCGCCGGCGAGGTCCGCGCGAAGCTCGCGCGGGCGCTCGCGGCGCTCGATGGAGGTGTCGGCCATGGCTGACGACGAGAAGAAGCCCGCCACGATCGCCACGACCGTGACGTGGAAGCAGGGGATGGCGGTCGACGCGGAGCTCGACGGGCACCGCTTCGGCCTCGACGCCGACGCCGAGTTCGGCGGCACGGACCACGGCCCGCGCCCGAAGGGGCTCGTGCTGACCGCGCTCGCCGGGTGCACGGCGCTCGACGTCATCGCCATCGCCGGCAAGATGAAGGTCCCGTTCGACACGTTCTCCGTCGACGTCGAGGCGACGCTCACGACGACGCACCCGAAGGTGTTCGACCGGATCCGCCTGAACTACCGCTTCACCGGGCCGGACCTCGTGCCGGACAAGCTCCAGCGCGCCGTCATGCTCTCGCAGGAGAAGTACTGCGGCGTGAGCGCCATGCTGCGCCCCGTCGCGCAGCTCTCGCGCGCCATCTTCCTGAACGGCGCGCTCCACTGCGAGAAGGACGACCCGCCGCCGATCGCCGCGCCGACCTAGTCGAGAACGGGCTCGAGGGGCTCGGACCAACCTCGTGCGTGGCTCGAGCGTGACTCCCTGCCGGTCCCTGCCCCCCGAGCCCAACCTACGCGCGCCCAGGGCCCCATCCCCGGGTCGCGTCCCGGCGCGCGCCCATCCGCGCCGGCGCCCGGGTGTCCCCGGCGCGGCTCCCCGTGAGCGCGCGTCGGGGGCGCCACCCTCTCTTTTTTCGACAGCCCGCCCGACCGTCGCGATGCTCTCCGGGTCACCGACCCAGGAGCCAGCGATGTCCTCGCCCCAGTTCGCCGCGCGCGCCGCGGCCACCGCTATCGCCCTCCCGCTCGCGCTCGCGGCCGCCTCGCTCGCGGCGCGCGCCGACAACGACGGCGTCCAGATCGATCCGTCCGCCGAGGTGGTCGTCCGCTACCGCCACTTCGAGGGGCACGACTTCACCGACGGCGGCGTCACCGAGACGGTGCGCCAGCGCGCGCGCGTCGGGCTCTCGGTGAGCTTCCTCGAGCGCGTCGGCGCCTTCGTGCAGGTGCAGGACGTGCGCACCTGGGGCGAGGAGGGCGACACCCTCGGCGACTACGACGCCGACGGGCTCGACATGCACCAGGGCTACCTCGACTTCGCGATCAGCGAGGGCATGAAGCTCCGGGTCGGGCGCCAGGAGATCGCCTACCTGAACCAGCGCCTCATCGGCTCGGTGGGCTTCGCCGAGCAGGCCCGCTCCTTCGACGCCGCCCGCTGGTCGCTCGTCGGGATGGGGAAGGATCTCGCCGCCGACCTCTTCTACGCCCGCACCAGGGACGGCGCGCCCGACGACTTCGCAGGCGCGACCGACGTCCTCGCCGGGTTCCTCCGCTATCGCGTCACGCCGGGCTTCGTCCCCGCGCTCATCGTCGTCTCCGACATCTCCGGGCCGACGGACCGCGTGCGCGTGACCGGCGGCCTCGTCGTGGTGGGCGTCTTCGACTTCGGCCTCGCCTATCAGGTCGAGGGCTACTTCCAGGGCGGGAGCGCCGCGAACGACGTCTCCTACGCGGCCTGGTTCGCCGCCGCGCGCGCCCGCTACACGCTCGACTTCGGCGTGAAGCCCTACCTCGAGCTCTTCGCCGACGTCGCGAGCGGCGACGACGACCCCGCCGACGGCGACGTCCACGCCTTCGACACGCTCTTCGCCACGAACCACAAGTTCTACGGCGAGATGGACTTCTTCACGAACCTCCCCGTCCACACGCAGCAGCGCGGCCTCATCGACCTCGGCGCGGCCATCGGCGTGTCCCTCGGCGACGAGCTCGACCTCGTCGCGACGCAGCACATCTTCTCGGTGCCCGAGGCGCGCGGCGGCTCCGGGTCGCTCGGCGTCGAGACCGACATCAAGGGCGTCTGGCGCCTCGCCCCGCACCTCACGTGGGACCTCGTCTACGCCGTGTTCGTGCCGGGCGACGGCCTCACGGGCGGCGGCCCGTCGGACCCCGAGCACTTCGTGTACAGCACGCTCGCCGCCGTGTTCTGAGCGCGGGTTTCGCGGAACGAACGCCCTGAACCCGCCGTTCCGGGCGACGTTTCCGGGCATGACCAGCCCGCGTGACGCCCTGCTCGCCGCCGCCGTGGCGGCTCTCGCCTCGCTCCCGCTCGCGGCCTGCGGCGACGACGCCCACCGCGCCGACGCCGACTCGGCCGCGGACGCCGACGTGGCCGCTCCCGCGGACACCTGGCGCGGCGACGACGCCGCTGCCGACGACGTCGTCGACGCCTCGCCCGACACCGGGCCGGACGCCGCCGCGCCCGACCCCTACGAGCTCTGGCCGGGGATCCACCGCCTCGACGGCGTCGACACGGACCTCCCGCCCGACGACCTCGCCGCGCTCTGGGATCTCGTCGGCGACGCGCAGCTCATCGGGCTCGGCGAGGCGGTCCACACCTCCGGCGGCTTCTACGCCGTCAAGGACCGCCTGATCCGCGACCTCGTCGCCCACCACGGCCTCCGCGTGCTCGCGATGGAGACGCCCCGGATAGCCGCCCGCCGCCTCGACGCCTGGATCCATGGCGGCGACTGCGCCGCGCCCGCGCTCGAGGTCTTCGGGCCGCCCGCGCCGCCGATCTTCGGCGTCTTCGTGGGCGAGGACACGGTCGCCCTCTTCCGCTGGCTCTGCGCCTGGAACGCCGACCACGACGACCCCGACGACGTCGCGTTCTTCGGCTTCGACGCCCAGGAGCCCGGCGACGACGCCGCCGAGCTCCGCGCCTTCGCCGCCGCCTGGGCCCCCGGGGCATCGGACGCCGTCGAGGCCGCGCTCACCGGCTGCAGCACGGACGTCTATGACACGGGGGCGGCCACGGAGAGCGAGCTCGACGCCTGCCTCGCCGCGCTCGACACGCTGCCGGACACGCTCGACGCGGCGCGCGCGGCCGAGACCCCGGCCGACGCCTGGCTCGACGCGCGCCTCTCGGTCCTGTCGCTGAGCTCGTGGCAGCCGGAGGTCTACTGGATGGGCCGCAACATCACCCGCTCCTGGGAAGCCCGCGACCTCGCGATGACCGACCTCCTCCTCATGCAGCTCGACGCCCGCTTCCCGGGGCAGCGCGCCATCCTGTGGGCGCACGACTACCACCTCGCGGCCGACCACCCGGCCATCGCCCGCACGGGCTTCGTCGCCCACGCCCGGACGCTCGGCTCCGAGCTCCGCGCGCGCCGCGGCCGCGCGTACGCGCCGGTCGCCATCACGGCGCTGCGGCCGTGGATCGACTGGGCGGGGGTCTCCGACGGCCCCGAGCAGACCACCATCGGCGCCGGCGACGAGGCGCTCGAGCGGCTCCTCGTCGAGGGCTTCGACGCGCCGGGCGTCGTCTACGACCCGGCGAGCACCTGGGCCGAGCCGACCTACGCCTGGGAGCTCTCGGACGAGCGCATGATCGTGGGCGACAACTACGACGCCGTCATCGTGCTGCGCGAGTCGCCGGCGATGACGCCCGTGCTCTGGTAGAGTCGCCGGGGGCTCTACCGGAGGCACGGATGGGCGGCGGGATCGACGGGCACGCGCTCCTCGCGCGGGCGCGGGAGGCGCTCGCGGCGCGCGGCGACGGGGCGCGGGCGGCGCAGCAAGAGGCCTACATGAAGTCGGCGATGCCCTACCACGGCGTCGCGGGCGGCGAGGTGAAGGCCGTGGCGAAGGAGATCGGCGCCGCCTACGCGTTCGCGACGCCCGAGGCCTTGCTCGCCGACGTGGCCACGATCTGGGACGGGGCGGCCTTCCGCGAGGAGCGCTACGTCGCGCTCATGCTCGCCGGGCACGCGAAGGCGCGCCCGCTGCAGGGCCTCCCGCGGACGGCGCGGGCGGCGGCGCCGCCGGAGGCCGGCGCGCGGGCGGTGGCGGCGCTCGACCTGTACGAGCGGCTCATCGTGGACGGCGCGTGGTGGGACCTCGTCGACGAGCTCGCGACGCACCGCGTCCGGGCGCTGCTCGCCGAGCACCCGGCGCTCGTGGCGCCGCGCCTCCGGGCGTGGTCGCAGAGCGGTGACGTCTGGCTCCGGCGCGCCGCGATCATCGCGCAGGTGGGCCGGAAGGACGCGACCGACAAGGGGCTCCTCGAGGCGGCGATGGCGCCGGCGCTCGAGGAGAAGGTGTTCTGGTTGCGAAAGGCGATCGGCTGGGCGCTCCGGGACCTCGCGCGCACCGACCCCGCCTGGGTCCTCGCCTACGTCGAGCGCGAGGGCGGGCGCATGAGCGGCCTCTCCCGCCGCGAGGCGCTCAAGCACGTCGGCGCGGGCGGGGGTGGTCAGCAGCAGTAGCCCTGCGCCGTGTAGCGCGACGGGTAGCGCGTCTCGAGGAGCGCGCCGCCGGGGCCGAGGGTGTAGACCACGCCGAGCTGGCACCAGCCGCAGTCGGAGACGACGAAGGTCACGTCGAACGCGACGAGGGCGCCGTCGGGGGCGCGCACGGCCTCCGCGAAGAGGTCGATCACCGCGCCCTGGAGGTAGTCCTCCGCCGCGAGGAGGCCGCGCGCGCGCCAGCGGACGTCCGACGGGAGCGCGAAGAGGACGACGCGCTCGGCTGGCCTGGCGCCGTCGGCCGCGGCCGCCGCCCAGGCGTCGGGGGTGGTCGGCGCGTCCGCGGCGAGCGCGTCGTCGAAGCGGAGCGCGGCGGGCAGCGGCGGCGCGCAGGTGATCCCCGAGAGGCAGGGCGCGACCACGAACACCTGGTCCACCGCCTGCCGGAGGCGCTCGAGCGGGAGGCGGGACGCGGCGATGCCCTGGCCGACGTCGCCCCACTCGGAGTCGCGGATCTGGACCCCGGCGTCCGAGAGCGGCGACGTCACGGCGGCGATGGCGACCACGAGCGGATCATCGGCCTCGCCCGGGAGGAGCCCGTCCGCGCCTGGCTCCTCCGGGGGCGGCGCGGCGATCGCGACGTCGTCCTCGGCGGGCGCGCCCGAGTCGGGGACGCCCGTGTCGGCGACACCCGAGTCGGCCGCGCCCGCGCCGACGACCCCGTCGGGCAGTGGCTCCGCGCCACCGTCCCACCCGACCACGGCGTCGGCCGCGCCGACCTCCCCGCCCCCGCCGTCGCACGCCGCGACCGCGAGACACACCACGACACCCAGAGCGACGACGACGCGCATGACGGCCTCCCAAGCAGGTTCTGTCCGTGAGCCGGTGCCATCCGGCCACATCTCGAACGCTGGCAGAAGCGCATGATTCGAATTCGAGCTATGCAGTTCCGCATGACCACGGACCTCTCGCGCCTCCGCGTCTTCGTCGCCGTCGCCACCGCGGGCAGCCTCACCCGCGGCGCCGCCGCCCTCCGCATGCAGCAGCCCACCGTGTCGCGGGCGGTCGCCGCCCTCGAGGCCGAGCTCGGCGTCCAGCTCTTCGAGCGCCGCGCACGCGGCGTCGCCCTCACCGACAAGGGGCGCGCCCTGCTCGCCGCCGCCGAGCCGCTCCTCCACGAGCTCGACGGCCGCGTCGCCCGCGCCCTCGCCGAGCCCGACGCGCCCGGCGTCGTCCCGCTCGGCGCCGCCGAGGTCCTCGCCGCGTCGCTCCTCCCCGACGCCCACGCGCGCCTCCTCGCGGCCCACCCGAACCTCGTCCCCTACGTGCTCGTCGCCCCGACCGACGTCCTCGCGGAGCGCGTGCGCGCCGGCGCCCTCGACTTCGCCCTCGTCATGCACGTGCGCCGCGGCGAGGGCCTCGGCGTGCGCCCCCTCGTCGACCTCCCGCACCGCCTCGTCGTCGCCGCCGACCGCGCCGCCGACCGCCGCGTGCTCGCCCGCTTCATCGGCTCGCGCGAGGTCGAGGACCCCGGCAATCGCCAGTTCCCGACCCTCGACCGCCTCCGCCGCGACGTCCCGGAGGCCGCCATCGCCGCCTCGACCAACAGCCTCTCGGCGCACAAGGCGATGGCCCTCGCGGGGCTCGGGGTCGCGATCCTCCCCGAGCCCTTCGTGCGCGCGGAGATCGCCGCCGGCTCGCTCGTCGCCCTCTACCCGGACGAGCCCCTCGCCTTCCCGGTGCTCCGCATCGCGCGCACCGGCATGGTCTGGTCGGCCGCCGACAGAGCCTACCTCGAGGCGGTCGACGCCGCCCTCGCCGACGCGCTCGCCGGAGAGCCCGCGGCGGGCGCTCGGTAACAGCGTCACGTCGGTGACAATTCGGGTCGGCCTCATGCTTTGGCGCGAGGTGACCGTCGCTATGATGGCGGACAGCCGCATGCCTTCTCGCGATCTCGCCCGAGCCCCGGAGTGACGTGACCGGACGCCTACGCCTCCTCCATGCCCTGTGCCTGCCCCTCGCGGCCCTCGCGCTCGTGGGCGCGCGCGCCGGCGCCGCCTCCGCGGCCGCGCCGGGCGTGACCTTCAGCTTCCCGGCCTCGGTCGACAGCCTCAACGACGACGAGCGCAGCGAGCTCGCGTTCCTGCGCGAGAAGGGCTGCCGCGCCCTCGCGCTGACGCCGACCGAGCGCGTCGCGGTCGTCCGCGCCGCGGACCTCGTCCGCGCGGCCCTCGGCGACCCGCGGGTGGCGCGCTTCCTCGAGACGAAGCCCGACTGGGCCATCGAGACCGACGAGCGCTGGGCGCCGGCGGGCGGCATCGGCGCCCACGTGCTCACCGCGTGGCTCGGCGCGCACGCCCCGCGCGTCTCGGTGCTCGCCTACGACCGCTCGCCCGGGCACCCGTGCGACGGCGGCCTCGGCGACGGCTCGGTCCACGCGCTGAACCGCGCCGGGAGCGGGGTCATCCTCTTCAACCGCGCCTACCTCGAGCGCTACGCCCACGCCCCCGACCCGGAGGTCGGCGCGCGGGGCCTCGCGCGCACGCTCGCGCACGAGGTCGCGCACGTGCTCGGCTACACGCACCCCGTCGGGCGCGAGCTCGTCGGCCTCAAGACCTACAACAACACCGTCCCGGCCATCCTCGGCTGCGTGGCGATGAACTACCCGAACATCGGCTACATCGAGTCGGAGTGCGGCCTCCCGTCGTACGCGCAGCACGCCTCCGCCTACGAGTGGACCTGCGACGCGTCGGCCGAGCTCGCGGGGATCCGCCCCGGCGCCGTCGTGGACGTGCGCTTCGGCGGGCGCTGGCTCGACGCCTTCGTGCGCGGCGTCGACGCCGAGAACGCCCGCGTCGAGATCGACTACGGCATCGCCGAGGTCGAGCCGACCTGGATCGACCCGTGCCGGATCCGCCGCCACGGCGCGGCGGCGACCGCGGCGCGCTGAGCGACCGCCGGGGCGCGCCGGACGCGCGCCGGGCGGCACGCTTCTTGATCACTCTTGCCCCGTCTCCGCGACCAGCCCGCGGGGACGGGAGCCACCATGAACACCCCGACGCCAGCGCGCGCCGCGCGACGGCTCGTCCTCGCCGCGGCAATCTGCCTCACGCCGGCGCTCGGCGCGGCAGGCTGCGCCACGGCCCCGCCTGCCGAGCTCCAGCAGGCCCGCACCGCCTACCACCAGGTCGCCAACGGCCAGGCCCGCGACCTCGCCCCCGTCGAGCTCGCCGAGGCGCGCTCCGCCCTCGTCGCCGCCGAGCAGGCCTTCGACGCCGAGGGCGCGAGCCCCGACGCCGTCGAGAAGGCGAACGTCGCCTACCGCGAGAGCCAGGAGGTCAGCGAGGTGGCCGCCGAGCGGCAGGCCGAGCGCGTGGCGCTCATCGCCGATCTGCGTGCCGAGAACCGCAGGGACGTCGCCCTCGCCGAGGTCCGCGACGACGCGCCCCGCCCGGCCGGCGCCCCGGTCGTGCGGCTCGAGCAGTCCGGCGCCCTCGCGTGGGCCCTCCGCCGCCTCGTCCCCCTCGCGGGCGTCGAGGAGACCGAGGACAGCGTCATGATCACGCTCGCCGACGACATCTTCGACCCCGGGCGCGCCACGCTCGGCCTCCGCGCCGAGAGCCGCCTCGAGCTCGTCCTCGGCGTGCTCGCGGCCGCCCCCGGCCGCGCCGTGCGCGTCGAGGGCTACGCCGACGACGTGGGCCCCGAGGGCCGCAACGTCGCCCTGTCGCAGCGCCGCGCCGACACCGTCGAGCGCTGGCTCGTCGACCACGGGGTCGCCCCGGGCCGCGTCGAGGCCGTCGGCCGCGGCACCCTCGACCCCATCGCCTCGAACGCCACCCCCGAGGGGCGCGCGCGCAACCGCCGCGTCCAGATCATCCTGGGCCCGCCGACCTCGGCGCTGACCCCCGACGACGGGAGCGCCCAGCGGTGAGCGCCCCTTCCCGAGCGCGTGGGACACATTTTCCCAGCCGCGCCAATGTGACCCAGCCGCGGCCGAGCGGCCTCGCGCGCGCCACGAGCGCGCTTGCGGGCCCCGCCGCGGCGACCCCGCGCTGCGGGCGTGCCGCCACGGAGGGCTCGGGCAGCGACACCCGCGTCCCCGTGGCCACGCCCCGGCGCCTTGGACCCCGACGACGCCGATGAGGGCACGCTTCTTGTAGCCTCATCGGCCCCGGTGGCAGCGCGCGAGCGCCGCCTCACCGCGAAGGAGAACGAACCATGACCCACCACCCGACGCTCCATCGACGCATCACGGCGGTCGCGCCGGCGTTGCTCCTGGGCCTCTCGCTCGGGGCCTGCGCGTCCGCGCCGCCGACCGAGCTGCGGCAGGCGCGGGTCGAGTACCGCGCCGCCGCCAACGGCGACGCCCGCGAGTACGCTCCCATCGAGCTCCGCGAGGCCCACGACGCCCTCATGGACGCCGAGAAGGCGTTCGACCAGGACGGCGACGAGCGCGCCACGCGCGACAAGGCGAACATCGCGTTCCGCGAGGCGCAGCAGGCGGCGACCGTCGGCGCGCGGCGGGCGCTCGACCAGGCCGCGATGGCGGAGGAGCTCCGCGCCGAGCGGCCGATCGTCCTCCCGCCGCTGCCCGGCGAGGAGGAGAGCGAGGCGCGCGCGCGCTCGTCGCGACGTGACGCCGAGAAGGACCGCGAGGTGCAGGCGGAGGCGTCGCCCGCCTTCTCGAGCGCGCTGATGGCGGTCGAGGGGGTCGCGGACGTCACGGAGCGCGGCGACGACACGGTCGTGCGCTTCCACGGCAGCTTCTTCGGCGCCGGGAGCGACCAGCTCCTCGACTCGGCCCGCGCCGACCTCGCGCGGATCCTGCCCGCCCTCCAGGCGGAGCCGGGCCGCACGGTCCGCGTCGAGGGCTACACCGACTCGTACGGCGCGAAGGCGGAGAACCAGGCGATCTCCGAGCGCCGCGCCGAGGCCGTCCGCGCCTGGCTCCTCCAGCACGGCGCGCCGGACACGATGGTCATCCGCGCGGTCGGCATGGGCGCGGCCGATCCGGTCGCGAGCAACGACACCGCGCAGGGGCGCGCCCGCAACCGGCGCGTCGAGATCATCCTCGGGCCGCCGGCCATCCACGGCGACGAGGTGCAGCAGTCCGGGCCCATCATGCCCGGCGACGACGGCGACAAAGACACGGTCCGCGAGCGCACGCCCCGGGACTCGAAGTTCCGGTAGCGCGCGCGGATCCTGGGTGAGCGGATCAGGCGGTCGCGGGGGCGACGTTTGATCCAGCTCGTGCGCCCCGGTTCGCGACGGCTCGTTCGAGCCCGTTCGCGTCCGGGGCGCAATTTTTCTTCTCGCCCGCGCCGGCGCCCGCGCGCCCGCCGGGCGTCGGGTCAACTCAGCGCGTCGAAGCTCACCGCCCAGGAGCGCTTCATCGCGCGCGCCATGGCGCCGCGCGGCGTGTGGGCGAGCGCGAAGTCGCGGAGCGCGCACACGACGCGGTTCTCGCGCTGCCCGAGCTTCCCGAAGCGCCACGAGCGGGCGACGAAGCTGCGAGCGCGCGGCGCCCGGAAGCGCTCATAGGCCCGAAGGGCGCTCTCCGGCGCGGCCTCCGCCTCGGGCGCGGCGAGGCAGAGCGAGAGCGCCGCGGCGTCCTCGAGGGCCTGGCAGGCGCCCTGCCCGAGGTTCGGCGTCATCGGGTGCGCGGCGTCGCCGAGGAGCGTGACGCGCCCGCGGCCCCAGTCGCGGATGGGCGGCCGATCCGTGCAGTCGAGGCGCGCGACCTCGCCCGGGGCCGTGCGCTCGATGGCGTCGAGCACCGGGCGGGGCCAGCCGGCGAACACGCGGCGGAGGGCCGTGGCGGTGTCCGGCTCGTCGACCTGCCCCGCGGGCGCGTTGGCGGCGGCGAACCAGTAGACGAGCTCGTCCTCGAGGGGCACGAGCCCGAAGCGCTTGCCGCGCCCCCAGTGCTCGCGGAGCGCGTCCACCGCGAGCCCCGGCCCGCGCGCGAGCCCCCGCCACACCGTGTACCCGGCGTAGCGGGGCGACTCGGGCCCGCGGAGCGCGGCGCGCACGACGCTGTGGAGGCCGTCGGCGCCGATGAGCACGTCGCAGCCGAGCTCTTCGCCGCCTGCGAGCGTGACGCGCGCGCCGTCGGCCAGCGCGTCGACGGCCTCGGCGCGGGCGCCCGTGCGGAGGGTGACGCCCCGCCCGAGCCGCTCGTGGAGGACCCCGAGGAGGCGCGCGCGCTCGACCGCGACCGGCGCGAGCTCGGGATCGAAGTCGAGCCCGGGGCCAGGCCGCCCGTCGGCGAACGCCATCGCGGTCCGGAGCATGGGGCGGCCGATGGCGCGCACGCCCTCGGCCAAACCCAGGATCTCGAGCGCGTGGAGCGCGTTCGGCTGGAGGAGGAGCCCGAACCCATAGAAGCGCAGGGCCTCTGCCTGCTCGAGCAGCGTGACCTCGTGCCCGCGGGCGCCGAGCCCGACGGCGGTCGCCATCCCCCCGATCCCCGCGCCCACGATGATCGCGTGCATGTCCGTGCCTCCGCTCCGTGGCGCGCGCGCCGGGAGCGACGCCGCGGCCACCGAACGACCGTAACAGGGCCCCGACCCGCTGGCCAGGACGCTACTTGCGCGTCGTCCGCGCGATCGGCACCGCGACCCGGCGGCGCGTCTCGTTCCCGGCGTCGTCCTCGCAGCTGACGGTGACGACATAGCGCCGCTCGCCGCGGAACCCGTAGGCGCCGAGGTCGGCGCGCAGCGACACCGCGAGCGGCCCGGTCACGACGACGTCCGGGTCGCGCCGCGGCCCGACGATCTCGGCGGGGCCGCGGTCGCCCGGGCGCGCGTCGTCGTCGACCGCGAGCACCGAGCACGTCACCGGCGCGCCGCACGCGTCGCTCCCCGTGACCGCGAGCGTCACCGGCACGAGGCGCCCGTCGGGCGGCCACAGCGCGGCCGGCGTCGCCGTCACGGCGCTCGCCTCGGGGGGCACGCCGTCCCCGCACGGGCAGAGGTCGTCCACGTCGACGATCCCGTCGCCGTCCTCGTCTCCGCGCGGCTCGTACACGGTCGTCCGCGCCGTCGTGTTCTGGATGGGCAGCTCACCGTCCACCGTGAACCCGCCGATGAAGAGCGCCCGCCCATCCCGGAGGCCGACCGCCACGCCGTCGCTCCGGCGCACGTTCGGGAGCGCCTCCCCCTCGCTCCACGCGTCCGCCGCGGCGTCGTAGACGTTCGTCGCGCCGCCCGCGAAGGCCGCGCCGACGGCGAGCACCCGGCCGTCTGCCAGGCGCGCGAGCGCGAGCCCGCGCCCGTCGTCGAGCGGGACCGGCGCCCCCTCGGTGACCGCCCCGGTCGTCGGGTTCCAGAGCACCGGCTTCGGCGACGTCGTGTCCATCAGGAGCACGCGCCCGTCGTCGAGGAGCACCCCCTTCGCGTCCGCCGGCTCGAGCAGCGCCGCGTCGAGCCCGACCTGGAGCGCCCACGCGTCGAGCACCGGATCGTACAGGTAGGCCGCGAACATCGCGGTCTGCGCGCCCACCTCGTGCACGAGCCCGTCGACGAGCACGCGCCCATCGGCCAGGCGCACCGCGACGGCCTCGAGGATCGCGTCGAACGGCGGCGCCGCGGTCGGCGTGACGGCGCCGGAGATCGGGTCGTAGAAGGCCGGGCCGAGGTCGCGCGTGACGACCGGCACGGGGAAGCTGCGCCCGCCGATGTAGCCGTTGCCGACGACCAGCACGTCGCCTGCGTGATCGCCCGTCGTGACGGCGACCGCCTCGACCCCGGGCGCGCCGGTGGCGAAGGGCGGCGCGTCGCGCCAGAGCCCGGTCTCCGGGTCGAAGAGCTCGACCCGCGTCACCGGCAGGTACGAGACGGCGTCGAGGCCGCCCTGCCCGCTCTCGCCGCCGATCGCGACGACCTGCCCCGCGAGCGGCCCGACCTCGATGAGCGCCGCGCCGAAGCGGTGCCGTGAGACGGCGAGGTCGCCGACGCGCGTCCAGCCGCCCGGGTAGGCCGCGCCGAGCTCCGGGCAGAGGTCGCACGCGTCGCCGTGCTGGTCGCCGTCGCTGTCGGCCTGGTCCGGGTCGGCGTCGTAGGCGCAGACGTCGCACTGGTCGCCGGCGCCGTCGTGGTCGGAGTCCCACTGGTCGGCGTTCGGATCGTCGGGGCAGTTGTCGCAGGCGTCGCCGAGCGCGTCCGCGTCGCCGTCGAGCTGGTCCGGGTTCGCGTCGTACGCGCAGTTGTCGCAGGCGTCGCCGAGGCCGTCCCCGTCGCTGTCGCCGCCCGCCTCGTAGGGGATGTCGGCGCACACGTCGCAGGCGTCGCCGCGCTGGTCCGCGTCGCGGTCGGCCTGGTCGGGGTCGGCGTCGCCGGGGCACACGTCGCACGCGTCGATGACGCCGTCGTGGTCGGAGTCCGGGCCGCTGAGCTCCGAGAGCGCGAGGGTGCCGACGCCGGGGTCGTAGAAGCCGCCGACCGCGATGCGCACGGTGCCGCCGGCCGGGACGTGCACGCGGAGCTCGCTCTCGCCGCCGTAGGCGCCGCACGCCGCCGGGGTGAGCGCGGCGCCGCCGTCGTCCCGGAAGACGTTGGCCCAGATCGCGTCCGTCACGACCTGGAGGCAGGTCGCCTCGCTCGCGGTGAACGCGTACCAGAGGTCCTCGTCGCGCGGCCCGATGCAGGCCGGGTCGCTGTCCTCGGCGGTCGCGAAGTAGACCACCGGCGCGTCGTCGAAAGGGAGCCCCGCGACGACCGTGGCCGAGGCGCGCTCGTCGTTCGGCGCGCGCTCGGCGAAGACGACGTCCACCGCGCCGTCGAGGGCGCCGTCGTCCCGGTTCGCCACCATCACCCAGTACGTCGTGCCCGCCACGAGGTCGACCGCCGTGTTGGCGAAGAGCGTGTCCGTCGTGTCGTTCCAGGTGACGAGCGCGAGCGCGCCGCGCGCCCCGGTGAAGACGCCCACGCGCACGCCGAGGGACTCGGTGTGGATCGCGAGCCGCAGGTCCCGGTCGGGGGAGAGCGCGTACCAGACGGTCGCGCCGAGCGCGACGTCGCCGGGGAGCGCGGGATCGTCGGCCGCCACGGAGGCGGACTCCGGGACGAACGGGCTCGCCGCGGCGGCCGGGAGCGTCGACAGGTCGACGACCTCGGCGGCGTCGAAGTCGTCGTTGGTCGCCGTCGGGATGACGAGCGTCATGTCGACGACGGCCGTGCCGCCCCCGCCCGGCTGGGTCGCCACCATGAGCGCGTATGCCTGACCGGACGCGAGGGCGACGGTCTGCGGCCCGTCCTGGCCGCCGAACTCGAGCGGCACGAGGTCGGGCTCGGAGAGGAGGAGCCACGCCACGTCGACCGCGCTCTCGTCGGTCGCGATCGTGAGCTGTCGGCTTCCGCTGGCCGCGGGGATCACGTACCAGATCGAGGCGCCGAGGCTCGCGGCGTAGGGATCCGACGCCTCGACGGTCGCGCCCAGCATGTCGACGCTCTCGCGGAACGGGAACGCGTCGACGACCGTGGCGTCCGCGTAGTCGTCGTTCGGCGGCGGCGCCGCGAGCGCCTCCCCGGTGAGCGTCAGCGTGACCAGGCCCGCGGGCTCGCCGACGTAGGTCCCGACCAGGACGTAGTAGATCTCGTCGGCCTGGAGCGGCGCGAGGAGCTCGCCGTCGCCGAACGCCACGACGTCGAGGTCGGCCGGAGCGCCGTGGAAGACCGCGGCGACCGGCGCGTAGTCGCTCCCCGCGAGGGACACGCCGAGCGCCATGTCCGCGCGCGGCGCGAGCCGGTACCAGGCGGTGTGGTCGACGCTGCCGGCGGTCGGGTCGTCGCTCGGCGAGGTCGCCCCGGCGATGTCGATGACGTCGACGTAGGGCAGCTCGCCGACGTCCTTCGCCGTCCCGACGTCGTCGTTCGCCGGCGGCGGCCCCGCGAGCGTCCCGCCGACCGTGAGCACGAGGTTCCCGCCCGGGCTCCCCTGGAACGCCCAGCACTCGATGACGTAGGTCGTGTTGGCCTCGAGGTCGGCCTGGAGCTCGCCGATCGCGGCCGTGACGACGTCGAGCGCGCCGCGCGTGCCCGTGAACACGGTCGTGGCGACCTGGTAGTCGCTCTGCGAGTTGTCGATGACGACGTGCACGTTCTGCGACGGCGTGTACGTGTACCAGACCGTGCGCGTGGTCTGCGCGCCGTCGGGGTCGTCGGCGGCGGTCGTCGCCTCGGTCGTGTCGATGTCCGACACGAAGGGCAGGTGGGTGATGACCACGGCGGCGTCGAAGTCGTCGTTGGCGGGAGGCGCGGCGTGCGCGGCGCCGCCGAGCGCGACGAGCGCGAGGACGGCGAGCGGACGCAGCGCGAACGAGGCGCGGCCGGGCATGGGCGAGCTCCGTGGGTGCGTGTTTTCGGTGGGCGGAGATACCGACGCAGAGCGCCGGTAAGAGTGGGACACGCGAGATCCCGGTCATCCCACCCGGCCACGCATTTTGTCGACCGCGCGTCACCGGTCGGCCAGTCGAGGGGCCTCAGGGCCGCGCTTCGAGCCACCGCCGGCAGTCCGCGCGCTGGACGTGCACGAGGTGGACGAGCAGGTCCCCCGGGCGCGCCCAGGCGAAGCCGCGCTCGAGCGCGTCGATCTCGTCGGCGACGTCGATGACGTCGTCCGGGGTGAGCCCCTCGGCGAGGAACGCGGCGCGCAGGACGCGCTCGGTGTCGCCCGTCGCGCGCCCTCGCTCGTAGCCCGGGAGCGGGCGGACGAAGGCGCGCGCGGGGTTCACGCGGCACGCCTCGTGGACGAGGGCCTGCAGATCGGCGTCGCTGCGGTCGCCCGCCTGTCCCACGCAGACGGCGACGCGCCCGCCGGGTGCCTGCGCCATCAGCGCCGCGATCGGCCCGTGGACCGCGCGCACGCCGTGCGGGTTGTGGCCGAAGTCGAGGAGGACCCTGACGCCCCCGCGCTCGTAGACCTCGAGCCGCCCGGGGTTGTCGTCCGGCGCGCGCCCGAAGGAGCGCAGCGCGCCCGCGATGGTGGCGTCGTCGACCCCGAGCCCGGCCGCGGTCGCGGCCGCCGCGAGCGCGTTCGCGACGTTGTGGACGGCCGCCCCACCGAAGGCCGCCGGGAGCTCGGCGAGCGGCAGCACCGGGTGCGCCTCGGCGCCGAGGCAGCGCGCGATGGCGTCGCCGTCGACGACCCAGGCCTCGCCGCCGGCCGCGCGGTGCGCGGCGATGACCGGGTGCGCGGCCTCGCGCGCGAAGAAGACCCAGCCCGCGTCGGGGTGACCGGCCCCCGGCTCCTCCGCGACGCGCGCGACGAGGGTCGGGTCCTCGGCGTTGGCGACGCGCCGCCCACCCTCGCGCACGATGGACCACGCGAGCGCCTTCACGCGCGCCATCGACTCGAGCGAGGCGATGCCGTGGTCGCCGAAGTGGTCCTCGGCGATGTTCGTGACGACGGCCGCGTCGCAGGCGCTGACGCCGAGCCCGCGCCGCAGCATCCCGCCGCGCGCCGTCTCGAGGACGGCGGCGGTGACGGCCGGGTCGCGCAGGATCCGCCGCGCCGCGCCGGGCCCCGTCCAGTCGCCCTTCTCGACGAGCTCCCCGCCGACGACGATGCCGTCGGTCGAGCTCGCGCCGACGACGTGACCGGCGTGGGTCAGGATCCGCGTCAGCATGCGGCTGGTCGTCGTCTTCCCGTTCGTGCCGGTGACGACGGCGATCGGCACGGCGCCGACCTCGCCCCACGGCACCTCGTCGACCGCCGGGACGTCGCCCGCGGCCCACGTGCGGCTCCGGTGCCCGTAGCCGACCGAGACGGCGTCGTCGTCCCAGAGGAACGGCGCCCCGCGCTCGGCCGCGGCGGCCTCGAGCGCGAGCAAGCGCGCGTTCGCCTGCGTCCTCACGGCGTCGTGGTACCGCGCGGACGCGGCCGCCGGCGACAGCTCGGCTGACCCCGCCACGTGCTCGGCGGCCCACTCGAGGGCGTCGACGAGGGCGTAGAGCGTGTCGATGGCGCCGCCCGTCGCGACCGCGGCGCCGCCCGGCCACGCGCGCGCCGTCACGTGCTGGGTCGGCGCGCCGATGACCCCGCGGAGCGCGGCGGCGACGGCCTCGGTGAGGGTCGCGGGATCCTCGCCCGCGTCGAACGCGAGCTCGACCACCGCGCCGGGCCCCTCGCGGAGCCCGAGCTCGAGGTTCGGCCCCGTGAGCCGCCGGGCGTCGCGCGCCCTCAATCGTCGCTCTCGCGCGCGAGGCGCACGCCGCGGGCGTCCTCGATGAGGTCGCCGTGGAGCTCGCTCTCCGACGCCGCGACGCCCGAGAGGAGGCCCGGGTCGAAGCCGAGGGTCGCCGCCGGGGCGGCCTCCTTCGCCTCCGGGCGCTTGGCGTCGAACTTCGTGACCTGCTTCCAGCAGCGCGAGACGGCGTCGCCGAAGATGAGGAGCAGGTCGTCCCGCTCGGCGAAGCGGAGCGCCGCGTCGATGCACTCGCGCTCGTCGGGGATGACCGTGACGTTCTCGGCGGGGAAGCCGTGCTCGACGAGGGCGTCGCGGAGGAGGTCCGGGATCTCGGTCGGGCCGCGCCCGCGCGGGTCGTCGTCGCGCTTGAGGAAGATGTGCGCGAAGCCGCCGCGCTCGGCGATGATGGTCGCCATCTCGACGATGGCCTCGTCGCGCCGGTCGCCGGGGGCCGAGAGCACGCAGAGCCTGCGCCCGGCGACGTCGAGGCGGGTGACGAAGTCGACCATCGCGCGCACGGCGGCCGGGTTGTGGCCGTAGTCGAGGATCACCTTGAAGGCGAGCTCGTCGTAGATGTTCGTGCGCCCGGGGACCTGGAAGTAGCTCGTGTCGAAGGTGCGGAGGCCCTGGCGGATGTTGTCGATCTTCACGTCCATCGCGTACGCCATGAGCGAGGCGGCGAGCGCGTTCTGGACGTTGTGCATCGCCTTCCCCTCGACGGTCGCGGGGATGAGGTGGGTCCACATGAGCGGCACGTGGTTCCCGCCGTCGTAGAGCGTGATCATGTGCCCGTTGATGCCCTCCTCGAGCACCGCGGCCATGCCGCCGGCGCGGATGTGGCGCCGCACGAGGTCGTTCTTCGCGTTCATCGTGAAGTAGCCGATGCGCTTGGCCTTCGTGTGGTCGGCCATGCGGAGGCACAGGAGGTCGTCGGCGTTCAGGATGGCCGCGTCGCGCGCGACCTCGACGACGACGCGCTTCACCTCGGCGAGCTGCTCGAGGGTGTCGACGCCGCGGAGCCCGAGGTGGTCGTCCGAGATGTTGAGCACGCAGCCGACGTTGCAGTCGCGGAAGCCGAGCCCGGCGCGGAGGATCCCGCCGCGCGCGGTCTCGAGGACGGCGAGGTCGACGGTCGGGTCGCGCAGCACCATGCCGGCCGAGGTCGGGCCGGTCATGTCGCCGACGAACGTGCGCTCGCCGTCGACGTAGACGCCGTCGGTGGTCGTGAGGCCGACCGTGCGCCCGCTCATCTTGTGGATGTGCGCGAGCATGCGGGCGGTCGTGGTCTTCCCGTTGGTGCCGGTGACCGACGCGATGGGGATCCGCGCGGGCGTCCCCTGCGGGAAGAGCATGTCCATGACGGGGCCGGCGACGTCGCGCGGGGTGCCCTCGGTGGGGGCGACGTGCATCCGGAAGCCGGGGGCCGCGTTGACCTCGCAGATGGCGCCGCCGACCTCGCGGTAGCTCTTCGTGACGTCGGGGCAGAGGAAGTCGATGCCGGCGACGTCGAGGCCGATGGCGAGGGCCGCGCGCTTGGCCATCTCGCGGTTGTCGTGGTGGCAGGTGTCGGTCATGTCGATGGCGGTGCCGCCGGTCGACAGGTTGCCGGTCGAGCGCAGGTAGAAGACCTCGCCCGCGGGGAGCACGGTGTCCCGGGTGTGCCCGGCCGCGGCGAGCAAGCGGTTCGCCTGCTCGTCGAGCTCGAGGCGCGTGAGGACCTTCTCGTGGCCGATGCCGCGGCGGGGGTCGGAGTTCACGACGTCGACGAGCTCGGCGATGGTGCGCTCGCCGTCGCCGACGACGTGCCCGGGGACGCGCTTCGAGACGGCCACGAGCTCGCCGTTCACGACGAGCATGCGGTGGTCGAAGCCGGTGATCATCGACTCGACGATGCAGGTGCGGCCGGTGACCTGGGAGGCGGTCTGGTAGCCCGCCTCGACCTGCTCGGGGGTCATGAGGTCGAGGACGACGCCGCGGCCGTGGTTCGCGTTGTACGGCTTCACGACGACGGGGAAGCCGATGGACTGCGCGGCGCGGACGGCCTCGCGGGCGTTGCGGACGAGCTCCTGGCGCGGCACGGGGAGGCCGAGGTCGCCGAGGATCTTGTTGGTCTGCTCCTTGTCGGAGGCGATCTCGACGGCGATGTGGCGCGTCTCGGAGGTGACGGTGGCCTGGATCCGGCGCTGGAAGCGGCCGTGCCCGAACTGGACGAGGGAGTAGTCGTTGAGGCGGAGCCAGGGGATGTCGCGGTCCTCGGCGGCGCGCACGAGGGAGGCCGTGGAGGGGCCGAACTGGCGGCGCTGGGCGAGGGAGATGAGGCCCTCGAGCTCGGCGCGGAAGTCGAAGCCGTCGGGGACGACGAGGGCGCCGCCGCGCAGATCGGCCGGGAGGCAGCTCGCGAGCAGGTGGAAGCCGAGCTCGGCGGCGGCGAGGCCGACGCGCTCCTCCTCGTACTCGAAGACGACGTGGTAGTGGGCGGGCTTGCCGGTGCCGCGGGTCTTCCCGAAGGTGACGTGGGCGCCGGCGCGCTGCTGGAGCTCGATGGCGACGTGCTCGAGGACGTGCCCGAGCCAGGTGCCGCCGTCCTCGCGGAGGCGGCGGAGGAAGCCGCCGGCCGCGCCGTAGGAGCAGGTGTGCTCGGCGAGCGAGGGGAGCGCCGCGGTCAGGGCCTCGTTGAAGCCGGGGATCTTCGCGCTCGGCCAGTCCTCGAGCGCCTCGAGATCCAGCGTGAGCCGGATGCACGGGAAGTGGGCGTAGAGGTTCGGTCCGCGATAGACGCGACGCTCGGTGACTTTCATGCGGCGAGGCCCCAGGGGTGGAGGAGACTCGCGGAGGATGGCCGAAAGCGGGGGCGCGGGCAATGGGCGCCGCGCGCGCCCGTCACCGGGGCCGGTGGCGGCGGCGGAGGGGCGCGAGGGCGGCGATTGCGGCGAGGGCGAGCGCGATCGGCAGGGGCGTCGTGGGGCCGCCCTGGCAGCCGCCGCCGTCACCGCCCCGGGACGCGAGGCCGGGCGGGACCGCGATGGGGCCTGCGTCGGCGGTCGGGGGCGTCGGCGCGATGGCGAAGCCCGGGCCGTTGGGGCCCGAGCCGCCGCCGGCGCCCGTCCACGGATCGCCGGTCGGGGGGGCGCCCGGGACCACGACGAGGCCCGCCCCCGCCTCGCCCGGGAAGTCCTCGAGCGCGAGCGGGAGCGCGCGCGTGTCGGCGCCGGCGGCCGTGCCCACGTGCTCGACGTCGAGGTCGACGACCCACATGAGGGTCCAGGTCGACTCGCGCCCGTCCGCCGTGGCCTCGGTGAGCGAGACGACGAGCTTCCCGTCGGGGCGCTCGACCGCGCGGAGGCGGCCGTGGAGCTCGGTCCCCGAGTACGACACGTCGAGGACGTGGTCCGGCGAGCCGGCGAGGTGGTCGAGGCGCGTGAGCGGCCGGCCGTCGACGAGGAGCTCGAGGCTCCCCTCGCGCATCGAGACGACGCGCCCGTCGCGCGTCGTGAACGACCCGCGGAGGCCGGCCTCGGCGGCGACGACGTAGGGCGCGCCGCTCCCGTCGCGCGCGAGGCCGAGGGGGCTCGCGGGCACGGTGAGGCCGGTGTCGTCGGCGGCGACGAGCCCGGCGTCCTGGGTCCAGCGGTAGAGCCAGGGGGCGTGATCGACGAGGACCACGACGCCTTCGGGCTCCTCGAGGCAGCCGAGGATCCCCGGGACGGGCTCCGTCGCGACCCCGAGGTCCGGGACGCGGCTCCGCGGATCGGACGGCTCGAAGAGGAGGAGGTGGCCCTTACCGCGGTCGGCGACGCAGAGGTCGCCCGCGGCGTCCACGTCGATGCCGGCGACGTCGCCGAGGTCGAGGCGGGGCGCGTCCCAGAGCGGCGCGATGCCGCCCTGCGGGCCGCTCCGGAAGAGCATCCAGCCGAGGGCCTCGCCGTCGGGCGTCACGGCGTCGAGGTCCTCGAGGCGGAGCGTGAGGACGTCGCCCGGGTCGACGCGCCGCGGCGAGCGGACGAAGGCGACGACGCCGCTCTCGCGGGTCGCGGCCACGACGGTGTCGCCCCAGACGGTCTTCGGCGGGAGGAACGGCAGGTGCGTCGCCTCGCCGGTCGAGAGGTAGGTCCGCGACGCGGTGACGAGGCCGTGGATCGTGTCGTGGTCGCCGCCGCCGACGGGGACCACGAGGTCGTGGAGCACCCAGAACGGGCGCGGCTGCCAGTCCCAGCCGTCGAAGGCGCCGCCGCGGTTCGCGCCGAGCCAGGCGTGGCTCCGCTCGAGGATCTGCGCGTCGCCGAGGTCGTCGACGCTCACGAGCCAGCCGTCGAAGGTGCCGGAGACGTAGCCCTGGACGCGCTCGTGGACGGCGTCCCAGCCGACCTGCCGGAGCCCCTGCTCGACCCACACGTCGTACCAGCCGAGGAGGCGGCGCTGCTCGGTCGGGGCGGCGGTGAGGCCGCTCGCGGCGCGCGCCTCGGCGAGGTCGAAGACGACCGCGCACGAGGCCGTGGCCCCCGCGCCGTGGCAGGCGATGACGCGGCCGACGTCCACGAAGAAGGCGCGGTCGGCGTCGATGGGGAGGAAGCGCGGGCCGGGGACGCCGAGGCCGACGGTCGCGAGCGCCGCGGCTGGGAGCCAGAGCTCGGTGCGGCCGTCCTCGAACCACGTGCGCGAGACGCCGGCGGCGCCCCAGACGGCGATGGCGCGCCCGTCGGCCGCGGTGACGCCGCTCGTGCGGTCGTCGTCGGGGTAGCGCGCGACGACGCGCCCGCCGGGCGCCCAGCAGGTGCCGTAGAGGCAGAACGGCGCGTCGGTGCCGACGTCGGTCGTGTCCCAATAGGTCTGCGACGGGCTCCCGGCGGCCTCGGGCAGCGCCCAGCGGACGAGCGGGCTCTCGATCATCCAGGTGATGCCGGGCGGGTCCTCGCGGTAGGACCAGGCGTCGTCGCGGAAGTCGGTCGGGTCGCTCTGGTCGAGCCGCGCCTCGACGGCGTCCGCGTTCACGCCGCCGTCGCTGTCGGCGCGCCAGTCGGAGGTGCCGAGCGCGGCCTCGGTGGCGGCGTCGAGGCCGTCGCTGTCGAGGTCGAGGGTGGCGGGATCGAGCGTGAGGAGGAAGGTCTGCTCGGGGATCGTGGGCGCGTGGGTGCTCTGCCAGACCACCGTCACCTCGAGCCCATCGGGGCCGGTCGCGAGCGCCGTGACGGCGGGGGTGAAGAAGGCGCCGAGGAGCTCCTCGAGCTGTGGCTGGACGACCGCGAGCGCGTGGCTGAACGACACGTAGCCGCTCTCGCCGTCCGGGCCGAAGACGCGGAGCCCGACGCCGGTCGCGGTCGCGCCGAGCGCGCTCGGCTCGTGCCAGCCGACGTCCCAGCCCTCGGCGAGGGCGACGACCGCGCCGAGCTGCGGGTCCCAGGCGAGCGCGCGGCCGAGGGGCGACCACACGAGGTCGTCCGCGCCGGTCTGGCTCCGGCCGACGGGGACCGGCCCGAAGACGACCTCGGGGGCGGCGCCGGGGCGCGCCTTCAGGACGACGGCGACCGAGGTCGACGGGGAGACGCCCGGCGAGGTGGCGGCGCCGATCCAGCCCTTCGACGCGAGGAGCCAGGTGGCGCCTGCGTCGTCGGGGGTCGACGCCTGGACGAGCCAGGTCTCGGCGACGGGCGGGCGGCCGTCGACGATGGCGGGCGCGGCCCAGCGATCGCTCGGCGCGACGACGGCGTCGAGGTCGGCCGTGGCGACGAGGTCGAGCGCGCGCGGAGAGGCGCCGGGGCGCGGGTCGAGGCAGACGACGCCCGCCGGATACGCGAGGCAGAGGCGCCCGTCGGGGCCGCCGAGGACGTTCGTCCCCGGCTGCCCGAGGTTCGGGGCGCCGTCGATGAGCGCGCTGTCGGCGGCGTCGAAGCTCGCCGCGAGGGGGCCGGCGTCGAGGATCCCGAAGACGGGCGTCGCCTCGATGTCCGCCGTGGTGACGGTGTAGACGCGGGCGAGGCCGGCGCCGCCCGCGACGAAGAGGAACGCCGCGTGGTCCCACGTGGTACCGCCGAGGCGGAGCTGGTCCGGGAAGGTGATGGAGCGGACCGTGCCGTCGTGGTCGGCGGGGTCGAAGACGTCGACCTGGAAGCCGCTGTCGACGCCGGCGAAGGTCGCGACCCAGCCCGACGCGAGGCGGCCGACGTACTCGGTGTGGTAGGCGCTCAGGCGGTCGAGCTCGAGCGTGAGCTCGGCGCGGCCTGGCGGCCCGAAACGGACCTCGGCGCGCGCCGTGTGCACTGCAACATACGACGCGACGATCGCGGCCAAAGAGGCCGCTAGCGGCGTTGTGCGGTGCATCAAAACACCTCCGCCTCGGTGGCGGGCGCGCCGTCCTCGGTGAAGTAGGTCCAGGTGCCCAGCACGCGGACGCCGTGGTCGTACTCGCCCTCCGCCATGAGCTGGCCGCTCTCGTACCAGTAGCGCCAGTGGAAGTAGGGCGCGTCGTCGAGCCAGGCGCCCTCGGCGAAGCGCTGCCCGCTCGGCCAGTAGGCGACGTACGGCCCGTGGCGCTGGCCGTCGACGTAGGTCGGCGCGTCGTAGGGGGCGCCGGTCGACCACGTGCCGGTCCAGGTGCCGACGGGGAGGCCGCTCGCCACCTCGCCGATCTCCTCGACCAGGCCGCCGCCGATCTTCTGCCAGAGGTGCCAGGTGCCGTGGCGGACGCCGTCGACGTAGGGGCCCTCGGAGAGCGGGGTCCCGTCGGGGGACCAGGTGCGCCAGACGCCGGCCTCGAGGCCGCCCGCGTAGCTCCCCTCGGCGATCTTCGCGCCGCCGGGGCTGTGGAAGACCCAGGGGCCGTCGCGCCGCCCGGCCCGGTAGCTGCCCGACTCGATGGTCCCGCCGGTGGCGGCGTAGCGCGCGAAGGCGCCGTCCCGGACGCCAGCGACCCAGACGGCGTCCGTCGCGGGGGTCCCGTCGGCGAAGTAGGTGTGCGCGGGCCCGTCCTCGACGTCCGCGCGGAAGGTGGTCTCGGCGCGGACGACGCCCCCGGGATCGTAGGTCGTCCAGACGCCGACCCGGGCGTCGTCGGCGTAGTCGCCCGCCTCGACGAGCCAGCCGGCAGCGTCGTAGGACCGCCGGGTCCCGTTCAACAGGCCGCCTGCGAAGGTGGTGCTCGTGCGGAGCACGCCGTCGCCGTCCCAGACGCGAAAGACGCCGCTCTCGTGGCCGTCGACGTAGGTGCCGTCGATGACCTTCTTCGCGGGCGCCGCGTCGGTCCAGACCCCGAAGGGGCCGCTCCGGACGCCGCCCACGAGGCAGGCGCGGGTGCGGGTGCCGGGGCCGAAGTCGTCGCCGTCGACCGAGAGGGTCGCGACGCCGGGGCAGGCGACGCCGTCCCAGCCGGTGTCGCCGCCGACGGGGGCGCGGAGGTCGACCCCGCCGTCGTCGCCGCAGGGGGGGTAGGCGTGGAGGCTCTCGGCGCCGAGCGGATCGAGGTCGCGCCAGGTGCCGCAGGCGCGGCCGGCGCGGAAGTGGTGCTCGTAGCGCAGCGCTCCGCCGACGTAGAAGCCGCGCCAGAGGCCGTCGGCGAGGCCGCGCGCGAAGGCGCCGCGGACGAGGGTCGCGCCGGCGGCGTCGAGCTCGGTGTAGGCGCCGTCGGCGACGCGCTCGGCGGCGGTGGTGCACCAGTAGAGCCAGGCGTCGCCCTCGGGGCGGGTGACGACGTCGCTCGCGAGGGCGTGGTCGGCGCCGCAGGCGAAGGGGCCGCCGTAGGCCGTGTCGCCGACGGCGTCGTCGCCGCAGGCGGCGGCGAGGCACGCGAGCGTCGCGGCGAGGAGGGGAGAGCGGGTCACGGCGGCCTCCGGTGCGAGGTGATCGGCGCGAGCATGAGCCCGGTGAGAGGGCCGGAGCAAGCTCCACCGTCACCCGGCTCGGAGGGAGACGGGGCGGGGAGGGCCGATCGAAACGCGCGGAGGGCGGGCGAGCGAGCGGGGCGCTCGTCGATCAGCCGGCGACGAAGCCGCCGTCGACGAGGTAGGCGCCGCCGGTGCAGTAGGAGGCGTCGTCGCTCGCGAGGAAGGCTGCCATGTGGGCCACCTCCTCGTTGGTCCCGTAGCGATGGAGGGGGACGAGCTGCTCGAAGCCGGCGCGGACGGCGGCGGGGGCGTCGGGGGCGGCCTGGGCCTCGATGGAGTGCATCATGCGGTTCGCGATGGGGCCGGGGTTCACGGCGTTGACGCGGATGCGCAGGGGGGCGAGCTCGATCGCGGCGGTCTTCACGAGGCCGAGGACGGCGTGCTTGCTCGCGATGTAGGGGCCGAGGCCGGCGGAGCCGACGAGGCCGGCGACCGAGGAGGTGACGACGACGGCGCCGCCGCCGCGGCGGGCGAGCTCGGGGGCGGCGTGCTTGATGCCGTACCAGACGCCGAAGAGGTTCACGTGGAGCACGCGCTCGAGGTCCTGGGTCGACTGCTCGAGGAGCGGGGCGACGCGGCCCTCGACGCCGGCGTTGGCGAAGAGCACGTCGACGCCGCCAAAGCGGGCGACGGTGGCCGCGACGAGGTCCTGGACGTGGCGCTCGGTGGAGACGTCGCAGATCTGGTAGTCCGCGGCGTCGCCGAGGCTCGCGACGAGGTCCCGGAGGGGGGGCTCGGCGACGTCTGCGAGCATGACGCGCGCGCCCTCGGCGACGAACAGGCGGGCGGCGGCGGCGCCGATGCCGCCGGCAGCGCCGGTGATGATGGCGACCTTGTCGGTCAGGCGTCCCATGATGACTCCGGCGGGCGCGGGGCAGCGCGCGCCCGCGTCGTCGAGGTGTAGCATCCGGCGTGCCGGGCGCGGGGGCGGGCGGGAGGCGGAAGTGCGGGCAGCGGCGAGGCGCCGGTGTGCCTTTTCGCCCGCGGGCACGCAGGTTCTCGCGCAGGTTCCGGCCGCCGCCGCGGCCGTGGTATGGTCATGGCATGACGGACAACGACGCGGAGCGCGCCATCGAGCGGATCGCGGCCTGGGCGGCGGGCGCCCCGGACGTCGCGGCGGCCTGGCTCTTCGGGAGCCGGGCGCGCGGGGACGGGGGTCCAGGCAGCGACATCGACGTGGCGGTGCTCCCGCGCCCTGGGGCGGGCGTCGACCCGCTCCGGAGGCGGCTCCGTTGGATGGTGGAGGCGGCGGACGCCGCGGGGCTCGGAGAGGAGGAGCTCGATCTGGTCGACCTCTCGGAGGCGCCGGTGCTGCTCGCGCACGCCGCGTTGCGCGACGGTCGCCTGCTCGCGTCGCCGGATCCCGTCGCGCGCACGGCGTTCGTCGAGTCGACGATCCATCGGTCGCAGGAGGCGCTCCACCTGCATCGGATCGCCGAAGAGGTCAGGCGTCGCCGCTTCGGCCGGGCGGAAGCGCCGTGAGCCCCGCGGTCGATGCGGTCCGCGTGCGGCGCCGGCTCGAGCGGCTGGAGCAGCTCTGCGCCGAGCTCGACCGCGCGGCCGCCCTCGCCACGGCGGCCGTCGTCGGAGACCGGGATCTCGTCGCGGCGACGGAGCGGCGGCTCCAGGTCGCGGTGCAAGCCGCGATCGACGTCGCGGCCCACCTCGTGGCAGCGAGCGCCATCCCGACGCCCGAGGGTTACGCCGGCACGTTCCGCGCGCTGGCCCACGCAGGCGTGCTCGACGCGGGGCTCGCAGGGCGGCTCGTCCAGGCGACGGGCCTCCGCAACCTGCTCGTCCACGACTACCTCGAGGTGGATCCGGCGCGGCTCCACGCGGGCCTCGCTGCCGACGTCGCCGACCTCCGCGCCTTCGTCGCCTCGGTGAGCCGCTGGCTCGCCACGGCGTGACGGGCGCGCCCTGCGGCGCTCATCGCGTCATCCGATCGGCGCGTGGACGTCGCTGAGCGCCGCGCTCGGGGGCGTCCGCGGATCGAGCGTCAGCCGCTCGACGAGCACGTTCGCGGCCTCCCTGGCCCCTCGGAGTGCTTTCGCACCAATTGACCAGCTGTTCCGTTTTCTCCACGACGTAGCCCGATGCCTGTGCCATGCTCCAGCCATGGTGATGCATGCGCCGAAGAAGGTACCGCCCCCGCGGGGCCGCGCCGACGGAGACGAGCACGTCGCGAAGGACGCGTCGTCGGGCCCGCGGGGCGGGCTCCGCGGCGTGGGCTTCGCCGAGGGCGAGGCGGCGCTTTCCCCGAAGGCGGAGACGCCGGCCCCGACGCGGAAGGGTGGGGGCCGCGGCGCGGGCGGGAAGCCGCCCCAGTACGCCGCCGCGTTCGAGCGGTTCCAGCGCCTCGTGCCGCCGCCCGAGAAGCAGGGCCCGCTCCCGCCGCTCGGTGACGTGACGCCCGTGACGCCGACCGGGCTCTTCGCGGAGGTCTACACGCCCCTCGAGTACGGCGAGCTCCTCGCCCGGATCGAGGCCGGCTACCGTGAGGACCCGCTCTTCGCCATGTTCGCGTCGATGGGCTTCGACAAGAACACCATCATGAAGTCCATCGACGCGCTCCGCCTCGAGCCCAACGCGCCGCGCGTGAACGACCCGACGGGGGACGCGGCCGGCACCGTCGTGGACGAGACGATCGCCAAGGATCTCGGTCAGGTCGAGCGCAACCCAGCCAAGTACCGCGACCTCCTCGTGCGAGCGAAGTCGCTCCTCGCGTTCGGGGTGGGGTCGCAGCTCGCGCAGTCGCAGAGCGACGGCGGCGTCGCGAATGACGACCTCGTCGCGGCCGCGACCGCGGTCGTCGAGGGGTACACGGTGTACCTCGGGTGGATCGCGACGGACGCCGACAGGGACTCGCGCTTCGACTTCTGGATGGCCACGAGCGTCGCGGGCGCGCCGGACGCGGACGTCCTGAAGGCGCTGCGGGTCCTCGAGATCCGCGACCCGGCCGTCGCCGGGCCGCTCGGCGCGCGTCTCTACGCGGCCTGGGACGCGGCGCGGAAGCGCGGCGAGCGCGAGTGGCCGACGAAGTGAACGCCGTTCACGCGGCCGGTCAGTCGATCGGCACGTAGATGTCGATGAGCGCCTCGCTCGGGGGCGTGCGCGGGTCGAGCGTCAGCCGCTCCACGAGCACGTTCGCGCCCTCGCGGCGCGACCCGCCGCTCGCCCTCACCCAGTCGACCGCGAGCCAGCGCACCGCCTCACCGAGCGTGTCGTCGCTCCCGACGTGCCTGAGCACCGCGTAGCGCCCGCCGCCGATCGTCCCGGCCAGCACCCCCTGCTCGTTCGCCACCACCGGCTTCGGCGACGCGACGCAGAGGTCCATGCGGAACTCGTCGGGCCGCGGCCCGTCGGGCGAGCCATAGAGCACGTTGTACGTCGCGTGCCGCGCCGGCGGCAGGTCGTTCGCCTTCCGGTACGCGATGAGGCGCTGCACCGACGCGAAGATGCCGCGCGGGTCCCCGCGGTGCACCACCATCGCGACCGGGGTCTCGGGGAGGTCGACGACGCGCACGTCGTCCGGGCGATAGGCCTTCTGCATGTGCTGGCTCCTGAGTCGGCGAAGGGCGTCGTACTCCCGGTGCCAGAGGTCCCACCGGGGCCTCCGCCGGAACGTGGACGGCGCCTGACCGAGCCGCTGCCTGAACGCCCGCGTGAACGCCTCGTGGCTCTCGTAGCCGCTCGCGAGCGCGACCTCCACGACCTGCACCGCCGGCGCGAACACGAGCACCACGGCCGCGCGACACAGGCGCAGCCGCTGCACGTACTCGTGCGGGCTCATCGCCGCGCTCGCGGCGAACCGGCGGTGGAAGTGGAAGCGCGACGCGCGCGCGACCGACGACAGCGCCTCGAGCGAGAGATCCTCCTCGAGGTGGGCGTCGATGTGGGCGAGGACGCGCCGGAGCCGCCCGCGGTCGAGGCGCGGGCGGGCGGCGACGCCGTCTCCGCCGGGCTCTCCGGCGGCAGGGCTGGGCTCGGTCATGCTCACGTCGTCGACCGTAGCCGCCGTGGCCGCCCCGCGCCTGACCGATCTTGCGCGTTTCTTCGACACCCCACCCCGCTCACACGGGCTTCTTGCCCTTCGTGACCTTCCTCTTCGGCGGCGCCTTCTTCGCGACCTTCGACGGCGCCGCCGGCCCCGCGAGCGCCCGCCGCTTCTTCGTCTTCGGCGGCTCCGGCGGCTTCAGCGTCGCGCGGTCCCGGAGCCTCGAGGGCGGGTGCACGACGCCCTTCGAGACGTCCTTCACCTCGCTCGCGAGCTCACTCTGCGCCTTCGCGGTGGCCGGCACGTCCTCCATGTCGACGTCGTCGAGCTCCTCGTCGACGAAGTCCGGGTCGAGCAGGAGCCGCGCGTCCTCGATGTAGGTCCCGAGCCCGCCGACGTCGCTCAGCATGCCGTCCCCGAGGCGGTCGATGTTCTTGTCGTCCGCGAGGTCCTTCGTCTCGCCCTTCCCCTTCAGGTGCTTCTTGCCGATCTTCTCGGTCCGCGTGTAGCCGTACACCGCGAACGGCCCGAGCGCCGTCAGCTCGTGGATGATGTCGTAGGGGTCGTCCTTCCCGGGCGCCCCGGCGACCGTCTTCGCCCCGCCGCTCTTCGCCTCGAGGTGCCGCTGGAGCTCGTTGTAGAGGCCGACGTAGTGGGCGTAGGCGCGCCGGACCTGCGCCGACTTCTCGCCCTTCCCCTCGAAGATCCCCTTCTCGCCGCCCTTGTCGGCGAACTCCTTCTCCACGGCCGCCTTCCACGCCTCCGGCGGCATCACCTGCTCGCTCGCGACGTGCTTCAGGTCGATGGCCCCCTTCGACGCGAAGAGCGCCTCCTTGTAGGCCGCGTACCCCACGGTGTGCGGCCCCTGGTGCACCCCGAGGCTGCTCAGCTTGTTCGTCGACTTCGTCTTCATGTACGAGAAGAGCGTGCGCGGGCGCCCCTTCTCGCTGATGGGATCGGGCATCGGCAGCGCGTGCTCCCACGCGAGCGCCTCGGCCTCCGTCGCGAACTCCCGCGACGGGTCGATGTCGCTCACCCAGACCCCCTTGGCCTTGTTCTCGACCGGCTTCATCTGCACGGGCGCCGCCCCGGCGCCCACCGGCGAGAGCGCGCGCTCCCCGTCCGCGAAGCCCACGCCCTTCAGCGCGCTCGGCGCCCGCGTCGCCGCGGCGTCGCCGTCCATCGTGGCGCGCGTCGCCGCGGCCTCCTTCTTCTCGACGTACTGGAGCATGACGAGTCCTGGCTGGTGATCGGACCGACCTGGGCGAGGTAGCACGGCGGCGGCGTCGTGGCCAGGACCCGGCGCGTCTCGAGCCGCGCGCGCGGCCCCACCACGTCACTCTCCCCGGCATATTGGAGTGCGCGAGATATTGCGCGCGCTCCGGCGCGGGCGTCCTCGGCGCCACTGTGTGTTCTCACCCGCCTGCGCGGCGGCCTCGAGCGATGTCACCCACCGGCGCCGGGCGTCGATTCACGTTGCAGGGCGACGCCCCCTCGTGCTGGAATGACGACGCGCCCTCGTGTGCACCGAGGCGCTCCCCGAGCCACGCCGCGCCCGCCCTGTCGACATCGCCGCCCCGGTCACCCGCCGGTCTGCCACCTGGAGGCGTCCATGTGCCGTCCCCCGCTCGCCCTGCCCCTCGCGCTCGCCCTCGCGGCCCTCACCGCCTGCGGCGGCGGCGCCGCCACGCCGGGTGACGTCGCCGCCGGCGCGCGCGTCGCGATCCGCGTCGCCCCCCTCGATCTCGCAGGCGTCACCGACGTCACCTACCGCCTCACCGTCACGGCCGGCGCGGCGACCGTGTGGACGAAGGACGTCCGCTCCTCCGACTACGGCGACGGCGCGGGCTCGCTGACCTACGTCGGCCCGTGCGACGCGACCGCCGCGAACACCGTCGGGCTCGAGATCCTCGAGATCCGCGACGCCACCCGGGCCCTCACCGACCCGGGCGACTTCAAGAACCCGGCGCCCGCCGGGAGCCCGATCACGCGCCCCGCGACCTGCTCCCCTGACGCGGACACCGCGGTCGCCTTCGACCTGACCGTCCTCCGCCGAGCGCAGCAGGGCTTCTTCGACGTCGCGGTCACCTTCGACGACGTCTTCTGCTCGGCCAAGATCGACTGCGAGCGCGACGGCGGCGGCACGCTCGACCTCCTCTTCGACCCCGACGGCGGCGGCCGCGTCCCGAGCGTCGTCCTCGGCTTCGCCTGCACCGCCGGCGTCGGCGCCGCGACGCACCTCTGGCTCGACCGCCCGACCCTCACCTGCGGCGGCGTCCCGACGCGGCTCCCCATCGACGGCGACGCCGCCGGCAACGTCTACACCGCGAACCCGGCCGGGCCGGTGCGGCAGCTCGCCGTCTACCGCGGCCGCGAGCAGCTCACGGACGGCGCCGGCGCCTCGTTCGAGAAGCTCTACGCGAACGTCGCGCTCGCGGTCGATCCCGGCGCGGCGTGCTCGCTGAGCGCCGTCGGCACCGCCTCGGACGGCGCGTTCACCGACCTCACCACCCCGTCCGACGCCTACCCGCTCATCCGCTGGGAGATCGCGCCCCTCACCGACGCGACGCGCCCCGTCTGCGGGCAGCGCGGGCTCGACGACCCCGGCGAGCCCGAGGGGCAGGGGGTCTTCACCGACTACACGCGCGGCGCGGCGCACGTCTTCGACCTCGGCGTGACCGCCGACCCCGAGGACGCCGCCGGCGTCGTGGTGCTCCGCTCCGGCATCAGCTGCGGCGACGGCCGCTGCGAGGGCGCCGAGACCGGCGTGAGCTGCCCCGAGGACTGCCTCGCCGTCTGCCCGGCCGGCCTCCGCGGCGCCGCCTGCGACACGCCCTGCGCCGACGCGCCGCGCTGCACGGGCGCCGTCACCTGCGACCGCTACGGCGACGGCGCGCCAACCGCCTGCGAGGGCTGCGTCGCCGGCACCTGGGGGACCACCTGCGCGAGCGACTGCGCCCTCGCGACCTGCGCCGGCGTCGTGAGCTGCGACCCGGACGACGGCGTCGTCACGGGGTGCACCCAGTGCGCCGCCGGCTGGTTCGGCGCGCTCTGCGACAGCGACTGGTACGACCCCGCGTTCGCCTACCGCGCGCCGCTCACCGTGACCGCGAGCGACTACTCCGGCGCCGCGAGCTACGTGCACGTGCCGGTCGACGTCGACGCGATCTGCTACGGCACGCGCCTGCCGCCGACGCTCTACTCCTTCGGCCTCGACGAGGGGCCCGGGGGCGATCACGTCGACTCCCTCGACGGCCACGGCGGCTTCGCCCCCCTCGAGCACGGCGGCGCCTTCGTCGCCGGGCACGACGGCCGCGGCTCGGCGCTGTCGCTGAACGGCGCGAGCGACTGGGTCGACCTCCCGGACGTGGTGCCGTCCACGGGCACCATGACGCTCGCCGCCTGGGTCCGCCCGAGCGCGCTCCCGACGACCGGCTACCCGGCGGTCGTGTCGGCCTGGGGCACGGTGAACGTGTCCGGCGGCGAGGTGTACCTGATGGCGCTCGCGCAGGACGCGGCGTGCTCGAACGGCGACGGCCAGGGCGGCGTGCGCCTCATGATGAAGACCCACCCGGTGGGGCAGGCCGAGCACAGCGAGTGCACCGCGAAGATCGCGGCGGACAGCTGGGTCTTCGCGGCGCTCACCTACAGCGGGCGCGTCGAGCGGAGCTACCTCGACGGCGCGCAGCAGACCTCGCACGACTACGGGAGCAGCGCCGGGCTCGAGGCGGCGAGCGCGGTCCGGCTCGGGCTCGCGCGCGACCTCGCGACCCACTTCGCGGGCGCCGTCGACGACGTGCGCCTCTACGACGGCTACCTCGACGACACCGACGTGCAGGCCCTCATGGCGCCGCGCTGCCGCCGCGACCTCGGCGATCTGCGCTTCGTCGACCGCGCGACGGGCGCGCTCCTGCCGTACTGGGCCGAGTCCGATCACCGCGTGCAGCTGCGCGTGCCGGTGGCGTCGCTCGCGCACACCATCGACGTCTACTACGGCGCGCCCGACGCCGCGAGCGGCTCGGACGGCGACGCCACGTTCGACTTCTTCGAGGACTTCTCGGGCGGGCTCGACAAGTGGACGGTCACGAGCGGCTGCAGCGGGAGCGGTGCCGCGACCCTGCGCTACGGGAAGCTCGAGGGCACCGGGGACTGCGCGGTCCTCACGAGCACGGCGTCCCTCGACGGGCTCCGGCGCAACGCGTACATGGACCTCTTCCGCGACGGCACCGAGACGGCCGCGTGCGCGGACGGGCGCGTCGGCTTCGGCGGCATCAACGTCTTCGCGATCCCGCGGCTGAACCTGGCGGGGGCGGACCAGGTGAACCTCGGCACGCGCACGACCTGCGGCGGGAACGCCGGGCAGCCCGACCAGCTCGACCTCGGCACCATCGGGCTCGTCCAGGGGCACAGCGACTACTTCGAGGCCGCCTGGTACCCGCTCCGCGGCACGCTCTTCGCGCTCACCTACGCGGGCTACCAGTTCGCGACCGCCAAGGGCGCGGTCGAGGTGCACGCGACGGGCTCGGCGTCGACGCCGCGCTGGTACGACAACGTGCGGGTGACGAGCCCCGCGACGACCTCGTCGTCGTCGTTCGGGGCGCCGTGCCGCCAGGCGACCGGGAGCTGCGCGAGCTACCGCTGGATCGATCTCGGCCCGCGGACCGAGCCGCTGACCGTGCGGGCGTGCCCGGCGAACGGCAAGTCGAGCACGCAGACCTGCAACGCCGCGAACCTCGGTCGGCGCGTGCACATCGACACCGACCTCCCCTCGGCCATCAAGTTCAAGGGCTTCACCGACACCGTGCCTGCGGGCGTGGTCCCCGGCGGCGCGGGCACCGCGGCGACGCTCTCGCCCGACGGCACCTCCCTCCTGTGGTCGGCCACCTGGGCCAACTGCCCGGAGGAGTCGGTCGCGATGGTGACCGTCGAGCACGTCTACGAGTGCCAGCTCGTGGAGTAGCCCGCAATGTGCCATGTGGCACAACCGCCGACGCCGATCGGGTGTTTTGACACAGCGGCGCAGACGGGCGCCCAGCCGCCCGCGTAGCGCGCGCGAGGCGCTCGACGGCGCGTCCGGGCGGCGGACACCGGCGTCGCCGGCCGCGCCCCGACGCCGAGGTTACAGAGTGCCAGCGGCGGCCGCACGAACACCGTCGAGGCCGCGGCGATCGGGCCGACCTGAAGGGAGACCGGGCACGTCGGAGCCACCTGTCGCAGCCCACCATCGACGAAACACGACCAGCCGCGCGCGACGCGGCGACGCACGGGAGCATGTGACATGGCACTCTTCGAGTGGAGCGACGACTACTCCGTCAAGGTCCCCTCCATCGACGCGCAGCACAAGCAGCTCGTCGGCCTCCTGAACGAGCTCCACGACGGCATGTTCAGCGGCGCGGGCATGGCGCACCTCGAGTCCGTCCTCGGCGGGCTCATCGAGTACACGGCCCACCACTTCGCGCACGAGGAGGAGCTCTTCGCGGCGCACGGCTACCCGCTCGCCGAGGCGCACATCGCCGAGCACCGCCGCCTCGTCGAGCAGGTCCTCGACTACAAGCGCAAGCTCGAGGCGGGCGAGGTGAGCCTCAACATGGAGCTGATGATGTTCCTCAAGAACTGGCTCATCAAGCACATCCTCGGCTCGGACAAGCTCTACGTCGCGCACTTCGTCGAGCGGCGCGTCCAATAGCGCTCACCCAGGCGCCTCCTCGCTCCTCTCTCGGCCCGGGCGCCCGCGCGCCCGGCGAATGGGATATGCCATGTCACTCGCACTCACCCAGCTCGAGGCGCTCCTCCTGAGCGCCGCAACCGGCGACCTCACCCAGCGCCTGCCCGCGAGCGCGTGCGCCGACGACCCCGCGATGGCCCGCGTCGCGACGGCCCTGAACGCCTTCCTCGACAAGCTCTGGCTCCAGGAGTTCCAGCTCCAGGCGAAGCAGGAGATGCTCGAGAAGGTCGTCGAGATCCGCACCCGCGAGGTCCACGAGATCCTCGACAACGTGTCGTCCGGCTTCCTGATCGCGCGCCCCGACGGCACGGTGCTCCCGAACTTCTCGCGCTCCTGCGTCCGGATCTTCGGCCGCGAGGACCTCGAGGGCCAGCCGCTCGCCGCCCTGATGGGCCTCGACGAGCGCGCGCGCGCCAACTTCCAGGCCGCCTGGGACCAGGTCTTCGCCGACTTCCTCCCGCTCGACCTCTGCCTCGACCAGCTCCCCGCCGACTTCGCGCTCGACGGCCGCAGCTACCGCATGGACGCCTCGCCCATCACGGACGCGACGGGGCGGGTCACGAAGCTCTTCGTGACGCTCGGCGACACGACCGAGCTCCGCCAGGTCGAGGCGCAGAACGCCCTCCGCCAGGCCCTCCTCGAGATCGTGCGCCAGCGGGACGCCTTCCGCGCCTTCCTGAACGAGACGCGCCGCGCGCTCGGCGAGGTGCGCGACGATCCTCGCCAGCTCGCCCTCCGCGCGGCGCTCCACACCATCAAGGGCAACCTCGGCTGCTTCGGCCTCCACGACCTCGCCGCGCTCGTGCACTCCATGGAGGACGCCGCCGAGATCCGCGTCGAGGACCTCGACACCCTCGAGGAGACGCTCCGCCGCTTCCTCGCCGCCCACGGCGACGTCGTCGGCATGGGCTACGAGGACGACGGTCAGAGCAGCGTCGTCGACCTCGAGCGCGTCGTGCCGGTGCTCGAGAGCCTCGCCCACGAGCCGTCCACGCTCCGCCGGCGCCTCGAGATCGACCACTTCCTGACGCACCTCTCCTGGGTGCCCGCGGGGACGCTCCTCGCGTCGCTGCGCGGCGTCGTGGAGCGGGTCGCCGAGCGGCTCGAGAAGGAGGTCGACCTCGAGATCGGCGGCGACGACGTGCTCGTCGACCCGGAGACCATGGGCCCCGTCTTCTCGAGCCTCGTCCACCTCGTCCGGAACAGCCTCGACCACGGCATCGAGGCCACCTGGGAGCGCGGCGACAAGCCGGCGCGCGGGCAGATCGCCGTGCAGTGCGGCGCGGAGGACGGCGCCTGGGTGGTCCGCGCGCGCGACGACGGCCGCGGCGTCGACGTCGACGCGCTCGTCGCCCGCGCGGTCGCCGACGGGCTCGTCGACGAGGCCGCCGTGGCGGCCATGGGGCCCGAGGAGAGGCTCCGGCTCATCTTCCTCGACCGCCTCACCACGAAGGACGTCGCGACGGCCGAGTCCGGGCGCGGCGTGGGCGCGACGGCGCTCCTGCGCGCGGTCGAGCAGCTCGGCGGGCAGGTGCGCGTGCGCTCGACCCCCGGCGCCGGCACGGCGTTCACCGTGCGCGTGCCGCGCCCCGCGGCAGGGTGATCCCGGGCGCTACGGCGCCACGTCGAGCGTGACCATCACCACGCCGTAGGTCGTGTCGACGAGGTGCCCGCGCACGCCGGGCGCGTACAGGACGCGGATCGCGCTCGCGTCGCTCGGCTCCCCCCGGGCGTCCGGCGGCGTGGGGGCGACCTCGCGCGGGGCTCTTGCCGCGCCGTCCGCCGCCCACACCGCGCGCCCGTCGATCCAGATCCGCGCGACCCCGCCCGCGCCGTGGTCCGCGAGCCATGACCACGCCGGCGCGCCGGCGGATGGCGCCTCCTCGACGCGCGCGTCGTGGCACGCGTCGAGGCGGACGCCCTCGGCGAGCGCGGCGATCCGGCGCGTCGCCTCGGCCGGCCGCCCAGGCGCGAGCGCGAGCACCGGCACGCGCCGGCCCGTCACGAAGTCGATCCGCTGCACCTCGAGCCCCGCCTCGGGGTACGGCGGGTCGCTCCCGGCGTCCTCGACCGCCTCGACGACGTAGGCCGCCGTGGTGGTGAAGCCGAGGCACCAGCGCGAGGGCTCGAGGCCGCTCCCGCTCACGCGCTCGACGGCGAGCGGCGGGGCGGGGGCGCGACGGCCAACGGGCGGCGCCGGATCGTCGGGCGGACGCAGGCCGTTGCTGCGGCGCGGGCGCGCCTGGATGGGGAGGCTCAGGGTTCGCCCGGCCGGCGCCGTGACGGTCACCTCCGCCTCCGCGGGCTCCCCGAGCTCCGGCGCGCCGCGGCACCAGGCCGCGTCGGCCGCGACCCAGAAGACGCGGCACGCGCGCCCCCCGGCGACCGCTCGGTCGTCGAGGCGGGCGCCCGCGGCGTAGCCGACGTCGAGTAGCAGGCTCACGCCGTCCTCCTCGGCCACGCGGCGGCGGACGCGCGCGGCGAGCGTGCGCGCTGGCTCGGGGGGCGGCGGGAGGAAGACGACCTCGTCGCGGCTCCGGCGCTGCGCGTCGTGGTCGATGGAGGCGAGGACGCAGCGCGAGCGGAAGGCGTAGACCTCGATGACGCGGCACGGCCCGCTCGCGGTCTGGCCGATGTCGCCGACGACGACGCCGTGGTCGGCCCCGCGGTCGACGACGACGAGGATCCCCGCGCGGCTCCCGTAGTAGGTGATGGCGCGGCCGCGGATCTCCGCGGGCGCCGCGGCGGCCGAGGTCCCGAGGAGCGCGAGGAGCAGCGCGGCGGCGACGCGGCGCGGCAGGTCGAGAAGGTTCGGGGCGACGTGCACGGGACCTCCGGGGGGCGACGCCTCGAGGGACGCGCGCGGGGCGGGATCTCGAAGCGCCGGCGAGCTCGCTACTCGTCGAGGACGACCAGGAACGGAACCGGCCCTTCGGACGTCTCGGCCACGTGCCAGGGCTCCCCTGGGACGTACAAAACGCGCCGGAGCGTCGCCGGCTCGCCGTCGGCCACCGGCAGCGCCCCGACCTGGCGCGGCGTGGCGCCCGCCCCCGCCCGCGCCCAGATCGTCGTGTCCTGCTCGACCCAGATCGTGACGACCCGCCCGTCGCCGTGGTCCGCGCTCCAGACCTGGCCGTTGTCGGTCCCCGCGGCGCCGCCGCCCGCCGGGACGGCCGTCATCGCGCTCGACGCGCGGTGGCACGCGAGGAGGCGCCGCTCGGCCCGGAGCGTGTCGAGCCGCGCCATCGCCGCCTCGGGCTGGGCCGGCTCGAGCGTCGCGAGCGTCGCCACCGGTCCGCCGCGGAACGGCACGCGCGTGACGACGAGGGTGGCCTCCGGGATGCTCGGCGTCTCCGAGGGCTCGGCGCGCAGCACGAAGTAGGCGGCGTCGGCGTCGAAGCCCAGGCACTCGCGCGAGGCGCGGAGGCCCACGCCGCGGACGCGCACGACGTCGACGTGGCGGGCGGGCGCGCGCACGCCCGGCTCGGGGAGCGCGTCATCTACGGGGATCGTCGGCGTGTCGCGGGTGTGCCACGGGATCGGGAAGGGCGTGTGGTGGCCGGCCGCCGCGCGGACGGTCACGCGCGCGGTGCCCGTGGCCTCGAGCCGCGAGTCGCCGGCGCACCAGGTTGTCGTGTCGTCGACGATCTCCGCGCGGCAGCGGCCGCTCGGCAGCTCCGCGGCGTCGCCCGGGCGCACGCCGTCGGTGAAGCCCACCCTGAGGAGCACGCTCGCGCCGGGCTCCTCGGCGACGCGGGCGGCGACGAGCGCGTCGAGCACGCGGCCGGGGCCCGGCGGCGCCAGGTCGAAGAGGACGGTGTGCTGCTGCTTTCGCATCGCCGTCTGGTCGTCCACGCGGAGGAGGCCCTTCGAGCGGAACGGGTAGACCTCGACGAGCTCGCAGAGGCCGACGGCCGCGTACCCCACCTGGCCGACGCGGAGCCCCGCGCGCGCGCCCTTGTTGACGATGACGTAGGTCCGCGAGCCCGCCGGGAAGTAGTTGACGATCCCGCCGCGGACGAAGGCGGGCGCGGGCTCGTGGGGCGGTGGGGCGGGGTCCGGCGGGGCCGCGCCGGCGCCGACGGCGGCGAGGACCGCGACGAGCAGCAGGCCGAGCGGGCGCCCCGCCGCGCTCATCGCTTGGGCCACGTGAACGTGAACGTCGCGCCCTCGCCGGGGGCCGACGTGACCCAGACGCGCCCGTCGCGCTGCTCGACGAGCTTCTTCACGACCGCGAGGCCGATCCCGGAGCTCTCCTTGTCCGACGTGGCGCCGAGCTTGTGGAAGATGGCCCAGATCCGGTCCTGGTGCTGCTCCGGGATCCCGGGCCCGTTGTCGCTCACGGCGAACTCCCAGGCGGCGCCTGCGTCGCGCGCCGTCACGCGGACGACGGCGTCCTCCCGCTTCGCGTACTTGAGGGCGTTGCCGACCAGGTTCATCAGCACCTGCTGGAGCGGCACGCGCTGCGTCGTGAGCGTCGGCATGTCGCCGACCTCCACCGTCGCGCCCGAAGGCGGCGCGAGCAGCTCGATCGCCTCGGCGAGGAGCGCCGCGACGTCGACCTCCTCGGGGGGCTCGCCCTCGTGCCCGGCGCGCGCGTAGCGCAGCATGCCGTCGATGAGCCCCTCCATGCGCTCGACGCGACCGCGCATGAGCCCGAGCTGGCGGCGCGTGTCCGGCGTCATCACGGGGTCGAGGTCCTCCTCGATCCAGGCGGCGAGGTTGCCGATCCCGCGCAGCGGCGCCCGCAGATCGTGCGACGCGACGTAGGCGAACTGCGACAGATCCGCGTTCGTGCGCTCGAGCGCGCGCACGAGGCGCTCCCGCTCCGTGAAGAGGCGCGACGTCTCGATGGCCACGCTCGCGCGCCGCGCGAGCTCCTCGGCGACGGCGAGGTCGTCGTGGTCGTACACGCGCCCCGGCCGGCTCGACACGAGCGACATCGTGCCGACCACGTCCGCGCCGATCTTGAGCGGCATGAGCATCACCGAGCGCACCTCGAGCGCCGCGATCAGCTCCCGCTGGACGGGATCGGTGTGGTACCGGTCCATGAGCGCGTCGTCGACGACCGGCACGTGGAGGGCCTTCCCGGTCGCCATGACCTGCTCGACGCCCCGCCGGGAGCGCCGCGACTCCGGGTAGCGCGCCTGGAGCTGGCTCGCGACCGCCGCCTTCGCGGCGTCGTGGTGGACGACCTCGCGCCACGCGGCGAAGTTGCCCATCGCCGGGAGCTCGATGATGCACCAGTCCGCGAGCGTCGGGACCGCGAGGCGCGCGACCTCGGCGAGCGTCTTCTCGTAGTCGATGGACGCCGCGAGGCGCTCGGCCGCCTCGGCGAGGAGCCGCTGGTGCTCGTCGGCGCGCCGGCGCGCCGTGATGTCGCGGAGGTAGGCCGTCGCGAAGCGCGCTCCCGGCACGTCGAGCGGGAGCACGGCGATCTCGATGGGGAACTCCTCGCCGCCCTTCCGGACCGCGGTGATCTCGATGCGCCGCCCGAGGATGGCGCCCTCCCCCGTGACGAGCCAGCGCGCCATGCCGGCGCGGTGCGCGGCGCGGTGCTGGGGCGGCACGATGAGGTCCGCCATGTCCTGCCCGAGCACCTCGGCGCGGCGGTAGCCGAAGGTCCGCTCGGCCGCCGGGTTGAACTCGATGACGCGGCCCTCGGCGTCCGACGTGATGACGCAGTCGAGCGCCGCCCCGACGACCGAGGCCGTCAGCGCCTCGCTGAAGGCCACGGCCTCGAGGGCGCGGTGGCGCGCGATGAACTGACCGATCTGGCTCCCGACGGAGTCGAGCGTCGCGAGGAGCTCGGCGTCGGGCGCCTGGGAGGCGGTCGTGAAGAACTCGAGCACGCAGACGAGCTCGCCGAGGTGGGTGACCGGGAAGGCGAAGGCGGCGCGGAGCTCGTGCGCGGCGGCGTCGGCGGCGCGCGTGAAGCCGGGCTCGGAGACCGGATCGGGGACCCAGATGGGGCGGCTCTCCGCCCAGACGCGGCCGGGGAGGCCGACGCCCCGCGGGTAGCGGTGCTCGCGCGTGGCGCGCTCGAACGCGCGGAAGGCGGCGGCGTCGGCGGTCCAGACGGTGCCGCAGCGGAGCGCCGCGCCCGTCTCGTCGACGAGCCACTGCGCGCCGAAGGCCCACCCGAGGCTCGCGGCGATCTCCTCGACGAGGCGCGGGAGGGCGGCCGCGACGGAGTCGGCCTCGGCGAGGACCGAGGTCACGGCGTAGCGGAGGGCGAGGCGGCGCGAGGGGAGGCCGCTCGCGTCCTCGTCGACGCGGAGGCGGGTCACGTCGACGAAGACGGTCAGGGCGCCGGCGAAGGCGCCGTCCGCGGCGAGGAGCGGCGCGCTGCTCGCGACGAGGGTCGCGTGGGTGCCGTCGAAGCGCTGGATGTGGACCTCGCGCGGCGGGAGCGGGCGGCGCTCGGCGAGCACCTGCGCCATGGCCCAGTCCTCGGCGGCGAAGGGGCGCCCGTCGGTGTGGAAGGCGCGGTAGACGCCCCACTCGGCGACGCTGCCCGGGGTGGCGCGGCCCGCCCAGATGGCGGTGGCGGCCGGGTTCTGGCGGAGGAAGCGCCCGTCGGCGTCGCAGACGAGGATCCCGAAGGGGCACTGCTCGATGACGGCGTCGGCGAGGCGCTGGTCGTCGCTCAGGAGCGCCGTCAGACGCCGCACGTCGGCCTCGAGCGCGGCCACGGCGGCGCGCGCGGCGGACTCATCGGCGCTGGGTGCCCGGACGTCGTCGGTCACCGTCATCACGTGGGGTCTCGGGGAGTCGGGGACCGGGCGGTCGAGGCGGCGAGCACCCGGTGTGCGGGCAAAATAGCACGGCGCGGACACCCGACGCCACGGAGAACGGGCGCGCGGACGCCGATTACAGGCTGATGCAGACCTCTCCCGACTCACCGAGCAGCGGCATCCACACCGTCGAGGAGAAGACGGTGCCGTCGGGGAAGCGGGCCTCGATGGCGAGCCGGCAGCCGCCGTCCCAGTCGACGACCATGTCGAGCACGAGATGGAGCGCGCGCGCGTCGCCGACGGGCGGCCGGCGCTCGTCGCGCCGCATGTCGCAGACCGAGGGCGACTCGGCCGCGTCCGTGAGGACGACCCTGGCATCGCTGTAGCTCAGCTGGCGAGCCGTCAGCGTGACGGCCCCGAACGACGCGAGGCCGGTGGTGGCGGCGGAGACGCCGTTGACGGGGGTCACCGTGTCGGGGGCCGCCGAGGTGGTGCCGCCCCCGGTGTTGGCCCCTCTCGCGCCGCTCGGTGGTCGACGCGCGGCGCGTCCGGTGTCAGGCTCGGCGCCATGAACCGCCGGACACGCCCCATCGCCCTCGCCGTCGCCCTGACCCTGGCCGCGCCGCTCGCCGCGTGCGGGAAGAAGCTCCCGATGCCCGCGGGCGACGCGAGCGCCACCGCCACCGAGGCCGCCAGCGAGGACGCCGGCGCCGGGGCGTCCCCGACCCCGACGGCGCCCGCCGAGGCCGACGCGAGCGCCCCGTCACCGCCGGACGACGCCGCCGCGCCCGAGGCCGCCGCCGCGGCGGACACCGCGCCCGCCGCCGTCCCGGACGACCCGCAGCCCACGAACGCCGAGGTGGACGCGCTGATCGACCGGCTCCGCGACGCCCACCCCGAGGCCGACGGCGCGCGCGTCGCCCGCGGCGTCCGGCAGGTGGCGGCGCTCTGGCGGAAGCGCGACGGCGATCTCGAGGCCTTCGTCGACGCCCAGCTCGCCCTCGACGACGCCGCGCACGACGCGCTCTTCGCGCGCCTCGAGGCCACGATGGAGCAGCTCGACGGCCACGCGAACGAGGTCGGGCGCGCGATGCGCTGGGGGTCGGACGTCGCCGACGGACCGCTCCTGCCCGTCGACGGCCTGCTCGCCACCTACGACCCCTACGCGCACCTCTCCGAGGACCTCTTCCAGACGAAGGTCGCGTTCGCCGTGCTCCTGAACTTCCCGCTCTCGACCGTGGCCGAGCGCGCCGAGAAGGGCGCGGACTGGACGCGCCGGCAGTGGGCGGAGGCGCGGCTCGCCGGGGCGTTCGACCGGCGCGTGCCGGGCGAGGTGAACGCGGCCATCGCGGCCGCGAGCGCCGAGGGGGACGCCTACGTCGCCGGGTACAACCTCTGGATGCACCACGTGCTCGGGGAGGGCGGCGAGCGCCGCTTCCCGAAGGGCAAGCGCCTCATCTCGCACTGGAACCTGCGCGACGAGCTCAAGGCCAACTACGCCGACGCGGACGGGCTCGACAAGCAGCGGACGATCGTCCGGGTGATGGAGCGCATCGTCACGCAGGAGATCCCGCGCGCCGTCATCGACGACCCGCGCCTCGACTGGAACCCCTTCACGAACGAGGTCACGCTCGCGCCCGCCGACACCGTCGAGGCCGAGGCGCCGAAGCGCGCGGCCCCCGCCGTGGCCGACGCGGCGCGCGAGCCCGACACGCGCTTTCAGCACGTGCTCGCCCTCTTCCACGCGCAGCGGCTCGCCGATCCGTACTCGCCCGCGGCGCCGACCGCGCTCGCGCGCGCCTTCGAGACGGCCGAGCTCCCCGAGGAGCGCGTGCGGGCCTTGCTCCTCGCCATCCTCGAGTCCCCGCTCGTGAAGCAGGCGGCCGCGGAGGTCGAGCGCCGCCTCGGGCGGCCGCTCGAGCCGCAGGACCTGTGGTACGAGTTCGGCGGGGGCGACACCCCGGAGGGCGAGCTCGACGCGGTGACGCGCGCGCGCTACCCGACGGCGGCGGCGTTCGCGGAGGACCTGCCGCGGATCCTCGGCGACCTCGGCTTCACGCCTGAGAAGGCGGCGTTCCTCGCGGACCACATCGAGGTCGACCCATCGCGCGGCGCGGGGCACGCGATGCAGGCGACGCGGCGCGGCGACAAGCCGCACCTGCGCACGCGCGTCGAGCCCGGCGGCATGGACTACAAGGGCTACAACATCGCCGTCCACGAGCTCGGGCACAACGTCGAGCAGGTGTTCTCGCTCTACGAGGTCGACCACACCTTGCTCTCCGGCGTGCCGAACACCGCGTTCACCGAGGCGCTCGCGTTCCTGTTCCAGGCGCGGGACCTGGCGCTCCTCGGGCGGCCGACGGCCGACGCGGAGCACGAGCGGCTGCGCGTGCTCGACGACTTCTGGAACTGCTGGGAGATCACGGGCTCCGCGCTCGTCGAGCTCGACGTGTGGCGCTGGCTCTACGAGCACCCGGAGGCGTCGGCCGCCGAGCTCCGCGAGGCGACCGTGCGCATCGCGCGCGAGACGTGGGCCAGGTACTACGCGCCCGTGCTGCACGGCGAGGACGTGTCGCTGCTCGGGATCTACAGCCACACGCTCAGCATCCCGCTCTACCTCTTCAACTACGTGCTCGGCCACCTCATCGCGTTCCAGGTCGAGCAGCACGTGGCGGGCGCCGACAAGGCGCTCTTCGCGCGCGAGTTCGAGTTCATGGCGAAGCAGGGGCGCATCGGCCCCGACCTCTGGATGAAGGGGGCGACCGGGGCGCCCGTCAGCGCCGAGCCGCTGCTGACGGCGGCCAAGAACGCGCTGTCGGGGACGCCGGAGTAGCGACGCTACGCGCCGAGGAGCAAGGCGGCGACGGCGCCCGCGACCAGCGGCACCGTGAGGTTGTCGTCGATCCCGCGGCCCGAGAGCAGCTCGGCGACCGCGCCCGCGAGCGCCGTGCCGGCCGCGACGCCCACCATCGCGAGCGGGCCGAGCGCCGGCTGCACGAGCGCGAGCAGCGCCAGGCTCGCGACGAACGCGACCGCGGTGAACGCGAGCGAGCCCGCGAGGCTCTTCTCGCCGAGGAGCTTCGGCTGCGGGAAGCGCTTGCCGACGAGCGACGCGGCCGGATCGCCGAGGCCGAGCACGAGCGTGCCGAGCTCGATGCCGTGCTGCGGGAGCAGGAGGCACCCGAGGAAGAGGGCGAGCAGATACCACGTGGCGGCCGGGATCTGGTGCGCCTCGCCGGGCCGCGAGATCGCGCCGAACACGCCCTGCACGAGCCGCTCGTTGAAGCGCGGGGACAAGCGCCGCGACACGTCGAGCGCGACGAAGCCGGCGAGCAGCGAGGCCGTCACGATGAGGACGCCCGTGCGGTCGAGGACGAGCTCGTAGAGGAACACCCCGATGAGCGCCATCGACACGTGGAACGCGTTGCGCGCGAGGTTCCGCGGCTTCAGCTGGCGCAGATCGACGCCGGCCGGCAGCCCCTGGCGGCGCTTCAGGATCCCGGCTCGGAGCCCCTCGTAGGCCCGCCCGAGCGCGGCCTGCATGCGCCGCAGGCGCGCGTGCTCGGGGCGCTCCTCGAGCTCGGCCGCGAAGGCGCGGAGCGCGCGGAGGGCCTCGGCGCGGGCGTGCTCGAGCCGATCGGCGGCGTCCGTGCGGGCCTCGGCGAAGCGCGCGGCGAGCTCGGCGACGGCGGCGCGCATGCGCTCGCGCAGCGGCTCCGCGACGCTCCCGCGGCCGCGGAGGGCCCGCTCGTGGTCCTGGATGAAGCCGTAGAGCCCGGCCGTCGCCTGGATGATCGCTTGCGCCATGGGAGAGCCCTCGCGAGGTGCCCGGTCGATATAGACACCGAGCGCTCGCTCGTCACCCATTTTGGACCACGCCGCCGCGAAACCGAAGCCCCGGGCCGCCGCGCCCGGCCCCCGGGGGTCGCCGCGCGCGCCCGCGCCGGAGGCCGCGCGGATCGATCTCTCGCGGCGCTTTGTGCGCAACGTCGCAAACCGGGCACCAACCGGGTAGACCCACCCAGGAGGCAAGACCCATGACCCTCTCGCGCGCCCTGCGCCCCGCATCTCCCTGGCTCGTCGCCGCGACGCTGCTCGCCGCGGCCCTCGCGCCCGCCTGCTTCTCGAGCACCGAGCTCCCGAAGAGCGCCGCCCAGATCCAGGCCCCCCTCTTCCAGACCCCCGCCGAGTACGCCGCCGCCGAGCTCGCCGCGGTCGACCTCTGCCCGACCGGCTTCAACGCGACCGTCACCTTCGACGCGACGCACCAGGTGTTCGGCGTCGCCGTGAACGTCGACGCGGCCACGGCCGCCACCTTCGAGACCCTCGGCAACGCCGGCCTCGACACCGTCCTCTTCCTCTACGGCCCGCGCGACGCCGACGGCTACTACGGCGAGGCCCCCGTCGCCCAGGACGACGACGGCGGCGACGGCGTCCTCGCGCGCCTGCGGGTCGATCTCACCGCCGGCACCTGGTTCGTCGTCGCCAGCACCTTCGGCGGCACCGGCGTCGGCGCCGTGACCCTCCGCGGCACCGGCGACTGCGGCAACGGCCCCGTCACCGACACGTGCGTCGACGGCGCCGCCTGCTCGGTCCTCTCGGCCGCGGGCGACGTGTGCGCGGGCGTCTGCGTGGCCGGCGAGTGCGCGGCCGATCCCGCCGGCTGCGGCGGCCCGGACGTCTGCGCCCAGGGCGCCGTGTGCGAGGGCTACGACGCCGCCGGCGTGCGCTGCGTCGGCGTGTGCGAGGCGGGCGGCGCCTGCGTGTGCCAGGAGACCCCGATCGGCGGCGCCTGCGCCACCGACAGCGACTGCCCCGACCTCGCCGCCGACGACGGGACCCCCTGCGTGGGCGTCTGCGACGACGGCGTGTGCGGCTGCGCGACCGATCCCATCGGCGCCTGCGGCGCGGACGGCGCGGCGTGTCCCGGCTTCGACGCCGCCGGCAACAGCTGCGCCGGCGTGTGCGAGGCGGGCGGCTGCGTCTGCGCGAACACGCCGACCGACTGCCCCGAGCGCGCCGCCTGCACCGCGACGGCCGCCGACGGCACGACGTGCGACGGGATCTGCTCCGCCGGCGCCTGCGTCTGCGACGAGCCCGCCGCGTGCGACGAGGGGCTCGCCTGCAGCGGCACCGACGAGGCCGGCGACTGGTGCCTCGGCACCTGCGCGGACGGCGTCTGCGCCTGCGAGGCCGCCCCGACCTGCTCCCCCGGCCCGTGCGAGGGCTTCGACGCCGCCGGCAACGCCTGCACGGGCCAGTGCACGCCGAGCGGCGTCTGCTCGTGCGCCGGCTCGAACCCCGGCTACGCGACCTGCAACGGGGCCGACGGCGCGGCGTGCTCGCACGCCTCGGGCGGCGCGATGTGCCAGGGGTCGTGCCTGCGGGGGATCTGCGTCGCCGGCGACGGCACCCCCTGCCCCGAGTAGCCTGAGGAGGAGGCCCGGGACGGGATGGTCGTCACGATGATCAGCGCGATCGCGCTCGCCGCCACAGGGCTCGGGGGGACCTCCCCCGACGCCCCCGGCGGCGCCGTCGTCTGCGTCGTGTGCGGCGACCCGCCCCCGGCCGGGCTCGCCCCCAGCGACGTCACCGTGGCCTGGGCCCTCCACGGGCGCGGCGCGAACGAGGCCGGCGCGCTCGCCCTCGCCGACGACGACGCCCGCTGCCGACCCGAGGCGGCGCTCGTCGTGCGCCTCGACCCCGCCGGAGACGCCGCCCTGTGGCGCCCGCGGGCGCGCCGTGAGCCGTGGCGCGTCGCGCTCGCGGGCGTCGCGCCCGACCTCCTCCGCGGCGGCGAGCTCGTGCGGGCCGTCGCCGCCGCGCTCCGCGAGGAGGCCGACGCGGGCGCGCTCGCGGCCGTCCCGCCGGCCGCGGAGGTCGGCGGGGGCGTGGTCGTCGCGCCCGACCCGGGCGACGGGGGCGGCGGCGTGCCCTTCGCCACGATCCTCGGCGGCTCGTGGTGGACGGGCGCTGGCGGCGGCCCGTCGCAGCTCGGCGTCGACCTCGAGGCGCGCGTCGGCCTGGGCGACGCCGTCGCCGTCGGGGTGCGCGCGGGCTTCATGCCCGCCCGGCGGCAGGCGGTCGCGGACGGCGAGCTCGACACGGAGGCGCTCCACGTCGAGGCGCTCGGCACGATCGGCGACGCCGTCGGCCCCGTACGGCTCGAGGCGACGGTCGGCCTCGGCGCGGAGTGGCGCTCGGCGACGGCCCGGGTCACGACGCGCACGGACGCCGTCGCGCTCGACAGCGTGGCGCCCGCGCTCATCGCCGAGGGGACGGTCGCGCTCCCGCTCGGGGAGCGGCTCCGCGTGGCGCTCACCGTCGGCGGGCGCTTCTACCTCGGCGGCGACACCTGGACCTGGGTCGGCGACGACGTCGTCACGGCCCCCGCGGGCGCGCTGGTGGCCGCCCTGCGCGTCGGCTGGTGGTGGTCCCGGTGAGCGCGCTCGAGCGGCTCGGCGTCGACGACGCCCGCCTCGTGGCGCGCTGCCGGGCGGGCGACGAGCGCGCGTGGGCCGAGGTCTACGCGGCCGCCTCGCCGACGGTCGCCGCGTTCGTGCGGCGCCTCAACGGGCCCGACGCGGACGTCGACGACCTCGTGCAGCAGGTGTTCGTCGAGCTCTTCACGAGCATCGGGCGCTTCCGCGGCGACGCGCGCCTCTCGACATGGCTCTACCGCATCGCAGCGCACATGTCGGCCCGCGCGGCGCGCACGCGGGCGCGGCACCGGCGGCGGCTCTCGGCGTGGGCGGCGGCGCTCTCCGTCGGGCCGGGCGCGCATGAGCCAGGCGGGCGGATCGGCGCGCGCGAGTCGCTGCTCGTGGTCGACCGGGCGCTCGCGGACATGAAGCCCATCCACAGGACGGTCTGGGTCATGAGCGAGGTCGAGGGGCTCTCCATCGACGAGATGGCGGCGGCCCTGAAGACGCGCGCCGGCACGGTGCGTTCGCGGCTCCTCACCGCGCGGAGGCAGCTCGGCGCGGCGCTCGAGGCCCTCGAGGCCGAGGCCGGCGACGACGAGCGCGAGCCCGAGCCCGAGCGCGCCCTCACCATCACCACCCGCGGGGGTTCCCGATGACGCGTGGCGACGACAACCAGGACCCGACGCGCGCCGACGCGGCGCAGGCCCGCGAGGAGGCGGCCATCGCCGCGTTGAAGGCGCGGTCGGCCGGGGAGACGCCGCTCCCGCCTTTCCAGCGGGTCGCGGGCGCCGTCCACGAGCGGCTCGCGCGGCGGCGCGAGCTGAAGCGGCGCGCGGCGTGGGCCGGCGGGCTCGGGCTCGCGGCGGCGGCGGCCGTGGTGCTCGCGGTGACGGCGTGGGGGCCGCGCCCCGGGGACGAGGTCGTGGAGGTCGCGGACGGCGCGCGCGTCGCGGCCGCGGCGGGGCTCGTGTCCGTCGAGCGAGGCGGCGCCTGGGTCCCCGTGACGGCGCGGGCGACGCTCCTCGGCGGCGACGTGGTCGAGACCGGGGTCGGCGGCCGGGCGACCCTCGCGCGGCCGGCGACGGCGCGGATCGAGGTCGGGCCGGAGACGCGCGTGGCGCTCGACGCGTGGCGCGACGACCTCGTCGCGATGCGGCTCGAGCGGGGCACCATCACCTCGTGGGTGAGCCCGCGGGCGCCGGGGGAGCGGTACGAGATCCGGACGCCCACGGCGCTCATCGAGGTCGTGGGGACCGCGTTCGTCACGACCCACGACCCGGCGCGCGGGACGGTGGTGCGCGGGCTCGAGGGGACCGTGCGCGTGAGCACGCTGGACGGGGCGCTCGTCGCGTTCGTCCGGAGGGGGGAGACGCAGGCGGTGCCGCTGCCCGCGGCCGCCGCTGGCGCCGAGCCCGCGGCGGGCGCGGTGATCGCGGGGTCCGTCGCCGAGGGGCTCGCGCGCGCCGGCGTCCGCGCGGCGGCTGTCGCGCCGCGGCCTGCGGCGCCGGTGGTCGCGGTCGAGGCGGCGGTGGAGACCGCGGACGCCGCGGTCGAGGCCAGGTCGGCGAGCGCGCCGCCGCGCCCGAGCGCGCGCCGGCGGCCCCGGCCGAGGCGCCGGAGCCGCCGCCCGAGACGCCGGGGACGCGCCTCGCGGCCGCGCGGGAGGCCGTCGCGGCGGGTCGCGTCGCGGAGGCCGTGGCGGCGCTCGAGGCGCTCGTCGCGACCGCGCCGAGCCGCGCGGCGTGGGCGCTCCTCGGCGACGCCGAGCGGATGCAGGGCCACGGCGCCGAGGCCGCCCGCGCCTACGCCGCGGCGGTCGACGCCGGCGACGGCGACCCGGGAGCGCTGGTCCTCGACCTCGGTGAGGCGCTCCAGGCCGTCGGGCGCGGCGCGGACGCCGTCAGCGCGTGGCGGGCTACCTCGCGCGCTTCCCGGAGGGGCGCGCCGTGGCCGGGGTCGCGGCCGCGCTCGCGCGGGCGGAGGCCGCGGCCGGGGAGACCGCCGAGGCGGAGCGCCACTGGCAGCTCGTCCTCGAGCGCGCGCCGCGCTCGCCGCTCGCGGCGGAGGCCCTCACGAAGCTCGGCCGCGCCTTGCTCGCCGCCGGGCGGTTCGACGACGCCGCCGCGCTCTTCGAGCCCTTCGCCACGGCGGACGCCGGGCCGCTCGCGGAGACGGGGCTCGTCGGCCTCGCGCACGCTCGCGCCGGGCAGGGGCGGTGGGAGGCGGTGAAGGCGCTCGCGGCGCTCTACACGTCGCGCTTCCCGGGCGGGCGGCGCGGGGCGGAGATGGAGGCGCTCGCCGCGCGCGCCGGGGCGCCCTAGGAGCCGGCGGCTGGTCGCGCTATCGTCGAGCCTCCCGACGGTGGAGGTAGGTCCATGCCCCGGACGACGCGCCTGCTCCTCGCCCTGATCGCGCCCCTCGCCGCCTGCGCCCACGCGGCGCCTGCGCCGACGGGGCCCGCGTCGCCCGCGCGGCCGATCGACGTCGCCGCTCATGGGCTCGTCGCGGCGGACGCCCCCGACGGCGCCGAGGGCGCCATCATCACGCGCGACGGGGCCCCCTGGCTCGCGTTCCGGACGGGCGAGCGCGTCGTCGCGGCGCGCCCCGCCGAGCCCGCGCCCGCCGCGGCGCCGTGCGCGACGTTCGCGGCCGATCCCGAGCTCCCCGACGGCGCGGACGGCGCCATCCCGGCGCTCGCCTTCGACGACCGCTTCGTGCTCGTCCTCGACGAGCGCGGCCCGGCGGTCTACGAGCTGCGCGGCGGCTGCCTCCGCGCGGTCGACGGTGGCGACGGCGCCGCGCACCGCTGGACACGCGCGACGCGCGTCGCGGGCGAGCCCGCCCCCGAGGCGCGCGCGGAGCTCCCAGCCGACGACCCCGACTGGGGCGGCCTCGTCGTCGTCCTCACCGATGACATGCTGCGGCTCGAGCGCGCCGCTGACGGGGCCATGGTGCTGCGGGTCGACTTCGAGCCGGGCGAGGCCATGACGAGCACCGCGCCGACCGAGGACGCCCCCGCGGCGGAGCCTCCGAGCCGTGAGCTCACCGCCGCCGGTGTCGCCCGTCGGCTCGTGGTCACGGCGCGCGAGGTGGGCTTCGACGAGCCGTCGATGGGGCAGCAGCGCTACACGCGGGCGTCGCGACTGGTCGTCGAGCGCGCCGCCGGGAGCGGCTTCGCCGTGGCCGCCCTCGACGTGGTCGCCGCGGCCGAGGAGCTCGACCACGACGGCGGCAGCGAGGGGAGCGCCGGCCTCACGCGCCGCGAGCGCCGCGTGAGCTGGGCGGGCGGCCTCCTCGTGGGCCGCGCGACCCGCGGGGCGAGCGCCACGACGGCCTCACACACGCTCGAGCACGAAGGCGGCAGCGCCACCACCTGGGTGTGGCGCTTCGTGCCGCCGGAGGGCCAGCCGATGGTGCTCGCGACGCGCGGCTACCGCTGACGCTCGGCTCACGGCGCGATACACCGCCCCTGCTCGTCCTGGGGGAAGACCGCCGGGCACGCATCGCACGGGTCGCCGCAGGCGCCCTCGCACATACCGTCGACGCAGGCCCAGACGGGGTCGCCGTCGCCCGCGCAGGCGCCGCCCGGGTCGCCGAGCCGCTCCCAGCAGTCGCACGGGCCGCCGCAGATCCGCCGCGGGTCGTCCGGGTCACCGCCCGGCGTGGTCGTCGTGCGGATGGTCGTGTCCCCGGGGTCGCAGCCCGTCGCGGGCGCGTGCCCGCCGAGCCCGGTCGCGTCGCAGTCGTCGCAGTCCCAGCCGAGGTGGAAGGCGTAGCTGTCGTAGAAGCCGTAGCCGTAGAGCATCGCCTGGAAGCCGCCCTCCCCGCCCGTCGCGAGCGTGTGGGCGTCGTCGTCATCGACCTCCGCGGTCACCGTGGCGAGCGCGGGCTCGTCGGGGAACGGCGCCCACCCGGTGAGCGCCTGCCCGTCGAGCGTGACGGCGCCGGTGTCGGCGGCGCGCGCGACCACGGTGAGCCAGTGCTTCGCGTCCTCGAGCGTGGAGACGCCGCGCACCCGCTTGAACGTGGCGCGCCGCGTCGTGAGGCGCGCGGGCGCCACCAGCGCCAGGTTCGGGTCGCCGCCGGCCGTGCCGGCGCAGCCCGCGCTCTTCACGAACGCGCCGACCGCGATGGGCGCGGAGCCGCGGAGGACCGTGGGCTTCGCGACGTTGACGGCGACGCCCTTCCCGGGGTCCACGACGACCTGCGTCTGGCAGCTCACCTCGACGACCGTCTTCACGCGGTCGGCGAGGATCCGGAGCGGCGTCGGCCCGGCGCCCCCACCGAGCGGCACCACCACGTAGTCGGTGGCCCAGCGCGCGGGCGGGAGGAGCTGCTCCCAGAGGTGGTTGTCGGCGCCGGTGCAGCCGACGTTCGCCTGGCGCGCGCCGCCGAAGACCGCGAGGCGCTCGCCGCCGAGCGCCTGGACGGTCGTGCCGGAGAGGTCCTGCGCGGCCTGCAGCTGGTAGGTCTGCCCGGCGTCGAGCGTGACGCGGAAGGGGTTCCCGGGGGCGTGGAAGCCGCTCGTCACGGCGGAGGGCCCGATCTCGACCACCGTGCCGTCGCGCGTCGCCACGATGAGGAGCTCGGAGGGGCTCTGGCCGCCGGCGTCCTCGCCCGCGAGGACCACGTAGCGATCGGCGAGCTCGCCCGACGGGAGCACGGGCGTCGCCTCGCTGAAGTGGAGGCGGTAGTGGATGGCGGTGACGCGGACGGGGTCGTCGGCGCTCACGCGCACGCCGAGGTCCGCCGCCGTCTCGTTCAGCTGCGGGTAGAGGATCCCGTCGGGGAGCGCCACCTCGACGGCGCCCCCGGCGGGGACCTCGAAGATCTGCACGAAACCGGTGCGCGGGATCTCGACCTTGCCGCGCGTCGCCTCCTCGGCGGTGATCTGCAGCGCGAAGTGCGGCGGCCCGTTGAAGGCGAGCGTCAGGTTCTCCATGTAGCCGAGCCAGAACACCTGGCCCCGGGTCGTCGGGGCGGCGTTGAGGGGTGGGGGCTCGATCACGTCGCTCCCGGCGGCGTCGTCGCCGGTGTCGGCGCCTCCCGTGGCGTCCCCGGCGTCGTCCGCCGCGGTGGCGTCGCTCGCGCCGTCGGCGTCCTCGGTCACGGCGCCGGTGTCCTCGCCGGCGACGGTCCCGCCCTTGTCGTCGCCGCAAGCGCCGGCGAGCGTGGCGACCGCGAGGCACGAGGCGGCGGCGAGCGGGAGGAGCGAGGCGCGCACGGTGGGTTCTCCGGGTGAGCGTCCAGCGTGCCGGCCGCGCGCGCCCGAGGCAAGACCCGTCCGCCGGACGCTGCCGTAATCAGTCGTCCTGGTTCGAGGCGACCGTGAACTCGCGCATGCTGCGCAGGAGGCCGTCCTCCACCGTGAAGATGAAGAAGCCCCAGCCCTGGTAGGGGAGGCCCTTCGTGGTCTTGCCCAGCTCGCGGACGACCATGATGCCGGTGCTCCCCTCCTCGACGAACTGCTCGAGGCGGTTCTCCTGGTCCTTCACCATGGCGAGGTTCCGCCGGACGGCGTCGACGACGGCCGCCCGACCGACCGCGCGGCGCGCCGGGAAGAGCACGTGGGTCGCGGGGATCGAGAACTCGCAGTCGGGGTGCAGGACCTCGGCGGCGGCGTCCCAATCCTCGAGCGACATCGCGTGCATGAGCCGCATCACGAGCCCGGAGATCACGCCCGGCGGCGGCGGCGGCGCCGCCTCCTTCCCGTCGTGCGTCGTGAGGATCTCGTCGGTGAGGAGGGCGAGCGTCGGGCGTTCGAGCATGGACACCGTCGGGCGGGCGGGTGGCGACCACGTAGCCGCCTCGACGCTACGCGAAGGCGGCGCCGCCGCCAAGCGCGCGCCGGTCCGCGAGTGCGCCGGCCCCGCGAGGACGCAGCCCTAGTCGTCGTCGTCGCCGTGGCGCCGCCCGTGGTGCCCGCCGCCGCCGCGCTCGCCGCCCTCGACCTCGCCGAGATCGAGCGTCTGCCCGACGACGGGCAGGGTCACCCGCCGCGTCGCGCCGTCGTAGCCGCTCGCGAGCCCGGCGCCCCAGAGCGCCGTCAGCGCGAGGAAGGCGAGCGCCACGAGCGGGCGCGCGCCGCGGATCGCCGCCCCCTCGTCGCCCACCTTGCGGCCGTCGACCATGCTCATCGCGAGGTTCTCCTTGAACCGGAGCGAGTGGATCACGACGCCCGCGACGTGGAGGAGCACCGTCACGAGCAAGAGGGTGGCGAACACCTCGTGCACCTCCTTCGCGGCGTGCGAGCCCGAGCCCATGAGGACGCCCGTGACCGTCAGCACCGCCACCTCCGCGAAGATCGCCACGATCGCGACCGCCGACCCCGGGTTGTGCCCCGTGTGGCGCCCGCCCGTGCCGCGGAACACGCCGACCACGTAGGCGGCGACCGCGCGCGGCCCCACGAGCAGCGCCGAGAGGCGCGCGTGGCGCGTGCCGACCACGCCCCAGACGAGCCGGAGCGCCACCATGAACGCCATCACGAGCCCGAAGAGGGCGTGCACCGGGAAGAGCGCGCTGTCGTCGTCGACGGCGGTGGCGATGCCCCAGGCGCCGACGAAGGCGAGCGCCAGGAGCCCGTGGAAGAGCCGCGTCGGGAGGTCCCACACCAGGATCTTCGTCGTCTTCGTCGTCGTCATGATCGTTCTCCTCGGGCGCGCCGCGCGGGGGCGCCCATCCGGGTCGAGAGCACACGCTGCACCACGGCGCCGACGAGCGTCGCCGCCGTCACGAGGTAGAGGGCCGAGACGGGCGTCGCCGCGGTGTCCGTCCCCGCGGCGATCCCGTGGGCGAGGGCCAGCACGAAGACGCCGAACGCGGAGGCGTGGACGGCGCGCCACGCGGTGCGCGGCAGGCGCTTCGCGAGCACCGTGGTCGCGAGGATCACGGCGAAGCCGAGCCCCGCGAGCGTCCCGAGCGCCACGGGGCCGGTCAGGCGCGCCGAGGCGAAGGGGATCAGCGCCGCGAAGGCCGACACGCCCGCCACCGGGTCGGCGACGATGGCGAGCACGTGCAGCGCGGTCGCGACGACCGCCACGAGCGCCCAGCGCTGGTGGAGGCGGAGGACCGCGCCCTTGTCGAGGAGGCCGCCGGCGCCGCGCGAGGACACGAAGACCCCGAAGAGCGTGGCGAGCGCGAGCGCGACGTACGCGAGGAGGCCGAGGGCGCGCGCCGACCACCAGAGGACCGGCACGTCCGGGCTGCCGGCGAGCGCGTCGACGGCCTCGCGCGCGGCGGTCGCCGCGAGGGCGCCGGCGGCGAGGAGGAGGAAGAGGCGCGCGGCGCGCGGGAGGGCGTCCTTCATGGGGCCTCCCCCGCGGCGACCGCGACGGCGACGAGCTCGGCGGCGGTCGTCGCCGCGACGGGCGCGCCGGGGGTCATCCACCAGCCGCCGGCGCCGACGTCGAGGAGCGCGTGGGCGTCGAGCCCGGCGAGGCGCGGGACGACCCCGGGGGCGTCGACGAGGAGCGCCGTGGCGAGCCCGTCGGCGGTGGCGGCGTCGGGCGCGACGACGACCGCGGTCCGGACCGGGGACGCCGCGGGCCAGCCCGTGCGCGGATCGAGCACGTGGTGGAGGGGGCGATCGCCCTGGTCCCGCCAGCGTCGCCGGCGGGTGGACGAGGTCGCGACGGCGCCCGCGTCGGTCCAGACGGCGAGCCCGTCGCCGACGCCGATGGGCCAGGCGCCGCCCGCGCCGCGGAGGTCGCCGCCGCCGTCGACGAGGACGCGGCGCGCCCCCCAGCCGCGGAGGGCGGCCACGACGCGGTCGACGGTGAAGCCCTTCGCGACCCCGCCGAGGTCGAGGGCGCCTGCGCCGTCGAGGCGGACCTCGTCGCCGACGACGCGGACGCCGAGGTCTCCGGGGTGCCAGGCGGCGGCGGGGGCGGGGCGGCCGATGTCCGCGAGGTCGCGGTCGTAGCCGAGCGCGGCGAGGCGGGCGCCGAGGGTCGGGTCGAAGGCGCCGCCCGTGCGGTCGCGCAGGTCGAGCGCGGCCCTCACGACGGCGGCGAGGAGCGGGTCGGTGACGCGGCGGGCGGCGTTCAGGCGCGACAGCGACGACGCCGAGTCGAACCGCGAGAGCCGCGCCTCGGCGGCGCGCACGAGGGCCTCGGCGCCCGGGAGGAGGGCCGGGACGTCGCAGGCGACCCACCAGCCGGTGCCCATGGCCGTGAAGGTGACGGCCTTCATGACGCCCTCGAGCGGCGCACCACCACCACGCGGCGCCGCGCGGTGGGCGCCGGGACGAGCCCCGCGACGGGGGCGGTGTCGGCGGCGCTCGCGACGACCGGCGGCGGCGAGGCGGCGAGCCGGGCGCGCTCGACGTCGCCGATCACCGCGAGGCCGCCCGCGAGCGTCAGGAGCGACAGGACCAGCACGGAGAGGTCGACGACGCTCGGCGCCTTCTTCGTGGGCGCGCGCTCAGTCATCGTCGCCCTCGTCGCCGTGGTGGCGGTGGTGGCCCCCGCGGCCCTCGTGCTCGTGGTCGTCGTCGTCGCCGTGGCGGCGGGGGGCGGGGGCGTCGACGTAGACGATCTCCGCGCCCGCGTCGCCCGCGGCGGGGTCGGCGAGCGCGGGGTCGGCGGGGATCGGCGCGACGGACGCGACGAGCGCCGGCGCGGGGTCGAGCGAGGCGGTCGCGGGCCCCCCCGGCGTGAACGGGGTGCGCGTGTCGAAGAGGCCGACGGTCGCGCCGACGATGGCGACGAGGGCCACGGCGACGGCGAGGCCGGCGACGGCGTAGGTCAGGGCGATGCTCCGGTTCATCCAATCCTCCGGTCGAGAGAGAGTGTTGGATGAAGCCTAGCGCCCGAACATGGGAGGATGATGAGAGCCGCCTTAGAAGCCTTCATGGGGCTCGCAAAGATCGCGCGGCCCTACCCGGAGAGCGCGCGGACCGTGACGCGGGCGCGCGTCCCGCCGCCCGGGGCGGCGTCGAGCGTGCAGTCGCCGCCGTGACGGCGGGCGATCTCGCGCGCGATCGGGAGCCCGAGGCCGAGGCCACCGCGGTCGCGCCGGCGCGCCTCGCCGCTGCGGGCGAAGCGGTCGAACACGGCGTCGCGCCGGTCGGCGGGGACGCCCGGGCCGCCGTCGTCGACGCCCACGACCGCGAGCCCCGCCTCGGCGCCGACCCAGACGCGCACGGGGCGCCCGGGCGCGTGGGCGGCGGCGTTCCGGAGGAGGTTCTGGACGGCCGCCTCGAGGAGGGGGCGGTGGCCCTCGAGCTCCGGGTCGGCCTCGACCTCGAGGCTCACCTCGCAGCCGGCGGCCGCGAGGGCGGCGGCCTCGCTCGCGACCGCGGCCGCCGCGAGCTCGCCGGCGCGGACGCGCTCGCGGTCCTGATCGACCTGCCCGGAGTCGAGGCGCGCGAGCGCCGTCAGCCCCTCGACGAGGCGCCGGAGGCGCGTGACCTCCTCGCGCGCGGACGCGATGACGCGCCGCAGCTCCTCGGGGGAGCGCTCGCCGCGGAGCGCCAGCTCGAGCTCGCCGAGCATGGCGGCGACGGGCGTCCGGAGCTCGTGCGCGGCCTCCGCGGTGAAGCGCGCCTGCGCCTGGTGGGCGGCCTCGAGCCGGTCGAGGAGGTCGTTCACCGAGACGAGGAGCGGCCGGACCTCGACGGGCGCGGCGGTGTCGAGGCGCGTGCCCTCACCGGGCCCGAGGACGTGGGCGACGTCGCGGCGCGCGCGCTCGAGCGGGCGGAAGGCGCGGCGGACGGCGTGGATCTGGAGGAGCGTCGCGAGCGCGGCCACCGCGAGGGACAGGAGCGTGTAGACGACGCCGAAGCTCCCGACGCTGCGGCTCAGCGTGACCCGGGGCGCGGAGGCGGCGGCGAGACCGCGCTCGTCGCGCGGGCCCTCGACCTCGAAGGGGAGGAGCACGACGCGATCGTCGCCCACGTCCGCGAAGACGGGCCGCTCGCCTCGCTCGGCGCGACGGGCGAGGGCGGTCGGCACGCGCGGGTCGGCGTACTTGACGAGCCACGCGTCGACCGGCGAGCGGCTGTGCTCGACCTCGACGCGGCCCTCGACCGTCGGGTGCGCGCGGCCGTGGGCCGCGGCGAGCAGGGCCTGATCGAGGGCGTCGACCTGGCGTGTGTGGAGGATGACGGCCGTGGCGACGCCGACGACCACGAGGGTGCCGACGAGGAGGGCGGCGCCGCTCGCGGCGACCCGGCGGGCGACGGAGGCGCTCACCGGCGGCGGTCCTCGAGGACGTAGCCCGTGCCGCGCACGGTGTGGATGAGCGGCGGGTCGAAGCCCTTGTCGATCTTGGCGCGCAGGTAGCTCACGTAGACGTCGACGACGTTCGTGCGCGGGTCGTGCGTGACGCCCCAGACGGCGTCGAGGATCCGCGTCCGCGACAGCACGCGCCCGGCGTGCTCGGCGAGGTAGCGGAGGAGCGAGAGCTCCTGCGCGGTGAGCTGGATCTCGACGCCGCCGCGGAAGACCCGGTGCGCGGCGACGTCCACGACGAGGTCGGCGACCTCGAGGCGCTCGGGGACGGCCGCGCGGCGCGTGACGGCCGCGATGCGCGCGAGCAGCTCGTCGAGCTCGAAGGGCTTCACGAGGTAGTCGTCCGCGCCGCCGTAGAGGCCCTCGACGCGCTCCTCGACGCGGTCGCGGGCCGTGAGGCAGATGGTCGGCGTCGCGTCCTTCGCGCGGCGGAGCTCCCGGACGACCGAGAGCCCGTCGCCGTCGGGGAGCATGCGGTCCACGAGGAGCAGGTCGTAGCGCTCCGTCCGAACGCTGAGGCGCGCCGCGGCGAGGTCGCCGACGACGTCGACGCGGTGCCCCTCCTCCTCGAGCCCGCGCGCCAGGAAGCCGGCGATCTTGGGCTCGTCTTCGATGACCAGGACGCGCATGGTGCCCCAACTCCGCGGCCCGAGCGCCGCTCGCGGGGCCGCATCCTACCACGTCGGGCTCAGCGCATCTGCTCGAGCGTGAGCCCCTTCGTCTCGCGCACGTACTTCAGCACGAACACGAGCGAGACGAGCGCCCAGAACGTGTAGATCCCGTAGCTCGCGCCGAGCCCGGCGAAGTCGAGCAGCGGCGGGAACGTGGTCGACACGAGGAAGTTCGCGCCCCACTGCACCGCGCCCGCGACCGCCAGCGCCGAGCCGCGGATCCGGTTGTTGAACATCTCGCCGAGCAGCACCCACATCACGGGGCCCCAGGAGAAGCCGAAGAAGAAGACGTACACGTTCGCCGCCACACACGCGACGATGCCCGTCGACCCGTCGAGCATCGGCGTCCCGTCGGGGCCGACCGGCGCCGTCCCGAAGATGAACGCGAGCGCGCCGAGCATCAGCGCCATCCCGATGGAGCCGATGACGAGGAGCGGCTTCCGGCCGAACTTGTCGACGTAGGCGATGGCGACGAAGGTCGTCACGATGTTGGTCGCGCCGGTTATCACGGTGATAGTCAGCGCGTCACTTTCGGAGAAGCCGACCGCGCGCCAGAGCACGCTCGAGTAGTAGAAGATGACGTTGATGCCGACGAACTGCTGGAGCGCCGCGAGCCCCATCCCGACCCACACGATCGGCAGGAGCCCGAACGCCTTCCCGCGGATGTCGAAGAAGCTCGGCTTCCGCTCGGTCAGCACCGTCTCCTGGATGGACCCGACCGTCTCGGCGGCGCCCACGCGCTCGAGCACCGCCGCGGCCTCCGCCTCGCGCCCGCGCGCCACGAGGTAGCGCGGCGACTCCGGGATCATCAGCGCGACCACGCCGTACAGCACCGCGAACGGGAGCTCCGACCAGAACATCCAGCGCCACGCCTCCTGCCCGAGGAGCCACGCGTTGTCCGCCGACCCCGCGCTCTCCGCGATGACGTAGTTCAGGAGCAGCGCGACGAAGATGCCGACCACGATGGCGAGCTGCTGCAAGGTGCCGAGGCGGCCGCGCTTGTGGGCGGGCGACACCTCGGCGATGTAGGCGGGCGCGATGACGCTGGCCGCGCCGACCGCCATGCCGCCGAGCACGCGCCAGAGGATGAAGTCGGCGAGCCCGAACGGGAGCCCCGAGCCGATGGCCGAGAGCGCGAACGCGACCGACGCGAGCAGCATGACGCGCACGCGGCCGACGCGGTCGGCGAGGCGCCCCGCGAAGAACGCGCCCACGGCGGAGCCGAGGAGCGCGAGGGACACGGCGAGCCCGATCTGCACGCTGTCCGCCGCGAAGTACTGGCGGAGCGCTGCGACCGTGCCGTTGATGATGGCCGTGTCGAAGCCGAAGAGGAAGCCACCGAGCGCCGCGGCGCCCGCGATGAAGACGACGTAGCCGTTCCGGGTCATGGCGAGCCTCCCCCTCTCACTGGAAGTCGTAGGCGACGCGGAGCCGCACGGAGTGCATGGTGTTGTCCCACTCCGAGCCGACGTCGATGTCCTGGATGTGCGCCGTCGCGAACCCGTAGACGAGCTTCACGCTGAGCCCGGGGATCGGGAGGTGCTGGAGGAACGTCACGAACGCCTGGTGGTGCGTGTTCTGCTCGCCCTGCTCGTTCTCCTGCATCGTGAAGTGGTAGCCGAGGCCGATGGAGCTGTCGGCGAAGTCGATGTCCGCGAAGCCGCCGACCGAGGTCTTGTCGAAGGTCTTCTCGCCGTCCGTGAGCCCCTGGATGTCGGTGTAGTCGACGCTCGCGTGGCCGACGTCCGCGCCGAGCGTCAGGTGCGGGAAGGCGTAGGACACCATGGCCGCGAAGCCCTGCGTCTTCACCTCGACCTTGTCGGCGTCGGTCTGCGGGAGCTGGGCGAGGTACTCGTAGCCGAGCTTCACGTCGAGCCGCCCGAAGTCGAGCGCGACCACCGGCCGCACGCCGAGGTTGTTCTGGTTCGACTCCTGCCCGTAGACGCCGGCGAGCTCGAACGCGAGCCAGTCCGTCGGGAACAGGTGGAACGCGAGCTGCCCCGCCTCGTTCCGGTGGCCGCGCGTGACCTGCAGCCAGTAGAGCGACGGCCCCTCGAGGGCGCCGGCCTCCTCGGCCGTGTAGAGCTCGATGCCCTGACCGCGGTGGTAGACCTCCCACGCGAGGAAGCGCCCGACCTGCACGTCCCAGAGGCGCGAGCCCGCGATGACGTAGGCGTCCTGCACGTGCGCCTCGAACTGCGACTTCGTGAACTCGTTGACGAAGCCGAGGAGCTCGACGCGCGCCGTGGCGTAGTAGGTGTCGCCGAGGCCGCTCGTGTGCTCGGCGGCGAGGACGAAGCGCCCCTGCATGTAGGTCGCGTCCTGGTCGTACTGCCCCTGCCGCTCGTTCAGGCGCTTCATGAAGCCGACGTCGGTCCAGAAGTTGCCCGAGAACGAGAGCGGCACGCCGAGGATGACCACGTCGCCGTCCTTCGGGGCGTCGAGGTCGGGCGGGACGTCCGCGTCGTGCGGCGCGCGCACCTCGGGCTCGGCGGCCGGAGGCTCCTCGTCGGCGGGGGTGTCCGCCGGCGTGGCCGCGGGGTCGTCGGGCGAAGGCGCCGGCGCCACCTCGGTCGTCGGGTCGTCGGCGGGCGGCGGCGGGGCGCCCGCGGGGTCGTCGGCGGCCAGCGCGCCGCCGGTGAAGAGCCAGAGAGCGCCCGCCGCGACGGCGCCCACGCCGAGCGCTACTCGATGGCTCCGGTTCGAGCGAGCCGAAGGAGGCGGTGGTGCGGGTGGCGTGGCGCGGACCGGAGGCGGCGGAAGGCGTACCAGAGGTACGTCGACGTCGCCTCCGGGAGCACGCGCCGCCCGCGCCGCCGGATCCGACGGCGCAGCCGAACTGGAGCCATCGAGTGGCGCTGGCCTCGTGAACCCAATCCTGCCGGTTCCCATGTTCGCGCTCCTCAGGTGAAGGCCGCGCCCGCGGACGTGTCCGAGGCGCCGCGCGCGCGGCCGTGGAGAGGGTCAGCTCCCGCTGACCGTGAAGGTGCCGTGCTGCGTGTTCGCGTCGTCGGTGTCGGCCGAGGGCCCGACCCAGAGGTCGTAGGCCATGTCCTCGACGACCCAGGCGTCCTTCTTCGTGTCCCAGTAGGCGAGCTGCGAGACGGGCACCGTGAGCGTCACGGTGCGCTTCTCGCCGGCCGCGAGGCCCGCGACGCGCGCGAACGCCTCGAGCTGCTTCACGGGGCGGCCCCAGGTGTCGTCGACGCCGGTGTTCGCGAAGCCCACGTAGAGCTGCACGACCTCGTCGCCCGCGCGCGCCCCGGTGTTCTCGACGTCGACCGTCACGGAGAGCGTGCCGTCCTCGGCGAGCGCCCCCTCGGGGATCTGCAGGTTCGAGTAGGCGAACGTCGTGTAGCTCAGGCCGTAGCCGAACGGGTAGCGCGGCGCGATGCCCTGGCGGTCGAGCCAGCGGTAGCCGTGGTAGTAGCCGTACTGCACGTCGCCGACGCTCGTGTTGTCGAACGCCGGGAGGTCGCTCTCCTGCTTCGGGAAGCTCTGGCAGAGCTTGCCGCTCGGGTTCACGTCGCCGAAGAGGATCTCGGCGAGGGCGTTGCCCTCCTTCATGCCCGCGTACCAGGCCATCAGCACGGCGTCGACGCCGTCGAGCCACGGGTCCACGACGATGGCGCCGCCGCTCTTGAGCACGACCACGACGAGGAGGTCCGGGTTCGCCGTCTTCGCGGCCACGGCGGCCGCGATGTTGTCGAGGTCGCGCTGCGGGAGCTGCATGCTCGCCCGGTCCTTCCACTCGCCCTCCTCGCCGCTGCTCGAGCGCGCGAGGTCCGCGTAGTAGTAGGCGCCGACCACGACGATCAGGTCGGCGGCGGCGAGGTCCGCGTCGTGCCCGCTCGCCGTCTCGAAGGACTTCGCGGTCTTCCCCTCGGTGACGAAGTAGTCGCGGATCCCCTCGAACGGGGTGATGACGAGCTCGCCGTCGACGACCTTCGCGTCGCTCGAGCCCTTGTCGCCCATGTTCTCGCTGTTCGCGAACTTGCCGAGCACCACGATCTTCGCGAGGGCGTCGGCGTCGAGCGGCAGCACGTCGTCGGCGAGCGCGGCCGTCGGCCCGTTCTTGAGCAGCACGATCCCCTCGCGCGCGACCTGCTGCGCGAGCTCCTGCGCCTCATCGGACTTCGTGAGCCACGGCTTCCACTCGACGTCGTGCGCGAGGAGCCCGAAGTGGATCTTCGCGTGCAGGATGCGCAGCACGCTCTCGTCCACGTCGCTCGCGTCGACGAGGCCGTTGTTGATGGCCGTCACGAGCGCGAGCCCGTAGAAGTAGGCGCTCTCGAAGATGCTCGGGAAGTCGCCCGAGCTGAACGGCATCTCGATGTCGAGGCCGGCCGCCGGCGACGACAGCGTGTTGCCCTTCGCGAACCAGTCGGAGATGACGTAGCCCGAGTAGCCCCACTCGTCCTTCAGGATGTCGCGGATGAGAGGCTTGTTGTAGCAGGCGTAGTCGCCGTTCACGCGGTTGTAGGCCGCCATGACGCACGCGACGCCGGCCTCGACGGCCTTCTTGAAGTGCGGCAGGAAGACCTCGCGCAGCGTGCGCTCGTCGAGCACGGCGTTCACGTGGATGCGCGTGTCCTCGATGTTGTTGGCCGCGAGGTGCTTCGCGCACGCCTCGACGCGGTAGGTCTCCTCGATGGGCTGCGTCGGGTCGGCCGGGTCGGCCACGCTCGGGTCGTACTGCGCGCCGGTCACGAAGGCCGCGCCCATCTCGCCGAGGAGCACGGTGTCCTCGCCGTAGCTCTCCTGCGCGCGCCCCCAGCGCGGGTGCGACACCTGGTTGATGGTCGGCGCGAGCAGGATGTGGCGCCCGACGGCGCGCATCTCGCGCGCCATGGTCTTGCCGACCTTGCGCTCGAGCTCGAGGTCCCAGGTCGACGCGCGCGCCGCGGCCACCGGGAAGACGGTCGTGCCGTAGTCGCTGTTGTACCAGCGCACGCCGCGCGGCCCGTCCATGTAGAGGAAGCCGGGGATCCCGAGGCGCTCGTTGTCCTCCTGGTCGAAGAAGTTGTTGGGGTTGTAGGGCGGCCCGCTCATCTGCTGGACCTTCTCCTCGAGGGACATGGCGCCCATGATCTGGAGCGCCTGCTCCACCTCGGGATCGCCCTCGCACGCGAGGTTCGCCGCGCGGAGCAGCGGGTCGCAGTCGTCGCCGGGGGGCAGCGGGTCGGAGGAGCAGCCGGCGGCGGGCGCTGCGAGCGCCACGACCGGGGCGATGACGCGGAGGAGCCGCCGGAGTCGCTTCATGGTGCCGAGGAGCATGATGAGTCCTTCCTCCGCGCGCCGCGTGAGCCCCGCGGCGCGCGTGTCGCGAGGTGAGCCGTCAGAAGGCGGTCGTGGTGAGGCCGAAGCCGCGGACGAAGGTCGCGTGCTGCCCGTCGCCGGCGACGTCCTCGAGCTGCGAGGCGGCGGCGGCGTTCGAGAGCGGGATCCCCACCGGGAGCTTGCCGCTGCCGTTGACGATGCCGAACGCCACGTCGAGGAAGACCTTGTCGGTGACGCTCCACGTCATGTAGAGGCCGGTCACGCCGTAGCCGAGCACCTCCGAGACCACCGGGGCGCGCCCGCCGTCGACGCCGACGACGATCTGCGTCTGCGAGCTCGGGAGCGCGTCGATGGCGTCGCGCACGTAGCCGAGGAGGTCGAGCACGTCGGCGTTCTCGGAGCCGGCGTAGGTGAGCGACGGGCCGCAGGTCGTGAGCGCGCCGGCGTCGGGGTCGGCCGTGCAGGCCGCGGGGACGCGGATGAACACGTAGTCGGAGCGGGCGATGCGCTGCTCGGGGGTCGTCACCGGCACGCCGTCGATCTCGGTCGCGTCGTTCGTGAGCTCGCCGTAGCCGGCGGACACCGAGCGGACGTAGTCGAGGTCGAAGTCGCCGAGGATGAAGTAGGAGCAGCCGGCGCGGACGTAGGGCTCCCCTGGCGGGGCCGGGAGGATCTTGAGCGAGCCGTTGCCGGCGTTGCCCTTGTCGCCCGTCTGCGTGCCGTCGCCGCCGCTGTTGAGCCAGCCGGCCGGCTTGTCGGCGTTCACGAGGAGCACCATCGAGCGGTTCATCGCGTTGAGCCCCGCGCGGTAGGACGGGTCGGTGTTGACGAGCGCGTTCGCGGCGCTCGGATCGACGTACGGGTCCTCGAAGAGGCCGAGCCGGAACATCAGCGTGAGCGCGCGCGTGGCCGCCGCGTCGAGCTGCGCGTCGGTGAGGTCGCCGGCGGTCTTCGCGGCCGCGAGCGGCGCCGGGTCGGCGAGGCCGAGGAACTGGTCGACGCCCGCGCCGACCGCCTTCGCGGCGCGCTGCGCCTTGGTGAGCGACTCGACGCCCCAGGGCGCGCCGAGCGGGCTCGTGCCGGCGTCCTCGAGGACGCCGCGCGGCGCGAGCACCATGCCGTCGAAGCCGCCGTGGCCGCGGAGAGCGTCGGTGAGCAGCGTCTTGTTGAAGGACGCCCCGACCTGCTCGATGGTCGCGCCGTCGACGACGCCGCCGAGCCCGGTCCAGCTGCCGGTCTTCGGGATCCCGTAGGCGGGCATGACGACGACGGCGCCCGCGTCGATGGCCGCCTCGAAGACGCCGGCGTGGTCGTCGAAGGCGCCGCCGGGGAAGACGAGGTGCTTGCCCTTCGCGAGCCGTGGGTCGAGGCCGCCGACGGTGGCGCCCGCGCCCGGGTAGTGGCCGACGACCGCGGCGACGCCGCCCGTGGCGAGGTCGTCGCCCTGGAGGCCCTTCAGGTAGCGGCCGAGCGCGGTGGCGACGGCGGCGTCGTCCTCGCCGAAGGTGAAGGGCTCGGCGAAGGCGCGCGGATCGGTGGCGAGGTCGGCGGAGACGTCGAGGGCCAGGCGGATCCCGATGGCGCCGTACTCCTGGGCGGCGACGCCGCCGAAGGTCTCGATGACGCCGAGGTCGTCGGCGGCCGCGAGGCCGAGCTCGTGGGGCCAGCGGGAGAAGCCGGAGGTCTTGCTGCGGCCGTCACCGGCCGAGTGGGCGCCGGCGGCGGAGATGACGAAGGGGATCCCGAGGTTCTCGCCCTCGCAGAGCTCCTGGAGGTTGTTCGCCCAGGTCGCGCGCGCGGAGATCGGCTTCGTGACGGCGGTCGTGACGCCGAAGCGGGCGTGCTGCGCGGTCACGAGGGTCGACGTCGCGGCGGCGACGGCGTTGTTCGCGAGGGTCGGGGCGTCGGTCGTGTAGGGGTGGAGCGTGAGCCCGAGCTTCTCGGCGGGCGACATGCGGGCGACGAGGTCCGCGGCGCGCTCGGCGGGGGTCAGGGTCCAGTTCTCGTAGGCGTCGAGCGAGCCGTTGCCGTTCGAGTCCTTGAACGAGAGGGTGACCGAGCAGCTCTCGGTGTCGTCGTCGGCGAGGCTCGCCCAGCTCACCGCTGCGGTGATGGGCCCGCGCGAGCGCCCCTCGAGGACGGGCTGCGCCGCGAGGAGGGAGTTCCGGTGGGCGACGTTCGCGGCCTTGTCGCACTCCGCGACGGGGCCGCCGGTGTCGGTGTCGATGACGTCCGTGTCGGTGGGGACGAACGTGTCGCCGCCGGTGTCGACGTCGGGGAGGTCGGTGTCCGCGATGGTGCCGTCGGTGTCGGCGACCGTGTCGGGCACGAAGGTGTCGACGGGGGACGTGCCGTCCGCGCCGTCGTCGACGGGCTTGGTGCCGCCGTCGTCGGAGCAGGCGAGGAGCCCGCCCGCGAGGAGGCCGAGGCAGATTCTGAGCGGGAAGTGGCGTGTCATGGCGCGTCCGGGGTTCGTGGTTTCTTCTCTTCGAGGCTGGATTCGGGGTCGCCGAGGCCGCCCGCCGCCCCTCCCACACCGTGGGAGAGGCGACGGACGGGGCGTCGGCTGGCCGCCGCGTCCGGTGCGGCGGAGGGCCCGCAGGCCCCTCGGCGGTCAGCGGGTCGCGCCGCATCTGAGCGGGGCTCAGTAGGCCATGCCGGCGCCAAGCCGGTAGGTCGGGTTGACGGTGTCGGCGGGCACGTCCTCGAACTGCGCCTCGACCGCCGCGTCGCTGCTCGGGATCTCCATCGGGAGGCGCGCCGTCAGGTACGTCTTGCCCTCGGGGAGGTTCACGTTGAAGAGCACGTCGAGGACCGCGCGATCGATGGCGCCGAACTCGACGAGCAGCGCGTCGATGCCGGTGTTGCCGGCCTGGTTGATGTTCGCCTCGTCGCTGACGAGCGGGTAGCTGCCCGGCTGGCCCGGGAGCTCGTCGAGGGTCGTGAGGCCGTTCACGAAGGGCCGCACGATGCCGGGGCGGTCGAAGTGCATGACGACGACGATGCGCAGGTTCGGGTTCACCGGCGCCACGGCGACGCCGTCCGCGTCGGTGTAGCCGTCGCGGGCGCGGAGCGCGTCGATGATGCGGTTCCGATCACGGCGGGAGGCGTTGATGCCGGACTCGTTGGAGGTGCCGGGGAAGGCGCCGTCGAAGCTGAGCGGGACGCCCGCGTCGAGGCCGAAGTACTGCCCCTTGCGGGCGGAGACGCGCAGCACGGCGACGTCGGCGTCGGCGTAGCTGGTCGTCGGCTGCACCGCGAGGACGCCGGTCTCGGCGGCCGAGGCGTAGGTGTACTCGCCGTAGATGTCCGTCACGTCGTCCGGGGCGTCCGGGTTCGCGACGATGCTGTCCCACACGCCGTCGAAGTAGACCTTCACGACGCCGTCGTCGTTCGTGTCGCAGTCGTACTCACCCGCGTCCGGCGCGCTGTTCGAGTTCGCGTCGGTGTAGCGGGCGCCAGAGAGCGGCAGGATGCGGTGCGGCCGGTTCCCGGTCTCCTCGTGGAAGTTGTTCTTGAGCATCACGTGGGCGCGCTTCTGCGCGATGAAGCCCGCGTCGCGGTTGTCGGCCGAGCGCACCTCGGTGCCGGCGACGGCCGGGTCCACGTACGGGTTCTCGAAGAGGCCGAGCTTGAAGGCCATCTCGAGCACCTTGATGGCGGCGCCGTCGATGTCCGCGTCGGTCGCGAAGCCGAGGTCGTAGGCCGTCTGGAAGTTCGACTCGGAGTCGCTGCCGAGCTGGTGCGAGCCGGCCTGGAGGAACATGGCGGCGCGCTGGGCGGTCGAGATCGACTCGGCGTTGTAGCCGTGGCCGAGGGTGCCCCAGTCCGCCGTGACCATGCCGGTGAAGCCCATCTCGTTCTTCAGGTAGTCGGTGATGAGCGTCGGGCTGAACGCCGCGGCGAGCTGCTCGGGGGCGTACTCCCACTGGTCCTTGTTGATCGAGTAGCACGGCATGACGGCGGCGACGCCGACGTCGATGGCGGCCTGGAACGCGATCTGGTGGTACGTGAAGTAGCCGCCCGGGTAGACGTTGTAGCGGCCGGGGTAGCTGTGGCTGTCCTTGCCGTCCTCATCGGGGCCGGCGCCCGGGAAGTGCTTCATGGTCGCGGCGATGCCGTCGTGGACGTCGCCGGTCCAGCTGCCCTGGAAGCCCGCGATGCAGGCGGCGGTGTGCGTCGCGACGGCGTAGGCGTTCACGCCGAACGTGTTCTGCACGCGCGCCCAGCGCGGCTCGGTGGCGATGTCGGCCATCGGGCCGAGCTGCCAGCGGAAGCCCATCGCCATGAACTCGCGGCGGACGACGTCGCCGTACTGCCAGGTGGTCTGGGCGTCGTTGATGGCGCCGAGCCCGAGCGGGTACGGCCACGGCGTGACGATGGGGCTGTTGCTGAGGCTCTGCGCGCCGCTGTTGGCGTTCGTCGAGAGCCCGAAGCCGTGCACCGGGTCGGCCGTGATGCTGACCGGGATACCCCAGGCGTCGCCCTCGGCGATCTCCTGGACGGCGTTCAGGTAGGTCGCGAGCTCGGTCGCGCTGCGCTGCCCGAGGCGGATGAGGGCGTAGCGCTCGTGCCGGTCGATGAGGGCCGTCCGGACGTTGTCGGGGACGGTGCCGTCGGCCGTGCCGCTGCCGACGCGGCTACCCTCGGAGAGGAGGCCGATCTTCTGCGCGAGGTCCATCTTCGAGACGAGGTCCTTCGCGCGGCAGAGCTCGTTCAGGCGCCAGTCCTCGTAGACGTCGAGGGCGCCGTCGCCGCTCGCGTCGCGGAACTCGAGGCCGTCGACCGTGAGCTTGGCCTTCGTGGTGACGTCGGTGTGGACGCCGATGGTCGGCTGGTCCTTGTAGACCTCGACCGTGCACGGATCGACCGCCGGCACGCCGCAGATCCCCGCGAGGCACTCCTCACCCTCGGGGCAGAGGCCCTCGTGGTTCGTCTCGGAGCAGAGCGACGAGCGGAAGACGCACACGCCGTCCATGCAGACGCTGCCGAGCTCGCAGGGGCCGTCGAGCGCCGACGGGCTGCAGAGCGCGGACTCGAGGACGCACCCGCCGCCGAAGCAGACGGTGCCGCTCGGGCAGACGCCTTCGACGTTGTTGGGGCTGCACGCCTCGGTCTGGATGATGCACCCGCCGAAGAAGCAGGTGGCGCCGTCCGGGCACTCGCCGGTGGTGTTGCTCGGGCTACAGAGGTCGGCGGAGGCGACGCAGGCCCCGTCGAGACAGCTCTTGCCGGACTCGCAGACGCCGACCGTGTTCGTGGCGCTGCAGAGCTCGCTCTCGACCACGCAGCCGCCGGCGAAGCAGGTTGTCCCCGACGGGCAGGTGCCTGTCAGGTTCGTCGCGCTGCAGAGGCTGTCGGCCGCGACGCAGGCGCCCTCGTAGCAGATGTCCCCCGCGGTCTCGCACGCGCCGCTCGGGTGCGTGGGCGAGCACGCGGCGATGACCTCGACGGTGGTCTCGATCGTCTTGGTCTCGGTGTCGTTGGCGCAACCGCCCAACCCCAGGAGCAGGGCCGTGAGCGGGAGAGCTCTCCACAAGCTCGCTTTCATCCTTCCTCTCCTTGCCGCGCTCCGGGCACGGCCTCGCGGACCAAAGCGTAGGCGGCGCCTCGCGGGAGCGCCGTGCGCACCAGGGCGACCGCCTCGGAGACGAGCCCGGCGTCCTGGATTTCGCGGCCCCGCGGAGCCCCCCGCGCGGCCGTGTCTCGCTCGGTTTGCCCGCACACACGAGAGCTCTGGCGCCGTCGCGCCGAGGAAGTGGACGGTCGTCGTTCTCTGTGTGCGTGCCTTCTCTGCTCTCTCTCTCAGCGCCCGAGGCGCCCGGACCGGCGTGTCTCAGCCGGTGGGCGGCGTGCTCGGGGCGCCCGGCGACGCGCCGGGCTCCGTCTGGGTGAGCGCGACGTCGCGCGCGCCCAGGAGGCCGACCTCGGGGTCGGTCACGATGGCGACGCGCATGTCCCGCAAGAGGTGGGACATGCGGCCCTTGGCCACGAAGGCGCGCATGAAGGCGCCGTCGCGGAGGATGGGGGCGAGCTTGGTGGCGACGCCGCCCGTCACGAATACGCCGCCGTAGGCCAGCGCGGTGAGGGCGAGGTTGCCGGCCTCGGCGCCGAGGAGCGACGCGAAGAGCTCGGCGGCGCGGACGCAGGTGGTGTCGGTGCCGTCGACGGCGTGGGTGCCGATGATGGCGGCCGGATCGTCGTCCGGGGCGTGGGTCGGCCGCGCGACCATCGGGAGGCCGTGGCCGGCGGCGATGAGGAAGGCGTGGAGCGTGACGAGCCCGGGGCCCGAGAGGACGCGCTCCCAGGAGACGTGGTCGTGCTTCGAGAGGAGCCAGCCGAGGAGCTCGATGCCGAGCTCGTCGTGCGGCGCGAAGTCCTTGTGGCCGCCCTCGGAGGGGAGGACGCGGAGCGCGCCGCCGCAGCGGATGGCGATGGCCTCGCCGAGGCCGGTGCCGGCGCCGAGGACGGCGTACGGGGCGGTGGCGACGACGGGAGCGTCCTGGAGGACGAGGAGCTCGCCCGGGTGGACGTGCGGGATCCCGCGCGCGATGGCCTCGAAGTCGTTCACGAGGGTCACGCGCGGGATGCCGAGGGCCGCGCCGAGGGCGGCGGCGTCGACGCGCCAGGGGAGGTTGGTCGTGTCGCAGACGCCGTCCTCGACGGGGCCGGCGACGCCGAGGGCGGCGGCGTCGACGGGCGCGGGGGCGTCGGCGAGGAAGTCGCGGAGGACCTCCTCGGGTCCCCCGAATCGGGGGCTCGGGTAGCGCTTCAGCGCGTGGCGGCGGACGCCGTGCTCGTCTCGCTCATAGAGGGCGAGCAGGGTCTTCGTACCGCCGACGTCGCCGGCCAGCGCCCACATCCCCATGCGAGCCCCCGATTCACCACGGGCGGGGTGTCACCCCGCCGGCTCCACCGTGCCCGAGGGCACGCGGCGACCCCACGTCGCCGGCGGAGGGAGAGCCTGCCTCCGCGGGAGGCTGCTGCAGCATCGGGCGTGCCAGATCGCCAAATGGCCGCAGAGGCCGGTCTGAGCTACGTCGTCGGCACGTCGCTGGGCCCTACCGCACAATCGATCGAGCGCGTTCACACGATATTTACAAGCAGACCTGGGCAACATGACTTGGATCTGGACCAAGGCTGGACAGCCCTACCCCGTGGAGCGCGCGACCGCTGTTGACGGGCGTCAGCGCCGCAGGTGCCGCGTCATGTCGCGCATGGCGAGGAACGCGGAGGTCGGGAGCGGGGTGAGCGCGCGGTGGTGCCACGACGTCTCGAGGACCTCGGCGTCGACGGCGTGAGCGGGCTCATTCGCGGCGGCGAAGGCGGGCCCGTCGAGGCGGAAGGCGTCGCGGGCGGCGTCGCGCGCGAAGCTCGCGCCCCCGTCGGCGGCGCGCCCCATGACGACGACGAAGTCGCCCGGGCGCGACGGGAAGGGGGCGCGGGGCGGCGGCGAGGCGGGGATGGGGAGGGCGACGCTCACGTAGGGACCGGTATGGGGCCGGCCTCGGGTTCGCGCCAGTTTTCTGGCGCCCGCTGGGCGCCGCGGGGGCGGGCGTCAGGGCGTGCGCGCGCCGCCGAGGCACAGGGCGAGGAGCTCGCCGCGACTCTGGACGCCGAAGTGGCGGTGGAGCGCCTTCACGTGGTCGTGGACGGTGTGCGGGCTCAGGCCGAGGTCCCAGGCGATCTGCTTCTCGCCGTCGCCGCGCGCGAGGCGGACGAGCACGTCGCGCTGGCGCGGCGTGAGCCCCTCGAGGCGGCTCGGTGGCAGCGGCGACGGGGGGTCGCGGACGAAGTCGCAGGTGTCGACGAAGAGCTCGAGGAGGCCGCGCTCGCGCTCGCCGAACTGGCGCCGTCCCCAGGCGCGGTGGACCGAGATCACGCAGCCCGCGTTCGTCCCGTCGCCGTGCCTCGGCGCGCCGATGAAGCTGTCGACGCGCGCCGCGCGGCGGTACTCCTGGGTGTGCGCCGACATGTACCAGTCGCGATCGTCGCACACCTCGTGCCGCACCATGACGCGCCGGCCGCGCTGCATCGCGCTGATCGTGCCGGGGAGCGTCGGGTCGGGCGCCGACGGCGCGGGGAGGCTCTCGATGTAGGCGAGGAAGGCGCTCCGCTCGGCGTCGCCGGCCCAGCCCACGTCGCACACCACGCTCACGGCCGCGGGCGTCGGCGAGACGATGCCGACGACGTCGAGCCAGATCCCGACCTCGCAGCCCACGAGCCGGACGAGGCCGTCCAGCGCGAGCGCGCGTTGTTCGCCGGAGCCGTTCGGGAGATCGCGCAGGTCGAGCGCCAGGCGCATGAGCGCGCGCACGTCATCGCTCCGGACCCAATCGGGCTTCCGCGGCATGGCGACATCATCCGCCATCCGCGCGCCCGGGACAACGCGGCGCGCGAGCGGGGCTTGGCATTCGCGACGAGAATCGGGATAGTGCCGTGGTCCACTCCATGGAGACTGCCATGTCGCGGCGACACGCTCCCGAGGTCCACGATAGCGCCCCCGCGCGCGCGCCGCGGGGCGCGGCCGACGCCGGCGCCGAGGCCGTCCAGATGCACGTCGACGGCGCCGGGGTGAGCGACGTGCGCTCGCTCATGGCGGCCGGCGGCAACGTGCAGATGGCGGCGCTCTCGTCGCCGGTGCAGCGTCACGGCGGCGGCGGCGACACGGCCGGCGTCCACGACGCCGCGGCGCACGGGATCGCCGGCGGCGGCGGCGCCATGCCGCACGGCGACACGATCCAGAAGGCGTTCGGTGGCCACGACATCAGCGGGATCTCGGCGCACGTCGGCGGGCGCGCGGCCGAGGCGAACGCGGCCATGGGCGCCGAGGCGTACGCGACCGGCACCAACGTCGCGTTCAAGGCCCAGCCGGACCTGCACACGGCGGCGCACGAGGCCGCGCACATCGTTCAGCAGCGGAGCGGCGTGTCGCTCGCGGGCGGCGTCGGGCAGGTGGGGGACAGCTACGAGCAGCACGCGGACAAGGTCGCGGACGCGGTCGTCGCCGGGAAGAGCGCCGAGGGGCTGCTCGGGCCGACGCCGGCGGGCGGAGGCGGCGACGGCGGCGTGCAGAAGCGGGCGGTCCAGCGCGCGACCACGCCGGGCGGCGTGACGGACGGCCGCGTGACGCTCGACGACCACGCCCAGCACGAGACGGGCGCCGGCGCGGGCGCCCTCGACACCGCGGGCGCCACGACGCAGGGCGCGCAGTACGACGCGCGCACGCTCGAGGAGTGGGCGAAGGCGTTCGGCGACGCGCAGGCGGCGCGCTCCGCGGGCGCCGCCACCGACCAGCGCGGGAAGGAGGCGATGCTCGCGGCGATCGCGGCGAACACGGCGCCGCGCTACATCGCGCGCTGCGGGCCGAAGACCAACTTCACGGACTACAACTCCTTCGGGAACGGGCGCCGCGCCTTCATCTTCGCGACCGAGCCCGCCGATCTCATCGGCTGCACGCCGATCGAGGCGATGGTGAAGGTCGGGTGGACGAAGGAGTGGATCGAGAAGGAGGTCGGCAAGCCCATCTCGGTGTGCATCCTCGACACGCACAAGTCGGTGGCCGCGGCGAGCGGCGCCGGCGGGGCGGACGGCACCGCGCAGGTGACGACGCAGAAGTTCGAGTGGCCGCAGCTCACCACGCGCGCGATGGCCGACAGCGACCTCCTGCAGAGCTTCACCGACGACGGCACGCGCGAGATCACGGCGCTCCTCGGCGCCTCGCCGGCGCCGCCGGCCGTGAAGGCGCTCATGGGGGAGATCCTCGAGGTCTGCTCGAAGACGCCGCCGCGGGGGACCCCGGCCACGAGCGACGCGAACAAGTCGTCGCTCGCGGTGCTCATGCGAACGCTGCTGAGCCGCGCGTACGGCGCGAACGAGCTCTACTCCGGCATGGGCGCGACCATCAGCGAGCAGGGCGAGCTCGGCGCGCGGGAGGTCATGGTCAACAACAACGGCACGAACTTCGCGCTCACCTCGGACAACCACCGCCTCGTGGACATCGGCGCCTTCACGGCGGCCGACGTCCAGCACGCCCTGACGCCGCCCCCGACGCGCTGACCGGAGGTCGACCATGAGCTCTCCCCTCCCCCTCGCCGTGGTGGACGCCGGCGACGGCCGCGTGCGCGTCGAGACCGTGCTCCGCATGGTCGACGGCAGCGAGCGCGACACGTCGTTCACGCTGCTGCGCGACAACGCCGCCTGGCTCGCGACGGAGATCCGCCGCTACCTCACCGACCCCGCCTACCACCGCCACGAGGAGGAGCGGCACGGCGAGGTCATCGTGCTGCGCCCCGGCGGCACCGATCCCGAGCCGCAGCTCGGCCTCCTCGGGCGCGACGCCGAGGACGGCGCGAGCCACGGCAGCATCTGGCTCGATCACGACGCCGCCGAGCGGCTCGCGGACGCGCTCGCCGACCTGGGCTAGACGCAATACCGTTCAGTTGGCGGCATGTTCGCTGAATCGGGAAGGAAACCACGGAGGCACGGAGGCACGGAGGGATCGTGCCGGGAACTCCCCCAGCGCCCAGTCGGTGCCCCGGGGCGGGTTGCTTCACTGAACCCTCCGTGCCTCCGTGCCTCCGTGGTTGTCCCCTCGGATCATGCGTGACAGCCGGATCCGTTCCCTCCAGAAGGGCTAGAGCCCGATGGCGCGCGCGAGCGCCGCGGCGCTCAGGTTCGGTGGGCCGCTCCCGGCGCGCTCCGCCTCGTGCACGCGCGCCACGAGCGCCGCGTTCAGCGGGGCCTCCACGCCCGGGATCGCCTGCGCCGCGCGCACGATCTCGCCGTTCAGGTAGTCGACCTCCGTCGGGCGCCCGCGCGTGAGGTCCTCCCACATCGACGAGCGCGAGTCGGCGCCGACCTTGATCTGCCGCCCCAGCACGAGCCGCGCGAGCAGCGTCGGCAACCGCAGCACCGCCGGCATCAGACCGACCGGTACACCCCGCAGCGCCGGGGGCTTCACCCCCTTCGCCCGCACGACGGCGAGCCCCTCCGCGACGACCGCCGCGATGATCCTGCGGTAGCCCCGCGAGAGCAGGAGCTCGGCCGTCGGGGCGCCTGAGAGGGCGCTCACGGCGTTGTTCAGGTTGACGAGGAGCTTCGTCCACTGGTGCGGCCCGATGTCGTCGACGTGGCGGCTCTCGAGGCCGGCGCGCGCGAGGCCCTGCGCGAGGGCGAGCTCCGCCGGCGACGACGGCCGCTCGAGGGTGATCGGCCCGTCGGTCGTCCGCTCGAAGACCCCCGCGCCGCGCGAGATCACGTTGAAGTCGACGATGCCACCGACGACGCGCCTGCCGTCGAGGTGCTCGCGCAGCAGGACCGCGTTGCGGACGCCGTTCTGCAGGCTCACGACGACGGCGCCCGGTCGCAGGTGCGGGGTCAGCGCGCGCGCCATCTCGGCGGTCTGCGCCGACTTCACGCAGCAGAGGACGAGGTCGCGGTCCGCGAGGGCCGCCGGCTCGACGACGACGCGCGCGCCACCGGGCGGGACGCCGCCTCGCTCCTCGCCGAGGGCGCGGAGGCGGAGGCCGTGGTCGGCGAGCTCCGCGGCGAGGCGCGGGCGCCCGAGGAAGACGACGTCGACGCCCGCACGGGCGGCGAGCTCGCCGCCGACGTAGCAGCCGATGGAGCCGGCGCCGGCGACGCCGAGCTTGAGGGCGGAGGGGTCCATGAGGGGCTGCTTAGCACGGCGGGGACACGCTCGTCCCGCTCCCGGTCACCGCGCCGGGGCGCGCGCGAGGGCCGTCGCGGCGGGCGATCGCGTCGACGGTGACTGCCTTCACACAACTTCACCTTCTCGGGTTCACGGAATGGACGGAACGGTCCGTTCTCCGGGCACCACGCACCGCCACCCTCAAGGAGACCCCGTGGCCCGCATCTTCTCCATCCTCCTCATCACGATCGCGCTCGGCGCGAGCGCCTGCAACGGCGGCAGCGCCCTCGAGGTGCACGCGACCGTCATCGACGCCACGTCCTCGTCGGACAGCGTCGCCACCAACGACGACACCTTCACGCCCGTCGAGGACGTCGGCCCCACGCAGGTCGTCGCCACGGCGCCCCTCGGCGTGTCCGCCGTCGCCGCCACCAGCACCAACTACCGCATGGTCTCGACCCTCGGGCCGGCCGTCGCCCACGGCGCCGGCAGCACGAGCGCGAGCTACGCCCTCCCGGGCGAGTCCCGCTGATCTTCCCCCGACCCCTTCCACCCCCTTCGATCCGAAGAACGACCAAGGAGCGCCTGTGAGCCGACGTTTCTATCCCCTTCTCGCCCTCGCCCTGCTCGGGCTGGGCTCCCCCGCCGCGAAGGCCGCCGTGCCGGCGACCCTCACGCACGAGGGTCGCCTGACGACCCCCGGCGGTGACGTCATCGAGGGCAACGTCGAGATGACGTTCACCCTCTACGACGCCGCCGAGGACGGCGACGTGATCTGGTCCGAGACGCACGACGTCGAGGTGCGCGGCGGCTACTTCGCCGTGAGCCTCGGGGCGGACGTGCCCTTCGCCAGCGCCTTCGCGGGCGCCGGCAACCGCTGGCTCGGCGTCACCGTCGGCGGTGACGACGAGATGCGCCCGCGCTCGCCCATCGGCTCGGTGCCCTACGCCCTCATGGCGCAGGACGTCGTGGGCGACATCCACCCGCAGTCCATCACGGTCAACGGCGTCCCCATCGTGGACGCGCAGGGCCGCTGGATCGGGCCGACCGCCGGCCTCGAGGGCCCCGCGGGCCCGGCTGGCGCGGCCGGCAAGGACGGCGTCGGCGTCACGCTGAGCGTGGAGCCCGCGGGCGATCACTGCGCGGCGGGCGGCGTCCGCGTCGACTCGGCCGACGGCACGACCTGGGTCTGCCACGGCGTCATGGGCGCCGCGGGGCCGCAGGGCTCCGCCGGCATCTCGGTGACCGCGACGTCGATCGCCCCGGGCGACGAGTGCGCCTTCGGCGGCGTGCGCGTCGACTCGGAGCGCGGCCCGGTCTTCCTGTGCAACGGCACGCCGGGCGCCCCGGGCGTCGCGGGCGTCCCCGGTGAGCAGGGGCTCCAGGGCGAGCAGGGCCCGCAGGGCATCCAGGGCGAGCAGGGCCCGCAGGGCCTCCCCGGCGAGCAGGGGCCGCAGGGCCTCCCCGGCGAGCAGGGCGTCCAGGGCGAGCAGGGCGAGGCCGGCGCGTCGGTCGTGTCGAGCTCGATCGAGGCCGGCGACGACTGCGTCTACGGTGGCGTCCGCTTCGACGTGACCGGCCAGGCGCCGACCTTCGCCTGCAACGGCGCTCCGGGGGCGATCGGCCCGCGCGGCGAGCAGGGCCCCGAGGGCGTCCCCGGGCTCCAGGGCGAGCAGGGCCCGCAGGGCCTCCCCGGCGAGCAGGGGCCGCAGGGCCTCCCCGGCGAGCAGGGGCCGCAGGGGCCGCAGGGCCCCGCCGGCAACGACGGGCTCGACGGCGCGACCGGCCCGATGGGGCCGCAGGGGCCGCAGGGCCCCGAGGGTCAGCCCGGCCTCCGTGGTCCGCAGGGCGACGTCGGCCCGGAGGGGCCGCAGGGCCCCGCCGGCAACGACGGGCTCGACGGCGCGACCGGCCCGATGGGGCCGCAGGGCCCCGCCGGCAACGACGGGCTCGACGGCGCGACCGGCCCGATGGGGCCGCAGGGCCCCGCCGGCAACGACGGGCTCGACGGCGCGACCGGCCCGATGGGGCCGCAGGGGCCGCAGGGGCCCGCCGGCAACGACGGGCTCGACGGCGCGACCGGCCCGATGGGGCCGCAGGGGCCCGCCGGCAATGACGGGCTCGACGGCGCGACCGGCCCGATGGGCCCGCAGGGGCCGGCCGGGGTGTCGATCACCGTCACGACGGAGCCCATCGGCGACAACTGCGCCGCCGGCGGCTACAAGCTCGTCTCGGCGAGCCGCACCGACTACGTCTGCCACGGCGTGGCGGGCAGCGGCGGCGGCGGCAGCGAGTACGACGTCACGGTGCGCGACGCGAACGGCGTGGCGCTCGGCATGATGACCAACTACTCGCTCGGCGGGAACGCCAACGGGCCGACGGTCACCTTCCGCACGAGCACCGGCTACTACGTGTCCTTCGCGGTCCTGACGGGGACGCCGGTCCAGGGCGGCTACGTCTACTACACGAACTCGGACTGCACGGGCACGCCGTACTACAACAGCGGCTCGAGCACGAAGTTCTACGTGATGTCGACGAAGGCGGCGTTCTGGCTCGAGTCCCTCGGGACGTGGGCCAAGCTCAAGAACGTCGACGCCAACGGCGCGACCTCGACGGCGCAGGCCACGCCGGCCACGGCGGCGGGCTACAACGCGTCGAACTCGACGCCCTGCGGGACGAGCACCGCGGGGACGCTCAACACGTGGGAGCTCACGCCGACGACGATCACGGAGATCGGCCTCCCGGCGAACATCGCGGCGCCGCTCGTCGTGCCGTAGCGCCTGTCGGGTGATCGCCGGCCCTCGCGGGCCGGCGCGCAGGGGCGGGGTCGCGCGGCGGCTCCGCCCCTGTGTCTTTTGACACACCCCGTCCTCCCGGCCGCGGGGCGCGATCGAAGGTGGACGTCGCGGGCCCTGCGCGCTATCCCGGCCGCATGCGACACATCCGCCTCGCGACCGCGCTCTGCGCGCTCGCCGCGGTCGCCGGCTGCGCCGACGACGGCGGCGTCCCCAGCGCGCCTCCCGCCCCCGCCGCCCGGGCGACCGGCGCGCTGACGCTCACCGTCCCGGGGGATCACGCCACGATCCAGGCCGCGATCGACGCCGCCCACCCCGGCGACGTCGTGACGCTGACGGCGCCGAGCTACCGCGAGGACGTGGCGCTCCGCGCGGGCGTCACCCTCCGCGGCCAGGGCGCGGGCGCGACCGTCGTCTTCGGGCGCGTGACCGCCTCCTTCGCCGACGGGGCCGCGGTCGAGCGCCTGACGGTCGACGGCAGCCTGAGCCCGGCCGGCGCGGTCGGCGTCGCCCTCCGCGGCGGCGCCTACACGCTCCGCGGCGTCGAGGTGCGGCGCGCCGGCGGCGCCGGGGTCACCATCGACGGCGTCGGCCAGCCGGCCCTCGTCGACGGCGCCCACCTCCACAACAACGGCGGCGACGGCCTCGTCGTCGTGGCCGCCCCCGGGACGCGCGTCGTGAACACGGTCGCCGCGCTGAACGGCGGCAGCGGTGTGCGCGTGCGCGACACGTCGTCGCCGGCCCCCCTCGTCGCCCACTGCGCCCTCGTCGCGAACGGCCACGGGAGCGGCGGCGCCGGCGCCCGCTTCGACACCGGCGGCGCGCGCCTCGTGAACAGCGTCGTCACCGCCAACGACCGCGGCGTCAGCTGCGGCGCCGCGTGCGCCGGCAACGGGCACGACGTCGTCTGGGGCAACGTCGGCGACTACGACGGCGCCGCCGTGGCCGCCGCGAGCGACGTCCGCCGCGACCCGCGCCTCGTCGCGCCCGCCGAGGGGGACTACCGCCTGCGCCCGGACTCGCCGGCCATCGACGCGGGGGATCCGACCATCTCGGCGCCCCTCGACGCCGCGGGCGCCCCGCGCCCCGCCGGCGCCGGCCCCGACATCGGCGCCTTCGAGCGCGCCAGCGCTGAGGGCCCGGGGGCCTCGCTCGTCATCACCGAGGTCATGGCGAACCCGCTCGACGAGGCCGTCGGCGAGTTCGTCGAGGTGCTGAACGCGGGCGCGACCCCGGTCGACCTCGCCGGGCTCGTGCTCGACGACGGCGACAGCGCCGACGTCCTCGTGCCCTTCGGGGGCGGGCCGACGGTCGTCGCGCCCGGCGCGTACGCGCTGATCGTCGACCCGGACCACGCCCCGTCCGCGTTCGCCATCCCGGCGGGCGTCGTGGTCGTGACGACGGGGGACGCGACGCTCGGGAGCGGGCTCGCGACGAGCGATCCGGTGACCCTCTGGGACGGCGCGCACGCCGTCGTCATCGACGCCTTCAGCTTCCCCTTCGACCCGGGCAACGGCAACAGCGTGGAGAAGGACGTCATCGCCGACGGCGACGTCGCCACGAACTGGGTCCGGAGCCCGTGCGGGAGCTCGCCCGGGCGCCCGAACTGCGCGTCGGCGCCGCCGGCGGCCACGTCGCGCGCGATCGTCATCACCGAGGTCATGGCGAACCCGCTCGACGAGGCGACGGGCGAGTTCGTGGAGCTCGAGAACCGCGGCGTCTCCTCGGTGGACCTCGCGACGCTCGTGCTCGACGACGGCGACGCGACCGACGCGCTCGGCCCGTGGCAGGGGGGCGCGACGGTGCTCGCGCCGGGGCGGCTCGCGGTCGTCGTGGACCCCGACTACGCAGGCCAGTACGCGATCCCCGCCGAGGCGCTCGTCGTGACCGTGGCGTCGTCGGCGACGCTCGGGAACGGGCTCTCGACGAGCGACCCGATCGCGGTGACGGACGCGGCGGGGGTCGAGCTCGACCGCTGGGGCGCGCCCTTCGACCCGGGCAACGGGGTCAGCGCGGAGCGGACGGCCACGGGCTTCGCGGCGTCCCTGTGCGCGAGCGGGTCGTCGCCGGGCGCGACCGGCTGCGCGCCGGCGGGCGGCGGGTCGCCCGCGCTCGGGCTCGTGATCACCGAGGTCATGGCGAACCCGCTCGACGAGGACACCGGCGAGTTCGTGGAGATCTTCAACGCCGGCACCGCGCCCGTCGACCTCGCCGGCTTCCGCCTCGACGACGGCGACCGCGAGGAGGCCCTCGTCGCCTTCGGCGGCGGCACGGTGCTCGCCCCCGGCGCGTTCGCGGTCGTGCTCGACGCCGAGTACGCCGACGACTACGCGATCCCGAGCGGCACGCTGCGCCTCCGCACGCCGGACACCTCGATCGGCTCGGGCCTCGGCACGGGCGACCCGATCACGTTGCGCGCGCCGACGGGCGCGGCCGCCGTGTCGACCTTCGCGCACCCCTTCAACCCGGGGAACGGCGTCAGCGCCGAGCGGGTGGCCGTCGACGCCCCCGACCGCCCCGAGAGCTGGGTCGCGTCGGCGTGCGGCGCGACGCCCGGCGCGGCCGACTGCAGCGGCGCCACGCCGGCGCCCGTCGAGGCGCCGTGGGTGGTCGCGGGCGTCGTGGTGAGCGAGATCATGGCGAACCCCATCGACGAGAGCAGCGGCGAGTACGTGGAGCTCTACAACGCCGGCCCCGCGCCGGTGGACCTCGCGGGCTGGCGCCTCGGCGACGACGACGCGAGCGACCCGCTGGTCGCCTGGGGTGGCGGCGGCACGGTGCTCGCGCCGGGCGGCTACGCGGTCGTGCTCGACCCCGACGACGCAGGCGACACCTACGCGATCCCGGCGGGGGCCCTCCGGCTCACCGTCGCGGACAGCGCCATCGCGAACGGCCTCGCGACGAACGACCCGATCGCGCTCGCGACCCCTGACGGCGCGGGGAGCCGCGTCGTGGCGACGTTCTCGTTCCCCTTCAACCCGGGCAACGGCCGCAGCGTCGAGCGCGTGGCGCTCACGGGCGGCGACGTCGCGGCGAGCTGGGCGGCCTCGACCTGCGCGCGGGCGCGCGGCGACGCCAACAACGACGCCTCGCCGGGCGCGAAGAACTGCGCCGACCCGGCGGGCGCGCCGACGGGCGGGCGCGCGGCCGGCCAGCCCTGCCCCGAGGGCGGCGCGGACTGCGCCTCCGGGCTCTGCGCCGTGAACACCGTGACGGGCGCGACGAGCTGCGCCGCGAGCTGCGCCGGCGGGGCGAGCTGCCCAGCGGGGACGGCCTGCGTGGCCTCCCTCGACGCGACCTGGCCGAGCCTGTGCGTGGTCGACGCGAGCGCGCCGGCGGCGGCGCCCGCGGTGGTCATCAACGAGCTCGTCTACGACGGCCCCGGGAGCGACACGGAGGTCTTCGTGGAGCTCCGCGGGGCGCCGGGGACGGTGCTCGACGGGCTCGAGCTCGTCGGGGTCAACGGCGCCAACGGCGACGCCTACGGCGCGGTCGCCCTGAGCGGCGTCGTCGGGGCGGACGGCTACTTCGTCGTGGCGCACCCGGGCGGGAGCGCGGCGCTGCTCGCGGCGGCCGACCAGCTGTCGGCGAAGGTCGACTTCCAGAACGGGCCCGACAGCGTCGTCCTGCGCTGGCAGGGGGAGGCCGTGGACGCCGTCGGCTACGGGGTCTTCGGGGCGGGGACGAGCTTCGCGGGCGAGGGCGCGGCGGCGGCCGACCAGGGGCCGGGGGAGGGGCTGTCGCGCCTCCCGGACGGGCGTGACACGGGGAGCAACGCCGCGGACTTCGCGCTGGCGCCGCCGACCCCCGGGGCGCCGAACGCGGCGGCGGCGGCGCCGAAGGTCGCGTCGCGGCTCCTCATCAGCGAGGTCGTGGTGTCGCCGACGGCGGCCGAGATGGTGGAGATCCTGAACCCCGGCTCGGCGCCCGTGGACCTGTCGGACGTGTACCTCGCCGACTACCACGCCTACCACCTCATCACGACGGGCGGCGGCGCGCCGTCGGCCGCGGACTTCCGCCTGCGCTTCCCGGCGGGGGCGACGATCGCGCCGGGCGCCTACGTGACGGTGTCGCTCGAGACGGACGCGCACTTCCTCTCGGAGCACGGCGTGTACCCGGACTTCGACCTCGCCGAGGGCGGGCCGGCGCCGGCGATGCGCGGCGAGCACACGGGGAGCGCGTCGCTCTCGAACGCGCAGGAGGCGCTGACGCTCTTCTGGTGGGACGGCGCGAGCGACCTCGTGGTCGACCTCGACTACGTCGCGTGGGGCGGGACGGTCGAGGGCACCGACAAGACCGGCGTCGTCGTGGGGTCGAGCGCCTACCGCGCGGACACGCCGCTGTCGGATCAGCGGCCGGTCGCGGCGCCCGGGAGCGCGAGCGTCACGCGCTGCGACGTCACGGAGGGGGCGGAGCGGCGGAGCGGCGGCAACGGGCTCGGCGGCGACGACGAGACGAGCGAGGACCTCGACGCGACGTTCCAGCTGCTCGCGGTGGCGTCGCCGGGCGGCCCGGGCGACTGCGCGGCGGCGTGCGTGCCGGCCTGCGGCGGGGCGGCCTGCGGGGACGACGGCTGCGGCGGGAGCTGCGGGAGCTGCGGCGGGGAGCAGGTCTGCGACGACGGCGCCTGCGTGACGCCCGCGTCGTCGCTCGGGCTCGCGGAGGTGGCGGGGTTCGCGCCGCCGGCGGGCTGGGCGCCGGTGGAGGAGCTGGTGCTGCTCCGGAGCGCGGCCGAGTACCAGGCGCACTTCGGGGCGGCGCCGCCGGCGGGCGTGAGCTTCGCGGGGCGGTGGGCGATCTTCTGGTCGGCCGGGCTCCGGGACCTGCCGTTCGGGGTGGCGCGGGTGACGGAGGTGGTCGACAACACGACGGAGCTCTTCGTGTTCCACGAGCTGCAGGTGCCGGGCGAGGGGTGCGAGGCGCTCGACTATGGGGCGCCGGTCACGACGCTCGTGACGTTCCCGGCGCCGGCGAGCGGGGCGACGGCGCTGGTGCCGATCTTCGGCGAGGACGAGGTCGACTGCGGGGCGGGCGGGCGGCCGGAGGGCGCGGACTGCGACGCGGAGGTAGCGTGCGGGGCGGAGCTCATCTGCGCGGGGACGACGTTCGGGGGCGGGGGGATCTGTTTTCCGAGCTGGATGCACCAGCGCTTCGACAGCGGCGCGGCCAGGGCGATCCCGGACGGCGACGAGGGCGGCGTGCGCAGCGTCATCGACGTGTCGGGCCTCGCGTCCGTGGCGATGGACGTGATCGTGTGGGTGGAGGTGGTCCACCCGAACCCGGGCCAGCTCACGGTGACGCTGCTCGCGCCGCCGAGCTGGGAGGGGGAGTACAACTACGCGGACGTGCTCTTCGACCGGGGCGCGGGGAGCGGCGGCGGCGTGAGCCTGCACGCGCCGACGTTCTTCTACCCGGGGGACGAGGCGGTGAACGGCGCGTGGACGCTGGTGGTCGTGGACCACGCGGGCGGCGCGGTCGGGACGGTGCGGTGGGGGCTCGAGCTCACGAGCCGCTGGGACTGACGGGGGCGCCGATGAGGGTGTTGGACGTGATGATGGCCGCGGTGGTGGCGGGCGCGCTCGCGCTCGGGGCGTGCGGGAGCGACGGCGGCGGCGCGGCGGACACGGTGGACAGCGGGGTCGCGGACGCGGACGCGGACACCGACGCCGGCGCGGACGCCGACGCGGACGCCGACACCGACGCCGCCCCCGACACCGACGCCGACGCCGACGCCGACGCGGTCGCCGACGCGGTCGCCGACGCCGACGCCGACGCGGACACCGACGCGGGCGGCGCCTGCGCCTCGCCCTGCGACTGCCCGCAGGGCTACGACTGCGTGGACGACGCCTGCACGCTCGGGATCGAGGCCGTCCTCTGCTGCGCGAGCGCCGGCTGCCCGGCGGACGCGGTCTGCGTCACGCCCGCGGGCGGGTCGGGGCTCTGCGGGGTCGAGACGTCGCCGGCCTTCGGGCAGGTGGTCATCAACGAGGTGCTGACGGACGGCGCGACCGACGGCGATCCCAACGGCGACGGCGACCGCGGCGACGCCGTCGGCGACGAGTTCGTCGAGCTCCTGAACGTCTCGGGCGGGGCGGTCTCGCTCGCGGGGTTCCGCCTCTTCGACTCGGACCTCGCGACGCCGCGGCACACGTTCGCCGCGGGGGCGGCGCTCGCCGCGGGCAAGGCGCTCGTCGTATTCGGCGGCGGCACGGCCCCCGAGGACACCGGCGGCGCCTCGTTCGTCGTCGCCAACGCGGCCGACCCGGGCTTCTCCTTCGGGCTCGCGCTCGACAACGCGGGCGACGCGCTGCGCCTCGTCGACGCCGACGGGAGGCTCGTCGCGCTCTTCAGCTACGGCCCCGGCGGCGAGCTGCCGGCGCCGAGCGACGAGAGCGCGACCCGGAGCCCCGACGGGACCGGCCCCTTCGTGGGGCACACGGCCGCCGACGGCGCCGCGGGCGCGATCTTCTCGCCCGGCACGCGCGTCGACGGCGCGTCGTTCTGATCGGTTGCCGAGGTTCCTCGCGCGCCGCCGCGGTGGTAGCCTACGCGCCATGAGCGGCGGCGACGACGACACCGACGGCCTGCGGGCGCGCGTCGAGGCGACGATGGGCCCCGTGCGCGGGAGCGACCTGGTCGCTCACCTCGGCCGTGACGCGGTCCTCGTGGTGGCGCCCGCGCTCGACCTCGTCGCGTGCGCGCTCGCCGTCGTGCGGGACGACGCGGAGGCCGTCCGGGGCTGGGTCGCCTCAGGGGCGCTCCGCAAGCCGACCGCCGCGGAGCACGCGGCCGCGCGGGACGACGCCGACGCGCGCTGGCTCGCCGTGGTCGTGCAGCCCTACGTGCTCGTGCAGGCGCTCGCGCCGCCGGTGGCCGTGAGCTGAGCGCCGCGGCGGCCCGCGCTACTCCTCGCCGTCGTGGCCGCCGGTGACGGTGAAGTCGTGGATGACGGCGCCGTCGACGTTCACGGCCTCGACGTGGAGCTCGTCGCCGTCGAGGGTCGCGCGCAGGAAGTGGAACTCGTGGAGGGTCACGGCGATCTCGGGCCAGGTGCCGACGCGCCAGATGTCGAAGGGCCCGCGCGTGTCGATGGCGCCGCCCGCGCCGCCCGTCGTGACCCAGGTGATGCCGCCCTCGGTCTCGGGCGTGTAGGCGTAGAGGTGGTTGTGGCCGTTGAAGACGATGTCCACGCCGTAGCTCTCGAGGAGCGGCTCGAGGTCCTCGCGCACCCAGGGCGCCTCCATGGCGTTCGTGAAGGCGAGGAGCCCGCCGAACCACCACTCCACGCGCGGCGGCTTGTGGAAGGCGGCGGCGCGGACGCGCGCGGTGCGGGCGGCGGGTGAGGAGAGCGCGGCGTCGACGCAGGCGCGCTGGCCGGTCGCGCCGTCGAGGCCGAGGTCGGTGTCGAGGAAGAGCACGAAGAGGCCGCCGTAGCGCCAGCCGAAGCAGTGCTCGTCGCCCGGCTGCGAGAGGTACTCGGAGAAGAGCTCGGCGTCGGGGTCGCCGTAGCGCTCGTGGTTGCCGGCGGCGACGAGGAAGGGGACCTCGTCGGCGAAGGGGGCGAGCGGGACGAAGAGCTGCGAGCGGTACTCCGCGCGGGTGCCGTTCTGGACGCAGTCGCCGACGGAGAGGGCGAAGTCGGGGTCGAAGTCCGACGCCGCGCGCATCCACGGGATGAGGTCGGAGAAGGTGCCGGGGCCGTTCTGGTTGTCGCCCCAGACGATGAAGCGGAGGGGGCGCGGGTCGTCGTCGGGCGGGGCCGTGCGGACGTGGCGGACGGGGAGCGCGCCGCCGTCGTAGACGACGCGGTAGGAGGCGACCGAGCCCGGCGCGAGGCCCGTGAGGCGGAGCTCGTGGGTGCGGCGCGCGGAGGGCTCGGAGAGGGTCTGGCCGAGCGCGTCGGTGGGGCCGAAGTCGACGCGGCCGATGAGCGGGGTGGTGGTCTCCCAGCGGACGCTGACCTCGGTCTCAGTGACCCACATGAGGTAGGGCGGCCCGGAGAGGAGGGAGGTGTCGGCGGGAGGGAGGTCCTCGGGGGTGGCGGCCGTGTCGGGGGCGGTGTCCGTGTCGGCGGCCGTGTCCGTGTCGGGGGCGGTGGCCGTGTCCGCGGCCGTGGCCGTGTCCGTGGCCGTGTCCGTGGCGGTGTCCGCGGCCGTGTCGGGGTCGGAGGCTGCGTCCGGGTCGGCGTCGGCGTTGGGGTCGGCGTCGCCGTCGGGGTCGGGGTCGGAGACCGCGTCGCTGACGCCGTCCGCGCCCGCGTCCGCGTCCGCCGCCGCGACGTCGGGCGTGACGACGTCGACCGGCACGGCGTCCTCGCGCCCGGCGATCGGGTCGTCGCCGAGGCACCCGCCCACGCTCACGGCGAGCACGAGGAGCGCGAGCTCCGCGAGGGGCGATCGGGTTCGTCGCTGGAAGACCACGCGGCATGATAGCCGCCGCCCGCGTCAGCGCAATTGTCACGTCGCGCGGCACGCCCTACCGTCGGCCTCGTGAGCCCGCCCTCCCCCTTCGCCGATCTCGCGCGCCTGCCCTTCCCGGCGCAGATCACCGCCATCGACGACCACGTCGCGCGCCCCGCGGCCCACGCCGACGCGGACCGCACCCCCGACCTCCTCGCCGCCCTCGCCGCGCTCCCCGACCACGAGCCCCTCGCGCACGCCGTCCGCGCCCTCGCCCGCGCGGGCGCCCTCGCCTCCCCGCCCGTCGCCGCCGCGCTCCTCGACGCCCTCGCGACCGTCCCCGACACCGGCGCCCAGCGCGTCCTCCGCGGCCTCGACCGCGCCGACCTGCCCGCCGCCGCCCTCCGCCCCGTCGCCGACGCCGTCGCGCGCTGCCTCGTCGCGCTCCCGCTCGCCCGCCTCGGCGCCCTCTGCCTCATGGACCGCTGGCTCAAGAACGTCGACCGCCCGCGCCGCGACGCCCTCCGCGACGACGCCGTCGCCGCCTGCGTCGCCGCCCTCGACGCGGGCCCCGACGCCGTCGCCGCCCTCGACGGCGCGACGCTCCTCCGCGTGCCCGGCGCCCGCCTCGCGGACCTCGCCGCCCGCGCCGCCGCGGCCGGCCTCGCCGCCCCCTGGCGCGCCCGCCGCGAGCGCTTCGCCGCCGACGTGCTCACCCTCCTCCGCGACGCGCCGCGCTCGCTCTCGCAGGCGAACGCCGAGGAGCTCCTGTCGCGCCGGGTCTACACGGACCCCGGCCACTTCCTCGTCGAGCTCCTGCAGAACGCCGAGGACGCAGGCGCCGCCTGCTTCCGCGTCGCCATCGGCGCGGACGCCGTCACCGCCTGGCACGACGGCGCCCCCTTCGACGCGCGCGACGTCGTGGGCGTGCTCTCCATCGGGCAGACCACCAAGTCGCGCGAGCAGATCGGCTTCTTCGGGGTCGGCTTCAAGTCGGTCTACGAGATCTGCGAGCGCCCGCAGGTCTACTCCGACCTCTTCCGCTTCGAGATCGCCGACGTCTCGATCCCGCGCCCCCTCCCCGCGCGCCCGGACGGCGCGCACCCCGACGGCGGCACGCTCCTCGTCCTCCCCTACCGCGCGCCGCGCGACCCGGCCCACGCCCCCGAGGCCCTCACCGCCCGCGCCCTCGCCGTCCCGCCCGAGACGCTGCTCACGCTCAGGAACCTGCGGCGCCTCGAGGTCGCCGGCCCCGGCGCCTCCCGCCGCGTCACCCGCGAGGACGACGCCGCGCGCCACGTCGTCTCGCTCACGGTGGCCGAGGGCGACGGCGGCGACGTCGTCACGAGGCGCTACGCCGTCGCCGAGGGGCGCTTCGGCTACGACGGGCCGCGCCGGGACCTCAGCCGCGCCACGACCACGCGCGCCCTCGTCGCCCTCGCCCTCGACGCGGCCGGCGCCCCGACGCCGCTCCCGCCGGACGCGCCGACGATCTTCAGCCACCTCCCGACCGGCGAGCGCTCCGGCCTCCGCTTCGTGGTCCACGGCCACTTCGACGTCCCCGTCGACCGCGAGCGCCTCGACCTCGAGTCGCCCTGGAACCGCTGGAGCCTCGCCCGCGCCGGCGAGCTGCTCGCCGCGGCCGCCGCGAGCGTCTGCGAGCACGGCGACGACGACGCCAAGAGCGCGCTCCTCGACGTGCTGCCCCTCCCGACGGAGCTGCGCCACCCGGCCTACCTCGACCTCGTCGCCGCGGCGCGCCCCGGCCTGGCCGCGCTCCCGCTCCTGCCGGGCGCCGCCGGCAGCGCGCCTGCGGCCGCCCGAGGCCCGCCTCGTGACGCCCCCCGCGCTGGCGAGAGCCCTCGGCGACGCCCCGCTCGCTCGACCCGCCGGCCGCCGCGCGCGCACGCTCGACGGGCGCCGGGCCGACGTCGCCCGGGCCCTCGGCGCGGCCCCGTTCGGCCCCGCGCGACCTCGAGGCCCTGCTCGTGGCCACGCTCGCCGCGACGCCGGCGGGCGCCCCCTACCCCGCCGCCTGGCTCGCGGACGGCGTCGCGACCGTCCTCGACGCCCTCGGATCGGCCGACGAGGTCGACGCCGCCGCGCTCGGCGCCCTCCCGCTCCTCCCGGACGACGCCGGGCGCGCGTTCCCGGCGGCCGCGCTCCGCCGCACGACGCCCGCGCTGCGCGCGCTCTACGCCGGCGCCCGCCCCTTCCTCGCGGCCGAGCTCGACGACGCGCCGACCGTGGCGCAGGCGACGCTCTTCCGCCGCCTCGGCCTCGCGCAGCACGACGACGCCGCGTTCGTCGCCGACCTCGCCGACCCGCGCTCGCCGGCGCCATCCTCGACGCCTCAGGCGCCCTCGCCGTGCATGGGCACCTCGCGTCGCTCGGGCGCTCGCTCACGGCGCGCGTCGCGGCGCTGCCGCTCTTCCGACGCTCTCGGGTACGCGGCGGCCGGTCGCGCCGGCGGCGGCCGGGCGGGCGTGGCTCCCGCCGGAGGGGCCGCTCCGCGAGGCGGTGCTCGGGCTCGACCCCGCGCGCGCCGTGCCGATCGTGGCGCCGACCCTCGCGGATCCGCTCGCGGCCTACCTCCGCGACCTCGGCGCCGAGCCGCTCCACCTCCGCGCCCTGCTCGACGCCGTCGGCTCCGGTGACGTGACGCTGCGCGGCGAGGACCTCGCGGCGCTCCACCGGGCGCTCGCCGAGGGCGCCGACGCGCTGTCGTCGCGCGAGCGGGCGGCGCTCGCGGAGGCGTGGATCTGGCCCGACGTCCGCGGCGAGCTGCGGCCGCTCGCGGGGCCCGAGCGCGCGCGGGTCCCGGCCGACGCCGGGGTGGTCGCGCTCGCGCCCGACGCGCCGTGGCTCGCGGCGGACCTGCGCCCGCTCGCGCACGTCGCGCGGCTCGTGCCCGAGGGCGCAGGCGCGGCCGAGGTGGTCCGGGGCCTCGCGGGCGAGGACGACGCCCCGCTCGTGCCGCTCGACGCCGTCGCCGCCCGCCGGGAGACGCTCTACGCCTACCTCGCCGCCCGCGCCTCGGACCTCGGCGAGCCCGCGCGCGCGGCGCTCGCGGGGGTCGCCCTCTGGGCGGACGCCGCCGGCGCGCTCCACCCACTGGGCGCCCTCCGCGGCGAGGCCGACGACGCCGCGCTCCTCGCCCTCTTCGACGCCCTCGATCCGCGCCCCGCCGCGGCTCCGGAGACGCTGGCGCTCGCGACCGCGCTCGGCCTCGGCGGCGCCGTGGCGCGCGCCGATCTGCCCGGCCTCGTCGGCCTCGTCGGCGACGGCCTCGGCGACGACCTCGACCAGAGCGCGGTCGACGCCGGCCTCGCGCCGGAGGCGCTGCGCGAGAGCGTCGCGCGCGAGCTCCGGCGCGCCGCGCGCCGGCTGCGCCCCGACCAGCTCGAGTCGCTCCGCGCCGCGCGCCTCTTCCGCGGCACGGACGGCGTCCCGCGGCCGCCGGGCCGCTGGGCCGACCCGCCGGCCGACGCCGTGTACCGCGCCACGGCCGCGCTCCGCCCCGCCCTCGCGCTCGGCGCGCGGGTCCTGGTGCACCCGGACGACGAGGCCCTCTTCGGCCCGGTGTTCGACGCGCTCGGCGTGCGGCCGGCCGACGCGCTCGCGTTCGTCGAGGCGCTCGAGGCGGAGGGGGCGCTCGCGGACGCGGGGGCCGCGGAAGCCGCGCGCGCCGGGCTCATCCGCGTCCGGGCGGCGCTCCTCGCGGAGCCGCCCGCGTCCGGCTTGCCGGGGCGGCTCGCGGCGCTCCCGCTGTGGCCGACGCGGCGCGGGGCGCGGCGGACGGCCGCCGAGGTGGTGCGAGGTGTCGACGTCGCGCACGTCGTGGGGGCCGCGTGGGCCGAGGACGTCGCGGGCGACGGCGCCGGCGTGCTGGCGGACGCCGTCGAGCGAGACGCGGACGCGCTCGCCGGGCTCATCGCGTTCAAGAGCCCCGTCGCGCTCGTGGTCGAGCAGGTGCGGGCGCTCGCGCGACCGGGCGAGGCCGTCTCGGCGCAGGCGCCGCTCCTCGCGGACCGCGCGCGGCTGGCGGCGTTGCTGCGGGCCGTGCGCGACGGCGCCGGAGACGAGGTCGCCGAGGGGCTCCCGCTCTGGGTGGACGCGGAGGGCGCGCTCGTGACGGGGCCGCTCTGGGCGCTCGGGCCGGTGGCGCTGAGCGCGGGGCTCCCGCTCCGGGCGGCGCTCGCCGAGCCCGCGTGGGCGGCGCTCGCGAACGACGGCGAGCGGGTCGTGGTGCCGGAGCTCCCGCCGGCGCGCCTCATCGACGCGCTCGCGGCCGCGGCGCGGGAGTCGGGCGAGGAGCGAGGCCCCGCCGCGCTCTCCGAGGCGTCGGCGCGCGTGGCGTTCTACCGCTGGCTCCTGGGGGCGGCGCCGGCGCTCGAGGGCGACGCGCAGGCGCTCGGGACGCTCGGGAACGCGCCGCTCCTGCCGACGGAGGCGGGCGGGTTCCGGGCGCCGCGGGAGCTCTTGCTCGGCGACGACGCGGGGGCCGATCTGCCCGCGGAGATCGGGCTCGCCGCGTGGCGCCCGGCCGCGGAGGTGCCGGCGGCGCTGCGCGCGTGGCTCCGGCAGGCGGTGCAGCTCGAGCGCGGGCGGCGGCGGCAGCTCATGTCGCTCCTCGAGGACGCCCACCGCGGCGCCGAGGCCGACGGCGACGTCGCGCGCTCGGCGGCCGTCCTGCGCGCGATGGCGGGCTGCTGGCCGGCCGAGACGGCGGCCGAGGACGCGACGGCGTTCGACTGGAGCGTGAAGAACCACAAGCTCGACCGGCTGCGGGTCGCGGTCGAGCGCGGCGGCGAGTGGGAGCAGGTGCGGAGGCTGCTCGCGCCGACGGCGGTCGAGCGCGGGCTCCTCGCCGCGTTCCTCGTGGATCCGCCGCCCGCGACGGCGCCGGCGTACGACGAGCCGGCGCTCGTGGGGCTGCTCACGCGGATCGGGGCCGCGCGGGCGCTGCCGGCGGCGCGGATCGAGGCGCTCACGACGTCGGGGGAGGGGCTCGAGCCGGGGCTCGAGGCGACCCTCGCGCTCGCGCGCTACCTCGGGGGCCTCGCGATGGACGCGCCGGAGGCGGTGGCGGGGCTCGACCTCGAGCGGGCGGCGTGGATCCCCGACCGCGGCGGCGTCCGGCGCGCGCCGGCGGACCTCTACTGGCCCGACGACGACGTCCTCGACCTGCTCGGCGAGGATCCGGCGGCGCTCCCGCACGCGGAGGTCGCGCTCACGCTGCCCGAGGCGCTCATCGCGCGGCTCCCGTTCCGACGCGCGGCGGAGGCGCGGGTGGCGGACGTGCTGCGGACGATCCGGGCACGCGGGGCGACGATGACGGCGCTCCTGTGGCTCGATCGGGCCGTCGCGGGCGGGGCGCTCTCGCGCGACCGCGCCGCCGAGGCCGATCTGCGCGAGACCTTCGCGGCGCCGCGGCTCCGCGACGACGACGGCGCGTGGCGCCCGGCGTCGGGCCTCGTCGTGACGCCCGCGCCGGAGCTCGTCGGCGACCTCGTGACGGGCTTCCGCGACGGGCTCCGGCTGCCGGCGCTCGCGACGGCGCTCGGGATCCACGAGCGCGTCGGCCCGAGCGAGGTCGCGCGCTACCTCGCGGCCGTCGGGGCGCGCCTCGAGGAGCTCGGCGCGGGCGGGCTCGTCGCGGCGGATCCGGCCGTCCTCGCGCGCCTGCCGCGCTGCCTCGGGCTGCTCGCCCGGCGCGGCCGGCGGACGGTGGAGCGGCTGCCGCTCGTCGCGCGGGGGCCGGACGGGCGCGCGACGGTGGTCATGAGCGACGCGCCGGGGCTCGCGCTGCCGCGGCCGGTGGAGCTCGCGAACGTGGCCCGCGCGAAGGGCTTCCCGCTCCTGCTCGTCGACCTCGCGGAGGACGACGAGGTCGCCGCGGACTGGCTCGCCGAGCTCGGCGTGCCGGACCTCATGCCGACGGTCCGGAAGCCCACGGGCCCCGGGCAGCGGGAGGCGCTCGGCGGCGTGCTCATGGAGGCGCTCGGCGCCCCGGCGCCCCCTCGGCCGCCGGCGCCGCCGAAGGGAGGCGAGCGCCGTTGGCGCGATCGTGTGCGCGGCTGGTTCTTCGACGATGACGGCGACGATCGGGCGCCGGCGCCCGAGCCGTCCGCGACCCGGAGGCCCGACGACGCGGGCCGCGCCGACGCCCGGGACGAGGGGACGCCCTTCCGGGCGCCGGACCACGGCCGCTGGTTCGAGGGGCGCGAGGCCATCGGCTCGCAGCTCGACAGCGACGGCACCTTCTCGATCGAGCGCGCGGTGGCGCCCGAGTACGGGCTCGCGTTCGCGCCGAGCGCGCTGCCGTTCCCGCACCGCTACGCGCCGCTCGCGCTGGGCGCGCGCTTCGACCCGGCGACGCAGCGGTGGCTGCCGGCGAGGGACCGGCCGACGGCGCGGCTCGTCGCCGAGGGGTTCGCGCCGGCGCGGGCGGGCAGCTACGAGGTCGCGCTGACCGGGCGCCTCCCGCGCGGGGACAACGCGTTCCCGACGCCGCTCTTCGGGCGGCTCGTGGCGGTGTCGAGCGCGGCCGACGTGGGCGCGCGCGTGGTCCCGGGGCGCGCGGGGCGGACCTTCGTGGCCCTCCGGGGACCTGGCGAGGTCGCGTGCCGGGTGGTGCTCGACGAGGCGCCGGAGCACGTCGGGGGCGGCGTCATCGGGGCGCCGGCGGGCGCGGAGGGGGCGCTCCGGCCGCTGCTCGCGCCGACGGTGCCCGACGAGGAGCTCCCGGACGAGGCCCTCGCCGAGTGCGAGCGCCTGCGGGTGGCGGCGCTGCCGGCGCTCGAGAAGGCCGTGGCGGTGAGGGAGTTCGTGCGGAGGCGCTACGCGTACGACCCGTCGTACCTCGAGGACGCGGCGGCGGCGCGGTGGCTCCGGCGCGTGACGCGCGGGCGCCCGAACGTGCACATCGCGGCGCTCCACGCGACGGAGGGGCGCGGCGGGCGCTACCTCGGGCGGGGCGTCTGCTACGAGCTCGGGGCGATGGCGTGCGAGATGCTGCGGCGCGCTGGGGTGCCGGCGGCCATCGCGAGCGGCTGGGTGTGGGAGGGCGGGGAGCTCACGGCGCCCGACCACCTGTGGGCGATGGCGCTCCTGCCGAGCGAGGTGGGGCTCCGCTGGGCGCCCATCGACCCGGCGACGCGCGACGGGCGGGCGCTGCGGGTGTCGCGGCGGCCGCCGGGGGACTGGGCGCGACCGGAGGCGCCGCGGGGAGAGCGGGCGCCGCGAGGGCCGGCGTGGAGCGCACAGGACGACGCGGGCGGGCGGTGGACGGCGCCCGAGGAGCGCGAGGCGCCGCCGCCGTCACGGCGCGAGGGGAGCGCGAGCGCGGCGCCGCGGGCGGTCGGCGGGCAGCGGCAGGCCCCGAAGCCGAGGCGAGAGCGGGATCGGCGGCCACCGCGGGCGCCGGTCGGGGAGCTCATGCGGGTCGTGCAGCACCTCGCGGAGCTGTCGGGCGAGGAGCTCGACGGGGCGACGCTCTTCCGGCGCTGTCGGGAGCTCCTCGACGACCCCGCGAAGGCGAGCGAGCTCCTCCGCGCGATGGGGCTCGAGGTCGAGGACGACGGTCAGCCGTAGCCGAAGCTCCCCGGGAGCCAGAGCGTGAGCTCGGCGCTGCCGACGCCGACGCCGCGGAAGCCCTGCTCGCCTTCGAGCACGATCTCGAGCCGATCGTTGCCCGGGCGTGAGGCGTCGAGGCAGAGGGCGGCGAAGCGCGCGGCGGGGCGGGGCGCGCCGAAGCCGACCGCCTCGTGCCGGCCGTCGAGCTCATCGAGCGCCCAGTCGGTCGCGCGCAGCGTGATGACGGGGAGCTCGTCGGGAGCGGGGCGCTCGTCGAACCAGGGGTGCTTGTCGAGCGCGCGCGGCCAGTAGTTGAAGGCGCGGGGGCGGACGACGAGCCCCACGGCGTCGTCCGCGTCGACGCGCGGCGCGACGACGAGGCGGTCGATGACGTGGCGCCGCTCGCCGTCGTCTGCGCCCGTGGGGTCGAGGTGGAGGGTCACGGGGCCGACCTCCGGGTGGAGGAGGGTGGCGAGGATCAGGAGCCCGAGCGCGCGCAGCGCGGGCTTGTCGACCTCGAGCGACACGTGCTCCGCCGGCGAGTCCTCGTACCAATGCCAGAACCACGTCGCGCGCAGGCCGGCCACCCGGAGCGCGGCGGGCGGCGCGGGGAGCGTCTGCGCGGTGAGCGCGGCGGGGCCGTCTTCGCCACGCGGGTCCTCGGGGAGCGTGGCCGCCACGCCGGCGAAGAAGGCGCCGAGGTCGGGGAGCGCGTCGATCATGGCAGGCAGAGGCCGATCTCCTCGCTCGTGAGGATGTCCGCGGTGCAGGTCGTGCCGGCGCAGTCGTCGTCCCCCGCGGCGAAGCGGCAGAGCGCGACGCAGGCGTTGCCTCCGTCGCCGGAGTTCAAGCAGAGCACGCCCTCGTCGCACCACTGGCCCGGCGTCGGGCACCCCTCTAGCAGCGCTCGGGGAAATTCTCCCGTCGCCAGGCTTGCTCTTGTGGTCTCAGGCGGCTCCGCTCGTCGGTCACGTACCTCGGGTACGCTCCCGCCTCGCGTAGCCACCTGCGACCACGACGCCGCGCCTGGCTCGGTCCGAATTTCCCCGAGCGCTGCGAGCGCCCCGATGCGCGGCGACGCGACGTTGTCCGTGCACTGCCCCCAGCCGGGGCTGCCGGGGTTGCAGATCTCGTCGCTCCCGCACCCCGTCGGGCTCGTGAACGGCCTGCAGTACGCCCGGCAGGTGCCCGGGTGGCCCTCCCTCGCGCCGACGCAGGAGGCCGTGCCGACGCAGCGGATGTCGGCGTCGTTGCAGGGTGAGCCGGCGGGCGCGCTGCCCGACGGCAGGCAGAGCCCGCGCGTCCCGTCGTCGAGGGGCTGACAGCGGCGGCGCCCCGCCTCGGCGCAGCCGTTGTCGGCGTCGGGGACGAACGGCGTGCAGCCCGGGAGGCACACGCCGACGACGGCGGAGCCGACCCCGACGCAGACGTCGTCCCCGTCGCACCACGCGTCGCCGAGGTCGGGCGCGCCGCGGTCGCAGGTCGCGAGGCAGGTCGGCGGCGCCCCCTCGCCGAGGTCGAGGCACGCGAGGCGCTCGCCGCAGGTGGCGCCGTCGTCGCACGCCTCGCCGAGCGCGCGGGAGCCGACGGGAGCGCAGTAGCCGGCGTCCGAGGAGGTCGGCTGGCAGCCGCTGCCCGGGCCGCAGACCCCCTTCGCGGCGGCGAACCCGCCGCACGCGGGGCGGCAGACGCCGACCCGGCCAGGAACGCCCGGGCCGTGCGCGGCGCAGGTCTCGCCGAGGCCGCAGGGGACGGTGTCGTCGTCGAGGGTGCAGGGCGCGGAGCAGCGACCGTCGGCGCAGAGGAGCCCGGCGCGGCAGGGGGTGTCGAGGTCGCAGGCGCCGCCGGGCGGGACCTGACCCGCGGGGGAGCAGATCCCCCTGCCCGGCGCGAGGGGCTCGCAGGTCCCCCCGTCGGCGCTGGCGTCCGCGCACTGCGCCGCCGACGCGAAGATCGACGCGCAGTTCGAGGCGAGGCACACCGCGGGCGCCCCGGGGTACGGGCTCGTGCAGGTGAGCATGGGCAGGTCGGCGCAGCTCCCCGACGCGCAAGTGGGCTCGCAGGTGAGCACCTCCGGGGCGCGCGTGTCGGCGGGGACGCAGGCGAGGTCGTCGTCGGCGCTCGGGAGGGTGCCGGGCGCGCAGGGCGCGTGCAGGATCGCGCAGCGCGTGCCGGCGGCGTCGGGGCCGGCGTCGGCGAGCGCGTCGGCGTCGCCGTCCGCCGCGTCGGCTGTGCTGCGATGGGAGCCGCTGCAGGCCGCGAGCGGGGCCACGAGGAGCGCCGCGAGCGCGAGCGTGGGCCTGGGGTGTGTCACGGGGGCTCCGGCGCGCTACTTGCGGTCGCTGCGGGTGAAGTACCAGAGGGAGAGGATGTTGTTGCCGCCGCAAGGGACCATGCGGAGGGCGGTGCCGGGCGCGCCGGGCGGCGTCTGGAGGCAGGCCTCGGCCCCTCTCAGGTTGTTCTTGATGTAGTAGACCGAGACGCTCTGGTTGGGCCCGAGCTCCCCCGTTCGACCGCTGCGGCTGATGAAGGTCCACGCCTGGCCGAACTGACCGGCCCAGGGCGCGACGGACAGGACGGCGGTCGGCCCCGGGTCGGTCAGCGCCTGGGCGGCGGCGCGGTTCCAGAGCCCGAAGCTCTTCCCGTCGTTCAGGGGGACGACGTACCAGTCCGTGCTCTCGCTGGCGGTCTGGGTCATGACGGGGTTCACCCCGTCGATGCCGATGAGCCAGCCGTCGCCGAGGCCCTCCACACGCAGTTGATAGTAGTAGCCGGGGTCGAGGACGGATGTCGTGAAGCCGAAGACGTAGGGCTCGGCGAGGGCGGCGCCGGCGACGCTGCGGACGCCGCGCGTGACGGTGACGTCGACGCGCGCGCCGTACTCGGGGAACCCGGTGCTCGCCGGGAACCACTGGATGACGGTGCCCTCGTCGCCCGTGGCGCCGTCGGGCTGGATGACGCGGAGGTCGCCCGCGGGGATGGGGGCGTCGTCGTAGTGGACGCCGTCGACCCAGCCGGTCGTGCGGACCACGATGGTGTCGCCCGTGACGCTGTGGCGGTCGATGGGCGCGTCGAAGGTGACGCGGATGGCGTCGAAGGCGCGCACGTCGGCGGCGCCGGCGAGGGGCTCGACCGCGGTGACGTGGATGGCGGGGAGGGTCTGGAAGGCCCAGGTGACGGGGGTGCCGAGGAGAGCGCCGTCGGCGGCGGCGAGATCCGCGCCGATCGTCACGCGGAGCACGGTGCCGCTCGGGAGCGGATCGTAGGGGGTGAGGGTGAGGGTGGCGCCGTCGACGACGAGCTCGCCGTAGTAGACGGCGGTCGTGGTCGTGAGCGCGACGGTGGCGTCGCTGACGCTGTCGGCGTCGATGGCGCGCGAGAAGGTGACGGTGATGGGGGAGGCGACGCCGACGGTGGCGTCGCTCGCGGGGACGTGGCCGACGACGGTGAGGGGGCCGGCGGTCGCGGTGTCCGGGGCGGGGTCCGTGTCGGGGACGTCGGCCGGGGCGGTGTCGGCGGGGGCGGCGGTGTCGGTGACGGCGGTGTCGGCGGCGTCCGTGGCGCCGCGGCCGCTGTCGGAGCCGCACGCGGCGCCGGCGGCGACCGCGCAGACGAAGAGGAGGAGCCGGCGGATGGCCGTCATGGAGCACCTCGGTGGCGCGCGTGCTGGGTGATGTGCTGCACGTTACACCGAGGGAAGCGCGGGGTCACACCGCGCGGCGGGAGTGTTCGGTCAGGATGTCGCGGGAGGCGCGTCGGAGGCGGCGCCGCCGTAGCCCTCGGGGGGGATCTTGAAGAGGCGGGCGGCGGTCTTCCAGGCGACGTTCTCGCGCTGCTCGGCGGTGAGATCGAGGGAGTCGAGGAACTTGATGTAGGACTTCATGCCGACGAGGGGCCAGTCGCTGCCGTAGAGGAGCTGCTTCCCGGGGTCGCCCATGTAGGTGACCATGTCGCGGACGCGCTTGTAGACGTAGCGCTCGAAGGCGTACGAGAAGTCGCCGAGCGTGAGCCCGGAGACGTCGGCGAAGACGTTGTCGTTCTTGTAGAGGACCTCGGCGGTGTCCTGGAACCAGGGGTTGCCGAGGTGGCAGATGACGAACTTCACGTCGGGGAAGTCGACGGCGACGTCGTCGACGAGGAGCGGGTGGGCCTGGCGGACCTTGGCGTGCTTGCTGTAGGTGTCGCCGCAGTGGATCATGACGGGGACGTCGTGCTTGGCGGCGATGCGGAAGACGGCCTCGAGGGAGGGGTCGTTGATGGCGTAGCGGTCGTAGCCCGGGTAGAGCTTGATGCCGCGGACGAGGCCGTCGCGGATGCGCTCCTCCATGTGGAAGAGGTCGGTGCGGGCGTCGCCGCGCCAGCGGAGGCCCTCGACGAGGGAGAGGCGCGGGTTCTGGCCGATGACGGCGAGGAGCTCCTCGGCGCTCGGGCGCTGGAGGTCGATCTTGTAGGAGGTGAGGACCACGGCGTGGTCGATGCCGTTGGCGTCCATCTCGGCGAGCAGGTGCCCGACGTTCTCGGCGGTCGGGCGGACGTCGCTCTCGTGGTAGTTGTTGAGGTGGACGTGGCAGTCGATCAGCGGCATGGGCTCCTCCTTGGCTGCGCCGGGGCGACAGGGGAGGTTACCCACGAGGCGCCGCGAGGGAACCCGCGGCGACCCGCGCCGCGTGTGACGGCGCGCGTCTCGTGCTTGTGGCGCGGTGGACGGCTCTGCTACTCCCGTCTCATGAGCCGTTCGCGCCGCGAGGTGTCTCGTCTCTGCGTCCTCGCGGTGGTCGCGGCGGCGCTGTTGGCCGCGTCGTGCAACGACCCGAAGCACGGGACGGTCGCGCGTGGGCGCGTCGTCGTGGCCGAGCCTGCGGACGTGGCGGGGCCCGAGGACGTCGTCGAGGACACGCTCCCCGCGACGCCGGCGCTCGTCGAGTGCGGCCGCGAGACGGTCCGCGTGCGCGGGCTCGACGACGTGGCGGCGCTTCTGGTCATGGACAGATCGAGCAGCATGGCGACACGGGACAAATGGCGGCTCACGCAGGAGGCGGTCGGCGTGGCGCTCGCGGCGTACGACCGGCACATCCGCTTCGGGCTGCTCATGTTCCCGCAGGCCGCTGACCAATGCGCCCTCGAGCCCGAGCCGGACGTGCAGATCGACTTCGAGACCGGCCCCGAGATCGTCCAGCGCATGGCGAGCTCGTCGACGCTCCGCGGGACGCCCACCGGCTCCGCGCTCGAGGCGGCGCGCGACATCCTCCTCGACCAGGTGCCGGACGCGGACCACCGCGTCGTCATCCTCGCGACCGACGGCGGCCCGAGCTGCCCCGCGCGCTGCTGGATGTGCACCTCGCCGACCACCGGCGGCTGCGCCGACGGCGCCTGCGGCGCGTGCGACGACAAGTACGACTGCGCCGTCGCCGAGGCGCTGAACGCCGTCGACGACCTCGCGGACGAGGGGATCCCCACCTACGTCATCGGCATCTTCCGCACGGACACCGCCGAGGGCGTGCTGAACGAGATGGCGACGCGCGGCGGCACAGCGCTCGGCGGCGCCTCCGGCGGGAACCTCTTCTACGAGACCACGAACGGCGGCGACATCGCGCGCGCGATGATCAGCATCGCGCTCGGCGTCGACGGGTGCTCGGCGAAGCTCACGCCGCGCGACGAGGCGTACGACCAGATTGTCGTGTCCGTCGGGGACCGGGCGCTCCCGCGCGACGCGGCCCACGCGCAAGGGTACGACCTCGAGGAGGAGGGCGCCGGCGTCAGGCTCTTCGGGGCGGCGTGCCTCGACGCGGTCGACGACGAGGGCGGCGAGGTGACCGTCCGGTACCTCTGCGCGCCAGACGCCGACGCGGGCGGCTGAGCGGCCCGGAGCCTTGTTCCGCGGTCGGAACCTCCCTACCATGCTCGCCATTGTCTCGACGCGCGCCACCCTCGATCCACCCGCGACCGACGACGTCGTCTACCCGAGCAGCGATTGTCAGCCGATGTATGACAACACCAGGCAGTTCGAGTGGATCGTCACGTTGAAGGAGAACATCGACGCCATCCGGCCGGACGACTTCGTCGCGGGCGACCTGCTCTGGTACCCGGTCGAAGGCCACGTCGAGATCCGCGTCGCGCCGGACGTGCTCGTCGTGCCCGGCCGCCCCAAGGGACACCGCGGGTCCTACATCCAGCACCGCGAGGCGGCGTGCCCCCGAAGGTCGTCATCGAGGTCCTCTCTCCCGGCAACTCCGCGGCGGAGATGATGAGGAAGACGTTCTTCTATCAGCAGCACGGCGCGGACGAGCTCATCATCGTCGACCCGGACACCGAAGACGGCGCCGCCTACGTGCGCAACGAGCAAGGCAACTTCGCGGTCACGCCGTCGCTCGACGGCTGGACGAGCCCGTTCCTCGGGATCCGCTTCGCGCGGATGGACGGTCAGCTCGCGGTCTTCCGACCGGACGGGACCCGCTTCCGGACGTTCGCCGAGCTCGAGGCGCAGGTGCGCGAGGCCGCGCAGCGCGCCGACGAGGCCGCGCAGCGCGCCGAACGCCTCGCCGCGAAGCTCCGCGAGCTCGGGGTCGACCCCGACGCCTGAGGCGTCGGCCCCGACTCAGAACCGCCGCTCGCGACAGCCGTCGCCCTGGGTCGACGGCGCGGTGATGTCGTCGACAGCCAGGTCGAGCGCGGCGCCCGACCTCTCGCCGCCCACGAGCACCTGCGCTGGAGCGCCGCCCTCGGACGCGACGCCCGCGAGGTCGACGTGCAGCGTCGCTCCCGGCCCCACGCCGGCGCAGACGACCTCGACGCTCGCGTCGACCTCCTGCGAGGCCACCCGCGCGCACGCAGCGCCCGCCACCGTCACCGTCGGCCCGCCACCAGCCGCCGCCTTCACCGGCTGCGACAGCGCGAGCAGCACCTTGTCCCCACACACCGTCACAGTCCTCATGACCGGGGCGTCGTCCGGCGACACGCGCCCGACGATGGGCCCGGCCTCTCCCGCTCCCGGCTTCCACGTCGCGTGGCGGAGGGACCCATTCAGACCTCACGGAGCGTGGGCCGACCGCTGCACGCTGACACGGAACCGCCGATCGCATCAGCGGCTCCGCGACCGACGCGGGCTCCTCGCCGTAGACCGCGTCGAGCGCCGCCGTCGTCGCGGCGTCTTCGTGCTCGCGAAGCAACCTCTCCATCGCGCGCTGGAAGAGCTCGCTGCGAGATACGCCTAGCCGCGAGGCGAGCGCGTCGGCGTCTCGAAAGAGCTGATCCGGAAGCGAGATCGCGGTCTTCATGAACGCACGGTATGACTCGGGTCATACTCGGTCAAGCTCAAGGACGGCGCGGCTACGACGCCTGGTCACCCCACGGCGACGGCGCCTCCGCCTTCCGGAAGACGCGCATCCCCGTCACCCGGTACTCGACGGGCTCCGCGGCCGCGCGCACGCTCCCGTCCTCCGTCGCCGTGACGTGCGTGTCGCCCGACACCTGGTCGCGCTGGTCGTTCACGAGCCGGATCCGGTTCGGCAGCGTCGAGAGCGCCTCGAGGTCGTGCACGCCCGTCGTGAACACGAGCTGCACCCCCATCTCCCGCGCCACCGAGCGCTGGAGCTCGAGCAGCGGCACGCTCGAGCACGTCCCGATGGGGTTGTCGAGCACCAGCACCCCGGCGTCCGCCCCGCCCCGCCCGCGCGTCTGCGCGCGCAACTTCGCGAGCGTGCAGTACAAGAGGATCGCGCTCGTCAGCTGCTGACCACGCGAGAAGCTCGTCATCTCCGTGATCCCCACGCGCTCCGTGCGGAGCACCGCGTCCGGCTTCAGGATCGTCACGCGGAACCCCTGCGGCGCCAGCGCCAGCACCGACTTCTGCGCGAGCTCGAGCCCCTTCGGCACCCGCGCCTCCGCCACCATCGCGTCGATGAGCGGCGACAACAGCGCCGCGCGCTCGTCGTACTGCTCCGGCGTCCGGAAGCCCACCTGCAGGAACGCCCGCCCGCCCCACGGCCCGAGCCCGCCCGGGAGCGTGCTCGCCCGCGGCGCCCGCGCGAGGAGGCGCGCCGCGTCGCGCGCCACCGCGTCCATCCCGTCGAGGATCAGCGCCCGGTGCCGCTCGATCTGCGCCAGCGCCTGCGCGATCACGCTCGCCCGCGACTCGAGCGCCTCGTGCCACGCCGGCGCGCCGAGGATCACCTCCGCCACGTCGCCCTTCAGCCGCTCCCGCAGCTGGCTCCGGTGCTCCGCGAACCCCTCCGAGTACGCCACCCGCCGCACCCGCTCCGCCTGCGACGCCACGCGCTCCTTCGCCGTCCCCTCGAGGCCGCGCACCTTCCGGAGCCGCTCCGCCGCGTGCCGCACCAGCTCCGCCACGCTCGCGTCGTCCGCCGGCAGCGGCATCGGCGCCACCGTCTCGAGCGGCGCCTCGCCGAGCACCTCGAGCAGGAGCTCGCGCCGCTGCTCGCGCGTCCGCGCGCTCCGCCGCAGGTGCTCCCCCTCGAGCGCCAGCCGGTCGCGCGTGACGACCGCCTCCTCGACCCGCGCCGCCGCCTCCCGCGTCCGCGCGTACCAGACCGCCGCCCGCTCGCGCGCCTCCGCCGCGGTCGCCGGGGGCGCCTCGTCCGGCGGCAGGTCGTCCGCCGCGCGCTGCCGCACGAGCTGCTGAAGCCGCTCGCGCCGCTGCCGCACGCGCTCCGTGAGCTGCCCCACCGCCTCGACCACGTCGCGGAGCTGCCGATCGATGCGCGCCTCCTCGTCGGGCAAGGCCGCGCCGTGCTCGTCGACGAGCCGCTGCACGAACGCCTCGTCCAGGCCGCGCACCGCGCGCCGGTACGCCGCCCGCGCGTCCTTCAGCCGGTCCTCGAGCTGGTCGAGCTCCCCCTGGAGCCGCGAGCTCGACACGTGCTGCTCGTACGCCCGCCGGTCGAGCGCCCAGCGCTCGCGCGCCTCGGCGATCCCCACCGTCGGCTCCTCCGGGAGCGGACCGCACATGTCGATCCCCGCCCGCTCCGCCGCCAGCGCGTCGAGCGAGCGCGTGAGCTCCGAGACCTGGCTCCGCTGCTCCTCCTCGCGGTGCGCCGCCACCTCGAGGCGCCCCTCGAGCACCACGAGCTCGGCCTCCCGCGACTCGCGCAGCTTCCGCGCCTCCTCCTCGACCGCCCGCAGCTCCGGCACGAGCCGCTCGTGGTCGTCGCAGAACGCCTTGAGCCGCGTCACGACGCGCTCCGCGTGCTGCAGGTCCCGCTCGAGCTCGCGCTCCTCGGTCTCCGCGCCCGCGAGCGTCGCCTTCACGTCGACCTTCTCCGCCGCGAGCCGCTCGAGCTCCCGCACCGCGATGGCCGCGCGCTGCGCCGCCCCGTCGCGCTCCTGCGCGAGCCCCTCGAGCCGCCCCTCGCCCCAGGTCGCGAAGTAGCGCTCCACCTCGGCCGCGAGCGCCTCGCACGCCGCGCGCTCGTCGCGCACCGCCCGCTCGTCCGCCCGCCGCCCCTCGATCCGCCCGAGCAGCGCCTCCCGCGCCTCGCTCGCCGCCACGTGGTCCCAGCTGCCGGCGCTCGCCGGGCACACGACCGCGATGGCGCCGTCGCCCGCGGGCAGCGGCGCGCCGCTCACCGAGACCGCCACGGGCCGCGAGAGGCCCGCCACCGTCCCGAGGTCGTGCGCGACCTGGAGCGCCCGCGCGTCCGGCACGATGACGCCCGAGAAGCGCGCCGGCGCCGCCACGAGGTGCGCCTGCCGCTCGTCCGCGGGCACGTGGTCCGCGAGCCACGCCGTCGCCGCGCGCGCGTCGACCCCGCGCTGGGTGAGCGCGGCCACCACGCGCTCCACGTCGCGCGACGGCGGGAGGAGCCCGTCCTTGTCGAGGCCGTCGACCGCCCGCACGTCCTCGGCCCCGTCCACGGCGAGCTGCAGGAGCCGCCGCTGCGCTTGCTCCGCGCGCGTCCGGAGGCGCCGCCCGAGCCCGGCCTGCTCCGGCGCCGGGGCGAGCCCCGTCTCGCCGACGTCGACCAGGAGCGGATCCTCCTGGAGCCGCCCGCGCCAGACCAGCGCCTGATCGTAGCGCGCGCCGAGCTGCCGCGCCCGCTCGTCCTGCCGGGTCCGCTCGGTGTCGAGCTCGCGCCGCTGCTCGTCGAGCGCGCCCAGGCGCTCGCGCGCGGCCTCGATGGTGCGGCGCACCTCGGCCCGCCGCCCCGCGATGCGCTCGACGCCCGACATCCAGCGGACCAGGGCCTGGCCGCCGTCCTCACGCGGCTCGAGCGCCTGCACCGAGCGCAGCGCCTCGCGCGCGCGGTCCCGCTGCGCGATGCGGTCGCGCACCCCCTTCAGGCGCTCGTCGATGCCGCCGAGGTCGCGGCGGATCTCCGCCGTCCGCTCACCGGCCTCCTTCCGCACGAGGCGCGTCTCCTTGAGGTCCGCCTCGACCTGCGCCCGCGTGCGCGTCACCGCCGCGTACTCCGCGTCGAGGAGCGCCGCGAGCTCGGCGCCGAGCGTCTCGAGGGCCTCCACGCGCGGCCGGAGCGCCGTGTCCGCCCGCTGGAGCGCGTCGACGAGGGCGTTGCGGCGCCCCTCGAGCGCCTGCTGCGCCACGAGCGCCTGCCCCGCCTGCGCCGCCTTGAGCCGCGTCCGGAGCGCCTCGCGGTCCTGCTTGTTGCCCTCGAGCTCGGCCTCCGCCTCCTCGACGTCGAGGAGGCTCGCGCGCCGCTCGAGCCCGTTCGCCCAGCGGTCGACGCTGCGGAGCCGGTTCTCGGCCTGGAGGCGCTCCGAGTCGGCCTCGGTGACGGTCGCGTCGGCCGCGGCCGCCCGCGCCTCGAGGTCCGCGATGGACGCCTCGAGCCCACGCGAGAGCGCGATGGCCTGCCCGCGCGCGTCGGCGAGGTCGCCCGCGGCCCCCTCGTGGGCGCGGAGCTCGGTCACGAGCGGCCCGAGCTCGGCCTGGACGGCCTCGATGAAGCGCTGCTCGAGGAGCAGCTCCGGGCGCCGCCGGAGCTCGCCCTGGAGCCCCTGCAGGTTCTCGGCGACCTGGTCGGCGTGCGCCGTGTCGAGCGCGAGCTCGAGGAAGAAGCGCACGAACTCGTCGGGGGTCGCGAAGCGGAAGCGCTCGTCCGCGGCGCCCTCGCGCAGGTTCATCTGCAGCTGGTAGCGGAAGAGCTCGGGGTCGATGCCGCTCCCGTCGAGGTGATCGACCCACGCGCGCTGGTTCTGCGTGATGACGACGCCGAGCTCGGGGCGCTGCGCGGCGACCGTCTGGAGCCAGTGGCGGAAGCGGTCGAAGGACTCGACCGGCACGAGCGAGAGGCCCTCGATGGGGAGCGCGTCGAAGGGGGCGTCGGGCGTCGCGTCGAGCGCGAAGAAGAGGCGCCGGAGGTTCGACCCGTCGCTCGAGACCTGCCCGCCGCGCCAGGAGAGGGTCTGCCCGAAGACGCGGTGGCGCGGCGCCTGGTCGTCGGCGCCCGCCTCCGGCGGGAAGAGCCACTCCGTCAGCACGAACGCGAGGTCGTCGGCCTTGACGTAGTCCTCGATGCGGCGCGCGCGGCCCTCGGCGCGGGCGCCGAGGAACTCCGCCTTCGCGGGCCGGAAGAGCGAGAAGAAGAGGTTCAGGATCGAGGACTTGCCACCCGCGTTCCGGAGCCAGAGCACCGTGTCGGAGGCGTCGCCGCCGCGCCCGCGCAGGTCGAGCGTGAGCGGGGCGAGGCGCGCGTGGGGGTGGCCGATCGAGGCGAAGTGGACGCGGAGGAGGCGCGGCATGGGCTCGGTTCCTCAGCTCGGGAGGGAGGCGGTCGTGAGGGGGAGGACGTCGTCCTCGCCGTCGTCGTCGCGGTCGCGCGCGGCGTCGCGGCCGGCGTCGAGCACGAGCGCGAAGGCGCGGTGGGCGGCGAGCTCGCGCACCTGCACGCGGTAGCGGGAGAGGGTCTTCCAGACGCCGCCGTCGTCGTCGCTCACGCGCCGCACGAGGCCGCCCTTCTCGAGGCGCTCGAGCGCGTACGCGACCATCGCGACGAGGGTCTTCGGGGCGCGCCGCCCGTCGGCGGTGGCCTTCGTGCGGGCGCGGGAGAGCACGGCCTGCCAGGCCATCTCGAGCTCGGGGGTGGCGCCGGCGACGTCGTCCTCGGCGGCGCGGGCGTCGAGGGCCTCGGCGAGGCGCACGAGGTAGGCGGTGACCTGGCTCGCGGAGACCTTCTTCACGGCGCCGTCGGGGTCGTCGAGGTCGGCGGCCGTCGGGAAGCACCACGCGGCGAGGGCGAGCTGGATGAGCCCGTGGCAGACGCGCTCCTCGAGGCTCATGCTGGCGCGGTAGTCCGAGAGCTTCATCGCGAACGGCGAGCCGTCCTGCGCGCCGAGGACGAGGCCCTGGTCGGAGCTGTCGAGGACCATGAGGCCGAGCCCCTTGGCGACGGCGTCGGTGAGCGCGCGGAGGAGCGGGTCGACGCGGTAGCGGCCGGCGAGATCGGCGTAGTCGTCGTCGTGCGCGGGGCGCAGGGTCGGGTTCAGCGCGAAGGCGAGGAGGCGGCCTGCGTCCTCGCCGGCGTTGGTCACGTGCTCCATGGGTCGCTCGGCTCCGCGGGTTCGATGACGCCGCGGCGTAGCACGATCCCGGGGCCGGCGCAGCCGGAAATCGCGGCCCGGTGACGGCCCGTCGAGCGGCCGCCCGCCGCTACTTGCCCTTGCCGCCGCCGCCCTTCTTCGCCGCCTGGAACGGGCGGATGAGGTCCGCGATGTCGGCCGCGATCTTCGCCGGGTCCTTCGTCGTCGCGGCCGCGTCGTTGTAGTGCTTCGAGAAGACGTTCGCCGACATGAGCGACACGTCGACGCCGTGCTTCTCGAGCAGCACCTTCGCGCACGCCTCCTGCTCCGGCGAGAGCTTCACCTCCGTGAACCACGCCTTGATGCGCGCCCACGCGTCGGTCGCGATGTTGCGCTGCACGGCGCTCTTCTGAACCGCCGCGCCGCCGCCCGAGCCCGCGCCGAGCAGATCCTCGGCGCTCCTCCCCTGCACCACCCGGTCGGCGACCGCGTCGGCGTTCCGCTCGTAGCTGTCGCCCACCTGGCCGACGCCGCCCGAGAGCGACACGCCCGCGCGCTGCTGCACGATGTGCGCGGCCTCGTGCGCCGCGGTGTGCAGGTCCGGCGCGCCCTTGAAGGCGACCGCGTCGCCGCTCGCGTAGGCGTTCGCCCCCATCGCGTCGCACGCCTCCGACGCCGTCCCGCCCACGTGCGCCGAGATCCCGCTCACGTCGTGGCCGCCGAAGGATCGCTGGATCGCCGCGAGGTGCGGGAGCGCGCCGCCGCCGCCCGCCGTGCCGCGCGCCGCCGCGTCGTGCACCGCGGCGGTGTCCTCGCGCTGCTGCACCGGCGCGAGGCGCTGGACGGCCTGATCGTAGGTGAGGCCGCGGAGCGCGCCGTGAGCGCTCGTGGGCGCGTCCGCGGACGCCTGCGCATCGGCGGCCTGATCCCGGGCGGCCCGCCGCTGGACGAGGTGGTCTCGGTACATCTGCGCGTCTCCGTCGTCGAGGGTGTGGGTCGAACGTACGGAGACGGGACGCGCTCGTCGCGGCCGCGTGAACGCGGCGCCGCAGAACGAGCAGGAGTGCTCACGGGGTGCTCGGTCAGCCGCGCGCGCCCGCGACGCGCAGGTCGTCGCCCGCGTAGTCCGGGTCGTCGAGGGCCCGCCCGGTCGACGACGCGGCGATCGGCTCGGCGCCGCCTCGGTCCGTGAGGGGCTCGGCCGCCTGCAGCGCGCGCAGCACGAGCAGGTCGAGCACCCCCTGCCCATGGCCGCCGTCGCGCGCCTCGCGCAGGAGGTCGCCGAGGTCCTTCCCGGCGTCGTCGAGGCCGTCGAGGATGTGGTCCACCGCGCGGCGGTCCGCCGGCGTGAAGCGCCGCTCGATGGCGCCCGCCGCCTCGAGCCGCCGCTGCGGCGCCACGCGCTCGGGCTCCGGGCTCCCGCGGCGCGGCCCGATGAGGAGCGCCGTCAGCTGCGGGAGGTGCAGCACCGCCGGCGCCTCGGGCGCGTGGTGCGCCACGAGCAGCGCGTCCGCGAGGGCGTCGACCGCCCCGCCCCTGAGGAGCAGCGCCGGCTCGAGCACCGCGCTCTCGAGGTCCGGCAGCGCCGCCATCGGGCGCCGCCGGAAGAGCTGCCGGTCCTGCTCCGCGAGGTACGTCGTGTTCGCGCCGATGAGCCGCGAGTGGAGCGCGAGGTGGCGCGTCAGGCAGTCCCGCAGCACGTCGCAGAGCTCGACCACCTGCGCGGCCTCGTCCGGATCGGCGTGCTCGAGGCGCCGCTCCGCCGCCTCGAGGATGTCGCGCTCGACCTTCAGCCGGTCCGCGAGGTGGTCGAGGGCGCGGTCGATGATGGCGAGGACGTCGGCGACCCAGTCGACCGCGGCCACGTCGCGGCGCGCGGCCTCGAGGATCGACAAGAGCTTCTGCTCGTACTCGAGGCTCCGGAGGCGCGTCTGCTGCGCGGTGACCACGGCCTGCGCGACCCGCCCGCGGCGGATCTGCGAGCGCAGGATGGCCTCCTCGGCGGCCTGCGCGTCCTCGACGTCCACCTCGAGCATGCCCGCGTAGACGTTGATCCCCTCGGTGCTCGCGCGGATGACGATGCGCCCGTCCGGCGCCTCCTCCTCGCGCAGGAGGTGGAACGAGAGCGCGCGCGGCACGGGGCGACCGGCCTCGAAGGTCGTGTAGGGCTCGCGGAACGCGACGCGGCGGGCGCGCTCGTTCAGGAGGCCCTCGAGCACCACGGCCGCGATGGCGCGCGCGCGCTCGACCGGCGCCTCGGGCTCCGCCGCGAGGATGAGCGGCACGAGCGCGTCGGTGAGCTCGTCGAACGTCGCGCCGTGGCCGAGCCCCATGTGCTCGATGGCCGAGTCGATGGCGCGGAGCCCGAGCGCGCGCAGGTCGTGCGCCGCCAGATCCTCGGCGCGGTGCCCCTTCCCCGCCTCGAGGCGGAAGAGGGGGGCCGCCCGCAGCAGCGTCCGGAGGCGGCGCGCGAGCGTCCCCTCCCAGCTCTCGGTGGCGCTCCGCGCGGGGTCGCGCGGGATGATCGGCGGTCGTGCGGTCACGGCGGCTGCCTCTACCATGGCGCGCGCGCCGAAGGGAGCCCGAATCGGCGCGCGCGGAGGTTACCGCGCTCCACAGCGCCGCCTTGACCCGCGGGCGCCCGGCCGGAGACAAACGATCTGCATCCTCGGGCCCTTCCGGCCTGGATCCCCACCGCATCATCCCCCGAGACGCCGTGCACGTCCTCCGCCGCCACCTCGCCGCCGCCGCGACGCTCGCGGCGGTCGCCGCCCTCGCCGCCGGCTGCGCCGCGGGTGGCGCGCCGACCGCCGATCCCACCGTCACCATCGACGTCGCCGCCCTGACGCTCGCCGGCGTGGGCGACGCCGTCTGGGACCTCGAGGTGTCCGCGCCCGGTGGCGTCGTCGTGCAGCGCCGGATCACGTCGTCGGCCTACGGCGACGGCGCCGGCTCCGCGTCGTTCGTCGCCCCCTGCGACGCCACCCCCGGCGCCAACGAGAACACCGTCCGCGTCTGGATCGCCGGCCTCTACCCGGCGGCCGTGTCCGCCGAGGACGCGGGCCCCTTCGCCTCGGGCGCCGCGCCCGCCGCCCTCGCCGGAGCCGCCCTCCCCTTCCAGAACCCCACCGCCTCGGCGCCGCTCGAGCGCACCGTCCCCTGCGCGCCCAACGCCGACAACGCCGTCCGCTTCGACGTCACCCTCCTCCGCCCCGCCTCGCAGGGCTTCTTCGACGTCGCCGTCGCGTTCGACGACCTCTTCTGCTCGGCCAAGCTCGACTGCTGCCGCGAGGTCGACGGCGGCGCGTGCGAGGACATCGATCTCCTCCACGACCCGGCGAGCGGCGGCCGCGATCGCACCGTCGTCCTCGGCTTCGCCTGCACCGCCGGCCCCGACAACGACGTCGTCACCGCGCTCTACCTCGACGACCTCGTCCTCGACTGCGACGTGAACAGCGACGGCGACAGCTTCGTCGCCGACCTCACGCTCGACCCGGCGCCGACCGCCTCCCCCGGGAACCTCTGCCCCGCGGCCGCCGGCGCCATGAGCGGCTGCGACGCCGTGACCGAGGAGAGCGCGGGCGTCGACGCCGACGCCTACCTCTTCCAGATCGCGGCCTTCCGGGGCGAGGAGCAGCTCACGAGCGGCGCCTCTCCCGCGCGCAAGGTCTACTGGAACGTCGCCCTCGGCGTGCGCGACGCCATCGCCGGCTGCCGTCTCCGCACGCGCGGCACCGTCGACGACGCCAACGACGCGGGCGATCACGTCGACGCCGGCGTCATCGGCGCGGGCGTCACCTACCCGGTCGTGGTGTGGGACGCCGACCTCGGGGCCTGCCGGAGCGAGCCGCTCACCCTCGGCGACGCGAGCGCGCCCGTCCGCGCCGAGTACGCCACCGCCGGCGAGCCCTTCGACCACGTCTACGCCCCCGGCTTCGCGTGCGTCCCGGCCTGCGAGCACGGCGGGAGCTGCGTCGCCGCGAACACCTGCCTCTGCGACGGCACCGGCTGGACGGGCCCCCTCTGCGCCGACGGCCTCGTCGGCGACGACGCGACGGGCCGCCGCTTCGCCGACGGCACCTACGCGCCTACCTGCCTCGCGTACCTCGAGGACCCGCGCTACACGGGGCCCGCGCGCGGCGACGGCGTCTACGTCATCGAGCCCAGCGAGGGCGAGACGCTGCGGGTCTTCTGCGACATGACCACCGAGGGCGGCGGCTGGGTCGACGTCGTCGCGAGCTACCACGCCGCGGGCGCCGACGCGGCCGCCCTCGAGGACGCCTTCTGGGACGCCGGCGCCGACCCGCTCGTCACCGCGGCGGCCACGAGCGACGGCGGCACCGACGGCGTCCTCGTGCGCACGACCACGCTCGGCTCGACGCCCGCGTTCTTCCTGACGAGCCCCTTCACCTTCGGCTCGGCGCGGCTCGACTACCGTATGCAGGGCGCCGACGACGGCACGCGCTGCGCGGGCCTCAACTTCATCCCGCTCAACGGCCCCGGCTACGACGGCGGCTACGACAACTACACGGCGGCGTGCCCGAGCGGGCTCGTCTGCATCCAGGGCCGCCCGCGCTTCGCGCAGGACGCGCCGATCGCCGTCACGGGCTACGCCATCGACGGGCTCGACGCGGCGACGGTGCTGACGTGGTCGGGCTGGACGCTCAACGCGACGTCCTCCACGGGCTGCGCGCGCGACCCCGAGATCCCCTCGGCCGACGCCGCGCTCTTCGTGACGCGGCTCCTCCTGCGCGAGGGGGACCCCGTCGGCGCCGTGTGCACGGGCGGCTGCGACCACGGCGGGAGCTGCGTCGCCCCCGAGACCTGCGACTGCGCCGACACCGGCTGGTCGGGAGGCGGCTGCGCGACCTTCGAGGGGGTCGTCGGCGACGACGCTGGCGGGCGCGCCTTCGCCGACGGCTCGCGCGACGCGTCGTGCCTCGCCTACCGCTACGACCGCCGCAACGCGGGCGTCGTGCCGCCGAGCGGCGAGTACTGGCTCGAGCCGGCGCTCGGGCAGGTGCTGAAGGTCTGGTGCGACATGACCACCGAGGGCGGCGGCTGGGTCGACGTCGTCAAGAGCTTCGCCGACGCGGGCGCCGACGAGGCCGCGCTGACCGACGCCTACTTCTATGGCGGCGGCGACATCACCGGGTCGTACGCGACGGCCACGCCGGAGAACGGCGTGGTCCTGCTCTCGACCGAGGTGACGACGCACAAGGTCGCGTACTACCTGACCGCGCCGACGGCGATCACCTCGGCGCGGCTGTCGTACTGGCTCCAGGGGGGCGACGACGGCACGCGCTGCTCCACGACGACCTCGAACTGGGTGCCGCTGAACGGCCCCGGCTTCGACGGCGGCTACAGCACCACGCCGAGCTACGCGGCGTCCTGTCCGGTCACGACCTGCATCCAGGGCCGCCCCGAGTACCTGCGGGACGCGCCCATCCACGTCACGAGCTACACGACGGACGCGCTGTCGGCGGCGACGATCCTGACCTGGAGCGGCTCGAACTACGGCCCGTCCGTCGGCTGCGTGCACGACGCGAAGATCCCCACGAACACGCCGGCGCTCTTCGTCACGAAGCTCCTCGTCCGCTGACGGCGCGGTCCGCGCGGCGTGTGAACGCCGTTCACGCGCGCGCGCCGGAGAAATTCGCGCGGCGGATGTCGGGTGGCGCCGCGCTCGCGCGTCGTGTCACCGTTGCCCGGCCGCGCCGGCGCCCACGAGGGGCGCGGCGCGCGCGGCCGGGACGACCGGACGCGAGGAAGTGACATGCGGAAGTTCATCGTGTTGGTGAAGGCGACGGCCGACTCCGAGGCGGGGGTGTTCCCGAAGATGGAGGCCATCGAGGCGATGCAGGCCTTCAACGAGCGGCTCGGCGAGGACGGGATGTGGATCGACGGCGCCGGGCTCAAACCCAGCTCCGACGCCGCGCGCATCGCGTTCGGGAGCGACGGGCCGAGCGTGACCACGGGGCCCTTCGCGCTCACGCCCGACCTGGTCTCGGGGTACTGGTTCCTTCAGGCCGAGAGCCTCGACGCGCTCGTCGCGCGGATGCGCGAGGCGCCGTTCTCGAAGGTCGGCCTCGAGACGAACATCGAGATCCGCCCGCTCTTCGACGAGGCCGACTTCGCCGAGATGGGCGCCCCCGGCGAGTGATGTGAACGCCGTTCACGGAGGCGACCTCCAGCCGGTCGCCTCGCTCGGACACCTCTACGGGATGTCCGGGACAGCTCGGCCCCGAGGGCCCCCTGCGCGCGCCCCGAGGTCCTGATTCCAGCGGCGCGGGCGGTCGCGAGCAGATGGTACGGGCCTTGCTTTCCGCGAGGCGACCTACCGAACAGCTCGATCGGGACGACGAGAGCGCGACCTTCGCGCCCCGTCGTCGCGGCGGCCCCGTCGTCCCCTGGAACAGGACCTCCCAATGACCACGACGCTCTCTCCCCACCTCCTCCGGCGCGCGCTGCTCCTCCTCGCGTCGCTCGGGCTGCTCGCGGCGGCCCCGGCGTGCGGCGGCGACGACAAGAAGGATCCCACCACCTGCACCGCCGGCACCGCCGGCTGCGAGTGCGCCGCGGGCGGCGAGTGCGGCACGGGCCTCGTCTGCGGCGCCGACAACATGTGCAGCGCCCCGGCCTGCACCGCCGGCACCACCGGCTGCGAGTGCACCGCGAGCGGCACCTGCTCCGACGCCAGCGACGAGTGCGGCAGCGACAACATGTGCGGCCCGAAGACCACCTGCACGGGCGAGCTCGGCTGCGCCTGCGACGGCACCACCTGCGACGAGGGCCTCACCTGCAACGGCGGCCTCTGCACCCAGGCGAACGCGCTCTTCGTCACGCTCTCGGGCGGCGACGCCCGCGCGTGCGACCTGCGCATCAAGACCACGGGCCGCAAGGTCAAGGACGTGAGCTTCCCGGCCGGCTTCCGCGGCAAGATGCGCACGCGCGACCTCGACACCGCCATCGCCGTCATCCGCACGACCGACACCGCCATGGACGGCGTCGCGGTCGGGCTCGTCTTCGACGGCGACGACGCCGTCGCCGACGGCGAGGCCACCCTCGAGAGCGCGACCTGCTACGACCGCCTCGGCGCCGCCACGACCGCCGTCTCCGCCACCCTCGACTGAACGGAACCGAAGGAGAACACCCGATGAAGTTGCGACACGGAATCGGCCTCGCCTTCGCGGCGGCCACCCTCGTCTCCACCTCGCTCGCGCACGCCCAGACCGGCGTGTCCGACGACCGCGTCAGCCTCCCCGACGGCCCCGGCTCGCTCGAGGGCATCGGCGACGACGTGCAGATCAACCCCAACATGGGGCAGATGAACTACGGCATCAACATCGTCACGCCGACGGGCTTCCCCGACCTGAACCCGAGCCTCTCCCTGAGCTACAACTCGGGCGCCGGCGGGTCGATCGTGGGCCTCGGCTGGTCGATGGCGATGCCGAGCATCGAGCGCCTCACGCTCCGCGGCGTGCCGCAGTACACGCTCGACGACGAGTTCCAGGCCGACGGCGCGCAGCTCGTCTACGTCGGCGGCTCCGAGCCGCGCGTCTACCGCGCGCGCTTCGAGGGGAGCTTCGTCAAGTACTCCTGGTACGGCCACGGGACCGACGGCAAGGGCGGCTACTGGAAGGCCGAGATGCCCGACGGGCACGTCGCCTTCTACGGCGCCGACGCCGACGGCAACGCGGCGGAAGCGGCGCGCGTCGGCGACGACGCCCTCGGCGTCTTCCGCTACGCCATGGTGACGATGGAGGACGTCTACGGGCACCACATCGACTACACCTGGGACGACAGCTACGGCGCCGGCACGACGTCGCTCCCGGCGAAGATCGCCTGGGGCCACGACAAGAGCGGCAGCGCCAACTACGAGGTGCGCTTCAGCTACGAGGACCGCACCGACTGGCTCTCGAACGCCTCGGGCGGCTTCGAGGAGGTCACGGACGCGCGCCTCGACGAGATCGCCGTCTACGCGCACGGCACCGCCATCCGGCGCTACGACCTCAAGTACGACGACTACGAGACCTCGGGCGGCTTCTCGCGCCTCTCGCAGGTCCTCCTGCTCGCCGTCGACGACACGCCGTTCGTGGGGTCGAGCACCTTCAAGTACTCGCGCGCGCTCGGCGCCATCTGCGCCGACGACACCTGCGACAAGCCCTACGTCACCGAGATGGGCACCATCGACGCCGTCCTGAACACCGGCGACGCGACGCTCGTGGACATCAACGGCGACGCCCTCCCCGACATCATCGACAGCTCGCAGAACGGCCAGCCGCACCGGATCTTCATCAACACCCTCCACGCCGACGGCAGCCAGGCGTTCGCCGCCCCCTACGACAGCGCCCTCGGCACGCAGACCGGCCACGACCTCTCGAGCGTGCAGGTGCAGGTCCTCGACGCGAACGGCGACGGCTTCGCCGACGTCATGAACGCCTCGACCGGCGACATCCTCTTCAACACGGGCGCCGGCGACTGGAGCTCGAAGGTCAACGTCTGGCCGCAGGACGACAGCGGCCTCCCGAGCTCCGAGGCGTCGCTCGCCGCGCTGCGCTTCATGGACTTCGACAACGACCACAGGATCGACCTCATCGGCAGCACCGGCACGGGCAACGGCAACACGACCACCATCTACCGCAACATGGGCGACGGGTTCGCCGTCGCGAGCGGCACCGAGGACCTCGAGACGGGCTTCGACGGCGGCGCCACCGAGCTCAACGACTTCAACGGCGACGGGCTCCTCGACGCGGTCAAGGTCGGCCAGAGCCAGGTCACCTACCAGCTGAACCTCGGCTGGGGGCGCTGGTCGGAGACGCGCACGGCCGGGAACTTCAGCTTCACGGCGCAGGAGGCCATCGACGCCGAGCTCGAGGACATGAACGGCGACGGCCTCGCCGACCTCGTGCTCGTCGGGTCGGACCAGGTGCAGATCTGGATCAACCGCAACGGGCGCGACTTCGACGCGAGCCCGCAGGTCCTCACGAGCGCGAGCGTCGTCGGCGGGATCCCGACGAAGGGCACGAACACGGTCGTCCTCATGGCCGACATGAACGGCAACGGCACGAGCGACATCGTGTGGATCACGCCCGGCGAGCCCGTGCGCTCGCTCGAGCTCTACCCGGTGAAGCCGAACCTCATCTCCGAGATCGACAACGGCCTCGGCACGCAGATGACCGTCGTCTACGGCACGAGCGTGCACCACATGGCCGTCGACGCCGAGGCCGGGCGGGAGTGGAGCTACAAGATCCCCTTCCCGAACATCGTGGTCGACTCGATCACCGAGAAGGAGCTGCTCACGGGCGTCAGCATGACGCAGACCTTCAACTACCATGACGGCTACTACGACGGCGTGGAGAAGAGCTTCCGCGGCTACGAGAACGTCGAGCAGGGCTTCTCGGGGGACGACCAGCTCGAGGCCGGCGAGGCGCGCATGACCTACGAGCTCGGCGCCGACCCCTACGACCCCTACGTGGCCGGCAACCTCGCCACGCGCGAGGCGCTCTCCGACGGGCGCTCCATCCAGTTCGTGCAGAACACGTTCGAGGACTGCCCGCTCACCGGGATCCCGACCTCGGGCCTGCGCTTCCCGATCCGCTTCACCTGCCAGACGGCGGTCGAGACGCAGATCCGCGAGGGGCGCCCCGAGGCCGAGTGGGCGCACCTCATGCAGACCAGCGAGTACGACGGCTACGGCAACGTCGTGGTGATGGTCGACCACGGCGTCGTGGCCATCGGCGCCGGCGGCTGCGGCACGAGCGAGCTCACGGCGGGCGAGAACGGCCAGCCGAGCGGCGCCGACTGCACCGGCGACGAGCACACCGAGGAGACGACCTACGTCGCGCCCGACCACACCGGCGGGCGCTGGATCCTGAACGCCGTCGCCAGCACGAAGACCTGGGACGGCCCCGACGGCGACGACTACGCCGAGACGAAGAACTACTACGACGGCGACGACTTCGTCGGGCTCTCGCTCGGCGAGCTCACGCACGGCTTCGTGTCGCGCACGACCGCGCGCGTCGACGCGAGCGGGAAGACCATCGACAGCATCCGCCAGCGCCGCGACGCCGACGGGAACGAGGTCGAGGAGCTCGACCCGATGGGGGTCGTCGGCGGCGACACGCACCGCACGACGCTCACCTACTCGGACGACGGGCAGCGCCTCGTCGCGACGGAGCTGCACCTCACCGACGCGGACGGCGAGCCCTACACGCTGAAGCGCGCGTACAACTACGACTCGACCTGGGACCAGGTCGCGGTCCTGAACGACTGGACCGTCTACCAGGACGGCGCGGCCGTCACGGCGCTCAACACGACGTCCTACTCGTACGACGCGTTCGGCCGGCCGAAGTCGGTCGTGTACTCGGGCGGTGACACGGGCGCCTCGCCGACGGTCGAGCACAGCTACGAGCTCGGGAGCCCGAGCCGCATCGTGACGAAGACGCGGAGCCAGGTCGGCGGCGCGCAGGACGTCGTGCGCGTGACGTGCGTCGACGGCCGCGGCCGGATCTACCAGAAGAAGACCAAGAACGACGACGACACCTGGCAGGTCGACGGCTACACGGTCTTCGCGTCGGGCGGCGACAACACGCGCCGCCAGTACCAGCCCTACGTCTCGGACAACGACGGCTGCGACGACGCGCCGCCCGCCGGCACGCTCTACACGAAGACCTTCTACGACGCGCTCTCGCGCCCGACGAAGACCGAGTACCCCGACGGCCAGGGCGGGTTCGTCTCCGGGCACGTCGAGTACTGGCCGCTCTACACGGTCGACTACGAGATCGAGGACGAGGACGCGACGAACGCGAACTACGACACGCCGCAGGTCACGAAGGTCGACGGGCGGGCGCGCGTGGTGGCGATCGGCCGCGTGCCGAGCGCCGGCGCCGAGCCCGAGTGGTGGCACCTGACCTTCGACGGGCAGGGCTACCCGCAGGACGTCATCGACCCGCACGGCAACAAGCACACGCAGACCTACGACGTGCTCGGCCACGTGACGAAGGTCGTCGACCCCGACCGCGGCACCATCGACTACACCTACGACGACCTCGGCAACATGACGAGCCGCACGGACGCCCGCGGCGTGACGACGCGCTTCGAGTACGACGGCGTCGGGCGGATCCTCTCGCGCTGGGTCGACGGCGACCGCGAGGGGACCGAGGTGAGCTACCAGTGGGACCTCGCCGACGGCTGCCCCGCCGGCTGCGAGCTCACCGCGAACCAGGTGGTCGCGGTGCGCTACCCGACGCCCGCCGGTGAGGCCACCGAGTGGCACGGCTTCGACATGCGCGGCCGCGTGACGCACGTCTCCCGCGAGGTCGCGGGCCGCACGCTCACGATCGAGAACGTCTACGACAACGCGGACCGCCTCATCCAGAACAAGCTCCCGGGCGGCTTCTCGGTGACCTACACCCTCGACGACGGCGACCACGTCACGGCCATCCCGGGCTTCGTCGACAGCATCACGACGGACGCGCGCACCGACGTGTCCGGGGTCACCTTCGCGAACGGCGTCACGGTGAGCCAGGACTTCGACCACCGCCGCCGCATCACGGGCTGGCACGTGAAGGACGCGTCGAACGGGATCGTCGCCGGGCTCGCGTTCACCCGCGACATCCAGGGCCGCATCGTCGAGGTCGCGGACGAGGCCGCCCCGGTCACCGGGCCGAGCCAGAACGCCGCGTACACCTACGACGCGTACGGCCGCCTCGTCGAGGCCGACCTCGACCTCGGGAAGGACGACGAGGACATCCTCACCTACGGCTACGACGCCATCGACAACCTGACGACGCGCGAGTCGACGGGCGCGAGCCCGCTCGACGACGGCACGCGCACGCTGAGCGCCACGAAGCCGCACGCGGTCACGCAGGTCGGCGAGACGATGATCGACTACGACGCCGCGGGGAACGTCATCGCGCGCGGCGAGCAGGCCTTCGAGTGGGACGGCTACGGGCGCCTCGCGACGGTCATGGAGGGCGAGGACACCGTCGCGCAGCACGTCTACGGCGACGGCTCCGAGCGCGTCTGGTCGCGCTCGGACGACGTCACGACGTGGTTCCTGTCGGACAGCTTCGAGATCAACGACGGCGTCGGCACGTTCTACGTGAAGCTCGGCGACCAGAGCGTCGCGCGCCACGACTACGCGGACACCGCCGTGCTCGTGCTCTCCGACGTGGCGCCGGTCACGGACGGCGGCGACAGCGTCACCGTCGCGGGCGACGACCGCATCGACGCCGCGGACGCCTGGATCGCCTACGCCGCCGACAAGGGCTTCATCACGCTCGCGAGCGGCGCGCCGACGCCGTCTTCGGCCGACGAGCTGCTCTCGGCGAGCGCGGCGCTGAGCCTCATCGACTGGGGTGAGCGCACGACCTGGCTCCTCCGCAACCACGTCGACACCGTCGTCGCCGTGACCGACGAGGACGGCGCCGTCGTCGAGCGCAGCCTCCGCTACCCGTTCGGCCTCCCGCGCTGGTCGTCGACGAACGCGGCCGAGCCGTTCGGCTTCACCGACAAGCGGACGGACCCGGCGAGCGGCCTGGTGCACATCGGGCAGCGCCAGTACGACCCGCTCCTCGCGCGCTGGAACGCGGTCGACCCGAAGTACGAGACCATCGACTCGGAGGACGAGTTCTCGGAGGGCCCGTGGGAGGCGTTCGGCGGGTACAGCTACATCCAGAACAACCCCGTCGAGGGCCAGGACGAGACCGGCATGAACCGCCTCTCGGACTACCAGTGGCAGATGGTGCGCAGCGTGCTCCCGCTGTTCGCCGCGTCCATCGGCGCCGGCTACCAGCCCTCGAAGCGCGAGACCGTCAACGCGATCACCGCCATCAACGAGGTGACCGTCGACGGGATCACCACGCTCGACCAGGTGTTCAGCTTCGTCCACCTGAACCTCGACACCATCATCTCCGAGGGCGTCGAGCGCGCCGTCGACAGCGGCAACCAGACCAAGGAGACCAACGAGATCAACCTCCTCCGCGACGTGGCGGGCGCCGACGAGTCCTACTCCGCGCCGAAGAGCGGCACGCAGCAGCGCTCGTCCGGCTTCCGCCCGCTCGAGATGATGGACCAGCCGCTGCGAGCGCCGCAGTCGCTCGTGTCGAAGGGAACCGGGAAGAGCTCGTTCGTGCAGCAGCTGCAGACGGGGCTCATCCTCGAGGACACCGTCATCGACGACATCGTGAGCGAGATGAACAACGTGAAGCCGCCCCCGAAGGGCAACGGCCCGCGCGTCATCCCGAAGGCGCCGCCGCGTGACAAGGTCGTCCAGACGCGGAACCGGAGCGGGAAGCCCGCCCCGCCGCCGCGGAACCAGGTGAAGCGGGGCGCCCCGAAGCCGCCGCCGCGTCCGCAGGGTGGTGGCGGGAAGGAGTAGCCCCCGCCGCGCTCGGCCGACCCCGGGGGCTCGCTCCCGGGGTCGGTCGCGCCACCCGGACACCCGCCCGCCCTGTCCCGGACAGCGGCGGGCGGTGTCGCGTCGGCCCGACGGCCATCCAGGCCACCCAGGCGGTGGCACGCTCCTTGCGCTAGCCGGCAGCGGCGCCGTGTGCGCCGCCCCATCGACATCCCGCGAACCCGCCCCGGCGGAAGCCCCCGGAGACCCCGCTCATGAGAGCCAGCCTCCTCTCGATCCTCGCCCTCCTCGCCCTCCTCGCCGTCCCGGCGTGCGGCGACGACGGCGGTAGCAGCTGCACCAAGGGCACGGCCCTCTGCGGCTGCGTCGACAACGCCTGCCCCGGCGGGTCCGACCTCGCCTGCGTGAACGACATGTGCATCGCGCCGGGCTGCGACATCGGCGCGGAGGACTGCTACTGCCAGTCCAACGGCACCTGCGACACGGGCCTCGTGTGCGACGGCGCGAGCGACCAGTGCAAGTCCCCGGCGGCCGTCTGCACGGCCGGCCAGGAGGGCTGCCCCTGCGGGACGGGCGACCGCTGCGGCATCAACGCGCGCGGCGAAGAGCTCGCCTGCCAGGACAGCATGTGCGTCGCGACGTCGTGCAGCCCCGGCGACGCAGGCTGCACCTGCATCGGCGGCCTCACGTGCGTCGAGGGCGCGACCTGCGAGGGCGGCTACTGTGTCAGCGACGACTGCATCGCGGGGAGCCTCAACTGCCCCTGCCAGAACGGGCTCTGCTCGCCGACGCTCACGTGCCGCGACAACGCCGTCTGCGTGGACGCGACGGGCTACTCGGGCGGCCCCTGCAACAGCGACGGCACGTGCGAGCGCGGCAACCAGTGCGTGTCCGGGCTCTGCACGCCGTGCCTCCTCGGGGTCGCGGGGTGCCAGTGCACGGACGCCGACAAGTGCGTCGGCGGCAGCACCTGCGCGAACGGCCAGTGCCTCTCGGCGAGCGAGGTCACGGGCACGGTCCCCGACGACCCGACCTGCTACACGCCGTGCAAGAAGGGCTTCCTCGACGGGAGCACGTGGCGCGCGTGCGACTCCGAGGGGCTCATGGAGGGCTGCGTCGACGACCTCGTCTGCCGCGAGGGGAGCTGCCTCGCCGCGGACGCCGAGATCCCGACCTGCAGCCACGACTACGACTGCTACGACTACCAGGCGTGCATGAACGGCCGCTGCGTGTCGAACTGCGAGACCGACGGCGACTGCCTGAACGGCGCCGAGTGCTTCATGAAGGTCTGCCGCAAGACCTGCACCGGGACCGACCAGTCGAACTGCACCGGCGACACCTACTGCGACATCCAGGGCGACGGCTCGACCGGGCACTGCCTCGCCGAGACGCCGCGCCCCGACGGGATGGAGAAGCAGACCGAGGTCCTCGGCGGCGTCGTCGTGAGCCCGAAGGCGTTCGACCTGTCGAACGTGACGACCTCGGTCACGTTCACGGTCGAGAACGACAGCGACGCCTTCACGACCGTGCGCGTGCGGAAGTACGAGCACCTCGCGCGCTTCGACGACGGCACGAGCGAGTCGCTGACCGACTACGACGACGACGACGCCTGCGACCCGGCGTCCGACTGCCCGCTCTACTGGCTCCAGATGGCCGCGAACGGCGACGAGCCGGTCGCGACGCAGGAGCTGTCGGTGCTCGTCGAGGCCCACGGGAAGGCGACCATCCGCGTCGCGAACGCCGGCGGCGCCTCGGCCGTCAGCTGGACGGGCACGCTCCAGGTCATCACGGACAACGGCCCCGACACGGTCACCCTCACGTACGCCGAGCGGCCCGACGGGCAGTGGCGTGGTACAGCGTACTACTACAACTTCTTCAACGACGAGAACCTCGCCGCGTGGGCCGCGGACCGCACGAACACGCAGCTCCAGGGGAAGATCCGGAACGCCTTCATGCAGCGCTGGTCGGCCTTCCGGCGCGGCGACCTGACCTGGGACGAGATGCAGGCGGTCATGACCGGCACCGAGACGGGCTCGTGGGAGAACGCGTCGGAGGCGTCGGACTGCCTCTTCGACGCCTGCTACTTCTACGACGGCTCGTCGAGCGGCGTGGGCGACTACTCCTCGGACACCTCGCTGAACCCGATCCCGTCGGGCGTGACCGAGCTCCCGTTCGCGATGAACCTCTTCCAGCCCGACCCGTTCACGGCCCCCGGGACGCTCCGCGGCCGCATCGAGAGCTCGGGGACGCTCCACTACGCCGGCGACCCGGCGGTCGAGCTCGTGTTCGAGTCGAGCCCCGACAACTGCGACGTGACCGACCAGGACGGCGTGTGCCTCTCCCGCATCGCCACGTTCTCCGCGCAGATCGACGTGGGCGGGCGCTACCGCACGACCGACACCGACACGACCTGCGCCGCGCGCGCCGGCGACGGCTACGTGCAGTTCGCGATCCCCTGGCTCATCCCGGGCTTCGACCGCGACACCTACTCCGACGACGAGACCGGCCTCCTCTACCGCTACGAGTGCCGCGACGGCGTGCTCCCGGTCGACACCACGGAGGCCGTCGACCCGGACCTCGCGCTCGTCGACAACCTCTCGCTCGCGGCGTCGAACCCGATCCCCGACGGGCGCACGCGCCACCGCACGCTGACGCTCCTCGACGGCGTGCTGGTCAACCAGTCGACCATGGTCATCGTGTTCCAGGAGATCATGGACTCCTTCCTCGACGAGGGCGACACGAGCGGGATCCGCGCGTACGGCTACCTCGTGCTCGAGAAGAAGCCGGTCGACCTCGACACGGAGGACGACGACCGCGACGGCACGCCCAACGACTACGAGGGCTCGGCGGTCGAGGACACGCGCACCGATCCGGACGGGATCCTCGGGGTGCAGTGCTCCGCCGACCTCCTCGAGGAGATCCTCGGGAAGAACGTCGCGCTCACCGCGAACAACGCGCCGAAGGTCATCTCGACGCTCATCGACGGCGTGCCGTCGACGGCGAGCCTCGACCCGATCACCACGAGCACGGCCGAGCAGGTGCACTACTTCTGCGAGGACACGGGGCGCTTCGACGGCGGGCCCTTCAACGAGACGCAGCACGGGATCTCGCTCGGCGCGGGCAACACGAACAACTGCGCCCTCGCCTTCGACGGCGCGTGCGAGGACGGCGGCCCGAACTCGACGAGCTCGCAGTGCGCGCTCGGCGCGGACCTCTCGGACTGCGGCGAGCGCTACACCGACGACGACGACGTGCGCGAGGCCTGCCCGTCGGGGAGCCGCGTCGTCTTCTTCACGGTCGACAGCAGCAAGCTCAGCCAGGAGGAGATCGCGCAGCACAGCTGCCAGACGGATCGCTCGTGCCAGGACACGCTCAACTACTGGCTCGGCGCGGCGCAGCCCCTCATCAACGTCGATCCCAGCTACAAGTGCGACAACGGCGGCGCCTACTGCGACCTGAACCGCTACGACCTCCGCGACGGCAAGACCTTCTACCAGGCGGCGCAGCCCGAGGCCCTCTTCACGCCGTTCCGCGCGGCGCTGAACGACGCCTTCCGCTACCGGATCCGCTTCCAGAACCGGAGCGGCACGTCGGTCGGCTTCGCGCCGGACATCTGCGTCCCGAACTCCGACCAGATCCCCTACTGCTACGACCCGGACGCCATCGAGGACCTCGCCGACCGCGTGGACTGCCTCCTCTCCATCTGGAACGACGACGCCCTCTACCCGGCGCTCCAGACCAAGAGCGACTCGTCGAGCATCGCGGCCGTGGCGCAGCTCGAGGACTTCCTCGAGTTCGATTTCAGCTACGAGCAGAACTGCATCGACGACGACCCGAACCGCTGCACCAACTACCACGGCTTCGAGCGCCTCTTCTCGGAGCTCCTCATCATGATGGGCGACGAGTCGTACACGCAGTCCTACGCGTCGCGCTTCGATCTCGCCGGCAACACCGAGCGGAGCTTCGAGGGCGAGCTCTTCGAGGACGGCGGCATCAACCTCTCCGGCATCGCCGGCAACGAGATGTACCTCCTCCATCAGGCCGTCGAGTACTACCAGGAGGCGCTCGACCGCTTCTACGGCCAGAGCAAGCTCATGTGGCTCGCCGTGACCGAGGACCTCGCCGAGCAGGCGGACCCGAGCGCGAACCACCGGAGGACCTTCGTCTCGCCGGAGACGGTCACGAGCTACTTCGAGCGCCTCCTGCGCGCGTCGACGCAGAAGTCGCGCGCGTGGAGCCAGATCGCCGAGCGCTACCAGGGCTTCGGCGAGCCGGAGCTCGCGCGGCGCGTCATCGAGCGCGCCTACACGGCGACCTACCTCGAGTCGATCGCCATCGGGCGGCTCATGCAGCGGATCCGCGACTCCTTCCAGGCGAGCGACCGGCCGCAGATCGAGCAGGTCCTGCAGGACGGGCAGCGCCGCTACCGCATGGCGATGCTCGACATGCGCAACGTCTACAGCTCCATCAGCGACGACACGCAGGTCTTCGGGCTCGACCCCGACTACATCCCCTTCCCGACGCTGAACTCGGTGAACTTCTCGGAGGACAACGCCTTCCAGAAGCTCCTGAACCGCGCGAAGGAGCGCGTGTCCCTCGCGAAGGTGCGCGAGGAGACCGCGATCGCCCAGGACCGGAGCTACGACACCGACGCGGCCTCGTTCCAGTCGGAGCTGACGCGCATCCGGACGACCTACGAGTCGCAGCTCGGCGACATCTGCGGCACGTTCCAGGCGAGCGACGGGCGGATCTACCCGGCCATCAAGAAGTACGCCTACCTCGACTCGCGCCTCGCCGTGCTCGGCGACCCGTGCGGCTTCGTCGGCAACGGCGCGCTCTACAGCGCGATGGTGCAGGTCGACAGCGTGGCGGTGGACCTCCAGCTCTACACGACGCGCTTCGGGAACACGCTGCAGTCCATCCAGAACGAGAGGGACCGCGTCGCCGCGCAGTGCGGGCTCATCGACGGGCTCGCGGCGTTCGTCGCGTGCAGCCAGGTCGGCCAGCACTGCGACGACGTGCCGGACGACTACCCGGAGTTCGACTCGGACGTGCTCACGCTCGAGAACACGATCCGCGAGAGCCAGCTCATCCAGACCACGGCGCAGCGCGCGTTCCAGGCGGCGCAGACGATCGCTGAGCTCACGAAGTGCTCGGTGATCGTCGGCACGGCGTCCGGCGGGGACTGCGTCTTCAGCGGCGTGGCGCGCGGGATCTTCGGGGTCGCGATGCTCTACAACGAGGAGGTCCAGGCCCTCCTCCAGGTGAAGATCAACAAGGCGCAGACGAGCATCGCGCAGATCCAGGGGGCGACGGCCTACTGGCAGACCGAGAAGCAGTGCGACGCGATCCAGATCGACTCGAGCGCGCGCGTGAAGGACATGATGCTCAGCCTCTCCGAGACGCAGCTCGAGTCGCTGCGCGCGCAGTACTCGATGCAGCTCGCGCTCGCCGAGATCGAGCGCCTGCACAACCAGGCGACGCGCCTCCAGCTCGAGCAGGAGGAGGTCGAGCAGATGACCATCAACGTGGAGGCGGCGCGCAACGATCCCAACGTGCGGATCTACAAGAACGACGCCATCATCAACGCCGACTTCGCGTTCGACGACGCCCTCCAGCAGGTGTACCGGGCGACGCGCGTGTTCGAGTACTACACGAGCCAGTCGTACGCGGCGCGCGACCAGCTCTACCTCATCCGCATGGTGAGCTCGGGCGACTACAACCTCGAGAACTACCTGATCGGGCTCGAGAACGCGTTCGCGGAGTTCGAGGAGGCCTACGGCGAGCCGGACCTGCGCGTGCAGATGATCTCGCTCAAGAACGACATCCTCGCGATCCCGACGACCTACGACGACGGCACGACCATCCCGAGCGGCGACCGCACGACGATGCTGCGCGAGGCGCTGTCCGACCCGGCGAACCTCGACTCGAACGGGTACCTGACGTTCCCGTTCTCGACGGCGACCGACCAGCTCTCGCCGCTCACGCGCAACCACAAGATCTCGTACATCGAGGTCGACATGAACGTGAGCGACTGGGGCGAGGACGACATCGGCCGCGTCTACATCCGCCAGCTCGGCACGGCGACCGTCCGCGGGGTCGAGGACGACAAGCTCTTCTACCGCTTCGACCCGCGCACGGCCGTCGTCGACGTGTACTTCCAGGGCAACAAGAACGTCTTCGACAGCTCCGTCTACAAGAGCTACCGCTTCCGCGACCGGCCGTACGCGAACACCGCCTGGGAGCTCGTCATCAACCAGCGCGACGAGCCGGTGAACAAGGACATCGACCTGTCCACGCTGACAGACATCAAGATCTTCGTGTACTACACGGACTTCACGACATTTTGAACGCGCTCGCTCCAGGGCGCCTGGATGTGCCGCCCGGTGGCTCCACCTGGCTACGGCTGTTCGTAGGGGCGGCCCGCGTGGCCGCCCGCGGGACATCTCCGTCATTCCGGGCGGCCACGAGGGCCCCGCCCCTACGTCGCCACCACCAAGACGCCCGATGACCTTCGGGCGGCCACGCGGCGCGACCGGCAACTGATCGACACCGACCGAGAACTACCTGTGGAGAAGCTCGGATGACCACCCTTCGATACGGCCTACGCGCGGCCCTGTGCCTCGCGGCGCTCGCCGCGCTCGGCGCCTGCGGCGACGACACGAAGACCGGCAGCCCCGACACCTACGACGGCCCCACCTGCCTGAGCACCACCGGCTGCAACGCCGAGGCCGGCTACGAGGGCACCGTCTGCGTCGCGTCGCAGTGCGTCGCGTGCGAGACGACGGCCGACTGCGCCGCCGACTACGGCGACACCGCGCGCTGCTCGGACGCCGGGCGCTGCGAGCTCTGCGACGGCGAGCTCGACTGCCCCTGCCTCGAGGGCGACGCCTGCACGAGCGGCACCTGCACCGCGGGGACCTGCCTCGACTGCGAGGCCGGCGCCATCGACTGCGCGTGCCAGGCGGGCGACGTCTGTGACGCAGGCGGGCGCTGCGCGAGCGGCGTCTGCGAGGTCTGCCCCGCGGGCGAGGCCGGCTGCCCCTGCGCCGAGACCGATCCCGCCTGCGGCGACGGCCTCGTCTGCATGAACGACGTGTGCGCCGCCGAGACCTGCGACGAGGGCACGGTCGGCTGCCCCTGCGCGAGCGACGACACCTGCGACGACGGCCTCGGCTGCCACGACGACAACATGTGCTACACCTGCGCCGCCGACGCCGTCGGCTGCTCGTGCGACCCCGCCGCCGACGGCTGCTCGAACGGCCTCCTCTGCGACGGCGACGCCGGCTCCGAGACCTGCCGCGAGGAGCTCACCTGCGAGACCGCCGGGTGCGCGGCGAACCAGCTCTGCACCGAGGACGCCGTCGGCGTCGACGCGCGCTGCCTCGCGGCGTGCGCGGGCGGCTACCACTGGAACGAGACGACCCAGCAGTGCGACGAGGCGTCGAACGCGAACTGCCTCGACGGCGACCCGAACAGCATCGCCGACGCCTGCGCCCTGGGGAACCGCGCCTGCGTCGAGAAGACCTCGACCGTCGACGCGCACTGCGGGGACTGCCTCTCGGGCTACCTCGAGGACACGTCGACCACGCCCGCGCAGTGCCGCGCCGTCGTCACGTGCCCGGACATCCTCGCGACCTGCGCGGCGCAGCACCGGACCTGCGAGGCCACCCCCGAGACGGACGCCGTCTGCGGCGCCTGCGACGGCCTGTACGTCGAGGACGACGGCGCCTGCGTGCCCTCCGACCAGACGAACTGCCTCGCGAGCGACGACAACAGCATCCTCGCCGACTGCCAGGCCCTCCACCGCGTCTGCGAGGGCGCCATGCCGGCCGCGTGCGGCGGGTGCGAGAGCGGCTACGGCGTGAACCCGGCGACCGGCCTCTGCCAGCTCTACGGCAACTGCGCCGACCTCGGCTGCGCCTCGCTCGGGCGGGAGTGCGACGAGACGAGCGCGTTCGCGGCGTGCGGCGACTGCAAGCCGGGCCTCATCGACACGGACCCCGGCAACACGGCGGCCGCGTGCCGCGACGCGCTGACCTGCTCGGACCTCGCCTGCGACGCCGGCCAGTACTGCGTCGTCTCCGAGACGCCCGGGGTCGACGCGAGCTGCGTGTCGTCGACGTGCGGCGACAACCAGGCGCTCGACACGACGGGCGCGTGCAAGAGCTGCGGCGACGCGGCGACGCAGTGCGTCAACGAGGGGCAGACGGGCCGCTGGTGGTACGCGACGCGCACGAACAACGCCTGCCTCTGCGAGACCGAGGACGGCTACTACTTCGACACCACGCTCTCTTCGTTGCCGCAGCCCTGCGATCAGGACGGTGACGGCTGGGTCCGCGCGAGCGCGGAGCCCTTCATCGAGCACCCGGACGAGGCCGTCCGGCAGAACGCGCGCTGCGATCTCCGGACCATCTCGAGCGTGACCCTCCAGAACGAGTACAAGCAGCGCTACGAGGTGCTCCTCTGCGCGGAGGGGCCGGTCGCGGCGGCGCTCGGGAGCTGCACGGCGGCGCAGATCGTCGGCCTCTACGAGGACGCCGAGATCGACTCGGCCGCGGCGATGTCGGAGAACGCCGTGTCGTTCCCGGGCTACCTGCGCGGCGGCGTCGGGCGGCAGCTCCGCCCCGAGGAGGCCAACCCCGTGACGAAGTGGTGTGTCACGGACCGCGCCGACTACAACGCGAACGGCATCAAGGACATCGAGGAGACCGCGGGGATGACCGTCCCGAGCGGGATCACGCTCTCCGACGTCGAGGCGGCGCTGCTCCCCTTCGGCGTGTTCGGTGAGCTCCACAAGGTGACCTGGGAGGACCGCCCCGGCGAGGACGCCGGCACGCTCGTCATCGCCGAGCGCTCGCGCTGCGACGCGAGCTTCGCGCTCGGCTACGACGAGTCCGGCGGCAGCACCTACTGGAAGCAGTGCGCGCGCAACCGCCGCGGCGGCTACGACGCCGACGACCCCGAGCCCGGCTACGACCTCGCGGCCTGGTCGTGCGCAGCGGCGTCGGGGACGTGCGACCCGCCGCCGGCGCTGACCGACGAGGTGCCCGACGGCGCGGACGTCCCGGCGCACGGCCTCTGCGAGGTGGCGCTGCCGCCGTCGGACGGCGTGTGGCGCGGGATGAGCCACCACAGCCAGTTCATGTGCGGGGCGGTGGTCGCGACCGCCGACGTGGACCAGCCCTACGAGATCGGGACGGGCGAGGTCTACGACAAGAGCGCGGCGCTCGCCGGCAAGTGGGCGTTCAACGACTGCTACGTGGCGTGCCCGTCGGGCGACAACACCTGCGCCACGGACTGCGCGGGGAGCGCGTGCGCGCAGAGCAGCACGGCGGCGACCACGACGAACCCGGCGTCGCCGGTGCTCGCGTGCGCTCGGGTGCAGGCGTCGGCTGGCGACGTGGGGATGGTCGCGCGGCGCTACACGAGCGACACGGACGGCGCCGACGAGATGACCTACAGCTTGGGCTGCATCGACGAGTGGGAGATCTGGCCGCAGCTCTGCCCCGGCTACGAGGCGGCGCCGGCGGGCGGCGTCCAGGGCACGGTCGGGGACGGGCAGATCACCAAGTTCGGCGAGCTCGCGTGCGGGTGCTCGACGAACTTCGGCGGCCTCCAATGCGACGTCGGCTGCGGCGCGTCGGACGGCGCCATCGTGAGCGCCGACTACAGCATCGCGCCGCGGAGCGGCTGGTGGCTCTGCGCGGACACGGCGACGACCGGCTTCCAGCCGGACGACGTGAGCAGCACGGAGGGCCCGGTGTTCACGGCCACCGACTCCGCGACCGGCGACACCTGGGTGCTCGAGGGGCAGATCCCCGTGGCGCCCCGCGCGCGCTCGCAGAGCTGTGGTGCGGCGGGTTGCGAGAGCGGGTGGTCGCTGCGATGACGCGCCAGGAAACGAAAATGAACGGCATTCACATCACGAACCGGACCTCGGTGGAGGTGACGCGATGAGGCTCCAGCTCCTGGGCGCCGTCGGCGGCGTCGTCGGCGCGCTGCTCGCGTACGTGGCGCTCGACGCGGCGCGGACGATGGCGTCGGCGGACAACATGGACACGACCGACCACCTGACGCAGGTGATCCCCTTCAACGGGCGCCTCGAACAGGACGGCAGCGCCTACTCCGGCGACATCAAGATGCGCTTCAAGCTGTACGACGAGACCGGCTCGTCGCTCGGCTGGTCCGAGACCTGGGACGGCGCCGGCGGGCGCTCGTCCGTGAAGGTGCGGAAAGGGCGATTCTCGGTGCTGCTCGGGAAGTACACGGGCGGGATCGCGGACGTCACGAAGGACGCCGAGGAGGTCTACGTCGGCGTCGAGGTGCAGAAGTCGACGGGCGGCTACGAGGCGCTCTTCGGGCAGCGCCGGCTCGAGACGGCCGCGTACGCGATCATCGCGTCGCAGTCGGCGAACCTCGACGTCGCGGGGTCGCTGACGGTCGGGAGCGCGACGAGCGTCGGCTCGGTGACGCTCTCGGGCGGCACGGCGACGGACGACGACGACCTCGAGGTCGGCGCCGACCTGAAGCTCACGACGGCGACGGCGCTCTACCTCGGCGTCGACGCCAACGGGAACCGCGCGGACGGCGCGCACGGCTTCACCTTCGGCGACGGGGCCGGCGGGCCGGGGGCGCAGCTCATGTACCGCGCGGACTCCGACAGCTGGGTGGCGGAGACCGGGAGCGACGCGCAGGACAACACCGACGCGATGTCGATCTCGAGCGCGACGGGGGCGGTGGCGCTCGCGGGCGGCCTCGACGTCGCGGGGAACCTCACCGTGAAGGGGGACTTCACGGTCCCGAACGGGAACGACCTCGTGCTCAAGGGGCAGGACGCGGTCGTGCTCGGGAAGGGCGAGGGCGGCTCGTACGACATCGTGTGGAAGGACCCGGACGGGAAGGAGATGACGATGCGCTACAACGGGAGCCTCGGGAAGGTGAGCGTGTGCACCACCAACTGCGTCCACCCGATCTTCGGGGTCAACAGCGGCCTCGGCTCGAACCCGAAGGGCGTCGACATCGGCTTCGGCGACCTCTACCTGAACGGGACGCTGCGGCTCAAGACCGTCGCGCTCGGGGACCTGTCGGACTACGAGGCCGAGGGCAACGACGCGGACAAGACCTACATCGCGTCGGCGGGCTGCCAGGAAGGGCGCCTCACGGCCGTGGTCGACAACGGGCAGCCCGCGATCTGCGTGTGCCTGCTCTCGACGGGTGACGGCAGCGCCGGCGGCCGCGGCTACTACTGCTGGGAGTAGGGGGAACGACGATGCGACACACGACACTCGGGAAGAACCTCCTGACCCTCCTCGGCGGCGTGCTCGGCGCGTTCGCGGTGGTCGCGGGCGTGCACGTCATCTCGGCGTTCGCGGCGGCGGCGGACGGCGACAGCTCGACGGAGCACCTCGACCGGGTCGTGCCGTACCGCGGCACGCTCAAGTACGACGGCGCCCTCTTCACGGGCGACGTCGAGGTGCGCGTCGGCCTCTACTCGGACGCGAGCTGCGCGACGAACGTGTGGCTCGAGGAGCGCTCGGCGTCGACGGGGCACGGGACGGTCGAGGTCACGGGCGGCGAGTTCACGGTGCTGCTCGGGCAGTACACGGCGCTCACCGACGACCTCATCGAGGAGCCGGTGCTCTACGTGAAGTCGGCGTACCGCCTCCCCGGGACGACGACGTACTCCTGGCTCGGCTGCAACCTCCTCACGCGGAACCCGTACGCGGTGTGGACGGCGGCGGCGGACGACTTCGCCGTGACGCGCGCGCTGACGCTCGGTGAGGGGCTCGACGTCGCGGGGACGCTCACGGTGACGGGCGCCGTGCGGCTGACGAGCAGCTCGTCGCAGGTGCGCTTCGGGCTCGGCGCGGACGGCTCGGGGCCGACGAGCGGCGTCACGGGGATCTCGTGGGGCGACGGCAACGGCCTCGAGGGGATCCAGCTCACCTACGACCTCGCGGACCACGCGCTGGTCTTCGAGAAGGGCTACCAGTTCTTCGACGGGACGGACCTCCTCCGCGTCGACATGGACGACTTCCAGACGTCGTTCCTGGGCAACCTGACGGTGGGCGGGCTCACGTACCAGACGGACACGAGCCTCGGCGGCGGGGACCTCGAGATCCAGTCGGGGCACCGCGTCTACATCAACGGGTCCAAGAAGGGGATCATCTTCGAGGACACGACGGCGGGGCAGCGCGGGATCGCGTTCGGCGACGGGTCGACGTCGCAGGGGGCGCAGTGGCTCTACTACACCGACACGAACGAGCTGAAGCTCGAGAACCAGTTCGACTTCGATGGCGGCGACGACCTCATCGTCATGGACTACGACACCGAGGACGTGACGTTCCCGAACGCGGTCTACCTGAACGGCGACCTCGAGACGGGCTACTTCACGGTCACCTCGTCGAAGGAGCTCGAGGGCAACGGCGCGGACAAGGTCTTCGGGGCGGACACGAGCTGCACGCACGGGGCCATCAAGGTCGGGACGAACGACGGCAACTCGCAGGCGCAGATCTGCGTGTGCATGAACAACAGCGAAGAGAAGGGCGAAGGCTGGTACTGCCTTCAGTGAGGAGAGACCCATGAACGGACGACGCCACCTCATCCTTGGCGCCCTCATCGGCGCTCTCACCGGCGGGGCCTTCTTCATCGGCGGCCCGGCGCTCTCGAACCTCGACGACGACGCGGCCTCGCTCGACTGCGTGGTCGCGTACGACGGCAAGCTCTCGCTCGCGGGGGTGCCGTTCACGGACGACGTGGACCTGCGCTTCACGCTCTACGACGACGGCGGGGCGTCGATGTGGCAGGAGACGCACAGCGGCGTGGCGGTGGACGACGACGGGGCGTTCAACGTGCTCCTCGGGTCGTCGACGTCGCTCGCGTCGGTGATCGCGGACGCGGAGACGCTGTATATCGGGGTCGAGGTGAAGCGGCACAGCGGCGGGAGCTACACGGCGCTCGCGGGGAAGCAGCTGCTCGCGACGCTGCCGTTCGCGATCCGGTCGACGCAGGGCGTGGACATGGCGGTCGGCGGGCAGGGGACGGCGGCGGAGGCGATGGTGTACGGCGACGTGACGCTGAAGGACGACCTCTTCATGCGGTCGCCGACGGGGCACCTGTCGATCGGCGCGGGGGTGTCGGGGCGGCGCGGGGTGGTGTTCGGGGACTCGTCGAAGCTCGCGCAGATGGTCTACGACTCGGGGACCAACGCGCTCTCCTTCGAGAACGCGAACGACCTGAGCGACGCGACGGACCTGTTCACGATCGACGCGGACGACGCGGCGGTGGCGGCGGCGGGGGCGCTGACGGCGAAGGGGGACCTCGAGGTGGCGGGGGACCTGACGATCACGCCGGCGACGAAGGCGGTGACCATCGACGGGGGGAACCTGCTCATCGGGCAGAGCAGCTCGCGGGCGATGATCGTCTTCGGGGACGACACGAACGGGCAGGGGATCCAGATGGTCTACGACCCGCCGAACAACGACTTCATCTTCGAGGCGGGGTCGGACTACAGCGACGGGGCGGACGTGCTGAGCACGGATGTCAGCACGAAGATCACGACGATCTCGGGGACGCTGTCGGTCAGCAACAACACGGTCCTGCCGGTGACGACCCAGGCGGCGTCGACGTCCGTGCGCGACAACAACCTCCAGAAGCGCTTCTGGGCGGACACGGGCTGCAACAACGGGTCGATCGCGGCGGGCTTCTGGGACTTCGGCAGCGGCAGCAGCAGCACGAACCGCGTGGCCATCTGCGTGTGCTTCGACACGGACACGCAGACGCAGGTCACCAACCACGGCAAGGGCTGGTTCTGCTGGTATTGAGGAGCGCGCCGTCGCGGCGGCGCGTCGCGGATTCGTGACCTCGGGTGCGTCGCGACCTGTCGAACGCAGGTCGGGAGACACGGAGACACGGAGGGAGAGGGAGGGAGAGAGCGCAGGCGTCAGCTCCCTCCCCTCCGTGCCCCCTCCGTGTCTCCGTGTCTCCGTGGTCCGCTCCGACGGCGCCCCGAATCGTGGTCCGCTCCGACGGCGCCCCGAGTGGTGGTCCGCTCCAGCAACGCCCCGAGTGGTGGTCCGCTCCGACGGCGCCTCGAGGCGCTCGGCGGCGACCTGGGCTAACCGTCCGCCTTCGGCGCGATGAAGCCCACCGCGAGCTTCTCGATCTGCGCGAAGCTCTCCGCCGCGTCGTGCGCGCCCAGCGCCTTCGCGATAGCCTTCGCCTTCCGCGCCTCCTCGGCCGCCCGCGGGCGCTCCTCCGCGAGGAGCAGCGCCTGCGAGAGCATCCCGCGGAGCGACGCCTCGCTCTCCCTCACGCCCGCCGCGACCGCGTCCGCGACCGCCGCGTCGAGGAGGACCACGGCGCCCGCGAAGTCGTTCGCCGACATCTTCTCGCCCGCCGCGCGCATCGCGTCGTCGCCGCGCCGCGTCGCCTCCGCCTCGCGCTGGTACTTCTCCGCCCCGCCCGCCGTCGCCGTCTGCGCGAGGAGCCCCTCGAAGTGCGCCGTCGCCCCCGGATCCCCCATCGCCCGCGCCAGCTCCGCCGCCCGCTCGAGGTGCGCCCGCGCGCGCCCCGCGTCCCCGCGCATCAAGAGCGCCTGCGCCAGCATCCCCGCCGCCGACGCCTCCACGTCCGGCCGCCCCTGCCGCACCGACGCCGTCAGGAGCGTCATCAGCTCGAGCTCCGCCGCCGCGCTGTCCCCCCGCTCGAGCGCCGCCCCCGCGCGGTCGAACGCGCGGTCCACCGCCTCGTCCTCGAGCCCCGCCACCGCGAGCTGCTCGAGGAGCCGCCCGTAGTGCCGCTGCCCGTCCTCGTCGCCGAGCGCCTCCGCGAGCTCCGCCGCGCGCCCCGCGTAGACCCGCGCCTCGTCGAGCCGGTCCTTCGTCACGAGCGCCGGCGCGAGGAGCCCACACGCGAGCATCTCCGACTGCGCGTCGAGCTCCCCCTCGAGGAGCCCCACGAGCGCCGCCACCGCGTCATCCACCCGCTGCGCCGCGAGGGCGTGCACCGCCCCCCGGAGCGCCGCGTCGACCGCCTCATCCATGGCTCCCTCCCCATTCCTCGCCGTCGTCCTCGGCGTCGTCCCCGTCGTCCATCATCGGCGGCATCGACGGCAGCGTCCGATCCGTCGGCGGCGGCGCCTTCGCCTGTCCGCCCCGGCCCGACCACGGCTTCGCCTCGTCCTCGTCCGCCTCACCCGCCGGCGACGCAGGCGCCGACGGCGTCAGCGCCGCCGCCGACACCAGCAGCGACTCCGGCTTCGTCTGCAGGATCACGAGCGCCCCGCGCGCCCGCGACACCCGCTCGCTCACCTCGCCCCCGGCGCGCGCGAGGAACGCCTCGAGCACCGCCGCCCCGCCGCGCGGCCGCGTCGCGAGGATCACCTCCGCGAGCCGCTCGTACACCTCCGGCCGGCGCGCGTCGTCGAGCCGCGACAGCGCCTGCTCCGGCGTGAGCGGCAGCCGCAGGAGCGACGCCAGCGCCGCGAGCCACACGAGCTCCTCCCGGTGCTGGCAGAGCGCCGCGAGCCGCCCCGCCGCCGACGCGTCCTCCGACGCCCCGAGCGCCTCCGCCGCCGCCTTCAGGCTCGCCGGCCCGAGCGGCGTCGTCGCCACGAGGCGCAGAAGCGGCGCCGGGCTGAACGGCGGCTTCTCGCGGTGCATGGCCGCGATGAGCGCGTCGCGCACGCGCGCCCCGAGCGTCTCCGTCGAGAGCAGGAGCGGCTCCACCCGCGCGAGCGGGTAGAGGTTCAGGAGCTTCACGATGGCGTCCTCGCGGATCTGCGCCGTCGGCGACTCGCGCGCCGCCCGCGTCAGCGTGTCGAACGCCTCCGAGGCCGGCCGGTCGACCGACTCGATCACCTCGCGCGCCCGCGCCTCCCCGAGCGCCCCCGTCGGCGCCGCGTCCGCGAGCAGCTGCCCATAGAGCGCCCGCACGCCGAGCGACGTGTCCTCCGCCGCGATCCTCTCGAGCCGCGCCCCCACGTCGCCCGGCGCCGCGAGCCCGCGGACGAGCTCGAACAGCGAGCGCAGCGTCGCGTGCACCGCGTCCTCCGCGGTCGCGAGCGCCGTCCCCGCCGGCCCGAGGCGCGCCGTGCTCTCCCCGACGACGAGCCCGAGCGCCCCGACGAGGTGCCGCGCGACCTTGCGCGTCGCCGCGTCCCACGGCGCCGCGACCTCGGGGCGGTCGCCGATGACGACGACCACGCGGTCGAGCTCGACGTCCCCCGTCAGGAAGCGCCCCTCCCGTGACAGCGCGAGGCCCAGCGGCACCACGACGATGCGGTCGCTGATCGCCGCGTTCTTCACGGTCACGCTCACGAAGGCGCGGTCGAGCCCCGCGGGCTCCGCCTCGATGACGACGTCGTGCCCCGCGGGCCGCCCGCTCCACGAGAGCCGCCCGTCGCGATAGCTCGGGCGCAGGTTGAGCGCGACCGCCGCGGCGCGCCACGCGTCGAGCGGCACGGCGAGCTCGGAGGGGAGAGACGGCGCCATGCCCGGGAGCGTCGCAGCCCGCGCGCCCGTTGTCGAGGCCCGCGAGGTGGCCGCAGGCCGGCCGACCCGCGCGGTCGGGCGTCAGTCGCCCGCGGGCGGGAGCGGGGCGCGGTAGAGGAGGATCGCGTGGGGCCGCGGCGGCGGCGCGCCGGGCGTCGACGGTGGCGTCGCGTCGAAGGTCGCGGCGGGCGCCAGCTCGGAGAAGCCGAAGTCGTGCGCCACGACGCGCGCGCCCGCGGGCAAGCGCGAGAGCTGGCCGCGGAGGCGATCGTTGAGGGCGGGGATCAGGTAGAGCGTGACGACGGTCGCGTCGGCGAGATCGACGGTGAACATGTCGCGCTGCGCGATGGTCACGCGGTCCTCCAGGCCGGCGGCCGCCACGGCGGCGCGCGACGCGCGCACGAGCTCCGGATCGATCTCCACGCCGACGGCGCGGGCGCCGCGGCGGGCGGCGGCGATGACGACGCGCCCATCACCACTCCCGAGATCGTAGACGACGTCGTCCGGGCCGACCTCGGCGACCTCGAGCATGCGCTCCACCACGGCGGGCGGTGAGCCCTCGAAGCCGAGATCCGGCGCCCGCGGCGGGTCGACGACCCCGCTCGAGACCGGCGTCGTCGGGCGCGGCGGCCGCGGCGGCCGCTTCCGCGGGGCGCGGTCGGGAGCGGCCGCGGTCGGGGACGGCTCGGGCGCGGCGACCTCCGGCGGCGTCGGCGACGGCGCCGCTGCCGGTGGCGGCTCGCTCGCCGGGCACGCCGCGACGGACACCGCGACGACCACGGCGAGGGCGATGATCCTGAGAGACTCCATGGACGACGACGGTGCCTCGCCCGGGGGGCCTTGTCGAGCACCCGCGCCGTGGCCGCCGCGGGCGCCGCGCTCACCCCCGCGCGCGACCGATCGTTGACTTCGCCGTGGCGAAGGCATAGACGGCGCCGCGCTCTCCACGAGGTCCCCATGTCCGCCCGCGCCCTCTCCCTCGCCCTCGCCCTCCTCCTCGCGCCCGTCGCCGCCTGCGCCGACGACGGCGCCGAGCCAGACGCGGCCCAGGTCTCCGCGTCCTTCGAGGAGGCTTACGCCCAGACGGACCTCGGCAAGGAGGACTCCGGCGGCTGCTCGGGCGTCGTCGTCCCGGACCGGAGCGGCTTCGGCAAGCGCGTCGCGCTCACCTTCGACGACGGCCCGAACGCGGTGACGACGCCCCGCGTCCTCGACGTGCTCGCCGAGCACGGGGTGAAGGCCACGTTCTTCATCAACGGCTCCCGCGTCACGGGCCCGGCCGAGCGCGCCGTCCTCGCGCGCATCGTCGCCGAGGGACACATCCTCGCGAACCACTCCCAGAGCCACCTCGATCTGAAGAACGCGAGCGCCGCGAAGCTCGCGAGCGAGGTCGGCAAGACCGACGCCGTCCTCCGCGACGCGGGCGTGACCCCGCGCTTCTTCCGCTTCCCGTTCGGCTCCGCGAGCTGCTCGGGGATGAGCTACGTGAAGGGGCTCGGCTACACGGTCGTCGGCTGGCACATCGACTCCGCCGACTGGTGCTTCGCCACGACCGGCGGCGCCTCGTGCCCGGCGCGCACCTTCCGCTACGTGCCCGACGCCTACCGGAGCGACCTCCTCGGCTACGTCATGTCGCAGCTCCGCGCGAAGGACGGCGGCGTCATCCTCTTCCACGACATCCACGCGAGCACGGCGGCCGCCCTCGACGGGATCCTCTCGGCCCTCGAGGACGCCGGCTACGCCTTCGTCCAGGTCGACGACGCGGTCTATCTCCCGCGCCTGAACGGCGCCACGCCGCCCCCCGCGCGCTTCGTCGGCGCCGCGTGCGAGGCCGACCACGACTGCAACTTCTCGAGCGCGGTGTCGAGCGGGATCTGCCACCGCTTCACGCCGACCGACGGCACCCCCGCCGAGGAGATCGGTTTCTGCTCGCTCCCCTGCGAGGGGACGTGCCCCGACCGGGTCGGCGCCTCGCCGACCTTCTGCACGACCCTCGACGGCGGCGCCACCGGCCGCTGCGTCGCGAAGTCCGCGGCCGTGAACGAGAGCTGCGAGGCCATCGAGGGGACCGCGCCCGCCGTGGTCGCGCGCTTCATCGGGACGAGCAGCGCGGCCGCCGCGACCGCCACCGCCTGCGTACCGCGCTAGCGCGTCTCGGCGCTTGACGCGCGCTTCCCAGGGGCTATGAGGGCGGGAGCGCCGCGACCGGAGCGGCGCGCAACCCTCCGCTCGGAGCTCGCCATGCGTCGTCTCGCCCTCTCGCTCACGCTCGTCCTCGCGGCCGCCGCGCTCGCGTCGTCCCCGACCGCCGCCCACGCCGACCCGTGGGAGCACGACGGCTTCCTCTTCCGCGGCACGCTCGGGCTCGGCTACGAGGTCATCGCCGAGGACAACACCGTGCTCGGCGACCTCACCATCGGCGGCTTCGGCGCCTCCGTGAGCTTCGCGTTCGGCCACTCCCTCGGGCGCACGAACCTCGCCATCCACGGCGAGATCTTCGGCAACGCCGTCTTCGAGCCGGCGGTCCGCGCGGACGGCGACAAGCTCGGCAACCTCGACGACACCACGCTCTCGCTCGGCGCGCTCGGCGTCGGCGTCACCTACTACTTCATGCCCATCAACCTCTACGTGTCGGCGACCTTCGGCGTCGGCGCCGCGAACCTCAAGGTGGACGGGCAGGACAACAAGTCCGACCCCGGCTTCGCCATGCACTTCCTGGTCGGGAAGGAGTTCTGGGTCGGGCCGCGGTGGGGCCTCGGGTTCATGGCCGGCTTCACCTTCTGCCGCGTGCCGTTCAACGACGGCGACACCGTCGACCCCTACCTCGGCGCGAACTTCGGGTTCTCCGCGACCTTCAACTGAGAAGGTGTTTCAGTATTCTCCCGTCGCCTGGCTTGCTCTTGTGATTTCAGGCGGTTCCGCTCGTCGGTCACGTGCCTATGGGCACGCTCCCTCCTCACGTAACCACCTGGAATCACGACGCGTCGCCGGGCTCGGTCCGAATGTGTCAACACCCTCTGATTACGGCGCGCAAGCAGCTGGAGCCGTTTCACCGCCGGCCTCCTCACCGCCTGCCGTCGTCGTCGATGCTCGGCGCACCTCGAGGTGCGCCTCCGCTCCTCCCTAGCACCAATGCCGATCAGATAAGCTTGGGCGGCTCGCGGCTCGGCGCGCCGGCTCGGTCCGGGTATTTCTTCACAACCTCTGACCGGACCGCGGCGCGCCGGCTCCGCGGCGGGTGACATCCCGTCGCGGAGCCCGCCCGGGCCGCGACAAATCGGCAGCGTCGCCGGCCCGCGCGCCGCGACCCCCGACGAGTTGGCAAAGCGCGTCGATCCCGGAACGTATCGGGATGTCTCAGGTTTCCATCGAGTGCCCGCGCAACACCGATGTGACAGGAGACCCTCGATGCGCACTCGCTTCACCTTCACCGTGCCCACCGCCCTCGCCACCGCCGCCGCGCTCACCGCGCTCGCCGGCCCCGCCCACGCCGACGACGGAGGCGGCGCCGTCCCCGTCGGCGACTGGCGCCTCGGCGTCGAGGTCATCGGCAGCTCGCTCGCGGGGCTGGGCGCCGGCCTCCTCGGCAGCGCCCTCGGCGGGACGTCGGTCGGCGCCGACGTGCAGCGCCGCCTCGACGAGCGCTGGTGGCTCGTCTTCGGCGCGACCGGCGGCTACGACGGCGGCGACTCCACGAGCTCGAGCTGGTCGGCGAGCGTCGGCGCCCGCTACACCCTCACGACGGGCCCGGTCCTCGTCGACCTGGGCGCTCGCGCGTTCGGCTACCAGGCGAGCCAGACCGCCTGCTACACCTCGAGCGACGCCGAGGCCGACGGCGCCACCTGCTACGACTCGGAGACCGCCGGCGCCGGCGGCGTGGTCGACGTCGCGGCGCGGGTGCCCCTCGGCGAGCACGTGCTGCTCTCGTTCGCCGTGGAGCTCCTCTCCGGGGGCTGGGGTCGCACCGAGCAGGGCGCGACGTCGGACGACGGCCTCTTCGTGACCGCCGGCCTGCGCCCGCGCCTCGGCCTCTACGCGCAGTTCTGAACGAGCTGATCGCCCCGCGCGCCGTCGCGCTCAGCGCGCGAGCGCGGCGGCGGTCGGCGCGTCGGCGGCGGGGCGGAAGCCGCCGCCGTCCGTCGTGGGGTAGTAGGGCACGCGCGACGGCCGGTTCGGCGGCGCGCAGTCGTCGAGCTCCCCGTCGCGGACGCAGAGCCCGAGGTGGCGCCGGAGGCCGTCGTCGTAGGAGATGAAGGCGCTGCGGCGCTCGTCGGCGGCGGACTTGCTGACGAAGATGGACGCCACGAGCGCGCCGATCCCGACGGTCGCGATCCCGAGCCCGACGTAGTTCGTCGTGCTGAACGAGGGGCCGCCGAACTCGTCGTCGGCGGGCTCGTCGTGGGGGCCGAAGGCGAAGAGCGCGGTCCCGGCGAGGCCGACGACGGCGCCGCCCCAGAGGAGCCACGACGCGGTCGTGGCGTCGGACTCGGCGTCCCGCGCGGCGACGTACGCGCCGGAGCCGGGCTCGAGGAGGGGCAGGAGATCGTCGGTGTGGTAGACCCGCACGCCGTTCGAGAGCTGCAGGAAGTCGAGCGTCGTGCTCTCCGAGACCTTCGTGAACCCGCGGTAGGTCGTGGTCGTGGTCTGCCGATAACCGAGCGGCCGGAGCTTCTCGTACGCGTCGAGCCGGATCTCGACCGGCGCCTGCTTCAGCGGCGCGCGCAGCTGCACGTGCCCGTGGCAGGCGGGGGTGGCGAGCGTCGCGACGAGCGCGACAGCGAGGCCGTGACGGCCGATGACTGTGGGCGTTAGTCGACTCATCACGTGATGATGACACGCGGCCGATGAGCCTGCCAAGCCCGTTCCCGGCCGATCTTCACAAAAACTGAACGCTCGTTCCAACCGTTCGAACGCGGGGCCTCCTCGGGCGTGCAGCCGTCGAGCTCGCGGTCGCGCACGCAGAGGTCGAGCCGCTGCCGGAGCCCCTCGTCGTAGGTCATGAACGCGGTCCGACGCGCGTCCTGATCGCTGCTCGAGTACGCGAGCGCAGCGAGCATGGCGACGGCACCGGCGAGCAGGAGCCCGCCCCCGACGTAGTGGGCCGGGCCGAGATCGAGCTCGCCGTCGCCGTCCTGCTGGACGGCTCCAGCTGCTTGCGCGCCGTAAATCACTCAGAGCGTCTTCAGGTACTCGAGGAGCGCCCGCCGGTCGTCCGCGCTCAGCGCGTCGCCGAACGTGTGCCCGCCGTTGCCGTAACCGAGCTGCGTCGTGTCGTAGGTGCTCACGTCGACGGGCCCGCTCTCGACCGTGTACGGCCAGCCGACCGCGGCGTGGTCGTAGGTCGTGTCCCCGAAGTCGCGCCGCCAGTACGTCGGCCGCCGCGACGAGTCGAGGAGCGCCGCGAGCGTCGGCACCGAGCCGTTGTGGAGATACGGCGCCGTCGCCCACACGCCGTCGAGCGGCGGCGCCACGTACGCCCGCGCCGGCGCGACCTCCGTCCCCTCGGCGTACCAGCTCGCCGCGTACCAGCCGATGAGCCCCGTCGCGAGCATCCGGTCCGCGTACGCCGCGTCCGTGCCGACGCGCTCCACCCCGACGAGCAGGTTCGGGTACTCGCCGCCCTCGCCGTACGTCCCGTGGCAGGCGCTGCACGAGCCCTCGAAGACGCCCTCCCCACGCGCCGCGAGCGCGCTGTCCACGGGCTCCGGGTACGCCGGCGGCTCGATCGCCATGATGAACGCGAGCACGTCGCCGAAGTGCGCGTCGAACGCCTCGGTCTGCGCGCTGCCGTAGGTGGCGACGACCGAGATCTGCTCGATGAGCCGCGCGAAGTCGCCCCGCCCCATGCCGTTGTAGTAGAGCGCGTTCTTCTTCTTCAGGAGCCACCACGCCGGCACGTCGCTCCCGATGGGCCCGGCGTCGATCGCGAAGACCGGCTCCTCCGACCACCCGAGGTCCGCCGTCCGGTGCGCCGCCACCGACTCCTCGAACATGAACGCCGGGTTCACCCCGCGGAACGGCAGCAGCGACCGCGCCTCCGCCGCGAGCGCGCCCCGCGCGAACACCGCGTACGCCTCGGCCTCCGGCGACCCCTCCCCGTAGCGCCCCTCGACGACGCCCTGCACGAGCGGCGCCTGGTCGGTGAGCTCCGCCGCCGTGAAGTCCGAGAACGCGTTCCCGAGCCCCACCACGAACGCCCCGTCGAGGCGGCTCGCGTGGCAGCCGAAGCAGTTCACGCCGCCCGCGACCTTCACGCCCGTCGGCGTCTCGAACACGTTGAAGCTGTAGGGCACGGTCGCCCCGTCCCCCTCGCGGTCGAGGCGGTTCGGCGGCGGCGACGACGCGAAGAACGCCGCGAAGATCTCGTAGGGCACCCCCGAGCCGACGTAGTCGCCGTACCGCAGGAAGTCCCAGCCCGCCGCCGCGTCGCCGCTCCGCTGCGCGGGGCGCGCCGGGATCCGCGTCACCGCCGGGTCATCCGCCGCCCCGCCGCCGTCGTCACACGCGCCGAGCCCGAGCCCGAGCGCGAGCGCCGCCGCCATCGCCGTCCATGAGGTCCGCATGCCGCGCACCATGCCCGCGCCGGCGTCCTCGCGCCAGCCCTTCGTGCCTGCTACGGCCGGGGCTCGTCCTCCGCCACCTCGCCGCTCGGCGTGACCCAGCCCCAGCGCCCGCCCGTGAAGCGCGTGTGCTCCCCGGCGTCGTCGGCGCTCGCCGTGCACCCCATGCAGTAGCGCGCGCGCCCGCCCTCGAAGGGGCCAGCCCACGTGAAGCGCGCCGGGATCACGGCGTTCCCGGCCGCGTCGAGGAAGCCGACGCGCCCGTCGTCGTCGACGTAGCGCGTGTACCCCTCGGAGACGTAGTCCGGGCCGTTGTCGAACACGAACGGCCGCCACACGACGCGCCCCGTGGCGTCGATGAGCGCCCACCGCCCGTCCTCCACGACCGCCGCGAGGCCGCTCTCCGCCGAGAAGCCGTAGGCGAACCCGTAGACGGCCGGCAGCACGACCGCCCCGCCCTCACCGCGCGTGTAGCCGTAGCGCCCGTCGTCGGCCTCGAACGGGACGAGTTCCGCGGCGGCGTCGCGCCCGGCGACCGGGGCGGGCGCTGGCTCGGCGGCCGGCGGGGCCGTCGCGCCGCAGGCGGCGGCGGCGAGCGCGAGGAGGGCGACGAGGGCGGCGGCGAGGAGCGTGCGCATGACGAGGTCTCCGGGCGGGCGGCGAGAGGCGTGATCGGTCCAACGGGCGGCGCCGGGTCGCCGATTCCGCGCCGCACCCGCGACGCCCGGTGACCGCGCCCGAGCGGCCTGCTACGCTCTCCGCCATGCCCCCCGACGACGAGGACCTCGCGCGCGCCGACGCCTTCGGCTCGGTCGTCGACTGGGCGGCGCTCCCGCTGAGCGGCGTCGCGCTCGACGCGCCCACGCCGCCCGTCGCCGGCGCGGCGGCCGAGGGGCACCCCTTCGCCACGGGCGAGGCGGCGCGTTACGCCGACCCGCAGATCCTCGCCCGCGGCGGCATGGGCCGCGTCTCCGCCGTCACCGACGCCCGCCTCCGCCGCCAGGTCGCGCTCAAGCAGGCCGCCGTCGACGACCCGGGCGCCGCCGCGCTCGAGCGCCGCCTCGCGCAGGAGGCGTGGATCACGGCGCAGCTCGAGCACCCCGGCATCGTGCCCGTCTACGACGCCGGCCACGCCCCCGACGGCGCCCCCTTCTTCACGATGCGCCTCATCCGCGGCCGCTCCCTCGCGACGGCGCTCGAGGACGGCGACCTCGACCAGGGCGCGCTCCTCCGCCACTTCCTCGCGGTCTGCCAGGCGATGGGCTACGCGCACGCCATGGGGGTCGTCCACCGCGACCTCAAGCCCGCCAACATCATGCTCGGCGAGCACGGCGAGACGCAGATCGTCGACTGGGGGCTCGCGCGCTCCCTCGCCGCCCCGCCCGACGACGGCACCGACGACGGCGCCGCCCGCCCCCCGGCCCTCGTCCCCGACGCGCTCGCGGCGCGCACGATGGTCGGCGCCCGCGTCGGCACGCCCGCCTACATGAGCCCCGAGCAGGCGCACGCGGCCCCGCTCGGGCGCGCCTCCGACGTGTGGTCCCTCGGCGCCATCCTCTTCGAGCTCGTCACGGGCCGCGGGCTCTACGAGGGGCTCGCGACCGCCGAGATCTTCGTCCGCCTCGACCGCGGCCCCATCCCGCGCGCCGACGCCGTCGCCCCCGACGCCCCGCCGGAGCTCGCCGCCGTCATCGCGCGCGCCCTCGCCCTCACCCCGGAGGATCGCTACCCCGACGCGAAGGCCCTCGCCGCCGACGTCGCCGCCTTCCTCGACGGCCGCCGCGTCGACGCCCACGCCTACTCCGCCTGGGACCTCGTCCGGCGCTTCGCCCGCGCCTTCCGCGTGCCGCTCCTCGTCGGCGGCGCCGGCCTGGTCGCGATCGCGGTCGTCTTCGCCCTCTCGTACAGCCGCACGCGCGAGGAGCGCGACCGCGCGCAGGCCGCCGAGGCCGCCGCGACCGCCGCCCGCGACCGCGCCGTCGCCGCCGAGCGGCGCACCGCGACCGCGCTCGCGGAGGTCGACCGCAGCGTCGCGGCGCTCCTCGTGCGGAGCGCCGAGGAGGCCGCCTCCCACGGCGCCCGCGCCGAGGCCGAGCTCCTCGCCGCCCACGCGCTCCGCCGCGGCCCGTCACCCGAGGCGCGCGGGGTGCTCGCGCGCTGGAGCGGCGCCGATCGCCCGCGCCTCGTCGCCGTCGAGCCCGCGCCCGACTGCGTGAGCGCCCGCTGGCTCCCCTCGGGGCGCGCGCTGCTCTGCCTCGAGGAGGACGCGACCTCCCTCTGGGACGGGCCGCCGCTCGCGCTGCGCTGGCGGATCCCGGTCCGCCTCGACGCCGCGGCCCCGACCTCCGACGCGCGCGCCCTCGTGAGCGGCCCGACGCGCGGCGCGGTCGCCGTCCTCGACCTCGAGGAAGGGGTGCTCTTCGACGAACAGTCGACGCTCGTCGTGGTGTCGCGGGCCGTCGGCGCGGCGGGGGCAGCCTTCGTCGACAACGGGGCGACCCCGGCCATCTGGCGCGACGACCTCGCCGCGAGCTGGCCGATCGCGGGCACCGCGCGGTCGCCGCGCGCGGTGAGCCGCGACGGGCGCGTGGGCTTCGCCTGGGACGACTCGCTCGGGCTCGGCTTCCGCGTCGACCTCGCGACGGGCGACGTCGTCACGCTGCGGCAGCTCGTGGGCCCGGAGCGCGGCCCCATCAGCGCGGCGCTCTCGCCGGACGGGGACCGGCTCGCCCTCGGCTCGGTCCGCGGCGACCTCCTCGTCGTCTCGCTCCCCGAGACGCAGCGCCTGCTCCTCTCGCGCCCGTGGACGCGCTCGATCCTGCAGATCGCGTGGTCCCCCGACGGGCGAGCCCTCGCGACCCGCGACGAGCGCGGCTGGGTCGCCGTCGTCGCGGCGGATGGGGGCGCGCGCCTCGCGCTGCCGCGGGTGCGAGCCGCGGAGGTCGCGTGGCGCGAGGCGGACGACGGCGCGCTCGAGCTCGCGCTCGTCGGCGAGGAGGTGCGGGTCTACCGCGTGCCGCGCGCCATCGTGGCGTCGCGGGTCGACGGCGACGCGGGCCTCTCCTCGATCGCCGTGAGCGCGGACGGCGCGCGGCTCGCGCTGCCCGACGGGAGCGGCTCGGTGCGCGTCCTCGCGTCCGACACGGGCACCGTGCTCGACGAGGTGCTCGGCGACGGGGTGACGGTCGCGAAGCACGCGGCGTTCCGGGCCGACGGGGCGCTCGCGGTGTTGTGGCCGGCGCGGCTCGAGGTCGCGCTCCTCGGGCCCGAGCCGGGGCGCGGCCCGCAGCGGGTCTCGTCGGACCTGAACTACCGGCGGGTGGCGACGCTCCCGGGCGGGGATCTGCTCGTCGCCGGCTACGGCTCCGGGCTGTTCCGCTTGGCGGGTCGTGAGCACGCGCAGGTGATCAGGGCGGCGGATGGCGGCGAGATGCTGGACGTCACGGTGGCTCCGGGCGGGGGCGCGGTCGCGTGGCTCTCGTCGCGCGGGACGGTCGAGGTGGCCGCGGTCGGCGCGGATGACGTGGTCGGGCCGGGGCGGGTCGTCTTCGAGGACCCGGCGGCGACGCGGGTGGCGCTCGACGCGGCGGGGGCGCGGCTCGCCATCGCGCGCGGCGGGGAGGTGGCGCTCGTGGACGTCGCGCGGGGCGAGCTCATCGGGGGGTACCGGGGCGACGGGGCGCGCTTCACCGAGGTCGCGGTCACGGCGGACGGCGCGCAGGTCGCGGCGGGCACGGTCGACGGGGCGGTGTGGCTCTGGCGGGACGACGGGGCGCTGCGCTTCGTCGGGCGCGGGCACGGGGAGCGCGTGTCGGGGGTGGCGTTCGGGCCGCGGGGGGACTGGCTCGTGAGCGGCGCGTGGGACGGGGTCGCGCTGCGGTGGGACCTGCGCGGGCTCGACGCGCCGGCGGAGGCGCTCGTCGCCGAGCTCGAGGGGACGTGGGGCATCGACCTCGAGGGGGCGACGGCGGCGGATCTGCGGTAGACCTGGCTCGGGAGGTGAGGACGATGACGAGGGCGAGGTGGTCGGGGCTCGCGCTGGCGGTCGCGCTGCTCGTGGGCGGCTGCTCGGGGCGGCCGGCGGCGGGCGAGGCGGTGGTCGAGACGTGCGAGCGGTCGGGGCAGCGGTGCCGGATCGCGGGGAGCAAGGTCGGGATCTGCACGGCGACGGCGGACGGCTCGCTCACCTGTCAGGACCAGCACTGACGTCCAGCACCGGCGGCGCCTCCCTCAATCGGGCGCGGGCGAGAGCGACAGCACCACGACCCACTGGTGGGCGGAGGTGTCGCCGCTCGTCGGGTAGCGCGGGACCTGGATGACGACGGTCTCGTCGACGCGCATCCCGCCGGCCGTGACGGCGCTCGCGAGGGCGGTCGAGAACACGGTCGCGAGCACGACGGGCACGTGCTCCTCGAAGAAGCCGACGCCGAGGTCGAGGGGGACGCGGCGCACGTCGCCTAGCTCGAGGGTGCCGGGCGCGCAGCCGCCGCCGAGCTCCTCGGCCGACCGCCAGGCCGCGGGGTAGGTGACCTGGCCGTTCCCGGTCCAGACGATGTCGAAGGCGAGGAAGACGCTCCCTGTGAAGGCGCCCACGACGGCGACGCCGCCGAAGTCGCCGCCGCGCGCCGAGAAGAGGAGGAGCGAGGCGACCTCGGGCGCGATACGGGCGGGGTTCGGGTAGTCGAGGGCCCCGCTGGCGGCGGCGAGGGCGTCGGCCTCGGAGACGGGGGCCGTCGCGTCGGAGGCGTCCATGACGTAGCCGAGGATGGTGCGGCGGTCCTCGTCGAGGTGGATGGCGACCGTGGCGTGGGCGTGGCCGGCGGCGAGCAGCGCCGCGAGGTCGTCGCCGACGGGGCAGCAGGCGCCGTCACAGCGGGACGGCGGGCCGGAGACGGCGACGGTGACGGTCTCCGTGACGGGGTGGCAGCCGTCGCCCGTGACGCCGACGGCCACGTCGGAGACCTCGCCCGTCGCGCCGGCGGAGGACGACGCGGTGACGCGCCAGGTGTCGGGGTCACCGCTGAAGGCGACGGCCCCGAACGCGCACCCGTCCTCGCTCGTCGACGGGTCGAGGAGGAGGGGCCCGCCGAGCTTCTCGGACACGGCGCGCACGGTGGCGTCGCAGATCCGCGGCCCTCCGACCCCGTCCGTCACGACCACGAAGACCGACGGGACGCCGATCGCGTCGCAGCCCGCCGGCCGCGTGTCGCTCGCGCCGTCGACGAGCGCGGTGTCGCCGTCGTCCGCGCCGGCCCCGTCCGACGACGACGAGCACGCGGTCATCAGCGCGAGCGCGAGCGCGAGCGCGAGCCCGCGGCCGACGCGATGTCGCGGCCGCTCCGCATGTCGCCCGTCCTTGCCGATCATCACGTCTTCTCCTCGCTCTCCGTGGCCGGCGTCCCATCGCGGGTCCGCGCGCGGGCTCAGGTAGCACACGCCGTACCAGGCCCCGGACCGCGCGGGGACCGCGCGAGACCGCGCCGCGCCGCGGTCGCCCCCGACCAGCAGCTAGGCAGCCGTCAAGCCGCTTGACGGTCGCGCGTCGCCGCGGGCGTACCGGCTCGGCGGCTCCCCGACGTGGCGCCGGAACGCCGTGCTGAACGTGCTCGCCGAGCCGTAGCCGACGCGCTCCGCGACCTCGGCGACGTCGAGCTCGCGGCGCCGGAGCAGCGCCTTCGCGAGCGCCATCCGCCAGGACAGGAGATAGGCCATCGGCGCGAGCCCGACCGTCCTCGAGAAGCGCTCGAAGAACACCGAGCGCGAGAGCCCCGCCGCGCGCGCGAGCTCGACCACCGTCCACGCCCGCTCGGGCGCGTCGTGCATCCGGCGGAGCGCGGCGCCGAGCTGCGGATCGCCGAGCCCGCGGAGGAGCCCGGGCGGCGTGTCGGCCGCCGTCGTCGACCGCAGCGCCTCGATGAGCATCACCTCGACGAGGCGCCCGAGGACGAGCTCCCGCCCGGGGCGCTCCGCGAGGGACTCCTCGCCGACGAGGCGCACGAGCGTCGCGAGCCGCGCGACCCCGCGCACGTGGACGAGCGCCGGCAGGAGCGACACCCAGAGCGCCGCGTCGGGCGAGTCGAAGACGAAGTAGCCCCCGAGGAGCCGCACGTCCGGCGGGCCGTCGGGGCGCCCGTGGCGCAGCTCGCCGCCGGTGGCGACCGGCGCCCGCGGGTCGAGGCGCGTCGGCGCGGCCGGCGCGATCTCGCTCGACATCGTGAACCCGGGCGTCGCGGGGAGCAGCACGAAGTCCCCCGCCTCGAGCGCGATCGCCGGTGCGCCGTCCACGGCGAGGCGACACGCCCCCTCGAGCACCGCGCAGAAGCTGGGCTCACCGAACTCGCTGTAGCGCACGCCCCAGCGCCCGGCGCCGCTGATCCCCTTCGAGAAGACCGTGCGCGGCCGGAGCAGCGCGATGATGTCGGACAGCGGCTCACCCATGACAGCCGGACTCTAGCCAACGAAACACGGACTGTCGACCATCGAGAGTCCGGCCTTCGGTCGCTAGGGTGTGCTCCTCGCCGACGCGCGGCGCGGCGGCGGGGCGGGGACCGGATGGCGCCCCCCCACCACACGACCCAGGAGACCTCTCATGAAGACCGTGCTCATCACCGGGTGCTCGTCGGGCTACGGCCTCGAGATCGCGCGTCACTTCCACGCGCAGGGATGGAGCGTCGTCGCGACGATGCGGACGCCGCGCGAGGACGTGCTACCGCGCTCGGAGCGGATGCGGGTGCTCCGCCTCGACGTCACGCGGCCGGATACCTTCGCGGCCGCGCTCGCCGAGAGCGGGCCGCTCGACGCGCTCGTCAACAACGCGGGCATCGGCGTCGTCGGCGCCTTCGAGGCCACCTCGATGGACCTCGCGCGCGAGGTCTTCGAGACCAACACCTTCGGCGTCATGGCGCTCACCCAGGCCGTGATCCCGCAGCTCCGCGAGCGGCGCGCCGGCGTCATCGTCAACGTCACGTCGAGCGTCACGCTCGCGCGGATGCCGCTCGCCGCGGTCTACACCGCGAGCAAGGCGGCCATCGAGGGGTTCAGCGGCTCGCTCGCCTTCGAGCTCGCGTCCTTCGGCGTCCAGGTGAAGCTCGTCGAGCCCGGCTACGCCCCGACGACGCGCTTCGCGAGCAACGGCGGGGCCCGCATGGCCGGGCTCGTGCCGCCGACCTACGCCCCCTTCGCGGAGCCCATCTTCGCCGCCTTCGCGACGCCGACCCAGGTGACGACCGAGGCGGACGTGGCCGACGCCGTCTGGCGCGCGGTCCACGACACGACGGGCCAGCTCCGCTTCCCGGCGGGCGCCGACGCCGTCGCGCTCGCGCAGGCGCGCTGACGGTCGATATGGCGAGCGGGAGCGGGATGGGTTAGCGTGGCGGCATGGGCGTCCACGACGAGCGACGACGGCGCCCCGCGACGCGGGGCTGAGCATGCGCCCGACCGCCCGCTTCCGCACCCCCGACGGCCGCGTCGTCGAGCTCGGCCACGGCGACCTCGTCGGCCGCCTCGAGTCCGCCGCGCTGCACCTCGACGACCCGCGCGTCTCCGAGGCCCACGCCATGGTGAGCCTCCGCGGCGCGACGCTCACGCTGCTCGCCCTCCGCGGGCGCCTCGCGGTCGCGCAACGCCCGGTCGCGACGCTCGAGCTCGCGCCCGGGCTCGAGATCGAGCTCGCCCGCGGCCTGACGCTCACGGTCGAGGCCGTGTCGCTCCCGGCGCGCGTCACGGCGCTCCGGGTCGCCGGCATGGACGTCCGCGTGCTCACCGGCGTCTGCTCGCTCTTCGGCCCCCCGAAGACCGAGCTCCGACCGGGCTTCCACGCCGACGCCCTCGCGCACGTCTGGGCGCGCGGCGACGCCCTCCTCCTGCGCCGCGAGGGCGCCCCCGACGCCGTCCTCGCCCCGGGCGACCGCGCGGACGTCGGCGGCGTCGAGCTCGCCGTCGTGGAGCTCTCCCTCGCGGCCGACGGCCAATACGTCACGACCGCCCGCGGCGCGGTCGCCGCGCCCCTCGAGATCATCGCCCGCTACGAGAGCGCCCACATCTACCGCGACCGCGAGCCGGCCCTCGTCCTGACGGGGATCTCCGCGCGGATCCTGAGCGAGCTCGTCGCCTGCGGCGTCCCGACCCCGTGGTCGGCCATCGCCGCCGAGCTCTGGCCCGACGAGCCGCCCGACGAGGCGCGCGCCAAGTGGGACGTGAACCTCGGGCGCCTCCGGAAGAAGCTCGAGCGCGCGCGGATCCGCGGCGACCTCGTCGCCTCCGACGGCCGCGGCAACGTCGAGCTCCGCCTCGAGCGCGACGACGTCGTCCGCGACGAGAGCTGAGCGCGGCGCGCCGTCCGCCGCCGCCCGCGGTGGACGCCCGCGCGGGGGCCGCATATCGTGAGGCCTCGACCTCACCGACACGCTCCCCGAGCCCACGGCGCCCCCGATGGACGACAAGCAGGGCCAGCTCCGCTCCCCGACGATGGCCGGCCAGACCGGCATGCTCGCGCGCGTCGAGGGCTCCCTCGCCGCGGCCGTCCTCTGGGAGGAGCTCCCCTACTGGATGCGCGCGCGTTGGGCCGCCGCCGCCGGCGAGGCGCGCCCCGATCTGCTCGTCGCCTACGTGCAGCTCCAGGCGTCCCCCGTCGCCCTCGACGCCGCCATCGCCAACGAGCGCCTCCCGCCCGAGGTGCGCGAGGCCGCCCGCGAGCGCCTCGCCGAGATCGAGGCCGATCCCGACCTCCGCGCGCGCCTCCAGCGCCACTTCAAGCGCCTCGTCGACGGCTCCCGGAAGCGCCTCCTCGTGCGCCTCTCGACGGCCTCCGGCGCCGACGCCGAGCTCGACCGCACGGACCTGCTCGCCGAGATCATCGCCCTCCGCGGCCTCAAGAACGAGGTCGCCAGCGAGCGCAGCCTCGCGCGCGCCTTCCGCGCCATGTTCGTCGCGAAGAACGCCGTCGTCCTCTACGTGATCGCCGCCCTCTGCGTCGCGGCCTTCATCGCCGTCGCGGCCATGGACGACCAGCCCGCGCGCGAGCTCCGCCGCTCGCTCGCCCTCTACCCGGACCTGACGCGCCCCTGGACGCTGCTCACGTACCCGTGGCTCCACCTGAACCTCGGGCACCTCGTCCTGAACGTCGGCGCCCTCGTCCTCGTGGGGCAGGTGCTCGAGCAGGTCCTCGGCCACCGCCGCTTCGCCCTCGCCTTCATCGGCTGCGCCGTCGGCGCCGGGCTCGCGAGCGTCCTCTTCAAGACCGTCGCCGGCATCCACTTCTACACGGTGGGCGCGAGCGGGGCCATCGCCGGCCTCGCCGGGATGGCCCTCTTCCTCGGCTTCTGGTTCCAGTCGCGCTACGGGCGGATCCCCATCCGCTACAGCGGCGGCACGCTCCTCGGCGGGCTCCTGCTCGCCTCGAACATGCTGCTCGCCGCCGCGAGCGGGGACCTCGGCGCCGATCACGGCGCCCACGTGGGCGGCCTCCTCATCGGGCTGACCGCCGGCTTCCTCGCCCGCGGCCGCCTCGCCGAGAGCGCCGATCGCACCTTCGCCGTCGCGATGGCCGCGCGCTAGAGATCGTCGTCGGACGCCGTGGCGCCCATCTTCTCCGCGAGCTCGGCCTTGAAGAACGCCGTCTGCTTCATGCCGCTCATGCTCGGCGCCTCCGGCACGTACGTGTCGAGGTAGGCCATCATGCGCTTGCCGTTCTTCGCGATGAACGCGGCCTCCTGCCCGGAGGGCACGTTGCCGATCTCCTCCTGGAGCTTGTCCCACGAGGCCCAGTCGTTCGCCGTCAGCGTCTTGCAGGCCGGCGCGCCCGCGTCGGAGGCGCAGCCGAGCCACTTGTTCGGCACCGTGTCGCGCCAGAAGCCGCGCGGCCCCGTCACGGCGTAGGCGAGCTCGTTGAAGGCGTCGAGCACGTCGCGCGGGGCGGGATCCGGGTCCGCGAGCGACGACTTCCAGGCGCGGAGGTACTCGTCGCCGTAGTTGCCGAGCCGCTTCCAGAGGCCGAGGGTGTTCGACCCGCCGCCGACGCCCGCGGCCATCGCGGGCTCCTCGGCGCCCGCGGGCGGCGCCGACTCGGACTTGCTGCAGGCCGCGGTGAAGCTCCCGCCGAGGATGGCGGCGAGCGCGAAGGAGCGCACGAGGTTCAGGCCCATGGCGGTTCTCCAGGGCGCGACGCGCCCGCACGGTGAGATGAGAGAGATGACGATCGTCATATCAGACCCGGTCCGCTCGCGGAAGCGAGAGGCACTCACCCGGCGCGCCCGCTCCGGCGCCGCGGGACCCGCGCTCGCGCCCGCGCGGAGCGCCAGCGCGGCGCGTTGACCGGCCGCCCGTGCAGGTGCCATGGTGTCCCCATGAGGCACATCGAGATAGCGCTCCTGGCAGTCCTCCTGTCCGTCCCGGCCATGTCCTGCAAGTCGTCGCGCAGCGGCCCCGTGCTCGCGGGCGCGTGGCGCACTTCGCCCGAGGATCTGCCCTACGCTGGCAAGACGCCGCGGATCCGGACGGTCTCCTACAACCTGATGCTCACCTCCGAGGAGGGCGCGCCGCTCGACGGCACCGGCTCGTTCTCGCCGTTCTTCTCGTCGGACGACTACCAGCACGTCCAGAAGGAGGACCAGCCGGCGACGGCCTTCGCGTGGACCCTCGCCGACGGGAAGCTCACGATGACGCTGAAGGGCGAGCCCGGCGGCACCTGCGTCGGCGAGGTGCCGGACGCCGGCGGGGCGATCACCGTGAAGGTCGCCGGCTGCGCGCCGCTCGAGGCCAACGTCGGCGCCGACGTGGTCACGTTCGCGCGCCGCGAGTAGCGTTGGCTCGTCCGTGACCAGACCTGGTCCGTCTTTGACCATCGCGCGTCGTGGCCGCGCCCGCCTCCCGACGCTAGCCTCCCCCCCGTGCGCGCCCCCGCGACGACGGCGGCGGGCGCTGGGTGATCCCGGGTTCGTGCGAGGCGAGGATGGGCGTTCGAGGGTTCGTGGGGTGGGCGATCACCGCGGCGGCGGTCATGGCGCTGGTGGCGTGCGGCGGCGACGGCGGGGGCGCGGCGGACGCCGGGGCCGACAGCGGGGCGGACGCGGGCGGCGACACGCTCGTCGCCGACACGGCGGTCGCGGACGGCGGCGGCGACGCGGTCACCGACGCCGACGCCGACGCCGACGCCGACGCCGACACCGACACCGACACCGCCCCGGACGCCGACACCGACGCCGACGCCGACGCCGACACCGACGCCGACGCGGTCACCGACACCGACGCCGACGCCGACGCCGACGCCGACGACGCCGACGACGTCGCCGACACCGAGGACGCCGACGACACCGCCGACGCCGACACCGCCGAGCCGCCCGATCCCTGCGGCGACGGCGTCCGCGACCCCGGCGAGGACTGCGACGACGGCAACCGCCTGGACGGCGACGAGTGCCCCGCCGACTGCGTCTTCCCCTGCCTCTCCGGGCTGGGCCAGGACTTCGGCGTCCAGACCGCCAGCGGCTGCTTCGCCCTCTTCGAGGCGCCCGCCACCTGGGACGGCGCCCGCGCCGCCTGCGAGGCCCTCGGCCTCGAGCTCGCCCCCATCCTCTCCGACGTCGACGCCGACGCCCTCGCCCCCTACCTCGCGAGGCCCTGGCTCGGCCTCACCGACGCCGCCGCCGAGGGCGACTGGCGCCTCCCCGACGGCGCTCCCGCCCCCTACCTCCGCTGGGCGCGCGACTACCCCGGCGCCGACGACACCCTCCACAACTGCGCCGTCGTCGACGCGCAGGGCCGCCTCCGGACGGAGCTCTGCAGCGCCACCCGCGGCTACGTCTGCGCCGCCATCACCTGCGGCGACGGCGCCGTCGAGGGGCTCGAGGCCTGCGACCCCGGCCGCGACGCCGTCGACCGCGAGGGCTGCGCCACGACCTGCCTCCCCGCGGGCTGCGGCGACGGCCTCCAGGCCTCCGGCGAGCCCTGCGACGACGGCAACCGCGACGACGGCGACGGCTGCGAGTCCGACTGCACCTTCGCCTGCGGCGGCGCCGCGCGCCCGTACCGCGCGTGGGCCGGCCCCGACGGCCGCTGCTACACCTACTACGCCGATCCGCTCTCCTGGGCCGACGCGGAGGCCGCCTGCGTCGCCGACGGCGCCGACGGCCTCGTGAGCGTCGGCTCGGCCGCCGAGGACGAGCTCCTGCGCGCCCTCGGCGTGGCGACCCGCTTCTGGCTCGGCTACGACGACCGCGACACCGAGGGCACCTGGGTGTGGGCCGACGGCTCCCCGGGCGGCTACGAGGGCTGGGCCGACGGCGAGCCCAACGACAACCTCGGCGAGGAGGACTGCGCCGAGCTCGCCCGCGGCGGCTGGAACGACGCCTCCTGCGAGACACCGCTGCCGCGCGTCTGCGAGCTCCCCGACCGCTGCGGCGACGGGGTCCTCGACGACGGCGAGGAGTGCGACGACGGGAACCGCGACGACGGCGACGGCTGCACCGCGCGCTGCCGCTTCCCCTGCCTCTCCGGCTTCGGCCAGGACGCCGCCGTCCTCACCAGCGCCGGCTGCTACGCGGCGTACTACGAGTGGCTCACCTACGACGACGCGGCCGCCCTCTGCGCGTCCCACGGGCTCACGCCGATGGCGCTGCCGAGCGAGGCCGACGCCGAGCGCGTCATCACCATGAACTGGGAGGGCTTCTGGCTCGCGAACGCCCCCGCCACCCCCGGCGACTGCGCCGTCCAGCGCTGGTACGGACCGCGCGAGGACACCGACTGCGACGGCGAGGCCTACGCCCTCTGCGGGCGCGTCACCTGCGGGGACGGCGTGGTCGACCCGAACGAGCAGTGCGATCCCGGCGCGGACGCCGTCGACCGCGGCGGCTGCGCGGCGACCTGCCGCTGGGCGGGCTGCGGCGACGGCCTCCTGGACGCCGGGGAGGCGTGCGACGACGCCAACGACGTCGCGGGCGACGGCTGCGAGCCCGGCTGCGCCCTCGCCTGCGGCGCGGCCAGCGGCGCGGACGAGGCGTTCATCGGCTCGCTCGGCCAGTGCTACCTCTTCGAGCGGGAGCCGGCGACCTGGGCCGAGGCCGAGGCGGCCTGCGTCGCCCTCGGCGGGCACCTCGCGGCCATCACGAACGCCGCGGACGACGCGCTCCTCGCCACGCGCGACTGGGTCGAGCCGTGGATCGGCTACACCGACGCCGCGACCGAGGGCGCCTGGGCGTGGGTGAGCGGCGCCCCGGTGGGCTACGAGCGCTGGGCCCCGGGCGAGCCCAACGACAGCGGCGGCGCCGAGGACTGCGCGCAGCTCGTGTCGTGGGGCGGCTGGAACGACAACGCGTGCGACGCGACGTACCGCTACTTCTGCGAGCTCCCGGCGCCCTGATCCCGCGCGCCGAGCCCCTGCGCCCCGAGGAAGGGGCGCAGGAGGTCGATGACCGCGCGCACGCGCGGCACGTCGACGAGGGCGGAGGGCACGACGACGCGCATCGCGACGTCGCTCCCGACGACGCCCGGCAGGACGCGCTCGAGCGGCCCGAGCGGCGCGTGCGGATCGGGGAGGCCGGCCTCCGGGACGAGCGCGATCCCGTGCCCGGCGAGCGCGAGCTGTCGCAGGAGGTGCGCGTCGCGCGCGACGAGCTTGGGCGCCACCGGGAGGGCGCCACCGGCGGCGAGCGGCCAGGCGCGGCCGTCGTGATCGGGGTGGCGCCAGGCGAAGAGGTCGTGCTGGGCGAGCTCGGCGGCGGTCGTCGGGCGCCCGCGGCGCTCGAGGTAGGGGGTGGCGGCGACGAGCACGACCGGGACGCGCGCGAGCTCGCGGGAGCGCCACGGCCCCTCGGGGCTGCGATCGCCGAAGTGGAAGGCGACGTCGACGTCGACGAGCAGGTCCGCGGCGGGGTCGTCGGCGAACCGGAGCTCGAAGTCGAGGCGCGGATAGCGGCCGCAGACGAAGGCGTAGAGCTGCGCCGGGAGGGTCGGCGGGAGGCCGCTCGGGAGGAGGATCCGGAGGGTCCCCGCGGGCTCGGCGCCGGTCATCCGGATCGAGGTCACGAGGGCGCTCGCCTCCTGCACGAGGAGGCGACCGCGCGCGGCGAGCTCGGCGCCGGCCGCGGTGAGCGCCGCGCCGCGCCGCGAGCGCTCGAGGAGCGGCACCCCGGCGCGCGCCTCGAGCTGGTCGATGCGGCGCCGCAGCGTCGGCCGCGACATCTGGAGGGTCTTCGCGGCGGCGACGAGGGAGCCCGTGTCGGCGACGGCGAGGAAGGCCCGGAGCTCTTCGAGGTCCATGCCCGGGTCCGATAGCGGGCGACGCGGCCCGCCGTCAATCCCGAGCGCGCGCGGGCGCTACTCCGCGACGGGCTCGAAGTCCGCGGGCCCGCTCATGCCGTCGCAGGACGCGCGGAAGCGGGTGGTCGTGAAGCGCGGCGGCGAGGCCGGGATCACCGTGAGGAGCACGACCTCGACGTCGCGCTTGTCCTCGAGCGTGCCGCAGCCGTCGGTGTAGACCTCGTCCACGGGCCGGACGACCGCCGCGCGGCCGCCGGCGACGCTCGCGATCTGCAGGTTCTCGACCGTGAAGCCCTGCCCGGTCCCGCCGGCGGTGGTCGCGATCTCCGCGACGCCGTCGCCGTCGATGTCGGCGACCCGCGCGATCGCGGTGCCCCACGCCTTCACGTTGGCGACGACCGCGCCGCCCTCGACCACGACGAGGTGCGACCAGGCGTTCGCCTCGTCCGCGAGGGACTCCGCGTCGCACGGGACCTCGGTCACGAGGTAGAGGCGCTGATCGCGCCCGGCCGCCGTGAAGGCGCCCGAGGCGGTGCCGGCGACGGAGAGCACGCGCCCGCCTGCGTCGCCGCACTGCTCGCGGTCCGTGAGGAAGGCGGGATCGACGGCCGTGAGCACCGTGCGGTCGAGCGCGCCGTCGCGCGCGGAGACCGGGGCCGTCGGGCCGTTGGCGACGCGCCCGTCGTAGATGACGATCGGCGCGGCGGCCGGGGCGTCGTGCGTGGACGGCGCCGAGGCGCAGGCGGCGGCGGAGAGGGCGACGAGGGCGGCGGAGGCGGTCGAGAGGCGCATGGGGAGGCTCCGGATCGGGTCGGGAGATGTCCGCGAACGGGTGACGCGCCCGCCATATGCCACGGCCCGCGCGTTTCGCCTAGAAGCGCCGCGTGGCGCTCGCGCGACGCTTGACATCTGCACGCCCGTTCAGCACGCTCGTCGGGCGATGTCGCGGCCCGCCCCGGAACCCGCGCGGCTCGTCGACGCGCCCGTCCTGGTCGTGGACTGCCAGGCGACCGGCGCGACGCCCGAGCTCGGCGCGCTCATCGAGCTCGCGTGGTGCGTCTTCACCCCGGCGGACCCGCGCCCGCCCGCGATCCGCGCGACCCTCGTCGCCCTCCCGGAGGGGCAGGCGCTGCCGCGGCGCGTCGCGTCCCTCACCGGCATCGCGCGCGCCGAGCTCGAGCGCGCCCCGCCCGCGGCCGACGCGTGGCGCGCGCTCGCCGCCGACGCCGCCGCCCTCCGCGAGCCCGGCGCCGCGGGCGTCGTCGCGGTCGCCCACGTCGCGCACTACGAGGCGCGCTTCGTCGCCGACCTGCGCGCCCGCCACGGCGCCGACGGCGACCCCGCGCTCGACCTCCTCTGCACCCACGCCCTCGCCCGCCGGCTCCTCCCCGACCTGCCGCGGCGCACGCTGCGCGCGGTCTCGGGCTACTTCGGCTGCGTCCTCGACGAGCACAAGCGCTCCGCCGCCCACGTCGCCGCCACCTGCGCCGCGTGGCGCGGCCTCGCGCGGGTCCTCGACGCGCAGGGCCTCGCCTCCCTCGACGCCGTCCGCGCCTGGGTCGCCGGCTCCCGCGCCCCCGGGCGCCGCGCCCCCGCCTACCCGCTCCCGGCCGAGGCGCGCCGGGCGCTGCCGCGCGGCCCGGGCGTGTATCGCTTCTTCGCCGCGGGCGACCAGCTCCTCTACATCGGCAAGGCCACGTCGCTCCGGCAGCGCGTCTCGAGCCACTATCACGTGCGCCCGGGCCCCGGGCGGGACCGCCACCTCGAGATGCTGAGCCAGGTGCGGCGCGTCGCGGTCGTCGAGACCGGCTCCCCGCTCGAGGCCGCGCTCCTCGAGAGCGACGCCATCAAGGCCGACACGCCGCCCTACAACCGCGCGCTCCGCGGCCGCCGCGACGGGCCCTGGTTCGCCTCGCGCGACCTGTTGCGCGCCGCGCCGCGCCCCGACGCCGCGCACCCGCTCGGGCCGCTCCCGAGCCCCGAGGACGTGACGGCGCTCGGCCACCTCGCCACCTTCCTCGACGCCGACGACGACGCCCCCGACGCGCTCGCCGCCCTCCGCGACGCGCTCGGGTTCCCGGGGGCGGGCCGCCTCGACCCGGAGGTCCTGCGCGCCGGCCTCGCCGAGCTCCGCGCCGCCCACCCCACCGCGACCGCCGCGCGCCCCGCCCTGCCGGGCCTCCTGAAGCTCGGCGCGCGCCTCTTCCGCGACGCCAGGCTCCCCGACGACGACGACGAGGCCGACGCCGAGGACCCGGCGCGCGACTGGGGCTGGGACCCGGAGCGCGTGCGCTCGCAGCTCGAGCACGTCGTGCTGCGCGGGGCGCACATGCTGCGGCGGGCGCGCTGGCTCCAGCGCCTCGTGCACGCGACCCTCCTCTGGGCCCCACACACCGCGGGCGAGGGCGCGTACCGGCTCCTCGCCGTGCGCGACGCGCGCGTCGTCCTCGCCGAGGACGCGACCGCGGGCGCCGAGCCCGCGCCGCCGCCCGGGGCCGGGGCGCCAGCGACCGAGCGCCAGGCGCGCTTCGTGGGGGACGCCGCGACCTACGACCGGCTCCGCGTCCTGACGACCGAGCTCCGGCGCCTCGCGGAGGACGGCCGCCCCGTCGCGCTCCGCCTCGGCCCCGGTCGCCCGCTCGATGGGCGCGCGCTCCTCGCGCGGCTCCGGTGGCTGTGAGCGGCGCCGCCACCGACGGCGTCGTGCGCGTGCTGCTCACCGGGGACACGCACCTCGGCTTCGACACGCCGCGCCGGCCGCGCGTCGAGCGCCCGCGGCGCGGCCCCGACTTCCTCGCGTCGTTCCGGCGCGCGCTCGCCCCAGCGACCCGCGGCGAGGTCGACCTCGTCGTCCACGGCGGCGACCTCTTCCATCGGAGCGGCGTCCCGTCGGGGGTCATCGGCGCGGGGCTCGCGGCGCTCGAGGAGGTCGCGGACGCCGGCGTCCCCGTCGCGCTCGTTGCCGGAAACCACGAGCGCGGGCGCCTCCCCGAGCCCCTCCTCTTCCGCCACCCCGGCTTCCTCGTCTTCGATCGGCCGCGCACCTTCGCGCTCGACGTGCGCGGGGTGCGCGTCGCCCTCGGCGGCTTCCCGTGGCTCCGGCGGGCGGGCGAGCGCTTCGTCGCCACGGCGCGCGACACGGGGCTCGCGGAGGCGCCCGCCGACGTGCGGCTCCTCTGCGCGCACCTCGCGTTCGAGGGCGCGGTCGTGGGCGCGCAGGACTTCGTCTTTCGGCCCGGGCGCGACGTCGTGGCGGGCGGCGCCCTCCCGGACGGCCTCGCCGCCCTGCTCTCCGGGCACATCCACCGCGGGCAGCTGCTCCGGCGCGACCTCGGCGGGCGCCCGCTCCGCTGCCCGGTCGCCTACGCGGGGTCGACCGAGCGCACCTCGTGGGCGGAGCGCTTCGAGACGAAGGGCTACGCGCGGCTCGCGTTCGCGGCCGGCCCGGCCGGCGGGGCGCTCACCGACGCGCGCTTCGTCCCGCTCCCGACGCCGCCGCTCGAGGCGCCGCGCCGGCGCTCCGCGTGAACGTCGTTCACGGCTTCGGGGTGGCGACGCGGATGAGCTGGAAGGAGCCGGGCTGGTCGGCCTTCACGGAGCGCTCGCGGAGGACGATGACGTCGCCCGCGCCGCCCATGAGGTCGGTGCCCTCGGGGAGCGTGGCGAGGCGCGCGCCGTCCCGGCCATAGAGGACGGCCGCGCCGTCGTCGGTGCCGCCCGCCGCGGCCGGGGTCACCATCCCGGGGTAGCCGGGCCCCGAGACGTCGCTCACGACGTCGCCGGCAGCGTCGTAGGTGCGGAGGCGCCCCGGGGAGGCGAGCACGACGCCGGCGCCGTCCCGCGTCAGCGCGGAATGGGGCGGCAGGGTGACGGTTACGACGCGCCCGGCGGCGGCGGCGAGCGCGACCTGGAGGGGCTTGTCGTAGGCGTAGGCCAGGGTGTCGCCGCGGCCGCCGAGGGCGACGACGCGGTCGGCGCCGGCGGCTGGGGCGCGCCAGCGCTCGCGGCCGGTCGCGAGCTCGCGGCAGGTGACGTGGTCGTCGACGAGCACGGCGAGCGCGGCGCCGTCGGGGAGGAGGTCGCCGTTGAAGGGGGTGTCGGCGGCGCTCGGGGCGACCTTCCAGACGAGCTCGCCGGTGGCGGCGGCGACGGCGCCGGCCGCGCGGGTCGACTCGGAGAGGACCCAGGCGGCGCCGGCGTCGGCGGTCATGCCGCCGGCGGTGAGGCCGTCGGCGACGAGCTCGTTCGTGCGCCAGGCGACCTCGCCCGAGCGCGGGTCGACGGCGGCCAGCATGGCGACGGCGGTGACGAGGCCGCGGCGGTCGCTCTGGTGGTCCTCGACGGCGACGACGGCGCGGGCGCCCGCGCGCCCGAAGAGGAAGCGGGCGGAGTGGAGCCAGTGGGTGGTGTGGGGCTCGGAGAGGTCCTCGTACATGTGGACCTCGGTGGCGCGGAAGTAGGCGCCGGTCGCGACCCTCGGGGCGAGCGAGACGAGCCAGAGGCCGGTCTCGGCGCTGATGGCGCCCTGGGGGCCGTCGGCCATGAGGACGCGGCCGGCGTCGTTGTGGACGGTCTCGCCGCGGCGGAGGGCGCGTCCGGTGCGCGGGTCGAGCTCGACGAGGGTGGGGCCGGCCCAGAGGAAGAGGCGGCCGTCGACGAGGGCGAGGGTGTGGTAGCCGCGCGACTCGTCGGGGGTGAGGACGGCGCGGCGGTAGCGGCGGCGGCCGGTGGCGAGGTCGACGCCGGTGACGTGGCGGAGGTCGGCGTCGAGGACGACGGCGAGGCCGTCGACGAGGAGGACCTGCCAGGCGCGGGCCTCGAAGAAGGGGGCGGGGAGCGCGCGCGCGGCGGGCGCGGGCGAGGGCGCGGCGGCGCGGGTGGCCGGCGCGAAGAGGGCGGCGGCGGCGACGGCGGCGAGGGCGTAACGGAGCATGGCGAGAGTATGACCCGCGACGGGCGCGGGCGGGGAAGGACCGGACGGCCGGCGACGGTGAACAGGCCGAGAAGAGCGAGCTCGGCGGGGTCATCGCCTTCTCCGACGGCGACTGCCCGGGCGGCTGCCCGGCGGAGCCGACGACGCCGTGACGCCGCGGTGAACGACGTTCACGAGCATCGTCGGCCCGCGCGGTCGTTGCGGCGCGCGGCGCCGCAGGATCAGTGGTCGACGACGAGCTCGAAGCCACCGACCTCACAGACCGGCCCGCAGCCGGGGCCGTTCGGGGTCGTCGTCGTGTAGGTCGCGTCGTACTCCTCGCTGAGCACGAGGTCGTTGTCGCGCGCGAGGATGACGTTCGCGTGCGACGGCGTGAACCCGGGCCACGTGAGCCCGCGCGCGCCGACGCGGCAGGCCGGCTGCTCGCCCGCGACCGGGAACGTGAAGTCGCACTGCCGCGCGCCCTCGGGGACCGCGAGCACCGTGATCCGGTAGGTCCCGGCGGGCGGATCGCCCCCCGCGCCGTCGGAGAGCTCGATGGTGAGCCCGTCCTCGGGACACGTGGCGCTGCCGCAGCCGCTCGCCTGCGCGGTGTCGTTGCCGCCACCGCCGACGTCGCCGCCGAGCGTGTCGGTCGCGACCGCGCCGCCGCCGCCGCCGCTGTCGCACGCGGGCGCGGCCGAGAGCGCGCAGAGCGTGAGCCCGGCGCCGACGAGGGAAGCGAAACGATTCCTTGGGTCGATCATGCTGCTGTCTCCTGGTTACGGAGTCATCGTTGGGTGGCGGCGGCCGCGTGGATGGCGTCGACGAGCGCCCTCGGCGCGCCGCCCTTGCTGACGAACGAGGCCGCGCCCGCCGCGAGCACGCGCGCCTCGTACTGCTCGCGGGGGAGCATCGAGTGCACGACGACGACGAGGCCCGGCCACGCCGCCCCCGCGCGGCGCAGCACCTCGAACCCCGAGAGGCCGTCCATGGCGAGGTCGAGGACGAGGACGTCCGCGTCGCCGAGGGCGGCGTCCGCGAGGGCCTGCCCGCCCGACGCGGCCTCGCCGACGACGGTCAGGCCGAAGTCTCCGAGCGTCTCCCGCACGACGCGCCTGAGCGCGGCGTGGTCGTCGACGATGAACACGCGGGTCACGGGTCGTCTCCGGTCACGGGGAGGCGCGGGAGCGCGGCGCGCGGCCACGCCCCCGCCACGCGGGCATCACTCGTTGACGCGGATGAAGTTGATCCTGGCGCGCCCTCCGGCCGCGTTGGTGAAGTCGAGGCGCAGCCCGCGGATGGTCCCGGTCCAGCCCGCGTTCGAGCCCATGTCGAAGTAGTACGGGCGGTTCGCCGTGTCGGTCGTGAGCGGCAGCCGGACCGAGCGCTCCTCCGCCGGCCCCTCGCCGGCGCGCCAGAAGAAGAGCTGCGCCTCGGTGCCGGGCGTCTCGTTCATCATCGACACCTCGATCTGCGTGTAGCTCGCGTCGAGGGCGAGGTTGGTCGGCCCGTCGAGCCACGGGTCGCCCTCGGTGGGCTCGAGGACGAGGCCGTAGCCGCCGTTGTCCCGCATCGTCACGCCCTTCGGGTTCCAGCCCTCCATCTCCGTGCCCACGAAGCTCCACCCCATCGCCGTGGGCTTCCGCCGCGGCTCGACGCACACCCAGGCGGCGTCGTCGTCGTTCACGTACATGCCGAGCAGCCGGCCGAACGGGCACTCGCCGAGGGCGGTCGGGCCCCAGTCCGACTCGTTGCCGAGCTGCACCGACACGCCGCGGTAGCCGCCGGGCGCGGTCCCGTTGGCGACGAACCAGCGCGCGTCGGCGTACGCGTCGGCGGCGCAGAGCCAGAAGCCGTTGCTCTGGAAGTCCCGGAGCACCACGGTGTAGCCCGGGTCGCACGTGTCCCAGCCGGCGCCGCCCAGCGACGCGTCCCCCGGGAGCTGCCAGCGGGTCGCGGCGTCCGCTCGCACCACGGCGAGCTGCGCGGCAGGCCCCGTGACGCCGCAGCCGTCGAGGATCTCGGCGCTGACGCCCCTGAGACCCGTGGCCCCGTCCGGGTAGCCGCCAGCACCTCCGAGGCCGCCCCCCGACGGGACCCCGAACTCGGCCTTCCCCGCGAGCCGCTCGGCCGACGTCATGGCTGGGTCGGCGTCGGAGCTCGGCAGCGCGACCGTCGAGTCGCACAGGACGAGGCCGATGCTCGCGCCGCCCATGCCGCCGCCGCCGCCGCCGCCGCCCGTGCCGCCGCTGCTGCCGCGGCCGCCGGTCCCGCTGGCGAGGCCGCTGTGCGCGAAGGTGCCGCCGGAGCCCGCGCCGCCGGCGCCGCTCCCGAGCGTCGAGCCGCCGGCCCCGCCTGGGGCCGCCCGCGCCCCCATCACCGCCCGCGCCGCCGCCCTGGGTGACGAAGCGGCAGTCTTCGATGACGAGGTCGGCCGTGTCCCTCACGAGCACCGCGATCGAGGCGCCGCCGTCGCTCCCGCCCTGCCCGGGGAGGCCACCGCAGCCGCCGCCCGAGCCGCTGCCGCCGCCACCACCGTCACCGCCACCGGGGATCGTGTCCGCGTCACCGGAGCCGCCCCCGCCGCCGCCGGCGCCCGGGAAGCCGTTGACGCCGACCGCGCCGGCCTCACCGTGCCCGGAGGCCCAGATCGCGGCGCCGTCGACGAGGCCGGCGAAGGCGCTGACCCTGATGGGGGCGCCGTCGCCGCGCGCCACGAAGCGCGAGCAGCTGCCGCCGGTCCCGCCGGGAGTGCCATCGGTGTCGTCGATGGGCCAGTTGTCCCAGTTGCTCCCGGCGCTCCCGCCGCCGATCCCGCACCCGGGCACGCCGTCTCCGGCCTGCGGCGCGCTCCCGGAGCCGGTCCCGGCGGTGGCCCGGGAGTTGTCGAAGCCGCCGTTGCCGCCGCGCGCCCCGGCCGGGGCGTTGGGTCCGGCCTCGCAGATCTGCTCCACGCCGACGGCGCCGGCGCGGTTCGTCGCGCTGATGCCGAAGGTCCCCTCGCGCCCGGCGGGGCCGTTGTCACCCTGGGCGCCACCGTTGCCCCGGGCGGTGACGACGTCGACGTGGCGGAGCACGACACCGGGGGCGTCGTCGAGCCGGATCCCGACGAGGCTCAGGCCGGCCGCGTCGGACGGGGCCTCGGAGAGGTCGACGAGCAGGCGGTCGATGACGGTCGGCTCGGTGAGGTCCGCGCCGTCGACGACCACGGCCATGAGCTGGTTCCCCGCGCCGACGACGACGCTGCCCGACACGGCGGTGACCGGGTCCTCGCCGCGCGCCCAGCCGTCCGCCTGGTCGTAGCCGCCGTAGATCGAGACGCCGTCGTGGAGGGTCACGGGCTGCGCGAAGTCGCCCGTGGCGAGGGCGACGTCCTTCTCCTGCGCCGCCGCGAGGTCGAGGGCGAGGTCGATGCTCTTGCAGGGGGCGGCCATCGTGCCGCACTCGGCGCCGTCGACGCCGTCGGGGGCGACGAAGACGAGCTCGGCGGCGACGCCGTCGACGCCGTCGCAGTTGCTGTCGACGAAGTCGTCGTCGGGCTCGTCGGGGTCGCCGCTGATGTCGCGGTGGTCGCACACGAGGTCGCAGGCCGCGGCGGTGCCGCTGACGACGGTGTCCTCGGTGCAGGGATCGCCGTCGTCGCAGGTGGTGAGCCCCGCGCAGGTGTCGGGCTCGACGGTGTCGGGCGTGAGCGTGTCGGGCGTGAGCGTGTCGGGCGTGAGCGTGTCGGCGACGGCGGTGTCGCCCTCGACGACGTCGCTCCCGAGCGTGTCGGCGGTGGCCGTATCGGTGCTCTGGGAGCCCGAGTCGCCGCCGCAGGCCACGAGGCCCGCGACGGCAGCGATCGCGGCGATGTGGGAGAGCTTTCGAGTGAGCATGGTGGTGCCTCGCGGCGGGGGGAGCCCCGCTTCCGGAGAAGAGCGCGCGCAGGTTCATGGGTTGACCGGTGAGCCCATTGGGCACGCGGCGGGCGCGCGGGACAACGCCGAAGGCGGCAAACAAATGTTTGGGAGGGCCACGGAGCCCGTCCCCGACTGCGTCCTCGGGGGGTGGGAGGGAGCGCGGACGAGCGCGGGGGGGCGTCGCGCGTTCGCGGCGCCGCGGCCCGTCGCGAAGGGTTCGCGCGCGGCGGCAACCGAAGCACGACCCCGCGCGCGGCGCGCGGTCCCGCGGTTCCGCTCGAGACAGGACGCGTCCACGATGAGCACGACGGAGATCCCTCGCCCCCTTCGCCTCGGCGTCCTCGCCGCCCTCCTCCCGCTCGCCGCGTGCGGCGGCGGCTCCACGGGCGGCGGCTCCTACGACTACCAGGTCGTCTCGACCGACCTCGCCGCGCAGGCGCCGCTCGGGCCGCTCGCGACGGGCCTCGAGCTCGACGTCGGCGTCTACACGACGGGCGGCGTCCACACGCCGGCCCCCTTCGGCACGGCCCAGACCCACGACGGCGCCATCGCGAGCGTCGCCGCCCGCTCGACCGGCCTCATCACGCTCCTCGGGCGCCGCGCCGGCGACACCGCGGTCGACGTGATCTCCGGCGCGAGCGTCCAGAGCGTCGACACCTTCCCGATCTCGGTCGCCGACATCGCGCGCGTCGACCTCGCGCCCCCCGAAGACGCAGCTCCCCCCGTGGTCGTCGCCCAGGGGGGCCTCGTCCGCTTCGGGCTCGCCCTCTCGGACGCCGGCGGCACCCTCGTGCTCGGCTACGGCGCGATCCCCGTGACCTTCACCCCCGCCGACGCCGGCGCGGCCGTCGCCTCGAAGAGCCTCGGCCTCTACGGCGCGCGCTTCTCGAAGACCGGCGACGCCACGCTCACCGGCCTCGGCGCGGAGCCGGTCGACGTGACGGTCGTCCCGGCGGACGCCGTGACGGCGCTCACCGTCGCGCCCGAGGCCACCACGATGAGCCTCGGCGGCCACGTCGTCGTGCGCGTGGAGGGCCGCGACGCGACGGGCGGGCGCGTGTTCGGCCTGACCGACGTCGTCACCGTCGCGGCGACCACGGCGGCCGTCTGCACGGTGGCGCCGACGCCCACGGCGGGCGACCTCGCGGTGACCGTGTCGGCGCGCGCCCACGGCGCGTGCGAGGTGACGGCCACGCGCGGCGCCGTCGCGGCGAGCGCGACGATCACCGTGCAGTAGCCGCGATCAGCGCGCGCGGGGCGGCGCGGCGGGCAGGTCGAAGCGGTGGTCGCAGGCGTTGCAGACCATGCCGCGCGGCGCGCCCGTGACCATGTCCGTGTCCTCGGGCTCGGTCTGGAGCGAGCCGCACGCGGGGCACTCGAGGGTGCCGCGGAGGTGCTCCTTCCCGGGGCCGAGGCGCGCCGAGGAGGTGCCGGTGAGGAGGCCGAGCGGCTCGAAGCCGTCGGCGACGAGGCGCGCGAGGAAGCCGGCGGCGGCACCCCACGCGAAGGTCTGCCAGCCGAGGACGGCGGTGGCGTCGCCCACGGCGACGGCCCCGATCGCGAGGTCACCCACGACGACCGTCGCGCCGCAGATGACGCCCACGAGGTCCTTCGCGCGCTCCGCGCCGCCGCGGTCGGCCGCGCGCGCGAGCACGCCCCCGAGGATCCCGGCGGCGACGGCGAGGACCCGCACGGACCAGCCGCTCTCCATCACGGCGATCGCGTTCAGGACGACGATGGCCAGCGCGCCGACGAGGGCGGCGAGCAGGACGCGCGCGGTCTTCGCGGCGGGCGGCCCGGGCGGGGTGCTCATGAGCGGCTCCTTCTCGGGGGGGCAGGGTCCCTCCGGGCCGTCATCTTAGCACCGCGGACGCGGGCGCGCCCGAGAGCGCCTCCCGCGCGGCCGACTCACGTCGCGGCCGCGCGGGAGACAGCGGGATCACGCGCCCGGGATGCAGACGCCGAACGTGCCGACGCCGATCGAGGTGCACGTCGCGCCGGAGGCGCAGGTCGAGGGGCTCGCCGCCGTGTCGCAGACGTGGCGGCAGGTGCGCGTGCCCGAGCCGACGCACAGGTTGCCCGGCGCGCAGTCGTTCAGGAACGTGCAGGTCGTCCCCTCCGCCTTGCCGCCGCTGCCGGCGCAGTCGGTGTTGCCCGAGGCGTCGATGATGTAGCAGCCCTCACCGTTCGAGCAGTCCTGCGCGAGCACGTTGCAGGCCGTGGGGACGTCGCCGCAGAGCGTCAGGTCCGTGCCGGACAGCGCGATGTTGCAGGGGCGGCTGTCCGGGCAGGTGTTGTTGGTGGCGTCGCAGAACTGGTAGCACTTGCCGGTCTCGCCGGAGGCGTCGGCCGCGAGGCACGCGCCGTTCGCGCAGAGGGCGTCGGTGCAGTCGCCGTCGATGGCGACGTTGCCGGCCGGGGCGCAGCCGAGGTTGTTCTGGGCGTCGATGAGCGTGCAGATCTTGCCGCCGTCGCAGCCGGCGTTCGTGACCGGATCGCAGTCCGACGGCTCGGGGCCCGACCCCTCGACCGCCATGACCTCGTCCGCGCAGTTCGTGGCGGCGCACTGCGTGTCGAGGGCGCCGGTCGACTGGTTCACGCAGCCGTTGTCGTTCAGGCACTGCGCGAGCGCCTGGTAGGCGGCGCGGCAGGCCGTCGTGAGGCCGTTCAGGCAGGTCTGCTGGCAGCTCGCGTCGGAGCAGCCCTGGAGACACGTGTCGAGGGTGTTGAGCTCCTCGTCCGTGCAGGCGCGCGTCGGCGTCGTCGTGGTGTCCGTCGGGGTCGTCGTGTCCGTCGGGTTCGTCGTCGACGTGTCCGTCGGGTTCGTCGTCGACGTGTCCGTCGGGTTCGTCGTCGACGTGTCCGTCGGGTTCGTCGTCGTGGCGTCCGTGCCGCCGACCGTGTCCGTGCCGCCGACGGTGTCGGCGATGACGTCGCCGCCGCCGCCGCCGCCCGAGTCACCGCACGCCGTGAACACCCCCCCGAGCACCATCAGCGCCGCCGTCGCAGCGCTCGCGAACATCGCCTTCCTCATCCCCGTACCCTCTCTCGTGACACGCCGTCGTCGCGCGTGGTTGTCGTGTGGTTCTTCGACCGCGGCGCGGCCAGGCGGTCGGCGGCGGCGAGGCAGCAAACCACGTCAATCGGCGCCTCACGTCAAGGATTTCGTGAGCCAGCGCCACCCCGACGCGCCGCCCGATGGAGATCCGGCGCGCCGGGGCGCCGACGGCGGGCCGCGCGGCGTCGCCGCGGCGCGAGCGTTCGTTTTTCGGAAGCGCCGGCCCCCCACGCGCCCGCCGTCACCCGGGGCGAGTGGACGCGACCGACCGATCGCCGCCGCGCCCGATCCGCGGCGACCGGATCTGATCTGTGCGGGAAGGCCCAGAGCCGCGACCCAGTGTTCTCACATTGAGAATCGACCGACCCGCGGCGAGGTCGCCGCCCTCGGGAGGACATCGCGCCGGCCGGGCTCCCCGGTCGGTTTCACGCGGCGATGACCGGATCGGCCCCTCAAATAGCGCTGGAGAAGCTGGAGCTCGCTGCCGATCCTGCCCTGGAATCGCAGCTCGCGCCCCAGGCTGCCCATGATTGAAACCAGCGATCTCCAAGCGCGCTACGACCTGCTCGAGGAGCTGACCGACGACGCGCGCGTCTCACTTTGGTACGGTCAGGCCAAGGCGTCCGCGCAGCCGGTCGTGCTCGCCCTCGTCGAGCCGACGGTCGCCCACGCGACGGGGCCGGCGCGCCGACCATCCCCCCACCAGCACGTCGCGTCCATCATCGACGGCGGCAGCGCGCCGTCCGGCCGCACCTTCCTCGCGTTCGAGCAGGCCGCCGACGAGTCGCTCGACGCCTTCGCGCGGGGGCCGCTGACGGTCGCCGAGGCGCGGCTGCTCGCGACCCAGCTCCTCGAGGCGCTCGAGCACGCGCACGGCGAGGGGGTCCTCCACCCCGGGCTCAGCGCGCGCCACGTCCTCATCCGCCCCGTGCTCGACGGCTTCTCCGTGAGCGTCGTCGGCTTCGGCGTCCCCGCGCCGCGCGGGCGCGCCGTCCAGGACGACCTCGCCGACGTCGCCGCCCTCGTCTACGCGGCGCTGACGAGCCAGGACGCCGATCGCCACGGCCTCGGCCCGACGTCCATCCAGGAGGCGCGGCCCGAGATCATCGTGCCCGGACCGTTCGAGCAGGCCATCATGCGCGCCCTCGGCCCCGCGGAGCAGAGCTTCGCGTCGGCGCGCGAGATGGCGCACGCCGCCTTCCCGCGACGGCCTCGCACGGGGCAGCGCGCGGTCTTCACGACGTCGCCCGGGATGAAGCGGGCCGTGGCCGCGAGGCCCCCCACGCCGGAGCCCGCCGCCGCCGTCGCGCGCCCGGACACGGCGGTCACCCGGGGCACCGAGGAGCCACGCGCGGTGGCGCCCGCGGCGGCGAGCGGCGGACGACGCGGCGCGCGCTGGGTCTTCGCGGTGATGCTCCTCCTCCTCGCGGTCGGCGGCGCCGTCTGGGTCGTGGCCAGCACCAACGAGGCCCGCGTCGACGCCGTGCAGCCGACGGCCGCGGCCAGCGAGCCCCGGGGCCCCGCGCGCGTCGCGCCCTTGGCGGCCGCGGCGAGGCCCCGAGCCGACGCGCCCCGCGAGGAGCGAGGCGGCGCCGGTGCCAGCCCCGGCGGCTCCCGAGGACGCCCCGATCGCCGAGGTCGCGGCGGTCCCCGACCCGCCGGTCGAGGCCGCGCCCGCGCCAGCGCCGGTCGAGGCGCCGGCACCGCCGGAGGACGTCCACGTCACCCTCAAGAGCGAGCCCGCCGGCGCCGAGGTGCGAGACGGCGACGAGGTCCTCGGGGCGACCCCGCTCGCGCTCGACGTCCCGCGCGAGCGCCTCCCGCGCGCGCTCACGCTGCAGCTGCCGGGCTACGCGCGCGCCGAGCTCGTCGTGACGGCGGAGGCCCCCGCCCCGCCCGCGGTCGCCCTGACCGCGCTGCCGCTCCCGCCGAAGCCGGCCGCCGCGCGCCCCGCCCCGGACCGCACGCCGAGCGCCGCGGCGCGCCCGCGGCCCCCGAAGCAGGCATCGCCGGGCGACCGGCCGCCCAGCGACGGGACGAAGAAGCCCCAGAGGGAGCTCGACATCATCCTCGAACGCTGACCAGGCGGTACTGACATGCGCTCTCGCTCGCTCGCCCTCGCCATCGCGCTCGGCGCGTTGGCCGCGCCCTCGTTCGTCCCGAGCCCGGCCGCCCGCGCCCAGGACCGCTCGGGCACGGCCGACGAGGCCGAGGTGGCCTTCCAGCTCGGCAACGCCGCCTACCAGGCCGGCGACTTCCGCGCGGCCCTCGCGCACTACTTCGCGTCGAACCGCCTCGCGCCGAACCGCCAGGTGCTCTTCAACCTCGCGCGCTGCTACGAGCAGCTCGGGCAGCCCATCGAGGCCTACCGCTACTACCAGGAGCACGCGGGCGCCGCGGGCGGCGACGACGCGTCCGCCGAGAAGAGCCGCGCGGCGATGGCGCGCCTCGGCGACAAGGTGGCGCTGCTCGACGTCGTGACCGCGCCGCGCGGCGCGACGGTCTACCTGAACCGGAAGGAGCTCGGCGCGTACGGGGTCACGCCGCGCCTCATCGCCGTGAGCCCAGGCGCCTACGACGTCCTCGTGGAGCGCGCCGGCTATCAGCCCGCGACGCGGCACGTCGACGCGCGGCTCGGCGCCACCGCGACCGTCGAGATCCCGCTCGTCCAGCTCACGGGCACGCTCGTCGTGACCGGCAGCCCGGCCGGCGCCGAGGTGACGGTCGACGACGGCGAGACGGCGCACCGCGGCCAGCTCCCGAGCGCGACCCTCGCGCTGCCGGCGGGCGACCACACGCTGCGGGTCACTGCGGCGGGCCACGTGACGCAGGAGATGCCGGTGACGGTGCGCCCGGACGGGACGACGCGGCTCGACGTCCAGCTCGCGATGGAGACGGGCGCGGTCGTCGTGCACGCGGACGAGGCCGGCGCCCTGGTGCGCGTCGACGGCGAGCCGCGCGGCTTCACGCCGGTCGTGCTCGACGCGGTGCCGGTCGGCGAGCACCTGCTCGAGGTCGAGCTCGAGGGCTACCGCGCCTTCTCGCAGCGGGTCACGGTCACGGCGGACGCGAGCGCCGAGGTCGAGGCGCGGCTCGCGATCTCGGACGAGATCGCCGCGGCCTCGCGCACCGCCGAGGCCCAGGGCGACGCCCCGGCCTCGGTGAGCGTCGTGTCCGGCCTCGAGCGGCGCGCGTTCGGCTACACGACCATCGCCGACGCCCTCCGCGGGGTCCGCGGCGTCTACCTCAACGACGACCTGACCTACCAGTCGGCGGGCTTCCGCGGCGTCTCGACCTTCGGCGACTACGGCAACCGCGTGCTCGTACAGCTCGACGGCCACGCGCTCAACGACGACTGGATCGGCTCGTCCTACATCGGCTTCGACGGCGCCATCGGGCTCCACATGGTCGAGCGCGTCGAGGTCGTCCGTGGCCCGGGCTCGACGCTCCACGGCACCGGCGCCATGCTCGGCGTCGTGAACCTCGTGACCCCGTCGGAGGTCCGCGATCTGCGCGGCTTCGCGGGGGCGTCCATGGTCGACCCGCGCTCGCTCCGCGCCTACGCCTCGGTCGAGGTGCCCTTCGGCGACGGCGACGGCGCCTGGGTCTACGGCGGCGGCCTCTACACGCAGCCCGGCACCTACACCTCCCCAGCGCGCGCCGGGGACCCCGGGGAGCCCACCGCCGTCGCGTCCGGCGTCGGCGAGACGAGCGCCGTGGGGCTCATGGCGAAGCTCCGCGCGGGCGCGTGGACGCTCGCCGGGAGCTACGACGGGCGCGACCGGCAGATCCCGACCGGCGCCTTCGAGACCCTCTTCGGCGACCCGCGCACGGCGACCGTCGACCGCCGCGGCTTCGTCGAGCTGCGCTTCGAGCCGCGCCTCGGCGACGACCTCGAGCTGCTCGCGCGCGCGAGCGTCGATCACTACGCCTACCACGGCACCTACGCCTACGACGAGGAGGACGGCGGGCTGCTCGACGAGCGCTACACCGGCTGGTGGACGGGCCTCGAGGCGCGCGTCATCGGGCGCCCCGCGAGCGGGCTCCGCCTCACGGCCGGCGGCGAGTGGAAGTGGCACCTCGACAACCACGAGCGCGGCGAGGACGGCACCGGCGAGGCGTACCTCGACGAGGAGCACCCCTATCACTCGTTCTCGCTCTACGTGAACGGCGACTGGCGCGTCGCGGACCTCCTCACGGTGACCGCCGGAGCGCGCTTCGACGGCTGGCTCTTCAGCGACCTCCCGACCGGCGAAGGCGGCGCGGAGAGCCGGTTCTTCTCGGCGCTGAACCCCCGCCTCGCGCTCATCTTCCGGCCGGAGGCGGGGCACGTGCTGAAGGTCATCGGCGGGCGCGCCTACCGGGCGCCGTCGGTCTACGAGCTGACCTACAACGACGGCGGGTTCACGCAGACGCCGGCACCCGAGCTCGATCCGGAGTCGGCGTGGTCGGCCGAGGTCGAGTACGACGTGGCGCTCGCCGACGGCCTCGGCCTCGTCGCGGGGGCGTCGGCGACGCGCATCGCCGGGCTCGTGCTCCTCGAGGGCGGCGACGAGGACGTGGACGTGCTCCACTTCGAGAACCGGGCGGACGCCGTGTGGTCGCTCGCCGCCGAGGTCGAGCTCCGGCGCGAGCTGCGCCAGGGGACGATGTTCTCGCTCTCCTACACGCTCTCGGACGCGCGGGAGGGGGACGCGCTCTCGGGCGCGCGGATCCCGAGCTCTCCGACGCACCTCGCGGCGGCGAAGCTGATCGTGCCGCTCCTCGGGCGCGAGATGTCCCTCGCCACGCGCCTCACGGTCGACGCGGGGCGCCTCGCGCGCGACGGCGAGAAGCTCGGCGCGGGCGTGCTCTGGGACCTCGGGCTCTGGGGCCTCGTGGCGGGCGGCCGGGTCGAGTACAGCGTGTCCGTCAGGAACCTGCTCGACTGGGACTACCGCTACCCCGTCGGCGACGACGTCCTCGACCGCACCGTGCCCGCGCCGGGCGTGTCGGTCGTCGCGGACCTGACCGCCCGCTTCTGATCGCGGCGCGGCTACTGCGATGTGAACGTGAAAGGATACGAGACGTTGCAGCTTCCGCCGCCCGTCGGCGGCGGGAAGACCACGCGCTTCATCGCGGCGAGCATGCACTGCTCGGTGGCGCGGTCGCCGAGGGTCGAGCGCGTGACGTTCGCCGTCGTGACGGCCCCGGTCGGGCCGATCACGAACGCGAGCATCACGGTCCCGGCGAGCTTTGGGTTCGTCGCGAGCCCGCGCTCGAAGCACGCGCGCATCGGCGCACGCTGCCGGGCCATGACCGAGGAGATCGCGCTCTTCTCGCAGTGACCGGCGACCGGCATGGTCCGCGTCGTCGTCTCGCGCACCGACGTCGAGACGGCGGTCTCGGTCTTGACCGTGGTCGCCCCGATGGCGCTCTCGACCGTGTCCGGCTTCGTCGTCGTGTCGCGCGCCGGCCGCCGCGTCGTCCGCGCCACGGCCTTCGGCGCCGTGTCCGCCTCCGGCGCCGTGTCCGCCTCCGCGAGCGCGACCGCGGTGTCTTCCACGGGCGCCGGCGCCGTGTCCGCCTCGGCGACGGCCGCGGACACCGTGTCCGCCTCGCTCGTCGCCGCCGCGGGCGTCACCGTGTCAGGCTCGGGCGGCGCCTCCGCGACGGCCACGTCCGGCCCGCGGTCGACCGCGACGAGCACGGGCGCCGCGGGCGGCGGCGACCCGAGCACGCGGTCCGCGACGTCCGACGACGGCGACGACCCGCCGCTCGCGGCGATCGCGACGGCGATCGCCACCCCGAGCACCGCCGCCGCGATGACGCCGAGCTTCCAGGGCGCGACGCCCCCCCGCGCCGCGGGCGGCGCGATCGCGCTCGCCGTCTCCGTGTGCGGGGAGCGGTCTGCGTGGCCGTGGGCGGCGGGACGGCGGCGGCGGCGCGGCCACCGCGGCCGGCGCGCTCCGGAGGCGCTCCCGCTCCGCCTCGAGGTCACGCCGCGCGCGCTCGAGGGCCTCGCGCTCGGCGGCGAGCGCCGCCTCCTGCTGCGAGATGGCGGCGGTCTCGAGGAGGGACTTGCGCCGCAGATCCTGGGACGTCAGGAGCCCGCTCAGATCGACCGAGAGCATGCCCTCGGCGTGCTCGCGCTCGATCACGTCGAACGTGTCGCGGAGCGCCTGCCGGAGCTCGTCGGCCGTGCGGTAACGCTGCTCGGGCTTCACGGCGAGCGCCTTCCGGAAGAACGCCTGCGCGGGGGCGGGGATCATGAGGTCCCCGGCGAAGGCGCCGACCGGGTCGAAGCGCTCGTCGAGCTTGAGCGTGACGATCTCCTGCGCGGTCTTCCCGGCGTAGGCGCGGCGCCCGGTCATCATCTCGAAGGCGATGAGCCCGACGGCGTAGAGGTCGGTCCAGGGGCCGATGTTGCGCCGCACCATCTGCTCGGGCGCCATGTAGACGGGGGTCCCCATCGCCATCGAGGTCTCGGTGCGCTCGTCGACGAACTTCGCGAGCCCGAAGTCGAGGATCCGCACGAAGTCGGGGTTCCCGGCGACCGGCTGCAGCATGATGTTCTCGGGCTTGATGTCCCGGTGCACCACGTGGCGCTCGTGGGCCGCGTCGAGGCCGTCGACGAGCTGCTTCAGGATGTGGTGGGCGCCGGCGGCGTCGAGCTGCTCGCCGCGGAGCGCCCGCTCGGCGAGGTCGCGCTTCAGCGTGCGCCCGCCCTCGACGTACTCCATGACCATGTAGGGCGCGCCGTCGCGCACGCCGTACTTCAGGAGCCGCACGATGTGCGGGTGCGTCAGCCGCGCGAGCGCCTGCGCCTCCTGCTTGAACTTCTGGAGCTTCACCTCCTCCATCGCCGGATCGCGCGGGTCGCGGTGCATGAGCTTGAGCGCGGCCGGCATCAGCACCGGGAGCTGCAGCGTCAGGTACACCGTGCCGAAGCCGCCGGCGCCGAGCACGGCCACGACGAGGTACTCGTCGATCGCGCGGCCGACCATCGCGTCCGGGTGCGCGCCGTCCCGGGGCAGGTGCTCCGCCGGCACGTAGCGGTACTCGCGCCGCTGGCACGCCGCCGTGCGGCAGGGCTCACCGACGGGGCCCGCGCCCTCGCAGAGTGGGCAGGTGCCGTTGTCTTCCACGGGGCCTCCTCGTGATGACCGTTACGGCCATCGAGGCTAGCCCACATGGCGCCGCTCCGAAACCCCAGGCGCGCGCCGAGCGCGACGGCGGTCAGAGCGCCTTCGTGCGCTTCAGCTCGCGCACGACGTGCACGAGGTAGAGCAGCATCCCGAGCAGGATGCACGGCGCGCCGATGAAGGCGAACGGCACGAACGTGGTGGGGCTCAGCGCGGCGACCGCGATCGCCTCGAGCGCGAGCCCGATGATGAGGAGGAAGGCGGTCCAGCGGAGGAGCTTCACGTCCGTTTTCTTCGCGGGCGGCGCCTCGGCGGCGATGACGGTCTCGGTCGCGTCGCTCATGGCGTGCCCTCCTTCGCCGGCTCCTCCGGCTTCGGCTCGTCCTTCGTCGGCTCGGTCGGGGCCGGCGCGGCCGGCGCGGGGTCGTCGTCGAAGAGGTCGTCGACCTCGGGGTCGTTCAGGGTGGCCTTCTTCGTCGGCTCGGCCGCGGCGCCGCCGGCGTCGTCGCCGCCCGCCGCGCCCTCGGTCGCGTCGCTGTCGCCGCCACCGGTCGCGTCCGCGTCGGCGGGCTTCTCGTCGCCGCCGCCGGAGGGCTCGTCGAAGAGGTCGTCGAGGTCGTCGCCGCCGCCGCCGTCCTCGGTCGCCGGCTTGTCCTCCGGGAACACGCCCGGCTTCCAGGTCTCCATCTCGTCGAGCAGCTTCACGCCGTGGCCGAGGTCGTGGCAGCCCTTCTGGAGGCACGAGACGTCGTTCGCGTAGAGCTTGTCGAGGCCGGCCTTGGGCCCGCGGTGCTGCTTGACCTCCTCGAAGCGGCGCGAGTGCTCGTGACACTTGAGGCAGTTCTTGTTCGGGTAGGGCGAGTAGAGGTGGATCTCGCCCGTCGCCGGCACGTCGCCGAGGAAGTGCACGTAGACGTGCTTGAGCCCGTTCAGCTTGGCGGAGACGTCGCCGTAGAGGGTGTAGTCCGTGTGGCACGCGTAGCAGGCGGTGTCGCGCGGCACGAGGTTGTTCTGGTAGTGCACCGCCGGCAGGTACTCGCGATCGTCGATCTCGAGGCTCCGCTGGTACGGCGTCATCTCGTGGCAGCTGAGGCAGAACTCGCGCTGCCCCGAGTCGTGCACGGCCTTCTGCCCGCCCGCCGCGAGCAGGAAGCCCGGGAGGCCGAACATCCCGACGAGGAGCAGGATCTTGCCGGCGCGGCCCGCGGCGCGGGCCTTGGCGCTGAGGCCGAGCCACGCGACGAGCGCGATGGTGAGGAGGATGAGCGGGAGTAGGATTACCGCCGGCATGAGCGCACCACCTTGTCTCGTCTCGACCTGCGACCACGCCGCGCGCGGGAGGGAGGGCCCTCTCGCGTCGGCGGCGACGCGCCCCCCGAGCGCCCGCGTCCTGCTGGAAGACGCGGCCGGCGCTCGCGACGCGCGCCGCGGCGCCCGAGGTCGGCCGACGGCCGGCGGTCGGGCGCCTCGACAGGCGCCGTCAGGTCACTTCAGCGATTCGAGCCACTCGGCGAGGACCTTGAGGTCGTCCTTGCTGCCGCGCCACTTCTTCTTGTGCTTGTCGCCCTTCTCGTTGTCGACCTTCTGCAGGAGGACCCCGGCGATCCACTTCTTGTCGTGCTTCGCGCCGATGTGCGAGAGGTCCTTCTCGAGCGTCCCGTCGGCGTTGAGCTTGATGCCCTTGGCCGACACGGAGTGGCACTCGGTGCACCCCTCCGCCTTGAACACCGACGGACCGTCCGCGAGCGCGGCCGGCGCGGCTGCGAGGATCAGCGCCGCGAACGAAGAGCCGATGAGCTTGGTCAACATTCCGAACTCCTTCTGCATCGATTCCAACGAATCTCGTTTGAGCGTCGCCGTCCCGCGCCTGCCAACGCGGGACGACATGCTCGAAGACGTGTAACCCACCCCGAGTTCTTCACGGGGAAAACGCGCCAGGGTTACAACTCAGGGGTTGGCCCCCTCCTCTATCCACTGCTGTATCGTCAGGAAGGGCTCGCCGGTTGGGGACAAGATGCGCCCCGGCCCGTGCCCTTCGTAACCCGCCGCCTTCCGGAGGATGAGGCTCGACGGGGGATCGCTCACGACGACCAGCGCCTTCACGGTCGCGTAGTCGGTCGAGGCGTCGTTCGTCAGCAGGTACGGCCGCGGCGCGCCCTGCTTGTGGCACTGCCCGCAGTTGTCGAGCAGGAGCGGGTGGATGTCCGTCGCGAACGACAGCGTGCTCCCCGTCCCGTCGCCGCTGTCGGTCCCCACGACGTCGGGCTTCGGCGGCGGCGGATCGCCGCGCTCGAAGTCGGTGCACGCCGAGAGGAGGCCGACACCCGCGACGATGGGGACCGCGAGCGCGCCGATGAGCGACCACAGTGTCCGTTCAGAGGTCATAGCTCACCGTGAAGCGGAGGAAGTCGTTGTCGAGCTCTGTCGCCTTCTCGAGGCGCCAGGTGTGGCTCAGCTGGAAGGTCAGCCCCTCCCAGGTCGCCGCCGCGGCCAGCGTGTGGGCCGAGCCGTCGCCCGCGCCCTTGCGGTCGCTGTCGTAGAAGAGCCCCTCGCGGTTGTCGACCGTGTGGAGGCCGCCGCGGTAGCGGAACGAGAGCCAGCACGTGGGCCGGTACTCGAGCTCGAGGTAGTCGGCGAACTCGTAGGAGTTCGGCGCGTCGCCGCCGACGGTGTCGGCGCGGAGGGCGCCGACCGAGAGGCGCATGTCCTCGAGCACCGGGACGCCCGGGATGCCGAAGAGCGTGGCGTCGAGGGCCTGCGCGACGAGCCGCCGGTCGAAGCCGAGCGGGCTCAGGAGGAAGGAGTAGTAGAAGGTCGCCGGGCCGTAGCTCGCGCTCAAGCGGGCGCCGGCGGCGATCTTGGCGTCGCCGGCGGAGGAGAAGTCGGTGCGCAGGCTGACGACGCCGTCCGCCGCGCCCAGCTCGTAGCCCTGCATCGCGTAGGCGTCGATGCGGACGCTGCCGTCGGCGTAGCCGTAGCGCGCCTGCGCGGCGAGGCCGTACTGCGCCCACACGTTCGGGATGACCTCGTTGTCGAAGCCGGCGAGGCCGCCGTAGTTGTGGTGGAAGAGGGGCTCGGCGCCGAAGGGCACGAGGATCTTGCCGATCTCGGCCTTGAGGCTCCAGTCCTCGCTCACCTTCTCGCGGACGCCGATGGCGAAGAACGAGAGGTCGACGATCTCGGCCGAGAAGTAGACCGGGTCGAACGACGACGCGCGGCTCAGGAACACGAAGTGGTGGTAGTTCGCGAAGGCGCTGTCGCCGTCGGTGGGGTCGTCCGTGTAGTTGCGGAGCTCGTAGTTCACGTCGAACCGCGCGTTCAGCATGATGCCGAGCGGCAAGCCGACGCCGCCGTGGGGGGCGTGGTCCTGCCCGGAGGGGCCGTGGTGCTCGCCGGCGGGCTCCGCCTCGGGGGCGGCCTCGTCGTGGACGCGAACGGCAAGGTCCTGGGCGTGTCGCCGGGCGAGATCGACATCGTGGTGACCGGCGCGGACTCGAAGGCGCAGGGCAAGCACCGCGTCGTCGTCATCGCGGTGACGATCTCGCCCGACGAGGTCACCGTCCCGTTCTACGACAAGTGGCTGCGCTCGGCCCACGCCGACACGACGGCGGAGCCGTTCAACCACTGGAACGAGGAGGGCGTGATCCCGAAGGACTGCGCGCGCTGCCACAGCACTCCGGGCTACCGGGACTACATCGGCGCCGACGGCAGCGCCGCCGACGAGACGGACACGGACCACGCCACGGGCACGGTCATCGAGTGCACGGCGTGCCACAACGACGTGGCGCTCACGCTCTCGCACGTGATCTTCCCGTCGGGCGTCGAGGTCGACGGGCTCGGCCCCGAGGCGCGCTGCATGACCTGCCACCAGGGCCGCGCCTCGAGCGACACCGTCGACAACGACATCGCCGACGCCGACGTCGCGACGCCCGACACGGTGTCGACCGACCTCGGCTTCCTGAACATCCATTACTACGCGGCGGGCGCGACCCTCATGGCCGGGCGCGTGCGCGGCGGCTACCAGTACGACGGGCAGGTCTACGACTGGCGCTTCCGCCACGTCCCGGGCGTCGACACCTGCGTCGGCTGCCACGACCCGCACTCGCTGCAGCTCAAGTTCGAGACGTGCAACCAGTGCCACCCGGGCACCCACTCGAAGGACGACGTCAAGAACATCCGCATGATCGCGTCGCGCGGGCAGGACTACGACGGCGACGGCGACAAGCAGGAGGGCATCTACTACGAGCTCGAGGGCCTGAAGGCCACGCTCCTCGCCGACATCCGCACCTACGGCGAGCAGCACGGCGGCGCCATCTGCTACGAGAGCGAGACGTACCCGTACTTCTTCCGCGACAGCGACGCGGACGGCGTCTGCACGGCCGAAGAGGCCGTGTTCGCCAACCGCTACGCCTCCTGGACGGCGCGCCTCGTCCGCGCCGCGTACAACTTCTCGGCGGCGAGCAAGGACCCGGGCGCCTTCGCGCACAACGGCAAGTACATGATCCAGCTCGTGCACGACAGCATCGAGGACCTGAACAAGGGCATCTCGACGCCGCGCGATCTGACCGCGATGATCCGCAATGACGTCGGCCACTTCAACGGCGCTGGCGAGCCCGCCCGCCACTGGGACGCGGACGAGGAGGTCTCGTCGGGTTGCTCGAAGTGTCACGGCGGGTCGGAGGGCTTCCGCTTCTTCCTCGACCACGGCGTCGGCGCGAACGTCGAGGAGCCGGACAACGGCCTCGACTGCGCGACGTGCCACACGAACTTCACCCAGTTCGAGACCGTCAAGGTCGCGTCGGTGGTGTTCCCGAGCGGCGTCAGCGTGAACACGTCGGAGGCCGGGACGGACGGCATCTGCGTGACCTGCCACCAGGGTCGCGAGTCGAAGAAGTCGGTCGACGCGCAGCTCGCGGCGGGCGGCAACGGCGGCTTCAAGAACATCCACTACCTGCCGGCCGGCGCCACGCGCTACGGCGCGGACGTGCACGTGGGCTACGAGTACGCCGGCAAGACCTACGCCGGGCACCCGGCGGGCCACGCGGGCGGCGACAACTGCACGAGCTGCCACAACCCGGTCACGACGAACCACACGTTCTACGTCTCCGACAACATCGGCTACTGCGCGACGTGCCACCTCGGCGTGACGAAGCCCGAGGACATCCGGATGCCGTCGAACACGACGGACTGGGACGGCGACGGGAGCGGCACGGAGTCGCTCAAGGCGGAGCTCGACGGGATCGCGGCGGCGCTGCTCAGGGCGATGCAGGCGAGCTCGAACAACAAGATCTGCTACAACGAGAACGCCTACCCGTACTTCTTCATCGACACGGACAGCGACGGCGAGTGCTCGGCCGCGGAGGCCATCTCGCCGAACGCGTTCAAGACCTGGGGGACGGGCGGGCTCCTGCCGGCGGCGTTCAACTACCAGTTCTACAAGAAGGAGCCGGGGGCCTGGGCGCACAACTTCAAGTACATGGCCCAGATCCTCATCGACGGCATCGAGGCCCTCGGCGGCGACGTGTCGTCGTTCACGCGGCCCCAGTAGCTTCGTGACGGCGCCGCGGCGCGCCGCGACGTGACCGACGCTCGGACGCCGGGCTCCCACCAGGGGGCCCGGCGTTCGGCGTTTCCGGGCCGGTGGACGTGAGCGGCGCGGGGGCGCTCCTGATCACGCGCCGCGCTCGGCCCCCTGCAACAGCACCGCGCGCACCGCGCGCTCGACCATCGCGTCGAGCGCCGGCGGGATGGGGCGCCCGTCCGCGAGCCCCGGCCGAACCGCGCTGTAGGGGATCGACGTCAGGGCCCAGCGCACGCGCAGGAGCGCGTCGGGATCGTCCGGCAGGAGGCGCGCCGCGATACCACGGAGCCCCTCGTCGAGGGCCGCGGCCGTCGCCCTGGCGCGCGTCGCGATCTCCTCCGGCCACTCCGGCGCCACCAGATCCTGCCAGCGGTACACGACGAGGAGCCGCGCCTCCACCGGCCGCGCCCGCGACCAGCGGAGCACGTGCAGCGCGCCGTCCACCGCGCAGTCGATGGCCGGCCGGTCCGCCGCGAGGCGCTGCAGGTAGCCCGCCTGGAAGCCCTCCGCCGCGCGCAGCCAGAGCGTCCCGATGAGCGCGTCGCGCGACGGGAAGCGGTGGTAGAGCGAGCCGCTCGGCGCCCCGAGCGCTCGCGCCACCCCCGCGACGCTCAGCCCCCGCGCCCCGACCGCGTCGAACTCCGCGAGCGCGGCGTCGAGGATCGTGTCCGTGTCGTAGCGAGCGGGGCGCGGCATGAATTAGAGACTACTCTCTTGATCAATTAGAGGCGACCCTCTAAAACCGAGATCGACCGGACACGAAGGAGATCGCCATGCGGATCATGAACGTCCACGAGCGCGCCATCCCGGCCTCCGAGGCCGCGATCGGCGCTCTGATCGACACGCTCGCGAGCGACCCCGGCGACCGGCTCTGGCCGTGGGAGCGTTGGCCCGCCCAGATCCTCGATCGCGGCCTCACGCCTGGCAGCGCCGGCGGCCACGGCCCGATCCGCTACCACGTGATCGCGCACGATCCGGGCCGGCGCGTTCGCTACGCCTTCGACCGGATCTTCGGCGCCCCCGTCCGCGGCCACCACGGCTTCGACGTCGTCCCGGGCGACGCGCCTGGCGAGAGCACGCTCCGCCACGTCATGCTCCTCGACGTCCCGCCCCGCGTGACGCTGCTCTGGCGCCTCGGGGTCCACGCCATGCACGACGCCTTCCTCGAGGACGCCCTCGACAAGGCCGAGCGCGAGCTCACCGGCGCCGTCCGCCGCCCCGCCCGTCACTCCGCCTGGGTCCGCGCGCTCCGCCGCGCGTTCCGCCCGCGCCGCCCCGCGTGATCAGGATCAGCCTGGCGGCGGCGTCGCCGTGCGGTGGTGCAGGTCGAACGTCGCCCCGTGCGGGAGCAGGTGGAGCCGCACGTTCGTCATGCAGATCGGCGCGCCCTGCGGCGTGTCCGCGATCGAGCTGTGGCCGAGCTGCGAGACGTCCACGACCGTCACGGCCCCGCTCCCGACGACGTGCAGCACGGCGTCCGGGTCGATGAACGCGCCCGTGTCCTCGTCGAGCCCGAGGCCGATCGCGAACGGGTTGTACGCGAGCGCCGTCAGGAGCCGCCCGAGGCGGTCGCGCTGCCGGAAGTGCTGGTCCACCACCACCCGGTTCGTGAGCCCGAGCCCCGGCGAGAGCTGCACCATCCCCGCCGTCGGCGACGCCCCGCTCGCGCCGTGCGCGATCATGTGCTCCGGCAGGATCGCCGCCCCCGCGGACGTCCCGCCCACGATGGCGCCGTCCGCCGACAGCCGCCGCACGAGCTTCGCGACCGGCGTCCCGCCCAGGATCGTCGCGATCCGGAGCTGGTTCCCGCCCGTGAAGAACACCCCCGTCGCCCGCTCGAGCTGCGTGACGAGCCCGTCGTTCTCGGCGTCCGCGCGATCGAAGAACGGCAGCCAGTAGGCCTCGCCCGCGCCGAGCTCCTCGAAGAGCGCCTGGTAGCGCGGGCCCGTGTCCGGGAGCTCCGAGGCCGTCGGGATCACGGCGATAACGGCGTCCGCGCCGCCCGCGATCTCCGCGAAGCGCTTCAGGATGCGCTGGTCCGAGATCTTCTCCTCCGCCCCGCCGACCGGCACGATCCAGCCGCGCCGCCCGTCGGGCCCCAACTTCGCCGGGCTCATGCGCCCCCTCCCGTCCCAGGTCCTGCCTCGAACGCGCCCCGCCCCGCCGCGAGCAGCTCCCCGCCCGCGACGAGCCACCGCCCGCGCGCCATCACCGCCGCGAGCGGGAGCCGCGCGTCCGCCGCGTCGTCCGTGTCGAACACCAGCAGATCCGCGTCCCACCCCGGCGCCACCGCGCCCTTCCGCGCGTCGAGCAGGAGCGCCCGCGCCGGGTTCACCGTCACCGGCGCCAGCGCCGCCACGAGCGGGACGCCCGCCGCGACCAGCGCGCGCACGGTCTCGAGGAGCGTCGCCGACGCGCCGACCCCCATCGCGACGAGGCGCCCGTCGGCGTCGAACGTCGGGAGGCAGCCGCCGCCGTCGCTCGAGCACGTGAGCCGCCCGAGCGGGAGCCCCGCGCGGTGCCACGCGGCGATGGCGTCCGCCGCCGACAGCGCGCCGCCGAGGTCGTCGGCCGGGAAGGCCGTGACGTCGAAGTACGGGAGCGCGCCGCCGGCCGCGGCGAGGTCCATCGCCTCGCGCCAGAGGGTCGGGTTCCGGTTCAGGTGCGTGGGCTGCCATACGCGCGCCGGGATCTCGGCCTCCGCGAGCGCGCGCCGCACGAGGTCGAGCCCGCGCGCGCCGTCGCCGAGGTGGAGGTGGACGATCCCCGCCTTCCCCGCCGTGAGCCCGCCGACGTAGGCGTCGGAGGCGACGCGGAGCAGCTCCGCGAGCGTCGGCTGGGAGGAGCGGTGGTCGCTCACGGCGAGCTCGCCGACGCCGACGACCGGGTCCACGAAGACGACGTCGTCCTTGACGCTGCCCGTGAGGGTCACGACCGGGACGGCGTAGTTGCCCGTGTAGCACCAGGCCGAGAGCCCCTCCTCGCGGAGGCCGAGCGTCGTCGCGACGAGATCGCGCATGGTGCGCGTGGCGCCGTCCGTGCCGAGGACGCCGACGACCGAGGTCACGCCCGCCGACGCGAGCGCCGAGAGCATGACCCGCGGGACGCGCGAGGCGAAGCCGCTCTCGCCGCCGCCCCCCGTGAGGTGCACGTGGGCGTCGATGAGGCCCGGCGCGACGAGCCGGCCGGCGACGTCGACGACCTCGACGAGGCCGGCCGCGACAGGGCTCGCGAAGGCGGCGGCGAGGCCGGGGGCGACGGCGGCGACGCGCTCGTCGGCGACGAGGACGTCGACCGGCGCGGGGCGGGCGGGCGCGTCGGGGGAGCCCGGCGCGACGACGCGCGCGTTCTGGATGAGCTTGAGCGCCGACATCGTGTCGTGTGGTACTGGAACCGGCCCGCGAGGGGAAGCGGAATGAGGCCGCGCCGGTGACCGGCTAGCGCCACAGCGCCTGGAGCGCATTGGGGCTTCGAGAATGTTCGAGGCGTTCTCGGAGCGGATCGGCGAGGCCTAGAGCGGCTCCGAGGACTCGAGGTCGTCCGCGGGCGCGGCGACGTCCGGGAGGGCGCGGACGATGACGGCCTTCCTCGTGAGCTCGGCGAGGAGCTCGCGGCGGGCGATGAAGAAGCGCTTGCCGCGGAGGGCCCTCCGGATCTCGTCGCGCGCCTCCTCATAGGTCCTGTCGCGCGCGGGGCGGCGTCCGGTGACGAGGATGAGGTGCCAGCCGAAGCGCGTGCGGACCGGCTCGGAGACCGCGCCGATGGCGAGCGTGTCGGCGGCGTTCTCGAACTCCGCGACCATGCGACCCGAGGAGAACCAGCCGAGGTCGCCGCCGCGCGGCGCCGAGGGCCCGTCCGAGAGCTTCTCGGCGACCTCCGCGAAGGGCGTGCCCGCGGCGAGCGCCTCCTGCGCGGCGCGCACCCGCGCCAGGGCGGCGCGCTCCGCGGAGGGCGGGGCGTCCGGCGCGAGCTTCACGAGGATGTGGCTCGCGCGGAGCCCGGCCTTCTCGACGTAGAAGCTCCGGTGTCCGTCGAAGAACGCGCGGATCTCGTCCTCGGTGGGATCGAGCCCGCCGCGGGACGCGAGGAGGAGCTCCAACTCGGCGCGCTCGTGGATCCGCCTCCCGAGCTCGGCCCGGCTCGCCTCGTGCCCGCGCATGTACTCCTCGAAGTCGGCCTCGCTCACGAACCGCGCCTTGTACTCGTCGAGGCCCGCCGCGAGGATCTCGGGGGTGACGACCACGCCGGCGGCCACCGCGGCATGGTGGAGGAGCTCGCGTTCGATCAACCGCTTCAGGATGGTGGCGCGGACGCGGTCGAGGTCCGCGGAGGGCGCGACGACGCCGCGACTGACGAGCATGTCGAGCTCCTCGTCGACGGCCGCGCGGGGGATCGGGACCCCGTCGACCAGGGCGGCGGCGCCGTCCGGGAGCGCGGTCGGCGGCGGCGAAGCGACGCGCTCGGCGGGCGGCGGGGCCGCGGCGAGGAGCACCGCGCCGAGGAGCGCGGCGAGTGGGGTCGGCACGATGGCGGTCCTGGCTCGAGGGTGGCGCGAGTCTGCCACAGCGCGCGGCGCCCGGCACGGACGAGGGTCCGGATTGGGGGCCAAAGCGACCGGTGCGTCGTTTCAAGGTCCGCGCGTTGACAAGCGGCCGGACCCGCGACAACCGAGCAACACCTTCATTTACCGCTCGGCCCCGCCGAGCCCGGATCGGGGCGCCTCCGCGGCGCCTTCGAAGGGAGCCCTGTCGCCATGGGACCACACCGCGCCGCGCTCGTCGTCGCCCTCGCCCTCGCCTTCGCCCCCTCACCGCCGGCGAGCCGGTCGTCTGCGCGCTCGAGCAGCGCCTCGGCGAGGGGTCGAAGCTCGACATCTCGGCCTACGGGATCCGCGTCTTCCGCTGCGTCGTGAAGGACGAGGGCAAGGAGGGCTGGGCGCGCCTCCACGACACCGCCGGCGCCCACGAGATCGCGCGCACCCTCGCCGGCAAGGTCGACGCGGACTTCGCGACGCTCGCGGTCACCGTCAAGGAGCTCGCGCAGGGCTCGTAGAAGCGGCAGGCGCGCGCGTGGGCGACCGACCACGACGCGAAGCTCCCCGTGAGCCTCATCTGGGAGTTTGCGGAGAGCAACAGCGCGGACGAGGAGTCGGACTGGACGTTCGCCGGGGCGGGCCGCGAGGAGGCGCGCTGGCGGCAGCTCCACTTCGACCTGTCGCGCGTGGGCGCCATGATGCGCCAGACCCGTCGCCGGGGTGACGCTGCGCACGACGAAGCTCGCGAGCGTCGGTGACGCGCCCTGGGACGCGAAGGCCGGCGCGAAGCGCGGCTTCGAGGGGCACGCGGCCTGGGCCGCGGGCTGCCCCCCGACGCTCTGATTGATGACCTGATCGCGACGCTGGCGCGCGCCGCTACTCCGCGCCGGCGCCGACGAAGATCGAGACGACCTTGCCGCTGTCGAAGCGGAAGAACACGCCCCCGAAGACGCTCCCCGCCACGAGGAGGCTGTCGTTCGCCTCGTGATCGGTGGCCCCGAGCGTCGCGTACGCCTTCTCGACGGCCTCGCGCGACGCCCCGACCCCGATGCCGCGCGCCGTCGTCCCGTCGAAGGGCGGCGACACCGTGAAGCCGTCGACGGTCTGCGGGCCGTCGGCGGTGTTGGAGGTCATGTCGGCCTCGACACCGGCCGCGGGCCAGCTCCACTGCGCGTGGAAGAGGCCGTCGGCGCCCCACTCCTCGGGCTCCCCCTTCTCAGCGGGCGGCCCGAGGCGGCTCACGAGGTCGTCCGCGGTGAGGCCGAGGCGGAGCCAGCCGACGTGCTCGCCGGCCATGGCGGCCTCGCGGCACTCCGAGTCCTCCGGCGCGCAGTGCGCCGGCGGCAGGAGCACCGGCGCGGCGCCGCTCGTGTCCGCGACGACCGGCTTCGACGAGCCGCAGGCCGAGGTGAGGAGGAGGGCGGCGGCAGACAGGGCGAGGAAGATGCGCGACACGATGATCTCTCCGGCTCGGGGGGCGATGGTCTCGCTCTCGACAGGCGAGCGCGGCGCGATATTGCGGCACGCGCGACGTTCCTGCCACCGGTCCCTCGCGCGCACCGTGTGAACGACGTTCACACCGTGGCGCCTGGCGCCGTCGTCACTGCGGGCCGCGGCAGCACAGGACGCCGCCAGCGTCGCTGCCGGTCTTCGTCACGTTGTTCGCCTCGTTCGCGGCGTCGGCGCCACACGCCCACGGCGGCCCCAGCGCGAGGCAGAGGTCGCCCGAGGTCCGGTCGAGCGGGGCGCAGCCCGCGCCGGGCGCGTTGCCGAGGCTCCCGCAGCCGAAGAGGTCGTTGGCGCCGCCCCCGAAGAGCGGGCAGGCCGCGTTGCCCAGGCTCCCCTGGCGAGTCACGAAGAACAGCGGCTCGCTCGTGGTCACCGCGCCCTCGCAGCCGCCGAACGAGGTGGCGTCGGCGACGTCGCCGAAGTCGGCGCAGACGTGCCAGCCCTCGGCGCACAGGTCGGCGACGTTGCAGCCGGCGCCGCTCGGGAGCTCGCCGTCGTCGCCGGCGCGGCGACCGCACGCCGGCGCCGCGGCGGTGACGACGCCCGGGACCGACCACGCCCCCGAGCAGCCGGCGATATCGGGGAACGGGGCGATGTCGACGAAGCCCTCGCGCGTCCCGTCGGCGCACCCTGTGTCCTCGCGGCACACCCCGTCGCCGCAGATGCCGCTCAGGCAGTCCCGCGCGCTCTCGCAGCCGCCGCCGACGTCGCACCGGTCGCACCCGCCGCCGCAGTCGACGCCGGTCTCGTCGTAGTCCTGCTCCCCGTCCTCGCAGCTCGGCGTGCAGGAGACCTCGCCGTCGTCGCAGAAGGTGAACACCGTCCGCCGGAGCTCGCGCGTGTCCCAGACCTTCGTCCAGTAGACCACCACCTGGTTGCCGCGCTCGACGAGCGCGAGCTCGTTCGTCGGCCCGAGGCCGCGCTTGATCACGGTGAAGACGCCGGTCTCGGCGGGGGCGAACACCGTCAGCTCGAGCCCGCCGGCGGCCCAGAGGCGGCCTCGCGAGTCCACGCGGAGCTTCGCGTCGACCGACGAGTACGGCACGGCGCCGAGGCGAGCGCCGGTCGCCGCCGAGAGCGCGACGATCTCGTCCTCCGACGCGACGTACACGACGTCGTCGCTCGGCGCCGCGGGTGCCGCGACGGCGAAGCTCCCCTCGGTCGAGAAGGCGCCGGCGCCGAAGATCGACCAGGTCGGCGTGGGGCCGTCCGTGAGCTCGATGAGCCCCGCCGGTCGGTCGATCCCGAAGTAGTGGCCGAACGCGAAGAGGAGTCGCGCGCCGGCCCCGACGGCCGCGACCGAGGTCACCTGGATGAGCGAGTCGTAGGGCGCGTCGAGGGTCGTCAGGTGGATCTCGCGGGAGAACACCCCCGCCTCACCGCCGAGGCCGTCGAAGACCCAGACGCGTCCTATGCCGGTCAGGGAGAGCCACAGCTTGCTGTCGAGCACGTCGAGGCCCCCGAACCGCTGCACCCCGTCGCCGAGCCGGGTGAACAGCGCCGCGAAGCCGACGAGCCCGTCGACGATGGGCATCTTGTACACCGCGTCGCGGTTCGTGGCGCCGTCGACCGCGGCGTAGAAGAGCGCGCGCGAGCCCGGGTCGTAGTCGAGCCCCCGAACGGTCTCGTCGGCCGGGCCGAGGACGCGGACGACGCCCTCCTCGGCCGTGGTGAACGAGATGACGATGTCGGTCGCGTTCTCGTGGCCGTCGAGGTCGGGGAAGCTCTTGTCGAGCCTCACCGTGTAGCGCACGCCCGGCACCAGGAGCGGCGGGTTGCCGGCGCGGAACGGGGTGAGATAGACGGCGAGGCACGCCGCGTCCGCGGGCGGCGGGCACGGGCCCGGGGCGAGCTCCGTGGCGTCGGTCACGAGGTCGCTCGTGCCCGTGAGCTTGCCCCACGCCGCCTCGGGATCGACGGGGCGGTCGAAGGTGAGGGTGATGGTGAACGAGCTCGAGGCCTCGAGGTCCCCGTCGGCCGGGTCGCTGGCGATGAGCTGGGGCCCGGTCGGCGCGGTGGTGTCCGCGGTGTCGGCGGCGGCGTCGTCGACATCGTCCGACGCGTCGTCGACGTCGTCCGCGGCGTCGTCGGAGGCGTCCGAGGCGTCGTCGACGTCGGCGGCGTCGGGCTCGACGGTGTCCGCGGTTTCCTCGGCGTCGAGCGTGTCGGCGGCGTCAGCCGTGTCGGCCGCGTCGCCCGTGTCAATCGTGTCGGCCGTGTCGCTCGTGTCGGCCGTGTCCGTGTCCGCCGCCACCGCGGTGTCGTCGACGACGTCCGGGCCCGCGTCCGCCGCGTCGAGGGTGTCGCCGCCGGCCGACGTGTCGACCGCGTCGACGGCGTCGGTCTGGGTCGACGCGCCGTCGTCGCCGGCGCACGCGGCGAGGATCGCCGAGACCGCGAGCGCGCGCAGGGCGCTCGAGAACCAACCCGGGACCTTCTTCATGACGACGACCTCCTCGAGCACGACACACGCTGGCGGCTCCTCGGCGTCGCAGACGTCGAGCTCCGGACGAGCGCTCGCGCGGGGCGCACGGCGTACGGCGCACGGCGGCGACCCGCCCGACCGGCGAAGACCTTCATTGCGTGTCGCCATCGAGCCACGGTTCGCGGCCGAAGGCGATCGCGGCGCGGCGTTTCGAACATTTGTTTGGTCGCCGCGCGCGCCGGGCGCGCTCACCAGCGCATGGTGCAGCGCAGCACGACTACGTCACGCCGAGCCGATTTCACGGCTCGTGGGGCGTTGTGCAGTGCAACATGGCGCCGCGCGCCGGAGCTCAGCCGCGCTCGAGACGCTCCACGGACAGCGTCATCTCCTCGATGATGACGTCGTTGCCCTTGCCGTCCTGGCTGAAGCCGCCGTACTTCGCGGGCCACGCCTCGAAGAAGTTGTAGCGGCAGATCTCCTCGCCATCGTCCGCGCAGATGATGATCGACCCCGAGCGCCGGTCGACCTCGCCCCGGACGATGGCCATCCGCCAGTCCCAGAGGTCGTCGTTGGTGCTCCAGCCGCGCTTCAGCGTGATGTCGAGGTACTTGTGGCGCCCCGGGCGCTTGCGCACGACCTGATCGACCGATCCGCCGAACTCGATGATCTCGGTCTCGGAGCCGATCCCCTCGCAGTTGCGGAACGCGGCGCGGAGGACGCCCTCGATCTCGATCTTGAAGTTGAAATTGCCGATGTGGTCGTGGCCACGGCCCCAGAAGCCCATCTGCCCTCACTCCTTGATCAGGGCGAGAGCATAGGCAACCGCCTCGCCATCGGCAACCGGCGATACGGAAGCGCCGGGAGCCGCCGCCGACGCAGGCGGCGCCGCGGTCGCCGGGGCAGGGGCTGACAACCCCCCCCGGACGGTGCTACGCCTCGACGCCATGGTCTCGATCGCGCTGACCCGTCACCTCTTCCAGTTCTTCCCGCAGCTCGCCGACCGCGAGGTCGCGGTCGAGGCGGCGACGGTGGCGGAGGCGGTGCGCGCGCTCGACGACCTCGCGCCCGGGATCGCGTTCTACATCTGCGACGAGCGCGGCCGGCTGCGCCCGCACGTCAACATCTTCGTCGGGAAGGAGGCCGTGCGCGACCGCATGCGGCTCTCCGACCCGGTCGCGCCCGGCGACACGCTCTCCATCCTGCAGGCGCTCAGTGGAGGTTGAGGCATGACGCGACGGCTCCTCATCGGCACGCGGAAGGGCACGTTCATCGTGGAGAACGACGGCGGGCGCTGGAAGCCGCGCCTCGCGGGGCACGCGGGCGGCGGCGTGAACTACGTCGCGCGGGACCCGTACACCGGGCGCCTCTGGGCGCTGCTCGGCTTCGGGCACTGGGGCGCGAAGCTCTCGATCTCGGACGACGACGGCGCGACCTGGGCCGACGCGGGCGCGCAGATCATGTACCCCGAAGGCACGAAGTACCTCGGGCAGACCATGTTCGAGGACCCGAGCTCCGACTTCGGCGTGACCTGGAGCACGTCGCTCCGGAAGGCCACCGTGCAGAAGCTCTGGGTCATCGGCTTCGGGCCGGGCGGGCGCGTCCACGTCGGCACCATCCCGGGCGGGCTCTTCACGAGCACCGACGGCGGCGCGTCGTTCGCGCTCGACATGGGGCTCTGGAACGACCCGTCGCGCGGCGGCGACCTGTCGGGCGCCACGGAGGCCACCGGGCTCGAGACGAAGTGGTTCGGGACGCCCGCGTCGGAGAGCGGCGAGTTCGCGCCGGGGCTGCACTCGATCAGCGTCGACCCGCGCGATCCGGCGCGGATGCTCGTGGCCGTGTCGACGGCGGGCGTCATCGAGACGCGCGACGGCGGCGAGAGCTGGGCGCCGCGGAACCGCGGCATGCGCCTCGATCACACGCCGGAGCCCGAGGCGGACTGGGGCCACGACACGCACTTCATCGACCGCTGCGACGGCGAGCCCGACTGCGTCTGGCAGCAGAACCACACCGGCATCTACTACAGCCGCGACAACGCGATGAGCTGGGAGAAGGTCGGCGCGCCCGAGCAGGACGTGAGCTTCGGCTTCGCCATCGCGGCCGACGACGCCGACGGGCGCGTCGCGTGGGTCGTGCCGGGGCGCTCCGACATGCAGCGCATGGCCATCGACGGGGCGCTCTTCGTGGCCCGCACCGACGACGGCGGCAAGTCCTGGACGAAGCACCGCGAGGGGCTCCCGCAGGAGGGCGCCTACGACGTCGTGCTCCGCCACGCGCTCGACGCGAAGGGGGGCGCGGTCGCGTTCGGCAGCACGACCGGCAACCTCTACGTGAGCGAGGACCGCGGCGAGACCTGGGCGGTCGCGGGCAACAACCTGCCGCCGATCTACTCGGTCCGCTGGGCGTGAGGCGGGGAGAGCGCGCGTGACATGACGGCGTGACTTGTAGGAAGGTCGTCGTGACATGTCGCTCCCGAACCGCGTGCGCAGCCTCCGCGAGGCGCACCGCCTGACGCAGGCGGAGCTCGCCGCGCGCGTCGGCGTGAGCCGGCAGGCGCTCGGCGCCATCGAGGCGGGGCGGGTGGATCCCTCGCTCTCGCTGATGGTGGCGCTGGCGGCCGCGCTCGGCACCACGCTCGACGGGCTCGTGCCGCCGCCGGTCGCGGAGCGCGTCGCGGCGGCGGAGGCGTCGGGGGCCGTGGAGCGAGGCGCGCGCGTCGTCGTCACGCGGTCGGCCGGCGGCGGGTGGCTCGCCCACGCGCTCGGCGGGCCCGACGGCGACCAGCCGGGCGACGGCGTCGTGGCCGCGGTGGCGGGGGGCGCCGCGGAGGTCGCGCTCTGGGCCAGGCCGGACGCGCGGCACCTTGTGCTCCCCGGGTGCGCGCCGATCCTCGCCGTGCTCGCCCAGCGCCTGAATCTGCGGCGCGGTCGCGGGAGGGCGCGGTACACGTGGCTCCACCGGACCAGCGCGGCGGCGGCCGCCTCCCTCGCGCGCGGCGAGGTGCTCGTCGCCGGTGTGCACGGCCCGGCGGACGTCGCGCCGGGACCGCCCGGCGCGCGCGTCCCGATCCTCGGCTGGGAGTCGGGGCTCATGGTGCCGGCCGGGAACCCGCGCGGGCTGCGCGCCCTCGCGGACCTCGCGCGCCCCGGGGCGCGCGTGGCGACCCGCGAGGCGGGCGCCGAGACGCGCCGCCTCCTCGACGCGCTCCTCCACGACGCGGACCTCGCCCCGGGCGACGTGCTCGCGAGCGCGCTCGTGGCGCCGACCCACGCCGACGTGGCCCGCGCCGTCGCGCTCGGCGCGGCCGACGTGGGCTTCGGGCCGAAGAGCGCCGCGGTCGCCGCCGGGCTCGAGCACGTCCCGCTCGTGGTCGAGCGCTTCGACCTCCTGCTCGCGCCGGGCGCCGAGGACGACCCCGCCGTGGCCGCGCTCCTCGACCTCGCCGCGAGCGCGGCCTTCCGCGCCGAGGCCGCGAGCCTCGGCTACGAGGCCCCGGCGGCTGACGCCCTATCGCGCCGCGCGCCGCGCGCGTAGACTCGGCGCATGGCGAGCGAGCCGAGCGTGCGCGTCCCCATCGTCGACCTCCGGGCGCGGGCCCGCGAGGAGCGCGCCGAGCTGCTCGCGTGCGTCGAGCGCGTCCTCGACGACGGCGGCTACGTGCTCGGCCCCGAGGTCGCGCGCTTCGAGCGCGCCGCGGCCGAGGCGATCGGCGCGCCGCACGTCGTCGGGCTCAACTCGGGGACCGACGCGCTCATGCTCGCGCTCTGGGGGCTCGGCGTCGGGCGCGGCGACGAGGTCGTCACGACGCCGGTCTCGTTCGTGGCGACGGTGGCGGCCATCGCGCACGTCGGCGCGCGCGCGGTGCTCGTGGACGTCGGGCCCGACCAGAACCTCGACCCTGGGCGGGTCGAGGCCGCCATCACCGAGCGGACGCGCGCCATCGTCCCCGTCCACTGGGCGGGGCGCCCCGCGGACCTCGGCGCGCTCGGGGAGATCGCCCGTCGCCGCGGCGTGGCCCTCGTCGAGGACGCCGCGCAGGGGATCGGCGCCAGCCACCAGGGGCGGTCCGTCGGCACCTTCGGCGCGGCCGCCGCCTTCTCCGCGCACCCGCTGAAGCTCCTCCCCGCCCTCGGCGACGGCGGCTTCCTCGCCACCGGCGACGCCGACCTCGCCCAGCGCGTGCGCCTCTACCGCAACCACGGCCTCGAGGACCGCGACACCTGCGCGATCTTCGGCGTCAACTCGCGCCTCGACGCGCTCCACGCCGCCGTCCTCGCGATGCGCCTCGACAACGTCGCGGGCGTCGTCGCCGCGCGCCGCCGGAACGTCGCGCGCTACCGGGAGCTCCTCGCCGACGCGCCCGTCGCGCTGCCGCCCGAGGATCGCTCCGGCGACGCGAGCGCCTGGACCTTCTTCAACGTGCGCGCCGCGCGCCGCGACGCCCTCCGCGAGCACCTCGCCGCGCGCGGCGTCGAGACGCTCGTCTACTACGGCACCGCCCTCCACCTGCACCCGGCGGCGAAGGCGCTCGGCTACGCGCGCGGCGACTTCCCCGTCGCCGAGCGGCAGTGCGCCGAGGTCCTCGCGCTCCCGGTGCACGAGCACCTCGACGAGGCGCAGATCGCGTACGTCGCCGAGCAGGTCCGCGCGTTCCCCGCAGGCTGAGCCCTGCCCCTACCGGGTTCCGGGTATATCGGGCGCCGGCGTGGCCCCGGTAGCGTCGACGCGTCCCCGGAGGTCCGCCATGCGCCGCCTGCTCGCCCTGTCGTCCTGCCTCTCGCTGCTCGCCGCCGCCTGCGACCTCGGCGCCGGAGGCCCTCCCGCGCCGCCCGCCCCCGCGACCGGCGCGCTCGCCCTCGAAGGCGACGCCGTCGCGCGCGCCGCCGCCTCGCTCGCCGCCACCGTCGCCGCCGCGGACGACGCGCTCACGGCGCTCGGCGTCGGCGACGACGCCCGCCGCGGCCTCCTCTGGACGCTCCCGACCGAGATCGCCGTGCATGGCGGCGTCGTCGCGCGGCCCGCCGCCTCCCCGCGCCGCGCCACGCTCGCGGACGTGCTCGGCGCCGCCGAGGCCCTGGCGGCCGCGGCTCCCAGCGCGGTCGCCGGCGGTGAGAGCCGCCGCGCTCGACGCCGTCGCCGCCGCGACGCGCCGCGTTACGCTCCTCGCCCTCGCCGTCGCGCAGGCCCCGCCGCTGCCCGCGGAGGACGCGCTCGCCCTCGACGGCCCGGGCGTCCGCGCCGCCCTGTCGGCCCTCGCCTACGACGTCGGGACCCTCGCCTGCGCCATCCGCCACGCGCGCGACCCGCGCTCCCCGCGGGACGACGAGGCGGTCACGGCGTCGTGCGCCCTCGGGGCCGACGCGGGCGCCGCCTCCGCCATCCCCGCCATCGCCGACGACGCCCCGCGCGTGGTCCTCGCCCGGGGGGCCGCCGCTCGCGCCGACAGCGCGCGGATCGGCGCGGCGCTCGACGTCATCGTCACGGTCGATCGCGCCCGCGCCCGGGAGGCCCTCCGCGCGGCGCTCGTCGCCGCCGGCGGCGCGCTCGCCGAGGAGCAGGCGGCCTTCGACGCGGCGCTCGCGACCGCCGCCCGCCGCTATCGCGACACCCTCTCCGGCGGCGGCTGGGCCGTCGACCTCGACGCGGCCGCCGCCCTCGCCACCTACGCCGCCGACGACGACGATCTCGACGCCGTCCTCGCCGCGCTCACGCGCTGGGCCGAGCCCGCCGCGGACGCGCCGGCCGCCTGCCGCGGCCTCGCCCCGCTCGACTGCGTCCGGAGCGCGTTCGCCGCCGCGAGCCCGCCGCGCGCCGAGCGCCTCGACGCCCTCGAGGACGCCCTCGCCGTCTACGCCGCCGCCCTGCCGCGCGGCTGCGCGCCGGGCGACCTCGCGTGCGCCCGCATCATCGGCGCGGTCGACACGATCGGCGGCGAGCTCGGCGATCTCCAGGACCTCGCGCTCCAGGACGCCCTGTCCCACGCGGACCGCGACCTCACGACCCTCGCGAACATGATGAAGGCGCGGCGGGACAGCGCCGAGAACGCCGTCGACAACCTCAAGTAGCGCGCGCGCAGGCTACCGGATCGCGAGCCCGTACACCGCCGGCGTCGGCGCGCCCGCGTAGATCGTGCACTGCGGGGTCGCCCCCTCCACGCGCCAGACCTCCTTCGCGAAGTAGTAGCCCACGCCGCAGATCTCGCCCCCCGTGCAGTCGAGGAAGCCCTGCGCGGAGTACGTGTCGCTGTCGCACACCCACCCGACCGGCACCGTCGAGGCCGCGATGCACACCGGGATGTTGGGCGCCGTCACGCACGCCGGCGAGACGGTCCCGTAGTAGCCGGCGCGCAGCGTGCCGCCGTTCGCGAGCGGCACCCTCATGGCGGCGTAGCCCGTCTCGCCGTCGTAGAGGCCGCCGCCCCAGGTGCTCCCGCTCGCGACGTCGCGCGTGAGGTCCTGCGCGGTCGTGAAGTTGGCGACGCGCACCTCGCTGAACGAGACCCCGGTGAGGTCGACCCCGTACTCCGTGCCGAGGATCGGCCCCGCCGCGGCGCCGAACGCCGTGTAGCCGGCGACCCGCGTCTTGCCGGCCGTGTCGGTGTCCGTGTTCACGATGAGCCCATACGTCCAACCGCCGTCGCCCGGCGTCATGTCGCACCAGGCCTCGAAGGGCGCGATGGGGCCCTCGTCGTCGGGGTCGATGACGTAGACCGCGCTGGGCGCGGCGGCGTCGGCGGCGAGGATGGCCTTGCAGCTCCGCCCGCCAACGGGCGTCGGCGGCGGGGTCGTCCCTCCGCCCGCGCTCGGGTAGCTGTAGGGGTAGGTGACCGAGGTCGTGGCGTAGCCGGTCGCGACGCCCGCCTCGGCGCCCGCGCCGTCGAGCGGGTGGTGCCCGCAGAGGCGGCCGCCGGCGCCGTCGGTGAGGGGGACGTTCCAGGTGATCGCCGGCCAGGTGCTCCCGGCGGGCGTCGCGCCGCCGTCGAGCGCGCCGCTCGTCGCCGTGGCGCTCGCGGTGAGCGTGCAGCCCTTCGCGTTCGCGCCGAGGCCGAGCAGCACGTTCCAGTAGCGCGTCGCGTAACCGAGCTCCTGCACGCCGGCGTAGACCGCCGCGCCGAAGAGGAGCCCGTCCGTGCCGCTGATCCCCGCGCCGAAAGCGAGGTTCCCGGGCCCCGCCGAGGGGTCGACGACCGCCGTCCCGCTCGCGCCGCACGCCACCGTCAGCGCCGTCCGATAGAGCGTCGTCTCGCCCCCCGCGTCCCCGCCGGTGCAGACGAGCCCGACGACCGCGGTCCGCCCGCGCTCCGCGCCGTCGTGGAGGAGGGCGAGCTCGCCGCCGCCCTCGTCGACGCAGTCGAGCTTCGCCGAGCAGAAGACGTCGTCGAACTCGACGGCGACGTCGAAGAAGCCCTGGCTCGCGTCGCGCGCGATGGTGATGTCGAAGGCGACGGCGACGTCGGCGTTCGGGTCGCAGCGGAAGGTGCGCACGAGGTCGCCCGGGTTCCTCCAGGTCGCCGGCGCGATGAGCGCGCCGCCGGGGCCGCGGAGCTCGTCGACGTGCACGGTGACCGTGTTGTCGTTGTCCGTGGCGTCGCAGGGGGCGACGTAGGAGAGGGAGCCGGCGCCGTCGCCGTAGACGCTCGCGGTGAGCTGGCGCGCGATGACGGTGTCCCCATGGTGGTTCGCGACGGTCAGCGTGTAGGTCGCGTCGGTCACCCCCGGCAGCGACAGGGGCGCGACCGAGATCGCGACGCCCGGGGCCTCGGCGGGGACCCCGCCCTCGGCGCACGCGGCGGAGAGACAGGCCGACACGGCCAGGGCGACGGAGATCGTCCGGTTCGACATGTTCGGTTACCTCGGGGAGCGCCGCCTCACGGGCGGATCGTGCGGACGATATCACGCGCCGAGCACGCGCACAGCGATGTCCTCGCGCGTTTGTGACCGAGCGCCTCGCGTCGTTCTCAGGCCGCGGCGGCGCGCAGCCGCGCGAGGGCGCGGGCGTCGCGGAGGAGCGTCGCGCCGAAGCGATCGACGTCGCCCGCGGCGATGGCGCCGAGCGCGTCACCGAGGAAGGCGGCCATCGCGTCGCCGGGCGCGATCTCGCGGACCTCCGTCGCGTCGCGGTGGCGCACGAGCAGGCGCGTGGCCTCGCCCGGGGCCGCCGAGAAGACGCGCTCCGCTTCGACCGAGAGCGCCGGGCCGAGCGCGTGGAGCCGGTTCTGGTACTCGCTCGTGAAGCCGAAGTGCCCGGCGACCACGCGCCCGCCGCCGTAGTCGAGGAGCGCCGAGAACGCCGTCTCCACCTCGGGCCCGCGCGCCACGGTGACGGCGCTGACGCCGACGGGGTCGGCGTCCCAGAGGAGCCGCCCCACGGAGACGGCGTAGGGGCCGAGGTCCGCGAGGGCACCCCCGCCCGAGGCGCGGCGGTGGCGGAAGTCGTTCGCGGGGACCGGCGGCGTGAACGTGGCCGTCACCTGCGCCGGCGCCGCGCCGTGCTCGGCGAAGACGGCCCGCAGCGCCGGGACGAGCGGGTGCCAGGCGTAGGTCGTGGCCTCGGCGAGCAGGAGCCCGCGCGCCGCGGCCCGCGCGACGAGGCGCTCCGCGTCCGCGAGCGCGAGCACCGCCGGCTTGTCCACGACGACGTGGTGACCCGCCGCGAGCGCGGCCTCGACCCACTCGACGTGAGCGGCGTTCACGAGCGAGACGTAGACGAGCCCGGGCGGCGTCTCCGCGAGGGCGCGCGCGTAGTCGCGGTGCGCGCTGCCGCCGGAGACCGAGGCGGCGAGCGCGTCGTCGGGCACCGAGCGCGACGCGACGTGCACGCGGCCGACGCCCGCGAGGGTCGCCGCCGCGGGGAGCACCCGCCGCCGCGCGAAGCGCGAGAGCCCGAGGAGGAGGAGGTCCATGCCGCCATCCTCGGTGGAGGCCGGCCCGATGATCAAGCGGGGCGCTGGCGCCCACGCCCGAACGGTGGCACCGTGGAGATACCGACCCACAGTCCGGTGTCCGAGTGCAAGCGACGGAGCGATCCCATGCGCGCCTGGTCCCTCGTGTTCCTCCTGGCTGCCGTCCTCCCGGCCGCGTGCGGCAGCGACGGCGGCGGCAACTCCGTCGCCGACACGGTCCCGAGCGGCGACACCGCCGCGGCCGACGCGACCACCTCCCCCGACGGCGGCGACGACGCCGACACCAGCGTCGAGGCCGTCCCGCTCATCGGCGAGGCCCTCCCCTGCGGCACCCTCGCGGAGGTCGGCGGCCTCCCGGCGGGCGCCGACCTCGTGCGCGTGCCGCTCGACACCGCGGCCTTCCCGGACGCGCTCTGCAACGACGGCTCCACGCCGCAGATGTACGTCCGGCGCTACGAGGGCGAGGAGAACCGGGGCAAGTGGCTCATCCAGCTCAAGGGCGGCGGCACGTGCGGGAGCGCCCGCGCCTGCGCCCAGCGCTGGTGCAGCGTGCTCACGCTCTTCGGGATGACGCAGATGGTCGGCGACATCCGCGACCCGCCGCGCGCCGGCATCGGCGGCAAGGGGATCCTCGAGCGCCGCGACGACAACCCCTGGGGCAAGTTCAACCAGGTCTTCGTGAACTACTGCAGCTCCGACTCGTGGTCCGGCACCGCGCGCGACGCGGTCCTCGCGACGCAGCTCCCCTGCGAGCCCGGGAGCGCCTGCCCCGACGGCACCACCTGCCCAGGCACCGGCGACGACGCCGGCGTCTGCGCGGCGAGCCCGGTCCAGTACCGGATCCACTTCCTCGGGCGGCGCATCGTCGACGCCGTGTTCGCGACCCTCCGGCGCGACGGCGTCGGGGCGCTCGCGGGCGGCGGCCAGGAGCTCCCCGACCTCGACGACGCCGACTACGTCGTCTTCGCCGGCTCCTCGGGGGGCGGCGCCGGGGTCACCGCCAACCTCGACCGCGTGGCCGGCCTCCTGCGTGAGAAGAACACGGCCTGCCAGGGCGGCGGCGCCTGCCCGCTCGTGGTCGAGGGCTACATCGACTCCATCTTCGTCCCGAGCTACGAGGGGCTCGACTACAGCGCCACCGAGCCCTGCACGAAGGGCGGCGCGTGCAGCTTCGAGGCGATCCTCCGGCTCGCCCAGGAGGCCGGACCGAGCGCGCTCTGGCACGCCGAGGGCGACGAGAGCTGCGCGAGCTGGCACGCCGCGCGCGACGGCGAGGGCTGGCGCTGCGAGGAGGACGCGCACGTCATCTCGCACCACCTGACGACGCCGTTCTTCCTGCGCATGGGCCTCGCCGACCAGCTCCTCGGGCCGACGTTCATGGGCTTCGGCTTCGCGACCGCCGACGGCGAGCCCATCGACACGATCCTCGAGTTCGCGGCGGTCCTCCACCCGCAGCTCGAGTGGTTCTCCATGTGGGCCGACGAGGCCGAGGAGGCGGCGCCCGGGGCGCGCGCGCCGGGCGTGTTCGCGCCGGCCTGCGCGAAGCACGAGACCGTGCAGAGCGACGGCGCCGTCTACGAGACCACGATCGACTTCCAGGGCGTCCCGCGGCGCTTCTTCGACGTCTGGAGCCTCTGGAAGGCCGGCACGAGCCCGCTCCCCGTGGTGCTCGTCGCCGACTCGCCCGCCGACTCGACCTGCGTCGATCAGTAGCGCCGCCGCCGCGCGGCGACCCACGCCGCGGCGAGCAGCCCGAGCGCCGCCGCGCCTGGCGCCCCGCCGCCGCCCGCGCACCCGCCGCCCGACGCCTTCTCAGCCGCCGTCCCTCGTCGACGACCGCCGTCGCGTCCTCACCGCCGCCCCCGTCGGGGTCGGCGACGTCGGCGGCGCCGTCGTCCTCGCCGGCCACGTCCCCCGCGGCGTCGCCGCCCACGACCTCCTCGACCGGCGCCGCGACGTCCGCGTCGCCCGCGGAGACCGTGTCCGCGCCCGGATCCTCCACCACCGTCACCGTGTCGCCGCCCCCGCTGCCCGTGTCCGCGTCCGCGTCCGTCGGGCCCGTGTCCCCGCCGGTCGCCTGGCACGTCGCCGCGACCGGCACGTGCCAGTCCTGCCCGCCGTGGTTGTCCCAGCTGCCGTCGGCGTAGTGGAACACGAAGTCGAGGAGGGTGACGCCGGCGCCGAGCGGCCCGAGCGTCGCGCAGTAGAGGTCGCCGCACGGCGAGAGCGGCGTCTCGACCGCCTTCCCGTCGCTCCAGAGCGTCGTCCCGGCGGGCCACAGGCCCTCGTCGGGCTTCGTCCAGCCGTTGACGCCCCAATGCAGCATCCCCGGCGCGTCGCCGCGGACGGTCACCACGTCGTCGACGCAGGGCGCCTCGGGCTCGACGCGGCCCCCGAGCGGCGCCACCGCGCCGGCGCCGTCGCCGATCCACACGTGCTGGATCGCGCTCCGCGTCACGCGCCCGCCCGCGTCGGTGGCCTCGACGTAGTAATCGATGAGCGCGTTCTCGAGCCCCTCGAGCTTGACCCAGTACTCGTCGGCGATCTCGTCGGGGAGGATGGAGCTGTCGATCTCGGGGTCGTTCGTGACGTTCCCGCGCGGGAAGACGCGCAGGTTCATCGGCGCGTCGACCCAGGGGCCGACGCCGTCGCCACCCGCGTAGGTCTCGTTCACGTCGGTGCCCGGGTCGTTCCGGCCGTCGGCGTCGAGGCGGAAGCGGAGCGTCACGGCCCCCATCCCGGCGCGGTCGTACGCGAACGTCCAGATCCAGAGGTCGGTCGGCATGACGCGCTGCTGGTAGCCGTAGAGCGGCCCGAAGTTGAGCGCTCCGGGGTTGTCCGGGTAGCGCTGCGGCGGGAACACCGTGGGCGGGGTGGCGTCGGGCGCCGCGCCGAGCGCGGTCTTCGCGCGGGCGACCGCCGCGTTGCTCGCGACGACCGGCTTCAGCTCCATGTCGAGCGCCTTCCCGTAGTACATGTAGCCGCTGTTCAGGCCGCCGAGCAGGAAGTGCCACGCCTGCGCGAGCGCGCCGCCGCCGCGCGTCGGGTCGACGACGTGAGCGACGTTCACGGGGCCGACGGCGTCCTCGGCCGAGACGACCCAGTTCGTCGCGGCCACGATGACCGCGAAGTTGCGCTCGTCCTCGGCCCAGCCGTTCGCGATGTCCACGCCCGACGCGCCCATGAGCGGCCAGTTCCAGTTGAGGAACGAGGGCGCGCCGAAGTCGCCGTCGGCGTTGACCCAGGCGCCGTCCTCGACGTGCACGACGTCGTCCGCGGCGACCGGGTGGTCGTGCAGGTAGCCGGCGACCGTGGTCGGGACCCAGCCGCGGCCGGCGGCGGTCGAGGCGAGCCCGGAGACGCAGTCGTTGTAGTAGGTGAAGCCGCCGCCGAAGGCGTTGTCGCCGTCGTGCGCGAGGAGGACGAGGATCGGGTGCGCCGCCTCGCTCGCGCTCGCGTACTCGAGGCCGTCGTCGAGGCCGTAGCAGGCGTAGCCGTCGCGCCATGACTCGGCCTGCGCGGCGGGGACGACCGTGATGGTCGCCGGGACGCCGGTCGCCGGGTCGACGTAGCGCGCCTTGTGGGGGCGGTAGGCGTAGGGGTAGGCGTTCGCCGGGGAGACGCCGCGGTCGATGCTGACGCGGTTCCAGTGGGGCTGCGCGGGGTTCAGGGCGTCGGCGGGGTTGGGCGGCGGGATGTTGTCGCCGCCGGAGCCCGGGACCCAGGGGTAGTCGGCGCAGGCGCGCGAGATGTGGCTGTTCGAGACGACGACCCACTCGAGGCCGGCGGCGGCGAGGGTCGGGATGAGGCGCTCCGAGAAGGCCATCTCGGACGGGAAGAGCCCCTTCGAGCGGCGCGCGGCGTTCCAGATGTCGCCGTAGAGCGAGGCGTAGGTGGCGAGCTCCATCGCGACGACGCGCTGGTCGAGGAGCGGGAGGAGCGCGTGGTGGAAGGGGAAGACGACCACGTCGAGGCGCGGCGTGCCCTGGCTCGTCGACCAGCCCTGCGCCTCCTTGATGGCGGCGTTCCAGGTGCTCGAGTAGCCGAGCGCGCCGTGGGCGCCGAGCGAGGCGATGTTCTCGGCGAGGCCGCCCGAGTAGGAGACCTGCGCGCCGGCCTCGGGGTAGCCGAGGAGCTGCTGGACGGTGGCGCGGAGGCGCCCCTGGTAGGCGTCGACGCGGTCGGCCTTGCCGAAGATCTCGTCGAGGTCGTTCTCCGGGTGCGGCGCGCCCGCGAGCTTCGCCTGGATGGACTCCCAGGCGCGCTCGTAGCGGAGGCCGGCGCCCGTCGGGGCGGGCCAGTAGATCGGCTGCTCGAGGTGCCAGAGCCACGTGACGTGGACGCCGTCGCCTGCGGCGGCGGGCGGCGGCGACGTCGACAGCGCGAGGAGCGCGGCGAGGGCGAGGAGGGCGGTGCGCATGGCGAGCCTCCGGAGTGCGGCGACGGGGATGCGGGGACCGTACCCGAGGCCGCGCGGGAAGGGAACGCGCGTGCGGAATGGCCCACCGCGCGAGGCGCCGACGCCGCGCGCGGTGGGCTCGAGGGACGAGCCGACGACCCGACGCCCACCCGGGCGCCGGGCCGCCGACCCGCTCTGCACACCACCGCCGGGACCGGCGGCGGAGGGGGGCTCGACCGAGGGCGCTCAGTCGAAGGAGCGGACGACCGCGGCCGCGTGCAGCGCGCGCTGCCGCAGCTGCTTGTCGGGCGTGGCGTCGATGGCCGCGAGGAGCGGCGCGAGGAACGCCGCGTCGGCGACGCCGCGGGCCGTGGCGCCGGGCATGTCGTAGGAGGCGCCGATGGCCTGGATGACCTCCTTCCGGATGTCCTCCTTCGGGTCGCCGATGAGCTTCGCGACCTTCCCGATGGCGGCCTTGTCACCGCGCATCGCGAGGGCCAGGTTCGCGTGGACCCACATCTTCCAGAGCTTCGGGTCGCTGATCTTCGCCTGCTTCTGCAGGACGGCCGTCGCGGCCTTGACGTCCGCCGCGCCGGTGAGCCACGCGGCCTCGATCGCCGCGGCGCGCGCGAGCTGATCGTCGACGCGGCCCTCCTTCTCGGCCCACTTCTCCTGCGCCTTCTTCTTCTGCGCCGGCTTCTTCGCCTTCGCGATGTCCTCCTTCTTCTTCGCCTCGTCCTTCTCGGAGAGCGGCGTCTTCCCCTCGAGGAGGAGGAGGAGGCGCGGCATGTAGACCTTGCCCTTGCCGAGGTTCACGAGCGCGACGACCTCGGGCACCGTGACGCGCGCGCCCTGATCGGCGACCCGCTCCTCGAGCGCGGCCACCGCGGCGGCGTCGCCGATGAGCCCGAGCGCGCGGGCGACCGCCTCGCGCTCCTTCTCGTACGCCCCGAGCAGGACGGGCACGGCCGCCTTCGCGCGCCGCTCGCCGAGGTAGGCGACGCAGGCGGGGTGGAGGCTCTTGCTCTCGCCGGTCTTGAGCTGCTCGAGGCAGTAGTCGACGGCGGCGTCGCTCTCGTAGCGCGCGAGGCCCTCGAGCGCGACCTCCTTGAAGTGCAGCGTCTTCGCGTCGGCCTTCACGAGGTTCGCGAGCGCCGGGACGACCGCGTCCTTGTGCTTCGGCCCCATGTTCAGGAGGGCGTGGACGAGGTGGTCGCGGTTGTTCGCGCCCGTGAACTTCGTGAGCGTCTCGGCGGACGCGAGGGTGAGGAGGCGGTCGAGGTACTGGTCGGCCTTGGCGTAGCCGAGGCCCTGCATCGCGAGGCCCTCGAGGTACTGCGGGCCGTCGTCGCCGCCGGGGCAGGCGTAGGCGAAGCCGAAGGCATCGCCGGGGGCGATGACGAGGAGGTCCGCGAAGAGCTCGGCGAGACCGGGGTCGAGCGTGCCGCCGACGGCCTCTCGGGAGGGCTTGCACTCGTCGAGGTCGAGGTAGCAGTCGTTGGGGGCGCCCTGGAGCTCGGCGAGCTTGCCCTTGACCTTGCAGGCGAGGCCGCCGGCCTCGTCGACGAAGTCCATGTACTTCGCCTGGATGGGGTTCTGCGGGGGGGCCGCCGAGAACGGGACGCGGGCGGCGGCGGGAGCGGCGCTGCCGAGGAGCGCGGCCGCGCCTGCCCAGCCTAGCCAACGGGTGGTCGAGATCATGTCGTGTTCCTTGCGATCTTGGAGTCGAGTCGTCTGCGTCCGCCGACGTCGGCTGGGCGCGCGCATCAGGCCCCAGAGCGGGCGCCGGCGGGCAATCACCGCGACTCACAGTTCGCGCCGCAGGCCGGAGCGCGGCCCCGGAGGCCGTCGCGCGGCGCGGCGCGGGACGGGGGGCGGGCGGCGTAGTGTGAGTGACGGGCGTCAGGCGAGGCAGGCGAGGAGGCTCCGGGCCTCCACGCCGACGAGGTAGCCCCCGCACGCGACGAGGCGCTCGAGGAGGGCGAGCGTCATCCAGCGGAAGCCGGGCGGGGCGGCGAGGGGCTCGTCCTCGGGGAGCTCGACGACGAGGTGCTCCTTGTCGTCGTGGTAGAAGCGGCCGCCGTCTTCCGATTGCGGGGCGCGCAGGCGCACGCGCTCGGGCGGCGCCGCGAGGTGCTCGGCGAGGGGCGGGAGGGGCGCGCCGCCGGCGTAGTCGCCTGGCGCGAGCTGGAGGGTCGGGGCGAGCTCGACCGCGTCGAGGAGGCCCGGCTCGACGCGCGCCTGCACGAGGACCTCGAGCACGCCTCGGCGACGCTGGCACAGGAACGCGACGACGCCGTCGTGCGCTGGCTGGATCATGGGCTGCCCCCACGCGCCGACCTCGCGCCGCGCGTCCGCGACCGTGACGCCGATGACCCGGAAGAAGCGCCCGCTCTCGTGGCAGAGAGCGCCGCCGTCGTCGACGCGCCACGCCGGGAGCGCGGAGAGCGGGACGGGGCGGGCGTCGAGGCGGTGGCGGGCCTTCTCGTCGGCGAGCCAGGAGAGGGCCGCGCGGAGCTCGCCGTCGGGGTCGGCCGGGGCGTGGAGGCGCGAGGCGAGGACCGCGGCGCGGAAGGGGTCGCCGCCGGGCGGGGCGGCGAGGAGCGCGGCGCGGGCGGCGTCGTCGGCCGCGACGTGGGCGCAGGCGAGGACCGTGCGGGCGTTCATGTTGACGCGCCCGCCGACGGCGAGGAGGTCGCCTACTTGCCCGAGCGTGAGCCACGCGAAGTCGGGCGCGACCGGGACCGGGACCTCCGGCGGGAGCTCGACGACGAGGTTGCGGTTCCGCTTGTGGAGGTAGCGCGAGCCCTGCTCGGAGAGGAGGAGGTCGACGAGGACGCGGGCGCGCGTCGCCGGCAGGAAGTGCTCGAGGTAGGGGGTCGCGAGCCCCCCGTGGACGCGCAGGTAGTTGCTCGGCGTCGCCTGGACCGTGGGGGCGAGCTGCACGACGCCGCGGTTCCCGGGCTCCATCTTCGCCTGGCAGAGGAGGCGGAGCGGGCCGCCCTCGGGGGCGCGCTGGGCGAGGAAGCCGAGGATCCCGATCTCCGGCTGCCGGATGATGGGCTGCTCCCAGCGGGGGACGGCGCCGAAGGTGGTCTCGACGGCGAGCCCCTCGATCGTGAAGAAGCGGCCGGTGTCGTGGGCGAGGCGGTGGGCGTCGAGGCGCCAGCGGGGCAGCTCCGCGAGCGGGCAGACCGTGACGACCGAGGCCTGGGCGTCGGCGCGGGCGTCGAGGAAGGCGAGCGGATCGGGGGCGACGCCCGGCGCCTCGCGCGCGAGGCGGGACGCGAGGAAGGCGCGGCCGAGGTCGGCGCGGCTCACGGGTGGCCTCCCGCGAGGGCCTCGAGCTCGGCGACCGCGGCGGCGACGCCGTCCTCGGCGGCGAGGTGCTTTGCGAGGGCGGCGGCGGCGCGCTCCCAGCGGGGGTCCGCAAGCGCCGCGAAGCGCTCGGCGAGGGCCGGGACGGTGGCCTGCGCGAAGGGGATCGGCGGCGGGCCGAGGCCGCGCTGCGCGACGGTGGCGGCCCAGAGGTACTGGTCGCCCATGTGGGGGACGACGACCTGCGGGCGCCCCGCGCGGACGACCTCGTGGGTGGTGCCGGAGGAGCCGTGGTGGACGACGGCGGCGACGCGCGGGAGGAGGGCGTCGAAGGGGAGGCGCTCGCGCACGACGAGGACGCTGGCGGGGACGCGCTCGGGGACGGGCTGGGCGGCGAGGATCTGGACGATGGCGCGCGCCCCGCTCTCGGCGGCCGCCGCGACGAGGGCCGCCGTGCGGCCGGTGACGTCGGGCATGGTGCCGAACGTGACGAAGACGGCAGGGCCGGCGGCGAGGAACGCGGCGACCGCGGGCGGGAGCGGGGCGTCGAGCTGCCGGGGCGCGAGCCAGGAGCCCGTGAGCAGCGTCGTCGGCGCGGGGCGCGCGGGGGCGCCGAGGAGGTGCGGGGAGCAGGAGGCGAGATCGCGGAGGGGCGACCGCTGGCGGAACGTGCGCCAGCGGCGCGCGACGCCGGTGACGCGGGCGAGGAGCTCGGCGAGGGCGCGGTCGACGTCGGCGAGGGGGCCGTCGGTGCGGGCGTCGTCGGGCGGAGGGCGCGAGGCGTAGGACGCCCACGGGACGCCGCTCTCGAGGGCCGCGGCCTGGGTCACGTGGTCGAGGACGTTGACGAGGGCGAGGTCCTGGCCGGCGAGGGCGGCGCGGGCGGAGGCGAGCGCGGCCTCGGCGCGGGCGGCGCCGTCGCCGAGGCCGTAGAAGAGGCGCGCGAAGCGGGCGATCTGCCCCCACGGCGACGGGTCGCGGAGGGCGTGCTCGAGGCCGGCGTCGAGCTCGGGATCGGAGACGCCCCCACCGGCGGCGACGAAGCGCGCGCCGGTGTCGGCGAACCAGGGGCGCCAGATCTCCCAGCTGTGGACGGTCACGGCGTGGCCGCGCGCTGTGAGGGCGCGGGCGACGCGGGCGAACGGGATGACGTCGCCCGCGGTGCCGAGGGTCGAGAGCAGGACGCGCATCGCGCCTCGCGCGGGGGGGATCAGGTGTCGGCGTAGACCGAGAAGACGGCGCCCTGCGGGTCCATGAAGGTGCCGTAGCGGCCGCCGGGGACGTCCTGCGGGCCGAAGAAGATCTCGGCGCCCTTGGACTTCGCCTTGTCGAGCGCCTTGTCGGCGTCGGGGACGGTGGCGCAGTGGATCCACGCCGAGCCGGGCATGCCCGGCGGGGCCTTCATGATGCCGCCGAGGCTGTGGTCGCCGCCGGCCTTCTTGAACATCCGGTACTTGCCACCCTCGCCCATCTCCATCTCGCCGTTGGCCTCCCACTTGAAGACCTTCGAGTAGAAGGCCCAGGCGGCGTCGGGGTCGGTGGTGAGGAGCTCGTGCCAGTCGATGCCGCCAATGCCGACGCGGGCGTCGCTGCCGGGGGTGTCGTCGGCGCCCTTGAAGAGGGCGAAGGTCGCGCCCGTGGGGTCCTTCATGACGATGAAGCGGCCGACGCCGGGGATGGTCTGCGGGTCGCCGTCGGGCTTCGCGCCGGCGTCCTGCGCGGCGATCATCGTGGTCGCCATGTCGTCGACGGCGATGTAGCCGAGCCAGGCGGCGTGGCCGCGCGCGCCGCGCATGCCGCCTATGGGGGCCTGCGCGCCGGCGGGCAGCATCATCGGGTAGGGCGGCGCGTTCGGCGGCGCCATGTTCTTGATGTTCCAGCCGACGACGTCGCCGTAGAACGCCTCGCTCTTGGCGGCGTCGGGGGTGAAGAGATCGTACCAGCAGAATCGACCGAGGACGGCCATGGGAGCTCCTCCTTGTGCGTGTGCTCTCGCCGCGCGGGGGCTGGGCCGGCGGCGCGGGGGACGCTCCATGTCTAGCGCGCGAGGCGGCCAGTGTCACGCGGGGGCCCGGACGCTCGAGGGCGCCCGTGAGCGGGCTCACCCCGAGAAGCACTGGCGCGGATCGGCGCGCAGGTGGCCGGCGCGCTTGCGCTCGCACTGGCTCCAGAAGGTGCGGTACTGCGGCGCGCCCTGCGCGTCGAGGGTGCAGGCGCAGAAGGCGTCGCCCTCGTCGGAGCCGTCGCACTCGGCGGGGGTGGGCTTGCAGACGCCGAACTTGCCGGCCGCCGCGGCCTCGCAGCCGCCTTCGCGGGTCTGCCCCGGGACGTACTCGGTCGCGACGAGCTCGCCGTCGAGGAGCTCGCAGTACTCGCCCTCGGCGCAGCCGAGGCGCTCGGGGCCACCGCAGACCGCGGCCTTCGGCGTGCACGCCGTCGTGAGGCCGGCGTCCGGCGCGTGCTCGACGCACACCTCGTCCGCGCCGCACGCGGTGCGCGCGCCCGCGACGCAGGCGCCGCCCTGGCAGGGGCCTGGGCCGCACACGGCGTGGCAGTCGACGTTCTCGCGCCCGAGGAGGACGGTCGGATCGCCCGCGTCGCAGACGACGGGGTTCGTGCAGTAGCTCTCGGCGTAGCAGACCGGGCCTGCGTCCGTGTCCGTGTCGGGCGGGGGATCGATGATCTCGATGGGCTCGGCGGTCTGGCTCGTCGCGTCGCGCGTGTCGACCGCGGCCGCGGTGTCACCGGCGGCGTCGCTGGCGCTGTCGGCGGGGCTCCCCTGCGACGGCGCGTCGGAGGAGGCGTCGCAGGCGGCGAGCGCCGACGCGGGCAGGAGGAGCAGGAGAGTGAGCGCGTAACGCATGGCCGTCCTCGGGTCGGGGTGGGTGACGTGACGGGGCGAGGTCATCGCAACGGGCGTGCCACCGTGGCGGCGCGCCTGGAGGGCGGGTGCGCCGCCGGTCCCGGGCGCGGCCCCTGTAAAGGAAGTTGACACCCCGGGAACGACCTTCACATCCGCGGGCCTGGTGGCGACGGCGAGCGACGCGCGCGCGGCGGCCTCGCGTGCGCTCCTCCGGGGGGGCGGGGTGTCGAGACGAACTTTTCGTGAAATGGTTCCGGCCGCGCCCGGATAGGCGGGGTGAGAAGACACTTCACGGAGATCATGAGACCCGAGGTTCCCGATGCCGTGCTCGCCCGAGAGGCCCGACGGGGTGACGCCGAAGCGTGGCGCGCGCTCGTCCGGCGGCACGCGCCGATGGTGTTCCGCCTGGCGCGGCGCATGCTCGCGACGGCCGAGGACGCCGAGGACGCAGCGCAGGAGGTCTTCGTGAGGGTCCACCGCTCCTTCGACAGCTACGACGACGCGCGCCCGCTCGGGCCGTGGCTCGGGCGCATCACCTACCACGAGTGCCTGCGCCGCCTCGGGCACGCGGCGCGGCGACCGGCCGACGGGCTCGAGCCGGACGCGCTCGCCGCCCTCCCCGACCACGACGGGCCGAGCCCGGAGGCGTGCGCCGCCGGCAGCGAGGCCGGCCGCCTCGTCGACCGCGCGGTGGGCGAGCTCGCCGCGCAGGACCGCTTCCTCATCGCCCTCCGCTACCGCGAGGGCCTCGCCGACGGCGAGGTCGCCGAGGCCGCGGGGATGAACGTGAACACCGTGCGGACCCGCCTCTTCCGGGCCCGCCAGACGCTGCGCCGGCTGCTCCTGCCGGTGCTCGGCGCGGAGTGACGCGATGGCCGAACCGACCGACGACCTGGGGATGACGAGCCTCGACGAGCGCGTCGACGCCTACCTCGAGGGGCAGCTGTCGCGCGCGGAGGCGCGCCGGCTCGAGGCGGAGCTCACGGAGCCCGCCGCGGCGCAGGCGCTGGCGGAGGCGCTCGCCCTGCGCGAGCTCCTCGCGGCGCCCTCCGGCGACGACGCCGTCCCCGACGGGCTCGTCGCCCGCATCGAGGCGCGGCTCGGGGTCGACGAGCACACGGCGCTCCTGCTCCGGCCGCGGCGGGAGCGGGAGAAGGCGGCGCGGCGCCCGCGCTTCGCGGCGGTCAAGAACGCGCTCGGCGGGTTCGCGTGGAGCTGGCGGGGGGCGACGATGGCGGCGGCGCCGACGTCTCCGGCCGGTGACGGGCTCCGGACGCTGTCCTACGCGGCGGCGCCGCTGGCGGTGGCGGCGCGGCCGATCACGGAGCGGGCGCCGGCGCCGAAGCGGGCGCTCTGGAAGCGCGTCCTGGGCCTCGGGGGGAAGAAGCGATGATGGTCGTCGGTGACGTAGTGCTGGCCTTGCTCACCGCGGTGGGGGCGCTCGTGCTGGTGGTCCTGCTCGTGCCGATCTCGGCCCGGGCGCGCGGCGTGGCGCGCGAGACCGAGCTCGCGCTCGAGGCGGTCGTCGCCTGGGGGTTCGGCGTGCTGGCGTACCGCTGGCAGGCGCGACAGGGCGGCTCGTTCCACGTGCTCGGGATCCGGGTGTGGCGCTCGGGCGCGGAGACGGCCGAGGCGAAGCGGGCGCGGCGCGAGAAGGCGGCGGCGCGGAAGGCGGCGCGCGCGGAGAAGCGGGCGGCGAAGGGGAAGGAGAAGAAGGGCGGCAAGCGGCGGAGCCCGGGGCGGCTCTGGCGCTCGCGGCGGGCGCTCTGGCGGGCGCTGCTCAGGGTGCTCGGGGCGCTGCACGTGCGCGGGCGGGTCGAGGGGGTGGTCGGGCTCGCGGACCCGGACGACACGATGTGGATCGGGCTCGCGCTGGGCGAGCTCGAGGCGCGGCTCCCCGAGGGGGTGCTCGCGGTGGACGTGGACTACACGGACGAGGTGCTGGATCTCGCGGGCCGGCTGCGGAGCACGGTGTGGCCGATCGAGGCCGTGGTCGTGCTGCTCGCGGTCTGGGCGCGGGCGGAGGTGCGGCGCGCGCTGCGCGCGGCGTGAGATCGAACGAGGGAACGCGAGACTGGACGGCCCGCGCGGCGGGCCACGACGAAGGAGGTAGAGATGCAGCTTCAGCAGGTGAAGGCGCTGTTCGCGACCGTGACGGAGCGCTTGAAGCTCCTGACGCGGCGGAACGCGGTGGTGGCGAAGCCCGTGTCGGTCGGTGAGCGGCACATCGTGACGCTGTGCGAGCTCCGGCTCGGGTTCGGCGGCGGCGGTGGCGCTGGCGAGGGCGGCGACGGGAAGTCGAACGGCAAGGGCCAGGGCGGCGGCGCCGGCGGGTCGGCGCGGGCGTGCCCGGTGGCGGTGATCGTCATCGAGAACGGCAAGGCGCGGCTCGAGGGGCTCGGGCAGTAGGGCCCGGCGGCGAGCGGACACAGCGACACACACGACAGGAGCGGAGGGAGAGATGGAAGGCATCGTGGAGCTCATCGAGCTGGTGGCAGGGGGCGTCGAGGACGCAGCGCGCAGCGACGTCGTCGTGGGCGAGCCGATCGTGCTCGGCGGCGTGACGATCGTGCCGCTGTCGCGGCTCTCGCTCGGGCTCGCCGGGGGCAGCGGCGAGGGCGAGGGCGACATCCCGGACGACGGCAAGAAGGCGTCGCACCGGGGCGGGCGCGGGAAGGGCTCGGGCGGCGGCGCGGGCTTCGGCGCGCGGGTGCGGCCGGTCGGGGTGGCGATCTTCAGCGCCGACGGCGTGGACGTGCTGCCGATCGCCGACAAGAAGGGGATCTTCGACAAGCTCTTCGACAAGGTCCCCGAGGTCATCGACATGGTGAAGAAGGCGCAGGAGGACCGCGCGGCGAGCTGACCGCGCTCGCGGCGCCGGGGGCGGTTGCGGGCGCGGCGGCGCCGGTGTGAGATGGCGGTCTGCACTCGTCTCGCGTGACCGGTCCGCTGACCGCGCTGGCGCTCGCCTCCTCCGCCTGCGCGAGCGCGCCGCCTGCGGCCGCCGCCGAGGTCGACGCGCCTCCCTGGGCGCGCTGCACGTCGTTCGCGCGCGGCGCGGCGAGCGCCGAGGAGCTCGTGGCGCGCGTCGTCGCGGTGGTCCGGGGCGGCGGCGAGGCCGGCGCGGGCGACGTCGCCGCGGACCGGTGCGCGATGATCGCGTACCTCTGGACCACGCTCGCGGCGGCCGCGCCGGTGTCGCTCGACGAGTCCCTGCGCGGGTACGACGAGACCGCGCCCATCTCGGCGTTGCCGCAGCGCTGGCTCGACGACGTGGGCGCGACGCCGCCGACGGTGCGGGACGTCGCGCCGGCGGGGTCCCGCTGGGCCGTCACGCGTGTGCCGGTGACGGCGAGCTTCGGCGACGGCGGCGGGTCGCTCGCGCTGACGGCGCTGGTGGTGGACGGGCGCTGGTTCCTCGAGGGGCGCGACGTCGCCTCGACGCCCCCCGAGTCCGCGCTCGAGGAGGCCGCCGTCGAGGTCGCCGAGGTGCTCGACCAGCTCGGCGACGGAGGAGAGGAGTCGCGCGACGCGCTCCGGGCCCGCGCGCCGGCCACGCGGCTGGCGATGCAGATCGGCGACGCGCAGCCGGCCACGCGTCGACTTCGAGTAGCGCGCTCAGGCGAGCGCGAGCCGCTCGCCGCCGAGCTCCCAGCGCTGATCGGTGACGGCGGCCGCGAAGGCGGCGTCGTGCGTCGCGAGGACGAGGGCGCCCGGCCAGTCGCGGAGGGCGTCCTCGAGGCGCTCGACGGCCGGCAGGTCGAGGTGGTTCGTCGGCTCGTCGAGGACGAGGGCCCAGACGCGGCGCCCGAGGCCCCAGGCGAGCGCGAGCTTCCGGGCCTCACCGGGCGAGGGGGCGGACGTCGCGAGGAGCCTGTCGGGATCGAGCCCGAGGGCGGCGGCCATCGCGAGGACCTCGCCGCGCTCGGCGCGCGGGAGGTCGCGCAGGGCGGCGAGGCGGGCGGCGGCGGCGGCCGCGCCGAGGTGCTGCGGGAGGTGGAGGACCTGCTCCGGGGGGACGCGGTCGCCCGAGGCGTCGAGGAGGGCGCGGAGGAGGGTGGTCTTGCCCGCGCCGTTGGGGCCGGCGAGGTGCACGCGGTCGGCGCGGCCGACGACGGCGTGCACGTCGCGGAGGACGACGTGGTCGCCGGCGCGGAGCTCGGGGGTGACGAGCTCGAAGAGGTGGCGGTGGGGGGCCGGGGTCCAGTCGAGGAAGACGCGGGCGCCGCGCTCCTTCCGCGGGCGGTCCCCGGCGGCGGCGACGGCGTCGTCGAGCGCGCGCTCGGCGCGGCCGCGGGCGACGGCGACCGCGCGCCCGAGGCGGGCCTCGGCCTTCCTGGCGAGGCCCTTCGAGAGGGAGCCGCGCCCGTCGCTGTCGTTGTCGTCGCGCATGCGGTTCCGCGCGCGGAGGGAGGCGCCGGCGCTGGCGCGCTGGCTCCGGGCCTGGGCGAGCTCGCGGCGGGCGCGGGCGGCGTCCGCGCGGGCGGACTCCCAGGCGGCCTGCTGCGCCGCCTCCTCGAGGCGCCACGCGTCGCGCGCCTGGTGGTAGGGGCCGGGCCAGAGGCGCGCGGCGCCGGCGTCGACGCGCAGGGTCGCGGTCGTGAGGTCGTCGAGGAGCGCGCGGTCGTGGGAGACGACGACGCCGACGCCGCGGAAGGCGCGGAGGGCGTCGACGAGGGCGGCGCGGGCGCCGGCGTCGAGGTGGTTCGTGGGCTCGTCGAGGAGGAGGACGTCGGGGCGGGCCGCGAGGGCGGCGGCGATCTGCCAGCGCTTGCGCTCGCCCGGGGAGAGGGTCGGCCAGCGGGGGACGTCGTCGGGGTCGAGGTCGAGGCGCGCGCGGAGGCGCGCGGCGTCCTTGGACCAGTCCCAGGCGAAGGCGCTGACTGCGTCGGGGAGGGCGTCGACGCGCTGGGCGCAGAGCGTGACGAGGACGTCGGCGGGCTCGCGCGCGACGGCGCCGCGCGTTGGGGAGAGCGAGCCCTCGAGGAGCCTGAGGAGCGTGGTCTTGCCGCCGCCGTTGGGGCCGACGACGCCGGTCCAGCCGCGCTCGAGGTGGAGGTGCACGTCGGCGAGCAGGGGGACGTCGGGGCGAAAGGCGAACGCGACGCCTTCGAGGCGCAGGACGGGAGATGACATGACGGGCTTCCGGGGGCCGGGGTCGCGGGGCGCGGCGCGGGCGAGGAGCCGGCGGCGCGGGCGAGGGGGCGGTCTAGAAGCGCGTCTGAATCAAGGGTCTCTCCGGAAGTTCGGGGCGGAACCTAGCGACGCGGCGGCGCGGGGTCAAGGGAGGGGCGGAGATCGAAGGGCGCTGTCGGACGTCGAACCCCCGACGACCCACCGACAGGAGAGCGCGATGTCTCACCACGTCCTCGCCGCCCTCGCGGCCCTCGCCGCGGCGACGACCCCGCTCGCGCCGGCGTGCTCGACGGGGAGCCCCGCGGACACCTCGGAGGCGACAGCCTCGCCGCCCGAGGCCGCGACGGCGGCGACGATGCCCGCCCTCACCCTGTCCGTCGCGCCGCTGCCGGACGCCGAGGCGCAAGGCTACGGGCCGCCCCGGGAGACGCTGCTGACGCTCGCGCCCGACGGCGCCTTCACGGCCGGGCCTACCGTCCACGGCAGGCTCGGCCCGGCGGCGATGGCCGAGATCGCGCGCGCCCTCGCGGCCACCCGCTTCGCGGTCGGGCCGCCCACGGAGGCGTCGCGCGTGTGCTGCATCCTGCCGAGCCGCGCGATGACGGTCGCGCTCGGCGACGGCCGCGGCGTCACCTGGGAGGAGCCGTGCCGCGACGACTCCCTGGATCCCTCGGTCCTCGCCCTCCTCTCGCTCATCTGGACGCGCGTGGCCGACGCCGTCGCGCCGACCTCCGTCGCCGCCGGGTCGGACGCCCTCGTCGTCCTCGAGCGCGGGCCCGTCGGCGGGCCGCTCGTCCCGGTCCTCAGCCTGGGCGCGGACGGGCTCTGGCGGACGGGCGACGGCGGGAGCGGCCAGTTCATCCCGTACAGCGTCGAGCAGGTGACGATGCACGCCGACACCGCCGACTGGGCCACCGACGGCCGCCCCGCCTGGCTCGACGCGCGGCCTGACGGGTGCTCGCCGAGCTACGACCGGGTCCTCCGCGTGACGAGCCCCGGCCGCGGCAGCGCCGCCTGGCTCGGCGCCTGCGGGCCGCCGCCGCTGCACCGCCTCGGGCTCCTCGTCGAGGACCTCGCGTGCCTCACGAAGCGCCCGGACCTCGTCGGCGTGCGCTGCTCCTACTGACAACGCGCCCGCGGGGTCAAAGCGCCGCGCGGTGGCGGACGAGGCGCCCCGTGCCCGCGGGGTCACAGCGCCGCGCGGTGGCGGACGAGGCGCCCGGTGGCGGCGGCCTCGCGCTCGGCCGCGGTCAGGAGGCGCGCCGTGGTCAGGCGCTCGCCGGCGCAGGCGGCGGCGTACGCGCCGAGGAGGATGGCGTTCTTGATCTCGCCGCCCGCGAGCTCGATGTCGGCGAGCAGCTCGTAGTCGATGGGCTCGGCCGTGACGACGTCCTCGGGCAGGAGATAGCACCACAGGCGGTGGCGCTCCTCCCACTCGGGCAGGCCGAAGCTCAGCTTGAACGTGAAGCGCCGCTCGAACGCCTTGTCGATGGCCTTCTTCAGGTTCGTCGTCAGGACCGTCACCCCGGCGTACCGCTCGATGAGCTGCAGGAGCACGTTGATGTCCATGTTCGAGTAGCGGTCCGAGGCGCGCTCCACCTCGGTCGTGCGCTTCGAGAAGAGGCTGTCCGCCTCGTCGAAGAGCAGGAGGTTCGTCTCGGGCCGCGCCGACTCGAAGATGCGCGTGAGGTTCTTCTCGGTCTCCCCGATGTACTTGTCGACCACGCTCGCGATGTTCACCCGCACGAGCGAGAGCCCGAGCTCCCCCGCGATGGCCTCGGCGGCCTGCGTCTTGCCCGTCCCGGGCGCCCCGTCGAAGAGCGCGACGATGCCCGTGCCGCGGTGGATGCGGCGCCCGATCCCCCACCCCTCGAGCACCTCGCGCCGGCTCCGCGCCGCCGTCACGATCTCCCGGAGCTGCCCCTCCATCGCCCCGTCCAGCACGAGGTCCGCGAAGGTCGCCCGCGGCTCGCTCACGAGCGCCAGATCGCCGATCGTCTTCGTGAGCTGCGCCCGCGCCGCCGCGATGAGCCCGGCCGCCTCCACGCCGTCGGCGCCGCTCATCTGCGCGAGCGTCGCGGCGCGCCGGATCTGGAGCGGCTGCAGGTGCAGCGCCTCCGCCACCGCGGCGATGGCCGCCTCCGGCACCGCGTCCGGCAGGTGCGCCCGCCAGAGCGTCGCCTGGGTCGCCCGCTCCGTCCCCGGCAGGTGGTGGCGCGCGACCACCACCCCCTCGAGCGCCGGGTCGAGCGCCTGCTGCGGGAGCGACGCCAGGACCAGCGTCGCCGCGCGCCGCCGGAGGGCGTGCGCGATCTCCGCCGCCGCGTCCTTGCCCGGCGCCACGAGCTCCCGCGGATCCCTCAGGAGCACCACGTCGCCGAAGAGCTCCGCCTCGCGGAAGACCGCGTGCAGCGCGCGCCGCCGCGCGTCCGCCGGCGCCGCGGCGAGGAGCCGCCCGTCCACCTCGATGACGTGCCGCTCCGCCCGGCGCGCCGCCTCGCGCACCGTCACCGCCCGCCCGGTGCCCGCGTCGCCCTCGACGACCACCGCGACCCCCGCCGGGAGATCGAGCCCACCCGGCCCGAGCGGCCCCGTCCGCGCCGTCGCCGCGCGCGCCATCCCGCGGAGCACCGCCGCCACCGCCGTCACGACGCGCTCGTCGTGCGCGCCCGCGCCCGCCCCGGCGTGCCACGGCGCCACCCAGCGCGCGTAGGGCGCCGCGCTCGGCGACAGCGCCCGCGAGCCCAGGAAGAGCGGCACCACGTGCTCACCGGGGTCGAGCCACGCCCGCATCCGGTTCGGCGTCGCGGGGCGCGGCGACACGGCGACGAGCCCCGTCTGCACGAGCGGCGCGTCCGTCGCGAGGAGGCGCGCGAGCTCGAGCTGCTCGTCCCGCGTCCGCGCGAACGCGCGCAGCACCAGCGCCAGATCCACCCGCTGCTCGCGCACGTCGTCGTTCGCCCGCGCGATGACGTCCGCCAGCGTCGGGTCGAGGTGCGGCGCGGTGACGAACCAGATGAGCGCCCGCTCGAGCGGGCCGAGGCCGAAGCGGCGCGCGAGCGCGAAGTCCGGGAGCCACACGTCCGCGTCGGCGACGGGCCCCTCGGCCGCCGCGACCAGCACCGCGCGGGCCGCGAGCATCCCCGTCGGGGCGCCGCCCTCGCCCGGCGCGAGCCGCCCGAGCACGTCGCGCACCGCGGCCAGCACGTGGTCGAGGTGCGCCGCGAGCGGTGAGGCGCTCACTTGGCGCTCCCCTTGATGCCGGCGGCCTGGAGCGCGGTCGCGTCCGGGTAGCGCGCCTCCCACGCCGCGCGGACGTCGTTCTTGAGGGCGTCGTGGCTCGTCAGGTCCATGAACCAGGCCTCCCGGCAGAAGAAGGCGCGCATCTCTTCCTCGAGCTGCTTGCGCTTGGTCGGGCTGAACTTCAGGCGCGCGAGGTACGCGTCGATCCAGCGGGCGTCGAAGGCGCTGTCGTACTCCCAGCCCTGGACGTCCTTCGTCCCGTTGGCGCCGCGGAAGAAGCGCGTGTCGGGGTTGTCGTCGACCTTGCCGGCCGAGGCGTGCCCGCTGGTCGCCGCCTGGCTCTTGCCGTGGGCGACGAGGCTGTCGCGGAGCTTGTCCGAGAGCGACCCCTCGCCGCCCGAGGCCGTCGAGCACGCGAACAGGCGCACCCGCACGTCGTCGGTGAGGGCGTCCTTCATCCCGCCGACGATGCCGTCGACGTCGCCGGTCCCGAAGCCGCTGTCCGCGGCGTGCCCGCGCCCGTGCACGCCCTTCGGCGCGCCGTGCGTGTGGAGCGCCACGAAGTGGACCTTCGCGGCCTTCTCGTCGGCCGCCGCCGTCGCGCCGCTCGCCGGGTTCGCCGCGAGCAGCGTCGCGACCGCCGCCGAGGCCCGGTTGACCAGCGTCGCGATGTCGCCCTTCGTCGTGTAGGTCATGGGCTGCCCGATGGCGATCCCGCCGCCCGCCGCGGCCACGGCGCCATGGTCCTTGGCCCACTTCCCGGCGCGCTCCGTGATGTAGCCGTTGTTCGAGACGTTCGTCGCCGCGAGGAGCTCCTTCCGCACGGTCTTGTTCGCGAACATCACCGCGCGGACCGACTTCGGCGGCGTGTCGTCGGGCTTCAGGCGCGCGGCGATCTGCTTCTTCTCCGCGGTCGTCGCGCCGCTGTACGTCTCGGGCAGCGCGTCGTCGGCCTTGCGGACGGCCTTCCACGCCTTGTCGACCTCGGTCGGATACCCCTCGAGCCAGGCCGACCACTTCGCGCGGTACACGTAGAGGTCGACGTCGCCCTGCTCGTCGGCCATCGCCATGAAGTCGGCGACGCTGTCGTAGGCCTTCGGCGGGGTCAGCGACACCAGGATCCCGCTCGCGTAGCGCGACCTGACGAGCGCCGCCTTCGCGGGATCGGTGGCCTTCTTCATGTCCTCGACGGGCGCCGCGAGGTGGGCCGTCCCGTTCTTGCCGTTCGGCGCGGGCTTCGGCGTGGGCTTCGGCTCGGTCCTGGCCCCGAGGTGCCCGTTCTGCGCGAGCCACGCGAAGTAGCGCCCGGCCTGCGCGTCGGTGTCGCCGCGCCAGCCGTGCTCCTTCGCGACCACCCGCACCGCCTCGCGCAGCGCGCGGACGCCGCCGTCGCGCGCCTCCTGGCGCAGGTACTGCGTCGCGAACGGCCCGACGAGCTGCTCGTAGAGCGTGAAGTCGGTCGTGAACAGGTCCGCCTCGCCCTTCGGGACGGGGCTCGGCGCGTCGTTCCCGCCGCGCTGCTTCGGGTCCTCGCCGCCCTTCCCGCCCGGCTCCCCGCCGTTCTTCGGCGCCTGCCAACCCCCCTTCGGCGCCTGGTTCCCGGGCAGGTGCGCCGCGTACTTCGGCATCGTCAGGCCGTGCGCGCTCTTCCCGCCGAGGAACTCCCACGACTCCGCGAAATACGCGTTCTTCTTGGTCTCGTCGCGCGTCTCCGCCGCGAGCTCCCCGTTCGCCTTCAGCGCCTCGCCCTGCCAGTAGCGCTCCTCCTCGGGGGACATGTTGCGCGACAGCTCCACCCGCGTCAGGCGGTACGTCTTGTTCTTCAAGCGCGCGACGTAGACCCCCTCCTTCGGGTCGAGCTCGAGCTTCCCGCGCACGCCGCCGGCGGGGTCGTTGTAGAGGAGCTCGCCGCCCTTGCCGACGCCGTAGACGACCATCCAGTGGTCGGTGACCTCGTCGTTGATGTCGCGGGTCTTGTAGTCCACGCCGATGATGACGGGGCGGCCCTGCTTCAGCTCCGAGCGGCAGTAGCTCGCCGCGCGCTCGCTGTTCCGGCGGACGACGGCGCGCCGCGCGGGCGTCATCTCGACGGCGCCGACCCACTCGCCGGAGGCCTTCTCGGTGTCGTCCTTGGTGAGGATCTGGAAGTGGTCGTCGACGCGCTTGGTGGCGTCGTTCACGTCGGTGCCGCCGCCCGCCATCGCGCGCGCGGTGCGCTTGCACGACACCGAGCCGGGCACGAACTGCAGCTCGGGCAGGGTCGCGAGGCGCGCGTCGGTGCGTGCCGCCTTGGGCACGGCGCTCAGCGGGTACTCGTCGAACGCGACCGCGCCGCGCTCGCCGGGCGGCACCCGGAGGAGCTCGCTCAGCCCGAAGCCCGCGCTGTCCGTGGCGCCGCTGCCGTTCTTCCAGCCGCCGTGGTCGGTCAGGAAGGCCTTGAGCGCGGCGACCTCCTCCTCGGAGAGCGCCTTGCCGCCGGCGCCGTACCACTGCTGCTGGCTGTAGGCGGCGACCTCGAGCGTGACGGCGTCGCCCTCGACGGTCGGCGTGGGCCCGGGGACGACGTTCGTCTGCGGCTGCGGCGGGGCCTTCAGGGCGCCGGTGTAGACGTGGGCCTTCATCGCGCCGCCCCGGAGCCCGCTGACGACGGCGGAGTCGCGCCACGCCGAGGTGAGCTTGAGGAAGCCCGTGGAGCTCCCGGCCTGGATGACGTTGCCGAAGGTGAGCGTCGCGCCGCCGACCGAGGCCGTGCCTGGCTTCGAGGTCGGCACGAGCATGGCGATGTGGCCGGCGTCGAGCAGGAAGACGGCCTGCCCGCTGTTGGCGTAGGGCGCCCAGAGCGCCTGGTAGAGGTCGAGGGAGTCACCGCTCGGGAGCGCGATGGCGGCGAAGTCGCTCCCGAGGTCGGGGCGCGCGAAGAGGGCGCTGCAGCGGCCGCGGGGGAGCGTCTTCTGCCCGGCGAGCTCGTCGAAGACGTCCTGCACGAGGTAGTTGCAGTAGGTCTCCCCGCTCCTCGGCGTGTACCCGCGCTGCTCGCCGCCCTCCTCGCCGCCCTGGAGGAGCGTCGTGAAGAGCGCGGCCGCGACCCCGCCGCGGCCGGCCTCCTGCATGAAGGCGATCTCCGCGTCGAGGTCGCCCACGAAGTTCTGCTGCGCCTCGGCGCCGGTGTCCCAGTGGTCGTCGCCCTTGCGGATGAAGAGGCGCGAGCCCGCCGGGTGGCCCGTCGCGGCGAAGACGAGCTCGATCTCGAGGTAGTCGCCGTCGTCGCCGACGTAGCGCACCGGCGTGCGGTTGCCGGTCTGCTGGGCGAGCTTCTGCTTCACCCCGCCGACGTCCTCGTAGAGGTAGACCTTGGTGTCCTTCGGCAGGTGGAAGAAGCGGACCGACGGGTCCGCGTAGAGCGCCTTCAGCTGCGCGAGCGCGGCCTGGTCCTGCGCGTCGTCGCCGCCGCGCGGCGCCTTCCCGAGGTCGGGGTACTTCGCGGCCACCGCCTCGGCGACGTCGACGATCTTCGCGAGCCGCGCGGCCGAGTCGAGGTCGCTCGCCTGCGCCGCGACCCCGAGGAGGGCCAGCACGCGGTCGGCGAAGCTCGCCTGCGCGGCGGCCACCGCGACCTTGCCGGCGGACGACGCCCTGAGCGCGGCCTCCGGGGCGGCCAGCGCCGCGTCGAGGTTGCGCTTGCCGACCTCCGAGGCGTAGACGAGGTCGATCCGCGCCTTCCGCGCCGGATCGGCGAAGAGCGCCGCGTAGCGCGCGAAGTCGACGGTCGGCGGGGCCACCGGGCCGTCGCCGCCCGCGCCCGGGTCGTCCTGGTGCCGCGGCTCGCCGCCGCCCTGCTGCGCCCCGCGGAGCGCCGCGAGGCGGTCGAGCGCGGCGTCGACGTCGGGCACGACCGTCGAGGTCGACGGCTTCGCGCCCGGCCGCGCCCCGCTGAGCTGCGCCTTGCCCTGCTTCGCGAGCCCCTTCTGGACCTTGTCGACCGCGTCGACCAGCGTCGTGTGGTTGGCCTTCTTGGCGATGGGCATGTACGCCTCGCGCCACGCGTCCTCGACCGCCTGGGTCCACGTCGCCGGGTCCTCGACGCTCGGGAAGCTCGCCTTCAGCTGCGCCATCACCCGCTTGAAGAGCGCCTCCTTCGGGGTGATGTGGTCGCTCGTGTAGGAGTAGCAGTAGCGCGACAGCTCGCTCCAGATGTAGTCGTAGGCGGTGTGCGCGCCGGCGACCTTCTTCTTGTCGTAGTCGCCGCGAGACTCGTCGAGGTCCTTCAGCGCCGTGACGAGCTGCACGCGCGGGTCGCTCATGGCGGCCGTGATAACCCCGAGCTTCAACGGATCGAGCCGGAGGATCATCTGCGGCAGGCTGTTGCCCTTGCCGTTGCCGATGACCGCCGTCTGCTTCGCGCTCGCGCTGCCGTCGTAGAGCCAGGTGTCGAGGTTGGCCTTGCCCTGCGCCTTGGCCCAGCCGGCGCCCGACTTGTCCATGGCGGCGGCCTGCTCGGCGTAGAGGTCGCGGTCGTAGAGGGCGATGAGGGCGTCGAGCTGCTCCTTCTTCGCCGCGCCGACCTCCGAGTAGCGGGTGCCGTCCTTCGCGACGACCTCGAACCAGAACTCCCGGTCTGCCCCGCGCCGCTTCGCGTTGGCGCCGGCGTCCTGGCAGACGAAGATCCCGGCGGACTCGAGGAGCCCGCGCAGATCGGCGCCGTCCGGGCGTGAGATGACGCGGCCGAGGACGGACGCGACGGCGCTGTGGTCGGAGTCGTAGTTGTGGCCGGCGATCTGGTGGGCGCCGACGGTGACGGTGACGCGGTCCCAGGCGTTGGTCGTGAGGTGCCCGTTGGTGCCGCCCTCGGTGATGTTCTTGGCGGCGTAGATCCGCGCCTCCTGCGGATCCATCCCGGCGGCCTCGGCGAGGAGCTCGTCGTGCGCGTGGCCGGGGTTCTTCCCGTGGAGCTCGACCTTCTCGGTGCGCCACCCGTAGAGCCAGTGGTTGACCTCCATCGCGGAGGAGGCGCTCTTCCGCGCGGCGCGCGTGTAGAGGTACGTGATCGTGAGGTCGTTGACCGTCACGATCGCGCGCAGGCCGTACTCGTAGACCGGCGGCTCCGGATCGTAGCGCACGGTCCACGTCTTGCCGGCGACGAGCGCGCTCATGTCGACGACCCCGTCGCCGCCGCCGAGGTGCTTCCGGACGTTCGGGGCCTCCTTCTCGAAGAGCGCGGCGAAGTCGGCGTCGGTCGGGCCGCCGCCCGGGACGTGCTCGAGCCGCCTGGCCTCCTCGCGCCAGCGCGCGACGCGCTCGGCGGAGGCCAGCCCGAGCGCCTCGATCTGGTCGATGGCGGCCAGCGCCGCCTGGTGGCTGCTCGCGCCGGGTGCGGCGGCGAGGCGCGGGCGGATCACGCGCTCGACGCGGGCGTCGAGGTCCGCGCGGTAGGCGGCGACGTCGCCGCCAGCCGCCTCGAGGGGGCGCACGAAGCCGTCGAGGACGCGCGCGATCCCCGGCAGGGAGCGCGGGTCCTTGCAGTGCTTCGCGCACCAGTCGCCGAAGGCCTTCCGCTGCGCGGCCGGCGGCATCGCGGCCGCCTCGGCGCCGCTCGGGAGCCAGCCGCGGAGCCCCTTCGTCAGCTCGGCCCCGTGGACCTCCTCGCTCTGCGCGAGGTACCAGCCCTGGGTCGGGCGGTCGGTCTGCGCGTAGACGTTCGTCTGGTAGGCCGCCGTCACCTCGGCCCCGGCGAGCGCGGCGTCCGGGCGCGACTCGGGATCGAGGTCGTAGCTCGCCGGGACGCTCAGCGCGTGCCAGCTCGCGCCCGCGAGGTCCGCGGCGGCGAGGCTCAGGGGCGCCGCGTCGGCCGGGTCCACGAAGGTCCAGCGCGCGCCGCCGTCCGCGCCGTCCGCGGCGCCGGTGAGGCGCAGCACGTGGTCGCCGTTCACCACGAGCACGGCCTGCCCCGCGCGCATGGCCTCGCGCGCGCCCTCCGGGGGGACCTCGGCCGCGCCGACCCCGAACGGCGCGAGGAGGGCGGTCAGGCCGGCGGCGTCCACGGCGGGCGGGAGACCGCGCTCGAGGCGCACCATCTCGAGGGCGTCGGCGTAGCTCTGCGCCTTGGCGTAGGGGATCGGGACGCCCAGGCTCTCGAGCGCCATCCCGAGGGCCGCGAGCGGGCCGCGCGCGGCGGCGTCGGTGGCGGTCGCGCCGGTCGCGTCGACGTAGAGGGGCTGCGACTGGAGGCGCTCGTAGATGGCGGCGCGCTCGGCGGCGTCCGCGACCGTGGCGGCCCAGGCGCGGACGCGCTGGATCTCCGCGACCGAGAGCGACGGGCGGTGGACGAGGCGCTCCTCGGCCGTCGCCACGCGCACCGCGGCGCGCGGGACGTAGAGCGGGCGCCCGGCGGCGAGGACCTCGACGTAGTCCTGGGCGTTGTCGGCGGTCTGCGGCAGGAGCGCGAGCGGGGCCGCGCCGACGGTCGTGAGCGGCGCGCGCGTGTCCTCCGGGAAGACGCCGGCGTAGGCCGGGACCCCGCCGGGCGCGACGGGCCGGAGGTAGTCGATGACGGTCACGCCCTTCGGGACGGGGCCGGTCAGCGCGGCCGGGCGCTGCTCGGGCGCGGCGTCGGCGGCGTGGTCGGGCGCGGCCTCGCCGCTGTCGCGGGTCGCGTTGGTGAAGGCCGTGTCGACCCAGCCGAGCTTCCCGCCCGGGGCGCCGGGCGCGTCGGCCTTCCTGGGCGCGTCCACGAGCGCCTGCGCCCACGTGCGGCCCTCCGCCTCGGCGCGCTCGGTGGTCACGCCGACCTTGTCGCCGACGCGCAGATCACGCAGGCGGGGGCTCGTGGACGAGGGCCGCGCGTGGATCCCGAGGACGAGGTCGGCGAGCTGCGCGAAGACGACCGTCAGGAACGCGTCGGGGGCCACCTCGGGCGCGGCGTCCTCGGCGGCGTCGAGGCTCGCCGGGCGCACGACCTCGTGGTCGGCCGCGATCGCCGGGGCGGGCGCCGGCGCGTCGACGGCGGGCAGCCCGGCGATCCCGGCGCGGCCGAGCGCGGGGGCGACGGCGCGGTCGAGGGCGGCCACGTCCGCCACCTTGTCGACCCGGGCGTCGACGAGGACGACGCCGGGAGCGGCCTCGACCGGCCGGGCGTCGAGCGCGGCGACGTGGGGCTCGAGCGCCTCGGGCCCGCGCTCGCCGGCGCCGACGAGGGCGCCGACGTCGTCGGGGCTCGGGCCGGCGTCCGGATCGGCGCCGAAGACGCCCGCGACCTTCCGCCCGACCTCGGCGAGCTTCGTGTGCTTGGCCTTCACCTGCTTCGTGAGGTGGCGGTCGGCCTGGTAGGCCGCGAACGCCTCGGGGTCCTGGGCCTTCAGGGCCTTCCGCTCGGCGCCGGAGAGCTTGTCGCGCTGGAAGTGGCGCCAGTAGGCGGCGAGGTCGCCGAGGTACTGCTGCACGCCGCGCGCGCTGAGGACGCGCTGGGTCAGGTCGGCCGCGATGGCGGCGACCTCGGCCTCGCCGAGCGTCTCGTGGCCGTCGGCGAAGTAGAGGCGGTTCGCGAGGGCGCGGACGCGCTGCACGATGCGCTCGCGGTCGCCGGGGATCTCGGCGCCCTGCGCGTCGACGTGGGCCTCGACCAGCGCGAGCGGCGCCGGGTCCTTCCCCGTGAGGCCGAGCCGGGCGAGCTCGGCCTTCTGCTTCGCGCGCTTCTTCTCGCGGCCGATGACGAGCGCCTTCCCGTCGAGGGCGGCGTCGACCTCCGCCTCCGCCGCAGCGGCGTTCGCGCGGGCGGTAGCGGCGCTCGCGTCGTTGGCGGCGGCGACGGTCGCGTCGAGGGTCTCGCCGTGCGGGTCGGTGTCGGTGGCCAGGGTGGCGCGGTAGGCCTTCACGTCGGCGTCCCAGGCGGCCTTGTCCTCGAGGTCGCAGGGGTCGGCGCCGCTCGTCGGGTCGATGGCGGCGGCGTTGTCGGCGGCGAGGTCGGCCGCGCGCTCGGCGTGGCTCCGGGGCTTCGTGGTGGGGGCGTCGTCCTTGTCGGGATCCGCCTTCTCCTTGGCCGGCGCGTTCGCCACCTTCGCGCCGCTCGGATCGAACGGGGCGATGTCGAGGCCGAGGGACAGGCGCAGCGCGAGCAGCTCGCCGAACGCCGCCGAGCCCATGGGGCGGACGGCGAAGACCTTGTCGAGGTCGTCGCTCGCGAGGTCGATGGGGAGGTCCTTCACCTTCTTGGCGCCGGCGTGCGCCGAGAGCATGACGATCTCGGTCGCGCTCGTGACCTGGTGCACCATGACGCAGTGCCCAGCACCGCTCTTGCGCCAGTACTGGATGAAGTCGCCGGGGGCGAGGTGCTCGGCGGGGGCGCCGTCGGCGAGGGGGACGGCGAGGCCCTGGCCGGAGCTGACGAGGGCGGTGACGACGCCCTGGATGGCGGGATCGCCGCCGGCGACGAGGTGGTCGAGGCCCGTCTCCTTCTCGGCGTCGGTCAGGGCGATCTGCAGCTGCCGGTGGGCGTCGCCGTCGATCGCGTAGCCGGCGTCCTCGAGCACCTTCTCGCAGAAGGTCGTGCACACGTACTGTCCGCTGCCGCTGCCGTACTTGGGGTGCTTGGCGGCGATCTTCTCGGCCGCGGCGATCACGTCGCCGCGCTCGCCGGCCGCGGCGATGACCGTCTCGGGCGGCACCTCGGCCGCGATCTCCGCGAGGTCGACGTCGCCGTCGGCCGGCGTCGGCGGGTCGCCGTCGCCCGTCGCGCCCTTCGGCCGCGGGCGGTTCGCCTCGCGCTGCGCGTCGTAGCCGGGCTTCGTCGTCTCGGGCCCGTCGACGAGCGGCGAGCCGTCGTCCGGGTCATGGGAGGAGACCTGCTGGTCCCCCACCGTGTCCGGGTCGTGGTGGGTCTCGAGGGTGTCGAGCTCCTCGTCCATCGGCGGCTCCGCGTCGTCGTCGTCTCGCGGTCGGCCGCCGCCGGGCGCTGGTCGCGGCACGCCCGTGCGTGGCCGACCCCACGCCTCCAGGGTCGCCGCCCGCGCGTCGCGGTTCAACCACCTGGGCGCCCGTGTCAGATCCGCGTTGGACGCCGCCGTGGCGCGGTCCCCGGGGTCCGGCGCGGCTACTCCGCCGTCGCGCCGCCGTCGCCGCCCGCCCCGCTCGCGTCCGGGGCGGACGGCGTCGGCTCCGGCGGGAGCGCCTCGAGCTCGCCGACCATCATCTCCACCTCGGGCTCGCCGACGATGGCCGTCTTCAGCTCCTCGAAGGTCGGGAACGAGAGCCGCCCGTGCCCGTCGCACGCCGCGCTCGACAGCGCCAGCGACGCGCTCATCGCGGCGCCGAGGATCAGGTGCCCGAGCCGCCCGCGCCGCGCCGGCGCTTCGGGGCGGTGGATGGTCCGGCCCGCGCGGTCGAGGCGCACGCGCCCGCACACGCGCTCACCGCGCCGCGCCTCGCGGAAGCGCCGCGCCTCCGCCGCCGTCATCGCGGACATGTCGTGCACCTCGAGCTGGCAGTCGCCGCACCAGCGGGTCGCCCCCTCCCCCTCGAGCGAGCTCCACGCGCGGTCGCAGGGGACCGCGATCCTCACGGCGTCACACGGGGTCGGCTTCGTCGTCTCGTCGGTCGTCGTCGGCATCGGGTCCTCCTGCGCCTCGGTGGAGCCCTGTCCGACGGGCGACCCGCGGATTGGATCTCACCGACCTCACCAGCGGACCGCGAGCGGGCATACGACCGCCCAGTGGTCGAGCGCCTCGCCGGCGTCGGCCCCCGCCGCGCGGAAGTCGTAGCCGTCGCCGAGCCGGTGGTAGGCCGGGAAGTCGAAGCGCCCCCGCGCGAAGTTGCTCGCCACGATGTCGAGGGCCTCGCTGTTCGCGTGCGACTCGCTCGGCGCGCAGTTGAGCGACGGCTTCGGCTCCTCCGCGTTGTGCGTGGCGTAGTCGCCGACGCCCGACTCCAGCATGAACGTGTGCGTGTCGACCGAGAAGCCGGTCTCGAGCTCGAAGTTCCAGTCGCCGAGGAGCAGCGCCCGGTGCCCCTTGGCCGCGTTGAACGCCTGGTCGACCTGGTAGGCGCGGCACTCGCGGACGTAGGCGCTGCCGTGCACGAAGACGACGCGGAACGGCCCGATGGCCGACTCCACGTCCACCCACGACACGCTCGAGATCCAGTGGCAGACGTCGTGACGGCCCTCGCAGCCCGGCTCGTCGCACGCCGGCAGCGGCAGCGGCGCCGTCCGCGCGCCGAAGGGGTCGAGCGCGCCCGGGGAGAGGCCGACGATCCGCCCGAAGCCCGTGTGCACGGCCACGCAGTCGTCGCCGACCGTCGCGTCGCAGGCGATGGTGTAGTCGTCGCCGAGGAGCCGCCGCGCGGGCGCCGCGCGCTCGTCGGCCGCGTAGCAGGTCTTGCGCGGATCGGGCTCCTCCCAGCCGTCGCAGGCGCCGACCGGCATGACCTCCTGGAGCGCGACGACCTGCGGGCTCTCGCCCTGGATCCGCGCCGCCACGAAGCGCTCGTAGGCGGTCGTGCGGAAGCGGCGGTCGTAGGGGGTCGGGCGCGCCGGGTCCTCGAGGCTGTTGCCGACGTTCAGCGTCATCGCGACGAACGCGATCTCGTCGTCGTGGAGGAGCGGCTCCTGGTCGCAGACGTTGGAGAGCGCGCGCTGGAGGCGATCCGAGCAGCCCGCGAGCGCGAGCGCGGCCAGCGCCGCGACGACCCCGGGGCGAACGGCGACGCGGCGGCGGGGGCATGGCATGGCGGGCTCCTCGGTGGTCGAGCCCGCCGCGCCGCGATGCTTGATCGGGGCAAGGTGCCCCAGCTCGGTGGCGACGGAGAGGCGCCGCGGTCGGGCAGCCGAGAGCAGTGCAAGACGCGCACCTGCGGCCGCCTACCCTGAACACGGTATGGGCTCGCGACTGCCGCGCGCGCACGCTGCTCTCGTCGTGTCCCGCGGAGCAGGAGCAACCAGCATGTTCGCGTCCCGTCACGAGACCAGCCCGACGAGCGCCGTCCAGCAGCAGCGCCCCGGCGCCGGCGCCGCGCCCGCGAGCGCCGCGCGTGACGCGCTGCGCGGCGCCTCCTACGCGGAGGGGGCGGCGATGCTCGCGCCCGTGCAGATGTCGCCCGCGGGCGGAGGCGCGCCCGTCCAGCGGGACGAGGCGAAGGGCGCGGCCCCGGCCCCGGCCGCGGCGAGCGGCGACAAGGCGGCGACGCCGGGCGGCGGCGCGCAGGGGCAGGAGGGGGAGAAGACGGCCGCGGACGAGCCGGGGGACTGGCTCGACGCCATCATCGCGGACCGCGACGCGCTCGTGAACGGCGCGCGCGTGACCCACCTCCTCCTCGACATGGAGGGCACGACCGAGCGCGTCGGGTTCGCGGACGCGCAGCTCGAGAAGGCGCGGCGTCACTTCTGCGCGCAGCTCGGGGTGGCCGACTTCGAGACGTCGCCGGGCGCGGCGCCGGCGGCGTCCGACCAGCCGGCGGAGCAGCAGGGGGCGGCATCCACGACGGGCGACCAGCCGGGGGCGCAGCAGGGAGCGGCGTCGAAACCGGCGGCGGCGCCGAAGCCGAAGCGGACGATGGGCGACTCGGAGGCGCGCGACGTGTCGTTCGCGCCGAGGTGGTTCAACGCGTTCCAGGAGCACTGCGTCGAGTCGGGGCAGTGGACGAAGGACCAGAAGGTCATCCAGATCCTCGTCAGCGCCTACCTGAAGGGCCAGATGGGCGACGCGCCGGCGAACGTGCTGGCGTTCTTCGATCACGTCGGCAAGAGCGAGAAGAACGGCCAGGCGGGCGACCTCTCGTACGGCGCGGGGGCGACGCCCGGCGCCGGGAAGACGAAGGAACAGGCGATGAAGAGCGCGAGCATGTGGTGCCAGCAGGCCTCCACCGACGCCTACGCGCAGGCGTTCAACAGGAGCGGCTACTACTTCCTGCCGCGCACGCTGACGGCGCTCGAGGCGGCGAACCGCTTCGGCTACCCGCTGCCGAAGGCGAACCTCGAGGGGAACACGCCGAAGGGGCAGGTGACCATCGGCAGCAAGAGCCAGTCGGTGCTCGCGGTGATCGTGGTCGCGAAGGACATGCCGCAGCTCGCGCCGCCGAACCCGGACGACAAGGCCGGGACGGCGCAGGGTCAGATCGGCGGCGCCAAGGACTGCTGGGCGACGAAGCTCGAGCCGGGGGACATGGCGTCGATCGTGACGTCGAAGTCGTCGGTCGCGAAAGAGCCCGGGCAGTACGGCGGGGGGCACGCGATCACGATCATCGAGGCCGCGGGGGGCGGCGGGGCGCGGCCGTTCAAGTACGTGTCGGGGAACGCGGGGTCGCAGACGGCGAACAACGGGACGATCCGCGTCGAGGAGGGGGTGTGGATGGAGCCGCCCGCGAGCTTCGACCGCGACACCACGCGCCCGCAGAACAGCGGCGAGGTCTACATCTACAGCATCACGAAGACCTCGAAGCTGCAGCCGAACGTGCTCGACGACATCCGGAAGAAGGACCCGGCCGGCCTGAAGGCGTACGGGGTGACATACGACGCGGCGAAGGATCAGCGCGTCCAGGGCGGCTGAGGGCCGCGGCGGCGGGGCGCCGGTTCAAGCCGGGAGGTCGGGCTCCCGTTGAGGGCGTCGATGAAGACGCTCACGACACGCCGCGCCCCGTCCTCCCGGCTCGCCGCCATCGCGGCCGCCGTGGTCCTCCCACTCCTCGGGTGCGGCGGCGACGCGGCCGGCGGGGGGGCGACCGGCGAGGACGACGCGCGCGCCGACGTCGGCGGGCTGGGCGACGCGGACGGCGGCGGGGACGCGGTCGTCGGGGCCGACACCGTCGCGGACGCCGGGGGGGACACGGCGCGTGACACGTCGGAGGCCGACGCCGACACCGACCGCGACGCCGACGCCGACACCGACCGCGACGCCGACGCCGACACCGACACCGACGCCGACGCCGACACCGTCCCCGACGCCGACGCCGACGCCGACCCCGACGCCGACCCCGTCCCCGACGCCGACGCCGACGCCGACACCGACCCCGACGCCGACACCGACCGCGACGCCGACGCCGACACCGACCGCGACGCCGACGCCGACGCCGACGCCGACACCGACACCGACGCCGACGCCGACACCGTCCCCGACGCCGACGCCGACGCCGTCCCCGACGCCGTCGCCGACGCCGACACCGTCCCCGACGCCGACGCCGACGCCGACACCGTCCCCGACGCCGAGCCCGACACCGCCGATGTCGCCGACGCCGCGCCCGCCTGGGACCCCGTCGCCCTCGGCCTCCCCGCCTGGCTCCAGCCCTCCGAGCCCCTCGCGGGCGGCCGCGCCTGCGCCGACAGCGAGCGCCGCCTGGTCGCCCCCTTCCTCGCCCCGGACGACATCACCGTCATCGAGCCCCTCGGCTGGATCTCGAACCACCCCGGCCACGTCCTCCCCGCGAGCCACCAGATCGTCATCCAGGAGGACCAGGTCACCGTCCGCCCCGTCGCCGCCGCCGCGAGCGGCGAGGTCACCGCCTTCGAGGTCACCCTCTACGACGCCGACTCCCCGCCCCGCGCCGTCGACGCCTACCTCGCCGTCCGTGTCTGCCGCGGCTTCGGCTTCGAGTACTTCCACGTCTCCCTCCTCGACGACGCCCTCTCCGCCTGGGTCGTCGACCTCGTCGACCGCGGCCGCGCCGCCTGCGACGCCGTCACCTTCGCCGCCGGCCCCGCCCGCGTCTGCCGCTTCCGCGCCGCCCCCGACGACGCCGATCTCGCCTCGCTCACCGCGGGCGCCCGCGTCGGCCAGCTCGGCGGCGTGTACGTCGACGGCGGCCTCGTCCAGGGCTCCGCCGGCATGGAGCTCGCCGTCACCGACCTCACCCGCCCCGCGCGCGTCCTCACCGCCACCCGCCACGCCGTCAACGACCACGATCTCTGCCCCATCGACGCCTACGACGGCGACCTCCACGACGCCTACGCCGCCCTCCTCGACCCCGAGGGCGACGGCTGCGGCACCACCGCCCTCAGCGTCGCCGGCACCGCCGCGGGCGTCTGGTGGCGCGACGTCGACCGCTTCCTCGACCCCTTCGACGTGACCCACCTCGAGGACGCCCTCACGCTCGCGCGCTCCCCCATGCGCCCCGGCGAGCAGGTCGTCGCCACCGGCGCGAGCGAGGTCGGGCTCGGCGACGTGTCGCTCTACACCGCCCGAGCCGGCGCCGTCGGCGATCGCCGGGACCCGCCGATCGAGTCCGTCACCGTCGCGAGCGGCGTCGTCTGCTTCGACCGCCTCCACCGCCAGGTCAACGTCGCCGCCGAGGACGACGCCCTCGGCCACCTCTACCTCGCCCTCGACGGCCCCGACGCCGCCGGCCGCCCGACGCTCCACGTCGAGCGCGTCGCCGCCGGGCCCTGCCCCGCCGACGACGTCGTCGCCGCCCACGTCTTCTCCGACGCCGCCGTCCGCTACCAGCAACCCGCCCCCGGCGAGCCCATCCCGTGATCGGCGCCCCTCGTAACCCGGGCGCCCCCTGCGACACGATGCCGCAGTGACCGCCGACCGCCCGGCGCCTACGGTCGGCCCCGTCGTGACGCCCCGCCCCACGCGCAGGCGCCCAGGCTGGATCCCGCCCTCGCCGGAGCCCAGGACCCCCTGTCTATGATCGGCCGCGACATCGTCTCCGCCGCCCTCCTCGGCCTCCTCCCCCTCGGCGCCGTCGTCGCCGTCGTCCTCGCCCGCGCGAGCGACGCCTCCGACGCCGACGCGCGCCTCGCCGACGCCTGCGACCTCGCCGCGGGCGCCTGCGTCGTCTCCCTCGACGACGACGCGTCGCTCGAGCTGCGCGTGGCGCCGCTCCCCATCGCGCCCGCGCGCCCGCTCGCGCTCCGCGCCACCTTCCGCGGCGCCGACCCCGACCGCGCCGAGCTCCTCGTGACGAGCACCACGATGGACATGGGCGAGACCGCGATCCCCCTCGCGCGCGTCGCTCCCGGCGAGCTCGCCGGCGAGGGGGCGCTCCCGGTCTGCGTCACGCGCGAGATGACCTGGCTCGCGGACCTCCACCTCCCCGGGCGCGACGCCCCCGTCGCCTCCTTCCGCTTCGACACCCACACGAGGCAGCCATGAGCTCCCCCGCCCCGCCTCCGGACGTCCCGCCTCCCGCCCCGCCGCGGCGCGGCAACCCGCTCGTCCGGCACCTCGTCCTCGGGCTCCTGCTCGCGGGCGTCTTCGCGGTGGTCGGCGTGGTCCTGGTGCCGTCTCCGAAGGGCGACGCGCCGAAGGCGTCGGTGGCCGTGCCGCTCGGGACGGTCGTCGACTTCACGCTCGACAAGCCCGCGCCGCTCTCGCTCGCGTCCCTCCGCGGGCAGGTCGTGCTGCTCTACTTCGGCTACACGAGCTGCCCGGACGTGTGCCCGACGTCGCTGACGGCGCTCGCGGCGGGCCTCGCGCAGCTCTCGGAGGCCGAGCTCGCGCAGGTGACGCCGGTCTTCGTGTCGGTCGACCCCGAGCGCGACGTGCCCTCGCGCCTCGCCGAGTACGCGACCTTCTTCCACCCGCGCTTCCGCGCCGCGACCGGCACGCCGGCCCAGGTGGCCGCCGCGGCGAAGCCCTTCGGCGTCGTGTACCACAAGGTCTACGCGGCCCGGGGCGGCGGCGACTACTCGGTCGATCACAGCGCGCTCACCTACGTCATCGACCCCGCGGGGCGGCTCGTCGAGAAGCTCCCGCACGGGGCGCCAGCGGCCGACGTCGCCGCCGCCGTTCGCCGCCACCTGCCGCCGCCCGCCGCGCTCTGACGCCGCTCCTCGCGCTCCTCAGGAGGTCCCATGTCCGGAAAGCTCGCGCTCGCCTTCGTCCTCGCCCTGCTCCTCGCCCCCGCGGCGCGCGCCGCCGACCCGCCGCCGGCCGCGGCGCCCGCCGCGAAGATCGAGGTGGTCGACCCCTACGTGCGGCTGATGCCGCCGGGCGCGCCGAACACGGCGGCCTTCATGGAGCTCCGGAACCCGACGGACGCCGAGATCCGCCTCGTCGCCGCCGAGAACGGCTACTCGAAGCGGACGGAGCTCCACACGCACACGATGGAGGGGGGCGTCATGAAGATGCGGCAGGTCCCCTTCATCGCCGTGCCGGCGAGGGGGAGCGTGAAGCTCGCGCCGGGCGGGCTGCACATCATGATGCTCGAGGTGCCGCGGCCGCTCGCCGAGGGGGAGGTGGTGGCGCTGACGCTCCGCTTCGACGACGGCTCGAGCGCGGTCGTGAAGGCGCCCGCGCGGCGGCCTGTGGCGCGGTGATCGCGCCCCCATCGGGGTCGTCGGCGGTTGGTAACCGACGCGCCGACCGCGGGTGAGGGAGGCGCCGCTCCTGTGGCACACTCAGCGGGCCCCACGTGCTGGGGCGCTCTCACGCCACAGGAAAAGCTCGATGCGCAAGCTCCTCCCGCTCGCGGTCGTCGCGGCCGCGCTCACCCCGGCGTGCGTCGGCGACGCGCCCACGCCGGGCGCCGCCGGTGGCCCGTCCCTCGCGGTCGCCATCGCCGCGTTGAGCCTCGACGGGGTGCACGACGCCTGCTACCGGCTGACCGTCCGGAACGGCGCCGAGACGCCCGCGACGGTGGCCGAGGTGACGCTCAGCTCCGGCCGCTACGGCGACGGCGGCGGGTCGGCGAGCTACGTCGTGACGTGCGACGCGAGCGAGGGCGTCGCGCTCAACACGGTCACGCTCGAGGTGCTCGGGATCTACGCGGACGCGAACGTGGACTGCGAGAGCCCGCCGGAGCCGCTCGAGTTCCGCGACCCGGGGCCGCTCGTGCGGTCGCAGACGTGCTCGCCGAACGCGGACGCGCGGGTCGACTTCGACATCGCGCTGATGCGGCCTGCGTCGCAGGGCTTCTTCGACGTGGCGGTGAACTTCGGGGAGATCTTCTGCAGCGCCAAGCTCGACTGCTGCGCGCCCGACGGCGAGGGCGGGTGCGCGGACCGGGACATCCTCTTCGACGGCGGCGGCGACCGCGGCCCGACGGTCGTCATGGGCTTCGCGTGCGCGGCGGCGGCGAGCGGCGCGACGGGGGTGGACACGCGGCTCTACCTCGACGACGTGGTCATCACGTGCGACGGCGACCAGGGGACGCGCACGGTCGTCTCGCCCGACGGCGACGGGAACCTGTGCGATCCGACGTCGAACCAGTGCGACGCCGTGACGGACCCGCTCGACCTGCTCTTCCAGGCGCAGGTCTCGCGCGGCGCGGAGGCCGTGTCCGGGCTCGACAAGGTCTACTGGAACCTCGCGCTCGGGGTGAAGAAGGCGAGCATGGCCGGGAAGGCGTGCACGCTGACGGCGACGGCGACGGCCGACGACCACGCCCAGGACGGGCTCGACGGCACGTTCCGCGGCGCGCAGGCCGGCGAGATCGAGGCCGGCGCGGTGTACCCGACGGTGACGTGGTCCGTGCCGCTGTCGACGGTCGGTGGCGGCGCGTTCGCGTGCACGCAGCACGGGCTCGGGAGCGACGAGGTGACGACGGCGTACACGGCGACGACGGCGCTCGAGCCGCGGGATCTGAAGTGGTGCTACGACCCCGACGGCCCCTGCTGCGCGGTGGACGGCCCGCAGTGCGGGCTCGCGGCGTGCGACGCGGACACCGGGGAGTGCGTCGGCTGCAAGGCGAAGACGACGACGGACTTCGAGAGCGGGCTCGGGAACTGGATCATCTACGACGCGCCGGGCGTCGCCGACGCCGTGCTCGTGAGCGGGGCGGCGCCGCAGAACCACTACATTCGCCTCACCGCGGACACCGGGGGCGCGGGGAACTACCAGCGCGGGCAGATCTACAACACGACGGACGTCATCGACGCAGGCGGCGTCAGCGTCCGCTTCGACTTCCGGGCGTCGAACGTCGCCGGTAACGCGCCCAACCCGGCGGACGGCCTGGCGCTGACCATCGTGAAGGCGACGCCGGCGCAGCTCACGGGCGACATCCTCCCGAACGCGGGCTTCGGCGGCGGGCTCGGCTACCACTACCCGGGGCACGGCTACGAGGCGGTGACGGTGGAGATCGACCTGCTCGAGAACCAGACCAACGGCTTCGACCCGGCGGGCTCCGGGATGCACATCGCGGTGACGCGGAACCTCGACGCCTCGAGCCACCTCGCGTGGGTGAACGTGCCGAACCTCTCGGCGAACGTCTGGCGCACGGTGGAGGTGAGGCTCGTCGGGACGGTGGTGCAGATCTGGCTCGGCGGGGCGCTGCTCACCGAGGCGCAGACGAGCGTCGACTTCTCGGGCGGGCTCATGTTCTTCAGCGCCGGGACCGGGGAGTGGTGGGCGGAGCACGACGTCGACAACGTCCTCGTGGACCACGGCTGCAGCGACGCGCCGGTCGTCTACACCGGGAACCGCGCGCTCTTCGTGACGAGCGGCACCTACGTGCCCGGCGCGGGCGACTTCACCGGGGTGTCGGGGGCGGACGCGATCTGCCAGCAGGTCGCGGACGCGGCGCCGCTGCTCCAGGCGGTGCGCCCGAACGCGCGCTGGCGGGCGTGGCTCAGCACGAGCGGCGTGAACGCGGCGCTGCACGTGGGCGCGACGGACGGGCCGTTCGTGACGTTCTACGGCTCGGCGTCGGCGCCGCAGCAGGCGCTGATCGGGACGAGCCTGACGAGCTACAGCTTCCAGGGCTTCCCGGCGACCTACGAGGACGGCGCCGGCACGGGCCCGACCGAGGTGTGGACCGGCACGAACGGCGACGGCTCGTTCGCGGGCGCGGCGGCGAGCTGCAGCGACTTCACGTCGGCGTCGTCGGGGATCTCGGGGCGCTATGGGAAGCCGAACTACGTGACGAGCAACTGGACGTCGTACGGCGACCAGACCTGCAACGTCGCGTCGCACCTCTACTGCGTGCAGATGCGCGACTGATCGGGCGGGGGGCTACCGCCCGCGGTCGGCGCTCTCGGCGGCGTCGTCCCAGAGGTCGAGGAGCCCGGCGACGACGCGCGGCTGCCGCAGCGTGGCGACCGGCACGGCCTTCTTCTTGGTGAGCCGCAGCAGCCCAGCGACCTGCGGGCGGAGGATCGCGGCCGCGCCAGGCTGGAAGACCGCGGGGTGCGCCGCGTCGAGGTAGCTCTCGTCGTCGACGGTGACGACGCGGGCGAAGAGCAGCGCCCCGACGCTCAGAGCACGCCCCATCTCGGGCTCGAGGACGGCGCGGCGCTCTTCGGAGAAGATGTCGCGGAGCGTCAGCGAGCCGTCGGGCGCGACCGCCGCGACCTCCCAGTAGCTCGACCAGGCCACGTCGATGTTCGCGTCGAGCCAGGCGCGCTCGGGCGGGGTCAGCTCCGACGCCATCGCCTCGCGGAAGAGCGCGGCGCGGGTGTCGCCGCGCCCGGTCATCGGGAAGACGAAGAGGTCGTGCGTGTGCTCCCAGGCGCTCATCTCGTCGAGGGTGAGGGGCTCGTCGGCGTCGAAGCCCCAGCCCGCGGCCTCGGCCCAGCGCGTGATCTGCAGGATCATCTGCGGGGCGAGGGCCTGCCAGGGCGAGATCGCGTCGAGCTCTCCGGGCTCACGCTGAAGCGTGATGCCGCCCACGGTGACCTCGTCGCCCTCGAGCGCGCCGATGGCGGGCGCCAGCGCGGCGAGGAGCCGCGTCTCGGCGTCGGAGGCCGGGACGCCGGTCCAGTCGGGCAGCATGTGCATCGCCATCACGACGGGCTCGCCGCGCTTCGCGCGCGGCCGCTCGAAGTCGACGAGGAGGTAGGGCGCGGAGAGGTGCGGCTCGCCGCGCTCGAAGGCGCCGGCGCCGGCGAGATCGACGAACTCCTCGGCGAGCGGGACGGACGCGTAGAGGCTGAAGCCGAAGTTCTCGCCGGCCTGCCCGACGACGACGACGGCGGCGCCGTGGAGCCCGAGGGTCGGCGCGTCCACCCGCAGCACCTCGCCGTCCTGCACGCGCTCCCAGGGCGCCGTCTTCAGGAAGGCGGCGCCTGCCTTGGCGAGCAGCGCCTTGTTGCCGCGGCTCGGGCGTCGCCACACGCTGCGCGTGAAGTCGGTGCCGGGCGGCGGCTCGGGCGCGGTCGCCTCGGCGAGGTGCTGTCGGAGGCCGGCGAGGGCGTCGTCGAGCGCGTCGACCGGCCCGACCTCGACGAGGACGCCGAGCTTCGCGCGCGAGACCTCCGCGGCCAGCTCCTGCGTGGCGACGCGGACCCGCGCGGGGCGGCGGGGCTCGCCGACGGCGGGCTGCTCGCAGGCCACGCGGAGGGACGCGCCGAGGTCCGCGCTGCCGACGGGGGCGGGCGTGATCGACACGATCCCCTCGGCGCAGAGCCAGACGTCCACGACGATCGGTCCCTCGCCGACGACCTCACCGGCGGCGGTCCGCCCTCCGAGCCAGATCTCTCCCTTCATCGAACACGCTCCTCGACGCTCCGATCCGCGTCGGTCGCTTCGTATCACCGGCGAGGCGCCTCGTCACCGCGAGACCGGCGTCGACCGGGCGAGGTCGTGAGCGCGCCGGGTCGCGCCGGTCCTCACGTCAGGGGTTGCGCGAGCCGTTCGCTCAGCTACCATCGAGCTTACAGTCCCCCAACGTCTCCAGGAGGCCCTCATGCGCTGGCTCGTGCTCGCCGCGTCGCTCCTCGTCCTCGCCGCGCCCGCGGCCCACGCCACCTGCCGTGACGGGCGCGTCGACGCGCTCACCGGCGTCTACGACTTCACGACGGTCGTCCTCGGGGCGAAGAAGACGAGCGCCATCGGGGTCAACGGCTACTACCGGATGCGCGTGACCGCGAAGGGCTGCGAGCTCCAGGCCGAGATCGCGAAGCTCGGCTTCACGAACGTCATGTTCCCGCGCGAGCGGATCCAGTACGGCAAGTTCGCCGCGCGCACCTACGACGTGCCCGACGACACCAGCGACGGCCCGACGCTCGCCCTCTTCGTCGACGCGACGCTTGCCGCCGACAAGGGCTCGACCCTGAGCGTCGGCTTCACGTTCGTCGAGGGCAACGGCTTCTGGCGCTACGTCGGCGACTCCTGGCAGGAGGCCGGGATGTGGGGCGCGTTGAGCGTCGTGCGCGTCGGCCGCATCGACGCGCCCTTCGCCGCGAGCAAGCGGCTCCGCTGCAGCTCCGAGCGGATCGGCGCCGGGACGGCCCTCGGCGTCGCGTTCGACTGCGGCGATCTCATCGTCGCGCGCCCGACGCTCGACCTCGCGCTCTTCCGGCTCGGGCGAGACGGGATGTTCCCCTACGGCTTCCGCAAGATCGCGGCGTCGGGAGCCGACGGCGGCGGCTGGGTCGACTACTGCTACTGGGCCCGCGGCGACGGCGGGGGCGAGGAGCTCGGCGCGGGGCGGTTCCGCCTCGCCGGAGGCAACACGGCCCTCTCGGGCGCCGCGGCCGCGTCGGTGCGGAAGTGCGGCGGTCGCGCCGCAGCGCCAGCCGCCCCCCGCTGGGAGGGCGGCGTGCGCTGACGCCGTCGGCGCCTCGCTCCTCGATGTGACGCGCCCGCGCGGCCCGGGCCTGACGCGCTGCGCGAGGCGTCACGGCGTCGCCGGCGCCTCCACGGTCGCGGGCGGGTCGAGCTTCGCGAGGGCGTCGCACGACGCCTGGTGGGAGAGCTCGCAACCGCGCCCGAACGCCACGCGAGCGGCCTCGACGTCGACCTCGTGGCCGCCCAGACCGCGCCTCGCGAAGTCGCCGACGGCGTGGCAGCCATCGCCGTTGCCGAGCTCGCAGGCCCGCGCATAGAGCTCGAGCGCGCGCGCACCATCCTTCTCGAGGCCGTGCTCGCCATACTCGTAGCTGACCGCGAGGTTCTTGCAGCCGAGGCCAGAGCGCAGATCGCACGCCTTCCGCGACATGGGGACGAGCAGCTCCGCGTCCGTCGCGCCGTCGCGGCGCGTGACGAACGGCATCTCGGCGCAGGCGTCGCCCTCGGCGAGCTCGTCGCACGCGAGGCGCATGAGGCGCAGTCGCACCGCGGGCTGCCCGTGGGCGCCAGCCTTCAGCGCCGCGCTGAAGCACGGTTGGTCCGCGTGGGGTCGGGCGCGACAACCCCTCTCGAAGAGCGCCTCGGCGCGAGCGGGGTCGACCGGGGCTGCGTCCACGTCGATGTGGGTGACCGCCGCGTTGACGCACGCGAGCGGGAGCTGCGCCTCGCACGCCGCGGCGAAGAGCTCTCGCGCGCGAGCGCGGTCCCGGAGCGACGCATCCTCCGCAGCGTAGAAGACCACGGCGGCCTCGTTGCAGGCGTCGACGTCCGCGCGCCGCTCGCACTGCGCGAGCCAGATCTCCCGGCGCGTGAGCTCCCGCTCCGCGTCCAGCGCGATCTGTCTGCAGTCGATCGCGTCGTCCCCGCTCGCGCAGGCGTCTGCGAGCGCGCGGCGCGCGGCCTCGAGATCCGGCGGCTCCGCCTCGAGGCGCTTGATGGCGAGGTTCACGCACCCGAAGCGCGACGAGAGCTCGCAGGCGCGCGCGTAGGAGCGAAGCGCGGCGTCGGGGTCGTGCAGGTCGCCGTCGAGGACCTGGATCCGGCCGAGCTCGTTGCAGCCGTCCCCGTCCCCGCGACGGCAGAGCCACGAGAAGAGACGGTACGCCCCGACGAGGTTCCCGGCGCGGCGCGCTTCGTAGCCGTCCTCGCGACAGGTCGCGCGCCGGTCACCGGCACAGCCGCGCTCGAGGAGCGCGTCCGCAGCAGCGTCGTCGAGGGCGCCTCGCGGTGTCCCGGCGACGATCGCGACGCAGCGCGTCAACGCCCCGCCGTCGCAGGCGCGCTGATAGTAGCTCAGCGCGCGCTCGCGGTCCGGAGGGGCGCCGCTGAGCTCGGGATCGAGCGCGATGGCGCCGAGGTCACCGCAAGCGACGGCGTCTCCGCGGTCACAGGCGACCGTCGCGAAGTGGAGGAGCCGCTCGCGATCGCGCGTCCCCGCGGCGGCGTAGTAGCGCACGAGGATCCCGCAGGCGCCGTCGTCGGCGTCACGCTCGCAGCCGATCGCGCACTGGCTCGGGTCGACGGCGTCGCTGCTGCACGTCCACTCGGGCGGGCGCGGCGGCGGGGCCTCGTCGCTTTGGACGACGACCGCTGCGGGCGCGCCACCCCGTAGCAGGCCGAGCCCACCGATGAGCTGATACGCGCCGAGCCCGAGGCAGATCACGGCGAGGGCGACGCCGACGGGACCGCGCGCGGACGACCTCCGCGCGGCGAGGACGACGAGCGCGAGGCCCGCGAGGAGGGCGACCGCGCCGCCGACGATCGCCACCACGTCGGTGTGCGTGGCCTCGACGACGCGGCCGTCGACGACCGAGGTCGACGACGATGAGATCGAGAGCACGAACGGGACGAGCCCGGCGGCGACCCCGACCAGGGCGACCGCGCGCTGGCTCCCATGGGCCAGGCCGACGACGTCTTCATCGCGCTCGGGTGGAGGGGGCGGAGATCCAGGCGCGGTCGGCTCGCTCACTCGGCACCTCGGGGCTGCGCGCAGGGCGGCGCTGCGGTTGCGGGGGAGTCCAGAGCGCCGACCATGAGTCCGGACCGAGCACGGGCGCTTGCGCGTCGTGCCTGGCAAGGCGGGAGGAGGAGGCGTGCTGGCGGCACGCCGACGACGACCAACGCCGCCAGGCGCGATGCGCGAGCGGTCGGGCGACGGGAGGACTCATGGTCGGCGCTCTAGATGGTAGTCGACTCGACCAATCGAACAACCTTTGGCCGGATGCCGGCCGCGAGTCGGCCTGCATCCGCCGCAGTCGGGCCGCTCCGTAGCCCCCGCGGCCGACTTGCGCTAAGGAGTTGGTCGCGGCGCGCGCCCCCTCAACCAGCCCCGAGGTCCTCGCGCGCCGTCCCACGGACATGGCCCCGCGCGGGCCCGAGGAGAGAACCATGAGCATCTTCGACAAGGTGAAGGACGCCGCCAAGGGCGCCGCTGGCGCCGTCGGCAGCAGCGTGAAGTCCATGAGCGACGCCGTGACCGGCAAGGGCGCCGAGGTCACCCTCGAGAAGACCGGCGCGCTCAGCGCCGGCGGCAGCGTCGACGTCAAGGTCACCGTCAAGTCCACCGGCGGCGCCGTGAAGTCCGAGGGCGTCGTCATCGACCTCTACGGCGAGGACGACCCCGACGAGAACATGCTCGAGAAGGCCCGCGAGCTCGTCATGCGCGAGAAGGGCCCGAAGCACGCCTTCGACATCGGCGGCCCCTTCACCGTCGAGGCCGGCGGGAGCAAGGTCGTCGAGGGCTCCTTCACCCTCCCCGCCAAGCTCGAGGACGGCCTCACCTGGATGATCCGCGCCCGCGTGAAGGCGTTCGGGAACGACCCGGACACCGGCTGGCAGAAGTTCTGATCTCCGGTCCCCACGCCGGCCGCCCCCGCGCGGCCGGCGGCCTCTCGGTCCTCGGGTTCGTTCTCGGGGACCACCCGCCACGCGCGTTGACAGCCGGGGTCGCGAGCCGCTGAACTCGGCGCGTCCACCGCCCGAGGTCCGCTCCATGCCGACGCCGACGACGCCGCTCCGCCGCCTGCTCCTCGCCCTCCTCGCCGCCCTCCCCCTCGCCGCCGCGTGCGGCGACGACGGCGGCAGCGGGAGCCCCGCCGACACGGCCACCACCGCCGACACCGCCGACACCTCCCCCGCCGACACCAGCGAAGGCGTCGACGCCGTCGCCGACTCCGTGAGCGCCGACACCTCGGCCGCCGACACCGCCGTCGCCGACACCACCCCGCCCCGCACCACCTTCGCCTTCGAGCCCCTCGACCCCGGCTCCGCCACCCCCCTCTGGGGCGCCATGGCCGTCGGCGACCTCGTCGTCGGCGGGGTCGACGGCACGAGCAAGGTCACCGGCGACATCTCGCGCCTGAGCGTCAGCGACGGCGCTCTCGTGAAGGAGCCCCTCGGCTCCGTCGGCGCCGCCCGCTACTGCGAGTGCGCCTTCTACGACGCCGGACGCGACGAGCTCGTCGCCATCGGCGGCCGCAACAAGAGCTTCGCCGACGCCGAGTCCGCCGTCGTCGTCACCCTCGCGACCGGCGACGGCCAGGTCCTCACCGACGCCCCCGTCGCCGACCACCCCGTCGGCTGCATGGCCTTCTTCTCGACCGTCAACGACAAGGGCTACGTCTTCGGCGGCCTCAGCTCGAACCAGGGCGCCTTCACCGGCAAGACCCACCGCTGGGACCCCGCCACCCGCACCTTCACCGACCTCGCCATCACCGGCCCCGCCGCCCGCTACGACGCCGCGGTCCGCCCCACCGACGACGGCGGCGCCCTGCTCGTGAGCGGCATGGGCCTCGGCGGCGCAGGCGTCGTCTTCTACCGCGACGTGTGGCGCTTCGATCCCACCACCGAGACCTGGTCGGAGGTAACACCCAGCACCAGCACCCGCCCCCCAGGCCGCCGCTACGCCTGGACGGCGCTCTCGCCCGACGAGTCCGTGCTCCTCTTCGGCTACGGCTCCGACTCCCCCATGGGCCAGAGCGTCGTGAAGGACCTCTGGCGCTTCGACCTCACCACCCGCGAGTGGTCCGAGCTCGCGGTCGACGGCGACCTCCCGCCCGGGCGCGGCTTCACCCCGAACCTCCTCATCGCCCCCGGCGACGCGGGCGTCCTCGCCTTCGGCACCGACGCGGCGACCAAGGTCCAGACCGACGCCTGGGTCCTCCGCGTCCCCGACGCCCTCCGCGGGCGCTGGCACTGATCACGCCCGGCGGCGCCGCCTCATCACCGCGACCCACGCGACGAGCGCGGCGAGCGCTGCCTCCGCGCCCCCTGCCCCGGCGCCGACGCAGCCCCCGCCGTCGTCCGCTCCCCCGCCCGGGCTCGCGCCGATCGGCGCGCCGCCCGTCGGGCTCGTCGGCACGCCCGGCGCGTCCGGGCCGTCCGGCCAGGTCGTCGCCCCGGGCCGCCCGCTCGCGAGCGACGGCGCCCACGGGTCGCCGCCGTGGCCGCCGGGGATCACCGCCACCGGCGCCCCGAGGTCGACCCGGAACGCGCGGTCCGTCAGCCGATAGACCGCGCCCGTGTCCACGTCGACGACCCGCGGCGACGCGAGGTGGCCCTGGCCCGGGGGGAGCCGCACCCCGTACGGCGCGACCACCACGAGGCCGTCCGGCCGCTCCACGAGCCGCGCCCAGCCCTCGTTCGCCGCGGCCGACCCGAGCATGTCGTCGAGCCTCGCCACCTCGCGCCCGTCGACCTGCACGCCCCAGCTCCCGGCGGCGATCGTCACCTCGCGCCCGTCCCGCAGCACGAGCCGCCCGCGCAGCCCGTCCTCCTCCGACAGCACCCCGAGGCTCCCGTCGCGCTCCGTCACGAAGGTCAGCGGCGCGCCAGCGAGCGCCTCGACCTGCTCCGGCGCCGTGTGGGCGTCCGCGAACCGCCAGAGCCCCGGCGGGTCCGCCGTGAGCGCCAAAGCACCCCCGTCGCCGGTGAGCCGGCAGTCGACGACCCCCGGCAGCGCCCACGCGTCGACCTGCACCGACGGCGTGAAGAGCGCGTTCGGCGCGGCCGCCAGGAACACGACGTCCCCGGGCACCCGCTCGGCGACGCACGCGTCACCGTCGGCGTCGACATCGAGCCCCCAGATGTCGGTCCCGCCGCGCTCCTCGCGCCAGGTCGGCGCGAGCCCGCCGCGCGGGCCGCTCTGGAAGAGCATGTAGTTCCCGCGGAAGTAGTCGAGCGACACCGACACGTAGCCGAGGAAGAGCACGTCCCCGGGCTGCGCGAAGTCGTCGTAGCGCACGAGCTCCCAGGGCGCCCCGGTGTCGCCGTCGGGGATGACGAGCACGTCGCCCCAGAACGCCACCGGCGGCCGCAGGTAGGTCCGCGCGAAGCCCCCGAGGTCGGCGAGCTGGGCGTACCCGCTCCACGCGCGGTAGGCGCCGCCCTGGACGAGCGTCGTGTCGTCGGGGCCGCCCGGCGTCTGCGTCACGACCACGGTGTGCCCCATCCAGACGTAGTCGTCGTGCCCGGTGGCCTGGAGGTAGTTCGGCAGGAGGTCCGTCCCCGGCCCGCTGTCGAAGCCGCCGCCGTAGTGGAGCACGGCCGGCGGCTCGGTCGCGTGGAGCCCGACGACGTAGCGGTGGTGGCGCGAGGCGACGACGATGACGAGCCGCGCGAGCTCGCGGAGGTACCCCGCCACGCGGACCTCGCTCATGCGCAGGTCGTCGGGGTCGAGCCAGTCGTCGAACGAGGTCGTGGGCGGCTCGAAGGCGTCCGGGTCGCACGGCCCGAGGTGGCTCGCGCAGCGGGTCGCCTCGTGGTCGTAGACGACCTCGAGCGGCCGGTCGCCGCGCTTCACGGCCACGCGGAAATTCGGCTCGGCCCCGCGCGAGAGGTACGCGACCCAGAGCGCGTCCGCCGTCGCGACGACGCGGAGGTCCTCGTTCAGCGTGGCCGCGGCGCCCTCGCCGAGGAGCCCGAGGTCGCTCGCCGAGAGCGCGAGCCGATCCTCGCCGGTGCGCACGTCGACGCGCCAGACGCCCGCCTCGTCGCGGCGCGTGAGCCCGCTCCCGTCCTCGTTCTTCTGGACCGCGTCGCGCCCGCCGGGGAACGGGACGACGGCGCGGCGGTCGGCGAGCACGCAGTAGCCGACGTCTTCGCGACACGCCCCGCCGTCCGGCGGGCACCAGCCGCTGTCGACGCAGAGCGGCCCGTCGGGCGAGCCGCCCCGCACGACGCGCTGCCGGAAGTCGACGCCGGCCGGGGCGACGCGCGCCACGAGCCCGCTCTGGGCGTAGCGGAGGAAGCCGTCGCCGCGCTTCGGGTCGTCGAGGGCGTCGGTCGGGTCGGTGCCGGCGACGTGGACCTCGAAGCCGTCCCCCGGGGCCCGGAGGTCGCTCTGCTGCTGATGGTCGGAGCTCCCGGCGAGGGCCTCCTCGGCGGCCGTGAGCCCGTCGTGGTCGAGGTCGAGGTCGCTCGGGTCGAACGTGAGCCGGAGGAGATCCGTGCGCTCCGGGAACGCGAGGTCGCCGCGGCGGATCACGAGCCCGAGGCCGCCCGGGAGCGCGACGGCGCCGGTGAAGTTGTTCGGCTCGTCGCAGACGACGCCCTGCCCCGAGCGCGACGGTGCCGGCCAGCAGCGCCCGGCGCGCGCGGCCGCGTCCGTGAGCCCCAGGAGCGCCGGGACGTCGCCGTCGCGCGGGATGACGAGCGCCTCGAGGCCCCCGTGGACGCCGTGGTCCGGGCGCGTCGTCGTGGTGCCGAGGATGGGGAAGCCGACGATCGCGTCCAGCGCGGGCTCGTAGGCGAGGGACGTCGCCTCCGACAAGGTCTGCGCGGGCTTCGCGCCGTCGAAGAGGCGGCCGCGCGGCGTGGGCACCGTCCGCTCGAGGAGCGCCCCGTCGGGCTCGAGCGCGACGAGGTAGGGGAGCCAGTCGGTGACGGTGGTGGGGACGCTGCCGGTCGGGCTCGGGTTCGGCGCGATCCACCGCAGCTCGGCGATGAACCAGAGGGCGCCGTCGGGGTCGCGGGTGAAGGCGCGGAGCCGCCAGCCGGGCGTCGGCGGCTCGGGGAAGGGGAGCGTGCCGAGGTCGGCCATGGCGGCCGGGTCGATGGTGAGCTCGGTCGTGAGTCGCGTGTGCGGGAGCGCGTCCTCCCAGCCGAGGGCGGCGCCTTCCGGAACGGCGCAGCGGAGGCCCTCGCGCGTGTTGAGGCAGAGGCGCCCGCCGTAGGGGACGAGCTCGTACTGCGGCGCGGTGTCGCTCGCGACGCGGTTCAGGACCGGGAGCGGCGCGTCGGGCAGCGCCTTGAACTGCCCGAGGTCCGTCCAGCCGACGTTCGGCGTGGCGGCGGCCATGAGCGCCGGGCAGTCGGCGCGGCCGAGCTGGACGAAGGTCGCGCGGTCGAGGGAGAGCACGGCGACGCTGTCCTCGGGGCGCCGGATCCCGAAGAGCGAGACGCCATGCCCGTCCTCGGCCAGCGCGACCGCGAAGCGCCCGTTCCCGGCGACGCCTCCCGGGACGAAGCTCGCGCCGTTCGAGAGGAGCTCGAGGCGCGCCCAGTCGGTCTCCGGCGGCGCGTCGAGCGGGCGGCAGCGGACGGAGCGGCTGGTGGCGCCCCAGATCTCCCAGACGTACCCGTCGCCGTCGACGCCGATGAGGCCGGCGGCGTCGTCCAGCGCGACCTCCATGCGGGCGTGCCCCCGGACGGCGTAGAGCGGCTCGGCCGCGTCGACCCCCACGCCCAGGAGGAGCGCGGCAGCGGCAGCCGTCGTGGCGACGGCGCGGCGCGCGGCGGCCCTCATTCGCAGGGCTCCGTGACGGTGTCCTGGTTGAACGCGCCGTAGTCGCGCTCGACGACGGGCCCGCCCTCGTCGCCGCACTCCCAGACGAGGATGGGCGCGCCGCCGTCACCGCGCTCGCCGCGGCGGCGCAGGCTCCCGTCGGGCCACCACTCGGCGTAGGGGCCGAGCGCCACGTCCTGGACCATCGTCGCCTCGATCCACGGGGTCCCGTCGTCGAAGTACCAGCGCGCCGTGAACTGGAAGCGGCCGCCGACCTTGAACGCGTCGAGGCGGAGCTGGCCGTTCGGCCAGTACTCGCGGTAGGCCCCCTCGGCGAGGTTCTCGACCCAGGTCCACTCGGCCGCGAGCGCCTCGTTCGACTCCCAGCGGGAGACCGCCGGTCCCTCGAAGAGGTTCGCCACGAGGGTCGACTCGGTGCGGACGCGCTCGAGCGCGAGCGGGTCGACGCTCCACGAGCGGGTCGGCCCGTCCATGGCCCCGGCGCGCCACGTGAGCTCGATGAGCGGGTCGCCGGCCGGGTCCCAGCAGCGCTCGAGGCCGTCCCGGAGGCCCGCGGCCCACGGCTGCTCGCACCGCGTCCGGCCGCTCGGCCAGCGCGTCGTCCAGCTCCCCGTCTCGAGGCCGGCGCTGTAGCTCCCTGCGCTCTCGACGGCCCCGGACGGGAAGTAGCGCGTCGCCGGCCCGTCGAGGGCGCCCGCGACCCAGGTCTCCTCGGCCTTCGGGACGCCGGTGTCCCACCAGGCCCTCCAGACGCCGACCTTCAGGTCCGCGGCGTACGCGCCCTCGGCGACAGGCAGCCCGAACGCGCCGTACGACGTCCACGCGCCCTCGCGCGCGCCGGCGACGTAGGTACCGGCGTCGCGCGGGAGCCCGTCGGCGCCCCACCACCACCAGGCGCCGTCGCGCGCGCCGGCGACGTACGCGCCGCGGGCGAGGAGCGCGCCCGAGAGGTCGTACCAGCGCCACGTGCCGGCGGGCTCCCCGGCGGCGAACGCGCCCTCGACGGCGACGGCGTCGGGGGCCGCGGCGAAGACCTCGGCGTACGGGCCCTCGCGTAGCCCCGACGTGGCGGAGACGCAGGCGGTGACGTGGTCCTCGACGGCGACCTCGGCGCCGGCGGGGCACGACGCGCGGTCCCAGGTGGGCGGCTCGTCGGGGGCGGCGTTCGGCGGGGGCGGGGGCGGGGGATCGTCGAGGCCGTCGCAGGGGGCGTAGGTGACGACCGCGGCGGGGGCGCCGCTCTCGGCGTCGTACTCGGTCCAGACGCCGCAGGCGACGCCGCCCTTCCAGGCGTGGGTGTAGGTGACGGCGCCCGCGACGTAGCCGGTCCAGACGCCGTCGACGAGGCCCTGGCGGTAGGTCGCGGCGAGGGTGAGGTCGCCGGTGGCGTCGTCGGCGAAGGTCCAGGCGCCGTCGGGGCGCCCGCGGTCGAACTGGCCGGCGGCCGCGACGACGTCGCCGACGGCGCGCTCGTAGGGGCCGTGCGCGAGGCCGTCGCCGTCCTTGCACCAGCGGACGAGCTCGGCGGCGTCGCGCTTCGCCCAGGGGGTGGTGCCCGCGGGGCAGGCGAGGGGCGCCACGTCGACGGCGGGGGAGCCGGAGGAGGCGGCGCCGTCGTCGCCGCACGCGGCGGCGAGCGCGCAGACGACGACGAGGGCGAGGAGCGAGCGGCGCGCGTCCAAGGCGACCTCCGGGGGGAGTCGAGGCTGTCGAGTGGCGACAGCGTAGCACTGGGACGCGCGCGATTCGACTCATTGAAGGGCGGGCGACGACGCGGCGAGGGCGCGCGCGAGGAAGGCGCCCATGGGGGCGGCCTGACCGCGGATCCAGTGGCCGGCGTCGGGCAGGAGGCGGACCTCCGCGTGGGGGACGGCGGCCTCGAGGCGGCGCTTCGTGTCGGCCGAGTCGAAGAGGGCGTCGCGGCCGCCGACGACGCAGGAGACGGGCATCGCGAGGCGCGCGAGGGTCGCGTCGGCGAAGACGGGGAGCGCGCCGTAGCGCGGTCGGGCGCTGCGGAGGGTGAGGTCGGCGAAGGCCCCGAAGCGCGCCTCCTCGGGGGTCGTCGCGACCGGGGCGGCGCCGAGCACGAGGCGGAGCGCGCGGTCCTTGCCCCAGCGGCCGAGGAGGGTGAGCGGGAGGATCTTGAAGAAGACGCCGAGGCGCTGCCGCCCGACGCCGCCCGGGCAGAGGAGCGCCAGGGCGGTCACGCGCTCGGGGCGGCGCGTCGCGTAGTCGATGGCGAGCCAGCCGCCGAGGGAGACGCCGACGAACGCGGCGCGCGCGAGGCCGAGGCCCGCGAGGACGTCGTCGAGCCAGCGCGCGTGGGCGTCAGAGGCGAGGGGCGGGCGCGAGGGGGCGCTGAGGCCGGGCTCGCCGATGACGTCGACGGCGTAGAGGCGGAAGGCCGCGGCCCAGGTGGGCACCTCGAGGAGCCAGCTCGGGGCGTTGGCCTGGGCGCCGTGGAGGAGCACGACCGGGGGCGCGTCGCGCGGGCCGCAGGCGACGACGTGGGTCTCGCCCTCGCGGGTCGGCAGGCGGAGGCGCTCCGCGGGGACGGGCCAGGCGTCGACGATGGCGTCGTAGGCGGCCGCGACGGCGGCCCGGGCGGACTCGGACTTGTAGGCGAGGTGCTTCTTCTCCGTGCGGGTCATCGGGCGCCCTCCCGGAAGGAGTCGATCATGAGGAGCACGTCGGCGACGTCGCGCAGGGCGCCGACGGCGACGATCTTGAGGCGCGCGCGCGTGGCGTCGTGGACGGTCTGCACGTGGAGCGGCTCACCGCCGCCGCCGCGGCCCTGGGCGGACGCGACGAGCAGGGTCGCGAGGCGCGAGGCGAGCGCGGGCGCGATCCCGTCGAGCTCGACGACGCTCGTGACGGTGGCCTCGGACGAGGTCGCCGGGGCGGCGGCGGCGGGCCCGAGCAGCTCGGCGAGCGCGGCGGCCGTGATCCGGTACTGCTTGCCGACCTTGAACGCCTCGAGGCGCCCCTCGCGGATGTACGCGCGCACGGTCCGCACGTGCAGCCGCAGACGCTCGGCCACCTGCTCCACGGAGTACAGCTCTTGGGACAAGTCAACCTCCTCAAACGAACTTATATTTACTCCATAAGATGCATGATAGGTAATTTTGAGAACAATACGAGCGCTGTGGGGGAACCTCGTGAGGCTCGTCGCGCCGTGAGGCACCCCGTGTCACGGTGACACCGCGGCCCGTCACCAGGTGACATCAGCGCGCTGAGGACTGCGTGAGCGGCCTGTGGCGCGGGCCCGCCCGGTGGACCGAAGCTTGCTCCCTCCCCCAGCGGGCGACGACGCTCGACGCACGGGTACAGGCTTGGGGACAGGGGGCAGGCGATGATCACGCGACGCGGGATCTCGGGGGCACTCGCGACCGCCGCGCTGGTCGCGACGCTGGTCGCGGCGGGCTGCGGCAGCGACGACGACACCGCGCGGCGCGACGTCGTCACCGAGCTCGACGGGCTCGAGGACGCAGACGCGGACGCGGACGCCGACGCGGACGCCGACGCCGACGCGGACGCCGACGCCGACGCCGACGCCGACGCAGACGCAGACGCAGACGCAGACGCCGACGCCGACGCCGACGCCGACGCTGACGCAGACGCCGACGCCGACGCCGACGCGGACGCCGACGCAGACACCGACGCGGACGCAGACGCAGACGCGGACGCAGACACCGACGCCGACGCCGACACCGACACCGCCCCCCTCTGCCTCCCCGACACCTGCGACGACGCCGATCCCTGCACCACCGACACCTGCGACCCCGCCCTCGGCTGCGTCCACACCCCCGTCCCCTGCGCCGCCCTCGCCACCGCCCGCACCACCGACGACCTCGGCCACCCCCTCGGCGCCGTCACCGTCGCCGAGTCCGGCCCCCTCGGCCCCCGCGCCCTCACCTCCGACCCCGCCTCCGGCCTCGTCGCCCTCGGCGGCGACCCCGGCGCCTACCGCTGGCGCTTCTCCGCCCCCGGCCACCTCCCCGTCTGGCGCGACGCCACCCTCGCCCCCGGCCCCGTCGCCCCCCTCCCCGCCCCGCGCCTCGCCGCCCGCGACGTCGCCACCACCACCGCCCTCACCGCCGGCGCCCCCGCGAGCCTCGCCACCGCCGACGGCCTCGTCACCGTCGACCTCCCCGGCGACGCCCTCGCCGACGACGCCCTCGCCACCGTCACCCGCCTCGACGGCCAGACCCTCCCCGCCCTCCTCCCGCGCGGCTGGAGCCCCCTCGCCGCCCTCCACCTCGACCTCGACGGCGACCTCCTCGCCCCCGCCACCGCCACCCTCGTCCTCGCCGAGCCCCTCCTCGCCGGCGAGAGCGCCACCCTCGCCCGCTGGGACGAAGCCGCCCACGCCTGGATCGCCGTCGCCCCCGTCCCCGGCGACGGCGACGACCTCGTCTCCGCCCCCCTCGACGCCCCCGGCGCCTTCGCCGTGCTCGTCCCCGATCCCGCCCCCACCACGCCCCCGGCCGCCACCCTCGGCGCCCCCCTCGCCGGCGCCGTCGCCCCCGCCGACCTCCCCGGCCTCACCGCCGCCGTCACCCCCGACCCCGCCGAGGACGCCGCCAGCGACGACCCGCGCGCCGTCACCACCGACGTCACCGTCGCCTTCGCCGCCCCCGACGGCGCCCCCGTCGCCTCCGGCTTCGTCGCCGCCATGCTCTTCACCGAGCGCTACGACCTCGCCGCCGGCCCCGCCCTCCCCCGCCCCGCCTGGGACACCTCCCTCGTCGCCTACCGCCGCCCCGCCGGCGCCGCCCCCGCCACCGCCTGGGCCCGCCTCCGCGTGCGCCCCCAGCTCGTCCTCGGCCCGGCCGACCTCACCCTCGCCGAGGTCGCCATGACCGTCCGCCCGCGCCCCGCCCCGCCCGGCGCTCTCCTCGACGCCGCCGGCGGCTCCCTCGCCACGACCGGCGTCGCCCTCACCCTCGCCCCGAACGCCGCCACCGCCCCCTCCCGGCCTCCCTCTCCCCGCTCGCGCCCCGGCGCCTTCACCGCCGCCGCCGCCGGCGCGGGCGCCGCCCCCGTCGCCGCCTTCGAGGTCGCCCTCGGCGCCCCCCTCGCCCCCGGCAGCGTCACCGCCGCCTTCGACCCCCAGCCGCCCGGCCGCGACTTCGTCCTCGCCCGCTTCCTCGCCCTCGGCACCGACTACGGCTTCCAGCCCGTCGCCCGCTACCGGAGCGGCCCGACCGGCGCCGTCACCCCCGTCGAGCCCGCCCCGGGCGGCCTCCCCGGCGTCACGGGCTCCGGACAGTACGTCCTCCTCGAGGTCCCCGCCCCCCAGGGCCTCGTCCGCGGCGCCGTCACCGACCCCGCCGGCGCCCCGCTCCCCGCCTTCCCCGTCCGCGTCGCCGGCGCCTCCTGGCTCGCCCTCAGCGACGCCGCCGGCGCCTTCGCCCTCGTCGCCCCGGCCGGCGCCCACGACGTCGTCGCCACCGACCCCGCCACCTGGGACACCGCGGCCGCCACCGCCACCCTCGCGAGCGCCGCCGACACCGCCACCGTCGCGCTCGTCGTCGGCCCCTCCGGCCCCCGCGTCACCGCCTTCACCCCGCCCGACGGCGCGGCCGACGTCTCCACCGCGACCGCCGTCCGCGCCACCTTCTCGGAGCCCGTCGCCCGCGCGAGCGTCGTCCCGGGCGGCCTCGCCCTCGCCTGCACCGGCGACGACGGCGCCGCCGCCGACGTCCCCGCCACCGTCGCCCTCTCCCTCGACGCCCGCGTCGCGACCCTCCTCCCGACCGACCCGCTCCCCGAGGCCGCCACGTGCACCCTCACCGTCGCCGCGACCGTCACCGACCTCGGCGGCGCCCCGCTCGAGGGCCGCGCGACCGCCGCCTTCACGACGCGCGCGCGCCTCTCGCCGAACCTCGCCGGCGGGCAGCTCGTCTCGTGGCCGCCCGGGAGCGCGACCCACGGCTGCGCGGGCGTCCCGGGCTTCGACCCCGCCGACCTCGCCATCGCCTGCGTCGTCGGCACCCAGGGGGCCGCCGAGCCCGGCGCCGCCGTCACCCTCGTCAACGACCGCACCGGCGCCACCGCCACCGTCGTCGCCGGAGAGGACGGCTCCTTCCGGAGCTTCGTCGCGGCGAGCGGCGACGACTTCGTCGTGGCCGTCTTCGAGAACGCGGGCGGCACGCGCACGACCCTCCCGCTCTCGCGGCAGCTCTTCGATGACGGGAGCGTCGGCCTCTTCGGCTCGGGCGGCGTCATCGCCGCCGACGGCGCCGCGCAGGGCCTCACGGGCCCGCTCGAGATCGTCGTCGAGGCCGCCAGCATCCCCGGGAAGACCCGCTTCCGGCTCGAGGTCCCGCCGCTCGCCGAGGTCCTCGCCTCGGACGGCGGCGTCGCCCCCGAGGACGGCGCCGTCATCGCCGGCTTCCGCGTCGACGCCGACGGCGACGCCATGCTCGCCTCGGCGGACGTGCGGATCCCCATCGACCCCGCCGCGCTCGGCCTCGCCCCCGGCATGGCCCCCGAGGACCAGGACTACCTCCTCACCATGCCCGTCGAGGTCGACGGCGTCCTCGCCTACCGCGTCCTCGACAAGATGGACTACGAGGACGGCGCCCTCGCGACCCACTCCTTCCCCTTCCTCGGCCTCATCCTCGCCCCCCTCGACGCCGTCTTCCTGCACGAGCAGATGATGAAGGTCGTCGCCCTCGCGAAGGGCGTGACGGTCACCGGCCTCGTGCGCAGCTGCGGCCGCGCCCGCCCCTGCCCCGACGACGCGCGCCGCCTCCCGGGCACCGTCGTGAAGGCGTTCCACGCCGACGGCGGCCTCGCGCCCGAGCGCCCGGGGCGGCTCACCCCCGGCTACTTCATGGCGTGGGCCGATCACGAAGGCCGCTACGCGCTCCGCCTGCCCCTCGCAGCGCAGGACTTCGTGCTCGTCGCCTACCACCCGGACTTCCGCTACCCGGGCACCGCAGCCGCCTCCTACGCGGACTTCCAGCTCTTCGGCGCCGTCGTCCGGAAGGACATCCCCTTCTTCTCCGGGAGCGACGACGAGAGCGTGAACGACACGCCCCCCTCGCTCCGCGCCTCCCACAGCCCCACGCGCCCCGCCCCCTTCGTCCCCGACGGCCCCGGCGACACCCCCACCGCCGACGAGCGCGCCGCCGTCACGGTCGTCGCCGAGCACGCGCGCTTCGTGCCGCGCGTCGAGCCGCCGCGCGTCGTCGCCGTCCAGGCGCTCTCGCCCGACACCCCGGTCGAGGCCGGCGACGTGACCCTCGGCGAGCCCGCCTTCGTCGACGGCGTGAACCGCCGCGAGATGACGTTCACCCTGACCTCGCGCCGCCCGGCGCTCGTGCGGCTCCAGCTCGAGGCCGCCGTCGGCGGGCGCGTGACCCGCACCGTCTACCCCATCACGATCGGCGGCGAGCCGCCGCCCGTCGAGAACTCGACCCCCGCCCCCGAGCCCGACGACCGCACCGGCCCCCTCGTGACCTGGACCTGGCCCGTCCAGGACGCGCGCGGCGTCGCCCCGGGCGACCCCATCGAGGTGCGCTTCGACGAGCCCGTCGACGCCGCCATCGTCGCCGATCCCACGCTGCTCTCCCTCGTGCCGGCCGGAGGCGGCGAGCCCGCCGCGCTGAGCGCCACGCTCTCCCCCGATCAGCGCGCCGTGACGCTCGTCTCCTGGGACCTCGTCGCCGACACGGACTACGTGCTCACCCTCACGAGCGGCGTCACCGACCTCCGCGGCAACGCCTTCGACCAGGACCCGCTCACCGACGCGGACGACAGCTACTCCCTCCGCTTCCGGACCGCCCCCGCGCCGACCGGGACGCTCCCCGGCCTCGCGATGGGCGGCGGCGCCGTCGTGCGCGGGATCTACGCCTACGCCCTCGACCGCGGCGGCCCCTTCGACGGCGCCGTCGTCGTCTACGACCTCTCCGACCCGACCGCGCCGCGCCCCGTGAAGGTCGTGTCCGTGCCCGGCTACCCGCGCGACCTAGCGCTCATCGGGCGCTACGCCTACAAGCCGAAGCGCCTCGCGGACACCGAGGAGCGCGTGCTGCTCGCGGTCGTCGGCGGGCCGGTCGGCGCGAGCTTCGTCGGGGACAACGCCTGGGAGGCGCTCGAGGCGCGCTACCAGTACCTGCGCATCATCGACATCACCGACCCGCCGAACGCGACGACCCTGGCCGCGACGCAGCTCACGCTCGACGCGACGGCGGTTGTCCCGAAGGTCGTCTGGGCGCCGCCCTTCCTGACCTACCTCGAGCGCGGCGCCGACCTCGAGACGGTCGACGTCGTGTCGCTCCAGGAGCTCCTCATCGGGCAGAACCTGACGCGCGACGAGTGGGAGATCCCCGCCCTCGGCCACGTCGCTGAGCCCCCCGGCAGCACCCACGGCCTCGACGCGAACGGCGACGGCGACTTCGTCGACGACGGCGACGAGCTCCCCGTGCTCCCCGCCATGCTCGGCGGCCTCTTCACCGGCCTCGACTTCGCCGGGAAGGTGCTCGCCACGCGCGTCACCGACGCGAAGCAGCCCCTCGTCGACTTCGCGTTCGACCCGGGGCTCGGGCAGATCGGCGTCATCCTCGCGGGCGGCTGGCCCCTCGACGCGCTCGGCCTCCCCGACACGAGCGGCCCGCCCCGCCCACCCGCCTACCGCACGCTCATGGCCGGCTGGGCGACCGGGCCCGAGTCGCTCCCGCCCGCCGAGGTCACGCTCGCGTTCCCGCCCGAGACGCAGATGAAGCGGGTCATGCTCATCCCGTCGCTGCCGGTGCGCCCCGCGGGCGGCGGCCCCGCCGAGCCCGCCGACGTCGCCCTCGTCACGACCCTCCCCGACCGGCTCTGGCTCGTCGACGTCACGAACGTACGCGCGCCGCGCTTCATCGGCGCGGCCGGCGGGATGAAGCTCCCCGAGGGGCACGGCAACGTCCAGGGCGCGTCGCTCCGCGACGACGGCCTGCTCGCGCTCTCCTCCGGATCGGACGTCATCCTGCTCGACCCGCTGCGGCTCACCGAGCCCCCGGCCGGCCCGGACGCCGCCCACCCCGCGCTCGTCGGCATCGTCCGCGGCGCCGGCACCGGCGCGCACCACCAGGGCGCGTCGGAGAGCGGCCTCAACGTCGCCGTCGAGCTCGGGAAGGCGGCGGTCGTCCAGACGGCGCCGCGCGTGCGCTTCGTCGCGTTCCCCGAGGCCCCCGCGGTCGTCGAGCCCGAGGCCCTCGCGGACCTCCAGCCCGAGCAGCGGCGCGCCGCCGTCGCCGAGGTGCTCGCGCAGGAGACCCCCGTCGGCGCCCTGCTCCCGGCGCGCGCGAAGGCCGCGGGGAGCGCGCTCCCGTCGACGCTCTCGCCCGCGCGCCCCGAGGTGCACTACCACGTGCGCGTCGACGCCCCCGGGTCGGCCGGGCGCTCGATCCCCATCGCCCTCGAGAGCCTCGGGCGCTCCGGCGAGCCGCTCGCGGGGCGCGGCCGCGGCTTTGCTGCAGTGCACACCGTCAGCGCCGCGACGCTTTCCGATCTCGGGGGTTCCGGCGTGTGCGATGCAGCAAACCGCCCGCTCCACGCGTGGCGCCTCTCGGACGAGCCCGGCGACCCCGACTACAACGTCTACCTCTCCGACCCGTTCGCCCTCCTCGCCGAGCGGACCACGCCGGACGAGCTCGCGGCCCTGCGCGCGCCGTCGGGCGGCCCGAAGCGCGAGCTCCTCTGGAGTGGTGCTGCCGTGCGCGCGTCCATCGACCCCGCGGCGGCCGCGGTCCTCCGCCCGTTCGCCGGCGAGGTCGGCCCCGACAAGCGCCTCCGCGTGGGCGTCGCGGCCGCGGTGGCCGCCTACCCCGCCGACTACGTGCTCGGCCCGAACCCGGCGCCCCTCGGCGACGGCGCCGCCACGCTCCCCGGCACGAGCGGTGCCGTCGCCGCGCACTCGGGCGAGATGAACCTCGAGGCCGCCGACCTGGCGCTCCCGAGCCCGCGCATGCCGCTCACCTTCGCGCGCTACCTGCGCGGCCAGGACCTCGCCGACGGCCCGCTCGGCCGCGGCTGGGAGTCGCCGTGGTTCCAGAAGCTCGTGCCGGTGCCGTCGGGCGCGCGCGTGCCGCTCGTCGTCCGCGCGGACGACGACGTCACCATCGCCGAGGCGCGGGACGTGCTGCTCGTCGACGGCGAGGGCCACGTCATCCGCTTCGCGCGCGCCGAGGGAAGCGCCGCCCCGCCCGAGGTCGCGAGCGATCCGCTCATCGACGAGCTCGGCTGGGAGGGCGCCGCCGAGTCCTGGTACCTCCCCGAGCGCGGCGTCTTCGACGTCCTCGCCCGCTTCCGCACCGGCCAGCTCGCGCGCCTGACGCCCGACGGCACGCAGTACTGGTACGCGGCCGACGGGCGGCTCGAGAAGATCTACGACCGCTACCCCGACAACCGCCACCTCTTCCTCTACGACGAGCGCGGGCTCCTCGTGCGCGTCGAGGACGAGAGCGTCGCCGCCGACCGCTTCGTCGACCTCGGCTACTACCGCTTCCCCGCCGACCCCCTCTTCCGCGGCGCCCTCGACGAGCCGACCGGCAACCCGCGCCTCGTCGGGCGCGTGCGGCGGCTGCGCGACCACACCGGCCGCGAGGTGCTCTACGGCTACGACGACGAGGCGCGCCTGACCTCCGCCCTCGGCCCGGAGATCACGGTCGCCGGGCCCGAGGGCTTCACGGGGCGGCGGCGCACCGAGTACGTCTGGGCCGGGTGCGGCGAGGGCGCCGCGCTCACCGCGGTCGTCGAGGACACCGCCGGCGGCGAGCCGACGTTCGCGGCCGCCGACCGCGGCGGCGACGAGGGGGACGAGGTCCACGGCGGCACCGGCGCCGACGGGGCCACCACCATCGCCTTCGGGCAGGCCAACACGGCGGCCGCGCTCGCCTCCGGCGGGCAGGTCGGGGTGACCCTCGCCGACGGGGCGCAGGCCGACCTCACGCTCGACCGCTTCGGGCGCCCGACGAGCCTCCGCCGGAGCGGGGCCGGCGGGCCGCCGCGCACGACGACGACCACCTGGGACGACGACCACCGCCCGACGCGCGTGGAGATGCCGCGCGGGAACGCCCTCGAGCTCGACTACGACGACGCGAGCCCGAACCTGCGCTCGCGCGGGCGGGTCGTCGCGGTGCGGCGGATCCCCGCCCCCGACGACCCCGACGCCACCGTGCTCACCCGCACGCTGCGCTGGGACGACCGCTACAACCTGCCCTCCGGCGAGCAGACCGACGAGGACGGGCGCGTCTCCGTCGTGACCCTCGAGGACGGCGGCCGCGACGTGCGCGTCGTCGCCTACGAGGGCGGCTTCGAGGCGGTCACCGAGCACGACGCGGGCAGCGGGCAGCTCGTGCGGCAGGTCACCCCCGAGGGGGCAGAGCTCACGACGAGCTACGACGGGACGACGGGCTTCGCCGCGACGCAGACGCTCGGCGGCGACACGACGACGCTGTCGTACGCGGGCTGCGCGGGGGGCGCCCGGGGGCTCCCCTGCACCGAGACGCCGCCCCGGGGGGCCGCGACGGCGCGCACCTGGGACGAGACCGGCGCGCTCGTGACGGAGTCGCGGGGCGGCGCGACCACGACGCACAGCTACGACGCCAACGGCCGCGAGGTGCGGACGGCGACGGTCGTCGCGACGGGGGTCGAGCGCGTCGAGACGCGGCGCTACGACGCGCACGGCTTCCTCGAGGAGGCGCGTGTGCACGACGTCGAGGTCGGCGGGGCGACGGCGGACCTCGTGACGGCCTGGGTCCCCGACGCCCGGCGGCGCGTTCGCGAGATCCACCGGCCCGACGGGGCGGTGGTGCAGCTCACCTACGACCACCTCGGGCTCCCGGCGAGCGCGGCGATCGGCCCCGCGGGCGCGCCGGCGGCCGCGACCCACGTCACCCAGAGCTACGAGCGCGACGCCAACGGCAACATCACCGCCGTCCACCGCGGGGACGCCGTCGAGACGCGCGCCTACGACGGGCACGACCGCCTCGCCATGACGACCGACGCCATGGGCAGCGCGCGCGCCTTCACGTGGTGGGGGAACGGCGCCGAGCGCTCGGTCGTCGTCACGGACGCCGACGACGGCGTCATCGCCCGCCAGTCGACCGACGTCGACGCGCTCGGGAGGCCGACGAGCGTGCGTGTCGGCGTCTCGTCGGCCGCGGACGCCGTCTGGACGACGACCTGGCCCACCGCCGCCGGCGCGCTCGCGATCGTCCGCACCGGGCCTACCGGCGAGACCGTCACGACCACGTTCGACAGCGCGGGGCGCCCCGCGTCGACGGTGAGCCCGGGGCGTGAGGCGCACACCTACGCCCATGACGGGAACGGCAACCTCGAGACCGACACCGCCCTCGAAGGCGACGCGGCGGCGAGCGTCGGCGCGAGCTTCACCTTCGACGCGCTCGACCACGCGAGCGAGCGTCGCGACGCCACCGGCACGCTCGCGGCGACGTTCGAGCCGCGGCTCGACGGCGCCGTCACGGGTCTCCGGGACGGCGCCGGGCGGCGGACGGCGATCCCCGTGTCGATCCTCGGGGAGGCGCTCGGGGAGCGGCGCTCGAACGGCGTCGTCGTCGATCGGCCGCGCGACCTCGCGCGACGCGCGGTCGGCGGGAGAGACGCGAGCGGAGGCGGCCCGGCGCTCGCCTGGGACGCGGCGCGGCGGCTCGTCGGCGCGACCTGGCGCGACGGCAGCACGACGACCTGGGACGGCTTCGACGCCCGCGGGCTCGCGCAGCACGCGCAGGTCCCGGGCGGCGAGGTCACGACCCTCCACGACGCCGTCGGGCGCACGACGCGCCGCGCGACCCTCTTCGAGGGCGTCGGGCGCGCCGTGAACACCCACTACGACGCGCTCGGGCGGCTCCGGACGGCCGACTGGCCCGGGGGCGGCGTCGAGGTGACCTACGACCTCCTCGGACCCGCTCGCAGCGTCGTCTGGGACCTGCCCGGCGGCCCGTACGCGCTCGACGCCACGTGGTATCCGAGCGGGCAGCGCGCGACGCTCGACACGCCGACCGCGAGCGTCGCCGAGACCCGCGACGCGAGCGGGCGCCTGACCGAGGTCACGGTCGACGACGAGGTCGTCCTCGGCGACGTCGGCTGGGCGACGGCCGACGACATGGGCGCGTACACGCTCGGCGGCGGGCTCATCGACGTCGAGGTGGTCTACGACGCCCGCAAGCGGCCGCTCATGCGCCGCTACACGCGCGGCGGCGCCGTGCTGGCCGACGTCCGCTACGCCTGGGACGCCGGCGACCGCCCGCTCGCGCGGCAGCTCGTGCACGCCGCCGGGCGGACCGACCTCTACGCGACCGACGGCGAGCGCCTGACGCGCGTCGAGCAGGGCGCGCGGCTCGGCCCGGGCTCCGGGGCGCCAGCGTGGACGGTGGCCGCCCCCGCCGGGGTCGCGGGGACCTGGCTGCCCGGCGACTACGCCCGCGCCTACGTCTACGACGGCGGCGGGCTCGATCTGCGCGAGGCCACCGCGACGAGCGCCGACCCCGCCGGCCCGGCGCCGCCGCCCGCCGCGGCCGCGCTCGGCGACCCGGACGGGCTCCTCTTCCAGACCACCGTCGACGCGCTCGAGCGGACGCGCGACGCCGCCGGCCACGTGACGCGCACGCGCCTCTTCCCGCGCCGCCCGGACGCCGCGGACGTCGACCCCGCCGGGGTCCTCGCCACCCTCACCTGGAACGGCGACGACCAGCTCGTGCTGATCGAGCGGGACGACGGCGTGCGCGTCGCGCTCGACTACGGCGTCGACGGGCTCCTCACCCGCCGGCGCGTCACGTGCCCCGGGGGCGCCGTGCCGTGCACCGCGAGCGACCGCGTCTACGTCTGGGATGGGCAGCGGCTCGCCGAGGTCTACCGGCTCGACGCCGGGAACCCCGCGCTCGAAGCGCGGTTCTTCTACGCCGACGGCGACGTCCCCGTCGCGGCCGACCTCGACGACGGCGGCGGCGGGCTCGCGCGCCACTGGCTCCTCACCGACGCGATGGGCTCGGTGGTCGCCCTCGCGGACGCGGGCGGCGAGGTCGTCGAGCGGGCGGACTACGACGCCTTCGGCATGCCGCGCTGGGAGGCGCGCGATGAGGGCGGGCCGCTCGTGGCGCAGGTCGTCCCCGAGCCCGGCGGGAGCCTACTCGTCGTCATGAGCGAGCCCGTCTTCGCGCCGCTCGCGGGCGGCGGCGGGCCCGGCCTCGCGACGGCGACCGCGCCCCTCGACGGCGCGATGACGGTCGACCTCGGGTCGGGGCCGCTCTCGGGGCCCGTGACGTTCGCGCTCGACGCGGGGCTCGCGCCCGGCACGGCGCTCCGCTTCACCCCGCCCGTGGGCGTCGCGCCCGGGGCGACGCTCGACGTCGCGGCGGGCGCGGTCGTCGACGCCTGGGGGAACCCGGTGGCCGCGCTCTCGCTACCGCTGGACGTGGGCAACCCGGTCCTCTACCAGGGGCCGACGGGCTCGACGGCGCCGCCGCGGCGCGCGTGGTCGCCTGCCGGGCTCGCCGTCGGCTTCCACGGGCAGCTCCACGACGCCGAGAGCGGGCTCCTCTACCTGCGCGCCCGCTGGTACGACGCCTGGACCGGGGCGTTCCTGAGCCAGGATCCCGACGGCTACGCCGACGGCCCGAACCTCTACGCCGCCTTCCGCCACGACCCGTCGCGCTTCCGCGACCCGACGGGCCGCAACATCCTCCGCGCCCTCGCGCGCGGCCTCGGACGCGCCTGGGAGGTCCTCCGCGGGACGAGCGAGGGAGCGGCCCGCGTCGCGCCCCGCGCCGCCGAGGCCGTGGCGCGCAACGTCGCGTCCGACACCGTCATCATCGAGCTCGGCACGGTCGTCGGCCAGGTGCGACGCGCCCAGCCGAGCGCTTACGTCATCCCCGGCTTCGGGAGGCCCACGGACATCGCGCGGGTCCTGACGAAGGACGGCGCCCGCCAGATCGCCGAGAACATCCTCACGAACGCGACCTTCGTGGAGCACTACCGACGGGCCGTGGCGCTCGCCGAGGTGAGCCCGCTGCTGCGGCGGCGAGCGCTCTTCGGCCTCATCCGCGACATGGGCGCGGGGATCTACACGCGGGCGCGGTTCCCGGCGCACCTCTTCCGGAGCGGCTACGACGCCCAGAACGTCGTGCGCACCGCCGGCCGCGGCGAGCGGCTCTTCATCGACATGGCCGCGATCCGCCGCTTCGTGCGCGGCGCCGACGAGACCGCGCGGCTCCCCGGCGAGCTCGCGCACGACCTCATCGCGCAGCAGGTGATCCGCCGCTTCGGCGACGCGATCCCCTACGTGGACGAGGGCTTCGGCGGCTTCGCGACCGCCCTCACCCACCACCTCGACGACCTCGTCCCCACGTTGCTCGAGAACCTGCCGAGGAGTCTGCCATGAAGGCCCTGTCCTCCCTCCTCCTCGCGGCGACGCTGCTCGCCGCCACCTCGGCGCGCGCCGCCGAGCCGCCGACCGCGGGCGGCGCCTACGCCTCCGTCGCCGACGGGCTCGCCACCGCCACCTACCGCGTCGTCGGGGTCGAGCTCCGCGTCGCCCCCGAGACCGTCGCCGTGCCGCGCGGGCTCGCCGGCTCCGTGCGGGTCGACGTCGTCACGGGCAGCGGGGCCGAGAGCGCCGCCACGCGCGCGCTCGCCGCCGGCGCCCACGTCGAGGCGACGCTCCGCGGGCCCTCCTTCCCCGCCCAGCGCGTCGTCGGCGCCCCGAACGCGCCGCTCCTCCTGCCGCCGCTCCCGCTCTCCGGCGACTACGCGCTCGACGGGATCCGCCTCGTCGACACCGCGACCGGCGAGACGCGCCTCGAGGGCTCCCCGCCGAGCGTGCCGGTGACGGTCTTCGACGAGGTGCTCGTGGCGCGCGTCACCTCGCGCCCGCTGACGCTCGACGAGATCGAGGCCCTCGACATCGCCATCGACGCGTCGAGCTTCGGCGCGACCGAGTTCGAGGTCGCCTTCGTCATCGACGGCGAGCAGATCCCCGTCCACTTCCCCGTCGTCTCCCCGCGCTTCGACGAGGCCACCGAGATCGTCCCGGCCGCCGAGCTCGACGAGCTCCTCGCCCAGGCCGAGGCGATGAACGCGCTCCTCGCCGAGAAGGCCGCCCTCCCGCCCGAGCTCATGGGCGAGAAGCTCGACGTGCAGGTCCAGGGCGTCATCTTCCAGAAGGTCGACAGCGGCGGCGACGACGACCAGCGCAACCTCCCCGGCGTCCCCGGCCTCCTCGTGATCCCCGGCCACATCGGCTTCCTCCACCAGTTCTTCTCGGTGCAGGTCTACGTCCAGAACGCGGCGCCCGCGGGCTCCGGCCTCTCCCTCCACGGCCTCACCGCCGCCCTCTCGCTCCCGCCCGGCCGCGACCTCGTCCCCGGCACCGACGACGCCCCCGGCGACGACCCGCTCCGCATGGCCCGCGTCGGCCCCGAGCGCCTCGTGCAGCGCGTCGTCCCCATCCGGAGCCTCGGCCCCGACGGCGTCGCCGGCAGCGCCGACGACGGCGTGCGCCTCATGCCCGGCGAGACCGGCCAGGGCGAGCTCCTCGTCGAGGGGCTCCGCGAGGGCCTCCACCGCCTCGACGTGCGCCTCGGCGCCACCCTCGACGGGCTCGCCGCCGGCGAGGTCGCCATCGAGGGGGACGTCGCCGGGAGCGTGCTCGTCCGGAACCCGCGCTTCTCCATCGTCTTCGCCCACCCGCGCACCATCCGCGCCGACGAGCCCTACGAGGCCGCCGTCACGGTGCTCAACACCGGCGACACCGTCGCGAACCTCGCGAGCGTGACCCTCGCCCGCGGCAGCATCGCCGGCGCCACGCTCGTCGGCGACGAGACCGTCACCCTCGGGGACCTCGCCCCCGGCGAGAGCGCGACCGCCACCTTCGAGCTCGTCGCGCGGAAGACGGGCTACGTCACGTTCTCGAACCTCACCGGCGACGACGAGGTCACGGGCTCCTTCGACCTCCGCATGGGGGTCGACGAGCGCGGCGTCGCCTTGTCCCCCGCGGCCATCGGCTACCCGGACCACGTCGACGCCCTCCCCGAGAGCGTGCGCCGCGCCGCGAACCGCGTCCTCGGGCAGGCGCTCTCCGTCGCGACCGCGCCGCAGCTCCCGCCGGGCGTCGCGGGCGTCGACCGCGCGACCGTCCTCGCCCGCGTGCTGGAGCTCGCCGAGGCCGGGCAGCGCCTCGAGCTCGGCGACGCCGCGGGCCGCGTGGTCGCCGACCTCCTCCTCGACTGGCAGGGCGGCCGCCGCGACAGCGCCGGCTTCGACCAGATCCTCCGCGAGACCGACGCCGGGCGCCTCCTCCGCGACGCCGTCACCGCCGCGCTCGAGGCCGGCGACGAACCCGCCGACACCGACGCCGACGCGCGCCTCGCCCTCCGCGCCGCCGATCTCGCCGGCCGCCACGAGCCCTGGCGCGTCCTGGCCGCGAGCGAGGCCGGGATCGCCCCGCGGCCTCGCCCGCCTCGGGCAGGAGGCGCGCGTCGCCGACAGCGACGTCCCGGGCGCCATGGGGTACGCCGGGGCGCGCGGCGCCTGGCTCGTCGCCCGCCCGAGAGGCCGCCGACGCCGGCCCGGACACGCTCCGCTGGGACGCCCCCGCCGGGCACGCCGCGGGCGCGGTCTCCGCCCTCACGCTCGGCGCGGACGGCGCCGGCGCCCTCGTCCGCTGGGCGCTCCCCGCCGAGAGCGCCGCCGTGTGCTACCGCGCGGACGCCGGCAGCGCCGCGCTCGCGGTCGACCGGGGCTGCGACGGCGCGAGCGACGGCGCGCTGACCGGCGTCGTCACCGCGGTCGCCGAGCGCGCGCCGGGCGTCGTCGCCGTGCGGCAGGAGCTCGGCGTCATCGCCGGGCGCCCGTACCCGTCGTGCTACCCGCCCGACTACAAGAGCTACGGCACGGTCGTCGCCGTGGTCTACGACAAGCCGATGGACGAGGCCGGCGCGGGCTCGGCCACCGCCTACCGCCTCGAAGACGGCACCCCCGCGACGGGCGCGCGCCTCCAGCCCGGCGGGCGCGTCGTCTACGTGAACCTCCGCCGCCCGATCGGCACGCTCGCCCCGCACGACCTCGTGCTCGACGGCGTCCGCGACCCGGCGGGGCGCGCGCTCCCGCCGACGACGCGGCCCATCGCGCTCTCGGCCGACGTGGGCGTCGCGCTCCACGGGCGCGTGCTCGGGCTCGACGGCGCGCCGGTGGCCGGGATCCCCGTCACCATCACCGAGAACGACCAGATGGCGACCCCGCTCGGCTGCATCGGGGTCGACGTGCGCGTCACGCAGACCCTCACGGACGCCGACGGCGCCTTCGCCTTCGACTGGCTCATGGCCGGCGTGCCCATCACCATCAGCGCCACCGACACGAGCGGCCTCGACCTCGACGCGCTCGGCTCGGTGCTCTCCTCGGTGTCGGGCGACGCCTTCTCCGAGCGGCGCCTCGCCGAGGCCATCGCCGCCGCGCCGGACGCCGAGGCCCTCCTCGCCGCGTTCTCGGCCGGGTCGCTCGGCCAGGCCGTCGTGAAGGCGCGGGGCCTCGACCGCGCCGTCCTCCGCGACCACGTGCCGGCCGACTCGCCGCGCGTCGGGACGGACGTCCCGGTCGTCCTGCGCTTCCGCGGGCGCGGGACGGTCGTCGGGCGCGTGCTGGCCGCCGACGGCGTGTCCCCCGTGACGGGGGCCGCCGTGAACCTCTTCCCGGACGCCGACTCGCGCGAGAAGGGGCGCGGCGTCTTCAGCGGCGCGGACGGGGCGTTCGCGTTCGCCGGCGTGCCGCTCGGGGCGTTCTCGCTCGACGTGAAGACGGGGACGGGCCTCGCGCGCACGGTGAGCGGGGTCCTCACGGAGCCCGGCGAGGCGCAGGTCGTGGACGTCGTGCTGAGCGCGGCGCCGGTGCTCCGCGGGACCGTGCGGGTGCAGGTCGTCGAGAGCGACGGCGTGACGCCGCACCCCGGCGCCCGCGCCTACGTGCAGGACTTCGGCGGCGGCGTGCGCGCGCAGGGGGTGACCGGCGGCGACGGGCTCACGGGCGAGCTCACGGTGCCGGTCGACGACGGCTACGGCGTCGCGGCCGTGTCGTTCGACGGGCGCCGCCTCGGGAAGGTGTACGGCCTGTCGGTGACGCTGGGCGCGACGACGTGGGCGCGGGTGACGCTCCAGGGGACGGCGACCGTGAGCGGGCGCGTGCAGTACGCGAACGGGCTCCCGGCGGCGGGCGCGCTGGTCGCGGGCGGCGAGGGGATCGTCACGACCGACGCCGACGGGCTCTTCGTGCTCGCGGGGGTGCCGACGGGCGACCGCGCCATCGCGGCGGCGGTCGTGAAGGACCCGGCGCGCGGGATCCCGTTCACGCGCCTCGGCTCGGCCCGCGTCACGGTGACCGGGAGCGGCGACAGCTTCGCGCTCATCACGCTCGAGGAGGTCGGGCGCATCGAGGGCTTCGTGCGGAGCGGGCTCGGCGCGCCGGTCGGCGGCGTGGACGTGGCGATCCCGGTCACCGGCGGCTTCTTCGTGACGAAGGCGTCGCCTGCCGGGTTCTACGCGTTCGACCGCCTGGGCCTCGGCGGCTACACGCTCTCCGCGCCGGCGCCGCCCGTCGACGAGGACGTGCGCGAGCAGCTCGACGCCGCGCCGACCGCGACGCCGGTCGACGAGCTCTCGGCGCTCCTCGGGCTCGCGACGACGCCGCTCCGGGCGGGCACGGGGGCGTCGCCGGGGGTGTGGGGGTACACGCGGACGCGGCTCGACTTCGACGGGCAGGTGCGCGCGGTCGACATCCAGTACCTGCCGAAGGGGCGCGTGAGCGGCGTCGTGAAGAACCACCGCGGGACGCCCATCGGCGCGTGGGTGACCGCGCGCGGGCTCGGGCGCTCGAAGAACGGCGCGCCGGTGATGACGATCCTCGCCGAGGGCTTCTCCGACGCCGCGACGGGCGTCTTCGACCTGGGGACGGCGCTCTTCCCCGGGCCCTACACGGTGAGCGCGACGTCGCCCTTCTACCCGGCGGCGGCCAGCGTCACCGGCGAGACGACCACGGCGGCGCCCGACGCGACCGGGCTCGCGCTCGCGTTCGCGGACCCGACGTCGCGGCAGTCGCGCCTCACGGGGACGGTGCTCCTGCCGAGCGGCGAGCCGGTCGGCGCGGGGGCGCGCGTCGGGATCTCGTGGGCCCCCGACTACGCGGTCGAGACCGACGCGAGCGGGCGCTTCGACACGCAGATCGACCTCCCGGCGTCGACCTACACCGTGACCGCGCGGGACCCCGGGACGGGCTACCAGGGGCAGGTGCAGGTGACGGCGCGCCCGCCCGCGACGGACTTCACGGTGCAGCTCCTCGGGCTCGGGGGCGCCGAGATCACCGTCACCTCGGACGCCGGGGAGCCCGTCGAGGGCGCGCGCGTCGAGCTCTCTCGGCCGGCGTTCCCGGTGACCACGCTCACGGCGACGACGGGCGCCGACGGGGTCGCGCGCGTGGCGGACCTCGTCGAGGGCACGTACTACCTGAGCGCGTGCCAGCTCGGCGCGACGGTGAGCGTGTGCGGGGCCGGGCGCGTGGTCGTGCCGCTCGCGGGCACGGGGCTCGCGGACGTCGTGCTCGACCCCATCGGCGCCATCGAGGGGACGTTCGTGCAGGCGGACGGCCACACGCCGGTCGCGTTCGCGCAGGTCGTCGTGAAGGACCTCGGGCTCGCGGTCACGGACGCCGCGGGGCGCTTCGCGTTCGCGGAGGTGCCGGTCGGGGCGTGGGAGATCACCGGGCAGGACGCGGCCACCGGGCGCTACGCGCGGACGACGGTCGTCATCTCGGCGGCCGGGCAGGTGGCGCACGCAGCGCTCGTGGTGAAGGCGCTCGGGACGGTGTCGGGGATCGTGCTCGACAGCGACGGCGCGACGCCGGCGACCGCCGCGACCGTGACGCTGCGCTCGAGCGACCCGCTGACGCCGCCGCGCGTCGTGACGACCGATCCCGTCGGCGCCTACCGCTTCCCCGGCGTGCCGGTGGGCGCGTTCACGGTGGCCGCGACGCACGCGGTGCTCGTCGGCGTCACGGCGCAGGCGGGCGGCGTCCTCCCCGAGGGGCAGCCCGAGGTGACGGTCGACCTCCAGCTGACGCCGCTCGCGACGCTGTCCGTGACGGTGCTGCGCCCGGACGGGCAGACGCCCGCGGCGCTCGCGCAGGTGCGCGCCGGCTCGACCGTGAAGCAGGCGGGGCCCGACGGGCGCGCCACGTTCACCGGGCTCCGGCTCGGGCGGGTGGCGCTCCAGGCGACGAGCAGCGAGCCGGGCGAGACGCGGTCGCGCGCGGTCGGGTCGGCCGACCTCGCGGCGGCCGGCGTGGCGCCCGAGGTGACGCTCGTGCTCGGCGGGGTCGGCGCGGTCGCGGGGACGGTCGTCGACGCCGACGGCGCGCCGGCGGCGGGCGTCAGCGTGTGGCTCCGCTCGCGCAGCCAGGTCGCGGGCGGCGACGTGGACCTCGTGCTCACCGACGCGACCGGCGCGTTCCTCGTCGAGGACGTGCCGCCCGGCGAGTTCGAGCTCGCGGCGAGCGACGGGACGACGGGCGCGAGCGCGGAGGGCGCGGTCGCGGGCGACGGGGACGTCGTGGAGGTGGCGCTCACGCTGGGCGCGACGGGGTCCGTGGCGGGTCGAATCGTGCTCGAGACCGACGGGAGCGCGGTCGTCGGGGCGGCGGTCACCGTGCGCTACGCGCCGCCCGTGGGCGGGGCCGCGCACGGCGTGCGGACGGTGGTGACGGGGAGCGACGGGCGCTTCGCCATCGACGCCGTGCCGCTCGGGGCGCTCGACGTGGCGGCGACGGAGAACGCGCGCGGCGGCGTGGCGTACCTCGCGGCCTCGCTCTCCGCGCCCGGAGAGGCCCTCGACCTCGGCGACGTCGCGCTGGATCTGGCCTACCCGCGCGTGACGGCCGTCGCGCCCGCGGACGGCGCGGGCGGCGTGCCCGTGGACGCGGTCGTGCGCCTCACGTTCAGCGAGCCGCTCGACGCGGCGTCGCTCCGGGCGACGGGCCTCCAGCTCATCGGGCCGGCGGGCGCGCGCGAGGTGACGCTCGCGTACGCGGAGGTCGCCGGGGACGCGCCGGGCGGGGTCGTGGGCGAGGTCACGCTCACGCCGACGACGCCGCTCGAGAGCCAGGTGAGCTACCAGATCGTCGCGCGCGGGGGGCTCGTGCAGAGCGGCCCGGGCGTGTTCGTCGGCCCGCTCGACCGCGTCGGGCGGCCGCTCCTGACGACCTTCACGGCGAGCTTCACGACCGCGGACGGGCGCCCGCCGGCGCTCGTGTCGCTGACGCCGGCGGACGGCGCCGTCCAGGTGGCGCCGACGACCCCGCTCCGGCTCGTGTTCGACGAGCCCGTGCGCCGGGACGGGGTCACGATGGCGCTCACGCGCGTCGGCGGCGCGGCGGTCGCTGGGCGCGTCGACCGCGGGCTCGGGGACACGGCGCTCGTGTTCACGCCGGACGCGCCGCTCGCGCCGAACGCGCGCTACGCCTACAGCGTGGACGGGGTGCAGGACCTCGCGGGGAACGCCGCCGCGGGCGCGCCGTTCGCGGGGACGTTCGCGACGATCGACACGATCGGCCCCGCGCTGGCCGGGGTCGGCCTCGCGGGCGGCGCGCCGCCGCTCGGCGGGCAGACGGTCACGGCCGTGGCGGCGCTCGTGACCCCCGAGGACGGCGCGCGCGTGCGCTTCTCGCTCGGCGGGCAGATCGTCGCGGAGACGGCGCCCGGGACGTTGTCCGCGGCGCTCGCGCTGCCGCTCTCGGGGACGGTGCTGCTGTCGGCCGAGGCCATCGACGCGTTCGGGAACCACGGGGCCCCGGTGTCGACGCCGCTCGTCATCGTTCAGGTGCCGCTCGTCGTGGCGGGGCCGGACCTCGCGGGCGCCGAGGGGGCGACGCTCCGGCTCGCGAGCACGTTCACGGACGCTCTGTCCGGCGCGCACCACGCGACCGTCGACTGGGGCGACGGGTCGCCCCTCGAGGACGTCGGCGCCGCCGATCTCGCCGAGCCCGGCGCGGGCCCGGGGCGCGTCACGGCCGCGCACGTCTACGCCGACGACGGCGATCACGACGTGGTCGTCTGCGTGCACGGCGCGGCGCCCTACCCGGGGTGTGCGCGCCTGATCGCCCGCGTCGACAACGCCGCGCCGACCATGACGGCGCTGACCGGGCTCGTCGTGGACGAGGGCACGACCGGCGCGATCGCCGTCGCGACCTTCCACGACGCCGGCACGGCCGACACGCACACGGCCACGGCCGACCTCGGCGCGGGGCCGCGCGCGGCGACCGTCGTCGAGAGCCCGCACGGCCCGCCCGGGGACGCGGCCGGGCTCGACGGCGAGGTGCGCGTCGCCGCCGGCGCGAGCTTCGCGGACGACGGCCAGACCGCGATCGTCGTGCGCGTCACCGACGACGACGGCGCCACCGCCGAGGCGACCGCCGTGGTGACCGTCCGGAACGTGGCGCCGACGGTGTCCGCCGGGCCGGACCAGCTGCTCTCGCAGCAGGCCGGGTTCACGCGCCAGGGGACCTTCGCCGACCCCGGCGCGGACACCTTCACCGCCACGGTCGACTGGGGCGCGGGCGCCGGCGAGGAGCCGCTCGCGCTCGGCCCGGGGCGCGCGTTCACGCTCGACCACGCGTACGGCGCGGTCGGCGCCTACGCGGTGACCGTGCGGGTGCGCGACGACGACGGCGGCGTCGGGGTCGCGGGCTTCGTCATCACCGTCGAGAGCCTGCCGACGCCGGTGCTCACGACGCCGCAGGAGCTGCTCGTCGCGCCGGGGCTCACCGCGGCGCTGCCGGTGCGGGCGAACCTGCCGGCGCCGCCGGGCGGGCTCGTGGTGTCGCTCGCGTCGAGCGCGTCGGGCGTGGCTTCCGTGCCGGCGACGGTGACCATCCCGGCGGGCGCGGTCGTCGTGAACGCGCCGGTGACGGGGGTCGCGGTCGGGAGCGCGACGGTCACCGCGAGCGCGCCCGGCTGGGAGGCGGCCGCGACGACCGTGGCCGTGGTCGCGGCGAGCGTGGCGCTCGCGCCGGCGACGGATTATCGGCTCGCGGTCGGGGACGCGCGGGCGCAGCAGGTGTCGCTGACGACGCCGGCGCCGGCCGGGGGGCTCGTCGTGACGCTCGCGTCGAGCGACCCGGGGGTGACGGTGGCGCCGCCGACCGTGACGGTGCCGGCGGGGCAGATCACGGCGCCCACGCCGGTCATGGTGACGGCCGTCGCGCCGGCGACCGCGACGGTGACGGCGTCGGCGAGCGGGCTCACGCCGGCGAGCGTGGTCGTGACGGCCGCCGTGCCGGCGCTCGAGGTCGCGAGCTGCGGGGCCGCGACGGTCACGGGGGTCGGGCTCTACCACGAGACGTGCCTCGTGCGGACGCGGGTCGCGGGGCAGCTCTACGACGTGACGGCGCCGCTCGTCGTGGGCGTCGCGGCGAGCGCCGGGCGCGCCGAGGCGAGCGCGACCGTCGCCGCGGGGACGCACCAGAGCGCGCTCCGGCTCGCGGGGCTCGTCGCGGGGGAGGACACGCTGACGCTCGGGGCGCCGGGCTGGACGAGCGCGACGCTCGCGGTGACGGTGGAGCCGACGGCGCTCGCGTGGCAGGGGGTGGAGACGCAGCGGACGACGGTGTCCGCGCCCGACGACGTCACGCTCGCCCCGACGATCGCGCACCCCGTCGGGCACACGCTGCGCGCGGTGGCGGCGATGACGGCGGCGGTCGGGGTCGCGCCGGGCGCGACGGCCGGCGGCGTGCGGGTCGAGGACGCAGGCGGCGCCGAGGTGTCCACGGTGACGATCCCCGCCGGGGCGGCGAGCGCGTCGCTCAGCGTCGCGACGCCGGCGACGGCGGGCGCGTATCGGCTGCGCGCGACGCGCGACGGCGCGAGCTACGACTCCGCGGAGGTCACGGTGGCGGCGCTGTCGTACGCGCTCGAGATCGCGTGCGGCGTGGACACGCGCGTCGCGCTCGGCTTCGAGCACCGGAGCTGCTACGCGCGCCGGCGCCTGAACGGCGTCACGCACAACGGCCCGAGCGCGCTCCCGGTCACGCTCTCGACGGCGACGGGGGCGGCCACCGCGGGGTCGGTCACGATCCCGGCCGGCCAGAACGCCGCCTACTTCACGCTCGGCGGGGTCTCGCTCGGCGACGACGTCGTGACCGCCTCGGACGCGAGCGGCACGTACGCCCCCGCGAGCGTCGCCGTGACCGTGGTCGACGGCGCGTTCGCCTGGGTCGGCGTGGACGCGGCGCGCAACACCGCGAGCGCGCGCGACGACGTCTACCTCTACTTCCGCACGCCCGGGTCGACGACGAACCTCACGGCGCGGGTCGGTGGCCCGCTCGCGCTCTCGCTCACGGAGGCGACCGCGCCGGACATGGTGTCCTTCTACGCCGCGGCGAGCGGCGGGGCGGCGATCACGTCGCTGCCTGTGTCGGCGGGGGCGACCTCGGCGACGATCTGGGTCGGGACGCCGTCCGCGCCCGGGACCTACCGGATCCACGCCGCGCTCGGCTCGGCGACCGGCGACTCGCCGGCCGTGACCGTCGACCCGCCGGCCTACGGCCTCACCCTCGGCGGCTGCCCGAGCGGCGCCGCGACGGGCGTCGCGCTCCTGAACGACACCTGCTACGTGCGGCGTACGCTGAACGGCGCCTTCCACAGCGCGGCGACGCCGCTCACGGTGACGTTCGCCTCGGCGACCGGGGCCGCGAGCGTCGCGTCGGTCACGATCCCCGCGAACCAGAGCCTCGCGTACCTCGAGGTCGTCGGGGTGGCGGCGGGCGCGGACACCGTGACGGCCGCCGCGAGCGGCACGTCGCTCGCCTACCCGACCGCGACGCTCCCGGTGTCGGTCGTCGCGCCGACGGTCGTCTGGGTCGGCGTCGACACGCCGCGGAACCCGCTGTCCTCGCGCGACGACCTCTACGCGCGGCTCGACGCGCAGGGGTTCGTGCTGAAGCCGGCGGTGCCGCTCACCGTGACGGCGTCGGTCGCGGAGGCGACCCCGCCCGGGATCGTCGCGCTCTACCCGGCCTCGACGGGCACCACCCCGGCGACGACGTGGACGTGGCCTGCGCGCACGCAGTACCTCCCGACGGTCTGGGTGGGGCAGCCGGCGACCACCGGCAGCTACCGCGTGCGCCTCGAGACGCCCGGGGTGTTCGTCGGGGACTCGCCGCCCGTGACGGTCGAGCCGCCGGTGCTGACGCTGCGGCTGCCGTCGTGCAACGGCACGACGCAGACGACCGCGCGCCACCTCGTGAACGCGGGCTGCTACGTGCGCACGACGCTCAACGGGGCGACCTACGCGGTGCCGGAGCCGCTCACCGTGACGTTCGCGTCGTCGGCGCCGGACGTGGTCGCGCCGCCGCCCTCGGTGACGATCGCGGCCGGGCAGTCGTCGGGCGCCTTCGACCTCACCGGCGTCGGGCTCGGCTCGAGCGTGGTGACCGCGAGCGCGCCGGGCTACGCGTCGCCCGAGAGCGTGCCGGTCGTGAGCGGCGCCGGCGAGCTCGTGTTCTCCAACATCCCGTCGGTCGTGCCGTTCAACGGGGCGACCTGGTACGTGTACACGCGGGAGGTGGGCGGCCCCTACCGCGCGGTCGCCGAGGCGCTGACGATCGACGTCGAGGCGGCGTCGCCGCTGGTCGCGGTCGCGCCGCAGGTGGTGGTGCCGGCGAGGCAGCAGCTCGTCTACGGCGTGCGCGCCTGGGCGAGCGGCACGGGGAGCACGACGGTGACGGCGTCGGCGCCGGACTTCCAGCCGGTGATGGCCACGGTGGCGGCGAGCGTCGCGAGCACGGGGATCGCGGTGCCGCCGGGCGAGGAGCTGCTCACCTACCTGCCGGGCGTGACGGCGACGGCGTCGTCGCAGTACGCGGCGGCGAACGCGCCGCGCGCGGCGGTGGATCACGACCTCGGGACGTACTGGCGCTCCGCGAGCCACGCCGCGGACGCGCCGCAGTGGCTCGAGCTCGCGCTGCCGTCGGAGGCGACGGTCACGGCGCTCTGGTACCAGCCCGGCGCGGTCGCGACGTACGCGCCGGCGGTCGCGACGTTCACGTTCTACGGCGCCGACGACGCCGAGCTCGGCGCCCTCGAGGACGTGGCGCTCCCGGCGAGCGGCGGGCCCGTGGCGCTCGGGCCGGGCGCGCCCATCGCGGGCGTCGTGCTCGTGCGCATGGACGTGACGGCGCCGGCGGCGCAGCAGCACCTCTACGACGACGTCGGCGAGATCGTGCTCGTCGGCACGGAGGACTGAGACGAGGGCGCCGCGGCCCGCACGCGCTGGCGCTCCGCTCCCAACCTGCTAAGTATCGGGGTCATGAGCGACCCGGGCTCCCCCGATCCCCTCCTCGGCGCCCTCGTCGCCGACCGCTACCGCGTCGAGGCCCTCCTCGGCGTCGGCGGCATCGGCCGCGTCTACCGCGCGCTCCACATCGGGCTCAACCGCCCCGTCGCGCTCAAGCTCCTCCACCCGGCGGTCGCCTCGCGCCCCGACATGGCCGAGCGCTTCCAGCGCGAGGCGCGCGCCGCGAGCCTCCTCGACCACCGCGGCTCCGTCACCGTCCACGACTTCGGCACCTGGGACGGCCGCCTCTTCATCGCGATGGAGCTCGTTGTCGGCCGCACCCTCGACCGCGTCATCGCGCGCGACCACCCGCTCGAGCCCGACCGCGTCGTCGCCCTCATGACCCAGCTCTGCGACGTGCTCGCCGCCGCCCACCGCCAGGGGCTCCTGCACCGCGATCTGAAGCCCGAGAACATCATCGTCGCGACCGACCCCGGCGGCCGCGACCACATCAAGGTCGTCGACTTCGGCCTCGCCGTCCTCATGCAGGAGGACATGCAGCAGCGCCTCACCCAGGACGGCGCCGTCTCCGGCACCCCCGCCTACATGTCCCCCGAGCAGGCCCTCGCGAAGCCCCTCGACGCCCGCAGCGACCTCTACTCCGTCGGCTGCATCCTCTACGAGGTCCTCACGGGCACCGCCCCCTTCGAGGCCGCCTCCGCCGTCGAGTGCCTCGCCATGCACCTCTACGACGAGCCGGAGCCGCCCTCCTCCCGCTGCCGCGTCCCCATCGACCGCGCCCTCGAGACGACCGCCCTCTGGTGCCTCGAGAAGAACCCGCTCAACCGCCCGCAGAGCGCCGACGAGCTCAAGGTCGCGCTCCAGGAGGCGGTCGACCGCCCCTCCGAGTCCGAGCTCCTCGCCCGCGCCATCGCCCAGACCGCCACGAGCCGCGAGGCCCGCGCCGTCGCCGCCGGCATCGCGCCGACCCGCCCCGCGCCGCGCCCCGGGCAGGAGGTCGGCGACCTGCGCGTCCTCCTCGTCGAGCCCTATGGCGTCCCGTTCGCCGAGTCCGCCCTCCCCGTCCTGCGCGCGCAGGGCGGCGACGTGCTCGTCGTACGGCGCCCCGTGCACGCGGCGCTCGAGCACGTCCCGGCCGCCACCCAGGCGGTCGTGGTCGACATCCGCGACGACGCGCACCGCGCCCTCGACGCGGTCGGCGCGTGGCTCGCGGCCGGTGGCGCAGGCGCCGCCCCCGTCGTCGTGGTCGGCGCGGACGACGCCATGGACGCGATGACCCGCGCGCTCAGCGTGGGCGTGGCCGACTACGTCCCCGCCTCGGACCTCACGAAGCTCGCGAAGAAGCTCGCGCGCGCCGTGCGGCGCCACCAGCGCCCGACCCGCGGCTGACGCGGCCGCGAGCGGCGCGGCCGCCGGCGGCGCCGGAACCGCGCGCCCCGTGTTGCGCCATCGCCCCCGGCCCCGCAAAATGTCCGCGCGCTCCGCGCCGTCCCCACCCGCTGACGAGGCCCCGGCCATGTCGAACCCGCGTCTCCTCTCGCTCGCGCTCGCCCTCGCGCTCGCGCCGGCCCTCACCACCACGGCGTCCGCGCAGCCCCGCTCGCGCCACGCCGACGTGTGGCCCTTCGGCTTCAACTGCCAGCTCGCGTGGGACGCCGACGCCACGAGCGTGACGTTCACGGCGGGGACGCAGATCCGCACCGACGAGGGCTGCGCCACGTTCTGCGACCCCGAGACCGGCGCGCTGCTCCTCTACTCCGACGGCACGCGGGTCTGGAACGGCCAGGACACCGAGGTCTTCAGCACGCTGCCGGGCAACTCGTCCTCGCTCCACTCGGGCGTGGTCGTGCCGCGCCCGGGCTCCCCCGGTCACGTCTTCGTCTTCGGCCACACGGCGGGCGCGTCGTCGGTCGTCAGCTACCACGAGTTCGACCTCACGAACGGCGCGGCCCCCGTCGGCGACACGCTGAGCATCGACGTCGGCGACCAGCAGGGCCGCGAGGGCATGCTCGCGATCCCGCACGCGAACGGCGTCGACTACTGGCTCCTCATCTCGGGGGCGAGCGTCATCCACGTGCTCCCCATCACGGCGAGCGGCCTCGGCGCCGACGTCACCTACGCCTCGGGCGTGTCGATCTGGAGCAACGGCTGGCACCTCTTCGCCGCCTCGCACCAGGGCGACCGCGTCGCCATCGCCGGCAACGCCCTCTCCGGGAGCGACAACGGCCCCATCATGTCGTTCGACTTCGACCCGGCGACCGGCGCGCTGTCGAACGGCACGCGCCTGAACGCCACCTTCAACGTGCACCAGTACTACGGCGGCGTCTTCTCGCCGAGCGGGCGCCGGCTCTACTTCTCGACGCTCGACGAGAGCAACGCGAGCAGCGGCCCGAGCGCGTTCTACCAGTACGACTACGACAGCGGCGTCTTCACGCAGCTCGACACCCGCGCGCTCCGCTACTCCCACGGCGACGGCCGCCTCGGCCCGGACGGGAAGATCTACGTCGCGGGCGACAGCTCCGGCGGCGTACACGTCGTCGCCGACCCGGACGCCGCCGGGACCGCCTGCGGCTTCACCTACAACGCGCTCCTCGCGCCCAACGGCTGCTCGGTGGCGCTCGGCCTGCCGCAGAGCCCGTCGCCGCTCGCGCGCGTGCAGCTCGACCTCGCCGTCGACATCGCGACGCCCGCCGGGATCGTGGTCGGCGGCGGCGCGCTCACGGCCAGCGGGGCGGCGCAGGCGCCCGATCAGAGCGCGGTCGCCGTGACGGTCTACGACTACGAGGGGAGCGAGGTCGCCACGTGCGACGCGCAGGTCGTGAGCGCCGCGTGGACGTGCCCGGACGGGGCGCTGGCCGCGCTGCCGCCGGGGCACTACTTCGCGTTCGCGACGGTGACCTACGGCGAGGACACGGCCTACGACGAGAGCACGTTCCAGATCGTCGCGTGCACCCCCGGCGAGGCGGCGCCGAACCCGGGGTGCGACGCGGCGGCGCCGTACTGCGCGGTCGTCGCCGGCATGGCGAGCTGCATCCCATGCACGGACGACACGATGGGCGACGTCGACACGGGCTGCACGAGCGACCTGCCGTCGTGTGATCCGCTCGGCGGCGCCTGCGTCAGCTGCGCCGACGACCCGTCGTGCACGCAGCCGCAGCAGTGTCTGCGCGCTGAGCGCGCGCCGGAGATCCCCGCCGCCGTCGAGGTCGACCCGTCCTGCGGCGTCATCGGCCCGGAGAGCTTCGACCCGCAGCCGGACCTCGCCATCGAGACCTACGCCTACTGCGCGGACTACTGCGACCCGGAGCTCGGGCCCGTCTTCGACCTCACCATCGCGGTCGGCAACCACGGCCCCATCGGCGCCGAGGGCGTCGTCGTGTACTCGACCGTGCGCGGCGGCGACTTCTCGAACACGGCGGACATCCACTACTTCGACTACATCGAGAGCGGCGCGGTCGCGACGTTCTCGTTCCCGAGCGCGAGCATCGCGTGGACCTCGGGCTCGCTCGACTCGGTCGACGTCTTCGTGAGCTACGCGGGCGACTGCAACCCGACGAACGACCGCTTCACGCTCCACTTCGGGCCGCAGGTCGACGACGTCGACCAGGACCAGGTCCCCGACCTCTGCGACGACTGCATCGCGGCGCCCGAGACCTGCGACGGCGTCGACAACGACTGCGACGAGGCGACCGACGAGGGCTGCGACGACGACCACGACGGCTTCTGCGACGAGGCGCTCGGCTGCGACGACGCCGAGCCGCTGCTCGCCTGCCCCTTCGGCTGCGGCGACTGCGACGACGACGACAACACGACCTCGCCGCTCGGGGTCGAGATCTGCAACGGCAAGAACGACGACTGCGACGACCAGACCGACGAGGGGCTGCCGTCGTTCCCGACGGTCTGCGGGACGGGCGTGTGCGAGCGCGCGGGCACGTCGGCGTGCGTGGACGGGGCGTACCGGGACGACTGCGCGCCGGGCTCGCCAACGCGCGAGGTCGACGACCTCTGCAACGGCCTCGACGACGACTGCGACGAGCAGACCGACGAGGAGTACGCGGCGCTCCCGGTGTCGTGCCCCGAGTGCCTCGCGTCGGCGGGGACGGCGTGTGTGGGCGGGCAGGTGCGCGAGGGGGCCTGCGAGCCCGTCGAGGACGGGGTCATGTGCGACGGCGGGCAGTGCGCGCTCGCGGCGAGCTGCCTCGGCGGCACGTGCACCGTCACGCGCGCCGTGAGCTGCGACGACGGCGACCCGTGCACGGCCGACACCTGCGACGACGCGCTCGGCTGCACGTCGGCGCCCGCGGAGCTCGGGACGGCCTGCGAGGACGGGGACCTCTGCACCCACGCCGACCGCTGCGTGAACGGCGCGTGCGTGGGCGTGCCGTCGACGTGCGGCGCGCCCGGGGAGTGCGAGGGCGAGGGGGCGTGCAACCCGGACACGGGGGTCTGCGACTACCCGTTCGTCGAGGGCTGTGTGATCTGCAGCGTGGACACGACGCCGCCGGAGCTCACGTGCCCGCAGGCGGTCGTCGGGGTGCCGTGCGCCGAGGGGGGCGCTGTGGTCGCGCTCGGCGAGCCGTCGGCGCGCGACGAGTGCAGCGTGGTGCACGTCGTGATGGACGCGCCGGACCGCTTCCCGGAGGGGACGACGCTCGTGACGTTCACGGCGACCGACGGGGCGGACAACAACGCGACCTGCACGACGACGGTCGAGGTGGTCGACACGGAGCCGCCGATGATCGGCTGCCCCGAGGAGACGACGGTCGAGGGCGACCCGGGGATCTGCGGGGCGCTCGTGACGCTGCCGGTCACGGCGGTCGATGGGTGCTCGGGGGCGAACGTGACGATCGTCGGGCCCGGGGAGGGCGCGTTCTACCCGCCAGGGCCGACGGACGTGCGGGTGACGGCGGTCGACGGGGCCGGCAACCAGGCGCACTGCGACACGGTGGTGAACGTGGTGGGGCTCGACGGGGTGGTGGTCGACTGCGACGAGACGCTGACGGTCAGCGCGCCGCCGGACTCCTGCGGGTGGCCGGACGCGCTCGAGGCGCAGGTGGTCGACCAGTGCCGGTCGGTGTCGACGATCACGAGCGAGTCGGACGGGTTCCCGGTGGGGGACACGGACGTGACGTTCTCGGCGAGCGGCGACGGCGAGGGCGCGGCGGCGACCTGCACGACGAGGCTCACGGTGGTCGACGACACGCCGCCGGTCATCGACTGCGGGGTCGGGACGCTGAAGACGCCGCTCCCGACGCTGTTCGCGCCGACGGCGGAGGACGCGTGCGGGGCGACGCTGGTGGTGGAGAGCACGACGTGCGGGCGCACGGTGGACGGCGCGCGGAGCGAGGTGAGCGAGCGCTGCGTCGTGAGCGTGGAGAACGGGACGGCGGTGGTCGTGAGCGACGCGCCGGCCTCTCTCGGGGGCGTCGTGGACGTGACCTACGTCGTGACGGCGACGGATCCGAGCGGCAACGAGGCGACGGCGACGTGCGTCGCGACGGTCGACCCGGAGACGCTCGACCACGACCACGACGGGATCCCCGACAACGCCGACAACTGCCCGGACGACGCCAACAGCGACCAGGCGGACATCGACCAGGACGGCGTCGGCGACGTGTGCGACCCCGATCCCTACGAGGCGGTCGTGGCGCAGGGCGGCGGCGGCTGTCAGGGCGGCGGGGGCGGCGGCGCGCTCGCGCTCGTGGCGGCCGCGCTCCTCGCGCTCGCGGGGGCGACGCGGCGGCGGCGCGAGGTGGCCGCGCGGCGGCGGCGGTAGGCTCGGCCCATGGTCCTCCGCTCCGACCTCACGCTCCCGCCCGACTGCACGGGCGACGAGATCGTCGTCCTCGGCGGTGTGACGTGGGCGGACTACGCGCGCCTCCTCGCGGAGCGCGGCGAGAGCTCGCGGCCGTGCATCGCCTATCTGGAAGGGACGCTGGAGCTCCGGTCGCCGTCGCGCGGTCACGAGAACCTCGAGGTCGTGATCGGTCGCCTCGTCGAGACGTGGTGCCTCCATCGTGGTGTCGAGTTTCGTTCGCTGGGGCACTGGACGCTCGAGGACGAGGCGGTCGCGCGCGGGGTCGAGCCGGACGGCTGCTACATCATCGGTGTGGAGGACCGCCATCGCCCCCACCTCGCCATCGAGGTCGAGTGGACGCGCGGGGGCCTCGACAAGCTCGAGATCTACCGCCTCCTCGACGTCCCCGAGGTCTGGCGGTGGCGCGGCGGCCGAGTCCGGGTCTACGTCCTGCGCGGCGACGCCTATCAGGAGGCCCCGCGGAGCGAGGTGCTGCCGGGTATCGACCTCGCGCACCTGACGACCTTCCTCGACCGCCCGCTCACGAGCCAGGCCATCCGCGAGTATGGCGACGCGCTCCGCGCGCAGGGCTGACGCCCGCCTCCGGAGCTGCCGCGCGCGCGTCGGTTAAAAACCTCGTGACCCCCGGTTGACCTTCCAGCGACTGGAAGCATTAGGGTTCCTCCCGGACGCGCCGTGAAGCCCCGGCGCGCCGGGAGAAGCCTGTGAGCACGGCCGTCGCCGAACGTCGAGACCCCGTCCAGCCAGCCCCCGCCGTCGTCATCGACCCGGTGGAGCTCGACATCGACGGGATGACCTGCGCGAGCTGCGTCGCGCGCCTCGAGAAGGCCCTCGGTCGCCTCGAGGGCGTCGACCGGGCGCAGGTGAACCTCGTCACCGAGCGCGCGAGCGTCTCCGTGCGGCGCGGGCTCGTCACCGCCGCGGACCTCGTCGCCGCCGTCGAGCGCGCCGGCTTCGAGGCGCGCGAGGTCGCGCCCGCCGCGTCGCCCGCCGACTCGACCGCGGAGAGCGAGGCCCGCGCGGCCTCCGCGCGCTGGGACCGCCTCATCCTCTGGATGGCCGTGCTCCTCACGGTGCCGCTCGTCCTCCCGATGGCGCTCGCCCCGCTCGGGGTCGACGCGATGCTCCCGTGGTGGGCCCAGCTCGCCCTCGCCCTCCCCGTGCAGGTCGTCGCCGGCGCCCGCTTCTACCGCGGCGCGTGGGCCGCCCTCCGCGAGCGCACCGGCAACATGGACCTCCTCGTCGCCATCGGCACCACCGCCGCCTTCGGCCTCTCCCTCGAGGTCATCCTCGCCGGCCACGGCGCGCACCGGCACCTCTGGTTCGAGGCGTCGGCGTCGGTCGTGACCCTCGTACTCCTCGGGAAGCACCTCGAGGCGCGCGCCAAGCGCAAGACCACCGACGCCCTCCGCGCCCTCATGGCGCTCCGGCCGACGACCGCGCGCGTGCTGGTCGACGGCCGCGAGCACGAGCGCGCCATCAGCGACGTGCGGGCCGGCGACGTCGTCGTGGTGCGCCCCGGCGAGCGCCTGCCCGTCGATGGCGTCGTCACCGACGGCGTGAGCGCGGTCGACGAGTCGCTCGTCACGGGCGAGAGCCTGCCGGTCGCGAAGGAGGCCGGCGACCGCGTCACGGGCGGCGCCATCAACGGCGAGGGCGTCCTCCGCGTGCGCGCGACCCACGTCGGCGAGAGCTCGCTCCTCGCGCGGATGGTCGCGCTCGTCGAGGGCGCGCAGGCGACTAAGCCGCCCGTGCAGCGCCTCGTCGACAAGGTCGCGGCGGTCTTCGTGCCGGTCGTGGTGGCGCTCGCGTTCTTCACGCTCGCGGGCTGGTACATCGCGGGCGCGGACGCCGACGAGGCCCTCATCCACGCCGTCTCCGTGCTGGTCATCGCCTGCCCGTGCGCCCTCGGGCTCGCGACGCCCGCGGCGCTCATGGTCGGCACGGGCGCCGCCGCGCGCGCCGGGATCCTCATCCGCGACGCCGAGGCCCTCGAGCGCGCCCACAGCGTCACGACCGTCGTCTTCGACAAGACCGGCACCCTCACCGAGGGGCGCCCCGAGGTCGAGGCGGTCGTCCCCGCCGGCGACCTCGGCGAGAGCGCGCTCCTCGCCCTCGTGGCCGCCGCGCAGACCGGCAGCGAGCACCCCCTCGGGAAGGCGATGGTCCGCGAGGCCGAGGCGCGCGGGGTCGCGCTCGCGCCGGCGGCGGCGTTCCGGGCGCTGCCCGGGCGGGGCGTCGAGGCGACGGTCGACGGGCGGCGCGTGCACGTCGGGAGCCGGCGGGCGATGGGCGAGCTCGGCGTCGGGCTCGCGGCGCTCGAGGGGCGCGCGGCGGGGCTCGAGGGCGAGGGGCTGACGGTCGCCTGGGTGGCGGTCGACGCGGGGCTCGGGCCGGTGCTCGCGGGGCTCGTCGGGGTGGGCGACCGGCCGCGCGAGTCGGCGCGCGAGGCGCTCGCGGCGCTCTCGGCGCGGGGCGTGCGGACCCTGATGCTGACGGGCGACAACGCGCGGACGGCGCGGGCGGTGGGCGATCGCGTCGGCGTGACCGAGGTGATCGCCGAGGTGCTCCCCGAGGACAAGGCGGCGCACGTGGCGCGGCTCCGGCGCGAGGGCGCCGTGGTGGCGATGGTCGGCGACGGCGTGAACGACGCGCCGGCGCTCGCGGCGGCGGACGTCGGGATCGCGATGGCGACCGGCAGCGACGTCGCGATGGAGGCGGCGGGGGTGACGCTCGTGCGCGCGGAGCCGACGCTCGTCGCGGCGGCGCTCGACGTGTCGCGGGCGACGGTCTGGAAGATCCGCCAGAACCTGTTCTGGGCGTTCATCTACAACGTCATCGGGATCCCGCTCGCGATGGCGGGCGTCCTGAGCCCGGTCGTCGCGGGCGCGGCGATGGCGGCGTCGAGCGTGTCGGTGGTGACGAACGCGCTGCTCCTCCGCCGCTGGCGGGCGACGCGGCGCGCGGCGGCGCCCGCGGCGACGCTCGCGACGGCGCGCGAGGCGCACGCGTGAGCGCCGCGCTCAGCATCGGCGAGGTGGCCGAGGAGACGGGGGTCCCGGCGAAGACCATCCGCTACTACGAGCAGATCGGCCTCCTCCCGGAGCCGGCGCGCGCGGACAACGGCTACCGCGTCTACGGCGCGCGCGCGGTCGACGAGCTGCGCTTCATCAAGCGGGGGCGCGGCCTCGGCTTCAGCATCGCCGACGTCGAGGCGCTCCTCGGCCTCTGGCGCGACAAGCACCGGGCGAGCGGCGACGTGCGCGCGCTCGCCGAGCGACACATCCGCGAGATCGACGAGAAGCTCGCCGAGCTCGAGACGATGCGCGCCGTCCTCGCCGACCTCGTGGCGCGGTGCCACGGCGACGAGCGGCCGGACTGCCCGATCCTCGAGTCCCTGTCCAGTGAGGCCCCCGATGACTGCTGCCACCACGACCCCTGAGACCGTGACCTACCACGTGACCGGCATGACCTGCGGCGGGTGCGTCCGCTCGGTGTCGAACGCCATCACGCGCGCCCTCCCCGGGACGACCGTCGCGGTCGAGCTCGCGACGGGCGAGGTGCGGGTGACCGGCCCGCAGACGGCCGAGGCCGTCGCCCAGGCCGTCGACGACGCCGGCTTCGGCATGGCCTGAGGGCGGGCGGGCACCCCCGAACGGGGTGTGTCAAAACACACAGCACCGGCGCGCAGGCCGGCCCGCTGTGCGGTCTCGCGCGTGGTACGGGCGATGCACCGAGGGTCCCCGGAGGTGCACCATGGCCACCACGTCGCTCAACACCGTCGAGTCCTTCCTTCACGGCAAGCGCCTGGCCCTCGTGGGCGCGAGCCACGACCCGCGCGACTTCAGCCGCGCGGTGATGCGCGAGCTGCTCGAGATCGGCTACGACGTCGTCCCGGTCAACCTGACGCCGGGGGTGATGGAGGGCCGGAAGGTGGTGAAGCACCTCTCGGAGATCGAGGAGCCCGTGGACTGGGCGCTCGTGATGGTGCCGCCCGACGCGGCCGAGCTGGTCGTGCGGCAGGCGGCGAAGGCGGGGATCCGGCGCGTGTGGCTCCACCGTGGCGCGGGCCAGGGGTCGGTCACGCCCGAGGCGGAGCGCGCGGGCGCGGAGCTCGGGCTCGAGCTGGTGTCGGGCGAGTGCCCGATGATGTTCGTGGGCGTGAACAGCGCGCACAAGATGCACGCGACGATGCGGCGGCTCGGCGGGAGCTTCCCGCGGCGGCGGGGTCAGGAGATGCGGACGCCGACGCTCATCGATCGGCTGCTCGCCTTCGTGAGCGTGTTCATCGGCTTCTTCGCGGCGGTGACGGGCGCGATCATCATCGCGGACCCGTCCGGCGACGGCCTCGGCTGGACGCCGGCGCTGCTGCGGAACACGCCGTTCCACGACTTCCTCATCCCGGGCCTCGTCCTCTTCACGGTGAACGGCCTCGGCCAGCTGCTCGCCTTCGCGATGACCGCGAAGCGCGACCGCCGCGCGGCCGTCGTGACGATGGCGCTCGGCGCGTTCCTGATGGGCTGGATCGCGTTCCAGTGGCTCTGGCTCAGCGGCACGAGCTGGCTCCAGTTCGCGATGTTCGGCCTCGGCGCGCTCGAGGTGGCGCTGGGCGCGGCGCTCCACCACGCGCGCTGGCCGCGCCCGATGTTCACGATCCTGAACAACCTCCCGGCGCCGCACGGCCCGCGGAGTTAGTCGGGCTCTGAGGCAGGCGCTGAAACCGGGGGCTCGCGCAAAGGCGCGGAGGCGCAGAGGCGGACCTGGTGCAGGCACTCTTGGCGCCTCTGCGACTTCGCGCGAGGCCCTTCATCCGCCGTGACCGACCGACCTGGCGCCACGATCGCGCCCGTCGCGCTCATGTCGACGCACCGGTCGCGGCCATCGGCTCCGCCTCCCTGAACCGCGCCCGCAGCTGCACCGCCTTCGCCGTGTGGAAGAGCACCGGGTACACGAGCAGCTCCATCAGGAAGCTCGTGAAGAGCCCACCCAGCATCGGCACCGCGAGGCGCCGCATCGTGTCCGCCCCGGCCCCGTCCGCCCAGAGCAGCGGCACGAGCCCCACGAACGTCGTGAACACCGTCATCGTCTTCGGGCGGATCCGCTTCACCGCCCCGTCGTGGATCGCCGCCCGCAGGTCCGCCCGCGTCCGCATCCGCCCCTCGCGCTCGAACCGCTCGAAGCTCGTGTCGAGGTAGAGCAACATCACGAGCCCCGTCTCCGCGTCGAGCCCGGCGAGCGCGATGATCCCCACCCACACCGCGAGCGACAGGTCGTAGTCCATCGCGTAGAGGAACCACACCGCCCCGACCAGGCTGAACGGCACCGCGAGCAGCACGATCCCGACCCGCAGCCAGCTCCGCGTCGCGAGCCACAAGAGGAGCACGATCGCCACCGCCGCGAGCGGCACCACCACCGCGAGCCGCCGATTCGCAGCCTCCATGTACTCGACCTGCCCCGACCACACGAGCGTGTAGCCCGCCGGCAACGGCACCGCGCCGCGCACCGCCTCCTTCGCGCGCGCGACGAACGTCCCGACATCGATCCCTGCGATGTCCACGTACACCCAGCTCGTGAGGCGCGCGTTCTCGCTCTTCACCATCGGCGCACCCGGCCGGAACGACAGCGCCGCCAGCTCCGCGAGCGGCACCTGCGCCCCCGACGGCGTCGTCACCAGCGTCTGCTCGAGCGCCGGGAGGTTGTCGCGCAGCTCGTGCGGGTAGCGCACGTTCACCGGGTAGCGCTCGCGCCCCTCCACCGTGAACGTCACGTTCATCCCGCCCATCGCGCTCATCACGACGTCCTGAACGGCGCCGACGCTGAGCCCGTAGCGCGCGATGGCCGCGCGGTCGAGGCGCACGTCGAGGTAGCGCCCGCCGACGCTCTTCTCGGGGAACACGCTCACGACGTAGTCCACGAGGCCCTCGTCGGTCTTCACGACGTCCGCGATGCGCGCGCCGAGCGCCGCGAGCGTCGCGAGGTCCGGCCCCATCACCTTGATGCCGATCGGCGTCTTGATCCCCGTCGAGAGCATGTCGATGCGCGTCTTGATGGGCATCGTCCACGCGTTCGTGAGCCCGGGCAGCCGGACCGCGTCGTCGAGCCCCGGCACGTGCCCGACGCCCTCGAGCTCGTAGCCGTAGATGAGCTCGTCGAGCGTGATGGGGTCCCCCGTGTCCGCGCGCTTCCGCCACCGCGACTTGTCCCGCTCGAGCGTGATCGTCGTCTCGAGCATGCTCGGCGGCGCCGGATCGGTCGCCGTCTCCGCGCGCCCCGCCTTCCCGAGCACGTGCACGACCTCCGGGAACGACTTGATCAGGCGGTCGGTCTGCTGCAGGAGCTCCCGCGCCTTCGACATGCTGATGCCCGGGTCGGTCGTCGGCATGTAGAGGAGATCCCCCTCCTCGAGCGGCGGCATGAACTCCCCGCCGAGCCGCGAGAACGGGAAGATCGTGAGCAGCATCGCCGCGAGCGCCGCCACGAGCACCCCCGCGCGGTGCCGCATCACGAACGCGAACGCCGGGTCGTACGCGCGCTCGAGCGCCCGCGAGAGCGGGTTCCGCTCCTCCGGCAGGAGCCGCTGCGGCAGCAGCACGAGCCCCGCGAGCACCACCCAGCCGACCGCGAGCCCCACGCGCACGCCCATCGACCAGCCGAGCGGCGCGAGCAGCACCGCGAGCGCCGGCCCCAACGTCCCCGCCGCCAGCAACCCGAGCCGCGCGCGGCGCGACCAGCGCGCGGGCACCACGCGCTCGCGGATGAACCACACCATCAGCACCGGGATCACCGTCACCGCGAGCAGCGCCGCCGCCCCCATCGAGAACGTCTTCGTGTAGGCGAGCGGCTTGAAGAGGCGCCCCGACTGCTCGCCCAGCGCGAACACCGGCAGGAAGCTCACCGTGATGATGAGCAGGCTGAAGAACAAGCTCGGGCCGACCTCGCGGGCCGCCTCGGCGATGACGACCGCGCGCGGGCGGGCCTCGGCGCCCCCCGCGACGCGCGCCGCCTCGAGCTCGAGGTGCTTGTGCGCGTTCTCGACCATGATGATGGAGCTGTCGACCATGACGCCGATGGCGATGGCGACGCCGCCGAGGCTCATGATGTTCGCGTTGATGCCGCCGAGGCGCATGAGCACGAAGCTCAGCAGCACCCCCGAGGGGAGGACGAAGGCCGCGACGAGGGCGCTGCGCGCGTGCAGGAGGAAGAGGATGCAGACGAGCGCGACGACCAGCATCTCCTCCATGAGCGTGTGCGAGAGCGTCGTCGCCGCGCGCTCGATGAGGTCGCTCCGGTCGTAGCCGGCGGCGACGGCGACGCCCGGCGGGAGGCCGCGCTCGAGCTCGGCGAGGCGCGCCTTCACCCGCGCGATGGTGGCGCGCGCGTTCTCGCCGTAGCGCATGACGACCACGCCGCCGACCACCTCGCCGAGGCCGTCCCAGTCGGCGACGCCGCGGCGGATCTCGGGCCCGACGCGCACGTCGGCGACGTCCTCGAGCGTGATGGGGACGCCGTCCTCGCTCGCGCCGAGCGCCGCCTGGCGCAGATCCGCGAGGACCTTGTCCGTGCGCGCGTTCTCGAGCCGCCGACCACCAGCGAGCGCGGCGCGCTCCTCGTCCTCGCTCAGCGAGCCGAGGTAGCCGATGCCGCGCACCATGTACTCGGTCTCGCTGATCTCCACGACCCGCCCGCCGACGTCGCGGTTCGACTCCTGCACGGCCGCCTTCACGCGCGCGAGCGAGATCCCGTAGGCGCGCAGCTTCACCGGGTCGACGACCACCTGGTACTGCTTCACGAAGCCGCCGAGCGAGGCCACCTCGCTCACGCCGTCGACGCTCGTGAGCTCGTAGCGCAGAAACCAGTCCTGGAGGCCGCGCAGGTCGGACAGGTCCTGGTCGGGCTCGGCGAGCGGGCCGCCGTCGAGAGGGCAGGCGTCGTAGGCGGGGCGCGGGAAGATCCGCGCGTGCACGAGCCGCTCGCGCGCGTCGTCGTCGGGCGCGTCGGCGGGGGCCGCGTAGAAGCGGCCCGTCTCCGGGTCGCGCCAGAGGCCGCCCGGGTGCGCCTCGCAATACGGCCCCGTGAGGAGCGCGTACTCGTAGACCCAGCCGACGCCCGTCGCGTCCGGCCCGAGCGCCGGCGATACCCCCGCCGGGAGCTTCTCCTTCACGACCGAGAGCTGCTCGAGCACGCGGCTCCGCGCCCAATAGGGGTCGGTGCCGTCCTCGAAGATGATGTATACGAAGCTCGTCCCGAACATGCTGTAGCCGCGCACGACCTTCGCGGTCGGGACGGCCAGCATCGCGGTCGTGAGCGGGTAGGTGACCTGGTCCTCGACGATCTGCGGCGCCTGCCCCGCGTACTCCGTGCGGATGACGACCTGCACGTCGGAGAGGTCGGGGATCGCGTCGATGGGCGTGTCGCCGATGGCCCACGCGCCGGCGCCGACGAGCACCCCGAGGAGCAGGAGCACGATGAGGCGGTTTCGCACCGAGGCGTTGATGAGCCAGCGGATCACGGGGCCTCCGCCGGGGCGCCCACCTTCGGGAGCGCCGCGCGCTGGTCGAAGCAGGTCAGCATCTGCGCCCCGAAGTACGGGTTCCGCACAGCGCCCGCCGGCTGGAGCCAGAGCGTCCCGCCCTGGTCCTCGCGGTACATCGGGCAGTGGAGCTCCTGGACCTCGACCGACACCGCCGCCGGCACGCCCGTCGCGCGCACGAAGCGCGAGAGCGCGACGGAGAGCTCGGCGAACACGAGGCGCGCGTCCGCGATGGGCGGCCCCTTCGCGAGCGCGAGCGCCTTCCCGCGGACCGTCGCGACCTCGTCGTGCGCGTGCCAGAAGTGGTCGCTGCCCGGGATCGGGGTCGCGAGCATGGTGTCGACGTCGCGCGCCACGCGCTCAGCGGCGGCGGCCACGCCGTCCGTGGTGTCGCCGGCGAGGGCGCCCTGGATGGTGAAGTAGGCGTCGAGGAGGTCGGCGAGCGCGGTGGCGGCGGCGTCCGGGAGGGGCGCGGCCGCGGCGGCGCCGCCCGTGTCGGCGACGGCGACGGTGGCCTCCTGGTCGGCCGCGAGGTCGCCGCGCATCATCTTCGCGAGCGCCTCGCGCATGCGCGCCTCGCTGTCGAGGAGGAACTGCCCGCTCACGACGACCTTCTCGCCGGGCTTCAGGCCGTCGAGGATCTCGACCACGCCGCCCTCCCCCTCGGGGCCGAGGCGCACGTCGCGCGGCTCGAAGCGCCCCTCGCCGAGCGAGACGAAGGCGACCTGGCGCTCGCCGGTGTCGATGACCGCCTCGCGCGGGACGACCACGCGGTCGCGCGCGAGGGTGGCGCGGATCTCGACGTTCGCGAACATGCCGGGCTTGAGGAGGCCGCCGGGGTTGTCGAACTCGACGCGCGCGCGCACCTCGCGCGTCTTCTCGTCGAGGGTCGGGTAGATGTAGATGACGCGGCCCTCGAACTCCTGGCCGGGGAAGTAGGGGAGCTTCATGACGGCGGCCTGCCCCTCGGCGACGTAGGGGAGCTGGTACTCGTAGAGGCTCACCATCACCCAGACCTTGCCCATGTCGGCGACGCGGTAGAGCTTCGTCCCCGGCTCGACGCGCATCCCGGCGTAGGCGCTCTTCTCGACGACCACGCCCGACCAGCGGCTCGCGATGGTCAGCGCCTTCTCGGGCGCCCCGCGCTCGGCGAGGGCCGCGATCTCGGCGTCGCTCACGTCGAAGAGCTCGAGCCGGTCCTTGGCGGCCGCGACGAGGTCGGGGGTGCCGCGGCGGAGCGCCGAGAGGTACTCCTCCTGCGCGCTGAAGAGCTCGGGGGAGTAGAGCTCGAAGAGCGGATCGCCGGCCTCGACCGGGGCGCCGAGGTAGTCGACGTCGACCTTCTCGAGCCAGCCGGCGACCTTCAGGTTCACGTCGCGGACGCGCGTCTCGTCGTAGTCGACGCTGCCGACGGCGCGGAGGGTGCGGGTCAGCGGCGCGCGCGTGACGGGGGCGACGCGGACGCCCATGTTCTGCGTGACGACCGGGTCGATGGCGATCTCGGCCGAGAACTTCGCCGGGTCGAGCTTCTCGAGCTTCATGTGGCAGATCGGGCAGTCGCCCGGGTGCGGGAGGACGACCCAGGGGTGCATGCCGCAGGTGTAGTAGGTGCCGGCGGGGCCGCGCTCGGCGGCGTCGTCGCCGGCGATGGCGCGCCACACGCCGCTCGCCGCGGAGGACAGCGCGTCGCCGAGGAGGAGCACGGCGAGGAGCGTGACCGCGACGGTCACGAGGACGAGGCGGAGGCGGCCGCGGCGCGGAGCGTCTGGGGGGGAGGCGGTCACGGTGTCTCCTGGGGCTGCGCGGCGTCGGCGGGGCCGGTCCCGACGACGGCGTCGAGGAGCGCCGCGGCGACCCACGCGTCGCGGAGGGCGGCGCGCGCGTCGAGGGCGGCGCCGAGGTAGAGCTGCACGGCGCTGTCGAGGTCGAAGAAGGTGGCGGTGCCGGCGCGGTAGCCCTGCTCGGCGACCTCGACGCCCTGCTCCGCGCGCGCGAGCTGGTGCCCGGCGGCGCTCGCGTAGCGGCGGCGGGCGTCGTCGAGGGTGACCCAGGCGCCCTCGGCGCGCGCGGGGGCGCGGCGCTCGGCGTCGGCGAGGGCGTCGGCGGCGGCCTCGGCGCGGACCTGCATCTCGCGGAGGAAGGGGCCGCCGGTCGCGACCATGAGGTCCTTCGCCGGCATGCGCTCGCCCAGGCCGGGGACGGCGCTGCCGGCGCCGAGGTTCGGGAGCATCTCCCGCTCGGCGAGCTGGACGAGGAGGGTCGCGCGGGCGGCGGCGACGCGGGCCGCGGCGACTGCGGGGCCGTGGGCGAGCGCGGCGGCGGCGGCGGCGGCCTTCTCGGGGCGCGGCGGGAGGCCGTCGAGGTGGAGGGAGGTGCTGTCGAGGGCGTCGCTCGGGAGGGCGAGGGCCGCGGCGAGCGCGGCGCGGGCGGCGCCGCGGCGGGCGTAGGCGGTGGCGAGCCGCACGCGGAGGGCCTCCTCGCGGATCTCGGCCTGGATGAGGTTCGCGTGGCTCGCGCTGCCGGCGCGGTAACGGGCGCGGGCGGCGTCGAGGACGCGCTCGGCGAGGTCGTGGACGCGCGCGAGGATGCCGGCGGCGCGCTGCCAGTAGTAGACCTCCTGGAAGGCGGCCTCGAAGTCGGCGAGCGCGGCGAGGACGTCGCGCTCGAGGGTCACGCGCGCGGCGGTGACGTCGACGGCGACGAGCTCGCCCTGGATCGAGGCCACGCCGCCGAGGGGGAAGCGCTTCGCGAGGTCGGGCTTGACGATGGGGGTGCCGGCGCCGGTGTCGAGCCCGCGCGCGAAGGCGTCGTATTGGCGGACGAGGTCGTCGAGGGCGGCGACCTGGCCGTAGCGCTCGAAGGCGGCGCGGTAGCGCTGCGCGGCCTCCGAGACGGCGGGGCTCCGAGCGAGGAAGGCGAGGCGCGCGTCGCCGCGGTCGAGGGCGCCGGCGCCCGCGTCCCAGGCGGCGCGGAAGGGGGCGAGGGAGGCGGCGGGGGTGACGGCGACGCCGGCGGCGGCGAGGTCCTCGGCGGTGACGGGGCCGCGGCGCACGGGCTCCGCGGCCTCGGGGGGCGCGTCCGGCGCGGCGGGGGGACGGCGACGGGCTCGGCGACCGGCGGCGCGGCGATCGCGGCGGTAGGGGCCCGCCGGGCGGCCGCCGCCTCGCCGAACGCGCCGTCCGGGTGGGCGTCGAGCTCGGCGCGGAGCGAGCTCGCGCAGGCGGGGGCGAGCGCCGCGAGGGCGGCGAGGGCGGCGGCGCGGAGGGCGCTCATCACGGGGCCTCCGGGGCGCCGGCCGGCGCGAGGGTGGCGCCGATGAGCTGCTCGATGCGGACGACCGCCTTGAAGTGGTCGGCGGCGGCGCGCTCGCGGGCGAGGGCGAAGCTGTAGTAGACGCCGCGGGCCTCGAGGAAGTCCGTGAAGTGCCCGGCGTCGGCCTGGTTCCACTGCTCGGCGGTCTCCATGGCGCGGGCGGCCTCGGGGAGGAGCTGCTCGTCGTAGAGGGTGCGCAGGCGGCGGGCGTCGCGCTCCTTGAAGAGGGCGTCGGCGATCGCGGCGCGGAGGCGGTCGAGGTGGGCCTTCTTGTCGGCGAGGGCGGCGTCGCGCTCGGCGTGGGCCTCGGCGACCTTGGCGGCGTTGTCACCGAACCAGATCGGGAGCGAGAGGGAGAACATGACGCCGACGGCGTCCTGGCCGCTATCCTGGACATCGGGCATCCGCGCGGGGCCGTTGCCGAGCCACATCACGCCGACCCCGAGGTCCGGGAGCCAGCTCGACTCGGCGAGGAGGGCGCGCGCGTCGGCGGCGTGGATCCGCTGGTCGAGCTCGTGGAGCTCCTGCTGGTGGGCGAGCGCCGTGGCGAGGAGCGCGCGCTCGTCGAGGTCGACGGCGAGGTTCGGGAGCGCGGACGGCGGCGCGAGCGCGGCGCGCCGCGGGCGGCCGAGGGCGGCGTTGAGGGCCGCGGCGGTGGTGGCGAGCTGCTCCTCGAGGCGGATCCGGTCGTAGCCGAGCTGGGCGAGCTGGGACTTCGCCTTCGACACGTCGAAGAGCGTGCCGCGGCTCGCGCTGTAGCGCGTGGCGGCGACGTCGGAGAGGGCCTTCGCGATGGCGAGGTGCTGGTCGACGACGCGGAGGGCGCGGGAGGCGTAGTAGTAGTCGGCCCAGGCGTCCTCGAGGCGCGTGACCTCGTCGCGCACGACGCGATCGTGGACGGCGCCGGCGGCGCGCGCGAGGGCGGTCGCGGCGTCGGCGCGCGCGACGAGCTTCGTCGGGAAGGGGATGGCCTGCGTGAGCTGGAGGCGGTGCGCGTTCGGGCCAACGCGCGTCTCGACGGGCTCCGGCAGGTAGGTGTAGGTGAGGACCGGCTGCGGCAGGGTCGAGGCCTGCGGCACGCGCTCGATGGCGGCGCGCCAGCGGGCGCGGGAGGCGGCGATGGTCGGGCTCCGCGCGAGCAGGGCGCGCACGAGGTCGGGGAGCTCGCCCGAGAGCGGCGGCGCCTCGGCCTCCGCGGCCTCGGCGGCGGCGTCGGCGCGCTCGAGCGCTTCGACGGTGGTCGCGCCGGGCTCGAGCCAGGCGGTGTCGCCGGTCCAGGGCGCCGTGCTCGCGCTCGCGCACCCGGCGACGACGCTCGTCAGGACGAGCCACGCGCCGATCTGTCCAGGGCTCCACACCAGGTCGTCTCCTCGGAGGGCGGTCGGCCTCGGGCTTTGCAAGGGGCATGCCAAGGGCGACGCGACGCGCTGGCATGGGACGTGCTCGAGCGCCGGGCGTCAACCGCTTCCCAGGAGCCTCCCATGCTCGCGTTCAGGATCACCACCGCCCTCGCCGCCGCCGCGCTCCTCGTCACCGGCGCCGCCGCGGCCACGTCGGCCGCTCCCGCGGCGCCCGCGGGCGCCGTCGTCGACGGCTACCTCGACGTCCACGCCGCCCTCTTCGCCGACGACCTCGCGGCCGCGCAGACCGCGGCCAAGGCGCTCGCCGCGAAGGCCGACGCCAAGGCCCACGCCGACCTCGCGCGCGCCGCCGGCGCCGTCGCGGCCGCGAAGGACCTCGACGCCGCGCGCCTCGCCTTCGGCGACGCCTCGAAGGCCCTCCTGACCGCGCTCGCCGCCGCCCCGGGGAGCGGTGTGGGCCTCCACGCGTTCACGTGCCCGATGGCGAAGGGCTACCAGAAGTGGGTGCAGCGCGTCGACGAGGTGCGGAACCCGTACATGGGCAAGCGGATGCCGCGCTGCGGGAGCCACGCCGAGCTCACGCCCTGACCCCTCGGCGCGCTGTCGGAGAATATTCGACACCGTCGCCCAGGACTGTATAAATCTCTACACCCACTCCGGGAGGCGCCGTGACCGAGACCGCCGTGAAGCCTGCCGCGCCGTGGTCGCGGCGACTGCGCTCGCCGTGGATCGGCGTCGCGGCGCTCGTGGTGGGGATCACGGTCGGGCACTACCTGACGAACCCGGCGGACGCCGTCGGGCACGACCTCTTCCGGCGCCTCTACTACCTGCCGATCGTGTGGGCGGCGTTCACGGGTGGGCTCCGCGCGGGCGTCGGCGTGGCCGTGGTGGCGGCGCTCGCCTACATCCCGCACGCCTTCCTGATGCCGCACCACCTCGACCCGGCGGGCACGACCGACAAGGTGCTCGAGATCGTGCTCTACGTCGGGGTCGGCGCGCTCGCGGGGGTGCTCGTGGAGCGGGAGCGGCGGGCCCGGCGCCACGCGGAGCGCGCCGCGCGCGAGCGCCTCGCGGCCGAGCAGCAGACGACGCGCCTCCAGAGCCTCGTCCAGCTCACGCGCGGGCTCGCGCACGAGATCCGGAACCCGCTCGGCGGCATCCACGGCGCGCTCGAGATCGTTGCGAGCGCGGCGCCGGCGTCGGGACCGGCGCAGGAGATGGCGGCCATCGCGATGCGCGAGACGACGCGCCTCTCGCGGGTCGTCGACGACTTCCTCGCGTTCGCGCGGCCGCGCGACCCGGCGATCGAGCCGTTCGACGCCGCGCCGGCGGTCGAGCACGTCGTGGCGCTCTTGCAGGACACCGCCCGGGACGCCGGCGTGACGCTCGCCGCGGCCGCCGCGGACGCGCGCGCGCTCGGTGACGCGGACCAGGTGATCCAGGTGCTCGTGAACCTCGTGAGGAACGCGCTCCAGGCGACGCCGGCGGGGGGACGCGTGGTGGTCGGCGCGGCCGCGGCGGGCGACGGCGCGGGCGTGCGCTTCGTGGTCGAGGACACGGGCGCGGGCGTGCCGGCGCACCTCGGGGCGTCGATCTACGACCCCTACGTCACCGGCCACGAGGGCGGGTCCGGGCTCGGCCTGAGCGTGGCGGCGCAGCTCGTCGCGCAGCAGGGGGGCGCGCTCGCGCACGAGGCCCGCCAGGGCGGCGGCACGGCGTTCCACTTCACGCTGCCGCGCGCGGGCGCGGGAGGAGGCGGGCGCGATGCGTGATCCGGCGGCGCCGCCGCGGGTGCTCGTGGCCGAGGACGACGCGAGCATGCGGCGGATCCTCGAGTTCAACCTCGTGGAGGAGGGCTTCGAGGTGCACCTCGTCGAGCGCGGCGATGACGCGATCGCCTTGCTGTCGGCGGACGAGCCGCGCTTCGACCTCGTGCTCTCCGACGTGAAGATGCCGGGGGCCGACGGGCTCGCGGTGCTGCGGGCGGCGAAGCGGGCGCACCCCGACGTGCAGGTGATCCTCGTGACGGCGTTCGGCACGGTCGACCACGCGATCGAGGCGATGGCGGCGGGGGCGGCGGACTACATCACGAAGCCGTTCCAGCGGGCGGAGCTCAAGGCGCGGGCGCGGCAGGCGCTCGAGCGCGGGTCGCTCGCGCGGGAGAACCGCGAGCTGCGGCAGCGGGCGGCGGCGGACACGGAGGCGCCGATCCTGTCGGCGAGCCCGCGCATGGTGGAGGTGCTGCGGGTGGTCGATCGCGTCGCGCGCGCCGGCGTGACCGTGCTGCTCACGGGCGAGAGCGGCACGGGGAAGGAGCTCGTCGCGCGGCGGATCCACCGCGAGAGCGGACGGAGCGGGGCGTTCGTGCCGGTGAACTGCGCGGCGCTGCCGGCGGCGCTGCTCGAGAACGAGCTCTTCGGGCACGAGCGGGGCGCGTTCACGGGGGCGGACCGGGCGCGGGTCGGGCGGTTCGAGCAGGCGCACCGGGGGACGCTGATGCTCGACGAGGTGGGCGAGCTGCCGCTCGAGCTGCAGGCGAAGATCCTGCGCGTCCTCGAGGAGCGCGTGGTCGACCGGCTCGGCGGGCGCGAGCGCGTGCCGGTGGAGGTGGCCGTGGTGGCGGCGACGAACCGCGACCTCGCGGCGGCGGTGAGGGAGGGCGCGTTCCGCGAGGACCTGTACCACCGGCTCTCCGTGATCCCGATCCGCCTGCCGCCGCTGCGGGAGCGGCGGGACGACATCCCGCTCCTCATCCGGCACTTCCTCGAGCGGCTCGGTGCGCCGCAGGTGTCGGTGGCGCCGGCGCTGCTCGCGGAGCTCGAGCGCGCGCCGTGGCCGGGGAACGTGCGGCAGCTGCGGAACACGATCGAGCGGATGCTGCTGCTGCGGCGGTCGGACGTGCTCGATCTCGGGGACCTGGCGCCGCCGGGCGAGGGGGCGCCGAGCGAGGCGGCGCCTGCGTCGTCGGGGGGCGCGGCGGACGCGGCGGGTGGCCTCCTCGTCCCGGGCGGCGTCGTCCTCCCGGAGGAGGGCTTCAGCCTGCCCGAGCTCGAGAAGGAGCTCGTGCTGAAGGCGCTCGCGCGCTTCGACGGGAACCGCTCGGCGGCGGCGCGCTACCTCGGCGTGCCGCGGCACGTGCTGCTGTATCGGCTGTCGAAGTACGAGGACGAGGGTTCGCCGGGGTGACCACTCCGGGGTGGCCACGATGGGGGTAACCACGGAGACACGGAGACACGGAGGGGGCACGGAGGGAGCAGCACGGAGAGGACGGTGCTGGCGCCCCCTCTTCCTTGCACCTCGGGCTCTGCTCGGCGTCGCGATCCCCGATATCCCTCTGATCTCGAAGGGAAACCACGGAGGCACGGAGGCACGGAGGGAGCAACACGGAGAGAGGACCGACACGGCGTCCTCTCCGTGCTTCCTCCGTGTCTCCGTGTCTCCGTGGTCACGTTCCGCGCGATCCCAGCGCGGCCCAAGCGCCCAGGTGACGGCGGACGCGCTACTTCGGCGCCGGCACCCGCGTGCCGCCCTGCCGCTCGAACATCCAGCCCGGGTACTCCTGCGGGAGCGCCGACGCCGAATCCAGCGCGGTGATCTCGGCCTCCGTCAGGTCGAGCGTCGTCGCGGCGAGGTTGTCCTCGAGCTGCTCGAGCGTCTTCGCGCCGATGATGGTGCTCGTCACCCACGGGCGGCTCCGCACCCACGCGAGCGCGACCCGCGCCACCGACACCTCGCGCGCCTTCGCCACCTCGCGCATCGCGACGATGCAGCGCTCCGCGCGGTCCCGGTCGACCGGCGGGAAGTCGAAGCTGCCGCGGCGCGTGCCGTCCGCGTTCTGCTTGTCCGCGAGGAGCCCGCCCGCGAGCGGGCTCCAGACCATCACGCCCACCCCCTGATCCGCCGCCATCGGCGCGATCTCGCGCTCGAGGTCGCGCCCGGCGATCGAGTAGTAGCTCTGCACGGTCGCGACACGCGCGTAGCCGCGCTGCTCCGAGATCCCGAGCGCCTTCATGATGTGCCAGGCGCCCCAGTTCGACACGCCGAAGTAGCGGACGAGCCCGCGCGAGACGAGGTCGTCGAGGGCGCGCAGCGTCTCGTCGATCGGGGTCACCCGGTCGAAGCCGTGGATCTGGTAGAGGTCGATGTGGTCGAGCTTGAGCCGCTCGAGGCTCGCCTCGACCGCGTCCATCAGGTGCCCGCGCGAGGCGCCCATGTCGTTCGGCCCCTCGCCGACCCGGCCGAACGCCTTCGTCGCGATCACGACATCCTTGCGCGCGACGCCCAGGTTCTCGAGCGCGACGCCGAGCATCTTCTCGGACAGCCCTTCGCTGTACACGTCCGCCGTGTCGATGAAGTTCACGCCGGCCTCGAGCGAGCGCTTCACGATGTCGTCGACGAGCGGCTGCTCCTGCTCGCCGACCACCTTCCAGAAGCCGCGCCCGCCGAAGGTCATCGTGCCGAGGCACAGCTCCGAGACGAAGAGGCCGGTCCGGCCGAGTTGGTTGTAGCGCATGGTCCGCGTCCTCCTGCTCTGGGTGCCCGCATCGTGCGCCCTCACCCGCCGGATGTGCAAGTGAGGCGCTGACGTTCATGGGCCCGCGGAGCGCCCCGGTGTGGCCGGCCGCCCAGGCGCGGTGTGCGAAAAGGCACAGGCGCCCCCCGGTTGCCTCCATGATTTCGGTCGGTTGCGAGTGGCACGCCCGCTGCTATCCCTTCGCCCGTGACCGGAATGAGCTCGAGAGTGGCCGTGGCCACGTCCGGGGATGCCGCTCGCTCCCCTTGCCTGCACCTCGCTGAGCGGTATCTCGGACGTGCGCTCACGGCCCACTCTCATCGACTTCGTCGGGTCATCGTGGCGATGGAAGGTTCGCTGAGGCTCGGCGGCGCCTGGCGCCCGTTCCGCTCGGCCCTCCGGGTCGAGCCCGGGCGCGGCTTCGAGTGGCGCGCGCGCCTGCGCCTGCTGGGTCTGCCCGCCAGCGGCTTCGGCGCGGCGCCCGCTCAGACGCGAGCCGACCCGTGGCCGAGAGTTCGGGTCGTCTGCCAAGGAGGAGGCCGCAGGCGTACCCGCAGGTACGCCGAGGACCGACGACGAAGGCAGGCGGCCCGAGCGCCGGCCACGGGCGCTCGCGGCGAGTGGGCGCCGCGCCCCCATCGCTACCGGGACGGCGTCGGGGAGATGCGTTGGCGTCTCCTCGGCGTCGTGCCCCTCGTGAACGCCTCGAACGCGGACGTCACGCGCTCCGCGCGGCAGCGCGCCGCCGCCGAGCTGGTCTTCTGCCCCGCCGGGCAGGCCGGGCACGTGACCTACACCGAGACCGACGACGGCTGGCTCCGCGCGGAGGTCGCCCTCGACGGCGAGCAGATCCCCGTCGACCTCGCCGTCGACGCGCGCGGCGACGTCAGCGCCCTCCGCATGCTGCGCTGGGGCGACCCCGGCGACACCGGCGTCTTCGGCTACCACCGCTTCGGCGCCGACCTCTCCGAGCCGCGCGACGTCGGCGGCGTCGTGATCCCGACCCGCATGGAGGCCGGCTGGTTCTACGGCACGCCGCGCTTCGCGAGCGACGGCGCCTTCTTCCGCGCCCGCGTGACCGACGTCCGGCCAGCGCCCGACCTCGCCTGGTAGGGTCGGCAGGCTGCGCCCCATGGGGTAGCCTACCGCCCCAACCGAGACCGGGAGGCCCCCATGAACCGCGCGCTCCGCCTCGTCGCCGGCGCGTTCCTCGGCGCCGTCGTCGGCGTCTCCGTCGGCGTCGCCCTCGAGGTCGTGCTCGGCGGCGCCGGGCTCGGCGTCGGCGCCGTCCTCGAGCGCTTCTTCGGCCACATCGGCCTCGCCATCGCCACCGGCGCGGCCGTCGGCGTCGTCGTGAGCGCCGTGCAGTCGCGCCCCGCGCCGCCAGGCGCCCCCTTCTCCCCGACGCGCCTCGCGCCCTGGGGCCGCGCCACCGCCGTCCTCGTCGGGACCGCGGTCTTCGCCGGCGCCGTCGCGCGCCCGCTCGTCGACGGCTACAACCCCTGGGTCATCGTCATGTTCGCGTGCGTCGGCCTCGCCTTCGGGCTCGTCGCCGGGCTCGTCACGGGCGTGCTCCTGACGCGCGCCCCGGCGCCACCGAAGCGCGACGCCGAGCCGCTCTAGCGCTCGAGAGCCCCGGCGCAGGCGCCGTCCTCGGGCCGCGCCTTGCCGGCGAGGTCGACCCCGCCGCCCTGCGCGAGCCCGCACGCCGCCGACCCCGCGCCCGGCGCCCACGGCTCGGCTCCCTCGCCCGCGAAGCCCGGCGCCGCCACGGTCGCGCCGCCGAGGTCGCTGTAGGCGTCCGCCGCGGCGGCCGAGAGCACCGAGCGCGCCACCGTCACGTGCCCCGGGAACGGCCCCGGCACGTCGAGCGCCGCCTTCCCGGCGAGCACGCTGTCGACCACCGCCACGTCGGGCGCGCGCGACGAGGTGCCCGACGCGTGGAGCGCCGCCGCCTCGCCCTCGGCCACGATGGTCGTGTTGGCGATCGCCGCGTCCGCCCCGTCGCGGACGCGCACGACGGCGTCCGTCGGCCCGCCCGCGCCGCGGATGAGCGAGGTCTCGACCTTCAGCGACGCGATCCCGTCGACGAACACGCCCGGCGCGTCCGTCGCCTCGTTCGTGTCCACGCGGCAGCGCTCGAGCGCGACCGTCCCGCGATCGGCGTACACCGCGCCCCCCGGCCCCTGCCGCGCGACGTTGTCGCGCAGCGTGCAGCCGACGAGCCGCACCGTCGACATCCCCGTGAGCTGGACGCCCCCGCCGCCGCCCGAGGCGCTCCCGCCCTCGAGCGTGAGCCCCTCGAGGCGCACCTCGAGGTCGTCGTCCCGCACGGCCACGACGGGGCCGCCCTTCGCGGCGTCGAGCACCGCCTCGCCCGGCGCGCCGAGGCCGCGGAGCGTCACGCTGCGGCCGACCACGAGCGCCCCCTCGTAGCGACCCGCGCGCAGGCAGATCACGGCGCCCGCCTCCGCGGAGGCGACGGCCGCGCCGACGTCTGCGCCGGGGTCGAGGGTCACGACGCAGCCCGCGCCGTCGTTCGTCGAAGTCGCGCGGTCGGTCACGGCGGGCCTCCCTGGGGTCGCCTCGGTGGAGGGCGGGCTCGGCGCCACCCCCGGCTTCTCGGTCGTGCCGCAGGCGGCCGCGAGCAGCGCCGCCGCCGCGAGGGCGAGAGCCGCGGTCCTCGCGCGCATCAGCCCTTCGGCGGGAGCGTCGCGTTGACCGCGATGGTCTCGAAGTACTCGCGGAACTGCGCGGCCGTCATGGGCTTCGGGTGCTTGTGCGCCGCCGGCCCCCACGGGTTGTGGAAGAGGAGCGTCTCGCCCTGGACCCCGCGGAACATATAGGCGTGGTCGCCGTGGATGTTCAGGCCCTGGTTGAGCGTGCCCTCGAACTGGTAGCTCGCCTCGAGGTCCTTCGCGTCGGCCGGCGCGAGATCCTTCTTGTAGGTCAGCGCGGCCTTGCCGGTGTCGTACGCGATGGACCCGCTGTCGACCGAGGCGCCCGCGAGCTTGCCCTTCTTGTCGTCCGTGGCGGTGCCGCCCTTCCCGGCCGCGTCCTTCACCTTGACCGTGCCCTTGACGATCTCGGCGGCCATGCCCTGCTCGTCGGTGAGCGCGCCCTTGAACGACCCGCCCGCGCCCTCGAAGAGCCCGGTCTTCGAGGTCTGCTGGATCCAGTCGCGCGTGCCGCAGACGACCGCCTTGTTCTCCTTCTGCCACTGCGCGAACGTCGCGATGACGTCCTCCTCCTTCGGCATCGCGGAGCTCACCGACTTCACGCCGGTGATGGCCTCCATCGCCTTCGAGGACTGGCCGCCCTTCTGGATGGCGGTGTAGCCGCCCTGCCACTGCGCGTAGGCCTTCTCGATGAGCGCGGGCCACAGGGCCTGCGACACCGGGTTGAACGCCGTGTCGCTCTGCGCGTAGGTGGTGCGCTTCTGGCCCTGGTAGCTCGGGAGGTAGCTGTCGACGGTCTCCGTGTGGGGCTTGAAGGTCTTCCCGTCCTTCTGGAGCTCGTAGAACGTGATGGTGTAGGTGCCGTCACCGTTGTCCTTGACGGCCTTCTTGATGATCTCCGGGTTCGCGGCCGCGACCGCGCCCATGCCGGAGATGAGGTAGCAGTCGCCGAGCGCGCCCTGGTCGACGTCCATGACGCTCGGCTCGCCGAGGAACGCCTTCCCCTCGTACTTCTGGTAGGTGTACGCCTGGGTCTTGCCGTCGTCGTCGGTCGAGATCCGCGGCTGCGTCTTGAAGAGCTTCGGGTCGATGGTCCCCTCGACCTCCTTCCCGGAGTGCACGAGGACCTTCAGCATCCCGTCGGCGCCGGCGCCCTGCGACTCGCAGGCGTCGCCCGCCTTGAGCGCGAGCTTCGAGCCGTCGGCCTTCACGAGCTCGGTGTCGCTCGTGACCATGCCGAAGGTGCCGCTGCGCGGGATCTCGACCTTCGGCTTCTCGGCCTCCGGCGCGGGCGCGGGCGCGGGCGTCGCGTCCTTCTTGACGGCGCCGATGAACGTGGCGCGGATCTGCGCGTCGTCGAGCAGCGTGTCGATGGAGACGCCCTCGGCGAAGCTGTACGCGGCCTCCACGGCGACGAGGAGCTCGAGGAAGATGTCGTCCTCGGCGGCGCGCTCGAGCGGGGCCTTCCCCTCCTGCGTCGCGGCCTTGTAGGCGGAGACAGCGCCCGCCCAGACGCCCTGCCCCTTCAGCGCCGCGACGACCTTGGCGACCGTGGGCGCGTCGAGCTTGTCGAGCGTCGGCTTGGTGGTGTTCTTCCTCTGGACCGCGAGGCGCTGCACGGGCGCGGCCGCGGCCGCGCCGCCCTCGGCCGGCTTCGCCTGGACGGGCGCGCCGGGGGCGAGCGTGGCCTGGACGGGCGCGAGGTAGGCCGCCCCGGCGTCGAAGGACATGCCGCGGAGGGCGTCGTGCGCGCCGTTGTCGGCCTTCGCCTGGACGGCGGCCGCGCCTCCGGCCGGGCGGGCCTGGGCGAGCGCTGACGACTGTGCCTGTGCCTGGACGTGCTGCACGATGGAGCCCCTCGGGACCGCGACCCTGGAGTCAGGCTACCTGGCTTCGGAGGCCGCTGGCAAGGCAATCCGGGGGCGCCGGGAAACCGGCCGGGACGCCGCCCCGGAGGGGGCGCCCCGGTCGGGGTCGGCTCAGATCAGGGACCGGCCTCGCAGACGTTCGTGCCCAGGTTGCAGGTCTCGCCGTTCGGGTTCCCGGCGCAGTCGCCGTTCCCGAGGCACTCGACGCACGTGTGGTCCGCCTTGCAGAACTCGCCGCTCGGGTTGCCCGCGCAGTCTCCGCTGTCGATGCACTCGACCACGTTGAACTTCACCTCGACGATGCTGCAGAGGTCCTCGAGCGCCGAGCAGGTCTCGCACACCTTCACGAAGCAGCTGTCCGGCCCCGTCGCCGACATGCCCACGTAGCTGAACGTGTCGCCCGTGAGGTCGCAGACGCCGTCGCTGCCCGGCGCGCTGCCGGCCGAGATCGAGGAGTCGAAGGTCCCCATGGCGCTGCTGTCGACGAACACCGAGTGGATCTCCGACCCCATCGGGGCGGCGGTCACCGTGCCGAAGGTGTCGACGAGCTCCGTCCCGATCGAGTACGTCACGGTGCCGTTCGGCACCACGAGCGCCGGCTGCGCGGCCGGATCCACGAGCACCGGCGGGTCGTTCCACACCGCCGTCCACGTGCCGTCGACGCAGCCCGGGGTGTGGGCGTCGTCGTCGCAGGCGTGGACGTCGATCGGGTACGACGCCGCGGTCGTGTCGGCCGGGGTGAACGTGAAGGTCCCGGCGACGGTGTCGGCCGAGGCCCCGCTCGCCACCGTGCTGAGCGAGCTCGCGTCGAGGCCGTCGCCGTCCGGATCCGAGAAGAACTGCGTGGTCAGGTCGATGGACTGCGACGCCGTCCCGCCCGCCGCGACGCACGTCAGCGGCGCCGGCGAGAACACCGGCGGCGCGTTCAGGACGATGGTCACCGTCGCCGTGTCGTGCGCCGACGTCACCGTCGGGTGCGTGATCTGGTAGGTGAACGAGTCCTCGTAGTCCGTCGCGCAGTCGGCGACCGCGTCGCCCGAGAAGCTGTAGGACACGTCGCCCGCGAGGATGTTGACCGTGCCGCCGCACGCCGTCGTGCTCTGGCCGGCGAGCGAGACGGTACCGTCGTCGTTGCTGTCGTTCGCGAGCAGCTCGGTCGCCGTGTACGTGGCGGTCGTCGGCGGCGCCGTGAGCAGGGTGTACACGGTGTCCGCCACCGCGTCGGGCGCGGCGTAGACCGTGAACGGCACCTCCACGACCGAGCAGAGGTCGGTCGCCGTGCCGCACACCTCGCACACCTGAACGAAGCAGCTGTCCGCCCCCGGCGTGGTGCCCGCGGTCACGACGACGTCGGTCCCGACGACGTCGCAGAGGTTGTCGCCGCTCGCGCTGAGCGTCGTCGTGTCGAACGTCCCGTCGCTCGCGTCGGACACCGTCGGCGCCGTCACCTCGGCGCCGGACTGCACGCCGACCTCCGAGCCGGTCCCGACGTAGTAGTCGCCCGACGCGAAGGTCGCCGTCCCGTTCGTGACCAGGTCCTTCGCCGTCACCACCGCCACCATCTCGGGCGGGTCGTCCCACACCACGGTCCAGGTCCCGTCGTCGCACCCGGGCGCCGTCGAGGCGTCGCACGCGTGGACGGTGACCGAGTACGTGTCCGCGACCGACGTCGACGTCGGCGTCCACGTGAGCACGCTGCCCGTGTGGCTCCCGGTCCCGCCGGTGCCGGTCCCGGTGATCGAGGCGTTGTCGAGCCCGCTCGCGTCCGGGTCCGTGAAGACCGTGCTCACGTCGAGGTCCGCGCTGGCCGTGTCGACCGGGACGCAGCTGAACGTGTCGGCCACCGTCGGCGCGCGGTTCAGCGTCACGGTCACCGTCGCGGTCGAGCAGGAGGTCGGCACGATGGGGCTGCACACCTCGTAGTCGAAGGTGTCGTGGTAGGGGTCGCTGCACCCGGCCCCGCTCGTCGGCGAGGTGTAGTCCACGTTGGCGCCGTTCACGACGGCCGTGCCGCCGCAGGTCGTCGCGGAGCCGCCCACGATCGTGAGCGTCGTGGGGTCGGCGTCGGTGTCGTTCGCCGTGAGCGACGCCTTGGAGAAGGAGTCGGAGCCGCCCTCGAGCACGGTGCGCGCGTCGTCGCCGCCCGTCGGGGCGAGGACGACGTTGAGCGCGATCTCGGTGATCGCGCACACGCCCGGCGCAGCACCACAGTCCTCGCAGACCCGCACGAAGCAGCTGTCCGCGCCGCTCGAGGCGCTCGCGGTGTAGCGGACCGCGTTGCCGACGCCGTCGTAGGTGCAGACGCCGCGCGTCGTGTTGGCGGTCGCCCCCCAGCCGCTCGTCCCGTTCGCCGACACCGTCACGGTCGTCGCCGTGCTCACGGCGCCCGTCGTCGTGATGATCTCGCTCTCCGGGAAGCTCGCGGTCGTGAGCGCGACCACGTTGGTCGTGTTCCCGCCCGTGTAGTTCGCGAGCGTCGCCGGGTCGTTCCACGTCGCCGACCACGTGCCGGTGTCGCAGCCCGGCGCCGACGAGTCGTCGCACGCCGTGACCGTCACCGAGTAGGTCGTCGCCGTGCTCGGCGTCGTCGGGGTCCACGTCAGGCTCGTGCCCGAGCGCGCCGCGGTCCCGCCGGTGCCGGCGCCCATGATCGACGTCGGGTCGAGCGCGTTGCCGGCGTCGGGGTCGCTGTAGAGCGGCGGGATCGCGATCGTCGCGCTCGCCGTGCCCGTCGCGACGCAGGTCGCCGTGTCGCCGAGGGTGGGATTCCGGTTCACGGTCACGGTGACCGTCGCCGTGTCGCAGCTCGTCGGGACCGCGGGGCTACACACCTGGTAGTCGAACGTGTCGACGTAGCCGCACGACCCGAGGGCCGCGGCGCCAGGCGCCGTGTAGCTCACGTTGCCGCCCGCGAAGCTCACCGTGCCGCCGCAGGTCGTCGAGGCGCCGCTGAGCGAGAAGCTCGCGACCGCCGCGTCCGTGTCGTTCGAGACGAGGTCCGTCGCGGCGAAGGTGCCGGTGGCCGGCGTGCCCTCGAGCACGGTGCGGGCGTCGTCGTTGGCGACCGGGGGCGCCGAGATGCTGAACGCGACGCTCACGTTCGAGCAGACGGGGCTCTCGGAGCACGCCTCGCAGATCCGCACGACGCAGGTCGCCGAGCCCGAGGTGCCGCCCGCGGCGAACGACACCATGTCGGTCGAGTGCTCACCCGAGCCCGCCACGATGGAGCACGTCCCGAGCGCCGGCTGCGGCAGCACGATCGTCACGCCCGAGAGCGGATCACCGCTCTGCACGCCCTCGACGTTGAGGTCGTCGATGAGCGTCGCGACGTCGACCGTCGCGGACGTCGACTGGATCACGTTCGTCGCCGCCGGCGTCGCGAGCACCGGCGGATCGTTCCACACGGCGGTCCAGGTGGCGTCGTCGCAGCCCGGGGTGGAGACGTCGTCGCAGACGTGCAGGCCGATCGTGTAGATCGCCGCGAGGTCGCGGTTGTCCGGGGCGAAGGTGACGATGCTGCTCGCGGTGGTCGCGAGGCCGTTCGCCGCCGTCGGCGTGATCGCGCCGATGCCGTCGCCGTCCGGGTCCGTGAAGAGCGTGGCCACGTCGCGCACGTCGCGCGTCGTCCCGACCGGCACGCAGTGGAACGTGTCGGACACGACCGGCAGCTGGTTGATGCGCACGGACACCGTCGCCGTCGCGCAGACCGCCGGATCGAGGGGGCTGCAGAGCGTGTAGGTGAAGGCGTCGTTCCACGGCGTCGAGCAGAGGCTCGGATCCGCCGGCGGCGTGTAGGTCACCGCGGAGAGGTCGCCGGCGGCCTCGGCCGTGCCGCAGCTCGCCGTGTCGTCGACCGTGAGCGTCGTCGCGTCGAACGCGCTGTCGTTCGCCTCGAGCTCGGCCGCGACGTCGAGGACGAGGTCCGCGTCGGTCTCGAGGATGACGAAGCTGTCGTCGCCGAGCATCGGCGTCGGCGCGACCTGGCACACCCCGCCGATCGGCTGGCAGTAGTTCGAGAGGCAGTCGCCGTTGACCTTGCAGCCCTTGTCCGGCCCGCACTTCCCGCAGTCGGTGCCGCCGCAGTCGACGTCGGTCTCCGTGCCCGTCCCGAGGACGTGCTGGAAGTTGTCGGAGCAGGTCGCGTCGTGGCACGTGAGCGTGCAGTCGGCGCGGTTGTCGTTCTGGCCTGCGTCGTCGCACTCCTCGGTGCCGACGGTCATGCCGTCGCCGCAGATCTCGGTGCACACGCCGCCGACGCCCGACGCCGCCGGGCACGCCCAGCCGGGCTGCGCGGCGCACGAGACGCAGCCGCCGCTCGCCGTCGCCGCGCCCTCGTCACAGGTCTCGACGCCGCGCACGAGGCCGTCGCCGCAGGTCGGGGTGCACGCGCCGCCGGCGCCGTTCGAGCCCTGGTTGATCGGGCAGTCCCAGCCCGTCTCGACGCGGCAGCCCGTGTCGCAGCCGTCGCCCGAGCGCGTGCGGCAGTTGACGCTGCCGGGGCAGTCCGTGTCGAGCGAGCAGGACGAGCCGTCGTCGCACTTCTTGCCGTCGTCGCAGGCCTCCTCGCCGCGGACGAGCCCGTCGCCGCAGATCGGCGCGCAGACGCCGCCGAGCGTCACCTGGAAGCCGTTGCCGGTCGGGCACGCGTAGGCGCCCTCCTGCTGGCAGTTCTCGTCGCAGCCGTCGCCCGGGTTGGTGTTGCCGTCGTCGCAGTTCTCGGAGCCGCGGATGACGAAGTCACCGCACACCGCGGTGCACGTGCCGCCGCCCGCGGGGCAGTCCCAGCCGATCTCGGTGCGGCAGTTGGCGTCGCAGCCGTCGCCCGGGTCGGTGTCGTTGTCGTCGCAGGTCTCGAGGCCGCGCGTGATCCCGTCGCCGCAGTTCGGCGTGCAGGGGCCGCCGAGCCCGTTCAGGACGCCCTGGCACGTCCAGCCCGTCTCCTCCTGGCAGCTGTCGCTGCAGCCGTCGCCGGCCTCGGCGTCGCCGTCGTCGCAGGTCTCGCCGGGGCGGATCCGCAGGTCACCACAGATCGTGGAGCAGGCGCCGCCCACGCCGCCGGCGGTCGGGCAGTCCCAGCCGGCCTCGAGCACGCAGGTGTCGCTGCAGCCGTCGCCGGCGCGCGTCTGGCACGTGCTCGCGTCGGTGCAGTCGCCGTCCTCGACGCACGCCGAGCCGTCGGCGCACTGCTTGCCGTCGTCGCAGCTCTCCTTCCCGCGGACGAGCCCGTCGCCGCACACCTCGAAGCACGGCTCGCCGAGCGTCGGGCAGCTCCAGCCGCTCTCGCGGATGCAGTCGCTGTCGCAGCCGTCCCCGGCGAGCGCGTTCCCGTCGTCGCAGGTCTCGTTGTAGTTGAGGTAGCTGTCGCCGCAGATCTCGACCGACTGGCAGTCCGCCGAGCAGCCCGTGCCGTCGCGCGGGACGCACGTCGTGTCGACGAGCCCGCTGCACTCGGCCTCGGAGACGCAGGACGTGCCGTCGGAGCAGAAGCTGCCGAGGTCGCAGATCTCCGCGGGGACGACCGGGTTCGAGCCGACCGTCACCTTGTAGGGGTTCAGCGTGCCGTCGCCGCAGACCTCCTCGGAGCGGCAGTCGGCGCTGCAGCCGTCGCCGTTCGTGTTGTTCCCGTCGTCGCAGACCTCGCCGCGCGAGCGGTTCAGCTTGCCGTCGCCGCAGAAGGCGAGGCTGCAGTCGGTGTTGCAGGTCACCGACTCGGCCGTCTCGCCGCCGATGACGCCCGCGCCGTTGTCGCAGAACTCGCCGGCCGTGAAGTTCACGATGCCGTCGCCGCACTCGGGGAGCGTGCAGTCGTAGTTGCAGTTCGCGGTGTTGTTCGGCCCGTCGTCGCACTCCTCGACGCGGGTCGCGGGCGCCGGGCAGTCCGCGGAGCTCCCGACGCCGTTGACCTTCTGATCGCCGCAGATGTTGCAGGAGCAGGTGTCCGCGAGGCAGCGCCCGGTGTCGCCGTTGAAGGGCGCCGTGGTGCCCTCGATGGCCGGATCGCCGTCGTCGCACTGCTCGCCCGGATCCTTCCGCTCGTTGCCGCAGCTGATGAAGCGGCACGTCGCGGAGCAGTGGTTCGGGCTGAGATCCGTGCCGTTCAGGAGCTCGCCGTCGTCGCACTCCTCGCCCGGGTCGGTGATGCCGTTGCCGCAGTCCTCGGTCGACTTGCAGTCCGGGGCGCAGCCGTCGTCCGCGGCGTTGTTGCCGTCGTCGCAGATCTCGTTGTACGGCGGGTAGTTGTTGAGGTAGCCGTCGCCGCACTTCTCCTCGGAGAGGCAGTCGGCGCTGCAGCCGTCGCCGTCGTCGTTGTTGCCGTCGTCGCACGCCTCGGGCGCCGGGAAGGCGACACCCGTCGTGGTGATGCCCTGGAACACCGCCGGGCACGTGGCGAGGAGCGGCGTGCAGAGCTCGCGGTCGTTCACCATCGGGTGGAGGTAGGCGTTCTTGATGCCGTCGCCGCAGGTCTCCTCGGAGAGGCAGTCGGCGCTGCAGCCGTCGCCGTCGCGCGGGCGGCACTGGCCCTGCCCGATGCCGACGCACTCGGACGCCGAGCTGCACGGCGTGCCGTCGGCGCACTGGCGGCCGTCGTCACAGACCTCGCTGTCGCGCGGCGCGCCCTCGCTGTCGACGAGCGGGTAGCCGTTCGTGATGCCGTCGCCGCAGATCTCGGCCGACTTGCAGTCGGCGCTGCAGCCCGTGCCGTTGCGCGCGGTGCAGAGGCCGTCCCCGCCCGTGACGCTGGCGCAGTCCTCGTTCGTCTTGCAGGGCGTCGTCAGATCCGAGCAGTGCTTGCCGTCGTCGCAGATCTCGTTCAGCGGCGGGTAGTTGTTGGTCACGCCGTCGCCGCAGGTCTCGGTCGAGAGGCAGTCGGCGCTGCAGCCGGCGCCGACGCCGCTCCGCGTCTTGCACTCGCCGTCGCCGATGCCCGTGCACGCGGCGGCCGAGCTGCAGGGGTTGCCGTTCGCGCAGAAGCGCCCGTTGTCACAGGTCTCGAGGGGGAAGCCCTCGCACTGCGGCTCGAGCACGCCGTTGCCGCAGAGCGGGTTCTTGCAGTTGCGCGTGCAGCAGTCGAAGTCGCGCGCGATGCAGTCGGTGTCGCCGAGGACGCCGCTGCAATCGGCGTTCGTCGTGCACGTCGTGCCGTCGGCGCAGTACTTGCCGTTGTCGCACTCCTCGAGGGCCGCCGCGTTCACGTAGGTGTCACCGCAGGTGGCCGGCGAGCAGTCCTTGTTGCAGGTGGCCGTGTCGACCGCGATGCGGTTCGTCGCGTTGCCGCCGTCACAGAGCTCGCCGTGAGCGGCGTTCACCTTGCCGTCGCCGCAGATGGCGGTCGTGCAGTCCGCGTTGCACGTGTCGGTGTCGACCCCGCCCTCGTCACACTCCTCGGGCGCGACGGTGGCGCCGGTGTCGTCGACGTGCGTGTAGTTGTTGGTGATCCCGTCGCCGCACACCTCGAGCGATCGGCAGTCCGCCGAGCAACGGTCGCCGTTGGCGGTGTTGCCGTCGTCGCAGGCCTCCTCGCCGTCGATGAGGCCGTCGCCGCAGCGCGGGAGCGTGCAGTCGAAGTTGCAGTCGTCGTGGTTGTCGAGGTTGCCGTCGTCGCAGGCCTCGCCCTCGTCCTGCACCCCGTCACCGCAGCGCGTGACCTCGGGGTTGATGCAGTGGAGGTTGTCGGCCGTGCACATCCACCCGGAGGGGCACGTGGGGCCATCCTGGCCGCACGTCACGCTCGAGGGAGAGAAGCACGCAGCGAGGGCAGCGACGGCCGCAGCGGCCGCGAAGATCGTTCCGAAACGCATCATGGAAATCTTCCTGGGGCTCTCGGTTCAGAAGCCGAAGGTCGCGGTGAAACCAGCCTGCGAAGGCCCGACGTAGGGGACCAGCGTGATCGGAGCCTCGACGGGCTCGTCGGCAGGCACCTCTTCGGTGACCGGATGCTCGGTGTTGATCGCGGCGAGGATGATCCCGGTCAGGACGGCGGCGCCGCCGACCGCGTAGGCCGCGATGCTGATGTTCTGGAAGGTCTCGCCGTCGCTCTTCTTCGAGGTGACGCTCGAGTCCGCGACGCACGTGCCGATGCGGCCGCTGCCGTCCTGCACGACGCCCGCGTCGTTCGTGAACGTGAGCGGGTTGTCGGCGTTGCACTGCGCGACGGCCTTGTCGTAGTCGTCGAACGACTTCGTCGCCTGCCACGTGAGGAGCCCGCCGCCGGCGAGCACGGCCGCGCCGCCGCCGATGAACGCCCACGGGATCCAGGTGTCGAAGTCGTGCACGTAACGCGTCGACATCTCGAGCGGCGTCAGCTCGAGCCGGATCGTGTTGACCTTGCCCTTCTGCAGCTCCGGCTGGACCTGCTGCGTCTGGAAGCCGGGCTTCGCCGCGATGAGCGACTTCGTCTTCTCGGGACGCACGACCCCCTGCCACTTCCCGGGGCCGATGAAGAGCTCGACGCCGTCGAGGGTCACCTTCGCGCCGGGCTCCTCCGTCTCGATGACGAGCTCGGCGAGCTCCGTCTCGTAGAGGAGCTTCGTGAAGCGCTTCACCTGCTCCTGCTGCTCGTCGGTGAGCGGCGCGCCGCCGAAGCGCATCGACGCCTTCAGGTGCTCGTACGCGGCCGCCGGATCATCCAGGTTCATCAACGCTTTCGCGAGGTTGAAGTGGATGGCCGGGTGGTCCCAGTACTTCAGCGCCTCGAGGTAGAGGTCGACCGCGCGCTTGAAGAACGCGTCCTTCAGGAGGTCGGTCGCCTCGTCGAAGAGCTTCGTCGCCTTCTGCTGGTTCGTGTCCGACACGCCCTCCGCCCAGGGGCGCTTCTCGCCCGCCTTCGGCGCGTCGCCGGGCTTCGCCGCAGGCGGCGCCGCCGTCGCCGAGCCCGCCGCCGCGAGCACGGCCAGAACCAACCCGATCGCCCCCCACCTCATCGCAGCACCTCCACGACACCACCCCGAGTCTGCTCAGCGAGCTTCTTGAGCGCCTCTTCCTTGGCCTTCTCCGCGGCCCGGCGGCGCTCCTCCACTTCCTTCATCGCGACCTGCAGGTCCGCGTTCGCCTTGGTGGCGGCGAGCCGCGCGACGTTTGCCTCCTGCGCGCGCTGCTCGGCCACGGAGCGCGCGGCGCTGGCCTCCTTCGCGGCGGCCTTCGCGCGCTGCTCGGAGGCCTGCGCCTCCTCGAGCGCGCTCTTCAGCGCCTCCTTGCTCTCGATGGCCTCCTTCGCCGCGATCCGCTCGGCCTTGAGGGCCTCCTCGCGGGCGGCCTCGGCGGCCTTCGTGTCGGCGAGGGCCTTCTCCGCGACGACCTTGCGCTCCTCGGCCTCGACCTTCCGCTCCTCGGCCTCGTTCTTGGCCTCGGTGGCGACCTTCTCGGCGGCGCGCGCGGCCTCGGCCTGGCGCTCCGTCTCCTTCCGGGAGTCGTTGATGATGTAGAGGGCCACGGCCGCGGCCGCGAGGAGCAGCGCCACCACCACGGAGCCCGCGATGAACAGCGTCCGCTTCACGCGCGCGGCGCGCATCGACATGTCGATGACGGCCTTCAGGAACGCCTGCTGCTGCGGCGGGAGCTGGCCGCGGAAGCGCTTGACGAAGCGCCCCGCCTCCTCGGCCATCTCGCCGCGCCAGAGGAGACCCGAGTCGCGCTTCTTGGTGTCCCACTGGCGCGCCGCGTTGCGGAGCTGCTCGAGGAAGGCCGCGTCCTCCTGGCCCTCCTCGATCCAGCGCCGGAGCTGCGGCCAGCCGTGGATGAGCGACTCGTGCACGATCTCGACGGTCGCGCCCGACCCGCCGCCGCCCGTCTGCACGACGAGGAGGCGCGCGGCGACGAGCTGGTCGATGAGCCGCTGCACGTCGGCGGGGTCGCCGAGGGTCTGCCGGAGGTCGTCCATCGCCACGATGGCGCGCGTGCGCTCGGGCGTCACGAGGCGCATGAAGAGCGCCCGGATGAGCTTCAGCTGATCCTGCGGGATCTGCGCGAGCACGCTGTCGGCGTGCGACGCGAGGGCGCCGCCGACGCCGCCGAGCGACTGGTACGCCGCCGACGTGAGCATCTTCCGGCCCGGATCGCGCTCGCTCCAGAGCTTGTCCGCCGTGAACTGGAGGAGCGGGAGGGCGCCGCTCGTGTGCGACAGGTGGTCGAGCATGTCGTCGACGATCTTGTCGGACTCGAACTTGTAGCCCGCCATCTCCGCCGGCAGCACGAGGGAGTCGCGCATGCCGTCGCGCGTCGGCGCCGTCATGAAGAAGAGCCCCTGGCTGAGCTCGTTCATGAAGTGCACGTCCTCGACGCAGCGGTCGAGGAAGTCCGAGCGGATCGACACGACGACGCGCATCGGCGAGGTCGGATCGTCGGCGGCCGCCGAGAGGCACGAGGTGAACGCGAGGCGCTCGTCGACGTCGTCGACGAGCGTGTAGAGCTCCTCGAACTGGTCCACGAAGAGGAGGATCTTCTTCTTCTCGCGCCGCGCGTGCTTCCGCAGCATCTGGCCGAAGTAGCCGGGCTCCTCGCGGAGGCGCTCGGCGCGCTTCTTCTGCTGCTCGATCTCGTCGCCGAGGTTCAGGTTCGTCGCGCTGTTCGCGTCGGTGCCGATCTGCTGCAGGAGCCCGGCGAGGGCCATGAGCGGCGCGCGCCCGGGGCGCACCACGCTGATGTCCCAGGCCTCGCCGCTGTTCTTGAGCGCCGGCACCACGCCCGCGCGCACGAACGACGACTTCCCGACGCCCGACGACCCGACGACCGCCATGAGCGGGCACTCACGGAGCCGCTGGCTCATCGCCGCGATCTCGCGGTTGCGCCCGAAGAAGCGGTTCGCGTCCTGCTCCTGGAACGCCGCGAGGCCGGCGTACGGGCTCTCCTCGATGTTGACGGCCTTGCTGGTCGTGTAGCGACCAGGCTGGAACGGCTCGAGGGCGCGGAGGAGCGCGAGGGCGCTCTGCCAGCGCTCGCTCTTCACCTTCGCGAGCGACTTGTCGATGACCTTGACGAGCTCGTCCGGGAGGTCCGGCGCGTGCTCGCGGAGGCTCGGCATCGGCTCGTCGACGAAGCCGGTCACCATCAGCTCCGTCCCCTTCAGGGGGTAGAGCGGGTGCTTCCCGGACAGCATCTTGTACATCATGATGCCGACGGCCCAGATGTCCGTCGTGTGGTCGATCGCGACGCCGTTGCCCCACTGCTCGGGCGACATGTACGGCATCGTGCCCATGAGCGAGCCGTGCCGCGTGAGGCTCGTGTTGCCGACCTCCTTGAGCTCGGCCACGTTGACGGGGCCCTCGCCGTCGCTGGTCTTGTCGTCGCCCTGGACGACCTTCGCGATGCCGAAGTCGAGGACCTTCGTGACGCCCGTGTCGGTGATGAAGATGTTGTCGGGCTTCAGGTCGCGGTGGACGATGCCCTCGCCGTGCGCGCAGTCGAGGGCGCGCAGGACGGGGGTCATGAGCTCCACGACGCGCGGCACCGGCATGGCCTTGCCGCGCGGGATGACCTTCGTGAGCTCCTGCCCCTGCAGGAACTGGAGCACCATGTAGGGGCTCCCGCCCCACTCGCCGACCTCGTAGATCGACACGATGTTCTCGTGCTCGACGCGCGCCGTCGCGCGCGCCTCGATCACGAAGCGCTCGGTGAGCTCCGGGTTCTGCGCGTGCAGGAACTTGATCGCCACGCGGCGACCGAGGCGCACGTCGCGCGCGAGGAAGACGGCGCCCATGCCGCCCTCGCCGAGCAGGCGGATGAGCTCGTACTGGTTGATGATCGCGCCTTCCGCCGGCTTCCCGGTGACGACACCGGTCGGCTGGCTGACGCCCGTGTCGGTCGACGAGCCGTGGTTCGTCCAGGCCGAGATCGAGTGGCCGGTGCCCGTCGGGCGGCGCGTGTCGCCCGTGACGCCGGTGACCCCGGTCCCGCCCGTGATCCCGGTGTGCGAGTCGTTGCTCGGCGCCTTCGGCGGCGGTGGCGGCGTCTGCTGCCGGGTCGGCCCGGTCTTCGGCGACGCCGGCGCCGCGGCCTTCGCGCCGGCCGGCGCCTTCGGATCGTCGCCCGTGAACATCACGGTCGCGTCGTCGGGCGCGGGCTCCTCCTCCGCGGCGGCCTCGGCGCCCGGCTGCTTGAAGGGCTGGGTCGGCTCGCGGACGGGCTGCGCGCCTGCGTCCTCGGCGGGGAGGAACGAGGTCTTGTCGCCGTCGTCGTCATCGTCGGCGGCCGCGGCGGCGCCCCCGAGCGGGATCGTCTCCGCCGCGCGGTCGGTCGGCACGGGCGGGGCCGGCGGCGCGTCCGTCGGCAGGAACGAGGTCTTCTCGTCGTCGTCGCCGTCGTCGGGGGTGGCCCCGGCGCTCGGCGCGAGCGCCGACGCGGGGGGCATCGCGTCCGGAAGGAACGAGGTCTTCTCGCCGTCGTCGTCGTCCTCCGCGATCATGATCGACGGGAGCTCGCTCGCGGCGCTCGCCGCGGGCGCGGGCGCGTCCGACGGCAGGAACGAGGTCTTCTCGTCGTCGTCGTCGGGCAGCTCCGGCGCGGACGCCGCCGGGATCGGGGGCGCGTCGCCCGGCACGAACGGCTTCTCGCCGGCCGGCTGGCCGGGGCGCTTCATCAGCGCGTCGAGATCGAACTTGAAGCCCTCCGCGACCGTGTCGTCGCCGGCGCCCGCGTCGTCGCCGGCGGGCATGAACGCGGTCTTCTCGTCGTCGTCGTCGTCGTCGTCGACCTCGACGTTCCCGGGCGCGTGCGGCATCGGTGACGTCGCGACCTTCGACTTCGACTTCGGACGCCGGGCGCCTCCCTTCTTGCCGTTGGCGCCACCGTCCGAATTCTTCCTCGTTACCATGTTGCAGTCCTCGCGGGCGCGGGATGGGCCTCGCCGTGGGGTTCCCGAGTAGACCAGCTAGCGTGCGGCGGAGTCTCAGTTCTACCAGAACAGCATGCCGCGGAAACCCGACGACTGTCACCGACCGCCCGCGACTGCATCCGTACCCGGGAATCATAACGTCGGGAGCGGAATCCTCGCCACTATCCACGAGACGAAACCTGGATTCCTTGAGATCGATCCGATGTCGACCGTCTTCCGTGCGTAGACCCAAGGTCCCCACTCCGCCCAGGAAGCACGATGTCGAAACCCTCCGCCGCCTCGCTCCTCGCCGCCCTCGCAGCCCTCGTCGTGACCGCGCCGGACGCGCTCGCCGGACCCGGCGCGAGCCCCGACGCGCTCCCCGTCGCCCGGGTCGTCGCGTCGAGCACGCGCAGCGGCAGCCCGACGAGCCTCGCGGACGGCGATCTCGCGACCTCCTGGTCACCCGGGGGACGATCGCCGCGCTTCGCCTGGATCCGCTTCGATCTCGCCGCCCCCTCGCGCGTCGACGGCCTCGTGATCGCGAACGGCGTCGAGGGCGGCGACGAGGCCGCCGCGCTCGGGCGCGTCCGGACGGCCTGGGTGCTCTTCGACGACGGCCAGGCCGAGGTGATCCGCCTCGACCCGAGCCGCCGCGACCCGCGCCGCGTCTTCCTCGCGCGCGCCCACGCCACGCGCTCGGTCACGATGGTGATCCGTCAGGTCGAGCTCGGGGAGCGCTGGAACCACGTCGCCCTGAGCGAGGTCGCGATCACCGGCCAGCGGGGCTCCGCCGACGACCTCGCCGCGGCGCCCGGCGCGCAGCTCTCCGCCGTCACCCCGTGCGGTGGCGCCGGCTGGCTGCCGCTCCGCGACGCGATCGTGAAGCTCTGCGGCGATCCCGCGGGCAAGGTGAGCTGCGAGGACCCCGTCCTCGACACCGTCGTCAGCTGCCGCGCCGACGCGGAGAGGCCGCTGCCGATGCTCGATCTGAGCGCCCCCGGCAAGTCGGGCGCCGTCAGCTGGGGCTACGAGGGCCGCTTCTTCAAGCTGGACGTGGGGCTCAAGGACGCCGGCGGCGCGTGGCAGGTCACGAGCCTCGGCTTCGAGGCGCGCTGATCGGGCGCGGCGCGGAGGCGTCGACGCGGCCGGCCGAGACGAGGGAGAGGACCGCATGGCCCGAGGCCAGATCGCCGCGTCGCAGGGCGCCGACGGGTTCGTCGCCCTCAGCGTCCACCGTCGTGCGGCCTCGACTCCGCGGGCGCCGTCGTCAGCGCGCTCCGCGGCGCCGCGGGCGGCTGACGACCGGCGCTCTCACGGGGCCACGCCCGCGACCGGTCCCATGCGCTTCGCGATCGCCGCGAGCAGGCGCGCCGGCGCGTCGTCCGCCTCGAGCACCGCGCCGTGGGCCGGCACGACGCGGGTGAACGGCCACTCGGCGATCCGCGCGATCGCCGCGTCGTGGGCGGCGCGGTCCTTCGTCCACGCGCGCCAGAGCCGCGAGCACGCGAGCCCGCGGCGGACCCCCGTCGTGCGCAGGATGAGCCCCGTGAGGCGCGTCACGGGCTCCGCGACGTTGAAGACGAGGTCGGCCACGAGGAGCGAGCGCGACGGCCGGTGGAAGACCGCGAGCTCGTGGAGCTTCGGCCCGGCGAGGATCGCGGCCACCTCGAGGCCGTCGCCGAGCGGGGCCGCGGGGGCGTCGGCCACGGCGTCGAAGCTCAGATCCGGCCGCTTCCGCGCGAGCCCCGGCGGCCCGACGAGGCGCGCGCCCGGCCAACGCCGCGCGGCGTCGGCGAGGTGCAGGTGGTGGAAGGTGTTCGGCGCGACGATCGCGGCGACCGGCCCGAGGGCGCCGATCGCGGCCGCGACGGCGTCGTCGAGCGGTGGCGCGCCGTAGAGCACGAGCGCGCCGTCCGCGCCCCGCGCGACGGTGGCGCGGCACGGCATCCGCGCGCCCATCATCGGCGTCTCGTAGCGCGCCTCCCAGAGCCCGTCGGCGATCTGCGCCGGCACAATCATCGCGTCCTCCCATCGTCAAGCTCGCTTGACAATTCGTCGGGCGAGGTCTTTTGTCAAGCACGCTTTACAATCGAGGCCCGGCCTGCGACGATCCCGCCATGGATCCCGACCGCCGCGACGCCCTCGAGGCGCGCAAGCGCGCGAGCTTCGCGCAGCTCCTGCTCAAGGCCGCGCGCCTCCTGAACGAGCGCGCCGTCGACCGCGCCCGCGCGGCCCTCGCCGCCCCCGGCCTGCGCCCGGCCCACCTCGCCCTCGCCCCCCACATCCCCTTCGAGGGGATCCGCCAGTCCGAGCTCGCGCGCCGCCTCGGCGTCACCCGTCAGGCCGTCGGCGAGCTCGTCGGCGACCTCGTCGCCCTCGGCGTGCTCGAGCTCGTCCCCGATCCCGACGACCGCCGCGCGAAGCGCGTCCGCTTCTCGGCCGCCGGCGAGGACGGCCTCTTCACCGGCCTCTCGATCCTCGAGGACCTCGAGCGCGAGCTCGCGCGAGACCTCGGCGACGCCCGCGCCGCCGACCTCCGCGCGTCCCTCGCCGCCATCGTCGCGCGCCTCGAGGGCTGATCACCCTGTCGCGAGGCCCTCGCTCGGGCTATACCGCGCGCATGGACTCCCGCGAACGCTTCACGGCGACCGTCGGCGACTACGAGCGCGCGCGGCCCGACTATCCCGACGCGCTCATCGCCGCCCTCGTCGCCCGCGCCCCCTGGCGCCGCGCCGTCGACCTCGGCTCCGGCACCGGGATCCTGTCGCGCCAGCTCGCGGCGGCCGGCCTCGACGTCATCGGCGTCGAGCCGAACGCCGCGATGCGCCTCGCCGCCGAGCGCGCCGGCGGCGGCCCGCGGTACCACGCCGGACAGGCCGAGTCGACCGGCCTCGCCGTCGCCAGCGCCGACCTCGTCGTCGGCGCCCAGGCGTTCCACTGGTTCGATCTGCCAGCGACCGTGGCCGAGATCGACCGTGTCGCGATCGCGCGCGCCCCCGCCGCGGCCATCTGGAACGTCCGCGCCGAGGAGGCGGGCGGCTTCGCGGCGGCGTACGAGGCCCTCCTCGGCCGCTTCGTCGGGCGCCGGGGCCCCGGCGAGCTCGCGAACGTCACGATCGACGCCCTCGCGCGCCTCCGCCCGGGCGGCGAGCGGCTCGTCTTCCCCCACGCCCAGCACCTCGATCGCGACGGCGCCCACGCCCGCGCCTGGTCGAGCTCCTACGTGGCCCACGGCGTCCGCGACCACGCGGCCTTCGATCGCGCCCTCGACGAGGTCTTCGACGCCCACGCCCTCGACGGCGCGGTCACCCTGCGCTACCGCACCCTGGCCTACGTCTGGAGCACCTCACCCTGAGGGCTCCGCGCGGCCGGCCTCCCCGCCCCGGCCGCGACCTTCATCTCCGCCCAGATCCCGTAGTGATCCGACGCGAAGACGCCGTCGTGCGCCTCGCCGCAGGCGATCCCCGCGGCGACGAGCTCGAGGTCCTCCGACAGCATCACGTGGTCCGGGCACTGCGGCACGCTGTCGAGGTAGGCCATCAGCTTCAGCACGAGCGGCTTCGGCGCGCCGTCAGGCCAGTGGTGGATCGTGCCGTAGCCGACGTTCGGGTTCTTGTCGGGGTCCCACGTCCGCGCGTCCGGCTGCACCGCCGGCAGCGCGTTCGCGAAGCGCATCTGGTTCGTGAAGCGCCGCACCTCGGGGGTGTCCGGGTCGAGGTTCAGGTCCGCCCCGAGCACGAGCGGCGCCCCCTCCCGGGCCTGCAGCTCGCGCAGCCACCGCTGGAGCCGGTCGAGCTCCACGTCGCGCTCCGCGCGGTTCTTGTGGGTCATCTTCACGATCGACGCAGGCGGCTGCGGCGTGTCCACCACCCCGTTCACGGCGAGCGTCTCCCACGCGACGTCGAACGCGCGCTGGTTCGGGAAGCCGTAGCGGACGTGGGCGCAGGCCACGACGACCGGCTGCCCGTCGATCGTCACGCGCCCGGCGAGCGCGTACCGCACGGGCCCCCACTGGAACGCCGCCCAGTTCGTGACGAAGCCGCTGCCGCTCAGGCGCAGCGTCCCGAGGCTCGTGAGCCCCACGTCGCGCCGCGCGAGGATCGCCACCCCCTCGCCGCGGCCGATCCCCCACGGGAGCCCGGCGCCGAGGACGCGCATGCCGCTGTTCGACACGCGCCAGAGGCAGTCGTAGCCGAGGTCCCTGGCGAGGTCGCTCACGAAGGTCGGGAGCGGCAGGCACTCCTGGAGGGTCACGACGTCCGGATCGCGCGCGCGCAGCTCGGCGAGGAGCGCCTCGTAGCGCTTGCGCTTGTGCCCCTCGGGCTCGATCGAGACGACCCCGGTCAGCCCGCGCACGAGCGAGCCGATCCAGGTGTTCACGTTGACGATGCGCAGGGGCCTCATGGCAGGTCGAGCGCTCCGCGGTCGCGGGTGTAGTGGTAACGGATCTGGTCGTCACCATACCGCGAATCGCGCCCGCGCGGGCAGGCGTCCCGGACCCGCAGCCACGGCCGCAGGTCGGCCGCCTCCTGGGCCGCCGCCGTCGCCTCGCGCAGCGCCGGCTCGCAGGGGCGCTCGGCGCAGCCCTCGCAGGGCCGCTCGACCGGGCCGAGGGCCTCCGGCCCGGGCACGTCGACGACGAGCGCCGCGCGGAGCGCGATCCACGGCCCGTGCTCGGCGTGCACGCAGTAGACGGGGCCGAGCTGCGCGAGCCCGACGGCGTCCGCGAGGCGCTGGAACGCGACGCGGCGCGGCGGCGCCTCCCACGGGTAGCGCACCTCCCAGCGGACGTCGCCGAGCGCCTCGCGCGCGGCCGTCGTGACGACGTCGGCCGTCCAGGTGTCGAGCGGGTCGCGCGTCGCGCGGAGGCGCTCCGAGCCGCGGTAGGCCGCGGTGAACCGCTCCCAGAGCGCGCGGCTGTTGCCGACGACGATGACCAGGGCGTCGTCGCGCCCGAGGTCGGGCAGCGCGTGCTCGGCGGCGACGCGGCGCTGATACCAGGCCACGCTGCCGGCGGCGCACAGATCGAAGCCGTGCTCGCCGACGCGCGCGGCGAACGCGGCGAGCAGCGCGCGCCAGCGCGGCGTCTGCGGCGGGTCGTCATGCCTAGCGCTCATGGGCTCGTCCTGACGCAGCGCCGCCCGACGCGCCGCGGGATCGGTGTTCTCGTGTGGGGCTCGCGATGTAGCAGATCGGGGAGCCGGTACCAAGCTCGATGTCGGCCCGCGCGGCAGCCGGACCGGCTCCGGAAGCGGTGGACAGCGACGCGATCGCTGTGGTCAGATCCGGCGACGGCGCGCGGGAGACGCGCGCGGATCGGCGAGGCGGCGCCACGCCGCCCGCGAGGAGCGGATCGAGACGATGAAGCCCTACCTCGACATCGTGCGGCACGTGCTCGCGCACGGCGAGCCCAAGACCGACCGCACGGGCACGGGCACGCTCAGCCTCTTCGGGCTCCAGGCGCGCTACGACCTCCGCGAGGGCTTCCCGCTCGTCACCACGAAGAAGGTGATCTGGCGCTCCGTCGTGAACGAGCTGCTCTGGTTCCTGCGCGGCGGCACGAACATCCACGACGGCCTCGACAGCAAGATCTGGGACGCCTGGGCGGGCGAGGACGGCGGTCTCGGCCCCATCTACGGCCACCAGTGGCGCAACTGGGGCGCCCCCGTCGGGGCCCCGCGCGGCACCGGCGTCGACCAGATCGCCGCCGCCATCGAGACCATCAAGACCAACCCCGACTCGCGGCGCATCATCGTCAACGCCTGGAACGTGGCCGATCTCCCGGCGATGGCGCTGCCGCCGTGCCACGCCTTCTTCCAGTTCTACGTCGCCGGCGGCGAGCACCTCGACTGCCAGCTCTACCAGCGCTCCGCCGACCTCGCGCTCGGCGTCCCCTTCAACATCGCGAGCTACAGCCTCCTCCTCGCCCTCGTCGCCAACGAGTGCGGCCTCACCCCGCGCTTCTTCGTGCACGTCCTCGGCGACGCCCACGTGTACGCGAACCACGTCGCGGGCCTCGAGGAGCAGCTCCGCCGCGAGCCGCGCCCCCTCCCGACCCTGCGCCTGCCGGCCGGGAAGCCCGTCGACGACGTCGTCGCGAGCGACATCGAGCTCGTCGGCTACGATCCGCACCCCTTCATCCGCTTCGAGGTCGCGGTGTGACGGGCGGCGGCGACCGGTCCCGGTTCGACGCGGCCGCCGACGCCGCGAGCCGGCTCGTCGGGGAGGGCCTCGATCGCCCCGACGGCGGCATCGTCCCGATCTGGGCCGCCGACGACCGCGGCGGCATCGGCCGCGCCGGCGACGTCCCCTGGTACCTCCCGCCGGACATCCGCCACTTCCGCGTGCTCACCACCGGCGGCGGGCAGAACGCCGTCGTCATGGGGCGCCGCACCTGGGACTCCATCGCCCCGCGCTACCGGCCGCTCAAGAACCGCTTCAACATCGTCATGTCGCGCGGCAGCACCGTCGACGCCCCGCCCGGCGTGCGGATCGTGCCCGACTTCGACGCCGCCGTCCGCGCCGCGGAGGGCTTCGTGCGCCTCTGGGTCGTCGGCGGCGGGCAGATCTACCGCCAGGCCCTCGCGCGCCCCGACTGCCGCGCCGTCGTCGTGACCCGCGTCGCCGGCGACTTCGACTGCGACACGTTCGTCCCCGCCCTCCCCGCCGACTTCGCCCTCGCCGTCACGACCGGCGAGCTCGAGCACGGCGGGATCCGGTACCGCTTCGAGCGCTGGGAGCGCTGACCTCGGCGCCCCCCGGGCGGACGCGGGCGGTCCCGAGCGGTCCGGGGGCTCGCGTGAAACCGGAACGGCGCGTATAGTCCTCCGACGTGTTCGAGCGCCGGGGCACCAGCCCGCCCGGCGCACGCGCGAGGTGACTCCCATGCCCAAGCTACCGCAGCGCCGCCGGAAGTGAGCCCGCTCCCCCGGCACCTGCCAGAGCTCCTCCTCGTCGAGGACGACCCCGACGACGTCGCGCTGATCCGCGCCCACGTCGCGCGCCTGCCTGCGCCGGCCCCGCCCCGGGTCCGCGTCGCCGGGACGCTCGCCGACGCGCTCGCCGCGCTCGACGGGGACGAGGCGCCCGTCGTGCTCCTCGACCTCGCGCTGCCCGACGCCTTCGGCGTCGAGTGCGTCGAGCTGCTGCGCGCCGCGCGCGACGACGTCGCCATCGTCGTCCTGACCGGGCTCAGCGACGACGACCTCGCGATGGCCTGCCTCGGCGCGGGCGCCCAGGACTACCTCACGAAGCGCACGGTGACCGCCGAGAGCCTCCGCCGGGCCATCGGCCACGCCGTCGCCCGCGTCCGCGAGCGAACGGCCAGCGGCGCCGCCCGCGCGGCCGAGACGCGGCTCGCCGCCATCGTGGAGGCCTCGCGGGACGGCTTCGTCGCCATCGACGCCGCGGGGCGGGTCACGAGCTGGAGCCGAGGCGCGACGCAGCTCTTCGGGTGGACCCACGAGGACGCGATCGGCCGCCCCATCGCGGACGTCTGCCGCGCCCGCGACGACGCCGGCGCCCGCGCCCAGACCGCCGCCGTCCGCGCCGCCTTCGCGGGCGAGGACGCAGGCCCCGTCGAGGTCGATCGCCTCCACCGCGGCGGCGACGTCGTCCACGTCTCGCTCCACCTCTTCCCGCTGCGCGACGATCGCGGCCACGTCTACGGCGTCGCGGCCATCGCGCGCGACGTCGGCGAGCTCCGGAGCCGCGACCTCGAGCTCCGCCGCCGCAACGCCGAGCTCGAGGAGAGCAACCGCCAGATGCGCGCGCTCAGCGCCCGCATGAACGCCGTCCGCGAGGAGGAGCGCACGAGCCTCTCGCGCGCCGTCCACGACGGGCTCGGCCAGCTCATGACGGGGGTCAAGATGGACCTCCGCTGGCTCGACCGCCACCTCGACGACGGCGTGACGACGGCCGAGGCGCTGCACCGCCGCCTCGGTGACGCCCAGAGCCTCGTCGACGCCGCGGTCGGCGCGGTGCAGCGCATCGCGACCGAGCTCCGTCCCGGCGTCCTCGACGCCCTCGGGCTCCCGGCCGCCCTCCGCGACGAGACGCGGCGATTCGCGGCGCGCACCGGGCTCCGCGGGGACGTCCACGTCGCCTCCGAGGCCGACCCGCCGGAGCGCGTGTCGACGGCGCTCTTCCGGATCTTCCAGGAGCTCATGACCAACGTCGCGCGCCACGCCGAGGCCTCTCGGGTCGCCGTGCGCCTCGAGGCGCGGGCCGACAGCTGGGTCCTGCGCGTCGAGGACGACGGGGTCGGGCTCCCGTCGGTCCTCGAGGGCGGCCTCGGCCTCCTCGGGGCCCGCGAGCGCGCCGGCGAGCTCGGCGGGAGCGTCACCTTCGCCATGGCCGCGGGCGGCGGCACCGCCGCGACCGTCGTCATCCCGCGCGCCGACGCCGGGCCCGACGAGGAGCAGACGGCGCCGTGATCCGCGTGCTCATCGCCGACGACCACGCCGTGGCGCGCCGCGGGCTGCGAGAGCTCGCCGCCGAGGCGTTCGCCGACGCCGGCGTCGACACGGTCGAGGTCGCCGACGGCCACGCCGCCGTCGCCCGCCTCGCCGAGGCCCCCTTCGACCTCGCCGTGGTCGACGTGCGCATGCCCGGCCCGCGCGTCGTCGAGCTCGTCGCGACCCTGCGCGAGGTCGCCCCGGCGGTGCCGGTGCTCGTCGTCACGGCGCTCGACGAGCTCGACATCGTGCTCGAGACGATGCGCGCCGGCGCCTCCGGCGTGGTCCACAAGCACCGCGACGCGGACGAGCTCGTCGACGCGATGCGGATCGTCATCGACGGCGGCACGTGGCTCCACCCCGAGACGTCCGCGGAGGTCGCGGCCGCCCTGCGCGCGCCCCCGCAGACATCTCCCCACGACGCCCTCTCGCCGCGCGAGCTCGAGGTCATGCGCCTCATCGGCGTCGGGCGCTCCGTGAAGGAGGCCGGCGCGGCGCTCGGCATCAGCGACAAGACCGTGTCCACCTACCTCGCGCGGATCCGCGACAAGACCGGCCTCACGAGCCACGTCGACATCGCCCGCTACGCGCTCAGGCACGGCCTCGTCGAGTGACGACGGCGCGGCGCCGACGCTGGAGCGCCCTCCAGTGTAGGGCCCGGCCCGACACGCCTATGGGGGAGACGCCGATACCATCGGCCTCGTCGCCCCCCTATAATGGTTGGCATGTCAGGTCATCCCCAGCTGCATCTCGACGTGCTGGTCGCTGACGAGTCGGACATCACCCGGTCCCGGATGGTCGCGCTGCTCGGCGAGCTCCCGCACGTCCACGCCTTCGAGTGCGGCGGCGGCACGGCGGAGATCCTCCGCAGCATCGACGAGTTCGGCCCCGCCTGCGTGATCCTCGACGCGCCAGCCCTCGGCGCCGTCGGCAACGACGTCATCGCGCGCGTCCGCGACACCTGCGACGGCTGCGTCATCGTGGTCCTCACCAACGAGGCGAGCCCCGAGCTCGAGGCCGCCTGCCGCGAGGCCGGCGCCGCCTACTTCCTCCGCAAGTGGGCCGACTTCGAGCGCGTGAAGGAGCTCGTCGCCGCCCTCGAGCGGCGCTGAGAGGTCAGAGCGTCAGGTCCGTCACCACCACGAGCCCCGGCAGCCCGCGCGCCGGCGAGTCGCCGCGCCCGGCGACCAGCTCGGCGAGGGCCTCGCGCTTCGCCTCCCCCGTCGCCACGAGCAGCGCCCGCGGCGCCGTCGCGAGCGCGGACCGGGTGAGCGTGAAGCGCTCCGGCGGGGGCTTCGGCGAGTCCGGGACGAACGCCGCTGTCCCGGACGGCGCGGGGCGGTCCGGGAAGAGCGACGCGATGTGCCCGTCCGGCCCCATCCCGAGGAGCGTCACGTCGAGCCCACCCTCGAGGTCGGCCTCCCAGGCGGCGCGGACGCGCGCGAGGGCGTCGTCGACCGCCTCGCCGTCGAGGACGAGCCGCAGCACGAGCGCCGGCGCGCCGCGCGCGAAGAGCCCCGCCCGCTCGGCGGCGCCGTGGTTCGAGTCGGGGTCGGCCGCGGCGACGTCGCGCTCGTCGACGTAGACGAGCCTCACGCGCCCCCAGACGTCGTCCGCGACGAGCCCGCGCGCCGCCACCGCGACCATGAGCGCCGACCCACCCGGGATCCCGAGCCGCGCGCCCGCCCCGCCCCGCGCCCGGTCGGCGTCCGCGAGCGCGTCGGCGAGCCAGCGCGCGCCGCGCCCGACGGGGTCCTCCGTGACGATCACCGCGACCGGCGCTGCCTCTTCCATGCGTCACCCTCCGTCGGTCGGCCTCCGCGCGTCCACCCGGAGCGACCGCGTCTTCTTGTCGTCCCGGCGCGCCGTGGCCCACCAGGCCCGCGCCCTAGCCTGGCTCCACGGGGGCTGGAAGTCGAGCGCCGCGAGCCCGTCGTCGAGCGCCTCCATCGTCGGGCGCGCCGCCGGATCCTTGGCGAGCGCCGCCATGACGAGCGCCTCGAAGCCCGCGTGGACGGCGCGGCCCGCGCGCGCGGAGAGCGTCTCCGGCGCGACCTCCGTGTGCGCGAAGCGGAGCTGCGCGTCGGCCGAGCCCTCGAAGACGGGCGTGCCGGCGACCATGTAGAAGGCGCAGCACGCGAGGGCGTAGACGTCGGCGCGCTGATCGACCGTCGCCGCGGCGAGGATCTGCTCGGGCGCCATGAAGCCGGGGGTGCCGGGCGTCGCGCCCGCGACCGTGAGGTGCCGCCGTCCGCCCGGGAGCGCGAGCTCCTTCACGAGCCCGAAGTCGAGCACCTTCAGGAAGTCCGCGTCGCGCCCGCGGCGCGCGACGAACAGGTTCTCCGGCTTGAGATCGCGGTGCACGAGCCCCGCGTCGTGGGCCTCGACGAGCGAGTGACACGCCTGGCGCAGGAGGAAGGCCGCGCGCGCCTCGGGCAGCGCGCCGTGGCGCTCGACGAGCGCCCGCACCGTGAGCCCCTCGAGGAGCTCCATCGCGTAGTAGACCTGCCCGTCCTCGGCGACGCCGAAGTCGTAGAGCTCGACCGTGTGCGGCGACGTCAGGCGCGCCGTGACGCGCGCCTCCTGCGCGAAGCGCTCGAGCGCCTCGGCCTCGTGCTCGGCGTTCATCAGGCGCTCGCGGCGGACGAGCTTGAGCGCCGCCGGGCGCGCGAGGGTGTCGTGCTCGGCGAGCCAGACCTCGCCCATGCCGCCGACGCCGATGCGGCGCTGCAGCGCGTACTGCCCGGCGCCGGCGCGACGCGGCGCGGCGGCCTCGGGAGCCGCCTCGGGAGCGGCCTCGACGGTGGTCACGATCGGCGCGGGCTCCCCCTGCGCGACGCGCCCGAGGAAGCCGAGCCCGGCCGCGACGAGCGAGGTGGCGGCGAGGAGGAGCGCGGTCTCGGTCGAGACGACGGCCACGCCGGCTGCGTCCGCGGCGAGGGCGAGGGTGGGGATGCAGGCCGCGGCGCCGCCGGCGACGGCGAGGGCCGCGCGCCGGTCGAGTCCCGGGACGAGGGTCGCGGTGGCCGCGACCGAGAGCAGCGCGAGGTGGAGCGCCGTCAGGGACACCCAGCCGAGCGCCGCCGCCGGGAGCGTCACGACCGCGCCCGCGGCGAGCCAGAGGAGCACGAAGGACAGCGCCGCGAGCGGCACGAGCCCCGGCCAGACGGGCGGCGGGCCGGGCGGCGTCGGCCGTGGCGGCGCGGGCGCCCCGCTGGCCGGCGGGTCGCTCGGCGCGCGCGGCGGGCGCAGGCGGCTGGACGTGGCGATCCTCTTCGCCTCGGACATCGACTCGCTCCTCGCTCGGTGTGGCCGGAGCCAGAGCAAGGAGCGGGCCAACCGCCAGCGTCCGGGTCAGCCGCGCGACCAGCCCCCCTCGCAGCCCTCGAAGAGCGCGTCGGCCGCGTCGGGGCCGTCGCTGCCGGCCGGGTACGGCGCGAGCGGCGCGTCCGCCGCCGCCCAGCCGTCGAGGAGCGCGTCCGCGAAGGCCCAGCTCGCCTCGATCTCGTCGGCGCGCAGGAAGAGGGTCGCGTCGCCGGCGAGCGCGTCGAGGATGAGCCGCTCGTAGGCCGGCGCCGACTTCGCGTCGAAGGCGTCGCGGTAGTCGAAGTCGAGGCGCGCGGGCGACATGACCATCGCGGCGCCCGGGCGCTTCACGCCGAACGACAGGCTGATGGCCTCGCGCGGCTGGATGCTGAGCGTGAGCACGTTGGGGCGGATCTGGCAGAGGCTCCCGTCGCGCAGGCGCCGCGAGAACTCGGCGTCGTCCATCCCCTCGGGCCGGTTGAAGAGCTGGAGCGGCGGCGTCCGGAACTGCACCTGCACCTCGGTGTACTTCTTCCGGAGGCGCTTGCCGTGCCGCAGCAGGAACGGCACGCCGCTCCAGCGCCACGTGTCGATGCTCGCGCGCACGGCGGCGTACGTCTCGGTGGTCGACCCCTCGGGGACGCCCTCCTCGTCGAGGTAGGCGCGGGCCTCGCGCCCGCCGACCTCGCCGGCGGTGTACTGGCCGCGGACGCTGTGCCGCAGGATGTCCTCGCGGTCGGGCGCGCGGAGGGCCCGCAGCACCTGCACCTTCTGGTCGCGGATGGCCTCCGGCGCGAGCGACACGGGGGGCTCCATCGCGACGAGGGCGAGCACCTGCAGCATGTGGTTCTGCACGACGTCGCGGACGGCGCCCGTGCCGTCGTAGAAGGCGGCGCGCCCCTTCTCGACGGCGATGTCCTCGGCGACCGTGATCTGCACGAGCTCGACGTGGTGCCGGCTCCAGAGCGGCTCGAAGATCGCGTTGTGGAAGCGGAAGCCGAGCAGGTTCTGCACGGTCTCCTTACCGAGGTAATGATCGATGCGGAAGATCTGATCCTCGTCGAGCAGGGCGTGGAGTTCCGCGTTGAGCCGCCGCGCGCTCGCGAGGTCGCTCCCGAAGGGCTTCTCGATGACGAGGCGCCGGAAGGCCCCCTCGCGCCCGCAGCCGCGCGGCAGGAGCCCGACGTCGGACAGGGCGGACACGGCCGGCGCGAAGAGCTCGGGCTTGAGCGCGAGGTAGAAGAGGCGCCCGACCTCCTCGCCGCCGGCGAGCTCGTCGAGGCGCTCCGAGAGCGCGCGGAGGCTCGCCTCGTCCGAGACGTCGGCCGGCTGGTAGTGCACGCGCGGCGCGAGGTCGCCGAACGCGGCGCGGGCGTCGTCGTCGAGGGCGTCCGCGACGCGCGCGCGGAAGGCGTCGTCGTCGAGCTCGCTGCGCGACACGCCGACCACGGAGAACGCGCGCTTCCCGGCGCGCGCGGCGCCGACGAGGGCGGGCATGAGCTTCTTGAGGGTGAGGTCGCCGCTCGCCCCGAGGATCACGATCTGTGCTGGGCTGGTCATGGCGGACGACGCTACACCCGCGCGCCCGCCGCCGCCACGGGCGGGCCGCGACCGACCCGCTCAGTACCTCCAGAGCTCGACGCCGTTCTGCCCGTCGGTGGCGGCGAAGATGACGACGCCGTTCAGCACGAACCCGGCGCCGCCCCAGCTCGGCCCGTCCACGTTGATGTCCTGCACGAGGTAGGTGCCGCCGGCGGTCAGGTTCGAGCGCCACGGCTCGGTGCCGTTGACGCCGTCGTTCGCGGTCAGGAACAGCGTGCTCGCGTCGATGGCGAGCAGGTTCGCCGGGTACGAGCCGGCCGAGCCCGCGCGCCCGTCCTTCACGCGCGTCGTCCCGCCCGAGCTGCCGTCGGTGACCCAGAGCTCGCTCCCGCCGGCGTCGTCGGCCGCCGCGAAGTACATCTTCGTGCCTAGGACGAGCCCGGGCCCCGGGGTCGCGCTGGTCGCGCCCGCGCGGATGTCCCTCACGACCGACGCGGTCGGCGTCGACCCCGAGAACGTCACCTTGAAGAGCTCCCGCCCGGTCGTCGGCGAGGTCGCCGCGCAGACGAGCGTCCCGTTGAGGTCGCGCAGGTTCCCGGGCGAGCTCGAGACCGTGCCCGGGTAGATGTCCATGAGGGCGTAGTTCCCGGCCGTCCCGTTGGTGTAGTAGAGCTCGACCCCGGTGTAGCCCGGGTTCGCGAGCGTCTCGTTGGTCGTGAAGAAGAGCTTGTTGCCGCCGACCACGGTCAGGTTCGCCGGGTTCGAGGAGCTGCCGCCGCGCATGTTGGCGATGTTCGCGAGCGTCGAGGTCGCGGGATCCCACGAGTAGAGCTCGTTGCCCGTCGCCCCGTCGTTCGCGCGGAAGTAGAGCTTCGTGCCCATCGCCACGAGGCCGACCGGGTTCGAGCTCTTCGTCGCCGTGGCGAAGATGTTCTTGGCGAGCGTCACGCCGCCGGTGCCGGTCACGCGCCAGAGCTCGTTGCCGTTGGTGCCGCAGTCGGTCGCCGCGAAGTACACGTAGCTCCCGAGCACCGTCAGGTAGTTCGGCGTGCTCGGGTCGCTGCCCGGGCAGACGTCGGTCACGAGGACCGTGCCGCTCGCGGTGCCGTCGGTGCGCCAGAGCTCGTTGCCGTGGCTGCCGTCGTCCGCGCGGAAGTACGCGTACGACCCGAGCACCACGAAGCCCGTCGGGTTCGAGCTCGCGCCGGCGACGGCGGTGTTGATGTCCTTCAGGAGCGCGGTGTTGCCGGCCGTGCCGTCGGTCTTCCAGAGCTCGCGCCCGTGCGCGCCGTCGTCGGCCGCGAAGAGCACGCTGCTGCCGAGCTGCACGAAGCTCCCGGGGGTCGACGAGGGCTGCGTGTTGAGGTCCTTCAGGAGGTGCGGCCCCGACGCGTCGTAGATCCACGGCTCGCGCCCGTCCGCCGCCGTCGTCGCCGCGAACACGAGCTTGTTGCCGAACACCGTGAGCGTCCCGGGCGACGAGCTCTGGAGCCCCGGGTTCAGGTTCCGCTGGATCGTGCCGGCCTTGGTGCCGTCGGTCTCCCAGAGCTCGACGTCGCCGTCGGTCGTGCCCGCCCAGAACGCCTTGCCGTTCGTGGCGACCGGCGCCGACATGCCGCTGTCGAGCGCGCCCGGGTTCGTGTCCTTCAAGATGAACGTGCCGAGCTCGGTCCCGTCGCTCACCCACGGCTCGTAGCCCTCGGCGATGGTCAGCGCGCGGAACACGAACTTCGTCGTGTTGATGGCGGTCAGGTAGACCGGCACGCCGCCGGTCGACGCGGTCGGCTCGATGTCCTTCACGAGCACCGGCGCCGTGTCGGTCGTGGTGATGTAGTAGAGCTCGTAGGAGATGGTCGACGAGACGCGGGCGTAGAAGTAGAGCCTGTTCCCCATCGGCAGGAGGTATGCGGGGCCGCCGCTCGAGGTCGTGCCGTAGAGGTTGCGGACGAGGCTCACGGCGCTGCCGTCGAACTTGAAGAGCTCGGCGCCGACGTTGTTGTCGCTGTCGGTGTCGGTCCCCTGGAAGTAGACGGCGCCGTTCCAGAGCGTGAAGTACGCGGGGTTCGAGCTCTCCACGCCGGCGTCGATCTCGTACATGGTCGTGCCCGCGGCCGTGCCGGTCGTCGCGTACATCTCGAGCCCGTTGGCGGCCGTCGTCGCGCGGAACACGAGCTTCGAGCCGAACGCCGTCAGGTTGTTCGGCGAGCTCGAGAGCGCCCCCGCCTCGATGTCCTTCACGAGCACGGTGCCGGCCTCGGTGCCGTCGGTCTTCCAGAGCTCGACCCCGTGGTCGCCGTCGTCCGCCGTGAAGTAGAGCGTGCCGCCGACGACCTTGAAGTTCGCCGGCGCCGACGGGAACGGCCCCTCGTTGATGTCGGCGACCATCCACGTGCCGTCCTCGGTGCCGTCCGAGCGCCAGAGCTCGGCGCCGTGCTCGCCGTCGTCGGCGTAGAAGTAGGCGATCCCGCCGAAGTCGGTCATGTAGGCCGGGTAGCCGCTGTCGGCCGGGTTGATGTCCTTCACCATGTAGGTGCCGGCCGCCGTGCCGTCGGACGCCCAGAGCTCGTAGCCCACGACGCCGTCGGTGGCGCGGAAGTAGACCTTCGAGCCGACGACGCCGAAGTACGACGGCGAGGAGCTCCCGGTGCCGTCGGCGTTGATGTCCTTCACGAGCGTCGCCGCGCGCTGCGTGTACGACAGGCTCGTCGCCGAGCAGGGCGACGCGTTCCCGGCGAGATCGAGCACCTTCACGGACAGCGAGGTCGCGCCCGGGCTCACGCTCACGGCGACGCCGCCGCCGGTGAAGTTCGCGGGCGTCCCGGTGGCGGCCACGCCGCCCGTGCAGGCCGCGGACTTGTAGATCTGCACGGTCACCGCGTCCGCGGGCACCGTCCCGGTCAGCTTCGGCGTGGTGCTCGCGCCCGGCGACGTCGGCGTCACCGCGGTGAGCGTGGGCGCCGCGGGCGGCGACGTGTCGCGCGTCCAGGTCACGGCGACCGAGGCGGAGTCGATGCTCGAGGCGCTCGTCTGCTTCACGGCGTAGGCGTAGGTGCCGTCCGAGGACTTCGACTGCGCGAACGAGAACGCGCCGCCGGCGCACGTCGTCGTCGCGACCGGGCTCCCGGCGAGCGAGAGCGTCACCGTGTTCGCGCCCGCGCAGGAGCCCGCGATGGTGAGCGAGCTCGTGTTCGTCGTCGTCGGGTTCGGGTTCGGCGACGAGATCACCGGCGTCGCCGGCACGGACGTGTCGCGCACCCACCGGAACGTCGTCGTGGGCGACGTGTTGTTGGCCTTGTCCTTCTGCGCGAGCGCGTAGTCGTAGGTGCCGTTCTGGCTCTTGCTGAGGTCGAAGCGGAAGGCGCTCGCGGCGCACGTGAAGGTGCCGCTCTGCGCGCCCGACAGCGTCACGGTCGCGCCCGTCTCGCAGTCGCCGCTCAGCGTGAAGAGCGTGTCGCCCGAGGTGTAGGGGTTCGACGACGGCGCGCGGATGACGGGCGCTGCGGGCGCGGCGGTGTCGCGCGTCCACGAGAACGAGGTCTCGCTCGACTCGAGGAGCGTGTTCGGGTTCACCTGCTTCAGCGAGTACACCCGCGTCGCGTCCGTCGCGGCCGCCACGACGAGCGAGAACGTGCCGCCCGCCGAGCAGGTCGCGCTCTGCGTCGCGGCCCCGCCGAGGGTCAGCGTGAAGTCGGGCTGGCACGTCCCGGAGAGCGTCACGGACGAGCCGCTCGAGAAGTAGGGCGTCGCCGGGCTCGTGATGACCGGGGTCGCCGGGATGGTGTTGTCCCGGACCCACTGGAAGAGCTTCGTGAGCGAGGTGTTGCCGGCCTTGTCGGTCTGCGTGAGGTTGAAGTTGTAGGTCGTGTTCGAGAGCTTCGTGACCTGGAACGCGTAGGCCCCGGCGGCGCACGTCGCCGACTGCGTCGAGGAGCCGGTCATCGCGACGAGCGCGCCCGTCTCGCAGTCGCCGGCGATGGTGATGGTGTCGTCGCCCGAGAAGTACGGGTTCTGCGGCGGCGAGGTCACGGTGACCTCGTCGGGGGGCGTCGTGTCGAACACCCAGGTGAACGTGGCGACCGACGACTGGCGGCCGTTGTTCGGGTTCTCCTGGACGAGGGTGTAGGCGTAGCTCCCGTCGACGTCCTCGGCGAGCTGGAAGAGGACCTCCCCGTCGCCGCCGCAGTCGAGCGTCTGCGTGTCGGCGCCCTGGAGGTAGACGGTGTCGCCGGCCTCGCAGGAGACGGTCAGGCCGAGCGGCGAGGTGGCGCCGTGGTGCGGCGAGGTCGCGGGCGAGACGACCGCGGGGGCGCCGGGGATCGAGGTGTCGCGCACCCAGGTGAACGAGGTCGCGCCGGACGCGTTGCCGGCGACGTCGGTCTGCGCGAGGTCGTAGGCGTAGGTGCCGTCGCTCGAGGCGCCGAGGGAGACGACGAAGGTGCCGTCACCGGCGCACACGGCGCTCCCGGCGGGGGCGCCGCCGAGCGTGAGCGCGACCGTGGCGCCGGCCTCGCAGGCGCCGCCGAGGAGGAAGCTCGACTCGCCCGAGAAGTAGGGGTCGGTCGCGGGGGTCTCGACCGTCGGCGCGGCGGGGGCGGCGGTGTCGCGCACCCAGTCGAGGGCGAGCGGCGCGGAGACGAAGCCGTTGACCGCGCTGACCTGGGTGAACGCGTAGCCGCGGGCGCCGTCGCTGGTCGCGGCGAGCGCGAAGCCGAACTGGCCGCCGGCGCAGGTCGCGTCGCCGCTCTCGGCGCCCGTCATGTGAACGGCGTTCACACCCTCGCAGGTGCCGACGACCGTGAGCGCGTCGCCGTTCGTGCGGTGCGGCGTGGCGGCGGGGGAGACGAGGGTCGGCGCGGCGGGGACGGTGTCGTCGCGCGTCCACTCGAAGCCGACGCTGGCGGAGACGTTGCCGGCGGCGTCCGCCTGCGCGACGGAGAAGGCGTAGACGCCGTTCGTCGAGCGCGTGACCTGGTAGCTCCAGGCGCCGGTCTCGCAGGGGATGAGCGCGTGCTCCTCGCCGTCGAGGGCGACCGTGGCGCCGGTCTCGCAGTCGCCGCCGAGGAGGAGGTTGTCATAGCCCGACGAGAACGGGCTCGGGCCGGGCGCCGTGACCGTCGGCGCGTCGGGCGCGTCGGTGTCGAGGTTCCACTGGAACGGGGTCGGGTCGGAGAGGTTGTGCGTGAGCGGGTGCTCCTGGCGGAGCTCGTAGCTCCAGACGCCGTCCTCGGCCTGCGAGAGGGTGAAGGCGAAGGCGCCGCCGCTGCAGGGGGTCGACTGCACCTCCGCGCCGCCGAGGCGCACGAGGTCGCCGTCGGTGCACGCGCCCGCGAGCGCGAGCGGCGAGGCGTTGCCGTCGAAGGGCGAGCTGTGCGACGTGATCGTGGGCGCGTCGGGGAGCGTGTTGTCGCGCACCCACTGGAGGGCGGTCGCGGCGGAGGCGTTGCCGACGCCGTCGACCACGGCGAAGGTGTAGTCGTACACGCCGTCGCCGGCGCTCGTCAGGGTCGCGGCGAAGGCGCCGCCGACGCACGGGACGCTCCCGCTCTCCGCGCCGTCGATGACGACCGTCGCGCCGTCCTCGCAGGTGCCGGCGACGTCGAGCGTGGCGGCGCCGTGGTAGGTCGGGCTCGCGCCGGGCGCGGTGAGCGCGGGCGCGGCCGGCGCGGTGGTGTCGCGCGTCCAGCGGAAGACGGTCGCCTCGGAGACGTTCCCGGCGGCGTCGCCCTGGACGAGGACGGCGTCGTGGTCGCCGTCGGTGGTCGCGGTGAGCGTGAGGGCGAAGCGGCCGCCGGCGCAGGTGGTCGCGGCGTCGCCGGCGCCCGAGAGGCCGACGAGGGCGCCGTCCTCGCAGTCGCCGAGGAGGTCGAGGGCGTCGCCGCGGGTCGCGGTGGGGCTCGCCGCGGGGGTCGTCACGACGACCGGCCCGGGGGCGACGGTGTCGCGGCGCCAGGTCACGGTGAGCGCGTCGGAGAGGTTGTGCGTGAGCGGCGCCTCCTGGGTGAAGACGTACGTGAACGTCCCGTCGGCGCCGGGGTCGGCGAGGAGCGTGGCGGCGCCGGCGTCGCAGGGGAGGTCGGCGCTCGCGTCGCCCGTGACGTGCACGGTGTGGCCGTCGGTGCAGCCGACGGTGACCGCGAGGATCTGCTCGCTCCCGTCCCAGGGGGTCGCGGCCGGGGCGAGGAGCGCCGGGGTCGCGGGGGTGGTCGTGTCGCGCACCCACACGAGGGTCGCCGCGGCGGAGGCGTTGCCGACGGCGTCGCGGGCGCGGAGGTCGTAGGTGCGGGCGCCGTCGGTGGTCGCGGTGAGCGCGAGCGAGAACGCGCCGCCGCTGCAGGCGACGGTGGTGTCGATGGCGCCGCTCACGACGACGTCGCCGCCGTCCTCGCAGGTGCCCGCGACGGCGAGCGCGTCGCCGCCGTCGTAGACGGTGCCGGCGGGCGGGGTGAGCGCGGGCGGCGCGGGGGCGGCGGTGTCGCGCACCCAGCGGAAGGCGGTGGGCGCGGAGACGTTGCCGACGGCGTCGGCGGCGCGCAGCGCGACGTCGTAGGTGCCGTCGGCGGTCGCGGTGAGGGTGAGCGAGAAGGCGCCGCTCCCGTCGCAGCTGGTGGCGCCGCCGAGGTCGCCCGTGACGGAGAGGGTGGCGCCGGGCTCGCAGGTGCCCGCGAGGAGGAGCGAGTCGCCGTTGGTGGCGACCGACGACGACGCCTGGGAGAGGATCTGCGGCGGATCGGGGGGGATCAGGTCGTTCGGGTTCTCGCAGGTGTCCCCGTCGTAGCTCGTGCCGCTGCAGTCGCAGTGGCCGTCGACGCAGGCGCCGCCGTGCTGGCAGGCCGGCGAGCAGAAGGGGCCGGCCGGGACGCCCACGCCGTAGTGGTAGCCGAAGGAGGTCGCGCCGCCGCCGGTGCCGGTGTAGCGCGCGGCGACGGGGGCGCCGGGGTCGCCGAAGGTGAGCTTCTCGGCGCCGCAGCTGCCGAGGTCGACGTCCCAGCTGACGTACGGGTAGACGACGCCGCCCGGGATGGTGCCGTTCTGCGCGAGGGGCGCGGCGGCGCCTGCGTCGACGGCGGTGCCGCGGGTGCGGAGCGTGCAGTGGCCGATGTCCGCGCCGACCCCGAGCGCGACGTTCCAGTAGACCTTCTGCGCGGGGGCGCCGGCGCTCTGGAGGTCCTCCTGGCCGCGGTAGAGGGCGGCCTGGTAGAGGAAGGCGCTGGCGGTGACGCCGTCCGCGACGGTGACGGCGGCGCAGTGGGCGACGTCGCCGGCGGCGCAGAGGTTGCCGGGGCCGGCGCTCGGATCGAGGCGCAGGTCGGCGCCGAAGGCGGTCGCGTCGGTCGTGACGTCGCAGTCGAGCTCGAGCGCGTTCATCCAGAGGTCGGTGGCGACGCCGCCGCCGACGCCGGCGGTGCAGGCGAAGCCGAGGACGACGGTGCGGGCGCGCTGGCCGCTCCCGTCGAAGAGGAGCCGGAGGTCCTCGCTGCCGTCGCTCGCGCAGCCGTTGGCGTCGGCGTCGTCGCAGCAGTCGAGCTTCGCCGAGCAGAAGATGTCGTCGAAGGTGACGGCGACGTCGAAGAAGCCGTGATCGGCGGGGCGCATGAGGGTGACGTCGAAGCGGACGGCGTTGTCGGCGTTCGGCGCGCAGGTCGCGGGCTTCTCGAGCGGGCCGTCGGCGGTGGGATCGTCGAAGGCGAGGGAGGTCGCGCCGACGCCGGCGTCGTCGCCCGCCGCGAAGGCGCCGGCCGCGGCCGCGGAGACGGCGCCGTCATAGAGGCCGACGACCCAGACGCGCACGGTGTTGGCGCCGCCCGCGGCGTCGCAGGGGCCGACGAACGAGGCGCTGCCGCGGCCGTCGCCGTAGGTGCTCGAGGTGAGGCGCCGCTGCCACACGACCGCCGGGGAGCCGCCGCCGCTCAGGACCTCGACGTCCCAGACGACGTCCTTCACGCCGGCGAGGCCGAGGGCCGCGACGTCGATGGTGAGCTCGGGCTCCCCCGCGAGGGGGACGTCGGGAGCCGGGCCGCGCGCACACGCCCCGAGCGCCAGGCCCGCGAGGGCCAGCGGAAGCAGCTTCATTCGGCACCTCGGACCCGCGCACGGACACGTGAGAACCAGGACACCGGGCGCCGCACGTGAACGGCGTCCGGAAGGCGAGCTACTTGTTCGGGGATCGGCGCTGCACTGGGGTCCGGCGGCGTGGGCCGCGCGGTCGCGCACCGTGCGAGGAGGATCGCACGGCGGCGGGGCGGGTCACAAGACGTGGACGGCGCGGAAGCTGCGCGCGCCGGCCGCGCGTGGCGCGGAGCGCGGCCCGGAGCGCGTCGCCGCGGGTGACGGGGTGTAACCTGGACGGGCCGGGCTCGACGACCGGTGACAGGCGGTGGCGCGCGGCGACAGATCGGCGCGCGCGTCGACGTCAGTCGCCCGCGGCGAGCCGCAGCTTCACCTCGCGCCCCGCGCCCTCGCGGAGGAGCTTGATGGTGACCTCGTCGCCGACGGCGCGGGTGTCGAGGGCCTTCAGGAGGTCGTCGGGGTCCTTCACGTCGGTGTCGTCGAGGCCGACGATCACGTCGCCGACGCGCACGCGCCCGCGGCGGTCGGCGAGGAGGCCCTGGAGGCCTGCGTCCGCGGCGGGGGAGCCCGGGACGACGTCGCGCACGATGACCCCCTCGCCGAGGCCGAGGCGCTGCGCGGCCGAGGGGCTCAGGATGGACACGCCGAGGGACGGCCGCGAGGCGCGCCCGAACTTGATGATCTGCGGGACGACGCGGTTCACCGTGTCGACGGGGACGGCGAAGCCGATGCCGGCGGAGGCGCCCGACGGGCTCTTGATGGCGGTGTTGACGCCGATGAGGCGCCCCGCGGAGTCGAGGAGGGGGCCGCCGGAGTTGCCGGGGTTCACGGCGGCGTCGGTCTGGATGACGCCGTAGATCCGGCGGCCGCTCATCGCGTCGATCTCGCGGTCGAGGGCGCTGACGACGCCGGTGGTGAGCGTCTGGTCGAGGCCGAAGGGGTTGCCGATGGCCATGGCGAACTGCCCGACGCGGAGGTCCTTCGAGGTGCCGACCGCGAGGGGGGCGAGCTCCTCGGCGGGCGCCTCGATCTTCAGCACGGCGAGATCGTGGTCGGGGGCGACGCCGACGAGGGACGCCTGGTACTGCTGGCCGCCCGAGAGGGTGACGACGGCCTCCTGCGCCTCGGCGATGACGTGGAAGTTGGTGACGACGTGCCCGTCGGCGTCCCAGACGAAGCCGGAGCCGGTGCCCTGCGGGACGCGGTGCACGTAGAGGCTGTAGCGATCGCGCACGTCGGTGAGGGTCGTGATGTAGGCGACGGAGCGCGAGGCGCGATCGAAGAGATCGACGACGGCGCTCTCGGAGGGCGCGAGATCGCCGCGCGGGGTGACGGGGCGGGGCTGGGCGTCCTCGACGCTGGCGGCGGGGGCGGCGGGGCCGCTCGCGACGTCGCGGGCGGTGGCGGCGGCGCCGCGGCCGGGGCCCCAGAGGAAGAAGGCGACGAGGCCGAGGTTCATGACGCCGAGGCACACGACGAGCACGATGAGAGCGCGGTGGTTACGGGGTTGGTCCATGATCGGGAGCTCCTCGAGCGGGTCCGCTGGGGTCCGCGATCCGCGCCCGCCCACCGGGGTCCCCTCCCGCGGGGGCGCGGCTCGCGTCGACAAAAGCCCGGCGGCGCCCGAAACCTTCCCGGCGGGGCCGCGGCGGCGCCGGACGAGTTGCGCACGGAGGCGCGGAAAGCAACTCGAGCTTGACCCGCGGCGACCGAGCCCTTATATCCGCGCGGCTCAGCGACCAGACCGTCTGGAGACGACCGTGGCGAAGACCGGCAAGATCAATCACAACGAGTACCGCAAGAAGCTCGCGGCCAAGTACGCCCCGAAGCGCGCGGAGCTCAAGCGCATCATCCAGGACCCGAAGATGCCGGAGGCGGAGCGCATCCTCGCCCGCCAGGCGCTCGAGAAGCTCCCGCGCAACTCGAACCCGAACCGCATCCGCAACCGTTGCAACGCGACGGGGCGTCCGCGCGCGTACTACCGCAAGTTCGGCCTCTGCCGCGTGGCGCTCCGCGATCTCGCCCTCAAGGGCGAGCTCCCGGGCGTCCTCAAGGCGAGCTGGTAGTCGCGCGGCGGCGCGCGGTGTCGCGCGCGGACGGGCCGGCGTCATCGCCGCTCCTGACCGCGCCGACCCAGGCGCCGCCTCGACGACCTCCCCGTGGGCGCCCCGCGCGCCCGCGGAACGAGCGCTCCTCGCGACCTCGGCCACCGCGCCCTGACGGGTGTGGCGGCCGCGGTGCGTCCGGCGTCGCTCTCGTGACCTGCGTCACGGCGTGTATCGTGCTCACCGGGAGCGCCGGAATGGCGTGACGGCCCGGACGACCATCCCTATACTCCCTCCCGGTCCGGCGTGGGGAAGCGCCGGGAAAGGCGGCGAGATGAGCACGGCGAACGAGTCCAACGGGGGCGCCACGGGGCGCGATGTCGAGGTCCGCGAGATGATCGCGGTCCGCTTCGCCGGAGACTCCGGCGACGGCATGCAGCTCACGGGTGATCAATTCACGACGACCGCGGCGCTCGTCGGCAACGACCTCGCGACGCTCCCCGACTTCCCGGCCGAGATCCGCGCCCCGGCGGGCACGCTCGCGGGGGTGTCGGGCTTCCAGATCCAGTTCGGGAGCCTCGACATCCTGACGCCGGGCGACCGCCCGGACGTGCTCGTCGCGATGAACCCGGCGGCCCTCAAGGCGAACCTGGGCGACCTCGTCCCGGGCGCGATGATCTTCGTGAACACCGACGCCTTCGACAAGCGCGCCTGCGAGAAGGTCGGCTTCACGGCGAACCCCGTCGAGGACGGCACGCTCGCGGCGTTCCGCGTGTTCCAGGTCGCGTTCACGACCATCACGCGGCGCGCGCTCGAGGACTCGCCGCTCACGACGCGCGAGAAGGACCGCTGCAAGAACTTCTTCGCGCTCGGGCTGATGTACTGGGTCTTCGGGCGCCCGATGGACCACACACTCCAGTGGATCCAGAAGAAGTTCGCCAAGAACGCGGACGTGGTCGCCGCGAACACGGCGGTGCTCAAGGCCGGCTACGCCTACGGCGAGACGACCGAGACGTTCGCCACCACGTTCCAGGTCGCGCCGGCGGTCATCAAGCCGGGGACGTACCGCCACGTGACGGGCAACCAGGCCACGGCGTTCGGCTTCATCTCGGCCGCGAAGCTCGCTGGCGCCGAGCTCTTCCTCGGGTCGTACCCGATCACGCCCGCGAGCGACATCCTCCACGAGCTGTCGCGCCACAAGCGCTACGGCGTGCGCACGTTCCAGGCCGAGGACGAGATCGCGGCGGTCGCGGCGGCCATCGGGGCGGCCTACGGCGGCGCCATCGCGCTCACGACGACGAGCGGTCCGGGCGTCGCGCTCAAAGCGGAGGCGGTCGGGCTCGCGGTGATGACGGAGCTGCCGCTCGTCATCGCCGACATCCAGCGCGGCGGGCCGAGCACTGGGCTCCCCACGAAGACGGAGCAGGCGGATCTCCTGCAGGTCATGTTCGGCCGCAACGGCGAGGCGCCGCTCCCGATCGTGGCGCCGACGACCCCGGGCGACTGCTTCGACGCCGCCATCGAGGCGGTGCGGCTCGCGACGAAGTACATGACGCCGGTGTTCTTCCTCTCGGACGGGTACATCGCCAACGGCGCCGAGCCGTGGCGGATCCCCGACGTGGACACCCTCCCGAGCTTCGAGGTGAGCTACCGCACCGAGGTCGAGGGCTTCCGCCCGTACGAGCGGAACCCGGAGACGCTCGCGCGGCCCTGGGTGAAGCCTGGGACGCCGGGCCTCGAGCACCGCATCGGCGGGCTCGAGAAGGCGGACGGCACGGGCAACGTGTCGTACGACCCGAAGAACCACGAGAAGATGATCCACCTGCGCCAGGAGAAGGTGGACCGCATCGCGGACGACATCCCGGACGCGGAGATCTACGGCGACGACGCGGGCGACCTGCTGCTCATCGGCTGGGGCGGCACCTACGGGGCGCTGCGCGCGGCGACGATGCACCTCCGGCGGCGCGGCCACAAGGTGAGCCACATGCACCTCCGGCACCTGAACCCGCTGCCGAAGAACGTGGAGCCGACGATGCGGCGCTTCGGTCAGGTGGTGGCGGCGGAGCTGAACATGGGGCAGCTGCGGACGGTGCTGCGGGCGAAGTTCCTCATCGACGTGAAGGCGCTCAACAAGGTGCAGGGCCAGCCCTTCAAGGTGTGGGAGCTCGTCGACCGGGTCGAGGCGATGCTCGCGGCGAAGCAGGAGAAGACGGCATGACGGCGACGACGCTCACGAGGAAGGACTTCCAGACCGATCAGGACGTCCGCTGGTGCCCGGGGTGCGGTGACTACGCGATCCTCGCGCAGTTCCAGAAGGTGTTCCCGGAGCTCGGGATCCCGCGCGAGAACTTCGCGATCATCTCGGGGATCGGCTGCTCCTCGCGCTTCCCGTACTACATGAACACGTACGGCTTCCACACGATCCACGGCCGCGCGCCGGCGCTCGCGTCGGGGCTCAAGGTCATGCGGCCGGAGCTGTCGGTGTGGGTCATCACGGGCGACGGCGACGCCCTGTCGATCGGCGGCAACCACCTGATCCACGCGCTCCGGCGCAACATGGATCTGAAGATCGTGCTCTTCAACAACCAGATCTACGGGCTCACGAAGGGGCAGTACTCCCCGACGAGCGAGGTCGGGAAGCGCACGAAGTCGACGCCGTTCGGGTCGCTCGACGAGCCGTTCACGCCGCTCGCGCTCGCGCTCGGGGCGGAGGCGTCGTTCGTGGCGCGCACGGCCGACCGCGAGCAGAAGCACCTCGCCGAGACCCTCCACGCGGCGGCGGAGCACAAGGGCACGGCGCTCGTCGAGGTCTACCAGAACTGCAACATCTTCAACGACGGCGCGTTCTTCCACCTCACCGAGAAGGACCGGAAGGACGGCAACCAGCTCGTCGTCGAGCACGGCAAGCCCCTCGTCTTCGACAACGGGACGAAGGGCATCGTCTTCGACGGGTTCGCGCCGAAGGTCGTGGACGTCGCCGAGGTCGGCCTCGACGCGATCCACGTGCACCGCGAGGACGCGCCGGTCGGCTACCACCTCGCCCTCGCGAAGCTGCACGGGCCGCAGTTCCCGACGGCGCTCGGCGTCATCCGGCGCGTGCAGCGGCCGACCTACGACGCGCTCGTCGAGGCGCAGGTGCTCGCGGAGCAGGCGAAGAGCGACAAGAACGACATCCACGCGCTCCTCCACACCGGCCACACCTGGGAGGTCGGCTGAGAGGCTGTGTGCGCGCCGCGAGCCACCGCGCCCGGGGCGCCCGCGCCGGGAGCGTAGTCGCCTGCCGGCCCGCCCCGCTCCGATGACGAGCGTTACGGGTCTGGTGTAGCGTAGGGCCGCCCCTCTCGGAGAGGTTCGGTTTGACCGCCATGCACCTGCCCACCGTCCGCTCGGCGCTGCACGCGCTCCTCCTGTCGTCGTTCCTGCTCGCGAGCGGCTGCCCCCGGCAGCAGATCCGCGACCCGGAGCCCGACCCGGAGCCCGTCGCCGACCCGGAGCCGGCCCCGAAGCCGAAGCCCAAGGGCCCCGCGCGCTGGAGCGTCGGCCTCGGCGACATCGGCTGGGACGACGTCCCCGGCGAGCCGCCGGACCGCGCGTTCCGCGCCAACACCGAGGGCTGGAAGCGCCACGAGAAGGGGGACTGGGCCGGCTCGAAGCCGCTCTTCGAGGAGGCGGTCGACATCGTCACCGAGTACGATCTCGCCCGCTACAACCTCGCCTGCGCCCTCTCGCGCCTGGGCCAGCTCGACGACGCGCTCCTCGAGCTCACGACCGTCTTGAAGCGCGACTTCCCGCGCTTCAAGCGGAAGGCCCTCGAGGACCCCGATCTCGGCAACCTCCGCCGCTCGGCGCTGGGCGACGAGCTCGAGTGGCGCGTCGAGAAGCTCGACGAGATCTGGAAGCAGGCGATGCAGGTCGGCACCCCGACCATCGCGTGGCGCCCGTGGACCGACACCGTCATCGCCGCCGCGCAGGGCGGCCAGGGGCAGCTCCTCCGCCCCGGCGTCTGGATCGACGACGTCCGCCGCTTCGTCCCCGCCATGGAGCTCCAGGAGGGCGTCTACAGCGGCCTCGTCGACGTCGAGCGCCAGCAGGCCATCCTCGTCACGGGCGCCCGCACGGCCGACACGCCGCCGCAGTTCCGGGACGCCCACCTCTACGTCGCCCCGCTCTCGCCCGTGGGCGCGAACCCGCGCGACGCCTCGCTCACCCTCGACGCGCTCGACACGATCGAGGTCCACGCGGTGTCCTCGGGCGCGCGCGTGCGCCTGAACCGCCACAAGACGGCCTGGCGCGAGCTCCGCGCGGGCGGCCTCGTCCGCGGCGAGGGTCAGGACACCCCCGACCGGCCGGTCCTCATGGTCACCCCGGACGGGTCGCTCCTGACGCAGCCGCTGCCGGCGGGGTGGAGCGTCAAGAACCGCACGGTCTACATGCCCGGCGGCGAGGAGGTCACCGTGCAGTCGACCCACTCGGTCACGAACGTCCGCTCGCTGCTGTTCAACGCCGACCGCAGCTGGGCCGTGCTCATCGGCGTCCGCATGAAGTGCGGGAAGGACGGCGCCGAGCTCCGCCACGCCGTCGACCGCATCGACCTGCGCTCGCGCCGCGCCGAGGGGCTCTCGAACCGTGACGGCGCCGCAGCCGCCGTGTTCGGGCGCGACGGGGCGCTCTATCTGCAGGTCGACGACACGCTCCAGCGCTACGCCTCGCCCGACGACGACACCTTCGAGACCCTGCCCGAGGGGATCCTGCTCGTGGCGCCGATGGCCCACCCGACGTGCAAGAAGTGACCGCCGCCGGGGCCGCCGTGCGCCTCGCGGCGCGCGGCGACTACGGCGCCTGCGCGCGCCTCTTCCTCGAGCTCCGGGTGCCGGACCCGGTCTTCTCGACCGAGATCTGGGAGACGATGATGCTCCCGTCGGTCGTCGTCGCGGAGCCCGAGGGGGGCGGCGACGTCGTCGGCTACGCGCTCTGGCGCATGTACGGGGACGTCGCACACGTGATGCACGTGGCCGTCGCGCCCGAGGCGCGCGGTCACGGCGTGGGGCGCGCGCTCGTCGAGGCGGTGCGCGCCGAGCTCAGCGGGGTCGCCTCGCGCTGGTACCTGAACGTCAAGCAGGACAACGCCCCGGCGATCCGGCTCTACGAGCGCGTGGGCTTCGCCGTCGAGGTCGAGAGCACGTCGTTCTGGATGCCCTGGGAGCGGCTCCGGGAGCTGCCGCTCGAGATCGGCGTCGGGAGCCGCCCGGCCACCGCCGATGAGGACGCCGGCGTCGCCGCGGCGCTCGGGCTCGCCGAGGAGCGCGTGCGCTTCAGCCGCGAGCGCCCGGGCTACCTCTGCGACGTGCTCGTCACCGGGTCGGGCGCCATCCTCGGCTTCTCGGCCTTCGACCCGTCGTACAACGGCGCCTACCCCTTCGCGGTGGCGCGCCCGGCCCTCGCGCGGGCGCTGCTCGACGCGCTCCGCCCGCACGCGCGCCCGGAGCACGACGGCGTGAACATCGCGGTCGAGGACGACCGCGCGCTCGCCGACACCTTCCGCGCCGCCGGCGCGCGCGTGAACTTCGAGCTCTATCGGATGGGAGCGGCGCTCGCCTGATCAGCCGGTCGCGCGCGCGAGGCCGCGCCGGAGCGTCTCGAGGAGCACCTCGACGGGCTGCGCGCCCGAGATCCCGTAGCGCCGGTCGAAGACGAAGGTCGGGACGCCGTGGATCCCGAGCTCCGCGGCGTCGGCGACGTCCCGGCGCACGTCGGCGGCGTAGGCGTCGCTCTCGAGGACGCCGCGCGCGTCCGCCTCGTCGAGCCCCGCGTCGGCCGCGAGCCTGACGAGCTCCTCGCGGTCGCCGATCGCGACGCCCTCGGTGAAGTAGGCGCGCATGAGGCGCTCCTTCATCGCGTCGGCGCGGCCGCGGGCCCGGGCGTGCTGGAGGAGGCGGTGCGCGTCGAAGGAGTTGCCGGGCCGGGCCTTCTCGAAGTGGTAGTCGATGGCGTCCTCGGCGCCGAGCGCCGTCAGGCGGGCGTGACCGGCGCGGGCCTGCTCGCGGGTCATGCCGTACTTCTTCGCGAGGAGGTCGTCGAGGTCGCCGTCGCGGACGGCGGGCGCGTGAGGATCGAGCTGGAAGCTGCGCCAGGTCACGTCGACCCGCTCGCGCTCGGCGGGGTCGAGCGCCGCGAGGGCGCGCTCGAGGCGGCGCTTCCCGAGGTAGCACCAGGGGCAGAGGACGTCGCTCCAGACCTCGACCTGGAGCCGCGGCGCGGCGCCCTCGGTCACCGCGGGCCGTCGGCGCTCGGGCCGACCGGGAGCCGCCCCGCCCCGAAGCGGGCGGCCTGGGGCGCGAGCGCGCTGGGGCTGGCGGCGCCCGCGGACGGCGTCTCGGCCGGGGTGTCGGGCGCCGTCGCGGCGGCGGTCGCGGGCTGCTCCGGGGCGACGGGGGCAGCTGCGGCGGCGGGCTGGGCCGGCGCCGCGGCCTCTGGCGCCTCGGTCGGCGCCGCGGCCGCCATCTCGCTGCGGGTCGCGGGCGCCGGCGCCTCCTGCTTCGGCGCCTCCTTCATCTCGACGGGGGCGGACGGCGGCGACGCAGGCGGCGCCTGCATCTCCGCCCCGGTCGCGCGCCGCGCGGGCGGCGCCGTCGGCGCGGCGTCGGAGCGCGCGCCGGCGAGCGCGATGGCCGTGACGATCCCCGCCGCGACCACGACGGCGACGACGATGGCCCAGAGGAGCAGGCGGCGTCGGCGGGAGAAGGCGGCGACCTCGTCGACCTCCTGCCCGGCGTCGGCCGCGGGGGCCACGAGCTCCACGGTGCCGAGCTCGCGCTCCGTGATCACGGACCGCGGGACGGGCGCCGTCGGCGGCGCGATCACGACGGTCTCGGGCGGGAGCGGCGGCGGCGCCTTCGCGATCGCCCCGACGACCGGCGGGGACGGCGGCGCGGCCGGCGTCTCCGCGAGGTCCTCGGCGTCGACGACCGGCGGTGGCTCGGCGCGCGGCGCCGGCGGCGGTGGCTCGGCCACGGGCGGTGCGGAGCGCAGCTTCGGTGCCTCCGGCTTCGGCGCGGGCGCGGCTTTGGCGCGCGGCTCCGACTCGTGCCGCCGCGTGGAGTTCACGAGCCGTCGGGATCGCAGGCGATCCTTCAGGTTCGCGAGCGTCCGCGGCTCGCCGGTCTCCCCCTCATCCTCACCGAGCGCGTCGAGCTCGGCCTCATCCCTCGCGTCCATCATCGCGGGACCTCCAAGCACGAGCGTCCGCGCGCAGTCGCGGCGACGCTCCCCCCACCGGAGAGGCTACGCCTGCGCCGCGCTGGCCCCAAGGATCCGGCCGCTCTCGGGGGTGAGCGCCGTCAACGCGACAGCAGCATCATGCCGATGGAGCGCGGCGCCGTGGGCACGAAGCCGTGACGCTCGTACAGGCGCCGCCCGGGGGCGTCCGCGAGCAGGGTGATGTACGGAGACGCAGGCGCGGCCTCGGTGATCGCCGCGATCAGCGCGGTGAGGATGGCGTCGCCGAGCCCGCGCCGCTGGTGCGAGGGCAGGACCGCCATGTCCGCGATGTGGAAGTACCAGCCTCCGTCGCCGATGACGCGGCCCATGCCGACCGTGGCGCCGCCGGCGTCGGTCGCGTGCACGGCCGCCCAGCTGCCGGCGAGCGCGCCGGCGCCCTGCGCCGGGGTCTTCGGGCTGAGGCCGGCGCCCGCGCGGAGCGCGAGGTAGTCCGCGAGGAGCGGGGGGCTGATTACGGCGCGCAAGCAGCTGGAGCCGTCCACCGCCGGCCTCCTCACCGCCTGCCGTCGTCGTGGATGCTCGGCGCACCTATAGGTGCCCGGGGGCTGCGCCCCCGCGCCCCGCGTGGGAGCCTTGGCAGACGACGAGGATGCTCGACGGCGACCGGGCTCCAGCCACTTGCGCACCGTAATGAGACGAGCTCATATCCGAGGGCGAGCGGCATCGCCCGAGGATGCGCCCTGGAGGGGGCCCGTCAAGCCGTGGCCGCGCCGTCGGCCTCGACACGGCCGGGTTCCTTCCGTAGGGTCCGCGCCGACTCGCCGCGCCGGAGGATCGATGCCCAGGAAGCAGCTCGCGCTCGCCTCGCTCCTCGCCGTTATCCTGAGCCTCGGGGCCGGGTGCCTCGACGCCAAGGAGGGGCGCGTCGGCCGCGCGGCGGAGGACGACACCGTCGCGGCCGCCGACGTCGACGCCGACGCCGACTCCGACGCCGACGCCGACCCCGACGCCGACCCCGACGCCGACGCCGACCCCGACGCCGCCCCGGACGCCGACGCCGCCCCGGACGCCGCCCCCGACGCCGGCCCCGACGCCGACTCTGCCGTCGTCCCCGACACCGACGCCGGCACCGACGCCGACGCCGCCGTCGTCCCCGACACCACCCCGGCCGAGGACACCGGCTGTTGCCTCGTCCCCTCGGTCCTCGACGGCGGCTCCGCCGAGCGTCTGGACACCGGCGCCTGCGCCGCCGCCTGCGGCACGCCCGCCGCGGCCTCGGTCTGCGACGCGCCGCCCCGCTGCTGCCTCGTCCCGGCCCGGCAGAACAACACGTTCGTCATGTCCGACGCGCGCTGCGAGGAGGCCGGCGGCACCATCGTCGCGGACAGCGAGTGCCCGGTCCGGGAGCTCGACGTCTGCTGCGTGTGGGACGGCGCGCCCCGCGTGCCCCTCGAGGTCACCGACGTCGAGTGCGCCGAGCGCGGCGGTCGCGTCGTCATCGGCGACGTCTGCTGGGACTTCGCCGCCAACGGCAACCAGTGCTGCCGCGGCGCCGACGGCGGCCTCGCGCTCGTCGGCGACTACCAGTGCCAGGACTCCGGCGGCGACGTCGTGCGCCGCGCCCTCTGCTGGTCCCCGCCCGACGACGGCAGCGTGTGCTGCCGCCGCCCCTGCGCCGGGCCGACGCGCGCCGCCGACGCCGCGGCCTGCGCCGCGCGGGGCGGCGAGGCCGTGCCCTGGGACGCCTGCGCGCCGCCTGGCGCGGAGTGAGCGCCGGCAGAGCGCGCCGTGATCGAGATCAGGCCGCGTGCGCCGGCACCGCGTGCGCCACCAGCTGCCACGGCACGCGGATCACGAAGCGCGTCCCGCGCCCGGGCTCCGACTCCGCCGTCACGCTCCCGCCGACCGACCTGCACGCCGCCCGCACCGCGCCGAGCCCGACGCCGCGCCCCGACAGCGCGGTCGCCACGCGCATCGTCGTGAGCCCGTCCGCGAACAGCGCGTCCACCAGGTGCTCGTGGGCCGCGTGCGGCAGCCCCCGCGCGATCGCCCGCTCGCGGACGCTCTCCCAGTCGATGCCGCGCCCGTCGTCCGCGATCGCGATCTCGAGCGTGTCGCCGAGCTGCCGCGCCGTGAGCTCGAGCCGCCCGGCGGCCGACTTCCCGGCGTCCCGGCGCTCGTCCGCCGTGTCGATCCCGTGGTCGAGCGCGTTCCGCACGACGTGCACCATCGTCGACCACAGCTCCTTCAGCGGCTCGGGGGCGACGCGCACGTGGCCGCCGTCGACGACCACGTCGACCTCCTTCCCGAGCCGCTTCGCCAGGTGGCGCGCCTGCGTCGCGAGCCGCTCGAGCGGCACCGCCACCGGCTCGTCGCACCAGTGCTCGACGATCGGCAGGATCTCCGCGTACGCGCCGCTGCGCCGCGCGACGTCGAGGAGCTCGCAGACCTCGTCCTCGTCGATCTGGATGACCCGCCGCTCCGAGGAGCCGAGGTAGTCCTCGATGCCCGCGAGGGACTCGTGCCAGATCGCGTCGATGGCGTCGAGCTCCTCGGCCGTCGGCGACCGCTCCTCGTCGGCCATGCGCGACTCGAGCTCGTGCACCTCGTCCGCGAGCCGCACGAAGCCCATGATCCCGCTGTTCCCCTTGATGGTGTGCAGCGCGCGCCGCACCACGAGCGGCTCCTCGGAGCGCCTCGCGAGCTCGATGAGCGCCGTGCACTCGGCGACCGTCTGCCGGAAGCCCTCCCGGTCGCGGAGGATGTTCCCGATCAGCACGTGCAGCTCACGCGCCTCGCGCTCCGCCCGCTCCGCGTCGAGCTGGGCGGTGATGTCGCGCACGAGCACGAGCACGCGGTCGAGCTCCCCGCCGTCGGAGACCTCGCGGTAGCTGAGCGCATAGGTACGCCCGTCGCGCGCGAGCAGCGCCGGCGCCTGCTCCGCGGCCACCTCGAAGGGGAAGATGTTGGACGCGAGCTGCTCGTAGCCGAGCCACAGCGAGTCGCGCAGCGTCGGGTCGGCGGGCGCGAGGTAGCCCCAGAGCCGCTCGTCGCTCGCCGGGTCGCCGAACCAGTCGACGACGGCGCGCGAGCGCTCGGGGAGGATCTCCCCGTCGAGCCCGACGGCGAGCATGCCGTCGCCCGTGCTGTCGAGCACGAGCTGGAGCGCCGCCGTGCGCTTCCGCACCGTGTCCTCGAGCCCCTCGTTGGTCCGCGCGAGGTCGTCGCTGAGCTTCGTCAGCTTCGCGTTCTGCGCCCGCAGCGCGAACACGCTCGACCGCACCCGGATCCCCGCGATGAACGCGAGCACGAGGCCGATCACCGCGATCACGAGCGTCACGAGGCGGCTCGTGGCGATGGTCGCCTCGGCGTCGTCCTGAGCGTTCCGCGCCGCCTGCGCGGCCGCGTCCCGCACCAGCGCCGCCGCCGCGCTCACGCGCCCCGCGTCGCCCGCCGCCGTGCGCTGGATCTCGCCGACCCGCGCCGTCTCGGCGAGCATCTGCCGGCGCAGCGACGCGAGGCTGTCGGGGCGCTCCTCGTCACCGACCCGCGCCGCGAGGGCCTCGGCCGTCTCGCGCAGCGCGGCCACCCGGTCCGCCACGGCGTCGTCACCGACGAGGCGCGCGATGGTCGCGAGTTCCTGCGAGATCTCGCCGCGGTTCTGCACGAGCTCGTTCGCCGCCAGCGAGTTCAGCGCGTCCGTGCTCTGCGCGAGCCCGACGCGCCCGGCCAACATCCCGAGGCGCAGGACCGCCGCGTCGAGCCGGTCGATCGCGGCCAGCTGCGCCCGCGAGTCGCCGAGGATCGCGGGCCGCACGAGCTCGGCGCGGACCGACCCGCCACCGATCTCGGCCGCGACGCGCCGCAGCATGGCCACGTACTCGAGCCGCAGCACCCCGGCGAGCCCACCCGACGCCTGCACGACCTGTCGCAGGTCCGCGTCGATGGCCGCCACGTTCTGCTCGAAGCGCGCCGCGAGGGCGCGGTGCTTCGACACGGCCGGGAAGAGCTCGGCGTCGGCCGCGCTGAACGCCGCCACGCTCGCGTCGAGGTCGCTCACCGCGGCGCCGAAGCCCTCGACGTGCGCGAGCGTCGGCCGCGTCGCGAGCGCGCGGAGCTGCGCCTCGGCGGCCTCCACGGCGCGCACGGGCCCGGAGCGGTCCGCGAGGGCCGGGAGCGCGGCGGCGTCGGCCCCGACGATCTCGCTCTCGCGCAGGAAGAGCGCCCCGACGGACCCCGACAGGTCCTCGAGCGCCCCCTGCGTCGGCACGACGACGTCCGCGAGCTCGCTCTGCGTCGCGCCGAGGTTCTGCTGGACGATGACCAGCGCCCCGCCGAGGGTCAGGCAGAGGACCGCCCCGACCCCGGCGATGAGCTTGACGTTTCTCTCGATGGCGTGCTCGGCCGACTTCATCGGGCGCTCTCCTGCGGCAAGAGGTCGGTCCAGCGCGCGAGGGCGACGAAGCGCCCGCCGCGGATGACGGTTGGCCACACGCGGTGGCTGAACTGGTGCTCCGCCTTCGAGAGGCGGTGCTCGACGCCGAGCCCGAGGTCGAAGGGCGCGCCCGACTCGACCGCGTCGAGGAACGACTCCGGGGTCGCGTCGGCCCCGGCGCGCTCGAGGGCGGCGACGAACGCCTTCGCGGCGAGGAAGCCCTCGAAGGTCACGAAGTTGCGCTTCTCGGCCGGCACCGTCGCCTGGAGCTCGCGGGCGGCCGCCGTGTCGCCGTCGGGCAGCGGCACGACCTGCGTGATGACGACGCCGTCGCCGTCGGCGCCGAGCGTGCCCGCGAGGGCGTCGCTGCCCACGAACGACACGTTGAGGAAGTACGGCGCGAAGTCGTACGCCTTCGCGAGCTGGATGAAGCGCGCGCAGGGCTTGTAGGCGCCGACCATGATGACGGCGCGCACGTCGACGCGCGGATCGAGGAGCTCGGCGAGCCCGGCCTCGACGTCCACGGTGTTGCGCGGGTAGCGCCCGTGCGGGAGGTTGGCGGCGTCGGCGTAGCCGAGCCGCTCGAGCGCCGCGACGGCGCCCTTCCAGCCGGCGTCCCCGTAGGCGTCGTTCTGGGTGAAGAAGCCGATCTGCTCCGGCCGGATCCCGAGCTCGGTGACGAGCCCGCGCACCATCTCGGCCGTCTCCTCCGCGTAGGAGGCGCGGAAGTTCACGACGTAGCGGTCCGGGGGCGACTTGCGGAGGAGACCGGCGCCCGTGAAGGCGCCGAAGAGGGGCAGGTGCTTCTCGTCCGCGATCGGCACGGCCACGGCCGCCGTCGGGGTGCCGACGTTGCCGATCACCGCGAAGACGTGGTCCTCGTCGGCGAGCGCGCGCATGTTCGGCGCGGTGCGGGCGGGCTCGTAGGCGTCGTCGCGGGCGACGAGCTCGAGCGGCCGCCCGTGCACGCCGCCCCGCGCGTTGACCGCGGCGAAGTACGCGAGGACGCCGTCCCGCATGCCGGCGCCGAGCGCCTCGGCCGGGCCGCTGAAGGCGGCGGACATGCCGATCCGCCACGGTGACGCGGCAGGTGCCGGGTCCGCGGCGTTGGCGTCGCGGGGCGCGGCCGCGGCGAGGGCGGCCGCCATGATGGCCGCGATGAAGGGCTTCGTCGAAGGGAGACGCATTGTAACCTGCTGGGATCGGGTCCGCGCGAGGACATGGCGCGGCCGCCGCCGTGTCGGGCGACCACGCCGTGCAATACGGGCTCCGCGGGGCGGCGCTTGACCCGGTTCTGGGTTACAGCCACGAATCCTTGTCACCGTGGCCTTTGGCGCCGCCGGCGCGGGGCGTCGTAACCGGCGGGGCCGCGCGGTCGCTCGAAGCGGCTCAACGCCGCACCGGATAAGGCCGTTGGGCGTCAGGAGCGGCGGCGGCCCCGCGGCCGCGCCCTCGGTCTCCCTGTAACCGGAGCTGTCATGCGACGCCTCGCCCTCGCCCTCGCCCTCGCCCTCGCCCCCAGCGTCGCGACCGCCGCCGACACAGCCACAGGCACAGGCACAGGCGCGGACGCCGTCCCCGACTTCGCGCAGGGCATCAAGCCCCTGAAGATCGACCTCACCGACGACGGCACGCAGTGGGTGCGCGTCATCAACTGGGTCCAGGTGTGGGCGCGCGCGATGGAGCTGAACCCCGGCTCGACCGTGCAGGGCGAGGCCGAGGACTGGGCGCTCGACGTGGGCCTCCGGCGCGCGCGGTTCATGGTGCAGAGCCAGCTCGGGCCGCGCCTCTCGCTGCTCTTCCACTTCGGCGTGGACAACCAGACGTTCAACAGCGAGCGGCACCCGCAGCTCTACGTGCACGACGCCTGGGCGGAGGTGGAGGCGGTGCCGAAGGCGCTGGCGCTGGGCGCGGGGCTCCTCTACTGGAACGGCGTGTCGCGCATGACGAACGCGAGCACGATCAGCATGCTCGCGCTGGACGCGCCGATCCTGAACTGGTTCGAGATCGAGAAGGCCGATCAGTTCGGCCGCCAGCTCGGCCTCTACGCCAAGGGCAAGCTCGGCCTCTTCGACTACCGTGTGGCGCTGACGCGGCCGTTCTCGGTCTCCGGCGAGCTCGTGGACGGCGGCCCGGTCGACTTCCGGCCCGGCGCCAACACGTTCGCCGTGGCCGGGTACTTCCAGCTGCAGCTCGGCGACATCGAGTCGAACGCGCTGCCGTACGCGACCGGCACGTACCTCGGTGCGAAGTCGGTGTTCAACGTCGGGCTCGGGTTCCACTGGCACCCGGACGCGATGGGCCGCGTGGTCGACGGGGCCGAGGAGAAGCACGATCTCTTCGTGGCCGCGGCGGACGTCTTCCTCGACGAGCCGCTCGCGGGCGGCGCGCTCACGGGCTACCTCGCCTTCTTCCACGACGACTTCGGCCCGGACTACACGAGGAACGTCGGCATCATGAACGTCGCGAAGGGGGGCACGTCGCTGAACGGCGCCGGGAACGCCTACCCGGTGATCGGGACGGGGGACCACCTCTACACGCAGTGGGGCTTCCTGCTCCCTGGCGAGGGGGTGCGGCTCCAGCCGTACGCGACGCTGCAGGCGTCGTTCATGGAGCGCTTCGACGACCCGATGGTGGCGTTCGAGCTGGGCGCGAACCTGCTCTTGTCGGGGCACAACGCGAAGATCTCGCTCGACTGGCGGAACCGCCCGTACTTCGAGGCGTCGGGCGCGGGTATCGGGGTCGGCGGCCGCGCCAACGAGCTGATTCTCCAGCTGTCGTTCGCGCGCTGACGCGCGCTCCGGTGCAAATGTCGTTCGCGCGCTGACGCGCGACTAGGGACAGCCACCGTCGGCGGAAGGGTACCCGCCGGCGCGGGGGGCGGTGCGGGCCGGGATCCTGGGCTGGGATCCCTGGCCCCCGCCCCTGGAGCCCGCGCCGCGGCGCGCCGACGCCGCGATGGCCCCGACGACCACCAGCACCGCGAGGAACGCGCCCGGACCAGGCTCCTCGCCGAGCAGGAGCGCCGCCCACACGAGCGTCAGGAAGGGCTGCAGCAGCTGGAGCTGCCCCATCCGCGCGATCCCGCCGCGCGCGAGGCCCGTGTACCAGGCGACGAACCCGAGGAACATGCTCACCACCGACACGTAGGCGAACCCGAGCCACGCGCTCGCCGGCACCGCCGCGGGGTCCGCCGGCCACGGGGTCAGCGCGAGCGCCACCGGCGACGCGATCACGAGCGCCCACGCGATCACCCGCCACCCGCCGAGCTCCCGCGCGAGCCGCCCGCCCTCGGCGTAGCCTAGCGCCACCACCAGCGCCGCGCCGGCGAGCGTCAGGTCGGCCGGCCCGAGCCCGGCCGACGTCGCCACGTACACGAGCACCGCCCCGGCCCCCACCGTCGACGCCACCCAGAAGCGGCGCGGCGGCCGCTCGCCCGCGAGGGCCACCGCGAAGAGCGCCGTCGCGAGCGGCGCTATCGCCACCACGACCGCCGCGTGCGACGCCGCGACCTCCCTCAGCGCCAGCGCCGACAGCAGCGGGAAGCCGACCACCACGCAGGCAGCGACCAGCGCGAGCCGCGGCACGAGCCGCCAGGGCGGCAGCCGCGAGCGCGTCGCGAGGAGCGCCGACGCCGCGAGCGCCGCCGCGACCACGGCCCGCCCGAGCCCCACCGTGGCCGGCTCGAGGCCCGCGACCGCCGCGCGCGTGGCGGGCAGCGAGCCGCTGAAGCCGAGCACGCCGAGCGCCGTCCAGAGAAACGCTTTCCCGGTCGAGGCGATAGTGTTATCTCGAATCGTCATGAAAACGAATAACACGCCATCCATGGACGGGTCCAGCGCGGTGACGCGCATGGCCGCGGAGCTGCGGGCGCTCGTGGCCCGCGGGCGGCCCGGGGAGCGCCTCCCGAGCGTCCGCGCGCTGACGGCCGCTCACGAGGCGAGCCCGGTGACGGTCTCGCGCGCGTTCGCGATGCTGGCGGAGGAGGGGCTCGTGGTGCCGCGCGTGGGCGCGGGCACCTTCATCGCCGACCGCCCCGCCGAGGAGCCCGCGCAGGACGTCGCGTGGCAGTGTCTGGCGCTCGGCGAGGGCCCGGACGCGACGGGCCTGATGGCGCTCGCCGAGGGCACGCCCCCTGGGACGCTCCGCCTCGCGAGTGGCTACCCCGACGCGTCGCTCCACCCCACGCGGGACCTCGCGCGGCTGATGAACGGGATCCTGCGCGCCGACGACGCCTGGGAGCGGGCCCCCCTCGCGGGCCTCGAGGAGCTCCGGGCCTGGTTCGCGCGCCGGGCGGGCGGCGGCGCGACGGCGGCCGACGTGCTCATCGTCGGCGGCGGGCAGGCGGCCATCCGCACGGCGCTCCAGGCGACCACGCGCCCCGGCGACCGCGTCCTCCTCGAGTCGCCGACCTACCTCGGCGCCACCGCGGCCGCCCGCGCGCTCGGGCTCGAGCCGGTGCCCGTGCCGGTCGACGCCCACGGGCTGCGCCCGGACCTCCTCGCCGAGGCGTTCGAGCGCACGGGCGCGAAGGTCCTCTACTGCCAGCCGGCCTTCCAGAACCCGACGGGCGCGACGCTCCCGGCCGACCGGAGGGCCGAGGTCCTGCGCCTCGCGCGGCGCCACTTCGCCTTCGTCATCGAGGACGACTACGCCGCCGACCTCGCGTTCGACGGCCCCTCCCCGGCCCCGCTCTTCGGTGAGGACGACGGGCACGTCATCTACCTCCGATCGCTCACCAAGTCCTTCGCGCCGAGCCTGCGCATCGCGGGCGTGTGCGCGCGTGGCCCGGTGATGCGCCGCCTCGGCGCCTCGCGCGCCCTCGACGACTTCTTCGTGCCGCGCCCGCTCCAGGCCCTCGCCCTCGCCTTCGCGCAGAGCCCGGCGCTCGGTCGCCACCTCGCCCGGATGCGCGCGGCGCTCGCCGAGCGCATGGAGCGCGCGGTCGCCTGCGCGCGTGCCCTCGCGCCGCTCGCGACGGTCCCGCTCCGGCCGCGGGGAGGCTTCAGCCTCTGGCTCGAGCTCGCGCCGGGGGGCCTCGACGAGCAGGAGGTCACGCGGCGCGCCGCGCGCGCGGGCGTCGCCGTGAGCCCGGGGGCGCTCTGGTACCCGGGAGAGCCGGTCGGCCGCCACCTTCGCGTGAGCGTCATGGGTGGGCCGCCGGCCGTCCTCGACGCCGGCTTCCAGCGCCTCGCCGACGCCCTCGCGGGCGGGTGAGCGACGCCCGGGCGGCCACGAGGGCCGCCCCTACGGGCGCAGGAGAGCCTGTCGCGCGGAGACGCCCGGGCGGACACGAGGGCCGCCCCTACGGGCGCAGGAGAGCCTGTCGCGCGGAGACGCCCGGGCGGACACGAGGGCCGCCCCTACGGCCGCAGGAGAGCCTGTCGCGCGGAGACGCCCGGGCGGACACGAGGGCCGCCCCTACGGGCGCAGGAGAGCCTGTCGCACGGAGACGCCCGGGCGGACACGAGGGCCGCCCCTACGGCCGCAGGAGAGCCTGTCGCGCGGAGACGCCCGGGCGGCCACGAGGGCCCCCCCTACGGGCGCAGGAGAGCCTGTCGCGCGGAGACGCCCGGGCGGCCACGAGGGCCGCCCCTACGGGGCCACGCGGGATGGTTCCGTGGCGGCACCCGCGCTCAAGCGAGGCCGGCGAGCTCCTCCCACTCGACCGCGTCGTGCGCCGAGAAGACCCGCACGTCATCGCCGCGCTCGCGCACGAGGGCGCGGAGGCGGTCCTGGTTCGCGACGCGCGCGCCGCCGTCGGCCTGGACGATGGCCTGGAAGGCGCGGAGCCCCGCTGGGCACGCCGAGCGGCCGACGCGCATCTCGTCGCGGTGGAAGTAGCCGTCGCCGCAGTGGAGGAGCCAGCCGGCGCCGGTGTCGACGGCGACCGCCGCGTGGCCATGGGAGTGGCCGGTCAGCGGGACGAGGAGGACCTCCGGCGGGAGCCCCTCGAGGTCGCGGACCGCGCGGAAGCCGAACCAGGCCTCGCCGCGCTCGTCGTAGCCGCGGAAGCGCGGGCGGTGGGCCCAATGGGAGGGGCGGTAGCGCGCGCGGTCGTGGAGGGTGCGCGGGGTGAGGGCGACGTCGAGCTCGCGCTGGTAGACGTGGACCGTCGCGGCCGGGAAGTCCGAGAGGCCGCCGGCGTGGTCGGCGTCCATGTGGGTGAGGATCACGTGGCGGACGTCGTCGCGTCGGTAACCGAGCGCCTCGAGCTGACGAAGCGCCGTCATGGACTCGCTGAGCTCGGGCCGGACGAGCCCGAGATAGGCCGCGCCGAGGCGCCCGCGCGGGTCGTGCACGTCGCCGAGGCCGAAGCCGCTGTCGATGAGGACGAGCCCGTCCGCGGCGGTCTCGACGACGAGGCAGTGACAAACCATCGCGCAGCCGAGGGTCCGCGCGCCGTGGCGACCGAGGATGAGCGGCCCGCCGAGCGGGCGCATCGTCGTGCAGTTCAGGTGGTGGAGACGCATGGAGGCGATCTTCGGCCCGCTCCACGCGGGGCGCAAGCGGCGCGACGTTCGTAACCGGACGCAGAGGTAAGTCGCTGAAATTAAAGACTTGCTGTAACCCGCGTTCTGCGCGACGATGGGACTGATCCAGAGCGGCTTCGCTGCACTCCAGTCCGACAGTGATGTCGCGCTCTAAAGCGCGCGGCGTCGAGACGACCCCAGGTCGCCGACGCTGCGCGCACCGTTGACGGTCGGTTTCCGGGCGCTCCGGCGCTCGCGACCGCTCCGCGCCGGCCCTCGCGCTCTTCCAGCCACGGCGCGCGGGGGTCGGCGCACCTTCCCTGATGGCCTGCAGAGCGTCGTCCTCGGCCGGGGCAGAGTGCCGCAGATCCCCGTCGCGGTCGTGGCGCGGCGCCCCAGCCGCCGCCCGCGCCGCGTCATGGGGCATGACACGCGCGTCGCACCGGTCAAAGCGAAACAATATCCATCAGTTGGCCGGATCACCTCGCCGCTGGCCGCGCCCGCGTCGGTAGGGATTACCGATGACGCGGCGCGTCGCGCGGCGCTCGAATTCACAACCAACTGAAATCACGAATGAATCACCGCGTGGCACACGGCTTGCTCAAGCGCTGGCCCGGCGGCGGCCGCCGCCTTCGTCAGAAACCAGCCCACCTGGCGGCGTCCGCCGCGTGCCATCCCGACAGGAGACACTCCATGACCATCCGCTCCCCCCACTGGCTGCTCGCGCTCATCGCGGGCGTCGGCCTGCTCACGACGGCGTGTGACAGCTCGTCCGACAACGGCGGCACGACAGACCCGGGCGACGGCCCGGCGGTCGTCACCGGCCACCTCGACAGCGACGCGGGCAACCAGTCCGTGACCCCGAACCTCAATGGTGGCGCCAACGGCGACGCGAGCCTCCAGTCGGGCGTGCAGGTCGTCCAGGTCGGCACCGTCGACGACAGCGGCCAGTTCCAGCTCATCGGCTCGGCGAGCGTCGAGGCCGACGGCAGCTTCAGCATCGACAAGATCACGCTCCCCGACGGCGAGCCGCTCCTCGTGCGCGGCATGACCGCGAGCAGCACCAACGTGAAGGTGATGGGCCTCATCGCCGCGGCCGACGGTGACAACCGCGTCGTGGCGCCGCTGAGCCAGGAGACGACCGTCGAGGCGCAGACGTTCCTCGCGCTCGTCGCCGACGGCCACAGCGCCTCGTCGATCGACACCGCGTCGCTCATGACGTGGATCTCGGCCGAGCTCGCCGCCGCCGCGAACAGCGACGCCGACGCCCTCGCCGACGCGTTCGTCCAGGCGCAGGCCGCGTGGACCACGACGGCGTCGGGGCTCTCGACGTCCTTCGACGCGCAGGCCGCCATGGAGGCGCGCGCCGAGGCCTACAACGACCTCGCCGTGCAGCTCGACGCGGCGACCAGCGCCGCCGCCGAGGCGACCGCCTGGTCCGACTACATGATGGACATCGCCGCCACCATCGAGACCTCCGCCAACGTCTCCGCCTCGGTCCTCGCCGACGCCGACGCCGCCGCCGCGATGACCTTCGCGAGCGAGGTCGGCGCCAACGTGAACGCGAGCGCCGAGGGCGCCGCTCAGGGCGTGGGCGCCATGATCTCCGGCCACTCGGCCCTCGCGGCCCAGCTCGACTCGGCTGCCGAGAGCGACGCCTCGACCGCGGTCAGCGCGCAGCTCACCACGGCCTACCAGGCCTTCTTCAGCGGGATCCGCAGCGCCGCCGACGCGAGCGCGATGGCCGACGTCGTCGCCGACCTCGGCGTGGCGCTCTCGGGCCACGGCGTCGATCAGCGTGACGGCTCCGTGCTCGACGCCCTCCTGACCGCCTCGGGCTCGGCCGCCACCTCGACGCAGGTCGAGGCCGCCATCTCCGCGACGGCCACCGCGTCGGCGACGTTCGAGACCGCCGCGAACGCGGCCCTCGCGGCCCATGACGGCGCGGCGCTCGCCAACGCGATGGTCGCCTTCCGCAACGCCACCCAGACCGCCATCTCCTCGAGCATCACGGGCGCCGCGGCGCTCCAGGGCTTCGTCACCGACATCGCCGTGCAGCTGAACGGCCAGGCCAACGTCCAGTTCGGCCTCGACGACATCCTCACGGTCGTGACCGAGCTCGGCATCACCCTGAACGGGCAGCTCCTCGACGTCCTCGGCCTCCAGAGCGGCGCCGACGGCCTCGTCTCGGGCGTCGACGGCGCGATCGTCGCCGACGCCGCCACGGCCGTCCTCGTCCGCCTCGACGGCACCACCGGCGAGATGGTGACGCTCGCGACGGGCGTCATGACCGACGCGATGGGCCACTTCAGCATCAGCGACGTCGACCGTGAGGACGGCGCGCTGGCCGTCGCCATCCTCGACGGCAGCGGCGAGGTCGTCGGCAGCACGCTCGTCACGGGCGGCGTCGACGGCGAGAGCGACCTGACCATCGCCCCGATCACCCTCGAGAGCACCGTCGAGACCATGGTCGTCGCGGAGCTCATGGCCGAGGGCATGAGCTACGACGAGATCGACATCGCCGACGTCATGGCGTCGGTCGACGCCGCCGTCGCCGCCTCGGCGACCGCCGAGGATCAGGTCGGCGCCGTGGCCGCCGGCATCATGGTCGCCCAGGAGGCCCGCGCGGAGGCCCTCCGCACCAACCTCGAGGCCATGCACGACGCGACGCTCCAGGCCGCCATCGACCTCCAGGCCGCGCTGACCGCGTCGACCTCGATGGCCGCCGAGGCCCACACCGCGCTCGAGGCGGACATCGAGGCCGCCATCGCCGCCACGACGAGCGCCAGCGCCTCCGAGATGGCCCGCGCCGAGGCCCGCGCGCAGCTCGCCTTCCGCGCCACGGTCGAGGCCATCGCGGACGCGTCGAGCACCGTCAGCGCCACGGTCGACGCCCGCGCCCGCATCGAGAACGCCATGGCGTTCGAGACGTCGCTCGAGGCGATGCTCTCCGGCATGAGCGACGTCAGCGCCGACCGCATGACCGAGCTCCAGGCCGCGGTCGACGCCTTCATCGGCGCCACGGTCCGCGCCTCGAGCCAGGCGGAGCTCGACGCCGCCGGGATGACCTTCGAGGACGCGATGCTCGGCTTCGCGACGACCGGCGGCAGCGCCGACGGCTTCCTCGGTGAGCTCCTCGGGACCGACCTCGGCCTGAACGCGGCCTTCCAGGCCACGGTGCAGGCGGCCTTCGACGTGGCCTTCCAGGCCGCGGCGACGTGGCAGACCGCGGTCCAGGCGGGCGTCGACGGCGCCACCACCGACGGCCAGGTGGACACCTCGGTCGCGCTCACCGCGATCGCGACGGCGTCCTCCACGTTCGAGACCGCGGTCGAGGCCGCGCTCGCCCTCGAGTCGGCGACCGAGCTCTCGACGGACGGTCACCACTTCGTGCTCGAGCTCGGGTTCGAGCTCGCGGCTGGTCTCTACGCGGAGTAACACTTCTCCGTCGCGATGACCCGGAGGCCGGGGGGCGCAGCACGCGCTCTCCGGCCTTCGCGCGTTCAGGGCCCGACGACCGCGGCGGGCTCGACCTCCGCCGCCGCGTCCCTACCTTCCCGCGCCTGGAGGTCCCCCATGTCGCTCCCCCTGTCGATCCTCGATCTCGCGCCGCTCGCCGCCGGCCAGAAGAGCGGTGACGCCGTCGCGAAGAGCGTCGAGCTCGCGCAGCACGCCGAGACGCTCGGCTTCGAGCGCGTCTGGTACGCCGAGCACCACAGCCTCCCCGGCATCGCCTCGACCGCGCCGGACCTCATGATCGCGCACGTCGGCGCCCACACGAAGCGGATCCGCCTCGGCGCCGGCGGCGTCATGCTCCCGAACCACGCGCCGCTCCGCGTCGCCGAGGTCTACCGCCTCCTCGAGGCGATGCACCCGGGCCGCGTCGACCTCGGCCTCGGCCGCGCCCCCGGCACCGACCAGCGCACCGCCCTCGCCCTCCGCGGGTCCCACGCGCTCCTCATGCGCGACGACTTCCCGCAGCAGCTCGACGAGCTCGTCGCCTGGGGCGCGGACGCCGCCCCCTTCCCGGGGGTCGTCGCGCAGCCCGACGACGCGCCGCTCCCGCCGATCTGGCTCCTCGGCTCGAGCGACTACAGCGCGCGCCTCGCCGCCGCCCGCGGCTACCCCTTCGCCTTCGCCGCGCACTTCAGCCCCGCCCCGCCCGACGGGCCGATGCTCGGCTACCACGACGCCTTCCGCCCCGGCGTCACCGCGGCGCCGCGGTCGATGCTCGCCGTCGCCGCCTTCTGCGCCGAGACGGACGAGGCCGCCGAGGACCTCGCGCGCCCCGCGCTCGTCGCGTTCGCGCGCCTCCGGACCGGCCGCCCGACGCGCCCGCCGAGCCTCGAGGAGGCCCGCGCCTACCGCTTCACGCCCATGGAGGAGGCGGTCGCCGCGCAGATCCGGCAGACGCAGATCATCGGCACCCCGGACGCCGTCGCCGCCCGGGTCGCCGCGCTCGCCGAGCGCACCCGCGCGAGCGAGGTCATCGTCGCGAGCCACGCCGTCGACCACGACGGGCGCCTGCGCTCCTTCGAGCTCCTGAAGCGCGCCTGGGAGGCCCGCTGACCCCGCGCCGCGCTCAGCGTGCGCGGGCGTGCACGAGGTCGGCGAAGCCGAGCGCGAGCCCCGGGTCGGCGCCGTAGCGCGCGAGGAGGTCCGCGTCGCTCTCGATGTCGACGGCCGGGAGCCCCGCGCTCGCCGCGAGCGCCGCGAGCTCCGCGCGCCCGAAGAGGCCGATGAAGGGCTCGCCGACGTCGCGCACGCGGGCGCCGATGGCGAGGAGGCGGTCGCGCGCGTCGTCCGCGAGCTCCTCGAGCGCGCGGTACGCGTCGAACACGACGGCGGCGTCGGGGCCGGTCGCGGCGACGGCGGCGAGCGTGGCGCGGACCGCGGCGGCGTCGAGGTAGTAGCTCACGCCGAGCCAGATGAAGAAGGCGGGAGCGGCGGGGCCGACGCCCTCCCGCGCGAGGACGGCGGCGAGATCGTCGCGCGTGAAGTCGACGGGGACGAGGCGGCAGCGCGGCGGCACCGCGAGGCCGGCGACGGCGAGGCGCTCGCGCTTCCACGCCTGCGTCTCGGCGAGGTCGATCTCGAGGACGTCGAGCTCGGGGTGGCGGAGCGCGGTCGTGTCGAGGCCGGCGCCGAGGACGACGCAGCGGCGGACGCCGCGGGCGACGGCGGCGCGGAGCAGGTCGTCGGCGGCGCGGGCGCGGGCGACGATGAAGTGGCGGGCGCGCACGACGTAGCGGTTGTCGTCGTCGAGCGGGACGACGTCGTCGCCGAGGAGCGGCCCGGCGAACGGGTCGCGGAAGATGGGGACGTCGCCGATCACCTGGTGGCGCGCGCGGTAGGTGGCGACCACGCGCGCGGTGAAGCTCGGCCCTCGCTCGTCGCTGCCCATGCTCCCTCCCGGCGCGCCGAAGACTACCATGACCACGGCGTCGACAGCGCCTTCGCGTGCTGATCCTTGCGCGCTTGTACCATTCGGTATCATTATCCCGTCGGGGTACAGGCCGCGCTGCAGAGCGCGACGCGGCCGACGCGCGGCTTCCAGTCGCCGCGCTGATGAGTAGCCCCGGATGACGCCATGCAAGAGACGCTCGGCCTACGAGAGCGAAAGAAGCGCGAGACCCGCCGCGCCCTGCGCACCATCGCGACCCGCATGTTCGCGGAGCGCGGCTTCGACGCCGTGACGGTCGCGGAGATCGCGGCGGCGGCGAAGGTCTCGACGAAGACGGTCTTCAACTACTACGCGACCAAGGAGGACCTCGTCCTCAGCGGCCGCGACGAGCTCGACCCGGCTCTCGCCGCGACGCTGCGCGCGAAGGAGCCGGGTGAGCCGCTGCTCGTCGCGATGCAACGGCACGCCCACGCCGTCGCGCGGCGGCTCTTCGAGCTGCCTGCCGAGCAGCGCGACGCCCTGCGGCAGGTCGTCGGCTCGGCGCCGAGCGTGCGCGCGCGGTGGCGAGAGAACCGCTGCGAGCAGGAGGCGGAGCTCGCGGCGGCGCTCATCGAGGCCGGCCTCGCGGATGGGCGCGACGACGCCGATCCCGCGGTGGTCGCGGCGTTCAAGGCGCGCCTCGTGGCGAGCGCGGTGGACCTCGCGTACTTCGACGTGACCTGCTGGCCGAAGGAGGAGGAGCGCACGCTCGACGAGACCCTCGCGGCGGTCGACGAGGCGTTCGCGATGCTCGGGCGCGGGCTCGCGGGCTGACGTCCGCGGTCAGAGGTTGTGAAGAAATACCCGGACCGAGCCGGCGCGCCGAGCCGCGAGCCGCCCAAGGAGCAGCCCCGCGGGAATACCTCGTGGTATTTCAAGGGGCTGCGACGAAGGCCGGCGAAGCGTATCGGCGATGCCGGCGACGGGAGGGGGTTTCTTCACAGCCTCTCAGAAGGTGTTTCAGTATTCGGACCGAGCCCGGCGACGCGTCGTGATTCCAGGTGGTTACGTGAGGAGGGAGCGTGCCCATAGGCACGTGACCGACGAGCGGAACCGCCTGAAATCACAAGAGCAAGCCAGGCGACGGGAGAATACTGAAACACCTTCTCAGCCCGCGAGCGCGGCGGCGCCGGCCTCGGCGACCTGCACGTCGAGCGCCGACGGCATGCCGGAGACGCCGATCCCGCCGACCACCTCGCCGTCCACGAGGAGCGGGAGGCCGCCCTCGAACGCGACGACGCCGCGCAGGCTGAGGACGCGGTGCCCGGCGCCCCCGGCGGCGACGGCGTCCTCGAGGGCGCGCGTGGGGCGGCGCAGATCGACGGCGGTCTTCGCCTTGTCGATGGCGATGCGGATGCTGCCGTGCTGCGTCTGGTCGAGGCGCTCGAAGAGGACGAGGTGGCTCGTGCTGTCGACGACCGCGATCGCCATGGGCCAGCCGTGGCGCTCGGCCTCGGCGACGGCCGCGGCCATGACGCGCTTCGCGAGCGAACGCGCGATGGGGGCGCCGTAGCGCGGCGGGAGCGGGGGCGCTGAGGAGTCTGGCATGGGGCCTCGGTGGACGTGGGGCCCGCTCGGGAGGCCGCGGCGGCGCGCGCCCGCGGCGTGCTCCCCTTGGCGGTGCCCGTGGGCCCGCGTATCCTAACCGGAGTCGAGGCATCCGGGGAGTCGGCGACGCCCATGACCGAGAAACGAGACGCGGCCGGCGTCACCGGCGAGTGGGCGCGGTCTGGGCCGCGCGTGCTGCGCTTCGCCAGCACCTCGGAGCTCCGCGACGCGCTCCTCGAGGCCCTCACCGGCCTCCCGGTGCCCGACCTGGCGTGGATCCCGCTCGATCCGTCCGGGAACGACGAGCACGCGTGGGCCTGGCTCGGCCGCCTGATCCGCGGCCGCGGCGACTGGCGCGACGCCGCCGGCGTGGCGCTCCAGCACGCCGTGACGGAGGGCGGCGAGCTCGCCCGCGTCGCGTTCGCCGACCTCGTCGCCTGCGACCGCGGCCTCGTCGCCATCGAGCGCTACGTCGCCCCCCTGGCCGCGCGTTGGCCCGACGTGCGCGTGACGCGCTCCGACACGGGGTGGGGGATGTCCACCTCGCGGACCCCGCGCCTCGCGGACGTGATGAGAGACCGCGCGGAGCTCGTCGCGGCCCTCGCGAGCGACGCCGGGCCCGCCGCCGGCGCGCCGACGGCCGGCTCACCCGCCACCGAACGGGACCTCCGCGAGGAGGCCGACGAGCAGCCCGCGTCGGGCCCCGACGAGGACCTCGCCGCGTTGTGCTGAGCGGCCGAGGCAGGGCGAGGCGAGGCGCGCGTCCGCGGCCCCGGGCGCGCCTCCCGCGGCGCGGGTGACAAGGCGCGGAGCCCGCTCTCGACGGGGTCGTCCGGAGGCGTGATAGGCTCGGGCCATGCCCGAGGCGCCCCCGACTCCGTACCTCACCCTCGACGACACGGCGAACCCGGCGCTCCTGCGCGCGCAGTCCGCCCTCTACGAGGACGACCCTGCCGGCGTCGTCGCCGCCCTCGAGCCCTTCCTGCGGACGCTCCGCGACGACCTCGACGAGATCGAGCGCGCCGAGCGCGGCACCGCCTACTTCATGCTCTCGGTCGCCCACGCGACGGCGCGCCGCCTCGACGACTCGCTCGCGACCGCGGAGCTCGCGGCCTCCGACTTCCCCTTCTTCCCGGACGCGCACCTGAACCGCGGCTGGGCGCTCGCCGAGCTCGGGCGCACGGGCGAGGCGCTCGTGGCCTATCGCCACGCCGTCACGCTCGAGCCGGAGTACGAGAACGCCTGGTTCAACTTCGGCATGCTGCTCGTGCAGAAGGGGCACCTCGGCGACGCGCTCGCCGTCCTCGAGGAGGGCATCGCGGCGAACCCGGAGAGCTCGCTCCTCGGCTACAAGCGCGCGGAGACCCTCGCGCGCGCCGGGCGCGCCGGCGAGGCGGCCGAGGAGCTGCGCCGCGTCTACGTCCTCGACCCGGCGACGCGCAAGGCCGCCGCCGGGAGCGACGTCTTCGCGGCGGCGTTCCCCGACGGGCTCCCGGGCTGAGCTCCGTCAGGCGCGCGCACGCCCGACGTTCGCGCTTCTCTCCCATGAGCGCGCCGGCGCGCTCGGGGAGAACGCGTCGACGAGCTCGCTCAGTGCGCCTCGAACTCGTGCCAGACGGGCTTCTCCACGCCCGCCTCGACCACGACGGTCTCGTCGACGCACGCGCTCGCCTTGCAGAGCCGCACGACGTGCTCCCCGACCGGCAGCTCGAGCGTACGCGGCGTCGTCCCCATCGGGCGCCCATCGACGATGATCTGCGCCCACGGGCGCGCGCGCACCTGGACGGAGCCCGTCGCAGGCGCCGCGGCGGCGGGTGGCGCGCTCGTCTCCGGCGGCGGCGCGCTCGCCTCCGGGCGCGGCGCGCTCGTCGCGGCTGGTGGCGAGCCGCCCTCCGGCGTCGCCGGCTGCGTGCCGCAGCGGCTCACGACCACCGCCACCAGCACCGCGGCGACCGCCACCGCGACCGACGTCGTGATCCACAGCGTCTTCCGCTCGCGAGGCGCCGCCGACGGCGCCCAGTGCACCGTCCGCGTGCGATCGGCCAGGGCCGCCGCCACGGGCAGCCCGCACGCAGGGCAGCTCCTCGCGCCGGCCCCTACCCGCCGTCCGCACGCCTCGCAGGTGATCTCGGCCACGACGTCCCCTCCTCGTCCCTGCGTCGTCAGCTCGGCCGCGCCCGGTGCATCGCGCAGCGGCTGTAGAGCGGTTGGAAACCGAAGCGCACGGCGTTTCGTTCCGACGGCGTCCCCGGCGACGTCACGATCCACGCGCGCTCCGCCCCCGCCTCCCGCGCGTGCTCGAGCCGCGCCCGGAGGAGCGCTGTCTGCGCCCCCTGCCCCCGCGCCGCGCGGATCGTGCTCATGCCGAAGAGGTAGGCCTCGCCGTCGTGCACGCGCACCGACGCGCCGGCGATCACCTCCCCGTCGAGCCGCGCGAGGAAGCTCGCCGTGCTCGCGTCGAGCCCGACGGCGCGCCCGATGAGGAGCGCGTCCGCCGACGGCTCGTCGTTCGGCGAGTAGCCGCGGTCGACCGCGATCGCCCACGCGTCGCGCGTCGCGTCGTCGACCCGCGCGAGCTCTACCCGGCTCTCCGGGCGGGCGGGCGGCGTCCAGCCGGCGAGCGACATCGCGAACGCCTGCATCCAGTGGGCGAGCCGGTAGCCGCGCGCGCACAGCGCGTCGGTCAGCGACAGGTGTGTGAACGGACACACCGTGATCGCGACGCCCGCGCCGCGATCGAAGAAGAACGCCTCGAGCTGGTCGACCTCGGCGGCCGAGATCGGCTCGCCTACCGCCACGCCGCGCGCGCGCGTCAGCGGGGACGTGCGCCCGCAGTACGTCGCGAGGCCCCCGGCGACCTCGAGCGCCTCGGCGCCGACGTCGGGCCGCAGGGAGCGGATCGCCGGGACCGTGAGCGCGCCTCCCCAGGCGTCGGTGTGCTCGAAGCGGCGCGCGAGCTCCAGATCCGCTGCAAAGGGTGAGCGCATGTCGGGATCCTACCGCGACTGCAGGCCCGTCGAAAAGCGCTTGCCCCCCGGCAACGCACGTGACATCTGTACAGTCCACTCCGCGACTGGAGCGCGCTACGAAGCCCGAAGCGCCCGCCCCCCGGGGGACCGCCCCCGATCGCACGCGCCCCGAGGACGTCCCCGACGTCCTGCGCTATTGGCTCGCGATGATCCGCCACGAGGAGGCCCTCGGGCAGACCCTCCGCGTCGCCCCCGGCGCGCGCCACGCCCCCGCCGACGTCGCGAGCCCCACCGCCGGCCAGGCCTACTTCAAGCTCCTCCCCGACGCCCTCGCCGGCGCCGAGGGGGCCGACGCGCGCGACGCCGTCGACGCCTTCCTCCTCCGCGAGCGCGACGCCCTCACCTTCCCCGTCGGCGGCGAGCGCGCGGCCTTCCTCGAGCACTTCCTCGACGGCTCCTACCGCCGCGAGCGCGCCGCCCGCTTCTCGGGCGACGACGAGGGCGAGAGCAGCCACGTCGCCGGCTTCCCCACCTTCCACGACGCCCAGCGCGGCGAGCTCCGCACCCTCCTCCGCTTCCCGGTCTCGCCCCCGGAGTGGCTCGACGCGAGCGGCGCCGCCTGGCCCGTCCCGCGCTACCGCGACCGCGTCCAGAAGCGCGGCCTCACGCCGCCCGCCCTCGTGCGCGTCGTCGAGGCCCCGCCGGAAGAGGACGACGACGAGGGCGTCCCGCTCCCGTACTCGCTCGACCCGCAGACCGCGAGCCGCACGCTGGGCGTCTGCGAGGAGCACGTCGGGCGCTTCCTCGACGACCTCGGCGCGCGCGAGGTCGTCACCCCGGGCGCGATGCTCGGCGCCCTGACCGCCCTCCTCGAGGCCCCGGCCGACGCCTACCCCGAGGACGCCGTCGCCGCCGCGCTCGACGCGGAGGAGGTCGACGCCCGCGAGGCCCTGACCACGCTGCTCCGCGTCGTGGCGGCGCGCCCGCTCGCCGCGCGCGTGCGCGCGTTCCCGGTGGCCCTCGCGTGGGACGCGAGCCAGGTCATGACGACCCACGGCCTCCAGAAGGACCTGCGCGCGCTCCTCGGCGAGCCGGCGCCACGCTCGGGGGCGACGCCGCTCGGCGCCTACCTGCTCGGCGCGCCGCCGCCGCGCGACGCGGGCGTGCACGTCGGGCTCCGCGGCCCCCACGCGCTCACGGCGGACCAGCGGGCCGTGGCCGACCGCGCGCTCAGGCAGCGCCTCGTGTGCGCGCAGGGGCCGCCCGGCACGGGGAAGACCGAGCTCATCCTGAACCTCGCGGCGCACCGGATCACCGCGCAGATGGCGAAGGCCACGGTCGGGACGCCGCCGGCGCTCCCGCACCGGGCGCCCCTCGTGGTGACGTCGACCAACAACCGCGCGGTCGACAACGTCATCGGGCCGCTCTCGGCCGACCTCCCGGCCGACCGCCTGCCGCTCGCTCTGCGCCTGGGGAGCCGCCTCGTGATGCAGGAGGTCACGGTGCCGACGCTGCAGCGCGCGCTCGGCTGGCTCGACCGCGGGGACGCGGCGCGGGCGGCGGCGCGCTGGCCGGCGCTCCAGGCCGAGCTCGCGGCGCTGCGCGCCGGGGTGCACGGGGAGATCAAGGGGCACGCGAAGGCGGTGGCGGCCGTCGCGGAGCTGCCGGCGGCGCGCGCGAAGGCGGCGGCGCTCGAGGCGCGGGTCGCGGGGTATCGTGAGCGCTTCGCGGCGCTCGGCCCGGAGCGCGCGGAGCTCGTCCGCGCCGCGCTCGCCGTCGCGGCGGCGTGGGCGGAGGACGCGCGGGACGGGCTCGCGCGCCTCGAGCGGCTGAGCCGCGTGAGCGCGACGCGGGCGCTGCGCCTCTGGAAGACGGCGCGGCGCGAGCACGGCGACGGGCTGCTCGCCGCGGCGGAGCGGCTCGGCGTGACGGTGAGCCTCCCGAAGCAGCCGGCGTCGCACGTGGCCGGGAGCGAGTGGGTCGGCGCGTTCGAGGCGCTGGTCGCGGCGCTCGGGAAGGTCGCGCGCGACGTGTGGGCCCTCGTCCCCGGGGGGCCGGTGGCCGGAGACCTCGCTCCGACCGACGTCGGCGCGCTCGAGGAGGAGCTCGACGACGCCCTCGAGCGCGTGAGGAAGCTCGAGAAGGCCCTGCCGCGGGGCGAGGAGATCGGCGCCGACCCGCGCGACGGGGCCGGCGCGGCCGCGCGCGAGGTGGCGCTCTTCGAGCTCGCGTGCGAGGCGCGGGAGTGCTGGGCGCTCCTCCACAAGGAGCGGCTCCGCGGGCTCCTGAAGGACCTCGTGAGCCCGAACACGCGCGGCGGGCTCCGCGCGCAGCTCGAGGAGAGCGCTGTCCGGAGGGAGCTCTTCGAGCTCTTCCCGGTCGTCGGGTGCACGCTGCTGTCGCTCGGGAACGGGTTCCCGCTCGAAGCGGGGGTCATCGACCACGTGATCGTGGACGAGGCCGGGCAGTGCCACCCGGCGTACGCGGTGAGCGCGCTCGCGCGGGCGGATCGGGCGCTGATCATCGGCGACCCGAACCAGCTCGAGCCGGTGATCGGGCTCGACGCGACCGAGGAGCAGCGGGTGCTGCGGCGCACGGCCTGCCCGCTCGGCGAGGCGGCGCTCGCGCCGTTCCGGGCGACGTCGTCGGCGGGTCGCTCCGCGCAGACGCTGGCGGCGCGCGGCGCGGGCGAGGTGCTGCACCTGCGCGACCACTTCCGGTGCCAGCCGGCGATCATCCGGATCTCCGACGCCCTCTGCGGCTACGGGCTCCGCGTCGTGACGCCGCCGGCGTCGCTCGCGGCGCGCACGCCGCACCTGCCGGAGCCGGTGGTGCTCCACGACATCCGCGGCGAGCAGACGCCGCGCGGCGGGAGCTGGGCGAACGACGCCGAGGTCGACCGCGTCGCGGCGCTCTTGCGCGAGCTCCTCCGCGACGGCGTCCAGGCCGGGCAGATCGCCATCCTGACCCCCTACCGCGGGCAGCTCCTCTCGCTCCGCCAGCGCCTGAAGCTCGAGGGGATCCCGACCGACGACCGCGTCGAGCAGGACCTCCAGGGGCAGCTCTTCGACGACGCGCCGCCGAGCGCCGTCGCCGTCGGCACCGTGCACCGCTTCCAGGGCGGCGAGCGCGACGTCGTCATCTTCTCGACGGTCGTCACGAAGGAGCGGTCGCTCGCGTTCTCGAACGCGAAGGTGAACCTCGTGAACGTGGCGGTGTCGCGGGCGCGGAAGCACCTCGTGGTCGTCGGCCACGCGGACGTGCTCGACCGCGGCCCGGTCACGCGCGTCCTGCGACGCGCGGCGTGGACGGTGCCGCTATAGAGCCTGGGCAACAGGCTGATATCTTTCGGTAACCACGGAGACACGGAGACACGGAGGGCGGAGGGAGAGGAGAGAGGAGCGCGAGCCCTCCCCTCTCCTCCCGTTTCGGATTTCGCTGATCGCCGACTCGGAGACGGAAGTCGCTGACCTCACCGAGCCCTCCGTGCCTCCGTGCCTCCGTGGTTTCCTTCTGGTTTCAGCGCGTTGCGCTGGATCCAAGCGAGACACGGGCACCCAGCGGGTCAGTTCAAGGGCTCGGACTCGCAGACGTAGCGGCCGATCTTGGCGCAGTCGATGTCGTTCCACGAGCCGTCGCCCTTGTAGGCGGTGCAGTCCTCGCCGGTGCTGCCGTCGTTCGGCTCTCCCGAGTTCCAGTGCGAGTAGGCGCTCGTGTCGCTGTTGTCGTCCCAGAGGAAGACCCCCTCCTCCGCGCTGTCGCCGGCCCCCACGAGCCCGTTCTCGCCGACCTGCGCGAACACGAACGCGTCCTCCTCGGCCGACCCGATGCTCACCAGGTGCGCCCCGAACTGCTGGCAGTTGAACGCCGCGGTCGTCATGGTCACGTCGGTGTCGAAGCGCGAGTAGCAGTGCCCGTTGTCGCCGACCCACGCCCGGTCCGCCCCCGAGCTCGCGTCGCACGGTAGCTGGCACGTCGACGAGCACCCGTCACCGTCCACCGTGTTCCCGTCGTCACACGTCTCGCCGGCCGTCATGACGCCGTTGCCGCAGCCCGTGACGGCGCAGTTCGAGTCGCACCCGTCGCCGTCCTCGAGGTCGCCGTCGTCGCACTCCTCGCGCCACTCGATGGTGCCGTTGCCGCACGTCGAGAACTCGCAGATGTACTTGTGCGTGTTGCTGCAGTTCTCCGAGTTCCAGCCGCTCTGGTTGACGATCAGGCAGTCCCGGCCGCTGTTGGTGTTCGGCGCCGCGGCCGTCCAGTGGATGTAGCCGGAGAGCTCGTCGCCGTCGAGGTCGACCCAGGACCCCTCCACGTCCCGGTCCGAGGCCCCCGCCCAGAAGTTGTTCCCCGCCGTCATCACGAAGAAGATCTCCTCTTGCGCCCGCGACGTCGGGAGGGCCAGCACGCCGCCCCGGCCCAGGCACTCCGTCTGGGCCGACGTCCACGACCGGTTCGCCGCGAAGCGGAGGTAGCATCCGTAGGTGGTCGTCGCGATGTTCTCCCAGTCGTCGATGGTCGCGCCGCACGCGAGGTCGCAGTCCGACGGGCACTGATCGCCGTCGACGAGGTTGCCGTCGTCGCAGTCCTCGCCGTCGTCGACGATGCCGTTGCCGCACGCCGGGAAGGTGCAGTTCTCGTCGCACCCGTCGCCGTTGTCCTCGTTGCCGTCGTCGCACTCCTCGTTCGACGTGACCACGCCGTCGCCGCACGTGTCGCGCTCACACACGATGTCGACGTTGCGGTCGCACGGGAGGCTGTCCCAGAGCCCCGACCGGGACTCGACGCAGTAGGGGTCGCCGAGATCCGTGTCGATCTCGGGATCCCAGCCCGTCGTGTCCTTGTAGTCGAGCTCCTCGCCCGTGACCCAGGTCGCCGGAAAGCCGCCCCCGCTCGCCGGCTGGAGCCCGATCCAGAACTGCCCGAAGTGCTCGCTCACGTAGAGGTTCTCGTAGGCGTTGTCGAGGGTGACCACGTGCGCCCCGAAGTACGCGCACGCCGTCGTCGCGTCGTCGTAGGTGATGAACGTGTCGGTCGTGGGGACATCGAAGTAGCAGCCCGTCGTGAGCTCGAGCGTGTCGAAGCCGTCGCCGATCGCCGAGCAGTCGATCTTGCAGTCGCTGCCGCAGAAGTCGCCCCAGAGAAACACGCCGGGCTCGCACTCCTCGTCGTTGTTCGGGTCGACGACCTGGTCCCCGCAGGTGCTCTCGACGCAGACGCCGTCCCCCGCCGCGTCGCGCCAGCCGGTGTCGCACGCGCAGGTCGCCTCGCCCGCGACGACGCTGCAGCTCGCGTGGTCGTTGCACGTCGTCATCGCGCAGCTCGGCGCGCACACGCCGTCGCCGTCGTCGTCCTGGTAGCCCTCGGCGCAGACCCCGCACAGATCGCCGTCGTAGCCCGTCGCGCAGTCGCAGTGGTAGCCGCTCACCTCGTCGACGCAGGTCCCGCCGCTCTCGCACGTGACCGCGGCGCAGTCGTCGACGTCGGTCTCGCACGCGTCCCCGTCGTAGCCGTCGTGGCACACGCAGACGACCGCGCCGAGGTTGTCCGCGCAGTCCCCGTGCCCCGAGCAGCTGTCGGTCGCGCACGCCGGCGCGCAGACGCCGTCGTGGTCGTTGTCCTGCTCACCCTCCGGGCACCCCGCGGCGTCGGCCGTGTCCGCCGTGTCCGCGACGGTGTCGCCCGCGTCCGCCGCGTCCGCCGCGTCGCCGCCGCCGTCCTCGGCGTCGCCGACGTCGGCCGCGTCGACGTCCTCACCCCCCGCGGTGTCCGCGGCGTCGTCCCCGCCCGTGTCCGCCACGGTCGCGTCCTCGTCGACATCCGCCGCCGTCGTGTCGGCGGTGCTCGTCGCGTCGGCGGTGTCCGCGGTGCCCGTCGCGCCCCCGCTGTCGCCGCAGGCGCCGAGGCCCGCGACGGCGACGGCGAGCGCGATGGTGAGGGTGGTCAGCTTCGTCATGGTCCTGGCTCCTCGTCCAGCGTGGTCCATCTCGGCGTCGTTCATCGGTCGTTGGGCGCGGACTCGCACACGTAGCGCCCGTGGCGCCCGCAGTCCTCGTCGTACCAGGTGCCGTCCTCGAGCATGTAGACGCAGTCCCGGGTGTCGCCGCCGCTCCCGGGCTCGTCCTCGGTCCAGTTCCGGTAGTCGCTCGTGTCGCCGTTCGTCCACACGAACGTCCCCTCGACCGCCTCGTCCGTGAGCCCGATGACGCTGAGCCCCCCGACGAGCCCGAAGATGAACGCGTTCTCCTCGGCGGACCCGATGCTCGCGAGGTGCGCCCCGAACGCCTGGCACGCGAACTCCGCGTTCGTCGGCGTCTTGTTCGCGAGGAACACGCTGTAGCAGTGCCCGTCGTGCTCCCACGCGGCGTCGGCCCCCGAGCCGGTGTCGCACGGCAGCTGGCAGCCCGCGGTGCAGCCGTCGCCGTCATCGAGGTTGCCGTCGTCGCACGCCTCGCCGGCCGTGACGATCTCGTTCCCGCAGCCCGTCGGCCTGCAGTTGGAGTCGCAGCCGTCTCCGTCGGTGGTGTTGCCGTCGTCGCAGACCTCGCGCCCCTCGAGCGTGCCGTTGCCGCAGCTCGACACCTCGCAGATGTAGCGCAGGTTGATGTTGCAGCGCCCGTCGTCCCACCCCCACGGCGTCACCTGGAAGCAGCTGTAGGCGGCGGCGTCCGGCGCGTTCTCGGTCCAGTGCTCGTAGCCCGTGAGGGGCGTGCCGTCCGCCCAGAGCCACTCGCCCTCGGTGGCGAGGTCGGTGGCGCCGCCCCAGAAGTACTTCCCGCCGCTCGCCGTGACGAGCCGGTCCTCGACGGCGCGCGACGTGACCTTCGCCTGGATCCCGCCGAGGGCCTCGCAGCGCGTCTCGGCGATGGCCCAGGTCGTGGCGGAGTCGAAGAAGAGGTAGCAGCCGTAGGGGGTCGTCGTGACGCTGGTCCAGTTGTCGACGCCCTCGGCGCAGCCGAGCTGGCAGTCGGAAGGGCAGGTGTCGGAGTCGTCGGTGTTCGCGTCGTCGCAGGTCTCGCCGTCGTTCAGCACGCCGTTGCCGCACGCCGTGACGGTGCAGTTGGTGTCGCACCCGTCGCCGTCGACGTCGTTGCCGTCGTCGCACTCCTCGTTCGAGGTGACGACGCCGTCGCCGCAGGTGTCGATCTCGCAGATGGCGTCGGCCGTGCCGTAGCAGGGCGCGTTGTCCCAGCCGCTCGGGTTCGCGTACACGCAGAAGGTGTCGCCCCAGCCGGCGCTCCCGACCTGCGGGTTCCACGTGTCCGACACGTAGTCCACGGGCTCGCCGTCAGCCCACGTCGCGTCCACGACGCCGTCGGAGGTGACGGTCAGCGCGAGCCAGAAGAGGCCGTAGTGGTCGTTCACGCGGACGTCCTCGTAGTAGGAGGTCAGCGTCACGAGGTGCGCGCCGAGGTCGTCGCAGAGGGTCGCCGCCTCGCCCGGGCTCACCGACGCCACGTTCGCCTTGAAGTAGCAGCCCGTCGCGAGGGTGAGCGTGTCGAAGCCCGGGTCGATGGCCGCGCAGTCGACGTGGCAGCTCGTCGGGTCGCAGACGCTCCCGAGCGAGCCCACGCCCGGCTCGCACTCCTCGTCGTCGGCGGGGTCGATGACGCCGTCGCCGCAGATGCTCTCGACGCAGTCGCCGCTCGTGTCGTCGCGGCGGTAGCCATCGACGCAGCCGCAGGTCGCCGCACCCGCGACGACGCTGCAGCTCTCGTGGTCGGCGCAGGTCGTGAGGGTGCAGTCGACGGCGCAGACGCCGTCGGCGTCCTCGTCCTGGTAGCCGGTCGCGCAGGCGTCGCAGAGGGTGCCGCCGTAGCCCGTCGGGCAGTCGCAGTGGAAGCCGTCGACCTCGTCGACGCACGCGGCGCCCTGGAGGCACGCGACGCCGACGCAGTCGTCGACGTCGGTCTCGCAGGCGTCGCCGTCGTAGCCGTCGTCGCAGACGCAGATGACGACGCCGACGTTGTCCGTGCAGATCCCGTGGTCCGAGCACGAGCCCGTCGCGCAGGCCGGGGCGCACACGCCGTCGTGGTCGTTGTCCTGCTGGCCTTCGGGGCAGCCGGCGGCGTCGGTGTCCGTGGCCGCGTCTGCGTCTGCGTCTGCGCTGGTGTCGGCGGCGTCGCTGTCGCTGTCGACGCTCACGTCGGCGGCGTCGGCGTCGTCGCCGGGGCCGGTGTCCTCGACGGCGTCCGCGGCGTCGTCTTCCGAGGTGTCCGAGACAGTGGTGTCCGAGGTGCCGGCCGTGTCGTCGCCGCTCGTGGCGTCGGCGGTGTCGGCGGAGGATCCGCCGCCGCTGTCGCCGCAGGCGCCGAGGAGCGCGAGGAGGGCGGCTGAGAGGGTGATCGCGAGGCGTCGGCGCGAGGGTGTCGGGACGCGCATGCAAGGCTCCTGGCGTGCGGCGCGCCACAGGGCGACCGCGAGATTCGAGGTGGGACGCGGAGGGGAGAGCAAGGAGCGTGCCGCCGCGCGGCGACACGCCTGGCTCCGACCGCGGCTACTCCTCGATCACCGCCTTGAACATCTCGAAGATGGCGCGGTGGCCGGCCTCGTTGGGGTGGATGCAGCTGACGTCGAACCAGAGCTCGGCGTCGGGGCCCTGGTAGCAGCGGTTCGCGGGGTCGGCGTCGGGGCCGGTGGCGACGTAGCCGTGGCCGCAGAAGTGCTCGAGCATCCAGAGGAGGTCGACCTGGTGGTCGGCGGCGACGCGCGCGTATTCGTTCAGGATCCAGACGACCATGGCGGCCTGCTGCGCGGGGTACTTCCAGGGCTTGTAGCCGGCGAGCGAGGCGACGGCGATGTCGAGCCCGGAGAGGTCGAAGGAGCCGATGCCGGGGATGACGAGCTCGTCCTGCGGGGTGCAGGCGTCGGTGTCGCCGGTGCTGTCGGTGAACTCGTAGGGGTTGGCGAAGACGACGTAGGAGCCGTTCGGGAAGCGCTCGGGGGACTTCAGCCAGACGATGGCTTCCTCGAGGTAGGCGACGGTGCTCTCGGCGAGGGCCCAGACGCTCGGGTAGCCGGCGTCGGCCTCCTCGTCGCTCGCCTCACCGCCCTTCTGCGTGATGGCGGCGATGTCGTTGCCGCCCATGGTGAAGACGACGAGGGTGGTGGCGTCGCTGCCGCCGTCGGGGAAGCAGTCGGGGATCTGGTGGCCGCCGTCGAGGAGGTCGTCGGTGCGCGCGCCCCACTTCGCGCAGTCCCGGAAGTCGCCGGACTCGCGGAGGCCGCCCTTGCCGGTGACGTAGTCGTAGGCCTTCCAGAGCCCCCAGCTGACGACGGGCTCGCCGCGGTCGAGGCCGAAGCGGGTGGCGAGCCACTCGGCGAGGAGGTTGCGGTAGAAGTGGCTGTTGTCGATGGAGAGCAGGTGCTGCTCGTTCGGGGTGCCGACGGTGACGCTGTCGCCGAGGAAGACGACCTTCTCGACGCCGGTGATGGCCTGGTGGTTCGTGCCGAGGCAGTGGCTCCCGGCGACGAGGTTCGGGAACTGGTCGTAGTCGGGCGAGGGGTCGCTCGGGTCGTCGCTCGCGAGGGCGGGGAAGCAGCGCGCGGCGATGGTCGGCGGCGTGGTGTCGGCGGGCTCGGCAGTGTCGTCGGTGGCGTCGACCGTGTCGGGGCCAGCGTCGTCGCCGGTGTCGTCGGCGGCGGTGTCGTCGGCGGCGGTGTCGTCGGCGGCGGTGTCGGCGGTGTCGGCGGTGTCTGGGGGCGCGACCGTGTCGGGGGCGGGCGCGGTGTCGGGGGCGGGTGTGGTGTCGATGGCGAGGGAGGCGTCGGCGTCGACGGCGGCGAGGTCACCGGTGGCGGCGTCGCTGCTACAGCCGGCGGCGGCGGCGAGGGCGACGCCGAGCGCGAGGAGGCGGAGGATGTGGTTCATGAGAGCGCGAGGGTAGCACGAACGCCGGGGGGCGAGCGATCAAGCGCCGACGCGGGCGGCGAGCTCGGCGAGGGTGAGGGCGCCGGGGCCGAGCCCTTCGCCGACGGCCCAGGCGATGGCGCGCTGGAGGCCGACGTTGACGGGGGTGGGGACGCCGTGTTCGCGCCCGAGGCGGGCGATCTCGCCGTTGAGGTAGTCGCTCTCGGCGCTGCCGGCGTCGCGGGCGAGGCTCTGCCAGGTGGAGCCGCCGCCGCGGGCGCGGCCGGCGATGGTGCCGAGGGTGAGGCCGTGGTGGCGGGCGCGCTCCTCGTCGTGGGAGGGGAGCGGGAGGCCGGCGGCGGCGAAGACGGCGCGGGCCTCGGCGCGGGCGCGGTGGGCGAGGTCGGAGTCGGAGGCGTCGGGGCCGGCGAGCGCCTCCACGGCGTTCGCGACGTTGCTGACGAGCTTCCCGCGCTTCCAGCGCATGACGTCGGGGCGGGGCGCGGCGCGGAAGCCGGCGCGAGCGAAAGCGGCGGTGAGCGCGGCATCGACGTCGTCGGTGCCGCCGGTGGCGAGGCCGGGGTCGAGGCAGCCGTAGGTGCCGGTGAACCAGAGCTCGACGGTGCCGGGGGAGAGGAAGCTCGCGGGGAGCCAGACGTAGACGCCGTGGACGCGCTCGAACCAGCGGAGGGCGAGGCGCTCGGCTTCGAGGCCGTTGGTGAGGCAGGCGACGGGGGTGTCGGGCGGGGCGCAGGTGGCGAGGTCGACGAGGGCGGCGGCGGCGTCCTGGGTCTTGGTGGCGAGGAGGACGGTGTCGCCGGGGCGCCAGGAGAGCTCGGCGGGGTGGGCGACGACGGGGGGCGCGACCTCCCAGGCGCCGTCGGGGGCCAAGAGGCGGAGCCCCCTGGCGCGGAGCGCCTCGAGCTGCGCGCCGCGGGCGATGAGGGCGACCTCCTCCCCAGCGAGAGCAAGCCGACCGCCAACAGCACCACCAACGGCGCCGGCGCCAAGGATCACGAAGCGCATACCCCGAAGTCTGAGGCCGCCCCAAAACTTAAACACACGATAAAGTTTCCACGAAAGCTGCTGCGTCAGTCCCCGGAGACTGAAGCGAAGGGGCCCGAACAGTCCCCGGGGACTGCAATGTAAAGCAATGTAAAGCAACCAGCAGCAGCAGCAGGCGCCGTGGAGATGTGGAAAACCGGGTCCTGGTCGGCCGACGGCCGACCGGGACCCGGGTTTTCAAACGATGTGGGCAACTCGGCGGTCGGGCGGCCGGAGGCCGGCCGACCGCCGAGTTGTCCAAGCGGCTCGTGGGCGGGCTGTGGGCGGGCTAGTGGGCGGGCCGCGCAGCGGGCCGTCCACAGCCCGTCCACAGCCCGTCCACAGCCGCGTCATCGCCGGCATCTCCACGGCGCCCACGGGGCCGGAAACCACCCCAGATCCCTAAAAACAATATCACTTTTGGCTTGACGACTTCTGACAACGACCCCGCGCCGAGCGGCGGACGACGGCCAGGATGGCCGCCCTGCCGCCCAGGAGCCCGAGGAGCGCGCTGATCGCCACGAAGTCGAGTCGCGAGGTGGATGAGGTGCGGATCGTCGATCCTGGAGCGTCCTGGAGGGGCAAGAACCCACCAAAACACCCCGTGTTATAAGGAGATTCAGTCAACACCCCGCCCGGAGCAAGCCGCCCATGAGCGCGACAACGACGACGACGACGACGACGACGACGACGACGACGACGCCCCCGACGGAGCCCTCGACGGAGCCCATCGCGACGACGCCCGCCGCGCCAGACAAGGAGCCCGCCCCGAGTCCCCGCGCGCTCCTCGCGGAGCTGGCGCGGCAAGCGGCGGCGTCGTTCGAGAGGACGGCCGCGGTCCTCGGCCTGCTCGCCGAGGTCGACCGCACCGACGCCTGGGCCGAGGCGCCGTTCGGCTCGCTCTTCGCGTACTGCGTGGGCGCCTTGAACTGGTCCGAGGGTGAGGCGGCGAAGAAGATCCAGGCGGCGCGGGCGGCGCGGCGGTTCCCGGTCCTGCTCGAGCGGGTCCGCGCGGGGCGGCTGCACCTCGCGGGGGTGGTGCTCCTCGCGCCGAGGCTCACGGAGGAGAACGCGCGCGGGCTCATCGACGCGGCGTGCGGGCGGTCGAAGCGCGAGATCGAGGCGCTCCTGGCGTCGCGGTTCCCGCGGCCGGACGTGGCGCCGTCGATTCGGAGGTTGCCTGCACCGTCGCGCGCGAGAACCACGGAGACGCCGGCGCTGCCACTGTCGTCGGCGGGTCCCGCGGTGACGAGCGCGCCGCGCGCCGAGCAGCAGCCGGCCCCGAAGCCCCCGCCGAAGCGCCGGGCGGAGGTGGAGCCGCTCTCGGCGGAGCGCCACCGGCTGACGGTGACGATCAGCGGCGCGACCCGCGACCGCCTGACGCGGCTCGCCGCGCTCACGAGCCACCGTGGCGAGGCGGCGCGGTCGGTCGAGGGTCTGCTCGACGCCGCGCTCGAGCTCCTCGAGGCGAAGCTGATGAAGGAGCGGTTCGGCGTGGGCGCGAAGCCGCGGCGGGTCGCGGCGCCGGAGACGACGGCCAGCGCGCCGAAGAAGGCGCCGCGGGCGTTCCCGAAGGCGGACCGGCGCGCCATCGTCGCGAGGGACGGGCTCCGGTGCAGCCACGTCGACGCCGCGACCGGGGCGCGGTGCGCCGAGACGCGCTGGCTCACGCTCGACCACGTCGAGCCCTTCGCCCACGGCGGCGCGAGCGTGGCCGAGAACGGGCGGGTGTTGTGCAGCGCGCACAACCAGGCGGCGGCGCGGCGGGTGCTGGGCGAGGCGCTCGTGCGGAGCCGGGTCGAGGCCGCGCGATGGTCCCCGAGGCGGGTCGCGCCCACCTGACCTCCCCGCGCGCGGCTCAGTTCGTGCGCGCCTCGACGGGGTGGCCGCCGAGGGCGCGCGGGTCGTCGGAGTAGAACACCATCGAGATCGCGGCCGGCCCGGGCAGGTTCTCGTCGAGGGCGACGCGGACGAGCGCGCTCTCGCCTGGCTCGATGACCACGGGCGCCGTCAGGTGCTCGGGCGACGCGGGGGGCGCGCTGCTGCGCACGCTCACGCCCACGCCCGCGTCGGCGAACGTGAGCGACGCCGGCTGCTCGGACTCCACCGTCACCGCGATGACGCTGACCGGGCCCGTCCCGACGCTCCGCAGCTCGAACGTCGCGCTCGGTGGCGCGCCGCCTGGCCGGAGGAGCGTGACCGGGCCGACCGGCGCCGCGAGGCTCGGGGTCGGCGGCGCGACCTCGACGTCGACGCGGAAGCCGCGGTCGGTCGTGACGGTGACGCTCGCGTGGACCGTCGCGCGGCCCGGCGGGCGATGGAGCGTGAGCGTCACGGGGACGGGCTCGTCGCCGTAGGCGAGGAGCAGCGGCTCTGCCGGGGTCGGCGCCGCGCCCTCGCCCATCGACAGCGTCACGGCGCCCGCCGGTCGGCTGTAGACGTCGACCCCGATGATCCGCGCCGGGACGTCGCCGGGCGCCGCGAGGAGCAGCGTCGCGAGCTCGCGCTCCGCCGGGAGCGCGGTCGTGTCGTCGAACGCGAGCTTCGCGCCGTCGACGAGCGCGCGCCCGCCGGACGAGACGGTCAGCGGGCCCGAGGCGCTGAAGCAGCCGGGCTCGCAGTCGGCGCCGGTGTCGGCGACCGCGTCCGCGCCCTCGCGCGCGCCGCCGTCCGCGCAGCCTATGCCCACCGTCGCCGCCAACGCCACCGTCACGAGCCACGCGCCTCGCATCACCACCTCCGTCGCCACCGCATGGCCGCAGTCGACTACGCCCCCGAGCCGTTCGTCGAGTTCGCTCTCGCGGTCCCGCGTCGCATCGCGCCCTTTGAGCCGCGCGCCTTCCGGTGGCATGCTCTCCGGCGTCTACCCCCCACGACGCGCCCGATCCATGCACGACGACCACGACGACGACGGCTCCCGCACCATCACGCTCGAGGGCTCGGCCCTCGCCCCGGCCGGCCTCCCCACGGGCCGCCTCGCCGTCGTCCACCCGCCCGAGCACGCCCGCGTCATCGTCCTCGGCAAGGAGCCCGTCACGATCGGCCGCAAGCCCAAGGGCGACGACGCCCGCGGCCTCATCCCCGCGAGCACCGTCTCCCGCGAGCACCTCGTGCTGTCCTGGGACGGCCGCTCCCGCGCCCACGTCGCCCTCGACCTCGGCAGCCACAACGGCTCCTGGCTCGACGGCGCCCCCCTCACCGCCGCCCGCACGCCCCTCGACGACGGCGCCGTCCTCCGCCTCGGCGGCGTCGTCGCCGTCTACGAGCTCGAGCCCCCCTTCGCGAGCGACGCCCCCGCCCCCCTCGAGGCCGCCCTCCCCGGCGTCTCCGCCGCCATGCGCCGCCTCCGCCGCCAGGTCGCCCAGGCCGGCCCCGACCCCTCCGCCGCCCTCGTCGTCGGCGAGACCGGCGCCGGCAAGGAGCACGTCGCCCGCGCGCTCCACCGCCTCTCAGGCCGCCCCGGTCCGCTCGTCGCCGTCAACGTCACGGAGCTCACCGCGGACCTCGCCGAGTCGCAGCTCTTCGGCCACGAGCGCGGCGCCTTCACCGGCGCCGACCGCGCCCAGCCCGGCCTCTTCCGCGCCGCCCACGGCGGCACCCTCTTCCTCGACGAGATCGGCGAGCTCCCCGCCGCCCTCCAGCCGAAGCTCCTCCGGGCGCTGCAGGAGGGCGAGGTCCGCGCCGTCGGCGCCACCCGCACCGAGCGCGTCGACGTGCGCGTCATCGCCGCCACCAACCGCGACCTCCGCGCCGACGTCGCGAGCGGCGCCTTCCGCCGGGACCTCTACGCCCGCCTCTCCCTCTGGGAGCTCGACGTCCCCGCCGTCCGCGAGCGCGCGGCCGACATCCTCATGTGGATCGAGCGCTTCCACCGCGCCTTCTGCGCCGAGCGCGGCCGCGCCGGCGCCGCCGCCCTCCGCTTCGAGCCGGACGCCGTCGAGGCCCTCCTCCTCGCCCCCTGGCCCGACAACCTGCGCGGCCTCGACCGGCTCGTCCACCGCCTCGCCCACGACGCCCAGGACGGCCTCCCCGTGAGCCGCGCCCGCCTCCTCGACGCCGTCCCGGGGCTCGCCGCCGACCTCGCGGGCGACGACGGCGCGCCAGGCGCCGCCGCCCCCGACGCCGCCGAGCCCGCGAAGCGCCCAGCCCCCACGAGCGCCGAGGAGCTCCTCGCCGTCATCGCCGAGCAGGGCGGCAGCATCCGCGGCGCCGCGCGCTGGTACGGGCGCCACCACAAGCAGGTCTACCGCTGGCTCGACGCGTTCGGCGTCGATCGCGAGCGCCTCACGTGACGCTCGACCCGACCGCGAGCGAGTGGCTCTGCCCCGTCTGCGACCGCGCCTACGACGCCCCCGGCGCCTGCGACGACGACGGCGCGACCTTGCTCGAGATCGCCGCCGAGGCCGCCGAGCCCGCCCCGACCACGCTCGCCGGCCGCTTCACCGTCCACGAGCGGCTCTCCGAGGGCGGGATGGGCGCGGTCTACCGCGCGACGCAGACGTCGATGGGGCGGCCCGTGGCGCTCAAGATCATGCACGGGCGCCTCTCGCAGGACGCCGCCGCCGCGCGCCGGTTCATCCGCGAGGCGCGCCTCGCGAGCCACATCGCGCACCCGAACGTCGTCTCCGTCATCGACTTCGGCCAGGACCCCGACGGCACGCTCTTCCTCGCGATGGAGCTCCTCGCGGGGCCCACGCTCGCCGAGCTGCTCGCGCGCGAGGGGCCCTTCGACGCCGCGCGCACCGTGCGGATCGGCGTGCAGATCGCCGACGCCCTCGACGCCGCCCACAAGCGCGGCATCATCCACCGCGACCTCAAGCCCGGGAACGTCATCGTCGTCGACCCGACGCCGGGGCGCGACGCGCTCAAGGTCGTCGACTTCGGGCTCGCGAAGGCGACGGACGGCGACCACACGACGCTCACCGGGCCCGGGCAGATCTTCGGCACGCCGGCCTACATGTCGCCCGAGATGGCCGCCGGCTACGAGGTCGGCGCGCCGGCCGACCTCTACGCGCTCGGCGTCATCCTCTTCGAGCTCCTCGACAAGCGCCTGCCCTTCGACGGCGACAGCGTGCAGTCGATCCTCCTCGCGCACGTCTCGCGCCCGCCGCCGCCGCTGCCGGACCACGTCCCGGCGGCGCTCGCGGCCGTCATCAAGCGCCTCCTCGCGAAGGAGCCGGCGGCCCGCTACGCGAGCGCGGCCGCGCGCGCGCGACGCCCTCGCCCACGCGCTCGGCTCCGGGCCGTTCGCGCTCGCGGCCCCGGCGACGCCGCGCCGCCGCCCGTCGCCGCCTCCGCGCCCGCCGAGACCCCCGGCCGCGCGTGGCTCGCCGTGACGCGCCCCGCCCCGACGGGGCAGGAGCACGAGACCGTGCGCCCACCGGGGCCGCGCCGGGCCGGCGGCTGCTGGTCGCGCTCGCGGGGCTCGCGGCCCTGGCGGTCGTGGTCTGGCTCGCGACGCGCGACGCCGCGGGCCCGCCGCCGCGCCCGTCGGAGCCAGCGGCCGTCGTGGCGGCCGGCGCGGGGCTCGCGACGCTCCCGACGGCGCCGCCGCCGCCCGAGACGGCGCCCGCGGCGGAGGTCGACGCGGCGAGCGCGGCGGTCGTCGAGGTCGACGCCGCGAGCGCGACGAGCTCGCCGGGGGACGACGTCATCGCGGCGGCGCCCGGCGAAGACGCAGCGCCGACCGTGGTGCTCGTGAGGATCACGCTCGACGCGAAGCCGTCGGCCTGGGTGACGGTCGCCGGGGAGAGCCACGGGAGGACGCCGGTCACGCTCGACCTCCCGCGCGGCGACGCGCCGATCCGCGTGCGCTTCGCGCGCAAGGGCTACGAGGCCGTGGTCCGCGAGGTGCGCCCGACCGGTGACGCGACGGTCGCGGTGACCCTCGAGAAGGAGCCCGGCGAGGACTTCATCGTGCCGACGCCGTGATCGCCGCGGGCGCCAGGCGGCAGATCCTTTCCGCGCTCCGGCCGTCGGAGGGACGATGCTGACCCAGCGGCCCCTGACCCTCGCGCGCGCTGCCCTCGCCGCGCTCTCGGCGACGCTCCTCGTCGCAGGCCTCGCCCCCGCCTCGCTCGGCGCGCCTCCGGCGGGCGGCGACGTCGTGAAACACCTCGGCGGTCCGCGCTACCCCGGCCCCGCCCCGACCGGCCACTACGAGGACTTCGCGTGGCACCTCGGCGTCCCGGCGGGGCCGCTGTCAGCCGCGGGCGAGAAGCTCTTGCCGCGCTGGCTCGACGTCACGACGACGGGGTCCGTGTCGTCGGTCGTGGCGATGCCGGAGGGGCGCGTCCGGTGGGAGCTGACGTATGGGCCGCAGGGGCTCGCGGAGAAGGTCGAGACGGTCGACGGCGAGCTCTTCGTGCGGGCGACGTACGCGTACGACGACGGCGGGCGCCTCGTCGGGAAGGAGGCCACGGGCCCCGGCGCGGGCGACGGCGGGCGCACGACGTTCACGTACCGGAACGACGCGTCGGGGCGGGTCGTCGAGCGGCGCTCGAGCCAGCCGTGGGACCCGGTCCTGACCTACCACCGGACCGCGCGGGACGTGACGATCGACTGGGCGATCGGCGGGAAGCGCGTGCGGAGCGACGTCTTCGACACGTCGGGGCGCCGCGTGCTCACGCGCTTCCTGCGCGAGCAGAAGCCGCGCGTCCTGACCTACCTGCGCTCGGCGGGCGCGCTCGTGGCGGTGACGCGCATCGGGCTCGCGCGCCCGAACGCGGGCGCCGCGACGTTCGACGGGCCGCCGATCGACCTCGACCCGGAGGACGTGAACGCGGTCGCGCTCCTGTCCGAGCGGCACGAGGTGCTCCTGATGCTCGGCGCGCCGCGGACCGCGTCGGACAGCGGGAAGGGCGCGCAGCGGCGGATCCTCGCCGAGTACGGCGACGACACGTGCTGGCTGAACCAGGTGAGCGGCTTCACGTTCACGGCCGACGGGACCTACACGGACGGGCGGGTCGGCTGCATGTGCGGGCTCTGCGTGGACGCGGCGCTGCCGCTCGCGGGCGATGGCGTCGAGGCGGTCGACGAGCACTGGACGGCGGGGCCGTGGGTGCGCCTCGACGGGGCGGTCGACGTGACGGCGGACCACCGGGTGATCACGCCGTCGGGGCCGCGCCCCGCGGGGGAGCTGCGGGCGGGGGACGTGGTCGTCGGCGCGGACGGGGCGCCGCGGGTGCTCCGGAGCGTGGAGGCGCTGCCGCTCGGGCCGCCGCGGCTCGGCGTGAACCTGGAGACCCGCGCCGGCGCGTTCTCCGCGGGCGGATTCCTCTTCGAGAGCGAGGTGTTGTCGGGCTGCGCGGGCCCCGCGCGCGAACGCTGAGCGCGGCGCGCCCGTTGCCATCGCCCCGGCAGTCGGTCAGCATGCCAGGGGTCGACCGAAGGAGAGCCGATGGGCGCTGGCGACGCGATCGCGCGTGAACGGGACTTCCTGCTGCGGCTCCTCGAGCTCGGGCAGGCGGACGACGTGGCGCGCGCGCTCGAGGGCGCGCTGACGCTGATGATCGAGATCAGCGGCGCCAAGCGCGGCTACCTCGAGGTCGGCGTCCCGAGCGCGGGCGACGGCGCGCCGCCCGCCTGGTCGCGCGTGCACGCCTTCGCCGACGACGAGGTCGCCGCCGTGAAGGACAAGCTCTCGCGCGGCATCATCGCCGCGGCGATGGCGCGCGGCGAGACCATCGAGACCGCCTCCGCCATGCTCGACCCGCGCTTCGAGGAGCAGGACAGCGTGCGCGGGCACCGCATCGAGGCCGTCCTCTGCGCGCCCATCGGCGCCCCCGTGCCCTTCGGCGCCCTCTACCTCCAGGGCCGCGGCAACGGCACCCCCTTCGGCCCCGAGAACCGCCGCTTCGCCGAGCTCTTCGCGCGCCACGCGGCGCCCATCTTCGAGCGCCTCGTCACCGCCTACCGCGCGCAGCTCGCCACCGACCCGACGGCCGCCGCCCGCGCCCGCCTGAACGGCGCCGAGCAGCTCATCGGCCGCAGCGACGCCCTCGCGGCGCTCCTCGACGAGGTCGCGCTCGTCGCGCCGCTCGACGTGACCGTGCTCATCACGGGGCCGTCGGGCACCGGCAAGAGCGCCGTCGCCGGCGTGATCGCGGCGAACGGGTCGCGCCGCGGGCGGCCCTTCGTCGAGCTCAACTGCGCCGCGCTCCCCGACGAGCTGCTCGAGAGCGAGCTCTTCGGCGCCGCGCAGGGCGCGCACTCGACGGCGAACCGGCGGATCCCCGGCAAGGTCGAGGCCGCCGAGGGCGGCACGCTGTTCCTCGACGAGGTCGGCGAGCTCAGCCTCCGCGCGCAGGCGAAGCTGCTCCAGCTGCTGCAGGACGGCACCTACTACCCGCTCGGCAGCTCGCGCGCCCAGCGGGCCGACGTGCGCGTGATCTCGGCGACCAACGTCGACCTCGCCGCGCGCGTCGCCGCCAAGGCCTTCCGCGAGGACCTCTACTACCGCCTCGTCGTGATGGAGCTGCGCGTGCCGCCGCTCGACGCGCGGCGCGAGGACATCGTGCCGCTCGCAGAGCACTTCTGCGCGCGGGCGTGCGCGAAGCACCGCCTGCCGACGGTCACCCTCGGCGAGACGGCGCGCATGATGCTCTTGAGCTCGGCCTGGCCCGGGCACGTGCGGCAGCTCGCGCACGCGGTCGAGGGGGCCGTGATCCGCGCGGTCGGCGCGCGCTCCGAGGTCGTGGCGCCCGCGCACTTCGGGCCGACCGCCGCCGCGCCCGGCGCCGACAACGGCGAGCCCATGACCTTCCAGGCCGCGACGCGCCGCTTCCAGGCGACCCTCGTGGCGGACGCCCTGCGCGCGACCGACTGGAACGTGAGCCAGACCGCCGACAACCTCGGCCTCGCGCGGTCGCACGTCTACAACCTCATCCGCAGCTTCGGGCTCGAGCGCGAGTAGCCGCGCCGACGGCGCTCAGCTGGCCGCGGCCGCCGCCCGGGCGACGACCGCGCGCGCCGCCGCCACCGCCGCGTGCGGGAAGCCGTCGATGCGGTCGGCGAGCGCGTCGACCGCGACGTCGAGGAGGGCCTCGGCGCCGGCGAGCGCGCCGCGCGTGGTGGCCGCGGCGACGCGGGCGCCGAGGGCGCCGCGAGCGCGCTCGAAGCGGCGGGCGCCGTCGAGATCGTCGACCGCGCCTGCGTCCTCGGGGGGGACGAGGGCGACGATGAGCGTCACGAGGTGGCCGAGGGCGTGCTCGAGCACGAAGCGGTGCGCCGAGAGGCGCTCGCCGCGCGCCCAGCGGCCGGCGCCGACGACCACGTTGGTGATGAGCTGCCCGAGGTGCCAGGCGACGTCGACGTGGGCGACGGCGGCCTCGCGCTCGGTGCGCGCGCGGACGTCCGCGAGGCGCTCGGCGACGCGCTCGCGGTCGAGGAGCACGCGGTAGTCGTTGACCCGCGCCACGGCGAGCTCGTCGGGGTCGAAGACGGCGTACTCGACGAGGTGGCCGTCGTCGTAGAGCACCTTCACGCCGTGGGCCGTCTCGCGGAGGACGAGCGCGTGGCGGTGGGCGTCGGGGAGCCAGCCCTGCCAGGCGCGGAGCGGCTCCTGGGCGCCGGGGCACGCGACGATCCAGAGGTCGTGGTCGGACCAGGCGTCCGGCGCGCGGCCGCGGGCGGCCATCGACCCGGCGGCGACGACGCCGAGCACGCGCTCGTCGGCCGTCAGGGAGGCGAGGAGGGCGGCCGTGAACGCGTCGTAGCGGGTCGGGTCCATGCCCGAGCGATAGCGCCCACCGCGGCGGCCGTCCAGCGTGGCGCCGGGCGGCCGAGTCGCGTATCGTGGCGGCATGGGGGGATCTCCTCGGCTCCACGCGCGGTCCGGAGCGGTCGCGACGGCGCTCGCGCTCGCGGTCGTCGCGCTCGTCGGCCTGGTCGCCGCCGCGCCCGGCGGCGCGGACGAGGCGCGGGCGCGCGCCGACGCGCTGGTCAAGGAGGGAGCGGAGCTCGGGGCCGCGGGCCGCTACGACGAGGCCCTCGCGCGCTTCCGCGAGGCGGAGGCGGTGTTCCCGCGCGCCATCCACCACTGCAACATCGGGCTCGTCTACGCGCGCTCGGCGCGCTGGCCCGAGGCGCTCGTGCACCTCGGGCGCTGCGAGGCGCGCGCGACGGAGGCGCTGCCGGCCTGGGTCGGCACGCGCCGCGCCGAGACGCTCGCCGCCCTCCGCGACGGCGACTACGCGCCGCTCGAGGTCATCGCGACGCCGCGGAGCGCGGAGGTGCGCGTGAGCGCCTTCCCGGACGAGGTCTTCTCCTCGCCGGTGACCGTCTGGGTGCCGTGGGGGACGCACGCGCTCACCGTGTCGGCGCCGGGCTTCGACCCGCAGGAGGTCACGGTCGCCGCGAGCGGGCACGACCCCGTGCGGCGCCGGGTGGACCTGGTCGCGACGCCGCCGCCGGAGCCGGAGCCGGACGTGGTCGAGGCGGCGCCGGACGTCGTGGGCGGCGACACCCTCGCGCCCGCGGACACCGCGGACACCGTCGCGAGCGTGGTCGTCGCCACGGCGCGCCCCGACGAGGGCCCGAGCGTCGCGGGGATCGCGTTCGTGTCGGTCGCCGGGGCGGCGCTCGTCGGGGGCGTCGTCATGTACGCGATCGCGTCGGGCACGCGCGACGACGCGGCGAAGCTCCCGCCGGGCGACGACTTCGACCGCGAGCTCGGCACCTTCCACACCCAGCGCGGGCTCGCGTACGGGCTCCTCATCGGCGCGGCGGTGTCGGGCGCCGTCGGGGCCTGGCTCCTCGCGACGAGCGGCGGCGACGACGCGCCCGGCGGCGACGCGAGCGCCGGCCCGACCCTCCGCGTGGCGCCGCTCCCGGGGGGCGCGGCGGTGGGCGTCACGTTCTGATCGAGCGTCAGCGCGCGGGCTCGGGGCAGCGGGTCATCTTCGCGTCGGCGCCGGCCTCGACGCACGTGGCGACGCCGTCGCGCGTGAAGGCGACGAGCTCGGTGGCGGCGTCGTCGTCGAGCTGCCCGACGCCGAGGAGGGCCGGGCGCGAGCCGAGCGGGAAGGCGAACGTCTCCTTGCTGCTCGGGGAGGCGAGCCGGTCGCCGTCGCTGTCGAGCCAGACGTCGCGCAGGATGAAGATGAGGGACTGGTTGGCGCTCCCGGCCTCGTCGTCGAAGAGGATCACCTCGGGGACGCCGTTGCCGTCGATGTCGCGCACGTCCACCTGCTCGAGCTGCGTGTCGGGCGCGAGGTCGTTCGGCGCGTCGTACGCGAAGACCCGGGCCGTCGGCGGCGTGAGGCGGACGACGCTGAGATCGGTCGTCGCGAAGCCGACGAGGTCGTCGACGCCGTCGCCGTCGATGTCGGCGCGGGTGACCCCCATGTGGCTCGCGCCGAGGCGCGTGGTGACGACGCCGTTCGTGTCGAGCCCGCTCTCGCCGATGGGGAAGAGGTTCAGGTCGTAGAACTGCTCCCACATGACGAGCCAGCGGCCGCTCGTGGGGGTGTCGAGCAGCCCCGCGTAGGTGATGGCGTTCCAGAGGTGGCCAGGGGAGAGCTGCGCGCCGTCCGCGCGCGGGAAGGCCTGCGCGGTGACGGCGCTCGGCGCGAACACGTAGGCGTTGTAGAGGTCGGCCACGACGAAGCCGGGGGCGGCGCCGCCGGTGAGGTCGCCGCCGACGACGTGCACGGGGCGGAGGTCGTTCGGGTAGATCCCGCCGTCCGGCACGAAGTCGTAGGGGGCGGCGCTCGTCTCGCGCCGGAGCGCGGGGCCGTAGGGGGCGGCCGGGTCGCCCGTCCAGGGGTGGACCTCGAGGAAGCCCTTGCCGCCGGCGACGCCGCCGAAGACGAGGAGATCCTCGCGGTCGGCGCCCGTGACGCGGGCGAAGGCGACGCCCTCGGGGCGGACGCCCGTCGGGACGTAGGCGTCGACGAGCTCCGGGTCGAAGCCGGGGCGGCCGCGGAAGAGGTAGAGGCCGGCGTCGGCGTCGCTCGTGGGGATGTTGGCGAGGAGGAGGTCGTCGCGGCCGTCGCCGTCGACGTCGTGGACGTAGGCGCGGCGGAGGCGGGTCTCGCGGACGCTGGCGGCGGGCGGGAACGCGGTGCGCTCGCCGAGGGGGGTGGCGTCGACCTCGCCGGCGTCGGTGTCGCCGTCCGGGGCGGCGGTGTCGGTGTCCGTGAGCGTGGTGCCGTCGGCGTCGCCGGCCGGCGCGGCGTCCGTGTCCGTGTCCGTGTCCGTGTCGGCGGCGGTGTCGCCCTCGACCTCGGCGGGCGTCGGGTCGTCGAGGCAGCCGCCGAGGGCGACCACCGCAGCCAGCGCGAGCGCCGCGCGCGTCTTCGATGTGACTCGAGCCTTCATCGGACCTCTCCCCCCGTCCGGTCACCATAGCGGGGCGCGAAGCTCATCGGAAGTCACGGTGACGCGGCGCGGCGGGAGCGGTGACAGCCAGGCGGAAACAGGCGTCAACACCCTGAAACGAATCCGCTTTCACCGTGGCACATGGCTTGCGCAGGCGGGGAGGGTCCGTCTTTCCACCCGCTCCCCGGAGACCACCATGCTCGAGTCCTCCCCGAACCTCGCTCGCGCCCTGCGGCGCGCCGCGCTCCTCCTGACCCTCCTCGCCCCCGTCGCGGCGTGTGACGCCGACGGCGGCGGCGGCGGCGGCGGCGAGAGCGCCGTCATCGGCCCCGCGGGTGGCAAGCTCACGGCCTTCGGCGGTCAGCTCGTCCTCGAGGTGCCGCCGAACGCGCTCGACGAGGACGTCACCATCACGGCGCGCCGCGTCGCCACGCCGCCGGGCGGGCTGCTCGCGGGGCACACCTTCGAGCTCGGGCCGGAGGGGCTCGGGTTCGCGGTGCCGGCGACGCTGACGATCACGGCGGACGGCGCGGCCGTGACGGGCGGCCTCGGGAACCCCGATCTGCGCGTCGTGCACTGGGTCCCCGACGCGGACGCGGCCTTCGAGCTCGAGGGCGGCGTGACCGACAGCGGCACGGGGCGGGTGCGCGCGCCGATCGAGCACTTCTCGATGTACGGCGTGTCGTTCGAGACCCGCTGCGACGCGCACGGGACGATGACCGCGACCTACAACGAGGACCGCACCATCGACCTCACGTGGCGCCTCGAGCAGGGCCACGCGCTCGTCGAGACGGCGCGCTGGGCGGACAGCTTCGACGCGCCCGCGAACGCGTGGGGCGTGTTCGCCGACTGGCAGGCGTTCCACGGTGAGCTCCAGGCGGCGGCCGGCAACAACGCGACCTTCGTGGGCTTCCGCGTGCGGCAGCGCTGCTCGCAGACGCTGGTCGGGCCGCCGTCGGCGGTCGCGCGGGTGGCGGTCTTCGGCGGCTGGAACAGCCCGGCGGGCGCCATCCCGAGCCTCGACGTGACGCAGCGGGCGGGCGGCATGCTCGGGATCGCCTGGGGCACGGCGCGCGACGCGGCGGAGTACCACGTGGAGCGGAAGGGGCCGCAGGACGCGGACTTCGTGCGGATCGCGAAGGTCCCGGGCACGGACCGCTACCACCTCGACGGGGCCGGCGCCGGCGTCGCGTCGCTGACCGCGGACACGGGCTACACCTACCGCGTGCGCGCCTCGAACCCGGCGGGCGACGGCCCGTGGATCACGGCGACGGGGCGCACGGCGGCGGCGGGCGCGGTCACCCCGGGGGAGTGCCCGACGATGCAGGTCCTGCTGTCGCCGGCGGTGGCGAACGTGGTCAACAAGCGCGCCATCATCGACGTGACGGTGATCACGAACCCCGGCGAGGGCGCGGACGTCTACCTCCGCGCCGCCCTGCCCTGCGACGGCGCGAGCGGCTACCTGTGCGAGTTCGCGCACACCAACTGGTGCACGACGGCCGACGAGCCGTGCGAGCCGTACGGCGTGCGGGTCCCGCCGGGGCGCTCGACGGCGCGGCTCGAGATCACGACGGAGGCGCGCGGCTTCGACACGGAGGCGTTCATCGTCGCGCAGGCGCTCGACGAGGTGAGCGACGAGTGCCGGGTGCCGCTCCGCGTCCGCGCCGATTGATGCATCGCACAATCCACCAACCCATTGAAACAAAGAGAATAGGGAGAGAATGATGACGCACTGCAACACGACGATGGCGGCGGCGACGAAGCGGGCGCTGGCGACGCTCGGGCTCGGGCTCGGGCTCCTGCTCGGCGGCGGGTCGGCGACGGCGGCGCAGGAGGCGGTCGACCTCGACGCCGGCCAGTACCACACGTGCATGGTGACGAGCTGCGGGGACGTGCGCTGCTTCGGGCGGAACGACTGGCACCAGTCGGACGACCACCTGCGGTCGCGGGGGGTCGTGCTGGCGAGCGCGTTCCAGGCGGCGTTCGAGGAGGTGACGGTGGGGACGGTGCACACCTGCGCGCGGGACGTGACGGGGAAGGTGCGCTGCTGGGGGCAGGGGACGCGCGGGCAGCTCGGTGTGCCGGCGGGCGTGACGTTCACGCAGATCGACGCGGGCGACACGGCGACGTGCGGGCTCGACGCGGCGGGGCACCCGCACTGCTGGGGGAGCGGGGGCGTGATGTTCGGGGTGCCGACGACGGAGCGCTTCCTGAGCCTCTCGGTCGGGCGCGGGCACGCGTGCGGGATCGTCGAGGGCGCCGAGGAGATCCGCTGCTGGGGCGACAACGGTTACGGTCAGGCGCGGATCGGGGAGGGGGTGGGCCTCTTCTACCCGGGGACGAGCGAGCGCTTCTCGGAGGTGACGGCCGGGAACTACCACTCGTGCGCGGTGAGCAACGGGGGGCGGGCGTACTGCTGGGGCTGGGACGGCTACGGGGCGGTGACGTTCGGCGGGCGGTTCCAGGACCTCGACGGGGACGGGGTCTTCACGTACCTGCCGCAGTTCCAGTCGCAGGTGAGCGCGGGGCTCTGGGGGACGTGCGAGCACTACCACCCGAACACGAGCGGCAGCAGCACGTGGGGCGACCGGACGTACTGCTGGGGGTGGCCGTTCGAGAGGGCGGGGTTCCCGGCGCCGGCGACGGACCTGACGCAGCAGATCGCGGTGGGATCGAGCTTCGCGTGCGCCATCGACGATGCTGGGCAGGTGGTCTGCTGGGGGTCGGGCTACCAGGGATCGGCGACGCCGCCGACGCTCGCGGCGGAGTGCCCGTTCACGCCGTACGTGCTGGATCCGCCGAGGTTCGGCTTCGGCGGCTGAGGGGGCGGAGGCACCGCGGAGCCCCCGGGCGCGCGAGCCCGCGCGCGCGCGGCGGGGGACGGAGCGGGGGGGAGCGCGGCGCGCGCCGGTCGGGGAGTCCGGTCGCGCGCCGCGCGTTTTTCGTGGCGCGTCGGGGGCGGGCGTGGCGGAGGGCGTGACGGATCCGGGGTCGTCGGCCCGAGACATCCGTTGACATCGCCTTCGCAAACGCTGGAGATAGACGCGTGAAGCTGACTACGGCCGCGCTCGTCGCCCTGCTCGCCGCCCCGGTGTCGTCCGCGGGGTGCGTCGACCTCGACGTAGACGCGGAGCGCGTCGGGGGCGAGGCGCCGGCGCCGTGCGCGGAGGTGGCGCCGGAGCGGCTCGACCTGCGAGCGGATCTGGGCGAGATCGTGGTCGGGACGGTCACGGTGACGAACTGCGGCGAGGGCGAGCTCTTCGTGGAGGCGACGGTCGAGGACGACGGCCGGAGCGGCGTCCTCGTGGACGGCGAGCCGAAGTCGCCGGTGGCGCTGCTCTCCGGGTGGCAGGTGGCGCTGCACGTGCGCGCGGCGCCGCGGGTGGTCGGGGTCGCGAGCGCGCGGGTGGTGGTCGCGCCGCGGGGGCTCGACGAGGTCGTGGTCCCCGTCACCATCACGACGACGGCCCCCGGCACGGCGCCATAGGGGCGTCCCGCGTGCCGCCCGCCGGAACGTCCCCGGGGCGCGGCGCCGTAGGGGCGGCCCTCGTGGCCGCCCGCCGGAACGTCCCCGGGGCACGGCACCGTATGCGCGGCCCTCGTGGCCGCCCGCCGGAACGTCCCCGGGGCACGGCACCGTAGGGGCGGCCCTCGTGGCCGCCCGCCGGGGGGCGGCGCTGGGCTACGCTGTCATCGCGCGCATGAGCCACGCGCGCGCCGCGCGCCAGTCGCGCTCGACGACGCTCACCGAGAAGCCCAGCACCTCGGCGATCTCCGTGACCGTCATCCCCGCGAGGAAACGCAGCTGGACGACGCGCGCCGCGCGGGCGTCGATGGCCTCGAGCTCCTCGAGGGCGTCCGCGAGCATGACGACGTCGACGTCGCTGACCGAGTCGCCCGCGAGCCGGAGCGAGACGCGGGTCCAGCCGTCGCCGTGCTTCTCGGTGGCCTTCCGCCGCGCCCGGTCGATGAGGATGTGCCGCATCGCGGTCGCCGCGGCCGCGCGGAAGTGCGTCTCCGAGCGCCAGGCGGCCCGCTGCGACTGCGTGAGGCGCAGGAAGGCGTCGTGCACGAGGCTCGTCGGCGACAGGCTCTGCTCCGCGACGCGGCCGTGGAGCAGCGCGCGGGCGGCGTGCCGGAGCTCGTCGTACACGGCCTGGTCGACCGTCTGGGCGTCGTATGACTGCGGCTCTTCGTCAGCCATGGTGGTACACTAATCGAGCGTGAAGGGGCGATCCAGCACGAGAGGGGCGCGGTGACGTCGCAGAACGCGCCGAGAGAGCGCGCGGCGCGGGCCTTCGCCATCTTCAAGGCGGTCGTCGAGCTCCCGGCGGACGCCCGCGGCGCCGCGATCGCGACGGCCTGCGACGGCGATGAGGCGCTCTCCGCCGAGGTCGACGAGCTGCTCGCCCTCGACGCCATCGAGGACGGCCTCATGGACGCCACGCCCGGCGCCGGGCGGCAGGTCATCGCGCACGACCTGCTCATGTCGATGCTCGCGGGCGGCGAGCTCACCCCCGTCGCGCACGAGCCGCCCCCCGACGCCATCGGCCCCTACCGCATCGTGGGCGTCCTCGGCGCCGGCGGCATGGGCGTCGTCTACGAGGCCGAGCAGGCGCACCCGAGGCGCCGCGTCGCCATCAAGACGGTCCACCCGTGGCTGCGCTCGCCCGCGCTCGCCGCGCGCTTCGACTTCGAGGTGCAGGCGCTCGCGTCGCTCCGGCACCGCGCCATCCCGCGGCTCTACGAGGTGCGCGAGGAGGCCGGCGCGACCTGGATGGTGATGGAGCTCGTGCGCGGCGAGCGCATCACGGACTACGCGGCGGCCCTGCCCATCGACGCGCGGCTCGGCCTCCTGCGCGAGGTGGTCGCGGCCGTCCAGCACGCGCATGGCGCGGGCATCGGCCACCGCGACCTGAAGCCGAGCAACGTCATCGTGTGCGACGGCGAGCCGCGGATCCTCGACTTCGGGCTCGCCGCGCCCCTCGACGGGAGCGACGCCGCCTTCGCCGCCATCGGCGGGACCGTGGCGTATATGGCCCCCGAGCAGCTCGTGCCGGGCGCGGTCGTCGACCACCGCGCGGACATCTACGCGCTCGGGGTGCTCGCCTACGAGCTCCTCACCGGCACGCTGCCGGTCGCGCTCGCGGACGTCTCGCTCGCGGCGGCGCGGCAGGCGAAGCGGATGGGGCTCGTGACGCCCGCCTCGACGCTCGTGGCCGGCGTCCGCGACGACCTCGACCACATCATCGCGCGCGCGATGGCGCCGGACCCGGACGCGCGCTACGCCACGGCGGCGGAGCTCGGCGCGGACCTCGCCCGCTACGAGGCGAGCCGGCCGGTGGCGGCGCGGCCGCCCACGCTGGTCTATCGCGCGCGGACGGCGGCGCGGCGGCACGCGACGCTGCTCAGGGCCGTGGGCGCGACGCTGGCGGCGGTGCTGGTCGCGGCGGCGGTGGTGCTCGGGGTGCGGGCGTGGGAGGCGGGGCGCGAGGCGGACGCGCGGGAGGCGCGGGCGCAGGCGCGGCTGACGGCGCTCGAGGGGCGCCTCGAGGCGCTCATCGCGGCGGGGGAGCGCGCGCAGGCCGACGCGCTCTTCGACGTGTTCGCGCGGATGCAGGAGAACGTCGGCACGAAGGCCCTCTTCGAGGCGTGGATCCGCCGGGCGGAGCGGCAGGCGGGGCTCGGGCGCGACGACGCGGCGGTGGACGCGTACGCGGGCGCGTACGCGGCCGCCGCGAGCGACGCCGACCGGGCGCGGGCGCTCGTGGACCTCGGGGTCGCGTTCGCGCGGCGGGGGGCGTGGGGGCGCGCGGACCGCGTGCTGGACCGGATCGCGGAGCTCGGGGGCGACGCCGATCCGCGCGCCACCTCGCTCCGCGCGGAGGTGCTGGCCTTCCGGCGCGACTTCGCCGGGGCGCTCGCGGCGGAGCCGGCGACACTCATGGCGCCGATCCTGCGACAGCTCGAGCGCGCGACGCCGCTCGAGCTGTTGGCGACGAGCGCGTGGGGGACGGACGTCGGCGGGCGACCGGCGGTGGTGGTGCTCGACCAGCCGGCGCGGGAGCTCCTGGTGTTGCGGATGGCGCCGCGGCCGGCGCCGCTCGCGCGGTTGCCGCTGCCGGACCGCATCGCCGTGGGCGCGAGCCTCCCGCGGGCGCTGGGAGGCACGTCGGACCTCGTCCTCGCGCGCCATGACGACGCGACGATCGCCTATCTGCGGCTCCTGAAGGCGCCGATCGCGCTCGAGGAGGTGGTCGGGCCGCGGCTCGAGCACGTCTGGTCGGGCGCCGGCTGGCTGCGCGCGGACGGGGGCGTCGGCGTGGCGGTCGGGTCGGCGGGGCTCGCGCGGCAGTTCGCGGTGGGCGTGCTCGGGAGCGAGGCGGCGCGGCTCGCGACGGAGGCGGAGGTCGGGGTGGCGTCGGACTGCGACGGGGTCGTGGCCGCGGACTTCGACGGGGACGGGCGCGTCGAGCTGATCGCGGCCTTCGGGGCGTGGTCGAGCTACGAGGTGCGCGCGCTCAGGCCCGGCGACGACGGGAGCGTCGAGCTGCTCGGCGCGCAGCGGGTCGGCTCGATGACGAACGCGGTGCTCATGCGGTCGGCGGACGGCCCGATCGCGGTCCTGGCGAAGGCCGATCAGTACCCGAACCCGGAGCTCCTCGGGGAGGCCCACCCCTTCGGCGAGCCCGCGGGGCTCTACCTCTTCGCGCTGCGGGAGGGCGCGCTGCGGGAGCTCGCGCGGCTCCGGTTCCCGGCCTGGATCCGCGAGGGGGGCGCGTCGTCGCTCGTGGCCGGCGACTTCGACGGCGACGGGCTCTCGGACATCGCGATCGGGGCGGTCACGGGCGCGGACGAGGTGATGGTGGTGTATCGGCAGGTGGCGCCGCTCGTGTTCGAGACGGTGGCGGTGGCCGACATGGACCCGCTCGGGGCCTACGACCTCGACGGAGACGGCGACGACGAGCTGATCGTGCGGGCGCCGGGGGACGGGCACCGCGGCTGGGTGCTCGGGATGGGAGACGGGGCGTTCCCGCTGCGGGAGCGGCGAGCGGAGGTGGCGCAGCGCGCGCGGGTGGCGGCGCCGGCGGGGGCGGACCCGGCGGTGGCGCGGGCGTGGGAGCGGGCGCAGGACCTCGCGGAGATGGGGCTCGAGGAGCGCGCGGTGGCGGAGTTCGGGGCGGCGTCGGACATGACGGCGGACGCGGGGGTGCGGGCGCGGCTCGCGCTGCGGTCGGCGGCGCTCTGGCGGGAGCTCGGGCGGCCGCGGCGGGCGGCGCGGATGGCGGAGGAGGCGCTCGGGGCGCCGCTCGGGGGGCGCAGGAGGTGGGGAGGCGCACCGGACGGCGGCGCTGAGCCACCTGGAGGCGCACGACGTGGCGCGGGCGGTGGCGCACTTCCGGGCGCTCGCGGGGGGCGCGGGAGCGGAGGCGGAGGCGGCGCGGGCGGCGCTGAGGCGGCTCGAGCCGCTGCTCGGGCGCGGGGCGCCGTGGACGCTCGTGTCGGGGGCGTGGCTCGCGGGGGCGTGGCGGGTGGCGGCGCCGGAGGCGTTCGGGCGGGACCGGGCGGGCGCCGGGGCGGTGGCGGTGGAGGCGCTGAACGACGAGGGCGTGCTCGCGTGGGTGCCGGTGCGCTACGAGGGCGGCCAGGTCACGCTGACGGTGGAGGGGGTGCTCGAGCACGTGGAGATCGGGGCGGGGATCGGGCTCGAGCTGAGGCCGGCGGGGGGTGGGCCGGTGGTGCTCGAGGCGTGGCTCTACGCGACGGGCGGGGGCGAGGCGATCACGCGGATCGTGGGGTGCGGGCCGAACGACGGGAAGACGCGGCCGAGCGTCGGGGCGGAGCGGGCGATCGACGCGGCGCCGGAGGTGTTGCGGGTAGTGCTGGACTACCTGCCGACGGAGGGGGAGTCGGCGTGCACGGTGGTGAGTGGGGGGGCGCAGGTGCTGGAGCGGCGGTTCCCGATGGGGGGGATCCCGGCGGGGGACTACGAGCTGTCGCTGCGGTCGCGGGGGGAGGCGTCGTGGACGGCGCTGATGGCGGCGCGGGTGGCGTTGCGGCGGGTGGTGGTGAGCGGGCTCGCGCCGCGTGAGGCGGGGGAGCAGGCGGCGGCGGAGGTGGCGGCGGAGGCGGCGAGGGCGCCGGGGCGGCGGCTCTGGGCGGCGGCGGAGGCGGGGCGCTACGAGGAGGCGCGGGAGATCGCGAGGGCGATGCCGGCGCCGGGGTTCGCGGCGGACGAGACGGTGAGGAGGCTGATGCGGACGCGGCCGGAGGTGGTGGGGCCGCTCTTGAGGGGGCTCGATCCGCGGGCGTACGACGAGGCGCTGGCGGAGGTGTGGGAGACGGCGTCGCGGTACGTGGACGACCCGCGGACGGCGGCGTTCCTGGCGAGGCCGGAGGTGGCGGGGCTCTGGCGGGTCGGGAGCGAGGGGGCGGCGGCGGTGATGGGGGCGAGGGCGAGGATGTTCCTGAGGGCGGGGGATCCGGCGCGGGTGCTCGGGGTGTGGCGGTGACGAAGGGGGTTGTAGCGAGGCACGGGGATCCGTAGCGTCGCGCCCATGAAGCACCGAGTCGCCACCGCCGTCGTCGCCGCCCTGGCTCTCCTGACGCCCGCCATCGCCGCCTGTGACGCGGGCGACGAGGGCTGCACGCTGCAGTACTTCACCGCGAACGTGAGGGTGGTGGACGGCGCGGGAGAGGGGGTGGAGGGCGCGACGGTCGCGGCCGAGAACCTCGACAACGGGCGGACGGCGACGACGACGACGTTCGCGGACGGGACGACGACGGGGATCGGCGAGGTGCTCGGGCGAGGCACGGTGCGGCTCGTGGCGTCGCTGGGCGGGGCGACGTCGGAGCCGGTCGACATGCACTGGGACAAGAGCGGCTGCCACATCGTGCCGCGCGAGGACGAGGTGGTGCTCACGCTCGGGGAGTAGCCGCCACCGTATCGGGCGGGCACGAGGGCGCGTCGCGGCGGGCGAACACGTCGGACGCATCGCGGGCGGCCACGAGGGCCGCCCCTACGCGGGCGGACACGTGGGATGCATCGCGGGCGGCCACGAGGGCCGCCCCTACCTCGGCGGGCGGACACGTGGGATGCATCGCGGCCGGCCACGAGGGCCGCCCCTACGCGGGCGGACACGTGAGACGCATCGCGGGCGGCCACGAGGGCCGCCCCTACGGCGGTGGTCGGCGGCCGGTGGGCGGGCTCGACCGAGCGCGGCGCTGGTGGCGCTGGCCGCCGTCGACGCGGGACCACGCGGAGGGCGCGGGGAGGCCGAGGTCGACCTCGACGCAGTGGAGCGCGGCGATGGGCGGGGAGGTGCCGGCGGCGACGCCGAGGGGCGTCAGCCGCGCGGGCGTGACGAGCTGGCCGGGGCGGAGGACCACGCCGAGCGAGCTCGTGCCGCCGCGCCCGGTGTCGTAGGCCGCGACGAGGGCGCCGTCGGCGATGTCGAAGACGTCGAGGTTCTGGTCGAGCTGGAGGAGGGCGAGGTGCCCGCGCTCGTCGAGGAGGGGGCCGCGTGAGGAGGCGAGGAAGGCCACCCAACGCGGACCGGCGGTATCGAACACGGTGACGCCGCCGCTCGCGACGGCGATGAATGCGTCGTCCCCGGTGGTCAGGAGCTCGCCGTCGATCTGGAGCAGCACGTCGTCCAAGGCGTGGGCGACGTCGCCCTGCGCGTCGAGGAGGTCGACGCCGCCGTCGCGGCCCGCGATGACGTGGCCCGATGGCGTGGGCGTGGCGCCGTAGTAGATCGGCGGGCGCGGCGGCTCGGCCGGTGTCGACCGGCGGACGCGCGGCTCGCCGTCGAGGGAGAAAGAGTACACGCCGCAGGAGCCGACGAGCCAGAGGGTGTCGTCGAGGACGAAGGGGTCGGCGCTCCCCCCTTCGCGGCAGCCGAAGGACGCCTCGGTCGTGAGGAGGCCGGTCCAGCGCGTGGCGCCCGCGACGTCGAGGGACGAGACGGTGTTGCCGACGACGACGTAGACGTTGCCGTCCCAATCGAGCGCCGGGAGGACGCGGACGCCGAAGCTCGCGGCGGGATCGGCGGGGTCGGCGACGAGGCCGCGGCGCCAGCGGAGCTCGCCGCTCGGGGAGACCCGCTGGAGCCAGGCGCTCGCGGTGCCGTCGGCGAAGTACTCGTTCCCGACGACGAGGACGTCTCCGGCGTCGGTGACGAGCATCGCGAGCGGCCTCGTCCCGGGGAGCTCGGACGTCCAGCGCGCGGTCCCGTCGGCGTCGACCGCGTGGAGGAGCGAGGGCGGGACGAGCGCGGTGCCCGTGTAGCCGGCGGTGACGATGAAGACGGTGTCGTCATCGGCAGCGAAGACCGGGGACGAGCCGCCAGGGAAGACGCGCGGGGCGGCGCCTGCGTGCGCGGGCAGGAAGGGGAGGAGCCAGCGCTCGCGGGCCATGACGCGGACGTCGGCGTGTGGGTCCCAGGCCCACGTGGACCGCACCTGCGGGCCGAACACCGGCGTGGCGTCGGAGAGCGACGCATCGCTCACGTCATCGGCATCCGCCGCGTCGCGGGCCGGCGCGGCGTCACCGGCGCACGCCGGGACGACGAGCGCCCCGATGAGCGCGAGCGCGGCGGTGGCAGTGAGCAGGGCGGCCTCGGGGCGGGGCGTGCAGGCACGGGCTTCGGTCGGAGCTCGAGTCTGGCAGAGACTCGCGCCCGGATCGAGCCGGGGTCGCGTCAGCGAGCACGCCTGCTTCGGAGTTTGTCGGGTGGCATTGCGCGACAACGATAGTCGACTATAGCCTCAATGAAACCCTCTCCCAGGAGTCGCTCCATGCCCGAGACCGCCGCCTCGATCCTGCCGCTCGTGCAGGTCACGATCGCCCCCATCACCGACGCGGAGCGCGCCGGCGCGATGACCGCGCTCGCCCCGATCCTCGATCGCTACGGCGCGGGCGAGGACCGAGTCCCGCGCACCGACCTCGCCTCGGCGTCGGGGATCTTCCTCCGCGCCGACGCCCACGCGCGCCTCCCCGACGTCCGCGAGCGCTGGCGCGCGCTGCCTGCCGCCGAGTTCGACGTCGGCTGCCTCGACGCGCTCCGGCCCCTCGCGGTCGGCTGCCGCGAGGTCCGCGCGGCCGTCTCGAGCTTCGACGCGCAGCTGACCGCGGCCAAGGTGCCGCTCGCGCTCGCCACCGAGGCGACCGCCCACAAGCAGCGCGTCATGCGCTACGTCGACTACCAGCTGAGCGGGAACCCGGCGCTCGCCCGCGAGATCGCCGACATCCGCTCCGGCACGGGCTATCTCGACCTCGAGAGCGATCTCCGGCGCCTCGCCGTGCTCGTCCGGAGCCAGGAGGCGGTGCTCGCGCAGGACCGCTTCTTCGCCCCCGACGACGCCGCCGCCTGCACGCGCCTCGCGGACGCCCTCGCCGCCGAGCTCGCGACCGACGCCGCCGCGCCGAGCGACTGGCTGACCCGTGTCCAGACCGCCGTCTACCGCTGCTACCACCTCGAGGTCATGCCGACCGCCGCCTGGCTCTTCCGAAAGACGCCGAGCGCCCTCGCCTACTACCCGTCCGTCTACCGCGGCGGCCCGCGAAGCCGTGCCGCCTCGGGCGACGCGCCGGACCTCGCCGACGCCCCGCTCGACGCCGACATCCCGACCGAGCCAATCACCGCGTGACCCTCGGACCTTGGCGGGAGGGCCCGGACGACCTTCCGCCAAGGTTCGGACCTTGGCCGACTGTCCCGAACGACCTCCCGCCAAGGTCACGACCTACGCCGGCGGTCGCAGACGACCTCCCGCCAAGGTCAGAACCTACGCCGACGGTCCCGGACGACCTTCCTCCAAGGTTCGAACCTTCGCCGCGGTCCCGGACGGCCGTCCGCCAAGGTTCGACCCTTCGCCCGAGGTCCCGAGCGACCGTGCCCCAAGGTTCGAACCTTCGCCCGAGGTCCCGAGCGACCGTCCGCCAGGGTTCGAACCTACGCCCTCGGTCACCGGGCCGCTCCCGCCGAGGTCCAAACCTCGGCCCCGCGCGTCACGCGAACGCTGGCGCCGTCCCCGCCCAGTCGCGGCACACCGTCTCGGCCTGCTCGATGACGGTCTTCACGGCCTCGGCCTGCTTGTCGGGCGGGTAGCCGTGCTTTTTCAGGAGGCGCTTCACCTTCCGGCGCATGTCGGCGCGCACGGCCTCCTTCTGCGTCCAGTCGAGCGACACCGACGCGCGGATGGCCGCCACGAGATCGTGCGCGATGGCCGCGAGGACCTTGTCGCCCATGACCTCGCGGACGCCCCCGTGGTCGGCGAGCGCGTCGTAGAACGCGAGCTCGTCCTCGGTGAGCCCGAGCGCCTCGCCCCGCTTGGGCGCTGCCTGCATCGCCTTCGCGAGCTCGATGAGCTCGGCGATGATCTGCGCCGACTCGAGCGCGCGGTTCTGGTACGCGAGGAGCGTCTTCGTCAGCATCTCGCTGAACTTCCGGCTCTGGACGACGTTCCGCTCGGCGAGCCCGCGGATCTCGTCGTTCAGGAGCTTCTGCAGGAGCTCGAGCTGGAGGTTCCGGTACGGCGAGGCCTCGAGCGTCGCGAGGAACTCGTCCGAGAGGATCGACAGGTCCGGCTTCTTCAGGCCCGCCGCCCCGAAGATGTCGATGACCCCGTCAGCCGCGACCGCCGCCGACACGATCTGCCGGATCGCGAGGTCGAGCTCCTCGCCCGTCTTCCCGTCGCCGCCGCCCGGCCCGGTCGTCGTGTACTTCTTCGTGTTCGCCTGCACCGCCTGGAAGAAGCCGAGCTCGTCGCGATGCCCGCGCGCCTCCTCGAGGTGGATGGCGATGGCCGCCGCCTTGTTGAGGACGACCATCGCCTCGAGGAAGCGCTTCTTCAGCTCGGGCGTCGCCGACACGTGGTCGACGCCCGCCGCGAGGAGGTCGAGCCGCGCCGCGTGGGAGTCACCGAACCAGGCCGCGTAGTCGAGGCCGTGGAACATCGCGCGCACGACGTCGAGCTTCTCGACGAGCACGCGGAGCGCCGCCTCGATAGGCACCCCCGGCCGCTCGCGCGCCTCCCCGCCGTAGGCCCCGACGGCCTTCTTCAGCTGCTCGGCGATCCCGAGGTAGTCGACCACGAGCCCGGCCGGCTTGTCCTTGAAGACCCGGTTCACGCGCGCGATGGCCTGCATGAGGCCGTGCCCCTTCATGGGCTTGTCGAGGTAGAGGGTGTGGGCGCAGGGGGCGTCGAAGCCTGTGAGCCACATGTCGCGGACGATGACGAGGCGCAGCGGATCGGCCGGGTCCTTGAAGCGCTTCTCGATCTCCTTCAGGCGCGCCTTCGGCCGGATGTGCGGCTGGAACTCGGGCGGGTCGCTCGCGGCCCCGGTCATGACGACCTTCACGGCGCCGGTGTCGTCGCTGTCGCCGCGCCACGCGGGGCGGAGCTTCACGATCTCGTCGTAGAGGGCGACCGCGATGCGCCGCGACATCGCGACGATCATCGCCTTCCCGGCGAGGATCTCGGTGCGCCGCTCGAAGTGGGCGACGAGGTCCTCGGCGACGAGGCGGATCCGCTCCTCGGTGCCGACCATGGCCTCGAGCCGCGCCCAGCGGCTCTTGAGCTTGCCCTTGACGGCGTCCTCGGCGTCCTCGGTGACCTCCTCGAACTCCTCGTCGAGCTTCGGGCGCTTGTCCTCGGGGAGCTTGATGCGGGCGAGGCGCGCCTCGTAGTGGATCGGGACGGTGGCCTCGTCCTCGACGGCCTGGGAGATGGTGTAGGTGTCGATGTAGTCGCCGAAGACGGCGGGGGTGCTCTTGTCGTCGAGCTCGATGGGGGTGCCGGTGAAGCCGATGAACGAGGCGTTCGGGAGCGCGTCGCGGAGGTGGCGGGCGAAGCCGTCGACGAGCTCGTACTGGCTCCGGTGGGCCTCGTCGGTGATGACGACGACGTTCCGGCGGGCGGTGAGCGTCGGGAAGCGGACCTCGTCTTTGCCGAGGCCGAACTTCTGGATCGTCGAGAAGACGACGCCGCCGCTCGCGACCTGGAGGAGCTCGCGGAGGTGCTCGCGGCTCTCGGCCTGGACGGGGGGCGGGAGGAGGCCCTTCGCGGCGCTGAACTGGGAGAAGAGCTGGCCGTCGAGGTCGTTCCGGTCGGTGACGACGACGAGGGTCGGGTTCTCTAGCGCCGGCTCGACGATGAGCTTCCCGGCGTAGAAGGCCATGGAGATGGACTTCCCGGAGCCCTGGGTGTGCCAGACGACGCCGATCTTCTTGTCGCCCCTGGGCGACGCGGCGCGGACGGTGGCCCGGACGGCCTTGTTGACGGCGTGGAACTGGTGGTAGCCGGCGACCTTCTTGATGAAGCCGTCGTCGGTCTCCCAGAGGACGAAGTGGCGGACGAAGTCGAGGAGGCGGGTCTTCTCGAAGAGGCCGCGGAGGAGGACGGCGAGCTTCGAGACGGCCGGGGAGGCGAGGGTCTCGCCGTCGATGGTGCGCCAGGGGCCGAAGCGCTCGAAGCCGGCGGTGAGGCTCCCGACCTTGGCCTCGGTGCCGTCGGAGACGACGAGGAGCTCGTTCGTCTCGAAGAGGGCGGGGGTCTGGGCCTTGTAGGTCTGGAGCTGGTTCCAGGCGGTCTTGATGGTGGCGTTCGCGTCGGTCGGGCTCTTGAGCTCGATGACGGCGAGGGGGAGGCCGTTCAGGTAGACGACGAGGTCGGGGCGGCGGGTGTGGTGGCCGTGGACGACGGTGAGCTGGTTGACGACGAGCCAGTCGTTCCAATCGGGGCGGTCGAAGTCGACGAGCCAGGCGAGGTCGCCGCGGGTGCCGCCGTCGGGGGCGCGGACCTGGACCTCGACGCCGCGCGTCAGCAGCCGATGGAAGGCCGCGTTGTTCTCGAGGAGGGACGGGCTCTCGGGGCGGAGGACGCGGCGGGCGACGGTGTCGAGGGTGTCGGCGTCGAGGCGCGGGTTCAGGCGGGTGAGCGCCTGGCGGAGGCGCCCGGGGAGGATGACGTCGGCGAAGGTGGGGCGCTCGGGGGCGTCGCCGCCGGGGGCGATGACGGGGCCGGGGATGTAGTGGTAGCCGAGCCCGACGAGGTACTCGACGGCGGCCGCCTCCACCACGGACTCGAAGCCCGCCATCAGAGGACCGCCTCGACGGCGGCCTCGGCCTCGGGGACGCGGATCTCGCCCGAGATGAGCTTCGGGAGGAGGGCGTCGCGGAGGGCGGCGAGGGTGCGGGATTCTCGAGCATTTGAAAGAATGTGCCCAACCATCGGTGAGACCAGGTCACCGAAGCGCCCGAGAGAGCCGCCGCATGGAACGAGAACCCGCATTTTTAGAAGATTGCGGCGGGGCAATGAGGGAATGGCAACGCCAGTCCCCAAGCGTCGCATCTCCGCCATGACGGGGTCTGACGCGAACCAGAAATATGCGAACTCCTGCGTAAGCGGCTCAACAACGCGCAACCGGTAGACGTGGCTGTTGATCGCACACTGTGCAAACGGAAATCCGTCACCCAATAGGCCCACATGGGGCCGAAAATCGCCCGGCTTGCCTCCATCCTTGTAGATGAGGACATCGCGACTCTTCAGCACACCCTGACGAAGACGTCGGAAGAAGTCCACCGGAACGTATTTTGTCTTCGAGAAGTCAAAGACACCGAGGCCGTCGATACTCTCCGCTCCAATGCTTGGGACGCCGTCGGAGAATGAGCCGACCCCGCCAGTGGGACGACTGCCTGTCTCAAGTTCAGAGACGATATCCGCCACAACCGCGAATCGCCATCCGCGGGGCAATCGACATCCTTCGCTCTCGACCAGCTCGGAGGCGGGCACGCCGTCGAAGTCGATGAACCAGGACTTGAAGATGGCCTGCGCCATGTCCTCGAGCGTCCGGTTCATCTTCCGGTTCAGCTCGATCTTGTCGTCGAGCGCCCCGAGCACGCCAGCGATGCGCCGCTGCTCATCGAGCGGCGGAATCGGCAGGTCGAAATCGGAGATCTGCGTTGCAGAAATGTGCGGAACGGTCGAACCGGTCTGCACGGCCAATAGGTATGCTGTGAATGATGGATGGCACAACGCCGCATACAGGAAGCCGCTATCCAGCTGCTGAGCGAGTTGCGGCCTGAGACGGGCAACGCGTTGTACAAGCAATGACGGCACATCGTCATCGGAGACACGAAAGAGCTTCAGTCCTGAGGGTATCCAAGGTCGATCCATCGCGAGAACTACGTCGCCCGGCCGAAGGTGATAGACGTCGAGATTGGACGACGCTGTGGATGGCCAGTAGCGCGATTTCGCCCAGTCGGCACGTCCCGGTGCTACGTTGGCTCCGAGGAGCAGTCGTGGACCGACTGGTTCTTCCTTGAAATCGCTCGAGCGGAACGGAAAGCCACATTGCAGGTTCACGACGGTACCAAGCTTGCTTAGCGGCCAGGCTGTCTCAATCACAGTACACCAAATCCGATCGCTGACAGCGCCCTCCGAATCTCCCCATCCAACCGCGCTCCCTCCGCCATCTGCGCGCTGAGCTCCGCCGTCAGGCGCTCCATCTTCTCCTCGAAGGGCTCGCCGTCGTCCTCGACCTCCTCGGCGCCCACGTACCGCCCGGGCGTGAGCACGCCGTCGTGGGCCAGGATCTCCTCGGTCGTCGCCGACTTGCAGAACCCGGGCACATCCTCGTATGTGCCACCCGTCCCGCGCCAGGCGTGGTAGGTGTCCGCGACCCTCGCCACGTCCGCCGGGTCGAGGACGCGGTTCACGCGCGTCTCCATGCGGCCGAGCTTCCGGGCGTCGATGAAGAGCGTCTCCCCGCGCCGGTCCCGCCTCCCGGCCTCGCCGCCGCCGGCCTTGCTCTTCGTCAGGAACCAGAGGCAGACCGGGATCTGCGTCGCGTAGAAGAGCTGGCCCGGGCAGGCCACCATGCAGTCGACGAGGTCCGCCTCGATGAGGCGGCGGCGGATCTCCCCCTCCCCCGACTGCATCGACGACATCGACCCGTTCGCGAGCACGAAGCCGGCCGTCCCCGTGGGTGCGAGGTGGTGCAGGAAGTGCTGCACCCAGGCAAAGTTCGCGTTCCCGGCCGGCGGGGCGCCGTACCTCCAGCGGACGTCGTCCGGGAGGCGGTCGCCGCCCCACTGCGAGATGTTGAAGGGCGGGTTCGCGAGGATGAAGTCGGCGCGGAGGTCCGGGTGGAGGTCCTCGTGGAAGCTGTCGCCGTGCTTTGGGCCGAGGTTCGCCTCGATGCCGCGGATGGCGAGGTTCATGCGCGCCATCCGCCACGTCGTGCGGTTGCTCTCCTGGCCATAGACCGTGACCTGGTCGCGCCGGCCGCCGTGGGCGTCGAGGAACTTGAGGCTCTGGACGAACATGCCGCCCGAGCCGCAGCACGGGTCGTAGACGCGCCCGCGGTAGGGCTCGAGCATCTCGACGAGGAGGCGGACGATGCTCGTCGGCGTGTAGAACTCGCCGCCGCCGCGCCCCTCGGCCGAGGCGAAGCGCGAGAGGAAGTACTCGTAGACGCGCCCGAGGGTGTCCTTGTCGCGGTGCTCCTTCTGGCCGAGGCCGATGCCGGAGACGAGGTCGATGAGCTTCCCGAGGCTGTGCTTGTCGAGGTTCGGGAGGGCGTAGACCTTCGGGAGGACGCCGCGGAGCTTGGGGTTGTCGCGCTCGATGGCGTCCATGGCGTCGTCGAGGGTCTTCCCGATGGTGGGCTGGGTCGCCTGGGCGCGGATGAACGACCAGCGGGCGGGCTCGGGGACCCAGAAGACGTTCTCGGCGGTGTACTCGTCGCGGTCCTCGAGGAGGTCGTCGAGCTCGTCGTCGCGCGCGGCGGGGTCTGCGACGAAGTAGTCGCTGTCCGGGTCGGCGACGGCGGCGCGGAGGGCGTCGCGGCGCTCCTCGAAGGCGTCCTCGATGTACTTCAGGAAGAGGAGGCCGAGCACGACGTGCTTGTACTCGGCCGGGTCCATGTTGTTCCGGAGGAGGTCGGCGGCGTCCCAGAGCTTCGACTCGAAGCCGAGGCTGCCGGTGCGCTGGTCGTTCGTCGCGGTCATCGGGCGTCCCTGTCGTGGTCTACGAGGAATGGAGTCTGCCCGAGGGGGGCGAGGACGTCGAGCGCTCCGGCGTCTTCGGCCCGGGCGGTGCGGTTCGGGGTCGACGGGCGGGGGTGGGCTGGACTATCGTGTCCACACCACACTCCAGTCGACTCGGGGTTCCCATGCGCAGCACGGTGCGGGCGGCGACGCGGCTTTCTCTCTTCGGGCTCCTGGCGACGGCGGGCGCCCTCGGCGCGTGCGACGCCGAGTCGGGCGTGGACGACTTCACGATCCCGTTCGACGGTCTCACCAATGAGTCCGACACCTTCGTCGGCGGCGGTGACACGTCCGTCGCGCCCGCGCAGGACCCGTGCGGCGGCGTGCCGACGACGGGGCGCTGCAACGGGGCGAGCATCGACTTCTGTGTCGTCGTCACCGGGTCGAGCGAGCCGTTCGCGACGACGATCTCGTGCGGCCCCGGGATGACCTGCGCCGAGACCGGCGCCGGGGCCACGTGCGTGAACTCGGCCGAGTGCCGGCCCGGCGACTCGGAGTGCCGGTCCGGACAGCTCGCGTCCTGCAAGGGCGACGGGCACTGGCAGCTCTCGTCGTGCGGCGGCGGCTGCGTCGACTCGGCGATCGGCGCCACCTGCCGGCCCTCCGTTCCGACCGAGCGCTACGCGAACACGGTCGAGTTCGAGTTCAAACGCCCCGACGCCGACTTCACCGACTGGGGGGGAGACGTCTTCCGGGCACCGGCGCGACGCTTCCTGGTGGTCTCTTTCGGCAACGGCGACGTGCTGGACTCCACCGTCACCGACAACGACGGCCACTTCGAGCTCGACGTGGTGCCGGCCGCGCAGAGCGATGGAGACGACTCCATCACGCTCTTCGCGGGGCGCGTGGCGGACGGCGGCTTCGCCTACGCGATCGTCGACCCGGGCTTCGGCGCGCGCGAGGTCTCGATCTCCGACCTCGTGGCGAACGGCGCGCCGGACCCGACCTTCTGGCGGTGGACCTGGACCCCGGCCGACATCCCCTCGGGCGATGGCGCGTACCTGTCCATCAACGCCGGCTCGGGCGTCGCCTTCGCGTACGACTACCTGTCCTGGGTCCACAACACGACGCAGGGGTTCTTCGGCGGTCGCCCCGAGAGCACGCTCGTGATGTGGCTCGGCTTCGGCACGTCCTGGAACTGCGGGGCCTGCTTCTTGAAGTCGCCCACGATGGCCAGAGGGGTCCCCTTCGCGAGCAGCGTCTTCTACCCGGCCGACAACGACGAGGAGTACTGGAGCGGTGCGGTGCTCGCGCACGAGCTCGGCCACTGGGTGATGTCGACCTACGGGACGAACCCCGGCGAGGGAGGCCAGCATATCCTCGGGATCCCGTCGCACCCCGGGCTCGCGTGGTCCGAGGGCTTCGCGACGTGGTTCAGCTGCGTCGTCCGCGGCGAGCCGTTCTACTACGACAAGCAGGACGGGCTCTTCTTCTGGGTCGACCACAAGAACCGGGCCTACGAGAGCGGGGCCCCCTGGCAGCGCCCCATCAACGCGAACGGGCTCGAGCAGCTCATCGACGAGAACGAGGTGACGCGGATGCTGCTCGGGCTCACGTCGGAGTCGACCTGGCCCGGGATGCTCGCGGCGCTGTCGTCCGCGCGGATGAACGTGGCGCCGTTCCTGCGCGGCTACCGCCGGCGCACCTGGGATGGGCTCGACGCGAACGGCTACCCGCTCCCGGCGTGGTCGACGACGGACTCCGCGCCCCACCTCGCCGACTACTTCGACGCGCTCGTCTGCGGCGGGGTCGTGAGCGGCGCGACCATCGACGCGCAGACCGAGCCGTGGACCTTCTACCCGTACCCGAGCGGGGCCCCGCTCTGCCGGCGGCCCGAGGCGCCCATCGAGGTGACGTGGCGCGGTGACGTCGCCGAGGTGCGGTGGTTCCTCCGGCTCGACGGGGACCTCACGCTGACCCTGACGGGGGCTGGGCCGGCGACCACGCGGACCATCGCGAGCGGCGCCGAGCCGGGCTCGGTGACGCTGAGCCCGCCGGCCGGCGGCGCGGGCCCGCTCGGCGGTGCCGGGGCGTCGGGGCTCGCGCTCGAGGTGAGCCTCGACGGCGCGACCTGGGGCGTCCACGGGCGCACGACGCGCGAGAAGGCGCCGCCGGTCGCGGTCCCGCCGCGGCTCGGCGCCGTGGTCGGCTTGAAGGGGATGAAGCCGACGGCCGGGATCGCGCTCCACCGCGTCCCGCCCGAGGCGCGCGCGCCGCGGGGAGAGCTCCCGTGGGCCGAGCGCCTCGGGACGTTCCGCGAGCGCTCGCGCTGAGAGCGAGCCCGCTTCGCTTGGGATTTGGTGAGCTTCGCAGCTGGAGAGGTCGTGCATGTGGTCAGCCTGGATGATGCGAGTCGTGGTCCTCGGCGTGGTCGGGGTGTTCGTGGGATGCGGCGACGGCGGCGGCGGTGCGAGCCCCTCCGAGACGCCGTGCGACCCCGGCTGCACGGGCTCGCAGGTGTGCCAGGACGGCGCCTGCGTCGAGACCTCGACCCCGACGTGTGAGCCGGCGTGCGTGAGCCCGCAGGTCTGTGGCAGCGCGGGCGCGTGCGTCGACCCGACGCCGTCGGGTCAGTGCTCGCCCGCGTGCGGCGGGGGCCAGAGCTGCGTCGACGGGGTGTGCCGGGACGACGTGACGCCCGGCGCGTGCTCGCCCGCGTGCGGCGCCGGCCAGAGCTGCGTCGGCGGCTCCTGCGTTGACGACGTCACGCCCAGTGGGTGCAACCCGGCGTGCGCGCCGAGCTTCCACTGCGAAGACAGCCGCTGCCGGCCCGACGACGACACGACGACGTGTCCCGCCGGCTGCGGCGACGGCTACGTCTGCCAGTACGGGGTGTGCGTCGCCGAGAGCGTCGTCGACGACCCCGACACGCACGTCGAGGCAGGCGAGAGCTGGCTCGTGATGGTCTACATGGTCGCCGACAACAACCTCGAGGAGGCGGCACTCGACGATCTCGAGGAGATGCTCGCCATCGGCGGGAGCGAGCACTTCCGCTTCGCCGTGCAGGTCGACCGGGCGGCCGGGTTCACGAACGCCGGCGTCGGCGCGCTCGGCGATTGGACCTCGACGAAGCGGCTCCTCATCGACGGCGGCGGGCTCCACGAGGTGCAGGATCTCGGCGAGACCGACATGGCCGACCCGACCGTGCTCGCGAGCTTCATCGAGTGGGCGGCGGGGAGCTATCCGGCCGACCGGCGGATGCTCGTGTTCTGGGACCACGGCGGCGGGTGGACGGGCTTCGGGGTCGACGAGTCGGTGAGCACGAGCAACCAGCTGTCGCTCGCCGATCTGAAGGCCGGCATCGCCTGGGGCCTCCAGGGCGCGCGGGTGCCGCGGCTCGACATGCTCGGCTTCGACGCGTGTCTCATGGCGAGCTACGAGACCGCGCGGACGCTCCAGCCGTTCGCCGAGTACCTGCTCGCCTCCGAGGAGACCGAGCCCGGGACGGGCTGGGACTACCGCTCGTTCGCCGTGGCGCGGGACGCGGGCGGCACCGACGCGGTAACGCTCGCGAGCCACGTCATCGACGGGTACTTCGCGCAGTCGGCAGGGGGCACGGACAAGGAGATCATCACGCTCTCGCTCGTCGACCTGACCAGGATGAACGCGCTCGCGACCGCGATGACCCAGCTCGCGACGGCGCTCCGGGTGACGCTCCCGGCGAGCGGCGCCGACATCGCGCGTGTGCGGGACGCGTCGCTCGCGTTCGGGCGTGCCGCGGACCCGAGACAGGCCCAGAACCTCGTCGACATCGGGGACTTCGGGCGGCGGGCCGCGCAGCTCCTCGGCGGCGACGTCGCGACGCGGTGGGCGGCGGTCGAGAGCGCGCTGCGGGCCGCCGTGCTCCTCAATCACACGGGCCGGAGCGCCGCTCGGGCGCAGGGGCTCAACGTCTACTACCCGCCGAGCGTGGGGTTCTACGACGAGGCGTACAACGACATCGCGGAGGCCGCCGGGTGGCGCGCGTTCCTGGGCGAGTTCTACGCGGCGGGCTCGGGCGCGCCGGCGATCACGCTGCCGGTGGATCCCGCAGCGGTGGCGACGGGTTGGGTCGACGGCGTGGCGGTGCTCGAGGCGACGATCCCCGCGGCGACGCGCGCGCAGGTGACGTCCTCGGTGTTCTACGCGGGCGTGCACGAGGACAGCATCGATGGTGAGTTCTTTCTCGTCGCAGGCCCGGCGGACGAGTTCACGGACGGACTCACGGGGAGCTGGGATGGGGTCGTGCTGGTGGCGTCGCAGGGCGACAAGGAGAGCTTCGGGTTCCTCGACTACTACGAGGACGCGAGCGGCGGGTGGTGGTTCGACATGCCGTTCGGGTACTTCCGTGCAGGAGCGAGCACGGGGAGCTACGTCGTGCGCCGCGAGGTGTTCGACGGCAACAATCAGAGCCTCGGGGTCCAGTGGATCGAGTACCTCGGGAACGCGGTCGGGGCCCTCGTGCCGAGCGCCGGGTCGACCCTGAGGCCGCTGGTGCTCATCGCGACGGCGACGGACTTGTCGTGGGAGCCCTTCGGGAACGTACGGTTCGACGCGACGGCGCCGATCGACGTGGACGTGGCGAACGTCTTCGAGAACCTCACGCCGGGCGCGATCCTGGCGCTGGAGGTCGACGTCTGGGACTTCGCCGGCAACACGGACTACATGGCCGGGTACCTGCCGCTCGACACCGGGACGGAGGACCCGTGCCAGGGGGTCGACGAGATCGGCATCTGCGAGAGCAACAGCGTCTACTGGTGCGAGAACGACCAGCTTTACTATTACGACTGCAGCGATGATGGCTTGGTCTGCGGGTTCGACACGGCGGAAGGCTACTACAGCTGCTTGCCGCAGTAGCGGGGAGTGGGCGGGCGGTCACGAGGGCCGCCCCTACCCGGGCGGGCGGACCGGAGGCCGCGCCAGGGCGGGCGGCCACGAGGGCCGCCCCTACCTCGGCGGGCGGACCGGAGGGCCGCGCCAGGGCGGGCGGCCACGAGGGCCGCCCCTACCTCGGCGGGCGGACCGGAGGGCCGCGCCGGGGGCGGAGGGCGGGCCACGAGGGCCGCCCCTACCTCGGCGGGCGGACCGGAGGGCGAGGGCCGTGCCGGCGGGCGGCGGGCGGCCACGAGGGCCGCCCCTACCTCGGCGGGCGGACCGGAGGGCGCGCCGGGGCAGGCGGCCACGAGGGGCCGCCCCTACCTCGGCGGGCGGGCGGACCGGAGGGCGCGCGCGCGGCGGGCGGCCACGAGGGCCGAGGGCCCCCTACCTCAGCAGGCGGACCGGAGGCCGCGCCGCGGCGGGCGGCCACGAGGGCCGCCCCTACCTCGGCAGGCGGGCGGAGGGCCGCGCGCGCGGCGGGCGGCCACGAGGGCCGCCCTACCACCACGGCAGGGGAACCGGAGGGGCCGCGCCGCGGCGGGCAACCACGAGGGCCGCCCCTACCTTGGCGGGCGGACCGGAGGGCCGCGCCGCGGCGGGCGGCACAAGGGCGCGTCACGGCGGGCGGGCACGAGGGTGTGATGTGCGGGCGGGCACGAGGGCGCGTCACGGCGGGTCGAACACGTCGACGCACCGCGGGCGGCCACGAGGGCCGCCCCTACGCGGGTGGACACGTTGGGCGCATCGCGGGCGGGCACGAGGACGCCCCTGCGCGGGCGGCCACGTGGGACGCATCGCGGGCGGCCACGCGGGCCGCCCCTACTTCCGCCGCCGCGCGCCCCGACTACATCGGCGGGGGCGAGCTCGCGCGCCAGGCCGGGAGCTCGTCGAGCGCCCCGAGCCACGCCCGGACGTGGGGCGCGTCCTCGAGCGGGAGGCGCGCCGGCACCGCGTACGTCAGGCACGCCGCCACGCAGAAGTCCGCGACCGTCAGACCGTCTCCCACGAGCCAGCGGTGCTCCGCGAGGTGCGCGTCCAGGATCCCCGCGTAGTGCCGGAAGTCCACCTCCGCCTTCGCGCACACCGTCTCGTCCGTCGGCAGCCCGCGCAGCGGCTTGATGATGCGCTCCGCCGTGATGTCCCGCGCCGGCGGGTAGAAGTGCGCGAGCTCCCAGCTCTGCCAGCGCATGATGTCGTAGCGCGCGTTCGTCCTCGGCCAGAGCCCGCTCTCCGTCTTGCTCGCCAGGTACGCCGCGATCGCGTTGCTCTCCCAGAGCGTCACGTCGCCATCCACCAACACCGGCACCTTCGCGTTCGGGTTGATGAGCTTGAACTCCGGCGTGCGCGTCGCGCCCCGCAAGATGTCCACGATCTGCACCTCCACCTCGAGGCCGAGGTGCTTCACCACCGCGTCGACCTTGCGACAGTTCGGGCTCGCCGGATGCGTGTAGAGGATCATGACCGCTTCTCCTTGCTCTGCGTGTTGTTCGAGACCTCGCCCTGACCCCTCGGAAACTACCCGCGGCCACTTCATTCAGGAAATGGATTGTCATGATGTAGACCATTCACATGGAGAATCTCGCCGCCGTCGACCTCAACCTCCTCGTCGTCCTCGACGCCCTCCTCGCCGAGCGCAGCGTCACCCGCGCCGGCGCCCGCGTCGGCCTCAGCCAGCCCGCCGTCAGCAACGCCCTCGCGCGCCTCCGCGCCCTCGTCGGCGACCCGCTCCTCGTCCGCGCCGGCAGCGCCATGGAGCCCACCCCGCGCGCCCTCGAGCTCGCCGGCCCCGTCCGCCACGCCCTCGCCACCCTCGGCCGCGCCCTCTCCACCGCCCCGCGCTTCGACCCCGCCACCTCCCAGCACACCTTCCGCGTCGCCGCCACCGACGAGGCCCAGCTCACCCTCGTCCCCCCGCTCGCCGCGCGCCTCGCCGCCGCCGCCCCCGGCGTCGACCTCTCCCTCGCCCGCGCCACGAGCCGCGTCGAGGACGGCCTCCGCACCGGCCGCCACGACCTCTACGTCGGCTCCTGGCTCGACATCCCCGCCTCCCTCAACCACCACCTCCTCCGCCACGAGCCCTTCGCCTGCGTCGCCCGCAAAGGCCACCCCGCCCTCACCGGCGGCCTCACCCTCGGCGCCTTCGCCGCCGCCGCCCACGTCCTCGTCACCCCCGCCGAGCGCCCCGGCTCCGCCGTCGACGCCGCCCTCGCCGACCAGGGCGTCGACCGCCGCGTCGCCCTCCGCACCCCCCACCTCTCCGTCGCCGCCCGCGTCGTCGCCCGCACCGACCTCCTCGCCATCCTCCCGCGGCGCGTCGCCGAGACCCTCGCCGGAGAGCTCCCCATCGACGTCTTCACGCCCCCGCTCGACGCCCCGGCCGTCCCCGTGCATCTCGTCTGGCACCCGCGCGCCCACGACCACGCCCCCCAGCGCTGGCTCCGACAGCAGCTCATGGACACCGCCGCCGCCGAGGACGACGCCGCCTGGTAGCCCCCGACGAAGCGCGCGACACGGCCCGCGCGCTGGCGTACCCTCCCCCCTCACCCCCGGAGGCCCCATGCCCGTCGCGCCGCCACGCCGCCGCCAGCTCCTCGCCGTCCTCGCGCTCGCCGCGACCCTCTCGGCCTGCGCCAGCGCCCCCGCCCCGAGGTCGGGCGACGCCGACCCGCGCCAGGCCGACAACGCCGCGAGCGGCGAGCCCCGCCGCCACGTCGCGATGGTCCTCCTGAGCGAGCCCCGGCTCCCGCCCGGGGACGCCGTCGGCGCCGCGTACCGGGAGATGGAGCACCTCCCGCCGGCCGCGACGCCGTCGCAGGTGGAGGGCGACAAGCAGGTCATGAGCGTCGTCGTCGAGCCCGGGGTCGTGGCAGCCATCGGGCTCATGCCGATGCCGGTCCCGGACGGCGAGGCCGACGAGCTCGCGAAGTACAGCGTCGCGGTGGTCGGTGGGCTCGAGGAGCTCGCCCCGCACCGCGCCCACCTCGTGGTCCTCCTCACCGACGAGCGCTCCGCCACGGCCTTCGAGTCGGCGTCGCGCCTCATCTCGCTCCTCGCGGCCATCGCGGAGGCCACCCCGAGCGTCGGCGTGTACTACGGCGAGGGCAACGTCACGCACCCGCGCTCGACGTTCCTGAGCGTGGCCCGGGAAGGAGACCCCGCCTCGCGCGCGGTCCTCTGGTCGGGCATCAGCGTGGCGCCCGACCCCGCCGACCGCGACCGCTACAGCTTCCTCAGCCTCGGCATGGGCGCGCTGGGGCTCCCGGAGCTGCTCCTGTCCGCGAAGGACACCCCCGCCCCGGAGGCCGTCGCCTACTTCTTCGACCTCCTGAGCTACGTCGGCGCGCGCGGCGAGCCGCTCCCCGAGGGCGACACCGTCGGCCGCAGCGAGACCGAGAAGCGCCCCGTCCACTACGTGGCGTCGCCGACCGAGCCCGGCGAGAAGGTCTGGCGCGTCGAGCTCGACTGACCACGCGCCCTGAGCGACAGCCCGCGCTCGTCACTTTTTGTCTCGCGCCGCCCCGTCGACGCGGCGCCCGTTCTCCCGGCCCCTGGACTTCGTTACGATGGGCGCTCGCCCGTCGTCAGCGACCCCACCAGGAGTGTCGACCATGGCCTGTGCTCGCTCCCTGAGCGCCGCCCTCGTGTCCGTGTGCGCCGCGCTCGGCGCCTGCAGCGACGACGCCGCGCCGCCCGCCGCCCCCGCGGCCACGAGTGCTCCCGACGGCACCGCGACCGCCGCCGCCCGCGCCGCCTCCCCCGCCGCCTGGCTCCCCACCATCCGCCGCCGCATCGCCGCCTCCGCCGCCGCGCCGACCCGCGACGCCCGCGGCGATCTCGTCGCGGTGAACGACGTTCACGGCCTCCGCGCCCGCTTCGACCGCGGCGCCGCCATCACCGTCGCCACCCCGGACGGCGCCGACGTCGGCGTCCTCGGCCTGCGCGCCGTCGCCTTCGGGCGCGAGGGCGGCCCGGTGACCGCGCTCTCCGAGGCCCCGGCCGCGCTCGGCGCCTGCGCCGCCTCGGGCGAGATCGGCGCCGACGGCGCCTGCGTCCGCCGCGTCGAGCTCGCCTACGACGCGGGCGTCGGGCTCGTCGCGTGGTGGGAGAGCGACGGCCGCGGCCTCGAGCACGGCTTCGATCTCGCCGCCGCCCCGCCCGGCGACGGCCCCCTCGTCGTCGACCTCGCGATCGACGGCGCCGCCGTCCGCCTCGCCGGCGCGCGCGCCGCCCGCCTCGACCTCGGCGGCCGCGAGCTCGCCTACGAAGGGCTCGTCGCCCACGACGCCACCGGCGAGGCCCTCGACGCCTGGCTCGAGCCGCGCGACGGCGGCCTCCGGATCGCCGTCGACCTCGAAGGCGCCGCCTTCCCCGTCACCATCGACCCGCTCCTCACGACGCCCGCCTGGACCTGGGAGCCCGACGTCGGCGGCGCCAACGCCGGCTTCAGCGTCGCCGGCGCCGGCGACGTCGACGGCGACGGCTTCGACGACGTCCTCGTCGGCGCCTACGGCTACCAGTCGTCCACCGTCGGCGGCCGCGCCTACCTCTTCCGCGGCTCCGCGAGCGGGCTCGCGACCACCCCGGCCTGGACCGGCCAGGTCGACCAGGCCGGCGCGATGTACGGCTACGCCGTCTCGACCGCGGGCGACGTCGATGGCGACGGCTACGACGACGTCCTCATCGGGATCCGCGAGCGCACGAACCCCGAGGAGAAGGAGGGCGCCGTCTTCCTCTACCGCGGCTCCCCCGACGGCCTCGGCGCCGCCCCCGCCTGGGTCGGGGAGGCCGACGCCCCTCTCGCCCGCTTCGGCTACCAGCTCGGCGCGGCCGGCGACGTCAACGGCGACGGCTACAGCGACGTCGTCATCGCCGCGCCGAACTACGACGGGACGGCCTATCACGACGGCGCCGCCTTCGTGTACTACGGCTCCCCCGACGGCCTCTCGGCGACCTGGGACTGGCTCTTCGAGACCGGGCAGGCCGACGCGAACATCGTCGGCGTCGGCTCCGCGGGCGACGTCGACGGCGACGGCTACGACGACGTCATCATCGGCGCCTACCGCTACACCGAGGGCGAGTACCAGGAGGGCAAGGTCTTCGTCTTCCACGGCTCCGCCGACGGCCTCGGCGACCCGGCCGCCCCCGACTGGACGGCGCAGGGGGACGAGGTGCTCGCCGACCTCGGCTGGGACTGCGAGACCGCCGGCGACGTCAACGGCGACGGCTACAGCGACGTCATCGTCGGCGCCTTCGACTACGGCAACTTCCAGACGCACACGCCCCCCTACGGCTCCGCCTACCTCTACCTCGGCTCCCCCGACGGCCTCGCCGCCACCCCCGCCTGGGCCGTCCGCGCGCCCGACCTCGGCATGGCCGCCTTCGGCTGGTCGCTCGCCTCGGCGGGCGACGTCAACGGCGACGGGTTCGCCGACATCGTCGTCGGCGCCCCGAGCGCGAACAGCTCCCAGGGCGCCGCGTTCGTCTTCCTCGGCTCGCGCGCCGGCCTCGCGACGACCGCCACGCGCCGCCTCGACGGCCCCGCCGCGAGCACGAGCTACGGCTACAGCGTCGCGGGCGCGGGCGACGTCAACGGCGACGGCCTGTCCGACGTGATCGTCGGCGCGCCCTACGCGACCGACGGCGAGAGCTCCGAGGGCCGCGCCTACGTCTATTACGGCGCCCCCGGCGGCCTCACCGGCGCCGCGCTCCGCGAGGGGGGCGGCGTCACCTTGGCCTTCCCCGGCGACGTCACCGGCGACGGCTACGGCGACCTCCTCGTCGGCTCGCCCGCCGAGGGCGCCGGCGCGGGCGCCGTCCGCCTCTTCCCCGGGAGCGCCGCCGGCCCCGGCGACACCGCCGTCTGGGAGGCCCACGGCGACGCGGGCGACCAGCTCGGCGCCGCCGTCGCGGGCGCCGGGGACGTCGACGACGACGGCGCGCTCGACCTCCTCGTCGGCGCGCCCGGCCGCGGCGGCGTCGGCGCCGCCCTGCTCTTCCGCGGCGCGCTCGGCGGGCCGGAGGCCGCGCCCGCCTGGACCGCGGCGGGCACCCGCGCCGGAGGCCGCTTCGGCGCCGCGCTCGCGGGCCTCGGCGACGTCGACGGCGACGGCTACGGCGACGTCCTCGTCGGCGGCGAGGCCGACGGCGCGGCGGGCGGCGGGCGCGCTGCGCTCTACCTCGGCCCCCCCGCCGGCCTCGGTGACGCCCCGGCGTGGGCGCTCGAGGCCCGTTCGCCACCGATCGCCTCGGCGCCGCCGTGGCCGCCGCCGGCGACGTGAACGGCGACGGCCTCGCCGACTGGCTCGTCGGCGCCCCAGGCGCCGCAGGCGCTGGCTCCGGGCCGCGGGGCCGCGACGCTCTGGCTCGGCGCCGCGCGGGGCGCTCCCCGATCCCGCCACCGGCGCCGCCTGGACCGTGACCGGCGGCGGCGAGGGCGCGGAGCTCGGCGCGGCCCTCGCGGGCGCCGGCGACGTCGACGGCGACGGCCTCGGCGACCTCCTCATCGGCTCGCCCGGCTTCGCGGACGGCGCGGGCGAGGTCGACGTCTACCTCGGCTCGGCGGCCGGGGCGCCCGGCCCGCGCGTGTGGGCGATCACGGGCAGCGGCGCGCGCCTCGGCGCCGCCGTCGCGAGCGCCGGGGACGTCGATCACGACGGCCACGCCGACGTCCTCGTCGGGCGGGCCGGCGGCGCCGCGCTGTACCTCGGCGGCCCGGCGGGCCCCGCCGACCTCCCGATCTGGACTGGCGACGCCGGCCCGACCTACGGGACCGTCCTCGCCGGCGGCGACCTCGACGGCGACGGCTTCGGCGACTTCGTCGTCGGCGAGCCCGGGAGCGCGACCTGGTGGCTCTACGGCGGAAACGGCGGCGACGGCGCGGGCTCGGCCTTCGGCTACGCGGCGCACGCGCGGCTCGCCGGCACCTCGCGCCCCATCCATCCCGGCTGCCGCGCGGCCGGCCCGAGCTTCGACGTGGCGATGCGCCTGCGGACGCCGTTCGGGCGCGCCCGCGCGCGGCTCGAGGTCGAGGCGAAGCCGGTCGGGACGCCCTTCGACGGCGAGGGCCTCGTGACCTCCGGCGACTACACGAGCGACACGGACCCGCTCGGCTTCCTCGTCGCGACCGTCACGAACACGTCCGACACGCTCGCGATGCGCTGGCGGGCGCGGCTCGTCTACGACCCGGCCGAGGCGCTGCCGCTCCCGGCGTCGCGCTGGATCGAGGGCGGCCACTCCGGGCAACCGTCGGCGGCGCACGTCCGGACCTCGCGCGAGCCGCGCCTCACGAGCACGCCGCCGCTGACGGTGGTCGAGGACGTCGCGACGACCTACGTCGCCACGGGCGCCGATCCCGATGGGGACGTCATCACCTGGGAGGCCCGCCCGGCGCTCGACACCTGCGGGGGCACCCTCGCGCCCGACGGGACCTACACCGTGACGGTCGCGGGCCCGGTGCCGCCGACGTCGTGTGTCATCGCGCTCGCCGTCTGCGACGGGCCGCCCGGGCTCTGCACGGAGCAGGTGGTCACGGTCGCGGTCGCCGCGGTCGACGACCCGCCGGCGGTCGACGTCGGCGCGGCCCCGACGAGCGCCGTCGAGGACGCGCCGTACGGCTTCGTCCCGAGCGCGGTGGATCCCGAGGACGACGTCGTGACCTGGGCCGTCGGCAGCGCCGACACCTGCGGCGGCGCGGTCGACGCGGCGACCGGCGCGTACACCTTCACGCCGGCGGGGCCGGTGCCGCCGGAGAGCTGCGTCGCGGGGGTCATCGCCTGCGGCGCGACGCCCGACGGCTGCGCCGAGGCGGACGTGTCGGTCGCGATCACCGCCGTCGACGACGGGCCGACGCTGGCGCTCCCGGCCGCCGGCGCGGCGACCGAGGACGTCGCCACCACCTACGTCCCCGCGGCGGTCGACCCCGAGGGCGACGCGCTCTCCTGGGCCGTGGGCGCGGGCGACACCTGCGGCGGCGCGGTCGACGCGGCGACGGGCGCGTACACCTTCACGCCGGCCGGGCCTATGCCGGCGGCGTCGTGCGTGGCGGGGATCTCGGTGTGCAGCGGGTCGCCGGCGCTCTGCGACGCAGGCGCCGTGACCATCGCGATCACGCCGGTCGACGACCCGCCGGTGCTGACGGGCGGCGCGCTGCCGGGCGCCGCGACCGAGGACGTGGCGTACGGCTGGCAGATCGGCGCCGCCGATCCCGAGGGCGCGGCGCTCTCCTTCGCGATCGACGCGACGGACACCTGCGGCGGCGCCGTGTCGGCTGGCGGCGGGTACGCGTTCACGCCCGCGGGGCCGGTGCCGCCGGCGTCGTGCGTGGTGGCCGTGCGGGTGTGCGACGGGGCGCCAGGCGAGTGTGTGGTGGTCGGCGGGACCGTCACGGTGAGCGGGGTGGACGACGCGCCGACGGTCGCGAGCGACGCGCCTGGCGCCGCGACGGAGGACGTGGCGTACGCGTGGTCGCCGACGGGCGCGGACCCGGAGGGGCAGGCGCTGACGTGGTCGCGCGGCGCGGGCGACACCTGCGGGGGCGCGGTCGACGCGGCGACGGGGGTGTACGCGTTCACGCCGGCGGGGCCGGCGCCGCCGGCGTCGTGCACGGTGGCGGTCGAGGCGTGCGCGGGGTCGCCGGCGCTGTGCGCGGAGGCGAGCGGCGTCGTGACGATCGCGGCGGTCGACGACGGGCCGACCATCACGAGCGAGGCGCCGGCGGAGGCGACCGAGGACGAGGGGTACGCCTACGCGGCCGCGGCGGTCGATCCCGAGGGCGACGCGCTCGCCTGGTCGGTCGACGAGGACGACACCTGCGGCGGCGCCGTGGACGCGGCGACCGGGGAGTACGGGTTCACGCCGGCGGGGCCGACGCCGGCGGCGGCGTGCGTGGTGGCGGTGACGGTGTGCTCGGGGCCGGCGGAGGCGCGGCTCTGCGCGACGGAGACGGCGGAGGTGGCGATCGCGGCCGTGGACGACGCGCCGGTCGGGGCGGCGGACGCCTACGAGGTCGACGAGGACGCGGTGCTCACGGTGGCGGCGCCCGGGGTGCTCGCGAACGACGCGGATCCCGAGGGCGACGCGCTGACGGCGGCGGTGGTGACCGCGCCAGCGCACGGCGCGCTCACGCTCGCGGCGGACGGCGGCTTCACCTACACGCCGGACGCGGACTTCGCGGGCGCGGACGCCTTCGCGTACACGGCGGGGGCCGGGGTCGCGGCGAGCGAGGCGGTGACGGTGTCGCTGACGGTGCGAGGGACGGCGGACGCGCCGCGGCTCGTGGCGCCGACGCCAGCGGCGGGGGCGGCGCTCGAGGCGGTCGAGGGGAGCGCGCTCGCGTTCGTGGTGGCGGGCGAGGACCCCGACGGGGACGCGCTGAGCTACGGGGTGGCGCCGCTCCCGCCGGGGGCGACGCTCGACGCGGCGACCGGGGCGTTCGCGTGGACGCCGGCCTGGACGGACGCGGGGACGACGGCGGTGACGCTGTCGGTGACGGACGGGACGGCGAGCGACGCGCGGGAGGTCACGATCGCGGTGACCTGGCGCGATGACGACGGCGACGGGCTGCCGGACACGTGGGAGCTGGGCGTCGGGCTCGATCCGACGACGGCGGACAGCGATGGGGACGGGATCGGCGACCTCGAGGAGGTGGGCGAGGACCTGGAGGAGCCGCGGGACACGGACGGGGACGAGGTCATCGACGCGCTCGACGCGGACAGCGACGACGACGGGCTCGCGGACGCGGTGGAGGCGGGGGACGACGACCTCGCGACGCCGGCGGTGGACACGGACGGGGACGAGCTGCCGGACTATCGGGACGCGGACTCGGACGACGACGGGCTGGACGACGGCGACGACAACTGCCCGCTCGTGGCGAACGCGGACCAGGCGGACACCGACCTGGACGGTGTCGGCGACGCGTGCACCGACGATCGCGACGGCGACGGCGTGGACGACACGGCGGACAACTGCCCGGGCGTGGCGAACGCGGATCAGGCGGACGCGGACGAGGACGGCGTGGGCGACGCCTGCGACGAGCCGGTGGCGCTCCTGATCTCCGGCGGCGGCGGCTGCGCGGGCGGTGGCGGCGGGCTCGCGGGCCTCGCGCTGGCGGCGCTCGCGCTGGTCGCGCTGGCGCTCGCCCGGCTCAGCGGCGCGCGACGCGGCAGGTCGCGGGGCTGAACGCGACGAGGTCGAGGCCGTCCGGGCCCGCGGCGACCACGGTCGCCTCGCCGCCGGCGGCGACGACGAGCGTCATGCCGGCCGTCAGCGCGGCGAGGTAGCGCGCGTGGGCGCAGGTGGCGCGCGGCGTGGCGCTCACCCGGACGACGCCCGCGGCGCTCGTGGCGTCGACCTGCACGGACGCGACGCGGTCGGTGCACGCGGTGTCGCTGGGGCCGGCGAGGACGAGGTCGATGTCGGTCGTGAAGACGTCGTCACGGGGGGTCACCTCCCCCGCGGCGACGAGCACGGCGGCGCTCGCGGCGCCCTCGCACTCGCCGACGCCCGCGGCCGGGAAGAGATCGAGGAGGTCGGGCGAGCGGCCGGGCACGGGCCCCCAGAGCCCGCGCGCGTCGAGGTCGCCGGTCGCGGGGTCGACGGCGGCGAGGTAGATCCCGTCGTTCGCGACGCCGCCGCCCCCGGCGACGCGCGGGTCCGCGCTGTCGCCGGCGCCGGCGAGCCAGTAGCGACCGGCGTCGTCGGTGAGCGCGCGGCTCACGGCGGCGTGGAGCTCGAGCGGGAGCGGTGCTGCGCCGTCGCGCTGGAGCGCGCAGATCGTGCGCACGGTGGCGTCGGTGAACGTGACGTCCGCGAGCGCGACGCTGCTGCCGGTCGGGCGGATCGCGCAGAGGAGGCGCACGTCGCCCCCCGAGGCCTCGAGCATGGCGCGCACGAAGACGGCGGCCGCGATCTGGCCGACCGGGCTCAGCGTGCCGCGCGCGGGGTCGAGGCGGGCGAAGTCGACGCCGCCGCCGTCGGGGCCCGCGTGCGCGACGAGGAGCGCGCCGTCGGCGCCAGCCGAGAGCGCGCCGACCTCACGCCCCGGCGCGAGCTGGCTCGCGTTGATCTCGCCCCGGTCGAAGAGGCGGTCGAGGTCGAGGACCTGCGTCTCGTAGCCCGCCGTCGTCACCGTGATGGCGCGCCCCGACGGCGGCGTGACGACGAGACGCCCCGCGTGGCGCATCGTCGCGTAGAAGCGCCCGTCCGCGCAGGTCGGCCGCCCGAGGCCGATCTCGACGAGGTCGCCGCCGCCGGCCGCCTCCGCGGCGAAGGACGCGCTCGCGACGGGCTCCGCGAGCATCGGGTCCGCGCGGAAGACCCAGAGCCGGGCACCGGAGCCGTCGCGGAGGACGGCCCACACCGCGTCGCCGCAGGCGAGGCCGCCGTCGAAGCGGAGCTCCTCGGTGTCGCCCGGGATGGGGACGGCGGCGACGCGACCAGGGGTGCCGTCGGCCCGGACGCGGACGAAGACGGCGCGCAGGTCGGCCGTGGTCGCGGCCGGGAGGAGCTCCGTGTCGGCGCCGTCGCGGCGCGCGGTGACAGGCTCGGCGCCGGCGACGCCGAGGACGAGCCAGCTCGGCTCGGGCGAGGTGTCGAGCGTCACGAGGGCGGGGTCGAGCGCGGACGCGTCGGTGAGGCCGCGGAGGGTGAGCGCCGCGGACACGGGCGCGATCGGGCCGAGCGCGGGCTCGGGGTCCGGCGGGGTCACGGGGGCGCCGTCCGCGCCGCCGTCGCTGCAGGCGAGGGGCAGGGCGGCGAGGACGAGTGCGGCGAGGAGATCGTGGCGCATCCCCGGAGTCTGCCACGGGTTCGACGTCGCGTGGCGTTCGCGTTTCCGGTCCTGGCGGCGCCCGCCCGATCGCGCCCCGGTCGTGGCGCGCGCCGCGGACATGGCGTAGAGGAGCGCGATGGACGCATGGATCCTGACCTGCCGCGCCTGCCGGGCGCCGCTCTCGCTGCCGCTGACGGCGCTCGACGCGCAGGTCGACCCGGCGCGCCTCGAGGAGGGGCGGGACGTGGTGCCGCGCGGGTGCCTCTGGCCGGCGGCGCCGGGGTTCGCGGAGCTCCACGCCGTGCGCGGCGGGGACTGGATGGTGTGTCGCGCCGACCTCCCGGACGCGGTGTCGCGCGGCGACCACGGCTGCTGCGGGCCGTCGGGGCTCGACGGGCCGAACCTCCACTGCCCCGGCTGCGACGCGGCCTTCGCGACGGAGATGGGAGACTGCTGGGCGCCGCACGTGGTCGGCGTGGACCCGCGGCGCGTCGAGCGAGCGCAGGCCGAGGTGAGCACGGCCGTGTACGTCTACGAGGGCGGCGGCGGCGCGTGGGCCTTCGCGGCCTGGCTCCACGAGACGCTCGCCGCCGAGGACTGGTACGGGCTCGAGCTCGGGCAGCTCGCGGCCGCGTGGGCGGCGCGCGCGCCGGGGGCGGTGGTGGTCGTGTGGGTCGGCGCCGACGACGAGGAGGCGGCCGGGACGCCGGTGACCGCGATGATGGCGGCGCTCGCGGGGGCGGGCCCGGGCGTCACCGCGGTGCGGGCGGGCTTGGCGCCCGAGGTAGAGGCTGGATGACCCGGTGGGACTCCGGGCTGGGAGCCTGTAGCGCATAGATGCTTCGGCGCTCTGTGACGATTGCCAGCAATCGCTATCAACTTGCTATCAATGCCCATCAATTTGATAGCTCGGTCGGCTCGACCGACTCGCGTGCCTACCGCGGCGCCGCCGCGCCCTCGCTCACCCAGTCCCACGTCGGGCGCACGCGCCCGTCCTCGAACGTGACGCCGCGCGCGCTCCCGAGCACGCCGTCCTCGCCGCGCGCCGCGCGCGTCGACAGCGCGACCACCCCGCGCGCCGCCACCGGCCGGACCTCCCCCGGGTCGGAGACGCCGTCGCCGTCGGCGTCCTCCCAGAGCGCGAGCCCTCGCAGCTCCGCCCCGCGCAGCTCCCCGTCGCCGTCGTCGTCGAGCGCCGCGAGCGCCGCGTAGCCGTCCGCCCAGAACGCCCAGAACGAGACGCTCCCGAACAGCTGCAGCCCGCTCCGCACGACGCCCGTGTCCCCCTCGTCCCAGACGAGCCAGGCGGCGCCTCCGCGGATCCACCCCCACGGCCTCGCGAGCCCGCTCCCGTCGAGGTCGAAGCGCACCCCCGCCCCCGCGTCCACCAGGTCCGCGAGCGCGTCCGACCCGCCCAGCGGAACCACGATCGGCGTCACCGGCCGCGGCAGCCGCCGCAGCTTGTCGATCGCCGCCTCGAGCTCCGCCCGCTCCGCCGCGTCCTTCTCGGGGTCGAGCAGCGGCAGCAGATACCCCGCCGCCTCCGCCGCGATGGGCGTCTGCCCGAGCCCCAGCATCTGCACGTCCTTCTCGTGCGCCCACGCCACCGCGAACGTCTTCCGGTAGCAGGTGATCGCCTCCTTCGTGAGGCCGAGCTGCTCGAGCGCCCACGAGAGCCCGAGGTGCGCGAGCGCGTTCTCCGGGTCCGCCTTCAAGGCCCGCCAGTAGTGCTGCCGCGCCGCCTCGAGGTGCCTCTTCGCCGCCTCGTCGGGCGGCGTCGCGGCGTCGACCCGGTCCGGCACGTGCGAGTCGCCGAAGCCGTAGAACGGCGCGAACGGCACCTCCGTCGACTGCGCGAAGGCGAACGTCACCCGCGCCCTCGCCGCGGTCCTGACCGACGGCATCTCGAGCCGCCGCACCCGCGCCGCCAGGCACGCCGCGACCGCGTCCTCCCCCACCGACTGCGACACCACCCCGACCTTCGTCGCCGGGAGCCGCGTCGGCTCCTTCGCCTTGTCGACGGCGAGCGTGATCTCGAGGACCACGTCCCCCACGTAGTCGTAGCGCGCCGCGACCTTCGCGACATCGCAGCCGTCGGCCTCGTCGCGCGGGTCGGACGTCAGCAGGCTCCGGTAGACCGAGCCGGCCCGCCCGCCGAGCGCCGCGAGCTCACCGCGGATCTCGTTCGAGAGCGACGCCGCACCGCTCACCATCTCGGGCTTCCCGATCGTCACCGTCAGCGGCGAGCGGATCTCCGCGAGCTCCGTCCGGCGCGCCCACGCCGCCGCGTGCAGGCGCCCGAGCGCGATCTCGAGGCGCACCCGGTCCGCGCTCCCCGGCGCCGCCGCGTCGAGCTCGCGCTCGAGGTTCGCCACGAGGCGCTCGGCCGGGATCTGCACGAGGTCCGGGATCAGGTACATGGCGGCGGCCGGGGCCGCGACGGCGGCCGTCAGGCCGGCAGCGAGGAGCGCGGCGAGGAGGAGCGGGCGAGTGCGCATGAAGACCTCGGGGTGGGCTCTGGGCCAGAGAACGCTACCCCACGCGCCCCTACTCCGCACGCGCGACGACCGGGCCGACGCCCCGGCGAGCGCGCGCCCGCCGGGGTCGTCGCGGGGCGACAGCTACGACACGTAGTCCTGGCGGGCCTTCTCGGCACGCCCGGCGCCGATCTTCGTCTCGACCGACTTCTCCTCCTCGGGCGGCGGGAGCGCCGCCGGGAGCCCGAGGTGCTTGAGCCACAGCTCGCGCGCGTAGCCCTCGGTGTGGAAGCGGTGGTGCGCCTCCTGCGGCAGGATCTCGTCCACCGCCTCGCGGATGGCCTTCGCGAAGTCCTTCGGCCCCTCGTCGGCGAGGTGCTCGAGCAGGCTCCAGTTGAGGTGGTCCTTCGACTCCGCCTCGACCACGCACTCGGCCGCCACGAGCTCGGCCTCCTCGGCGGAGAGCGTGTCCATCGCGAGCTGGATGGCCTTCACGAGGGACTGCCCCTTGTGGCGCACGACGGCCTGCGCCGGCACCGACTTCCCGGGGTCGAGCTCGAGCCCCTTCAGGATGGCGACGAGCTTGTCGTGGTGGGTCTGCGTCTCCTCGAGGTAGCCCTGCCACTCCTCGCGGAGGCCCGGGTTCCGGGCGGCGCGGAGGGCCGTCTCGTAGAGCTTGAGGCCGCCCTTCTCCGTCTCGAGGGCGACGTACAGGAGGGACTCGGCGTGGGATCGCTTCATGGTTCTCTCCGGGGTCGGGGTTCGTGCGCGGCCGAGGGCGCGTCGCGCGCGGCGGCCAGCGCGTCGAGGTCAGAGCAGGACCCGTGCCAGCCCTCGCGCCCGCGCAGACCGGCCAGACATGGGCGTCAGCGGCGCCCGCGCGACGGGACGGGCCGCCCCGCGGCGTGGCGCATTGCCCCAGCGGGAGAGCCCGGCGGCGCCGCGCGGGGCGCGCTCGCGGCGGGCGCGGCGCCTGGCATCGAGGATGCACCATGGCTCGGTCCACGGACTGGACGCAGACGAAGAGGAGGAAGATCCGATGGGCCAGCTGAACGACAAGCGTGTCGCCGTCCTCGCGGAGGAGGGCTACGAGGACCTCGAGCTCTGGGTGCCGTACTATCGGCTGCTCGAGGAGGGGGCCGAGGTGAAGGTGCTCGGGACGAGCTCCGAGAAGTTCAAGAGCAAACACGGCTACCCCGTCGAGACCGACGGCTCCGTCGCCGACGCGCGCGCCACCGACTACGACGCCGTCGTGATCCCCGGCGGCATGGCCCCCGACAAGATGCGCCTCTACAAGTCCGTCGTGGACTTCGTGCGCGAGATGAACGCCGCGCACAAGGTCGTCGCCTTCATCTGCCACGCGGGCTCCGTCGCCGCCTCGGCCGACATCGTCCGCGGGCGCACCTGCACGAGCTGGCCCTCCATCCGCGACGACCTCAAGAACGCCGGCGCCGAGTGGAAGGACGCCGAGGTCGTGCGCGACGAGAACCTCATCAGCAGCCGCAAGCCCCAGGATCTCCCCGCGTTCTGCCGGACGCTCGTCGAGGCGCTCGCCTGACGCGGAGCGAGGGGCTACGCTCTCCGACGCCAGGCCGGCGCGCGATCGCCGGCGGCGCGGAGGCGCGATGGGCGGCGGTCGCTACTACGAAGGGGCCCTCTACGGGCGCGTGATCGAGCCCCTCCAGCGCGGGCTGCACGCGCGCGTCGCGGCCCTCGTCCCGCCTGGGCTCCGCGTGCTCGACGCGTGCTCCGGCGCCGGCGGCCTCGCCCTCCGGCTCGCGGCCGACGCGCGCGACGTCGTCGGCGTCGACCACGCCCCGGCGATGGTCGCGTGGGCCGAGCGGCAGCGGCGGAGGGCGGGGGCCGCCGGGGCCCGGGCGCGCTTCGTCGCGGGCGACGTCGCGCGCGCGCTCGCGGCCGAGGGCGACGGCGCCTTCGACCTCGCGACGATGGTGCTCGCGCTCCACGAGATGCCCGCGGCCACGCGCGCGCCGGCGCTCCGCGAGCTGTGCCGGCTCGCGGAGCGCGTGCTCGTGGTCGACTTCCGCGTGCCGATGCCGCGGAACGCCGCTGGCCTCCGGAACCGCGCGCTCGAGGTGGCCGCGGGGCCCACGCACTTCCGCGCGTACCGCGACTTCGTGCGGCGCGGCGGCGTGCCGGGCGTCGCGGCGGCCGCGGGCGTCGCGTGCGCGCACCTGCGCGACCTCGACCGCGGCGCGATGGCGGCGTTCGAGCTCACGCGCGGGTGATGTCGCGGGGGTCGCTTGTGGTAGCCTCCGCGCGACGGAGGGCTGGCTCGATGCGCGTGACATGGGCGGTTGGGGCGTGGGCAGTGGCGATCCTCGGCGGTGGGTCGCTCGGTATCGGCGCCTGCTCGAGCGACGAGGACGCAGGCGGAAACGACGTGGTGACGATCGAGGACACCCTCGGCACCGCCATCCTCGACGTGAGCTTCAGCGACGTCGCGCCGGGCGACACGGGCGCCGGCGCGGACACGGGCGCGCCCGCCGACACCGTGGCGCCGGCCGACGCCGACGCGGGGCCCGTCGACACGGCGGTCGCGCAGGACACGGCCGTCGCGCAGGACACGCAGCAGGTCTTCACGCCGCAGCTCTCGGCCGACCCGACGAGCTACACCTTCTCGTACGTGTCGCCGCTCGGGGCGTCGGGCGAGACGAAGGTCGTGACCCTCTACAACGCGGGCAACGGCACGCTCGACATCACGAAGATCGCGTTCGCCGCGGGCTCGTCGAACGACTTCGACGTGACGCTCATCCCGCCGCTCCCGAAGTCCCTCGCGCCCGGCAAGGAGACGCTCCTGACCGTGCGCTTCCGCGACCTCGGCGTCGGCGGCACGGCGACGCTCCAGATCACGAGCAACGACCCCGTGACGCCGGTCACGTCGATCCAGCTCGCGAGCCACGTGAAGGCGTCGAACAACCCGTGCGTCGCGATCTCCCCGCCGCGCCTCGACTTCACCACGGTGCAGCGCGGCATGTCGAAGACCCTGAACGCGACGCTCTCGAACTGCAGCCCCTCGGCGCCGCTCACGCTCTCGAGCGTGTCGCGCTCGCAGCTCTTCTTCCTCGAGCTGTCGCAGGCGTTCCAGGTGACGAGCCTGCCGGCGCTGCCGACGACGATCCCGGCGGGCGGGTCGATCCCGATCACCGTCACCTACGCGCCGACCCTCGCGGGGCTCGACGCCGGCTACTTCGCGTTCCACACCGACGACCCGGCGACGCCGCAAGCGCAGCTCGACGTGTCCGGCAACGCCATCGCGCCGCCCGTCGACGAGCTCGGGCTGCACGTGAAGATCAGCTGGAACACCGACGACACCGACGTCGACAGCCACCTGCTCATGCCGGGCGGGACCTTCTTCGACTGCTTCTCGGACTGCTACTTCGGCAACCCCGCGCCCGACTGGGGCGTCACGGGCGACATCGTCGACGACCCGTTCCTCGACGTGGACGACGTCGACGGCTTCGGCCCCGAGAACATCAATATCAGTGAACCGATCGCCGGAACGTACACTTTCATCGTACATTACTACGCCGACCACCACGACACGTTCTCGAAGGCGAGCGACACGACGGTCGAGGTGTGGAGCTATGGGACGCTGCTCGGGACGTTCGGGCCGACGCGGCTCAACAGCACGAACGACGCCTGGGACGTGTTCACCATCGACTGGCCGGCCGCGACGGTGACGCAGCTCGGGCGCGTGTGGCAGGTCCCGAGCGGGACCGTCCGCTCCTGCGGCTTCCACTTCCCCTGACCGTAGGCGCGTCGGACGCGGGCCCTGTGCGATAGCGCGCGGGAGATGTCACGAACGGGCTATTTTGCCCATCGGGGCCGAAGAGGTCGACGAGGCGGCATTCAGGGGTGAAGATTCCGGCTGTCCGGGCCGATGGTCCTGGCGGTCGGTCCCAGGTTCGAGCACGCCGAGCGCGGTCGCGACCGCGTGCGCGCGCAGGAGAACCCATGGCAAGCGTCGCCCCCGCGCCCCAGCCGAAGAAGCTCGCCCCGACGACCGCCCCCACGGCCGCGAAGGCCGAAGAACGCAGCGGGGGCGGCGGCGGCGACGACGGGCTCCACCAGGCGCTCCGCGAGCGCTCCTTCGACGAGGGCGAGGCGCTGCTCGCGCCGAAGGCCGACGAGGCGGCCGAGACCCCGGCCGCGCCGAGCAGCGCGAAGGAGGCGCCGCCGGCGAAGACCCGCGCGCAGGTGCTGCGGGAGCAGAAGAAGACCATCGCGCGCATCAAGGATCTGCTCGGCTACGGCGCGTTCGACTGGCAGATCACCGACAGCGAGGCGAAGAAGGCGATGGCCTCGCTCGAGGCGATGGCGTTCGCCGAGCGGCGCGTCGTGCTCGAGGAGATCGGCAAGTCCGAGCCGGTCTACCTCTCGCGCATGTTCGAGGAGCTGCCGGCCGGCGCGCGCAAGAGCTACGGCGGCGCCTGGGTCACGCTCCTCGCGGTGATGGGGCGCGTCGAGTCCCTCCACGAGCTCGTGCAGGGGCCGCTCGCCAAGGCCGGGCTCGCGCCGGGGCGCCACGAGGCCGAGATCGCGCTCGTCGTCGAGGCCATCCCCCCCGGTGAGCTCGCGTCGTACGCGACCCTCACGATGGGCGCGCAGGTGCGCGAGTGGGTGCAGCGGCTCCCGGAGGGCCACCCGGCGCAGGCGTCGTTCGAGGCCGCCTGGGAGGCGGGGACCAGGCACCGCGAGCGCGCGCAGGAGGAGGCCGACACGCGCGAGTCGCGGAAGCGCGACGCCGCGAAGACGGTCGCGGGCGACGCGGCGCTGAAGAAGACCTTCGACAGCGTCGAGGATCTGCTCAGCTACGGCGTCCTCGACTGGGCCATCACCGACGCCGAGGCGCTGAAGGTGCTGCGCCTCCTGAACGGGATCTCCGACCCGGCGAAGCTCCAGTCGGTCGTCTTCGCGCTCGACGCCAAGGGCGTCGCGATGGACCGCTTCATCGACAACCTCGCGCCGGCGGATCGCTGGAACAACGCCCGCGCCTTCCTGAGCATCCTCCTCATGCGCGACGCGTCGCGCACCCTGAAGTACGTGCAGGAGCTCCTCGACGGCGGCGTCTCCGACGAGGAGGCGCGCCTCGTCTTCCGCCTCGCCGTCCGCATGCCGCCCGAGCAGCAGGTGAAGTTCCGCTACAAGGACGGCGGGACCTGGTGGAAGAAGATGGCCGGGGAGGTCGACGAGACCGATCTCGCCAAGGAGAACGCCAACTTCTTCAACGACGACGAGAAGCGCGCCAAGGCCAAGGAGGAGCTCGAGGCCAACGTCGCGACGTGGGACAAGGGGCGCCTCGACGGCGCCATCGGCACGCTCCTGCGCATGGACGAGGCGGACTTCGTCGAGGCCACGCTCAACGGCGCCGGGCTCGCCGAGAGCCCTGACCACGGCTGGGCCTACGAGAAGTACGGTTTCGCGCGGCCCGGCGGCGAGCGCGACCCGAAGCGGTGGGGCAAGTTCGTCGCGAAGAGCGGCTGGGACGAGCTCGGCGAGGCGCTCGCGGAGACCGGGGCGGCCCTCGAGGTCGCGGGCGACGGGCTCTCCGCGCTCACGGAGCACGAGACGAGCATCGACCTCGAGCAGGTCGAGACGATGATGGGCGGCAACATCGCCGGCGTGGACCTCGCCGAGCGGAAGAACGAGCGCGACGACCACGGCACGAACCGCCTCACCGTGAAGCTCGGCGACGGGCGCTTCCAGGGGGCGATCCCGAAGCTCACCATCGCGGCCATCCATCAGCTCGACGGCACCACGAAGATCGACTCGGGGCCGGTCACCATCGACGGCGTCGCGTTCGACCTGAAGTGGGGCACGAAGGCGGACCCGCGCGCGTGGGTGAAGATCGACGTCGCGAGCATCGCCGCGGCCGACGTCTTCCGCACGACGCCGACCGCCATCGACCGGCTCGGGCGCTTCGCGCTGCAGGCGTTCCGGCTCGAGGCGGAGCGCGCCGAGATCGCCGTCCCCGACGGGCTCGCCGAGGCCATCGAGAGCGTGAGCGGCCTCCTCGCCGACGTGAACGACACCGTCGGGCGCCTGGTCGGCGGGATCGGCGCGGCCGGGGCCGACGCGGGCAAGCTCGGGGCGAGCCTGAGCGGCGCGTTCACGGGGCTCGCGCAGGCGAAGATCGCGGTCGGCGGGATCGACGTGGAGAACGCGGGGTCCGCGGGCGGACCGAGCGTCGGCGCCGCGTCGCTCGAGGGGCTCACGATCACGGTCACGTCGCGCTCGAAGGACGACGCCGCGCGGGAGCGGCTCGCCGAGCTCGCGCAGAAGCCGGCGCTCTCGCCGGCCGAGGAGGCGCAGCGCGCGGCGCTCGCGGCGGAGCTCCCGAAGCTCACGGCGATGCGCGGGCGGCTGCGGGCGCTCGAGGCGAAGGAGAAGCAGCTCGACGAGGGGGCGTCGACGGACCTCGTGCCGACGCTCGTCATCGGGAAGATGGAGCAGCCCGGGCTCTCGCTCGACGAGCAGGAGGAGCTCCGGCGCCTGCGCGACGCGCTCGCCGTGTCTCAGGGCGAGGTGACGCTCGACTCGCTCCGGGTCGAGGACGTCGAGGCCGGCGACGCGAAGGTCGCGAAGCTCGCGGTGACCGACCTCTCGGCGAAGGCGGTGACGCAGCGCGGGGCAGCGGACGCGGGCGCGCAGGAGGCGGCGCCCCTCGGGTTCGGGAGCGTCACGGCGAAGGTCGAGCTCGAGGGGCTCGTGGCGGGCGTCGGGAAGACGCGCTTCGCGCAGCGCGAGGCGGCCATCGCGGCGATGAAGGAGGCGGCCGAGGCCGAGGGGGCGAGCGCCGAGAAGAAGGTCTCGCACGCCGAGGCGGAGGCGGCGTTCGCGCCGGTGCGGGCGCGGTGGGCCGAGCGGATGGGGCTCCTCGAGAAGGCGAAGGCGGGGGCGCTCTCGCCGGAGGAGGACGGCGCGCTGAAGCAGCTCTCGACGGCGCTCGCGCCGTGGCTCGAGGCGGCGCCCGACGTGGCGGTCGGGAAGGCGTCGCTCGGGCAGGTGGACGCGACGATCCAGGGCGGGAAGGTCGCCGTGCGCGCGACGGACGTGGCGCTCGAGGACGTCGCGCTCGGCGACACGAAGGCGAAGTCGGCGAAGGTCGGCGCGCTCAGCGCGGACGCGAGCGGGCTCATGGGCGGCGGCGCGCTGCGCGCCGGGCTCGCGGCAGAGCAGGTGGACCTCGAGGGCGTCGAGAAGGGCGTCGCCGGGCAGGCGGGGCACGCGAAGGTCGACAAGGCCCACGTCGGCGCGGTCGCGGGCAGCTACGACGCGGGGGCGGCCGGCGGGACGGTCGTCGCGTCGGCGAAGGACGTCGCGCTCGAGGGGATCGCGGCGACGTCGGAGAGCCGGCTCGCGGCGCTGAAGCACCAGATCGCGGTGCTCGAGGCGGAGGCGGCGCCGGCGGATCCCGCGGTGCACGCCGGGAAGCTCGCGAAGGCGCGGCGCCAGATGAAGGCGTACGAGCGCCTCGAGAAGCAGCAGCGCGCGGCGAAGACGAAGGCCGCGAAGGCGCGGGCGGCGAAGGCGCTCGCGGCGTGGAGCGAGGAGGTCGAGCTCACGGTGCGCGAGGCCGGCGTCACGGACGTCGACGTGCGCGCGACGGGGGTCGGGAGCGGGCAGCTTGCGGCCGAGGCGCACATCGCGGGCGAGGCGCACGCGACGGGGATCAAGCGCGGCGACCTCGGCGTGGGCTCGGTCCGCGGGCAGGGGATGCTCGTGAAGGTCGACGCGACCGACCCGGCGATGGGGACGACCGTCGCGGCGCGGGCGGACCACGTCGAGGCCGAGCAGGTCACGGCGGGCAGCGCGCGCGTGAAGAAGGCCACGCTCGACGGGGCGTCGCTCGTCGCGACGGACGAGCGGACGGCGATGGGCGCGAAGAAGGCGCAGGTGCGCGGGGTGCGCGCGGGCGGGGCGTCGGTCGCGTCGGCGACGCTGAACGACGCGGACCTGACGACGCGCACGGACGCGCGCGGGAACGACCACGTCTCGGCGTCGGCGCGGAGCGCGTGGGCGTACGACGTGCGGAGCCGCGGGAAGGGGCACGACGCGCGCGTGAAGCACGTCGCCGGGAGCGGGCTCGCCGTGAGCGCGGGCGGCGGCCACACGAGCGCGAGCCTCGCGTCGTTCAAGGCGCGCGACGCGAGCGTGGCGACGAGCGAGGGCGACCAGCAGAGCGTGGTCGCGGCGGACAAGGTGAGCGGCACGGGGGCGTCGTTCAGCGCGGGCGGCGGCAAGGTGCGCGCGGGCGTGAAGACGCTCGAGGGCTCCGGGCTCGCGGCGGCGGGGGCGATGACGGGCGGCCGCTTCGTGACGGTGGACGAGGCGAAGATCGCGGACGCGTCGATGTCGGCGGACAAGCAGGCCGGGTCGATGAAGGCGGACGTGGGGTCGCTGACGGCGGCGGGCGTGCGGTCGGTCAAGGCCGACGGGAGCGAGGTCGTCACGGCGGACAAGGCCGCGCTCGGCGGCGTGCACGTGCTGTCGAAGGACGTGGCGATCGAGGACGACGCCGGGGCCGCGGTCGTCGGGCCGGACGGAAAGCCCCTGTCGCGGCGCGTGTCGTCGGTGGACGTGGAGAAGGCGAGCGTCGAGGGCGGCGCCGCGAAGCTCACGGACAAGGCCACGGGCGCGGTTACGGAGGTCGCGACGAAGAAGACCGAGGTCGAGGGCGCGTCCGCGATGATGGACGGCTCGAAGATCGCGGGGCACGTGGACCGCGTCGAGGGCGACGTGGCCTACAGCGGGTCGAAGCCGATCACGCTCCCGAACGGGCAGCAGGTGACGCGCGCGAGCGGGCACGTGAAGGCGACGGGGCTCGGCGGCGAGGTCGACACGGCGACGGGCGACGTGTCGGCGAGCTTCGGGACGATCAAGGCGAATCGGCTCACGTTCGGCGACGGCGACCGGAAGGTGGCGCTCCTGAAGTCGCTCTCGCTCGGGAAGGCGGGGGAGACGTCGACGGTGAGCCTGTCCGGCGGGAAGGTGTCGGGCGACCTGTGGGCGGTGCGCGTGGTGACCGACGACGACGTCGCGGTGCCGATCGGGCCGGGGCTGAACGCGGCGGTGACCGGGAAGCTCGGGGTCGGGCGGATCCAGCTGAAGAAGGTGGACCCGGGGGACCTCGCGGCGGCCGGGTCGTCGGTGAAGATCGAGGGGATCGCGGCCTCGCTCCGGATCGCGACGCCGGACGGGAAGATCGCGTGGGTCGACGACGCGGTGGTCGGGCAGATCGCCGCGCAGGGGATGGGCGGCGGGAAGCTCGCGGTCGGCTACGACTGGGTGACCGCGAAGTCGTTCGGCGTGAAGGACGGCGAGAAGGGCAAGACGAAGGTCGAGAACTTCGGGCTCCGCGACGGGTACGCGGAGGTGCAGCTCGGGTCGGATCCGAAGGTGCTGACGGCGTGGCTCGGCGAGGTGAAGGGCGACGTGCACGTGTCGGCGACGATCGACAAGTCGAAGGCGAAGGCGAAGAACGACGGCTCGCCGGCGGCGCCGGCGGCGAGCCCGGGGACGAGCGGCCCGAAGGAGCGGGACGACCTCATCCTCGACGTGCTGAAGGAGAGCGACCTCACGATCCCCATGAAGACGAAGGGCTCGGCCGGTCTCGAGACCAACATCGAGATGTGGGCGAAGGCGCACGACGGCAAGATCCCGTTGAAGGACGCCAACATCTCCGCGGAGTGGGGCTACCTGCACGCCGGGACCGGCGACGGGATCAGCCGCTCCCTCATCCGCAACGTCGTGGCGCCCGACTTCGTCGCCTTCGACGACGCGGGGAGCATCGACGTCGACCGCACGGTGAGGCGCCTCGCGACCGATCAGGGGCCGTCGCCGGACGGTGAGAAGGACGAGGGGCCGAGCGACTTCCTGACGAACCTGCAGGTCGGGGTCCATTCGCGCAACCTGAAGGGGCGTGCCGGGATCGTGGGGAAGGGAGAGGGCCGGTTCGAGCAGGGCGAGCTCTCTGCGGGAGGCAAGGTCGCCGACAGCGTCGGGGCCAAGCTCGAGTACCCCATCATCCGCGACGTGAAGGTGCTCGACGGGCTCATCGAGGCGAACCGCGTCTACGCCGAGAAGATGGAGGTCAAGGTGGAGCGGCCGCTCGACCAGACGATGGTGATGAAGGCCGACATCGAGGCGGGGAAGATCACCGGCGTCGAGTACGGCAAGCGCATGTCCGAGGCCGACCGGAAGGCGGCGAAGGACCGCGTGATGCAGCAGTGAGCGGGGTCAGGGCGCGGGCGCGTCGTCGTCGCGGCGGCGCGGCGCGCCACGCTCGAGCGTGGAGGCCGCCGAGCCGAAGAGCACGCCGAGGACGATCGCCACGGCGGGCGCGAGGGTGAGCCCGCCGAGGAGCACCAGGAGGGGCACGAAGGCGAAGGCGAGCCCGATCGTGCCGCCGCTCAGGGCCTCGACGAGCGAGGGGACGGCGGGGACGTCGAGCCCGATCCCGGCGAGGAGCACGATGACGGCGGCGGCGCCGCTGACGGCGCCCGCGATGAAGCCGTAGGTCGCGGGCGAGCGCCGGATGGCGCCGCGGAGCTCGGGGTCGCGGCGGCGGTCGGTGAGGGCCGAGCCGAGGGCGACGCCGACGGCGGCCGCGAGGCCCCCGAGGAGCGAGGTGACGCCTGCGTCCCAGAGGGGGTCGTCGAGGTGGACGACGGCGGCGCCGAGGCCGAGGCCGAGCGCGAGCCCGAGCGCGCCGCCGAGGAGGGGCCACGGGCTCCAGGGCGCGCGGGGCGTGGCGCGGGCGGCGGCGGCCGGCCGGGAGGCGGAGGGGGCGAGATCGAGCGAGTCGGGGACGTCGTCGTCGCGGCGCGTGGGGGCGATGACGCGGCGGGCGACGACGCTCGCGAGGAGCCCGACGACGACGGTCACGACGACGCCGAACCCGAGGGAGCCGAGGACGCTCGGCGGGTACTTGCCGGTGCCGCGCCCGAGGGGGGTGAGCGCGTAGGCGAGGGCGGCCGGGGCGGCGGCGACGGCGGCGATGGCGACGTCGACGGCGGGGGAGCGGCGGGCGGTGACGCGGAGGTCGGGGTCGAGGCGGCGGGCGTCGAGGGCGCGGCCGACGGCGGCGCCGAGAGCGGTCGCGAGGCCGGCGAGGAGCGCGCCGAGGCCGACGTCGAGAGAGGAGGTGTGGCCCTGCAGCGGGATGAGCCCGAGCGCGAAGCCGGCGACGAAGCCGAAGAGGGCGAGGAGAGCGCTCATGGGAGGAGGGTAGCGCGCGCCGCGCGGCGCGGCTACCGGTGCTGCGCGCGGTGTGCTCTCGCTTGCCTGGGCGCGCGGGAGGCGTAGCCTGGACTGGCCGCGGGTGGTCCGAGCCCGAGTCGGCGCCCGGTGGTCGCCGGGCGGTCGATCGCTCAACATCTGCCAGTGGTCATGGGCTCGTGTCCGCCTGGGCGAGGCGTCGCCATGAGACACAGCCATCTTCTCTACGCTTGGTGGATCGCGGTCGGGTTCGCCGTCTCTGTCCCCGCGCCGGCGCGGGCCGCGCCGGAGACCGAGGAGGCGGTCTCGCCGCTCGACGTGATGCCGATCCGGCTCGGGGACACGCGGGAGCGGGTCCACGCGACGTACGGCGCCGACTTCGAGGAGCGCGCCGGCGGGGACAACTACAAGAAGCTCGGGCTCCGCTTCGAGTACGACGACGAGGCGCGCGTGAGGTCGGTGACGGTCGGGTGGTTCGGCGAGGGGACCTACCACGGCACGGTGTACGGCGTGAAGGCGGCGAGCATGCTCAGCGCGTGGCGCGAGGCGTTCGGTCCGGAGATCGCGCGCACCAACTGGCGGAGCCTGGGGACGCAGCAGTACACGTTCGTCCACGACGGGCTGCGGTTCCGCGTGGAGGCGTGGGAGGACGACGGGCGCACGCCCGAGACCGGACTGCACGTGCGGACGGGCGTCAGGAGCATCGAGGTGGACGGGCGCTATCAGGACGCCGCCGCGCCGACGACGCTCTGGGGGGCGCTCGATCGCGGCATGAGCGTGAAGCGGGTGAAGGCCCTCGTGCCGGGCGCCGTCGCGCCGGCGAAGCCGGAGGCGGAGGGCAAGCTGAAGCTGCTGCTGCAGGCGCCGGAGGTGCCGTTCCTCGGCGAGAGCTTCGTCGGGCGGTTCTACTTCGAGGGGGGCCGGCTCGCGCGGGTGAAGCTCACCCGGGAGGAGCCGGGCGGAGGCCTCGCGCACTACGACGCGGTCGAGCGCCTGCGGGCCCGGCTGGTCGCGCTGTACGGCCCGGAGCATACGGTGTCCAAGGTCGACGACGCGTTCTGGCGGCTCGGGGACTACGCCACGAGGATCAGCGCCACGTGGGAGGGCGGGACGGTGCACGTCACCGTGGCGTGCTGGGCGGTGGAGCCGATGAAGAAGGCTCGTCCCCGGTGACCTGGCGCCGGCGGGCGGGGCGTTTTCCGCTCCTGTTGAGAACAATTCTCAACTATGGTGACGCGGCGGGCGCCGTCGCCCCCGAGCCCTGGAGAACCCGTGCGCGCCTCGCTCCTCGCCCTCCTCATCGCCGCCGCGTGTGCCATCGCCGCGTGCGGCGGCGCGTCCGACGGCGCCCTGCCCTGCCACCTGAACCCGACGGTGCCGGGCTGCGGCGCGGACGTCGTCGGTGGCGGCGCCGACACCGCGCGGGCCGACGTGGCCGAGGACACGCCGGAGGCGGCGGACACGGAGACGGCGGACACCGTCGTCGCCGCGGACACGGAGACGGCGGACACGGTCGTCGCCGCGGACACGGCGGAGCCGCCGCCCGGCGAGGCGAGCTGCGAGGACGTGCGCGCCTGTGTGGCGGCTGCGTGCGCCGGGCTCGCGGGTGATGAGGCCGCGACGTGCTCGCGGGCGTGCCGGGCGGCGGGGAGCGTCGCCGGGCGGGCCGCCTACGACGCCGTGACCGCCTGCGTCGCCGGGTGCGCGGGCGACGACGACTGCGCCTGGGGCACGTGCGCCGTCGAGGAGGCGCGCTGCCGCTTCGCGCGATCCGGCCACGACGACTGCGAGGAGATCTTCGACTGCTTCTACGACTGCAGCGAGGACGACGACGACCACGACGACCACGACGACGACGACAAGCGCAAGGACAAGGACTCCGACCACGGCGGCCCCGTCGACCCCGCGTGCGTCGACGCCTGCTGGCTGGGCGGCGACGTCGTGAGCGGCCAGGCCGCGCTCATCGCCTACCTCGGCTGCGTCGAGACGCGCTGCCCGAGCGGCTCGCACGGCTGCGTCGAGACGCTCTGCGGCGGCTACGAGGCGGCCTGCGACGACTGACTACGGCGCTCACTGGCGCGCGCTCAGCCCTCGGCGGGCTCCCGGTCGCCGTAGCGCTCGAGCGAGAGCGCCCACGCCTCGGCGAGGAGGGGGCGCAGGCGCTCGAACGTGGCCTCCGACGGGTTCAGGACGCAGAGCCAGTACATCGAGCCGTAGTTCGGGTGCGGGAGGAGCCGGTCGAGGGCGGTGAAGTCGTGCTCGACGCGCTCGGCGGTCGGCGGGAAGAGCGCCTGGAAGGTCGCCTTCCCGACGCCGATGTTGAGGCGGTAGACGCCGTCGCGGTTCAGGTCCGAGTGGAGGTCGTACTCGTCGTTGACGACGAGGGTCGCGAACGGGAAGTGGCGCGACGGGTCGTTGAAGAAGAAGGCGCCGCCCGAGGCGACGACGTGGTCGGTGGCGGGGAAGGCGGCGAGGATCTCGCGCGTGACGTCGTCGGCGGTCATGGGCGGCGCTCCGGTCGAGGGAGGGCCTCGTAGATCGGCGCGCGGGCGGGCGTCAACCCTGGCTCACGGCGCCGCGGGCGCCGCCGTCACGCCGAGGGCGGCCGCGCACGCCGGCGCGAGCGTCGTCGCGAGGAAGGCGCGGTGCGGCCAGCGCGACGGGCGCCGGCGGCGTCGGTGAGCTTCCCGAGGTCGGCCGGGCGCCCGCGGTTCAGGAGGCGGATGGCGAGGGCCGGGTCGCCGACCTCGAGGCGCGGCGTCGCGTCGAGGGCCGCGTCGAGGTCGGCGTCGCGCAGGCCGAGCGGCACCCGCGTGAGGAGGTCGAGGCGGAGCGCCTGCTCCTCGGCGGTCAGCGCGCGGCGGGCGGCGAGCGCGTCGAGGGCGGCGAGCGCGCGCACGGGGTCGCGCGCGGGCGCCGGCGGGAGGAGCTCGGACGTGGAGTCCGGGACCCAGCGGAGATCGGCCGGGGCGCCGCCGCGGCCCGACCAGAGGGCGACGAGCGAGGCCAGGGCGGCGTCGTCGAGGGGCTCGAGGGGGCACTGCCGGGCGACGAGGAGGTCGTAGGCGGCGACGTCCCACGCGGCGCCCGCGCAGGCCGCGAGCTTCGGGGCCTGGTGGGGATCGCCGAGGCCGTCGTGGTCGGCGAGGCGCGCGACCGGGCAGCGGCCGGCCGCGAGCTCCGGCGCGTGTCGGCGACGCGGGCGCGGGCGAGCGCGGCGCAGGCGTCGCCGGCGTCCTCCGCGATCGCGACGAGCTCGTCACCGACGGCGTCGAGGGGCGTGGCGGCGGCGCGAGGGCGACGGAGCCGCCGTCGACGGTGATCCCCAGCGCCTCGCCCGCGGTGTCGACGACGTCGCGCGCGACGGCCCAGCCGCCGTCGGCGCGGCGGGAGAGCGCCAGCGCGGCCGCCGACGCGCCCCGGAAGAGGCCTGGGCGCAGCGCCCCGAGCCGCCCGTCGCGGCCCGGCCCGCAGTCGAGGTCGGTGGCGACCGCGAGCGCGTCGGCCGGCGCGAGGCGCCCGCGGCGGCGGTCGGCGGCGGACGGGGAGAGCCTGAGCCAGCAGCGCGCGCCGACGGGCATCGCGTCGAGCGCGGTGACGAGCGCGCCCTCCCAGCCCGAGACGCCGTGGTCGCGGTCGCCGAGGGCGTCGGCGAGCGCGCCGGCGGCGAGGGTCGGCGGCGCGGCGGCGAACGCGGGCGGCGCGACGTCGCCGGGCGGACGGCACGGCTCGGCGGGCGCCACGGGGGGCGGCGCGGCCCAGGGCGACGCGGCGGCGACGGGCGCCGTGTCGGCGGGCGGCGACGCGGGCGCCACCGTCTCGTCGGCGGGGTTCGGCTCCGGGGCCCCGCGGCAGGCGCCGAGCGCCAGCGCGAGGCCCGCGAGGGCGAGCGCGCGCCGCCTCACCGCAGGAGCTCCGGGAGGTGCTCCTCGAGGTAGGCGCGGAAGGCGGCGAGGTTCTCGTCCATCGCGTCGACGTACGCGCTGTCGCGGACGATGCGCTCGGTGACGCTCGCGCGCACGCGCCGCCGGAAGCGCGTCTCCTCCGCGCGGTAGGCGCTCGTGCCGCGGGCGGTGGCGACGTCCGCCGCGTGCGCGGCGTCGTAGGGGTCGTCGCCGCGGGCGAGCCCGAGCGCGTCCCGCAGGTAGGACCTCTCGGGCACGCTCCCCTCGAAGACGATGTCGCGGTCGGGGATCTCGCGGTCGAGCTCGGCGCGGACCGCGTCCCGCGCGGCGTCGTAGCCCTCGCCGTGGCGCGCGAGCGCGAGCTCCTCCTGCATCGCCTCGAGCGTGTCGTCGAGGGCGCGGTCGAGCTCGCCGGCCTCGACGTCCGGCAGCGGGGTCTCGCCGAAGCGCTCGCGGACGCGCCGCCAGAGCTCGGTCTGCGACACGCCGCCCGCGGCGCGCCCGGTCGCCGCCTCGTAGCGCTCGATGACCGCCACCACGCGCTCGACCTCGGCGGGATCGTCGAGGCGGAGCGGCCCGTAGCGCCGCTCGTAGGCCTCGAGCAGCGGGATCATCGCGGCGAGGCGGAGCATGTACACCTGGCCGGGGTCGCTGTGGTCCGAGTCGGGCAGCGACTCGTGCGCCACGACGCCGTCGAGGTCCCCGGCGACCGCCCGGGCGCCGGCGCCGCCGTACGTTGCGACGCCGCCGTAGGCGCCGCCGAGGGTGTCGACGTCGGCGAGGTGCTCGCCGAGGAGCTCGCCGCGCGCGTGCACGCCGCCGCCGGCGAGGGCGGGCGAGAGGCGGGCGTGCGTCGTGATGATCTTCGCGGCGGCGACGAGCTGCACGCCGCTGTCGAGGAAGGCGACCTGCGAGTCGCGCGACGAGCCGCCGCCGTAGGCGAGGTCGATCGCGACCGACGGGGCGTTCGCGACGGCGGCGTGCGCGCCGCTCTGGGAGGCCGGGTACATCTGGCGCGCGTCGCCGCCCACGCCGACCGCGTAGTGCCCCGCGAGGCCGCGCCCCTCGAGCGTGTCCACGGTGCCCTCGGCGTCGCTGCTGCCGGTGTGGACCACGACCGCGTCGATGGCGTCTGCGCCACGGGCGCGCCCGGCGCTCGGCGCCGGGCCGGTCAGCGGGTCCGCGGCGATGACGAGGCCGGGCACGTGGATCGGCGCCCAGTCGCGGTCTCCGCGGGCGCCGCCGCCGCCGGGGGAGGCGCGCAGGCGCTGGGCGCGCGGCGCGGAGGCGAGGTCCCGCTCACGCCCGATCTCGGTGGCGTTGTAGACGTCCGTGGCCTCGAAGAGCACGGCGTTCGCGTGCTCGAAGGCGGCCTGGAAGCCGGCGGCGAGGGCGCCGAAGTCCTGCCCGGTCGCGGCGGCGGCCTCCTCGAGCGCCCACCGCGTCTCGGGCTGGTCGAGCGCCATGAGCATCGGGCGCCACGTCATGAGCTGCGCCTCGTAGTCGGCGACGAGCGCCTCGAGGAGCTCGACGTCCGCGAGGCTCGGCGGGCTCCCCATCCCCGCGACGGTGGCGGCGACGCTCGCGCGCACCTGCTCCGAGCGGGCGGCCATCTCGGCGGTGAGCTCGGTCGCGCGCGCGAGCGTCGCCTCGCGCTCCGCGAGCGACCCGCCACCCGCGCCGTCCGCGGGGGTCGTGCCCGCGTCGGGCGCGGCCTCGAGCTGAACGGGCGCGCTCCCGCCGCCGACGCCGTGGAACGCTGGCTCCTCGCGGGGTTGCTCGCCGGGGGCGAGGGCGTCGAGCTGGTCCGCGAGCGGGAGGCCGCGGAGCGCCTCGACGCGGGGCGATCGCGCCTCGCCGGTCGCGGTGGCCCCGGCGGGTCGCGGGGCGGGCGAGGCGGCCCTGGGAGCGCGGTGCGCGGGCGTCGATGTCATGTCGTCCCTCCGTGTCGCGGCACGGGGACCGCGAGCCGCGCGCGCGACTCCCCCCACCTCTGAGGATGCCCCACGCGCGGATCCGGGGCAACGCGCCGGTGGCGCCGCGCCGCGCGGCTTGCCGCGCCCCGACCCGTGTGGGAAGGATGCGGCATGGCGACCCCGACCCCAGCGAAACGCACCCTCACCGAGCGCCTCGGCGGGCGCATCGACCACGACGCGGACTCCCTCTTCGAGGTGTTCGTCGGCTGGGTCACCGACCTCGGGCTCGAGCTCTACCCCGCGCAGGAGGAGGCGATCCTCGAGATCCTGACCGACCACCACGTCATCCTGAAGACGCCGACCGGGTCGGGGAAGTCGCTCGTCGCCGTGGCGCTCCACCTCGTCGCGCTCGCGCGCGGGAAGCGCGCCATCTACACGTCGCCCATCAAGGCGCTCGTGAACGAGAAGTTCCTCGACCTGTGCGACACCTTCGGGCCCGCGAAGGTCGGCATGATGACGGGCGACTCGACCGTCAACCGCGACGCGCCCGTGCTCTGCTGCACGGCCGAGATCCTCGCGAACATGGCGCTGCGCGAGGGGGCCGACGCGCCCGCGGACTACGTCGTGATGGACGAGTTCCACTATTACGCCGACCGCGAGCGCGGCGTGGCCTGGCAGATCCCGCTGCTCGTCCTCACGAAGAGCACGTTCCTGCTCATGTCCGCGACGCTCGGCGACACGCGCGACCTCGAGGAGCGGCTCGAGGCGATGACGGGGAAGGCCGTGGTGTCGGTGTCGTCGGCGCAGCGGCCGGTGCCGCTCGCGTTCGAGTACAGCGAGGACGCGCTCCACGAGGCCGTGTACGACCTCGTGAAGAAGCAGCGGGCGCCGATCTACCTCGTGAACTTCACGCAGCGCGACGCGGCCGACCAGGCGCAGAACCTGATGTCGCAGGACTTCACGCCGAAGGAGGACAAGCGAGCCATCGCGGACGCGCTCGTGGGCGTGAAGTTCGACACGCCGTACGGCAAGGACATGCAGCGCTACGTGCGGCACGGGGTGGGGCTCCACCACGGCGGGCTCCTGCCGAAGTACCGGCTGCTCGTGGAGAAGCTGTCGCGGCAGGGGCTCCTGCGGGTCATCAGCGGCACGGACACGCTGGGCGTCGGGGTGAACATCCCGATCCGCACGGTGCTCTTCACGAAGCTCTGCAAGTTCGACGGGGAGAAGACGCGGATCCTGACGGTGCGCGACTTCAAGCAGATCGCGGGGCGCGCGGGGCGGAAGGGGTACGACACGCAGGGGTACGTGGTCGCGCAGGCGCCGGAGCACGTCATCGAGAACAAGCGCATCGAGGCGAACGCGGCGGCGAGCGGCAAGAAGAAGAGCAAGATCGTGCGGAAGCAGCCGCCGACGAAGGGCTACGTGCCGTGGAACGCGGAGACGTTCGCGCAGCTCGTCGAGGGGCAGCCGGAGGCGCTCGAGTCGAGCTTCGAGGTGACGCACGGGATGCTGGTCGAGCTCGTGCAGCGGCCGGACAACGCCTACCGGAAGGGGGGCGGTTATCGGCGGTTGGTGGAGCTCATCGGGCTCTCGCACGAGCACGACGGGAGCAAGCGGCACCTGCGGCGGCGGGCGCGGCGGTTGTTCCAGAGCCTCGTGAAGGCGGGGGTCTTCGAGCTGCGGGCGAGCGAGTACTTCGGCGGGCGCGAGGTCGTGGTGAGCGAGGGGCTGCAGACGGACTTCAGCCTGATGCAGTCGCTCGCGCTGTTCCTCGTGGAGGCGCTCGAGGCGCTCGACCCGAAGCAGCCGGACTTCGCGCTCGACGTGCTGTCGTTCTGCGAGGCGATCCTCGAGAACCCGCGGGCGATCCTGATGCGGCAGCTCGACGTGCTGAAGGGGCAGCTCATCGCGCAGTGGAAGGCGGACGGGCTCGAGTACGAGGAGCGGATGGCGCGGCTCGAGGGGGTGGACAACCCGAAGCCGAGGGCGGAGCTCCTGTACACGCTGTTCGACGCGTTCGAGGCGCACCACCCGTGGGTGGGGACGGAGAACGTGCGGCCGAAGTCGATCATGCGGGACATGGTCGAGCGGTACATGAGCTTCAACGAGTACGTGAAGGAGCTCGGGCTCGAGCGCATCGAGGGGACGCTGCTGCGCTACCTGTCGGAGGGGTTCAAGACGCTGGTGCACACGGTGCCGGCGCGGCTGCGGACGGACGAGCTGGTGGACGTGATCGCGTTCTTCCGGACGGTGCTGGCGCGGGTGGACTCGAGCCTCATCCACGAGTGGGAGCGGCTCATGTACGGCGAGGAGCAGACGGCGGTGCCGGAGCTTGCGGCGCCGCTCGACATCTCGCGGGACAAGCGGGCGTTCAACGCGCGGATCCGGGCGGAGCTGCACGCGCTGGTGAAGGCGCTGTCGGTGGGCGACTGGGAGGAGGCGGCGGCGCTGGTGCGGCAGGACGAGGACGACGCGTGGCCGCCGGAGCGGTTCGCGGAGGCGCTCGCGCCGTTCGTGGAGGAGCGCGGGGAGGTCGTGTTCGACCACGAGGCGCGGATGACGGACAAGACGCGGGTGGTCGCGGGCGGGCGGCACGAGTGGGAGGTCACGCAGACGCTCGTCGACCGCGAGGGCGAGAACGACTGGGCGATCGTGGGGGTCATCGATCTCCGCGAGGACCAGGCGCCCGAGGGGCCGATGATCGCGCTGCGGTCTATCTCTTCGTAGGCTCGCGCTGCGGGGTGGCCGACTCGGGCTCGTCCACGCGGATCGCGCGCGCGATGCGCTCGGCGGCGGCGCGGAAGAGGTCGATCTCCTTCGTGCGCGCCTCGGGGGCCTGGTAGCGGACGATGAAGTGGCCGCCGGGCGTCCAGTAGAGGCGCTGGCGCCACGCGAGGCCGTCGTGGGTGTAGGCGTTCTCGAGCCAGCGGAGCGGGCCGTCGAGCTCGCTCGCGACGACCTTCTGGTAGGGCGCCGTCAGGGCGGCCGGGTTCGGCAGCGTGTCGAAGGGGCCCACGATCGTGAGCATCGTCTGGCGCGCGCCCTCGTAGGGGCCGTCGCCCTCGACCCAAACGTCCGTCACGATCTCGATGGGAAGGCGGCGCTCACCGGCCTCGCCGGTCGCGGCCGAGAAGGCCCACATCGGGAGGTCGACGAGTGGAAACACGGCGCGCCCGGCGACGACGTGCCATGCGTCCGTGTCGGGGCCGCGCGAGGCCCGCGCGATGCCGGCGTCGAGGGCGGCGCGGTCCGGGCCCTTGACGACCTCCGGCGCGGCGCCCGAGCGCGCGCGGACGTAGGCGTTCGCGAGCTCGCCGGCGCGGACGGTCACGGTGATGAGGTCCCAGGGCTCGGCTTTGGGCCCGGCGCCCGTGCCGATGGCGGCGACGGCGGTGGGGCCGGCGATCTCGATGGTCGCGCCGTGGCCGGAGAGGATGACGTGGACGGGCGCCGGCGCGCGGTTCGCGGCGGCGCGCCTTGCGGGGGACGCGGCGACGGCCGGGGGGACGACGGAGGTGCCGAGGAAGGCGGCGAGGAGGGCGGGCCAGCGGAGATGCGTCATGAGGGGGTCGGCTCCAGGGTCGAGGGGGCGGGCGGCGCCGGGGCGTCGCCGAAGGGGGTCACGAGCGCCGCGGCGTCGAGGGCCCTGGCGAGGCGGCCGGCGGCCAGGGCGGCGATGAGGTAGGGGAGCGCGGCGACGAGGTTGAGGACGCTCGCGAGCAGGGGGGTGGACTCCAGCGCTCGATGCAGCGCCAGCGGCGTGAGGAGGCTCGCGCCGAAGACGACGACCGGCGCGGTGAGCGCGGCGCGCACGTGAGTCGAGAGACCGCGCCGCCCGAGCCAGGAGGTGGCGACGTGCGCGAGGTAGGTGAAGACGACGGCGGCGGCCTGGGCCAGGAGGCTCGCGAGGGAGGCGAGCGCCGTGTGCCACGACGGCTCGAACATCTTCCCGACGAGGACGGCGATGAAGGTGACGGCCGTGCCGGCCATGAGGGCCGTCGTGGCCCACGCGAGGACGCGGGCGCCGGAGCGCGCCGGGAGGCGCCGGAACGGCGCGACGCCTGTGAGCCCGAGAGCCAGGGACGTGGCGAGGAGCCCGAGGGTGACGACGACGGTGACACCGCTCTGCCCGAGGCCGACCGCGTCGAGGAGGCCCGGGACGACGTGGATGAGGACGAGGCCGATGAAGCCCAGGCGGAGAAGGCGCGCGCCGCGGGTCGCGGCGCGGAGGGCGACGTCGTCGGCGGGGCCTGCCGGTGACGGGGCGACGGCGCCGTGGCGGGAGCGCAGCGGGGCGGCCAGCACGGCGACGAGGGCGAGATCGAAGGCGAGGAGGGCGACGATGAACGGAGCCGGGCCGCCCGCGAGGGCGAAGCCGACGACGGGGATGGACGCGAGGAGGAGGCCGATCACGAGCGCGCTCGCGCGTCGGGGCCCGACGGCGACCCCGGCGGCGACGAGGCCGGCGATGGTCACGACGAAGCGGACGGCGCCGAGATCGTCGGCGGCGGCGTCGGACAACGCCATGGGTGGGACGAACCGGGCGGCGTAGGCGAGGAGGATGAGGACGCCGCCGACGACGGCTGGGCGCGAACGCGTCAGCGCGGCCCACGCGAGCGCGACGAGGGCGAAGGCGGCGAGGACGCTCGGTGTGAGGGCCTTGGCGGTCGCGACGAGGATGGTGCCCGAGCGGGTGTCGTGCCCGCCGAGCGCGAGGCCGCCGAGATGGACCAGGTCGAGGAAGACCATCGCGAGGGCGAGCCCGGTGAGGGCGCGGCGCGCGGGCGCGGTGGCGGCGGGCTCGAGGGGAGCCGCTGCGTGGGGGTGCGTGGACAAGGGGCCTCGCGTCGTGTCGTGGGGAGAGCTCGGGGAGGTTGCCGGAGGTGGGGCTCACGTGCCACTCACAGTTCGCTGACAGCCGCGAGCACCGAGGCTCGCGGCGCCGCTCCGGAGGAGGCGCCGTGTCACGAGACGAAGCCCATTACCCGGCCCATTACCCGGCGTTCTACGAGGACGCGCAGGGGCGTGAGGCGGCGACGATCGAGAACGACGGGGCGACGCTGCGGGTGACGCTGCGCGGGGTGGTGTACTCGGGGGCGGACTTCGACCTGCTCGAGCCGGAGCCGGAGCAGCTCGAGGCGGCGCGGTCGGCGTTCACGCTGAACCACGGCGTCCTGTGCGCGTGCAGCCTGACGTGGGAGATGCCGCTCACGCTGCTGGTCGGCGGCCACCGCGGGGAGGGGCTCCTGCGGGCGCGGCTCCACCTGGGCGGGCCGGCGGCGAACGGCGGGATCGACGCGGAGCGGCTCGCGCTCGAGCTCGAGACGCCGCGCGGCGTGGCGCGGAGCGGCGGGGAGACGGGGTACTTCGAGGACGAGCTGGCCGAGCTGACGGCGGACCTGCCGCGCGACGTGGCGCTCGTGAGCTGCTTCTCGTGTGGGTTGTCCGACTACAGCCCCGCGGGGCACGGGCTCTTCGGGGACCTGGCCTGCTTCCGGGACACGCCGGAGGCGTACGCGCGGGTGAGGTCGAAGCACGACCTGTTCGACCTCTGGGAGCAGAGCGCCGGGCTCGTGCAGGAGACGCACCTCTGCCCGATGTGGCGCCCGCGCGCGCCGGACACGGGATACCGGGGATAGCCGCGAGCGGCGCGCTCAGTCCCCGTCGAGCTCGAGCGGGACGCCGAGCTTCTCGGCCCAGGTCTTGACCGTCTTGCGCTCGCAGCCGAAGTGCTTCGCGAGCGCGGTCAGCGTATGGAACCGGCGCGCGGCCTCCGCGAGCAGCTCGCGGTCTCTGTAGTCGCGGGCCCGGGGCGAGGCAGGCGCGCTCTCGACGACGTCGAGCCCGAGGCGCCCGACGTCGCCCTCGCCGAGCTCGACCCGGCCGCCGTCGGAGAAGGCGCGGATTCGGGCGGCGAGGCTCGCCACGTCGCGCAGGTTCGCCGGGAAGCGCGTCATCGCGATGCGCTCGGCGAGCTCCACGCTGATCGGCCACGCGCCGCGGAGCTCGTACGCGAGGAACGCGAGGATGTCCTCGCGGCGCTCGGCGAGCGGCGCCAGGCGCAGGTGGAAGCGGCGGAGGCGTGAGAGGAGGTCGACGCGGAAGCGGCCGGCGTCGATGTCGTCGTCGAGGGCACGGTTCGTCGCGGCCACGACGCGGACATCGACGTGCTTGGGCTTCGCGCCGACGACGGCGATCTCCCCGACCTCGAGGGCGCGCAGGAGCTTCGCCTGCACGGTGGGCTCGAGCTCGCCGACCTCGTCGAGGAAGAGGACGCCGCCGTCTGCGCGCTCGAAGGCGCCCTTGAAGTCGGCGGTGGCGCCGGTGAAGGCGCCGCGCCGGTGGCCGAAGAGGGCGCTCTCGGCGAGCTGGGGGCTCAGGTTGGCGCAGTTCAGGACGACGAAGCTCCCGGCGCGCCCGCTCGCCTTGCCGAAGGCCTTCGCCACGTACTCCTTGCCGGTGCCGGGCGGCCCCTCGATGAGGAGCGAGCCGGCCTCGCGCGCGACGGCGCGGATGTAGGCGGCGGCGTCGCGCGCGGCGACCGAGCGGCCGAAGATGTCGCTGACGCCGTGGTCGTCGGGGGCGTCGGCCGCGACGACGAAGACGGTGTCGCCGACGCGCACGACGTCGCCGACCTCGAGGTCGAAGGCGCGGCCGCGGGCGCCGTTGACGAAGACGCCGTTCCGGCTGTCGAGGTCGGTGAGCTTGCGGCCCTGGAGGCGCGCGTGGTTGCGGCTCGCGCGGCCGTCGGTGAGGAGCGGGAGGTCGCAGTCCGGCGAGCGGCCGATGACGGCGTCGCCGCGGAGCGGGAGCGCGCGCCAGGTCTCGCTGCCGGGGGGGCCGCCGCTCAGGACGAGGTGCGGGATCGCGGCCCGGCGCGCCGGGCGTCGCGCAGACGGGTAGTCGTCGGTGGTGTCGGAGCTTTCGAACACGGCTCGGGGAGGTTACCCGAGAAGCCGCCTCCGTGCTACGGTCTCGCCATGCCCGGCGATGTGCACGAGCCGCGCGTCCTCGACCGTGAGTACGAGCTCCAGACGCGCCTCGGGCGCGGGGGAGCGGCCGTCGTCGTGAAGGCGCGGCAGCGCAGTCTCGGACGCGCGGTGGCGCTGAAGGTGCTGTCGAAGGAGCTCTCACCGAGGCAGGAGCGGCTCTTCTTCGAGGAGGCGACGCGGCTCGCGGCGCTCGACCACCCGAACATCGTGACGATCCACGACTTCGGCGTGCTCGGGGCGAGTCGGCGCCCGTGCCTGGTGATGCAGCTCGTGTCGGGGCGCGACCTCGCGCAGCTCCTGGCCGAGGAGGGGCCGCTCGCGCCGGCGCGGGCGGTGGGGCTCGTGGCGCAGGCGTGCGACGCGCTCGCGTACAGCCACGCGGCGGGGCTCGTGCACCGCGACATCAAGCCGGCGAACCTGCTGGTCACGGACACGGGGGACCGTGAGCACGTGCTGGTGGCCGACTTCGGCGTGGCGCGGGACACCTCGAAGCGAGGCGAGAGCTCGGTGATCGGGGTGGTCAGCGGCACGCCGGCGTGGATGAGCCCGGAGCAGTGCGCAGGTGAGGCGTCGGGCGTGACGTCGGACGTCTATAGCCTGGCGCTCGTGCTCTACGCGCTCCTGACGGGGCGGAACCCGTTCGAGCGCGCGAACCCGGCGGCGGCGATGAACGCGCAGCTCGGGCCGCGGCCGGCGTCACCGGACGAGGTTCGGCCCGAGGTGTCGAGGGCGCTGTCGCGGGTGGTGATGAGCGCGCTCGCGGCGTCGCCGAGCGCGAGGCCGCAGAGCGCGAGGGCGCTCAAGGACCTGCTGCTCGCCTCGTTGGAGGGGCCGGAGAGCCGGCCGACGCAGGCGGGAGCGAGGCGAGCGCCATCCGACGTCACGCTCGACGCGCAGCCGGCGGAGAGGACCGTGGCGGCGCCAGCCGTCGCCGAGGCGGCGTTCTCGACGGTGCCGCGATCGAAGCGCTGGTCGCATCGCGCCACGCTGGGCGTGGCGTTGGTGTTGGCGGTGCTCGTCGTCGGAGCGGTGCTCGTGGCGCGGCACTTGGTCAGCACGGAGCTCGACGCGCTGCCGCAGTTCCCGTTTCGCGAGGAGCTCCTCGACGAGCTCGCGGTGCTGGGGACGCGCGGGAACCTGCCGTGGGGAGCATCATGGGACACGGTGCGGAGGAAGCTCGGACCGCAGTGGATGGAGGCCACGAAGTTGGACTACGGGGATCGAGGACTGAGACGGGTCTGGTATCGGCCCAAGAACGGTGCTTCCGGCGAGGACACGCCCGAGACCCTGCTCCTGTTCCGCGGGGTTCGGCTCGCGGGGCTCTACATCCGTTTCTTCGACACCGAGACGCGGGAGAGCTTGAGCACCGCGCTCGAGCGGCGCTTCGGGCGGGAGCCCGATGAGCAGAGAACCTCGCGGCTCGGAAACGCGGAACGACCTCTCCTCGAGTGGCGGCAGGGTCGACTCTCCTGGTTCGTTCACACTTACTGCGGCGACGGTTGCTGGGCGGCGCTTCAGATCGCGTCGGACTCCCGGGTATTCCTCGACAGCCACGTCGGGAAGTGAATTCCCTGGGGGCAGGGTGGGAATCCCGCGCGGAACGACTGAGCGCGGCCCAATAACCGGCTGATATCAAACGAATCAACGCGCGCTGCTGGGCAGGCACGTCGCTTGCGACTCCGGATTGCGCCGGTCGGGTTGACCGGTCACTTCCGGAGAATGCCATGAAGAAGCTCGGATCGCCGGTGCGCCGGCGAGGCACGGCGTGGTGCGCTGCGGCGCTCGCGCTCGGGGTCGCAGGCACCGCCTGCGATGGAGACGGTGGAGGCTGCGAGTTCCCGACGGGGAGCTACACCGTCCAGATCGCCTACGCCTTCGGCGACTGCGACTCGGACCTCGTGAGCGAGGTGATGTCGGGGTTCCCGGTCACGTCGAGCATCTGGGACCCGACCTGCGGCGACGAGCGCCGCGTGAGCCACGTCGACGACGCGGGCTGCGACGTGACGCTGCAGATCGACCTGCACCGCGGCAAGCGCGGCGTCGAGGACAGCGTCCTCTCGGTCGAGCGCGACTGCGGCTTCACGCAGTGCACGGCCTACTTCGACCTCTTCTGGACGCACCTGTAGCGCCCCGGCGCGCCGAGCGGGTCGGCAGCACCTCCCGTTGCTCCCGGCCCGGCTCGGCGCGACGCCCGCGGCACATCCCCGAATCTCCCACCATCGAGGCAGACCGATGACCGCTCACGGATTCTTACGGTGCGCAAGCAGCTGGAGCCGTTCGCCGCCGGCCTCCTCACCGCCTACCGTCGTCGTCGATGCTCGGCGCACCTATGGGTGCGCCTCCGCTCTCCTCCTAGGCAGACGGCGAGGATGCTCGACGGCGACCGGGCTCCAGCCACTTGCGCACCGTAAATTCGTCGCGCCGATCCCCGTGCTCCAGCACGTCGGCGCGCTCAACTACCACGTCAACAAGCCCTGTGACAGCAAGTGCCGCTTCTGCTTCGCGACGTTCCGCGAGCTCCGCGGCCAGCTCCCCGTCGAGCGCGGCTGCGAGCTCATCTCGCTCCTCGCCGAGAACGGCGCGCAGAAGATCAACTTCGCCGGCGGCGAGCCGACGCTCCACGCGCGCACGGTGATGCTCGCCGACCTGTGCCGGGCGCACGGGGTGCGGCTCATTGCGGCGCGCAGTCCGGTTGAGCTGACCGTGGTCGAGGCATCTCGTCGTCTGGCAAGGAGGAGAGCGCAGGCGTACCTGAAGGTACGCCGAGCATCGACGACGAAGCCAGGCGGCGAGATGGCCGGCCACGGGCGCTCCACCGGACTGCGCGCCGCAATCAAGCTCAACACGGTCGTGACGAGCCTGACGGCCCACGAGGACATGTCGGACTTCGTGCGCGCCGTCGCCCCCGAGCGGTGGAAGATCTTCCAGGTGCTCCCGGTCGAGGGCCAGAACGACGGCTCGGTGGAGCCGCTGCTCATCGACGACGCGGCGTTCCGCGCCTTCGTCGCGCGCCACGCGCGCCTCGAGGCCGACGGCGTCACGCTCGTCCCCGAGGACAACGACGGGATGACCGACTCCTACGCGATGATCGACCCGCTCGGCCGCTTCTTCGGCAACTCGGGCGGGAAGGCGTGCAACAGCGAGCCGATCCTCGACATCGGCGTCGCGCGGGCGCTCGCGCAGGTCGGCTTCGACGTCGAGAAGCTCGTCGAGCGCGGCGGCCACTACGACTGGTGAGCCGCATCGAACCACGGCGGCGCGAGGTACGTGCCGTCAGCGGGGCTCGGTGCGCCGAGACGAGCCCCGCGACGAGGAGACCGGCGCGGAAGGAGTATGTCATGAGTAGGGGAAACGGCGGACAGGGCGGCAAGGGCGGCGGCGGACAGGGCGGCAAGGGCGGCGGCGGTCAGGGCGGCAAGGGCGGCGGCGGCGGGAAGGGGGGCGGTCAGCCCACCCCGCCCGGCGTCACCGGCGGCGGCGGCTGGCCGACCAAGGGGACCCCCGGCAACAAGTCCGGCCCCGACCGCTGGAACAACCCGCCCCGCAAGGGCTGAGAGGGGAACGGGCCGAGTGGCGTCGAGACGAGCCGCGCTCGTCGTAGACACCGCCGGACGATGACCCCACGGAAGGGCCGTCTCCCTCACGGGAGGCGGCTCTTCCCGTTTTCTGTGGAGAAGGGCCCCGTCGCCCAACACGTCGCCGCCAAAGAAGGAAAGGGCCGCCCCGTTCGCCGGAGCGGCCCTCGTCCTCGCCGGAGGCGACGCCGCCACGTCGTGCGGCGGCGTCGCTCCGTGACCGTCAGCGCTTCGTCAGGTGCCAGCCGATGCCGTGCGGACACCGGTACGCGCGAAGTCGCTTACCTCGCATCGTCTCACAGTGCTCGGCCGTGGCCTCGGCCTCGCCTTGGCTCATGTAGGAGTTCTTTCGGCATCGAGGACACCAGGAGTAGGTCATGCTCTCTTCCTTCGTCATGCGACCGCGCGCCGGCCGGCACCGTGCTGGCCGACGCGCGGACGACGTGGGAGAGAGCAGGGTTCGGGCCGCCGTTGTGCGGCCCGATTCCGACGCAATGTCAGACACTTGGAGTCTCATCCCGCCGCCCCGGGACGAGGACTCCCGGCCCGACGCCGAGAATTCCCACGGCGCCCCCGCTCGTGAGGCGCCCCCGCCGATGCGCCATCATTCTCGCGGCCCCTCGCTTGACGCGTCCCGACGGCGCCTGCTAGTTTGTCATCACAACAAACAAAGGACTCCGATGCGCCCCTCCGCACCGTCACCGTGGAACCGTCGCGTCGCCCTGGCGGCCGCGGCGTGGCTCGTCGCCCTCGCCTCCCCCGCGGCCCGGGCCGCCCCGCCGGCGAGCCCCCTCCGCCCGAACCAGGTCTCGGTCTTCCACGACGACGGCGGCTTCAAGCTCGTCGTCGACGGCCGCGACTTCATGGTCTTCGGCATGAACTGGGGCTACGTCCCCGTCGGCGAGAACTACCGCTACGACCTCTGGCGGCAGCCCGACGACTTCATCAAGGCCGCCCTCGACCGCGACATGGGCATGCTCAAGGCCATGGGCGTCAACGCCATCCGCCAGTTCCCCGGGATCCCGCCGCGCTGGGTCACCTACATCTACGAGCGCTACGGGATCTTCACGGTCATGAACCACACGACCGGTCGCTACGGCTTCCAGGTCGGCGGCGCCTTCGTGAACCCCGTCGACTACTCCGACCCGGCCTTCCGCGACGCCGTCCGCGCCGACATCCGCTCGCTCGTCGAGACCTACCGCGGCACCCCCGGCCTCCTCATGTGGCTCCTCGGCAACGAGAACAACTACGGCCTCGAGTGGAGCTCCTTCGAGATCGAGGCCCTCCCCGCCGGCGAGCAGCAGGCCGCCAAAGCCGAGTTCCTCTACTCCCTCTGGGGCGACCTCGTCCGCGACATCAAGGCCCTCGACACCACCCACCCCGTCGCCATCGCCAACGGCGACCTCCAGTACGTCGACCTCGTCGCGAAGTACGTCAAACCCGCCGGCCTCGACATCATGGGCTCCAACGTCTACCGCGGCGTCACCTCCCGCGACCTCTTCGACGTCGTGAAGGCCAAGCTCGACCTCCCCTTCATGTACACGGAGTTCGGCTCCGACGCCTACGACGCCCGCGAGGGCCGCGAGGACCAGCTCGCCCAGGCCCGCATCGAGAAGGGCCTCTGGCAGGAGATCTACGAGCTCTCCTACGGCAAGGGCCGCGCCGGCAACGCCATCGGCGGCCTCCTCTTCCAGTGGAGCGACGGCTGGTGGAAGTACCTCCAGGAGACCGGCCTCGACGTCCACGACACCCACGCGAGCTGGCCCAACGAGGCCTACCCCTTCGACTTCGTCCCCGGCCGCAACAACATGAACGAGGAGTGGTTCGGGATCTGCGCCAAGGGCCCGAACGACGACGCCGGCCTCATCCCCCTCTACCCGCGCGCCGCCTACTACGTCCTCCAGGCCGGCTTCCGCCAGGACCCCTACCACGCGACCCTCGACGAGATCCGCCAGCACTGGGGCGCCATCCGCGTCGAGGACTACGCCGCCCCCTACGAGCGCGCCCAGCTCGCCGCCCGCGTCGGCCTCCTCGAGCGCTTCAAGATCAACGCCGTCCGGATGGACCTCTCATTCTACCAGACCGGCGGCTCCCACCTCGACGACCCCGCGCGCGCCGAGAGCCGCTTCGATCACCTCGAGTCCTTCTACCTCGACGTCGGCTTCGCCCCCTCGGCGCGCCTCTCCGGGAACCTCGCCCTCAACGTCCTCGCGAACGTCCCCGACAACCCCATCGACGAGATCTTCTACGAGAACCGCGGCCTCCCGCAGACCCTCACCGCCGCCGACGGCACCACCGTCACCACGCGCGACCCCGAGCGCGTCGCCATCCACGCCGCGAGCTTCGCCTGGCACGAGGACTGGTTCGACCTCGACGCCTTCTACCGCACCGGCCACTACCACTGGGGCTACGAGGGCGACTTCTTCGGCCTCTTCCCCGAGGCCTACTACGGCGACGCCATCGACATCTACAACGCCGCCGCCCCCATCGGCGCCATCTTCACCGGCCACGAGGGCCTCGAGGGGCTCAAGGTCGCCTTCGGCCCCGAGCTCTACTGGGGCGCGAACCCCGCCATCTTCGCCAAGTACACGCGCGAGCTCGGCCGCTTCACCCTCGCCCTCATCCACCACGAGGACATCGCCCGCCAGACCGGCGCCGTCGCCGCCTCGAGCGCCACCCCCGAGCAGAAGACGCGCCAGACCACCCTCTACGCCGCGACCAAGGTCGGCCCGCTCAAGGTCGAGCTCGGCGCCATGACCGGCGGCTCGACCAAGCTCGGCGAGCGCTTCCTCATCGCCGAGACCACCGACGGCCCGTCCTGGCGCGACTCCGGCTACCTCATCGAGGAGGACCGCGTCGCCTTCGTCGACACCCTCGGCGCCAAGCTCAAGCTCACCTGGGAGTCGCCAGGCCTCCGCTGGTACCTCCAGGGCGGCTACCGCGGGCTCGTCGCCGACGCCGGCGCCGACGCGACCGTCACCTTCACCGGCTGGCGCCTCAAGGAGGACGGCCGCGGCAACCACTGGAGCGTCAACGGCGGCGCCGCCTTCAACGTCGGCGACCTGCAGATCGCCCCCAACGTGCTCTACCAGAAGCCGCTCGTCGGCCCGCTCCCCCTCATCGAGGACTACTACAACGTCGCGACCGGCGTGTACTACCCGACCATCAAGGGCCGGAACATCCTCGACGACCCCTTCGTCGTGCGCGGCAACCGCGAGCAGCTCGCCGCCGAGCTCATGATCACCTGGGACCCGACCCCCGGCACCTGGCTCTGGGCGTGGGACAACGAGATCGTCGAGGACGCCCCGCTCGCGCTCAGCCTCGACTTCATCTACCGCCACCTCCCGACCATCATGGACGCCGGCGTCGGGCGCCTCGCCGACCAGACCCCCTTCGGCTTCCCGACCTCGCCGCCCGCGCACGACCTCTGGGAGATCGCCGCCCGCGCCATCGCCAACCCCGGCGGCGGCGTGCGCCTCATCGCCGACGTCTACGGCGGCACCGGCCAGGCCAATGGCGACGACCCGCGCCTCATCACGCGCTTCGGCGTCATCGCGCGCCTCGACTGGCGCCGCCTGAGCTTCCGCGGCGCCTTCAAGCTCAACGACTGGGGCCCCTACGACTACCACCGCGACTTCAACTTCACCTTCCCGGTGCAGCTCCTCGGCGACCTCTCGTTCGGCCTCACCGCCCCGGAGTGGCTCGGCGGGCTCTACTCGCGCTTCGGCGTGCGCGTCGCGTGGCGCTCGCTGGACGAGCACTCGAACCGCTACGCCGCCGACCCCAGCGACCCCGGCGTGCTCGGGGACGAGTGGGAGATCCGCACCTACTTCCAGGTCGCCCTGTGACCCCGGAGACGCCCGCCATGCACGCGCAGAACCCCAAGAAGACGCATCGCCCCGCTCGCGGCGCCCTCGCCGCCCTCGCGGCCGTCGTCGCCCTCGCCGCCCTCGCGCCCGCCTGCCTCGACGCGCCCGAGTACGTCTACGGCTACGATCTCCTCGACCTGCGGCTGTCCCTCTACCGCACCGACATGGGGGTCCACCCGTCGCAGTCCGTCCTCGACGACCCGAACAACCCCTTCCGCTACGAGGGCGTCGGCGCCGACACGAAGTGGCTCATCCAGAGCTACGGCAACAACGCCGCCGCCTTCTACGCCTGGGCCACGCTCCTCGCGCGCGCGCCCTCCGGCGAGAGCCAGTACTACGCGGCCCTGGCGCTCCAGCACATCGCCGAGAACCGCGAGGTCAGCGACGTCGAGCTCCCCTTCGTGCGCGACATGGCGCTCGCCGGCTACACCGCCCTCCTCGACGACTTCCCGGGGAGCGTCTCCTACGACCCGAGCGGCCTGTACAGCTACCCGCTCGCGCCGCTCGCGTGGCAGGGGATCCAGGCGCTCGGCGGCACCCTCCCGCCGGGCTGGATCGTCGTCGCCACCGAGGGCGGCGGCACGACCATCATCCCCGTCGCGAGCGACGCCGAGGACGCCGTCCCCGCCGACCCGGAGGCCACGCCGTGATGCGCCCGACCCGCCCCCACCGCGCCCTCCTCGCCGCCGCGCTCCTCGCCCTCGCCCTCGCCGCCTGCCGCGACGACCCCGGCGACCCCGACGCCGCGCTCCTCGACGACTGGGAGAACCCGGCCGAGCTCTTCCCGGAGCCCGTCGTCGGGCCCGACCTACCAGTGGACCATCACGCTCTTCGCGGCCGTGAGCCTCGTGCTCTTCTACATCACGTTCAAGGCGACGCGGGAGCGCGTGAAGCCGCCCGCCGGGCAGACGGCGAACCTGAGGGAGGACGTGAAGAACCTCGTCCGGACGCGCCCCTGGGTCGTGCTCTTCCTGGTCGGCGTGTGCTCGTTCACGCTCTTCGCGATGCAGAACTCGGTGACGGCGTTCTACTTCGACTACTACCTCCACGATGCGGAGCAGGCGCAGCTCTTCAACGTGGTCGGGACGCTCGCGCTCATCGCGGCGATCCCGCTCGCGAAGCCGCTCTCCCAGCGCTTCGGCGACCGCAACGTGTTCATGGTGTGCTCGGCGTTGACGGGGATCTGGTACGTGCTGCTCTTCCTGCCGTCGTCGGACGACGTCGTGTTGATCTACTGGATCAACATGATGGGGAAGATCTCCTACGCCCCGACGGTGCCGCTCCTCTGGACGATGATCGCCAACACGGCGGACTTCTCCGAGTGGAAGACGGGGCGCCGCGCGACGGGGCTCTTCTTCAGCGCGGCGACGCTCTCGATGAAGTTCGGCTGGGGCATCGGCGGGGCGCTGGCCGGCTACCTGCTGGCGGGCTTCGGCTACGTCCCGAAGGCCGCGCAGACGGAGGAGGCCATCACCGGGATCAAGCTGATGATGACGGTGTTCCCAGGGCTCCTCTACCTCGTCGCCGCCGTGCTGCTGATCTTCTACGACCTCGACCGGCAGACGGTCGCGCGGATGACCGCCGAGCTCGCGGAGCGGCGGGGCGAGGCGCCGCCGGCCGCGTAGGCGCGCTGGGCTGTGTCGGTGCTTCCATGGCGGTCACCACGGAGAAACTATGAGGGCCTTCCGCGGGGTAGCCTAGCTCACCACGGAGGTTCCGTGGAGAAGACCGTGGACATGCTTAGCGCGAACCCGAACACGCTGTACATCGGCGGGGATCTCGGTTCGGTGGAGTGGAAGCTCGCCGCGACGACGCGTTCCTCGAGCAGTCAGAAGGTGTCGGAGACTTCCGTCGCGGCGTTCGATCTGGAAGCGCTGTGTGCCTGGGTGGACGAGTTGCGCCAGAGGTTCGCTCGTTTTAGCCAGTGGTGGTGTGTACGGCCGGGCGGAACTCTCCGTCTCGCGCGCGTGAGTGCGGGATCACGTGTCGATCGTGCGCGAGCATCGGTCAACGCGCAGAAGCGCGCAAAGACGATCGGCTCGCGCGCGGATGCTGCTGAGAAGCTGCGATCTCGACAGACCGTGACGTGTTCGGTCATCGCGTGCCGTCGGAGGAGGTCGAGACCAGCGCCGTCCCTCGCGCGTACGATCGTCTCGTCCATGAGCGGACACAGCACTGTACTCGCATCAACAGCCTGCTCGCGCTGCACGGCATTGCGCTGCCGTTCGGCGAGCACTTCGTGAACTGAAGGATTCGGACGCCGACCAGAGCCGCTGGGAAGAACCTTCAGGCTGAGATCCTGCGGTTGGGCGCGCTGGTCGAACCAGATCGCGGAATTCAGGGACCTCAAGCGCGGTCGGGCTGCGAGACGAGGTCGACGTGCGGGCCTCGGTGAGCTGGTCGGATCGGTCGTGACGGCGAGACGTTGCCCGTAGTTCCTCTGGCGGGACTTCAGAATCGTGGCGAGTCGTGCGGCGGCTTGACCGGAACCCGCTTGACCGGCACGAGCACGGACAACAGGGCATCTCGAGGCCGGCAAGCGGGTCGAACTGATGATGGATCCTGGACTTGAGACTCACCGGAGCACGATCGTTGTGGTTCCTCGCGACAGGATGGCACGGCGGACGCGGCGGAAGACGATCGTGGCGTCGCTCAGCTCTCATCGCTCTGTGGAGTACGTGACTCAAGATTGCCCTGAGGGCGCGCTTCCGGGCCGCTTCCGCCTGAACACGACCGGCTCGTTCGGTCGTGGTCGAGCTGGTGGAAGCCGCACGATCCGTGTCTGGGTCCTCGGACCGTTATCAGAGAAGGTGCGCTTCCCCCGGTTCGGCGCCAACAGCGTTCGCGCGAAGAGTTCTCGTGGTGTCACCCTTCAGGGTGCACGGATAGGAGGCGGTGATGAGCTCGCTCAATCACACCCCACGCGCCGACCAGCTCACGGCCATAACCGACTGAGTCTTAAGACAAAAATAGACGACCGTTCCTCTTGACGAGGAAGGACCCATAGGAGACACGGAGACACGGAGGGGGCACGGAGGAGAGTGAGGGGGCGCCCTCCATCCCCTCCGTGCGTCCTCCGTGTCTCCGTGTCTCCGTGGTTTCCCCCTGGAAACAGCGACTTGGGCCGGGACCCGAGCCTACGGCGTCCGCGCCAGCACCCGCACCCAGTCGACCAGCATCGTCTGCGGGAAGCTCGTCGCCGCGTTCGGCGGCCCCACGTAGTTCCCGCCCACCGCCACGTTCAGGATGATGAAGAACGGGTGGTCGAACACCCAGTCGCCGCCCGCCGGCACCTGCGCGCTCGTCACGATGCTGTAGAGCACGTCGTCCACGAACCACGCCACGCGCCCCGGATCCCACTCCACCGCGAACACGTGGAAGCCCTCGTCGAAGCGCTCCCCGTCCGGCAGGAAGTACTCGTCCGAGATCGGGTTCCCGCCCGAGAAGCCAGGCCCGTGCAGCGTCCCCGCCACCACGTCCGGCTCCTGCCCCCGGAGCTCCATGATGTCGATCTCGCCGCTCCGCGGCCACCCGACCGTCGTCACGTCCTCGCCCAGCATCCAGAACGCCGGCCAGATCCCCGCCCCCGACGGCAGCTTGATCCGCGCCTCCACGCGCCCATATGTCGTCGCGAAGAGCCCCTGCGTCTTCACCCGCGCCGACGTATACTCCGCCCCGTCCCGCGCCTCCGCGCGCGCCGTGATCGCGAGCTCCCCCGACCCCGTCAGCGCCGCGTTGCCCGCGCCGTCCGTGTACGTCTGGAGCTCGTTGTTCCCCCAGCCGCTCTCCCCCCGCCCGAGGTCGAACGTCCAGCGCGACGCGTCCGGCCGCGCGCCCGCGTCGCCCTCGAACTCGTCCTCCCAGACCACCGTCCAGCCGCGCTCCACGCGCTGCGGCACGCCCTCGTCGGCCTTGTAGTCGCAGCCGGGCGAGCCGGCGAAGAGCGCCGCGCAGAGCGGCGACGCGAGCAGCGGACGGAGACGCATGACGGTGACCTCCTGTCGTGACGTTCTGGCTCAGCCCGTGGCCGCCTGCGCGCCCTCGAGCCGGGGGAAGAGCGACGGGTCCGCGAGCGCCGCCTCGAGGACGCAGGTCGCCGCGCCGATCGCGACCTCCCGCTCCCCGAGCTCGCTCACCACGACCTCGGTGTCGTCGAGCGCGAGCCACAGCGTCCGCTTCTCGAGCGTCGCCCGCAGCGGCGCGAGCAGCGCCTCGCCAGCCCGCACGAGGCCGCCGCCGAGCACCACCGTCGCCGGGTTCGTCAGGTTCACGAGCCCCGCGATGGCGATCCCCAGGTGGCGCCCCGCCTCCTCGATGAGCTCGCGCGCGAGCGCGTCGCCGCCCTCCGCCGCCGCGACGATGCGCGCCACGGACACGTCGCCCGCGTCGAGCCCCGTGGGCGTCCGCCCCGAAGCGATACCGGCGCGCGCGCGCTCCGCGAGGGCCCGCGCCCCGACCAGCGTCGCGAGGCAGCCGTTGAGGCCGCACATGCACGCCGGGCCCTGCGGGTCGACCACCACGTGGCCTATCTCCCCCGCGACCCCGGACGCGCCGCGATAGATCTCGCCGCGGATGATGTGCCCGCAGCCGATGCCCGTGCCGACCTTCACGAACGCGAGGTCGCGCACCTTCGTGCCCGCGCCCCACCAGAGCTCGGCGAGCGCGCCGAGGTTGGCGTCGTTGTCGACCACCACGCGCCGCCCGAACGCCTCCTCGAGCCGCGCCGGGATGTCGTAGCCGACCCACTTGGGGAGCACGAGCCCCGAGAGGACCTCGGGCCGCGCAGGGTCCACGGGGCTCGGCACCCCGACCCCGACGCCCGCGAGCCGCTCCGGCGCGAGCCCCGCCTCCGCGAGCCCCTCCCGGATGAGCTCGACCATCAGCGCGAGCGTGCCGTCGGGGTCGTCGCGCACGTCGTGCGCCCGCGAGCGCCACGACTTCGGCTCGCCGCGCAGGTTCATCACGACCACGCCCACGTGGGAGGAGCCCATCTCCACGCCGACCACGCCGAGCGCGTCGTCCTCGAAGCCGAGCATCACGGGGCGCCGCCCGCCGAGCGACTCACCGGCCCCGCGGAACCCGATGAGCCCGGTGTCCATGAGGTCCGCGACGATCGCCGACACCGTCGAGCGCGAGAGCTCCGTGCGGCGCGCGAGCTCCGCCCGCGAGATGTTGCGCTCCCGCCACACGAGGTTCAGGAGGAGGCGCTCGTTCTGCGCGCGGACCTGCGCCGCGTTGACCTTGCCGGCCGCCGCGGCGCCCGCAGGATCGGGCAGCTGGAAGAACTCTTTCATGAGGCGTCCCGGCCCGAGCGCGGCCGACGTGTGGCGCGCGCCCGGCGCCGCGCTCAGAGGCTCGTGGTGAAGTAGATGTTGTCGACGAAGATCGTGGCGCCCTCGCCCGAGCCCGCGTCGTCCAGCTTGAGCTGGATGATGTGCGAGAGATCGACGCCCGTGAACGAGGAGAGCGGGATGTCCAGGCTCTTCCAGGCCGCCTCGGTCGTCGGCAGCGTCACCGACGCCTCGACCGGGCCCGGGCTGATGAGGAACAGTCTCACCGTCGCAGGCGCGGCCGTCCAGTAGTCGATGTGCAGCGTGTCGCGCCCGCTCACGTCCTGCGGGTTCCCGGCGAAGTCGATGCCCTGGTAGTTGAGACCCGCGTACCGGGCCGTGTCGTCGCCTGCGATCGACACGAGCGCGTACGCCGTCGCCTGCCCCCAGCCCGGGTTCATGTCGACGCCGTCGACCGCCGTGTAGGCGCCGCTGAAGATGGCCGTCACCTGGCCCGCCGCCGCCGTCGGAGCGGGCGCCGCCTCGCTCGGCTCCGTCGGCCCCGTCGGCCCGCCGCCCCCCGTCGCCACGACGCGCACGTTGTCGAGCAGCACGGCGCCACCCGCGCCCGAGAAGGCGCCCGCCGCGAAGGTGAGCTGGAAGCGGAACGTGCCCGCGCCCGCCGCGACCCCGTCGTACGTGAAGGAGAGCGGCGTCCACGCGGTGTCGCTGAGGCCGGCGTTCTGGAGGTCGAACTCGTTCTTCACGCCGACGCCCGGCACCTCGGTCTGCAGGTGGAGCGCCGCGCCCACGAGCGGCGTCGACACCTTCACGTCGAAGGACACGGTCACGCTCGTGCCGCCGCCGTAGTCGAGCCCGCTCCCCACGTACTGGAAGATGTAGGCCTTGCCGGCGTCCTCGGTGTTCAGCCCGCCGATGTCCAGCGCGCCGCCCGGGTTGCCCGCGCCGTCCGCCCACGCGAGGGTGCCCTCGGCGCTGTCGGCGTTCGCGAGCTTCTGCCAGCCGGCGGTCGACGCGCCGTCGTCGAACGTCAGCGCGAGGACCTCCGTCTCCGCCGGCGCCGCGGCGCAGGCGCCCCAGGCCGTGAGCGGGAGGTCGACCGGCGCGTCCACGACCGTCAGCGGCCGGTTCGTGAAGCCGCCGTCGGTCACGCCGCACTCGACGGGCACCGACTCGTCGGACTGCCACTCGTTGACCTGGAACTTGTAGGCGTACGTCCCGGCCGGGATCGCGAAGGTGCCGCTCCAGACGCCGTCCGCGCCCTTCGTGAGCGGCGTGCAGCCGCCGCACCAGTCGCCGAAGGTCGGGTCGACCTCGCTCTGGAAGTCGCCGCTCACGTAGACGACGTCGGTGTCCGCGAGGCCGAGGGCCGACGCGTCCACGGAGAACGCGACGTCGTAGCGGCAGCTCCCGTCGTCGCTCGTGGCGGCGGCGTCGTAGTTGGTCGCGTCGTCGTCCGTGCAGCCGCCGACGCCCGCGCCCTTCGGGGCGACGCGCACGTTGTCGAGGTAGAGCCCGCCGCCGGCCCCGACGAACGCGCCCGAGGCGATGTTGAGCTGGAAGCGGAGCGTGCTCGCGTCGACCGCGACGCCGTCGTAGTCGAAGGAGAGCGAGGTCCACGCGGTGTCGCTGATGCCGGCGTTCTGGAGGTCGAGCTCGTCCTTCACGCCGACGCCGGCGATCTCGGTCTGCAGGTGCAGCGCCGCGCCGACGAGCGGTGTTGCGACCTTCACGTCGAACGACACGGTCACCGACGTCGCGCCGCCGTAGTCGAGCCCGCTCGCGAGGTACTGGAAGATGTAGGCCTTGCCGTCGGTCCCGGTGTTCACGCCGCCGACCTCGAGCGCGCCGCCGGGGTTCCCGCCGCCGTCGACCCACGCGAGCGTGCCCTCGGCGCTGTCCGCGTTCGCCACCTTCTGCCAGCCGTCGGTCGACGTCGCGTCGTCGAACGTCAGGAGCAGGATGTCGCCTGCCGGCGGCGCCACCGCGCACCCGCCCCACGCCGGCGTCGGCAGCACGACCGGCGCGTCGACCACGACGAGCCCGCGGTTCGTGAAGCCGCCGTCGGTGACCCCGCACTCGGTCGGCACGGCCTCGTCCGACGCCCACTCGTTCACCTGGAACTTGTAGGCGTACGTCCCGGGCGGCACCGCGAAGGTCCCGCTCCAGACGCCGTCCGCGCCCTTCACGAGCGGCGTGCAGCCGCCGCACCAGTCGCTGAACGCCTGGTCGAGCTCGCTCTGGAAGTCGCCGCTCACGTAGACGACGTCGGCGTCGCCGAGGCCCTGGGCCGAGACGTCCACGGAGAACGTGACGTCGTAGCGGCAGCTGCCGTCGTCGGAGGTGGCCGCGGCGTCGTAGTTGGCGGCGTCCGCGTCCGTGCAGCCGACGCCCGCCGGGTCGGCCGTCCACGCGATGTCGTCGATGTAGAACGCGACGGTCCCGCTCGTCGGGGCCTCCGCGACCCAGCCGAAGCCGCCGGCGACGTCGTCGTAGGTGGTGCCCGCGAGGTCGACCACGTAGGCGGTCGGCGTCGTCGAGAGCGTGATGACGCTGGTCGTGCGCTCGAAGCCGTCGCTCGCGTAGCCGGCGATGAACCTCACCTTCTCGCCGCCGACGGCACCCCACGCCCAGAGCGTGATCTTCGTCGCCCCGGGGTCGATCGGGAGCCCGGGCAGGTCGCCCCAGTTGTCCTCGGGGAACTGCCAGAAGACGCCGCCCCAGCCGGCGCCTCCCGGGGTGTAGACGGCGCTGTGGCAGTCGCCGCGCGCGTCACCGGCGCGCTCGGGGCACGGGGTCGCGTCCTGCACGATGCCGCCGCTCTCGCCGTCGCCCATGAAGCCGCTCGGGACGTAGTGGTCGTCGACCACGAAGGGCAGCGACGCGCGGTCGTACTCGCACGACGAGTCGTCGACCGTCGCCGTGTCGTCGTAGTTGTTGGCGTTGGGGTCGGTGCAGCCGAGCACCTCGCCGCCGGTGTCGTTCGTCCACGTGATGTCGTCGACGTAGAAGGTGACGCCGCCCGCGGCCGTGACCCAGCCGAAGCCGCCGGCCACGTCCGTGTAGTCGGCGCCGATGAGGTTGACGCTGTACTCCGTGGGCGTCGTCGTGAGCGTGATCTCCCCGCTGTCGCGCTCGAAGCCGTCGCTCGGGTAGCCGGCCAGGAACTTCACGACCTCGCCGCCGGTCGCTCCCCACGCCCAGAACGTGACCTTCGTCGCCCCCTCGGCGATGAGGAGCCCGGGCCCGTCGCCCCAGTTGCCGTCCGGGTTCTGCCACCAGACGCCCGCGAAGCCGCCGCTCCCCGGCGTCCACGTGAAGCCGTGGCAGAGCCCCGCCTGGTCGCCCGCGCGCATCGGGCACGCGACGGTGGCGTCGACGTTGTTGGCCTCCCCCTCCGGGAAGAAGCCGCTCGGGCCGTAGTAGTCGTCGAGCGCGAACGGGAGCGCCACGCCCGTCTCGGGCGCGCAGGCCCCGAAGGGCGCCGTCGGCAGCACGATCGGCGCGTCGACCACGGTGACCGCGCGGTTCACGAAGTCGCCCGTCTGGAGGCCGCACGCGGCCGGCACCTGCTCCCAGTTCGTGCCGTCGATGGTGAACTTGTACTCCCAGGTGTCCGCGGCGAGCGGCACCGTGAGCTCCCAGACGCCCGCCGTCGCGGTCTCCGTCATCGGGGCGCAGCTCCCGCACCGGTCGTTGAACTCACCGTTCAGGTAGACCGTGGTCGCCGTCTGCCCGGTCACGTCCACGCGGAACGTGACGTCGTAGGTGCAGCTCCCGTCGTCGCTCGTCGCGGCCGCGTCGTAGTTCGTGGCGTCGGAGTCCGTGCAGCCGGCGCCCACGGCGACCTCGTCGGTCATCTCGATGTCGTCGACGTAGAAGGTGACGGCGCCGTTGGCCGTGACCCAGCCGAAGCCGCCGGCGATGTCGGTGTAGCTGACGCCGGTGAGGTCGATGCGGTACTCGGTCGGGGTGGTCGTCAGCGTGATCTCGCCGCTGTCGCGCTCGTAGCCGTCCGTCGGGTAGCCGCTCAGGAACTTCACGACCTCGCCGCCGTTCTGCCCCCACGCCCAGAACGTGATGGCCGTGGCGCCCGCGTCGACCGCGAGCCCGTCGACGCCGCCGTCGCCCCAGTTGCCGTCCGGGAACTGCCACCAGACGCCCGCGAACGCCTCGGTGCCCGGGGTCCACGAGAAGCCGTGGCAGTCGCCGAGCTCGTCGCCCGCGCGCTCCGGGCAGACGAGGGTCCCGTCGATGTTGTCGCCCTCGGCGGCCGGGAAGTAGCCGCTCGGCGCGTACCAGGCGTCGATGGCGAAGGGGAGCGCCACGGCGTCGTAGGTGCACGAGCCGTCGTCGACCTCGGCGGTGTCGTCGTAGTTGTTGGCGAGCGGGTCCGTGCAGCCGGCGGCCGCGCCCGCGTCGGTCATCTCGATGTCGTCGACGTAGAGGGTCACGGCGGCCCCGCCGGCGGCGCCCGTGGCGACCCAGCCGAAGCCGCCCGCGATGTCGGTGTAGGTCGCGCCGTCGAGGACCAGCGTGTACTCGGTGGGCGTCGTGGTGAGCGTGATCTCGCCCGTGTCGCGCTCGAAGCCGTCGCTCGCGTAGCCGCTCACGAACTTCACGGTCTCGCCGCCGCTCGCGCCCCACGCCCAGAAGGTGATGGCCTTCGCGCCCGCCGGCACGACGAGGCCGGGGTCGTCGCCCCAGTTGCCCTCGGGGTACTGCCACCAGACGCCGGCGAAGTCGCCCGCGCCGGGCGTCCACGTGAAGCCGTGGCAGAGGCCGACCTCGTCGCCGGCGCGGCTCGGGCACGCCGCGGTCGCGATGTTCGTGGCCTCGCCGGCCGGGAAGTAGCCGCTCGCGGCGTAGTAGTCGTCGATCGCGAAGGGGAGCGTGACGCCGCCGCCGCCCGTGTCGGTCGTGTCGGTGCCGACGCTGTCGCCGCCGGTGTCCGCGACGGTGTCGCCGCCGACGGTGTCGCCGCTGGTGTCGCCGCCGACCGTGTCGCCGCTCGCGACGCAGTCGCCGTTGATGAGGACGGTGCCGGCGGGGCACGTGCCCGACGACGTGTCATCGTCCGGGCAGGCCGTGAACAGCGCCGTTCCGGCCAACAGCGCGACGACGTGGGTGACGGACCGACGTAGGCGAGCGCTCATTGGAAGCCTCCACTTAGTTTGTCAACACAACTAACTATGCGGCGCGGGTCGTGTCAAGGGGGCGGCGGCGATTCCGTGTCGCCCGCTCCCGGCGCGGGCGCGAGGTCCGGATAGCGGCCGGCGATCGCGGCCTTCGGGCGCCGGTCCACGTCGAAGAGGCCCCAGTGCTTCTCGGCGCCGTCGGGGTCGGCGGGGTCCCCCTTCCACGGCTCGTCGAACGCCTCGAAGAGGAAGGTCGTGACGCGGTTGTCGCGCGCCCACGCCGTGAGCTCAGCGACGTAGCGCGCCTGCGCGGCCTCGCTCGCGCGCGGGCCGAACTCCGAGGCGACCGACGGCCAGCCGGCCTCCCCGATGGCGAGGCGCGCGCCCGGGACGGCGTCGCGGACCGACTGCACGTTGGCGATCGTGTAGGCGAGGGCCTCGTCGACGGTCTTCTCCTCCCACGCCGGGTAGGTGTGGATGGCGAGGAAGTCGAGCACCTCCATGAGGCGCGGCCCGTGCTCGCGGAGCGGCACGTAGTTGTCGCAGGTCGTCACGGGCTGCGCGATCGCGGCCTTCACGCGGCGCGCGTACGCGAGGAGGGCGTCGACGCTCACGAGGTGGTCGTTCCACGAGACGAGCGCCTCGTTGCCGACGTTGACCGCGACGACGACGTCGTCGTAGCGCCGCGCGAGGGCGATGGCGCGCTCGATCTCGGCGGCGTTGTCGACCGCGTTCCGCGCGAGCTCGTCGGCCGGGATGGGCTCGGTGAGCCAGGCGCAGCCCTCGTGGTTGCTGATCTCCGCCTTCAACCACGCGCCGAGCATCACCTTCAGCGGGAGCCGCGCCTCGCGGATCGTCGCGAGCACCGTCTCCGACAAGCGCCCCGAGTCGTAGAGGCGGATGAGCGGGAAGTGGCCGCCGCGCGCGATGAGCTCGAGGTCCTCGAGGATCTGGGCGCGCGACGGCGCGACCTCGCCGTCGCCGCGGTCCGGGTGCTGGCCGCGGCGGTAGCCCGAGTAGGCCACGGCCACCGCGGTCCCGGCTAGGAGCGCGCCCGGCGACTGCGCGATGGGGGCGCGCGCCGGAGCCTCCGAGGCCGGCGGGAGCGAGGCGCAGCCGGCGGCCGCGACGAGCGGCGGCAGAGCGATGAGCAGGAGCAGGAGCAGGCGGCGGTGGCGCGTCATCGTTCGAACCTCACCTCGTCGAGGAAGAAGGTCAGCGGCTCGCCCTGCCCCGTCACCGTCCAGCCGAAGGCGGTCTTGATGGCCGAGAGGTCGAGCCCGCGGAGGTCGATGAAGTAGCGCTGCCAGCGCACGCCGAGCGTGACCTCGAGGGTGCGCCGCGCGCTGTCGTGGAAGGGCTTGTCGGGCCCGAGGAGGCCGACGAGGAAGGTGACGCGCTCGCCGCCGCGCGCGCCGCGCGCCCACACCGAGAGCACCTGCGCCCCGGAGAGGTCGAGGCCGCCTGGGCGATCGCCCCAGTCCCCCGCGGGCGACTGCCACACGACGCCCCCCCAGCCGCCGCCCGTCCTGTAGTCGACCCGCAGGCTCGTCGCGCCGAGCGCCGGGTTCGACGTGTCCGCCGCGTCCATCGCGATCGCGCCGACCTCGCCCATCCAGCCCGACGGCGCGTAGGGGGCGTCGCGCCCGGCGTCGTCCCCGTAGACCACGAGCGGCAGCTCCGCCTGCGGCGACGGTGGCGGCGCGTCCGGCCCGTCGACCGTGAGCGGCAGGGTCGCGACCGC
>JACKFA010000006.1:0-432500 GCA_020632715.1 Deltaproteobacteria bacterium
GGGAGGAGGCGGGCGACGCCGAAGTCCATGACCTTGACGACGTCGCGCTGGTCGCCGTAGGCGCACAGGAAGACGTTCTCGGGTTTGAGGTCGCGGTGGATGACGCCGGCCGCGTGCGCCTCGTCGAGGGAGCGCGCGATCTTGGCGCCGACGCGCGCGACGCGGGCGGGGTCGAGGCGCTGCTCGCGCTTGAGGATGGCGTCGAGGCTCTCGCCCACGAGGCGCTCGAAGACGATGAACTGGAGGCCCTCCTGGGTCTCGCCGTAGTCGATGACCCGCACGGTGTGCGGGTGGGTGAGGCGCGCGGTGGCCTGCGCCTCGCGGCGGAAGCGCTTCGCGAGGAGCTCGTCGAGCGCGGCGTCGCGGCCGCCGGTGCGCTTCAGCACCTTCACGACGACCTCGCGGTCGATGGAGAGCTGGCGCGCGAGGTAGACGAGCCCCATCGCGCCCTCGCCGATCTGCGACTCGACGCGGAACGCGCCCCCGAGGACGCGCCCGATGAGCGCCTCGCCCGAGCCGCGCTGCTCTCCTCCCGACGACTCGGTCACGCCCGTGCTCCGTGCGCTGTTGGCTCGCGCTCCGCGCGCCGCCGCGCGAGGGCGGAGGTCGGGAGCGGCAACAGCCTACAACGTCGGCGGGCGCGCGCGATCTTTTTCACCGGTCGGCGCGCCGCCGACTCCGCTCGGGGTCAGATCTGGTTCCGCCGCGCCGTCGCGAGGGCGTCGTGCACCATCTGGTGGCGCAGCGACTCGTTCTGCCACGCCTCGCGGATGGGCGCCGAGAGCTCCGCCAACGGGTCGAAGTACATGAAGAGCTGCCCCTCCTTCACGGAGGGCGCGGTGTACACGGAGATCCCGGTCTCCTGGTCGTAGTGCTCGAAGCTGTGGGCGTCGCGCTTGCCGCCGCCGCCGAGCGCGTCGACGACGAACGTCGGCGTGTTGAAGCCGGCGGTCGCGCCGCGGAGGCGCTTCTCGAGCTTCACGGCCGTCGCGACCGTGGTGCGCAGGTTCTCGACCCCCTTCACGATGTCGCAGACGTACACGTAGTAGGGGTGCACGTTGATGAAGCCGAGCTTCCGCCCGAGCTCGATCATCGCCTCGGGCGTGTCGTTCACGCCGCGCTGGAGCACCGCCTGGTTCCGCACCATCACGCCGCGCTCGTGGAGCACGGCCATCCCGTCCTCCGAGAAGCCGGTGATCTCGTTCGGGTGCCCGAAGTGCGTGTGGATCGCCATGTCCTTCCGCATCTTGCGCGCGCGCTCCGAGAGCTGCGTCACCGCCTCGGTCCACGGGTCGCCGGCCTTGATGCGCATCGGCAGGATGGCGAGCCCCTTCGTCGCGACGCGGAAGCGGCGGATGTGCGGGATGTCGAGGAGCGTGTTGCCGATCTCGAGCAGCTGGTCGGGCTTCAGGCGGTAGGCGTCGCCGCCGCTCACGACGACGTCCTCGACGTCCGGGCGCTCGCGGAGGTACTGGAAGGCGCGCGTCCAGCGCTCCTTGTTCGCCTTGATCTGCACCTTCTCGACCTGGTCCGTGTCGAGCCCGACGGCGTAGCTGCGCGTGCAGAAGCGGCAGTAGACGGGGCACGTGTCGAGTGCCAGGAAGAGGACCTTGTCCGGGTAGCGGTGGGTCAGCCCCGGGACGGGCGCGTCCTTCATCTCGTGCAGCGAGTCGAGCGTGGACATCGGGTGGTCCGGCTCGAGGTCGCTCGCGACGGGCAGGAACTGGCGGCGCGTCGGGTCGCGGTAGGGGTCGCTCCAGTCGATGAGCGAGAGCAGGTAGGGCGAGATCCGGACGGCCATGGGCGCCTGGTGGAAGCCGGCCTCGACGTCGGCGATGAAGGCCGGGCTCACGAGGTCGCGCACGGTGTCGACGAGCTTCTTCGCGCTCGTGATGGCGTTCTTCTCCTGCCAGGCGTAGTCGCCGAACTGCTCGACGCCGACCTCGGACCAGGCCGGGATCTTGCGCCAGAACTCGTCGCGGCGCGGGTTGCGCCAGGTCATGGCGGCCGGGTCGACCGGGGCCTTCAGGTGCTTGATGGCGTCGCCGGCGTCGGGGCTCGGCGCCTTCGCGGGGTCGGCGGATGCGGATACGGTCATGGGGGTCCTCCGATGGGGACGGCCAGGGGATGGGTCTCAGCGGGGCCGCGCGCGCGCGTCGGCGCGGGGCCGGGGCCGCGCGTGCCCGTCAGGGACGGGCGCGGCCGGATCGGGGCGATCGCGTTCGGGGGCTCGGCCGCCGTACGTCGGGATCGTGCAGGATCGTCGCGAAGAACCACATACCGGCGGGGAGCATGAGGCCCGATGGCCCCGGGATCAAGCCCTCGCCGCGTCCACCGGGGGCCGACCAGCCTCCGGGGCGCGTCCGGCGCGGCCCGCGAAACCCGCTGTTGCAGCGGCTCTGCGAGGTCGAGTAGCGTCCGACACGAAAACCGGAGATCCCACCGTGAATCGCGTCGCTTCGTCCCTCCTCGTGGTGTCGGTCGTCGTGCCCTGGCTCGCCCTCGCCGCGTGCGGCGAGACCGCCGACCAGGGCGGCGTCGGCGACAGCTCGCTCGCCGACATCGTCGACGCCTTCGTCTTCGGCGACGCCGTGGCCATCGACACGCTCGCGCCCGGCGTCGACACGGTGGTCGCGCCCCCCGACACCGTCGCCCCCTGCGAGGGCTGCCCGGGCGCCCCTTGCGTCGAGAACACCGACTGCGACAGCGGCTTCTGCCTCGACGGGCCGACCGGGCCGGCGTGCGCGCGCACCTGCAGCGAGACGTGCCCCACGGGCTACGCCTGCCGCGGGATCGCGAACCCGCAGGGGGATCCGACGTTCGTCTGCGTCTACGCGCACCTCACCTACTGCCAGCCGTGCCGCGTCGACGCCGACTGCGAGCTCGGCATCGGCGGCGCGACCGGCGCCCGCTGCGTCGCGCGCGCGGACGGCAGCGGCTCCTTCTGCCGGACGCCCTGCGCCGGCGGCGGCTGTCCCGAGGGCGCCGCGTGCGAGACGGTCGCGACCGCCGGTGGAGACGCGAGCCTCTGCGGGCCCGAGGGGGCGGCCGAGTGCGGCTGCTCGGCGCGGGCCGTCCAGATCCACGCGAGCACGACGTGTGCAGTCGCGAACGCGTACGGCGAGTGCGGCGGCGAGCGGGCCTGTGAGGCCGACGGGCTCACGTTGTGCAGTGCACGCGAGGCGACCCCGGAGGCGTGTAACGGGGTGGACGACGACTGCGACGGGGCGACCGACGAGGACTTCCCGGACAAGGGCGCGGCGTGCGACGGCGACGACGCCGACGTCTGCGCGGACGGGACCTGGGTCTGCGACGCGGACGGGCGGCTCGTCTGCACGGACGACGCGTTCGCGAAGACCGAGACCTGCAACGGCCTCGACGACGACTGCGACGGCGAGACGGACGAGGGCGCGCCGGGGGCCGGCGAGGCGTGCGACGGCGACGACGCCGACCTCTGCAAGGACGGGCACATGGTCTGCGGCGGGGCGGGCGGCGGGCTCGTCTGCGACGACGACGCGGCCTCGAAGGTGGAGCTCTGCAACGGCGTCGACGACGACTGCAACGGGGTCGCCGACGAGGGCTTCGAGCAGAAGTACCAGCCGTGCGACGGGGACGACGCCGACAGCTGCAAGGACGGGCAGTGGGTCTGCGCGCCGGACGGGAGCGGGCTCGTCTGCAGCGACGACCCGGCGACGCGCGTGGAGCTCTGCAACGAGCTCGACGACGACTGCGACGGGGTCCCCGACGAGGACTTCCCGGAGAAGCTCGGGGCGTGCGACGGCGCGGACGGGGACCTCTGCAAGGACGGGGTCTGGGTGTGCAGCGCCGACGGGACGGGGCTCGTCTGCACGGACGACGCGCTCTCGTTCGTGGAGCTCTGCAACGACGAGGACGACGACTGCGACGGCGAGATCGACGAGACGTTCCCGATGAAGGGGCTCCCGTGCGACTCCGAGGTCGACACCGACCTGTGCGCGGACGGCGTCTGGGCGTGCGGCGCGAACAACGCGCTCGTCTGCAACGACGACGCGGCCAGCATCGCCGAGCTCTGCAACGGCCAGGACGACGACTGCGACGGCCTCACGGACGGGGCGGACCCCGATCTCACCGCGCCCCTGAACGGCAACCAGAACGGCGCGTGCGCCGGCACCAGGAAGCTCTGCGCGGGGGCGCTCGGGTGGGTCGAGAACTACGGCAGCGTCGGCGGCTTCGGGCAGCCGGAGACGCCCAGCGGGGCCTTCGCCGACGAGAACTGCGACGGGCTCGACGGGGACGAGGCGCAGGCGTGGTTCGTGAAGGCCGGGGCGAGCCCGAGCGCGGCGTGCACGCGCGCGGCGCCTTGCGGGACGATCGCGGCGGCGCTCGCGAAGGTGACGGCCGGCAAGCGCCACGTCTACGTGCAGGCGGGGACGTATGAGGAGGTCGTCGACATCGATCGGGACGTGCAGATCTACGGCGGCTTCGACGCGAGCTGGGCGCGGCGGCCGCGCACGGAGGCGGGGCACCGCGTGATCATCAAGGGCAAGAAGCACGCGGGCGACGGGCAGTACCTGACGATCCGCGCGCGCAACGCGAGCGTCGTGCTCGCGGACCTCGTGCTCCAGGCGGCGAGCCCGGGCGCGGCGGAGCGGCTGAACGGGCGGGGGCTCTCGAGCTACGTCGTGCACGCCGTCGGCGGGAGCGTCGCGCTCACGCGGGTCGACGTGATCCAGGGCGACGGGGCGTCGGGCGCCGCCGGGGGCGGCGGGCAGGCGGCGGCGTCGCTGTCGGCGCCCTCGAAGGCGACGGGCGGGGGGGCCGGCACGCAGGGCATCGACCTCTGCGACGCGTCGAGCCGCGGCTACGGCGGCGCGGGCGCGACGAACGGGACGTGCTCGAGCGGGACGGGCGGCGGCAAGGGCGGCGACGGCGGCACGGCGCCGACGGGCGCGGGCTCGGGGGCGACCGGCGGCAAGGGCGCGACCGGGCGGCTCGAGTCGACGTGGACGTGCAGCTCGCAGACGGGCTGCTGAGATCCAGCGGGCGCGGGCGCGAGCGCAGCGAGGCGCGCTCGGTGCCGCCTGCGAGGAACGAGCAGGTCACCACCGAGGCACGGAGGCACGGAGGGATCGGGGTGGCCACGAGCCCTCTCGCCCTCTCCCGGTCTCGCGCGTCTCCACGGAGAAAGCACGGGAGGCGGTCTCCGGAGGACCACTGAACCCTCCGTGCCTCCGTGCCTCCGTGGTTGTCCCCATGGAGCCAGCCGCGTGCGGCCTGACGGCCTCCAGAGCAGCCCCTACTGCGCCCCGTACACCGCGTCGCAGGTCGCCGTCGGCGGCGTGACCCCGCCCATCGCGTCGCTCCCCTGGAGCGTCGCCATGAAGTCGCGGATGACGCCGTGGATCGCGCACACCGGCGACGCGTAGGTCACCGGCGTCTCGAGCTCGACGATCGGCGGGAACGGCTGCTCGTGGCGCTGCGTGCACACCGGCGCCATCACGAGCGTGTGGCACGACTTCGACCAGTAGAAGAGCGCCGCGGTGTGCGCGACGGCGGCACCATACGTCACGTTCGCCGAGTACGGCTCCGCCGCCGTCCCCGGGAACGCCACGCCCTCGACCGTCCCCGCCGCCGGCATCGTCCCGTCGATCGTCCACTCCCCCGTCGACGTGAACGTCTCGAAGCCGAAGGCGTTGTTGTACGAGACCTGCGCCGGCCCGTAGAGCGTCTCGTCCCAGCTGTCGCCGAACGACAGCACGCTCATGTTCTTCTCCGTCGGCCGGTAGCGCAGCACGAACGGCGCCCAGGTGAGCGGGTCGCCGCGCTCCGCGAGCCACTGCACGAACCCGAGCACCGGCGTCTCCCACGGCGCCATCTCGATGCGCGGGATCCCGAGGTTGAGCTTCAACACCGCGTTCAGGAAGCCCGCCGCGAGGAACGCGTTCGAGGGCGCGATCGGCAGGTTCGCGCTGATGATCCGCCCCGAGCCGACCGACGAGACGATCCCGCGCCAGTCGTCCGACAGCGCCATCGCCATCGTCGAGTAGCTCGTCCCGAACGACAGGCTCTCGTGGTAGATGTGCCCCGCGTCGAACGAGAGCCCCGCCTGGACCTGGCTCCAGTCGCCGTCCTTCAGGAGCCGGATGAGGAAGAGCGAGTCGATGCTGATCTGCATCGTGTTCGCCTCCGCCACCTCCGGGTCGAGCGACTGCGGCAGCGCGAAGAGCCCGCCCGCCGTGTCCGCCGTGCCGCCGTTGTCCGCGATCTGGTCGGCCACGTAGCCCTGAGCCCCCTCGCGGAGCCCCGTGAAGGCGTTCAGCTTGTCCTCCTGCACCGACACCTGGAGCCCTTGGTCGGCGAGCCACGTCATCGACGTGCGCCCCCCGTGGAACGGCAGGTCGAGCGCGATCGTCGCCACCCCGTTCAGGCAGTTCGCATTTGCGAAGGAGTTCATCTCCGAGCGATGCCCCGTCCCGCCGTGGGTCGCGATCGCAATGGGCAAATTCGACGGGTCGGCCAATTGTGCATCGCACAACCACAGCGTGAACGGCACGAGCGTCGTGACGTCCGTCACGAGCTTCCCGGCGCCGTCGAAGCGGTGCGGCGCCGCGACCGCCTTCCCGGCGTCGACCTTCATGTTGAACGACGGCGCCGCGATCGACCCGTTGATGATCCGCCCGAAGCCGTGGTGCAGCGAGCCGCCCGTGTAGGCCGCGCCCTCGAGGTCTGCCGCGCTCCCGCGCGACCCCTCGCCCCAGGAGCCCGGGTTCGTCAGGAACGGGGCCGCCGGCGTCCCGAAGTAGCCGGCGAAGTCGGCCTCCTCGACGGGCGTCGCCGTGATGAACGCGCCCGCGTCGGCGTCCCAGCCCGTGCGCCGCGTCGGGGCGGCGAGCGGCGCGGCCGCCACCGCGTCGAGCACCTTCTGCCCGTACCCGAGCACGTCCTCGGTCGTGTAGACCGTCCCGATGACCGGCGACTCCGCGATGCCCAACGCCGCCCAGGCCGCGGTCGCGTCGCTCCAGAGCGCCCGCGCCGGCGCCGCCTCGGGGTCGATCCCGACCGGGTCGTCGGCGAAGACGTCGCCGAAGTACTTCGGCGCGGAGATCACCGTGCCGTCGACCGTCTTCACGCCCGCCGTGATGTAGACCGCGTAGGTCGTGCCCGGCACCTGGTAGTCGCCGAAGTCGGCCATGACGCCGAGCGCGTGCGCCTCGGCGTGCCACCAGAACCTCGCCTTCACCTGCCGGCCGGCGTCGCGGCCCGCGACGCCGAGGATGTAGACCTTGCCCGCGAACGTCGCGAGGTCCGGCTCGGCGGCCATCGGGAAGAAGACGGGCGTGTTCGAGCCGAACCCGCTCCGCTTCGCCATCTCGCGGTCGTAGGCGTCGAGCGCGAAGGACGCGGCGAGGTCCTTGTAGATCGGGTCGTCCGAGAGCGAGGCGAGGGCGACCTTCCCGTCGCTCCCGAGGTAGAGGTCGTAGGGGAAGGGCGCCATCGAGATGGTCTGCGCCGGGTCGATGCCGAACGCGAAGACCTCGTCGGCGTCGACCGGCGTGACCGTGTCGGCGCCGGTGTCGCCGACCGTGTCCGTCGTGCCGCCGGTGTCCGTGTCCGTGTCGGCCTTCGTCCCGTCGTCGCCGCAGGCGGCGAGGAGGAGGGGGAGGGCGAGCCCGCAGAGGAGGAGGCGCTTGATGTCGTTCATCCCCGTTGCGTACTCGCGCGCGCGCTTCGTGTAAAGGGCGCGCCCGCCGCGCCTCACGGCCGCGCGAGCGCCGCGCGATCCCGCTCCCGGAGCGGGCGCGCGTGGCACCCCTCGACGTGGTCGTTCACGAGGCCCATCGCCTGCATGAAGGCGTAGGCCGTCGTCGGGCCGACGAAGCTCCAGCCGCGCTTCTTGAGGTCCTTCGAGAGCGCCTTCGACGCGTCCGTCACGGGCATCGCGCGGAGCGTCGCCCAGTCGAGCGTCGCCGGGCGCGCCTCCGGCGTCGGCTCGAAGCCCCAGAAGTAGGTCGCGAGCGAGCCGAGCTCGTCGCGGAGCGCCACCGCGCGGCGCGCGTTGTTCAGGGTCGAGACGATCTTCCCGCGGTGCCGCACGATCCCGGCGTCCCCGAGGAGGCGCTCGACGTCCGCGTCGCCCATCGCCGCGACGCGGTCGAGGTCGAAGTCGTGGAACGCCGCGCGGAAGCCCTCGCGCTTCCGGAGGATCGTGAGCCACGAGAGCCCGCTCTGGAACCCCTCGAGGCAGATCTTCTCGAAGAGGCGCCGGTCGTCCGTCACCGGCCGCCCCCACTCCTCGTCGTGGTAGTGGCGGTAGAGCGGGTCCCCGCTCCCCCACGCGCACCGCACCACGCCGTCGTCACCCGTCACGAGACCGTCGTTCGTCATGGCCGCGTTATAACCGATGCGGCGGCGCTGGTAAGGTGCCCCGCGATCTGCTGTCATCACGCCCATGACAGACGACGATCGCGACGACGATGAGGCCCTCGCCCTCGAGCCCGGCCAGCGCCTCTTCGGCGTCGCCGAGGCCGACGCCCTCGTGCCCTTCCTCGCCCGCACCTTCGACCGCCTCGGCGAGATGCGCGCCGAGCTCGCCGAGCTGCTCGAGGCCCTCGCCCCCCTCGGGGTCCTCCCGGGGCAGCCGCTCCCGCCGGAGATGGCCGCGGCCCCCGAGGTCACCGGGCCCGTCGCGCGCGTCATCGCCATCGACGGCGAGATCCGCGGGATCCTGACCGAGCTCCAGGAGACCGGCGTCGAGGTGAAGAGCTTCGAGGGCCTCGTCGACGTGCGGAGCCGCTACGACGGCCGCGTCGTCTACCTGTGCTGGCAGCGCGGCGAGGGCGCGTTCACGCACTGGCACGAGCTCGAGGGCGGCTACGCCGGGCGGCAGCCGATCCTCGACCGCGCCGCGTACCACGGCTCGCTCCTCGCCTGAGCACGTCGTCGCGCAGGCGCCGGTACGACCCGGCGCCCGCCCGGCGGACCTCACATCGAGGGGACCTTCGCCGCCACCTTGCCGGCCGCCTTCATCTCGGGGGCGTCCTGCTCGATGTCCTCGGCGACCTTCGTCACGGCCTGCTTCGCCGCCTTCGGGGTCGGCGCCGCCTTGAGCGCCGCCTTCGACGCCGCCTCGACCGCGGCCTTCGGGGTCGGCGCGGCCTTCGCCGCCGCCTTCACCGCGGCCTTCGGGGTCGGCGCGGCCTTCGCCGCCGCCTGACCGGCCATCTTGCCGGCGGTCTTCTCGTCCGGCGCGGCCTTCGCGGCCGCCTTGCCGGCCGCCTTCGCGGCGGTCTTCTCGTCCGGCGCGGCCTGCTTCGCGGCCTCACCAGCGGCCTTCGCGGCGGACTTCTCGTCGGGGGCGACCTTCGCGGCGGCCTTCCCGGCGGCCTTCGCGGCGGTCTCCTCGTCGGGGGCGACCTTCTTCGCGGACTCGACGGCCGCCTTGACGGCGGTCTTCTCATCGGGGGCGGCCTTCGCGGCGACCTTGGCGACGCTCTTCGCCGCCTCGATCGACCCGCCCGGCGCCATCGCCTCCGAGGCCTCCGCGAAGCTCTTGTTCATCGCCTTCGCGGCGGGCGCCTGCTCCTTCTCCATCGCGAGCTTCTTCGCCTGCGCGGCCGCAGCGTCCAGTTTCTCCAACGGCATGGCAGCACCTTCGTCTCGCCCGACGCGCGCGACGGCGCCGTCTGGGGCTGGTAGACACTGAGACCGAGATGGCCGGATACTGCGCCCGTTCGCGCGTCGTGGCAAGGGACGAGACCCCCGCGTCAGGGGCGGCTCCGCCGCGTCGGCCTCCGGCGCGCCCGCCCGGAACCTCCCCGCCATGACACCGCCCCCGACGACCGATCTCTGGTTCGAGACCCCGACGGGCCGCGCGAGCCTCCGCGTCGCCGTCGCCAACACCGCCCTCGCCATCGAGCGCGGCTTCTCCTTCCACCGCGTGCTCCCCGCCGAGGGGATGCTCTACGACCTCGGCCGCGCCGACGTCTTCGGCTTCACGCTCCGCGACAGCTACGTCCCGCTCGACCTCGTGTTCATCGGGGACGACGGCCGCGTCGCCGACGTCGTCGAGGGGGCGCCATTCGACCCCGGGCCGTTCGCGCCGCCCGTCCCCGTGCGCCACGTCGCGGAGCTTCGCGGCGGCACCTGCCGGCGGCTCGGCGTCGCGGTCGGCGCCGCGGTCGGCTTCGGCCCGCTCCCCGAGCCCCCCGGCGATGCGGAGCCCGACGCCCGCGACGTCGGCACCGTCGTCCTCGTCGACGCCGACCGCTCCGGCGCGACCCTCGCCTCGGAGCTCCAGCGCCGCGGTGTCCGCACCGTCCACGCGCACGGCCGCGACGACGCCGGCGCCGAGGCCCGCTACGCCGCGCTCGGCTACCGCTTCGCGCGCCACGTCGCGCACGACGGCGACGTCGAGGCGCTCGCCGCAGCCCTCGAAGGCGACGGCGTGACCTGGGTCCTCCCCGGCTCCGAGGGCGCGGTCGACGTCGCCGACGCCCTCGCCGAGCGCCTCGGCGCCCAGGGCGGCAACGACCCCGCCCTCCGCCGCGCCCGGCGCGACAAGCACGCCATGCACGAGGCGGTCGCCGCGGCCGGGCTCGCCGTCCCGCGCCACGCGCTCGCGCGCTCGGTCGACGAGGCGCTCGCCTTCTACCGCGGCGAGGGGCTCGGCGAGGTCGTCGTGAAGCCGCCCGCCTCGGCCGGCGGCGACGGCGTGCGCGTCGCGACCACGGCCGGTGAGCTCGCGGACGCCGTCCGGGCGCTCCTCGGCACGCGCTCGCGCCTCGGGCTCGACAACGCCGCGGTCGTCCTCCAGGAGCGGCTCCGGGGCGAGGAGTACTACGTCAACACGGTCACCGACGGCGGCCGCCACGTCGTCACCGACGTGTGGCGCTGCCACAAGCGCGCGCTCCACGGGCTCCCCTTCCAGTACGATCGCTTCGAGCTCGAGCCGGGCGACGGCCCCCTGGTCGCGACCCTCGCGCCCGCCGTCGGCGCGATCCTCGACGCGCTCGGCGTGCGCGCGGGCGCCGCCCACACCGAGGTGATGCTCACGGCCGACCGCGGCGTGGTCCTCATCGAGTCGGGCGCGCGGATCGACGGGCTCTCGCTGCCGGAGCTCTCGCGCGCGGCCGTCGGCTATGGCCAGGCCGAGCTCCTCGCCGACCTCGTCGCCGACCCGGCGCGCTTCGCCTTGAAGACGAGCGGCCCCTACGTGCGTCGCCGGCACGCGGCGACCGTCGCCGTCGCCGCGGTCGGGGAGGGCGAGGTCGTCGGCGTCGCCGGCGACGCCGCGTTCGCGGGGCTCGGGACCTTCTTCGCGTGGCGCACGGGCGTCCGCGCAGGCCACCGGCTCGCCCCGAGCACCGACGCCTTCGACGTCCTCGGCTACCTCTCCCTCGCGGGGCCCGACGCTACCTCGCTCGCCGCCGACCTCGCGACCGCCCGCGCCTGGGAGGCCGCCTCGGAGCTCGTCTCTCTCGCGCCGCCCCTCGTCGCCGCGGGCGACGCGCCGGGCCCCCTCGCGCGCCGCCTCGCCGGCCGCACGGACGCCCGCGAGTCCCTCGCCTGGGCGCGCCACCTCGAGGCGCTCGGCTTCGAGGCGTACGACGTCGACGGCCCCGTCCTCTACGTGCGCGGCGAGGGCGACGCCCGCGAGGCGCTCATCACGCGCCCGAAGCGCGTGAACGCGGCCTTCCTCGGGCGCGTCGCGCGCTACCTCGGGATCGCGGAGGTCGCCGTGGCGCCGGCGCTCGCGGTCGAGCTCGCGCTGCCCTCGGGCCGCGTCGTGGCGCTCGGACCCGACGACGCGACCGACGCCGGCCGCTGGCTCGAGGCGGGGCGCGCCGGGGGGCTCTCGCGCGCGGCCGGGGCGGGGGAGGGCGCGACCATCGCGCTCGACGCGGGCGCCGTTCGACGCGAGGCCGGCGATCCGGCGGTCCTCCCGCTCGCTGGCGCGGCCGCGCTCTCGGCCTTCCGCGGTCGCGGCGACGCCGCGCGCGCCGAGCTCGTCGCCCTGGTCGACGCCTTCGACGCCGCGGGCTTCGCGGTCGACGACGGCGCGGGGGCGCTCGTGTGCGCCGTCTGGGAGCGCGTCGCCTGGGTCCTCGCGGCCGCCTGGCCCGACGACGTGGCGGCGGCGGCCCGGCTCGTGCGCTCGGCGTGCGCCGGCGCGGTCGAGCAGGGCGCCGACACCGTGCAGCTCGGGGTCGCGGCCGATCCGCGCCTCGGCGAGCGCGGCGGCGCCTGGGAAGACGCGGCGCGGGCGCTCGGCGGGGAGCGCGTGCTCTACCCGCCGCCGGCCCGCTTCACGGCGCCTCGGCGCGCCGCGGACACCGCGCGGCGGGCCGACGTGCTCGGCGCGCCCATCGAGCACGGCGCGCTCATCGACGAGGGCTTCGCGCGGCGCGTCGCGGCGGCGCGGCACGTCAAGCAGTCGCTCGAGTACGGCGAGGGGCTCGCCTCGATCGGCTGGGAGTGCGCGCGCGTGGGGACGGCGCTCGCCCACGTCTATGGCGAGGGGCGGGCCCGGCGGGCGTCGATCCCCTACCCCGAGCGGCTCGACGTCGACGCGCTCCGGGCGCTCGCCCGCGAGCTCGCGCTCGAGCAGCTCGTCGTGGAGCCGGCGCCGCGCGTGGTCTTCGCGGACGATCCGGCGCCCGTCGCCTTCGACCCGCGCGACCCGGAGGCGTTCGTCCGCGCGCTCGAGGCGGAGGGCTTCGTCGCGACGGCGACCCACGTGACGCCGAAGAAGACCTGGGCCGTCGACCTCCGGCCGCCGCTCGAGGTGGTGCTCGGGCGGATGGCGCCGGCGCACCGGCGCGACGTGGCGACGGCGGACAAGCGCGGCGTCACGACCGAGGTCGTCGCCCACCACGCCCTCGACAAGGCCGCGTGGGGCGCGATCGACGGCATCCACGCCGCCTGGGTGGGCGGCCACGACCACGCACCGGACGAGCGGCGCACCGTGCGGGCGGTGCTGGCGCACATGCCGCTGCACGCCTTCACGGTCCTCGCGCGCGACGTCGCCGGCGCGCTCGTCGGCTACCTGCACGGGATCGTCTACGACGGCGTCGGCACGAGCTTCGAGATGATGTCGAGCCCGGCCGGGACGCCGCTCAAGTCGTCGGCGGCGATGATCGCGGCCGCTTTGGCCGAGGGGCGCGAGCGCGGCGCGTTCGCGTGGGACTTCGGCGGCGCGTGGGACGAGCGCTTCCCGCGCGAGCGCACGTCGTGGCGCGGCTTCTCCGAGTTCAAGCGGCGCTTCGGCGCCTGCCCCATCTACTATCCGCCCTCCTTCCTGGTCTGATCCGGACGAGGACGCCGATGAGACGCCTGCTCGCCTTCGTCACGCTCCTCCTGGCCGCGCTGACCGCCGCCTGCGCGAGCGCCCCCGAGCGCGCGGCCACGCCTGCGCCGTCACCAGGCCTCCGCCGCGTCGGCGTCATCTGCGACGCCCTCGCGCTCTGCCCGTTCGAGAGCGCCCCGCTGTACCCGCCCGAGCTCCTCGCCCGCGTCGCAACCGAGGACCCCGCGCGCGCCGAGGTCCTCGCGCGCTCGGAGGACGCGTGGGCCGCGTCCTCCGAGCTCGTCGCCACGCTTCGGGGGTTGCTCACCGAAGGCGGCGGTCGCGCGCTCGTGCGCGTCGACGACCTCGCGGACGCGCGCTGGTCGCCGTCCACCCTCGCCGCCGTCGCCGACGGCCTCGTCCTGTGGGCGCCCCGCGGCGCCCTCTCCGAGCGCGCCTACGCGACGCTCCGCGACTACGTCGCGCGCGGCGGGCGGCTCGTCGTGGCGCTCGGGCCGTGGGAGCTCTTCGTCCCGGAGGTGCCCTACATGACCGAGCGCCTCATCGCCTCGCCGACCAACATCGGGCCGTGGCTCGCCGACCTGGGCGTCCCAGTCCAGGAGGCGCTGGTCGTCGACGAGGTGGAGCACGGCGAGTGGACGGAGACGGCGGGCCTCCCGCCGCTCGCGAGGTCGTCGGAGCTCCTGCCGGTGGCCCACGGGCTCGTCGACGCGCCCGAGACGCCGTTCTCGGCGACTCCGCGCGTCGTCATGCCGCTCGCCACCGTGCTCGCGACCTCGCGCGCCGTCCCCGATCGCGACTTCGTGGCGCGGTGCGTGGCGCGCGGCGCGTCGACCGCGCGGCTCGGCGCCCCGGCGTCGCCGCGCTCGCCCATGTTCGCGGAGATGTGCCTCGCCGCGCTCGTCACCCACCCCTCCGGCGGGGGCGTCCTCGTCGTCGGCTCCGACCTCGGCCTCCCCCCGGTGACCGACGGCGCGATCGCCGGCCCCGCGCGCTCCGACGAGCCGCGGACCACGGCGGCCGCCGATCGCGTCGCCCGCGCCGTCGCCGAGGCGTACTACGCCTTCTTCGATCGCCTCACCGTGACGCGCGACACGCTGCGCGCGAACCTCCCCCTCATCCGCGCGCTCTTCGACTGGTCCGCCGGCCGGTGACGCCGCGCGCGCGACCGCCGCGACCTCGCGCTTGAACGCGGCCGCTCGAACCGCCATCATGCCGACCATGAAGCTCACCGCTCGCCTCGGCTCCCTCGGCGCCCTCGCCGCGCTCGTCTCCGCCCCGGCCCTCGCGGGCGCCCCGGACGGAGCCGCCGGCCCGACCCTCCTCGGCGCCCTGTCGGCCGCGCGCACGGGCGGCGATCTCGTCGTCGAGCGCGTCGACGGCCGCCTGACCATCCGCGATCGCGCCCACGGCGACGCGACCGTGCTCACGGTCACCGACGACGGCGTCGTGGTGCCGCTCCCCGCCGACCTCCGCGCCCCGCGGCGCGACGAGGCCGCGGCGACCCGGGTCGTCGCGGACCGCGCCGGCAACACGCTCTACACGGTGTCTGCCACCGGCCGCGGCGCGCGCCTCGTCACCTTCGAGCCGGGCGTCGTCGACAAGGACGGCCTCGCCGTCGTCGCCTTCGACAACGACGACGTCCACGTCGCGGACGCGGCGGGCCGCCTCCTCTACGCGCGCACGACCTCGCCCGAGGGCGTCCTCGTCGAGCGCGCGAGCACGGCGCGCGGCGGCTGCGGCTGCGAGCGCGAGACGGACACCGCCGGCCGCGTCGTCGTCCGCCCGCTCCCCGCGCGCTGAGCCGGGTCGCCGCCTCCGCGCGCCCTTGCGCTTCCCGAGGCTTCTCGTAGGGTAGCGGCCACGCGCCGCGCGTCGGCGCGCACCGAGCCTGACCCGGAGCGAACGCCATGTCCGCGGAACGCGCGCGCCTCATCGACCTCGCCGAGCGCTGGATCGCCGACGACCCCGACGCCGACACGCGCGCGGAGCTCCGGGCCCTCATCGACGCCGAGGACATCGACGCCCTCGCCGAGCGCTTCGCCGCTCCCCTCGAGTTCGGCACGGCCGGGCTCCGCGGGCTCCTCGGCGCCGGGCTCTCGCGCATGAACGCGGCGAACGTCGCGCGCGCCGCCCACGCGGTCGCGAAGGACGCCCTCGCGCGCGATCCGGACGCCGCCCACAAGGGGATCGTCGTCGGCCGCGACGGGCGGCACAAGAGCGACGAGCTCGCGCGGATCTCGGCCGAGGTCATCGCCGGGCTCGGCGTGCGCGTGCACTGGCTGCCCGATCCGTCGCCGACCCCCGTCGCCGCGTTCCTCGGCGTCTACCTCGACGCCGCCGCGGTCGTCGTGGTCACGGCGAGCCACAACCCGCCCGCGTACAACGGCTTCAAGGTGTACTCGGCCCGCGGCTCGCAGATCGTCTCGCCGCAGGACGCCGACATCCGCGCCATCCGCGACGCCGTCGAGCGCGTCGCCGACCTCCCGCGCGTCGCGTTCACCGAGGGCGTCGAGAAGCACCTCGTGCGTGTGGTCGGCGAGCGCGAGAAGGCCGCCTTCTTCGAGGCCCTCGAGGCGCAGTGCCTCGGGCCTGTGCCGCCGCCCGCGCAGGTCTCGGCGGTGACGACCTCGCTCCACGGGGTCGGCCACCCGTGGCTCCTCGAGATGCTCGCGCGCCGCGGGCACCGCCACGTCTTCCCGGTGCTCGCGCAGGCCGCGCCCGACGGCGACTTCCCGACCGTCGCCTTCCCGAACCCCGAGGAGAAGGGCGCGCTCGACCTCGCCTACGCCCTCGGCCGCGACAAGTACGCGGAGCTCATCGTCGCGAACGACCCGGACGCCGATCGCCTCGCGGCCGCCGTGCGGGACGACGCCTCCGACACCGGCTACCGCCCGCTCTCCGGGAACGAGCTCGGGCTCCTGCTCGGCGACTGGCTGCTGTCCGAGGGGGCGCGGCGCGGGGCGCTGCCGGAGAGGTCGCTGGTCGTCACGACGATCGTCTCGACGACGGCGCTCGAGGCGCTCGCGGCGGCGCGGGGGGCGCGGTACCGGGAGGTCCTGACGGGCTTCAAGTGGATCCTCGACGCGGCGTTCGAGGGCGCCGAGCGCGGCGAGACCTTCGTCTTCGGCTTCGAGGAGGCGCTCGGCTACTGCTGCGGGCGCGCCGTCCGCGACAAGGACGGGATCGGGGCGGCGGCGGTGCTGATGGAGCTCGCGGCGGCGCTGAAGGCGCGCGGGAAGACGCTCCTCGACCGGCTCGACGAGCTGGCGCTCGAGATCGGCGTCACGGCCACGGACCAGGTGGCCGTCACGCTCGCGGGCGCCGACGGCATCGCGCGCATCGGGCGCGTGATGGCGGCGATCCGGGCCGAGCCGCCGGAGTGGATCGGCGGCGTGGCGGTCCGGCGCTCGCGCGACCTCGCGAGCGCGGCGGACGCTGAAGCGGCCGGGCTCCCCGGGGGCGACGTGCTGACGTACTGGCTCGAGGGCGGCGGGCGCGTGGTGATGCGCCCGAGCGGCACCGAGCCGAAGCTCAAGTGCTACCTCGAGGCGAGCGCGCCGGTCGGCGACGCGGGCCTCGACGCCGCGCGCGCGGACGCGAAGGCCCTCGTGGGGCGGCTCGCGGCGTGGGTGCGCGCGCGCATCGACCAGATCCCCTGACGACCGAGGAGGCAGCGATGTCCGAGCTCGATGAGGGCTACCAGCTCGAGATGGCCGAGTACGTGCGCGAGGAGAAGGAGCTGAAGGCGAAGCTCGCGGTCGTCGAGCAGAAGCTCGTCGGGCCCGAGGCGAAGCTCCAGAAGGCGCGCGAGATCGTGCTGAAGGCGAAGGCCGCGTACGACCAGATCAACGCGGAGGTGACGCCGCTCCGCTCGGAGAAGACGCTGCTCCTCGGCGAGCTCGAGCTCGTGGGGGAGAAGAAGGCGAAGATCCGCCACGAGGCGGCGCTCGCGAAGGGCGGCTACGGGATGCGCCCCGGCACGACGCAGCTCGTCGAGCAGATGAAGGAGATCGCGGGCGACCCCGAGGAGTTCGCGATGAAGAAGGAGCTCGCCAAGTCGGACGCCGCGGCGGCGCTCGCGGAGCTCAAGAAGAAGATGGGGCAGGAGTAGTCGATGTCGCGCTCGCTCGTGTCTCCCGAGGTCGCCTCGCTCCGGCCGTACGAGCCGGGGAAGCCCATCGACGAGGTCCGGCGCGAGCTGGGCGTCGAGGACCCGGTGAAGCTCGCGTCGAACGAGAACGCCTGGGGGCCGTCGCCGGCGGCGGTGAAGGCCATCGCCGAGGCCGCCGCGGAGGTGCACCTCTACCCGGACGGGGCGGCGTTCCATCTGCGGCAGGAGCTCGCGGCGCACCTCGACGTGGAGCCCGGGCGGATCGTGTTCGGGAACGGCTCGAACGAGCTCATCGAGCTCGTGGTGCGGGCGTTCGCGCTCGAGGGCGACAACGTCGTCACGAGCGCGGTGAGCTTCGTGGCGTACAAGATCGCGACGCTCGCGGCGGGGCGGGAGTTCCGCGAGGCGCCGGTCGACGACGGGCTCGGGATCGACCTCGACGCGGTGCTCGGGCGCTGCGACGAGCGCACGCGCGTCGTCTTCCTCGCGAACCCGAACAACCCGACCGGGACGCACCTCGAGGCGGCGGCGGTCGACGCGTTCGTGGCGGCGCTCGACGAGCGCTTCGGAGAGGACCCGCCCATCGTCGTGCTCGACGAGGCCTACCTCGAGTACGTGGACTCGCCCGCGCACCCCGACGCGCTCGCGCTCGTGAGGCGGCGGCCGCGGACGGTCGCGCTGCGCACGTTCTCGAAGGCGTACGGGCTCGCGGGGGCGCGCTGCGGGTACGGCGTGACGTCGCCGGAGCTCGCGGACTACCTGAACCGGATCCGCGAGCCCTTCAACCTGTCGAACCTGGCGCAGGCCGGGGCGCGGGCAGCGCTCGCGGACCAGGCGCACATGGAGGAGGCGGTGGCGGCGACGCTGAAGGAGCGGGCGCGCGTGACGGGGGCGCTGAAGGAGCTCGGCTTCCGGGTGACGCCGAGCCAGGCGAACTTCGTGCTCGCGGACTTCCAGTGCGACGCGGCGGAGCTCCACCAGGAGCTCATGAAGCGCGGCGTCATCACGCGCCCCATGAAGCCGTACGGGCTCGACCGGCACCTGCGCGTGACCATCGGGCGCCCCGAGGAGAACGACCGCTTCCTCGACGCGCTGACGGCGAGCTTCCGGCGCGACGCCGCGGAGTGATCGCGGCGCCCGCGGCGTGATCAGCCGTCGCTCGGCGACGACGACGACGCCCCGCGCTTCTTCGCGCGCTCGACGCGCACGTTCCCTGGGGCGCCGAGGTCGAGGACGAGGCGCGCGCGGGCGCCCTCGACGAGCCCCGGCATGAGGCGCGTCTCCCGCTTCCGGAAGAGGCGCTCGGCCTCGTCGTCCGGGACGCGGAAGCCGGCGTCGCCCTGCTCGAACCAGACGACGAGGTCGCAGCCCTCGCGGAAGCGGTCGCAGCCCCAGCCGCGGCGGCCCGCGATGATGTGGCCCCGGCCGCACTTCGGGCAGGTGGGGCGCGGATCGGGCGGCGGCTTCGGGGCGTTCGGGGCCCGCGGCGCCTTCGGGGCCCGCGCGCGTGGCTCCCGCGGCGCCTTCGCCCGCCGCTCCCGGGGGGCCGCGTCGGTCCCGCCGCCGCCGCCGCCGCTCGGGCCTTGCCCGAAGTCGAGCGCGACCTTGCCGTCGTCGCCGAGCACGAGCGCCGCCTGGAAGCGCTTCCCGGCCTTCGACTTGAACCCCTTCAGCACCATCGAGCGCCGCCGCGCGAGGAGCACCTGCGCGAGCGCCGGCGACACCTTCTTCCCGGCGATGGTCTTCCAGATCACGAAGTCGCACGCGCGCCCCGACGCGCAGGAGTACGCCTTCCGCCCCTCCGTCACCGGCTGCCCGCAGAGGGGGCACACCCCGAGGGCCGGCTTCGCGGCGGCGTCCTCGGCCTTCGCCGCCGCCATCGCGGGTGGCTCCGCGAGGCGGAGCGCCCGCACGGTCTCCGTCGTGAACGCGACGATCTCCGCCATGAAGGCCGCGGCGTCGCCGCGCCCCTCGGCGAGGTCGGTGAGCGCCGCCTCCCAGCGCCCGGTGAGCTCCGCGGACGTGAGCGCCGGCACGGGGATCGCCCTCACGAGGAGCCGCCCCTGCGCGGTCGCGCGGAGGGTCTTCCCGTCGCGCTCGACGTAGCTCCGCGCGAGCAGCGTCTCGATGATCGCGGCGCGGGTGGCCGGCGTGCCGAGCCCCGACGCCTTCATCGCGCGCTTGAGCTCCTCGTCGTCGAGGTCCTTCCCGGCGCCCTCCATCGCCGCGAGCAGCGTCGCCTCGCTGTAGCGCGGCGGCGCCTCCGTCGTGTGCTCGCTGACCGCGACCTCGACGGCCCGCGCGGGCTCCCCGACGGCGACCCGCGGGAGCGCCGCGTCCGCCGCCTGCTCGGCCGCCCGCTTCGGGGGCGGCGGCTCCGCGAGCTCCCACCCCTCGACGAGGCGCGTCGTCCCCCGGACCCGAAACGTGTGCACTGCACCATCGGCCTCGACCTCGATGTCGACCTTGGTAGAGGCGAACTCCGCGTGCGGCAGGAAGACGGCGATTGTGCGGCGCACAACGAGCTCGTAGACGCGCCGCTGGTCGCCGTCGAGGCGCTCGAGCGGCGGGAGCTTCCCGGTCGGGAGGATGGCGTGGTGGTCGCCGACCTCGGCCGGGTTCACGATGCGCCGCGTCGGGCGCGGGCCGCCGGCGATCGCGGCGCTCGCGAGGGCGCTCCAGGGCGAGCTCTGGAGGGCGCCGAGGACGGCCGGGAGCTTCGCCGCGACGTCGGCGGTCAGGAAGCGCGAGTCGGTGCGCGGGTAGGTGAGCGCCTTGTGCTGCTCGTAGAGGGCCTGCGCGGCGGCGAGCGTGCGCTTCGCGGAGAGGCCGAAGCGGCGGTTCGCGTCCTTCTGGAGGGTCGTGAGGTCGTAGAGCGGCGGCGGCGGGCGCGAGCTCTTCTTCTCCTCGACGTCGCTGACGCGGCCGACCCGCCCGCGCACCGCGTCCGCGATGTGCGTGGCGCGCGCGCGGTCGTCGAGGCGGTCCTTGCCGTCGGCGTCGACCCAGCCGGCCTCGAGCTCGCGGTCGCCGCTGAGCGCGAAGCGGCCCTTCACGCGGAAGAAGGGCTCGGGGACGAACGCGTCGATGGCGTCCTCGCGCGCGGTCAGGAGCGCGAGGGTGGGGGTCTGGACGCGGCCGACGGAGAGCAGCGTCTCGCGCGCGCCGCCGCGGCGCCCGAGGAGGGTCATGGCGCGCGTGGCGTTCAAGCCGACGAGCCAGTCGGCCTCGGCGCGGCAGCGGGCGGCGGCGGCGAGGCGGTCGAAGTCGCGCGCGGCGCGGAGGTGGGCGAAGCCGTCCTTGATGGCGCGGTCGGTGAGCGAGGCTATCCAGAGGCGCGACTCGCGCGGGCCGCGGCCGCTCGGGCGCACGGCGTCCCAGATCCAGCGGAAGATGAGCTCCCCCTCGCGCCCGGCGTCGCAGGCGTTCACGACGTGCTCGACGTCGCGGTCGCGGGCGAGGCGGCGGAGGACGGCGAGCTGCTTCGCGGCGCCCTTCCGCGGGCGCGTCCGGAAGGCGTCGGGGACGATCGGGAGGGACTTCGTGGACCAGCTCTTCCAGGCGGGATCGTAGTCCTCCGGCTCGGCGAGCTCGAGGAGGTGCCCCACGGCCCAGCCGACGCGGTAGCCGCCCCCCTCGAGGTAGCCCTCGCCGCGCTGTCTGGCGCCGAGCACCCGCGCGATGTCGCGCGCGACGGACGGCTTCTCGGCGATGACCAGCGTGACCACGCCCGAGAGCTACCACGCGACGCGCGCGGGCCCAACCCGTCGCCGTCAGGGCAGGCGCACGTGCTCCCAGACCGCGAGCCCGGCGCGGTGGACGACCGGGACGTGGCGCATGTCGGTGTAGACCGAGAGCGGCATCGCCGCGTCGAGCGCGGCCGGATCCTCGCGGTAGACGACCGTCACCCCGGACGCCCCGAAGAAGCGCTTCTCCCAGACCGAGAGCAGCAGATCCGCCTCGCCCGCGAAGAGCTGGAAGCCCGCCGCCTGCTCCGTCGGGAGCGCCGGGTCGCGCCCCATCGCGCAGGGGCCCGCGCTCGGCGCCTCGAAGATCGCGCGCGCGTCCGGGAAGAGCGGGTTCACGAGGCGCCCGCGGAGCCGCCCGACCGTCGCCGCGGCGGCGTCCGCCGGGGAGAGCGCCGGCCCCCCGAGGTCGATCGGCGCTGCGTCTCCGGCCGCGAGGTCCGCGACGAAGACCACCGTCACGACGTCGCCGAGCCCGCGCGGCGCCCGGTTCACGACGAACACGTCGTGGACGGCGTGCGGCCCGTCGTTCCGGAGGTGGAGCCCGTTCCGGCCGCGGAAGAACGCGAGCGGCACGCGCTCCGTCGTCGCGGCCTCGTAGAAGACGAAGCGCTCGGACTCCCCGCGCCCGTTGACCCAGAGCGCCTCGTCGAGGTCGCGCGCCGCGTCGACCCACGAGCCCGCGTCGACCTGCGCCGGCGCGGCCCACGGCGACCGCTCGAGGTCGAGCCGGTCCCACACGAGCTGCCGCGTCGGGTCCGACGGGAGGAGCCCCGCCGCCGCGCCGCGGAGCCGCGCGTCGCGCGCGATGAGGAGCTGCGCCTTCGCCGCGGCCGCGCCGGGGCCGTTCGCGACCGCCGCCGCCCGCAGCGTGTCGACCGCCGGGTACCACGCCGACGCCGCCCCGTGCGCGAAGCCCACCTCGAGCGCGACCGGGATCGACGCGCGCTCCCCCTCCGCGGCGTAGAGGTGCACGACGGGCAGCTTCCGGACGCCGTTGTCGGCCGGGAGCCCCCGCACGGCGCCGCCCGGCCCGACGCGCGCGCGAGAGGACGGCGTGTGGAACCAGGCGGGCAGGGCGTCCGCGCCAGTCGCCGTCGCCCCGTCGGGCCCGAACACGTGCACCCCCCACTCGTGGAGGAGGAGCGGCGTCGCGCACCACATGTCGGCGCGCGCCTCGGCGCCGCCGAGCGCCGCGGCTGCCGCCGCGAGCGTCGCGAGGAGCGCTGGCCTCACGGGAGCACCACGTGCTCCCAGACCGCGAGCCCGGCCCGGTTCAACACCACGAAGTTGAACATGTCCGTGTAGACCGAGATCGGCATCACCGCGTCGAGCAGGCGCTCGTCCTCGCGGTAGACGACGGTCGTGCCGTCCTGTCCGAAGAAGCGCGGGCCCCAGGCGTGGAGGATCGCCTCGACCTCGCTCGCGTAGAGGCGATAGCCCGCAGCCGCCTCCACCGGCACCGCGGGGTCGCGCATCATGACGCAGTCGTCGTGGTCCCAGCGGTAGTCCTTCGGCGCCGCCGGGGTCTTCGGGTCGACGAGCCAGCGCCGGAGCTGCCCCGCGGTCGCCGCCTCGACGTCGGCGGGCGCGACGAGGTGGTCCTCGACGAGGAACCCCGCGCTCTTCCCGGCCGGGATCATCGGCGCCGCGAACACGTAGACCCGCCCCGCCTCGCGGTGCACGAAGAGCACGTCGTGGACGGCGTGCGCGCCGCGGTTCACGAGCACGTAGTGGCGCCGCCCCGGGCCGAAGGTGTCGCCGCGGCCGAGCGCGAGCGGCGTCTTCTCGGCCGTGTCGGCCTCGTAGAACGCGAAGCGCTCGGACTCCCCGCGCGCGTTGACCCAGAGCGCGTCGCCGAAGCCGCGCACCTCGTCGACCCAGGCGGCGCCGCCGCTCGCGGCGGGCTTCGCGACGGGCGCCCGGGTCAGCTCGAGCCGGTCCCACACGAGCTGCCGCGTCGGATCCGGCGGGAGCGCGCCGAGCTTCGGGTCGTACCTCCCCTCTCGCGCCGCGCGCGCCGCGAGCAGCGCCTGCCGCCCCGCGACCGCCGCCGGCCCGTTCGCGCGCACCGCCGGCTCGAGGCGGTCGACCTCCGGGAACCAGGCCGAGGCGGCGCCGTCGCGGAAGCCGACCTCGAGGCCGACCGGGATCGGCGAGGACAGGCTCCCCGCCGAGTAGAAGTGCACGACCGGCAGGGTGCGCACGCCGTTGTCCGCCGGGAGCCCGCGCACGGGCCCGGCCGGGGCCCCGCCGCGCCGCTGCGACGGCCTGTGGAAGTAGCCGGGCAGCGGGTCGACCTTCGCCGGCGCGCCGTCGCTCGCGAAGACGTGCACGCCCCACTCGTGGACCCAGAGCGGGTAGGCGCACCACGACTCGGCGCGCGCGGCCGGCGCCGCGAGCGGCACGGCGAGGGCGAGGGCGAGGAGGGCGAGCAGCGAGCGTGGTGAGCGCATGGCGGGTGGTCTCCGGGCGAGGCGCGGGCGCCGTCAGGGGAGGGCGACGTGCTCGACGAGGCCGAGCCCGAGCCGGTGGAGGACGACGAAGTGGCGCATGTCGGTGTAGACCGAGAGCGGCATCGCGGCGTCGAGGGCGGCGGTGTCCTCGCGGTAGGCGAGGGTGGTGCCGTCGGCGCCGTAGAGGCGCGGCCCCCAGGTCGCGAGCACGAGGTCGACCTCGGCGCGGTAGAGGCGGTGGTCCGCGGCGGCCTCCACGGGGACGGCCGGGTCGCGCATCATGACGCAGTGGTCGAAGTCCCAGCTCCAGGCCATGTCGGGCTTCGGGTCCGCGGGGTCGACCCAGGCGGCGCGCGCCTGCGCCTCGGCGGCGGCGCGCGGGTCGGCCGCGGCGAAGTCGTCGAGCACGAACGTCGCGCGGGCGCCCTTGTCGAGGCGCGCGAACGTCACGAGGAAGGCGCGCCCGCCCTCGCGGTGGACGAGCGTCACGTCGTGGAGCGTGGCGGCGCCGGTGTTCTCGAGGACGAGCTCGCGGCGGGCGGCGGTCCAGCGCGGCCCGCGCGAGAGCGCGAGCGGCGCCTTCTCGGCGGTCTTCGCCTCGTAGAAGACGAAGCGCTCGCTCTCGCCGTGGGCCGTGGCCCAGAGGGCGCCGTCGAGGGCGCGCGCGCCGAGGACCCAGGCGGCGTCGGTCTTCCGCGGGGGCGCGGGCGCCGCCGCGGCGAGGTCGAGGCGCTCCCAGACGAGCTGCCGCGTGGGGTCCGCGGGGAGGACGCCGGGCGCGCGCTCCCCGGGCGGGACCTGGCGCGCCGCGAGGAGCGCCTCGCGCGCGGTGGCGGCGCCCTTCGAGTTGGCCTCGGCGGCCGGGCGCAGGGCGTCGACGTCCGGGTACCAGGCGGTGGCCGCGCCGTGGGCGAAGCCGACCTCGAGCCCGACGGCGACGTCGCCGCCGCCCGGGGTGTAGAAGTGGAGGACGGGCAGGTCGCGCTCGCCCGAGTCGCGCGGGAGGGCGCGGACGGGGGTCGCGCTCGTGCCGCCCGCGGTCGCGTGGTGGAACCAGGCGGGGAGCCCGCCGCCGGGCTTGGGCGCGCCGCCGCCGTCGAAGACCTGGACGCCCCACTCGTGGGCCCAGAGGGGGTAGGCGCACCAGGACTTGGCGCGGGCGGCGCCGGCGGGGGCGAGCAGCGCGAGGAGCGCGGCCGCGGCGAGGAGACGCGAGCGGAATGGAGCGACCATGGTGCGAGGATACGCGCGAGCGGCGAAAAGGTTTCGAATTGCCGCGCGCGCCCCCCGCGCGGGCCGCGCGGCCGCGATTGACGCGCTCGCCGGACGCGGGGATAAGAGCGTTCGACTCCCTACATCCGGACCGAGGGGCCGCCATGACCGACGTCACCCTCCGAGATCGCGCCGAGCGGCGCGCGCTCGGGATCCTGACCTTCTTCGCCGCGACGATGCTCGCCACGGGCGCGATCCAGCTCGTGCTCGTGCTCACCGAGAAGGGCTTCGACGACCTCCGCTTCGTGTGGGACCTGATGCAGATCGTGTGGCGCGCGGCCATCATCGGCCTCGCGGCGGGCGCGGCGGCGTGGGGGCGGGCGACGCGCTCGCCGCTCGGGCTCGTCGCGACGGTGGGCATCGCGTTCATCGCGCTCGCGCCGGTGCTGAGCTTCGTCGGCGAGATCTTCGAGCTCGGGCGGGACCTGCGGGTCATCTTCGACGTGTCGCGGCTCGCCTACGGGGTCGGCTACGCGGCGCTCGCCGTGGGCGTCGCGACGAAGGTGCCGGGCGCGACGCGCGGGGCGGCGTCCGTGCTCGCGGGGATCGTGGCCGTCGCGGGCCTGCTCGCGGTCGGCGTCGGCGTGTTCCCGAAGGTCTTCGGCGGCGATCTCGTCGAGATCTTCGGGCAGTACGGCCCGCTCATCCGCGACGCGCTGCTGCTCGCGCTCCTCATCGTCGCGCGGTCGGCGGTGCGCGACGTCGCGCCGGGGCCGTTCTACGCCTCCGTGGAGGAGCAGTCGGCGCTGAAGGAGGCCCTCTCGGGCACGAACCTCTACCGCAACGGGCTCACCGTGAAGGTCTTCGCGGTGTTCGCGGGGATCCTGCTCGGCATCCTCGCGGCGGGCGCTCGCAGCGCCGGCTTCGGCGTCATCGTGCTGGTCCTCGTCGGCGGCGCGACGTTCGTCGGCGAGCTGATGATGTTCATCGGGCTCGCCCGCTACCGCCGCCAGCCGCTCGGGACGGGCGGCGCCGTCGACGCGACGACGGGCTTCGTGGCCGCGGTGTTCTCGGTCATCATGGGTCTCGCGGCCATCGTCGGGCTCATCCTCGCGCTCTCGGATCGCCACATCGCGCGGCTCCTCATGGACCCCGACGTCACGGGCTACGCGACCGTCGCGGCGTTCCTCGGCCAGATCTTCCTCTTCACGTCGATCCGGCGCGTCGGGGCGTGGCTGCGGCAGCCGGCCATCGAGGCCGGCGGGCGCTCGCTCATCGTGCTCTTCTCGATCGTGACGGCGCTCCAGCTCCTGCGCGGCATGCCGTCGGTCATGAAGGCCCTCGGCGGGGCGGGCGCGCTGGTGCTCGGGCTCGGGATGCTGGTCCTCACGATCATCGCGCTCGTGCAGCTCTTCGGCGTCCTGCGCGAGCTGGCCGCGTCCCTCCACGAGCAGATCTTCATCGCGCCGTTCGACGGCCCGGAGCCCGCCGTGGCCCCTCGCGGTGTCGTGGCGGCGGCCGACGACGAGCCGAAGGTCTGGGACATCGACGGGTGACCGGTCGCGGAGCCCGCGGCGCGCGGGCCCTGCGCCGTCAGGACTTCGAGAAGGGCGCCAGGATCCGCGCCCAGGTCTCGGGGAGATCCCCGCGGAGCACGAGCACCGGGCAGGGGCTGTTGCGCGTGACGTGCTCGGTGACGGAGCCGAGGAGGACGCGCTTCACGCCGTGGTGCTGGCGCGACGGCATCACGACGAGGCGGATGTCGGCGTCCTTCGCGTACTCGACGATCTCGTCGGCGGCGTCGCCGAGGCGCACGACGAGCTTCGGGGCGCGCTCGAGCCCGAGGGCCGCGATGCGCCGGCCGAGGCCCTCGGTGGCCTGGCTCGCGCGCGACGGGCTGTCGACGCCGCCGAGGAAGGTCGGGATGAAGCCGGTCGGGACGCCCAGCACGTGGAGGGCGTGGATCTCGGCGCCGACGAAGAGGTTCGCGACGAGGCGGAGCGCGTCGAGTGCGAGGTCGTCGGGGCCGATGGGCACGAGGACGCTCTCGACGCCGAGGCCGGGGCCGATCTTGCTCGCGCCGACGTCGCTCGCGCGCACGACGTCGACGTAGCTGACGATGCCGACGAGGCTCCCGGCGTCGTCGACGACGGGCACCGCGCGGAGGCTGTTCGCGAGCATGCGGTCGGCGAGGGTCGCGACGGGGGTCGAGGGGGAGGCGGTGACGGCCTCGGCGCCGCTCAAGACGGCGGCGAGCGTCTGCTTCTCGGCCTTCGCGTCGTCGGCGAGGAGCGCCTTCAGGGAGCGGTCGGACACCATCCCGAGGAAGCGCCCGTCGGCGTCGACGACGGGGAGGTGGCGGAAGCCCTTGGCCGCCATGCGCCCGAGGGCCGCGGCGATGGTCTCGTCGGGAGCGGCCGTGACGGGGGTGGGGGTCATCACCTCGCTAGCGATCATCGGGCGGTCTCTCCTCAGGGGGTACCCTTCAAGCGAAACACAGCGCGCGCCTTTGTCAACGGCGGCGCCGCGGGCTATATCGGCCGGCATGTCGGAGGCCCCGTACGAGCCGAGCGCCGCCGAGCGCGAGCTGCTGCTCGTGCTCGCGGAGGAGCAGGAGCGCTGGGAGCGTGGTGAGTGGGACTCTCGCACGACGCTCTGGTCACGGGTGTCGTACCGCATGGGGAAGGCGCGCGACAAGCTGACGCCGACGCACATCCCCGGGAAATTCAACCTCGATCGCGTGTTCGAGGTGACGTTCCGGCGGCTCGTGCACCGGCTCTTCAAGCAGGGGCTCGTGCGGCTGCGGCCGATCGGCGACCAGGCCGAGGAGCGGCCGCGGCAGACGCTCGGCTACCGGGCGCACGAGGCGCGGACGCGCGACCTCTTCCTGACGGACGCGGGGAGGGCGCTCGCGGCGGCGCTGCGGCCGCCCGCGCCGGCGCCGCGCCCGGAGCCCGACGGCGAGGTCGGGAGGCAGGAGGCGCCTCGCCCGCAGCCCGACGGGGACGTGGGGAGGCAGGCGCCGCCGGTGTCCGCGCCGCGGCAGGAGGTCGCGGAGGTGGTGGTCGCGCGGCCGGAGGGCGCGACGCGCCCGCGCGTGGCGAGGGCGGAGCGGCCGACGCGGGTCAGGCGGCGGTCGTGAACGGCGTTCACGTTGGTGCTGAGCGGGAGCGGACACGGAGGCACGGAGCACGGAGGGGGCACGGAGGGGACCTGCTCGCGACCACCGCCAGCGCCCGATCGGGGCGCTGAGCGGCTCATCTCACTGAACCCTCCGTGCCTCCGTGCCTCCGTGGTTGTCCCCTCGGATCACCCCTGGCCGCCAGGTCGACCTCGAGCTAGCAACCGCCGCCGTACACGCAGCCGCCCTGCACGCACTGGCCCGTGATGCACGGCGCCGGGCTCGTGCACGACGGGCTCGTCTCGCACGGCCGCGGCCGGCAGCTCGACCACACGCGCAGGTCGTCGATGAACACGCCCTTCGTCGAGTTCCGGAGGCCGTCCACCGAGTCGAACGACACCCGGAAGCGCACCACCTGCCCCGCGAAGAAGCTCACGTCCTTCGTGACCGTCTGCCACGCGCCGACCGCGAGGTCCGCCTTCGAGAACAGCGGCACCACCGTGTTCCCGACCACCGCGTCGATCCGCACGAGGTCCCGGTCCGCCGCCGTCTCCACGTCGAGCAGCGCCGACAGCGTCAGGAACACCTCCACCGCGTTCGGTAGCCGCACACTCTGAGACGTCGCCGAGCCCTGATTCCGCCCGCCCGTGTCGTAGTAGAAGAGCGCCGGGTGCCCGTAGTAGAGCGTGCTCGTCCCGCTCCGCGCCTCCCCCGACGCCTGCACGTGCCAGCCGATGTTCGCCACCGCCGCGTCGAACGTCCAGCCCGCCGGCGTCCCCGCGTCGAAGCGCTCCGTCAGCACGTCCGGCCGACAACACCCCGGCCCCGCCGTGAAGTCGTGCGCGCACACGCCGCCCTCGCCGCAGCGGTCCGCCGTGCACGCGTCGCCGTCGTCGCACTCGCCGTCCGCCTCGCAGCACGCCACCGTGTAGCGGCACTGACCGCCGACGCACGCCCCCGCCATGCACGCCACCCCCGGCGTGCAGTCGAGATCCTGCTCGCAGCAGAGCGGCTGGTGCCGGCACGTCCCGCCATCCCCCGGGCACGAGTCCTCCGTGCACGGGTCGCCGTCGTCGCAGTCCGCCTGCGCGTGGCAGCAGCCCGCGATCGGCGTCGCCGAGCACTGCCCGCCGACCGCGCTGCAGGCGTCCTTCGTGCACGCGTCCCCGTCGTCGCAGTCGCGCGCGTCGAGGCAGCAGCCCGCCACCTCCTCGTGGCTGCACGCCCCCGCCTCGCAGCGGTCGAGCGTGCACGGGTTCGCGTCGAAGCAGTCCGCCTCCCCGCCGCAGCACCCCGACGTCACCCGCAGCGTGTCGACGTAGGCGCCCTCGAAGTCGTTGATGATCCCGTCGAAGGTGTCGAACTCGAAGAGGATCTGCATCCCGTCGACCGCGACCCCCTGGAGATCCAGCGTCACCGGCAGGAACTCCCCGTGCGTCGTCCCGCCGAGCTCGTCCGACGTCCACAGCACCACCGGCTCGGCGTCCCCGCCCCGGTCGACCGCCACCGTCATCAGGTCGAAGCCCGGCGTCTCCTCCGTGTCGAGCCACACCTCGAACGCGAGCGTCGGCGTCGCCCCCGCCGGCACCGCGATCGGCGCCGTCGTCGCCCGCGCCGCCGCGCGCGCCCCCACGCCGTAGCCGCCCTGCGGCTGCCCGAAGTGGAGCGACAACCCCCCCGCGCTCGACGCGCGCCGCGCGCTGACCGCCCAGGTCGCGGGCGTGTCCGCGAGCTTCTCCACCGTGAGCCCGAGCTGCCCGTCGTCGAAGTCGCGCGCGAGCAGGAGCCCCGTGTAGCCCTCGGCCACGATCTGCGGGTCGCAGCGCAAGCACGCCACCGCCGGCGACGCGGACCCCGCCGCGACGCACTCCGCGCGATCCGGCGCCTCCGCGATGTCGAGCGGCACGACGCAGCCGCTCGCCGGCGCCGCGTACCGGCACCGCCCGTCGACGCAGCGCCCGTCACCGCACGGCGACTCACAGTCCCCGTCCACCCCGCACGTGAGCGCGAAGCCCGGCAGCGTCACCGTGTCGACCTCCACCGTGTCGGCGGCGTCCGGCTCCTCCGAGTCGACCGCGCCCGTATCGGCCGCGTCCGCCGTGTCGATCACCGTGTCCGCGCCGCCGTCCTCGGCCGTCGCCGTGTCCGTGACCGCGTCCGCCGCGTCGCCGCCGCCGCCCGGGTCGTCCGCCGGGCAGCCGCCCAGGGCGCCGATCGCCGCGACCGCCACGACCCCGCACAGGAGCGCCCGCGCGCGCCGGCGCGCCGCCCCGATCCCAGCCCTGATCGTCACCGCCATGTCCCCGGTCTATACGTGGCCGCGCGCGACAGATCCACCGTCCCGCGGGCCAGCCGGGTCATGACGCGGTGCGTCATGGGTCCGGGAAGAAGAGCGAGAACGCCGCGCCCCGATCGGGCTCGGAGGCGATGGTCAGCGCGCCGCCGTGGCGCCGCACGACGCAGTCGACGATGGCGAGGCCGACCCCGCCGCCCACCTCGAGCCCCTCGACGTGGGTGTGGGAGCGCTCGAAGAGCCCCGCGACGCGCGCCTGCGCGGACGCGGTCAGCCCGAGCCCGTCGTCGCTCACGGTGACGGCGAAGCCGCCCCGCCCGCCGACCTCCGTCGGGGCGACCGACACGCGCACCCGCGGGGTCGGCTTCAGGGAGAAGCGGAGCGAGTTCGCGATGAGGTGCCGGAGCGCGAGCTCGAGGTCGCGACGGTCGGCGTGGACGCGGTAGCCCGGCCCCTCGGTGGCGACGTCGGCCGCGCGCGCGCCGCGGCTCTCGCGGAGGGCGCCGATGACCTCGCCCGCGACGCCGAGCGCGTCGAGGCGCGCCGGCTCGAGCGGCCGCCGCCCGAGGTCGACGTAGACGACGAGGTCGTCGACGAGGTGGACGAGCCGCTCCCCGCCGACGGTGATGCGCTCGCACCACTCGCGCCCCTCCTCCGAGAGGTTCGGCCCCTCGAGCTCGCGGAGGAGCTCCGAGAGCCCGATGATCCCCTGGGTGTGCCCGCGCAGCTCGTGCCGCAGCGCGTGCATGAGCTCGCTCTCCGGGAGCCCGCCCCGCCGCCGCCCGCCCGCCTCGTCGCGCGCAGCGCGCAGCGCCGCCCGCGTGGCCGCCGCCGCGCGGAGGTGGAGCCGCAGGGCGCCGTCGCGGAGGGGGCGCGTCGCGATCACGTGGACGCCGTCGAGCTCGGAGTCGCGGAGGGTCGCGATCTCGTTGGCGTCGACGAGGAGCAACCCCACGAAGGGGGGCGGCTGCGCGGCGAGGCGCGCGAGTAGCGCCGCGCCCGGCGTCGGCTCGAGGTTCTGCGGCAGCACCACGAGCGGGGTGTCGCGCGCTGCCACGGCGGTCAGCGCGGCGACGTCACCCTCGACCACGGCCACGTCGAAGCCGGGGCCCGCGGCGAGCGCGACCTCGTCCTGTCCGACATAGCCGTCGTCGGCGATGACGATGACGGGCACGCGCTCGTGTTGGGTTCGATCCATCGACTCTCTCGCCAGGTCCGGGCGGTGTCGGAGCATGCCCGCTCGCGCCGCCGCCGTCCACCGACCGCCCGCGCGCGCCCATCTTCGCGGTTGTCCGCGCCTCGATTCTGAGGCATACCGCCGCCCATGGCAGACATCGTCATGAACCTCGTCAAGATCCGGAAGGTGCTCCCCAACAACAAGGAGCTCCTGAAGGGCATCTCCCTGTCCTTCTTCAAGGACGCCAAGATCGGCATCGTCGGCCCCAACGGCGCCGGCAAGTCGACGCTCATGAAGATCGTCGCCGGCGCCGACAAGCACTTCGACGGCGAGGTGATCCTGCAGCCGGGCGTCCGCGTCGGCTACCTCGCGCAGGAGCCCGAGCTCGACCCGAAGTACACGGTCAAGGGCAACGTCGAGCTCGGCCTGAAGCACGTGAAGGAGCTGCTCGAGCGCTACGAGGCCGTCTCGGCCAAGTTCGCCGAGGAGGACGCCGACTACGAGGCCCTCTCCGACGAGCAGGCGCGCCTCCAGGACGAGATCGAGGCGGCCGACGGCTGGGAGCTCGACAACCGCGTCGAGGTCGCCATGCAGGCCCTCCGCTGCCCGCCGGGCGACCGCGAGGTGGCGAACCTCTCGGGCGGTGAGAAGCGCCGCGTCGCGCTCACCCGCATGCTCCTCGAGCGCCCCGAGATCCTGCTGCTCGACGAGCCCACGAACCACCTCGACGCCGAGAGCGTCGCGTGGCTCGAGCGCCACCTCCGAGAGTACCCGGGTCTCGTGATCATCGTCACGCACGACCGCTACTTCCTCGACAACATCACGCGCTGGATCCTCGAGCTCGAGCGCGGCGTCGGGATCCCCTTCGAGGGGAACTACTCCGAGTGGCTGAAGGCGAAGGCGGCGCGCCTCGCGGTCGAGGAGAAGACCGAGAGCAAGCGCGCGAAGGCCCTCCAGAACGAGCTCGAGTGGATCCGGATGAGCCAGAAGGCGCGCCAGGCCAAGGGCAAGGCCCGCCTCAGCGCCTACGAGGACCTGGCCGACCACGAGGAGGCCGCGCGCGACACGCCGCTCCAGATGGCCATCGCGCCGGGCCCGCGCCTCGGCACGACCGTCATCGAGGCGCAGAAGATCACGAAGGCGTACGGCGACAAGCTCCTCTTCGAGAACCTCGACTTCATCCTGCCGCGCGCGGGCATCGTCGGGGTCGTGGGCGCCAACGGCGCCGGCAAGACCACGCTCCTCCGCATGTTCGTCGGCCAGGAGACGCCCGACAGCGGCAACGTCAAGATCGGCGAGACCGTGAAGATCGCCTACGTGAACCAGGACCGGTCCACGCTCGACGACACGAAGACGGTCTGGGCGGAGATCAGCCAGGGCGCCGAGGTCATCGAGATCGGCAAGCGGCAGGTCAACTCCCGCGCCTACTGCGGCTTCTTCAACTTCAAGGGCGCCGACCAGCAGAAGATCGTCGGCGACCTCTCCGGCGGCGAGCGCAACCGCGTCCACCTCGCGAAGCTCCTCATCGAGGGCGGCAACGTCATCCTCCTCGACGAGCCCTCGAACGACCTCGACATCGACACGCTGCGGTCGCTCGAGGAGGCCATCGCGGAGTTCGCCGGCTGCATCGTCCTCGTGACGCACGACCGCTGGCTCCTCGACCGCCTCGCGACCCACATCCTCGCGTTCGAGGGCGACAGCCAGGTCGTCTGGTTCGAGGGCAACTGGGAGGCCTACGAGGCCGACCGGAAGCGTCGCCTCGGCAAGGACGCCGACACCCCGCACCCGATCAAGTACCGGCCCCTCACGCGGTGACCGACGGCGCCCCCGCGCCGCCGGGGCACGGCCCGGCGACCGCCTCCGCGACGGCGTCGTCGGGGCCGGCGCCGACGTCGCGCGCCGACATGGACGCGGCACTCCGGGCGCTGGTCGCCCGGAAGGACGCCTGGGCCACGCTCCACCCCCTCGACCGGGTCGATCTGCTCGAGCGCACGCGGGTGACGACGTGGGAGGCGGCCAACGCCCTCGTCGACGACGCGATCGGCGCGAAGGGCGCGCTCCGCGGCGGGCAGGCCGAGGCCGAGGAGTGGCTCGCCGGCCCCTACGCGGTGCTTCGGAACCTGCGGCTCCTCGCGCGCTCGCTGCGGGAGATCTCCCGCTACGGCGCGCCGCGCCCGCCGGGGCGACCCCACGCGAACGCCGCGGGGCGCGTGGTCGTGAGGGTCTTCCCGGCCGACAACTACGACCGCGTGCTCTTCTCCGGCTACTCCGCCGACGTCACGATGGCGCCGGACGTGACGCTCGAGGGGTTCACGAGCGCGCAGGCGGGCGCCTACCACGCGCAGCGGCGGAACGAGGCCCGGGGTGAGGTCGCGCTCGTGCTCGCCGCCGGCAACGTGAGCTCGATCGGCCCGATGGACGCGCTGCACGTGCTCTTCGCCGAGAACGCGGTGGTGCTCCTGAAGACGAACCCGGCGAACCCCTACGTCGGGCGCTTCGTCGAGCGCGCGTTCGCGCCGCTCATCGAGGCGGGGGCGCTGCGCGTCGTGCACGGCGGGGCCGACGAGGGGGCGTGGCTCGCCGCGCACCCGGCCATCGACCGGATCCACGTGACCGGGAGCGACCGCACGCACGACGCCATCGTCTTCGGGGCGGGCGACGAGGGGGCGCGCGCGAAGGCGGCCGGCGAGCGGCGGAACCCGCGCCCCATCACGAGCGAGCTCGGGAACGTCTCGCCGATCGTCGTGGTGCCGGGCCCCTGGACCGACGCGGACCTCGCCGCGCAGGGGCTCAACATCGCCTCGGCGCTCGCCAACAACGCCGGCTTCAACTGCGTCAGCGCCCGCGTGATCGTGCAGTCGGCGCGCTGGGAGCAGCGCGTGGCGCTCCTCGACGCGGTGCGCGGGCAGCTCGCGCTCGCCCCGACGCGCGCCGCCTGGTACCCGGGCGCCGAGGCGCGGCACGCGGAGTTCGTCGCGGCCCACCCGGAGGCCGAGCGCTTCGGGCACGCCGCCGAGGGGGAGCTCCCGTGGACCCTCGTCGCGGGCGTGGATCCGGCGGCGGAGGACGAGATCTGCTTTCAGCGCGAGGCGTTCTGCGCGCTGATGGCGGAGACGGCGCTGCCCGCGGAGGGCCCCGTCGCCTTCCTCGACGCCGCCACGCGCTTCTGCAACGAGCGCCTCTGGGGCACGCTCGCGGCGACCATCGTCATCCACCCGGCGTCGCTCCGCGAGCCGGGCGTCGCCGACGCGCTCGAGCGCGCGATCGACGGGCTCCGCTACGGGACGGTCGTCGTGAACCACTTCCCGGGGCTCGCCTACGCGCTCACGACGACGCCCTGGGGCGGCGCGCCCGGGCAGCCGGCGACGGACATCCAGTCCGGGCGCGGCTTCGTCCACAACACGCTCCTCCTCGATCACCCCGAGAAGACCGTGGTCCGCGGCCCCTTCCGGCCCTTCCCGAAGCCGCCGTGGTGGCTCGGCCACAAGCGCGCCCTCGACGTGGCGCGCGGGCTCGTCGACCTCGAGGCGGAGCCGTCGCTCTGGAAGCTCGCGCGCGTCGTGCGCGCCGGCCTCCGCGGCTGACGGGCGGGGGGCTCGCGTGGCGGCGCTCCTCGACGCGCTCCCCGGCCTCGCCGCGGCCCTCCCGCACGCGCCGCTCGGGCGCTGGCCGTCGCCGCTCGAGCCGACGCGCCTCTACGGGCGGACCGTGTGGCTCAAGCGCGAGGATCTGAGCGCCGACGGCTACGCGGGGAACAAGATCCGGCCCCTCGAGATCGTGTTCGGCGCGGCGCTCGCGGCGGGGAAGCGGCGGATCTGGGCGACCGGGGCGTACGGCTCGAACCACGCGCTCGCGACGGTCGTGCAGGCGCCGCGGGCGGGCCTCGCGCCGGCGGCCCTGCTCTGGCCGCAGCCCGCGTCGGCGACGGCGCGCGCGAACCTGATCGCCACGGTGTCGACGGGGGCCGAGGTCGAGCTCCTGCGGTCGATCGCGGCGTTCCCGTTCGCGGCCGCGTGGAAGGCGCGGCGCGACGCGCGCGACTGGGTCATGCCGCCGGGCGCCGCGACCCCGCTCGGCGCGCTCGGCCACGCGTCGGCGGCGCTCGAGCTGGCCGCGCAGGCGCGGGCGCTCGGCGAGGACCCAGGCGCGATCGTGCTCCCCTGCGGCAGCACCTGCACCACGGTCGGCCTCCTCGTCGGGACCGCGCTCGCGCGCGCGCTCGGCGCGGGCTTCCTGCGGCGGCTGCCCCGGATCCACGCCGTCCGCGTCACGCCGTGGCCGGTGACGTCGGCGCTCCGGATGGCGCGGATGGCCGTCGCGACGGCGCGGCTCCTGCGCTCGCTCGGCGGGCCGCGCCTCGGGCTCACGGTGCGCTCGGCGCTCGCGCGGCTGACGGTCGACGGGAGCTACCTCGGCGCCGGCTACGGCCGCCCCACGCCGGAGGGGGTGCAGGCCATCGCCGAGCTCGCCCCCGCCGGGCTCCTCCTCGACTCGACCTACTCCGGGAAGGCCGCGGCCTACCTCGAGGAGCACCTCGGCACCCTGCGCGGGCCCGTCGTCTTCTGGGCCACGAAGAGCGCGCTCCCGCTCCCGGCCACCGACCGCGCGCGCGTCGCCGCCCTCCCGGGCCGCGTCCGGGCGTGGCTCGAGGCGCCCTGACGTCGGCGCGGAGGGCCGCGCTGACAGCGGTGTCAGGGGGTGTGAAATGCTTTTCGCACCCCAGGATTGCGATTTTTTTACAACCTGCCTAGTGTCCGCCCACGTGACAGCCATTTCGACCCAGGGAGCGCGCCGCGTCGGTGTGCCGGTTCGATCTGCAAGTGGCCGTCGCGAAAGAAAAATCTGGGAGGATACCATGCGTTTGCTCGTCCCCATCCTTCTGAGCCTCGGGCTCGTCATCGGCGCCTGTGGCAAGAAGGAGACGCCGCAGCCCGAGCCTGCGAAGGTCGAGAACACCGAGCCGGCCAAGACCGACGAGGCCGCGAAGACCGACGAGGCCAAGACCGACGAGGCCGCCAAGGTCGACGAGGCCAAGGTCGACGAGACGGCCAAGGTCGACGAGGCCAAGGTCGACGAGACGGCCAAGGTCGACGAGGCCGCGGCCGCCGATCACGTCGCGGACGTCCAGAAGGCCATCGGCCTCTGGAACGAGGGCAAGATCGACGAGGCGTTCACGAACCTCGCCGACGGCTTCGTCCACAACTCGGTGGGCGACCCCGAGGGCAAGCTCGACACGGCGAAGTTCCTCGAGATGGAGAAGGGTCTCCTCCAGGGCTTCCCGGACCGCAAGTACACGCTGACCCGCGTGTTCGACGCGAAGGACTGGGTCATCACCGAGGGCGTGTTCACGGGCACGAACTCGGCGGCGTTCATGGGCATGGAGCCCACGAACAAGGCGATGGGCCTCGCGGGCTCGCTCGCGTTCCACTACAACGCCGAGGGCAAGTGCGACCGCATCGACGCCTTCATCGACACGGCGACGATGATGGGGCAGCTCGGCCTCATCCCGATGCCGGCCGCGGCCGGCGAGATGAAGCTCGTCGCCGCCCCCGAGGGTGACGCGCAGATCATCCGCGGCGAGGCGAACGAGGAGAACGTCAAGACCTACCAGGCGTTCTTGGCGGACTTCACGAAGGACAACCTCGACAACGCGGTCGAGAAGTACTTCACGGACGACTTCACCTACGTCGACCAGAACATGGGGATGAAGCTCGAGGGCAAGGCGGCGAACACCGAGTTCATGAAGACCGCCATGTTCAACATGTTCCCCGACTGGAAGGGCACGCCGGAGGTCACGGTGTCCGTGGCGGACTGGGTCATCACCTGGTCGACCAGCACGGCGACGTACAAGGGCGGCATGCCGGGCGTCGAGGCGAACGACCAGAAGATCACGACCCACAGCCTCGACTTCGTGCAGATGAAGGACGGCAAGATCGCCTACTACACGGCGTACGGGAACGGCATGGAGATGATGGGCCAGCTCGGGCTCCTCGGCGGCGCCGGCGGCGACAAGCCGGGTGTCGGCGGGGCGGACGAGGGCACGCCCGAGGGCGCGATGGAGGGCGCGGTCGACGCGGCGAAGGACGGCCTCGAGGAGGCCGGCAAGGCGATGGACGACGCCCAGAAGGCGCTCGACGAGGCCGGCAAGGCCGTCGACGACGCCGCGAAGGAGATGGGCGCGGCCGGCGACGCCGTGAAGGAGGGCATGGAGGGCGCCAAAGCCGGCATGGACGAGGCCGGCGAGGCCATGAAGAAGGCCGGCGAGGACATGAAGGCGCAGATGCCGAAGTGATCTCGGTCCCGATGTGACCTGACCTCGCGCTGAGCGAGGTCGACGGAGGCCGCCAGCGATGGCGGCCTTCGCCTTTTTGGGCGCCGACGCGGCGGCGCGTGGTGTACCGAGAGCGCGGCCGCGGCCCGTCGAGCCGCTACGAGCTCTGATCGAGCTCGCGCCCATCGCGCCCGCCGCGGTTCCCCTCGCGCGGTCCTCGGCCTACCGTGGAGCCGCCACCCCGAGGAGGTCCCGAGATGCCCCGCCGCCCCTCGCTCGCCGCCGCCGCGCTCGTCGCGCTCGCGCTCGCCGGCTGCCGCGCCGAGTCGCCCCACGAGCGCCCGCCCACCGCGGAGACCGCGCCCACACCGTCGCCCTCGCCCGACGGCGAGCCGGCGACCCCGCCCCAGCCGACGTACCCGAAGCCCGAGCCGCTGCGCGCGACGCCCCTCGGCGCCCCGCCGTGGACGGCGCTCGCCGTCGCGCCCGACCGCGCCGCGCTCGCCGCCAGGACGCCGCGCGGGCTCACGCTCCTCGCGCTCCCGGGCCGCGCGCCGCGCTGGAAGCGCGCGCTCCCGTTCGCCCCGCGCTTCGTCGCCTTCTCCCCCGACGGCGCCTTCGTCGCGGCGCTCGGCCGCGAGCCGGACCGCGGCGAGCGCGTCGTCGTCGCGCGCGCGAGCGACGGCGAGCCCGTCACCGACGTCGTGATCGGCGACCTCCCGTCCCCGCCGTCGCGGGGCGACGAGCGCGGCGGCATCGAGCTCCCCACCTGGCCGACGGCGCTCGCGCCCGCGCAGGACGGCGCGCCCGGCGACTTCTGGATCGACAACCCCTACGGCGTCTACGCCGTCCGGCGGGGCGCGGACGCGGTCGCCGCCGTCGCGGGCGGGCGTCACTGGGACGCCGCGGCGCAGGAGGACGCGGGCCTCTGGGCCTGGGGCGACAAGGTCCTCACCGCTATCGTGCCGCCCGACCGCCCGGCACCCCCGCCGCTCGCGCCGCCGTGCGCCGCCCTGCGCGCCGTCACCGACCTCGGCCTCGACCGCGTCGTCTACGCCTGCCCGAACCGCCCCGACCGCTCGCCGCGCCTCGCGCTCGCCGTCGCGTCGACCGGGGAGGTGCTGCGCGAGGCCCCCTACGACGGCGAGATCGTCGGGCTCGGCCTCCTCGACGCCGACCGCGTCGAGGTCCTCGCGATGGCCCCGTCCCGGCGCGGCACGTGGACCGCGGACGGGCTCCCCTGGGAGGCGCTCCCGGGCGCCCGCGGCCCCATCGCGCTCTCGCCGAGCGGCGCGCGCGCGGCGGCCGCCGGAGCGCTCGGCGACCTCGCCGTCATCGAGGTCGCCGACGGGCGTGTCCTCTGCGATCACGGCGCCGCCCGCGCGGTCGCGGTCGGCTTCGACGGCGAGGACGCCGTGTGGCTCCTCGGCGCCGAGCCCGGCGTCCAGAACCGCCTGCGCGTCGACCGCCTCGACCTCGCGACGTGCGCGCGCTCCGAGGGGCGGCGCCTCGACCTCGGGAAGACGACGAACCTCCTGCCGCGCTGGGTCCCGGCGGCGCGCGCCTTCGTGCTCGACGGCCTCTACGCGAGGGGCGCCTTCGGGCCGGTCCTCGCGCGCGTTCGGGCCGAGCCCGCCGTCGTGCCCTTCGCGCGCGGGACGCCCATGTTCGCGGTCGGCCCGGGCGGCGCCCTGGTCGCGCTCGTCGAGTCCGGCGGCAGCAGCGTCTGGCGCGCCTCGGGAGACGCCGCGCCCACGGCACTCCTCGCCGGCGTGGCCGCCGACCGCGTCGCGCTCTGTGGGGCGGAGCTCCTCACCTACACCTATCGCGGCGGCTGGACCCCCCGCGACGCCGCCACGGGCGCCCCGATCCCCGGTCGCGCCCCGTTCCTCGCGAACCCGCAGCCGGACACGGTCGCGTGCCGCGGCGACCGGCTCGTCGTCGGCCGGATAGGCCAGCTGCACGTCGTCGACATCGCGCGCGGGGCCATCGAGCGCACGTTCGACCTCGGCGGCGAGCGCGCCTTCGAGGTCGCCATCCTCCCAGACGGGAAGCGCGCCCTCGCGGGCGGCGGCCCGACGGGGTGGCGCGTCATCGCGCTCGAGTGACCGGCGCCACGACGGGCAAGCGCGAGCTGTCGCGGAGCTGCAGCGCGAGCTCGCGCGCGCCGACGGACGTCGCGACGCGGCGCTCCCGCCAGACGACCGCCTGCCCGCAGGACGCACACCACCGCGGCGACGCGGCGAGCTCCGCGCGCAGCGCCGCGGGCACGGTGAACGTCCCGGCCGCGTCGGGCGCGTCGCAGCGCAGCATCGTCGTCGTCCCCGCCTCGTCCCGGACGAAGACCGCGAGCGACACGAAGAGGCCGTCCTCCGGCGCGGGCTCCCAGGTCGCGACGATCGCCTCGTCGCGGCTGAAGTCGAGGCCCGTCACGGAGGGCGTGCGCGCCGCGGGGAGCCAGAAGAGGTCGATGTGGAACGGGTCGACGTCGGCGCCGCCGGCCCCGGCGATCGTCGCGGCGTCGCCTGGCGCGAAGAAGCGGCCGGCCCCGCAGACCGCCACGTAGTCGCCGTCCGGGCCGTCGACGCGGCACTCGTGTCCGCTCCCGGCCACTGTGATCCGGCCGGCGTCCGCGCCGACGACGCCGAGGCCCTGCGGCATCACGGCCGTGAGGGTGCACGTCGCCTCCGCAGGCGCGTCGAGCCCAGTCGGCGCGAGCCAGCCCTCGGGCGCGACGAAGCCCTCGGGCGCGAAGAAGCCGAAGATCACGAGCCCCTCGTCGTCGGCGAGCTCGTTGTCGATCACGAGGTAGGAGCCGGCGAGCGACGCGGGCTCCGCGGTGTCCGCCGCCCTGTCCTCGTCGGCGTCGGCCGCGTCGGCGTCGGCCGCGGCGGTCCCGTCGGGCGTGACCGACCCGTCGGCCGCGGCGTCCGTCGCGTCGGGCGCGCCCACGTCCGAGGGTGAGCCGCTCCCGCCGCCGTCGCAGGCGGCGAGCGCGCCCCCCACCATGAACACCATCAGCGTCGCGGCCGCGCGGCCGGATCTCCCCCATCGCGTCGTCACGTCGTCCACAGGCTCCTCCTCGTGTGTTCCAGAGGGCTGTGAACATCGTTCACGCAGAGGCCCCGCCGCCACTGGAATACGGGGGGCGTCCCGAGGAAGAACTCGCTCGGCGCGGGGAGGAACCGGGCGGCCCGCCGAGGACGCGCGCTGCAGGCCGCCGTGCGCGCCCCCGTGACGCGTCGCGTCACGCCACGCGTCATGACGTCGGGCCGCGGATGGGCTAACGCACGAAGGTCCCGCCGGCGCCACGCGCGCGAAGGAGCCGTCACGCCATGTCCACGCACGCCCCGACCCTCGGCCGCATGATGCACCGCCCGCTGCTCATCACGCACCTCCTCGAGCGCGCCGCGACCATCCACGGGCGCGCGACGGTCGTCTCGCAGCGCCCCGACAAGACCCGCGTCCGCCGCACCTACGCCGACATCGGCGCCCGCGCCTCGCGCCTCGCGCACGCCCTCGCCGCGCTCGGCGTCACGGCCGGGACCCGCGTCGCGACGCTCTGCTGGAACCACGAGGCGCACCTCGAGGCCTACGTCGCCGTGCCGTGCATGGGCGCGGTCGTGCACACGCTGAACCTGCGCCTGCACCCGAACGACCTCGCCTACATCGCGCGGCACGCGAACGACGAGGTCATCCTCGTCGACCGGAGCCTGCTCCCGCTCTTCGCGCAGTTCGCGGCGCAGGTGCCGTCGCTGCGCCACGTCATCGTCGTGGGCGACAGCGGCCCGGTCGACACGAGCGGCGGGCACCGGGACTACGAGACCCTGCTCGCGCAGGCGCCGCCCGTGCCCTACCCGTGGCCGGACCTCGACGAGAACGCCGCCGCCATGATCTGCTACACCTCGGGCACCACGGGGAACCCGAAGGGCGTCGTCTACAGCCACCGGTCGACCGTGCTGCACAGCCTCGTCTCGGCGATGGCGGACACGCTCGGGCTCAAGGACGACGACGTCGTCCTGCCGGTCGTGCCGATGTTCCACGCGGCCGCCTGGGGGCTCCCGTACACGGCGCTCCTGACGGGCGCGAGCCTCGTCTTCCCGGGGCCGCACCTCGACGCCGCCTCGGTCCGCGACCTCATGGTGAAGGAGAAGGTGACGGTCGCGGCCGGCGTCCCGACGATCTGGCTCGGGCTGCTCGCGCTCCTCGACGAGGAGCCCGGCAAGCACGACCTCTCGCGCGTGCGGACGACCATCATCGGCGGCTCGGCCGCGCCGGCGGCGATGATCGCCGGCTTCCGCGAGCGGCACGGGATCATCATCACGCACGCCTGGGGGATGACCGAGCTGAACCCGCTCGGGACGGTCGCCCACCTGAAGCCGCATCTCCGCGCGGCGGACGCGGCGGCGCAGCTCGAGGTGCTCGCGTCGCAGGGGGCGCCCGTGCCGTTCGTGGAGATCCGCCACAAAGGCGAGGACGACGGCCCACCGCTGCCGTGGGACGGCGCCACGATGGGCGAGCTCGAGACGCGCGGCCCCTGGGTCGCGGACAGCTACGTCGGAGACGAGGGCGAGGACCGCTGGACCGCCGACGGCTGGTTCAAGACGGGCGACGTCGTGACCATCGATCGCGAAGGCTACGTGCGGATCACCGACCGCGCGAAGGACGTCGTGAAGTCGGGCGGCGAGTGGATCTCGTCGGTCGCGCTCGAGAACGCGCTCATGAGCCACCCGGCGGTGCTCGAGGCGGCCGTCTTCGCGGCGCGGGACGAGAAGTGGGGCGAGCGCCCCGTCGCGGCCGTCGTGTTCAAGGACGGCCGCCGCGCGAGCGACGACGAGCTCCGCGCGCACCTCGCGACGCGCTTCCCGAAGTTCTGGCTCCCCGATCGCTTCGTCGCGATGCACCAGATCCCGCGCACCTCGACCGGGAAGTTCCTGAAGTCGAAGCTCCGCGAGGAGCACGGCGGCTGGTAGCGCGAGGATCGCGGGGACCTGGGCGTCTCCGCCCTTTTCGTCTCCGGGGTGGACAACGCGAGCGGCACGAACCTTGATAGACGAAGCGCGGCACCACTCAGGAGGACGCCAATGAGAGCCATCGCCATCCCCTTCCTCGCCCTCGGCCTGTCGTTCACGGCCTGCGGCAAGAAGGCCCCCGAGAGCCCCACCCCCGCCACCGTCGAGCCGAGCGCCGAGACGACCCCGGCTGTCGCCCCCGGTGAGCCCACGGCCCCGACCGGCGAGACGACCCCGACGACCGCGGAGCCCGGCGCCGAGCCGGCCCCCGACGCGACCGCCGGCGAGCCGATGCACGAGCACGGCGACATGGCCCCGGCGGCCGCGGACGACCCGAAGACCTACTTCCGCTCCGATCCCGGCAAGGACGACTCCGAGCCCGTGAAGAAGGCGGTCGCCGTCATGCGCCCCACCGCTGACAGCAAGGCCATGGGCGTCATCGAGCTCGAGGCCGCCGACGAGGGCGGCGTCAAGCTGAGCGCCGAGATCGAGGGCCTCCCGCCGGGCAAGCACGCCTTCCACGTGCACGTCTGGGGCGACTGCACCGGCGCCGACGGCAAGTCCGCCGGGACGCACTTCAACTTCCGCGGCAGCTCCCTCGACCAGGACCACGTCGACCACATCACCGGGGATCTCGGTGAGCTCGACGCCGACGCCGACGGGAAGGCCTCGCTCGAGGCGACCATCAAGGACGCCTCGCTCACCGGCCAGTACAGCATCCTCGGCCGCGCGATCATCATCCACGAGAAGGGCAACGACCACACGCAGCCGCCGATCGGCGCGGCGGGTGGGCGCCTCGCGTGCGGCGTCATCGGCGTCCGGCAGAACTGACACGCGCGCAGCTCGACCTTTCTCCCCCGGCGCGACACGGCGCCGGGGCTGACCCAGGTCGCCTCGGGGTGGGGCATCGTGCCTCACCCCGGGGCCGCCGGTTTGTCGCTTCCGAGCGGCCGTGCGACGTGCTAGAGCGCCCCTCCGACGAGGAGGACGCGCGATGGGTGAGACGGTCTGCGGCTACGAGGTGCACCCCGCGTGCGCCCTGCTCCCGATGATGCCCCACGCGGCGATCGCCGAGATGGCCGAGGACATCCAGCGGCATGGGCAGCAGCAGCCGGTCGTGCTCTGGGAGGGCAAGGTCCTCGACGGGCGGAACCGCCTGCGCGCCTGCAACCTCGCCGGCGTCGACCCCGTCATCGTCGAGTGGACGGGCGACGATCCCGTGCGCTGGGTCCTCTCCCTCAACTTCCACCGCCGCCACCTCACCGAGGACCAGCGGGCCGTCGTGGGCGCGCGCGCCGAGCAGCTCCTCGCGGAGCGGGCGGCCCGCGAGAGCGCCCGCGTCGCGCTCGTCGACCCGCCGCCGGGCGACGAGCCTGGTCGCGACGACCCGAGCGCCGAGGAGCCTCCCGAGGACGGCGGCCACCACGAGCTCCCGCCGGTGCAGGAGGCCGCGGTCGATCGGGCCATCGAGCGGCGCGCGCGGCAGGCGGCGGCGGCGCTCGTGAACGTGTCGCCGGCGCGCATCGCGAAGGGGCGGCGGCTCCTCGACCAGGCGGTGCCGGGGCTCGTGGACGTCGTCGAGCGGGGCGCCGTCACGATGACGCAGGCCGCGCGCGTCGCGACGCTCGCGCCCGAGGAGCAGGAGGCGCTCGTGGCGCTCGGCGAGGAGGCCGTCGTCGACGAGGCGAAGCGCCTCGCGAAGGCGAAGCGCAAGGGCAAGGCGCCGAGCATGGCGGCCGCGCTCGCCGAGGTCGACGGGCTCTCGCTCGGCTTCCGCCTCGAGAAGGGGCGCGACGGGAAGTACGTGCTCGAGACCGACGGCGACGCGCCCGCGCGCTACGAGGGGGCCGACCTCAAGGAGGTCGTCCTCGCCGCGTGGACGGCCATCGCCGACGAGGACGGCCAGGACGCGCCCGACGCCTGAGCTGCTGATAGCGCGACCGCCAGGGCCACGCGATCCGGACGGCCAGCGACTCCGGGTTCGCCGACCCTCACGGCGCGGCGCCTGCCGAGATTCTCGTCGCGCCACCCACGAGGACCCGCTCCGCCCCTCGACGGGCGGACGCGCGCGCGCCGATCTCGGCGACCGGTGACCGACTCTCGAGGGCGCGTGGCGAGCCGTCGTTAGCAAGGTATCGAACGTTCGGGATAGTGTCTGTGACACACCGTTACAGCTCCGACCGCTCCAGCGGTCGACTCCAGCCGGAGGTCCCATGACCAGCCCCAAGAGGCTCGGCGCCGCTTTCTCCCTGTCGCTCGCAATCCTCGTCGCCGCGTGCGCCGGCGGCGACGCCCCCTCGGACGCGGACGTCGGCTCGCGCGTCGCCATCTCGGCCGCCCCCCTCGATCTCGCCGGCGTGGGCTACGTCTGCTACGACCTCGCCGTCACGACGCCGGCGGGGACGGTGTGGTCGCAGGGCTCGCCGACGCTCACCCAGGCGGCCGGCGACACCGGCGCCATCTGCTCGACGGCCTACGGCGACGGCGCTGGCGGCGGGATCGCGTACGTCGGCCCCTGCGACGCCTCGTACGCCGAGAACACCGTCACGCTCTGGGTCGACGGCCTCTACGCCGCCGACGGGACGCCGCTCGGACAGTGGCAGAACCCGTGCGGGTACTCGCCGAACGGTGGCGGCGGCTGCTTGCGCCCCATCACCTGCGACGCGAACGCCGACTCGGCCGCCGACTTCTCGCTCACCATCGCGCGCGCCGCGAACCAGGGCTTCTTCGACATCGCGGTCGACTTCGGCGACATCTTCTGCTCGGCGAAGCTCGACTGCACCTACGACGAGGCCGGCGAGGAGCCGATCACCCTCATGAAGGGCCCGGACGGCGCGCCCATCGCCAACGCCGTCGTCGGCTTCGCCTGTACCGGCGGCGCCGGCGACACGGGGAGCACGCTCCACATGACCGACGTGCGCGTGTCCTGCGGCGAGCCGGGAGAGCCCATCGACGCCGGCATCGAGCCGTTCGCCTACACCTGCACCCCCGACGGCTCCGTCCTCGCCAGCGTCCTGGTCGATCTCTCCATCGGCTCCGACGACCTCGCCTCGATCCTCGGCGTCGTCTGGACCGGCGCGCCTGGCGAGGCGCGCGTCGCGTCCCTGCTCCCAAGCGGCGTGAACACCTCCGCGTCGCCGATGATCCGCCGCGACGACACCCACGTCGTCGGCCTCACCATGGACTTCGTCGAGCAGGACCCGGTCGACCCGCACCTCACGACGTGGGCCTTCGACGGCACCTCCTGGGCCATCAGCGACGCGCTCCCCGTGCCGGGCACCACCTTCGGCGGGACCATGACCATCGACGACGACGGCGCCCTCTGGCACGACTACTACGACACCGCCAACGACAGGCAGCTCGCCGTCTTCGCCCCCACCGCCACCGGCTACACGGGGCCGAGCACCTTCGCGCCCTCGGGCGATCTCACCAACTGCCAGGTCCGGTCCCACCGCGCGAACGTCGCCGCCGGGTTCTGCAGCGACAGCAACTTCTCGCCCGTCTACGGCGCCTGGCGCGTCGCGGCGGGCGGCGCCAGCGTCTCGGTCTTCGAGCCCTTCCCGGGGCTCCCGACCTTCGACTTCGGCAACGTCGTCGCGCTCCCCGACGGGAGCGTCCTCTGGAACCGCGGGGACCAGTTCACCGCCCCGACGACCCTCCGCTTCACCTACGGCGCGGGCGGTTGGACGGCGTCCTCGTTCGACTTCCCCGGCGTGACGGGCGGGCGCTACCAGCTCGCGGGCACCACGGACCTGACGAACGGCGTCCTCGCGATGAGGAGCGCGGACGACGGCGCGCTGAAGGTGTTGCGCTTCGGCGCGGACGGCAGCGTCGACTTCTTCGGCCCCTTCACCCTCTTCGACCAGGCGCCGACCCCGCTCGCCGGGATCCCCGGGACGGACCTCGTCCACGGCGTGGCTTGGCGCGAGGACCTGTCGGCCTACTGGCCGTTCATCGCCGAGCTCGCGGGCGACGGCTCGCTCCCCGCGGCCTGGCTCCCCGCGCCGGGAGGCGCCCTGGGCGTCAACGCGAACGGCTTCATCGCAGGCGCCGGCCTGCCGCTCCTCGCGGGCTCCTTCCAGGACGAGCTCGGCGGCTACCACGCCGTCGTCTGGAAGGTCCCGAGCGCCGTCACGGACGCGGTCGAGATGCTGCTCGTCGACCCGGACGCGGGTGTCGACGCCACGAACACGAGCGGACGCGGCGACGATGACGTCGCGCACGCCCCCAACTGCGGGCAGTTCTTCGGGATCCTCGACAACTCCCCGGCCGGCGGCTCCATCGAGCTCGAGGACCTCGTCGCCTTCGACGCGAGCGCGGCCGGCCCGACCGCCGCCGGCGACCTGCTCGCGCTCCCGCCGGGCGCCGTCCCTGGGCTCGGCGGTGCCTACCAGATGACGCGCCTCGACCCGACGGTCGCGGGCCTCGGGTACCGCCCGAACGGCGGCGATCCCGACCCGAACGACATCGTCTACGACTACGCCGTGTATCGGGGGGAGGAGCAGCTCCAGTGCGCGGGCGCGTCCTGCAACAAGCTCTACTGGAACATGACGCTCGCGTTCGACCCGACCGTCGCCGACTGCCGCGTCGAGCTCGAGGGTACGGCCGCCACGGCCGGCGAGATCACGAACGGCTGGACGCCGGACGGGACGTGGCCCTTCCTCCGCTACGCCGTGCCGCTGACCGACGCGCAGGGCGACCTCGTCTGCCGCCTGAACCCGCTCGACCACGTCGGCGGCGTCACGACCGAGTACACGCCGAGCGACACCCCGCGCCGCTTCTGCCACGAGTACGACGGGGCGGCGGCGAGCACGCTCGAGGGCTGCGTCAGCGCCGACGAGGAGGACCCCGTCGCGGGCGGGCAGGGCGGCGGCCAGGCGAAGTAGCCGGGCGCGGCGTCACTCGCAGGCGCGGACGATGACCGCGCCGTCGCGCGCGATGGCGTCGACGTCGCCGCTCGCGCAGACGGTCGCGAGCGCGCCGCCGCGGGCGTCGACGTCGATGGTCCGCGCGCGGAGCCGCGAGGCGTCGACGACGCCGTCGCCGCGGGCGGTGACGCCGAGCGCGCGCACGGCCCCCTCGGCCGCGATCGTCCCGGAGCCCACGAGCTCGAGGTCGAGGCGGTCGTCGAAGACCTCGTAGACGCCGACGTCCCCGCCGCCGACCACCGTCACGGCCGCGAGGCGCGGCACCTCCACGACGACCACGACCCCCGCGGGCGTCCCGCCCGTGATCTCGAGCGTGCCGCCGTGGAGCGCGGTCACGATCCCGGCGTCGCCCTCCCTGGCGGCGCCGCTGACGCTGACCGTCGGCCGCGCGAGGAAGGGGTCGACGTGCACCTCGACGGCGGCGTCACCGGTCACGCGCACGGCGTCGAACGGCTCCCACGGGCCGACGTGGAGGTCGACCGAGCCGTCGTCGGTGTCGATGCGGAGGTCGCACGCCGCGGGCGCGAGCGCGAGCGGGGCGGCGAGGGCGAGGGCGAGGGCGAAGAGCGGGCGCCTGGGCGACATGGGGGGACCTCCTCGGGGCGTGGTGCTCTCGTCGAACACCGCCGAGGCGCCGAGGTGTCACCCGAACGCGACGAGCGGCTCCGGCGGCGCGTCGAGCGCGGCCCGGAGCACGTCCGCGAAGGGCCCCTCGGCGCCGAGCCGCGCGAGCACCGCGTGGAGGCCCCACTGCTGCCGCTGGAGCCAGATCCACGCCGGCGGGATCGCGAGCTTCCGGAGGTTCGGGTTCGACGGCCCCGTCATCCCGACGCCGCCGCGGATGTACTCGAAGTCGAAGCGGAACCGCGGCGCCGAGTAGGGCGCGAGCTGGTGCCGCAGGAGCGCCCAGTGCGAGTCGAAGTCGAAGCCCTTCGGCTTCGCCACCATCCCCGTCGCGAGCAGCGCGTCGCGGAAGCGGTCCTTCCGGTCGTCGATGACGCAGCGCGTCAAAGCCCGCTCGGCCGCGAGGAAGTCGGCCTCGAAGTAGCGGACGCAGCCGAAGTCGAGGAAGACGACCGGCCCATCGTCCGGAAAGAGGTAGTTCCCGGGGTGCGGGTCGGCGTTCAGCGCCGCGCGCCGGTAGAGCGACTCGTACGCGAAGCGCGCGAGCAGGAGGCCGACCTCGTCCTTCCGCGCCTGTGGCGCGGCCGCCTCGAACTCGTAGAAGCTCGCCCCCGGGCACCACTCGGTCGTGAGCACGCGGGCGCTCGTGCGCGCCGCGACCGGCGCCGGCACGTGCGCCTCGGGGACGTGCGCGAACGCCGCGCGGAAGCGCCGCAGGTGCTCGGCCTCGCGCTCGTAGTCGCACTCCTCGCCGAGCCGCGCCGCGAGCTCGTCGACGAGCGCGGGCCCGTCGACCGCGGTCGCGACGCTCGCGAGGCGCGAGAGCCCGCGGAGGCGCTTCGCGTCGGCGGCGAGGGTCCGCGCGACCTCCGGGTACTGCACCTTCACGGCGACGTCGGCGCCGTCGAGCTTCGCGCGGTACACCTGGCCTATCGACGCCGACGCCACCGGCGTCGTGTCGAACGCCTCGAACAGCTCGCCGACGGGCGCGCCGAGCTCGGCCTCGACCACGGCGCCCATGGTGTCGAAGGCCACGGCGCGCGCCCCCTGCTGGAGCGGGCGCAGCGCGGCGTGGGTGCCCTCGGGGAGGACGCCGTCGAAGTAGGACAGGATCTGCCCGACCTTCATCGCGAGGCCCTTCATCGAGTCGAGCTCGCGCGCGAGGCTCTCGCCGATGGCGTTGTCGGTCTCCGAGGGCTTCGCCCCGCGCACGCCGCGCGCCGCGAGGCGGAGGGCGTTCCCGGCCACCTTGCTCGTGGACCAGAGGCGCTTGCCCCAGCCGGAGCGGATCCCGTCGAGGTCGTCGTCACCGTCGTTCTTGCCCATGTGGCGTCCGATAGCACGGGGCGGGCGCGCCCCGGAAGAGCACCCGCGCCGCCGCGCAGAATGGCGGCGACCTCGCCCGGCGACGCTGCTAAGCTCCGGCCTCGTCCACACCGTTCGCCGGGACCCGCCCCGCGGAGAGCGCGCGCATGCCCCTCGACATCCTGCTCGTCGACGACGAGCCCACGCTGCGCCTCGTCGTGGGCGACAAGCTCGCCGCCGCTGGGCACCGCGTGGAGGTCGCGTCCGACGGGGCGCGCGCGATGGAGCGCCTCGCCGAGCGCGTCTACGACGTGGTCATCTGCGACCTCCTGCTCCCGAAGGTCGGCGGGATGCGGATCTTCGAGCACCTCCGGAGGGAGGCGCCGGGCACCGACGTCATCCTCATCACGGGGCAGGGGTCGGTCCCGGACGCCGTGCAGGCCCTCCGGAACGGCGCCGTCGACTACCTGACCAAGCCCTTCGACCTCGAGCGCCTCCTCCACGAGCTCGTCCGCGTCGAGGAGCAGCGCGAGCTCGCGCGTGAGCTCCGGCGCGTGAAGAGCGCGCTCCTCTCGGCGGGCGGCGCCGGCCCGGGCGCCATGGTCGGCCGCTCGACGGTCATGCAGCGCCTCTTCGAGCGCGTCGAGACGCTCGCGGGCTCCGACGCGCCCGTCCTCATCACGGGCGAGAGCGGCACCGGCAAGGAGCTCGTGGCGCGCGCGCTCCACGAGCGCTCACCGCGCGCGGGGCGGCCCCTCGTCACGGTGAACTGCGCGGCGTTCCCCGAGACGCTCCTCGAGGCCGAGCTCTTCGGGCACGAGCGCGGCGCCTTCACGGGCGCCTTCAAGAAGCGCGACGGGCGCTTCCGCGTGGCGGACGGCGGCACGCTCTTCCTCGACGAGGTCGCCGAGATCCCGCCGCAGGCGCAGGTGAAGCTCCTGCGGGTGCTCCAGGAGGGGGCCTTCCAGCCGCTCGGCAGCAACGAGACCGTGAAGGTCAACGTCCGCATCATCTCGGCCACCCACCAGCCGCTGAAGCAGCTCGTCGCGGACCACCGCTTCCGCGAGGACCTCTACTACCGGCTGCGCGTGCTCGACGTGCGCCTCCCGCCGCTCCGCGAGCGGCGCGGCGACATCCCGGTGCTCGTCGAGCACTTCCTCGGGCGCTTCTCGGCGGAGCGCCGCATCACGGGGCTCACGCCGCGCGCGTGGGCGGTGCTCCTCCACCACGCGTGGCCCGGGAACGTGCGCGAGCTCGAGCACGCCATCCACCACGCCTGCGTGCTCGCGGGCGGCGGGGAGATCGACGCGCACCACCTCCCCGACGAGCTCGCCGACGTCGACCCCGACGACGCCTCGCTCCCCCTCGACGGCGGGATCCAGCCGCTCGCGACGGCGCTCCGCGAGTTCGAGCGCGAGTACCTCCAGCGCGCGCTCGACGCGTTCGGTGGCAACCGCACGCGCACGGCCGAGAAGCTCGGGATCTCGCGGAAGAACCTCTGGGAGAAGCTCCGCACCCACGGCCTCAAGCCCGCGGGCGACGGTCGCGCCGAGGACTGATTGAGAGCTCCGTCTTCAGGCGAACGGATTCTCGACGCGAACGCCCTCGATGACCTGGCCTGCGTTGAGGTCTTCGCTCAGCAGCCGCCTGCAACCCCCGACGACGGCGGCCCTGACGATCAGGGCGTCCCAGATCGAGAGCCCGTGGCGTCCATGGAGGTCGATGGCCGCGAGCACCATCGCCGCGTCGATGCCGATGACGTCGAGTCGGGCGTAGAGCGCGACGTTGGTGCGCGCGAATGCGAGGTCGACGCCTCGCTTGCGGGTCGCCACAGCGTAGTACTCTTGCAGAACCTGGGTTGAGATCACGGCCGTGCCCGCGCGAATCGTCGCCGAGAGCACGGTGCGGGCCTGCTCGCCTTTTCTGCCCGACGCATCGTCGGCGTACACGAGAACGTTCGTGTCGATGAACGTCCGGTCAGCCACGCCGGCCGTCGCGATCGAGCAGCTCGTCGTAGATGTCCGCGCGCCTCGGCAGGCGTTCACTCAGGGCTCTAGCCGACCCCCAACGAGACTCGAGCTCGGTCGCGAGATCGTCGAGGGACGGTTGCCCCACGAGCCGCTCGAGCTGCTCACGCAGCAACGCCTGGAGGCTCATGCCGCGCGACCGCGCGACCGCTCGCGCCCGATTCAGCAGATCTTCGTCGAGGGTGATGGTCAGGTTCATCGCACACAGGATTCGTGTGACTTCTCGGAGTGTCAATGTCTGGCCGCGCGCTCCGGGGGCCCCCCCTACCCACGAGCCGCGGTCCGCGCTACGCTCCCCCGGACCCGGGCGCCGCGCGCGCCCGCCCGGAAGGGACCAGCCCCATGACCGAGCGCGACGCCGCCGGCCGCCCACCCCACGTCACCATCGACGCCGACGACCTCCCCGAGGCCGCCGCGCTCTCCGTCGACGCCGACGCCGTCTCCCCGCGCCTCGACGGCCCGAACCGCCGCCTCGCCGAGCGCCACGCCGACCTCGTCCACACCGAGCGCCTCTCGACCCTCGGCCTCCTCGCCTCCGCCGTCGCCCACGAGATCAACAACCCCCTCGCCGGCGTCATGGCCTGCGTCCGCGCCATCGAGGAGGACACCGTCCCCGCCGAGCGCCGCGCCCACTACTTCGACACCATCCGCGACGCCCTCGAGCGCATCGAGCGCACCGTGCAGTCCCTCCTCATGCACGCCCACCCCGGCGCGGGCGACGTCGTCGCCGTCGACCTCCACGCCGCCGTCGAGTCCTGCCGCATGCTGCTGTCGCCCACCGCCGCCAAGGCCGGCGTCGCCGTCGACATCGCGCTGTCCCCCGGCGCCGCGGTCGTCCCGGCCGTGCGCTCCGAGCTCTCGCAGGCCATCATGAACGTCATGCTGAACGCCGTGCAGGCCGCCCCGCCCAACACCGCCGTCCGCGTCGACGTCGTCGAGGAGCCCGCCCACCTCGTCCTCCGCGTCCACGACCAGGGCGCCGGGATCCCGCGCGCCTACCTCGCGCGCGTCTGCGAGCCCTTCTTCACCACGAAGCCCGAGGGCGAGGGCACCGGCCTCGGCCTCGCCCTCGCGCTCCGGATCCTCGAGGACCACGGCGGCGCCCTGCGGATCGCCACCCGCCCCGGCCACACCACCGTCGGCCTCGCCCTCCCGCGCGTCGCCGCCTCCCGCGCCGAGGCCCCCCGCACCAAGGCCGACCCATGAGCGAGAAGATGCCCAGCGGCTGGGTCCAGACGGGCTCCTTCGAGCCGGACCGCCACTTCTACCCGCGCGTCCTCAACGCGCAGCTCCACCCGCTGGTCAACGACTTCATCGGGCTCGGCCACGACCGCATCATCAACCGCTACGTCCACCTCCGCCCGAACGTCGACCGCGAGGCCCTCCGCGCCCTCCTCCTCGAGCCCCCGCGCCACTTCCGCTGGGGCGGCGCCGACCTCTTCCTCGCCACCACCGAGACCGGCGTCCGGAAGGTCGTCGTCGTCGAGACGAACTCGTGCCCGTCGGGCCAGAAGTCGATGCCCGTGCGCGACGATCCCGAGGGGCAGGCCGGCTACCGCGCCCTCCTCGAGCGCGCGTTCCTCCCCGCGATGAAGAAGCGCGCGCTCCCGGCCGGCGGCCTCGCCGTGCTCTACGACAAGAACCCGATGGAGAACACGGGCTACGCCGCGACCCTCGCCGACCTCACGGGCGAGCCCGTCGCCCTCGTGCCCTTCATGGACGGCGCCAAGGAGCCGCTCGCCCGCTTCGACGACGGCGTCCTCTACGTCCGCACCCGCGTCGACGAGCCCTGGGAGCCCATCCGCGCCGCCTTCCGCTACGTCACGCAGCGCCCGTGGAACCGGATCCCGCCCGTCACGAAGACCCTCATCTTCAACCCGGTGCTCGTCTGCCTCGCCGGCGGCCGCAACAAGGCCCTCGCCGCGAAGGCCTACGACCTCATGAACGGGAGCCTGCGCGCGACCGGTCTCCGCATCGCCGTCCCGGAGACCATCTGGGACGTCGCGCGCGGCGACGTGCCGCTCTGGGTCGAGCGCATGGGCGGCGTCGCCGTCGTGAAGAACCCCTACTCGAACGCCGGGCAGGGGGTCTACACCATCACGAGCCCGCGCGAGCTCGACGCCTTCATGTCCCTCGCGCACCGCTACGACCGCTTCATCGTGCAGGCGCTCGTCGGCAACAGCCGCTGGTCCTCGCTCGGGCGCGACGGGCGCCTCTACCACATCGGCACGGTGCCCGATCGCCACGGCCGCATCTACGTCTCCGACCTCCGCTTCATGGTCGGCGCCGGCCCCGGCGGCTTCTTCCCCATCGCCCTCTACGCGCGCCGCGCCCGCGCCCCGCTGACCGAGGAGATCACCCCCGACACCGACTCGTGGGCGATGCTCGGCACGAACCTCAGCGTCAAGGCCGACGACGGCGGCTGGGACACGGAGACCGCGCGCCTCCGCCTCATGGACAGCCGCGACTTCAACAAGCTCGGCGTCGGCGTCGACGACCTCATCGAGGGCTACGTGCAGACCGTGCTCGCCATCACGGCCATCGACCGCATGGCGACGCAGCTCGTCAACCAGAAGGGCGCGTTCCGCCCGCGCGTGTTCGCCTCGATGAACCCGGACGAGGCGCTGGTGCAGGAGATCCTCGACAAATGCTGACCGCCGGCTTCCACAACGCCCTCCGCACCGATCACCTCGACCCCGACGCGCTCCCCACCGACACGAAGCTCAACGTCCTCGTCGATCTCGTGCACGACAGCCTCGGCCGCCCCCTGCAGGTCCCGGTGCTCGTCGCGCGCGGCAAGCGCCCCGGCCCCGTCCTCGGGCTCACCGCGGCCCTCCACGGCAACGAGCTCAACGGGATCCCCGTCATCCACCGCCTCTTCGAGCAGCTCGACTGCAAGGTCCTGCGCGGCACGGTCGTCGCCGTCGCCGCGATGAACGTGCCGGGCCTCATGCTCCACCAGCGCGCCTTCGACGACGGGAGCGACCTCAACCACCTCTTCCCGGGGCGCCCGAACGGCAACTCCTCGCAGGTCTACGCCTACCGCCTCGTCGAGCGCATCGTGAGCCGCTTCACGCGCCTCATCGATCTCCACACGGCGAGCTTCGGCCGCGCGAACTCGCTCTACGTGCGCGCGAACATGCGCGACGACGTCACGGCGAACATGGCCTACGCGCTCCGCCCCGAGATCATCGTCCACAACCCGCCGTCGGACCGCACGCTCCGCGGCACCGCCGCCGAGCTCGGGATCCCCGCCATCACCGTCGAGATCGGCGACCCGCAGCGCTTCCAGCCGCACTACATCCGCTCGACCCTCGTCGGCGTGCGCTCCTGCCTCGCCGACATGGGGATGCTCCCGAAGCGCGCCGTCGCCCCCGGCCCCGACCCCATCCTCTGCTCGCGCTCGCACTGGCTCTACACCGACCACGGCGGGCTCCTCGAGGTGCTCCCGCAGGTGACCGATCGCGTCGTCCAGGGCGAGGTCATCGCCCAGCTCCGCGACATCTTCGGCGGGCTCGTGCGCGAGTTCCACGCCCCCGAGGACGGCGTCATCGTGGGGCGCAGCGTGAACCCGGTGGGCCCGACGGGCGCGCGCATCGCGCACCTCGGGATCGTGGCGAGGCCCGACGACGCGCTCATCGGGCCCGCGACCGGCGGGGACTCCGAGGACGAGGGCGGCGAGCCGTGATGCGCTGCTGCGTCGTCGTGAACCGCCTCGCCGAGGTGACCGCGGGCCAGACCACGTGGCTCCTCTCCGCGGCGGCCGCGGCGCGCGGGCACGACGTCGCGCTGGTCTCGGTCTCGGACCTCGAGCTCGACGAGGGCGGCCGCGTCTCGGCCGTCGGCCGGCGCCTCGCCCCGGGCGCCGATCTGGACGCCCTCCGCGCCGCCGCGCCCGTCCGTGTGGAGCTCGACGCGATGGACGTCGTCCTCTGGCGCACGAGCCCGGGGCGCGACCACGAGCGCGTCTGGGCGCACGACATGGGGCTCGAGCTCGCGGCGCGCGTCGCCGAGCGCGGCGTCGTCGTGCTGAACGACCCGGTCGGCCTCCGGCGCGCCGCGAGCAAGCTCTACCTCGCGGAGATCCCCGCCGAGCACCGCCCGCGCATGGTCGCGACGCGCGACCTCGAGCGCGTGCGCGACTTCGTCGCGGCCTGCCCGACGGGCGCCGTCCTGAAGCCCGCGTCCGGCACGCGCGGGCAGGACGTCTTCCGCCTCCTCCCGGGGCAGACCGAGAACCTCGCGCAGATCGTCGACGTGCTCGCCCGGGGCGGCGTCATCATCGCGCAGGAGTACCTCCCGGACGCCGTCCACGGCGACCTCCGCCTCGTGCTCGTCGACGGCGAGCCGCTCGTGGTCGACGGCGTCGTCGCGGGGGTCCGCCGCGTGCCCGGCCCGCGCGACTTCCGGAGCAACGTGCACGTCGGCGCGAGCGCGGCCCCCGGCGTCGTCGGGCCCGGTCACCTCGCGGCGGCCGCGTCGATCGGCCCGCGCCTCGCCCGCGACGGCCTCTTCCTCGTGGGGCTCGACCTCATCGGGGAGAAGATCATCGAGGTGAACGTCTTCAGCACGGGCGGCCTGCTCGACGCCGGCCGCTTCGCCCAACGCGACTTCGTCGCCGCCATCGTGGAGCGCGTCGAGCGGCGCGTCGCGGCGGCCGGGGGCGGGGCCGCACCACCGACAGGATGAGCCCATGAACGTGTCCCGCGCGGCCCTCCCAGCCATGGCCCTCACCGCGCTCGCGCTCGCCTCCCTCGCGCCCGCCTGCGGCGACGACGGCGGCGGCGGCGCGCAGACGGCCGACGTCGGCTACCTCGACGTGCCGGACAACGTCGACGGCCCGCCGAGCGACTTCGGCGCGGCCGACATGGTGACGGCGGCGAAGTATGGGCGGATCCAGGTGGAGATCGACCAGATGACCGGCAAGGGCCCGGCGTCACAGGCGCTGACGGACCTCGAGGCCGCGCTCGACGCGATGATCGCGGACGGGCACCTCGACAAGCCGGGCGGCGTCGACTTCGTCACGGACGAGACGCTCCCGACCTCGGGCGGGGTGGTGCACACCTTCGCCGAGCTCGACACGGTCGGGCGCGCCTACCGGAACCTCGCGGTCCCGGCGGGCTCGGCGTCGATCCACGTGCTCTACGTGGACGGCAGCTACGAGGACGACAGCGGCTCGTCGCGCGTGCTCGGCTTCGCCTACGGCGGGAGCTTCATGGTGATGTTCAAGGACAGCATCACCTCGGGCTGCGCGAGCTCGAGCGTGCTCGCGCTCTTCCCGCTCATCCGCGACCGGATCTGCGCGCGCGTCGAGGCGACCGTGTTCCTGCACGAGCTCGGCCACCTCTTCGGGCTCGTGAACAACGGCACGCCGATGGTCGATGACCACCAGGACGACGCGCACGGCGCCCACGACGTCGACCCGGACTGCCTCATGTACTGGCAGATCGACGGCACGAAGGCGGTCGACATCGTCGGGCAGCGCTTCCAGGGCGGCGGCGAGCCCGACCTCGGCTTCTGCCCGGCGTCGCTCGCGGACCTCGACGCGGCCATCGCGCGAACGAGGTAGGGGCGGCCCTCGTGCCGCCCGATGGCGCACCTCCGGAGACGCCGTCGCGCACCCGTAGGGGCGGCCCTCGTGGCCGCCCGCTTGCGCACCCTCGGTGCCGCCGTCGCGCACCCGTAGGGGCGGCCTCGTGGCCGCCCGCTTGCACACCTCCGGAGCCGCCGTCGTCATTCACCCGTAGGGGCGGCCCTCGTGGCCGCCCGCTTGGCACACCTCCGGAGCCGCCGTCATTCGCCCGTAGGGGCGGCCTCGTGGCCGCCCGATGGCGACACCTCCGGAGCCGCCGTCGCTTCACCCGTAGGGGCGGCCCTCGTGGCCGCCCGATGGCGCACCTCCGGAGCCGCCGCGTAGGGGCGGCCCTCGTGGCCGCCCGATGGCGCACCTCCGGAGCCGCCGTCGTCACCCGTAGGGGCGGCCTCGTGGCCGCCGATGGCGCACCTCCGGAGCCGCCGTCGCGCACCCGTAGGGGCGGCCCTCGTGGCCGCCCGATCGCACACCTCCGGAGCCGCCGTCGCGCACCCCGTAGGGGCGGCCTCGTGGCCGCCGATGGCACACCTCCGGAGCCGCCGTCGTCGCGCACCCGTAGGGGCGGCCCTCGTGGCCGCCCGATGGCGCACCTCCGGGCGTCGCTCACCCGTAGGGGCGCCCTCGTGGCCGCCCGATGGCGCACCTCCGGAGCCGCCGTCGCTCACCCGTATGGCGGGGGCGGCCCTCGTGGCCGCCCGATGGCGCACCTCGGCGCCGCCGTCGCTCACCCGTAGGGGCGGGGCGGCCCTCGTGGCCGCCGATGGCGCACCGTCGGCGACGCCGTCGCGCACGCACCCGTAGGGGCGGCCCGTCGTGGCCGCCCGGATGGCGCGCCGTCGGCGACGCCGTCGCGCACCAGGTAGGGGCGGCCCTCGTGGCCGCCCGATGGCGCACCCTCGGAGCCGCCGTCGCGCACCCGGTAGGGGCGGCCTCGTGGCCGCCCGATGGCGCACCGTCGGCCGCCGTCGCGCACCAGGTAGGGGCGGCCCTCGTGGCCGCCCGATGCGCACCTCGGCGACGCCGTCGCGCACCAGGTAGGGGCGGCCCTCGTGGCCGCCCGATGGCGAACCTCCGGAGCCGCCGTCGCTCACCCGTAGGGGCGGCCCTCGTGGCCGCCCGCTTGCGCACCCTCGGCGACGCCGTCGCTCACCCGTAGGGGCGGCCCTCGTGGCCGCCCGCTTGCGCACCGTAGTCACTCCTCGAGCGCGAACGCGGCGCGCGGGCGGCGCGTCGTCTCCTTCGTGCGGCCCGCGAGCTTCGCGTGGAGGCTCGTTGCGAAGCGGTCCGTGCGGCGCTTCACCGGGTGCGGCGGCTCGCCGCTCGCGAGGAGCACCGTGCGGAGCCCGTCCGGGCCGGTCAGGACGAAGCGCCCGTCGAAGGCGAGGTCCGCGCAGAGCGCGAGCGCGCGGATGAGCGGCAGCCACTCGGCGGCGGTCATCGGGACCTCGGCGACGCGGAAGGAGAGGCGGCCGATCTCGTAGCGCACGAGCCGGATGAGCTCCGGATAGGTGTCGATGACGCGCCCGAGGCGTGGCGCGGCCTCGGGCACGAGCTCGAGGACCCCGGAGAGGCCGAGGCGGAAGGCGCCCGGGGGCGTCGGGATCGTGCGCGCCACGCCGTCGATGGCGGGCAAGGGGCTCACGGCCACGTAGTCGCGGGTCATCGTCATGCGGTCGGCTCCGGAGCGTCGAGAGGAGAGGGCGAGTCGAGGCGGCAGAGCAACCCCCGTGCCACGCGCGCGCACGCGCACCGTGGGCCGGTCCTGCGCGTCGTGGCTGCGGGACGGCGCCGTCGGATCGGTCGAAATGACCGGTAGATATGACCGATGCCGATCGGTCGACGCGCCGCCGGGAAGGCGCGGGCCGGCCTGGGAGGCGGGTCGCGCCGCGTGGCACGCGACGTGCTCTGGCGCCGTCCCATCGCAGTCAAGTCAATGTTCGATGGGGTACGACGATGCGAACTGCCATGGTGGCTTGCGCCACGTTTCTGGTCGTCCTGGGCGGGGCGGCCTCACCGGCGCTCGCGGGCAACTGCGGGTTCCTCGAGCTGGATCTCGACGGTGACGGGATCTGCGGCGGCGACAACTGCCTGCTCACCTACAACCCGGATCAGGCGAACAACGACGGGGACGGGCAGGGCGACGCCTGCGACTCGGACGACGACGACGACGGCGTCCGCGACGCGCAGGACAACTGCCCGCTCGAGCCGAACGAGGACCAGCGCGACACCGACCACGACGGCATCGGCGACGCCTGCGAGGGCGACGACGACGACGACGGGATCCTCGACACCAACGACAACTGCCCGCGCGTCCCGAACCCGGACCAGGCGAACCACGAGGGCGACGCGCTCGGCGACGCCTGCGACGACGACGACGACAACGACAACCGGCCGGACACGACCGACAACTGCCCGCTCGTCGCGAACGCCGACCAGGCCGACCACGACCACGACGGGCGCGGCGACGCGTGCGACCCGGACGACGACGACGACCAGGTCCTCGACGCGAGCGACAACTGCCCGTTCACGCCCAACGCGGACCAGGCGAACCTCGACGGGGACGCGCTCGGCGACGTCTGCGACGACGACCGCGACGGGGACGGACGGCCGAACGCGAGCGACAACTGCCCGGACGTGGCGAACCCGTCGCAGGCGGACTCGAACGGCAACGGCTTCGGCGACGCGTGCGACTCGGGCGACTCCGACGGGGACGGCGTGCCGGACGCGAGCGACACGTGCCCGGGCGTCCCGAACCCGGACCAGCGCGACTCCGACGGCGATCGCAAGGGTGACGCCTGCGACCCCGACGACGACAACGACGGCCGGCTCGACGGCGCGGACAACTGCCCGCTCGTGGCGAACGCGAACCAGGCGAACAACGACGGCGACCCGCTCGGCGACGCGTGCGATCCGGACGACGACAACGACGGCGTCCTCGACGAGGACGACGACTGCCGCTTCGTGCCCGACACCGACCAGCGCGACCTCGACCACGACGGCATCGGCGACGCGTGCGACGTCGACGCGGACGGCGACCTGGTGGTCGACACGCAGGACAACTGCCCGGGTGTCGCGAACCCGCACCAGCGCGACGCGGACACCGACGGGCTCGGCGACGCCTGCGACGGCGACGACGACGGCGACGGGGTCGACGACGAGAGCGACAACTGCCCGCTGACGCCCAACCCGGACCAGCTCTCGTCGGACGCGGACGAGCTCGGCGACGCGTGCGACCCCGACGACGACGAGGACGGGCAGCTCGACGGGGACGACAACTGCCCGACCGTGCCCAACGCGGACCAGACGGACACCGACCAGGACCTCGTCGGCGACGCCTGCGACGGCGACGACGACGACGACGGCGTGCCGGACGGGGACGACAACTGCCCGCTCGTCGCGAACCCGGGGCAGAAGGACACCGACACGGACGGGCTCGGCGACGCGTGCGACCCCGACCGCGACAACGACGGGATCCTCGACGACGGGGACGGCTCGGGGGTCGCTGGCGACGTGCGCTGCGCGGACCACCAGACGACGGGGTGCGACGACAACTGCCGCTCGACGGCGAATCCGGGCCAGGACGACACCGACCACGACGGGCTCGGTGACGCGTGCGACAGCGACAGCGACGCGGACGTCGACGAGGTGCCGGACGAGGAGGACAACTGCGTCGCGGTCTACAACCCGGGGCAGGAGGATCTCGACGGCGACGGGCTCGGCGACGCGTGCGACGACGACGTGGACGGCGACACGGTGCCGGATGCGGACGACGTCTGCCCGCGGGTGAAGGATCCCGGGCAGGAGGACCTCGACGACGACGGGCTCGGCGACGCGTGCGACCCCGACGACGACGCGGACGGCGTGCCGGACGTGGCGGACGACTGCCCGCGGGTGGCGGACGTGCTGCAGGCGGACCTCGACGGCGACAAGATCGGCGACGCGTGCGACCCGGACGACGAGAACGACGGGGTGGAGGACGCCGTCGACAACTGCCCGCTCGTCGCGAACGCGAACCAGCGCGACACCGACAGCGACGGGATCGGCGACGCGTGCGACGACGACGACGACGGCGACGACGTGCCGGACGCCGAGGACAACTGCCAGCGGGTGCCGAACCCGGAGCAGGTCGACCGCGACGGGGACGGCGCGGGCGACGTCTGCGACAGCGACGCGGACGGCGACGGGATCCCGAACGACGCGGACGACTGCCCGTACGGCTTCGATCCGAGCCGGGTCGACACCGACCACGACGGCACGGGCGACGTGTGCGACGCGGACGACGACGACGACGACGTGCCGGACGCCGAGGACAACTGCCCGCTCGTCCCGAACGCGGCGCAGACCGACACGGATCGCGACGGGCGCGGCGACGCGTGCGACGGCGACCTCGACGGGGACGGCATCGAGAACGGCGTCGACAACTGCCCGTTCGCGATCAACGCGATCCAGCGCGACACCGACGCGGACGGGATGGGCGACGCGTGCGACGACGACGACGACGACGACGGGCTCGCGGACGCGGCGGACCCGTGCCCGCTCCTGCCGCTCGCCGACGGGGAGGCGACCCACGTGGACACCGACGGGGACGGGATCGGCGACGCGTGCGACGTGGATCCCGACGACGACGGGGTCCTCGGGTCGGCGGACGACTGCCCGCTCGTGGCGGATCCGGACCAGGTCGACACCGACGGGGACGGGCTCGGCGACGCGTGCGACGGCGACGACGACGGCGACGGGCTGTCGGATGACGAGGAGGCGATCATCGGGTCGGATCCGCTCGACGACGACACCGACGGGGACGGCGTCCTCGACGGGGCGGAGATCGTGGCGGACACGTCGCCGGTGGACGCCGACGATTACCCTGGGCACCGGCGGCCGCGGGGGGCCGAGCTCGTCGGGTCCGGGTGTGGAGGCGGCGGCGCGCCGCTGGGCGGGGCGCTGCTCGGCCCTGCATTGCTCGCGCTCATGTGGCTTCGCCGCCGCTCCTCGAGGACCGCGCGGCGCCCGCACACGCGCGTCGTCCTCGAAGAGCACCGCGCGAGTAGCCGGACCGAGCGGTCGGTGCCGGCGTGGCGTCAGCGGCTAGGCGGGAGGAGGAGGCGTGCTGATAGCACGTCGACGACGACCAACGACGCCGATGGCGCTATGCCGGTCCCGAACGCGACGGGAGGCTACTTGCGCGGTGCTCGCGCTGGGGCGCTCGCGGTGGCCGTGATGACGGTCACCGCGGGCGCGGCCGACGCGAGCCCGACGACGGATCTCACGGGCTACCGGGCGCGCGGCCTCCTGACGGAGGGGCTCGGCGCGACGACGACGACGACGCTGTCGGCGCTCGAGGTCGGGTTCGGGCTCGCGTACGTGCACCAGGGGGACGTGGCGCGGCTCGCCTACCAGGACGCGGGCGGGCAGACGCGGCACCTGCCGGTCGTCGAGGGCGCGGACACGCTCGTCCTGCACGCGGCGGTCGGCGTGACCGAGGACCTCGAGCTCCGCGTGCAGCTGCCGATCATCGCGGCGGCGACGGTGGGGAGCGAGTTCTCGAGCGGCCCGGACGCGATCTCCGGCCAGGGGGTGGGCGACGTGTACGCCGAGGCGCAGCTCACGTTCCTGTCGCGGCGCGAGGCGGCGATCGGCTTCGCGGCGAGCGTCTTCGGGAGCTTCCCGACGGGCGACGAGGACGACCTCCAGGGGCAGGGGGCGGTGGCCGTCGGCGGGCGGCTCATCGTGGACCTCGAGGCGGGGCCGGTGCTCGTGGCGGCGAACCTGTCGCCCGAGTATCGGCCGACGCGGACGGTGCCGGGCGGGAAGGTCGGGTCGGTGCTGGGCGCGGACCTGATGGTGCGCACGCGGGTGCTCGGCGAGGGGCTCGCGCTCTTCGCGTCGCTCGGGGCGGAGGTCGGCGCGGAGGACGCGAGCCCGGTGGGGCTCCTCGGGGGCGTCGAGTCGCGGCTCGGCGGGTTCGAGCTGACGGCGGCGGTCGGGACGAGCTTCGGCGAGGACGTCGGGAACAGCGACGTGCGCGTGGTGGCCGCGCTCGCGTGGTCGTCGCGCGGCGGGGACCGCGACGGGGACTCGGTCGCCGACGGGGACGACCGCTGCCCGGACGTGCCGGAGGACCGGGACGGCTTCGAGGACGGCGACGGCTGCCCGGACGCCGACGACGACGGGGACGGGATCGCGGACGCGGTCGACCAGTGCCCGCGCGAGGCCGAGGACTTCGACGGGGTGTCGGATCAAGACGGCTGCCCGGAGGGGGACAACGACGGCGACGGCGTCGCGGACGCGGCCGACAAGTGCCCGAACCGGGCCGAGGACATCGACGGCTTCGACGACGCCGACGGGTGCCCGGACATCGACAACGACGCGGACGGGATCCTCGACGACGCGGACAAGTGCCCGGTCGACCCGGAGACGAAGAACGGCTTCATGGACGAGGACGGCTGCCCGGACGTGCGCCCGGCCTACGTCTTCGAGGACGCGACGCCGATCGTCTTCTACGACATCCGCTTCCGGAGCGGGTCGGACGAGCTGCTCGCGGAGTCGTTCCCGATCCTCGACGACATCGTGGCGTCGCTCGAGCAGCAGCCGACGGTGCGGGTGCGCATCGAGGGGCACACCGACGACTACGGCGACGACGACACGAACCTCCTGCTGTCGCAGAAGCGGGCGCTCGCGGTGCTCAACTACGTCGTGGACCACGGCGTCGCGAAGACGCGGCTCGAGTACGAGGGCTACGGCGAGACGCGGCCTGTGGACTCGAACGGGACGACCGAGGGGCGGGCGCGGAACCGGCGCGTCGAGCTCCACGTCATCGGCCACACGACGCTCGCGCCGTGAGGCGCGGGGCGGCCGGGGGTGCCGAATCGGTAGGAATGACCGGTAAGAACGACCTGAGAGGGCCGGCGCTGGAGGGGATGATGAGTGATCTCGGACACTTCGGCGTTGGCACGGATGGTGCGATGGAGTCTGGGCACGGTCGCGGTCGCGGCCGCGACAGTGAGGCTACCGGCCACAGCGGCAATCGGTCGGAGCCCAGGACGAGCTCGCCGCCGGTGTCTACGTCGATTGACTCGTAGTCCCGCGACGTACCCCCGAGTTCGGCGTGGCCGGGGGCGAGTGTTGAGGGGCCCCAGCCCGGGGCCCCTCGTTTTTTCCCCGCCGCGGCGGGGTGACATCCAGGAGATCCAGCGTGCGTCGGCGTGCCCGCGCCGGCGCGTCCCTGCGGCGCGAGCGTTCGCGCTGCAATCGAGGGGGGTGTGAAGGCCCCGTGCAGTGACTTGGCGTCCGGGGGGACGGGTCCTGTGCGGGGCCGTTTTCTCTGTTCCGCGGTGTCGGCGGCCGCCGATCACCCGCTCGCCGCGCACCCTTCGCAGACGAGCGTGGCGAGCCGATAGGCCCACGCGGCGACGAAGAGCGCGTGCACGAGGGCCGCCGCGCCCCGCCGTCGCCACGGCAGGGCCGCGAACGAGGCCGCGGCCGCCGCCGCGACGACCACGGTGAGGAGCAGCGGCCCGACGGGCGAGCCGTGCGCGAAGGTGTGGCTGTTGGTCCAGGACTGCGCGAGCGCCTCGAGGCCGACCATCGCCAGGTTGGCCGCGGCGAGCCATGCGAGCCAGGCCGCGCGTACGCGCGCGGTCGATGGGGCCAGGGAGTGAGCGGTGGACGGCGCCATGGTGGGTCAAGCGCCCGAGCGCGGCGGTGATTCCATCGGCGCGCTCGCCGCGTGCGTGTCGAGAAAATGCCTGGTCGTGATCTGGTTGGCCGCGTCGCTCGTATCGCAGGTCCAGCCCGAACGGATCCGAAGGAGGACTCCGCATGAACCGACTCGCACTCAGCCTCACCGCCCTCGCGCTCGCCGCGTCGCCGCTCGTCGCGTGCAGCGACGACGACGGCGGCAGCACGACCACCGACACGACGGGGGGCGACTCCGTCTACGCGCAGCTCGGCGGCCAGGCCGGCATCACGACCTTCGTCGACGGGCTCGTCGCCGAGGAGCTCATGGACCCGACCATCGCGCCGTACTTCGCGGGTCTCGGGCTCGGCGACGCGCCGACCGCGGCGCAGCTGAAGGCGTGCCTCGTGCAGCAGATCGGCAACGCGACCGGCGGGCCCGAGCAGTACCCGACGACCGTGAACATCGACGGCGGCTTCACCTGCCGCGACATGGCCGAGGCGCACGCAGGCCTGAACATCACCTCCACGGACTTCGACACGTTCGTCGCCATCGCCGCGCAGTTCGCGACGGATCAGGGCGTCCCGAACGACATCGTCGCCACCCTCGGCGGCTTCCTGAACGCCCAGAAGGAGGACATCGTCCCGGCCGAGATGTCGGTCTACGAGCAGCTCGGCGAGGAGGCGGGGATCGCCGCCTTCGTGGACGGCGTCGTGACCGAGGAGCTGAAGGACCCCGACATCGCGGCGTACTTCGCCGGCCTAGGCCAGGGTGACGCGCCGACGGCGCCGCAGCTGAAGGCGTGCCTGACGGCGCAGGTCGCGAACGCGACGGGTGGGCCGCAGCAGTACCCGACGACGGTGAACGTCGACGGCGGCTTCACGTGCCGCGACATGGCGACGGCGCACGCCGGCCTCGGCATCACGAGCGCGGACTTCGACAAGTTCGTGTCGATCGCGGGGATGTACGCGGCGGATCAGGAGGTCCCGGCCGACATCATCACGGTGCTCGGCGGCTTCCTCGTCGGCTTCAAGGCCGACATCGTCGAGGAGTAGGTCATGAGCGCGATACCCAGCGACGACACCGCGCCGCGGCCCGCGAGGCGGCGGCGCACGGTCCTCCGGCGCGTGTTCGTCACCACGGCGGCGGTGTTCATGGTCCTGACGCTCTTCGTGGCGTTCCTGCACACGGGGCTCGGGCGGCCGCTCCTGCGCGCGCTCGCCGGCGGCGGGTGTCCGCTCGACGGGGCCGCGCCGATGGCCGTCGAGCAGGCTCGCCTCGACGCGGCGCGCGCCACGGCGGGCGCGGAGCCTGCGCCCGCGCGGCCGGCGCTCGTCTTCTCCTTCGAGACGACCACGGTAGCCGACGTCACCGCCTGGGCCGACGCGCACGGGCTCGACTGCGAGGTGTCGCGCGGCGACACGTTCGTGTCCTGCGCGCAGGTCCCCGGGGCCCTCGTCGAGCGAGGTGACGCCACGCTCGCCGACGTGTCGTTCGGCTTCTCGCCGGCGACCGGCAAGCTCGTGAACCTGACGACGCTCCGGAGCCGCCTCACGCCGGCGGAGGCCGCGGAGGCGCTCGCGCGGAACGAGGCGGCGCTCGCGGCGGTGCTCGGCCCGCCGACGCGGGCGAGCGGGCGCGCCGACGCGGCGGGGCTCGCCCCGCGCCTCGCGACGGCGACCCGGATCTACCGCTTCAAGGACTACCAGGCCGAGGTGAGCGGCACGAGCTACCCAGGCCGTGGCGTCATCGTGAGGGAGCACTTCATGGCCGTCGACTGACGGCCCGGCCGCTGCGCGGCCTTCGTCGGGGCCGCTCCGGGCCCGGTCCCGGAGGCCCGATCGCTAGGAACTCCGGGGGGAGTGCGTGTGCGCCTCGTGCCGTGGTCGATAGCCAGTCGCCCACGGCGCGAGGCGCTTTTTCGTCCGCGGCGGCTAGACAGCGATGACCGGTCGCGACCCGCGCATTGGCTCGCGCCAAGGCGCCAAGCCGCGAAGCGCGGTAGCCCCCTTGGCGACTTCGCGCCTTGGCGCGAGGCTCTCCCTCTCTCCCTCCCCGCCGCCGCGCCCACGCCGCGCTACGTCGGCTCCTCGATGCCATACGCCTTGCACTTGTTGTAGAGCGTCTTCGGCGCGATCCCGAGCACCTTCGCCGTCTCGCCGCGGTGCCAGCGCTGGCGCTCGAGCTGGCTCAGGATGAGCCTCCGCTCGGCCTCGGCGAGCGTCGCGTCCGAGGGGATCACGACCCCGTCGGCTCCGGCGCCCCCCGCGCCCGACCCGCCCCCCGCGGCGCGCCCTCCGCCCGGCGCGAGCCCGAGGTCGCTCGCGTCGATGGCGTCCCCGGCGCGCAGCACGAACGCGCGCGACAGCGTGTTCCTGAGCTCCCGGATGTTCCCGGGCCACGCGTGCGCCACGAGCGCGTCGAGCGCGGCCTCCGTGAGCCGCGGCGCCCCTGCCCCCGAGCGCTCCGCGAGGTCCGCGAGGAAGTGCGTCGCGAGGATCTGCACGTCGTCGCGCCGCTCCCGGAGCGGCGGCAGCGCGAGCGGGATCACGTGCAGCCGATAGAAGAGGTCCTCCCGGAGCCGCCCGGCCTTCACGGCCTCGCGCGGATCGCGGTTCGTCGCCGCCACGACCCGCACGTCGACCGGCACCTCCCGCGCCCCGCCGACGCGCTGCACGTGCCCCACCTCGAGCACCCGCAACAGCACGACCTGCAGGTCGAGCGGCATCTCCGTGACCTCGTCGAGGAAGAGCGTCCCGTGGTGCGCGCGCTCGAACGCTCCCATCTGCGCCTTGATGGCGCCCGTGAACGCGCCCTTCTCATGCCCGAAGAGCTCGCTCTCGGCGAGGTGCGAGGGGATGGCGCCGCAGTTGAGCGCGACGAACGGCGCCCCGCGGCGCCGCGACACCTCGTGCACCGAGCGCGCGAGCAGCTCCTTGCCCGTGCCGCTCTCGCCGATGATGAAGATCGGCAGGTCGCTCGGCGCCGCGCGCTCCACCTGCTCGAAGACCTGCAGCATCCGCCGCGAGCGCCCCACCATCCCCTGGAACGACCCGTGCCGGATGAGCTCGCGCCGGAGCCGCCGCTGCTCGTCGCGGTCGTCGAGCGCGCGCCCCACGCGGCCGAGCGTGAGCTCGAGCACCGCCGGCTGGAGCGGCTTCTCGAGGTAGTCCACCGCCCCGCGCCGCATCGCGTCCACCGCGCGCTCGAGCCGGCGCTCGCCCGTCAGCACGACGACGGCGCAGCCGCCCGGCAGGTCGGAGAGCGGGCGGATGAGGTCCATCCCGTCGCCGTCAGGGAGCCCGAGGTCCACGAACGCGAGGTCGAACATGGGGGGCTCGCCGGCGAGCAGGCGCTCGACGGCCGCGACCGACGACGCCTCCGTCACCTCGTGCCCCTGCGCCCCGAGCAGCGCCGCGAGGGCGTCGCGGCTCGCGCGCTCGTCCTCGATGACGAGCGTCCGCCGACGCGCGGCGCTCACTCGCCCACCTTCGCCGCGGCCGCGTCGAGCCGCTCGGCCGCCGTCTTCGCCGCGTCCCGCGCCGCCGCGAGCGCCCGCCGCGCCATCGCGTCGTCGCCCTTGTCGAGCGCGAGGCGGATCACCTCGAGCTGCAGCACGACGCCGTTCAGCGCGCCGCGGACCGCGTGGAAATCGGGCTTCTCGGGGTCTCCCATGCGTCCTCTCCGCCCCGCTCAGGGGCTCTCCCGTCGCGGGGTGTCGGCCCCGGCCATCGCCCCGCGTCGCTGCGCGGCGAGGCGTCGGATCGTCGCCACGAGCTCCACCGGGGAGACGGGCTTCCGCAGGATGGCGCTCACCCGCGCCACCCACGGCGCGCCCACCGGCGCGTCCTTGCCGCTCGCGAGCACGACGGGCACGGCGCGATCGATGGCCAGGAGCTGCGAGATCACGGCGCCGCCGTCGTCCTCGCCGAGCTCGAGGTCCGAGACCACGACGTCCGGCCGCCGCGTCGCGAACGACGTCACGGCGCTCGTCCCGTCCGCCGCGATCGTCACGTCGAAGCCGGCCGCCTCGAGCAGCACGCGCAGCGCCTCGCGCGTCCCGTCGTCGTCGTCGACGACGAGCACGCGCGCGTCGAGGCCGACCCCGCGGATCGCGACGCTCGTCGCGTGGCGCGGCGCCGGGACGTCGTCGCCCGCGAGCGGCAGCGCCACGCGCGCGACCGTGCCGCCGCCGCGGCGGGGGTCGAGCGCGAGGGCCCCGCCGTGGCGCTCGACGATCGCGCGGCAGAGCGCGAGCCCGAGCCCGGTGCCGTGGCTGCCCTTGGTCGTGAAGAACGGCTCGAACACGCGCTCGCGGAGCTCGTCCGGGACGCCCGCGCCGCGGTCTTCGACCACGATCGCCGCGCCGCCGTCGAGCGTGTCGGCGGTCACGATCGCGACCTCGGCGCCGTCCGGGCTCGCGTCGACCGCGTTGTTGCCGAGGTTCACGACCACCTGCAGGAGCTCCGCCGGATCTCCGGCGACCGTGGCCGCGTGCCCCTCGCGCCGCCGGACGACCGTGACCCCGCGCTTGTCGCCGCGCGCCGCCACCGCGACGCGCGCCTCGTCCGCGAGCGCCTCCACGTCGACCTGCACGCGCTCGTGCTTCTCGCCCCCGCGCAGCATCGCGCGCACCCGCTCGACCACCTGGCTCGCGGTCCGCGCCGCCCGCAGGATGGCGCGGGCGTGCTCGAGGACCTCCGGATCGTCCGTCGCGCCGCGGATGAGCGTCGCGTGCGCGGCGATGGCCGTGAGCGAGTTGTCGAAGTCGTGCGCCACCTCGCCCGCGCGTTGCCCCAGGCTGGCGAGGACACGCGTGGACGGGCGCTCCGGGGCATCTCCCATGCCGCGCAAGGTAGCACGCCGCCGACGTCGGCTCCATGGTCGGCCCCGGCGATCGCGTCGCGCGGCTCCGCGTCCTCGCGTGTTGCCCGCCCGCGGCGCGGTGGCGAACGTTCTCCTCATGGCGTCCGAGGCCGCGGCCGAATTGCCTTGTGAGCCCGCCATTGATAGCGTGGGAGATGGTTGAGGAGGTTCCGGTCCGGTGACGGAGAAGAGCGACAGCGGCCCAGCCCCCGGTGTCCAGCGTCCCCCGTTGATCGCGTATTCGACGAAGGCCGAGGACCTCGTCGGGCGCGTGCTCGACGAGCGCTACATCGTCGATGGCGTGCTCGGGAAGGGCGCGATGGGGCTCGTCCTCGGCGCGCGCCACACCTTCCTCGACAAGCGCGTGGCCGTGAAGATCCTCCACCCGTCGCTCGTGCTCGTCGACGAGATGAAGGAGCGCTTCCTGCGCGAGGCGCGCGCGGCGAGCACGGTGCACCACGACGGCCTCGTCGAGGTGAGCGACTTCGGCGTCACGGACGCCGGCCTCTACTACCTCGTCATGGAGTACCTCGAGGGGCAGGACCTGTACGACTGGGCCGGCGAGCAGGGGGCGCTCGACGTGGCCGTCATCGCCTCGATCGCCGTGCAGATCTGCGACGCCCTCGCGGCGCTCCACGACGCGGGCTTCGTCCACCGCGATCTCAAGCCCGAGAACATCTGGGTCCTGAACGAGGTGGGCCCGGACGGGTTCCCGCTGGTCAAGGTGCTCGACCTCGGCATCGCCGCGGTCATCGAGGACGTCGGCGAGGGGCGGCGCCTCACGAAGACCGGGCACACCGTCGGCACGGTGCACTACATGTCCCCCGAGCAGGCCCTCGGGGAGCGGGTCGACGGCCGCACCGACATCTACGCGCTCGGCTGCCTCATGTGGGAGCTCGTCGCCGGCGAGTGCACCTTCGAGGGCTCGAGCCACATGGCCGTCATGATGAAGCACATGTCGGAGGAGCCGCAGCGGCCCTCGACGCGGCGTGGCGACGTGCCGCCGTGGCTCGACGACGTCGTCATGCGCTGCCTGAAGAAGAAGGCGGAGGACCGCTTCCAGACGTCGCGCGAGCTGCGCCTCGCGCTCGAGAGCGGCCTCGAGAACGGGACCGTCCCGTTCGTGCTCGCGAGCGAGGGGGCGGTGGTCCCGGGGACGGGCGCGCGCTTCGCCGAGACGGGGCACGCGCCCACGACCGAGGTCGAGCTCGCGCTCAGGCGTCGTCGTCGCACCGGGCTCCTCGCGGCGATCGCGGCGGTGCTCGTCGCGGGCGTCGCGGTGTGGTTGCTCACGCGCCCGGGCGAGGCGAGCGACGTGCCGCTCGTCGTGGACCCGACGCCGGCGGCGACGGTGGCGGGCGCGCCGCCCGCGCCGAGCGCGCCTGGTGGCGAGGGAGCGGGCGAGGAGGCAGGCGGCGCCGAGGTCGGCGCGGCCGAGCCGGCCGCGGCGGCCGAGGAACCCACGGTCGTGGGCGAGGCGCCGGTGGTCGGCGAGGCGGGCAGCGCGGCGGCCGTGACGAAGCCGGCCACGCCGGCGAAGGTGACGATCAAGCTGCAGGTGACCCCGGCGGGGGCGACGGTCGAGCGCGACGGGGCGCCGATCGGTCAGACGCCGCGCAGCGACGAGGTGCTCCGCGGCGACCGGACGGTCACGTACCGCTTCACGCACGACGGCTACGCGCCGCTCGAGGTGAAGGTGACGCCGAACGAGGGGCAGACGGTCACGGGCGCGCTCGCGGAGGCGCCGGTCGTGAAGGCGCCGCCGGTGCGCCGGCCCCCGGCGGCGAAGGGCGACGAGAAGGACGCCCCGAGCGGGCTCATGCTCCCGGAGAAGCCCAAGTGAGCGACGTCAGCGCGCGGCGGATCGGCCGCGCCCTCCTGCTCGCGCTCGCGTGGGCGCTGCTCGCCGCCGCCGCGCCCGCGGGGGACGAGGATCGGGCGCGCCAGACGAAGGCGTACGACCTGTTCGAGAAGGGGCAGCGGCAGTTCGAGGACGAGCACTTCGACGCGGCGGCGCGCTACTTCCAGGACGCCTGGGAGCTCTACGAGGACCCGGCCTACCTCTTCAACATCGGGATGGCGTTCGAGAAGGCGCAGCGCTGGTCGCTGACGGTCGAGCACTATCAGCGCTTCCTCGACCGCTACCCGGACTCGCCGAACCGCTCGGAGGTCGAGCGGCGGCTCGAGGCGGCGCGGGCGAGCCTCGCGGCGACGCAGGCGCGGATCCGCGTGATGGCGACGCCGGACGGGACGGTCGCGAAGGTCGTGGCTGGCGGGACGGGCACGTGCGCGTCGCCGTGCGAGCTGACGGTGGAGCCCGGGCCGGTGACGATCGAGCTCACGGCGGGGGACGCGCGGAAGGTGGTGTCGAAGAGCCTGGGCGCGGCGGAGTCGTGGCGGATCGAGGAGGCGCTGCCGGTCGACGCGGCGGCGGTGCGGCCCCCCGGCGGCGGCCCGGATCGCACGGGGAGCCTGATCGCGTGGGGCGTCGGGGGCGCGGGGCTCGTGACGGGCGTCGTCTTCGGGGTGCTGGCGCAGGGCGACTACGACGACGGCAAGGCCCTCGCGGACCGGAGCCCCCTCGACGGCGCGGACTACGACGCGCTCGCGGGGCACCGGAGCGACCTCGAGCGGGACAGCCTCGTGGCGGACATCGGGTTCGGGACGGCGGTGGTCGGCGCGGTGGTGGGGCTGGTGCTGTGGTTCACGGCTGACGGGGACGCGGCGCCGGCGCCGGCCCCGGCGGGGTCGACGGGAGGAGGCGCGACGTGGGCGTTCTGAGGACCGCGCCGTCGCGACTCGCGCTGGGGTTCGCGCTCGCGGGCGTGCTCGGCGGGTGCAGCCTGACGCTCGACCCGGACGACCTCGTGGCGGAGCGGCAGGACGCGGTCTTCGCGGACGTGGACACGGTGGCGACGGAGGACGCGGCGGACACGCGGGACGCGGCGGACACGCTGCTCCCGGACACGCAGGTGGTGGACACGGAGCTCCCGGCGGACACGGCGGACACGACGGTCCCCGAGGACACGGCGGACACGGCGCCGGACGAGGTGGACGCGGCGGACGCGAAGGCGCTGGTGCTGCACGTGTCGGGGGAGAGCGGCTGCACGCTCGACTACTACGCGCAGGCGATCACGAGCTGTCCGAAGGCGTGCCCGGCGTCGGCGGGCGGGTGGCCGATCGTGGTCGACGCGACGGGGAGCACGGGCTACACGAGCTTCCGCTGGAAGTTCAGCGCGACGGAGAACTTCTCGATCGACTCGCAGGCGACGGGCGCGCGGGTGGGGGTGACGCTGTCGCCGCCGGACTGCGCGCTCTTCGACGGGAGCATCGGCCCGGCGCGGGTGCTCATCGACCTCTCGGTCGACAACGGGCCCTACGAGACGGTGAAGACGCTCGACTTCTCGGTGCGGCTCTCCTCGACGTGCACCAACGGAGCGGGAGACTGCCCGGCGCCGTAGCGATCGGGCCCAAACCCGTCCGCACCGCCGTAGGGGCGGCCCTCGTGGCCGCCCGCGCGGCGCCGCCTACTTCTGGATCGTGATCGACCGCTTGCCGGCCAGGTCCTTCGTGCTCCCGACCATCACGGCCTTCGACCGGAACGCGTAGACCTCCTTGATCGTCGCCGTGCCGACCCCGGCGACGGTGCCCTTCATCCCGACCTCGACGCCGTGCGTCTTGCCCTTGTTGATGACGAGCGTCACGGTCTTGCCGGTGTCGATGGTCTGGATGATCCGCGCCACGACCGGGCCACCGGCCTGCGCCTTCGGCTCGTCCGGCTCATCCGGCTGCGGCTCGTCGGGCTCGTCCTTCTTGATGGCCTTGCAACGCCCCCACACGCAGCGCTTGCCGGCCCCGCACTTCTTCCCGTAGCACGGGTCGCGCAGGCACTCGTTCCGCTTGTGGTGGCAGTAGTAGCCGCGCTTGCACGGCCCGCCGCAGTACGGCTCACACACGTTGTCGATGCACGTCGAGTCGCTGTCGCACTCGGGCTCGCACACCGTCGGGTCGAGCGGCTTCACCCGCACGCACGTCCCCTCCTCACACTTCTCGCCGTCCTCGCACGACACGCCCTCGCACGGGTCCTTCGGCGTCACCTCGACCGCGAAGTCCGCCCGGTACGCGGCCTTGCCGCCCGTCGTCTCGAGCCGCACGAGGTAGCTCGTCGCGTCCGTGGCCTCCCACTCGAGGTTGTACTCGAACTCGTCCTTCACGACGTCCGCCGTCGCGAACGTCTCCGTGCCGTCCGTCGCGAAGACCGTGATCTTCCCCGTCATCTCCTGCTTCTTCGAGAACGGATCGCCCACGACCACCGCGAGCTTCGCCTTCCCCGCCTCCTCGACCGTCACCTTCTTCCAGTCGACCTTGTCGCCCTTCTTGAAGTCGAGCTGGTCGCGCTGCGTGTAGTCGGGCGGGAGCTCGGCGGCCTCGGCGGGCTTGCCGTCCGTGTCGACATAGCTCGGCGCGCACGCCGTCAGCGCCGCGCCGGACGCGAGCGCGAGCGAGAGCGCGAGCAGTGGGAGGAGCGCATTCGAGCGGAGGGACGACGGGCCGGACCGGCGCAACATCGACGGCGACATACAGTGACTTCCTTCTGGCAGGGGGCGTCGGCGGGGGGCCCCGACGGACGCGTTCAACTGCTTGAAAAGCAAGCCCTGTGCCACGCCACGGGAGCGGCCCCCGCCGCGGTCTCCGGTGGTCGTGGGGCAATTTGCCCCCGGCTCCATCCCGCCTCCGCGGGGACTTATGCCCCGCGCCCGGCGTCAGCCTCCGGCGGCCGGCATGACCACGTGGAACGCGCTCCCCGCGCCAGGCTCGCTCTCGACCTCGATGCGCCCGCCGTGGCCCGTGACGATCCCCTCGCTCACGGACAGCCCGAGGCCCGTCCCGCGGTCGCCCTCCTTCGTGGTGAAGAACGGGTCGAAGATCTGCGCCTTCACCTCGGGCGTCATGCCGACCCCCTGGTCGGCCACGCTCACGCGCACCAGGCGCTCGCCGCCGTCGCCGCCGTCCGCGCCGCCGCTGACGCGCACCCGCACCTCGCCGCCCTCCGGCATCGCCTGCGCCGCGTTCATCAGGAGGTTCGCCATGACCTGCTCGAGCTGGCTCGCGTCGCCCCGCACGACCGCCGGCCCGCCGTCGACCGTGACCACGACGTCGACCTGGAGCGTCCCGAGGAGCGGCGAGAGCAGGTCGATCGAGCTCGTGACGACCTCGCCGAGGTCGACCGCGTCCTGCACGTGGGAGCGCCGCCGCGCGAAGCCGAGGACGCCGCGGATCCGCGCCGTCAGCTTGTCCGTCTGGGCGACGATCACCTCCGCCGAGGCCGCGCTCGCCTCGCTCGTCGCCGGGTCCTTGCCGATGAGGCGCGCGCGCCCGCGGATGACGTTGAGCGGCGTCCCCATCTCGTGGGCCGTGGCGGCCGCGAGCTCGCCGAGGATCTTCAGCCGCTCGGCGTGCCTGAGCTGCGCCGTCGTCGCGACGCGCTTCGCGTGCTCGGCAGCGTACCGCGCGCGCGCCGTCGCGAGCTGCTCGGTCATGAGGTTCATGCCGAGGGCGAGGGCGCCGACCTCGTCGCGCCCGCCGACGGGGACGCGCGCCTCGAGGTCGCCGTCGCCCACGTGGCGGGTGTGCGCGAGGAAGCGCGCGAGCGGCCGTCCGACGACGCGCACGGAGAGCCCGACGACCACGACGAAGGCGACGAGCATCACGAGGAGCGCGGCGAGCACACGGTCCTCGACGATGTCCTCGAGGACGACCGGGTCGGGCGGCGGCGGCGCCGGGGCGTGGCCGCTGGCGGTCTCCGGCACGCGCGCGACCCAGGCCGCCGTCCAGGCGCTCGTGATGCGGGTCTGCGCGCGGTCGACGCTCCACGCCGTGTGGAGCGCGAACACGACGGCGATGGCGACGCTCTGGACGAGCGCGAGCTTGAGCGCGAGCTTCACGACGGGCCGATCATCCCACAGCGGCGGCGCCGTGGCGACCGCGACGTCCGCGCGTCGCTGGCCTGGATCGTGCAACCGGGGCCGCTCGATGCCGACCACGACCTCCCGTCCGCCCCACCGCGCCCTCGTCGCCGAGGACGATCGGGAGATGCGCCGCCTCCTCGCGGTGCACCTCGCGGGCGCCGGGCTCGCCGTGGACGAGGCCGAGGACGGCGCCGAGCTCCTCGCGCGCCTGCGCGCGGGCGGCGACGGCTACGCGCTCCTCGTCACGGACGTCCACATGCCGCGCCTCTCCGGCCTCGAGGCCATCCGGCGCGCCGGCGAGGCCGCGCGCGTGCCGACGATCGTCGTCACGTCCTTCGGCGACGACGAGGTCCACCGCAAGGCCGAGGCGATGGGGGCGCTCGCCGTCCTCGACAAGCCGTTCGACTTCGACGCGTTCATGGCGGCCGTCCGCGGCGCGCTCCCCGGGCTCGACGGGGCGTAAAGCCCCACGGCGTGCTCAGGTCGCGCGGGGCATTGTTCCCCGTGCTCCGGATCGGGTTGGTGGCGCCAACTGCCTGTAACCACGGAGACACGGAGACACGGAGGGGGCACGGAGAGGGCGAGGTCACTCCGAGTGGTCTCGTTCCCCGCGGTCTCCTCCGACCCGACGAGACTGCCGTCAGCCCTCGACCCCGTACCGCTTGAGCTTCCGGTACAGCGTCTTCCGGTCGAGGTCGAGCACCTCCGCCGCGCGCGTCCGGCTGCCCTCCACGGCGTCGAGCACGCGCAGGATGTGCTGCCTCTCGACCTCGTGCATCGGGAGCAGCGCGGAGACCGGGCTCTCCTCGGCCTCCTCGACGGGCGCGACCGGCTCCGGCGCGGGCGCCGCCATCGCCTTCGGCGCCCTCCCCGCCGGCACCGCCGCGCGCACCGCCGGCGGCAGGTCGCTCACCCGCAGCGTGTCGTGCCGCGCGAGCGCCACCGCCCGCTCGATGCAGTTCCGGAGCTCCCGCACGTTCCCCGGCCAGTCGTGCGCGAGCAGCCGATCCGCCGCCTCCGCCGAGAGCCCCCGGATCGCCACCCCGTGCCGCTCCGACATCTCCCGGATGAACGCCTCCGCGAGGAGCAGGATGTCGTCGCCCCGCGTGCGCAGCGGCGGGAGCTCGATCGTCACCACGTTCAGCCGGTAGTAGAGGTCCTCGCGGAAGCGCCCCTCCGCGATCGCCACGTGCAGATCCTGGTTCGTCGCCGCGAGCAGCCGCGCGTCGAACGCCACCTCCCGCGCCTCCCCGACCGGCCTCACCCGCCGGTCCTCGAGCGCCCGCAGGAGCTTCACCTGCATCGCGAGCGGCATCTCGCCGATCTCGTCGAGGAGCAGCGTCCCCCCGTCCGCCTCGACGAAGAGCCCGTTCTTCGCCCGCTGCGCCCCCGTGAACGCCCCCTTGCCGTGCCCGAAGAGCTCGCTCTCGAGCAGCTGCTCGGGGAGCGCTGCGCAGTTCACCGCGATGAACGGCCCGCGCCGGCGGTCGCTCGCCTCGTGGAGCGAGCGCGCCACGACCTCCTTGCCCGTCCCGCTCTCGCCGGTGATGAGCACGCCGATGTCCGTCGCGGCCACGCGCTCGAGCACGTCGAACACCCGCCGCATGACGCCGCTCCGCCCGATCACCGTGCCGAACGCCGCGCGATCCGCCTCCCGCCGCCGGAGCCGCGCCACCTCCCGCCGGAGCCGCGAGTTCTCCACCGCCCGCGCGAGCCGCCGCGCGAGGTCCTCCATGTCGACCGGCTTCGTGATGTAGTCCCACGCGCCCGCGCGCAGCGCGTCCACGGCGGACTCCATCGAGCCGAACGCGGTCAGCACGAGGACCGGCAGGTCGGGGTGCGCCGACAGCACGCGCCGGCAGAGCTCGAGCCCGCTCATCGCGCGCATGTTCAGGTCGGTGACGACCGCGTCGACGACCTCCTGTCCGAGCAACGCGAGCGCGGCCTCGCCGCCGGCGCAGGTGCGCACGTCGAAACCCTCCCCGGCGAGGGCGGCGTCGACGAGGTCCCGCATGTCGGCGTCGTCGTCGACGAACAGGATGCGTCCGCTGTGGGCGACCATGGGGAAGCCCTATGCCGAGACGCGTCCCCGGTCAATCGCGACGAGCGACCAGCCCGGTCGTTCGCCGCGACCGGCGCGCTCAGCTCGCGGCGGCGGCCTTCGCCTGCTCGAGCAGCTCCCGCCCCTTCGGACGGAGCGTCGTCCACATGAAGCCGTATACGTCGAGCATGTCGCGCGGCTTGAGCCCCGCCTCGCGCAAGCGCTTCATGATGCGCATCCCCATGTTGCGGTAGCGCGCGTACACCGGCCCCGACACGTTCGAGCCGTCGTCGAGCTGCGGCGCCATCCAGCGCGCCTGGTCGCGGAAGACGCTCGGGCGCACGTAGATGTGCTCCATCGGGAGCGCGAGCGCGCCGAACGCCGACGCGAGCTGCCACGTCGGGGTGGTGTTGCCGTAGGAGAGCGCGGCGACCAGCGCGTCGAAGCGCTGCTCGACCTTGGTCTCCGCGTAGAGCAGCCCCTGGAGCGCCTTCACGAACGCCTTGCCGTTCGCCTCGGGCATGGCGTCGAAGAGCCCCGCGTGCGACTTCCCGCTCGTGAGCGACGTGCTTCCGAGGAGCTCCGAGGTCTCCTTCAGGAAGGCGCTGACGTCGTCCTTCTCGACGAGCTCGGCGAGGCGCTCCTCGGCGAAGATCTCCCCGGCCTTCTCGACCGCCGGGTCGAGGTGGCGCTTCAGGCTCTTGCCCTCGACGCCGCGGAAGTCGTCCTCGTAGGCCGGATCCTGGAAGCCCTGCTCGTAGCAGAGCGAGAAGATCTTCACCTGGTCCTCGAGCGTGATGAGCGTGCGGCCCGTCGCCTGCGCCTGCTCGATCTGCTTCTCGCGCCCCCGGCTCACCTCGAGCATGCGCTCGAGCTCCGCCACGACCGACGCCGTCACGTCGACCGGCCGGTCGACCTCTTCGAGGAAGCGGTAGAAGCCCTCCTTGAAGGTCCGCGCCTTGCCGTCCTGGAACTGGTAGCGGCGCTTGTCGCGCCCCTCCCAGGCGAGGATGGCGAGACCCCACTTGGGACGCGCGCGATGCGCGAAGAGTGCCGGTAGGTCGGTCGGGTCCATGGTGCTCCTGTGGCTCGGGTGTTGGGGGCGTGGGAGGCGTCACCCGCAGGCGCACGACGGCGCTCGGGCGGCTCAGCCCACGGAGGGCCCCGACGTGGTGCAAGCGATGTTCCAGGGACCGCCGCAGCGCGCTCTGGCGCGGTCGCGACGCCCGGACCGAGCCCTCGCCGCGCCCCACATGGTCGGGTTTGGGGCATAATGCCCCCGGATTCGCCCCGGACTCCGGCCGAACGCGGGGAAATATGCCCCGTCAGCCCGCCACGACCGCGCAAGGAGGCGCCTCTCCGCGGTCGGCACGGGTGCTGCACAGGGACGCGGCCTCACAGGCCGGGGCGCCGCGAGGCGGCCCCGCCGAACACCCCATCACAGGAGCCAGTTTTTTTGTACACGGTCAGCTACAAGGACGAGGACAAGCATTTCGAGACCCGCGAGGCCGCCATCGAGGCCGCGAAGTCTCTCACCGACGGGTCGCGCGCGGCGGCCCAGATCAGCGATGAGCACGCCGTCGAGTCGTTCGTGTACCGCGAGGGCGAGATGGAGTCGTACGTGTACGACCTCCGCCGCGTGGAGCAGATCCGCCGCGGCGCGCTCGAGAACGAGTCCGACGACGCCGACGACGACGGCGCCACCGCCGAGGCGAGCAACGGCTGACGCCGCGCCCGGCCCGCCGGCCCTCGCGAGGGGGCTCGGCGGCACGGGGCGGACCCGAGGCCCACCGACGCCACCCGTTTTCTCGCGCACCCGCGCTCGTGACCTTATCGTCCGCGGATGGCCGAGAACGACGACGACGCCGCCACCGCGGCGAAGATCTACCCCTGGGCGTGGCGGCCCGGGAAGCGGAAGCGGAAGTCGAGCCCGCCCTATGAACGCTTCGTCCCCGGCGCGGCGCCCGGCAGCTTCGGCGACATCGTCACCACCGACGACGTCTCGCTCGACGTCTTCCGCTACGACGCCGAGGGCTTCGAGGAGCTCGAGCTCCACGATCTCTCCGAGCTCACGGGCCTCTGCCAGCCCGGGAAGGTCGTCTGGCTCGACGTCACCGGCATCGACAGCGCCACCCTCGAGGCCATCGCCGCGGCCTTCGACCTCCACGCCCTCGCGGTCGAGGACGCCGTCCTCGCGCACCAGCGCGCCAAGGTCGAGTCCTACGCCGGGCACGACCTGCTCATCGCGCGCACCATCCAGGCCGCCCCCGAGGGTGGCCTCCGCAGCGAGCAGGTCAGCTTCTTCCTCGGCGACGGCTTCCTCGTCACCGTGCAGGAGCTCAAGGGTGACCCCTGGGAGCCGGCCCGCGAGCGCCTGCGCGCCGGCGGTCGCCTCCGCAGCTCGGGCCCCGACTACCTGCTCTACGCGCTGCTCGACGCCGTCGTGGACTACTACTTCCCGCTCCTGCACGACGTCTCCGACCGCATCGAGGACCTCGAGGACGTCATCATCGCGTCGAGCGACGACCGCCACGTCTCGCGTATCCACACGCTCCGCCGCGAGCTCATCCAGTTCCGCCGCTCCGTGTGGCCGCTGCGCGAGGTGCTGTTGACGCTCTCACGGGGTGATCTGCCCCGCTTCCAGCCCGAGACCCGCGTCTTCCTCCGCGACACCCAGGACCACGTCCTGCGCGTGCTCGATCTGCTCGAGTCCTACCGCGAGATGGGCGCGAGCCTGATGGACCTGCACCTGTCGGTGGCCTCGCAGCGCATGAACGAGATCATGAAGGTGCTGACGGTCATCTCGACCATCTTCATCCCGCTCTCGTTCATCGCCGGCCTCTACGGCATGAACTTCGACCCCGCCGTCTCGCCGCTCAACATGCCCGAGACGAAGTGGGCCTGGGGCTACCCGTTCTCGCTCGCGCTGATGGCCGCCGTCGCCCTCGCGCTCGTCTACTACTTCCGCCGCCGCGGCTGGCTCGTGCGCCGCGAGCGCCACCCGAGGCGGGACCGTGGCTGACGACGCGACCGAGGGCTCGGGCCTCGCGGGGCTCCCCGCGGACGGCGCCGGCGATGGGGCGTTCCCCGAGTGGGGCCGCGTCTTCGCGCTCTCCCCCGGCGAGACGGGGCGCGTGCGCGTCGGCCCCCTCGAGATGACCATCGCGCGGAAGGAGCGCGAGTGGCGCGTCGGCCTCGAGCAGGACCCCGATCCGCTCCGCGGCGACTTCGCCGCCATCATGCCCGACCCGGGCCTCGAGCTGCCGGACGCGAAGATCCTCCACCGCTTCGCCGTGGCCGATCCGAGCCCCGAGCTCACGCTCACGCCGCGCCTCGCCGACCGCTCGGTCGTCGTGCGCCCCGCGCGCCCCTTCTGGCTCCTCGCGGGCGACGAGCTCGAGGTCTTCATGAGCACGCCCATCTGGCTCGCCATGACCCTCCTCCCGAAGGAGCAGGTCGTGCTCGACGTCCCGACGTCGCGCCCCTCCGACACGTGGTTCGGCACCAGCACCCGCGAGGGAGAGCTCTGCTACGCGAGCCGCACGGCCGCTCGCCTCGAGCTCGCGGACGTCCCACACCGCGCCGCGCGCGCGCTGAGCGTCGTCCTCCTCCGGAACCGCGCGAGCGAGCCCGTCTCACTCGAGCGCCTCCACCTCCCGGCGCCCCAGCTCGAGCTGTTCACCGACGCCGCCGGCCGCCTCTGGACGCAGGCCATCGAGCTCGAGCTCGGCGGCCCCGACGCGGGCGAGCTCCGGTTCGTCCCCGGACCGCCGCCGGCCGCCGGCGACGCCGTCCCCATCGGCGCCCCGCGCCGCCCCCAGGCGCGCCGGCAGCTCCTCGTGCGCGCGCTCTCCGGCCTCTGGACCTGACGCGGAGTCTCCGACCGTGGACGCGATCTGGAACGACATCGTCGGCTTCTTCTCGAGCGAGCGCCTCGCGGTCGCCGTGCGCGTCGTGGTGCTCCTCGTCGCGGGCTGGCTCGGCGCGCGCCTCCTCGCCGGGCTCACGGTGCGCGTCGCCCGCGCCCGCCGCGCGAGCCGCCACATGCAGCAGATCGTGCGGCGCGCCGTGCGCTACACGGTCCTCGCGATCACGCTGCTCTCGGTGCTCTCGGAGCTCGGCTTCGACCTCGGCGTGCTCGTCGGCGCGGCCGGGCTCCTCACGGTCGCGTTCGGGTTCGCGGCGCAGACCTCCACGTCGAACATCATCAGCGGCCTCTTCCTCATCGGCGAGGCCCCGTTCGAGGTCGGCGACACCATCGCGATCAACGGCACGACGGGTGAGGTGCTCGCCATCGACCTGCTCTCCGTGAAGCTCCGCACCTTCGACAACCTCTTCGTGCGGATCCCGAACGAGACGCTCCTGAAGTCCGAGCTCCGGAACCTCTCGCGCTTCCCGATCCGCCGCCTCGAGGTGCTGCTGAAGGTCCCCTACGACGTCGACTTCGCGGTCTTCCGGAAGACCCTCCTCGAGGTCGCCGTGTCGCACCCGTACTGCTTCGATGAGCCCGCGCCGAACCTCTTCTTCAACGAGCTCGGCGACAACGGCTACACCGTGCAGTTCAACGTGTGGGTCGCGCGCGAGAGGTTCCTCGAGGTCCGCGGGTCGCTCGCGGCGCAGGTCGTCGCCGCGCTCGGGAAGGCGGGGATCGCGATGGCGATGCCGCGCATGTCGGTCCACGCCGACGCGCCGACGCCGCTCTCGCCTGCGTCCGTGGCCGCGCTCACGGCCGAGGAGCCCGCCGAGCCGGTGTGACGGGCGGCGCGCGTCGCGCCCCCCGCGGTGAAGCTCCCGGGTTTGGCTTGCGTCGTCGGGGCGAATGCGCGAGCGTCGCGCCTTCGCAGATCCGCACCCCACCGCCGCTGCACGGGCCGGGCAGCACCCCCTGGGAGGACCTCGTTGGAAACACCGAAGTGGCGTGAGATCACCTGGCAGTCCATCGTCGGCGGCGTGCTCATCGCCGCCGTGGTGGCGGGCGCGTACCCCTACGTCGTGCTGAAGCTCGGCATGGGGCCGGACGCGAGCATGCTCTCCGCCTTCCTCGGCGCGCTCTTCCTCGGCGCGTTCGCGGCGAAGACGCGCGGCCTCAACAAGGGGCAGAACAACGTCATCCAGACCATCGCGGGGTCCGCGGCGGCGACGGCGTTCATGTGCGTCGTGCTCGCCGCGTTCAGCTACCTGCAGGTCAACTGGTCGATGGAGAAGGAGTTCACCTACACGTGGTGGCAGATAGCCCTCTGGCTCACGTGCTCCGGTAGCATCGGCGTGCTCATCGTCGTGCGCTACCGGAAGTTCTTCCTCGACCACCCGCGCATGCGCTTCCCTGGCGGCGTCGCGGCGGCCGAGGTCATCAACGTCCTCGACGACCCGACCGGCGCCGAGGGCAAGAAGAAGACGCGCGTCCTCGGCTTCGCGACGGCCGGCGGCGCGATCATCAGCCTCGTCCGCGACGCGTTCGGCTGGCTCCCGGCCATCCCGCTGAACCACGCCTTCAAGGTGGCGCTCCCGTTCGACTCGCTCGCGTTCGGCACGGGCATGCTGCTCTCGCTGAACGTCGGCCTCTCCGGGCTCCTCGGCGCCCTCATCGTGTGGATCTGCGGCCCGATGATCGTCGACTGGGTCGGCCTCGACATCGTCCGCGAGAGCATCGCCGCCGGGAGCGTCGACCAGTGCATGGCCCTCGCCCACGGCACGCTCGACGCGGCGCAGACCGCGTTCGTCGACGGGAACTGCGGCCTCCTGCACGCCTACCACAGCGACAACCTCTTCGGCATCGGCATGCTCTGGTTCATGTGGCCCGCGACGGCCTTCATGATCACGGGCGCCGTCACCTCCATCGCCATGGCCTTCGCGGGTCGCAAGAAGCAGGCGCTCGAGGGCGGCAACGTCTACGACCCGGCCTACAAGAACCCGAACGCCGAGCTCGACGTCCCCATCAAGGTCACGCTCATCGGCGTCGTCATCCTGACCATCTGCCTCGCCATCCTCCAGGACGTGAACTTCGGCGTCTCCTGGGAGCAGACGGCCGTCGCGGTCATCTCGATGGTGCTCCTCATCCTCGCGGGCGTGTGGGTGCTCGGCGAGACGAACAGCGGCCCCGTCTCGCTCATGGCGAACGCGGCGCAGGCGGTGTTCGGCGCCATCTGGCCCGGCCACACGAAGGCGAACCTCATCACGGCCGGCATGGCGGGCGACGGCAACTCGCAGGGCGAGCAGGTCATGCAGACCTACAAGACCGGGCGCATCGTCGGCTCCACGCCGCGCCTGCTCACCTACGCGCAGCTCCTCGGCGTCCCCATCGGCGCCCTCGCGGTCGCCATCATGTACCCGCTCCTCCTCGGCTCCTACGGCATCGGCGGCGACGACGGCCTCTCCGCGCCGACGGGCTTGAAGCTCGCCAACATGGCGGTGCTCCTGAAGAAGGGCGCCGAGGCGTTCCCGCCGGGGGCGCTCACGGCGACGGCCATCGCGGCCGTGCTCGGCGTGGTCTTCGAGTTCCTGCGCGCCCTCAAGAGCGACAAGAAGGACCCGAAGACCGGGCGCCTCAAGTACAAGTTCCCGTGGGTCCCGTCGGCCTCCGCGCTCGGCTTCGGCCTCATCCTCCCGCCCGAGCTCAACATCATGCTCGCCGCGGGCGCGGTCTTCAGCTGGGCGTGGCGCAAGAAGAACCCGGAGAGCTTCGAGCGCTACTTCCAGGCGGTCGCCGCCGGCCTCGTCGCGGGTGAGGCGCTCATCGGCGGGCTCCTGCTCCCGATCCTCGCCGCGGCCGGGGTGCTCTGACGAGCGCGGCCTGCGGCGCGGGGGCGCCCCGGGCTTCCCTCCGGCGCGGTCGTGGTGTATGGCCATACACATGCGCACCAACATCGAGCTCGATGAGTCCCTGGTCGCTGAGGCCCAGCGCCTGACCGGGATCGCGACGAAGCGCGAGCTGGTCGACGAGGCCCTGCGCCTGCTCGTGGCGTCGCGGCGGCGGCAGCCCCTGGCGTCGCTGCGCGGGCGCGTCCGCCTCGACGACGCGTACGATCACCGCGAGGCCCGCGAGCGCGAGCCCGGCGCGCGGTGATCATCGTCGACACGTCCGTGCTCATCGGCTTCCTGCGCGGCGTCGACTCGCCCGCCGTGCGGTACCTCGCCGCGCTCGACGCGGAGATCCTCCCCTACCGCGTGCCGGAGCTCGTCGCGCAGGAGCTCCTGCAGGGCGCGCGCGACGAGCGCGAGTGGGAGGCGCTCGTGGGGTGGCTCGACACGCAGCTCGGGGTGGCTCCGGCGGACGCGCGGCTCGCGCACCGGGCCGCCGCGCGCATCTACTTCGACGCCCGCCGCCGCGGCGTCACCGTGCGCAGCACGGTCGACTGCTTTCTCGCGGCCATCGCCATCGAGCACGACGCCGTCCTCCTCCACGACGACGCGGACTTCGAGCGCATGACGGCGGTATGCTCCCTTCGCACCTGGCGACCCGAGACCTCCTGAGGAGCCCGAGCTTGGACACGCTGCCCGCCCTCTACCGCCACCCGCTGACGCTCGCGACGGACCTCTACCAGCTCACGATGGCGTACGGCTATTGGAAGACCGGGGCGGCCTCGCGCGACGCGGTGTTCCACCTCTTCTTCCGGAAGAACCCCTTCGGCGGCGGCTACGCGGTCGCGGCCGGGCTCGACCACGTCATCGACTACCTGCGCGAGTTCCGGTTCGGCGAGGAGGACCTCGCGTACCTCGCGACGCTCACGGGCGCCGACGGGGAGCGCCTCTTCGAGCAGGCGTTCCTCGACCACCTCGGCGGGATGACGGGCCTCGATCTCGACGTGGACGCGGTCCCCGAGGGGACGGTCGTCTTCCCGCACGAGCCGCTCGTGCGCGTGCGCGGGCCGCTCGTGCAGGCGCAGATCGTGGAGACGCTGCTCCTGAACCTCGTGAACTTCCAGACGCTCATCGCGACGAAGGCGGCGCGCGTGTGCCTCGCGGCGAAGGGCGATCAGGTGCTCGAGTTCGGGCTCCGGCGCGCGCAGGGCATCGACGGCGGGCTCGCGGCGAGCCGCGCGGCGTACATCGGCGGGTGCGCGGCGACCTCGAACGTGCTCGCCGGGAAGCTCTTCGGGATCCCGGTGAAGGGCACGCACGCGCACAGCTGGGTCATGGTCTTCGAGGACGAGCTCGAGGCGTTCGAGGCGTACGCGGACGCGATGCCGAACAACTGCGTCTTCCTCGTGGACACCTATGACACGCTCGAGGGCGTCCGGCGCGCGGTCACCGTGGGGCGGCGCCTCCGCGAGCGCGGCCACGAGCTGCTCGGCGTGCGGCTCGACTCCGGCGACCTCGCGTACCTCTCGATCGAGGCGCGGAAGATCCTCGACGAGGGCGGCTTCCCGGGGGCGGCCATCGTCGCGTCGAACGACCTCGACGAGGTGCTCGTCGAGAGCCTGAAGCACCAGGGGGCGCCGATCTCCGTCTGGGGCGTCGGGACGAAGCTCGTGACGGCGTACGATCAGCCGGCGCTCGGCGGGGTCTACAAGCTCTCGGCGTGGCGCGACGGCGGCGCGCCGTGGCGCTACAGCATCAAGCTCTCCGAGCAGGCCATCAAGGTGTCGACGCCCGGCATGCTCAACATCCGGCGCTTCGAGGAGGCCGGGGTGTACGTCGCGGACTGCGTCTACGACGAGCTCCTCGGGCTGCCGCAGCCGTGCGTCATCATCGACCCGGCGGACGGCACGCGGCGCAAGGTGCTCACGCCGGCGAACCCCTCGGAGCAGCTGCTCGTGCCGATCTTCCGCGGCGGGAGCCTGGTCTACGAGCGCCCGACGCTCGACGAGATCCGCGCCCGCCGCGAGGCGCAGCTCGCGAAGGTGCACGCCGGCATCAAGCGGTTCCACTATCCGCACCAGTACCCGGTGGGGCTCGAGGCGGGGCTCTACGAGCTCAAGCAGGAGCTCGTGCTCGAGGCGCGCGGCTTCGGGAAGGGGAAGGCGGCGGCCGGGGGCGAGGGGGGCGCGCGATGAGGCTCGTGAAGGTCGGCGCGGCGGTCCTGAACCAGACGCCGCTCGGGTGGGACCACAACCGGGGCACCATCGTCGCGGCCATCGAGGCGGCGCGCGAGGCCGGGGTGACGCTCCTCTGCCTGCCGGAGATGGCGATCCCCGGGTACGGCTGCCAGGACGCGTTCCAGTCGCCGAGCGTGCAGAACATGGCGATGAGCGTGCTGGTCGACGAGATCGCGCCGCGCACCGAGGGGATCGCGGTGTGCGTGGGGTTGCCGGTGCTCTACCGGAACAACCTCTTCAACGCGGTGGCGGTGGTCGCGGACGGCGTCGTCCAGGGCTTCGTGTGCAAGCGGCACCTCGCGGGCGACGGTGTGCACTACGAGCCGCGCTGGTTCGAGCCCTGGCAGCAGGGGTTCCGCTCGCACGTCGAGGTCGACGGGCGCGCCGTGCCCATCGGGGACCTCTACTTCGACCTCGGCGGGGTGAAGATCGGGTTCGAGATCTGCGAGGACGCGTGGGTCGCGTCGCGGCCGGGGAGCAGCATGGCGGGGCGCGGGGTGGACATCATCCTGAACCCGTCGGCGAGCCACTTCGCGTTCGACAAGCTCGACGTGCGGAAGCGCTTCGTGATCGAGGGGTCGCGGGCGTTCGGGGTGGCCTACGTGTACGCGAACCTGCTCGGGAACGACGCGGGGCGCATCGTGTACGACGGGGGCGCGCTGATCGCGGTGCAGGGGCGGCTCGTGGCGCAGGGGGAGCGCTTCGGGTACGGGGACATGGCGCTCACGACGGCGGTGGTCGACGTCGAGCAGATGCGCATGGTGCAGGCGTGGACGAACAGCTTCCGGACGCGCTTCGAGGAGACGCCGGACGAGTGCGTGAAGGCGCCGTTCGCGTGGCCGCCGCGGGAGCCGGAGGTCGAGCCGACGCTGGTCCGGGCTGCGTGGGAGGAGTCGCCGCATCGGAAGGAGGAGGAGTTCACGCGGGCGGTGTCGCTCGCGCTCTTCGACTACATGCGGCGGAGCCGGTCGCGCGGGTTCGTGGTGAGCTTGTCGGGCGGGGCGGACTCGGCGGCGTGCGCGTGCCTGGTCGCGTTGATGACGCGGCTCGCGGTGGGGGACCTCGGGCGCGAGGGGTTTTTGCGGAAGCTCTCGTACCTGGGGTCGCTCGGGGACGCGGCGGATGAGCGGGAGATGGTGCGCCGGCTGCTCTTGACGGTGTACCAGGCGACGCGGAACAGCGGGGAGGTGACGCGGACGGCGGCGCGGGAGGTCGCGGACGCGGTCGGGGCGGAGCACATGGACATCGACGTGGACGCGCTGGTCGCGCAGTACACGGCGATCGTGGAGGGGGCGCTCGGGCGCGAGCTCACGTGGGAGCGGGACGACATCGCGCTCCAGAACGTGCAGGCGCGGGCGCGCGGGCCGAGCGTGTGGATGCTGACGAACCTGCGCGGGGCGCTCTTGTTGTCGACGAGCAACCGGTCGGAGGCGGCGGTCGGCTACGCGACGATGGACGGTGACACGTGCGGCGGGCTCTCGCCGATCGCCGGCATCGACAAGGCGTTCCTCAGGCAGTGGCTCCGGTGGCTCGAGGTGGAGGGGCCGACGGGGCTCGGCCCGATCGCGGCGGTGCGCGCGGTGAACGTGCAGGCGCCGACGGCGGAGCTGAGGCCCCAGAGCGAGGGGCAGACGGACGAGGCGGACCTGATGCCGTACCCGCTGCTCGACGCGATCGAGGGGGCGGCCATCCGCGACAAGCAGGACCCGCTCGAGACGTTCCTGCTGATGCGCGTGAGGTTCCCGCAGTACGCGCCGCGTCAGCTCGGGGCGTGGGTCGAGCGGTTCTACGTGCTGTGGTGCCGGAACCAGTGGAAGCGCGAGCGCTACGCGCCGAGCTTCCACGTGGACGACAAGAACCTCGACCCGAAGACGTGGTGCCGCTTCCCGATCCTGTCGAGCGGCTTCGAGCGGGAGCTCCAGGATCTCAGGGCCTACGTCGCGACGCACCACCCGGCGGGGTAGGCATCGGGGCGAGGAGCGAGGCGGGGGCGCGCTCAGGGGCAGTGCTGAAGGGGCGTGTAGGTGCATCCGCCCAGATACGTCGACCACGGCTCGCACCACCAGCGGCGGCAGGCGGTGCCATCGTCGCACCAGGCGCGCGAGAGGCACGCGCCACAGTCACCGCCGGGCTGGAACTCGTGGGTACAGGCACCGGCGGTCCCCGCGTCGACGGTGCAGGGGTCGTTGTCGTCGCAGGGCTCCGGCGGCCCGTCGCACGGCGCCAGCTCGAGGATGGAGAGCTCCCGTCGGCGCGAGTCGTACGTGATGATCCGTGGGACGCCGTTCACGACGGCTGCGCGGCTCGGGCTGAACGCTTGCGCGCCATGGCCGAGCACCGCCGCACCGACGAGCCCGCTCGGCGTGCACACGTTCGCGAGCGCGTGCGGCTCGTCGACCGTCCCGAGGTCGAGCCGCAGCTCACAGTCGTGGTCGAGGAGGGTGGAGATGCCCCACGCGACGTCGCATTCGACGGTGCCTGCGTGGGGCACGCGCTCGACGACCGCGCGCGCTTGCGTGTCGATGGTGACGCTGATGTCCTCAGTCGTCGACACGAACAAGAGCGAGCCGGCTCCCTCCCGCAGGGTCTGCGCGACGACCTGACATCCCTCGCATGGAGGCTCGATCTCGACGTGCCAGAGGAGCGAGCCGTCCTCGCCGATCTCCCCGACGACGGCGCGGGGCTGGTACTGGCCGTCCGGCTCGTAGCTCGTTGTCTCGCCGGAGACGAACACGCGGCCTCGCGTCGTCGCGAACAGGGACCGCGGGCGGAGGAATTCAGACGCGCCGAAGGCCCAGGCCGGCTCGCGCCAGAGCACCTCGCCCGTGTCGATGTCGAAACGCCACACGTCCGGCGGCGTCACCGGATAGTAGTCGACGGTCTCGCTGAACACCGTGCAGTCGCGATCTCGACACACCGCCTCGACCGCCGTCCCGTTGACGTCGACCGAGAACTGCACCTCGATGCCAGCGTCGTCGAGGCCGACGAACCAGCTGCGGTGGTCGGCGTAGTCGTCGCCGCTCCCGTCGGCAGCGTAGCCATACGTCTCGATGTTCCCGAAAGCGAGCAGGCCTCCGCCGGCCCTCTCGGTCAGCCGCGCGCCCGGGAGGCGCTGTTCGACCTCGACGTAGCCCTCGACCTCGGGGGCCTGGTCCGCGAGCCAGAGGTAGCTCTCACCGACGGCGTCCCCGGTGACGTCGAAGCGCGCGAGCGTGACGCCCAGGCTGTCGCTGCGCAGTAACGCGACGTCGCCGGACGGCGTGAACCGGCTGAGCGTGTAGTCCGTCGGGATCGTCCCCGTGCGCTCGAGACAGACGCCGGTCGCAGAGCTGCAGACGCAGGGACCCGGCCCGACACAGGCGTCGTGCTCGTCGCTCAGCTGATCGTCGTCGCTGTCGTTCGACAAGGCCTCGGGACACCCGTCGCCGTCGAGATCCGCTCGCGTCGTGACGACGTCGGGGCACGCGTCGTCGACGTCCGGGATCCCGTCCCCGTCGTCGTCGTCGTCCTCGTCGTCCTGGCAGCCGTCGCGGTCGAGGTCCGGACCGACCCCCACGGCCCCGAGCGGGCAGCCGTCGTCGTCGTCCGCGACGCCGTCGCCGTCGTCGTCCGTGTCGTCGAGGTCGCTGCAGCCGTCGCCGTCGTAGTCGTCCGCGGGCGCGGTCGGGAGGGTCGGGCAGCGGTCGTCCCCGTCGAGGAGCCCGTCCCCGTCGTCGTCGTCGTCCTCCCCGGCGTCCTGGCAGCCGTCGCCGTCGATGTCCGTCGCGGCGCCGGCGCTCCATCCCGTCTCACCGCGCGGGCACGCGTCCTCGTCATCACCGACGCCGTCGCCGTCGTCGTCGTCGCTCTCGGCGTCCTGGCAGCCGTCGCCGTCGTGGTCGTCGCCGACCCCGACGAGCCCCAGCGGGCACGCGTCGGCGGCGTTCGGGATCCCGTCGGCGTCCGCGTCGTCGTCCTCCCCGTCCGCGCAGCCGTCGCCGTCGTGGTCGGCGCCGCGTGGCCACGGCGAGAGGGCGCAGGGATCCACGCCGTCGTCGAGCCCGTCCCCGTCGTCGTCCGCGTCCTCGTCGGCGTCGCGGCAGCCGTCGCCGTCGTGGTCCGTGTCGGCGCCGGAGGTCCACCCGAGCGCGCCCGCCGCGCAGGCGTCGGCCTCGTCGCTGACGCCGTCGCCGTCGTCGTCCTCGTCCTCTCCCTGGTCCTCGCAGCCGTCCCCGTCCCGATCCGTCGCCGCCTCGGCGCGCCAGCCCGTCGTCCCGGCCGCGCAGCCGTCCGCCCCGTCCTCGACGCCGTCCCCGTCGTCGTCGCCGTCCTGGTCTTCGTCGCGGCAGCCGTCGCCGTCGTGGTCCGTCGCGGCGTCGGACGTCCACCCCACGAGCTCCGCCACGCAGCCGTCCGCCGTGTCGACGACGCCGTCCCCGTCGACGTCCTCGTCGCACACGTCGCCGAGCGCGTCGCCGTCGCGGTCCTCCTGGCCGGGGTTGTCCGTGAAGCGGCAGTTGTCGGCGTCGCCCTCGACCCAGTCCCGGTCGCACTCGGCGCCGCAGTCCTGCACGTAGCCGTGCGGGTTCTCGAGGTCTCCCGGCGCCTCGCACACGGTCGAGCAGTAGCTCACGCACGCGCCGGCGGCCGCGTCGCACGCGTCCTCCCGCTCGTCGCACGCGCCGCAGCCGAGCCCGCCGCACTCGCGCCCGGCGCACGAGTCCGAGAAGAGCTCCGCCGTGCAGCCCGGGCCGAAGCCCGTCGCCGTGAACGTGAACGCCGCGGCCTCGGTCGTGTCCGCGCCCGCGACGCGCACGCTCGCGACGTGGTCGCCGAGCTTCTTCGGCGAGCAATAGCCGATGAGGTAGGTGCGGGCGACCTGCCGCGCGATCCGGTTCGCGAGCGCCGAGAAGGCCGTCTCGAGCCCGGGGCCGTCCTGCGCCGTGAAGACCCCGCCCGGCGCGAGCGCGGCGAGCGCGGCCTCATCGTAGTCGGGCGTCTGCAGACCCACCGCGACGAGCTCGTTGGTCGTCGCGGTGACCGCCGCGACCGCGTCCTCCTCGGTGAGCCAGCTCGCGGTGTCGCGCCCGTCCGTGAAGAGGACCAGGTGCCCGATCGTGAAGGCGCCGCCTGCGTTCTCGGCGCGGAAGGCGGCCTGCGCGGCGTCGCTGTGGGCCAGCGCCTGCGCGACGGCGCCGCGGAGGTTGGTCGACGCGGGGTCGGGCGAGACATAGCCCGTCAGGTCGGCGAGGCGCCCGAGGACCGTGGCCGCGTCGCGCTGGAAGCCCTGCCAGACGACGCTCTGCTCGGGGCCCGAGAAGAGCTCGATCGAGACGCGCACGGGCAGGGCCTCGTCGACCATGACGCGGTCGACGAAGGCGCGGGCGGCCGCGACGAGATCCGGCAAGCGGCTCGCCGTGGAGCTCGACATGTCGAGGACGAGCGTCACGAAGACCGCGACGCCGTCGTTCGCGAGCACGGAGACGGCCGACTCGGAGGTGAGCGGCGCGCCGTCCTCGTCGATGACGAAGGCGGCCGGGCCGAGCGCGGTGAGCGGCGTGCCGTGGCAGTCGTCGACCGTGACGAAGAGGGCGACGCCGGACGGCGCGATGGTGCGTCCCTCGAGGAGGCGCGTCCGGGCGCAGGTCGGGTCCGGCGGGTCGACGTAGTCCGTGCCGTCGCCCGCGAAGGCGGTGCTGAAGTGGCTGACCGGCCCGGTGACGTGGCCGTCGGCGATCGACGCGCCGACCCACTGATACGCCGGGCCCGTCGCGCGGGAGAGGAAGAGCGCGACGGCGTCGGGCGGGGTGGTCGTCAGCGCCACGTCGAGGGTCGCGGGCGCCGCGAACACGAGGCCGTCGGGGGCGAAGGCGTAGACCGGGGAGTAGGCGGTGTAGCCGGCGGGCGGATCGCCGCCGAGGGTGACGCAGATCGTCGTGTCGTCGGCGAGCGCGCCCGCGGGGACCGTGAGCGTCGCGCCGGCGAACGTCGCGACGCCGCCCGCCGGGCCGATGACGGCGCCGTCGCCGCCAGGGCAGAGCGGGGGCTCCGCGGTGTCGACCGTGTCTGCGACGTCTGCCCCGTCCGCGACGTCCTCCCCATCGGTGTCGTCGCTGTCCGCCCCGTCCGCGATCTCCTCTGCGCCGGGGTCCGTCGCGTCGGAGTCTTCCGTATCCGCGGCGTCGTCCGTGTCCGCGTCCGCGTCCTCGACGGCGTCGACCACGTCCAGGGCGTCCCCGTCACCCGAGGCGCCGTCCCGCGCGTCCCCGGCCGCCTCCGCCGTGTCGACGAGCGAGGCGGTGTCCTGCTCCGCTCCCGGCGCCTCGCCGCCGCAGCCGCCGCCGGCGAGCGCGAGGAGAGTCGCTGTGACGACCGAGAAGCCCCTCGCGAGCCGCGTGAGTTCCATGTCGGTTCTCCTGGCTGCGCTCACCGCGTCAGTCGCCACAGCTCGATCCGTTGTGAAAACAACCCGCGGTCGACCCCCAGGGAAAGCAGCCATCGACCGTGCACGCGACCCCGTCGTCGCACGTCGCGGCGTTCGCGCACGCGCCGCAGATCGCGCTCGCTTCGAACTCGTGGACACACTCCGCGCCGCCGGCGCCGGAGTCCACCGTGCACATGTCGTCGTCCTCGCACGGCGACGCCGCGCTCCCGCAGGGGCCTACCGTGAGGAGCACCGGGTGGCTGGTCACCGCCTCGACGCCGAGGATCCTCACCCCCGTGGTCGTGACCACGGCCGACAGCGGCGCGGGGTACTGTCCCCCATGCCGGCGCGCGAGCTCGCTCGCGAGCCCCTCGGCGCCGCAGAAGTCGACCCCCAGCCGCGTCCCGTCGGCGCCCCCGAAGACCGCGCGCACCGCGACACGGCAGCCGCCGTCGACCCATTGTCCGTCGCCTCGGCAGGTGGACTCCTCGCTGAGCGGCAGCCTCTCGAGCACGCTCCGGGCGTCGGGATCCACGACGACGCGGAACGTCGTCTTCGTGGTCACGAGGAGCCGCCCGTCGCCGGCCTCGAACAGCGCGTCGACGGCGTCGCAGTGGACCGTCCCGCACGTCGCCCCGAGCGGCCGCCACCAGGCCAGCGCGCCGCTCTCGTCGACCTCGCCGACGAACGCCGTCCCGGCGCCGTAGTTCGCCTCCCCCGCGACGAAGACCCGCCCGGAGCGCGTCGCGAGCAGCCTCTCCGGCATGAGCACCGTCTCCTCGTCCACCTGCCAGAACGAGACCCGGAAGATCTCGGCGCCGTCGACGAGCGCCACGCGTACGAGCTCATCCTCGGTGATCGCGGTGTAGTCCGCGTCCCGCACCGCCGGCGGGACCTCGTTCGACTCGCGCCGGACCGCGAAGGCGACCTCGCCAGCCGGGTCGAGGCCCACGTACCACGCGAAGATGCCGTCGACCGACTCCGGCGCCGTCGGGTCCTCGGGGAGGAACGCCGTCCGCAGCACGCGCACGTCGAGGACGGCCGCGTAGCTCGGGCTCGCGGTGATCTCGAGCTGGTGCACGAGCAGATCGACGGCGTCGTACCCCGGGACGTCGATGATGTCCCCGAGCTGCAGCAACGGGACCGGCGCGCCGCGCTTGGTGCCGTCGTCCTCGAGCCGCTGGGCGTAGACGGTGTCCCGCTCGACCTCGCCGGTCCAGAGCCCGCCGTCGGGCGCGAGGGCGAGGGGGCGCAGGAGCACCGGCAGCACGACCTCCTGGTTCACGCAGAGGGCCGCCGCCCCGCAGAGACAGTCCTCGCCGATGCACACGTCGTGTGCGTCGGGGATGCCGTCCGCGTCGCCGTCGCCGATGTCGAGGTTCGCGCAGCCGTCGCCGTCGGGGTCGAGCCGCGGCGCCGGCGCGTCGTGCGGGCACGGGTCCACGTCATCGTCCACGCCGTCGCCGTCGTCATCGCGATCCTCGGCGTCCGGGCAGCCGTCGTGGTCGAGGTCCTCACCTGGCGGCGCGAAGGAGCCCGGGCACGGGTCGACCTCGTCGGCGACGCCGTCGCCGTCGTCGTCGTCGTCCACGTCCGCGCCGCAGCCGTCGCGGTCCTGATCCTCCCCCTGCGTGCCCACGAGGGCGAGGCACGGGTCGATGTCGTCCGGGACGCCGTCGCCGTCGTCGTCGAGGTCCTCGTCGGCGTCGCGGCAGCCGTCGCCGTCGAGGTCGGTCGCGGGGCTGGGCTCCCACCCGACGGCGCCGACCGGACACCGGTCCGCCGTGTCCGGCACGCCGTCATCGTCGTCGTCCGCGTCCTCCGTGTCCTTGCAGCCGTCGCCGTCGCGATCCCCGCCGAGGCCGATCCCGCCGCGCGGGCAGGCGTCGTCCGCGTCGTTCAGGCCGTCGTCGTCGTCGTCGTAGTCCTCGACGTCGGCGCACCCGTCGTGCTCGTAGTCGGGCAGGGGCGGGCGGGGCGAGTAGTGACAGGCGTCGTCGGCGTCGAGCACGCCGTCGCCGTCGTCGTCGTCGTCCTCGGTGACGTCGTAGCAGCCGTCGTCGTCCTGATCGAAGAGGCTCGTCCGGTTCCAGTTGATCCGCCCCCGCGGGCAACCGTCCTCGGCGTCGAGCTTGCCGTCGTTGTCGTCGTCGTCGTCCTCGCCGTCGTCCTGGCAGCCGTCGTGGTCGTGGTCCGTCGTCGTGTCCGAGGTCCAGCCGACGTCCCCGAGAGGGCACGCGTCCTGCGTGTCGAGCTTGCCGTCGTTGTCGTCGTCGGTGTCGTCGGTGGCGTCGTCGCAGCCGTCGCCGTCGTGGTCCGTCTCGGCCGTCGAGAGCCAGCCGGGCGCCGCGGTGTTGCACCGGTCGGCCGCGTTCGCGACGCCGTCACCGTCGATGTCGGGGTCGCAGGCGTCGCCGACGCCGTCGATGTCGCGATCCCGCTGGTCCGCGTTCGTGGCGAAGGGGCAGTTGTCGTCGTCGCCCGTGAGCCAGTCCTTGTCGCACTCGTCGGGACAGTCCTGCGGGTAGCCGTGCGGGTTCTCGAACGTCCCGGCGCCGCCGGAGCACGCCGTCGTGCAGTAGCTGAGGCAGCGGCCGGTGGCCGTGCAGATGGCCTCGCGCTCGTCGCACGCGCCGCAGCCGAGCCCGCCGCATTCGCGCTCCGCGCACGCGTCCGTGAAGATCGCCGTCGTGCAGCCGGCCGTGAAGCCCGTCGCGTCGAAGGTGAACGTGGCGGCGTCGGTCTCGAGCCCCGCGATCCGCACGCTCGCGTCGTGCTCGGCGTTCTTCTTGGGCGAGCAATAGCCGATGAGGTAGGTCCGCGCGACCTGCCGCCCGATGCGGTTCGCCAGCGCCCCGAACGCCGCCGCGAGCCCGCCCCCGTCGCGCGCCGTGAACACGCCCCCCGGCGCGAGCGCCATGAGCGCCTGCTCGTCGTAGTCGGCGCTCTCGAGGCCGACGGCGACGATCTCGTCGGGGCTGTCCGCGCGCGCGACGAGCACGTCCGCGGGCGTCTTCCAGCTCGCCGTGTCGCGCCCGTCCGTGAAGAGGACGACGTGGCCGATCGTGAAGGCGCCGCCGCGGTTCTCGGCGCGGAAGGCCGCCTGCGCCTCGCCGGAGGCGGTCAGCGCCGCGATGACCGCCCCGTTCAGGTTCGTCGAGGTCGGGTCCGGCGGCGCGTAGGTCGCGAGCGCGTCGAGTCGCGCGAGCAGCGTCGCGGGGTCGCGGTGGTAGTCCTGCCAGGTGGTGACGTCGGCGCCGCCCGAGAAGACCTCGATGGCGACGCGCACGGGGAGCCCGTCGTCCACCATGACGCGCGTCACGAAGGCGCGCGCGGCCGCGATGAGATCCGGCAGCTCCGCGGCGGTCGAGCTCGACATGTCGATGACCAGCGTCACGAACACCGCGACGCCGTCGTTGGCGAGCACACCCACGGCGGACTCCGAGGTGAGCGGCGCGCCGTCCTCGTCGATGGCGAAGTCGGCGGGGGTGAGCGCCGTGAGCGGCGTGCCGTGGCAGTCGTCGACCGTCACGAAGAGCGCGACGCCGGCCGGCGCCACCGTGCGGCCCTCGAGGAGGCGCGTGCGCGCGCAGGTCGGGTCCGGCGGGTCGACGTAGTCCGCGCCGTCCCCCGCGAACGCCTCGCTGAAGTGGCGCATGGGGCCGCTTACGTGGGAGCCGCTCACCCTGGCGCCGACCCACTCGTAGGCCGGCCCGCTCGCGCGCGACAGGAAGAGGGCGACGTTGTCGGGCGGCTCCTCCGTGAGCGCGATGTCGAGCGTGGCCTCCGTCAGGAACACGAGCCCGTCGGGGGCGAAGGCGTAGACCGGCGAGTACGCCGTGTAGCCGCTCGGCGCCCCGTCGACCGCGGTGATGCAGAGGGTCGTGTCGGCGGCGAGGGCGCCCGCCGGGACGGTGAGAGTCGCGCCGCCGTACGCGGCGACGCCACCCGACGCGCCGATGACCGCGCCGCCGCCGCCGGGGCAGGGGCCGGGCTCGACGGTGTCGGCCGTGTCGGCCGTGTCGGCGGAGGCGTCGCTCGCGTCGTCGTCGGCGTCGCTCCCGCCGTCGTCGGGCGCCGCCGTGTCGACGGGGGTGGACGAGTCCGCAGGCGCGCCGTCGCCAGCGCCGCCGCCGCAAGCGGACCACGCGAGGGCGGCGCACAGGCCGAGCGAGGAGAGGAGGTGTCCGGTCGTCCGCATGCAGCACCCAGGTCGCGCAGGTTGTCGAGGAGAACGCGACCCCCACGACGTGAGCGCGCTGGTCTTCGAGTCTATAGTCTGCCGCAGCCTGGGTCGACCCGGAATCGCCCGCAACGACCGTTCTCAGCCCCCCTTGCGCGCCGGGCGATTCGATGCTGCGATGATCCGTGACCCACCCCAGCGCGTATCTCCCGGGTCAACCACGCGAGGAGCACCCCGCGCCATGCGACCATGGCACGCCTGGACAGCGCTCGCGGCCTTCGTTCTCGGGGCCGTCGCGGCCCCGTGCGCGCATCACCTCGAGCACGCGCGCGAGGCCGACGACCTCGCGTGGGACCTCGCCTGGGAGCGCCACGAGGCGCGCGAGCACGGCGCCGACCGCGGCGCCGCCTCGCTCCGCGCCGCCGAGCACGGCCACGCCCACGCCCACGACCACGCCCCCCACGACGACGGCCACCTCCCCGGCCACGATCACGGCGAGGCCCCCGGCGCCCCCCACGGCGCCGGCACCCTCCTCCACGGCGACTTCGCCGCCACCGCCGCCTTCGAGCTCGTCCTGCTCCCGGCCCCGCTCGGGCCGGTCGCGCGCGTCCTCCCCGAGGCACCTTCCCCCCACGACGCCCTCCCGCTCCCGCCCCGCGCCGCCCGCGGGCCCCCGATGACGACGGCCTGAACGACCCCGACGCGCTCTGGCGCGCCCACCAGTCAAGCCTCGCCTTCATCATCAGGAGGAGCGATGTCTCGCTCGCTGTTGCCCTCGTGCGCCTGCGCCCTCGCGCTCGCGCTCTCGCTGCCGTCCGTCACCCTCGCCGCCCCACCGCCCGCCGCGGAGCCTGCTCCGCCCGCCGAGCCCCCAGGCCCCGAGCCCGACCCCGACCCCGACCCCGAGCCCGACGCCGACGCCGGCGCCGACCCCGACCCCGACGCCGGCGCCGACCTCGTCCCCGAGCCCGCGCCTCCCGTCGCCGCCCCCGCCCCGGTCGCGGAGCCGCCCCCCGACGACGACGCCCACCGCACCGTCATCCGCAGCACCCGCCCCCGCACCGCCGCCTCCGCCCAGGTCGTCCGCGACCGCGACCTGAAGCTCCGCCCCGTCACGCGCCCGGCCGACATCCTCCAGGTCGCGCCCGGCGTGGTCGTCGTCCAGCACGCGGGCGGCGGCAAGGCGAACCAGTACTTCCTCCGCGGCTTCGACAGCGACCACGGCACCGACCTCGCCCTCTCGGTCGACGGCGTCCCCGTGAACCTCCCGAGCCACGGCCACGGCCAGGGCTTCGCCGACCTCCACTGGCTCATCGTCGACCTCGTCGACCGCGTCGAGATCGACAAGGGCCCCTACGACGTCCGGAACGGCGACTTCGCCACCTCGGGCGCCATCAACCTCGTCACGAAGCGCTCCCTCGACCACACGCGCGTCCAGTACACCCTCGGGCGCTACGGCGAGCACCGCGGCCTCTTCGTCGCCGCGCCCCGCTGGGACGGCGGCTCCGCCCTCATCGCCGGCGAGGCCCGCACCTGGGACGGGCCCTTCGACAGCGCCGAGGACGCGCAGCGCCTCTCCGCCTTCGCCAAGCTCTCCCTCGACCCGTCGCCCGCGACCCGCGTCGACCTCGCCGCCACCGCCTACGCGACCACCTGGAACGCCTCCGGCCAGATCCCCGAGCGCGCCATCGAGGCTGGCGTCATCGACCGCTTCGGCTCCCTCGACCCCACCGAGGGCGGCAACACCCAGCGCTTCAGCGTCTATGGCCGCCTCGAGCACCAGCTGAGCCGCGACGAGCGCGTCGAGGCCCGCCTCTGGTTCGTCCAGAACAAGTTCCAGCTGTTCTCGAACTTCACCTTCTTCCTCGAGGACCCCGTCGACGGCGACGAGATCGAGCAGGTCGACGACCGCACCCACTCGGGCTTCGCCGCGAGCTGGGAGCGCCACGACGAGGTCGGCTGCGTCCACCTCACGCACACCCTCGGCCTCGAGGCGCGCCTCGACGACATCGACAACGGCCTCTACCACGACGTCGCCCGCGCCCGCCTCGGCACCACGCGCGAGGACCACGTCAGCGAGGCCTCCATCGCCTTCTACGGCGAGGAGAGCGCGCGCCTCACCGACTGGCTCCGCCTCGTCGGCGGGAGCCGCGTCGACATCCTGAGCTTCGACGTCGACGGCGCCGACGGCGGCGGCCGCTCCATCGTCTTCGCGAGCCCGAAGCTGTCCGCCATCCTCTCGCCGCTCCCCGTCCTCGACGTCTTCCTGAACTTCGGCGTCGGCTTCCACTCGAACGACGCCCGCGCCGTGGTGCAGGGCGGCACCCCCTTCGCCCGCGCCACGGGCGGCGAGGTCGGCGTGCGCGTCCTCCCCTTCGACCGGCTCTCCCTCGCGCTCGCCGGCTACGCCCTCCACCTCGAGTCGGAGCTCGTCTGGGTCGGCGACGCCGGCGAGACCGAGGCGTCCGGCGCCACGACGCGCCTCGGGATCGAGGCCGAGGCGCGCCTCGCCGCCCTCGACTGGCTCTTCTTCGACCTCGACGTCACGTACAACCACGGCCGCTTCGACGACGAGCCCGACGGCGCCGACCTCATCCCGCTCGCCCCGACCTTCACGGCGTCCGGCGGCGTCAGCGTGCGCCACCCGTCGGGCTTCTACGGGCGCGTCGGCTTCCGCGCCATCAGCGACCGCCCCGCCGTCGAGGACGACTCCCTCACCGCCGACGGCTTCTTCCTCCTCGACGCCTCCGCCGGCTACGAGGGCGCCTGGTTCGACGTCCGCGTCGAGGCCGAGAACCTCACCGACACCGACTACCGCGAGGCGCAGTTCGCGACCACGAGCCGCCTCGCCGGCGAGCCCCCGTGCCTCGGCGGGCGCGCCGCCGACGGCGCCGGCTGCGCCGACATCGACTTCACCCCCGGCGTGCCGTTCAACATCCGCGCGACCGTGGCGTTCAAGCTCTGACCCGAGACTCGTTGTGCAGTGCAGCATGGTGGCCCGTCATCGCCCAATAAGACGGGCCATTCAGCCATGCTGCACTGCACACGAACACGAGCGCGGGCGCGGCGCCCCGCCTACTTCACCGGCGGGGCCGGCGCGGGCGTGACGAGGGGCGCCGGCACGCGGTGCCACGCGACGAAGCCGGGGACGTAGAGGCGCTGCATCACCTCGAGCGCCTCCTCGCGGCTCAGGCCCAGGTTCCCCTGGTAGCGCACCCAGAACGCCGACCACCAGCCGTCGGGCTCGGTCTTCGGCCCGTCGTGCTCGGTGGGGCGGTTCGTCGCCCCCTCGGTGACGAGGCTCCCGACGTAGGTGCCGTCGGCGTAGACGCGGTCGATCTGCGCCTTCACCGCGTCGAGATCGGCCGCCGACACGACGCCGTTGCTCGTCGCCTTGTAGAACTGCACCGTCACGCGCACCGGGAAGCGCGGGTCGCGCTCGATCGGGAGCCCGGCGAGCTCGGTGAACGGCCCCTCGAGGGCGCCATGGCCGATGACCGCGTTCTCGACGTCGCTCGCGCCGCGCGCGCGCTCCATCGGCGCCGCCATCGCGTCGTCGCACTCGCCCTCCATGAGCCCGAACGCCATCGGGTTCTTCTGCTTCAGTGGCACCTGGATGAGGAGGACCATGTTGAGCCCCTCCTGCCCGGCCGCCGACGGCCCTGCCGGCGTCGCCTCGCCGCCGCCGAGGCGCACCTGCGCGTCCGAGAGGCGCTTCCCCGTGAGGCTCGCGCGCTGCCCGTCCTTGTTGAAGAAGAGGCGCTGCCCCCAGACGCCGCCGGCCTCGAAGGCGTCGCGCTTGTTGTCGATGATGGTGGCGCTCGTGCCCTCGCGCGTGACGAGGATGGTGAGCACGGCCGGATCGCCCTCGTAGGATTGGTAGTTGAAGAGCACCGGGTTGAACGTGGCCTCGCCGCCGCGCGGGATCGGGAGGAACGCGGCCTGCGCCGACACCAGCGCGTGCGTGTCGCGATCGGCGAGGAGGGAGCGCGTCTTCCCGGCCCACGACGTCGGCTCGTGCAGGTAGCGGCGGATGTCCCCGAGGTAGTCGCGCAGGCTCACGCGCTCGGGCGCGGCGCCGCGCTCGTTCCCGACGAGCAGGAAGAAGCGGTCGAGCGGGACGTCGGCGGTGACGTCGGAGAAATTCGGCTTTCTGATCACGGGCATCAGGTAGAGCCGCGACTTCCCGGTGACAGGATCCTTCTCCTGCACCTGGATCGTCATGTCGCTGATGTTGTCGCCGACCGCCGATCCTTTGTATCGTCCCGTATCCTCCCAGGTGACGTTGACGACATCGAGGCCGCGCTCGCGCGCGAGTCGCTGCGCGTTCGCGTCTCCGACCATGGCGACCGTGTCCTCGAGGACGCGGCGATAGCTCTGATTCTGCGCGAAGGCCGGCCCCGCGAGGCACGGCCCGATCCCGACGGTGGCGATGACGGCAGCGATGGCTCTCTTCACGACGATCCTCCAGGGGTGCGCGGCCGCCGAGCGCGGCGCCGCGATTTTCCTCGTGACGAGCGAGCCGCTTTTTGGGTCTAACCACCCCGCTTCCGCTTGCGTTACGGCGGGATCACGATTTATTGAATCGCCGAAATTTTACAGCGATGCGCGGTGGCCGGCCCCATCGCGAGAGGTGCGGGACCCACGATGACCCTCCACAAGTCCCAGGAAGAGCGGCGGCGCGACATCCTCGACGCGGCGCGCGAGCGCTTCGTGACCGACGGCTACTCGCGCGCGCGGCTGAACGACGTCGCCGCGGACGCCGGGCTCTCGAAGGGGGGCGTCTACTTCCACTTCCGCAGCAAGCGCGAGATCTTCGACGCCCTGGTCGACGAGGACTTCCAGCGCGTCATGGGCGCGCTCGGCGCCATGCGGAAGGTCACCGGGAACACGGCCGACAAGCTCATCTTCTTCGCGCAGGCGGGGTTCCGCGTGGCGCTGGCGAACCCGACCATCGCGAAGTTCCAGGTGGTCATGGGCGAGATGGCGCTCGCCGCCGACGACGTCGGGGACAGGCTCCGCGAGATCCACGAGCAGTTCGTGGCCGAGGTGGCCGACGTCCTCCGCGAGGGGGTCGGCCGGGGCGAGCTGCGCGCCGACCTCGACACCGAGACCGGCGCCCGCCTGCTCGTCACGCTGATGGACGGCGTCCGCATCGCGGTCGCCGGCGCGTTCCACAAGTCGGTCGAGTTCGAGAAGCTGATCGCCGACGGCGCGCGGCTCCTCGTCGAGGGGTTCCTCCCGGGGGCGGGCCGCGGCGCGTGAGGTGTGCGGCGTCGCGCCGTGGTACGGTCTCCGGGAGCCGGCGCCGCCGGCCCGACCAGCCCACGACCGCCACGCCCGGAGCCCCGCCGTGTTCTACGCGACCCTCATCGTGCTCATCCTCATGGGCGTCTTCGGCGCCCGCCGGCGCCTCGGCCTCGAGCAGGCGCTCGCGCCGGCGCGTGACGTCGAGCCGTTCATCGGCGTCCTCGGGCTCCTCTGGGGCGTCTGGACGCTCATCGACGCGATCCTGAGCCTCTCGATGCTCGGCTACCGGCCGGTGGCGTGGATCCTCTACGTCGTCCTCGGCGTGCTCTGCCTCGTCCTCGGCTACGTGCTCGGCTGGCCGCTCGTCTCGCGCGTCGCGACCGGCGGCGCGCGCGCGCCGGCGCGGCGGCTCTATGACCGCGCGGCCGGGAACCGCGAGAGCCTCGCGATGAGCGCGCTCCTGACGGCGGCGCTGTCGCTCGTGCTGAACCTGCTCGCGTAGGCCTCGCCGCGCTCAGGTGCCGCGCGTGTGGCCGAAGAGGCGCACATGGAGGCGATCCGCGAAGCGCCAGCCGCGCTCGATGCAGGCCGGCACGAGAAAGCGCGCGCCGCGGTCGAGCGCCGCGACGTCGGTGCCCTCGGGCATGAGCAGGACGCGCGCCGGGTCCGCGCCGACCTCGGCGACCATGGCCTCGATCTCCGCGAGGTCCTCGGGGCGCGACACCACGAACTTCAGCTGATACGCGGGGCCCGCGGCCATCATCGCGGCGACGACGTCCGGGCGCCACCGCGCGCGCTCGTGACGCTCGCGCCAGGGGCCGGCGTCGGCGCCGGGCGTCGAGCTCGCGAGCTTCGGGCTCACCGACCAGAGGTCGATCGGGAGCGGCGCGAACACGGTGCCCGCGGTCTCCACCGTGAGGTGGTAGCCCGCCGCGGCGAGGCGCGCCGCGAGCTCCGGGAGCGCGGGCGCGAGGAGGGGCTCGCCGCCCGTGAGGACCACGTGCCGCACGGCGTCGTGGCGCGCGACCTCGGCGACGATCGCGTCGACGCCGCGCTTGTCGCCCTCGGGTCGCCACGAGGTGTAGGGGGTGTCGCAGAAGACGCAGCGCAGGTTGCAGCCGCTCGTCCGGACGAAGACGGAGGGCGTCCCGACGAGGAGCCCCTCCCCCTGGACCGAGCAGAAGATCTCCGAGATGGGGAGCGTCGCCGTCACGCGGCGGAGAGTGCGATCGGGCGGCGCCCGCGGCAAGCGGAACGTCGCGCGGGACGCGCAGGTCCCGTCACCCCGCGCGGCGGTCGCGGGCGAAGGCGAGCTCGCGCACGGCGCGGCCGCGCACGCTCGCGGCGAGGTCGGCGACGAGCGTGCGCACCCCGATGCCGAAGCGCATGAGGTCCGCCACGGGCCGGAGCAGCGCCCACCAGCCGACGCGGAGCCCATAGCGCCGGAGGACGACGCGATCCGTCGCGGCCGCGAGGGCGACGCGCCACGCGGCGCTCAGGAAGGCGAGGGCGAGCGCGGGGAGGGCCACCGCGGGGTGGACGCACGCGAGGAGCAGGGGGAGGACGATGGGGTCGACGAGGAGCCCGGCGATGAACTGGAGGGGCCTCTCGGCGCGGACCGCCGAGAGGCGGCGCGACCAGAGGCGCGCCCAGCCGCCGGTCGCGGCGGAGGGCTCCGGGCGGACGAGCGGCGACGAGGTGCGGATGGTGCCGCCCGCGGCCGAGAGCGCGTGGGCGAGGCGCTCGCCCTCGTCGACGGCCCCGGCGAGGACGGTCCGGAGGGCGCCGAGGCGGTCGACGGCGGCGCGCCGCAGGATGACGAGGCCCCGCTCCATGTGCTGGAGGTGGCGGGCGCGCTCGTCGCTGCGGGCGCGGGTGAGGGTGTCGCCGCAGGTGACGAGGCCCGCGAGGCGCGCGGAGAGCGAGCTCGGCGCGTAGAGGGTGGGGGCGAAGACCGCGACGACCGAGGGGTCGCGGAAGGCGCCGGTCGCGCGGGCGAGGGCGTCCTCGGGGAGCTCGAGGCCGGGCTCGCAGATGGCGACGAGGTCGGAGCGCGTGGCGTCCCAGGCGGCGACGAGGGCGGCGGCGCGGTCGGAGAGCTCGGGATCGGCGGCGGCGACGACGGTGTGGGCGTGGTCGCTCGCGGCCTGGTGGCGGCGCGCGCGCGCGAAGTCGAGGGTCTGGGAGGAGGCGTCGGTGGCGGCGAAGACGACGTCGAGGCGGCCGTGCCAGAGCTGGTCGAGGAGCGAGGCGCCGCCGTCGTTGGCGCCCGTCGGGGTGCGCGCCTCGTCGGCTCCGAAGCAGCGGACGATGGTGAGGCTCTCGCCCGCCGGGGGGCGGCGTTGGCGGGGGTCGCGCGGGAGCGGGCGGCGGCCGCGCCAGAAGGCGCGGGTGAGCGCCAGGTTGGCGGCGACGACGACGAGCGCGACGAAGACCAGGTCGAGGGCCAAGGGCACGGGCATCCTCCGGGAGCGCGGCACGCGGTCGAGGAGAGCCCGACCACATGGGGTGGGTGGCCGCGCCCCGCGAATCCTTCGCGACGTGCTGTCGTTTTTTGTTACGAACCGACGCACTCCGGCCCCGGAGAGGGCGGAGAGGCGCGCTGGGAGCACGCGAGCGCGCGGATACACGAAATCCGTCCGACCGCGCGAAGGAACGAGGAGCGGCGGCAACCAAGACACACGGCGCGTCGCGCCGAGGCGCTGGCGCCGCCGGTTTCGGCGCCGGCGGGACAAAGCGTGCCGCCGCCAGCGCATCGCGCTAATGATCGAGCCGTCACGACGCCGGAGCCCACACCGACCTTGCGCCGCCCCCTCTCGAGAGCCCTCGCCACCGCGCTCGGATTCGCGCTCGCCGCGACCGTCGCGGGAGCGCCGGCGCTCGCGGCGACGCCGGGCTGCCCCGACGCCGCGCAGATCGAGGGCGACGAGGCGCTCGTGACGGCGACGCGCCTCCTGCTCGAGCGGCGCGGCATCGCCACGGAGCCGATCCCCAGCTGCCCGCGCGTCATCGCGGTCCTCACCCCACGCGAGGACGGCACCGAGGTCACCCTCATCGACCGCGCCGGGCGCGTGGCCACGCGCTCAGGGAGCGACGCCGAGATGGTCGCGACCCTCGTCGAGTCGTGGGCGCGCTCCGACATCGACGAGGATCTCCTCTCCCACGGTGAGCCGGATCTCCCGCCGCCGGCTCCGGTGGTCGCCGGCGCCGCGGCGCGACCGGCCGCGATGACGTGGCCCACGGCGACGGCCGCGAGGCGCGCCCGACCGACCGACGACGCCGATCCAGGCTGGCTCGTGGGCGCGTCGGCCACGGTGCTCGCCGGCAGCGACGGGACGACCTGGTTCGGCGGCGCCCTCCGCGCGCTGGCGCCGGCCGGGCCGCTCCGGATCGGCGCGCTCACGCGCGTCGCGTTCGAGCCGGCGCCCTCTTCGGCGCCCGATGGCAACGACGAGGATCGCCTCGCCATCGACGTGCTCCTCGTGGGCGAGGTGCCGATCGACCTCGGCGGCGTCACGCTCCGCCCGGGTATCGGCGTCGGGCTCGGCTGGGCGCCGCGGCGCGCGCCGCCCGAGCAGGCCTCCAACACGGGCTTCACGCCGGGCGGCGGCCACGACGGCGACGACGACGACGACGACGGCGGGGTCGGCGAGGGCTTCGAGCGCGAGCACGGCGCGGGCGGCGCGAGCTCTCCGGACGGTGACTCGGGGGGGCTCCGCGTCGAGGCGCAGCTCGGCCTCGACATCCCGCTCGGGAGCGACGTCAGCGCCGCGCTCGAGGTGGTCTTCGGGGTGTCGCCGTTCGCCTCGACGACGCTCGATCGCAGCGGCCGCGTCGACATCGGCGAGCCGCTCTGGTCGCTCGGCGGGGCCTTCGGCTTCCGCTTCGGGGGGCTCTGATGGGCGCGAAGCTCCTCCCGCTCCGCCGGACCTCCGGCGACTCGGCCGCCCTCAGCGACGAGGCGCTGGTCGCGGCCTGCTCGGCCCGCGACACGACGGCGCTCGCGGCCCTCTTCGACCGCCACCACAAGGACGTGCACCGCTTCCTCGTGCGGCTCGCGGGCGTCGACGACGACGTGGTCGACGATCTGCTCCAGGACACGTTCCTCGAGGTGTGGGAGGGCGCCGCGCGCTTCCGCAGCGGGTCGCGGGTGCGCACGTGGATCTTCGGGATCGCGGCGAACCTCGGCCGGCAGCACGTCCGCACGGATCACCGCCGGAAGGCGCGCGCGGCCGTCTACCTCGAGCGGCTGCCGGAGGGCGCGAGCACGCCGGGCGACGCGCTCGAGCGGCGGCAGCAGCTCGAGCGCCTCGCGGCGACGCTCGACGAGCTCCCGCACGACCTCAAGGTCGCGTGGATCCTGTGCGACCTCGAGGAGGAGCGCGGCGTCGACGCGGCGCGCGCGCTCGGGGTGCGCGAGGGGACGCTCTACCGGCGCCTCCACGAGGCGCGGCGGGCCCTGCGAGCCGGGCTCGGGGAGGGCGAGCGATGACCGGGCGGACGACCGGCTGCGCGCTCGCGGCGCGTGTCGAGCGCGCGTTCCCGAGGGGCGCGGACGAGGCGCTCCGCGGGCACCTCGCGAGCTGCGAGGCGTGTATGACGCGCTGGCGCGAGCTCGAGAGGCTCCAGGCCCTCGGGCGCGCGCTCCCGGCGCCGGAGATCGCCCAGGACCGCGCCGAGGCCGCGCGCACGGCGCTCCTCGCGCGAGCGGCCAAGTCGCCGAGCCGCCCGGGCAGAGCCGCGCGGCGCCTGTCGGTGTCGCGCTGGGCGTTCGCGGCGGTGGTGCTGCTCGCGGCGGGGGCCGCGGCGGCCAGCGTCGTCGCGTTGTCGGCGGGGGGAGACGCCGGCGGCCGCGCGCTCCTCACCGCGCGGAAGGGCGCGGTCGCGGCCACGGACGACCGCGGGCGCTTCGTCGAGCTGACGCCGCTCCCCGACGAGATCGTCCTCCTGCTCGACGGCGCGGTCCACGTGGCCGTGACGCCGCTCGCCCCCGGGGAGCGCTTCCGCGTGGTGACCGTCGACGGCGGCGAGGTCGAGGTGCGGGGCACGGCGTTCGTGGCGCGCGCCGCCGCGGGGCACCTCGAGGCCGTGAGCGTGCTCCACGGCCGCGTGGAGGTGCGCCCCAGGACCGCGTCGCCGCAGCTCCTCGGGCGGGGCGAGCGCTGGGACGCCTCGCCCGCCGAGGTCGAGGTCGCGAGCCAGGCGCCCGAGTCGAGGTCCGCCGAGGCGGCGACGCCGCCTGCCCACGTGGGGTCGACCGGCGCGCCGACCGACGACGGCGCGACCTCCGGGCCCACGATGGCCGGTGAGCCGCTCGCGCCCGACGTCTTCGTCGGGCCGCCGGCCCCCGAGGTGGCCGCGGTCGCGCCCGCCGCGGGCCGCGAGCGCCGCCACCCGCGGGCGACCCCCGCCGTCGCGAGCCGCATCACCCCGCCGGCGACCTCGCCCCGCGCGCCGATGGTGCCCTCGCCGCGCCCCGGAGAGGAGCGCTACCAGGCCGCCTGGAGCGCGCTCCGCAGCGGTGACCTCGGTGGCGCCGCCGCCGCCTTCGCGGCCGCGCGGGACGAGGCGGGCGACGGCCCCGTCGCCGAGGACGCGAGCTTCTGGCTCGCCGTCTCGCAGAAGCGCAGCGGCCAGACGTCGCAGTCGGCGGCCACGCTCCGCGCCTACCTCGAGCGCTACCCGCACGGCGCGAGGCGGGACGAGGCCACGGCGATGCTCGCGTGGGATCTGCTCGAGAAGGGCGACGTCGCCACGGCGCGCAACCTGTTCGAGGCCGTGAAGGGCTCGCGCGTCGCGGCCGTGCGCGAGAGCTGCCGCCGCGGGCTCGAGGTCATCGAGGGTAAAGAGTCGATCTGACTCTATTGGCCGGGCCGTCTCCTCCGGCCGGCCGTCAGGCCAGCGCGAGCTCGATCCGGCCGGCGTCCTCGTCGGTGCCGGAGACCTCGACCTCCACGGCCTGGCCGAGGTGCCAGGTGCCGCTGGGGCCGACGAGGGCCTGCCCGTGCTCGTCGACGCGCCACGGGCCACCCGGCAGGGCGTCGACGCCGATGGTGCCGGTCACGCCGGCCCCCGCGAGGTGGACGACGAGCCCGAAGGGGCGCGCGGCCACGACGTGCCCGGAGAAGCGCTCGCCGACGCGCGTCGAGAAGAGCTGGGCCGCGAGCATCCTGAGGCGATCGCGCTCGGCGCGGTCGGCGTTGCGCGCGAGCCCGTTGAGCGCGACCCCGACCGCCTCGAGCGCCGGGTCGTCGGCGACCTGCCCGCGCTCGCCGCAGAGGAAGCCCTTCACCACGCGGTGAACGCAGAGATCGGCGTAGCGCCGGATGGGGGAGGTGAAGTGCACATAGAGGGGGGCCGCGAGGCCGAAGTGGAGCCCCGGGTGCACCGTGTAGCGCGCAGGGCCGAGGGCCTTCCCCATGACGGTGCGCATCGCGGGCGCGAGCGGCGTCCCGGCGAACTGCGCCTCGAGGGCCTGGAGGCCACGCGGCGAGAGGCGCCGCCCGAAGCCCGCCATGAGCCCGAAGCGCGCGGCGGCGGCGGCGAGCCCGGCGACGGCGTCCTCGTCGGGCTCGGGGTGCACGCGGAAGAGCCCGGGCAGCCCGCGCGCGACGAGCCAGCGCGCGACGGCCTCGTTCGCGGCGACCATGAGGCGCTCGACGAGCGCGTGCGCGGGCGTCGACTCGTGGGCGACGAGCTCGATCGGCGCGTCGCTCTCGTCGACGGTGACGGACGCCTCCTCGCGGAGGAGATCCACGCCGCCGCGCCCGCGGCGGGCGGCCGAGAGGCGCGCCGCGGCCGTGCGGAGCCAGGCGACCGTCGGGCGCACGGGCTCGGGGATCCCGCTCGCGTCGCCGGTCTCGAGGTAGGTCGCGACCTGCGCGTAGGTGAGGCGCGCGGTCGAGCGGATGACCGTCTCGTAGAGGTCGACGGCGGTGACCTCGCCCTCGTCGTCGATCCGCAGCTCCGCGGTGAGCGCCGCCCGCTCCTCGCCGGGCAAGAGCGAGAGCGACGCCTCGGAGAGCGCCGTCGGCAGCATCGGCAGGACCTCGCCGCCCGCGAGGTACACGCTCGTGCCGCGGGCGCGGGCCTCCTCGTCGAGGGGCGAGCCGGCGCGCACGGCGTGATCGACGTCGGCGATGCTGACGAGCAGGCGCAGCGCGCCGTCCGGGCCGGCCGGCAGCACGGCGAGCGCGTCGTCGATGTCGCGGGTCGAGGGCGCGTCGATGGTGACCGTGGGGATCACCGTCAGATCGCGGCGCTTCGCCGCGGAGACCGCGACTGCGTCGCCGTCGTGGGGCGGGTACCCCGTGCGGAGCTGGTAGCGGGCGATGACGCGCTCGACGCCAGCGCGCTCGGGCGGCACGGCGCGCTCGAAGCGGGCGGCGCTGCCGTCGACGCGCGCGACGAGGAAGTCGCCCGCCTGGAGACCCGCGCCGTCGGCGCCCGAGAGGGGCCAGTCCGTGTTGCCGACCTGCGGGTCGACGGCGAGGAAGGGACGCCCGCGGCGCACGGTCAGCGGCCCGAAGAGCACGCTCCGGGCGCGCTCGCGGAGGGCGAGCCCGCGCGCGGTGAAGCGCCCGTCGCCCGACGGGACGAGGTCGAAGTCGACGAGGTCGCCCGCGAGGAACGGGTTCAGGTCGGGCGGCGTGACGAAGGCGGACACGGTCGGCTCGGCCTCGTCGGCGACGAAGCCGAAGCCGCGCGGGTGGACGCTGATCCGCCCCGTCCGGCGGTCGGGCGCATCGGAGGCCGCCATGGCTACTGCACGAGCGTGTCGAGGAGGCGCCCCGTGAGGTGCAGGATGTTGAGCAGCGCCTGCTCGTAGTCGACCTTGGCGCGCAGCACGCGGAGCTCGGCCTCGCGCTGATCCTGCTGCGCCGTCGTGACCTCGAGCGCCGTGCTCGCGCCGGCCTGGAAGCTCGCGAGCTGCCCCTCGGCCGTCCGCTTCGCGATCTCGGCCGTGCGCTGCGCGAGGTCGACGCGCGCGCGCGCCGCCCTGGCCGTCTCGTAGTAGGTCGCGGCCTGCGCCGCGATGAGCTCCTCGGCGTTCGCGAGGCTCGCCTTCGCCGAGTCGACCGCGACGCGCGCCGCCGACGCGGTCTCCGCGAGGAGGTCCGGGTCGAGCGGGAGCTCGAAGGCGAGCCCGACGCCGGCGGACACGGCCTCGAACTGGCCGAACTGCGAGAAGGCGTCGTCGACGGCGTCGTTCCCGAGGCCCTGCACCTGCACGAAGGCGCTCGCGTCGAGCCTCGGGCGGGTGGCCTCCACGGCGACCACGACCTGGAGCCGCGCCTGCTCGACCGCCGCCCGCAGGTCGACGAGGTCGGGGGCGTTCTCCTTCGCCTCGGCGATCGCCTGCTCGAGCGAGACCGGCAGGTCGGCGGTGGAGGGCGCCTGCGCGGCGGTCGCGAGGTCGCCGCCCGTCACGTCGCCGCCGACGAGGCGCCCGAGCGACACGCGCGTCGTCCGGACGCTCGACTCGGCCGCGACGAGCTGCTCCTCGATCGCCGCGAGCGACGACTCGAGCGGCAGCGCCGCGAACGGCGCCATCGCGCCGGCGTCGACCTTGGCCCGCGCCTCGGCGAGCTGGCGCTCGGCGGTCTCGCGCGCGGCGCGCTGGATGAGCACGCTCTGCTCGGCGTACCAGAGCTCCCAATAGGCGCTCATCACCTGCCGCGCGATCTCGCTCCCGGCGAGCTCCGACGCCGACTTCGCGCGCTTCGCCGACACCTCGGCCGAGCGCAGGGCGGCCTCCCACTGATCGCGCCCGAGCCCGCGGAGGAGGGGCTGGATCGCCGACACGCGCAGCGACACGCCGTAGCCCGGGCCGAGCGACACGGGCTCCGGGAACTGCGGCGAGACGTACTCGGAGCTCGAGCGGTTGAGCGAGAGCTCCGCCGCGATCGAGGTGCCCCAGGCGAACTGCTGCGTGATCCCGGCGCCCGCCGACACGACGTCGCTCGAGCCGACCGACACGCCCGCCGAGTTGAGGGACGGGTTCGCGTTGTGCGTGTAGTCGATGCTCGCGGTGAGCGTCGGCGCGTAGCGGGCGCGCTCGGCGGCGAGCAGGATGCTCGCGCGCTTCGCCTCGAGCATCGCCGCGGCGAGGCTCGGGCTGTGCTGCGTCGCGGCCGTCACGGCCCCCGACGCGGTCAGCGCGCCGACGGGAGCCGAGGGCGCCACGGGGGCCTCCCCCGGGGCGGTCGGGTTGTCGGTGGCGGGGGCCGTCGGCGCCGGGGCGGCCGCGCGGGCGGCGCCCGCCGGGAGGGCGAGCGGCGCGCCGAGCGAGGCGGCGACGGCGAGAGCGGTCCAGGGGATCAGGGGGCGTTCATTCATGGCGCAGCGCCTCGATGGGGTTCATGCGAGCGGCCTTCCAGGCCGGCCAGAAGCCGAAGATGACGCCCACGCCGGCTGAGAACGCGAACGAAATCAAGATGATACCTGGCACGGGGGCAAAATTGAGCCCGGCCTGCTTACACAGAGCATACGACCCTCCGAGCCCGAGCGCGATCCCAAGAAGGCCGCCGAGGGTCGCGAGGAGGCCCGCCTCGACGAGAAACTGCAAGAGGACTTCGCGCCCACGCGCGCCGATGGCGAGGCGGATGCCGATCTCGCGCGTCCGCTCGGTCACGGAGACGAGCATGATGTTCATGATGCCGATCCCGCCGACGAAGAGCGAGACGGCCGCGATGGCCGAGAGGAACGCGGTCATGTCCTCGGTGGTGCTCGAGATCGCGTTCATCAGGTCCTGCATGTTGCGGACGTTGAAGTCGTCCTGGTCGCCGGCCTTGACGCGGCGCTGCTCGCGCATGACGCGCGTCACGTCGCTCTCGACCTGGCTCATGACGCTCGCGTCGGACGCCGACAGGTACATCGTGCTGACGTCGAAGTTGCCGGCGATGCGGCGCTGGAAGGTCTTGAGCGGCACGAGGACGATGTCGTTCGCGTCGCTGCCCATGGAGGTCGCCTTCTCGGCCATGACGCCGACGACCTCGCAGGTGAGCTTGCCGAGGCGCATCTTCTGCCCGAGGACGTCGCCCTCGCCGAAGAGCTCGCTCTTGGTCGTCGTGCCGATGATGCACACCGGGCGCGCGCCGTTGAGCTCGCTCTCCTCGAACGCGCGCCCCTCGCCGACCTCCCAGTCGCGGACGGCGAAGTAGGTCTCGGTGATGCCGAGCACGCTCGTGGGCCAGTTCTTGTTGCCCACGATGGCCGTCGACATCGACGACGCCGTCGGCGCCACGGTCACGTTCGACACCTGCGTCGCGATGGCCTTCGCGTCCGACGTGTCGAAGGGCGGCGCCGAGGCGCGCGCGCCGCCTGGGCCGCGGCCGCCGGCGCCCGGCGACACGATGAGCAGGTTCTGGCCCATGCTCGCGATGTTGTCGGTGATCTGCCGCGTCGTCGCGTCGCCGAGGTGGACGACCACGATGACGGCGCCGACGCCGATGACGATGCCGATGGCGGTGAGCGTCGAGCGCATCTTGTTGCGGATGATCTCGCGCAACGCCATCAGGATGGAGCTGATCACCATCATAGGGCTTTGCTCCGGTGCGTCGGGCAGACCGTGGCCGTCATGACAGCACCTCCTGGGGCGTGCCGTCCTTGAGCATCCGGCCGTCCTGGAACCACAGCACCCGCTTCGCGTAGACCGCGAGGTCCGGCTCGTGCGTGACGAGGCAGATGCTGATGCCGCGCTCCTCGTTCAGGCGCACGAGGAGCTCCATGATCTCGCGGCTCCGCTGCGAGTCGAGGTTGCCCGTCGGCTCGTCGGCGAGGATGACCGCCGGGTCGGTGACCAGCGCCCGCGCGATCGCCACGCGCTGCTGCTGCCCGCCCGAGAGCTCGCTCGGCGTGTGCTTCGCGCGGTCCGCGAGCCCGACCATGGCGAGCTTCTCGAGCGCGAGCGCGCGCCGCCGCGAGCGGGAGTACCCGCGGTAGAGCAAGGGCAGCTCGACGTTCTCGAGGGCCGACGTCCTCGCGAGCAGGTTGAAGCTCTGGAAGACGAACCCGATGTACTGCCGCCGGAGGAGCGCGAGCTGGTCGCGGTCGAGCCGCGCCACGTCGACGCCCTTGAACGCGTACGTCCCCTCCGTCGGCACGTCGAGCGCGCCGAGGATGTTCATGCAGGTCGACTTCCCGGAACCCGACGAGCCCATCACCGCGACGTACTCCCCCTCGTGGATGATGAGGTCGAGCCCGTCGAGGGCGCGCACGCGGGCCTCGCCCTGGCCGTAGAACTTCTTGATGCCGTGCATCTCGATGAGCGGGACGGCCGGCTCGCTCGCGAGGGCGGCGCTCACTTGCCCGCCTCCGCGTCCGTCGCCGCCTTCTCGACGCCGATGATGACCTGGTCGCCTTCCTTCAGGTCCTCCGCGGTGACCTCGGTGCGCTGCCCGTCGCTGCGGCCCGTCTGCACCTTCACGAGCTGCGGGCGCCCGTCGCGGAGCACGAACACCTTCGGCCCGGCCATGGCGCCTGCGCCCGCGCCGCCGGCCCCCGAGGGCCGCGGCCCGCGCGGGCCGCCGAACATGCCGAAGCCGCCGCGGCGGCTGCCACCGCCTCCCGCCGCGTCACCGAGGGCCGCGCGCGGGGAGAAGCGGAGCGCCGCGTTCGGCACGATGAGCGCGTTCTCGGCGACGCCGGTGGTGATCGTCGCGGCCGAGGTCATCCCCGGGCGCAGCAGGAGGTCGGAGTTGTCGACCGTGAGGATGGCCGGGTAGGTCACCACGTTGTTGGTCGTGGTCGACGCGAAGTACACCTTCTCGACCGTCGCCTCGAACTGCTTGTCGGCGTAGGCGTCGACCGTGAACGTCGCCTTCTGCCCGGCCTGGACGACGCCGACGTCGGCCTCGTCGATGTCGAGCTGGAGCTCCATGTGCGTGAGGTCCTCGGCGATCTCGAAGAGGGTCGGCGTCTGGAGCGAGGAGACGACGGCCTGGCCGGGCTCGACGTAGCGCGTGAGCACGATGCCGTCGATGGGCGCGACGATCACGGCCTTCGCGAGGTCCGTCTCGACCCCCTGCACCTTCGCCTTCGCGAGCTTCTCCTGCGCGAGCGCCGCCGTGACGCGGGCCGACGCGAGCGACCGCGCCGACTTCGCCTGCTCGAGCGTCTGCGCCGAGGAGATCCCCTTCGCCGCGAGCTCCTTGGCGCGCTTCTCGTCGCGCTGCGCCTGCGCGAGGGAGGCGCGCGCCTCGGCGACGTTGGCGGTCGCGGCGTCCTCGGAGGCCTGCGCCTGCTCGAGCTGGGCGTTGAGCGTCTCCGGGTCGAGCCGCACGAGCACCTGCCCCTTCGTGACGCGGTCGTTCTCGCGCGCCTCGACGGAGAGGATGCGCCCGCCGACCTCCGCGCCGACCGTCACGATGCGGGTCGGCTTCAGCGTCCCGGTCGCGCTGATGGTCGTCCGCAGCTCCCCGCGCTCGACGGCCTGGGTCTGCCAGGTCGGCGGCGGCACCGGCTGGTTCATCGAGTCGTAGACGAAGTAGGCGCCGACCCCGAGGCCCGCGAGCACCACGAGCCAGATGACGCGTTTCTTCCACTTGCCGCGGCCGTCGAGCCCGAGCTGGCGCCGGACGTCCTCGGCCTGCGCGCTGCCGCGTGGCTGGGGCGCGCCCTGGCTCGCGGGCGTCGTGGTCGTGTTCAGGTCGCTCTGGAGCGTGTCGCGGGTCAGCTGCATCTCGGTTCCTCCAGACAAGGCTGGTAAGCACCATGACGCCGCGCCACCCGGCAAGAATTCGCGCTACTTGCGCGGCGACGAAAAACTCACACGAGGATACAATCCGCTGCTGTAGGCCACGTTGCTCGCCGTGACGGGCTTCGACCCGTGCGCGAGGGGCCAGAGCATCACGATCCGCGCGCCGCCGCCCTCGGCCTCGTCGGCGTAGACGTCGCCGCCGTGGACCTCCACGATGCGCCGCACGATGGCGAGGCCGAGCCCGATGCCGCCCGAGTCCCGGCTGCGGCTGCGGTCGGCGCGCGTGAACGGGTCGAAGACGCGCTTGCGATCGGACTCCGCGATGCCCGGCCCGTCGTCGACGACCTCGAGCGCGAGGTCCTCGCCGCGGCGCTCCCACTGGATGACGATGCGGGCGCGCGCGTAGCGGCTCGCGTTCAGGAGCACGTTGCGCACGGCGCGGTTGAAGAGGCGCGGCGCGACGGAGAGCTCGACGTCGGCGACGTCCGGCGCGGGCACGACCAGGAACTCGAGCTCGGGGCGGCGGTCGCGCGCGTAGCTCACGAGCTCGCCGACGGCCTCCGACACCGTCACCGACGCCGAGGCGTCCGTCTCGGGCGAGGCGCTCACGCGCGAGAAGGTGACGAGCTCCGACACGAGCTCGTCGAGCTCGGTGAGGTCGTCGTCGATGGCCGCGATGCGCTTCTCGCGGGCCTCCTCGGTGGCCGCCGACGCGAGCATCTCGAGGCTGAAGCGGATGCGCGCGGTGGGCGTGCGGAGCTCGTGCGACACGGCCTGCAGGAGCTCCTGCTGGTCGGCGAGGAGCTGCTCGAGGCGGTCGGCCATGGCGTCGAAGGCGACGCCGACGTCGCGCGTGACGCCGCCGGCGCCCGCGCGGGCGGTGAGGTCGCCCTTGCGGATCGCGCGCGCCGCGCCGATGAGGCGCCCGAAGCCGCGGGCGATCGGCAGGGTCATGAGGATGGACATCGTGGCGGCCACGAAGAGGGCCACCGCGATCATGATGACGTTGCGCTCGGCGGGCGGGCCGGGGACGGCGTCGAAGGGCTCGCTCGCGAGCAGGGGGTGGCCGCCGGCGTCGAGGAGCCAGGCGCTCACGTCGTGGTGGTCGCTGCCCGACACGAAGGTGAGCTCGCCGCCGCGCGAGAGGCGCACGATCGCGTGCGGGCCGGCGGCGTAGTCCGCGAGCTCCTTCGCGGTCGGCGTGTGGAGCGGGTGGCCGAGGTCGGCGAGGACCGCCGCGGGCGCCTCGGTCGCGCTCGCGGCGAGGCGCGCCTCGAGGTCGTGTACGAGGGCGCCTATCGGCGGCGGGAAGACGCCGAGCTCGCGCATCGGCGTGTGCGGCCGGACGATGTGCATGACGGCGACGGTGAGCAGCGTCGAGAGCACGATGGCGCCGACGACGCTCAGCACCATCAATGCGTAGAGGCGTCTCATGAGCGGGCGAGGAGATACCCGATGCCGCGGACGGACTTCAAGAGACGGGGCTGCTTCGCGTCGTCGCCGAGCTTCTTCCGGAGGCGCGCGACGCGCAGATCGATGGAGCGGTCGAGGCCGTCGTACTCGATCCCGCGCAGCTCGCGGTAGATCTCGTCGCGCGGCAGGACCTCGCCGGCGTGGCTCGCGAGGAGCACGAGCAGGTCGAACTCGGCCGTCGTGAGGTCGAGCGGCTCGCCGTCGAGGCGGGCCACGCGCGACTCGGGCACGATGGTCAGGGCGCCGATGCGGAGCGCGTTCGGGGCGTCGTCGCCGGCGTCGTCGTCGTCCGCGCCGCTCGGGCGGCGGCGGCGGAGAAGGGAGTTCAGGCGCGCGAGCAGGACGCGCGGGCGCACCGGCTTCGCGAGGTAGTCGTCGGCGCCGATCTCGAGGCCCACGACCTCGTCGATCTCGTCGCCGCGCGCGGTGAGCATGAGGATGGCGCCCGCGAAGGTCGGGCGCACGCGCCGGCACACCTCGAGCCCGTCGAGGCCTGGGAGCATCAGGTCGAGGATCACCACCTCCGGCGGGGTCTCGGCGATGCGCGCGACGGCGACGTCGCCGCGAGGCTCGATGTCGACCTCGAAGCCGTTCTCGCGGAGATACTCGCGCACGAGCTCCGCGAGCCGGGGATCGTCTTCCACGATGAGCACGCGGGGTTGCGGCGACTGCAAGGTCATTGCCTCCCTCGGGGTGGCCCCCGGGCGACGCGAATTGCCCGCGCGTCGCGCCGTACCACCGATCGACCCATCATAGGCGGGCGCCTCGTGTCCTCTGTCACGTTTCCGTATCCAAACGTATCGCTGCCCGCGCGGCCCCATGTGGCGCGGACGCTGTAAGGTCCGCGCTCGTCCCCCGTTGGTCCGGGGGAGCGCGCGGTATCCCGCCGCCGCTCGGCTCACCACGCTCACGACGCCCCCGGACCATCCCCCCGTGCACGACGCCGAAGTCATCGCGCTCGACGCGCGCCGCCGCGCGCCCCGGCGCCTCCCGCGCCCCGACGCGCCGGTGGCCTGGGTCGACGCGCGCCCACGCGGGGATGATCGGGTCGTCGTCGTGGTCGTCGCCCGGCCGGGTGGCGACGGCGGCGTGGACGCCGACGCGATCGCCCGTGAGGTCGCCCGCGCGCTCGGCGCTGGGGCGCCGCCTGCGGCCGAGCGGCCCCGCGAGCGCCCGGTGGAGCGCCTCGGCGACCTCGAGCTCGACCGCGCGGCGCGGACGCTCGCCGGCGCGGACGGGCGGCGCGTGCCGCTGACGCGCACGGAGCACGATCTGCTCTGCCTCCTCCTCGACCGCGAGGGCGACGCGGTGACGCGCGACGCGATCCTCGACGCCATCTGGGGCGAGGACGTGGTGGTGGGCCCGCGCACCATCGACAACTTCGTCCTGAGCCTCCGCCGGAAGCTCGCGGGCGGCGGGGATCCCGGCGTCCTCATCACCGCCGTGCGCGGCGTCGGTTACCGGCTCGAGCGCGCTCCCTAACGCGAAGTCTTCGATCTCACGTCATGATTGGGTGGAGGCGTCGCTGCGTCACGGCGGCGCCAGGCGTGTTGGCGCGCGGGTCCGTCCCGACGCGACCGGGGCCTTTTTCGCAATGCAGCAAATCACGTGCATGATGTGAGGGCTATGAACGACATGAGGCAGCGTGCGTTGCGGGATGGGGCGCCCTCGGAGATCGGGCTCGTGCTCTCGGGTGGGGGCGCGCGCGGCGCGTTCCAGGTGGGCGTCTGGGAGGTGCTCCGCGCCGACCCGCGCGGCCTGGGCGGGCTCCCGTCGGTCATCAGCGGGACGTCGGCGGGGGCGCTCAACGGGGCGCTCATCGCGGCCGGGCGCACGCCCTCGGAGATGCTGGACTTCTGGCTCGGGCTCGCCGAGCGGCCGCCGGTCGTGGCGAACCGCGGCTTCTTCTCGTCGGTCGAGCGCGCGCTCGGGAAGCTCGCGCTCGCCGAGCCGCTGCGCGGGCTGAAGGAGCGGCTCCGGAGCTTCCGGATGGCGGCGCACCTCGCGCGGAAGCACGCCGTCTTCGCGCAGAGCGGGCGGCTCGCGGCGCTCGCCGAGTACGTCATGACGGCGCGCTTCGACGCGGTGTCACGGCTCCTCGACGAGGTGCACACGAGCTACCTCTTCTCGACGGAGCCGCTCCGGGCGCGGCTCGCGGAGGCCATCGGCGGCTGGGCGCTGAAGGAGAGCGACGTCAAGCTCGCCATCAACGCGGTCGACGTGCGCTCCGGGCAGGTGGTGCGCTACGTGAGCCACCCGCCGAAGAAGCACTCGGACTCGGACGACAGCCACTACGAGCACGGCCCCATCACGGTGGACGTGATCCTCGCGAGCGCGTCGATCCCGCTCCTCTTCAACCCGGTGACGCTCGGCGGGCGCGAGCTCTGGGACGGCGGGCTCCTCGTGAACACGCCGCTCGCGCCGGTGGTGGCGCTCGGGGCGACGCGCGTCCTGCCGGTGCTCGTGACGAGCGGGCGCGACGCGCACCCGCACGCGCCGCTCGGCTTCGGGGACGCCATCGAGCGCCTCGCGGACGCCTTCCTCGAGAACGCCTACAACTCCGACCGAAAGCTGCTCCTCGAGCGCAACAAGCTCGCGCGCCTCATGCCGGACCTCGGCTTCAGCGTCGTGGAGCTCTACGACGCGATCCGCCCGCTGCCGGGCTACGAGTTCGAGGCCGGCTCCTACCTCTACTTCGACAAGACCGTGCTGCGCGGCATGTACGAGGCCGGCCGCGACGCGGCGCGCGCGTGGCTCGCGGCGGGGCCGCGCGTCGACGAGCGCCCGGGGCACCCGTCGACGGTCGAGGAGCTGCCGACGGCCGAGCGCAGCGCGAAGATCGCGTAGCGTTCGCGGTCAGCGTGGCGAGCAGACCCAGGCCGCGCCGCGTATGACGCGCCGCGTTACGGCCCCGTCGCCGCCCGTCAGGCCGCGGCGGCCGCGTGGCGGCACCTCATGAGACGCGTCGCGAGGCGCTCGCCGATGCGCGTGCCCAGCGCCATGATCGTCACCTGCGGGTTCACGCCGATGGCCGTCGGGAACACGCTCGCGTCCGCCACGTAGCACCCCGGGAGCTCCCAGAGCTGCCCGTCGAGGTCCACCACCGAAGACTCCGGCCGCGACCCCATGCGCGTCGTCCCCATCAGGTGCACCGTGAAGAGCTCGAGGTCGCTCTTCTTCAGGCTCTGCGGGGTCACCCGCCGCACCTCGTCCATCGACCTCGCGATGTGGAAGCTGCGGTACGGGAGGATCACCCGGTCCGCCCCCATCGCGAAGTGCAGCTCCGCGAGCCGCTCCGTCCCGAAGATGAAGCGCTGGAAGTCCCAGTCGCTGATGTCGTAACGCACGATCGGCATCCCGAGCGGCCCGCGGTGCACCCGCCCCGTCGTCGAGTCCTCCACGAGGCAGCCCGTCACGAGCGTCTGGTTGTAGCGCTCGAGGATGTCCATGTGCTCGCGCCCGAGCCACGGGATCGTCGCCGCGAGCGGCGCCGGCGGCACCATGTTCTCCGCGAGCACGATGCCGTCACCGTGGAACTCGCGCACCTGGCTCCACTGCGACACCCCCTGCCACGCGTGCACGTCGAACGGGTACTGCGCGATGATCTTCGCGTTCGGGTGGCACAGGAAGTTCCGCCCGAGCTCGCGGCTCCGCAGCTTGTGCCTGAGCAGCAGATACGGCGTGTGCACCGCCCCCGCGCTCACCACCACCGCCCGCGCCCTCACCCGCACGCGCCGATCATACGCCCGCGTCCGCGGGTTCACCGCGCGCCCCTCGACGCCCACGCAGCGCCCCCCCTCGATGAGCAGGCGCTCGACCCGCACCTCCGTGAGGCAGCGCGCGCCAGCGCGGATCGCGCGCGGCATGTAGCTCACGAGCGTCGACTGCTTCGCCCCCGTCGGGCACCCGAGGATGCAGTTGTTCGTGCCCACGCAGTGCGACTGGTTGCGCGTGTTCACAGCGCTCTTCCAGCCGAGCTTCTGCGCCCCCTGATACATGATGCGGTTGTCGTCCCCCACGGACGTCGCGTGCTGCGGCCCCGCGTGGATGCTCTCCTCCACCATCCCGAAGTGCCGCTCCATCCCGGCCGTCCCGAGCGTCGGGTCGCCCGTCGTCGCCGCCCAGTCGTCGAGGACGTGGTCCGGCGCGCGGTAGGCCATGCCGCCGTTGAGCGTCGTGCTGCCGCCGACGCAGCGCCCCTCGACGTACGGGATGTTCGGCGTCCCGAGGATCGAGGTCGTGCCGCTGTCGCGGTAGAGCCGCGACATCGACTCCGTCATGTACGGGTTGAAGCTCCCCGTCGGGTGGTAGCCGCCCTCCTCGCAGAAGAGGACGTCGAGCCCGGCCTCGGCGAGGATCGCCCCCGTCGAGGCGCCGCCGGCGCCCGTGCCGACGACGACGACGTCCGCGTCGAACTCGGCGCCCCGGGGCTCGTAGTCGGCGTAGCGCAGGATCGTCACGGCGCCACCTCCTTCGCCTTCGCCTGCGGCTCGACCCGCGCCGCGGCGACCGCGATGTCCGCGAGGTTGTCGGCCCGGAGCCCCGGCGCGTACGGCCCGATGTGGTCCCCGTCGAGAGCCGCCTCGCCCGCGGCGAGCCGGCGCCGCAGCGCCACGCGGCGCCGCATGAACTCGACCGGCGTGTAGCCGATGTGCGCGAGCACCTCGTCGAGGTCGTAGTAGGGCGCGAGCACCGCGGCGCGCGCGGCCGACACCATGTCGGAGATCGGCCCCAGCCGAGCGCGCTCGACCTCGGTCAGGATCCTCGCGCCGACGTCCGGCGGCAGGTCCTGGAGGCGCTTCAGGCTCTTCCCGCGCCAGACCGGCGCGAGGTCGAGCACGTGCAGCGCCGCCTTGAAGCCCATCACGATGAGGGGCTGCATGTAGCGCATCATCCGCCGCACCTGGTCCTCGATGCGCGCCTCGAGGTCCGGCACGCGCGGCTCCGGCGGGCACATCGCGCGGATGAGCCCGTGGAACTTCCGCACGAGCGCCGGCGACAGCGGCGCCGGGTCGGCCATGATCCAGCCGTCGCCCGGGTGGCGCGAGAGCTCGCCGGTCGCCTCCATCATCTGCCGCGCGAGCGCCTCGCGCTCGGGCAGGGTCGGGGGCGGCGAGGCCGTCGGCGCCACGATCGGCGCGGGCTCAGCGTGCGAGGCCATCGCTCCCTCCTTCCTCGGCGCCCTCGGACGAGGCCGCGGCGCCGGCGGTCGCGCTGAGGTTGTCCGCGATGTGCGCGAGCACATCGAGCACGCGCGCGTCGTTCCGCGCGTAGTAGCTGCGCACCGTCTCGCGCGCGAGCGCCGGGTCGCGCGTCTCGAGGGCGCGGATGAGGTCGCGCATGTGGTCGGGGTAGCTCGCCTCGAGGAGCCAGACCGCCGGGAAGCGCTCGGCGAGCTCCTGGTAGATCCCGAGGATCGTGTTCGCGAACCAGCGCACCATGAGCGAGCCGGCGGCGTCGACGACGGCGTCGAGCCACGCCACGTCGCCGCGCGCGAGGTTCGGGCGGTCACCGCGCTCGAAGTGGCCGATCTGCTGCTCCGCGAGCTCCGAGAGCGAGCGGACGTGCTCCGCGTCGGCGCGCTCGGTCGCGAGCACCACGACGAGCTCGATGAGCACGGCGCGCACGCGCAGGAGATCCGCCACGACCTGAACGCGCTCCTTGCCGTCGCGCCCGTGGCGCAGGAACGGCTCGAGGATGTCGAGGAGGCCGTCCTTCCGGAAGTCCGTGACCGTGACACCCTGGCCGTGGCGGACCGTCACGAGCTGGCGCTGCTCGAGCTTCCGCAGCGCCTCGCGCAGCGTGTTGCGGTTGGCCTCGAGGATCTGGCTCAGCTGGCGCTCCGACGGCAGGCGCTCGCCGGCGCGGAACTCGTCGGCGAGGATCTGGCGCTCGAGCTCGCGGAAGAGCCGCTCGGCGAGGTTCTCGGTCAAGTTCTGGTTCGGCATCGGCGCGCTCCCTCCCAACTGGTTCAACCACTTTAGGCCGAGCGGTCGCTCGGTTCAAGGCGCCGCCGTGTCAAAGTGCTGTCAACCGCGCCGCGCGCGGGGGAGGCCGCGGCAGCGCTGCCACGATCCGCCGTGTCCGGGTTGACACGTTCGGATCAGACCATCCGGGGTGATCGGCGCGAGACCCGCCTCGCGAGCCGCCGCGCGCCGCTGGCACGGCGCTTGGAAGGGTGGCCCTCGTACCCGATCACGGAGGCCGCCCTTGTCCACGTCCCCGACCCCGACCGACCGCACCGCGCTCCCGAACCCCCGCCTCTTCCCCCTCGCCGCCATCCTCGCCTCGCTCCTCGGCTTCTCCGCCTGCGACGGCGCCCTCGTCGACGAGACCGCCGACGGCGGCGACGACGCCTACGCCAGCGCCGACGCCTACGGCGGCGCCGACGCCTACGACGCCGGCCCGGTCGTCCGCTGGGCGCCCCACCGGCCCCGCCGCCGCGCCGCCCGTCGCGCGCCGCGCCCCGCCGCCGTCTCCCGCGCCTCGCGTCGCGCCGAGCCCGTCGCGACCGTCGTCCTCCCCGGTCGCGCCGCCGCGGAGCCCGCCGCCGCCGCGCCGCCCGCGCCGCGCGTGGTCGTCGCGCCGTCCCGTCTCCTCGGGCTCGCTGGCGCCCCTTCGCGGCCGCCCGCGACGCGGCCGTCGCCGCCATCGCCCGCTCCCCGCTCGCCTCGTGGACCGCGCGCCGCGCGATCCCGGCCGACTGGGTCGGGACCGTCTTCGGCGACGACGTCGTCCTGCCCTTCATCCCCGACGCGACCTGGACGACCGGCGCCGCGCGCCTCGTCTCGGCGAGCGACGGCGACTTCCACCTGGGCCGCGATCTCGCCGTCGACGCCGTGCCCTCCGGCGCCCGCGCCGCCGTCGGCGCGCGCCTCCGCCTGCTCGCCGTCGACGGTCGCACCTGCGAGGCCGTCGTGAGCGCGATCCGCGTCGAGAGCCGCTTCACCGACCGCACGGCGCTCTACTGGGGCGACGAGGACGACGAGATGGGCACGCGCCGTGAGGACCAGACGCCCGAGCAGCTCTGGGACGACGGCCAGCCCTTCCTCCTCGGGAGCCTCACCCCCGTCGCCGGCGACTGCAGCGGCGCCATCTTCGCGCAGCTCGCCTCCTCGCCCGCGCCGCGCACCTACGCCCCGGTCGCGAAGCCGGCCGCCGCCGAGAAGCGCGCCGCGATCGCCGCGTTCCGCAAGCTCCCCGCGTGGAAGGCCGAGCAGGCGAGCTTCGTCGCCGAGGTCCGCGAGCTCGACGCGGCGGCGCGGGAGTGGGTCGGCCTCGCGCCCGGCGTGACGCCGCGCTTCGACACCGCCTACGAGGGCAGCCCCGAGGTGCGCTTCTACGTCGGCCGCGGCGGCGAGCGGTTCGCGACCGTCCACGCGCGGGGCCAGGCCGGCTGCGGCGATCCGAGCGGCTCCCTCGGCGTCGTCTTCCGCGTCGAGGGCGCCGGCCGCGCGGCGCGCTTCGTGCCGCTCCACGCGGAGAGCTGGTCGCCCGAGCTCGAGGGCCTCGTCGACCTCGACGGCGACGGCCGCCCCGAGGGGCTTCGCGCGAGCGACGACGTGCCGGCCATCTTCGAGCTCGGCCCCGAGAACAGCGACATCCGCCAGCAGCTCGACCTCCCGGACCACTCGATCTACCCCTGTCCGTGCTGATGGGGAGGGACCAGCGTTGACAGGCCGGGCAGGGGGCCATGACAATGGTCGGGTCATGGCCTCCTTCGACTCACTCCCCGAGACCCAGCGCTACCTGCTCTGGACCCTGGTCCAGATCGCCCGCGCCGACGGTGACCTCTCGCCCCTCGAGGCGACCTACGTCGAGCACGTGGCGGAGCTCCTCGCGCTCGACGAGCCCTCGCGCGAGACGATCCGCGCCGCCCTCCTCGGGCGCGCGCCGCTCGCCGAGGTCGCGCCGCCCGCCTCCCACGCGGATCGCGTCCAGGTCTACCGCGACGCGGTCGTGCTCGCGGCCTCCGACGGCGACGTCGAGCGCGACGAGCACGAGATCCTCGACGGGGTCGCCGCGGCGCTCTCGCTCGGGGCCGACGAGGTCGACCAGATCTGGCGAGAGGCCAAGGCCCAGCCGGCGTGAGCGCCGACCCCGCCATCGCGCCGGGGGCGGGGGGCGAGGAGAGCGGCGACGGCCGCGTCCTCCGGGCGCGCGCGCTCCGCGACGCCCGCCGGAACCAGCTCCTCCAGGCAGCGCGCCGCGTCTTCGCCGAGCGCGGCTACCTCGGCGCCTCGATCAACGCCATCCAGGCCGAGGCGGGCGTCTCGCGCGCGACGTTCTACCTCTATTTCGACGCGAAGCTCGCCTGCTTCGCCGAGGTCCTCGCGGGCTTCGTCGAGCGCCTCCGCGCCGCGATCGCGCCGGTCGACATCCGCGCCGCGACGCCCCCGCGCGAGCAGCTCGTCTCGAACCTCGTGCGCGTCCTCGGGATCCTCGAGGAAGACGCCGATCTGACGCGCATGCTGCTCCAGCAGGCGCGCGGCACCGACCCCGAGATCGACCTCGCCCTCGACGACCTCGATCGCGGCGTGCTCGCGCTCATCGTCGGATCCCTCACGACCGGGCGCCGCCTCGGCCTCGTGCGCGTCGACGAGCGCGACATCGGCCTTCACGCGTCGTTCGTGCTCGGCGCCCTCAAGGAGGCCGCGTCGCAGACCTTCCTCGCCGCCCCCGGGCGCGGCGCCCCGCGCGACCACGAGGAGATCGCCTCGGCTCTCCTCGACTTCACGCTGCGGGGCGTCCTCCGCGACCCGACGCAGCTCGGGGAGCCTGGGTGAGTCGCCGCGGACCGGCGCGGCTCGCCGTCGCCATCGCGGCGCTGGCGCTGTCGTTCGCCGCGTCCGGGCGCACCACGGCCGCGACCCACGGCAGCTACGGCGTCGGCGACGGCATCGTCACCTTCCTCGCCGGCGACGGCACGCTCGTGCTCGTCGAGGCGCTCACGTTCCTCGTCGGCATCGAGCTCGGCGACGACTCGTGCGACAGCGACGCCTGCACGATCGAGCCGCACCCGGCCGTCCTCGTCGTCGGCTTCTCGGCCGCGCCGTTCCTCGTGTCCGCGACCATCAAGGGGGTCGCCGACGGGCTCGGCGGCCGCGGCGAGCTCCTCCCGACCCTCGCCGGCACCGTGGGCGGCGCCCTCGTGCCGCTCAGCGTCTGGCTCGCGACGGAAGACGAGGACGCGACGCTCATCACGGCGCTCGTCTTCCCCGCGCTCGGCGGCACGCTCGGCTACGTGCTGAGCCACGTCGCGGCCGCCGACGACGCCACCGCCGATGTCTCCGCGGGGGCGCTGCTCCTCGGGCGCGGCGGCGACCTGTCGCTCGGCGTCCCGGGCGTCGGCGTCGCGCCGGAGCCCGGCGGCGGGCTCTCGGTCGCGATGTCGCTCGTCGATCTGCGCTTCTGACCCGTAGTCACACCCCGGCGGCCTCGAACGTCGCGGCGACGATGTGCTGCGCCTCGTCCTGGAGCTGCTTCAGGTGGTCGGCGCCGCGGAAGCTCTCCGCGTAGATCTTGTAGATGTCCTCGGTGCCCGACGGGCGCGCCGCGAACCAGCCGCTCTCGGTCACGACCTTGAGCCCGCCGATGGCGGCGTTCCCTTCCGGCGAGCGGGTCATCTTCGCGACGATCGGCTCCCCGGCGAGCTCTCCCGCGGTCACGTCGCCCGGCGAGAGCGCCGCGAGCACCTTCTTCTGCTCCGGGGTCGCCGGCGCGTCGAGCCGCTCGTAGACGGGCGAGCCGAACCGCGCCTCGAGCGCCCGGTAACGCGCGCTCGGGTCGGCGCCGCTCTTCGCCGTGATCTCGGCGGCGAGCAGGTCGAGGAGGATCCCGTCCTTGTCCGTCGTCCAGACGGTGCCGTCCATGCGGAGGAAGGAGGCGCCTGCGCTCTCTTCGCCTCCGAAGCCGTAGGTGCCGTGGAGGAGCCCGTCGACGAAGTACTTGAAGCCGACCGGCACCTCGGCGAGCCGCCGCCCGAGCGCCTTGGCCACCCGATCGATCATCGCGCTCGAGACGAGGGTCTTGCCGATCGCGAGGTCCGGGCGCCAGCGGTCGCGCGTGCCGAAGAGCCACTCGATGGCGACCGCGAGGTAGTGGTTCGGGTTCATGAGCCCGCCCGACGGGGTCACGATCCCGTGCCGGTCGCTGTCGGCGTCGTTCCCGAAGGCGACGTCGAAGTCGTCCTTCAGCGCGACGAGCCGCGCCATGGCGTACGGCGACGAGCAGTCCATGCGGATCTTCCCGTCCTTGTCGCAGGTCATGAAGCCGAACGTCGGGTCGACGCGCGGGTTCGTGACCGTCACGTCGAGCTTCCAGCGGTCGATGATGGGCGCCCAGAGCCCGACGCTCGCGCCGCCGAGCGGGTCCACGCCGATCCGGACCCCGCTCGCCGCGATCGCGCCGAGGTCGATGACCGCCCCGAGGTCCGCGACGTAGGGCGCGACGAGGTCCTCCTCGCGCGTCGACCCCAGGCCGACGGCGCGCTCCCACGAGATCCGCGCGACCTCGCCGAGCCCGGCCTCGATGATCGCGTTCGCGCGCGCCTCGATGGCCTTCGTGGCCGCCGAGTCGGCCGGCCCGCCGTGGGGCGGGTTGTACTTGAAGCCGCCGTCGTCGGGCGGGTTGTGCGACGGCGTGATGACGATGCCGTCGGCCTGCGGGCCGTCCGGGTGGAGGCGGTTCCAGCGCAGGATCGCGTGCGAGAGCACCGGCGTCGGCGTGTAGCCGCGCCCCGCCTGCAGCACGATCTCGACGCCGTTCGCCGCGAGCACCTCGACCGCGGTCACGAGCGCCGGCTCGGACAGCGCGTGCGTGTCCATCCCGAGGAAGAGCGGGCCCTTGACGCCGTTCTCCGCGCGGTGCTCGGCGATGGCCTGCGAGATCGCGAGGATGTGCTGCTCGTTGAAGCGCCCCTCGGTCGCCGAGCCGCGGTGGCCCGAGGTGCCGAAGGCGACGCGCTGGAGCGGATCGTCGGGGTCGGGGTGCAGCGCGAAGTAGTCGGTGACGAGGCGCGGGATGTTGACGAGCGACTCGGGGGGGGCGGGCTTTCCGGCGAGGGGGTGGACGGCCATGGTCGGCTCCGGGCTCGGGCGACAGGGGCGGCGCGATGATGCCACGGTTGCCGCTCCCGCGCGAGGCGCGCTCCGGGGGCCGGGGTTGTCTCGGCGGCGCTCGGCGTTCCTTTTCAGGAATGCGGCGATAGCCGCGAGGAGGAACCCATGGAGAGCTTCATCTACGGCGTCGGCCTCACAGGAGGCGTCGTCCTTTTCATCCTGTTCTGGCGGCTCCGCCACCGCGCGTCGGCCCAGCGCACGGCGCAGGAGCGCGACTGGGCGCCGCTCGCCGCCGAGTACGACGGCGACCTGCACCTCTCGCACGAGGGGGAGCTCGCGAAGAACGTGCTCGAAGGCCGCGCGAACGGCGCCGCCTTCCGCGTGCTGACGAGCCATCACACCGACCTCGACGCGCCCGTCGCGGGCGTCCTGCCGCGGAACAACGACTACCAGACGCAGGTCCAGGTCGCCTGCCGTGGCGCGGGCCCGACGTTCGTGCTCCGGGCCGTCCCGGTCGGAGAGGGCGACGTGCCCTTCGGGAGCGACGCGTTCGCCGAGCGCTACGCGCTGAGCCACGCGGCGGGAGCCCCGGCCGCCGTCGTCGACAGCGTGGTGCAGGCGCGGCTCATCGAGGCGCACCGGCGCTTCCTCGAGGAGGGGGTCGCCTTCCTGACCGGCGGGAAGACCGTCGTGGCGCGCTTCTCGACGCGCACCACCGAGACGAACGTCGTGCGCGCCGCGATCGAGATCGCGACCCGCGTCGCCGCGGCGAGCGGCGCCGTCGGCAAGCGGCCGACGCGCGAGGCGGAGGCGGCCGGGACCGGCGCGCGCCCGGAGATCAGGCCACGGTGACCTTCTTGACGCCGCGGGCGCGGAGCCAGTCGGCGAGGCGGTCGCGGCAGTCGCCCTGGAGCACGAGGTCGCCGTCGACGACGCGCCCGCCGAGCCCGAGGGCGGTCTTCGCGTCCTTCAGCCAGGTGGCGAGGGCGTCGTCGGGCAGGTCGAGCTTCTCGACCAGCGTGACCGTCTTCCCGCCGAAGCCCTTCCGCTGGAAGCGCACGACCGCGCGAGCCGGGGCCTTCGCGGCCGCCGCGGCGGGCGGCTCGGGCGCGGCGGGCGGCGCGGCCTTGCCCTCGGGGAGGGCGTCGCGGAGGGAGGCGAGGCGGGCGAAGGGGTTGTCGTTCTCGTCGGCCATGGCGAGGGCGAGGATGCCCGAAAGGCGGCGCGGGGAGAAGCCGCGCGCGCCGGTCACCGCTCGTAGAGCTCGGCTATCGCGCTGAAGTTGGCCTCGCCGCGACCCGTGGCGAGCGCCCGCGCGAAGACCTCGCGCGCGCCGTCGACGGCGGGGAGCTCGGCGCCGACCGCGGCGGCCGCGTCGCGGGCGTAGCGGAGATCCTTCTCGATCAGGGCCACCGTGAACCGGGGCGCGTGGTCCTTCGCGGCCATGAGCGCGGTGAAGCCCGTCATCGCGGGGCTCGTGACCGGCATGGCGGCGAGCAGCGCCGCGGCGCGATCGGGCGCGACCCCGGCGGCCGCGGCGAACCCCAGGAGCTCGGCGACGCCGGCCGCCTCGAGGGCGAGGAGCGCGTTCACCGCGAGCTTCATGACGGCGCCGCTCCCGACGGGGCCGCAGGGCTCGACGCGGCCGCCGATGGCGTCGAACGCGGGGCGCGCGCGCTCGAGGGCGGCCTCGTCACCGCCGACGAGGTGGATGAGGGCGCCCTGATCGGCCTGCGGCCGCGAGCCGACGACCGGGGCGTCGAGGAAGGCCGCCCCCGCGCCGGCGACGCTGTCCGCGAGCTCCCTCACCCAGCCCGGCGTGAGCGTGCTCGACTCGATCGCGAGGGCGCCCGCGCGGAGGCCGGCGAGGGCGCCGTCCGCGCCGAGCCACACGGCGCGCGAGGCGTCGTCGTCCGTGACGCAGGCGATGACGACGTCGGCGGCCGCGGCGGCGGCGCGTGGGCTCTCGGCCGCGCGGGCGCCGCGCGCGACGAGGTCGGCGGCGGGGCCGGCGCTCCGGTTCCAGACGACGACGTCGAAGCCCGCGTCGAGGAGGCGGCCCGCCATGCGGCGGCCCATGGCGCCGAGGCCGATGATCGCGACGTTCTCGCTCATGCTCTCGTGCTCCTTCGCCGCGACGCGCGCGGCCCGTGATCTGCGTGCGCCGAGCGTCGCGCGCCCGCGGCGGCCGCACCAGGTCATTCGGCGACTGGTATCCATCAATCCGGGTGATGGATCACGACCCGGGCATCGCTCGCCCTGATGGGACGCGCTCAGCCGCGCGGCGCGCCGAGGCCGAGCTCGCGCACCGCCCAGGCGCCGATGAGCACGGCCTCGGCGGCGTCGTGGCGGAGCGAGGTCGGGTTCGCGGCCGGGGATCGCGCGATGATCTCGCGGGCGAGCGAGAGCGCCCGCTCCTTCGCGAGCGCGCCCGAGCGGCGCTCGCGCGGGAGGAGCAGCGACGCGCGCCAGGTCTCGGGGGTGACGCGGAGGAGCTCGGCGCCGATCCGCGCGGCGGCGCGCTCCCAGAGATCGCCGAGGGCGCGATCCCCCTCGACGACGATCCAGCCGAGCGGCGCCGCGTCGGCGAGCACGCCGGGCAGGGCCTGCTTCATGACGGCGCGGCTCGCGAAGTGGGTCGAGCGGTACCACGCGAGGGCGCCGTCGGCGCCGAAGCGCGCGAGGCCGGCGCGGAGGCCGAGATCGACGGCGAGGAGGCCGGGGAGGGCGTCGTCCACGGGGCGAGGGTAGCACGCGCCGACCTTGCGCCGCGCTGGCCGAGGCGGGAGGATGCGCGCCATGAAGGACCGCGTCATCGTGATCACGGGGGCGAGCGCCGGCATCGGCGCCGCGTTGGCGAGACAGCTCGGGGCGAAGGGCGCGAAGCTCGCGCTCGCGGCGCGGCGCGAGGACGCGCTCGCCGAGGTCGCCGCGGAGAGCGGCGCGGACGCCCTCGTCGTGCCGACGGACGTCACGCTGCGGGCGGAGGTGGAGCGCCTCCGCGACGCCGCGATCGCGCGCTTCGGGCGCGTCGACGCCTGGGTCAACAACGCCGGGCGCGGCATCAACCGGCAGGTCTCGGAGCTCACCGACGCCGACCTCGACGAGATGATGACGGTCAACGTGAAGTCCGCGCTCTACGGGATGCAGGCCGCGCTCGCGCCCATGAAGGCGCAGGGCGCGGGCCACATCGTCAACGTCTCGTCGATGCTCGGCCGCGTGCCCTACGTGCCGATGCGCTCGGCCTACAGCGCGAGCAAGCACGCGCTCAACGCGCTCACGGCGAACCTGCGCATGGAGCTCCGCGACGCGTACCCCGGGATCGTCGTGTCGACGGTGTCGCCAGGGCCGGTCGCTACCGACTTTGGCACGAGCGTCCTCCACGGCGGCCCCGACTCGCGCTCGATGCCGGGCGCGCAGACCGCCGACGAGGTCGCGGCCGTCATCGTCGACGTGCTCGAGCGCCCGCGCGCCGACGTCTACACGCGCCCCGACTTCCAGGCGCGCGTCGCCGCCTACTACGCCGCCGACGACATGGCCGCCGCCGAGCGCCCGCCGCGCTGAGCGCCCCGGTCACTCGAGGCGGGTCTTCAGGACCACGAGCCTCTCGTAGCCGGCGTGCTCGAGGGCGACCGGCGCTCCGACCGACGGCAGCGCGGTCACGCTCGCCGAGCCGTGGAGCACGAGCAGGACGCCGCCGTCCGCGGTCGCGACGGTGGCGACGGGCACGACGTAGAAGATCCACGCCGCGTGCCGGAGGAGGAGCACCCCGGCGTTCACGAAGTCCCCGGCGTCGTCCCAGCGGGCGACGACGACGCCGTCGGCGTAGTCGGCCTGCGGGTCGGCGGGCCGCGGCGGCACGGTGAGCGTCGGGCCGTCCTCGCCGCCCGGGGCGAAGCTCTGGCCCGGGAACACGACGCGCGACGCCACGAAGCCGCCTCCGGGGGCGAGCTCCGGGCTCGCGGCGAACGAGGGGCCGGCGCTCACGGCGCTGCCGTCGAGGGCGGCGCTCAGGACGAGGCTCTCGTAGCCGTCGCGGGCCGTGACCCAGTTCACGCCGTCCGCGTCGGGGCCGACGCCGGTCGCGCCGTCGAGGAGCCAGTCCACGGCGCCCTCGCGGGGGACGAGCCAGGTCGCGGGGCGCGGGCCGTTCGAGTAGTGCGCGACGCGCCGGATCCAGGCGAGCGTCGGGCGGGCCGGGGCCGCGGCGGCGTCCGGGAGGCGCCAGCGGCTCACGAACACGTCCATGGCGGGATCGTCGTCGGAGGAGACGCTCTCGAGAGAGGTGGCGTCGTCGCCCTCGCCGATGACCAGCGCGACCCGGGGCGGGTAGCCGCCGAAGTCGCCGATGGCGACGAGCGTGTCGCCGTCGACGTGGACGTGGGTCACGTCGCTCCCGGCGGCACCCCCGAGGCGCTCCGCCCAGCGGACGCCGAGCGCCGCGTCGACGCCGACGACGAAGCCGTGGCCGGGGTAGAACGCGTCGGGCGGGGCCGGGAAGGCGATCCCCGGGATCTCGAGGTCGCCGGTCGTGACCCCGCCGAGCGCGAGGCCGCCGTCGGGGAGCGGCGACAGGGCCCGGACGGCGCCGAAGCCGACCGCGCCGAGGCGGGCGTGGTCGCGATAGGCGCCGTCGCGCGAGAAGCGGGCGACGAGGAGCTCCGCGCCGCCCTCGGCGGTCGTGAAGCGGACCTCGCCGGCACCACCGGGATCGAGGACGACCTCGCCGGAGACGACGCCCGCGAGCGCCAGATCCCCGCTCGGGAGCTCCGCGAGCGCCGTGCTGTCGCCCGCGGCGCAACGATCGCAGAGGTGGACGAGTGAGGCGACGTCGCCGTCGCCGGTGACGCGGGTGAGGATCGCGTGGGTGTAGTGGGTGTCGTCGAGCGCGAGCGCGCGGCCGCCGAAGCGGACGGGGCCGTCGGCGCCCGCGACGATGACGACGCCGCCGTCGCGCAGGGGGAGGACGCTCGGCGCGAGCACGGAGACGCCGGTGTCCTGGTCGGACTGGACGGCCCAGGCGAGGGCGAGCGGGCGCTCCCCGGGGATCTGGACGGGGAGGGTGTCGGCGACGTCGGCCGCGTCGGCGTCGGCGTCGGTGTCGCGGTCGGCGTCGGTGTCGCGGTCGGCGTCGGCGTCGGTGTCGGCGTCTGCGTCGGCGTCGCGGTCGGCGTCGGATTCGATGTTGGCGTCGGCGACGTCCACGGCGTCGGCGACGCCCCCGCTCGTGGCGTCGTCGCCGCAGCCGGCCCCAGCCCACGCGACGACCGCGGCGACGCCGAGCGCGCGCCACGCCCTCACGCCGCCGCCCCGACGACGAAGTCCGCGGCGGCGTCCCAGGCGCGCGCGAAGCCCTTCGCGCCGAAGCCGCTCCCCGACGGCAGCCAGTCGAAGTGCGGCGGCCGCTCGCCGCCTCCGGCGAAGTGCCCGAGCACGTCGAGGTGGTCGGCCCACACGGCGCCCACGGGCGCCCCCCAGAGCTGCGAGCGCGTCGGCACGATGCCGTCGTTGTCGGCGGGGCCGGGGACCTCGCCGTAGGCCGCCTTGAGCGCGGCCGTCCACGACGCCTCGGGCATGGGTGCCGGGCCGCGCACGGCGCCCGTCCGCGCCTGCAGCCAGCGGAAGACGAGGTGCATCGCCTGCGCGGTCGCGTCGAAGCCGAGGTCGGCCATGGCGCCGAGCCAGGGCCGGCGCGCCCGCGTGACGATCGACCCCACTCGGACCCAGGGCGGCGCGACCCCGTCGGGGGCCACGACCGTGGGGATCGTGTCCGGCGCGAGCTGCCCGAGGAGCCGCTGATCGCGCCCGACCTCGCCGAAGAAGGCGCGGAGCGCCTCGCGCCGCTCGGGCGAGAAGTCGTCGAGGAGCTCGTCGACGAGCTGGTCGATCATGTCGAGGTTCTTCGCGGCCGCGTCGTAGCCCGCGCCGAGGAGGCGCGCGATCTGGCGCGCCATGCCGACCTTGAGCGGCCCGACCCGCGTCACCCGGATCGCCAGCAGCGACACGAGCTTCATCAGCGCTTGCCCGTTGTACTCGCGGAACCACGTCGCGAGCGGCGTCCCGCGGTGCGGCGTGGCGACCGTGAGCACCGAGCGGACGCTGCCCACGAGCCCGTCGCGGCCGCCGCCCTCGGTCACGAAGAGGCGCGCGTCGAGCCCGCCCGACGAGTGCCCGACGAGGTGCACGCGGACGCCGTCGCCGTGGGCCGCGCGGGCCTCGGCGACGCGCTCCGTGAGGCGCTCGACGCGCGTCGCCAGCGCGCCCGTCGGGTGTGTGGCGATGGTGTCGACCTCGACGCGCGCGAGCCGCCCCGCGAGGCGCTCGGCGAGGGCCTCCTTGACGTGGCCGAAGTACGCGATCGGGCCGAGGTTCGAGAACCCGAAGAACCCGGGGACGAGGAGCACGACGTGCGATTCAGGCTGGGTCATCCCACCCAGGTTAGCACGGGCGGGCGGCCGAGCCAGCTTCCTCGGCCGCGCCGGGGCGCGCGCGCTCTGCTACGCTGTCGCCATGCGACCCCTCGCCCAGCTCGCTCTCATGGCCCTCCTCCCCGCGTGCGCCTTCTTCCGGAGCGCGGACGTCCCGATGCACGCGGAGCCGCACCTCCAGGCCGCGGCGCCCGCCGCCGTGGGCGAAGACGCCGCCGGGCGCGTGCTCGTGGTGCTCCTGCCCGGCTTCGGCGACGGCCCCGAGGACTTCGTCGAGCGCGGCGTCGTCGCGCGCCTCGAGGCCGTCGGCCCCGAGGTGGACGTCATCGCCGCCGACGCCCACTTCGGCTACTACCGGGGCGACTTCACGGTCGTCGAGCGGCTCCACGCCGACGTCGTCGCCCCCGCCCTCGCCGCGCGCCGCTACGCCAAGGTCTGGGTCGTGGGCGTCTCGATGGGGGGCTATGGCGCGCTCGCCTACGCGATGGACCACGCCGACGTCGTCACGGGCGCCATCGTGCTCGCCCCCTACCTCGGCCCGGACGACGTCTTCGAGGCCGTCCGCGACGCCGGCGGCCTCGCCGCCTGGACGCCCCCCGATCCCGCCACCATCGAGGACGACGAGCTCCGCCACGCGACGCGCCTCTGGGCGTTCCTGAAGGCCGCGGCCGCGACCGGCGCGCCCGCGCTCTGGGTAGGCGTCGGCGACGACGACGGGCTCGCGCCGGTCGTGCGCCTCGTCACCGCCGCGCTCCCCGCGGACCACGCGCTCGAGCGCGAGGGCGGCCACGGCTGGGTCGTCTGGGTGCCGCTCTTCGACGCGCTCGTCTCGCGCGCGCTGTGAGCGCGGTCAGGGCGTCGCGACGTCGCAGCACGGGTTCGCGCAGCAGGTCGAGCGCGAGCCCACGAACATCCCGTCCGGCAGCGTGTAGACGGGCGAGCGGTTGCCGCCGACCGCGACGCTGAGCCCGGCGGGCGTCGGGTAGGCGACCGCCCCGGTGTTGAGCGCGACGGCGCCGTCGCACGCCTGCGCGACCGAGTCGGTCGTCGGCGCGCCGCACCGCCACTCGTGCTGGAAGGCCGCGCCCGCGAACGCGGTGTAGCCGGTGCGGACGACGCCGTCGCCCGAGTCGAGCGCGTGGCGGCCGCAGGCGAGGGCGCCGTTCTCGTCGGTGAGCGGCGCGTCCCAGGCGAGGTAGGGCCAGACGGCGTCCGTCGGCGTGCGCCCGCCGGCCCCGAAGGTCGCGTGGCTCGCCGTCGCCTGCGCGAGGAGGCGGCAGCGCTTCGGCGCCGCGGCGAGGTTCAGCCCGAGCGCCGTGTTCCAGGAGCACTTGTCGACGTTCGGCAGGGCCTCGGTGGTCTGGTAGATGGCGGTCTCGAAGAAGGTGCCGGCGCCGAGGCCGCCGTGCTGGCCGGGGCCGAGCGCCGGGTCGAGGTACATCGTGTCGAGGCCGTCGCAGGTGACGGCGACGTCGGTCAGGTGGAGCCAGGTCGGCTCGGCGGCGCCGGTGGCGTCGATGCCCGCGGTGCAGGCGAAGGCGACGACGACGGTCTGGGCGCGCTCCTCGGTGGCCGGGTCGAAGAGGAGCTCGAGGGGCGTGTCGTCGGACTTCAGGCAGTCGAGCTTCGCCGAGCAGAAGATGTCGCCGAAGGTGACGGCGATGTCGAAGAAGCCCTGCTTGGCGGCGCGCAGCACGGTGAGGTCGAAGGAGACGGCGGTGTCGCCGCTCGGCGTGCAGGGCGCGTCCTTCTCGAGCGGGGCGTCGACGGGCGCCGGGTTGTACCAGTCGCCGGCGGGCACCGCGGCGCCGCCCGGGTCGATGAGGTCGACGATGGCGACCTGCACGCGGTTCGGGGACTTCCCGTCGCTCGCGTCGCACGGGCCGACGAGCGAGAGCGCGCCCTTGCCGTCGCCGTAGGCGGCGGAGCCGGCGTCCTTCGTCCAGACGAGGCCACCGTCGCGGTCGCGGACGGACACGCGGTAGATCACGTCGCTCAGGGCGGGGTAGGCGAGGGGGGCCACGTCCACGCGCACGCGCGCGCCGCCGTCCGCCGCGGCGTCGTCGCTCTTGCCGCAGCCGGGCGCCGCCGCGAGGGCGAAGGCCAGGGCCGCGCCGAGGGCGCCGGATCGGAGCGCAGGCCGCGCCCGCCGCGTCGCGTTCGTGCCGAGTGCCGCCACCGGAGCGAGCTCCTGCCTGTCGAGCGGTTGGTGTCGTGGAGAGCGCCGGCGGCCGCGCGCCGACCAGACGAGCGTGCCGGAGTCGAGGCGCGCTTGTCGAGGGGGAGACGCGAGGGGCCGCGCGGGTGGAGAGGCGCGGGCGCCGCGCTGGCCGCACTCCGTACGCGGTTACGAGCCCGTGGATTCGCGTTGCGTTCGGTGCAGCGAATGCACGAAGCTCGACCCGGGGCGCTCCGCTCCTCGTGCACCACGACATGAAGACACCTGCTCGATCGAACCTGCGCTCCGGGCGTGCGCTCGGAGTCGCGGTCAGGACGTTGGCCTTCGGGGCGGCTCTGCTGGCGCTCGCGGGGCTGGCCTCGCCGGCGTCCGCGGCGACGACGTGCCCGACGGGCGGCGACGTCACGATCAGCGCCGCGTGCGTCTTCGAGCCCGGGACGTACGCGTTCGGATCGTTCACGATCGCGGCGGGTGTGACGGTCACGGCGAACAGCCGTCCCGCGGGCGTCACGGCCGGGCCGATCGTGATCCAGGCCGGCTCCGCCTCGATCCTCGGCACGCTCACGGCCGACGGCACCGGCTACGCCGCCAACACCGGGCCGCCGGGCTACGCGACGTCGGGCGGCGCGGGCGGCAGCCACGGCGGGCGCGGGGGCAAGTCGACGTCCGCGAACGCCTACGGCGACGCGCTCGCGCCCACCGCCCTCGGCGGCGGCGGCGCCAACGGGGTCGGTGGCGGCGCGGTCGTGCTCGAGGTCACGGGGGCGCTCACGGTGACGGGCGCGATCAGCGCGAACGGCGTGGGCTCGTCGAGCTGCTCGACGGCCGCGGGCGGCGCCGGCGGCTCGGTATACGTCACGGCGGGGAGCGTCTCCGGAGGCGGTACGGTGGCCGCGAACGGCGGTGGCTACACGGCGGGCGGGACGTGCGGGTCCAACGGCTCGGGCGCGGGCGGCCGCGTCGCGATCGTCTACGGCGGGGCGGCGCCGGCGTTCGCGCTCCAGGCGTATCCCGGGAAGGGCGGCGAGCCCGGCGGCGCCGGCACGATCGTGCTCCGCTCGACCGACCCGGGCGGCGCGACCGCGCTGGTGGTCGACGCGAACGGTTACGCCGCGGCGTCGACCCCGCAGCTCGTAGGGAGCGCGGTCTTCGACACGGTGGCGGTCACGCGCGGCGGCGTCTACACGCTCTCGTCGGGGCAGACACTCGAGGTGACGGTGGGCGAGGCGGTCGCCGGCGGGATCGCCCTCGGCGCGACCAACGGCACGCCGCGCGCGCGGCTCGAGGTGCCGGCGGGCGCGACGCTCACGCTGCCGGCGGGGAGCGCGTGGGTCCAACGGAACCTCGACGTGAGCCTGTATGGGGAGCTCGCCGGGCCGTCGTCGGTCACGTTCGCGGCCGGGACGCTGCGCGCGAGCGGCGCCACGGCTTGGCCAGCGGGGCTGACCGAGCTCGCGATCGGGAGCGACGGGGTGCTCTCGCAGTCCGGCACGGCGGCGATCACGCTCCCTTCGCTCGTCGTGCAGAGCCTGGGCAGCGTGACGCACGAGGCCAACGTAGCGAGCGCCGACGGGACCCCCCAGCACCAGGTCAACGTCGCGGCGACCACCATCGACGTCCGGTCGGGCGGCTCCGTGACCGCCAACGGGCGCGGCTACCCTGGCAACACCGGCCGCACCGGCACGACGCTCGCCTCGTACCAGGGCGGCAGCCACGGCGGCGTCGGCGGCCACGTCACCAACGTCGGCTACGCGTACGACGACGTCACGGCCCCGACGCGCATGGGCGGCGGCGGGGCGATCTACAACAGCAGCGCCGGGCCCGGCGGCGGCGTGATCCGGCTCGTCGCGTCCGGCACGCTGACCATCGACGGCGCCGTCAGCGCCAACGGGCTCGCGGGATCGAGCCAGTACGCCGGGATGGGCGCCGGTGGCGCCGTGCAGCTCGACGCGGGCGCGCTCGCCGGGGCGGGCACCGTATCCGCGAACGGCGCGGGCTGGGCGAGCGGCTGGGCCGGCGGTGGTGGCGGCGGGCGTGTCGCCGTGGCCTACTCGGGCGCGGCGCCGGCGCTCGTGACCACGGCCGGCAAGCTGTCGGCCGCCGGCGGCGCCTCGAGCAACTCCGGCGGCGCGGGCACGATCTGGGTCCTCGAGCGCGGAACGGGCGCGACCTCTCTGACGCTCGACAACGGCAACGCTCAGGTGGGCACCGGCGGCCTCTGGACGACGCTCGCGGACGCCGTCACCACCCCGAGGACCGTCGTCGTCCGGAGCGGGGCGGCGCTCCTCGTCGCGTCGGGACAGGAGCTCGCGATCGCGCCCGGCGGCTCGCTCTCCGGCAACGGAGCGACGAACCCGCGCTCGCTGGTCCAGGTGGCGTCGGGCGGCACGCTGACCGCGCCCGCGGCGGCGTTCTCGGTGACCGGCGTGGACGTGATGCTGCTCGGGACGCTCTCGGGGGCGACCGATCTCTCCCTTCAGAGCGCGCGCTTCACGCTCGGCGCGTCGCGCGTCCTCTCGCCGGCGCTCGCGTCGATCGACGTCGGCGCGTCCGGAGAGCTCGTCCAGGGCGGGGCGGCGCCGCTCCCGCTCACGTCGCTCACCGTGCGCGCGAACGGCAAGGTCACGCACCTCCCGAACGCGGCGAGCGCCGACGGCGCGCCGCAGAACCAGGTCAACGTGGAGGCGACCACGATCACCATCCAGGCGAACGGGAGCGTGACGGCCGACGGGCTCGGCTTCCCGAGCAACACCGGGCCCACGGGGACCTCGCTCGTCTCCTATCAGGGCGGGAGCCACGGCGGGCTCGGCGGACACATCACGGCGATCGGCTACGCGTACGACGACGTCACGTCGCCCTCGCGCATGGGCGGCGCCGGCGCGGTGTACAGCACGACGCCCGGCGGCGCCGGCGGCGGCGTCATCCGGCTCGTCGCGACCGGGACCCTCACCATCGACGGCGCCGTCACCGCCGACGGGCTCGCGTGCACGAGCCAGTACGGCGGGATGGGCGCGGGCGGCGCCGTGTCGCTCGACGCGGGCGCGCTCGCGGGGACCGGGACCGTCCGCGCCAACGGCGCGGGCTACGCCAACGGCCACGGCGGCGGCGGCGGCGGCGGACGCGTCGCGATCGCGTACTCGGGCGCGGCCCCCGCGCTCCTGACGACGTCGGGCAAGGTGGCGGCGCGCGGCGGGCAGACCACGAACTCGGGCGCCGCGGGGACCGCCTGGCTCGTCGAGCGCGGGAGTGGTGCCGCGACGCTCGTCGTCGACAACGAGGACATCCAGGCCGGGACCGGCGGCGCCTGGACGACGCTCTCGGCCACCGCGACCACCGCGAAGACGGTCGTCGTGCGTCGGCGCGCGGCGCTCTACGTCGCGCCGGGGCAGACCCTCGCGATCGCGGCCGGCGGGTCGCTCAGCGGCTCGGGCGCCGCGAACCCGCGCTCGCTCGTGCAGGTGGCGTCGGGGGGCACGCTCACCGCGCCGTCGGCCGCGTTCTCGGTGAGCGGGGTCGACGTGACCCTGCTCGGGACGCTCTCGGGGGTCACGGACCTCGCGATCGACACCGCCCGCTTCACGCTCGGCGCCACGCGCGTCCTCTCCCCGGCCGTCGCCACGATCGACGTCGGCGCCTCCGGGGAGCTCGCCCAGGGAGGCACCGCGGCGCTCCCGCTCACGTCGCTCACCGTGCGCGCGAACGGGCGGGTCACGCACCTCGCGAACGCGGCCAGCGCGGACGGCGCCCCGCAGAACCAGGTGAACATCGACGCCGGCACGATCGACATCCAGGCGCTCGGGGTCGTGACCGCGACCGGGCTCGGGTTCCCGAGCAACACGGCGCCGTCGGGGACGACGCTCACCTCGTACCAGGGAGGGAGCCACGGCGGGCTCGGCGGGCACGTCACGACGCTCGGCGCGACCTACGACGACGTCGCGGCGCCCTCGCTCATGGGCGGCGCCGGCGTGGTCTACAGCACCTCCCCCGGCGGCGCGGGGGGCGGCGTCATCCGGCTCCGCGCGACCGGGACGCTGACCGTGAACGGCACGGTCTCGGCCGACGGCACCCAGGGCTCGAACCAGTACGCCGGGCGCGGGGCGGGCGGGGCAGTGCAGCTCGACGCGGGCGCGCTCGCGGGGGCCGGCCTCGTGACCGCGAACGGCGGCGATTACACGAGCCAGCATGGCGGCGGTGGCGGCGGCGGGCGCGTCGCCATCGCCTACACCGGGGCCGCGCCGGCGCTCCTGACGACGGCCGGCAAGGTCGCGGCGCGCGGCGGGATCTCCACGCACTCGGGCGCCGCCGGGACGCTCTGGTTCCTCGAGCGTGGGAGCGGCGACGCGACGCTCATTGTCGACAACGACGACACCGTCTGCGGGACCGGGGGGCTCTGGACGACGCTCTCGGCCAGCGCGACGACCGCGCGCACCGTCATCGTGCGCGACCGCGGCGCGCTCTGGGTCGGCGCCGGCCAGGAGCTCGCGATCGCACCCGGCGGGGCGCTCTCGGGGGGCGGCGGCGAGTCCCCGCGCGCGGTCGTCCAGGTGGCGTCGGGCGGCACGCTCACGGCGCCCGCGGCGGCCTTCCCGGTGAGCGGCGTGGACGTCACGCTGCTCGGGACGCTGTCGGGGGCGACGGACCTCGCCATCGACCACGGCCGCTTCTACCTCGGCGCCACCCGCGTCCTCTCGCCGGCGATCGCGACCATCGACGTCGGCGTGTCCGGCGTGCTGACCCAGGCCGGGACGGCGGTTCTGCCGCTCACGACGCTGACCGTGCGCGCAGGCGGCAAGGTCGACCACGACGCGAACGTGGCGAGCGCCGACGGCTCGCCGCAGAACCAGGTGAACATCGTGGCGACGACCATCGACGTGCAGTCGGGCGGCGTCGTGACGGCGACCGGCCTCGGCTTCCCGGCCAACACGGGGCGCGCCGGGACCACGATGGAATACTACCTCGGCGGGAGCCACGGCGGCCTCGGCGGCGTCGCGACGAACCTCGCCTACACCTACGACGCCGTGCAGGCGCCGGCCCTGATGGGCGGCGGCGGGTCCAACTACTTCACGAGCCCGGGCGGTGCGGGCGGCGGCGTGATTCGCCTCGTCGCCACCGGCACCCTCACCGTGAGCGGGACGATCGCCGCCGACGGGGTCGTCGGGACCAACCAGTACGCCGGCCGGGGCGCCGGTGGCGCCGTCCAACTCGACGCGGGCGCGCTCGCCGGGGCGGGGCTCGTGACCACGAACGGCGGCGACGCGGGGACCCAGTTCGGCGGCGGCGGCGGCGGCGGGCGCGTCGCCATCGCGTACACGGGGGCTGCGCCCGCGCTGCTCACGACGGCCGGCAAGCTCGCGTCGCGCGGCGGCACATCCTCCACCTACCCCGGCGCCGCCGGCACGGTCTGGACCCTCGAGCGCGGGAGCGGCGCCGCGACACTGCTCGTCGACAACGACGACGCCACGAAGACCGACGCGACCCTCTGGACGACGCTCTCGGACAGCGTGACCTCGGTGCAGCGCCTCGTCGTGCGCGACCGCGGCGCCCTCGTCGTGCGCTCGGGCCAGACGCTCGCGCTCGTGGGCGCCGGACCCCTCACAGGCAGTGGCGCCACCGGCCCGCGCGCCCTCGTCCGCGTCGACCCCGGCGGAGCGCTCGTCCTCCCCGAGGTCACCTCCCTCGACGGCCTCGACGTGGACGTCCACGGCGTCGTCTCCCAGGTCAGCGCGCTGACCGTCGCCAACGCGACCTACCTCCACGCGCCCACGTCACCCATCACCTTCGCCTCCGTCACCGCCAACGCGGGCGGCGTCTTCGAGCTCGGCGGCACGAGCACGGTCCCCATCGGGACCCTCACCGTGCGCTCGGGCGGCGTCGTGACCCACACGGCCGGCGTCGCCGCCGACGGCACCACCGCGACGCACCGCGTCGACATCGCCGCCAACGCGATCACCGTCGAGAGCGGCGGCGCCATCAGCGTCACCGGCAAGGGGCACCCCGAGAACGCCGGCGTCGGCGCGGGCGCCCCGGGCTGGAGCGCCGGCGGCGGGGCGCACGCCGGCACGGGCGGCCAGTCATCGGGCGGCTACGCGGGGGGCGCCACGACCTACGGATCGGCCTCGGCGCCGGTGGCCTGGGGCTCCGGCGGCGGGCACGACAGCGACAGCGCGACCTACCGCGGCGGCGCAGGCGGCGGCGCCATCAAGCTCAGCGTCTGCGGCACGCTGCAGGTCGATGGGCAGATCGTGGCTAGCGGCCAGAACGGCACGGCGCAGCAGGCCGGCGGCGGCGCGGGCGGCTCGATCTGGATCCTGGCCGGCCAGCTCGCGGGGAGCGGTGCCGGGTCCATCCGAGCGAACGGCGGCGCGGGCGGCTCCGCCTCGGGCTCGGGTGGCGGCGGCGGCGGCGGCGGCCGCGTCGCGGTCTACTACCAGAGCTCGACCTTCGCCGGCGCGCGGAGCGCAGCCGCCGGGGCCGCCGGGACCGGCGCTACCGCCGGCACGGTCGGCACGACCGTCGAGAACACCGTCGCCGAGGGCGGCTGCCCCGCCGGCGGCTGCGGCGACACCGCGTGCGGCGGCGTCTGGAACCCCGGCACCGGCGCCTGCGACTTCACCGGCACCGACGGCCTCGCCTGCGCCGGCGGCGACCTCTGCACCGACGGCGCCGTGTGCTCGGCCGGCGCCTGCGTCCCCGGCGCCCCGACCGACTGCGACGACGACGACCCCTGCACCGCCGACTCCTGCGTGCCCGCGAGCGGCTGCCAGCACGCCCCGCTCTCCGTCGGCGCCTGCGACGACGGCGACCCCTGCACCGTCGCCGACCACTGCGTCGGCGGCACCTGCCAGGCCGGCGGCTTCGCCGCCTGCGACGACGGCGACCCCTGCACCGGCACCACCTGCGACAGCGTCGCCGGCTGCCTCTACGAGCCCCTGACGGGCGCCGCCTGCGACGACGGCGAGCTCTGCACCGCCCCCGACCTCTGCGACGCCGGCGCCTGCCACGGCGCCCCCTTCGAGACCCCCGGCACCGCCTGCTTCAGCCCGCCTGCCGGCGCCCCGCTCATCCTCCCGGCCGTCCCCGCGCAGGCCCTCGCCGACGGCCTCCCCGCCACCGTCGACCTCACCGGCCACGAGAACGACGCCGAGAGCGGCCCGCCCGCCGACGGCAACGCCCTCGTCTGGTCCGTCAGCGGCGCCGACCCCGCGCTGCTCAGCGCCAGCGTCGACCCCGTGACCGACGTCCTCACCCTGACGCCGGCGTCCGCGGGCGCCTCGTGGGCCACGACCGTCCTCCTCACGCTCACCGACGGCGACGGCCTCACCGCGACCCAGCCCCTCGCCGTCACGCACGTCGCCGTCGCCTGGGAGCTCACCCTCGCCGCGAGCCCGGCCCCCGCGGCCCCGAACGGCGCCCCCGTCGCGATCACCGCGACCGTCGCGAGCCCGCAGGGGCTCCCGCTCGACGGGCAGGTCGTCCGCCTCGAGGTCCTCGCGGGCGGCGGCGCCCTCTCGCCCGCGGCCACCGGCACCTCCGCCGCGGGAGCGGCCCACTTCACCTGGTGGAGCGGCGCCCCCGGCGAGGCGAGCTTCCGCGCGACGCTCGTGAACGCCGACGGCACCTTCACCGCGGACGCCGCCGTCACCGTGCTCACCCCGGGCCCCGACGCCGGCCTCTCCTCGCTCGACATCACCTTCCACGACCCGGACACCGGCGCGGAGCTCGTCCCCGGCGAGGACGTCGTCGCCCCCGACGCGCCCCTCGAGGTGCGCGCGACCGTCCGGAACCTCGGCGGCGTCGACCTCCCGGCGCTCGCCGTGAGCTTCGCCGACGCGCTCGTCTCGTTCAGCCCGCCGGGCGTCGCGCCCGAGACGCCGATCGGCGCCGCCACGACCGCGCCCATCCCGGTCGGCGGTACCGACACCGTGAGCTTCGTCACGACCTTCGCCGACAACGGCTTCCACGTGCTCACCGCGCGCGTGGACGCCGACGAGGCGGTCGCCGAGGACGACGAGGACAACAACCGCGCCGCGCAGGGCTTCTGGATCGGCGACATCGTCGGCGGCGGCGACCTCATCACCGCCGAGTGCCACCTCGAGACCGCGGACGGCTGGTTCGCCGCGAGCGGCGCCCCCGCGACGCGCGCCGGCGGCTCGCTCCGGGTTTACGGCCGCGCCGACTACACGCCGTTCCTCGCGTTCGATCCCGACCACACGCAGGGGCTCTCGGCCGTGAAGGGCGGCGTCGTCTCGCTCGCGGTCACCGACGCCGGCGGGAACCCCGTCATCGTCACGGTCGGCGCGGTCACGGCCATGCCGGTCGCGGGTGACACGGGCGCCCACCGCGCGCTCCACACGATCGGCGCGTGGGCTGGCGGCTCGCAGATCCCCCTCGGCCAGTTCCCGAACCGCTCCGCCGACGACGCCTGGACCTTCCCCGCCCCCGCCGCGCTCGGCTGCTACACGCTGACCGTCTGCGTCGACGACGCGAGCCGCGCCGGGTGCTGCGAGGAGACGTTCTGCGTCGAGGCCGAGGCGCCCGATCTCGCCTGCGCCGACCTCGCGCTCCCGCCGTCGGGCGACGACGAGGTCCCGGCGCGGGTCGACGTGCCCACGACGCTCTCCGCGACCGTCGCGAACCGCGGCGAGCAGGTGGCGCAGGGCGCGCGCGCGCGCCTCGTGGTCGACGGCGTCACGCTCGGCGAGGCCCTGCTCGGCGATCTGGCCGCCGGCGCCTCGGTCCCCGTGGCCTTCCCGTGGACCCCGGCGTGCGGGAGCGGCGACGTGCAGGTCGTGGTCGACCGCGTCGGCGTCACCGCGCGCGACCGCGACTGGCGGAACGACACCTGCAAGCGGACGACGCCGGACCTGCAGGTCCTCGGCGTGTCCGCCCCGAACCTCACGGCGTGCGCGGGCGACGTGCTCATCGACGTGGCGGCGGTCGGCGACATGCCGGCTGGCGCGTGGGACGCGACGGTCGTGCTCAAGGATCCCGGCGGCGCCGTCGTCGCCTCGCGCGACGCGACCTACAGCGGCGGCGGCACCTTCCTCGGCGTGCCCGACGCGCTCCTCGACGCGCCCGGGATCTACACGGTCGACCTCGTGGTCGACACGCCGATCGATCTCCCGAACGCCGTCTGCGGCGTCGTCCCCGAGCGGGTCGAGCTCGCGAACAACGCGGCGCACCTCGACCTCTGCGAGGACGCCTCGCCGTGGCGGAACGCGAACGGGCCGAACTGGATGTCGACGGTCGACGTGACGCTCGCGCCCGAGCACTTCCACTACGGCGACCCCGTCACGGTCACCGCGCGCGTGACGAACCGCGGGAACCGCACGCTCGCGTCGCCTCTCGACGTGCTCCTCACCTCAGAGCAGGGCGCGGTGCTCGCGACGGACGCGACGGACGATCGCGTCGCCTTCGACGGCGGCTGCGCGGGGGGCCTCGATCCCGCCGGCGCGCGCGACGCGAGCTGGCAGTGGACGCCCACCTACGCCGCCGGCGCCGAGGTGCGCACGCTGCGCGTGGTCGTGGACCCCGACGGGGCCGTCCTCGAGTGCGAGGAGGGGGACAACGAGACGACGCGCCTCGTGACGATGAACCTGACGGGCGCGCTCGCGACGGCCGCGGCGCCCGCGTTCGGCGCGGCGCAGGGCTTCACGGCGACCGTCGAGAGCACCGGCAACCTGTCGCCGAACGACGACGGCGCCGTGGTCCGCTTCTGGATCGAGCGCGCCGACGGGGCGAAGACCGCCGTGAGCGACGCGCCGATCGCGCGCCCGGGCTACCTCGCGCCCGAGGAGAGCGCGTTCTCGTGGACGCCCGGCGCCGGCGACTGCGATGTGGACAACCCCGTCGTCGCGGCCCACGTGCTGGCCGACGCGGGCGGGACCTACGCCGAGTCGACCGTCACGGACAACGGCGCCGCCGTGCTCTTCCCGGATCTCGTCGTCTCCGACGTCGAGCGCGTCGACGCCGGCTGCACGAGCAGCTACCGCGTGACGGTGGCCGACCTCACCGTCCCGCACGAGATGCCCGTCGGGAGCTGGGTCGCGAGCGTGACGCTCACGCCGCCGAGCGGCGCGCCGATCGTGACCACCGCGGGCCCCTTCACCGGCACGGGCACGTTCACGCTCCTCGACGGGGTCCAGAACCTCGCGGGCGCGTGGCACCTCGACGTCGCGATCGACGCCGCGACCACGACCGCCTGCGGCGACGTGGTCGAGCGCGACGAGACGAACAACGGCTTCGCGAAGGACTTCGCGGTGTGCGCGGACCCGACGCCCGCCGTGGGGGCCGTCGACATCGACGTGGACACGGTCGACGGGGCGCACGACCACCTCCGCTGGGGCGAGCAGGCGACCGTGCGCGCGCGGGTCCGGAACGTCGGCACGACGGCGCTCACGCACGCGGTGGCCGTGCACCTCGCGGGGGACGCGGGCGACCTCGGCGCGGTCGATCAGGCGACGAAGATCCTCGCGTTCGACTGCGCGACGCCGCTCGCCCCCGGCGCCGAGCAGGAGGTCGCGTGGACCGTGACCCTCGACGAGGACGACGGCGCCTCCGCGCTCGTCGTGACCACGGATCCCGAGGGCGCCGACGCCGCCGAGTGCAGCGAGGCGAACAACGTCGCGACGCGGGATCTGTGGCTCGACCTGTCGCCGTGGATCGACCGCCGCGGGGTCAACTTCGAGCAGAACCTCGACGTCGCGGTGGGCGACGCGCCGACGTGGGGCGCGGTCGTCGACGCGAGCTACCGGATCTACAACCGCGGGCCGCTGCCGGCGCCCGAGGAGCCGCCGATCGTCATCGTCCCGGCGGGCGACGAGGGGGCCATCGCGACGCACGCCTTCGTGCGCGCGAGCGGCGCCTCGATCCCGCTCTCGCAGGCGGCGATCGCGAGCCCGTCGCCGGCCGCGCCGCAGCCGGTCGCGCTCGCGTTCACCCTGGCGCCGGCGTGGTGCGACCCGGCCGATCCCATCGAGCGGCTCGCCGTCGTGACGGACGCCGAGGACCGGCTCGCGGAGGACATCGAGCCGAACTGGGAGACGCTCCGGAACCTGCCGAACCTGCGCGTCGGCGGGCTCACGGCGGGGGAGGTGGCGTCGTCGGTGCTGACCATCGCGGGCTCGGCGTCGAACACGGCGGCGGACGCGATGCCGATCGCCCCGTTCAGCGCCAGCGGGACGCTCACGACGCCGACGGGGACCGTCGCGCTCGGGCCGGTGGCGCTCGCGACGACGGGCGCGTTCACGGCGGCGGTCGTCGACACGCGCGCGAACGGCGACTACTCGGCGACCGTCACGCTCGACCCGCCGAGCGAGGGCGCCGCGTGCGGCGTGGTCCCGGAGCAGGACGAGCTCGACAACAGCGGCGTCGTCGCGTTCTCCCTGTGCCCGAACGTCCGCGTGACCGCGCGGCTCGGCGCGGCGCCGGCCTACGGCGTCGCGACGCCGGTCGTCGTGACCCTCGAGAACAACGGCAACAACACGCTCATCGAGGACGCGCGCGTCACGCTCACGGGGTTCACGGCCGAGGGCGATCCGGTCGCGCTCACGGTCGACCAGAACCCCAAGGTGCAGGCGTTCACGCTCGGGCTCGGCCTCGAGCCGGAGGGCAAGAAGGACGTCGTGCTCGCGTGGACCCCCGAGTCGTCCGGGGCGACGGTCGCGCGGATCCACGTCGCGGTGACCGTGCTCGACTCGCGCGCGGACAACGGCGACTACGCGCTCGCGGAGTGCGCGTACGACGACAACGACGCGGACATCACGGTCGGCGACATCGACGCCGGCTGCGTGGCCGATCTGCAGCTCGGGAGCTGGGTCGCGTGCGCCGACGGCGGCTTCAGCGTGACGCTCCAGCGGCCGCTCAGCGGCGCGGCCCTCGAGCCCGGGAGCTTCACGAGCCTCACGGCGACGTTCGCGCGGCTCGGCGGCGGTGCCGCGCTCGGCGGCCCGGTGGATCTGCTCACCACGCCGGACGCGTACAGCGGCGACGGGCGCTTCGGCGCCGCCGTCGCCCTCGGGCCGGACGCGACCGACGCCATCGTCGTCGCGCGCGTCGACGCCGTGATGACCGACGGGCGCACGTGCAGCGACGCGTTCTACGGGGTCGTCGCCCCCGGGACGCCGGATCTCTACGTCTTCAGCCCCGACGTCGACTTCCGCGCGAAGAACGGCGTCGCGGGCGCCTTCACGCAGGCCGCCGTCGGCGACGCGCTCGAGCTCGGGTTCGCCATCCACAACGGCGAGGCGGGCTGCACGGCGCGCGGGGTCGCCGGCGAGGTGCGCCTCGACCTCGGCTTCGACAGCGTGCAGCTCGCGACGTGGACGGTCGACACCCTCGCGCCGGGGGCGACGGCCGCGGTGGTGCTCACGCCGAACCCGAGCCTCCCGCGCCCGGCGACTGCGCTCGGCGGCGGCGTGCTCGGCTGGACGGTCGCGGCGCCGAGCCCGTGGCTCGACGTGTTCGAGATCGCCATTCTCCAGTCCGCCGTGCCCGACAAGAGCGCGAACGACAACGCCGCGAGCCGCTCGCTCGAGGTCGGGACGTGGGGGCAGAGCGTCGGGATGAGCGTGACCCTCGAGGCGCCGGCGGCCGGGGAGAGCCTCATCGCCGGGGCGAGCTCGCTCGCGCGCGTCCGCGTGGTGGACGACCAGGGCGCGCCGATGGCGCCCGCGCAGCTCGCGCGGCTGACGATGTTCGCGAGCACCGGGGACGCCCTCGCGGCGCCCGTGCTGCCGGCGGCCGACCTCCTCGCGGGCGCGACCTACCTCGACGACGGGCTCTACGAGGTGGGGCTCGCGGTGCCGTTCTCGGCGGGCGGGGGCCTCGTGGACATCGGCGTCGTCGGCGCCGCGGCGGACGAGCTGCGGAGCGGCAGCGACAGCGGCAGCTTCCCGGTGATCGCGGGCTCGGTGTGCTGGCGCGAGCCGGCGGTCGCCGTGAGCGAGGCCGGCGGCCCCGTGACGGCGGAGGTGGTGCTCACGCTGCCCGACGGGATCGCGCTGCCGGTCGACGCCGAGATCCTCGCGCGCGACACGGGCGACGGCACGGCCACCGCGGGCGCCGACTACGCCGCGATCGGCGACGTCACGCTCACGTTCCCGGCGGGGGCGACGAGCGGGGCCGTGGCCGAGCTGACCTGGACGCCCGTGGACGACCGGGTCGCGGACCCCGGGGAGACCGTGGTCCTCGCGCTGTCGTCGGGCGTCGTGAGCGTGTGCGCCGAGCCGCTCTACACGGCGACCCTCGTCGACCCCTGCGCGGCCTGCGACGACGGCGATCCGTGCACGGTCGACCGCTGCGACGCCGAGGGGGCCTGCTCCTACGAGCCGACGGGCGCGCTGCCCGGGGTGAGCGACGCGAGCTGCGACGGGGTCGATCAGGACTGCGACGGCGTGACGGACGACGAGTACGTCGCCGAGACGGTCGCGTGCGGCGAGAACGCGTGCAGCGCGGAGACGCGGGAGACGCGCTGCGAGGGGGGCGCGGTCGTCGACGACTGCGATCCCGCCTACGCCGGCGTGAGCGCCCTCGGCGACGACGTCTGCGCGCCCGCGGCCGGCGAGAGCGTCATGTACCTCGTGGTCACCGACGCGCAGGACCGCCCCGTCGGGAGCGTGCGCTGCGCGCAGGACCTCACGACGCTCGAGGTGCGCTGCCGGACGAAGCCCGGGTCGGAGACGGAGCTGCTCGTCTACCCCGACCTCCTCTGCCCGGCCGAGTAGGCGCAGCGGGGCCGCGTGCCTCGGGCGAGGGGCGTCTCGCCCCGGTCGGGGACCGCGACGCGGGCGTGGCGGGAGGCGCGACGGCATCACGCGGAGCCGCTCCGTAGCGGCGTCTCCTCGCGTTCGGATCGGGGTTGGCAAGCCCCTTGCTCTGTCTCCCGTCGACATCGTGGCGGGGCGACGCAGCGGCGGCGCCCGGCCGAGAGAGCGAAGGAGAGGAGCCATGAGCAAGAGCGAGAAGCGCCGGACGAAGAACGAGGGCGAGGGCAACCGCACGGCCGACCGCCGCTACCGCGAGGGCGTGCGCGAGCACATCCGCGAGAGCGACGTCGAGTCGGAGGCCAAGGCCGCCGAGGAGGCGCTCGCCGGGAAGGAGGGGCAGTCCCTCCGGGAGGCCGAGGAGGCCGGGAAGAACCGCGCGAAGGAGAGCGACCGGTAGCCGGTCGCTACACGATGAACGCGGGCCGCCGCCGCTGGCAGGGCCCGACCCAGAACCCCCAACGACGACGGAGAGGAGAACGACCATGGCCACGCAGAGCCACACCCGCTACGACATCAACTTCGACACCGAGTCCGAGACCTGGCGCGTCGTGAAGGCCGGCGCCACCCGCGCCACGAGCGTGTGCGAGGAGAAGGACGAGGCCATCATGCGGGCGACCGAGCTCGCGGTCCGCTCGCGGCCCTCGCGCGTCGTCGTGCACGATCGCGACGGCGAGGTCGAGGAGAGCCGCTACGACGACGTGAAGGTCGCCTGATCGCCCGGGCGGGCCGGGGATCTCCCGGTCCGCCCGCGCGCTGTCGCGTGAGGCACGCGGCGAGCCACCGCCGCGCGCCTCGACGCGCGTCCGCGCCGCGCGGTTCCAGCCGCCGCGCCTGCCGCCTTGCCTCGAGCGCGCCCGCGGTGCCAGAGTCGAACGACCTGGCTCACGGCGGACGGCGGGCGGAACGAGATGCGGGCGAAGGTTCCGAGGCGAGCGGCTCTCGCGACGCGGTTGAGCGTCGCCGTGGTCGCGCTCGCGGCCGCCCTCGGCGGCTGCGACGAGCCCGTGGGCGACACCGGCGGCGGCGGGACCTGCGAGGATCCCGCCGCGGCCTTCGTCGCCGGCGCGTCGACCACCGCGAGCCCCGCGCCGATCCCCGCCACGCGCACCCCCGGAGCGCTGCACACCGCGGGGCAGGCCCTCGTCGGCGCCGACGACGCCCCTGTCAGGCTCACGGGGGTCACCTGGTCCGGCTTCGAGACCGACCGCTTCGCGCCGCACGGGCTCTGGGCGCGCTCCCTCCGGTCGATGTTCGATCAGATGAAGCGCCTCGGGTACAACCTCGTGCGCCTGCCGTTCTCCGACGAGCTACTCGCGAGCGGGGGCGCCGCCCCGCCTGCGGGCGCCATCGACTACGACAAGAACCCCGATCTCTTTGGCCTCGCCGGGGTCGACCTCCTCGACGCGGTCGCCGCCGCCGCCGGCGAGCGCGACATCCGCGTCCTCCTCGTGCGCGCCGGGCCGCGGGCCGTCCTCGAGTCGGGCCGCGAGAGCGCCGCCTGCGCCGACGACGCCGCCGGCTGGTACAGCGCGCGCGTCCCCGAGCAGCGCCTCGTCGACGACTGGCAGGCCATCGCGCGGCGCCTGCGCGCGCGCCCCGCGGTCATCGGCGCCGAGCTCTCCGCGCCGCCGCTGGGCGTCTCGTGGGGGGACGGCGCGGCCGCCACCGACTGGCGCGCCGCGGCCGAGCGGATCGGCGACGCCGTGCTCGACGAGGCGCCGGAGTGGCTCATCGTCGTGCCCGTCGGCGCCTGGCTCGCGGCGGGCGACGATCCGCACGCGGCCTGGTACGCCGGCGATCTCCGGCCGACGAAGCGCACCCCCGTGCGGCTGCGCGTCCCCGACCAGCTCGTCTGGGCCGTGCACGAGCCGCCGCCGAGCCTGCTCCCAGGCGCCGACTGGTTCGCCTCGCCGAGCTACCCCGACAACCTCGAGGCCCACTGGTACCGGAGCTGGGGCTTCGTGGTGCAGAACGGCGAGTACCCCGTCATCGTCACGACCCTGACCCCGCGCCTCGACGGTGAGGCCGACCGCGCCTTCATCGACACCTTCCTGCCCTACCTGAGCCGCTACGCCGTGAGCTTCGTCGTGGCCTCGTGGAACGGCGACCTCGACGGGGGCGTGCTCCTCGACGACTGGGAGGGCGTGCGCGAGCCGCTGCAGGCCGTCGTCGGGCCCTGGCTCGCCGGCGCCGGGGCCGCGCCGTGATCGCGGGCCGCCGCCTCCTCCTCGCGCTCCTCGCGCTCGCCCTGGTCGCGGGCGCCCGGGAGGCCGCGCGCGCCAACGCGACGCCGACGGGCGTCGCCCTCGTCGGCGATCCGGTGCCCGAGGACGCCGAGCCGGGCTACGTCATCGGCACGCTCGTCGCGAGCGATCCCGACCCGGACGACGCCCACACGTTCGAGCTCATCGCGAACCCGATCGTGCCGCTCGTCATCGACGGCGACACGCTGCGCCTCGACGGCCCGCTCGACTACGAGTCCCTCCCGGCGATCACCGTCGCCGTGCGCACGCGCGACAGCGGCGGGCTCGCGTTCGAGGGCGCGGTCCACTTCGACGTGCTCGACGTCAACGAGCCGCCGACCGCCGTGACCCTGAGCGGGACCGAGGTCCACGAGAGCGCCGTCGCGGGCACGATCATCGGCACCCTGGGGGCCGTCGATCAAGACGCGGACGAGGTCTTCACCTACGCGCTCCCGACGGGCGTGACCTACCCGTTCCGCCTCAGCACGGGCGGGACCCAGGTGTCGGTGTCGCGTCCGCTCGACTACGAGTCGTCGCCGACGTGGACGCTGCCCATCCGGGTCACCGACAGCGGCGGCAACACGGTCGAGCTCCCCGTCGTCATCACGCTGATCGACGACCCGGAGGCGCCGACGGCGATCGCGGTCGTCCCGGGGCACGTCCCGGAGAGCTCGGCCGCGGGCGTGGTCGTGGGGGACGTCGTCGTGACCGACCCGGACGCCGGCGACCACGCGGCCGTGACGCTCCTCGACGGGGCGGGGGGCGCGGTCACGCTCTCGAACGGGCAGATCCGCCTCGCCCGCACCATCGACCACGAGACCACGCCGACGCTCACCATCCGGCTCCGCGCCGTCGACACGACGGACCGCGCGCTCGAGCAGGACGTCGAGCTCGCCATCGACGACGTGAACGAGCCGCCGACCGCGCTCACCCTGACGCCGACCACCATCGACGAGGCGCGGCCGATCGGCTCCTTCGTCGCGCTCCTCGGGAGCGACGATCCCGACGACGGCGACGATCCCTACTACATCCTGCTCCAGAACGACGGCGAGCACTTCGCCGTCGACGGGCACCGCCTCATCGTCGCGAAGGTCGTCGACTACGAGCAGAGCGACCGGATCCACATCCGGGTGCGCGCCGTCGACCGCGGCGGGCTCACGGCGGACGCCTCGTGGGACGTCTTCGTGCGCGACCTCAACGAGCCCCCGACGGGCATCGCGTTCACCCCGGCGCCCGTGCGCGAGAACTCGGCGCCGAACCAGCAGCTCGGGCAGCCCGTCGCCCTCGGCGACCCCGACCGCCAGGAGACCTTCACCTGGGTGCTCGTCGACGACGCCGGCGGCGCCTTCTACCTCCAGAACAACCAGCTCGTGACGGCGCGATCCCTCGACTACGAGGCGCGCCCCTGGCTCGTGACGCTCCGGGTCATCGATCACGGCGGGCTCTTCGTCGACCGCGAGGTCGAGATCCCGGTGACGGACGTGAACGAGGCCCCGACCGGGGTCGCGCTCGACCACGCGACCGTCGCCGAGAACGAGCCCGCGGGGGCCGTCGTCGGCGCGCTGACGCCGGTCGGCGATCCCGACGAGGACGACGCCTGGACCTACGCGCTCGTCTCGGGGGGCGGCGGGCGCTTCGCCGTCGACGGCGACCACCTCGTGACCACGGCGCCGCTCGACCACGAGGCGCCGACGAGCGTGTTCTCCGTGCGCGTGCGGGTGACGGACGGCGGCGGGCTCACGGCCGAGCAGACGTTCTCGATCGGCGTCGACGACGTGAACGAGCCGCCGACGGGCGTCGCGGTCGCGGGCGCGGCGGTGCCGGAGAACGCGCCCATCGGCTCGCCGGCCGGCACGCTCGTGGCCCTCGGCGACCCGGACTTCGGCGACAGCGAGGTGTTCGAGCTCCTCGACGACGGCGGCGGCGCGTTCACCGTGGCCGGCGACGCGCTCGTGACGGCGCGCGTCTTCGACCACGAGACCGAGCCCGAGGTGGCGATCGTCGTGCGCTGCACGGACGGGGCGGGGCACGTGGTCGAGGCGCCGGTGACCGTGCTCGTGGGGGACGTGAACGAGGCGCCGGTCGCGCTCGAGCTCGCTGGCGGGAGCGTGCTCGAGAACGCGGACGCGGGTGCCGTGATCGGGGCGCTCACGACCCTCGGCGACCCCGACGCCGGCGAGGTGATCACCTACGGGGTGACCGACGACGCCGCGGGCGCCTTCGCGATCGCGGGCGACCAGCTCGTGACGGCGCGGCCGCTCGACTTCGAGGCGGCGGCGACCCTCGAGGTGACCGTGCGCGCGGTCGACCACGGCGGGCTCTCGGTATCGCGGGTCTTCACGGTGACCGTGATCGACCGCAACGACCCGCCGCAGGTGACGCGGACGGCGTTCTCCCTCACGACGATCGAGGAGGACGCGGCGGACCCGGCCGGGGACGCCGTCGCGGACGTGATGACGCGCCTCGGCGTGGTCGACGACGACGGCCTGGGCGCGGTGAGCGGCGTGGCGGTGCGCGCGGCGGAGGTCGCGGGCGGGGTCGTCGAGGTGAGCTTCCACGGCGGGGCGTGGGCGCCGCTCGGCGAGGGCGTGCACGTGCTCGGGGCCGGGGCGGGGACGCGGCTCCGGTTCCTCCCGGAGCCGAACTGGAACGGGGAGGTCCCGGCGGCGCTCGTCGCGTGGGCCTGGGACGGGTCGGCCGCGGCGGACGGGGACGTGCTCGAGGCTGTGCCGATCGCGGTGGACGGGGCGTTCTCGGCGGCGTCGGCGGCGGTCGGCTTCGCGGTGACGGCGGTGGACGACGCGCCGGTCGTGACGGCGCCGGAGACCGTGGCGGGCTTCCAGCACGTGGTCGCGACGTTCGGGGCGGCGGTGTCGGACCTCGACGCGGAGGTGCTCGAGGTCACGCTCGAGGGGGAGCACGGGACGGTCGCGGCGGGCGAGGCGCCGGGGGCGCTCGTGGTGGCGGGGGCGCCGGGGACGGCGTCGCTGACGCTGCGCGGGTCGGCGGAGGCGCTGACGAGCGCGCTCGCGACGGTGTCGTTCGAGCCGGACTTCGGGTTCGTCGGGGACGCGACGGTGCGGGTCGCGGCGGACGACCTCGGGGCGACGGGGCTCGGCGGGCCGCTCGTGACGGCGCGCGCGGTGACGGTGGCGGTCGCGGCGGCGCCCGACGTGGAGGTCGAGCGGGGCGAGGCGTCGTTCGTGGACGGGTCGGTCGACGCGCTCGGGGCGGTGTCGTCGGGGGTGCCGCTGACGCTCGTGTACCGGCTCCGGAACGTGGGCTCCGCGCCGCTCGGGGTCGGGGCCGTGGAGGTCGCGGCGGCGTCGGCGAGCGGGACGGCGGCGGTCGTGTCGGTGGCGCCGCCGGCGGTCGTCGCGCCGGGAGGCGAGGGCGCGGCGGTGCTGACGGTGACGCCGGCCGGCGAGGGGCCCTTCGAGGTGACGATCGGCTTCGCGACGGACGACCCGGACGAGCCGCTCACGACGATCGTGCTGCGCGGGGACGTCGTGGCGGCCGCGCTCCTCGAGCTCACGTACCGCGGCGAGGCCGTGCCGAGCGGGGTCGCGGCGGACCTCGGCGCCTTCCCGGTCGGGGAGACGGCGAAGGTGCTCCTGTGGGTGCGGAACGCGGGGGCGGCGGTGCTCTCGCTCGCGAGCGTGCGGGTCGACGCGGTCGACGGCTGCGCGCTGACGCTCGAGCCGCCGTTCGGGACCTTGAGCCCGGGCGGGGAGGAGCTCGTGCGGGCGTATGTGCGGGCGCCGCGGGAGGGGCCGTTCTCGTTCGAGCTCGCGATCGACAGCAACGATCCGCGCGGGGAGCGGCGGTTCGCGCTCCGCGGGGTGGCGGGGAGCGACGACGCGGTGCAGGTCACGGTGACGCGGCTCCCCGGGGTGCCGATCGCGTCGGGCGGGGCGGACGACGTGGGGTGGCTCGACGCGGGCGGGGCGCCGCGCGCGCTGACGTGGCGGGTCGCGAACCGGGGGCTCGTGCCGGTGACGCTCGGGGCGCCCGTGGTCGAGGCGCAGAGCGGGGCCGTGGCGGAGCTCGCGCTCGACCGGGCGGCGCTCGCGCCGGGGGAGTCGGCGTCGCTGACGGCGCGGCTCGCGGCGACGGCGGCGGGGCCTGTGTCGGTGGGGGTCTTCGTGCCGAGCGAGGAGGTGGGGCCGGCGCGGCGGCTCGCGTGGACGGTGACGGGGGAGGCGGTCGCGGAGGCCGCGGCGAACCCGCGCTTCTGGCGGACCGGCGGCGGGCTCGTGGGGGACGTCGACGACGTCGGCGCGGCGGTGATCGGCGAGGCGCGGGCGGTGACCTACGTGCTCGAGAACGCGGGGACGGCGGCGTTCGTGGTGGGCGGCGGGGCGCGGCTCACGGGGCTCGAGGGGTGCGCCGGGCGCGTGCCGGCGAGCCCGCGCGGGGCGCTGCCGCCGGGGGGCGCCGGGGTGGTCGAGGTCGAGCTCACGCCGAGCGGGCGCGGGGTGTTCGGGGCGGTGCTGTCGGCGGACGGGGCCGGCGGGGCGCGGGCGGCGGTGCAGCTCGCGGGGCAGGGGCTCGACGCGGGGATCCGGCTCTTGTTCGACGAGGACGTGGTGGTCGCGAACGGGGCGGTGTGGGCGCTGCCGGATCTGCTCGCGGGGAGCGCGCTGACCGTGCCGGTGACGGTCGAGAACCCAGGCGTCGTGGACCTCGTCGTCGGGGCGCCGAGCTGGGAGGGCGGGGCGGCCTGCCCGCGCGCGGCGTTCGCGGGCGGCGCGGGGGCGACCATCGGGCCCGGGGAGAGCGCGGAGCTCGCGCTGTCGGTCGTGATGGCGAAGGGGCCGTTCGCGTGCACGCTCGGGCTCGAGACGAACGTGGCGGGGGCGGACGCGACGGTGCGCGTCGCGGTGAGCGGCTACGGGCGGGCGGTGGCGAACGCGGGCGACGGCGGCTGCGCCGGGGGTGGCGCGGGAGGCGCGGGCGGCGCGCTGGGAGGCGGGCTCGCGGCGCTGCTCCTGCGCGTGCTCCTGACTTTCGGTGGGTGGCGTCGGCGTCGCGGCTTTGCGTCGAGGGAGCCGCGCGTGCATTGATGGCGGCTCCCCCGAAGAGGAGCCCCCGATGTCCGTGTTCGCGCTCGCGTTTCAGTTCGTCGTCGCCGCGTCGCTCGCGTCCGGGGCGCCTTCTGCGCCCGAGCCGCTGCCGGCGGCGGTGAACGCGGTCTGGGGGGACACGAGCTGGGAGCTCCGCTACGGGCGCCCGCCGACGGCGGCGGACGCGCCGGCGGAGCGGGTGCGGGTGCACCTCGAGGAGGTGCTCGTGCGGCTCCGGGAGGTGGACACGAGCGGGCTCGACGCGGCGCGGCGGGCGCGGCGTGAGGCGGCGCTCGACGCGCTCGCGGCGTACGTCGCGGGCGGGGCGTTCCCGGAGAACGTGGACACGTCGTTCGCGCGCAGCGAGTTCATCGATCACGACGGCCGGCGCTGCGCCGTCGGGGCGATGGTCGAGGCGACGGCGGGCACGGACGCGGCGGAGCGGCTCGACGCGCTCTACAACCGGGACAGCGTCTGGGCGATGGACGGCCCTGGTTCTGAGGTGACCGCGTGGGCGGAGGCGTATGGCTTCACGCAGGCGGAGCTCGCGTTCATCCAGCCGGCGTACCCGCCGGAGTGGAATCAGCCGCGGTACCATCACGACACGTTGGTGGGGGCGCGGCTCGGGGTGGTCGCGTATGGCGAGGCGGACTACGAGAACGGCTTCGAGGGGCTGGACGCGCGGCCGGACCCGGCGCTCGAGCTCGCGGGCTACTGGCTCTGGCAGCCGGGGGCGCACTGGGGTTTCGGGCCTGTGCTGGGCGTGATCTCGAACGTCGAGGACTTCTACGAGGACGACAGCGCCGCGCTGACCGTGGGGGCGCACGTCGAGTGGGCGGCGCCGTTCGACGGGAGCTCGCCGATCGGCTTCGTGTTCTTCGTCGAGGGCGGCGGGATGTTCCTGCCGGCGTCACCGGGGTCGTTCGCGGGGGTGATGGTGACGGGCGGGGCGGGGCTCACGTGGGACCTGATCTCGCTCCTCGCGCTGCGCCTCGACGGGCGCGTCCAGCACTACCAGCTCTGGGGCGACCACGAGCAGGAGACGAGCGGTCTCCAGGTGCTCGTCACGGCCGGGGTGGAGTTCCGCTTCGACCTGTGACCGAGCGCCGCGATCAGCGCGGCGCGGGTGGGGATCAGGCGTCGGGCTTCGCGTCGTCGGCTTTGGCGCCGCCCTTGCCGAAGAGGCGCTGGAAGAAGCCGGGGCGGTCGTCGAGGGCCTTGTCGAGCACCTTCCGGACGCCGTCGGCGGGCTTCGCGCCGATGAAGTAGCCGACGACCTCGGCGCCGGGGCCGGGGTGCTTCGGCTTCAGGACGACGACGGTCGGGAGGCTCCGGACCCCGAAGGCCTGCGTGATGCGCTGGCTCTTGTCGGAGTCGACCTTCACGAAGTCGACGCGGCCTTCATACTCGGGGGCGAGGCTCTCGAGGATGGGGGAGAGGGCGCGGCAGGGGCCGCACCAGTCGGCGTAGAAGTCCACGAGCACGAGCCCCTTGGCGGACTCGAGCGCGCGGTCGAAGTTGCGTTCGTCGAGGAGACGCATCGCGGGAACCTCCGGTCGAGCCCGGGAAGTAGGCACGCGGCACGCGCGGGGCGAGGGGCCCGGGGCGTCGAAGTTGCCGTCGGTGAAACCCGGCGGCGGGCGAGGCGCCGCGAGGAGGTGATGCGTAACGCTCGTTCTTGATCGACCAGCGGCCATCCATGCGGGGTTGTCGAACTTAGGACCATGGTCCTAAGTTGATTCACGCGGGCGTCATCGCGGCGAGGGCCGTCGCGAGCTCCGCGCGGTAGGCGATGCCGAGGGCGTCGTAGATGGCGGTGAGGTGCGAGCGGACGGTCTCGACGCTGCGCTCGAGCTCGCTCGCGATCTCGGCGGCCGTGAGACCGAGCGCCGCGAGGTGGGCGACCTTGCGCCGCGTGCGGCTCAGCGTCATGACCGCGGGGAGGCGGGACAGCGCGCGCGGCGTGACGGTGATGACGAAGGCGTCGCCGACGTCGCCGCCGCGGACCGGCGCGATGGTGACGGAGGCGCCGCGGAAGGAGGTCTGCTCGACGTCGCCGCGGCGGACCGCCGCGAGGAACGCGTCGAAGCCGGGCGTCTCGAGCCACGCGTCGGCGTGGTCGGAGCGGACGACGACGCGCCCGCGTCGGTCGACGACGAGGACGGCGCCGTCGGGATCGCGGCTCTCGAGCTGGGCGGCCGTGGTGAGGAGTGCGCGATAGCGCGGGAGCTGGGCGTTGAGGGCGGTCTGGACGCGGCGCGAGGGATCGCGCTGGTCGAGGGTGCGGAAGGCGCCGATCCAGGCGACGTGGCGACCGGCGTCGTCGAGGACGTTGACGCCGACGGAGGCGCGGATCCCCGTCGGCTCCCAGAAGGTGGCGACGAAGTCGCGCCCCATGTCGTCGCGGCGCTGGACGTCGAAGGCGCGGACCGAGGAGATCTGGTCGAGGTCGAAGTACTCGTAGACCGCGATGCCCTCGCTGGCCTCGTAGATGCGCGTGAACGCGGGGGAGCCGAGGGCGAGCATCCCGAAGACGCGGAGCTTCGCCTGACCCGGGTACTTGAGGACGCGGTAGCACGCGCCGTGCTCGCAGCCGGCGATCGCCATGAGGTCGCGCAGGGCGTGCTCGCGGAGGGCGCGGGGCTCGGTCGACGGGAGGGGCGCGCCGTCGGGCGTGTCGAAGAGCATGGGGGCCTCGTCGAGGGGTCGCGGGGGCGAGTCGGGCTGGCGGCCGCGCACCGGGGCCGCGCTCGAGCGTCCGCCGTAGGGGGCGGGGACGGCTCTACGAGGTGGGTGGCGGCGCAGCCGGCGGGGTTTGGGGGTAATCGTGCATCCCGACCATTATTTTTTCCGGAGGGGGCGCTCCGCAAACGCGAGCCCGGCGACCGGCCACCCACCCTCGTGGATCACGTGCAACCCCTCGGCGCGGTCGGGCGCCGGGCGGCCCGCCTCCCTCTCGGGCCGCAACGGAGGGCCTCATGAATGAACGTGTCGGGCGTTGTCCCGCCTGCTCGGCTCCTGGCGTCGTCGGCCGGCCTTGCCCCGAGCGAGCCTGCGCGCGGCAGCGCGTGCACTTCGTGCCGGAGGACGCCGCGCGCGCCGCGCTCGCCGAGCCGCCGACGAGCCGCGAGCCGCTGATCGGCCTGTTCGTGGGCGACTACCTCGTCGTGGGGCGCCTCGGGAAGGGCGGTTTCGGGCGGGTGTTGCTGGCGCTGCAGCGGCCGCTCTACCGGCTGCAGGCGGCGGTGAAGCTGCTCGAGCGCGACGGGCTCGACGCGGCGGCGACGGCGCGGGTGGCGGCGCGCTTCGAGCACGAGGCGGCGGCGCTCGCGGTGCTGCAGCACCCGAACATCGTGCGGCTCCTGCACTATGGGCGGTATCTCGGTCGGCCCTACCTGGCGATGGAGCTCATCCCGGGGGCGCGCACGCTGCGCTCGGAGATGAACCGGCTCGGGTTCGGGCACGAGGGCATCGACGCGAGCGGGATCCAGCACATCCTGACGCAGATCCTGAACGGGCTCGAGTCGGCGCACGCGCGCGACATCATCCACCGGGACGTGAAGCCCGAGAACATCATGCTGCAGGCGGTGGTCGGCGACCCGTGGCACGTGAAGATCGTGGACTTCGGGCTCGCGAAGGAGGTGGCGCAGAGCCGCGAGACGAGCCTCGTGCTCGGGACGGTGACCTACATGGCGCCGGAGCAGATCGAGGCGCGGAACCTCGGGCCGTGGACGGACGTCTACGCGGTCGGCGCCATCGCGTTCGAGCTGATGACGGGGGTGCGGGCGTTCGCGGGGCGCTCGGCGAAGGAGATCCTGCGGGCGAAGCTCGACCCGGCGTTCGACCCGCTGGCGGACGTGGCGTCGCTCGCGCTGCCGGCGGTGGTCGAGCAGTTCCTGCGGAGGGCGCTCGCGCGGGCGCCGGAGGACCGCTTCCAGGGGGCGGACGAGGTGCGGCGGGCGTTGGCGCCGGTGTTCGACTGCGCGCGGGCGGCGATCGAGCTCGGGAGCGAGCCGCCGGCGGCGTCGGAGGAGATCGAGCGGGCGCGGCTCCGGCGGGAGAAGGTGCAGCTCGAGCGGGAGCGGGAGGCGTTGACGTCGCTGCGGGTGAAGCTCGAGGCGGAGCGGCAGGAGCTCGTGGCGGAGCGGGCGCGGCTCGAGACGCGGCGGGTCGGGTGGCTGGCCGACGCGGAGCACGCGGCGCTCGGGGACACGGCGGCGCTGGGGCGGCCGGGGGCGGTGGTCGAGGAGACGACCGAGGTGACGCCGCGGTCGCCGCTCTTGCCGGTGGTGGCCGTGGTGGAGCTCGAGCGGGATGGGGCGCGGGAGGCGCGGACGGGGTGGCTCGCGGCGAGGCCCGCGTGGCTCGCGGCGGCGGGGGCCATGCTCGCGGTGGCGGTGGTGGTGGCGGGGGCGGCGGCGCCGCTCCTCGGTGGCGGCGCGGAGCGCGTCGGTGAGGCGGCGGTGGCGAGGATCGCGCGGGCGGCGCGCCGCCCGTGGTGTCGGCGCCTGTGGCGAGCGCGCTGCGGCTGGAGTCGGCGAGGCCGGTGGGGGCGATCGCGGCGGCGGGAGCGGCGTCCGCGCGGGTGGCGCCGGCGGCGCGGCCGGTGTGGGCGACGCGGGGAGCGCTGCCGGTGCCGCTGCCGCTGCTCGCGTTCGGCGTCGGAGCGGCGAGCCGGGGCGACGGGGGTGAGAGGTCGCCGGCGGCGCCGGTGGCGCGGTCGCCGAGGGCGCGGACAGGCTGGGTGATGGTCGGCGCGAGGCCGAGGGCGTCGTCGAGCCCGGCGGCGGCGCCGCCGCGGCCGGAGGCGGCGCCGGAGCCGGTGGTGCTCGCGCAGGAGGACGAGGCGACGTCGCCGGCGGTCGGTCTCGAGGCGCCCGTGGCGACGGGGTCGGAGCTCCTCGAGCCGGAGGCGGTCCCGAAGGAGCCGGAGCGGCCGGCGCCCCGCGCGACCCTCGGCGGCACGTTCTGACGGCGCGGCGTCAGGTCACGCCGCGCCGCCGAGGTCGACGCCGCCGCGCTCGCCCCGTCACCCCCGCCCCGTCACCCGCTGGCGCCCAGCGTCTCCGGCGTGATGACCGTCTCCTCGAACGACGGCTCGTCCGTCCGCGGCCACGTGAACCAGAACGTCGCCCCCTCGCCCGGCCGCGACTCGAGCCCCACCTTCCCGCCGCGCGCCTCCACGAGCTTCTTCATCACCGAGAGCCCCACCCCCGAGCCCTCCACCTCGTCGCGCGGCTGCAGCACCTGGAAGAGCCCCCAGAGCCGCTCGTGCATCGCCGGGTCGATCCCCGGCCCGTTGTCCCGCACCGTGAAGCGGTACATCGGCGACAACCCCTCGCCCACCTCGTGCGGCCCGCTCACGTCCACGTTCACCACCACGTCGCGCCGCCGCCCGTGCTTCACCGCGTTCTCCACCAGGTTCGTGAACACCTGCCGCAACGCGACCGGGTCCGTCACCACCCGCGGCAGGTCCGGCGACACCTCCACCCGCGCCTCCGACGGCAGCGCCACCGTCTTCACGACCTCCGCCACGAGCGCCCCCGTGTCGACCTCCTCCAGCCGATTCCACACCCGCCCCGCCCGCGAGTACGACAGGATCCCGTCGATCAGCGCGTTCATCCGCGCGATGCGCCCGCGCATCAGGTCCAGATAGCTCAGGATCGTCGGGTCGACCCCCTCCGGCATCTCCTCGGCCACCCACTGCGCCAGGTTCGCGATCCCCCTGAGCGGCGACTTCAGATCGTGCGACGCCACGTACGCGAACTGGTCGAGCTCCCGGTTCGACGCCGACAGCTTCTGGATCAGCTGGTCCCGCTCCGCCTCCGTCCGCTTCAGGTCGTCGATGTCCGTGTTCGTCCCGTACCACTTGATGACCTGCCCCGCCTCGTCGCAGAGCGGCAGCGCCCGCACGATGTGCCAGCGGTACGCCCCGTCCCGCCGCCGCAGCAGCCGACACTCCGCCTCGAACGGCTGCCCCGTCTCGATCGACCGCACCCACGACGCCCGCACGTGCGGCATGTCCGCCGGGTTCACCACGCCCGCCCAGCCCTCCCGCAGGAGCTGCTCCGTCGGCACGTCGAAGTACGTCGCCATCCGCTCGTTCGCGTACGTCACCGCCCCGGTCGCGTCCGCCGACCACACGTGGTCCGGGAGCGACGCCGCCAGGAACACGAGCTCCGCCTCCTGCGCGCGCGACGCCTCGAGCGCCGCCCGCTCGGCCTCGCGCGCCTGCGCCATCTCGGCCTCGTGCGCGAGCTGCTCGCGGATGTCCCGGCTCACGCTCGCGAACGCGAGGATCTCCTGCGACCCCGGATCGCGCACCGCGAACACGTTGTAGTGGATCGGGATGAGCTCCCCCGTCTCGAAGTGCCGATAGCGGAACTTCCCCTCCCAGCGCCCCTCGGCGAGCAGGCGCGGATACACCTCCGCCGCCATCCGCTCGAGATCCTCCGGCGCGAAGAACTCAGCGCCCGTCGTCGACGCGACGCGGTCCGAAGGGAGCCCCACGAGCCTCTGCCCTGCCTCGTTCAGGAAGACCAGCTTCCCGTCCGGCGCGGCCACGCCGATGCTGTCCGACGCCTGCTCCACGATCATCGCGAGCCTGACGCGCTCGCGCTCGAGCCGCCGCTGCTCCGTCTGATCGTAGGCCTGCGCGAACACCCCGACCACCGCGCCCGCCGGGTTCGTGATCGGCTGCAACGCGAGGTCGATCACGATCTCGACCGGCGCCGCCCCCGGCTCCGTCACGAGCCGCGCCGTCAGCCCGCGCCCGAGGAACGGCTGCCCCGTCGCGTACACGCGGTCGAGCAGCGCCTCGTACCCCTGCCCGAGCACGTCCGGCATCGCCTCGGCGAACGGCTTCCCCACGACGTCCCGCTCGCCCACGAGGCCGCGGAACGCGGGGTTCGCGAGCTCGAAGACGTGCTTCGGCCCGCGCAGCACGCACACGATCCCCGGCGCGTGGTCGAAGATCCGCCGGAACTCGGCGTACTCGCGCACCGTGTCGCGGTGCGCCTCCTCCGCCGCGCTCGCGCGCTCGAGGATCCCGGCGTGGATCTGGGCGAGCGCCGCCGTCGCCGATCCCTTCGGCTCGAGCGCCCGCTCGCGCGCCCCCGGCACCTCCGTCACGTCGACGGTGTGCTGGAGGACGTGCGTCACCTCCCCCTCCTCGCCGAAGATCGGCGTGTGCGTCGCGCTCCACAGCCGCTCGCGGATCTCGACCCCGCCGTCCGCCCTCTTCTCCGGCACCCGGTACGCGATCACCGCCAGCGTGTCGGGCTCCCCCGTCGCGAGCACCCCCTCGAGGCTCTCGCGCAGGCGCCGCGCGTTCTCGTTGGTCGGATCGAGCGGATCGTGGGGGAAGATGTCGAAGATGCAGACGCCGAGCAGATCCTCGAGCCGACTCGACGTGACCTCGAGGTACGCCGCGTTCGCCGCCACGTACCGCAGCTCGCGATCGAGGACCATGTAGGGGTTCGGGGAGTGCTCGAAGAGCGCCCGAAATACGATGGGAGACGAGGGCATGGTGTCTTCCACGCGCCGGCTGGAGCGCTCGGCGAGCATGCCGCATCCGCGCGATTTCGCAAAGCGGCGTGCCGGTGACCAGGGAACGCGCCTCTCGCTTGGGCGTCGGTGCCGGTCGGGAGATACTCGGGGCGGACACGGGGTACGCAGCGGCGCTGGGGGGCGGCGCGCGGGCTCTACCGAGGGGGGCGGATGCGACGCACGTCAGCGCGTTGGAAGGGGCTGGGATCCGTAGTGGCCATGGTCGCCGGCGTCACGATCGGGGCCTGTGGCAGCGACGCGAGCTCGGGCCTCGCGCAGCTAGGCGACGACGACGCCGTCGCGTCGCTCGACACCGGCGGGACCACCCCGCCCGAAGACACGACCGCCGCCGACAGCGGCGCCGACGACGTCGCCGACACCGCGGGCGGCTGCGACGACGCCGCCTGCACGGGCGGCATGGTGTGCGTCGCCGGCGCGTGCGCGTGCCCCGCCGGGCTCGACGACTGCGACGGGACCTGCGTCGACTTCGCGCGCGACCCCGTCAACTGCGGCGGCTGCGGTCTCGCCCCGCGCGACGAGCTCTGCAACGGCAAGGACGACGACTGCGACGGCGACACCGACGAGGGCTTCGTCGACCCCGTCAGCGGGCGCTACGAGCGCGACGACGCCTGCGGCTCCTGCAGCGTCGACTGCACCGCCGACCTCGACGTCGACCACGGCTACGGGCGCTGCGACGCGACCGGCGCGGCCCCCGTGTGCGCGCTCGTCTGCTGCACCGAGGGCGACGCCGAGCGCGCCTGCGACGGCTTCGACTACGCGAACTCGAACGGCGAGGTCGGCGACGGCTGCGAGGAGCGCCTCGGGCGCGCCTGCGGCACGACCGACGACTGCCCGGACCACCAGGTGTGCGACGAGGCCGGCGTCTGCCAGCCCAACGAGGTCGGCGGCCCCTGCGGGGTCGACGTGGACTGCGCCGAGCACGACCGCTGCTTCGCCGGGATCTGCGGGTGCGCGGGCGACACCATCGCCGCCGAGGCCGTCCCGCCCAACGTGCTGCTCGTGCTCGACCGCTCGGGCAGCATGGCGTCGTCGCCGACCGGCGGGTCGGGCCGCAGCAAGTGGGACATCGCGAAGGACGCCATCGAGGCCCTCACCCAGGGCTTCGAGGACCGGATCCGCTTCGGCCTCATGCTCTACCCGGGCACGAACCAGAGCGGGAGCCAGGGCCAACAATGCGGCGCCGGGCGCGTCTTCATCGACCCCGGGCCCGACAACGCGAGCGCCATCAACACCTTCATCGGCGGCGCCGGGCGCACCGGCTTCGGGACGCCCACCGCCGAGGCCCTCGAGTGGCTCCTCGACTACTCGGGGCTCGAGGATCCGAGCCGCGAGAACGTCGTCGTCGTGATCACCGACGGCGTCTCGTCCTGCGACGACCCGATCCCCCAGGTCACCGCCCTCCGCGACCAGTCGCCGTCGATCCGGACCTTCGTCATCGGCTTCGACGGGACCGGCAACAACACCGATCCCGACGAGCTGAACGGCATGGCCGACGCCGGCGGCACCGCGCTCGCCGGCGACACGCGCTACTACGCCGCCAACGACGCCACCTCCCTCGGCGAGGCGCTCGAGGCCATCGCTGGCGACGTGCTCGGCTGCAACTTCCGCCTCTCGGGCGTGCCGCCCACGCTGTCGAGCCTCCAGGTCTTCATCGACAAGGCGCCCATCGCCCGCGACGCCACCCACGGCGCCGGCTGGGACTACGCGAGCGCCACGAACCAGGTCACCTTCTACGGCCCGGCGTGCCAGGCCCTCCTCGACGGCGCGGTCCAGGACCTCGTGTTCATCTACGGGTGCCCCGTACCGGACATCGGGCAGTAGCTGGGACGCGAGAGGACGGCGGCAGTCACGTGATCGTAGGCGGCTCGAGCTATCCGGCGGAGGCGCCGGCGACGTAGGCTGGACGTTCTCGCGCGGGTCCTTCCGCGCGAGCTCACCCCCGACATCGAACCGTGCGGAGTCCAGCCGATGAAGCTCGTCGCGATCCCCCTCTCCCTCGCGCTGCTCGCCGCGTGCGCCGACGCGCCAGCGCCCCCCGCCGTGAGCGACACGAACGTCCGCGTGTCGATCTCGGCCCTCACCCTGACCGGGGTCGCCGACGCCATCTGGGACGTGCGCGTCACCAACGGCGCCGACCCGGCCGAGACGGTCTTCGTGCAGCGCCTGAGCGCCAGCCGCTACGGCGACGGCGCAGGCTCGGTGAGCTACGTCGGCCCCTGCGACGCGAGCGAGCCCGACAACCACGTCGAGCTGCGCCTCGTCGGCGTCTACGCGGCCGCCGTCGGTGACCCCGGCGACTTCGGCGATGCCGCGCCCGGCGGCTTCCTCACCGTCGTCGACCCGGGCCCCATGACGCGGGACGCGACCTGCCTCCCGAACGCCGACGTGCCCGTGCGCTTCGACGTGACCGTGCTGCGCCCCGCGCAGCAGGGCTTCTTCGACATCGCGCTCTCCTTCGACGACGTCTTCTGCTCGGCGAAGTACGACTGCGACGCCGCCGACCTCCTCTTCGACGCGAGCGGCAAGCGCGCCCGCACCGACGTCATCGGCCTCGCCTGCACCGCCGGGACGACCGCCTCCGAGGGGACGCGCCTCCTCCTCCACGACATCGTGCTCGACTGCGGCAGCGACGGCGCCGCGACCATCGATCCCTCGGCGGGCGTCGGGAACCTCTGCGACGCGGGGCACACCGACGCCTGCGCGGCCGTGGACGACGCCGACGGCCTCCTCTACCAGGTCGGCGTCTACCGGGGCCACGAGTCGCTCCCCGGGCTCGACAAGGTCTACTGGAACGTCGCGCTCGGCGTGAACCCGACCGACCCGGAGGCGCCGCCGGCCTGCACCCTCACGACGCGGGCCACCGTCGACGACGGCCACCTCGGCGTCCCCGGCACCATCCCGCGCGGCGTGGTCTACCCGTACATCGTCTGGGACGTGGATCTCACGCAGTGCCCGGCGAGCTTCGCGCTCGACGAGGGCGGGGACGTCGCCGTCCACTACACCACGACCACGGCCGAGGGCTCGCTCGCCTTCGCCCACGCGTTCGGCGGCCCGGCGTCCGACCCGGCGCCCGAGCTCGGTCCGCGCTTCGTCCTCTCGCAGGTGACGACCTACAACGCGGCCGTCCTCTTTCTCGACCGGATCGCCAAGGTCCACTGCGAGTTCAACGACTTCGAGGGCATGGACTGCCGCTTCCTCCGCGACGAGGACCCCGCGCACTTCTACGTCGACCTGAAGTACGGCTACGACACGCCCAACTTCTCGGACGTCGACGGCTGCTACGGCGGCTACGCCGACGCCGTCGGCTACAACTTCAAGGAGGTCAACTCGGCCGGCGGCAACACGGCCGCCTTCGAGTGCCACACCTTCGCGTTCCAGACGTCGGGCCAGCTCTTCTTCACCGCCGAGGAGAAGGCGCAGCTCCACGCCTGGGCGCTCGCGGGAGACCGTACACCGCGTCGTCGAACCGCACGCTCCTCGACCTGCCCTGACCGCGCCGCGGGGCGGGCGCGCGCTCGCGTCCGTCCCGTGGGCCGTCGCGCTCATGCTCAGTCCGCGTCGAAGCGGATCCCCTGCGCGAGCGGCAGCTCGCGGCCGTAGTTCACGGTGTTCGTGACGCGCCGCATGTACTGCTTCCACGCGTCCGAGCCCGACTCGCGCCCGCCGCCCGTGTCCTTCTCGCCGCCGAAGGCCCCGCCGATCTCGGCGCCCGACGTGCCGATGTTGACGTTGGCGATCCCGCAGTCGGAGCCCGTCGCCGACAGGAAGCGCTCGGCCTCGCGGAGATCGTTCGTGAAGATCGCCGAGGAGAGCCCCTGCGGCACGGCGTTGTTGGCCGCGATCGCGTCGTCGAGCTCGCGGAAGGTGCTCACGTAGAGGATCGGCGCGAAGGTCTCCTCCATCACGACCGGCGCGTCCGCCGCGACCCGCACGAGCGCCGGCGCGACGTACGCCCCGGGCGGGAGCCCGGCCGTCAGGCGCCCGCCCCCCGCGAGGACCTCGCCGCCCTGCGCGCGCGCGGCCGCGAGCGCGTGCGCCATCGCGTTCGCCGCGGGCTCGTCGATGAGCGGCCCCACGAGGATCCCGGGCGCGCGCGGATCCCCGATGGGGAGCGTCCCGTAGGCGCGGCGGAGGCGGGCGACGAGCTCGGCCGCGACGTCCTCGTGGACGAGGAGCCGCCGGAGCGAGGTGCAGCGCTGCCCGCAGGTCCCCACCGCCGCGAACACGATGGCCTTCGCCGCGAGCTCGAGATCCGCCGACGGCTGCACGATGAGCGCGTTGTTGCCGCCGAGCTCGAGGAGCGTGCGCCCGAGCCGCTGCGCGACCGTCGCGCCGACCGCGCGCCCCATCGCGACGCTGCCGGTCGCGGACACGAGCGGGAAGCGCCGGTCCTTGGCGAGCGCGCGCCCCGCGTCGGCGTCGCCCACCACCAAGGCGAGGAGCCCGTCGGGGGCGCCCACGTCGCGCATCGCGGCCACAGCGATCCCGTGGCAGGCGAGCGCCGTGAGCGGCGCCTTCTCCGACGGCTTCCAGACCACCGCGTCCCCCGCGACGAGCGCGATCATCGCGTTCCACGCCCAGACCGCGCACGGGAAGTTGAACGCCGTGATGCACGCGACCGGCCCGAGCGGGTGCCACTGCTCCATCATGCGGTGATCGGGGCGCTCGCTCGCGATGGTGAGCCCGTGGAGCTGCCGCGAGAGGCCGACCGCGAGATCGCAGACGTCGAGCCACTCCTGCACCTCGCCGCGCGCCTCCGCCGGGATCTTGCCGACCTCGAGCGTGATGAGCGCGGCGATGGCGTCGGCCTCGTCGCGCGCGCGCTCCGCGATCCGCTGCACGAGGCGCCCGCGCACCGGCGCAGGCACGCTGCGCCAGGCCGCGAAGGCCGCCGTCGCCGCCGCCGCCGCGCGCGCCGCGTCGTCGCCCGAGGCGAGCTGGATCCGCGCGAGCGGGCCGCCGTCGATCGCCGAGCGCGCGAGGTGCCGCGGGCCGCTCGCGGCGGCGGCGCCCGGGACGCCCACGAGGCCGCTCACCACGGCGTCCGGCGCGGCGGTGTCGACGCCCGCGAGGGCGAGCCCGCGGCGCTCGAGGTCGGTGAAGGGGCTCTCGGTCATGGGCGGCCTCCGGGGGCGTGGCGGTGCGTCGACTCGAAGAGGCGGCTCGCGCTCGCCGGGACGAAGCCCTGGTAGAGCGCGCCGTCCGCGTCGGGATAGCGCCGCGCGAACTCGTAGTAGCAGGTCGGGATCTCGCGCTCGCCGTCGGCGAACGCGACGGGGGCGCGGTCTGCGCGGGTGGACGCCTGCTCGAGGCGCGCCGCCGGGCCGCCCTTCACGCGCCCGCCGGCCTCGGAGATCACGGCGCCCGCGGCCTCGACGGCGGCGAGCAGCGCGTCGAGGGTCGGCAGCGTCGCGAGGTGGTTCACGCTCACCGTGAAGTGGTTCGCGCGGAGCCCGAGCGCCGCGAGCCACCCCGCGTACTCGGACTCGGCCGCGAGCGCCTCGTAGACCGCGAAGGGGACGGGCTCCCAGAGGGGGCCGGCCCAGAGGACGTCGGCGCGGGCGACGCGGGCCGGGTCGACCTGGGCGAGGAGGCCGTCGATGACGCGCTCGGCGGCGGGAGAGAGCGCCCCGCGGCGGAGCTCCGAGAGGAAGACGCGCGGGGCGCCCGGCGCGTCGTGGAGGTAGGCCCAGGCGTCGAGGTGCTTGTCCTCGAAGGCGTAGGGCTCGAAGCGGTGGTAGCCGAGCGCGAGGAGGTGCGGCTCGAGCGCGGCGATCCCGAGCGGCGCGCCCGCGAAGGTGCGGAACGCGACGTGGTCGTTGACGACGCGCTCACCGCGGGCCTCGAGGGCGCCGCGGAGGGCGGCGACGCGCGGGGCGACGCGCTCGTAGTCGGCCCAGAGGGCGGCGAAGAAGGCGTCGAGGGCGGGGTCGGCCATGGGTCGGGCTCCGGCGGCGGGCGCCCCACCTCTACCATAGCCCCTTGTCCGCGCGCGCGCCGTGGCTGCCTTTCGGTCTCGCGCGGCGCGGACGCCGGGCGCGGAGGCCACGATGACGACGAAGGCGGCGACGGCGGTGACGGGGCTCGACGTGCTCGTGACGGGCGCGACGAGCGGGATAGGCGAGCTCACGGCGCAGGTGCTCGCGGAGGCTGGGGCGCGCGTGATCGCGCACGGGCGGGACGCGGCGAAGGTCGCGGCCGTGGTGGCGGCCATCCGCGAGGCCGGCGGCGAGGCGCGCGGCGTCGTGGCGGACCTCGCCTCACTCGCCGAGGTGCGGCGGCTCGCCGCGGACGCAGGCGCCGTCGACGTGCTCGTGAACAACGCGGGCGTCGGCTTCGGGCGCGACCGGACCGCGCGCGAGACGAGCCGCGACGGCTACGAGCTCCGATTCGCGGTCAACTACCTCGCCCCGGTGCTGCTCACGCGCGAGCTCCTCGCGCGGCGGCCGCTGCGCGCGGTCGTCGACGTGGCGTCCGCGGGGCAGGCGCCCATCGACCTCGACGACCTCCAGCTCGAGCGCGACTACGACGGCGTCGAGGCGTACCGCCGGAGCAAGCTCGCGCTCATCATGGCGAGCTTCGACCTCGCCGAGCAGGCGCCGGACGTCGCGTCCGTCTGCCTCCACCCGGGCACGTTCCTCGCGACGGCGATGGTCACCGAGGCGGGGATCACGCCGCACGGCGAGGCGTCGCGCGGGGCCGAGAACGTGGTGGCCGCGCTCTTCCGCGCGCTCGACGAGGGGCTCCGCGGGGTCTACCTCGACGAGACGCGCGCCACGCGCGCCGACCGGCAGGCGTACGACCCGGAGGTCCGCCGCGCGCTGCGCGAGCGCGCGGACGCGCTGCTCGCCGCGGCTAGCGGCGCGGGCGGTAGCGCGCGACGGTGACGCCGTTGTCGTAGCTCTTCGCGCCGGTGAGGCCGAGCCGGAGCTGCCCCGCGCCGTCGCCGAAGAGCGGCACCCCGTCGCCGAGGACGAGCGGGTTCACCTTCAGGATGATCTCGTCGATCTCCGGCGCGAGCGCCGCCGCGAGCCGCCCGCCGCCGCAGAGCCAGAGCGCGCCGCCCGGCTCGGCTTTGAGCGCGCGCACGGCACCCAGCGGGTCGCTCGTCACGACCTCGACCCCGGGATCCGGGTTCGTCGCGAGCGACGACGACACCACGATCTGCCGGAGGTGGGGGTAGGGGCTCACGATCCCGTGGCGCGCGCCCACCTCCCAGGTGGTGCGCCCCATGAGGACCGTGTCGAACACGCGGTTCTCCGCGCCCTCGAGCCCGAGGGGCGCGCGGAAGTGGCCGGGCACGGTCTCCGGCATCTCCGCGAAGAGATCGGCGAGGTGCGGCCCGTCCATGACGAAGCCGTCGAAGGAGCCGTCGACCGCGGCGATGAAGCCGTCGATGGAGGCAGCGACGAAGTACTTGAGCTCACGCACGGGGACCTCTCTCGGAGCAGGGCGGGGACCGTAGTCCAAACCGGCCTCGCGGGCAAACGGTGGACTGCCGTGGCGCGGGCGGGCAGTCTCGGCCCCGACGAGGAGGCTCCGGTGGGTGGAAAGCAGCACGAGGACAACGGCCACGCCGACGTGATCGCGCGGTCGCTCCAGATCGCGAAGGCGCAGGTCGCCGCGGCGCTCGCGCTCTTCGACGAGGGCGCGACGCTGCCGTTCGTGGCGCGCTACCGGAAGGAGCGCACCGGCGGCCTCGACGAGGTGCAGCTCCGCGCGATCCTCGCCGCGCGCGACGGGCTCGTCGCCCTCGACAAGCGGAAGGACGCCGTGCTCGCCGCCATCTCCGGGCAGGGGCGCCTCACGCCGGCGCTCGAGGCCGCGATCCGCGCGTGCGACTCGCTCGCTGCCGTCGAGGACCTCTACGCGCCCTACAAGTCCAAGCGGAAGACCCGCGCCGACATGGCCCGCGAGCGGGGGCTCGAGCCGCTCGCGAGGCGGATCCTCGCGCAGCCGAGGGACGGCGACCCCGCCCGCGAGGCCCGCACCTTCGTGTCCGCCGCGCGCGACGTGCCGGACGTCGCCGCTGCGCTCCAGGGGGCGCGTGACATCGTCGCCGAGGAGCTCGCCACGGACGCGGATCTGCGGCTGCTCGTGCGCGAGGCCGTCGAGCGGCACGGGGTCGTCAGCGCGCGCGCGGCCAAGAAGGGCGAGGGCGCCGAGGACCGCCGCTTCGACGACTACCGCGCCTTCGACGAGGCGGTCGGGCGGATCCCGAGCCACCGCTGGCTCGCGGTCGCGCGCGGCGAGGCCGAGGGGGCGCTCAAGGTGACGGTCCGCGCCGACCACGACCGCTCGCTCGAGCAGCTCCTGCGGCGGATCACCTACTTCCCGCGGTCGCCGTTCGGCGCCGAGCTGCGCGCGGCCGCCGACGACGGCCTGAAGCGGCTCCTCATGCCGGCCGCCGAGCGGGCGGTGCGCGCCGGGCTCTCGGCCTGGGCCGAGGAGGAGGCGCGGGAGGTCTTCGCGAAGAACCTCGACGCGCTGCTCATGGCGGCGCCGTACGGGGCGCGGCCCGTGCTCGGCGTGGATCCCGGGATCCGCACCGGCTGCAAGTGCGCGATGGTCGACGGGCGCGGCGCGCTCGTCGGCTACGAGACGCTCTGGCTCGCGGGCGGGCGGGGCGAGCCGGACCGCGCCGGGCTCGCGAAGATGCTGCGGCAGCACCGCCCCGACGCCGTCGCGGTCGGGAACGGCACCGGCGGGCGCGAGGCGGAGGCCGTGGTGCGCGAGGTGGCGCGCGAGGTGCTCCCGGGCTGCGTCGTCGTCAGCGTGAGCGAGGCGGGAGCGAGTGTCTACAGCGCGTCGGAGCTCGCGGGCGAGGAGCTCCCGGGGGTCGATCTCACCGTGCGTGGCGCGGTCTCCATCGCGCGGCGCCTCCAGGATCCGCTCGCGGAGCTCGTCAAGGTGCCGCCGCAGAGCATCGGGGTCGGGCAATACCAGCACGATCTCGACGAGTCGGGGCTCGCGCGGCGGCTCGGCGAGGTCGTCGAGAGCGCGGTCAACCGCGTGGGCGTGGACGTGAACACGGCGAGCCCGGCGTTGCTCGCGCACGTGGCCGGGATCGGGCCGAAGCTCGCGGCGGGGATCGTCGCGCACCGGGCGACGACGGCGCGCGGGTTCGGCGCGCGGCGGGAGCTCCTCGCGGTGTCGGGCCTCGGGGCGAAGACGTTCGAGCAGTGCGCGGGGTTCCTGCGGGTGCGCGGCGGGAAGGAGCCGCTCGACGCGTCGGCGGTGCACCCGGAGCGGTACGCGCTCGTGCGGCAGCTCGCGAAGGACGCGGGCACGAGCGTCGCGGCGCTGGTCGGCGCGAGCGGCGTGCGGCAGAAGCTCGGGGATCTGAGGCGTTACGAGGACGCGGAGACCGGGCGCGCCACGCTCGACGACATCGTGGCGGAGCTCGAGCGGCCGGGGCGCGACCCGCGCGCGACGTTCGAGGCGGTCGCGTTCCGCGACGACGTGCGGGAGATCGGCGACCTCGAGGTCGGGATGGTGCTCGCCGGGATCGTGACGAACGTCACGGCGTTCGGGGCGTTCGTGGACGTGGGGGTCCACCAGGACGGGCTCGTCCACATCTCGGAGCTCGCGGACCGCTTCGTGAAGGACCCGCACGAGGTCGTCGCGGCCGGGCAGCGCGTGCGCGTGAAGGTGCTCGAGGTGGACGCCGGGCGGAAGCGGGTCTCGCTCAGCCGGAAGGGGCTCGCCTGACGTCGACGTCGGGCGCGGCCTCGGCGCGGGCGGCGGCGGTGAACGCGCGCTGCTCGCGGCGCGCGAGGCGCGCGAGGAAGACGGCGAGCACGAGCGCGTAGTGGCACATGAGCGACGGCGTCGCGTTCTTGGTGCCGGGGATGACGACCTCGGTGAGGAGCGCCGGGACGACGAAGCCGACGGTGCCCATCGCGAGATCGGCGGCGTGGGCGCGGTCGGTCGGGGTGGCGGCCGCCACCGCGAGGCGGATCCCGCCGAACATCATGCCGGCGAGCCCGAGGTGGTAGAGCACGCCGTACGCCTCGAGGGCGTTGGTCGGGTGGGTGTAGAAGGCGATGACGGCCTGGCAGACGCTGCCCGTGACGAAGCGCGGGTCGGCGAAGACCCAGACCGAGAAGAAGGCCGCGAGGGTGGCCTGGGTGCCGACGACCGCGCGGGCGACGCGGCGGCCGCCGCCAGCGAGCGCGAGGAGGAGCGCGCAGCCGAGCGGCGGGAGCCAGACGACGTCGGCGAACGCGAGGCGCGCGAAGAAGGGGTCGGCCGGGTCGTGGCAGACGGCGACCTCGATGAGCTGGTAGCCCGCGAGGAGGACGAGGATCGCGACGACGAGGCGGCGCACCGCCGGGCGGCCGGGGGCGCGCGCGGTGTGCGCGGCGACGGCGAGCTCGAAGGCGGCGGTCACGAGGGAGAGGACGGGCGAGTAGGCGGGCATCGGGAGCGCTGCTTATTACGGCGGCGCGCGCCGCGCAAACACGAACGCGGCGAAGGGCACGCGCTCAGACGAGGTCGTCGTCGGCCGCGAGCGTCGGGCCGAGCCGGTCGAGGGGCTTCTCCCACAGGGCGCGGCGCGCGTCGATCCAGCGCTGCGCGCGCGCGAGCGCGTCGGGCACGGCGCGGCAGGTGCGGACGCGCCCCACCTTCTCCGAGCGCAGGAGGCCGGCCTCCTCGAGCACCTTCAGGTGCTGCATGACCGCTGGGAGCGACATCGTCAGCGGCTCGGCGAGCGTCGAGACCGACGCCGGGCCGCCCGTCAGCCGCTCGAGCATCTGCCGGCGCGCCGGGTCGGCGAGGGCGTGGAAGACGCGGTCGAGCGCCGCCGGATCTTGGTTAAGCACGTGGTTAAGTGTCGGCGCGGGCGGCCCGGGTGTCAACGGTGAAGGCCGCCGGTCCTGTGCACGGGCCGCGGGGCGGGCCCTGGCGTCGGGCGCCCGCGGCCTCGTCGCGCTCCGGGCTGGTACGAGCTCCGCGAGAGCGGACCACGGAGGCACGGAGGCACGGAGGGATCGGTGGAGCTCCAGGACCTTCGCCGGCGCCTTGGCTCGGTGGTGGCGAGGGATTGGAGAGGGCGCTGCAACGAGAAACGCCGCGGGGCTCGGGGCCGCGCGGCGTCTCTCACTCGTTGCTCGGGTCGCGTCGGCTAGCCGCGCTTCTCCATCGGGATGAAGTCGCGCTGGTTCTCGCCGGTGTACACCTGGCGCGGGCGGCTGATCGCGTAGCCCTTCTCGAGGTTCTCCTTCCAGTGCGCCACCCAGCCGGGCAGGCGGCCGAGCGCGAACATGACGGTGAACATGTTCGTCGGGATGCCGAGCGCCCGGTAGATGATGCCGCTGTAGAAGTCGACGTTCGGGTAGAGCTTGCGGTCGACGAAGTAGTCGTCGGCGAGCGCGTGCTCCTCGAGCTTCCGCGCGATGTCGAGCAGCGGATCCTTCTTCTTCATCTTGGCGAGCACCTTCTCGGCGGCCGCCTTCAGGATCTTCGCGCGCGGATCGAAGTTCTTGTAGACGCGGTGCCCGAAGCCCATGAGCCGGAAGCCGCTCGACTTGTCCTTCGCGAGCGCCACCGTGCGCTCCACGTCGCCGCCGTCCTTCTCGATGGTCTCGAGCATCTCGAGGACCTCCTGGTTCGCGCCCCCGTGGAGCGGCCCCCAGAGCGCCGAGATGCCGGCCGAGATCGACGCGTACAGGTTCGCCCGCGCGCTCCCCACCACGCGCACCGTCGTCGTCGAGCAGTTCTGCTCGTGGTCGGCGTGGAGGATGAGGAGCTGGTCGATGGCGCGCTCGACGTCCGGATCGACCTCGTACGACTCGGTCGGGTAGCCGAACATCATCTTCAGGAAGCGGCCGCAGTAGCTGAGGCTGTTGTCCGGGTAGATGTAGGGCTGACCGAGCGACTGCTTGTAGCTGTACGCCGCGATCGTCGGCAGCTTCGCGAGCAGCCGGTGCGTGTTGATCTGGACCTGGTCGGCCGCGAGCGGGTCGCCCTCGTCCTGATAGTAGGAGCTGAGCGCCGACACGACCGAGCTCAGGATCGCCATCGGGTGGGCCTTCGGCGGGAAGGCCTGGAACATCTTCTTCAGGTCCTCGTGCAGCAGGCTGTGCCGGGTCAGGCTCATCGAGAAGGCGTCCGCCTGCTCCTTCGTCGGCAGCTCGCCCTCCGTGAGGAGGTACGACACCTCGACGAAGTTCGAGTGCTGCGCGAGCTGCTCGATGGGGTAGCCGCGGTAGCGCAGGATCCCCTTCTCGCCGTCGATGAACGTGATCGAGCTCTCGCACGACCCCGTGTTCCCGAAGCCCGGGTCGAGCATGATGTGGCCGGTCTTCGACCGGACGGGCTTGATGTCGATCGCCCGCTCGCCCTCGCTCCCGACGTGGACGTCGAGGTCGAGGGACTGCTCGCCGATGGTAAGCGTCGCCTTGTCCGTCATGGTCGCGATCTCCGTGACGCGGTTCAGTGGAGCTCGGCGTTTGCCCGGCGCGGCCACGTGGACCGGGGCCGAGCGCGACCGCCGGGGGGAGTCTTACCACCGGTCGGCGCGTTGTGCAGCACCGTTCCGGGACAATTCTCGCGCCGCGCCGCGACCTCAGTCGCAGGTGGTCGCGAGCGGCTTGGGATCGAGCTTGGCGCCGTCCATCAGCGCGGCCACCCGCGCCGGCTCGGCGGGCACGAGGTCCTCGCGCAGGAGCGGCCCGCGGTTCGCGAGGCCGAGGTAGTTGCCGTCGACGTCGAAGATCCTGTTCGGCGAGTCCATGACCTCCGTCGACGAGGTCACGACGTAGCGCGCCGGCGCCCCGGCCGCGTCGCGCCCGACGTAGATCGTCGAGGTCGCGTCGACGTGCTCGGCGGCGCAGATCCGCGCGAGCGCCGGCTCGGCGGGGGCGCCGGCCTCCGCGGGCGAGCAGGCGGCGACCGCGAGGGCGACGAGCAGGGCAGGGAGGGCGAGGCGGCAGATCATCGCGAGTGCTCCTGACAGGGTGTCCCAGGTTCGACGGCGCCGCGACCGGAAGGATCTCCGAGCGCGCCCCGCGAGGCGGGCGGATCGCGCGGTGACGCGTGAACGTCGTTCACTTCGCCGCGGCCGGCGGCCCCAGCGCCCGCACGTCCGAGATCGCCACCTGCTGCCAGCGCGAGCCGGGCGCCGTCGCGAGGACCATCACGCGGACGACGTCGCCGGTCGCCGGCCCGGGGAGCGCGATCTTCTGCCAGCCGCGCGCCGTCGGATCGAGCGCGGCCTCGTGCGCCTCGGCGCCCACCATGATCCGCACGCGCGTCGCGCGCTGGTTCATGAGGAACAGGTCCCCGAGGCCGTCCTGGCGCTGGAAGCCGTCCGCGATCTCGACCGCGACGACCGTGACCGGTCTCGCGTACGACAGCGTCAGCGTGGGCGCCGTCGCCCCCTTCTTCGCCTGCCAGGCGCTCCCGAGGTCGCCGTCGATCGCCTCGGCCGGCGCGAAGGTGTAGTGCTGGTAGTCCGCCTCGGTCGACGTCGCGGTCGCGCCGCTCGGCGTCAGGGGCACGAGGCCGTCGTCGCGGCCGATCGTGACGACGCGCTCGCGATGGACGAGCTCCCCGATCCCGGCCAGGTCGAAGTCCTCGAACCCCGCGCTCGCCGCGTCGTCGGGCACCGCGAGCTCCCGCGCCATCGCGGCGTCGATGGCCGCCGCCGAGACCCCGAGGAGGTGCGCGCACGCGACGTTCTCGAGCAGCTCGCCGCCGACCCGCCCGAGGAGCCACGGCGACCGCCCGAGCCCGTGGCACATCGTCTCGTAGTGCGCGCGGGTGCCGGGGTCGTCCGTCGTGAAGGTGCCGTCGGGCAGGCCGCGCGCGAAGACGTCGAGGAGGTTCGTGAAGTTGCCGTCGCCGTAGAGGTTGAAGTGGTAGGCCAGGGCGTCGACGAGGTCGAGCCGCCCGTCGCCGTCCACGTCCGCGACGCCCGTGACATCGGGCAGGACGCCCTCGGCGGGCGCGTAGACGGCCGCCCGCGCGCCGTCCCAGGTGGCGATCATCGCCTGCTCACCGTTCTGGACCACGAGCTCGGGGATCGCGTCCGGCGAGACGCGCGCCGTCGTCGCCGTGACGGCGCTCGGGAAGTGCGGCCAGTTGGGCACCCACTCGAGGCCGGCGTCGTCGACCATGCGGTCGAAGACGACGCCGGCCCGGCCCACCGGATCGGGCACGGGGTGCCGCGCGCCGTCCGGGGTGACGAACACGACGGTGACGACGTCGCGGACGCCGATGGCGACGGGCGTCTCCTCGGGCTCGCCGTCCACCTCGGTGAGCTCGGTCATCGTGTCGAGCCCGGGGTCCGGGAGCGTGACGATCCAGGCGCCCGCGGCGCCCGCGTCGATGCAGGTCCCGATGGGGGCGAGCCCGTCGAGCAGCGTGTCGACCGTCGGCAGCCTGGGCGCGATCTGGGCCCACTTCGCGAGGGCGGCCCGCAGCTCGGCGCGGATGGCCGCGCACGTCCCGTCGATCGTGCCGAGCGCCCTGGGCGCCGGGTCCGCGGGCGCCGCGAGCGCGGGCGCCGACGCGGGCTTCCCGCAGGCCGCCGCGCTCAGCGCGAGGGGGACGAGGGCGAGGGGGAGGAGAGCGAGGCGGCGTCGATGTCGGGGTCGCATGTCGCCATCAGACCACCAGCTGGCGGCGCCGTCGACGCCCGCCCGCGCTCAGCGCCCGCCGAACGGCTGGTTGGCGCCGCGCGTCGGGAGCTGCGACTTCGCGCCGCGGAGGTACGCGTCGACCGCGCGCGCCGCCTCCCGCCCGTCGCTGATCGCCCACACGATGAGGCTCGCGCCGCGCATCGCGTCGCCCGCCGCGTACACGCCGTCGACGCTCGTCCCGAAGCCCTTGTCGACCGCGATCCCACGCGGCCCGAGCGCGACCCCGAGCTGCTCGTGCGCCCGCTCGGCGACCGGCCCCGTGAAGCCCATCGCGAGCAGCAGGAGATCGCACGGGATGGTGAGCTCGCTCCCCGGCTCCTCGACGACGCTGCTCCTGCCGTGCTCGTCGCGCTCGAGCCGCACGCGCACGGCGTGCAGCGCTGTGAGCTTCCCGTCCTTGCCCGTCAGGCGCTTCGTCATGAGCGAGTAGAGGCGCTCACCCCCCTCCTCGTGGCTCGACGACGTGCGGAAGATCATCGGCCACTGCGGCCAGGGGTTGTCGCCCGCGCGCTTCTCGGGCGGCGCCGGGAGCAGCTCGAGCTGCGTCACCGACTCCGCGCCCTGCCGGTGCGCCGTGCCGAGGCAGTCGGAGCCCGTGTCGCCGCCACCGAGGATGACGACGCGCTTGCCCCCCGCGAAGATGGGCTTGCCGACCACGCGGTCGCCGGCGTTCACGCGGTTCTGCTGCGTCAGGTAGTCCATCGCGAGGTGCACGCCGTCGAGGTCGCGCCCCGGGACGTCCAGATCGCGCGGCCGCTCGGCGCCGATCGCGATCACCAGCGCGTCGTGGCGCACCTTGAGCTCCGCGAAGCTGAGCCCCTCACCGCCGACGTCGACCCCCATCTCGAAGCGCACGCCCTCGGCGCGCATCACCTCGAGCCGCCGGTCCACGACGCGCTTCTCGATCTTGAAGTCCGGGATCCCGTAGCGGAGGAGCCCCCCCGGGCGGTCCGCCTTGTCGTAGACGGTCACCGTGTGCCCGGCGCGGTTCAGCTGCGCCGCCGCCGCGAGCCCGGCCGGCCCCGACCCGACGACCGCGACCGTCTTCCCGGAGCGCGTGCGCGGCGGCTCGGGCGTCACCCAGCCCTCGGCGAACGCGCGCTCGGCGATCTCCTTCTCGATGAGCTCGATGGTGACCGCGTCCTGGTTGATGTTCAGGACGCACGCCCCCTCGCACGGCGCCGGGCAGAGCCGGCCCGTGAACTCCGGGAAGTTGTTCGTCGAGTCGAGCGCGACCCAGGCGGCGCGCCAGCGGTCGCGGTGGACGAGGTCGTTCCAGTCGGGGATCTGGTTTCCGAGCGGGCACCCCTGCATGCAGAACGGCACGCCGCAGTCCATGCAGCGCCCGGCCTGCTCGGCGAGCACCCCCGGCTCGAACGGCGGGATGAACTCCCCCCAGTCGCGCACGCGGATGGCCTTGTCGCGCTTTCGCGGCGTCTGCCGCCCCCACTCGATGAAGCCCGTCGGCTTTCCCATCGCCCGCTACCTCCCGAGGATCCGCGCGCGGCCCGTCGGCGTCGGGCGGCTCGCGGCCCGCTTCTGCTGCAGCACCTTCCGGTACTCGATGGGCATCACCTTCACGAAGCGCGACACCATCAGCTCCCAGTTGTCGAGGATCCGCTGCGCGAGCACGCTCTCCGTGTTCCGCACGTGGTCCTCGAGCATCGCGAACACGAGCCAGAGGTCGCTCTCGTCGACCATCGGCTCGAGGTCGACCATCTGCCGGTTGCAGCGCGCGGCGAAGCTCCGGTCCTTGTCGAAGACGAACGCCATCCCGCCCGACATGCCGGCCGCGAAGTTGCGCCCCGTCGGCCCGAGCACCACCACGACGCCGCCCGTCATGTACTCGCAGCCGTGGTCGCCGACGCCCTCGACGACCGCGCGCGCGCCGCTGTTCCGGACGGCGAAGCGCTCGCCGGCGCGCCCCGCGATGAAGCACTCGCCGGCCGTCGCCCCGTAGAGCGCGACGTTGCCGCAGAGCACGTTCTCGCACTCCTCGAAGCGCGAGCCGATCGGGTGGCGCAGCGCGAGGCGCCCGCCGGAGAGGCCCTTCCCGACGTGATCGTTGGCGTCGCCCTCGAGCTGGAAGGTGACCCCCTTCGGGAGCCACGCGCCGAAGCTCTGCCCGGCGACGCCGCGGAAGCGCACGTGGATCGCGTCGTCCACGAGCCCGCGCGCCCCGTGCCGCCGCGCGATCTCGCCCGCGAGCATCCCGCCGACCGTGCGGTGGATGTTGCGGATCTTCATGACGAGCTCGGTGCGCGGCCCGCCCTCGAGCGTCTCCTGGACCTGCGCGATGATCGCCTTGTCGAGGTGCCCCTCGGCGATGGGCGCCTGCTCGGTCACCTGCCGGCGCGCCACCTCGGGCGGCTCGTCGCCGAGCGCGAGGATCGGCGCGAGGTCGAGCTTCCGCGCCTTCCAGTGCGGCGCGTCCGCGCGCTGGCGGAGGAGGTCCTTCCGGCCGACGAGGTCCTCGAAGCGCGTGACGCCGAGGCGCGCCATGATGCCGCGCGCCTCCTCGGCCACGAGGAACAGGAAGCGGATGACCTCCTCGGGCTTGCCCGCGAACATCTTCCGGAGCTGCTCGTCCTGCGTCGCGATGCCGACCGAGCACGTGTTGAGGTGGCACTTCCGCAGCATCACGCAGCCGAGCGCGATGAGCGGCGCCGTCGAGAAGCCGAACTCCTCGGCCCCGAGGAGCGCGCCCACGACGACGTCGCGGCCCGTGCGGAGCCCGCCGTCGACCTGCACGCGGATCCGCCCGCGCAGGTCGTTCTGGACGAGCACCTGCTGCGTCTCGGCGAGGCCCAGCTCCCACGGGAGCCCGGCGTGCTTCACCGACGACATCGGCGACGCCCCGGTCCCGCCGGTCTCGCCCGCGATGACGACGGCGCCGGCGCCCGCCTTGGCGACGCCGGCCGCGACCGTGCCGACCCCGACCTCGCTCACGAGCTTCACGCTCACGCGCGCCGCCGGGTTCACGCACTTCAGGTCGTAGATGAGCTGGGCGAGGTCCTCGATCGAGTAGATGTCGTGGTGCGGCGGCGGCGAGATGAGCGACACGCCCGGCGTCGAGAAGCGCACCTTCGCGATGCGCTCGTCGACCTTGTGCCCCGGGAGCTGCCCGCCCTCGCCGGGCTTCGCGCCCTGCGCCATCTTGATCTGGAGCTCGTCGCAGTTGACGAGGTACTCGGCGTTCACGCCGAAGCGCCCGCTCGCGACCTGGTGGATGGCGCTCCGCCTGAGCCCGCCGTCGTCGGAGGGGTCGCGCAGGTAGCGGCGCGCCTCCTCGCCGCCCTCGCCGGAGTTCGACTTGCCGCCGATCCGGTTCATCGCGAGCGCGAGCGTCTCGTGCGCCTCGGCCGAGAGCGACCCGAACGACATGGCGCCTGTCGCGAAGCGCTTCACGATCTCGGAGGCCGGCTCGACCTCGTCGAGCGGCACCCCGCCGGCCTCGTCCCACGCGAAGTCGAGGAGCCCGCGGAGCGTGGCGCGCGCGGCGTCTTCCTCGTTCACGAGGCGCGCGTACTCGGCGTACTCGGTGGCGCCGTCGTGCTCGTCGCGCGCGGCGGCCTGGAGCCTCGCGATCGTCGCCGGGTTCCACACGTGGCGCTCGCCGCGCCGCCGCCACTGGAAGTAGCCGCCCGCCGGGAGCTCCTCGAGGGCCGTGCCCGCGAGCGGCGAGAAGCCGCGCGCGTGCCGCTCGGCGACCTCGCGCCCGAGCTCGGGGAGGCCGATGCCCTCGACGCGCGACGCCGTGCCCGTGAAGTGCCGCTCGATGAGCGCCGAGTCGAGCCCGACGGCCTCGAAGATCTGCGCGCCGCGGTAGGACTGGAGCGTGGAGATGCCCATCTTGGACATCACCTTGAGGATCCCCTTCTCGACGGCCTTCACGTAGTGCTTCTCGGCCTCGTCGGGGGTGCAGCCGGTGCGCCCGCACGCCGCGAGGTCGCGCACGGTGTCGAGCGCGAGGTAGGGGTTCACGCAGGCGGCGCCGTAGCCGAAGAGGGTCGCGAAGTGGTGGACCGCGCGCGCGTCGGCGGTCTCGACGACGAGCCCCGCGAGGAAGCGGATCCCCTCGCGCACGAGGTGCTGGTGCACCGCGGAGAGGGCGAGGAGCGACGGGATCGGGTGGCGGCGCTGGTCGACGGCGCGGTCGGAGATGACGAGGACGTTGTAGCCCTCGTCGATGGCGTCGACCGCGGCCTTGCAGAGCTGGTCGACGGCGAGCTCGAGCCCGAGCGACGGGTCGTAGACGGCGTCGAGCGTGGTCGGCTCGAAGACGCCGACCTTGAGCTCGCGGATCTGCGCGAGCTCGGCGTTCGTGACGACCGGCGAGCGCAGGCGCACGCGGTGGCACTGCTCGGGCGTCTCCTCGAAGGTGTTGCCCTCGGGGCCGAGCGTCGTCGCGAGGTTCATGACGAGGGCCTCGCGGATGGGATCGATCGGCGGGTTCGTCACCTGCGCGAAGAGCTGGTGGAAGTAGTGGAAGAGGGGCGGCGCCATGTCGGAGAGCACGGCGAGCGGCGTGTCGGCGCCCATGCTGCCGATGGGCTCGGCGCCGTCCTGCGCCATCGGCTCGAGCACGAGGCGGACGTCCTCGTCGGTGTAGCCGAAGGCGCGCTGGAGGCGGGTGAGCTCCTCGCCCTCGTGCGCCGCGATGCCCGTCGCGGGCGGCATCTCGTGGAGGTCGTAGACGTTGGCGTCGAGCCAGCGGCGGTAGGGCCAGCGGCGCGCGATCTCGTTCTTCGCGTCGTCGTCGGAGATGAGGCGGCCGCCCTGCGTGTCGACGAGGAACATGCGGCCCGGCTGGAGGCGCCCCTTGGCCTTCACGTCGGTGGCGGCGACGTCGATGACGCCGACCTCGGAGGCGAGCACGACGCGCTCGTCCTCGGTGACGATCCAGCGCGCCGGGCGGAGGCCGTTCCGGTCGAGCGTGGCGCCGATGAGGCGGCCGTCGGTGAAGACGATGGCGGCCGGCCCATCCCAGGGCTCGATGAGGTTCGACGAGTACTCGTAGAACGCGGCCCGGTCCGGGTCCATCTGGCCGTCGTCCTCCCACGCCTCGGGGATCATCATCATCATGGCGTGGTCGAGGTCGCGCCCGCCGAGGTGGAGCAGCTCGAGCATGTTGTCGAACTGCGCCGAGTCGGAGCCGCCGTCGACGATGACCGGGTAGAGGCGGTCGAGCGGGCCCTCGAACTTCGCGCTCTGGAGGATGGCGCGGCGCGCCTTCATCCAGTTGCGGTTGCCCTGGAGGGTGTTGATCTCGCCGTTGTGGGCGATGTAGCGGCAGGGCTGCGCGCGGTCCCAGGTGGGGAAGGTGTTCGTCGAGAAGCGCGAGTGGACGACCGCGAGCCCGGAGACCATGTCGGGATCGGTGAGATCGCTGTAGAACCGCGGGAGCTGCCGGTTGAGGAGGAGCCCCTTGTAGACGATGGTCTCGGCCGAGAGCGAGGCGATGTGGAAGCGCCCCTCGGGGTCGATGCCGCGCTCGCGGATCCGGTTCTCGGTGAGCTTGCGGATGACGTAGAGGCGGCGCTCGAGGGCGGACGGGATGACGCGACGGCAGCCGACGTAGATCTGGCGCACGACCGGCATGGTCATGCGCGCGACGCGCCCGGGGGCGGCGGGATCGACGGGGACGTCGCGCCAGCCGATGACGTACTGGCCCTGCTCGGCGACGACCTCCTCCATGACCTCCTCGCAGGCGCGGCGCTGGCGCGCGTCCTGGGGGAGGAAGACCTGGCCGACGCCGTAGCGGCGGCGGCGCGGCATGTCCCAGCCGCGCTTCAGGCCCTCGCGCTTGAAGAAGCGGTGCGGGAGCTGGAGGAGGATGCCGGCGCCGTCGCCGGTCTCGGGGTCGCAGCCGCTGGCGCCGCGGTGGGCGAGGCGGAGGAGGATGTCGAGGGCGCTCTCGACGATGCCGCGCGACTTCTCGGCGCGGATGTGCGCGACGAAGCCGACGCCGCACGCGTCGTGCTCGGTGCGTGGATCGTAGAGGCCCCAACGCCCTGGTAGTCCGCCCTTGCCTGTCAAATCGCCCCTCCCGCTGCCATGGACCGCGCCGGGCGGCGGACGAGACGCCCCCGGAGTCCCACAATCTAAAGGGTGTCCGGGGTATGACGCAACGCGTTACTATGCGTCACGTCACGCGGGTCAGCGCCGTGGCGGTGCGACGTCGGCGTCAGCGCTGGCGAGGATCCGGTCGCTCGCCTTCTCGGCGATCATGTAGATCGCGGACACGATGAAGAAGCCGGGGATGCGCGGGAAGACCGAGGCGTCGACGACGCGCAGGCCCGTGACACCGCGCACGCGGAAGTCGGCGTCGAGGACGGCGCGCGGGTCGTCGGCGCGGCCCATCGGGCACGTGCAGCTCGCGTGGTGACCCCAGGCCTGGTCCTCGACGTAGCGCGCGATCGCGTCGCGGCCCTGGACGCCCGGGCCCGGTAGGAGCTCGGCGTCGGCGGCGACGTCCGACCGCTCGAAGATCCGGCGGGCGAAGGCCACCCCGGCGACGACGGCGTCCAGATCGTCGCGGGAGCTCGGGTCGGCTGGGTCGAAGTAGTTGAAGTCGACGCGCGGCGGGTCCCGCGGATCGGGCGAGGCGAGGGTGACGCGGCCGCTCGTGTTCCGGGTCTGGCCCTTGAGCACGGCCCAGGTGAAGCAGTTCTTGGCCTGGGTGAGGGCCCCCGCGTAGCCGTGGTAGTAGCCGCGGAACAGGCCCGGCGCGCCGAAGATGAAGAGGTCGGGCGCGGGGAGGTCTTCGCGCGAGCGGCGGACGACGGCGCAGGCGATGCCGTTGGTGCCATAGACGCCGCTCCCGCGGCGGCGCCACTCGGCGTAGCAGGGATCGGCGGCCTCGCCCTCGGCGGGCGCGGCGAAGGTGCAGTCGCGGACGAGGGCGAGCTCGCCATTCATGCGGGAGACCACGCTGATCTCGTAGCGATCCTGGAGGTTCCGCCCGACGCCGGGGCGGTCGACCACGACCGGGATCCCGTGGCGCTCGAGCTCGTCGCGGGGGCCGATGCCCGAGAGCATGAGGAGCTGCGGCGTGTTGAAGGCGCCCGCGGCGAGGATCACCTCGCGCCGGGCGCGCACGTAGAGCGGGCTCCCGGCGACCTCGGAGGGGTGGGGATCGGCGCGGTAGAGGCGGGCGCCGCGGCGGCAGTGGACGCCGACGGCGCGGCCGCGGTCGAGCTCCACGCGCTCGGCGAGGGTGCCGGTGAGCAGGGTGAGGGTGTCGCAGGCAGCCGCGACGGCGGTCAGGTACTCGCGCGTCCCGGCGCGGAAGCCCTCGGCGGTGGAGGTGGGCACGCCGAAGACGCCCTCGCCCCTGTCGGTGAGCTTGCGCCAGTCGTTCGGGTCGCGGCGCTCGCGCCAGAGGAAGCGCAGTAGCGGGGCGAGGTAGCGCGATTCGCCGTAGAACGCCTTGAAGGCGGCCGCGATCATCCGGACGAGCGCGAGGTCGCGGAACGCGAAGAGCGCCGGGGTCATCGTCGTCGGGAGCCAGCCGTCGCCGCCGTGCCCGGCCCGCTCGCGGGCGTCGCGATCGAGGTAGGTGCAGCGCTCGAGGCGCTTCGAGTAGGCGTGCATGGCGTCGGCGCCGAACGACGGATCGCCGAGCGCGGCGGCGAGGCGATCCCAGTCGCTGGCGTGGGGAAAGACGGTGACGAGGGCGTGGTGGGCGGTGCAGCCGCCGAGGGTGCCGGCGCGCGGGTACAGGACGCCGCCGCGCTCGGAGACGAGCTTCGGGTCGCGGCGGGCGCGCTCGGGATCGCTGTAGTGCGCCACGTAGTAGTTCCACGCGGTGGCGGGGTCCTCGCTCGCCTGTGGGTGGAAGACGGGGACGTCGTAGCGCGGCCCGCCGTCGGTGCCGCCGGCCTCGATGACGCCGACGTGGTAGCCGGCGAGGGCGAGGCGCGCCGCCACGGGCCCGCCGCCGGCGCCCGACCCGACGACGACGTAGTCGAACACGAGCTCGTCGGCGGACGAGGCCCCCGCGGGAGCGCGCGGCTCGACGCACTGATCGCCGAGCTCGTCGAAGCGGCGGTCGCGGCGCGGCATGGATGGGCACCCGGCGAGGGCGAGCCCGCCGAGCGCGCCCTTCGCCAGGAAGGCGCGGCGTCGGGTGTCGGTCATGAGCCAGAGTGTCCACAGGCGCGCGCCGCTGTCCACCGGCCCGGGGCGGGCTCTGGGGGCGGAGGTTCGAGCGCGGGCGTCGCGGCGCGGCCGTCGCCCGCCCGCGCTTGACGCCGCCCGGGCACGGCTCGACGCTGTCCCGCATGGAGCGCCCGCCCATCCTCGAGGTCGACGCGCTGAGCGTCGCGCTCGGCGGGCGCGAGGTCGTCGTCGGCGCCTCTTTCGCCCTCCGCGCGGGCGCCCGCGTGGCCCTCGTCGGCCCCTCGGGCGGCGGCAAGTCGACCCTCCTCCGCGCCGCCGTCGGCCTCATCCCGGCCGCCTCCGGCGCCGTCCGCTTCCAGGGCGCCCCCGTCACCGCCGCCGACTGGCCCCGCGTCCGCCGCCGCGTCGTCCTCGTCGCGCAGCGCCCGGCGCTCGCCGCGGGCACCGTCCGCGACGCGCTCGCCGCCCCCTTCCGCTACAAGAGCGCCGGCGGCGCCTCGCTCGACGCCGCCCGGGCCGCCTCCCTGCTCGCCCGCCTCGGCCTCGACCCCGACCGCCTCGACGACCCCGCGCGCCACCTGAGCGAGGGCCAGCAGAAGCGCCTCGCGCTCGCCCGCGCGCTCCTCCTCGACCCCGACGCCCTCCTCCTCGACGAGCCCACGACCGGCCTCGACCCCGCCGCCACCGAGCGCGTCGAGGCCCTCCTCGTCGAGCTTGGCGCCGCGAGCGGCCTCGCCTGCGCCGTCGTCACCCACGACCGCGCCCAGGCCGATCGCCTCGCCGGCGCCGACGTCGTCGACCTCTCGCCCCACCTGCGCGGGAGCCCGCCATGATCCCCCCGGTCGCGCCCCTCGCCGCCGCCGCCGCCCCCGTGAAGGCCGGCGCCATCCACCTCGGCCCCCTCGACCTCCTCGCCGCCGCCGCCCTCGTCGCCCTCGCCGGCGCCCTCTCCGTCGCGCTCCGCCTCGGCCTCCTCCCGAAGCTCGCCGTCGCCGCGCTCCGCACCGTCGTGCAGCTCGTCCTCCTCGGGCAGGTGCTCACCTGGGTCTTCGGCCTCGACTCCCCCGTCGTCGTCCTCCTCCTCATGCTCCTCATGGCCGTCGCCGCCGGCCACGCCGCCGTCGGCCGCTCCTCGCGCGCCTTCCCCGGGATCCTCACCGGCGCCGTCGCCACCCTCGTCGTCACGGGCCTCGCCACGACCTTCGCCGTCACCACCGTCATCATCGGCGTCGACCCCTGGTACGAGCCGCAGTACGTCGTCCCCCTCCTCGGGATGGTCCTCGGCAACGCCCTCACGGGCGTCTCCCTCTGCCTCGACGCCCTCCTCGAGTCCCTCGACCTCCGCCGCGACGTCGTCGAGATGGAGCTCGCGCACGGCGCCACCGCCTGGGAGGCCGCCCGCGCGCCGCTCACCGACGCCGTCCGCCGCGGCATGATCCCGATCCTCAACAGCATGACCGTCGTCGGGATCGTGTCGCTGCCCGGCATGATGACCGGCCAGATCCTCCAGGGCGCCGATCCCACGCAGGCCATCGCCTACCAGATCGTCGTCATGTTCATGCTCGCCGCCGCGAGCGCCCTCGGCTCCATCGGCGTCGCCTTCGTCGCCTTCCGGCGCCTCTTCACCGCCGGTCACGCCCTCCGCGCCGACCTCATCCGCCCGCGCGGGGCGGCCAGGGAGGCCCGCCGCCGGTCATGACGCGGCGCGTCACGCGTCGCGCGGCTCGAGGCGCCCCGGCCCGTCGAGCACCGCGCGCAACTTCCGCGCGAGCTGCTCGGGGACGATCGGCTTCTGCACGAACGCCACGCCCGGCTCGAGCAGCGCATGCTCGACGACGCCGTTGTCGGTGTAGCCGGACATGTAGATGACCCGCATGTCGGGCCGGAGCGGCGCGAGCCGCAGCGCGAGGTCGCGGCCGTTCATCTGCGGCATGACGACGTCGGTCAGGAGCACCTGGATCGGCAGCGGGTGGCGCTCGCAGTGGAGGAGCGCCTCGCCGGCGTTGCTCGCGACCAGCACGTGGTAGCCGTAGCGTCGCAGCACCTGCCGCGCCACCTCGCGCACCTCCGCCTGGTCCTCGACGAGCAGCACGGTCTCCGAGCCCTCGAGCGTGACCGGATCCGGCGGCGGCTCGGCCGTGGCGACGTTCTCGGGCGCCACCGGGAAGTAGACCTTGAACGTCGTGCCGGCGCCGACCTCGCTGTACACCCACACGCTCCCGCGGCTCTGCTGCACGATGCCGAAGACCGTGGACAGGCCGAGGCCCGTGCCCTTCCCGAGCTCCTTCGTCGTGAAGAAGGGCTCGAAGATCCGCGCCTGCGTCTCCTTGTCCATGCCGTGCCCGCTGTCGCTCACGGCGAGCAGCACGTAGCGGCCGGCGCAGACGCCGAGGTGCTCGGCGGCGTAGGTGGCGTCGAGGTCGACGGCGCGCGTCTCGATCGTGAGCTTGCCGCCCTCGGGCATCGCGTCGCGGGCGTTGATGACCAGGTTCATGATGACCTGCTCGACCTGCCCGGGGTCGACCACGATCTTCGCGAGCCGCCGCTCGCAGTGGACGGTGAGCTCCACGTCCTCGCCGAGGAGGCGCCGCAGCATGCGCTCGCTCTCCGCGACGACGTCGTTCAGGTCGACGAGGCGCGGGGCGAGGACCTGCTGGCGGCTGAACGCGAGGAGCTGCCGCGTGAGGTCGCCCGCGCGCTCCCCGGCGCGCTCGATGGCCTCGAGGTCGGGGCGGATCGGGTCCGTCGGGTTCAGCTGCTCGAGGAGGAGCGCGCTGTAGCTCAGGATCACCGAGAGGAGGTTGTTGAAGTCGTGCGCGACGCTGCCCGCGAGGCGCCCGATGGCCTCCATCTTCTGCGCGTGGCGGAGCTGCCGCTCGAGGCGCCGCTCCTCCGTGACGTCGATCGAGAGCACCACGAGCCCCACGTCGCAGGGCTGCACGCGCAGCTCGAAGATCCCGGACGCGCCGTCCGGGAAGCGGAACTCGTTCTCGAAGTTCCGCGCGACCCCGTCGGACATCGTCTTCTGCAGCGTCTCGAAGAGGGGCGTGCGCTCGATGCCGGGGTAGCAGGCCATCATCGTCTGCCCGACGAGCTCCTCGGCCGGCCGCCGGCCGTGCGCCGCCGCGGCCGCGTTCACGTAGACGTAGCGGAACTCGCGGTCGATGATCTGGAGCCCCTCGCGCAGATCGTCGAGGACCGAGGAGAGGTCGACGTCGCTGTGGGGGGTGGGTGGCTTGTGGCTCACCGGCGCGTCCCAGGCCGAGCAAAGGAAATTGGAGGCGAGATCGATATTCTATGCGGACAAACTCGGCCCACGGATACCTGTAGTTGAATACGGTTCGGCGCCAGCGCGCGTTGACGCGCGCGCCCTCGGCCTCGTAACGTCCCGGGCGAGGGGCACGCGAGGGGGCGGCGCCCCGAGCGACGTCGCGGAGAGCGGGGAGCAGGACTCATGGCGGAGATGGTTCACGGCGGGCGGCTCATCGCCCGCGCACTCAAGCTCGAGGGCGTCGACTGCCTTTTCACGCTCTGCGGCGGCCACATCGCGGCGATCTACGACGGCTGCCTCGACGAGGGGATCCGCGTCGTCGACACGCGCCACGAGCAGACCGCCGCCCACGCCGCCGACGGCTGGGCGCGCATCACCGGGCGCCCCGGCGTCTGCGCGGTCACCGCCGGCCCGGGCGTCACGGACGCCGTCACCGCCGTCGCGACCGCCTACCGCTCGGGCGTCCCGATGGTGATCCTCGGCGGCGCCGGCCCGCGCGTCTTCCGCGACATGGGCTCGCTCCAGGACATGGACCACGTCGAGCTCATGCGCCCGATCACGAAGTGGGCGACGTCGGTCGCCGAGACGCGGCGCCTCCCCGAGTACATCACCGCGGCCTTCCGCAAGGCCACGAGCGGCGTCCCGGGCCCGGTCTTCCTCGAGCTCCCCCTCGACCTCCTGATGGAGATGGCCGACGCCGACAAGATCCCGATGCCGCGGCAGTACCGCACGGAGGCGCGCCCCGGGCCCGATCCGACCGAGCTCGCCGAGGCCGTGGCGCTCCTCGCGGGCGCCGAGCGGCCGATGGCCATCGTCGGCTCGCAGCTCCGCTGGTCGCGCGACCCCGTCGAGACGCTCGCCGCCTTCTCCGACGCGACGACCATCCCGACGTTCGTGAACGGCATGGCCCGCGGCATGGTCGACCCCGAGGGCCCGCACTTCCTGAACCGCGCGCGCGGGTACTCCCTCGGGAAGGCCGACGTGGTGCTGATCTTCGGCACCCCCTTCGACTTCCGGCTCGGCTACGGCACGTCCGAGAAGATCCACGCGGGCGCGCAGTCCGGCATCGCCGGGACGATGCTCCTCGGGCTCACGAAGCCCGTCATCAACAAGGACGCGAAGATCATCCAGGTCGACCTCGACGCCGGCGAGATCGGCCGCAACCGCGCGCGCGGCGTGGACGTCGGGCTCGTCGCCGACTCGGGGCTCGTCCTGCGCGCGCTCACGGAGGGGCTCGCGGGCGCCGGCCTCCCCGGGAAGCTCACCGCCTGGAACACGGCGGTGCGCGAGGAGGAGGCGAAGAAGTGGGGGAAGATGCAGGCGGAGATCGCGCTCGAGGGCGACCCGCCGAACCCGCTGCGCGTCTGCGACGAGGTCAACCGCTTCGTGCGCCCCGGCGACATCGTCATCGGCGACGGCGGCGACTTCGTCGGCACGGCCGCCTACGTCATGAAGCCCTACGGCGAGATGACGTGGATGGACCCGGGACCGCTCGGGACGCTCGGCGTCGGGCCGGGGTTCGCCATGGCCGCGAAGCTCGCGCGCCCCGACGCGCGCGTCATCATCATGTTCGGCGACGGCAGCTTCGGCCTCCACGCGATGGAGCTCGAGGCGATGGCGCGGCAGGGGCTCGAGGTCGTGTGCGTCATCGGCAACGACGCCGGCTGGACGCAGATCCTCCGCGGCCAGAAGCAGCTCTACGGCGAGAAGCGCCTCGTCGCGACCGAGCTCGACTACACCCACTACGAGCAGGTCGCGGTCGCCTGCGGCGGGCACGGCGAGTGGGTCGAGCGCACGGCCGACCTGCGCCCGGCGCTCGAGCGCGCCTTCGCGAGCGGCAAGCCCGCCGTGGTGAACGTGAAGATCGCGCACTCGAGCTTCCGGTCCACGGCGATCAGCGTCTGAGGGGCGAGCTCGGCGGGCACGCGGGGGGCGCGGCCGGGGGCGCGTGAGCACCCCGTGAGCACTGGTGCTCATTCGTTCGAGACGGCGCGCGTCGCCCGTCTCGACGGGAGCGCCGCGGCGTACGCTCGTCGGCGCATCCCGCTCCCACATCCACCTCCGAGGCATCCCATGCGGAAGCTCGCCCGCTCGCTCGCTCTCATCGCGATCCTCGCCTCCTCCGCCGCCTGCGGCGACGACGCCGGCGCCGGCGGCGCCACCGAACAGAAGGGGGCCGGCGTCGAGGTCTCGCGGAGCTTCGACCTCGTCCCGGTCACGACGCCCGACGCCACGGACAGCGCGCTCGTCACGCTCCCGGTCGGCCCCGCGGGCGCCGTGGTCCGCGATGACGGCGTCCTCGTCGGCTCGACCCTCTACGACCTCGACGGCGCCGAGCTCGCGACGGGCGTCGTCGCGGAGCGCGCCGGCTCGTACAGCGCCGGCTGGACGCTGACCCGCGCGGACGGCACCGTCATCTACGTCGACGGCGTCGGCGCGACGGTGACGGCGCCGGGCGAGAGCGCCGTGACCGTGCCGTTCGCGTCCGCGGGCGACGGCGGGCAGCTCGAGGCCTTCCTCGCCGAGGGCGGCGACGTCCTCGTCGCGTTCCACCGCGACATCCTCGACACCGACGCCGGGGACGGCGCGTTCACCCCGAGCGGCTCGCTCTCGGTGGCGCGGCTCGACGTGGACGCGCGCACGTTCACGCCCTTCGCGACGTTCGCGCTCGACGGGCAGGCGACGCGCTTCGCCGTCCAGGGCGACTCGCTCTGGTTCGCCGGCGTCGACAGCTGGGCCGGCAACTTCCGCGACATCTACGGCGGCGGCGGGGAGGACGTGAACCAGTGGATGATCGTGGGCCGCGTCGACGCGGACCTCGAGCTCGCCTTCGTCACCACCGTCGACTTCGACCGCGAGCTCGCCGACACCACGATCTCCGAGAGCGCGTCGCAGGACGGCGCCCTCGACCTCGGCTTCGACGACGCCGGCGACGCCTACCTCCTGAGCCGCACGAACTGGGGCCCCGTCGACGTCGGCGACGGCGTCTTCCGCTTCGGGATCGTGAAGGTGACCCGCGCGGGGAAGGTGGCGTGGGCGAACCGCTTCGAGGCGGATCGCTACGCCGGGACGGCCACGAACTTCGCCACGTTCGCGCTCCAGGCGGACCTCCTCGCGGTCGGCGGCGACGGCTCGCTCGCGGTCGCGATCACGGAGAACGCGAGCGCGGCCATGCAGACCTACCTCTACCGCTTCGATCCGAGCGGGCGACCCGTGGGCCGCGCCTCCTTCGGGTCGGTCGTGCAGCCGACGGCGCTCGGCTTCACCGCCGACGGCGCCGCCGTGGCGGTGGGCTACCTGGGCGGCGCCGCGAGCGCGCTCGTCGTGCGCTGAGCGGCGCTCACGCCATCGCGGGCGCCGCCTGGTACGTCCCGGGCACGGAGATCGGCCGCAGCGCGACCGCCCCCTCGAGCCACCGCTTCAGGTCCTGCACGTTGCCGCGGTAGCTGTGGTACGCGGCGTCGAGGGCGCCGCCCACGAGCGGCACGAGCTGCAGCAGGAGATCGAGCGCCGAGCGGCCGATGATGCGGATGAGGAGCGCGGGCGGGGCGCCCATGCGCACGGCCTCGACGAGCACGTAGAGGCTCATGCCGCCGCCGATGGTGGCGGCCGCGCGACGCGAGAGCGCGCCGAGGAGCGGGTCGACGCCGACGCGGAGGCCGAGGATCGGCACGCGGAGGCCGTCGTCGAGGGCGGTCGCGAGCGCGTCGAGGCGCCCGAGGGCCGCCTCCGCCTTCACGAGCTGGTCTTCCGTCAGGGCGGCCGGCTTCGGGCCGCGCGCGACGTCGAGCGCGAGCTTGAAGCTCGCGGGGATCTTCGAGAGGAGGCTCATCGGGCCACCTCCGGGGCCGGGCGCGCCGCGCGCTGGGAGCGCGGCGGGGGCGTGGTCGTCGCTCGGGTCATGGCGGATCCTCCTCTCGTCAGCTTCGTCGTCGTCGTCGCGATCGTCACGCGGCGGCGAAGGCCCTTCGCGTCACGCGGCGACGACCCCGGAACACAGCAAGCCCCGTGCCGCGGACGCGGAGCCGGCCGCGCCTCCCGCTGTCATGCGCCGGAACGCCTGCCGAGAGCGTCGTGAGCGGCGGGGCGAGACGCCACGGTGCGCGCCCCGGACCGCGCGCCGGCGCGACAAATTGCACCAGCCGCCGCGCCCGCGGGCGGCGTCGTCGACGCAGCGATTTCGCCTGAAATCAGGGCGCTTGCGAGGTGGTGCGAAACACTTTTCGCACCTCGGCACGGGTCTTGCGACAGCTCCTCTGCGACAGCCGCCGCCGCCCGGTTCGCTCGACCGGGGGCCTCCCGAAGACCCAGCCACCCCCGAAGCGCCGATGAAATACCACGACGACACGCCCCTCCCGTTCCCTGGCCACTTCGCCTTCGAGGCGATGCGCGACCGCACCGAAGAGCTCGTCGATCGCATGCCGAACGTCGAGTCGACGGACATCGTGCACGTCGAGGAGCGAGGCCCCGACGCGGTCTACATCGTGCGCAACTTCCAGGGTAGCGCGAGTCAGGTGCCGGCCTTCCTGCGCCCCTTCGTCTCGCGGAAGTCGCTCGCCTGGACGGACTACTCGCTCTGGGACGCCCGCACGCTCACCTGCTCGTGGCGCATCGAGAACGCCCACTCGGGCTACTCGATCTGCCAGGGGGTGAACTACTACCTGCCCGACCCGAAGAACCCGGGCGGCTGCATCGTGCGCATCTCCGGCGAGTTCACGGTCGACGGCGACAACATCCCGCACGTCCCCAAGTTCCTCGGCCGGCGGATCGCCCCGCGCGCCGAGCGCACCGTGGTGGGCCACACCGTCGAGAACTTCCGCGGCATGGTCGAGGGGACGGGGGCCCTGCTCGAAGCGAAGGCGAAGGCGGCGTGATCGCGCGCCCGGGCCCCTCCGGCGCGGTCGCTGGGGCCCGTCAGCTGCCGATCATCACGAGGAGCTGCGCCACGAGCACCTTGCCGATCATCGCGACCGGGTAGGCGACCGCATAGGCGACGTACGTCTCCTCGGCGCGCCCCGAGAGCTCCCACGCCACGGCGAGCGTGGCCGGCTGCGTCTGGAGCCCGGTCGTCGCGCCGAGCGCGCCGATGACCCCGGCGCCGGCCCAGCGTTCGCAGAGGACCAGCATCGTGACGGCGCCCGCGACCGTCACGAGCGCCCCGAGGCCCAGCATCGCGAGGGCGCTCCCGCCCGGGAGCGCGACGATGCGCCCGCCGGCGCCGATCCCGACGCCCGCGAGGAAGATCACGAGCCCGATCTCGCGCAGGACCGTCGTCGCCTCGTAGGGGAGCGTCCACACGAGCCGCCCCGTGCGCCCGAGGAAGCCGAGCACGAGCGCCACGACGAGCGGGCCGCCCGCGAGCCCGAGCGTCATCGCCCCGCCGGGGCCCGGGATCGGCACGCGCGCGAGCAGGAGGCCGAGGCAGAGCCCGAGCGCGAGCGCGACGATGTCGATCTGCGCGAGGTCGCGCGCGGAGTCACCGAAGAAGGCGCTGACCTCGCGGATGCGCGAGCTCGGCGCGACGACGCGCAGGCGGTCGCCGAGCTCGAGCCGCATCTCCCCCGTCGGGAGGAGATCGAGGTCCGCCCGCCGGAGCCGCGTGATCTGCGCGTTGAAGCGCCGCTCGAGCTCGAGCTCGGAGAGGTGCTTCCCGGCGAGCTCCCGGCGCGAGACGAGGATCCGGCGCATGTCGATCGTGCCGCGCTCGGCCTCGAGCCGCACCTCCGACCGGGCGCCGAAGAAGGCGAGGGCGCGCTCGAGGGCCTCGGCGGTCCCGACGGCCGTGACGACGTCGTCGCGCTGCAGCGACGTGTACTTGTTCGGGACGACCGCGCTCTCGCCGCGCCCGAGCCGCGAGATCGTGACGCCGACGGCGTCGCGCACCCGCAGCTCGCCGATCGCCCGCCCGACCACCTCGGGGTTCGTCACGCGGAAGCTCGCGCTCGCGAGCTCGGCGCCGCCGGAGGTCGGGGCCGCGGCGAGCTCCGCGGCGAGCCGCCGCCGTCGGACGCGCGCGAAGCCGCGCAGCACGAGGATCGCGCCGAGCACACCGAATGGGTAGCTCACCGAGTAGCCGATCGCCGGCGAGGTCGCGAGGGCCGTCCCCTGCACGCGCTCGGTCGCGGCCGCGAGCGCCGGCGTGTTCGTGAGCGAGCCGCAGAAGACGCCGCTCACCTGCCCGCGATCGAGCCCGAGGAGCGCGCCCCCGGCGACCGCCACGGCGGCCGTCACCGCGAGCGCCGCGAGCGCGCTCGCGTTCACGCGCACCCCCCGCTCCCGGAACGCCCGGAAGAAGCCCGGACCGCTCGCGAGCCCGATGCAGTAGACGAAGAGCACGAGTCCGAGGTCCTTCAGGACCGGCGACAGCGTGAGGGGCTGCGCTGGCGCCGCCGTGGACGCCCAGGCGCTGAGCCCGAGGCCGGCGAAGAGCACGCCGGCAGCGCCCAGGCGCACCCCGCGCACGCTCACGTGGCCGAGCGCGACGCCCAGGACCACCACGACGAAGAGCAGAAGCAGCTCGCTCTCGGCGAGCATCCCAGCGATGGCGTCCATGGCGCGTCCTCCGGCGCGGAGGATACCGCGACTGCGAGCGGCGTCGACGATTTGTCATCACGGCCGTGATGGCTCCCCTGGCGGCTCTCACCAATGGCTGTAACTTTCGGTGTCTCGCAGCTGCACGGCTTGCTTGCGTCACCGGAGGGCGTCGGGGACTATCGCCCCATGGTTCGAGGGGCTCCGACGGCAAGGGCGCGGTCGTCGGTCGTCGCGGCCGCGCTCGCTGCCGCGGTGGCCCTCGTCGTCGCGTCGCCCGGCGCCGCGGCCGACGCTCCCGAGCCGCACACGCGCGTGACGAGCTGGGGGCTCCGCGACGGCCTGCCGCAGAGCTCCGTCACGGCGCTCGTGCAGTCGCGCGATGGCTACCTCTGGGTCGGCACCTTCGGTGGCCTCGCGCGCTTCGATGGCGTGCGCTTCGTCGTCTTCGACCTCGCGAACACGCCCGGCCTCGCGGGGCACCGCGTCGTCGCGCTCGCGGAGGACGCGGCCGGGACGCTCTGGATCGGCTCCGAGGACGGCGGCCTCGCCCGCTATCGCGACGGGACCTTCGAGTCGATCGGCGTCGAGGGGCTCGCCGGGCTCCCGTCCGTCAGCGACATCGCGTTCGGCGCGGACGGCACGGTGTGGGCGGCCTCCTCCGAGGGGCTCCTCCGCGTCACCGGCGACGCGGCCGTCGTGGTGCCGACCCGCGCCTTCCCGGCGACGGGCGCGGAGCGCGCGATCACCGGCGTCGCGGTGACCGCCGACGGCCGCGTCTGGGCCGCCACGGTCACCCGCAGCGCTTGTGTCGCCGGCCCCTGCGACGGCGCCCCGAAGCTCCCCGGGGGGGCGCGGGTCGGCGGCTTCGGGGTCGTCGCGGACGACGGCTCCCGCTGGTTCTCGACGAGCGCGGGCCTCTTCCGCATCGACGCGGCCGGCGCCCTCACGACCGAGCGCCCCGTTACCGCGCCGGTGACGTACCACGCGAGCGCGGTCGCCCTCGACGGCGCCCGCGGCCGCGTCTACGTCGCCGCCGGCAACGCCCTCTGGATGCGCGAGGGCGTGGGGCCGTGGGTCCCGTATCACGAGCGCCTCCCGACGAGCGACACGCGCGACGCGATCCGCTCGCTGCTCGTCGATCGCGAGGGCGGGCTCTGGATCGGCCGCGACCGCCACGGCCTCACCCAGGTGCTGAGCGTCGAGACCACGCGCTACGGGCAGACCGAGGGGCTCGGCCTCTCCGCGTTCGCGGTGCTCGAGGACGGCGCCGGGCGCCAGTGGGTCACCGGCAACTGCGCCGGCCCCTTCGTGCGCGACCACGGCGGGCACTTCGCGCCCGTGAGCCTCCCGACGGACGCCTTCGGGTGCGCGCAGGGCATGGCCCTCGGCCCGGACGGCGCGGTCTGGGTGGGCGACCAGGGGCGCCTCGTGCGGATCGGGCGCGAGGTGACCACGCTCCAGCTCCCGGACCCGATCCGGACCGAGACCCCGCGCGCCTTCATCGTCGACCCCGACGGCACCTTCTGGATCGCGGGCGGCTGGCAGGCGGCCCTCGTCGAGATCGGCGCGGACCGCGTCGTTCGCCACGTCTACGGCGCCGACGACGGGCTCGGCGGCGTCTTCGTCTCCGCCATCGTCCCCGACGGCGCGGGCGGCCTCTGGCTCGGCACGCACCGCGGCCTCTTCCACCGCGCCCGCGACGGCGCGCTCGCGCACTGGGGCCCCGAGGACGGGCTCGCGCGCGGCGTCGTCCGCGACATCCACGTCGACGCCGACGGCGCCGTCTGGGTCGGCACCTACGGCGGCGGCCTCTCGCACCTCGTCGGCGGGGCCGTCCGCAACCTGACCTCCTCGGACGGCCTCTGCGACGACACCGTCTCGCGGATCCTCGACGACGGGCGCGGCAACCTCTGGACCAACGGCAACCGCGGCGTCTCGCGCATCGCGCGGGCCGACCTCGACGACTTCCTCGCGGGGCGCCGCGCGGACGTCCGCTGCACCCTCTTCGACAGCGGCGAGGGCAACGGCGGCGTGCAGCCCGCCGGCTACGCCGGGCGCGACGGGCGCGTGTGGTTCCCGACCATCGACGGCGTCGTCTCCATCGACCCCGCGCGTGCCCACGCCGACCCGGTCGAGCCCCTCGCGCACATCGAGGCCGTCAGCATCGACGGCGAGGGGGTCGCCGTGCCGGCCGGCGGCGCGCTCGGCGAGATGTCCGCGGGGCGCGGCGACGTCACCGTCCGCTACACCGGGCTCCACTTCGAGCTCCCGACGCAGGTGACGTTCCGCCACCGGCTCCTCGGCTACAACGCCGACTGGATCGACGACGGCAGCGAGCGCACGCTCAGCTACACGAACCTGCCGCCCGGGGAGTACGAGCTCGAGGTCGCCGCGCACAGCCCGCGCGGCGCCTGGAGCGCGCCGGCGAAGGTCACGTTCACGCTCGCGCCGCACCTCTGGGAGACGACGCTCTTCCGGGTGCTCGCGGCGCTCCTGCTCCTCGGGCTCCTCGCCGGCCTCGCCCAGCTCCGGGTGCGCGCGGTGCGGCGGCGGAACCTCCAGCTCCGGGAGGAGGTGGCCGAGCGGCAGCGCGCCGAGGAGCGCTCGCGCGAGCAGGAGCACCGCTACCGCACGCTCTTCGAGGGCGCGAACAACGGGCTCTTCGTGCACGACGCGAGCGGGCGGCTGGTCGAGGTGAACCCCGCCGCCTGCGCGCTCGTGGGCGCGGCCCCGGCCGAGCTCGTCGCGCGCGGGCTCGCGGCGTGGCTCACCGAGGAGTCGCGCGCGGCCTACGAGCGCCTCCTCGCGTCGGCGCCCGAGAGCGAGGCCGACGCCCCGGTCGACGTCGTGCTCGTGCGCGCCGACGGCGATCGGCGCGAGCTCTCCTGCCAGGCCTCCCCCTTCGATCTGCGCGGCGTCCCGCACGCGCTCGTGACGGCGGTCGACCTGTCCGAGGTGCGCCGCGCCGAGGCCGAGCGGCTCGCGTACGAGCAGCACCTGCAGCAGGTGCAGAAGCTCGAGGCGCTCGGGCTCCTCGCGGGTGGCATCGCGCACGACTTCAACAACCACCTCGCGGCCATCGGCGCGACGGCCGCGGTCGTGCGGCAGAGCTCGCGCGAGGACGAGACGCGCAAGAGCGCCCTCGACATCGAGCGCACCGTGGAGCGCGCCGGGGCGCTCGTGCGGCGGATCCTGGCCTTCGGGCGGCAGCAGCCGGGCGGGCTCCTCATCTTCGACCCGGTCGCGACCCTCGCGGGGCTCGTGCCGCTGCTCGCGCGCCTCCTGCCGCCGGACATCACGCTCCGCCACGAGCGCGAGGGCGGCGAGGTCGGCGGGATCCGCGTCGATCCCGTGCTCTTCGAGCAGAGCATCATGAACCTCGTCGTGAACGCGCGCGACGCGATCAGGGGGGCCGGCGCGATCACGGTCACGACGTCGGAGCGCGCGGTCGACGCGGAGGAGGCGCGGCAGCGCGGCGTGGCGACCGGGGCGTACGCCGTCGTGACCGTGCGCGACACGGGCGTCGGGATCACGGCGGCCACGCGGCAGCGCATGTTCGACCCGTTCTTCACCACGAAGGGGGTGGGGGAGGGGACGGGCCTCGGGCTCTCCATCGCGCACGCGATGGTCGGGCAGGCGCTCGGGTTCATCGAGGTCGAGTCGGAGCCCGGGAAGGGCGCCGCCTTCGCGCTCCACTTCCCGGTGGTGGGTCCGGCGCCGGAGACGCCGCGCACGCCGACGCCGCTGCCGCAGCCGCGGCCGAAGACGCCGCCCGAGGGCACGCCGCGCCCGCGGATCCTGCTCTGCGACGACGACCCGGCCGTGCGGCGCGCGACACGCCGGATGCTCGAGATGCGCGGCTTCGACGTGAAGGACGCCGGCACGCCGGACGCGGCGCTCGCCGCGTTCGAGGCCGACCCGACCGGGGTCGATCTGCTGCTGACCGACGTCATCCTCCCCGAGTTCCCGGGGCCCGAGCTCGCGCGCCGCGTGCGCGAGAGGCGACCCGGCCTCCCGGTGGTGTTCATCTCGGGGCACACGCGCGACGTCGACATCCCCGGCCTCGACGAGGCGCCCTTCCTGAGCAAGCCGTTCACCCTCGACCGGCTGACCGACACGGTACGGGCTGCGCTCGAGAGCGTGTAGGCTCGGCGGCGAGAGGCGCATGCGAGGGGGCCGATGCTCTGTGGTACAGGCGAAATCGCGAATTTGGCGATGTTGAGTGGCGAGAGCGCGATTTCGTCAGGTGGGCAGGTCTCTCGCCTGGCCCCAGGGCGCCGGGCGCGCGGTGAGTGAGGCGCTCGAGCGGCCCGAGCTCGCGGCGCGCTTCGAGCTCGGGTCGATGCTCGGGCGGGGCGGCTTCGCCGTGACGTACGCGGCGCGCGAGCGCAGCACGGGCCGCGCGGTCGCCATCAAGGTGCTGAGTCTCCATACGGTCGACCACTGGCGGGCCGTCGAGCTCTTCGAGCGCGAGGTGCGCGTGCTGAAGCACCTCGACCACCCGGGCGTGCCGCGCTACGTCGACTTCGTCGCGCCCGGCGAGGGCGAGCCGACCTGGGCGCTCGTGCAGGAGCTGGCGCCGGGGCGGTCGCTCGCGGCGCGCCTGGCCGAGGGCTGGCGCGCGACGCCCGACCAGCTCGTCACGCTCGCGCGGCAGGTGCTCGAGATCCTCGTGTACCTGCACGAGCTGCACCCGCCCGTCCTCCACCGCGACGTGAAGCCCGACAACCTCATCCTCGCCGACGACGGCCAGGTTCGCCTCGTCGACTTCGGCTCCGTGCGCGACCGCCTCGCCCGCGAGAGCCAGCTCGGCTCGGTCGTCGGCACTTTCGGCTACATGGCCCCCGAGCTCCTGCAGGGCCGGGCGACGCCGAGGTCGGACCTGTACGGCCTCGGGGTGACGCTGCTCCACGTCGCGACGGGGACGCACCCCGCCGACCTGCCCTTCCGCGGACTCGCCGTCGACGTCGGCGCGGCGCTGCCCGAGCTCGGCCCGCTCCGCGGGTGGCTCGCGCGGCTCGTCGCCCCCGATCCGGGCGATCGCTTCGCCTCCGCGCGGGAGGCCCTCGCCGCGCTGCCGCGCGCGGACGCGTTGGGCGAGGCCATCGAGGACGCGGCGGCGCGTGCCGACGCCGACGGCGAGCGGTCCGCGGACGCGATCGACCGCGCGCTGTCGGACGTCGCGCCCCTCTCGTGGTCGACCGTGCTCGTCGGCGCGCTCGCGACGGCCGTCCTCGGTCTGCTCGGCGTGGAGGCCGCGGGCGTGCCGGCCCTGCGCGCCGTCGTCTACACCTTCGCCGTGGGCGGGGCCTTCTTGACGCTGATGCCCATCGGCCAGTGGCTCGACGCCTCCGGGAAGCGCCGCCAGGCGCAGCTCGACCTCGCGCGGGTCATCGGGCGGCCGGCTTTCCGGGCGCTCCGCCGCATGCGCCGCGCCGAGCGCCGCGGTCGGCCGGTCGCGGTCGCGCGCCATCGCGCGGCGGCGCTCGCCCTCGACCGGAGCCCCGAGCGCGCCGTCGCGGCGTGGCTGGCGCGGTCCCGGCGCGACTGATCCGAGACCGGGCTTTGGGACGCGGCCACCCTCGCGTGTCCCCGGTTGGGCCGCGCGCGTCCTCGCGCCGACGCTCCGCCGCCATCTCCGAGGGACCACCATGCTCCGCACCGCCACCGGGCGCGCTCGCGCTCGCGTCCGCGCTCTCCGCCGCCCTGCTGGCCGCCGCGCCGGCCGCCCACGCCGCCGAGCCCGCCGGCGACCCGCTCCCCGCGCCGGCGCTTGATCCGGACCCCGGCCCCGGCCTCGCGCCCGGGCCCGGGCCGGCCCCCAAGACCGCCCGCGTCGGGCTCGCGACGACCCCGCCCACCATCGACGGCCGCCTCGACGACGCCGTCTGGGGCGAGGCGCCGGCCTTCGACGACTTCGTCGAGCGGAGCCCGGTCCTCCGCGGCGCTCCGGTCGAGCACACCGCCTTCCGCCTGCTCGCCGACAACGACGCCCTCTACGTCGGCGTCTGGTGCGACGACAGCCAGCCCGCCGCCGTCCGCGGGCGCACCACCGAGCGCGACGCCATGGCGCTCTTCGACGACGACGCCGTGAGCGTGAAGATCGACCCCACGCGCTCCCGCCGCGCCCTCCTCGGCTTCGTCCTGAACGCAGCCGGCGGCCGCATGGACTACCGCGCCCTCGAGGACACCGTCTGGCAGATCGAGGTCGACCTCGTCTGGGAGGGCGCCGTCGCGCGCACCGACCGCGGCTGGACCGCCGAGCTCCGGATCCCCTGGACCACCCTCGGCGTCGACCCCGCGAGCGCCCCGCCCGTGAGCGGCTTCGACCTCACGCGCGACCACTCGCGCCTCCACGCGACCTACGACTGGGCCCTCATCGCGCCGCCCCACCAGCCCATCGCCGCGAGCCAGCTCGGCGCCCTCGAGGGGCTCCCGGCCGTGCTCGCGCGGGCCCGGCCCGCCTCGTCGCGCGCCACCTGGGCCCTCCTCCCCTGGGCGCTCGCCGGCTTCGACCAGCCCGGCGGCGAGGACGCGCGCTTCGTCGGCGACGCCGGCCTCGACGTCGAGGCCGACCTCGGCGGCGGCTTCGCCGGCACCCTCACGCTCAACACCGACTTCGCCCAGGTCGAGGTCGACGACGTCACGACCAACCTCGACCGCTTCGACCTCTTCCTCCCCGAGAAGCGCGACTTCTTCCTCCGCGACGGCGACCTCTTCAACTTCGGCGAGAGCGGCTGGGCCTCGCTCTTCCACTCGCGCACCGTCGGCCTCACCGCGCAGGACGAGGCGACCGAGCTCCCCATCCTCGCCGGCGTGAAGGTCGGCGGGCGCACGCCGGGCGGCCTCCGGCTCGGCGCGCTCTCCGTCCTCACGCGCCCCGCGCACGACGTCCCCTGGCGGCTCGACTCGGTGCTGCGCGTCCAGCAGGCCTTCGACAACGGCTCCGCCCTCGGCGTCATGGGGACCTGGCGGCAGCCGCTCGAGGGCGACGGCGGCCGCAACATCGCCGCCGGCGTCGACGGCACCTGGAGCGACGAGGGCGACCCGCTCCTCGTCCGCACGTTCCTCGCGACGACCATCGACGACCCGGCGCCCGTCGCGGGCGACGACATCGCGCGGGACGCGGTCGTCGACATCGCGGGCCACCTCGACGTGCGCTGGCGCGGCGAGCTCGTGCGCCCGCGCCTCGGCTACGCCTGGTTCGGGCCGAGGCTCCGGCCGGCGCTCGGCTACTTCGAGCGCACCGGGATCCAGAACGCCTACGGCGAGCTCGCCGTCGTGCCGCGCCTCGGCGCCCTGGGCATCGAGACGCTCACGCTGGCCGCGACCGGCGCGGTCGTCCTCACGGCCCCCGGGAGCGACCTCCTCGACTGGTCGAGCGAGGCCGGGGCGCAGCTCGACTGGGAGGCGGGCTACTGGCTCGGCGTCTTCGGCGGCGTCGGCGAGCTCACGGTCGAGGAGGACTTCACGCTCGGCGCGGACCACGCCGTCCTCGCCGGGGTCCACCGGCAGGATCGCGTGCAGATCGAGGCCGGGACGCCGACGACCGAGGCCGTGTCGGCGCAGGTCTCGGTCGAGCGGCGCGCGTTCTTCGGCGGCGGCGCGTGGACCCTCACGGGCTCGTTCGTGGCGCGCCCCGGGACCTGGCTGCGCGCGCAGCTCGACGCGCAGGCCGCGTTCATCGCGCTGCCGGTCCCGGACGCAGGCGACGACGCGTTCGTCGCCCCCACGATGAACCTCCGGCTCTCGTCCGGGCTCACGCGCGACCTCGAGCTCGCCATGTTCGCCGGCTGGAGCGGCCTCGAGGACGCCGTGTCGCTCCAGGCGCGGCTCCGCTGGACGTTCGCGCCCGGGGACGACCTCTTCGCCGTCTGGGAGCTGCGCCTCGACGACGAGACGGGCGTCGCGTCGCACCACAGCTTCATCGCGAAGGTGGCGCTGCGGCTCCCCTGACGCGGCGCGGCGAGGAGGGCTGCCGGGGTCAGTAGAGGAAGGCGTCGTCGCCGTCGGAGACGGTGACGATGACGATCGTGTCGGCGCGGACGGCGGCGTCGATGGACGCCCAGGCGCTCTCGATGGCGGCGGCGTGCTGGTCGCCGTACGCGACGACGGAGAGGATCTGCTTCACCCAGCGGTCGCTCTCGGCGACGTGCCCCGAGGAGAGGAGGATGTCGCCGAGCTTCTTCTCGAGGAGCGACTTCGCCTGCGCCTCGGTGTAGGTGCTGTCGAAGGGGAAGGCGACGGCGCGCGTGACGCTGACGCCCACCTTCTCGCCGTCGATCTCGACGAGGAGGTCGGTGATCTTGCCGTCGCCCACGTACTCGATGGTGGTCTCCGTCTTGAGCAGCGTGGCGAGCTCGCAGCGCGCGAGCAGCTCGTAGGCGAAGACCTCGGAGTAGAGCGAGCTCCCGCCGGCGTTCCCGGCGGCGATGATGGCCTGCCCGCCGTCCGTCAGGAGGTCGAGGTCCGCGGCGTCGTACGGGTCGTCGCCGAAGTCGATGTGGTTCACGAAGAGCGTCGGCCCCGGGTCGGCGAGCTCCGTGTCGATGACCCCGCAGTCGCCGCTGATGGCCCCGAAGCCCGCGGTCGGGACGGTCTCCACGGCGTCCGTGTCCGTGTCCGTGTCCGCGGCGTCGCCCGGCGCCGAGTCCTCGCCCGCCGTGTCCTCGGCGACGTCGTCCCCGCCGCTGTCCTCGGCGATGGCGGTGTCGTCGGCGTCGTCCGGCGCGGCGCTGTCCGCGGTGTCGTCCGCGTCGCCCGCGTCGCCCGTGACGAGCGTGTCCGCGCCGACGTCGGCGAGGGCGTCCACGGCGTCGACCGCGTCCGCCGGCGCCTCGACGGCCGCGCCGTCCCCGCACGCCCCGAGCGCGCCGCCGAGCAGCAGCGCCGCCACACCGAGCCACGTCGAAAACCGCTGCGCCATTCCGCCCACTCCTCGCCGCAGGTCACGCACGCACCATGGCATCGCGCGCCGCCTCGCGGCAACGCCCACGACGACGCGGCTTGACACCCGCCGCGGCCGGTGCCAAGCCCGGAGCAGACAGGAGGCCCCCATGTCGCTCCCGCTCGCGTCCTTCGCCCCCCGGCTCGCGCTCTCCGTCGCCCTCCTCGCCCTCGCCGCGCTCCCCGCGTGCGGCGACGACGGCGGCGTCGCCGCTCCCTGCCCCGAGACCGCCTGCGACGCCGGGTTCCTCTGCGTCGAGGGGGCCTGCGTCGACCAGCGCGCGGCCTGCCCCGAGGGCTTCGTCGAGGTGCCCGCCGGCACGTTCGACATGGGCTCGCCCGCGACCGAGGTCGGCCGCGAGCAGGACGAGCTCCAGCGCACGGTCACCCTCACGCGCGCCTTCTGCCTCGCCGCGACCGAGGTCACGCGCGCCGACTTCGCCGCCCTCATGGGCTACGACAACGGCACCGCCGAGCCCGCGTGTACGACCTGCCCCATCGACAAGGTGCGCTGGATGGAGGCGGCGTCGTACTGCAACGCCCTGTCCGACCGCGACGGGCTCGACCGCTGCTACGACTGCAGCGGCACCCTCGCCGACTTCACGCTGAAGTGCACGGCCGCCGGCGATCCCTACGCCTGCGAGGGTTACCGCCTGCCGCTCGAGGCCGAGTGGGAGTACGCCGCGCGCGCCGGCACGACGAGCGCCTTCCCGGGCGGCGGCGTCACGACCGGCGGCTTCTGCGACGAGCCCTCGCTCGACCCCTTCGGCTGGTACTGCGGCAACTCCGACAACGCCCTCCACCCGGTCGGGCAGCGGCAGGCGAACGCGTGGGGCCTCTTCGACATGAACGGCAACGCCTCGGAGTGGTGCCACGACGACCGCCGCGCGTACGACACGCTCCCCGACACCGATCCCGAGGGCGGCTTCGCCGGCTCCCGCGCCGTCCGTGGCGGCACCTACGACTCCAACCCCGAGAGCTGCCGCACGGCGAGCCGCGCCGAGCTCGAGCCCGGCATCGCGACCTACGCGCAGGGCTTCCGCGTGGCGCGCGGCCTCACGAAGACCCCGTAGCGCCCATCCTCAGCGCACCTTCCGCTCCTGGCGCTTGCCGAAGAGCAGCTTGTGCTCGAGGCGCCCGCGCTGCGCCGCGTAGAAGCCGCGCAGGAACTCGTAGGCCTCGACGCGCCGCCCGGGGGGCGGCTCCCAGCCGATCTTCGTGCGGATCTTGTACGCGATGGTCTCGAGGAGGTCGTGGTCGATGTTGGCGGGGTAGCGCCGGAGCACGTCCTCGAGGATCTGGAGCTCGTGGATCCCGTAGAGATCGAGCTGCTCCTGGGTGAAGCCGAGCCCGCCCTCGTCGCGCGCGAGCTCGCGGGCGGCCTGCTCCTCCGCGACGAGGTCCTCGAGGAGGCGCTGCTTCGGCGCGACCACGACGAGCGTCCCGGCGAGGAGGTCGCCGACGCGCGCGCGGTAGCGGTTGAAGAGCGGCATGAACGCCATGATCCCGAGCCACACCCAGGCGAGCACGAGCCCGACCGGCGAGTCGTCGCCGCCGACCACCCCCGGGTTCACGATGGCCGCGAGCGGCAGCAGCATCTCGAGGTCGCGCGTGAGGTTGCGCGCGAAAACGAGCCCGGACGAGAGCGGGCCGCCGTCGCGCGCGATGACGCGGAGCCCCACGACGCGCTTGCCGAGCGTGCGCCCCTGCCAGCGGAGCTCCGTCGCGATGAAGTAGAAGTTCCAGATGAAGAAGATCGCGAGCGTGCGGACCGCGTCGAGCAGGAGCTCGCCGTCGCCGGCCTCCTCGCGGAGCGCGTCGGCGCCGATGAGCGCGCTCGTGATGACCACCACGAGCGTGACCGTGACGGTGATGAGCACGAAGTCGATGAAGATCGCGAGGATCCGGCTCCCCGCGCTCGCGAGCTCGAACACGAGCGGCACGTTCTCGGGCGTCTCGAGGAGGAGCCGCCGATCGCCCATCGCGAGCTGCTGCGAGCCGCTCACGAGGGCGCCCCCTCGAGGTCCGGCTCGGCGACGAGCGCCACGTCCCGCCCGACGCTGCGACCGCGGCCGGCGAGCGCGAAGTAGGCCGTCCAGAGGATGGCCGTCGCCGAGGCGACCAGCGCGCGCACCTCGAGCGACTGCACGAGCTGCCGGAAGAAGCCCTCGATGAGCGCGGCCACGAAGAACATGAAGACCGCGCCGATGGCGAGCGCGCCGGCCTCGCGCCCGCGCGCCGCGAGGTTCTCGAGCCGCCGGTGGCGCCCCGGGAAGACGAGGCCGTAGCCGAGCGAGAGCCCGGCGGCGCCGCACACGGCGACCGCGAGGAGCTCGGTCACGCCGTGCGGGGCGACCCAGGTGAAGAACTCGAGCCCGAGGTCGTGCGCGGCGTAGACCGCCCACATCGCGCCGAGCGTCGCGCCGTTGATGAAGAGGAGGAGCATCACGGGGACGCCCGCGAGGAAGCCCAGCGCGAAGCACATGAGGCCGATCTTGGCGTTGTGCGTGAACAGGAACGCCGCGAAGTTCGTGAGGGTCGCGGTGGCGTCGCTGCCGTCGCCGTAGAGGGCCTCCTCGAGCTTCTCCTTCGAGGCGGAGGGGGTGCGCCCGCTCGCCATGTCCGCGCTCACGAAGGTGTAGAAGCGGTCGGGCTCGGCGCTCGTGAGCGCGTAGCCGGAGACGGCGCCGAGGACGAGGAGGCCGCAGGACAGCGCGAAGGCGCCGCGGATCCGCCGGAGGAGCGCCGGGAACGTGGCCGCGAAGAAGGAGGCGACGGTGGCGCCGAGGTAGCGCTTGCGGCAGTAGACCGCGAAGTACGCTCGCGCCGAGAGCCCCTCGAGGTAGGTGATGACGTTCTTGTCGAGGGAGATGGCGCGCGCGACCGAGAGCGACGAGAGCGCCGCGCGGTAGAGGCTCGGCAGGCGGTGGAGCTCCTCGGCCGAGAGCGCGCCGAGGCCGCGCCCCTCGACGCGATCGACGAGCTGCTCGAGCTCGCGCCACTGCGCCTCGCGCTCGCGCCGGAACTCGAAGGACTTGAGGGTGAACTGGGCCATCTCGCTCCGAGGAATGCTAGATGAGCTCGCGCCGCTTGATGGCGAGGTAGCGGTTCAGGAGCTCGACGCCGACCTCGCTCGGGGCGGCGTCGATGCAGAAGATCCCGAGCCGCCGGAGGTGCGTCAGGACGAGCTCGCGCTCGCGCACGAGGGAGTCGGCGACGACGGCGCGGTGGAGCCCGAGGAGGGCGCGGGGCTCGGCGGCGGCGAGCTCGTCGAGGCCGGGGTCGCGGATCGACACGAAGACGACGAGGTGCCGGCGCCCGAGGCGCGTCAGGTTCTCGACCATGAGCGAGGCCGTGACGGAGTCGACGAAGTCGGTCATGACGACGACGAGCGAGCGGCGGTTCAGGCGCTGCATGAGCTCGGTCAGGCCGAGCGTGAAGTTCGTCTCGCCCTCGGAGTAGCCGATGCCGCCGGAGAGCTTGAGCGCCGCGCGGAAGGCGGACATGCCGGTGCGCGGCTCGGAGAAGCCCTGGGGGCGCTCGTCGAAGCTGTAGAAGCCGACGCGATCGCCGGCGCGGGCGCTGAAGTAGGCGAGGAGGAGACCGGCGTGGATCGCGTGGTCGAGGCGCGGGAGGCCGCCGAGGGGCTCGGCCATGAGGTGGCCCGCGTCGATGGCGACGACGATCTGGCGGTTCCGCTCGGCGCGGAACTGGCGCGACAGGAGCTTCGCGTGGCGCGCCGAGGACTTCCAGTCGATGGTGCGGTGGTCGAGGCCGGGCATGAACTCGCGGAGCGAGTCGAACTCGGAGCCGTCGCCTGCCCAGCGCTCGATGCGGAGGCCGGCGCGGTACTCCTGGGAGCTCGCGAACTGCACGGCCTCGCGCCGCACGACGCGCAGGTTCGGGACGGCCTCGACGACGCGCTCGAGGGGGTGGCGGGTCACGCGGTCGACGAGCCCGAAGGGGCCGCTCCAGCGCCACCAGAGCGAGTCGACGACGGCCTGGCCGCGGCGGGTCGGGGTGAGCTCGAAGCCGACCTCCACGGGCTCGCGGGAGAGGCGCACGCGGCGGGCGTCGCTCGCGGCGAGGTCGCCGCGGGTGTCGAGCTTGGCGAGGGCGGTGGCGCGGCCGTCGCCGCGGAGGGCGACGCGGACGGCGACGCGCTCGGGCTCGCCGACGAAGAGGGTGCCGGCGTGGTCGACGGTGACGTCGAGATCGCTCCGGCGCGGGCTCATCACGGCGTCGAACGCGAAGAGCAGGAGGAAGAGGCACCAGGCGAAGAGCCAGAGGAGCCAGAGGCCGCCGCCGAGCAGCACCGGGAGCACCGCGAGGGCCGCTCCGAAGGCGATGATGACGATGGCCCGACGCGAGGGATACACCGCCGTAGTGAACCCGATCCCCGCCCGCGCGACAAGGCCGTCGCGTGGGCGGCGCGTTCAGCTCGCGGCGGAGGCCACCTGCGAGAGCTGGAGCTCCTCGACGAGCTGCACGATCGTCGCCTGGCGGGTCGGCCGCGTGACGACGTGGGCGAAGCCCGCGCTGCGCGCCTTCTGCGCGAGCGACCGGACGCCGAAGGGGGCGAGGACCGCGGTCGGGAGGCCGCGCTCCTCGGCGAGCCGGCGGTACGCCTCGAGCTCGGCGGGGGTGGCGCCGTTGACGCCGACGAGCACCATCGTCCAGGGCTCGCCGGGCGTCGCGAGGGCGGCGCGGGCGCTGGCGAGATCGGCGGCGACGACGACGTCCTGGCGGAGCTGCAGGAGCTCGTTCCGGAGCTGCGCGCCGAGGCCCTGCGAGGCGGCGACGAGGAGGGCGCGGCCGCGGAGCTGCGGCGCGTGGGAGGCGGAGACGGCGGCGACGCGGCGGGTGATGCCCTCGGGGACGCCGACGGGGACGGCGAGGGTGAAGACGGAGCCGCGCCCGACCTCGCTCTCGGCCCAGACGCGGCCGCCCATGGCCTCGGTGACGCGGCGCGAGATCGCGAGGCCGAGGCCGGCGCCGCCGAAGCGACGGGTCGTGGAGCCGTCGGCCTGCACGAAGGGCTCGAAGATGCGGGAGAGGCCGGCCTCGTCGATGCCGATGCCGGTGTCGATGACGTGCACGATGAGCTGCGGGCGGCCGATGGCGCTGCCGCGGCAGGTGACGCGCACGATGACCTCGCCCTCGAGGGTGAACTTGACGGCGTTGCCGACGAGGTTCGTGAGGACCTGGCCGAGGCGGGTCGGGTCGCCGACGACCGAGCGCGGGACGTCGTTGTCGATGACGGCGGTGAGCTCGACGCCGCGTGCGTGGGCCTGCTCGCAGACGATGGCGACGACGTTCTCGGCGAGCTCGCGCGGGGAGAAGGCGACCTCGTCGAGGTCGAGGTGGCCGGCCTCGATGCGGGAGTAGTCGAGGACGTTGTTGACCGCGGAGAGCAGGGTGCGCCCCGCGCGCTGGAGCATGTCGAGGTAGCTCCGCTGCTCGTCGTTGAGCTCGCTGTCGAGGAGGAGCTCGGTCATGCCGAGGATCCCGTTGATGGGGGTCCGGACCTCGTGGCTCATGGTGGCGACGAAGCGCGCGCGCTCGGCGGCGAGGGCGATGGCGTGGTCGCGGGCCACGGTGAGGCTGTGCTCGGTGGCCTTGCGCTCGGTGATGTCGGTGAAGACGGCGGTGGCCTCGTCGACGCCGGAGGGCACGATGCGGCAGTGGAACCAGCGCGTGGCGCCGTCGAGGACGAGCTCCTGGTCGTGGACCTGGGGCTCGCCGGTGGCGATGGCGGCGCGGACGCGGAGGAGGGTGCCCTCGGCGAGATCGGCGGGCCAGGTGTCGAGGATCCGCGCGCCGGCGACGTGATCGCTGACCGCGAGGGCCGCGACGCCGGGGGGCGCGTGGAAGTCGAGGACGCGCCCGTCGCGGTCGAAGCGGAACCAGAGGGCGGGGAGGGACTCGACGAGCTGGGCGGAGACCTCGGTCGGGATCTCCTGCCAGGAGACCATCCACGCCGGGGCGCCGGGGGCGGCGGCGGGGGTGACGGTGGCGAGGACCTCGACGGTCTCGCCGTCGGCGTTGTCGAGGGCGAGGCGGCGGCGGCGCGTGGGGTCGGGGTCGCGGCGGATGTGGTGGAGGCCGCCGATGCCGAGGAGGGCCTCGGGGCGGCGCCCCTCGAGGGCGCGCGGGGTCTCGTAGCCGAGGGCGCCGGCGGCCGCGGAGTTGGCGGCGAGGATGGCGTGGCGCCCGACGAGGACGAGGGGGCGCGCGCTCTGCTCGAAGAAGGCGCGCAGGAACGCGCCCACCTCGGGCTCGGGCGGGGGCTTCGTCGCGCGTCGGGTCGGTGTCGCCATCGTCTACCACCGGAGCGCCGCGCGAGGGAGACCGACGGCGCCAAGGGGGAGATCGGGTGGTTCGGGCGATGGCTTGAAGCGATTGCGCCGGGTCGGTGAGTTTTCGTAACCGGCCGCGCGGGGACGGCGTCGTCGGCCGGACCGGGCGGCGACGCGCCTACCTGGGGGCCGGCACGCTCGCGATGACCTGCTCGAGCACGGCGCGGCTCGTGAGCCCCTCGACCTCGGCGCCCGGGGCGAGGATCACGCGGTGCTGCATCGCCGGCAGGAAGAGCTCCTTCACGTCGTCGGGGATGACGAACGCCCGCCCGCGGAGGGCCGCGAGGGCGCGCGACGCGGTCGCGAGCATGCTCGCCGCGCGCGGCGAGGCGCCGTGGATGAGCGACGGGTGCTCGCGCGTCGCGCGCACGAGGGCGACGATGTAGTCGGCGATGGGATCGGAGAGCTGGAGCTCCGCGACGAGCGCCCGGGCCGCCGTGAGCTCGGCGAGCGTCGCGACCGCCTCGATGCCGTAGCTCTCGAGCTTCGGCATCGCCGTCCGGTGGCCGTGGAGGCGCACGATGCGGCGCTCCTCGTCGGCGCTCGGGTAGGGCACGACGACCTTCAGCAGGAAGCGATCGAGCTGCGCCTCGGGGAGCGGGTAGGTCCCCTCCTGCTCGATGGGGTTCTGGGTCGCCACGACGAGGAAGCCCGCGGGCAGCGCGTAGGTCTTGCCGTCGATGGTGACCGCGCGCTCCTGCATCGCCTGGAGGAGCGCGGACTGCGTCTTCGGGGGCGTCCGGTTGATCTCGTCGGCGAGCAGGAAGTCCGTGAAGATCGGCCCCTGCGTGAGCGTGAACTGGCTCGTCTGGAAGTTGAAGAGGTTCGTCCCGATCACGTCGCCCGGCATGAGATCCGGGGTGAACTGGATCCGGTTGAAGCGGAGCGCCAGGCAGGCCGAGAAGGCGCGCGCGAGCAGCGTCTTCGCCGTGCCCGGCGGCCCCTCGAGGAGCACGTGCCCCTCGGAGAGCAGCGCCACGAGGAGCGCCTCGACGACGGCCTCCTGGCCGACGACCACGCGCGCGATCTGCGTCTTCAGCCCGTCCGTGAGGGCCCTAACGTCCGTGATGTCCATCCAGCATCTCCCGTCGGAACCGGTGGATCCGCCGCGCCAGCGCGAGCGCCCGGCGCGTGTCTCCCTTCTTCTTGCCGAACCCGGCGACGCGCGCCGCGAGGTCGACCACGTCCTCCGCGACGCCGCGCTGCTCGGCGAGCCGCTGCAGCGCCTCGAGCCGGCCGCCGCTCGCGGCCCGCGACGGCACGGCGAACGCCCGCTCGAGCGCCCGCAGCGTGCTGCGCCAGTACTCGTGGAGCGCGTGGCCCGTGTGGCCGCCGAGCCCGAGGAGGGTCGCGGTGTTGTCGATGAGCGTGGCCGTGCCCGGCGCGACCCGCGGCGGGAACGCGCGCGGCCGGCCGAAGCGCGCCATCGCCGCCCAGAGCGCGAGCGCGAGGAGCCCGAGAAGGTGGACCGTCAGGAGCACCAGCGGGAACGTGACGAGCTCCGTCCAGAGCGACGTCGGCTTCTTGAAGCCGTGGACGACCTCGTCGACGACGAGCCCGGTCGCGCCGAGGCCGTCGACGAGCGTGTGGTAGAGGGCGACGGCGTTGTCGCCGCGGCCGAGCCCCATCGTGTTGAGGAGGTCGGGGTCCGCGAGGAGGTAGAGGTTCGTGCCCGGGAAGGCGGCGACGAGGAGCCCGCCGCCCTTCTCGTCCATCACGACGACCTCGAGGTCGGTCGCGCCGGGGACGAGCGTCTGCGGGTTCTCGAGCGACGGGCCCTCGCCGAGGGGGAAGTCGGCGACCCACTCGGCGGCCTCGCCGGCTGCCCCGCGGGCGACGGGGTCGTCGCCGCGCGCGACCGGGGTGCCCTCGAAGCGCTCGGCGGCGCTCGCGGCGACGCGCACGACGCGCTCGACCTCGGCGAGCGGCACGAGCGCGGGGGCCTCGGGCGGGCGCTCGGCGGGGAGGGGGAAGGGGAGGGTCACGGGGAGGTCGTCGTCGCCGCCGTCGTCGTCGGCCCCGGGGTCGTCGTCGGGGCCGTCGCCGACGAGGTCGCCGAGGTCGAGCTCGCTCAGCGGCGGCTCCCACTTCGGGAGCACGAGGAGCACGCGCGCGTCGCGGCCGAGGGCGGTGACGAGCATGTCCTCGAGCTCGGCGTCCTCGTAGCTGTAGGGCTCGGCCACCATGAGGACCTGGCCCGGCGCGACCTTCTCGCCGGAGCGATAGCGGCTCACGACGGTCGGGAGGTCGAGCTCGTTCATGATGCGGACGAAGGCGTGGTGCCCGATGGCGGCCTTCGAGTAGGCGTTCGGGCCGCGCGTCTCGGTGGGCGTGTCGCCCGACATGAGCGGGAGCAGGATGGTCGCGAGCAGCGAGATCGCGCCGGCGACGGCGAGCCCGATGGCGACGCGGCGGCGGAAGTAGCGCTCGGGGGCGGCCGTCAGGCGCTCCGCGGCGACGACGCCGGCGGTGACGGGGCCGACGCCCGCGTCGTCGGTCGTGCTCGGCGCCTGGTCGGGCGGCTCGGGGAGGGCGGTGCTCATCCGCGGAGCCGCGCCTCGAGCAGGTTGAAGGCGTCGACGCAGTGCTCGAACTCGGCGGGGCCGACGTCCTCGGCGCCGAAGAGGGAGCGCTCGACGGCGAGGACGAGGTCGCCGAAGGCGGTGCCCTCGGCGGGGGCGAGGGTGGCGCCGCGCTGCACCTCGCGGCTCGTCATGGCGGCGGTGAGGGCGAGGCGGCCGATGACGGCGACGGTGTCGATGGCGCCGCGGAGGAGGGCGTGGACGGCCTCGTCGTAGCGTCCCTCGGCGGCGAGGCGGCGGGCGGCGGCGAGCGAGGCGGGGAGGAGGTCGATGGCGGCGGCGCGGGCCTCGGGCGCGACGATCTCGGGGGAGAGCCTCCGGCTCGCGCGGCTCGCGCGGCTGCGCTGGAAGGTGCCGAGGACGGCGCCGCCGATGGCGAGGACGAGGGCGATGCCGGCGATGACGAGGACGACCATGGCGACGTCGCCGCCGCCGGCCGCGGGGGCCTTGCCGGGTGAGATCCCGGAGCGCACGCCGCGGCCCGCGGGGCGGGTGCGGCGCGTCGTGGTCTCGCGGGGGGCCTCGCGCTTCGGGGCCTGCTGATACTCGGGGTCGGAGAGGACCTCGCGCGTGACGCGGCGGACCTCGTCGTCGCTCGCCGCGGCGGCGCGGGCCGCGAGCGGGGCGAGGGTGACGAGGGCGAGCGTGAGGGCGGCGGCGAGCGGGAGGAGCCGGGGCCCCCTTGCCATGGGGCGGCGGGGGCTCAGGCGAGGGACCCCATGATCCGGGCGAGCTCGAGGTCGAGCTCGGTGACGCCGGGGGAGGGCTTCGCGTCGTGGGTCTGGAGGGTGACGCGGACGGTCTTGTAGACGTTCGACCAGTCGGGGTGGTGGTTCATCTTCTCGGCGTGGAGGGCGACGCGGGTCATGAAGCCGAAGGCGGCGACGAAGTCGTCGAACTCGAACTCGCGGGCGATGCGGTCGCCGTCCTGGCGCCAGCCCGGGAGCTCCTTCAGGGCGGCGGCGAGCGCGTCCGGGGAGAGGGTCTTCGGCATGGTCGGCTCCTCGTCGGTCAGGGGGCGCGCTGCGGCGGCGGCGCGGCCTCCCGAGAGGACCACGAGGCGGCGGGGACGGCAAGGAGGCGCCGCGAGGGAGGGGCGGGATTGCGCGCGCGGGCGGGGGCCACTAACGTCGGCGCGGGCTGCGCGAGAGCGCGAGGAGGCGGACATGGGGACGAGGCTCGAGGGCAAGCGGGCGATCATCACGGGGGCGAGCCGGGGCATCGGGCTCGCGATGGCGAAGGCGATGGCGGCGGAGGGGGCGGAGGTGATCCTCTGCTCGCGGAAGGTGGAGGCGGTGGAGGCGGCGGCGGCCGAAGTGAACGCCGTTCACGCCGGCAAGGCTCACGCGAGGGCGTGCCACGTGGGGAAGGCGGAGGACTGCAAGGCGCTGGTGGACTGGGCCTTCGCGGAGCGGGGGCCGGTGGACGTGCTGGTGAACAACGCGGGGACGAACCCGTTCTTCGGGCCGACGCTGGCGATCAGTGAGGAGGCTTTCGACAAGACCTTCGAGGTGAACCTGAAGGGGGCCTGGCGGCTCTCGGTGGCGGTGGCGAAGCGCCTCATCGCGGAGAAGCGTCAGGGCAGCATCATCAACACGGCGAGCATCCTGGGGATGAGGGCGGCCCCTCTCCAGGGGGTGTACGGGATGACGAAGGCGGCGCTCATCTCGATGACGCAGACCCTGGCGCAGGAGCTGGGCGGGGCGGGCATCCGGGTGAACGCCATCGCGCCGGGCCTGGTAGACACGAAGCTCGCGGCGGTCTTCGCGAAGGACAAGGCCCTGGCGAGGCAAGTGACGGACCGAACGGCCATGCAGCGCATCGGCCAGCCCGAGGAGATAGCGGGCATCGCGGTCTTCCTGGCCTCCAACGAGGCGAGCTTCGTAACAGGCCAGACCATCGCGGTGGACGGAGGGTTCACGATCAACTGAGGGGCGTGAACGCCGTTCACGCGACAGTCCCCGGGGACTGGAATGTAACGAAATGTAAGCGGCCGCCGGGCAGATCCGCAGAAAACCCAAGGAAAACCAGCAGCCGCAGGCGCCGTGGAGATGTGGGAAACCTCGGGTCTGGGCGGCGCGAGCCGCCCAGACCCGAGGTTTTCCAAGGCGATGTGGGCAACTCGGTGTTCCCCGCCGGCGGCGGGGAACGCCGAGTTGTCCAAGGGGGTGTGGGCGGCCTCGGGGGCAGGCTCGGGGGTCGCGGGGGCGGGCCCCTGCGACCCCAGCCTGTCCCCAGGCCGTCCACCACCGCCGCGGGGCGCGGGGCGCAGCGCCCGGCGGCATCTCCACGGCGCCCACGGAGGCCTGGACCCGGCCGAACAATTCGAGATCCACGTCACTTTTCGCTTGACGGGTCTCCGGCCAACGACCCGCCGAATAGCCGGATCTCCGCCAGAATGGCCGAGGTGAGCCCCACGAAGCCGTCTATCGCGCTGATCGGGGTCAAGCCACCGCGCGAGGTGGATGAGGGGGCGTTCGTCGAACCTGGAGCGTCCTGGAGGGGCGAGATCGTCGCAAAAGACCCCGTGTTATAAGGGAATTCCACCCACGGAGAGCCCGGAGCACGGACCCCCATGAACGCCGCCCTGACGCCGCCGCCCGCCCTCGTCGTCACCTCGCCGCAGGCCAAGCCTGGCGCTGCCGCGCAGCCCTTCAGCCCCGACGCCGCGAGGCCCCGGGCGCTCCTCGCCGAGCTCGGCCGCCACGCGGCGGCGTCCTTCGAGAAGACGGCCGAGGTCTTGAGCCTGCTCGGCGAGGTCGACCGCACCGACGCCTGGACCGAGAAGCCGTTCGGCTCGCTCTTCGCGTACTGCCTCGGGGAGCTCAACTGGTCCGAGGGAGAAGCGGCGAAGAAGATCCAGGCCGCGCGGGCGGCGCGGCGGTTCCCGCTCCTGCTCGACCGGGTGCGGGCGGGACGCCTGCACCTCGCGGGGGTCGTGCTCCTCGCGGCGAAGCTGACGGACGAGAACGCGCGGGAGCTCATCGGCGCCGCGTGCGGCAAGTCGAAGCGCGAGATCGAGGCGCTCCTGGCGACGCGGTTCCCGCGGCCGGACGTGGCGCCGTCTGTCCGGAAGCTGCCTGCGCCGTCGCGCGGTGTGGCGGTGGCGACGCCGTCGCTGCCGATGTCGTCGGCCGCTCCTGCCGTGAGGAGCGTGGCCGCGCCGCAGCAGACGGCGACTCGCGCTCGCAGCGTGGAACGCCGCGCGGAGGTCGCGCCGCTCTCGGCGGAGCGCCACAAGCTGACGGTGACCATCAGCAGCGCGACCCGCGACCGGCTCGCGAGGCTCGCGGCGCTCACGAGCCACCGGAGCGCGGAGGCCCGCTCGGTCGAAGGGCTCCTCGACGCGGCCCTCGAGCTCCTCGAGGCGAAGCTCGTGAAGGAGCGCTTCGGCGTGGGCGCGAAACCGCGGAAGGTGAAGCCCCGTGAGGGGAAGGCGGCGGCGGCGTCGAAGGCGTCGCGGGCGTTCCCAAAGGCCGATCGTCGCGCGATCGTCGCGCGGGACGGGCTCCAGTGCAGCCACGTCGACGCTGCGACCGGTGTGCGGTGCAGCGAGACGCGCTGGCTCACGCTCGACCACGTGGAGCCCTGGGCCCACGGCGGGGCGAGTGTCGCGGAGAACGGCCGGGTGTTGTGCAGCGCACACAACCAGGCTGCGGCGCGACGCGTGCTCGGGGCGGAGCTCGTTCAGCGCCGGGTCGAGCAGAGGAGGGCGAGCGCTTCTGGTGTTGGTGCTGCGGGTGCGATGGAGGACGGGGCGCTACCGCGCCGTGGAGATGCCGGCGATGCCGGGGGTATGGACGGCCTGGGGAGAGGCTGGGGACAGCCCGCTGCGCGGCCTGCCCCCGAGCCTCCCCCCGAGGCCGCCCACACCCCCTTGGACAACTCGGCGTTCCCCGCCGCCGGCGGGGAACACCGAGTTGCCCACATCGCCTTGGAAAACCCTGCGATTCGCCGCCCTGCGGGCGACGAACCGCGGGTTTCCCACATCTCCACGGCGCCTTCGGCGGTTGCTGTTGCCTCCCGGGGAGACCTCGGGTCCGACGAACAGTCCCCGGGGACTGTTGCCTCCGGGTGATCCACAGTCCCCGGGGACTGTTGCCTTCGGGTGATCCGAACAGTCCCCGGGAACTGTCGCCCTTGTCTCACCCGGCGCTCGCTCGGGAATCCGTCTTGTCCCTCGACGCTTGGGCCTCCTGCCACCTCGCGCCCGGGAGCCCTCTTGTCCCTTCCTCGCCTCGCGCTCGCCGTCGTCGTCGCGCTGACCTCCTTGGCCGGCCTCGGCGGCGCCTCGCTCGCCGCTCCCTCTCCCGACGATGACCTCGGTCGCTACGGGCTCGATGGGGTCTCTCGGGAGATCGACCCGAAGAAGAAGCCCTCCTGCCCCGACCTCGACTTCGTCACCTACCGCGGGACCTCGATCCCCTACGACAAGCCCGCGAAGACCTACGTCGGCTTCGCTCCCCGCCTCGCCGCCTTCGAGGAGGTCGCCCGCCGCGTCGCTGTCGAGGTCTATGGGCGGGCTCCGCGGCGCCTCCGGCACCTCGGCGTCTACAACTGCCGCCGCATCGGCGGGTACCCGAACCTCTTGTCCGAGCACGGGCTCATGAACGGCATCGACGTCGCCGGGTTCGAGCTCCCGGCGTTGAAGAAGGGCGAGAAGGCCCCCGCCGACCTCCCGAAGCGGCTCCGCCGCGCCTTCACCGTCACCGTCAAGGACCACTGGTCCGCCACCGGCGCCGTCGGGAGCGTCCACTCCCGCTTCCTCCACCGCCTCACCGAAGAGCTCGTCGCCCGCCCCGATATCTTCCGCGTCATGCTCGGCCCCGCCTACCCCGGCCACAAAGACCACTTCCACTTCGACTGCGCCCCCTACCGCCTCATCGATCTCTGACGCCCCCGCAGCTGGCGGACGCGCCGCCCCGATCGCGTTTCCCGGCCCCTCGGTTACCTCCGGGTGAAACCCGCCGCGTCCCCGCCCCGCGCGCCCCTCGCGAACCGCAAATCCGCGCCATCTGCGACCCGTGGTGAAAGATCTTCAGCTGATCCCCGTTCTCGCCGTACCCTCTCTCGAGGGATGAGTCGGGCCGTAGGCCCTGGGGGAAGTCGCATGGATCCGTCGAAGTCGTTCAAGACCCGCCGCTTCCGGCGCGAGCTCGACACCGGCGAGCGCGTCGCCGCCGCCAGCTCCCGCCGCGTCCTCGACAAACACCTCCTCGAGACCCGCGTCGAGGTCGGCATCCCCGCCGGCTACGAGCGCTACTCCGCCGGCACCGACGGCGGCACCCTCGAGATCGGCGGCGGCGCAGGCCTCGTCGGCGCCGTCCCCATGACCCGCGACATCGCCCGCGAGCCCCTCCGCGACGCCGAGGCCCCCAAGACCCGCACCGACACCCTCCGCGCCAAGGGCAACACCAAGACCCACCGCGGACAGCCGCGCCCCGGCGCCGCCATGCTCTCGCCCGATGTCACCGGCGAGTACACCAAGGTCAACGAGGATCCCCAGCTCCCGCTCGCCCGCCCCCTCATGACCCGGGCCCCCGTCCGCGAGCAGGCCGATCCCCGCATGAGCGTCGGCGAGCGCCCCGCGCGCCAGTACACCACCTCCGAGTTCGCCGGCCTCAAGGCCTCCCTCGGCGTCAAGCGCGCCGTCGTCGAGATCGTGCGCCCCGCCGCGGCCGCCGCCGCGCCGCCCGTCGCCCGCCCGACCCCGGCGCCCGCCGTCGCCGCGCCCGCGCCGGCCCCCGAGAACGTCGCCCCCCGCGACCATCACCGCCGCGCCGGCTCCCGCCGCGCGCCCCACCAGCGAGCAGGCCGTCGCCGCCGCCTTCGCCGAGCACGTCGCCCCCGACGCGTCCCTCGCGCCGCGGCCCGACGGACCCGACGCGCCCCTCGACGCCATCGCGCCCTCGCTCGGCGACGAGTCCGTCTCCGCGCGATCCCTCATGCTCTTCGTGCTCGCCCTGATGGCCGCCACCACGATCATCGTCCTCATCGGCCTCTGATCGACCCGCGCCGGCCTCCCCGGTGACGACGCGCGCCCCCGGCGCGCCGCAACACGCTTGAAACGGCGCTGTCACACGCCGTACACAAACGTGATGAACCGTCACCTCCTCACGCTCCCGCTCGCGCTCCTGGCCGCCCTCGGCGCCTGCGACGCCGAGCCTGGCAGCGGCCTGCGCGCCGACACCTCCACCGCCTACACCGGCGAGGACACCGTCGGCGGCGACACCTCCGCGAACATCGGCCCCGACGCCCTCCCCGGCGACGCCACCGCCGACACCGCCGCGCCCGCGCCGCTCGTCGACCCCGTCCCCGCCGGCGAGGCCCGCGCCGCCATCGTCACCGACCCCGCCGAGCTCATCGGCGGCCCCAAGGCCGAGGGCAAGCTCGGCGACGCCAAGCTCGCCAACGCCCGCGCCCGCTTCATCGTCGAGGGCGCCCGCCTCACCGGCGGCTACCGCCACTTCGGCGGCCACGTCATCGACGCCGACGTCGCCCGCCCCGCCGGCGCCCCCGGCGGCGATCGCTTCGGCGAGCTCTGGCTCGCGTGGAACCTCGAGGCCTTCCGCGCCGACGCCGTCACCGTCGTCGACCCCGGCGGACCCGGCCGCGACGCCGTCGTGCGCGTCACCGGCCGCACCACCCACCACCCGTGGCCCGACAGCTTCATCCGCGCCATCTTCGAGCCCGAAGAGGCCGATCTCGCCGTCACCTACACCTACACGCTCGCCCCCGACTCTCCCGCGCTCGCCCTCGACATCACCCTCGAGAACGACCACGACGCCCCCGTCGACGTCACCCTCCCGACCCTCATCGCCAACGCCGGCGACGGCGTCTTCCCCTACTACCCGGGCAACGGCCTCCAGATCCTCCAGGGCACCAACCCACCCTACGTCGCGAGCGTCGGCGAGGACGTGAGCTACGGCGTCCACGCCGCCGTGAGCGGCCTCGTCGGCCTCTTCGACTACTCGAACCTCACCGTCTTCTCCTACGACGGGAGCCTCATCCCCCCCGGCGGCACCGTCGCCTACCACCTCGACTACGTCGTCGCGCGCGGCGGCTCGACCGCCCTCGACGCCGCCATGGACGACCTCGTCGGCGCCCCGGCCCCCCGCGCCGCCGTCGCCGGCACCGTCTCCGGCCTCGCCCCCGACGCCCCGCCGAGCTGGGTCGCCATCGCCGACGGCCCCGTCCTCGCGGGCCTCGTGCCCGTCGACGCCGCGGGCGACTTCGACGCCGATCTGCCCGCTGGCGACTACGCCTTCACCGTGTTCACCCCCGGGCTCGGCGCCGGCGCCGAGGCCACCGCCACCGTCGCCGGCGAAGGCGCGGACGTCCTCGCCCTGACCGCCCCAGCGAGCGGCGTCGCCGTCGTGCAGGTCGTCGACGGCACGGGCGCCCCCGTCGCCGCCCGCGTCGACGTCACGACCCGCGCCGGCACGCGCGTCCCCGTCATCCCGAGCGAGCTCGAGCTCGGCCGCGACGTCTGGGCCACCGGCCGCCTCGCCCTGTGGCTCGTCCCCGGCGAGACCCGCCGCCTCGCGCTCCCCGCCGGCGACTACCACGCGACCGCCATGCGCGGCCCGAGCTACGAGATGGACGACCTCGACTTCACCGTCACCGAGGGCGCCGACACGCCGCTCGTCCTCACCATCACCCGCGCCGTCGACACGAGCGGCTGGTCGGCCGTCGACCCGCACATCCACGCGCGGTGGAGCCAGGACAGCGACGTGACCTACGAGCAGCGCGTGCGCCAGGCCGCCGCGAGCGAGCTCGACCTGCCCGTGCTGTCCGACCACGCCTTCGTCGGGCACGCCGGCGACCTCCCCGAGACCCTCGGCGTCGACCTCCTCACGACCCCCGTCGACGGGCAGGAGGTCACGACCTTCGAGTACGGCCACTTCAACGCCTTCCCGCTCGAGTACGACCCCGACGGCCTCAGCTGGGGCGCCGTCTACGAGCACGGCCGCGCCGGCACCGAGCTCTTCGACGCGATGCGCTCGCAGCACGCCGGCGACGTGCTCATCCAGGTGAACCACCCGCGCGGGAGCTCGTTCCAGGCGTACTTCGACGCCATCGGCTACGACGCCGTGCGCGACGAGGCCGTCGCCCGCCCCGACCGCTGGACCGACGACTGGGACCTGCTCGAGGTCTTCAACGGGACGTGCCTCGACGACGAGCGCAACGCCCTCGCCCTCGCCGACTGGGTCGCCATGAACGACCACGGCTACAAGAAGACGCTCTCGACCGGCTCCGACACCCACGCCTGGGACCACCAGATCGGCGTCCCGCGCACGTGGGTGCACGTCGATCGCGCCGCCGTCGCCGACGACCCCGAGGCCCTCGTCGCGCCGTTCCGCGCGCGCCACGCCTTCATCTCCTGCGGCCCGTTCCTCCGCGTCGAGACGCCGACCGGCGCCGAGCTCGGCGATCTCGTCGGGGTCGACGCCGACGGCGCGCTCGCGCTGCACGTGGTCGTCGAGGCGCCGAGCTGGATGGACGCCGACGTCGTGCGCGTCCGCGTGAACGGCGTCGTCGTGGCGGAGCGGCCGGTGGCCGCGCCCAAGAAGGTGCCGCTCCCGGGCAACCAGGGCGTGCGCTTCGACGAGGTCATCGCGGTCACGCCGGCCGCGGACGCGTGGGTGACCGTCGAGGTCGAGGGCGACACGCAGATGCGCCCGTACATCGGCGAGCGCCCCTTCGCGATGACGAACCCCATCGACGTGGACGTCGACGGCGACGGCGCGTGGACGGCGCCCGCGCTCCAGCCGCGTGAGCGCTGACGATCCGCTTTCCATCGGGATCTTCGGCCTGTTCGTCCACCCGGGGCTTTCACCGAGCGGCCGCGCGCGCTACCCTCGGGGCGTGATGCGCACCCTCTCCCGATTCTTCGCGGCGCTGGCGATCCTCGCGGCCTCTGGCTGCACCTCGAGCCCGACGCCACACCCCGAGTACACGGACGCCACGAACGGCACCCCGGACGGCCAGGCGACCGCCGACGACGGCGCGCGCGCGGCGTGCACCGCGCTCGGTGGCACGTGGGCGAGCGACGACGACGTCTGCGTCGGCATCGAGCCCGAGTTCGACGGCAGCACGGGCGCGCTCGACCCGGCGACGCCGCCGACCGCCGACGTCGTGGGCCTGACCATCGCCACGAGCGCGGACGGCGCCGTCTTCCACGTGACCATCGCGAGCGACGACGTCGACTGCCAGACCTACGCCGACTGGTGGGAGGTCGTCCGGCAGGACGGCACGCTCGCCGCGCGCCGGATCCCGGCCGGCCCGCACGTCGAGGACCAGCCCTGGAGCGACGCGAGCGCGGCCATCGCCCTCGACGACACCGATCGCGTCGTCGTCCGCGCCCACTTCACGACCACCGGCTACAACGGTCAGGTCTGGGTCGGCTCGCTCGCCGAGGGCTTCACGCCGGCGCGGATCGCCACGACCTTCGCGGCCGGGCTCGCGGGCGCCGAGCCGCTGCCGACGACCTGCACGCCCTAGCAGCGCTCGGGGAAATTCGGACCGAGCCAGGCGCGGCGTCGTGGTCGCAGGTGGCTACGCGAGGCGGGAGCGTACCCGAGGTACGTGACCGACGAGCGGAGCCGCCTGAGACCACAAGAGCAAGCCTGGCGACGGGAGAATTTCCCCGAGCGCTGCTAGAGCGCCGACCATGAGTCCTCCCGTCGCCCGACCGCTCGCGCATCGCGCCTGGCAGCGTTGGTCGTCGTCGGCGTGCCGCCAGCACGCCTCCTCCTCCCGCCTTGCCAGGCACGACGCGCAAGCGCCCGTGCTCGGTCCGGACTCATGGTCGGCGCTCTAGCCCGTCAGATGGCGCCGCCGAGGAGCGGCAGCGCCACGACGACCTCACCCTCGCGCGGGAGGCTGAGCCCCACCGCCGGGACGGCGAGCCGGAGGTGGCCGTCGCGCGACAGGTCGAGGAGCGCGCCGCTCGTGACGCCGGTGTCGTCGTCGTGCGGGTCGTTCGAGAGGCCGTAGGCGACGAGCGCGCCGGCGACGGGCAGCGCGAGGCCGAGACCGGTCAGGATCCCGCTCTGGACGTCGTCGTCGACGTCGCCGGCGAGCGCGATGAACCCGAAGCCGGCGAGCGTCCCGAGGGAGGAGCCGCCGAGCGTCGCGGCGAAGCTGCCGTCGTGGCCGGTGAGCTCGCCGACCATGTAGACGCCGCCCGCGGCGCCGAGCGTGCCGCCGATGGACGCGCCGAGCACGGTCTCGCCGACGCCGTGGAGGAAGCAGTCGCCGAAGAGCGAGGTGTCGTCGTCGCGCTCGACGCACGACCCCGCCGCGGCCTCGCCGACGGCGCCGCCCACGAGGAGCCCGAACCCGAGGCCGGCGATCCCACCGAGGGCGCTCACGGCGACGTCGTCGCCGTCGAAGTGGTTCGCGCGCGCCGAGGCGACGACCGTGCCCGAGGGCGCGGCGGCCGCCGGGGTGGCGGCGAGGGCGGGGACGAGCGCGGCGAGGGCGATGAGCGACAGGGGGCGGAGCATGGTGACTTCCTCGGTGGGGGGCGGCGCGGCGCTGCCGCGCGTCGTGGGGTGGACTTCGCGGGCCCACGGAGAGCAAGCCGTGGGCCAGCCGCGCCGAGCCGCGCGCGCCCGCCCGGGAGGCGGGGCAGGGCGTGAACGCGCGCCGCGAGCGCGCCACCCGCTGGATGAACCGCGCTCCACGTGGAGCGGTGACGCGCCGCCTCTGCTATCCTCGCCGCATGACGGCCTCTCGCCCCACGTGCTGGTCCTGTGGCGCCGCGCTCGACCTCGACCCGGCCGATCCCGTCGGTCGCAGCGAGACGTGCGACGCCTGCGACGCCGACATCCGGTGCTGCCGCGCGTGCGCCTTCTACGACGAGGCGTCCGACAACGCCTGCCGCGAGCCGAGCGCCGACCGCGTCCTCGAGAAGGACCGCGGCAACTTCTGCGGCTGGTTCCGCCTCGCCCTCGATCGCGCCGCTCCGGCCGGCGTCCCCGCCGCCGAGAGCCCCGCCGACGCCGCGCGCCGGCGCCTCGAGGAGCTCTTCAAGCGCTGACCGCGTCGCGTCGTCTCGCTCGCCTGCTATCGCGTCCGCGCCAGGGCGGCGGTAGACTGCCGGCATGCAGGAAAAGCGCGTCGATCGCGAGCCCACCGACGGCCTCGGAGGGGACGGCGGAGCCCCGTCGGCCGCGCCGCGCTCGCTGCTCCTCCGCTGGTGGCGCGGGCCCATCGCGATCTACGGCGCCGGTGATGGCGATCGCCCGCGGCTCGCGCGGATCCTGAACCGCCTCCACCTCGTCGCGTTCCTGGTGCTCGTGCCCCTCGTCGGCGTCTGGCTCGCCGGTGGCGCCGCCCCGAGCGGCGTCAACTACCCGATCCTCGTCGTCATCAACTTCGTCGCGAACCGCTTCCTCTGGCGCGGCTACCTCCAGGTCGCCGCTGGCCTCGCCGTCGTCACGATGTGGGTGCAGGCGAGCTTCGCCGTCCTCGCCGCGGGTGGCTTCACGGGCACCGGCCCCGGCTCCTTCCTCCTCGTCGTCATGCTCGCGGGCTTCCTCCTGTCGCTCCGCGGGGCGCTCGTCATGGCCGGCGTCTCGTCGCTCACCGTCGGCGCGCTGATCTTCCTCGCCGACCCGCTCGGCGTGGCGCCGCTCCCCGCCACCGAGGCGTGGCGCTTCTGGGCGGAGCTCACCGCCCAGCTCGTCCTGACCGCGGTCGTCGTGCAGCAGGCCCTGCTCCACATCCGGGTCACCCTCGACCACCAGCACCGCCGCGAGTTCGCCGAGGCCGAGGCCCGCGCGGCCCTCGAGCGCGAGCTCCGCGAGGCCCGCCGCCTCGAGACCGTGGGGCGGCTCGCGGGCGGCGTGGCGCACGACTTCAACAACCTCCTCACCGTCATCCAGGCCAACGTCGCGATGCTCATCGACGGCGACGAGGCGCTCCCCGAGGCCGACCGGCCGCGCGCCCTCGGCGACATCGCCCACGCCGCGGCGCGCGCGACCGAGCTCACGCGCGACCTCCTCGCCGTCGGGCGCCGGCAGATGATGCAGCCGCAGCCGGTCGATCTGAACGCGCTCGTGAGCCGGCTCACGACGCTCTTGCGCGCGCTCCTCGGCGAGTCCCGCCGCCTCGTCCTCGCGCTCGACGCGCGCGCCGCGCCGTTCGTGAGGGCCGATCCCGCGCAGCTCGAGCGCGTCCTCGTGAACCTCGTCGCGAACGCGCGCGACGCCACCCCGGCCGGCGGCGTCGTCACGCTCGCGACGGCCGACGGGGACGACGACACCGTGCGGCTCAGCGTGAGCGACACCGGGGTCGGCATGGAGCCGGCCGTGGCCGAGCGGATCTTCGAGCCCTTCTACACGACGAAGGGCCCCGGGAGCGGCGTCGGCCTCGGCCTCGCCACGGTCCAGGGGATCATCGTCCAGAGCGGGGGCTCGCTACGCGTCGAGACCAGCCCGGGGCGCGGCGCCACGTTCCACGTCACGCTCCCGGTGGCCCTGGCGCCTGCGCAGGGCGCCGGCGGGGGCGCCCAGCCGACCCCCGAGGCCGCGGCGGCGAGGGGGCTCCGCCTGCTCGTCGTCGAGGACGAGGACCCGGTGCGCCACATCGTGGTCGTCGCGCTCCGCCGCGGCGGGCACGAGGTCGTCGCCGCGCCGAGCGCCGAGGAGGCCCTCGTCGTCTGGGCGCGCGAGGGCGGGCGCTTCGATCTGCTCGTGACCGACCTCTCCCTCACGGGGCAGAGCGGCGCCGAGCTCGCGTCGATCCTGCGCCGCGAGGCGCCGACGCTGCCCGTGCTCTTCATCTCGGGGCACGCCTACGAGGCACAGGAGGCCGTCGCGCGGCAGGCGGGGCGCGCCGCGTGCCTCCCGAAGCCGTTCGCGCCGGAGGCGTTGCGCGCCGCGGTCCGCGCGCTCGTCGAGGCCCACGACGGCGCGTAGCGGCGGGGGCGGCGGTCTGTTATCACGGGCGACGCTCGGGGCGGGCTCGTCGCCGCCCCCGAGCGAGGGACACCGATGGCGACCGACTACCCCGTGACCATGGCCGTGCGCTTCCTGCGCGAGCGCGACGCCGCGTTCGAGCCGCACGTGTTCGCCTGGGAGAAGAAGGGGGCGAAGGCGTCCGCCGAGGTGCTCGGGGTCGATGCGGCCATCGTCATCAAGACGCTCGTCTTCGAGAAGGAGGACAAGAGCCCGCTCCTCGTGCTCATGGACGGCACGCACGAGGTGTCGACCAAGACCCTCGCGCGGCTCCTCGGCGCGAAGGTCGTGCGGCCGTGCGCGACGGCGCGCGCCGAGTCGCTGACGGGCTATCAGGTCGGCGGGATCTCGCCGTTCGGCACGAAGACCGCGATGCCGGTGTACATGCAGGAGGACCTCATCCTGCTCGACCGCGCGTTCATCAACGGCGGGAAGCGCGGGTTCCTCATCACGATGGAACCGGACGCGATCCGCGCGCTCCTCGACGCGACGCTGGTGGACGTCGCGGTGTGATGGCCGGTAGGCTCGGGAGATGCCTCATCGCGCTCTCCTCGCGCTCGGCGGCGCCCTCGCGCTCGCCGGCGCGCTCGCCGCCTGTCCGACCGGGCACGTGCGCCGTGAGAACGGCGCTGCCGCGCGGCAGATCGACCTCTACCCGCTCACGCGCGTCGCGGCGGGCAGCTTCGCCATGGGCTCGGGCGCCTCGCGCGACGAGGCGACGCACCCCGTGCGGGTGACGCGCGCGTTCCTCATGGGGCAGGAGGTCACGCAGGGGCTCTGGCGCGAGGTGACCGGCGAGCGGCCGGTCGCGACGCGGGCGCAGCGGATCGCCGGGCGCGACGGCGGGCGGTGCGCGGAGGACCAGGGCGTGTCGTTCGTGGGCGACGACCTCCCCGTGGTGTGCGTGGACTGGCTCGAGGCGGTGGCCTTCGCGAACGCGATGTCGGCGCGCGAGGGGCTCGCGCCCGCCTATGTGATCGACGGGACGGAGGTCCGCTGGCGGCGCGACGCTGGGGGCTACCGGCTCCCGACCGAGGCCGAGTGGGAGTGGGCGGCGCGCGGGGCCGCGCGGGGCGACGTGGAGGCGACGGCGTGCCCGACGGCGAACGTCGCGGACGCGTCGGCCGATCGCGTGTGGGCCTGGGGCGCCGAGCCGTGCGACGACGGCTACCCCGGGCTCGCGCCCGTCGGCGCCTTCGCCGTGGGGGCGGGGGGCCTCGCCGACCTCGACGGGAACGTGGCGGAGTGGTGCTGGGACGCCTACGAGCCCTATCCCGAGGGGGCCGTCAGCGATCCGGCGCCCGAGGGGCCGAGCGACCGGCCGTCCGGGCACGTGACGCGCGGGGCGAGCTTCCGGACGCGCCCGGCGGAGGCGCGGCCATGGGTGCGCGGCTTCGGGATGGGGAACCTCGTGTCGCACGCGGTCGGGCTCCGGCTCGTGCGGAACGCCGCGGACTGAGGGCGGAGAGCGCTTGCCGCGCGCGGGGCGCGGTGGGATGGTCGGCGCATGGACCTCGGCGCGCTCGAGCAGAGCCTCAAGAAGAACGGCCCGAAGCCGGTCTACGCGCTCCTCGGGAGCGAGCAGCTGCTCATCGACGAGGCGGAGCGGATGATCCTGCGCGCCGCGGTCGGGAGCCCGCCCGACAGGATGGCGCTGACGCGGGTGGACCTGTCGGAGCCGAAGACCGGGGCGAAGGAGATCGTCGCGGCGTGTCGGGCGCTCGGGCTGTTCGCGCCGCCGCGGATCGCGATCGTCGTGCGCGCGGCGGAGCTCCTCGACAAGAAGCCGACCGAGCGCGAGGAGGTGGTGCGCTACCTCGAGGCGCCCGTGCCGACGGCCACGCTCGTGCTGAAGGCGAGCGAGCTCGACGGGCGGACGGCGCTCCTGAAGCGGGTGAAGAAGCACGGCGAAGCGTACGTGTTCAAGCCGCTCTACGAGAGCCAGGCGGCGCCCTGGGTGGCGGCGCGGGCGCGCGAGAAGGGGCACCGGCTCGACAACGCGACGGCGCGGCGGCTCGTGGAGCTCGTCGGGACCGACCTCCTCGCGCTGTCGAACGCGCTCGAGCAGCTCTCGCTCTACGCCGGGCGGGGGGAGCCCATCGGCGAGCGCGAGCTCGAGGCGTGCCTGGCGGCGACGCGCAGCCACTCGATCTTCGAGCTCGTGGACGCGGTCGGGCAGCGCGACACGGCCGGCGCGCTCCGGCACGTGCACGCGATGCTCGGGCAGCGGGAGCCGGCGCTCAGGATCCTCGCGAGCATCGCGCGCCACTTCCAGCACCTCTGGCGGATGGTGGTCGCGAAGGGGCGCGGCGCCACGCTCGACGAGGCGACGTCGATCCTCGGGCTGCACCCGTTCCAGGCCAAGAAGATGTGGCCGCAGACGCAGAAGTTCGCGGAGCCCGCGCTCCGGCGCGCGCTCGAGCGGCTCTACGCGGCCGACGTGCAGCTGAAGTCGAGCCCGCTCCCGGACGAGCTCGTCCTCGAGCGCCTCATGATGGACCTCTGCCTCGCGCGCTGAGCTCGGTCTTCAGGTCGCGAAGTAGTGGCCCGCGGCGAGGTCGTCGAGGAGGCCCGGGTGGGTCGGGTGCCAGTCGAGGAGGGCCTGGGTGCGGGCGCTCGACGTGGGGTTGTCGATCTGGACGAGCCCCTCGAGGAACCCGAGGGCGGCCGGGGCGTCCGCCGGGGTGACGCTCCCCTCGCCGGCACGCCCGCGCCGCGGCCGATCGCCTCGGCGATGGCGCGGAAGGGGACACCCTCGTCGGCGACGCCGTGGAGGCGCGAGCCGGCCGGGGCGCGCTCGACCGCGAGGCGGTAGAGGCGCGCGGCGTCGCGGGTGTGGACGGCCGGCCAGCGGTTCGAGCCGTCGCCGACGTAGGCGGAGAAGCCGTTCCTGCGCGCCATGGCGATGAGGGAGGGGATGAAGCCGTGGTGATCGAGGTCGCTGTGGACCGTCGGCGAGAGGCGGACGGACGACGTGCGGACGCCGCGGTCGGCGAGGGCGACGAGGGCGTTCTCCGAGTCGGCGCGCGGGCCGCCGGGGAGGGTGTCCTCCTCGGTGCCGGGGCGGCGCGGGGCGCCAGCGGCGGGCGCGCCGAGGTGGGCGCCGAGGCCCGCGAGGAGGAGCGTGCCGCCGGTGCCCACGAGGGGCTTCCCGGAGCCCGCGAGGGCCTCGCCGAGGGCCTCGACCACCTGCAGATCGAAGTCCGCGGCGCGGGCGAAGCCGTCGGGGGCGCCGGAGAGGGCGAGCTCGTGCTTGTAGGCGAGGTGGACGACGCCGTCGGCGGCCTTCGCGGTGGCGGTCAGCACGTCGGTGGCGTCGAGATCGCCGCGCACGACCTCGGCACCGAGGGCGGCGAGGCGCGCCGCGGCGGCGTCCGAGCGGGCGAGGCCGAGGACCTGGTGGCCGGCCGCGAGGAGGTCGGCCGTGAGCGCGCCGCCGATGTGACCCGAGGCGCCGGTGATGAAGATCTTCATGTCGAGAGGCTCCATGTCAGAGACTGACATGGGCGTATCATGTGATGTCAGTCCCTGCAATCAGGTAGTCTCTTGCGCATGGGACGTTGGGAACCGGGATCGCGGGGGCGGCTCGAGCGGGCCGCGATGGAGCTCTTCGAGGAGCGCGGCTACAACGGCACGACGGTCGAGGAGATCGCCGCGCGCGCCGGGCTCACCGAGCGGACGTTCTTCCGCTACTTCAGCGACAAGCGGGAGGTGCTCTTCTCGGGCTCGCGCCAGCTCGAGGAGGCCGTGACCGCCGCGATCGCCGGGGCGCCGGCGGGGGCGGCGCCGATCGACGCGGTCGTCGACGCCTTCGAGGCCGCGGCGGAGCGGCTCGAGGCGCTGCGCGACTACGCGTGGGTGCGCGCGCGCTGGGGGCTCCTCGTCGAGCACGCGGAGCTCCGCGAGCGGGAGCTCATCAAGCTCGCGGCGCTCGCGGCGGCCGTCGCGGGCGCGCTGCGCGAGCGCGGCGTGCCCGAGCCGACCGCGAGCCTCGTCGCCGAGGCGGGCCTCGCGATCTTCAAGGTCGGCTTCGAGCGCTGGGTCGCGGGCGCCGAGCCGCGCTCGTTCGCGGCGCAGGTCAGGGCCGCGCACGGCGCGTTGGCCGCGATCGTCGGCGCCGGTCCGTCAGCGGCCTGAGGAAGCTCACCCGATCGCTACTGGCAGCACGGCTCCATGCAGCAGCCCTCGAGCGTGGCGCTGACGCCCTCCGGGAGCGGCAGCGGCGCCGACACGCGCGAGCCTATCGAGACGACCACCGCGCCGTTGCTCGGCGCCATCACGACCGCCTCGTCGTAGCCCGCGACCTGCCCGCCGCACGCGAAGCCGTTCACCTCGACGGGCGTCCCGGCCGCGCACGCCATCGTGTAGCCGAACTGCTCGCGCGTGACCCCGTTCGTGTAGCGCGTCACGACGCGGCTGCCGTCGTCGTCGAGCCCCTCCTTGCCGCAGGACAGCGCCCCCGCCGTCGTCACCGGCACGTCGATGTCGATGTACGGCCAGTACGCGCCCTCCGGGGTGAGCCCGCCGTCTTCGAGCGGCGCCTCGCTCGCCGTCAGGTGCCCGCGCAGCTGACAGCTCACGCCCGCCTGCGCCATCGCGTCGAGGTCGAGCCCGAACGCCTGGTTCCAGGCGCACTTCGCGTAGGGCGAGAGCTGCTCCTCCACGCGGTACACCGCGCGCTGGAAGACGAGCGGCCCGTCGTCGCCGCCCACGTTGCCGGGCCCCGCGCTCGGCACGTGCGTCACCTTCGTCCCGTCGCTGCACTCGAGCGTCATCGTCGTCATGTGCAGGTACGTCGGCGTCGACGCCCCCGACGTGCACGCGAACCCGACCACCACCGTCGGCCCGCGCTCGCCGCCGCCCCCCGGCACGTGGAGGAGCTCGATGGGCTGGTCGTCGTCGCCCACGCAGTCGACCTTCGCCGAGCAGAACACGTCGTCGAAGTTCACCGCCACGTCGAAGAAGCCCTGCTCCGCGTGCCGCGCGACCGTCACGTCGAACGGCACCGTCGTGTCCGCGTCCGGCGCGCACGCCGCCTCCCGCACGAGGTCTCCCGGATCCGCGAACGCGAGCGGCGCCCCGCCCGCGCCCCAGAGCCCCGTCAGGTGCAGCGTCACCGTGTTCGTCGCGACGCTCGCGTCGCACGGGCCGACGTAGCTGATGGCGCCGTCCGCGCTCCCGTACTGCGTCGAGCGCAGCGCCCGCGTCCACACGACCGGCGCGTCGACCGCCGTCCCGGCGCGCACCGTCAGCGTCCACTCCGCGTCCGTCACGCCCGCGAGCGAGAGCGGCGCCACGCTCACCGTGACGCGCCCCTCGGGCCCCTTCGGCGCCGTCGGCGCCGGCGCCTCCGCCCCGCACGCCGCGAGCGCCGACACGAGCGCGGCGAGCCCAGCGACCTTCATCATGGTGGTCGTCGTCATCGCGCTACTCCCCACACATCGGCGGCCCGAGCGCGAGCGCGCCCCCGGCCATCGCGCACTCGACCGCGTCGCCCGCGCCCACCCAGCAGCGGATGCTCCTGAGCCCGTCCGTCGTCGACACGACCCCGTAGACCGCCGGCGCGTCGCACGCGACCGGCCCGCAGCCGTTCGGCGTCCAGTCTCCGGCGTCGCAGATCCCGTCGCTGTCGGTGTCCGGGCCGTCCGCGCCCGGGTCGAACGAGCCGCTCGCGCAGTCGTCGCAGGTGTCGAAGTCGACGTCGGAGCAGACGAGCGGGTCGCGCGGGTCGCTGTCGCCCGGGTCGTCCACGCCGTCGCCGTCGTCGTCGGGGTCGCCGGCGTCACAGAGCCCGTCGCCGTCGAGGTCCGGGCCGTCGTCGGCCGGGTCGAAGGTGCCGGTCGAGCAGTCGTCGCAGCCGTCGCCGTCCGTGTCCGCGCAGACGAGCGGCTCGCGCGCGGCCGAGTCGAGCGCGTCCACCCGCTGGTCGCCGTCCTGATCGGGATCGCACAGGTCGCCGACGCCGTCCTCGTCGAGGTCGTCCTGGTTCGTATTCGCCACGTCCGGGCAGTTGTCTTCCGGCGAGAGCACGCTGTCGCCGTCGGGGTCCTCGAAGCAGTCGGCCACGCCCGAGAGGTTCGTGTCCTCGTCCGGGACGCCGCACCCGCAGTCGCCGGGCGCCGTCTTGGCCGGGTCCGCCGGGCAGCCGTCGTCGCAGTCGGCCACCTGGTCGCCGTCGCCGTCGGTGTCCGCGACGCCGCAGCCGCAGATGCCGAGCGCGACCTTCGCCGGGTCGGTCGGGCACGCGTCGCAGGCGTCGGGCTCGGCGTCGTTGTCGGCGTTCGGCCCCGACTTCACCGCGCTGCACGTGCCGTTCGCGGGGTTGCAGACGCCGACTTTGCAGGTCGAGGCGTTGTCGAGGTAGTCGCACGGGTCCGCGCCCACGCAGACGCCGCTCCGGCACACGTCCGGGTCCGTGCACAGGTCGCCGTCGTCGCAGCCCGTGTACTCGGGCTTCGGCTGCGCCACGCACTCTCCCGTCGCCGGGTCGCACACGCCGTCGACGCACGCCTCGTCGAGCCCGGAGCAGTCCACGTCGTGGCAGCGGTCGTCGACCGTCACCGTGAACGTGTCCGTGCCGACGTTGCCGGCCTCGTCGGTCGCCTTCACGGTGATGGTCTTCGTCGCGCCGTACGCGACGCAGAAGACCCAGGGGCCGTCGTTCGCGAGGTCGTAGGGCGCCGGATCCGTCGAGATCACGGGCGCCACCGTGCAGACGTCGCTCACCGCGAGCCCGCCGCAGCGCCCGGCCTCGACGACCGGGCGCGTCACGAGGTCGGCCGCGCCGTCGTCGTCGAGGTCGAGCACGTTCACCTTGCGCCCCGGGTCCCCGAGGATCGTGGTGCAGTCGCTCGCCCCGGCGCCCCAGGTGACGTCCGCCCCAGCGCTCACGCAGGGGGCGACCGTGTCGCGCACCTGCACCTGGAAGGTCGAGCTCGTCCCCATGAGCGGGTCCGCGCCCTGCTCCCACGCCTCGAGGCGCAGGAACCACGTGCCCACGCCGAGCGCGACGTCGGCGGTGCAGGTCTGGGTCTCGACCGGCTCGCCCGGCGTGCCGCCCGTGGTCGTGTCGCTCGCGATCGGCGCGCCGCCGGCGATGACGTCGTACCACTCGCAGGTGAGCGGCTCGTCGCCCGGGCAGCTCGCGAGCGCGCAGGCGTAAGGGTCCTGCACGGTGCCGGTCAGCGTCACGATGGCGCCCGCGGGCGACGTGCACTCCTTCGGCGCCACCGTGCCCGTCGAGACGACGACGGGGTCGGCGTTCGGCTGCCCGCCGCAGGCGTCGAAGTGGCCGGCGACGGTCGAGGACGGGAGCCACACCTCCTCGCCGGTCTGGGTGTACGCGAGGAGCTGGTAGTAGTGCCGGACGCCCGGCGTCAGGCCCGGCACCACGACGACGTGGCTCGTCGCGGCCGGCTGCCCGTACGCGACGGCCGGGTCGACGAGGGAGCCGTCGTTCGGGTCGAGCTCCGCGGACACCCGCACGATGACCTCGGCGGGCTGGTTCAGCGTGATCGTGAAGGAGACGCTGTCGCAGGCGGGCTGGACGGGGGCGACGGAGAGGTCGGTGAACGCGAGCGCCGCGGTCGAGGCGGGCGTCGCGAAGGTGAGGACCGCCGTCTCGGCGACGTTCGAGAGCCCCGTCGAGCGGGCGACGTAGCAGTAGGTCGACGACGCCTGGAGGCCCACGATCTGCGCCGTGTGGCCGGCCGTGAGGTCGAGGTCCTTGATGACGTTGCCGGGGTTCCAGGTCGAGATGTCGGGGCACGTGGACCCCGCGCGCTTCTGGTAGAAGAGCTCGGTCGTGCCGGCGCGCGAAGCGCCGCTCGAGTCGCTCGTCGCCCAGCTGACCAGCGCCGTCGTGCTGGTCGTCTGCGCGGCGGGCCCAGGCGCCGCGATGATCATGTCGAGGTTCGCCGCCGTCGTCGTCACGTCCGGGAGCGGGAAGGCGGCCTGGTTCCCGAAGGGATCGGTGCCGTTGGCGGCGCAGTTGTAGAGCGTCGCCGGGTCGAGGCCCGTCACGCTCACGGGGATGCTCGTCGAGGCGACGTTGGTCTGGCCGATGTAGATCTGGAACGTCACGGCGTCCGAGCACTGCACGTCGATGGTCGCGGGCTCGCTGCACGCGACGTCGAAGACCGCGTAGTCCGCGCCGACGTCGGAGACGACGCCCGAGCAGACGGGGGCGGTCACGTCGGGGTCGCGGCGCGTCTCGAGCGTCGTGACCGAGCTCGTCACGCTCGCCATGTTGTCGCAGGTGTCCTGGCAGCGGACGGTCAGGTGGTAGACGGTCTCGGGGGTGAGCCCGGTGACCTCGACGCCGTGGGTCGTGCCGAGCTTGCTCTCGACGATGGGGTTGGCGGTGTCCCCCTCGACGACGACCGAGCCCGTGCAGGCCTCGTTCGTGTCCCACGTCACGAACACGCGCTGGTCGCTCACATTGTAGGCGAACGCGCTCTGCGTGGGGGCGACCGCGTCGCACGTCGCGAGCGTGGTCGCCGTGAACGTGGCGCTGCACCCCTCGCGCGGGACGGCGTTCGAGCCGCACACGCGGCACGTGTAGGTCGTCGCCGCCGAGAGCCCGCCGACCTCGAGCGTGTGCGACTGCGACATCGTCGCCGTCGCCGCGCAGGTGTTCATGGAGCCGGCGTTCGGGCCGCAGCAGAGCTCGCCGTCGACGAGCTGGTCGGCCACGAACTGCACCGTCAGCGACGACGTCGTCTGCGCGATGACGTCCTTCGAGAGGATGATCGGCGTGTTCGTGTTCTCGACGACGTAGACGTAGGTCGCGGTCTTGTCGACCGTCACGGGCTCGCCCACGCTGAGCGGCGCGAGGCCCGTGGCCGCTGGGGGCGTCACGGCGACCGTGTAGGTGCCGCTCGCGGCCGTCCAGACGTAGGCGGGGTCGACCGGGGTCCCGGCCTGACCGCCGTACGGGTACATGTCCGCGCGGCCCTCGTAGGTGAAGATCGTGCCGGTCTGCTGCACGCCGTCGAAGGCGACGGCCGCGCCGACCACGCCCAGACCGAGGTTCGTGAGCACCCGGATCTTGAGGCCGAAGGCGAGCTCGGCCACGTCGAAGGGCAGCGTCGCGCCCGCGAGCGGCACGTTGAAGTTCGTGAGCCACTGGACGTTCCGCCCGATCGGCGCGTGGGGCGCGTCGGTCCGCGGGTTCCACGTCGTGTAGCCCGGGGAGTAGACGCGGATCTGCGTGTAGTCGCCCGGCGTCACCCAGAGCTCGAACTGCCCGTCGATGGCGTCGTCGTAGTCGTTGCCGCCGTCGTAGTCGCCGGTGGAGTAGGTCGTGAGGCGGTCGGGATAGTAGTAGGCGTTCCAGCTCACGGGGCCGGGCTCGGTGCGGTAGAAGCGCAGGTAGAGCCCGTCTGCGGGGTTGCCGTCGCCGTCGAGCCAGGTGCCGGTGAGCGGGGCGCCGGGCTGCCAGTCGATGGTGGTCTTCGAGGACGTGGCGCCCTGCGCGTAGCCCGAGGTGTCGCTCACCGGCAGCACCTCGTAGGCGCGCACGCACGGGACGGCGCCGCACATGCTGCCGAAGGGCGGCGTCTTGATGAGGTAGTACCAGAAGCCGACGGTCGCGGGGTTGTAGTTCAGGGCGGCCGCGTCCGAGGGGACGATCGCGAAGCGGTAGCGGCCTTCGTCGTCGGTCGTCGACACGGCGTAGCCGTCGCCGCTCGTGCTCTGGCGGTAGAGGTAGAGGGGCGCGCCCGGGATCGGCGGGTTCGTGGTGCCCTCGAGGTAGAGCGTGGGGATCGTGATGTCGCCGAGGTCGAGGCCGCCCGCGGGCATCGTGAAGGTGGGGATCTGCCAGCGGCCGGCGGGGGTGACGCCGTCGACGCCGCCGTAGCCGAGGCCGGGGGCGACCGCGGTGAAGGTGCGCGAGTTGAAGTAGACCTGGGTCGTGCCGGCGACGACGCCGACGCAGACCGAGCCGTAGCGGGCGCGGAGCAGGTCGCCGTCGGTCGTCTGCGCGGTGCTCCAGGTGTTCTCGGTGTAGCGGGTGTTGCCGGAGACGATGGCCTGGTTGCTGCCGTTGAAGACCTCGAGCTCGACGTGGCCGACGGGGTTCCCGGTGGCGTCCTTGATGCGCGCCTTCAAGAGCGGCACGGGCTCGAGGCAGCGGTCGTAGACGATGTCGGGGTAGTCGGCGCTCCCGTGGGCGTCGGTCGCGATGGTGATGCCCGAGGTCTGAACGGGCGACGTCTCGTCGGCGTAGGGGGTGCAGTAGCCGGAGACGGCGACGCGGAGCCGCAGATCGCCGGCCGCGATGTAGTTGGGATCGCTCGAGCCCTGGAGGATGAGGGCGGAGAAGGTGCCGTCGTCCGGGTCGACCGCCCAGGTGCCGGTGTAGTTCTGGTAGCGGTAGTACTGCCAGGCCACGTTCGCGCCGGCGCCTGCGGCGCCGATCGGGGAGCCGCCGGCGCCGCAGCGCGAGATGGTCCCCGAGACGGTGAAGGAGTGGATGGTGAAGTCGAGCGTGAAGCTGTCGGTCACGGCGACGCTCTGGCGGACGAGCACCGTCCCGCTCGGGAGCGTGCCGCGGTCCGTCATGCCGTTGGTCACGGCGCGGATCTGCCAGTGGCCGTAGGTCTCGCCGATGGGGGGCTGCCAGGTGATGCTGTAGTCGCCGTTGTCGTCGGTGAAGAGCGAGTTGCTCGCGATGTAGGTCCCCGTGTCCGAGTTGTAGATGTCGATGCGGAGGTGCTTCGCGACCCCGTAGTCGCTGCCCGCGACGACGTCGTCGCGGTAGGCCCTACCGCTGAGCGTGACCGGGGGGAGCTGATCGGTCAGGATGATCGTGAAGTCGCGCGTCGTCGCGCCGGTGATGGTGACGCTCGGGATGGTCGAGGTCGGCCCGCCGGGGATGACGATGGTGACGGTGTAGGTCGCCGCTACGAGCGAGGCGCTGTAGTTGCCGCTCGCGTTGGTCGTGACGGTGGTCTCCTGGCCCGTGCCGTCGTTGCGCCAGGTGAGGCCGACGTCCGCGAGGCCGACGTTCGACTGGTTCTTGACCTTGCCGTTGACCGTGAAGGCGCTCGCGTCGCCGCCGGCGAGGGCCACGCCCGCGAAGGCGAGGGCGGCGAGGAGCGCGAGCAGGAGGCGCCGGCCGGCGAGGGCGAGGCCGCTCATGGTGAGACCCGGGCCGCGGCGACGACCTCGACCTCCGTCGGCGCGGCGGTCGGCGGGACCCCCTTCGCCCAGGTCGTCACGGTCGCGTCGATGTCGGTGCCGTAGGGGACGCCGCGCGTGTCGAGCTCGAGCTCGACCCAGCCGAAGCAGCCGTCCTCGTCGGACTGGCCGACGACGATGGGGCGCGCGCCGCCCGGGAGCACGGGGACGTCGTCGCCGACGCGGTCGAGGGGCTCGGCCGCGAGGAACTGCGGGGCGCGATCGACGTGGACGACGCCCGGTCCGCCTCCCTTGCAGCTGCAGCCGGCCTCGCCGGCGACGCGCGCGAGCCCGGCGCGGTCGCTCGCGGGGTGCGGCGCGAACGCCGGCACGCGCTCCGCGGCGGGACCCGCGAGGACGACCTGGCCGCAGGCGCCGTGGTAGCGCACGGCGAGGAGCTTCCCGGCGGAGACGCGGACGCCGAGGTGCTGACCGACGCGGTCACCCTCGCCGATCGGGACCATCGCGACCGCGCGGGCCTCGGGGCGCAGCTCGAAGAACTGCAGGCGTCCAGGGGGCGCGTGGTCGCTCGCCACCGCGGGGCCGGTCGCGGAGAGAGCGCAGACGAGCGCGACCATGGCGCGCCGGAGGGCGCGACACGAACGCGGAGAGGTCGCCTTCATGGGCGGGCCTCCGAGCGGTCTTCGAGTTTTGGTGAGAGGATCGCGGCACGTCGCGATCGTGCAGGGACCATGGGGCAGCCCACGGCCATGGTGATAGGAGAGCACAGCGCGGGTCGCCGGAACAAGTGGCAACGACGCTGGAGGCGACTGTGTCCTGGCAGGTCGTAGTTCGCTTCAGCTATTTCGGCGGTGTATCGCGGGCCCTCGGCGCCGCCCGATGGGCGCGCGCCCGAGTCGGAGGTGGCGCGCCCGGGGCCGGAGGGCGCGGGGCGACGAAAGATCGGGGGAGGCCGCGACAGAAGCGTCGCGGGCGCACTTTCCGCGCCCGGCTGAGATCGCTCGGGCGCCTCGCGCGTAGTACCCTCCGTTCGCCGCTGCCGACCCGGACCCGGAGACCTCGTGACCACGACGCCCGCCCGCACCCGCGCCGCCCTGGCCCTCGCCCCGCTCCTCGCCGCGCTCGCCGTCGGCGCGCCGGCCGCCCGCGCCGCCGCGCCGCCGCAGGTCGCGAGCGTGGACCGCGCCCCGGAGGACCTGCCGCCGCCCGCGCTCTTCGTCGCCGGGACCTCGGCGAAGCCGCTCGCCGTCGCGAACCTCGACGTCGCCGTGCGCATCGTGGGGCACCTCGCCGAGACGCGCACGACGCTCGTCTTCTCGAACCCGAACGACCGCCGCGTCGCCGGGGACCTCTACTTCCCGCTCCCGGCGGGCGCGACCGTCGCCGGCTACGCGCTCGACGTCGAGGGGCGCCTCGTCGACGGCGTGGTCGTCGCGAAGGAGGAGGCGCGGCGCATCTTCGAGGCGGAGACGCGGAAGGGCGTGGACCCCGGGCTCGTCGAGTGGACGCAGGGCAACGTCTTCAAGACGCGGGTCTTCCCGATCCCGCCGCGCGGCACGCGCACCATCCAGGTCACGTGGGTGAGCGAGCTCGAGGTCGACGCGCGCGGCGCCGCCCGCTTCGTCCTGCCCCTCGGCTTCGAGAAGGCCGTCGGGAAGGCCCACGTGCGCGTCGAGGTCGTGAAGGCGGCGGCGCCGCCGGTGGTCGCGACCGGCCCGGCCGGGCTCGCGTTCGAGCGCGCCGACGAGAGCTGGGTCGCCGAGCTGTCGAGCGCCGGGAAGCCGCTCGCGAAGGCGCTCTCCATCACGCTGCCCGACGTCGCGCGGCAGCCGGCGCAGCTCGAGCGCGGCGAGGGTGGGGAGTTGCGCTTCGTGGTGCGCGACGCGCCGTCCATCCCGGCGGCCGGCGCGCCGGTCGCGGCGAGGGCCGTGCGCCTCGTGTGGGACGCGTCGATGTCGCGCGACAAGGCCGATCACGCCCGCGAGATCGGCGTCGTCGAGCGCTGGCTGCGCGGCCTGCCCGCCGGCGCGCGGGTCGACCTGCGGGTCCTCCGCAACGAGCTCGGCCCGAGCCAGGCCTTCACGTTGCCGGCGCAGCTGCCGGAGCTCGTCGCCGCGCTCCGCGGGCTCGCGTACGACGGCGGCACGCGCATGGGCGCGCTCGGCGCGGCGCTCGCGCCGGGGGCGGACGTCGTCGTCGTGGTGACGGACGGGCTCCACACCTTCGGCGAGGCGGACGTGGCGCCGACGGGCGGGGCGCCGGTCTTCGTGCTGACGGGCGCCGGCGCGCGCCAGAACCCGGCGTTCCTCGCGGCGCTCGCGAACCCCACGGGCGGCGCGGTCATCGACCTCGGGCGGGTCGACGACGCCGCGGCCGCCGGCGCCCTCGGGCGGCCGGCCTTCACGTACCTCGGCGCGCGCGTCGTCCGCGGGCTCGTCGACGGCCTGCACCCGACGGGGCCGACGCCGCTCGCGGGGCCGCTGCTCCTGACCGGGCGGCTCCAGTCCGACGAGGCCGAGCTCGAGCTCAGCTACGGGGTCGGCGGCAAGGTGACGGGGACGACGCGGGTGGTGCTGCGCGCGGCGGCCGCGTCGCGCGGGCGGATGGTGGAGCGGGCGTGGGCGCAGGCGGCGCTCGCGGACATGCTCGCGGCGCCGTCGCCGGACGACGCGGCCATCGCGGAGCTCGGCCAGCGCTATGGGATCGTGACCCCGGGCACCTCGCTGCTCGTGCTCGAGAACCTCGGGCAGTACCTCGAGCACGGCGTGCGCCCGCCGGCGTCGTGGCCGGAGCTGCGGGCCGAGTACGACAAGGCGCGGAGCGCGCAGCAGCAGGCCGTGGCCGACGCGCGCCGGAGCCGGCTCGACGAGGTGTACGAGGCGTGGCAGCAGGAGGTCGCGTGGTGGTCGGCGTCGCACGAGGTGGCGCCGGGGTTCCGGTATCGCGAGGCGAGCGGCGGGAAGACCGCGATGGCGGACGAGGAGGCGAGCGGGGCGGTGCCGCCGCCGCCGCCGTCGCGGCCGCCCGCGGAGCCGGCGCCGGAGATGGCCGCGTCGGAGGACCGCCGGGACACGGCGGAGCCGAAGAAGAAGGCGAAGGACGAGGCCGGGGACGGGGACGCGGGGCCGGAGGCGGCGATCGCGCTGAAGCCGTGGGATCCGGACACGCCGTACCTGCGGGCGCTGAAGGCGGCGAAGGCGGACGGGCGCTTCGCGGTCTACCTCGCGCAGCGGAAGGAGTTCGGGGCGTCGCCGGCGTTCTACCTCGACTGCTCGGACTTCTTCGCGAAGGCGGGGGAGGGGGCGACGGGGATCCAGGTGCTCTCGAACCTCGCCGAGCTCGAGCTCGAGGAGCCGGCGCTGATGCGGGTCCTCGCGCATCGGCTGACGCAGCTCGAGAAGTACGACGACGCGATCCTCGTGTTCCGCGCGGTGAAGGCGCTGCGGCCGGACGAGCCGCAGTCGTGGCGTGACCTCGCGCTCGCGCTCGCGAAGTCGGCGGCGAAGGCGCCGCGGGACGAGAAGGCGGCGCGGCTCGGGGAGGCGGTGAAGCTCCTCGCGGAGGTCGTGGGGCGGCGCTGGGATCGCTTCGACGGGATCGAGCTGATCTCGCTCTGGGAGCTCAACCGGTGGTGGACGGACGCGCGGGCGGCCGGGGTCGAGACGTTCCCGCTCGAGGCGCGCTTCGAGAGGAAGCTCGACGTGGACGTGCGCATCGTCATGACCTGGGACGCGGACATGACGGACATGGACCTGCACGTGCTCGAGCCGACCGGCGAGGAGGCGTTCTACTCGCACAACCGGACGACCATCGGGGGGGCGGTGTCGCGGGACTTCACGCAGGGCTACGGGCCCGAGGTGTACACGCTCCGGAAGGCGCTCCACGGGACGTACCAGGTGAAGACGAAGTTCTTCGGGAGCAGCGCGGCGCAGCTCATCGGCGCGGTGACGCTGCAGGTCGACGTGTACACGAACTACGGGCGCTCGAACGAGCAGCGGCGGTCGATGACGCTGAGGCTCACCGACCGGAAGGAGGAGTTCGTGGTGGGCGAGATCGAGCTATAGCCAGGGCGAGGCGCGCGGGCGGCCACGAGGGCCGCCCCTACCGGCCGGCGCGGGCGGCGGCGCGGGTCGCCGATACCAGGTTGGCGTCGGCGGCGGCGCGGGTCGCCAAGACCAGGTTGGCGCGGGCGGCGGCGCGGGTCGCCCCTACCGGTTGGCGCGCGGGCGGCGAGGAGACCTGGGCGCGCTCAGGCCGGCGCGTGCTCCGCGAGGAAGGCGACGATGGCGGCGACCGCGGCCGCGTCGGCGTCCTCCTGGGTGACCCCCGTCGCCTTCGTGTGGCCGCGCGTGATCTCGAGCGAGTGGTTGCCCGTCTCGACGACGTGGAGGGCGCTCGGCGCGCGCATCCGCGGACGCACCGCGGCGAGCGCGTCGAGCGGGCAGAGCGGGTCGCGCGTGCCCTGCACGAAGAGGACGGGCGTCTCGAGCGCGAGGAGCACCTCGTCGCGCAGACTGCCCTTCGGCGCGCGGAGCGGGTAGCCGAGGCAGACCAGCGCCGCGACGTCGGCGGGGCGCTCGACGGCGAGGTGGCAGCCCACGCGTGAGCCCATCGACTTCCCGATGAGCACGGCGCCGCCTCGCTCGCCGCCCGCGAGGAGGCCGTCGAGGGCCTCGCCGTGGGCTACGAGGAGCTTCGGGAGGCGGTCGGGGGCCTTCCGGCCGGCGGCCATGTACGGGTAGTCGAAGCGGCGCACGGGCGCGCCCAGGGCGGCGGCGAGGCGGTCGGCCCAGGCGCGCATCCAGGGCGACGAGGAGCCGGCGCCGGCGCCGTGCGCGAAGAGGGTGGGGCGGTTCATGCGCCGAGCATAGAGCACCGGGCGCGGGAGCGCTCGCGCGCGCGACGACGCGCGGGCGCCGTCGCCGCCAACGTCGGCGCCGCCCTCGGATCGCGGACGCGCGGCCTTTTTTGCCGAGCGCAGCGGGCGACGGTACGACGGGGCGTCCCCCACAACGCCCCCGGAGGCCCCATGCGCTACCTCATGATGTCGCTCCTCGGCAGCTCGGCTGCCGCCATCACCATCCTGTTCGTCGTGATCCTGCTCGGGCTCGCCATCGTGTACATCCTCGCGGAGGTCGACGGCCGGCGCCTCGGCAACCGCGACCCGGCGCTCGGCGTGAAGGTCGCGACGACGCTCCTCCTCTCCATCTGCGCCCAGGTGTTCGTGCTCGCGCTCGCCGGCTTCCTCGCGATCGTCATCGTCGACGGCGGCGAAGAGGCGATGCAGGTGTCGCTCGGGCTCCTGCTCGGGGCGATCGTCGCGGGGATCCTGCCGCTCGTCATCTACCTCTCGAAGCGAGGCGGCGGCGTCGACGTCGGCCGCAAGGCCCTCGGCATGAACGCGATCATCTTCGGGCTCACGTTCACGAGCCTCACGGTCCTGTTCATGACGATGCTCGTCCAGGGCGCGAAGCTCGACGCCTTCATCGGCCCGTGGCTCATCTACACCGCCGCCGCCGTCACCACGTTCCTCATGCTCGCCCGCACCCCGACCCCCGCCGAGCAAGCGGGGCTCTGAGCGCCATCGCGGCGCGTCGGTCAGAGGTCGCCGGCCGGCCAGCTCACCCTGTTCCGGCCGGCGTTCTTCGACGCGTAGAGCGCGAGGTCGCAGGTCTTCAGCGCGTCCTCGAGGCTGACGCCGTGGCCGGGCTCCACCGAGAACCCGCCAATCGACGCCGTCACGCGCAACACCCCGCCGTCGCCGAGCGCGATCGGGCGCACCGAGACGAGCACCCGCAGCCGCTCCGCGATGAAGCGCGCGTTCCGCGCCGGCACCCCGGCGAGCACCACCGCGAACTCCTCGCCGCCCAGGCGCCCCACCAGGTCCCCCGCCCGCAGCGCCCCGCGGAGCCGCGACGCGACCTCCTTCAGCACCACGTCCCCCGCGTCGTGGCCGTGAACGTCGTTCACTTGCTTGAAGTGGTCGAGGTCGAGGAGCAGCACGGTCATCGGCATCTCGCCGCGCTTCGTGCGACCGAGGGCCGACTCGAGCGCGTCGCAGAGCGCGCGGCGGTTGGCGACCCCCGTCAGCGCGTCGGTCGACGCGAGGCGCTCGAGCTCGCCGTTCCGCTTCTCGAGCGCGCGCCGCTCGCGCTCGTGCTCCGCGAGCTGCGCCTCGAGGCGCTGCACGTCGCCCTCGTAGGAGCTGCTCACCGAGGCGAGGGCGCGGTGAGCGGCCGCCTTCAGCTCCTCGAAGCTCGGCTGCGGACGGATCCGGATCTCGAGCGCCGACGACATCTCCCGCATCGCCCGCGCCGTCTCGTCCGTCACCGTCTCGAGGCTCACGCGCTTCCCGTTCGGCATCCGGTCGAGGTAGCCGCGCACCCGCGCGAGCACGTCGCGGTTCGCGCCGACCTGCGTGATGTCCGCCACCGCGTCCGCGAGCCGCAGGATCTCCGCGAGCCGCCGCCCGCGCCGGTCCGACACCTGCACCTCGTGCTCGACCTCGTGGTGCGCCCCGATGGCCGTCGTGATCTCGCCCGGGATCCCCCACTCCGACGCGATGGCCGCGAACGTCTGGTCGTGCGTCGTGCCGAGGAGGTCCGACTCCGCCTTCGCCCGCGCGTGGAACGGCAGCGCCATGGCCGCCGCGATCTCCTCCGACAGCTCCGGCCGCTCGACGACCATCACGAGGAGCCCGAGCTCCTGCATGAGCCCCGCCGTGAACGCCTCCCCCGGGTCGTCGAAGCCGCAGCGCGTCGCGACGACGTGCGCCGCCCCCGCCCGCCGGAGCGCGTGCTCCCAGAAGGCCGTCGTGTCGAACGCCCCGACGTCGATCTCCTTCGTGAGCGTCTGCACGATGTGCGAGAGCGTCATGTTCCTGACGGTGCGCGCGCCCAGGTAGACCGTCGCCTGCCCGACGGAGCCCACCGGCCGCCCGACCCCGTAGGCCGCGCTGTTCGAGAGCTTGAGGATGTGGGAGGTCAGGCTCGGCTCGCGGTTCACGAGCCACCCGAGCCGCGCGAGCGAGGTCTCCGGGTTCTCCGCGGCCTCGAGCACGAGCGCCATCCCGAGCGGCGGCGACGGGAGCGTCAGGTCCCGGGCGGCGGCCTTGCGCTCGGCGACGCTCTTCGGGGTGACTCGCGGCGCTGCCTGGACCTCGTGCACGTGCTGTCGCTCCCCCGGGAGGCGTCGTCCCCCCTCTCTCGGAGTTCGGACGGCCGTGAGGTTTCTTGAGGCGATGTCCAGGACGGAGACGTGTCCTTGCGTTCGCTTACGCGGCGCTCAGTCGAGCTCGAACCGACCGCGCCGCGATTACCCGGCGTGACCGGCGCGGCGTCGCCGCGTCCTCGCGCGCCGGGCCAGCAGGAGCCCGAGCCCGAGCGCGAGCGCCGCGAGGACGAGGCCGAGCCCGACGCCGGCGCCGGCGCCGCCGCCCGCGCAGCCCCCCGAGGTCGACTGGTCGAACGTCACGACCTCGTCGCAGACGTCGCCGCGCCCGTCGTGATCGAGGTCGAGCTGCGCCGGGTTCGCCGCCGACGGGCAGTTGTCGTCCGCGTCGGGGACGCCGTCGCCGTCGCTGTCCTTGCAGGCGTCGCCGCTCTGGTCGTCCGCCACCGCCGGGCACCTGTCGCAGAGGTCGCCGTAGCCGTCCCCGTCGCCGTCGAGCTGGTCGGGATCGGCCCTGTCCGGGCACACGTCGCGCGCGTCGGGCACGCCGTCGCAGTCGCCGTCGAGCGCGCGGGCGCCGTAGCGCGGATCGGCGTCGTCGCAGTCGTCGGCCGTGACGACGCCGTCGCAGTCGGCGTCCTCGGCGGTCGTCGTCGACTCGGGGTCGTGGTCGTCGCAGTCGATGCCCGCCGCGCAGTAGGGGCTCGCGGCGTCGTGCCCGTCGCCGTCCTTGTCCACGCAGCGCTCGCCGCAGACGCTCGTGTTCGAGGCGTCGGCGTCGTCGCAGTCGACCTCGGTCGGGAGCCCGTCGCAGTCGGCGTCCTCGTTCACCGCCCCGAGATCGACGTCGGCGTCGTCGCAGTCCTCGTCGGTCGGGACCCCGTCGCAGTCCGCGTCGATGGCGAGCCAGGTGCCGTCCGGATCGGCGTCGTCGCAGTCGTCGCCGCGCGCGCAGTCGTCGCCCGGGGCGTAGAGCCCGTCCGCGTCGGCGTCGACGCAGCTCCCGCAGGTCCCGGTCTCCTCCGCGTCCGTATCGTCGCAGTCGACCGCGCCGAGGACGCCGTCGCAGTCGCGATCCTCGGCGGTCGTCGTCGTCGTCGCCGCGTCGTGGTCGTCGCAGTCGAGCGCCGAGGGCACCCCGTCGCAGTCCTTGTCGTTCGCGTTGCTGCGGACGTCGCTCGCGTCGTCGTCGTCGCAGTCGAGCGTCGCGACGAGCCCGTCGCAGTCGTGGTCGTTCGCGGTCGACGTCGCGATCGCGGCGTTGTCGTCGTCGCAGTCGTCGGCCGTCGGCACCCCGTCGCAGTCCTTGTCGTTCGCGCGCGTCGTGGCGACCGCGGGATCGGCGTCGTCGCAGTCGTCGGCGGTCGGGATCCCGTCGCAGTCGGCGTCGCCCTCGCGCGTCCGCGTGTCGGCCGCGTCGTGATCGTCGCAGTCGAGGTCGCTCGGGACGTCGTCGCAGTCGGCGTCGTGGAGGTTCGAGCGGTGCTCGGCCGGGTCGGTGTCGTCGCAGTCGATGGGGGTCGCGACCCCGTCGCAGTCGCCGTCGTTGACCCGCGTCGCGCGGTTCGACGCGGACTGGTCATCGCAGTCGAGCGCCGACGGCACGCCGTCGCAGTCGAGGTCGCCCGTGTTCTGCCGCACGTCGCTCGCGTTCGCGTCGTCGCAGTCGAGCGCGGTCGGGACCCCGTCGCAGTCGCCGTCGTTCACGTTCGTCGTCGTCACGGCCGCGCTCCCGTCGTCGCAGTCGACGCCCGCCGCGACCCCGTCGCAGTCCGCGTCGTTCACGTTCGTGGTCGTGACGGCCGCGCTCCCGTCGTCGCAGTCGATCGCGCTCGGGACCCCGTCGCAGTCCGCGTCACCCACGTTCGTCGCCGTGACGCCCGCGTCGCCGTCGTCGCAGTCGACGCCGGTCAAAACGCCGTCGCAGTCCGCGTCGCCGACGTTCGTGCTCACGACGCCCGCGTCGCCGTCGTCGCAGTCGACCCCGCGGAGGACGCCGTCGCAGTCGTTGTCGTCGGCGATGGCCACCGCCGCCGGATCCTGATCGTCGCAGTCGGCGGCCGTCGGCACGCCGTCGCAGTCCGCGTCGTCGGCGACCGACGTCGTCACGGTCGGGTCGGTGTCGTCGCAGTCGAGGTCCGTCGGGACGAGGTCGCAGTCGGCGTCGTTCTCCGACGCGCCGACCGCCGGGTCGCCGTCGTCGCAGTCGAGGTCCGTCGTGATCCCGTCGCAGTCGGCGTCGTCCGCCGACCCGCCCACCTCGGGGTCGTGGTCGTCGCAGTCCGTCCCGGTCGCGCACCACACGCTGCGCCCGACGATCTCGTCGCCGTCGAGGTCGGCGCAGACGGGGTCGTCGCGGTCGAGGAACTCCTGGAGGTCGGGCTTCCCGTCGCCGTCGACGTCGGTCGTCGCGTCCGCGACGCCGAGCCCGCCGAACCAGTGGTTCTCCCAGGCATCGCCGAGGCGGTCCCCGTCGGCGTCCTCCCACTCGTCGGCCGCGCGCGGGAAGGCGTCGTGGCAGTCGAAGTGCGTGTCGTTGTCGGTGTCGACCTCGGCGCCGTAGTAGCGAACGCGCGCGTAGAGCTGGTGCGACGCGCTGTCCGGGTTCTGGAGGTAGTCGAGCCGCGCCCAGTCGACCGCGTCGCCGTCGCTGCAGAAGATCCGCTCCGGCCCGTAGCTCGTCCCGTTCACGACCGTCTCGTCGAGCGTCCGGCTCCCGGTCTCGCGGACGGCGCCTCCCGCCTCGGTGCGCGTGTCGACCTTGAGCTCGCGCAGGACCCCCGCCCGCGGCAGCAGGAAGGAGACGCCCGCGTCGTCGTGGTTCCCCTCGGTCGTCGTGGCCGTCCCGAACTGCGAGAGCAGCGGCCGGCACGCGACGATCCGCAGCTGCCAGTCGCCGTCGCTCCCGGCGCCCGGCCGCACGTCCACGACGTTGTCGCCCGTGACCGAGTCGCTCACGAGGAGCGGGAGCTGGAGGTAGTCGGTCCAGGCGAGGTCCCCGCCCGACGGCCCGGCCGGGAGCTCGAAGAGCGCGCCGCCGTTCAGCGTCACCGCGAGCTCGCCGGGCGAGTCCGCGTCGAACGCGCGCAGCTCGAGCAGCGCCTCGCCGATCTTCGGCCAGTGGATGACGAAGCCGTCGGGGTGGAGCGTGTCGTACGCCGCCGTCGAGTCGAAGCCGAAGCTCTCGCCGAACCCGAAGAGCCCGAGGTCGCGGACGCCCCACGTACCGTCGCCCCCGCTCGCGACCCCCTTCTTCGTGAGCGTGAGCCGGTTGTCGCGCCCCGACACGAGCTTCGCAGTCTCCACGTAGAACATCACCGCGCGCGCGTCGGCCCCGTCCGCCCCGGCCGGCAGCGCCCCGAGCGGCTGCCCGTTGAGCGTCACCGTGACCTCGTCGGCCGTGTCGATGTCCCAGCCGCGCAGGTGGATGAACTGCCCCTTGTCGCTCCCCTGCTTCGTGAACACCGCCACGAGCGACGTGACGTGCTCGTTCGACCCGAAGCCGTAGCCGTACTCGCGCCCCTCGTACTCGCCGAGCGTGAGGCGGATCACGCGCCCGCTCTCGTTCGGATCGGTCGGCGCGGAGTCCTCCCCGTCGCAGACGCCGTCGTCGTCGCTGTCGCCGGCCAGCGGGTCCGCGCCGAGGTCGACCTCGAGCCCGTCCGCGAGGAGGTCGTCGTCCGAGTCCCAGTCCGACGGGTCCGTGGCGGCCGCGAGCTCGCTCGCGTTGTCCAGGCCGTCGTTGTCGTTGTCCCCGGTGGCGCTCGACGAGAGGCTCCCGAAGTAGTTGTACTCCCACCAGTCGGGGAGCCCGTCGGCGTCGCTGTCGTCGCCCTGCGTGCGCCCGTCGAGCGTGAGGTCGTAGGTGCGGTCGCCCGTCCCCGGGTTGTCGAGCGTCAGGTAGTAGCTCCGCCCCGGGCGCCACGGGTGGTTGTAGACGTAGCCCGAGGGGGCGTAGGTCGGCTTGTCGACCGCGACGGTCGCGCCGCTGCTCGTGTAGTCGGCGCCGCTCGCGGGCGGCAGCGTGTCGAGCTGGAGGCGCGCGACGAGCCCGCTCGTGACCGGGCCGTTCACGCGGATGCGCGCGGCGTCCTCGGGCACGTCCACGCGGTAGACGCGCCGCTCGCCGGCCGCGAGCGTGCCGCTCACGTGCCCCGCGGCGAAGTCGAGGACGTCGTCGAGCGCGAGCGCCGTCGCCCCCACCGAGGACCCGAGGTCGTAGACGGCGTCGGTCTTCGCGAACACGCCGAGGAAGTAGTCGGCGCCTGGCTCGTAGAGCCCGAGCGGGAGCGTCGTCGTGCCCTGCGCGTCGATCGTCAGCGGGAGCCCGCTCCCGTAGCCGCTCAGGCTCCGGTCGTCGCTCCAGTCCCTGATGGCGCTCTGCGGGCTCGTCAGGCTCGCGATGGCCCCCGCCGAGCCGGGCACGGCGCGCTCGCGGAAGAAGACGATGACGTCGCCCTGCTGCTGGATGAGGTTCAGGCGCCACTCGAGCGGCGCGCTCGCGCCCGCGTCGGTCGCGGTGTCGGCCGTGCGCACGTGGTAGAAGCGCATGTCGCCGGCCGCGAGGGCGTGCCCCGCGATGGCGCCGCCCGCCTGCGCGAGCTCGTCCACGCGCGCCCCCGACACGGTCAGCCGGTAGCGCACGTTCGACCCCACCGCGGTCACCGCGATCCAGTACTCGCCGGGCGGGAGCGCCGCGCCGTCGGTGCGCGAGTTGGCGACCGCCCAGTGCCCGTAGGAGCTCCCCGTCTGCGTGTCGTACCAGTCGTAGAGCGAGCCGCCGGTGCCGGAGCTGCCGTGGTTCAGCGTCGGGGCGGCGTCGCGGCGGATGTAGAGGTTCGGGTTCCCGCTGATCGCCTCGAGCTGCGTGCGCCAGAAGCCGCCGTTCCCGGGCGGCACCGTCACGCGGTAGTAGTGGTAGCGGTCCTGCCCGAGGTCGACCCCCGGGCCGCCCGTCGACGGGTTCACGTGCGGCGCGCCGTCCGGGTCGACGCCCGTGTCCGCGAACACGGGGGCCGCGAGCCCCGGCGCCGCCGGCGCCTCCCCCGCGACGGGCATCGCCCAGACGCGCTCCGCCGCGACCGGGCGGCTCGTCAGCGTGAAGTCCGTGAGGCCCGTGGCCGCGACGGTGACGTACCAGATCCCCGGCGCGAAGAACGGCGGCGCCAGCACCGTCTCGCGCGCCGACGTCGTCAGGGTGGTGCCGCCCGCGGGCTCGCCGGGGAGGCGGTCCTTCCGGACCCTGAGCTGGGCTGTGCCCGAGCGCACCTCGAGCCCGAGGACCCAGCCCGCCGCGGGCACCGCGTCGCAGTCCTGCGGGATGTCCACGCGGTAGGTGCGCGTCGCGCGGTCGACGATCGCCGCGCTCACCTGCCCGCCGTCGAACGCGAGCGCCCCGACGCCGCCCCCCTGCACCACGAGGTCGAAGGTCGCGTCCGCCGGCACCCCGGAGAGGTCGTCCGCGCCCACCACGATGGTCACGTCGCCGTGCCGCCCGACGACCTCGCTCGAGAGCGTCCCGGTCGCGATCGTGCTCGTCCCGCCGTCGCTCGCGCGGTAGGTCGTGCTGATCGAGGGCACGCTGTCCGCGAAGAAGTCGTAGAGGCCGACCGCGTACTCGGGGCGCCCCGCGACGCCCTCGAGCCGCACCTCGAACGACGGCAGCTCGTCGGGGACGCGCACGTGGTAGATGCGCTCCTCGCCGTACGCGAGGGTCTGCGCGGCGTAGCGCACGGGGGTCGCCGCCGTGACGACGCTGCCCGCGCCGACCTCGGGGGCCTCGCCGACGCTCGTGAGCGTGACGTCCGTGGGGCCCGTCCCGATGTAGCTCGCGTTGTACGGGTCCTGCCCCTCGGCGGCCACGGCGAGGTAGAAGGTGCCGCCGTCGATGGCGCGCTCCGCGCTGCGCGGGTAGCGGTAGTAGCGCTCGGGGCCCGCCTTCTGGCGGCGCGCGCCCTGCCGGTTCCCGCCCGGGAGCACGCTGACGCCGCTCGCGAAGCTGCTCGGGATGGCGTCGACGTTGACCGCGAGCATCGCCTCGCCGAGCGCCGGGTCGAGGTCGACCTCCCAGCTGCGCGCGCCGGGCGGCACCTGCACGCGGAAGTAGCGGACCTCGCGCGGCTCGAGGCCGACGAGCGACACGGCGCCGCCGTCGAACGCGAGGTCCGCGACCTGCCACGTCCAGGGCTCGCCGTCCGCGTCGGTGCCGACGCCCACCGTGCGCGAGACGAGCTCGTAGCTCGCGGGCTCCGCGTTGCTGCTCTGGTCGATGACGCCGACCACGTAGGTGCCGGGCTCGAGGGGCGCGTTCATCCCGACGGTGAAGCGGCGTCCGCCCTCGTAGACGTTGTTCGACGGCTGCCGCGGCGGGTACGCGCGGTTCGTGATGTCGGTGCTCGCCGCGAGCTGGTAGCCCGTCCGCCAGGTGCTGCCGTTGACCAGGTTGGAGGTCGAGCTGACCGAGGTCGGGAGCTCGTCGCGCCGCGCCACGAGCTGCGGGCGGCCCGACTGCACGTTCTCGATGGCGAGGTCCCAGCCGAGCTGCCCGTCGTCGGGCACCGTGACGCGGAAGTAGCGCCACGTGCCGGGCTCCTGCGCCGTCACGGCCGCGACGCCGCCGTTGAAGGCGAGCGGCCGCTCGCCGCGGGCCGTGATCGTGAGATCGTAGTTGGCGCCGACGTCGCCCGCGCCCGACGGGTTCGCCGCGACGATGACGGTGTAGGTACCGAGCGGGTCGGCGACGTTCATGAGGTCCGTGCCGGTCGCGACCGTGGCGCCGCCGCCCTCCGCGGCGACGTAGCCCGAGTCGCGCGGGTTCGGGAAGGGCACCGGCATCAGCGACACCGCGGCGGACGGCGCGCCCGTCGTGTTCTCGAGGCGCACCTCCATGAGCGTGACCCCCTCGGGCACGGTGAAGCGGTAGGTGCGCTGCGCGCCGGCCGGCAGCGACTCGCCGAGGAACGCGACGGGCGCGTCGAGGCCGAGCTCGTGGTCGGCCTGCACCACCGGGAGGACGCCGACGCTCCGGAGCTCGAAGGAGACGGCGCCCGCGCCGACGTAGCCGGTCGAGTAGGGGGCGACGCCCTCGCTCGCGACGGCGACGTAGTAGGCGCCGCCGTCGAGCGCCGCGTCCCCGGAGTCGGGGTACTTGTAGAAGAGCTCGCCGCCCGCGCGCTGGCGGCGCGTGCCGGAGGGGTTGCCGGTCTCGTCGCTCCGGCTCGCGTTCGCGTAGGAGTTCGGCGGGTTGTCCTTCCGGACGGCGAGGAGCCCCTCGCCGCCCGGCGTCGTCGGGTCGAGCTCGAGGCCCCACGTCGCCGCGCCCGGCGGCACGTCGACGCGGTAGTAGGCGATCTCGCGCGCCGGGAGCGCGTCGACGGTCGCGACGCCGCCGTCGAACGCGAGCTCGCCGACCTGGATCCGCCACGGCTGGCCGTCCGCGTCGTCGCCGACGCCGATGCCGCGGCTCTCGATCTCGTAGGCCATGGGCGCGCCGGTCTGGCCGCCGGGGTCGGTCACGCCGACCACGTAGCTGCCTGGCTCGAGCGGGCTCCCCATGCCCATCGTCACGGTGTGGCCGCTCTCGTTGACGTTCGGCTGCCCGTCGACCCGCGGCGCGTACGTGCGGCCGGTGATGTCGGTCCCGGCGGCCCACTGGTAGCCCGTGCGCCACTCGTCGAAGTAGTACGGGAAGTAGGTCGTGCTCGAGACGCTCGTCGGCGAGTCGTCGCGCTTGACGACGAGGCGCGGGTTCCCGCTCTGGACGTTCCGGATCCGGAGGTCCCAGCCGAGCGCGCCCGCCGGCACGTCGACGCGGAAGTAGCGCCACGTCTGCGACTCGTGGTCGGTGACCGAGGCGACGCCGCCGTTGAAGGGGATGACGCCCTCGCCGCGCGCGACGACGTCGAGGTCGTAGACCGCGCCGACCTCGCCGTCGGCCCCGCTCCGCGCCACGACCAGGATCGTGTAGACCCCGGACGGCTCGACGAGCGTGACGATGCCGTCGCCGCCCGTGACGCTGCTGCCGCCGCCCTCGGACGCGCCGTAGCTCTCGGACGGGTTCGGGAAGGGGCCGTTGGCCGTCGTCGGGTGCGCGACGGTGTAGCGCGGGTAGCCCGAGGCCGTGGTGAGGCGGATCTCCATCGACAGGACGCCCGCCGGCACGGTGAAGCGGTAGGCGCGCTGCTCGCCGTAGCGCAGGGTCTCGCCGTGCCAGGCGAGCGGCGTGTCGGCGGGCAGGAGCGTGTCCGCGCCGCCGCGCAGCTCGGCCTCGCCGTGGCTCGTGAGCGTGTAGGTGGTCGGGCCCGTGCCGATGTAGCTCGACGAGTGGGGCGCCTGCCCCTCGGCGCCGACCGCGACGTAGTAGGTGCCGGGGGTGAGCGTCGCCTGGCTCGAGGTCGGGTACTTGTAGAAGAGCTCGTAGCCCGTCTTCTGGCGGCGCGCGCCCGAGGTGCTCGACGAGTCGCTCGTCGAGGAGACGGCGTCGCTGTTGCCGAGGAGCTCCCGGCGGATGGCCATCATCGCCTCGCCGACGCTCGGCTCGAGCGAGAGGAACCAGCTCTCGACGTCGTCCGGGACGGTGACGCGCCAGAAGCGCACGTCGCGCGGGGCCGCGTCGGTCACGGTCGCGCTCCCGCCGTCCCAGGCGAGGTCCGCGACCTGGATGGCCCAGGGGCCGCCGGTCGGGGCGTCGCCGACGCCGACGCCGCGGCTCGTGAGGGTGTAGCCGAGCGGCGTCCCGGCGGGGGTCGTGTAGAGGTCGGTGACGCCGATGTAGTAGGTGCCCTCGGACAGGAACGAGCCCATGCCGAGCCACATGTGGCGCCCCTGCCGGTTGTCGGCGCTCTGGCCCTGCACGTAGGGGGCGTACGGGCGGTTCGTGAGGTCGTTCCCGACGGCCCACTGCCACGTGCTCGCCCACTGGGTGCCCTCGTTGATGCCGGTGCTCGGGATGTCGCCGTAGCTCGCCGGCAGGATGTCGCGGCGGATGACCATGCGCGGCTTCCCGCTCGTGACGGGGTCGAGCGCGAGATCCCAGCCGAGGCCGCCCGGCGGCACGATGACCTTGTAGTAGCGCCAGCGGCCGCTCACCTGGTCGCTCACGGTGACGGCGCCGCCGTTCATGGCGAGGGTCGTCGGCTGGAAGGTGCGCGTCCGGAGCGCGAAGGGGCCGAGCGCGGCGGTCGGGTGGTAGATCCCGATGTACCAGATGTCCGCCTCGTGGTTCGGCCGCTCGAGGAAGCCGCTCGTCGCGGTGACGTCCACGCGCGAGCTCTGCGAGGTGCTCGTCGCGCCGTTCGCGCGGTAGACCCAGCGCCCCGGGACGGCGTTCCGGCGGAGGGCGATCTCGGTGCCGGCGGGGGCCCCCTCGAGGTCGAGGATCCAGCCGAGGGTGCCGACCTGCGAGGCGATGTCGGGGACGCGGAAGTAGCGCCACCCGACCTGCGCCTCGTGCGCGGCGCCGTTTCCGACGGGGACCGGGTCGTTCACGAAGGCGACGTCGGTGATCTCGGGGTTCCCGGACGTGAGGCGGCAGGACCAGCCGGGGCCCGCGGCGCGGACCGACACGTACCAGGTGCCGTTCGTGAGGTTCGGCGGGACCTGCGTCACGGTGTCGACGAGGGCGCCCGGGGCCTCGGAGAGGCCGTCGTTGCGGGTCGCGTTCGGGACGTCCCCCTTCCGGACGTAGACGTCCGCCGTGCCCGAGAGCGGCGTCACGGCGACCTGCCAGGCGATCTGGTCCACAGGGACGTCCACGCGCCAGGTCACCCAGGGGAAGCCGTCGTCCGCGAGGGTCGCCGTGAAGGCGAAGTCGTCGCCGACGGCGCCCGGCTCGGCGCTCGCGACGCGGATCCGCTGGCGCCGCGAGTCGACGGTCACCGAGGAGACGCCGGCGCGCTCGACGGCGACGACGTACTGCCCGCTCGTGAGGTAGGTCGGGACGAGGAGCGAGGCGTCGGCCTCGCGGACCTCGTAGCGGCCGCGCGACGGGACGGGGGCCGCGCCCTTCGTGACGTGGAGGGTCGCGCCCGCGGAGGCGAGGCGCCACGCGAGCGTGTCGGCGGGGATGGTGGTGCGGAACCAGGCGCTCCCCTCGGGGCCCACGGGGAGCGAGACGGGGGCGGCGTCGTCGGGGCCGAGGGGGCCGAGGTCGGGGACGTAGAGGTCGCCCGAGACGAGCGACCAGGCGGCGCCGGGGCTCGCGTGCACGCGCAGGTACCAGGTCTGGTTCGCGGCGAAGTCGCTCGCGCCGAGGACGACCGCGTCGGAGCCGGGGTTCGTGCTGCGCCAGGTCGTGGAGTCGGTCGGGTAGGCGTTCTTCTGGACGTAGAGGTCCGCCTCGCCGCTCGTGACGGTGAGCACGTGGCGCCACGCGCCCCAGGCGCTCGTCTGGCTCGGGAGCTGGAAGAGGTAGTCGCCGCCGAGGTTGTCGGGGGCGGCGACGGCGTCGTCGCCGGCCTGCGTCTCGCCGTCGTCCCAGGTGAGGGGGCGGGCGTAGGCGTCGTCGGCGGTGAGGGTGCAGTCGACGTCGGCGTCGGCGTGCACCTCGACGTACCAGAGGTCGTCCGCGGTGGTGGCCGCGGCGGTCACGAAGACGGTGTGGAAGGTGGCGTCGTTCTTCGCCTGGAGGGCGCTGCCCGTGGGCGCGCCGTGGCGGAGGATGAGGTCGACCTGGCCCGTGCAGCCGACGGCGACGCGGAGGCCCTGGTGCGAGGCCGGGACGGTCAGGCGGTAGTGGCGCGAGGTGTTCGGGGCGATGGCCGCCGAGCTGCTCGCGGGGACCGTGAGCCGGACGGGGTCGTCGACGTCCCCCTCGAGGGGCGCGGCGTGCACGCGCGGGAGCGGGGCAGGGGGAGGGGCGTCGCCGGCGCAGGCCACGAGTGCGGCCGCGACGGCGAGCGGCGCGCAGAACCGTGCGGAGGCCGCGAAAGCGCGGTGGGCTCGAGACACGTCGGGTTCTCCTGGATCCCGCGCCGCGCGGAGGTGCGCCGCGGTACCGCGAAGCTAGCGCGGATACCGCGCCGGGATCCAGAGCGCCGACCATGAGTCCTCCCGTCGCCCGGCCACTCGCGCATCGCGCCTGGCGGCGTTGGTCGTCGTCGGCGTGCCGCCAGCACGCCTCCTCCTCCCGCCTTCCCAGGCACGACGCGCAAGCGCCCGTGCTCGGTCCGGACTCATGGTCGGCGCTCTAGCAGCCCTCGGGGAAATTCTCCCGTCGCCAGGCTTGCTCTTGTGGTCTCAGGCGGCTCCGCTCGTCGGTCACGTACCTCGGGTACGCTCCCGCCTCGCGTAGCCACCTGCGACCACGACGCCGCGCCTGGCTCGGTCCGAATTTCCCCGAGCGCTGCCAGGGGTCTCGTGCCGGGCCTGCTCCCGGCGCCTACGGCGCGTGGCGCAGCCAGAGCCCGCCGCCCGGCGTCGTGACGCCGCGGACCTCGTTCGCCGCGTCCTCGCCGCACGGGTCGTGGGTCGGCCAGTTCGTCGTCGTGCTGCCGTCGAAGTAGTAGTAGAGGTCCGGCCCCGCGAACGACGGGCCGTACGGGCCCCAGCCGACCCCCGTCGGCGCCACGCCGTCGCACGCCGGCGCGACCTCGCTCACGACGGTGCAGGAGACGGGGCCGCCCGTGCCCATCGCGAGGCTGCCGCCGCTCTCGACGCCGGCCCCCGTGCGGACGGGCCTGCAGACGAGGTGATCGTTGACGTTGCTCGTCACGCGCATCGTCTCGCCGAGGTGCCGCCAGAGCGCCCAGTCGATGGCGCCCGGGGTGCCGGGGCCCGCGGGCGCCGTCGTCGACACCGGCACGTCCGCGCCGCTCGCCGGCCACGACGGCCGCGGCGTCACCGCGTTCGCCGGCGTGTCGAAGGCGCCGTACGCCGTGAAGCCGTAGACCCAGGCGAGCGTCCAGCCGCCGCCGCCGGTCGTCATGTCGCAGTAGCCGAGGAAGGGCGCGCCGCTGCCGGCGGCGTCCCCGTCGGGGTCGAGCCAGTAGGCGCCGTCGCCGTCGGCGACCCCGCTCCCGAGGACGTGGTCGCACGCGCGCGCCGGGTTGTCCTCGGTCCCGACGTCCGCCCAGCCGCCGAGGTGGTAGAGGGTCAGGAGCTCCGCGTCCGAGAGCGCGCGGCCGTAGATCCGGAGGTCGTCGAGCGCGCCGCAGAGCTGCTCCCTGACGGCGCCGTCGGCGTCGATGGCGCCGAGGCCGATCTCGAGGAGGCGGCTCGTCACGTCCTGCCCGGCCGCCGCCGCGCCCGTCGCCGAGAGCCGCCCGTTCACGTAGAAGCTGAGGCTCTGCCCCGTCTTCACGACCGCGACGAAGGTCCAGCGGTCCGGCGGGACGCACATCCCGTCGGACGCGACGTCGTTGCCGCCGCCGACGTACGCGAGGCAGTCGTCGCCCCCCGTCAGGACGACCGCGGAGCGCGCGTCGTCCCCGAGCCCGCCGGCCGAGAAGACCGCGTCGTCGCCGCTGTCCGCCGTGGGCCGCACCCAGAACGTCCAGGTCGCCGTCACCTCGCCGAGCGGGTGCCGCGACGAGACCACCTCGACCCGGTCGCCGGCGTCGCAGAAGGCCATCGCGCCGCGCGCGTTCCCGAAGCGGTCGGCCGTCGGCTCCGCGCCCACGACGCTCCCGTTCGCGAAGTTGCCGCTCGCGTCCTTGCCGTCGCCGTCGAGGCGGTAGTGCGCGAGCAGGTCCCCCGTGACGCCCACGCACGACGCGCCGCCGACGAGGACCTCCTCGCCCGGCGGGCACGTCCCGAGGACCCGCACCGTCGCGCTCGCCGTCACCGTCCCGTGGGTGACCGTCACGTGCGCGGTACCGTCGGCGACGCCCACGACCACGCCGTTCGACACCGTCGCGACGCCCGTCGCGTCGCTCGACCACGTGAGCCCCTCGGTGAGCACGGCCTTCCCGCCGCCGACGTAGTTCGCCGTGACCCGCACCGAGCGCGACAGCGTCGCCCACACGGAGAACGTCGCGGGCTCCAGAGTCAGGCTCTCGACCTCGGGGGTGCAGTTCCCCTGCGCGACGCCCTCGTCCGTGAGCCCGTCGCAGTCGTTGTCGAGCCCGTCGCAGAGGGTCTCGGTCGCCTCCCAGCCCGTCACCTGGGAGTAGTCGCAGACCGGGTCCTCGCCGGGCGTGCACTGCACCGAGAGCAGCGACACGGCCGCCGCGCAGACGCCCTCCTGCCGGCACACCACGTCGAACAGCGGCGTGAGATCCGAGTTGTTCACGCCGTCCTGGGCGTCGTACTGGTCGAAGATGCAGTCGCCGTCGCTGTCGGCGGTGGCGCTCTCGAGGGAGTCGGGCTTCCCGTCGCCGTCGGTGTCGACGTTCTGCAGGTTCGCGAGCTCGGCGCCGTCGTTCAGGCCGTCGCCGTCGGTGTCGGCCTTCAGCGGATCCGTCCCGAGCTGCACCTCGACACGGTTGACGATCTCGTCGCCGTCGTCGTCCGCCTCGGGCTCGAGGCAGTAGCCCCCGCCGCAGAGCCCGGTCACGCACTCCGCCGCCGCCTCGCAGGTCGCGCCGATGGGGCGCTTCGCGGGCGTCCCGTCGCCGCACGCGCCGCCGCCGAGCCCGAAGAGGCCGGCCACGCCGAGCGCCACGAGCAGCCCGCGGAGCCGCCGCCGCCCGAGGAGCGCGAGGAGCGCGAGCAAGGCGAGCCCGAGCCCGAGCCCGGCGCCGCCGCCGCCGGCGCAGCCGCCGTCGGTCTTCTCGTCGAACTTCACGGCGTCGTCGCAGACGTCGCCGCGGCCGTCGTGATCGAGGTCGAGCTGGGCCGGGTTCGGCACCGAGGGGCAGTTGTCATCCACGTCCGGGACTCCGTCGTCGTCGCTGTCCTTGCAGGCGTCGCCGCTCTGGTCGTCCGCCACCGCCGGGCACTTGTCGCAGAGGTCGCCGTACCCGTCGCCGTCGCTGTCGAGCTGCTCGGGATCGGCCTTGTCCGGGCACACGTCGCGCGCGTCGGGCACGCCGTCGCAGTCGCCGTCGAGCGCGCGGGCGCCGTAGCGCGAGCTCGTATCGTCGCAGTCGTCGGCCGTGACGACGCCGTCGCAGTCGGCGTCCTCGGCGGTCGTCGTCGACTCGGGGTCGTGGTCGTCGCAGTCGATGCCGGTCTCGCAGTAGGGGCTCGCGGCGTCGTGCCCGTCGCCGTCCTTGTCGACGCAGCGCGTCCCGCAGACGCTCGTGTTCGAGGCGTCGGCGTCGTCGCAGTCGACCTCGGTCGGGAGCCCGTCACAGTCGGCGTCCTCGGCGATGGCGCCGAGATCGACGTCGGCGTCGTCGCAGTCCTCGTCGGTCGGGACCCCGTCGCAGTCCGCGTCGATGGCGAGCCAGGTGCCGTCCGGATCGGCGTCGTCGCAGTCGTCGCCGCGCGCGCAGTCGTCGCCCGGGGCGTAGAGCCCGTCCGCGTCGGCGTCGACGCAGCTCCCGCAGGTCCCGGTCTCCTCCGCGTCCGTATCGTCGCAGTCGACCGCGCCGAGGACGCCGTCGCAGTCGCGATCCTCGGCGGTCGTCGTCGTCGTCGCCGCGTCGTGGTCGTCGCAGTCGAGCGCCGAGGGCACCCCGTCGCAGTCCTTGTCGTTCGCGTTGCTGCGGACGTCGCTCGCGTCGTCGTCGTCGCAGTCGAGCGTCGCGACGAGCCCGTCGCAGTCGTGATCGTCCGCGGTCGACGTCGCGATCGCGGCGTTGTCGTCGTCGCAGTCGTCGGCCGTCGGCACCCCGTCGCAGTCCTTGTCGTTCGCGCGCGTCGTGGCGACCGCGGGATCGGCGTCGTCGCAGTCGTCGGCGGTCGGGATCCCGTCGCAGTCGGCGTCGCCCTCGCGCGTCCGCGTGTCGGCCGCGTCGTGATCGTCGCAGTCGAGGTCGCTCGGGACGTCGTCGCAGTCGGCGTCGTGGAGGTTCGAGCGGTGCTCGGCCGGGTCGGTGTCGTCGCAGTCGATGGGGGTCGCGACCCCGTCGCAGTCGCCGTCGTTGACCCGCGTCGCGCGGTTCGACGCGGACTGGTCATCGCAGTCGAGCGCCGACGGCACGCCGTCGCAGTCGAGGTCGCCCGTGTTCTGCCGCACGTCGCTCGCGTTCGCGTCGTCGCAGTCGAGCGCGGTCGGGACCCCGTCGCAGTCGCCGTCGTTCACGTTCGTGGTCGTCACGGCCGCGCTCGCGTCGTTGCAGTCGGTGCCGGTGGGGACGCCGTCGCAGTCCGCGTCGTTCACGTTCGTCGTCGTCACGGCCGCGCTCGCGTCGTTGCAGTCGACCCCGGTGGGCACGCCGTCGCAGTCGGCGTCGTTCACGTTCGTCGCGGTCACGCTCGCGTCGCCGTCGTTGCAGTCGACGCCGGTCAAAACGCCGTCGCAGTCCGCGTCGCCCACGTTCGTCGCGGTCACGCCCGCGTCGCCGTCGTCGCAGTCGATCCCGTGCGCGACGCCGTCGCAGTCGTTGTCCGCCGCGATGGGGCCCACGGCCGGATCCTGATCGTCGCAGTCCGCGGCCGTCGGGACGCCGTCGCAGTCGGCGTCGTCGGCGGTCGACGTCGTGATGGCCGGGTCGGTGTCGTCGCAGTCGAGGTCGGTCGGGACGAGGTCGCAGTCCTGATCGTTCTCCGACGCGCCGACGCTCGGGTCGCTATCGTCGCAGTCGAACGCCGTCGCGACGCCGTCGCAGTCGGCGTCGTCGGCCGATCCGCCGACCGACGGGTCGTGGTCGTCGCAGTCGGTCCCGGTCGTGCACCACGTGGTGCGGCCGCTGTACTCGTCGCCGTCGAGGTCGGCGCACACGGGATCGTCGCGGTCGAGGAACTCCTGGAGGTCGAGCTTCCCGTCGCCGTCGATGTCGGTCGTCGCGTTCGCGACGCCGAGCCCGCCGAACCAGTGGTTCTCCCAGGCGTCGCCGAGGCGGTCGCCGTCGGCGTCCTCCCACTCGTCGGGCGCGTGCGGGAAGGCGTCGTGGCAGTCGAAGTGCGTGTCGTTGTCGCTGTCGAGCTCGGCGCCGTAGTAGCGCACGCGCGCGTAGAACTGGCGGTACGTCTCGTCCGGGTTCGGGAGGTAGTCGAGCCGCGCCCAGTCGACCGCGTCGCCGTCGCTGCAGAAGATCCGCACCGGCCCGTAGCTCGTCCCGTTCGCCACGGTCTCGTCGTACGTCCGGCTCCCGGTCTCGCGCACCGCCGCGCCCTGCTCGGTGTAGGTGTCGACCGTGAGCTCGCGCAGGACGCCCGCCCGCGGGAGGAGGAAGGAGACGCCCGCGTCGTCGTGGTTCCCCTCGGTCGAGAGCCCCGTCCCGAACTGCGTGAGCAGCGGCCGGCACGCCACGATCCGGAGCTGCCAGTCGCCGTCGCTGTCCGCGCCCGGGCGCACGTCGACCACGTTGTCGCCCGTGACCGAGTCGCTCGCGAGGAGCGGCATCTGGAAGTAGTCGGTCCAGTCGAGGTCCCCGCCCGAGGGTCCCTGCGGGAGCTCGAAGAGGTCGCCGCCGTTGAGCGTCAGCGCGACCTCGCCCGGCGAGTCGGCGTCGAACGCGCGCAGCTCGAGCATCGCCTCGCCGATCTTCGGCCAGTGGATGATGAAGCCGTCCGGGTGGAGCTGGTCGTACGCCGCCGTCGAGTCGTAGCCGAAGCTCTCGCCGAACTCGAAGAGGCCGAGATCGTGGACGCCCCACGTGCCGTCGCCGCCGCTCGACAGGCCCTTCTTCGTGATGACGACGCGGTTGTCGCGGTCGTAGAGGAGCTTCGCCGTGTCGATGTAGAAGAGCACGGCGCGCGCGTCGTCGCCGTCCGGGCCCGCCGGGAGCGCGCCGAGCGGCTCGCCGTTGAGCGTGACCGTGACCTCGTCGGCCGTGTCGATGTCCCAGCCGCGGATGTGGAGGAACTGCCCCTTCCCGCTGCCCTGCCGCGAGAACACCGCCACGAGCGACGTCACGTGCTCGTTCGAGCCGTAGCCGTAGCCGTACTCGCGCCCCTCGTACTCGCCGAGGGTCAGCCGGATGACCCGGCCGCTCTCGTTCGGGTCGGTGGGCGCGGAGTCCTCGCCGTCGCAGACGCCGTCGTCGTCGCTGTCGCCGGCGAGCGGGTCGGCGCCGAGGTCCACCTCGAGCCCGTCCGCGAGCAGGTCGTCGTCGGAGTCCCAGTCCGACGGGTTCGTGCCGGCGAGGAGCTCGTGCTCGTTGTCGAGGCCGTCGTTGTCGTTGTCCTGGGTGGCGCTGTAGTAGAGGTTCCCGAAGTAGTTGTACTCCCACCAGTCGGGGAGCCCGTCGTCGTCGCTGTCGTCGTCCTTCGTGCGGCCGTCGAGCGTGAGGTCGTAGGCGAGCGCCGCCGCGCTCGGGTTGTCGAGCGTCAGGTAGTAGTGCCGCCCCGGGCGCCACGGGTGGTTGTAGGCGTAGCCGCCCGGGTAGTAGGCCGCCTGGTCGAGGCTCACCTGCCCGTAGCCGCTGTTCGTCCAGTCCGCGCCGTTCGTCGGGGGCAGCGTGTCGAGCTGCATCTTCACGACGAGCCCGTCGCCGACGGTGCCGGCGAGCTTGATGCGCGCGGCGTCGTCGGGCACGTCCACGCGGAAGACCTTCTTGCCGCCGGCCGCGAGCGAGCCGGTCACGTGCCCCGTCGCGAAGTCGAGGATCCCGTCGAGCGCGAGGTTCGTGGTCCCGACCGACGACGACAGGTCGTAGACGGCGTCCGTCTTCGCGAACACGCCGAGGTAGTAGTCCGTGCCGGGCTCGTAGAGCCCGAGCGGGAGCGTCGTCGTGCCCTGCGCGTCGATCTGCTGTGGGATGTCGTTGCCGTAGTAGTACAGCGTACGATCATGCGTCCAGTCGTGGACGTAGCCCGTCGGGTAGGTCGGGTCGGGGATGGCGTTGCTCGACCCGGGCAGCACGCGCTCGCGCAGGAAGACCAGCACGTCGCCCGACTGCTGCACGAGGTTCAGCTTCCACTCGAGGGGCGCGCTCGCGCCCGCGCTCGTCGCGGTGTCGGCCGTGCGCACGTGGTAGAAGCGCATGTCGCCGGCCGCGAGGGCGTGCCCGGCGATGGCGCCGCCGACCTGCGGCAGCTCGTCGATCTGCGCGGTCGACACGGTGAGGCGATAGCGCACGTTCGAGGAGCGCGCCGTGACCGCGATCCAGTACTCGCCGGGCGCGAGCTCGGCGCCGTAGCGGGCGTCCGCCACCGACCAGCTCCCGTAGGAGCTCCCGGTCTGCGTGTCGTACCAGTCGTAGAGCGTGCCGTAGCTCCCGCTCGTGCCGTGGTTCAGCGTCGGCGCGCCGTTCCGGCGCACGTACATGTCCGGGTTGCCGCTGATGGCCTCGATCTGCGTGCGCCAGAAGCCGCCGTTCCCGGGCGGCACGGTGACGCGGTAGAAGTGGTAGCGGTCCTGCCCGAGGTCGACGCCGGGGCCGCCCGTCGACGGGTTCACGTGCGGCGAGCCGTCCGCCTCGACGCCGGTGTCGGCGAAGACCGGGGCCGAGAGGCCGGGCGCCGTCGTCGCCTCGCCGCGGAGCGGCATGACCCAGGCGCGCTGCGCCTCGACGGGGCGGCTCGTGAGCGTGTAGTCGGTGAGCCCGGTCGCGCGGACCTCGATGTACCAGATCCCCGGCTCGAAGAACGGCGGCGAGATCACGGTCTCCCGCGCGCTCGACGTGAGCGTCGCGCCGCCCGCCGGCGCCTCTGGGAGCCGCCCCTTCCGGACCATGACCGTCGCCTGCCCGGAGCGCACCTCGAGCCCGAGGACCCAGCCCGCCGCGGGCACCTCGTCGCAGTTCTGCGGGATGTCGACGCGGTAGAAGCGCGTCTCGAGGTCCTCGAGCTGGTCTGTGACCGAGCCGCCCACGAAGTCGAGCGCCGGGACGCCCGTCGAGGCGACGACGAGGTCGTAGCCGGCGAGCGGGTTCGTGCCGTCGTTGGTGTCGGCCGTGACGACGATGGTCACGTCGCCCGTGAGGCCGACGATCTCGTCGGCGACGTCGCCCGAGCCCTGGTAGCTCGAGCCGCCCTCGGACGCGCGGTAGTAGTTCGCGTAGGCGGACGGGATGCTGCGCTCGAAGTACGGGTAGACCGCCGCCGTGAAGCGCGGCGTCCCGACGCGGTTCTCGAGGCGCACCTCGAACGACGCGACGCTCTCCGGGACGCGCAGGCGGTAGAGCCGCTGCTGACCGTACTGGAGGGTCTGGTTCGGGAACCGGACGGGCGTCGTCGGCGAGAGCACCGTCGCGTCGTCGCCGGTCTGCGGCACGACGCCGAGGCTCCGGAGCGTGACGTCGGTCGTGCCCGTGCCGATGTGGCTCGTGCTGTAGGGGTTCTGCCCCTCGGCGACGACCGCGATGTAGAACGTGCCGCCGACGATCGTGCGCTCGTTGTAGCGCGGGTAGCGGTAGAAGTACTCGGGGCCCGGCTTCTGGCGGCGCGCCCCCTGGTGCGGGGAGCCCGTCGAGAGCTCGCTCCCGTCGGCCCAGGAGTTCGGGATGGTGCCCATGTTGAGCATCATCGAGGCCTCGCCGAGCACCGGCTCGAGCTCGACACCCCAGCTCGCGATGCCGGTCGGCACGGCGACCTTGTAGTAGCGCACCTCGCGCGGCTCCATGCCGGTGATCGAGACCTCCCCCTCGAAGGCGAGGTCGTGCACCTGCAGCGCCCAGGGGGTGCCGCTCGCGTCGTCGCCGACGCCCACGCCGCGCGACACGAGCTCGTAGCTCGAGAGCGCCGACTGGTTGCTCTGGTCGATGACGCCGACGATGTAGCTGCCCGGCTCGAGCGGGGCGTTCATGCCGACGGTCAGGTGGCGGTTCCCGTCGGCGTGGTACGGGTCCTGCTCGGTGTAGGGGCGGTAGGGGCGGTTCGTGAAGTCGTTCGTCGCCGCCATCTGGGAGCCCGTGCCCCAGGTCGTGTACTGGTAGAGGTAGCTCGAGGTGGAGACGTAGGTCGGGAGCTCGTCGCGGCGCACGACGAAGCTCGGCTGCCCGGACTGCACGTTCTCGAGGGCGAGGTCCCAGCCGATGGCGCCCTCGGGGACGGTCACGCGGAAGTAGCGCCACGTGCCGGGCTCCTGGTCCTCGACGGCCGCGACGCCGCCGTTGAACGGGAGCAGCGCCTCGCCCTGCGCGGTGATCGTGAGGTCGTAGGTGCTCGGCCCCGGGTTCGCCGCGACGATGATCGTGTAGGTGCCGAGGGGATCGGCGACGTTCATGATGCCGGCGCCCGAGACGACCGAGGAGCCGCCGCCCTCGCTCGTGTAATAGTACGACTGATAGGGCGACGGGAACGGCGTCGGCATGAGCGACACCGTCGCCTGCGGGCTGCCCGTCGGGTTCACGAGGCGGATCTCCATCGTGGTGATCCCCTCGGGCACCGTGAAGCGGTAGACCTTCTGGTCATCCTTCGCGAGGGTCTGCCCGGTGAACGCGATGGGCGCGTCCGGCGCGAGCTCGTGGTCGGCGGTCGCCACCGGGATCTCGCCGTTCGAGCTCAGCGTGAACGAGACCGGGCCCGTGCCGATGTAGGACGAGCTGTAGGGGGCCACGCCCTCGCTCGCGACCGCGACGTAGTAGGTGCCGCCGGTGAGCGACGCCTGGTTGTAGTCCGGGTACTTGTAGAAGATCTCGCCGCCGTCGCGCTGGCGCCGCGTGCCGCTGTAGTTGCCGCTCTGGTCGCTCGTCGACGAGCCGGCCTGCGCGTTCGGGAGCGCGCCCTTGCGGATCGCCATCATCCCCTCGCCGTTCGCGGTCGTCGGGGTGAGCGTCATGCCCCAGGAGGCCGCGCCCGCCGGCACGTCGACGCGGTAGTAGGCGACCTCACGCGGGTCGAGGGCGTCGATGGTGACCGAGCCGCCGTCGAAGTCGAGCGTGCCGACCTGGATGGACCACGGGGTCCCGTCGCCGTCGTCGCCGACGCCGATGCCGCGGCTCACGACCTCGTAGGACATCGCGGGGCCCGTCTGCCCGGGGTAGTCCGTCACGCCGACGACGTAGGTGCCGGGCTCGAGCGGGGAGCCCATGCCCATCGAGACCACGCGGGAGCCCTGCTCCTCGGAGCTCTGGTTCTGGACGTAGGGGGCGTAGCTGCGCCCGGTCATGTCGGCGCCCGCGGCCCACTGATGGCCGGTCGGCCAGGTGTTGTACTGGTAGGGGAAGTAGCTCGTGCTGGAGAGGCTGTTCGGCGACTCGTCGCGGCGGATGACCATGCGGGGCTTGCCGCTCTGCACGTTCTCGAGCCGGAGGTCCCAGCCGAGCGCGCCCTCGGGGACGGTCACGCGGAAGTAGCGCCAGGTCTGCGACTCCTGCCCGCTGACGGCGGCGCTCCCGCCGTTGAACGGGATGACCGCCTCGCCGCGCGGCACGATCTCGAGGTCGTAGGAGGCGTCGACCTCGCCGCCCGAGCCGGACTGCGCCGTGACGATCACCGTGTAGGTGCCGGAGGGGCCGACGAGCGTCGTGATGCCGTTGCCGCCCGCGACGGCGCTCCCGCCGCCCTCGGCGGCGTAGTAGGTCTGGTAGGGCGACGGGAAGGGGGAGACGTTGCTCTCGGAGAGCTGCGACACGTTGTAGTAGGGCGCGCCGCTGTGGGTGGTGAGGCGGATCTCCATCGAGAGGACGCCCTCGGGCACGGTGAAGCGGTACGCCTGCTGCTCGCCGTAGCGGAGGGTCTCGCCCGTCCAGGCGAGCGGCGCGTCGGCCGGGAGCATCGTGTCGGCCCCGCCGAGGACCTCGGCCTCGCCGTAGCTCGACAGCGTGTAGCTCGTCGTGCCCGTGCCGATGTAGGAGCTCGGCTGCGACGAGGTCCCCTCGGCGCCGACCGACACGTAGTACGTGCCGGGCGTGATCGTCGCCTTGTTGTAGGTCGGGTATTTGTAGAAGTACTCGTTCCCGACGCGCTGGTGGCGCGCGCCGTAGCGGGCGCCCGACTCGCTGTCGCCGGCCGCGCCCTCGCTGTTGCCGAGGGCGTCCTTCCGGACGAGCATCATGGCGTCGCCGACGCTCGGGACGAGGTCCATGTGCCAGCTCTCGGCGCCCTCGGGGACGGTCACGCGCCAGTAGTGCACGTCGCGCGGGGTGGCGCCCGTGACGTGGGCGACGCCGCCGTCCCAGGGGAGGTCGGCGACCTGGATGGCCCAGTCGCCGCCGGTCGACGCCGCGCCGACGCCCACGCCGCGGCTCCTGATGGTGTACCCGAGCGGCGTCCCCGCCGGGGTCGTGTAGTTGTCGGAGACGCCGATGTAGTAGGTGCCCTCCGAGAGCGGCGAGCCCATGCCGAGCTGCACGCGCCGCCCCGACTCGTTGACCGCGCTCTGGTTCTGCACGTACGGCGAGTAGGGGCGGTTCGTGAGCTCGTACTCGACGCTCCACTGCTGTCCGCTGTCCCAGCGGTCGGACTGGTTGAAGTAGTAGTTCGGGATGTCGGCGAAGCTGTTCGGCAGGATGTCGCGGCGGATGACCATGCGCGGGAGCCCGCTCGTGACGTCGTCGAGGGCGAGGTCCCAGCCGAGGGGATCGCTCGGCACGATGACCTTGAAGAAGCGCCAGCGGCCGCTCACCTGCCCGGCGACCGTGGCGCTGCCGCCGTTCATCGCGAGGGTCGTCGGCTGGAAGGTGCGCGTCTTCAGGGTGAACGCGCCGAGCGCCGTCGTCGGGTTGTAGACGCCGATGTACCAGATGTCCGCCTCGTGATTCGGCCGCTCGAGGAAGCCGGCGGTCGAGCTCGCGTCGACGCGGGCGCTCTCGTAGACGCCCTCGTAGCCCTGCTGCCGGTAGGACCAGCGCGCGGGCACGGCGTTCTGGCGGATGGCGATCTCGGTGCCCGCGGGCGCGCCCGAGAGCTCGAGGATCCAGCCGAGCGTGCCGACCTGCGAGTTGATGTTGGGGACGCGGTAGAAGCGCCAGCCGACCTGCGCCTCGTGGGAGGCGCCGTTCGGGACGCCCGTCGGGTCGTTCACGAAGGGGATGTCGGTGATCTCGGGGTTCCCCGAGGTCACGCGGAAGGAGTAGCCGGCGCTCCCCTTGACCGAGATGTACCAGGTGCCGTTCGTGAGGTCCGGCGGGACCTGCGTCACGCTGTCGACGATGGCGCCGGGGGCCTCGGAGAGGCCGTCGTTGCGGGTCGCGTTCGGGACCTTGCCCTTCCTGACGTAGATGTCGGCCGTGCCGGTGAGCGGCGCGACGGCGGCCTGCCAGGCGATCTGGTCGACGGGGACGTCCACGCGGTAGGTGACCCAGGGGAAGCCGTCGTCCGACGCGGTCACGGTGAAGGCGAAGTCGTTCCCGGTGGCGCCCGGCTCGGTGCTCGGGGTGCGCACCTTCTGGCGGCGGCTGTCGACCGCGACCGTGGCGGCGGCGGTCTCGACGGCGACGACGTACTGGCCGCTCGTGAGGTAGTCGGGCACGAGGAGCGAGGCGCCCACTTCCTTCACGTCGTAGCGGCTCCGCGACGGGATGGGGGCCGAGTCCTTCTTGACCCAGAGGGTCGCGCTCGGGGCGGCGAGGCGCCAGGCGAGCGTGTCGGCCGGGATGGCGGTCTTGAACCAGGCGCTCCCCTCGGGGCCGACGTCGAGCGTGGCGGACGAGGCGCCGTCGGCGGCGAGGGCGCCGAGGTCGCGCACGTAGAGGTCGCCCGAGACGAGCGACCACTGGGCGCCGGCGGTCGCGTGGACGCGCACGTACCAGGTCTGGCTCGGCTGGAAGTCGCCCGAGGCGAGGATGACCGCGTCGGAGCCCGTGCGCTCGCTCTTCCAGCTCGCGTAGTCCGGCGGGAAGCTGCCCTGCTGGAGGTAGAGGTGGGCCTCGCCGGAGGTGACGGTGAGGACGTTGCGCCAGGCGCCCCAGGTGCTCGTGGTGGTCTGGATCTGGTAGAGGTAGTCGCCGCCGGTCGTGTCGGGCGGCGTGACGACGGCGGTGCCGGCCTGGGAGGCGCCCGCGTCCCAGGTGAGCGGGCGGGCGTAGGTCGTCTCGACGCGGAGGGTGCAGTCGGCGGCGACGTCGGCGTGGACCTCGACGTACCAGTTGCTGTCGGCGGTGGCGGCGCCGGGCGCGACGAAGAGGGTCTCGAGGGTCTGGTCGTAGGCGCCCTGCTGGACGGGGCCGGTCGTGCTGTCGCGGCGCAGCACGAGGTCGGCGGCGCCGCTACAGCCGAGGGCGAGCCGGAGCCCCTGGTTCCCGGCCGGGACGGTCAGGCGCCAGTAGCGCGAGGTGTTCGCGGGGATGCTGGCGCTGTCGGTCGCGGGGGCGGTGATCGGGATCGGGTTCTGCGCGTCGCCGTCGAGCGCGGCGGCGTTCAGGGCGGGCGCGCCGGCCGTCGGCGGCGGGGCGTCGTCGGCGCAGGCGGCGAGGGTCGCGGCGAGGGCGAGGGCGGCGACGAGCAGACGCGGCGAGGCGCCGAGCCACGCGCAGGTGAGGCCTCTGATGGACATCCATGTCTCCTGGGAGCGCGCCGTGTGCGGAGTACGCGCAGGGGTTCAATCTCTGACCGAGCGCTGGACACGCTAGCAGCGGGTGTCGTGTCGGGGGAAGCCAAACCTTCTCGGGCCGGCTGGGGGCGCCTCTTCGCTCGGGCGCGGGCTTTCGTGTACGGTCGCCGCATGGCGGATCGCGGCTGGGACACCGAGCTCATGATCGTCGCGTTCGAGGGCGAGGTCGCGCGCCGCCCGGGCGGCTACGTGCGCGCCGTGTGGCCCGCGATGCCCGACTTCTACTGGGGGAACCTGCTCCTCCTCGACGCGCCGCCCGCGCCGGCGGAGGTCGCCGGGTGGTGCGACGTCTTCGAGCGCGAGGTCGGCTCGTTGCCCGGCGTCCGCCACGTGACCATCGGCTGGCGGGGCGATCACCCCGGGCGGCCCGATCCCCTCGCGCTCGGAGCGGCCGATCGCGTCGCCCTGGCCGCGTTCGGCGCGGCCGGCTTCATCACGACCGAGTGCGTCTTCCTGGCCGCGGAGGACGTCGCGCCCCCGGCCGGTGCGGCCCCGCCGCCGACTGTCACGCGCCCGCTCGCGAGCGACGCCGACTGGGCGGCCGCGTACGACTCGCAGCGCACCGCGTGGGAGCCGAACATCCCGCGCGCCGCGTTCGACGACTTCGTGCGGCGCCGCGTCGCCGCCTGGCGGCGCCTCTGCGATCGCGGCGCGGCCGCGTTCTTCGGCGCGTTCCTGCCCGACGGCGCGCTCGTCGGGAGCTGCGGCGTCGTCGTCCGGCCCGAGGACGGGCTCGCGCGCTACCAGTCGGTCGTCGTGGCCGAGCCCCTGCGCGGGCGCGGTGTCGCGACCCACATGGTCGCGGACGCCGGCCGCTGGGCGCTCGCCAACCTGGGCGCGCGGGAGCTCGTCATCAGCGCCGAGGCGGGCACGCAGGCCGAGCGCATCTACGCGCGCGTCGGCTTCCGGCCCTTCATGCGGCAGCTGGGCGCGTTCAAGCGCCCGCCGCCGCCGTCGTCCCCGTGAGCGCCCGCCGCGCCGCTACTTCTTGCGCGTCGCGACCTGGAGGCAGGAGCCGGCCTCCTTGTCGTAGCCGAAGCGGAAGGGCAGGGGCTTGACGTCCTCGGCCTTCTTGTAGGCCGTCGCGAGCTCGCGCTGGACGCCCTCGGTCCAGAGGTGGTGGGCCCGCTCGAAGCGGCCGTAGAGCTGGACGTCGAAGACCTTGGCCATGTCCTTGTAGTCGAGGCCCGTCTCGTCCTGCACGACGACGGGCGCGTTCGCGACGAGCGCCTGGCTCATGGTCGAGAAGAAGGGCTTCTGCATGAGGTGCGAGGCGGCCTTCGTGAAGGTCTTGTTGCGCGCGACGACCGCGAGCCAGGCCTTCGCGTTCGCGTGCTTCGCGAGGTAGTCGTCGGAGAGGTCGAGCCAGAGGTAGTCGAGCGTGACCTTGCGGCCGTCGGCCGCGGTGAGGCCGAGGCGCACGCAGTCCCAGGTGGCGACGTCGTCCTTCGCGCCCGGGTGCGTCTCGACGTCGGTGCCGGCGGCGTTGATGCGGATGGGGGTGACGCTGTCGACCTTGAAGCCCATGCGCGCGGCGAAGGCGAGGAGCACCGGGGTCACGCCCTCGACGGTCTTCTCGTGGCCGGTGTCGGCCTTGAGGTCGTCGGTGCGGAAGAAGCCGCGGCGCGCGAAGTCGATGAAGCCCTTCCGGAAGATGTCGAGGAAGTTGTCGAGCGAGCGCGTGCTCATCTTCTGGAGGTCGGGGACGCGGCCGCCGGTCTGCAGGGCGACGAGCACGTAGCGGCCGGCCTGGGGGTAGAGCTGCGCGACGGTCGGGAAGTCGGCGCCCGCGAACGGGTAGAAGATGGTCTCGCCCGGGGTCTGCGCGAGCTCGGCCTTGGCCCAGTCGATCATCGGGGTGGCGATGCGCTTCCAGTAGCTCGCCCACTTGTCCGTGACGGTCTTCGCGTACTTGTCGAGGCGCTTCTGGCTGTCCTTGTCGGTCGAGAAGCCCTCGGGGGAGAGGCCGGCGAGCCAGCGCGCGGTCTGGTCGGGCGTGGCGGCGGCGGCGGGCGCGGCCGCGGTCGTCGTGGCAGCCCAGGCCAGGCCGAGGGCGAGGGCGGGCGTCAGGATTCGGGTCGTGAGCGTCATCGGTAACCTCCGGTGGCCGAGAGAACGCCTCATGTGGCGCCGTTAGTCCAGTTCCCTCTTCTCGCCGCCCTCGGAGGCGAGGGCCGCGCGGCGCGCCGCGCGCTCCGCGAGGAGCACGACCAGGACGGCGACGACGCTCGCGAAGAGGACGTCCGAGAGGAAGTGGGCGCCGGCGACGACGCGCCCGAGGGCGACCGTGACGGGCCACGCGAGGGCGGCGACGAGCGCGAGCACGCGCCGGCGCGGCGGGACGAGCGCGACGATCGGCAGGACCACCCAGCTCCAGAAGGTGTGCCCGGACGGGAACGAGGCGTGGCCGGTGAGGCCGTGGGGGATCCACCAGGGGCTGAACTGGTCGAGGTCTTCGAGCATCTCCCGGAAGCGGATGCGCCCGAAGCCGAGCTTGAAGGCGAGGACGACGAGCGAGCCGCCGATGGCGAGGGCGAGGGTCACGCGCCAGAAGTGCTCGCGCTCGGGGGTCGGCAGGACGTGGACGCGGCGGCGGGCCCAGGTGAGCGCGGCGCCGGCGGCGAGGGCTAGGGCGATCCCCGCGCTCACCTCGGCTCTGCCGAGCTCCGAGAGGGAGCCGTGCCCCGCGAAGGCCCAGAGCACGTAGAAGACGGCGCCGGCGTGGCCGACGGCGCGCAGGACGGCGTGAGCCGGGGACATGCCGCCGATGGGGATGGGCACGAACCAGAGCGCGAGGGACGCCACGAGGAGCCCGGGGACCTCGCCCCAGCGCTGGATGGCCGTCGCGAAGGGGGAGTCCGGGGTGACGAGCGCGACCGAGACGGCGAGGTCGGACGCGGGGGTGATGGCGAGGGCGACGAGCGCCACGCCGAGGATGGCGAGCAGCCACACGGCGGCGCGCCCGAGGAGCGGCGAGAACGGCGGCGGCGGCAGGAGATCCGGCACCGCTAGGGGCGCTCGCCGCCGTCGGGGCCGTAGAAGCAGACCCAGGTCGCGAAGTCGGGGCTCATGCGCGAGAAGCGGTGCGGGCGGCCGGCGGGCACGAAGAGGAAGGTGCCGGCGCCGACCTCGCGGGAGCCGCCGGGCTCGACGAAGAGGGAGGTGCCGCGCGCGATGACGTAGAGCTCGTCGCGGGCGTGCGGGGTCTGGAGGTCGCGGTCGCGCGGGGCGTACATCTCGACGACGAGGCTGCCGTGGCCGAAGACGGGGACCGCGTGGTTCCCGGGCGGCGGCGGGCCCATGGCGAGGGCGTCGTGCACGGTGGCGGCGAAGCACGGGCCCGGGGCGCGCGGCGCGACGGGCGCGACGGTGTCGCGGGCGCGCGGGCGCTCGGCGATGGCGGCGGCGATGGCGGCGAGGGAGGCGCGGAGGGGCCCGGCGAGGGCCTCGTCGGCGGCGACCCGGTCGGCGGTGACGGCGTTCGTGGTCAGGGGGACGGTGACGCAGGCGCCGTCGACGAGCCGGGCGTCCATGGTGGCGAGGACGTCGAGGAGGTTGTCGTAGGCGCGGTGCGCGCGGTTCGAGGCGTTGAGGGCGGCGGTCGGGAGGTCCATGAGGTCGCCGCTCGCGGTGAGCCACTCGAGCGCGTTCTTGAGCGCCGCGGACACGCTGTGCATGTACTCGGGGCTCGCGACGAGGAGGCCGTCGCAGGCGGCGAGGCGCTCGCGGAGGCGCGCGACGGCGGGCGGGCAGCCGGGCTCGTCGGGGTCGAAGAGGGGGAGGTCGCCGAGGTGGCGGTAGAGCTCGACCTCGACGCCGGGCGGGGCCAGGGCGGCGGCGGCCTCGAGGACCGCGGTGTTCGAGGAGGCGCGGCGGAGGCTCCCGGAGATGGCGAGCAGGCGGGTCATGGGCCGAGACTCTGCCACGGGCGCCCCGTGCGGAAAAGCACACCGCGCGCGGGGTGGGCGCGTCGCGCGCGAGGGAGGCGGGTCAGAGCCCCGTCGCGGCCTGGATCCTCGCGAGGATGTTGCAGTTGGTGTCGGCGACGCGGTCGTCGAGGAGGTTCCAGCGGGTGCCGGCGGAGAAGCCGCGGGCGGGGTCGTCGCACTGGACGAGGCCCATGTCGATCTGGTGGGCGGGGTCGGAGGCGACGTAGCGGTCGGACCAGGCGTGCCAGTTCGCGCCGACGATCCCGCGGAACTGGATGAGCTGGGTCACCTGCTCGCGGTAGCGGGCGCCGCGCTGGAGCTGGTCGTCGGTGTCGTCGTGGTGCGGCACGAACGAGCCCGCGCCGCCGCGGTCGGTCCAGCCGTCGATGTGGGCGCGCACGCCGAACTCGCTGATGATGACGGGCAGGCCGGCCTCCTCCTGGATGAGGTGGACGCCGTCGGTGAACCAGGGGCGCTCGAACTCCGCCGAGCCCGTGTAGACGTTGATGCCGACGAGGTCGAAGCCGCAGGCGCCGTCGCGGGCGAGCGCGCTGAAGGGGCGATAGATGTCGGCGCTGCCGACCTCGCGCGAGGGGTCGTCGAACCAGACGTCGGGGTCGTCGGCGCTCTGGCCGGCGAAGAAGCGGTAGCGGGAGGAGTCGCTGATGGCGAGGCGGGGGCTCGCGACGAGGTGGTTCGGGTCGGCGGCGCGGACGCGGGTCGTGACCTGGCAGACCCAGGTGCGGAGGAGCTCCTCGTGGACGAAGCGCTGGAGGTCGGTGCGGCAGGTGTAGGTGCAGTCGTGCTGGTAGGGGACGGGGCGGTGGGCGCCGGTGACGACGGCGAGGAAGTCGGCGCCGGCGTAGCTGCTGCTCCAGGCGGCGTTCAGGGCGGTGAGGGTGCCGTAGCGGGTGCGGAGCCAGCGGGCGAGGGCGTGGCTCGCGCACTGGGGGGCGTCGACCGAGGAGGTGGCGGGGCAGGTGGACCAGAGCCAGAGGCGGAGGTCGCGGACGCCCTCGGCCTTGCCGCCGCTGTCGAAGAGGCCGATCTCGTTGCCGGCGTAGTAGGTGATGAGGCGGGGGTCGTCGCGGCGGGGGACGACCTTGGCGGCGACGTCGGCGTCGAGGTCGGCGAGGAAGCGCGGGTTCCAGGGGTCGCCGACGGGCTCGCCGGCGACGCCGTTCTCGAGGACGGCGCCGGTCTCGTCGCGGAGGGCGCGGTCGTCGCCGTGCGGGGTCGGGTAGATGACGACGGCGTAGGGAGCGCCGGCGCCGCCGGCGGAGGGGGGGCGGATCATCCAGGAGTCGCCGCCGTCGTCGTCGAAGTCGTTGGTCTCGCTGAAGGCGCCGACGGAGTTGAAGCAGTAGGGGCTCGTGTTGGTGGCGCCGTTGCTCTCGCCGTCGCCGAGGCGGGCCCACTCGACGTTGGCGGTGACGCTCGGGGCGGCGCGGCGGATCCAGGCGCTCATGCCGTCGCACTGCTTGTCGCGCATCACGGTGTTGACGCCGAGGACGAAGGTGCGCTGGCCGTCCGGGTCGACGAGCCAGGTGCGCTCGCTGTCGGCGGGGGACTCGAGGTGCCAGAAGGTGGGCGGGGGCGGCGGCGTGACCGTGTCGGGGGCGGAGGCGGTGTCGGCGGGCGCGAGGGTGTCGGCGGGCGCGAGGGTGTCGGCGGGCGCGAGGGTGTCGGCGGGCGCGAGGGTGTCGGGGTCGGAGGCGGTGTCGGGGTCGGAGGCGGTGTCGGGGTCGGAGTCGGTGTCGGTGTCGGGGTCGGAGGCGGTGTCGGGGTCGGAGGCGGTGTCGGTGTCGGGGTCGGCGACGGCGTCGGGGTCGGCGTCGGCGACGGTGTCGGGGTCGGCGACCGTATCGGGGTCGGCGACCGTATCGGGGTCGGTGTCGGCGTCCGGGCCGGCGTCGGCGTCCGGAGCGGCGTCGGCGGCGGCGTCAGACGCGCCGTCCAAGTCGACGCGACCGTCGTCGCCCGCGTCGACGAGCGCGTCTCGGTCGCTCACGGTCCCCTCCTCCGCCCCCTCCGCGTCGGCCGCGCAGGCGCCGAGCGCGACGCCGAGCGCGAGAGCCAGCGCGAGCGCGAGTCGGCGCGTGCGGGAGAATGGTCCCATCATCCGAGGTTCCCTGGTCATGGGGGACGAGCCGAGAACGAGGCGGCCCGGGACCAGAGTGATCGGCGGCGCGCGGGCTGTCCAGCGCGTTTCAGGCCGTGGCGGCCCAGGCGGGGAGGGCCTTCACGCGCTCGAGCCAGGCGGCGACGTGGGGGTGGTCGGCGAGCGGGAGGGCGGCCTCCTCGGCGCGCATGAGCGGGATCGCGAGGCCGATGTCGGCGATCGTCAGGGCGTCGCAGACGAGCCACTCGCGGCCGTCGCCGTCGCCGAGGTGGGCGTCGAGGACCGGGGTGAGCTGCGCGAGCTCGCGCTCGGCGCGGGCGATGGCGGCGGCGTCGGGGTCGCCGGCGCCGAAGAGCCCCTTCATCCAGCGCTCCCAGGTGAGGACGCCGATGGGCGGGAGCCAGTGCTGCGTGCCCCAGAAGAGCCAGCGGTTGACGTCGGCGCGGGCGGCGGGGGCGGTGGGGTAGACGGTCTGCCCGGGGGTGAGGTCGGCGAGGTACTGCATGATCGCCATCGACTCCCAGAGGACGAAGTCGCCGTGGACGAGGACCGGGATCTTGGCGTTCGGGTTCAGCGCCGTCAGACGCGCGCGGTCGACGGGGTTCCGGAGGTCCGCGAGGAGGTCGAGCTCCACGTCGAGGCCGAGGTGCGCGACGAGGAACGTCACGCGGCGCGCCGAGGACGAGAACGGGTTCATGAGCAGGCGAAGCGGGGCTGACATGGGAGCTCCTGGTCGGGGCGCGAGCTTGACGCGGGTCGGTTGGGATGACAGCTTGCTGTCATGGGCAAGGTCGCAGATCGACAGCATGCTGTCAATGGTATGGGCGAGGACCCGGGGGAGGTCGCCGCGGGGGCGGCGCGGACGGCGGCGGGGGCGGCGTTCTCGGCGCTCGTCGAGGCCGTGTTCCGGCTGAACGGGCGGCTCGTCGCGGCGGGGGACGCGCTCGCGGCGCCGGCCGGGCTCACGAGCGCGCGGTGGCAGGTGCTCGCGGCGGTGGAGGACGCGCCGGCCTCGGTCGCGGACGTGGCGCGGACGCTCGGCAACGCGCGACAGAGCGTGCAGCGCGTGGCGGACGTGCTCGCGGAGGAGGGCCTCTGCGCGTGGGCGCCGAACCCGGCGCACCAGCGGGCGAAGCTGCTCGTGCTCACCGAGGCCGGGCGCGACGCGCTCGCGCGGGTCGGGGCGCGGCAGGCGACGTGGGCGAACGGGATCGGCGAGCGCGTCGGCGAGGCGTCGCTCCGGGAGGCGGCGGCGACGCTCCGGCGCGCGATCGAGGCGCTCGGTCAGTAGCTAGGACGCGCGGTCGACGACCGGGATGGGGCCCCGGAGCCACGCCTCGGCCGGGGTGACGCGGCTCTCGAAGGCGACGACGCGCACGCCGCGGGCGATCGCCGCGCGGACGGCCGCGAGCCAGCCGGGGTCGGCGCCCGCCTCCACGAGGAGGCGGCGCGCGCGCCGCTGGACGACGAACGCGGCGACGGCGAGCTCGCCGGCCGCGACGAGGTCGCCGAGGAGCGCGAGGTGGGCGGCGCCGCGGGTCGAGGGCGTGCGGGAGAGCAGCGCGTCGTCGCCGTCGGCGACGCTCGTCGACTTGACCTCGAGCCAGGCGCGGCGCCCGTCGCCGAGCGTCACCCGGAAGTCGAGGCGGTGCCGATCGAGGCGCACCTCGCGCGCGACGGCGACGGCGGGGCCGAGGTCCGCGGCGAGGGGGTGCCCCGCGGCGAGCCAGGCGGCGAGGAGGTCCTCCGCGGCGCTCGCGGCGAGGGCGACCCACTGCCCGTCGACGCGGGCGCGGGTCGCGGTGAAGCGGGTCTTGCGGGCGGGGTCGGCGTTGGGCTGTAGGAGGAGCGCGCAGCCGGGCGAGAGGACGCCGATGAGGCGCGCCGTGTTCGGGAGGTAGGCGGCGACGACCTCGCCGGAGGCGAGCCGGGCGTCGACGCCGAAGCGGTGGCGGCGCGCGACGAGCGTGGCGGGGACGCCCTCGGCGGGGTCGAGGAGGCCGGGGAGGGCGGCGCCCTCGGGGACGTGGACGAGGTGGCCGGCGCAGCCGCAGTCGCTCGCGCCGAAGCCGGGGACGACGCGGCGGGCGCCCGGGAGGGCGGCGACGGCGTCGGCGAGGCCGCACTCGGGGCCGGTCGCGCCCGCGAGGAGTCGCCCCTCGACCCAGCGCGCGGCTTCGCGGAGGTAGTCGACGTGCCAGCGGAGGCGCTTGTCGCCGCGGCGGCGGTGGCGCGCGAGGCGGGCGGCGAGCTGCCGCTGGGCGCTCCCGACGTAGACGAGGTCGCCCGCGGGGAACGGGCGGGCGCCGAGGGCGCCGATGGCGAGCTCGACGGGCGCGTCGAGGCACATGACGGCGAGGTAGTGGCCGCTGTCGGGGGCTGGGGTCAGAAGCGGTAGCCCTTCTTGCTCAGGATCCACGAGGTGCGGCTCCGGCGCGCGCGAGCGCGCGTGCCACGCCGGGATGATGCGCCGAAAACAGGGCAGGCGAAACCTGCGTCGCCTCGTGCGATGATGCGCCCATGCTCCCCGCGACCTCGCGCGCGCTCGCGCTCCTCCTCCCCCTCGCGCTCCTCGACGGGTGCCGGGGGCCGGCGCCGGAACCCCCGGTCGCGCCCGCCTGGCCCGCCGCCGCGGCGACGGACACCGCGGGGCCCACAGCGCCGAGCGGGCCGGCCTCGCCGGGCCTCGGCCGCCTCGCGGACGCGATCGCCGCCGCCCGACCTCCCGCGCCGGTCCCCGCCGCGACGGCGCCCGCCGACGACCTCGGCGACATCGACGTCCTCGAGCTCCGAGAGAGCGCGGGCGTCGTCTGGGCGCTGGTCTCGGCGGCGGGGGAGGGCGCCGAGTTGCGCCCGCTCACGGGCGACGGCGTCGGTGAGAGCGTCGGCGCGACCCTGACGCCCGCGGCGCTCCTGCCGGCGCCGGCGGGCGTGGTCGCGGCGTCCGAGGGCGGCGTCCGCTGGTTCCGCGCGGGGCGGGAGCCGGTCGTGCTCGCGGAGCGCGGTGGGCGCTGGGGGACCGCCGGCGAGGGCGGGCGGATCTGGTGGGCCGCGTGCGAGGAGGACGGCGACTGCGCGCTCGGTGGGGTGGACGTGGGCGACGACGCCGGCCCCGCCGTGGTCGTGCCCGGCGCGCGCTTCGCCGTGGTGACGGGGCTCGCCTGGTGGCGCGGGCGCCTCGTGGTGGCGGGGCGGAAGCGCGACCCGCGCGAGGGGACGCCGCCGACGCAGGCGGAGATCGACGCGCAGGCGCGCTGGGTCATGGCGGGCGGCGGGGCGCTGCCGCCGGGGGCGCGCTACGCGCCGGGCTTCCTCGCGCTCGTGGCGCCGGAGACCGGCGAGGCGGAGGTCTGGCCGTTCCCGCAGCACCGGCCGGTCGCGGTGGCGCCGACGGCGGACGGCGCAGCGCTCCTCGTCGCGACGGAGGGGACCCCCGAGAAGGGCTTCACGGACGGCGTCCTCGCGCGGGTGCCGGCCGAGGACGGGCCCTGGACCGTGCTCGCCGCGGGCCTCACGTTCCCCGAGGACCTCTCGGTGCGGGGGCAGCGCGCGTGCTTCCGCGAGATGCCGCGCGACCGCTTCGCCGTCACGTGCGTCGACCTCGCGGGCGGGGCGGTGACGCGCCCGGTCGACGAGGCGTGGAACGTGCTGGCGTTCGTCGACCAGGGCGCGAGCGTCACGTGGGCGGTGCTCACGCGCGGCGTGCACCGGCGCGCCTTCGGGCGCTGACCGCCCGGGCCGTCGCGCCGCTCGGGCTCAGGGGCAGCGGCGGGCGTGGACCGTGAAGACGAGGTCCTTGTCGGTGTTGGTGAAGGTCGTGCCGTTCGGGTTGACGCCCGAGAGGTCGGCGCTCGGGTAGACGCCGAAGGTCGTCGGGATCGCGCGCTCGCCCGTGGTCCACGTGAGGCTGAAGCTCATGACGTTGTTCGGGTTCGCGGGGCGCGCGGGCGGGGTGAAGACGAAGGTGTAGGTGCCCGGGCCGGTGACCGCGACCGGCGCGGAGGAGCGGGTCGCGCCGCTGATGGAGGTCGCGACGACGGCGGTGACGTCGCCCATGTCCTGGCCGAGGTAGACCTCGACGCGCTCGACCTCGAAGCTCGAGCCGAGCCAGGTCTCGCCGAGGTCGCGGCCGTCGTAGACCTGCGTGACCCGGGTCTTGGCGTCGATCCAGTGGGTCGTCGGCCCGGGGCTCGTGGGGGCGGGGCGCGCCGGCGCGAGGCACTCGTCGTCGCCGCAGCTCATGGTGTCGGCCGAGCAGATGCTGCACAGCGTGCCGGCGTAGGGGGCGTCGCAGAGGCAGGTGCCGGCGCCGTCGACGCCGTCGTCGCAGGTGCCGTGGACGCAGCCCGGGCCGCCGGTCTCCTCGTCGACCGGGCACGCGATGGCGCAGTCGGCGCCCGCGTAGCCGGCGTCGCACTCGGCGCAGGCGGCGGAGCCCTCGGCGCAGGTGCCGTGGGCGCAGGCGCAGGCGACGGCGGTGTCGGCGGGCGCGGTGTCCTCGGCGACGGCGGTGTCCTCGGCGACGGCGGTGTCCTCGGCGACGGCGGTGTCCTCGGTGTCGGCGACGGTCGTGTCGTCGGCGACGGCGGTGTCGGCTGTGTCGGCGGCCGTCGTGTCGTCGAGGGCGTTGGTGTCGGCGACGACGGTGTCCGCGGGGGGCGCGGCGTCGCTGGTGTCGGCCGTCGCGTCCTCCGCGGCGGTGTCGGCGCCGGAGACCGCGTCCGTGGCGGTGTCCGCGGCCACGGAGGTGTCGCCGCTCGCGCCGCCGCCGTCGGACCCGCAGGCGCCCGCTCCCATGAGACCCGTCACGACCAGGATCGCCATCACGCCGCGCATCGCACGCTCCAGTCCCGGCCGGCGGCCGGGTCACGAAGAGAGAGGTTGGTTCGCCTCCACCTCAACACGGGCGTCGGGTCGGCCGGAAGCACGATACGCCCCACGTGGGAACGGCGTGGGATGGTCCGATGCGCAGGAGAGGCGCGTGGATGGCGGTGTTCGCCGCTCGGGCCGGGAGTCCCCGGCGTATGTGGCCCGTCGACCCCGAGGAACGCCGCCAAAACGGGCGTCGGCGCGCGGGCCGCGGCGGGAGGACGGCCTCGGAGGCGGGTCTCCGCGCGGGGGCGTCGCCGCGGGGCGGCTGGTCCGGGTCTTGCGCAGGGGGCCTCCGCGGCCGCGGCGGGTGGGACGACCCCACCCCGAGGCCGGAGGAGGTCCCGAGTGACGACGCGCGTGAGAGGAGAGCAGGAGAAGGACCCGCGGCGCGCGAGCGCCGCGACGCACGACGAGACGACGGCCGGGCGCGGAGGCAGCGCGCGGCACGACGCCTTGCGGTCGGCGGGCGGCCTCGCCGAGCAGGAGGCGATGCTCGCGCCGGGCGGGGCGCTCGACCCGGTGCCGATGTTCCACGGCGCGGCACCACCGGGGAAGGAGGCGGTGGATGGCGCTTGCCCGAAGGGCACCCTCGGGCGCTATGCCGACCCGGCCCCGTACGCGTGGTCGGTCACGTTCACGCGGACCATGCCGAGCGGCGGCGGCCGTCAGAGCGGCAGGCGCGAGACGGTCACCATCGAAGGGCACTACGAGGCGGTGCTCCTCGCCGAGCCCAACGCGCACCTGCACGTGTCCGCCAACACCGTCGGGAGCCTCTACAACGGGACGGAGACCCGCGTCACGAAGCGCGGCGGCAAGGTGCTGGAGGAGGAGAGCAAGCCCCTCGATGACACCGTCGGGCAGAACAAGGTCCGATTCGCGCGCGCCCTCGCGGTCGCTCAAGAGGAGGCGGTGCCGGGCACCAAGGTGGAGTCGAAGGCCCCGTCGGACGCGACCGAGGCGGAAGCGAGGTGGTGCCGATGACCCGCTACGCTCAGCTCGTCGCCGTGCTCGTCGTCAGCTCCCTCGCCGCCTGTGCGAACGCGCCGACGGTCGCACCCTCGCCGCGAGCGCCCGACCGGTCGAACGCGCTCCGCGCCGACGAGAACGAGCCCCCCGGGTGGGCGTGGCAGGTGATCCCGCCTTCGAAGGAGCTCGCCGCCCGCTGCGGCGAGGGCCTGCCGCCCGACGGCAAGGTCTGGCCCAGCCCCCTCCGGGCCATCGAGGTCCACCGCGCCGCCGGCGGCGGGACCGACGTCATCACCGACCACGGTCGCCTCTCCGCCCGCCACCCGCGCGTCTGCGATGCGGTCCACCTCAACGGGATCGCGAGCGAAGGCACGGTCGTCGAGGTCGACAAGTGGACCGTGCGGGCGTGGTTCCCGGTGCCCCTCGACGACTTCCGGGCCGATGGCCCCGACGGCTACTACTTCCGGAAGACGAGGGCGGCGCGTTAGCGCACCGCCGACGCAGCCCGCCCCTACGCCGTCGCCGTCGCCGTGCGCGCCTTCACCTTGGCGCGCGCGTCGCGGTACGGCGTCGGGCGGCGCGCGTGGGCGAGCCAGCGCTTCGCCCCCTGGAGCGGGTGCTTCAGCGTGCCCACGAGCTCCACCGTGTCGGCCGTCGTCGACGCCCAGCGGTGGGGCGCCTTGAACAGCGGGTGGTTCAGGAGGGGGACCTTCTGAACGAACGCCGTCACCTCCTCCATCGTCATGCCGTAGGCGTCGAGGGCCTCGTCCACCTCGCGCTGAGCGCGCTGCTTGGCCTTGAAGAGCATCATCTGGACGCGGCTGTACACGTTCACGGCGCCGTCGCCCGTGGTCTCGATCGGGAGGAAGATCGCCTCCGGGTAGAGCTCGGTGATGGCGCCCTGGACGCCGTCCGACACGCCCGACGACGGCATGCAGCCGAACGGCTTGATGCTCACCGTCATGTTCACCTTGGCCTTCGCGGCGTTCATGATGAGCTTGCCGACCTCGAGGAAGGCCTCACCGCCGCGCAGATCGTGGTTGTAGTGGGCCTCGGAGATGTCGGCGAGCTCCTGGATGTCCGGGAGCTTGTAGCCGTGGAGCCCGACGAGGTTCGCCATGCTGCCGAAGAGCCCGCGCAGCACCTTGTCGCCGGCGCGCAGCATCAGCTGCTTCTTCCACGCGTTCTTCCCGGCGAGCCCCTTCCGCGCCTTGTCGTCCTCGCGGAGCGTCTGGCGGTGGAGCGTGTCGCGGAGCGCCTCCCAGCACATGTAGAGGATCCACTGGGTCACGGTCTGGATCTCGACCTCCGACCCCTCGCCCTCGAGGAAGCGCTGCATCTGGTAGCTGCCGTCGCCCTCGGTCGTCATCGCCCAGAACTCGCCCAAGAGCGCCGACTTCGGCTTCGTGCGGAGGCGGTCGAGCTCGACCTTCGCGAGCACGCGCCGCGCCTTCACGAGCGCCACGACCACGTTCCGCTGCGCCCGCATCGCGTCGTAGATGATCTTCTTCGCCTCGGTGAGCGCCGCGTCCGTCGCGCCGTCGACGACCTCGTAGGGCCGCAGGCGGTAGCCGAGCACGTTCAGCGCGTCACCGATGAGCAGCGCCTTGGCGATGGAGAAGAAGAACTTCGGGTCGAAGACGAGGCCCTTCGACTCCTTGCCCTCGTCGCCGCTCGCCTGCTTGATGCCGCCGTTCATCTGGAAGAGGAGCACGCGGAAGCCGTCGAACCCCGCGTCGCGCAACGCCTTTCGGTACTCGGTGACGTACATGCCGAAGCGGCACGGGCCGCAGGAGCCCGCCGTCATGAAGACGTAGTCGTCGATGATCTTCTGGGTCGGGATCCCCTCGACGTCGCGCAGGTGCACGAGGTGCTTCACGAGGTTGCCGACCGTGAACCACGTGGGGTTGCACTGCCCGCGGTTGCCGAACTCCTTCCCGAAGCGGAGCGCCTCGTGGTCGGGGCAGTCGAGCGCCTTCACCGTGTAGCCGAGCCCCTCGAGCGCGCCCTCGACGAGGTAGTCCTGCGCGAGGGTGAGCCCCGAGATCAGGATGGTCGTCGTGTCCTTGTCGGCGGTCGTCGGGTCGGCGAAGCGCCGCTCGACGTAGTGCTCGACGACGTCCGTCGCGGGGAGCCCGAGGCGCGCTCGCTCCTCGGCCTCGAAGCGCGCGAGCTCGGCGTCGATGTCCAACAGCGGCAGGTCGGCGGCGGAGCCCGCAGCTGGTCGCTCTGGCTCGCGGAGCGAGCCCGAGCGAGCCGCGGAGGGCGCAGACGACGACCGATACGGCGCGTCGATGTCGAGGTCGGCGGGCAGCGGCTGACCGACCTTCAGGGAGGCGAGCGGGACGAAGTCGTGGGCCATGGCGGGTCTCCTGCGGGGTTCTCAGCTGGGCTGGGCTGGCTGACGGCGAGGGTCACGTTCCGGGCGGTAACCACGGAGACACGGAGACACGGAGGGGGCACGGAGGGCACGGTGCTCTCCGTGCTCCTCCGCGCTCTCCGTGTCTCCGTGGTGAAAAGTCATTGTCACGACAACATGTTGGCGTTGTTCAGCAGGTTCTTGGACGCGGGGACCGACGCCGCGGCCGCCGCGCGCTTGCCGAACGAGAGCTTGTCGAGCGCGATGGCGCCGGACACCGGCGGCGCCGTCGGCGACAGCGCGCGGAGCTCGCTCTCGTAGGACGCCATGCGGAGGCGGCTCGCCTCGAGCTGCGCCGCGAGCTCCGGCGAGAGCCGCTGGCGCGCCGCCGCGAGCTGCGCCGCCTTGAGCTCGAGGAGCTGCACGCGCTTCTCCTCGACGCGCAGCCGGAGCTCGGCCTTCGCGCGCGCCACGTCCACGAGGCGCTCCTCGTGGAGCTTCAGGCTGTGGGCGTACGTCTTGACGCGGATCTTGATCGAGCCCGTCGGCTTGTTCGCGTCGATGTCGTGGAGCGCCGAGTAGGGCGTCCCCGAGGCGTTCACGACGTTGTCGATGAGGCCGTAGGTCGGCGCGTCGTGGCCGCACTTGAAGCTCGAGAGGTCGAGCACCGCCACGTTCGGGTGCCGCGCCGCGAACCGCGCCGCCCACACCTTCAGCGCCGAGTTCGAGCTGTAGTTCTCGGGCCAGAGATCGTTGATGTCGAGCGCGTGCGCGATGGTCCCGTCCTCGAGGCCGTCCGCGTAGAAGCGGTGCAACCACTCGGGATCCTTCGGGATCGAGCGCATCGTGAGGATCGGGTAGCCGAGGACCTGGAACTCCTCGGTGATGAGGTGGTTCAGCCCCGGGTCGAGGTGGTAGGGGCGGCCGAGCAGGAGGAGCGCGATCTTGTTGTCCTCCTCGACCTGCTCGAGGATGGCCTTGCCGCGCTCCTGCATCGTCTCGTCGAAGACGCGCAGCGCCTCCCACGCGTGGTCCACCGCGAAGTCGCTCTCGTCCTCGGTGACCCCGAGCACGCTCTCGAACGCCTGGAAGAGCTGGCGCTTCAGGAGGTTCGGCTCGTTGAAGGTCACCGCCGGGGCGAGGTAGGTGATGCCGCGGTCCGCGAAGAAGTCGACCTCCTTCGTGAAGGCGGCCTTCATGACCTCGGGGGTGCCGGCCACGATGGGGCACGCGGCCGTGTCCATGATGCCGACCATCGGCGTCGGGACGTGCGTGATGCAGGGGAAGAAGATGTAGTCGAGCGCCTGCTTCTCGTGCTTGTGGAAGAGCAGGTCGTGGAGGTGCGCCTGGCTCACCTTCGCCGGGTAGCACGGGTCGATGGAGCCGTAGCGGCCGCCCTCGATCCACATCTCCTCGCTCGTGTCTTCGCTGAAGACCACGTTCTTCATCGCGACGCCGAGCGTCTCGAGGTACGTCCGGAAGAAGGGCGCCGTGCTCCATAGGTTCAGCGCCTTCGGGATCCCGATGCGGAGCTGCTTCCGGCGCGCCGCGGCGGCCTCCGACGAGCGCCGGAACGGGCGCACGACGCGCTTCTTCACGACGCGCCCGAGCCAGTCCGTCGAGACCTCGTGGTCCGCCTTCGTCGAGGTCGGCGCCGGGAGCGGCGGCGGCTCGTAGAAGTGCTTGTAGACGAGCGCCGCCTCGTACTCGACCAGGTTCGGGTAGTGCTTCTTCGTGTCCTTCCGGGCGCGCTGGAGCGCCTTCAAGGCGTCGAGGCTCTCGACCGTGCCCTTCTCGCACGAGAAGCCCGAGATGTAGCGGCTCGTGTTGCCGTCGGGGGTCTCGGTGTCGATGAAGGTGCGGCTGCAGTTGTTCGGGCAGAACGTGCAGCGCGTCGACTCGTCGGTCTTCGTGGTGTAGCCGATGTCGATGGCGGCATCGAGCCCGACGAACGTGCTGTGGCCGCGCCGCTCGACGACCCGCAGCGTCTCCATGGCGGCGCCGATGGCGCCCGCCTCGCCCGTGTGCGGGTGGAGGTAGACCTGCGCGCCCGGGACGCGCTCCTGGATGTAGTCGACCTGCGCCTTCAGCGCGGCGAGGTTCCGCTGCGTGCCGCCCTGGAGCACGAACTTCGTGCCGAGCGACGCCATGCGCGGGATCTGCACGACGTACTGCCAGACGTTCTTCGGGAGCACCATCGCGAGCCCGGCGAGGAGCTCCTCCTTCGCGTAGCCCTCCTTCTGGAAGTTCACGCGGTCGGAGTCGAGGAACACGGCGCAGCCGTAGCTGAACTTCGGCGAGAGCCCTGCCTCGAAGGCGGTGTCGGCGTACTCGGTGACCGGGATGCCGAACTGGTCGGCCATCGCCTGGAGCAGCATCCCGTTGCCGGCGCTGCACTGGTTCGAGAGGCGGAAGCTCCGGATGTCGCCGTTCTGCATGAACAGGACCTTGATGTCCTGCCCGCCGACGTCGCAGATGACGTCCACGTCGTCGCCGAAGAAGTGAACGGCGCTCATCATGTGCGCGACGGTCTCGACGATGTTCACGTCGGCCTTGAGCGACTCGCCGAGGACGTCCGCGGCGTAGCCCGTCGCGCCGAAGCCGGTGACCTCGAGGATGGCGCCCTGCGCCTCGACGCGGTCGCGCAGCTCCGCGAGCATCTCCTTCATGTCGGCGATGGGGTTCCCCTTCGAGAGGACATACACCTTCATCAGGATCTCGCCGCGCTCATCGACGAGGACGGCCTTCGAGGAGGTCGAGCCGCCGTCGAGGCCGATGACGCCGCGCACGACCTGGCCCGGCTCAAAGCGGGCCTCCTCGAAGCGGGGAGGGCGGTACTGGTCCTGGAAGCGGTAGAGCTCGCCCTTGTCCTTCACGAGCCCCGGGCCGGCGGTCGCGCCGAGCTTCTCCTTGCGCCCGAACTCGATGAAGCGGCGGAGGTCCGTGAGGCCCTTGTAGGTGCCGACGTTCGCGGGCTCGTGGAGGCCGTAGAGGACGGCGCCGTAGGCCGCGTAGTACTGGGCGTTCTCGGGGACGAAGACGAGCTCGTCGATGGGGCGCGACTTGTCCCAGGCGTGGCTCCGGGACTCCCAGGTCTCGGGGATGCGCAGGCGCCAGCACTCTTTGAGGAACTCGAGGTAGGTGTTCGGGCCGCCGAGGAGGAGCACGCGGTCCTTCAGCGTGTTGCCGCGCGTCAGGACCGAGAGGTTCTGCATGACGATGGCGTCCGCGAGGGAGCACATGATCTCGGGCCCGGGGATCCCGCTCTTCACGAGGTTGACGATGTCCGTCTCGGCGAAGACCCCGCATTTCGCGGCCACGTGGTGGAGGCGCGTCGGGTCGAACTTGATCTTCGCGACCTCGGAGGCCGGCATGCCCACCTTCAGCATGCACTTGTCGATGGTCGCGCCCGTGCCGGACGCGCACTTGTCGTTCATCGAGGTGATGACCTGCTTGTCGCCGGTCTCCTCGTTCTCGCGGAAGATGATGATCTTCGCGTCCTGCCCGCCGAGCTCGACGACGCTCTTCACGTCGGGGTGCAGCGACTCGACCGCCATCGTGACGGCGTTGACCTCCTGCACGAAGCGCGCGCCGAGCGTCGGCACGATGGGCGACGCGCCGGAGCCGGTCATGAAGACGCGCTTGTCGACGCCCGGGAAGGCGGCGTCGATGCGCTCGAGGAAGGCGAGCACCGTCTCGGGCTGGCGCGTGTTGTGGCGCTGGTAGTCGCTCCACAGGATCGCGCGCGACTCCGGGTCGACGACCGTGGCCTTCACCGTGGTCGAGCCGACGTCCACGCCGACGACGACCGCCGTGGGGGCGCCGCTCGCGGCCTGCTCTCCGTGCGGGGACTCCATATCGGCTCCTCGGGCGCGGCGGGCTGGCGCCGGCCGATGACTAGACTAGCAGTCTAGTCCATCTCGTCAACCGGACCTCGCGCGCCGTGGGGGCTTGGGTCTTGTCGCGTCGCGCGGCGGCCGATACGGTGCGCCCACCCCGCGCGACGTGCGTGGCGCCCCCCGCGATCCTTCCGCGACTCTCCTGACCATGCGCCGATCCCACTGTGCCCTCCTCGTCGCGTGCGCGCTCGGCGCCGCCGCGTGCGCCACCGCGCCGGTGAGCCCGGAGCCGCCTGCGCCCTCGGCCCCCGTGACGGCGCGCGTCGTGACCCCGCCGGCGCCGCTCCGGCAGGGGGGCCTCGCGCACCTCGGCTACGAGCTCGTCGTCGAGAACGTCGCCGCGGTTCCGCTCACGCTCACGGGGCTCGACGTCGACGCGGACGGCGCCTCCTGGGTCCGCTACGACGACGCCGCGCTCGCCGCGCGGTTGAGACCGCTCCCGGGCCCTGAGCCGCCGCCCGGCGCGCCCGCGGCGACGCTCGCCCCCGGAGGCCGCGCCATCATCTACCTCTGGCTCGCGGCGGGCGCCGATGGCGCGCTCCCGAGCGCGCTCTCCCACGCGCTCTCCCTCTCCGATGGCGCGCAGGCGACATGGGCAGCGCTCGCCCCGGTGGCGGTGACGGAGGGGGCGCCGCGGTCGCTCTCGGCGCCGCTCGCGGGCGCGGGCTGGCTCGCGGTGAACGCGCCGGCGAACGACTCGCCCCACCGCCGGAGCGTCCTCGACCTCGGCCCGGCGGGGGTGTTCCTCGCGCAGCGCTACGCGGTCGACCTCGTGCGCGTCGGCGGCCCCGAGGGGACGCACCGGGGCGACCCGCTCCGGAACGACAGCTACTTCGCCTACGGCGCGGAGGTGCTCGCGGGGGCCGACGGGGTCGTGGTCGAGGTGCGCGAGGACCTCCCGGAGAACGTGCCGGGCCCGGAGTCGCGCGCGGTCGCGATCACGCCGGAGACGATCGCCGGGAACCACGTGATCGTCGACGTCGGCGGCGGGGCGTTCGCCGTGTACGCGCACCTGCAGCCGGGGAGCGTGCGGGTCGCCGAGGGGGAGCGCGTCGCGGAGGGCGACGTGCTCGGGCTCGTGGGCAACTCGGGGAACTCGACCGAGCCGCACCTCCACGTGCATGTCTGCGACGCGCCGTCGGTGCTGCGCTGCCAGGGGCTCCCGTTCGGGTTCGCGCGCTTCGTCGAGCAAGAGGTCCATGCGCCCGCGGCGGGGGAGGCGGGCGCCGCGCCGAGCCTCGGCCCGCCGGTCGGGCGCGAGGGGGCGATGCCGGCGGACCGGGCGCTCATCGACTTCGGCGCGGCCGCGCCGATGGCGGCGGATCCCGCGCGCCGCTGAAAAAGTACACCTGCGTTGAGGGGGCAAGCTCGAAGCGTGGCTCGTGAACGACCTCCCGCGGGGCTCGCGCGGCTCCGCGGCTGAGGGCGCCGGGCGCGGGCTCCGCCGCGAGGGGCGGACCGGACCCGGGCGACTGGGAGACGCCGCGAGGGGCGCGACTCAGCTTTCGTTCGACCAGGTAGACACTCTCTGAAACGACGAAGGCCCGCCGCTCCTCGGAGCGCGCGGGCCTTCGCGTTCAGCCGTCGCCGGTCAGCCCGGCGCGGGCGTCGCTCACCCCTCGTCCGCCGCCTGACGCCGCCGCCGGAGGGCGAGCAGCGCGAGCGCGAGGAAGGCGAGCGCGAGGCCCTCGACCGGCGCGCCGGTCTCGCAGCCGCCACCGCCCGTCGCGAGGATCCCGTCCGCCGGCGCCTGGTCGCAGACGTCGCCGATCCCGTCCTCGTCGATGTCCGTCTGGGCCTTGTTCGGATCGAGCGGGCAGTTGTCCTCGCTGTCGACGATGCCGTCCTTGTCGGTGTCGGGGTCGGTCGTCGCCGTGCAGTCCTCGCTCGTCACGTTGCCCGACGGGTCCGTCGCCTCCACCGTGTAGCGGATCTCGAGCGGCGAGCCGATCCCGGCGTTCAGCGTCAGCAGATCCCCGTCGATCGTGAAGTCGCACACCGACTCGACCGGGTCCGTCCCCGCCTTCGCCGTGAAGCACGTCGCGTCCTTGATGACGAGCTCGACGGTGCACGCGTCCTCCGCGCTCACCTTCACCCGCTGGAGGGCCGTGTTCCACTCGCCGCAGGACACGGTCGGCGGCGTGACGTCGCGCACGATGACCTGCGTCTGGCAGGTCGCCGTGTGCTCGGCCGCGTCGCTCGCCGTGAAGTCCGCCGTCGACGTGCCCACCGGGTAGCTGTCCTGGTTCGCGTCGACCGTCAGCTCGTTCCGGCAGTCCTCGACCGCCGTCGCCGTGATCGGGCCCGCCCAGAGGCAGGCGTCCGCCGGCGCGTCGACCGTGAACGTCTCGCTGCAGGTGAGCGTGAGCGGCTCCTCGCAGATGAAGTCGACGATCGTCCACACGTACTGCGCCGGCGTCGGGTCACAGACCCCCGTCGTCGGGCTGCACGACCGCACCTCGAAGACGTGCTCGCCCTCGGGCAGGTCCGTGTAGCTCGTGGCGCCCCCGTCGCACGCGACCCAGTCACCGCCGTCGAGGCGGCACTCGAAGTGCTCGTGCTCGGCGTCCGTCGGGTCGATGTACGTGAACGACGACTCGCCGCCGTACGCCGACGGGTTCGCCGGGTGCGTCACGATCTCCGTGTCCGGCACGCTCGTGTCGACGGTCCACGTGTAGGTCGCCGGCGTCGGGTCGGAGTTCCCGGCCTCGTCCGTCGCGAAGACCCAGATCGTGTGCTCGCCGTCCGCGAGCCCCTCGAACGTCTCGGAGACGTCGCACGGCGCGTACTCCTCGGCCGACGGCGGATCGTTCGTCGGGTCGAGGACGCACTGGTAGGTCACGGGCGACTCGTCGGAGTCGAACGCGAACACCGCCGTCGTCTCGGTCGTCGGGTCGTCCGGGTGGACCGGGATGAACGTGTCCGGCGGGCTGTCGTCGACCACGAACACGCACGTCGCCGGCGTCGGGTCCACGTGGCCCGCGCCGTCCTTCGAGCGCACCTGGAACACGTGCTGGCCCGGAGCGAGCTCGCTCGCCGTGTAGCTGCCCCCGTCGCACGCGAACCACTCCCCGCCGTCGAGGCGGCACTCGAAGGCCGTCTGCTCGGCGTTGAGCGGGTTCGAGTACGTGAACGTCACGCTCGTCGCGTTGGTCGCCGGCGCCGGGCAGACGACCGCCGTGTCGAGCGGCCCGCAGACGCTGCCCTCGCCGTCGTCGTCGTCGAGGAGCCCGTCGCAGTCGTCGTCGATGCCGTTGCAGGTCTCCTGCGTCGCGCCCGCGAGCGGATCGCAGGTGTCCTGCTCCTCGCCGTCGACGCAGACGAGCTGGCCCATGTTCTCGGCGCAGGCGCCGACACCGCAGATGGTCGGCGTCGGCACGTAGTCCTCGTCGATGAGCTCGACCTCGAGCTCGACGTCGCCGTCGCAGTCGTTGTTGACGCCGTTGCAGCTCGTGTCGCCGTCGGGCGTGTAGGCCTCGGGGAAGGCGTTGGCCGCGTAGATCTGCGGCGTGCACTCGAGCCACGTCCCCTCGACGCAGAGCTCGCGCGCGTGCACCGAGCCCGAGCAGACGCCGAGCTGCTTCTCGCACGGGTCGAGCACGAGGTCGGGGTCCGCGGCGTCGGTGAGCTCGTCGCAGTCGTTGTCGAGGCCGTCGCAGATCTCCGCGGACGGCTCGCCCGCCTCGCAGCTGTCGATGACGCCGATGACGCCGTCGCCGATGTCGCCGCAGGACGTCATGCCGGTCGCCGCGCACTCGCCGACGCCGCAGCTCGTCTCCTCCGCGACGAAGTCCTCGTCGGTCGCCGCGTCGCAGTCGTTGTCGACGCCGTCGCACACGTCGGTCACGCCCTGGATGGGCGTCAGCGTGTTCACGCACCCGAGCGTCGCGTCGCACGTGTCGGTCGTGCACACGTCGCCGTCGTCGCAGCTCAGGAACGCCCCGCCGACCTGGTTCGAGGTCTGCGGGATGACGCCGCTCGCCATGAACGCCGCGCGGTTCAACCGCACGCGGCCCGGGTTCTCCGAGGTCGGCGCGAGCGAGAAGGTGTAGGTCGCCGTCTGGCCCGGCAGGAGCTGGGCCACCGAGAACGCCACCGTCCCGTTCTGGTCGACGTTCGTGTCGCCGAGCGCGACCATGCCGTCGGGCACGAGATCCATGACCGTGCCGCCGCGGATCGCGGTCGCGCCGGTGTTCTTCAGGGTCAGGGTCACGCCGACCGGCGCGCCGTCGGTCTGGCACGCCCCGGTCCAGCTCTTCGTGAGCACGGCACCCGCGGCGCAGTCGACGCCCACGGCGCCCATCACCGTCACGGACTGCTCGCCAGCGGCCGCCGTCGCCCCGTTCAGGAGGACGCCGGTCTCGCTCGTCGTGACCGTGGTGCCGTAGGAGAGCGTCACGCCGGAGCCCGCCGGGAGGCTCGCGATCGTCCACGACAGGTTCGTCGCGTCCGCCGCGTTCGCCCCGATGCCCGTGATGCTGCCGGGCACGTAGGCGAGGCCCGCCGGGATCGGATCCGTGACGGTCACCGGCCCGATGGCCGCCGCCGACGTGTTGGTCACGACCAGGCTCCACGTGACCATCGTCCCGGCGTCACCGCACGCGGTGTTGGTCGAGGCCGACTTGAAGATGTTGAGGCCCGGGCCGACGATCGTCGGCGGCGTGAGCGGCGCGGTCGTGGCGCACGCGCCGAGGCCGCTCATGTGGACCTGCGTCGTCGAGGCATCGGCGGTCGCGCGGTACTTGAACATCACCGAGCCGGCGTCGCCGGGGAGGAGCGTGTTCAGGCTCCAGGTGAGGCTCGACCCGCTCACGACGGCGCCCCCGGAGGCCGAGTCGGCCACGTAGCTCGCGGAGCCGCCGGGCAGGACGAGGTCGATCATCGCGCCGCCGATGGCCGTGCTGCCGGCGTTGTCGAAGTAGATGACGACCGTCACCTCTTCGCCCACCTGCGCCTGCGCGTGGCTCTGGACCACGGTCAGCGCGAGCTGGCCGGCGCTCGGCTCGATGTAGGTCGACACGACCGCGTCGTTGTCGAGCACGTTCGACTCCATGTCCGAGCTCGTGATCTCGGTGAGCGCGTCGTAGTAGCCGTTCATGCCCGGGTCGTCGCAGGCCGGGCCGTTCAGGGTCACGTGGATGACCCCGGTGCCTCCCGCCTCGATGGGACCGAGGTCCCACCCGAGGACGCCGCCCGTGTTCGAGTCGAGCCCGGCGTCGGACGACGCGAACGTCGTGCCCGCCGGGAGCGTGAACGTGAGGCCCGCGTCGGTCGCCCCGACGTTGCCGTTGTTCCCGTAGGTGATCGTGTACGTGAGCGTGTCGCCGGCCTGCGCGTAGTCGGGGCCGTCGAGCATGACGTACAGGTTCGGGAAGCCACCGACCACGACCGAGCTCGAGCCGACGTCGTTGGCGCCGTTGCAGTCGACGGTGCGCGCGTCCGCGGTCGCCGACGCCGTGAGCAACGCCCCCTCGACCTCGATGTCGTTGTAGCCGGACCACCCGAGCTCGACGTGCTGGCCGGGGGCGAGCTCGTCGAGGACCAGCGTGAACGTGTTCCCGTCGCCGAAGAATCCGTAGGTGACGATGAGATCGCCGATGTCCTCGTAGTTCACGAGCTCCGGGTAGTCCTCGAAGCCGGCCGGGGCCGTGAACTCGATGACGACGTCGCGCGACGTGCCCGGCCCGTCGTTCGTGACGACGGCCGTGAACGTGACGAGGTCGGGCGCGGTCGCGTTCTCGTCGTAGGGCGCCACGACCTCCTGGCTCGCGCTCACCTGCACGCCGAGATCGGCCGTGTTGAGCGGGATGGACACCGTGCTCGAGTCGTTCGACTCGCGGATCTCCGGCGTCGTCGAGGAGATGTCGACGCGGTTGGTCACCTGCGGCTGGCAGTAGTCGTCGACCTCCACCTCGTAGGTGAACTGCGGGGGCCGATCCGTCTCGTAGGTCACGCTCCACTCGTCGAGCTTCGGCGTGCCGGTCTCGCACTCGCGCCAGATCCAGGTCCGCGCGTTGTAGGCGGCGTAGTAGCCCTCACCGTTCGCCGAGTACGCGCCACCCGCGACGATGCGGTTGTCGGTCACCCGCTGCGGGATATGGAGCAACCCGCTCGTCCCCGGGATCTCATCGATCGAGGTGTAGCCGTCGATGGCGTTCCAGATCGACGCGCCGAAGGCGCGCGAGCCGGCGACGCCCACCTGACCCATCGGGCTCGTCGTCATCGCGACGTGCTCGCGGTCGATGAGCTGCGTCGAGTTGTCGTCCGGATGGCCGATGACGAAGGCGAGCGCGTCCTGGTTGGCGAGGTAGACCGTGCCGTTGTCGTCGAGGTCGACGAAGAAGTCCGACGTGTCGGCGAGGACGTCGATGGTCTGCGCCGTCCCCTGGTACTCGTAGGAGGCGATGACGTAGGGGCCCTCGGCGCCCATGTCGAGCACCCAGATCCGCGCGTCCGTGAGGCTCGGGGCGCCGATCTGACGGTTGAAGTCCGACTCGTAGACGGTGATTCGGCCGTCGGCGTTGACGTCGAGCACGACGGAGCTCGTGTCGTACGGGTCGAGGCCGATGACCTCGGCGAGGTCGAAGAAGGTCCACGTCGCGCCGCAGTCGTCGGGGTCGCTCGGGACCCAGATGGCCGCGTGCACGGCGTCGAAGTCCCAGCTCCAGATGGCGCCGCCGACCACGCTCGCGCTGCTCAGCGTCGTGATGGTCGAGACGTAGGGGTGCGTCGCGTTCCCGTCCGCGTCGGGGAGGGTGTGCGGGACGACCCCGTCACCGTCGTCGCACCAGACGACCGGCGTGCCGTTCGGGTTGTCGTAGTCGTCCTCCTGCACGCCCGCGATGAAGCCGCGATCGTTGATGTGGACGTCGTTGTAGTAGAACTCCATCGGCAGCGCGCCGCCGTAGCCAGCCGAGTAGTAGTCGCGCTCGCGGGGGTCGACCGTGTACTCGGTGAGCGGCAGGCAGCGGCCGACCCAGTCCGTCGGGTGCTCGGCGTCGTCGGGCGTCCACAGGATCACGGCGCGGTCCTGCTCCGTGGGGTTCAGGTTGCCGATCTGGATCCACGGGACCGTGTCGGACTCCACGGCGCCGAGATCGTACGAGCTGTCGCGGCTCGACCACGCCGCCATCGCCTCATTGCTCGGGCTCGCGTCGAACCCGAGCATCGTCTGGGTCAGCGAGTCGTCCTGCACGGCGAGCTCGACGACGAGGGATCCCGCCGCCGGATCGTAGATCCAGGGCTGCCGGAACGGGAGCTCGATGTCCCACTCGCCCGAGCCGTCCGTCTGGATGTAGAGGTAGTAGGCCTCGACGTCGTTCCGGTGGTCGAGGTAGTTCGCGCCCAGATCACTCCCGGACTGGGCCGCCGGCTTCCCGACGCCGACCCGGACCCACACGTAGACGGAGCGGCCGACGTAGCGTCCCTCGGTGGTCACGCCGCGGAAGCGGATCCCGGTCATGTACACCGGGTCCGTCACGTTCAGGACGCTCGGGTCGTAGATGTACTGCTCCCGCCAGATCTGGACGTCGTTGCCGACCGCGTCCTCGTACTTCGCGTCGAACGTGGCGGGCATCGGGTGGTAGCTTCCACCCAGCTCCGAGTCGGCCTCGGCGGGCACGTAGACCGGCGTCCGGTCGCCCTGGACGAAGCACGCGTCGTTCGACTGCTCGAGCCGCGGGGCCGAGGGGTAGTACTCGCGCCCCCGATAGGCCCAGCCGACGATGTCGCTGTCGGAGTCCATGCCCGTCGCCGCGCTCTCGTAGAAGGAGCTCGCGTTGTCGTCGAGCGGGATGATGGCCGCGTTCACCGGCGGGTTGATGATGATGCTCGTGTTGTCGTCGAGCACCTTCGGCAGCGCCGCGTGGAGGTCGTAGAGGCCGATGGCCCGCGTCCACGCCCAGGCGGCGTAGGAGTCGGGGTAGCCCTCGCGCTCGTAGGAGAAGCCGGCGGCGACCTCGTTCTCGTTGAGGGAGGTCGGCCAGCCGATGAAGCGCGCGTCGTCCGGCGCGACGTCGACCGTGCAGGACTGCGCCCCGCCCGCGAGGTGCGCCTGCAGCTGCAGGTTCGGGTAGTCCTGCGGGTTGATGCCCGAGAGGTCGTAGGCGCCGGTCCCGTCCGGGATGATGTCGCTCGCGACGACCTCGCCGTCCGGCGTGACCACGTCGATGGTGACGTTCTCGTCGTCCGGGTTGCCGATCGTCGAGCTCGCGACGGCGCGACCCCAGCGGACGACGTTCCCCTCGTCCTCGCCGGGGAACACCGGCGAGGTGTAGGTGCCGGCGCTGCCGCCGCCCGCGATGCCGAAGAGGAGGAGCGGCACACGGTTCGTGCAGCTCTGGATGGACTCACTGTCGAAGCCCTGACCGCCGCAGGTCTGTCCGACGTCGCCCGGCGAGCCGTCGCCGTTGCTGTAGTACGCGCCGATGAGGGCGGTCCCGTCGAGCGGCTGGTAGGTAACCGTCACGAGGAGCGCCCCCTTGGACATGTCCCAGGTGAACGGCGCGTCGAACGGCACCACGATCGAGTAGTCGTAGTAGCCGTTGGGGAACTCGTAGGAGCTGTCGTAGACGACCTGGTTCGTGCCCGGGATCCAGTTCTTCGAGGTCGACGCGGTCAGGTGGTAGTAGTCGTACTCGTCGTACGGCTCGAGGTTCCGCTGCATGATCGCGAGCGTGACCTTCATGCGCGACGTGTAAGGCGTCGCGTCCGTCGTCGAGAAGAACGCCATCGAGCGCAGGTCGAGCGTCTGGTTGTCGTCGAGCAGGTACTTCGGGTTGACGACGAACTGGAACGTCCGCGGGGAGGACTCCACGCCGCCCGAGAAGTAGCCCTCGTGGGAGCCCCACTCGAGGAACGGGTAGCTCTGCTCGTTCACGTAGTAGAGCTCGGAGCTCCCCGTCCCGTTCGAGTCGACCACGACCGAGCCCTCCTCGGTGGCGCTCGTGCCGTCGAAGGTGCCGCGCTCGAAGTCGGCCTGGGTCGTCGCGAAGAACGTCGAGTTCGCTGGCGCCGGGACCGGGTCGGTGAAGCGCACGCGGAGGCCCTTCGCGCCGTCCTCGTCGCCGCCCGTCCACGAGAGCGTGCCGTCGTCGAACTCCGACGTGGCGCTGCCCGGGACGCCCGCGAGGCTCCCGCCGAGGTAGGTGACGCCGGTCGGCAGCGTGTCGTCGATGCTCACGTCGCTCGCCGCGAAGTTGCCGGCGTTGCCGTACTGGATGATGTAGCGGAGCACGTCGCCCGCCTCGGCGAGCGCCGGGTCGCCGGTCAGGTTCTCGACCGTCTTCACGACGAACGGGTCGGCCCGGTAGACGACCGCGCCGCAGCTGTCGCTGTTGTTCGTGAAGATCTCCTCGGGCTCGTCACCCGGTCGCCCCGCCGCCGCGACCGTCACGCCGCTCGTGAACGGCGTCGAGTCCGCCGTCCCGTCCGCGACGCGCGCGCGGATCGTGATGGACGCGCTGTCCCCGGGCTTGAGGCCGAGGTTCGTGTAGTAGTCCGGCGCGCTCGAGTCGACCGTCTGCCCGAGGACGAAGGTGTTCCCCTCGAGGTTCCAGCTCACCGGGTACGCGAGCCGCCCGCCCGTCGTGTCGACAGGGCCGTCCGTCGTGCCGTCGGCCGTGTCGAGGAGCACCGCGCCGGCCGAGTGCGAGTCGAGGGAGAGGATCCCGGCGAGCGCCGTGTCGACGGAGATGCCGTAGACGTTGACCGTGCCTGTGTTCTCGACCGTGAAGGTCACCTCCTCGATGCCGCCCGGCGGGAGGCCCGGGTCGGCGCCGTCCGGCGAGCAGGCGACCGTCACCGCGACGTCGACGCCCGGCGTCTTCGTGGTCACCGAGGCCGAGTTGTTCGAGCTGTCCGCGTCCGGGAAGGTCGCCCCGATCATCGAGATCTCGGCGTTCGCGACGAAGGTGCCGCCCGCGAGCGGGAGCGTGCCGTCGGGCTCGCGCGCCGTCGCCGACACGGTGATCGGGAACGGGCCCTGCAGGGCGTCGAGGTCGCCGACCGAGAAGAGGACGTAGTTGACGACCGCGCCCGGCGACGCCGTCCAGTCGCTACCCGGCGAGGCCGCGCTGTCCACGGTCGGCGGCGTCGAGAGCGGGTTCGCCGAGTACCAGACCGTGACGCCCGACGGCGCCGTGGAGCCCGTGAACGTGAAGTCGGTCGTGTCGTTGACGTTCGTGCCCTCGGGCATCGTGTGCACGATGACGACGCCCGTCGCGTCCTCGCGGGTCTGGTTCCCGTACTGGATCTGCCAGGTGAGGTTGTTGCCCGGCTTCACGAGCGGCGGACCGGTCATCGAGATGTACGGGTCCGGGAGCGGCGTCGTCACGGACGCCGTGGCCGTGTTGGTGAACACGCCGTCTTCGCCCGTGTCGCTCGTGACGGTGACCGTATTCGTGAGCGTCGTGCCTGGCGTGACGGTCGCGCCGACGGTCGCCTGGAAGCTGATGTTGATGGGCCCGCTGTTGCCGGGCACGTAGCCGCCCGGGGTGCTCGCGCTGCCGTGCCGGAGGACGAACGTCAGCACGGGGCCCGCGCCGGGGTCGCCCATGAGCGTCCAGCCCGGGGTCGTCACCTGGAAGGAGCCGGGCACGGCCGTGAGCCCGGCCGGGAGCGTGTCCGTGACGACCACGTTCTGCGCGCGGCGCAGGTTCTCGTTCGACACGGTGAGCGTGAAGCCGACGGTCTCGCCGGAGCGCGGATCGGCCCGGTCGACGAGCTTCCGCATGAAGAGGTCCGGGTTCTGGACGGCCGTCGTGCACGTCGCGCTCGCGCTGTACGTGCCCGCCGCGTTCTCCGCGATGCCGACCACCTCGTTCGTCGGGAACGAGCCCGACGTCACCTCGGTCGAGAAGGCGCCCGTCAGGAGGACGTACTCCTCGCCGAGCGAGCTCTGCGTCGGGAAGATCCACGTGACGCGCATGCGCCCGTCCTCGAGCGTCTCCATCTGCTGCGAGAGCGGCGTCGTCGAGTACTCCGCGCTCCCGAAGTCCGGGACGAACCCGAGGGGCAGCGTGTCGATGATGGTGACGACCGTGTCCTCGTTGGTGGTGTCGTTGATCCAGCTCACGGTGTAGTCGAAGTCCTCGCCGGCCGAGATCACCTCGGGGCAGGTCTTCGTGAGATCGAGGCCGGGGCGCGGGGACAGCGTCGTCACGACGCGGTTGCCGATCGACTGGAGGAGCTCGTCGCTCACGATGAGCGCCTCGTTCTCGAGCGTCGTGCCGATCGACGCCGTCGGCGACGCCGTCACCGTGATCCCGATCTCCCCCTGGAGCCCGACGCCGAGGATCGGCGGCGAGAACGACGGGTCATCCACGAGGAACGCCACCCACTTCGCGCCGGACGGCGCGTTGTACTGCCCGGGCGCGGTCATCATCGTGCCCTGCGTGAAGTGCGCCCTGATGGTCGCGTCGTTGAACGGGAACGTCGGCAGGAGCGTGCTCGGCAGGCCCCCCGTGAGCGGCGCGCCCGCGTTGAACGGCGGCCCCTGGCTCGAGAACCACGCCTGCCCGTTCGCCGGACCGTGGACCGACACGAGCGACGCGCCGTTCGGGATGCGGTCGACCACCCAGGTCTTCGAGGACGGGGCGGTGCCGTTGTTCGTGTAGTGGAGCGTGTACTCGAAGGACGTGCCCGGGGCGACGACGGCGAGGTCGACCTCCTTCGTGACCGCGAGCGCGGGGGACGAGGTCACGACCGTCTGCGACGTCGGGTTCGCCGCGATGGGCGCGCACTCGAAGTCGTCGCTCGCGCTCAGGTTCGCCGACATCGTGATCGTCGTGTTGTTCCGGATGCCGAGCGGCGCGGACAGCGTCAGCGTCACCGTCTTCGACGACCGCCCGAGCACGCTCGGCCACCCGACGACGAGGGTGCCGGGGAGCTGGTAGCTCACGGCGCCCCCGCCGGAGGTGATCCCGACGACGTCGAGGTAGCGCGACACGCCGTTCGCCGTGACCTGCGGGATGTTGATGACCGCGACGGCGTCGTAGGCCGTGTCGACCGGGTTGTTGCTCGGGTCGTAGTTCGAGACGTTGACGCGCCACGTGCCCGTCTCGCCCGGGTTGATGCTCGCCGGCCCGGAGACGCTCGAGGTGGACAGGTTCGGCAGCACCGGCCGCACGTCCACGGGCTCGTTGTCCGACGGCGAGATCGGCCCGCCCGGGATGAGCTGCTTCGCGCCGCCGAGCGGCGTGTAGCGCGAGAACGACGCGTAGCCCGTGTTCGTGACGGTCGTCGCCGCGCAGACGTTGCCCGTGGTGTTCGCCGTGACCGTGAAGTCCGCGATGACGAGCGCCGGCGACGTGTCCGGGAAGTACGTCGAGCGGAGGCGCGGGATGTGGTAGGCGACCCACGTCACGCTCGCGGCCGCCGGCGCCGTCGTGCTCCAGCCGGCCGCCGGCGACGCGTCGCTCGCGTCGCCCGGGTTCGCGAAGAAGGCCGGCGGCGTGGTCGCCGGGGCGCCCGTCCAGTAGTAGACCGTGCCCGCCCCCGCCGGGAGCGACGCCGAGGCGAAGGTCGTGCCGGCGGGCACGCGATCGTACATGACGACGTCGTTCAGCTCGGAGACGGCGCTGTTGCCGACCGAGAGCTTGAAGTTGATGGCGTCCCCGAAGGTCACGAAGCCGTTGGGGTTGTCGTTGATGCCCGTGCGGATCGACGTCACGCCGTTCAGCTGGTCGCCCTTGCCGAACGCGAAGCCCGGCGTGTTGTCGACGCCGATGATGACGCTGTGGCAGGCCCCGACCGGCGCGCAGCTCCCGCTCGGCGAGCACGCGTTGACGCCGGAGACCGCCTGCTGGCCGCTCGCGAGGTACGCCTCACGCGCGCCACCGCTGCAGTCGTTGATGGTCACCGAGCGATCGTCGACGACCTGACCGTTCAGCTGCAGCTGGTAGCTCAGGCTCGAGGGGCTCCCGGGGTTCAGCGTGCCGGTGTCCCAGTACACGCTGTTCGGCGGCACCGCGACGCCGTGGACGGTCGTCCCGGTCGCGGTGAACTGGCCGCCGTTCGAGATGTTCGAGATCGCGGCGCCCCCCGCGATGGCGCCCTTCGTGATGAAGTCCTGAACGGAGTCCCAGACGACCCCCTCGAACCACGCCTGCGCGCCGTTCGGGATCGGCTGGAAGAGGTAGTCGCCCGCCGTGAGGCGCATCGTGATGAGCGCGTCGTTCGGCGCGAACGCCTGGCCGCTGATGATGAAGGTCCCGCCCGAGGTCTTCGAGAGGTAGCCCCGCGGCGTCGCCGTGAGCTTCGTCGTGCGCGTCGCCGTGTCGACCTGCGCGCCGTTCGTCGAGGCGACGTGCGCCACGAAGGGGTAGGCGATGTCGGTCACGAGGCCGTTGTTGCTGCGGAAGGTCGCGTAGAGGGCGAACGTCGTGCCGGCCGCGGCCGTGGGCTTCGACCAGTACACGCTGTTCGCCGGGATCGCGACCCCGCCGACCGTCGCCCCCGAGGCCGTGTACACGCCGCCGTCCGTCGCGGACACGAACGAGAGCGCAGCAGCCTGGTTGTAGCGGTTGTCGGTCGGCGTCGGCGCCGGCACCCACGCGACGAAGTCCGTCGCCGTGACGAACGACACGCTCGCGGACACGCGCAGCACGATCCCGTCGCCCGCGGCCTTCGTGGCCGGCGCCTCGAGCGCGAGCCCGAGCACCGACTTCGGCGTCCACGACACCTTGAGGTCCTTCACGGCCGGCGCGATGGGGTTCGTCCCGCGGTCGAGCGTGACCTTGAGGCGGATCCGCGTGGTCGTCGTCGGGACGATCCCCGCGAGCGACGCCATCCGCGTGTAGGCGGGATCCGCCGACGGCGTGAGCGTCAGCGCGCCGAGCGACGCGTTGGTGTTCGCGTCGTAGACGCTCACCGTGACGCCCGTCGCGGTCGCGCTCGTGAAGTTGATCCACACGTTGCCCCACGCGCTGAACGACGACGGCGTGATGGTCGTGGTGAAGAAGTGGCCGCTCGTCGGGAGCGCCCCGCCGCCGTCGGCCGGCCCGAGCGTGATCAGGCGCCCGAAGGGATCGTGGACGACGTTGCTCTGGCCGGCCTCTGCGCCGACCATGCCGCTCTCGAGCCCGCTCGGATCGGAGAAGGCGTCGGTCCACAGCCCCTGATCCTGATTGATCGACGGGGCCGCGATCGCGGCGCTGGGTACCGTCACTGCAAAGAGAGCGGCACAGTACACGAGGGTGGCGCGCGTCATATCGTTCTCCGATCCGGAAACGCTTGGGATCGTTCGCTTTTCGGCCGCTCCGCAGCGGCCGCGAGTCTGCAAGGGTGCACGTATGAAAGGCGGGAATGAGGCCTAGGTCAAGTGATGCACCGCGAAGGCGCGCGCTCAGAGTCGCGCGACGAGCCGCTCTTCGTGAAATGTGAACGGCATTCACGAACGTGTTCGGCGCCAGCCGCCTCGCGCCGCGATCCCTGTTCACCCGTTCGATTCCCGCGCCTGCGTGACCGCCGTGTGACGCCCCGGCAACGCTTCCGGGTAGGGCTTCCCAACGTCCGGAGGACGCGCTATGCCCGCGCCACCGCCATCTACCGAACCCTCGGAGGTCTCCGGTGCGTGCACAGGTCGTCGCAGCCGCTCTCCTCGCCCCCCTCGCCGCCGTCGTCGCGCCCCCCGCAGCCCACGCCGGGCCGGCTGGCGACGCCGATCTCGCCGTCTTCGACGGCGGCCTGACCCAGCTCGCCTTCATCGGGCTCCTCCAGGCCCAGGTGGTCCCGCTCGTCGGCGACGACGCCTTCCTCCAGAACGGCGATCCCGCCGAGGAGCCCGGCTTCCGCCTGCGCCGCGCCCGCTTCGGCGTCCACGGCACCGCCTGGGCCGACGTCGACTACGAGCTCTCCTTCCAGGCGACCCCCGCCGGCATCGACCTCCTCGACGCCTGGATGGGCTGGCGCGTGCTCTCGTCCCTCTCCATCTACGGCGGCGCCCGCAAGGTCCCCTTCTCCCGCTTCGCCCTCGTCGGCACCGGCGACGGCGCGCTCGCCGACCGCCCCCTCGGCGTCCGCGCCATGGCCCCCTTCCGCCAGGTCGGCGTGACCCTCGAGGGCTCCGTCGGCGACGGCCTCCTCGGCTGGGCGGCCGGCGTCTACAACGGCTTCTCCCGCAACGCCGCCTTCGCCGAGGGCTACGGCGAGACCGCCGCCCTCGAGGGCAACCGCTTCTCGAACCTCGCCTACGTCGCGCGCCTCGAGCTCGCCCCCTTCGGCCCGCTCGGCAAGGGCCTCCCCGACCTCGACAAGGGCGGCTTCCGCGGCGGCCTCGGCGGCGCCGTCTACTACGACGATGGGAAGTCCGTCACGACCTTCGGCTACGAGATCGACCTCCTCGTGAAGGTCGCCGGTCTCCACCTGTGCGCCGAGCTCATCCACGACAGCTCCTCGCCCGCGAGCGATCCGACGACGACCGGCACGCTCCCGACCGACACCTCGCGCCTCACCTTCGCGGGCGAGGTCGGCTACGTGATCCTCGCCGAGCAGCTCGGCGTCACGGTCCGCGCCGAGCTCGTCGACGACGACGTCGACCTCGACGACAACGGCGACCAGCTCGTCCTCACCGGCGGCGTCCAGTACTGGTTCCAGCGCCACCACCTCGCCGCGACGCTCGAGTACACGCACCGCGCCGAGCTCGAGGGCCTCGAGCTCGACAACGACTCGCTCCTCCTCCAGCTGCAGCTCCAGCTCTGAGAAGGGCCGCGGGCGCGCCCGCAGGTCCCAGGAAGGACGACGCATGATGTCCCCACCCAAAGCGCTCGCCGGGCTCCTCACGGCGCTCGCCCTCGCCGCCGCCCCCGGCTGCGACGAGTCGCCCGAGCCGTTCGCGCGCGCCTATCGCGCCACCTCGCCCGACCAGCTCATCGGCGGCGACCTCGCGATGGCGCAGGTCGGCGACTTCATCCTCGAGAACGATCGCGTCCGGATCGCCGTCCTCGACAAGGAGTCGTCGCCGGCGCCGGGCGTCTTCGGCGGCACCCTCGTCGACGCCGACCTCCAGCGCCCCGAGGCGCAGTTCCGCGGCGGCCGCGGGCACGACCAGCTCGCCGAGGTCTTCCCGGTCGCGAACCTCTTCTTCCCGCGCCCCGGCACCGGCGACATCGCCATCGTCAGCGACGGCAGCGACGGTGGCGCCGCGATCGTCCGCGTCTCGGGCGACGGCGGGCTCTTCCTCGAGGCGCTCTCGATCCTCCAGGATCCGCTCGTCGCCGCGCTCTTCGCCGGCGTGAAGGTCGACCTCCGCTTCACGACCGACTACATCCTCGAGCCCGGCAAGCGCTACGTCCGCATGGCCACGACCGTCACGTGGACCTCGGCGCCGACGCCGTCGGACGCGGTGAAGCCCCTGCCGGTCCTCACCGGCCCGACCTCGATCTTCGGGGTCCTGCTCGGCGACGCCGACAACGGCGTCCAGCCCGGCGTCATGGCCGGCGACTTCGTCTTCTTCGGCGGCCACAACGACCTCTTCGCGCCGGGCATCGGCTTCGACGAGGAGAAGCCCGTCTTCGACGCGCTCTACGCGAACCGCGACACCTTCACGCAGCCGCTCGCCTTCGACTACATGGCCGCCGCGGGCGGCGAGGTGTCCTACGGCTATTTCAACGGGCCGCCGGCGGAGGGCGGCGAGCCGCAGGTGCTCGTGCCGCTCATCACGTCGTCCTCCACGGGCTTCGTCACGCACGCGCTCGCGTGCTCCACGGACAGCGACGACGACGCCACCTGCGACGCCTTCACCACCTGGACCTACGAGCGCTTCCTCGCCGTCGGCGACGGCGACATCGCCTCGGTGGCGGACGTCGTCTACGCCGCGCGCGGCACGGTCGTCGGCACGCTCGAGGGCGTCGTCCGCGGCGCGACGGGCGCCCCGCTCCCGAACGCGCGCGTCTTCGTCCTCCGCGACCCCGACGCCGCCCGCACCTTCGCCTCCGTGAACGAGGTCGTCGACCAGAACCTGCGCCACGTCGGCAACCCCGGCGTCCTGAACGCCATCGACGCGGACGTCGGCCGCGACCCGGTCGAGGACGGCGACTTCCACGCCACGATGCCGCCCGGCACCTACCTCGTCGTCGCCCAGAACGAGGCGCAGACCTCGTCGAGCCCGCCGGTGCGCGTGACCGTCACCGCCGGCGAGCGCGCCGTCGTGAGCCCGGCCGTCCCGCGCCCCGGGCGCATCGCCTACCACCTCACCGACGGCGGCGGGCACCAGATCGAGGCCAAGCTCTCGCTCGTCCCCGTCCTCGCCGACGGCACGCTCGCCGAGCGCGACGGCCTGCGCCTGCCGGCGCTCGGCCAGGGGCGCCTCGGCAACGGCCTCCGCTACCGCGCCTCGACCCTCACGGGCGACGGCGTCGTCGAGGTCGAGCCCGGCACCTACCGCGTCGTCGCGACCCACGGCCCCGAGTACGGCGACGTCGACGTGCGCGTCACGGTCGCGGCCGGCGAGGAGGTCCGCGTGAGCGGCGTCCTCCGCCACGAGGTCGACACGGAGGGCTTCGTCGCGGGCGACTTCCACCTCCACGCCCGCGCGAGCTTCGACTCCGGCATGTTCTTCGCCGATCGCGTCGCCGCCATCGTCGTCGAGGGCATCGAGGTCGCCGTCGCGACCGACCACGACGTCGTGAGCGACTACCACCCGACCGTCCTCGAGCTCGGCCTCGAGCGCCGGCTCATGACGGGGATCGGCGTCGAGCTCTCGACCCTCGAGCTCGGCCACTTCATCGCCTTCCCGCTCGCCTACGACCAGCTCCTCCTGCCGCACCACGGCGCGCCCGACTGGACCTGCGAGGACGGGCAGGGGATCGTCGACGAGCTCACGAGCAAGATCGAGAAGGGGCGGCAGGGGGTGCGCATCATCGCCCACCCGCGCGACGGCTTCATCGGCTACATCTCGCAGATCGGCATCAACCCCTGGGACTTTGGGCGCGACATCTCGCTCCTCGAGGAGAAGAACCCCCTGCTCGCCGAGACGACCTGCGACTTCGACGCCATGGAGGTCTTCAACTCGAAGCGCCTCGACCTCGTCCGCACGCCCACGAACGCCGAGGTCATCGTCTACAACCGCTGCACCGGCCGCATCGACGCCGCCACGACCATCGCCGAGCTCGACGCCGCCTGCCCCGAGCTCTCCGAGGGCGGGCCGCTCGCGACCTGCGCGGACGGCATGCGCTTCGTCGACTGCAAGGACCGCTACCGCCGCCGCATGGCCTTCCTCTCGGCGCGGCAGATCCTCGAGCGCACCCCCGAGGAGCAGGCCGCGTTCTTCGCGTTCGACTTCGCGTCGAGCTCGCCGTCGGACTGCGAGGCCGCGAGCCACACGGGCGAGATCGACGCGAGCATCGCGAACCTCCCGTGCACCGACCACGTCGGCACCTACGACGAGTGGATGAGCTGGCTCGACGCCGGCCTCGACGTCACGATCACCGGCGCCTCGGACTCGCACGGCTACTACCGCGAGCCCGGCACGCCGCGCACCTGGGTGCGGTCGGACGCCGACGACCCCGGCCACATCGACGTCTCCGCCGTCGCGGGGGAGATCGTCGCGGGCCACGCCCTGCCGAGCTACGGGCCCTTCATCCGCGCGAGCGTGAACGGCGCCGAGCCGGGCGACCTCGCGACCGTCTCGGGGGCGACGTTCGACCTCGCGCTGAACGTGCAGACGGCGAGCTGGTTCGGCGTCGACCGCGTCGAGATCTACGTCAACGGCCTCCTCGCGAAGGTGATGACCCTCGACCACGGCCCCGAGGCCATCGTGGACGTCGACGAGGTCGTGACCCTCGACGTCCCCGCGAAGGACGGCTTCGTCAGCGTCGTCGCCCTCGGCACGAAGGACGAGAACCTCTTCGGCCCGGCCGAGCTCGAGGTCGCGTTCGGGGAGCTCCAGCTCCCGCGGATCCTGACGCTCGCCTTCAGCTCGCTCCCGCTCGTCTCGAGCATCCTGCGGCCGACCCCGGCGGTCCCCGACTTCTTCCCCGTCTTCCCGATGGCCGCGACCAACGCCATCCGCCTCGACGTCGACGGCGACGGCGTCTGGAAGCCCTCCGACGCGCCGCCCCCGCTCTGCCGCCGCGCCTGCGACCCGGCGAACAACGGCGCCGAGTGCGTCGTCGGCGAGACGTGCCTCGCGGACGGCGTCTGCGGCGTGCCGATCGACACCGAGTGCCGCACGGGGCCGCCCGCCGAGTAGCGCGGACGCGCCGTCCCGAGGGCCGCCGACACCGCTGTGGACTGCGTCGTAGCGCCCTGGGCCCGCGCGCGCGCGCCCGCTTGCGCGTCGGCGCGGCGAGGGGTTTTGCACATGGGTCCCGACATTCAGGTGGTGCCCATGATCCGCGCGCGGCTCAGCCCCGGTCTCGTCTCGTTGACGTTCACCCTCGGCGCCTTCGCGGTGGTGGGGTGCGACAGCGCCCCGTCAGCGCCTCCGGTGGGCACGGTCGCTCCGACGGAGCGGCTCGCGACGCCCGAGCGCTGCGGCACGCCCATGCCGAGCGCGGAGGTGATGGCGGCCGTCGAGCAGCACCTCCTCGCGGTGGTGCCGGCCCGCCGCCTCAAGGCGCGTAGCGCCGCCACCGTGACCATCCCCGTGTGGGTGCACGTCGTCACCGCCAGCAACGGCACGGGCGCCCTCACGGCGCAGCAGATCGCCGACCAGATCGACACGCTCAACGTCGGCTACGCCGGCGACGACAGCTTCTCCTGGGACGGCCGCAACGTGAGCGAGCCGTCCGTGGCCACGCCCTTCCGCTTCGTCCTCGCGGGCGTCACCCACACGACGAACAGCACGTGGTTCAACGCCGGCATCGACTCCTCCGCCGAGCGCGCCATGAAGCAGGCCCTGCGCGTCGGCGGCCCCGAGACGCTCAACCTCTACACGACGAGCGGCGGCGGCTACCTCGGCTGGGCCACGTTCCCGTCCGACTACGCGTCGAGCCCGTCCGACGACGGCGTCGTCGTCGCGTGGGACTCGTTCCCCGGCACCTCCGACTGGGAGTACGGCTACGGCGACACCGCCGTCCACGAGGTCGGCCACTGGCTCGGCCTCTACCACACCTTCCAGGGCGGCTGTAACGGCAGCGGCGACCAGGTCTCCGACACGCCGGCCGAGCGCTCGAACCAGTTCGGCTGCCCGAGCCCGCAGCCGGACTCCTGCCGCAACAAGTCCGGGCTCGACCCCATCTACAACTTCATGGACTACACCGACGACCTCTGCATGTTCGTCTTCACCGCCGGCCAGGCCGCCCGCATGGACGACATGCACCTCGCCTACCGCGACACGGCCCCCGCCTGCGCCACGAACGCCGACTGCGACGACGGCGACGCCTGCACGAACGACAGCTGCCAGGGCGGGAATTGCGGCCACAGCGCGGTGAGCTGCCCATCGGACGGCAACACCTGCACGAGCGACGCCTGCGACCCGGCCGCGGGCTGCGCCTACCCGGCGGTCGCGAACGGCACGTCCTGCAGCGACGGCGACGCCTGCACCGCCGGCGACGCCTGCCAGGGCGGCGTCTGCGCCGCCGGGGGCGCCATCTCCTGCGACGACGGCGACGCCTGCACCCTCGACGCCTGCGCCCCCGCGAGCGGCTGCACGCACGCGAGCGCCCCGAACGGCACCGTCTGCGACGACGGCGACGCCTGCACCGGCGGCGACAGCTGCCAGGGCGGCGTCTGCGGCGGGACCCTGATCTGCGAGGCCGGCGGGCACGTCGGCGACCTCGACGGCAGCGCCTCCGGGAGCCGCCGCAACTGGACGGCCACCGTCACGGTGCTCGCGCACGACGGCAACCACGCGCCGGTCGCCGGCGCCACGGTGTCCGGCAGCTGGGACAGCGGCCAGTCCGGCGCGTGCACGACCGCGAGCAACGGGCGCTGCCAGATCGCGCTGTCGGGGAACCGCTCGCGGCGGGTCACCTTCACGGTGTCGTCGCTCGGCGGCAGCGTCACGAGCTACGACGCGGCCGCGAACCACGACCCGGACAACGACAGCGACGGCACGCGCCTCACGATCTCGCGCCCCTGAGCGGTCGGGGCGCCTCGTCCGCGCCCCGACGCCGCGGTTACGCCCGACGACGCTCCCAGCTAGGGCGCCGGCGGGCCCTTGTGATATCGCGGACCCATGCCTCAGGCGGTCGCAGCCACGGCGGCGAGGGGCGGCCTCGTCGCCAAGACCCGGCGTTTCTCCCTCGTGGTGCGCGCCACCGCCGCGTTGTGGCTCGTCCTCGGCGTCGCCCACGCCGCGCTCTCGCGCCCCTGGGCGGCGGCCATCCACGGCGCCGCGACCGTCTCCCTCCTCGCCGTCCTCGGCTGGGTCCTCGCCGGCGGCCCGCGCGTCGGCCGCGTGACGCGCGCCACCCACGCGAGCGCCTTCATCTCCGGCGTCGCCCTCCTCGGGCTCGCCCTCATCTCGGGGCAGGCGCGCTCCCCGATCATCTGGTTCCTCGCCCTGGTCCCCATCGTGGCGGGCGTCCTCATCGGCCTCCGCGGGGCGCTCGCTTGGTCGGCCGGCGCCGCGATCGCCGTGCTCGTGATCTTCGGCTCCGAGCTCGTCGTCCAGATCCGCCCCGAGTTCATCCCCGGCGTCGTCGAGCGCTTCATCGGCGTGGGCACGCTCCTCGCCTCGGTCGTCGGCCTCGCCACCCTCGAGGCGAACGCCGCGCGCGAGGTGATCGACCACGTGCAGAGCCGCGAGCGGCAGATCCGCGATCAGGCCCACGCCCTCGAGCACGCCCGCGACGACGCCCTCTCCGCGACCCGCGCGAAGAGCGAGTTCCTCGCCAACATGAGCCACGAGATCCGGACGCCACTGAACGGCGTCATCGGGATGACCGCCCTCCTCGGCCGCACGAAGCTCGACGAGCCGCAGCAGCACATGCTCCGCACCATCGAGCGCAGCGGGCGCGTGCTCCTCGGCCTCGTCGACGAGGTCCTCGATCTCGCGCGCATCGAGTCGGGGCGCTTCCAGGTCGCCCGCGCCCCCTGGGCCGTCGCCCCCATCGTCGACGAGGTCGTCTCCCTCGTGACGCCGGCCGCCGCCGAGAAGGGGCTCACCCTCCACGTCGAGATCTCGAAGGACGTCCCCGCGAACCTCATCGGCGACGGGCCGCGCGTCCGCCAGATCCTCCTGAACCTCGTCGGCAACGCCGTGAAGTTCACCGAGCACGGCACGATCACCGTCATCGCCAACGCCAACGACACGACGCTCAGCGTCGACGTCGTCGACACCGGCATCGGCATCCCCGCGGACAAGGTCGCGCTCCTCTTCCAGGCGTTCACGCAGCTCTCCGAGGGCATGTCGCGCCGCCACGGCGGCACCGGGCTCGGCCTCGCCATCAGCCGCCGCCTCGCGCGCATGATGCACGGCGACGTCACCGTCGTGAGCGCCGTCGGCCGCGGCTCCCGCTTCCGCCTCGTCCTCCCGATCGAGCGCGCGACGCGCGAGCGCCAGCCCTCCGATCCGCCGCCCGTCGTCGACGTGACCCTCGGTGAGCGCTTCCCGCGCCGGATCCTCGTCGCCGAGGACACCGAGGTGAACCGCGACGTCATCTGCGCCATGCTCGGGAGCTTCGGCTACGACGCCGAGGTCGCCGTCGACGGTGAGGACGCCCTCGCCCGCGTCGGCGCCGAGCGCTTCGACATCGTCTTCATGGACCTCCGCATGCCCCGCCTCGACGGGCTCGAGGCGACGCGCCGGATCCGCGCGACCCTGCCGGCCGAGCGCCAGCCCTGGATCTTCGCCCTCACGGCGAACGTCCTCCCGCAGCACCAGACCGACTGCCGCCGCGCCGGCATGGACGGCTTCATCCCGAAGCCGGTCGACCTCGGCGCGATCGCGCGCGCCCTCGGCGACACGGGCGTCGGCGTCAGCGACACCGCGGCCGCCCCGCGCCCGCCGGGCGAGGCCGGCGCCGAGCCCGAGCAGGGCGTCGTCGCCGCGATGCCGGAGCCCCTCGAGAAGCTCCTGACCCTCGTCGGCGGCGACCAGGAGCGCTTCGGCGCCCTCCTCGCGAAGCACCTCGATCACGCCTCGCAGCTCGTCGCCGACATGGAGGCGGCCCACGTCGCCGGTGACGGCGAGGCCCTCTCGCGCCACGCCCACAGCCTGAAGTCCTCCTCGGCCATGTTCGGCGCGGAGCGCGTCCGCCACGTCGCAGCGCGCCTCCAGACGACCGCCGAGGCGGGCGATCTCGACGCCGTCGGCGGGATCCTCGGCGAGCTCCGCGCCGCGACCGAGCGCGACGGCGCCCTCCTGCGCGCCTTCTGCGTCGCCCCGGCGCCGGCTCGGGCGGCGGTCTGAACCCCGGACGAATCCCGCTATCCCCTTTCGCCCGCACGTCGCATCGTTCATGATAAGAGACCTCGAGTCTCCTCTCGAACAGGTGCGGGCATGGCTACTGAACTCCGCCGGTCGTCGACCGGCGGCCGCTTCGTCGCGGCGTCTCTCCTCTTCTCGGCGGCGCTCCTCGCGCCCGTGAGCGCGAGCGCGGAGCTCTCGATCACGCCCACCCCGAACGCGACCACCCTCGCGAACGCCTTCGTGCGCGCAGGGATCACCGTGCTCAACGTGACGCGCGAGTCGGGCACGGTCGACAAGGCCTCCTACGCGCCGTTCACCGGCACGTTCCTCCTGCCGGTCACCTTCTCGACCGGCAGCTTCGTCTCGGGGCCCCTCGGCATGGCCTCCGGCGCGCTCCTGACCTCGGGCGAGGTCACGCTCGCGGCGCCTCCGAACATCTCGCTCCCGGGCCCGACCGAGGAGGGCGCGAGCGGGATCCACCGCGCCGACGACGAGATCTCGAGCGACTTCTTCTGCGACCTCGTCATCGACGACCCGAACATCCAGTCGCACGACGCCGTGAAGCTCACCATCGACTTCACCGTGGCCGCCGGCACCGACGGCATCGAGGTCGAGTACGTCTTCGGCTCCGAGGAGTACCCGCAGTACGTCGGGCAGACCTTCGCCGACGCCTTCGGCGTCTTCGTGAAGCCCGCGGGCAGCACGACCTGGACGAACATCGGCCTCGATCTCCAGGGGAACCCCATCAACATCAACGGGCCCTTCTTCTCGAGCGACCGCGTCATCGAGACCTTCGGCGTGAACGGCGACCCGACGCTCTCCGAGTACAACGGCCTCACGCCGCGCATCACGAGCGCCACGCGCCTCCCGACCGGCCCCGGCAACGTCCACGAGCTCGTCCTCGTCATCTGCGACGGCGGCGATCAGGTCCTCGACTCGGGCCTCTTCGTCTCGGCCCTCGGCACCTGCACCGGCCCCTGCACCGGCACCCGCTTCTGCGGCGACGGCGTCGTCCAGAACGGCGAGGACTGCGACGACGGCAACAACATCGACGACGACGAGTGCAACAACAGCTGCCGCACGACCTGCGAGGACACCGCCCCCGCCGGCGAGGTCGACCTCTACTGCACCGCGAGCAAGCCCGCCTGCGACGAGGCCGCCCCCGTCCACCCCACCTGCTACGAGTGCCTCGAGAACGCCGACTGCCCGAGCGGCGCCTGCGACCTCGCCACCCGCACCTGCGTCGCCTGCCTCGACACCGCGACCGGCGGCGGCCTCGACACGGGCTGCACCGCCACGAAGCCCGTCTGCCAGGGGAGCGGCACCCCCGCGGCGACCTGCGTCGCCTGCGCCGACGACGCCGGCCCGGGCCTCGTCGACAGCGGCTGTAGCGCCGTCTTCAACGCCTGCTACACGGGCGGCGCCGGCGGCCCCGGCTGCGTCGACTGCCTCACCGATCCCGACTGCCCGAGCGGCGTCTGCAACGTCGCGACCCGCACCTGCGCCGCCTGCCGCGACACGGCGACCGGCGCCGGCGTCGACCTCGGCTGCGTCGCCGCGAGCCCGCTCTGCATCGGCTCGGGCACGTCGTCGGCCCACTGCGACCCCTGCGTCGACGACCACACCGGCCTCACCCAGGACACGGGCTGCACGGCGGCCCTCCCGCTCTGCAACACCGCGGCCGCCGGCGGCCCGAAGTGCGTCGCCTGCACCCAGAACAGCGACTGCGCGAGCGGCGTGTGCAACGTCGGGACCGGCCAGTGCGTGCTCTGCCAGGACACGGCCATCGGCGGCGGCCTCGACGCCGGCTGCACCGCGACCTACCCGATCTGCCAGGGCTCCGGCACCTCGAACGCCACCTGCGTCGCGTGCGTCGACGACCACTCGGTCCCCGTCCCCGACAGCGGCTGCGCGGTCGTCGCCCCCGTCTGCCAGGTGAACGGCCCGACCGGGCCCACCTGCGTCCCCTGCCTAGCCGACGGCGACTGCGCGACGGGCGTCTGCGAGCTCGGGAGCCACACCTGCATCCCGTGCCGCGACACGGCCCCGGGCGGCGGCCTCGACCAGGGCTGCACCGCGGGGCGCCCGATCTGCGACGGCGCCGGCACGCCCGCGGCCGCCTGCACCCCCTGCGTCGACGACGCAGGCCCGGGCGTCGTCGACAGCGGCTGCACCACCATCACGCCGTCGTGCGACGTCGACGCCATCGGCGGCCCGCGCTGCATCGGCTGCGAGCAGAACGCCGACTGCCCGGCCGGCGTCTGCAACACCCTCTCCGGCCTCTGCGTGGCCTGCCAGGACACCTCCCCCGGGGCCGGCCTCGACCAGGGCTGCACGGCCGTCGCCCCCATCTGCCGCGGCGCCGGCACGGCCCTCGCCCTCTGCGTGCCGTGCCTCGACGACGCGCCCGCGGGCTCGGTCGACACCGGCTGCACCGGCACCTTCCCGTCCTGCGACGTGACGAACCCGGCGGCGCCGATCTGCGTCGCGTGCACCCAGAGCGCCGACTGCCCGAGCGGCGTCTGCACGGGCGCCCACACCTGCGCGCCCTGCGTCGACACGGCGACCGGCGGCGGGCTCGACCAGGGCTGCACCGCCGTGAAGCCCATCTGCTCGGGCTCCGGCACGCCGCTCGCGACCTGCATCCGCTGCGTCGACGACATGCCCGCGGGCAGCGTCGACAGCGGCTGCACGGGCTCGCTCCCGGCCTGCGATCCGCTCGCCCTCGGCGGCCCGACCTGCGTCCAGTGCCTCTCCGACGACTTCTGCACGAGCGGCTACTGCGGCGCCACCACGCACACCTGCGTGCCCTGCCGCGACACGGCGGTCGGCGCCGGCGTCGACCAGGGCTGCACCGCCGTGCGCCCCATCTGCGACGGCGCGGGCACCACGGCCGCGCAGTGCGAGCCCTGCGTGAACGACCAGGCCCCTGGCCTCATCGACACCGGCTGCTCGCAGGCGCTCCCCATCTGCGACACGGCCAACCCGGCGGGCCGCACCTGCGTCGGCTGCGTCGGCAACAACGACTGCCCGGGCGGGCAGATCTGCGACCCCGTGAGCCACGGCTGCTCCCCGTGCGTCGACACCGCCCCCGGCGGCGGCCTCGACCAGGGCTGCACCGCCGCCGCCCCCATCTGCCAGGGCTCCGGCACCGCCGCCGCCGCGTGCGTCCCGTGCGTCGACGACATGCCGCTCGGCCAGACGGACAGCGGCTGCGCCGTCACGAAGCCCGCCTGCGACACCGCGCACGCGGGCGGCGCGACCTGCGTGCCCTGCCTCGGCGACGCCGACTGCCCGGACGGCGTGTGCGATGCAGCAACCCAGACCTGCATCGAGTGTGAAGTGCAGTCGGATTGCGGCCAAGGCGAAGTGTGCGTTGCACACGTCTGCGTGACGCTCCCGCGCGCGGTCGACGACTCGGTCGTGACCGACGAGGAGGTCGCGATCCTCATCGACGTGTTCGCGAACGACGCCCCGGGCGACGGCGGCGCGCTCCTCATCCACCAGGCGCAGCTCGGGACGCCCTACCACGGGCAGGTGACCCTGCTCGCCGACGGCAGCGTGCTCTACGCGCCGAACCCCGACTTCTACGGCTACGACAGCTTCGACTACACGGTCTGCGACCCGTCGGGCGCCTGCGCGACCGCGCGCGTGCTGGTCCTCGTGCGGCCGGTCCCCGACGCGCCGCGCGCCCGCAACGACGCGCGCGGGACGCCGCTCGACACGCCGGTCACGCTCGACCCGCGGCTGAACGACGACGACCCGGACGGCGATCCGCTGACGGTCGTGGCGGTGACGCAGCCCGCGCACGGCGCCGCCGCGAACAACGGCGACGGCACGGTGACCTACGTGCCGGAGGACGGCTACCTCGGCCCCGACTCGTTCACCTACACCATCGACGATGGCACGGGGCGGCAGGCGTCGGCGACGATCACCATCACGGTCGGGCCGAACCGGAACCCGATCGCGGTCGACGACGAGGCGACGGTCGACGAGGACGGCGAGGTCGTGATCCCAGTGCGCGACAACGACAGCGATCCCGACGGCGACACGCTCACCGTGGTGTCGGCGAGCGATCCGCCGCACGGGACGGCGGTCGTGACCGGGGACGGCGACGTCCGCTACACGCCGGACGCCGACTTCGCCGGCACCGAGACGTTCACCTACGTCGTGTGCGACAGCCTCGGCGGCTGCGACGTCGCCGTCGTGACGGTGCACGTGACGGCCGTGAACGACGCGCCGATCGCGCTCGACGACCGCGCGTCCTCGGGCGGCGGCGCCGTCGTCATCGACGTCGTCGCGAACGACTACGACCCGGAGGGCGACACGCTCTCCGTCATCGCCACGACGGAGCCCGCGCACGGCGCGGTGACGCTCGTGAACGGCGTCGTGACGTACACGCCGGACGCCGGCTACGCGGGGACCGACGCCTTCGAGTACACGATCTCCGACGGGCACGGCGGGACCGCGGTCGCGACGGTGACGGTCGACGTCGGGCTCGGCGACAACGGGCCGCCGGACGCGGTCGACGACCACTACTCGGTGCCGGGGGACGGCCCGACCGGGCTCGACGTGACGGCGAACGACACGGACCCGGACCAGGATCGGCTGCGGGTCGTGGCGGTGACGCAGCCCGCGCACGGCGACGTGCGGCTCGGCGACGACGGGTCGCTCGTCTACCTGCCGGCGGGGGCGTTCTGCGGGACGGTGACGTTCCGCTACACGGTGGCGGACGCGCGCGGGCTCGAGGACACGGCGGAGGTGGTGCTGACCGTCGGGGACCGCGACGAGGACGGGCTCTGTGACGCGGACGAGGTCGTGGTCGGGACGGATCCGGACGACCCGGACAGCGACGGCGACGGGATCGGCGACGGGGTCGAGGTCTCGGGCGGCGATCCGCGCAAGTACGACGGCGACGACACGGATCCGCTCGACGCGGACACCGACGACGACGGGCTCGCCGACGGGGCCGAGGGGCCGCTCGGGCTCGATCCGCTCGACTACGACAGCGATGACGACGGGCTCTCCGACGGGCTCGAGCTCGGGAACACGACGCCCGTGCCGGGCGGCGTGACGGACGGGCCGAAGCGGGCGCCGTTCAAGGGGACGGACACGACGTCGCCCCACTGGATGCCGGACACGGATCCGACGACGACGACCGATCCGCTCGACGACGACACCGACGACGACGGGCTCCTCGACGGCACGGAGGACGACAATCACAACGGCCGCGTGGACGGGACCATCGGCGGCACGGGGACGCGCGGGCAGGGCGAGACGGACCCGCTCGACCCGGACACCGACGGCGACGGGCTCCCGGACGGCCTCGAGCGCGGGCTCGGCGACCCCGAGGGGCGCGACACGAACCTCGACGTGTTCATCGGCGACCGCGACCCGTCGACGACGACCGATCCGCTCGACACCGACACGGACGACGGCGGCGTGGACGACGGCGCCGAGGACGAGAACGTCAACGGGCGCGTCGACGACGGCGAGATCGACCCGAACTACGGCCCCGACGACCAGCTGCGGCAGAACTCGGTGCTGCGCCTCCAGGGCGGCGGCGGGTGCAGCGGCGGCGGGCCGGTGGGCGCCGGGGCGCTCGCGGGGCTCCTGCTCGCGGGGGCGTTCCTCGCGGCGCGGCGGCGGCGGGTGCGGTAGGGCGTTCCGGGGGGCGCGGCGGCGCCGGAGCGGTAACCACGGAGACGCGGAGACGCGGAGGACGCACGGAGGGGGTCGGGCCGACGCCGGGCTATGTCGTTGATTCGAGAGGGAAACCACGGAGGCACGGAGGCACGGAGGGTTCCGTGGGGTGACGTGGCTTCGCGTCGCGGCTCGGCGTCCTCGCGGGAGGCAATCCTCCCCTGACCAGGCGCGGGGGCTGCGGCCGTGTTAAGCTCCAGAGCCCCGCGGGTGCCCCCAATCGCCCCGATGTGTTCCGCGGCCCTTGTCCGGATTGGATCTTGATCTGATCGCGACATCGGGTCGTAATCGAGCGGAGCGCCCGCGGAACCAGCCACCCCTGGAGAGCTCGTGCCCCGCCCCGGTCCAGCCCTGGTCATCGTCGCCGACCGCCTCCGCCGTTGGGCGCGGTGGTGCGCGCTCGCGCTCGCGCTGCTCGCCGCCCCGGGGTCGGCCGTCGCGGCCGCGCCCGCTCAGACGCCCGCGCCCGCCGTCGGCCGCCTCCGCGTCGTCCTCGCCGGGCTCCCCGAGGGCGCCGGCTTCACCGTCGACGGGGCCCCCCGCACCGCCACCGACCCCGCCCTCGACACGCTCGCCCCCGGAAAGCACGCCGTCGCCCTCACCCTCGACGGCGTGACCCTCGCGACCCGCGAGGTCACCATCCGCCCGGACACCACCACCTCCATCGCGCCCATCCCGGGCCCCGAAGGGAAGGGCGGCCTCTGGGTGCGCCTCCCCCCCGACATCGCCGGCGCCGTCGTCGAGGTCGACCGCGAGCCCGCAGGCCCCGTCGGCGCCTGGCTCACCGGCGTCGAGCCCGGCGTCCGCCTCGTCTCCGTGCGCGCCCCCGGCTACTTCACCTTCCGCCGCAACGTCCCCGTCGAGGCCGGCCGCACCGCCCTCGTCACCGCCACCCTCGACCCCGCCGGCGAGCTCGACGTCCGCCTCGACGACGACGACGATCCCACCCCCGCCGAGGTCCTCCTCGACGGCGCCCTCGTCGGAGAGACGCCCTGGCGCGAGCCCGTCGCCGCCGGCGAGTACCTCGTCACCGTCCGCCGCGTGAAGGACTTCACCCAGGACGAGTACGTCGCTATCGCCCAGTCCTCGACCACGACGATCGTCGCGCGCCCCTTCCGCCCCGCCAACGCCCCGTCGCGCTCGACCCGCGGCGGCTTCGCGCTCGCCCGCGGCGCGGTCGCCCTCGATCTCACGACCGGCTGGCCATTCTCCCTCTCGATGCACTTCACGGGCGGCCTCTCCGACGCCTTCGACCTCGGGCTCGGCGTCCGCTCCGCCTTCGCCACCCTCACCGAGCTCGATCTGCGCGGCCGCCTCATGTTCGCCCGCACCGCCGTCATCGGCGCGGCCCTCGTCCTCGACGTCGAGGCCGGCCTCGGCCGCGACGACCGCGACAGCTTCGCCCTCACCCCGGCGCTCGCCTTCAGCGCCCGCCTCGGCGAGCGCGTCGTCGTCTCCGCCTCCGTCGGCGCCCGCCTCTTCAGCGACCGCACCGGCCCCGCGAGCGACCCCGCGCACGCCGACCGCGACGACGGCCTCCAGCTCCCGCTCGCCGTCGCCTGCGAGATCGTCCTCGCCGACCACTGGAACGCGCTCGTGCGGCTCGAGGGGAACCCGCTCCCCGACCCGCGCCGCCTCTACGAGCTCGACCACCTCGACAACTCCCACGTCGGCTTCGAGCTCGGCGTGACCTGGATCTTCTGACCCTGCCCCGCCAAGGACCCCGCCATGGCCAAGCCCCCCCGCGACGACCCGCCCTCGACCATCGTGGTCGACGACGATCCGCCGCCCCGCGCGCCCGAGAGGCGCCCGTCGGTCGCCGTGCAGAAGAAGGACGCCGCCGACACCCACCCGAAGCTCTTCTTCCGCTTCCTCCGCCGCAGCGTCGCCGTCACGCTCCGCCCGCGCGCCTTCTGGCGCCGCCTCGCCGAGCAGGGCGCGCCGTCCTTCGGCGAGCTCATGTGGCCGCACACGACCATCCTCTCCGCCCTCGGCGGCGTCGCGGCCCTCGTCGGCGGCGTCGCCAACGACCGCAGCGCCGGCGTCGTCGCCGCCCACGCCATCCTGACGTTCGTCGCGAGCGTCATCATGGTGGTCGGCTTCGGCTTCATCGCGCGCGTCGTGAGCGGCGCCGAGAAGGGCTCCGCCAAGATGGGCGTCGCCTTCGCGTTCGGCGTCTACGGCATGACCCCGATGCTGCTCCTCGGCGTGCTCCACGTGGTGCCGTCGCCCCTCGTGCACACGATCGCCGGGCTCCTCGCGCTGCCGTACACGTTCTACGTCGTCGGGCTCGGCGTCGGCCCGATGCTCGCCGTCCCGGACAAGCGCGGCGCCGAGACCGCCGGCCTCCTCTGCGCCGCGGCGCTCCTCGCCTGGAGCCTCACCTCGGCCCTCGCCGCCATCCCGCTCGCGAGCGAGGCGACGCCCACGCCGCCGCCCGTGACGGCCCCCGTCGGGACCCCGCCCGCCCCAGCCCCCACCACGACCGGAGGGATCCGATGAGCCTTCGACCTCTCGCCGCCACGGCGCTCCTCGCCGCCGCCGCCCTCGCGGGCGACCCGGCGCGCGCCGCGGCCCCCGACCTGCCCGAGGTCGGCGACGTCGACGCGCAGCTCGCGCTCGACGTGACGCCGGTCCCCGAGGGCATGGGCGCCATCTTCGTCCCGAGCGCCACGCGCCCCGAGCTCGAGCCGGTCGTCCACGTCTTCGCCGGCGATGCGGGCGCGGATCGCGTCGCCACCGCGCCGACCGGGCGCCGGATCCCCGTCCCCCCCGGCGCCTACGCCGTGACCGTCGGCCAGGGCCCCCCCGAGTGGCGCCCGCGCGTGACCGTCACCGTCGAGGCCGGGAAGACCGCGGTCGCGCCCGCCTTCTTCGGCGCCGTGCGCGTCCTCGCCATCGACCGCTACGACCACGCGGTCGACACTCCCTACAGCGTCGTCTCGGCCGACGGCGCGCGCGTCTACGGCCCCGAGCGCACGAGCGACAGCGCCGCCTACCGCGCGACCCGCACCTGGCTCCTGGCACCCGGTAATTATTACCTCGTCCCGGGCGGCGATCCCGACGCCCTCGACGGGCGCATCGCGTTGCCCGTCGCGGCCGGCGCGCGCCTCGCCTACCGCCTCGTCCTCGACGACGCCGAGCGCGTCGTGCGCACCGAGTTCCCCGACCGCGCGCTCGTCGCGACGGAGAGCCTGTGGCGGCTCGACTGGGTGCTCGGCGGCTCCTTCGCCTTCGACCGCGCGGAGAACGAGCTCGCCGGCTTCTCGGGCGACGCGCTCCGGCTCGGCGCGTTCACGCGGCTCGAGGTCGGCGTGGACGCGGGCGACCACCTCGGCGTCTTCAAGCTCGGGCTCGACGAGGACTTCGTCGGCCTCGAGCACGCCTTCGGGCGCGGCCTCCCGTTCCAGAAGCTCACCGACCTCGTGACGGCCGAGATCCTCTACAACTACCGCCTCGCCGAGATCGTCGGGCCCTACGTCCGCGTCCGCGGGCGGACCTCGTTCTTCGCGACGAAGCTCTTCCCGGAGGACGACGCGACGGTGACAGTGCAGGGGCCGGACGGCGTCGCGCGCGAGACCTTCGACGTGTCGGGCGGCGACGAGCTCGGCCTCATGGGCAGCTTCTCGCCCGCCATCGTCCAGGAGAGCGCGGGCATCGGCGTCACGGCCTGGGAGGACGACGTGCTCTCGCTGCGGCTCCGCGGCGGGGTCGCCGCGCGGCAGCAATTCTACGGCGACGGCGGGCGCTACCTGCTCTCGCACGCGGACGGCGCGATCGTGCTCCGCGAGCTCGACGACGTGTCGAAGCTCGGCGTCGAGGCGTCCGTCGGGCTCCGGCTCCGGTTCGGCTCGCTGCTCTCGATCGCGAGCTCCTTCGACGCCTTCTCGGCGTTCTCGGAGCTCGGCGGGAGCGACGACTTCCGGCCGGTGTTCTTCTGGGACAGCGCCGCGACGCTGCGCCTCAACACGTGGGCGACGCTGGTCTACCAGATCGTCGTCCACCGCGACGACAGCCGGCTCGACGACCTGCAGATCCGGCAGTCGCTGAACCTCCGCTTCCAGGTCGCGATCTTCTAGGAGGGAGCGGGATGAACCACGCATGGACACGGGGGGCGCCACGGCGCGCGCCGCTGCTCGCGGTCGCGGCGCTCGCGCTCGCGCTCGGCCTCGGGCTCGGGGCGCCCCAGGCGACGCTCGCCGACGACGCGGCCGAGCCCGCGCCGGCCGAGGCGCGCGTCGAGCAGGACCGGCTCGTCCTGCGCGCCCTCGGCTCGCACCCGCGGGCCGAGGAGACGCGCGGCGAGCTCGCGCGCGCGCGAGCAAGTGGCTCGACCAGGCGGAGTCGCTCGCGGCGGCGCCCGAGCCCGACGGACGGCGCGTCCGGCTCCTGCTCGACGCAGTCGAAGGCCAGCTCGTCATGGTCAAGACCTGGTACGACCGGCGCGCGGCGGAGGAGGCCGCGGGCGTGCGGCAGGCGCCGCTCGTCGAGGTCGGGCGGGGAGGTGCGCCATGAGCGAGGGGTGGCGAGCGCTGGCGGTCGCCGGGGCGGCCGTCGCCATGGCGGCGTGCGCGTCCGGGCCGCGGCCGGCGGTGATGGCGGAGGCGGACGCGGCGCTCGCGGCGGCGGCGCGGACGGATCTGCCGACGACGCAGCGGACGCTCGTCGAGGAGGCGCGGTGGCACCGCGAGGAGGCCGCGCGGGCCTACGCGCGCGACGACCTCGAGGCGGCGGAGCTCCACGGCTACCTCGCCCTCCAGAAGGTTCAGACCGCCGACAACGTGGACGTCGGGCTCGAGCGGCGGGCGCTGCTCGCGGTCGGGGCGCCGCGGGTCGAGGCGTCCGCGCCGACCGAGGCGACGGGGACCGAGCCGGCCGCGGAGGCAGGCGGGAGCGACGCGAGCGCGGCGTCGGCGGGCGGCGGGGCCGGCGGCGGCTCGGAGGCGACGCTGCTCGGGCCGCCCACGCCCGGCGGGGAGCTCCGGGCGACGGCGGCGACGGTCGACGACGCCATCCACGCGGCCGAGGACGCGCGCTCGGCGGTGCTGATGCTCCGCGGCGCCGGGGACCCGCGGATGGCCGAGGGGGACGACAAGCTCGACCTCGCGCGGCGCGCGCGGGAGAGCGGCTTCTTCGAGCGGGCGCACGCGAAGGCGCGGGAGGCGCTCTTCGTGTACTACGTGATCCGGCTCGCGCCGCCGGCGGCGCCGTTCTCCCGCGGTGGCGCGGCGGGGACGCTGATGGCGCCTGCGTCCACGGCGGCGGGCGCCGCGACCGGCGAGGGGCTCGGCGCGGACGGGAGGAAGCTGCTCGCGAAGCTCGACGCGACCGCGACGAGGCTCGAGAGCGAGGGGCTCGTGACGTACTGTCCGGCGTCGTCGGCGGCGCTCGGGGCGCTGCTCGCGAAGGCGCGGGCGGCGGCCGGGGAGGGCGACGGCGTCGCGGCGCAAGCGTACCTCGACGAGGGGAAGGAGGCGGCCGCGACCTGCGACAAGGCGCTCGCCGCGAAGGCGAAGGCGATCGCGGCCGAGGCGCGGGCGCTCCGGAAGGACGCGGGCGCGAAGGCGGGGAGCGCGCGCGCGGCGGCCGTCGGGCGGGCGCTCGACGACGCCGAGGACGCGGCGGGGCGCGGCGCCCTGAAGGAGGCCGAGGACGCGCTCGAGACGGCCCGGGCGATGCTCGCGACGCCGAGCGAGGTCATGACGCCGGAGGGGCCCGAGAAGGCGGCGGCGGAGGAGGCGCCCGCGAAGCCAGCGGAGGAGGCGCCCGCGAGGCCGGCGGAGGAGCCGACGGAGCCCGCGACGCTCGTGGTCCCGAAGGAGACGAAGGCCGTCGAGGAGCCGGAGCCCGAGCCGGAGCCGGAGCCCGAGCCGAAACCTGAGGAGCCGCCCCCCGCGCCCGCCCCCGAGCCGAAGAAGGCCGAGCCGGAGCCGAAGCAGGTGGCGCCGCCGCCGGCGAAGGTGGAGCCGCCGCCGGCGAAGGTGGAGCCGCCGCCGGCGAAGGTGGAGCCGCCGCCGGCGAAGGTGGAGCCGCCGCCCGCGAAGGTCGAGCCCACGAAGGTCGAGCCGCCGCCGCTCCCGAAGGTCGAGGAGAAGGCGAAGGAGCCCGAGAAGGCGAGGGAGCCCGAGAAGGCGACGGAGCCCGAGAAAGCGAAGGAGCTGCCGCCGCTCCCGGAGGTCCCGAAGGAGGGCAAGGCGTCCGGCGCGTCGCCGGCGGAGGTCGCGCGCGGCGGCGGCGCGGGAGCTGCGCTGCCGGTGCCGCGGTCGGCGGCGCGGCGGCAGGCGCGAGCGGCCGCGACCCAGGACCCACCGCGACGCCGCCGGGCGGCGAGGAGAAGCCGGCGCCGGTCGTCGCGTCCTCGGGCGGCTTCGACCCGGCCTGGGTGGACCTCCGCGGGAGGCGGAGATCACGGTGACCACGCGCGCCTGGGCCGAGCCGAAGGCGACCGACGCGCCGCCGCGCCGCGCGCCGGTCGTGCGCTGGGGCGAGCTCGTCGGGGCCGTCGTCGTGAGCGACGCGCCGAGCCCCGCGGTGGAGACCCCGGCGCCGACGCCCGCGCCCGCCACCCCGGACCCGGAGCCCGCGCCGGCCACGCCGGAGCCCGCGCCGGCCACGCCGGAGCCCGCGCCCGCCACGCCGGAGCCCGCGCCCACCGCGGTCGAGCCCGCGCCGAGCCCGGCCGTCACCCCGGAGCCCGTCACCCCCGCGCCGGCGCCTGAGCCCGTCACCCCCGCGGTCGTCGCGCCCCCGACCACGCGCGACGAGGCCCGCGCCCGCGTCACCGCCGCCAAGACCCGCTACGACGCCGCCCGCGCCTCGCACACCCAGCTCGCCGCCGCCTCCCGCGCGCGCGCGCGTGGACCTCGCGCCGCGCCGACCTCCGCCTCCGCGCCGCCGACCGCCTCATCGAGCAGCGCGACGCCGCCGTGAAGCGCGCCGCCACCTCGCTGACCGACGCCCAGGCCGACCTCGCCGCCGCCCGCGCGAAGGCCGCCGAGGAGATCGCGCTCGCCGCCTCCCTCGCGGACCCGAAGGAGGCCGCCCGGCACGAGCGCGCGCCGCCCGCGCCGCCACGGCCGCCGCGAAGCGCTACGAGGCGCGCGTCGCCTACGCGAGAAGGTGCTCGCCGCCGCCACGACGCGCCGCGACGCCGCCGTCGCGACCGGCGCCGAGCGCGCCGCCGCCGCGAAGACTGCCGCGACCACCGCCGCCGGCGCCGCCGCGGCCACCGCCACCGCCGCCGACGCGGTCTCCACGACGCGCGCCGCCTGGCAGGCCGCCCGCAAGGTCCTCGCCGACATGCCGCGCTGACCCCTGCCGCTCAGCCGAGCCGCGCCAGCGCCTCGCCGAGGTTCTGCCGCGCCCGCGCCTCGAGCAGCTCCCGGAAGACCGGCGTCCGGTAGATCGCGTCCCGCGCGAGGAACCCCTCGAGCACCGCCCGCCGCCCCGCCTTCCACGCCCCGTCCGGGGCGAAGGCGTACTCGGCGCGCACCCCGGCGTCGTACGCCGCGAACGTCGCCGGCCCCGCCCCGAGCACGGCCAGATCGATGTCGAGGACCAACGCCACGTCGGAGATCCCGTCACCGCCGCCGTCGCCGCCCCCCGCGTGCGCCGTCGCCTCGATCATCCGCACCACGCGCGCCACGACGCCCTCCTCGGCCCCCGCCCCGCGCAGGAGGTCCGCCGCCCAGGCCGCGCTCTTCGCCTCGTTCTCCCCGGCCCCCGCCCGCGCGTCGTAGACCGCGTCGTGGAGCCACACCGCGAACGCCACCTCCGCCGGCCGCGCCGCGAGGTCCGCCACCGCCTCCGCCGCCCGCAGGCTCGCGTCGAGGTGCGCGAGCCCGTGGTACGCCCGCCCGGGCCGCCCCCACGCGTCGAGCACCGCCGCGAGCGCCCCGCTCGGCGGCGTGAGCCCGAGCCCGTCCCAGGCCTCCCGCCAGCGCGCCTCGAGCCCGCGCCCGCGCGCTCGCGCGCTCTCCTTCGTCGCCCCCTCGTGGGGCCGCCACGAGAAGCGCGGGTGCGCCGCCCCGTCGAGCGCCTCCCCGACGAGCCGCCCGAGCACCGGCGCGAACTTGAACCCGTGCCCCGAGCCGCCGGTCGCGACCACGAGCCCGGCCACGTCCGGGCTCCGGTCGATGAGGAAGTCGCCGTCGAACGTGTCGCAGTAGAGGCAGAGCCGCGTCGCCACGAGCGGCGCCCCCGCGAGCCCCGGCAGCCGCTCACGCAGGAAGCGCCGCGCCGCGAGCAGCATGTGCACCGGCACCTCGCGCGGCGCGTCGGGGTCGCAAGGCACGCCCTCGCCGTGGTTCGCGAGCTTCACGATCCCGTCCGCGGTCACCGGGAAGCCGTACCAGCCGGTGCGCCCGATGTCCGCCGCCCACGCGAGGAAGCGCGGCGGCGCGAACGCCTCGGCATCGGCCGGGCGCAGGTGGAAGACCGACTGCCCGACCGTCTCGAAGCGGTCGGCCAGCGCCGGCACGAGCTTCGGCGTCCACGCCCCCGCGGCGACCACGACCGTCGCCGCCGCGATCCGCTCGCCCCCCTCGAGGAGCACGCCCGTGACGCGCCCGTCGGCCTCGTCGATCGCCGCGACCCGCTCCCCCTCGCGCAGCACCACCCCGGCCGCCACCGCCTCGGCCACGAGCCGCGCGACGACCTCGCCGCTCTCCGTCCACCCGACCCGCGGGTTCACGTAGCCGTCGACGAAGCCGCCCTCGCCCCACGCCGGGAAGCGCCGCGCGATCGCGCCCGCGTCGAGCCGCTCCGGCACCGCCCCGCGCGCCTCGAGCGCCGCGAAGCTGTCGCCCTCGTAGGTGCCCGGCGCCATCGGCGTCGTCGAGAGCACCGTCCACCCCGAGAAGTGCACGAGCGGCCGCGGGAGCGTCGCGTTCCAGCGCGCCCAGAGCGGCAGCGCCTCCGCCATGAGCCCGGTGTAGAGCGCGTCGTGCCCGTAGTCGCCGCGAACGAGCTTCGACACGTCCGTCGACGCCGCGAGCGGGTGCGGCACCGGCCCCGGGTCGACCAGCGTCACCGCGTGCCCGCGCGCCCGCAGCTCCTTCGCGGCCGCCACCCCGAACACGCCGGCCCCGATCACGACGGCCTCTTTGTTGCGATGCGGCATGCCGGATTCCTCAGTGGATGTCGAGAGATGCGGCCGTGACGGGCTAGTTCAGTGTGCGACTGCGAGAGCCCAGCTCGACGACGCGGATGGCGGCGATCTGCCCCTCCCGGCGCCCCTCGAACCGCTTCGCGAGGCGCTCGTAGAGCTGCGCCGCGAGCGCGTCGGCGCCGAAGCCCTCGGTGAGGCGCGCCACCTCGAGGTGGACCACCGCGTCGTCGGGCGCGGCCGTCGCGAGCAGCCGCAGGGCCCGATACGCGCCGAGGTCGTCGTGGCGCGCGCCGCAGCTCCGGGCGAGGTTCCGCAGCACGCGGTCGAGGGTCGCCCGCGTGGTCGCGTCGGCGAGCCACGCGGGATCGGCGGGCCGGCCCGGGGCGAAGGTGGCGAGGATCCGCGCGAGACCTTCGTCGTCGAGGGGCGCCCCGCCGGCGAAGGGATCCACGAGCTGCGTGCCGACGCGCGCGACGTAGTGCCCCGGGAGCGCGACCCCGGCCGCGTCGGCCCCGGCCGCGCGCGCGATGGCGACCCAGAGCGAGCTCACGAGGATCGGGAGCCCGCGGCGCCGCGCGAGCACGCGCGAGACGAGGCTGTTGTCGGGGTGGTCGTAGTCCGCGACGTCCCCCGTGAGGCCGGCCTCGTCGGCGAGCACCACGCGCAGCGCCTCGTGGGGCGGGTGCCCGGCGAGGAGCAGCTCCCGCGCCCGGTCCACGAGGGACGCGACCTCGGTCCGCACGGCGTGGCGCGCGTCGTCGTCGGCCCCCTCCACGGCGAGGAGGCCGGCGAGGAGGTCGTCGTCCCGGATGGCGTGCTCGAGCGCGTCGCGCGCGGCGACGTCGGCGGGCGACCACAGCTCGGGGATGGGTCCGTTCAAGCGTAGAGCCGGTCGATCTGCTCGCCGTAGCGCGCCATGACCTCGCGCCGCTTCACCTTGAGGGACGGCGTCAGCATGCCGTTGTCGGTCGTGAAGTCCTCGGCGGTCAGCACGAACTTCGTCGGCTTCTCGTAGCCCTTGAAGTCGGTCGCGAACTTCTCGATCTCGGCGAGGATGAGCTCGCGCACCTTCGGGCTCGCGACGAGCGCCTCGTCGCTCGCGGCCGACACCCCGTTCGACTTCGCCCAGCCCTTGAGCGCGTCGAGCTCCGGCACGATGACGGCCACGTTGTAGGGCCGGTTCGTGCCGTCGATCATGATGTTCGCGATGAACGGCGAGAGCCGGATCTTCTCCTCGAGCGGCGACGGGACCACGTACTTCCCGTTCTCGAGCTTGTACTGCTCCTTCACGCGCCCGGTGATGAAGAGGAAGCCCTCGGCGTCGAGCTTGCCCATGTCGCCGGTCCTGAAGCCGCCGTCGTCCTGCATGACCTCCTTCGTGGCGTCCGGCAGGTTGTGGTAGCCGACCATGATGTTCGGCCCGTAGACGACGACCTCGCCCTCGCCCGGCGGCGCCCCGTCACACGGCGCGATGACGACCTTCACGCCCGGGATGGCCTTCCCGACCGAGCCGATGATGCGCCCCGTCTTCGGGTTGTTGGCCGTCGCGATGGGGCTCGTCTCGGTGAGGCCGTAGCCCTCGTAGACGACGATGCCGAGGTTGTCGATGAACTCGGCGACGTCCTTGTTGAGCTTGGCGCCGCCCGAGAACGCGTACTTGAGCTCGCCGCCGAGCCGCCCGCGCACCTTCGACGCGACGAGCTTGTCGAGGAGCTTGTGCTTGACGTCCACCCACAGCGACGACTTGCCCTTCGCCGCGAGCGCCTTCTTCGCGCTCGCGGTCGCCATCGTCGCGTCGAAGAGCTTCTTCTGGAGCCCGCCGGCGTCGTTGAAGCGCTTGTTCAGGCCGTCATAGATCTTGTTGAAGATGCGCGGCACCGAGAAGAGGATCGTCGGCTTCACCTCGGGGAGGTTGTCGATGATGGTCTTCACGGACTCGGCGATGCCGATGCTCGCGCCGTAGGAGAGCATGCAGTGCAGCTCTCCGGTCTGCCCGAAGCTGTGCGCCCACGGGAGGAACGAGAGCGAGCGGTCCTCCGGGCCCATCGGGAACAGGTCGTGAATGGCGTTCACGTTCGACGTGATGTTGTCGTGCGAGAGCAGGACGCCCTTCGGGTTGCCCGTCGTGCCGCTCGTGTAGATGAAGCCGCAGATGTCGGACGGGGCGGGCGAGACGGCGGGCGCCGGCGCCTTCTTGCCGGCCGCGAGCAGCCCCTTGAAGGAGGTCGCGTCGTCGGCCGTGCCCTCCATGTTCACGACGTGCTCGAGGGAGTCGACCTCGTCGATGAGCTTCTTCGTCTGCTTGTAGATCTTGTCGTTCGCGACGAAGAGCACCTTCGTGCCGCTGTCGTTGAGGATGTACTTCCAGTCCTTCTCGAGCTGCGCCTCGTACATCGGCACGTACTGCGCGCCGAGCCCGTAGGTCGCGTACGCGCCGACGGCCCACTCGGGGCGGTTGTCCGCGATCACGGCGACGCGGTCGCCGGGGCCGACGCCGATCGACGCGAGCCCGCCGCGCAGATCGGCCACCTGGCGGCCGATCTCGCCGTAGGTCAGCCACTCGAAGCGGCCGTTCTTCTTCACGCCGAAGAGGGGGTTCTGCGCGTAGCGCTTGACGCTTTTGTCGAACATGTCGACGAGGTTCTCGAACGTCTCCATGGCAGCCTCGGGTGCGACGGGGGTCCTGGTGCGGCCCGGAATCTAGCACATCCGGCGCGAACGGACAGCCGCCACCGACGGCGCCACGGACGGATCAGCGGACGCGATAGCCCCGCGCCTCGAGCACGGCGCGCGCCCGCTCGCGGTCGTCGTCGCTGCCGACCCCGACGCGCATCGCCTCGCCGCCCGTGCCGCGCACCTTGAGCACCTCGATGTCGCGGATGTTGACCCCCGCGTCGCCGAGGAGGGTCGCGAGGCGCGCGAGCTCGAGCGGGCGATCGGGGAGCGCGACGACGAGGTCGAAGAGCGGCGGCAGGAGCGCCCGCTTCACGACCGGCAGCGCGTCACGCGCGATCTTCGCCTCGCGGGCGCGCGCGAGCATCGCGTCCGGCGCGTCGAGGGCCGCCTCGAGCTCGTCGAGCACGGCGCGCACCTCGGTGAGCGCGGCGCGCACGCTCTCGCGGTTCTCGGCCACCATGTCGCGCGACATCGCCGGCGCCCCCGACGCGACGCGCGTGAGGTCGCGGAAGCCGCCCGCGGACAGGAAGAGGAGCCGCTCGCGCTCGGCGTGGCGCCCGACGACGAGCGTGAGCGCCACGGCGAGCAGGTAGGGCACGTGCGAGACGCGCGCGACGAGGCGGTCGTGCTCGCCGGGGGCGATCTCGAAGGGGTAGGCGCCGACGCCGCGCACGAGGTCGAGGAGGGCCGCGACGGCGTCGGGATCGCTGTCGGCGGTGGGCGTCACCACCCAGACGGCGCTCTCGAGGAGCCCGGCGAAGGCGTGCTGGACGCCCGGGGTCTCGCGGCCGGCCATCGGGTGGCCGCCGACGAAGCGGGGCAGGGCGCGCTCGAGGGCGGGGACGACCGCGCCCTTGACGCTCCCGACGTCCGTCCAGAGGCGCGTCCGCGGTGAGGCCCAGGGCGCGACCGCGGCGGCGAGCGCCGCGAGGGCGCCGACGGGGGCCGCGAGCACGCCGACGTCGAGGTCGGCGATCCACGCGCCGAGGGTCGGGTGGGCGCGGTCGACGACGCCGAGGGCGAGGGCCGTGTCGAGGGCGCTCGCGTCCAGGTCGTAGCCGTGCACCTCCGAGGCGAGGCCGTGCTCCTTCAGGGCGAGGGCGACGGAGCCGCCGAGGAGGCCCATGCCGAAGATCCCGACGCGACCGAGCGTTCCTGCGACCACTGCAGCTCTCCCCCTTTGGGTTGGCCCCCCTGGGCCGTCCCCTGGTATGACACGGCGACGCGCGCATCGCGAGGAGTTCCCCATGGACGACACCGGCCTCCGCGTAGGGTTCAGCAAGGTCTTCGGCGGGATCTTCCTCGCGCTCTCGGTGACGAACCTGGTGCTCGGGGTCCTGACGCACGCGATGATGTCGATGGTGACGGGCGGCTTCCTGTCGCTCGTCGCGATCCTGCAGCTCGTGATGCCCTACTTCATCCTGCACGCGGGCTCCGGCGTCATCGAGCTCAAGAACCTGCTCGGCATGACGGTGCGGCGCTACACCTTCGAGTCGCTCCGCGACTTCCACGTCGAGGCGGGCAAGATCTACCTCGTCGACGCAGGCGGGAACCGGCGCTCGGTGAAGCTCACGCGGTGGATCGCGCACCGGCCGGACTGGGACCGGTTCGTCGCGGCGCTCCAGGCGAAGGAGTTCGAGTAGGGGCAGGCCGGGGCGCGGTCGCCGCCTCGACCCCGCGAGGGGCCTTTCGGATCGGTATTTTGGCGCCGCGGGCGATCTCCATGTACTTGGGATCCCCATGACCCGATGCGTTGGAATTCGCGGAGCTACGACGGTCGACGAGGACTCCCTCGAGGAGGTCCTCGACGCGACCCAGGACCTCCTCGCGCGCCTCCAGGAGCTCAACGGCTTCTCGCCGGATGATCTCGCCTCGATCGTGTTCACCACGTCGGCGGACATCCGCTCGACGTTCCCCGCGCGCGCCGCGCGGCGCCTCGGCTGGACGCAGGTCCCGATGCTCTGCGCCCAGGAGATCGACGCGCCCGAGGCCCTCGCCCGCTGCGTGCGCGTCCTCATCCACTGGAACGCCGATACAACCCCCGCCGAGGTGCGCCACGCCTACCTGCGCGGCTCGCGGATCCTCCGCCCCGACTGGGCCGTCCCCCCCATCGCGGGGCCGGCCGGGCACGTGACGGCCCCCGAGCGGCCGATCATCGAGGCCGAGGAGGCGACGCACCCCGATCACGCCGGCGGCGCCGCCGCCTCCGCCGCCGCGCCCGCGGAGCGCGCGCGCGCGCACGGCGCCCGCGTCCTCGGAGCCCGAGGTCGCGCCCCAGGCCCCCGCCACCGCCGCCCCGGTCCCCCTCGACCTCGGCGCGGTCGCGGTCCTCGGGGAGCCCGGCTCCTTCTCGCAGGAGGCGCTCGCCTCGGCGTTCGGCCGCGCGACGCCCGCGGTCTTCGGGAAGACCTTCCGCCTCGTGTTCGACGCCGTGCACTCGGGGCGCGCGAAGGCCGCGCTCGTGCCGGTCGAGAACTCGACGTCGGGCCCGATCTACGAGGTCTACGACCTCCTGCTCTCGCACGATCTGCAGATCGTCGCCGAGGTCGTCCTGCCCGTCCGCCACGCGCTCCTCGCGCCGCCGGGCACGGCGCTCGCGGACGTCCGCACGGTGGTCTCGCACCCGCAGGCGCTCTCGCAGTGCAACGCCTGGATCGAGACGCACGGCTGGGCCCAGCGCCCGACCTCCAACACCGCCGGCGCCGCGCGCCTCGTCGGCGCCGCCGAGGAGCCGGGCCTCGCGGCCATCGCGAGCCCGATGGCGGGCGAGCTGCACGGGCTCACGGTCCTCGCGAACGACATCCAGGACGTGAGCGAGAACTACACGCGCTTCATCCTGCTCGTCCCCTCGCACATCGCCGCGCGGCCCCTCGCCGTGCCGGGCTTCGCCCCGGGCACCGACGGCCTCCGGCCCGTGAAGACCTCCATCATCTTCGCGACGCGCCACGTGGCGGGCGACCTCTACGGCTGCCTCGCCGAGTTCGCCGTGCGCGACATCAACCTCACGCGCATCGAGTCGCGCCCCGACCGGCGCACCCCGTGGCACTACCTCTTCTACCTCGACTTCGAGGGGGAGGCCCGCGACCCGCGCATGGCCGCCGCGCTCCGCGGGATCCAGCGCCACGCGACGTTCATCCGCGTCCTCGGGTCGTACCCGAGCCGCGCGCTGACCTGAGGACCGTCACCATGAGCACGACCGACCTGCCGCAAGCCTTCGACGCGATCGTCCCGCTCCTCCCCTTGCCGGAGCACGTGCTGCTGCCGGCTACCCCGACGCCCTACCGGGTCTTCGAGCCGCCGTACCGGCAGATGGTCGCGGACCTCCTCGAGAAGCCGGCGTGCGAGCGCTGGCTCGCGGTGCCGCGCGTGCTCTCGGCGGTCGCGCCGGGTGTCGCCGACGCGCCGATCTCGCCGATCGCGTCGGTCGGGCTCATGACGCTCGCGACGCCGCTCTCGGACGGCGACTACCTCATCGTCGTCGACGGGCGCCGCCCGTGCCGCATCGACGAGGTGCACGCGCCGTTCACGCCGTACCGCGTGGCGCGCGCGACGCCGCTCGGCGACCGCCCGAACGCCGCCTTCGACCCCGGCCTCTCCACGGCCTCCTTGATCCAGGGGCTCTTCTCGCTGCTCGCGGCGCTCGGCCCCGCGGCGGCGGAGCTGCCGGTGGCCTGCGGCGGCGAGCTCAGCGGCGAGGACGTGGTCTACCGCATCGCCTCGGCGGTCATCGAGTGCCCGGACAAGCGCCAGGCGGTGCTCGAGACGCGCTGCCCGCGCGAGCGCCGCCGCATCGTGCGCGACGAGCTCGCCGCGACGCTGCTCACGGCGGGCCTCCCCCTCGGCGACCACCACCCGACGGGCGGTCCGACCCCATGAGCCGCTTTCTGCCAGGCCGCGCCGGCGTCGGCACGCTCATCGGCATGGTGCACCTCGGCCCGGTGCTCGACGGGGCGACGCGCCTCGCGGACGTCGTCGCGCGCGCGATCGCGGACGCGGAGGCCCTCGCGGAGGCCGGGTTCGACGCGATCTGCGCGGAGAACTTCGGCGACGCGCCGTTCTACCCGGGGCGCGTGCCGGCGCACACGGTGGCCGGGATGACGCGGGCGCTGCTCGCGGTGCGCGCGGTGACCGAGCGGGCGGGGATCCCGCTCGGCGTGAACGTGCTCCGGAACGACTGCGACACGGCGCTCGCGATCGCGGCGGCGGTCGACGCGGCGTTCGTGCGGGTGAACGTGCACACGGGCGCGATGGTGACCGACCAGGGGCTCATCGAGGGGCGCGCGCACGAGACGGTGCGCTGGCGCGACCGCATGGCGCCGGACGTGGCCATCTACGCGGACGTGCAGGTGAAGCACGCGGCGCCGCTCGCGCCGCGCCCGCTCGACGAGGAGGCGCGCGAGGTCTTCGGGCGCGGCCGCGCCGACGCGCTCATCGTGAGCGGCGCGCGCACGGGCGGGAAGACGGACGTCGCCCGCCTCGAGGCGGTGCGGGCCGCGGTGCCGGAGGCGCCCATCCTCGTCGGGAGCGGCGCCACGCCGGACGACGTGAAGGCGCTCCTGCGCGTCGCGGACGGCGTCATCGTGGGGTCGTGGCTCAAGGAGGGCGGTCAGGTGCTGCGCCCCGTCGACCCGGCGCGCGCGAGGGCGTTCGTGGCGGCCGCGCGGGGGTGAGTCGTAGCGCCGGGCCGGCGCGTTGACGGGTACCCATATCTGGTCATACGGTCGACCCATGAAGACGACGATCGAGATCGCCGACCCGATCCTCGCCGAAGCCCGCGAGGTCGCAGCCCGCGAGAGGACGACGCTCAGAGCGCTGGTCGAGGAGGGGCTGCGCGCCGTCGTCGCCGCGCGCAGCGAGCGCCCGGCGTTCGTGCTCGAGGACGCCGCGTTCCGCGGGGGCCAGGGGCTCCAGCCGGAGTTCGAGGCCGCGGGCTGGGACGAGCTCCGCGCCGCGGCCTACGAGGGGCGCGGGGGGTGATCGCCGTCGACACGAACGTGTTGGTCGCCGCGCATCGCGCCGACTCGCCGTTCCACGACGCGGCCCGGCGCTGCGTGCGCGGTCTCGCGGAGGGGGCGTCCCCCTGGGCCATCCCATGGCCTTGTCTCCATGAGTTCTATGGGATCGCCACGCACCCGCGGATCTGGGCGCCGCCTTCGCCACCAGAGGCCGCCCTCGCGCAGATCCGGGCGTGGACGAGCTCGCCGTCCCTCGCCCTGCTCACGGAAGGCCCGCGGCACCTCGCGCGCCTCGAGCCGCTCCTCCTCGGCGGCCGTGTCGTCGGGCCCCGCGTGCACGACGCCCGGATCGCCGCGCTCTGCCTCGACCACGGCGTGCGCGAGCTCTGGACCGCAGACCGCGACTTCGGCCGCTTCCCGGCGCTCGTGACGCGGAACCCGCTCGTCCCGGCCTGATCCGGCACCCGCGGCTGTCACCCCTGGCGATTCCGGCCTCAAGTCCGGCGCGCTCCGGGCCGAACCCGTTAGCGCCATGACGACGATCCAACGCCCACGCCCCGGGGCCGCGCCCCTCCCCGTCATCTCCCCCGACTCCGGCTTCGACGGCTGCTTCCGCGCGGTCCCCGTCGCGCTCGTCGTCTGGGGCATCGACGGCCGCGTCATCGACGTGAACGACGCCGCTATCGCGCTCCTCGCGTGCACGCGCGAGCAGGCCATCGGCGCCCGCGTGAACGCCTTCTGGCCGGCCCCGCGCCACGTCCTCCCGAACGACCCCGGCGCCGAGCACGACCTCCGCCGCGCCTCGGGCGAGCACGTCCCCGTGCTCGTCTCGACCGCCGCCATCGCGCACTGCGGCGCGCCGTGCCGGATCTCGGTCGTCCACGACCTCCGCGACAGGAAGCGCCTCGAGCTCGACCTCCTGCAGGCGCGCAAGCTCGAGGCCGTCGGCCAGCTCGCCGCCGGCGTCGCCCACGAGCTCAACACGCCCATCCAGTTCGTCTCCGACAACCTCCACTTCCTGCGCGACGCCTTCGGCGACCTCCTGAAGGCCGTCGACGCCCTCGCGGCCGCCGCCGCGGACGGCGCGCCCGCCTCCGCGCGCGAGATCGCCGCCCAGGCCGCGCTCGCCGACAACGAGGTCGACTACCTCCGCGAGGAGACCCCGGACGCCATCGCGCGCAGCCTCGGCGGGCTCGACCGCGTCGCCGCCATCGTGCGCGCGCTCAAGGCCTTCGCGCACCCGCGCGCCGGCACCCACGCGACCGATCTCCACGCCGAGATCGAGACGACCCTCGTCATCGCGAAGAACGAGTACAAGTACGTCGCCGACGTCGTGACCGAGTTCGGCGAGCTCCCGAAGGTCCGGGCGAACGCGAACCAGCTGAACCAGGTCTTCCTGAACCTCATCGTGAACGCCTCGCACGCCATCCACGACGCGGGGCGCGGGCGCGGCACCATCACCATCTCGACCCGGCGCGACGGCCCGGATCACGTCGTCGTCGCCTTCGCCGACACGGGGGCCGGCATTCCCGAGGCCGTGCGCGAGCGCATCTTCGAGCCCTTCTTCACCACGAAGGAGGTCGGGCGCGGCACGGGGCAGGGGCTCTCGCTCTCGCACCACATCGTCGTCGAGGAGCACGGCGGGACGCTCACCTTCGAGACCGAGCCCGGCCGCGGGACGACCTTCTTCATCCGGCTCCCCGTCGCCTCGAAGCGCGTGCCGGAGACGCGGTTTTGACGACCATCCTCTTCGTCGACGACGACCGCGACGTGCTCGACGGCATGCGCCGCCGCTTCCGGCGCGCGCGCTCCGACTGGGAGCTCGCCTTCGCGGGCGGCGGCCAGGAGGCCCTCGACCTGCTCGGCCACGAGCCCGTCGACGTCATCGTCAGCGACATCCGCATGCCCGGGGTCGACGGCATCGCGCTCCTCCAGCGCGTGCGTGAGACGCACCCGGACATCGCCCGCATCGTGCTCACCGGCTACGCCGAGCCCGCGCAGGAGCGCGCCGCCTTCGCGGTGTGCCACCGCTTCCTCCCGAAGCCCTGCGACCCCGACGTCCTCGTCGCGACCATCGACCAGGCGTGCCAGGTGCGGGCGCTCCTCACCGACGGCACGATCCGCGGGCTCGTCGGGAGCCTCGAGCGCCTCCCGAGCCTGCCGAGCGTCTTCATGCGGGTGCGCGCGCAGCTCGACGACGACCGCAGCGACGCCGCGTCGGTCGCCGGGGTCATCGAGGAGGACACGGTGCTCGCGGCGACGGTGCTGCGGGCGGCGAACTCGGCCCTCTTCGCGCCGGCGAACCCGATCCAGCGCGTGCGCGACGCGGTGAGCTACCTCGGGCGGCGCATGATCGGGCACATCGTGCTCGGGGCGACGTCCGTCGACCAGTTCGCGAAGCTCGGCGTGCCGAGCTACTTCCTGCGCGGCTTCCAGGCGCACTCGGCGGCGACGGCGGACCTCGCGGGGCGGCTCGTGCCGAAGGGCGCGCGCGACGACGCCTTCGCGGCGGGGCTGCTCCACGACATCGGGCAGCTCGTGTTGATGGTGACGCTCGGCGACCGCTACGAGGAGATCGTCGACGCGGCGCACGAGAAGCGGAAGCCGCTCGTCGAGGTGGAGCTCGAGGCGCTGGGGGCGACGCACGATCAGGTCGGGGCCTATCTCCTCGGCCTCTGGGGGCTCCCGTGGAGCATCATCGCCGCGGTCGCGGGGCACCACGGTGGCGGCGCGCTCAGCGCGGCGCCGGTGGACGCGGCGACGGCGCGGGCGGCGCGGATCGCCGAGCTCGTGACGGCGACGAAGGCCGGGAAGGCCGTGCATCACGGCGCCTTCGAGGAGCTCGATCTCACGCGCGAGGAGCGCGTGACCATCGAGCGGTGGCGGGCCTCGTTCCGGGGCGGGATCTGACGGCGGTCGCCGCGCCCGAGGATCGACTCCGCGGCGGCTTCCGGCTAGGCTCAACACGATGACGCACGCCTACGAGACCGACCCGGGACCGAGCTACGCCGACATCGAGGCGCTCCCGCCGAACGTGGTCGGCGAGATCCTCGCCGGGGAGCTCGTCGTCAGCCCTCGACCCGCGACGCCGCACGCTCGCGCGAGCTCGACGTTGGGTTTTCTACTCGGCCCCGCATTCGAGCTGGGGACCTCTGGGCCCGGCGGCTGGCACATCCTCGACGAGCCCGAGCTCAGCCTCGGCGTCGATCCCGGCTTCGATCCGGTCGTCCCCGACCTCGCCGGCTGGCGCGTCGAGACGCTGCCCGAGGTGCCGAGCGTCGCGCAGATGAAGGTCGCGCCCGACTGGGTCTGCGAGGTGCTCTCGCCCCGCACGCAGCGCGCCGATCGCGTCCTGAAGCTCCCGTTCTACGGGCGCGCGGGCGTCGCCCACGTCTGGCTCGTAGACCCCGTCGCCGAGACGCTCGAGGTCTACGAGAACCGCGGCGGCGCCTGGTTCCTCGCGGGCGCCCACAGCGAGGACGACGTCGTCCGCGCGGTCCCCTTCGACGCGGTCCCCCTCGCGCTGTCCTGGCTCTGGGGGCGGAAGCCGCCGGAGCCCGCGGCCGCGACCGACACCGCGTCGGAGTCGTAGAGCTAGTCCCTCTCGCGCCGCGGCGGGCCGAGGATGACCGTGGCGTCTCCCGGGGCCCCCTCGGGCTCTCGGCGCGACGCCCTGCCGATCACCACGGTGGCGTCGGGGTCGTCGGGGCCACGCAGGTCCTCCGGCCGCCCGAGCACGGTCGTCCCGCCGTCCTCGACCTCGTCCGCGCCCCGGCGCGGCCGCCGGAGATCGAACAGGATCGTCGTGTCGCCGCTCGCGTCCCGCGGCTCGCGCCGGGCCGGCTCCCGCGCCGGCCGCTCGCGCCGGTGGTCGACCTCGAAGCTCACGCGGTCGGGATCGGGCCGGTTGCGATCGCGCCTGGCCTTCCGCCCGACGCCGCCGAGGTCCATCGTGTGGTCGGGGCTGAAGAAGCTGTCCGGATCGGCCACCTCGGGCGGCCGCAGCGGCTCCACCTCGATCGTCCGGTGCCAGGGCTCATCGGTCGCCTCGGGCTCCGTCTCCGTCGCCGCGACCGGCGGCCGGTGGCCCGGCTTCGGCGCGAAGAGCCCGCGCGGCGCCGGCCGCCGCGGCCGCCCGCGGTCGTCGCCGCCGCTCCCATCGTCATCACCACGTGTTGCCATGGCGACCAGACTACGGGCTTCGCCGCCCCGCGTCGACCGCCGGGTCCCGCCCGCGGCTACCCCTCGGACTGCCGCCCCACGGGCGGCGGCGGCGCCGGCTTCCCGACGAGGTAACCCTGCAGGAGCTCGACGCCGAGCTCGCGCAGCGTCTCGCGCTCCCCGTCGGTCTCGACGCCCTCGCCGAGCACCATCACGCCGAGATCCTTGCACAGGTGGATCATCGATCGCACCGTCCGCTGCTGGACGTCCGACTTGTCGATGCCCCGCACCATGTCCATGTCGAGCTTCGCGACGTCGGGGCGGAGCGTCGCGAACGCCGTGAACCCGGCCGAGCCCGCGCCGAAGTCGTCGAGGGCGAGCATGAAGCCCATCTCGCGGAGTCGCGCGATGCGCCCCTCGAGGTCGACGATGCTGCGGAGCGGCGCGCGCTCGGTGATCTCGAGCACGACGCGCGAGGCCACGCGCGAGAGGGGCGAGGCGTCGTCGTAGAGCTCGGCGTCGCCGAGGCTCGACGGCTCGACGTTGACGAAGAGCTTGAGCCCCGCCGGCAGCTGCGAGGCGAGGAGCGCCGCGTTGGCCCGCACGGCGCGCTCGAGCTCGGTCGTCCGGTGCAGCTCGTGGGCGGACTCGAAGAGCTCGAGCGGGCCGCGGAAGGTGCCGTGCGGCACGCGCGCGAGCGCCTCGTAGGCGAAGAGGGTCCCGTCCGGCCGGACGATCGGCTGCATCGCGAGCCAGAGCCCGCCGAGCGCCGAGCCGAACGTGGAGTTGGTCGACTGCCGGGCGTGCTCGCGCTGCTCGTGCTCCGCCCAGGCGAGGTAGCGGTCGCGGGCGGTCAGGGCCTCGGTGAGGCAGCTCTCGAGCTCGTCCGGGGGGCAGGGCTTCCGGAGGAAGCGGAAGATCTCGGCGCGGTTGATGGCGGACTGCGCGACGTCGAGGTCCCCGTGCCCGGTGAGGAGGATCCGCGTGACGTCGGGCTTCTCGGTGCGCAGCTCCGAGAGGAAGCTGGACCCGCTCATGTCCGGCATCCTCTCGTCGGACACGACGACGTGCACCTCCTCGCGGGCGAGCACGGTGCGCGCGTCCTCGACGGAGTTCGCCGTGACGACGCGGAAGCTGGCCTTCCGGAGCGCGCGCGCGACCCCGCGCGTGAGCTCGGGTTCATCGTCGAGGAAGAGGACGGTCGGCAACATGCGGGGGCCCCGGGTCGGTGGGGAGGCGCGACGCGGTCGCGGGCGGCGCGCGGCGCGGTCACCTCCACAACGGCCCATCCCACAGCGGACTTGAGGGCTTTCCGCGGCTCTCCGGGCGGTCGATCGCGCTCGCGGAGCGCGCGCCGTCGCGCCCGCCCCGTTGCGCGTCGGCACGCTCCCTCGGTAGCCTGTCGGTTACGACCCCAGCCGGAGCCCGACCGTCATGCGCCTCGCCTCAGCCACCGCCCGCCTCGCCCTCGTCGCCTCGCTCCTCGTCGGAGGCGCCGGCGTCTCCCGCGCCGACACGAGCGACGAGCTCTACAACCTCGTCCGCGACGACCTCACCGCCCTCGGCGTCAACCTGCCGGTGTGGATGTCGCAGCACCTGCCGGGGGTCATGGGATCGTCCGGCCTCGGCGCCGGCATCGAGCTCTCGGACAGCTCGGGCGGCTTCAGCCTCGGCGTGGTCGCGCGCATGGGGCTCCTGAACAACTTCAAGGACGTGGGCTACGGGCTCGAGCTCATCGACATCCGGTCGGAGATGCCGGACCTCGTGCCGTGGCCGCAGATCGGCATCGTGGCGGGCTTCTCGCTCGGCCACGGGCTCGAGCTCGGGGCGGACATCGAGTTCATCCCGGACATGGACATCGCGGGGGACAACGTCGACCTGCACGCCGGGCTCATCTCGGTCGCGGGCTCGCTCCGCTGGCGCGCGAACCACGCCGAGGGGCTCGTCCCCGCCGTGATCCTCGGCGTGGGGCTCGGCTACTATGGCGGCACGTTCGAGCTCGGCGCGCACTACGAGTCGGGCTACTCGGAGACGGTCGACGGGCACACGGCGGTCGGCACCTACACGGCGAACGCGGCGCCGGGGACGTCGTGGCACATCTTCCAGGTCGCGCCGGAGCTGCGGATCGCGTGGGACATCGGCGGGGTGTTCCGGCCGTATCTCGGCTTCGGCGTGGGTTTCTCGTTCGGCAACGTGGCCGACCACGCGCACGTCAGGGCGACGCTGACGGTCGACACCATCGACGGGCAGCCGGTGAACCAGGACCCGATCGTCTACGACGACGACATCGTGCTGTTCGAGACGAGCCCGGCGCTCTACACGCTGCGTCCGCACGTCGGCTTCGACCTCGTGCTCGGGATCTTCGCGCTGACGGTGCAGGCGGAGCTCGCGGTCATGGGCGCGGACAAGATCGACGGGAACTTCTCGAGCGCGGCGGGCACCTTCGACGTGCAGGACGACAACTACCTCTACTCGAAGTCGAGCGAGGGCTCGCAGTCGAACGCGGCGGCGATCCTGAGCGTCGCGGCGCGGTTCCAGTTCGAGTAGCGGCGAGCGCTGCGACCGCGGACGCGGAGACGTCGTCGGGAACGTGACCACGGAGACACGGAGACACGGAGGGAGCAGCCGGGAGAGCGACCGCGGGGGCGCGAGGCTCTGTCCGGGTCCTCGGCGCCGACGGAGCGTGACCACGGAGACACGGAGACACGGAGGGAGCAGCCGGGAGAGCGATCGCGGGGCGCGAGGCTCTGTCCGGGTCCTCGGCGCCGACGGAGCGTGACCACGGAGACACGGAGACACGGAGGGAAGGCGGAGAGGAGGGCGCCCCGGACCCCGGTCAACGCCCCGGCCTAAGGCCACTCCGGCGGCGCCGGGAGCGCCTCGAGGCGGTGCGTGCCCACGACGCCCTTCATGTCGTCGGGCACCTTCGTCTTCGAGCTCACCGCGACCGCGCCGTCGGCCGCGACCGTCATCGCGAACGCGAACATCTCCCGCGTGGCCTTCGGGCCGTCGGGGCCGCCGCCGTCGGAGTCCTCGGTCTTCGGGCTGAACCAGTACTTCAGCGGCACCGCGTGGCAGGCGCCGTCGGCGCCGCCGCAGAGGAACTCCGTCCGCCACCACTGGGTCCCGGCGTCGGGCGCGGCGTCGACCTGCATCACGTCGAGCCACACCCACGGCCCGAGCGCCCCGAAGTCGTGGGTCCCGTGCGCGATGACGCCCACCGAGCGGAGCTGGCGCGTGCCCATGCCGCCGACCTCGCCGTCGCCGACCTTGACCCGGATCTCCCACGCCGCGCCCGCCTTCTGCGTGACGACGTACATCGACTGCGTCGGCCCCGGGATCTCGCCCTCGTCGCAGTCGAGGATCGCGACCCGCGCGAACGGCGCCGTCGCCGCGGCCGCCTCCGGCGCCGTGTAGAGGATCCGCAGCGCGCACCGCGCGAGCCCCTCCTCCCCGTCACACGACTCCTCGGAGAGCCCCTCGCTGCAGAGCGCCTTGTCGACCTTCTCCGTCGGGAGCTTCGTCAGGTCGAGCGGCTCCGACGCCTTCGGCCCCGCGTCCACGGCGAAGACCGCGGCGCCACCGTCGTCAGCGGCAGCCGCCGCGCCAGCGTCCGCTTCGGGCTCGGGCGCGGCCGCCGCGCTCGCGTCCGCCTCGGCAGCCGGCGCCGTGGCGCTCGCGTCCGCCTCGGGCTCGGGCTCGGGCGCAGGCGCGGCGCTCGTGTCCGCCTCGGGCTCGGGCGCCGAGGCCGTGTCCGCCTCGCTCGTCGCCGTCTCGGCGGGCGCCGGCGGCGTCTCCACGGGGGGCGGCGCGGGCGCCGGCCCCGCCTCCTTCTTCGAGCACCCGAGCAACGACAGCGCAGCCACCGACACGAGAATCGAGGTCCTCATCGCGAGCTCCTGGAAGGCGATGAGACGACGTTATCACCGGCGTGATCGCGCGGGAAGGCGCCCGCGGACATCGCCTCCGCGCGACGGCGCGCGACCTGCGGAGCGCCCTCTCAGGGCCGGCAGAGCACGAAGTAGTTGTCCGTCAGCACGCCCTGGCGCCACGCGCGCCCGATCGTGACCCCGTCCGTGACCTTCCGCATCACGTCGATCATCTGCGAGTAGATGAAGCGCGCGAGGCCGTACTCGTTCGGGCGCACCGCCGGCCAGCCGAGCGGGAGCCGCGTCCCGAGCGGCGGCACCTCGTAGTAGTTGAACGCGAACCCGTCGTAGTCCTCGTGCCAGTAGGCCGTGAAGTAGCCGGGGCCCGTCGTCGAGAAGTTGTGCCAGTTGTGGTTGTAGCCGTAGAGGACGCCGTCGCGATCCTCCGCCCGGCAGAACCGCTTCTCGAAGTGGTTGAACGCCGGGAGCGAGTTCTTGCCCTTGTGGATCTCCTCGAGCCCGACGGGGGTCCCCGCCGCGACGAAGTCGTCCGGGCCGCACTCCTGACCGGCGCAGGCGTCCCAGAGGGCCTCCTGATCGCCCTTCCCGAGCGCGTGCACCGCGCGCACGCGCTTGTCGCCGGTGAGCGCCGCGAGCTCGGCCGCGATCTCGCGGCCCGTGCGCGGCTTCTTGAGGATCCCCGGGACACTGAAGGTGGTGAGCGTGCACATGGCGCGCACGCTAGCAGGCTCGACGCTCCGGCGCGAGCCCCGAGCCTCGCGCGCCCTCGCGCGCGGTCCCTGCTTCACGCCGCCGCGTTCCTTGATAGAGTACCGACCCCGAGCGAGCCGCCGCGCGCCGCGACGCCCGCCCACGACCCCACGACCGGGACCGAGCCCATGACCGACCACGGCCGCGCCGCCCTCACCGCCACTGGGCCCCTCTCGGGGACCGTCCGCGTCCCGGGCGACAAGTCCATCGGTCACCGCTCGCTCCTACTCGGCGCCCTCTGCGACGGGCCCGTCGCCGTCACGGGCCTCTCCGACGGCGAGGACAACCACGCCACCGCGCGCGTCCTCGGGCAGCTCGGCGTCCGCATCGAGCGCGACGGCGACCGCGCCACCGTCCACGGCGTCGGCCTCCACGGCTTCTCCGCCCCCGACGGCCCCCTCGACTGCGGCAACAGCGGCACGACCATGCGGATCCTCCTCGGGATCCTCGCCGGGCAGCCCTTCGAGGTCACCCTCGTCGGCGACCACAGCCTCTCGCGCCGGCCGATGAAGCGCGTCCTCGAGCCGCTCGCGAAGATGGGCCTCGAGGTGCTCTCCGCCGAGGGCGGCACCTACCCGCCGCTCCGCGTGCGCGGCCGGCGCGCGCTCACGCCGCTACGCTGGGAGAGCGCCGTCGCGAGCGCCCAGGTGAAGTCCGCGATCCTCCTCGCCGGCCTCTTCGCCGACGGCGACACCACCGTCACCGAGCCGGGCGTCTCGCGCGACCACACCGAGCGCATGCTGGCCTGGCTCGGGCGCCCGCCCGCGCCGCGGCCGATCCACGTCCCCGGCGACCTCTCCTCCGCCGCCTTCATGCTCGGCGCGGCGCTCCTCGTGCCCGGCTCGCGCGTGACGGTCGCCGACGTCGGCGTGAACCCGACGCGCACGGGCTTCCTCGACATCATCCGCGCGATGGGCGCCGATCTCCGCGAGGGCGCCGCGCGCGAGGCCAACGGCGAGCCCGCGGCCGACCTCGAGGTCGTCGCGAGCAACCCGCTCCGCGCCATCGACATCGCCGGCGACCTCGCCCTCCGCGCCCTCGACGAGCTCCCGCTCGTCGCGACCATCGCCTCGCGCGCGGCGGGCACCACGCGCATCCGCGACGCCGCGGAGCTCAAGGTGAAGGAGTCCGACCGCATCGAGAAGACCGCCGAGGTGCTCCGCTCCTTCGGCGTAAAGGTCGACACGCACCCCGACGGGCTCGACGTCCACGGCGACCCCGACGCCCCCCTGCGCGCGGGCGACGTCGACGCCGACGGCGACCACCGCATCGCGATGTGCGCGACGCTCCTCGGGCTCGTGGCCCCCGCCGGCACGGTGGTCCGCGGCGCGAGCACCATCGCCTCGTCGTTCCCCTCGTTCCACGACTGCCTCGCGGCGCTCGTCCCCTGAGCCGCGATGCTGCGTTGCAACATCGAATGATCGCCAGGATTCGCGACGTTGTGACGGGCATTCGCCCGCCGCCACTTCGCGATCGCACATGAGAGTCCAGCCGGAGGCCCAGAGCCCATGACCACCCCGACCGAGATCCGCTTCCACGCCTCCCCCGACGCGCTCGCCGAGCACGCCGCCCTCGTCGTCGCCGGCCGCGCCGCGCGCCTCCGCGACGACGACGTCGCCGCCATCCTCCCCGCCGCCGCGAAGGAGCTGCTGCCGGCGATGCTCGAGTCGCTCCGCCCGGGCGACGGCTGCGCCGCCACGACCACCTGGCTCCCGGGCTCGCCGCCGCGGAAGCTCACCCTCGTCGCGCGCTCGGAGAAGAGCTCGCGCCACAACAGCCCCGGCCGCCCCGACGCGCTCGGCGCCGGCCTCGCCGGGCGCGACGGCAAGGGGCGCACGGGGGTCCTCATCGCCCTCGACGACCCGAGCCACGCCGTCGCGGCCGCGGTCGCGCTCGCGCGGGCGTACCCGAGCTACTCGCTGCGCTCCTCGAAGAAGAAGCCGGCGCCGGGCGAGGAGCGCGCGCTCGACGTGGCCTTCGTCGCGCCGGGGGGCGTCGCCCCCGCGGAGGTCGAGCGCGCCGCGATCGTCGCCGAGGCCGCGCGCCGCGCCGGCGCCCTCGTCGACATGCCGACCTCCGAGCTGAACACCACCGCGTTCGTCGCGATCGCGCGCGAGGTGGCGGCCGAGGTGGGCGCGGAGATCACCGTCATCGACGGCGCGGCCCTCGTCGAGGGCGGCTTCGGCGGGCTCGAGGGGGTGGGGCGCGCCGCCGAGCACGGCCCGGCGCTCGTGCACCTGACCTGGGCGCCCGAGGGGGCCGCGGGGCGCACGGTCTGGGTCGGCAAGGGCATCGTCTACGACACGGGCGGGCTCAGCCTCAAGGGCAAGGCCGACATGCCCGGGATGAAGGGCGACATGGGCGGCGCCGCGGCCGTCCTCGAGGCGTTCCGGGCGGCGGCGCTGCTCGGCTCGAAGGCGCGCCTCGACGCGCTCCTCTGCCTCGCGGAGAACGCGGTCGGGCCGCGCTCGGTGCGCCCGGACGACGTGCTCACGATGTACTCGGGGCGGCGGGTCGAGGTGAACAACACCGACGCCGAGGGACGCCTCGTGCTCGCCGACGGCGTCGCCTACGCGGTGAAGCACCTCGCGCCGGAGGTGATCGTCGACCTCGCGACGCTCACCGGGGCGCAGCTCATCGCGACGGGGCGGAAGCACGCGGCCATCGTCTGCAACGACGACGACCTCGAGGCGCGCGCCGTCGCGGCGGGCAAGGCGAGCGGCGACCTCGTGCACCCGCTGCCCTACGTGCCCGAGTTCTTCCGCGAGGAGTTCAAGAGCCGCGTCGCCGACCTCAAGAACTCCGTGAAGGATCGCATGAACGCGCAGTCCTCGTGCGCCGCGCAGTTCATCGCCGAGCACCTCGGCGACTACGCCGGCAAGTGGCTGCACGTGGACATCGCGGGCCCGTCGACGGCGAAGGAGCGGGGCACGGGCTTCGGCGTGGCGCTCCTCCTCGACCTCATCGGCTGACGACGGCGCGGGTGTCACCGCGGGCGGTCGCGGTCACATCGTCATTGCCTCGCCCCGTTCGGGTGCTATGGTGCGCGCCGCGAATGGGGAATGCCTGCGCCGCGATGCACGCCGCTCGGGCGGAAACCACGACGGAGAGAGGATCGTATGGACGTTTGGGGACCGTCTGCGCTGCAGAACGACGACGCCATGGAGTGGCTCGGGACGCTCGAGGACGAGGAGGATCTCGGCCTGGTCGACGAGGCGCTCGACGCGGTCACCGAGGCCGACGACGAGGACGTGCTCGAGGCCGACGCCTGCTGCGTGGCGCTCGCCGCCGCCGAGGTCGTGGCCGCGCTCGCCGGGAAGCCCTCGCCGCGCCTCCCGGACGGCATCAAGGAGATGATCGAGGGTGAGGACCCGCCCGACGGCGCCCTCATCGACCAGGCGATCGAGGCGATCGGTCGCGTGCGCGGGGACTCGGAGCTGCTCATCCAGTGGAACGAGCACGAGGACGGTCCGGAGGACTGGTTCTACGCGCTCGACGAGCTGACCAAGCGGCTGACGGCGGCGAAGAAGAAGTAGGGCGCGGGCCCCGGGGTGACTCGGGGCTTGCCTTTTCCAGGCGCGGGCGATAGAAGCTCGCGGCTCGCCGTCGACCGAGGAGACCTCGGCGCCGACGGTGGGCGACGCCCCCGAGAGAGACCGACGGGGCACCGAATACGACGAGCAGTGGAGCGACCGGTGGCGAACACGCGCAACATCACGGACAAGGCCGAGCGGAAGGCGAAGAAGCGCGAGCAGCGCGCGGCTCTCAAGGCCGTCTTCACGAAGCTCACGAAGGACGAGAAGCGCCGCTTCCGGAAGGGCGAGACGAAGGGCCTCCGGAAGTGGGTCAGCGAGAACGCCGCGGCCTGATGGGCCCGCGTTCGGGCCGCCGGAGCGACGCTCCCGCGACCCGCTGACGTCACGCGAACCCTCGACGAGCGTCGTCATCCCCCCGGTAGACCCGGGGTGTGGTGTCGGCGCTCTTCGTGTTTCCGATCCCGTCTCGCGCGCGGTCGCCCGCGAGACGAGCGCTCAGCGCTCGTGGCCCGCGCGGGGCGCGAGCCGTCACGCGTCCGAGCCTCAGGGCGCCGTGCAGCCCGACACCGGCTCCTCGCCCTCGTACCGCAGGCGCTCGCCCGTGATCGGCGCCTCGGGGGTGTTGAAGGTCTGCGGGGTCGCCGTGAGCCACGCCGCGATCGCCTCGCGGTCCGGCCGGTCGAGCTCGGTGTGCACGCGCTCGGGCGGGAGCCCTCGGGTCACGGCGCCGAGGCTGTCGCCGCCGGACGCGAGGAAGCTGTTCGTGACGACGCGGTACGTCGCGGCCGGATCGAGGGGCGAGCCGTCGGCGAGCGTGAGGGACACGACGCGATCGCGGTCCTCGGTGTCGATGTGGCCGTCGTGGTTGCGGTCGACGGTGGGGCAGGCGTCCCGAGTGCGGTCGACCACGACCCGGAGCCCGCCGAGCTGGATCGAGCCGTGCGCGCCGGCGGTCCCGATCCGCACGATCTCGGCGATCTGCGCGCCCGTGAGGTCGAGCGTCGTGATGGCGTTCCCGAAGGGCAGGACGTCGTAGATCCCGCCGTAGGTGATCGGCCCCGCCGGCAGATCCGCGCGGAGCCCGCCCGAGTTGTAGAAGCAGGCGCTCGTCCCGGGCGTGACCGCCATCAGCGCGTCGCAGACGAACGAGCCCATCGCCGAGCCGCGGTCGTAGTCGCGCCCGAGCGGCGCCGCGAGCGTCGAGCCGAGCTCGCGCCCGCGCACGGCCGCCTGCTCCGCCTCGAGCGGCGCGAGGATGGCGTCGACCTTCTGCGCGGTCGGTGACGCGGCGATCTCGGCGGGCGTCGCCTCGATCGGCACGAGCCGCGCGTCGGTCACGAGCGGCCCGCCCGCCTCGCGGGTGAGCGTGACCTCGGCGGCCTCGCGCGCGTTCGCGGCGCCCTGGGCGACGATGGCGCCGCCGAGCCGCGCGAGCACGCGCTTGTGGGTGTGCCCGCCGAGCCACACGTCGACGAGCCCGGGCGGCGTCGCCTGCACGAGCGCGAAGAGCTCGCTGTCGGCCTCGCAGGTCGACGCGTCGTCGAGCGCGGGCGTCGCGCAGGCGCCGCCGATGTGCGCGAGCACGACGACCGCGTCCACGCCGGCCTCGCGGAGCGCCTTCGCCTCGCGCTCGACCGCCGGCTCGGCGGCCTCGAACTCGAGCGCCTCACCGACGTAGGGGAAGGCGATCTGCGGCGTGACCGGCGTCACGACGCCGACGATCCCGATCCGGAGCCCGCCGCGCTCGACGACCGTGTGGCCGTCGAAGCGGAGCCCGGCCGCGTCCTTCGCGCCGGGGCGGGCGTGCACGTTCGCCGCGAGGATCGGGTAGCGCGCCTCGGCCATCCGCGCCTCGAGCGCGCCGAAGGCGTCGTCGCCGACCCGGCTCGCGCCGACCGGGCCATAGTCGACCTCGTGGTTGCCGAGCGCCGCCGCCGCGACGCCGAGCGCGTTGTAGACGGCGACCCCGGGCGCGCCCTCGTGGGCGTCGGAGAGCAGCGTCCCCGACCACATGTCGCCGCTGTCGACGAGCACCACCGCGCGCCCCTCGGCGCGGAGGCGGTCGACCATCGCGGCGAGCGGGCGGAGGCCGGCCTTCCCCTCGGGGCTCGTCGAGTAGGCGCCGTGGACGTCCGTCGTGGCGACGAGCAGCGCCGAGCCGGAGCCCGAGCTCGCGCAGCCGCCGGCGGCGAGGAGCGCGAGCGCCAGGAGGGAAATGGTGCGGTGCGTCATGGTTGCGGCTCCGAGCGGCTCGGGGTGCTGGTATGTGGCGTTGTGCAGTGCACAAAAGCGCGGGGGCGGGCGCAGGTGGCGCTCACCACGAGAAGGCGCGCAGGACGATCGCGGCGCCGGCGAGGCAGATCACGAGGTTCAACGCGAGGTAGGCGACGGCGACGCCGACGTGGCCGGCGCGGGCGAGGAGGATCGTCTCGACGGAGAAGGTCGAGAACGTGGTCAGCGCCCCGCAGAAGCCGGTCCCGAGCGCCGCGTTCCAGGTGCGCGACAGGGCGAGCGTCGACTCGCTGAGGCTCAGGTAGGCGAGGGTGGCGAGGATCAGCGTCCCGACGACGTTCACGAGCAGCGTCGCCCAGGGGAGATCGCCCGCGGCGGCGTCGGCGCCGAGCCACAGGGCGACGCCGAAGCGGGACACGGCGCCGAGCGCGCCGCCGGCCGCGACCGCGAGCCAGAGCGTGAGGGTCACGCGGGCCTCCTCGTCTTCGTTCGAGGGCGGGTTACGCGCCCGCGACGGCGTCTGCGCGCGGGTGCCGCCCCGTATTGCCACGTCGCGCGCGCTTTCGCTACAGTTCGCGCCTCGAGCGGGGCCGAGCGGCGCGCTGCTCACGCTGGCGTCGGGCACATCACGCGGCGCGTGACGGAGGCGAGAGATGGCGATCCGGGGACTCCAGGCGGCGGTGTTCGTAGGCGCGCTGGCGGCGCTCGCGGCGTGCGGCGACGACACGACGCAGAAGACGACCGACGCAGGCTTCGACGCGATCCTCGGCAGCGACGGGACGGGGACGACCACGAACCCGACCGACACGACGAGCGTCGGGACCGGCGGCGTCAGCCCCATCACGGGCGTGAACACGAGCGTGCCGTACACGACGCCCACGCCGAACGCCGGCTGCGACCCGACCGAGGTCGACCACGGCACCTACGGCGCGGTCTACCCGTGGGGCGGCTACACGCACTGGGACACGGGCCACACGCGCTTCACCTGCAACCAGTGCCCGGGCGGGCGCGCGGCCATCCAGGGGCGCTACCAGCTCATCGGGCGGGGCGACGGCGGCGAGGGCGAGTTCGACCCCGACTTCCCGCTCGCCTCCGACGAGATCGAGAGCCTCTACGTCGACGGCAACACCTTCTACGTGCACTGGCGCGACACGCGGAACGGCGACGAGTACGAGTGGCGCGGCTACTACTTCTGCAGCCAGAAGCCGGAGAACGCGAAGGAGCGCATCGTCTGGGTGCCGACGGAGGTCGTGCAGGCCGGGCCGTCGGACAACCAGGTCGTGGTCGGCAAGGGCGACGTGAGCGACCCGCAGCTCACGAGCCAGGAGATCTCCGGCGCCGCGTACCTCTTCTACTTCGACGACGGCGCGCTCATCGGCGGCACCGGCGTCGGCTACGAGTACTGCCGCTGGGGCACCGAGATCGACGTCGGCGGGGTGACGAAGCTCTGCCGCGACCGCTTCGCGGACTGAGCGCGCTCGACCACCGCGCCCGCTCCCCGCGCGCGGCCGGCCCCGCCGCGCCGATATCCGGGCTTGCCTCCTCGCGCTCGGCGACTAGGATGCGCGGGTCCGGTGCCACGCCGGACCCGAACGCCACCGGCGCGTCGAGGGGGCCTCGCTCCCCGCGCCGAAACGAAGAGAGCACGCCATGTTCGAGATCGAGAAGGACCGCCTGAAGGACCTCCAGACCCGCCTCTCCACGCTACGGAGGCATCTTTGACGTCGAGGGCAAGGAAGCACGGCTCTCCGAGCTCGAGCACCTGCTCTCGGAGCCTTCCCTCTGGGACTCGAACGAGCGCGCCCAGGCGCTCCTGAAGGAGCAGGGCACGATCAAGGAGGGGCTCGCGCGCCTCGACCGCCCGGGGAGCCTCCTCGACGACGCGGGCGTCCTCATCGAGCTCGGCAACGAGGAGGACGACGCCTCCGTCCAGGGTGAGCTCGTCCGCGGGCTCGACGAGGCCGAGAAGGTCATCGCGCACCTCGAGTTCACGCGCATGCTCGGCGGCGAGCACGACGGCGCCGACGCGATCCTCACGGTGAACGCGGGCGCCGGCGGCACGGACAGCCAGGACTGGGCCGAGATGCTCTTCCGGATGTACACGCGCTACTGCGAGCGGCAGGGCTGGGAGGTCGAGCTCCTCGACTCCCAGGAGGCCGACGACGCCGGCATCAAGAGCGGCTCCATCGCCGTCCACGGCGAGTACGCCTACGGGATGCTGAAGTCCGAGGCGGGCGTGCACCGGCTCGTGCGGATCTCGCCGTTCGACAGCAACGCGCGGCGTCACACGGCGTTCGCGGCGTGCTTCGTCTACCCCGACATCGAGGACGACATCGACATCGAGGTGAACGAGGCCGACCTGCGCGTCGACACCTTCCGCGCCTCGGGCGCCGGCGGGCAGCACGTCAACAAGACCTCGAGCGCCATCCGCATCGTGCACAACCCGACGGGCATCGTCGTGCAGTGCCAGGCGGAGCGGAGCCAGCACAAGAACCGCGCGAAGGCCATGAAGATGCTGAAGGCGCGGCTCTACGACCTCGAGATGCAGAAGCGGAGCGCCCAGCGCGACGCCGTCGAGGCGACCAAGCAGGACATCGCGTTCGGGAGCCAGATCCGCAACTACGTCCTCCACCCCTACCAGATCGTGAAGGACCTCCGCACCGAGCACGAGACGAGCAACGTCCAGGCCGTCCTCGACGGCGACCTCGACGGCTTCGTGAAGGCCTACCTGCTCCAGGGGTAGCTCGCACTATTGTGCGGTGCACACGCGGCTGACGCCTCGTGTGTAGCCTGGCATCGGCGCCCGCATGTTGCACTGCAGCATGGCGGGCGTCGTCGCGTCCGGTCACGCCGCGGTCACGCCGCGTCATCCCCGGTCACGCGGCGCCCGCGCGCCGTCACGGTCGGCGACGATCCGCACGGCCACTGCGTCTCCGCCGTGCCGCGCCGCGCCGATGGGCGCGTGGCACGCTTCTGGCTCTCTCCCCCGGCGAACGGCGCCCGACGCGCCGCCCGACCACCAGGAGAGAGACCATGGCATGCACGCGCTGCGGCGCCCCCGTCGCCCCCGGAGCCACGATCTGCGCTGCGTGCGCCACGAGCTTCAGGCCCGTCGCCCGCCACGCGCGGCGCGCGCTCACGGCCCTCGCGGTCCCCGTCTTCGGCCTCCTCGTCCTGCTCGTCTCGCTGCGCGTCGTCGAGCGCCTCCCGGCCGCCGGCCTCGTGGCCGTCTACGGCGCGCTGGCGGCGGCGACCGCCGTCGCCGTCGTCGCGCTCGCCCGGGCCCGCCAGGCCGTCCCGCCCGCCAGCGCCGGCGGCGGCGGCCTCGCGGTCGCAGGGGCCTTCGCGGCCATCGCCGCCGGCTCCTTCGCGATGGCGGCGCTCGCCGCCGTCATGGGCGCCATCGACGTCCTCGGCTTCGAGGCCTTCGTCGTCTACGGCTGGGTCCTCGGCCTCGTCGCCCTCGGCGCCACCCTGACGGCGGCCGTGGTCGCCCTCTCGCGCGCCGCCGTGGCCACCGGGAGGCCCGCGCCGGTCGCCTCCGGCGTCGGGCTCGCGACCGGCGCCGCGGGCACGGCGCTCAGCGCCACCGCGCTCGCCGTGGGCGCCGCGGTCCTCGCCTTCTGGCTCGTCACGGCCGTGGCGCTCCTCGCCACCTGGATCGCTTGCCTCGTCCTCGTCGGCCGCGTCGCGGCGGGGCCGTCCGCGCCGCGCGTGGCACCCCTCCCGTCGACCTCCGCAGCCGCCTGAGCCCACCCGACCACCCGAGAGAGGACCCCATGTTCTGCACGTCCTGTGGCGCCGCGACCGAGCCCGGCGCCCACTTCTGCGGCGCCTGCGGCGCCGCGCTGACCCCCACCGCCACCCCGACGCCCGCCGCCGTCGCGCCGGGCGAGACCGCCACCGCCTGGCGCCGCGTCTCCGACGCCCTCGGCGCGCTCTTCGCCCTCGCGCTCGCGAGCCTCGCGACGAGCCTCCTCATCGAGCTCCTCGACCGCGCCACCACGAGCGACGAACCCGCGGACCCAGCCCGCCTCGTCGGCGCCTTCGCGGGCCTCGTCTTCAGCTGGGCGACGCTCGCCTTCGTCCGGCGCGCCGCCGACGCCCTCCCTCCCGAGAGCAGCGCGCGCGGGCTCCTCGCCGGCACGGTGACGCTCGCGACGCTCGCGTTCCTCGTCGGCGCCGCGGCCTTCCTCCTGACCGCGCTGGGCTCGGCGCTCGACGCCGCGAGCGGCTCCAGCGACGCCGACGGGCTCACCGGCTTCGGGCACCTCGTCGCGGGGTTCGGCGGGCTCGCGGCGCTCGCGGCGCAGGTCACGCTCGCGCTCGGCATCGCGCGCGTCGGGCGCGACGCCGGGCGGCCCGAGCTCCGCGGGCTCGCGAACGTCGCCATCGCGCTCATCGCGGCCGCGATGGTCCTGATGCTCCTCTTCGTCGTCGCCTCGGTCGCCCAGTCGCTCGGCGCCGCCATCGCCTTCGGCGTCCTCACCCTCGTCGCGGCCGTCGCGAGCCTCGTCGCCTACCTGCAGCTCCTCCACCGCGGCGGCCGCCTCGCGCTCGAGCGCGCCGTCTTCGTCGAGGCGAGCTCTCAGCCCGTCGCGAGGTAGCTCTCGGGCGTGAGCATCGTCCCCGGCTCCTCGACGCCCGGCCTCGGGTGCGCCTCGAGCCGGGTCTCGTCCACGACGAAGTAGTCGGGGGCGAGATCCTGCTCGCGCATCGCCGGCCACAGCCGCGCGAGCGTGTCGAGGCCGAGCGCGCGTCGCTGCACGAGCTCGGCGGCGCTCCGGAGGAGCGACGGCGGGTGGCGCTGATAGCGCGTGACGAGCGTGCGCGCCACGTTGAGCGTGCTCTCCTCGCTGATGTGCCCGGCCTCGAAGAGGCGGAGCGCCATCTGGAACGTGTCGGAGCACGGGATGAGGCGCGTCGAGAACCCGGCGAACCGCTCGGGGTTCGTGCGGTTCTCGAGGTTGATGAAGATGAGCTCGACCATCTCGCGCTCGGGCATCCCGTCGGCGAGCCCGGCCGCGTAGCGCGCGACCTCGTCGCGGACGCCGTTCTTCAAGAGCGTGCGCACGAGCAGGTCGCCGCGGAGGCGCCCCGCGACGACGTCGCCGTAGAGCGAGTAGATGAGCGCGTCGGACTCGGAGTCGTCGCCGAAGAGGCTCTCGCGCGCGGTCCACGGGAGGTCCCGGCGGTTCAGGAGCAGCGCCGACAGCTTGTAGCCGATCTGCTCGCGGAGCGCCCCGAAGCGCCCCTTCCGCACGAGCGCGACCTGGTCCTTGAACGTGATCCCGTCGTACTCGACGCCGTCGATGAGCATCTTCCGCTGCAGCACGCTCCGGAGCTGCGGCGGGCTCGCCGACACGAAGTAGATCGGGTTCGACTGCGTGAGCCCGCGCGGCGCGACCCCGCGCCGGAGGCCGCGCAGGAGCGTCGCCGTGCCGGCGACGTTGCGCTTGTCGATGGCGAACTCGAGCGGGATCGCGAGGAGCCCGCGGAGGCTGTCGATCTCGCTCGCGAGGTAGGTCTTGTCGATGTCCCAGACGTAGATCCGGCCGTCGAAGTCGTCCGCGTAGGTGCGTTCGTTCGTGCGGTCGAGCGGGTAGCTGTAGGGCGGGCGCTTCGCCATCGCGTCAGGCCCCGGCGTCCCGGCCGCCCGCGGTCACCGCGAGCGCCGTCTCGATGACCGACCCCGTGATCCGCTCGGGCGCGTCGATCGGCCGCTCGCTGTGCTCGAAGCGGTTCGCGCGCGACATGAGCGAGCCGATGACCGTCTCGACCTTCTCGCCGCCGAAGAGCACGCGGTGCACCCCGCGCGCGATGGGCATGTCCACGCCGAGGCGCTCGGCGTGCATGCACACGGCGTAGGTGGTGTTCACGCCCTCGGCGACCTTCACCATCTCCGCGAGCGCCTCGTCGAGCGACAAGCCGGCCGCGAGCCGCCGCCCGAGCGTGTTGTTCCGCGAGAGCGGGGAGCTGCAGGTCGCGATGAGGTCGCCGATGCCGGCGAGCCCGAGCGCGGTCATGCGGTCGGCGCCGAGGGCCTCCGAGAAGCGCGAGATCTCGGCGAGCGCGCGCGTGAGCAGCATCGAGAGCGAGTTCGCGCCGAGCCCGAGCCCGGCGCACGCGCCCGCGGCGATGGCGATGATGTTCTTCAGCGCGCCGAAGATCTCGACCCCGACGACATCGTGGTTGCCGTACACGCGGAGGGTCGGGTTCGCGAGGACCTCGGCGCCGGCGGCGATCACCTCGTCGAAGGGGCTCGCGACCACGGTCGCCGACGGCTGCCCGGCCATCACCTCGTCGGCGAGGTTCGGGCCGCTGATGGCGCCGACCTTGCGCACGCAGGTCTCCTCGCGGAGGACCTGCGACATGCGCGTCAGGTGCTCCGCCTCGAAGCCCTTGGTCGCCGAGAGCAGGATCTGGTCGCCCGTGACGTGCTCGCCGAGCTCGAAGGCCACCTCGCGGAAGGCGCGCGACGGGATGGCCACGACGAGGGTCCCCGCGTGCTTCGCCGCGAGCGCGAGGTCGCTCGTCGCGACGACCCCCTCGTGGATGGGCTTGTCCTTGAGATACCGCGTGTTCGTGTGCTGCTCGTTGATCTCGGCGACGCGCTCCTCGCTCCGCATCCAGAGCCGCACGTCGATGCCCGCGGTCGCCATGAGGTGGGCGAGCGCCGTGCCCCACGAGCCCCCGCCGATGACCGTCGCCCGCTTCTGTGTCGCCGCCATCAGGCCGCCTCCCCGTAGGACGCGCGCAGGGTGCGCTCGAGCCCGTACCCGCGCAGCCGGTTCGAGTAGTAGTAGAGGAGCTGCGCGTCCTCGGTGAAGGCGCGGTCGCCGCGGCGCGCGAGCACCGGGTGCGCGTGGTAGGTGCCGAAGTGGCGCAGCGCGCTCTGCACGATGGTGGCGGCGTCGCCGTTGCCGATGGACTTGCCGTCGAGCGAGATCTCGCCGTCCCTCGCGAGGTCCTGCAGCGCCTTCACGACGACGGCGGTGGCGTCCGTGAGCTTCCTCATCTCGAGCCCGGTGCCCTCGTCGCCGGTCCGCAGCATGCGGTAGAGGTCGAGCTCGGGGTGGCGCTTCTTCAGGAGCTCGAACGCCGTGAACGCGACGACGTTCGTCGAGAGCACCTGGTTGTGGCGCTTGAAGCTCTCGGCGACCGAGTCGCCGCACTCGCGCGTGAACACGCGGTCGCGCTGCGGCATGTGGAAGGGGCGCCCCTCGCCGTCGGTCACGTACTTCCGGATGTCGATGTGGCGGCCGTGGGAGTCGACGCTCAGGCCGGCCTCGTCCACGTGGTTGCCGAACGGGTCGAAGACGTCGCCGACCTTCACGGTGATGCGGCTCTCGAGGTTGATGAGGTTCTGGACGAACTGCAGCATCTTCCGAGGCTTCGAGGACTCGTCGTCGGTCATGATGTAGCGCGACTTCCCCTCGGAGCGGAGGTAGTCGCCGACGAGCGACTCGGCCTCGAGCACGAGCTGGTAGTTGATGCTGCACGTCACGACGTAGATGTTGGGCCGCTCCTTCCGCTTCTGGAGGTTGTTCACGTAGGCGCGGAGGCCGCAGGAGAGGAGGCCGAGCTTCAGGTGCTCCTCGATCTGGCCGTTCCGCGAGCGCGTGCCGCCGGGGAAGAAGAGGTTCGGCTGCCCGAGCTCGAGCGAGACGGCGGCGTACTCCTTCAGGATGTCCTTGTAGAGGGGGGCGGTCTTCCGGCGGTCGACGCGGTAGGCGCCGAGGTTCCGCATGAAGAAGGACATCACGGGGTTCGTGAAGAGGTTCAAGCCGGCGCCGTAGGTGAACGGCGGGAGCCCCATGGCGAAGAGGGCCCAGCCGATGACGGGGCTGTCCATGTTCGAGGCGTGGGTCGGCGCGAGGATCACGGTGCCGCGCTCGTTCGCGCGCCGGAGGGCGTCGACGTCGCCGTCGATGGCGATGGTCTCGGCGATGTTCGGGAGGCCGCGCGAGAAGAGGCGCTTCGGCGACACGGCGTTCAGGAGCGCCGGCAGCGCGCGCGGGATGAAGCGCGTCGCCATGTCGTAGACCCAGGGGGTGAAGTTCCCGCGGACCTCCTCGGTGAAGCGCTCGACGACGCGGACGAGGATCTCCTTCTGCTCGCTCTCGCCGGCCTTCCCGAGGCGCGATCGCACGCCCTCCCAGAAGGCGAGGTCCTCGTCGCGGGTCGGGCTCTGGCGATCCCGCTCGAGGCGCTGCTTCTCGTGGTAGAGCGTGTCGTTGATGAGCACGTCGAGCGGCATCCCCTCGGGGAGCCGCGCCTGCTTCAGGCACGCGTCGACGATGCGGCTCCGCACCTCGACGATGGCTGCATCACGGAGCTCGTTCCTCATCGGTCCCTCGCGTTCGTGGGCTGGGAGGGCCGCTCGCGGTGCGGCTCTCGAAGCTCGGCCGCGCGGCGCCGGATGACGGGTCGGGCGCGGCAGGCGGCGAGCATAACCCGCGCTGCGGCGCCGGGCCACCGCCCCCCGACGCATCAATGATTTGACGCGCGCGGCGAGGCGCGGAAAGAGTCGCGGTGCGATGACGCAGGCCTGGTACAACATCGTGGTGGTGGGCACCGACCTCACGGGGCTCATCTACGCGGCGCTGGCGGCGCGGCTCGGCTACCGCGTGGCGGTGGTGGGGCAGGGCGCGCGCCCGAACCTCTATCGGCGCGCGGGGCACACGTTCGCGCGGCGCCCGGAGCGCTTCTACGGGATGGCGAGCTCGCCGGTCGTGGCGCGGGTGCTCGGCGAGCTCTCGCTCGCGATCGAGATGAAGAACCGGCCGCACATGATCGACCCGACGCTCCAGGTGGTGCTGCCGGGGCGGCGCTTCGACGTGTCGGGGCACCGGAAGCACTGGGAGCGCGAGCTCGACCGGGAGCTGCCGGGGGCGATCGAGGCGGCGGACCGCTTCGAGGGCTGGGCGCGCACGGCGACGCAGCGCACGAACGAGCTCCTCGCGTCCGAGGCGGTCTTCCCGCCTGGGGGGATGCGCGGGCGGGCGCTCTACAAGCGGTCGATCGAGGGCATCGAGGACCTCGTCTCGCCCCAGGCCGGGGTGCCGTGGTCGCTCCTCGGCGACGCCGGGCTCGAGGCGATGGTGAAGGCGACGGTCACGCACCTGTCGGGGATCGCGCCCGACGCGGCGTCGCCGCTCGCGACGGCGCGCCTCTGGAGCCACCTGCGGGCGGGGCTCTACCGGATCCAGGGCGGGCTCGAGGAGCTGAAGGCGGTCTTCATCCGGAAGATCCGCGAGCAGTCGAGCGACTACCGCCCGGACGACGCCATCAGCGAGGTCGTGGTGAAGCGCGGCAAGGTGCGCGCGGTGGTCCTCGGCGAGCGCGACGAGTCGTTCGGCTGCGAGCTCGTCGTCGGCAACGTGGAGCCGCGGCACTTCTTCCAGCTCTTCCCGCGGGAGGACCGCGAGGACGAGTTCCACGCGCAGCTCACGGGGGTCGAGCCCGGCGGCTGGTTCGTGACGCTGAACCTCGGGGTCGATCCGAAGGTGATCCCGCGCGGCATGGGCCCGGAGCTCGTGGCGGTGCGCGACCCGGGGGCGCCGCTCGTCGGCGGGAACTGCCTCTGGATCTCGCGGCCGGGGGCGGCGGGGCCGGGGGCCGAGGGGCGCCCGAGCCCGGGGGTGCTGCAGGTCACGACGATCGTGCCGACGCGCGGGCCGGCGCCGACGATGGCGGCCACGCAGCGCGCGGTGGACGAGGCGCTCGGGGAGGTGCGGCGCATCGTGCCGTGGCTCGATCAGCACCTCGAGGTGGTGGACGTGCCGGCGATCGTGCCGGACCCCGGGACGGGGCGGCCGATGCTCGACCCGGACGAGCTCGCGCCGATCTACGCGGCGCCGCGCTCGCAGACGCTCGGCGTCAGCGCGTTCAGCGGGGCGACGGCGTATCGGAACGTGCTCCTCGCGAGCGATCTGCTGTTCTCCGGGCTCGGCTTCGAGGGCGTCTGCCTCGCGGCGCTCCAGACACTCCACCTGACCCGTCGTATGGTGCGGCTGAAGAGCTCGCTGCGGAGCGAACGGACGTTGTCATGATGCACTGCACACACGGTGAGGCTGTCGTCGAAGGCGGCGATGGCGATGGAAATTGCTGCACTGCACAACGCGGCGCGCGGCGCCCGGGGTGGGGCGCGGCGCTGATCGCGCTCGGGCTCGGGCTCGTCGCGGGGGCGGGGAGGGCGTCGGCGGCGCCACCGGCGCCGGAGGACGCGCCTGCGGCGGAGCCCGCGGGCGAGGCGGCGCCAGCGACGGCGGGCGCGGCGACGTGGACGTGGGACGCGGTCGTGGCGGAGGTGTTGAAGACGCACCCGCTGATGAAGGCCGCGAAGGCGGACCTCGCGACGTTCGAGGCGAAGCTCTCGCAGGCGGACTGGGCGTGGTTCCCGGCGTTCAAGCTCGAGGCGGGGGCGACGATCACGCCGCAGGTGACGGGGACGCCGCTCCAGAGTGACACGGACTGGGGGACCATCGGCTACTTCGCGTCGGCGAAGCTCGAGATGGTGCAGCCGGTGTGGACGTTCGGGAAGATCGAGGCGCTGAAGCGCGCGGCGGCGGCGGGTCTCGACGTGAGCCGGGCGCAGATGGCGGCGGCGCGGTGGGAGCTCGTGTACCGGATCGGCCAGGCGTACATGGGGAAGCTGCTCGCGCGGGAGCTGCGCGGGATCATGGACGTCGGGCGGACGTGGATCGACAAGGCGGAGGAGCGCATGGAGCGGCTCCGCGAGCAGGACTCGATGGAGTACGACCAGCTCGAGCACCTGCGGCTGAAGACGCGGCTCGCGGAGTTCTACATGCTCGACGCGGAGAGCAAGCTGCTCGAGACGCGGTCGGCGGAGGGGCTGCGGGTGTTGCTCTCGTTGCCGCCGGGGGCGGAGGTGACGCTGTCGGAGCAGGCGCTCGTGCCGACGAGGTTCGAGATGCTGACGGCGGACGAGTACGTGCGGCTCGCGATGGCGAACGAGCCGACGCTCCAGGTGGGGAAGGCGGGGATCGTGGCGCAGCGGGCGCTCGCGGACTCGAAGGAGGCCGAGATCTGGCCGGATCTGGTCATCGTCGGGTCGGTGGCGGTGGCGGACGCGCCGGAGATCGAGAACCAGCAGTCGCGCTTCGCGAACGACCCGTACAACACGTCGAGCGCGGGGGCGCTCCTGGGTCTGCGGTGGAACCTCGACGTGCCGCAGCGCGTGTTCCGGGCTGACGAGGCGCGGGCGAAGGCGCTGAAGACGGAGTACGACGTGGAGGTCCAGAAGGACCTGGTCGAGGTGAAGGTGCGGCAGCTGGCGCAGGACCTCGCGAACAAGCGGGAGCTCATCGACGTGCTCGCGACGGCGCAGAAGGCGGCGCAGGGCTGGCTCACGGCGACGTGGGACACGTACGACGCGGGGTTCGGGAACTTCCGGGACTACATGGACGCGCTGGTGCAGTTCTACACCCGCAAGGTGGGGTACCTGCAGATGGTGTACGACCACAACGTGCTCGTGATGGAGCTGTCGCGGGCGGTCGGGGTCGACATCCGGACGGTGACGGCGGCGGACGTGCCGGCCGGGCGGTGACGACGGCGCGGGTGTCAATCGGCGTCGACCGGACTATGAATGGACAGGGGAGCGGCGCCGTCGGAGCCACGCCACGTCGCCCGGCCAAGGAGACCTCGATGCGACTCGCCAAGACGAACCTCATCCTCTCGTTCCTGCTCGCGTTCCTCGCGCTCGGCGCGGCTGCGCACGCGGCGCCGCCGGGGCCGAAGGAGCGGATCGACGGGGTCTACGACGAGATCAAGAAGGCGACGGCGACGGCGCCCGACCAGGACGCGATGACGGCGGCGCTGACGTCGACGCTCGACAAGCTGATGGACTACGAGGCGTTCGCGCAGCGGACGCTGAAGGAGACGTGGCCGAAGCTCGACAAGGCGCAGCGGGCCACGTTCATGGAGAAGTTCAAGCAGCTCGTGGTGCAGGTGTACGGGCGGCGCTTCAAGCCGAAGACGGAGTTCGAGATCAGCTACCGGAACGGCGGCGAGAAGCTCAAGGAAGACGGCAAGCACGCGAAGGTCTACACGACCGTGAAGGGCGCGAAGGTCGCGGCCGACGTGGACTACAGCTTCGCGCTCGACGGCGCCGGGGACAAGGCCGTGTGGCTCGTCTACGACTTCGAGATCGACCAGGTCTCGATGGCGCTCAACTGGCGGAAGCAGTTCGAGCGCATCATCGCGAGCGACGGCTTCGACGCGCTCATCGCGAAGATCGACAAGCGCATCGGGACGGACACGGACGACGAGGAGTAGCGCGGGGAGCTGCTGGGGTAACCACGGAGACACGGAGACACGGAGGGGCACGGAGGCTCCGGCTGATCGCCAAGCACCTCGGCCGCTCCCGGTCTTCTTGAGGGGTAACCACGGAGACACGGAGACACGGAGGGGGCACGGAGGCTCCGGCTGATCGCCAAGCACCTCGGCCGCTCGCGGTCTTCTCGAGGGAAACCACGGAGGCACGGAGGCACGGAGGGAACGGCGTGCCTCGCGGCTTCGGCGTGTCTTCCGAGCACGGTGGCGTGCGGACCCCGGCGGGAGGGAGGGAGTTGGGAGGTCGCAGCCCTCCGCGTCCCGTCCTCACTCCTCGCGACAGGTCGAACCAGCCCAGGCTCGAACCGATGACCCCGAAGCCACGAGGCACCGCGATCCCTCCGTGCCTCCGTGCTCCGTGGTTGTCCCTCCGCGGCGTCTCGAAGCAGCCCAAAGGAGCCTGGGAGTCAGCCCGGAGCCTCCGCGCCCCTCTCCGTGCCCCCTCCGTGTCTCCGTGTCTCCGTGGTTACCGGCCGAGACGAGCGAGGAGTCGGGTCAGGGTCAGCCCAGCCCTACTTGCACTTCTTCGAGCCCTGCATCTTCTCGATCTCGTCGATCTTGTCGAGCACGCTCGTGTCGCGCGGATCGATCTGCTGCACTTCCTTCAGCTGCTCGAGGGCGCCCTCGCAGTCCTTCTGACGGAGCCGGTTGTCGGCCGTCATGATCATCGTCTGCTTGGCCGTCACGAGCTGCTGCAGCTCCTGCTGCGCCTCCTGGAAGTACACGCTCGACACGTCGATCTCGCGCAGCATCTTCGCGGCCTTCCCGCGCTGGAGCGCCGCCTTCAGCTCGCGCGCCTCGTCGAGGAGCTGCTTGTGCTTCTTCCACACCTTGATCTGGTTGATCGCCTTCAGCGCCTTCGCGTTCAGCGGGTCGCGGTCGACCACCTGCGTCCACGCCTCGAGCGCGAGGTCCCACTGCTTGTTCTTCACACGCTCGTTGCCGAGCTCCACGAGCGAGGCGATCTCCTGCTGCCGCCGCTCCCGCTCGCGCGCCTCCTGCTCGACCTTCGGATCCACCGCGGGCGCCACGACCTCCGGCGGCTTCGCCGGCTCGCTCTTCCCGACGATGTCGTCCTTGAAGACGATGAACAGGATCGTCCCGAGCACGAGCAGCCCGCCGAGCAGCGACAGCACGAGCCAGAGCGTCTTCGGCTTGCTCTTCCGCGGCGCCCAGTCGTCCTCGAAGCTCTGCATCCCCATCGTCGGGTAGCGCCGGTCCGACGGCGGCGCCACCGGCTCGTGGTGCCGGTCGCCCCGGTCACCCCGGTCGCCCCGCTCAGGCCGCTCCGCCCGCTCCGCTCGCTCGTGCCGCTCCGCGCGCTCCGGCCGCGCCGGCTTCGCCGCGCGCCCACCGCCGCTCGCCCCGGCCCCCTCGAGCTCCACGAGGAACTCGACGTTGCCGAACCGGATGACGTCGCGGTCGTTGATGGTCGCGACCTCGATGCGCTCGTCGTTCACGAACGTGCCGTTCGAGCTCTTCAGATCCTCGAGCGTCAGCGCCCCCGAGCGCTCCACCGACAGCTTCGTGTGGATGCGCGACACGCTCGGGTCGATGATCGTGATCGTGCAGTCCTTGCCGCGCCCGATGAGGTTCACCTTCCGCTGCACGCGGAACACCTGCCCGGCGAACGCCAGATTCCGGCCCACGAGCCGGCAGAACGTCCGCTCCTCCTCCTCGGGCTGCTCCGCGTCCGACTCGATGTGCAGGTAGTAGTCGCCGATCTTCACCTGCGCCGAGCGCTGGATCTGATAGACCTCGTGGATCCGCCGCCCGTTGACGAAGACCCCGTTCGACGAGTTCAGGTCCTCGATGTAGCAGCGCCCGTCCACCGTGTAGAGGCGCGCGTGCCGCCGCGAGACGTTGTCCGACGGGAGGATGATGTCGCTCGTGTGCGAGCGGCCGACGTAGAACTCGCCCTCCTCGAATGAGTACTCGTCGGCAATGCCGCCGTGCTTGTCCTCGATGATGAGCGTGAACAATCGACTACCGTCCCATGGGTGCTCGGGGCGTGACGCCCCCCTGACGATTCATCACCGCTTCGCGAGCACGCGGAAGGTGCTGCCGTCCTTCCCGCTCTGAACCTGCACGACCTTCGAGACCACCGGCGCCTCGCCCGAGCGGCGCGCCTCGAGACACGCGACCACGTCGATCGCCTCGGACACCGCCGCCGCCGCGCTGTCGCCGTGGACCCCCGTCAGCGCGAGCTGGAGCCCGAGCCGCCGGATGAGCCGCTCCGGCTCGCCGTCGCGCGCCGCCGCGAGGATCGGCGCCCCGCCGGACAGCGCGAGCCCGACGAAGCCGCTCACGTTGGTCCCGTCGACGTCGTCGATGACCACCCGGTCCGCCGCGAGCTTCGTGACCCGCGTGTAGACGTCGTACTCCGACACGTCGACCTGCGTGCGGTTCAGCCGCGCCACGTCCTGGTGGTGCGGCACGATCTCGCGCCCGTCCGCCACGATGACGAGCCGCTCGTCGTCGCCCACGAGCGACATCAGCGCCGCGAGCACGGTCGTCCGCCCCGAGCCCGGCGGGCCCGCGACGACCACGTTCTGCCCGTCCTTCACGGCCTTCTCGAGCGCGCCGAGCATCGGCCGCGTGAGCACCCCGTCCGCGACGAGCCGCTCGGCCGTGGCCGCCGCGCCGCGCGGGCGCTGCACCACGATGATCGACGCGTCGCTCGCGATGGGCGGCCGCACGATCGTGATGGCCGCGCCGTGCGGCAGCGTCGTCTCGACCACCGCCGGGATCTCGCCCGGCGCGTACCCCGCCTCCATCGCGAGGCGCGCGAGGATCCGCTCGAAGCTCTGCTCGCTCGCGAAGACGCGCCCGTACGGCTCCGCCGTGCCGCCGCGCCAGACGCGGATGACGTCGGGCCCGTTGGCCGCGATGCGCTGGACCTCCTCGTCGGCGAGCAGGTCCGCGAGGGGCCCGAGCCCCACGAGCTCGGTCACGACGTCGTCGACGAGGGCCTCGCGCTCCACGTCCGCCGCGATGTCGCCCGACTTCACGGCCTGGTCGATCGCCGAGTCCGCGAGCTGCTGCGCCTGCTCCCAGGTGAGCTCGTTCTTCGTGCGGGTCATCACCGCCTCGACCACGAGCGCCACCGTCGCGTTCCACTCGCTCCAGGCGTCGAGCTCCGAGGGCGCGCCGTCCGCCGCCTCCGGCTCGGGCGCCGGGGCCGGCTCCTTCTTCGCCTGCGCGCGCTGCGCCGGCGCCGACACCTTCGGGCTCGCGATCGTCGGCGCGTCCGTCGGGGGCGCCGCGGCCCTCGGCGGGGCCGGCGTGGGCGCCGTCGGCACGTCCTCGGGAGCCACCCGCTGCGGCGGCGCCTGGGGCGCGGGCTGCTTCTGCGTCGCCTTCGCGGCCGCCGGCATCGGCGGCGGACCGTCGAACTTCGGGAGATCCGCGATGTTCAACGCCGCGGTCTTCTCCTCGCCGTCGTCGTCGTAGTCCTCGTCGGGGGCGAAGGGCGGCGGCCCCGGCGGCTCCGGGAACGCCTCGCCGAGCATCTCGGCCGGCACGGCCTCCATCGCCCGCGTGGCGTCGTCCCCGCCGGAGAAGTCGTGGCCACCGAGCTCGCCGGCCGCGACCGTCGGCGCGTGCGCGACGCGCGGATCCACCTCGGGGCGCTCCGAGAAGGGCGTCGTCTGCTTCGCGGCCTCCCCCGGGCGGGAGAGGCGGATCACGAAGTCGCCGATGTAGACCTTGTCCTCGCCGGTCAGGAGCTCCGGCGCCGTGATGCGGCGGCCGTTCACGTAGGTGCCGTTCGTGGACCGGAGGTCCACGATGACGACCTTGTCGTGCTTGTCGACGAGGCGGGCGTGGCGCTTCGAGATGTTGTTCCGCGGGAGGACGATGTCGCTACCGCTCGCGCGACCGATCGTGACCTCCTCCTTGTCGAAGCTCAGCTGACGCTCCTCTCCGTTCTTCTCACGGATGCTCAACGTCAACATCGCTCGACAGCTCCTGGTCGTCACTACAGGTCACGGCCGTCATGCCGTTCGGATGTACCGCGACGCGTGCCGAATCTACGCCACGCCCGCGCCAGCCCGAATTTTTTCGGCTGTTCTGTCCGGGTTGTCAACTCGCGCCTCCGCCGCGTAGCGCGCGGTAGAGCGCGCTCTCCCGGGCGGCACCGGCCGGTCGGTCGGCTACGTATCGGCCCGCGGCGCGGCCCACGGCGCGAGGAGCGCCGCCGCGGCGCCCGCCGGATCCGCCTGCCCGAAGACCGCCCCGATCGTCGCGACGCCGCTCGCGCCTGCGTCCGCGAGGGCCGCCACCAGATCGGGCCCGATCCCGCCGAGCGCGTAGACCGGGAGCCCCGCGCCCGCCACCGCGCGGGCGAACCCGTCGACGCCCAGTGGCGGCCCGCTCGGCGCCTTCTTCGACCACGGCGCCCGCACCGGCGCGAGCGTCGCCCAGTCCGCCCCCGCCGCGGCCGCCGCGAGGAGCCCCGCCCGATCGTGGCAGGAGCGGCCGACGCGGAGCCGTGGGAACGCCGCCCTCACCGCCGCGACCGGGAGCCCCCGCTCCGGTAGCTGTACCCCGTCGGCGCCCGCCGCCTGCGCCAGGTCCGCGCGGCCCGTCACCACGAGCAGCGTGCCCGCCGCGGCCGTCACCGCCCTGAGCGCCGCGAGGCGCGCGAGCCGCGCGCGGTCGCTCGAGCCGCCCCGAGCCGGGTCGCGGTCGCGGTCGACGACGGCGACGTGCCGCCCCGGGACGCGCGCGAGCACGGCCTCGACGGCCGCGAGCGCGGCCTCGGCGCCCACCGTCGGCGCGTCCGCGATGAGGAGGAGGGCCGCCCGCGCGGGCGTCAACCCACGAGCCCCTCGACCGGGCTCGACGCCGTCGCGTACAGCTTCATCGGGATCCTGCCCGCGCGGTACGCGAGCCGCCCGGCCTCGACCCCGAGGCGCATCGCCTTCGCCATGGCGACCGGGTCGTCGGCGCCCGCGATGGCCGTGTTCATGAGGACCGCGTCGCAGCCGAGCTCCATGGCGACCGCCGCGTCCGACGCGGTGCCCACGCCGGCGTCGACGATGACCGGGATGTCCATCGCCTCGACGATGAGCCGCACGTTCACGCGGTTGCGGATCCCGAGCCCGCTGCCGATGGGCGCGCCGAGCGGCATGACCGCGGCCGCGCCCACGTCGCGGAGCTTCTTGCACACGACGAGATCGTCGGTGATGTACGGGAGCACCGTGAAGCCCTCGCCGATCAGGAACTGCGCGGCCTCGATCGTCGCCTGGTTGTCGGGGAAGAGGGTCTTCGCGTCCGCGATGACCTCGATCTTCACGAGGTCGCCCATGCCGACCTCGCGCGCGAGCATGGCCGTGCGGATGGCCTCGTCCTTCGTCGTGCAGCCAGCCGTGTTCGGGAGCAGCGTGAAGCGCTCGAGGTCGATCTGCGCCCAGATCGAGTCCTCGGCGTCGTGGTCGAGGTTCACCCGCCGCACCGCGACCGTCACGACCTGCGCGCCGCTCTCGGCGAGCGCCGTCCGCGCGACGTCGGCGTTCGGGTACTTGCCGGTGCCGACGAGCAGCCGCGACGTGAAGGTGTGCTTGCCGATGACGAGGTCCGAATCAGCGCTTCCCATGCCTCAAGCTCCTCCGCCGACGAACTGGACGACCTCGACGACGTCGCCGTCCCCGAGCGCCGTGGCCGCGTGGTCGGCGCGCTTCACGATGCGGCGGTTCAGCTCGACCGCGACCCGCAGGTCACCGAGCCCGAGCCAGGTCACGAGCTGCGCCACCGTCCCGACGTCGGGCGGGAGCTCCTTCGGGTCGCCGTTGAGCGTCACGTTCATGGGGCTCCGTCTACCACGCCGCGCACCGCGCCGGAAGCCGCATCCGCCGTCCTCGCCGGGCCGGCGCGGCCTCCCGGCGGCGCCCCGCGCCGTGCCCAATCGCCCACCGCGGGCCTCACCGCCGTTGTCCTCGGGGCCTCCGATGGTTTAGCGTCGCGCCCGTGAAGGGGATTGAGCGCATCGGCCAGTGGACCCTGGCTCGCATCGAGGGCACCGGCAGCGCCACGCTCCTCGCGTGGGACGGCCTCGTCTCGATGTTCCGTCCGCCCTTCCGGTGGCGGCTCTACCTGCAGCAGCTCGAGTTCGTCGGCGTCGGGAGCCTCGTCATCGTGCTCCTGACGGGCGGCTTCACCGGCATGGTGATGGCCGTCCAGTCCGCCTACGCCTTCCGCCTCTTCAACGCCGAGGGCTACGTCGGCACGACCGTCGCGCTCGCGCTCACCCGCGAGCTCGCCCCGGTGCTGACGGGCCTCATGGTGACGGGGCGCGTGGGGTCGTCCATCGCCACCGAGATCGGCACCATGGGCGTCACCGAGCAGATCGAGGCGCTGCGCTCGATGGCCGTGAACCCGGTGCAGTACCTCGTGTCGCCCCGGATCGCCGCGCTCGCGCTCGCGATGCCCGTCCTGACGCTGCTGTTCTCGCTCATCGGGATCGGGGGCGCCTGGGTGGTCGCCGTGCTCGGCCTGAACCTCGACGAGGGCGTCTTCCACGCCCGCATCGTCAACGTCGTCACGGCCTGGGACGTCTGGAGCGGCCTCATCAAGGCGGCCTTCTTCGGCGTCACCATCGCGATCGTGAGCTGCAACGCCGGCTACACGGCGTCCGGCGGCGCGCGCGGCGTCGGGCTCGCCACGACGCGCGCGGTGGTGTACGCCTCGGTGGCTGTCCTCGTCGTCGACTACTTCATGACCATCATGATGTTCTAGCCCGCAAGTGATGGAGCCCCTCCGCGTGAGCTGCCGATGCTGAAGTCGAAGACCCCGCTCCTCGTGGGGCTCCTGGTGATCGTCGCGGCGGTCGCCTTCGTCTTCACGTTCGGCTCGCTCGACACCGGCATGGACGCGGCCGACGGCTACCGCGTGTACGCGCGCTTCGACGACGCCACCGGCCTCGTGTCGAACTCGCGCATCATGCTCTCGGGCATCGAGGTCGGGCGGCTCGGCAAGATCGAGCTCGACCCGGAGCAGCCCGACATGGCGCGCGTCGAGCTCCTCGTGCGGAAGGACATCGGGCTCCACAAGGGGCTCTACGACGAGCGGCAGGGCCTCTGGGTCGACGGCGCCACCGCGACGCGGCGGCAGGCGAGCCTCATCGGCGACTACTACGTGGCGCTCACGCCTGGCATCAAGGGGCCGCTCCTCGGCGAGGGCGACTACATCCCGAACGTCATCAGCCAGACGGGCTTCGGCGCCGTACTGAAGAACCTCGAGGACGCGTCGAGCTCGGTCTTCCCGAAGCTCGACGCCATCACGGACGACATCAAGGCCATCACGGGCGGGCTCCGGAAGACGCTCGGCGAGGAGAACGCGGTGGCGGATCTGAAACAGATCCGCACGGACATCGCGAAGACCACGGAGAACGTCGCGGCGCTCACCGGTGAGCTCCGCACGTTCCTCAGGACCGACATCTACCCGCGCGGGAGCGACATCCAGCAGATCCTCTCGCACATCGACCGCACGGCGGCGACGCTCGAGGCGGCGACGGCGCGCACGGCGGCGTCGGTCGACAAGATCGCCGCGAGCATGGAGACGGCGTCGCTCGACGTGCGGCGCTTCATAAGCGACCAGACGGCGAGCGCCGGCACCGCGAAGGACGGCACGGTCGCCCACGCTATCGCGCGCCTCGACCACAACATGGCGATCCTCGAGGGCACCCTCGAGAACGTGCGCTCCATCACAGCGCAGGTGGAGCAGGGGAAGAGCACCGTCGGGCGGCTCCTCACCGACGACAAGCTCATCACCGACATCGAGCGCGTCGTGGCCGACGTCTCCGACTACACCTCCACCTTCTCGCGCACGCAGATCAAGCTCGGCTTCCGCACCGACTACTTCGTCGGCCGCGGCGCCTTCAAGAACACCATCGACGTGTCGCTCCACCCGCGGCCCGACAAGTACTACCTCCTCCAGATCGTCGACGACCCCGTCGGGCGCACGGTCTCGACGCGCCGCGTCACGACCACGAACGACCCGCGCGTGCCGCCGGTGCTCGTCGAGGACATCCAGGAGACCACGAGCCAGCTCAAGATCTCGGTCGAGATCGCGAAGCGCTGGGATTTCCTGACGTTCCGCTACGGCATCATCGAGAACTCGGGCGGCCTCGGCATCGACGCGACGCTCCTCGACGACGCGCTGAACTTCAAGTTCGACATCTTCGAGTTCGGGCACGACACGTACCCGCGCCTGCGCCTCCTCGGCGAGTGGGAGTTCCTCACGCACTTCGTGCTCGCGGCCGGCATCGACGACATCCTGAACGCGGGCTCGCGCGACTGGTTCGTGGGCCTCGGGGTGCGCTTCGTCGACGACGACATCAAGGCGATCCTGCCGCTCGCGCCTTCACCTTGACCCGGCGGGGCGGCGGTTGGTAAGGGCAGCCGCCGCGGCGCGCGAGACGGCGCGCGCGGGGCAGGTGGGCGAGCGATGACGACGACGACGAACCTGTTCCAGACGGGGCCTGGGGGCGAGCCGCTCGCGGCCGGCACCCCGCGGCGCCGCTTCGTTCACGTGCAGACCTTCGGCTGCCAGATGAACGTGAACGACACGGATCGGATCCTCCAGGTCCTGACGCCGTTCGGCTACGCGGCCACCGACGACCCCGCTCAGGCCGACCTCATCCTGCTCAACACGTGCAGCGTGCGCGACAAGGCCGAGCAGAAGATGATGTCGCAGCTCGGTCGGCTCGCCCCGCTGAAAGAGTACAACGACGACCTCGTCCTCGGCGTCGCGGGCTGCGTCGCGCAGCAGGAGGGGGAGCGGCTCCTGCAGAAGGTCCCGTACCTCGACCTCGTGTTCGGGCCGGACCACGTGGGTGACCTGCCGTCGCTGCTCGACCGCGTGCGCGGCTCGAAGGAGCGCGTCTCGGAGACGACCTTCTTCAAGCGCAAGGACTACGCCTTCATCGAGGCCGAGCCCCCGGCCGAGGTGCGCGTCTCCGAGTTCGTCACGATCATGAAGGGCTGCGACAAGGTCTGCAGCTTCTGCATCGTGCCGTTCACGCGCGGGCGCGAGGTGTCGAAGGACGCCGACATGGTCGTCCGCGAGGTCGAGCGGCTCGTGGCGGCCGGCACGCGCGAGGTGACGCTCCTCGGGCAGAACGTGAACTCCTACGGGAAGGACCTCCGCGGCGACCGCGTGCCGACGTTCGCGCAGCTCCTGCGGCGGGTGGACGCGATCCCCGGCCTCGAGCGGCTCCGCTTCACGACGTCGCACCCGATGGACGCCATCGACGACCTCATCGCCTGCTTCTCCGACCTCCGCACCCTCTGCGAGTACTTCCACCTGCCGGTGCAGTCGGGGAGCGACCGCGTGCTGCGCGCGATGCGCCGCTCGTACACGCGCGAGGGCTACCTCGAGAAGGTCGCGAAGCTCCGCGCGCGCTGCCCGGGGATCGCGCTCTCGACGGACATCATCGTGGGCTTCCCGGGGGAGACCGACGAGGAGCTCGAGGAGACGCTCTCGCTGCTCGCGGAGGTGCGCTACGACAGCATCTTCGCGTTCAAGTACAGCGAGCGCCCGGGCACGAAGGCGGCCGAGATGGAGGACAGCGTCCCCGAGGAGGTCAAGCGCGAGCGCCTCGCGCGCGTGCTGGCCCTCCAGGACGAGGTGACGCGGGCGCGGATGAAGGCGTACGAGGGCGAGACGCTCGAGGTGCTGGTCGAGGGGCCGTCGCGGATGGCGTCGAAGGGCGTCGCGGACCGGTGGCAGATGATGGGGCGGACGCGCACGAACATCATCGTGAACTTCCCCGTGCCGATGGGGGAGTTCTGGGCCAAGCGCTGGATCGGCCAGCTCGCAACCGTTACTGTCGAGGAGGCGAAGTCGAACAGTCTCTTCGGGAGGCTCGCCTAGGGCAAGGGTCGGATGGACGCAGGGCACGACGAGGAAGAGGTGGTCCCGATGCGCGTCGGCGGCATCGTGGTCGACCCGCGCTCGCAGGTGCCGGTGGTCGTCCTGCGCGGGCTCGCCGAGCCGCGGCTCTACCTGCCGATCTTCATCGGTGGCCTCGAGGCGACGTCGATCGCGACGGTGCTCGCGGACGTGGATCTGCCGCGCCCGATGACGCACGACCTGATGGCGAGCCTCGTCCGGACGCTCGGCAGCACGGTGGAGCGCATCACGGTGACGCGGCTCGTCGAGGGCACGTTCTACGCCGAGGTGACGCTCGTCGACGCCGAGGACAACGTGTACCACGTGGACGCGCGCCCCTCGGACTCCATCGCGCTCGCGCTGCGGGTGAGCGCGCCGATCTTCGTCGCGCGCGAGGTCATCGCCGAGGCGGGGGCGCTCGCGGACCCCGAGACGCTCGAGGGCGCAGGGGAGGGCGGCGAGGGCGAGGTCGAGGCGGCGGCGCCGCCCGCGCCGGACGCGCCGACGGATCTCGTCGAGGGGGACGGGCCGTCCGCGCTCGTCGACGGGCAGGACGTGCGCCTCGAGGACCTCGAGCCGGGCTCGTTCGGCAAGTACAAGATGTGAGCTGAGCGTGGCCTCCTGACCGGAGCGGCGTCGATGCGTGCGTCACTGTGGGCGCTGTGCGTGCTCGTGTGGGCGGTGGTCGGGGCGCTCCTGCTCACGCCGATGTCGGGCGGCGACGGCGGGTTGCCGCTCCCCGACAAGGTCTTGCACGCGGGGGCCTGGGCGGCGCTCGCGGGGTCGCTCTGGCTCGCGCTGTCGCTGCCGCTCCGGCGACGGGCGGTGGCGGTCCTCGCGGCGTGCCTCGTCTACGCGGTCGCGACCGAGCTCTTGCAGGGGCTCGTGCCGACGCGCTCGACGGACGCCTGGGACGCGGCCGCGGACATGGCGGGCGCGGCGGTCGCGGTGGCGGCGCTCACGCTCCTGGCGCGGGGCCGGCGACGGCAGGTGTGACGCGCTGCGTCAGGTTGCGTCACGAAGCGTGACGCGCCGCGTCATGCGGTGACGCTCTGGGCGCAAGTGGCCGTCCAGAGACCGCTTTCACCACGGAGACACGGAGGAGAGGAGGGGCACGGAGAGGACGGAGCAGGTCAGGGCGCGTCGCCCTCTCCGTGCTCCCTCCGTGTCTCCGTGTCTCCGTGGTCACGTTCTGACCGGGCTCGTCGCACGGAGAAGGGGAGGGGGCACGGAGAGGACGGAGCAGGTCAGGGCGCGTCGCCCTCTCCGTGCTCCCTCCGTATCTCCGTGTCTCCGTGGTCACGTTCTGACCGGGCTCGTCGCGGGTCAGCGCGCGACGAGCGCGCCGCGTCAGACCACGTCGTAGTGGCTGAAGGTCATCGTGAACGACGCGCGGCCCTGCGTCAGCGACCGGAGCTCGGTCGTGTAGCCGAACATCGCCTCGATGGGCGCCATGACCTTGATGACGGAGGTCTGCGGCGTGACCTCCTCCATGTGCTCGATGCGCCCGCGCCGCTGGTTGATGCTGCCGATCACGTCGCCCGTGTGCTCGGGCGGGGTCGAGATCTCGACGTTCGCGATCGGCGACAGCCGCACGGGCGTCGCCTGCGCCATCGCCTTCCGGAGCGCGCCGGACGCGGCGATCGTGTAGCCGATGGGCTTGCTCGCGCCGTCCTTCCAGCCGACCCCGGTGACCGTGACCGTCACGTCCTGCACGGTGTCCCCGGCGAGTACGCCCGAGCGGAGCTGGTTCTCGAGGCCGTCCTTGATGGCCTTCCTGAGCGCGTCGTTGAGCCACGGCGGCGGCAGCTCGTTCGCCTTCGGCCAGGCCCAGACGATGTCGTTCCCGGCGCCGCGCGTCGCGGGCTCGACCGACACCGAGACCTGCCCGAAGAGCGACTCGCCCTCGGCGCTGCGGTCGAAGATCTCCTCGACGCTCGCGGTGCCGTTGATGGTCTCGGCGTAGACGACCTGCGGCCGCCCCGTGCGCACCGGCACGCCGAACTCGCGCTTCAGGCGGTCCGTCAGGATGTCGAGGTGGAGCTCGCCCATGCCGCTGATGACCGTCTGGCCGGTGGCCTGGTCCTCGCGCCAGCGGAACGTCGGGTCCTCGTCGGCGAGCTTCGCGAGCGACTCCGAGAGCTTGTCGCGCTCGCGCATCGTCTCGGGCTCGACCGACTGGCTGATGACCGGCTCGTACGCGGCGATCGACTCGAGCAGGATCGGGTGCCCGGGGTCGCACAGCGTGTCGCCCGTGCGGGTCTTCTTCAGGCCCAGCACGCCCACGATGTTCCCGGCCGGCATCCGCTCCTCGCGCGTCTTGTGCTGCGCGTGCATGAGGAAGATGCGGCTCACCTTCTCCTTGATCCCGAGCGCCGGGTTCAGGAGGTCCATGCTCGCCGTGAGCGTGCCGGAGTAGAGGCGCACGAAGACCATGCGCCGGCCGTCGTCCATGAGGCTCACCTTGTAGGCGAGCCCGGCGAGCGGCGCCTTGGCGTCGTGCGGGCGCGTCTCGACGGCGCCCGTGCCGGGGTTCGTGCCCTCGATGGGCGGCACGTCCGACGGCGACGGCAGGTAGGCGACGATCGCGTTCAGGAGCGGCTGGATCCCCTTGTTCCGGAGCGCCGCGCCGCAGAACACCGGGACGAGGTGGTTCGCGACGGTCGCGCGCCGGATGGCCGCCTGGATGTCCTCGACCGTCGGGGGCGGCCCCTCGAGGTACTGCTCGGCGAACGCCTCGTCCCCGAGGGCCGTGCGCTCGAGGAGCTGCTCGCGCGCGGTCTCGACGTCGTCCGCCATGTCGGCGGGGACCGGGACCTCCTCGAAGGAGCGCGGGTCGTTCGGATCGCTCCAGACCCACGCCTTCTGCTCGACGAGGTCGACGATCCCCTTGAAGCCGCTCTCCGCGCCGATGGGGAGCTGTGCGGGGGCGCAGTGCTCGCCGAAGCGCTCCTCCATCATCTTGAGGCAGCGCTGGAAGTCGGCCCCGATGCGGTCCATCTTGTTGACGAAGCCGATGCGCGGGACCTTGTAGAGGTTCGCCTGGCGCCAGACGGTCTCCGTCTGCGGCTCGACGCCGGCGACCGCGTCGAACACGGCGACCGCGCCGTCGAGCACGCGCAGTGAGCGCGACACCTCGATGGTGAAGTCGACGTGCCCCGGCGTGTCGATGAGGTGCACCTCGTACTTGGTGCCGGCGACGCGCCAGTCGAACGTGGTGACCGCGCTCGTGATGGTGATGCCGCGCTCGCGCTCCTGGACCATCCAGTCCATGACCGCCTCGCCCTCGTGGACCTCGCCCAGCTTGTGGGTCTTGTCCGTGAGGAAGAGGAGCCGCTCGGAGACGGTGGTCTTCCCGGCATCGATGTGGGCCATGATGCCGATGTTGCGGATCCGATCCATGTCGCGCGCTGACATGGCGCGCTTCATGGCACGCGGGGGGCCTCGGGTCAACCGCGATGTCGGCGCGGTGGGCTTGCCGCGGCCGCCTCCGTCGCATAGCTTTCGGGCCATGATCGACGAGGACGACGACGACCTCGATGAGCTCGAGGACGACGAGGACGCCGCGCCCGCGGCGCGCCGCGTGGCCGCCGCGGCCCCGGTGGACGACGGGAGCTGGCGCCGCGACGGGCACTGCGCCGCGTGCACCTTCTTCCGCGACGACTTCGGCGCGCCGCCGGAGATCCTCGGCCACTGCAAGATGTACCCGCGGACCGGCTCGCGCTCGTCCGACGACTACGCGTGCCGCGAGTACAAGCCGCGCGAGGGCTTCGACGACATCGTGCGCCTGAAGGAGGCGCTGCCGACCCGGATCACGGGCGGGAGCGGCCCGTCGGGGGGCTCGGGGCGCGCTCGCAGCGGCGGGGGCGGCGTCGTCCGGCGCCGCTCGAGCGACGACGGGCCGGAGACCATCACCGTCGCGGAGGGGCTCGTCTCGGACGACTTCCTCGCGGCGTTCGCATCGGGATCGGGAGACGGGGAGGACGACATGGACACGGAGGCGCTCCGCCGCGCGATGCTCTCGGTCATCGAGAGCTTCATCTCGGTCGAGGACGTGGAGCTCGGCGCGAAGTGGCACGGGGGGACGCTCATCCTCCAGCCGGCGAACGCGGAGCTGAAGCCGTACGAGATGCCGCTCGAGGCGTTCTTCCACAAGATCGTGATGATCCGCGACAAGCTGCGCGTGCTCGAGGCGAAGCTGAACGCGCACGACGCGCTGTCGCCGGCCGACAAGGTGGAGCTGCAGCAGTACGTGAGCCGCTGCTACGGCTCGCTCACGTCGTTCAACGCGCTCTTCAAGAACAAGGACGACTACTTCAGCTCGAAGTAGCCTGCGTCAGCGCCGCGCGCCACGGGCTCACGGCGCGTTGAGCGCGCCCGGCGAGCCCCCGCTCACGCTCTGCCAGTCGGCGGCGTTGTCGTCGCTGTCGGCGCCGTCGATCTTGCGCTGCGCGGCGTCGCCCGCGGCCTGCGCGGGCCCGGCGGCGCCCTCGACCAGCGGGTTCCCGGAGCCCTGGTCGACCGTCGCCGTGAGCGCGCCGAAGCCGTACACGTCGAGCAGGACGCCGCCGCGGAAGAGCTGCACGCTCCCCGAGCTCAGCTGCGGGAGCGACACGCCGCCCTGGCCGTCGCGCAAGACCGCGGTCGCCCCGATGGGCATGCGCCCCGTGAACGAGACGACCACGAGCACAGCACCACTCGCGCTGACGACGCGCGCCGCGACGCCGGAGAGCGGGCCGCCGTAGGGGGCGTGCACCTCGATCCAGCGCTCGCCGGAGGGGCCGGCGAGGCGCACCTCGTTCAGGCGCGCGCGGGCGCAGTCGGCGAGGGGGGCCGCGATCGCGACGTCCGCGGCGCACCAGGCGGCGCCGGAGTCGTTCGCGAGCTCCGTCGTGGCCGTCGCGAAGGCGGTCGCGGCGAGCGAGAGGGGGAGGCCGGGCGCGAGGGGGAAGTCGAGCGCGGCGACGGCCGGCGGGACGGCGAGCGGGGAGAGGTCGAGGTCGTCGAGGACGTCGCCGTCGGCGTCGAGGAGCTGGAAGGGGCCCTGCGCGAGGTCGAGCGCGAAGCCGTCGGCGGCCTCGCCGAAGACCGTGCCGAGGCCGAGGGGGCCGCCGTCGTGCTCGATCGGCACGAGCCCCTTCGGCGGCAGGAGGAGGGCGCCGCCGTCGCGGCGGGCGATCGCGGCCATCGCGCCGTCGCCGACGCGGAGGATGGCCGCGCCGGTGAGGTCGAGGGTGGCGTTCGTCGTGTTGGCGAGCAGGAGCGCGCCGGCGCCGGCGTCGGTCGCGTCGCTCGCCGGGAGGAGGCGCGCGATGAGGACGACCGGCTGGACGAGGACGCACCCGGAGGTGGTGCAGGCGCGGCCGAGGTCGCAGAGGGAGCTGTCGGGGGTGTGGGTGACGCCCGTCGCCTGGGTGCAGGCGTCGAGGGTGCAGGCGACGCCGTCGTCGATGACGGTGCCGCCCGGGAGGTACTCGCAGCCGGAGAGGGTGTCGCAGCGGTCGAGGGAGCAGGGGTCGCCGTCGTTGCAGACGACGTTCGTGCCGCGGCAGAGGCCGAACTGGCACTGATCGTCGGTCGTGCAGGCGTTGCCGTCGTCGCAGGGCCCCGAGAGCGAGGTGTGGCGGCAGCCGAAGGTGGGATCGCAGGAGTCCTCGGTGCAGACGCTCGTGTCGACGCAGTCGCGCGGGGTGCCGGGGACGCAGTCGCCGGCGTCGTCACAGCGGTCGGTGACGGTGCAGGCGTCGCCGTCGCTGCAGATCTTCCCGGGGTGGATGGCGATGAGCGAGCAGCCGGCGACGGGATCGCAGGTCCAGTCGACGCAGGAGGGGTTCCCGCCGCAGTCGAGGGCGGGGCCGGGGACGCAGACGCCGGCGGCGCAGGCGTCGCCGTCGGTGCAGACGCTGCCGTCGCTGCAGGGGGCGCCGTCGTTCGGGGTGACGGCGCAGGTCACGCCGTCGGCGGCGCAGGTGGCGCTCGTGCAGGGGTTGCCGTCGTCGCAGCCGTCGCCGGGGCCGGGGACGCAGACGCCGCCGGCGCAGTGGTCGCCGAGGGTGCAGGCGCTGCCGTCGCTGCAGGGGGCGGTGTCGTCGACCCCGTGGGAGCAGGCGCCGGTGGCGCCGTCGCAGAGGTCGGTCGTGCAGGGATCGCCGTCGTCGCAGCGCGGCGCGCCGGCGCGGCAGGTGCCGGCGAGGCAGCGGTCGGCGGTGGTGCAGGGATCGCCGTCGTCACAGGCGGCGAAGTTCGCGGTGAAGCGGCAGCCGATGGCGGGATCGCAGCTGTCGTCGGTGCAGGGGTTGTCGTCCGCGCAGGTGACGAAGCCGTCGGGGCGGCAGGCGCCGGCGCGGCAGGTGCCGCCGGTGGTGCAGGCGTTGGCGTCGTCGCAGGCGAGGCCCTCGGCGGCGGTGTCGGCGACGGCGAGGCAAGCGCCGGAGGCGAGGTCGCAGGCGGCGCGCTGGCAGGGGCCGACGGTGAGGTCGGCGCAGTCGTCGTCGGAGGCGCAGGGGGGCGGGAGCGTGTCGAGCGTGCTGTCGCCGACGTCGTCGCCAGCGTCGAGGTCGGTGTCCGTGTCCGCGTCGGCGCCCGCGTCCGCGTCGGCGACCGTGTCCGCGTCCGCGTCCGCGTCGGCGTCCGCGTCGGCGACCGTGTCCGTGTCGGCGTCCGTGTCGGCGTCGGCGTCGGCGTCCGTGTCGGCGTCGGCGTCCGTGTCCGTGTCGGCGTCGGCGTCCGTGTCGGTGTCCGCGTCCGTGTCGTCGACCGCGTCGGCGTCGTCCACGTCCTCGCCGTCCTCCCCATCCACGACGTCGCCCGGCAGCGTGTCCTGAGCCCCCGTGTCCGCCACCGCCGTGTCGGCGACGTACGGCGGCTCGAGCCGGCTCTCCTCGCACCCGGGCGCCGCGAGCGCCCCGGCGAGCAGGGCCACGAGCAGCGCGCCGAGCCATCGTCGCGCCCGGGCGGGGGCTCCCGCCGCGCCGATCCGGAGTTCTGCCATCACACCCCTGAGCCGTTGCGGTCGCGGCCGCCTGGCCGCTCGAGGTGGCGCCGATGATAGCCGCGTCGTTCGCCGGCCTCAACCCGGTCGGGTTTCGCCCCGGCCGGGCCCGCGCCACGGGGCACTTGATTACCCCAGCCATGTCGCTAGCTTTGGCCGGTGGATTGTCGACCACCCCTTCGGCCATGACCGCCAAACGCTGCTACTACGAGACCCTCGGAGTCACGCGCGACGCTGACGGCGACTCCATCAAGTCGGCCTTCCGCAAGCTCGCGATGCGCTGGCACCCCGACCGCAACCCCGGCGACCCCGAGGCCGAGGAGCGGTTCAAGGAGTGCAGCGAGGCGTTCTCCGTGCTGTCCGACGGGCAGAAGCGTGGCCTCTACGACCGCTTCGGCCACGCCGGCCTGAACGGCGGCGGCGGCGGGGCGAACCCGTTCGGCGGCGGCTTCGAGGACATCTTCGCCCACTTCGGCGACATCCTCGGCGACATGTTCGGCCGCGGCGCCCGCGAGGGCGGCCCGCGCCGCCGACGCGGGAGCGACCTCAAGGTGGAGGTCGAGCTCGACCTCGAGGAGGCGTTCACCGGCGTCACGCGCGACGTCACCTTCGATCGTCACGATCTCTGCGGCGGCTGCAAGGGCTCCGGCGCCCGCGCCGGCACGCGGCCCGACCACTGCGGCCCCTGCAACGGCACCGGCCGCATCCAGCGCCAGCAGGGCTTCTTCATGGTCCAGACCGCGTGCCCCGTCTGCCGCGGCCAGGGCACGATCATCAAGGACCGCTGCGGCGACTGCGGCGGCGACGGCTTCCAGCGCGTGCAGCGCTCGCTCTCCGTGAAGTTCCCGGCCGGCATCGGCGACGGCAACCGCCTCCGCGTGCAGGGCGAGGGCGACTCGGGCGGCGTCGGCGGCGAGCGCGGCGACCTCGCGATCCACGTGCGCGTCCGCCCCAACCCGACGTTCCAGCGCGACGGCGCCGACGTCTACCTCACCCGCGACATCGTCTTCACCCAGGCCGTCCTCGGGACGGACCTCGAGGTCCCCACGCTCCACGGCGCGCAGACCGTCAGCATCCCCGCCGGCACCCAGACCGGCACCGTCCTCCGGCTCCGGAACCGCGGCATGCCGCGGCTCGACGGCGTCGGGCACGGCGATCAGTACGTCACGCTCAACGTCGCCATCCCGAGCACGCTCTCGCCCGCGCAGGCCGAGCTCATGGAGCAGCTTCGTTGCGCCGGCCTGTGACGACCGGGCGCGCGGCCTCCCGCGAGGCGGCGAGCGGGGGCGCGCTTGCCCGAGCTCGCTGAGCCCACGCCCGACTTCGGTCGCTACAAGCTCATCCGCCGCGTCTCCCTCGGCGGATCGGCCGAGATCTACAAGGCCAAGGCCTTCGGCGAGCGCGGCTTCGAGAAGGTCGTCGCGCTCAAGCGGATCCTGCCGCACGCCGAGGAGAACCCCGAGTTCGTGCGCATGTTCGTCGACGAGGCGCAGCTCGTCGCGCAGCTCGACCACCCGCTCATCGCGAAGCTCTACGAGCTCGGGCACGCCCGCGGCAGCACCTACATCGCGATGGAGTACATCTACGGGCGCGATCTCCAGGAGCTCCAGCGCACGCTCAGGGACGCCGGGCGCACCGCCCCCCTCGCGCTGGTCGCCGCCGTCGGCGCGCAGGCGGCCGAGGCGCTCGCGTACGCCCACGCCTTCGTCGACACGCGCGGGATCCCGCTGCGGATCGTCCACCGCGACGTGTCGCCCCAGAACCTGATGGTCACGGACGCAGGCGCCGTGAAGCTCATCGACTTCGGCATCGCCCGCTTCGTCGGCCGCGACGCCGTCACCGAGACCGGCGTCGTCAAGGGCAAGCACGCCTACATGTCCCCGGAGCAGGTGCGCGGCCAGCCCCTCGACGGCCGGAGCGACCTCTTCTCGCTCGGCGTCATCCTCTACGAGCTCGTGACGGGGCGGCGCCTCTTCAAGGCGGAGTCCGTCATCGAGACGCTCGAGCAGGTGACCGCCGGCGACGTGCCGCCGCTCGGCCTCGACTGCCCGCCGGAGCTCCGGCGCTGGATCATGCGCTGCCTCTCGAAGCGACCCGAGGATCGCCCGCGCGACGGGCGCGTGCTCGCGCAGGGGCTCCGCGACGCGCTCGGCGGGCTCGACGCGGCCGCGCCCGCGGCGGTCGTCCAGCGCGAGTACACGGCACTCTTCGGCGAGCGCGACGTCACGGAGGACGAGGTCACCCTCGACGAGTACTATCAGGCGCTCCGCGCGGCCGAGCTCGGCGAGGACCTCCAGCTCTCGCGGCGCGAGGCGAGCGACATCACGATCGTCCCTGACACGGCCGACCTCGCGGCCTACGTCGAGGAGCTCCGCCGCCACCTGCGGGAGGCCCCGGCCGTGGCCGCGCCGGAGGCCGCGAGCGGCGCCCCGTCCCCCCCGACAAGGACCCCATGACGAACGCGAACGCCTGGCCCACGCCCACCGTGCGCCGGCTCGACAATGGCCTCGAGATCGTGAGCGTGGAGCTCCCGCACCTCCACACGGCGCACGCCATCCTCATGCTGCGCGTGGGATCGCGCTTCGAGGGCGAGGACGACGGCGGCCTCTCGCACCTGCTCGAGCACGTGCTCTTCCGCGGCTGCGAGGCGCACCCGTCGACGTGGGCGCTGAACACGGCGTTCGAGGCGTGCTCGACGGGGCTCGACGCGGCGACGTCGCGCGACTACACGACCTTCGAGGCGGCGTTCGCGCCGGCCGAGCTCGAGCGCGTGCTCGGGCTCCTCGGGGCGATGCTCTCGAAGCCGCTCCTCGCGGACGTCGAGCTCGAGAAGAAGGTCATCGCCGAAGAGCTCCAGGACGAGATCGACAGCGCCGGCGAGGACGTCGACGTCGACAACCTCGCGAAGATGGCGCTCTTCCCGGGGCCGGGCTTCGGCGCGAAGATCGGCGGCCGCCTCGAGGACGTCGCCGAGTACACCCGCGAGGACTGTGAGCGGTGGTTCCGGCGCTTCTACGGCGCGTCGAACATGGTGCTCTCCGTGGCCGGGCCGATCGCGGCGGATCGCGTCCATGACGCGGCGCGTCACGCGCTGTCGGTGCTGCCGAAGGGGAAGCGGCAGGCGCCGCCGAAGGCGCGTCGTCGCGAGGAGCTGCCGGCGTTCGAGTTCAAGAGCCACGTCGCGAGCCAGACGGAGATCCAGCTCGCGTGGGCGCTCCCGCCGGAGCCGCACGAGGACTGGCCGGCGCTCCTGCTCGCGCAGCGCCTCCTCGACGACGGGAGCTGCGCGCGCCTGCGTCATCGCGTGGTCGATCAGCTCGGGCTCGCCTACCACGCGAGCGCGGAGCTCGAGCTCTACGCGGGGCTCAGCGTGCTCTCCGTGGAGACCCAGACCCAGACGAAGTCCGTGCTGCGCGCGATCGACGAGCTCCTGTCGGTCGTCCGCGGGCTCGCGACCGAGCCCGCCACGGCGGAGGAGCTCTCGCGGGTGCGCGGGCGGCTCGGCTTCGAGCTGAGCTCGGTGCGCGACTCGCCGGCGAACGTCGCGTACTGGTTCGGGCTCCAGCGCCTCTACGACGGGGCCGACGGCCTCGCGGACCGGGCGGCGCGGCTCGGGCGCGTGACCCCCGAGGCGGTGCAGGACGTCGCGCGGCGATATCTCGACGAACGACGTATGCAACTCACGGTCGTCGGAGATCTGACCGTATTGGATCGTGCGGCGCTCCGGCGCCGCCTGCATCGCATCCGCGAGCAGCGGCCCCCGGTCGCGGTGGGGACGAACGACGGCCCCGCCGCGGCAAGACTGGGATCCTGATTGGCGACGCTTTTCGAGATCCCCTATAGTTGTCGCGCGTACTAGGGTGTTCCGGGGGCACACCCAGTTGCGGCCCCCGGTCGCACCCTGACGAATGGAGCGTCGATGTCAGTGAACGAACACGCTGGAGTGGTCATGAGCGACCTCTGGCACTACGCGGTCGGGAGCGAGCGTCGCGGGCCCGTGGCCTCCGCGGCGCTCGGCAAGCTGCTCGCGTCGGGCGAGATCAGCGCGGAGACCTACATCTGGCAGCCGGGGATGGACAACTGGGTGCACCTCGCCGAGGTGAGCTCGCTCAGGCACCTCGTCGCGGGGCTCGGCGTCGACCAGGTCGACGATCCCTTCGTCGAGGAGGACACGGCGTTCACGACGGCGGACGAGCTCAGCGAGACGCACTCGATCCTCGCCGACGACGAGGACGACGCGGCGATCGAGGAGGCGACGCTCATCGGCGCCGAGGCGATCGAGGTCGAGGAGAACCTCGGCGACGTCACGATCGTCGAGCCGGTCGACGACGTGTTCGGCGCGATCGAGGAGGACGTGCCCCTCGACTTCGGCGACGCCGTGGTCGCCTCGAGCGGCGGCAGCGACGCGGTCGCGGCGAGCGGGGTGGACATCTTCGCGAACGCCGCGCCGTCGGACGTCTTCGCGGCGGCGAGCGCGAAGCCGGCGGCCACGGCCGGGGCGGCGGTGGGGCCGCACGCGCGGCGGCAGAACTCGGTGCTCTTCCGCCTCGACGAGCTCGGGCGCGACGAGGGCGCGGGCGGCGCCGCGGCGCCGGGCGACAACGATCCCTTCCTCACCGACTCGAGCGGCCTCATCGACATCAAGGCGCTCGCGCAGAACGAGTCGCCCGGGGCGGCGCCGGCCGATCCCTTCGCGATGAGCGGGCCCCTCGTGCTGCCGACGCGCTCGTCGGTGGGCATGGGCACGGTGCACGTGCCGATCGTCGAGCGGCGGCGCGGGAACGGGCCGTGGATCCTCGCGGCGGCGGCGCTGCTCCTCGTGGGCGGCGGGATCCTCGCGTTCGTGCTGCTGTCGGACAAGGGGGAAACGCAGCCGCAGCCGGCGGTGGTCGCGAGCGCGGAGTCCGCGCGCGTGGCGGCCGAGGCGAAGGCGGCCGAGGAGTCGCGCCTCCGGGCGGAGCTCGAGGCGAAGCTGAAGGCGGAGACCGAGGCCAAGGCGAAGGCCGAGGCCGAGGCGAAGGCCGCGGCGGACGCGAAGGCGGCCGAGGAGGCCAAGGCGGCGGCGGAGGCGAAGGCGGCCGAGGAGGCGAAGGCGGCCGAGGCCGGGGGGACCGAGGAGGCGAAGGCCCCCGAGGCGGGGAACCCCACGGAGGCCAAGGCCGAGCCGAAGCACACGACGAAGGACACGACGAAGAAGCCGCCCAAGACGGACACGCCGCCCTCGGTGGCGGCGGTCGAGGCGAAGCCCGAGGTGAGGGTCGAGTCGCCCCCGAAGACGGAGCCGGCGTCGAACCCGGGCAACAACCAGAAGGTCAACGCGCTCCTCGAGCGGCTGAACGGCGGCGGCGACACGACGAAGGAGGCGGCTCCGACGACCGACTCGAGCATGCCGAAGCGGCTCTCGTCGGCGCAGCTCCGCGAGACGCTCCGCGCGAACAAGGCGCGCTTCGCCCGCTGCGGCGACATGGTCGAGGGCGCCGCGGGCTCGGTGCGCGTGATGACGTCGTTCGTGATCGAGGGCGGCACCGGCAAGGTGACGTCGGCGCGGATCGCGAACGCGGGCGGGACGTCCGCGGACGTTCAGCGCTGCGTCGTGAGCGAGCTCAAGGGCACGGTCTTCGGGAAGTTCAGCGACCCGACGATGACGGTGAATTTCCCGATTCAGCTCCTGTAGTCGGGCTGTTCCGGCTGGTCGGCCGGATGATCGGGAGCGCTGGGGCGACCTTCGGGTCGCCTCGCGCATTTCAGGGGGCAGGCGCGATCGCGAGGGCGGTCGTGCAAATCGTTTGACAGCGCTCGCGGGCGGTTGATAGCTTCCCGCGGCCTCGAGCCTGGGACGGTCCGTCCCGTTGGCACGGCAGCTCGATGGGGCGCGCACACGGCGCGCCGGCAGAACGCTGGGGAATTCGGATGGCACGTGGACTGATCGGCAGAAAGCTCGGGATGACGCACATCTTCGGACCGCGCGGCAACCTCATCGCCGTGACCCTGGTCGAGGCGGGCCCGAACACCGTCATCCAGGTGAAGGAGCAGGGCGGCAAGGACGGCTACGACGCCGTCAAGCTCGGCTTCGGCGAGAAGAAGATCTCGCGCTGCACCCGCCCCGAGCTCGGCGTCTTCAAGGCGGCGGGCGTCGATCCGGCGCGCTCCGTCCAGGAGTTCCGCGTCACGTCGAAGGAGCTCGCCGGCTACACGGTCGGTGAGTCGGTCGACGTCACGATGTTCCGCGAGGGCGCCAAGGTGGACGTCACCGGCACCTCGAAGGGCCGCGGCTTCGCCGGCGTCATCAAGCGCCATCACTTCAAGGGCGCGAAGGAGCGGTCGCACGGTACGCACGAGTACAAGCGTCACGGCGGCTCCATCGGCACGTCCGCGTGGCCGTCGCGCGTCCTGCCGGGCCGCAAGATGGCCGGCCAGCTCGGCAACGCCCGCGCGACCGTCCGCAACATCGAGGTCGTCGGCGTCTTCGCCGAGGACAACCTCCTCCTCCTGAAGGGCGCCGTCCCCGGCGCGCCGGACGGGATCATCCGGATCCGCGAGCGGGTCTGACCCTCCGCGGGCGCCGCCTCGCGCGGCGCGCCCGACGCTGACGCCCTCGGCGCCTCACGGCTCCGGGGGCGTCGTCGTTTCAGGCTGCGCGCGAGAGCACCGATCAGGCCGTGAGGACCCCGGCGTAGACCTCGGTCGCCGGCCCCTCCATCCAGGCCGTCTCGAAACCCTCGTCGACCCGGATCGTGAGCTGCCCGCCTGGCAGGATCGCGCGGATCGGCGTCGCGATCGGCAGGATCCCGAGCCGCACGCCCGCGGCGACCGTCGCGGTCGCGCCCGTGCCGCAGGCCTCGGTGAGCCCGCAGCCGCGCTCCCACACCGACACGCGCACGAGATCGCGCGCCTCGATCGCCGCGAACTCCACGTTCGCCCCGGCGATGAAGGCCGGGTGCTGCTCGAGCGCCGGCCCGTAGGTCCTCGCGAGCTCGCGCTCGGCGCCGCCGAAGACGACGAAGTGCGGGTTGCCCGTGTTGACGCCCGTCCCGACGAACGTGCGCCCCTCGGCCTCGAGCGCGACCTCGAGCGCCGACCCCTCACCGGACATCGGGATCCGCGCGCGGTCGAAGCTCGGCGCCCCCATGTCGACCTCGACCGTCGCGACGCGCCCGTCCGCGCCGCGCGTCCAGCGGCAGGCGCGCACGCCGCCCGGCGTCTCGACGCGGAGCGGGTTCCGGACCTCGCCGAGGTGGTCGACCACGAACTTCACGAAGCAGCGGATCCCGTTCCCGCACATCTCGGGGACCGAGCCGTCGCTGTTCAGGAGCAGCATCGCGACGTCGCCCGCGGTGCTCGCGCCGACCGCCATGAGCCCGTCGCCGCCGACGCCGAAGCCGCGCCGGCAGATGGCGCGCGCCCGCTCGGGGGTGAACCAGCGGGCGGCGTCCTCGCCGGGGCGCAGGAGGACAAAATCGTTGCCCAAGCCGTGGTATTTGACGAAGTTCAAGCCCGATCTCCAGGGAATCGCCCGCGCGGGCCGAGGCGTTCCTCGCGGGAACCCACACGGAGAGTGTCGATCAGGACCCGAGCCATCCCAAAGAGCAAGCGAATCCCGACGCGCGCGCCCGCGGCGCCGCCGCCGGCCGCCGCCCGCGCTGCTCTCCGATGGCGGCGCCCCGATGGGCCTCTCCCCGACGACAAGGACACGCTGTCATGACCCGATTGAGCCTCATCCTCACGCTCGGCGCCCTCGTCGCGCTCGCCCCGGCCGCGGCGTCGGCCGACGACGACGACAAGTCCGGCGTCCTCACGACCTGGATCGTCACGCAGGGCGACGCCGCCGTCGGCTCCGAGACGCTCCGCCTCGTGAAGAAGGACGGCGGCGTGTTCGCCTCGGGCGACCGCAACCTGAAGAAGGCGAAGAAGAAGGAGCACGTGCAATACTTCCTCCAGCGGAGCGGCGGGGACCTCGTGAAGTACCGCCGCGCCGAGGCCGGGCGGAAGGGCGAGGGCGTCATGGTCTTCACGGTCGACGGGCGGCTCCGGATCACGGGCGTCAACACCGGCGTCAAGACGACCGATCTCGCCGACGTGTCCACGCAGCACGTGTGGGACGCCCGCTTCCCGAGCCACCTCGCCTTCCTCGCGCCGAAGCTCAAGGGCGACAGCGTGTCCGTGCCCTGGTTCGACCCCGGGTCGAAGAAGACCGGCACCGCGCGCCTCGTCCGCGGCGCCGCCGCGCGCCTCGCCGACGCGAAGAAGCAGCCGGTCGAGGTCACCACCTGGACGACCGAGGGGCAGCCCGGACCGGCCGCGACGCTCTACGTCGACGGCGCCGGCCACCTCGTCGGCGTGAAGCTCGCCGACGAGGCGCTCCTCCTCAAGGGCTGGGGCTGGGAGGGCAAGGCCCCCGAGGCGGACGTCGACGACGACGACGCGAAGAAGCCCGTGGATCCCGACGACGACGGCAGCAACGACCCCGGTGAGGGCCCCTGACACCCATGCGACACCTCTTCCTCATGGATCCCATCGGCGGGATCCGCATCGACAAGGACTCGACCTTCGCCCTCATGACCGAGGCGCAGCGGCGCGGGGACGAGGTCCTCTACGCGTTGGTCGACGATCTCTACGCCCGCGACGGGGTCGCCGGGGTGCGCGCGCGCTCGGCGACCCTGAAGCGTGTGCAGGGGGAGCACGCGGTGCTCGGCCCGCCGACGGACCTCTCCCTCGGCGACGTCGACATCGTGTGGATGCGGAAGGACCCGCCCTTCCACATCGACTACATCTTCAACACCTACCTCCTCGACCTCCCGCGCCGCCCGACGATCGTCGTCAACGCCCCCGAGGGGCTCCGCGCGATGAACGAGAAGGCGTGGGCCGTGCGCTTCCCGGAGCTCGTGCCGACGACGCTCATCACGCAGTCGCTCGGGCAGCTCCGGGCGTTCGCCGAGGAGCTCGGGAAGATCGTCGTGAAGCCCCTCGACGGCAACGGCGGCGAGGGCGTGTTCGTCGTGTCCAAGGACGATCCGAACATCGGCGTCATCATGGAGATGTCGACGCGGCACGGGCAGCGGAAGGTGATGGCGCAGCGCTACCTCCCCGAGGCGAAGCGCGGCGACAAGCGCATCATCCTCGTCGACGGTGAGCCGGCCGGCGCCATCCTGCGCGTGCCCCAGGGCGTCGACCACCGCGGCAACATGCACGCCGGCGCCATCGTCGAGAAGACGACCCTCACCCCCCGCGAGCAGGAGATCTGCGACGTGATCGGGTCGAGGCTCGCCGCCGCGGGGCAGGTCTTCGTGGGGATCGACGTCATCGGCGACTGGCTGACCGAGGTCAACGTCACGAGCCCGACCGGGATCCACGAGATCAACGCGTTCGACGGCGTGTCGCTCGAAGCCCGGATCCTGGACGCGGCGGTCGCCCGCTGGACAAGATCGGGTTCGTGACGACGCGCGCCCGCCTCCTCCTCCGCGCCGCCATGGTGCTCTCGCTCGCCGCGACCGCTGTCGTCGTCGGCGGGGACACCCTCCGGCCGCGCGCCGCCCGCGCCGCGGACGACGGCGGCGACGAGCGCGAGCTGCGCCTCATCGAGACGTACCGCGGCATGCTCGCCGAGGACCCCGACCAGGAGTACCCCTTCCGGCGGCTCCTCGAGGTGTCGCACGCGGTGGGCGGGCTCGTCGGGCTCGTGCGGGCCTACGAGGAGGAGGTGAAGGCGAAGCCGGGCTCCTACAGCGCCTGGATGGTGCTCGGGCACCTCTACCGCGCCGCCGAGGACGAGGCCCACGCCGCCGCGGCCTATGACGCCGCCCAGAAGCTGAAGCCAGCGGCGCCCGGGCCGGCGCTCGCGCGGGCGCAGCTCTATCGCCGCCTCCGCCGCTGGGATCAGGCGTTCGCCGCGTACGACGAGGCCGTCGGCAAGCTGAAGGAGCGGGATCGCCTCCAGGAGGTGCTGCGCGAGGCGGCCGAGGCGGCGGTCGAGGCCGACCAGGTCGAGCGCGCGAACCACTACTTCGACCGGCTCGTCCAGACCGAGCCCGGGAACGTCTTCCTGCGGATGCAGTGGGCAGCGACGCTCGGGAAGCTCGGGCGTAACGCCGAGGCGCTCGCGGCGTGGCGCGACCTCGAGGAGCGCGCGAAGGGGCAGGAGAAGCACCTCGTCATCATCTGGAAGGAGATCGGCGACCTCCAGATGACCATGGGCGACCTCGCCGAGGCCGAGAAGACCTGGCGTCGCGCGCTCGACAAGACCCCCGTCGGGCACTGGGAGCGGCAGACCTTCCTCGACGGGCTCATCGCCGTCTACCGGCGGCAGGACCGCCTGCGTGAGCTCGTCGCCGAGCTCGAGCCCGAGATGGACCGGCAGTACGAGACGCTCATCACGGTGGCGCGCCTCTACGAGGAGCTCGCGGACGACGCGAAGGCGCTCTCGCTCTACCGAAAGGCGCTCGGGAAGCGGCCGAGCGACCTCCAGGCGCGCCTGTCGGAGATCCGCCTGCTCGAGCGCTTCGGGACCGCCGACGAGCTCGTCGAGGCCTACCGCGCGCTCATCCGCGCGGCGCCCGGCGAGCCGCGGCACGAGCTGCGCCTCGCGGAGCTCCTCTTCTACCACGGGCGCGCGGCCGAGGGTTACGCGCTCATCGACCAGATCTCGCGCAAGTACCCGAACGATCCCGGCGTGCACCAGCGCGTCATCGACCTCTGGATGCGCCACGGCGACCGCACGACCAAGAAGCGGGTCGAGGGCGAGTACAAGACGCTCATGCGGCTCGAGCCGGGCGAGGAGAGCCACGTCATCAGCCTCGGCGAGTACTACTGGTCCCTCGACGACCAGGCGCGCGCGCGGTCGACGTGGGCCCACCTCCTGAAGATGGGGAAGAGCCCGGGCGAAGGGCACTTCCTGCTCGCGGAGGTGCTCGCCGACCACGACCTCACCGCCGAGGCGACCGCGGAGTACCAGGAGGCCATCCGCCTCGAGCCGAAGAACCCGCGCTTCGCGAAGGCGTACGCGTCGCTGCTCGAGAAGCAGAAGCAGCCGGCGAAGGCGCTCGAGGCGTGGCGCACGGTGCTCGAGAGCGCCGCGGGCACCCGCGGGGGCTCGGCCGTGCGCGAGGCGCGCCGCCACATCATCGACCTCTGGGACGCGAGCGGCACGCTCGACAAGGAGATCGCCGCGCTCGAGGCGCGCTTCGCGGCGACCCCGCCGGACGTCGCCGCCGGCCACTTCCTCGCGGCCGCCTACGATCGCACGCGCCGCCTCGCGGACGCCGAGCGCGTCCTCGAGCGCCTCCGCGCCATCGACGCCGACGACATCGAGGCCCTCCTCGGGCTCGAGCAGGTCTACACGCGCCAGAACCAGCTCCGGAAGGCCATCGCCGTCCTCGAGGACCTGGCGCGCTCGAACTCCTCCGGCGCCCTCGACTACCTCCACCGCGCGGCCGACCTCGCGCTCTCCCTCGGCGACGAGCCGCTCGCCCTGCGGTTCGCGCGGCAGGTCGTCGAGATGAACCCGGCCGACGCCCGCGCGCACCTCCGCGTCGGCGATCTCTACGCGCGCATGGGCTTCCGCAACGAGGCGGCCGACGCGTGGCGGCAGGCGCTCGTGCTCGATCCGCGCAACGACGGCGTCCGCTTCAAGCTCGCCGGCCTCTACCGCGACATCGGCCAGCCGATCCGCGAGGAGCAGGTGCTCGCCGAGATCGTGCGCGAGGCGCGCGAGCCGACGGACGCGCTCCGCGCCGGGCGGCGCCTCCTGCAGCTCGGCGTCGCCGAGGGGCGCCTCGAGCAGATCGAGGACGTCCTCCGGCCGCTCGTCGAGTCCGGCAACGCCCGCAGCATCTACCTGAAGCTCCTCGTCGACGCCTACGCCTTCATGTGCCAGAGCCTCGTCTACGATCCGCGCCCGGCGGCGGAGCGCGAGCAGGCGCTCCAGCTCGTCGGGGAGCGCGCGCTGAAGCCGCTCCTCGACGCGCTCGCCGACAACGACGTGGCCGTGCGCTCGCGCGCCCTCGACGTGCTCGAGCTCACGCACCCCGCGGGCGCCTCGCCGATCCTCGCGCGGCTCACGCAGGAGACGGACATGCTCGCGCAGATCCAGGCCGCCGCGACCCTCGGGAAGATCGGCACCGAGAGCGCGGTCGCCGCGCTCGCGCGCATGGCGATGAGCGCGAAGAAGCCGCTCCCGCGCGTGGCCGAGTGGGCCCTGGGCCTCGTGTCGAGCGAGGCGGCGGCGACGGTGCTCGCCGAGCGCGCGCGGCGGGCCTCCCCGGGCGACCGCGTGCTCCTCACCGCCGCGCTCGCGAAGGGGGCCGATCCGAGCGCCTACACCGCGCTCGCGGAGCTCGCCGGCGACCACACGCCGGACGTGCGGGTCGCCGCGATCTGGGGGCTCGGGCGCCTGCGACGTCCCGACGCGATCGAGCTCCTCGCGCAGCGGGCGCGCACCGGGACCGAGCGCGAGGCGCGCGCGGCCGTGTGGGCGCTCGGGCGCATCGCGACGCCAGAGGCGCGCGAGGCCGCCGTGCGCACGCTCTTCGCGGACGAGCGGGTGCCCGCGGACGCCGTCTGGGACGCGCTCGCCGACGACGGGAGCCCCATCGGCGACCCGTGGGCCGAGGCGAGCTGGGACGCGCTCCTCGATCGCGACCGTGGGCTCGTGTCCCAGCCCGGGCCGTCGCTCTACCAGCTCGGGACGCCGCCTCCCGGGCCGCCGATCGCGCTCGTCGCGCGCTCGCGCGAGGCCGTCGCCGCGCGGGTCCGCACGATGCTCGCGGTCCCGGGCGACCCGCACATCGCCGATCTCCTCGCCGCCGCCGTCGCGCCGACCGACGGGCTCTCGCTCGGCCCCCCGGAGGGGCCGCCCGCCGTGCTCGCCGAGGACGCGCGCGCGACGACCGCGATCTTCGCCGCCGAGCGTCGCTCGCTCGTCCAGCTCGCCCGCGGCGAAGGCACCGACGCCGCCGCCGGGCTCGCGCTCGAGGTCCTCGCGCGCCTCGCGACCGGCGAGACGGGCTCCGCAGGAGACCGCGAGCAGGTGATCGAGCTCGCCCTGACGGCGCTCGGCCCGGGCGGGCAGCCGGCGACCCAGCGGGGCGCCCTCGACGCCCTCGCGCGCCTCACCGCCCCCGGGGACGCCCGCGTCGCCGAGGTCCTCGTCGGCGCGTCCTTCGAGGGCGACGGCGCCGCCGCGGTCGCCGCCCGCGTCCGCCTCGCCGCGCTCCTCAGGCGCGCCGCGGGGGCACCACGCCCGAGGCGCTCGTCGACCTCGCGCACGACGCGTTCGCGCCGGTGCGGGCGGCCGCCACGCGCGCGCTCACGGGGCGCGCGGACGACGTCGCCGTCGCGGCCCTCGTGGAGCTCGCCCACGACGACGACGCGGGCGTCGCGGTCGCCGCGATCGCGGGGCTCGGGGAGGCGCGCACCGCCAGCGCGCGCGAGGCGCTCGTCTCCCTCGCCACGACGGCGCCCCCCCGTGTCGCGCGAGCCGCGCGGGCGATCGTCGGGGACCCGCCTCGGGAGCCGCTCGGGACGCCTTGACGGTTCCACCGACCCGCCTCTAACATGCCGCCGATGCCTCGAGAGGTACCCCCGATCGGCCCCGGGCGGAGTGAATGAAGAGCCCTCAACTCGTTCTCATCCGCGGTGACGGGCCCGATGGCACGATCTTCCCGCTCGGTCGCGGCGAGACGACCATCGGGCGCGACGGCGCCGACATCACGTTCCCCGAGGACGCGGCCATCTCCCCGCGCCACTGCACGTTCTTCATGACGGACGGGCAGCTGAACCTGCGCGACGAGCGCTCCACGAACGGCGTCTTCCTGCGGATCCACGCCCCGACGGCGCTCTCCGACGGCCAGCTCTTCCTCTGCGGGGAGCAGGTCTTCCGCTTCGAGCGCTACCGCGCGGTCCCGGTCACCATCGGCGTCGACGGCGCCGTCTTCGGCGGCACCCCGGTCTCCCCCTGGCGCTTCCGCGTCGTCCAGATCCTCACGGGCGGCCACGTCGGCCTCGCGTTCTGCGCGCGCAAGCGCTCGATGACCATCGGGCGCGAGGACTGCGACGTGAACTTCTACCAGGACCCGTTCATCAGCCACTATCACAGCCGCCTCGAGGAGCGCGCCGGTCAGTTCATCCTGACCGACCTCGACAGCCGGAACGGCACGTTCGCCCGCATCAGCGACCGAGTGACCCTCCAGGACGGCGACCACGTCTTCGTCGGGCACCAGCTGCTCCGCATCGACGACGCCGCGAACGGCTGATCAGCGAGGCAGGAGCACGGTCCCGGCGGCGTGACGCTCGGAGGTTGTGAAGAAATACCCGGACCGAGCCGGCGCGCCGAGCCGCGAGCCGCCCAAGGAGCAGCCCCGCGGGAATACCTCGTGGTATTTCAAGGGGCTGCGACGAAGGCCGGCGAAGCGTATCGGCGATGCCGGCGACGGGAGGATTTCTTCACAGCCTCTCAGCGCAGCGCGTCGGCGACGAACCAGGCGACGAGCCCGAGCGCCACGGCCAGCACGACGCCGATGACGATCATCTTCCGCGCCCCCGCCGGGCGCGCCTCGCGCGCGAGCTCCGTGGGCGCGAGCATCAGCTCGCTCACGGGGGGCGTGTTGATGGTGATCTGCTCGCGCTTCTCGAGCAGGTCGGCGTCCGGCCGGCGGCGACCGCGCGGCGGCGCCCCGCTCGAGACCGCGCGCGCGGGCGGAGGGATGGTCGCGGCGCTGCGGATCGCGTCGCCGTCGCGGTTGGGCTCCGTGTCGTCCTCGGAGCCGCCAGCCGCGAGCCCGGTGTCGGTCGGCGTCTGCGCCGCCGCGGCCGCGGCCGCTCCGACGGCCTCCGGCCCGCTCCCGGGGCGGGCGACGCGCGCCGGCGTGAGCCCGGAGCCCCCGGAGCCCGGCGGCGGCGCCTCGACCGTCGCGACGAGCTGCGGGTCCCGCGCGGCCCCGGCGCCGTCACCGTCCTGGAGCCTCTGGCGCTCGGCCGCGCGCGCCATCATCTCGCGGAACGCCGCGTTTGGCTGGAGGTCGATGAACGTCGCGTCTTCCTTGAGCTTCTGCTCGACCGGCTCGTGGCGCGCGACCGCGAGCTCGCGGTCGATGCGCTCGAGCTCGGCGTAGACGTCCATCGCGCTCCCGGGGCGCTGGTCGCGATCCTTCGCCATCATCGTCAGGATGAGCCGCTCGAGCGCCTCGGGGAGGTCGGCGCGCAGCTCCCGCGGCGGGACGGGGTCCTCGCCGAGGTGCTTCGTCACGATCTCGATGGGGGAGGGCGCGTCGAAGGGCAGCCGGTCCGTCGAGAGGTGGTAGAGCGCGATGCCGAGCGCGTAGATGTCCGAGCGGGCGTCGAGGTCCTTCCCGCGCGCCTGCTCGGGGCTCATGTACTCGGGGGTGCCGCACACGATGCCGGTGCGCGTGCGGAACTTGCGCGTGCTGTTGGGGTTGCTCTCGTCGAGCTTGGCGATGCCGAAGTCGACGACCTTCACGAAGTCCGGCTCGTTGCGCCGGTCCGTGAGCATGACGTTCTCCGGCTTCAGATCGCGGTGGAGGACGCCGTTGGCGTGCGCCTCGTCGAGGGCGAGGCAGACCTGCTTCGCGATGTGGATGAGGCGCCGGTGATCGAGCGGGAACTCGCGCTCGAGGAGGTCCGCGAGGTCCTCCCCGGGGATGTACTCCATCGCGATGTAGAGCGAGCCGTTGTCGATCTGCCCGAAGTCGATGATCTGTACGCAGTTCGGGTGGTTCAGGCGGCTCGCGGCGCGCGCCTCGCGCTGGAAGCGCTGCGACAGCTCGGGGTCGCCGAGGAGGTGCCGGTGGAGCAGCTTGATGACGATCTCCTTGCCGAGCGCGAGCTGCTCGGCCTTGTAGATCGTCCCCATGGCGCCGCTGCCGATGACGCTCACGAGCTTGTACTTGTCGACGAGCACGCGCCCGAGCATGGGATCGCTCTGCTGCGCGGGCCCGGCGTCGATGTCCGAGCCGCAGCCGAGGCAGTAACGGTAGGTGTCCGGAGTGGACGCCCCGCATTTCCAGCAGGACTTCAACGATTCAACACCGGTCTCAGGCGTGGCGGGCGCGTCCGGGGTGTCGCGGCGACGCGCCCGCTACACGATACAGAGCCCGGCGGCGACCGTCCAACGTCCGTGATGGCGGCGCCCGCGCTCAGAAGTAGAAGTGGAAGCCGCCGCCCCAGGCCGCGCCCCGCGCGAAGTCGATCGACGTGTCGGAGAGGCCGAAGCGGAAGCCGAGGTGGCCGGAGATCGCGAAGTAGTCGGTGAAGAAGTGCTCCATGCCGAGGAGGACCTCGATGACCTGCCGGTCGCCGGGGCCGTTGATGACCTGGTGGAGCAGCACGCCGCCCCCGACGAAGAGGTTCGTCGAGTCCGTGCGCGACAGGTTGTAGAGGCCGCGCAGGCCGAAGCCGATGTCGTAGTCGAGGTCGCCGTCGGTGCCGTCGTGGATCCCGAGGCTGAAGATCGTCTCGAAGCCGACGTTCGACAGCCAGTACTTGAAGCTGAGGCCGCTGTCGCGGAAGTCGGACTCGATGGCGCCGCCGAGGCCGAGGCGCGCGTTCACGTCCTTCGCGCGCGCGGCGGGCGCCGGGGCGAGCGCGCCGAGCGTGATCAGCGCCGCGAGCGCGAGCAGCGCGGGGAGGCGGAGGGCGTGGGCGCGGGGCTGGGTGCGCATGGCGGTCTTCCTCGGCTTCGGTTCAGGAGACGATGACGTAGATGCCGGCGAGGCGATCGTAGAGCGTGCGCCGGTCCGGGTCCACGAGCCCCGACAGGGGGCCGATGGCGAGCAGGAGCGTCCCCACGACGCGGAGCGCCGCGTGGGCCGCGAGGCGGCCGGGGCTCGGGCGCTCGCCGCGCGCGTCGACGAGCGTCAGTCCGAGGACGCGCTTCCCCGGGGTGCCCCGCCCGAAGCGCTCGAAGAGGAAGGGGAGCAGGAAGAGGAGCCCGGCGAACAGGGCGGCCGCGAGCGCGACGGCGGTCGGGCGGGCGTTCACGTAGTCGACGAGCTGGTCGAGGAGGTTCCACGGCCCGCTCTGCACGGGCTCGCCGGCGCTCGTGATGGCGAGGGCGCCGAGGAACCAGACGGTCACGAGGCCGACCGCGTCGATGGCCCCCGCGAGGAGGCGCCGCCAGCTCGGAGCGACCGTGACGCCGCGGCCGTCCGGGGCGACGGGCGGCGCGGTGCGCGGCCGGGGCGGGGCGGCGGGCGTCGGGAGGGGCTCGTTTTGGGCGCTGGTCACGGCCATGGGTCACCGAATGAACACGCGATGGCTCTTTTGTGCAATGTCGCGGGCGCGCTCGCGCTCGCGCGCCGCGTGCTCGCGGAGGGCGTCGCCCACGGCGTCGTCGAAGGCGAGCACCGCGCTCGGCACGGTCTCCGCGAGGAAGCCCCGGCGCTCCTTGTGGTGGAGCCCGCCGGGGCCGACGTCGACGACGTCGAGGCCCGCCTGGATCGCCCGCTCGCACGTCGCATAGCCGCACACCTCGAAGTAGAGCGCGTCCACCTCGAGCGCGCTGCCCCAGTAACGGCCATGGCAGACGCCGTCTTTCACGACGTTGAGCGCCGCGGCCACCGGGCGCCCGGCGTGCTCCGCGAGGATGAGCTCGAGCCACGGGCCGAGGGCGTCGCGCAGCGCGAGCAGGTGGGGCATCCCGACGAGCGGCTCGACCTCGAGGAAGCGGTCCTGCGCGGCTTGTTGCATTGCAGCAACGATCTCGAGGTGGTCCTCGTCGATGGCCGCTCCGGCGAGTGTGCGAGTGCGAAGGTCGAGCGCCCCCACGCGGTGGCGCTCGCGGCGGATCTGGTTCCGGCGGTGGCTCCGGAAGCGCGCGAGGAACGCCTCGAAGCTCGCGTAGGGCGGCGCGTTGCGGAAGCGGTGGTGGAGGCCGAGCGTCACGACGAAGCCGCGCTCGCGGGCGGCGTCCGCGTCGGCGTCGGTCGTGTGGAGGAGCTGCACCGCGCGGAGCCCGCGCGCGCGGGCGTCGGCGACGAGCGCGTCGAGGAGGGCGGCCTTCACGGCGGCGCGCTCGGCGGGCGGGAGCGCCGGGTGCGCGAGGAGGCGCGGCCCCTGCGCGGACGCGAACGGGCTCGTGAGCGCGCGCTTCGGGTACGACGGGAGCCCCGCCTGGGCGGCGGCGAGGTGCCAGGCCGCGTCGTCGACGAGCTCTCCCTGGACGTCGTCCTTGTCGTACGCCGCGCACGCGCCGACGAGGGCCTCGCCGCGCCAGGCGAGGGCGGGGCGCGGCAGGAAGCCGGTGCCGGGGCCGACGCACGCGCGCGCCTCGAGGGCGGCGAGCCAGGCGTGGCTCTCGAAGGGCGAGGCGTCGGGGCCGAGGAGGGCGTCCCAGGCCGCGGCGGGCGCGTCGCGGACACCCGCGGCGAGCGTCACGCGGAGCCCGTCGGCCGGCCGCGGCGTCACTCGAGGACCAGCGCTCGCAGGTTGGTCAGGCTCTGCTCGAGGACCTTGTCGAGGGAGCGCCGCATGACGACGCGCTCCATGACGCGCCCGATGGTGCTGCGCACGTTGTAGCTGAGCTGGTAGGTGACGCGCGTGCCGCCGTCCTCGTCCGCGAGCACGATGACCTCGCGGATGTCCTCGAGGCCGGTGCCGCTCTTGACCGGGGTCGCCCCGATCTCGCCGGGATCGATGCGGTAGCCGAAGCGCGCCTCGGGCTCGTAGTCCGTGATCGTCAGCGCCGCGGGCACCTCGTACTGGTGCTCGAGGGAGAGCTCGGCGCGGTACACGCGCCCGATGGCGGGCGGCCCGCCCTTGCCCGTGGGCTCGAGCCCCTTGATCCACGAGTTCCAGCGCGGGCGCTTGGCGGGATCGTTCAGGAGCTCCCAGACCATGCTGCGCGGCGCGGGGACGAGCACGCTCTCCTCGATGCTGATCGCCTCGGGCGAGACGGCGGCCTGCTGCAGGAGCACCGAGGCGGTCGAGAAGCCGAGGCCGAACACGCCGCCGAGGACGATGACGCCGGGACGGAGGCGGCGGCCGTCGGACTCGGGGGCGCGGAAGTGGGCGATCGTCGCGCCGAGCACGAAGGCGGGGATGATGGCCGTCAGGACCCAGGCGCCAGCGAAGCCCCAGATGGCCGTCGGGACGCCGATCAGCACGGCGAGCACGATCAGGAAGGGCTTCAGCATGGCGGCCTCGCGGGGGGCGTCCGACGGCGCGCCGGCGGTCGGCCTCGGCCGGGGGCGGCGCGGCCGCGCCTCGGGGCGAACGGCCCGGAGCGCGCGGGAGCGCGTCATAGCAGAGCGCCGCGGCCGGGGGAAGCATCACGTCGCGCGCGCGGCGCCGCCGGGAGCGGGGATCGCGGGCGTCCGCTCGGGCCCGGGGCGATCTTGACACCTCGCCCGGCGCGCCCCGATGATGGCCCGCGCTCAGGATCGCCCGGAGAGCTCGATGCCAGACCTTCCGTTTTGTCCGACTTGCGGCATGAAGTGGCCGAATTTCTGCCCGGTCGATGGGCAGAAGCTCTCGGGCCCGTGGAGCTGCACGAACGCGCCGAAGCCGGAGCTGCCGGTGTCGCCGGTGCCGGTGGCCGCGGCGGCCGCGGCGCCGTCGCCGGCCCCGTGCCCGCGCCGGCCGCCGTGCCCAGGGCGCCCGCGCCCGCGCCCGCCGCGCCCGCCCGGTCGCGAAGGCGGCCGCGGTCGAGCCGGAGCCGGCGGCGCCGCCGGCGAAGGCCACGAAGCCGACGACGCGATCGAGCCGCAAGGTCGATCCGAACATGCTGAAGACGCTCATCGACCAGGCCGCCGTGAAGGGGGCCGAGCCGGCGACGCGCTCTTCGCGGAAGCCGAAGCCGCAGGCGCCGACGGAGATCATGGACGCGGCGGACCTCCCCTCGGCGAAGGCCGAGGAGAAGAAGAAGAAGCGGAAGGACGGCTTCTCCGAGACGCAGTGGTTCATGCGCGGCGTGAAGGTCGACGAGGCCGACGTCACGACGGGTCGCGTCCGGGCCGACGAGTCCGCCTATGAGCGCGACGAGACGATCTCCGAGGAGGAGCGCCGCAAGTTCACGCTCCGCAAGAAGGACGAGGAGTAGCGCCGTGAGCAGCCAGCCCGCCGATTCGTTCGTGATCTGGACCGACGACCAGGGCGACCTCCAGCGCACGGAGGTGCCCGTGGACGCGCTCACCATCGGGCGCTGGAGCGGGTGCGGCGTCGTGCTCCCGCACAAGGACGTCGGCGCCGTGCACGTCGCGGTCGAGCGGACGCACGTGGGGGCGCGCCTCCGGAGCCTCTCGCGCGTGAAGCAGGCGAAGGTCGGGGGGGCCGTCGTGAGCGAGCGCGAGCTCGAGAACGGCGATCAGATCGGGCTCGGCGACCAGCGGCTCACCTACGTCGAGGCGCCGCCCATCGCGCGGTCGATGATGCGCCTCACGATGTCGCGCGCGGCGAACGAGATCCAGGTCGACCTCCCCGTGGCCGGGAGCATCACGGTGCTCGGCCGCATGGAGGGCGACATCCTCGTCGACGACGACAGCGTGTCGAGCCGCCACCTCGAGATCGAGAACTTCGGTCCCGGGCTGACCTGGGTGCGCGACCTCGGCTCGACGAACGGCAGCGAGCTCAACGGCGAGCCGCTGCGCGGAAAGCGCGTGCCGCTGCGCGAGGGCGACATCATCACGATCGGGCGCGTCATGATGGCGGTGTCCGAGGCCGGGGAGCCGCCGGAGGGGGTCACGAGCGTTGTGCAGCGCACCGTGATCTTCCTGCCGGAAACCGCGATGGCCTGATTCTGGAGCGGCGCTCCGCCCGTTGTGCAGTGCACGATCCGTCGCGCTCTGCGAGCGCGCTCGCGCCTCACTCTTCTGGCGTGGTCGGAGTGCGCGGCACGCGCTTCCAGCCGGCTGGGGTCTTCCCGGGGACGAGGCGATGGACCACGAACGCCGGCGCCGGAAGCGCGCAACTGCGCGCCTCATCGCCGGTGTAGTCTACGAAGCGGACCTCGACTAGCAGCACACCGGTCTGCGGATCGAGGTAGGGCGTCGGCATCTTGAGGTCCCCGCAGGAACCCGCGTTGTGCTCGCGGCCCTCCTCGTCCCAGGTCGTCGCTTTCCCGCGCGCCTTCGCGACGCCCGATGGCCACGCTCGCCGCCAACCGTGGGCCTCCGCGGGGCGCTCGACGCGCACCGAGCGATCGTTGAGGCCCACGCGCCACGCGCCGTCGGCCGTCTGGTAGAAGGCGAGCGCGTCCGGCATCAGCGCGCCGCTCTCCGTCCACTCGCTGCCGGGCGCCTCCTCGAGGGGGAGCAGCTTGCGCCAGGTCGCGGTCGCGAGCGCCCGGTTCGCGGCCTCGAGGTTCGCGGTGTCCGTCGTGACCTCCTCGCCGGTCCATCGCTGGAGCTTCAAGCGCTTCTCCCGGCCGCCGGGCGTGGTGGGCGCGAGGACGATGGCCTCGGTGACTTGGATGCCAGACATCCCTATCGAGTCGGTCACCGCGTAGGCGACGAGCTTCCCGTCCTCGCTGACGGCGGGCAGGCCCTCGATGACGACGCGTTGCGCGGGCGCGTCGAGCGCGACGGACGGTGAGGCGGCGACGGCGGCCGGCGCGATGAGGAGCAGCGCGAGGGCGGCGGGGACGAGCGGCGATAGGCGAAGCATCGGGGGCTCCATACGAATGCGCAGTAGAGAGGATGGCCTGAGACAGGCGTCGCCGTCACCTGATTCCTCTAGCGACGGAAAATCGCGCGAGGAGCGCCTCTGGTGCGGGGCCTGCGCCGCGCGGGGAGCGCGCCGGGAGCCGCCGCGCCGGCTGGCTCGACACCGCGCCCCGGTGATGAAGCTTGTCGGAAAGGGGCCGCTCCCCTACATTGTCGCGCGCGCCGGAGCCGGGCCGGACGAGCCCGCGGCCGGTGGGAGGAGCGAGCTCCATGGGCGAGAGCAGCGTGATGATGACAGGCGAGAACGCCGCGTTTCTCGAGGCGCTCGTCGCCCGCTACCTCGAGGATCCCGCGTCCGTCGACGCGAGCTGGCGCGCGTACTTCGAGGGTGAGGGCCGGGACCTCGTCGCCGACGGCGCGCCGCCCGCGACCCCGTCCTTCGAGCCGCGGAGCGTGTTCGCCCCGGTCGTGTCGAAGAACGGCGCGCACCCGACGCAGAGCGCCGTCGACTTCGCCGTCCTCCGCTCGCAGGGGCGGATCGCGCAGCTCATCAACGCCTACCGCGTGCGCGGCCACCTCCACGCGCGCCTCGATCCCCTCGGATTCAAGCCGATCCGCCGCCACTTCGAGCTCGAGCCCGACTTCTGGGGCTTCACCGACGAGGACTGGGACCGCCCGTTCTCGACGGCCGCCCTCTTCGGGCCGCAGCAGATGACGCTGAAGGACCTGCACGCCTGGCTGCGCGAGACCTACGCGCGCACGATCGGCTGCGAGTTCATGCACATCCACGACATCCGCATCAAGGCGTGGCTGCAGGAGCGCTTCGAGCGGCGGAAGAACCACTGCGACCTCGACCACAACAGCCAGATCTACCTCTACGAGCAGCTCTGCCGCGCCGAGGGCTTCGAGGACTTCCTCGGCAAGAAGTTCCGCGGCGCCAAGCGCTTCGGCCTCGACGGCGCCGAGAGCCTCATCCCGATGCTCTCGATGATCCTCGAGGAGTCCGGCCGCCAGGGCGTCACCGAGGCGGTCATCGGCATGGCGCACCGCGGGCGCCTGAACGTGCTCACGAACATCATGGGCAAGCGGCAGCGCTCGATCTTCACGGAGTTCGACGACCGCGCCCCCGAGAAGATGATCGGCCGCGGCGACGTGAAGTACCACAAGGGCTTCTCGAGCGACGTGCTGACGCGCTTCGGCGACGCCATGCACCTCTCGCTCTCGTTCAACCCGAGCCACCTCGAGTGCATCGATCCCGTCATCGAGGGGCGCGTCCGCGCGAAGCAGGACCGCCTCGACGACGCCGCGCGGAAGCTGGTCCTCCCGATCCTCATCCACGGCGACGCCGCGTTCGCCGGGCAGGGGGTCGTCGCCGAGACGCTCAACATGTCGGGGCTCGAGGGCTACACGACGGGCGGCACGATCCACGTCGTGATCAACAACCAGATCGGCTTCACGACGGAGCCGAAGGACTCGCGCTCCTCGCCGTACTGCACGGACATCGCGAAGATCATCCAGGTGCCGATCATCCACGTGAACGGCGAGGATCCCGAGGCCGTCGCGCACGTGGCGCGCATCGCCGCCGAGTTCCGGCAGACGTTCCAGCGCGACATCGTCATCGACATGTACTGCTTCCGGCGGTTCGGCCACAACGAGTCGGACGAGCCCGCGTTCACGCAGCCGCTCATGTACGAGGCGATCTCGAAGCACCCGAAGGTGCACGAGATCTACCGCGAGGTGCTCCTCAAGCGCGGCGTCATCTCGAAGGACGAGGTGCAGGAGATCGAGAAGCGCCTGCTCGTCATGCTCGAGAGCGAGTTCGACGAGTCGCGCAACGGCGGCCCCGTCGAAGAGGACACGCTCGGCGGCGTGTGGAAGGGGTACACCGGCGGCCCCGAGAAGAACGCGCACGACGTGCCGACGAACCTCGACGACGCCGTCTACGACAGGGTCCTCGAGGGGATCAACGCCGTCCCCGAGGGCTTCACGCCGCACCCGAAGATCGTGCGCCTCCTCGAGAAGCGGCGCGACGCGAAGAACCCGGACGAGGCCATCGACTGGGGGCTCGGCGAGATGCTCGCCTACGGCTCGCTCGTCCTCGAGGGGCACCCGGTGCGCTTCACCGGGCAGGACGTCATCCGCGGCACGTTCAGCCACCGCCACGCGGGGCTCTTCGACGTGAACAACGGGGCCGAGTACCTGCCGATCCAGCACATGGATCCCGAGCAGGCGACGTTCGAGATCCACAACAGCCTCCTGTCCGAGGCGGGCGTCGTGGGCTTCGAGTACGGCTACTCGCTCGACCGCCCCGAGGGCCTCGTCCTCTGGGAGGCGCAGTTCGGCGACTTCGCGAACAACGCGCAGGTCATGTTCGACCAGTTCATCTCGGCCTCCGAGGACAAGTGGGTGCGCCTGTCGGGCATCACCCTCCTCCTGCCGCACGGCTTCGAGGGGCAGGGCCCGGAGCACAGCTCGGCGCGCCTCGAGCGCTACCTGCAGCTCTGCGCCGAGGACAACTGGCAGGTCGTGAACCTGACGACGCCCGCGCAGATCTTCCACGCGCTGAGGCGGCAGGTGCTGCGCAAGTGGCGGAAGCCGCTCGTCGTGATGACGCCGAAGAGCCTGCTCCGCCACAAGCGCGCGGTGTCGTACCGCAGGCACTTCGTGTCGGGCGCGTTCCGCCGCGTCATCGGCGAGCTCGAGCTCGCGACGACCGAGTCGGTGAAGCGCGCCATCCTCTGCACGGGGAAGGTCTACTACGACCTCCTCGAGCGCCGCGAGGCCCTGGACGACGTCACGACCGCGCTCATCCGCCTCGAGCAGCTCTACCCGTTCCCCGAGGCGGAGCTGCGCGCGGCCTTGGCCGAGCTGCCCGAGCTCGACGAGATCGCGTGGTGCCAGGAGGAGCCCGAGAACATGGGGGCGCGGAACTATCTGCACCCCATCTTCGCGCGCGTGTTCGCCGAGGGGCCGCCGCTCCGCTGGGTGGCGCGCGAGGAGAGCGCTTCGCCCGCGACCGGCTCGCCGAAGGCGCACCGCATGGAGCAGGAGGACCTGCTCGACCGCGCCTTCCGCGCGACCAATGACCCCTCCAAGACGAAGGGAGCGTGATGGCTACCGAACTCAAGGTCCCGGCGCTCGGCGAGTCCATCAGCGAGGCCGTCGTGCTCGAGTGGCTCGTCGCCGAGGGCGACCGCGTCGAGGTCGACCAGGACGTCGTCGTCCTCGAGACCGACAAGATCACGATCAACGTCCCGGCGACCGTCGGCGGCGTGCTCGTCGAGAAGCGCGCCAAGGTTCAGGACGAGGTCAGCATCGGGATGGTCATCGCGATCATCGACGAGGCGGCCGAGGGCGGCGGCGGCGAGAAGAAGGCGGAGGCCGCGAGCGGGGACGACGCGGCGCCGAAGCAGGCCGCGGCCGAGAAGAGCGAGGCGCCGGCGGCGTCGGCGCCGAAGGAGGCCGCGAAGGCCCCGGCCGAGGCGGCGTCCGCGCACGGCGACGGCGACGCGCCGCTCATGCCGGCGGTGCGGCGGCTCATCGCCGAGAACGGCCTCGACGCGAAGAAGATCAAGGGCACCGGGCCGGGCGGCCGGATCCTCAAGGAGGACGTCCTGCGCGCGCTCGAGGGCGAGAAGCCGGACACGCGCCCGGCCGCGACGAGCGAGAAGCCGGCGCCACCGATGACGGCGGCGTCGCTCGGGCCGAAGCCGGCGGCCGCTGCCGACGAGGGCGAAGAGATCGTCAAGATGTCGAAGCTCCGCCGCACCATCGCGGAGCGGCTCGTCGAGGCGCAGCGCACGGCGGCCATCCTGACGACCTTCAACGAGGTCGACATGACCGCGGTGAAGGCGCTCCGCGCGGAGTATCAGGACGCCTTCTCGAAGAAGTACGGCGTGCGCCTCGGCTTCCTCTCGTTCTTCGCGAAGGCGGTGATCGAGGCGCTGAAGGCCTACCCGGCCGTGAACGCCGAGATCCGCGGCGACAGCGTGGTCTACAAGAACCACTACCACATCGGGGTCGCGGTCGGCGGCGGGCGGGGCCTGGTGGTGCCGGTGGTGCGCCACGCCGACCGCATGTCGCTCGCCGACTTCGAGAAGACCCTGAACGGTCTCGCGGACAAGGCGAAGTCGAACAGCCTCTCGCTCGAGGACCTGACGGGCGGCACCTTCACGATCTCGAACGGCGGCGTCTACGGCTCGATGCTCTCGACGCCCATCCTGAACGCGCCGCAGAGCGGGATCCTCGGGCTCCACAAGATCCAGGACCGCCCGGTCGCCATCGACGGGAAGGTCGAGATCCGCCCGATGATGTACCTCGCGCTCTCCTACGATCACCGCATCATCGACGGCCGCGAGGCCGTGTCGTTCCTGGTGCGCGTCAAGGAGTGCATCGAGGACCCGAGCCGGATCCTGCTCGAGATCTGAGAGCGAGAGCTAGAGCGAGCGAGAGAGCGACCGGCCCGCCGGAAGCACGGGGAGAACATGGCAGAAGACACCCGCTACGACGTCGTCGTCATCGGCTCCGGGCCGGGCGGCTACGTGTGCGCCATCCGCGCCGCCCAGCTCGGCCTCAGGACCGCCTGCGTGGAGGTCTACCCGACGCGCGGCGGCACCTGCCTGAACGTGGGCTGCATCCCGTCGAAGGCGCTCCTCGAGTCGAGCGAGCGCGTGGCGGCCCTCGAGCACGGGCTCGCCGAGCACGGGGTGTCCGTCGAGGGCGTCTCGTTCGACCTCGCCGCGATGATGAAGCGGAAGGACGACATCGTCGGCAAGCTCACGGGCGGCGTGGCGCAGCTCCTGAAGAAGAACAAGATCGCGAGCATCACGGGGCGCGGGCGCATCGTCGACGCCAACACCGTGGTCGTCACGAAGGAGGACGGCGCCGAGGAGCGGCTCGCGACCGACGCCATCGTCATCGCGACGGGCTCGAAGCCGTCGCCGCTCCCGGGCGTCGAGGTCGACAAGGACCGCGTCGTCGACTCGACGGGCGCGCTCGCGCTCCCGGAGGTGCCGAAGCACCTCGTGCTCATCGGCGCCGGCGTCATCGGGCTCGAGCTCGGGAGCGTCTGGGCGCGGCTCGGCGCGAAGGTGACGGTCCTCGAGTACCTCGATCGCATCCTCCCGGGCGTCGACGGCGAGATCGCGAAGGCCGCGCAGAAGGTGCTCGCCGCGCAGGGCCTCGAGTTCGTGCTCGGGGCGCGCGTGCAGAAGGCCGAGGTCGACGGCGCCGAGGTCACCGTGACCTGGAAGGACGCCGAGGGCGGCGAGCACAGCGTCGTCGGCGATCGCGTCCTCCTCGCGGTCGGGCGTCGCCCCTACACCGAGGGGCTCGGCTGCGCGGAGGCCGGGGTCGAGCTCGACAAGCGCGGCCGCGTCGTGGTCGACGGCGACTACCAGACCTCGGTCCCCGGGATCTTCGCCATCGGCGACGTCATCGCGGGCCCGATGCTCGCGCACAAGGCCGAGGACGAGGGCATCGCGGTCGCGGAGAACCTCGCCGGCCACGCCGGTCACGTGAACTACGCGGCCATCCCCTCCATCGTGTACACGCACCCCGAGATCGCGGGCGTCGGCAAGACCGAGGAGGAGCTCGAGGCGGAGGGCGTGCCGTACGAGAAGGGGCGCTTCCGCTTCGGGCCGAACGGGCGCGCGATGGCGCTCGGGGAGACCGAGGGGCTCGTGAAGGTCCTCGCGCACAAGGAGACGGACCGGATCCTCGGCTGTCACATCCTCGGCGCGCGCGCGGGCGACCTCATCGCCGAGGTGGCCGTCGCGATCGAGCTCGGCGCCTCCGCCGAGGACCTCGCGCGCTCGGTCCACGCGCACCCGACGCTCTCCGAGATCGTGCGCGAGGCCGCGCTCGACGTGGCGCGGCGCGCGCTTCACAAGTAGCAGGTCGGCCCGCGCGACGCGGGCTGGGTCCGGCGCGCCTCCCCGCGCGGACTGCGGTTGACATCGAGACGGCGAGAGCGCTTTTTGACGAGGGCTCGAGCCTTGGGACGGTAGTGATGGCGTACACCCCCATGTACGAGATCTGGCGAGTCACGGTCGAGGGCGCCCCCTTCGACGTGGCGCTCGACCTGGGCTACGGCGAGGACTTCCCGGTCCCGACGCACCCGTGGTTCTTCGGGGTTCGGATCCCGATGATGGGCAAGGAGGAGAACGGGATGCCGACGGCGGAGGAGCGCGCGCGCCTCGACGCCGTGGAGAACCGGATCCGCGAGGCCATCAAGGCGCGCGACGGCGTCTACGTCGGGCGGCGCACGGGGCTCGGCAACCGCGACCTCCTGTCGTACTTCCCGGCGCGCCCGCGCGGCCTCGAGGACCGCATCCGCGCGTCGATCGGCATGGAGATGCTCTTCATCAGCCGCCCCGACCCGAAGTGGGACGGCTACCAGCAGCTCCTGCCCGGGCCACGCGAGTGGCGCGGCATCGAGGACCAGAAGCTCATCGACGGGCTGCTCGCGCTCGAGGCCGATCCGGCCGCGGTGCACGCGCTCGAGCACCACGTCGAGACGCCCATCGCCAAGGGCGCCGAGGCGATCGAGCGCTTCATGGAGAAGCTCGGCCTCGAGGGCATCAAGACGACCGAGGGCAAGCCGTTCGTGGTGAGCGGCGTGCAGAAGAGCGCGCTCGATCCGGAGTCGATCCTGCGCGTGAGCTGGATGCTCGAGAGCAAGGTCGAGAAGGCGCGCGGCGAGTACGTCGGCTGGACCGCGGACCCGGTGGTCGGCGACGACTCCCCGCTCGCGGCGGTGCTCGCGGCGCTCGGCGAGGACGAGGACGCCGGCTTCGACGACGCGGCCTTCGACGAGGAAGAGCTCGAGTAGGGGGTCGCGGCTGGCGGGGTCGTGTGAACGCCGTTCACGCTTGCCGCCCGTCGAACGCCCGCCGTGGGCGGCGGCATCTTGCGTTGGGCCCCGGTCGCGCCGATAATCGCCCCCGAAGGCCCCGCGGCCGAGCCGTTGCGCCCCGAGTGGCGGAGCGCGCCCGACTCGCCCGCGCGGTCGGCGCCCCGCGGCGCGCGCGCTGGAGAAGGACTCCGGCCCCGCGGACGCCATCGAATCGGCGGCAGCATGGGCAAGATCATCGCGGTCATTCTGGGCGGAGGTCGAGGGGAGCGCTTGCGGCCGCTCACCTCGGCGCGAGCGAAGCCGGCGGTGCCCATCGCGGGGAAGTTCCGGCTCGTCGACATCCCCATCTCGGCGTGTCTCAACTCGAGCATCCACGACATCTTCGTGTTGACGCAGTTCCTGTCGGCGTCGTTGAACCGCCACATCGGTCAGACCTACCGCTTCGACGCCTTCCGCGCCGGTCAGGTCGCCGTGCTCGCCGCGGAGCAGGCGCACGACAGCGACAACGACGGCTGGTACCAGGGGACGGCGGACGCGGTGCGGAAGCAGCTCCACCGCTTCGAGGCCAACGACGACGACGACATCCTCATCCTGTCGGGCGACCAGGTCTACATGATGGACCTGGCGGCCTTCGCGGCTCACCACCGGAAGGCCAACGCGGACGTGACCATCGCCGCGACGCGCGTCAGCCGCGAAGACGCGACGCGCTTCGGGGTCATGAAGGTCGACGACGAGGCGCTCGTGCGCGCCTTCGCCGAGAAGCCGAAGGAGGCGGAGGTCCTCGACGACTTCGCGGCGCCGAACGCCCCCGAGGGCCTCTCGCACCTCGCGTCGATGGGGATCTACCTCTTCCGCTACGAGGTCCTGCGCACCCTCCTCGCCGAGGACCAGCGCGACGACTTCGGCAAGCACATCCTGCACACGGCGCTCGCGAACTACCGCCTCGCCTCCTACCCGTTCACGGGCTACTGGGAGGACGTCGGGACCATCCGCAGCTACCACAAGGTCAACCTCGAGCTCACGGACCCCATCCCCGAGCTGAACCTCTTCAGCGAGAAGAGCCGCCTCTACTCGCGCCAGCGCTTCCTCCCGCCCGCGAAGGTCGGCGAGGCCCTCGTGCAGCGCGCGCTCCTCTCCGACGGCGCGGTCATCGGCGACGGCGCGACGGTGCGGAAGTCGGTCGTCGGGATCCGCGCGGTGATCGGCCCCGGCTGCACGCTCGAGCGCGTGGTCGTCAACGGCGCAGGCAGCTACGACTTCGCCGACACCGAGCGCGCCGAGAAGGTGCCGCTCGGCATCGGGGAGTTCTCGATCCTGCGCGACGCCATCGTCGACCGCGACGCGCGCGTCGGGCGCGGCGTCAAGCTCCTGAACGCGGCCGGCGTCGCCAACTATCAGGACGAGCACATCCACGTCCGCGACGGCATCATCGTCGTCCCGAGGCGCGGCGTCGTCCCGGACGGCTACACCTTCTGAGATGAGCGAGGCGGCGACGCGATGAGTGAACCGGAACCGGCATCGCCGCGCGTGCTCCGCGTCGTCCACGTCGCCGCGGAGTACGCCGACGTCGCCTACACCGGGGGGCTCGGCGAGGCCATCGCCGGGCTCGCGCGCGCGACGGCGCGGACGGGCGCCAACGTCTCCGTGGTCATCCCGGGCTACGAGCGCGCGTTCGCCGCCCTCGGCGGCGACACCCTGCCCATCGGCGAGGTCGAGGTCGCGCTCCCCTGGGGCCCGTGCGCCTTCGCTGTCCACCGCGTCGTGCGCGACGGCGTCGCGATCTTCCTGATGCGCGAGGCCGCGTACTTCGACCGACCGCACCTCTACGGCGACGCGAGCGCGCCGTACTCCGACAACGCCGTGCGCTTCGCCGCGTTCGCGCGCGCGGCCGCGCAGGTGGTCGACGGGGCCGACGTGGTGCACCTCCACGACTGGCACGCGGGGCTCGTCGCGCCGCTCCTCGCGCGCACGTGGTCGCGGCCGGAGCCGCGCCCGCGGATCGTCACGACCGCGCACAACATCGCGTTCCACGGCGCGTTCCCGACCTCCGCGCTCGCGCTCACGGGCCTCGGGCCAGACGTGCTCTCGGTCGACGGGGTGCTGCACCACGGGCGCATCAACCTCCTGAAGGCGGGGCTCCAGTTCGCGGACTTCCTCACGACCGTGAGCCCGACGCACGCGGAGGAGCTCAAGACGGAGGCTGGCGGCTGGGACCTCGCGGGCCTCTTCCGGCATCGTCAGCGGGACCTCGTCGGGATCCTCAACGGCACGGACGCGCCGCGCGAGGCGGTGACGCCGGCCGAGCGGACGGCGCGGCGGGCGGCGCTCTGCGCGGAGCTCGGGGTGGAGACGCCGACGGGGCCGCTGTTCGCGCTAGTCTCGCACCTGACGACGCAGAAGGGCGTGGACCTCCTGATCGAGGTGATCCCCGGGCTCGTCGAGCGGGGCGCGGGCTTCGTGGTGCTCGGCCTCGGCGCCCCGGCGCTGACGGAGGCGCTGCGCTCGGTCGCGCGCACGAGCCCGCGCGTGGCGTTCTGCGAGCGCTTCGACCCGGCCCTCGCGCAGCGGATCTACGAGGCGGCGGACGTCATCTGCGCGCCGAGCCGCTTCGAGCCGTGCGGCTCGTCCCAGCTCCACGCGATGTGCGCGGGGGCGCTCCCGCTCGCGCGCGCGACGGGGGGGCTCGCGGACACGGTGAAGGACGTGCGGGACGGCGGCTGGGGCTTCGTCTTCGGGCCGCCGGAGGCCGGGGCGCTCGCGGACGCGTGCGAGCGCGCGCTCTCGCTCTTCGGCGACGACGCGGCGTGGCAGGCGGCCGTGGACCGCGCGCGCGGCGTCCCGCCGACATGGGACGTGGCCGCCGCGAGCTATGTCGCGCTATATGAACGCCTCCTCGGGCGGCCGGGCGCCGAGGGTTGACGCGCCGCGTCATGGCGCGTCACGACGACAGGCAGGAGCAGGACATGAAGCCGACAGGACGACTCCCGCTGGCCGTGGTCATCGCCGCGCTCGCGCTCGCGCTCACCTCCGCCTGGGACGGCGGGCAGGCGCGCGCCGCGGCGCCCCCGACGCTCGACCACACGGTGACGCTCACGGCGGAGGGCGGCGCGACGGTGCGCACGCCGGACTGGACGAGCGTCCGGCAGGACGAGGCGCTCGCGATCCTCGAGCAGCTCCCGGACCCGGCGCAGAAGCGCCCGTTCTACGTGCTGGTCGTGACCATCGAGGCGCTCGCGACCCCCGAGGGGAGGCCCGTCCCGTGGGAGAAGATCCGCGACAACATCGTCGCGGCCGCCGTGAAGAAGGGGCGCACGATGACGCTCGAGGTCGGTGAGGCGTTCGGCGCGGCCGATGGCTTCGAGGGGCGCGCGATGAGCGGCCGCGCGAAGACCGGCGAGGACGGCGAGGTGCGCATCGACGTCGTCGCGCTCGCCGGCGGCGGGCGCCTCGTCACGGTGAGCGTGGTGACCGACGCCGCGTACGACGGCGGCGCGGCCATGGCGAGCGCGATCGCGGGGACGACGACGGCGGGGGCGCCCTGATGAAGGTCGAGATCGTCACGATCGGCAACGAGCTCCTGAACGGGGACCTCGCGGACACGAACACGGCGCGGCTCGCGACGTTTCTGCGAGCGCGCGGGATCGCGGTCGCGGCGGCGCAGACCGTGCCCGACGTCGAGGGGGCCATCGTCGGCGCGCTGCGCCTCGCCGGGGAGCGAGCGCAGCTCGTGCTCGTCTCGGGCGGGATGGGCCCGACGGAGGACGATCTGACGATGGAGGCGGCGGCGCTCGTCGCGGGGCGGCCGCTCGTCGAGGACGCCGGGACGCTCGCGCGGCTGCGGGCGCGGTTCGAGGCGCGCGGCTACCCCTTCACGCCGAACAACGCGCGGCAGGCGCGGGCGCCCGAGGGGGCGGCCGTGCTCGAGAACCCGGTCGGGACGGCGCCGTGCGTGCGGCTCGAGGCGGGCGGGGCGACGTACTTCTTCTTCCCGGGGGTGCCGCACGAGCTCGCGCGCCTCGCCGACGACTACCTCGGCCCGTGGCTCGCGGAGCGCGCGGGGGCGAGGCCCTACCGGAGCGTGAAGCTCAAGACGTTCGGGAAGACGGAGTCGCAGGTGGCGACGATGCTCGAGGCGTTGCCGCGGGATCCGCGCCTGCACGTGGCGTATCGGGCGCACTTCCCGGAGATCCAGGTGTCGTTCCACGCGACGGAGCCGGACGCCGCGGCGGCGGACGCGCTGCTCGCGGCGGCGCGGGACGGGGCGCGGGAGGCGCTCGGCGACATCGTCTTCACCGAGGATCCGGCGGTCGAGCTGGCGGAGGCGGTGGGGCAGGCGCTCGTTCGCGCGGGGCGCACGCTGGCGGCGGCCGAGTCGTGCACCGGCGGGCTCGTCGGCAAGCTCTGCACGGACGTGGCGGGGTCGTCGGCGTGGTACCTCGAGGGCGCGATCACGTACTCGAACGCGGCGAAGTCGCGGCAGCTCGGGGTGCCGGAGGCGCTGATCGCGGCGCACGGGGCGGTGAGCGAGGAGGTCGCGCGGGCGATGGCCGAGGGGATGCGCGAGCGCTCCGGAGCGGACTATGCGCTCGCGATCACGGGCATCGCGGGGCCGTCGGGGGGGACCCCGGACAAACCCGTGGGGACGATCCACTTTGCCCTTGCGGGACCGGAGGGGACGTCCCATGTTCACCGGCGCCTCCCGTTCGATCGCGAGCGGAACCGCGTCGTGAGCGCCTGGTTCGCGCTCGACATGGTCCGGCGGCGGCTCCTCGGCTAGGGCGCGAGCGAACGCGAGGGCGCCTCGACGATCCGGTGCTTGACATTTGTTCAGGTGCCTGGTTAGCTCCGTCCATCGCCTAACCTTGCCGCGCACCCAAGACGTCCCGGAGGGACCCCCGCATGAGCACCCGCGACATCCCACGCGAAAAGTCCATCGACATCGCCGTCTCGGCCATCGAGCGTCAGTTCGGCAAGGGCAGCATCATGCGCCTCGGCGAGGGGCAGAACCTCGCGGGCGACGTGCCGGCGATCCCGACCGGGTGCCTCCCGCTCGACATCGCGCTCGGCATCGGCGGCGTGCCGAAGGGCCGGATCATCGAGATCTTCGGGCCGGAGTCCTCCGGTAAGACCACGCTCGCGCTGCACATCCTCGCGAACGCGCAGAAGTCGGGCGGGGTCGTCGCCTTCGTCGACGCGGAGCACGCGCTCGACGTGACGTACGCGCGGAAGCTCGGCGTGAAGGTGGAGGACCTGCTCATCTCCCAGCCGGACTACGGCGAGCAGGCGCTCGAGATCGCGGACATGCTCGTGAAGAGCAACGCGGTCGACGTGATCATCGTCGACTCGGTCGCCGCGCTCGTGCCGAAGGCCGAGCTCGAGGGCGAGATGGGCGACTCCCACATGGGGCTCCACGCGCGCCTCATGTCGCAGGCGCTCCGGAAGCTGACGGGCTCGATCTCGAAGAGCCGCACCTGCGTCATCTTCATCAATCAGATCCGTAACAAGATCGGGGTGATGTTCGGCAACCCGGAGACGACGACCGGCGGCAACGCGCTCAAGTTCTACGCGTCGATCCGGATGGACATCCGGCGCATCGGCTCGCTCAAGCAGGGCGACGAGGTCGTGGGCAACCAGACGCGCGTGACGGTCGTGAAGAACAAGATGGCGCCGCCCTTCAAGAAGGTGACGTTCGACATCATGTACGGCGAGGGCATCAGCCGCGAGGGCGCGATCCTCGACGAGGGCGTCAACGCCAACATCATCGAGAAGTCGGGCTCCTGGTTCTCCTACCAGGGCGACCGCCTCGGCCAGGGGCGCGAGAACGTCAAGCAGAAGCTGAAGGAGGACACGGCGCTCGCGGACAAGATCGAGCGCGCGATCCTCGACCACTTCGGCGTGAAGATCCCGGGCATCGAGTCGGCCACCGAGACCGCGGCGTAGAGCCGGGGAGCGAGGTCGGCGGTGCGCGGTCGCCTGGACCGCGCCCACCGACAACGCTCTCCATCCGAGGGTAGTGGTCGCCGAGAAGCGTCACTCGGGAGCGCGGTCGCCGTCGGCCGCGCGATCACCCGCCGCGAGGGCACGGTGAATTCCCATTGCTTTTGAGGGCGCGGGTGCGAGAATCCGCGCCCCGAAAGCAGGCCAGGGAACCACTTCGAGGTGCCTCCGATGAGACCGACGACAGCAGCCGAGATCCGCAAGGCGTTCGTGGACTTCTTCACCGAGCGGGGGCACCGCCACGTGAAGAGCTACGCGCTCATCCCGCCGAGCGATCCGACGCTGTTCTTCGTGAACGCCGGCATGGTGCAGTTCAAGGACGTCTTCGTCGGCGCCCGCCAGGTCGACTACGCGACGGCGGTGACGACGCAGAAGTGCCTGCGCGTCTCGGGCAAGCACAACGATCTCGAGAACGTGGGCCGCACGGCGCGCCACCACACGTTCTTCGAGATGCTCGGGAACTTCAGCTTCGGCGACTACTTCAAGCGCGACGCCATCCGCTACGCGTGGGACTTCCTGACGGGCGTCTGCGGGCTCGACGTCGACAAGCTCCACGTCTCCGTCCACCCGGAGGACGACGAGGCCTTCGGCCTCTGGCGCGAGCACTCGACGCTCCCCGCGGAGCGGATCCACCGCGATCCCGACAACTTCTGGTCGATGGGCGACACCGGCCCCTGCGGGCCGTGCTCCGAGATCTACATCGACCTCGGCGCGGCGATGTCCGGCGGCAAGGAGGACGTCGCGTTCGGCACGCCCGAGGGGGATCAGCGCTACCTCGAGCTCTGGAACCTCGTGTTCATGCAGTTCGACCGCGCCGCCGACGGCACGATGACGCCGCTCCCGAAGCCCTCGATCGACACGGGCGCGGGCCTCGAGCGCCTGACCGCGGTGCTCCAGGGCAAGCTCAACAACTACGACACCGACCTCTTCCTGCCGATGATCCAGCAGGTCGCGAAGCGGGCCGGGGTCACCTACGGCGCCGGCGGCGAGACGGACGTCGCGCTCCGCGTCATCGCCGACCACAGCCGCGCCGCGGCGAACCTCATCGCGGACGGCGTCTACCCCGACAACGAGGGCCGCGGCTACGTCCTCCGCCGCGTGATGCGCCGCGCGATCCGCTTCGGCCGGATCCTCGGCATCACCGAGCCCTTCCTCGTCGACACGACCGCGACCGTCGTGGACCTCCTCGGCGACGTCTACCCCGAGCTCGCCGAGGGCAAGGACACCATCCGGCGCATCGTCCTCCAGGAGGAGACGCGCTTCGGCCGCACCATCCAGGCCGGCCTCAAGCGGCTCGGCGAGGAGGCCGAGCGGCTCGCGCAGAGCGGCGCCAAGGTGCTCGACGGGCGCGTCGCCTTCGAGCTCTACGACACGCACGGCTTCCCGCCGGATCTCACCTCCCTCATCCTCGCGGAGAAGGGCCTCTCCTACGACCACGCCGGCTTCGAGGCGGCGATGGAGGAGCAGCGCGAGCGCGCCCGCGCGGCCAGCAAGTTCGGCACGGGCGACCTGACGGCCTACCAGGAGCTCGTCGAGACCGGCGTCCCCGCGACGCGCTTCGTCGGCTACGCCGAGGACACGGTCGCGGCCAAGGTCCTCGCGCTCCTCGTCGAGGGCGCGTCGGTCCCGCAGGCGGCGGCCGGTCAGCGCGTCGAGGTCGTGCTCGACGCGACCCCGTTCTACGCCGAGTCCGGCGGGCAGGTGGGCGACCGCGGCACGCTCACGGGCGAGGGCGTCAGCGCCCACGTGAGCGACGTGCAGAAGCCCTTCGGCGACCACTCCGTGCACGTCGCGACCGTCGCCGAGGGCACCCTCAAGGTGGGTGACCTCGTCGCCGCCTCGATCGACGTGCCCGCGCGCGACGCGACGCGCCGGAACCACAGCGCGACGCACCTCCTCCACGACGCGCTCCGCAAGGTCCTCGGCGACCACGTGCGGCAGCGTGGCTCGATGGTCGGGCCGGCGCGCCTCCGCTTCGACTTCAGCCACACGGGCGGCATGACGGACACCGAGATCCGGCAGGTCGAGGAGCTCGTGAACGCGCGCGTCGTCGCGAACGAGCCGGTCGAGACCGAGATCCTCGCCATGGACGACGCCATCGCGGCCGGCGCCATCGCGTTCTTCGAGGAGAAGTACGGCGACACGGTCCGCATGCTCCGCGTCGGCAGCGAGTCGATCGAGCTCTGCGGCGGCACGCACGCCCGCGCGACCGGCGACATCGGGCTCTTCAAGATCGTCGGCGAGGCGGCGATCTCGAGCGGCGTCCGCCGCGTCGAGGCCGTCACGGGCATGGAGGCGGTGCACTGGGTGCAGCGCCGCGACGCCGCGGTCCGCGCCATCGCCGACCGCCTGAACGTCGGCGCCGACCAGATCGTCGAGCGCGTCGACCGCCTCCTCGACGACCGGAAGGAGCTCGACCACGCGCTCTCGCAGGCGAAGCTCGAGGCGCGGCGCGCGATGGCGATGGGCAAGGTCGCGCAGGCGAAGGAGATCGGCGGGCTCAAGGCGGCCTTCGTCCGCCTCGACGGCGTCCCCGGGAAGGACATCCGGAGCCTCGCGGAGGCCCTGAAGGACCAGCTCGGCTCGGGCGCGATCCTGGTCGCCGGCGCCGACGGCGCCAAGGTGAGCCTCGTGGTCGCGGTCGTGGGCGACGCCGGCAAGAAGCTCCACGCCGGCAAGATCGTCGGCGACCTCGCGCCTATCGTGGACGGCCGCGGCGGCGGCAAGCCCGATGTGGCACAGGCCGGTGGCGCCGACGCGAGCCGCCTCGGCGAGCTCGAGGGCGCCTTCTACGACAAGGTCTCGGCCGCCCTCGGCTGAGCCGCGCGCGCCACTCCGGCATGGTTCGTCGGCTCGGGCCGTTGAGTCCCCGAGCCGGCGCCGTGCGCCGCCCCGCGGACACTCCCATCCTTGACACCGCGCCCGGGCGCGACCCAAGATGCCGCGCGCTGAGCAATCGGCAACGTTTTCAATGAGGTTCACGTGACGAAGCGACTCGCCCTCACCCTCGCCCTGACGCTCCTGCCGGCGGCCGCGCTCGCGGTGCCCGCGCAGTACTACGCGCCGGCGCCCGGCCTGCAGGAGGGCGGTCCCGAGCTGTACGTGCCGGTCGCGTTCGACGCGCCGACGCGCCTGACGGGCTCGGCCCTCGCGGACGCTGGGCTCGCGGAGCTCAAGAAGGCGCTCCCGGACGCGCAGGCGGTCACCGTCGCGTACAAGGGCACCGCCGCCGAGGTCACCGTCGACGCGGCGAAGTCCGCGGACGCGGCGGTCGCGGATCGTGCGCTCGGCGCGGTCTTCTACACGCTCCGCGGCGCGGGCTTCACCGAGGTCCGGAGCGGGGGCGCGCCGCTCAGCGCGGGCTCGTTCTCGCGCGGCGCCTACCTCGCGGTGGTGCCGCTGCCGGCGGCCCTGCCGGTCGGGAGCCTGAGCGCTGGCTTCGTTCGGGTCGGCGACGCGGTCATGCCGGCGGCCGAGTTCTACGACAAGCTGACGAAGGGCGACCCCGCCGTGCAGGCCGCCGCGCGCGCGCTCCTCGCGTCGGGCGGGCGCGAGGTGAAGCTCGGCCTCCTCGGCTGGCTCACGACGCTCCGCCTGAAGGACCAGGAGGCCGCGATCATCGAGCGCACGAAGGACGCCGATCCCGCGGTGCGCCTGAAGGCGGTCGAGCTCCTGAAGGGCAACACCTCGAAACCCGCGACGAAGGCCCTCGAGGACGTCGTCGCCAACGACACCGCGGGCGACGTGAAGCTCGCCGCGGTGCGGCAGCTCGTCGCCGCCGGGCGCAAGGAGTTCGGCAAGTACCTGCTCCTCGACAAGCTGACGAGCACCGACGCGGCCGTCGTCGTGGACGCGCTGAACGGGCTCGTGAAGGCGAACGACCCGGCGTTCGCGCCGGGGATCGCCGGGCTCGCGAGCCACGGCAACCCGACCGTGCGTGAGGCGGCCGTGATGGGCCTCCGGACGATGAAGCAGTACGCGCTCCTCGCCGGGCTCTTGAAGGACGAGAAGCTCTCGCAGGACGTCCGGGCGAGCGCCGCGAAGGTGCTCGCGGCCGAGGGCGCCGGCGCGGAGCGCGCCGCGGGGGTGAGCTGGCTCGTCGTCAACGGGAACGCGGAGGACGCCAAGGCGGCGGCCGACCAGGCGGGGAGCGAGCGGCTCGCCGGCACGACGGACGCCCTCGGGAAGGCGCTCGGCCGGAGCGAGGCCGAGGTCCGCCTCGCCGCGTCGAAGGCGCTCGGCGTCATCAAGGACACGGCAGGGCTGCAGCCGCTCGCGAACGCGGTGCGCGCGACGAAGGACACCGCGGAGCGGGCGGCGTTCTCGGAGCAGGCGGCGGCGATCATCGCGGCGCAGCCGCTCGATCAGGTCATCAAGATCGCGCAGTCGTCGGACGTCACCGTGCGCGAGCTCGCCATCAAGGCGCTCGCCGCGTTCAACCAGGACAAGCCGAACAAGAAGGCGCTCGACGTGCTCATGGCCGCGCTCTCCGAGAAGGAGGCCACCATCCGCGAGGCCGCGGCGTACGCGCTCGCGCGCGTGCCCGACGAGGCGACCGTGAAGGCGCTCGTGGCGCTCAAGGGCGACGCCGACGCGGAGGTCCGCGCGCAGGTCGCCTATGCTGTCGCGCGCTCGAAGCACCCGGAGGCCGACGCCATCCTGCTCGCGGCCCTCGACGATCGCGACGAGAGCGTGAAGATCGCGGCCATCGAGGGGGCGCGCGTCCGCAACATGGCGTCGGCGCTCGACAAGGTGAAGCTCCTCACCGCGCACCGGAAGATGGAGGTGAAGCGCGAGGCGATGCGCACGACGCTCGCGCTCGCGAAGCCCGGCGATCCGACGCTCTTCGACGTCTACGCGAAGGCGATGCTCGAGCAGGACAACGAGCTCCGCCTCCTCGCGGTCGACGGGCTCGGCGGCTACCCGGGCGATCCGCGCGCCGCGCAGGCCATCGGCACGGCCGTCACCGACGAGGCCGCGAGCAAGGAGCTCAAGCTTCACGCGCTCGAGGTGCTGTCGAAGCTGAAGCCCGACGACGCCGTCGAGCACGTGGTCCGCGGCCTCTTCGACCGCGACCGCGACGTGAAGATCGCGACTCTCGCCGCGCTCGAGAAGCTCCACAGCGACAAGGCGACGCGCCCGCTCCAGGAGTTCATCCTCGGTGAGTCCGACAAGGCGGTCGCCGACCGCGCGCAGCAGGTGCTCGACACCCTCTGAGCCCGCGGCGCGCCGTAGGGGCGGCCCTCGTGGCCGCCCGGCGACGCCCTGTGCAAGCGCGAGTGCCCACGGCACCAAGCGCTCAAACCTTCGTCTCTGGGCGCCGTAGGGGCGGCCCTCGTGGCCGCCCGGCGACGCGCCGGGGACTGGTGACGCCATCTCGCATCTGCGAGATGGAGCCGGCGGCGTCAGGTCAGACGGTACGTCGGCGAGCGCCCGAGCCAGTGCAGCTCATTGTCGAGCCACGCGCTCGCGCGCGCGTCGGCGAGCTCCTGCAGCGCGTCGACGACGCGTTCGACCTGGAGCGTGATCGCGTCCTCGAGGCTGCGCGCCTGCCCGACGGCGGGCGTGTCGAGCTGCCCGACCACCCGCACCGTCACGCCGGGCAAGCTCTCGACGAGGTCGCCCTGGATCTGGCGCCCGAACCCGGCGTACACGCGGTCGTTCTGCGCGATGAGCACCTTCCCGGTGCGCTGCGCGCTCGCGAGGATGGTCTCCCGGTCGTAGGGCTTCACCGTGCGCAGGTCGAACACCTCGCACTCGATCCCCCGCGTCTTCGCGAGCGTGTTCGCCGCCGACACGGCCTGCCACGCCGCCCACCCCCAGGCGACGACCGTGATGTCGCCCCCCGGGCGCCGCCGGAACGCCTTGCCGAGCGGGATCCGGTAGTCGTCGAACGGCGGCACGTCGCCCTCGCGGCGGTAGCTCTGGAGCTTCGCGGCGTCGCGGATCTCGCCCGGCAGCGCCGGCCCGAGCTTCATGCGGTAGAGCCGCTTCGGCTCGAGCTGCAGCACGGGTCCCGCGTAGTCGGTGCTCGTCCGGAGGAGCCCGTAGGCGTCATACGCGCACGACGGCGCGGTGATCACGAGCCCGGGGATGTTGCCGTAGAACCCGTCGACGCTCATCGAGTGGTAGACGGCCCCGCCGAGCACGGGGTCGACCGGCGTCCGGATCGTCACGTTGACCGGCGTCTGCCCGTTCGTCGTCCAGTAGAGGTTCCCGAGGTGCACGAACCAGTGCAGGCAGTTGAGCGTGTAGTCGCCGAACTGGATCTCGGGGATGAGCTTCAGCTCTCGATGAAGCGCCGCCCCGACCGCCGTCCCGACGATCATCGGCTCGTTGATCGGCGCGTCGCGCACGAGCCGTGGGTACTTCTCGATGAGCCGGTTCGTCACCTTGAAGACGCCGCCCCGGTGCCCGACGTCCTGCCCCCAGATCACGGCGTTCCCGGCCGCGAGCGTCCGGTCGAGCGCGAGGTTCAGCGCCTCGTTGATCTGCACCCGCGTCGTCGACATCGGGTCGACCGCCGGCTCGTCGACATCCGGGAACGGCGGGTGCGCGTGCCGCCACAGGTCATCGGTGCTCGCCGTCGGGATCGGCTCCGAGCGCGCCTGCGTCCACGCCGCGCGCACCTTGTCGAGCGTCTGCTCCATGATCGCGCCGAGCTGGTGCACGTCGAAGTAGCTCTTCCGTCGGTCGACCTCGCCGCGCCGGAAGATCGCGCTCGCCGGCAGTACCCCACGCTCGACGAGGAGCTGCCCGAACTCGAGGAGCGGGTCGCGCTCGTCGTAGTCGAACTGCCCACCCGATGAGCTCGAGTGCCCCATGAGCCGCGGCACGGACGCCACGAGCAGCGCGCTGCGCCCCTCGTTGAGCACCGTCTCGACCGCGCGCCGCGTCACCTCGTAGGTGTCTTCGAAGTCGTGCCCGTCGCACGTGAACGCGGCCGCGCCGAACGCCTCCGCGTACTTCGCGTAGTCGCGGATCCCGCGCCCGTCCTCGGGCTGCACGCTGATGGCGACGCGGTTGTCGGTCACGATCACGAGCATCGGCAGCTGCCACAGGCTCGCGGCCATCATGGCCTCGTGGAAGTCGCTCTCGCCGGTCGTCCCGTCGCCGACGACGGCCACGGCGATCCCGCGCTTGTCGAGGAGCTGGAGCCCGCGCGCGTAGCCCGCCGCCTTCCCGAGCTGCATCCCGACCGGGCTCTGCATCGGCCAGATCCCGTGCTCCGGCCGGCACATGTGCATGACCATCTGCCGCCCGCCCGAGTGCGGGTCGGTCGTGCGCGACAGCGCCTGCCGGAAGTAGTCGAGCACGAACTCGTCGTCCCCGACGAGCGACGTCGTCATCGCCGCGAGCGCGTCGCTCCGGTAGTGGCAGAAGAGCGCCACCTCGCCCGGCGGCGACCCGAGGCGCACCGCGTGGTGCAGGGCGAGCGCGGTCGCCGTCCCGTGCACCTCCTCGCCCGGCCCGCCGATCCAGAACTCGACCCCCTCGCCGCGCGTCTTCATCGCCATGCACGTCACGATCTGCGCGCGCGTGGCGAGCGCGATCTCGTAGGCGTGCCGGAGATCCGACACCGTCAGGCTGGTCGAGAGCTCCATCTGCGTCGCCATGTCGCTCCTGGTCGCGTCGGGCGGGGGATCGCCCGCTTGGGCCTGGCGCTCGCGCCGCGCAGCGCGCCGCCCGACCACCGGCCGCGTGTTAACACACGGGCCGCCCCGGATAAAGACGCAGCGCGTCATGCCCCAGCCGGCCTCGATGCGTCTGGCAACCCCGCCCGCGCCCGCGTACCATGGTCCGCCATGAGGGTCGCCCTCCAGCTCGGCGTCGGCGCCATCTTCACGACGCTCCTCCTCGTCGTGCCCGCCCTGCACGCCGTGAGCTGGCTCGGCGTCCACCTCGACGCCGTCGCGTGGGCCCTCGTCGCCCTCCCGTTCGCCGTCCTGCTCGCCGCGGCCGGCCGCGGCCCGCTCTGGGCCGGGCTCTTCGCCTGGCCCGTCGCGCACCTCCCGGCGCTCGTCGCCGTCCCGGCGCTCTCCGACCGCTCCCTCTACACCGGCCTCTCCGGCTTCGTCGCGCTCGCGGCCGTCGCCCTCCTCGGCGTCGCCTGGTTCCTGTCGCTCCTCTGGCCCTCCGGCCGCGCCGCGCTCCGCCCCCCCGGCGCCCCGCGTCGCCCCGGCCCGCACGCGCTCGTCCTCCTCGCCCACGCGCTCTCCGTCGGCGTGTTCGGCGCCTTCGCGCTCGCCGCGACCCGCTCGCCGGACACCGACGTCGTCTCGGCGAACCTCATCCTCGTCATCGGCGTGGTCGTCGCGTTCGTGGTCGCCGGCCGCTGGGTGGCCGCCGACCTCGGCGGCGTCGTGCTCGAGCCCGCGTCTGCCGCCCGCTACCGCGCGCGTCTCCTCGTCCGCCGCCGCGTCTCGCGTCGCAGCACGGCCCTCACCGCGGTCGCGGTGGTCGTGTCGGTGCTGCTCCTCGTCCTCTGGTACCTCTCGGGGGTGTCGTGAAGAGCGCCGTCCTCCTCGTCTTCGCCGGGGTCCTCTTCGCCGCCTGCCTCTGGTTCTTCGCAGAGACGGGCGACTTGTTCGCGCAGAAGGACTACCTCGCCGGCATCCTGCACATCCTCGTCGGCTTCTCGCTCGTCCGCGCCGCCGTCGAGCTCTCGCGCCTCGCCGTCCTCGGCCGCCAGCGCGGCGTCCCGTGAGATCGCGCCGCGGCCCGCCCCCGAGGCACCTCTCCCGCCGTTCTTCTTTCCCGCCTCGGGCACTTTGTGCTACGCGCTTCCCCCGACCGATGCGTACGACCCGCCCGAGGAACCGCCCGTGAAAGCACGACTCCGAGCCGCGCTCCGCCGCGCGCCGATGGCCGCCCTGGCTGCCGTGGCGCTCCTCCTCCTCGCGGCCCCCGCGTGCTCGAACCTCGTCGGTGACTCCTGCGAGACCAGCGCCGACTGCGGCTCGCAGATGTACTGCGAGCAGTCCCTCCCGGACGGCTACTGCACCGTGCGCGACTGCCTCGACCGGACCTGCCCCGACGAGGGGATCTGCATCCGCTTCACCGAGGACGTCTCCTATTGCATGGCGCCGTGCGAGAGCAAGTCGGACTGCCGCGACGGCTACCGTTGCGTGAAGGACTTCGGCCCGCACGGCTTCTGCGACGACGACGGCAGCGTCACGCCGACGGCCGAGTAGCGCGCGCACCGCCAGAAGCCGCGCCTACACCTCGACGACGCCGCTCCGGAACAACGCGAGGAGCGCCTCGGGGGCGATCTGCTCGGCGCGCGCCTGCGGATCGACCCCCTGCGCGGCGAGCACCTCGGGCGCGACGTCGAGCGCGTTCTGGAGCGTCTTCCGCCGGCCCTGAAAGGCGCGCTGGAGGAAGCGCTCGAAGCGCTCGAGCTCCTCGCCGGCGACGAGCGGCGTGTCGCGCAGCTCGACGAGGATCACCGACGAGCTCACCTTCGGCCGCGGCGCGAACGCGGACGGCGGCACGTCGAGCACGATCCAGGCGTCCGCGGTCATCGCGGTCGTGACCGACGGGATCCCATAGGCGCGCCCGCCTGCGGTCGCGACGATCCGCTCGGCGACCTCCTTCTGGAGCATCAGCACGATGCGCGCGACCTTCCCCCGCAGCTCGAGCAGGCGCCGATAGATCGCGCTCCCGACGTTGTAGGGCAGGTTCCCGACGACGACCGGCAGCCGCCCCCGACAGGCGGCGGCAGGAGCGCCGCGAGATCCGCCGTGAGCGCGTCTCCGTGAACGACGTTCACATCGCCGCCCGGGAGCCGCTCGCCGAGCTCCGCGATCGCCCGCTCGTCCTTCTCGAGCGCCACCACCGGGACGCCCTCGCGGGCGAGGAACGCGGTGAGCGCGCCCTCGCCGGGGCCGATCTCGAGGACGCCCGCGCTGCGCCCGGGGTCGGCGATGGCCACGATCTCCCGCAGCACGTGCGGATCGCGCAGGAAGTGCTGCCCGAGGCGCTTGTCGGCCTTCATCGCGGCGGCCTCTTGGTCGTGTAGATGTCGAGCGCGAGGAGCTCCGCCCGCGGAGCCCCTGTCCCTGCTCGAGCAACGCGCCGCCGAGGCCCGCGACCATCGCGGCGTTGTCGGTGCAGTAGCGCCCGGGGGTCACCCAGGCGGCGATCCGCGCCTTCGCCGCGGCCGCCGTGAGGCGCTCGCGGAGCCGGGAGTTGCTCGCGACCCCCCCCGCCACCACGAGCCGCGCGATCCCGCTCTCCTCGCACGCGCGCAGCGCCTTCGCGACGAGCACGTCGACGATCGCCTCCTGCGCGGCCGCGGCGAGGTCCGCCATCACGCCGTCGTCGGCGCGCGCGGCGTCGTCGAGGTCGTCGAGGGCGTGCCGGACGGCGGTCTTGAGCCCGGAGAAGGAGAAGTCGAGCCCGCGCGAGAGCATCGGCCGCGGCAGATCGAACCGCTCCGGCGCGGTCGCGGTCTTCGCGAGCCGGTCGATGTAGACGCCGCCCGGGTAGGGCAGACCCATCATCTTCGCGACCTTGTCGAACGCCTCGCCCGCGGCGTCGTCGAGGGTCTGCCCGAGCACGGTCGTCTGCCCCGGACCGTCGACGCGATACACGCTCGTGTGCCCGCCGCTCACGGCGAGCGCGACGTAGGGGAACGCGAGCTCGCCGGGGCCCGCGCCCTCGGCGTCGCGCAGGAAGGGCGCGTGGACGTGGGCGTCGATGTGATCGACCGCGACGAGCGGGATCCCGCGCGACCACGCGAGCGCCTTCGCGACCTGCAACCCGACGAGCAGGCACCCCGAGAGCCCGGGCCCCGCGGTGACGGCGACGGCCTCGATGTCGTCGAGGGCGACCCCGGCGTCGGCGAGCGCCTGCTGCACGACGGGCTCCGCCGCGAGCAGGTGGTTCCGGCTCGCGAGCTCGGGCACGACGCCGCCGAAGCGCGCGTGGATCGGCACCTGGCTCGCGACGACGCTCGACCGCACCTCGCCGCCGCGCGTCACGACGGCCGCCGCGGTCTCGTCGCAGGAGCTCTCGATCCCGAGGATCATCGCGTCACCGGCCCATCACGGCGCGGGCGACGGCTCGGAGTCGGGCTCCGGCGGCGGCGCGGACGGCCGGGTCAGGGCCTCGAGGCGGTCCGCGAGGGGCCCGGCCGGCGCGAGCTCCCGCGCCCGGGCGAACGCGCGCGCCGCCTCCTCCGGCTGCCCGCGGCGCGTCATCACGACGCCGAGGAGCGCCTGCACCCGCGCGTCCTCAGGGCGCTGCCGCCCGAGCGCCCCGAGGAGCTGCTCGGCCTCCTTGAGGCGCCCGTCCGCGACGTACAGCCGCACGAGGCCGGCCATGACGCCGTCGCTGTTGTTCCCTCCCTCGAGGAGGGCGGTCAGGAGCTTCTCCGCCTTGGCGTCGTCGCCGGCGTCGAGGGCCATGACGGCCTCGCCGAAGCGCACCTGCGCCTCCTCCTCCGCGCTCAGCGTCGGCGCCACCTGCGACGGAGCCGGCGGCGGCGCGGGCTCCTTCGTCGCGAGCTTCGCGACCACGAAGATCGTGACGGCCGCGAGCACGACGCCGAGCGCCGCCACGAGCCACGGGAAGGGCCGTCCCACCGGCGGCGGCGGCTCGGCCCGAACCGCCTCCCCGCGCACGGGCGACGCGCCCCCGTCGATCGTCGGCGCCTCGACGGCCGTGACCTCCGGCGGGATGTTGGGGTCGCCGATGTCGAAGCGCCCCGTCGGCGGGCGCCGCACGCGCGCGCCGGCACGCACCGGGCTCTTGGCGCTCAGATCCGTCGGCTCGTCGAGCTCGGGTTCGTCGGCCGGGAGCTGGCTCCGCATGACCCGCGCGCTCTCGGACGTCGCGGGCGCCGCCTGCGCGACGACCGCGGCGGGCGCGGGCTCCGGGGCCTTCGGCGTGCTCAGGACGGTGCGCTCGCCGGTGTCCGCCGCGACGCGCCGGCGGAGCTCAGCGCCGGCGAGCGCCGAGCGATCCGTCGGCGGTGAGACCTCCGCCGAGGCCGGGAGCGTCTCGATGATGTCCTGGTCGGTGAGCGGCACGAACGGCGGCTCGTCGCGCACCGTCTCGACGACCTGCTCGGCCGCGACCGCGCTCTCGACCTCGAGCATCGTCTCGACGTCGGTCGGGGCGACCTCGACCTCGATCTCGACCTCGGCCTCTGGCTCCGGCTCGGGCGCGGGCTCCGGCAGCGGCGTCCGCACGGCCACGCGTGGCGCCGGCGCGCCGATCTTCTCCTCGGTCGGGTGCTCCGCCGCCTTCGGCGCCTCCGGCTCGACCGTCGGCACCCCGACCTGCCGCTTCACGCGCGGCTTCTCACCGGTCGGCGCCGCGCCGGGCGGCGCCGCGTGGTACTCGAGGGTGTCGTTCGCCGGCGACGTCCGCGGCCGCGGGCCGCGCTTGCTGAGCGGCCCGCGCGGCGACTCGGGGTGGCTGACCTCGACCTCCACCGGCTCCGCGCGCACGGTGCGCGGCTCGGGGCGGCCGAGCGCCTCGGTGAACACGGTCGCGAGGTCCGCCCGGATCACGTCCTCCCGCGACAGCTCGTCGGCGTCGAGCGCGAGCGGGAACAGCACGAACGCGCCCTTCGCCCGCCGGATCGCCGCGAACACGGCCTCGCGCCCGGTCGACGACGGCGACTCGGCGTCGATGAGCTCGCCGTGGCGCACGAGCATGACGCCCCAGTCCCCGTCGAGCTCGACGTGGAGGCGCGCGTTCATGCGGTGCCGGTGGCAGAGCTGCAGGAGGTGCATCACGTCGTGGAGCGCGAGGTCGCCGGAGATCCCCTCGTCCGGCAGATCCGCGAGCGACCCGCGCGCCGCGAGCCGCGGGCGCTCGGCGATCCGCTTCGCGAGGAGCGCGGGATCGAGCGGCTTCGTGAAGTGGTCGGCCACGCCGAGCCGCAGCGCCTCGAGCTCGGCGTCCATCGACAGCGGGCCGTCGCTCGCGAGGAACACGCTCACCGGCGTCCCGCTCAGCGCGCGCACGACCCGCAGCCCGCCGAGGTCCTTCCCGCGCGCCGACACGACGAGCGCGTCCGGCGGGGCCCACGCGACGGCGTCCACGGCCTCGTCCTCGCTCGCCATGAGCATGACGATCAGCCCCTCGCGGCGCAGGTGGAACGCGAGCATCCCGCCCTCGACGCGGTCCTCCTCGACGACGAGCACGCGCAGCGGCTCGCCTTCCGCCGTTCCGGTGCCGCCGCTCGCGTCGTCCGCCATCGATCCTGCCTGGAAGCGTTCCCTGGAGGGAGCCCTGGGTGGTGCGGGGCACCGGCCCGAGCGCTCGGGCATTCTCGGGACAGCCTCGCGCGTAGTCAAGGACGGCCGGCGCCCAAGCATGCGAAACCCTTGACTCGGGTCCCTCGCTGTCCTAGCGTCCCGCCTGAATGGCGGCTCATTCACAGGCGGAACGGGCGATGACCGAGCCGGACAAGCGCCGACGCATCCTGGATGCAGCGGTGAAGGTGTTCGCGCAGTACGGCTTCTACAACTCCAAGGTGTCTCAGGTCGCCAAGGAGGCAGGGGTCGCGGACGGCACGATCTACCTGTACTTCAAGAACAAGGAAGACATCCTCATCCAGGTCTTCATCGACTCGATGGACGAGATCCTCCGCCGCCAGGAGGAGGCCCAGGAAGGCCTCGAGGACCCGGTCGAGAAGCTCCGCGTCTTCGCGGAGACCCACTTCCTCTCGGTCGCGGAGAGCCGCGCCCTGGCCGAGGTCATCACCGTCGAGCTGCGCCAGTCGAGCAAGTTCATGCGCAGCACGGACATGAAGCCGTTCGGGCGCTACCTCGGGATGATCGCGAAGATCATCGAGGAGGGGCAGGACGCGGGCGCCTTCACGCGCACGCTGAGCCCACGCCTCACGGCCCGCGCCATCTTCGGCGCCATCGACGAGCTCGCCCTCGAGTGGGCGATGGGCAAGCGGCAGTCGTCGCTCAGCGACACCTGCGCGCACACGACCGAGTTGTTCCTGACCGGCCTCCAGACGAGGCCAACATCGACGCCGAGCAGTGGAGGTAAGCCGTGAAGATCCTCGTGGCATTCAAGCGCGTCATCGATCCTGACGCCCGCATCAAGCTCACGGCCGACAAGACGGCCGTCGACACCGAGTCCGTCGAGTACAAGGCCAACCCGTTCTGCGAGAACGCGCTCGAGGAGGCCCTCCGCCTGAAGGAGGAGCACGACGGCGAGGTGGTCCTCGTCTCCCTCGGCGGCGAGGACATCACGCAGACGATCCGCGCCGGCCTCGCGATGGGCGCCGACCGCGCGGTACGCGTCGAGATCGAGGACAAGGCCCTCGACAGCGACCTCGCCGCGCGCATCTTCGCCGCGGTCTACAAGGAGGAGGAGGACGTCGACCTCTTCATCTTCGGCAAGCAGGCCGTCGACGGCGACAACAACCAGGTCGGCCAGCTCACGGCGCAGTACCTCGGGCTCCCGCAGGCGTGCTTCGCCTCGGAGGTCGAGGTCGACGAGGACGCCGGCGAGGCCACGGTCACGCGCGAGGTCGACGGCGGCCTCGAGACGCTCGCGGTGAAGCTCCCGGCGGTGATCACGGCGGACCTCCGCCTGAACACGCCGCGCTACGCGAAGCTCCCGGACATCATGAAGGCGCGCAAGAAGGAGATCGAGGAGCTCGATCTCGACGATCTCGAGATCGAGGACACGGCGCTCAAGATCGAGGTGGTGAGCCTCGAGGAGCCGCCGAAGCGCAAGGGTGGCGAGATCGTCGGTTCGGTCGACGCGCTCGTCGAGAAGCTCAAGAACGAGGCCCGGGCTCTCTGAGCCAGGAATACGGAGGACGCAACATGGCAAAGATCCTGGTCATCGCGGAGCAGGTGGACGGCGCCCTCAAGAAGGGCACGCTCTCGGCAATCAACCTCGCGCAGCAGATCGCGGCGCGCGTCGGCGGCGGCTTCGACGTCGGCGTGATCGGCAGCGGCGTCGACGGCGTCGTGTCCGGGCTCCAGGGCTTCGGCGCGGGGGCGATCTACAAGGTCGACGGCGGCGGGTTCGCGCACTACCTCGCCGAGCCCTACACGGTCGCCGTGAAGGCGCTCGCCGAGAAGTCCGGCGCGAGCTTCGTCATCTCGACGGCGGGCACCTTCGGCAAGGACCTGCTGCCGCGCGTGGCGGCGGCGCTCGGCGCCGGCATGGTGGCGGACTGCACGGCCCTCGCGGGCGACGGGGCCGACCTCCTCTACAAGCGGCCGATGTACGCCGGCAACGTGATCGCGACGGTGCGCGCGAAGACGCCGAAGGTCGTCATCAGCGTGCGGACGGCGGAGTTCGACGCCGCCTCGCCGTCGGGCGGGCAGAGCCCGGTCGAGACGGTCTCGGTCGAGGCCGGCGGCGGCGGCGCGCGCTTCGTGAGCTTCGACGGCACGGAGTCCGAGCGGCCCGAGCTCACCGAGGCGGACATCGTCGTGTCCGGCGGGCGCGGTCTCAAGGACGGGAAGACCTTCTGGGAGGTCATGAACCCGCTCGCGGACGCCCTCGGCGCGGCGATCGGCGCGACCCGCGCGGTGGTCGACTCGTGGGAGGAGGTCCCGAACGACATGCAGGTCGGGCAGACCGGCAAGGTCGTGGCGCCGAAGCTCTACGTGGCGGTCGCGATCTCGGGCGCGATCCAGCACCTCGCCGGCATGAAGAACTCGAAGACGATCGTCGCGATCAACAAGGACCCGGACGCCCCGATCTTCCAGATCGCGGACTACGGCCTCGTGGCGGACGCCTTCGCGGTGCTGCCCGAGTTCATCCAGAAGGTGAAGGCCGCGCGCGGCTGATCCCTCTCGGCGTCGAGAGCACGAAGGCCCGGTCGACGGAGACGTCGGCCGGGCCTTTGTCGTCGCGGGAGGGGAGGGCGGCGACGGTGTTCGCGCCGTCCTCGCGCCCCGATCAGCGCACGACGATCTGCGGCGACTCGGCGAGGGCGGTGATGTTGTTCGTGAGCTGCTGCAGGTTCTCGCCGTCGAGGCGCACGCGATAGACCTCGCGATCGTTGCGCTGGCGGGCGTCGCCGTCGCCGATCGTGGCGCCGCCCTGCGTGAGGGTCGGGGTGGCGGTGAAGATGATCGTGGCGCCGTCGGGGCTCAGATCGAACGCGGTGACGCGCTTGTTGGCGGTGACGTTGCCGGTCGGGTTCTCCGTGACGTTGAAGACGTCGCTCTCGACGAGGGTCTTGCCGGACTGCAGCGTCGCGAACTTCACGCGGAGGAGGTTCGTCGCCGGCTTCTCGGGCTGCTGCCCGTTCACGGGGCAGGCGTTCTCGGCGAGGAAGAGGAGCTCCTTCCCGTCCGGCGTGAAGGTCGGGTTCGCGCGGACGCGCTGCCACTGCCAGTCGGCGAGGACGCCCGCGTCGCACGCCTTCTCGATGTAGACGCCCGCCGGGACGCTCGCGAACGTGGCGAGCGAGATGCTGTCGGGGTTCTGCGTGTCGTAGACGCGCGCGCGCTGCCACCGATCGCTGAACGTGAAGAACACGATCCAGCGGCTGTCGGGCGAGATCGCGACGGGGTCGAGATCGGAGTACTCGCTGCCGGTGCCGGTGCAGTCGCCCTGCGTGCCGTACTTGCAGATGAAGTCGAGCTGCACGAGGCCGGTGCCGTCGCGCCAGAGGTAGACGGCCACGCTCCGGATCGTGGTCTGGAGCATGACGAGGTTCTTCCCGTCGGCGCTCACCTTGAAGTGGCCCTTGTAGGTGCTGTCGGCGAGGACGTTCGCCGGCGGGAACTCGAGGAACGGCGTCTTGACGTTCACGTTCTCGCCGAGCTCGACGACCTGGAACTGGTAGATGCAGCTCGGGCCGGTGCAGTCCTTGGGCGTGGAGTAGAACATCCGATCGCCCGCGAACTTGAAGTCGATGACGTCGGAGAGCGTGACGCCCTTGAAGACGGCGACCTGGAGCTCGGAGTTGAACTTCCCGAGCACGAGGTCGAAGCCGCCGGTGTCCGGCGACTGCCCCGTGGCGACGGCGATCCACTTGAGATCGGGGCTCACGAAGCAGCCGAGGTCGCACGACAGCGGCGGATCGAGGTCCTTGAGCCCGGAGAACTCGGTCAGGGCGACCTGGTTCTTGCCGTCGGCGTCCATCATCCAGAGGTCGTTGGCGGTCGGAGGGGTCGTCGCGATCCGCGGCCGGTAGTCGAAGAGGACCTCGAAGCCGCCGGTCTCGGCCGGCGCGGCCCACGGGTTCTCGGGCTGGACGATGTCGCCGGTGTCGTCGACGACGGCGCCGTCTTCGAGCACGGTGAGCGTGTCCTCCTCGCCCTTCGTGCCGCTGTCCCCGCAGGAGGCGAGGGCGGTCGAGAGCAGGAGTGTCGTGACGAGGGCGATCTGAGCGGGGATCCTCATGGTCTCTCCGGGAGCGGCTACCGCGCTAAGCTAGTGATCGGGCTCCGCCCGTGTCAACGCGCCGCGGCCCGCGCCCCCGCGAGCCGGCTCAATCCTCGCGCCGATGGAGCGCGACGACGGCGCCGGCGAGGCCCATGATCAGGAGCCAGCCGAGGCCGCCCTCGAGGACGCGCTCGGGCGTGCCGCCACCGTCCCCGTCCTCCGGAGCGCGCTCGAGCGTGTCGCCGCTGCAGCCGCCGCATCCGCTCCCGCCGCTGCTCCCGCCGCACCCGCTCGCGCTGCTGCCGGAGTCACCGCAGCCCTCGGAGGAGCTACCGCTGCTCGACCCGTCGCAGCCGTCGGACGAGCTGTCGGAGGAGCTGTCGCCGCAGCCGCTCGAGTCGTAGTCGTCGCTCCCGTCGCCGCAGCCGTCGGACGATCCGGAGTCCGTGATGTCGCTCGTGTCGCTCCAGTCGCCGCCGTCGTCCCAGCTGTAGTCCGGCGGATCGTCGACGGTGTCGCCCTCGCAGCCGCCGCCGCTCCCGTCGTCGTAGGTGCCGTAGTCCCCGTCGGAGGCCCCGCAGCTGCCGTTGTAGTAGGGGTCGTAGTAGTAGGTGTCGTCCTCGTAGCAGTACGGCCAGTCGCAGACGGGCACGGCCGGGAGGGGCGACTGCTGCGTCGCGTCGGCCGCGATCTCCTCGGGGGCGGGCGACGTCTCGAAGAGCACGTCGATCTCGGCGATCAGGTCGTCGGCGGTGTCGAGGGCCTCGTCGACGCCGGGATCGGCGAACTCGAGCGTGCCGCGGACGCGGAACCCGACGACGCCGTTGCCGAAGACGACCTTCTCGAGCGCGATCTGGCCGCTCACGGGCTCGCCGTCGAACACGGTGGCCTTCCCGTCCTTCGAGACGAGGTAGAAGCGTGCCTTCATGTGATCGCGATCGTCACCGTCCCAGGCGACGCGGCTCTTCAGCCGATCGAGATCGAGCTTGAGCACGGCCTGATCGGAGTCGGGAGGGAGCGCGAAGCCCGTGCGCAGGAGGACGCCATCCTTGAACTCGGAGAGCGCGGTCGCGTAGGTGCCGCCTGCGTAGACGTCGACCGCCTGGGCCGGCGCCTCGTCCTCCGGGAGCGTCAGCCAGACCTTGAGCGAGGTCCGCGCGGGCCCCTTGAAGACGGCGCGCTCCCACGACGCGGCGCGGCCGGTGTGCGATCGGACACCGAAGCCGGTCATGGCGCCGATCCCGACGATCAGGATGACGATCCGTCGCGCGATCATGTTGGGTTTCATGGAGTTGTCTCCTTTCCCGGCGGCGATCGGGGCGCGCGGCTACAGGTGGAGGGTAGCCGAGATCAGGAAGGACGGGCTCACCGTGCCCGCGCGCTCGGACGGGACCCCCGCGATCTCGCTGATAGGATCGTACGCCTCGAACGAGGTCGGGATGGACGCGTCGACGCGGGCGCCCAGCGAGAAGTAGAGGTTGAACCGGTACTGCAGCCCGGCGCCGAGCTCGATCAGGAAGGAGTCGTCCTCGTTCCGATAGATCTCGCGTCCGCGCCGCACGTTGGCGGTGCTCGAGACGCTCGCGCGCCCCAGATCGAGCTCGAGGAGGAGCCGCAGGCGCGGCGCGATGGGCGTCAGCGTGCGCAGCCCGAAGGACCACGAGATCCAGCTGCGATCGATCTCGGTGTCGTCGATCGCGGCGCCGCTCCCGCCGAGCCCCATGTAGGTGAGGTTCACGACGCCGTAGAACCGGGTCGGGAAGTTCACGA
>JACKFA010000006.1:435000-662492 GCA_020632715.1 Deltaproteobacteria bacterium
TTGATCCGGAGATTTCCGAATGGGGCAACCCGGCGGGCTTAATCGCCCGTCACCTCGAAAGAGGGGCAAACGTGGGGAACTGAAACATCTCAGTACCTGCAGGAAAGGAAAGCAACATGCGACTCCCCTAGTAGCGGCGAGCGAACGGGGACCAGCCCAAACCGTAGGACCACGGTCCTGCGGGGTGCGGGCGTGCGACAAAGGTAGCTTCAGAACTAGCGGAACCGTCTGGAAAGTCGGGCCAGAGAGGGTGAAAGCCCCGTATGCGAAAGTTCGAGAGCGCCGAGCACGACCCCGAGTAGGACGGGACACGTGAAACCCCGTCTGAATAAGGGAGGACCACCTTCCAAGGCTAAGTACTACCCGGTGACCGATAGCGAACCAGTACCGTGAGGGAAAGGTGAAAAGCACCCCAGCGAGGGGAGTGAAATAGTACCTGAAACCGAAAGTCTACAAGCAGTGGAAGTACTATGGTTTCGACCAGTACGACCGCGTGCCTTTTGCATAATGAGTCGGCGAGTTACTTTACGTGGCAAGCTTAAGCAGTGATGCGTAGGCGAAGCGAAAGCGAGTCTTAACCGGCGACAAGTCGCGTGGAGTAGACCCGAAACGAGGTGATCTACCCATGGCCAGGGTGAAGCGCGAGTAAAATCGCGTGGAGGCCCGAACCCACCAAAGTTGAAAATTTGGGGGATGAGCTGTGGGTAGGGGTGAAAGGCTAATCAAACCTCGAAATAGCTGGTTCTCCCCGAAATATATTTAGGTATAGCCTCGAGTATTACCATCGGAGGTAGAGCACTGACTGGGCTAGGGGCCCCACCAGGTTACCAAACCCAATCAAACTCCGAATGCCGATGAGTACAGCTCGGGAGTCAGCCTGTGGGTGATAACGTCCGCGGACAAAAGGAAACAGCCCAGATCGCCAGCTAAGGTCCCCAAGCACATGCTAAGTGGTAAACGTTGTGGAAGCGCATTGACAACCAGGAGGTTGGCTTAGAAGCAGCCACCCTTTAAAGAAAGCGTAATAGCTCACTGGTCTAGTGAATCTGCGCGGAAAATATAACGGGGCTCAAGCATGTCACCGAAGCTGCGGGTTCTTGCTTTGCAAGAGCGGTAGGGGAGCATTCTAGCGGCGTCGAAGCACGACCGACAAGGACGTGTGGAGCTTCTAGAAGAGAAGATGCCGACATGAGTAGCGAATAAGCGGGTGCGAAACCCGCTCGCCGGAAGCGTAAGGTTTCCTGGGCAAGGCTCGTCCGCCCAGGGTTAGTCGGGTCCCTAAGCCGAGGCCAATTGGCGTAGGTGATGGAAATCAGGTTAATATTCCTGAACCAGCTTGTATTTGTTGAAGCCAGCAGGGACGGAGAAGGATAGCTCAGCCGGATATTGGCTACCGGTTCAAGCCCGTAGGTAGATCCCCTAGGACCGTGACGGACAAACGGGGGGTCAATACCGAGAGGTGATGAGTGGCGGACCACCACGTGGAAAGCCAAACTGAGTGACTCCATGCTTCCTAGAAAAGCTGCGGGTCGAGAATGCAGGCTGTCCGTACCGCAAACCGACACAGGTACGCAGGGGAGAGTATCCCAAGGCGCTTGAGAGAACCCTGGTTAAGGAACTAGGCAAATTAACACCGTAACTTCGGGAAAAGGTGTGCCTCCAAGGTGAACCGACTTGCTCGGGGAGTCAGCGGAGGTCGCAGCGAAGCGGGGGTAGCGACTGTTTACTAAAAACACAGGTCTGTGCGAAGTCGTAAGACGACGTATACGGACTGACGCCTGCCCGGTGCCGGAAGGTTAAGAGGAGATGTCAGCCGCAAGGTGAAGCATTGAATCGAAGCCCCGGTAAACGGCGGCCGTAACTATAACGGTCCTAAGGTAGCGAAATTCCTTGTCGGGTAAGTTCCGACCTGCACGAATGGCGTAACGACTTCCCCACTGTCTCAACCAGGGACTCAGTGAAATTGAATTCTCGGTGATGATGCCGGGTTCCCGCGGCAGGACGGAAAGACCCCGTGAACCTTTACTACAACTTGGCAGTGGTCTTCGGGTTAGTCTGTGTAGGATAGGTGGGAGGCTGTGAAGCTGGGACGCCAGTCTCGGTGGAGCCAACCTTGAAATACCACCCTGGCTAGCCTGGATGCCTAACCTCGGCGTGTATATCCACGCCAGGAACACTGCCTGGTGGGTAGTTTGACTGGGGCGGTCGCCTCCCAAAGAGTAACGGAGGCGTGCAAAGGTTCCCTCACGCTGATTGGAAACCAGCGGTAGAGTGCAAAGGCATAAGGGAGCTTGACTGCGAGACCTACAAGTCGAGCAGGTGCGAAAGCAGGTCTTAGTGATCCGGCGGTTCCACGTGGAAGGGCCGTCGCTTAACGGATAAAAGGTACTCCGGGGATAACAGGCTGATCTCCCCAAGAGTTCACATCGACGGGGAGGTTTGGCACCTCGATGTCGGCTCATCGCATCCTGGGGCTGGAGCAGGTCCCAAGGGTTTGGCTGTTCGCCAATTAAAGCGGTACGCGAGCTGGGTTTAGAACGTCGTGAGACAGTTCGGTCCCTATCCGCCGTGGGCGCAGGAGTTTTGAGAGGAGCTGTCCCTAGTACGAGAGGACCGGGATGGACCGACCACTGGTGCTCCAGTTGTCTCGCCAGAGGCACGGCTGGGTAGCTACGTCGGGATCGGATAACCGCTGAAAGCATCTAAGCGGGAAGCCGACCTCAAGATGAGAACTCCCGAGGCTTATGCCTCCTGAAGGCCCCTTGAAGACTACAAGGTTGATAGGCTGGGTGTGTAAGCGTCGGAAAAGGCGTTTAGCTTACCAGTACTAATAGGCCGTGAGGCTTGACCATTCGCCTTGTCCCTTCCCACGCACTCTTCACCGGTGTTCAACGCTCGAGACGCTCTTCAGCCCTGCCGGCCACCTGGTCGGCTCGGCGACTCGCTCAAATATCCAACAGTTTTCGCTTTCCGGTGGCTATAGCCGAGGGGCCACACCCGATCTCATCCCGAACTCGGAAGTTAAGACCTCGCGCGCCGATGGTACTGCAGGGATTCCTCTGTGGGAGAGTAGGTCGCTGCCGGATTCTCTGAAGCCCCGTGGGGAAACCCACGGGGCTTCTTCTTTTTCTGGGTCCGGACCTCTTGGCGCGACCGTGGCCCTCGCGAGACCTCAGCGTCTCTTCGGTCCCATCCCCGACGCGTGGCGGGCCGGAAGGACCCGGGCGGGAAGGGCGCTACGGCTGCCTTCGCCGGCTCCCTGCCGCGCTCGGCGCCGCGTGCAACCGGGCGGGTTGCGGACGTGGCCTTTCACCGTCGATCGGTGTATCAATGCCTCGTCGAGGCCGCGCGGAACGCGGCCGGCGGTGCAGGAGACCCATGATGGCGGGAGTGTCGCGCGCCCGACGGGCCAAAGTCTCGAGCCGTTCGCGGCGGATGGGACTCGCGAGCCTCGTCCTGGCCGTTGCCCTCCTCGTCGGCGCCTGCGCCTCGTCACCCGCTGTGGCGGATGGCTGCAAGGACTACCACCCGCTCGACTTCTGTTCGCCGGGCTTCCGCTTCGTCTGTGACACGGCGGATGATGGCTGCGAGCGATGCGGGTGTCTCCCCGAGCGCACCGAGACCGAGCCCCCAGGGCCTCGCACGGAGCCCTGAGCCCGGTCCCGCCGCCACCGTCTCGCCCCTAGTCACCGGCCACCTGCCGGGCCCAAGACCGTCGAGGATCACATGCCAGCTCCGATTCGCCTCTACAACACGCTCTCGCGACAGGTCGTGGACTTCGAGCCCATCGAGGCCGGCAAGGTCAGCCTCTATGTCTGCGGGATGACGGTGTACGACCGCTGCCACGTCGGGCACGCGCGCGCCATGGTCGTCTTCGACGCGTTCGTGCGCTACCTCCGGCACCGCGGCTGGGAGGTGAACTTCGTCCGCAACTTCACCGACGTGGACGACAAGATCATCCGCCGGGCGAACGAGCTCGGCGAGGACCCGATGGCCCTGTCGCAGCGCTACATCGACGCGTTCCGCGAAGACGCCGCCGCGCTCGGTCTCGTCGCGCCCGACCACGAGCCTCAGGTCTCGACGTCCATCGAGAGCATCACCGCGCTCATCGGGAAGCTCGTCGACCGCGGGCACGCCTATGTCGTCGACGGGAACGTCTGGTTCGCCGTCGCGACGTGCGAGGGCTACGGCAAGCTCTCCGGCCAGAAGGTCGAGGAGCTCCGCTCCGCCGACGCCGCCGAGGATGGCAAGCGCGCCCCCGCCGACTTCGCGCTCTGGAAGGCCGCGAAGCCAGGTGAGCCCGCCTGGCCGAGCCCCTGGGGCGACGGCCGCCCTGGGTGGCACATCGAGTGCTCTGCCATGGCCTGGGAGCACCTCGGCGTCACCGTGGACATCCACGGCGGCGGCCTCGACCTCGTGTTCCCGCACCACGAGAACGAGGTCGCGCAGTCCGAGTGCGCCCACGGCGCGCCCTACGTCCGGAACTGGCTCCACAACGGCCTCCTCACGATGACGGGCGGCCAGAAGATGGGGAAGAGCCTCGGGAACGTCATCAACGTGCAGGACGCCCTCTCCGAGTTCCCGGCCCAGGCGCTCAGGCTCTACTACCTGCAGAACCACTACCGCTCACCGCTCCCGTGGAGCGCGGACGCCCTCGGCGACGCCCTCGCCATGGTCTCACGCCTCTACGAGGCGCGGGACAACGCAGAGGCGATGGAGGGAGACGAGGACGCCGACCGCGTCGTGAAGGACCTCGGCGAGGACGCCGCGACCGTGCTCGAGCTCGGCCGCGCCTTGCCGAAGCGCCTCCACGACTCCATGGACGACGACTTCAACACCGCCCGCGCGCTCGGCTACCTCTTCGACGCGGCGCGCGCCATCAACCGCTTCGCCAACCACAAGAAGGCCAAGAAGCGGGGCGCTCCCGTCGTGGCGCCGGCGCTCGAGGGCTTCCGCCTCGTGGCCGAAGCCACCGGGCTCCTCGCGCAGCCGACCGCCGAGTTCCTCGCCGAAGCCAAGGAGAAGCGCTGTCGCGCGCTCGGGATCGACGCGGCGGCGATCGACGCGGCGCTCGCGAAGCGTCACGCCCTGCGCAACGAGAAGCGCTGGGCCGAGGCGGACGCGATCCGCGCAGAGCTCGAGCAGCAGCAGATCCTCGTCATGGACTCCCCCGACGGCGCCGAGTGGCGCGTCAACCTCACCCCCACGGCCGGCTGAGCTGTGGGACGCGGCGCCTGCTCACCCGGGAGGGGGAGCAGGCGCTCGCGGAGCGCTCCGGGACCCGCGGTCGAGGCCCCTGACGTCACGGGTCAGGGGCGCCCGGAGCTCACCCGGCGCGGTGGCTCGCCGCGAGGTAGCGCGCCACGAACGGGAAGCCGACCTGGAGGAGGTTCAGGGACGGCGCGAGGGTCGACGACATACCGAAGAGCATGACCGCGGCGCGCTCGACGTAGAACCAGCCCTCCGGGTACTCGATGCTCTGCATGAGGCGCTTCAGCTCGCGCCCCTTCAGGCCAGGATCGAGCAGCGCGTTCGCGGACTCGTGGTCCATCGCCGCGAACGCCATCGGATCGACGTCGAGAAGGCGCTCGAAGTAGCGGCGGACGGTGGTCTCGAGGAGCCCGCGGTCTCCGCCCTCGGCGATGAAGCCCATCGTCTCGATCCCCGTGAGCACCTTGCCATCGTCGCGACCCATGAGGCCGGCGAGGATCTGCATGAGGCCACCGACGAGCTCCGGGCGCGTCTCCTGGGCCGACCCCAGGTCGAGGAGCACGAGCTGGAGCCCGCCCGCGGCGTCCTTCCGCACGAAGAAGTTGCCCGGGTGCGGGTCCGCGTGGAAGAAGCCCGCGACCAGGAGCTGGTGGAACATCACCTCCACGAGCTTCCGCGCCACCGCCTGCGGCGCGATGCCGAGCCGCGCGAGCTCCGCCGCGTCGCTCACCTTCACGCCGCGCTCGAAGGTCATCGTCAACACCTCGCGGCTCGAGAGCTCGGCCACGAGCCCCGGGACGACGACCGAGGCGTCCTGGGCGAAGCACGTGCCCATCCGGACGAGGCACCGCGCCTCGTGCCGGAGGTCCGTCTCCTGCGAGAGCATCTCCGTCAGCTGCTGGTGGAGGCGGCCGAGCTGCCCGACCGGCATCATCCGGCGCACGACGCGGAGCGCCCAGCCGATGACCTTGAGGTCGACCTTCATCACGCTGTCGACGTCGTCGTAGAGCACCTTGACGGCGACCTCGCGGCCGTCGTGCGTGACCGCGCGGTGCACCTGCCCGAGGGACGCCGCCGCGACAGGCGCGCGGTCGAACTCGGCGAAGACGATGTCCGGGTGCATCCCGAGCGCGCGCTCGATCGAGCGCGCCACCGCCGGGAATCGCCGCGCCGGGACGCGGTCCTGAAGCCCCTCGAGCTCCTTCAGGTACACGGGCGGTAGGAACGAGCCCATCACCGAGAGCACCTGCCCGAGCTTGATGTAAACGCCCCGCATCTTCAGGCACGCACGGTAGAAGCGGCGCGCGTTGCGCGCGTGCACGCGCTCACGCCGCGCGCGGAGGCGCGCCTCGCCGAAGAGACGCTCGAGGCCGCGCTGGAGCCGGTAGCTCCCGAGGATGAGGCCGAACCACATCATCGCGCGCGCGAGCCGCACCGTCGCGCGCAGGGTCGACGGACGCGCCCACACGCTCCGCAGGCGCTCGCGCACGATGTCGACCGCTGAGGGCGACGTCGGCGGCGCGTTCGTCGCGATGGTGGGGGGCTCGGCGGAGCGGATGACCGCGTTCTCGGCAGTGTTCATGGCGCGTTCCTCGGGAGGGGACGCCTACGAGGACCGCCACACGGCGAGAGGTAAACCAGGGCACCTCTTTTTTTCGGCGCTAGGCTGCCGCGCGTCGCGAGGCTCGACGCGAGCGCGTCGATGCCCCACAATCGCGCCGCCCGACGAGAGCCCGAGGAGGCGAACCCATGGCAGACAACGACGCTCCGCGCACGGTCCTCTGCTCCCGCTACCGCGAGGAGCTGCCGGCCATCACGACGCGCCTCACCTTCGCCGGCGCCTTCGGCGAGCGCATCAAGCAGCACGTCTCGCAGAAGGCCTGGAACGAGTGGCTCGAGATGCAGATCAAGGTCATCAACGAGTATCGCCTTCACCTCGGCGAGGCGAGCCACCGGAAGGTCCTCGAGGACACCGCGGCGCGCTTCTTCCGCTTCGATGACGGTGACGGCACCCTCGGGCCCGGGCCCGAGGGCGGCCTCAGCTGACGATCGGACCGCGGCCGAGCCGCAGAGGACTCGGCGCGCGGGCGGTCTTCAGTCCGCGCGCCCCGCGCGGTGCACCCACTCGCGGATGGCCTTGATCTCCGAGCGCCAGCCGTCGTCGTCGATGCGGAGCTTGATGAAGTCCGCGTAGAGCGCCTTGAGATCGTCCTCGACCTCCTCGAGGAGGTAGAAGCGCTCGTAGAGCTGCTCCTCGTCGTCCCGCGAGAGGAGCGCCGGGATCTTCACGCCGCTGAACGCGAGCGTGTCGCCCTTGACGTTCACCGTCCACTGCTTCTGGTCCTTGATGACCCGGAGCCGAGCCTCGGTGACGAGCTTCCCGGTCAGGAGCGCCGCCCGCGCCTCGTCGGCCTCGGTCGGGCTCTCCGCCTTGATGACGTTCTGCTCCTTCAGGTCGCCCTGGGTCTCGAGCGTCAGCTTCTGGTCGAACCACACCTCGATGGGACCATCGGGCATCGGGAAGATGCCCTCGTTCTGCTCGGCCCGGTACCAGAGCCACGTGAGGAACTCGCGCCCGAGGAAACGCGTGTAGTTGATGCGATTGACGAGATCCATCTCGCGCCTCCTGCTGGCTACTTCGGCGGCGCCGCCATCGCGGCCGGCTCGATGTGGAAGAGCTTGTCGAGCGCCTCGTCCCCGAGGCCCATGTGCTCGACGAGGCTGTACGGGTTCCGCTCGTGCGCCTGGAGCCCGAACGTGTCCTCGAAGATGTCGATGAAGCGCTCGAGCATCCCTTTGTTCTGCGTGAACAGCCAGCCCTGGCCGCGCTCGATGTTCCACACGAAGTCGACGGTCTTGATGGACGGCAGGACGCGCTTCTTGAGGTCGCGCTCGAGCCGCTCCTTCAGGTCCTCGACCTCGGGCTTCGACAGGCGCTCCTTCCCCGTCGCGACACACTGGTCCTTCACGGCCTTCGCGAGGTGGAACTTGAAGGCCGCCGCCGGGAGCCGGATGACGTCGTGCCGGAGCGTGACCATGAAGTAGTCGCCCCACAGGACCTTGTTCAGGTCGAACTCGGTGTCGAAGGGGTCCTTGATGGTGACCCACCCGAAGCTCTCGTCATGGTCGAGCGCGAGATCGATGTCCTGGAACGCGTTCTTCCCGAGCGCGTCGAGGAAGGTCTCCCGGAAGCCCTCGGGGAGCTCGCCGACGATGTAGTACGCGGTGGTCGTGATGGCACCGCTGAGTGCGCCCATGCCGCACCTCCATGTCCTGAGATGCCGACGCCGCGAGCAGGAAACCCCGCCCGCGGCGTCGTCATCGGTTCACCAATGCTTGGTTGGTTCGTTCGCGTCGCGCGGCTCGCCTAGGGCGCCGGCTCCACGATGATGAACTCGACGCGCCGGTTCGCCTCGCGCGCCTCCTTCGACTTGCCCTCGACCGCCGGGCGGTCCTCACCGAAGCCGGTCGCCGTCATGCGGTCGCCGTCGATGCCGTGGTCGATGAGCCACTGGCGCACGGAGTCCGCGCGGGCCTGCGAGAGCTTGCGGTTCGTGTTGGCGCTGCCGCGGTCGTCCGTGTGGCCCTCGATGCTGACCTTCTTGATCTGCGGGTTCGCCTTCAGGATGCCCTGCACCGCCTCGACGACCGGGATGCTCTCGGCCTTGATGGTGGCCTTGCCGGTGTCGAAGTAGATCATCTGCATGATGACGATCTTGCCCGCCTCGACCTTGGCGAGCGTCTCGTCCGGGCAGCCGTCCTCGTCCTCGTGCCCGTTCATCGTCTCGGGCTCGTTCGGGCACTTGTCGTTGGCGTCGAGGATGCCGTCGTTGTCGTTGTCCGGCTCGGGGCAGCCGTCCTCGTCCTGGAAGCCGTCCTTGTCCTCGGCCTCGTTCGGGCACTTGTCCGCGCCGTCCTCGATGCCGTCGCCGTCGTTGTCGGGGTCGGGGCAGCCGTCCTCGTCCTGGAAGCCGTCCTTGTCCTCGGGGTCGTTCGGGCAGCGGTCGGCGTTGTCCTTGATGCCGTCGGCGTCGTTGTCGTCCTCGGGGCAGCCGTCCTCGTCCTGGAACTTGTCCATGTCCTCCGGCTCGACCGGGCACTGGTCGAACTCGTCGAGGATGCCGTCGAGGTCCTGATCCTTGTTGACCTCGGGCGAGAACGTGACCCCGGCGAAGATGCGGAACTTCGTGTTGCCGTAGCCCTTCGTGAAGCCCGAGCCGCCGCCGAGCGTGAAGGCGAGGCCGGTGTCCTCGAGGAAGTAGCGGCCGCCGATGACGCCCTCGACGTGCGTGTTGTTGGCCGTGCTGTAGTCGGACGACGCGCCGTAGACCTCGCCGATGACCTGGAGCTGCTCCGGGAGGACGTCGTAGCTCGCGCCGACGCGCCAGATGAACTCGTTGCCGACCTTCACGTCGAACGCGAACTCCTGGTCGTCGAGGCGCACGCGGTACCCGAGGTTCAGCGCGATGAGCACCGGGCCCGAGCGGAAGTCCGCGAGGATGGTCGGCTGGAGGAGGAAGCCGTCCGACACGAACGAGTCGGCGTCACCCGTGGGCAGGTTGATGCCGAGCTCGGCGCCGACGCCGAAGCCGTTCTCGTCCTCGGCGCGGCCGAGGATGGCGACCTTCGGAGAGATGCGGATGTCACCGAGCGCGAAGGAGCTCGGCTTCGGGTCGACCGTGACGAAGCCGTCGGTCTCGCCGTCGTTCAGGAGGAAGAGCGGCACGGCCAGGCCGACGCTCAGCCGGTCGAAGAGCGCGATGCTCCCCATCAGATCGGCGGTGAGCTGGCTCTGGACCACCTCCTGCCGCACGTCCGTGGCGCCGCTCGTGTCGACGAAGACGAGCGGGTTCTTCGCGAAATCGAGCATCAGCGCGGCGGACCAGCGCAGGTGGTCCCCGATGTCGGTGCTCATGACCGTGAAGAGATCACCGTAATGCGGCGACGGCCGGAAGACCTGCACGTTGACACGTGGGTTCTCGGCCAGCGCGACCTGGGTGGACCCGGCGACGACGAGCATCGCGAGCAACGACTTGAGCGGGCGGTTCATACGATGATTCCCTCACGCGAAGAGACCACGGATGGGCGTGGTCATAGCAGGCATCCGGAGCGCGCACAACCCGAACCCACGCGGTCACGCGGCCCCTCGAACGCGCCTCCATGGCGCGTCGTCACGGCGCGCGGAGCGACTCCCCGAAGGCCGCGAGGTCGAAGCCCCGCGGCACGAAGAAGCCTCGCTGCCACGCGCGGTGCAGGCGGTCGCTATACCGCCGCTGGAGCCCGCGCGTGAGCCGCTCGATCTCGCCCGGGGGCTGATCGAGGGCGTCCAGCGCGACGAGCCGCGCCACGAGCCCACCGAGGCGGTCTCCCTGGTGCTGCGGCGGGAGCAACGCCGACGTCGCCGCCACGAGGAGGGCGTCGAGCGCGTCGCTCCGGAGCTGGGCGTGCACGACGAGCGCGCTCCCCGCGACGTGCAGCGCCACGTCGCGCGCGTCGGCCGCGTCGAGCTCACGGGGCAGCGCGTCTGCTGGCAGCCAGCTCGCGATGGCCGCGAGGGCGACGAGCACGCCGGGCGTGTCGAGCCCCGCGAGCAGGCGGCCGGGCCCGATCGGGAACGCCTCCGCGCGCAGCGCGGGCGCGACCACCACGTCGACCTCCCGCCCCGCGAGGAGGCCGCCGAGGTCGATGTCCTCGACGTCTCCGGCGAGCCGCGCCGCGTCCGCCTCGGCGCGCGCTGACTCGCCGCCGTCCCAGCGCGTCTCGAACCAGGGCTCGTCCCGCGCGGCGTCGCCGGGCCCTCCCGCGGCGACCCAGGCCAGGTCGGCCTCGGCGAGGTCCGCGAGCTTCGGCGCCGCGAGGCGGAGCCGCGCCCGGAGCCTGTCGTCCGCGCGGCGATAGCCAGGCGAGACGGCGAAGTGCTCGCCGAGGAGCGCCAGCAGGTGCGCCCGGAGCGCCACGTCCCGGTTTGTGCGAGTGCGAAGGAGAGGGCGCTTCATATCGCGGCGAGATGGCCGAGCGCCGAGAGGATGAGCGCCTGTGCGTTCGCGAAGGCGAGCGCGTCCGGACGCCTGGGGAGGTGGACGAAGACGGCGCGCTCCACGCCGTGCCCCAGGAGGGCGTAGTAGAGGGCGTTGCAGACGTAGCCGCCCGCGTCCTCCGAGGCGCGCGCGGATCGAGGTCCCCCGTCGTCAGCACGCGAGAGCCACGCGCGGAGCCGCGCCTCGACGGCCGCGGCGGGGCGCCGCGCGTCCGGTCCCGCGGCGTCGAGGAGGTCCCCCACGCGGCCGTGTCCGTCGCAGTCGGGATGCGGCGAGCCCACGCGATTCCGGGCGACGAGCTCGACGTCGACGTCGTCCTTGCCGGCGCCCATCGCGACGACGCAGCGCGGGCGCAGCGCGTCGAGCGCCTCCGCGAGGGCGGCCGGCGCGCGCGCGTAGCTCACGGGGAGCACGCGCCCCACGACGCGGAGGCCGGCGTGCTCGCGCCCGTCGAGCGCGCGGGCGAGGCGCTCCGAGGGGTTGTCGGTGACGTCGAGGAACGGCCCGAAGCCGGTGACGAGCGCGACGGGCAGCGTCATGGGAAGGCGACCTCGCTCTTGTGGGCGTCCCACCAGGTGCGCCAGTGGCGCTGGTTGTTCCGGGCGGAGCGGCGGCGACCGTCGTCGACGTGCCCGGTCAGCTCCCCTAGCACGCGCAGCGCGTTCGCGGCGAGGACGCGATCGCGGTGGGTGATGGCGCCGATGAGCTTCTCGACCCCCTCGGGGCATCCCATCTTCGGGTGGAAGCGGATCCCGCGCGCCTCGAAGCCGAGTCGCTGCCACTGGAGCCAGCTCTCGTCGCGCTGCGCGTCGAGGAACGCGCGCCACGCGGCGACGACCTTCGCGCGGCGGGCCTCGCGGCGGCTCTCGAGGCCGCGCCCCGGGATGTCCTGGTTCGTGACGGCGCGCAGCGCCTCGTGGGCCGCCTGGCGGACGCCGCCGTCCGGCGACGACAGGAGCGCGAACAGCGCCTCGGCCGCCTCCTTCTGGCCGAGGCGGCCGGCGACCTCGGCGGCGCCGATGCGAGCCCGCGCCGCGACGCGCGCCGCCACCTCGGGCGCGAAGAGCCGCTCCGGCGTCTCGAGGGCGGTCATCGCGACCGCGAGCGCGTCGGGGTGGTCGATGCCGAGCACGACGTCGAAGAGCTCGCCGGCCCACGCGGGATCCCTCACGCGCAGGAGCGCCGCGAGGAGGCCCGGCACGGCGTCGCCGACGCCGACCGCGCGGAGCGCGCGCAGGGCGGCTCGCCGCAGCGCGTCGCGGTCGGAGGAGAGCGTCGCGAGCAGCGTCGGGACGGCGCGTGGCGAACGCACGGCCTCGAGCCGCTCGAGCGCGCGGCGCTGGAGCTTCGGCGCGTCGAGGTCGGTGACGACGCGGCACAGCTCGTCGACGAAGGCGTCGAAGTCGGCGTCGCGGAGATCGACGCCGTCGTGGATCGGCCCCCAGTCGACGCAGCCGTGGCAGCGGTCCTCGAAGCTGCAGTACAGGCGGATGTGGAAGTGGTCCGCGTGCGGGTTCGAGTCGCTCGGTTGGTGGAGGACGGCGTCGAGGCGCGCGAGCTCGGCGGGCGTCGCGCCCTGGCGCGCGGCCTCGGCGAGGAGCGGGCGCTTCAGCCACTCGGCGACGAAGATCCACTGGATCTGCGTGGCCTCGTCGGCGAGGAGCGCGCGCACGAGCGCGAGGTTGCGCTCGAGGTCGAAGCGGTAGCGGCCTCCCTGCGCCTCGAGGTCGGCGCCGAAGCGGTGGAAGCCGTCCTGATTGACGTGGGCGCCCTTCCGGTCGAGCGCGAACATGCCGATGTCGGCGTCGCGCCCCGCGCGGTGCGAGACGCTCCACGGGATCTTCCCGCCGGTGGCGTTGCCCAGGTTGCCCACGCCGAGGACCGAGCCGGGGTAGCGCTTCGCCATCTCGCGCGCCGCGCGCTCGATGAGACGGACCAGCTCGTCGGTGCCGTAGTTCGTGTGCCGCGAGCGCATCCCGCCGAAGACCGCGTAGCCGGCGCCGCGGACGGGCAGCTCGGCGGCCTCGTGGAGCGAGCCCGATCCGGTCGTCCCGACGCTGATCGAACCGCGCGGCGTGGTGAGGAGCGCCTTGGCTCGCGCCTTCGTCATGGGCGGGGACGACGGCGCGGTGTCGGCGACCCTGGGAGGCGGGGGATCGGCGCCGCGCGCGATGGCAGGCGCCGCGATCAGCGCTGCGAGCGACAGGGCGAGGACAGGAGCGGTCGTCGTTCGGGGGATGGCGGCCTCGCGCAGCGCAGGGACGAGATTTGCCGGGGGTTGGCAAACGCCGCGACGCGGGCCTCGATTTCCGGACCTGGAGCGCGCGGCCGGGGCGCGCGCCGGATGGCGTCGGAGGCGTTGCCGAATTCTCAAGCAGGTCTTGGACTTGTCAACGAAAACTTCCGCCTCCGTGGCTGAAGTTTCTGGTTGACACCCCTCGGGGCGCGTGGATAACTCGGTCGCGAACTGGCCATCCTTGTCACCCCCCGGTGACGCGTTACGTGACCGATAGACCCCACGCCCGTCACGCGTGAGGGGCCGGTTTCAGTCTGTCCGTCACTCCCCTCGAGAGGAAAGGAAGCCCCGCGATGGTGCAAGTCCGACTCGCCAAGAAGAAGGCTGCCGACACCTTTTTCTGCAAGTTCCTCAATCGCGATGTCAGGGTCAACGAGTGCGTCGACGACTACGTCAACGCCAACTCGCTGAACATCCGGCACTCGCCTTGCTTCAAGTGCTCTCATGGGCTGAAGGTCCGTCTCGAGTTCGCGAACACCTGACGATCGCGAAGACAGCAGCAGAGATCCTCGGGCGCCCCGGCGAGACATCGTCGGGGCGTTCGTGTTTCCGGGCCCGCGGTCTGCTCACGGGTTGACGTGTCACCGAATGAGTGGTCATTCAGAATGTGACGCGCCGGGATGGCGGAATTGGTAGACGCAGGGGACTTAAAATCCCCAGGCCGCATGGCTGTGCGGGTTCGAGCCCCGCTCCCGGTATCCGCGCCACCGATCGTCAGGAGAGGCGCCGTCACGGCGCCGTCACGCGTCGGGGATAATGACGCAGAGAATGTGACGCGCTGCGTCATTTTCCCCACGAGCGCCTCGAATCGCATCACGGTCGTGACGCGCTGCGTCATCCGCGCGGCGTTGACCGCGGCGCGGCGGGGCGGTATCGAACGAGGGACGGGCGACGAGGGGAGCTGGGATGGCGAAGAAGAAGAAGACGCCGAGCCGATCGAGCGGTGGTGGCGCGCTGAGCGGCATGCGATCCGGGATGAAGCGGATCGCGGGGACGAACGCGAAGGGCAAGAAGGCGCAGTCGGAGCCGCCCTCGTTCATGCGCGTCTTCCTCTGGGGCGTGGCGCTCGCGGTCGTCGTCGCGCTCGTCTGGAGCCTCGCGCACCGCTGACGCCGTGCGCGCGCCCGGGGGCGCCCGCACCCGCTCTAGTCAGCGCAGGTCGCGGTACCACTTCGCGCGGGCGATGACCTTCTCGAGCTGCTCCTGCGCGAGGTCGAGCGCGAGAGGCTGCTTCGCGATCTCGCCGAGGCAGTCGCGGAGCTTCAGCTGGGCCCGACGCGGCCCCTTGTCGGCGAGCACGTAGCCCTCGTCGAGCATCGACTTGATGGCGAGCTGCGCGAACTTGCCCGCCTGGATCGGCTGCGACCAGTTCGTGCGCGCCTCCTCGAGCTTGTCCCACTTCTTCTGCGACACCTTGCCGCCGTCGGCGACCTTGGTCTCGTTCTCCTTGATCTCCTCGTCGATCTTCCGGATCTCCGCCTCGCCCTCGGCGATGAGCTGGTCCGAGAGCGTCCGCGCCTCGGTCACCGCCGCGCAGAGCCGCTCGGCGGCCGTCTCGAGCTGCTCCTTCTCGCGCCCGACGCTGAACTTCGAGAGCTTCTCGATGAGCTCCTCGTTGCGCTTCTCGTAGGCCTCGTCCTCGAACTTGATGTCCTTCATCCGCTGCAGGATGTCGTAGCGCTCCTGGTGGATGCTCTTGAGATCCTTCTTGCCGAGCTCCCAGACGAGCGCGAACTGCTCGCGCGGCTCCTCCGGGTTCAGCTCCGGCTCGGGCGCGTTCTCGCGCTCGCGGAGGCGCTCCTCGTGCGCCTCCTCGGCGGTCTGCTGGGGCGGCTCCGCGGCCTCGGCGTCCTCTCCCTCGCGGATGACCACGACCTTGTCCGGCTTCTTCTCGCCGCAGCCGGGGCCGGCCGCGGCGCCGAGCGCGCTCAGCGCGAGGCCAGCGGCGCCGAGGCGCCAGAGGAGAGCGGCGCCGGGGCGGCTCGTGCGGTGGAGCGGGTTCATGGGCGACTCCTGGTCGTGTCGAGAGGACCGCTCAGCGAACGGCCGGGTGGCGGTGCATGAGACAGGGGATGGCCGCGCGGACGCGGTCCTGATGGGCGAGGTCGACGCGCGCCATGCCCCAGCCGACGCCGTCGGCGACGGTGCAGAGGACGGTGCCCCACGGGTCGATGATGGCGCTCTTGCCATAGGTGCGCCGGCCGCCGCCGTGGTGGCCGAACTGGTTCGGCGCGACGACGTAGCTCTGCGTCTCGATGGCGCGGGCGCGGAGGAGCGGCAGCCAGTGGTCCTTCCCGGTGTATTCGGTGAAGGCGGCCGGGACCGTGAGGATGCGCGCGCCGCGCTGCACGAGCGCCTCGTAGAGGAGGGGGAAGCGCAGGTCGTAGCAGATCGTGAGCCCGGTCGGGACGCCGGCGAGCTCGGTGACGACGATCTCCTCGCCGCGCGCGATGACGTCGGACTCGCGCTGGCTCTCGCCGCTCGGGAGGTCCACGTCGAAGAGGTGGAGCTTGCGGTAGACGGCGGTTACCGGCGCGCCGTCGGCCGTGCCGTCGATGACGACCGAGCTGTTGTAGTAGCGGTCGGGGTCGGGCGAGGTCTCCGGGTAGCTCCCGAGCACGAGCCAGATCCCGTGCTCGCCGGCGATGGCCCGCACCTCGGCGACCAGCGGGCCGTCGAGCGGCGACATGGGGGCGCGCGTCCCCGGCGTCGTGCGCATGAAGAGGGCGTTCTCCGGCAGCGTGACGACCTGGGCGCCCGCGTCTGCGGCCTCGGCGACGAGCCGCCGGATCGTGGCGAGGTTGTGGGCCACATCTTCGGTCGAGGTGAGCTGGACGACGGCGATGTTCACGCGAGGACGACCTCCGCGGGGCCGGTGCTCCCGCGCAGGCGATTCACCGCGGAGCGGCCACGGCTGTCAAGGAGGAGTAGGTGTCTCACTCTGAGAGGCGGTGTCCGCGACGCGCTCCGGCGCCTCGCGAAGGTGGCGCACATCGCGTCACCGTGGGGATCTGCGGGCCATCGCGCGGGGGAGCGGCGGCGTGGGCGGTGAGGGGAGTGTGCCAATCTGAGACGAGTCGCGCGCCGCGACAGGGCGCCGTGGGGAGGCGATGTCAATAAAAACAATTGCTTGTGACGGTGGCACGCGCCTTGCTGAGACACGGCGGTGCGTGTGGTAATCCTCTCTACAAATCTTCCGAATACGTTTCCTTCCCTGGTAAATCCTGCATTCGCAGATTCTCTCCAGTCGCGGGGGGCTCCGGCCCCCTGCGAGCCTACCTTCCCTTTGCCGCGCGCGCTGTTCTTCTTCGGGTGAAGGTACCCGGGGACAGGCTCAGGGGCAGGCACGCAGGGCATCCTGCGTGACCTCCTCGAGCCACCGCGGGTCCTTCGCCTCCCCATCCCAGGCCTCGCGCCACGCGCTCGGGCCTTCGAATCCGAACTCGGCATACAGCGCCAGCACGCGCCGCGGCTCCCCGCGGCGCTGAGCGCAGTAGGTCGCGACGTAGCAAGCGCGGACACGGTCCCGCAGCGTCGCCGGGCCGACGTTCGCGTCCGTCGGCGTCTCCTCCTCGGGAGACGCGACGACGTCTTCCGGCGCCGCGGCTGGCGTCGTATCCGGCGCGGGCGCCGCCCGCGGCGCGACGTCGGCCACCGTCGGCGCGTCGGCGTTCGCTCGCGACGGTGACGTCGCCCTGGGCGTCGTCGTCGCCGGTCGCGCCGACGCTCGGGCAGGTGGTTTCTCAGGTTGAGACGCGGGCGGCTCGTCGCCCCGGCAGGCGCCGCCGAGGCCCGCCGCCGCCAGGGCGATCAGGGCGGCGCCGGCTCGCCGCCAGGCGCCGCGCCGCGCGTCCCGTCCTCGAGCCCCGCTGCGCTTCACACCGCCACCTCCTCGTCCCCGCGCCCCGGTTTTCACCGGCGCGTGACCGACGGTTGACCACAGCATCCGGGCTCCGTATCACACACGCGAGTCGCGTGGCCGAGCACCTCGCCAGCATCCGCGATTCCACGACCATGGAGCAAGCGCAGATGAACACTCGCATCGCAGCCATCAAGGCCAGGGAGATCCTCGACTCGCGCGGCAACCCCACCCTCGAGGTGGACGTGGCGCTCGACAGCGGGATCGTCGGGCGCGCCGCGGTCCCCTCCGGCGCTTCGACCGGCGAGCACGAGGCCGTCGAGCTCCGCGACGGCGACGGCGCCCGCTACCTCGGCAAGGGCGTCCTCACCGCCGTGCGCCACGTCAACGAGACCCTCGCGGCCGAGCTCCGCGGCGCGGACGCGAGCGACCAGACCGGCCTCGACGAGCGCCTCATCGCCCTCGACGGCTCGCCGAACAAGGCGAACCTCGGCGCCAACGCCCTCCTCGGCGTGAGCCTCGCCGCCGCGCGCGCCAGCGCCCTCGCCCACGGCCTCCCGCTCTACCGCTACATCGGCGGGACGTCCGCGCGCCGCCTGCCGTGCCCGATGATGAACGTCATCAACGGCGGGAGCCACGCGGACAACACGCTCGACATCCAGGAGTTCATGGTGATGCCGGTCGGCGCGCCGAGCTTCCACGAGGGGCTCCGCTGGGGCGCCGAGGTCTTCCACCACCTGAAGAAGCGGCTCAAGAAGGACGGCAAGGCCACGGGCGTCGGCGACGAGGGCGGCTTCGCGCCCGACCTCGGCAAGAACGAGGAGGCGCTCTCCTACCTGCTGCTCGCCGTGAAGGACGCCGGCTACGAGCCCGGCAAGGACATCATGCTCGCGCTCGACGTCGCCGCGAGCGAGTTCTTCGACAAGGGGACCGGCTCCTACAAGCTCGCCGGGGACGGGCGGACGCTCTCGAGCGCGGACATGGTCGACTACCTCGCCGACCTCGCCGAGCGCTTCCCGATCTTCTCGATCGAGGACGGCCTCGACGAGAACGACTGGGACGGCTGGGCCGCGCTCACCGCGCGCATCGGCGCGAGGACGCAGATCGTCGGCGACGACCTCTTCGTGACGAACACCGAGCGCCTCGCGCGCGGCATCGCCGCCGGCACGGCGAACGCCATCCTCATCAAGGTGAACCAGATCGGCACGCTCACCGAGACGCTCGCCGCCATCCAGATGGCCCACCGCGCCGGCTACCGCACGGTCATCTCGCACCGGAGCGGCGAGACCGAGGACACGACCATCGCCGACCTCGCGGTCGCGACCAACGCCGGGCAGATCAAGACCGGCTCGCTCTGCCGCTCGGAGCGCGTCGCGAAGTACAACCAGCTCCTCCGCATCGAGTCGGAGCTGGGGGACGCGGCGACCTACGGGATCTGACCCGGGCGCGGCGGGCGGGGACGCAGGCGCCGCCTACGTCCTCACGCCCCCACCCCTGAACGACGACGGCGCGGGTGGGGCCCCCTCGGGGTGACCCCACTCGCGCCGTGTCATGTGCGGTGTCCGCGCGCGCAAACCCCCGCCGGAGCTACGCGATCCCGACCTCGGGCGACGGCACGGGCTTCGACGCCGGCCCCTCGGGCGGCGCGTCGAGCGCGTGGCGCAGCACCTCGTCCATGCGCGACACGAAGTGGATCGTGAGGTCCTCGCGCACGTCGTCCGGGATGTCCGGGAGATCCTTCTTGTTCCCGGCCGGCAGGATGATCTGCCGGATCCCCGACCGGTGCGCCGCGAGCACCTTCTCCTTGATGCCGCCGACCGGCAGCACCATGCCGCGGAGCGTGATCTCTCCCGTCATCGCCACGTCGCCCTTGATGCGCGTGTCCGTGAGCAGGCTCGAGAGCGCCGTGAACATCGTCACGCCCGCGCTCGGGCCGTCCTTCGGGATGGCGCCCGCCGGGACGTGCACGTGGAGGTCGTTCTCCTTCCACACGCTCGGGTCGATGCCGAAGTTCGCCATCTTGCTGCGGAGGTAGCTCACCGCGAGCTCGGCCGACTCCTTCATCACCTCACCGAGCGAGCCGGTGAGCCGGAGCTTCCCGGACCCGGGCATCTTCGTCGCCTCGATGAAGAGGATGTCGCCGCCGACCTCGGTCCACGCCATGCCCGTCGCGATGCCGGCGATCTCGGTGCGCTCGGCCGCCTCGGGCACGTAGACCTCGGGCCCGAGCATCTCCGCGACCGCGTCCTCGTCGATGGTGCGCCGCTCCCACCTCCGCTCGACGACGCCGACCGCCACGATGCGGCAGCAGGCCGCGAGCTTCCGCTCGAGGTTCCGGACGCCGGCCTCGCGCGTGTAGTTGACGATGATCTTCTCGATGCCGGCGTCGGTGAAGTCGAGCTGACCCGCGTCGAGCCCGTGCTCGTGGAGCTGCTTCGGGATGAGGTGCTTCCGGGCGATCGCCATCTTCTCGGGCAGCGTGTAGCCCGGGACGTCGATGACCTCCATGCGGTCGAGGAGCGGCCGCGGGATCCCGTCGAGCTGGTTCGCCGTCGCGATGAACATCACGCGCGAGAGATCGAACGGGACGTCGAGGTAGTGGTCCATGAACGTGTGGTTCTGCTCGGGGTCGAGCACCTCGAGCAGCGCGCTCGTGGGGTCGCCGCGCCAGTCGCGCCCGACCTTGTCGATCTCGTCGAGGATGACGACGGGGTTCCTCGACTCCGCGCGCTTCATGCTCTGGATGAACTTCCCGGGCATGGCGCCGATGTAGGTGCGCCGGTGGCCGCGGATCTCGGCCTCGTCGCGCACGCCGCCGAGGGAGAGGCGCTGGTACTTGCGCCCGAGCGCCTCCGCGACGCTCCTGCCGAGCGAGGTCTTGCCGACGCCGGGCGGGCCGACGAGGCAGAGGATCGGGCTCCGGCCGTCGCGCTTGAGCGAGCTCACCGCGAGGAACTCGAGGATCCGCTTCTTCACCTTCTTGAGCCCGTGGTGCTCGCGCTCGAGGATGTCGCGGGCGTGGGTGATGTCGTGGTGGTCCTCGGTGGACTTCTGCCACGGGAGGTCGGCGAGCCACTCGAGGTAGGTCCGCGCGACCGTGTACTCCGGCGAGCTCGGCTGGATGCTGCGGAGGCGGTTCAGCTCCTTGTTGGCGACCTTCTGGGCGTCGTCGGGGAGCCCGGCCTGCATGAGCCGCTCGCGCAGGAGCTCGACGAAGTCCTCCTCGTCGTCGTCCTCGCCGAGCTCCTTGCGGATGGCCTTGAGCTGCTGGCGGAGGAAGAACTCGCGCTGGTTCTTGTTCATCTCCCCCTTGACCTCGGAGTTGATCCGCTGGGAGACGCGCAGGACCTCGAGCTGCTCGTTCAGGACGCCGAGCGCGCGGCGGAGCGCCATGCGGACGTCGTCCTCCTGGAGGACCTCCTGCTTCTCCTCCACGGGGACGGCGAGGTGCGTCATCACCATGTAGGCGAGGCGCGAGGGGGAGTCGATGTTGTTGACGAGGTCGACGGCACCGCTCGGGAGCTCGGGGATGAGCTCGATGATCTCGCTCGCGAGCTCCTTGATGGAGCGCACGAGCGCCTGGATCTCGACGGAGTCCTCGTCCTCGACGGCGGCGGCCTCGACGCGCGCGATGATGTAGGGCTCCGTCTGCACGAACTCGGTGCAGCGGATGCGCTCGAGGCCCTGCACGACCACGTGGAGCGTGTTCTCGTCCTCGTGGTGGACGCGCAGGATCTTCGCGGACGTGCCGACCCAGTAGAGCTCGTCGGGCTCGGGGTCGTCGACGTCCTTGTCGCGCTGCGAGACGACGGCGATCGTGCCGCCGGTGCCGACGGCGTTCAGGAGGCGGAGGGTCTTCGGGCGCCCCACCGCGAGCGGCATCAGCGCGCCCGGGTAGAGGACGGAGTTGCGGAGCGGGAGGACCGGCAGCACCGCGTCCAGCGCGCGGCCGGTCGACTTGCCCTGCGCCGCGGCCGGATCGCTCCCGCCGTCGCCCCCGTCGTCGTCGCCGGCGGCGAGGACGTAGCGGACGGGGCCGGCGACGAAGTCGTCGGCGGGGGAGGGCGTCCCGGCGCTCGGGCGTTGCCTGTCAGTGGTCATGGGCACCTCGTTCGAGCTCATCTTGGGACACTGTGACACGACGGGGAGCGAATCAACCCCACCCCCTCGGTGATACCACGGTGCAGAGGCGCCCGCGCTTTAGCGCGCGGGTCGGCCCGAGGGGCGCCGTGGCCGCCGGGTCGCATCGCTGTTGGCGCGCGGGAAACGACGTGCTACGTTGCGACGGGTGACCGCAGCGAGTCGGGGGACTCCAGTCTGGATCGAGCGGTCAGGCCCTGTCCCAAGAGCCCGAACCCCTGTGGATCAAGTGAGTCGAGCGTGAGCGACCGTTCTCCGGGAGGAGGTCCGATCCTCCGAAAGCGCGGTGCCCGCCAGCAGGACGGCGAGCAGACCGCGCCGAAGCCGGCCGAGCGCCAGCAGCCGCCTCAGGCGGCGCCGCCGACGCGCGGCGGCCATGGCGAAGGGGGCGGTCGCCCGTCGCCCGACCGGCCGCGGTTCAACCGCGCGCAGGGCGGTGGCCGGCGCCTCTATGATCCCAACGTCGACGCGGCGCGGCCGCGGCCGTCCGTCGAGGGCGACCCGGCGCGGGCCGCGAGCGACATGAAGGGCTTCAAGAAGCCCGCCGGCGGCCCGAAGAAGGGGCGCGGAGCGCCTGCGCCGTCGGAGAAGGACAGCGTCCGCGAGGAGGCGCAGAAGCTCGCGCGGGAGAAGGGCGTGCCGATCGTGCACGCGTACCGGATCCTGAAGGGGCAGGCGACCCTCAACGACGTGCTCAAGGCGATGATGCGGAAGGAGCGCTTCGAGCAGCTCATCCACCGCGACGGCATCGACCGCGAGCTCGCCGGGCAGGTCGCGAGCGGGAACCTCCCGAAGCAGCGCGCGATGACGCTCACGCGGATGCGCACGCTCCGCGGGCCGAAGCTCCACGTCGACGCCATCACGGCGGCCGCGGCCGACCCGAACCCCGTCGCCATCGCGGTGTTCGGGGGCGGCTGGCTCGTCGGGCGCGTGAAGAACGCGCGGCTCTACGACTTCGACTTCCTCATCGACGGCGCCGGCGCCCCGATGACCTTCTACAAGCACGACGTGAAGGCCCTCTGCGCCGCGAGCGAGCTCGAGGCGGCGAAGGGCTGCGCGTCGATGGACGAGGGCGTCGCGGGGCAGGGGCTCAAGGGCACCGAGGACCGCGCGGCGCGGGTCCGCCCCGAGGACGAGTGGATGCTGCGCCTCGTCGAGGACGAGCGGGTCGTGCGCTTCACGATGCGCGACGGCGAGGCGTACGTCGGGCAGCTGCGCTCCTTCGGGCGGTGGGACGGCGAGCTCGTCCTCCCCGGCGGCGAGTGCGTGTCGGTCTTCTTCCACGCGCTGCACCCGCTCTCCGCGACGCTCGGCCTCAAGGAGTAGGTCGCCGCCGTGCGGATCGTCGCCGGTCGCTTCGGCGGGCGCCGGCTGCACGTGCCGGCCGGGCGCGACACGCGACCCACCGGGGAGCGCGTGCGCGAGGCGCTCTTCTCGATCCTCGGCGACGCGGTCGCGGGGGCGCGCGTGGCGGATCTCTACGCCGGCACCGGGGCGCTCGGGCTCGAGGCGCTGTCGCGAGGCGCGGCGCAGGTGGACCTCTACGAGAGCGGTCGGCCGGCGCTCGCGGTGATCGCGCGGAACGTGGGCGAGCTCGGGTGCGATGGCGAGGTCGCCGTCGTGCGCGTGCCGCTCCCGCGCGGGCTCGGGGCGGGGCCGGCCTATGGCGTCGTGCTCTGCGATCCGCCCTGGGGAAAGCAGCTCGGCGAGGCCGCGATCGACCGGCTCCTCGCGGTGGGGCGGCTCGCGCCGGGCGGGCTCGTCGTCCTCGAGGAGGCGCAGGGGAAGCTCCCGGCGGCCGCCTGGTGGGAGGCGCGAGGGCTGCTCGTGGACGACGAGCGGCGCTACGGCGACACCGCCATCGCCATCGCGCGGCGACCCTAGCAGCGCTCGGGGAAATTCTCCCGTCGCCAGGCTTGCTCTTGTGGTCTCAGGCGGCTCCGCTCGTCGGTCACGTACCTCGGGTACGCTCCCGCCTCGCGTAGCCACCTGCGACCACGACGCCGCGCCTGGCTCGGTCCGAATCTCCCCGAGCGCTGCTAGCCAACCGACCCGCGCTGGGGTAACCCTCGGAGGCCCCGCGGAGTGCTGGGCCCTCGAGGAGAACCCGATGCCCGAGCGCCTCGCCATCTGCCCCGGCTCGTTCGACCCGCTCACGAACGGCCACGAGACCATCATCCGGCGCGGCCTCGCGCTCTTCGACCGCGTCATCGTGGCGGTCACCTTCAACCCGCGGAAGACGCCGTTCTTCTCGGTGGAGGCGCGCAAGCAGATGGTGCGCGACGTGTTCCCGGACGAGCCGCGCCTCGAGGTCGACGAGCTGAACGGGCTCCTCGCGCGCTGGGCGAGCGACAAGGGCGCCGCCTGCATCCTCCGCGGCCTGCGCGCGCCGAGCGACTTCGAGTACGAGCTGCAGATGGCGCAGATGAACCGCCACCTCCACCCCCAGCTCGACACCGTCTTCCTCGCGTCCGAGGCCGACGGGAGCTACGTGTCGTCGTCGCTCGTGCGGGAGGTCTTCGTCCTCGGCGGCGACGTGTCGGACCTCGTGCCGGCGCCGGTGCTCGCCGCCATGAAGGCGCGGTCGTGAAGCTCGCGGCGCGGCTCGGCGCCATCGCGCCGTCGGCGACCGTCGCGATGACGGCGCGCGCGAAGGCCATGGCCGCCGCGGGCGTGGACGTCGTGAGCCTGTCGGCCGGCGAGCCGGACTTCGCCCCGCCGGACCTCGTGCAGGAGGCGACGATCGCGGCGCTCCGGGCCGGTCACGTCGGCTACACCTCGGTCGGCGGGCTGCCGGCCCTCCGCGACGCCGCGGCGCGCTGGTTCTCGCGGCTCTATGGCGTCCCGTTCGAGGCGGCGCAAGTGGCGGTGACGGTGGGCGGGAAAGAGGCGCTCGCGCTCCTCTTCGCGGCGCTCCTCGACCCGGGCGACGAGGTCATCGTGCCGGCGCCCTACTGGGTGAGCTACCCGGCGCAGATCCGCCTCGCGGGCGGCGCGCCCGTGACGGTGCCGACCCGCGCCGACCGCGGGTTCGCGCTCGACGTCGAGGCCATCGCGCGGGCGTGCACCGAGCGCACGCGCGGGGTCGTCATCAACAGCCCCAACAACCCGAGCGGCGCCGTCTACGACCGCGAGACCCTGGCCGAGCTCGCCGAGGTCGTGCGCGCGAAGGACCTGTGGGTCATCACCGACGACATCTACAGCGCGCTGACCTACGACGGGCGGCCCTTCGCGTCGCTCCTGCACGTGGCGCCCGATCTCCGCGACCGCTGCTTCATCGTGCACGGCGTCGCGAAGAACTGGGGGATGACGGGCTATCGCGTCGGCTTCCTCGGCGCGCCGGCGGCGCTCGTCCGGGCGTGCGTGACGCTCGCGGGGCAGTCCACGACGCACACGGCGACGTTCTCGCAGTACGGCGCGCTCGCGGCGGTCGAGGCGGGCGAGGGCGTCGTCGCCGACTGGCTCGTCGCGTTCGACGCGCGCCGCCGGCGGCTCACCGCCGGGCTCGACGCGCTCGACGGCGTCTCGTGCGCGCTCCCGGGTGGGGCGTTCTACGTGTTCGCGGACGTCCGCGGCCTCCTCGGGCGGCGGCTCGGCGCGGACCTCGTGGCCGACGACGTGCAGCTCGCCGAGCTCCTCCTCGAGGAGGCCCACGTCGCGATCGTGCCGGGCTCCGCCTTCGGGATGCCGGGGTTCCTCAGGTTCTCGTACGCGGCGAGCATGGAGGCGCTCGAGACGGCCATCGCGCGGGTCGGGGCCTTCGTCGGGCGGCTCGCCCCCTGATGCGCTGATCGCCGTTGCTTTCGGCTGCGCGGATCGCGAAGCTCGGGACCGACCATGAAGCAAGGAACGGTCTCCATGTGGCGGAACTCCATCGCGGTGAGCGCGCTCGTCCTCGCTCTGGCCGGCGGCGCGTGTGGCGGTGACGGCGGCGGGAACGACGTCGTCGCGCCGCTTTCGCCCGACGCCGCCCTCCGCGCCGCGGCGCTCCTCGGGAGCTGCGTCGATGACGGCGCCGTGAGCTTCCTCGAGACGCTCTACTTCCCGTACCCCGAGAACGTCCTGCTCTCGCTCCGCGATGCCGCCGACTGCCTCGCCGCGAGCGACGACGGCTGCGCCGCCGTCCCGCGCTGCCTCCCCATCCGCTTCGTCACCGGCGACTGCGTCGAGGGCTGCATCGGCGACCGCATCGTCATCTGCGGGGACGGGGGCGGGCACAGCATCGCGCTCCCGGCGGGGTTCTCCTGCGACGGCGCCGGCGGGATCACGGTCCCTGGGGCTCCGCGCTGCGACGGCGCCACCTTCGTCCAGCGCTGCGACGGCGACCGGCCGGTGAAGTGCCAGGGCGACGGCTTCGAGATCCCGCAGGGGTCGTGCGCCGACGCGGGCTTCGCCTGCGTCGCGCCCGGTGGCGAGGCGCAGGCCGTGTGCCAGGGCACGGGCGGCGCGTGTCAGGGGTCGAGCTACGGGCAGGGCTGGCTCGAGGGTACCTGCCTCGACGCCGACACGCTCGAGACCTGCGTGCGCGATGGGCGCCACGTCCAGCGCTGCGCCGACGTGGGCGTCGGCTTCACGTGCCAGGCACGGGGCCCGGGGATCTCGTTCTGCGGCCTCGGGACCGAGTGCGACCCACGCCAGGACAGCGGCGACGGCAACGGCGCCCGCTGCGACGGCGACGCCATCGTCGTGTGCAACGCCGGGCGCCTCGATCACCTCGAGTGCAAGACCCTCGGCTTCGCGGCGTGCGCCGAGGTGGCCGGGATCCCCTACTGCACCCCCGGGCCGTTCCCCGGCTTCACGCCGTGACGCGGCGCGTCAGAACTTCACCCGCGCCGCCACGTCCACGCCGAACGTCGTGATGCCGCCCGTCCGGAAGCGCGTCCCTGGTGCGTCGAAGGCCGAGGCGTACACCGGGTTCAGCTCGTTCTGACCTTGCGTGTTCGTCCGCTGGATCCCGCCGACCCCGTCGAGGTCCTCGCCGACGTCCGCGAACGTCAGGAAGTGGTCCGTCTCCATCGCGAGCGACGCGCGCGCCGACAGCTCGAGCACCTCGAACACCTCGTAGCGGATCCCGAGCCACCCCGAGAGCACCGCGTGGTGCTCCTCGTCCGTGACGCCGTCCGTCCGCCGCGGCGCGCTCGTCGCGGGGTCCACGTCGCCCCGGTCGTACGTCGTGAGGTCGCACGGCGCGTCCTCCGAGCGCGGATCGCAGCCGCTCGTCCCGAGCGCGTCGAAGAGGTCCGTCCGCGCGCGCCCGTCGAACACCGCCTCGATGCGCCCCCCCACCTCGAGCCGAACGGCGCTCTTGTCCTTCCGCTCGTAGGGCGTCACCTCCGCCCCGAACGACACCCCGAGCCGGTGCGCCGGCCCCGTGAGCGTCTGCGTGGGGGCGTCCGCGTCGAACACGCTCCCCGCCGCCCCGCGCACGAGCGTCACGTCGACCGCCGCGAACGGCTCGAGCCAGCGCGTCACCTTGCCGGAGAACGCGTTCTCGAGCCGCACCGCGTACATCCCCTCGCCGACCGCGTCGTTCCCCGCCGCGCGCTCGCTCGCCGTCGGGAGCGTCAGCGTGAGCCCGACGACCCAGCGCCCGTCGCGCTCCTCGCCGAACCCGAAGGGCGCGACGCGCAGCGTCGCCGACACGTCGGCGAGGCCCGCCCGCGTCGGCCCGCGCGCCGGCACCTCGAAGAGGCTCGGGCGGTTGTACGGGTCCGTCAGCGAGTTGCCCTCGTCGACCCCGCTCGCGTGCCGCAGGTCCGTCTGCTCCGAGAGCACGATGGGCAGCGCGAACGAGAGCTCGAAGGCGTCCCCGAGCGCGAGCGCCGGGGTCACCGTCAGGACCGACGTCGTGCGCTCCGTCTCGAGGTCGTCCGCGAGCAGGACGCGGCTCCCCTCGGGACACAGGCTCGCGCCGCCGAGGGTCTCGTGGGCGTAGCAGAGGGTCTCCCGCCGGATGGCGCCGCGGCGGCGCCGCCACTCCCAGTCGAGGCTCACGTGCGGGCGCAGGGACAGCGAATCCTCGGCCCCCCAGCCGTCGACGATCTCGGTGGGCACGGCGCCGTCGGCCGTCCCCGCCGTGACGAGCACGGCGAGCGCGGCCCCGAGCGCGCCGAGGCGCCCTCGCGCCGCGACGCTCAGCTCTCCTCCCGGAGGCCGAACTCCTTCATCTTGTTCTGGAGCGACTTGCGCGAGATCATCAGGAGCTGCGCCGCGCGCGTCACGTTCGCGCCCGTCTGGTCGAGCGCCTGCACGATGAGCTCCTTCTCGAGCTGCGCCGTCGTCTCGCGCACGAGCTCCTTCATCGACACGCGCCCCGACAGGTCGCGGTCGAGGCGCGGCGGGGCGCCCGTCGAGGAGGCGACGGCGTAGGCGGCGCCCGTCTTGAGCTCCTCGGGCAGGAGATCCAGCGTGATCTCGGTGTCCTCGCAGAAGAGCACGAGCCGCTCGAGCACGTTCTCCATCTCGCGCACGTTGCCGGGCCAGCCGTACGCGCGGAAGGCCGCGAGCGCCTCGTGCGAGAGGCCGGTGACCTGCTTCCCGAGGCGATCGTTGAAGCGCTCGAGCATGTGCTCGACGAGGAGCGGGATGTCCCCCGGACGCTCGCGGAGCGGCGGCAGGTGGATCGGCACGACGTTCAGCCGGTAGAAGAGGTCCTCGCGGAACCGGCTCGTCTCGACCTCGGTCTGGAGGTTCCGGTTCGTCGCGGCCACGAGGCGCACGTCGACCTTCAGGGTCTTCAGCCCGCCGACGCGCTCGAAGGACGACTCCTGGATGGCGCGGAGCAGCTTCACCTGCATCTCGGTCGGGATCTCGGCGATCTCGTCGAGGAAGAGCGTGCCGCGGTCGGCGAGCTCGAAGCGCCCCGGCTTCGACGCGATCGCGCCCGTGAACGCGCCCTTCTCGTGCCCGAAGAGCTCGCTCTCGATGAGCGTGTGGGGGATGGCCGCGCAGTTCACCTTGATGAAGGGCTTGCCCTTGCGGCTCGAGTTCTCGTGGAGGGCGTGCGCCACGAGCTCCTTGCCGGTGCCGCTCTCGCCCGTCACGAGCACCGTCGTCGGGGTGTTCGCGACCTTGTCGAGCACGGTGTAGACGTCCTGCATGGCCTTCGAGATGCCGATCATCCCGTAGCGCCCGCGCTGGCCGCCCGGCGTGCGCGCCGGCTCCACGCTGTCGAGCTCGGCGCGCGCGGTGTTCACGGCCTTCGCCATGACCGCGCGGAGCTCATCGGCGTTGAACGGCTTCGTCACGAAGTCGAAGGCGCCGTACTTCATCGCCTCGACGGCCGTGTCGACCGTGCCGTGGGCGGTGAGCATCACGACGGGCCGCCCCGGGTAGCGCTCCGTGATGGCCTCGAGGAGCTGCATCCCGTCCATCTCGGGCATGCGGAGGTCGGTCAGGACGGCGTGAACGTCGCCGCCCGTGCGCTCGAGCGCGGCGAGGGCGGCCTTGCCGTTCTCCACGGACTCGACGCGGTAGCCCTCGCGCGAGAGGAGCCCGGTCAGGACGGTGCGCATGTTGGGCTCGTCGTCGACCACGAGGACGCGCGCTTGGCTCTGGCTCATGTGGGTTCCTCCTCCTCGCCCGGCTCCCAGGCGTTCCGCTCACGGCGGGCCGACACGACGGCGGACAGGGCGCCGCGGTGCAGGATCACGTCGATGGCGGCGCCATCGTCGACGTGACGCGCGTCCCGGAGGACGCGCCCGTCGGGGCTCCGCACGATGGCGTAGCCACGGTCGAGACTGGCCGTGGGGGACAAGACCGTCAAGGTGCGACGCAGCGCGTCGAGGCGGCGCGCGCCTCGGTCGACGGCGCCCTGGGCCGCCCGGTCGAGGCGGCGGGCGAGCGCGTCGAGGCGATCGTGGGCGCGGCGGGCCGTCTCGCGCGGGTGCAGGTTCGACAGGCGCGCGTCGAGGGTGTGCAGGCGCCGCTGGGCGGCGTCGAGGCGGCGGCGGAGGGCGACCTCGAGGGCGTCCTGCGCGTCGTCGAGGCGCTGGCCGCGCTCGGCGACGAGGCGGCGCGGGTCCGGGAGGCGCGCGGCGACCGCCGCGAGGGCGTGCTTCTGCTCGCGCTGGTGGCGCGTGAGCGCCTGGCCGAGGCGGGCGCGCTGGCGCGCGAGGGCGGCGGCGAGCTCGTCCTTCCGCGGGACGACGCGCTCGGCGGCGGCGGTCGGGGTGACCGCCGTGGCGTCGGCGACGAGATCGGCGACCGACTGGTCGATCGCGTGCCCGACGGCGGCCACGACGGGCACCGGGCACGCCGCGATCGCGCGCGCGAGCTGCTCGTCGTTGAACGCGGCGAGGTCCTCGTGGCTCCCGCCGCCGCGCCCGACGATGATGACGTCGACGCCGGGCCGCGTCGCGAGGGCCGCGAGCGCGCGCGCGATCTGGCCGGCGGCGCCGTCGCCCTGGACGCGCACCGACGCGACGAGGACGTCCGTCGGGAAGCGGCCGCGGAGGGTCGAGAGGATGTCGCGGATGGCGGCGCCGTTCGCGGCCGTGACGACGCCGACGCGGCGCGGCATGAAGGGCAGGGGGCGCTTCCTCTCGACGGCGAGCAGGCCCTCCTCGTGGAGGCGGCGCTTGATCGCGTCGATCTGCGCGAGCATGTCGCCGAGCCCCATGTCGGCGAGGCGCTGCACGACGAGCTGGTAGGTGCCGCGCGGCGGGTAGACCTGGATGTCGCCGAACGCGACGACGCGCATGCCGTTGTCGACCCGGAGCGGGAGGCGCGCGAGCGTCGACGACCACACGACGCAGGAGATCGTCGCCTGCGCGTCCTTCAGCGTGAAGTAGAGGTGGCCGCCGCCGGCCGGCCGCGCGCCCGAGACCTCGCCGAAGACGTAGACCCGCCGGAAGGCGCCCTCGACGTGGTTCTTCAGCGCGAGCGTGAGCTCGGAGACCGGGATGGCCCCCCGCCGTGGCCCGTCGCCGGGCTGTCGCTCGCCTCGCCACGCCATACCGGCCCGTTCTCGTCGAGCGGCCGACCGGTGTCAACGCCGACGCCGCGTCCTCACTGGAGCGGGAGCGGCTCCTCGGGCATCACGTCGAAGCAGGACGGCGAGTCCACGGTCGAGTTGTCGTCGAGGTCCACGCAGGTGAAGGTCGGCGGGAGCGCGGGCGGCAGGCCGTCCGCGGCGACGCAGGTGCCGCTGAAGTCCTGCGACTCGCAGAAGAAGCCGGCGCTGCAGTCGGCGTCGTTCGAGCAGGGGAGGACCACCGCCGGGATCGTCGCGAGCGGGTCGGCCGAGACGCACTGGCCGAGGCCCGGGCGGGCCTCGCAGGAGGCGCCGAGGTCGCAGTCGATGGTGCGGCCGCAGCTCATCGGCGACGGGGTGTTCGAGGCGCAGAGGCCGGTCACGCGCGGCGCGCCGGGGAGGGTCGAGCAGCGGCCCCCGCAGCAGCACACGCGGTCGGCGACGTCGTCGAGGGACGGGTCCGGGCGCGCGTCGTCGGGGTCGAGCTGATCGGGGATGCAGTCCTGATCGCGGTCGGCGAGGCGGCTCTCGACGGCGTCGATGCGGCGGTCGCCGTCGCTGTCCCTGGGCTTGCCGACCTCGACGACCTCGGCGAAGTCGACGACGCCGTCGCGATCGGTGTCCTGCTCGGTGGGATCGGTGCCGAGCGCGGCCTCGATGGTGTTCAGGAGGCCGTCGCTGTCGCTGTCGACCATCGGCTCGAGGCACTGGCCGCCGCCGCAGACGCCGGCCTCGCACTGGCCGTTCGCGCTGCAGATGGAGCCGACCGGGAGGCGTGGGCCGCCGCTGCCGCCGTCACCGCACGCCGGCGCGAGGGCGAGGAGCGCGAGGAGCGCCGTGGAGGCCAGGCGGGTGAGGGGCGAGGGGGAGAGTAGGCGCGACATGGCGGTCCTCGTGGCTCGGGGTGTCTCTGTCCTGGGGTGTCCGCGGGGCTCGAACCCTTTCGGCGATTTTTGCCGCGGGGGCAAGTCGGGGGCCGCCGCGCGGGCGCGATCGCGTTCGGCGTTTCCCCGCGCCGGGAACTGCGGTAGACAGACGCCGCCGGGGGCGCGGCCCGACACGCCCGGCGCGCGCCGCGGCGCGCACGAGGTCACGCGGGCCCGAGCCCCGGAGGGCCGCGTGGAATCACAAGTCGCGACTGTCGAGCTCCTGCCGCAGGTCGACCGCCTCATCCAGCTCGCGCTCGAGGAGGACATCGGGACGGGCGACCGCACGACCCTCGTGACGATCCCCGCGTCGTCGCGCTCGGGGGCGCGCGTGCTCGCGAAGGAGGACCTCGTCCTCGCCGGGATGCCCTTCTTCCGGCGCGTCTTCGCGCTCGTCGACCCCGGCGTCGAGGTCGAGGCGCTCGTCGCGGACGGGGCGCAGGTCGCGAAGGGGACGGTCGTCGCGCGCGTGAGCGGGGCGACGCGGAGCCTGCTCTCCGGCGAGCGCACGGCGCTCAACATCCTCCAGCGCCTGACGGGCACGGCGACGCTCACGCGGCGCTTCGTGGACGCGGTCGCGGGGACCGGCGCGCGCGTCGCGGACACGCGCAAGACCGATCCCGGGATGCGCGTGATGCAGAAGTACGCCGTGCGCGTCGCGGGCGGGGCGAACCACCGCTTCGGGCTCGACTCCGGCATCCTCATCAAGGACAACCACGTCGACGCGTGCGGCGGGCTCGCGGTCGCCGTGGCGCGGGCGCGCCAGGACGCGCCGCACGTCTTGAAGATCGAGGTCGAGGTGCGCGATCTGGCCGAGCTGGACGCGGCCATCGCCGCCAAGGCCGACATCGTGCTGCTCGACAACATGTCGACCGAGATGATGGCCGAGGCCGTGCGGCGCGTGCGCGCGCAGGCGCACCCCATCATCACCGAGGCGAGCGGGAACCTCGGCCTCGAGCGCGTGCGCGAGGTCGCGGAGACCGGCGTGGACGTGCTCTCCGTCGGGGCGCTCACCCACTCGGCCATCGCGGCCGACCTGTCGATGAAGATCGAGGCCGCGAAGTGACCGCGGGCGGCGCGGGCGTCGTCCACTGGCGCGAGAGCGCCGGCTCCACGAACGACGAGGCGCTCGCGCTCGCGCGGGGCGGCGCCCCGGACGGGACGGCCGTGGCGGCGCGCCGGCAGACGCGCGGGCGCGGGCGGCTCGGGCGCACGTGGCATGGCGACGAGCCCGGAAACGTCTACGTGAGCGTGGTGCACCGCCCCACGCGCTCGCCCGCGGAGCTGTCCGGGCTGACGCTCGACGTGGCGGTCGCGGTCGCCGGGGTGCTCGCGCTCGAGGGGGTCGAGGTCGCGCTCAAGTGGCCGAACGACCTGCTCGTCGGGGAGCGGAAGCTCGGCGGGATCCTGACGGAGCTCCACGGCTCCCCCGACGACGACGGCGGCGTCGTCGTGATCGTCGGGGTGGGCGTCAACGTGGCCGCGCGCGCGGACTTGCCGCCCGACGTGGCCGCCATCGCGACGAGCGTCGCGGAGGTCACGGGGCGCGCGCACGACGCGGACGCCATCGCCGAGGCGATCGCCGGCGCGGTCGCGCGGGCGTGCCGCGAGTTCGGCGTGCGCGGCGTCCCCGATCGCGAGCGCTACCTCGCGCGCTGCGCGTCCGTCGGGCGGCGCGTGCGGGTCGGCGGCGGCGCCACGGGGCGCGTGACGGGGGTCGACGAGCACGGGGCGCTGCTCGTCGCGTTCGACCGTCGGGAGGGCGAGGAGGCCGTCCGGGCCGGCCTCGTCGAGCACCTGCCCGAGGAAGGGGAGCCGGAACCATGAGCAGCGCGCGCGAGGTCCTCCTCGTCATCGACGTCGGCAACACCAACACGGTCCTCGGCGTCTACCGCGGCGAGGAGCTCGTCGAGCACTGGCGGGTCGCGACGAACCCGCTCACGACGACCGACGAGCTCGGGATCCTCTACCTCTCGCTCTTCATGGCGCGCGGCATCGCGCCGTCGAGCGTCGGCGCCGCCATCGTGTCGTGCGTCGTGCCGCCGAAGGTGCACGCCATCCGCCGCGCCTGCCGCCGCTACTTCGACGTGGAGCCCGTCTTCGTGACCCCGGCGCTCGACACGGGGATCACCATCCACTACGACAACCCCATGGAGGTCGGCGCCGACCGCATCGTCAACGCCGTCGCCGGCTACGCGCGCTTCGGCACCGACTGCGTCATCGTCGACTTCGGCACGGCGACGACCTTCGACGTCGTGAAGGCGCCCGGCGTCTATGTGGGCGGCGTCATCGCCCCGGGGCTCGGCGTGAGCCTCGACGCCCTCATCGGGCGCGCGGCGCGCCTCCCGAAGGTCGAGATCAAGAAGCCCGCGTCCATCATGGGGCGGAACACCATCGACGCCATCCAGGCCGGCACGGTGTATGGCTACGTGGGGCTCGTGGACGGGATCCTCGAGCGCGTCCTCGCCGAGCACGACGTGCGCTTCCGCGTCGTCGCGACCGGCGGTCTCGCCGGGCTCATCGCCGAGGAGTCGCGCTACATCGAGTCCGTCGAGCCCTTCCTCACCCTCGACGGGCTGCGGCTCATCCACGCGCGGCTGCCGGAGGCGCCCCCCGAGGACGGGCACGTGGCGGCGTAGCGGGCTGCCTCAGCCCTTCTTCGGCGGCGGGGGCGGCAGCTTGAACGTCGGCCGCGCCGGCGTCTCCGGGAGCGGCGGCAGCGCCTCCTCGCGGTCGAGCTTCTCCGGCGCGGACGCGATCGCCTTCGCGAGGTCGACCATCTGCCGCGTGAGCGACTCCTCCGCCGTCAGGCGCGCGTCGAGGTGCTCGATGCGCGCGCGCAGGACGGCGATGACGTCCTCGAGCCGGGTCGCGTGCTCGTCGGCCTGGTCGCCGAGGGACTTCATCGAGCCCTCGAGCCCCGCGCGCACCGCGATCTCGGCGGCGAGCGACTCCGCCTCCTGCTGCGCCGCCTTCGCCTCGGCGCGCGCCGTCTCGAGCGCCGCCTCGAGCTCCTGCTGCTCCTCCTTCCGGCGCGCGACCTCCTGGCCGTACTCCTTCATGAGCTTCCGGCTCGTGGCGAGCGCGTTCTCGAGCTCGGCCTTCTCGGTCTCGAGCTTCTCGAAGTCCTCCTTCTTGGACTTCAGCGCGCTCTGCTGCCGCTCGACGCGGGCGTTCACGCCGGCCCACGCGCGCTCCACCGTGTCGGCGCGCTCATTCGCGGCGGCCTCGGCGGCGCGCGCCGCGGACACCGCGTCGTGCGCCGCCTGGAGCTCGGCGCGGAGCTGGTCGCGGAGCGCCCGCGACGCCGCGAACTCCTCCTCGAGCGCGTCGGCGCGGGCCTTCTGCTCGCGCGCCTCCTGCCGCGCCTCGTCGCGCTCTCGCGCGGCCGAGGCGAGGTCGTCCGCGGCGACCGTCTCGGCCCCGCGCACGTCCGCGAGCTGGCGCGCGAGCGTGTCGAGCATCTCCTTCGCCGACGCGAGCTCCATCGTGCGCTTGCCGAGCTCGGCCCGCGCCTCCTCGAGCGCCTTCGAGCTCGCCGAGCGCGACGCCTCGAGCGCGGCCGCCGCGTCGCTCGCCGCCGACGCCTGCCGCGCCTCGAGCTGGCTCGCGAGGGTCTCGCTGGCCCGCAGCCGCTCGAGCGCGGCCGCGAGCTCGTCCTCGATGGCGCGGTGGCGGCCGCCGACGGCGAGCCGCTCCTGGTTCGACTGGTCGAGCGCGGTCCGCAGCCCGGCGAGCTCGTCGCGCGCGGCGCTCGCCTCCGCTCGCTGGGCCTCGGCGTCCTTCCTCGCGGCGTCGAGCTCCTCCTGGAGCTCCTCCCGCTGGCGCTCCATCGACTCCGCGCGCGCGGAGAGGCGGTCGCGCTCGGCGGCGAGGGTCGTGATCTCGTTGGCGGCGCCGGCCTCGGCGCTCGCCTGGATGCGGGCGAGCTTGCCCTGGAGCTCGTCGCGCGCGTGCGCGCTCTCCGCCTCGAGGTCGGAGACCTGCTTCAGGCGCGCCCGCAGCCCCTTGACCTCCTTCCGCGCGAGTCGGAGCGCCTCGGCGAGGTCCTCGTCGTCGTCCTCCTCCTCGACCGCGTGGTTCGCGTAGTAGGACAGCGTGATCTCGAGGCGGTCGAGGTCCTCCGGCAGCCGGTGGTAGGCGTCCGCGCGGACCTCGAGCGTCTGGTGGCTGTTGAACATCTCCTGGTTCGCGCGGGCCGAGAGCAGCACGAGCGGCACGCGCGGGAGGCGGCGCTTCAGCTTCGTGCACATGTGCCAGCCCTTCGGCAGGTCCGCGTTCAGGATGACCAGGTCGGGCGGCCGCTTCTCGGCCTCGGCGTACGCCGCCTCCGCGTCGTCCTGCTCGACGATGTCCCAGTGGGCGGTGTCGATCGTCTTCCGGACGATGTCGCGGACGGTGGAGTCGTTGTCCACCAGCAGGACGGCTGCCTTTGCCACGCGAACCCCAACGACTGAGAGATCGGACCCGCCCTGAATAGGGCGTCCGCGCTCGTCTGTCAACGTGTCGCAGGTTGAGACGCGGCCGTGCGGGCCGTCCCGAACGCCCTCCGGCGCGCTGCCGCGCCGTAACCCGGCGGCGGCGCCTGCTCCGGCGCCTCGGTGCCCCTCAGAGCGCCTGCCGCGCGTGCTTCGCGAGCATCAGGAGCTTCTCCTGCGTGCAGACGTCCTCGGCGCAGGTGACGCTCACCACGAGCTGCTTGTCGGAGTCCATGAACGTGAGGGTCTGGAGCTTGCCGAAGTACGAGAAGAACGCCTTCGCGGGGTCGAGCGCGCGCGTCTCCTGCGCGTGCGGGTACTGCCGCTTCGCGCGCCGGAAGCGCTCGTTCACCGCGAGGCGCGACGCGTCCTGCCAGACCTGGAGCGACGCGCCGAAGCGCTTCGAGCCGGGCGGCGCGAAGTGCGCGCTGTTGTAGCTCGGCGTCGCCGGGATCCCGGCGAGCGGGCCCGTCGGCATGATGCGCGGCTCGCCGACGATCTCGCGCACGACCTCGAGGGGCAGGTAGCGCTCGACGTCGAGCGGCGGCACGCTCGGCGCGCCCACCTTCCCGGGGGCGCGGGCGTCGCCGGCCGGCGGGGCGGTCCCCGCGAAGGTCGGCGGCGACTCCTCGCCGGTCGGGGCGAGCTCCGGCGGCGCGCTCTTCCGCGGCGGGTGCGCGGGGACCGCGGCTCCCGGCGTCTCGCCGGCGGCCTCGGCCGCAGGCTCCTCACCGCCAGCCGGCGCGGGCGGCACCACGGCGCCGACCGCGGGGCGCGCGCTGCTGATGGTCGGCGGGGTCGGGCGCACGGCGTCGGCCGTGGCCTCCTCGGGGGTGGGATTCGCGGCGACCGGCGCGACCGGCTGCGCCGCGCTCGCGGGCGGCGGCTCCGTGCCGGTGGAGGTCTGGATCACGGGCTTGACGGGCGCGTTCCCGTTCGGGCGGCGGAGCGTGGGATCGTGGCGGAGCCCCGGCTTCTTCGGGAGCGGCGGCGGGCCGCCCGGGACCGCCGCGGCGTCGTGCGCGACGACCTCGGCCTCCGCCGCGGTGTCGGCGGCGACCTCGGCCGCCGCCTCCGCGGAGGCCTCGAGCGCCGCAGGCTCGGGATCCTTGAGCGCGAGGCCGCCCTCGGCCTCGGGCGCCGGCTCGCTCTTCCCGCACGCCACGAGCGGGGCGATCGCGAGCCCCAGCAGGAGCAGGACGCCGCCCACCCCCGCGAGGACCGACCGGTTCGACACCGAGTTGCGCTCGTTCACTTCGTCTCGTTCCTTCGCCATGGCTCCACTGGGCACGATCGGCTGCCGCGTCAGGCTCGGTGAGAACCCGGCCGGGGGCGCACCCCTTCCCGCGCGGCGGCGCCCGGGAACCTAAACCGGAGGCGCCCACCAAGGCAAGCGCGGGCCGCGCGCGGCCTTGAGCAGCGGGCCGCGCCGTGGCAAGGTGCCGCCATGTCCATCTCGCTCGAGGGGACGGTCGAGCACATCCGCTTCCACAACGACGAGACCTTCTGGACGGTCGCCGGCGTCCGGGTAGCTGGTGAGCCGGGCGCCGTCCCGGTCGTCGGCTCGCTCCCCGGGATCCAGGCCGGGATGAGCGTGCGGATGTCCGGCCGCTGGGAGGCGAACCCGCGCTACGGGCGGCAGTTCAAGGCCGAGACGTACACGGAGCTCGTGCCCGCCACGCGGCAGGGGCTCGTCGGCTACCTCGCGTCCGGCTTCATCACCGGCATCGGGCCCAAGATGGCCGAGCGCATCGTCGACCACTTCGGGACGGACGCCGTGGACGTCGTCATGCGGGCGCCGTCCCGGCTCGCCGAGGTGCCAGGGCTCGGCAAGAAGCGCGTGCAGGCCCTCGTCGAGTCGTTCAAGGAGCGGCGCGGCGCGCAGGAGGCGCTCGTCTTCCTCTTCGGGCTCGGGATCCCGCGCGGGCTCGCGATGCGGATCTACCGCAAGTACCGCGACGACGCCGTGATGGTCGTGCGACAGCGCCCCTACCAGCTCGCCGAGGAGGTCTACGGCATCGGCTTCCACAAGGCCGACCAGGTCGCGCGCGGGCTCTCCATCGCGCAGGACGACCCCGGGCGCCTCCGCGCGGGCATCTTCCACTGCCTCCGGGAGGCGCGCGACGAGGGGCACTGCTTCCTCCCGCGGGAGCTCCTGCTCGATCAGGCGACGGCGCTCCTCGGGGTCGGGCGCGAGCTCCTCCCGGACGCGCTCTCGGCCCTCGTCTACGACGGGAAGGTCACGCTCTCGGCCGCGCCCTTCGCCGGCGAGGACGAGGTCGCCTACCTGACGCCGCTCTACCACGCGGAGCTCCGCGCGGCCGCGCACCTCGCGGCGCTCCTCGCGACGGTCCACCCGCGCGACGAGGATCTCGCGGCGCGCGTGCTCTCCGCGGCCGAGCTCCTGGGGATCGCGCTCGCGCCCGGGCAGGAGGCGGCCGTGCGTGCCGCCCTCGACAACGGCGTCACCATCGTGACCGGCGGCCCGGGCACCGGCAAGACGACCATCATCCGGACGCTCCTCGAGGCGGCGGGCGTCCCGAAGCAGCGCGTCGCGCTCGCGGCGCCGACCGGGCGCGCGGCGAAGCGCATGTCCGAGGCCACGGGCGAGCCGGCGTACACGATCCACCGGCTGCTCGAGTACTCACAGGAGCTCGGCTTCCAGCGCGACGAGTCGAACCCGCTCGAGGCCGATCTGGTCATCATCGACGAGGCGTCGATGGTCGATCTGCCGCTCTTCGCCTCGCTCCTCCGCGCCGTGCCCGCCACCGCGCGCGTGGTGCTCGTCGGCGATCAGGACCAGCTCCCGCCGGTCGGGCCGGGGTCGCCGCTCATGGACCTCATCGCGTGCGGGCGCGTGCCCGTGGCGCGGCTCTCCGAGATCTTCCGGCAGGGCGCGGGGTCGGCGATCATCGAGAACGCGCACGCCGTGAACCGCGGGGAGCCGCCGCTGCCCACGCCGGCCGGGACGCCGCTCCAGGACTTCTACTTCGTGCGGCGCGACGAGCCCGAGGCCATCGCGCAGACCATCGAGGAGCTCGTCACGCGGCGGATCCCCGAGCGCTTCGGCTTCGACCCCGTGCGCGACGTGCAGGTGCTCTCGCCGATGCGCACCGGACAGATCGGCGTCGAGCGGCTGAACGAGCGCCTGCAGGCGATCTTGAACCCGCCTCGCGAGGGCGAGCCGGACACGGCGGAGCTCGTCGGCTTCCGCGTGGGCGACAAGGTCATGCAGACCCAGAACGACTACGACCGGGGCGTCTTCAACGGCGACATCGGCGTCGTGAGCCACGTCGACGCGAAGAAGGGCGTCATCGGCGTCGCGATCGACGATCGCGAGGTGCTCTGTGATCGCGAGCAGCGCGACGCGCTCGTGCTCGCCTACGCCATCACCGTCCACAAGTCGCAGGGCAGCGAGTACCCCGCGGTCGTGATGCCCGTGAGCACGCACCACTTCAAGATGCTGAGGCGGAACCTCTTGTATACGGGCATCACCCGTGGCAAGCGCCTCGTGGTACTCGTGGGGACGGAGCGCGCGGCGCGGATCGCCGTGGGCAATGGGGGCACCGAGATCCGCTTCACCATGCTGGACCGGCGCCTGCAACAGGTGCTGGACGGGGAGCTCTTCAGCGCATGACCGAGCTTGTGCCCGATCGCCTGGCGCTGGTCGCCGTCCACGGCGAGCTCGTCCCGGTGCGGATCGTCGGCCGCGCTGACCGGCGCGTGATCATCGAGGACGCGGCGAGCGGCGAGCGCTCGGTCTCCCCGGCGCGCCTCTTCTGGGCGGGCCGCACCGAGGTCGGCGATCTCGCGGCCCTCGCGGAGCGGTGGGGCGCCATCAGCGCGCGCGCCGACGGGGCCGACCTCTTCGGCGCGTGGAAGGCGCTCGGCGACGAGACCACCGCGGTCGACGTCGGCGACCTCGCCGCGCTCGCGTTCCAGGACGACTCCGCGGAGGCGCGGGACGCGGCGCTCGTCGCGATCTTCCGGGACAACCTCTGCTTCCGCGTCCGCGGTGGGCAGGTCTCGCGCGAGGCGTCCGCGGTCGTCGAGCAGACCCGCGCGAAGCGGGCGGCCGAGGCGCAGGCCGCGCGCGAGCTCGCGATGGCGAAGGACGCCGTGCTCGCCGCGCTCGGCGGCGGCGCGCTGCCCCCGGAGCCCGGCCCCGACGCGCCGGCCGAGGCGCGGGAGCGTCACGACGCCGTCGAGGGCTACCTCGAGGCGCTCGCGGACTACGCCGTGAGCGGCACGGACGCCGCGCGCTCGGCGGACGCGGAGCGCCTGCTCGCGGCCGTCGGTCGGGCGAAGGAAGACGCGTTCCGCGTGCTCGTCGCGCTCGGGCGGTTCACGCCCGACGAGAACCTCGCGCTCCGGCGCGCGGGGATCCGCCGCGCGTTCCCGCCCGCCGCCGTGGCGGAGGCGCGGGCGGTGGCCGCGGGGCTGCCGACGGGGAGGACGCGCGACCTGCGCGATCTCGTGACGGTCGCCATCGACGACGCCACCACGACCGAGGTCGACGACGCCGTCGCCGTCGACGGGGCCCGGATCATCGTGTTCATCGCGGACGCCGCGGCGTTCGTGCCGCCGCGGAGCGCGCTCGACCAGGAGGCGCTCGCGCGCGTCTCGACGCTGTACCTGCCGGAGGGGAAGATCCCGATGCTCCCGCCCGAGGTCGGGAGCGGCTGCGCGAGCCTCCGCGCCGACCACGAGCGGACGGCCCTCGCGTTCTCCTTCGAGGTCGCCGACGACGGGCGGCTCGTCACCTTCGAGCTCGAGCGCGCCCTCATCCGCGTCGACCGACAGCTCGACTACGACGGTACCGACGCGATCCTCGGCGCGCCGGAGGGCGAGGACGCGCTGTCGCGCACGCTCCACCGGGTGCAGGCCGCCATGGATCGCCACCGGGAGCGGCGGCGGCGGCGGGGCGCGATGTTCCTCCAGCGCACCGAGGTCTACCTCGAGGTCGGGGCGGACGGGCGCGTGACGCCGCGGCCCGGGGACCCGTACGGCCTCGGGCGGCAGCTCATCAGCGAGCTCATGATCGCGACCTGCGCGGGGGCGGCCGAGTTCTGCATCGATCGGCAGATCCCGAGCATCTTCCGGACGCAGGCCTCGCCCGACGGTGGCGACTTCGGCGGGAGCGGGCAGCGCGTCGACGATCCCGCGGCGCAGAACGAGCTCCTCCGGCGCCTCAAGCCGACCGTGCTGAGCACGAACCCGGGGCGCCACTTCACGCTCGGCGTCGAGGCGTACTGCCAGCTCACGAGCCCGCTCCGGCGCTACGCGGACCTGCTCATGCACCAGCAGCTCGCCGGCTGGCTCAAGACCGGGCGCACACCGTTCACGGCGGGGGCGCTCTCGGGGCGCTTCCCGGAGATCGAGCGGCGGGCGGCGCTCGTCAAGCGCGTCGAGGCCGAGTCGCGGCGCTACTGGAGCCTCCGCTACCTCGAGCAGAACCCGGGCCTCGAGCTCGTGGCGCGACCCGTCCGCGAGGCCGGCCGGCGCTGGATCGTGGAGCTCCCGGAGCTCGCGATCCAGGTGCCGATGGCGCTGTCGCCGCGCCCGCGCGTCGGTGAGGTGCTGACGGTGCGCGTCGCGAAGGTGGACGCCCGCGCCGACAAGCTGGTCCTCGAGGCATGAGCGTCGCCGTCGGGCTCGACTTCGACCGCGGGACGCTCGTCGTCGAGGGCGACGACGCCTTGCCCGAGGCCGACCGGGAGGCCCTCGCGCGGCTGGGGTTCGTCGCCGATCCGCGCGCCGGCGGGCGCCTCCGGGCGCCGGCCAGCACGTATCGGCGAGCGCTCGCGCACCTCGTGCGCGCCGGGCACGAGGTCGCCGACCGGGCGCGCGCCTACGAGGAGCTGACGCTCCACAGCCGCCGCTCGCGCGACCCGTACCCGCACCAGCGCGACGCGCTCGAGGCGTGGTGGCGCCTCGGCAAGCGCGGCGTCGTCGTGCTCCCGACGGGCGCCGGCAAGAGCTACGTGGCGGAGCTCGCCATCGCGCGCGTGGCGCGCTCGACGCTCATCGTGTCGCCCACCATCGACCTCATGAACCAGTGGCTCGCGCTCCTGTCGGCCGCGTTCGACAAGGAGCTCGTGGGCGCCATCGGCGGCGGGACGTACGAGCCGCGGCCGCTCACGGTCACGACCTACGACTCGTGCTACCTCCACATGGACCGGCTCGGCGCGAGCTACGGGCTCCTCATCTTCGACGAGTGCCACCACCTCCCGGGGGCGTCGTACGCGCAGGGCGCCGAGTGCGCCATCGCGCCGTTCCGGCTCGGGCTCACGGCGACCCCCGAGCGCACGGACGGCGGGCACGAGCGCTACGACGCGCTCATCGGGCCGATCGCTTTCCGGCGCGAGATCCAGGAGCTCGCGGGCGAGTACCTCGCGGACTACGAGGTGGTGCGGCTCCGGGTCGAGCTCTCGGAGGCCGAGCGGCGCGCGTACGACGCCGCGCGCGCCGAGTACCGCGGCTTCGTGGACGCCAACCAGATCCGCATGGCGAGCCCCGACGGCTGGGGGCGCTTCCTCCAGCTCACGAGCCGCTCGGCGTGGGGGCGGCGCGCGTGGCACGCGTGGCGCGAGCAGCGGCGGATAGCGCTCCAGTGCGACGCGAAGCTCCTGACGCTCGAGGAGCTGCTCGTCGCGCATCGGGAGGAGCAGGTCGTCATCTTCACGGCGGACAACGACACCGTACATCGCATCGCGCGGCGCTACCTGATCCCGGCCATCACCCACGAGACGCCCGCGCGCGAGCGGCAGGAGCTGCTCGAGGCGTTCCACGAGGGCGCCATCCGCGCGGTCGCGACGTCGCGCGTGCTGAACGAGGGGGTGGATCTGCCGACCGCGAGCGTCGGGGTCGTGCTCGGCGGGTCGTCGAGCGTGCGCGAGCACGTGCAGCGGCTCGGGCGCATCCTGCGGAAGCGCGAGGGGAAGGCGGCGACGCTCTACGAGGTCGTGACGGGCGACACGGGCGAGGAGCACTCGAGCGACCGGCGGAGGGACCACGGTGCTTACCGCTGACCTCGTGCGCGCGAGCGTCCGCGCGGGCGTGCTCCGGCCGCGCTTCGTGGACGTCGGGCGGGCCGATCACCTCGGCCAGGCCGAGGCCCTCGTGCGCCTCTTCGCCGCGTGCCGCGGGAAGACCGTGGGAGAGCTCGACGAGGCCCTCGCCGACCACATCGGCGACTCGACCGACTTCGCGCTCATCCGCGGGCTCGCGAAGCTCCTGCGCGACGGCACGGAGGTCGCCGTGGACGCGGCGGCCGAGCCCGCCGCCATCCGCGCGGCCGTGTTCCGGGCGGCCGGGGCCGCGTGGCCGCTCCGGCCGGGGGGCGGGCAGGGCTTCGGCGACCGGGACGCGGCGCTCGCGGCGGCGGCGGAGGCGCTCGGGATCGACGTCGAGGCCGTGGAGGACGGGCTCTTCGGGGATCTCGCGGCCGAGCAGCGCGTGAAGGACGTGGCGCTCCCGGAGCCGGAGGCGCTGCTCGAGCGCTACAACCTCGGGCTCGCGCAGGCGATCCTCTTGCGCGCGCGCGCCGTCGTGGTGGAGCTCCCCGGGGTGTCCGCGGCGCGCCTGCGGTCGGTGTTCCGCTACATCAAGTTCCGGCGGCTCATGCACCGGGCGGCGAAGACGGCCGACGGCTACCGCATCGAGCTCGACGGGCCGCTCTCGCTCTTCCGGCAGACGCAGCGCTACGGGCTCCAGCTCGCGATGGTGCTGCCCGGGCTCGCGCTCGCGGAGCGGTGGTCGCTCGCGGCGGAGGTCGTCTGGGGGAAGGAGCGGCGCGCGCTGCGGTTCGAGCTCGACCAGGACGCGCCGATCGTGTCGCGCGACAAGGACGTCGGGACCTGGGTCGGCGACGAGGAGAAGCACCTCCAGAAGGGGTTCCGCGCGCTCGACTCGCCGTGGAAGCTCTCGCGCGGAGCGCGGGTCGTGGATCTCGGCGGGCGCGACGTGCTCGTGCCGGACTACGTGCTGAAGCACGAGGACGGGCGGGAGGCCCTCCTCGACATCGTGTGGTTCTGGAAGAAGGCGCGCTTCGCCGATCGCCTCGCGCTCTTGCGCGAGCACGGCCCGAAGAACCTCATCGTCGCGCTCGCGACCCGCTACAACGGCGACAAGAAGGACCCGCCCGACGTCGGCGACGCGACGTGCTACCCGTTCAAGGGGGTGATCGCCCCGAAGCGGCTCGTCGAGCTCGCCGAGGAGGTCGCGGTGCGCGGGCGGGCTCGGTAGCCAGACGCGGGGGCGGTGGCGCGCTGGGCGCGCTGGCGGGTACGATGCCCGCGCCAACGGACCTCGAGACCGGCGGATGTTGCAGTGCACACAGGTAATTCGCGATTGATGACAGCGGGTTGGTCGGTCGGCATGCTGCGTTGCAGCATGGTCGCGGTGGCGCTGGTCGGCGCCACCTTCGGGGCCGGCTGCAAGGGCGACGAGTCGCCCCCGGCGGCGACCAGCGCGCCGCCCGCCGAGGATGGCGCGAGCGCGGCCACGACGGCGCCGCCCGAGACGGCGGTCGCAGCCGAGGACGCGACGCCCGCGCCGGCGCCGGCCGAGGACGTCGCGGAGGTGCCGTCTCCCGGCGACGCGGCGGCGGCGGTCGAGCCCGCGGACGGCGACGGCGCGGAGGCGGCGGTCGCGATCCCGCCGGTGACCGTGACGGTCGAGGAGGCGGGCGAGGAGCCGCGGCGGCCGCTGCGGCTCGCGCTCGAGGCGGGCGCGGAGCAGCGCGTGGCGGTGACGCTCGAGCTGTCGATGGCGATGACGGTCGGCGAGCGGGAGATGCCGAAGGCGACGCTGCCGAAGGCGCGGCTCGTCGTGAAGGTGACGGTGACGGCCGTCGACGAGGCGGGGGGCGCCACGTACGACCTCGAGATCGAGGACGCCGGGTTCGACGAGGAGCTCCCCGACGCGGCCGGGGTCGTGGCGCGGCTCGAGGCCGGCCTCGCGGCGATGAAGGGGCTCCGCGGGAGGGGCGCCGTGTCGGCGCGTGGCGTGGCGCAGACAGCGGCGCTGCCGACGCCTGCGGGGGCGGGGCCCGAGGTCGCGCAGCTGCTCGCGGCGTTCCGGCAGGCGCTCGCGCAGCTCGCGACGCCGCTCCCGGAGGAGCCGGTGGGGGCCGGGGCGCGCTTTCTCGTGACGCAGCAGGTGACGCAGGGCGGTCTCGCGGTGACGCAGACGACGACGTTGTCGCTGACGTCGCTCGACGCCGCGGGGTTCGCGGCGGACGTGACGGTGACGCAGGCGGCGGAGCCCGGCGCCGGGATCGCGGTCGAGGGCGGCGGGAAGCTCACGCGCTTCGAGGGGAAGGGCGAGGGCAAGACCACGGTGGCGTTCGGCCGCCTGGTGCCCACGGCGGCGAGCTCGACGGTGCACACCGAGGCCGCCGGCGAGCTCGGCGAGGGGGCGGCTGCGCAGGCGATGTCGCTCGCGATGGACGTGACGATGGGGGTGACCCCGGCCGAGGAGGCGACGCCATGAACGACGGTGAGCTGCGCGCGGCGCTCTTGCTGACCTGGGACGACCACCAGCTCTCGCGCTCGGAGCGGAAGGCGCTGCAGGAGCTGGTGCTCGCGGCGAGCCGGCCCGAGGACATGCGGCACCGCGTGCGGCACGCGGCGTTCGCGCTGGCGGGGGAGCTCGTGGGGAAGGAGGGCGCGGCGGGCGTGCTCGCGTGGCTCGACGACGTCGTGAGGGCGGTGTGGCCGCCGGTCGGGGAGGGGCCGCCGGTCGCGGAGGCGCACTTCAGCCCGGACGGGGACCCGTGCGGGCGGCTGGTCGGGCTCATCGACGGGGCGTCACAGCGGCTCGACGTGTGCGTGTTCACCATCACGGACGACCGGCTCGCCATCGCCATCGCGAGGGCGCAGGAGCGCGGCGTGCGCGTGCGCGTGCTGACCGACGGGGACAAGGCCGAGGACATCGGCGCGGACGTGCTCCGCTTGCGGCAGGCGGGCGTGCCGGTGCGCTTCGAGCTGTCCGAGGTGCACATGCACCACAAGTTCATGCTCGCGGACGACGTGCTGGTGACGGGGAGCTACAACTGGACGCGCAGCGCGTCGCGCGCGAACTTCGAGAACATCGTGGTCCTCGGGGAGCGGCGGCTCGTCGAGCGCTTCGAGGCGGAGTTCGAGCGCCTCTGGCGGATGTGGGTCTGAACGGGGCGTGACCGCCCCAGTCAGCTGCTCTCGCGCTGCGACTCGTTCACGACGGCGAGGAGGGCGCACGTCAGGATGAGGCGCGGGTCGAGGTCGTCGCCGAAGACGACCTGCGTCTGATCGACGTGGAACTCCTTGATGAAGAAGCGGAACTTCTGCCGCACGGTCGCCACGATCTCGCCGCCGACCTCGATGTCGTGCTTGCTCGTGAGCCACGGGAAGAAGCGGCGGAGGATGCTCGCGCCCTTCTCGATGAGGTGGCCGATGACCTCGCCGGCGGGGTTCAGGATCTCGATGGTGTCGCGCACGATGGAGCGGAGCCCCTTCGTGCGGACCGAGCCGATGATGTCGCCGGTCCTGAGATCCGTGAGATCGTACATGAAGTTGAGGGCGATGACCTGCTGCGCCTTCACCTTCACGAGGGACTCGGACTTCGCCTCGTCGGCGAAGATCTGCCACTCGCCGCGGAGCTTGAAGATCGGGTGCTGCACGAAGAGCACGAGCGCGCCGTCCTCGCCGTAGACGCGGAACGTGCGGTTGAAGAACGAGATCCACGGCCGCTTGATCACGTACTTCGCCTGGCGGAAGCGCACGTCGGCGAGGGCGGTGGACGGCGCGACGGCCGGGACGGACGGTTCGGGTGCTGTGCTCATGGACGCCGGTATCCTACCTGCGGGACGGGGCGTCAACCGCTGACCGCGAGGTCACGGGAGGGGCGTCCAGGGCGGGTAGCCACAGACGCCGCGCTCGTGGCTGCACGCGCCGCGGACACACAGGGTCCGGCCGCCGGAGCAGTCGGCGCTGCGCGTGCAGGCGCGAGGCTCGCACTGGCCGCTCTCGGCGCCGCAGGTGAGGTCGGAGGCGCCGCAGTCGGCGTCGGCTGCGCACGCGCGGGGCCGGCAGCGGCCGGAGACGCAGTCCCAGCCGTCCTTGCAGGTGGCGGCGGTCTCGCAGCGGAGCGCGAGCTCGCGGGTCTCGGCGATGCCCGAGGGTTGTGCCTCGCCGACGCGGTAGCACCAGTTCAGCTCGTAGGTGCGGGTCTCGACGCCCTCGTTGGGGCACGGCCGCTCGGCCCAGCAGGCGCCGTTCGGGCCCTCGATCGTCTCGCTCGGCGGGGGGGCGCCGCCGTGCGAGCAGGCGGCGACGAGCGCGAGCGCCGCGAGGAGTGGGGCCGACGGGGCGCGGCGCGGGGTTCTCGGCATGGGATGTCTCCTGGGTCGGGCAGCGGGGCTCGCCGAGTGCCGACGGATGGGGGGCGCGAGCGATCTGCGAAAAATTTCTCTAATAAACGCGCCCTGCCGAGCGATTTCCTGACGGAACCTTCCTCAGCGCGCCAATCCTGACCGAACCGGTCGTACACTGGAGCCCACTGCGAGGTCGCATGCGCGCACCGACTCTCCTCCTGCTCATCCCCCTCCTCGCCGCCGGGGGCTGCCTCGCCGGCAGCGAGGGCGGCACGGCGGACGCGGCGGCGTCCGTGGACACCGCGTCGACCCTCGACGCGGCCGATACGCACGGCGGCGGCACGCAGGGGGGCGACACGGCGCAGGCCATCGACACCGCGCAGGTCGAGGACACCGCCCCCGCCGCGGACACGGACACGGTCGGCCCCGGGCCCGACGCCGGGGGCGGCTTCGTCCCGCCGGGGCCGGTCGACGAGAGCGTCTGTACGGACTGCGCGACGGGGATCAGCGTCACGGAGGGGCACACCGTGGGCGTCTTGACCCGGGTGCACCTCATCGGCCCTGCGACGACGGCCGACGGAGCAACGATCGTCGACTGGCAGTGGGTCGTGGACGCGCCGACGGGGTCGGTGTCGCTCTTCGCGCCGAGCGCCCGCGCGCAGCGGCCGACGTTCGAGCTCAACGTGGTCGGGCGCTACCGGTTCACGCTCTGGGTGACGGAGGCCGGCGAGGGGCGGATCCCGAAGAGCGCCGGCGCGTACGATGTCGACGCGGTCGCGGGGGACGCGCTCCTCGTGGAGCTCACCTGGCACACCCCCGGCGACGGGGACGAGAGCGACGAGGGGTTCAACGCGTTCGGCGAGTCGGTGGGGTCGGACGTCGACCTGCACGTGAACCTCTCGCGCTTCGCGAACGGCTTCGATCTCGACCAGAACGGTGTGCCCGACGGCTGGTTCGACGACCGGTGGGACTGCTTCTGGAGCAACCCGCACCCGAACTGGGGCGCCGAGACTTTGGACGACGATCCCGGGCTCGATCGCGACGACACGGACGGCGCCGGGCCCGAGGTGACGCGCATCACGCCTGGCGACGGCACCGTGGAGACCTACGAGATCGGGGTCCACTACTGGGATGACTGGGGGTTCGGCGAGGCTCTGGCGACGGTCCGGATCTACGTGTTCGACGAGCTCGTCGCGGAGGTCACGGACGTGCGGCTCGTCAACCACGACATGTGGGAGGTCGCGAGCGTCGCGTGGCCGAGCGGGGAGGTCACGCTCCACGCTGCCGAGGATGGGACGCAGCGCATCCGGCACGACTACTGGGACCTCCTCTTCGGGCTCTGAGGATGAGCATGTCGATTCGGGGTCGCGCGGGCGGGGCGTCGGTGGCGCGCCGCGTCGTCGCGACGCCAGAGCACCGCTCAGGTAATCTCCCGTCGCATTCGGCACCAGCGCACCGTCATCGGCGTCGTTGGTCGTCGCGGTGGGCGTCGTCGCCGCGATGTACGTCGGGTGCGAGGGCGACGGCGGCGGCGTGGCCGACGTCGCGGACCGCGACGAGGTCGGTGGGGTCTCGGTCGACGCCGTCGATGGCGTCGACGCGCGTGACAGCGGCGGCGCGAGCGATGTGCTCCCCGATCTGATGGCCCCCGACACCGCACCTCCCCGAGACACGGCCCTCCCCGACACCTCGGACGCCTCGGCGCCGGTCGACGCGCTCGGCGAGCGGGAGCGTTGCGAGGCGACGCTCGAGCGGGTGCGACTCCGGACCGGGCTCAGGGTCGCGGTGTACGTCGAGCTCCTCTGGTGCACGCCGGGCGACGCGGACGAGACCGACAGGGGCTCCGGCAGCGACGGCGTCGCGGTCGGCTCGGACCTCGATCTGCACGTCCACACCGCGGAGGCCGTGGGGCGTGTCGCCAACGACGGCGCGTCCCACGGCTGGTTCGACGACCGCTGGGACTGCTACTGGCAGAACCAGAAGCCCGACTGGGGCGCCGGGGGCAGCGCCGACGACCCGATCTTCGACGGCGACGACAGCGACGGCGGCGGCCCCGAGAGCGTGATGTTGGGCGGCATCGACGGCGAGACCTACACCGTCGGCGTCCACTCGGAGCCTGTAGCGCATTAGGGCTTCGAGCGGCTTCGAGGAGTTCTCGGCGCGGATCGGCGAGGCGACGCGGAGCGTCGCCGGTTCCAAAGCCCGAGGCGAACCCGCAGGTTCGCCGCAGCGGCTTTGGAACGCCGAGACGCCTGAGAACGCCCGAAGACGCCGAAGCATCTATGCGCTACAGGCTGCTCGTGGGATGACGCGGGCTACGGGCCGGCCTGGGCGACGGTCAGGATCTACATCGACGGCGTCTTCACCGGGGTGCGGCCGCTCGTGCTCCTCCGGCACCACGACCTCTGGGAGGCCGCGCGGGTTACGTGGCCGGGACGCGAGGGGCGCGAGGTCACCTACCTGAAGGGCGGCGACGGCGAGCCAATCGTCTATCCCGACTTCATCGACGTGACGCAGATCGGCGCTCCGCGTCGCGGGCGCTGAGGCTCGGGACGGGAGCGCGATGCTGCGCCCCGGGCGCTGGTTCCTGGCAGGCAGATCGGGACGCCGCGCCCCGGGCGCCGAGCCCGGGACGCGGTCGCCGCCCTCGCGCTACTCTTTCACGGCGACGGCGAGGCCGTCGGTCCAGACCCGCTGGTCGTCGGTGTAATAGAGGTAGCTCTGCGAGGGGTTCGCCCGGTAGTCGCCCGGGACGACCGCCACGAGGTCGAGCGGCACGTCGATCACGGCGCTCGGGGCGAGGTCGCGGAAGTAGAGCACGACCTCCCGCGGGCCCGTCTCGTAGAACGCGATGGTGCCCTTGTCGACGAGCTCCTTCAGCTGCCAGGTCTGGAACGTGAGGCCGCCCGGGAGCCCGACCCGCGCGAGCGCCATCGGCTGCCCGCTCGTGGTCGTGTTCGTGACGCGCGCCGTCGCGCGCACGACCTCGCCGAGCTTCACCGACGCGCGGTCGAGGCGCGTCTCGATGGCCACCGCCGCGTTGGCCGCCGTGGCTGGGCGGAGCGTCCGGTAGGACACCGCGATCGCGTACGGCAAGCGCTCGCCGCTCTCGCGGCGGAGCTCCACCGTGTGGACGCCGGCGGCGAGCCGATCCCCGAGCCCCGGGAGCTCGAGCGCGCCCTGGTGGCCGGCCTCGTACGAGAGGTCTCCCACCTGGGCGCCGTCGATCCACACCGTCACACGCCCCGGTGACTTCGTCGCCCGCCGCGCCTCGGCGTACTGCGTCAGCGCCTCGAGGGCGAGCACCGTGGCCTGCGTCGTCCCGAAGCTCCCGTAGCCGCTGCGGTGCTCGTTCAGCCAGGTGACGCCGCGATCGACGGCCTGGTCGTACCCGCCGGCGTCGAGGAGCGCCATCACCGCGAGCGCCGTGGTCTCGATCCAGAGGTTCTCGCCGCCGCTGCGGGTGATGCTGTGGTCCGCCTTCTTCCAGGCGCCGTCGTCGCCCTGGAGCGCCGCGAGCCGGCCCGCCGCGGCCTCTCCCTTCGCGCGCGTCGCGTCCGTCGCGAGCAGCGCGCCCGCCGAGAGCGCGAGGACGTAGGCGTCGCCGGTGTCGCGGGCCACCTCGGCCGCGCGGGCGAGCTCGCGGTCGAGCCCCGCGACCTTCGCCTTCGCGAGGCTGTAGGTGATGTAGGCGTCGGTCACCCCTTGCGAGGCGCGCCCGAAGCTGTCGAGGGCGCGCGCGTTCAGCTGGTAGCCCCCGCGGCCGTCGCGCCGGGCGAGGAGCCAGGCGGCCGTGCGGTCGATCATCGCGTCGTCGACGCCGCCGTAGACCTCCTTCATCGCGACGAACTCGGCGAGACCGTAGGCCGTGAGCGCCTCGTGGCCCGGCGCCTGCCCGAACCACTCGTAGCCCTTCTGCGCCGTCTCGTAGCCGGTCAGCATCGCGTAGCCGCGCTCGAGGAGCGCCTTCGAGCGCGCGAGGACCGCCGGCGCCGCCTCCTCGTGGCTCTCGAGGTAGCGCATCACCATGACGTTCGGGTAGTTCGTGCTGCTCGCCTGCTCGAAGCAGCCCGACGGCTCGCGCAGCATGCCGTCGAGCCCCTTCACCATCGACGCCACGGGGCTCGGGTAGAGGCTCACCGACGCGACGATCGTGCCCGGGAGGGCGTCGCCGAGGTTGAGGTCGTGACGGGCGCCGCTCTCGCCGAGCTCGCCGCTCGCCGAGAGCGTCTGTGGGAAGCCCGCGGGGTCGACGACCACGTCCTGGTGAAGCTCGTCGCCGAGTCCGCCGGCCTCCGCGCGGAAGTGGGCGGTGGACGTGCCCGTGCCGCGCCCGGGACGCGCCGCGTAGAAGAGCGTCTGCGCGCTGTGCGGGGCGAGGACCACGCGCCGCTCCGCGTCGGCCGGGTCGTCGAGCGTGAGCAGCGCGCCGAGGTCGGCGGTCACGACCACCTCTTGCGGGGCGTCGGTCTCGTTCGTGAGCGTGAGCGGGAGGCGCATCGCGTCGCGCGCGGTGACTGCGGCCGGGACCTTCGCGCTCATCGAGAACGGGAGGCTCGAGGCCACGACCAGCTCGGCGCGGCCGACCTCGCCGCCGGCGAGCCCCTCGGCGACGGCGCGGAACGAGGTCACGGCGTCCGAGAGCGGGAAGCGGACCGTGGCCTTGCCGTCCGCGCCGGTCGTGACCGCCGGCGCCCAGAGGACCGTGTCGCGGAAGTCGGTGCGCGGCCCGGCGTAGCCGGGGCTGTAGGAGGGCAGGGGGAACTCGCGCACAGGCGCCATCGCGATCGGCGCGCGACGGCGGTCCGCGAGGCCGAGGACGCCGTCGTCGAGGCGCTCGAGGTCGTCGTCGGCGTTCGCCCGGAGCTGCCCGAACCCGCCGCCGCCGAGCTTCCCCTCCTCCTTGTTCACCGCGAACGGCGGCTTCTCCGCGGGGAGGGCCTTCTCCATGGCCACGACCTCGGGGCGCGCCATCGGCGCGGGATCCGCGGCTGGCGGCGGCTCAGGCATCGCCGCGTTGGCGTCACGGGGCTTCTCCTCGAGCGCCTTCGCGTCGCCGAGCACCGCGGCCTGGAGCAGGTCGTCCGGCTCGGGTCGCTGTGCCTCGGCGGCGTCGGCCATGGCCACGCCGCCGAGGTCTTCCTCCTCGGGCATCTCGACAGCGCCTGGTCCCGCCACGGCGCCCTCGATGGCGATCTCCTCGAGCACGACGACGCCCTTCCCGCGCTGCTGGCGGTTCAGCCTGGCCGCGTGCGTCGCCGGCGCCGACGTCGTCGACGCGACGTCGAGCGCCACCCAGGAGAAGCGGCGCCACCCCTTCGTCCCCATCAGGAGATCGAGCGCGGAGCCCGAGCCCGCCTCGGTGAGGTCGAGGTAGGTGTTCGGCTCCTCGACCTCGCCCGAGAGCTCCGGCTCGAGGAGGAGGCGGCTCGCGAGGTCCCCGCTCTTGTCGTCCGCGTAGGCGATGACGGTGTCGTCGACCACCGAGAGCGTGACGGTCGCGGCGACAGGCGCGCCCGCGGCGTCGCGCGTCTCGACCTCCAGCGCGACCTCGTCGCGCGGGCCGTAGCGCTCCTGATCCGCGCTCAGCGAGACGCCGAGGCGGCTCCGCCGGTTCCGGTAGACGATGCGCTCCGCGAGCGGCGTGAGCCCCTCGCCGAAGACGGTCACGCGGGCGACGCCCTGCGCGCGGGCGAGCGCGTCGTTCTTCGCGGCGAGCGCGACGACCGCCTCGCGTTCCGGGCCGGCGTCGACCGTCGCCACGTCGAGCACCTGCTCGCGCTGGACGGCCGACACCACGACCTTCCGCGGCGTCGCGCAGCGGACGCCCGCGCGCAGGGCCGGCGCCTGCCCGTCGAAGTCGTCGTAGGCGCGGAGGACGCAGCCGTCCTCCTTGGCGACGGGGAGGGCGTAGCGCTCCGTGACGCCGACGGGGGAGTCCACGACGGCGTAATAGCGCCGCCCGGTGGCCGGGAGCAGGGAGAAGCGGCCCATCCCGTTCTTCTCGCTCCGGAAGGTCGCGACCGTCTGGTCGTGGTCGTCGACCACGCGACCCGCCATGTCGGCCGGCTTCCCGAGCGTGTTCTCCGCGGCGAAGTAGACGCGCGACGCGAGCCCGGCGACGAGGTCGCCGCCCTCGGGGAAGAAGCTCAGCTGGAGCTTCTTCACGATGATGGGGATCCGCTTCGAGACGGACTCCGTGACGCCGCCGGCGTCGACGAGCACGGTGAGGAGGCCGTCGCCGACGGCGACGTCGTCCGGGAGCCTGAAGCGCACGAGCGCGCCGCCATCGGCGTTCGTCGTGGCCTCGACCCGGTCGAGGTCGCGCCCGTCGAGGCGCGGGGCGGCGACGACCGTCTTCGCGGCGATGGGCTCGCCCGTCGGCGCGTGCAGCTCGAGGGTCGCGGTGACCTCGTCGCCCGCCCCGTAGGCCTTGCGCACGAACTCGAGCTTCTTCTTCACGCGCGGCGGCTGGTAGCTCGCGACGACGAGCTTCCGCTCGCCGCGCGCCCCGTCGAGGCTCGCGACGCGCAGGGTGTACTCGCCGCCAGGCGCGCCCGCGGCGAGCTCGAAGTCGTTGTGCGCGCGCCCCGCGACGCCGCCGATCCGCTTCCGCGCGACCTCGACGCCGCGCGGGTCGACGAGCGCCGCGTCGAAGGTGCCGGGCCCGGTCGCGTCGAGCGTGCGCGCGGCGACGTCGAGGGACTCGAACCAGATCGTCTCGCCCGGGCGGTAGAGCGGCTTGTCGACCCGCACGTAGACGCGCTCCTGCGCTGCGGCGTAGCGGTTCGCCGCGACGCCGGCGACGAGGTCTTGCTCGACGACCTCGTTCGGGAGCCGCGGCGCCGCCGCGGGAGCGGGCTCGGGCGGGACCGGCGGCAGCTCGACCCGCGCGGTGGGCGCGTCCGGATCGGCGCCGGCGAGGTCGGGCGCCGGCGCCGCGGGACCGCCGGCGCCGGCGAGCGCGCCCTGGCTCGCCGCGTCGGGGCCTGCCGCGGCGGACCCGGTCGGGGTCGTGAGCCTGCCGCCCGGGACGACCGCGACGAGGACGCCGGCGGCGAGCGCCGTGATGCCTGCCGCGATGTAGAAGCCCGAACCCGAACGCCGCGGCGCCGGGGCTGGCCCGGCGGCGACGCGCGCGCGCTGGGCCGGCGTGAGCTCCGGGGCGAGCTCCTCGGCGAGGTCGCCCTCGAGGAGCGCGATCGTCCCGCGGAGCTCGTCGAGCAGCGCGCGGGCGTCGGCGTCGCGGGCGAGCCAGGCGTCGACCCGGGCGCGCTCGTCGGCGGAGAGCTCGCCGAGGAGGTAGGCGGTGAGCTGGTGTTCCTTCGTCTCGTCGCTCATGACGCGCTCCCGAGCTGGGTCCGCACGGCCTTGAGCGCCGTGTGGAGGAGGTAGCCGACGTTCGTCACGGAGAGGCCGGTGACGCCTGCGATCTCGCGGTAGCTGAGCCCCGCCTGGAACTTCAGGCGGAGGAGCTCGCGCTGGCGCTCGGGGAGCGCCTCCATCGCCTGCAGCGCGCGGCCGCGGTCCTGGTCGCGCGAGAGCGCGTCGAAGGGCGTCGCGACGACGCCGGAGGGTTCGGGGTTCGGGACGGGTAACATGCGGCGCTCCTTCTTCGAGACGTCGAACGCCCGATGCCGACAGACGGTGAAGAGCCAGGCGGTGAGGTGGCCGTCCACCTCGGCGCGATCGGCCTGCCAGAGGCGCAGGAAGGTCTCCTGCACGACGTCGCGGGCGCGCTCTGGCTCACCGACGAGGCGCGCGGCGTAGATCGTGAGCGCGCGCTCGTGCGTGGCGAGCGCGTCCGCGATCCAGGCGCGCTTGGCCTCGGTCTCGTCGTCGTGTCGTTCGGGCGGCAAAGTGACGTGATCCCAGCAGCTCGAGGGGCGCCGCCTCCGACCCGCGTCGTGCCTTCGACGCGGCGTGGTTCGCGAGCGGCGCCCGGGTACGCCCCCTCTACGACCCACGCGGAGGTTTCTTAGAAGGTGATGTCGAATTCGGGCCGAGTCCCGACGCGGCGTCGTGGTTTCGGGTGGTTACGCGCAGAGAGTGGGTGCCTCGCGGCGCGCGACCGACGAGGTCACCGCACGTCGAGCACCCACGTCGCGACCTGGCACGACTCGCCGGGCGCGACGAAGACGCCGGGGCCCGGGGGCGGGGCCTCGTCGCACAACGCGGCGCGCAGCGCGGTCTCGCTGCCGCGGGTGACCGTGAGGGTGAGGGGGACGTCGCCGTCGTCGGGGACGCGCCCGTCGAAGACGCTGGCCCAGCGGCCCACGTCCCGCGCCTCGAGGCGCAGGAAGGCGCCGGCGCCGTCGCGGACGCTCACCATCATCCGGTCGCCGTCCGCGAGCGGGCCGAGGTCGTCGAGCGGCGCGCGCTCGTAGAGCGTCGTGCCGGCGCGGGCGACCGTGACCTCGACGCGCCTCGTGCCCCCGGCGGCCGCCGCGTCGGGGCGCGCGGCCTCGTCGGGTCCGCGCGCGACCGAGAGCAGGACGAACGTCGCGACGGCGAGCCCGAGGGCGCCGCCCGCAGCGAGCCAGAGGCGGCTCGCGCCGGCCCGGTGTGCCGCGTCGTTCACTCTCGTCATCGGTCGGCGCTCTCCGAGGCGGTGACATCCTCGTCGGACATTCGCGGGCTGGCAGTCGTGTACACCCGCGGCGTCAGCGCATACCATGATCTATCATGCAGTGCGGAAGGTCCGAGCTGATCCTCGACGATCGGCGCGTGGACCTCGGTCGTGGCGAGATCGTGCGGGGCCTCGAGGTCACCCGCCTCTCCCGGATCGAGGTGCGCTTCCTCGCGTTCCTCGCTCGCCACTCCGGGGAGGCCGTCGCGCGCGACGCGCTCTGGCGCGGGGTCTGGGGCGGCGAGCCGAGCCCTCAGAGCCGCGCCATCGACGCCACCGCGCGCCGCGTGCGCGCGAAGCTCGAGCCGGATCCGTCTCGCCCCCGCTACCTCCTCTCGATCTACGGCGAGGGCTTCCGGCTCGACCTCCCGCAGGCACCGCCCGGCGACGAGCAACCGCCCAGCAGGCTCGAGGAGCCCGTGGCCCCCGGAGCGCGCGTGCTCCCCGTGCCCCCCGATCCGCTCATCGGCCGCGACGCCCTCCTCACCGAGCTCGCCGCGACCCTCGACGGCGGTCATCGCCTCGTGACGCTCGTCGGTCCGGGCGGCGTCGGGAAGACCTCCCTCGCCGTCACCTTCGCCCGCGCCCGCGCGGCCGGGGATCCGCGCGCCGTGCGCTTCTGCGACCTCGCGACGGCCTCGTCGCCGGAGGACGTCCTCTCCCGCATCGCCGCGGCGCTCGACGTCCGCCTCGGCCCGGCGACCGTCGAGGGCTCCGGCCCGGCCGCGCTCGGCGCCGCGCTCGCCGCTCTCGGCGCCGTCCTCATCGTCCTCGACAACGCCGAGGCCAGCGCGGCCCGCGCGCACGAGCACGTCGGCGCCCTCCGGCCCCTCGCGCCCGACGCGCGCTTCGTCGCGACCTCGCGCGTCCCCTTCCGCCTCCCCGCGGAGCGCGTCGTCCGGGTGCCGCCGCTCGGCCCGGCCGCGGCGGCCGCGCTCTTCGTCGAGCGGGCGCGCGACGCCGGCGGCGTGAGCGCGACCTCCGGCGGCGACACCGCCCTCGCGACGGCCGCCATCGTGCGGCGCCTCGATCATCTGCCCCTCGCGATCGAGCTCGCCGCGGCGCGCACCGCGCTCCTCACGCCGGCGCAGCTCCTCGACCGCCTGACCGCGCGCTTCGACATCCTGAAGGACCCCCTCGGGCGCCGTACGCCTCGCCACGCCTCCCTGCGCGCGGCGCTCGACGTGTCCTGGGAGCTGCTGAGCGCGGTCGACCGCGCCGCCCTCGCGCAGTGCGCCGTCTTCCGCGGCCCGTTCACCGTCGACGCGGCCGAGGCCGTGCTCGCCCTCCCGGCCGGCGGCGACGTGCTGGACTCGCTGCATCGCCTCATCGAGCACTCGCTGGTCGCGAACGTCCCCGGGCCGGATCGGCCGCGCCTCCGGCTCCTCGAGTCCACGCGCGAGTACGCGCGCGAGCGCCTCGGCGAGACCCCGGGCGTGGCGGAGGCGGCGCGCGAGCGCCACGCGCGCCGCGTCGGGGCCGCTGCCCGGCACGCCGTGGCCACCATCCGGGTCGCCGGCGACGCGGGCGAGCTGCGCGCCATCGGGGTCGAGGCCGACAACTTCCGGGCGGTCGCCGCGGGGCCTCCCGGGCCGGACGCCGTCTGGGCCGAGCTCGCCCTCGCCGTGTGGAGCGAGCTGCACGGGCTCATGGACGCGACCTTCGAGGCGTGCGAGCGCGCCCTCGGCGCGGCTCGCGCGCTCGCGGACGACGCCCTCGTCGCGGAGTGTCTGCTCGGCCTCGGCGCGTGCCGTTACGCGTTCGGGATCGACGTCGAGCGAGGCCGCGACGAGATCCGCGCGGCGCTCGACCTCGCGCGCCCTGGCGGCGACGACCTGCTCGTCGGGCGCGCGCTCCTCCACCTCAGCGCCTGCGACTTCGGCTCGCTCGCCATCGAGCCCCTGCTCGACGAGGCGCAGGAGCGCTTCGCGCGCGCCGGCGCCGGCTGCGGGGTCGCGCGGGTCCACGCCTTTCGCAGCTGGCACCTGAGCCTCGTCGGTGACATGGCGGGCTCGGCCCGTGAGAACCGCGAGACGCTCCCCATCTTCGCGCGCCTCGGGCCGTCGCGCGGACACGTCATGGCGAAGCTCTCGTGCGCGTCCCTCGCGCTCGACGGCGGCGACGCGGAGGAGGCGTGGCTCCACGTCACCGCGGCCCGCGCCATGGCGCGGGAGATCGGCTACCAGCTCGGCGAGGCCAACGCGACGTCGCTCTCCGCCGTCATCGCGCTCGAGCGCGGCGACTTCCCGCTCGCCCGCCGCCTCTTCACCGAGGAGCTCCCCCTTCGCAGCGCCGACGGCAACGGCTGGTACATGATGTACTCGCGCGCCTACCGCGGCCTCTGCGCCCTCGGCGAGGGCGCGCACGGGGACGGCCGCGCGGACCTCGACGAGGCCGTCCGCATCGCGCGGGTGCGCAACGACCCGCAGTTCCTCGTCCGCGCGCTCGCGTTCCGCGCGCTCCTCCTGCGCGAGGTCGCCGCCGAGCAGGCCGCGGACGACGTGCGCGAGGCCATCACCGTCGCCGGCGCCGACGCGCGGCCGCACGTCGCGACCCTCCTCGCCGTCGTGGCGCAGGCGATCCAGGAGACCGCGCCGACCGGCTGGTCGGTCGAAGGGCACGACGACCACGCCGACGTGCGGCTCTGCCGGCGATTTGCCGGGCCCGCCAGGCGCTGAGGCGGCGCGGTCGGTGAACCGAGCCGCGAGTCGCCGACCGACGCCTCGGCGGCGCGGATGGTGATTCGTGAACGGCGCCCCCGCGCGGGCCGCAGCGGCTGCGCGCCACGAGCCCGCGCGCTCGCAAATGTAACAGCATTGGAACAGCTCCCACGCGCTCACCTGCGCGCGAAGTGAACGGCGTTCACATGTCGCAATTGTGTCGTTGAACCGGCCTGCGGCCCGGCGCGACAACCAGTGAACTAGGTTCATTTCTTGGGGTCGTCGTTCGGGTTCGCCACATGGGGGGCGGGCTCGCGGCGGCTTTTTTCGCATGGAGGACCGCGCGATGCGCAGAACCGTCACCAGAAGACCATGGCTCGCGGCGCTCGGGTTGCCGTGCGCGCTCCTCGCGGGCGCGTGCTCCGCGACCGGCACGGAGGGAGGCGTCGACGACGCCGGAGGCCGTGTGGGCGTCGCCGTGGCACCCCTCGAGGGCGTCGACGTCGCCCAGTGCACCTACCACGTCGAGCTCCTCGCCGAGGACGCGCCAGGGACCGGCACCTTCTCGCCCTACGTCGACGAGCGCCGCGAGTCCGACGGCCCCGCCGGCTCGTGGAGCGCCGTCAAGCCGTGCCTCGCGGGGCGCTCGACGGCCGACGTGCGCGCCTCGCGGCTCAACATGGCCCGCGTGACCGTCGACAAGTGCGCGGACAGCAGCGGTCAGGCCGTCGAGGCGAACCTCCCGCTCACCCAGAGCCGCCTCTTCGAGTGCGTCGACGAGCGCGACACGCGCGTCGACTTCACGTTCTTCCTCGAGCTCGAGCTCGGCGACGGCTTCTCCGACATCGTCGCGCAGATCTATGGCTTCCAGTTCTCGCTGAAGTCCGACTGCCAGGACGCGTTCGTCCCGTTCGAGGACGAGGACGGCGTCATCCGCCACATGCCGGCCCTCATCGCGGCGCTCGCGTGGCAGGCGCCCGCGAACTACGCGCTCCCCATCGAGCTCTACAGCTACCACCACTACACGACGAGCGCCGATCTGCCCGGTGGCGTGGGCGTGATGACCGAGGACGGGACGCTCGAGGACGGCGTCACCGAGTACTCGAACGTCTGGGCGCCGGCGCCCGCGAAGTCCGAGTCCACCCTCGACCGCTACGCGATGTTCGGCCCGAAGGGCGACGAGCTCGCGCGCGTCGACCACGGCCTCCCGATCCTCGGGTGGCACGTCGCGTCGGGCGGCAAGGAGGGCGGCGTGTGCGACGTGACGGCGCAGTCGGGCGTCAGCACCTGCCAGATCGCCGTGCGCGACGACGACGGCGACAGCTCGGTCCTCGCCCTCCTGCCGGTCAAGGGCCGCGTCGGCGAGAAGATCGTGAAGGGGATCCAGATCCTCGGCGGCACGCGCGCCGACGGGAACCGCGCCCCGTCGCGCCAGTACTTCGCGCGCGACGCGAACGGCGAGCTCATCGACATCGCGGCGCTCTCCTGCTGCGTCGACTCCTGCTGCACCGGGGAGGCCCAGTGATGAAGCACCTCACACTCACTCTCGCGGCCGCGCTCGGCCTCACCCTCCTCGGCGCGGGCGCCGCGTCGGCGGCCGAGATCAGCCAGATCCAGCTCCAGAACGCGGTGCTCGACGGCGACGGGCTGCCCGTCACCACCAAGACCGCGGGCGACGCCTACACCTACACGCTGAACTACTCGATCACCGGCGCCGACCTCTCGGGCGTCGCCGTGACCATCTCGGTCGATCTGCCCGAGGGCCTCTGGGTCTACGAGGAGAACGCGCCCGAGAGCTTCGCCTCGAACTGCCACCAGGCGGGGTCGAACCAGTGGAAGTTCGACTGCACCTTCACAGCCGCGGACCTCGACATCAACACGGCCGGCGGCATCGCGGGGCAGGCGCGCCTCCTCGTGCGCTCGCGGCGCTACTTCCTGAACCACGGTGACCAGCTCACGGTGACCGCGAACATGGTCGCGAGCTACACGAACACCGCCGGGGAGGCGACCCAGGCGACCGCGAGCGGCTCGCACACGATGGCGTTCACGGCGACGCCCGCCGTGCAGACGGCGGTCGCGTTCAACACGTCGACCCAGGGCTACCACTACTATCGGATGATGGCGGGCCCGGCCGGCGAGCCCGGCGTCGGCATGACGTTCACGGTCACGTCCGCGAACATCGGGACCGCGCCGCTGAGCGACGTCGTCGTGACGAACACGCTCCCGACGGGCTTCCTCATCGCGGGCTTCACCGGCTCGGGCTACAGCCTCGACGAGCCCCTGTGGTCGTCCGGGACGATCCACTTCCGGAAGGCGAGCCTCGGGAACTGGACCTCCGTGAACGCGACCGGCGGCATCGCGTCGCCGACGAGCCAGAACTCCATCATCGCGATCACGGCGTGGGCGCCCTGCGACGTCCTCGCCACCACCCGCGCCGCCGACGGCAGCGTGCCCGAGGGGATGCGGGACATGGTGTCGGTGAGCGCGGTCGGCACGGGCTTCGACGCGAACGGCGTCGTCGGCACCTACACCGTCGGGGACGAGTCCCCCAACAACAACGCCGCGAGCTCGCCCAACCTCACGGGGTGGACCTGCGGCACGGGTCAAGCCTACTTCCACAAGTGGAACGGGTCCGACAACATCGAGCCGGGCTCGAGCGTGTCGTGGACCATCAAGGCGTCGCCGCCGATCTCGTCGACCTTCACCCGCGACGCCGTGGTCTGGGACGAGCTCGACCCGTCGATGACCCGCTTCTCGTCGGCCATCATCGACTCCCCCGACGACGACGGCGCGACCTTCACGATCTACTACTGCGACCTCACCGGCGAGGACACGAACCCGGCCACGATGCGGGGCGACTTCCTCGGCCAGTGGAAGGACGACCCGTCCTATTGCACCACGGTGGCGCCGGCCGACGGCGCGACCTGGGCGCTCTACACCCACCTCTTCTTCTACGCCGAGACGTGGGGGATCCCGAACCCGCAGCCGAAGGACTTCGCGCCGGAGCTCAGCGTGCGGGTCGGCACCGTCACGAGCCCGGACGCGAGCCACGGTGACCTCTTCCAGAACACCGCCTGGTACGAGGCCGAGAACGTCAACCAGCGCTCGCGCACCGACTCGGGCGCCATCTCCGATCAGTCGCACCCCACGATCTACACGCCGAACAACATCATCTCGGTGAGCGGTTCGAACCCGCCGTTCGCCGCGCCGGGCGAGCAGCTCACGTTCAACATCTACCCGTACCGGAGCGGCAGCGTGCTCCCCCGGAACCCGACGCTCACGACGACGCTCCCGCCGGGGCTCATCTACAAGTCGTCGTCGGTGACCTGGGGCAGCCGCTGCGTCACGGCGGAGGCCGACGGCACCGTCGCCGCCGGCTCCTACATCGCGACCGACCATACGGCGCAGCCGACGGTCGCGCTCCAGGGCGACGGCTCGCTCACCCTCGACTGGTCGTTCGGCAGCGCCGCGCACCCGTTCCGCCTGCGCGGGCAGTGCCCCGGCACCACGAGCGGCGTCGACCAGCTGCTCGTGAAGATCACGGTCGAGGTCGACCCGAACGGCATCTACACGAACAACCAGCAGCTCGTGACGACCTTCGTCGAGCACGCGGACAACGAGATCCCCGGGCTCAACGACGTCGACTCCTACGCGATCCGCGTGCAGGTGCCGGGCGAGATGCGGGTCGAGGTGGTGCCGTGGTGCGAGCAGCTCGGCCGCATCGGGTTCAACTCGGTGTACGAGAACTCGGGCGGCGTGGACCTCACGAACGTGGCGGTCGTCTTCCCGATGCCGGAGACCGTGGACCCGGGCGGCGCGCCCTACGACGTGACGCGCTTCGCGGGCGCCACCTTCGCGGACACGACGGCGACCATCGAGTACCAGGTCGGCGGGAGCTGGACCGCGGCCTTGCCGACGAACCTCGCCAACATCCAGGCGGTGCGCCTCCTCATCCCGTCGCTACCCGCGAACAGCGGGCCGCAGGGCTTCTTCGTCGACATCACGGTCCCGTCGACCAACCCGGGCGACAGCCGGATCCACGCGACGGCGGCCATGCAGGCCGACCAGCTGACGGACGCCGCGTCGCCGGTCAGCATCCCCTTCGTCGTCAACACGTGCCCTCGGGCCCTCGTCGTGACGAAGTTCTTCGACGCCGACGGCGACGGCGCGCGTGACGCCGGCGAGCCGGTCCTCAAGGGCTGGCGCTTCGACGTGCGCGACGCGGAGGGGACCCTCATCGACTCGCGCACGACGAACGCCGCGGGGCAGGTGAGCTTCACCCTCATCCAGGGCACCTACACCGTCACCGAGACGCTGCCGACGGCGGCCGACGGGGAGCCGGTGTGGTCGGCGACGACCGCGGGCGGCGCCACGCAGACGGTCGCCATCGGCCTGAACCAGCCGAGCTACGCGCTCACCTTCGGCAACACGTGCGCCTGCGACGACGGCGATCCCTGCACGACCGACACCTGCGATCCCGTCCAGGGCTGCCTCTTCAACCCGCGCACCTGTGACGACGGCAACGCCTGCACCGCCGACAGCTGCGACCCGACCGTCGGCTGCGTGAACGCCCCGACCGACAGCGGCACGGCGTGCAACGACGGCTCGGCCTGCACCATCGGCGAGGCCTGCGACGGCGCCGGGCACTGCCTCGCGGAGAGCACGGTCGCGTGTGATCCCGTCGGGCCCTGCGTCGCGCGCTCGACCTGCAACGACGACACCGGCGCGTGCGACGTGGTCTACAAGGCGGAGGGCACGGCGTGCGAGGGTGACAACGCCTGCCAGCGCTTCGCGTGCGACGGCCAGGGTGCCTGCGTCGCGTCGGCGCCGGTGAGCTGCGACGACGGCAACGTCTGCACGAACGACACGTGCGACCCGGTCGCCGGCTGCAAGAACGCGCCGGTCGAGGCCGGCGTGGCGTGCGACGACGAGAACGCCTGCACGCTCGCCGACAGCTGCGACGGCCTCGGCCACTGCGGCGGGGCGGCGGTCGAGTGCAACGACAACGGGCTCTGCCAGGAGCCCGGGACGTGCGACCCGGCGAGCGGGCAGTGCGTCTACGAGGACACGCCGTGCTACCTCGCGAACTTCTGGACCGCGGTCGCCGACGCGAACGGGCGCGTCCTCGGGTCGGTGAAGTGCGGCTTCGACGCCTCGGGCGAGCCCTTCTGCGACACGAACGCGGACGGGAGCCTGAAGATCTACCCCGAGGTGCAGTGCGTCGCGCCGGCCGGGACGGCGTCCCTGCCGGCGTCGGACGACGGGCGCGCGGAGGCCCCGCGGGCCGACGCCGAGCCGTCGTCGAGCGGGGCGACGCCGCGGGGTGAGCTCCCGTAGCGGCGATGGGTGAGGGTGGGCCCGGCATGACGCGGTGCGTCATGGCGCGGCCCACAGCCCGCGTTCAGCCGCCGAGCGCCCCGAAGAAGCGGGCCTCGGCGGCCGCGGGGCGAGCGACGAGGCGGCCGAGGTAGGGCTCGGTCGCCTCGCGCGCGATGAGCCCCGCGCGCACGGCGAGGCGGAGCGAGTAGCCGGCGACGATGTCGGCGAGCGTGAAGCGGCCGCCCGCGAGGTAGCCCTCCGCGGGGAGCCGCGCGGCGGCGACGCCGAGCTTGAACGCGAGGCGCTCCCCGTGGAGCTCCGCGAACGCGGGCGGGAGGATCCCGGCCTTCCCGAGCGCGGTCTCGACGAGGCGCGACTCGAGCGTCTCGCCGAAGATGGCGAGCCAGGTGAGGTAGTCGCGCCGCCCGGGCTCGCCGGGGCCGATCCAGAGCTTCGGCGCGTCGTGCGCCTCGGCGATGAGGTGGCAGGCGGCGGTGCTCTCGATGAGCGTCTCCCCGCGGAAGACGACGGTCGGGATGTGGCCGTAGGGGTTCAGCGCGAGGTAGGGGCCCTCGCGCTGCGCGCCGAAGGCGACCGGGCGCTCCTCGATGGCGAGGCCCAGCTCGCGCGCGAGCCAGCGGACCTTGCCGCTGCGATCGTTGTCGCCGAAGCCGTAGAGGACGATGGTCTCGGACATGGGCGCTCCTGCGGGCGGAAGGCGGCCTCACTGTCCCGCGAGCCGGGCCGCTCGCGCAAGCCTGGCAGGTGTCGTAGGCTCCCCGTAGTCATCTCACGATGGAGGGGCGATGGCTGGCGTGGCTCTGGCAGGGCGGTTCTCCGCGCTCGCAGCCGCCGCGGCGTTGCTCGCCGCGTGTGGTCGCGCGCCGTCGCCACACGAGGCCGAGAGCGCGGGCGCGACGGGCCCGCCCACCGCAGCGGCGCCCGTCACCCCGACACCGGAGTCGGCGGCGCCCGCGTCGGACGCCGATGAGCCCGCCCGGGAGGGCGTCGAGGAGCCAGCCCCCGCCGCGCTCCCCGCGCAGGCGCCCCCCGACTGCGTCGCTGGCGACGCGGCCGCCTGCTATCGCGCCGGCTGGGACCTCGTGCACGGCGAGAACGGCGCCGTGGTCGACGACGTCGCGGGGCGCGCGCTGATCCAGCGCGCCTGCGATCTCGACAGCCCCAAGGCCTGCGGCTTCCTCGGTCTCCGCGCGGAGTTCGGCAAGGGCGATCCGCTCGACTACGACGTCGCCCTCCGTTACTACGTGCGCGGCTGCGAGCTCGGAGAGGCCGAGTCGAGCTGCGCGAACGCCGGGCGGTTGGTCCTCCTCGCGGAGAGGGCCCGACCCGCCGAGCTCGCCCGCGCTGCGACCTGGCTGCGCGCCGCGTGCGACGCCGGGAACTCCGACGGTTGCTTCAACGCCGGCATCGCATACGAGCGCGGCAAGAAGCGTCTCGACGAGGCGCGCGCGCTCTACCGGCGAGCGTGCGACCTCGGCTTCGCTGATGGCTGCGTCGCGGAGCGGGACCTCGCGACACGCGGGGCGCCTCGACCCGCGGACGGCAGCGGCGCCGACCTCGACTCGCGCCTGCGCGCCGCCGCGGCTCCTGCGGAGGCGCCCGCCGAGGATCCCGCCCCGACCGACGCCTCCCCCTGACGCCGCTGCTCGAGCGCCGTCATCAGAGGGTGTTTACATATTCGGACCGAGCCTGGCGCGGCGTCGCGGTTCTGGCTGGTTTCGTGAGGAGGGAGCGTGCCCGAGGCACGTGACCGACGAACGGAACCGGCCGGGACCGCAAGAGCAAGCCAGGCGACGGGAGAATTTGTAAACACCTCTCAGAAGGTGTTTCAGTATTCGGACCGAGCCCGGCGACGCGTCGTGATTCCAGGTGGTTACGACGTGCGCCAGGCATGGCGCTCAGACTGGAGGTGAGTCGAGAGACGAGTCCTAACCCGAGGCCCTGACAGAGGGAACTCGACACCGATGAGGCAAGGGTGGGGGCGGGGTCACCCGTCCGCCGCGCGACTCCTGTCGTGATGGAGACGCGGTCCCGCGAGGGCAGCCGAGTGGAAGCCGTAGGTGCATGGCCGTACCGAACGAGAGTGAAGCGCCGTAAGGCATCTGGAGCAGGTGAGTCGGCGTCTGGCGACGACGAAGCCCAAAATCTGTCGGTGTTCCAGGTGTATTGGCGACGGGATGGTCATGAAGTCTGAGTGTCTTACCCTGGGAGATCTGCTGGGTTCCGGCGACGGCCGGTAGACCCGAGGACGCAAGAACAGAGGTCGATGGCCCAGCAGAAGTCAGAGAACTGCGTAGTACCGGAAGGCCGGCGAAAGCCGGTCCGAACCGCTGGACACGAGCGTCCACGGGGAGGGAAGGCGGTTCCAGTCAAGGAAGCGGACCAACAGCTTCCGCTGCCCTTCGCGACAGCCGACAACCCCCGAGCACCCGCTCGGGAGGCCGTTCGCATCGACACCGTGGACCGGTCCACGGCGAAGACACGCGCGGTGCCGAAGGCGAAGGTCAAGCTGCAGCAAACAGGTCCCGCGACGATGGAAGAGGTGATCGAGCGACTGAACGCAGCGCTCTCGAGAAGGTCGTGGCGAACAAGGGAGCGCCAGGTCCAGACCGGCAGAGCGTCGGCGACGTGCGCAAGCACTGGCCGCAGCTCGGTCCGGCGCTCGCCAGCGCCCTGAGAGACGGAACCTATCAACCCGGAGACATCCGGCGCGTGTGGATCGAAGTCAGGCGGTGGGGAACGTGGGCTCGGCATCCCGAACGTGGTCGACCGGGTGGTGCAGGAGGCTGTGCGGTTGGTGCTCGAACCGCTGTACGAGCCGACGTTTCACCCATCGAGCCACGGATTTCGCCCGGGTCGGAGTTGCCACGGCGCTCGCCGAGGCCCGCGGCTACGTCGGAGAGGGCTATCACTTCGTGGTGGACATGGACCTGTCGAAGTTCTTCGACCGGGTCCATCACCAGCGATTGATGGCGCGACTCGCGCAGCGAGTCAGCGACCGTCCGCTGCTGGTGCTCATCGGACGCATGCTCAAAGCCAAGGTGGTGATGCCGGACGGCGTGCGCGTGAGCACGGAGGGGGTGCCGCAAGGCGGCCCGCTATCGCCGCTGCTCTCGAACGTCGTGCTGAGCGAGCTCGACGACGAGCTCGCGCGGCGGGGCTTCGATTCGTCCGCTACGCCGATGACTGCAACATCTACGTACGGAGCGAACGTGCAGGGAAGCGTGTCATGGACAGCGTCGTCGCGTTCATCGAGAGGCGCTTGCGCCTCCAGGTGAACGAGGCGAAGAGCGCCGTGGCGCGTCCCGAGACCCGGCATTTTCTCGGGTTCCGCCTTCGTCCCCAAGAAGGTGGTCCGCCCGAGGTGCTGCTCTCGGAGCGCAGCGAGAAGCGGCTTCGTGAGCGAGTCCGAGAGCTGACGCCACGAGCGGGTGGGCGATCGCTGGAAGCGGTCATCCACCCGATCAACGTCTATCTCGCGGGCTGGGCAGGGTTCTTCAGGATCTGCACGGTGGGGATCGAGCGGGTCCTCCAGACGACCGACGCGCACATCCGGCGACGGCTGCGCGCGATCGTGCTTCGGCACTGGAAGACCAAGCGAACGACAGCACGGCGCCTCATCCGCCTGGGTGTGAAGCCGAAGACCGCGTGGCGCCGCGTCTACGAGGGCCGCAAGTCCTGGTGGGCGCTTAGCCACGACCCAGCGGTGGATCGAGGACTCCGCAACGCGTACTTCGCCGAACGGGGGGGCTCACCAGCCTGCTGGAACGGTTCAGGCGGACCTGGGAGGCCATCATCGCTCCGGCGCAGCTCACGCTCGCGCTGGAATACGAGAGGTCGTGAACCGGCCGGCGACGGGGTGACAACCCGTCGTCCTGAAGAGCCGTATGTGAACAGCACAAGTACGGTTCTGTGGAGGTGCCGGGGCGACCCGGGCGCCTACCCGATGGGCAAGCCAGGCGACGGGAGAATTTGTAAACACCCTCTCAGAAGGTGTTTCAGTATTCGGACCGAGCCCGGCGACGCGTCGTGCCTGCCCGCGCGTGACCGACGAGCGGAACCGCCTGAAATCACAAGAGCAAGCCAGGCGACGGGAGAATACTGAAACACCTTCTCAGACCGCGTGCGCGGCGTGCTCGTGCATGACGAGCTTCGCGACGTCCGCGATCGTCCGCTCGGCGAGCTTGGCGGCGAGCGCCGCGTCGAGGTCGCTCGAGAGCGCGTCGAGGTAGCCCACGATCGTCCCGGCGACCGGGCAGGGGTTGTTCGTGCCGCAGTCGTGCGTGTTGAGGCCAGGGTCGCGGACGGTCGCGCGGTAGACGTCGAGCAGCGTGATCTCTCCGGCCGGGCGCGCGAGCGTCGCCCCGCCCCCCTTGCCGAGCTTGGTCGCCACGAGCCCCGCGTCACGGAGCTCCCCGATCACCGCGCGCAGGAACGCCGGGTTCGTGTTCACGCTCCCCGCGAGCAGCTCCGACGGGAGCGGCTCCGGCGCGCGCACGCCGAGCGCCGTCATGACGTGCACGCCGATGGCGAAGTGGGTGTTCTGGGTCAGCATCTCGGCTCCTCGGCAGGATTGCCACCCGCCGCGGCGGTCTGCTGCGGCGCGACCGGCGCCGCCATCGGTCTTCTGTCGTCGAGGTAGGTCATCGACAATCGCACGCGTACACACAGCTCGAACAGGTTTTGTTGCACTGGCTCGACCACTGGCAGCTCGAGAGGCAGAAGTTCGAGTTCCCCGAGCACGCCGTGCCGCAGCAGCGGAAGTTCGTGCCCGAGTTCCAGTTGCAGGCGTTCCCGCCCTTCAGCTGGCAGCCGCCCCACGAGCAGTTGCTCTGACAGACCTGATGGGAGCAGCCCTCGCAGCTGCTCTGCCGCGTCGACCCCGGCGAGCACGCGCCCTGCGACTGGCAGCCGCCGACGTTGTACCACCCGCCCCAGCCGCAGGAGCCGGAGCAGTCGCGCCGCTGGTTCTGCACGCCGCAGTTGCCGCAGCCGACCGCGCGCGTCTGGTACGTCCCGGGCGCGCACACCCCCTGCGACTGGCAGCCGCCGACGTTGTACCAGCCGCCCCACTGGCAGCCGCCCGAGCAGTCGCGCTGCTGGTTCTGCCCGCCGCAGTTGCCGCACCCGACCACGCGCGACTCGTGCGTCCCGGCGCCGCACGCGCCCTGGCCGTCGCACCCGCCCACGTTCGTCCAGCTCGCCGGCCACTGGCACGACCCGGTGCACGTCTGCTGCTGCGTCTGCGACCCGCAGTAGCCGCAGCCCACCTCGCGCGTCGTCACCTGCCCGACCCCGCATGAGCCCTGGCCCGCGCAGCCCCCGACGTTCGTCCAGCCCCCCCAGCTGCAGGTCTGGGAGCACGTGCGCGTCTGCCCCTGCGACCCGCAATAGCCGCACCCGACGCTCTGGCTCTGCGTGGCCCCGGCCGCGCACTCCCCCTGGCCGCTGCAGCCCGACCAGTCGCCCCAGAGGCACGTGTCGAGGCACGTCCGCGAGCGGGTGCCGCAGCTCCCGCACCCCTCGGTCTGGACCTGCCCGGGCGTGCACTGCGTGTTCGGCGACCCGACGCACTGGCCGTCGATGCACCCGTCTTCCGACGTGCAGAGATCCCCGTCGCTGCACCCCGTGCCGTTCGGGACGTCGCTCCAGCCGGTGTCGTCGCGGGTCGGGTCGCAGAGCTGGCAGGTGTTCCCTGGGCGAGGACCGGACGCCGCCACGCACGCGGCGTCGATGACGCACGACGTCGCCGCGATGTCGTGGGCGCAGGCGTACCCGTCGGGTCCCTCGGCCTCGCAGCGGTCGCTCGTGCAGGCGAGGCCGTCGCCGCAGTCCGCCGGCGGGCCGGCGACGCAGAGCCCGGCCTGGCATTGGTCGCCGACGGTGCAGCCCGTGCCGTCCGCGTCGCACGCGGTCGCGTCGGGGCGCGCGGTCCACGCGGTCGCCGTCGCCGCGGCGTCGCAGCGCTCGCAGGGGTTGTCCGGGTTCACGGCGCCGTCGCCGTAGCACGCGCCCCCGACGAGGCAGCTCCCGCCGACGATGTCGTGGGTGCAGGCGTAGGCGGTCGCGCCGTTCGAGACGCAGGCGTCGTCGGTGCAGCCGCGCGCGTCGTCGCAGTCCGCCGGGAGGCCCATCTCGCACGCGCCCTGCTGGCAGCTGTCCCCCACCGTGCAGCCCTCGCCGTCGGCGTCGCACGGCGTGTCGTCGAGCTTGGGCGTCCAGCTCGTCGGCGAGGTCTCCGGATCGCACACGAGGCACGGGTTCCCGGGCGCCTCCTCGCCGGCCTGCCAGCAGGCCTCGTCGACGCGACACGCCACGGCGAGCAGCTCGTGGTCGCACACGTAGGCGTCGGGACCCGTCGAGACGCAGGCGCCCGCGGTGCACTCGACGCCGTCCGAGCAGTCGGGCGAGGCGCCGGCACGGCAGGCGCCTCCCTGGCAGCTGTCGCCGACCGTGCAGCCGTCGCCGTCCGCGTCGCACGCCGTCCCGTTCTCGCGCGCGCTCCAGGAGCCGGTGCGCAACGCGGGATCGCACACCTCGCACGGGTTCGCCGGGTTCTGCGTCCCCGCCGCCCAGCAGGCGCCCCCGATGAGGCAGCTCGCGCCGTCGAGCGGGTGCGTGCACGCGTGGCTCTCGACGCCGGTCGAGGTGCAGACGTCGTTCGTGCAGTCGACGCCGTCGCCGCAGCTCGGCTGCGCGCCCGGCATGCAGGCGCCCTCGAAGCAGCTGTCGCCCACGGTGCAGCCGCTGCCGTCGGCGTCGCAGGGGCGGCCGTTGGGCGCGGTCACGAACGAGGTGGGATCGACGGCGGGGTCGCAGACACGGCAGCCGTCGCCGGGGCTCGCCGCGCCGGGCCCGAAGCACGCGCCGCCGATGAAGCAGAAGCCGGCGCCGGTCAGGTGCGAGCAGTCGAAGGAGGTCGCGCCCGTCGACACGCAGACGTCGTCGGTGCAGCCGAGGCCGTCGCTGCAGGTCGGGGTGCCGCCCGGGCGGCAGGAGCCCGCGAGGCAGGCGTCGCCGACGGTGCAGCCGTCGCCGTCGGCGTCGCAGCTCGCGCCGTCGGCGACCGGCGACCAGACCGTCTTCGAGCGCGCCGGGTCGCAGGTGAGGCAGGGGTTGTCGGGCGCCACGCCGCCCGCGTCGCGGCAGGCGCCGTCGATGAGGCAGCCGGCGCCCTCGCCCGGCGCGTGGCTGCAGGAGAACGAGAACGCGCTCCGCGACACGCAGGTGTCCGTGGTGCAGGCGAGCTGGTCCGCGCAGCCGGCGGCCGCGCCCGGCCGGCACGCGCCGCTCCGGCAGCTGTCGCCGACGGTGCAGCCGTCGCCGTCGGCGTCGCAGGCCGTCCCCTCGGCGCGCGGCGACCACGCCGACTGCGACGCGATGACGTTGCACAGCTGGCAGCGGTTCCCGGGGTCGACGGCGCCGTGGTCGTAGCAGCCGCCGTCGATGAAGCAGAAGCCGGAGCGCGCGGCGTTCTCACAGTGGTAGGCGCTCGGGCCGTCGGAGACGCAGGTCTCGTCGGTGCACGCGATGTCGGGGCAGCTCGGCGGCGCGCCCGCCTGGCAGAGCCCGCCCAGACACACGTCGTCGACCGTGCAGCCGTCGCCATCCGCGTCGCAGGCCGTGTCGTTCGGGCGCGGGCTCCACGTCGCCGTGCTCGCGGTCGGCTCGCACTGCTGGCAGGGGTTCGCCGGGTTGCCGTCGCCCGCGGCGAAGCAGGCGGCGCCGATGAGGCACGCCCCGCCGACCACGTCGTGGGCGCACTCGTGGGAGGTGGGGCCCGTGGAGACGCAGGTGTCCTCGGTGCACGGGACGAGGTCGTCGCAGGACGGCGCGGCGCCGGCGACGCACGCGCCCGCCTGGCAGTGGTCGCCGACGGAGCAGCCGTCGCCGTCCGCGTCGCAGCTCGCCGTGTCGGGGCGCGCCGACCACGCCGCCGTGTCACGCGCGGGGTCGCACACCTCGCACGGGTTCTCGGGGTTCCCGGCCGCCGCGGGCCAGCACTGCGCGGCGATGACGCAGGCGCCTGGCGCGAGGGTGTGCGTGCAGGTGTTCGAGCCGGAGCCGGTCGAGACGCAGGCGTCGAGGGTGCAGTCGAGCTCGTCGGCGCAGTCGGGCGGGGCGCCGGCGACGCAGCTGCCCTCGAGGCAGCCGTCCTCCGCGGTGCAGCCGTCGCGGTCGGCGTCGCACGCGGTCCCCGTGGGGGCCGCGACCCAGCTCGTGGCGCTCACCTCGGGATCGCACACGAGGCAGGGGTTGTCCGGGGCGGCCTGACCACGGGCGAAGCAGGCGCCGCCGATGCTGCAGCTCTCGGCGTCGACGACGTGGGTGCAGTCGAAGGTGTCCGGGCCGGTCGAGACGCAGGCGTCCACGGTGCAGGGCTGGCCGTCGTCGCAGCCGGCCTCGGCGCCCGCCTGGCACACGCCGCCCTGGCAGCTGTCGCCCTGGGTGCAGCCGCCGTCCTCGGCGTCGCAGGGGCTCCCGTCGGCGCGGGCGCTGAAGGCGGCGCGGTCGAGGGGCGGATCGCAGCTCCGGCACGGGTTCGCGGGGTCCACGTCGCCGGCGGCGAAGCAGACGTCGCCGACGAGGCAGCTCCCGGCCGCGGTCGCGTGGGTGCAGGTGTAGCCGCCGCCGTCGCCCGCGACGCAGGCGTCGGTCGTGCAGAGGAGGCCGTCGCTGCAGTCGGCCGGCGCGCCGGGCACGCAGCGGCCGGCCTGACACGCGTCGCCGACCGTGCAGGCGCTCCCGTCGGCGTCGCAGCCGGCGCCGTCGTCGACCGCGCTCCAGGCGCTGCCAGCGACCGCGGGCTGACAGGTCTGGCACGGGTTCTGCGGGTTCAGGGCGCCCTCGGCCCAGCACGCGCCGGCGATGAGGCAGCCCGTGGCGGTCTGATCGTGGTCGCACACGTAGCTCGTCGGCCCGGTAGAGCGGCAGCGGTCGTCGGTGCAGCCGAGCGCGTCGCCGCAGTCGGGGGCCGCGCCCGCGACGCACGCGCCGTCCTGGCAGGCGTCGCCGAGGGTGCAGCCGTCGCCGTCCGCGTCGCAGCCGGCGCCGTCGTCACGCGGGCTCCACGCGGTCGCGTCGCGCGCGGCGTCGCAGCGCTCGCACGCGCTCTCCGGGTTCGGGGCGCCGTCCGCGAGGCACTGCCCCGCGATGAGGCAGAAGCCGGGCGCCACGGTGTGCGAGCAGCTCGCGGCGCCGTCGGCGCCGTCCACGCAGGCGTCGAGCGTGCAGCCGAGCGCGTCGGCGCAGTCGCGCGTGGCGCCGGCCGCGCACGCGCCGGCCTCGCAGCGATCCCCCTCCGTGCAGCCGCGCCCGTCGGCGTCGCAGGCGAGCCCGTCCGCGACGGGCGACCAGCCGTCGCGGGCGTCGGCCGCGCGGCAGGTCTGGCAGGGGTTCACCGGGTTCGCGGCGCCGTCGGCGTAGCACGTGTCGCCGATGAGGCAGCTCGCGGCGGCGACCGGGTGCTCGCAGCGGTAGTCGCCAGCCGCGGTCGAGACGCAGACGTCCTCCGTGCACGCGTAGGCGTCGCCGCACTCGGCCGCCGCGCCCGCGACGCACGCGCCGGCGCGGCACGCGTCGCCGACCGTGCAGCCGTCGCTGTCGGCGTCGCACGGCGTGTCGTCCGGGGCGTCGCCGTGGGTGCAGCCGACGGCCGGGTCGCAGCTGTCGGAGGTGCAGACGTCGCCGTCGTCGCAGCTCGCCGTGACGTAGGCGCAGTGGCCCGTCACGCAGGCGTCGGTCGTGCAGGGGTTGCCGTCCTCGCAGTCCTCGTGCGCCTGGCACGGGGTCCCGGTGGTCGCGCAGCCGCCGGTCGCGAGCTCGCAGACGCCGTCCGGGCCGTCGTCGCCGCGCGCGCAGGCGAAGCCCGCGGCGCACGGGGCGTCGTCGCTGCACGCCGCGAGGCAGAAGTGCCCGGCGCCGACGGGCTCGCAGCCGAGCCAGCTCGGGCAGTCGGCGGCGCTGTCGCAGGGGCGGCACTGACCCTCGCCGGTCGGGGCGCACAGGGTCGGGAGCACCTTCTGGAAGCCCGGGTCGCAGGCGCCGACGACGCACGTCGGCACGCCGTCGCCCACGCCGCAGGTGCCCGACCCGTGCTCGAAGGCGTCGACGCAGCTCGTGTCGCAGTCGCCGCAGTGCTCGGGGTGGACGTAGAAGCCGCCGACGAGGAAGCCCTCGTCGGTGAGGCCGTCGCAGTCGTCGTCCTCGCCGTCGCAGACCTCGTCGCTCGGCGTCCGCGCGGCGCACGCCTCGAGCCCGTCGGCCGTGCAGGCGCGGGTCGCGCGGCACGCGCCGACACCGCAGGTCGTGTGGGCGCCGTCGTGGACCGCCCAGGCGTTGCACGCGCAGACCCGGTCGGGCGGGAGGCACTGCTTCCACGGGGCGCCGCCGCCGCCCGGCGGCGTGACCTCGGTGCACACCGTGCCCACCGGGCAGAAGTCGTTGTCGGAGCAGTCGACGCCGCAGAAGGAGCCCTGGTCCTCGCCGAACGAGACGCAGCGGGCGTCGGGATCGCCCGAGCCGTTGCGGCAGTCCTGGTGGCTCTCGCACGGCCGGCAGAGGTTCACGCTCTCGTCGAGGCAGACGAACGTCGGGTCGCCGCCCGAGCTCTGGAGGAGCTGGCAGGACCAGCCGGGCGGGCACGCCTGCTCGCAGGTGCGCGTGCAGACGAGGCCGTCGGCCGACGGGACACAGTAGCCGCTGTCGCAGTCGTCGTTGCCGGTGCACGGGAGGAGGCTCACGCTGCCGGTGTCGGCGTCCGCGCCCGTGTCGGCGTCCGTCGCGCCGTCTGCGTCCGCGTCCGACGTCGCGTCCGCGTCCGCGTCCGACGTCGCGTCCGCGTCACCCGCCGTGACCTGGCCGTCGAGGAGGGTGGTGTCGGCGCGGTCGACCTGGCCCGTCGACTCGCCGTTGCAGGCGGCGAGGAGCAGGACGAGTACGAGCGCGATGAGGTGCACGGAGGAGCGCGGGCGCATGGGAAGACGCTACCGCATCGGGCGCGGCGCAGTCCCGCGACAATCGTGGCGATTCGTAATCGAGACGGCGCGAGACATCGTGCCACAGAGGGTGAGCGGCTCACTCTGGCGTCGGGCGTCGCGGCGGCTCGTCTCAGGCGCCGCGTCGGGCCGCGTGGGCGGCGGCGACGACGCGGGCGGGGTCGTCCGTCATGATCCCGTCGGCCCCGAGCGCGATGAGCTCGGCCGCGAGCGCCGGATCGTTCACGGTCCAGTAGTCGACGCGGAGCCCGAGCGCGTGGCAGCGGTCGACGATGGCGCGCCGCGCGAAGCGGACGCCGGCGTAGCGGTGCGGGATCTGGACGGCGTCCGACACGCGCGGCAGGTGCCGGAGCGCGAACGCCGGCAGCGCCACGAGCGAGAGCCCCGCGCGCTGCCCCATCCCGAGCGCGCCGCGCCAGCCGAGCTTACGCATCCCGATGACGAGGCCGTGGTCGACGCTCGTGAGGGTGACGCGCCCCTCGACGCGCAGCCGCTCGCAGAGCCGCACCACGGCCTCGGCGGCGCGCGGGTGGTGGTGCTTCACGTCGACGTTGACGTGCACCCCCGGGAACGCCTCGAGGACCTCCTCGAGGAGCGGCGCGCGGAAGCCGCGGCCGACGAAGGGGCGCGACCCGTCCGGCGCGCGGAAGGCGTGCCCCACGTCCCAGGCGCGGACGTCGGCGAGCGGGGCGCGGGCGATGTGCGCGTCGACGTCGGCCGTGCGCGCGCCGAGCGCGTCGTGGTGGACGACGACCGCGCCGTCGGCGGTGAGCCACACGTCGAGCTCGAGGGCGTCCACGCCGAGCTCGACGGCGCGGGCGAACGCCTCGAGGGTGTTCTCGGGCAGCTCCGCGGAGGCGCCGCGGTGGGCGTAGACGCGGAACGGGTGGGGCGAGCCGGCGCGCCCTGGGGCGGCGTCGTCGGCGGGGCGATCGTGGTGCATATGGGCGCGGCCCATAAGCACCGGAGTGGCGTCGGCAAGGGGCTCCGCGCGAGGTCTGCGCGGGGCCGCGGCGTCCCGGACACCCGGACGCGACGCGCGCGCTGTCCGGGTGCCGAGCCGATCCCAAGTGGCCGATTTCATTCGGATACGCGGGTTGGCGCGGCGCTTGAAAAGGACACCGCGTGCATGCAGAGGCGGGACCGTCGCGGACGCCGGAGCATGCGCCGGGGGAACCACAGGCCCCCAGCGCCCGGTGTCCGCGACGCTTTTTCGCCCGCCCCGCCGCGTCAGCGGTCGAGGACCTCGGCGTGGAAGCGCAGGTGGTCCTCGATGAAGGTCGCGACGAAGTAGTAGCTGTGGTCGTAGCCCTCGTGCCGGCGGAGGGCGAGCTCGACCCCGGCCGCCTCGCACGCCTCCTCGAGGGCCTCCGGGCGGAGCTGCTCGGCCAGGAACCCGTCGGCGAGCCCCTGGTCGACGAGGAGCGCGCCGCGATAGCCGCGGCTCCGGACGAGCGCTGCGGCGTCGTACTCCGCCCACGCGCGCCGGTCGTCGCCGAGGTAGCCGCCGAGCGCCTTCACGCCCCACGGGCACGCGGACGGCTCGCAGATCGGTGAGAACGCCGACACCGAGCGGAAGCGCTCCGGGTGGCGGATCCCGGCGACGAGCGCGCCGTGGCCGCCCATCGAGTGCCCGGAGACGCCCTGCCGCGCGGGGTCGACGGGGAGCGTCGCGGCCACGAGCTCGGGCAGCTCCTGCGTCACGTAGGTCCACATCTTGAAGTGCCGCGACCACGGCGCCTCGGTGGCGTCGACGTAGAACCCGGCGCCCTGGCCCATGTCCCACGCCTCGACGTCGGCCACGCCCTCGCCGCGCGGGCTCGTGTCCGGCGCGACGATGACGAGCCCGAGCTCGGCCGCCACGCGCTGCGCGCCCGCCTTCGTGACGAAGTTCTGCTCGTTGCAGGTGAGCCCCGAGAGCCAGTAGAGCACGGGCCGCGGCCCGGGGGCCGGCGGGACGAAGACGGCGAAGCGCATGGCCGTGCCCGTCGCGCGCGAGACGTGCTCGTAGACGGACTGCACCCCGCCGAACGCGATGTGCCGCTCGATCTCCTTCATGAGCCGTACACCACGACCGAGCGGATCCCCTCGCCCGCGTGCATCAGGTCGAACGCGTCGTTGATGCGGTCGAGCGGCATCGTGTGCGTGATCATCGGGTCGATCTCGATCTTCCCGTCCATGTACCAGTCGACGATCTTCGGCACGTCCGTCCGCCCGCGCGCCCCGCCGAAGGCCGACCCGCGCCACACGCGCCCCGTCACGAGCTGGAAGGGGCGCGTCTTGATCTCCTGCCCGGCGCCGGCGACCCCGATGATGATCGACTCGCCCCAGCCCTTGTGGCAGCACTCGAGCGCCTGCCGCATGACCTCGACGTTGCCGATGCACTCGAAGCTGTAGTCGGCGCCGCCCTTCGTGAGGTCGACGAGGTACGGGACGAGGTCGCCCTCGACCTCCTTCGGGTTCACGAAGTGCGTCATCCCGAAGCGCTCGGCCATCGCGCGCTTCGCCGGGTTGATGTCGACCCCGACGATCATGTTGGCGCCGACCATGCGCGCGCCCTGCACGACGTTGAGCCCGATGCCGCCGAGCCCGAAGACGACCACGTTCGAGCCGGGCTCGACCTTCGCCGTGTTCACGACCGCGCCGATGCCGGTCGTGACGCCGCAGCCGATGTAGCAGACCTTGTCGAACGGGGCGTCCTCGCGGATCTTCGCGCACGCGATCTCGGGGAGCACCGTGTAGTTCGAGAACGTCGACGTGCCCATGTAGTGCAGCACCGGCTCGCCATCGAGCGAGAAGCGGCTCGTCCCGTCGGGCATGACCCCCTTGCCCTGCGTCGCGCGGAGCGTCTGGCAGAGGTTCGTCTTCGGGTTCAGGCAGTAGTCGCACTCGCGGCACTCGGGCGTGTAGAGCGGGATGACGTGGTCGCCCTTCTTGAGCGACCGGACGCCCGGCCCCACGTCGACGACGACGCCCGCGCCCTCGTGGCCGAGGATGCAGGGGAAGGCGCCCTCGGGGTCGATGCCCGAGAGGGTGTAGGCGTCCGTGTGGCAGACGCCCGTGGCGCGGAGCTCGATGAGCACCTCGCCCTCCCTCGGGCCCCCGAGGTCGAGGGTCTCGATGGTCAGCGGCTTCCCGGCGGCGTGCGCGACGGCGGCGCGTGTCTTCATGGCGTTGCTCCTGGGTGATTCTTCACGAGGGGAGGGCGGAGGGGGCGGCGACGGCGTCGTCGCCCCAGACGAGCGCCTCGGTGAACCCGAGGGCGTCGAAGTCGGCGGCGCGGAGGTGAGCCTCGCCGGCGCAGAAGAACTCGTCGAGCTGCGGCGGGGCGACGCGCGTGCCCGCGAGCATCGCGTGGGCCTGGCCGCGGTGGTGGATCTGGTGCTGGAAGAGGTGGCCGAGGAGGCGCGCGACGGTGTCCCGCTGCGCGCCGGCGCGGCGGAGGATCTCGACGGACGTGTCGAGCGCGGCGTCGTCGAGGCGCGCACACAGCGCGACGAGGCGCGCGTCCACGGCGGCTTGGGCCTCCCGGAGCGCCGCGAGCGCGAGGTAGGGCTCCTCGGGGTCGAAGAACGTCGCGATGTCCGGGTGGGGCGGGGCGCCCGCGAGCGCGCGCTCGAGGGCGTCCACGTAGAGGTGGTCGACCGTCACGATGTGGTTCAGGGTCGCCCGGAGGGACGGGAAGAAGCTCACGCCGGGGGCGGCGAGCTCGGCGTCCGTGAGCTCGGCGCAGGCGCCGAGGAGGCGGTGGTTCGCCCACGCGTTCTGGTAGGCCATCGCGGCGAGGAAGCGGGAGAGCGACGGCGCCATCAGCGGGCCCCCTCGATCGTCAGGCGCGCCCAGGTCTCGTGGCGCCCGCCCGGCGGGACGACCACCCGGCGCGCGGTGTTGATGGTGCCGGCCGGCCCGACGAAGGGCTCGACGCACACGAAGGGGCGCCCGGGGAGCGACCACATCTGGAGGTGCTTGAGATCCGTCGACAGCCGCATCCGGAGGCGCCCGAGCCCGGGGATCGCGAACACGGCGACGCCGGACTCCGGCGCGGGCACGCCGACGTCGGGCTCGCCACCGTCGTGGAGGGTCCCGGGGGCGACGGGCGGCTCCTCGCCGACGACCGCGACCTTGTCGGCCGGCGCGCAACGGAAGTAGGGGTGCCAGCCGGGCGCGATGGGGAGCGGGCGGTCGCCGGGGTTCGTGACGACGTAGCGGATCTCGAGCGCGTCGCCGACCGCGCTCACGACGTGGTCGCAGCGGAAGGCGTAGGGGAAGACGGCGCGCGTGGCGTCGTCGTCGGCGATCGTCATCGCGACCGACGCCGGCCCGCGCTGGGTGACCGCCCAGGCGCGGCGCCGCCCGAAGCCATGCTGCGGCATCGTCGTGCCGTCGGGCTCGAGGCGGTCGCCCGGGAGGCGGCCAGCGAAGGGGAAGAGCACGGGGATCCCGCCGCGCACGTTCTTCTCGGGGTCGGCGAGCGTCGCCTCGTCGAGGTAGAGCACCTCGCGCCCGTCGATGGCGAGCGCGCTCACGATCGCGCCGCGAGCCGGCACCACGCTCGCGCGTACGCGACCCGCCCCGAGCGTGATCGTCTCGTGCTCCATCGTCGGCCTCCCCCCTGCGAGCGGGACAGGCGCTCGCGCAGCGCGTCCCAGCCTGCTGCCGGCGCCCCCGACCGTCAAGGGCTGGCCCGGGCCGCGCGGGCGATGTCACAGCCGGCGGGGCTGCCTCGTCTCAACCCCGGCGCCCCCGATGTGAGCGAACGAACCCGCGGCGCCGAGGAGACGAGGACCCCATGCTGCGCTGGCTCATCAAGCGGAAGATCGCGGCCTTCGAGGCCGACAACCACTACGACGCGACCTACCTCCACCACGTGCTCGACGCCGCCGGCCCCGGCGCGCTCGGCCGCTTCGCGCGCGCCACGAAGCTCGGCCACTGGGACGGCGGGCTCCCGCGCGACGCCCTCCACGCCGCGCGCGTCGCGGCCATCGTCCACGAGGACTGCGGCCCGTGCACGCAGCTCGCGGTGGGGTTCGCCGCGGAGGCCGGCGTGCCCGACGAGATCGTCCGCGCCGTGCTCCGTGGGGACGACGCCGCGCTGCCGGCCGACGCCCACCTCGCGGTCGCCTTCACCCGCGCCGCCATGCGCCGCGCGCCCGAGGCGGCCGCCCTCCGCCGCGAGGTCGTCGCGCGCTTCGGCGAGCGCGGGCTCGTCGCGCTCGCGTTCACGATGACCGCGGCGAAGCTCTACCCGTCGCTCAAGTACGCCCTCGGGCACGGCGAGGCTTGCTCGCTCGTGAAGGTCGGCGGCACGATGACGCCGGTCGCGCACCCCGCCCTGTGACCGCGCCACCGAGAGGAGCCCGAGCCGTGGCCGATCCGAGCGCCATCGACGCCTTCGAGGCGCACCGCCGCGAGCTCGTCGGCCTCGCCTACCGCCTGACCGGCTCCCTCGCGGACGCCGAGGACGTCGTGCAGGACGCGTTCGTGCGCTTCGAGCGCGCGGCGGGCGTGGTCGAGCACCCGCGCGCGTGGCTCCACCGGGTCGTGACGCGCCTCTGCGTCGACCTCGGGCGCTCGGCGCCGCGCCGGCGCGAGGTCTACACGGGGGCGTGGCTCCCCGAGCTCCTCGTCGAGCCGGCGCCGAGCTTCGCGGACGCGGCCGTCGAGCTCGCGGACGAGGTCACGGTCGCGCTCCTCCTCGCGCTCGAGCGCCTCTCGCCGGTCGAGCGGGCGGCGTTCGTGCTGCGCGAGGCGTTCGACTACGACTACGGCGAGATCGGCGCCCTCCTCGACAAGAGCGACGCCGCCTGCCGCCAGCTCGTGACGCGGGCGCGCGGGCACCTCCGCGACGAGCGGCCGCGCTACGACGTCGCGCCGGAGGTCTGCGAGCGCGTCGTGAGCGGGCTCTTCGCGGCGGTCGCGGCCGGCGACCCCGACGCGCTCGGGCGCGCGCTCGCCGACGACGTCGTGCTCGTGAGCGACGGCGGCGGGAAGGTGAGGGCGGCGCTGAACCCGATCCTCGGCGCCGACAAGGTCGCGCGCTTCCTCCTCGGCACGGCGCGGAAGAGCCCGCCGACGGCGAGGACGCGCCTCGTCCCGGCGCGCGTGGGCGGCCTCCCGGGCTTCGTGCACGTCGAGGGCGACGCGGTCGTCTCGGTGTTCGCCCTCGACCTCGACGGGGAGCGCGTGCGGACCATCTACATCCACCGGAACCCGGACAAGCTCCGCCACGTGCGCCTGCCGCATGCGTGAACGGCGTTCACGTCACCTCACATGATGTCGACGCCGATCCCCTCGAGGAGGCACTCGTCGGGCGGGTCGAACGCGAGCGGGTAGACGATCCCCGACGGCTCCCAGCCGGCGGGGATCGGGTCGCCGTCGAGGTCGAGGTCCATCCACTCGTCGTCCCAGAGGTCGTACGCCGTCTGGTTCGCCCGCGCGCGCTCGTCGAGCGCCGCCATCACCGCGCCGAGCGGCATCGCGCCGTCGTAGCCGGGGCCGAGCAGGTTCGCGAGGATCCGCGCGCGCTGCGCCTTCACCCAGGCCGCGTCGTGCACGGCCACGGCGAGCTCGCCCTCGTAGAGGAGCCCGCGGTTGTTGGAGTTGCAGCTCCCGACCTCGAGGTACTCGTCGTCGACCAGCACGATCTTCGAGTGGAGGTCCATGTCCACGAAGTGCGCCTCGGTCTCGTCGAAGCAGAACGTGCAGTCCGTCCGCACGACGTCGTACGAGCGCAGCCGGTAAGCCCGGAAGCGCTCGGGGTAGAGCGCGTGGAAGCGCTCGTAGGCGATGTGGGTCTGCCAGCAGCCGGGGTCGGTCCACTCGGACACGTCGTTCGTGAGCACGACGACCTCGAGCCCCGGCACCTCCGCCATCCGCGCGAGGATCCGGTCGTACAGGAGCGGCGCCCGGAAGTACTGGTCCTCGATGTAGATGAGCGAGCGCGCCTGCGACACCGCGCGGAGCAGCGTCTCGAGGATGGCGTTCTCGTCGAACGGCGCCGGCATCGTCGCCACGAGCTGCGCCTGGAGCCCTCCCGGGAACGTCGCCGTGGTCGGCACCTCCGCGAAGTCGTGCGCGCGGTCGGCGTAGTCCACGCCCGCCGCGAGCTGGTGCGCCCAGCGCGCGTGAAAGACGTTCACGACGTCCTGCACGATCGGCCCCTCGAGCCGCACCATGTAGTCCTTCCGCGGCCCGAGCTCGCTCTCCTCCTCCTTCCGCGCGATGGCCGCGCGCTCCGCCGCGGTCGCGTCGAACCCGGCGCGCAGCGGCTCGAAGACGCGGTGCGCGCTCGTGTCCCAGTCGGTCGTCTTCGCGTTCATGCCGCCGACGAAGGCCACGCGCTGGTCGACGGTCCAGAACTTCTGGTGCCACGACGCGAGGTCGAGCTCGAAGAGCGAGAGCCCGAGCGGGAGCGCCGTCATGTCGACCGCGATGGGCGGCGAGAACGGGTCCGCGGGGCCGTCGTCGATCGGCTCCCCGGCGTCGGGGTGCGCGCCGGCGACGCGCGCGCCGTAGTCGATGACGGGCGGGGTCACGGCGAACGTGCCGTGCGCGGTGTTCGCCTGCCCCATGTACTCGATGTGGTCGCTCGCCGCCTCGGCGTGGGCGAGCAGCTCGTCGTCGACCGTCAGGTCCGAGAAGAAGCCGTCCTGGCTCAGGAACTGGTTCACGAGGAGCTTCCGCTCGACCGTCGCCGGGAGCCCCTCGAGCGTCCCGAGGATGGTGTTCGCCCAGCGCTGCGCCGGCGAGAGCGTCGCGTGCGTCGCCGGGTCGCGCACGAGCTCGAGCTCGCTCGTCCACCACCAGGTCGACCCCGTCACGAGCGACGTCGCCCCGAGCAGCGCCGCGCGCACGGCGGCCCACGCCTCCTGCCCGTCCATCAGGAGCGCGACCTCGTTGTCGCGCCGCGCCGGCCGCCCGGACGCCGCGAACCAGCGGTGCGCGAGCCCGATCCACACGACCGGCCCCGCGTCGTCCCACGTGACCGCCCACGCCGCGTCCGCGCTCGCGCTGGCGTCGACCTCCACGTCGCCCGGCGACCAGCGGATCACCGCGTCGAGGCCGTGGTGATCGGCCGCCGACACCGCGAGCGAGAACGACCGCGCCGCGCAGAGCGGCTCGTCGAACCCCCAGCCGGCGAGCGCCGCCTCCGCGCGGATGGCGCGCCCCGTGACCGTGTCGCGGAAGGCGACCTGCGCCCCGGCGAGCGGCTGCGCCCAGAGGTCGGTCACCCGCACCCGGAGGCGCGCCGTCGCGCTCGCGCAGGCGTCGCCGGCCTCCCACGGGCAGTCGCAGCTGGTCTCGACGCAGCGCCCGTCGGCGCCTGCGGCCATCCCGAGCGGGCACACGCAGTCGAAGCCGCCGTCGCGGTCGACGCACGTCGCGCTCGCGTCGCAGCCGGCGGTGCCCTCGGCGCACTCGTCGACGTCGGCGCACGTCGTGCCGTCGCCGCGGTAGCCGGCGAGGCACGCGCAGCCGTCGGGCGTGCAGGTGGCGCGGTCGTCGCACGTGTCGACGTAGAGGCACTGCCCGGTCGCGGGCACGCAGACCCCCGGGAGCGCGCACGGCCCGGGCGGCGGCCCGCACGCGAGGAGCTCGCCGACGCACGCGCCGTCCTCGCAGCGGTCGCCGGCGGTGCAGCGGTTGTCGTCGTCGCAGGCGCCGCCCTGCTTCGGGCGGGCGTCGAAGACGCAGGCGCCGTCGACGCACGCGCCGATCTGGCACTGCGGGGCCGCGGCGGCGCAGTCCACGGGGCAGCCGCAGTCGTTGTCCCCCCCGGGGCTCGGGGTCTTGTCGGCCACCCACTGCGCGCCGCAGCGGCTCACCGAGCCCCCGGCGCCATCGGCGGGGAGGCAGGCCTCGAGCTCGGCGCCGCCCGCGTAGTCGACGCAGCTCGCGTCGGGGGCGCAGGTGCCGAAGGCCCAGGCGCGCACGGGGCGGAGGGTCGCGTCGCGCAGGATGACGAGCGCCGTCGCGGGCACGCGCAGGTCGTCCACGGCGACCCGCCCGGCGTCCCCTGCGGCGAAGAAGAGCTCGTAGGAGACGGCGCAGTCCGCGTCGGTCGCGTCGCGGAGGGCGAGGCTCCAGCCGTCGCACGCGCCCGCGACCACCGCCTCGACGAAGGCGCCGTCGACCTCGCTCAGGGCGACCTCGCACGGGCCGAGGGTCGTGTCGTCGCCGGTGTCGTCGCCGGCCACCGTGTCGGCGACCACGTCCGCGCCTACGTCCGCGGTCGGCAGCGTGTCCGCGGCGTCGCTGCCGACGATGTTCGCGACGTCGTCGCCGCAGCCGACGAGGAGGAGCACGAGCGCCGCCGCCACCGTGGGACGCATGGATGAACCTTTCGCCATTCCAGTAAGTTAGCGCGCGACCTCGGCCGCGCACAAGCGAGACACGCGGCCGCCTGTCACCGCGCGCGCCGCGCACGCCGCGGCCGCCTCGGCGCGTCGACGCCGACCGTCGCGCGCTCCTCGCGCGATCGGGTCACAAAGGCCTGGCGCCAGCGGCCGGGGCCGTTTGCCGCGTCCCCACCGCGTGGTATCGTGCGCCCATGAGCCCGCGTCTACCCTCGCGTCTCCACCCCCGTCCGCTCACTCGAACCCTCGCGCTCGGCTTCACCGCCGCGCTGCTCGCGGCGTCCGGCTCGGGGTGCGACACCGAGGACCGCCCGATGGCGGCCGGGGCCGGGGAGCTCGAGCTCGTCATGGCGCCGGTGACGTCGAACGTCTGCCCAGGCGGTACCACGGTCTTCGGCATCGACGTGTCGAAGTGGCAGGGCACCATCAACTGGGCGTCCGTCAAGGCCGCCGGCGTGAAGTTCGCCATCATCCGCGTCTCGGACGGCACGACCTACCTGGACGAGAAGTTCGTCACGAACTGGAACGGCGCGAAGGCGCAGGGGATCCTCCGCGGCGCCTACCAGTTCTTCCGCTCGAACCAGGACCCGACGGCGCAGGCGAACGTCCTCATCTCGAAGCTGCAGCAGTACGGGGTCGGCGAGATCCCGCCGGTCATCGACGTCGAGACGACCGACGGCGTCAGCGCCTCGACGCGCGCGTCGCGCATCGGGACGTGGCTCGCGCGCGTGCAGAGCCAGCTCGGCAAGAAGGCCATCATCTACACGGGCAGCTACTTCTGGGAGAGCAACGTCAACAGCGCCGCGTACACCTCGCACCCGCTGTGGGTCGCCCACTGGACGACGGGCTGCCCGTCGATCCCGCACCAGTGGAGCAACTGGACCTTCCACCAGTACAGCGACCACGGCAGCGTCGGCGGGATCTCGGGCGCGGTCGACCTGAACCGCTTCAACGGCACGCTCGCGCAGCTCCAGGCCCTCGGGGGGCCGGCGCCCGCGACGGCGCCGAAGATCTCGATCAACGTGCGCACGACGCCGCCCTCGGGGCAGACCGCCGACTTCCGCCCGGAGGGGAGCTCGGCGGGCGTCATGGACCTCTACGAGGGCCAGACCTACACGGCCGACGTCATCGTCAAGAACGACGGCGCCGCCGCGGTCGCGACGAACGTGAAGGTCGGCGTGTGGTTCGAGAGCCCGTACATGACGCCGCTCTCCTACACGATCTACAGCGACTATCCGCACAAGGACGGCGCCACCTGGGCCGTCAACGACGCGAACGGGAACACGGCGAACCCGGCGCACAACAACCCCCCGGCGAGCGCCAAGTACGACCTCTACGCCTTCAGCCCCGGCGAGTCGAAGCTCATCCGCTTCAACGTCCGCGCCGCCCAGTACAGCATCGGCGCGGTCGACCACCCCGACGTCCGCGCCTGGGTGTGGCACGTCGCCAACTGGTACGGCGAGCAGACGTCGTGGAACGACACCGTCGAGACCAACAACGCCGGCAGCATCCTGCGCGCCTACAAGCAGCACGACGTCTTCGCGCGCGACCGCTGGCTCTTCGAGGGGCCGGACGGCGCCGACACCGAGGGGTGGGCCATCCAGAACGGCGTGTCGCAGCTCGCCATCAACACGACGGCGCACGCGCTCGCCATCAAGGAGGGCGGCGGCGATCCGCACGTGCTCTCGGGGGCCGCGAGCATCGACGCGGCCGCGCGGAAGGGGATCCAGCTCTCGGCGCGCACCTACGAGGGCGCGGTCGAGACGCGGCTCTACTTCACGACCGCCGCCGACGGCGCGTGGAACGAGGCGAAGGCCAAGAGCTTCGTCACCCCGGGCGACGGGCAGTTCCACACGCTCACGGTCGACATGTCGACCGTCCCCGGCTGGACCGGGACCATCACGCGGCTGCGCCTCGACCCGACGCCGAGCGGCACGCAGTGGTACGACGTCGCCGAGCTGAGGTCGGTCGCGAGCGTCGCGGGGACGAGCGGCGACGCCGACGGCGACGGCGTGCTCGCGGCGCCCGGCGGGGACTGCGACGACCACGACGCGGCGGTCGGCCCCGGGAAGCCCGAGACCTGCAACGGCAAGGACGACGACTGCAACGGCGTGACCGACGACGGCTTCGCGGCGGGCGCGAGCTGCGAGGTGGGCGTCGGGCTCTGCCGCGCCGAGGGCACGATGGGCTGCGACGCCGCCGGGACCGGGGTCGTCTGCTCGGCGGTCGCCGGCGCCGCGGCGCCCGAGAGCTGCAACGGCCTCGACGACGACTGCGACGGCGACGTCGACGAGGGCGGGGTGTGCCAGTCCTTCTGCTTCCCGGGCGCGGTCGGGCCGTGCGCGATGCTCGACGAGGTGCCCGCGGGCTGCGAGATCGGCTACCACACCTGCGAGTCCGGGATCTGGACCGACTGCGCCATCATCCCGGGGTGCGACGCGCCGCCGGTGGTCGAGGAGGACGCGGACGTCGCCGACGGTGACGACACCGACGTCGCCGAGGGCGACAGCGGCGGCGGCGACGACGCCACCGGCGAGGGCGACGCCCCGGTGAGCGGTGACGCCGTCTACGCCGACGCGCGCGTCGGCACGGTCGTCTCGCAGGCGTCGGTCCGGACGCGCCCGGCGGACACCGGCTGCGCGGGTGGCGCGGAGGGCGGCGGGGCCTGGCTCCTCGCGCTCCTCGGGCTCGCGGCGGCGCTCGGGCTGCGGGCGCGCCGGCGTCGCGTGGCGTGACGCGGTAGATCCTTTCCGGGCGAGGCGCGTCGTACCCCGAGCACCCAGAACGCGGCCGCTCAGGAGACACGCCATGCCACGCCGACTCGCCTTCTCGCTCGCTCTCCTCGCCACGACGGCGCTCACGGCGAGCGCGGCCCTCGCCTGCAAGCCCGCCCCCCGCCCGCCGGAGGCGCCCGTCGAGACGCGGCCCGTCACCACGCCGGCGCCGGAGCCCACGCCGATCCCCGCGCTGCGTCCCTGGACGGAGGCGGATACGAAGCGCGCCGACGCGCTCCTCGACGAGATCGCCGGGCTCGTCGAGACCCTCGGCGGCGCCCAGGGGGACCCGCGCGTGGTGCTCGCGCGCTGGTTCACGCAGCGCGGGACCTCGGTCGACGCCTTCGTCGCGTCGCTCCGGGAGGCCAACCGCGACTTCGGCGGGGACCGCCCCGGGATGGCGGCCTACACGCAGAGCCGGGTGGGGCGCATCCAGCGGCTCGCCGAGGACATGCAGAAGCTCTCGCCCGAGACGATCCAGGTGATCGGCGAGCTCTTCACCCGCGCGAGCGCCAGGCAGTAGCGCGCGGGGATCGCGCGGCGGGCGGCTCGCGGTGCGACCGCGGCGGGTTCTCGTCGCCAGGGCCGGCGGCGGCTGGTAAAAGACGGCCTTCCCTGTCAGGGGCGGGCGCCGAGGCGCGTGCCCGAAGAGCCCTCGCCGCCGCCGGAGGCACCATGAGAACCGCCGCCTTCCTGTCGGGCGCCGCCGCCGCGCTGATCGTCGCGCTCGCGGGCGTCGCCACCGCCGCCCCGCCCGGGGTGACGTCCCAGTCGCCCTCCGCCGAGCTCGTCGCGAGCTTCGGCCCCGGCGCCGAGCTCCGCGTCGACCGCGTCACCGGGCTCGTCCGAACGGCCCGCCGCCTCGACCTCCCGGTCACCGGCGCGGGGGATGACCCCGGCGCCGCGGCGGTCGTCTTCGCGCGCGCCCACGCCGCCGCCTTCGGCCTCGGCCCTGGCGCCGACGTCGTCGCGGGCGAGGTCCTCACGACCCCCTCGGGCCTCCACGTCGTGCGGCTCGACGCCGTCGTCGCGGGCGTGCCCGTCGAGGGCGCCGCCTTGCGCGTCGAGATCGGCGCCGATGGCCACGTGAAGGCCGTCCGCTCCGACCTCGTGCCGCTCGCGCCACCGCCGCCGGCCGCGGTCACCGCGGAGGCCGCGCGCGCGACGGTCCTCGCGCGCTTCGACGCCGCGTTCGTGGGCGCGCCGCGCCTCGCCCTCCGGGTGACGCCGCTGCGGCGGCTCGCGCGCGCCTGGCGCGTGCCGGTCACGGTCGTGCCGCTCTTCGGCCAGCTGACCGTCTGGGTCGACGCGACGACGGGCGCCGTCATCGAGCAGCGCCCGGCCGGTTTCGACCAGCCCATCTCGCGCCTCGCGCCGCGCGGGACGCTCACCCTCGAGCCGGAGGCCGGCCGATGATGCTCCGCCACGCCCCGGCCCTCGGCCTCGCGCTCCTCCTCGTCGCCGCCCCGACGCTGGTCGCCTGCGGTGACGACGGCGGCCACAACGGCTCCGTCGGCGACACCGCGACCGCGCCCGACAGCGCGGGCGACGACGCGACGACCGGCGACGACGTCGCCGACACCGTCGCAGAGGACACGACGCCCCTCCCCGAGGGCCCGCTCGCCAAGGTCTACCCGGTGAGCCCCACCGAGACGCCCGACCTCGAGGAGGTCGAGCTCGCCCACCTCACCTCGACCGACGGCACGCTCGTCGGCGAGTTCGCGCGCGTGCGCGCCTGCGTCCGCGACCTCGAGGCCGGGACGCACATCCCCCTCGACCTCGGCGGGTTCTCGCTCGACATCACCGCCTGCGCGCCCGAGTTCTCGGCCCACGCCGACGCGCGCGGCACCTACCTCGACATCGCGCCGCCCGCGAGCCCCGAGGAGGACGACGGCAAGTTCGCCGAGATCATGATGTACCACCACATGCAGGTGGTGCACGACTACTTCAAGGGCGTCCACGGCCTGACCGACCGCGACTCGCCGCTCGACGCGCTGACGAACCTGCAGGCGTTCGTCGACCTCTGCGAGCAGTGGGCGCCGTTCCCGAACGCCGCCTTCATCCCGCGCGAGTCGATCTCGGAGCTGCCGTTCGGCATCGGCGACGCCCTCGATCTCAAGGGCGACGCCATCGTCTTCTCGGGCACGGACGTGAAGAACTTCGCGTTCGACGCGAGCGTGATCTACCACGAGTACACCCACTCGATCCTCGGCGCGACGCGGCTCAACGGCGTCTTCTTCGACGAGCAGGGCCTCAACAACCTCCCGGGCGCCCTGAACGAGGCGTACGCGGACTACTTCTCGTCGACCATCACCGACCGCCACCTCCTCGGCACGTACTCGCTCAACGATCTCGGGAGCTTCCAGATCTGCGGCTTCGAGCTCGGCGGCGGCGGCAACCAGGCGCGCGACCTCGTCAACGCGTTCTCGTGCCCGCGCGACCTCACCGCCGAGGTGCACGCGGATAGCGAGCTCTTCTCGGCCGCGCTCTGGGCCATCCGCGAGGCGCTCGGCAAGGAGGACGCCGACGCCGTCATCCTCCAGGGGGTGCTCGCCCTCACGAACAGCAGCGACTTCACGGTCGCCGCCGAGTCCACCATCGACGCCGCGCGCGACCTCCTCGGCGCCGAGGCTGAGGCGACCGTGCGCGAGGCGTTCGAGAGCCGCGGCCTCATCGACTGCCCGCGGGTCCTCGCGGTCGCCGCGGTCGGGGCGCGCGGGCTCGCGGTGTCGGTGCCGGGCGTCGCGGACCTCGGCGGGGCCGACCCTTTCCGCGGCTGGCTCCCGGGCTACCTCCAGTACCAGGTCGAGGTGCCCGAGGGCGCGAAGTCGCTCGAGATCACCGTGGACGTGCAGTCGGGCGGGCTCTTCGGCGGCGGCGGGACGGTCGCGATGGACCTCGCGTTCAAGGCAGGCGCGGACCCGGTCTTCTACCAGATCCCCCTCGTCGGCACCGCCACGAGCGACGCCGTCGTGACGGTGCCGGTCGACGCGAGCGGGAAGGCGACGCTCGCCGGGGCCTGCCTCACCGCCGGCACGTGGACGTTCGCCATCCACAACCGAGGAGACGGCCTCGCGGTCTCGAAGATCACCGCGACGACGTCCACGGCGGAGCCGGAGACGACGAACTTCGACACCTGCGAGTGAGATCGGCGCGGGTCCTCGCGACCGAGGCGGGCCTCGCGCGTAGCCCGATACGGCGTCCTCCGCGCGGGTGACGCGCGGAGGCGGAGCGCGCGCCGCGAGGCGCCGTCACGACCGCGCCGCGCACGTCCTCAGAGCCCTTTGAATCCTCCGAGGGTTGGGGCATGCTCAGCGAGGCTGCGCCACGCCACGCGCGCGGTCGAGCGAGGCGGAGCGCGGCGCCTCCGAGGTGGCGCGCGGCCGGTCCCGGCCCGGGTCCGCATGGTCCGCATGGAAGGAAGCTCCAAAATCGACGAGCTCGGCAACACGACCCGCACGGCCCGGCCCCGCCCGGCGGTGGCGTCGCCGGCCACCGGCGCCGCCCCCGACAGCGGCCGGCGCGCGCTCCTCGCGGCGCTCGGCGTCGGGGTGGGCGTCGCGGCGTCGGTGTTCGTGGTGGCGAGCCTCGTCCTGACCGTGCCGGTCGGCGGCGCGGTCGCTCTCGCGGTCGTCGCGGGCGCGGGCGGCGCGGGGGCGGCGATCGCGGCCTGGTACGTGGGCGCCCAGCGGCTCGTGCGCTGGCTCGCCGAGCGGGGGGCGCCCGCGGGCACGAGCTCCCTCGACGACGCGGTCGCGCGCCTCGTCACCGACGGCGACGCGCGCGTCGCCGAGGTCGACGGCCTGAACGCGCGGCTCCGGCAGGACCTCGCCGCCGAGGCCACGGCGGCGGCCCGCGCCGACGCGGCGCTCGCCCGGGCGCGGCGTGAGCACGTCGAGCACCGCCTCGAGCTCGACGGCTTCGAGCACGAGCAGCGCCTCTCCGCGCAGGCGGTGGCGGCCATCCTCGATCTCGTGCTCGGCTCGACGCTGAACCCCGGCCAGGAGCAGCTCGTGCGCCTCGCGCGTCGCGCGCTCGCGGACGCGTCCTCCCAGCACACGCCGGAGGTCCAGGGTGACGACGACGCAGCGCGCGCCGCGGTCCCCGTGGCGCAGGGCTTCAACCTGCGCCGCGCCGTCGCGTCGGTCCTGCGCCTCCTCGCCCCGCGCACCGACAAGCTCGGGCTCGAGCTCGTCGCCCGCTTCTCGCAGGACGTCCCGAGCCGCGTCGAGGCCGACCGCGCCCTCCTGTGGCGCGCGCTCACGCTCATCGCCGACTTCCACGTCGGGCGGAGCCACGACGACCCGGCGGTCTACGTGAACGTCATGCTCGCCGAGGTGCCGGCGGCCGAGCGCGAGAGCCACGAGCGCACGATCCTCTTCACGGTCGAGGACAGCGGCGCCGCCCTCGAGCCGGGGCAGCTCGCGACGCTTTTCGACCCGGCGGCCACGCGCGAGCTCGGCTCCGTCGGGCTCGCGTTCGCGCGGCGGCTCGCCGAGGCAGGTGGGGGCGCGCTCTCCGTCGAGGCGATCCCCGACGGCGGGCTCCGGACCACGTTCGCGCTGCCGGCGGTGCGCCTGAAGCGCGTGACCGTGACGACCCTCTACGGGCGCGGCGCGCTGACGGAGAAGGCGATCCTCGTCGTCGACGACGTGGCCCACAGCCGCGCCGTCGTGAGCGAGCTGATCTCGGCGTGGCGACTCCTCCCGACCGCCGTCGCGAGCGGCGAGGCGGCCCTCGACGCGCTGCGCTCGGCGGCGCGCACGGGGCAGCCCTTCGACGCCATCGTGCTCGACCGGCAGATGCCCGAGCTCGACGGGGTGCAGCTCCTCCGCGCCATCCGCGACGATCCCGCGATCGGGCCGCAGCGGATCCTGCTCCTCGACACGGCGGCCGGGCAGGTGCGCGCGCTGCCCGAGGACGTGCGCGCGATGGTCGGCGACGTCGTTCAGAAGCCGGTCGTCCCGTCCGAGCTCCTCGAGGCGCTGACGGTCGTGCTCGCGCCGCCGCGGACGCCGCCGCAGGTGACGACGCGGCCGGTGGCGCGGCCGGACCCGGGGCGGCGCCCCGTGAAGGTGCTGGTGGCCGAGGACAACCCGGTGAACCAGATGTTCGTCGCGCGCATGCTCGAGCGGCGCGGGCACCACGTGACGGTCGCGGGCAACGGCGCCGAGGTCATCGACTACCTCGACACGACGCCCGAGCCCTACGACGTGATCCTCATGGACATCCAGATGCCGGTGCTCGACGGCTTCGAGACGACCGCGGTCATCCGCGAGCGGGAGTCGCGGCGGCCGGGACGCGGGCGGATCCCCATCGTGGCGGTGACCGCGCACGCGATGAAGGGCGAGGAGCGGCGCTGCCTCGACTCGGGGATGGACGGCTACATCCCGAAGCCGATCGTCGAGGAGGCGCTGTTCGCCGAGGTGGAGCGCCTCCTGCCGCCGGACTTCCACACCCGCCCGACGCCGTCGAGCGGCCGCGCGCCGCTCACCCAGGCGCCGCCTGCGTCGAAGGTGCCCCCCCCCGCGGCGGGCAGCGCTGCGACCGGCGCGGCGGGGCCGGTGTTCGACGAGGACAAGGTCCTCCACTTCGTCGCGGGGGACCGCGACTTCCTCTTGAGCCTGGTCGAGCTCTTCGTGGAGACGGCGCCGAAGCAGGTCGACGCCATCGCGGCGGCGCTCGAGCACCAGGACCCGGGCTCGCTCCAGCGCGCGGCGCACCAGCTCAAGGGCGCCGTCGGGAACTTCGCGGCGGAGCGCGCGCGCCACTGGGCCGCGGAGCTCGAGCACATGGGGAAGGACGGCGAGCTCGCCGAGACGCCGGCGGCCTTCGAGGCGCTCAAGCGCGAGGTCGAGGCGCTGCGCGCCGCGCTCAGGGACCTGGCGCGGCGTCACGGCGCCCCCGCCTGACGCCGGCGGTCTCTCGAGCGACGCGAGAAGCGTGAACCCGCGCACGCGGCCGGCCGGGGCCGCGCGCCGGGCCCGCCGCCGCTATTGGCAGCTCTGGAACTTCACGTCGGCGGACGAGCCGTAGACGGTCGTGCTCGTGACGCCGTCCGAGCCGCGCGGGCTCGCGTGGTAGTAGAAGCGGTACTGCGTCCCGGCCGAGAGCGCCGCCGCCGTCGTGCGGTCGAGCACGTAGGTCTGGGACGAGCAGCAGTTCGCCGAGTGCGAGTGCGAGATGATGTTCGTCCAGGTGCCGTTCACGTTCTGCTGCAGGTAGGCGCTGCAGATCGTGTAGTAGTAGTTGCCGTTGTGCACGCGGTCGTCGCACTTCATGTACGTGTGCACGTTGTAGCTCGCGCTCTCGGGCACGGTGAACGCGTTCCCGTAGGCGTTCTTGGTGCCGCCCGAGATCACCCCCGACTCGCTCTCCACGGCCTGCCCGGGCGCGAGGTTCGGCGCGGTCCTCACCGTCCACGTCCGCTCGAGCTCGCCGACCGTCGCCGTCGCGGACGCCGACCCGTTCGTCGCCGACGGCGTCATGAGCTTCAACACCAGCGTGTCGCTCGCGGTCACCTGGAACGGGGACTCGAGCACCTCCTGACCGTTCACGAGCACGGTCGGCGAGTCGCCGGTCACGGACAGCGGCAGCGGCCCGTAGAAACCGCTCAGCGTCACGGTGTTCGAGGTCGCCTCGGTGCTCACCGGGAGGCAGCCGCGGTCGACGAACGAGAACGCGTCCGGCGTCGCGTCCGTCCGGCACGCGCCGTTCACGCACGCCGTGTTGAGCGTCGCGCACTGGTTCGACTCGGAGCAGCCGCCGCCCTCGGGGTACTTGCAGACGTTGTCGAAGTTGCAGGTGAGGCCGGAGGTGCAGTCCGCGCTCTCGTCGCAGAGGCCGTCGAGCGGCGACGCCGGCGCGCACGTCCCGTCGATGCACACGTTCACGCACTGCGTGTTGTCCTGGCAGGGCTCGCCGTCCTCGGCGAGGCACGACCCGTCCACGCACTCGTGGCTCTCGACGCAGTCCGCCGTCTCGTCGCAGGCCCCACCCGTCCCGGATGGCGGCAGGCACACGAGGTTGATGCAGACCTCGACGCACTGGTCGTTCTCCGTGCACGCAGCGCCCTCGTCGAAGAGGCAGCTCCCGTCGATGCAGCTGTAGCCGGCGGCGCAGTCGGCCGCCTCGTCGCACGCCTCGCCCGTCCCGGACTGCGGCCCGCACGTCCCGTTCACGCACACGTGCTGACACTGCGCGTTGCTCGTGCACGCCTCGCCGTCGTCGAGCCGGCACGCCCCGTTCAGGCAGGTGTGGCCGGGCGCGCAGTCGGACGTCTCGTCACACGCGCCGAGCGTCCCCACCGGCGCGCGGCAGACGCGCCCGACGCAGATGTCGACGCACTCGACGTTCGCGTCGCAGAGGAAGCCGTTCGCGAGCTTGCAGAGCCCGTTCTCGTTGCACCCGAGCCACGCGAGGCAGTCGAGGTCGTCGTCGCAGGGCTGGTTGTAGCCCGACGAGGGGCGGCACGTGCCGCTCACGCAGACGTTCACGCACTCGTCGTTGTCCATGCAGGTGCCGCCGTCGTCGAGGAGGCAGATCCCGTCGACGCAGGTGTTCCCCGTCACGCAGTCGCCGGCGTCGTTGCACGGCCCGAGCGTGTCCGACGGCGGCCCGCACGTGTCGATGATGCAGGTCGCGACGCACGCCTCGTTGCGGTCGCAGGGCTCGTCGTCCTCGAGGAGACAGGTGCCCTCGACGCAGACGGCGCCGGCGACGCAGTCCTCGGCCTCGTCGCAGCCGCCGCCCGCGGAGGACTGCGGCGCGCAGGTCCCGGCGAAGCAGATCTCGACGCACTCGTCGTTGTCGTTGCACGCCTCGCCGTCATCGAGGCGGCAGACGCCCTCGACGCACCGGTGGCCCTCGACGCAGTCATCGGTCGCCTCGCACGTCCCGCCTGTCCCGGACGCGGGCGAGCAGATCCCGCCGAGGCACACGTCCAGGCACTGGTAGTTGTTCGTGCAGGTCTCGCCGAGGTTCCTCTGGCAGAAGCCGTCGACGCACGTGTTGTTCGCCGGACACTCGCTCCCGCCCTCGGTGCACGCGATGCAGTCGGCCTGCTCGCAGGCGATGTCGCAGGTCGGTCCATAGTAGCCGGTCGCGCACGCGCCGCTGCACTCGCGCGGCGCGCCCGTGATCTGCCCGCAGATCATCGTGCCGACGCAGTTCCCCGCGTCACAGGTCTTCCCGCACGCCGGCCCCCAGTAGCCCGCCTCGCACCCGGCGGCGCAGATGGCGCCGGCGCCCGTCTCCTGGTCGCACTCCATGATGCCGGTGCAGTGGCCCTGACCGCACGCCGTGCCGCAGGCGCTCCCGTACCAGCCGGTGTCGCAGGACTGGCAGACCACGTTCGTGCCGTCCTGATCGCACGTCGACGCCCCCACGCAGTGCTGCGCGCCGCAGGGCGTGTCGCACGTCGCCCCGGAGAAGCCGTCCTCGCACGCGGTGCACGACGTCATCGCGCCGGTCGTCTGGTCGCAGGCGTAGTCCCCGGCGCAGTGGCCGGGGGCGCACGCCGCCTGGCACGTCGCGCCGTACCAGCCGTCCTCGCACCCGTCGGTGCACGCCGTCGTGGCGCCCGTCTGCTGGGTGCACGTAACGGCGCCGTCGCAGTGGCCCTGGTCGCAGGGGAGGGCGCAGGTCGCGCCGTGGTAGCCGGGGTTGCAGCCCGCGACGCACGGCTCGAGCGAGCCCGTGACCTGGTCGCAGGTGACCGCGCCCGCGCAGCCGGCCGGGTCGCAGGTCTTGTCGCAGGCCGTGCCGTAGAGGCCGTCCTGGCAGCCGTCCTCGCAGACCCAGGTGACGCCGGTCTCCTGGTCGCAGATCACGTCGCCGACGCAGGTCCCCTGCGCGCACGTCTCCTCGCAGGTCGCCCCGTAGTAGCCTGGGTCGCAGCCCTCGAGGCACGCCGTGACGGCGCCCGTGGTCTGGTCGCACGCGACGTCGCCGAGGCAGCTCCCCTGCTCGCAGTCCTCGTCGCAGAGCGACCCGTAGAGCCCGTCCTGGCAGCCCGACGGGCACGCGATGAGCTCGCCCGACGCCTGGTCGCACGCCGCGACCGTCTTGCAGTCGCCGCGCGCGCAGCGGTCGTCACAGGTCGCGCCGTACCAGCCGTCGACGCAGCCGTCCGCGCAGGTGAGGACCTCGCCGGTCGCCTGGTCGCACGTGACGAGCCCGAGGCAGTCGCCCTGCTCGCAGGTGGCGTCGCAGGTCTCCCCCCAGAGCCCCGCCGCGCACCCGGTGCAGCCGAGGACCGCGCCCGTGTCGTGGTCGCAGACGACCGCGTCGCTGCAGTCGCCGAGGTCGCACGACGACTGGCACAGGCTCCCCCAGGAGCCGGGCTCGCACGCCGCGCAGCTCGTGACGGTGCCGTCGGCGACGTCGCAGAGGATCCCGCTCGCGCAGTGCTCGAGCGCGCAGTCCTTCGCGCACCCCTGGCCCCAGGTCCCGGCCTCGCACGCGGTGCAGGTCTGGCCGTCGCCGCCGTAGCCGATGTCGCAGCTGCAGAGGTAGCCGCCGACGTTGTTGTAGCAGGTCGCGTGCTCGCCGCAGGTGGCGCCGTTCGCGCACTCGTCGACGTCCGCGCAGACGCCGGCCGCGTCGGGCGCGTAGCCCGTCGGGCAGGCGCAGAAGCCGTCGCTGCAGAGGCGGCTGTCGCAGTCGGCCGCGACGAGGCAGCCCTGCCCGATGCCGCAGCCGCCGCACTGCGTGCCGCCGCAGTCGACGCTCGTCTCCGTCCCGTTCATGGCGCCGTCGTCGCACGCGGGGCCGTTCGTCGTCTTGTCGCTGCCGCCGCAGGCGGTGATGAGCGTCAACGCGACGAGGCACACCGCCGCGCCGACCTGATGGCCGATTCGCATCGTCTCTCCTCCACGACCCCCGCGGCGGCTCACCGAGAGCGCGCCAGCACGGCCCCCAGCTTAGCGGTCCGCGCAGGTGAAGGGAACCCCGTCCGACGTCGTCGCGAGCGCGCGATGACGCCGTGGGCCACTGGCTCGCCTCGCGCCCGCGCCGCCTCGGCCCGCGCTTCGTCCCCGTGACGGCGGCCCGCTGCGCGGGGGACAGATCCGGCGTGGTCAGGTAAGCGGCTCGGCGCCCGCCGCGCCGTTCACACCCGCTCGAGCACCGCGGCGGCCCCGAGGCCGCCCGCCGCGCAGATCCCGAGGAGCGCCGTCTCGGCGCCCCGCTCGGCGAGCTCGTAGGCCATGGTCGTCACCATGCGGGCGCCCGTCGCGCCGAAGGGGTGGCCGAGCGCGACCGAGCCGCCGTGGACGTTCAGCCTCTCCGGGTCGACCTCGCCGACCGCGCGGTCGCGGCCGAGCCGCTCGCGCGCGAACGCGTCGCTCGCGAGCATCTTCAAGACGCTCAGCACCTGCGCGGCGAACGCCTCGTGCATGTCGATGAGGTCGACGTCCGCGAGGTCGAGCCCTGCGCGCGCGAGCGCCGTCGGCATCGCGAGCGCCGGCGCCATCAGGAGCTGGTCGGCCGGGTCGACGCCCGCGTAGGCCCAGCTCCGGAACGCCGCGAGCGGCGTGTAGCCGAGCGCCTTCGCCTTCTCCTCGCTCATCAGCAGCACGGCGGCGGCGCCGTCCGTGAGCGGGCTCGAGTTGCCCGCCGTGAGCGTCCCGTCCTTGGCGAAGACCGGCCGCAGCTTCGCGAGCTGCGCCTCGCTCGTCGCCGCGCGCACGAGGCCGTCGGCGTACACTGTACGACCATCGGGCGTCGTGATGGGGGCGACCTCGCGCTCGAAGCGGCCGCTCTCGATGGCGGCCGCGGCGCGGTGGTGCGAGCGCGCGGCGAACGCGTCCTGCGCGCTCCGGCTGACGTTGTTCCGCTGCGCCATCTGCTCGGCCGCCTCCCCCATGACCTGCCCGGTCGACCGCTCGGCGATGCGCGGGCGCTTCGGCAGGATCGAGCTCAGCGGCATGAGCTGCGACACGACGGCGAGGTACTCCGCCGGGCTCGCCTTTTTCTTCAGCGCGAGCGGCGCGAGCGCGTGCACGACCTTCTGCGGGAGCTTGAGCTCGGCGTTGCTGGTCGAGTCCGCGCCGCCCGCGATGGCGACGTCCGCCTCGCCGCGCTCGATGGCCGACGCGGCGGCGGTGACCGCCTGGAGCCCGGACGCGCACGCGCGCGTCACCGTGTGCGCCTCGACCGACGGCGGCAGGCGCAGATCGATGACGATCTCGCGCCCCACGTTCGGCGCGAGCGACGGCAGGATGACCCCGCCCCAGACGAGCGCGTCGACCTCCTTCCGGTCGAGCGCCGTGCGCTCGAGCAGCGCGCCCACCGCGGCCACGCCGAGGCCGATGGCGTCGACCTTCACGAGCTCGCCGAACGCCCGCACGAACGGCGTCCGCACGCCCGCCACGATGACCGCGCGCCGCGAGGGCCGCGGCGTCTCCTTCGCCTTCGCCATGTCTCCCCCTGTTCTCCGTGCTCGGCGCGGGCTCCGGCCTCAGCCGCCCACGAGGTTGCCGCCGCAGATCCGCAGGACCTGCCCGGTGACGCCGTCGCTCCCCGGCGACGCGAGGAACGTGCAGAGCTCGGCCACGTCGAGGGGCTGTCCCGCCTGCGCGAGCGCCGCCATCCGCCGCGCGACCTCGCGCGTCATGACCGGCATCGCCGCCGTGAGCCGCGTCTCGATGAACCCCGGGGCGACCGCGTTCACCGTGATCCCGCGCCCGGCGACCACCGCGGCCAGCGCCCGCGCGTAGCCGATGACGCCCGCCTTCGACGCGGCGTAGTTCGTCTGTCCGAAGTTCCCGGCGACCCCGGCGATCGACGAGAGCAGCACCACCCGGCCGTGGTCGCGGAGCGGCCCGGCCTCGCGCGCGCACGCCTCGGTGATGGCGATCGACGCCGCGAGGTTGATGCCGATCGCCTGGTCCCAGTGGCCCTCGCCCATCTTGGCGAGGGTCTTGTCGCGCGTGACGCCCGCCGAGTGCACGATCACGTCGACGCCACCGTGGTCCTTCGCGAGCCGCCGCGCGATCTCCTCGGCCGCGCCGGGCTCGGAGACGTCGACGAGCAGCGTCGAGCCGCCGATGTCCCGCGCGACGCGGCTCGCCGGCCCGTCGTCGGCCGGGCGGTCGAGGACGACGACGTGCGCGCCCTCCTCGGCGAGCCGCCGCGCGGTCGCCTCGCCGATCCCGCGCGCCGCACCCGTCACGAGCGCGACCTTCCCGTGCAGCGGGCGCGTCGCGGGGCGCGCGGGCGCCGCCGCGGCCGTGGCGGCGACGACGAGCGGCTGGCCGGTCATGTAGGCCGAGCGCGGCGAGAGCAGGTAGCGGAGCACGGGCCCGAGGCGCTCCTCGGCGCCGGCCGCGACGTACACGGTCTGCGCCGTCGCGCCCTTCTTGCCGATCTCCTTCGCCACGCTCCGGACGAAGCCGTCGAGCGCCTGCCGCGTGGCGGCCTCGACGGGCGACGCGGCGTCCCCCGGCGGGCGACCGAGCACGACGACGCGCCCGCAGCGCGCGAGGTGGGCGACGCGCGGGTGGAAGAAGTCGTAGAGCGCGCGCAGATCGTCCGGGCTCGCGAGGCCGGAGGCGTCGAAGACGAGCGCGTCGCCGGCGCTCGACTCGTCGAGGAGGCGCGGCGGCCGGCCCCACGCCTCGCCAGGCGCCGCGAAGGGCGCCAGGTCCGCGACCATCGCCGTCGCGCCGGCCGGCGCGAGCGTCGCCGCGACGGCGTCCGCGAGGGCCGCGCCAGGGCCGCCGGCGTAGAGGACGACGCGGTCCTCGAGCTCGCGCTCCTCCCAGGGACCGTCCGCGCGCGCGAGCTTCTGGGGGACCGGGATCGGGAGGCCGAGGCGCTTGATGACCTGGCGGGCCGTCGGGTTCTGGCCGAGCTCGAGGAGGAAGTCGGACATGCGTCGCGCTCCGTCAAGAATGATTCGATTTGTATATTTCGCCGTTCAGGCGCGCTCGAAGCTGCCCGTCAGGTACGCCGGCCCCCCCGGGGCGTCGCCGACGAAGACGCCGCCGGAGCCGTCGACGTAGAGCCCCACGCGCGCCGGCAGCACGAGCGGCCGCGTGAAGCGCACGTCGATGCTCCGGAGCCGCGTCGGGTCGCCCGCGAAGACGCTCGCGTTCAGGCCCTCGATGGCCCGCGCGAACGTCGCGAAGCCGTGGAGGATGGTGTTCTTGAAGCCCGAGGCGCGCGCGATGAGCGGCACCCAGTGGATCGGGTTGAAGTCGCCGGTGAGGCAGGCGAAGTCGAGCGCGTCCTGCGGCTTGACCTTGAAGAAGGCGATCTCGCGCACGTCGTCGGGCACGCGCGCCTTGTCCTTCTTCTTCTTCTTGTCCTTGCTCCCGCCCTTCTTCCCCTTCTCACCCGGCGGCGGCCCGAGCGGGATGAACACGCGCAGCTCCGCGGTGACCGCGGCGGGCGCCGACGCCGTCCCGATCGTGAGCGCCTGCGTGAGGATCGCGCGCGCGCCGTCGTCGTCGACGGCCGCGAGGTGCGCGGCGAGGTTCAGCGGCTCGTTCGCGGGCAGCGGCGCGTCCATCGTGAGCCGGCAGCCGCCGTTCATGCCGCGCGCGAGCGGGTAGCCCGACGCCGCGAGCACCTTCGAGAGGAGCGGGAAGGCGTACTGCGGGAAGAAGTGCGCGGGGAGGGCGCCCCCGTAGGCGCGCGGATCGCCCTTCACCGAGCGCAGGTACGCCTTGACGAGCGCCTCGTCGCGCGGCGGGACGGTCTCGCGGAGCTCGGGCCCCGGCACGGCGATCCCGCCCGCGGGCGGCCCCTGCCCGAGCTTCTCCTTGATCGTGCTCAGCGCGGCGCGGCCGAGCGCCGCGAGCACGGGGCCCTGGTGGCGGACGTGGGTGAGGTTCTCGAGCATGGGGGTCTCCTGGGGTCGCGGCGGTCGCGAGGATAGAGGAAGCGGCGGTGGGGCGGAAGCGCGAGAAGTCGCGACGCGGTCCCGGCTACACGCGGCGCGGCGGGGAGGGGGCAACGCGATTGACACACCCCCCGTCGCGCGCCATACCCGTCGGCATGCGCAAGCACTTCGTGCTCGACACCAACATCCTCCTCCACGACCCGGAAGCGGTCTTCGGATTCGACGACAACAACGTCTGGATCCCCATCGTGGTCATCGAGGAGGTCGACACGTTCAAGAAGGACGGCTCCGAGCTCGGCCGCAACGCGCGCGAGGTCGCGCGCCAGCTCGACGCCCTCCGGAGCCACGGGAACCTGACCGAGGGGGTGCCGCTCAAGAACGGCGGCGTCCTGCGCGTGGTCATGACGGAGCAGGCCCTCCCGAAGGGCTTCCACATGAACCACCTCGCGGACGACCGGATCCTCGCGACGGCGCTGCACGTCAAGAAGCACAACCCGAACGTGCCGGTCATCCTGGTCACGCTCGACACGAACCTCCGGATCCGCGCGAACGTGCTCGGCATCGAGGCGGCCGACTTCGACACGCGCAGCATCCAGCTCGAGGAGCTCTACCCGGCGGTCACCACGGTCGACGTGGGCGAGGGCGAGCTCGGTGCGCTCTTCGACGAGGGGAGCCTACCGCTCCCGGCGCCGCCCGAGGGGCACGCGTTCTTCGAGAACGAGTACGTCATGGTGCAGGACGGGCGCGGCACGGCGCTCGCCCGGGTCGACGTCGCCGGCGGCCGCCTCTGTGGGATCCGGAGCTTCAAGAACCCGCTCTGGGGGATCCGCCCGCGGAACCGTGAGCAGCACTTCGCGATGGACGCGTGCATGCACCCGGACATCCACGTGGTCACGCTCGTCGGCAAGGCGGGCACCGGGAAGACGCTCCTCGCCCTCGCGGCCGGCCTCCAGTCCGTCGGCGAGGACCAGACCTACCAGCGCCTCCTCGTGTCGCGGCCGATCATCCCCATGGGGCGCGACATCGGCTACCTGCCGGGCAACGTCGACGAGAAGCTGAAGCCGTGGATGCAGCCCATCCACGACAACGTCGAGTTCCTGATGGCGCAGAACCCGAAGGTGAAGAAGACCTCGCGGGGCGTCGAGGAGCTCACGCGCCAGGGGCTCATGGAGATCGAGCCGCTGACGTACATCCGCGGGCGCTCGATCGCCGCGCAGTACATGATCGTCGACGAGGCGCAGAACCTGACGCCGCACGAGATCAAGACGATCCTCACGCGCGCCGGCGAGGGCACGAAGATCATCTTCACGGGCGACCCCTTCCAGATCGACAACCCCTACGTCGACAGCATCTCGAACGGGCTCACCTACCTCATCGACCGGTTCCGCGGGGAGCGCCTCGCCGCGAACGTCTCGCTCCGGAAGGGCGAGCGCTCGAAGCTCGCCGAGCTCGCCGCGAACCTGCTGTAGGCGCTGCCCGCGCCGCGCAGAGGGCCCCGAGGATTGCGCGCTCGTCGCGGCGTGTTAACCACGCCTCATGACGCGCCGCCGCCCCGTCCTCCGCTACGCCGCCCTCGCCGCCGCCCTGGGCGCGCTCGCGGCCGGCGCGGTCGCGTTCGCCGCGGCCCCGCCGCCCGGGCATCGGCGCCCGGCGATCGGGGTCTCGCCCGCGCCGCCGAGGCCCGCCCCGCGCGACGACGAAGGCGGAGGCGACGACGCGCGCCGGCCGGCGGAGCCGTCGCCCGCGCCGAGCCAGGCGGAGCGCGACGCCCAGGGGAAGCAGCTCGAGGTGACGACGCGCCGCCTCGCGGACTGCGCGGTCATCGGCGCCGACGCGCTCCGCGCCGAGCTCCTCGGGCTCCAGAACCAGAGCGACGTGCTCTCGCTCGAGGCGTGGGGCGACGCGCACGAGTACGCCCCCTACGATCACGTGTTCTTCTACTTCCGCGCCCCGTTCGCGATGTACGTGACGCTCTTCTGGCTCGGCCCGGAGGCCCACATCGTCGTGCCGGTCGAGAGCCTCCGGGTCCCCGGGAACCGCGACGTCAAGGTCGACACGGGCGGCTACATCGTGCCGCCGCTCGGGCGCGAGCAGTGGGTCGCCATCGGCACGCTCGAGCCGGTCGCGGTCGGCTGCCGGAACCCGGCGCAGATGCAGCAGTCGCTGAAGCGGATGCTCGCGCTCCCGCACGCCATCGGGCGCTGGGAGGTCTGGTCGAAGGAGTCCGGGCCGGTGACGCCGCCGCTCTGACTACGGGGCGCGCGTCGTCAGCGCGCCCGCCGCCCCGGGCACAGCCAACCGACCCAGGTGGCGGCGCCCTCCGCGCCCAGGACCGCCTGCCGGCCGTCGGGCCAGCGCACCGCGACGACGCCGCCGCCAGGCACCTGATCGCGCACCTCGACGCGGTGGAGCCCGCAGCCGCCGACGAGCAGCGGCGGCGCGACCCCGAAGAGCGCGACCGCGGCCAGGTCGTCGCGCGATCGCGCCCGCGCCGGATCGAGCCCGCTCGCCGCGTGCGCGCGCCAGTCGACCGGCGCCGCCACGCCGTCGAGCGTGACCCGCAGCGCGAACGTCGCCTCCTCGACGAGCCGCTCGGCGAGCTGCTCGCCCTCGCGGTCCGAGAGGCGCCCGTCGCGGTCGCGGTCGAAGAGCTCCCGGAGCGCCGCCGCGCGCTCGGCGGGCGCCGCCGCGTAGGTCACGGCGACCGACACGCGCGCCCCCTCGGCGCCCACGGCGACGGTCTTCGCCGCGCCCCCCGCGTGGGCGAGGACGAGCAGCGCGAGCGCGGCCCAGCTCACGGCAGCGCCACGGGCCCCGGCGCGACGAAGACGCCGTCGCCCTCGGCGTCGACGTACACCGGGTTCGCGAAGGCGAAGACGCCGCCGTCGAAGATCGGCGCGAGCCCGCCCGGGCCGCGCGCGACCACGACGTACCAGCTGTCCGTCGCGGGCGCGACGTCGAAGCCCACGTCCGCCCAGACGGCGCTGCCGCCGTCGCCCGGCGGAACGCCGGACGCCGTGTCGACGAGGAGCCCGTTCTCGTAGAGCTCGACCTGCGTGACGCTCGCCCCGGGCATCGCGCTCACGACCACGTGCAGGCGCGTCGGGGCGCGCCCGTCGACGAGGTCGGCCTTGCCCATCCGGAACTCGCCATCGACGTCGACCGTCATCGCGAGCCCGCGCGAGCCCACGGCGTGCTGCGCGCGCACGGCCGCGACGATGGCGTCGTCGGTGAGCGCGGCGACGTCGTCGCCGAGGGCGAGGTAGGTGCGTGGCCAGCCGCAGCCGTCGCCCGGGTCGTGGCAGTCCGAGTTCGCGACGCCGCACACGGGGAGCCCCTGGTTCAGGAGCCCGAACCAGTCCGCGAGGACGGGCACGGTCTCGCGCCGCTGCGCGCGGAACCCGGCCCACCCCTCGGGGGTGAACTGCGAGGCGTCGCCGAGGTCGCCGTTGACCTCGAGCGCCTCGAAGCCCGTCGGCAGCGCGTCGAGCTCACCGACCGCGAGCCGCGGGTCGAAGCCGATGGACACGAAGAAGCCCTTGCCGTTGGTGCCGCGCGGGTGGTTCACCTGCACGACGCGGTCGCCCGGCAGGGCGTGGAGCTTGTCGAAGAGGGCCTGGATGGTGAGCCCCGCGAAGAGCTGGACGCCGGTGAGCGCGAGCGGATCCTCGGGGTCGAGCGGCATCGGGTAGGCGTTGAAGTGGCCGACGCCGTTCACGCTCACCTCGTCGCTGACGATGTTGTGGAGGATCCCCCCCGCGCCGAGCGCGCGGATCTCGGGCCCGAGGTCGACCACGTGGTCGTGCTCGCTCGTCGCGAAGCACTCGAGCCCCTCGGCGAGGTCCTCGCGCACGCGCACGTCGAAGGGGGTCCGCGAGTCGAGGCTGCCGATGGTGTGCTGGTGGAAGTCGCACATGAGCCACCCCGGCGTGTCGACGGCGCGCGCGAGGTGCGCCGTGATGGTGCCCCCGTCCTCGAGGAGCACGTCGTCGAGCGTCACGGGGGCGAGCTCGGGACCGCGCGAGAGCACGACGCGGTAGTGGCCGGGCGCGATGGTGAGCGTGTCGTAGCCGGGCCCCACGAACTCGACGCGCCAGCCGCCGCGCCGCCCGAAGTCGCCGAGCCGCGTGTCGTTCGCGTCCTCGTCGAGCGCTCGCAGCGCGACCTTCACGGGGGCCGAGCCGCCGCTCGTGGGCGCGGGCATATCGGTCGTGACCGCGACCGTCACCGACGCAGGCGGCGTCAGCGTGAGCGCCACGTCGGTCACCGCGCCGTCCGCCGCGACCGTGACGCGCGCCGGCTCCGACGGCTTCCGCTCCGTCCCGGACGCGATGAGGTCGTACTCGCCCGGCGGGAGCGTCATCGCGAACGCGCCGGCGGGGTCCGTGCGCGCCTGGTTCACGGCCGCGCCGCCCTGGTTGCCGGCGGCGTTGATCGGGATCGCGGTCACCCAGGCGGCGGCGACGACGGCGCCGCCGGGATCGTGGACCGCGCCCGAGACGGGGCGCGCGGGGGTGCCGACCGCGGGGTAGAGGCGGTCGACCACGTCCGAGAGCGAGCCGTCGCCGACGAGGAGGCGCCGCTCGAGGCTCCGCGTCTCGTGCGCGGGGATGGTGAGGGCCGGGTCGAGGATGGCGAAGGTGCCGGAGCTCTCGACGAAGGGCGCGCTGAACACGCCGGTCGCCGGGTAGACGTAGCCGTAGCTGACGCCGTCGCCGCGGAACGCGAGCCACTGCGTGTCGCCGAGGGTGCCGCCCGTGGCGAAGCCGGGGCCGTACGCGAAGATCTGGAGGAGGTTGCTCGCGACCATGAAGTCGCCCGCGAGGACCGAGACCTCCTCGTCGGTCGGGTTCTCGATGATGGTCCGGATGATGAGGTCGCGCGCGCCGCGGCCGAGCTCGTACTCGACCGCGACCCGGAGATCGGCCGTCCCGGCGACCGCGTCGAGGACCGCGATGATCTTCGAGGAGGCGAGCGGCCCCTCGAGGCGGAGGATCCCGCGCTCGCCATCGGAGCCGTCGGCCACGATGGTGACCGTGTCCGGCGCGTGCACGCGGAAGTCGACCACCGGGAAGAGCTCGCGGAGCACGCTCTCGCCGGGGAGGCCGGGGGCCCGCGCGTTGTCCGCGCCGACGACGCTGCCGCCGTAGAGCTGGTAGACCGCCGAGGCGCCGGCGTCCTGGACGAGGAAGCGCACGAGGCCGTTCTCGAGGACGTAGGAGCGGCCGAGGCGCCCGAACGGCACCGGGCCCGTGACGAGATCGGCCTCGGTCTCGGTGCGGCGGACCGAGATCGGCGAGGGCGGCGCGGTCGCGTCGGTGTCGGCGGTGTCGCCTCCGGTCGTGTCCGCGGCGTCGCCCGCGGCGTCGGCGTCGCCCGCGGTCGTCGTGTCGACCGAGGCGCCGTCGTCGTCGTCGCCGCACCCGGCGGCGAGGGCGAGCGGGAGGGCGGAGAGAGCGAGCAGGAGGGCCACGCGGGCAGAGGCTTGATTCTTCATCGCGGGTCGGATACCACGCGCCCAAAAGCCAGCGCCACACTCCTCTCGCCGCGCCGACGTCGCGCGAGGGCGAAAAAAGTTCGACGACGGCGCCGCCGGTCCGGAATGGCTCTCGAAGGGCCCGCCCAGACGGCGCCGGAGGCGGCGCGGAGAGTGAGTGGTGAAAATTTACACACATGGGATCGAGAACGCGGGGACGACGGGCCCCACCCCGGCCGAGCGATCCCGGACGACGCAGCCAGAATCGAGGTCCGCGGCGGAGCGGGTAGTTGGCATGAGCATTGCTCGGTAAGCACCCGCTGGGGCGTGACCACACGAGACGAGCGACACACACACGCGAGAAGAGAGGAGGAGACCCCATGAGAACGAACCGAGGACAGCGATTCGCCTTCGTGACCCGAGCCGTCGGGTTGGCCGGGGCGCTCTTCCTGTTGATGGGCGCCAACAACGACAACGGCTGCGCGCCTGATCCGGGCGGCAACGGCGAGTGCTCGGCGGCAGCCGACTGCGTCGGGCAGGACCACCCGGCCTGTGACGGCGAGTGGCACTGCAGCTCCGGCCAGTGCGACTGGCAGTGTACCTCGAACCCGCCTCCCACGGGCTGTTACAGCGACGCCGACTGTACCGGCGGCCTCGTCTGCAACGCCGCGGACGTCTGCCTCCGCCCGCCGGGCTGCGAGCCGGGCGCCCCGTGCCCCGCCGTGTGTTACGGCCAGTGTGTCGAGCCGACCGATCCCCCGCCGACCGGCTGCTACTCGAGCCAGGAGTGCCGCGACGGGCAGCACTGCTCCACCGAGGACGGCGTCTGCAACTCGCCGCCGGGCTGCGGCCCGGGCCAGGCCTGCCCCGCCGTCTGCTACGGCGCGTGTGTCGATGACACCACGAACCCCGGCGACTGCTGGTCCGACAGCGACTGCGCCTACGGCGAGACCTGCAACTTCGACGACTGCAACTACCCCGGCACCGCGAACGGACTCGTCGCCTGCCCCGGCACCTGCGAGGCGGCCGAGACCTGCAGCTCCGACGCCGAGTGCGGCGCGGGCGAGGTCTGCACCTGCGCGCCCTTCGCCGGTGACGCGAGCAACTTCCTCATCCCGTGCATGCTGACCTGCCAGCCCGATCCGAACCCGTCCTGCGAGAGCGACCGCGACTGCGCGGCCGGCCAGATCTGCAAGGAGGGCACCTGCGTCGACGGCGGCACCTCCTGCGGCCCGAACGGCGAGATCTGCGGCCCGGGCGAGGTGTGCGAGACGACGTGCTCGTCGGTCCCCTGCGACTGCGCGGACGGCTCGGGTGACGAGTCGGGCGACTGCGCCTGCCCCGCGATCGCCGAGTGCCGGAGCCAGTGCGTCCCGGCCGGCGGCGAGTGCGCGAGCGACGCCGACTGCCGCGACGGCTACTACTGCGGCTGCAACCCCTGGATCGACGGCGCCGGCGCCACGCCTCCCGAGGGCGACGCCTTCTGGTGTGAGCCGATGTGCCTCCCGCGCGAGGGCACGGGCTGCATGGTCGACAGCGAGTGCGGCGCGGGCTTCCACTGCGAGCGCGACAACTGCCCGACGACCGCCTGCGACTGCGACCCGAGCTTCGCGAACTGCACCTGCCCCGGCGAGGAGCCGTGCATGGGTCAGTGCGTGGCGGACGGCCCGACGACCTGCACCGGCGACTGGGACTGCGGCCCGCACGAGATGTGCGGCTGCGCCAACTACCCGGCCGGCGACGTCCCCGCGGACGGCAGCAGCGAGCGCGTCGCGTGCCTCCTCCAGTGCATCCCGCGGCCCTGGGACTGCAGCTACGACAGCGACTGCGAGAGCGGGCGCTGCGAGCTCGTGGTCTGCGCCGGCGCCGCGGCGCCGCCGTGCGACCCGGCCGACGCGAACTGCGACCCGGCCGAGCGCCCGGCCATGCCGGAGCCGGCCTGCTGGGGCTACTGCACCGATCCGGGCCCCGGTGAGTGCGGCGCCAACGGCGAGTGCCCGGCCGGCTACCACTGCGGCTGCGGCTGGCCCGCCGACGGCTCGGCGACCGACATCGCCTGCTACCCGATGTGCGTCCCCGACGACCCCGATCCCGGCCACTGCACGAGCAACGCCGACTGCGGCGATCACGAGTACTGCGGCTGCGGCCCCGGCGTCGGGATGCAGAATGGCCTCGTCTGCAACCTCCAGTGCCTCCCGGAGCCCTACGACTGCTCGCAGAACAGCGACTGCGAGAGCGGCGTGTGCAACTTCGAGATCTGCTCGGGCGCGGCCGATCCGATGCCCTGCGACGGCGACGGCTGCGCGAACCGCCCGGCCCCGCCGGCGGAGTGCAAGGGCTACTGCGCGCCGCCGGACGAGCCGATGATGTGCGACGCGGACGGGCAGTGCCCGGACGGCTACCACTGCGGCTGCGGGAACCCCTTCCAGGGCAGCGGCGGCGGCATGCCGAACGGCATCGCGTGCTACCTCCAGTGCGTCCCCGACGGTGATCCCGGCACGTGCAACGGCGACGGCGACTGCCGTGACGGCCAGCACTGCGTCATCACCGCCGGCGGCGGCTGGTGCGTGGACGACCCGGCCGACCAGTGCATGGACGACCGCGACTGCGCGGCGAACCAGCACTGCGAGCGCGACGTCTGCCCGGCGGCGCCGTGCACCTACGACGAGGCGACCGGCGAGGTCGTCTGCCCGCCGTGCTACGGGACCTGCCAGGACGACCCGACCCCGACGACGTGCCAGCGCACGGGCTGCTCGGGCCAGGTGTGCGCGGCGGAGCCGGTGTACACGACGTGCGAGTGGCGCGAGTACTACCAGTGCTTCCAGCTCGCGACGTGCGGCGCCAACGACGCCGGCGCCTGCGGCTGGCAGGGCAACGACGCCTTCCGCGAGTGCATGCAGGCCCACGGCGGTCCGGCGAGCTTCTAGCCCGGACCGGGACCGCGGCGGGGCGCCTGAACCGGGCGCCCCCTCATGACCACGAAGAAGCCCGGCTCCGGCCGGGCTTCTTCTTTTTGTGCGCTGCACAATCGCTCGGTTTCAACGCCGAGCGCGCGCTCGGCCGCGTTTGTGGCGAGGCCCCCGTTGTGCGGGTTATATCTGGACGCCATGCGGAAGGTCCTCCACCTCCCGTCCGGGCGCGGGCGGCTCCTCATCGCGACGGATCTCCAGGGCAACCTGCGAGATCTGCGCGCCATGGCCGCGCGCTTCCAGCGCGCCCTCGCCGAGGAGCCCGAGACGCACCTGCTCTTCGCGGGCGACCTCGTCCACGGGCCGATGCTCGCGCTGTCGGAGTGGCAGCCCTGGCTCGGCGAGTTCTACGTCGACGCCTCCATCCTCGTCTTCGAGGAGCTGACGGCGCTGATGGCCGCCTACCCGGGGCGCGTCCACGCGCTCCTCGGCAACCACGAGCACGGCCACGTCGGCGGCTTCCGCACGGCCAAGTTCTTCCTCGACGAGGTCGACGCGCTCGAGTCGCGTATGACCCGCGACACCGTCGGGCGTTTCCGCCGCTTCTGTCGGTCCCTGCCGCTCGTGGCGGTCTCGGCCGAGGCGGGCGTGATCGTCACGCACGCCGCGCCCGCCGCGCAGATCACCGGCCCCGACGACCTCGAGGCCCTGTCCTACGACGTCGCCCGCGGGCTCGAGCCCTCGATCGAGGCGGCGCTCGGGATCCCCGTCCTGGGCCCGCTCCTCTGGGCGCGACACTGCCCGGCGGACACCGCGCGCGGCTTCATCCGCGCCCTCCTCGGCCGCGACACGGGCTTCGTCGCCTACGGCCACGACGTCGTGCCCGAGGGGTGGCAGATCTTCGGCGACGGCGAGCAGATCTGCGTCAGCACGAGCTTCGGCTGCTTCGACTACAAGAAGGCCTACCTCGACCTCGACCTGTCGCGCCGCTACGAGAGCGCCCTCGACCTCCGCGAGGGCGTCGAGATCCAGCGCCTCTTCCCGGACGCGGTCGCCGAGGAGCCCCGCGACCGCTCCGCGCGTCGGCGCCTGCTCCACACGCTCTGATTACGGCGCCAGCGCGGTCGATCAGCCGCCGCTCGCTTCGTCGTCGCTCGCGAAGAAGCCGCCGCGCACGAAGCGCGCGAGCAGCTCGGCGTTCGCGGGCTCCTCGGCCACGAGCTCGGCGGCCGCGCGGCTCCCGTCGAGGCGGAGCGCGAGGGCCCGCGCCTCCTCGTCGAAGGGCGTGTGCTCGTGCGCGAGGTTGGTCGCGAAGCGGTCCCGCCCGAGCTGCCAGCGCGCGAGCGGCGACACCCGCGGCCGCGCCGGCAGCGCCGCCGCGACGCCCGTCGGGCGTGTCGCGAAGCCGACGAGCTCCGCGAAGAAGAGGCGCAGGAGCTGCGAGCCCAGCCGCCGCCTGAGCCCGGCCGGCGTGAGCTCGGGGAGGAGCGCGCGCGCGGCGAGGTCGTCGGCGACGGCGGTCGCGAGCGCGTCGAACGACAGGCTCGCCCGCCCCGCGTGCCACAGGCGCGCGAGCGCGAGCCGCGCGACGGTGTCCTTCACCTCGACGGGCGCCCGGTTCGCGTTGCCGACGGTCACGGGCGTGAACGCCTCGAGCCCCTCGAGCCCCGGGTCCTCCCTCAGCGCGCCGTGCACGTGGAGGCCCTCGCAGATCGTCCCCGAGACGCGGCGATCGACCGGCGCCTCGGCGCGGCAGAGGAGCGTCTGCCGGAAGCGCCGGTGCGCGACGAAGTCGACGTACTGGAGCTGCTTCACGAGCCCCTCGACGTTCGCGAGCGCGGCCGCGACGTCGGCGTCGAGGTTGTCGAGCAGCATGTCCCACGGCTTCGCGTCCGAGAGGTACGCGAGCCCGAAGCGCCCGGCGTGCGCCACGAAGTCGCTGAAGTAGACGGCCTCGTGGTCCGGGGCGAGGTAGTCGTGGAAGACCGAGGCCGCCGGCATGTCGCTCATGTTCGCGGTCTCGGCGAGCAGGAAGCCCGCGCGCCAGTCGTCGTCGTGGCGGTTCGCGCGGTCGGCGAGCCAGCCCGTGATCGCGCGCGCCTGCTCGACCTTGAGCATCGGGTCGGCGAGCGTCGCGGTGTGCAGGTGGACGAGGTCGCGCACCACGCCCGCGGTGTGCCAGCCGGGGAGCGTGTTGTAGCTCACGTAGGCGACGCCGTTCGGCGCGAGGCGCGCGCCGATGAAGGCGAGGAGCGCGTCGCGCACGTCGCGCGGGACCCACGAGTAGAGGCCGTGCGCGACGATGTAGTCGAAGGGGCCGTCGTCCGGGAGGTCGCGGAAGTCGCCGTGATGGAAGGTGACGTTGTCGAGCCCGAGCTCGGCGGCGCTCGCCCGGGCGCGCGCGATCTGCAAGGCCGAGAGGTCGACGCCGACCACCTGGGCGCCCGGGAGCTGCGCCGCCATCGGGAGGCTGTTCCCGCCGACCGCGCAGCCGACGTCGAGGACGCGGCACGTCGCGACGGGCGGCGGCGTCAGCCCGAAGACGGTCGCCATCGCCGCGAGCTGGTCGGGGTGGGTGAACCAGAAGGCGTACTCGGGGTACGGGAAGCGGTCGTAGGCGTCGCTGATCCGCTCGTTCGCTGCGTCGTCGCTCACGCGTCGCCTCCCTGCGTCGTGGCGAGGAACCGGGCGAGCAGCGTCTCGGCGGCGCTCGTCGGGAGCAGCTGCCCGGCGCCCACGGCCGCCTCGAGCTCGCCGACCGCCGCGGCGACGCCCGGATCGGCTCGGAACGCCTCGCGGAGCCCGTCGTCGACGAGGTCCCACATCCACCGGCGCGCCTGCGTCGCCCGCCGCGCCACGAGCGCCCCGCTCGCGAGCGCCTGCTCGCGGTGGCGCAGGACCTCCGCCCAGAGGTCGGCGACGCCCGTCCCCTCGAGCGCGCTCACGGTCACCACCTGCGGCTGCCACGCGTGGGCCGGCGGGAAGAGGAGGCGCAGCGCCGCGCGGTACTCGGTCGCGGCGCGACGGGCGCGGGAGACGCCGTCCCCGTCGGCCTTGTTGATGGCCACGAGGTCCGCGAGCTCCATGAGGCCGCGCTTGATGCCCTGGAGCTGGTCGCCGGCGCCCGCGATCATCAGCACGAGGAAGAAGTCGGTCATCTTGGCGACGAGCGTCTCGGACTGCCCGACGCCGACCGTCTCCACGAGCACGACCGAGAAGCCGGCGGCCTCGCAGAGGAGCATCGTCTCGCGCGTCCGCTGCGCGACGCCGCCGAGCGTGCCGGCCGCGGGCGACGGCCGGATGAACGCCCGCGGATCGACCGCGAGCCGCGCCATGCGCGTCTTGTCGCCGAGGATGCTCCCGCCCGACCGCTCGCTCGAGGGGTCGACCGCGAGCACGGCCACGCGCTCGCCGAGCTCGGCGGTGAGGTGGGTGCCGAGGGCGTCGATGAGCGTGCTCTTCCCGGCCCCCGGGATCCCGGTGATCCCGACGCGCACGGCGTTCCCGGCGCGCGGGGCGAGGCGCGCGAGGAGGTCCCGCGCGAGCTCGCGGTCGCTCGGCCGCGTCGACTCGACGAGCGTGATGGCGCGCCCGAGCACCGCCCGGTCGCCGGCCGTGACGCCGCGCTCGTAGGCGTCGAGCGAGAGCCGCGGCGCCGCCACGCTAGGCGGCTCCGGCGCGGGAGACGGCGTCGAGGAGCGCGATGGCGGCCTCGCCGATGACGGTCCCGGGGCCGAAGATCGCGACGGCGCCTGCGTCTTTGAGCGCCTGATAGTCCCCGGGCGGGATCACGCCGCCGACCGCGACGAGGATGTCCTCGCGCCCCGCCGCCGCGAGCGCCGCCCGCAGCGCCGGCACGAGCGTCAGGTGCCCGGCCGCGAGCGAGCTCACGCCGACCACGTGGACGTCGTTCTCGACGGCCTGCGCGGCCGTCTCCTCGGGGGTCTGGAAGAGCGGTCCGATGTCGACATCGAAGCCGAGGTCGGCGAAGGCGGTCGCGATGACCTTCTGGCCGCGGTCGTGCCCGTCCTGCCCCATCTTCGCCACGAGCACGCGGGGCCGCCGCCCCTCGGCGGCGACGAACGCGTCCACGCGCGCCTTCACGCGCGCGACGAGGTCCTGGCCGGCGTCGCCCACGGCGTCAGCATACACGCCCTTGATGGCGTGGATCACCGCCTGGTGCCGCCCGAACACCTTCTCCATGGCGTCGCTCATCTCGCCGACCGTGGCGAGCGCCTGCGCCGCGTCGACGCACCGCGCGAGGAGGTTGTCGTCGCCTCGCTCCGCGGCCTGCGTGATGCCGTTCAGCGCGGCGCGCACCTTCGCGTCGTCGCGCTCGGCCCGCAGCCGCTCGAGGCGCTCGATCTGCGCCTTCCGGACGGCCGCGTTGTCGACCTTCAGCACGTCGAGGGGCGGCTCGTCGGCGAGGCGCCGCGTGTTGACGCCGATGATGGGCTGGACGCCGCTGTCGATGCGCGCCTGCGCGCGCGCCGCGGCCTCCTCGATGCGCATCTTCGGGAGCCCGGCCTCGATGGCCTTCGCCATGCCGCCGTAGCCCTCGGCCTCGTCGATGTGCGCCTGCGCCTTCGCCGCGAGGTCGGCCGTCAGCCGCTCGAGGAAGAAGCTCCCGCCGAAGGGGTCGATGAAGCGGCAGACGTCCGTCTCCTGCTGGAGATAGAGCTGCGTGTTGCGCGCGATGCGCGCCGAGAAGTCGCTCGGGAGCGCGAGCGCCTCGTCGAGCGCGTTCGTGTGGAGGCTCTGGGTCCCGCCGAAGCCGGCCGCCATCGCCTCGAGGCAGGTGCGCACGACGTTGTTGTAGACGTCCTGCGCCGTGAGGCTCCAGCCGCTCGTCTGGCAGTGCGTCCGGAGCGACATCGACTTCTCGTTCTTCGGCCCGAAGCGCTGGACGATGCGCGCCCACAGGAGGCGCGCCGCGCGCAGCTTCGCGACCTCCATCCAGAAGTCCATCCCGACGGCCCAGAAGAACGAGAGCCGCGGCGCGAACGCGTCGACGTCGAGCCCGGCGGCGACCCCCGTGCGCAGGTACTCGAGGCCGTCGGCGAGGGTGTAGCCGAGCTCGAGGTCGGCCGTCGCGCCGGCCTCCTGCATGTGGTAGCCGCTGATGCTGATGGAGTTGAAGCGCGGCATGTGCGCGCTCGTGTACCGGAAGATGTCCGCGATCACCCGCATGCTCGGCCCGGGCGGGTAGATGTAGGTGTTCCGGACCATGAACTCCTTCAGGATGTCGTTCTGGATGGTCCCGGAGAGGCGCTCGGGCGGCACCCCCTGCTCGGCGCCGGCCGCGATGTAGAGCGCCATGATCGGGAGCACCGCCCCGTTCATGGTCATCGACACGCTCATCTCGCCGAGCGGGATCCCGTCGAAGAGGATCCGCATGTCGGCGAGCGAGTCGATGGCGACGCCCGCCATGCCCACGTCGCCGACGACGCGCGGGTGGTCGCTGTCGTAGCCGCGGTGGGTCGCGAGGTCGAACGCGATGCTGAGCCCCTTCTGCCCGGCCGCGAGGTTCCGCCGGTAGAAGGCGTTCGACGCCTCGGCGGTCGAGAAGCCCGCGTACTGCCGCACCGTCCACGGGCGCTGCACGTACATCGAGGCGTAGGGCCCGCGGAGGAAGGGCGGGCGCCCGGGGACCGAGTCCAGCACGGTGCCGCCGAGGTCGGAGGCGGCGTAGTGCGTCCGGAGGCCGATGCCCTCGGGGGTGATTGGCCCCGGCGCGGCGGGTGGGGTGGGGGCGACCGTGGTCGGGGCGCCGCCGTCCGGCCGGAGCGGGACGTCGGCGAAGCTCGGGATGGTGGTCTTCGGGCTCACGCGCGCACCCCCTGGCGGGCGAGCTCGGCCTCGAGCGTCGCCACGACGTCGACCCCCACGTAGACGAAGGCGTCCACGCCGGCGGCGCGGTACGCGGCCTCGCGGTCTGCGGGTGGCCGCCCCGCGAGGAAGAGCTGCTTCACGCCGGCGCGCTCCTTCAGCGCGCGGGCCGCGGCCTCGGCGCGCTCGGCGTAGACGGCGTCCGACGAGCAGAGGATGGCGGCGTCGGCGCCCTGGTGGACGACCTCGGCGACGAGCGCGGCGTCACCGTCGTGAGCGCCGCCCCCGAGGGCCTTCACGCCGCCCGCCTCGAAGAAGGCGCGCGACCACGTGGCGCGGGCGGTGAAGTCGGCCTCGGTGCCGAGGCAGGCGAGGACGACGCGCGGGCGGAGCCCCGTCGCGGCGAGGTGGGCGTCGCTCCGGTCGCGGAGCCGCTCGAAGGGCTCGGCGATCCGCGCCGGCGCGAGGCGCGTCACGCGCTCGCCGCCGAGCGGTGGGGTCGGCGCCGGGGCCGCGGGGCGCTCGTCGAGGGCGACCCGCGCCTCGTCGAGGTGCGGGAACTCGGAGACGCCCGTGATCGGCTCCTTCCGGCGCCGCACCCGCTCGTCACGCGCGCCGCGGGCGGTCGCGATGGCCTCCTGCACGCTGCCGGCGACGAGGGCCGCGCCGACGCCGCCCTGCCGCTCGACGGCCTGGAGCTCGGCCCACGCGGCGTCCGCGAGGCGCTCGGTCAGCGTCTCGACGGTCCAGCTCCCGCCGGCCGGGTCGGAGACGCGGGTGAGCCCGCCCTCGAGGGCGAGGACGAGCGCCGTGTTCTGCGCGAGCCGCCGCGAGAGGGCGCTCGAGCCGCCGAGCGCGTGGGCGAAGTCGACGCTGAGCGCGCTGTTGGCGCCGCCGACGAGCGCCGCGAAGAGGGCGGCGGTGTTGCGGAGGATGTTCACGTGGGGGTCGCGGCGCGTGAGGATCCGCTCCGCGGTGCGGGCGTGGAGCGTCATGGCGCCGGCGCCCGGGCTCCCGCCGGCGACCTCGACGATGCGCGCCCAGAGCGCGCGCGCGGCGCGGAGCTTGGCGATCCCGACGACCATCTCGCCGGTCAGGGAGAGCGTGAAGGCGATCTGCCCGGCGGCCACGTCCACGTCGAGGCCGGCGGCCGTGAACGCGCGGAGGTAGGCGAGCCCGGTGGCCATGGCGTAGCCGAGCGCCTGCGCCTCGGTGGCGCCGGCGTCGTGCCACGCGCCGTCGTCGGCCATGGCGGTGTCGAGGCCGGGGAGGGCGTCGCGCACGCGGGCGCCGGTCGCGCCGAGGGCCGCGAGGGCGTCGTCGAGCGAGGTCGCGAGCGCGCCGTCCCTGGCGAGGCGGCCGATGGGGTCGGCGCCGAGGGAGCCGCGGAGGGCGCCCGCGTCGACGCCGCGGCGCGCGGCGAGCTCGACGAGCCAGCCGGCGGTGGCGTCGTCGTCGGCGAGGCCCTCGAAGGCGAGGGCGACGCGGGCGAGATCGACCCCCTCGAGCGCGCGGTCGAGCTCGACGGCGTTCGCTACGGCGACGCCGCCCGCCCCGAGCCGGAGGAGCAAGGAGGACGCGCCGTCGGCGAGGTCCCGCCGCGCGGCGGCGGCGGCGTCCTCCGGGCGCGGCTCGGTGCGGAGCGCCCGGAGGTCGAAGCGCCCGGCGCTGCCGTCGGCGGCGAGCCCGCGCGCCCAGGGGGCGAGGGCGGCGCTGCCGAGGGGCGGTCGGTCTTCGGGGAAGTCGGCCCGGACGGCCAGCGGATCGAGGGCGTCCCCCCAGGGGAGCCGCACGAGCAGCCGCTCGTAGGGGGCGCCGCGGAGCTCGCGCTCGACTTGCGCGCGCCACGCCTCGCGGCCGAGGGGATCGAAGGGGAGGGGGGGCTCGCGGTGGTCCATGGGCCTTCTTCTTGGCTCGGTCGCGGTCAGGCTAGCCCCAAGACCACGCCCCGCCAAGGTCAAATCCCGGTCCTGCTGGCCCTCCCGGCGCCTTCCATGCTAGTCCACCGCCGCGATGGAGCTCATCGAACGAGTCGACGCGAAGCGCGTCTTCCTCTGGCTCACGGCGGCGGCCCTGGCGGTCACGCTGATGGCGCTCATCCTCGGCGGGATCCGCGCCGGCGGCCGCGAGGGGCTCGTGAAGGAGCTCCTCGCCGAGACGGACGCCGAGATCATCGACGCGCCGCTCACCGAGCAGCAGGCGCGCTGGCCGCTCGAGATGCAGGACGGGCAGCGCGTCGAGCTCTCGCAGCTCCCGCGGGACACCCTCGTCTTCGTGAACTTCTGGGCGACCTGGTGCCCGCCGTGTCGGAACGAGCTCCCGAGCATGCTGAAGCTGCGCCAGTCCCTCGGCGATCGCCGCTTCGCCATGATCGCGGTGAGCTACGACGACGACTGGGACGCCATCTCCACCTTCTTCAAGGCGTTCCGCGGCGGGATCCCCGCGCCGAGCGAGCTCTTCGTGCTCCGCGACACCGCCGGCGACGGCCAGCTCACGCTCCGCGAGACCTTCGGCACGACCAAGCTGCCCGACAGCTACGTCGTCATGAACGGCCGCGTCCTCGCGCGCTTCGTGAACGTGCGCAACTGGACGCACCCGAGCATCGTCGACTACTTCCGCCTCCTCGCGCCGGCGCGATGAGCGCCGCGAAGCGCGGGAGCGACGCGCCCATCTACGCCGGCAAGCCCCAGAGCCTCGAGCCGCCGACCGGGCGGCGCGGGCTGCGCGGCCCGACGGCGCTCGTGATCGGGATCTGGATCGCGGTCGCCCTCGTGAGCCTCGGTCGCCACCTGTTCTGACGGCGCCTCCGCGCCGGTACGAACGGTTACTACTGAACGGGCTTGCAGCTTCGCGCGAGGCTGCTATCGTCCTGCGCTCCGAGGAGGAGCCAACGTGGCCGAGTTCGACTTCGACAACGCCCCGGCCGTCCGCTGTACCGCGCTCGAGAAGCGCTACCCGGACGTGCTCGCGGTCGCCGGCATCGACCTCGAGGTGCGCGCGGGGGAGTGCCTCGCCGTGCTCGGGCCGAACGGCGCCGGGAAGACCACGACCGTCGAGATGATCGAGGGGCTGACCGCGCCGAGCGCCGGTCGCATCGAGGTCTTCGGGCGCCCATGGGGCCAGGGCGCGCGCAGCGACCGCGCGATCCGCGGGGTCATCGGCGTGCAGCTCCAGGAGACGCACTTCCAGGAGAAGCTCACGATCGACGAGACCCTCGCGATGTTCCACAGCTTCTTCCCGGTGGGCCAGTCGGCGGACGACGTCCTCGCCATGGTCGCGCTCGAGGGGAAGCGGGCAGCGCGCGTCGGGAAGCTCTCGGGCGGCCAGAAGCAGCGGCTCGCGCTCGCGTGCGCGCTCATCGGCGCGCCGCGGCTCCTCTGCCTCGACGAGCCGACGACCGGCCTCGATCCGCAGTCGCGGCGGCAGCTCTGGGAGGTCGTCGAGGCGTTCCAGGCGCGAGGCGGCACCGTGCTCCTCACGACGCACTACATGGAGGAGGCCGCGCGCCTCGCGGACCGCGTCGCGATCATGGACCACGGCAAGGTCATCGCCGAGGACACGCCCGACGCCCTCGTCGCCTCGCTCGGCGCCGACCAGGTCATCGAGCTCGAGCTCGAGGGCGCGCCGCCGGTCGGGCTCGACGCGCTCCCGGGCGTCCGCGCGGTGCGCCCCCACGGGGACGCGATCCGGCTCTCGGTCGGCGACGTCGCGCGGGTGATGCCCGGGCTCCTCGCGCACCTCGAGGCCGTCGGCGCGCCGCTCCAGAACCTCTCGACCCACCGCGCGACGCTCGAGGACGTCTTCGTCGAGAAGACCGGGCGCGCGCTCAGGGAGTGACCCGCATGGCGGAACCCACCAAACCTCCCCCGGCGCAGGCGGCGCGCGGTCCGAAGAGCCCGCTGCTCGCGCTCACGCTCGCGCGTATCCGCATCTTCGTGCGCGAGCCGGCGGCGCTCTTCTGGGTGTTCGGCTTCCCGGTGCTGCTCGCGGTCGGGCTCGGCATCGCGTTCCGCGAGGGGCCGGTCGAGCCCGTGCACGTGGGGCTCCCGGCGGGGGACCCGGGCACCGCCGAGGTCCAGCGCCTGCTCGACGGCAAGGAGGGCCTCGCCGTCGAGGTCCTCGCGGCGGACGCGCTCGAGGAGCGGCTCGCGAAGGGCACGATCGACATCATCGTCCGCTACCGCGGGGAGGGGGCCGAGAAGGGCGCCGCGGCGGCGCCGGAGGGCGCCGGCGCTGCCGTGGTCGACCTCCGCTTCGATCCCGCGCGCGACGAGGGGCGCTTCGCGCGACGCGCCGTCGACGACGCGCTCCAGCGCGCGCTCGGCCGCGAGGACGTCGCCACGATCACCGAGCACACCGAGATCCCGCGCGGGCGCCGCTACATCGACTTCCTGCTGCCCGGGCTCATCGCGATGAACCTGCTCGGCTCGAGCCTCTGGGGCGTGGGCTACGCGATCGTGCAGGAGCGGCGCGGGAAGCTCCTCCGGCGCTTCGCGGTGACGCCGATGCGGCGCAGCGACTTCCTGCTCTCGTTCCTGCTCTCCCGCTTCGTGTTCCTCTTCGCGGAGGTCGTGGCGCTCCTCGGGTTCGGGGCGCTCGCGTTCGACGTGACGGTGATGGGCAGCGTCGTGGACGTCGGGATCCTGTGCGTCGTCGGCGCGCTCTCCTTCATGGGGATCGCGGCGGTCATCGGCGCGCGCACCGACAGCGTCGAGGTCGCCTCGGGGTTCATGAACCTCGCGACGCTCCCCATGTGGATCCTCTCGGGCACCTTCTTCTCGTACGAGCGCTTCCCGGAGGCCGTGCAGCCGATCATCCAGGCGCTGCCGCTGACGGCGCTGAACGACGGCCTCCGCGCCGTCGTGAACGACGGGCGCGGGCTCATCGACGTGTTGCCGCAGCTCGCCGTGCTCGTGGCGTGGGGTGTCGTCGGCTTCGCGATCGGGCTCAAGACGTTCCGGTGGCGTTGATCGACACGCGCGGCGGCTGGCTGCGCGCGCCGATCGCGCGCGGGCGGATGAAAAAAAGGACGCGGCCACGAAAAAAGATCTCAAGAGGGCGGTGGGGGCAACCGATGAGTAGATGCATGACCCACTCGGGTGGCCGCCCAGGTCACCTACCCGCCCGCTACGACTCATCGAACGCACCGCAGATGGCTTGCCATCTGCGGTGTCCTGCCTTTTCATCGCCCCTCGACTTTTTTCGACCGGGACGGTGACGCGATGAGGCTCGTCGGGGGTGTGATGGCGCTGATGCTGGGATTGACCGGGTGCAAGGGCAAGCCCGCTGCCGACGCGGACACCGCGCCCGCAGCCACGACGGCGCCCGTATCCGAGGACACGGCGGTCGCGCCCGAGCCGGACACGGCCGAGCCCGCGACCGGGACGGCGGCGCCCGAGGCGGACGCGAGCGAGACGGCGGCGCCGTCTGCGGCCGACGCGACCGCGGCGACCCAGGCGGACGCCGGCTCGGCGGCGGCGGACGACGACTTCGTCTGGAAGACCGAGCAGTTCGCGGACATCAAGATCCTGCGCTACCGGATCCCGGGCTTCGACGAGCTCTCGCCGCAGCAGAAGAAGCTCGCCTACTACCTGAGCCAGGCGGCGCTCTCCGGGCGCGACATGACCTGGGCGCAGAACACGCGCCACGGGCTCCTGCTCCGGCGCACGCTCGAGGGCATCGACAAGGCGTACACGGGCGACAAGTCCGCCGCGGCCTACAAGGACGCCTTCACGACCTACCTGAAGCGCGTGTGGTTCTCGTACGGGAACTTCCACCACTACAGCTCGAAGAAGTTCCTGCCGGACTTCACGAAGGAGGACTTCGCCGGGTTCGTCGAGAACACGCCGGCGGAGAGCCTGCCGCTCGCCGAGGGGCAGACGAAGGAAGACCTCCTGAAGGCCCTCGAGCCGGTCATCTTCGACGCGGCGTTCGAGCCGCAGGGCACCTCGAAGGACCCGGACGGCGACCTCGTCACGAGCTCCTTCAACAACTTCTACGAGGGCGTCACGCAGGCCGAGGTCGAGGCGTTCTACAAGGCCAAGAAGGCCACGAACCCCGACCGCGTGCCGATGTGGGGCCTCTCGTCGCGCCTCGTGAAGCAGGAGGACGGCACCATCGTGGAGATCCCGCAGAAGATCGGCGGGCTCTACGGCGAGGCCATCGAGAAGGTCGTCGGCTGGCTCGAGAAGGCGGCGACCGTCGCCGAGAACGACGCGCAGAAGGCGTCCATCGAGACGCTCATCGCCTTCTACAAGACGGGCGACCCCGAGGACTTCGAGAAGCACGGCGTCGCCTGGGTCGCCGACACGCAGTCGAAGATCGACTTCGTCAACGGCTTCATCGAGACGTACGGCGACGCCATGGACCTCCGCGGGACCTACGAGTCCATCGTCTCGCTCCGCGACGAGGAGGCCACGAAGCGCATCGCCGCCATCTCGAACGAGGCGGCGTGGTTCGAGAAGAACTCGCCCATCCCCGACGAGTACAAGAAGGAGGACGTGAAGGGCATCACCGCCAAGGTGATCACCATCATCACGGGCTCCGGCGACTCGGGCCCGGCGTTCCCGATCGGCATCAACCTCCCGAACTCCGACTGGATCCGGAAGGACTTCGGCTCGAAGTCGGTGAGCCTCGGCAACATCGTGCACTCCTACGAGGAGGCGTCGAAGTCGAGCGGGATCCTCGAGGAGTTCGCCGAGTCGGGCGCCGAGATCGCGCGCGCCAAGGCCCACGACGACCTCGGCGACAAGCTCCACACCGACATGCACGAGGTCATCGGGCACGCCTCGGGCAAGATGAAGGAGGGCGTGGCGTCCTCCTCCGAGACGCTCAAGCACTACGCGAGCGCGCTCGAGGAGGGCCGCGCCGACCTCGTCGCGCTCTACTTCCTCATGGACCCGAAGCTCGTCGAGATCGGCGTCATGGACAGCCTCGAGACGGGCAAGGCCGCCTACGACGACTACATCCGCAACGGGCTCCTCGTGCAGCTCGCGCGCGTGCCGCTCGGTGAGAACATCGAGGAGGCGCACATGCGGAACCGCGCGATGATCGCCCGCTGGGCCCTCGAGAAGGGCGCGCCCGACAACGTCATCGAGCGCATCGACCGCGACGGCAAGACCTACTTCCGCGTCAACGACTACGACAAGCTCCGCGAGCTCTTCGGGAAGCTCCTGAACGAGATCCAGCGCATCAAGTCCGAGGGGGACTTCGAGGCCGGCAAGGCGCTCATCGAGGGCTACGGCGTCAAGATCGACCCGGCGCTTCACGCGCAGGTCATCGAGCGCTACAAGAAGCTCGGCATCGCGCCCTACGGCGGGTTCATCAACCCGCGCCTCGTCCCGGTCACCGAGGGCGACGAGATCGTCGACGTGAAGGTCGAGTACCCGACCGACTTCGCCGACCAGATGCGCGAGTACGCCGAGAAGTACTCCTTCCTCCCGACCCCGAAGGGCTGAGCGCCGAAGCGGCGGCGAGGCCCCCCGCGCCGACCCGGACCTGGAGATCGCGATGGCCCACGGAACCAGGCAGATCCTCCTCGTCGGCGCGGGCGCCGTCGGCCTCGCCTACGGGCGCCACCTCCAGGCGGGGGGCGCCCAGGTCGCGTTCTTCGTGAAGCCGAAGCACGCGGCCTCCGCGCGCGACGGCTTCGCGATGTACCCGCTCAACACGAAGGCGGGGAAGCGGCGCGAGCCCGTCCGCTTCGAGGGCTTCGACGTCCTCACCACGATGGACGAGGTGCGCGCGCGGCGCTGGGACCAGGTCTGGCTCTGCGTGTCCGCGCCCGCCCTCCGCGCGGGCGACTGGTTCGAGGAGCTCGCCGGCGCGATGGGCGACGCGACGCTCGTGTCGCTCACGCCGGGCCTCGAGGATCGCGCCATCATCACGGCGCGCGTGCCCGAGGAGCGCGTGGTGGAGGGGATGATCAACATGATCTCCTACCAGGCGCCGCTCGCGACCGAGACCGTCCCCGACCCGGGCGTCGCGTACTGGTATCCGGGGAAGAACCCCTTCTCCGGCCCCGCCGACCGCGTGGCGGGCGTGGTCGAGGCGCTCTCCGCCGGCGGCTGGAAGGCGAAGGCCGTCCGCGACGTGACCCGCTCGGGCACGTTCGGGTCGGCCGTGCTCATGCCGCACCTCGTGGCGCTCGAGGCGTCCGGCTGGAAGTTCGCGCCGTTCCGGAAGAGCGAGGTCCTGCCGCTCGCGTCGCGCGCCTCGCGCGAGGCGATGAAGGTCGTGGCGGCGTACCGGGGGGAGCGGCGCCCCATGCACCACGTGCTCATCCGCCCGTGGCTCCTGAAGCTCCTGACGCGCCTCGCGCCGCGGGTGCTGCCGCTCGATATCGAGACCTACCTCGGCTACCACTTCACGAAGGTGGGCGACCAGACCGAGCTCCTCCTCGACTCCTACCTCGCGGTCGCCGCCGAGAAGGGGCTCGACGTGCCCGCCATCCGCGAGCTCCGTGAGCGCCTCGCCCGCGTGCGCGCCGCCGAGGCCGAGGTCGAGGCCCCCGACCGGCGCGGGAAGCTCGCCGCGGGCTGAAGCCCGGGGCGCGAGCGCGCCATCCGTCACGTCACGCGGCGGTCACGTCGCGTCGCGTCGAACCCCCGGCGTCGCGCGCCGTGTCTTCCCGGGGCGCCGACGTGTCAGGGCGGACACGCCCTGCGCATCACACGATGGGCACGCCCTCGATGGCGATGGGGACGCCGTCGATGGTGATGGGCACGCCGTCGATCGCGATGGGGACGCCGTCGATGAGCGCCACACCCGCCGGGGTGGAGGAGGTCCCGGCGGGCGTGGCGTGGTTCATCGTGGGGAGGCGTCGCGTCATGGCACAGGTCTCGACGAAGAGGGTGCCCCGACGTTCAGCAAACGTTGTGCCAATCCTGTAAAATGGATGTAGGCGGCCATCTACGCGGCCGCGCGCGCGGTCGCCACGACCGGGTCGCGTCCGACGGTCGACGGCTACGGTAGGGCAGCCGTCATCCGAACCGTCGGCCCCTACGGTCGCCGGCCCTCCGACCGACGGTTCGCCCGGATCGGCCTGCGGTCGGTCAGAGCGCCTTGGTCCAGAGCGTGAAGCCGCTCCGCTGCGCGCGCAGCTCGACGGCCTGCCCCGACGTCGCCGCGAACGTGATCGTCGCCTTCCCGTCGGCGTCGGTCTCGACCGTCGCGACCTCCTCGCCGTCGACTACCGCGGTGACGTCGGCGCGGGCGACGCCGGCGCCCGTGTCGTGGTCCGCGACCACCACGTCGTAGCCGCCGCTGACCGCCGTGAGCGCGACGTCGAGGCGCTTCACGTACACGTGCGGTCCGACGCGCACGATCCCGAGGTCGCTCGGGAGCCCGGCGAGCGGGTCGCCGCTCGCGTTCGGGTCCTTGAGCTCCATCCCGTGGTCGGCCGTGAGCACGATGAGCGTGTCGTCGTAGATCCCGGCCTCCTTCAGGAGCTCGATGAGCACGCGGATCCGCGCGTTCGTGCGCCCGAGGACCTCGTCCCGCAACATGTTCCCGTTCGGCCCCTGCGCGTGCCCCGCGCCGTCGGTGCTCGACAGGTTGATGATCGCGTACTTCGGGAGCGGCACGCCGCGCGCGACGTTGTCGCGGAAGAGCCCGACCGCGTTCACGATGGTCGCGTTGTCGACCGCCCCCTCGGGGTCGGTCAGCGCCGCCTCCGGGAGCGTGTAGGTCACGCCGCCGACGGTCACGCTGTCGGCGCCCGCCGGCACGACGTAGCCGTTCGGGACGCGCCTCTCGAGCGTCGCGAGGACGGCCCCGCGGGACGACGGATCGTTCAGGCTCGCCGTCATGACGCCGGTCGGGTTCGACGCCTTGACCCAGGCGCCCCCGAAGCTGCGGATCACGGCCTCGTGGAGCGTCTCGACCGGGAGGTGCGCGCTCGCGCTCGCGACGAAGACGCTCGTCTCGAAGAGCTGCGCGATGGGGTCGAACACGTGGGCGACGGAGCGCTCGTAGAAGCTGTTGTCGAGGAGCCCGTGGTGGCCGCTCCAGGCGCCCGAGCCGACCACGTTGTGGCTCGGGAAGGTGTTCGACGGGAAGTTCGTGATGGCGCCGCCGCCGTAGGTCACGCCGCGCGCCATGAGCTCGCGGTAGGCGTCGACGTCGGTGTACGCGGGGTCGAGCGTGTGCGCGCGCAGCTCCATCGAGGTGAGGCCGTCGTTGATGAGGATGATGGCGTGGCCGACCGTGCTCCCGTCGAGCACGGCGTCGAGGGGGCGGCCGTCCTGCCAGGCGAGGAGGTTGTCGTCGTGGAGGCGCCCGTCGGGGCCGACGCCGGTGATGGGGGTGACGCCGAGCGCCTTCGCGACCGTCGGCGCCACGTCGACGATGCGCGGCGCCTCGTCGCGGACGAGGAAGGCGCTCCCCCCGCCGCTGCAGTCGCCGCCCCCGAGGCAGGCGTGGCGGAAGCCGTCGCCCTCGGGCGTGTCGGCGAGCTTCTTCACGCCCGCGCCCGACACGATGAGCGCCGAGCGGCTCTCGAGCGCCCCGAGGTGGCCGTGCTGCCCGAAGCTCCCGAAGTACGAAGGCTTCACGACGATGACGTCGCCCGCGCGCGGGTCGTCGAAGAGCTGGCTCAGCCGCTCGAGCGCGTAGGGGTAGGGGAGGGCGTCGCTCGGGACGTAGCGGAGGCGCTCGTCGTCCTCGGCGTAGCCCGCCGCGAGGTAGCTCGCCGGCGGGTCGAACGGGACGCCCGCCGCGAGGAACTCCTCGTAGGTCGCGAGCGCCATGGGGTCGCCGTTCCGGAACGGGTTGTGGGCGTCGTCGAAGGCGATCTCGGCGCCCTCGAGGTCGGTCGCGCTCGCGAGCCCGAAGAGCCTGAAGCGCCGCTCGGGCGCCTCACCAGCGGGCGACGGCGCGCGCGTGAAGTACATGAGCCCGCGCGGGGAGTAGACGTAGTAGCGGCGCTCGCCGCTGATGACGCGGACGGTCGCCGCGAAGTCGAGCGAGGCCGGGTGCGCGAGCGCGTGCGCGATGATGCGGTCCACGTAGACGGCGTCGTCGTCGCCGGCCCCCTGCGGGCCGCTCGCGAGGGCGGGCTCGATGTCGTCGCCCACCTCGAGCCCCTCGGGGCAGCAGGCGAGCTCCTCGCGGACGACCGGCTCGGCGTCGTCGCGCGCGGCGAAGCCGTCGAGCACGATCTGCCGCCCGCGCATCTGCGCGATGACCTGGATGATGCCATCACCGTCGCTGTCGAGGAGGGCGATGGCCTGGTCGACCTCGAGGGGGATCGGGAGGTCGAGCTCGTTCAAGAGGCGCTCGACGCCGTCGCGCGAGAGCACGCCCGAGAGCTCGACGTCGGTCATCGCCTCGCCATCGGCGGTGAGCGTGCCGGAGAGCGTGACGTCGTCGATGCGGAGGCGCGCGCCGCGCGTGAGCTCGCTGATGCCGGTGAGGTCGAGCGTCACGCGGTCGCCGTGGGTCTCGAACGCGCCGACCTCGATGGCGCCGGCGAGCACGAGCTGGAAGGCGCCCGTGATGGGATCGAGGGAGCTCGTCTGGATCGCGAAGACGTCGTCGAGGCTCCCGAGGGCGTCGTCGGGGCCGACCGACAGGAGCTGCCCGATCCCGCCCGTGAGCGTGATGTCGCTCGCCGTCGTGGCGCCGCTCCCGAGGCCGTCGAGGATGGCGAGGACGGCCGGCCACTTGCTGATGATGGTCGGGAGGAACGTCCGGAGCCCGCTCGGCTCGACCAGATCGACGAGGTCGAGCACGTAGGGGGTGCCCGTGGGCGCCGTGAGCTCCGGGCCCGACTTCGCGTCGAGCGGGTCCGACCCGGCCGCCACCTCCCAGCCGTCCCCGAAGCCGTCGCCGTCGGTGTCGATGAGGTCGGCGCGCGTCCCGAGGGTCGCCTCCTCCTCGTCGCTGAGGCCGTCGCCGTCGCTGTCGACGGGGGGCGTGGCGGTGTCGACCGAGTCCGCGCCGCCGTCCTCGGGCGCGGAGGTGTCCGCGGCGTCGGCGCCGCCGGTGTCCGCGACGGCGGTGTCGCTCACGGCGGTGTCGGCGGTGTCGGCGCCGTCGGCGTCGCCGCAGGCGGCGCCGGCGAGCGTGGCGAGGGCGAGCAACGCGGCCAGGCGCAGGGGAGAGAGCATCGTCATGGGGGCCTCCGGCGGAGGCCTCCCCCTAGCACGTCCGTCGGCGCGTTTCGAGCGACAGATCGGTCACGATTTCGCGGCCGGCCGACGACGCGGCGCTCGTGCCCGTCAGCGCAGGATGGGCGGCACGAGCAGCTCGCTGCCGACGCGCAGGGACATCGGGTTCTCGATCCCGTTGGTCGCGGCGATGCGGCGCCACTCCCGCGGATCCTTGTACTCGCGCGCGGCGATGCCCTGGAGCGTGTCGCCGCGGCGCACCACGACGCGCTTCGCGTGGTCGGGCGAGCGCTTCTGGTTCTGGCCGTCCTCGCGCTTCGTGGTCGTCACCTGCTTCAGGCAGAGGGCGACCTTCGCGCGGACGGGCGTCCCGTCGGAGAGGAACATGAGGTAGTCGACCTTCACGCTCTCGACGTAGAAGACGTAGTCGCGCGCGTGCTTCGTGCCGTGGCTGAAGCCGCCCCACACGAACGAGACCACGCGCGGCACGTGCGTCTCGTCGTAGTAGTCCACGAGCTCCTCGAGGCGGTCGATGAACACCTCGCGCACGTTCCGGCGCTCGTCGTAGGTGTCGAACCAGAGCTCGCCGATCTGGAGCGAGATGGGATCGGTCCCCTTGTACTTCACGTCGTCGCGCGCCTGGTTGTGCGCGTCGTCCTCGAACTTCGCGCGCCGCTCGACGCTGATGGTGCTCGGGTTCAGGAAGAAGGGGATGGTGTCGAGGTGCTCCTCGAGCTCGGGGTTCGTGAAGACCACGAGCTCCGCCTTCGCGAGCGAGCCGCTCGTGTCGGCCGCGGCCATGGCCTTCTCGGCCAGCGAACGAATCAGCTGCAGTCCTGCCGTCATGGTCGTCGCTCCGTGGGGGATGGTGGGTGTCGCCGTCGCTCTCGGCGAGGCTCCGGCGACCGGGCGCACGTCGGCCGCTCCGGCGCGCGGGGGCGACCGCACCGTCACGGCGACCGAACAAAGTCGACTACGTGCTTTGTTGTCGGTCGTCCCGCGACGGATCTGAAGCCCGTCGACGAGGGGCCGGACGATTCTCGCCACGCGCACGCCGGCCAACGCGGCCGCCGCGCGCTCGGAGGAGGAGGGGGACGACGCGAGGACCGAGGCGGCTCCAGGGTCCTCGCGCCGTGGCTCAGGGGGCGCCGCCGTCTGACCTGCGTCCGTTCGCGCGCGCGAGCACGGCGACGGAGGCGGGGCGACCAGGCGTCGCGACCCGGCTCAGCTCACTTGAAGTGGGCCTCGGCGTACCAGCTGAACTTCGAGACGGTCTTCTTGTCGACCTGCCCGATGGCGGCCTTCTTGCCCTCGCAGCCCGAGCCCGGGTGCGGCCCGAGCATCGCGTCCGTGATGAGCTTCTGCTTCTTCTTCGCGAGGGCGTCCTCGACCATCTGCGAGCGCGCCGCGTTGTCCTTGTCGAACGCGTCGCTGAACTTCATGAGCTTCCAGGCCTCCATGCTGCCCCGCTTGATGGTGCACTGGTTGGCCTCGTTGTTCTCCTGGATCTCCCAGAGGTTGTTGTCGAAGTCGATCGGCCCGATCGCGTAGACGTAGAAGTACTCCGGGTCGACCCCCTCGGGGAGGAACCGCATCACGTCGCCGAGGTCGCACCCCTTCACGTCGATGCGCTCGTTGATCGCGCACTCGTCGCGCGTCTCCGTGCGCATCCCGCGCTTGTACTCGACCGCCTTCTCGACGCAGACGTACCACTCGAGCTTCTTCGCCTCGGGGGCGCAGTCCGGGCCATCGGCCAAGGCCGTCCCGGAGAGCCCCGTGAGGAAGAGCAGGCACGCAACGATCACCTTGTTCATCGGTACTCCGTCCGTTCGTCGCGTCGACCCGACCACCGACCCCATGCCGGTCGGTCAAGGCGACTACGAGGTCGGAGCCTAAGCAAGGCGCCTGCCAATCGTCAAATGACTCGCTCACCCGCATTCCACCGCGGGATGAGCGCGTTTTGGCACACTCGTGAGACCCCGGCTCCGGACGCCAATCGCGCGCGCAGGCGCCGCCAGGACGTCGCCGAGCCGCCTCAGTCGCGGGTGTCGTCCGCCGGGGTCGCCGGACCCCCGGTTCGGGGAGTCTCGACCCCAAGCCCGAGCTTCGCGAGGAACGCGTCGTAGCGATTGCCAGCCGCCCGGTGCGCGGCGGTCAGCTTCCGCGCGAGCGACTCGGCCTCCTCGGCCCCGACGTCGAGCTCCCAGCGCACGCGCAGCGCCGCGACCAGCGCGTCCATCGCCTCCTGCCCGTACCAGACGGTCCCCTCGTGCTCGTTGACGCCGAGCGCCTCGCGCGCCGCCTCGAGCAGCTCCGGGAGCTCGGCCGGCGCCGTCGCGGCCACCTCGAGCACGGCCGCGGGCGCGTCGAGCACCTCGGCCGCCGCCTCGCTCACGCCCATCTCTCGCGCCGCCTCGGCGCCGAGCGCCGCGATGAGCCGGAGCGCGCGCCCGAAGGCGCGGTCGCCCTGCGGGAGCGCCTCCGCCTCGGCCACCGAGGGCGCCACGCGCTCGGCGAGGTCCGGCCCGACGAGGGCGTCGAGGTCGCCATCGGCCTCGAAGGTCGGCGCCGCCAGCATCTTCAGGAACGCCGCGCGCGCCGGCTCGTGGACGAGCAGGCGGTAGGCGCGGTCGAGGTCGTGCACGCCGCCGCCGCCGAGGCGCCGCGCGAGCTCGCTCCAGGCGTCGTCGTCGGCCGGGAGGAAGCGCCAGTCGAGGTAGACGCGCGCCTCGTAGGGGCCGAGCCGCACGTGGAGGCCGCGGTCGGCGAGCTCTCGTGCGTGCCGCAGGATCCACTCGCCGCGGACGTGCTCGTAGAGGGCGACGAAGCCGTCGCCACCGAGCCCGAGGGCGTCGGCGAGGGGTGGCTGCACGAGGGGCGCGTCGCTCCCGCCGCGGCGGGTCGGCGCCGAGTCCCGGATCCATCCCTCGGCCGCGCGGTAGGCGTTGTTGTAGACGACCAGGGCGCGGGCGTCGCCGACGCGGTTCGAGTAGGCGTAGACGTCCTCGTCGACGGCGCCGCCGTCGGGGCGGCAGTCGTAGAGCGCGAACGCGTCGCACTGGCTGAAGAGCCAGCGCCGCCGGAAGAGCGGGAAGAGCAGGCGCTCGTGGTACGCCATGAACCCCTCGTCGGGGCGCTCGTCCTCGTAGGGGCGCGCGTACTCCATGCCGTACTTCTCGGCGAGCCCCTCGACCTGCCCGTGGCCGATCATCGGGAGCCCGGGGAGGGTCGCGAGGAGGATGGCGATGCCGAAGTACTTGTCGCCGCGCCCGAACTGCGCGGCCGCGGTGGCCTCGTCCGGGTTCGACATGAAGTTCACGAAGCGCTTGAGGATCTCCGCCGAGAACGAGAGCACGTTCTTCAGCGTCTCGCGGTACTTCGCGTTGTCCTCGTCGCGCAGCATGTGCATGAACGCGCTGTTGTAGACGCGGTGCATGCCGAGGGTGCGGACGAAGTAGCCCTCCATCAGCCAGAAGGCCTCCGCGAGGAGCAGCGTGTCGGGGAGCTCGGCCTGCACGCGGTCGACGACCTCGCGCCAGAACTCGTGCGGCATGGCCGCCTCGAACGCGCTCTCCGGGATGGCGCGCTCGGCGCGCGACGGGATGGCGCCGGCGCTGCCGGGGCGCGGCCACCAGAGCCGCTGGATGTGCTGTTTCGCGAGGGTCATCGCGGCGTCGAAGCGGATGATCGACGAGCGGCGCGCGACGTCGAGGATCTTCTGGATCACCGCCTCGCGGACGGTCGGGTTCAGGTAGTCGAGCTGCGCCGTGTCGTTCCAGGGCATGCTCGTGCCGTCGTTGCCGTGGTAGACGTAGCGCACGCGCCCGTCGCGGTGGTCGTAGGTCTTGAAGACCACGGCGGCGTCGGTCTCGGACCAGTAGCCGTCCTCGATGTGCACGGAGAGGCGCTCGTCCTCGCAGAGGTCCTCGCCGGTGAAGCGGTAGGCCGGGTAGGGCGGGTGGTCGAGCTGGAGGAAGTACTCCGGGTGCTCGATCATCCAGCGGGAGTCGAGCCCCGTGTGGTTCGGGACCATGTCGGTCGCGAGGCGGATCCCGCGGGCCCGGCAGCGGCGGTCGAGGTGCTCCCAGGCGGCGTCGCCGCCGATGTCGTAGGCGATGACGTAGTCGTAGAGGGAGTAGGCGGAGGCGAGCGCCTCGCTGTTGCCGCGCCAGCGCTTGATGGTGCGCGAGGCGTGGGAGCGCTCCCAGACGCCGATGAGCCAGAGCCCCGTGAAGCCGGCGGCCGCGAAGCGGTCGAGCTCCTCGTCGGGGACCTGATCGAGGCGGCGGATCTCGCGCCCGTAGCGCTCGGAGAGCTGCCAGAGCCAGACGTAGGTCGACTTCGCGAGGAGGACGACGTTCGCCATCCAGTCGCGGTCCGGCGTGAAGCGCTCGGGAGCGTCGCCGGCGCCCGCGAAGGAGAGCGGCTCGACGGGGCCGGGGCCGCCGCCGCCGCGGAACGCGTCCTCCTCGGCCAGGATCCCCTCGGAGAGCTCGAGCGCGTCGACGAGCCAGGCGGGGAGGAGGTCGCCGTAGCGCTCGCGGATGTAGGCGAGCTGCGCCTTGAGCGAGGTCGGGTGGGCGCGGAAGGGGGCGCGCAGGGCCTCGAAGAGGGAGAGCCCCGCGCCGCCGAGGGCGGGCTGGAGCTCGAACCACGCCTCGAGGCTCCGCACGAGGGACTTCACGGCCGGATCGTCCAGCCCCGGCGCGCGATAGAGCGGGGCGTAGGGCGCGGCCGCCGGGTTCTCGCCGAGGAGGGCGAGGCCGATGTGCTCGCGGGCGACGCCGCGCACGTCGATCGGGATCGTGGGGACCCAGTCATCGTGCAGGAGGGCGCTCGCCCGAGGGGTGACGACGCCGTCGGGGCCTGCGTCGGCGAAGGCGAGGCCGCGGTCGAGGGAGCCCGGGTTCTGGTGGCGGGTGTAGCTGTCGACGACGTAGCGCTGGACGTCGGCGATGACGTCGAGGGCGACGATCTCGCCGCCGCGGAGCCCGACGGCCGGGTCGAGCTCGCGGGCGGCGCGCTGGGCCACCTCGCGGAGGGCGGCGGGCCGGCCGCGCTCGGCGGCGACGGCGCGGACCGCGTCGAGGCCGTGGCGGAGCCAGAGCGCGCGCCCGATCGGCAAGCCCAGCGGGAACGCGGCGGGCGCCGCGTCGCTCACCGTGTCGCGCATCGTTCCCATGAGCTCTTCTCCCCCGTTCCGGCCTGTGGCGCCCTCATCCTGACGCCGCGATCGGGCGCGGTCAACGTCCGCCGACCGCGCGCCGCGCCTGGCTCGGTTCGAACTCCCCGAGCGCTTATAGCGGACTCGATGCTTTGGCTTGGAGTCGCGGGGGAAGTCGGTGTACATTTCCGGAAAGCCGCGTTTTCCCTCTCGAAAATAAACAACGAGCCAGTTCTTCAGCCGTGCCGGACCGTCCACACCCTGGTCGCGTCCTCATGGTGATCATCGCGCTCGCCCTCGCGGGAGGCGGGTGCGAAGACCATGGGTCGCTCGGCGCGCCGCCCGTCGCGGACGCGCTCGACGACGTCGCCGACGCCGCCGGCCCGGACGCGCCCGACGCGGGCGGGGGCGACGCGAGCGACGCCGCGACCGCGCCGGACGCCGCCGGGGACAGCGCGGAGCCCGTCGACACCGCGGTCCCCGTCGACGGCGCGGACGCGCGCGACGGCGAGAGCCCCGACACGGGAGAGCCGCACGCGCCCCTCGAGCCGCTCGATCCGACGCAGGCGTCGCCGATCATCGACCGCGCGGCGTGGCTCTTCACCGGGCCGAACGCGCCGCAGCGCGGCGTCCCGGCGGGCACCATCGACCCGGAGCGCGTCGCCATCGTGCTCGGCGAGGTGCTCGATCCCGAGGGGGCGCCCCTCGTCGGGGTGAGCGTGCGGGTCCACCGCCACCTCGAGCTCGGCGAGACGACCACCGACGGGACGGGGCGCTGGGCGCTCGCGGTCAACGGCGGCGGCCCGCTGGTCGTGCGCTTCGAGCTCGCCGGGCGCCCGCCCGCCGATCGCGTCGTCGACGTGGCCTGGGGCGCGTGGGAGCACCTCGATCCGGTGGTGCTCACGCCGCGCGCGGCGGCGGCGACGGCGGTCGCGCTCGGCGGCGCCGCGGCCTCGGCGCCGGTGGTGGCGCGCGGCGATCCCGTGGACGACGGCGACGGGGTCCGGCGCGCCACCCTCCTCGTCGCGCCGGCCACGAAGGCGAGCGCGCGCGACGAGGGCGGCCTCGCGCGGCCCCTCGAGCGGCTCGACGTGCGCCTCACCGAGCTCTCCGTCGGCGCGCGCGGTCCGCTCGCGCTCCCGGCCCTGCTGCCGCCGGCGACGGCGTACGCGTGGGCGGCGGAGATCACCGCCGATGAGGCGCTCGCCGCCGGCGTCGCGGGCGTCGGCCTCGATCGCGACGCGGTGCTCTACGTCGAGGACTTCACGGGGCTCCCGGTCGGGGGCGCCGTGCCCGCGGCCCGCTACGATCGCGCGCGCGCCGCGTGGGTGCCCGTCGACGACGGCGCGATCGTCGCGATCGCGTCGGCCGACGACGAGGAGGTCGCGCTCGATCTCGACGGCGACGGGATCGCCGATCCCGACGCCGCCGCCGCGATCGGGGTCGGGGACGGCGAGCGGCGCCGCCTGGGCGAGCTGTACGCGGCTGGGGCGCGCCTCTGGCGGCTACCTCTCCGCGAGCTCGGCGCCTACGCGATCGGCTGGCCCTACGCCCTCGACGCGACGTCGACCGCGCCGGCGGGGGTGCCGGTCGCCGACCCCGCGCGGCCCGCGACCTGCCGCGATCCCGGGCGCCGCGTCGTCTGTGACGACCAGGTGCTCGGCGCCGAGCTCCCCATCGCCGGGAGCGGGTTCTCGCTCGTCTACCGCAGCGACCGCACGCCAGGCGGGTCCGCCCGCGGCGTCACCGTGCCCCTCGTCGGCGAGCCCGTGCCGGCCGACCTCGCGCGGGTCCGGCTCGACGTGCAGGTCGCGGGCGAGCGGCAGGACGTCGCGGTCGCCCCCTCGTCGAACGCCGAGGCGCGCGTGCTCTGGAGCGGCCGCGACGGCTTCGGGCGGCTCGTCGTCGGCGGCGCGACCGCGCAGGTCCGCGTCCGCTACGACTACCGCGCGCGCTACCTGACCGTGCCGCGGGCGCGGAGCGGGGTGCTGCGCGCGTTCGGGCTCGTGCCCCCCGGGAGCGCGCCGACGACGCGGCGGGTGCGCGGTGACGGCGTGACGCTCGCGCGGCGGACGCGGCTCGCCGTCGCGCGGCTCGACGCGCGCGAGCTCGGCGTCGGCGGTTGGGACCTGGCGCCGCACCACCTCTACGACGTCGTCGCGCGGCAGGCCCTCCTCGGGAGCGGTGAGCGCGTGGGGCGCGCCCCCGGGCTCCTCGCCGTGGCGTCGGCCGGCGACGTCGGCGCGGGCGCGGTCCTCGCCCGCCTCGCCTTCCACCGCGACGGCGCCGTCTGGTCCCTCGGGGACGCGCCGGGCGCCGCGCTCGAGCGCGCCGGGGTAGGGGAGCTGCCCGCGCCCTACTTCGGTGGCGCCGCCGGGTGCGAGGCGCCGAGCCCCGACGGGACGCCCGTCGCGGAGGCGTGCGTGCCGCTGGTCGACGCGTTCGCGTTCGGACCCGAGGGGGAGCTCGTCTTCGCCGAGCCCGGCCGCGTCCGGCGCGTCGCCGAGGACGGGACGCTCGCGACCGTGGCGGGCGGTGGCGCCGCGACCGGCGACGGCGGCCCCGCGACGGCCGCGATCGTCGGGCGCGTCGGCGGGCTCGCGGTCGCCGACGACGGGACCGTCTACCTCAGCGAGGCCGCCCAGGTCCGCCGGGTCGGCCCCGACGGCGTCGTCGAGCGCGTGGCCGGGACGGGCGTGCCCGGCTTCTCGGGGGACGGCGGCCCCGCGCGCGACGCGCAGCTCGACGGGCCGTCGTCCGTCGCGCTCGCGCCCGACGGCGCGCTCCTCGTGCTCGACGCGGGCAACCGGCGCGTGCGGCGCGTGGCCCCCGACGGCGCCATCACGACCCTCGCCGGCGCGGGGCGCGGCGGCGTCGCGGGCGAGCCGCCGGGCGACGGGGGACCGGCCGTGGAGGCCCTCCTCGACGGCGTGGTCGGGCTCGCCGTCGATCGCGCCGGGGCCGCCTACGTCACCGCGCGCGACGGCGGCTCGGGCCGCGCGTACACGGCCCAGATCGCGCCCGGCGGTCGCTTCCACGTCGTCGCGGGGCTCGGCGAGGCGCCGCGCGCCGACGGGGCCCTCGCCGTCGGCTTCGCGCAGCCGGGTCGCGGGGACGTCGCCATCTCCCAGCTCGGCGAGCCCTGGCTCGCCCGCGCGCCCGGCGGGATCAGGCTCCACGAGCCGTTCCCGCGCGGCTTCCACGGCGACGTGCTGGTGCCTGCGCCCGGCGGTCGCGAGCGCTGGCGCTTCAGCGAGCGGGGGCGCCACCTCGACACCCGCGACGCCGTCACCGACGCCGTCGTGCGCGCGTTCGTCTACGACGAGCTCGGCCGCCTCGGCGCCATCGCCGAGGCGGACGGGCGCCGCACCCGCGTCGAGCGCGACGCCGCTGGGCGCCCGACGGCGGTCGTCGCGGCGAACGGCGAGCGCACGACGCTCGAGACGGGCTCCCTCGGGTGGCTCACGGCGGTGATCGGCCCCGACGGGGCGCGGACGGAGCTCGAGCACGACGCCGACGGGCGGCTCGTCGCCGTGCACCGGCCCGGAGGCGCCGACGCGACCTACGCCTTCGGCCCCGGCGTGGGCGAGACGCGCGCCGTGAGCGCGACGGACCCGCGCGGCGCGACCGACACGCTCGCGCGCGCCGCGCTCCCGGACGGCTTCGCGGTCACGGCGACGACGCGCGGCGGGCGCCCGTGGGAGGTCGCGGTCGCCATCGACGTCGGCCGGGACGAGGTGGCCGTCGCCGACGACGCGGGGGGCTCGTGGGTGCTCGCGCGCGGCGGCGACGGGGCCGAGGCCGTGACACACCGCGACGGCGCCGTCGTGAGCGCGCTCACCGGGCCCTCGGCGCGCGATCGGATGCGCGCGCCCGAGCTCCGCGGGGCGACCCTCGCCACGCCCGGCGGCGCCGCGATCACGCTGTCCCTCGCGCGCTCCGTGACGCCGGCGACCGGCGACGGCGGGGGGCTCTGGTCGGCGAACGACACGGCGACGCTGGCTGGCGAGAGCTGGGTCGTGTCGACCTCGGCGGGCGCCGGGACGCGGGTCGTCACGAGCCCCGAGGGGCGCGTCACGGCGCTCTCGTTCGACGCGAGTGGACGTCTCGCGACCGCCTCCGGCGCGGGCGGGGCGCCGGTCGCGTGGACACGCAGCGGGGCCGGCGCGATCGGCGCCGTGACGGTCGGCGCGGGCTCTGCGACGGCGAGCGTCGCGCTCGCGTGGGAGGCCACCGGTGAGCTCGCGTCGGCGACGCTCCCGGGCGGCGAGCGGGTGGCGGTGCTCGCGCGCGACGGGGCGAAGCGGCCGACGCGGGCGCTGCTCCCGGGTGGGCGCGAGCTCGGCGTCAGCTGGGACGAGCGCGGGAACCCGACGGCGCTCACGGCGCCCGGGGGGCCGGTCCACGCCTTCGCGTGGGACGCGGACGACCGGCTCGTGGGCTACGAGCCGCCGGACGCCGCGACGATCGGCGGGGCGCTCACGTTCGAGCGCGATCCGGACGGGCTCCTCACGCGCTTCGCCTACGAGGACGGGCCAGGGGTCGACCTCGTCTGGGACCTCGCGGGCCGCCTCACGACGGTCAGCACGCCGCTCGGGGCGGTCCACGCGACCTACGACGCGGAGCGCGGCGCCGTCTCGCGGGTGACGGCGTTCGGTGGCGTCGTGCTCGACACCTCCTTCGACGGGCCGCTCCTCGTGTCGACGCGATGGAGCGGCGCGCTCACCGGCGAGATCGCGCGCAGCTACGACGCGGCTTCCCGCCTCGCCGCGCTCGACATCGCCGGGCTCGCCGTCCCCTACGAGCGCGATCGCGACGGGCTCGTGACCGCCGCCGGCGCCGCGGTGGTCGGCCGCGACGCGGCGACCGGCGAGGTGACCTCGGTGACGGTCGGCGTCGTGACCACGACGCTCGAGCGCGACGCGCGCGGCCGCGTGACGCGGACGGCGGCGACCGCCGGCGGCGGCCCGATCTTCGAGGCGACCTACGCCTACGACGCCGCCGGGGCCGTCGCGCGCGTCACCGAGGTCGTCGACGGTGTCGCTACGGAGCGCGTCTTCGGCCACGACGCCGCCGGCCGGATCACGGCGCTCACCGTGGATGGCGTGTCCGCCGGGAGCTGGGCCTGGGACGCGCGCGGGAACCGCACGACGGCGTCGTCGGCCAGCGTGACGACCCACGCGAGCTACGACGCACAGGATCGGCTCGTCTCCGCCGGGGCGGCCACTTGGGAGCACGGACCGAGCGGCGCTCGCGAGCGTCGCACCGACGGCGACGGCGTCACGCTCTACGCGATCGACGCGTTCGGCGACCTGCGGGCGGCGACGCTGCCGGGCGGCGTCGGCCTCGCGTACCTCGTCGACGGCCGCGGGCGGCGCGTCGCGAAGCGCCGTGACGGCGCGCTCGAGCAGGCGTGGCTCTGGCTCGACGGGGCGCGACCGGCCGCGGAGATCGGCGCCGACGGCGTCGTCGCGAGGCGCTTCGTCTGGGCGAGCGGCGGGCGGTCCCCCGACTACCAGGTCACCGCCGAGGGCGCCGTGCAGGCCCTCGTCCGCGACAGGGACGGCTCCGTCCGGGTGGTCGTCGACGCGGCGACGGGGGCCGTGCTCGCGCGGCGCGGTTTCGGGCCGTTCGGGGAGACGACCGAGGACACCGATCCGCTGGCCACCCCCTTCGGGTGGCGCGGCGGCCTCCCGGACGCCGACACGGGCTTCGTCCTCCTCGAGGGGCGCGACTACGACCCGGCCACGGCGCGCTTCATCGCGAAGGCGCCCGACGGCCTCGGCGCGGGCGACCCGAACCTCTACGCCCTCGGCGGCGACGACGCGGGTCTCGCGCTCGCGCCCGTCGTGGCACAGGGAGGGCGGGTCTGCGCCGCGCTCGCCGCCGCGTGCGCCCCGACCGCGCCCGTCGCCCCCGATCGGCGCCTCGAGGCCGTCCGCGCCTGGCTCGACCCCGCCTGGGGCGGCGCGCGCTGGCGTGGCGTCGACCGGCCGGCGTTCGGCCCCTCGGACCTCCGCGCGCCGGCGCCTCTCGGTGGGGCGCGCTCGGCCTCGCCGCGCGCCGGCGGGCCGCTCGTCCCGCTCCTCGCGGCCCCCATCGCGCGCGCGCTCGGGCTCGGCGACGGCTCCCCCGTCTCTCGCGCGGGCGCCTGGCTCGCGGACCCGGGCCGCGTGCTCTGGACGGGCGACGCGCTCGAGGCGGTCGCGCCGGCGGTCCCCGGTCTCTGCGCCGAGCTCGCGCCCGCGTTCTGCCGATAGATAGGGCGCTCACCCCGTCCGCGCCGGGCTCGTCGTGGACGCTCACCGCCGCGGCAGAGGCTCGGGCAGGCGTCGGAGGTTGTCGGTTGCCCGTGTTCGGGCTAATCCAGGCTCGTGTTTCGTCACTCCCAAGGAGCCATCATGAAGCGCATCGCGCAGCTGACCGCCGTGCTCGGCACGGTCCTCTTCGCCGGCCAGGCCCTCGCGAACGAGCCCGTCGAGTTCTCGGAGCGCCCCCTCACCCTCACCGCTGGCACGCTGAACGCGGCGGCATTCTTCGTCGTCGAGGGCACGCCGGGCGACACCGGGTTCCGGATCGATCCGGTCGTGATCTACGGCGTCACGGACGACTTCGAGGTCGGGGCCTACCCGGCGCCCGTGCGCCTCGCCCCGAAGACGAAGTACACGAACCCCGAGGTCTTCGCCGCCTACCGGCTCCTGCGCGGGCCGATCGAGATCGCGCCCGAGCTCGGCCTCGTCATCCCGGTCGAGGACGGGACGCACACGGTCTTCATCCCGGCGATTCGCTTCCTCGCGGGTCTGCAGGCGTTCACGAGCCTGCACTGGACGTTCGAGTTCCCGATCCGGCTCACCGGCGGCGACCCTGAGGCCGACTTCCGGTTCGACCTCCAGTTCCGCCTGAACGTGGCGACCCAGATCTACCTCCACGTCGACACGGGCGTCGAGCTCCCGAAGTACGAGACCGACGGCGGCTTCGTGCCCTTCGGCCTCGGCGTGGGCTACACCCTGGCCCAGGGAGACCACGCGTTCGCCGATCTCGAGATCGGGTTCCGCTTCCCCGGGCTCTTCCTGACGGGCGGTGGCGACACGACCAACACCGACTACTGGGAGCTCGCGTTCTCGGGCTCGTTCTTCTTCGGCGTCGGCGCGGACTGATCCGAAACCTTGGAATGCACTCGAAGCCCCCGGTCGCGTCCGCGATCGGGGGCTTCGCATTTGATGCGCCTCAGCGAACCGGTTTCACAAATCATCACGTTGTTGATTTTGATTCAGTGCCAAACTGGACAGATGATGGATCTGGACAGAGGTGGGACGCCCGGGGGGGCGTCGACCTCCACGACCGTGGCATGCACACATGACCAACTCGACGATCGCCTCGACGCGCGGCAACGCTGTGGCTGCGTCTGAAAAGACGGAGCACGGAGCCGTGGACGCCGCGCCCCGCGTCGCGCGGATCCTGTTCGTCGACGACGACGCGATCTACCGCGACGGCGCCGTTCGGGGTGTCGGGACGGGCGACTTCACCATCGCGACCGCGTCGTCGGGGCCGGAGGCGCTCGAGCTCCTCGCCGCGGAGCCCTTCGACATCATCTGTACAGACGAGCACATGCCCGGGATGCGGGGCTCGCAGCTCCTCGCCGAGGTGAAGGCGCGCTATCCGCACGTCTCGCGCATCATCCTCTCCGGGTTCGCCGAGCTCGACGTCGTCCTGCACGTCGTCAACGAGATCGGCGTCTTCCGCTTCCTCACGAAGCCGTGTCATCCGGCCGACCTGCGCGCGGTCTTCGAGCAGGCGATGCGCGCCCGGAGCGAGCGGGCCGAGATGCTCGAGCCCCTGCGCGCCATCGAGGAGACCCAGAACGCCGAGCTCGCGCGCTTCCAGACCGGGCTCGACCGGCTCTGGCTCGCGGCGCAGCCGATCGTCAGCACGCGGAGCTGGCAGACCTTCGGGTACGAGGTCCTGCTCCGGAGCGACGAGGGCTCGGTCGCGGCGCCCCACCACTTCTTCGGGCTCGCGGCGACGCTCGGCGAGACGCGCCGCCTCGAGCGCGCCATCCGCTCGGCGGCCGCGCGCCTCGCGGACCGCCTGCCGGACGGGGTCGCGCTCTTCCTGAACATCGAGTGCGAGACCCTGATGGACGACTCGCTCTTCGATCCGGGGTCGCCCGTGTCGCGGCACGCCTCGAAGATCGTGCTCGAGATCACGGAGCGCTCGCGCCTCGACGGTGTCGCGGACGTGCCGGCGCGGATCCGGCGCCTCCGCGACCTCGGCTACCGCATCGCGGTCGACGACCTCGGCGCCGGCTACGCGGGGCTCAACTCCATCGCGGAGATCGGCCCCGACATCGTGAAGTTCGACTACAGCCTCGTCCACGAGGTGCAGGAGTCGCCGGTGCGGCGCCGCCTCCTGCGGACGATGCTCGAGCTCTGCCACGAGCTCGGGATCCTCGCGGTCGCCGAGGGGGTCGAGACGCGCGACGAGCTCGTGGAGATGGTCGCGCTCGGCTGCCCGCTCCTCCAGGGGTACCTGTTCGCGAAGCCGGGGCGCCCGTTCCCGAAGCCGGTCCTCCCCGGTGGGAGCTTCTGACCCGCTACCGTAGGTCGACGGTAGCAGCGGCCCGGGCGAGCCCGCGGGCGGCGCGTCGCGCGGGACCCCGTAGGGCGAGGATCTGCCGCCTGGGCTGATCGTCGGCGTGCGTCCGCGCGCTGGCACGGCCGTTGCTCTGTTCGCTCGCACCGACGCCGACGCGCGGCGGCCCCGAACGAGAGCAACGCCTGCCCAGGAGACCCCGATGATCCGCTTCCTCCTCGCCGCCCTGACGACCCTCGCCCTCACCGCCGGCGGCTGCGCCACGATCCACCCGGCGCCCGGGCCGAAGCCGACCCAGGCGCGGATGGGCAAGGCCGAGTACACGGCCTACGTCGCGCGGATGGAGGCGAAGAAGGCGGCCGCGGAGGGCGCGCGCGCGGCGGACGCGCGCTGATCGATCCAGCGCGCGTCACACCGGGCGCCCCGATCACTTCGCGGGGAACGGCTTCAGCTCGACCCCGAGCTTCTGGAAGAAGAACGCGTAGACGTCGCTCCACTGCGCGATCTGCTCGTCGAGCTTGGTGTCGCCACCGTGCCCGGCGTCGCTCGTCGTGCGGAGGAGGATCGGCGTCTCCGGCTTCGGTGACGTCGCGACCGCGGCCTGGAGGCGCGCGGTCATCTTGCGCGACTGCATCGGGTCGACGCGCGGGTCGTTGTCGCCGGTCAGGAAGAGGGTCGGCGGGTAGGCGACCCCGTCCTTCACGGCGTGATAGGGGGAGTAGGCCGCCATCGCCTTGAACTGCGCCTCGTCCTTCACCGTGCCGAACTCGGGCACGTTGAACGCGCCGTTGGGCGAGAGCTCGACGCGCAGCATGTCGTAGATGCCGACGAACGACACGACCGCGGCCGGGAGATCCGGGTGCTGCGTCATCGTGGCGCCCATGAGGAGCCCGCCGTTCGAGCCGCCGACGATGCCGAGGCGGTCCTTCGCGACGTACTTCTGGTCGATGAGGTACTGCGCGGCCGCGGCGAAGTCGTCGAAGACGTTCTGCTTGTTCGTGAGGTTCCCGCCGCGGTGCCACTCCTCGCCGAACTCGCCGCCCCCGCGGAGGTTGGCGACCGCGTAGACGACGCCCTGATCGAGCGCGATGCGCGGGCGCGCCCCGAAGCCGGGCTCGATGTTGACGCCGTAGCCGCCGTAGCCGGTGAGGATCCCGGCGCCCGTGCCGTCCTGCGCGAAGCCCTTCGGGACGAGGATGTTGACCGGGACCTTCGTGCCGTCCTTCGAGGTCGCCATCTCGCGGCGCACCTCGACGTCGGAGAGGTCGAAGCTCGCCTCGTTCGCGAGCGCCGTCTTCGTCGTGGTGCCGGCGGCCGCGTCGTAGCGGAAGTAGGCCGTCGGCGCGACGAACGAGCGCGTCACGAAGAGGACGTCGTTCTTCGCGAGCGGGACGAGCCCGCCGTTCGCCGTGACGGGCTCGGCGGTCGGCCCCTCGACGGGCTTGCCCGTGAAGTCGAACGCCGCGATCTGCGAGGGCCCGCCGAGCTGGTAGACGACGTAGAGGCGGTCCTCCATGGGGAGCACGGTCGGCGGCCCCCAGAAGCCCTCGACGACGCTGTTCTCGCCCTCGGGCACGATGACCTGCCCCTTCGACACGTCGAGGGAGGCGATCGGCACGCTCAGGATCTTGCCCTTCGGGGCCTCGTTGCGGCTCATGACGTAGAGCGTGTCGTTCGGGCCGAAGGAGGCGCTGATGACCTTGTCCTCGAACTTCGTGAAGCCCTTCCAGGTGCCGTCGGCCTCGCGCAGGTAGTGCGCGAACTCGCCGCCGTCGCCGTTCTGGATCGTGGCGAGCACGCGCCCGGACTTCGCGTCCGCGCGGAGGTCGTACTCGGCGATGCGGGGCTGGTCCTTGCCCATCTCGTAGGTGTCGGCGTCGGTCGAGGTGCCGAGGATGTGCTTGTAGACCTGCACGTAGAAGTTCTTGTCCTCGTCGGGGCGCTCGTCGCCGCGCGGGTAGCGCGTGTAGAGGAAGGCCTTGCCGTCCGGGAGCCACGCGAGCGAGCCGCCGGCCGTGCCGCCGTTCACGCGCGGGACGACCTCGAAGACCTCCTTGCCCGTCGCGATCTCGATGATGTGGACGTCACCCGACTCCGTGCCGCCCTTCGACAGCGACACGGCGAGGAGCGAGCCGTCCGGGGAGGGCTCGAAGAAGTCGATGGCGGTGGTGCCGCCGCCGTCGATCTCGTTCGGGTCGACGAGGGTGCGCGCCGCGGACAGATCGTCGAGGCTGTCCGTCACGATGAGGAAGGGCTGCTGCTTCGGGGGCTTCCGCTCGTAGGCGATGTAGTGCCCGCCGGCCTCCTTGACGCCGCCGAAGCTGACGCCGTCCGAGCCGAACGTCGCCTGGACGCGGGCGCGGATGGCGTCGATGCCGGGGAGCGCCGCGAGGACGGCGCGCGCGTGCGCGTTCTCGGCGTCGACCCACGCCTTCACCTCGGGATCGGCGGGGTCCTCGAGCCAGCGGTAGTCCTCCGTGACCTCGACGCCGTGGAAGGTGTCGGTGACCGGCACCTTCTTCGCGACCGGCGCCGGCGGGACGTCGCCCGCGGGCGCGGCGGCCGTCGCGTCGGGGGTGGGCTCGGTGGGCGCCGCGGCGTCGGCCTCGGGCGCCGCGGTCTCCGTCGCGGGCGCCGCCGTCTCGGGCGGTGTCCCGGCGGCGTCGGCGGCGGGGGCGGTGGTCTCCGGCGGCGTCGGCTGCACGGGCTTCTCCGGGGCCTTCTTGCCGCACGCGCCGAGAGCGAGCGCGGCCGTGATCGTGAGTGTCGTGGCGAGTCGCATGGGCTGTCCCTCCTGTGGCCGCCCCGGCTGGTCCGGAACTCTCTCCGCGCGCGCGTGTCGGCCCGACTGGGCTGGCGGCCGCGCGCAAAATCATGTTGGACTCTGGGCGGGACGGTACAGTGGCACATGCCCCCGGAGTTGGAAATGAGGACGCGACCCCTCGGCCCGAGCGGCCTCGACGTCGGCGCGATCGGCCTCGGCGCCATGCCCCTCTCGCTCGGCGCGCACCCGACCGAGGCGGACGCCGTGCGCGTCATCCACGCGGCGCTCGACGCCGGGATGACGCTCATCGACACGGCCGACGCCTACTGCCACGACCACACGGACATCGGGCACAACGAGCGCCTCGTGCGGCTCGCGCTCGCGTCGTGGCCGCGCCGCGACGGGGTCGTCGTGGCCACGAAGGGCGGGCTCGAGCGACCGAACGGCGCGTGGATCTCGAACGGCCACCCCGGGCACCTGCGGTGGGCCTGCGAGCAGAGCCTGAAGGCGCTCGCCGTCGAACGTATCGATCTGTATCAGCTCCACGTGGTCGACCCCCGCTATCCACTCGAGGACAGCGTCGGCGAGCTCGCGCGGCTCCACGCCGAGGGGAAGATCGCGAACGTCGGGCTCTCGAACGTGTCCGTGCCCGAGATCGAGCGCGCGCGGGCGCTCGTGCCGATCGCGAGCGTCCAGAACCGGATGAGCCCCATCGACCGGCAGCCGCTGCACGACGGGGTGCTGGCCTACTGCGAGCAGCACGGGCTCGCGTTCCTCGCGTACTCGCCGGTCGGCGGGAGCTACGGCGTCCGGCGGGTCGCGCACCACGCGGTCCTCTGCCACGTCGCGGCGAGCCACGGCGCGACGCCGCACGAGATCGCGCTCGCCTGGCTCCTCGCGAAGTCGCCGTCGATCATCCCCATCCCGGGCGCGAGCCGCGTCGAGAGCGCCGTGTCGAGCGCGCGCGCCGCGGAGATCGCGCTCACGGAGCAGGAGATCCGCGTCATCGACGCCAGCTAGAGCACCGATCAAGTAATCGGACCGAGCAGTCGGTGCCAGAGCGCTGTCAGCGGCAAGGCGGGAGGAGGCGTGCTGAGAGCACGCTGACGACGACCAACGACGCCGATGACGGCGCGCTGGCGCCGAATGCGACGGGAGATTACTTGAGCGGTGCTCTAGCGCGGCGCTCGCGGCCGGGGGGCTCAGTTCAGCGTCGCCGTGAGGCTCTGGAAGCGCTCGGGCTCGACGAACCAGGCGAACTCGACGCGCGGGCGGGCGCCCTCGCCGAGGACGACGCGGAGCCCGTCGAGCCAGCGCCGTCCTTCGTCGTCGTGGGGGACCGAGAGCACGCTCTCGATGGTGCTGAGCGCCCCGCCGAGGGCGACGTCGAAGCCGAGGCCGTCGAGCGCGTCGAGCGCGACGAGCGTCGGGAGCGCGACGAAGTCCAGGGCGACGCTCGGGGCGAGGCCGGCGGCGTCGTCGAGGGTCACGCTCACGAGCACGTCGTGGCTCGACGGGCCGGGGCGGAGGCGCGGCAGGCGGTCCTCGAGCCAGTCGGCGTGCGCGCGCGGGAGGCCGAGGCGGGCGACGAGGCGGCCGAGGGCGGCGGCGACCGCGGGTGTGTCTCCGGGGGCGTCGTAGTGGACGACGCGCATGGCGTCGACGCGCGCGGCGCCGTCGGCGCCGACGGTCAGCCCGAGGAGGTGGCCGGCGGCGCCCGGCAGGGGCTCGAGGGCCTCGCGGGCGGCCGTGCGGGCGCGCTCGCTCGCGCCGAGGAGGCCGAGGGCGTCGGCGAGGCCCCAGGGGCCCCAGCGGGCGTCGACGACGAGGGGGAGGGCGGGGGCGGCGGCGCGGGCGAGCGCGAGGCCGGCGTAGAGGCCGCGCACCTCGTGGCCGAGCGCGACGGCGCCGAGGGGAGGGACGCGCTCGGGCGGGACGCCCGCGGCGGTGGCGACGCGCTCGAGGTCCTCGTGGTCGAAGTGCCCGGGGTGGAAGGCCAGGAGCTCGACCGCGTCGAGGCTGCTCGGCACCGCGACGCGACAGGCGCGCAGGTAGGGGACCGGGTTCGCGAGCAGGAACGCGCCGATGGCGGCGCCGTCGACGCCGAGCTCGTTCGCGACGAGCTCGACGCTGCCTGCCATGGCGGCCGCGTTGCGCGCGGCGATGACCTGGGCGTGGGACGCCATGGCGGAGAGCATAGCCGACGCGCGCGCCCCGGGGCGAAACCCGGGACGCGGGGGGCCTCCCCTCCATCCGCGTTCGCGACGCACCCGCGCTTCGCGCGCGCGACGCGCGTGTGGTACGAGGGCGCCATGACACGCCGCGCCCTGCCGTCTCGTCCGCTGCTCGTCCTCGCCGCCCTGACCGCGCTCGCCGGCTGCGGCAAGGGCGGCGACGCCGAGGAGCCGTCCCCCTTCCCGGCGTCGCGGGACAAGCTCTCCCAGCCGGCGCCACCCGAGACGCCGCTCCCCGCGCCGAAGCTGGTCGCGGCGGGCGCGGACGCGGGGGCGACGGCCGCGGCGGCCGACACCGCCGCGTCGGCGGCGGAAGATGGGGCGGAGCCCATCCCCTGGCGGCACGACGACTGGCCCGGGGCGCTCGCGGCCGCGCGCGAGGCGAAGAAGCCCATCGTCATCGACATGTGGGCGCCGTGGTGCCACACCTGCCTCTCGATGCAGCACACGGTGCTGCGCGACCCGAGCGTCGTCGCGCTCGCCGACCGCTTCGTGTGGCTCGCCGTCGACACCGACAAGCCCGAGAACGCCGAGGTCCTCGCCCGCTTCCCCCTCGACGCGTGGCCCACGTTCTTCGTCGCGAGCCCGGAGGAGGGGAAGGTCGAGGCGCGTCTCGTCGGCTCGGGGACCCCGCGCGAGTACCGCGACTTCCTCGAGCGCGGCGAGCGTGGGGCACTCGCGACCCGCGGCGACGCCGGCGGGCTCGCGGACGGGTCGGCGGCGGCGCTCGTGCGGCAGGGGGACCGCGCCGCGCTCGCGGGGGACGTCGACGCCGCGCGCGACGCGTACGCCGCGGCCGTCGCCGCGCCGGACGTCGGCGACATGCTCCCCGACGTGCTCGTCTCGTACATCGGCGTCCTCCACGATCGCGAGCAGTGGTCGGACTGCGTCGCGCTCGGGCAGGCGCGGCTCGCGGACGCCGCGCGCACGCGCTCGTCGAAGGTCGCCGACTTCGCCGCCTACGCGGCGGACTGCGCCGACCGCCTCCCCGAAGGCGAGGCGCCCGCCGCGGAGGCGCTCCGCCGCGCGATCATCGCCGAGGACTCCCCCGCGCGCGCCGTGCTCTTCGACGACGCCGCGGCCATCTCCGTCGACGACCGCGCCGACGGCTTGAGGATCCTGCGCGAGATCCACGACGTCCTCGGCGAGAAGGAGGCCGGGACGGCGCTCGCCGAGCGGCAGATGGCGCTGCTCCTGCGCGCGATCGCCGAGGCGCCCGCGCCGCGCGCCGCGATGACCTACAACTGGCCGCTCGCCGAGGTCGCCGTGCGCCTCGAGAAGCCGGAGCTCGCGCTCCCGGCGCTGCTCGCGTCGGAGGCGGCGCTCCCGGGCGAGTACGACCCGCCGTACCGCGTCGCGTGGGTCATGCAGCAGGCCGGCGACGCGAAGGGGGCGCTGCCGCACGCGGAGAAGGCCCTCGGCCTCGCGTACGGCCCGCGGAAGGCGCGCGTCCTCGGGCTCGTCGCCGATCTGCACCACGCGCTCGGGGACGCCGCCGCCGAGCGCGCGGACCGCGAGGCGGTCGTGGCGCTCTGGGAGGGGCTCGCGCCGGGGCAGGCGCGGCCCGAGGCGCTCGAGGCGGCGAAGGCGAAGCTCGCCGCGATGGACGCCCCCGCGGCTCCCTGATTACGGTGCGCAAGCAGCTGGAGCCGTTCACCGCCGGCCTCCTCACCGCCTGCCGTCGTCGTCGATGCTCGGCGCACCTCGAGGTGCGCCTCCGCTCTCCTCCTTGGCAGACGGCGAAGGCGAAGCTCACCGCGATGGACGCCCCCGCGGCCCCCTGAGGCCCGACCGGCGCCGCGGTTGAGAATCCGCGGCGCGCGGGTATCGTGCGGACGAGGCCCGAGACGACGTGTCCATCGACCCCGACAGCACGTACCGCCGCTACGCCCCGATGGTGCTGCGGCGCTGCCGGCAGCTCCTCAAGGACGAGGAGGCCGCCGTCGACGCCATGCAGGACGTCTTCGTCCAGATCGTGCAGCACCAGGCGCGCCTCGAGGATCACGGCCTGTCGAGCCTCCTCTACCGGATCGCCACCAACACGTGCCTGAACCGGCTGCGCTCGCGCCGCCGGAAGCCGGAGACGCCCGACGAGGAGCTGCTCCATCGCATCGCGGACGCGGCGCCCGCGCACGACGATCGCGTGCTCGCGCGCTCGTTCCTCGCGACCCTCTTCGGCCGCGAGCGCGAGGGGACCGGCACGATCGCCGTCCTCCACCACGTCGACGGGATGACGCTCGAGGAGGTCGCGGCGGCGGTCGGGATGTCCGTGTCGGGGGTGCGGAAGCGGCTCAGGACGCTCCAGGCCTCGCTCCCCGACCTCACCGGCGACGGCGAGTAGGTCGGCTCGCGCCCACACGCCTTGCTCGGGCGCGAACGGTTCCGACACTCCCGCGTCATGGAATTCCTCGCAGATCTCGGGCTCTTCTTCGGGAAGGCCCTCATCGTCGTCCTCGCCATCTCCCTCGTCATCGCCGCCATCGCCCGCGCCGGGCGCGGTGGGCGCGCCCCCCGCGGCGCCCCGCGCATCGTCGCGCGGCGCCTGAACGAGCAGTACCGGCGCATGGCGCGCGCCGTCGAGGGCGCCTTCCTCACGCCGCGCGCGCTGCGGGCCATCCGGAAGGAGGACAAGGCCCGCCGCAAGGCCGAGCGGAAGGCGGTCGCCGACGCGACGAGCGCGCGCCCGCGCGTCTTCGTGCTCGAGTTCGACGGCAACCTCCGCGCGACGGCGGTCGACGCCCTCGCCGACGAGGTCACCGCCGTGCTCGCCGTGGCGAAGCCCGGCGACGAGGTCGTCGTGAAGCTAACCTCCCCGGGCGGCATCGTCCCGGGCTACGGCCTCGGCGCCGCCCAGCTCGAGCGCGTGCGCGCGGCGGGCGTCCGCCTGACGGTCGTCGTCGACAAGGTCGCGGCGAGCGGCGGCTACATGATGGCGGCGGTCGCGGACCACGTCGTGGCCGCGCCCTTCGCCGTGATCGGCTCGATCGGGGTCGTCGCCGGGATCCCGAACCTCCACCGCTTCCTGAAGAAGCGCGACGTCGACTATGAGCTGCTCACCGCCGGCGAGTACAAGCGCACGCTCACGGTGCTCGGAGAGAACACGAAGGCCGGGCGCGAGAAGATGCAGAGCGATCTCGAGGAGATCCACACCCTCTTCAAGGACCACGTGAAGCGGCACCGCCCGTCGGTCGACCTCGAGAAGGTCGCGACCGGCGAGCACTGGTACGGCACGCAGGCCCTCGACCTCGGCCTCGTCGACGCCCTCGGCACGAGCGACGACTACCTCGTGCAGAAGGTCCGCATGGCCGACGTCGTCGGCGTCAAGCGCGAAGGCCGGCGCGGCCTCGCCGAGCGCCTCGGGCGCGCGGCCGCCTCGATCGTGGACACCACCGCCGACCGAGTCGCCGAGCGCCTCCGGGGCGACCTGATCTGACCTGACGCCGTCGCGGTCGCGACTTCAGGCGGCCGCGACGAAGACCGCGCGCGGCACGCCGCCGGCCGCGAGCTCGAAGCGGACGCGCATCCCGACGGCGAGCCCCGTGATGTGCACGCCGACGAGCGAGCCGTGATCGAAGTACGCGAGCGCGCCGCCCGGGCCGCGGATGAAGCCGAAGCCCGCCGCCGCGAAGAGGCGCACGACACGCCCGAGGAAGCCGCGCTTGGTGCTCGCGGGGACCCGCCGTTCTCCTGACCGTCTCAGAACCACGTGGTATGCTCCTCGTGCCGGGTCGAAGCCATACCCGGCTCATCGGCTGCTTCGTGGAGGCCTTGAGTGGCAAGCAAGGGGTCGAAGCGCGCGCCCGCGCCACCAGCGGAAGAGAAGCCCGCCTCGGTCGCCCTCGCGGCGCCCCCGCTCGACGCGCCGGAGCTCTACCTGAACCGCGAGCTCTCGCTCCTCGCCTTCGACGAGCGCGTGCTCGCGCAGGCGACGCGGCAGGACACGCCGCTCCTCGAGCGGCTCCGCTTCCTCACGATCGCGAGCACGAACCTCGACGAGTTCTTCGAGGTCCGCGTGTCGTCCGTGAAGCAGCAGGCCGTCTACGGCGTCGCCTACCGCCTCGCGGACGGCCTCACCGCGAAGGACACGCTCGCGGCGATCTCCGTGCGCGCCCACGCCCTCGTCGCCGAGCAGTACCGCGTCCTGAACCAGGTCATCCTCCCCGAGCTCGCCGAGCGCGGGATCCGCCTCCTGAAGCGCGGCGACTGGACGAAGAGGCAGCGCGCCTGGGTCTCCGACTACTTCGCGCGCGAGGTGATGCCGGTCCTGACGCCGACCGCCGTCGACCCCGCGCACCCCTTCCCGCTCACCATCAACAAGGGCCTCGCCTTCATCGTGCAGGTGCGCGGGCAGGACGCCTTCGGCCGCCGCGGCGGCGTCGCGATCGTGCTCGCGCCGCGGGCGCTCCCGCGCACGATCAAGCTACCGGACGGGGTCGCCGAGGGGCCGTGGGACTTCGTCCTCCTGTCGTCGGTCATCCACGCGAACATCGAGTCGCTCTTCCCCGGGATGAAGGTGCGCGCGTGCCACCAGTTCCGGGTCACGCGCAACAGCGACCTCTGGGTCGACGAGGAGGAGATCGACGACCTCCTCTCCGCGATCGCCGGCGAGCTCCCGCGCCGCAACTACGGCGACGCCGTGCGTCTCGAGGTCGACGACACCTGCCCGCGCGAGCTCGTCGACTTCCTCCTCGACCGCCTCGACCTCGAGGAGGAGGACCTCTACCAGGTCGACGGCCCCGTGAACCTCCACCGCGTCGCGGCCCTCTACGATCTCGTCGACGAGCCCTCGCTCAAGTACCGGCCGTTCATCCCGTCGCAGCCGCGCCGCCTCCTGACGGCCGACCCCGACCTCTTCGCCACGCTCCGGAAGGGCGACGTCCTCCTCCATCACCCCTACCAGAGCTTCGGGCCCGTGCTCGAGCTGCTGCGGCAGGCCGCGATGGACCCGGCCGTGCTCGCCATCAAGATGACCCTCTACCGGACGGGCGCGCAGTCCCCCGTCGCCGCCGTGCTCCTCGACGCCGCGCTCCGCGGGAAGGAGGTCACGGTCGTCGTGGAGCTGCGCGCGCGCTTCGACGAGAAGGCGAACATCGACCTCGCCACGCGGATGAAGGAGGCCGGCGCGCACGTGCTCTACGGCATCGTCGGCTGGAAGACCCACGCGAAGATGCTGCTCATCGTGCGGCGCGAGGCGAACGGGCTCCGCCGCTACGTGCACGTCGGCACGGGCAACTACCACGCGCGCACCGCGCTCGCGTACACCGACCTCGGCCTCTTGTCCGCGCGGCAGGACCTCGGCGAGGACGTGCACGACCTCTTCATGCAGCTCACCGGGTTCGGGCGGGCGACGCCGCTCGCGAAGCTCATCGCGGCGCCGTTCACGATGATCGACGAGCTCGTGCGCTTCATCGACGCCGAGGCGGACGCCGCGCGCGCCGGGAAGAAGTCGGGGATCATCGCGAAGATGAACTCGCTCAGCGAGCCGACGGTCATCCGCGCGCTGTATCGGGCGTCGCAGGCCGGGGTGCCGATCGAGCTCGTGGTGCGCGGGATCTGCGCGCTGCGGCCCAAGGTCCCGGGGGTGTCGGAGACCATCCGCGTGCGCTCGATCGTCGGGCGCTTCCTCGAGCACAGCCGCGTCTTCTGGTTCCACCACGGCGGTGCCGAGAAGGTGCTCATCGGGAGCGCCGACTGGATGCCGCGGAACCTCTACCGGCGCGTCGAGTGCCTCGTGCCCGTCGAGGCCGCGGCGCTCGCGCGGCGCGTGGTCGACGAGGCCCTGACCCCCTACCTCACCGACGATCGCGACAGCTGGGAGCTCGGCCCCGACGGGACCTACACGCCGTCGCCCCCCGGCGGCACGCGCTCCGCGCAGCAAGCGCTCCTCGCGGAGCTCACGCGCGAGCACGAGGGGTTCTGAGGGTCAGAGCGGGAGCGCCTCGACGCGCGCCGCGGTCTCGCCGACGCCGTAGCGGCCGTGATCCTCGGTGACTCGGCCCATGGCCGTCTCGGGGTCGTGGGTGAAGAAGAGGCGCCCGCCGCGCGCGACGAGGTCGGCGAGCAGCGCCGCCTTCTCGTCGATGAGGCGCTCCGGGTAGCGATCGTAGCCCATCGTGACCGGCAGGTGCACCCAGGGGACGCCCGGGATGAGGTCGGCCGCGAAGACGATGGGGCCGTCGTCGCTCGCGACCTCGCCGAGGAGGAGCCCCGGGGTGTGGCCGCTCGAGGTGTGGAAGCGGTAGTCGGGGCCGAGGACGTCGCTCGTGGCGCGGTCGACGACGTCGAGGCGGCCGCTCGCCTCGAGGAGCGCGGGCAGCTCGGGGATGAACGACGCGCGGTCGCGCGGGTGCGGGTCGAGCGCGCGCTCCCAGGCCTCGCGCCCGACGACGAAGCGCGCGTTCGGGAAGAGGAGCGCCGGCTCGGCGTCCGGAGACCACGCCGTGAGGAGGCCGCCGGCGTGGTCGAAGTGGAGGTGGGACAGGACGACCACGTCGACGTCGGCGTCGGTGAGGCCCAGGGCCGCGAGGGAGCCGAGGAGGACGTGCTCGGCGTCGGTCACGCCGAAGCGGTCGCGGAGCTTCGGGGGGAAGAAGGCGCCGATGCCCGTCTCGAAGAGGACGCGCCGGCCGCCCTCCTCCTCGACGAGGAGGCAGCGGCAGGCGAGCGGGATGCGGTGCTGGTCGTCGGGGGCTATCCAGCGCGCCCAGAGCGCGCGCGGGACGTTCCCGAACATGGCGCCGCCGTCGAGGCGCTGGCCGTTCCCGAGGAGGGACCAGGCGCGGGCGGGGCGGGAGGGCGGCGGTGACGTGCGGTTCGACATGGGCGCGACGGTACGCACGGCCGGCGGCCGCGTCACGCGCGGCGGCCGGGCCGGGGCGCGTTGGCCCTCAACCGACGGTGAGCTCGAGGCCGGCGGGGCCGAGGCGCTGCGCCTCGTCCTGGAAGTCGGCGAGGGTGAGCGGGTTCTGCTCGAGGTAGCCCTCGGGGAAGCGGAGATCGATGCTCGGCCCGCGCGCGACGAGCGTGATGTCGGGCGGCGGGCGCCAGCTGCGGTTCCGGTTCATGTGGACCGCGAGGCGCAGGAGGACGGCCATCCGCCGGAAGAAGTCGAGGTTCATCCCCGGGACCTGCTCGACCTCGGGGCGGGCGAGCTTCCGGCGGTGGACGAGGACGAGGGCCGCGAGGACGGCCTGCTCGTCGTTCGAGAAGCCGGGCATGGTCGAGTTGCGGACCACGTAGTCGCCGTGCTTGTGGTAGCCGTGGAAGCCGACGGCGAGGCCGATCTCGTGGAGCTGGGCGGCCCAGGAGAGGTACTGCGCGGCGAGCTCGCGCTGCTCGTCGGTGAACCAGTCGACGGCCGCGTCGAGGCAGGCGAGGGCGGTGCGCTCGACGCGCGCGGCCTGGTCGAGGTCGACGCGGAAGCGCTCGAGGAGGGCGCGGATCGTGCCCTCGCGGACGTCCTCGAGGCCGTAGCGGCCGAGGAGGTCGTACATGACGCCCTCGCGGAGGGCGCCGGACGCGGCGTTGACCTCGGTGAGCGGGAGCGTCTTGAAGGCGGCGTAGAGGACGGAGAGGCCGCCGGCGAGGACGGGGGCGCGGGTCGACTTCAGGCCGGGGAAGTCGAGCTTGTCGGCGTGGCCGACCTTGATCATGGCGTTGCGCAGGCGCTTCAGCCCGGCGCGCGTGACGCCGAGCCCGGGATCGCCGAAGCCGCCCTCGCGGAGGATGGCGTGAAGGGCGTTCACGGTGCCGGAGGAGCCGACGGCGCGGGCCCAGTTGCCGCGGAAGTAGGGGCCGCGGAGGCGCTCGAACTGGAGCTGGGCGGCGATGGTGGCCTGCCGGAAGCGGTCCTTCGTGAGCTTGCCGTCGGCGAAGAACTGCTTCGTCTGGCCGATGCAGCCGATATGGAGGCTGGTCGCGTGCTCGGGGACGAGGCCCGCGCCGAGGATGACCTCGGTCGAGCCGCCGCCGATGTCGATGACGATCTGGCGCTGCCCATCGGCGTGCGGGAGATCGTGCACGACCCCGCGGTAGATGAGGCGCGCCTCCTCCTCGCCGGCGATGACCTCGATGGGGTGGCCGAGGGCGGCGGAGGCGCGCGCGAGGAAGGGGCGGACGTTCCGCGCGACGCGCAGGGTGTCGGTGCCGACGGCGCGGACGGCGTCGGCGTGCATGTCCTCGAGGCGCTGCCCGAAGCGCTGGAGGCAGGCGATCGCGCGCTCCTGGGCGTCGTCGTCGAGGTTCTTGTCCTTGTCGAGGCCGGCCGCGAGCTGCACGCGCTCGGCGATCCGGTCGACCATCGTGAGGGCGCCGTCCACGATGCGCGCGATGGCGAGGTGGAAGCTGTTGGATCCGAGGTCGACCGCGGCGATGACGTCGGGCGGCGCGTGGCGGGTGTGCGGCATCGTGCGTCGGGAGTACCGAATCGGGGTCCGGCGAGCAACCCGGAAGCCGAGTCCCCAGCGATGTGGCGCGCATTTCGACGGGCGGGTCGGGATCGGCTAGCCTCTCCCGGCGCCCGTCGCCTGGGCGCGATCCAGGAGGAGACCGCATGGCCGCTCAGCGTGAGCTCAAGATGACGCTCGACGCCCCGCTCCACGACGCCCTCGCGGGCGCGTTCGCCGACATGGTCGGCTACGCGCGCGCGGTGGCCACCGACGCGCTCCAGGACCCCGCCGTCGCCGTGCACGAGCTGCGTCGCTCGATCCGCCGCGCGCAGGCGCAGCTCGCGCTCACGGGCGGCTTCGTGCGGAAGCGCGCCCGCGACTGGATCACCGAGTCCCTGCGCCTCGCCTTCCAGGGCACGGGCGAGCTCCGCGACGCCGCCATCCTGAAGCCCGCGGTCGGCCTCGCGGCGGAGGCGCTCACCGGCGACGGCGTCGTGCAGCGGCTCGAGGGCGAGCTCGCGGCGCGGCGCGTCGACCCCGCCAAGGTGCGGCGGGTGCTCGAGAGCCGGGCGCGGCGCCTCGCCGGGATCGACACGCTCTACGCGGCCAACCTGAAGTCGAAGGTGCGCCTCGTCGATCTCGAGCAGGCCCTGCGCGAGACGTTCGAGGGGGTCGAGGCGCGCTATCGCCGCGCCCTCCGGAGCGGCGAGCCGCGGCACCTGCACGTGTTCCGTAAGGATCTCAAGCGCATGCGCTACCAGCTCGAGCTCCTGACGGAGCGCGACCGGCCGCGCCTCGAGCGCCTCGCCGAGGAGTCGGCCGCGCAGATGAAGGGGCTCGGCGAGGTGACCGACCTCATCGCGCTCAGGGAGTGGCTCGGCGACCACGGCAAGGCCGTGCTCGACGACGCGAAGGCCGCGAAGAAGGCGCTCGACGCGCTGATCGCCAAGCGCTCGGCGGTCGCCCTCGGCGACGCCGAGGCGATCTTCCGCGTCGCCCCGGCGGGCTGGGCGCGGAAGCGGGTCTCGAAGGCCGACGAGAAGGCCGCGAAGAAGGAGGCGGCCGCCGAGGCGAAGCGGCGGAAGGCCGCCGAGAAGGACGCGAAGGCGGCCGAGAAGGCCGCGGAGAAAGCCCGGCGGGACGCCGCGAAGGCGGAGAAGGCCGCCGAGAAGGCCGCGCGCCGCGCCCGCCGCGAGGCCGAGGAGGCCGCGCGCGAGGCCGAGAAGGCGGCGAAGCGCGCCGCTCGGGCCGACGCTGCGGCGCGGAAGGCCGCGGGCGAGGACCCCGGCAAGAAGGGCGCGAAGAAGCCGGCGACCGCCGCGAAGACGCAGAAGGCGAAGGGCGGCGCGGGGTCGACGGGGGGTGGTCAGGCGAAGAGCGAGCCGCAGCCGGCCCCGCGCCCGGCCGTCGCCGCGAAGCCCGCGCCGGCCCCCGCCCCGGCGCCTTCCCCCGAGCCGGCCGTCCGCGTGGTCGCGCCTGCGCGCCCGACGCTCGAGGCCGTGAAGTCGCCGGTCGTCGGCGGGCCCGCGGCGCCCATCGCGAAGGTCGTGCCGCTCCCGACGAAGACCAAGCCGCCGAGCGAGGCGCCCGCGAAGGCCGCGCCGGCGACCGCCGCCACGCCGAAGCCGGGCACCGCGGCGAAGGCGGAGGCGCCCGCGACCGCGGCGCCCGAGAAGAAGACCCCGGCGAAGAAGGCGCCGGCGGCGAAGGCCCCGTCGCGCCGGGGGCGCGCGGCGAAGCCCGCGGGGACGACGCCGAAGCCGTCGGACCCGGCGAAGGGCGGCCCCGGCGCGAAGTGAGCGAGAGCGCGCTCGTCAGGAGGCGCGGAGCGCCGCGGGCCCGACGAGCTTGATCGTCGGGTCGCGCCGGCGCGGGACGCTGTCCGGGAGCGGCTCGTCGGCGCGGACGGCCTCGCGGAGCGCGTCGAACGCGAGCGGTCGGTCGGCGACGAGCCTCAGGACGGGGTGGAGCCGGTCGCGCCGCGCCTGGAGCCAGGCGAGCGAGACCCAGCGCCAGCGGACGTGCTCCTCGTTGAGCTCGGGCCGCCACGCCTCGCGGTGCTGCCGCGGCGTCCGCCCGACGAAGATCCGGTAGCGCTCGCGCCGCCGCCGCCGCACGGAGAGGCAGCCGAGGAGGTGCACCGGCGGCACGCTCCCGAGCTCCTCCTCGGTCTCGCGGTGCGCGGCGCGGAGGGCGTGCTCCCCCTCGTCGACGCGCCCGCCCGGGAGCCCCCAGGTGCCGCCGTTGCGCGAGCCCGGCGAGCGCTCGAGGACGAGCACGCGGTGGCCGCTCACGATGAGGAGTCCGGCGGAGCCGTGGTCGGGGCGTCTCTTGGGCGAGCGGGCCATGATCCGAGAGATCGGGTCGACCCTGCCCGCGCGCAATTTTTCTGCCGCCCGGATCGCGACGATCCGCGTCGCAGCGCGGTCCTCGCCGCGCCCGCCCGCCGCCCCGTCGCGCGCGCCGCGATCAGCGAGGACGCCGCCCCCGTCGGGTTACGGGCCGCCCCTCAAGAACTTGCCCTGCGGGCCGATATGCCTACGGTCGGCCCCGCCGAACCCGAGAGGAGAGCGCTCCCATGCCCAGCGCCAACGCCACGAACCCAGACCTCGTCACCCGGTCCGTCACGGCCCGGAGCGAGAGACCCCGCGCCGCCGCGCCACCGCAGGCCGCCGCGCCGCGCCGCGCCGCGCCCGACGCCGGCCAGGTCTCCCCGTGGCTCATCCCTGGCGCCGCCGTCGCGGCCGCCGTCGTCGTCGCGATCGTCTGGGCCGTGATGTAGGCAGGGACCCCCTCTGCGGGCCGTCACCCGCCGGAGGCAGAGCCGCTCGCTGGATCCTTCCGCGCCGATCCTCTACGTTCATCCGCGGGGGACGAACGAATGCGCTTGGGGGAGTCGCAGCTTCGGACGGGGAGGGGCCGCGCGGTGCGTCATGCCGCGCTGGCGCTGGCCGTCGCGCTGTCCACGGGGGCGGCCGCCGCGTCGTGCACGGACGCCGGGGTCCTGCCCATCCCGCCGCCGCCGGCGGCGCTCAGCGACGCGCTCCTCCGCGTGCAGGGCCGCTTCTGCACGGATCCGCCGGAGTCGATCGTCTTCCCGCTGAAGGTGCTCTTCCTCGTCGACCAGTCGGGCTCGCTCCAGTGCACCGACGCCCAGAACCGCCGCTTCCAGGCGCTCGACGAGCTCGTGGGCGAGCTCCGCCGGAACCCGAACGCCTCGTTCGCGTTCGTCGGGTTCTCGTCCTGGTCGCGCGAGCTCCCGTTCACGCGCGATCGCGCCCAGATCGACCAGTTCCTCGATCCGTCCGGCGGGCTCGGCCCGGCGACGGACTATCAGGGCGCCCTCGCGACCGCGCTCCGCCTCCTCGAGACCGACATGATCGACGCGGGCCCGTCCCTCCGGACGCGCACGAAGTACGTCATCGTCTTCGTGTCGGACGGCGTCCCCGAGCCGCGCTGCAACGCGGGCTGCGAGGACGACGAGCGCACCTGCGCCGACGGCCGCGACAACGACGGCGACGGCCTCTCCGACGGCAGCGACCCCGACTGCGTCGGCGTCACCGACCACGCGACGCACCCCGACTCCAACTACGGCGTCTGCAACACGGACCGCGAGGTCGGCGACGACGTCTACGTCGACTACGAGGGGATCTGCCCCGCCTACAACCAGCCCGAGCAGATCCTCCAGCGCGTCTTCGAGCTCCGCGCCCTCGCCGACCTCTACAGCGTCGGCGCGCTCACGCTCCACACCGTGCTCCTCTTCGCGCCCCAGGCCGACGTCGAGGCCGTCTGCCCCGGCGCCTCCGCCGCCTTCGGCTACAACGGCGGCCAGGCGCGCGCGCTCCTCCAGCAGATGGCGCAGGCCGGCGGCGGCAGCTTCCGCGACGTCAACATCGCCACGACCGGGCACTTCTTCGACTTCGACTTCGTCACGCTCGAGAGCCGCGAGTGGCTCACGGACCTCGTCGCCGCCAACGCGAACGCGCGCCGCGCCGTCGCGGGCTTCGGCCTCGGCGCGACGGGCGTCCTCGCCGACTCCGACGGCGACGGCGTCCCCGACGAGGTCGAGCGCGCGCTCTCGACCTCGGTCACGAGCCCCGAGTCCGACGGCGGCGACCACTACGGCGACCTCCTCGAGCTCCGCGAGCGCGACGCCGGCTTCGACGCGCGCGACCCGGCGCTCCCGGCCGCGCCCTGCGCGGACGCGAGCGACCTCGACGGCGACGGCCTCAGCGACTGCGAGGAGGCCTGGCTCGGGACGGGGATGCGCGACCCGGACACCGACAACGACGGGATCATCGACTGGCTCGAGGTCGTCGCGGGCACGGATCCGCTCGTCGACGACGGGGCGCGCGACCTCGACTTCGACGGCGTCAGCAACCGCGACGAGCTCCGCGGCGGCTCGAACCCGCTCGCCGCGGACGCGGCGACCTACCGCGACGAGCGGGTGCTCTACGGCCTCACCGACGTCGGGGACGTCGCCGTGGACGACGGCACCGGCAAGACGACCGTCCGGCACTGCTACGACTTCGACGTGAGCCGCGTCCCGCTCGCGCCGACCGAGCTCGGGGCCGACCGCGGGCGGAACCGGGTGATGATCTACGCGCACGAGCGTCCGCTGGCCCTCGCCGGCACCGAGAGCCGCGTGAGCGTCGTCTGCGCCGAGGTCCGCTACGAGGGGCCGACCGCGAAGGTGCCGGCGGACGGGCGCGTCGACTGGTCGGAGGCCGCGTGGGCGCGCGACCACGAGGAGCTCCTCGCGAAGCGCGACGCGCTCGTCGCGTGCCGGCCGGGCGGGCACGTCCCGGCCGACGTCCGCCGCTCCGACCTCGACGACCTCGTCCACGACTGCCTCGACGACAAGGCGGCCCTCGGCGACCGCCTCTACCGCGGCGCAGAGCTCACCGACCTGCTCGCGGGCGCGCTCGACAACCGCCTCCGCCCGCGCTGGGCCGCCACGCCGAGCGCCCTCTGGAAGCCCATCGAGAGCTTCGACGCCGACCGCGACTGCGTGCGCCCCGAGGAGCCGCAGCTGGTGTTCGCGCTGCTCGACCGCCTGCGCGCCTGCCTCGCGTGCCCCGAGCCACCGGGGAACACGGCGGTGACGCCGTGAGGGGCGGCGTCCGGGCCTCGGCGGCCGTGCTCGCGGCCGCGAGCGCCCTCGCCGGCGCGGGCCTCGGCGGCGCCGCGCTGCTGCCGGGGTGCACCGACGCGGATCTGCTGCCCATCCCGCCCGTGAAGCCGTTCATCGACGACAAGCTCGCGATCGAGGGCGATCTCTGCACGCGGTCGCCCGAGAGCCTCGTCTTCCCGCTGCGCGTGCTCTTCGTGGTCGACGCGAGCGAGTCGATGCGCGTGACGGATCCTGCCGACCCGCTCACGGGCGAGACGCGCCGCGAGACGGCCGTGCGCGAGGCGTGGGAGAAGCTCCTCGCCGCGGGGATCTCCGACGTGCGCGTCGGGATCCTGCGCTTCTCGGCCGAGGCGCAGTCACGCACCCCCGTCGACACCGACGGCGACGGGCTCACCGACAGCTACTTCTCGGCGGATCCCGCGCAGCTCGGCGTCGCGACGGCCGCGCTCGGCGTCACCGATCGCACGACGAACTACGTCGCCGCGCTCTCCGAGGCGTACTTCGAGCTCCGCACCGAGCTCGCCGGGGCCGACCTCGAGTCGCTCCCGCTCTCCCGCTACGTCGTGGTGTTCGTGTCGGACGGCCTCCCCGACGTCGACCCGACCGACGCCGCGCCCGGCGGCCTCGACACCGTGCTCGACGGCGTGAGCCAGCTCCGGGAGCTCGCGAAGCTCTTCCGCGTCGGGGACTTCCAGTTCCACACCGTCTACCTCTCGGCCGGGCAGGGGCTCGCGCTCGACAAGCCCGCGCAGGACCTCCTCGAGACGATGGCCGACCTCGGCGGCGGGAACTATCGGAGCGTCCCGAACGGCGAGGAGATCGACTTCCTCGGCGTCGACTTCAGCGTCATCCGGCGGGTCTTCACGCTGAAGACCCTCGCCGCCGTGAACCTCGACACCATCGTCGACAGCGAGCAGCAGGCCGCGCTCACGGCCGCCTCCGACGCGCTCGAGCGGGCGCTCGATCCGGACGAGGTCCGCGCGGGCTTCGTCGACATCGACGGCGACGGCCACCTCTCGTGCGGCGAGCCGCTCGTCGACAGCGACGGCGACGGCCTCTCCGACCTCGTCGAGGCCGTGGTCGGGAGCGATCCGCTGCGCCAGGACACCGACGACGACGGCCTCTCCGACCGCGACGAGTGGGATCTGCAGGGCAGCCACGACCTCCTCGACGGCAGCGACTCCGGCTGCTACGTGCCGAGCCCCTGCCTCCTCGACGACCAGGACCTCTGCGCCTGCCTCGTCGACAGCGACGCCGACGGCGTCTGCGACTGCGCCGAGGACGCGAGCGGCGCCTGCCAGGGCCCGGGCGGGCGCGACTGCGTCGACGCCGACGAGGACGGCCTCTGCGACTGCCCCGACGCCGACGCCGACGGCTTCTGCGACTACGCCGATCGGGACGGCGATCTCCTGCGCGACTGCGAGGAGATCTACCGCGGCACCGCCCAGAACGGCGCCGACAGCGACGCCGACGGGGTCCCCGACCTCCTCGAGGTGCGCCTCCGCACGAGCGCCGTCGAGCCCGACACCGCGCGCGACCTCGACTTCGACCAGACCCCGAACGGCGACGAGGTCCTCGGCGGCACCGACCCGCTCTGCGGCGACGCGGCGTTCCGCTCGCGGACCGCCATCCGCTACACCCTCGAGGAGCGCGGGCTCGTGGGCGACACGACCTGCTACCACCTCGGCGTCCACAACATCACGCTCGCCTCGACCCTCGAGAACCCGACGCCCGCGGCGCGCGAGCGCGACGGCGACGCTGCGGAGCCGTTCGTCGACCGCACCGGGCTCCTCGGGAACGGGCTCAACCGCGTGCTCGTCTTCGCCGGTGAGGTCGCGTTCGACGATCCGCAGGCCTTCGCGCGCTTCCGCGTCGCGTGCGTCGCCGTGCGCTACCGCGAGCCCGGCGCCTACAAGAACCCGCCCTCCGGCAAGGTGACCCTCGTGGACTCCGACTTCGTGGACGTGCGCGACTTCGACATCGCCCGCGACTGTGTGACGCCGTGACGCGCGGGCGGATCGCGTGGTGGGGCGTCGCGGGCCTCGCGCTGGCCTCGCTCCTCCTGGGCTGGGCCGGCTGCGGCGACGGCGGCGCCGACGCGAGCGACACCTCGCCGACCCCGGGCGCCGAGTGCGCGCGCGACCCGTCGAACGACTCGTCGGAGGCCGTGGCGCTCGCGCTCGACAGCGAGGTCACGGGCTACCTGTGCCCGATCGAGGACGTCGACTGGTACCGCGTCGACACCGGGGCGAGCGCCGGGCTCCTGCGCGTCCGGCTCGCGGTCGACGGGGAGCTCTCGCCGGTCGAGCCGTCGTACGCGGTCTACCGGATCGACGGCGACGGCGGCCCGGGCGAGGTCGTCGGCGCGCCCCCGGCCACGCTCCTCGGGCAGGCGCTCGACGAGGTGCACTGCGTGTCGCCTGGGAGCTACCTCGTGGCCGTCCGCGACGACGGCGACGACGCGCAGGACTTCCGCCGCCCCTATCGCCTCACGGTGAGCGCGAGCCCGAACCCCGACACGGCCGAGCCCAACGACGACGCCGCCGGCGCCACGCCGCTCGCGAGCGGTGCCGCCGCGCACGGCGCCATCAGCTGCGGCGGCGACGAGGACTGGTTCGCCGTCGATCTCGCCGCGGGGCAGCTCGTCCGCGCGCGCCTCGAGCTCGACGTCGCCGGCTTCGACCCCACCGTGCGCCTCGTCGACGCCGCGGGCGAGCTCGTCGGGCTCCGCGACAACCCCTCGGGGCGCGTCTCGCCGACCGACATCGAGCTCGCGCTGGTGCCGCCGGGGCCGGGGCGCTACTACGTCGTCGTCGGCGACGACGACGGGCGCGACGCCGACCCCGAGGCCGAGTACACGCTCACGGTCACGGCGGCCGTCGACGACGATCCGAACGAGCCGAACCACCACCCGGACGTCGCGACGCCGCTCGCGACGAGCGCGGACGCCTGCGGGGCGGCCGCCGGCGCGTGGCGTGAGGAGCACGGCACCATCGGGGCGCCGGGCGACAACGACTGGTACCGCCTCCCGGTCACCGGCTGCGCGCCACAGGGGCTCCTCGAGGCCGAGGTCGAGTACGACGTCGCCGGCCTCGACGCGGCCGCGCTCGCGGCGCTCCGGCGGGACGTGCAGCTCGCGGTGACCTTCGTCCGCGCGCACCGGGGCTCCCCGTGCCAGGTCGACAGCGACTGTCAGGCGCTCGCGAAGACCTGCCAGAACAGCTGGGACTGCTCGGGCCTCTTCAACGCGTGCCGCCCGGACGGCTTCTGCGCGGGCGCGGCGGTGTGCCTGCCCGAGGGGGTGTGCGGGGCGAACGTCATCCAGCGGCGCGAGATGGGGGGGGCTGTGGCCGGTCCTGGTCCTGAGACCGTGCGCCTCTCGGCGCCGCTCTTCGGGGACGAGGTCGTCTATCTGCGCGTGGCGGACTTCCAGAGCGATGGCGCTGCGCCGGGGGTGAGCTACCGCGTGCGGGCGCGCGTCCGCGCCGAGCCGGACGCGAACGAGCCGTCGAACGTGTACGCGCCGGAGCTCCTCGAGAGCTTCCCGACGGGGATCCAGGCGAGCGCCGCGAAGCCGGTCCCGGTCCACGACTGCACGGGGCTCACCCCCGACTGCTGCGGCCCGGACACCTGGGTCGAGGGGGAGATCAGCTACGAGAACGACCTCGACTGGTATCGCTACGACCACCCGTGCCCCGGCGAGGACTGCAACCTCCGCCTCGTGTACGAGCTCGGGGGCGGCCCGGTCGACTTCGTCGTGTCGTTCTATCGCGAGGGGGGGCTCTGGTTCGGGGGCGTCGTGGGCCCGGGCAGCGAGGCGGCCACGCAGAGCGCGCTCTCGGGGCACTACGGGGGCGTCGGGCCCGGCGACTCGTGCCTCTATGCCTTCAGCGGGCACGAAGGCGCCGACTACACCTACCAGATCGTGTTCCGCGATCTCGCGACCGTACGGGACTGGAGTCCGGAACAGGGTTATCGCTTCTGCCTCGAGAAAGTGTCGACAGAATGCGCGGCGCCCTGCGAGCTCTTCGAGAACGGGTGCGGCGTACCCTGACGACGCCGCCCTGAACGTCGTCTTTCGGGCATCGTCGCGCGGGTGAATCATTCGAGTCTGCGGAAATTGTCGCGGAATCCGGGAACCGCGCGACGCCTGACCGAATTCTGAATTACGGCTCAGAATTTTGTGCCGCGCGTTATTGCCACCTCGGACCGCGTTCGTGAGGCGCACCCCGCGCGCCTCTCCGCCGAAATGAGTGCTCGACCTTCGACCCGACCCGAGGCTACGATGATGCCATGGAGCAAGTCGCCGAGCGTGCCCGCGCCGCGACGGCGTCGCCTTTGGGGCGGCGTCGCGCCCGTGCCGCTGCAGCCACCGGCGATGAGGCTCGCTTGGGGGTGGCATGCCCGATGTGAGGGATTTCGTCGACTACCGCGAGTACCTCGCGGCCTTGGTGTCCCATCACAAAAACATAGACCGGTCGTTCTCGTATCGCGGCTTCGCCCGCAAAGCCGGTCTCGCGTCGCCGAACTACCTCCAGCAGGTCATCAGTCGCAACCGCAACCTGGCGCCGGCCTCGGTTCCGGCCTTCGCGAAGGGCTTCGGGATGTCGCGCGCCGACGCCCGCATCTTCCAGTTCATGGTGGAGTTCGACGCGGCGCGCACGGACGACGAGAAGAACCAGTGGTGTGACCGGCTCCTCGACCACGAGCGCGGCCACGCGCGCCGGAAGGCCGTCTCGGCGCACCGCCAGTGGTATCCGCTCGTGATCCGCGAGATGGCCGCGCTGCCGGGCTTCCAGCCCGACCCGGCCTGGGTGGCGCCGCGTCTGCGGCCGGCGATCACCGAGGCGCAGGCGCGCCGCGCCCTCGAGCTCCTCTTCGACGCCGGGCTCCTCTTGCGCGCGCACGACGGCGCGGTGCGTCCCGGGCCCGGGGAGGCGCTCGAGCCGCCGCTCGCGGAGCTCGCCGCGCGCAACGCCGAGCGCTCGCGCGGGCAGCTCGTCTCGCAGACGCTCAACGACCGCCTCGACACCGTGCGGAGCCTCAGCCTCCGCCTCACGCCGTCGGCCGTGTCGGCCGCGAACGCGGCGATCGATCGCCTCATCGGCGAGCTCGAGGCGCTGGTCGCCGCCGACGGGGAGGCGCCGCCGGCCGAGATCCACACGCTCGCCGTCGCGCTCTTCCCGGTCACGGCCACCACCGACCTCGGCTGACGGCGCCCGCGCGTCGCGCGGGGGGCGGTCGCCCCGGGCTGGAGTTATTTCGCGGCCACGCATAGACTCCCCGGCGGGGGAGACGATGCGCGACGAGCTTGGGGGCGGCCTCATCGATGAGCGGGGCGCGCGCGCGGTCGATGGGGCGACCGGCGTCGGGGGCCGACGTGTGCCCTGGGGCGCGCTCGCGGTCGCGCTCCTCGTCGGCGCGTGCGGCGGCGATGGCGGCGGCGGCGCGACCGACGCCACGGCGATCACCGACACGGCGCCTGTGGACGTGATCCCCGCGGACACGGTGACCACGGACACCGGCGGCGCTGACGTCACCGTCACGTCGGGCGGCTGGCGCGCGACCGTCGTTGCCGAGGGCGGCCGGCAGGTGCGCGCGACGACCCTCCCGAGCGGGCGCGTCGCGGCCATCGCGTACGCGGACGAGGGGATCCCCGGCGCGAGCTGCGGCGCGAGCGGCGAGGCCGCGGCGACCTTGGTCGGCTGGGACCTGTCCTACGCCGAGCGCGGCGCGGACGGCGCGTGGGCGGTCGAGGTCGTGGCGCGCGTCGACCACCTCGGCCCGCCGCGCGGCGCCGACGTCGGCGCGGCGGGCGACGGCGCGCCCGTCATCGCGGCGCTCGCGGGCGGTCCGAGCGAGCAGCCGCCGTACTGCGGGGCGAACGACCTCGCGATCTACGAGCGCGCGCCGGGCTCGGCGGGGTTCTCGCCGCGCGTCGTCGTCGCCGAGAGCGACGAGGCGCAGACCGGCGAGCCCGCGAGCGACTACGGCACCGTCGTGGGCCTCTGGCCGGCCATCGCGAAGGACCCCGACGGGCGGCTCGCCGTCGCCTACAAGGACGTGCACGCCGGGAGCCTCCAGGGCGACGACTTCGCGCGCGCCGACCTCGAGCTCGTGTGGGAGGGCGCGGGAGGCGGGCTCCGGCACCTCGCGGTCGACCCGGGCGTCGGCGCCGGCAACTACAACGGGCTCGTCTTCGACGCCGACGGGCGGCCCGTCGTGATGACCTTCAACCCGCGCGACGACGTCGCGAGCGCCTCGCGGCGCGGCCTCTGGCTCTGGCGCTCCGGTGACGACGGCGCGACGTGGGAGTCGGTGCGCCTCACGGCGGGCGGCACCGGGGAGCGCCCGGCGATCGCCTGGGACGCCGACGGCGGGACCGTCTGGGTCGCCTGGTACGACGCCGAGCGCGGCCTCCCGATGGTCGCGCACCTCGTCGACGACGCCGCGTTCGCCTCGCTCGCGGACGGGTGGGAGGTCGAGGACGTCGGCGACCACGTGTTCGACGAGGGGGCGCACCCCGCGCTCGCCGTGACCGCCGACGGGCAGGTCGCGCTCGCCTGGTACCGCTGCGGACGCGCGAGCGACGGCGTCGGCAACTGCTCGCCGCAGCGCGACGGCGTCGTCTTCGCGTACCGCGACGGCGGCGAGCAGTGGGTCCGCGAGGTCGTCGACGACGGCGGCGCCGACGGCGTCTGCGGCGGCTACATCGCGCTCGCCTTCGCGGGCGGCGACACGCCGGTCCTGCTCTACCAGTGCCTCGTGCCGGACGGCGCGGGCGGCTACGCGGCGCGCCTCGTCGCCGCCACGGGAGATCGGCTTTGAGGCGGGCGCGGCTCGGGCCCCGCTGGGCGGCGCTGCTCGCGCTCGCGCTCGCCGCGCTCGCGGCTCCGGCGTGCGCGGACGAGGGCTTCTCGCTCGACGGCAGCCTCGGCGCGGTCTACCCGCTCTCGGCCGACCGCGTGCGGGCGCGCCTCTACCCGTCCGAGCTCGCGATCGAGTTCGTGCGCGACAACGGCGAGGTGCCCGTGCGCATCACGATCCGCCGCGCGGAGGCCGAGGTCGTGCGGCCCGGCTCGGTCGACCTCGGGCGCTACGGCGACGTCACGGGCAGCCTCGCCGACCGCGAGATGCCCCCCTTCGACGACGGCGAGCTCATCTTCGACGAGGTCGGGCGCGACGAGGGCGACGCGCTGAGCGGCAGCTTCACGGCGCGCTTCGTCGCGGGGCGCGCGACCTACGATCTGCACGGGTCCTTCGCGACCCACCTCGAGGTGGTGGCGTTTTGACGGCGGCGACGCGACGGGCGATGGGCGGGGGCGAGGCGGCGGGCGCGCGGCGGGCCCCGGCGTCGTCAGCGCACGTCGATCGTCACGAGGAAGCCCGCGCTCATGTCGGAGAAGATCTCGACGAGGTGGTCGCCGCGCGGGCCGAGCTCGAGCTCGTGCTCGAGGACGTCGTCGTCGCCGAGGGCGCGGGCGACCTCGTCGCCGGTCAGCCGCAGCGCGTCGAGGCCGGCGCAGTCGGGCGTGTACGCCTGCAGGACGAGCTCCGTGCCCGGCCAGCCGAGGCCCGTGAGCTTCAGGCGCACGCGGGCGCGCTCGCCGTCGACCTCGCTGCGCACGAGCCAGCGCTGGCCGCCGGGGAAGGCGCTCGACACGTAGCTGCCCTCGTCGACGGTGCAGCTCGCGCGCACGGCGCACAGCGGGATCGACTCCGTGCAGAGGCGCTCGAGGCGCCCGTCGACGAAGGCGTCCTCGGACGAGATGCAGGCCCCCGGGAGGCCGAACGCGAGCGCGACCGCGCCCGTGACGACGTGGATCATCCCCCTCATGAGCCGCATGATGGGGCAGCGAGCCGACAAGAGGCAAGAAGGGAGGGCGCATGAGCGGTTCGGGCGACATGAGGAGCCGGGGCTTCCGCGGCGGACACGACGGAGCCCGAGCGCGGACGCTCGCGCTCGCGCTGGGCGTCGTGGTCGGGCTCACCGCGGCCGGCGGCGGGGCGCGCGCCGAGGATCCGCGCGGCTACGACGCCGTCGCCGTGCAGAACCGCGGCTACTTCGGGCACCACGAGCTCGGGCTCGCCGTCGGGATCCTGCCGATGGACGCCTTCACGAAGGGGTTCACGCTGAGCGCCGCGTACACGCTGCACTTCGACCCCGTGTACGCCTGGGAGATAGCCCAGCTGACCTACGCGATCCCGGTCGACACCGGGCTCAAGGCCGACCTCTCGGCGTACGATCTGCAGCCGACGCCCTTCGAGGTGCTCGAGACGAGCGTCTTCACGAACTTCGTGCTGACCCCGATCTACTGGAAGGGGGCCGTCTTCAACGACAGCCTCACGCGCGGGGAGATCATGCTCCTCCTCGGCGCCGGCTACGGCTGGTTCACGCGCTCGAGCCGCCCCGGCTTCGACGCGGGCCTCGCGATGCGCCTCTTCATGAGCGAGCACGTCTCGCTGCGCCTCGACGTCCGCTACCAGGGCTTCCTCACGACCAGCGACGTCGACGGCGCGCTCGACCTCCACAGCGACCTCTGGATCGGCCTCGGGCTCGGGTTCATCCTATGACGCGGCGCGTCACGAGCCGGGCCGCCCTGGTGGCGGTCGCGCTGAGCGTCGTCACGGCCGCCGGGGGCTGCGGCACCGCCGAGCTCGCGACCGATCGCGACGCGCTCTACAACCAGTCCGTCGACGCCCTCGGGAGCGGCGAGCCGGTGCTCGCGATGCGCGCCGCGAACCGCTATCTCAAGGGGGCCACCGTCGACGACGCGCGCTACGACCGGGCGCTCCGCGTCATCGCGCGCGGCGCCGAGACGCTCGGGCTCCGCTACGCCGCGAGCATCGCCTGGCTCGGGATCGCGGAGGGCCGGCGCGACCCGGAGCTCGTCCCGGACGCCGTCGCCGCCATCGCGCGCCTCGTGACGACCGGCCCGCACGACGACCGGCTGCTGGTCGGCGGCTTCGTGGCGGCGGCCGACCTCGGGCAGCTCCCGCCGGACCTCGCCGGCTTCGTCGCCTACGAGGCGGGGCTCGACCTCCTGCGGCGCGGCTACGGCGAGTGGGCGGCGACGCGCTTCTCGACCATCCCCGCGGCGAGCCCGTGGGCCTACCGCGCGCGCTACGTGCAGGCGACGGTGCTCGTAGCGGCCGGCGCGCTCGCGGACGCGCAGGCGGCCTTCGAGGGGCTCCTCGCCGACGGCGACGACCCCGAGAAGCAGGCGCTCGGCGCGCGGCTCCCGGACGACCTGCGCGTGGACCTCCACCGCAGCATCGCGCGCCTCCTCTTCGAGGCGAAGCGCTACGACGAGGCGCTCGTGCACTACGACGCCATCCGGGATCGCGCGAAGGACGATCCCGGCCTCCTCCTCGAGATGGCGTGGGCCCACTACCACCGCGGCGCCACGGTCCGCGCGCTCGGGCTCGTCCTCGCGCTCGACGCGCCCGAGTTCTCCGACCTCATCGCGCCCGAGCGCTACCTGCTCGCGGCGCTCTGCTTCCGCCGCCTCTGCCAGTTCGAGCCGGCGCGCGCGGCGGCCGTGCGGCTCGAGTCCGAGTACGCGGACGCCTACCGCGACCTCGCCTCGGGGCGCCCGCTCACCGCGTCCCAGCCGCTCCGCGACGCCGCGCGGCGGCTCCGTGAGGTGCGGCCGACGGCCGAGCTGCTCGCGAGCATGAAGGCCGAGCGCGCGCGCGTGGCCGGGCTCGCGGACGAGCTCGGGCCGGATCTGCTCGCGTACCTCGCGGGCGTCTACGATCGCGGGCTCGAGGAGGTCGGGCGGCGCGAGGAGGAGGCGCTGCGCGTCGCCGTCGTGAAGGTCGGAAACCAGCTCCTCTCGGCGCGCGAGGGGGTGCGCCTGACGACGCACGAGCTCGGCGTCGCGCTCCTGCGCGGGCGCCACCGGCCGGCCGGGCCGCGCGAGCTGCCGCCGCCGGAGACGTCGGCGCGCGGCGACCACGTCGCCTTCGAGTTCACCGGCGAGTTCTGGACCGACGAGCTCGACGATCTCGTCGTCCGCGTGGAGGACCAATGCATCCAGTGAGAGCGGAGCACGCGCGGCGCGGGTCGGCGCTCGCGGCCGCGGCGCTGGCGGTCGCCGTCGCGGCCTTCGGCGGGGCGGCCGGCGGCTGCGCGCACGAGCACGTGCCGGTGCCCGAGCCGACGGCCATCGAGCAGCTGCGCGTGCGCATCACGAAGACGCGCCACGCCATCAAGGAGACGCAGGCGACCATCGCGCGCTCGAAGGGGAGCCCGCACCTGCCGGAGCTCTACGTGCGGCTCGCCGAGCTCCTGAGCGAGGAGGCGCGGTACCACAACGAGGTCGCCTACGAGCGCGAGGAGCGGAAGAGCGCGGTCATCCACGCCCCGCAGGTGCGGCTCCTGAAGGAGCAGGCGATCGCGACCTACCGGCGCGCGGAGAAGCTCTATCCCGACAGCGCCCTCGTGCCGCGGATCCTCTTCAACATCGGCCACGAGCAGCGCGAGCTCGGCGACTTCGACGGCATGGTCCTGACCCTCGAGGACCTCGCCGCGCGCTTCCCGGGGAGCCCGCTCACCGACGAGGCGCTCCTCGTCCTCGGCGACTACCACTTCGACAAGGGCGACCTCGAGCGGTCCGCCGCGGCCTACGAGCGCATCGTCGCGCGGCCGCTCTCGCGCGTCTCGGGGCTCGCCTACTACAAGCTCGGCTGGGTGTGGGTGAACAAGAGCACCTGCGCGCGGGCGCTCGACGGCTTCGAGCACGCGCTCGACGCGTCGGCGCGCTGGGAGGCGCGGAAGGCCGAGCTCGCCGCGGCGCCGGGGGGCGCGGGCGTCGTCGCCCCCGACGCGCCCTCGACCGGGCAAGCCATCGACGTGCGCCGCGAGGCCCTCGTCGACCTCATCTACTGCTACACCCAGGAGCGCGACACCGCCCAGGCGCTGCCGTACCTCCGGAGCCACGCGGCCGACCGCTACGCCTACGTCGCCGCGCTCCGGCGCATGGCCGAGCGCCTCTCGTTCATGAACCAGCGCGACCCGGGGCTCGAGGTCGCGCGCGAGCTCGTCCGGCTCTCGGCGTCCGACGCCGACCGCCTCGACGACGCCCGCCTCCTCTACGGCTTCCTGCGCGTGGTCGAGGGGGCGCCCGCGCCCGGGCTCCGCGCGTCCGACGTGCGGCTCCTCGTCGACACGGTGGTGCTCGAGATGCAGCGCCCGACGCGCGATCAAGCCGACCGCGACAAGCTCGAGGACGAGTTCGAGCACATGGCGCGCGACCTGCTGACGACGCACCAGGAGGCCGCGCAGGCCCTCCCGGACGAGGTCGCGCGGAAGCGGGCGCTCGGCGAGGTCGCCGGCGGCTACGTCGTCTACCTCGACGCCTTCCAGCGGAGCGCCGCGCGGGTCGAGGTCACCGAGAACCTCGCCGAGACCTACGCGCTCCTCGGCGACGACCTCTCCGCGGGGAGGCGCTACCTCGAGCTCGCGGACCTCGCGGCGGAGCCGGCCGCGCGGAAGAAGGCGCTGCTCTCGGCGCTCGGGCACCTCCAGCGCGCGCTCGAGGCGGAGGGGCCGCGGGAGCAGGTGGGGCGTGTCGTGGCGCGGGCGGCGCTCCGGCGCGCGGGCGTCGAGCTCCTCGGCGGCGAGCTCGACGCGTCCTCGAAGCGCACGGTCGAGCTCGCGGTCGCCTACACCTTCTTCGACGAGGGGCGCTACGACGAGGCCATCGACCTGCTCTCGGCGCTCACGCACGAGTTCCCGCGCACGGAGGAGGGCGACACCGCCGCGTTCCTCGCGCTCGACGCCTACGAGGCGGCCGGCGACTGGGACGGGCTCATCGTCGCGGGGCAGCGCCTCCTCGCGCCGAACGGGCCGCTCACGGACGCGGCGCGGGCGAAGGTGCAGCCGGCGGTCGCGCGCGCGGAGGCGAAGAAGCTCGACGAGCTCGCGCTCGAGGCGTCGGGGGAGGGGGGCGCGGACGTCTCCGTGCTCGAGCGCTTCGCGGAGCGCTACCAGGGAACGAACCTCGGCGAGCGCGCGCTCGTCGACGCGTTCGTGGCCGCGCGCGCGGTCGGCGACAACGACGCCCTGCAGCGCCTCGGCGGGCGCCTCGTGCAGCAATATCCCGACAGCGAGCAGACCTCGGGCATCATCTCGAGCCTCGCGCGCAACGCCGTCGCGAATCTCGACTACGAGCAGGCGATCGCCGCGTTCGAGAAGGCCGCGGCGACCGAGGCCTCGGACAGCGCGATGCTCCTCGTGACGGCGGCCGAGCTCAAGGACCAGCTCGGCGACGCGGCCGGCGCGACCGAGGTGTTCAAGCAGGCGCTCGCGCGCGCGAAGAACGCGAACGCGCGGGCGCAGGTGGCGGAGCACCTCGCGGCGCACCTCGAGGCGACCGGGGCCGCGCCGAATCAGGTCGTGGCGCTCCTCGGGCCGCTCGCGGGCGAGGCGGGACCGGACGTGCTCGCGACGCTCGGGCTCGCGCAGGTCGAGCTCGGGCAGGCGGACGAGGCGGAGAAGACGTTCCAGGGGGTGCTCGACGGGCGCGTGGCGTCGTCGGTCGAGGCCAAGGCGCGCGCGCAGTACGGCAACGCCGAGGCGATGGCGTCGATCATCGCGAGCTACGCGCCGGACGGGAGCGTGGAGTCGCTGAACGAGCTCGTGACGCTCATCGAGGTGGCGCAGCAGGGCTACCTGAACGCGGCGCGGCAGGGGAGCGCGTTCATCGCGGCGACGGCGCTCGCGCGGCTCGGGAAGATGGCGCAGGGGGCGGCCGCGAAGCTCGCGAGCCTGCCGATGCCGGCGGCGCTCGGGCCCGACGAGGCGGCGGCGGTGAAGGCGGCGCTCGGGACGCGCGCGCAAGAGCTGCGCGAGCTCGCCGAGAGCGCGCGGACGACCTGCGCGGAGCAGGGCTTCCGGCTCTCGTGGTTTGGGCCGGTCGTGCGCGGCTGCCTCAAGGGGGAGCTCCCGGCGTCGATGCGGCTCCAGCACGACGCGATCCGGCCGCGGCGCGGCGGCGCCCGCGGTGACGTCCCGGCGCTGCGCGCGAAGCTCGCGGAGAGCCCGCAGGACCCGGCCGTGCTCGAGAGCGTGGGCGCGGGCCTCCTCGACGCGGGGGATCCGCACGTGGCGCGGCTCGTGCTCGCGCGGGCGACGGCGGCCGGCGGCGGCGCGAAGGCGACGAACCTGCTCGGGATCGCCGAGTACGGGGTCGGGAACACGGAGGCGGCGCTCGAGGCGTTCGCGCGGGCCGCGGAGGCGGGGCTCGCGGCGGGGCGCGAGAACATGCAGCGGGTCTTCACGGAGCTCGGCCTGAGCGACGCCGCGGCGACCGCCGGCGAGCGTTACGCAGGTGCGAAGGACGGCGGCGGCAGACTCCTCGGAGGTGGCCGATGATGGCCGTGCTCAGGCGATGCTGCATTGCGGTAGGATGGGTCGTCGGCGCGGCGCTCGCGGGCGGGGCGTGCGGCGGGAGCATCGAGACCATCGACGTGCACGACGAGCGGCTGCCGCTCGAGGCGCGGCGCTGGGTCGGGGACGCCGAGGACGCGGTCACCATCGCGACGGCGGAGCTCGCCGACCGGGAGCGGGCGCTCGCGGCGGAGGAGGCGCGCGCGAAGGCGGCCCCGAAGGCGAGCGCGTCCCCCATGGCCGGGGCGTGGCGGGAGCTCGCGGCGGCGCGCGTGAAGCTCGCGGAGGCCGAGGTCGCGCAGGCGGAGGCGGCGCGCGAGGTGGCCAGGGCGCGGCGCGAGCTCGTCATGGCGGAGACGTCGATGCGCTACGACCTCGGGGTCTACGAGCTCGACCCGCTCCGGGCGGCCGTCGAGGCGGCGCGCGCGGACGCGCAGCGGCGCGGGCTCGCGGTCGAGGACCAGCGGGCGGTCGCCTCCGCGCTCGCGACGGCGTTCTGGACGCGCTGGCAGGAGTTCGCCGCGCAGGGTGGTGACACCGGGCTCCTGTGGCGAGCCGGTATCACGGTCCAGGGTGAGTGACGGTAAAACGCCGTATGCTCGGGCGGTTGGGGACGATCGGATACAAGTGGCGAGCGGCCCGGTTTGACAAAGGATTTCACTAAGGCCCTGATGCAGATCTGCCGTAGGTGAAACCGTGTCCGTTGCTCATCCACCAGCCATCGACACGTCGTACCTCGAGCGCCTCCGCGAGGAGCTCCAGGACGACGATCCCGACAGCGGCGACGCGATCGCCGAGCTGATGGGGTTGTTCGTGAAGAACAGCGCGCGGCTCGAGGCGGAGTTCAACGAGGCGCTCGACCTCGGCGACCTCGACGCCCTCGCCGACTCGGCGCACCAGCTCGTCAGCGCGAGCGCGTGGATCGGCGCCCTCCGCCTCTCCGGCATCGCGCGGCTCGTCGAGGACGAGGCGCGCCGCGGGGTCTTCGCGAGCGCGCAGACGGCCGTCGCGGCCGCGGTCGAGGAGATCAGCCGCGTGCGGCAGGCGCTCGAGCGGCTCGAGGCGGCGCCGCGATGAGCGACGTGGGCGGGGCGACGTCGTCCCTCGCGGCGTGTCGCGAGCTCGTCGCGCGGCTCGCGGCGGCGCTCGAGCAGGGGCTCCCCGAGGCGGCGGCGCTCGACCAGGCGCTCGCCGACGTGCACGCGCTCGGCGCGGAGCTCGCGCGGGCGCGCGGCGGGGCGTCCGCTGGCGTCACGGCCCCCGAGGTGGAGGCCGCGCGGCCGGTGATCCTCATCGTCGAGGACCAGGAAGACAACCGCGTCATCTACCGCCGCACGCTGCGCAAGCACTACGAGCTCGTCGAGGTCGAGGACGGGGAGAGCGCCGTCGAGCAGGTGCGGGCCCTGTTGCCGCGCCTCGTGCTCATGGACATCTCGCTGCCGCTGATGGACGGCCTCGAGGCGACGCGCCTCCTGAAGGGCGACGCGGCCACCGCGAAGGTGCCGATCGTGCTCGTCACGGCGCACGCGATGAAGGGCAACCGCGAGGAGGCCCTCGCGAGCGGCGCCGACGACTACCTCACGAAGCCCTTCTCGCCGTCGGGGCTGCGCGAGCTCGTGCAGCGCTTCATCCCCGCCGGGGACTGACGACCGCGAGCCGCTCGGGAGCCCCTGCGGTCAGCCTGGCGCGCATGACGCCGAAGGTCGCGGAGGGCCGCCCGCTCAGGGGTCGCAGAGCACCGCGCCGGCGGTGAGGTAGCCCGTGATGATCGGCACCTGGAGCGTCCCGCCGCTGAAGCTCGACTCCCAGCCGTAGCCCGGCCGCACGCGGTCGCAGGGCTTGCCGGCCTTCGTGAACGTGATGCCGACCGTACCCGGGTCGACGTTGGCGTAGAGCCCCCAGCCGGGCGCGGACGTCTCGGTGAGCTCCGTGTTCGGGATCTCGGAGTTGTCCACGTACACGGGCCCGGTCCCGGAGTCCGGCGCCATCATCACGGCGTAGCCGGCGATGCCGTCGGTCGGGCCGATGCCGCCGCCCGTGGTCGTCGGGTAGGCGCCGAACGTGACGCCGCCGGTCTCCCCGAGGGGCCACGTGGCGCCGATCAAGGCGAACAGGAGCTCCGCGGACGACTCCGGCGCGAGCCGGATCTCGACGGGGCCGATGTCGGCCGAGCCGGTCGAGAGCATGCCGATCTGCGCGACGTAGTCGGGCTTCGTGTAGCTGATGAGGAGATCCTCGCCAGCCGGGAGCCCCGAAAGCTTGTAGTGCCCGGTCGCGTCGGTCGTCGCGCAGGCGATGTCCGGCTGCTCGAACACGCACACGGAGACGCCCTCGAGCGGATCGAGCCCGGCGCCCGGCGTGAAGTTGCCGACCGCGCCCGACATCGCCACGGTGCGCGTCCCCGAGTCGCTGTCGCAGCTCGGCCCGCCCGCGGCGAGGGCGAGCCCCAGCGCGCACGCGACGGAGACGGCTGCGCGAGCGCGCCTCGTGGGTCGTCCCGATACCTTCGCTGAGCTCGTGGTCGGTCTTCGCATCGTCGGATCGCTGCCGGTTCAGACGCTCCAGGGTTAGTGGATAGCCTGGGAGCGGTCAAATTCCTTGGTCGCTGGCTGGTAGGGATGTGTCACCCGGAAGGTCGAGCCTGCGCCGAAGACGCTCTCGAGCTCGATGTCGCCGCCGAGCATGCGCGCGAGCTCGCGGCTCAGGCTCAAGCCCAGGCCGAGCCCGGCGCCCCGGCGCGCGAGGCTGCCGTCGACCTGGCGGAACTTCTCGAAGATCGCCTCGTGGTCGTCCGCGTGGATGCCGATGCCGCTGTCCTGCACCTCGAAGACGACCTCGTCCGCCTCGAGCCGCACGCGGAACGAGACGGTGCCCTGGAGCGTGAACTTGGCCGCGTTCGAGACGAGGTTGATGAGGATCTGCCGGAGCCGGCGCGGGTCGGTGTAGACGCTCGGCAGGATGCTCGGCCACGACACGTCGAACGACACGGGCTTGCCGTTGAAGAGCGGCTGCACCGAGGTGACCACCGACTCGAGGAACGGCGCGAGCGGCGTCTCGGTGACCTCGAGCTCGAGGCGCCCGCGCTCGATGCGCGAGAGGTCGAGCAGCTCCTCGAGGAGGCCGAGCAGGTGCTGCGCGTTCGACAGCACGCGCGTCAGGCTGTCCTGATGCTCCTCGTCGAGCACGTCGCCGTCCTCGAGGACGAGCTCGGTGAAGCAGATGATCGCGTTCATCGGCGTCCGCAGCTCGTGGCTCACGGCGGCGAGGAACTCGCGCTTCAGGCGGTTCGCCTTCTCGAGCTCGGCGATGGTGTGCTGGAGGGACTCGGTGCGGCGCTGCACCTCCTCCTCGAGCCCGCGCGCCTGCTCGCGGAGCGCCGAGCGCGACGCCTCGAGCTCGGTCGTCCGCTGCGCGACCTCGTCGATCTTGCGCTCGAGGTGGCGGTTCAGGCGCGCGATGGTCAGGTAGGCCGTCGCGTTGGCGATGGACATGCCCGCCTGCGCCGCGAGGATCTCCATGAGCCCCTGCTCGGAGGCGCCGAACGCCGAGCCGTGCGCGCGGTGCAGGTAGAGGACGCCCACGAGCGCCTCGCGGTGCGGGATGGGCACGGCGAGCATGGCCGGTCGCCCGGTCCCGGGCGCCTCCTCGGGCCGCGGCGGGAGGTTCACCGTGCGGCAGCTGTCCCAGGCGCCCTCGATGGCGTCGGCCTCCTCGGGCGGCGCGATGGAGACGCCGCGCGACATGCGGAGCTCGAGCGGGCCGCCGTCGTCGCCCGGGAGGTAGATGGCGACGCGGTCCACGCCGACGTGCTCGAGGGCGAGCGACGCGAGGTTCGCGAGGAGCGTGTCGAGATCGAGCGTCGAGGCGAGCGTGCGCGCGACCTTCACGAGGAAGCTCGAGCGCGCCGCCGTCGGGAGCTGCGGCTCCTGCGGGGTCGCCGCCGGCTCGCCCGGTTCGGGCGTCACGCGCGCGAGGCGGACGCGGTAGGACCACGCCTCCATCTCCTCGTAGAGCGCGCGCGCCTTGTCGATGTGCTTGCGCGCGTCGGGGTGCGCGAGCTCGGCGAGGGTCTTCCCGAGCTCCTCCTCGCTGCGCGCGAGCTCGAAGCGCGCCCCGAGCTGCTCGGCGGAGCGGCAGCTCTCGCCGAAGTGCGCGATGGCCTTCTTCGACGACCCGCAGGCGAGCTCGAAGAGGGCGCGGGCGCGGAGCGCGGCCGGGCGATGGCCCGGGTACTTCTTGCCGAGCCTCTCGGCCTTCTTGCAGAGCCGCTTCGCCTGGCGCCGCGCGGCGCCGGAGAGCTTCTGCATGGGCCCCATCTTCTCGCGGGCCTCGAGCACGGTCGCCTCGGCGAGCGCGGTCGCGAGGACGCTCGTGTAGTCCTGGATGAGGCCGTAGCGGAGGGCCATCTCCCAGCCCTCGCCGAGCACCTCGCGCGCGCTCGTGAAGTCGCCGCGCTGGAGGTAGATGAGCCCCTTGTTGCCGAGGCCGAGGACGACCGAGAGCGGGTCGGGGCTCGCCTTCACGGCCTCGTCGGCGATCTGCAGGCCGCGCCGGAAGTCGCCGCGCAGCGCCTCGAGGAGCGCGAGCCCGCCGAGCGCGAGCGCCTCGAACTTGGCGTCGCGGATCTCGCGGGACAGCTCGAGCAGGCGGTCGGCCTCCTCGTGGGCCTCGGTGAGGCGCCCGGCGCGCGTGTGGCAGAGCATGAGGTGGAAGGTGACGGTCTCGATCTCCCACTGATCGCCGAGGCCGCGGAGGATCTTGCGCCCGCGGAGGCAGGCGTCGACGGCCTCGTCGAGCTCGCTCCGGCTGTAGCGCACGACCCCCATGAAGCAGTGCGACTGCCCGATGCCCCAGGCGTCCTCGAGGGACTCGCGGATCCCGAGGCCGCGCTTCTGGTAGTCGAGCGCGCGGTCGAGGAGGCCGCCGGTCGCGCAGACGACGCCGTGGGAGCTGTAGGTCATCGCCATCTCGGGCGAGTGCCCGATCCACTCGCTCATGTTGAGCTGGCGCAGGTGGATGGCGACCGTCTTCGGGAGGTCGAGGAAGTAGTAGATGCGCGCGAGCTCGTCGAAGATCCGCACGACCTCGCGGATCTTCGGGCTCTGCTGCGCGCTCTTCTTCGTGAAGTCGAAGGGGAGGAGCGTGTGCGCCGCCTGTCGGAAGAGCTCGCGCAGGATGAAGAGGAACACGCCGACGCGCCCCGTCGGGAGGCGCGTCCCGAGGTGCCCGAGGGCGCGCTCGAGGTGGCGCACGGCGTGGGTGCTGTCGCCCATGCCGAAGTAGACGCCGCCGCACTTCCGCTCGATGCGGGCGCGGTCGACGTCGGCGTCGTGCATCATGAGCGTGCGGCGGTACTTCTCGAGGGCCTCGTCGAAGCGGCCGACGCGCGTGAGGCAGTCGCCGAGCGACTCGAGGAGCTGCCGCTCGTCGCTCTGTGGGGCCTCCGCGGGCTGGCGCTCGATGGCTGCCATGAGGAGCCTGATGCCGGCGTCGTTCTCGTGGTGCTCCCAGGCCCAGATCCCGGCGCGGCGCGACGCCGCGTAGGCCTCGCGCTCGTCGCCCGACTCGAGGCGGTGCATGGCGAGCTGGAGCTGCACCTGCTCGCCCTCGGCGAGGCGCGTCTCGAGGAAGTCGGCGAGGCGCCGGTGCGCGGCGCGCACCTCGGCCGGCGAGAGCGCGCTCAGGAAGGCCTCGCGCACCTTGTCGTGGACGAAGCGGTAGGTGGTGTCGTCGATGCGCTCGAGCAGCGCCCCGCGGACGCCCGTGACGAGGGCCTGGAGCCCCTCCTGCTGGTCGTTCGCGAGCGCCGTGACGGCCTCGACGCGGACCTTGCGCCCGACGACCGCGGCGCGCGCGAGGATCTGGCAGTAGCGCGGGGCGATGCGCCCGATGCGCCGGAGGAGCACGTCGATGACGGACGCCGGCGCCGACTGCCCCTCGAGGCGGTCGTGCTCGACGAACCAGTTGCCGCCGCGGTGCTTGAGGATCCGCTCCTCGAGGAGCGAGTGCACGGAGTGCACGGCGAGGAGCGCGTTGCCGCCGCTCCGGCGCGACACGGCGTCGCTCGCGTGGTCGAGCGCGTCGCCCGGCTCGCCGACGAGCGCGACGATCATCTCGCGGATGGCGTCGCGCGAGAGCGGCTCGATGGGGATGCTCATCATGCGCGAGCGGGCGACCTGTGCCTCGCGCTGGATCTTCGCGAGCGGGTGGTCGGCGTCGACCTCGTCCGAGCGGTAGGCGCCGATGACGAGGAGCGGCACGCGCGCGGCGCGGCCCATGACGTAGCGGAGCACCTCGAGCGACTCGTTGTCGGCCCACTGGAGGTCGTCGAGGATGACGACGAGGAAGCCCTCCATGTGCGCGAGCTCGATGACGAGGCGCGACACGAGGTCGACGTGACGCTGCCACTGGCGCGAGCCGTCGAGGGTGACCGCGCCCTCGCCCTTCGGGATGAGCGGGGCGAGCGCGGGCAGGACCTGGTGCACCTCGGCGGAGAGGGAGCCGGCGACGCGCTGCAGGCGCTCGGCCTTCTCGGCCTGCTCGGCGGGCGGCGCGGACTGCCAGATCACCGGGTAGCCGGCGATGGCCTCGCGCCACGGGAGGAACGCCGGGTTCACGCCGGTCTCGTTGCAGAGCCCGGAGAGCACGACGCCGCCGCGGGCCTCGGCGGTCTTGGCGAACTCGCGCAGGAGGCGCGACTTGCCGACGCCGGAGTCGCCGTGGATGAAGACGATTCGCCCCTGGCCGGCCTGCACCTCGTCGAGGGAGTCGACGAGGCGGTCGACCTCGCGCGAGCGGCCCACGAAGGGGGGCGTCAGGCCGAGGACGCGCTCGGCGTCGAGCTGCCCGAGGGGGAAGCTGACGTCGGCGCCCTCGGCGTCGCGGCGCTCGATGTAGCGGTCGACGTCGGCGAGGAGGGACGCGGCGGACTGGTAGCACTCGGTGAGCGCGGGCGAGAGCAGCTTGTCGACGATGGCCGACAGGAGCGGCGGGCACTCGGGGCGGAAGACGCGCGCGAGGCCGACGACGCTCGGGCGGTCCTTCGTCGGGAGCGCGGCCTCGCCGCTGTCGACGGCGGGGCGGCCCGTGAGCGCCGTGTACATCATGACGCCGAGCGCGTGGAGATCGCCGCGCGGGTCGTCCTCGACGTCGAAGAAGCGCGGGACGACGCCGCCGGTGGCGCTGCGATCCTGGTCGGGGAGGGTCTGGAGCTGGCGCTCCTCGTAGCGGAGCGGGGCGAGGCCGAGGTCGACGATCTTCGCCTCGAAGACGCCAGTGCCGGTCTCGCGCACGATGACGTTGTGCGGGCTCAGGCCGCCATGGACGGCGCCGAGCGAGTGGACGGCGGCGAGGGCGGAGGCGATGTCCCGGAGGACCTGCACGATGGCCGGGATCGGGAAGGCGCCGGAGGCGGCGAGCTCGGCGAAGGGGCGCCCGGCGGCGAGCTCGCGCGCGATGAAGAGGCCGGTCGGGCCCTGCTCGACGCCGCGCGTCTGGGCGATGTTCGGGTGGTCGAGGAGGCAGAGGGTCCGCACCTGGCGCACGATGCGCTGGCGCATGGCCGCCGGGAGCTTCTTGTCGGTCGGCTGGAGGAGCGCCTTGACGACGACCTCCTGCCCCTCCTGCGTGTCGAAGGCGAGGTAGGTCACGCGCCCGCGGGCGCGGCCGAGCACCTCGACGGCGCGGAGGTGCGGGGGGAGGGGCGACTCTCGCAGGGGACGCGCGTCGGGGCGCGTGCTCGCGGCCAGCGCGTCCGTCGGGAGGAGCCGCCTCTCCGTCACTTCAGGCCCCGGCTCGCGAGGTGCATCTGGAAGAGGCGCTGGAGGCCGTCGAGGAGGCCCTGGACGCTCATGGAGCGGAGGCGCTGGCCGTGCTCGGCCACCTGCGTGCGGCGCTTGGCCCACTCGCGGAAGAGGCCCTGCTCGATCTGGCTCTCGATGATACGGCGCTCGACCGAGGCCTTGTCGGGGTCGACGAGGTCCTCGGGGGTGAGGGCGCCGGCGTCGAGCGCGCGGCAGAACACGCCGCTCGTGAGGTCGCCGTCGGCGATCTCGCGCTGCCACGTGGTCATCATGTTGCCGATGCGCCCCATCATCTGACCGCTCCAGAGCACCTCACGCAGCCGCCCGACCTCCGCGAGGTCGAAGCCGGGGGACGCCATCAGGTCGATGGTCCCGTTGATCATCATATGCATGTTGTGGGGCTGGTACAGATCGTGCTCGGTCGAGTTGATACGCCGCGGGTCGTTCATTGTCACCACGGCGTAGCGCATGCAGTTGAGGAGCTGGCCGTAGTCGAACTCCCAGAGGTCGGCGAGCTCGGCGTAGCGCGGGAGCTGCTCGGTCTCGGCGGCGATCGCGGCCCAGACCTGCTCGGTGACCTCGAGGTAGGCGACGTCGTCGGGCTTGACGAGGCTGCGGTCGACGCGGTGGGGCGCGAACGGGATCCGGATGAGCTGCTGGAGGAAGGCGTAGTCGCGGCGCACGTCGGCGACGTCGTCGAGGAGGACGTCGAACATCACGCCGAGGAACTTCGCGAGGAGGACGCGGTCGCGGTGGGCCGGGTCGACCGTCGGGAGGGTGGTGAGCACGAGGCCCTGATGGACCCAGCGCCAGAGGAAGACGTTGCGCTTGCCGACGGTCTGGTAGAGCGCGATGAACGGCTCGTACGCCGCGGGCAGCTCGAGCGCGGCGACCGACTTCATGAGCTCGGTCGCGTCGACCGGCGTGGGTGGGTCGAACCGGAGGGCGTCCTGAACGGGCCGGGCGGCGATGCTCGTCATCGAGGGGGTCCTTCTGGCGGGGTGCAGCTTGCGCGAGACGTCAAACCTCCTCTTCATCGGGAGACTCGCGCGGCGACTGTAGCTTTTTTTGATCCGAGCCGACGGCTGCGCGCAACGCCGGGCTCTCGCCGGGGACGGCGCGCCGACGCCGATGGCCACGACGTGCGCGCGGGACGCCGGTGAGCGGGCGGTTACAAACGCTGGCAGGGCGCGCGGGCGTCAGCGGAGGAAGAGCAGCTCCGCGGGGTAGGGCGGGTCCCCGTCCGGGGTGCGCGCGTACGCGAGGACGGTGGTGCCGTCGGACAGCGTCGTGGCTGCGCTGTAGGAGGCGTAGAAGGCGCCGCCCGGCAGGGTCGCGACGGGGGCCCCGACGAGCGCGCCGGTCGCGTCGACGCGCTGGTACTCGGTCGCGTTGCCCGCGCCGCGACGGTACGTGACGATGGCGCCGCCGCCCGCGACGTCGGTCGCCGACATGTAGAACGGCGAGCTGTTCGCAGGCAGAAACACGGTGGGGCCCGCGACGACGGCGGCCGCGGCGTCCACGACGACGTACGCGCCACCGCGGTTACCGTCCTGATAGAAGAGCGCGACCAGGCCACCGCCGAGGGCGGCGGCGGCGACGACGCCCTGGTTGCCGCTCCCCGCGCCCACCGTGGTCGGGTCGCCCACGACGCTGCCGTCGGCGGCGATGACGGCGGCGCGGACGTCGGTCGAGCCGAGCGGCCCTCCCGTCGACACCAGGTAGGCGACCAGCACATCGCCCGTCGGGAGCGCGATGGTCGCCCCCGACCGGAGCTGACCGCTCCCCGTCGCGAGCGCCGTCTGCGCGGTCGCGGCGCCGTTCGGCGCGACGACGACGGCCCAGACGCTCGACGCGTCTCCGAGCACGACCTGACCGCGGATCAGCGCGAGCATGTTCCCGTCCGGGAACGCCGCGAGCGCGGCGACCGGCGAGGCGACCCGCGCGAACTGCGTCGGCGCGAGCACCGCGTCGCCGCTCGCGTCGAACACGGCGACGCGGCCGCTCTGGTCGTCGGGGAACTGGTAGGCCACGGCGACGTCGCCGCTCGGGAGGCTCGTCGCGGCGAGGAAGTTCACGACGGGCTCGAACTCCGTCGGCGCGAGGAGCTCGCTCCCGCCGCTGTCGTAGATGGCGAGGCGCGTCGAGTCGGCGGCCTCCGTGTCGCGGTTGAACACCGCGAGGGTGCCGTCGCCGAAGCCCGCGAGCGCGACGTAGGCGGAGCCCCCCGCGTACTGGACGCGCGCGACCTCCTCGCCCGCGAAGGCCCCCGACGCGGTCGGCGGGTAGGGGAGGCGCGAGTAGCCGTGCGCGAAGGGGTGGTCGCCGTCGGTCGTGCGGGTGTACGCCGTCGTCACCTCGGCGCCCGCGTTCACGGCGTGCTGGGTGCACGTGCCGAGGTTCGCGCGCCACGCGACGAACGGGTAGACGACGCCCCCGCTGATGGCGAGCGCCCCGTCGACGTAGACGCCGTCGCTCTCGTCGTCGCGGTCGTCGGCGGTGGCCTCGGTCGTGAGCACGCAGCCGGCGGCGAGCGCGCTCGCGTCGACGCCGATTGCGACGTTCCAGTAGCGCGTCGTGGCGCCGCCCGCGGCGCCCTCGCCGCGGTAGCTCGCGGCGCCGAACACGTAGCCGCCGGGGTCGCTGATCTGGCTCGCCGGGAGGTTCCCGTCGCCGTCGGGGTCGATGACGACCTCGGCGCCGGGCTCGCCGTCGCACTCGAGCGCGATGTCCTGCATGACTACGGCGCTCAGTCCGGTTGAGCGCCCGTGGCCGGCCATCTCGCCGCCTGGCTTCGTCGTCGATGCTCGGCGTACCTACAGGTACGCCTGCGCTCTCCTCCTTGCCAGACGACGAGATGTCTCGACCACGGTCAGCTCAAACCAAACTGAGCGCCGTAGTGAGAAGGTGCGTCTCGACGTCGCTGCCGATCCCCGCCGTGCAGACGAGGCCGAGCACGATGGTGGTCGCGCGCTCGCCGCCGCGGAAGAGGAGCTCGATGTCCTCGGCGGGGCGGTCGCAGGCGTCGGGATCGCCGCCCGGATCGCCCGCGACGTCGCAGCAGTCGAGCTTCGCGGCGCAGAAGATGGCGTCGAAGCTCACCGCGACGTCGAAGAAGCCCTGGTTCGCCTGCCGCATGACGGTCACGTCGAAGTCGACCGGCGTGTCGGCGTTCGGCGTGCAGGGGAAGGTCTTCACGAGGGGGCCCGGGTCCATGAACGCGAGCCCGCAGAGCGGGCCGTCGGGGCACGCGAAGGCCGCCACGCCCTCGCCGTAGCCGAGCGCGTCCGCCGCGGCGAGGTCCTCGGCGAGCGTGGCGGCGTCGGCGTCGCCGTAGAGCCCGAGGAGCGTGACGGTCACCTGGTTCTCGCTCGCGCCCGGGGAGGCATCGCACGGCGCGACGTACGCGACCGAGCCCTGCCCGGTGCCGTAGCGCGAGGCGACGAGGCGGAGGCCGACGACGGGCTCGCGCGGGTCGGCCCCGTTCTCGACGAGCACGTCCCAGACGCCGTCGGCGACGCCCGGCAGCGCGAGCGGCGCGACGTGGAGCGAGAGCCCGTGGCTCGTGGGCTCGGGCGACGTCGGCGCCGCCTCGCTACACGCGAGGAGGAGACAAAGCGGCAGCGCGGCGACGGCACGTGTTCCCATGGAGCGCTCCTCGTTCCCTGTTCCGGTGTTCGAGGAGCTTACTACGGCGCGGGTCGGCCTCCACGAAGCGGGCGCTACCAGAGCATCATCTGGTAGTGGTCGCCGAAGAGCTCGATGGGCAGGTGCAGGTGCGAGATGACCTTGAGCCCGGCGAGCCCGACCATGAGGAGCCAGACGCCGGAGATCCCCATGAGGATCCGCTGCAGGTGCGGTACGCGCAGGCGCCGGAGGACGCGCGGTAGGAGCGTCACGCCGAGCAGCACCGGCGTCGTCATGAGCACGAGGAGCAGCATGACGCCGGCCCCGTGCAGCGGCGAGGCCGTCGTCGCGGCGAGGCCGATCGCCCACCCGACGATCATGCAGGGCAGGAGCCCCATCACGGCGCCGAGCAGGAACGTGCGCCCGATCCCCGGCGTCGCCGCGATCGGGTGCAGGAGGCGCGGTAGCGCGCGCGCCACGCGGTCCATGAGCGGCTCGCGCGGGGCGGGCTCCCCGGACGCGGCCGCCGCGCGCTGCTCGAGGCGGGTCGTCACGCGCCGCGCGACCTGCCGCTTCGGGCGGAGCGCGTACAAGAGCACCGCCCCCCCGAAGATCAGTGAAAAAACGGCGCCCGCCGGGCCAATGGCGTACTCCAGCCCGACGCCGATGGTCCCGGCGAGCGCACCGAGCGCGACGTACGTGACGGCGCGCCCGGACTGGTAGAGCAAGATCGCGCCGGCGCCCTTGGGAACCGACCAACCCCTGGCGGCGCCGCTCACGTCGAACCCGACGAGGAGCGGCCCGCACATCCCGGCGCAGTGGAAGCTTATCCACACGAGCCCGACGGATAGGAGCTGGGCGTAGGCACCGGCAGCGGCCTCACTCACGGATGGTCACCTCCGACGCGTGGCGCGGAGATGGTCTGCCCCGGGTGGGCGCCGAGCGTCGGCGTCCCCGGGGCGGGGTGTTGCAGGGTGACGACCGGCTTCTTCGCGCCGGTCGGGACGAGCTCCGGCTCGTTGTTCGTCGCGATGACGAGCATCACGGCGTTGGCGACCAGGAGGAGGCCGAACATCCCGAAGATGGCCCACGCGGGGTGGATCTGGCGCAGCTTCTGCCACATGGCTCAGCGCTCCTTGCCTGAGTCGGCCTTGGGGGGGTGAAGGGGGCCCAGGACCTGGATGGGCACGTCCTCGGACACGCCTGAAGCGCTGTCCGTGACCTTCACAACGACCGTCATCTTATACCGATACTCTGCCACCGGGATCTCGAGCATCACAGGGAAGTTGAAATCCTTGAACGTCTCGAGTGTAACCTCTCGCTGCGGGAGCAGGACGTGATCGGCCCACTCGGGGTCGACGGTTACATGGAACGTGGTGGAGCTCGCGCGCTTGTTCACGACGTGGATGCGCGCGCTGTTCTCGACGATCCCGTCGTGGACGCTGTAGGGCGCGCCCTGGTTGCGGAAGAGGTTCGCCTCGAACGGGTCGTTCCGGCTCATCACGATCGTCGCGACCGTGAGCCCCACGAGCCCGGCGACGATGTAGATGAACACGCGCGGCCGCCAGAAGCGGCGCTTGCCGTCGTCGATCATGCGCTGCGAGTCGTAGCGGATGAGCCCCTTCGGGCGGTTCAGCTTCACCATGATCTCGTCGCACGCGTCGATGCAGTAGCTGCACCCGATGCACTCGAGCTGGTGGCCGTTGCGGATGTCGATACGCGTCGGGCAGACCGCGATGCAGCGCCCGCAGTCGACGCAGTCGCCGACGCCCTCCTTCTTCGCCTTGCCGCGCGGCTCGCCGCGGCGGTGGTCGTACTGGACGTTGATGGTGTCCTCGTCCTGGAGCACCGACTGGAGCCGCCCGTAGGGGCAGATCACGATGCAGAGCTGCTCCCGGAACCACCAGAAGTTGCCGTAGATGATGGCCGTGAAGAGCACGGCCCAGAAGAAGGTGCCCATGTGCTCGGCCGGGCCCTCGGTGATCATGGCGCCGAGCTTGTCGACCGAGGTGAAGTACGCGAGGAAGACGTGGCTGATCACCACGGCGAGGACGAGGTAGATCGCGTGCTTCAGCGCCTTCCGCGCGAACTTCTCGCCGGTCATCGGCCCCTCGGCGAGGCGCTTCCGCTTCGCCGCCGGCCCCTCGATCCAGCGCTCGATGCGCCGGAAGACGCCGTCGAGGAAGACGGTCTGCGGGCACGCCCAGCCGCACCAGAGGCGCCCCCAGAGCGCGGCGACCACGATGAGGGAGAACCCGATGCCCGAGAGCACGAAGAACATCAGGTAGAAGTCTTGCGAGTTGAAGGTCGCGCCGAACAGGAAGAAGTGGCGGTCCGGGATGTCGATGTGCACGGCCGGGTGGCCGTTGATGTGCACGAACGGCAGGGCCACGTAGATCGCGATGAGGACCGTGTAGACCCAGGGCTTGAGCCGGCTCCAGCGGCCCTTCACGTCCGCCGGGTAGACGTAGTGCCGCCTGCCCTTCTCGTCGAGCATCGACAGGGTGTCGAGGTTGGGTGAGTCGTCCTTGTGCGCCATGGCGCCTCTCCTCGGACCGCGCCGGGGGCTGGCCGGCGTTGAGCTTCATCGGCGGAGAACGCGCGCGCCACCGCGGCGCGCGCGCCTCCGGGTGCCCTACTGCGGGCTGTTGCCGTTCTCGTCGGTGCCCTGCGGGGCCTTCCCCGCGACGTTGGTGTTCCGGATCGACGCCACGTACGCGTAGACCTCGTTGACCTTGGCGTCACCGAGCGTCGGCCGCCACGCGGGCATGCCCTTCACGGTCCGGCCGAAGCTGATCGTCGTCCAGATGTCCTTCGGCTGGCCGCCGTAGAGCCAGTACGCGTCGGTCAGGTTCGGGCCGATCTGCCCCTGCGCCTGCTGCCCATGGCAGCTCGCGCAGAACGTGGTGAACGTCTTGTGACCGCGCTCGACCGCCGCCGGATCCTGCGCCACCGCGATGAGGTCCTCCTCGCTGACGGCGTTCGCCGCGACCTTCGCGTTGAAGTCCGCGAGCTCGGCGTAGTGGTTCGCGAACGACCCCTCCGCCGGGAGCGTGTGGTACGCGAACCAGTAGTAGATCGCGAACAGCGTCGTGATGGCGAAGGTCGCGAGCCACCAACCCGGGAGCGGGTTGTCGAACTCCTTGATGCCGTCGTACTCGTGGTCGGTCTCGACGTCCTGGAACTTGTCAGACATGGCGGCCTCCGTCCTCGTCCGTGGGGGTCGTCTCGAAGGGCGCGTCATCGCCGTCGGACAGCGGGAGCTGCGCCATGTGAGCGTGGGTGGGGTCGTTCTTTCCCTTGAGCCAGATCCGCGCGACGACGAGCAGGAAGATGGCGATGAAGAGGAAGAGCGCGATGATCGGGAGATCCACGATCGTGTTGTGCTGCATCACTTCTCTGAACATGTCGTAGTCCTCGCGCTCAGTGGGCCGGAGCCTGGACGTTGAGGCGCGGCGCGCCGGGGACCGTGCGCTCGAAGGGCACGTGGGCGTTCGCGGACGACACCTCGCCGTTCGCCGGCTTGATGAGGTCCCCGAGCGGGTCCGCGGGCTGCTTCCCGAGGCGCTGCAGGAACGCGATGATCGCGACCAGCTCGCTGTCCCAGGCGATCTCCTCGCCCTGCGACGCGAGGTCGTCGGCGATCTGACGCCCCTGGATCTCCACGAAGCGCGACGCGAGCCCGATCTGGTCGTTCGTGTACGGCACGCCGAGCGTCTGCATCGCCTTCATCTTGATGGCCGTGTCGTCGATGTCGATCGTGTTCTCGGCCATGAAGGCGTACGACGGCATGATCGAGTCCTCCTGCAGGATGCGGGGGTCGATCATGTGCTGCATGTGCCAGAGGTTCGGGTATTTGCCACCGACGCGCGCGAGGTCGGGCCCGGTCCGCTTCGACCCCCACTGGAACGGGTGGTCGTAGATGGACTCGGTCGCCGTGCTCGCGTCGCCGTAGCGCAGCACCTCGCTCACGAAGGGGCGGATCTGCTGGCTGTGGCACACGTAGCAGCCCTCGCGCACGTAGATGTCGCGCCCGAGGAGCTCGAGGGGCGTGTACGGCGTCGCGATGAGCTGCGTGTCGCTGACCTTCGGGACCGCGTCCTTGATGGCCATCGTCGGGATGAGCTCCGCCACGCCGCCGACGAGGATCGCGAGCGTCACGAGCACCGTGAAGAGGAGGGGCTTGCCCTCGAGCAGGCGGTGGAGGCCCTCGCCGTGGCCGCGCACCTTGCGCCCGGAGGCCGCGAGGCCGCCGATGAAGAGGAGCACGATGAGGCCGAGGGAGATGACCGCGCCCGTGATGTCGGCCATGAAGAAGAGGAGCGACACGAGGATGCCGAGGTAGGTGAGGACGAGCGCCGGGTGGAGGGCCACCGTGCGCCACGGCACCTTCGGCTCGGGGGCGTGCTCGGTGACCGTGACGGTCACGTCCGTCGCCTTCCCGCCGCGCACCGTCTTGAAGACGTTGATGAAGAGGAGCACGAAGCCGGCGAGGTAGAGCGTGCCGCCCACGCCGCGGACGATGTACATCGGCCAGATGGTGCCCGTCGTCTCGACGAAGCTCGGGTACATGAGGGCGCCGTCATCGGTGAGGGCGCGCCACATGAGGCCCTGGCTGATGCCGGAGGTCCACATCGAGATGGCGTAGAGGAGGATGCCGATGGTGGCGAGCCAGAAGTGCGTGTTCGCCATGGACTTCGAGGCGAGCGGCTTGCCCCAGAGGCGCGGCACGAGCCAGTAGATCATGCCGGCGGCCATGAGGCCGTTCCAGCCGAGGGCGCCGGTGTGGACGTGGCCGATGATCCAGTCGGTGTAGTGCCCGAGCGCCGAGACGGCCTTGATGGAGAGGAGCGGCCCCTCGAAGGTCGCCATGCCGTAGAACGTGACGCCCGCGATGAGGAACTTGATGACGGGCTCGGTGCGGAGCAGGTGCCACGCGCCGCGGAGCGTGAGGAGGCCGTTGATCATGCCGCCCCAGCTCGGCGCCCACAGCATGAGCGAGAAGATCATGCCGAGCGACTGCGCCCAGTCGGGGAGCGACGTGTAGAGGAGGTGGTGCGGGCCCGCCCAGATGTAGAGGAAGACGAGCGCCCAGAAGTGCACGATGGACAGCCGGTAGGAGTAGACCGGCCGCCCCGCCGCCTTCGGCAGGAAGTAGTACATGATGCCGAGGATGGGCGTCGTCAGGAAGAAGGCGACGGCGTTGTGGCCGTACCACCACTGGACGAGCGCGTCCTGGACGCCGGCGTAGATGCTGTAGCTCTTGATGCCCGCGAGCACCGGGAGCGCCAGGCTGTTCACGATGTGGAGCACCGCGACCGTGATGATCGTCGCGATGTAGAACCAGATGGCGACGTAGAGGTGCTTCTCGCGGCGCTTGGCGAGCGTCCAGAAGAAGTTGATGGCGAAGACGACCCACACGAGCGCGATCGCGATGTCGATCGGCCACTCGAGCTCCGCGTACTCCTTGCTCGTCGTGATGCCGAGCGGCAGGGTGATCGCCGCCGACACGATGATGAGCTGCCAGCCCCAGAAGTGGATCTTACTCAAGAGATCCGAGGCCATGCGCGCTTTCGTCAGGCGCTGGGTCGAGTAATAGACGCCCGCGAACATCATATTGCCCACGAACGCGAAGATGACCGCGTTCGTGTGCAGCGGGCGCAACCGCCCGAACGTGAAGTATTCGCCGATGTTCAGCTGGGGGAACGCCATCGTGAAGGCGATGTAGACGCCCACCAGCATACCGACGAGGCCCCAGATGATGGTGGCCCATATGAAGTGTCGGACAATCCGATCATTGTAGGTGAATGTGACTTGTCTGACGTCGCTCATTGTTCGTCACCCATCTTGTCGTCAGAAGGCAGCTCGGCGTCGCCCATCGGCGCCGGTCGGTCGTCGTCATCGAGCGGCAGGAGCGCCAACCTCTCGATGTGGTCCTGCGTCCGGTTGGACGCGCTGTGCAGGAAGAGCAGGATCCCGAGCGCCGCGAGCACGAAGCTCACGAACACGGTGAGGTAGAGGGCGTTCAAGAGCGGACCTCCGCGAGCCCGAGCTGGTTCATGAGCGTCTGCCGGCGAGCCCGCGCCGGCGCCTTCCGGGCGAGCGAGAGCAGCGTCAGCGCGATGGTGAGGAGCGAGGAGAGCGGCATGAGCACGGCGCAGGCGACCGGCGAGAGCGCGCCCGCGAGCGCGAGCCCGATGCCGGCGGCGTTGTAGGCGACGGCCACCCCGAGGTTCCGGACGATCGTCGCGCGCAGGCGCCGCGACAGCGCGAGCGCCTCGCCGATGGGGCCGACCCCGCTCGTCATGAGGAAGAAGTCTGCGCGCTCGGGGAGCGTGGGGCGGTCGATGGCGGGCGTCCCGGCGCACGCGGCCGCGGCGAACGCCGGCGCGTCGTTGAGGCCGTCGCCGATCATCAGCGTGTCGGCGCGCCCGCCGTCCTCGGCGGTCACGAGCGCCGCCTTGTCGGCCGGTGAGAGCCCCGCGCGCGCCCGCTCCGGCGGGATCCCGAGGGCGAGCGCCGCCTCGCGCACCCGCGCCGGCGCGTCGCCGCTCACGAGCCACACGGCGACGCCGTCGGCCGTCAGCCGCTCGACCTCGCCGCGCACGTCGCGCCGGAGCGACTCGACGAAGAGGAAGCGCGTCAGGATCTCGCCATCGCGCGACAGCACGAGCGCGCGCTCGGCGGCGTCGGCCGGCGCGTCGGGGTCGGCCACGAGGCGCCAGGTCGCGCCGCCGTCGGCGAGATGGAGGCCCTGGCCGGCGCGCTCCTCCACGATGACCCCCTCACGGAGGTGAGGGACGGCGCCGCTCGCCTCGAGCGCGCGCAGGATGGCGCGGCTCTTCGGGTGGTTCGAGCGCGCGACCATGTCGCCGAGCGCCGCGACGGCCGCCGCGTCGAGCCCGTCGAACGCCGCGGCCCCGCCCTTGAGCTCGAGCGCGCCGAGCGTGACGGTGCCGGTCTTGTCGAAGAACACCTGCCGGACGCGCCGCAGGCGGTCGAGCAGGTCGAGGCGCCGCACGAAGAAGCCGCCCGCGCGGAGCCGCGCGTGGGCGAGCTCGTAGGCGAGCGGCGTCGCGAGGCCGATGGCGCAGGGGCAGGTCACGACGAGGACGGCGATGGCGACCTGCACGGCGCGCTCGGGCCCAGCACCCCACCACGCGATGAGCGCGACGGCGGCCGCGACGAGCACCCCCACGACGTACGCCGTGGCGAGCCGGTGCCAGAAGGGGTCGCTCTCGGTGACGTCCGCGCCGCTCTTCGGCGCGAGCAGGTCGTGCACGGCCGACTCGCCGAAGCCCTGCGCGGCCACGAGGCGCCGCGCGGCCCCGCCGAGCAGGTGGGCGCCGGCCGGGACGAGCCCGCCCGGGGCGAACGCGACGGGGTCCGACTCACCGGAGATCCAGGCCAGACCGAAGTCGGCGCCGTCCTCCTCGAGCGTCGCGTCGACCGGGACGAGCTCGCCCGGGGCGACGAGCAGGCGCGTGCCGCACAGCACCTCGGTGACCGGGGTGAGCGCGATCTCCCCCGCGAGCCCGACGGTCCGCACGCGGAGCCCCTCGAGCCCGGAGTCGGCGAGCAGGATCCGGCGGCTGCGCTCGACGTAGCGCTGCTGCAGGAAGCGCCCGACCAGCATCAGCGTGATGAAGGTCGTCGTGGTGTCGAAGTAGGCGGCGTCCGCGCCCTCGGTGGCGAAGAGCCAGAGCGAGCCGCCCCACGAGAGCAGGATCCCGAGCGCGATCGGCACGTCGAGGTGGAGCGCGCGGCGGCGGAGCGCGCCCCAGGCGGCGCGGAAGAAGACCGGGCCCCCGACGAGCACGGCCACCGTCGTGAGCGCGGCGCTCGCCCAGCCGAAGAGCGCGGCGATGCCGGGCTCCTCGGTGGGGTCGAGCCCGAAGTAGCCCGCGAACGACAGCATCATGACGTTCATCGTGAGCGCCACCGAGACGCCGAGCTTCACGCCGAGCCCGTCGCTCGCGGCGTGCGCGGCCTTGAGCGGGGGGCCCATGCGGTAGCCGACCTGCGCGAGATCCGTCACGAACGCCGCGAGGTCGAAGACGCCGTCCTCGAAGGTGAGCGTCACGCGCCCGACGCCGGGGTTCACGTCGGCGCGGACCGAGCCCGCGGCGCGCGAGAAGAGCGTCTGGATGAGCCACACGCACGCGGCGCAGTGGATGCCCTGGACGTCCATCGTCACCGAGACGCGCCCCTCGCGACCCGCGAGGCGCGCGCGCTCGACGAGCGGCTCGAGCCAGGCGAGCGGGGCGCCGGCCTCGTCGCCGCCGGTCGGGTTCGCGATGCCGCAGCCGAGCGTGTAGAAGCGCTCGAGCCCACGCTCCGTCAGGAGCGCGTGCGCCGCGCGGCAGCCCTGGCAGCAGTAGGGCGCCGTCGGTGCGCCCGCCTCGACCGGGGTCTGGCAGTGCGGGCAGCTCGTGGGGTTGGACGCGTCGTTCAAGAGGAGAGGCTCCGGTGTCACGGCTGGGTGACGGCGGTGCCCCTCGCAAGACATGTGCCAGCGAGGGGAAGGTGGCGCAGAGGAGCCCCAGTGGCTGTGTTGAGGCGGCGATGGGAGAGAGCGTCGGGCGGCAGTGTGCTAGATGGCACACTCTCTTTGAGCGGTTTCGCCCGAGGCCTGGAGGCTATCACCGGATCCAGGGGCGACAACTTTCCTGAACGGGGCCGGCGCGTGCCCCCCCGCGCCCGGGTGGGCCTCCTGGCACACCCCTTGCTCAGGTCAGCGGCCATGATGACGACCGCACCAGCCGCGCTCCCCGAGCTCACCCCCGAACTCCTCAACGCGTACGACCGCCCCGGCCCGCGCTACACGAGCTACCCGACGGCCGACCGCTTCGGCGACGGCTTCTCGGAGGCCGACTACGTGGCCGCGCTCGCGCGGGCGAACGCTCAGCGCCCGGGCGAGGCGCTCAGCGTCTACACGCACCTCCCGTTCTGCGAGGCGCTCTGCACCTATTGCGGGTGCAACGTCACGGTGAGCCGGAGCGCGCAGACGCGCGCCCGCTACCTCGCGCGCCTCGCCGAGGAGATCGCCCGCGTCGTCCGCCACCTGCCGGACCGCCGCCTCGTCTCGCAGCTCCACCTCGGCGGCGGCACCCCGAACGCCTACGCCGACGACGAGCTCGCGGCCCTCTTCGACCTCTTCCGCGAGCACTTCGAGCTCGCCCCGGACGCCGAGGTCGCCATCGAGGCCGACCCGCGGCACGCGACCCCCGAGCGCCTCGCGCGCTGGCGCGAGATCGGCATCAACCGCCTCTCGATGGGCGTCCAGGACTTCGATCCCGCCGTGCAGGAGCGCGTCGGGCGCGTGTGCCCGCCCGAGCGCGTCGAGGAGCTCGTCGCCGCCGCCCGCGCCGCGCGCTACGACAGCGTGAACCTCGACCTCATCTATGGTCTCCCGCGCCAGACGGCCGCGAGCTTCGCGCGCACCGTCGCGCGGGTCATCGGGCTCCGCCCCGACCGTGTCGCGCTCTACAGCTTCGCGTGGGTGCCCTGGGCGAAGCCGCATCAGGCCGCCTTCGAGGCGAGCGAGATGCCCGACCGCGACGCCAAGATCGCGCTCTTCTGCGACGCGCGGAAGGCGTTCCTCGACGCCGGCTACGAGGCCATCGGCATGGACCACTTCGCGCTCCCGTCCGACGAGCTCGCGGTCGCGCAGCGCGAGGGGCGCCTCCGCCGCAACTTCCAGGGGTACACGGCGATGCGCGTGCGCGACGTCGTCGCCTTCGGCGTCTCGGCCATCGGCGACATCGGCGGCGCCTACATCCAGAACACGCGCAGCCTCCACGCCTACAACAAGGCCATCGACGGCGGCGGGCTCGCCACGGCGCGGGGGCTCCGCCTCTCGGACGACGACGAGGTCCGCCGCTACGCGATCCACGAGCTCATGTGCCGCTTCCGGCTCGACGACGCCGCGCTGCGGCGGCGCTTCGGCGCCGGCGTGGCGGACCTCTTCGGGCCCGAGCTCGCGACGCTCGCCGCCAGCGAGGACCTCGCGCCGCTCGCGGAGGCCACGGCCGCCGACGGCGTGCGCGTGTCGCCCCTCGGCCAGCTCTTCGTCCGCAACGTCGCCGCCGTCTTCGACCGCTATCTCCAGACGAAGGCGCCGGAGGGGCCACTCTACTCGCGCATGGTCTGACCTGCGGGCGGCGTCGCGGCGGTTGAAATCGCGGCGCCGGGGCGCATGGTTTCGGCCGTCATGGCCCCTCCCGCTCCCTATCGCGCGCGCTACTGGCACCGTCTGGACGACGGGCGCGTCCAGTGCGACCTCTGCCCGCGGCATTGCCGCCTGCGGCCGGGCCAGAAGGCGTTCTGCTTCGTGCGCGAGGCCGACGAGGACGGGCTCGTGCTCTCGACCTGGGGCAAGAGCACCGGCTTCTGCGTCGATCCCATCGAGAAGAAGCCGCTGAACCACTTCCTCCCCGGGACCCCGGTGCTCTCGTTCGGTACGGCCGGCTGCAACCTCGGCTGCAAGTTCTGCCAGAACTGGGACATCTCGAAGTCGCGCGAGGTGGCGCGCCTCTCGGCGCTGGCCGAGCCCGGGGACATCGCCGCGGCCGCCCAGCGCGCCGGCGCGCGGTCGGTGGCCTTCACCTACAACGACCCGGTGATCTGGGCCGAGTACGCCATCGACACGGCCATCGCGTGCCACGAGGCGGGTCTCCGAACCGTCGCCGTCACGGCCGGCTACATCACCGAGGCCGCGCGGGCCGACTTCTTCCGCCACGTCGACGCCGCCAACGTGGATCTCAAGGCGTTCACCGACGCCTTCTACGAGAAGATCTGCTTCGCGGCGCTCGGCCCGGTCCTCGAGACGCTCCGCTGGCTGCGGCACGAGACGGACGTCTGGTTCGAGGTGACGACGCTCCTCATCCCCGGCCAGAACGACAGCGACGCCGAGCTGAACCAGCTCGCCGCCTGGTTCGCCGAACACCTCGGCCCCGACGTGCCGCTCCACTTCTCGGCGTTCCACCCGGACTACCGCATGGGCGACACGCCGCGCACGCCGCCGGCGACGCTCACGCGGGCCCGCGCCATCGCGCGGAGCCACGGCCTCCGCTACGTCTACACGGGCAACGTGCACGACCTCGAGGGCGACGCGACGTGCTGCCCCGGCTGCGACGCGGTCGCCATCCAGCGCGACTGGTACGAGCTCCGGAGCTACCGCCTCGACGGCGGTCGCTGCCCCGACTGCGCGACGCCGATCGCCGGCGTCTTCGAGGAGCGCCCGGGTTCGTGGGGTGCGCGGCGGCTACCCGTGCGGGTCTGAACCGATAGTGCCAAAAGACACACCCTCGCGAGAGAGTGACGATGCCCCACCGAGGACTCCCCATGATCCCGACGAAGAACGACCTCCCCGAGACCACCCGCGCCGCGATCGTCGACCTCCTGAACGGTGAGCTCGCCGACGCCATCCACCTGTCGCTCCAGGCGAAGCAGGCGCACTGGAACGTGAAGGGGCCGCACTTCCGGCAGCTCCACGAGCTCTTCGACCAGGTCTACGCTGCGTCCGCGGAGTGGGTCGATCTCCTCGCCGAGCGCGCCGTGCAGCTCGGCGGCCTCGCGGACGGCACCCTCGCGGGTGTCGCGCACCGCACGCGCCTCGCCCCCTACGAGTCGCGCCTCGTCCGCGGGCGCGACCACGTCGACGCGCTCTCGACGCGGCTCGCCGCGTTCGGCAAGACCATCCGCGCGAGCATCGACCGCGCGACCGAGCTCGGCGACGCCGACACGGCCGACGTCCTCACCGAGGTCTCGCGCGGCGCCGACAAGCACCTCTGGTTCCTCGAGGCGCATCTGCAGGGCGACTGACGTCCGTCGCCTCGTGACGGTGGCGCTGCTGGGGTTCCGAGCCGGGCCTTCGGGGGCGTGCTGCGTCGTCCGCGAGAGCGCGGCTGGTGGTGTGGCAAGTGGCACCTCCGGCAGTGCATTCTCGCCCCCTTCCCTAAGGGACCTGCACCAACTGCGCCCTCCGGAAGATGGCGCGAAATTTGCTTCCGGGGTGCCCCGCCGTCGGGAACTGACGCTCGTCCATGTTGAACCGAGGAAACTCATGATCCGTTACCCCGCACTTCTCTTTTACACGGTGTCGGCCCTTCTCGGGTGCGGAGCCAAGGAGGCCGAGCCCTCACCGGCGGCGACGCAGGTGGCCGCGAAGCCCGCGTCGAACGTGCCACCACTGAGTGACACGAACATCGTTAGCTTGGCCACCGCCTCGAAGGACCACACGACCCTGATCGCCGCCGTGAAGGCGGCTGACTATGTCACGTCGGTCGCGGCGTCGGGCCCGTTGACCGTCTTCGCCCCGACCAACGAGGCGTTCGCCGCCCTTCCGCCGGACACGGTGAAGAGCCTGATGAAGCCCGAGAACGTGGACAAGCTCCGGGAGCTGCTGAAGTATCACGTCACGACGTCGGCGCTCCAGCAGTCGTCTTTCCACGACGGACAGCTCGTCGCGATGGCGAACGGTGGGAAAGTCACGATGGGGGTGAAAGACGGCCAGGTCACCGTGAACGGCGCGAAGATCCTCGCATCCATCTCGGCCGAGAACGGGATCATCCACGTCATCGACCATGTTCTCATCCCGCCGGAGCGGTGACACAACAGATTGACGTGCCCCGACATCGTCGGCATCGTCGAGGGCGTGTTCGCGCCTCTGCACTCCAGCCGCGCCATGCCTGGAGAGCCAGGGACGAGGTGTGACGACTATAGCTTCTAGAGGTTCGGGTCGCCTCTCGCGGCCAGCTGATAGACAAGAAGGAAGTTCTCATGATTCGTTCTCCCCATCACCTCCTCATCGCGCTCGTGGCGGTCGCGCCCCTCGCATTCACTGGTGTCGCGGCCTGCGGCGGAAAAAGCGACGAGAGCGCCGCCACCGCTCCCAAGTCAGCTGAGGAGCGCAGGGCGGCCATCACCGCCAACCAGATCTTCTCCGAGCGCTGCGTCACCTGCCATGGCGAGCGTGGCCAGGGTGACGGCCCCGGCTCGGCCGCGCTCGATCCGAAGCCTCGCAACTTCACCGATCACGCCTGGCAGCAGAGCGTCACGGACGAGCACATCGAGAAGATCATCAAGTTCGGCGGATCGGCGGTGGGCAAGAGTGCCGCCATGCCGGCGAACCCGGACCTCCAGAGCAAGGACAGCGTCGTCGTCGCGCTGCGACAACTCGTTCGCAGACTCGGTCGATAGAAGTACGGCGACCCCCGGCACGGGGGCGCCCAGACGGCGACACCACCGACAATCGAACAGCGCTCGCGCTAGTCGCCGTTCTCCAACTGAAAGGAGCTTATGATATGCGACACTCACCTCTGCCGTTCCCGCTTCATCACCGTCGGCGCCTCGCTCGCGCTCTCGCCGCGATCGCGCTGCTCAGCGGCGCGGCGTGTAACTCCGGGCCGAATGAGGACGGGGGCGGCGCGGGCGTGAGCGCCTCGCTGAACGACCTCATGAAGGAGCGGGGGCTCGATGAGAGCAACGTCAGCGCCGCGCTGAAGACCTACACGCCGACCGGAGTCCACGACCCGTACATCATGTTTGCGTCGGGTGGTCAGAGCGGGCAGGTGCTCGTCATCGGCATCCCGAGTATGCGCATTCTGAAGTACATCGCGGTCTTCACGCCAGAGCCGTGGCAAGGTTACGGCTACGGAGACGAGACCAACACCATCCTCGCGGCGGGGCAGCGCGACGGTCGGACGCTCTCGTGGGGCGATTCCCACCACCCCGCCCTCTCGGAGACCAATGGCGACTACGACGGACAGTTCCTCTTCATCAACGACAAGGCGAACGCCCGCATCGCTGTCATCGATCTGAAGGACTTCGCTACGAAGCAGATCGTGATGAGCGGGCTCATCCAGTCGGATCATGGCGGCACATTCGTCACGCCCAACACCGAGTACGTGGTCGAGGGCGCCCAGTACCCGGCACCCCTCGGTGGCGGCTACGCTCCCATCGAGCGCTACGCCGAGGACTACAAGGGAGCCGTCATCTTCTGGAAGTTCGATCGAGAGAAGGGCCGTATCGATCGCGCGAAGTCGTTCGCGATGGAGCTCCCGCCGTACATGCAGGATCTCACGGACGCCGGGAAGCTCGTCAGCGACGGTTGGGTGTTCTTGAACTCCCTCAACACGGAGCTCTCCATTGGAGGTACTCTCGAAGGACGACCGCCGCTCGAGTCCGGTGCGTCCCAGAATGACATGGACTACATGCACATCATCCCGTGGCGGCGGGCGGCAGAGGTCGCCGGCATGGCCGGAAAGACGAAAGAGATCGCCGGGATGCGGGTCATTCCTCTCGACGTCTCTCTCTCCGAGGGCCTCCTCTACTTCGTGGGGGAGCCGAAGAGCCCGCACGGGGTCGACGTGACGCCGGACGGCTCGCAGATGGTCGTCGCCGGTAAGCTCGACACGCACGGTACGGTGTACTCGTTCGCAAAGATCAAGGCCCAGATCGACCAGAAGAAATTCGAGGCCAAAGACCGCTACGGTGTGCCGATTCTGTCGTTCAAGGACAGCATCGATGGACAGGTGGAGCTCGGCCTCGGCCCGCTCCATACGCAGTACATCGGCGACGGCATGGCGCTTACGTCGCTCTTCCTCGAGTCGGCGGTCGTCCGGTGGTCCGTCAAGGATCTGAAGGTCATCGACAAGATCCCGGTGCACTACAATGTCGGGCACATCGCGGCGGCCGAAGGCGACACCGTTTCGCCCGACGGTAAGTACCTGGTTGCGATGAACAAATGGGCCATCGATCGCTTTCAGCCGGTCGGGCCGCTGCTGCCGCAGAACTTCCAGCTCGTGGACGTGAGTGGCTCGCAGATGCAGCTCCTCTATGACATGCCTCTTCCGCTCGGTGAGCCGCACTACGCACAGATCATCAAGGCCGACAAGCTCCACCCCGAGGACATCTACAAGCCGGCGGGCGTCAACCCCGTCACGGCCCAGCACGATCCCGACACGGTCACGGCCGGAAAGGAGCGCATCGAACGGCGCGCCGACGGGGTCCACGTCTTCATGTCGGCGGTGCGGAGCCACTTCACGCCGGACATCATCCGCGTGAAGGAGGGAGACACCGTCCACCTCCACATCACGAACGTAGAGCAGGCGCACGACGCGACCCACGGCTTCACCATCGATCTCTACAACGTGCACCAGAGCCTCGAGCCCGGCAAACACGTGAACGCGTCGTTCGTGGCCGACGTGCCCGGCGTCTTCCCGATGTACTGCACCGAGTTCTGCTCAGCGCTCCACCTCGAGATGGCGGGCTACCTGCTCGTCGAGCCCAAGGAAGGTGGCGCGCCGGCGCCAGGCGTCGCGCCGGCACCTGGCGACGCGCCGGCGCCTGGCGACGCGCCGGCACCTGGCGACGCGCCGGCGCCTGGCGACGCGCCGACTCCCGATGCGCCCGCGCCGGGTAGCGAGTAGCGAGGAGTCTGGAATCATGACGACCTTCGGCCAGCGGGCTCTCGCGGCGCGCGCGCGGGCGTCGGGACCTCGAGGCGCGGGTCGCCTCGAGACCCAGACGCGTCTGGTCGTCGCCGCGGCCTCGCTGTTCGGAGTCGCGGGGGTCCTCGCCGCGGCCGCCTGCGGGGGCGCTCCCTCCCCGCGGCTCCCGACCACCGACCTACCGCCCGCGACGCGGAGCGCTCCGGAGCGACCCGCCCGCTGTGACACGACCGCCACCGCGGGCGCGGCGCTTCAGCCGCTGATCGACACCCTCCCGGAGCGAGGCACGCTCTGCCTCGTGTCGGGTGACTATGTAGGCCCCATCTCGATCACCAGGAGCGCGACCCTATGGGGCCCCGCGGACGCCGTCGTCCTGTCACGAGGGGTCGGTACCACCATCGCCGTCGATGGCTCGGACATCCAGATCATGGGCTTCACGATCGACGGCAGCGGCGGGCGCTTCGATGTCCTCGACGCCGCGCTCCACATCACGGGGCACGACGTCCGCGCCGAGGGGCTGTTGGTGAGAAACGCCGTGTTCGGCCTCCTGGTCGAGAAGGCGAGCAAGATCACTTTGAAGAACAATGAGATCCATGGACTCACCGAGGGGCCGATCGGGCAGCGCGGCGACCCCATACGCCTTTGGGAGACCCGCGACTCCCTTGTCGAGTCGAACCGCGTCCTCGCCGGGCGAGACGTCGTCGTGTGGTACGCGACCCATAACCGCATCATCGGCAACCTGGTCACGGACGGGCGCTATGGGACGCACCTCATGTACTCGCACGACAACGTCATCGAGGGGAACCAACTCCTCAATAACGTCGTCGGCATCTTCCTCATGTATAGCCGCGACGTCGTCGTGCGTGGGAACAGCATCATCGGCGCGAGCGGCCCGGCGGGGATGGGGCTCGGCATGAAGGAGTGCGGCAACTTGACGGTCGCGGGCAACGCGCTGCTAGACAACACGATCGGGCTCTATCTCGACACGACGCCGCTCCAAGAGTCCGACCGCGACATCTTCAGCAATAACCTCATAGGCTTCGGGGAGACCGCGATCGTCTTCCACTCCAGCGAAGATAGGAACCTCTTTCAAGACAATAGCTTCCGCGATAACCGCGCCCAGGTGCGGGTCGACGGCAACGGACACGCACGCGCAGTCACGTGGCGGGGCAACCACTTCGACGACTATCAGGGCTATGATCTCGACGGCGACGGTGTTGGCGACATCCCCTACGAGCTTCGGAGCCTCTCGGGGGAACTCGTTCAGCGGAAGCCCGAACTCGCCTTCCTGACGGGCACACCCGCGCTCTGGATGATGGACGCCGTGACGCACATCGCGCCGCTCCTGGCGCCTCCCCTGATCTTGTCCGATCCGACGCCCCGGATGGTGCCGGCACCTCTGGATTATCGGGCGGCGGCGCTGACCAAGGACTGGGAGGCGCGCGATGCGCGTTGAGTGCTGCGGCGTCTCCAAGCGCTTCGGGAGGGTCCACGCGCTCCGCGACATCCGGCTCGATATCCCGAGCGGGTGCGCCGTCGCCCTCGTAGGTCCCAACGGCTCGGGGAAGTCCACCCTCACGCGCGCGATCATGGGGCTCATCGCCATCCGCGGAGAAATCCGCTTCGACGGGGAGTCGCGGTCGGACGCGCGCAGCGCGCGGCGCATCGCGAATAGAATCGCCTACATCCCGCAGATCGCGCCCCAGGTCGCATCGCCGGTGGGGGAGCTCGTGCGAGCTATCTGCGACGTTCGCGAGGCTCGCCCCACCGACGTCGTCGCGGTCGCGAGGGCGCTGGGCTTCGACCTCGAGGCCGTCGCCCGGCAGGGGTTCCGGACCTTGTCCGGAGGGATGAAACAAAAGACGCTCATCGCCCTCGCCCTCGCCGCGCGCGTGGATCTGCTCCTCATGGACGAGCCCACAGCGAGCCTCGACGCACGCGCGCGGGCTCGCTTCTTCGAGGTCTTCGCGGAGCGACGGGGAGATGCGACGCTGCTCCTGACTTCACATCGGCTCGAGGAGATCCGCCACTTGGTGGAGCATGTCGTGTCGCTCCGCGACGGACGCGTCGCGTACGACGGGGGAGCCGCACACTACCTCGCCGAGCGCGAGTTGAGCGTCATCGAGGTCCTCCTCCAGGAGCTCGGCGACGCGGCCGTCTGGCTCGTTGAGCGCGGGTTCCAGCGCGGCGCCCAGGGCTGGTGGATGAAGGTGGTGGACCGCGCGGAGAAGCTCGCGATCCTGCCCGCGCTCCTCGCCCGCTACGAAGGGACGTTCGATAACCTCGTAGTGCGCGACTTCGAGCGGCTCGATCTCGTGCGCGCGGCGGATGACGCCGCCGCTGTCACGCCGACACACCACGGGAGAGAGGATGGTTAACGGCAGACGAAGCCTGACTGTCGGCGTCGTGGTAGTTGCCGCTCTCGTCGGCGCGGTGTCGATCTTCCTCTGGCTCACGACGCCCGGGGGCTCGGAGGACGGACCCTCCCCGATCGCCTGGGATCGCATCGCGTGCTCCCACTGCCGCATGCACGTTGGGGAGCCGGCCTTCGCCGCGCAGCTCCGCGACGAGTATGGCGATCTCGAGGTCTTCGACGACCCGGGCTGCCTCTTCACGTGGCGGGACCAACACGTCGGCCCGGTCCGAGCGGTATTTTTCCACGCTTCGGAGGGTGACTCCTGGATCCCGGAGAGCGAGGTAGGCTTCCTGCCGCACGAGCCGACGCCGATGGGTTACGGCTACGCGGCAGTTCCCAAAGGTACCGCCGGCGCGCTCACGATCCATGCGACCCGGGAGGCTCTGGTCGCGCGTGGGCTCTTGCCCGCGCCGACGGCGCCAGTGGGTACGCCATGAGCTCGCGCGCGATCAAGGCGGTCGTCCGTCTAGAGCTCGCTGAGGTTCTGCGCTCTCGCTGGCTTGCCTTCACCCTCGTCGTCTACGTGTTGCTCGCGAGCGCCTTCATCCTGGTCGGTCTCCGGGAGTCGACCGTTGTTGGATTTACTGGCACGGGGCGGGTATTGCTCTCGTTCTCGCACGCCCTCGTCCTCCTCTTGCCGCTCCTCGCGCTCTCCGCCACGGCGCAGGTGATCAATGGGGCGCGAGCCTCGGGCTCGCTCGAGCTCATCTTGAGCCAGCCCATCTCTCGTCAGGACTACTTCATCGCGGTGGCGCTCGTTCGCTACCTGGTCCTCGTCATCCCGCTCGCGGTCGTGACCCTTGGTATCGCCGTGTTCGCGAACCTCGCGCTCGGCCAGAACATCCCGTGGGGTTACCTCGGGCGGGCGCTCGCTGTCGGGACGACACTGCTCTCGGCCTTCGTTGGGCTCGGGCTTCTCGTAACGACCATCGCCCAGAGCCAGGCCAAAGCGGCCATCGCGGTGCTCGTCCTCTGGCTCGGGTCCGTGGCGCTCCTCGACTTTGCGCTCGTGGGCGCCATGCTCGAGTGGCGTGTCCCTCCCCGCGTCGTGTTCGCGATGGCGGCCGTCAACCCAGTCGAGGCGGCGCGGCTCGCCCTCATCGGCTCGGCGGATCCGGAGCTCGGCGTCCTCGGGCCCGTCGGTTTCTACCTCGCGACCCACCTCGGTCAGACCGGCCTCATGGTGCTCGGACTCGGCTGGCCGGTGCTCGTGGGACTTGGCGCCGGAGGCCTCGCGGGGCTCCTCTTTCGTCGGGGAGATGTCGTCTGAGACCGGCGCCGGAGCGCCTTGGAGAGAATCCATGAAATGGCCGAAGCTTCTGATGCCTCGCTTCTTCGCTTTCCTCGACCAGCCGTTGCGGCCCATGGGGCGGCTCATACTGCTCGTGTCGATCGTGCCGCTCGTGCTCTCGTTCACTGCCCCGCTCTGGAAGATCCACATGCAGGCGCCGCAGTATCCGAAGGGCCTCGACATGCTCATCTACTCATACAAGCTCGATGGGGGCCACGAGGGGCAGGATCTGGCGGAGATCAACAACCTCAACCACTACATCGGGATGCGGCACATCACGGCGGAGGGCATGATCGATCTCAATTGGATCCCCTTCGCGCTCGGCTTCCTCGCCCTCCTCGTGCTGCGGCTCGTCGCGATCGGCAACGTCCGCGGGCTCGTCGATCTCGCGGTCTTGGCGACCTATATATCCGGGTTCGCTCTCTTCCGTTTCGTGAGCATGATGTACAGCTACGGGCACGAGCTCGACCCTGCGGCCGCCTTCAAGGTCGAGCCGTTCACGCCGGCGATCTTCGGGACGAAGCAGATCGCCAACTTCACGACGGCGAGCTATCCGGATTGGGGTTCCTACTGGCTCGGGATCTTCATCTCGCTGCTCCTCGGAACGCTGCTCTGGCACCTGATCGCCGGGCGACGGGAGGCCTTGCGAGCAGAACAGTTCCCGCCGTCGTTGAGCTGAGGGGCGTGAAGATGTCCCCTCTCGTCGCCAGCACCGCCGATATGCTGCGCCGACCTTCGTCACCTCCCGTGAATTACCACGAGGTATTGCCGCGGGGCACTCCTCGGGCGGCGCGCCGGCTCGACCTGGGAATCGCTTCACAACCTCTGACTGAGGCGAGCCGACGACGGGCCGGCGCCGGACGAGACCGGGCCGCCGGAAGCCACCGGCGCGCCCGGGCGGGGGCGTCCTCCGGCCGCCGGTAGCACCAACACACCCTGAAGCCTCCACGCGCCCAGGCGGGAGCGTCAACGCGAGAGGCGTCCTTGCGGACGCCTCTCGTGTTCGGCGGGCCGACGGCGGCCCTCATTCAGAACTGGATGATGCGGTCATAGTCCGTCATCGCGGAGACCGCGGCGCGGCGTGGCGCATAGAACTCGCGCCAGAGTCGAAGGTAGCCCTCCACCACCTGGTCGGGGCTCAGCTTCAGGGGGTAGAATGTCGGGTTGGCGTCATTGTAGCGACGCCAATCGCGAGTCAGGATCCGATCTTCCCGCTCGAGCTGCAACCACTTGGGGGTACCCGGATACGGGGTCGCCACTGCGAACTCCGCCTTCCGGATCCCGGTTCGGTCACAGAACTCGAGCACGCGATCGACCGTGCCTTCGTTATCCTGGTCGTTGCCATATAGGAACGAGGCGTACGGCTCGATGCCCGCGTCAAACGCCATTTGTACGGCCTCAGTGGCGCGCTCTAGCGCCCGCGGATGCTCTCCCGTCCAGGCCTTCATACTGATGGGGTCGAACCCCGTCACGAGGTAGTACATGTCGATGCCGGCAGCTCGCGCCTTCCTGAGGAGCGGGGCGGGGGTCGTCCGGATCATCGGGAACGACGTTCCGATATAGCTCACGGTCGCTCCGGCGCCACGGTCGATGAGGTAGTCGAGCAGCGCCTCGAGGATCCGACGCCCCGCGCCGGGGAGCCAGCTCGTGTCTTCGGTCAGGCAGGCTCGTTTGCCGGCCGCCTCCATCGCGTGCAACTGCGAGATCACGTGATGAATCGGGAACGCTCGCAACGAATTGCCCATGCTGCGCGGCAATATGCATGCGTGGCACGCGAGGGAACATCCCCGCGAGAGCTGGAGGGGATAATCGTCTGGGCGCCAGCCCTCGAGCTCGGCGTCGAAGTAGAGCCTGGTGTTGGGTGGCGGCAATGTCGCGAGATCGACGTTCTCCGTACAGGTGTATCGCGGGCGAAGCGCCCCGGCGGCGAAGTCCGTGAGCAGTTGGGGCCAGCTCGACTCGCCCTCGCCGACCACGACGGAGCTCACGTGCGGTTGGACCACGTCGGGGAGCGCCGTTGGGAATATCCCGCCAGCGACGACCGTGTGTCCCGCCTCCCGGAAGTAGTCCGCGAGCTCGAGGCCGCGGGTCGCAGCGGGCGTGAAGAAGGAGAGGGCGACGAGGTCCGCGTCGGTCGGGCGAGCCGCGTCGCACACGCGATCGTCGCGAAACTCGAGCTCCCAATCGGATGGAGTGATGGCCGCCATCGTCGCGATCCCGAGGGAAGGCGACCCGAGGTACTCGTTCATCGGGACGAACGTGCGCAGCTCGGGGTGGCTGTCGGCGTGGCGTTCAAAGCGTGGGTAGACGAACAAGAGCTTCATGGGGTGACCGTGGCGAGGAGGGGGTCAACGATGTGATCGATGGTTGCGCGGGCGGGCAGAGCCCGCGCCAGGGCCTGCGCGTCGTGGCGCAAACGCGATAGGGCGTGGCGTCGGGTGTTCTCCGTGGCGTCGGTCGAGGGGCCATCGTGCGCGGCGACGGCCGCCGCGACCTCGCGCAGCACGGCGAGTCGGCCCAGCTGGTGGAGTCGCGCGGGATCCCGTAGCACCTTGAGCCCGTCGTCGGCGAGCCAGCTTGCACGCAAGTTGCTGGCGAGCGTCCCGACGTCTGTGAGCTCGGGAGCGTCGTCATGGAGATCGCCGGGTCGAGCGAGCTCGAGGGCGCCGAGGCGGCACAGGAGGACGTCGTTGGCCCCTTCGAAGATTCGCGTGATGCGCGCGTCCCTGAGGAGCAACGGCGCCCCGCTCTCCTCGAGGTAGCCGCTCCCGCCGTGGAGCTGGAGTGCCTGGTCGCATACGCTCCAGTCGGCTTCACTACAAAAGACCTTGGCCGCGAGAGAGCGCCTCTCGAGCCCGCCTACGTCGCCTTCGACGGCGACCGTGGCAGCGACGATCGCCCGCATGGCGAAGACGGCCGCGGCCATGTCCGCGAGCTGTGCTCTCACGACGGGCTGCGCGGCGAGGCTGCGTCCGAACTGGTGCCGTTCCGCCACGTGGGTCGCGGCGAGCCTGAGCGCGGCCGACGCCGTTCCACTGCACCCGGCGGCCATCGCGGTACGTCCGTACGCGAGCACCTGCCCGAGCACGCGGTGGCCCGCGCCCGGCGGGCCGATGACGCGATCTTGATCCACGACGACGCCGTCCAGGTATAGGGGCGTCGTCGACGAGCCCCGGAGCCCGAGCTTCCGCTCCTCCGCCCCGGTGACGAGGCCGTCGTCGCGCTCGAGGACGAGGAGGTTCTGGCCGCTCTGGGCGTCGCCGAGCCCCTCCGTCGCGACCGCCACCGTGAAGGTCCCAGCGAGCGCGCCGTTCGTGACGTAGCTCTTCTGTCCGGATACCATCAGCTTCCCGGTGGCCGGGTCCCGCCGGGCGAGGGTCGCGAGCCGCGAGAGATCGCTCCCTGCGCTGGGCTCCGTCGCCGCGAACGCCCCTAAACGGCGCCCGCTGGCGAGATCTGGGAGCCAGCGGTCGCGCTGCCCATTGGTCGCGAACGCCACGAGCGCGCGCGTGCCGAGCCCGAGGTGGAGCCCGACCGTCGTCGCGACGGCGCGGTCATGACGTGCGAGGGTCTCGACGACCGCGCAGGCGCCGACGAGGCCGAGGCCGCTCCCGCCCCAGCGCTCCGGGATGGAGACGCCGAGAGCCCCGAGCGCCGCGAGCTCGTCGATGAGCCCGTCGGGGAGGGCGTGGGCGATGTCCACGGAGGCCGCGTTCACGCGCGCATTCATCAGGCGATCGAGGGAACCGCAGAACGTGGAGACGAGCTCATCTTCGGCGTCGCGCGCCGGCTGGCCGGCGTCGTGAGCCCTCACTGCGCCGACCCGATGCCCAGGCGCGTCGTCGCAAGCCCTACGATCCCGGAGACCGTCTCGATGCCGAGCACGTCCTCCATCTCGAGCTCGAGCCCGAGCGACTCGTCGAGCATCGACAGGAGCTCCATCGACGCGACGGAGTCGAGCGCGAGGTCTTCCCGGAGGCGCGCCTCGCGGGTGATGAGCCCTTGCGGGACCGTGCTGACTTGCGCGATGAGGGCGCGGATCGCTATGAACACTGAGTCATCGGAGGTCGTGCTGTGCATGTTTCGGGTCCTTGGGGTCAGGGGACGCGGAGCGTTCCGGAATGAGGCGCATGCGGCGTGCGAAAGCGTCGAACGCGTCGAGGGTCTCGGAGAGGGGGGTGAGGCCGCCCGGCACGAAGCTCGCACCTAGTTGGGCGTCGATCACCGCGCCATGGACGACGAGGTCGACGATCTCGCGCGCCAACGACGCGCGCGAGGCAGTGCCGGCCACGCGCTCTTCCTCGCGATCGGCAAACGCACGCGCGGCGACGTCAGAGAGGGGAGCCCCGGGCGGGGCAACGCCGTATCGCGCGGAGAGCTGCTCGAGCAATCGCTGGAGGCGGAGGGATTCGCCCGCGACGACCACCCGTCGCGGCGGTGCGGATGAGGTTGAGAGCGTGGTCAGGGCGCGCGCCACGTCGCGCACGTCGACCGGGCTCACGACACCGTCGGGGTGGACTGGATCGAGGCCACGGGCGGTCGCAACAAGGAGCGCCGAGGTGCCCACGCGCAGGTCCCATGGCCCGAGACACGCGCCTGGGCAGACCACGATCGTCTCGAGGCGGTCCTCGTCGAGAACGAGTTGCTCCATCGACCACTTCGCGGCGTGGTAGGCGCCGATGGCGGGCTCCTCGGGAAAGACGTCGGCCTCGGTGGAGGGGCGGCCGTCATCGCGCGGCGCGACGGTGGCGGTGCTCGACACGAGGACGACGCGACGGACCCCGGCGTGCGCGGCGGCATCGAGGACGGTCGAGAGCTCGCTCACCGCACGCGCGCGGGTCTCCTCGGGGGTGCGCCCGTCTCGCGGATAGTGGCCAGCGAGGTGGAACACGACCTCGACGCCGGAGAATGCAGCTGCGAGGCTCGGCGGCTCCGCGGTGTCTGCGAGGACAAGCGGTACGCCGCGGCGTCGGAGCGGGATTAGGTTCGTGCGCGCGCGATGACCGCAGCGAGGGCGCGAACCGCGCGCGAGCAGCGCGTCGACCAGGTTGACGCCGAGGAAACCTGCGGCGCCGAGGACCAACGTGGTAGGCGATTCGTCCATGCCGGACCGAACGATAGCCGGCGTGGTCGCACCAATCTTTGCGCTGGATCAAGTCTAGTACTCGGGCACAGGGGATTTGATCGATTCGGGCTCGCGTAGTCGTGGAAGGTCGTCGGGTTCGATGACGAGGCGGATGCTTCGCGCGGCCCCCGGCGTGCGCTCGATGAGCCCATGGGTCTCGAGTTCCAAGACCATTCGGTGAACGGTCGGCGGCGTGACCCCGAAGAAGCGCTGCATGTCGGCCTCGGCTGGGGGGCGCCTGTTGAGCAGAATGTAGGCGTGGATGAAAGCCAGGTACTGACCTTGCTTCTCGGTGAACTCGGTCAAGGTGCGCCTCGGGGATCGACCACGGGTGGGATGCGCTGATCTTGTGGCAACGCCGGAGGTCGTCGCCATGAACGTACGCTACATCGTCGAGCTCACCGACACCGAGCGCGAGGAGTTGGTCGCGCTCACCCACAGAGGGAAAGCCAGCGTCCGGAGGGTCCTTCGAACCAATATCCTGCTGATGGCGGATGGTCGGGCCCACTCGGACGAGGAGATCAGTCGCGCGCTGTCGACCGGAACATCGACCGTCTTCCGCACCAAGCGCCGCTTCGTCGAGGGCGGGGTGGAGCATGCTCTCAGCGAGGCCCCACGACCAGGTGGGCGACGGAAGCTGGACACGAAGCAGGAGGCGACACTGATCGCGTTGGCTTGCACGAAGCCACCCGATGGTCGCGCTACCTGGACGATGCAGCTCCTCGGTGACCGTTTGGTCGCCATGGGCGTGGTCGACGGCATCTCGGATGAGACGGTCCGGCGCCGGCTCCGTGAGAACGCGCTCAAGCCCTGGCAGGAGAAGATGTGGTGCATCCCTGAGGTCGATGCTGACTACGTCGCCAACATGGAAGACATCCTCGACATCTACGCGCTCCCCCGTGATGAGAAGAGGCCAATGGTGTGCTTCGATGAGACCTTCAAACAGCTCGTCGGAGAGACGCGACAGCCCATCTTGCCCCAGCCAGGCAAGCCCGCGCGTGTGGACTACGAGTACCGGCGCCATGGCACCGCCAACCTGTTCATGTTCGTCGCCCCCCTCGAGGGTTGGCGTCACGTCAAGGTCACGGAGCGAAAGGCCAACATCGACTTCGCCGAGTGCATGCGTGACCTCGTCGACGTGCACTTTCCCGACGCGGACGTGATCCGCGTGGTCCTCGACAATCTCAGCACCCATCGCCCTGGCGCGCTCTACAAAGCGTTTCCGGCCGCAGAGGCCCGCCGGATCCTCCGCCGGCTCGAGTTCCACCACACGCCCAAGCACGGAAGCTGGCTCAACATGGCCGAGATCGAGATCGGCATCCTGAGCCGCCAATGTCTCGACCAACGCATCCCGGACGATGAGTCGCTCCGGCACCAAGTCGCTGCATGGGAAGCCCGCAGAAACGCAGCCGGTGAGGGAATCCGATGGATGTTCGGCGTCGAGGCAGCGCGTACCAAGCTTGCATCGGCCTATGCCAGCATCAACGGCCCTGAGGCTAACCCCACCGCTCAAGCCGCGTAGCGATCGCTCAATCAGTCACATCCCCTGTGGCCGAGTACTAGCCCGAATTGGGCGAATTGGGCCGAAGCAGCAAATAATTGGCTCTCCTGACGTACCCGTGGGTGGCCGAGTGGTCGTAGAGGAGCGCACCTCCCCGACTTCGTGCAGGATTTGGGTTGCAAACATCCAACCAGCACGGGAGTGGAGAGGTGCGCTGGCGTTCATTATGGACTCGGTCACAGGGGCTAGAGAAGACGGTCGTCGAGCGTGTGACGCTGGATGAGGTACGGAACGAGGTGGTGGCGCACGTTTGCCCACGATGGACGGAGCGCCATCGTTGCCCCCACTGTAGGCGGCGCTGTGGTGGGTTCGACCAGGGCGACGGCCGCAGACAGTGGCGCGGTCTCGATCTCGGGTCGATGCGAGTGTTCATCGAGGCTGAGGCGCCTCGAGTACGATGCGCTGAGCACGGCGTCGTAGTGGCCGCCGTGCCGTGGGCTCGACACGGCTCTCGGTTCACGCGGATGTTCGCGGACCAGGCGGCGTGCTCGCGACGAGGACGGACCGGACGACGGTGTCGACGTCGCTGCGCGTGTCGTGGCGAACCGTCGGGCGACACATCGAGCGCGTGAGTGCTGATGCTCGTCGTGGAGGGGATCAGCTCGACGGCCTTCGCCGGATCGGGATCGACGAGATCAGCTACCGGAAGCGCCACAAGTACGTGGCGGTCGTCGTCGACCACGACACGGGGAGGCTGGTGTGGGCCAAGGAGGGTCGCGAGCGAGCGCCCGTGGAGGCGTTCCTCGACGAGCTCGGCGCCGAGCGATGCGCGAAGCTCGAGCTCGTGAGTGCGGATGCGGCGACCTGGATCGCCAACCCAGTCCGCGCGAGATGCCCCAACGCGACGTTCTGCCTGGACCCGTTCCACATCGTGCAGTGGGCGACAGCGGCGCTCGACGAGGTCCGGCGTGAAGTCTGGCGAGCGTGAGACGTTCCGGCGACAAGAAGGCCGGACTGGCCCTCCAGCGCGCACGGTTCGTGCTCTGGAAGAACCCTGAGAAGCTCACCGACAACCAGCAACGGAAGCTCTCGGAGATCCAGTCCACCAACAAGCCGCTCTACAGGCCTACCTGCTCAAAGAGCAGCTGCGGATGGTCTTCCAGACCAAAGGCCGAGACGGGCTCGCCCTCCTCGACCACTGGCTCGCATGGGCCGCACGGTCGCGGCTCAAGGCCTTCGTCGCGCTCGGCCGACGGATCCGAGGGCAACGAGAAGGTATCGCTGCCAGCCTCGAGCATGGCCTCTCAAATGCACGCACGCAGGCCCTCAACACCCGGATCCGCCTCGTATCGCGCCTTGCGTTCGGCTTCCACAGCGCCAAGGCCATGATCGGCCTCGCCATGCTCACGCTCGGCGGCCTCTGCCCCGACGCTCCCTGGCCGATGACCCACGGTAACGTCAGGAGACCCACATAATTCTTCCCGCGCCGGCGGCACGCTCGTCTGGACGTCAGGTCGCTACGAGCGCTCATCCGTGCGGGCGAGGCGAACGCGGCTGCCCGCGACCTCGAGCGCTCCCTTATGAGCGAGACGCTGCATCATGCGCGATACGGTCTCGAGGGTGAGCCCGAGAACCTCGCCGAGCTGTTCCCGCGTCACCGGGAGGCGCGTCCAGTCGCCCGCCGGTGTGTCGGCCACGAGGTCGCGGACGAGGGTCAGAACGCGCTCCTCGGCTGACATGCGAGCGTTGGCCTGCATCTGCCGACGCATCCCCCCGAGATCCTTGGTGGTGGCGATGGCGATCGCGAGGGCGTCGTCCGGCCTCGCGCGGAGCCAGCCGCGGAGGGCGGCTACCGGGACAACGCAGACATGAGCCGGTCGCAGCGCTTCCACCGAGACACCGTAGACCGCGTCCGGGCTCCCGGACAGGGCGTCGAGGCCCACGATCTGGCCGCTGCGGATGACGCGCGCGAAGGCTACCCCGCCGTCCTCGTCGACCGTGTACTCCCGAAGCCAACCCGTGACCACGGCGTACACTCGATCCGCCGGCGAGCCCTCGAGAAACAGCACGTCGCCACGCGCGAGCGCACGTTGTCCACTGTTCGGCGCGCCACGGCAGCCGATGCAGCTCGCACGGAGAAAAATGCCCCGATCGGTGACGGGGCAGCTTGGCAACGACGGTGGTTTCATGCGCTTCTCACGGCTCCGCCTCCATGTTACCACGCGAGGCGCTCGGTCGGAGCAAGACGATGATCGCGCCGTCGCACCGGGGCCCGTCAACCGCGGAGCGCGATCGCCACGGTGGGGAGCACGAGCTTCACGAGGTCGACGTCCGGCTTGTAGTGCATGACGAGGCCGCCGAGGCTCCCGAGGACGCGGCCGACCGCGACGAAGTGATCGGGCACCGTGAGCTTCGGTAGCTCGCGCATGAGGCGCATCGCCCGCGCGAGCTCCTCGCGGGCGTCGAGCGCGCCGAGTCCGCCGCTCGGGAAGACGGCGCGCACCAGCTCCTCCGCGATGGGGGCGAGCGCCTCCGGCCCACCCTCGGCCGCGAAGCCGAGGGCCTCGAGGAGGCCGGCGAGCTTGGCGACCTGGCGCCCGGCGAGCGCCCCCACGAGCTGCGCGTAGGCGCGTCGGACCTCGCGCGGCAGGCGCCGGGCGCTCCCGAGGTCGAGGAGGACCACGCGGAAGGCGTCTGCGTCGGCGTCCGTGGGGCGTCGTTCGACGAGGAAGTTGCCCGGGTGCGGGTCGGTGTGGACGAGGCCGTCCACGAAGACCTGCACCGCGAAGTCGCAGATGATCCGCGAGAGCGCCTCGCGCTGCACCCCCGGCGACGCCGCGTCGAGGAAGTCGGTCAGGCGCTCGCCGTCGGAGAAGCCCATGACGAGGACGGTCTCGCGGCAGAGCTCCAGGTGCGGCGCGGGCACGGTGAGGGCGCTCGAGGCGCGCGCGGCGAGCTCGGAGAGGAGCTCGGCCTCGCGCTGGAAGTCGAGCTCGTCGGCGATGAGGCGCGAGAGCTCGGCCGTGAGCGAGTCGGGGTCGACGACCGGGAACACGTCGCCCAGGGCGCGCGCCACGACGCGGAGCGCGGCGAGGTCGATCTCGAGGAGGCGCCCGACGCCTGGGCGCTGCACCTTCACGGCGACGGTCTCGCCGCTCGCGAGGGTCGCGCGGTGGACCTGGGCGAGGGAGCCGGCCGCGACCGGCTCGGGCTCGAACGCGGCGAAGACCTCGCTCGGCGGCGCGCCGTAGGCCGCGGTGAGGGCGGCCTCGACGGCCTCGGTGGCCTCGGCGGGGACGCGGTCCTGGAGGCGGGCGAGGGCGACGACCCAGGGCGCGGGCAGGAGGTCGCGGCGCGCGGAGAGGGTCTGCCCGAGCTTGAGCACGCCCCCGCCGAGCTCCTCGCAGAGGGCCGTGGCGCGCTCGGCGGCGCGGGTGTGCAGGGCGTCGAGGCGGCGCGCGGCGACGTCGGGGTCGAGGTGCTCGGCGCGCGCCTGGTGGACACGGTACCGGGCGATGATGCCGAGCGACTCGCTCACGATGCGGGCGAAGCGCGGCGTCTCCTTGGCGAGGGCGGCGCGGGCGCTCGCGGTGGCCCAGAGGGCGGCGGAGTCGTCGCGGACGGCGCGGGCGTCGCGGCGGACGTCGGCGACGAGGCGGTCGACGCGGCCGAGGACGTGGCCGACGCGGTCGGTGGCTTGTTCGAAGAGGGCGCGGGCGCGCTGCCAGAGCGGCGGCGGGGCGGGGGCGTCACTCATCGGCGGCATCATCGTGGTCATGGCTCGCTGGCTCCTGGTTCGGGGACTCGTCACGCGTGCAGGGCAGGCACCGGAACACGCGCTCGCGGGTCGGGCGGTCGGTGACGGCGAGGGCCGCTTCGGTGGCGCGCGGGAGGATGGCGTTGCAGCGCTCGCAGAGGGCGTTGACGCTCAGGATGAGGGGCTGCCAGCCGAGGATCTCGGCAGGGGGGGCCGGAGCGCCGGGCTGCCCGACGGCGGGACGCCACGAGGGGGCGCTGTCCTCGCCGCGCGCGGAGCGGGCGACCTCGGCGGAGTCGCTGATGACGTCCTCGACGAGGCCGAAGGTGTGGGCGAGGGCGTTCCGGATGAGCGTCGAGACGCTCGTCCCGAGGCGCTGCGCGCGCTTCTTGATCTCCTCGTCGAGCGACTCGGGGACCCGCGTGTGGATCACCTTCTCTTTCTTCTCGTCGGACACGTCGCACCTCCGTTGTGATACGGATGTGTCACGACGTGTCACGCGGGTCAAGAGATGTGACACGCTCGCCCGCAATTTTGTGTCACGACGTGATACGGGGGGCGAGCGGGCGGCCACGAGGGCCGCCCCTACGGGCAGACCGCGACGTCTCTGCGCGTAGGGGCGGCCCTTGTGGCCGCCCGCCCTCCCAAGGAACCGGTAGGGGCGGCCCTCGTGGCCGCCCGCCCTCCCAAGGAACTGGTAGGGGCGGCCCTCGTGGCCGCCCGCCCTCCCAAGGAACCGGTAGGGGCGGCCCTCGTGGCCGCCCGCCCTCCCAAGGAACCGGTAGGGGCGGCCCTAGTGGCCGCCCGCTCTCCCAAGGAACCGGTAGGGGCGGCCCTCGTGGCCGCCCGCCCTCCCAAGGAACCGGTAGGGGCGGCCCTCGTGGCCGCCCCCTACGCCAGAAACCGGTAGGGGCGGCCCTCGTGGCCGTCCGCCCTCACCAGGCGATGAACCACAGCGCGAGCGCGGCGCCCGCGACGCCGAGGAGCTTCAGCGCCGTCTGCCACCGGCCGCGGCTGAGCCCCGAGTAGCGCAGCGTGTCCTCGTCGAGGTCGCTCCAGGCGAACTCCGCCGCGAGGTTCAGGTCGGGGTGGCTCGGTGGCACCGCCCGGGAGCGCGGCGCCACCGGCTCCGCCGCCGTCTCGGCCGTCTCGGCCGGCGCGGGCACAGGCGCCGCCTGCATCGCCGCGGCCGTCGCCGCCTTCACCCTCGGCGCGACCCGCGGCCGCTCGCGCTCGTCCGTCTTCGGGCGCTTCACCCGCGCCGGCTCGGCGTCGAAGCGCTTCCCGCAGCCCTCGCACCAGGGGAGCCGCTCGTCTCTCTCGAGGGTGGGTCTCCGCCGCCCGCAGTGCGGGCAGTTGGTCATCGTGTCAGCGACGAACCCGGTTCGAGATGGCGGCATCGGCGACCCTCCGTGCGCGTGTCTCACCAGCGAGAAGGTGGTTGTTCCTCGACGCTCCCTCTGATCATCGATTCATCTTCACGAAAACTTACATCGATTGACGAAGCGGCCTACGGGCACAGCGTGGCGTCGGCCACGCCGGCCGGGACGCTCACCGGAGAGTCGCACGGGAACGTCGCGAGCCGCTCCTCCCCGCGCTTCACGACGCGCGCGCAGAGCGGCACCACGAGCGTCGGGAAGTTCGTCGCGTTCGACTGGATCACGAGCGCCGCGTCGTCCGGGTCGGGCTCCCCGTCGTCGTCGAGGTCGACGTTGACGTCGTCGTGGTCATACGTGATGCGGACGGCCGCCGTGTCGCCCTTCCCGAGCGTGTCGGGCACCGGCCCCTCGATCGTGAAAGAGGGCTCGGTCGGGTCGCCGTTGTGCCCCTCGCCGACCACGCAGACCTTCTCGATCTTCGCCGTCTTCGCGCAGTCCGCCGTGAGCAGCAGCACCCACTCGTACGGCACCGCCTCGCGCGTCGACGGGTCGGGCTCGTCGCTCCCGCGCAGCGGGTAGAGGTCCCCGAAGCTCACGGGCGACAGGTGCGGCAGGAGCTCCGGCCCCTGGCAGACCGCGGCGTCGTCGCCGCAGCCGGCGAGCGTCGCCGCGCCGACCACGCCCGCGAGCGAGAGCGCGGCGGTGAGCAGCGCCGAGGACCCAGCGCGCGAGCGCCTCGTCGTGACCATCACGAGCTCCTGAAGATGAACGGGTAGTCGATCTCCACGGTGCCCCCCTTCGGCTTCGGGAACCGGAGCCGCTTCAGCACCCCCTGGATGCACGCGGACACCGCCGGGTCGCCGAGCGTGCTCGTCACCTCGCGGACCGCCGTCACGCTCCCCGCCTCCGTCACCGTCCAGCGGAACGTGATCTTCCCCGACAGCGACGGCTTCGTGCGCAGCTCGCGCTCGTAGCACTGCTGGATCTTCCCGATGCTGCCGTCGATGACGCGGTACACGTCGCCCGGATCGAGCTCGCCGCTCACCTTGCGGCCGACGCTCATCGACGACACCTTGCCGCGCACCTTGCCGTCAGCCTTCGGCGCCTCGAGCGCGATCTTCTTCGTGATCTCCCCCGGCGCCCCCGCCGCGAGCGGCCCCGTCGCCTCCGCGCCCGAAGAGCGCGCGAACTGTGGCTCCCCGCCAGCCGCCGCGATCTCGCCCATCACCTTGTGGACGTCCGTCACGCGCCCCGCGGACTTCGCCTCGATCGAGGTCGTCACGTCCTTCATCGCCTGCGCCGTCCCCTGCTTCGGCGTCGTGAGCCGGTTCAGGAGCTGCGCCGTCGCCGAGCTCGAGCTCGAGCGGCTCTGCTCCTGCGCCGCCGCGAGCTTCTTCCGGACCGACTTCGGGATCTGCGGCGCCTGCTCGGAGGTCACCTGCACCGGCGGCGGCGGCGTGGTCGGCGCCGGCTTCGGCACCGCGATCTTCTTCGCGACCTCGGGGGGCTTCGGCCTGGGCTTGGGCTTCGGCTTCGGCTTCGGCGGCTCGTTCGCGTCGCGCGGCTTCTGGCTCGTGACGAACACCTCCTTCGGCGCCTCCGTCACCGTCACCGCGACCCCGAGCGCCTCGAGCCCGTCGAGCACCGGGGCGGTCGCGAGGTGCGCGAGCGCGACGATGACGATCGCCGCGAGGTACACGCCCCAGACGACCTCGACCGCGCCGGCCTTCGGGCGCGGCGGCGGCGTGAACGCCCGCACCCGCAGCTCCTCGGCGCCCACCGCGAGCGCGAGGCTGTCGCCGAGCGCGAGGTGGCGCGGCCCCGCCCCACCGTCCTTCGCGACGACCCCCGCGCCGAGCGTCACCACCGCCTCGCGCTGCCCGAGGCGCGCCGACACGAGCCCGCCCGCGAGCGGCACGACCGCGTCGCCGCCGCGCTTGCCGCGCGGTCGGATCACCTGCGAGCCCAGGAGCTTCCCGTCGCGGAGGCGCAGCACCTCGAGCGCGAGCGGCTGGCCGGGGGCCGTCGGCGTCGCCTCGACCGGCGCCTGCTCGAGCGCGCGGCTCACCGAGGCGATGGGCCGCCAGTCGTCGTCGTCGTCGTCCTCGTCGACGAACGTGCTCGGCTGGAACCCGTCGCTCGGCCCGACGACCCCGGGGAGCACCCCGAAGGTCGACGCCCGGCGCGGGGCGAGGCGCGCGGCGACCGCCGCGGGCTCGGGCAGGTCGTCGCGATCGTCCGCGACCGGGCGCGGGCGGCGATCCGTCGCCGACGCCGGCGGCGCCTCGCTCCCCGCAGGAGCCGCGCTCGAGGGCGAAGGCGGCGCCGGGGCGCGCGGTGGATCCGGGACCGGCGGCGCCGGCGCCGGCGGCTCCGGCATGGTCGGCCGCGGGGACGGCCGCGTGGACGCCTCGGGAGGGAGCGGCGGCAGCGCCGGCGGCGGCACCACGAGCCGCGGCATCGCGCCGGGCGGCGGGTCCGGCATGACCGGCGGCGCGTCGGGGAGCGTGCTCTCGGCGAGATCGCCGTCGCCGTCGAAGAGGTGCGGCCCCGGCGGCGAGGACTCGTCGAAGGGATCGGGCTCGCCGAGGTGGATCCCCGCGGCGCTCGCCGCGGCCACGGGCTCCTCCCCGGCCTCGCTCGGGCCGTCCTTCGCCTGCCCGAGGAGGGCGGCCCAGCGGTCCTTCCGGTCGCGGAAGAGGGCGCCCATGACGGCCGCGAGCTCGTCGCGACCGGGGTCGCCGCCGCCGCTCGCGAGCCAGGCGTCGAGCGCCTGCGCGAGCTCGAGGGCCGAGCCGAAGCGCGCCTCGCGATCGCGCGCGAGCGCCTTCGCCGCGACGTCGGCCAGCGCCGCGGGCAGCTCGGCGCGCACGGCGTCCGCGCGCTTCACGGGGGCCGCCGCCGTGATGGCGGCGCGCGTCTCGGCGTCCGTGAGGCCGCCGAAGAGGCGCCGCCCCGTCAGGAGCTCCCAGAGCACGACGCCGAGCGAGAAGATGTCGGTGCGCGCGTCGAGCGGGACGCCCTGGCACTGCTCGGGCGAGGCGTAGGCGAGCTTCCCGCCGACGCCGACGGGCGTCTCGGCGAGCGCGCGCGCGATCCCGAAGTCGACGAGCTTCACGTCCCCCGCGTAGGACACGAGGATGTTCGACGGGCTCATGTCGCGGTGGAGGAGCCCGAGCGACCGCCCCGCGATGTCGACCGCCGTGTGCGCGTGGTGGAGCGCCCGCGCCGCGTCCGCCACGATGTGCGCCGCGAGCCGCGGGGCGAGCGGCTCCCCGCGGAGCTCCCAGGTGCGCCGCTGCAGGAGCTGCACGTTCTCGCCGTGGACGAGCTCCATCGCGATGATGCAGGTCCCGTCGATCTGATCGAGGTCGTAGATCTGCGCGATGCCGGCGTGCGTGAGCTGTGCCGCGAGCCGCGCCTCCGCGGCGAAGAGCCCGACGAACGCCGGGTCGCGCGCGAGCTGCGGCAGGAGCCGCTTCAGCGCCACGATCTTCGTGAACCCGCCGAAGCTCCGCTGGCGGGCGAGCCAGATCTCCCCCATCCCGCCGGCGGCGAGCCGGGCGATCAGCTCGTAGCGGCCGATCTCAGCGCCCATCGGCACCCCCTCGGGCAGCTCCTCGCTCGCAGCGCTCGCGGCTCATCGCCCCGTCTCCTCCTCGGCGTGCCGCGCGTCGTGCACGGCCTCCGCCGCCTCCGCGCCGAGAGGCCCCAGCACGGGCCACACGATGTCGCCGAGGTAGCTCTGGTCGAGGCGCACTAGCGGCGGCAGCGCCCGCGGCGCGCGCTGGAAGAGGTAGACGGCGCCCGCGCGCGGCGTCTCGCCGCGGACGAGGCGCGCGTCGAGCTCCATGCGGTTGCCGCGCTGGAGGACCGGCGGCGCCGCGGGCTCGGGCGGCGGCGGCGTCTCCTTCGGGGGCTTCGGCGCGGGCTTCGCGGCCGGCTTCCGCCGCGCGCGCGCGGCGGCGGCGCGGCGAGCGCGCTCGCGCCACCGAGGGGGCCGCCCGCGGGGAGGTCGAGCGCGACCAGCCCGAGCGCGAGCGCAGCCGCCGAGAGCGAGCGGAGCAGGGCCTTCGTCGTCACTTGCGCACCACCACGAGTCGGTACTTGTAGAAGCCGGCCTCGCGCGCGGAGCTCATCACGAGGTGGATGGTCCGGTAGTCGAGGTCCTTGTCGGCCTGGATGATGAGGATGGCGTCGTCCTCCTCGACGTCCCCCTCGGGGGCGCTGCCGTCCTCGGGGACGGCCACGTCGTTCGCCGCGAAGCGCTCGGCGTAGATCTCCTTCAGGCGGTCGACGATGGCGGGCGCGAGGTCCGCCGCGTAGAGCTCCTCCGGGGCCTTGCCGTCCGTCAGCGCCAGCAGCTCGTCGCGCTCGACGAGCACGCCGCTCTTCGTGATCGCGACGTTCACGGCCGGCTTGAAGATCGACTGCGCCGAGCTCTTCGGCGGGGTGAGCCCCTCCTGGAGCCGGAAGTCGTAGTCCTCGTTGTCGAACGAGACGAGGAGGAAGATGAGGATGATCGTGAACATGTCGAGGAGCGGCGTCAGCATGAGCGCCGGCGCTCGCTTCTTCTTCCGACCGAGGAGCGACGGCATGTTCACGGCGCCCCCTCCCCGCCGCCGTCATCGGCGGCCGGCGCGCCGTCGACCGCGGCCCCGCCGGCGTCGTCGCCCGGTGCGCCCTCGACGCCGTCCCCCGGCGCGGCCTCCTCGTCGGGTTCGGGTGGCGGCTCGGGCACGAGCTTGTTGAAGACCGTCACCGGGAAGAGCGGCTCAGGCTCCGGCTTCGCGCGCCCGGGGCGCTGCACCTCGCGCTCGCGCGTGCGGTCGAGGATCTCGACGAGCGTCTGGTAGGCGAGCCCGTCGTGCGGGAAGACGAGGAGCGTCGTGCTCGCCGGGTAGGCGTCCTTCACCTTCGCGAGCGTGGCGGCGAGGGCGTCGAGATCGTAGGTGCCGCCTGCTTTCACGGGCAGCGTCGCCCCGAGGGCCGCGAGCGTGTCCTCGTCGAGGCTCACCGACGACGCCGTGAGCCGCATCCTGTCGGGCTCGACCATCAGGTTCATCGCGACCTGCGTCGGCGTCTTCGGGACGTCGCTCTGGTTCGCCGTGAGCTGCGAGGTGCTCGTCGGGATCACGGCCATGTGGAAGAAGCTCGCCCCGAGCAGGAGCATCGGGATGAGCGTCATCATCAGGTTCATGACCGGGATGAGGTTCGGCTCCTCGGCCTCTTGCACGGTCCGGCGCCACTCGTCGAACATCGCGGCACCCTCCCGATCAGGCCGGGACCGCGCCCGGGACGGACGCGCGCGCGCCGTCGTCGGCGTCGTCGGGCGGGGCCCCGAGCTCGCCGCCGAGGGCCACGACGAGCGCGGTGGCGCCGCGCTCCACGTCGCTGATGATGTCCTCGCTCCGCCGCGACAGGAAGTGGTGGAAGAAGAGGAGGGGCACCGCGACCGAGATCCCGAGCGCCGTCGTGTACATCGCGACCGAGATCCCGTTCGACAGCTCCTGCTGCCGCTGCACGGCCTCGGCCATCTTCACGGAGTCGAACGCCTTGATGAGGCCGAAGATCGTGCCGAGGAGCCCGAGCAGCGTCGCCGCGTTGGCGAGCAGCGCGAGGAAGCCGACGCGCTTGCCGAGCTCCGGCAGCGCGTCGAGCATCTGCCGCTCCATGCCGCGCTCGATCTCCTTCAGGCGCCGATCCGCGCGCAGCACGCCCGCGCGCATCACGCCCACGAGCGGGTGCTTCGTCTTCAGGTTCGTCGCGTCGAGCGCCTCCCGGAAGCGCCGCTGCTCGACGAGCGTCACGACCCGGTTGATGAACGGCGTCGTCGCGAGGCGGTGCGTGAACCAGAGCGTCCAGACGCGCTCCACGAACACCACCCAGCCGATGACGGACAGCGCGAGGATGACCCACATCATCTCGCCGCCGGCTTCGAACCAGTTCTTCAGCGTCTCCATCGCTACCCCCTTCGCGGTGAAGCAAGCGTTCGTCGCCCGGCGCGAGCGCGACCTGAGCCGCTCTCCCGTTCCCCCCAAGCGCTCTCTCGTTCCCGGGATCGCCCGCAGGTGCCCGCTGCGATCCCCCCTCTCGCCCTGAGCATAGAGGACCCGCTCGCGCCTGTCACGGCGGCGGCGGGCGACCCTCCCGGCAGCTCGGCGCGCGCGCCGCTCACGGGCCGCTCCCGACGCGGGGCCGCACGAACTCCTCGTCGAGGACCTCCACGATCGCGTCGTCGGGGACGCGCCGCGTGGGGCTCACGAGCTCGAACGGGACCGCCGCGATCTTCACGGGCCCGGGCGCCGTCGGGCGCCCCTCCGGGGCCTCGGCGAAGTAGACGAGGACGTCGTTGTGGCCGGCCGCCGCGCCCGTCACGTCGGTGCGCGCGAGCGTCGGCATGAGGCGCACGTTGCGCACGATCCAGTCGAGGCACTGCCGCTCTCGGAGCACCACGCGCACGGCCTCGATCGTCGGATCGGGCGGCAGATCGGCGGGGGTCACGCGCACGCGCACGAAGCGCCCGTCGTCCCCCTGGACCGGCGCGAACGACGCCGCCGGCAGGGTGATCTCCCCGCCGGCCGACACGGCGACGAGCGGCCCCGTCGCGCTCTCGCCCGCGTCGCGCCACGTGAGCTGCCCGGTCGCGGGGAGGTACTGGAGCGCGCCCACGCCGGGCGTCGTGCCGTCGGAGACCGCGAGGATCTCGACGCCCGTGAGCGTCTTCGGCGCGGCGGCCACGCGCTCCGTGCGGACGCCCTCGTCGGTGATCGCGTAGCGGTAGCCGAAGGTGAAGTGGGCGTCGATGTCGGTCGAGCGCGGATCGCTGTGGGCGAGCAGCTCGTCGCCGTTCTTGATGCCGTCGCCGTCGCGATCGCCCTCGGCGTCGGCGTTCAGGTAGTCGAGGCCGAGCACGAGCTCGAGGCGGTCGGGGGCGCCGTCGCCGTCGGTGTCGACGAGGGACGGATCGGTGCCGACGAGGCGCTCGTCGCAGTCGGTGAGGCCGTCGCGATCCGTATCGGCGCCGGCCGAGACGGCGGCGCAGGCGATGGGGGTGTCGACCTCGAGCGGGCGCAGGCCCGTCAGGACCTCGACGAGGTCGGTGATGCCGTCGAGATCGCTGTCGCGCGCGGTGGGATCGGTGCCGAGCCCGCGCTCTTCGTCGTCGGAGAGGCCGTCGCCGTCGGAGTCGAGCGCGGGGCCGTCGGGCGTGGGCTTCGCGTTCACGTTCGCGACGACGAGGTGCTTCGCGCGGAGGACCGTGCGCACGTCGAGCAGATCGAAGGCCGCGGGGCCGAGGCCCGAGGCGCTCTCGAAGCGCTGGTAGAGGCCGCGCCCCGCGAGCGCGACCTGCTCGAGGCCGGCGGCGACCTCGTCGTCGTCGGCGGCGTCCGGGTACGCGGCGAGGTGGATGACGTGGTAGCGGAGGCCCGCGGCGCCGCGCGCGGCGACGGCCTCGCGGAGGGAGGTGACCTCGTCCACCTCGCGCTGGCGCTCGCAGGCGACGTCGGCGGCGCCGCAGCCCGTGGCGTAGGGCTCCTGGCGGCCGGCGGCGACGTGCACGACGACGTACTGCGTGAGCACGCGGGCGCCGGCGGACAGCGAGGCCATGTCGGCCTCGATGAGGGCGCGGGCGGCGCGGATCCCGTCGAGGTAGTCCCGGCACTGGCCCGGGCCGAGGCACGGCGAGGGCAGGGAGAGGAGCTCGAGGGCGGCGAGGAGCTGGCCCGGGTTCTTCGTGAAGCTGCCCTCGGTCGGGGCGAGCTTCCGGGCGTCGCCGGCGTAGCCGACGATGGCGATGGCGGTCTCGGGCTGCGAGAGGGCCGACTGGACGAAGCTCGACATGAGCTTCACACGCAGGGCGGCCGGGTCGTAGTCCGAGAAGAGGGGGCCGGCGGCGCGGTCGACGAGGAGCACGACGCGCAGCGGGTAGCGGGCGGTCTGCGGGTCGTCGGCGCAGACGCGGCCGGAGAGCGTGACGCGGTCGGGCTCCTTCGGGGGGCGATCGGTGCTGAAGAGGTCCGCCTCGGTGCAGGCGCCGAGGGCGAGGGCGACGGCGAGGGCCGCGACGAGCCGAGCGCGGGTCACGGGAGCACCCCCGGCGTCGGGCAGAGGGCGTCCTCCGCCGGGGTCGCGTCGGCGTCGGGCGAGGCGTCGGCCGCGTCGCTCGCCTCGGTGGTGTCGGCCTCCGGGGCGCCGCTGGCGTCGGAGACGACGCTCGCGTCGGCGTCACCACCGTCCGTCGTGTCGGCCGCGTCGCTCGGGGCGGTCGCGCAGGAGCCGCCGTCGTCGCCGGCGGTCGGCGCGAGGGCGCAGGTGCCCGCGAGGCACGACTGGCCGCGCGGGCAGCGGGTGTCGACGCAGCGGGCGTCGAGGCTCACGACGACGCCGTCGAGGGACTGGCCGCGCGCGACGCGCCAGTCGGCGACGAGGATCTCCTCGCCGTCGGCGAGGGCCGAGACGCGGAGCCAGCGCGCCTCGCGCCGCGGCGGGAGCGCGATCTCGACCGGGAGCTGCTCGAGGGAGCCGCGCGGCGAGCACGTCAGGAGCGGGTGGACGCCGCTCCACACCTCGCCCTCGAGGGCCTCGTCGAGGAGCGCCACGCGCACGGCGTCCGCGTCGCCCGGCACGCGCAGGTCACCGCAGACGCGGAGCCTGTCCGCGTCGTCGCCTGCGCACGCCAAGAGCGCGACGCCGAGCAGCGCGAGCGTCGCCATTCCCCCCGAGAGCTTCACGGGGGTGAGCGTAGCGAAGCTCGCGGGTGGCGGCAACGCGCCGGTCGGGAGCGGCGGTCGGCGCCCGCGTTTCCTGACGCCGATCCCGCCCTGGAATACCCTCCGCGCGTCGCCCCTTCCCCCGGCCGAGCCCGGAGTCTCCCCGCCATGCTGCGTCTCCTCACCCTGGTCGCCGTCGCCGCCGCCGTCGCCGCTTGCGGCAAGGCGCCCGCGCCGACGTCGCCGCGGGTGAGCGGGCCGATCGCGCAGGGGGCCTACGTCTGGCAGCGCGCGTGGACCGACGGCGTCGTGGGGGCCGTCCGCGAGCACGGCGGCGCCTTCGACGAGCTCGTCGTCCTCGGGGCCGAGGCCGCCTGGGACGGGAAGCGCCTCCTGGTCGCCCGCGTGGCCTGGGATCCCGCCGCCGTCCGCGCCTCGGGCGCGGCGCGCGTCGGCCTCGCCCTGCGTCTCGGCGCCCTCGACGAGCGCGGCTACGTCTTCGCGGCAGCCGAGCTCCCCGGGCTCGTCCGGGAGCTGCTCGCCGCCGCCGAACGCGACGGCGTCGCCGTCGCCGAGGTGCAGCTCGACCACGACGCTGCCTCCTCCAAGCTCGACGCCTACCGGGCCCTCCTCGACGCCGTGCGCCCGGCCGCGGGCGCCGTCCCGCTCACCTTCACGGCGCTCCCCGACTGGCTCTCGCGCCCGGCCTTCCCGGCGCTCGCCGCGGCGGCCATGGCACCCTACGTGCTGCAGGTCCACTCCGTCGAGAAGCCCACCTCCCCGGAGCGCGTGCCGCCCCTCTGCGACCCGGCGAAGGCGCGGCGCTGGCTCGAGGCCGCCGCCGCCCTGGGCCACCCCTTCCGGCTCGCGCTCCCGACCTACGGCTACCGCCTCCACTTCGACGCGGACGGCCGCTTCGCCGCGCTCTCGGCCGAGGATCCCAGCGCGGCCACGCGCCCCGCCGACACGGCCTCCGTCGTCGCCCTCCGCGCCGACGCGAGCGCGCTCTCCGCCTTCGTCGCCGACCTCCTGCGCGACCGGCCGCCCGAGCTCGCCGGGCTCCTCTGGTACCGCCTCCCGGTGCCGGCCGACGCGCTCGCGTGGCGCTGGCCGACCCTCGCCGCCGTCATGGCCGGGCGCCCGGTCGCGGCGTCGCTCCGCGCCGTCGCCACGTCGCCTGAGCCCGGGCTCTACGACGTGTTCGTGGAGAACGCGGGGCTCTCGGACGCGGCCCCCCCGGAGAAGGTCCGCGCCGCCTGCCCGGGCGGCCCGCCCGTCGCCTACGACACCGGCGGCGCCTACGCCACCGCCGTCGCCGCGGGAGCTGGCGACGACGCCGTGCTCTTCGTGCGCGCGCGCGACGTCGGGACCGTCACCGTCGCGGCCGGAGAGCGCGCGCCCGTCGGCTGGATCCGCTGCGCCCCGTCCACCGCCTCCGCCTCCACCGCTCCATCCGCCGCCCCCGAGGTCACCGTTGACATCCCGCACTGAGAGAGGGCTCGTCGCCCTCGTCGCCGCCGCCGCCCTCGTCGCCGCCGCCGCGCCCGCCGCGCGACCCTGCGGCCCCTGGTTCCCGAACCGCGTCCTCTTCGACCCGGACAACCTCCTCCTGTCGGCGCCGGCCGCCGGCTTCGAGCACGAGCTCTCGCTGCTCGTGAACGTCGAGGCCAGGGCGAAGCCGAACGTCGTCGTCGCGTGGGACCCCGAGGCCGAGACGCGCTCGGCGGCGGCCGCCGACTTCGCCGAGGCGCTCGCGAAGGACGCGACGATGACGCCGGAGGCGCGCGCGAAGGCCGCGCAGAACTTCGAGGTCGCGCGGAGCGCGCTCGATCCGAAGGCGATCGCGAACGTGCCCATCGAGGAGTTCCGGTATTACCTGCAGGGCGCCGCCGGGCTCCGCGCGGGCCGAGGGGGCGACGCGCTCCTCGCGTGGCGGGCGCTCCTCGCGCTGCCGGCCGAGAAGCGCCACTACCGGAGCGTCTGGGCCGCGTACGGCCTCGGCCGCGTGGCCCTCGGCGAGGGCGCGCTCGGGTCGCTCGCGAGCGGCGTCCCGAAGGACCTCGACGAGGCGGCGCGGCGCTTCGCGGAGACGCGGCGGCTCGCCACGGACGGCTTCGCGGACCGTCTCGGCCTGGCCGCGACGAGCCTCGGCTGGGAGGCGCGCGCGGCGCGGGCCCGCGGGGACCTCGAGGGCGAGATGGCGCGCTACCTCGACCAGCTCGCGAGCCGCGACCCGGGCGGCGCGAACTCGCTGCGCATGCGGGCGGAGGAGCTCCTGAAGTCGGAGCCGGCGGAGCTCGCGGCGGTCGCGGCGAAGCCGCTCGCGCGCGCGGTCGTGACCGCGCACCTCCTGCACGACGCGACCCCGGAGGCCATGGCGAAGTGGCTCGACGCGCTCGTCGCGGCGCAGGTCGGGGACGTCCCGGGGGTCGACCGGCTCGGCTGGCTCGCGTACCGGGCGGGGCGCTACGAGCTCGCCGGGCGTTGGCTCGGCGTGGCGCCGAAGGACTCGCCGGTCGCGCTGTGGCTGCGCGCGAAGCTCGCGCTCCGGGCCGGCGACATCAAGGGCGGGACGGCGCTCCTCGCGTCGGCGGCGGAGCGCTTCGCGCCCGACGAGACATGGTCGTACTGGCCGCCCGAGTACGAGTCGTTCGGGACGTTCTCGGCCTCGATCGACCCGAAGGATCTCGCGAGCGCCGAGCTCGCGGCGCTGGCCCTGGCGAAGGACGAGTTCGAGCGCGCCCTCGACCTCCTGGTGCGCTCCGAGTACGACGGCGACGCCGCCTACGTCGCCGAGCGCCTGCTCACCGCCGATCAGCTGAAGAGCTACGTCGACCGGACGTTCCCGGTCGGCTCGCCGCCGCCGGCGTCGAAGCCGCCTCTCTTGGACGGGTCCGAGGTGGAGCCGGCGAAGGACGTCGGCGCGTGGCTCCGCTGGCTCCTCGCGCGGCGGCTCGCGCGGGAGGGGCGGGTCGGGGAGGCGCTGCCGTACTATCCGGCCGAGTGGGTCGACAAGGCGCGCGCGCTCGACGCGGCGCTCGCGCGGACGAAGGATCGCTCGCTCGGGCCCGAGCAGCGGTCGGCGGCCTACTGGGAGGCGGCGAAGCTCACGCGCCACGAGGGGATCGACCTCATGGGGACGGACGTCGCCCCCGACTGGCAGCGCTACGGCGGGTCGTTCGAGGAGGGCGACGAGGGGGCCGCCCGGGCGACGGTCGTGAGCGAGGTGGCGCCCGTGACGAAGCTCGAGAAGAAGCGCGACAAGGCGGCGGCGCCGAAGCCGGACAAGCGCTTCCACTACCGCTACGTCGCGTCCGAGCTCGCGGCGAAGGCGGCGCGCCTCCTTCCGAAGAGCTCGGAGACGGCGGGGATCTACCTGTGCTTCGCGTCGAAGTGGCTGCTCCTGCGCGACCCGCCGGCGGGGCAGGCGTACTACAAGGAGTTCATGCGGCGGAACTACATGTTCCCGCGCGTGTCCGCGAACTTCGGCATGGAGTGTCCCGAGCCCTGACGGCGGGCGCGCGGGCGGCCACGCGGGCCGCCCCTA
>JACKFA010000007.1 GCA_020632715.1 Deltaproteobacteria bacterium
GCCAACGCCGTCACCTCCTCGACCCGGGTCGACACCGGCCTCGCCGGTCGCACCGTCTCTACCACCGTCACCGCGCCCGCCGGCCAGCCCACCCGCTGGCGCGCTCGTCTCCTCTACTTCGGCGGCGGCTCGTCGCCGTGGCAGGTCTTCGACCGCGGCGGCGTCCCCTCCGCTCGCGACTTCCTCGTCACCGGCGTCACCGGGATCGGGAGCCTCCTCGTCACCGACTCCTCCCCCGGCGACGCCTGCCCCTACGGCGGCGTCCGCGTCATCTCCGGCCTCGACGACGGCGGCGGCGGCACCGTCGTCGGCAACTCCGTCCTCGACTACACCACCGTCGCCGTCGGCGACGGCGAGATCGACCGCATCGACTACGTCTGCAACGGCGCGCCCGGCGCTGACGGCGCCCCCGGCACGGCCTCCCTCCTCTCCGTCGACGCCGACGTCGGCGCCGCCTGCGACGCCTTCGGTCACGGCGGCCAGCGCCTCCGCGCAGGGATCGACGACGGCGCCGGCGGCGGCATGGCCGGGAACGGCATCCTCGAAGCCGGCGAGGTCCTCTCCACCGCCATCATCTGCCACGGGGCGACCGGTCCCGCTGGTGCCGACGGCACGAACGGCTCCGACGGCACGAACGGCGCCGACGGCGCCCCCGGCCACGACGCCCTCATCGTCACCGACGTCGTCCTCGACGGCAACTGCGCCACCGCCAACGGCGGCGTCCGCGTCCGCGTCGGCGTCGACGACGGCGCCGGCGGCGGCACCGCCGACAACGGCTCACTCGAGCCCGGCGAGATCGACTCCACGAGCTACCTCTGCGGCGGCCTCACCGGCGCCGCCGGCCAGGACGGCGCCGATGGCTCGAACGGCGCCGACGGACACGACGGCGCGGACGGCGCCGACGGCCACGCCTCCCTCGTCGTCACCGACGGCGCGGTCGCCGGACACTGCGCCGCGGGCGGCGTCCACCTCCAGGTCGGCGTCGACGACGGCCGCGGCGGCGCCACCCCCGACGACGGCGTCCTCTCGCCGAGCGAGGTCCTCGCCAACGCCTGGGTCTGCGACGGCCAGGACGGCGCCAACGGCCAGGACGGCGCCGACGGCCAGGACGGCTCGAACGGCCACGCCTCCCTCGTCGTCACCGACGCCACCGTCGACGCCATGTGCGACGCCCTCGGCAACGGCGGCGTCCGCGTCCGCTCCGGCCTCGACGACGGCGCCCCCACCGGCACGGCCGACGACGGCGTCCTCCAGCCCGGCGAGGTCGACCACACGAGCTACGTCTGCAACGGCCGGAACGGCACGAACGGCCAGGACGGCGCCGATGGGCAAGACGGCGCGAACGGCGCCGACGGTCAGGACGGCCACGACGGCGCCGACGCCTTCGATCTCGTCGTCGACGTCGTCGCGAGCGCCGCCGGTGCCTGCCCCGGCGGCGGCCACACCGTCCGCCTCGGCCTCGACGACGGCGCCCCCACCGGCACCGCCCGCGACCGCGCCCTCCAGAGCGGCGAGATCGACGCGACGTTCACCGTGTGCGACGGTCAGAATGGCGCGAGCGGCCAGGACGGCGCCAACGGCGCGGACGGACAGGACGGCGCCAATGGCGCCGACGGCTTCGCGACCCTCTTCGCCCTCGACGCCGCCCCCGCCGGCTCCTGCCCCTACGGCGGCACCCGCCTCCGCTACGGCCTCGACGACGGCGACCCCTCCGGTACCGCGCGCGACGGCGTCCTCGCCCCGCTGGAGGTCGACGGTACCGCCTACACCTGCAACGGCGCGCCTGGCACTCCCGGCACCCCTGGCGCAGACGCCCACAGCGGCCTCGTGACCGTCGACAACCAGGTCGGCGCCAACTGCGACGCCTTCGGCCACGGCGGTCAGCGCGTCCGCACCGGCATCGACGACGGCAGCGGGCCCGACGGCGCAGCCGACGACGGCGTCCTCCAGGAGGGCGAGGTCCGCACGCTCGCCTACGTCTGCAACGGCGCCACCGGCCCCGCCGGCGCCCGCGCCCCGAAGACCATCACCCTCGCAGACGCCGACGTCGGCACCCGCTGCGACGCCTACGGCAACGGCGGCCGCCACGTCTGGTCGGGCCTCGACGACGGCGTCCCGAGCGGCGTCGCCAACGACGACACCCTCCAGCAGGGCGAGATCGACGTCGACTACGTCATCTGCAACGGCGCCGACGGCGGCACCGGCCCCCAGGGCTTCCAGTCGCTCGTGCTCATCGACGACGACGTCCGAGGCAACTGCGACGACGCCGGCGGCACCGGCCTCCGCGTCCGCACCGGCGTCGACGACGGCGCGAACGGGCAGGGCGGCGCCCTCCCGAACGACGGCGTCCTCGCCGACAGCGAGATCGACTCCACGAAGTACGTCTGCGACGGCGCGCGCGGGCTGACTGGGCACGCGACCATCGTCCGCGTGGACGAGGTCGGCGCTCCGGAGTGCGCGTCCGGCGCGGGCGTCCGCGTGTCGTCCGGCGTCGACGACGGCTCCGGCGGCGGGACGGCCGACAACGACGAGCTCGAGGAAGGCGAGATCGACGCGACCGGCCTCGTCTGTGACGGCGAGCAGGGCGAGCGCCAGCACGCGCTCCTCGTCCAGACCAGTGACGACGTCGGCGGCGAGTGCGGCGTCGGCGCGCGCGGCGGCGTGCGCCTCGACATCGGCGCCGACGACGGCGAGCCGAGCGGTGACGCCGACAACGGCCACCTCGAGCCCGGGGAGATCGACCGCAGCACCGTCATCTGCAACGGCCACAAGACCCTCGTCCTCGTCGAGGACGACCGCAACGTCCACTGCCCTGCGTCCCACGGCTTCGTCATCAAGACCGGGGCAGACGACGGCGCTGGCGGCGGCGTCGCCGACAACGGCAAGCTCGAGGACGGCGAGGTCGACAGCACGAGCTACGTGTGCGACGGCGCGAAGGGGCAGCAGGTCGGGGGCGGGTGCGCGGCCGGCTCGACGCCTTCTTCCGCCCTCCTCGTCGGTCTCGCGCTCCTCTTGCTCCTCTGGTTCCGCCGCCGCCGCGCGCCCGCGTTCCCCCTCCGTCCCCGCTGAGCCTTCGCGTCGGCGCCCCGCGATCGTCGAGAGCGTGCTACCGTCTCGAGCCATGGACGATGGTCACTTCCTCGAGCGCCTCGAGCGGGTCGGCTGGCGCGAGACCGAGCTCGCGCTCCGACTCTACCGTGAGCCGGCGCTCGTGCGCCTCCTGCTCGACGACGCCCGCGCCCCCGAGGCGCCCCGGATCGCCATCGCGCTCGCGGCCGGCGAGGCTCCGCCCCACGTGATCGTCGCCCGCGACGGGGGCTTCGTCACCTGCCTCGGCGGCGAGATGGGCGTCGGCGATCATCCGGTCGTGCCCTTCGCGAGCATCGAGCGCGCCGCCGACCGCCACGAGGCGCTCAAGGGGCGCCTCGCCTACATCGACTGGGCCGTCGAGAACGCCGGCGACATCCGGCGGATCTGGCGGTCCATCTATCGCGACGCGCACCGCGTGCCTCGCGAAGCCATCGACGTCCTGACGCCGCTCGTCGGCATCTTCAGCCGCTCCCTCTTCGCGAGCGCCACGGTCGAGGACCATCGCGCGCAGCGCCTCGTCTTCGACAACACGAACCGCTTCGCCGCCGACAGGCGGCTGACCTCCCGCGACACCGACGCGCTCGAGGCCATCTGGCGACACCACTGGGCGACCGCTCACCTCCTCGGCCTCATCGGGATCGACCCGCAGCTCCTCCGCGCCGCCGGGCGCGCTCTCGAGCCGGGCGTCGCCGACGCCTACCTCCACGGGTTCGGTGCGATGCGTTTCGGCTTCCAGCCGACCAGCGTCCGCGGCGCGTGGCTCGCCGCGCGCATCGGAGCCGACGCGCTCCGGCGCGCGAAGGTCGCGCTGGACGGCTCGATGACGCCGCTCTTCACGCTCGTCGCCGCGATGTCCATCGCGTTCGTCGGAGCCGCCCATCGCGGCCTCCGGGCGGAGGCCGCGAAGGCGCTCAGCCTCGGGGCGCGGACCCCGGAGCGCTTCCCCGACGAGCACTTCCGCGCCTTCATGGCGAGGGCGCTCGACCCCTCGGTCCTGCCGCCGGCCGACCAGGTCTCGAACCTCGTCACAGCCTACGCTCGCGAGTGTCTGAAGGCCATCGGCGCCGACGACGCGGAGCCGGAGCCGGAGGAGCTCGCGGTCGCCGCCTGGAAGCTCGTCGACAATCGCACCAACGTCTTCAGATACCCCAAAGAGATGATGCGCTTCGGCATCGCTCTCCCGTGGTTCGCCCGCGCCGAGCTCGCGGACTTCTACCCGGCCGAGCGCTGGCTCCCTGAGATCCCGGCGTGGGAGCCAGGCGACTCGCTGCAGCTCATCCGCGATACGCTCCACATCGGCGCCTTCGTGAACGCGCCCGTCGCCCGCGCGCCGAAGATCGGTCGCAACGCCCCCTGCCCATGCGACAGTGGCAAGAAGTACAAACGCTGCTGCGGAGCCTGACATGAAGCCGTCGCGGTCGCTCATGGCCCTCGTGTTGCTCGCCCTCGCGCGGCCGGCGGTCGCCGAGCCCGGCTCCGCGCCCACCGCCCCCGACCCCGCCGCCGCGCGGAGCGTCGCCGCCCTCGCCCGCGCCCCTCGACGCCCGCCGTCCCGCAGACGCCGCCGCCCTCTTCGACCGCGCCGCCGCCCTCGAGCCCCACCCGTCTGGCTCCTCGCCGCCGGCGAGGCCTACTCGCCGCCGCCGAGCCCGACCCGCCATCGCCCGCCTCTCCGCCGCCCTCGACGCCGCCGACCCCGCCCTCGCCCCCCGACGCCCGCGGCGACTTCCTCCCGCCTCGCCTCGCGCCGCCTCGCCCGCCCGTCGCCGCCGCCCGCGCCGCCGAGGCCGACGCCGACTGGGACAGCGCCACCACCTCATGGGAGGACGCCTTCCACGTCGCCCCCCTCGGCCGCCTCGCCCTCTCCGCCGCCACTGCCGCGGAGCGCGCCGGCGAGCCCGCCACTGCCCTCCGGCTCTACGCCGCCGCCGCCGAGCGCGACGACCTCCCCGACAGCGACGCCCGCGCCATCGCCAGCGCCCGCGCCCGCCTCGGCGCCCGCGCCACCGCGCCCTCGCGGCGCCCCGGACTTCGACAGCACCCGCCCTGGGTCCTCGTGGCCGCCGGCGGCGGCGCCGTCATCGCCGGCGCCATCTGCCTCGTCGTCGCCGAGGGCTACAACGCCGATCTCCGCGACATCAAGGACACCGCCGTCGACGGCGTCGTCTCCGGCACCCCCCGGAAGGACGCCGTCGCTCTCCAGGACCGCGCCCAGGCCTGGACCACCGCCGGCTGGATAACCGCCGGCGCCGGCGCCCTCACCGCCGCCATCGGCGTCGGTTGGCTCCTCGCCGCCCCCTCCCACGACGACCGCGCCCGCGTCGACGTCCGCGCCGCCCTCACCCCCGGCGGGCTCGCGGTCACCGCGCGCGGCGCCTTCTGATCCGTCTCGCGTGGACCGCCTCAGCGGATGACGAGCGAGAGCTCGCACCCGGCGTCGCACACCGTCGCCACCTCGACCGCGCGCCCGCTCGGCAGCGCGAGCCGCCAGTCGCGATACGTCGCGCCACCCCGCTCCCGCGCGACGTCGCTCGGCACCGCCTCGTCCGCCGAGAAGCAGCCGCGCACCCGCGTGAAGAGCTCGGCCGCGCGCTCCGGCCCCATGACCTCGTCGTACGGCCCGACGACGCACCGCACCTCGTCCGCGCCCCCCGCCGCCCAGTGCCACACGTCACAGCGCCGCGTCCCAGGCACCGTCCAGCGCGCCGATCGCGTGCTCGCCCAGGCGTCCCGCCGCTCCTCGCCGCCCGCGACCGCCGCGAACCCGCCGGGCGCCGCGTCCGCGAGCGCGCGCACCGCCTCGCAGAACGGCACGTCCTCGATGAAGAGGAACGTCCCGTTCGGGTTGTGCGGCTCCCGCGACGGGAACGCCACCGGCCGCGACACCTCGAGCCCCGCGTCGTCCGTCATCGCCACGTAGAGCGCGTCGAGGCTCACCACGCCGTTCGGCCCCGGCGCCCCGAGCGTCGCGAGCAAGGTCGACACGAACGGCGTGTGGGTGCCCGGCGCCCCGTCGGGCGTCGGCCCGCTCTTCACCGACGCCAGGAAGAGGCGGCTCGTGTAGCGCGAGTACCCCCTGAGCCGCTCCTTCAGCGACGCGCGCCCCGCCGCGGGGAGCCCGCGCAGCTCGAGGCTCTCGAGCGCCGAGCGCACGTCGAAGAAGCCCGCGTAGCACGCGTCCGCCATGACCAGCACGTGCCGCGCCTGCGTCTCGTAGAGCGCGCGCTTCACGTTGTCGAACGGGTAGCACCCCGCCGTGCAGCGCGGGCTCGCGTCGCGCAGGACGAAGCTCCCGACGTGATCGTCGGGGTCCACATAGCCGTGACCCGCGAAGAACACGAGCACGTCGTCGGCCGGGCCTGCCCGCCTCGACAGCGTCGTGAGCGCCTCCTTGAACGCCTCGACCGTCGGATCCGCGAGCGTCGTCACCACGAACCCGTACCGCGCGGCGAGCTCGTCGCCGACGGCGCTCGCGTCCGTCGGCGCGTTCGGCAGGCGCGGCCACTCCCGCGCGTCGTCGTACACGCTGCCGCTCACCACCAGCGCGAGCCGCTGGCCGACGACGCTGAGCGCCGCGGTCCGATCCGCCGGGGCGGCCTCGTCGGGCGCCGGCGCCCCGAGGATGAGCGCTCCCACGAGCGCCAACACAGGCTGTAGCATGCTCTCAGCTTAGGAGCGCCCGCCGCGCTCCGTCAATCACTCGCCCGCCGGCGGGACGCGCGCGCCCGCTCGCCACGTCTCGACCCGCACGACCTCGCCCCGGCCGTCGAGATCGACGACCACGCCGTCGAGGACGCCGCCTCGGACGTGCTCGATCCGCACCAGGCGCCCGGCGCGGAAGACCAGCCGCTCGCCGTCGGTGACCGTCTCCTCGAGCCGCCCCGCCGCGTCGAGGCGCACCTCGGAGGCGCCAGCGCGCGCCTCGCCTCCGCCGCCGTCGAACGCCGCGATCGGACCTCCATCTCCGGCGAGACCTCCCATCGCGACCCACGTCACGAACGCCGCGACCGCGGCCGCGACCGCCGCGATCGCCGCGATCCGCGACCACCCGGCCCGCGTCCCTCGACGTCGCCCAGCACCGAGCGCGCGGAACGCCTGCCCGATCGCCTCGTCCCGGTCGCGTTCGGCCTCCTCCGCGAGCCGGCCCTTCAGGCGCGCCGCGAAGGCGCGGTCCGCGTCGGTCACGTCGCTTCCGAGCGCGTCGTCATCCCATTCGTCGCTCATGACCCCGCTCCGAGCTTCGCCTCGAGCCGCCGCCGCGCGTGGAAGAACGCCGTCCTCAGCCCCTCGACCGTGGTGATGTGTGGCCCGAAGCGGCGCTGGTAGGGCGCGAGCAGCTCGGCGTACCCGCGCTCGTCGACCAGGCGCGCCCTCAGGAGCCAGGCCTCTCGGGCCTCCATCGAGGCGAGCACGCGCTCGAGCTCGTCCACGCGGTCTCTCCGCTCGCGCGACTCGTCGAACGCCGCGAGGTCGTCGGGGTGTACGAACGCCCGGATGTCGTCCTCGTGCTCGGCGCGGAGCCGCGCCGCGCGCCCCGTGTCGCGCCTGTCCCGGAGGCACACGTTGCGCGCGATGCCGAAGAGGAAGGTCTCGATGGCGCTCCGCCCCGCGAAGCGCGCGAGCACCTTCCAGAACGTGAGGAACGCGCGCTGGGCTGCGTCCTCGCCGCGGGCCTCGTCCCCGTCGAGCAGGCGCACGCAGTAGCGGCGGAGCCGCGCGCCGGCGAGGTCGATCACCATGGTCGCGACCTCCTCGAGCAGCTGGGCGCGCCGGAACGGGGACGCCTCGGCCATCGCCTCTCGCCACAGCGCGTCGGGGTCCACCGGCATGGCGCCATCGTCGCGGCGAGGCGCACGCTGCGCAAGCCCTCCGCGGCCAGAACGCGCGTCACGGCGTCGCCCCCGTGACGACGCGGGTCACGTGGAGCCGTCGCGAATCGACGAGGAGCCACGACTCGCGCCGCCCGTCCCACGCCGGGCAGACCGCCGCCCACACCCGGTCCCCCGCCTCGTCTCGCCCGCGCAGCGCGAGCGTACACCGCGCCCGCCACGCCGGGAGCTCCGACGCGAGGCCGGTCGGCGTCGCCGCGCTCACCTGGGCGCGCACCACGCCGCGCGCTCGCAGCGTCGCGCAGCCAGGCGCGCGGGTGAGTGTCCATCCCGCGCCGAGCGCCTCTGGCTCCCCGTCATCGCACGCCGGGAGGCGCGCCCAGGCGTCGAGCGACGGCGCGACGACCGGCCCCGCCGCCTCGTCCTCGGGGGGCGGTCCGGCGCCGAGCCAGGAGGCGACGGCCTCCGCGACCGTCGGGTCCGCCGCGAGATCGGGGCGGAGCGCGTCCGCCGCGTCGAGCCACGCCGGGCTCGCGACGGGGCTCGGCTCATCGAGCACGAAGCGCTGGAGCGCGAACAGCGGCGCCTGGGACGGGGTCGCGAAGGCGAGCGCGCGCGCCGGATCCCCCTCGACGTACGCCGCGCACGCCTCGATCCCTCGGAGCGGGCGCGGGTCGACGCCCCGGACCACCGCGCTCGCGATGAGGCGTCGCGCCGTCGCGAGCTCCTTGCCGCGGTCGACGGCCCGCCCCGCCCGCACCCCGACGACGTCCCGCGGCGCGAGCGCCGGGTAGCGCGGCACGGCCGGCTCACAGGGCAGGGTGCAGGGGCTCGGCGAGAGCGACGATCGCGCGAGCGCGGGGCCGCACCAGCCGGCGCGGGTCGCTCGCTCGAGGTGGACGAGGGCGCGGACGACGTCCAGCTCCGGGAGCGCGTCCCAGGTGGCGCCGGAGAGGTAGGCCGCGATCGCCCCGAGCGCCGCGTCGACCGAGTCGTCGTCGCGACCCGCGAGCGCGAGGGCCAGCGCGACGTCGTAGAGGCCTCCCAGCGTCCCGATCCGCGCGAGGGCTTCGTCGACCGCCGCGACGCGCCTCGTCAGGGCGTCGCAACCCGGCGCCCAGCCGAGCTCGTTCTCGAAGAACGCCGCGATGGCGTCGTGACGGGCGAGGTTGAACGGGGAGAAGCCGCGCCCGCCGCGTCCCGGGTCGCGCGCCGTCGCGAGCAGGAAGGTGGCGCGCCGGTCGGCGCGGATCTCGCGCTCGGGATCCTGCGCCGGGCACGCGTCGCCCGCGAGCGGCGCGTCGGCGGCGTCGAAGCGGCGGTGGGCCAGCTCGTGCGCCACCACGAAGCCGAGGAGGTCGCGGCCGTCGACCTCGCGGCCGAGCCAGGCCCAGCGGACCAGCGGCTCGGAGACATAGACGACGTCGCCCTGAACGCAGAACCAGGCGCCCGCGACGTCGAAGCGCCGCAGCTCGACGCGGGCCGGCGACCTGAGGTCGACGCGCGCCTCGGCGTCTGCGACGGCGCGCGCGATCGCCTCGGCCCAGCTGCGCACCTCGCCCTCCTCGAGCGTCGGCGCGTCCGCGAGCGCGCTGCAGGTCGGCGCGGCGGCGCGGGCCACGGCCGGCGTCGTCGCCGCGAGGGCGACGAGCGCGAGGGTCACCATGGCGATGCGGGCGGTCACGGTTCTGGGTCTCCCCGGGCAGGCGCGACGTTTCCGGGCGACGCCCGCGAGCATCGCACGGTCTCCCGGAGCGCGCGCGCCGCGCGCCGCTACTTCTTCGCGATGTGGAGCACGAGGTTCCGCGTCGTGTCGCCCTCGCCGACGGCGTGCTCGAGGTCGAGCGCGAGGCGCTCCTTCGCGAGCAGCGGGAAGAGCGGCCGAAGCAGGTCGCCGAGGCCGATCATCCGCGCGCGCTGCTTGTCGTCGAAGTCGCCGCTCGCGCGGTCGTGCTCGAGGATCACCACCTCGCGCGCCCGCTTCAGCACCTCGCCGTAGAGCGCCGCGAACTCCTTGTCGCGGTCCTCCCGCCACCACTTGAGGCCCGAGTTGTTCAGGAGGTGCAGCACCGCCACGTCGAACGTCGCCGCCCGGTCGATCGGCTCCGACGCCCGCTGCACCACGCTCTCCGACGCCCGGAGCTCCGTCCCGAAGCGCGCCTTCCCCGGGATCAGCTCGAGCACCCGCTTCCCCTTCGCGTGCCGCTTCACCTTCGCCGACGCGTCGAGGTGCACCCCCTTCGCCAGCAGCTCGAACGGCACGAACCGCGTCGTCATCGTCCGCCGATACGTGCTCACCACCGACAGCCGCGCCGCCTCGTTCCGCGCGAACAACGCCTCGTGCGCCCGCACCGCGTACCGCTCGTACGCCTCCCGCCCCGCGTCGAACCAGGTCGACAGGTTGCTCCCCCAGAACACCACCTCCGGCCCCCGCAGCCCGTCCACCGGCGCCGCCCCGATGTCCGACGCCAGAAACCGCACCCGCGCCGCCCGCAGCGCCGCCTGCGTCCGCGCGAACGACGCCTCCGACGCGAGCCAACCCCGCCCGTAGTAGAGGAAGTTGTACCCCTGCGGCATCCCGCTGTCCGGCCCACCCCGCTGCAGGTAGCGCCCATTCTTGTTGCGCTGCACAACGAGCGACTTCGTCGCCTCGTCGTACGTCGCGTCCGCTATCATGGCGAGGTCGCGCTCGCAGCTCGCGCGCAGCGACGCGTCCTCGAGCTTTGTCATGTTGCGGTGCAGCATCGCGAGATCCCCCCGCTGCGCGAGGAACGCCGCCTCGTCCGCCTTGAACGGCCGCGAGAAGAAGGCCGCCACGAACGCGTCCCGGCTCGCCGCCCCCTTCACGAGCTCCACCACGCACCGCCCGTACGCCACCTGCGCCGGGTTCAGGTCGACGAGCAGCGCGTCCCGCGGCTCGAGCCGCTCCACGAAGTTCAGCCACGCCATCCCGCCGACGATCCCGACGAACACGCCGCCCTTCGACGCCGGCACCTCGTCGAGCCGCCGCATCACCTTCCCGATGTCGTCGCGGCTCGCGAGGTAGAGGTCCCGCATCCCGCCGTCCCCGGCGCGCGCCTCATGCCCCGACGACATCGCCCCGAGCAGCGTCGCCGCCACCGCGACGACCGCCGCGCTCCGCCACGTCCCATGCATCCGAGCCCTCACCGCGCTACGCGCCTGCCGCTCGAGCGCCCTCGCGCCCGACGCCTCGACAGTGTCGCAACGGGTCAGCCGCCTTGGGAAGTCCACGCGCTCGACCGGGGCGGCGCCGCCGCGCAGACGGGCTTCGCGCGCGTCGTCGCGCTCGTGATAGACTGCCCCCGTGACGGCACAGGACGAGGACGCGGCCGCTCGCGCGCGGTGAGCACGCGCGCGCGCGGCGTGGCCGGTCGAGGTTCGAACGCTCGACACCATGGCGGACGACCTCGTGATCGACGCGCCCCCTGGCGTGCTCATCGGCCTGGTGACCGAGCTCACCCTCGCCGCGTGGTCGCTGCGCGGCGAGCCGATACCCGACTACGAGCGCGGTGAGGCCCCGGGGAGGGTCGTGCGCCCCGGGGCGACTTGACCGATGGATGAACCCCGTCTGCTCGACGACGCGCGGGACCTCCTCGACTGCCTCAGGGCCGCCGGGGCCGAGTACCTCGTCATCGGGGCTCACGCGCTCGCCGCTCACGGGATCCCCCGCGCCACCGCCGACTTCGACGTCCTCGTTCGACCGAGCGCCGAGAACGCGGCACGCGTGTACGCCGCGCTCACCGCGTTCGGTGCCCCGCTCGCCGCGCACGGGGTCACCGAGGCCGACCTCGCCGAGCCCGGTACCGTCTATCAGATCGGCCTACCGCCGCGCCGCCCCGGGGGCGCGCCCGGCGCTACCGGATCCAGCGCGGGTCGCGCCCCGCCTCCTCGTCCTCCCACGCCGCCCGCACGCGCCCGTCCTCGCGCCGTGCGTGCTCCCTCACCACCGCCTCGAGCCCGTCGACGAGCTCGCGCTCGCCCGCCAGATCCTCCCCCTCCGCCACCTCGCGCGTCGCCGCCAGCGCGATCAGCGCCTCCTCGTAGCGCCCCTCGCGCCCGAGCGCCGCCGCGCTCTGGAGCCCGAGCCCCACGTTCACCAGCGCCACCGCCTCCGCCACACCCGCGTCTGCCGCCGCCCCGGCCGCCGGCACCACCACCTCCCCCTCGAACCGCCGCAGCGCCTCCCCGCGCCGCTCCCGATACGCGAGCTCCCGCCGCGCCAGCGGCCCCGGCCCGAGCGGCGGCCCGCCCTCCGCCGGCTCCAACGCCAGCACGATCGCCCCCCGGTTCCGGCTCGGGAACAAGGTCGGGACGTGCACGTCCACCGCCCCGCCGCCCGCGTCCGACACCCAGCTCGGCACGCCGTACGCGCGCGCGACCCGATACCCCGGCACCGGCTCCACCCGCATCGTGAAGTCCCACGCGAGCGGCGTCACCAGCATGTCGAAGTCCTCCCCGAGCCGCTCGAGCTTCTCCGCCGTCTCGACGTACACGTAGTTCGCCCCCGGCACCCGGCTCATCGCGAGCGCCAGGTCCTGACCGACGTCGAGCCCCACGCCGACCAAGGTCAGACCGACCCCCTCGGCCGCCCCCTTCGCCGCGAGCCCCACGAACGCGCTCTCCCCGCGCGCCCCCACCGTCGGCTGCGCGTCCGTCACCATCAGCACGCGCCCCTCGCGCCCCCCGCCGCGCCCGTCCTCGAGCTCCTCGAGCGCCAGCGCCAGCGCCCCCTCGAGGTCGGTCCCGCCGTCGTCGTCGATGTCGTCGACGCGCGCGTGGATCCGCCGCCGCCGCGCCTCCGTCACCGCCTCCGCCTCGACCAGCACGTCGAACCCGTCGTCGAACGCGATGACGGTCAGCCTATCGTCCGGCCCGAGCTGGTCCACCACCCGGTGCGCCGCCTCGCGCGCTGCCGCCATCTTCGCCCCCGCCATGCTCCCGCTCCGGTCGATGACGAGCGCCAGGTTCAGCGCCGGCCGCCGCAGCGCCCCCGGCGCCATCCCCGTGCTGAACCCGACGACCATGAACGCCGTGTCCCGCCCCGTGTCGAGCGCCGGCGCCACCCCGACCGCCGCGTCGAAGCACAGGAGCTCCTCGCACGGCGCGTGCTGCACCGCGATGTCGTGCTCCGACAGGAGCCCCTCGATGACGAAGGCGCTCGCGGGCGGGATCTGCCCCGCCGCGACCGCGTTCCGCGCGTAGCCGACGTCCTGCGCGCCCCCCGTCGTGACGCCCATCGGCCCCCCATACGCCCCGCAGGCCGCGAGGAGCGCGAGGCCCGCGACGCCCACACTGCCGAAGATCCCGTTGAGAGCGCGCTGTGCGCGGTGTCCCTGCTCGCTCATGGTGTACCCGTCCCGTCGATGGTCTACCCACGCAACGGCGACGTCGCCCGCCGCTTACACGCCCCCACGCGCTCTTCGACTTCGCCGCCCGCGCGCCACCCCGCCGTTGCCCGGCGCCGCCCCAGCCGCTACGGTCGACCGATGCTGACCCGCCGCGACTACCTCATGCGCTACATCGAGCAGCTCGGCGAGTACCTCCGCCGCCGCGCCAACGGCGCGCAGGACGACGCGCTCGACGCCGAGATCAGCGCCGCCCTCGACCTCCGCCTCGAGGAGCTCGAGGATCTCCCCGACGCCTTCTTCGACAGCCGCCTCGCCGCCGCTGGCGCCGTCGAGCCCTGGCGCGCCCTCCTCGCGAGCGAGCTCGCCCTCTCCGTCGGCCTCGTCCGCGCCGCCGAGCGCCGCCCCCTCGCCGCCGCCTACCTCTACGAGCGCGCCCTCCGCTGCCTCGGCTGGGCCCTCGCCCCCTCCGACAACGCCGACCTCGGCCTCGCCGGCCCCCGCCTCGCCCCTCACGTCGCCGCCCTCGCCGGCGCCCTCCGCGGCTCCGACGACGTCTCCGCCGACGCCCTCCTCGAGATGGCCCGCCTCGCCGAGCTCGCCGGCCGCTACGCCGTCGTCGAGGACCTCCTCTTCGACCTCGCCCTCGAGCAGCACCCCGAGGCCCGCGCCCTCGGCGAGGCATTCTACGCCCGCCTCGCGCGCCTCTCCCCGGACCAGCTCCGCGCCGGCGACCTCGACCCCGCCGACCTCGCCGACGACCTCGACGCCTTCCGCCGGCTCCCCGACCTCGCCAGCGGCTGACCCCGCTCACGCCTTCGCGCGCGCCGCCTCCACCGCCTTGTCGACCCGCCGCGCCCGCGTCTCCGCCGCCTTCGCCGTCTCGATCTGCCGCACGAGCTCCTTCTGAGCCGACGGCGCCAGCCGCCCGAACGCCGCCTCGAGCCCCGCCGCCGCGAGCGCCGCCGCGAGGTCCGCCGGCGGCTCCACCCCGCGCGGCGCCGCGTCGAGCGCGAGCGTCACGTCGACCGCGTCCTCCTCGCCCGTGAGCCCCGCCGGCCCGCGGTGCTCCTTCGCGACCCCGACCAGGCTCTCCCCGCCCATCCGCGCCACCGTCGAGCGCCAGCTGTGCCCGCCCACGCTCACCACGACCGGCGGCCGCTTCCCGCCGCCGAGCCGCGCGACGACCTCGTCCGGCACTACGATGCCCATCGTGTCCTTCTCGCCACCGCGCACCACGCGCGCCCTGAACGCCTCGCTCATCCGCCGCCTCCCTCGCCGTACGCCGGGTGGCTCCCCGGCAAGAGCCCCCGGCCCCGCGCCACCTCGCGCAGGAGCCGCTCCAACACCCCGCGATCGCTCGCCGACAGCCCGGCGAGCAGCTCCTCGTCGAGCGCCGCGCTCACCGCCTCCACGGCCGCGAAGAGCCGCTCCCCGTCCGCCGTCGCGTGCAGGTGGTTGCTCCGCCGATCCGCCGGGTTCGTGCGCCGCTCGATCGCCCCCATGGCCGCGAGCTCGTCGAGCCACCCGACGAGCCGGCTCGGCAGCACCCCGAGCCGCTCCCCGAGCGCCGCCTGCGTCATCGGCGCCGCGCTCGTCGCCACGAGCCGCAGGATCCCGACCTGATGCACGCCGAGCCCGAGCGGCCTCACGCGCTCGGCGAACGCCGCCGCCGCGTGATGCCCGAGCTGCGACAACAGATAGGCCGGTCCGACCTGGGGTCCCGATTCGTCCACGATCGTTCTCGCAAGAAACTATTCTCGACGTGAACGATCTAGCCGGGAAACGCCGGCGGCGCAACCCCGAGCAGCCCGGACGCGCGAAGGCGGCGACCGGGCCTCCCCGATCGCCGCCTCCGCCGACGCGCTCCTACCCCGTCAGGTCCCGAACACCAGGTCGAGCGTGACCGTCGCCGGCGCCTTCCCGGCCGCGACCGCGGCGAGCGTCATCGTCCGCAGCCTCGCGATGAGCCCCGACATCGACGCGAGCGCGCTGACGCCGGTGGACTTCAACATCCGCGCGCTCAGCGCCCGCCCGTCCGCGCCGAAGCGGAGCTCGATCCGGATCGTCCCGGTCGTCGCCTTCACGTTCGCCGCCCGGACCGTCGCGTCGAGCGACGCCTGGTTCGCGCGGATCCACGTCTTGGCCTCGGCGACCGCGCCCGCCGTGGTGCTCGTCACCTGGACCACCCGCACCGTCCGCAGCGTCCCCGCCGCCTTCCCGTCCGGCTTCTTCTCGACCGGCGCCTCGACCTCGGCCTCGTCCGCGTCCACGCTCGGCGCCGGCTCCCGCACCGCCATCTTCATCGGCCGTGGCGGGGCCGCCGACGGCGCCGCGCTGTAGCTGCGCGACCGCCCGAGCACCCCGCCGCCCGCCGAGCCGTACGCCATGCCGCCGACGGCGCTGTCCTCGACCCCCTCCGGCAGCGGCAGCGGCTGCTTCACGGTCGTCGACTTCCCGTCCTTGTTCCGGACCTCCTGATCGACCGCCACGAACGACGTGTACTCGGTCATCAGGTGGTAATCGAGCCCGAGCTGCGTGACCTCCTTCACGCGCGCGTCGTCCGCGCGCAGCCGGTTCAGGTCCGACAGCGCCGCGATCCGGTGCCGCGCCCACAGGTAGCGGAGCGCCTCGTTCCCCGCGCTCGGCTTCGAGTCCGCCACGTTCAGCGTCTTCTCGAACTTGCCCTCGCCCGAGAGCCCGCTCACCGTGATCGTCCCGCTCGCCTTCCCGCGGTACTTCCCGAACACGAGCACCGGCCGCGACGCGAACAGGTCGGGCACCGTCTTCGGCTCGACGTCGTACGCGTCGAACCCGCTGTACGTCACGCTGATGTTGGTCAGCGCCGGCGCGTCGATCATCGCCACGAGCTTCGCCGACTTCTCGGCCGCGTCGTCGTCGTGCATCACGATGAACGGCTCGCCCATCCCGACGCGCGCCATCCCCTCGATGAGGTAGCGGTTCACGCTCGACCCGATGCCGAACGCGAAGAGGTTGGCGTTGCCGAGGTTGTCGCGGATGAGCTCGAACACCTCCGGCTCGACCGAGATGTAGCCGTCCGTCACCACCACGAACGTGCGCGAGAAGCTCTCCGGCGTCGGCAGCGACAGCGCCTTCTTCAGCGCCTCGAGGATCCGCGTCCCGCCGCCGCCCGTCGACGCCGCGAGCTGCGCCTCGGCCGCCTTGATGTTCGCCTCGGTCGCCGGGAGGCTCTCCGGCGAGAGCAGGCGCGGCGTGCTCTCGAACTCCATGATGTTGAAGCGGTCCGTCGGCTTCATCCCCTTGAAGAGGCCGTACATCGCCTTCTTCGCGGTCTCGAGCGGGAAGCCGTGCATCGACCCCGACACGTCGAGGATGAAGATGTACTCGCGGCTCGGCATCTGCTTCGGCGCGACGCGCGCCGGCGGCTGCACCATCGTCATGAAGAACTTCTCGCCCTTGTCCTCGAAGAGCAGCACCCCCGACGCGATCTTGTCGCCCGCGAGCTGGTACTGCAGCACGAAGTCCTTCGTGCCCGCAGCACCCTTGTTCGGGAGCGTCACCGTCGCCGTGTCGCCGTTCGCGGAGAGCGTCGTCGAGATCGGGTGCGACGACGACGTCACACGCTTGATCGGCAGCCCCGCCGCGATCGTCGCCGTCACGTCCCAGCCGTACGACGGCTTCTCGCCGGCGTGCGTGTAGGGCGTCTCCGTGAAGCCCTCGGCCTTCCCGCTCTCGCCCGTGAAGCGCGGCCCCACGACCGCCGGGTAGACGAGCTCGTACACGCCCGCCTCGGGCACGAGGACCTCGGTGTAGTCGAGCTCCACCGTGATGCGGTCGCCCGGCAGGATGTTCGCGACGTTCATCGTGAAGACGTTCGGCCGGTCTTGCTCGAGCAGGCTCGCGCTCTTGCCCTCGGCCTTCGCGGCCTCGTAGAGCTTGCGCGCCTCCTCCTTCTTCTGGATCTCGGCCACGATGGTCCGCTCACCGATCGTCATCCGCATCCCGAACACGGCCGACTTCGTCGACCCGGGGAACACGTAGATGGCCTCGAGCGTGTCCTTGCCGTCGTTCTTGTAGACCTGCGTCACCTTCACGGAGGCGATGGTCCCCGCGATGTGGACGTCCGCCTTCGTCGACTCGAGCGGCATCGTGTCGGTGTCTCCGGAGCCTCCCTTCACGACGAAGTAGGGGGAGCCGGTGCGATCGAGGTCCTGCTTCTCCGGCGTCGCCCCCGCGGGTGCGGCGGCGGCGGCGGTGACGAGGAGCGTCGAGAAGAGCGCGAGAAGTGGGCGCAAGGTCATTCCTCCTGGTGGTGACGCTGACAGAGGGCTTCGACGGCCGGTCCCCCGCTTGGGTCTCATTTTTCTCCCGCTCGCGACCCGCGCCGGAGCCCAGGCCGCTGGTGACGCCGCGCCCGTCCTGGTTTAGGGTCGTGCCCACGCGACGACGCCCTCGCGGCGCCGGCGCCCCGCCGACGACCGATCCGCCGCCGACGACGAGGACCCCATGAGTATCGACGAGACCGACCAGATCCTGGACCGCCTGGAGTTGATCGAGGACCGCTGCGAGCTCGCCGACGACGACGAGCGCGAGCTCGTGCTGGCGAGCCTCCGGTCCGACGACGAGGACGTGCGCGAGGCCGCCAAGGCCGCCGCCAACGCGGCCATCGACGACGCGCTCTGCGAGGCCCTCCTCGACCTGCTCGCCGACGGCGACGCCGATCCCGAGGCCCGGAGCGGCGCCGCCATCGCGCTCGGGCCGTCGCTCGAGCTCTGCGACGTCGACGGCTTCGACGACGAGGACGCGACGCCGCCCATCAGCGAGGAGATGTTCACGCGGACGCGGGCCGCGCTGAAGGCGATCTATCGCGACGCCAAGGCGCCGACGATCGTGCGCCGGCGCGCCCTCGAGGCGGCCGTGCGCGCCCCCGAGGAGTGGCAGGAGGGCGCCGTGCGTGGCGCGTGGAAGTCGGGCGACCCCGAGTGGCGCGTGACCGCCATCTTCTCGATGGGGATCCTCGGCGGCTTCGACGAGACCATCATCGAGGCCATGGACGACGCCGACGTCGACATCGCCTGCGAGGCCGTCTACGCGTCCATGGAGGCGAGTATCGAGTCGGCCGTGCCGAAGCTCATCGGCTTCGCGCGCAACGCCGACGCCGATCAGTCGCTGCGGCTCGCCGCCATCGAGACGCTCGGCGGGATCGGCGGGGATCTCGGCATCGCGGCGCTCGAGGAGCTCTCGGCCGACGACGACGACGAGATCGCCGCCGCCGCGGACGACGCGCTGGACATGCAGGCCGCCATCACGGAGCTCGTCGGTGTCGGCCTCGACGACGACGACGACTACGAGTTCGAGGACGACGACGCCGACGACGAGGACGACGACGACGACTACGAGTTCGAGGACGACGACGCCGATCCCGAGGACGACGAGGAGAAGGAGCCGCCGAACTGACGTCGGGCTCCGCCCTGGCTACGAGCCCGACGCTGCCGTGCTCGGCGCGCTGTGCTGGTCGACGTTGCCCGCGAGGGCGAGGAGGCCGCACTCGACGAGGTCGAGGAGGAGCCGCGCGTCGGTCGGCTCGAGCGGCTGGCTGGTCTGGACGCGCTGGCGGATGAGGGCGAGACGACGACGGATGGTCGGAGTTTCCATGAGGCGATTCTTCGGGCCGTCGGGAGCGACCCTTGAGCAGAATCGTCGGTCTGGTCAGCGCGCCGCGCTATGGGGCGATCACGCAGGCCCCGGCGAGGTCGCTGGCGCGTCGGCCGTCACGGGCTTCCGCGCCGCGCGGATGAAGTAGAGCATCGATCCGAGGAAGAACGCCGTGCAGAGGATCGAGGTCAGGTACGAGAACCCGCGGAAGAACGGGAGCCAGCCCACGTCGTGGCTCCCGAAGTCCTTGTAGAGCACGACGAAGACGTAGCCGAGGTAGCCCACGGCGTCGGTCACGTAGATCATGAAGCCGGCGGTCGCGACGATGCCGACGGCCGCGATGAGGCGGTCGAAGAGGACGCACCCGAAGGGCACGTAGGCGAGGTAGAGGCCGAGCCCGATGAGGATCATCCAGGTGACCGCGTCGATGGCGCCGGCGTCGAAGAGGGCCATCGACACGCCGACGAGCGCCGTCCCGGCGGCCATCAGGAGGTGCACGACCCAGAGGGCGCGGCGGTTGTTCCGCACGAGGAAGAGGAAGCCGAGGGCGATCATCACGCCGAACGCGATGGGGAGCTCGGTCCCGGTCATGAGCGCGGCCATCTCGTCGCCCTTCTTGCCGACGGCGTTCCAGATCTCCTTCGCGAAGTCGTCGCGCACCCCGCGGTACGCCGTGAGGAAGAAGTAGAGCGCCGTGAGCAGGAGGAGCCCGGGCCAGTACCGCTTCAAGAAGGCGCGCCGCTTCGCGCCGTCCATCGGCTCGCGCTTCGTGCGGAGCGCCTCGTCCTCGGCGGTCGGCGGCGGGAGCTGCGACAGGAGGAAGACCACGAGCAGGAGCGGCAGGACGAAGAAGGCGCCGGAGACGAAGGGCATCAGGTCCTCGGAGACGCCGAGGTCCTTGTGGACCCAGGTCCCGACGGACTTCATGATGCCGCTCGCGATGATGTACGAGGCGGAGAGGCCGGCGCCGAGGATCTCCGAGACCTTGCGCCCCTCGAGGTAGCCGAAGACGAGCCCCCAGATCATGCCGAGCGGGAGCCCGTTCACGAAGAGCCAGAGGGCGCTCCAGGGGTGCGGCGTCACGGCGAAGAGGCCGAGCGCGCCCTCGGCGACGCCGATGAGCAGCACGATGGCGAGCCCGCGGCGGGCGCCCGACATCTCGCTCACGATCTTGATGCCGGCGAACTTCGACAGCGTGTAGCCGAGCACCTGCGAGATGACGAAGAGCGACTTCAGCGCGAGCGGCGGGAGCGCCGCGATCGCGACCGACTCGCCCTCCCAGGAGCCGGCCGTGAACGGCTTCCGGAACCCGTACATGCACAGGTACGTCAGGAACGCCGCGGCGATCGCGTACGTCGAGAAGGCGGCCGAGTTCGTGCGGCTCAGCCAGCGGGTGATGGGCGACCGGGGGTGCTGCGCGACGACGGACACGGGCGCTCCAGGCACGGGAGGGAGTCCGGCGGACTGCACCACATCGCCGCCGGGCCCGCCACCGGGGCCGCGTGACAATTGCGTGACGGATCGGGCGCTCACCCAGCGCGCGCCGCGCTCATCGCGCGGGAGGCGGCGTCAGAAGCAGGCGTCCGCCTGCCGTACGCGGGCGATCTCGTCGAGGAGCTCGGGCGCGAGGACCAGGTCCTCGAGGACGTCGTCGTCGATCCCGAGGCTCGGCGTGTCGGCCGTGAGGTCGAGGAACATCCAGGCGCGCCCCCACACGGTGAGCACGAGCTCGCGCCAGCAGGCGTCGCCCGTGATGAAGGCGTAGACCTCGGGGGCCTCGAGGCGCGTGAGGTGGAGGTAGCGCTCCATGTACCAGAGGAACGTGAGGATCCCGTCGCGCGCGGTGATCGACGCGAAGCGCGGGATCTGGTCCTGGAAGGCGTAGTCCGTCGCGAGCGAGTTCACGTACTGGACGGCCTCCTCCATGAGCATGTTGAAGCCCTGCTCGCTGCCCGGGTCGACGAGGTAGGTCTGCTTGTAGAAGTCGTCGGGGAGGAGGGCGTCGTAGGCGTCGGCCGTGATGGCGCTCCGCGGGAGCGTGTTGCCGCCGCGCGCCGTGGTGTCGCCCTTCCGGCACGTGAGGATCGTGGCCTCGTCGATGACGTAGGTGTTCACGCCGAAGCCGCCGCGCGCGCCGTCGAGGAGGTGCCCGCACTCGTGCACGATGGTCGACAGGCGCTGCGCCATCGTCTCGGCCGAGCCCGTCGCGCCCTGCGCGAACGCGGTCACGCAGTTCGTGCGCGTGTACTCGGTGACGGCGTGCGTGACGAGGAAGGCGCCCGTCGGGTAGCGCGACGCGAGCGTGCTCGTCACGAAGCCGTCGTACGCCGCGGCCGAGTAGCCCGAGAGCGCCGACGTGATGTCCGCCGCGACGACCGGGAGCGCCTCGCTCCAGGTGCCGTCGGTGCAGCGCGGGTCGCGGATGGGCGTCTCGCCGGGCGCGACGAAGGTGTCCGCGCCGGTCGTCGTGTCACCGGAGACGGCGTCGCCGGAGACGGCGTCCGAGGTCGCGCCGCCGCCACCGCCGCCCGGGCTGTCGCACCCGCCCGCGGCCGCCGCCAGCGCGAGCGCCAGCATCGCCTCCCGTAGCCCTCGCATCGTGTCTCGCCTCCGTCCGTCGCGTCGTGTCGTGTCGTGTCGTGGCGCGCGTCTGCCCGCGCCGGCAGGGTAGACAACGTCGGCCCGGCGCGCCGTTCGAAAACCCGGCCCGCGGTCGATTGTAACTACCGGCATGGGCGCCGAAGCGCACGCGGAATGGACAAGAACGCCGTTTGTTCCTATGCGCTGCGCGATCGAGGCGCCCGCCGCTGGGGAGCGTGCCGGCGCCGAGACCACCCCGCACCTTCACCCGCGGGTCGCGCCTCTCCCGCTCCCATGGAGTGTCCATGCCCGTCCCCGAGAACGAGCCCGGGTTCCGAGACCTCGACGACGTCGGCCCGAGCGAGCTCACCGAGACCGTCGTCCGCCGGGACGACGGCGACGACGGCCTCCTCGCCCGGAAGACGCCCCCCGGCTGGCTCTGGCTCACGGCCATCGCCGCCGCGGTCGGCGTCTACTTCGCCGCCGTGTCCGCGCACGACTTCATCCTCCACCTCGACGGGCAGGTGCACGCGATCACCTGCAGCGTCGCGCCCGGCTCCGACCCGGTCCTCGGCGCGTCGGGCTGCAAGGCGGCGATGCTCTCGCCCTACTCGTCGTTTTTCCGGCAGAGCTACTGGGGCGGGATCCCGGTCGCCGTGCTCGCGCTCGGGGTCTTCGCGTTCCTGACGGCGTTCGCCGCGTACCTCGCGCTCCGGCGCGGCACGAGCCGGAAGGACACGGGCTTCCTGTGGCTCGCGACGCTGCTGCCGGTCGGCACGAGCGCCGTCTACTACTACCTCGCGACGAGCGAGGTCGGCGCCATCTGCCAGGTCTGCGCGGGGATCTACGTGGCCTCGGCGCTCACGTTCGTCCTCGCCGGGGTCGCCCACTGGCGCGCGGTGAGCGGCGGCCCGGGCGGGCTCCCGTGGGGGCGCTACGCGCTCTGGTTCGCGGAGGGCGTGGCGTTCGTCGGGCTCATGGTGCTCGTGTACGTGTCGGCCGCGCCGACGGAGCGCCACACGCTCTCGGGCTGCGGGCGGCTCGTCGAGACGAAGGCGGAGCCGGGGCTCCTCATCTCGCTCCCGCGCGCCCCGGAGGCGGACACGCCGGCGCTCGCGGTGCTGGATCCGCTGTGTCCGGCCTGCAAGGCGTTCGACCAGCGGGTCGCGCAGTCGGGGCTCGGCGGGCGGCTCGCGACGGACGTGCTGCTCTTCCCGCTCGACAAGCCGTGCAACTGGATGGTGAAGGAGTCGCTGCACCCGGGCGCGTGCGCGGTGACGGAGGCCATCCACTGCGCTCCCGAGGACGCGCAGGCGATGCTCGACTACGCGTTCGCGCACCAGGAGGAGCTGCTCGCGCTCGGGCGCGAGGACGACGCGAAGCTGCGGGCGGAGCTCGAGCGGGTGTTCCCGAAGGTGCAGGGGTGCCTCGGGAGCGCGCGGGTGAAGGCCATCGTGAACAAGAGCCTGCGCTGGGCGGTGCCGAACGCGCTCAACGTGCAGACGCCGCAGCTCTTCATCGAGGGGAAGCGGCTCTGCGACGAGGACACGGACCTCGGGCTCGACTACACGCTGAACCGGTTCCTGAACGGCCCGAAGGCGGAGGTGACGCCATGAGGATCGACGTGCGCCACATCGCGGCGCTGGTGGTCGGCGCGGCGGTGCCGGCGGTGATGTTGTCGTCGTGGCTCGGCGACGCGAGCGAGAGCCTGGCGGCGGCGGGGCCGTCGCCGCGGAAGGTGGCGGTGGCGAGCGTCGCGGAGGAGGGCTACTGCACGGCGAACCTGAAGCAGATCGTGCGGCGGGTGGCCGGGAGCTGTGGGCTCATCGACGCGAGCGGCGGCCGCGGCTGTCAGCCGGCGGACGCGGCGAAGGTGGCGTCGCTGTCGGGGGAGGACTTCAACGCGCTCTTCCTGCCGCTCGCGGACCGGGTGCGCATCATCCAGTTCGACCAGGCGAAGGCGGACCTCGACGAGGGGGCGGTGCGCGCGGTGGAGGAGGCGTGGGCGGACCGGGGAGGCGCGAGCTTCTTCTTCGTGGTGGCGCGGGCGAGCCCGGAGGGTTCTGTGGACAAGAACCGGGAGCTGTCGGAGAAACGCGCGAAGGCGGTGCTCGACCACCTCGAGGCGCGCTTCGGGGACCCGGACATCAAGCGCCAGGTGGGTCTCCTGTGGCTCGGTGAGGAGTTCGCCCAGCTCGACGAGACGTTCTGTCAGTGGAAGCGGAGCCGAGGAGATCAGGAGTGCGACGCGAAGCAGATCAACCGCAGCGCCTTCATCGCGTGGATCGATTGCTCGATCTAGCAGGCTTCATCGGGGTCGTCGCCGTGGTCGCGCTGACGACCGCGGCGTGCGGCGGGAAGAAGGGCGGCGACGGCGGCGCGGGGGCGGCGGCCGTGAAGCCGGCGCCGGTGCTCGCGCCGATGGACATGGAGGCGGCGAAGTCGTTCTGCGACCGCTCGTGGCCGGGCGAGGGGGCGGGGGCCGTGGACTGGGCGGCGCCTGCGCTGAAGGAGCTGCCGGGGACGCAGGCGGCGCCTGAGCCGAAGGCCGGGTGGCGCTGGATCAACTTCTGGGCGACGTGGTGCGCGCCGTGCCTCGAGGAGATGCCGCTGCTCGCGAAGTGGGCGGCGGCGCTCGGGGGCGAGGGGGCGCCGGTCGCGATCGAGCTCTGGAGCATGGACGAGGACCAGGGCAAGCTCGCGGCCTGGGTCCGGAAGAACGGGGCGACGGCGGCGGGGCCGGTGCGCTGGGTGGAGAGCACGGCGGCGCTGTCGGCGACGCTGACGAAGCTCGGGCTCGACCCGGACGCGTCGCTGCCGATCCACGCCCTCGTCGACGGGAACGGGAAGCTCCGCTGCGTGCGGATGGGCTTCGTCCACGCGAACGACTACGGCACGATCCGCCGCATCATCGGGCTCTGAGGCAGGCGGGCGGCCACGAGGGCCGCCCCTACGTGGCGACGAGGTCGGCGGCGGCGCGAACGACTACGCGGCACGATCCGCCGCATCATCGGGCTCTGAGGCAGGCGGGCGGCTACGAGGGCCGCCCTTACGTGGCGACGAGGTCGGCGTTCGGCGCGACCACTGCGGGCACCGCCCGCGCGACCCCAGTCGACCCGGCGCGACCGCGGTCCGCCCTGCGCGACCCTGCGAGCGCGCGACCCCGCGGTCCGCCCCGACGCGACCCCGCGGTCCGCCCCGACGCGACCCTGCGGTCCGCCCCGACGCGACCCTGCGGTCCGCCCCGACGCGACCCTGCGGTCCGCCCCGCGCGACCCTGCGGTCCGCCCTGCGCGACCCGCGGTCCGCTCTGCGCGACCCTGCGGTCCGCTCCGACGCGCTTCACCGTAGGGGCGGCCCTCGTGGCCGCCCGCTGGCCGCTCAGCGCAGCCCGAGGAACGCCCTCATCGCCTGCCAGGTCACGGCGTGCCGCATCGCGGTCTTGCTGTCCCAGCTGTTGTGGAGCGCCACGACGTCGCCGTCGCGGTCGAACAGCGGGCTCCCGGAGTGGCCCCAGTACGTCCACGCGTCGTGCTTCGTGCGCCCGAGCGACTGATCGCCCAGCGGGTCGCCCACGAAGCCGCGGATCTTCCCGACCGACACGTGCCAGCGATCGTAGCCCGTCTCCTCGCCGTTCGGGGAGCGCGTCCCCGGCATCCCGATCACCACCACCCCGTCGCCGACGCGCGGCGCCCGCGGCGCCACGCGCGCCGTCGGCAGCCCGGCGCCCCCCTCGAGCGTCACGAGCGCGAGGTCGTGCTCGGCGTCGAGCTTCGTGCACACGCCCGCGAGCTGCGTCCCGTCCGGGAAGAGCACCGCGAACCGCTTCCCGACGTTGTCCGCGACGTGCGCGTTCGTGAGCACGAGCCCGCTCGCGAGCAGGTTCACCCCCGTCCCCCCGCCGATCTTCACGACCGCCGGCTGCACCCGCCGGATCGCCGCCCGCCACGCCGGGTCCTCGATCGCCGCGTCCACCTTCGCGAGGTGCGGGTTCTCCCGCGCCGCCGGCTCCGCGCGCGCGGAGGCCGGCGCCGTCGGCGCCACCTCCGCGAGCCCGTTCAGCGTCGCCCGCGCGATGGCGTCGGCGAGCTCCGGCGACGTCCCCCGCAGGGCGTCCGCCGCCGCGCGCTGGTACGCCACGAACGCCGCCTCCGTCTGCGCGCTCACGTCCCAGCGCGCCGCGATGTAGCGGTGGTAGCGCGCCACGAGCCGCAAGGCCTCGAGCTGCCCGGCCACGACGGCGTCCCCACCGCCCGCCCGGCGCGCGAGCGCCCCGAGGTTCTTCGCGTCCTCCGCGAAGCGCGACAGATCCGCCCGCAGCATCGTGTTGCCGCCGCCGCGGTAGTCCTTCCCGACCCACACCGTGAACTGCGTGTCGCCGCGCTGCGGCTGCGTCCGCTGCCGGATGAGCGCCGGTGTCAGCTTCGCCGCGAGCGCCGCCACCTGCGCCGCCTGCGCCGCCGGCAGCGCGCCGTTCGCCCTCGCGTAGCGCGCGATGAGGTCCCGCGCCTCGGCCGCCCGCGCGTCGTCGAGCGGCCCCACCGCGAGCTCGCCGAGCCGCCCCTCGGGCGTCGCACGCTCGCGCCCGAGCGCCACGTGCACGAACCAGTCGACGCCCGGCCCGCCCTCGACCGCCTCGCCGTACGACGCCAGCACGTGCAGGATCCGCTGGCTCCCCGGGAGCTCCGGCCGCCGCGCCGCCTGGAGCAGCGCGTCCGGCAGCGCCGTCATCAGGTGCCGCGCCGTCTCCGCCTGGTCCTCGCCCGGGTTCTTCGCGCAGTAGTCGCCGACCGCGTCGCGGAGGACCCTGCCCGCGGCGCGCTTCTCGAGCGCCGCGAGGTCGCTCGCCGAGATCCGCGCGGCCGGGTAGGGGCGCTCCCCGCTGACGGCCGCCTCGAAGCGCGCGTCGTCGGAGGTGAAGTGGCGGCGGTGCGTCTCGCCGTCGGCCGTCCCGTCGACCGCGTGGAAGACCTCGTGATGGAACGTCAGCGGCAGCTGCTGGGCGTTGTAGAACGCGGCGACGATGGTGTCCTCGCCGTTCCACTGCCCGAAGTAGACGTAGCCGCCGCGCTCCTCGTCGTAGGGGCGGAAGCCGTCGCCCTCGTCGTCGACGCAGGCCGCGAACACGGCGATGTGCTTGAGGCCGACCTTCGCGAGGTAGCCCGGCGGGTACTTCCGCGCCTCGTCGAGCAGGATCCGCGCGGCGTCCGCGCGCCGCTCGGCGTCGAGCGGCGGCATCCGGTCGTAGCCCGCGCCGGGCGGCAGGCCCTCCTGGACGAAGGTGAGCTCGACCCCGGTGAGCTGCTCGAAGGCGGCTTCAGCGCCGGTCGCGCGGGCGCTGGCCGCGGCGGGCAGGAGGACGAGGGTCGAGAAGAGCGCGAGGGCGACGGGCACGTTGCGCGGCATGGGCAGAGTCTCCGGGGGTGCCTGCGTGACGTTTTCCTTTCGAGGGTGTCGCCGCCGAGGGACGCGCGGCGCATGGAGCGTCTTACGCGCAAACGACCCGGAAGATTCTTCGCGAGGGCGGGTTTTACGCTCTCTTCACATGGAGCGAGGCGGTGCGGCGCCGGGCTCCGAAAAGACGAAGCGCCGACGGGCGCGAAGCCAGCCGGCGCTTCTCCTTCGGTTACAGCCGCGCGTCAGCCGCGGGCGCCGATCATGCTCACACCCGACAGGATGTGGCCCACGCCGAGCCCGCCCAGGCCGCCGTAGAAGGCCGCCTGCAGGAGCCCGGTCGAGTCGAACATCTTGGCGATGATGAGGACGAGCATCAGCGCCGCGCCGATGCCACCGATGAGGAGGACGGCGCCCGCCGCCTTGTCGAGGCCGCCGCTCGGCTTCGACGGGTCCCGATCCGCGCCCGAGAGGTGGGCGATGCCGCCGAGGATGCCGTTGAGCGCCGCCGTGCCGAAGAGCGCGTACAGCGTGATCTCGCCGAGCGTCAGGGACTTGGCGAGCCCGGCCACCACGACGAGCACGAGGGAGACCGTCACGAGGAGGGAGAACGTCCCGGCGAGCGCGCTGGTGCTGCCGCGCACCTTGCCATAGCCGAACCAGCCGATGCCGTTGCAGATGCCGCCCGCGAGCAGGAGCACGAACGCGAGCAGGAGCAAGCCGCCGCCGGCCTCATCCGACATCCCGACGCGGCCAGCGCCCGACAGCGCCATGATGACCCCGACGCCGATGACGAAGAGGACGATGAGATAGGCCGCGCCGTTGAGGAAGCCGCCGACCGCGCCGGTCATGAGCGAGCCGTTGGGCCGATCGCTGTTGGCCATGGAAAAACTCCGTATTTCTAGATGGTTGGATGGTGTCCCGGGACTGGGCCGCACGCTACCACGAGCGTTGCGGCCGTCAAGTGACCCCTCGCGCCCCCAGCGGGGGCAACGATCCTCGCGAACGGCGCTCACGCCCACGTCTGCGGCGTCCGAGCCGGTCTTCGAAGCGCTCATCCGTTGTGACAGCCGGGGTCCCGCGGCTACCATGGGCGCATGTCTGCCACCGACCGTCGCCACGCGCTCGCCGTCCAGCACTACGAAGCCGCCGAGGAGCTCCTCGAGTACGCCAAGCCCGAGCTCGCCCTCGCGAACTACCGGCAGGCCGCCGAGGCCCTCGAGGGGCTCGCCGACCCGCCGCTCGAGGCGCGCTGCTGGACCCGCGCAGGCGCCGTCGCGCTCGACCTCGGCGACGTCGCCGCCGCGCGCGCGCACCTCGCCGACGCCGTCGCCGTCGAGCGCGCCGCCGGGCGCGACCGCGAGCTCACCGCGACGCTCGCGCTCGCCGCCGCCGCGCACCGCCGCGCGGGCGCCCCGGGGGAGGCCGCCGCGGCCCTCCGGGAGTCGCTCGAGATCGGGGAGCGCCTGGGCGACGACCTCGTCATCGGCGCGATGGCGGGCGAGCTCGGCGAGCTCGAGCTCAACCGCGGCGCGGTCGCCGAGGCGCGCGGCCTCCTCGAGCGCGCGGTGGGCGCCTTCGGCCGCGCCGGCCGCGTGGACGCGCAGGCGAGCGCGGCGATGACCCTCGGCGACGTCGCGCGCGCGAGCGGCGACGTCGCGGCCGCGGAGAACGCCTACCGCGAGGCGCTCCACGTCTTCGGCCACGCCCGCGACCCCATCGGCAACGCCCGCGCGCTCGCGTCGCTCGGCCACCTCTCGCGCGACGCCGGCAAGCTCGGCGACGCCGAGCAGCTCTATGACGCGTCGCTCTCGATGGCGAGCTTCGTCGGCGACCGCGAGGGCATCGCGTGCGCCGTCCAGAACCTCGGGAACCTCGCCGCCTCGCGCGGCGACCTCCCGCTCGCGCGCGACCAGTACGAGTCGGCGCTCGAGCTGTACGAGGAGCTCGACGACGCCCAGGCCATCGCGGGCCTGCGCGTGAACCTCGCGAACCTGCTCGCGACCGAGGGGCAGCTCGAGGGCGCGCTCGGGGCCTACGAGGCCGCCATCGGCGCGCTCGAGCGGGTGCGCGCGGCGCGCGCGGTCGTCGACGTGCGCTGCCTCATCGGGCAGCTCGAGGCGCGCCTCGGGCGGCTCGACCGCGCGGAGGCGGCGTTCCGCGAGGCCCGCCGTCAGGCCGACGCGCTCGGCTACCGCCCGGCGCAGGCGCGGCTCGGCGTGAACCTCGCGGCCATCGGCTACGCGCGCGGCGACATCCAGGCGGGGGTCGCCGGCTTCGGCGCAGGCGCCGCCGACCTCGAGCGCCTCGACCGCCCCGCCGACGCGGCGACGACCTGGCTCGTCGCGGCGGACGCCCTGCTCGCCGCCGGGCGCGACGACGACGCGAGCGACGCGGTCGCGCGGGCGCGGGCGCTCCTCGGCGGTGACGCGGAGGGGCAGCGCGAGCAGCTCGACTGCGACTGGCTCGCCGCCCGGGTCGCCTTCTCGCGGGCGCCGTCGACCGAGACGCGCGAGGACCTGCTCGCCCTCGCCGACCGGCTGACGCTCGGCGGGCGCGAGGCGGACGCGCTGTCGGCGCGGCTCGCCGTCATCGACCGCGCGCTCGCGCCGGAGCTCGATCAGCCGCTCGCGGACGCGGTCACGCGCGCCGCCCTCGCGCTCGAGGTGGGGCCCCTCGCGATGGACGCGGAGTCGGCGGCGCTCGCGCTCGAGGCGTCGCCGACCGACGCGGACGTCGCGCGCGCGAGAGCCATCGTGGCGAGCGCGGCGGAGGCGGGGCTCGCGCTCTTGCGTCTCCGCGCGGAGCGGCGGCTCGCGCAGGTGCTCGCGCGCGCTGGGCGCGACGCGGAGGCGGCGGCCGTGAGGGACGCGGCGCTCGCGCGGGCGCGCTCGATGGGGGCCGTGGCGGAGGCCGCGCGGCTCGGCGAAGGCGCCGCCTGAGGATGCGCCGACCCAGCGCGGGGAGCGCGCGCGGCGCCAGGGGCGTTGTGCAGTGCAGCATGATCTTGGCGCTCGTGCTCGCTCTTGGCGGGTCCGGGCCTGGGTGCAGTGCGGAAGGAGGCGCCCCGACGGGTGACGCGGACGCCGCCGCCGACACGGCCACGGACACGGACACGGTCGCGGACGCCGAAACGGACACGGCCGCGGACACGGCCCCCGACTCCGACCCCGACACGGTCGCGGACACCGACCCCGACACGGACACGGACCCCGACACGGACACGGCCACGGACACGGCCGAGCCCCTCACCGAGTTCGAGCAGGTCGTCGCGCGCTACGACCTCCTCACGACCGCCGCCGGCACGGGCCTCATCACCGACAAGTCCGTCAGCGGCTGGCTCCCGACCTACGAGGGCGGCCCGGCCTCGGCCGCCGAGCTCTCGCGCCCGCACATGGCGCAGGCCGACGACGCCGGCGTCATCTACATCGCCGACAAGGACGCCCACGCGGTGCGCGCCGTCTGGACCGACGGCACCATCCACACCGTCGCCGGCACGGGCGCCCCGGGCGACGACGGCGACACCCCCGCCGTCGCGACGACCGTGCGCCTCGACGAGCCGAACGGCCTCCAGGTCCAGGGCGACGGCACCCTCTACATCCTCGACCTCGGGAACGAGGCGATCCGCAAGGTCACGCCGGGCGGCGTCATGACGACCCTCTTCCGCGTCGAGCTCGGCCTCGCGACCGGCCGCGGCCTCTGGGTCGCGCCCGACGAGTCCTCGGCCTTCGTCGCCTCGGGCACCTGGATCGCGCGCTGGACGCCCTCGGGCGGCGCGTCCGTCTTCGCGACCGGCTTCACCGACCTCGGGAACCTCGTCGTCGACCCGGGCGGCGACCTCGTCGTCACCGACCGCGGCGCGAACCGCGTCTACCGCGTGCTCGCCGACGGCACGAAGACCGCCATCGCCGGCAGCGGCGCCACCGCCGGCGGCGGCTCCGGCTCGCGCGCGCTCGAGAGCGGCCTCTACGGGGTGCGGGGGATCTGGTTCCTCGACACCGGCGGCTACCTGCTCGCGACCCACGAGGGCAGCCAGGTCTGGTACGTCGACACCGACGGGATCCTCCACCTCTTCCTGGCCGGCCAGAAGGGCGCCCACGCCGGCGACGGCCAGTACTTCCGGAACCCCGGCGCCAAGGTGTCCGAGGTCCGCGCCGTCACCGTCGCGCCGAGCGGCGACGTCCTCGTCACCGAGCACGACGGCGGCTTCGTCCGCGTCGTCCACCGCCGCCCCTGAAGGCCGGTGGACTCACCCCCACACCTCGCGCGTTCCCCGCCCATGCGCCACACCGCCCTCGCCGCCCTCGCCCTGCTCGCGCTCGTCACAGCACCTCGCGCCCGCGCCGACCTCCCGCCCGGGCCGCTCCCGCGCGTCGAGCCCGCGCCCGCCTGCGTCCCCGGGAGCACGGTGCGCGGCGAGCTCGCCGCCGGCACGCCCCGCGCCTACCGCGCGCTCGACGCCTGGGAGCGCGCCTGGAGCCCCGACGCCCTCGACCGCGTCCTGCTCGACGCGAGCGACATCGCGCGCTTGAACGGCCGCAACATGGACCGCCCCGAGACGTGGCAGGACGTCATCGCCGCCGACCGCGACCTCGGGCGCGTCGAGGCCGAGCTCGGCGACCGCTTCGCGCACCTCCGCGAGGCGTTCGTCGGCGGCGGGCTCGTCGAGGACGTCGTCGGCTCCTTCGGCGCCTCGCAGACCCTCGCGCGCGCGGCCACGCCCGTCGACGAGCTGCGGGTCGTCGTGCACCCCGTCGACCTCCGCTGCGTCCCGTCCCACGGCGGCTTCTTCCGCCGCCCCATCGACCGCGACTTCGACCGGAACCAGTGCGCGGAGCTCCACCCCGGCGAGCTCGTGCGCGTGGCCCTCGTCTCGCCCGACGGGCGCTGGCAGTACGTCCACGCCGGGCACGCCGTCGGCTGGCTCGAGGACGCGACGCTGACACCGCCGCTCTCGCCCGCCGCGGCCCGCGCCTACCGCGACGACGGCGCCCGCGCCGTGGTCGTCGACGACTGGGTCGAGACGGCCGCGCCCGACCTCTACCTCCGCCTCGGGACGGACCTCCCGCTCCTCGGGCGCGACGACGACGTCGGCGGCGCCTGGGTCCTCGCCCCGTCGGCCCTCGGGCTCGAGCCGCTCTGGGTGCCGGACGCGAGCGGGCTCCACGAGGGCTTCCTGCCGCTCACGCGGCGCAACGCGCTCGCGCTCGTGACCGCGCGGATGGGCGATCCCTACGGCTGGGGCGGCGTCGGCGGCGGGCGCGACTGCTCGCGGCTCCTGCTCGACGTGATGGCCACCTTCGGCGTGCGCCTCGGGCGGCACTCCTCGGTGCAGGCGGGCAGCGGGGCGCTCACGCGGGACGTGGCGGGGCTCTCGGACGAGGCGAAGCTCGCCGCCATCCACCAGGCCGGGCAGCTCGGGGTCGTGTTTCTGTACATGCCCGGCCACATCATGTTGTATCTCGGCGAGCTCGACGGCCGCCCGTGGGCCGCCTCGGCCATCAGCGAGTACCTCGTGCCGTGCGCGGGCGGGGGGCGCGAGACCGTCCGGCTCGACAAGGTGGAGGTGACGACGCTCGAGCTCGGGCGGGGGACGGAGCGCACGGCCTTCATCGAGCGGATCGCGACCCTCGCCGTGTTCGGAACCGGACCTGGACCCTCGCCATGATCGCCCTCCTCACCCACCTCGTCCTCGCCCAGCTCGGCGCCGCCACGGCCCCGACGGGCCCAGGCGGCGTCGACGTCGCCGCGCTCGCGTCGTGCGAGGACAGCCTCGACGTCGCCATCTTCCAGTCGCCGCGCCGCCCGGACGCGCGCGCGCCGATGCGCGTGATGATCGTGAGCGACCAGGACCTCGGCGCGGGGGTGACCGTCGTCGAGGTCGCCCCCGACGGCGCGCAGCGCGAGGTCGCGGCCGAGGCGTTCGGCGGGCCGCCCTGGGGCTGGGTGGTCATCGACGCCAAGCCCACGGTCGGGACGCACCGCTACGCGCTGGTCGCGGGCGGCGCCGTCCGCGCCTGCCAGGACGTCGAGGTGCGGAAGTCGGCCGGCGGCGGGCGCGCGCACACGCCGGGCGAGGCGGCGTGGGACGACTACATCAAGTGGGAGCGCGACACGGAGAACCTGTACAGCCTCTGGGTGGAGCGCCTCTTCCTCGCGCCGCTCGAGGAGGACATCAGCTGGAACCCGCTCCACGACGTGCTGCGCGACCCGTCGCGGAACCTGCTCTACGACCACCTCGGGCTCGACGAGGACGCGGGCGGCAAGAAGGGGCTCAAGCTCGCGCCCGACTGCGCGGACTTCCCCTACTTCCTGCGCGCCTACTTCGCCTGGAAGATGGGGCTCCCGATGGCGTTCCGGCCGTGCCGGCGCGGGAACCGCGAGCGCGCGCCGACCTGCGGCGACATCGTCACGAACGAGCTCACGAGCGACGCGGACACGCGCGTCGGGGCGTTCAAGGACTTCGTGCGGAAGCTGCAGGGGACGGTCCACAGCTCGAGCCTGCGCGGCGTGCCGGAGGACGAGGACAGCGACTTCTACCCGGTGAAGCTGAACCGGCGCGGGCTGCGGCCGGGGACGATCTATACCGATCCGTATGGTCACACGATGATGGTGGGCCGCTGGTACCCGCAGGAGGCGGGGAAGCCGGGCGTGCTGATGGCCATCGACGCGCAGCCGGACGGGACGATCGGGCGGCGGATCTTCTGGAAGGGCTCGTTCATGTTCCCGGAGGACGACGCGCTCAAGGGGGCGGGCTGGAAGCGGTTCCGTCCGGTGCGGCGCGCGCGCGGCGGGCACGAGGAGCTCGGCAACGAGGCGATCGGCGAGAGCGTCGACTACGGGGACTTCTCGGTGGAGCAGTGGTCGCGCGGGCAGGAGGGCTTCTACGAGCTCATGGACGAGGTCATCAACCCGGAGCCGCTGCCGCCGGAGCTCGCGCTGATGATGACGATCGACGCGCTCGAGCAGCAGGTGGCGCGGCGGGTCGAGAGCATCGACACGGGCGAGCAGTACGTGCGGTCGCACCCGGGGAAGCCGGTGAAGATGCCGGACGGGCCGGCGATCTTCGTGACGGCGGGGCCGTGGGAGGACTACTCGACGCCGGCGCGGGACCTCCGGATCCTCATCGCCATCGACACGGTGAAGGCCTTCCCGGACCGCGTGCGGCGCTACCCGTCGCGCTTCGAGCTCGCGGCAGGGGCCGACATGGACGCGGTCGTGGCGGGGCTCCGCGAGAAGCTCGCGGCGGAGACGGGGCGGCGGTCGATCACCTACACGCGGACGGATGGGTCGAAGCAGACGCTGACGCTCGCCGAGGTGATGGCGCGGTCGAAGGCGCTCGAGATGGCGTACAACCCGAACGACTGCGTGGAGTGGCGCTGGGGGGCCCCGGAGGGGTCGGACGAGGCGTCGACGTGCAAGCGGCGGGCGCCCGAGGGGCAGCGCGACAAGATGGAGCGCGAGTACCGGGGCTGGTTCGAGCGGCGCTACCGGCCGGTCGAGTAGGCGGCGCCTGCGTCGTCGCTACAAGGAGCCTGTAGCGCATTAGGGCTTCGAGCGGATTCGAGGCGTTCTCGGAGCGGATCGGCGAGGCGACGCGAAGCGTCGCCGGTTCCAAAACCCGAGGCGAACCAGCAGGTTCGCCGCAGTGGTTTTGGAACGCCGAGACGCCCGAGAACGCCCGAAGACGCCGAAGCATCTATGCGCTACAGGCTCCTAGAGGAACACGTTGGCGACGAGGCCGGCGCGGGCCCAGAGGGCGGTGCCGACGAGGAAGATCGCGAGGAGTGCCGTGCCGAGGTGCGTCAGCAGGATGCAGTCGCGGGTCGTGAGGCCGCGGCGGAGGCGCGGGCGGTAGAAGGCGAGCTGGATCCCGGGGGCGAGGAGCATCAGGAGCTCGCGGAGGCCGACGGCGCCGGTGAGGAAGGCGGCGAGGAGCACCACGGCCGAGGTCGCGAGGAGGGCGTCGATGATCTGGCGCGCGCGCTCGGGGCCGTGGACGACGGGGTAGGTGGGGACGTTGGCGAGGCGGTCGCCGTCGAGGTCGCGGAGGTCGTAGAGGATCTCGTAGGTGATCTCGAAGGCGACGAAGAAGACCGCGAGCCAGGCGACGGCGGCGGGGCCGCCGGGGTAGACGAGGCGCCAGTCGGCGGCGACGAGCGGGTAGATGAAGACGGTCAGGACGAAGAGGACCGCCGACATGAAGTTCTTGAAGAAGTACAGGTCCTTGAAGCGCCGTAGCCCGCTCGGGGTGGGGACGAGGCGCCAGCTGTAGCCCATGCCGATGAGCTGGACGACGACGCGCCAGGGGGTGAGGGCGGGCAGGAGCGCGACGGTGACGGCGAAGGAGCCGACGAAGACGGCGACCCACGCGACGAGCACGGCGCGCTGGGCGCGGGCGACGCGCTCGGTGCCGCGGATCCCGTTGGCGAGGTCCTCCTTCAGGTCGGTGACGCGGTTCAGGAGGTTGATGAGGAGCCAGTCGACGCCGCCGATGAGGGCGACCGCCCACGGGTAGACCCCCGTGAGGACCCAGCCGAAGACGACGGCGGCGGTCATCGCGATGAGGATGATGTGGATCCGCAGGATGGAGGCGGCGTCGGCGAGCCAGGACATGCGCGGGCGTTTACCGCAGCGGGCGGGCAGCGGGCAACTGCCGTCGGTGTGTGGCTGCCGGGTGGCTCGGGGACCGGCCGAACGTGACCACGGAGACACGGAGACACGGAGGGAGGAGGGAGAGGAGAGAGGCGTGGTACCGGTTGGGCGGTGGGAGTCGCGCTGTTGGGGGCCCTCGGGGCTCCGCGGGAGGGAACCACGGAGGCACGGAGGCACGGAGGGAGCAGTGATCTCCGGGGCTTCCGTCTCCGATAGGCGCTCGTGGTCTTCGGAGGGAGAGGAGGGCTCTCCCTCTCCTCCCACGCGCCCGCGGGGGTTCGACCCGGCCGCCAGGCAGGTCACCCCCCCGAACCCTCCGTGTCTCCGTGTCTCCGTGGTGAAGAAACGGAGTACTATCAGGCACTAAGCGCCGGAAGAGGGCGCGAGGTCCGAAGAGCCTCCCCTCCGTCCTCTCCCTCCTCCCTCCGTGTCTCCGTGTCTCCGTGGTTGAAAGTCCCGCAACACCAGGGTGTTGCGACTTCGCCCCCCCGCCCGGCGGTCAGACCTGCTTCACGTACGTGATCAGGTCGTCGCCCGACTTATAAAAATCGGTGATGCGTCCGACCTCGACCATGTCGATTCGGTGATAGAACGCCTGGGTCGCGCCGTAGCTCTCGGTCGACGACGTCTCGATGCGCACGAGCTTCCCGCCCACCTCGCGCACCCTCGCCGCGCACGCCGCCCAGAGCTTCTTCCCGACCCCGAGCCCGCGCGCCTCCGGCGACACGACGATCCAGTACAGGTCGTACGTGTGCTCCGTCATCGGCGTCGCCCCGAAGCACACGTAGCCCAGCACCTCGCCCCCGCGCTCGGCCACCTCGACCCGGTACGTCGTCGCGTCCGGGCCGAGGAGCGCCTCGTCGATGAGCTCGAGCGCCACCACCACCTCGTCGGACGCGAAGTTCTCCGTCCGCTCCAGGATCGCCGCCAGCGCGAAGCGATCCCGCGCCTCGAGCGGCCTCACCACGATGTCTGCCGTCACACCTGCACCCACAGGAGGTCTTCTCGCCCCGCGACGAGTCGCCCGGGCCGCCCGGCCCGGCGCTCCTTCAAGCTCGCGTCGTCGAGCAGCATCTCCGCGAGCCGCTCCCACGCGACCCCGCGGCTCTTCGCCGCGAGGCAGAACCCCGCCTCCGGATGCACGTCCGGGTTCGGGTTGATGTCGATGACACACGGCCGCCCCGCCGCGTCGAGCCGCATGTCGACCCGCCCGTAGCTCGTCCCGCGGATCGCCTCGAACGCCCGCCGCGCCACCTGCACCACCGCCCGGTGCAGCTCCGCGCCCAGCGTCTCCGCCGTCGCCGGCTTCGAGAACGCCGTCGACTCCGGACAGTCCGGCGTCCACTTGCAGTCGTACGTCACGATCGGCGCGTAGTCCGTCGGGTAGCCCGTGAAGTCGATCTCCGTGATCGCGAAGAACCCCGTCAGCGGGTTCGGGCAGATCGCCACGTTGATCTCCCGCCCCGGCAGGTACGCCTCGACCAGATACGGCCCCGGGATCCGCTCCGCCAGCCACGCGAGCCGCTCCTCGAGCGCCGCGCGGTCGCGCACGAGCGACCCCTGGTCCACCCCGACCGACCCGTCCGCGCACGCCGGCTTCACGAACAGCGGGAACGGCAGCGTCGCCGCCGCCCGCCGCGCCTCCTCCGGCCCGTCCACGACCAGCCCCGGCGCCACCGGCACCCCACGCCGCTCGAGCAGCGTGCGCGCCACGTGCTTCGCCTGCGCCGCGAGCAGCGCCCGCGGCCCGTTCCCCGTGTACGGCACCCCGGCGACCTCGAGCAGCGCCGGCACCTCGTGCTCGCGGCTCCCGTCGCCCCCGAGCGACTCCACCAGGTTCACCACCCGCCCGGCCCCCGCCTGGACGATGTCCTCGACCAGCGCCTCCGGATCGTCGTCCACCGACATCATCACGACGTCGTGGCCCGCCGCGGCGAGGTGCTCGCCGAACAGCCGCGCCACGTCCGCGGACTCCTCGCCGGCCTCGCAGCCGATCGCGTCGGCGGCGCTCCCGCCGGGCAGGTAGTCGCGGTTGTAGGCGATGACGACAGGGCCGGGCCGGCCCGAGGGAGGCTCCTCTTCGCGCTTCTGCATCTTCAGTGGCTCCTCGGCGAGATCGCGTGCGATTGACGCCGGCGCGCCCCCCGCGACGTGGCTCTCACGTCGCGCGGCGTCCGGCTCTCGGTTCCGAGCTTCCCGACCCTGACGCAGACCCGCGCCAGGCATCCCCGGGAGCCACCTCGGAGCACCCCCGTTGGTGCGAACGGGTAACGACTTTGAAGCCGCGCGTCAAGCGGCGGGACGCAGTGTTTGCAACATCGGCGCGGCCGCCTGGGCAGCGGCTCTCCGCGGGTAACCGCGACGCCCCGCGAGGCTTCTCGCGACCGGAGCGCCCCCGGTATGTTCCGAGCCGGAGAGGAGGGCTCCGTGAACGCGAGACAGGCCGCGATCCTGGCCGGCGTCGTGGCGATCGTCGCCGCGGGCGTCACGTGCGACGACGACGGTGGCCCGCGGCGGATCATCGACAACTTCTGCGCCACCGACCTCGACTGCGGCGCGCTCCTCTGTGTCGGCAGCGCCTGCGCCGATCCGGAGGGGGATCTCGACGGCGACGGCGTCGTGAACGGCGTCGAGCGCCGGATCGGCACCGACCTCACCCGCCCCGACACCGACGGCGACGGCAAGGGCGACTACGACGAGACGAGCGGCGGCTCCCTCACCCCGCCCGACCGCGACGGCGACGGCGCCATCGACGCCCTCGAGCGCGCCGACGTCGACACCGACGGCGACTGCCTCCCCGACGAGGCCGACCCCGACGACGACGTCGTCGACCCCGACGCCTGCGGCCCCGACGCCTTCTGCGACGGCGACCTCGCCTGCGCCCCGCGCCGCGCCGACGGCGACCCGAGGAGCCTGTAGCGCATTAGGGCTTCGAGCGGATTCGAGGCGTTCTCGGAGCGGATCGGCGAGGCGACGCGAAGCGGCGTCGGTTCCAAAACCCGAGGCGAACCAGCAGGTTCGCCGCAGCGGTTTTGGAACGCCGAGACGCCCGAGAACGCCCGAAGACAGCGAAGCATCTATGCGCTACAGGCTCCTAGCGACGACCCCGGGCAGTGCGCCTCGGGGGTCTGCTACGCGGGCCTCTGCGGCGCCACCTGAGTGTCCCGACGACGCCGGGTGCGACGGCCTCCTCTGCCAACCGAAGGGCCTCGGCGGCGCCGCGTGCGACGAGCCGCGCGAGTGCCTCTCCAACATGTGCGAGGCCGGCCTCTGCACCGGCTGCGCGGCCGACGCCGACTGCGACGACGGCGAGCCCTGCACCGACGACCGCTGCGACGACGCCGTCTGCGTGCAGGTCCCGAACACCGCCGCCTGCGACGACGGCGACGCCTGCACCTTCGCCGACGCCTGCGCCGGCGGCGCTTGCGCCGGCACCGCGGTCGTCTGCCAGGACGACCCCGGCCCCTGCGGCGCGAACCGCGCCTGCAACGGCACCGCCGCCTGCACCGTCACCTACCCGGGGAGCGGCACGGGCTGCAACGACGGCAACGCCTGCACCGTCGGCGACCACTGCAACGGCGGCGGCGCCTGCGTCGGCGGGGGGGCCGCGACCAACGGCACCGGCTGCGGCGCGGCCGCCTCCCGGCGCTGCTGCGGCGGCACGTGCGTCGACACGAGCGCGGACGCCAGCAACTGCGGCGGCTGCGGGATCGTCTGCGGCGCGGGCCTCGCCTGCGAGGATCCCGGCGTCACCACCGGCTGCGGCACCGCCGACTCCTCCGGGCGCTGCCGCTGCACCGGCGCGAACGCGCAGTGCCCGGGGTCGCAGATCTGCCGCACCTTCACCCCGTGGAACAACCGCTGCGCCCCCGTCGACGCCGGCAGCTGCGCCCCCGGGCAGCACGTCGTCGCGCTCTCGAGCTGCCCCGACCTCTGCAGCTATTGAGCGCCGACGCGCGGCCCCCAGCGACGTCGCGGTTGCCAAAAGCCCCCGTTCGCGCTTCCTTCCAGGCATGCCCGCCCCCCGGAAGCCGCTGCTCGCCACGCTCAAGGACGCCCTCTCCGTCCCTGAGCGGCGCCTCAAGGCGTGGCTCGTCATCGCGCTCATCGCCGGCGCCTACCTCTTCGGCGTGGGCGTCCGCCTCGCCTGGGTCCCGAAGGTCGAGGCCAACCCGCAGGCCGTCTGGGCCGGCCACGTCACGCTCACCGCGACCGACGGCTACTTCTTCGCGAGCGCCGTGCAGCACGCCGTCGAGGGCGGCGAGCCCACGAACATGCGCCTCCCGCCGTGGGAGAAGCACGCGATCACCACGATCGCCACGGCCGCCGTGCACGTCCTCGACGCCGCCCCCCTCGAGGTCACCTTCTACCTCCCGGTCTTCCTCGCGCCGCTCCTCGCCGTGCCCCTCGTGCTCCTCGGGCGCCTCGTCGGCGCGCCCCTCTTCGGCTTCGCCGCCGGCGCCTTCGCGGTCGTCGGGCTCAGCTACTTCAACCGCTCCCTGCCCGGCTACTTCGACACCGACATGGTGTCCGTCACCTTCCCGATGGTGCTCGTCTGGCTCCTCGCGAGCGCCGTCATGGCGCGCGACGGCGACGGCGGCCCCGACGAGCCCCGCGCCCTCCGCTACGCCATCGCCGCCGCCTTCTGGACCGCCTCGGGCACCTTCTTCTACAACCGCATCGCCCCGGTGCTCCTCGCCTTCTCCTTCGGCTTCATCCTCTACGCCCTCATCTTCCACCGCCGCGAGCGCTGGGTGTGGGTCGCGGCGCCGCTGCTCCTCGTCGCCGTCTGGGGGATCCCCTGGTGGGCCCGCGTCCTCGCCCTCGTCCCGCTCGCCGTCGTCGCGACGCGCGTCCGCCTCTCGCGCAACGCCCTCATCGCCGCCGGCGCCGTCGCGCTCGTCGTCTTCTTCCTGACGAGCCCCGGCCTCGACCTCGTGATGAACCCGATCGAGCGCTTCTCCGACCGCGCCGGGAGCACCGGCGAGGGCGGCATCAAGTTCGTCTCCACGACCTCCCTCATCCGCGAGACCGCGAAGCTCCCCTTCGACCGCCTCGCCCAGCGCTTCGCCGGCTCGACCCTCGCCTTCGTCATGGGCGTCGTCGGCTACCTCCTCCTCTGCGCCCGCCACCGCGCCTTCCTGCTCGCGCTGCCCGTCGTCGCCCTCGGCGCCTTCAGCCTCGACGGCGGGCTCCGCTTCACCATCTTCGGCGTGCCCATCGCCGCCCTCGGCGCCACCTGGCTCATCTTCCTCGCGCTCGGCTGGCTCGTCCGCGCCGCGCGCGCCCTCGCCTCGCGCCGCGCCGTCCTCGCGATGCACGTCGTGGGCGTCCTCGCCGCCGTCCCGCTCATCGCGCCGAACGTCGAGGCCGACCTCGCGCGCACCCCCGCGACCGCGCTCCCGGCCGGCGAGGCCGAGCTCATGCGCGATCTCCGCGCCATCCGGAAGCCCGGCGACTACGCCGTCGCCTGGTGGGACTACGGCTACCCGCTCTGGTACTTCGCGGGCGTGAACACCCTCGTCGACGGCAGCAAGCACGCCGCCGACACGCTCGCCGTCTCGCAGATCCTCTTCTCCGACTCCCAGCTCCAGGCCGCGAACCTCGCGCGCGCCGCGGTCGAGCTCTACGCGACGACCAAGCTCCCGAACGCCCCCGCGCTCCCGCGCCTGTTCCGGCGGGCGCGGAAGGAGGGCAAGACCCCGCGGCAGCTCCTCGCCGAGATGGCGACGCCGGCCTACGAGCCGCCGCCGAAGACGCGCGAGATCTACCTCTACGTGCCGCAGCGGATCCTGCCGCTCATGATCTCCATCGAGAAGTTCTCGCAGGACGCGCGCCGCCCCGAGGGCGTCGCCGAGCCGCACCAGCCCTTCTCCGTGTTCTCACCGGCCGTCAAGGAGCTCCCGGGCGGCGTCGTCGAGCTCCAGGGCGGCTATCGCGTCGATCCGCAGCGCGGCGTCGTCCTGCGCACGCGCAACGGCCGCGAGGAGAGCATGCCCATCGCGACCCTCTGGGAGGTGGGCGTCAACAAGTCCTTCGAGCCCATCTCGCGCGCGCTCAAGACCTACGCCCCGACCGGCGCGCACGTGCTCCTCATGCGCTCCTACGGCTCGGCGCTCATCCTCGACGAGGCGCTCCTGCGCTCGAACCTCGTGCAGATGTACCTCTTCGGCAACGTCGACAAGGACCTCTTCGAGCCCGTCCTCCGCACCGCCTTCGGCACCGTCTACCGCGTCATCCGATGAGCCGGTAGAGGGCCGCCGTCCGCGCCGCGATGGGGCCCCACGCGAGCGCCCCGCGGGCGAAGGCGCGCCCCCGCTCCGCGCAGGCGGCGCGCGCGTCGTCGTCGGTCAGGAGGGCGACGATCGCGTCGGCGAGGGCGTCCGCGTCCCCCGGCGGGGCGAGGAGGCCGCAGCCGGCAGCGCGCACGAGCTCCCCGAGCCCGCCCACGTCGCTCGCCACGATGGCCCGCCCGCGGGTCGCCGCGAGGACGGCCACACCGCTCTGCGAGATCTCACGGTACGGCAGCACGACGAGGCGCGCCGCGTCGAAGAGCGAGGGCAGGGCGCCGTCGGGGACGAAGCGCTCGTCGAGCTCGGCGCGGCCTTCGCGCGCGAGGGCCCGGACGCGCGCGAGCACCTCGCCGACGTCGCCGCGCGGCCGGCCGACCACGCGGAGGTGCACGTCGGGGACCGCGCGCCGCACGCGCGGGAGCGCGTCGAGCAGCACGTCGAGGCCCTTGTAGGGGCCGATGAAGCCGAACGCGAGGAGGTCTGTCGGCGGCGCGGGCGGCGCCGGGTGCGCGTCGAGGTAGGCGAAGTTCCCGTGCGGGAGGCGGTGGACCCGCTCGGCGGGGACGCCGAAGGTGGTCGTGAGCGCGCCCGCTGTCGCCGCGTCGTGGGCGACGATCGCGCGCGGCGCGCGGTAGATGGCGCGCCAGAGCGCCGTCTGCGCCGGGGTCGGCGGGGCGTCGTGGGGCGTCGCGTTGTGCGCCGTGTAGACGAGCGGGCGCAGGCGCGCGAGCGCGTGGAGCGGGGCGACGTCGACCTCGGGGACCGGCAGCCACTGCACGTGGACGACGTCGTGACGCCGCGCGAGGCCGAGGGCCCGCGCCATGCCGGCCGCGTGCTCGGCGAGGCGCGCCACGCGGGCGGCGCGGCCGAAGAGGCCGGCGGCGCGCGAGGCGGCGAGCGTGCGCCGGTAGAACGATGGGTCTACCGTGTAGGACGGGGCCGGCAGGCCGGCGAGCTCGCGCGCCCAGGCGCCGCAGGTCAAGAGCGTCACGCGCGCGCCGTCGGCCGTGAGCGCCTCGCAGAGCGGGTGCACGTAGCCGAAGGCGGACCCCGATGGGTTGAGCATGAGGACGTCCAGGGGGCCTCCGGGCGCGGCGGCGGCGCGGGCGTTTGGTTTTGTCGCGCCGCGCGAAATGCTTCACTCTCCACGGCGCATGATACACGACGAGCCCGCCGGCGACGCCCCCGGCGCCGCCTGGCCGGCGGTGAGCGTGGTCGTGCCGATGCGGAACGAGGCGGGCTTCGCGCGGCGCTGCCTCGACGCGCTGCGCGGGCAGGACTACGCAGGCGAGCTCGAGATCGTCTGCGTCGACGGCCTGTCGGACGACGGCACCCGCGACGCGCTCGCCGCCATCGCGGCCGAGGATCCGCGCGTCCGCGTGGTCGACAACCCGGCGCGCACGACGCCCGCGGCGATGAACGTCGGGATCCGCGCGGCGCGGCACGCGCTCGTCCTGCGCATGGACGGGCACGCCCTCGCCGACCCAGACTACGTGCGCGAGAGCGTCGCGGCCATGCGCGAGACGGGGGCCGATCAGGTCGGCGGGCGCTGGCTCATCGAGGGGGAGGGCCTCGTCGCGGGCGCCATCGCCGCCGCGATGGGCTCGCCGTTCGCCGTCGGCACGGCGCGCTGGCGCTCGAGCGACGCGCCGGGCTGGGTCGACACCGTGCCCTACGGGCTCTGGCGGCGGGAGCGGCTGCTCGCGCTCGGCGGCTTCGACGAGCGGCTCGTGCGGAACCAGGACTACGAGCTCGCGTACCGGCTGCGCGCCGCGGGGGGGCGGATCTGGTACACGCCGGCCGTGCGCTCGCGCTACTACGCGCGCCGCGACCTGCGCGCGCTGTGGCGCCAGTACTGGCAGTACGGCGTCTGGAAGGCGCGCGTCGTGAAGCTCCACCCGCGGTCGCTCGAGCCGCGGCATCTCGTGGCGCCGCTCTTCGTCGCGGGCGTCGTGCTCGGGCTCCCGCTCGCGCTGCTCCTCGGCGGGGTCGTGGCGTGGCTCTACCTCGGCGCGCTCGCGGTCTACGGGGCGCTCGCGGGGTTCGCGGCGGCGCGGGTCGCGGCGCGCACGCGGTGGCGCTACGTGTGGCTCCTGCCGGCGATCTTCGCGCTCCTGCACGTCGCGTGGGGGGCCGGCTTCTGGGTCGGGCTCGGGAGCCGCGGCGGCCTTGCGGAGGAGGGCTGACGGGGGGAGACTCGCGGCGGAGGTGTTCCGATATGAGGCTCCGCGCGACCGTCGTCCTGCCCCTCGTCCTCGTGCTCGCCGCGTGCGGCAAGAGCGCGCCTGCGCCTGCGCCTGACGCCGCGGCGCCTCCGCCCACGGAGACGCAGGCCCCGCCGACGTCGGCGCCCCCCGAGGCGGCGGCGGACGCGGCGCCTTCGGAGTCGCCGGAGGACGCGGGGGCGGCGACGACCGCGGCGGCAGACGAGGACGCGGCGGCGACCGCGGCGGCGAATGAGGACGCGACGGCGGCGGCGCCGAAGGGGGACGCGATGCTCTGGGCGGGGGCGGTCACGGCGCCAGGCGGGATGGAGCTCGGGATCGAGGTCGCGCTCGCGAAGAACGCGGACGGGGCGTGGTCGGGGACCATCAGCATCCCGATGCAGAACGTGAAGGACCACGTCCTCGACGGGGTCGCGGCGGACGACCACGCGCTCGCCTTCACGCTGAAGCTGCCGGGCATGCCCGAGGCGGCCTGGGCGAAGTTCACGGCGACGCTCGCCGAGGACGGGAAGACCGCCGCCGGCACGCTCCACCAGGGCGGGCTCGATCTGCCGCTGAAGCTCGAGCGCACGACGGCGGAGGCGCTGGCCGCGAGCGCGCCGAAGCGCCCGCAGATGCCGGCGCCGCCGTTCCCGTACACGGTGCGCGAGGTGTCCTTCAAGCACCCGACCACGGGGGCGACGCTGGCCGGCACGATCACGGCGCCCGCGGACGACGCGAAGCACGCCGCCGCCGTGCTGATCACGGGCTCGGGCCTCCAGGACCGCGACGAGACCATCTTCGGGCACAAGCCGTTCCTCGTGCTGGCCGACTGGCTGACGCGCCACGGGGTCGTGGTGCTGCGCGTCGACGACCGCGGCGTGGGCGGCTCGACCGGAGACGCGGAGTCGGCGACCGTGCTCGACAACGCGACGGACGTCGAGGCGGCCTTCCGCTTCCTGCGCGAGCAGCCCGAGGTGGACCCGGCGAAGGTCGGGCTCATCGGCCACTCGGAGGGCGGGATCATCGCGCCGGTCGTGGCGTCGCGCGTGCCCGAGGTGGCGTTCGTCGTGGCGCTCGCGGGGACCGGGATGACCGGCGAGGAGCTGATCCCGCTCCAGTACGCGCTCATGGCGAAGGCGGAGGGGGTCGCGGACACGGCCGTCGCGGCGACGCTCGCGCTCGAGAAGGCGGCCATCGCGGCGGCGGCGAAGGGGGAGCCGCGCGACGTCGTGAAGACGGCGGTGAAGGCGCTGGTCGCGGCGCAGTCGCCGGAGATCGCCGGGGTGTCGAAGGAGGAGCTCGAGAGCGACGCGTTCCTCGAACGCGCGGTCGATCAGCTGCTCGGCGTCTGGTTCCTCTCGTTCCTGCGCCTCGACCCGAAGGCGTACTGGAAGCAGGTGAAGTGCCCGGTGCTCGCGGTCGGCGGGAGCCTCGACATGCAGGTGCCGGCCGAGGAGAACCTGGCGCTCATCGCGGCCGCCGTGAAGGAGGGCGGCAACGAGGACGTGACCACGATGACGCTGCCGTCGTTGAACCACCTCTTCCAGACGGCGACGACGGGCGGGCTCTCGGAGTACGCGACCATCGAGGAGACCTTCGCGCCGACGGCGCTCGAGCTCCTGAGCACGTGGATCGCGGGGAAGACGGGGGGCGCCGCGCCGGAGAAGTAGGCGGGGGCGAGGTCTCCGGCGGGGTCAGGCCCCGCGGCCGCCGAGCACGACGCCGACGGTGCGGAGCAGCACGCGCGCGTCGAAGGTCAGCGAGGCGTGCTTGATGTAGTAGACGTCGTACTCGAGCTTGGCGATGGCGTCGTCGACGGACGAGCCGTAGGGGAAGCAGACCTGCGCCCAGCCGGTGACGCCCGGCTTCACGAGGTGGCGGAGGTCGTAGTAGGGGATGAGCTGCTCGAGCTCGGCGGTGAACTCGGGGCGCTCGGGGCGGGGCCCGACGAGGGACATCTGCCCGACGAGGACGTTCCAGAGCTGCGGGAGCTCGTCGAGGCGGGTGCGGCGCATGAAGCGGCCGAGCGGGGTCACGCGGGGGTCGTTGGCGCTCGCCCAGCGCGCGGCGCCGTCGGACTCGGCGTCGGCGCGCATGGTGCGGAGCTTCAGGAGGGTGAAGGGGCGCTTCCAGCGGCCGACGCGGACCTGGCGGTAGAGCACGGGGCCGCGGCTCGTGGTCTTGACGAGGACGGCGAGGACGAGGAGCACGGGGGCGGCGAGGAGGAGGCCGACGAGGGCGCCGCCGATGTCGATGGCGCGCTTGGCGCTGGCGTACCAGAGGGAGGCGCCGCCGTGGAGCTGCTCGTCGTGGAGGAACCAGCCGTGGTCGTCGGCGGAGAGGGGGATGCGCTCCTGGACGTCCTCGATGAGCTGGCTCGGGGTGAGGACGGGGACGTTCTTGATCCGGTAGTGGATGAGGTCGGCGAGGGTCTCGCGGGGGAGGGCGTCGGCGGGGGTGGCGAGGACGACGGCGCGGACGGCCCCCTGCATCTGGGCGTCGAGGGCGGACAGCGGGAGGGGGCCGCCGGCGCCGGCGGTGGGGGCCGGGGTGTCGGCGGCGAGGGCGGGGTCGAACCAGACGACGCCGTGTTGTTGGCCGCCGGTGGCGAGGCGCTCGGCGAGGGCGGCGGCGGCGGGTTGGCTGCCGATGACGAGGACGCGGGCGCGGGCCTCGGCGCGGCGGAGGGCCCAGGCGAGGGCGGCGCGGGAGAGGACGACCCAGAGGGCGAGGAGGAGGGCGAGGCCGACCATGCCTTGGGAGGCGGGGGGAGAGAGGGCGCGGATGGCGGCCTTCTTGGAGAGGTACTTGAGGATGATCCAGGCGACGGCGAGGCCGCCGGCGGTGCCGAGGGCGGTGACGCGGGAGACGCGGCCGCGCTCGGCGCGGTAGCCGCCGGCGAGGAAGGTGCCGAGGAGGGCGCCGGCGACGAGGAGCCAGCTGACGGGGCCGGAGCTCGGGACGTCCCAGGCGAGGAAGGGGAGGCCGATGACGTAGAGCCAGGCGACGAGGGCGTCGGCGAGCAAGAGGGCGAGGGCGACGCTGCGGCGCGAGCGGGCGCCCCGGTTCGGCACGACGACCTTGCGAGCGGCGCGCTCGAGCTCGATACGCCGGTCGGTGCGCGCGCGGTCGGAGACGAGGGCGGCGCGGCCGACCGGCGCGTGAGGCGCGGTCCGTGGTGACTCCTGTGACGTGGCGACCAGCCCTCCGTCGAGCGGCACGCGGCCGAGGATGACGGAGCCGAGGCCGCCTGGCAATGAGCGCGACAGGACCGGCCCGTTGTCGAACCCAGAACGTGAACGCCGTTCACGCGACAGTCCCCGGGGACTGTCATGTAAAGCAACGTAATCGACCCCGACCGGGGGACGGCGACAGTCCCCGGGGACTGCGATGTAAAGCAATGTAAGCGAAGCGACTCGGGGGCGACCGCCCGGAGCCGGAGAAGACCAGGAAACCAGGCACGCGAGGCCAAACGCAAGGAGCACCCCGGGGAGAACCAGCAGCCGCAGGCGCCGTGGAGATGTGGGAAACCTCGGGCCCGGCTGGCCGCAGGCCGGCCGGGTCCGAGGTTTTCAAAGGCGATGGGCAACTCGGTCGTTCCCGCCGGCGGCGGGGAACGCCGAGTTGTCCAGGGGGGTGGGCGGCCTCGGGGCGGGCCGGAGGTCGCGGGGGCGGAGCCCCTGCGACCGCAGGGCTGTCCCCAGGCCGTCCACGCCCCCGTCATCGCCGGCATCTCCACGGCGCGCACGGGGCTCCGCGGCCACCCCAAAGATTCTAGAATCACGTCACTTTCTGCTTGACGGGTTCTGGGCGAGCACACCTCGCCAAAGGCCCGGACGACGGCCAGGAATCGCCAGGTTGGCGCCTCCCAGCCCGTCCACCGCGCTGATCAGGGCCAAGCCACCGCGAGAGGTGGACGAGGTGCCGTTCGTTGAACCTGGAGCGTCCTGGAGGGGCTCGGCCGGCCCTGAAAGCCCCGTGCTATAAGGGAAATCAAGCCGAGACGCCACGGAGCACGGACCCATGAACCCCTCGCACGCCCAGTCACGACGCCCCCGACGAAGCCCGGAGCCACGCAGCCCCGAGCGCTCCTCGCCGAGCTCGCGCGCCACGCCGCTTCGTCGTTCGAGAAGACGGCCGACGTCCTGCGCCTCCTCGGCGAGGTCGACCGCACCGGCGCCTGGTCCGAGAAGCCCTATGGCTCCCTCTTCGCGTACTGCCTCGGTGAGCTGAACTGGTCCGAGGGAGAGGCCGCGAAGAAGATCCAGGCCGCGCGGGCGGCGCGGCGCTTCCCGATCCTGCTCCAGCGCGTCCGCGCAGGGCGGCTGCACCTCGCCGGCGTCGTGCTCCTCGCGGCGAAGCTCAACGACGACAACGCGCGGGAGCTCATCGACGCCGCCTGCGGCAAGTCGAAGCGCGACGTCGAGGCGCTCCTCGCGGCGCGGTTCCCGCGGCCGGACGTGGCGCCGTCGATCCGCAGGCTGCCTGCGCCATCGCGCCGGGTGGAGGCGGCGACGCCGTCGCTGCCGATGTCATCGACGCCTTCCGTCGTGCCGGCGGTGCCTGCGCGCCGGGAAGACCTCGGCTCACGCTCTCTCCGTGGGCGGCCGCCGCGCCGACGTCGCGCCGCTCTCCGCCGAGCGCCACAAGCTGACCGTCACCATCAGCAGCGCCACGCGCGACCGCCTCGCCCGGCTCGCCGCGCTCACGAGCCACCGGAGCGCCGAGGCGCGCTCCGTCGAGGGCTGCTCGACGCCGCCCTCGAGCTCCTCGAGGCGAAGCTCGTCAAGGAGCGCTTCGGCGTCGGGGCGAAGCCGCGGAAGGTCGAGGCCCCGAAGAAGTCGGCGCGAGCGTTCTCGAAGGCCGACAGGCGCGCGATCGTGGCGCGCGACGGGCTCCAGTGCTCGCACGTCGACGCCGCGACCGGCGTCCGGTGCAGCGAGACGCGCTGGCTGACGCTCGACCACGTGGAGCCCTGGGCTCACGGCGGGGAGAGCGTGGCGGAGAATGGGCGGGTGCTTTGCAACGCCCACAACCAGGCTGCGGCGCGCCGGGTGCTCGGAGAAGAGCTCGTCCGGAGCCGGGTCGCGGAGCGGCGCGGAGGCGACGTCGGCGGTGAGGGCGGGGTGCTACCGGCGAAGGGGCGCTCCCGCGCCGTGGAGATGCCGGCGATGCCGGGGGCGTGGACGGCCTGTGGACGGCCGCTGCGCGGCCCGCCCACGAGTCCGCCCACACCTTTGGACAACTCGTGACTCCGCGCCCCGCGGGCGCGGAGCCCCGAGTTGCCCACATCGCCTTGGAAAACCTCGGACCCGGCCGGCCTGCGGCCAGCCGAACCCGGGTTTCCACATCTCCACGGCGCCTGCTGCGGCTGCTTTTCCTCGGGGAGGTCTCCGGACAGTCCCCGGGGACTGTTGGTCTGGGGTGACCGGGGACTTCGTGTCGGCCGTGGCCCATCCGCACCCGTGGGGAACAGTCCCCGGGGACTGTTGGTCTGGGGTGACCGGGGACTTCGTGCCGGCCGTGGCCCATCTCAGTCCGCACGCGAGGGGGGCGACAGTCCCCGGGGACTGTTCGCCCGGGGGGGCTTCGTGCCCAATTGTGGGCGGGGGATTCCTCGGGCATGGTCTCTTCATGGTTGAGCCCGAGAAACCGCGTACGCCGACGCAGACCTACTTCCTCGGCTTCATCGCCTTCGTGGTGCTCGCGGCCGTCCTGTATTACGCGCGGCCGGTGGTGCTGCCCGTCGTGGTGGCCTTGTTCCTCGCCGTGCTCGTGCGGCCGCTGCATCGGCGCCTGAAGCGCGTGGTGCCGAGCTCCGTCAGCCTGGCCCTCGTCAGCCTCGCCGTGGGGCTCTTGCTCGTCGCCATCCCGGCCGCCTTCGCCGCCAACATCGACGCCATCCTCGCCAAGCTCCCCGACTACGCCCCTCGCATCCACGCCATCGTCGAGGACGTCCACGACTTCGCCCTCCGCCTCGGCGTCGACATCGCCCAGCTCGACCTCGACCCCGTCGCCTCCCTCAAGGACTTCGGCCTCGACGCGCTCACGAGCGGCGTCACCTTCTTCGGCAACGTCGTCCTCATCCTCTTCACCATGCTCTTCATCCTCTCCGAGGCCGAGATCTTCCGCGACAAGCTCGCCGTCGCCTTCAACCCCTCCAACGAGGCGCGCCTCATCGCCTCCGTCGTCTCCGTCCGCGCCCTCATCACGCAGTACGTCGCCACGAAGACCCTCATCGCCTTCCTCTCCGGGCTCGCCGCCGGCGCCGTCACGCTCGCCCTCGGCGTGGACTTCCCCTTCGTCTGGGGCGTCCTCACCTTCATGCTCTACTACATCCCCAACGTCGGCTCGATGCTGGCCGTGATCCCGCCCTTCCTGCTCGCGATCATCCAGTTCGACGGCCCGACCCGCGCGCTCGTGCTCCTCGCCGTCCTCATCGTCGTCTTCAACCTCGTCGGCAACGTGCTCGAGCCGCGCCTCATGGGGCGCACCCTCTCCCTCTCGCCCCTCATCGTCTTCGTGTCCCTCATCTTCTGGGGCTGGTTCTGGGGCTTCGTCGGCGTCGTCCTCGCCGTCCCCCTCACCGTCGTCACGAAGATCCTCTGCGAGCACATCGAGGTGCTCCGCCCCGTCGCCGTGCTCATGAGCAACAGCGTCGACGACCACCGCGGCGGACCACCCCCGCCGGCCGCCCCGCCGCGCCGCTGACGTCCGCGCCGCCTCTCGCCCGTCAGTTGTCGGGCGCCCCGGCCGTGATCCACTCGCGCAGCTTCGCGATGCCGCAGTTCACGCTGATCGGCTCCTCGGCGCCGTTCGGCATGAGCACGCCCTCGTCCGTCTCCATCGTGTCGGAGACCTTCTGCACCATGAAGCTCGCGTCCGGGTCGTTCGGCACCACGAGCAGCTTCCCGCGCGCCGACGCCTTCTCGTCTTCCGCCAGCACGTTCACGAGCCGCCCGTGGAGCCCCGCCACCGTCTCGAGGTCGAGGTCCGTGTCGCTCGAGCCCTTCTCGTGGCACGCCGAGAACACGCACGACCGCGCGAAGTAGTTCTCCTGCAGCGACGAGAGCGTCGCCTCCGTCTTGCAGACGGGCGTCGTCTCCCCAGGCGCCGAGTCGCACGCCGCCGCCCCGAGCGACCCCATCATCACGAGCCCGACCAGCACCGCCGAGAATCCCCTCACGTCCCGCTCCTCTCCGGAATCGTTCGCCTTCCTCACCGCGCCGCGCATCCCGCATCGCAACAAGGGCTCAGCGCCGCACCGTATCGGCCCGCGCGCCTCGACTCAATCTGAAATCTTCGCACTTGCACAATGCCCCGGCCGCCGCGCGCGCCGACCGACGCGTGACGGCGCGCCGAGGGTCGGCGCCCCCGAGCCCGCTCTTCAGAGGAACTGGTTCAGGTAGTCGCACACCCAGTGGCCCGGGCAGCACACCTGGTCGCCCGCGACGCCGTTGCCGATGTTCCCCGGGCTCACGCAGAGCCGGTAGCCCTGCGACGGGTAGTAGTAGGCCCAGAAGAAGCACATCTCGGCGTTCGCGCTCTCACCGAAGCGCACCGTGTGGTTCGACGTGTTCTCCCACGTGCACCGGTAGCGGAAGCCCTGCCCCTCGCTGAACGTGAGCGGCGGGTCGTAGGTCGACACGGGCGGCTCCTCCCAGTCGAACTTCACGCCCTCGTCGGGGTAGACGGAGGTGCCCTCGTCCTCGGCGTCGGTCGCGTAGGAGACCTCGACGTTCTTGCCGTACGCGTGCTCGTGGCCCGTCAGGGCGAAGACCTTGCTCCCGGCCGGCACGTCGAGGAAGCGCCACGGCGTCGTGAGCGTCTGCCCGGCCGGGATCTCGAAGTCGGGGTTGCCGTAGAAGAGGAGGTTCGCCTCGTCGGTCACGCGGTCGGCGGCGATGGCGTCGAAGTGGATGTCGCCGTGGGCCGTGATGCTCTCGGGGAAGTAGTTCAGGTAGTGCGCCTCGATGCGGATCATCTGGTGCGGCGCGAACTTGAAGGCGACCCCCGGCGGGAACGTGAGCGTCTCCTCGCGGATCTGCGTGATCATGAGCGGGTACGTCGTGCCCTTCAGCGTCGAGACGAACGGGTCGCAGTTGAACGGCGTCGTCCGCTCCTCGGTCTCGTCCGACACGTAGATGATCATGTGGTGCGAGCCCTTGGCGAGCTCGGTGCGGATCTGCGAGACCCAGAGGTCGTCCTCGTTGTCGAGGCGGCGCACCACGCACTTCGTGACCTCGCGCCCCGGGTCCATCTGCCAGTCGCCGATGAACGTCGACGAGGTGCCCACGATCGGCGGCGGCTCGAGCGGCGTCGTGTCGACCGGCGTCGCCGTGTCCTCGGGCGTCGTCGTGGTCGCGTCCTCCGGGCTCGTCGTGGTCGCGTCCTCCGGCGGGGCCGTGGTCGTCGCGTCCTCGGGGGCCGTCGTCGTGCCGGTGGCGTCGTCCCCCGGGGTCGTCGTCGTCGCGACGTCGTCGCCGGTCGCGTCGTCGCCGCCGACCGCGTCGACCGCGCCGGTCGCGCCGTCTTGGGTGCCGCTCCCGCCGCTGTCGCAAGCGCCGAAGGAGACCAGGGACAAGACCATGAGCGGGGCCAGAACACGTGTCATGGCCGGCACTTTGGCATAGGCCAAACCCCCGCTTCAAGCGCCAAAGCGGCGCCAGCGGTTCTCGCTTCGAAACTCCGGACGAGGCATAGTAGCGCGGCCCCTGCCCCGCCGAAGGAGTCCGTGCCCGATGTGTCGCCGCGCTCGCCTGGCCGTCTTCGCGCCCCTCGCCCTGCTCTCGCTCCTGCTCGTCCCGGCCTGCGCCGACGACGCCACCACCGGCGGCGTGGACGTCGCCGACGGGATCCTCGAGCCCGACACCCTCGTCGTCGACACGAGCGTCCCCGCGGACACGATCGTCGTCATCGACACGAGCGCCGACACCGCGGGGCCGGTCGACACGGGCGGCGGGAGCGACGTCGAGGGCGGCTTCGGCGCGCCCTGCCAGGGCAACGTCGACTGCCTCGACGGCTTCTGCGTCGAGGGGGAGGAGGGCTTCTTCTGCACGAAGATCTGCGAGGAGAGCTGCCCCGACGGCATGGACTGCAAGTCGGTCCTCACGGCGGGCGCCGACCCGGTCTTCCTGTGCCTGCCGCGCCTCGCGAAGGTGTGCGTGCCCTGCAAGAGCGACTTCCAGTGCACGGGCGGCGCGTGCCTCGAGATCGACGGCGCGGGGCAGTGCGCGATCAGCTGCGAGGGCGCCGGCGACTGCCCGACCGGCTACGACTGCGCCGCCGACCCGGCGGGCGTCCGGAGCGGCGACTTCTGCCAGCCGCGCTCCGGGAGCTGCGACTGCACGCCGGAGCTCGACGGCGCGCAGCGCACGTGCGTCGTAGCGAACGACGTCGGCACCTGCTACGGCGTCGAGACGTGCGACGCCGAGACGGGCTGGGGCGGCTGCAACGCGCGCACGCCGGCCGAGGACCTGTGCGACGGGCTCGACAACGACTGCAACGGCCTCGTCGACGACGGCGTCGAGGACGGCGGCGCCTGCAACAAGACGATCGCGGGCGTCGGCACCTGTCACGGCGTCGAGGTCTGCCTCGGGCCGCAGGGGCTCGTCTGCAGCGCGCCGACCCCGGAGGCGGAGACCTGCGACTTCAAGGACAACGACTGCGATGGCGGCGTCGACGAGGACTTCAAGGACGCCTCGGGCGAGTGGACGACGACCGCCAACTGCGGCACGTGCGGCAACGACTGCAGCACCAAGATCCCGCACGGCGTGGGCCGCTGCGAGGCCGTCGGGCAGGGGTCGCCGGTGTGCGTGGTCGACCACTGCGACGCCGACTACGTCGCCATCAACCAGTTCCAGTGCTCGCTCCCGCCCGACGTCTCGTGCCAGCCGTGCGCCGGCGACGACGACTGCTTCGGCGGCTCCTGCGTGGACCTCGACGGGCAGCGCGTGTGCGTCTCGCCGTGCGGCGGGGCGGCGCGCTCCTGCGGCGACGGCTACGCGTGTCAGGCGGTCGGGAGCGGCGGGGAGCGCTGCCTGCCGGTGACGGGCTCGTGCGTGTGCAACGCGACGACGGACGGGCAGGCGCGGGCGTGCGTGCGGACGAACGCGGCGGGGACGTGCTTCGGGCAGGAGGTCTGCGACGCGATGTCCGGCTGGAGCGGGTGCAACGCGCGGGAGCCGGCGGCCGAGGTGTGCGACGGGGTCGACAACGACTGCAACGGCGTCGCGGACGACGGCGTCGTGCCGCCGACGGAGCCGTGCGAGAACGCGGTCGCGGGCGTCGGGACCTGCACGGGGACGTGGTTCTGCGCGAGCAATGGCGCGGGCGGGGTGGCCTGGACCTGCAACGCGGCGACGCCGGAGCCCGAGGTGTGCGACTTCCGCGACAACGACTGCGACGGGCAGGTCGACGAGGGCTACAAGGACCAGGCGACGGGCGTCTACGGCGCCGACGACGCCTGCGGCTCGTGCGGGGTCTCGTGCGACACGGCCGTGCCGCACGCGAGCGCGGGGTGCCTCGTGGGCGCGGGCGTCGCGCGCTGCGAGGTGCTCGAGTGCGACCCGGGCTACTACCAGGCGGGGCCGCTCACGTGCCTGCCGGTGACGGAGGACCTGTGCACGCCGTGCGCGACGGACGCGCAGTGCCCGACGCCGGGGGACCGCTGCCTCGACCTCGACGGCGGGCGCTTCTGCGGGCGCGACTGCGGCGCGACGAACCTGCACGGGACGGCGGCGGGCGTGTGCCCGAGCGGGTTCGCGTGCCAGGCCGTCCTCGGCGGGGCGGACCAGTGCGTGCCGGCGACGGGGAGCTGCAGCTGCCTCGCGGGGGACGTGGGGGAGCAGCGGACGTGCATCCGGTCGAATGCGCTCGGGACGTGCTACGGGCAGGAGACGTGCGCGGCGGGCGGGTGGTCGAGCTGCACCGTGACGGCGCCGGTCGCGGAGGTGTGCAACGGCAGGGACGACGACTGCAACAGCGCGATCGACGACGTGGCCGGCCGCGGGCAGGCGTGCAGCATCACGAACGCGAACGGGACGTGCCCGGGGGTGAAGGACTGCCCGGCGAGCGGGGCGGCGCTCGTGTGCGTCGGGAAGACGCCGGCCGCGGAGAGCTGCAACTACGCGGACGACGACTGCAACGGCGTCGCCGACGACCCGTGGGCGGCGACGCTGTTCCAGTCGTGCTCGAAGGGGCAGGGGGTGTGTCAGCGGTTCGGCTTCATGGCGTGCAAGGCCGACGGGAGCGGCGTCGAGTGCAACGCGCAGCCGGGGCCGCAGGGGGAGGAGATCTGCGACGGCCTCGACAACGACTGCGACGGGGAGACCGACGAGGGCCCGTGGGATGAGAAGGGGCAGCCGTGCACGGCGGGGCTCGGCGTGTGCCAGGTGACGGGCGTCAAGGTGTGCAGCCCCGACGGGGCGACGCTCGTGTGCTCGGCGACGCCGCCGGCGCCTGGCACGAGCGACCCGTGCGATGGGCTCGACAACGACTGCAACGGCGTCGTCGACGACGCGTTCGCCGCGCAGAAGGGGGCGGTCTGCTCGAACGGGCAGGGCGTGTGCAAGGCGTTCGGCAACCTCGTGTGCGGGAACGGGGGCGCGAGCTTGGTCTGCAACGCCACGGAGGGCACGGGGACGCCCGAGGTGTGCGATCTCGTCGACAACGACTGCGACGGCGCGACGGACAACGGCTTCCAGGTCGGCGGGCGCTACGTGAGCCCGACGGCGTGCGGCAACTGCTTCACGAACTGCGAGGCGATCTTCGGCGTCGGCGGCGGCTACGGGACGTGCAACACGACGCCGCCGCTGCCGGTGTGCGCGCTGAAGTGCTGCCGCGCGGGGGACACGAGCCATGGGTGCGACGGCGGCAACTACTTCGACCTGAACGGCGTGCCGGGCGACGGGTGCGAGTTCGTGGTCGACACGACGGCGGTCTACGTGGCGACGACGGACTCGGGGGCGGTCGACGACGGGACGTGCGGGCTCGCGCCGACGGTGACGGGGCTCGGGCACCCGTGCAAGAGCATCACGAAGGGGATCGCGCGGGCGGCGGCGCTGTCGCGGGGGAAGGTGCTGGTCGCGAGCGGGCAGTACACGGAGACGGTGACGGTGGTGGACGGCGTGTCGCTCTACGGCGGCTACAGCGCGCAGACGTGGCAGCGGGCGACGGACCTGTTCCTGACGGCGGTGACGGGGAACACGGCGAGCGGGCACCGCGTGACGCTCAACGCGACCGACATCACGACGAAGAACACGGTGGTCGACGGCTTCACGATCTACGGGCAGACGGCCACGGGCGTGGCCGAGAACAGCTACGCGGTGCTCGCGCGGCGCTCGAACCAGCGGCTCACGCTCACGCACAACGTGGTGTGGGCGGGGGCGGGCGGCCCGGGCGACAGCGGGACGCGCGGCGGGGACGGCACGAACGGCGGCGGCGGCGGCGCGGGGCACGTGGCGTTCGAGGCGGTCGGCTCGGGCTCCCCGTACTACTGCTGGCGGACGTGCAACGCGGCCGGCGCCTCGAACGCGGGCGGCAACGGCGGCACGAACGGCTCGTGCAGCGCCGCGAACGGCGGCAAGGGCGGGACGGGCGACTGCCCGGACTACAACAACAGCGTCGACACCTGCATCAACTGGACGTTGACGTCCTTGCAGACGCAGACCACCAAGGGCGTCAACGGGCAGGGCGCGAGCCCGGGCGCGGGCGGTGTGGGCGGCTGTGATAGCCTCATCGACCCCTACGCCCTCGACGGCACGTGCGACTGCAAGCCGGCGGAGTTCGACGCGGCGCAGTGCCCGAACGGCACGTTCTCGGCGGCGGGCACCGACGGCGGCAAGGGCTCGTCGGGCTCGGCGGGGACGCGCTGCAGCACGCCGGCGGGGCAGCTCGTGAGCGGGCACTGGCAGGGCAACGCGGGGAGCGTCGGCGGGGCGGGCGGCGCGGGCTCGGGCGGCGGTGGCGGTGGTGCCGGCGGCGGCGTCGAGCAGTACAACGACGGCTCGTGCACGACGGGCGGGTCGGACTTCGGCGGCTCGGGCGGCGGCGGCGGGGCCGGCGGGTGCGGTGGCGGCGGCGGGACGGCCGGGAAGGCCGGCGGCGGGGCGTTCGGGATCTTCGTGGTGTTCGAGACGAACCCGGGGACGGCGGTACCGGCGATCCGCGACAACACGATCCACACGGGCTACGGCGGCGTCGGCGGGCGCGGCGGCGAGGCCGGGACGCCGGGGACGGGCGGCTCGGGCGGCGGCGGCGGCGGCGGCGGCGTGTCGGGGACGAACTACTGGTGCGCGAGCCCGGGGTCGAAGGGCGGCGAGGGCGGCGACGGCGGCCCGGGCGGCGGCGGCGGCGGCGGGTGTGGCGGCGCGAGCTACGGCGTGTGGGTCGGCGGCCCGTACACGGCGTCGAACCTGAGCGGCTGGACGAACGCGGTGACGCTCGACGGCGCGGGTGGCGCGGGCGGCCCCGGCGGGCAGACGACGGCGGGCGGCAACAAGGGCCAGGACGGCCTCGCGGGGACGCACGCGCTGAAGAACTACTGAGCGGGGGATTGGTATCTAAGTCTCTGTGGTGGATAGGTTTTCAACCACGGAGCACGGAGGCACGGAGGGTCCGGTGGAGCGACCGGGTCCCTGCCGCGGTCGCACGGCCGGTCCAGTGGGAGACGGTGGGGAGGAAGGGAGGACGATTGCCTCCTCCCCTCCTCCCCGCCCCGAGCACCACGGAGCGCGAGCCGGAGGCATAAGTCTCCGAATCCACTGGACCCTCCGTGCCTCCGTGCCTCCGTGGTTTCCCTCCACGGACTTCGCCACGACCCCACAGCGTGTCCTCCGGCCGCGCGGCCACGATGCCGCACGACCCCGGATCGGCACCGCCTCCCGGAATTCGCCCCCGCCCACCTCGTCGCGATCCACCCGCCCGTGATAATCGTAGAGCACTCACACACGGAGAGAGGAGCTCGCGATGACCACGGACGCGCTGCCGCTGCCGCCCGGATCGGGTGGTATGCCCTTGCTCGGTGAGACCCTGCCCATGCTGAAGGACGGCTACGCCTTCGTGCGTGAGCGCGTCGAGCGGCACGGGCCCGTCTTCCGCACGAACGTCCTCTTCAAGAAGACCGCCGTGCTGGTGGGGCCCGACGCGCTCGGCGCCTTCCTCGACCCGGCGAACGTGACGCGCGTCGGGGGTCTGCCGCCGCACATCGCCGACCTCTTCGGCAAGGGCGCGATCAACCAGATCGACGGCCCGGTGCACACCGCGCGGAAGACCATCATCCTCGCCGCGCTCGACCGCGCCGCGCTCGAGTCCTACACGGCGGACGTCGTCGCCATCACGCGCGACCACCTCACGCGCTGGCGCGCGCGCGGCGAGGAGCGCGTCGCCGACGCCGGGAAGCGCCTCGCCATCGCGCTCGTCGGCAAGAACATCTTCGATCTCGCCGAGGGGCCCGATCTCGACGCCCTCTACGACGACGTCCAGCTCATCGGCGGCGGCTTCTCGGGGCTCCCGGTGAACCTCCCGGGCACGGCGTTCAACAAGGCGCTCAAGGCGAAGAAGCGCCTCTTCGCGCGCTACGCGGCCATCGTCGCCGACCACCGCGCGCGGCCGCGCGAGGACGGGCTCTCGCGCATGCTCGCCGCCGAGGTCGACGGCACGCGCCTCGACGACGAGGCCGTCGTGCGCGAGCTCCACCACCTCCTCCTCGCCGGCTACATCGTGTGGGGGATGTTCATCGCGGGCCTCCTGCGCCTCGGCGCGGAGCCCGCCCTGGCCGACGCGCTCCGCGCCGAGGTCGGCGCCCTCCCGGAGGCCCCCGACGCGAGGGCCCTCCTCCACCTCCCAGGGCTCGCCGCGTTCGCGCAGGAGGTGAAGCGGACGACCCCGATGATCCCCATCTTCTTCGGGGTCGCCGCGCGCGACTTCGAGGTCGCGGGGCACCGGGTCCCGGCTGGTTGGCGCGTGCTCTGGGCGATCCACGCGAGCAACAACAGCGGCGTCTCCGCGTTCTCCGACCCCTCCCGCTTCGATCCGGCGCGCTTCGGCGAGGCGCGCCGCGAGGACGCCCGCCACCCGCACGCGCTGTCGCCGCAGGGGTCGGGGCCGCCGACCGGCCACCGGTGCGCAGGCGTGGAGTACTCGACCCTGCTCCTGCACGCGTTCTTCGCCGAGCTCCTGCGCGTCGGGCGCTTCACCGTGCCGGAGCAGGATCTGCGCACCAACGCCGCCACGATCCCGCCCGAGTACCCGGGCGGGGTGCGCGTGCGCTTCGAAGGGTGACCTCGGGCGTGGGGCGGGGAGGGGCGTTCCGCCCCACCTCCTGGCACGGTGCGCTGGTCAAGAGGCGCCTCTCGGCCTTATGCTGGGCGTTGCATGACGACGACGACCCTCCCGTGCTCCCAGGCCTCCCTCGACGTCGGCGAGCCGATCTACGCGACCGCGGCGGAGAAGACGGACGTCTGGCTCCTCCTCGAGCATGACGGGCAGTGGGCGCCGAAGGTGCTCGAGAGCCCCGGCCTCGCGCCGCGCACGCGCGCCTGGCTCGAGGAGTTCCTCGCCGACAACCCGACGGCGCGCGTGCAGCTCATCCGGAGAGGGCCGTCGCCGAATCGGGATGACAAGCAGCGCTTCTTCTTCGCCACGACGGGCGAGGACAACGCGGCGATGTGGTCTTTCGGGTACACGGACCCCGCCGAGCTCGAGAAGATCGACCTCTACGCCCTCCTCGAGAGCCCGCGGGCGCTGCCGGAGAGCCGGCGCTTCCGGCCGCTGTTCCTCGTCTGCACGCATGGTAAGCGCGACGCCTGCTGCGCGCGGCTCGGGCCGGCGATCTACCAGGCGCTCCAGCCGGAGTGGGAGGACGAGGTCTGGCAGACCTCGCACATCGGCGGTCACCGCTTCGCGGCGACGATGCTCTGCTTCCCGCACGGCCACTGCTTCGGGCGGCTCGACGCGGCGGTCGCGAGGCGCGTGGCGAGCGGGTACGCGGCGCGGCGGCTGACGGATCTGCTGCACTACCGCGGGCGGTCGACCTACGCGCGCCCCGTGCAGGCTGCGGAGTACTTCCTGCGGCAGGCGACGGGATCGTACGCGATCGACGCGCTGCACTACTCGCGCGGCGAGCTGCTCGACCCGGACCGGTGGCGGATCTGCTTCTTCGACAAGGCGTCCGGCGAGACGCACGAGCTGACGATCGCGCGGGTCGTGGGCCCGGACCGGGCGCCGGCGAGCTGCGGCGAGGCGCCGAAGCCGGTCGACAGGCTCGTCCTCGAGAGCCACCGGCAGCTGACGTCGTAGCGGGCTCGGTCGCGGGCGGCCACGAGGGCCGCCCCTACGGGGATCGGCCGGACGCGGGCGGCCACGAGGGCCGCCCCTACGGTGATGGGCTGGACGCGGGCGGCCACGAGGGCCGCCCCTACGGTGATGGGCTGGACGAGTGCCGCCCCTACGGTGGGGGCCGCGTGGCGCGGGCGGCCACGAGGGACGGCCGTAGGGTGGGGCTTCACGCGGGCGGCCACGAGGGCCGCCCCTACGGTGAGGCTTCACGCGGGCGGCCACGAGGGCCGGCCATACGGTGGGGGCTGGCGGCCACTAGCCAGGGGCGTGAGCATCGGTAGGGGCGGCCCTCGTGGCCGCCCTCAGGCACCCCACCGTCGACGCCCGATCGCCTTGACGTAAGCCTCGGGAGCCCTGCGACTCCGGCCCCCCGAGTCGGCCGCTGCGCGGCCTTGGTCGGGGGCCTCCGTCTCCGGTCTCCCGAGGCCCGATCGCAGCTACTTCGCGGCCGCCTTCGCCTTCTTCGTGAGCTCGGCCGCCCGCTCCGGCGCCGCCTCGGCCGCCGCCGCGTAGAGCTTCGGGAGCGTCGTCTTCACGCTCACGAGCCCCACCTGGAGCTTCAGCGACTGGCCCTCCTGCGTGATCGCCCGCACCGCGAGCGCCTTCGCGCCCGGCGCCACCTGCGCCGGCTGCGCGAGGACCGTCAGCGGCTGATCCGTGTCGGCGCTCGCCTTGCCCGTCAGCGTCGCGATCGGCACCCGCGCCCGCGTCGTGACCTCCTCGAGGTAGTACTCCACGCCCACCACCGTGCCGCCCTCGACCTTCGCGGCCCAGGTCACCACGACGTCGTCCCACGGCCACGCCGCGGAGGCGTCGGTCACGCCGAGCTTCTTCACGGTCTTCGCCACCGTCTTGTCAGACAGGATGCTCATCGGCAGATCGGGGTTCTGGTCGTCCATCCCGCCCGCCGCCGTCACCGTCGCGCCCGGCTTCCCCGTCGGCACCGCGAGCGGCGTGCACGCGCCCTCACCCGCGCACAGGAAGTAGGTGCGCCCGTCCTTCGAGAAACCGCCGGCGATGGCCCACGTCGCGTGCGACACACCCGCCCAGCCGTCGATCTCCGCGCACGGCGCCGGCCACGTCGCGAGCGCGCCGTCCTCGCCGGCGGGCGCCGGACCCTCGCCCCGCGGGGCGTCCTCCCCAGCGACCAGCACCTGATCGCAGCCCTCGTACCCCATCGCCTCGAGCGGGCGCTTCGGCGGCTCCGGCGCCGGCGGCTCGGGCTCCGGCGCGACGACCGGCGGCGGATCCGCGGGCTTCTCCTGCTCGCGGATGGTGGTACAGGCGCTCGCCCCGAGAAGGGACGGGAGGGCGAGGGAGGCGAGCCAGACACGACGAGACCGAAGGGACAGCTTCACGCGCAGCTCCGAAGGCGAAGGATGGCGCACGCCGGTCATCCGGCGAGCGGGCGAATACTTGAACCCAAACCCAGGGCTTGTATACGGCGAATCGTCGTCGATCCCCGCGCGACGGCCCAGGGCGCGCCTCGCCCCGCGCTCGCACGCGTCGCGCCACGAAGTGAACGTCGTTCACGCCGCCGCGGCCCGCTCAGGCGGTGGTCGCCTCGCGCTCTCGCGGCATCGCCCGCGCGATGATCTCCGCCATCGTCGCGAGCCGGTACGGCTTGTGGAGGAGCCCCTGCGCGCCCGCGTCCATGAGCCCGCGCACGGCCTCGTCGTTGCCGAAGCCCGTGCAGAGCACGACGCGCACGTCCCGATCGAGCTCCCTCAGCGCGTGGAAGCAGCTCTCGCCGTCCATCTCGGGCATCACGAGGTCGAGGAGCACCAGATCGAACGGCGGGTGCGCGTGCTCGAACACCGCGATCGCCTGGATCCCGTCGTTCGCGGTGACCGCGGTGTAGCCGAGGCTCTCGAGCATCCGCGCCGCCACGCGCCGCGCGACCTCCTCGTCGTCGACGACCAGGATCCGCCCCCCCGACGCCGGCGTCGCGGCGCGCGTGAGCGCCGCCCGCGGCACCTCGTCGCACGCCGGCAGCAGCACCGAGAAGGTCGTCCCCTTCCCGCGCTCCGTCTCCACCGTGATGGCGCCGCCGTGGTTCCGCACGATGCCGTACGCCATCGCGAGCCCCATCCCGGTGCCGCGCGTGCCCTCGCGCGTGGTCACGAACGGCTCGAACAGCTTGTCGCGCACCTCGTCCGGGATTCCGACCCCCTCGTCGATAACGTCGACGAGGACGTGCTCGGCGCCCGGGACGCCGTCCGCGGCGACGTGACGCACGCGGAAGGTGAGCGTCCCACCGTCGGGCATCGCGTCGCGCGCGTTCAGCGCCATGTTGAAGAACACGAGCTGGAGCTGGTTCGGATCGCCCATGACGACGGGCGTCTTCTCGGCGCGCTCGTGCACGACGCGGAGCCGCTTGTCGAGGCTGTGCTGGAGCAGCTCGATCAGCTCGTCGACGAGGTCGTCGAGCTGGACCGGGCGCGTCTCGTACTTGCCCTGGCGCGCGAAGCCGAGCAGCTGCCGCGTGAGGTTCCCCGCCTGCTGCGCGGTCTCGATGATCGTCTGCGTCAGGCTCTTGGCCTCGTCCGGGAGGCGCGCGTCGAGCAGCAGCAGCTCCGCCGAGCCGAGGATCCCGACGAGGAGGTTGTTGAAGTCGTGCGCGACCCCGCCCGCGACGCGGCCTATCGCCTGCATCTTGCGCGCCTGGAACGCCTTCTCGTCGACCCGCTTCCGGTCGGTGATGTCGACGAACGTGACGAGCGCCCCGAGGAACTCGCCCGTCAGCGGCCCGCGCACCGGGACCGCGGTGAAGATGGCCCACGCCATGGTGCCGTCCGGTCGGCGGACGCCGATCGTCAGCGGCGGCTGCGGGCGCTGCGTCCCGAGGCAGCGCGCGACGGGGTAGTCTTCCACGGGGCAGGGCTCGCCGTTCTCGTAGAACGTGGCGGGAGCGAAGTCCTCGATGTAGCGCCGCGTGAGGACGTCGTAGCTGAGCCCGAGGAGCTCGCGCGCGACCGTGTTCGCGACGCGCACGGCGCCCGCGGTGTCGACGAAGACGACGCCGCCAGGGACGTTGTCGATGATGGTGCGCTTGAGCTGGCTGTCCGCGTCGAGCTGGTGCTCGGCGAGGTCGGGCACGTCGATGGGCGTGAGGAAGCCGGTGACGACGGCCTGGCCGTCGGCAGAGGGCACCACGCGCCCCTGGTCGGTGACCCAGCGCACGTCGCCGTCGTGCCCGATCCACCGGTACTGCAGCGCGAAGCGATCGCGATCCGGTCCGAGCGATGACAGCCGCTCGAGCACCAGCGGGCGGTCGTCGTGGTGGATGTACGACGCGAACGACGCGCGCGGGCCGTCGGGCTCGAGGCCGAGGCGGCCGACGTCGCCCACGAGCGCGTCGAAGGCCGCGTCGAAGGAGGCTGGCCGACGGTACACGAGCCCGGGCAGTCCAACAGAATCCGGCGCGGCGGCTGGCGTGTCCCACAGGCCCATACAGTTTTTTTTGTAACAGACGTCCGACGCGGAGTCACGCGCCCGTCGTGCCATCGTGAACGGGACCCCGCCGCGAACGGGGCGGATCTCCGGCGCTGTGTGAAATGACCCAGCGGCGAGCGCAAACCGTGAACGGAGTTCACGTCAGCCGCCAGGAGCGCGCCTGCGCGTCGTCTGCGCGTCACCGCGCCCGCCGAGGCCGCGGCACGGGGTGAGCACGCTTTGAGCAGTCATCCGTCGACCGTGGCGGCGGGCGCCGTGGTTCACTCCAGCGTGGCGCCGCGCTCGCCCGCGCCGGCGCACGTCGCGCAGGGAGACACCATGAGAGCTGCATTGACGCGTCCCCGCTGGGTCGTCGCCGTCTGCGCCATCCTGGTCGCGGGGCCGGCTTGCGGTGACAGCGAGACCGCCGGGGTCGACGCCTCCGCGGCGGACAGCGTCGCGACCGACATCGTCACGGACACGACCAGCGAGGAGCTCGACAGCGGCGACACACCGCCTGACGCCGTCGCGGACGGCGACGGTCCCGAGGACACCGACCGCGCCGACGTCGAGGAGGTCGCGGAGGACGTCGACGTGGCCGACGGCCACAGCCCCGACGCCGACGTGGACCCGACGGACAGCGGCGCGGCGGACGCCGACGCCGACGACGCCGCCGACGCCGACACGGACGTCGCCCTCGACGCCGACGCCGGCGCCGACGCCTCCGGCGAGGACGTGGCCCCCGACGCCGACGAGGACGCCGGCGACGCCGTCGCGGACGGTGACGACGGCGGCGACACCGCCGTGGCCATCGACTGCGCAGAGCAGGACACCGCGTGCGTCCGCTTCGTGCGCGACGGCGCGAGCGGCGTCTGCGTCCCGATCGATCGGCCCCCCGGCACGGTCTGCGACGATGGCGACGGCTGCACGCTGAACGACACCTGCGCGAGCGGCGTCTGCGTGCCCGGGACCGCCCTCGCGTGCCGCCCGCCCGGCCCCTGCGAGGGCCCCGGCGTGTGCGCGCCCGCGACGGGCACGTGCGCCTTCCCGACCCTCGACGACGGCGTGACCTGCGGCGACGGGGATCCGTGCACGACCGACGACGTCTGCACGGGCGGGATCTGCGCCGGCACGGCCCGGGACTGCGACGACAACGTCGCCTGCACCCTCGACGCCTGCGATCCGGGCGCCGGCTCCTGCGTCCACGACCCCGCGCCGTGCGAGTGCCAGAGCGACGACGACTGCGACGACCACGACGATTGCACGGGTGACGAGACGTGCGACCCGGACCTCGGGACCTGCGTCGCCGGCACGCGCGTCGATTGCTCGCAGTTCGACACGGCCTGCCTCCGCGGGACATGCGACCAGGACGTCCTCGGCTTCTGCACCGCGGTGCCGCGCGACGACGGCCTCCTCTGCGATGACGGCAGCGGCTGCACCGTGGATGACGCGTGCCACGACGGGATCTGCTGGGGCGTGCCGCGGAGCTGCCCCGCGGGCGGCCCGTGCGGCGCCCCGGGGTTCTGCGACCTGGACAGCGGGGTCTGCGCCGCCGCGCCCGCCGAGGGCAGCACGTGCAGCGACGGCGACGCCTGCACGACGGTCGACACGTGTCAGGGCGGGGCGTGCGTCGGCGAGGGCGCGAAGGTCTGCCCCGCCGGTGACGCCTGCCGCTTCCCCGCGACCTGCAACCCCGTGTCCGGCGCCTGCAGCCAGACGAACCGGGCCGACGCGACCCCCTGCGACGACGGCGACGCGTGCAGCGTCGGCGACGCGTGCTCCGGCGGCGTGTGCGCCCCGGGCGCGCCGATGGCCTGCCTCGAGGGCGGTCCCTGCGCGGTCGACGCGCCAGGCGCCTGTGAGGATGGCGTCTGCCAGTACGAGCACCGGGCCCAGGGCTCGCGCTGCGACGACGGCGATCCCTGCACCCTCCGCGACGCGTGCGACGCCACCGGCGGCTGCGTCGGCGCTCCCGTCACGTGCACCACGCCGGGGGCAGCCTGCCGCGTCCCGGTCGGGGTCTGCGGGGCGACCGGCGCGTGCGAGTACGCGGCGGCCGATGACGGCACCGGCTGCGACGACGGCGACGCCTGCACCGACGACAGCTGCCACGGCGGGGTCTGCGTCGGCGCGCCGGTCGTCTGTGACAACGACGATCCCGACTGCACCGTCGTCGCCTGCGTCGCCGCCACGGGCTGCGTCCCGAGCCCGCGCTACGACAACGCCCGCGGCGACTTCGCGCGCGTCCTCGCGGCGAGCACCGCCACGACGGCCACCCACACGCGCCTCGACGACGGCACCATCGCCATCGTCGGGACCCTCACCGGCGCCACCCAGTTCGCGCCGACCCTCGTCCTCGCGACCGGCGGCGCGGCGCAAGGCCTCTACCGCGTCGACCTGCCCCCCGGCGGGAGCGTCGCGACCCGCGGCGTCGTGTTCGCCGAGGGCGCGGTGCTCGCGGCCGACGTGGTGCTCCCCCAATCGGACGCGGGCCTCATCGTGGCCGGGTCGTTCAACGGCGCGGTCCGGTTCGGGACGGGCGAGACCGGCGTGGACGCGGCTACGAGCGGGACCGTCGAGAGCTTCGTCGCGCGCTTCGACGCCGATGGGCACGCGCTCTGGGTGCGCCTCATCCGCGGCGGCATCCTCACGGGCGTGACGAGCGGCAGCGTCCACGGCGCGAACGGCAACGTGGCGTTCGCCGGGATCAGCGCCCTCGCCCCCACCTTCGACGGTGTCGAGCCCCCGACGACGCTCGCCGGCGGCGGCACCTGGGTCGCGGTGTACGGGGCCGACGGTACGCTCATGATGGCGACGCGAGCGGCCTCCGTGGCGATGGCGCGGTCCGTGGTGAGCTACGTCACCGGGACCCGGGTCCGCCTCGTCGGCGTGTGGGACGCCGCCTCGGTCGTCGTCGGCTCGGGCCCGACCGCGACGACGATCTCGCGGTCTCCGAACTTCGGCGGGGCGAAGGAGGGGCTCCTCGCGGTCTTCGAGCTCGACGGCGCGGTCGCGTACGCGCGCTCCGTGTTCGGTGACGTGGGGGCCGGCCGCCTCGCGTATCTCGGGACGGACAGCGCGGTGGGGGTCGCGGCGTTCACCGTGGGCGCCGTCGGAGCGGCGACCCAGGGGCTCCCGTTCGCGGTCGGCGGCACCGACGACGTCGCGCTCTACACGTTCAACGACGCCGGCTCGCCGCTGAAGCAGGTGGTCATCGGCGGGAGCGGCCAGCAGGAGCTCCTCGGGCTCACGAGCGCCGGCGGCTCCGAGCTCGTCGCGCTCGTGCGGAGCACCGGGGAGCTCGCGATCTGGGCGCAGGCGTCGCACGGCCCGGGCGCCCCGACGACGGCGCCGACGTTCACCGCGTCGTCGGCGTCCGACGAGGTCTTCATCCTGAAGTGCCGTGCCGACGGGAGCCTCGTCTGGGCTCACTCCCTCGGGCTCTCGGGGGCTGGGCTCCTCGCGACCGCCGCGTCCCAGCTCACCCTCGACGAGGACGACGGCGCGGCCTTCGTCCTCACGGGGCACCTGACCGGCGCGACGACGGCGCTGGCCTCGTCGCCCTGGCCGCTCGCCCCGAACGGGACCGCGGCGACCACCTTCGTGATGCGCGTGGACTCCGAGGACGCCTGGGAGCAGTGCGTGGCAGACTGACGCGCAGCGCGCCGCTCAAGGCCCGGTGGCGAGGGAGCACGCGAGCTCCGCGAGCCAGAGCGCTTCGGTGACCGCCGCGACGCCGGCCGCGAGCGCGCGACGGTACGTGGCGAACGAGAGGCCGAGCTCCGCCGCCGCGGCGAGCTGCTTTGGAGCCGGGGTCACGTAGGTGCGGTGCATCACGCCGCGCACGCGCTCGTCTGCGGCGGTGACCTCGGCGATGGTGTCCTCGAGCAGCGCGCGCAGCGCGGCGCCGATCGCCTCCGAGGGCGTCGCCACCAGCTCCCGCAGGGTGACGGCGCGCACGGCGACCGGCGTCCGCGCGAGCCGGGTCCCGGCGAGGCGCTGTGGGTCGCTCATGACGCGCAGCGCGTCGCGCACGGCGAGCGTGAACTCGTCGCGATCGAGCGCCTCGATCGCGGGCGGGAGCGCCATCGCGACCGGGAAGAGCTGCGCGTGGAACCACCCCGCGATGTCGCGGACCCGCAGGTCCTGGAGGACGACGTAGAAGTCCATGTCACCGACGCGGACCACCTCGAACAGGCCGAGCCCCTGGGTGTGCTCGATCATGGGCCGCCACAGCTCGACCGGCCCCACGGTCGAGCAGATGCCCGCGAGCCCGCCGCGCCCGAGCCCCATGGCGAGGGCCATCATCATGATGCGCATGTTGCCGGCCGCCGACGCGAAGCCCTCGCGCGCGCTGACGGCGAGCCGCGAGAACATGAGGCTCGCCTCGGGTCGGTAGCCGAGCCGGGCCACGAGCGCGCGCGCGGCGGCGACGACCGGGTCGTCGACCGGGGTGTCCTCGAAGAGGAGCGCCGTGTCGAGGACGCACGCGACCTCGCTCGGCTCGCCGTCCTCGCCCTCGAGGACGTGCACGGTCGCGCGCCCTCGCTCGATCCACGCGGCCGCGTGCTCGAGGTTCTCGCGCGAGACCACCTCGGAGAGCAGGCCTCGAAACGCCGCGACGTCCTCGAGGACGCGCTGCGGCCCGGGTACGATGGCGCCGCGGTGCGCGGCGATGCGGCAATAGACCGGGTGGTCTATCAGGAGGTGACCCGCGTCGGGGAGCGCCGGCGCCCCGTGCTCGCGGAGCCGCGCGACCACGCGCTCGGCCACCGCCGCGAAGAGGCGCTCGTAGCGGGCGCGGTCGCGCCACTTCGCGTCGGCCCGGAGGGCGTCGCGGATGAGGTCGTGCGGGTAGACCCCGTCCCGGTCACGGTGGGCCCAGCCCTGCTCGACCATGGCGGACAGCGCGGCGGAGAGCCGCTCCGGCGGGACCTTCGGGAACAGTTCCCAGAGGAGCGCGTCGGTCGTGCGCCGCGCGATGCTGCAGACGGTGTTGACGTCCCGCGTCAGCGCGGCGTCGCGCGCGAGCCCTGCGCTCGTGACGAGCGCGACCACGAGCTCCGGGGAGGCGTCGAGGCCATCGTTCACGAAGGCGTCGAGGTCGGTGACGCGCGAGGCGAGGACCAACGCGAGCGGGTGACCGTGGCAGAGCTCGGAGACGACGTCGTGCGCGACCTCGGGCACCCCCCAGTGGCTCAGGAGCGCGGCCGCGGCTTCGGGGGACAGGCGGTCGAGGCCCAGGGCGAGGAAGCCGCCGGGGCCGAGCTCCGCGGCCCATCTCGGGTCCGGGGGCTCGCGTGACGCCACGATCAGCCGCGCGCCCGAAGGGAGGCGCGGGAGGACCTGGCGCCGGATGAGCTCGGAGAGGCCGGGGCGCTGCTCGAGCCCGTCGATGACGGTGAGCTCGGCGGCCCGCACGCGGGCGACCAGCTCGCTGAGATCCGACGGCAGCGCCGTGCTGTCGACCTCGTCGGTGGCGAGCGTGGGGTGCGCGGCGAGGAACGCGCGGACGAGCGTCGACTTCCCGATGCCGCCCACGCCCCAGACGTAGGCGACGCGCGGGCCGGCGCCGTCGAGGACCGGCAGGAGCGCGTCGAGCTCGGCCTCGCGGCCGAACAGGTGGGGGGGGATCGCTACCATGACGGAATCGTCCGAACGATTAGCACGCGCGCGCCGACCGCGCCATTCGGTGGGCCGCCCCACCGGCGGCCGACACCTCGATCAAGCGCTGCCGGCGGCGTCGGCGCGCGCGGGCACCTCGCGCCGCGGCTCGAGCCCGCCGGCGCCCTGCGCGCGGGCGGCGGCGGCGAGGAGCACGGGGATCGCCATGCGCACGACGTCGAGGCTCGGATCGAGCTGCTTCCCGAGCCCCTCGGCCACCACGAGCGCGATGTTCACCACCGTGAACGACGGGTCGATGGTCACGCGGAAGCGCCGCAGGATGTTCATGACGCCGCCCACGATCTCGCTGATCTCGACCTCGCCGAGCGCGCGCCCGTGGAAGCGGTCGAAGTGCTCGACGAGCGCGCGCTCGTACGCGGCGTAGTCGATCTTCCCGACCGACGGCGCGTAGACGTAGAGGAGGCGCGCCACCTCGGCCCCGTCCTGCTGCCCGAGGGCGAGGAAGGTGGCCGTCCACGGGCGCATCATCGCGCGGTCGATCGTCGCGACGAGCCCGAGGTCGATGAAGATCACGCGCCCGTCGTCGGTGAGGATGATGTTGCCCGGGTGGAGGTCGGCGTGGACGAAGCCGTCGACGAAGACCATCTTGAGGATCGCCTCCGCGCCGAGGCGCGCGAGGCGCGCGCGGTCCCCGCCGACCTCGTCCGGCTGGCTCCCCTTCACCCCCTTCACGAGCTCCATCGCGAGCACGCGCGACGTCGTCAGCTCCGGGTAGAGGCGCGGCACGCCGAAGTCCGGGAACGCGGCGAACATCTCGGCGAAGCGCAGGTTGTTCGCGGCCTCGACGCGGAAGTCGAGCTGCCCCTCGAGCGCGTCGGTGAAGCGCTTCACGGAGCCCGGCAGCGAGAGCGGCTTCAGGCTCGGGATCACGTGCAGCGCGCGCGCCCAGAAGCCGAGGATGGCGGCGTCGCCGCGGATCCGCCGGTCGACCCCGGGGCGCTGGATCTTGAGCGCGAGCTCCTCCCCCGTGTCGAGGACCGCGCGGTGCACCTGCGCGACCGAGGCCGCCGCGATGGGCGTCTCGTCGACGTGCGCGAGGCGCGCGCGGGCCGCGGGCGCGAGCTCGCGGTCGAGGACCGCCTGGATGGCCGGCCAGCGCTCGGGGGCGACCTGGTCCTGGAGGCGCGAGAGCGGCTCGATGTAGCCCGGGCCGAGGAGATCGGGGCGCGTCGAGAGGATCTGCCCGAACTTGATGAAGGTCGCGCCGAGCCGCTCGCAGGTGGTCGCCATGACCTGCCCGCGCAGCCGCTCCTTCGCGGCCGGCGCGAGGCGCCAGCGCACGGCCCGCCGCGCGCCGTACGAGACGAACGCCCAGAGCACGACCAGCGAGATCCAGATGGCGCGGGGGACGAGCCAGAGGCGGCGCATCAGCTCTCCTCGACCCCCCGGTGGCGCGCGAGGGCCGCGCGCGCGTGCGCCTCGAGCCCCTCGTGGCGCGCGAGGTCGGCGGCGTCGGCGACGAGCCCCGCCGCGCCCGCGGCGTCGTCGATGGCGAGCCACGTGCGCACCCGCAGGAAGTCGAAGACCGAGAGGCCGCCCGAGAGGCGCGCCGTGCCGCCCGTCGGCAGCACGTGGTTCGGGCCGGCGCCGTAGTCGCCGAAGACCTCGGCCGCGCCGGCGCCGACGAAGAGCCCGCCATAGTGGCGGAGGCGCCCGGCGAGCGTGTCGGCGTTGGCGGTCATCACCTCGAGGTGCTCGGGCGCGAGCTGATCGCAGACGCGCACCGCCTCGTCGAGGTCGAGCGCCACGACGCAGAAGCCGTTCTCGACCGCCGCGCGCGCCGTCTCCGCCGTCGGGAGCGTCGCGAGCTGCCGCACGAGCGCGTCGTTCACGCGCTCGGCGAGGCCGGCGTCCGTCGTGACCAGCACGGGGACGGCGTCGGGATCGTGCTCCGCCTGGCCGAGGAGGTCGGCCGCGACGACGTCGGCGTCGGCCGTGTGGTCCGCGAGCACGACGAGCTCCGAGGGGCCGGCGAGCATGTCGATGCGCACGCGGCCGCTGACGATCTGCTTCGCCGCGGTCACGTAGCGGTTGCCGGGGCCGACGATCACGTCGCACGCGGGCACCGGCCCCGCCCCGTACGCGAGCGCCGCGATGGCCTGCGCCCCGCCGCACGCGAGGAGCGCGTCGGCGCCGGCGACCGCGGCCGCCGCGAGCGTCATCGCGGTCGGCTTCGGCGACGCCACCCACACGAGCTCGACCCCCGCCGCGCGCGCCGTCACGGCCGTCATCAGGACCGACGACGGCAGCGGGAAGCGCCCGCCCGGCGCGTAGCAGCCCGCGCGCTCGACCGGCGCCACGGTGTGGCCCGCGCGCCCGCCGGGGATGGCGACGGTGACGTCGCCGAGGGCGCCGCGCTGCGCCTCGGCGAAGGCCCGGATCCGCGCCGCCGTGCGCTCGAGGAGCGCGCGATCCGCGGCCGGCAGCGCCGCGAGCGCCGCGTCGAGCTCGGGGCGCGCGATGACGAGCGGCGCGCCCTCGGCGATGTCCCCGAAGCGCTCGGCGTGGTAGCGGAGCGCGCTCTCGCCGCGCTCGGCGACGTCCGTCACGATGGGGCGCGTGGCGTCGACCGTCGCGAGCGAGACGGGGTCGCGCCGGAGATCGGGCAGCGCCTTGGCGGACACGCGGCGGAGGACGGTCGTCACGGCGCGTCCTCCTCGGAGCCGGACTCCGAGGCGGGCGAGGACGCAGGCGCCGCCTCGGCCTCGGGCTTGGCGTCCCCCTTCCGCCGCGTGATCGCCAGCGCCCGCCGGTCGAGCTCGGCCTCCACGCGCGCGAGCGACACCCCGGCCCGCGTCGCCGCGACGAGCGCGAAGTAGAGCACGTCGGCCGTCTCCCAGGCGACGTCGTCCTGCCCCTGCGCGGCCGCGAGCTCGCCGGCCTCCTCGAGGAGCTTCTTCCGGAGGAGCTCCGGGTCCTGGAAGAGGCGCCGCGTGTAGCTCCCGTCGGGGGCCTGCTGCGCGCGCTCGGCGAGCTTCCGCGCGAGCCCGGCGACGCCCTGGTCGGCGCCCCAGCAGGTCCAGGTGCCCTCGTGGCAGAAGCCGGAGCCGTCCTGGCGCACGGTGAAGCGGAGCGCGTCGCGGTCGCAGTCGAGGTCGATGGCGAGCAGCTCCTGCACGGCGCCCGACGACTCCCCCTTCACCCATAGGCTCTGCCGCGAGCGCGACCAGTAGACGCCGCGCCGCGTGCGCACGGCCTCGCGCACGCTCTCGGCGCTCGAGTACACGAGCCCGAGCGCGCGCCCCTGCTCGTCGACGACGACCGTCGGCCAGAGGCCGTCCGCGCGGTCCGTGCGGAGCGGGGCGGCGATGGCGTCGCCGAGGTCCATGCGGCCGCTGTAGAGGGCCATCCCGACCTGCGCGTCGGCGCCGAGCCGGTCGAGCTGCGCGATGTCCTCGGGCGTCGTCACGCCGCCCGCGATCGTCACGCGCGCGCTCCCGGCGGCCGCGACGAGGTCCTTCACCTGGTCCATGTTCGTGCCGCCGAGGCGCCCCTCGCGCTCGACGAACGTGACGAGGTAGCCGCCGACGAGCCCGTCGAGCTCGCGCATGCGCTCGTGGATCCCGCGCCCCGTGCGGCGCTGCCAGCCCTCGACCACGACCTCGCCGTCGCGCGCGTCGAGCGCCGCGATGACGCGGTCCTTCGGGAGCTGCGAGAGGATCTCCGGGGTCGCCGCGGTGCCGAGGATGACCTTCCGCGCGCCCGCGTCGAGCCAGCGGAGCGCCGTCTCGGCGTCGCGGATCCCGCCGCCCACGCGGCACGGCGCCTCGCGCACGAGCCGCTCGATCGTCGCGCGGTTCGAGCCCTTGCCCATGGCGGCGTCGAGGTCGATGACCGCGATCTCCCCGGCGAGGCGGAAGCGGCGCGCGATGGGGACCGGGTCGCCCGCGTCGATGGCGAGGCGCTCGCCGCCGACGAGCTGCACGGCGGCGCCCCCCTGGAGGTCGATGCTCGGGACGATCACGGGCGCACCTCGAAGCCGGCCTCCGCGATGGCCTCCTTCACGGAGGCGATGTCGTGGACGCCGTCGTGGAAGATCGACGCCGCGAGGACCGCGCTCGCGCCGGCCTCGAGCGCCTCGACGAGGTGCTCCGGCCCGGCGGCACCGCCCGACGCGATGACCGGGATCCGGACGGCCGAGCACACGGCGCGCAGGAGCTCGAGGTCGTAGCCCTCGCCGGTGCCGTCCTTGTCCCACGAGGTCAGGAGGAGCTCGCCCGCGCCGCGCTTCTCGCACTCGCGCGCCCACGCGATGGCGTCGATCCCCGTGCGCTCCTTGCCCGAGCTCACGACGACCTCCCAGCCCTTCTTCCCGTCGTGGCGCCGCGCCGCGTCCACCGCGACGACCGTGCACTGGCTCCCGAACTCCTCGGCGAGCCGCGTCACGAGCGACGGGTCGCGCACGGCCGCCGTGTTCACGCCGACCTTGTCCGCGCCTGCGTCGAGGAGGGCCTGCGCGTCGGCGAGCGTGCGCACGCCGCCGCCCACGGTCAGCGGCACCGCGAGGACCTCGCGCACGCGCCGCACCGTCTCGAGCGCGTTCCCGCGCCCCTCGGGGGTCGCCGAGACGTCGAGCAGCACGAGCTCGTCGGCGCCCGTCTCGGCGTAGTGGCGCGCGCGCTCGGCGGGGTCGCCGGCGTCGCGGAGGCCCTGGAACTTCACGCCCTTGACGATGCGCCCGTCGCGCGTGTCGAGGCAGGGGATGACGCGGTGCGTGAGCATCAGGTGGTCTCCTCGGCCGCGCGCGCGAGCCAGCGCACGAGCAGCTCGTTCCCCCAGGGCCCCGAGAGCTCGGGGTGGAACTGGCACGCGAGGAGCGCGCCCTTCTCCATGGCCGCGACGAAGACGCCGCCGTGGTCGGCCGACGCCGCGAGCCAGCCGGCGGGCGGGCGGTCGAGGCGGTAGCTGTTCGCGAAGTAGGCGAAGCCGGGGCGCAAAAAGCGCATGCCAGGGGTCGGGGTCACGCGGTTCCAACCGAGCTGCGGGACCTTCACCTTCCCGGAGAAGCGGCTCGCCTTCGCCTCCACGATCCCGAGGCCCGCGACGCCCGGCGTCTCCGCGCTCTCGGCGCCGAGGAGCTGGAGCCCGAGGCACACCGAGAGCAGCGGGCGCCCGGCGGCAGCGCGGGCGCGCAGCGGCTCGACGAGGCCGTGCTCGGTGAGCGCGCGCATGCCGGCCCCGAAGGCGCCGACCCCCGGGAGGACCACGGCGGGAGCGCGCTCGACGTCGGCCGGGTCGACCGTCACGAAGGGCGCGGCGCCCGCGCGGCGGAGCCCGGCGAGGACCGACGCGAGGTTCGCGACGCCCGTGCGGAGCACGGCCACCGGCAGCGGCGCGGCGGCCACTAGAGGACCCCCTTGGTCGAGGCGACGTCGTCGCGGTGATCGGGGTCGAGCGCGACCGCGTGGCGGAGCGCCACCGCGACCGCCTTGAAGGCGGCCTCGGCGCGGTGGTGGTCGTTCTCGCCCTTCAGCACGTCGACGTGGAGCGTCGTGCGCGAGGCGAAGGCGAGGGAGGCGAGCACGTGGCCGATGTTCTCGCAGGCGAGCCCGCCGAGGGCCTCACGCCGGAGGTCGAGGGCGATGACGGCGTAGGGGCGGCCGGAGAGATCGACCACGGCGCGCGCGAGGGCCTCGTCGAGGGGCGCGTAGGCGTGGCCGAAGCGGAAGACGCCGCGGCGGTCGCCGAGGGCCGAGTCCAGCGCCTGCCCGAGGGCGAGGGCGCAGTCCTCGGCGGTGTGGTGGTCGTCGATGTGGAGGTCGCCCGCGCAGCGCAGCGTGAGGTCGAAGCGAGCGTGCTTCGCGAGCGCGGTCAGCAGGTGGTCGAGGAAGCCGATCCCCGTCTGGACGTCGGCCTCGCCGCGCCCGTCGAGCACGAGGCCCACGGTGATGTCGGTCTCCTTCGTCTTCCGGGCGACGTCGGCCCTCCGGGGAGCGGCGGCGGTCACGGGAGCACCTCCTCGAGCGCGTCGGGGTGGGGGACGACCCGCGCGGACGCGGACTGGAGCGCCGCAGGCGCGCTCTCCGGGGCGGGGTCGAGGGCGATCGGCACGGCGCCCATCGCGCGCGCCGCGGCGAGCGCGGCCGGGTCGGCCGAGAAGAACCAGGCGGCGGCGCCGTCGACGGCCTCGAGCGCGAAGAGGTCGTCGACGATGAGCGCGGTCGGCGCGAGCGCGGCGCGGACGGCGCGCAGCACGCGGTCGAGGGCGGCGGCGTCCCCGGGGCACGTGACGCGCACGGCGTCCTCGAGGTGCGGCTCGCCCGGGAAGGCGCGCACGCCGATGCCGAGGGCGGCGAGGGCGTCGCGCAGCCAGAGCGCGCGCGCGGGCGCGCGGAAGCGCGCGAGCACGAAGTTGCCCTGCGACTCGGGGCAGTCGACGCCGAGGTCGACGAGGAGCCCGCGGAGCGCCCCGCGCTCGGCGCGAACGCGGTCGCAGTAGCGCGCCATCTGCGGCTCGCCGCTCGCGAGGTGGGCCAGCGCGAGCGCGGCGGAGGGCGCCGACACGCTGTACGGGTTCCCGGCCGCGCGCAGCACGGCGACGAGGGGCTCGGGGCCGACGACGTAGCCCACGCGCGCGCCGGCGAGCCCCCACGCCTTCGAGAGCGTGCGGAACACGAGGGCATTGTCGAGCTCGAGCGCGACCGCGGTGAGGTCCTCGTCGGCGAACTCGGCGTAGGCGAGGTCGCAGAGGATCGCGGCGCCCGGGGCGGCGGCGGCGAGCTCGCGGAGCGCCGCGCCCGTGATGACGGCGCCCGTCGGGTTGTTCGGGCTCACGACGGCGACGGCGCCGGTGTCCGGGCCGATCGCGGCGAGCGCCGCGTCGAGCGGCCACGGGCCGCCGGGCCAGGGGATGGTCCGCACGGTCGCGCCCGCGAGGCGCGCGTAGCGCTCGAGCATGACGAAGGTCGGCACGGGCAGCACGACCTCGCGCCCGGGCCACAGGAAGGCGCGGAAGGCGCGGTCGAGCGCGTCGTCGCCGCCGGCGGTGACGAGCACGCGGGTGGGGGCGACGCCGAGCCGCTCGGCGAGCGCGGCCTCGACGGCGGCGGTGCCGGCCGGGTAGCGCTGCAGGAGCTCGGGGCCCCGCGCGGCGAGCGCGTCGTAGAGCGCCGCGGGCGGCGGCGGGCCCTCGTTCGCGTGGAGCCACAGGTCGATGGGCGCCGGGTGGCGGGGGACCTTGTAGGGCCGCTCGCCGCGGAGCGCCGGGGCCGGCGTGGGGCCCGTCGTCGTCACGGCACGATCTGGGCGAGCGTCGACACGACGATGTCGCTCCCGCCGCACGCCTTGAGCTCGGGGATGAGGGTCGGCAGCGCCTTCCGCGGGACGGCCGCCTTCACGGCGTAGGCGTTCTCGGCGTGGAGCGGCGAGATGGTCGGGTGGCGCATGCAGGGGAGGGCGGCGCAGAGGCGCTCGAGGTCGGCGGCGCCGACGTTCACCTCGAGCATGACGCGCTGCCGCGCGTCGAGGACCGAGCGCACGAGGAGCACGAGGTGGTCGATGCGATCGCGCTTCTCGGGGTCGTCGAGGGCACGCGGCGACGCGAAGAGGCGCGTGGAGCTCGTCATGACGACGTCGACGACCGACAGGCCGTTCGCGCGGAGCGTGGAGCCGGTGGCGCTGTTGTCGACGATGACGTCGGCGTCCTCGGGCGGGAAGACCTCGGTCGCGCCGTAGCTCCTGACGACCGTGGCGTCGACGCCGCTCGCGGCGATCCAGCCGGCCGTGAGGCGGGCGTACTCCGAGGCGACGACCAGGTGGCGCGCGGGGAGCTTCCCGGCCTCGAGGAGGGCCGTGGGGGCGGCGACCACGATCTGCACGGGGTCGAGGGCGGTGTCGAGGAGCTCGACGAGGTCGGCGTCGAGCTCGGCGACCCAGTCGGCGCCGGCGAAGCCGACGTCGCGCGAGCCGAGGTGCAGCATCTCGACGATGTTCTGCGGCTTCAGGATCTTCGTCTCGAAGCCCGGGAGCGAGACCTGCGGGCGGTAGCCGCGCTCGTCGACGGTCACGCGGATCCCGGCGTCGTGCAGGAGCTGCATGACCGAGGCCTGCATGCGCCCCTTCGGGAGGGCGAGGCGGAGGGAGGAGGCGGTCATCGGGCGGGCTCCGTTCGGGCGGCTCCGTGGGTGGCTCCGGAGGGGGCCGGCGCCGTCGTCGGCGCGCGAGGCGAAGCCCGATTTGTAGTTTAGAAGCGGCGCGAATCCAAGCTCGTAGACGGCTCGGGGCCGCGGCTGCGGCTTGCCAACGCCGCGGCGGTCCCTAGAATGACGAGCGTTCGACCAACTCGAACCGCGACACTCCCTTGCCGACGTTGGAGGCGACATGTTCTGGGGCATCGTGCTCGGTGGCTGCGCAGTCGCCGCCATCATCGCCTTCCTGAAGGGGCAGAACCCGCTGTTCTGGGGCCTCTCGAGCGTCCCGGGGGCGCTCCTGCTCGGCGTCATCCCGCCCGCGAAGGGCGGCGCGCTCGGCGAGCAGAAGCGCGCGCGGCGCGAGGTCGGCGACAAGCTCGGCCTGATGACCTCGGGCGTGATGCTGGTCATCATGATCATCTACGGGATCCTGTAGGCTTTCTGACCGACCACCTTCCCGAGGACGACCTCTTCCGCCCGCGCGGCGGCCGCGACCGCCGCGAGCCGCCCGACGAGGCCGAGATCCGCCGCGTCGCCGAGATGTTCGGGAACCGCCTGAAGAAGCGCGCCCGCCACCTCGGGAAGTGGGCGAAGCGCGAGGGCGTCACGTGCTTCCGGGTCTACGAGAAGGACATCCCCGAGATCCCCCTCATCGTCGACCGCTACGACCACGCCGTGTGCGTGTCGGAGTTCGCCCGGCGCGACGACAGCCGCGGCGGCGCCTGGGTCGACGCCATGGCGGCCGCCATCGAGGGCGCCCTCGAGGTCGACAGCGAGGCGATCTACTGGAAGCAGCGCGCGCGCCAGCGCGGGAGCGCCCAATACCAGCGCATCGCGGACACGGGCGAGCGCTTCCCGGTCGCCGAGGGCGGCCACCGCTTCTTCGTGAACCTCGAGGACTACCTCGACACGGGGCTCTTCCTCGACCACCGGCAGACGCGCGCGCGGGTCGCCGCCGAGGCCGAGGGGAGCGACTTCCTGAACCTCTTCGCCTACACCGGCGCCTTCACGGTGTACGCGGCGACGTCGGGGGCGCGCTCCACGACGACCGTGGATCTGTCGAACACCTACCTCGACTGGACGGCCGACAACCTCGCGCTCAACGGGATCAGCGGCGCCCAGCACCGCCTCGAGCGGGCGGACGTCATGCGCTGGCTCGACGAGGCGCCCGCCGGCCGCTGGGACCTCGTCGTCCTCGACCCGCCGACGTTCTCGAACTCGAAGGCGATGGACGACACCCTCGACATCCAGCGCGACCACGCGATGCTCATCCGGAAGACGCTCCGCGTGACGCGCCAGGGCGGCGCCGTCTACTTCTCGACGAACCGGCGCCGCTTCCACCCCGACGTGGACGCCTTCTCCGGCGCCCGCGGCGTCGAGGAGCTCACGCCGGACAGCATCCCGCCGGACTTCCGCGACCGCCGCATCCACCGCTGCTGGCGCCTCGTGAAGTAGTGCGCCGCCGCGATGTGAACGGCGTTCACATCAACTGGGACGACCGCGTCGGCGCCCCGCTACTCGCCCTCGACCCGGCGACCGTCGACGCGGTGGCGGGGCGGGGACGCGGGCGCGATCGTAGCGCGCACGATCGCGCTGAGCGGCACCTCGGCGCCGCTCGTGCCGCGGACCCGCAGGGCGTCGAGGGCCTCGCGGGGCGTGCTCCCGCCGAGGACGACGCGGATGGACGCGTCGTCGAGCCGCCCGACGACGGCCCCGGAGGTCGCCACCTCGGCCGCCCGCGTGACGTCGTCGACGTCCATGCCGAGGCGGGCCGCGACCGCTCGGTCCACGGTGAGCTCGAGCGTGGGCGCCGCGTCGCCGACGCCGGGCTCGCGCTGCATCGCGCGGGCGCGCTCCGGCCCCACCTCCCGGAGCGTCGCGCCCGGCGGGAGCGTGGCGCGGAGCTCGCCCAGCGCGGGCTCGGGGCCCCCGATGGCCGCGACGAGCGCGACCGGCGCCCCGTCGTCGGCCGCCGTGCACGCCGCGGGGGCCGCGTGGCGCGCGATCTGCGCGAGGTCCCGGAGCGTCACGAGCGCGCCGTCGCGAGCGGTCACGACGACGTCCCCGAGGCCGTCGAGGGAGCGAGGCCCGGCCGCCGCTCGGATCTGGACGCCCGCGCCGCCGCCCTGGAGCCGCCCGGCCGGGACGTCGGGCGCCGAGAGCGCCGCCTGGATGGCCGAGACCGCCTCGAGGGTCGTCAGGCCGTAGGCGGGGAGCCGCGCGGCGTCCAGCGCGACCTGCACCTCGGGCTCGCCGCCCGCGCAGAGGCGGGTCTCGCGGACGCCGGCGGCCGTCGCGAGCCGGTCCGCGAGCGCGCGCGCGAGGGTGTACAGCTCGCTCTGCGAGGCGGCGTCGGAGCGCAGGACGAGCCAGTGCTCGACCTCGCCGGCGCCGTCTCGCGACACGACGGGCGGCGGCACCTCGGGGGGGAGCTCCGGCGCGAGGGCGGCGAGGGCGTCGCGCACCGCGACGAGCGGCGCCTCACCTGCGAAGTGGAGCACGATCTCGCAGCGCCCCGCCGTGATGGTCGTCTCGAGCCGGCTCGCCTCGTGGAGCGCCATCAGCGCTCTCTCGATGGGCTCGGCGAGGCGCGGCTCGATCTCGTCCGGGGAGGCGCCCGGCCACGTCGCGACGACGCGCAACACCTCGTCGGCTGCGGCCTCGCCAGGCGCCGACGCCGTCTCCGCCGGGCTCGTCGGCGCGGCGGGCTCCGAGCGGCACGCCGCGAGCGCCGCCATCGCCACGAGCACGCCCCATCGCCCTGCCATCAGCCGCCTCCGCCGCGCCGCAGGTAGATCGGGTAGTCGATCGTCCCGTCGAGGCGCACCCACAGCGTCAGGGACCACGCCGCCGGGTTCAAGCTCGCGCCGTCGAGGAACGCCTTCGCGTTGACGGTCACGGTGAGCGCGACGCGCGTCCGCACCTCGCCGCCCGCGGGCACGGACAGCGGCGCGAGCGAGGTCGTCGCGACCAGGCGGTCCCCGTCCGTCACGTCGAGGTGGTTCTCCTCGAGCTCCACGGCGAGGGAGTTCGGGTTCCTGATCGTCAGGTCGAAGCCGACGCCCACGTCCACCTCGCCGCCGAGGAGCTTGCCGAGCCCGGGCTTCTCGAGGCGGAGCGACGACCAGTCGACGTCGTAGCTGCAGCGCAGGATCTGCGACTTCGTGGCGACCGTCTGCGCGATCGCCGCGGTCACGTACGCCCCGCCGGCGACGACCGCGAGGATCGCGACCCACCCGGCCGCGCGGAGCCAGCCGGGGGCCGGGCGGATCGCCTCCGCGACCGGCAGGATCCGCGCCCCGAGCCACGTGCCGCCCGCCGCGCCCCAGACGATGCCGACCACGTTCGCGCCGAAGATGACCGCGACCGTCCCCCCGGCGCCGAGCCCCTCCGACGACGCCGCGAGCTGCGCTATCGCCACGAGCGGCAGCGAGAACACCGCGCCGAAGCCGAACGTCGCGATCGGCCGCGCGAGCAGGGCCCGCAGCACCTGACCGTAGCGCGCGCCGTGCCGCTGCGGCGTGGGCGCGCCGAAGTCGATCGCGAACGTGAGGAACATGACCGCGTAGCTGAGCCCCGTCGACAGCGCGCGCCGCCACGGCGCCGGGTCGTGGCCGATGGCGAACACCGCGAAGAAGAGGGCCAGGTAGAAGAAGACGAGCTTCACCTCCTCGAGCGCCTCGTGCCACCACGGGAGGCCGTCGTCGGGGCGCCCGCCCGAGAGCCCCTCGGCGGCCTCGATGGCGGCCGAGAAGCGCTCCTTCACGCGGAAGAGCACGAGCGACACCACCAGCAGCGACGCCGAGACGAGGAGGTTCATGAGCACGGCGCGCGTCTGCGCCTTCAAGAGATACGTCGCGACGAAGTCCGCGGCCCCCTGCGCCTCCGCGGGGAAGAGCCACGCGACGAGCGCGCGCCGCACGTCCCCCTCGGACGCCGCGATCGCCGCCGCGACGCCGCCGAGGATGACACCCGCGAGCGCGAGGTAGAGCAGCATGAGCGCGGCGGCCCGCCCGCGCACGCGGAAGATGGCCCGCGGGGCCTCGACGAACGCGACGCGGAGCTGGCCCCCGAGGGTCACGCGGCCCCGCCCACGGTCAGCGCCCCAAGGCCCGGTCGCAGTCCTTGTCGTGGTAGCGCGTGTACCAGTCCTGCGTGTGCGAGTTCATCTGCGCGATGACGGACTGCCACGTGCCGGCCGACCACATGCCGCGGTGGTTCTCGCGCGCGTCGTACTCGGCGGCGCAGATGGCGGCGCGCTTGCTCGACGCGAACGACGTGTAGGAGAAGGCGTAGCCGTGCCACGCGAGCTCGGTCGCGATGTCCTCGCCGTCGATCTCGAGGTAGGCGAGGAAGCGGTCGTAGGTGTCCTTCGGGCAGGCTGCGCCGAGGGAGACGCCGTCGCACGTGATCTTCACGGGCTTGCCGGCGGCGAGGTCCTTGAAGCCGACGTAGGAGGCGAGCCCGTAGAACTCGTCGTCCTCGTAGCAGGCGTAGCGCCAGTCCGGCGGGAGCTGCCGCTTGTTGCACTCGGGCGCGTTGATGCCGGCGAGGCGCACCGTGAAGCAGGTGGGCTCGACCACGCCCATGCAGACGTCGAGCGTGTCGCCGTCGGTGATGTGCCCGACGACGCCGGTCGCGCCGTTCACGAAGTCGCGCGGCGTCGTGTCGACGAAGGTGTCGGGCTCGGCCGTGACGGCCGTGTCGTCGCCCGGGGTCACGGTGTCCTGCTCCGCGGTCGCCGTGTCGGCGCCGACCTCGCCGGTCGTGCCGCCGGCCGAGTCGCAGGCGCCCGCGAGCGGGAGGAGGAGCAGGGCGAGCGCCGCGCCCGCGCGCCCGAGGCGGCGGCCGTGGGCGGCGGAGAGCTGGGTCGTGAGCGTCGCGTCCATGGGGCGCGGAGCGTACCAGAGGCGCCGATGACAGCCGCCATCTTTTTCGCTACAGCGTTTCGCCCGCGCCACCGATTGAACACCCTGGACGGCCTCCCCGCGGCGCGTCCTCCACGATCGTCCGAGGTCGCCGTGGTCGTCCCGAACGACAGCCTTCCAACCTGGGCGCGCCTGCTCGAGCGCCTGCTGCCCGCCTCGCTGCGCGAGGCCGCCGACCCCGACACGGCCGACCCGCGCCGCGCCGTCGCGGTGCGCCAGATCGCGGCGGCGGCGTTCGTCCTCGTGGCCGGCGGCCTCCTGTGGACCCTCGCCTGCGCCATCGCCGGCTTCGTGGAGATGGGCCTCGCCACGCTCGTCGCGGCCCCCCTCGTGCCCGTGGTGTTCATCCTCCTCGCGCGCCGCCGCTCCGTCCCGCTCGCGGCGCACGTCCTCGGCGTCATCACCTTCGCCGGCATCGCGCCGCACGCCCTGCTCCTGCACGAGTGGGGCATGTCGACGAGCTACGGCGTCATGCTCTCGGCGATCCTCGTGACGCTCCTCGCGGGCTGGCGACACGGCCTCATCTGGGCCGCCGTCGCGCTCGCCTTCGCGCTGGTCGTCGGCATGGCCTCGCCCGGCCCGCCGGCCGCGGCGATCGGGATGAGCGACGCGACGCGGCAGGCCCTCGACCTCGTCGCCTACATCGTGATCGTGGGGGCGACGGTCGCGGTGGCCGCGTTCTCCCACGCGATCCTCGTCAACGCCTACGATCTCGTCGCCTCCTCCAACGCCGATCTCGCCCTCGCGCGCGAGCGCGCCGACGCCTCGAACCACGCGAAGGGGGTCTTCCTCGCGAACATGAGCCACGAGATCCGGACGCCGATGAACGGGATCATCGGCATGACCGACCTCGCGCTCTCGACCGACCTCACGGACGAGCAGCGCGAGTACCTCGGCGTCGTGCGCTCGTCCTCCGAGGCGCTCCTCCGCATCCTGAACGACATCCTCGACCTCTCGAAGATCGAGTCGGGGCGGCTCACCATGGAGTCGATCCCCCTCGGCGTGCGCGAGACGGTGCGCAGCGTCCTCGACGTCCAGGGCTTCCAGGCCGCCGAGAAGGGCGTGGAGCTCGTGACCCAGGTCGCCCCCGACGTGCCGGAGCGCTGGCTCGGCGACCCCGTGCGCCTCCGTCAGGTGCTGCTCAACCTCGTCGGCAACGGCATCAAGTTCTGCCCGTCCGGCTCGGTGCGGGTCATCGTGGAGTCGTGCGTCCGCGACGACGACGGCGCCGCCGGGCTCCACTTCCGCGTCGTCGACACGGGGATCGGCATCAGCGAGGAGCAGCTCGGGCGGATCTTCGCGCCCTTCGCGCAGGCGGAGGACTCCACCACGCGCCGCTTCGGCGGCACCGGCCTCGGGCTCTCGGTCTCGTCGGAGCTCGTGCAGCTCATGGGCGGGCGCCTCTGGGCCGAGAGCGTGGCCGGCCACGGGAGCACCTTCCACTTCACGGTCTTCCTGACGCCGCACGGGCCCGACGCGAAGCGCGCCGTGGCGTCCGAGCTCGAGCGCGGCGTGCGCGAGATCGGCGCCCGCCGCGTGCTGCTCGCCGAGGACCACCCCGTGAACCAGCTGCTCCTGACGCGGCTCCTCGAGTCCGAGGGGCTCGAGGTCGTGCAGGCGCAGAACGGCGCCGAGGCGCTGTCGCAGGTCGGCGAGGCCGACTTCGACCTCGTGCTGATGGATCTCCGCATGCCGGTCCTCGACGGCTTCGAGGCGGCGCGGCGGATCCGCGAGCAGGAGCTCCGCACCGGCGGTCACGTGCCGATCGTCGGGATGACGGTCGAGCCCGACGCGGACCACGCCGCGCGCTGCCGCGACATCGGCATGGACGGCTTCCTCGCCAAGCCGATCGACCGCGAGCGGCTCCTGAGCGAGCTGCGTCGGCACCTCGCGAGCCGGCAACGCGTCCGGGTGCCGACCGCCGTCCCGGTCTGATTCGCGGCCGGCGGGTCGCTCTGCCGCGGCGCGCCGGTCACAGGACGTCCAACGCGATCGCGGCGCGCTCGTCGCGGCGCGAGCCCCCTCGCGGCGCCGGGCCGGGGTACGTTCGGACGCGCGGATGGTGTTGACCGCGGGGCGGCACCTCGCAATAACCTTGCCTGCCGATCCGGGGGCGTCTCGCCCGGCGTCCCCGCGGTCACCCACATCTCATGGCGCAGCGGCCGCGGAAGCCGCCGCGCGGTTCCACGGAGAAGCCCCATCGAGGAGCCCGAGACCAGACTGCGGCTCGGCCGGATCCGGCGCAGCCTCTTCGATCTCCGCACGAGCGTCGGCGCGAACCGTCACGACCCGCGTGAGTCGGTGCGCGTCATCGACGTGCTCCTCGACGACCTCTTCGAGCTCACGCAGGTCGTCGAGGCCGCGGCGAGCACCCCCGGCGCCGAGTCGGCCGCCGAGAACGAGCGCCTGCAGCGGCAGATCGCCCTCTGGCGCGACAAGGTGCGCGAGTGGGAGCAGGCGAGCCACGTCGCGATCCGCGAGTCGCGCACGCGCATCGTGGCCGCCGAGAAGGCGGCCGCGGAGGCCCGAGCGGAGCGGGATCGGCTGAGCGTCGAGCTGCGCGCGGCGAGCGAGCGGCCGGCGGTCGCGCCGGTCGCCGAGGCCCTCCCCACCGCGGGGGACGCGGCCGCGCTCGAGGAGCTGCGCGGGAAGCTCGAGACGGTCCGCAGCGAGCGGCGGCGCCTCATGGAGGCGCTCGAGCAGCTGCAGCGCCGGAACGACGTGGACCGGGAGCGCCTCGCGCGCACCGCGGAGGCCGCCGAGGCGGCTGGGCGCGAGGCCGCGCGCCTCACGCGGGAGCGGGGCGAGGTCGACGCGGCGCTCGCGGCGGCGCGCGAGCAGCTCGGGCAGGAGGCGGCGCGGGCGGCCGCGGCCGAGGAGCGGCTCGGGGCGGCCGGGCGGGAGCTCGGCGCGCTGCGGGAGCGCGAGCGGGCGCTCGAGGTGGCGCTCGGGCAGGCGCAGGAGCGGGTCGACGCCCTCGAGGCGCGCGGCGGGGCCGCGCTGGAGGCGGCGCGGCAGGACCTCGAGCAGGCGTCGGCGGAGCGGGCGTCGCTCGCGGCGGAGCTCGAGCAGGCGCGCGAGCGCGAGCGGCTGCTCGAGGCGCGCGCCGAGCAGGGTCGCGCGGCGCTCGACGAGGAGCGGCAGCGGGTCGCGGCGCTCGGGGTCGACCTCGAGGAGCGCGCGGCGTCGCAGGCGCTGGCGGTCGAGCGGCTCCACCAGGCCGACGAGGCGCTCGCCCTGGCGGCGGCGCGGGTCGACGAGCTCGAGCGCACCAACGCCCTGTACGAGGCGCGCGGCCGCGAGCTGCACGAGCGGCTGCAGGTCGCGGTGGCGGAGCTCCGCGCGCGCGACGCGGCCTTCGCGAGCGCGGACGAGCGGGCGAGCGAGCTCGACTCCGCCGTGGCCGAGCTCCAGATGTCGCGCGCGCAGCTCGCGGCGGAGGCGTCGCGCCTCCAGGCCGAGCTCGACGCGGCGAGCGCGGCGGCCTTCGCGCTCGAGACGCGCGTCGCGGCGCTCGAGGCCGATCTCGACGCGGCGCGGGCCACGGTCGCGCAGAAGGGCGAGGTCGACGCGGCGTTCGCCGAGCTCTCGGCGTGGTCGAAGAAGCTCGAGCGGGACCTCGCCGACGCCCTCGAGGAGTCGCACCGGCAGGCGGCGCGCTCGCGCGCGACGCGGACGCGGCGCGGGCCGAGGTCCAGGCCCACCTCGACGAGGCGCTGCGCGTCGCGGACGACGGCGAGTCCCGGCTCGGCGCGATCCAGGCGACGCTCCGGGGCGCCGAGGAGCGGCTCCGCGAGCGGAGCGACGAGCTCGCCGAGCTCGAGGCGCAGCTCTCCGGGGCGCGGGCCGCGATCGCCGAGCGCGACGGGCGGATCGACGACCTCGAGGGGCGCTCGCGTCGTCGGAGGCGCGGGCGGCCGAGGGCGACGCGCGCGTCTCCGCGCTCGAGGAGCGGATCGGGGAGCGCGAGGCAGCGCTCACCGAGCTCGAGGCGCAGCGCCTCGTCCTCGAGCAGCGCGCGGGCGAGCTCGAGCGGGAGCTCGCCGGCGAGCGGGACGGGGCGACGCAGAGCATCGCGTCGGCGAAGGCGGAGCTCTCGGCGGTCGACGCCGAGCGGGCGGAGCTGAGCCAGGCGCTGAAGGGCGCGCGGGCCGAGATCGCGCGGCTCAAGGAGCGCGTCGACGAGGTCGAGGCCGAGCGGAGCGAGGCGCTGGCGGTCGCCGAGGAGGGCGAGGGGCAGGTCGCCGCCGCGCTCGAGGCGCGCGTCGCGACGCTCGAGGAGGAGGCCGAGGCCGCGCGGTCCGAGGCGGCGCGGCTCCTCGCGACGCTCGCCGAGACGGAGGCGCGCGCGCGGCGGGCTCGACGAGGAGCTCGGGACGGCGCGGGCGCGGGCGGCGGCGGCGGAGAACGAGTCGGAGCTCCTGCGCGAGCGCGTCGGCGCCCTCGAGGCGACGGTCGCCGGGCTCGAGGTCGACCGGGCGGCGAGCGAGGCGGCGCTGGGCGAGGCGCGGCAGGAGCTCGAGGCGCGGGCGACGCAGGTGGCGGCGCTCGAGGTCGAGGCGCGGCGGCTCGCGACCGAGCTCGAGACGACGCGCGCGGACTCGGCGGAGCTCGAGGCGAGCCTCGCGGAGTCTCGAGGCGGTGCTCGCGCGGCGGGTGCGGGAGCTCGAGAGCGCGGTCGCGGACGCGGCGAACGCGGCGGCGGCGCGGGAGCGGGAGCACAGGGAGCAGCGCGCGGCGGACGGGGCGGTCGCGGAGGGGCTGCGCGGCGAGCTCGAGGCGGCGCGCGCGGAGCTCGCGGCGGCGGCTGTCGCGAGGGCGGCGGTGGACGTCGCGCTGGTCGACGCGGAGGGGCGGCTCGCGGCGGCGCTGGTCGTTCACGCTGAGCAGGCGGCGCGGCTCGCGGAGGTCGAGGCGGAGCGCGACGAGGCGCTCGCGCTCGCGGGCGAGGGCGAGGCGCAGGCGGCGGAGCTGGCGGCGCGGATCGACGCGCTCGAGGACGAGAAGCAGGCGCTCGAGGCGGCGAAGGCCGAGGCCGAGCGGCGGGTGACCGAGCTCGAGGGCGAGGTCGACCAGGGACGGAGCGGGCGACGACGCGCTCGCGGAGGCCGAGGCGAGGCGGGCCGAGGAGCTCGCGGCGCTCGAGGCGCGAGCGAGCGAGCAGGCGGCGCGGATCGAGGCGCTGACGGCGTCGGAGTCCGGAGCAGGCGGCGCGGATCGAGGCGCTGACGGCGTCGGAGTCCGAGCAGGCGGCGCGGATCGAGGCGCTGGCGGCGTCGGAGGCGGACCAGGCGGCGCGCATCGAGGCGCTCGAGGTCGGGGTCGCCGAGAAGACGGCGCTCATCGCGACGCTCGAGTCGGAGCGAGACGAGGCGCTGATCTCGCGGAGGGCGGCGAGGCCCGGGTCGCCGAGCTCGAGGGGCGGGTGGCGACGCTCGAGGAGTCGCTCGCGGCGGCCGTGGCCGCGCGGGCGGACGCCGAGGCGCGGCTCGAGGCGGCCGGCGAGGACGCGGGGCGCTGACGGAGCGCCTCGCCGCGCTCGCGGTGGAGGTCGAGGACGGAAGCTGCGCGTCGCCGCGCTCACCGCGGAGCTCGAGGAGCAGCAGGGAGCGCGTCGCGGCGCTCGAGGTGGAGCGGGACGAGGCGCTCACGCTCGCGTCCGAGGGGGACGCCCAGGTCGCGGAGCTCGCGCCGCGCGTCGAGGAGCTCGAGGCGGCCGTGGCCGAGGCGCAGCGCCTCGCCGCGGAGGCCGAGGAGCAGCTGGGCGCGGCGCACGAGGAGGCGCGGCAGGCGCGCGAGGCGGGCGAGCAGGCGGCCGCGCGAGCGGCGGATCTCGACGCCGAGCGAGCGGGGCTCGCGGCGGCGCTCGAGGCGGCGCAGGGGGCGAGGCGCGCGGCCAGGGTGAGCGGATCGACGAGCTCGAGGGGCGCGTCGCGGCGCTGCTGGCCGAGGTCGCCGAGCGCACGACGGAGCTCGAGGCGGCGCTCGAGCTCGCGGCCGAGAGCGACCGCGAGCGGGAGCAGATCGACGCCGACCGCGCGAGCGCGCAGGCGGCGGAGACGCGGCTCGGCGAGGAGCTGGCGGCGGCGCGGTCGGAGCTCGAGGCGGCGCGGGAGGCGCTGGCGACGGCGGAGTCGCGGGCGGTGGACCTGGCGGCGAGCCTGGCGGACGCGGAGCTGCGGGCGGACTCGCGCCTCGCCGAGCGCGAGGCCGCGGAGGCGAACCAGCTCACGCTCGAGGCGGCGCTGATGAACGCCGAGGCGCGGGCGCAGGAGGAGGCAGCGCGCTCCGGGTCGATCGCCGAGGAGCTCGGCCGCGTGCGCGTGAGCCACGGTGAGCTCGAGGACAAGCTGTCCGAGGCGTACGCCCGGGCGAGCGACGTCATGCGCGAGCGGGACGGGCTCCAGCGCACGGTGACCGAGGCCAACGCGCGCGCGACCGAGAAGGCGCGCGAGCTCGACGCGCTCCAGCTCGAGGTGATCGACCTCGAGTCGAAGCTCGCGGACCTCGGCGAGGCGCGCGCGCAGGGCGAGCAGGCGCTCGCGGTCGCGCAGGCGCGGGTCGCCGAGCTCGAGCAGGAGGTCGCCGAGGCGCTCGCGCTCGCGCAGGAGACGGGCGACGAGGGGGAGCAGCTCCGGGCCGAGGCGGAGCGGGCGCGCGCGGAGGCGAAGGCGGTCGCGGTCGCGCTCGAGACCGAGAAGGAGCAGGGCGCGGCGCGCGCGGCGGAGCTCGAGGCGACGCTCGCGGGGCTCCGCGACGAGCTCGACGAGGCGCGGCGCTTCACGCAGGAGCTCGAGGCCGTCAAGGCGGCGCTGCTCGAGGAGAGCCGGCAGCACCAGGCGGCGGCCGACGAGGCGGCGCGGGTGCACGCCGAGGGGCTCGCGTCGCTCGGGGAGATCGAGGAGCAGCGAGAGGCGCTGAGCCTCCAGCTGGTCGAGGCGATGGAGCTCGCCGAGCAGAGCGCCGCCGAGGCGGACGCCCTGCGCGAGCAGCTCGACAGGGCGACGGCCGCGCACTCGGCGAGCGAGGGCGCCCAGCGCCTGCTCGACGAGGAGGTCGGGCGGCTCACGGCGGAGCTCCTGGGGCTGAAGGAGCGGGCCGCCGAGGCGGGCGAGGTGCGGGCGGAGGTGGCGCGGCTCGAGGGCGAGCTCGCGGCGCTCCGGAACGAGCGCGACGAGGTCGGCCTCGCGCGCGACATCGCGCTCGAGGAGCTCGAGAAGGAGAGGCTCGCCCACTCGGACGCGCTCGAGGCCGCGCAGGGGCGCGAGGAGGCAGCGCGCGCCGAGGTCGAGGCGGCGAAGACCGCCCGCGAGGAGCTCGAGGCCCAGCACGCGGCGGCGCTCGCGGCTGCCGAGGAGAAGCGCGCGGCGGAGGCCGCCGAGGCGGCGGAGCGCCTCGAGGAGATGCTCGCGCTCGCGGCCGAGACGGACGAGGAGCTCGCGACGGCGCGCGAGGACATGGAGGCGCTCGAGAAGGAGCTGAAGCTCGAGCGCGAGCGGCGCGAGCGCGACCGGACGGTGTCGAGCGAGGCGCGCGAGTACAGCGAGGCGCGCGAGCGGGAGCTCACGGCGCTGCGGGCGGAGCGGACGCGGCTCAAGCTCGAGGTCGAGAGCGTGCGGAAGCAGCTCCGGAGCGAGTCGGACTCCCACGCGGAGGACGAGGCCGCGACGGCGAAGCTCGAGGCGAGGCTCGCCGAGGAGCGTGAGAAGGCGGCCACCGCGCAGCGCGAGCTCAAGGCGGCGCAGGCGCGGCTCGCGGAGGTCGAGCAGCAGGCGGCGCGCGCGGCGGCGCTCGAGAAGCGGGTCGGCGAGCTCGAGCGGCAGCGCGCGAGCGGCCCGGCCACGATCCCGCCGCCGCTCCCGCCGGACTCGAAGGGCGTCCCGCGCCCGGGTCAGGGGCAGAAGGTCGGCCGCAAGGGGACGGTCGTGCTGCAGGCGGCGCGGCGCGACAGCGCGGCGGAGGAGCCGCCGTCGTCGCCCGGGGCCGAGGTGGGCGCGGAGGTCGCGACGCCGGTCGCGGCCGAGCGCGTGGAGGCCGCGGTCGGCGCGGACGCGGCGGCGGAGCTGGTGGAGACGGTGCGCGAGGCCGAGCCGGTGAACGGCGAGGTGGCCGCGTCCGCCGCGCCGGAGGAGGCGGCGGCGGACGTCGACGCGGGCGAGGCGCCGCCGCCATCGGCGGCCGAGACGGCCGAGGCGTCGCAGGCGGCCCCGCACACGCAGCGGCGCCCGCGCCAGAAGCAGCGTCCGCCGCGCGCGGACACGGCGGTGTCGCCGGCGCCGTCGTCATTCGACGACATGCCCGCGCCGCTCGCGGCGACGCTCGACGCGGTGGCGCTGCCGCTCGACGAGGCCGTCAGCGACCTCACGCCGGAGCCGCACGAGGCGACGGCGAGCGACGCCGGGTACGACGGCGGCGTGCCGCGGATCCGCAAGAGCGGGCGCCGTCAGCCGCGCACGGTGTCGCTCGAGGCGCGCCTGCGGGCGTACTCGGAGCGGGATCCGGGCGCGGGAGACGCGATCAGGCGCTACGTCGCGGACTTCCCGATCCACATCGACCGCCTGCGCGAGGCGTGTGGCCAGAGCGACATCGCGACGGTCGAGACGGTCGCGAACCGGCTCCACGTGCAGTTCTTCAGCGTCGGCGCGCTCCGTCTGTCGGACATCGCGAGCTACATCGAGCTCGCGGTCTCGGACGGCGAGCTCGAGGCGGTGCCGACGCTCGTCGACAACCTCGAGAGCGAGTTCTCGCGCGTGAAGTCGGTGCTCGAGCAGTACGGCACCGAGCCCGCCTGAGGGTCGTCGGGGCGTGACGCGCGGCGCCTTCGCTCGCGCGCCGGGCTGCTCGGGCCGCGATGAGCGCGCTCAGCGCGACGGCGCCGCGCTCTCCCGCGTCCGGCTCAGCGCGAGGGCGCCTCGCCCGCGCGCGTCCGGTAGTTCGCGTCGACGTAGCCCACGATCTCCATGACGCTCGTCGCGTAGCCGAGGTCGCTCCGCGGGACGCCCCAGCGGTCGGTCAACAGATCCGTGTAGAGGCTCCCCTTCTGGCACTCGCGCACGAGGCGCGCGTTGGGGATGTCGCGCACGGCGCAGGACGCCTCGCTCCCGGTGCAGGCGGGGTCGACGCAGTGGCGCACCCCCTGCCCCTCGACGCAGGCGCACTCGCGCTGCCCGGTCTCCTGATCGACGAAACAGCACTGCCCGTCGGGGAAGACGAGGATCGCCTTCGGCATGCGCCCGTCGGACATCAGGATCGACAGCACCGCCGCCGCCGGCCCGAGGTCGCTCGCCTCCTGCCCGAGCCCGTGCAGGAAGAAGAGCACGGGGTAGCGCAGCGCGGCGTTCGCCGGGTCGTCGTAGCCGGGCGGGAGCCCGATGGTGAAGCCGCGCCGCGCCCCGAGGGCCTCGCTGTAGTAGCTCACGTCGCGCGCCGCCTGCGGATCGAAGCCGGGGGTCCTGTCGGGGTCGGGCATGCGCGCGAGCGCCGCGAACAGGAACGCGGCGAGGCGGTTCAGCGCGTCGATGTCGCGCCCGACGTGCTTCCCGTCGCCCTCGGCGATCTGCGCCGGCGTCGCGTCGGGGTCGCCGTACTCGACGTAGATGTCGCGCCCGATGGCGCCCGCCGACAGGTCCGCCGAGAACAGGTTCGCGGTGAACTCGCCGTCGCCGACGGCCGGGGTGAGCGTGCCCTCGCGCCCGCCGAAGCCGTGGTAGACGCGCACGTCGCGCCCTCGCGAGCGCAGCGCGGCGACGATGTTGCGCGTGCCGACGCCGGCCTGCAGCGCGTCGCGGATCCCGGCGTCGAGCCAGAAGTCGGTGCCGGCGAGGTCCTCGTCGCTCGCCGCGCGGATGAGCGAGTCGGCGTCGCGCGCCATGAGGCTCGCGAAGTTCGCGACGGCGTCCCAGTGGCCGTTGCCCTCGCCCTCGTCGGCGAAGCCGGCGCGCGCGGCGGGCACGCCGTCGAGCCCGTCGTCGCGGTAGGGCTCGCCGAGGTCGTAGGCGTCGTTGCCCTCGGTGCCGTCGGGGTTCTGCGCCCAGTCGTAGTCGTCGCCGTTGGGGTCGGGGGCGAGCGGCGGGATGGCGGTCGCGGCGTGGCAGCCGCCGGCGCCGTCCTCGAGGGCGTTGGGGCAGCCGTCGACGCCGACGTCGTCGAAGCGCTCCCAGGCGTTCACCATGACGGGCTCGGCGTAGTCGCGGCGCCCGTCGCCGTTGAGGTCGACGAAGAGGAGCGGGGAGATGGGGCGGTTCCGCGGGGCGGCGGCGTCGAAGTCCGAGGGCGCGAGCCCCGCGGCGGTGGGGCCGTCCTGGTCGCAGAGCGGGAGGACGGCGTAGGCGCCGTCGGGGTTGTACTCGAGGTTGAAGCTGTGCTCGTGGTCGACGGGCTTCGGGTCGGCGCAGCGGTCGGCGGGGGCGGTGCCCTCGTACCAGGCGACGTCGACGCCGGCGGGGAGCACGGGGCGGGTCGCGTCGCCGGGGACGGTGAGGTTCCCGAAGGCGATCGAGAAGTTCTCGATGACCTCGCGGTAGAACTCGCGGGTCATGGTGATGCCGTTCGAGTCGTAGTGGAGGTGGTTCCAGTCCTGCGCGAACTCGAGCTCGAGCTTCGGCGTCGCCGGGCCGCACCAGACGGGGGCGGTGGGGTCGTTGAGGGCGGCGAGCTCGGCCTCGAGGGTCGCGAGGGGGCAGAAGCCGCCGAGCTCGAGGCGGAGCATGTGCGACATGAGGTAGCTCGCGTCGGCGTACCCGCCGAGCGCGCCGACCATGTCGAAGGTGCCGGGGTGCTCGAGCGCGATGGTGATGGCGACGGCGCCCATGGACATGCCGCCGATGGCGCGCGAGTGGCGGACGCGCGGGTCGGGCTCGGCGGTGTCGGCGGCGGTGTCGGCGCTGTCGCCCGCGGCGTCGAGGGTGTCGGGCGCGGTGTCGGCGGGGCCGTCGGTGTCGGCGGCGTCGGCGGCGTCGGCGGTCGCGTCGGCGGTGTCGCCGACGGCGCTGGTGCCGTCGTCTCCGCAGGCGGCGAGGGCGAGGAGCGAGGCGAGGGCGACGCTCGCGAGGCCGCGGGCGCGGGCGCGCGCGGTGAGCCGTGTCGTGGTGTGGATGCTGCCCCTCATCGCGCCTCCGCCGTGGTCGTCGTGCGCGGCACGATACGGGAAAGGGCGCGGCGAGGCGACGGCGAACTCACCGGCCGTTCAGGTGGCGGGCGGCGCGGCGTCGGTCGGCGGCGGCGAGGGGAGGCGGAGGGCCATGAGGGCGTCGACGCTGTGCTTCGGGACGTCGAGGGTGCGGATGGGGAAGGGGATGTTGATCCCGTCCTGGGCGAAGCGGCGGCGGATGGCGCGGACGACGACGTCCTTCAGGCCGAAGTGCTCGCCCCAGGACTTGGAGGAGCACCAGACGGCGAAGTCGATGCTGGAGTCGCCGAAGCCCTTGCAGACGGGGATGGGCTTGAAGTCGGGGGTCGCGCGCTTGTCCTCGCGGTGAACGGCGGTGACGACGTCGCGGAGGATCTCGATGACGCGGTCGAGGTCGGTCTCGTAGCCGACGCCGACCTCGGCCTGGAACTGGAAGTTCTCGTCGGGGAAGGAGCGGTTGATGAGCTTCGACTGGGCGAGGACGGAGTTCGGGACGATGACGTAGGTGCGGTGGAGGGTGAGGATCCGCGAGCTGCGCCAGCCGATGGAGATGACGGAGCCGGTGAGGCCGTCGAACTCGACCCAGTCGCCGATGCGGACGGGCTGGTCGGCGGCGAGGAGGAGGCCGGAGAAGAAGTCCTCGAGGGTCTTCTGGAGTGCGAGGCCGATGGCGAGGGAGCCGACGCCGAGGGAGGCGACGATGGGGGTGACGTCGATGCCCATGTTCGAGAGCATCATGAGGGCGCCGACGATGTAGACGACGACGCGGGCGGCGATGCGGAGGACGTGCCCGGTGGTGGCGAGGACGTTCGAGGAGCGGGCGCGGATGGCCATCCAGGTCTGGATGATGCCGTCGATGACGAGGACGATGACGAGGGTGATGGCGCCCTTGGTGACGAGGCCGAGGGCGGTGGAGGTGCCGGGCGGGAGCGGGGCGAGGGTGCGCCAGAGGGCGAGCCCGGCGATGAGGACGCCGACCTGGAGGGGGCGTCGGAGGGTGGGGACGAGCTCGTCGTCGTAGGGGTTGACGGTCTTCTCGGCGCGCGCGAGGAGGAAGCGGAGCAGGCGCCGCACGAGGTAGAAGCCGAGCACGAGCCACGCGATGAGGGTGACGCTCGGCCAGATCCAGGGCCAGGCGTCGCTCATGAAGGTGTCCCAGTCAAAGTCCATCGCCGGCTCCGGGGGCTCGTGGGCGGACGGCGGCGGACGCCGTCGCGGGCATGGTGTTGGCCCCCGGCCGGTCGGGCAACTATTTCACCCGCGTGGCCCTCGCGGCGCGCTCAGCGCGGCCGGCACTCGGGGATCGTCGCCACCCGCTGCTCCGGGACGCCACCCTTCAGCGCCAGGAGCACCACGGTGCCCTGCGCGTTGCCGCCGTGCACGAGCACCACCTCGCCCGGCGCGCCCGCGAGCATCACCCCCACCGTCGGATCCGCGAGCGGCTCCCCCACGAGCGTCGGGAACGTGTCCGCGAGGTCCACCCGCCGCACCACCGCCCCCGTCACCACGTCCTGGTACACCACCTCGAGCCCGCGCTCCTCGCGGAACGCCCACAGGTCCCCCTGGATGTGAACGGCGTTCACGTCGTACGCGCCGAACGCCTCGGACCCGCCCACGAACGCGATCCGCCGGCCCTCCCCGGGCGCCACGAGCCACGCGGCGCCGTGCGGCCCCGCGCACACGTCCGCCGTCACGAGCACCGTCCCGCCGAGGAACCGCGCGTGCCCGCACGGGAGCTCCTTCGTGCTCGCCGGGAACGCGCTCACCACCTTCCTCGTCGCCATGTCCACGACGTGCGCGGTCGCGGCGCTCTCGTCGACCGACGTCACCACCACGAGCCGCGTGTGGTCCGCGTTCGCCGCCACCCCGCTCACCTCGAACGCGCCCTTCCCGAGGTCGACGCGCTCGCACTTCTCGTTGCTCGCGTCGCACACCTGCAGCGACCGCCGCCCGGGCGCCACCACGACCTCCCGCGGCACCGGCGCCGAGAAGTCCGGCTCCTCGTCGAAGTCCGCCGGCACCTCCTCCATCGACAGCGCCCCGCTCTCGATGTCGAACGCGTAGCAAGCGGGTCCCCGAAGCGCCTCGCGCCGGCAGAACCGGAGCGTCCGCCCCCCGACCCGCGCCCGCTCCATCGCCGGCGGCGGCCCCTTGTCGAGCGACGCCGGCAGGCACGGCGCGACCCGCTCCGGCATCTCCGTCGGCGGCCCGGTCGCCGCCGGGGGCGACGCCTCCTCGCTCACGGGCGTCGGCGGCGCGCTCCCGCACGCCACCCCGGCGATCACCGCGCCCGCCGCGAGCAGCGCGCAGCACGTGTCCACGAGTCGCATGGCGCGGCCTCCTTCAGGGGTGTGCACCCCTCCGGGATACCACGTCGCCCCGGCCCCAGAAAGCCCGCGTCCCGGCGCTCAGCCGCCAGCGGCGAGCTTCTGCACGACCGCGAGCGCCTCGCCGATGTGCGCCGTCGGTCGCAGCTGCGAGTTGAACACGTGCCGCACGACGCCCTCGCGGTCGATGACGAAGGTCGTCCGCCCCTTGATGAGCCCGAGCGTCCGCTTCACCGCGAACGCGCGCTCCGCTTTCCCGTCCGGGTCCGCGAGCAGCACGAATGGGAGGCTGTGGTGCTGCGCGAAGCTCGCGTGGCTCTTCACGTCGTCCGCGCTCACCCCGACGACCTCGGCGCCCGCGTCGCGGAACGTCTCGTAGCGGTCGCGGAAGCTGCACGCCTCGGCCGTGCAGCCCATCGTCTCGTCCTTCGGGTAGAAGTAGAGCACCACCGGCCCCTGCTTCCAGAGCTCCGACAGCGTCCGCCGCTGCCCGTGCTGGTCTTCGAGCGTCACGTCGGGCGCGCGCTGGCCTTCCTGGATCATCCTCGCCTCCCTGCGATCGTCCGCCGCGGTCGCGGCGCCGGACAGGGTTGCGCACGGACGCCCGCGAGGGAAGGGGCCCGCCGCGCTCCCCCGCCGAGACGGGTTCGACGCCGCCCGCCGTGCCGGATACAATCGTCGCGTCCCCCGAGGCATGCCATGTCGTTCACGCTCCCCCGTCGCTCCGTGCCGCTCCTCGCCGCGGTCGTCGCGGTGGCCGCGCTCGCGTCCCCGCGCCCCGTCCTCGCGGCCGCCGAGCTCGCGGACTTCACCATGATGTGCCCCGTCGTCGAGGTCCTCCCGGCCAAGAACGACGGCGCCGTCCGCGTCCGCCTCGCGCGCGGCGCCGATCAGGGCGTCGTCGCCGGCGCCCGCGGCGACCTCTACGCCCCCGGCGCGAAGACCGGCATCGGCGGCGTCGTCGCGCGCGCCGAGGTGGTCGAGGTCGGCCCCACCTCGGCCGTCGCCGCCATCCTCCCGATGCCGGGCACGCAGCTCGCAGACGTCCGCCCCGGCGCGCAGCTCGAGCTCCGCGTGCTCCTCCCGCGCGACGTCCACCGCGGGCTCCTCTTCGACCTCTACCTCACGGGCGTCGAGTTCCTCGACAACGCGCGCGTGCCCATCGTCCCGGCGAAGGAGCTCCTCTTCGCGACCGACGCGAGCGTCGAGGCGCGCGCGCTCGACCGCATGGTCACCTGCCTCCGCGAGGTCGTGGAGTTCACCCTCGAGATGACCGAGCGCCAGACGCGCACCCGCTTCAAGGGCAAGCTCATCCACGAGGTGCTCGAGGACGCCGGCCCCGACGACGTGCGCGAGTTCCTCCGCTTCGTCACGGACTATCCGGGCAAGTACATCGGCACGGCCTGGAAGATCAGCGAGACCTACGCCACCTGGCTCGTGAACCACGCGCCCCCGGCCATGGTCGACCTCTACGCCGACCTCGCCGCGACGCCGGTGCGCGCCCTCCCAGCCGCGGCGAAGGCGGTCGAGGAGAAGGACGTCGTCTACCTCCTCGAGACCTACCGCCGCCGCTTCTCGGACCTCCCGCGCGCCGCCCGCGCGGCCGCCTGGGAGGAGGAGCGCCTCCTCGAGCGCGTCGTGAAGGCGCGCGGGAAGCCCACGCCGGTGATGCGCGCCGAGCTCGCCCACGCCCGCGCCCGCCTCTGGCACGACGACCCGAAGCACGCCCGCGACGCCATCGCGGCCTATCGCGAGGCCGCCGCGCTCTACCTCGAGCTCGACAACCCCCTCGAGGGCATCGTCTGCCTGAACAACGCCGCGTCGGTCCTCGCCGGCGCCGAGCGAGACGACGAGGCCCTCGCGCAGGTCGCCGCGATCAAGGAGATCATCGCGCGCGAGCGCGCCGCGGCGAAGACGCCGCAGGTCGCCGCGCACCTCGAGCTCGAGGAGGTCTTCCCGACGGGCGTCGCCGCGCGGATCGCGAAGCGGCGCGGGCAGTACCGCGAGATCATCGCGATGCTGACGCCGCTCGTCGATCGCTACGCGCAGACCGGCGTCACTGGCGGGCGCGAAAAGGAGATGGAGCTCCTCGAGCTCATCGCGAGCGCGCACGCGAAGCTCGGCGAGGAGGACGCCGCCGCCGCGATCTACGAGCGCATCGCGAAGCGCGCGGCCGAGCTGCGGGACGTCGCGCGGCAGCGGAGCGTCGCCTACTCGGTCGGCGACCTGTACTACGACCGCGCCCGCTACGCCGAGGCGCTCGCGAGCTTCGACCGATCGGCCACGATGGCGCGCGCGGCCGGCGACCAGCGCGAGGAGGCGCGGGGGCTCGCGGCCGCCGGGCAGGCGCTGTGGGCGCTCGGGAGCCGCGCCGAGGCCCTCGAGAAGCACGCCGCGGCGCTGAAGCTGCGGGAGGCGGTGGGCGACGACTCGGGCATCGCGTGGCAGCTCGTGCAGGTGTCGAAGATCCAGGTCGAGGTGGGCGATCGCGAGGCCGCGCGCGCCGCCCTCGACCGGGCCCTCACCCTCCGCCGCGCCCTCGGCGAGCAGAGCGGGGAGGCCGAGGTCCACGCCGCCCTCGGCGACCTCCTCCTCGCGCAGACGCAGCCTGCCGAGGCCGAGCGCGAGCTCGCCGCCGCGCGCGACATCTACCACCGCCTGAAGCTCGGCCCGGACGAGGCGAACGCGCTCCGGCGGCTCGCGTCGGCGCGGCTCCTCCTCGGGGACGCCCCCGGCGCCGACAAGCTCATCGAGGCGGCGGCCGAGCTGTTCGAGCGCGGTGGCGACCGGCTGTCGCGGATCTGGACGCTCATCTGGCAGTCGCGCATCAAGACGGACCTCGGGCAGCTGAAGCAGGCGCGCGCGCTCCTCGCACCCCTCGCGCCCAAGGACCCGGACGCCGACCCGGGTGTCGCGGTCGACCTCCTCTGCGCCGAGGCCGACCTGGACTTCGCCGAGGGCCTCGCGGATGCTGCGACTGCGAAGGCCGAACGCGCCACGCAACTCGCTGAAAAAACCAATGATGTTCGTCGCCGCATCGACGCCGTCTCGCGGTTGCGAAGGGCGCGCGCGGTGCGGGGAGATTACGAGGGGGCGCTCGCGTCGGAGCGGCTCCTGCTCGAGCTCGCGAAGAGCTCGGGGAACCGCCCGGCGGAGGTCGACGCGCTGCAGCAGCTCGCGTGGACGTCCATCGACCTCGGGCGGCTCGCGGACGCGAAGCAGGCGGTGGACGAGGCGCTGCCCATCGCGCGGGCGAACGCGGACCTCTACGCCGAGGCGTGGGCGCTCAACACGCGCTCGCGGGTGTTCCAGGCGTACGGCGACGCGGCGGGGGAGCTCCGCGACCTGAACGAGGCGCTCACGCTGATGGAGACGGTGAACTACCCGTACGGGCGGGCGGCGATGGTCTTCAACCGGGCGCTCTTGTACGCGCGCCTGCGCGACGTCGACCGCGCGCTGGCGGACTACGACCTGGCCGAGAAGATAGGCGGCGCCTCGCTGGACTCGAACTTCCGCTTGTCGCTCGCGTCGGCCCGCGGGGAGGCCCTCCTCCGGGCCGGGAGCCTCGCGGCGGCGGAGAAGGCGCTGCGGGCGGCGCTCCCGCGCGCGCGGACGGAGCAGCCCGCGATGGTGGCCGACTTCACGGGGCTCCTCGCGCTGACGCTCTCTGGCCTCGGCCGCCACGACGAGGCGGTCGCGATGGCGGAGGAGGCCGTGCGGGCCGAGGCGGCGAAGGTGAAGGGGGGCACGGGGGCGGCGGCGGGGACGCTCGGGCGGGTGCTCGCGCGCGCGGGGCGCGACGCGGAGGCGCGGGTGGCGCTCGCGTCGTCGATCGACTTGGCGCGGAGTCGCGGTGGGGCGCTCCCGTGGGAGGCGCTCTACGACCTCGCGGTGATCGCGTCGAAGGCCGGGGAGGTGAAGCCGGCGATCGGGTTCCTGCAGGACGCGGTGAAGGAGATCGAGCGCGGCGAGGTGGTGCTCGCGGAGGGCTCGGTCGCGCGCTATCACGGCGACAAGGTCGAGGTCTTCAGGCTCCTCGTGAAGCTCCTGCTCCAGGATGGGCAGACGGAGGCGGCGTTCCAGTTCCTCGAGCGCGGGAAGGTGGCGGAGCTGCGGGACCTCGATCGGCGCCTCGGGAGCGGGGACGATCCGACGACGGCGCTCGCGATCGAGCTCGACGTGCAGGAGAAGAAGCTCCAGCGGCTGCTCGACGCCGAGCTCGCGGCGGCGGCGCCGGACGAGCGGAAGATCGCGCAGCTCGACGGGCTCCTCGGGGCGGCGAAGAAGAAGCGGGCGGCGTTCATGGAGTCGCTCGACCGGAACGACGCGCTGTTCGACCGCTACGCGGTGCGGCCGCTGCAGCTCGAGAAGCTGCAGCAGTACCTCGGCGACGGCGTGTTGGTGGTGGCGCCGGTGGTGCTCGACGACAGCGTGGTGGTCTTCGCGATGACGAAGGACGCGCTGACGCACTTCTCCACGCCCATCGGCGGGAAGGAGGTCGACGAGCTCGTGCAGGGCTTCGTCCGCACGGTGGACCCGCGCTCGGCGCGCGGGGTGAAGGGGAGGGCGACGCTCGCGAAGGCGACGGCGCAGGCGAGGCGCCTCTACGACCTCTTCCTGCGGCCGGCGATCGACGCGATGGGGGTGCCGCGGACGCTGGTGGTGAGCCCGACGGGGTCGTTGCGGTACCTGCCGTTCGCGGCGCTGCACGACGGGAAGGGCTGGCTCGTGGAGCGGACGGCGGTGGTGAACGTGACGTCGCTCGACCGGGAGAAGTTTGCGACGGCGTCGCCGAGGGGGAGCGCGGATCTGAGCGTGATGGCGCTGGTGGATCCGGACGGCACGCTGCCGTCGGCGCGGACGGAGCTCGCGCAGGTGCAGAAGGTGCTCGCGAACGTGGACGTGTTCGAGGGGAAGGACGCGAGCGCGGAGACGCTCCGGCACAAGGTGCGGGTGCCGGGGTACGACGTGGTGCACTTCGCGACGCACGGGCGGCTCGACGCGAAGAACCCGGAGCTGTCGAACATCCTGCTCGCGGACGCGGCGCTCTCGTACGCGGACATCCCGACGCTCGCGCCGAAGAAGACGCAGCTCGTGGTGTTGTCGGCGTGCCAGACGGCGGTGTTGTCGGGCGGGTCGGGGGTGGAGATCGCGGGGCTGGCGTTCAAGTTCCAGCAGCTGCGGGTGCACTCGGTGCTCGCGACGCTCTGGGAGGTCGATGACGCCGCCACGGCCGACTTCATGGCGAGCTTCTACGGGGCGCTCCGAGGCGGCGAGAGCTACGCGGCGGCGCTAGCGGACGCGCAGCGGGGGATGATCGCGGCCGGCGGTGGGCTCGAGCACCCGGCCTATTGGGCGCCGTTCATTCTGATGGGGACTCCTTAGCGATCGGGCCTGGGACCGGAGCCGGAGCGGCCCCGACCAAGCCGGCGGAGCCGGCGACTCGGGGACGCGCAGGCCCTGGCAATCGGGCCTGGGACCGGAGCCGGAGCGGGACGCCCAAAGCGCGCGGAGCGCGCGACGGCGTCACGCGCAGGCCGTAACAATCGGGCCTGGGACCGGAGCCGGAGCGGGACGCCCAAAGCGCGCGGAGCGCGCGACGGCGTCACGCGCAGGCGCAGGTCCCAGGCCGTCGGCGCGGACGCCAAAGGCACCCGTCGCGACGACAACTCCTGGTCATCACGGGGACAACCACGGAGGCACGGAGGGTTCAGCGGAGCGACACGGGCCCACGGTGAGCGCGGTCGCCCGCTCCCTCCGTGCCCCCTCCGTGTCTCCGTGTCTCCGTGGTTACAGAAGCGGAGCCTGTACAGCCGCTTGCCGCCGAGCCCCCCGCGCCTACTCCGCCAGGATCCGCTGCATCGCCTGGTCGAGCGTCTCGCCGGTGCCGGCGTTGTCGCTCCAGATGTACTCCATGTTCGTCGCCCGGAGCAGCGCGTTCCACGGCGTCGCCGTCGTCACCGAGCCGTCCGCCGCCGCCCGCAGGTACGGGTTCACCCGCTTGTAGGTGTTCCCGAACGAGTTGAGCTCCACCGCGTAGCCGGCCGGCGAGATGAGCGGGATGTCGACGCCCTTCGTGTTGTTGTCCATCAGCACGAGCGCCGGGTCGACGTGCCGCGACTGCGCGTACGACATGCAGTACGCCGCCGTCGGCGCCTCGCCGTACACGTCCTCGCCGAGCAGCACGAACGCCTCGAGCCCCGGCGTGTCCTTGTCGAGCGCCTCGCGCGTGATCGTCCCGCCCACCTGCGCCGCGATGCTCGCGAGCTCCTGCGTGCACGGCTCGCACCAGCCCGCGACGCCGATGAGCCACAGCGCCTTCGCCTGCCCGCAGCGCGAGTGCAGCGACACCGACTCCCCGAGGCAGTTCTTCAGCGAGTAGTCCGCCACGTTGTCGCCGACCAGGTAGCCGTTCCCCTCCGCCACGCACGTCGGCTGCGTGTTCTCACCGCCGACCACCGGCCGCGGGACCTCCGCCGCGAACGGGTACTGGTCGAGGCACCACACGTCACCCCCCTCGACCGGCGTCGAGTGGTACGTCTGCGAGTCGATCGTCACCTCCTTCAGCTCGACCCCGTCGAGGAAGCCGGTGAAGCCGGTGTCCGGCGACCACTGCGTGATCACGAGCTCGCCCTTGTCGGCGTAGTACGTCTTGTCACAGCGCCCGTTCGCGCACCCCGTGCGCACCACCACGCAGTTCCCGCATGTCTCGTAGTTCGTCCCGTCGAGCGAGTAGCGCCCCGGCGCCGTCGCCCCGCCGAAGTCGCCCGCGTAGAGCTCGATCGACACCGAGTCCGACTGCGCGCCGTTCGTGATCCCGCCCCGGTACACGTAGAGCCCGGTGTCGACAGTGAACGTCTCCTCCGCCGGCGTGAAGCCCTCGATCGTGCAGAGCTCCCCGTACGACGGCGTCCCCGCCTGCTCGATCGGCACCACCGTGTCCTCGACGGGCGTCGTGTCCTCGACGGGCGTCGTGTCCTCGACCTGCGCCGTGTCCTCCGTGCCGACGCTCGTGTCGGCGCTCTCCACGGTGTCCGCGCCGCCCGCCGTGTCGGGCGCCGCGCCTCCGCCGCCGCCGGAGTCGCCGCAGGCAGCGAGCGCGAGGGTGAGCGCGAAGGGCGCGATGAGGTGGCGAAGGCGCGTCGGCGTCAGGGTCATGTGCTCTGGCTCCAGGGCATCGGGATGCGCGGTGACGAGGCGGTCACCCTATATAGACCACCAGCGTGGTGGGCAAATCGTCGGCCGGCTCAGCGGTCACCCGCGAGGCGCGCGCGCAGCCACGAGGCCGTCAGAGCGAGCCCTGCGGCCACTTCCGTGCGCGGTTCGAAGGAGAGAACCGCCCTCGCGCGCCCGATGTCGGCGCACGAGTCCACGATCTCGCCCTCGCGCGCCGGGCCGAAGGCGATCGCGCTCGCCGAGCCCGTCGCCGCGAGCACGCCATCGGCGAGCTCGCGCACCGTGATGCGCGACCCCGTCCCGACGTTGACGCTCTCGCCGCGCCCCGGCCGGCCGAGCGCCGCCGCGATGGCCCGCACCACGTCGGCCACGTACACGAAGTCGCGGGTCTGCTGCCCGTCGCCGAAGATGGTGAGCGGCTCCCCGCGGAGCGCGCGGTCGAGGAAGAGCCCGATGACGCCGGCGTAGGGGCTCTTCGGGTCCTGCCGCGGCCCGTACACGTTGAAGAAGCGGAGCGACGTGCCGCCGAGCCCGGCGCGCGCGTGGTTCCTGACGTGCTGCTCCGACGCGAGCTTGTGGACGCCGTAGGGGGAGATGGGCGCGAGCGTCGCGCCCTCGCCGACGGGCTGCGTCACGTCGTCGCCGTAGACCGCCGCCGACGACGAGAACACGACCTGCTCGACCCCCGTCGCCTTCGCGAAGCGCAACACCTCGAGCGTGGCGCCGACGTTGAGGCGCAGGTCCTCGAGCGGGTCGTCGAGGCTCCGCGGGACGGAGATCTGCGCCGCGAGGTGGGCTACCCGCGCGACCGGACCGTGCGCCCGGACGGCGTCGGCGAGCAGCGCGCCGAGCGGCTGCACGACGTCGGCCTCGATGAACGTGAACGCGGGATTCCCCGCGTGCGGCCGGACGTTGTCGCGGGACCCCGTCCTCAGGTCGTCGACGACCGTGACGTGATGCCCTTCGGCGAGCAGATGATCGACGAGGTGCGAGCCGATGAACCCGGCGCCACCTGTCACGAGAATGTGTCGTGCGCTCATGGCGCGGACATAGCAGAATCGCGCCGTCGACACACCGCCGCCGTTCCCCGGAGATCCCGTGGCCGTCACCCGCTCCGCCGCCGCCGCCCCCGCCGTGGCGCTCCTCGCCGCGCTCACCGGCGCCTCCTGCGCCGCCGCGTCGCCCGCCGCACCGGACCCACCGCCCGGCCTCCGCGCGACCCCCGCGGGCGCCCTGGCGGCGCTCCCGCCCGACACCTGGCCGACGCTCACGCCACCGCGCCCTGCGGGCGGCGGCTTCCGCCTCCTCGCGCTCGGCGACACGGGCGAGCCCGGCCCGGACATGGACAAGGTCACGCGCGCGGTCCGCGCGACCCCGGCCGACGCCGTCATCGTCCTCGGCGACCTCGTCTACGAGCACGCCCCCGCCTGCCCGCCCGCGGGGCCGGGCCCCGACGAGCGCGCCATCTTCGACGCGCAGATCGCGAACGCCGTCGGCGATCCGCGGCGCCCCGTCTACCTCGCGATCGGCAACCACGACGTCGCCTGGAGCCGCGATCCCGACTACGGGCTCCGCGCGCGCGAGCTCTGCTACGTCGCGTGGGCGGCCGGGCGCGAGGACGTCGTCATGCCCGGCGTGACCTACGCCGTGGATCTCGGCGCGGCCGTCATGGTCGTGGTGGACTCGAACCACCTCGACGCCGAGCAGGCCGCCTTCGCGCGCGCGACGTGGGCCGCTCACCCCGACGCGCGCAGGATCCTCGCCGCCCACCACGTCCTCCGGACGTTCCGCGACAAGGAGGGGCAGGACCTCCTCCGCCCGTGGCTCGTCGCGCACGACCTGAAGCCGGAGCTCGTGCTCTCGGGGCACGCGCACATCCTGCAGTTCGGGATCTACGACGGTCTCCCGGCGGTCACGAGCGGCGCGACGTCGCGGGTGCGCCCGCGGGCGCCGTGCCCGGGGCGCTGCGGCGCCGGCGAGCGGTTCGGGCAGTCCACGCCCGGGTTCGCCGTGATCTCGGTGGCCGCCGACGGGCAGCTCGGCGTGGCCTTCGAGGACACCGCCGGGCGGACGCTCTTCGCGTGGACGGAGCCGCCGCGCGCGCCGCTCGGACCAGACGAGGAAGGCTGGTTCGACGACTGGTGAGCGGCGGGCGCGCGGAGGCCAAAAAACACGGCGCCCGAGATCCCGTCGGTTCCGATGGGGTTCGAGGTGTGCCCGCGCGCCGCGTGAGCGACGCCACCTCGAGCCTGGAGCCGACGAGCTCCCGAGCGCCGTGGAGCCAGCCAGGGGCTCTACTGACGCGACGTGCGCCGCGTCAGGTGAGCAGGTGCCCGCTCCTGCTCGTTCGGATGTCTCGTTGTCGGGGTCCTCCTGCCGCGCGGCAGGGCTGAGTGGCGCGATCGCGCCGTCGGGGTGGGGAGGAGAGGCGCTTCAGCGCTTGCGACCGAGGTCCCGCGTCACCTTGAGGCGGCGGTTCGCGCTCCGCACGCGGCGGATCTCCGGGGGGGCCGCGGCGGCGTGGTCGCGGCGGATCTTCCGGGTCTTCGGGAGGATGTGGACGATGGCGTCCGTCAGGACGGCCGGCCCGACCAGCGCGTCATCGGGCGCGTTCGGGTCCATCTCCACACTCCAGATCGTCAGGGCCATGATGTCTCCTCGAAGCAGCCGGCCCTTCGCATTCGCAGGGATCGTGCCAGTGGTCGGCTCCCGCGGCGTTATAATGGCAACATGCTTGAATCGTTGTGGAAATGCCGGGCGCGCGGCGCGTCGCCCGATCTTTTCAGCGGGTGCTGGTTCTCAGGTTGAGAACGGATTTCAACGGGGAGCAAACCCAGGACGCCGTGTCCAACGCCGAAGTAGGGGGGCCGTGCCGGCCGCCGTCGCTGAATTGGACTTGATTCAATTTGAGACAATTTCGCGCTTGCCCGCGCTGTAGGCTCGGGTGGTGCGAGTGGCTGGAGCCCGGCTGCTCGCGCGCCGTAGTCAGGTGGCGAGAAACTGGACGCCGCGCGAGGCCTCCCTGACGCTCGGCGCGACGAGCCCGAGGTGTCCCATGCCCGACCGCGAGACGACCGCCCCGAAGACCCAGCCCGCGCCGCCGTCCCCGGTGCGCGCCCGCGTGAAGACGCTGATGTCCGCCACCTCCGGCTGGGCGGCGAGGCTCGAGGCGAGCCTCGAGCGCCGCGCGCAGGAGACGGCCGCAGCGAGCCGCACGGCGGCGTTCGCGCGCTAGCGGGGTGAGGCCAGGAGCGCGACGGCGGCGGCAGACCCGGTAGATACGACGCTCCCTCCGTGCCTCCGTGCCTCCGTGGTTTTCCCCTTCGGAGTCGGGAGGTTGCGGCGTTCGGGAGGCCGGTCGCTGGGCTCGAGGTGGCTCGGGTTTCTTGCTTGCTGGATTTCGCGCCGTAGGCCTCGAGGCCCGCCCCCTCCGCCTGCCCGAGTCGGCCGCTTCGCGGCCTTGGTCGGGCCGGCTACGGGGTCGGTCCCCGAGGCCCGATCGCTAGGGGCCCGCCACAACATAGAGGCCGTTCTGGATCACCGCCGTCGGCACGCCCGGGAGCACCGTCCCGCCCGTGCTCGGCAGCGGGAGCCGCCCCGACACGTGCGCGCTCAGCGCGCCCGCGCTGTCCGACAGCTGCAGCGCGATGAGGTACGGCTCCGGCTCGATCTCCACGTCCGTCCCCGCCTGCGCGAAGCCGTAGAAGTACTTCCCGTCCGCCGCCTGCGGGATCACCCGCTCCGCCGTCGGCTCGCTCGTCGCGAGCGTCCCGTCCGGCTTCACCCACGCGAGCCCGCCGCACTCGTCCGTGACGAGCAGCCCGAGCGAGCTCGCCGCCCCCGTCGTCGCGTCGTACCCGCGCGGCAGCTCCACCTGCGCCACCTCCGCCCCCGTGAGGTCGAGGATCCGCACCAGGCGCTGCTCGTCGAGCACGTACACCTTGTCGAGGCTCGTGAACACCTGGTCCGGCTGCGCCCCGTCCTCGAGCGCCACCGGCGTCGGCTCCTGCCCCGGCGACATCCGCCAGAGCTCGCGATCCGACGCCTTGCCGGCCTCGTCTCCGAACTGCCGCGGCGCCCCCTCGACCACCAGCCACAGCGCCACCGCCGTCGCCGACCAGTCGTGGAGCGGCCGGTCGATCGCCGTCGTCGTCGGGTCCGCCGCGAGGTCGTCCACCTTCACCCGGTGGATCTCCGCCGTCACCGCCATCCCGAAGTCCGTCCCCTTCTTCTCGATGCCGAGGATGCTGTCGCCGACCCACACGAGATCCCCCGCGAGCTGCGCCGTCCCGACCTCGCCGCCGACCTCCAGATCCCACACGACCGCGCCCGCCTCGTCCGCGATCACCACGTTCGCCCCGCCCGGCTCCCGCGCCCCGCTCACCGCGTGCGCGAACTCCGCCTCACGCCGCGGACACTGCGCCGCCGGCGCGTCCTCCGGATCCCACCGCTGCGACGGGTAGAGCTCCGGGAACACGATGAGCGAGCTCGACAGATCCAGCGCGTTCAGGCTCACCGTGCAGCTCGTCGCGTCCGGCGGCACCACGTTCCAGCGCTGCAAGCCGTTCCTCACGTCGAGCGCCACGGTGTCCCCGATGATGAACCCACCCGCGACCAGCGGCTGCAGCCCGAACCCCGCGTCGTCCCGCGTGACCTCCTGGAGCGACTGCCCCGGGACCAGCCGGTACAGGATCGCCTTCCCGCCCTTCGTCAGCACCAGGTTCCCCGGCGCCTCGAGCACCACACCCGTCTCGTTGTCGATCGGCACCGGCGTCGGCTGCCGGTCGGGCACCGCCAGGTCGTACACGTAGGCGAGCGGCGTGTCCCCGCCCGCGACCACCACGAAGTCCCCGAGCACCTGCGCGTCCCAGACGCGGTCGCTCCCGCCCACGATCGGCAGCACGATGCACCGCTCCTCGACCGGGTGCTCCACGTCCGACACGTTCCACACGCTCACGCCATCGGGGGTTCTCAAGATGAGACGGCGCCCGTCGCCCCGCACCAGCTGCACGCTCTCGGGGCCTCGCCAGGTGCCGAGCGCGACGGGGAACGTCTCGTCGCTCACGTCGATCGGCACGATCGAGCCACCATCGGTGCCGACGAAGAGCGCGCCGTCCACCTCCGCCATCGCGATGGGCGTCCGCGGCAGCGTCAGCGCCCCGACCTCCTCCGCGGTCTCGCCGTTCAGGACCGAGATCCCCCAGGGCGTCGTCCCGACCACCACGCGGTCCACGCGGCGCGCCGTCCGCGGCCGCACCGTCGGCCGGCCGCGCAGCTCGAAGCCGCTCGTCTCGGCGCCGGCGTCGAGGAAGATCGGGTTCCCGCACGCCTCGACGCAGCCGCCGCCAGCGCAGGGATCGACCGGCGTCGGCGCCGCGGGGCACTCGACCGGGTCGAGCTTCTTGCCGCCCCCGCCGTCGTCGCCGCCACACCCCGTCGGGGCGAGCAGCGTGAGGGTCGAGAGCGCAGCGAAGGGGAGGAGGTGACGGTGTCTCGCGTTCATGGCGGGGCAGCTTCGCGGCTCGCGCCGGCCGGGTCAAGCGCGAGCGTCACCCGGTCGCCCTCGCCGCCTCCTACGCCGCGACCAGCGCCTCGAGCGCCGCGCGCTCGCTGGCCGGGAGCTCGGGCGCGTCCGCCGCCGCGAGCTCCGCGCGCGCCTCCTGACGCCTCCCGAGCGCCACCAGCGCCCGCACCCGCGCCGCGAACACCGGCCCGAGCCGCGGCGCCCGGAGGCTGTAGTGGATCACGTCGTCCCACTCGCGCGCCGCCGCGCTCGCGACCGTCAGGATGACCCAGATCGCGTCGAGCTGGGCCGCGCTCACGTTCGTCATGTCGCGCCCCTGGTGCGCGAGCCGCAGCGCCTCCCGCGCGTCGCCCTCCCTGAGCCGCTCCGTCGCCTCGGCGAGCAGCTTGTCGAGCGCCTCGTTCCGGAGCCGGATCGGCCCCGACGCCGCCGAGCTGTTCACCCGCCGCCAGTTCTCGAAGAGCAGCGACGCCGCGATGATCGCGCTGAACACGCTCTTCCAGAGGAGCGCCGCCACGAGGATCCCGACGATCGCGAGCCCGATCCCCACCACGTGCGTCACGCGCTCGGCCTTCGCGGGCTTCATGAAGCGCAGCATCAAGAGCCGGAAGAGCTGCCCGCCGTCGAGCGGCCACACCGGCACGAGGTTCAGGAGGCTCCAGAACAGGTTGATCTCGTAGAGCAGCTCGAGCGCGAAGAGCGCGTAGCCGAGCGACGGATACTGCCCGTCCCGCACGAGCAGCACCCCCGGCACCATGTGCGGCAGCGCCGAGTACCCCGCGAACGCCGCCGCCGAGAGCAGGAGCCCGGCGAACGGCCCCGCCGCGATGATGAACGCGTCGTGCTTGTTCGTCTCGGCGCGCCCGTGGAACGTGAGCCCGCCCCACCCGTGCAGCACCACCTTCGGCCCGAGCTTCAGCCGCCGCGCGACGAGCGCGTGGCCGAACTCGTGCACGAGCAGCGAGAGCGTGATGCACAGCGCCGCGACCGCGCCGAGCGCGAGGCTCCCGTACGAGTACACGTAGCCGAAGTACGCCGCGATGAGCAGGTAGCCGCCGGTGGCGGCCACCGGGATCCGGCCGAGCGAGAAGAGGTGGAACGCGTTCACGGCACCGACTATGGACACCCGGGCGCCGGCCGGCAATGCGCGAACGCCCGCGCGCGCGCCGACGGTCGCGCCCTCAGCCCATCATCATCCGCCAGCGCGCGAGATCCGCGACCTGCATCATCGGGTTCTTCTCGACCACGGCGTGCATCGGCGCGTTCGCGCCGCCATAGCGGTGCCCCGGGTAGAGCACCGTGTCCCCCGGGAGCCCGCGCAGCTTCGCGAGCGAGCGGAAGAGCTCGTCCGAGTCGCCGCCCGGCAGATCCACGCGCCCGCACCCCTGCAGGAACAGCGTGTCGCCGGAGACGAGCGCCCCCGAGAGCCTGAAGCAGAGCGACCCCGGGGTGTGCCCCGGCGTGTGGAGCAGCTCCACGCCGACCTTCCCGACCTGCACCACGTCGCCCGAGTCGTGCTGCACGAGGTCCGAGGCCGAGAGCCCCGTCACGGCGCGCACCCCCTGCGCCTCGAGCCGGTGCACGTGCACCGGGCACGGCGCGACCTCCATCAGCCGCGGCAAGCCCTCGATGTGGATCCCGAAGATGTCCCCGCCGACGTGATCGGGGTGGTAGTGGGTGACGAGCGCGCCCGTGACGCGCATGTCGTCGGCCGCCGCCGCCGCGACCAGGTCGTCCACGGCCCACGCGGGGTCGACCACCACGCACTCGCCGGTGTCGCGGTCGCCGATGAGGTAGACGAAGTTCTCCATCTGCGCCGCGAACGGCGTCTTCTGCCCGAAGTCGCGCCCCGCGAGGAGCTGCCGGAAGTAGAGCGTCACGGGTCCTCCCAAGAGACCACGGGGCCGTCGTTCAACGCGCGATCGTGTACCACGTGTCGAGGATCTCGCCGTTCATCGCGATCGCCTCGATCGCCATCACGTCGCCGTCGATCACGACGTGCAGGAAGTGGTGGCGCCCGAACACCTGCTTCGTCACGAACGGCGACCAGTCGTTGACGCGGCTCTCCGGGATCCCGCTCTCGAGCCCGCCGCCGCCGCCGCCCGAGATGAGCCACGTCACGGTGCGGGGCCAGGCGTCCACGCGCTGATAGAGGTGGTTGTGCCCGTTGAACACGAGCTGCACGTGGTACTGCTCGAAGAGGGGCGCCAGGTAGGCGCGCACGTCGGGCGCGTCCATGCCGGCGCTGAAGAACGACGTCGGCGACGAGAACGTCGCGACCGAGTCCCAGTACTCGATGAGCGGCGGGCGGTGGAAGATGGCCGTCCGGAAGCGCGCCGTCTGCGCGAGCGGCGACTGCAGCGTCTTCTCGATGCACTCGTCGTACTGCGGGAAGCCCTGCGCGTGGCCCAGCTCCGTGTCGATGACCATCACGAAGAGCGGCCCCCAGCGGAAGCCGAAGCAGTGCTCGTCGTTCGGCTGCGCGACGTACGCGTTCCAGAGCGCGCGCGCCTCGTTGCTCGTGACGATGGCGAAGTCGTAGGTCTCGTGGTTGCCGGCGCCGATGACGATCGGCGCGTGGTTGCCGAGCCCGAACAGCGGCCCGAGGAACTCCTCGCGGAAGTTCACCGGGTGCCCGTCCTGCACGCAGTCGCCCGCCTGCAGCACGAACTGCGGCTGGAACGCGGCCATCTGCGCCTTCAGCTGCGTGAAGAACTCGGGGCCGTCCTGGTTGTCGGCGAACACCACGAACTCGACGCGCTCGTCGCTGTCGTCGGGGGGCGCGGTCTGGAAGTCCCAGGTCGGGAGCGCGGTGTCGTCGTAGCGCACGCGATAGTAGTGGCGCGCGCCCGGCGCGAGGCCCGTGAGCCGCAGCTCGTGCATCGTGCGGGCGCTCGCGTCCGTCACCGTCTGGTCGAGCGCGTCCGGGGCCTCGCCGTAGTCGACCGCGGCGACCAGCGCGCGGCGTGTCTCGAAGAGCACCGTCACCGCGGTCTGCGTGACGTTCATGAGGTACGGCGGCGCGTAGAGCTCGGCGATGTCGCCGCGCGGCGGCCCGTCGTAGAGGCAGACCGCCACGTCGTCGAAGTAGGCGTCGTTCGAGTCGCCCTTCTTCCGGACGCCGCGGAGCCGCACGCGCACGCTCTCGGTGCCCTCGGGGAGGCGCAGCGTCAGCTCGTGGCGCGTCCAGTCCTCGTCGAGGAACGGGCCCGCGACGCGCTCCTCGAGCACGGCCCCGGCCGCGCCGAGCGCCGCGAGCGCGAAGTACGCCTCGTCGTCGCCCGAGTAGTCGCGGAGCCAGAGCGACATCAGCGCCGTCAGCGGCGAGCCGACCGCGACGGGCGCGTCGTCGCCGAGGGGGATCACCTGCTCCATCGTCGAGTCGGCGGCGTCCCCGGCGCGGAAGTACCACGTGCCGCCGTGCGCGGGCGGGTAGTTGCCGGCGAACGCGCCCGTGCGCTTCTGCGCGACGAACGACCCCGCCACGACGCGCCAGCTGTCGATGCCGGCGCGCTCCGCGTCGCCGTTGTCGACGGCGAGGCAGCGCGCGGGCTCGGGGGGCGGCGGGTCCTCGCGATCGACGTGCGACGCGATGACGTCCTCCGTGAGCGGATCGACGAGGGTGTCCGTCGGCTCCGTGTCCGCGGCGTCGCGCGTGTCGGGGCGGACGGTGTCGGGGATCTCCGTGTCCGGCGCGACCGTGTCGGGGGTCACCGTGTCGAGGACGTCGACCGCGGCGCTGTCCTCGGCGTCGAGGGTGTCGGCCGACGCGATCGGATCGCTCCCGCACGCGCCGGCGGCCGCGGCGAGGCCCAGGAGCGCGACGCAGGCGCAGGCGGTGACGGTTCTCGTTCGCACGGCCGGGACGGTAGCAATCGCACCTGGTCGTGACAATCACGTGTCGCCGCGGTTACACGACGGCTCGTGACCGACGACGCCGACCTCACCGGAGACCCTCGCCCGCTCCTCGTCTACGACGGGCGCTGCGGCTTCTGCCGGCGCTGGATCCCGCGCTGGCGGCAGCTCACCGGCGACCGCGTGCGCTACGCGCCGTTCCTCGGCGCCGACGCCCCGAACCCGCTCCCCGAGGTCGCCCCCGCCGCCCTCGAGGGCTCGGTGCACCTGCGCCTCCCCGACGGGCGCGTCGTCGCCGGCGCCGCCGCCGTCGCCGAGCTCGGCGCCTTCACGGCGAGCGGGCCACCCGTCTTCCGGTGGGTCTACCGCCACGTCCCCGGGGCGGCGGCCGTCGCGGAGCTCGGCTACCGCGCCGTCTCCGCCGTCCGCCCCGTCGCGAACGCGCTCACCGCCGCGCTCGTCGGCCCCGATCTGCGCCGCCCGCGCCAGACGCTCGCGCGCTGGCTCTTCCTGCGCGTGCTCGGGCTCACCGCGCTCTGCGCGTTCGTCTCGTGGTGGACGCAGTGCGACGGCCTCATCGGCACCCACGGCATCGAGCCCGCGCGCGACTACCTCGTCGGCGCCGTCGAGGTCGCCGCGAAGCGCGGCTGGAGCGATCTCGAGCTCTTCCACCAGCTCCCGACCCTCGCGTGGCTCGGCCCCGACAGCGGCGCGCTGAACGCCCTCTGCGCCGTCGGCACCGCCGGGAGCGCGCTCCTCCTCCTGAACGTCCTGCCCGGCGTCGGGCTCGCGCTGGCCTGGGTCTGCTACCTGTCGCTCGTGTCGGTCGGGCAGACCTTCATGGGCTACCAGTGGGACGCGCTCCTCCTCGAGAGCCTCGTCGCCGCCGCGTTCCTCGTGCCGTGGCGCGGCGTCCGCCCCGGCCTCGCCGGCGACCGCGCGCCGTCCTGGGCCGGGGTGTGGCTCGTCCGCCTCCTCGTCCTGAAGCTCATGTTCATGTCGGGCTGGGTGAAGCTCGCGAGTCACGATCCCGTGTGGGCCGACATGAGCGCCCTCGACTACCACTACTGGACGCAGCCCCTGCCGACCTTCACCGCGTTCTGGGCGCATCACGCGCCCGCCTGGACGCGCGAGCTCGCCATCCGCCTGATGTTCGCCGTCGAGCTCGTGCTCCCCTGGTTCATCGTGTCCGGGCTCCGGCGCCCGCGCTACCTCGCGGGGGCCGGCGCGCTCGCGCTCATGCTCGCCATCGGCAGCACCGGCAACTACGGCTACTTCAACCTGCTCGCCGCGACGCTCGCCATCATGGTCTTCGACGACGGCGCCCTGCGCGCGCTCGTCCCGCGGCGCTGGCGCGGGCGCGTCCCGGACACGCACCTCCTCCCGTACGCGCGGCCACCCCTCGCGCGCCGCGCGCCGGTGGCGCTCCTCGCGGGGCTCGTCGCGTTCGTGTCCGCGAGCGCCGTCGTCGTCGCGACGCACCGCCGCAGCGACGAGCCTCCGCCCGAGCTCTTCGCGGACGTCGCGCGCTTCATGGCGCCCTTCCACGTCGCCGGGAGCTACGGCCTCTTCGCCACGATGACCACCGACCGCCCCGAGATCACGCTCGAGGGGAGCCGCGACGGCGTGACCTGGCGCCCCTACCGCTTCGCCTGGAAGATGGAGGCGCTCGACGAGGCGCCCGGCTTCACGGGGCCGCACATGCCGCGCCTCGACTGGCAGATGTGGTTCGCGGCGCTCCGCGGCGACTGCCGCCGGACGCGCTGGTATCTGCCGTTCCTGCAGCGGCTCCTCGAGGGCGAGCCCGCCGTCGTCGGGCTCCTCGCGGAGGACCCCTTCCCGGACGGGCCCCCGCGCTACCTCCGGAGCCGCCTCTGGCACTACGAGCCGGCCCCCGCCGACGCGTGGCACGAGCGGGGGCAGTGGTGGCAGCGCGAGGCGGCCGAGCAGGACTTCTGCCCGACCGTCACGCTCGAGCGCGGCGACCTGGTACCCGCGAACCTCCCCGCGCGCTGAGCGCGTCGAGATCTGGGGTCAGTCCGCGCGGCTCCAGCGCCGGTCGCCACCGCGCCCGCCGAGGTCGTCGCGGCCGCCTCGCGGGCGCCGCGGCGCGGGGTCGAGGCGCGTCCAGGTGGTCGGGGTGCTCACGCCCGCGACGACGATGGTCGAGCGCGTGCGGGCGTTCAGCGTCGCCGTGTGGGTCGCGTAGTTCATGACGTAGGTGAACTGCGTGCCCTCGAGCCCCGGCGACCAGCGCGCGACGCCGAGGGTGCGCGCGCCCGTGCTGCTCGTGCCGGCGACGTAGAACCAGCCGGCGCCGCGGGGACCGGGGATCACGCTGAAGCGCGCGCCGCTCGAGGAGCTCCAGCGCCCGGAGGTCGACGAGTCGTCGAGGGGGCCCTGGCGCGTCCAGGTGTAGCTCTTGTCGCCGTACTGGCTCGCGAGGCGGATGCTCGTGCCGCCGGAGCGCGAGTCGAAGGTGCCGGTGTAGGTCGAGTAGTCGGCGGAGACGTAGCGGAACTGCGTGCCCTCGAGGCCCGCGACCCAGGTGGCGACGTAGAGGTTCGCGGCCCCGGTCGTGCTCGCGACGACGAGGTCGAAGCTCGGGCCGCCGTCGGTCGGCGGGATGAGGATGGTGCTGCCCGAGGACGAGCGCCACTCGCCGGTCGGCGAGGCGGCGTGCGCGGCGGCGGGCGCGAGCAGGGCGAGGGCGAGGGCGACGACGAGCGGCTTCATGGGTCGATCTCCGGGTGGCGGCGGCGGGGAGGGCGCGGCGCCGGCGGGATCGCCGGGCCGTGGGTCCTCTCGTCGACGCGCGGGAGGCCGGTCCGCGTCCGATCACATTGCAAAAGAAACGTCTCGCGCCCGGCCATCGGCGTCGGCGGCGCGGGTCCCGCGCGCGAGCGAGGCTCCCTCATCCCGTCCCCGTGGTTTACCTGGGCGGTCCCGGCGGTCCTCCCCACGACCACGACGGAGAGAGGCCCCGATGATCCGCGCCCTGACGATTCTCGCCCTGATCGCCCTCGCCGCGCTCGCGCCGCTCACCGGCTGCCTCGAGAGCGATCGCGTCGTGGGCTCCGCCGACGGGTTCGTGCAGTCCGACGGCCTCGACGGCCCGGACCTCGGCGCGGACGGCCTCGGCGGCGACGCGACCGACACCGACCTGCCGGACACGGTCGGGGACACGACCGCGGACACGGACCTCCCGGACACCGGGCCCGACACGGTCGCGGACACGGTCGCGGACACGGTCGCGGACACGGTCGCGGACACGGACGACGCCACGGACACCGGCCCCGACGACGTCGTCGATCCGAACGCCTGCGAGGACGACCGCGACTGCGAGCTCGCCGATGCCTGCGTCGTCGGCCGCTGCAACCTCGCGACGCACCGCTGCGTCGCCCACGCGGCGCTCGACGGCACCCCGTGCGTCGCGGCGGACGGCCTCTCCGACGCCTGCGTCGACGGCGTCCGCTACGCGGCGGACCGCTGCGACGGGCACGGGGCCTGCGTCGAGGGTGGGGCGGAGGCGTGCCGCTCCTTCGGCGCCTGCACGGTCGCCGTCTGCGATCCCGACGGCGTCTCCTGCGCCGAGCGGCCCGCCGCGCGGCCCATCGACCTCGCCGGGACCTGGTCGTTCCTCGCGACCCGGCGCCAGCTCACGGGCGCCAACCCCGGCCCCGCCGCGGTGAGCGGCGCCTGGACCATCGCGAGCGCCGGCTTCTGGGACGTCACCGCGACGAAGGCCACCTGGAACGCCGTCCCCTTCGCGTCGGGCGGGCTCTGGTGCGGCGACGACACCGGCGCCGTCACGTTCGTCCCGTCGGGGGCCGACGCCGATCCGCTCGACGGCGTCGTCGACGCGCGCGGCCAGCTGCTCGTCCTGAGCTCGTCGACCGGGCCGGAGCTGGTCCTCGCGGTGAAGCGCGGCGCGGGCCTCACGGCCGCGGCCGCCGCGGGGCGTTGGCGCCTCGTGGGGGTGACCGAGGGCGACGGCGCCGAGGTGGTCGGGGCGCAGGGCTGGATCACCTTCGACGGGAGCGGCTGCGTCGCGTCGGGCGCGATGACGCAGGGGGGCGGCCGCGCGGACGTGGCCTTCCACGCCGCGGCCGGCGCGGCGGGCTGCCTCGCCGTGGCGGGCGACGGCGGGGTCGTGTTCGACCACACGCAGGTCATCGGCGCCTCGACCGCCAACATCGTGTGGCGCGGGCAGCTCTCGGCGGACGCGGACCTGATGGTCCTCCACCGCACGGTTGGGGCCGCGGCGGCGCAGGTGCTCGGGAGCTTCGTGCTCGTCCGCGAGGACGCGTCGGTCACGCCGAGCGGCCTCGCCGGGGACTTCGCCTTCGTGGGCGCCGAGGTCGGGCCGAGCGAGCCGCGCGCGCTCTGGGGAGGGATCTCCTACCGCGCGGCGAACGCGGTCGTGACGGCCTACGCCGAGGACGACTCGCGCGGCGGCCACGTCGCGACGGAGGCCGCCGTGGCGGACTGGTACCAGGTGACGGCGGGGTCCGCGGGCCTCCAGCTCGGCGGCTACGCGATGTACCGCCACCAGGTGCTCACGGGGGCCGCGCCGCGGCGCGTCGCCGGGCAGGTCGGCGGGCTCGTCACCGAGGACGGCGTCAGCGACCTGATCGTCGGCTACCGCGTCGCCCCGGACGGCGCCCTCGGCGACACGCCGGCGGTGCCGGGCTTCTGGGTGGCGATCCGGCGGCGCTGAGGTCGCTCGCGCGTCAGCCCTGGGGGGCGCCGTAGGTCTCGCGCGCCCCGGCGAGGACGACGTCGACGACGCGCTCGATGAAGGCGTCGGTGACCGGCTCGCGGTAGTGGATGAGGCGGTTGATGATGACGGAGCTCATGAGCTCGGAGAGCAGCTCCGGATCGGTGTCCGGGGGGAGCTCGCCGCGCTCGACGCCGTCGGCGACGATCTCGGCGCGCACGTTCCGGTGGTTGGCGCGCTTCTCGCGAAGGATGGCGTCGAGGTCGGGCTCGCGCCCGCGCTCGATCTGGATCATGCGCGCGATCCCGAGCCCGAGCGGCGTCTGGAACCAGTCGCGCGTCGCGCGGTAGTGCCCGATGAGCTGGTCGCGGAGGCGCCCGTCCGGGATGTCGTCGGGGTAGGCCGCGAGCTCCCGCAGCGCCGCCGCGACGAGCTCCGGCTTGTTCGGCCAGCGCCGGTAGATGGTGGTCTTGTTCACGCCCGAGCGCTGCGCCACGGCCTCGATGCGCATCGCGCCGTAGCCGACGCGCCCGAGCTCCTCGGCCGTCGCCGAGAGCACGGCGGCGACCACGCGCGCGCTGCGGCCACCCTGTCTGACGCCTTCGGTCTTGCGACCCCGCGGTTTGGTTCTCTGCACCAGATCTCCATGCCTTGCGGCCACTGGTGACGAATTATGGCAACACCTCGTTGCTTTTCAAGCTCACGTCGCTATTTATGGCGACGGCTTGTTGCCGGAGTGACTCATGAACGCTGCCGTGACCGACGCACCGACCCCCCGCGACGCGGGCAAGGAGGGGGCCCCTCCCCCCGAGCACCACGCCCCGCACGGCGCGTCGAAGGCGAAGAAGCGCAGCAAGCGCCTGATCATCCTGCCGATCGTCCTCGCGGTCGGTGGCGGCCTCGCGGCCTGGGAGGTCATCTCGCACAAGGGCCTGCAGTCGACCGACAACGCCCAGGTCGAGGCGGAGGTCGTCGCCGTCCCGACCCGCATCGGCGGCGTCGTGACCGCCGTGTCCTTCGAGGAGAACCAGCGCGTGAGCGCGGGCGACGTCCTCGCCACGCTCGACGACGGGCCCGCGAAGGCCAAGGTCGCGCAGGCCGAGGCCGCCGTCGCCGCCGCCGAGGCGCAGGCGCGCGCCGCCGACTCCGACGTCGTCGTCGCCACCACCAACGCGAGCGGCAACAACGACGTCGCCGCCGCGTCGAAGGCCACCGCGCAGTCCACCGTGACCGCCGCGCGCGTGCAGCTCCGCGAGGGGGAGGCCGCCGTCCGCGCCGCCCAGGCCGCCTACGCCCAGGCGAAGGCCAACAAGGAGCGCGACGAGGCCCTCTTCAACGGCGGCGCCCTCGCGAAGTCCGCCTACGAGGCCACCGCCACGGCCTTCCAGGTCGCGGGCTCGAACCTCGAGGGCGCCCGCGCCCGCCTCGCGACCCTCCGCGCCGGCGTCGCGCAGGCCGAGTCGCGCATCGGCGAGGCCGACGCGCGCATCGAGCAGACGAAGGACGTCGACTCCGTGGTCGCGCAGGCCGAGGCCCGCGCCAAGGCCGCCCACGCCCAGGTCGAGGTCGCGAAGGCGGCCCTCGACCTCGCGAAGCTCGAGCTCTCGTACACGACCATCACCGCGCCGCGCGCGGGCGTCATGTCCAAGAAGACCGTCGCCGTCGGGCAGATGCTCGGGCCGGGCCAGGCGCTCGCGCAGCTCGTGACCGACGACCGCTGGGTGACCGCCAACTTCAAGGAGACCCAGATCGCCGACATGCGCGTCGGGCAGCCGGTCGAGCTCGAGATCGACGCCTTCCCGGACCACCCGCTCCACGGCCACGTCGAGTCCTTCGCGGGCGGCACGGGCGCGCGCTTCACGCTGCTGCCGCCCGACAACGCCACCGGCAACTTCACGAAGGTCGTCCAGCGCGTCCCCGTGCGCGTCCGCATCGACGACATGCCCGACGGCGTGCCCCTCCGCGCCGGCCTCTCGGTCGAGGCCACCGTGAACACCAACGTCGCCGGCGGCGCGAACGCCGGGGACGCCGCCCACGCGAGCGCCAACGAGACGACGAGCGGCCGTTGAGCGCGAACGCGGCTGCCCTCCCGGCCGCCCCGGCCGGGCCCGTGGCGGCGTACGGCAAGTGGGCCATCGCCTTCTCGGTGGCCCTCGGGGCGCTGCTCGAGATCGTCGACACCTCGATCGTCAACGTCGCGCTCACCGATATGGCGACGTCCCTCGACGCGACCGTCGGCGAGACCTCGTGGATCGTGAGCTCCTACGCGGTCGCCAACGTCATCATCCTGCCGCTCTCCGCGTGGCTCGGTAAGCGCTTCGGGCAGAAGCGCTACTTCATCTTCTCGCTCGTCGGCTTCACGCTCGCCTCGGCCGCGTGCGGCTTCGCGACGTCGCTCCCGATGCTCATCATCGCGCGCGTCGCGCAGGGGCTCGCCGGCGGCGGCCTCCTCGCGAAGGCGCAGTCGATCCTCTTCCAGACGTTCCCGCGCGAGCAGCAGGCGATGGCGCAGGCCTTCTTCGGCATCGTCGTCATCTCGGGCCCCGCCATCGGCCCGACCCTCGGCGGCTACCTCGTCACGAACATCGGCTGGCGCTGGATCTTCTTCGTGAACCTGCCCATCGGGCTCCTCGCCATCTTCATGACGTGGCTCACCCTCCCCAAGGACAAGATCGTCAAGGGGCTCAAGGAGGGCGTCGACTACCTCGGGATCCTCTTCCTCGCGATCGGCCTCGGCTGCCTCGAGACCTTCCTCGAGGAGGGCAACCGCAACGACTGGTTCGAGTCGACCGAGATCACCGTCCTCGCGGCGAGCGCGCTCTTCGGCCTCATCTTCTTCGTCTGGCGCGAGCTCACGACGGAGCACCCGGCGGTCGACCTGCGCGTCCTCAAGTACCGCTCGCTCTGGGCCGGCAGCATCGTCTCGGTCGTGCTCGGCGTGGCCCTCTACGGCGCGCTCTTCGTCATCCCCATCTTCTCGCAGCAGGTCATGGGCATGACCTCGCAGCAGGTCGGGCTCATGCTCCTCCCGAGCGCGCTCGCGGCCGGCGCGATGATGCCCGTCATGGGCTTCCTGCTGTCGAAGAAGCTCGACCCACGCCTCGGCCTCACCATCGGCTGCCTCATCCTCGGCTCGACCCTCTACGCGCTCGTCCCGCTCACCCCGCAGACCGGCGAGGACGACTTCTTCTGGCCGCTGCTCATCCGCGGCGCCGGGATGGTGTTCATGTTCCTGCCGCTCACGATGGCCGCCCTCGGGCCCATCCCGAAGGAGGACATCGCGAACGCCTCGGGCTTCTTCAACCTGACGCGCCAGATGGGCGGCAGCATCGGCGTCGCGCTGCTCTCGACGGTGCTCACGAACCGCGTCGCCTTCCACCACGCGAACATCGCCGAGCACCTCGTGTCGACCGACCCGAACGTCATCGGGCGGCTCGACCAGCTCACCCACTTCTTCCAGGCCAAGGGCATGGCCCTCGTCGACGCGCACCACGCCGCGCTCACCGCGCTCCAGGGGAGCGTGATGAGGCAGGCGTCCGTCATGTCCTTCGCCGACATCTTCTGGCTCGTCGCGGTCGCGGTGTTCTGCATGATCCCGCTGACCTGGATCCTCGGCCGTCCCCCGAAGGGCGGCGGCCTGGGCATGGCGGGCGCCCACTAGCCAAGGACCGGTTCCATGCGGATCATCACCAGCACCGCGGCCGCGCTGCTCGCGGCCGGCGCCCTCGCCTCGCCCGCGGCCCACGCCGTGCAGCCGCTCGACGTCTTCCTCGCGGCGTCGCACCAGTTCAGCCCCGACAACCGCGAGGCGGCGGCGCTCGCCGTGCAGCGCGCGGTCGCCGTCGATCAGGTGCGCGGGCGCCTCCTGCCGTCGCTCACGGCGCGCGGCTCGTACACGTGGAACCAGCGCGAGATCGTCCCGAACTTCGGCGGCACCGAGCTCGTCATCGCGCCCGAGCACCAGCTCGACGCGATCTTCCAGCTCGACATCCCGGTCGTCGACGTGGCCGGCTGGCAGCGCGTCGCCGCCGCCGAGGCCGCCGCGGAGGCCGCCGACGCGATGCGCGCCGGGACGCAGGTGCAGATCGACAAGGCCGTCGCGCGCGCCTACTACCAGCTCATCTCGGCCGAAGCCGTGAAGTCGGTCGCCGACGCCAACGTGAAGGTCGCGACCGAGCTCCTCGACGTGGCGACGAAGCGCTTCGACCAGGACGCGGCGCCGAAGCTCGAGGTGCGGCGGGCCGACGCGAACCTCGCGCGCGCCCAGGGGAGCGTCGCCGACGCCGACCTCGCGGTGACGCTCGCGCGGCGGCGGCTCGAGAGCCTGACGGGCGTCGCGCCCGAGCCGGTGACGGAGTTCCCGGCCGACGATCTGCACGCCGAGGCCGCGATCGAGAGCTTCCTGCCGGCGGCCGCGAAGGCGCCGGCGGTGCGGAGCGCGAGCGCGCGGGTCGCCGCGGCCGAGAAGGAGGCGAAGGCGCAGGAGCTGCAGTTCATCCCGACGTTGTCGGCGCAGGCGGCCGAGCGGATCACGAACGCGACGGGCTTCATCGACGAGTCGACCTACGCGACGCTGGGCGTGGCGCTCACGTGGCGCTTCGACTTCGCGAACTACGCGGCGCTCGACCTCGGCGACGCCCAGGTCGGCGCGGCGACGGCCGGGGTCGACCGGGCGCGCCTCCAGGCGGAGGACGAGATCTTCGAGGCGTGGCACCGCGTGGCGACGGCCATCGCGAAGAGCCGCGCGGCGCGCGTCGAGGCCGAGGCGGCCGAGGACGCGGCCAAGATGGCGGCCCTCCGCTACCACGAGGGCGCGGGCACGCAGCTCGACCTGGTGACGGCGCAGCGCGACGAGTTCGCCGCGCAGGTGAGCCGCATCCAGGCCGACGGCGACGTCGCCTTCGCGCGGACCTACCTGCGGCTCGCGACGCGCTTCGAGTAGTCGCCTCGCCAGCGCGGCGGGGGTGGGCTAGATTGCACAGGTCGCGGGCACCAGCCGCCCGCGCGGAGGATGCGAGCCCATGACGACCGACCTCTGGATGCTCTTCGCGACCGCGCTCCTGGCGTGGGTCCTGATCCTCGTCGCGGCCGGCCCCGGCCTCATGAAGAACGGCCTCGGCTGGGCGATGGGGAACCGCGACTCCGCGCCGCCACCCGCGCCGTGGGAGGCGCGCGCGAAGCGGGCGAGCGCCAACATGCAGGAGAACATCGCGCTCTTCGCGATCCTCGTGCTCGTGGCGCACGTGTCGGGGCGCCACGGCGACCTGTCGGCGCTCGGCGCCATCGTGTTCTTCGCGGCGCGCGTGGCGCACGCGGTGGTCTACATCGCCGGGATCCCGGGCGTCCGCACCATCGCCTGGGCCGTGTCGATCGTCGGCATGGGGATGATCGCGGCGGACATCCTCGGCTAGTCGCGCTGGGGTAAGTGGTGGATCCGTGGGCGTGACCACGGAGACACGGAGACACGGAGGGGGCACGGAGAGGGCGACCCGGTCGCGTCGGGTCGCGCGGGCGCGGTTCATCCGTCCATCCGGATGGATGGATGATGGCGGCTATGGCACGAGGCGGCCGCCCGCCATCAGGAGGCGGCCCGTCGCCGCCTCGAAGAGGTACACCGTGCCGCGCGCGACGTCCCTCACCCGATAGTAGGCCGGCTCGAACGGGATCGTCAGCGCCGCGTCCGCGTAGAGGGCGACCGGCCCCGCTGGCGCCTGCCCGTCGAGGTACACCGCGAAGTCGCCGCACCCGGGCGCGCGCGGGTAGGGCCGGGCGCTCGCGTCGAGCGGCTCGACCTCGACCCAGAGGTCCGAGTCGTGCGCCGCGTCCCAGAGGCAGCGCGTCAGCACGTCCCCGTCCGGCGACGGGTAGATCGAGTGCGTCGTGTCGTTCATGTGCGTCACCACGTAGGCCGACAACCCCTCCGGCGACGTCACGGTGAGCTCGTGCACCACGGCCTCCGCGACCGTCTTCCTCCCCGTCTCCGCGTCGACGACGAGCGTCCACCCCGTCGCCATCGGCGCCGCGAGCGACATCCCGCCGCGCCGCGTCGCCACGAAGCGGTCGCACACGCCCCCCTCGGGCGGCACGCACGCGTTCCAGACGCGCGCCGCGTCCGCCGCCATCGGCACGAGGCCGCACACGAGCCCGCCGACGCAGGCAGCGCCATTGGGATCGCACGGCGTCGCGCAGACGCCCCGCAGCTGCCCCGGCCCCACGGCGCAGAGCCCCGACGCGCACGCCGAGCCCCCCGCGTCGCACGCCGCCCCCGCCGGGAGCGCCCCCTCGCGCCGCGCCACGCACACCGTCGCCGGCCGCCCCTCGCGGTCCGTCGTGAAGCCGCACGTCTCGCCCCCGCCGCAGTCGGCCGCGCTCGCGCACGGCACCTCGGTCCCGAGCCGCGGCTCGCAGCGCGCCTCGACGAAGCTCAGGTCGTCCCGCGGGTCGAGGTTCGTCCGCCCGTCGAAGATCCGCTCCACGACGCCGCGACAGACCTCCCCGGCGCCGCAGTCGCCGTTGTCGCCGCAGAGCCTCGGGCAGCGCCCGTCCGCCGGGCAGTAGCCCACCGTGCACGTGGCCGCGTACGGCGCGCCGAGCCGCCCCGCGTCGCACGCCTCGCCCGGCGCGAGCGAGCCGACCGCCTCCCCGCAGACGCGCCTCCCGCCGCCGTCCGCGCGCGGCAGGGTGCGGCAGACCTCGCCCCCGTCGCAGTCCGCGTCGCTGTCGCAGGCGGCCGTCGGCACGCAGAGCCGCGGCGCCGTCCCCACGGCCGGCCCGAGCGCGAGCGCGTCGCACGCCTCGCCGTCGTCGCAGTCGGCGTCGCTCCCGCAGAGGCGCGCGCACGTCTCGACGCCCGCGATACAGAGCTGGCTCGCGCACGCGGCACCGCTCACGTCGCCGCACACCTCGCCCGCCTCCGCCGACGGCGCCGTCGGCAGGTAGCAGAGCGTCCGCGTGCCGCCCACCGTCGGGAAGACCCCGCACCGCTCGGGCGCCGCGCAGTCGGCGTCGCCGTCGCACGCCGCGCGCGACCCGGGCGCGAGGGCGCACGCGCCGAACGCGAGCGTCGCCCCCGTCGACGGCTGCTCGAGCGACGCCGCCGCGCAGTACATGCTCTCCGGGCAGTCGGCGTCGAGCACGCAGGGCTGCGAGCAGGCGCCCGCGATGCACATCGCCTCGCAGCGCTCCGCCGGGACCGGCTGGCACAGGTGGCTCTCCGGGTCGCACACCTCGCCGGGGACGGTGCAGTCGAGGCTCGTCGCGCACGCCTCGTGCGGGAGCGTGCACGGCGAGCCCAACGGCGCCGAGCCGCGCGACGGCGCGCAGACGGCCAGCGCGTCCCAGCCGCCCGAGGCGATCTGGCAGCTCTCGCCCGCGTCGCAGATGGGCCCGGCGCCGCCGCCGAGGCGGCACGTGTCGCGCGCCACGTCCGCGCAGAAGGGGACCGCGAGGCCGAACACCGCCGGCGTCGACCAGCAGAGCGCGTCGCCCGGGCACGCCTGGTTCCGGCAGGTGCGGACGCAGCGCCGGTCGGTCACGAGCACGCCGCCGTCGTCCGCGTGCTGCACGTCCATGCACGTGCCCTCGGCGCCGTCGGCGAAGGCGCAGTCGTCGTCGGTCGCGCAGCTCGGGCTACAGTACTCGCGCCCGAGGGCCGGGCCGTTGTGGCCGCGCGTGCAGACCTCGCCCTCGACGCACGGGCAGTTGAGCCAGACCGAGGCGCCCCAGGCGTCGACCTCGGCCGCGTCGCACGGGAAGCCGGCCGGGGGCACCGCGTCGCAGGCGCCGTCGTGGCAGCTCGCGTCGGGCCCGCACGCGCGGCCGTCGGGGGCCGTGCCGGCCTCGCACGCGCCCGTCGCCGGGTCGCAGTAGCCCACGGTGCAGTGGGCGTCGTCGGTGAGCCCGCCGCACTCGCGCACGACGCCCGCGCAGAGGCCGGCGAGGCAGCGGTCGCCCTCGGTGCAGAGGTCGCCGTCGTCGCAGGCGCTGTCGTCGGCGTGCGTCGTGACGACACAGGCGCCCGTCGCGCCGTCGCAGGCGGCGTCGTGGCAGGCGTCGGCCCCCTCGCAGGTCACGGCCTCGCCCGCGCAGACGCCGCCGCTGCAGGCGTCGTCGGTCGTGCAGCGGTCGCCGTCGTCGCAGGCGATGGCGCCCTCCCGCGGCGCGGCCACGCAGCCGCCGCGGGCGGCGTCGCACACGCCGACGACGCAGACGTCGTCGAGGTCGTGGCACGTCACCTCGGCGGCGACGCAGGTGCCGCCGTCGCAGGTGCCCGGGGTGGTGCAGGGATCGCCGTCGTCGCAGGTCGCGCCGTCGGGGAGCGTCTCGACGGCGCAGCCGCCGGTCGCCGGGTCGCAGGTCGCGGTGTGGCAGCCGTCGGCGAGGTCGGCGCAGGCGTCGGCGGCGCCGCCGCAGACCCCGTCCACGCAGCGGTCGCCCGCCGTGCAGAGGTCGCCGTCGTCGCAGCTCGTGCCGTCCGCGCGCGGTGTGGCGACGCAGCCGCCCGCCTCGGCGCTGCAGGCGCCGACCACGCACGCGTCGTCGAGGGCGCGGCAGTCGAGCGGGCCCACGACGCAGGTGCCGGCCTGGCACATGCCGACGGCCGTGCAGGGATCGGCGTCGTCGCAGGACGTCCCGTCGGGGACGCCGGCGCAGGCGCCCACCGGGACCTCCACCTCCACCACGCGCTCCTTCGGCTCGGGACAGCCGGAGGCGAGCGCGGTGAGCGCGAGGAGGAGCGCCCAGCGGGCGATGGGGAGGGCGCGGGAGGGGCGGGGGTCGTGCATGGCGGGTGGCTCCGGGGGCGTGACGCCGCCGCGCCATCGCAAGGCGCGCGCCAACGCCGATGTGCTGCGTAAGTGGCTGTCACTAATGCGGAATCGCGTCAGTCGCGCGGCGCTGTGGCGCGTGACCGGCCATGACGCCTCGTGATCCGGCGTGACCTCTGGCCGCCGCTGGCCCGCAACCTGCAATGACCCACCGGGACGACGTCGGATCGGGGCACATTGTCGCGCGCCCCGCGCCGCGTCCCGGAGGTTCCCCTGTCGACCGCCCCCGCCCGTCGGCCCGACGCCGCCGACGCGACATCGCGCCTCGAGATCGACGGCCCGTCCGACGGCGCCGTCGCGCTCCGCGGCCGCCTCGACCGCGAGCACGCGGCGGACCTCTACGAGCGCCTGCGCCCCGCCGTCCGTGAGCACGCCCGCGAGGGCCTCGCGCTCGACCTCTCCGGCGTCGAGCGCCTCGACAGCGTCGGCGTGGCCGCGCTCAGCGCCCTGTCGCGCGCCGCCCGCGACGCCGGCGGCGAGCTCCGCCTCGGCGACTGCTCGGACGCCGCCCGCGACGCGCTCGACCTCTTCCCGGCCGCCGCCGAGCCCGACGCGGACGACGAGAAGCCGGCCGAGGGCTTCTTCGCCGCCGTCGGCGCCGGCCTGGCCGCCCGCGTCCACGGCTTCGCGTCGCTCCTCGCCCTCGCCGCCGACACGTTCTACTTCACGTTCGCGGGGGCGCGCCGCACGCGCCGGGTCCGGCGCGGCGCCGTGTGGGCCGAGATCCTGCGCGTCGGCGTCAACGCCGTCCCCATCGTGAGCCTCATCACGTTCCTCATCGGCGTGGTCGTGGGCCTCCAGTCGGCCGCGCAGCTCCGCAACTTCGGCGCTCAGGTCTACGTCGCCAACCTCATCACCATCTCGATGCTGCGCGAGATGGGGCCGCTCATGACCGCCATCCTCATCGCGGGCCGGAGCGGCGCTGCCATCGCGGCCGAGGTCGCGACGATGCAGGTCACGCAGGAGGTCGACGCCCTGCGCACGATGGGGCTGAACCCGACGCGCTACATCGTGGTGCCGAAGTTCGTCGCGATGACCGTGTCGCTGCCCGCGCTCACCGTGTTCGCAGGCGCCCTCGGGATCTTCGGCGGCTATCTGATGACGCTCGTCTACCTCGACATCGGCACCGAGGTGTACTGGACGCGCGTCCTCCACGCCGTCGCGCTCGACGACGTGCTGCTCGGCTTCCTGAAGAGCGTCGCGTTCGCCTGGATCATCGTCGTCCTCGCCGCCTTCCGCGGCTTCCAGGCGCACGGCGGCGCCGAGAGCGTCGGCCGCGTCACGACGAGCTCGGTCGTGTCGGCCATCTTCTGGGTCATCGTCGCCGACGCGATGTTCAGCATCATCTTCTACTTCCAGGGGTAGGCGCGTTGCCCGACCACCACGACCACGGCCACGACCGCGACGAAGGCGACGACGTGATCGTCATCGACGACCTCGCCGCCGGCTACGGCGAGAAGCTCGTCCTCGACGGCGTCTCGGCCCGCGTGCCGCGCGGCGCCGTCACCTGCATCATCGGCGGCTCCGGGAGCGGGAAGTCGACTCTCCTGAAGGCGATCCTCGGCCTCATCCCGGCGCGGCGCGGCGGCGTCGAGGTGCTCGGCGAGCGCCTCGCCGACCTCGATGAGGAGGCGCAGGCGAACCTCCTGTCGCGCGTCGGCCTCATGTTCCAGGAGGGCGGCCTCCTGAACAGCCTCAGCGTGCGCGACAACCTCGCGATCCCCGTGCGCGCTCACACCGACCTCCCGCCGGCCATCGAGGGCGAGCTCGTCCGGATGAAGCTCGGGCTCGTGCGCCTCGGGCACGCGATCGACCTCTTCCCGGGCGAGCTCTCGGGCGGCATGAAGAAGCGCGTCGGGCTCGCGCGCGCGCTGATGCTCGACCCGGAGATCGTCTGCTGCGACGAGCCGTCGGCCGGGCTCGACCCCGCGACGCAGGCGGAGGTCGACGACGTGCTCGTCGATCTGCGGGACACTTTGGGCCTCTCCATCGTGGTCGTGACCCACGAGGTCGCATCGATCGAGGCCATCGCGGACCACGTCATCTTCCTCGCCGACAAGCAGGTCCTCTTCACGGGGACGCTCGACGAGGCGAAGGCGTCGGAGGAGCCGGCGCTCGTCCGCTTCTTCGGGCGCGAGGCGGCGCCGCGCGAGGACGGGCAGGCGCTCCGTGGCACGATCTTTGCGGATTCGGAGGCACCATGAGCAAGCTCTCACCTGCGCAGAAGACCCGGATCGGGGTGTTCCTCGTGGTCGCCGCGGGGCTGACGGCGCTGACGCTCTTCGTGAAGCTCAGCGACACGCTCTTCGCCGACCGCGACCACTACGTGGTGCGCGTGAAGGGCGGCGTCGGCGGGCTGCAGGCGGGCGCCGACGTGACCTATAACGGCATCGTCGTCGGCAAGGTCGAGGACGTGAAGGTCGACCCGCGCGACGTGGCCGTCGTGAAGCTCGACCTCGGGCTCCGCGAGGGCACGCCCGTGCCCGAGGACGCCGTCGCGACCGTGGTCCTCCAGGGGATCTCGGGGCAGCGGCGCGTGGACCTGTCGGGCGGCACGAACGAGGCGCGGCTCCGGAAGCCGGGCGAGGAGATCCCCGCCGGGCAGTCCGTGGTCGACGAGGTCGTCGACACCGTGAAGGAGCTCGTCGGCGAGGTGAAGGAGATGACGAAGTCGGTGTCGCGCCTCGTGAGCGGCGACGCGGCGCGCCGTATCGAGGCCACGCTAGCGAACGTCGAGGCCGCGTCGGGGCAGCTCGCGCTCATCATGCGCGAGAGCGGGCCGCGCGTGGCGGCCGTGCTCGACGACGCGCAGGCGGCCGCGAGGGGCGTCACGACCGCGTTCGCGAGCATCGACACCACGGTGAAGCGCGTGCAGGGCAGCATCACGAAGCTCGACCGCACGCTCGCGTCCGTGGACGACACGGCCCGCACCATCGACGAGCTCACGAAGCGCGACGTGGTGCCGCTCGTCGCGAGCGCGCGCGCCGCCATCGAGCACATCGAGGCGATGGTGGGGCGCGCCGACGGCGCGATCGGGCGCGCGCAGACGCAGCTCCAGACCATCATGGACGACGTCTCCGACGGCGTCCGCGACGTGGCCGACCTCGCGACGATGTTGAAGGCGGACCCCTCGTCGCTCGTTCAGGGTCGGTCGTGGCCGGCCCGGGAGCTCCCATGAAAGCCCTCCTGACCGCGCTCGCGCTCGTGGCGGCGGCCGCCGTGCTCGGCGGCTGCTTCGGCTCGAGCCCGCAGCCCGTCTACTACTCGCTCGAGGCGCCGACTGCGCCCGCGGTGCGCGAGCGCAGGCCGCTCACCGTGCTGGTGCGGCGCTTCGGGACGCGGGCCCCGTACGATCGCTCGGAGATCGTCTACCGCACGAACGACCTCGAGCTGCGCTTCTACCCGTACCACCTCTGGGCGGCGCCGCCGGGGCGCATGCTCTCGGAGACTGTCGCGTCGCACCTGCAGCGGGCGCGCGTCGTCGGCTTCGGGTCGCGTGACGCGGCCGCCGACTACGAGCTCCTCGGGCAGGTGACCGCGCTCGAGGAGAAGGACGTGACCGAGGAGGACTGGCGCGCGCACCTCGCGATGCGCTTCCAGCTCGTCGAGACGCGCACGGGGCGCGTCGTGTGGGAGCACGCCTTCGATGAGGAGAAGAAGGTCGCCGAGCGCAAACCGCGCGCCGTGGTGGCCGCGATGGACGCGATCCTCGACGAGCAGCTCGAGGGGCTCACCGCCGCGCTCGACGGCTACCTCGCGAGCGTCGAGCAGGCGCGCGGCGTGCCGGTGGGCGACGCGCGCGAGGACGCGCCGTAGCAGCCGACGGCACCACCGACGGCCGCCCGGGACGCCGACCGCTCCACCTGGCCCCGGAGCTCGCGCCGCCCCCTCCGTGCTCCTCCGTGTCTCCGCGTCTCCCGATCCTGCGTTCTCGGGACCAAGAGCGGCGCGGAGACCCGAGACGAAGACGCCCGGCGCGGCGAAGCCGAACCGGGCGTCATCATGACGAACCAGCGCGCGCCGAGCGCGCCCGCGACTACTTCGCCGCGAGCACGCGCGCCCAGAACGCCGTCATCTTCTCCCACGAGTCCTTGTCGGCCGCCTCGTCGTAGGCGACCGGCAGGTCGTACTTCTTGCCGGCCTCGGTGGCCGCGGGGTTCGTGAAGGCGTGCTTCGCGCCGTCGTAGACGACCACGTCGAACTTCGCGCCGGCGTCGGTCATCTCCTTCTTGAAGGCGTCGACCTGCTCCTGCGGCACCATCGGGTCGGCGCCGCCCGTGAGGACGAGCAGCTCGGGCTTCACGACGTCCTTGCCGACCGGCTCCTTCGTCTCGAGGACGCCGTGGAAGCTGACGACGCCGTCGAGATCCTCGCCCGCGCGCGCCATGCCGAGCACGATGCCGCCGCCGAAGCAGTAGCCCATCGCGCCGATCCGCTCGGGATCCACGGTGTCCTCGGCCTTCAGCATGTCGAGGGCCGCGTCGAAGCGCGCCTTCATCGCGGCCGGGTCGGCGTACACGCCGCCGGCCCACTCGCCGGCGACCTTCGGGTCCTCCGTGGACTTGCCGTCGCCGTACATGTCGAGCGCCATCGCGGTGTAGCCGAGGCGCGCGAGCATGCGGGCGCGCATCTTCGCGTAGTCGTTGAGGCCCCACCACTCGTGGACCACGAGGATCCCGGGGCGCTTGTCGGTGCTCGCGCCGTCCCAGACGATGTAGCCCTTCAGCGTCGTGTCGCCGGCCTTGTACTCGATGTCCTTCGCGACGAGCGTGCCCATGTCCTCGACGGGCGCGGCGGCGGCGGCCCCGGCGTCGCCCTCGGGGGCGGCGGTGGCGGCCTCGGCGTCGGCCTCGGGGGCGGCGGTGGCGGCCTCGGCGTCGGCCTCGGGGGCGGCGGTGGCGGCGCCCGCGTCCGCCTCGGGGGCGGTGGTCGCGGCCTCGGCGGTGTCGGCCTCGGGCTCGGGGGCCGTGGCCGTGTCCTCCTCGGGCGCGACGGTCGTGGGGGGTGGCGTCGTCTCGGGCGGCGGCGTCTCCTTCTTGCCGCAGGCGCCGAGGGCGACGGTGATGACGAAGCAGCTGGCAACGAGGTGTCTCATGGGTATCCTCCTGGGCGATGGACGAGAGGATGCCACGGACGGGCGGGCGCGTCTCGCGACGCGGGACGGACATCGGGGTGACGGCGCTCGCGGCCGCGCGCCGGGCGGCGGCGCTCGCTTGTGCGATCGCGTGCGTCGCCTGGAGCGGCGGCTGCTCCCAGCGGGAGGTGACGTCGCCCGACGACGACGCGGACGCCCTCGCGGACGCGGACACCGAGGAGCGCGATCTCATCGGCGGGCTCGACATCGACCTCGACGTCTTCCTGCCGCGGGACGGGGTCGCGGAGATCACCCCGCTCGACACGGGGGCGCCGCCCGACACCTCGGGCTGCCGGCGCGCCGGCGAGTGCGTGGCGTGCCTCATCGGCAAGGTCCCGGAGACGCGCGCCCAGTGCGAGTGCCCGACGTGCCCCATCCACGCGAAGTCGGCGCAGCGCTGCGAGGACGACTCGCGCGCGTGGCAGGCCGTGTGCGCCAACGCCGACGCGAACGGGGTCACGTGCCCCGCCGACGTGGCGTGTCCGCCGCCGGGGCCGGTCGCGTGCGAGGGCGACCGCTGCGTCGACCCGTGCCGCGACACGGTGTGCCCGGCGCTCGACTGCGCGCCCGGGGTGCAGCTCCGCGAGGACGGCGCCTGCTGCGCGACGTGCCCGCCGGCGTGCGACGACGGCGGCGACTGCACGCTCTGTGCGTGGGCGGCGCCGCCGGAGAGCGCGGCGGACTGCGTGTGCCCGGGGTGCGCGGTCCACCCGACGGACAGCGCGACCTGCGCCGCGCGCGAGGCCGCGGCGCGCGAGCTCTGCCTCGACGTGCCGGGCTGGACCGGCTGCGAGGCGCCGAAGGGGTGCCCGGCGCCCGCGGCGCCGGTGTGCGATGGCGGGGCCTGCGTCGCCGACGTCGGGACCTGCGCAGACGCCGGCGATTGCGTGTTCTGCGCCGCGCCGCCGCCCGCGTCGCGGCCGGAGGACTGCCGCTGCGCCGAGGCGTGCGCGATCACGACGGCGGCCGCGTGCCGCGAGCGCGAGGCGGCGGCCGCGGCGGTCTGCGGCGACGCGCTGGATCATTGTGCCCCGGCCTGCCCGGACGCGCGGCTCGCGTGCGACGATGGCGCGCGCTGCGGGCTCGCCGAGTAGGGTCGCGGCCGCTGGGGCAGTTTGGGGCGGTGGCTGGGGCGTTTTGGGGCGGCGGTCGCACAACGGCCCGTAAAGGCTGCTCTCAGTTGACACCCCTGGGGCCCGTTACGATGATGCGGCGATGGCAAACGCGCGCATTCTGGTCGTCGACGACGACCCCAACTCCAGCGAACCCGTCGCCCTCGCGCTCACCGACAGCGGCTACGAGGTCGAGACCCGATCCTCGGCCGAGGCCGCGCTGGCGTACGTCCGCGACAACGACGTCGATCTCGTCGTCAGCGACATCCACATGCCCGGGATGGACGGCATCGAGCTGTGCCGGGCCTTCGCCGCCGAGCGAGCGGACATGCCGGTCATCATCGTGACCGGGCACAGCTCGTTCCAGACGGCCGTGGACGCGCTGCGCGCCGGGGCGAGCGACTACCTGACGAAGCCCGTCGACCTCGCGATGCTCGAGCAGCGCGTGGAGCGCACGCTGCAGTACGCGCGCCTCGAGATCGAGGTGAAGCGGCTCCGGCGCCAGGTCGCCGGCTCGGCCGATCAGGGCATCATCGGCGAGAGCGAGCCGATGAAGGAGGTCAACGCGCTCATCGAGCGCGTGGCCGCCACGGGCGTGAGCGTGCTGCTCACCGGCGAGAGCGGGACGGGCAAGGAGGTCGCCGCGCGCGCGATCCACGACCTGTCGCCGCGGAAGGACGGCGCCTTCGTCGCGGTGAACTGCGCGGCGTTGCCGGAGAACCTGCTCGAGAGCGAGCTCTTCGGGCACGAGCGCGGCGCGTTCACGGACGCGAAGCGCGCGCGGCGCGGCCTCTTCCTCGAGGCCGACGGGGGCACGCTGCTGCTCGACGAGATCGGCGAGATGCCGATCACGATGCAGGCGAAGCTGCTGCGCGCGCTGCAGGAGCGGCGCGTGCGGCCGGTCGGCAGCGATCGCGACCACCCGTTCGACACGCGGGTCATCGCGGCGACGAACCGGGACCTGGAGGAGTCGATCCAGGAGGGGTCGTTCCGCGAGGATCTCTACTACCGCCTGAACGTGGTCAACATCTCGCTCCCGCCGCTCAGGCAGCGCGGGAACGACATCATGCTGCTCGCGCAGCGGTTCATCCAGGACTTCGCGACGCGGCACGGGGTCGGGGTGAAGGGGATCGCGCCGGACGCGGCGCAGTGCCTCCTGCGGTACGACTGGCCGGGGAACGTGCGCGAGCTGATGAACGCCATCGAGCGCGGCGTGGCGCTCGCGCGCTTCGACACGCTGCAGGTGGTGGACCTGCCGGAGCGGATCCGCGACTACACGCCGCAGCGGCTCTCGTTCGAGACGAACAGCCCCGACGACTTCGTGACGCTCGAGGAGCTCGAGCGGCGCTACATCCTGCGCTGCCTCGAGGCCCACGGCGGCAACAAGAGCGCGGCGGGGCGGGTGCTGGGCGTCGACCGCAAGACGCTCCACCGGAAGCTCGCGCGCTGGGGCATGCAGGGCGAAGAGAGCGACGACGAGTAGGCGCGGCCCTCGTGGCCGCCCGTAGGGCCAGCCTGGGTGGCCGCCCGTCGCCCCCGTAGGGCCGGCCCTCGTGGCCGCCCGCGTCGCCCCCGTAGGGGCGGCCCTCGTGGCCGCCCGTAGGGCCAGCCTGGGTGGCCGCCCGCGTCGCACCCGTAGGGGCGGCCCTCGTGGCCGCCCGTCGCCCGGTCAGTGCATGCTGCGCACGATCGAGAAGGCGTCGGCCGGAGACAGGCCGTTCTCCAGCACCTTCACGAGCCCGGGGAAGTACTTCTCCGCCGTGATGAGGCTCGCGAGCGCCAGGTTCTTCACGAACACGGGCGTGAGCTCGAGCGACTCCACGTCGGCGCTCGCGCGGAAGCGCACGTCGCCCGTCTCGAAGTCGAGCTCGAAGTTCCCGACGAGCACCGCGAAGTTCGCGCGCGTCAGGTACTCCGCCACGGCGACCCGCAGCTCCTCGGGCACCGTCGGCTGGTAGTACGCGAGGAAGCAGAGGCGCTCGGTGTCCTCGTACACGTCGAAGCGGCAGCCGAAGTGCGCCTCCACCCCGGTGAACCCGAAGACGATGGTCTCGCGGCCCCCCTGGATGGCGACCTCGTAGTCCCAGCCCTCGTCTTGCAGCACCTGCTCGCAGGCGTCCTGGATGCGGCCCATGGCTCAGTCCTCGACCTTCTTGAACTGTTGGGTCTTCGCTTCCTGCTTCCGCGGCTTCGCCTGCGGCACGCCGGTCGCCTGCGCGGCGAGGCCGCGCGTGTACGCGAGCGAGCGCTGCACCCAGCGCGAGAGCCCCTGCTGGTCGCGCAGGATCTCCCCCGGGAGCACCACGTACTCGGTCATCGGGCGCCCCGGCACCGGCTCGAAGGCCGACGCCCCGGGGATCCGCATGAGCTCTGCGCGATCGGCCTCCGACACGCGCAGCACGAACTGGCTCTTGCGCACCCGCATGAACATGTTGCCGTTGACGATGGCCGCTGGGCTACCGCCCATCTCGCGCTCCTCGCAGTCCTTCGGCATGACGAGGTGGAAGAGATCGACCAGGTCCTGCGGTGTCATCGAGAGGCGCTCCCGGCCGTGTCGCGGGGCCCGTCGCCCCCTCCGCGCGCGCGTTCGGCCCAGCGCCGTCGCGGCGTGGGGAAGTATGCGGGCCCAGCGCCGGACCCGCAAGCCCGCGCCGTCCGGACGGCCTCCCGGCCGCCGTCGCTGGCGAACCAGCCCGTTTCCGGGCTACGCTCTGCCCGTGAGCCCGACGCCCGCCCAGCTCCTCCGCGCGACCGCCCTCGCCCTCGCCCTGCTCCTCGCCGCGCCGGCCGCCGCCGCCGCCGCGCCGCCGCCCGCCGCAGCCGCGCCCTTCCCGGCCCTCGCCCTCGAGGTCGCCCGCGACAAGGGCGCCGCCAAGTGCCCGGACGCGGCCGCCCTCCAGAAGCGCGTCGTCGGGCGCCTCGCGCGGAACCCGTTCGAGGCCGGCGCGTCACGGAAGGTGCAGGTCAGCTTCGCGAAGAAGAAGAAGGTCTTCTCCGCGCGGCTGGTCATCGACCCGCCGCCCGGGAGCGCGAAGGTCGGCGCGCGCGATCTGATCTCCGCCAAGGCGTGCGACGAGCTCGCAGACGCCGTCGCGATCGCCATCGCGCTCACCCTCGGGCCCGAGCTCGACGCGCCCCTCGTGGCGCGCCCGCGCCGGCCGCTCGACCCCACCTCGGGCACCGCGCGCGTGGTCCGCCGCGAGGGCCCCGACGAGGCGAAGCCCGCGAAGCCGAAGCTGCGTTGGTACCTGCACGCCGGGCTCGGCGCCGGCTTCGGGCTCACGCCGGGGCCGAGCATGGTCGCGCGCGTCGGCGCGGGCGCGGGGATCGCCGGCTGGCGCGCCACGCTCTCGCTGGTCGGCGACTTCCTCGGCCGCAAGGACGTCGACGGCGTCCGCGTCGAGGGCACGATCGTCGCCGGCGAGCTCGAGCTCTGCCGCGACCTCCACCCGGTCGAGCTCTGCGCGGTGCTGCTCGCGGGCGACAGCGCGTTCTCGGGCGACGGCCTCACGACGCCCGAGCCGAGCTCGGTCGGCTGGGTGTCGCTCGGGCCCCGCGTCAACGTCATCTGGGCGTCGAACCCGAGCGTGGCGCTCCTGTTCACGGCCGACCTCGACTTCCCCTTCGTGCGCACGCGCTTCCGCGTGGAGGACGAGGTCGTCTGGCGCACGCCGGTCGCGGCCGGCACGTTCACGCTGGGGGCGCGTATCCCGCTGTAGGCGCTCCGCGGCGGTCCGACGCGACGCCGGTCACGCCACCGCGCCCTCCGTGTCTCCGCGTCTCCGCGTCTCCGTGGTCACGTTCGGCGGACCCGGACGCGCGCCCCGACCCCGCGCTCACCCCGCCCGGAACGGGAGCGACACCCGGTCCACGACCTCGGCCGCGCCTGCGTCCCCGGGGATCCGCACCACGCGCAGCGCGAGCCCGCCGGGCTCCTCGTCGATCGCCACGAAGTGGAGGAAGCGCCGCGCGCGCGGCCAGGCGAAGAGGTCGTCGAACCGCCGCTTGCCGGGGCGCGTCTCGAGCGGCTGCAGCGGCCCGCCGCCGCCCCCCGTCACGAAGAAGTCGAGCCCGTCCGACACGAAGTGCTCGTAGGCGTGGCAGTGCCCGTTGAACACCGCGACCGCCTTCCGCGCCGCCTTCACGCGCGCCGCGAACGCCCGGTCCGTGCTCGCGCTCGCCCGCACGATGCGGCTGTTCGTGTACGGCGGGTGGTGCCAGAACGCGATCACGCCGCGGACGCCAGGATCCTGGTCGTGCGCCGCGAGGCGCTCGTCGAGCCACGCGAGCTGCGCCCGCACCCGCGCCCCGCCGAGCGCGCCGAAGTTGCTGTCGAGCGCCACCGCGACCACCCCGCCCCAGCGCAGCTCGTACCAGCGCCGCCCCGCGAGGTGCGGGAAGCGCGCCGCCGTGTGCTTGTCGCCGCCGCCGCGGAACGGCAGGTGCTCGTGGTTGCCGAGCACCGGGAAGAACGGCGTCCCCTGCTTCCGGAGCCCGTCCGCGAGCCGGTCGAAGCGCGCCCAGTGGCGCCGCGACGGGCCCCAAGTGACGAGGTCACCGCAGTGGAGGAGTACTGCCGGTCGCGCGGCCTCGAGCTCCTCGAAGAGGCGCGCCTGCTCGGCGTCGTGGGCGCGGAAGATCACCTCGAGGCGGCTCGTCCGCTGCGTGTCGCCGACGACGACGAGGGGACCCGGGCGCCCGGCGGCGAGCGCGTCGAAGCCGGCGTAGACCGGCGCCGCCTCGGTCACATCATCTCGCGGCGCTTCGGGGCGGCGTCCGTGCGCGGCGGCTGGCCGTAGAGGCCGGTCGCCTTCACCATGAGCGTGTGCGCCTTGCAGGCGGGCGTCTTGTCGTCGAGGTAGTAGATCGGGCAGCGCCCGACCTCGACCACCTCCATCCCGAGCTCCCGCGCGCGCGCCACGGCGCTCGGGTGCCCCGTCTTGAACGAGAACCACACGCGCTTGCAGCCCGCCTCGTGCGCCACGTCGACCGCGCGCGCCGCGGTGTGCGGGTGGACCCAGATGATCGCGAGGTCGTCATGGTCCGCGGGCAGCTCGGCGACCGACGTGTAGACCTTCCCGCCCTTCGTGCCGCCGCGCGACTCGGTGAGGCCGCCGAGATCGAGGCAGTAGAAGCGCTTCTTCTGCTTCGTGTACTGATGGTAGCTGAACGCGGGGAAGCGCTGCTCGCCGGAGTGGCCGATGAGCACGAAGCCATCGGCCTGGTTGATGACCGTCTCGAGAGGGTGGCGGCTCATGGGGGACCTCGGTGCGCGCGGGAAGGGAGGGCGACGCCGCGATGCTACCCCCGCGCGCGCCCGCCGGCGAGTCGCGCGTCGCGACCTTTCGCGTTGGCCGCCACGGCGCCTTCGGCTACCGTGCCCCGATGGACGCCGCCCCCTACGAGCCGCTCGCGTGGCAGCACCTCCGCGGCCCCGACGTCGCCGCGCTCGACCGCGCCCGCACGATCGTCTGGGTCGCGGTCTCTCCCCTCGAGGTGCACGGCCCGCACCTGCCGACCGCGACCGACGTCGTCGAGGCGCGCGGCTTCGGGCGCGCCATCATGCAGCGCTTCGCCGAGCGCTTCCCGGAGGTCACCCACGTCGAGCTGCCCGCCTACCACGTGGCCGCCGACGTCCTCCCCCACGCGGGCTCCGTCGCCTTCCGCCCCGCCACGGTGCGGCGCGTCGTCGAGGACGTCGCCGCCTCGCTCGCCCGGCAGGGCTTCCGCCACGTGTGGCTCACGAACTTCCACGCCGGCCCGCGCCACCTCGTCGCGATGGAGGTCGCCGCCGACGCCGTCAGCCGCCGTCACGGCGCGCGCGTGCTCAGCGTCTTCTCGCTCCTCCTCGCGCACCTGAACGGCGGCTCGCAGGAGATCGCCGACGTCCTCGGCCCGCTCCCCGGCATCGCCCGCGACGACCTCGTCGGCGACGCGCACGGCGGCGCCCTCGAGACCTCGCTCATGCTCCACCTCCTCGGCGAGCACGTCGCGGCCGACTACGCGGCGCTCCCGCCGCGCACGGTGGCCATGGCGCTCGCCGCGGAAGGCAGGCCACCCCTCCCGGACCTCGGCGGCGCCGCGCTCGGCGCCCTGGTCCGCCGCTTCCGCGAGACCCTCGCCTACTACCACCGCACCACGTACGCCGGCGCCCCCGGGAAGGGCAGCGCCGCCGCCGGCGAGGCCGCGCTCGCGCGCCTCGGGAGCGTCTCCGCGGACGCGCTCGCCGAGGTGTGGCTCGGGCGCGTGCGGCCGGAGGACCTGCGCTCGCCGCTCTGGAAGGCGCGCCACCTGCTGATGGCGCCCCTCCTCGGCGACCTCTTCGAGCGCTGGGCGACGGGCGAGCCGCCGCGCGTCTGACGACGATCGCGCTCAGTACGGGATGATCGGCACGACCGCCATCGCCGCCCCCTCGCTCACGGGCCCTCGCCCTCGGCGAGCCGCGCCTCGATGTCGGCGATGACCGCCGGCAGCTCGCGCAGGTCGTCGATCACGTAGTGCGCGGCGCTCTCGAGGACGAGCTTCTCCTTGGCGCGCAGCTCGCGATCGTGGAGCGCGTCCGACGAGAGCGCCGCCGCGTGCTCGCTGCTGTCGACCACGTAGTTCCCCCAGCGCGACACCGCCACGTTCCAGCACAGCGGCGAGCCCTCGCCGACGCCGCTCACCGTGTCGTCGACCTTCACCGTGCGCCGCATCGCGTTCGGGACGTTGCTGACGCCCATGCGCTCGAGGTTCTTGAGCACCATGAACGGCTTCGGGCGCGGGCTCTCGACCTCGTCGCCCGCGACGGACACGTCGGGCGCGAAGCCCTGGTCGCGCCCGCCCGCGAGCAGGATGTCGAGCATCGCGCGCGTGAAGCCCGTGGTGATGCCGATCTTCACGTCGCGCGCCTGCAGCTCGCGCGCGACCTCGGCCGTGCCGGGGAGGAGCGTCGAGTACGCGCCGTTGCGCAGGATCTCGAGCTGCGCGGGCACGAAGCGCTCGAAGAGGGCGTCGACGTCGGCGGCCACGGGCAGGCGCCCCTTCTTCGCGGCCCACTTGTCGCGGACCGAGGGGATCTCGAGCAGCTTCGCGATGTGGAGGTCCTTCCGGAGCCCCATCGGCGCGCGCGCCTCCTGCATCGTGATGTCCACGCCGGCCTCGGCGAAGACCTGCACGAAGACGATCGCGGGGGCGTCGACGTAGCGGTCCATGGTCGTGCCGCTGCAGTCGAGGATCACGTGGCGGATCCCGGGGCCGAGGCTGTCGTGGTGGATGCGCTCGTACTGCGGCGCCGCCGTGCGCAGGAAGTCGGGCACGCGCCCGATGTCGGAGAGGCGGCGGAGTCCTGGGTAGCGGGCGAGCTCGTCCATGGCGATGTTCCTCCTCGCGCCGGGGCTGCCGGCGCGTCTGCGACCACGCTAACAGAGGCGCGTTTCGGACCCGGCACGGCGGGCCGAAATCGCCGTGAACACCCGGTGACGCTTTGATGCTTGTGCGGCGCTCGGGGTTCGCACTACGGTCCCGAGCCCACGCTGTCCCGGAGCCCCCATGCGCATCCTCACGTTCGTCGCCCCCGCCCTCCTCGTCGCCCTCCTGAGCGCCTGCGGCGACAGCGGCGGCGGCGGCGGCACCTTCACGGACGTGACCGGCGCCGACGCCGACGCGACCGCGGCCTCCGACGCCACCACCACCTCCGACACCGCCACGGGCACGGGCACGGGCGCGAGCGACACCGTCACCGCGACGGACACCGCGACGGGGACCGACACGACCGGCACCGGCGCGTGCGACGAGAACGGCTGGCCCGTGCGCGGCGCCGAGCAGGCCCTTGTCTTCTCCGACGACGGCACGACCCCGGCGGCGCTCTACTACGAGCTCTACGACACGACGGACGAGTCGGCCCCCTACAGCCTCGTCTCGGTCGAGCTCTACTACGACTTCGGCGCCGAGACGGGCGCGCAGAACATCACCTTCACGGGCGAGAACTACGCGGACTGCGGCTACTGCCTGCTCATCTACGCCGACTGCGCCGCCGACGGCTCGTCCTGCGACAAGACCTACCTCGCGCAGTCCGGCACGCTCGACATCACCGCCAACGGCGGGATGACCGGCAACTTCGCGGGCTCGCTCAGCGACGTGACGCTGACCGAGGTCACCGTCGACGACGAGGACTTCACCTCCACGCCGGTCGCGGGCGGAAAGACCTGGTGCCTGCCGTCGCTCTCCTTCGACCAGACCATCGAGCCCGGCGAGTAGCGGTCACGCGTCGTCGCGGCGGCGCAGGCGCCCGGTCGTGTGCACGACCATGAGCCCGAGGAGGGCGAGCGCCGCGGCGATCGGCACGACGGCGCCGCCGCCCGCGCAGCCGCTCTTCTCGCGGCCCGCCTGCGCCGCGGCCGCCTGACGGTTCAGCTTCTTCCCGCCCTCGCCCTTCTCGCCGCCGGCGTCGTCGTCGGGCTCGGGCGGGGCGGCCTCCGACGTGTCCGGCTCGGGCGGCGGGGCCTCGGTGTCCGGCTCGGGCGCCGCGGGCGTCGCCGTGTCCGCCTCGGTCGGCGCGACCTCGGGCGGCGCGGCCGCCTTCTCCGCGCGCTCCTTCTTCCGGCACCAGACCTCGGTCCAGGCCTCGCGGCCGCCCGCGCGGCACTCGGCCATGTACTCGGTGCCCTTCATCTTGCGGTCGCACGCCTCGGGATCGGCGAGCGACGCCGCCTTGCACTCGAGGCACTCGACGTCGGGCTTCTCCATCTTCTCGACGGTGCAGGTCTCCTCGGCCTTGGGGGCAGGCGCGGGGGCGGGGGCCGCGGCGAGGGCGCCGCTCGCGATGAGGAGCGTGGCGATGGCGGTCAGCGTGGGGATGCTCGCGATCGTCTTCATGGTGGGTCGTCTCCTTCGCGCCCGGCGTCCGACGCGGGGGCGCGAGTCTCCGGAACGGGGGCGGGGCCCCCTCAATTCGCCGGCGGCGTGTAGGTCACGGCGCACCCGCGGAAGCGCAGGTTCAGGCCGACGTTGCTCGTCGCGCCGAGCTCGACGGTGAGGTAGGCGAAGTGCCCGGCGGCGAGCGTGTCGTCGAGGCCCGCGGTCGCGACGTGCCAGTCGGGGCGGCTGTCGGCGAGGGACGTGCCGACGGTGAGGAGCGGGTCGGGCGTCGCGTTGGCCGCGCCGTCGAGGTCGTAGAGCGACACGAGCGCGTAGCCCGTGGTCGCGGCGTCGAAGATGGTGCACGCGAGCTGGGTCACGCGCGCGCCGGTCGGCAGCGGGAGCGGGGCGCGCAGGAGGCGCGGCACGGTGAAGTCGGTGACGCGGACGGCGTCGCCGGTGAGGCCGTAGGAGAGGAACTGCGCGTGCTCGGGCCACGGCTGGAACGCGGAGGCGTGGAGGACGAGCGTGCGCGGGCCGGGGCCGGGGGGGACGCTACAGGTGATGTGGCCGTCGGCGTCGATGGCGGTGACGACGCGCCCCGCGCCGCAGCCCTCCGCGTAGACGCCGCCGAGCGTGGTGGCGGTCGGCGTCGCGAGCGCGATGGCGTTCGCGGCCGAGATGGTGACGCCGATGCCGGCGGTGTAGGTCGTGTCGGTGTCGGTGTCGGTGTCGAGGTCGTCGACGCAGGCGAGGGCGCCGTTCCCGTCGATGCCGCCGACGACCTGGCCCGGGGGGCACTGCCCGGCGAAGACGCCGCCGAGAGCGTCGGTCGCGGCGGGGCCGAGGAGGTAGCGGCCGTCGAGGGCGGCGGTCAGCTCGGGCGCGGAGTCGTAGCAGACGCCTCGGGCCCAGCCCTCGATGGTGCTCTGGACGACGGCGAAGGTGCCGCCGACGAGGGAGAGGCCGGGGCCGGCGGCGTAGGTGAGGTCGGCCACGGAGGCGCCCTGGAGGGACGCCGCGTCGCCGCAGGCGTCGGCGAAGGCGGCGTAGGCGGCGACGCCGATGGGGACCGGGTTCATGGGGTCGTCGTCGCCGACCTGGACGACGAGGGCGAGGTCCTGGTGGTCGCCGAAGAGGTTGAGGTCGAGCAGGGCGCCGGCGCCCAGGTAGGCGGTGAAGAAGCCGGCGGAGACGCTGACACCGGCGAGGGTGTCGGTCCAGACGTCGGTGGGATCGGCGTCGGCGTCGACGAGGGTGAAGGTGAGGTCGACGGGGCCGTCGACGGGGGCGCCGGCGGCGTCGGTGAGGTAGCCCTGGACGGGCAGGACGCCCGGCGCGGCGGCGGCGGGGCGCGGCGCGAGCGCGAGGAGCGCGAGGAGCGCGAGCGAGGAGGCGAGGGTGGCGCGGGCGAGCATGGGGCGTCTCCTGCGGCGTCAGCGGGGCGAGGTCGTGAAGGCGGGCCCGACGCGGAGGCGGTGCGAGGGGCTCGAGGCGGCGGGGGCGAGGGGCCGGGCCGCGCCGATGGTGAGGCGCAGGCGGTAGAGGGCCGAGGCGCGCGCGGCGCCGCCGCCGGTCGGGGCGAGCGAGGTCGGGGCGGGGAGGGCGTCGTCGCCGGCGTCGGTGGCGTCGGCGTCGTCGGCGTCCGCGGTGTCGGCGACGGTGTCCGTGTCCGCGTCGGCGACGGTGTCCGTGTCCGCGTCGGCGACGGTGTCCGTGTCCGTGTCGGCGACTGTGTCGGGGTCCGCGTCGGCGACGGCGTCGGGGTCCGCGTCGGCGTCGGTGTCTGGGGCCGTGTCGGCGTCGGCGTCCCCGTCGGCGTCGGCGTCGGCCACCGCGTCGGCGTCGGCGTCGGGCCCCGCGTCAGCGTCCGCGGCGTCGGCCGCGTCGGCGTCCTCGCCCCCGTCGACCGCGTCGACCGTGTCCGCCGCGACGTCGGCGGCGTCCTGGGTGTCGATCGCGTCGCTCGCCGCGCCCCCGTCGTCGCCACCGCAGGCGGCGGCGAGGAGGAGCGCGGCGCACAGGGAGAGGGGACCCAGCCGGCGCGCGAGCGTACGCATCGTCCCAGGGATACCCCGCGCCGGCCGCCTGGCAAGAAAGCAGACCGCGACGGCCTCCCCGTGACGAGAAAGCGCCGCCATGTGTCGGGAGCGTGGCTCGTGCTACGTCGTGTCGTGGATCAACGCTCCCGATCCCCGACAGGACCCAGCTCATGACCACATCGCCCACGCCCCACACCCTGAAGATCCCCGGCGCCACGCTCTACTACGAGACCTGGGGCCCCGATGACCGCCCGCCCCTCCTCATGATCCCCGGCGGCCCGGCCGACGCCGGCGTCTTCAGCGCCCTCGCCGCCGCGCTCTCCGACCGCTACCGCTGCGTCCCCTACGATCCGCGCGGCAACTCCCGCAGCACCTTCGACGGCGCCCCCGTCGAGCAGGATCTCGACGTCCACGGCGACGACGTCGCGCGCCTCGTCGAGGCCCTCGGCGGCGGCCCCGCCTACGTCTTCGGCAGCAGCGGCGGCGCCCAGATCGGCCTGAACGCCGCCGCGCGCCACCCCGAGCGCGTGAAGGCGCTCGTCGCCCACGAGCCGCCCTGCATGCCGCTCCTCCCCGACGCCGCCGACTTCGCCGCCACGTGCCGCGAGATCGTCGCCACTTTCCACGCCGAGGGCCTGCGCCCGGCCATGCAGCGCTTCATGGCCATGGTGGGCGCCTCGCCGCCGCCGCGCCCCGCGGGCGAGGTCCCCCCCGAGGAGGCCGCCGCGCAGCGCCGGATCGGCGGCAACGTCCCCTACTTCGTCGCCCACGGCGTGGTGCCCATCGCGAGCTACCGCCCGGACGTCGCCACCCTGCGCGCCGGCGCGCCGCGCGTCGTCGTCGGCGTCGGCGAGGCGTCCACCGGGCAGGCGGCCCACCGCGCGGCCGTCGCCCTCGCCCGCGAGCTCGGCGTCGCGCCCGTCACGTTCCCGGGCGAGCACACCGGCCACGGCTCGCACCCGGCCGAGTTCGCCGTGGTCCTCGACCGCGCGCTGCGCGGGTGAGGCGGCCGGCTACTTGATGTCGTAGAGCCGGAGCTTGTCGTAGAGCGTGCGCTCGCCGATCCCGAGCCGCTGCGCCGCCTTCTTCCGGTGCCCACCGACGGCGGCCAGCGCCTCGAGGATCGCGGCGCGCTCGGCGTCGGCGAGGCTCCCGGCCGCGATCGCGGCGCCCCCGGCCTGCGCCTCGCCCCCGAAGGCCCCCACGGGCCCGAGGATCACGTGCTCCGGGAAGAGCACGTCGCCGTCGGAGAGGATCGCGGCGCGCTCGAGCGCGTTCCGGAGCTCCCGCACGTTGCCGGGCCAGTCGTGGGCGACGAGGTTCGCGCGGACCTCGTCGGCGAGCCGCAACCCGGGCCTCCCGACCTCACGCCCGACGCGGAGCAGGAGCTCCTCGGCGAGCGGCAGGATGTCCTGCCGGCGCTCGCGCAGCGGCGGGAGGCGCACCGGGAACACGGCGAGCCGGTGGTAGAGGTCCTCGCGGAAGCGCCCGGCGGCGATCTCCGCCGGCAGGTCGCGGTTCGTGGCCGCCACCCAGCGCACGTCGACGGTGATGGTCGCGCGCCCGCCGAGCCGCTCGAAGCTGCGCTCCTGGATGACCCGCAGGAGCTTCGCCTGGAGCTCGAGCTTGAGCTCACCGACCTCGTCGAGGAAGAAGGTGCCGCCGTCCGCGAGCTCGACCTTGCCGCGGCGGCGGTCGGTGGCGCCGGTGAAGGCGCCCTTCTCGTGGCCGAAGAGCTCGCTCTCGAGGAGGTTGTCGGCGAGCGCTGCGCAGTTGACCGCGACGAACGGCCCGCCCGCGCGCTTCGACCAGCGGTGGACCGCGTTGGCGGCGACCTCCTTGCCGGTCCCGCTCTCGCCGATGAGGAGCACGGTCGCGTCGGTCGCGGCGACGCGCTTCAGGGCGTTGACGACCGGCGCCATGGCGGGATCGCCGAAGCCGAGCCGGGGGCCGTCGTCGTCGGCGACGGCGCGTCCGGCGGCGAGGTCCTTCAGGCCGCGGCGCTCGAGGGCGCGCTCGACGAGGAGGCGCAGCTCCGCGGGGCCCTCGAGGGGCTTCTGCAGGTAGTCGAAGGCGCCGCGCTTCATGGCCTCGACGGCGCCCTCGACGGTGCCGTGGGCGGACAGCACGATGACCTCCATCTCCGGGTGCTCCTCGCGGGCCTTGCGGAGGAGGGTCATGCCGTCGACGCGCGGCATCTTGAGGTCGGTCATGAGCAGGTGGAAGGCTGCGCGCCCGAGGGCGTCGAGCGCGGCCTGGCCGTCGCCGACGAGCGTCACGTCGTGGCCCTCGTCGGTGAGGACCTCGCCGAGGAACTCGCGGATCCCCTCCTCGTCGTCGGCGATCAGGATGCGGGCCATGGGCGGGACTCCTCCGGCGCAGGTGCGCGCCGCTCGGCGCGCGCGGCGCTCTGCGTTATCGCACAAAACCGGAACCCGGGTAGAGGTCGTTCCTTGCCCCGAGGGGGTGATCCGGCCTAAACCAAACGGCCGTAAGGTAGTTGCGCTGCCCGACGTGGCCCGACGGGCGGTCAGGAGAGAGAGACTTCTTGAGTCGACGAGGTCCGACGCGCGGCGCCCGCACGAGCCCGCGCGCGCGCTGGGGCGGCCCCTCCGGGGTGGCGCTCGCGGCCCTCGTCTGCCTCGGCGCGGGGGTGCTCGCGGGCGCGGAGGCGCACGCCGGGCCGCCGACGCCCAAGCTCCTGCCGGTCGATCCCGGCGAGGACTTCGAGGCGCTCCCCGAGGAGGGGCTCGACCTGCCGGCGCCCGCCCCCGCTCCCGAGGAGGCGAAGAAGCCCGCGCCCGAGAAGGCCGCGCCGCCCGCGGTCGAGAAGGTCACAGCACCCGAGAAGGCCGCGCCGCCCGCGGTGGAGAAGGTCACAGCACCCGAGAAGGCCGCGCCGCCCGTCGTCGAGGAGGCGCCACCGGCTCCCGCGAGCGACAGGCCAGCGCGCGCGATCGCGCGGCCCTCGCTGGGCCCGGCGGCCTACGCCCGCCGCCGGGTGCTGGTGGTCGGTCTCGACGGCCTCCGCCCCGACGTGCTCGAGCTCGTCTCCACGCCGAACCTCGATCGGCTCGCGGCCGAGGGGGCGGTGAGCTGGGACGCGCGCGCGGCCTCGGTGACCCTCTCCGGCCCTGGCTGGACCACGCTGCTGACGGGGGTCGAGGCGGACAAGCACGGCGTCTACAACAACGCCATCAAGCCGCAGAGCGACGGCTGGCCGACGCTCTTCGCCCGCCTCCGCGAGGCCCGCCCCGACGCGCGCACGGCGAGCTTCGTGGCCTGGAAGCCGCTCTACGACGTGCTCCTCGACCCCCACGAGGTCGACGATCGCGTCTACCACTCGGTCGATCGCGTGGTCGTGCGCGCGGCGGTGAAGGAGCTCGCGACGGAGGACCCGATCCTCACGTTCATCCACCTCGACGGCGTCGACAAGGCCGGCCACAAGCACGGCTTCGACCCGCGCCTGCGCGCCTACAAGGCGGCGGTCGAGGTCATCGACGCGCAGCTCGGAGAGCTGCTCGCGGCCATCGGCAAGCGCCCGAACCTCGCGCGCGAGGAGTGGCTCGTCATCGTCACGACCGACCACGGCGGCACCGGCAAGCGGCACGGGGAGAACCTGCCGACGGATCGGCGGATCTTCTTCATCGCGCACGGCCCGACGGTGGTCCCGGGCCCCATCGAGGGCACGCCGAGCCTCCTCGACGTGGCCCCGACGGTCTTCGCCCACCTCGGCGTCACCCCGAAGGCGAGCTGGAAGCTCGAGGGCGACGTCGTCGCGGTCGCGCCGGACAAGGCGGTCCCGACGTCGGCCACGGCGGCGGTGCACCCGGTCGCGGCGCCGACGCCCTGACGAGCGGAGGCGACTGAGGCGCTGCGTCGCTCCGTCAGTGCCCGGCGATCGTCTCGTCGCTGAGATCCTCGGGCGCTTCCTCGTGCATCCACTTCTTCAGGAGCGGCGCGAGGGCGAACAGGATCGCGGCAGAGACGAACCCGGCGATCATGATCGCCTTGAACACGTCGCCATAGACGTGGACCGTGTCCTTCGGGATCGGGATGACGTTCTCGTCGCCTTCGCCCGAGACACCCGTGAGCCCCGCGATGATGCTCGCGACCAGGTTCGAGAAGGCCGTGGCCAAGAACCACGCGCCCATGACGGTGCTGACGATGCGACGCGGCGAGAGCTTGACCACCATGGAGAGCCCCACGGGTGAGAGGCACAGCTCTCCCGTCGTCTGCAGGAGGTAGCCGAGGAGGAGCCAGCCCATCCACACCATGCCGCGCTCGTCGGCAGTCTGGGCGCCGTACCAGAAGCAGCCGAAGCCGAGCGCGAGCTGTAGCAGGCCCAGAGCGAACTTGACGGGGGTGCTCGGCTCCAGGCGACGCTTCGCGAGGAAGCCCCAGAGCGCGGTGAAGAACAGGCCGAAGATGATGATGAAGATCGGGTTGGCCGATTGGAACGCCGAGGCCGGGATGGACTGGTCCCCCAGCGTCGCGATGCCCATCCCGACGTTGCTCTTGTCGAAAGTGACGGTGCGCATCGGGCCTTCGGCGCTTCGAGGCGTCGCGATGAGGGAGACGAGCTCGTGCGCGTCCGGGGGCGTCTCTCCCTTCTGCTCCGCCTTGTTCACGCGGTTGGCGTAGACCTTGAGCGGGTCCTGCCAAATGTCGGTCGCCTCGGTGAGCGCGTTCATGTCGAACACCTCACCGTTCAGCGTGTAGCCCAGCTGCTCCTGCGTGAGGACGATGTCCTTGGTCGTCCCGACGTCGGCGTCGGCGATGCGCTGGACCTCCGACACGCGGTCCACGTTGCGATCCGTGAAGTTGTTCACGGAGCTGCCCGCCTGCTCGAAGAACGCCCAGAAGAGCATCGAGAAGAACATCAGGATGAGGACGACGTAGAGGCGCTCGCGCTCGATCTTCTTCGAGCGCATCGCCTCGGCGAGCAGCGAGCCCAGCGCGGCGACGCCGAACAGGCCGAGGACCACGCCCGCGACCTTGTTTCGCTGAACGAGGATCGCGAACAGCGGGATGCTGGCGGCCACACACAGGTAGACAGCACTGCGTGCGGACACCCACGGCAGCGCGATCGCCGCCGCGCCGATGGCGACGAGGATCCAGCCCTCCATCGACCCGGCCGGGACGACGTACTGGAACAGGAGCGCCGCTGCGATGACGGCGAGGTAGTAGGGCTGGATGTTCTTCTTCAGCGCGGGGATGGCGTTCTGCGAGAGCCTCTCGACACTCGGAGCCGCGCCGGCGCTCGCTGGCAGCCCCTCGCGGCCGAGCGCGACGAAGGCCACCACGCCTGCGACGACGAGGGCCAGCGCGACGAACGAGTTGACGGCCAGGAGGTAGGGGTTGCTCGTCAGCGCGACGAGGCTCGCGGCCGCGCCGAGCGCGGTCAGGAGAATGAGGATCCGCGAGATGCCCGCGGGGACGATGAACACGCCGAGACCCACGAGCATCCCGATCGTCGCGATGCCGAAACCGTAGTGCCAGCCGTAGGTCTCACCGACGTACCCGCACAGGAGTGGCGACATCGCGGCGCCGAGGTTGATGCCCATGTAGAAGAGCGTGAAGCCGCCGTCGCGCTTCTCGCTCTTGTCCGGGTAGAGCCGCCCGACGATGGTCGAGATGTTCGGCTTGAAGAAGCCATTGCCGGCGATGAGCAGCGCGAGCGCCATGTAGAACGCGATGCCCTCCTCGACGGTCATGAGGAGATGCCCGGCCGCCATCAGCAGGCCGCCGAGGATCACCGCCCTCCGGGCGCCGAGGAGGCGATCGGCGAGCATGCCGCCGATGAAGGGTGTCGCGTAGACCAGCGCGGTATAGGCCCCGTAGACGGCGTAGGCCTCGCCGTCGTTGTACCGCAGGAAGCCCTTGATCATGTAGTAGACCAGGAGCGCGCGCATGCCGTAGTAGGAGAAGCGCTCCCACATCTCGGCGAAGAACAGGCCGAACAGCCCGGTCGGGTGACCGAAGAGCGTTCGCTGGGGCGCCGGTGCGACGTCAGTTGTCATCAGTTGGCCTCGAGATCGATGTCGGCAGGGGCCGCGCGAGCCGCGCGAGCGGTGAGCTAACCGCGGAACGGCGCGAATGGCAATGCGTTCCTCGGTTCGCCCTTCAGGCCGCCGGCGCGGGCGGGATGGCGACCCTCACCCGCGCGCCCCCGAGGTCGCCGCGCTCCGCGACGATGCTCCCGCCGTGCGCCTCCACGATGCGCCGCGCGATCGCGAGCCCGAGGCCCGTGCCCTGGACGCGCGTCGTCTTGAACGGCTCGAACGCCGCCTCCTCCTCGCCGGCCGGGAAGCCGGGGCCGTCGTCGTCCACGACGAAGACGAGCCGTCCCCCCTCGACGGCGCAGCTCGCGCGCACGTGCCCGCCGTCCGCCGGCGCCGCCTGCGCCGCGTTCGTCAGCAGGTTCGCGAGCACCTGCCCCATGCGCGTCCGGTCGAGCGACCACGCCGCCGGCGCGCGCGCCGCGTCCACCGTCACGCGCGCGTCCCCGAGCGCCGCGGCCGCGCTCGCGAGGAGCGCGCCCGGGTCGACGTCCTCGCGGTCGAGCGCCCCCGTCTTCGCGAAGTCGAGGATCTGCCCCATGAGCGTCTCGAGGCGCCGCGCCTCGTGGACCACGCGCTCCGCGCTCTTCTTGCCGCGGTGCTCCCCGTCGAGCCGCTCCACGACGAGCTGCGCGTGCCCCTTCAGCGCCGCGAGCGGGTTCCGCAGCTCGTGCCCGAGCACCGCCGACATCTCGCCCAGCGCCGCGAGGCGCCGGTCGCGCGCGAGCTGGGCCTCGGCGCGCTCGGCCCGCCCCGCCGCGCGCCAGAAGAAGAGGACGAGCAGCAGCAGCACCGTCGCCGCGCCCACGCTCACCGCGAGCTGCACCTTCGCGCCGGCCCGCATCGCGAGCGCGAGCTCCGGGTCGTACTCGATGGCGAGCCAGAGCCCGGGCCCGTCGTGCATCGTGCGCCGCGGCCGCGAGAAGGGGAGCTCGACCCGCATCCGGTCGCCGAGGTCGTCGACCCGCGGCGGCTCGGGGCCTGGCGGCGGCCTGGGGAGGCGGTGGGCCTTCCCGAGGGCCTTCCCCGTGCTCGCGACGGGCGCGCCGTCGGGGCCGAAGACGCCGATGTAGGTGAGGCCCTGGTCCTCGAAGTCGGCGACCAGGTCCGGCAGCGCCTCGGCGAGGCGCTCGCGCTCAGACCACGCCGCGCGGCGCACGGCGACGGCGAGATCGCTCGCCCGCGCGACGGCGACCGCGTGGGACGACTCGTTCGCCTGCACGACGTGCGCGACGCCCGTGCCGATGAGGGCGAGCGCCATGACGACCGCCGACAGCAGGAGCCCCCAGCGGGCGCGGCGCGAGCCGTGCGCGAGCGAGACGGGCGAGCGGGGCCTGGTCATGGCGGGCTCCTCGGTGGGGGGAGAAAGTGGCTCCTGGCTTGTTCCCGAGACGCGACGACCGCGGAGAGCCTGGGCCCGCCGCGGTCGTCGTGCTCGACCGATCAGTACCCTGGGGGACTACTCGGCGTCATCCTCGTCGACGGTCGGCGGCGGGCCGAAACCGGGGCCGGTGCCGTCCTGCGGGCCGAAGCCGCCCTTGCCGCCGCGGCCCTTCCAGCCGTCCTTGCCGCCGTGGCCGCGGCGCCCGCCGCGCCCGCCCATGCCCGGGCCCATCTCGACGAACTTCGCGAACTGGTCCGGGGTCATGATGGCCTTCGCCTGGAGCATGAAGTCGACGTGCAGCGTCTGGAGCTGCGTCTGCACCTTCCCGACCTCGGCGGAGAGCGAGAGGATCTCGGTGCGGTTCGGGGTGGGCTTCAGGAGCGCCGCCTTCACGGCGTCCTGGCGGGTCTTCATCTGCTCGTGGAGGGCCTTGCCGCTCGTGAACATCGCCTCGCGGGCGGTCTTGAGCTTGGCCTTCTGGTCGTCGGAGAGCCCGAGCTTCGCGAAGCCACGCTCGCCGCGGTGCTTCCTGAACTTGCCGTGCTTGCCGCCGCGGTGGTGCTTGAAGCGGCCGGTGGTCTCGGACTGCTGGTCGCCGCGGCTGCCCGGCTGGGCGAAGACGGCGGGGGCAGCGAGCCCGAGGGCGAGCGGGATGAGGACGAGACCGAAGAGTGACTTGCGCATGGGAACCTCCGTAGGGGGTGGGTGGGAAGCGCGTCGCCTGGCCCCCATCGCAAGGCCTGTGCCAGCGCGCCGACGAGCGGCGGAGATCCGCCTGCCGCCTCGCTGAGCGCGATGTGGCCGGGTCGCGGTGAAGGCGCCGCCGGCGCCCGCCGCGGCGTCCGACCTGCGGAATCTGCAGTCGCCTCCCTGCAGGAACCGCAGGGCGCTCCCGACGAACCCTTGCCAGCCCCGCCGCCGAAGCGCTAAACCCCGCGTGTGACCTTCCTCGACCAGCTCACGGGGCCCGGCACGACGCTCACCGTCGAGCTGCGCCCGCCGCGCATGGATCAGACCCAGGCCGCCAGCATCGACGCCTGGTTCACGATGCACGAGGCGGTCGCGTCGCTCGTCGCCGAGGGGACGCCCCTCTTCCTGACCGACGGCGCCGTCGGCGCGAAGGAGGAGGAGAACCTCCACCACCTCCTGACGAACCTCGATCCCGAGCTCCAGCGCGACCTCGTCTGCCCCTTCCTCACCACGAAGCACACGCTCCAGTACTGTCAGTGGTACGCGGCGCGCGTCGTCGAGGCCGGCTGCGGCGGGCTCACGGTGCTCGGCGGCGACAAGCACGTCGGCCCCCCGCGCTGCGTCGAGCACGGCCACGAGCTGCGCGCGCTCATCGCCGAGCGCTTCCCGACCCTCCCCCTCGGCGGCTGGGCGAACCCGCACCGCGACGCCGCGCGCCAGGTGAGCTTCCTCACGGCCGCCGACTACCACGCCGACTTCTACCTGACCCAGCTCGTGAGCCACCACGATCTGCCCGCCGTGGAGCGCTTCCTCGCCGAGCTCGACCGCCAGGGCGTCGCGATGCCCGGCGTCTTCGGCGTGTTCTTCTACCGCAGCGGCAGGAAGAAGACGCTCCAGCGCCTCGCCGAGTTCTTCCCGGTCCCGGTCGACGGCGTCGTCGCGGACTTCGCCACCGGGAAGACCCCCGAGCGCGTGTGCGCCGAGTCCATCCGCGCGCTCGAGGCGCTCGGCGTGCGGAAGTTCTACGTGTCGAACCTGCAGCCGGAGCTCGCGAGCGCGCAGCTCGACGGGATCCGCCGGGAGCTCGCCGCGCTCGACTGAAGGCGCCGCGATCAGCCGCGCGCGCCGCGCGCCGTGAGGCCGCTCGCCCAGCGCTCGAGCGCGTGGAAGTCCGCGAGCAGCGTGATGCCGGGCGGCGCGCTCTCCGCCCCGCCCACCGCCACCCAGACGTCCGGCGCGACGGCCCGCTCGATGGCGGCGAGGTGGCGCGCCACGGCCTCCGGCTCGGCGTGGCGCGACGACCCGAGGAGGAGCCCCGCCGCGCGGCAGCGTTCGACCGCGAGCGCCAGATCCGCGACCGGCGTGTCGGCGCCGAGCGAGACGACGCGGATCCCGCTCACCGCGAGGAGGAGCGCGCTCACGTGGAGCCCCATGTCGTGGAGCTCGCCGGGCAGCGCGCCGCAGACGACCGTGGGGCTGCCCGTCTCGTAGCCGCGCCGGCGCTCGACGAGGTGGTGCCGGACGCGCGCCGTCGCGAAGTGCTCGTGCATGACCGCGATGCGCCCGTCGCGCCAGGCCTCGCCGAGGAGCGCCATGAAGGGCACGGCGCACTCGTGGACGAAGCGGCGGGCGCCGAGCTCGTCGGCGGCGCGCTGCAGGGCCTGGTTCAGCCCGGCCTCGTCGAGGGCGCGCGTGAGCTCGAGCAGGAGCTGCACGTGGCCGTCCCCCTCGCGGGTCGCGGTGCGCGGCGGCGCGACGGCGACGAGCTGCTCGAGGCGGTCGAGCGGGGCGGCGACGACGTCGGAGGGGCGGTGCCCGAGGTCGAGCGCGCGCGTCACGAGGCGCAGGCGCTCCGCCTCGGCGAGCGCGTAGCGGCGGTGCCCCGACGGGAGGCGCGTCGCCACCGGCGCCCCGTAGCGGCGCTCCCAGGAGCGGATGGTCTCCGCCGGGACACCGGTCGCTCGCGCGAGCGCGCCGATGCTCATCCACTCGGGCTGGTCGTCCTCGAGCTCTGGCGGAGACGGGTCGAGCACCCCGGAAATCTATTCAAAAGCTGGTCGTTCGGCAAGTGTGAATAAAAATTAGCGGTCCTGTTGCTTTGGTGAATAGGTTTTGAATAGAAAAAGCCTAGACAGGCGCCCGGCGGGAACTACCGCGGACGCCCAACCCTCAGCCTTGAAGGACGACAACGATGAGACACAGCCTCCGCCTCCCTGGCGTGCTCCGCGTGGCCCTCGTGGCCGGCGCGGCCCTCCTCGCCGCCGCCTGCTCCGACGACTCCTCCGACGGCACGACCGATCCCGGCCCGTCCGGCGCCAAGACGATCACCGCCACCCTCGCCGCCTCGGGCGAATTCACGACCCTCACGGCCGCCCTCGAGGCCGCCGATCTCGACGGCACCCTCGCCGGCGCGGGCCCGTTCACCCTCTTCGCGCCGACCGACGCGGCGTTCGCGAAGCTCCCCGCGGGCACCGTCGAGGGGCTGCTCGCCGACATCCCGGCGCTCACGCGCGTCCTGCAGTACCACGTCACCTCCGGCGAGGTGGACGCCGCGGCGGTGTCCGCGTCCGCGTCCGTGGCGACCCTCCTGGGCGTGGCCGTCCCCGTGATGGTCGAGGCCGACGGCACCGTCGTCCTGAACGGCGCCGCCGCGGTGACCTCGGCCGACGTCGTCGCGTCGAACGGCGTCATCCACGTCATCGACACGGTGCTCCTGCCGCCCGACGACCCGCCGCCGTCGAACACGATCACCGACATCGTCACGTCCGACGACCGCTTCGAGACCCTCGCCACCGCCGTCGCGGCCGCCGGGCTCGGCGACACCCTCGCCGGCGACGGGCCGTTCACCGTCTTCGCGCCGACCGACGACGCGTTCGCGGCGCTCCCGGCGGGCACGCTCGACACCCTGCTCGCCGATCAGGCGGCGCTCACCGACGTCCTCACCTACCACGTCGTCGACGGCGAGGTGACGGCCTCACAGGTCGTGGGGCTCAGCGAGGCCGTCGCGAAGAACGGCGTCGCCATCGGGATCGAGGTCGTCGACGGCGCCGTCGTCCTGAACGGCACGGTCCACGTGACCATCACCGACATCGTGGCCGACAACGGCGTCATCCACGTCATCGACGGCGTGCTCGTGCCGCCGCCCACGATCGCCGAGCTGGTCGCGACCGATCCGGACTTCTCGACGCTCCGCGCGGCCGTGGAGGCCGCCGGGCTCGGGGAGGCGCTCGCCGGCGACGGGCCGTTCACCGTGTTCGCGCCGACCGACGCGGCGTTCGCGAAGATCCCCGAGGCCGACCTCCAGGCGCTCCTCGCCGACAAGGCGGCGCTCACGGACGTGCTCACCTACCACGCGCTCACGGGCCGTCACCTCGCGGCCGAGGTCACGGGCGTGACGTACCTCACCATGCTGAACGGCGCCATCGCGCCCATCGCCGTCTCGGACGGCGCGCGCATCGCGGGCGCCTCGATCGTCGCGACCGACGTGCGCGCCCGGAACGGCGTCGTCCACGTCATCGACACGGTCATCACCCCGCCGCCGACCATCGCCGCGATCGTCGCGGGCGACGACCGCTTCGAGACGCTGCTCACCGCGGTGCAGGCGGCGGGTCTCGCCGACACCCTCACCACGGGCGGGCCCTTCACCGTGTTCGCGCCGACCGACGACGCCTTCGCGCTCGTGGACGCGGGCGCCCTCCAGGCGCTCCTCGCCGACACGGCGGCGCTCACGGACGTGCTCCTCTACCACGTGATCGATGGGGTCGTGCCGGCCGCGGTCGCCGTCACGCTCAGCGAGGCGACGATGAAGAGCGGCGACCAGATCGGCATCGCGGTCGACGGCGGCGCGGTCGTCCTGAACGCCGAGGCGGAGGTGGTGGCGACCGACGTGTGGGCGCGGAACGGCGTCATCCACGTCATCGACCACGTGCTGATGCCGCCGTCGCCCTGATCCACGGCGACCGGCGGTCCCCGCGGGGCGCGGCGTCCGATGGCGCCCGCCCCGCGGGCCCTCCCGCTAGAAACCCCAGGTGAGCGACACGAGCGTGGTCGTGTCGAGCGTCTCGACCGTGGACGGCGGGCTCGAGTCGTAGGCGATGGCCACCGTGAAGCTCATCGCCAGGTTCCGCGCGAACTTCAGCGCGAGCTGCGTCTCGTTCAGGATGCGGTAGTCGTCGCCGAAGGCGTCGAGGCGCGGCTGGTAGTAGACGGTGTCGGCGAACGTGATGAAGTCGTCGAGCTGGAAGCGCCCGGTCAGGTAGACCGACGCGCGGTGGTTGTCCTCCGTGGCCCCGGAGTCGGGCAGCGCCGCGTCCTCCGAGTAGCGCTCGTGCTCGTACATGTAGGAGACGCCCGCGTAGAGGCTCACGAGCGGGCCGGGGACGAGCGTGAAGCGGGGCCCCGTGCCGACGAGGGCGCGCAGCGAGAGGCGCTTGAACTGGTCGTGCGTGAGCTGGCCGTAGACCTCCCACGTGACCGCGTCCGTGAGCCAGAGCTGGTAGCGGAGGTGCGAGAAGACCTTGAAGAGGAAGTCCTCGCCGGACTTCCGGCCGAAGTCGATCTCCGAGCTCGAGATGATGGTGTGCGGCTGCGCGCGGTACAGCATCAGGAGCCCGCCCGAGAGGCGGAGGAGATCGATGTTGCCCGTGCGCCAGTCGAGCGCGCCGCGGAGCTCGCCGGTGAGGCCGTCCTCGGAGATCGCCGAGAGCAGCGGCTGGGTGTTCACGATCTGCGCCCGCGCCGCGGGCGTCGCGAGGAAGAGCGCGGCGCCCGCGAGGGCGAGCGCGAGGAGCGCCGTGCGCGCGTTCGTCATGATCCTGGCCTCCGGTGGGGTCGTCCGTGGGCGCCGCACCATGCCACGGTGGGCCCTCCGCGGGTAGGGCGGATCCCGGCCTCGGCGGGCCGGGGGAGGGGGTGATCGCGCGTCAGGGCGGCCTGCCAGGCCGACGACGTCGATTCCTCGCGCGAGCGGGTGAACAACCGCGGCCGCGCGCCGTCCATGACCTCTCGTGGCGCCGCCCGACGATCGCCACGCCCCCCCGGGACCTGAAAAACCGAAGACGCTGCGCGCGCAGGAGACACCGACGATGGCTCGCCCCCGGACACGGACCTCCACCTCCCTCTCGCTCCTCGCAGCCTCGCTCGGCCTCGCCGCCGCGCCCGCCGCCCTGGCGGCGCCCTCCGGCGCTCCCCTCGCGAGCGGCCGGTCGCTCGTCTGCGAGTCCGAGCGCGGCACCCTCGAGGTCGAGGCGAGCGCCGCGCGCGTCACGCCGAAGGGAGCCTCGCGGGCCATCGAGGCCGGCGCGACCTGGGCCTCGACCGGGCCCGGGCTCTGGAACGTCGCCATCGAGACCGACCGCGGGCAGCGCTTCGCCTTCGCGATGCGGGAGGACGGCCGCGGCGGCTGGGAGCTCGGGCTCGCCGGCGCGTGGACGCCCTGCGGCGTGTCCGACGACGCCCCCGAGGCCGAGGCGCCTCCCGCCGCGCCGCCCGTCGTCGCGCCGCCTGTCGTCGCGCCGCCGGTCGTCGTCGCGCCGCCCGTCGCGAAGGCGCCCCCCGCTCCCGCGCGCGCCCGCGGCCTCGACGCCATCGGGCTCGCGAAGGCCCTCGGCGAGCGCGGCCTCGACGCCACCCCGCGCGGCGCCGACCACGTCCTGCTCGGCGTCGCCGGCTACGAGCTCTCCCTCGTGCTCGCCGGCAACACCTGGCTCCTCTCCCACGACGAGGTCGTGCCCGCCGCGGTCGTCGGCTTCGAGACGCTCAACGGCTGGAACGCGTCGCACCGCGGCGCGCGCGTCTTCCTCGAGCGCGAGGACGACATGGACCGCGTCGTCTTCGAGGCCGACCTCACCATCGGGGACGCGACCACCGTCGACGACGTCGCCGCCTTCGTGACCGTCGCCACGAAGCGCCTCGACGAGTTCGTCGCCGCCGTGCTCCCCGGCGCGCGGCCGGAGCCGCCCGCCGAGCCCGCCCCGACCGTCGCTCCCCCGGCGCCCGACGTCGTCGTCGGCCCGGGCGTGGTGGAGGAGGCCTCGCCGCCGCCGCTCGCGACCGTGCTCCCGGGCGCGAGCGCGGCGCCGACCGTCGTCATCGAGGATCCGGCCGTCATCCCGCAGCAGTGCCGCGGCGAGGACACCTACGGGCCCATCGACGTCGGGACGCTCGTCCGCCTCGGGAAGCACCGCGCCGTCAACGGCGACGCGAACTGGGCCCCCGCGATGGAGGCCGAGGTCGGCGAGGTGACCCGCGTCTTCGAGCTCGGCGGCGTCGACGGCTCCGGCTGCCCGGGGGTGCGCGTCGAGCTCGACGGGGGCGCGTTCTTCTGGCGCGTCCGCGACCTGGGCCTCGCGACGCCCGCGCCGCGCACGCCGCCGCCCGCGACGACGCCGCCACCCGCGCCCACGCAGGGCGCCGCGCCGGCCGTCATCACGGCGCCGGTCGCCGTCGCCGCGCACAAGGTGGAGGTCTTCGGGGCCGAGTGGTGCGGCGCCTGCAAGCTCACCGAGCGCTACCTGAAGGGCAAGGGCGTGCCCTTCGACGAGGTCGACGTCGACACCGACGGCGGCCGCGAGCGCATGAACGCGAGCCTCCGCGCGGCGGGCCAGGATCCGCGCCGCTTCAGCACGATCCCCGTCATCATCGTCGACGGGCGCGAGGTCATCCGCGGCCTCGACAAGCCCGCCCTCGAGAGGGCCCTGGCCGCCGCGCCCTGACGTCGCTCAGGGCAGCGTCACCGCCTCGCGCGCGAGCATCGCCTCGACCGCCGCGCGCGCGGCGACCCCCGTCGGGAGCTCCGACGGCCACAGCTGCGCCCACGGCTCGTCCGCCACGGTCGCGAAGAAGCGCCCGTCGGGCGACACCGCGAGCCCCCGCAGCGGCCCGTCCCACGCGTGGATCACGACCGCGTCGGCCACGCCTTCAGCACCGACGCGATAGAGGCGCACGGTGCGGTCGGCGCCGCCCGAGGCGAGCCGCGCCGCCCCGTCGGCGGCGCTCCCGAGCCACGCGAGCGCCGCGACCGGGCCCCCGGGGCGCCGGCCACCGCGGCGACCTCGCGCCCGCCGCGCCACACGCGCACCGTGCCCTCGCTGTCGCCGGCCGCGACGACGTCGCCGTCGGGGGAGAGCGCCACGGCGAGCGCCGCGCCGTCGCCGTGATGACGCCGCGGCTCCGTGGCGCCAGGGGCCAGACGAGGACGTCGCCCGACTCCCAGCCCGCGGCGACCGCCCCGCCGGCCGCCGTCACGAGCGCCCGCACCGGCCCGTCGCCGCGCCCCGCGACCGCGCTCGCCGGCGGCGCCCCAGGGCGAGCGCCCAGCGCCTCACCTCGCCGTCCTCGGCGCCCGACCAGAGCTCCCCCGAGGTCGTCACGATCACGTGCTCCACGTCGCCCGCGTGCCCTCTGAGCGCCACGACCTCACCGCCGTCGCGCCCATCCCACCACGGGATGGCCGGCGCGTCCGGCGCCCCGCGACCCACGCCCCGTCCGGCGCGAGGACCACCTCCTCGAGCCGCGCCGCGAGCGCGCGCCGCCCGCGCGGTCGCCCGGCGGCGTCCCAGAGCGCGACCTGCCCGTCGAACGACACCGCCGCGATGGCCGGCGCGCCTGGCGGCGCGGCGGACGCGGTCGTCACGGCCTCGACCGGCGCGCCGAGCCCGCCGAGGAGCGTGCGCTGGCCCGGGGTCATGCCGTGGAGCCAGACGGCGCCGTCGTCGCCGCCGGTCACGAAGGCCGCGACGGGCCGCGGCGCGGGCAGCCAGGCGAGCGCGCGCCCCGGGGCGCCCAGCGGGCGGCGGCCGAAGGCGTGGAGGCGGAAGCTGCGCGCGGTGCCGTCGTTCGACGCGGAGAGCACGAGGTCGCCGGCGAGCGCCACCTGCCGGACCATGCCCTCGTGGCCGCGGAAGGCGCCGATCTCCGTGCCGAGCCCGTCCCAGACGCGCACCACGCGGTCGTCGCCGCCGGCCGCCACGAGCTCGCCGCGCGCGTCGACCGCGAGCGCCCGCACCGGCGCGCCGCCGCGGAGCAGCGCCTGCCGCGGCCCGGCGAGCGGGCTCCGGAAGACGTCGCCGCCGCGCCCCGCCGAGACGACCGCGTCGTCGCCCGCGAAGAGCACGCTCTTCAGGTCGCCGGCGTGCTGCGCGAGCGCGCGCGTGGCGCCGTCGTCGCGCGACCAGGCGCGCACCTCTCCGGCGACGTCGCCCGCGGCCACCCAGCGCCCGTCGGGGCTGACCGCGACGCGCTCGACGGCCGCCGGCCCCGCGAGGACCCAGGCGCCGGCGTCGTCCGCGAGGTCCCAGAGGCGGACGCCCCCGCTCGTGAGCGCCGCCGCGAGCAGCGGTCGCGCGGCCTCGGCGCCCGACCACGCGACCTGCTCGCAGACGGCGCCGTCCCTCACGAGCACGCGCCCGGTCGCGGCGGCGACGCCCCAGAGGCGGAGCGCGCCGTCGTCGCCGCAGGTCGCGAGGAGGCGCCCGTCGGCCGAGAAGGCGCCGCTCTGGACCTTGCCCTCGTGGCGCCCCGGGAGCACGACGTCCGCGCCGTCGGCGACGCGCCAGAGGACGACCGCCCCGTCGTGGCCGCCCGACGCGGCGAGCTCGCCGCCCGGCGCGAGGCGGACCCAGGCGGGCCGATGACCCGGGCGGGCGCGCGCCCAGCGGAGGGCGCCGTCGGGCTCGTAGCAGCGGATCGTGTCGTCGAACGCGGCGGTCACGACGAAGGCGGCGTCGGGCGGGGCCTCGACCCAGCGCACCTCGGCGCGGGCGCCGCCGTAGACGGCGCGGGCGACGCCGCGGGAGGTCGCGTCCCAGGCGACGGCGAAGGCGTCGCGATAGATCGGCGCGTCGGCGGGGAGCTCGGCCCGGTCGAGGCCCGCGAGGCGCTCGAGGGCGAGGGTCGGGTTCGCGTCGAGGGCGGCGCGCGCGGACTCGAGCACGAGCTCGGCGTTGCGCTCGCGGAGGGTCGCGTTGGCGGCGCTCGCGTCGGCCGCCGCGGCCTCGGCGACGGCGCGGGCCTGGTCGACCTCGCCGTAGAGCGCCGAGACGACGACGACGGCGCCGACGAGCACGGCGAAGAGGCCGGCGACGGCCGCGACGAGGAGCGGGTTCCGGCGGGCGAGCTTCCGGAGGCCGTACCAGACGCTCGGCGGGCGCGCGGCGATGGGGCGGTCGGCGAGGTAGCGGCGGAGGTCGTCGGCGAGGGCGGCGACGGAGGCGTAGCGGCGCTCGCGCTCGGGGGCCATGGCGGTCGCGACGATGAGGGCGACGTCGGCGGGGACGTCGCGCGCGCGCTTCGTGAGCGGCACGGCGCGGCCGTCGCGGATGGCGGTCAGGACGTCGAGGAGCGCGGGGCCGGCGTCGTCGTAGGGGCCGCGGCCACAGACGAGCTCGTAGAGGATGACGCCGAGGGCGTAGACGTCGCTCCGGGCGTCGATCGCGTCGCGGTCGCCGACGGCCTGCTCCGGGCTCATGTAGGCGGGGGTGCCGACGACGTCGCCGGCGCCGGTCATCTGGCCGGCGGGGCCGGTGTGGATGGTGTCCTGGTCGAGGACGCGCGCCACGCCGAAGTCGAGGACCTTGGGGCGGCCGTCGGCGGTGACGAGGATGTTGCCGGGCTTCAGGTCGCGGTGGACGACGCCGCTCATGTGCGCGTGGTGGACGGCGTCGCAGACGTCGGCGAGGAGGGCGACGCGGGCGCGCAGATCGAGGCCGCGCGTGGCGACGAAGCCGTCGAGGGGGAGCCCGTCGATGAGCTCCATGACGATGTAGGGCGGGCGCGCGCTCAGGTCGGCGGCGTAGACGCGCGCGATGCCGTCGTGGGTGAGGCGGCCGAGGACGTGGGCCTCGACCTCGAAGCGCTTGACGAGCTCGGGGGCGGCGAAGGCGCCGCGGATGACCTTGAGGGCGACGCGGCGGCGCGGCTGCTCCTGCTCGGCCTCGTAGACGACGCCCATGCCGCCCTTGCCGACGCGGCGGATGACGCGGTAGCCGCCGATGGGGCCGGGGTCGTCGAGGTCGACGGCGTCGGCGGCGAAGGCGACGGCGCGCTCGGCGGGGGAGGGGCCGTCGATGGGGGAGGCGCCGCGGTCGGCGGCGAGGAGCGCCTCGACCTCGTCGGCGAGGGCGGCGTCCTCGGCGCGGAGGTCGGCGAGGATGCGGGCGCGCTCGGCCAGCGTGGCGTCGGCGGCGGCGTCGAAGGCGTCCATCAGGCGCTCGGCGCGGTCGCGCGACGTCGCGGCGGCGTCGGGGCGCGTGTCGGCGGTGCCGAGCGCAGCGCTCGCGAGGTCCGGGGTGTCGGTGCGCTCGACCACGGCGCGAGCCTAGCACGGTCAGGCGCCGAGCACGTCGTCGACGAAGCTCCGCAGCTCGTGGGTCTGGTCGGCGCCGAGGCCCTGGCCGATGAAGGCGGCGCCGGCGACGAAGGCGTTGAGGAAGGCGGCGGCGAGGGCGATCCAGCAGGGCCACGCGGACTCGCCCGCGAGGGCCGCGCCGATGCCCCACATGAGGCCGGAGAGGCCACAGAGCGCGATGAAGAGGTGCAGGAACATGAAGGTCGTCCAGACCTGGGGCTGCGGGCCGACGCGCCCGCGGACGATGGCGCCGGTCCCGTGGGGCTCGACGTGGAGGTCGAGGGAGGGCGACCAGGTCGTGACCTCGGCGGGCGGGAGGCCGAGCTGGAGGTTCTCGCCGCGGATCTTGCCGACGATCGGGGCGTCGGGGCGCGCGAGGGCGGCGCGGAAGTCGGCGAGGACCTGCTCGGGCGGGCGGTCGGCGGTGACCTCGAAGCGCGGGCGCAGGCGCGGGCCGAAGGTCTTGACGGTGGGGCGCGAGAGCCAGCTCTCGGAGGCGCGGCGGAAGCCGTAGTCGACGGGGAGGCGGGGGCCCTGGCCGCCGGCCTCGAGGACCTTGGCCCAGTAGGGGGACATCTGCACGGCCTCGACGTCGAGGACGAAGCGCAGCTCGGTGGGATCGGTGCCCTCGTCGCGGGAGACGAGGCGGCACTCGAAGACCTGGACGGCCTCGCGGACGAGCGGCGGGGCGGCGGTGCCGTCGGCGCCGGCGTCGCGGGCGCTCGGGACGGGCGTGAAGATGCTGTGGGCCATCTTCTCGGCGGTCGGGACGGCGGCGGAGAGGAGCTTCACGTTGGCGAGGTAGTCCGCGCGATCCGGGATGAAGTTGATGGCGACCTGCCCCGTGCGCGCGAGGTTCGCGGCGGTCTTCGAGGCCGAGCGCGTGACGAGCACCATGCGGTGCCCGTCGGCCGTGACCTGCGGGAAGCAGAGGCTGTAGGGGGCGAGGTTGACGGCGCCGTCGGCGTTGCGGGTCGCGAGGAGCACGACCGGCATCGGGAAGAAGGCGGACGCCTGGAAGAAGCGCGGGCGGACGGGGATCGGGACGAAGGGCGCGGGCTCAGGAGGCGCGATCGGCTCCTGGGCGACGCGCTCCTGCTCGCGGGCGGCGACCATGGGCGGCTCCGGGCGTGACGGGAGCGGCGACTCTCCCAGGCGGCGCGGGGGCGCGTCAATGGCCGGCGTGCGGGCCTTTTCGCACAGCGTGGCGCCGCGGGGGCGCCGCCGTCATCACGGCGCGCCGTAGTCAGTCGCCCGAGCAGGTGATCTTGCCGTACGCCGCGGTGCAGACCCCGTCGGGGCTGCGCGCGCAGCGCACGTCGCCGTAGGCGGCGACGCAGGCGTAGCCGCACGCGGTCTTCCCATAGGCGGACTTGCACTCCTGCTTCGCGCCGCCGCCGTCGCGGCGGTGGTGACGGTCGTGGTCGTCGTGGTGGCCGTGGTCGCGCTCGGGCGGGCCGCTGCAGGTGACCTTCCCGTAGGCGGCGACGCAGGCGCCGTCGGGGTCGGCGCTGCACCGGACCTCGCCGTAGGCCGCGACGCAGCCGTAGCCGCAGGCGATGTCGCCGTAGGCCGCCTGGCAGGTGGCCTTCGGCATGTCGCGGCGCGCGGCGCGGCCGCCCGGGCCGCAGACGACCTTGCCGTAGGCGGCGAGGCAGGCGCCCCAGGGGGCGTCGGCGCAGCGCACGTCGCCGTAGGCGGCGACGCAGTCGTAGCCGCAGGCGGTCTTGCCGTAGGCGGTGGTGCAGTCGGCCTTCGGCGGGGCCGCGGAGGCGGCCGGGGCGGCGAAGGCGACGGCGAGGAGAGCGAGCGCGAGGAGGGGGCGGTGCATGGCGGTTCCTGGTCGGGCGCGTGGGCGAGAGGGTTATACGTCGGGCGGCGCGGAAGGATTCACGATGGGGCGCGGCGCCGCCAGTACCGCGGCCGCGCGGAGGCGTGGTAACTTCGAGCCCGCCATGTGCTGCTTCTCCGCCGTCGCTCGCCCCGTGTCGCTCTGGCAGCGGCTCCTCCACCCGCGCTCGGCGTCCTCGTCGGTGGAGGTCGCCCGGACGCGGATCTTCGCGCGCCGGGAGCGGCCCGGCTGGCAGACGCTCGTGTACCAGATGGAGCTCACGACGGCCCACGAGGTGGCGATGATCCTGCCGCTCCCGGTCGCGCTGCCGGCGCGCGAGGACAGCGTCGCCTTCGTCGACCTCTCGGCGCACGCGGACTTCTTCACGCGCCTCGAGCGCCTCTTCGCGGTGCTGCCGCCAGCGTCGAAGGGGGCTCGCGGCCTCGTCCCGCGGGTCGGGCGCGCGACGCTCATCGTGCACAAGGTCGGCGCCTTCGAGGCGTCGTGGGTGCCGACCGCTGGCGACTTCGACCGCCTCGACGCGCGCTTCCGGCTGCCGCCGGGCTTCCTCGCGTCGCTCCCGCAGTACGCCGACCACGGGTTCGCCGTGTTCCGGCTCGCGCCCGCGCGGAGCCTCGCCATCCACCCGATGGCGCTGCGCTTCCCCACGCGCGACGCGGCGCGCCTCTTCTTCCCGACGGTGCACGTCCACGACGGGCACGTGCACCCGACCGCGACGTTCGACCACCGCCTCTACTGGCAGGGCGCGGCGGCGTCGCCGGGGGACGAGACGGCGCTGATGCCGGTGGCGTCGGCGTTCCCGACGGTGCCCGCGGTGCTCGACGAGGCGGCGCCGGTGTTCGCGCGCGCGCTCCGCGGCGAGCTCCCGAACATGGACACCTGGGTGAGCTGAGGGTGGGCGTGTGATAGCATCGACGCCGATGGATGAGCCGTTCCACCCCGCGCAGGTCGCCGCTTGGCGCCGGATGTCGCCCGCCGAGAAGATCGAGATCGCGATGGCGATGTATTGGGAGGCTCGAGATCTCAAGGCGGACTATCTGCGGCGCCGCCATCCCGACTGGACCGCGGACGAGATCGAGGCCGCCGTGCGGGAGATCTTCCTCCTTGCGACCACTTGAGCTGACGTCGCTGTTCACGGCACCCCTCGAGGCGCTCGCGGTGCCGTACTTCGTCACCGGATCGGTCGCGAGCATCGCCTACGGCGAGCCGCGCATGACGCACGACGTCGACCTCGTCGTGACGCTCGGTGATCGGGACGTCGCGTCCATCGAAGCGGCGTTTCCGGGTGAGTCGTTCTATTGCCCGCCGCCCGAGGTGATCCGGGTCGAGCTCAGGCGCCCGCTGCACGGGCACTTCAACCTGATCCACCACGCCACCGGCTTCAAAGCCGACGTCTACCTCACGGATCGCGGACCTCTGCACGCGTGGGCCTTCGACCATCGACGCCGGGCGGGGCGGGAGGGCGCCGAGTTCTGGCTCGCGCCGCCCGAGTACGTCGTGGTGCGGAAGCTCGAGTACCTTCGCGAGGGCGGCTCCGAGAAGCACGTGCGCGACGTCCGCGCCATGCTCCTCGCGCTCGGCGACGACGTCGATCGCGCGCAGATCGAGGGGTGGGTCCGCGCGCGCGGGCTCGGCGCCGAGTGGGCCCGCGTCACCGCGGACTGACCCTCAGGCGCGCGCGGCCTCGAGCACCTGGAGCGCCAGGTCCACGCGGCCGTTCGGCGCGACCACCTGGATCCCCTGCACGAGCGGCCGCACCGCCGCCACGAGCTCGCGCGCGATGAGGAGCCCCTCGGACTCCTCCGTGCCGGCCGCCTCCGCGGCGCGCATCCGCTCCACGAGCGGCGCCGGCACCGGCACCGCCGAGCGCTGGTGCTCGAAGAGCTCCGCCTGCGTCGCGCTCGTGAGCGGCCAGATGGTCGCGATGACCGGCGTCTTCCGCCCCTTCGGCGCCGGCAGCGCGGCGACGCAGCGCGCGAGCACCTCCGGGTCGAACACGGGCCCCGTGATCGCGTACTCCGCGCCCGCGTCGACCTTCCAGAAATAGCGGGACTTCTCACGCTCGGCGTCGAACGCCGTCGGGTCGAGGTGCACGCCGATGTGGAAGCCCGTGGGGCGGCCGATGGCGTTGCCGCCGACGTCCTCACCGTGGTTCAGGCGCGCGACCAGGTTCACGAGGCCGATGCTGTCGACCTCGAGGTCCGGCAGCGTGTCCTGCTCGGACCCGGGGGACATCGGGTCGCCCGTGATGAGCAGGAGATCGGTCACCCCCGACGACGCCGCGCCGAGGAGGTCCGACTGCATCCGCAGGAGGCGCCGGCCGCGCGCCGAGTAGTGGATGATGGCGGCGACGCCCGCGCGCCGGCAGAGCTCCGCCTGCGCGAACGGCGGCAGGTGCGCGATGGCGCCCGGCCCCTCGGGGATGGTCATCGCCGTGACCCCGGCGAGCGCGAGCTGCCGCGCGGCGCGCTGGAGGTCGTCCGTCTCCCAGCCGCGGACCGGCGGCACCTCGACCGCGGTCACGAAGCGGCCATTGTGCAGTGCAGCAGAGATGACGGACTTCTCTTCGGTGGGGACTGGCTCTGCGCCCGTTGTGCGGTGCGGGATGCGGGCGAGCTTCTCGTGGGGGACGACGGGGGCGACCTCGCCGAGGACGGTGCGCAGGGCGCGGATGTGCTCGGGGCCGGTGCCGCAGCAGCCGCCGAGGAGGCGGGTGCCGAGGCCGACGGCGCGGCGCCCCCAGGCGACGAAGTACTCGGGGGAGCCGAGGTAGAGCTTGCGGCCCTCGACGTCGCGGACGGTGCCGGCGTTGGGCTGGCAGGAGAGGGGGACGTCGACGGCGGAGCGCATGCCGGCGAGGGCGGAGAGGGTGGAGAGGGCGTCGCTGCAGTTGACGCCGACGACGTCGGCGCCGGCGTCGGCGAGCTTTGTTGCGGCCTCGCCGGCCTTGACGCCCTCGCGCGTGAGGCCGCCCGCGCCGACGGCGACCTGGGCGACGATGGGGAGGCTCGAGATGGCGCGGATGGCGCGGACGGCGACGAGGATCTCGGGGAGGTGGCTGAAGGTCTCGAGGACGAAGAGGTCGACGCCGGCGTCGGCGAGGGCCTGCGCCTGCTCGGTGAAGACCTCGGCGGCCTCGTCCTTGGCGATGGGGCCGAAGGGCTCGATGCGGACGCCGAGGGGGCCCATGGCGCCGGCGACCCAGGCGCGGCCGCTCGCGGCGGAGCGGGCGAGCTCGACGCCGGCGCGGTTGATCTCGGCGACCTGCCCCTCGAGCCCGTGGGGCGAGAGGCGGAAGCGGTTGGCGGTGAAGGTGTTGGTCTCGAGGACGTCGGCGCCGGCGTCGAGGTAGGCGGCGTGGACGTCGCGGACGACGTCGGGCTGCGTGAGGTTGAGCTCCTCGAACGGGCGGTTGATGAAGACGCCGCGCGCGTAGAGGGTGGTCCCCATGGCGCCGTCGAAGAGGATGACGTCGCCGCGCTCGAGGGCGACGCGGAAGTCGGGGCGGGCGGCCAGCTCGGCCATGGCGGCGTCTCCGGTGGGGGCGGGGGCGCGGCCGGGGGCGGCGCGCCGGAGACCGCCACTATCGCGAGCGCCGCGGGAGGGTCAAGCGCCGAGCCGCGCGCGGTGACAGGGGGCGACGATCGTCGTTGACCCGGACCCGCGATTACACGCACCGTGAAGAGGCCGGACCCACTCCCGGCGACCTCGTCTCTTCCCGACATGACACCTCGACATCCCCATCTCGCGGCGCGCGCGCCGCGGGCTCGCGCGTCGCGTCCAGGCGTCGGCGCGAGGCTGTTCGCGTGGCTCGCGGCGCTCGTCGCCCTCGCGGTGCTCGGGCTCTTCGCGCTCGACGAGGCGCCGGCCGAGCGGGTGGCCGCGAGGGCGCCGGTGGTCGCGGTGGCGGCGGCGTCGGCGCCGGTGACGCACCCGGGGCTGCGGCCGGCGGAGGCGCGCGTGGTGAGGCCGGTCGAGGCGCGCGCGGAGGTCGTGGTGGCGGCGCGGCCGCGGCTCGAGGCGGTCGCCGAGGTGCCGGAGGTGGTCGAGGTCGACGGGGAGTGCGTGGCGGCGGTGCCGCTCGACGGGACGGGCTCGGCGGGCGAGGGCGGGCTCGCCTACGTGTGGCGGGTCGACGGCGAGGAGGCGGCGCGCGGGGCGCGGGCGACGGTGCGGCTCGGGCTCGGGGCGTACGAGGTGGAGCTCGAGGTGACGGACGCGGCGGGGGCGCGGTCGCGCGACACGGTGGAGGTCGAGGTGGTCGACGCGACGCCGCCGATCGTGATGGCGGGCGTGAAGCGGCCGGTGCTGTGGCCGCCGGGGCGGGAGCTCGTCGACCCGGGGCTCAAGGTGACGGTGGTCGACAACTGCGACCCGTCGCCGACGTTCGCGGTGCGGGCGACGAGCGACGAGCCGGCGGGGCCGCGCGGGGCGGCGGTGGTGCAGGCGGGCGCGCGCGGGCTCCTCGTGAGGGCCGAGCGGGCCGACGACGGCGACGGGCGCGTGGTCCTCGTGGCGGTGGTCGCCCGGGACGCCGACGGGAACGCGGCGAGCGCCGAGACGCTCGTGACGGTGCCGGCGACGGAGGGGGCGCTCGCGGTCGACTCGGGGCAGGTCTACGCGGCGCTGGTCGTGGACTGAGGCGGCCGGCGCGCACGTTGACCGCGTCGCGCCGGCGCTGCTACGACTGAGGCGTCTCCGAGAGCAGGGCCATGGACCGCATCACCCGCCTCCGCATCCAGAACGTCCGCGCCTTCGAGGACGTGACGATCGACCTGAGCGCCGGCGTGACGGTGCTCATCGGCGAGAACGGCGCAGGCAAGAGCACCGTCATCGAGTGCCTCGAGCTCCTGCGGCGGGTGCCGGAGCAACGCTTCATGGGCAGTTCTACAACATCCACCGGGGGATGCCGGGCATGTTGCGGAGCGGGGCCTCGGAACTCGCCCTGACGGTGGAGTTTCGGGACGACACCGCAGATCCCGCCGCGCTTCGCTATGGCGTCGTCCTGCGTCGTCAGGGTGGTGGAGCCGTCTTCGGCCACGAGGCCCTCGAGCTCTCAGACTTCTCGGTGCCGCCGCTCGTCGTCAGAAGCCCGACCGAGACCCGCACGATGGTCGAGCGCGACGGGGTCGCCGCCGTCGACATCGGGCCTCCCCTCCCAAGCGACGTCTCGTTTCTCGCGCACGAAGGCTCGAACGCGAAGGACGCTCCGTCAGGCTCTCCGGCGGCGCGAGTCCGCGCTCTGCTCGAGAAAGTCGAGGTCCACGTCGGGTTGGACACGCTCGCGGGCTGGGCGGCGTCGAGTACCCAGAGAGGGGCGCCACTTCGTGAGCCGAGCCTTCTGCGGCCGACGCGGCGCTTGAGCGCGTTGGGCCTCAACCTCACGAGCGCTTGGCACGAGCTCAAGAACCGCCCGAGCGCCGAGTGGGGCGCTACCCTCGACCTCGTGCGGCTCGGCCTCGGAGACCACGTCGACACCGTGGTCGTCGCGCTCGACCCCGGCAGCGGCCACGGCGCGCTCTACCTGAAGCTCACGTCCTCCGACGACCCGATCCCGGCGGCGAACCTCTCCGACGGCCAGCTCACCTGGCTCGCCTACGTCGCCATGGCGCGCCTCGGCGGCGACCGCTCGCTCCTCGCCATCGACGAGCCCGAGCTCCGCCTCCACCCGGCGCTCCTCGGGCGCGTGATGGGGCTCCTCACGGACCTCCCGGGCTCCCCGCAGGTCGTCATCGGGACCCACTCGGACCGCGTGCTCGCGATGCTCGACGACCCCGCCGACGCCGTCCGCGTCTGCAGCCTCGAAGGCGGCAAGGCGGTGGTCTCGCGCCTCGACCCCGCCGAGCTCCCGCGGTGGCTCGACGAGTTCGGCGACCTCGGGCAGCTCCGCGCGAGTGGCTACCTCGACCGCGTCGTCGCCGAGCCGGCGCCCACCGACGAATGACCCGCGTCGCGACGGTCCTCTACGAGGACAAGACGCCCGCGCTCCGTGACTGTGTCGCGGAGAAGCAGCCTGGCGTCGCCGCGCTCGTGGCGAACCTCGTCGCGCTCTGCGCCGCCTCCTGACCGGGCGACGCGCGGAGACCGAGGCGCGCTCGGCCTCCGCGCCGCCCGCTCGCCCTACTTCACCGTGACGAAGTCCGTCTGCCCGCGCCCGAACGTCTCGGGCGTGTACATCTCCTCGGCCTTCGGCGGCGGCACCACGAAGTCGCCCGGCGTCGTCGCCCGCGCGTAGTACGTGTAGGTGTAGACGCCGTCCCAGAGGAGCGACGTGAACGCCTCCGCCCGCTCGTCGCGCAGGTTCTGGTGCTCGTACCACGGGCCCCACCACCACCAGCGGCCGCGGTACATCGGGCCCTCACCGCCGTCCTCGTCGTCCTCGCCGCCGCCGCTCTGCGGCGCCACCCCGGCCGTCCCCTTGAGCGCCGGGTTCAGCGCCTCGAAGCCCGCCGGCATCGGGTCCACCAGCGCCACGTGGTAGCGCCGCTCCGGCGCCACCATCGTCACCGTCACCTTCACGGTCGCGCCCGCCTTCACCGTGTAGCGCCCGTCGTCGCCGCGCTTCACGTCCGCCGTGTCGTCCACCGCCTCGTACCGCCGCTCCACCACGAACCCGTGGTCCGCCGGCGCGAGCTTCAGGTCCTTCGGCGCGTAGCGCATCCCCAGCCGATAGTAGAGCCGCCCCTCGCCCTTCTTCGCGACCACGAGGTCCTGCGGGCCCTCCTTCGCGGCGAGCCAGCTCATCGGCACCTTCACCTCGTGCTCCTCCGTCGTCCGCCCCTTGAACTCGTGCTGCCCCGCGAACTGGTCGCCCAGCCACACGCTCGCCACGAAGTTCGGCTCCACCTTCTCGTAGGTGTTGAAGTACGTGTCGAGCGCCAGCAACACCCACGCGCTCTCCTGCGTGTTCGCCCAGCGCCCCTTCGTCCGGTGCGCGAGCAGCCCGCGCACGATCTTCGTGATGAGGTCGCTCTTCGGCTGGTCCGCGATGAGGTCCTCGAGCAGGATCGCGTCCACGCGCCGGTCGCTGTGGAGGAGCAGGTACGCCCCGTCCGAGTAGCCCGTCACGAAGTGCGCGTTGCCCGCCGTCTCCGTCACCGAGTTCCCGAGCAGCTTCCGCACCGCCTCGAGGTCCGCCTCGTAGCCCTGCGCGCCCATGAACACCGGGTAGAGCCAGCCCACCGTCTCGAGCCCGAGCTTGTCGAGCCCGCCCCCCTCGCTCACGATCGCCCGCGCCTTCGCCGGGTTCTTCTTCCCGAGCCGGTCGAGCACGTACAGCGCGTACGCGCGGATCGCCCGCTTCACCGACTCCGGGTACTCCGGCTCGAAGCGCTGCTCGATCGTCTCGAGGTAGTAGGTCGCCTCCGAGAGCATGTCCTCCTTCACCTCGAAGCCCTTGTTCTTCGCCCGCGCGAGCGCGTGCGTCACGTGCACCGTCAGGAACGGCCACGACTTCTCGTAGCGGCGCCAGAAGCCCCAGCCGCCGTCGTCGTTCTGCATCCCGCGGAGCTTGTCCATGTCGCGCGACACCGACGCCATCATCGCCTCCGGCGACGGCACCCCCGGCGCCTTGAACGCCGTCAGCACGTCCTTCAGCGCCGCGACCGAGAGGATCCGCGACGACACCTGCTCCGCGCACTCGAACGGGTAGCTCTGCAAGTAGAGCACGGCGTCCGTGAGCGCCTGCAGCTGCGTCGACGACGTCGTGATGTCGAGCCCGCCGAACTGCGGCCACACCTCGCCCGGCGTGCGCACGGGCTGCTTCACGCCGCCCTGGTCGACCTCGCCGTAGGTCGCGAACGCCTCGGTCGTCGCCGGCGTCCACACCGGGAGCGACACCTCGGCCGCGTCCGCCTCGGCGCCCGCCGCCGCGCCCGCCTGGAAGCGCGCCGTGCCCGCCATCTCGGCCGCGACCGGGAAGCGCACCTCCACGCGGTCGTTCGCCGGCACCGTCACCGCGCGCCCCGCGCCCGCCGTGAGCGTTGCGTTCGTCGCCCGCACCGCGACCTGCACGTCCATCGGCGCGTCGGTCTGGTTCTGCACGACCACCGGCAGCTCGAAGCGGTCGCCGAAGTTCAGGAAGCGCGGCGGCGACATGCGCACCATCAGCGGCAGGCGCGCCGTGATCGCGCTCTCGCCGCTCCCGAAGCGGTCGTTGCCGTTCACGGCGACCACCATCACGCGGTAGCGCGTGAGGTTGTCGGGGAGCTTCAGGTCGACGGTCGCCTTCCCGGCGGCGTCCGTGACGACCGACGGGGCGAAGACCGCGAGCGGGTCGAAGTTCTTCCGCACCGCGATCGGCTTCGACGCGTCGCCGCCGCCGCCCTCGCCCGGCGCGTCGTCGGCGGCCATCTTCGCCATCGCGCGCGGCTCCGCCGCGGCGGCCGAGGGCGCCGGCATCTCCTCGGCCTTCGCCATCTCGTCGGCCTCCTCCCGCTCGGCGCCGGCCTTGTCGGCGGCGGCGAGGAGGTCGCTCACCGAGGCGATGAGCACCTTCTCGCGGAGCTTCCGCGCCGTCGTCGAGTCGCCGCGCACCGTGTAGAAGACGCCGACGGGATCGGGGATCTTGTAGCCTGTGAGCGCGAGCACCGCCTCGTCCACGACCACCACGGCCAGCTGCGTGTCGGCGGCCGGCTTGCCGTCGGCGCCCGTGACCGTGAGCGCAACCTTCGTGTCGGCGCCCGGCGAGACCTTCGGGTCGGCCGGCGCGACGTCCACGTTCAGGCGCTTGATCTCGGGCGGCACCCGCAGCGTGATGCTGCCGCTCGCGAACGCGGGGCGCTTCGGCACGTCGGGGATGGGCTTGCCGTCGTCGTCCGTGCGCTCGCGCGCGCCGGAGAGGTCCACGTGCACGGTGATGTCGGGGACCATCCACGCCTCGATCGGCACCTTCACGGTGTACGAGGGCCCGTCGAGGTGGATCTCGTAGCTCTCGACGGTGCCGACGCGGCCGACGCGCACGACGCCGTCGCACGGGAAGAAGGGCGCCTGCACCAGCACCTCCGCCGTGTCGCCCGGCTTGTACTCCTTCTGCGACGGGATGAGCTGGATCTCCTCCTGCTCGAGGCGCTTGCTCACCGGCTGCTCGCCGCCCGGCACCCACACCGAGAGCGTCGACTGGTTCTTCCGCTGCTCGCCGTCGGTGATGGTGGCGCGGATGGTGTGCTGTCCGCCCGCCTTCGGGACGAGCTTGCAGCTGACGGGGTCCTTCGCGCTCACGAGCTCGCACGTCTGCGAGTCGGTCTCGATCTGCACCCAGCCGGCCTTCTTCTGCTTCTTCCACGCGAGGCGCACCATCTCGACGTGGATCTTCGAGCCCTCGAGGCGCTGGCCGTCGATGTTGGCGACGATCGCCTCGATGGTGACGGGCTCCTCGGGCTGCACGAAGCTCTTCGGCGTGCGGAGCCCGACGTAGTGGTTCGCCGGGTGCACGAGGACGCTCGCGTTCGCGCTCCAGGCCTGCCGGTTCACGTCGGTGACCGTGGCTTCGCCGGTGAGCGTCATCGGGCGCGGCGGATCGACCGAGCTGAAGTCGAGGCGCACCGTGTGCGCGCCGGAGGCGTCGGTCTGCCCCTCGAACACCTGCGACTGGCTGCCGTCGCCGCCGGGGCCGCCCCACGGCTCGCGCGACCACCAGGGGATCCACGTCCCGAAGCTGAAGTCGCCCTGGTTCGGCGGGGTGAACCAGCCGGGCGAGGCGTTGACGATCCAGCGCACCTCGGCGTTCGGGAGGGGGCCACCCGCGAAGTAGCTCGCGTTCACCGTCATCGTCGCGTGGCCGCCCACGAGGTGCGGGCCCTCGGACGCGCGCGCGGACACCTCGAACTCCGGCCGCCGGAACTCCTCGATCTGGAAGCTGTGCTGGTACGAGCCGCCGTCGAGGCGCTTCGGATCGGCGCCGGTGTCGAGCTCGATCCGCGCCCAGCCGAGGTTCGGCGTGTCGGGGAGGTCGAAGCGGAGGTCGAAGCCGCCGTAGCGGTCGACCTGGACCTCGCCCTTCTTGAGCTCGTTGCCGCGCGGGCCGACGACCGTGTACCTCACCTGCTGCACGGCGCCGGCCGGGAGGGCGCCGACGCCGCCCTTCTCACCGCTCTCGTAGAGGCGGAGCCAGCCCTTGAGCGACACGGCCTCCTTCGGGCGGTAGAGGCGGCGGTCGTCGAAGACCATCCAGCGGATGCTGTCCTTCAGGGGGCGCTTGACCCACTGGCCGCTCGACGACCACGTGTAGTCGCTGTCCGGGAGGAAGGCGACGTCCGCGCCGAGCTTCGCGATGAGGAGCTGGTTCCCGGCGGCGGTCGGCAGGTCGACGCGCGCGAGGCCGTCCTGGCCGGTCGTGACCTTCGTGCCGGGCGGCGTGAGCTCGAGCTCGACGCCCGCGAGGGGCTTGCCGTCGGTGAGGGCGCTCGCGAAGGCGATGAGCTCGTCCTGGTCGGCGAAGGCGTCGAGGCCGATCTGCGTGACCTGCACCCAGGCGACGACGGTCTGGCGGCGCTCGGCCCACTCGTCCTGGGCGCCGATGGGCTTGACGACGAGGAGCACCTGGCCGCGCCCGTCGGTGAGCGCGGGCGTGAGATCGAGCGGGACCTCGGTCAGGCGGTCGGCCTCGCCCTTCGTGACGACGTCGCCGGCGAAGGCGCGCGTCCCGGGCGGCTGCGCGGGGCGGTCGCGGTCGAAGCGGTGCTGGAGGTAGTTGGTGTAGGCGGACCAGTCGGTGGGGGCGACCTTGTAGAGCTCGAGCCGCACCTCGTCGTAGTTGATCGTGTAGACCGAGAAGCGCGCCTTCTTCGCGTTCGGGTCGAGGACGACCATGCCGGCGTCCGGCGCGGACAGCATCTTCGGGCTGTCGCCGACCTCGAACTCGAGCTCGTCGGACTTCCCGAGCTTCTGGCCGTAGATGTCCTTCAGCTCCGGGGAGAGCTTGACGGTGTAGGTCGTGCGGCCGCGCGTGAGGCCGCGGAGGGACATCGTGTTGCCCCAGGTCTCGACCTCGAGGCCCTCGATGGCCGGCGTGACCGTGATCTGCGCCGGGTCGAGCGCGTCCTCGTCGATGGAGTTCGTGAAGTTGATGGTGAAGGGCTGCCCGGGGCGGCACTCGCGGCCCCAGCCGCAGCGGTGCTCGCGCACCTTGAAGGGGCCGTAGGTGCGGAAGGACTGCGTGATGGGCGCCTCGGTCGCGCGCGGGCCCTCGGCCGACGGGGTCCCCGTGTCGAAGGTGACGACGATGCTCGCGTCCTTCGGGAGGTCCTGCTTCGGGCGGATGGCGATCCAGCGGCCGGCGATGTCCTTGTTCTTGGCGAGCTCCTTCCTGGCGTCGGCGTCGGCCGGGAGCGGCTCGAAGGGGACGTCCTGGCCGTTCGCGGTGAGCTTGGTCTTCGCGAGGACGGCGGCCTCGTCGACGCGCTGATCGAAGACGGCGGTGATGTCGGGGCGGAGGGCGACGTCGTCGCCGCCGGGGCTGAAGGAGCGCACGGAGGGCGGCGGGGTCGAGAACTTCCAGGTCGTGGCGTTCTGGATGACCTTGCCGTTCGCGTCCTTCGTGCCGGCCGGGACCTCGACGGTGTAGTGCGTCGCCATCGGGACGCGCTCGCCGGGCTCGAAGAAGACGGTCTTGGTGCCGACCCAGCGCCAGACGCCGTCCATGGCCGGGGTGATGTTCACGGGCGGCTTGGTCTTCGCGAGCTCCTCGTGGGAGGTCACGGCGACCATCGGGGTCGCGAAGGTGACGCTCACGCGCGGGCCGAGCGGGACGTCGCCCTCGGGCGAGTAGCGGAGGACCTTGGGCTCACCGTTGTCGGCCGTGGCGGCGACGTCGGGGGCGACGGGCGGCGGGAACGGGGTCTCGACGGTGGAGCCCGGCTTCGGAGGCGGCTGCGACGCGGGGCGGAGGGCGAAGTCCTGCTGGTCGCCGGCCTTCGCGTCGACGGCCGGGAGGCGGGCGAGGAGCTTCTGGGTGTCGGCGTCGGGGAGCGGGGTCGCCGGGGCGGGCGGGAGGATCTCGCCCTCGGGGGGCGGGTTCCCCTCGGAGACCTTCCACACGAGGCCGGCGCCGGGGGCGTTGGCGAGCGGGCCCTCGAGGCCGTCGTCGCCGCCGCCGGCGATGCGCGGCGAGGTGCGGGCGTCGGGGTTGTCGGTGGTGGTCCCGGGGGTGCCGCCACAGGCCGCGAGGGCGATGGTGGCGGCGCAGAGTGGCAACAGCGCGCGTCGGCGAGTCATCGGGGGCTCTCCTGGTGCTGAGTTCCTGACGTCACGAGCCTCGTTCCAAGTCGGTTCGCGGTCAACCGGACCCCGTGCGGGGGGCCGGGCGACCCGGCTACGACGGGCCACGGCGCGGTTGGGTCTATCGGCGCGGTCGACGGGCGGTAATATTTCATTTGATCGAAATTGGCCGCGCGGTGGGTGCACTTTCTCGTGAACCGGATCCGCCGTCGCGTCACTTGCCCCTCACGAGGCACAGCGAAGAACGAACGAGCACGCCTCGCGGAGGATCCATGTACGCCGCGAAGTCCGACATCCGTGCCGCCGCCCCCACGAGCGCGCCGAACCACGCCGCCGCCGACGCGCGGCGCGGCCTCCAGCTGCGGGCGGCGCGCGACCACGCGTCGTTCGAGGCGCAGGAGCGGGCGCTGTCTCCGGCCGCGGGCGGCGTGCAGGGCGCGGCGAGCGAGGGCGTGAGAGGCGCGAGCGCGCCGCTGCCGCACCTCGCGGCGATCCAGGCGAGCTTCGGGCGGCACGACGTGTCCGGGGTGCGCGCGCAGGTCGGCGGGCCGGCGGCCGCGGCGAGCCGGGCGATCGGCGCGAGCGCCTACGCGACCGGCGACCGCGTCGGGTTCTCGGGGGGGCCGTCGCTCCACACGGCGGCGCACGAGGCGGCGCACGTGGTGCAGCAGCGCGCGGGCGTCTCGCTCTACGGTGGGGTCGGGCGCTCGGGGGACGTCTACGAGCGGCACGCGGACCGCGTCGCGGACCTGGTCGTGCAGGGGAAGTCCGCCGAGTCGTGCCTCGACGAGCTCGCCGGGAGCGGCGGCGGCGGCGGGGCGGCGGTGCAGCGCGAGGAGCCGACGTTCGGGCCGCTGGCGGACGGCTTCGTGCCGGCCGCGGAGGCGGAGAGCGAGTTCGAGGTCGAGCCGAGCGCCCCAGCGGAGCCGCAGTACCAGCAGCTGCCGTACTACAGCTGGGAGGAGAACGGCGTCACGGTGAAGGTCCCGGAGTCGCGCTACGAGGAGAGCTGCACGGAGCGGCTGCGCGCGCTCGCGCGAGGACCCGTCGCCGAGATGGCCGCGAAGGCCAAGGAGGCGGAGATCCTCTACGACCACTTCAAGGAGCTCAACAAGGACCAGCGCGTCGTCGCGTGGATCGCCGAGCACCTCGGGCGCGTCGAGCTGCCGCCGCGCGCCGTCATCCAGAAGGCCGGCGCGGCGGCGAAGACGGCGACGAACGCCGCGAAGGGCAAGGGGGTCAAGGGGCTGCGGAAGACCTACGACGCCATCGAGCAGGGTGAGGCGGTCATCAACAAGACCGTCGAGGTGATGCGCGCCTACCACGAGGGCGTGATCAAGGGGGTGAGCTTCGGGATCACCGCGCTCAAGGTGACGGCGGCGGTGAGCTTCACGATCGCCGGCGCGTGCCTCACGGCGACGCTCGCGCCGATGCTCGTGCCGATCGCCACGGAGGCCGGGTTGAGCGCGACCGCGGCCGCGGGGACGGCGAAGACCGCGGCGGGCGTCGTCGCGGCGATGGCGACGGCGCGGACGTCGAACGTCGCGAAGCAGGGGAGCGAGATGGCGTTCGGGCTGCGCGAGGACTTCAGCTTCGACGAGCTCGGCAAGGCGATGCTGTACGAGGGCGCGGCGGCGGTCGTGGCGGGCCCCGTGGCGGGGATGGTCGCCGGGCGCGTGGCCGGTCCGCTCGCGACGCAGCTGAGCAAGCAGCTCGGCCGGAAGATCACCGAGGAGGCCGTGCTGAAGGTGCTGAACGGGTCGTTCAACCGGGCGTTCCGTGGGATCCTCTCGGATACGCTGACCGCGGTCACGGACCCGGAGAAGATGACGATGAAGACGTTCCTGAAGGATCTGGCGCGGAACCTCATCGCGGGGGGGATCGCCGGGGCGCTGACCGCGAACGCGAAGTCCGCCGAGTAGCCGGATGGCCGCCGCCGGGCGTGGGTCGTGCGCGCTTTCGGGCGCGCGCGGCGCTCTCGGGCTATGCTCCTGCGCACGAAACGTACGTGATGTGCAGTTGCGAAGGGAGCGCGCCTGATAGTGGCTTGTCGAGCGGATCGGAATCGTTGTGCAGTGCAGCATGGCTGGGGGCGCTGGCTGCTGGGGCTCGCGCTCTCGGCGCTCGTGGCGGGGTGCGCGTCGGCGCCGCCGGCGGCGCCGGTGGTCGTGGAGCGGCGGGCGGACGTGGCGCTCGCGGGGCGGCGTGGCGCCGAGGGGGTGGCCGAGGCGGCGCTCGCGCGGCGTGAGCTGGAGGTGCCGCCGGAGCGGCTGCGGGTGGTCGCGGGGGGCGACATCATCTTCGGGCGCTATCTGCGGGGCGGGCTGCGGTTCGCGGGGGGGCCGGACCCGTTCGAGCACATCCGGCCGTGGTTCCGCGAGGCGGACGTGGCGTTCCTGAACCTCGAGACGCCGGTGACGGACGTGGAGCCTAAGGTGATCCGGCGCTACTTCGGCTTCGACCTGAAGTTCCGGGCGCCGAGCTCGAGCGTGGCCGCGCTGGTGGCGGCGGGGATCGACGTGGTGAGCACGGCGAACAACCACGCGGAGGACATCGGCGAGGAGGGGCTCGCGGACACGCTGCGGCACCTCGGGGCGGCCGGGATCGTGGCGGTCGGGACGAGCGCCGAGGGGGATCCGCTCGCGCCGGTGGTGTTCGAGCGGGGCGGGGTGCGGATCGGGATCATCGCGGCGACGGCGAAGCGGAACCGTGGGTCGCCGCGGCCTGGGGAGCGGCTGTCCGTCGCGTACCTGACGATGGACCAGATGCTGGCCGAGCTGCCGCCGCGGGTGCGGGCGCTGCGGGAGTCGGGGCGCGTCGACACGGTGTGGGTGAGCCTGCACTGGGGGTCGGGGGGCGAGCGGCCGGTGGGGAAGCGGTATCAGGCGATCGCGCACGCGGTGGTGGAGGCGGGGGCGGATCTGGTGCTCGGGCACCACGCGCACATCCTGCAGGCGGTGGAGGCGTATGGGGACGGGTTCATCGTGTACGGGATGGGGAACCTGATCTTCGACATGCGCGATTTGTATGGGCGGGAGACGGCGCTATTCGATCTCGAGATGGGGCGGGGTGGGGACGCGCGGTGGCGGGTGGAGCGGCTCGTGGTGCGGCCGTTCCTCATCAAGGACCCGTCGAGCCCGCCGGCGCCGGTGACGGGGGCGGAGGCGCGGCACGTGTTGGACCCGGTGCGGCGGTTGTCGCGGGGGACGCACGGGACGGCGGTGGAGTACGAGGGCGACGCGCTCGTTTGGGAGCGCGCGGCGGCGCCGTGAGAGTGGGCGCGGAGGTCGGAGATGACGGGATCCAACGGTTGTTCCAACTTCACGTTGGTTGACTTGACGGGTGGGGGCTCGCGTGGCCTCTATGCTCTCATGAGCCACCTGACGAAGCCTGTCGCGACGATCGCCCTCCTGTCCCTCGTGGTGATGGGGGCGGCGTGCGCGTCGTCGCCGGAGCCGGCGCCGGTGGCGCGGAAGGCGCCGCGCGCGGCGAAGGGCGGCGGCGTGACGATGACGGTGTCGGCGGGGTCGACGGGCGGCGGGGCGTCGTCGGCGGCGGAGGACGACGCGGCGTCGGCGGACGGGATCCGGAGCTGCAGCGGGGTCGTGACGGCGGAGGATCCGGTGCTGAAGTCGTCGTCGCGGCGGCTGTCGGTGGCGGTGGGGCCGACGATGCTGGTGACGGTGGTGGACGTCGGCGGGAAGCTGATGGTGGCGGCGCGGGTGGCGATCGCCCCGTCGGCGGTGGAGTCGAAGGAGCCGGGGGCGCTGCTGTTCACGATGGCGGACGGGCGGCGCGTCGAGGTCGTGCAGACGGGCGAGACGCACGTGGACGTGACGAGCGTGCGGGGGCGGCCGGCGATGGTGCTGACGTCGCTCTACGCGCCGTCGGCGGCGGTGGAGCCGGTGCTGAGGCAGAAGGTGGCGGGTATCCGCTGGACGGGCATGGCGCAGAAGCGGTCGGTGACGCTCGACGCGGAGCAGGGGGACCTGCTCGCGGCGGCGTTCGGGTGCTTCGAGGACACGCACTGCCCGGCGCCGGCGCCGGAGCCGGAGCCCGACGCGACGACCGAGGCGCAGTAGGCGTCAGGTCTCGATCTGCGCGACGAGGGCGGCGAAGGCGGCGATCTCGGCGCGCGCGGCGGGGTGGGCGGCCCGGAGCACGGCGACGACCTCCTCGAGGCGCGCCGGCTCGAGGGTCGCTGTGTAGGCGTGGCGCACGAAGTGCCGAAATCGCCTGAGGGTGTCGAGACCCGCGAGCGTGGCTTCGGTCAGCACGGCGGGGCGGACGCCGTCGATGGCGAGGGCCATGCGCCGCGCGAGGGTCACGTGCCATGCGCCGTCGGGCGGCGGTGCCCCCTCGAAGGCGCGGGCGACGCGTTCAAAGGCCGTCTCGATGCCGGTGTAGTAGAGCTCCGCGGTGAGGGCGGCGAGGGCCTGGTGAGGCACCGACGACGACCAATCGGCCGGGGTGTGCTCCTCGAAGCGGGCGACGACGGCGTCGAGCGCGCGCAGGTCGTCGAGGAGCTCGGCGGCGAGGGCGCGGTAGGGGGACGGGCGCAGCTCAGCCAAGGAGCACCACGCCGTCGCGCGCGATCCTGGCGGCCAGGGCCGTCGACGCGTCCTCGAGGCGAACGAGGTCGACCGGCGTGGGGAGGACGGACTCGAGGGCCCCGAGCGCGTCGAGGTACGCGCTCGACGGCAGACCCTCGACGGCGAGGTCGATGTCCGAGGCCGCCCCGGCGCGACCGGACGCGAGCGATCCGAAGAGGACCACGCGCGTGGCGCCGAGGGCCCTGAGCGCCGCGACGAGCGCGGGGAGGGCGGCGCGGAGAGCGTCGACGTGCCGCCGAGCGTCTGCGGCGGCGGCGTCGGCCCGGCGGGCCGCGAACGCGCGCATCATCTCGAGATCGGTCGCCATCGGAGCGATTCTAGCAGCCTCCCTCGGCCGGAGCGAGTCAGCGAGCGCCTCGCGCGGTCTCGACCGCGCTACACACCCACTCCGGTCTGTGCGAGACTCGCCGCCCCAACGACGATCCAACGACGAGCACGCCATGGCCGACGTCGCCACGCCCTCATCCCACGCCGAGCCCGCACCGCGGTCCCTGTCCTCCGAGGTCGACGCGGCGCTCTGCGCGCAGCTCGCCGTCGCCTGGGCGGGCGAGGGCGGTGAGGAGCCCCGCCTCGGCTGGTGGCGCACCGACCTCGTCTCCGAGTTCGGCGGCGAGGACCTCTTCCAGCGCCTGCTGCCGAGCACCTGGCGCTGGGCCACCCTCCAGGCCGCCCGCGAGGCCGCTCGCCGCCGTGACGCCGACCTCCGCCGCCAGGAGCACGATCCCGACGGCCTCATCACGCTCTTCCACCTCGGACCGGAGCTCGACGAGCGCCTCGACGACCGCCTCCAGAGCCTCAAGCACGGCGACCTCGCGCCCCACGACGCGCTCCCCGCGCTCAGCCACGTCGTCACGACCACGTGGCGCCACGACGCCTTCGCCGATTGGGTCGCCGGCCACGGCGCGCCCGACACGACGACCACCCCGGTCGGTCGCCGCCTCCGTGGCGACCCGCCCCCGCTCGACCGCCTCGTCCCGAACCTCGTCGCCGCGCTCACCCCGCTCGCCGACACCTACCCGCTCCCGCACTACCGGAAGCCCGCGTGACGGAGCGCCCCGCCGAGGCGACCGAGCTCCACACGCGCCTCATGAAGTGCGCCCTAGAGGTCGAGGAGTCGCGCGCCTACTGGCGACACGCGGGCGGTGACGTATCCCCGCAGCGCGCCTTCGACGCGTACTGGTTCGGCGCCAAGAGCCTCTCCCGCGTCGAGGTCCTCATCGCCAACATGCGCGCGCGCTTCGACGCCTTCCCGCCGGCGCTCGACACCCTCCACCGCTGGACGCCGATGTCCCCCGACACGCGCCGCGTCCTCTGCCACTGGCACCTCCAGCTCGCCGACCCGCTGTACCGCGCCTTCACCGGCGAGCTCCTCGTCGCCCGGCGCGACGCCTACCGCGCCGAGGTCACGCGCGACGTCGTCGTCTCCTGGGTGCGCTCGACCGGCCCCGTCCGCTGGACCACGCCCACGCACATCCAGCTCGCGAGCAAGCTCCTCTCGGCGGCGTTCGCCGCGGGCCTCGTCGCGACCAACCGCGACCCCCGCCCGCTCGCCTCCCCGCGCGTCGGCGACGACGCCCTCTCCTATCTCATGTACCTCCTCCGCGGCGTCGACATCGGCGGCTCCCTGCTCGACAACCCCTACCTCGCCTCGGTGGGGCTCGCAGGCGCCGACCTCGAGGCCCGCCTCCGCCAGCTGCCCGGGCTCGCCTTCCGCCGTCAGGGCGACCTCGTCGACTTCCGCTGGGAGCACGCCGACCTCGCCGCCTGGGCCGACGCCTACCTGCCGGCCGCGAGTGGCTCCGAACCGCCAGGAGCGACGCCTTGACCCTCCCGAACCTCCAGCGAACCGCCCTCCAGGAGGCCTTCGCGGCGCTCCGCGCCGACCTCATCCACGACGACGGCCCGCGCATCAGCACGATGCGCAACTACCGCTTCGCCATCGTCCAGTACGACCCGAGCGACGAGTTCAAGCTCCGCGCCGAGGTGCAGCGCCTCTCGTCCGACCTCGTCGCCCACGGCTGGGTCGTCCTCTCCATCAACCTCCAGCGCCTCCTCCTCGACCGCGTGCGCGCCCAGGGCGACGACTGGCTCGACCGCGTCGCCCAGATGGAGCGGCGCGCCGCCGGGGTCGCCCCCGAGCGAGGCCTCGCCTACCTGAAGTCGAAGGTCACCCCCCTCATCGAGGGTCCCGACGGCATCGCCTCCGACTGCGCCCGCGTCATCTCGGACCACGTCGCGCGCCACCCCGACCAGGCCGACCGCACGCTCGCCCTCATCGGCCGCGCCGGCGCCCTCTACCCCTTCTTCCGCTCGTCGGCGCTCCTCCGTCACCTCGACGGCCGCACGCACCACGTCCCGGTGGTCCTCCTCTACCCCGGCGACCGCCGCGGCGCGACCGGCCTCTCCTTCATGGGCCTCCTCGACCCCGACAACGACTACCGCCCCCGCATCTACCCGTGAGCGCGCCCATGACACGCATCATCCGCGACCTCTTCTCGAGCGACGTCACGCGCGACATCCCGCCGGTCGTCTACTTCCACGAGCAGAGCCCGGCGAAGCTCGAGGCCGAGGTCTCGGAGTACATCATCACCGGCGGTTGGCCGGCCGACCACCCGAACCACCGCCGCGTCCCGAACGGGATCCACGAGCAGTACGTGAGCCTCCTGTCGGCCATCGTCGAGCAGCTCGACGCCCCCGGCGGCCCTGGCCTCCCGACGGCGTGGATCTCCGGCTTCTACGGCTCCGGCAAGTCGAGCTTCGCGAAGCTCCTCGGGCTCGCCCTCGACGGCGTCGCCCTCCCCGACGGCCGCTCCCTCGCCGAGGCGTGGCTCGCCCGCGACACCTCCCCGGGCGCGCAGGCCCTCCGCGACGCCTGGAGCCGCCTCCGTCAGAAGGTCGACCCCATCGCCGTGGTCTTCGACGTCGGCGGCGCCGCCCGCGATGGTGAGCACATCCACGCCGCGGCCGTGCGGCAGCTGCAGCGCCGCCTCGGGTACTGCACGACCGAGCCGCTCGTCGCCGACTTCGAGCTCTCCCTCGAGCGCGACGGCCTCTGGTCGCGCTTCGAGCAGGTCGCCCACGAGACGCTCGGTGAGCCGTGGTCCGCCGCGAAGGACAAGGCGCTCGCCGAAGAGGCGTTCTCCGAGGTCATGTCGGCGCTCGATCCGCGCCGCTACACCGACCCGATGAGCTGGTTCCTGAGCCGCGCCGGGACGACGCTCCGCGCCGACTCACCCGAGGAGTCCGTCGCCGCCATTCGCGACATGCTCTCCTTCCGCGCCAAGGACGCGACGCTCTTCTTCGTCGTCGACGAGGTCTCGCAGTACGTCCTCGCGAGCAAGGACCGCGTCGACCGCCTCCGCGCCTTCGCGACCGCGCTCGGCGCCCTCCGAGGCCGCGCCTGGCTCCTCGCCCTCGGCCAGCAGAAGCTCGACGAGGAGGCCGACGACTCGTTCCTCGTCTGGGCGCGCGACCGCTTCCCGCAGAGCCTCCGCGTCCACCTCGCGAGCACGAACATCCGCGACGTCGTGCACAAGCGCCTTCTCCAGAAGCGCCCCGACGCCGAGGCCGCGCTGCGCACGGTCTTCGAGCGTCACCGCCCCGAGCTGCGCCTCTACGCCTACGGCTGCGACTCGGTGACCCCCGAGGAGTTCGTCGAGGTCTACCCGATGCTCCCGGGGCAGATGGACCTCGTCCTACAGATCACGTCCGCGCTCCGGACGCGCTCGGCGCGCGCCCAGGGCGACGACCAGGCCATCCGCGGGCTGCTCCAGCTCCTCGGCGAGCTCTTCCGCGGCCAGCGGCTCGCGGAGATGCCCGTCGGCGCGCTCGTCACGCTCGACCAGGTCTACGAGGTGCAACACACCGCGCTCGACTCCGACGTGCAGACCTCGATGGCGCGTGTCCTCGCCCAGTGCAGCGGCGACGGCGACGAGCTCCTCGTCCGCGCCGCGAAGGTCGTGGCGCTCCTCGAGCTCATCCAGGACGCGGTCCCGACGGACGCGCGGCTCGTCGCGCAGTGCCTTTACGACCGCGTCGACCGCGGGAACCAGGTGCAGGCGGTCACGGACGCCCTCGAGGCGTTGCGCCAGCGGAACCTCCTCGGCTACTCCGAGAGGACCGGCTACAAGATCCAGTCGTCCGCTGGCGAGGAGTGGGAGCGGGAGCGACGCGACATCGGCGTCCCGCGCGAAGAGATCAGCGCCATCGTGCGCGAGGCGCTCGGCTACCTCCTCGCGACCCCGGAGAAGCCGAAGCTGGAGGCGCGCCCGTTCCCTTGGGCCGGCGTCTTCTCCGACGGCCGCAGGGACGACGACACCATCCTCCTCGACCCGCGCGACGACGCCGCCGTGCGCGTCGACTTCCGCGCCCTGCTCGCCGAGGAGCGCGTCGAGAGCAAGTGGATCGTCCGGAGCGCCGAGACGCAGCTGCGCGACCGCCTCGTGTGGGTCGCGGGCGACGGCGAGCAGCTCGACCACCTCGCGCGCGAGCTCTACCGCTCGCGCGCGATGGTGCGGCGTTACGCGGCCCGCCGCGAGTCGCTGAACGCCGGCCGCCGGATACTCCTCCAGCAGGAGGAGAATCGCGCGGAGGAGCTCGAGCGCCGCGCCCGCGACGGGGTCGCCGCGACCTGGATGAGCGGGCGCCTGTATTTCCGCGGTCGCGCCATCGCGCCGAGCGAGCACGGGGCGGCGTTCGCCAGCGCGCTCTACGCCGCGGCGACGCGCGTCCTCCCGGAGCTGTTCCCGCACTTCGTCGCGACGCAGATCCAGCCTTCCGAGCTCATGCAGCTCCTCGACCCGCAGCTGTCGGGGCCATCGCCGAAGTTTCTCGGCGACGAGCTCGGCATCCTGGGGCTCGACAACGGCCAGTACGTCCCGACATGCAGCGGGGTCGTCGCCCGACGGGTCATCGAACACATCGAGGGCGAGGGCGGCCTCGGCGGGACCTCGCTCCTCGCCCACTTCGGGGGCGCGCCCTACGGCTACACCGCGAACGTGGTGAAGGCGTGCGTCGCGGGGCTCCTGCGCGCCGGGAAGGTGCGCATCCAGCCGGAGGCGGGCGCGGAGATCACCGCCATCCGCGACGTCGGCGTGCGCGACCTCTTCGACAAGGACCGCGCCTTCCGGAAGGCGAGCATCTTCCCGGCCGGCGCCGACGACGTCGGACCCCAGTGGCGGGCGCGGATCGGCAAGCTCTTCGCCGAGCGTTTCGGCCACAACATGGAGCGCGAGGACCACGCCATCGCCGACGCCGTCGCGTCGTTGTTCCCGCCGCTCGCGGCGAAGCTCCGCGAGGTCTTCACCTCGCTGAGCCGCCTCCCCGGCCAGCCGCGCGGCCCCGAGAGCCTCCAGAAGCTCGAGGCGGCGCTCGAGCGCTGCGTCGCGAGCGCTCGCCAGACGAAGCCGACCGTCGCGCTCGTGAAGCGCTCCTATGACGTCCTCGGCGACGGGATCACGACGCTCCAGATGTTCAGCGCCGAGCTCTCGCCGACCGCCATCGAGGCCGTGAACGCCGCCGACCGCGTGCTGCGCTATCAGGCGGCCCAGCTCCGCGCCCTCGGCGTCGACGCGACGAACGTCGAGGCCGCCGTGGCGCGCGTCAAGGCGCACCTCGCGAGCGACTGCCCGTGGCGCGACGTCGCGTCGCTCGCGGACGACCTCGCCGAGATCCGCGCCGCCTACGTCGCCGAGCGCCGCCGCCTCATCGCCTGGCAGGGCGCCGAGACGGAGGCCGCCCGCGGTCGGGTCAAGGCGCGCAACGGCTTCAGCACCCTGACCGCCGACCAGAGCAACCACGTGCTGCGCCCCATCGCGGCCGCCGCCATCCAGACCGACGAGGACGCCGTCGCCCCCGAGCTCGTCGCCCTGAAGGACCCCTTCGCGCTCGCGCTCCAGCGCGCCGAGGAGCAGGCGAACGACCTCCTCGACGCGGTCCTGAGCGAGGGCGAGAAGCCGCTCATCCGGCGCTTCGATCTCCGCCTGAAGAACCGCGAGATCGCGAGCGAGGCGGACGTCGACGCGCTCCTCGACGAGCTCCGCGCGCGCCTCCTCGAGCAGGTGGAGAAGGGCGTGCGCCTACGCCTGCACTGACTACCGCAGCGCTGGGCCGGTCGCCCAGACGTCACCCAGCCACCACGCTGAGATATCGACGTAGCCGCGGCGATAGACGCCCGTCCAGCGTGGTATGTCCGAGCTCTCCGGCCACTCGCCGACGACGGAGTGATCATCGCCCAGGTGCGCCACGATCCCGGCGCCGCGAGCTCCGGCGCCGAGCGCGAGCGACAACAACCCGACGCCCCACCGTGTCGTTCTCGTCGGTTCGCATCCGCCAGGTCCGCAACGCACCACGGAGAGCTGCAAACCAGTCAGCCACGCGCGGTACAGGTGATCGCCGTGGCACGCGACGACGCTCGACGAGTTGTCCGGGAGCGGGGACCGGATGGTGGACCACGCCCCAGCACCTGAGGCGGTCAGCACCTCGCCCGAGCTGGAGATGATCCAGCGGCGCCCGCCGTCGGCGGCGCACCTGGTCATGATGAGTCTCGTGTCGTGCAGGGTGTGTTGCGACTCCATGAGCTCGCCTGTGCCACCGATGCTCGTCGCGATCGTCACGCCGTCATCGCCGGCGCAGACAGCGTCCATGGTGGCGCTCCCACTCTCGATGAGGGCGAACGCCAACCGGCTGCACGGCGCACTCCACGAGCGCCGGTCAGCTGGCCCATCGGCTGTCGTCCAGCGCCAGAACACGAACTCGGCGTCCCCGCGCGCCACAGCACCAGCCGTGACGCCGGTCTCGAATGAGTACGAGGGCTCCCCCACGGGGAGAGCGGCCGTTCGGACCGCGACCGTGCCGTTGTCTCCGATGCGCGCGAGGTCTCCCTCAGGCGTGACCCAGTGGGCTACTCCGCCGCGCAGGTTCACTCGCCCACGCTCGAGGTGCAGCGGTCCAACCGTCGTCCATCCGCTGTCACGCGAACGGCGTCCGACGTACCACTCGCTCATCGAGAGCTCGTAGGAGACCGCGAGCTCGTCTGCGCGGACATCGACCTCGAAGGGCCTTCCGACGCCCATGCCGCGCCACGCGTCAGGCGTCGGAGGCGCGTGAGGACTCGCCAACTCCCCGATCGAGGCGCATGCCCCACGCGCGCCGCGCGCGAGCTTGCCGCACATGTCATCGATGTCCCCATCCAGACTTGCAGGGGTCGAGGGCCAGAACACCGACCTACCGAGCGTGTGCGCGCACCAGGCGAACTGGTCGGGCTCGGCGAGCGCCGCGAGCCAGAGCCGTTGCTTCGTCACCTCGGGCACGAGACGCTCACACGTCGACGAGATCCGCTCGGTCGCCTCGCCGTCGGGAGGTTCGGCGTCGCCGCGACATCCCGCCGTGGCGATCGCGAGCACGACGAGACAGCTCCGCGCTGCGTCAGTAATGGTCACGGCCATCCGTCGAGCCCGATTGGCCGAGGCCCGAGGTATACATGCCTCCTAGCGTCGCGAGGTGCTTGCCCCTGCGGGCGAGCATCCGCTTGATGCCGGCCGCCAGGAGGCGGCCCTTCTCGTACCGCGACCACTCGCCATCGAGCCCCGCCGCCGCCTTCTCGAGGTCGCCGGTCGCGTGCTTGCCGTCCATGAAGGACCCGACGCGGTCACGCATGGCGACGGTGCGCTCCTCGGCGACATCGGCGGTCATGAGCGCGTTCTGGGTGTAGGACGCGCACTCACGGATGGTCGCGAGCTCGAACATGTAGCCGACTGCCTGTTCCTCCCCACGCCTCTGAGCGCCCTGGCTCCGTAGATCGTTATCGACCGCGTTCCCGAAGTTCTGGTGGGCGCGCTGCATCACATCAGCCTCGCGAGCCATGGCCGTGGCTTTGAGCCGGAGGTTCTCGACCGCGCCCTGAAACTCCTCGGCGCGGGCGATGGCCTCGTTCCGCCCGACGACGGCGGCGAACGCCGCGCGGTGGTCGGCGACGGCGGCCACCGCGGCCTGACAGCGTCGGATCTCCCCGTCGAAGATGAACTCGATGATCTTCCCGCCAGCGTTCGACGCCGACCCCGCGTAGCCTCGCAGGTTCTCCATCGCCGCGGCCCCGTCCACGTGCTCGACGTCGCCGCCCTCGATCGCGATCTTCCCGGTCTCCGCGGAGACGCCGACGCTCAGCGGCGAGACGGTGCTCTGCCAGCTCGCCACGTTGTCCTGGAGGGTGTTGAGGTTGCCCATCACCGTGCCGATCGCGTCCCCGAGCGTGTCCGCCGCCGAGATCATCCCACGGATCTCGTTGAGCCGGCTCTCCTCGGCGTCGTCCTTGCGTTCGTTGGCGGCGAGTCGGTCCTCTACGAGCGCGCTGGCCGTCCTCCGGTACGCCGTACCGACCTGGAGCCAGGCATGGTGGTACTCGGAGCACGCGACCTCGAAGGTCGAGCCGCCGACGACTGCGTTCCCCGCGCCGGTGGCGACCAGTTGCCCGAGCGCCGCGGCGTGAGAGGCGACCTGTCCCTCGTCGAGCGCGCGCTCACCGCGCTTCCCGCCCGCCATCGCCGTGAGGTCGATCCCCCGCTGCTCGGCGAACATCACGAGGCGCAACCACGACGCGTCGGAGAGCGAGATCGAGCCCAGCATCCCCGACCAGCCGTTCTCGACGAGCACCGTCTCGATCGCCGACTGCTCATACCACGCGAGGTCGAGCTGGGCGCCCGGCACGAATCTCGCCGCGTTCGGGTTCCCGTCGTAGCGCTCGTGGTAGCCGGCCATGACGGCGTGAACGTAGTCGGCCTTCTTCTCGAAGGTCCACCGCGAATCGGCGAGGTCCTGGTGGATCTGGTCGACGCCGGCCTGGCTCAGGGCGCCGGTGGCGGCCACGGCGTCGACCCGAGCCACGATGTCGGCGAGTCGGCTCACGTTCGTGCCCTGCGGCTCCGTGATCACCTCGGTGACCTCGGGCTCGGCCGTCTCGAGGTTGTCGCGCCGCTGCACGGCGCGCCGCTGAACGGCCCCGCCGCCCCCGGTGTGTCCGTCGAGGAGGTCCTCGGCGGACTCGCCTTGCACCACCCGGTCCGCGACCGCGTCCGCGTGCCGCTCGTAGGCGTCGCCCGTCCGCCCGATGCCACCCGAGAGCTGGACGCCCGCCCGCTGCTGCACCACGTGCGCCGCCTCGTGAGCGGCCGTGTGCAGGTCGGGGGACGAGGCGAACGCGACGTCCTCGCCGGTCGCGTACGCGCTCGCGCCCATCTCGCGCGCCGCAGACGACGCCGCCCCCCCGACGTGCGCGTTGATGTCGCCGACCCCGTGCCGACCGAACGAGGCTTGGATGGCCGCCGCGTGCGGGAGCGCCCCGCCGCTGCCCGCGACGCCACGCGCCGCCGCCTCGTGGACGGACGCTCCCTCGGCGCCCACCCCGGTCGCCCGGCGCTGAACGGGGGGCGGCTCCGGGCTCAAGAGCGCCTCTGGCGCCGAGAGCGAGTCGGCGCGGCGGAGCTCGCCGTGCAGGGCGCCGCGGTCACCGGGCCGGGAGCTCGCGTTCGGCTTCTCGCTCGGCGCTTGCGTCTCTCGTGTCATCTGCCCAGCGCGCACGTCGCCCTCCGTGTGCCGTAGTCGTATACGGTCAGTCGTCGTGACCATGACAGGTCATCGGGCGAACGCAACCCGTTAGTAAGCTCTCGTTGGTGTGCCGGCGAAAAAGCTCGCGCGAGCTCCGGAGCCTCCGTCGCGCCCCGACGCCGACGAACCCCTGCTGGCCTTGCTCGTCGCCTGCCCGAGCGCTATAGCGGAGTGCAGGCGCGCGGCCGCAGCCGCCGAGCGCACCGCTGTTCCCCTTTGACTTCCAGCGCTTGCTGGGTTCTTCGTGATAAGAAAAAGACTCTTTCCTTAGCCGGGAGCGAGCGTGGTCTGGGGCTTCTATGGTCGCTCTGCGGAGCTCGACGAGCTCGATGAGGTCCTCGCGCGGGGGCGCCGGTTCTTCGCGCGCATCACCGGGCGCCGCCGCATCGGCAAGACCACCCTGGTTCAGCGCGCCTTGAACCGCCTCGGCGATCGCCGGCGGGTGTTCTACGTGCAGGTCCCGGACTCCGCCCCGGCCGGCGTCCTGTCCGCGGTTCACGACGCGATGGACACCTTCGAGCTCCCGCGCCGCACCTTCCAGCGCCCCGACAGCCTCCTCTCCTTCGCGCGCACCATCGAGCAGCTAGAGCACCGATCAGGTAATCGGACCGAGCAGTCGGTGCCAGCGCGCTGTCAGCGGCAAGGCGGGAGGGGGAGGCGTGCTGAGAGCACGCTGACGACGACCAACGACGCCGATGACGGCGCGCTGGTGCCGAATGCGACGGGAGATTACTTGAGCGGTGCTCTATCGCTCGCCGGCTTCATCGTCGCGCTCGACGAGTTCCAGGTCTTCAGCCGAAAGCACCTCGCCGAGCTCACCTCGCACCTCCAGGCGAGCGTGGACCGCCTCTCCGCCCGCGCGGCGGACGTCCCCGGCGGCCTCATCGTCCTCGGCTCCCTCCACGCCGAGCTCGTGGCGCTCCTCGACGACCGCGACGCCCCGCTCTACAACCGCACCACCGACGAGCTCCAGCTCGGCCACCTCGACGTCGCCTCGCTCCTCGCCCTCCTCGACGCCCACGCCGACCGCGCCCCCGAGCGCCTCCTCTTCCTCTGGAACCTCTTCGAGGGCGTCCCGAAGTTCTACCGCGACGCCTACGAGCAGGGGGTCCTCGCGAGCGACCGCCGGGCCCTCCTCTCGCGCATGTTCTTCCAGTCGTCCTCGCCGCTCCGGAGTGAGGCCGAGAGCTGGTTCCTCTCCGAGCTGCGCGGCCGCTACGACGTCGTCCTGAAGCACGTCGCGCGGAACCCCGGCTGCTCGAACGGCGACGTCGAGGCCCACGTCCGCGAGATGAGCCCGAGCACCGCCGAGCAGGCGAGCGGCTACCTCGAGGTCCCCATCGACGGCTACCAGATGCTCGAGCGCAAGAGCCCCCTCTCCGCGCGCGAGAACGCCGCCGCGGGCGCTATTACATCCGCGACAACTTCCTCCGGAGCTTGCTCGCGGCGCTCCACAGCGCCGTGTCCGCCGTCGCCTTCCGCCCCGAGGAGCTCCTCGTCGCCCAGGCCGGCGCCCGCCTCGCCGACGCCGAGGGGCACGGCCTCGAGCGCCTCGCGGCCAGGCTCTACGAGGAGCGGAGTCGGAAGGGCGTCGGCGACTTCGCGCTCACGCACCGCGTCGAGGGCTACTGGGACCGGAAGGACACCGAGCTCGACCTCGTCGCGCTCGACGAGGAGCGCCGCGTCATCCGCTTCGGGAGCTGCAAGCGGCGCAAAGAGTTGCTCCTCCCCGACGTCGCCGCCCAGGAGGGCCACGTCCGCCGCTTCCTCGCGGCCCACAAGCGGTTCGCCGCGTGGCGGGTCGAGCGCGTCGCCATCGCCCCCGTCATCGCGCCGGACCTCCGCGCCGAGCTCGGCGCCCGCGGCGTCCTCGCCGAAGACCTGAACGACCTCGTCGAAGGCCTCTCACCATGACCATGACCCCCGACGCCAAGCGCGCCCTCTCGACGACCATCCGGGCGCTCCGCGCGCGCCTCCTCACAGACCTGCGCGACGCCACCGAGTCGACCTACCGCCTCGCCGTCCGCGCCCGCGACGCCGGGCTCGACGCCGGCGCGCGCGTCCGCCGGAGGCGCCTCGAGGACTGGATCGCCGAGCAGGTCCGCGCCCAGGGCGCCGCCGCCCGCGGGAAGGCCCTCCGCGGCGCCGACGACTTCAGGAAGGAGGTCGAGCAGCGCGCCGCCTACACGCTCCTGAACCGCCTCGTCATCCTCCGCCTCATGGAGGCCCCGGGCGACGGCGGCGCCCCACCGCTCCGCTCGCCCGCGCTCGTCACCGGCGGCTGGAACAGCCGCGCCTATCAAGACTTCCGGGCGCTCGCGCCGGCGCTCTGCCGGCCGTCGCGGGGCACGGCCGACGACGACGGCACCGAGGGCTACGCGTTCCTCCTCGGGCTCGTCTTCGAGGACCTCGCCGCGGACCTGCCCGGGCTCTACGGGCCCTCCGGCGTCGCGGACCTCGTGCCCGTGCCGGCGGCGACGCTCCGGCACGTCGTCGACGCGCTCGACGATCCGGCGCTCGCGTCGTGCTGGACCGACGACATGACCCTCGGCTGGGTCTACCAGTACTGGAACGACCCCGAGCGGGAGGCGCTCGACGCGAAGCTGAACGGGGGCGGGAAGGTCGAGCCGCACGAGATCGCGAGCAAGACCCAGATGTTCACCGAGCGCTACATGGTGGACTGGCTCCTCCAGAACAGCCTCGGGCCGATGTGGCTCGCGATGTGCCGTCATCACGGCTGGACCGCCGAGTGCGAGGCCGACGGGACGCTCACAGCACTCGAGGCGCGCCGCGTCGTGTGGCGCGCGCGCCGGGAGGCCGGCGAGGTCGACCCGACCGAGCTCATGCCGCTCGAGACCGACGCCGAGCGGCGCTGGGCCTACTATGTGCCGCAGCCCATCCCCGACGAGGCCGTGCGGGCCGCGCCCGAGTCGGTCCGGAGCCTCCGGCTCCTCGACCCGGCGGTGGGCTCGGGGCACTTCCTCGTGGTTGCGCTCGACCTGCTCGTGGCGCTCTATCGGGAGGAGGCGCGGCACCGCGGCGAGGTGGGCGCGCACCCGCAGGCCGGGCGCTGGACGGACCGGGCCATCGTGGAGCGGATCCTGACGCACAACCTCCACGGCGTCGACCTCGACCCGCGGGCGGTGCAGATCGCGGCCGCGGCGCTCTGGTTGAAGGCGCGGCGGGTAGCGCCGGACGCGCGGCCCGAGCGAATGAACCTCGTGGCCTCGAACCTCTCGCTCGCGAGCCTCCCGGACGACGACCCCGCCCTCGTCGAGCTCCGGGACGAGGTCGAGCGCGAGACGGGGCTCCCGGGCGCGCTGACCGACACGCTGGTCCACGCGCTGCGAGGCGCCGACCACCTCGGGAGCCTCCTCCGGGTCGACCGGGCCGTCGAGGCCGCGCTCGACGAGCACGAGCGCGGGCCGCGAGGGGGAGGGCGCGTGCTGCAGGGGTCGCTGGACCTGCTGGGCGACGCGGCGCCGGCTGCCGTCGTGGCGAGGGAGGTCAGGCCCCGGGCGGAGGCGCGCGCAAGCCTCCAGAAGCGATTGGAAGACTTCCTCGCCCGCCACACGACCGGCGACGACCTCGGGCTCAGGATGAGGGGCGAGCAGCTCGCGGCCGGCGTGCGGTTCGTGCGGATGGTGCGCGAGGGGACGTACGACCTGGTCGTGGCGAACCCGCCGTACCAGGGCACGAGCAAGTTGGCCGACTCGAAGTATGTGGAGCGGCACTATCCGCTCGGGAAGGCCGACCTGTACGCCGCGTTCCTCCTGCGCGGGCTCGAGCTCGTGCGCGAGGACGGCGTGAGCGCGATGCTCACGATGCGGAACTGGATGTTCATCAAGCAATATGCCGCGCTGCGGGAGTATTTGCTTGGCACATTCGATCTGCGCGGGCTCGGCGACTTGCTGTCGAGGCGCCTTCGAGCAGATGTGCACGACGAGGTCGTGAGTGTCGCGGTGAGCGTCTTCTTCGCGCGCGTGGCGTCACATGGTGGCAGAGCGTCGCGATATCGCCGACGCCACGAGACGACCGCTCGCGAGACAGCATCCGCGCACGCCGCGCAAGCGCGCCGCCACCCTCTGCCACGTCGGCCGCCACGAGTTCGACCCGGCCGCGCTGAAGGTCGTCCCCGAGTGGCCCCTGGTCTATTGGTGGGACACTGACTCCTGGAACATATCAATACCGTTATGGGGCGCGATGTCTGTCCAGCTCGTGGGCGCGAATGTGGCGACAATACGCGTTTCCATCGGTTCGCTTCGAGATCTCGTTTGGCAACGTCCGACGATGGGCACCGCTGGTCAGAGGTGCCACGGAAAGTTGTGGTTTGAACCAGCTGAATTCGTTGTTGTCAATTGGCGACAATCATGCGCTTGAGATCCACAACAGCGTGTCACCAGTCCAGTTTGGTCAACCGGGACTAAACTGGGCGCGGCGGGAATGGCCGATTTCGCTTTCCGCAGAGGATTATCGCGTTTTCGATGATAGGCGCTCAGTTTCATGCGCCAATACTCATCGGCTTCGCGCTCTTGCATTCGAGGACGTATACTTTCGTCGTGGCGTTTCCATGCAGATTCTCCACATCGCTACTCTGTCTGCACGATACCATTCGGCTCCACGAGGCCGACGTTCAGTTCTTGAGTCGCTGAATCCGTCCATCAGCTTTCAGGAACCCGATGTCAACCGACTTCCCTCTCGATCGACGTAGAGCGCGACCGACCTGGAACGATCTTCAGGATATGTCGAAGCCGCGGCATCAACGCGCACGAAGCGCACATCGCGAACCCTCGGTCGAGTTCCGCCGCCCCGGCCCCTCCCCCTGGCGTCACTGCCCAGGAGTGGGCCCAGCTCGCCGTCGACCGCCCGGACGGGGCGCCGCTGCCTCCCTACGAACCCGTCTACGACCCGGAGCCGCCGACGGACCACCTGTCCTTCGCGCTCGGCGTGGCGCTCGGTCGCTTCGACCCTGCTGGGAACGGCGTCCTCGACCCGGCGACGGCCGATCTGTCCCACGCGCTGCCGGCGGGCGTCCTCTTCCTCGACGGCACCCTGCCTGCCGACGACCGGCGGGACGGGCTCGGTCACCCGGCGGCGGCGACGCTCCACGCGGCGTGGGCGGAGCATGGTCCGGCGATCGGCACGAAGCGCGCGGGGCTCCGGGAGTGGCTGGCGCTCGACTTCTTCAAGGACGTCCACAAGGGGATGTACGAGAACCGGCCGATCCACTGGCCGCTCAGCTCCGAGAAGCGCACGTTCGTGGCCTGGGTGAACATCCACCGGATGGATGAGCGGACGCTCCGGATCCTCCTCGCGGACCACCTCGTGCCGACGCTCGCGCGGTTGGACGGCGAGCTCGCGGACCTGCGCGCGGCGAGGGACGGCGTCGACAAGAAGGCGAGCCGGGCGGCGGAGAAGGACCTCGACCGCGTGATGAAGGCGAAGGTCGAGCTCGAGGCGTTCATCGCGATGGTCGAGCAGTGCGCGGACCGGGGGGCGCCGCCGGTGGACGCGAAGTCGACGGCGAGGGAGCGGGACGCGCGCTATGTGCCGGACCTCGACGACGGGGTGATGATCAACGCGGCGGGGCTCTGGCCGCTGCTCGAGCCGCAGTGGAAGGACCCGAAGAAGTGGTGGAAGGAGCTCTCGGAGAGCAAGGGCAAGAAGGACTACGACTGGGCGCACCTGGCGCGGCGGTATTGGCCGGCGCGGGTGGACGCGAAGTGCCAGGAAGATCCGTCGCTGGGCGTGGCGCACGGGTGCTTCTGGCGGTACCACCCGGAGCGGGCGTGGGCGTGGGAGCTGCGGCTGCAAGACGAGATAGGGCCGGACTTCAGGATCGAGGAGAGGCCCTACGATCCGCGAGGCGAGAGCGGCTTCGCCGTGGGTGTGGGGGCGATCGGGGTCGATCCGATCGGGGTGAGCGAGACGCGGGATGGGGGAGACGGCCCGCACCGGGAGGCGTGGCTGAGGGAGCACCCGGAGGAGGCGCTCGCGGCGGTGGAGAAGGAGGCGACGCGCCGGATGGGGCGGGGGAAGAAGAAGAAGGTGGTGGAGAGCATGGCGCTCCTCGAGCGGGGCCTCTGGGAGAGGCTCCCGGCCGAGGTCTGGGCGATGGAGCTCCGCCTGTCGGAGAAGCAGGGGGTAGAGTTTCGGCTGACGTCGCCGGACGAGCCGGAGGCGAGGGCGAGCTACGAGGCGGAGCACCCGGAGGAGGTGGCGCGCCGAGCGCAGGTGATGGCGAGCCTCGTCCCCCCCGAGCTCGACCTCGACGACGACCCCGAAGACGAGGATGCTGACGCGAGCGACGACGACGCGAGCGACGACGGGGACGAGAGCTGAAATGCGAGGCGACTACGCGGGCGGCTCGAGCGCGTTGATCTCGCGCTCGAGGGCTCCGAGCTCGTCGAGGATGGCGTCGAACGTCGGCACGGCGCCGAAGATCATGAACTTCATCTTCTCGTAGTCCGCCGCGTGCTCGCGTCGGCGGTCCGGCGCCTCGGGCAGCAGGCGGAAGAGGCCCGGGTGAGCCTCGTCGTAGCGCGCCCAGGGGCTCGGATAGAACTGCTGCTTGAACGCGACCACTGAGTCGAGCAGGGCGAGGTCGGCGAGGGCCTGCGCGCGAACGGGGCTCGTCGCGAGCTTGAAGAGGTCGTAGTAGTGCCGCGAGTAGCGTGGCGGAAAGCGCTTGTCTGCAGCGCGGTGCGCCTCGGCGTGAAGGATCGTGGCCTTCTCCCAGAAGGTCCGCGCCGCGGAGATGACCTCGACCTCGCACGTCGGCGCGCGGAAGAGCTGCGGAAACGCCTCCGCGGCGTAGGGACGCACCTCGCGCCGCTCCTTCGGTACCCACGAAGCGAGTGGGCCGATCTCGAGGAGGAGCTCGGGTCGTAGGTAGTCGTCGGTCGTAGGGAGCGCCGTGGGATAGTGGAGCGCGACGGCGAGAGGGTTATCGTCCACCGGCGAGACGGAGAGCCCCACGTCCGCGAGGCCGCGCCCGCGGAGATGGGGGATGAAGCGCTCCGCGAGATAGCGCGCCGCGGCGTCGTTGACGCTCGCGTTGAGCTTGTGCTGCTTGGTCTTGGATCCCTGCGGGGTCATCGGGTCGACGGCGTCTGGGCCGTAGCCCAGGAGGCGCCAATCGAGGACGAGGTCGATGTCCTCCGAGAATCGCTCGATGAGGCTGTAGGCCTTGGAGAGGGACGTCCCACCCTTGAAGACGAGGTGCTCCGCGTAGACGTCGTCCGTGAAGAGGAGGCGGAGCGTCCAGCAGACCCAGAAGTCCTTCTCGACGATGGCGGGGGTCATGCCGCGCTGCGCGGCGGTCTCCTGGAAGAGCTCACGGCGCTGGGCAGCCCGGAGGCGCGCGACGTCGTCCATGGTCTACTCCGCCGCCTCGGTCGCGGGCTCGTCGAGCGCCTTGATGTGCTCGTAGATCCAGCTCGTGACGTACTTCGCGTCGGCCTGCATCCGGCGTCGCTCCGTCGGGGAGAGGGCACGGCGCAGCTTCGCGAGGACGGCGTCGTCGACGTGCTGCTCGCCGAGGGCTTTCAGTGCCTGGATGACGAGCGCAGTGCTACGGTGCTTGACGTCGAGCTCCTTTGCCGCGGTGTGCTTGAAGGCGATCCGGAGGTTCTCGCCCTCGACCTGTTTGGAGGGACCGCTGCTCAGGTAGGTGACGGTTCCGGGGACCTGCGTCGAGAGGCCGAGGGCGTGGAGCGCGGTCTCGCCGTGCGCCTGGATGGTCCAGCGGTGTTTGCGGGCGATCGCTTGGGCGACCTGATCATAGTCGGGGCTCAGCGCCGTGCCGAGGAGCTCGCTGTACCGAGGGTAGTCATAGACCCCCCGCAACACGCGGCGGATGGTGCCGCTGTTCTTGAGGTCGTGGAGGATCCAATCGACGGTCGCGCGGGGCGCGAGGTCGGCGAAGTCCTTCTGGGAGAAGGACCAACCCCTGCCGTGGCCGTAGATTCTCGCAACCATCTTATCTCTAAGGGATGTTTTCAATATCTGCGAGATCTGTCTCAAAGAAAAATGGTGGGTTTTTTCTTTGAAGATGCCAGTCGGCCCCGAACGGAACAAGCCCTGGGACCAGATCAGTCAGGAGGACCGCTACCCGACGAAGAGCTTTCGCAAAGCTGTCATCGCGGGACCAGGCTTCTCCTCCGCGAGGGACTGGATGCGCGTGAGCTCGCCCCGCGCGCGACATGCAGCGTCGATCAACGCCTTCTTGCCGTCGTGGTCGAGTCCTTCGGTCAGGTTGTTGCCGGATGCAGGATCGATCAGGGTGACCGGTGCGTCCGTGGCCTGGCCGCTCAGAACCAGCCGGCGCCGCTTGTCGTGATCGGCCGGACAATCGAAGAACCCGAACACGAGCTCATCGAGGGCAGGAATCCTTCGAGCCCCGATGACGCGGTTCACGACGGCGGTCTCCAGCGCGAAAGAGCCGATCGGTGCGTTTCGGCCCCGGGCGCGGCGCCAGCCCTTCAGCAGGCGAACCGCGACGTCCACGTCGGGGGTCTTCGCTCGCGCAGCGTCGAGCCTCGCGGCGGTGTCGACGGGGAAGATCGGGATCCATTGACTCGTCGAGTGCTCCGCGATGAAGAGCCGTCCGAGGCTGTCGCGGTAGGCGGGGACGAGATCGACTCGAAGTCCCCGTGGGTGCGAACGCCGACGTGGGCGCGAAGGGCGTCTCGCTGCCGGCGCGGGTTGCATGTGTCGCAGCGCCCGCAGCGCTCTCCGTCGTCTGGGCAGCGCGCGATCTCGAGACTCGAGATGAACTCATCCATGGCCTGGCTGACTGTGGGCATGGGCTTCTCCGAGTTGGGGGCCCAGCCTAGTAGTCGCGATCGAACTACAGGCAAGAACGACAGGTCTGGTCAACCATCAAGAGTGAAGCAACGCCTTCGCGGCGGCGAGGCCGCGGCTTGACGGCACAGTGCAGGAGGATGACGAAGGTGGATGAGATTCATGCGCCATCGCGCGGCGATGCGAAGCCATCTGGGAGTGAAGCCTTGACGTTGGCGGAGTGCATCGCTGCGGTGCGGGACGGCGACGACGCGCGCTACGACGCGGCAGAGCGCGAGCTCGCGCGGGGCGGGGCGAGCGTCGCGGAGGCGGTGCTGGCGGCCATCGCGAGCGTCACGTCGAAGGCGGCCGCGCGGAGGTTGGCGGACGTCGTCTGGGTGATGACGGACCCGGGCGTCGTCCCCGTGCTGGTGCGGGCGCTACGCGACGACAGCCTGAGCGAGGGCGTCCGCTCGAAGTTGCTGGACGTGGTGAGCCGCCTCGGGGGGGACGGCGTGTTCGAGCTCCTGAAGGCGCGTCTCGAGGCCGAGCCCGGTCGGTGGCGGTCCGTGGCGCGGCACCTGGGGCGCCTCGGCGACGCGCGCGGCGTGGCGCTCTTGCGGAGGCTGGTCCGAGAGAACCCGGCGACCGACGGGGACAGCGCTGAGGCCGTGGCGGAGGTGATCGTCGCGCTCGCGCGCCTCGGGGACTTCGACGAGGTGCGGATCGTCGAGGGGCTCACCCGTCATGGGAGCGTCGCGGTCAGGTTGGCGGCCGTCCGCGCGCTCTCGCACGCGGTTGGGCCGGACACGCTCGCGACGCTTTCGAGCCTCCGGGGCGAGCCGTCGAGCGAGGTGCGGCTCCAGGCGCTGCGAGCCCTGTTCCTGCTCGGGTTGCCCGAGTGCGTCGAGCCTATCGCCGCGCTCACGCGCGACCCGGACGCCGCGCTCGCGAGCATCGCGATGGCGCGTCTCGAGGAGCTCACGGGGTCGAGCGACGTCGCCCTCGCGCGGGCTTGGGCGGCGCGGGTCGCGGGCGACGCGCGGTGTCGCCGGCGCGGGGAGCCCATCGACTACGGGCGGCTCGCCGAGGAGAGCCTCGCAGAGGGCGAGCGCGACGTCTCAGAGGAGCTCGAGATCCGGACGGGCGCGACGTTCGGGAGCGCGCTGCCGCCGCTCCTGCCGATGGACCCGGACGAGCAGGAGCGCCTCGCGAGGGCGTGGCGCGATCGCGAGCTGCCGCGCTTCGAGGTCGGCGGGCACTACCGGCACGGCTTCGCGGTGCGCGTCACGCCGTGATGGCGTCGCTGTCCGCGACGCCGCAGGCCCGCACGGGCTCGAGCTGCTCGCGCGCCGTGGTCAGGTCGCTCCCGCCGACGCGAGCGCACTTGACTACGTCGTCCAGGACGACGACGAAGGAGGGAGCGAGGGCTCATGACGACTGCGATCTCGACCACGACGGACTCGACCCGAGGCGGCACGCGCGTCTCCGGCGCGCTCCTCTCGACTCGGTCGCTCGGGACGGCGGGGTTCGCCCATGCGCGCTGAGCCGTTCGCCGGGCCCGTCTCCGCGGCGCTCGAGGCGGATCTCCGCGCCAACGTGCGGCGGCAGGGCGTGGTCGTCTGGCTCGACCTCGACGCCCACTACAGCGGCTTCGTCGACGCCCTCATGGCTCGGGACGACCTCCCCTACGAGGTGCGCGCCTTCCGCGGGAGCTACCTCGCGCTCATGCTCGCGCTCGAGGGGGTGGCCGGCGGCGTCGAGAAGGCGCCGCTCGTCGTACACCTGCCGGGGCTCAACGAGGAGAGCGTCCGCGACACCCCGATCTACGAGCTCTATCGCGCTGGCACGCGCTATCGGAAGGCGCTCGACACCCTCGTCACCGAGGCCGCCGCCGGGCGCGTGCGGCCCGAGCAGATCGAGGGCTTCAAGGCGCAGGCCGGGACGACCCTCGAGGCCGCCGACCTCTGGCTCGCGTCCCTCCTCGCCGGAGACGACGGCGGCCTCCCGACACGGCTCCGCGCGCTCTCCTCCACGACCCTCGTCGACGACCTGCTCGGAAAGCAGGAGATCACCGGGCTCATAGCGTTCGACGAGCACGCCCTGGCCGCGCTCGCCGAGCGCTTCGGAGTCCTCATGGGCCTCCCCGCGGACTGGCTCGTCGAGAGCGGGGCCGCCGGCAACCCGCGCGCCGAGGGCGCCGCCTTCCGCGCGGCGAGCTGGGCGCTCCGCGTCGAGTACGCGAACGACCTCACGCGGGACCCCGCCGACCCCGGCCTCACCAAGCTCCGCGCGCTCCCGAAGGCCGTCATCGACGCGTGCCGCGAGCTCGCCGCGCACCTCCGCGAGCGCCACGCGCCGTTCTACCAGCGCACCGCCGACGAGACCGAGGCCCTCCTCGGCGAGGAGGTCGACGTCGCGCGCGCCGAGGACCTCGGCAAGGTCGACACCTTCCGCTTCGAGGAGGACCGCGTCTATCTCGCCGCGCTCGCCGCGCTCGGCGCCGGCGACTGGGACGCCGCCGCGGCCTGGGCCGTCCTCCGCGTCGAGCCGAAGCCCGGCGCGCGCTCGTTCTGGCTCGGCGTCGAGCCGTCCCGCGTCCCGGCCTGGGAGCTCGTCCTCGACGCGGCTCGCCTCGGGCAGCGCGTCGCGGCGGCCGGCGAGCACCTCGGCGCCAAGCACGGGCTCGAGTCGGCCCTCGACGCCTACGTCCAGCGCGGCGCCGCCGTCGACCAGGCGCACCGACGCCTCGAGCAGGCCCGCGCCGGGAAGCTCGTGCCGCAGCTGCCCCACTTCGCAGTGCTGCGCGGACGTCTCGACGGCGCGCGAGCCCACTGGCGGCGCTGGGCCGACACCTGGGCGCGCGACTTCAGCGCCCTCTGCCGCAGCGCGGGGTTCCTGCCGCCGCCCGCGCTCCAGCAGCGGACCCTCTTCGACGAGGTCGTCCGGCCGATGACCCAGGAGCCCGGCGTCACCGCGTTCTTCGTGGTCGACGCCCTCCGCTACGAGATGGGCGAGGAGCTCTACCGAGAGCTCGCGGGGACGCCGGCCACGACCGTCCAGCTCCGCGCGCGCTTCGCCGAGCTCCCGACGCTCACCGAGGTCGGGATGAACGTGCTCGCGCCGGTCGCCGCCCCGAGCGGGCGGCTCGCGCCGGCTCTCGAGGCGAGCGCGGGCGACGTCGAGAAGGTCAAGGGCTTCTCGACGGGCGAGTACCGTGTCCACGACCCGGCGACACGCCAGAAGGCGATGCACGCGCGGGTCGGCGGGGCGACATGCCCGTGGCTGACGCTCGACGAGGTGGAGAGCCGGGACGCGGCGTCGCTCAAGCGGGCCATCGCGCAGGCGCGGCTCGTCGTCGTCCACAGCCAGGAGATCGACGCCGCCGGGGAGAAGGGGCTCGGCCCGAAGGTCTTCGCGACCGTCCTCCGGCAGCTGCGGACGGCCTGGTCGCTCCTGCGGGACGCGGGCGTCCGCCGCTTCGTCATCACGAGCGACCACGGCTTCCTCCTCCTCGACGACGCCACGAACGTCGCGCTCGCGCACGGCCGCCGCATCGACCCGCACCGGCGCCACGTCTTCTCGCCAGTGGCGGCCGATCACGCCGGCGAGACGCGGGTCGCCTTGAGTGAGCTCGGCTATGAGGGCGCCACCGGCTACGTCATGTTCCCCGAGTCCCTCGCGGTGTTCGACACCGGCAAGCACCCGAGGACCTTCGTCCACGGCGGTAACAGCCTCGAGGAGCGCGTGATCCCCGTGCTCACGCTCGTCCACCGCGCGTCGGCCGGCGGGAGCCTCATCGCGTATCGCGTCGTTGCGGAGCGTCGCGACGGCGTCGCGGGGATGCACTGTCTCTCCGTGCGCGTCGAGGTCGCGGCCCAGGGCGCCCTCGACTTCGGCGGCACGAAGACCGTCGAGCTCGCGCTCCGCGTGACCGAGGTGCCGGAGGTCGAGCCCGAGCTCTGCCAGGCCCGCGGGGGGCACGCGAAGATCGTCTCGGGCGCCGTGCAGGCCGCGGTGGGAGAGCCGTTCGAGCTCTTCTTCCGCCTCACGGGCGCGTCGGACGCGCGGGTCCTCGTGGAGGTCTACCACCCGAGCGCGACGCTGCAGGTGGCGCCGAGCGTGCCGGAGGCGCGCTTCGCGGTCACCGCGGTGGGCGGGCAGGCGAGGACCCCGGCGCAGACCGCGCCGACGGTCCAGGGAGCCGCGGCGACGGCGTGGCTCGAGAAGCTCGACGGCGCCGCGCAGACCGTGTTCTCGCACCTCCAGGCGCACGGCACGCTCACCGAGGACGAGGTGGCGAAGCTCCTCGGCGGCGCGCGGCAGGCGCGCAAGTTCGCGGTCCACTTCGAAGAGTTCGCGGCGCACGCGCCGTTCGTCACGCGCATCGACGTCGTCGGCGGGGTGAAGCGCTACACGCGCGAGGGAGGGAGCAAGTGAGCACGTTGACCCCACGAGACGCGCGGCACGTGTTCGAGTCGCTCCGGAAGGGGCTCGTGCCCGAGCGCGGCATCGACGCGTTCGCGGTGGGCGTCGAGAAGCAGCGCGGCGAGATCCAGCGGCAGCTCGACCTCGCGGCGAGCGGGGAGGGGAGCATCAAGTTCCTCCGCGGCGGGTACGGCTGCGGGAAGACCTTCATGGCGCGGCTCGCGCTCCTCGACGCGCAGGCGCGCGGCTTCGCGACGAGCTTCGTCGTGGTGTCGGACAACGACCTGAAGTTCCATCGCTTCGACGACGTGTACGGCAAGGTCGTGACCGAGCTCAGGACGGCGTCGTGCCCGCGCGGCGCCCTCGGCGACATCCTCGACCGCTGGATAGGCCGCGTCGAGGAGGGGCTCGTCGCGGCCGGCGAGGACGACGAGGCGCCGGACTTCGACGACAAGGTGCGGCGGCGGCTCGACGGGGACCTCGCGGCGCTCACGGGCGGGAAGGCGCCGCAGGACTTCGTGCGCGTCGTCCAGACGATCTTCGAGAAGAAGCAGGCGGGGGAGCTCGCCGAGGCCGGGGCGCTCATCTCGTGGCTCTGCGGGAGCGAGAACGTGGCGGCGTCGGCGAAGAAGGCGGCCGGCATCAAGGGCGACATCGGGAGCCGCGAGGCGCTCGACTACCTGCGGGGCGTGCTCGAGATCGTGAAGGCGGCGGGCTATCGCGGGCTCGTGGTCGTCATCGACGAGGCCGAGACGATCCTGCGGATGCGCTCGGACTCGCGTCACAAGTCGCTGAACGGGATCCGGCAGATCGCGGACGCAGCGGGCTCTTATCCCGGGATGCTGTGGCTCGTGACGGGGACGCCCGACTTCTTCGACACGCGACATGGGGTGGCGGGGCTCGCGCCGCTCCACGACCGGATCAAGTTCATGAAGCAGGGGCGCTTCGCGAGCCTGCGGCAGGCGCAGCTCGAGCTGACGCCCTTCGACGCGGAGCGCCTGCGCGGGGTGGCGCTGCGGCTCCGCGAGGCGTTCCCGACTGACGAGCGTGGGCGGCTCGAGCAGGCCGTGAGCGGCGCGTTCATCGACCGGCTCGTGGCGGAGGTGACGCGCGGGTTCAAGGGGGACGTCGGGGTCGTGCCGCGGCAGTTCCTGCGGGAGTTCGTGACGCAGATGGACCTCGTCGACGAGAACGACGACTACGATCCCGCGCGGGAGTACGGCTTCGAGCCGACGGAGCTCCGGAGCGAGGAGCAGGACGCGATCGCCGGGGTGCGGGGGTCCGAGGACGGCGGCGGGAGCGACCTCGTCCCGGCGGAGGACGTCTGGTGAGCGTGTTCGCGCGCTTCGCACCTCGGCTCCAGGAGGCCATCGTCGCGCGGCTCGGCTGGTCGAGCCTGCGGCCCGTGCAGGAGGAGGCGGGTGCGGCGCTCCTCGACGGCGACAACGCGGTGGTGCTGGCGCCGACGGCGGGCGGGAAGACGGAGGCGTCGATGTTCCCGACGCTCTCGCGGCTCGTGGACGAGGCGCCCGAGGCGGTGGGGGCCATCTACATCGCGCCCATCAAGGCGCTCCTGAACAACCAGGCGGAGCGGCTCGGGCTCTACACGGAGATGGTCGGGCTCCGGCGCTTCGTGTGGCACGGGGACACGGCGTCACACGACCGGAAGCGCTTCCTCGCGGAGCCGGCCGAGCTCTTGATGACGACGCCCGAGTCGCTCGAGGTGATGCTCGTGTCGCGTCGGGTCGACGCGGGGGCGCTCTTCGGAGACCTGCGGACGGTGGTCATCGACGAGGTCCACGCGCTCGCGGGGAGCGATCGCGGCGCCCATTTGATGAGCGTCATCGAGAGGTTGGCGCGGCTTTCGCGGCACGATGTGCAGCGCGTCGGGCTCTCCGCGACGGTGGGGAACCCCGACGCCATCCTCGCCTGGCTCCAGGGGACGTCCGGGCGCGCCGGGCGCGTGGTGGATCCGCCGAAGGTGCCGGGGAGGCGGCAGCTGCTCGTGGTGCATCGGCCCGGGCTCGGGGAGATCGCGGCGGACGCGGCGCGGGTGGCGCGGGGCAGAAGAGCCTCTTCTTCTGCCAGTCGCGGGCGACGACCGAGGCGGTGGCCGAGCACATGCGGCGGGTCGGGACCGCGGTGTTCGTGCACCACAGCGCGGTGTCGCGCGAGGAGCGCGAGCTCGCGGAGGAGCGCTTCAACCGGGGGAGCGACGCGTGCATCGTGTGCACGTCGACGCTCGAGCTCGGGATCGACGTGGGAGATCTCGACCGGGTGCTGCAGGCCGAGGCGCCGGACACGGTGAGCTCGTTCCTGCAGCGGATGGGGAGGACGGGGCGGCGCGCGGGGCAGGTCGCGAACACGACGTTCTTCTGCGAGACGACCGAGGGGGTGCTGCAGGCGGTCGCGCTCGTGGAGCTCGCGAAGTCCGGATGGGTCGAATCGGTGCCAGTCGAGCGCCGTTGTTGGCCGGTTCTGATCCATCAGCTGCTCGCGATGGCGCTCGCGAGTGATGGGGTGACGTTCGAGGAGGCGTGGGCGCACCTGTCGCGCGTGCCGGACTTCGGCGACATCCACCGGGCGGAGGCGGAGCGGCTCGTGAACTGGATGCTGCGCGACGGGGGCTCCGGCTCGCGTCGGGGGCGGCTCGTGCTCGGGCCGAAGGCGGAGCGGCGCTTCGGCCGGAAGAACTTCATGGAGCTGTTCGCGGTGTTCTCGAGCCCGAAGACGTACACCGTGCAGACGCCGAGCGGGCAGCCGCTCGGTACGCTGACGCAGGCGTTCGTGGACCGGCTCGTGGACGGCGTCAGCAGCTTCCTGCTCGGGGGGCGGCCGTGGGCGGTCCTGCGCGTGCAGCACGACGACCGGCGCGTGGTGGTGGAGCCGGCGCCGCGCGGGAGGCAGCCGACGTGGGGCGGTTTCCTGCCGCAGTTCCTGGGGTTCGAGGTGTGCCAGCGGATCCGCGCGCTCCTCGAGTCGGACGCGCCGGTGGGCTACCTGGACGAGGCGTCGGCGGCGCTGCTCGCGGAGCGCCGGGAGGCGATGCGCGAGGTGCTGACGGGGGGCGGCGGCGTCGAGGTCCTCGACGGGGAGATCCGCTGGTGGACGTTCGCGGGCGGGCGGATCAACGCCACGCTGCGGTATGCGCTCGAGGCGGTGGTGGGGTCGGACTGGAAGGTCATCCCCGACAACTTCGCGGTGAAGCTGCGCGGGGAGACGGTCGACGCGCGGCGCTTCGGAGAGGCGCTGGCGCGGCTCCGCGAGCTCGAGCTCTGGGAAGACGAGCGGCTCTGGGCCGAGGTCGCGGAGGGGCTGCCGAGCTATCGCTTGAGCAAGTTCCAGCCGTTGATGCCGCCGTGGGTCGAGCGAGAGGTGGTGGCGAGCTACCTGCTCGACGTGGCGGGAGCGTGGCGGTGGCTCTCGGGGAGCGACGCGGCGCTCGAGCGCGTGCCGGCGGGCGTGCGGCGGATGGCGGCGGGGGAGGAGAGCGAGGCGGCGCCTCCGTCGTCGGGGGCGCGGCCGTCGGCGCCACGGCTGCCGACGGAGCGTGAGAGACCGCTCGTGTGGGTCGACTCGGACGCCGGGCTCGCGGCGGCGGTGGCGGCGCTGCGGCGCGAGTCGGTGGTCGGGCTCGACGTGGAGACGACGCTCGGGACGCGGGCGCTGTGCCTCATCCAGCTCGCGGGCGAAGAGGTGACCTATCTCGTCGACGCGCTCGAGGTCACGGAGCTCGGCGCGCTCTCGGAGATCTTCGGGGACGCGACCATCGCGAAGCTCATCCACAACGCGCCGTTCGAGCGCGAGGTGCTCGGGCGCTACGGTCTCGAGCTCGCGGGGGTGGTGGACACGCTCCAGCTCTCGCGGGGTCGACGGGGGGCGGGGATAGACGGCGGGCACAGCCTGCGGGCGGTGTGCGAGCGCGAGCTCGGAGTCGTCCTCGACAAGACGGAGCAGGTGAGCGACTGGACCGACCGCCCGCTCAGCGAGGCGCAGGTGGCGTACGCGGCGACGGACGCCGAGGTGTTGCGCGCGCTGCACGGCGTGTTGGGCTGAGGCGCGGCGTGGATCCGCCCGGCCGGGCGGATGACTGAGGGGAACGGATGGCGGAGCAATCGATCAGGCAGGCGCTGGCGACGATCCTGAGCGGCTACGCCGAGGCGAAGCGGAGCGAGCCGTTCGGTAAGGCAGCGCCGATGTGGGCGGCGTTTCAAGGCACGTCGCGTCGGCGGTCGCGGTCCTCGAGTCGCTGGGCCTGTAGGGGTTGACAGGTCGAACCGCACCTTGTGGACTGCGAGCGTGACGCCCGCCGCAAACGTCAGGGTCGCAGTGGCCGGCACGCCGAGCGGTTCGCTTCGGCGCGCCGCAGCGTTCATCCTCGCGCTGCTGAGCTCACTCGCCGCGGCATCGTGCTTTCCCGACCCGCCTTCGCACGATGGCGACGTCGACGTGTTCCAGACTCCCGACACGCTGACCTCCGACACCAGCGAGCCCGCACCGGACTCGCTGATCGGCGCCGACACACGCCACGACGACACGCACGCGAGCGCGACCTGCCCGACCGATTGCCGCGAGCTCGATGGGCCCTGCCGACGCGGAGTCTGCGACGCCGGCACGTGCGTCACGGAGGACACGACCGGGCCTTGCGACGATGGGCTCGCCTGCACGCACGACGACGCCTGCGTGGACGGCGCCTGCGTCGGCGAGACGGTCACGTGCGACGACGGCGTCGACTGCACGGTGGAGGCGTGCCGCGAGGAAGACGACGGCTGCGTCATCGTCTCCGACAGCTGCGATTGCGAGAGCGACGCCGACTGCCAGGTCGGTGACCTCTGCGACGGCCACGAGACTTGCGACGATCAACGCCATTGCCAAGCGGGAGAGCCAGTCGTCTGCTCTCCGTCAACGGAGCCATGCCGAGAGAACACCTGCGCTCCCGAGACCGGCGTGTGCCGTCTCGTCGCCGCCCGCGAAGGCGAGGACTGCGACGACGGCCTGGTCTGCACCACCGACGACGTCTGCGCGGCCGGTGTTTGTCGCGGAGCGACCGTCTCATGCGACGACGGACTCGCCTGCACGAACGACAGCTGCGTCGAGCCGACCGGGTGCCAGAATACGCTCCGCCCCGCGCGTTGCCTCATCGACGGCGTCTGCCATACCGAGGGCGACGTCGCGACCGGCCTCGGCGGGTGCGGCGTCTGCGCGCCCACCGTGGCGACGACGGCCTGGGCGGCGCGCGGCGGCACGAACCACTGGCCGCTCCTCGAGGGCTACTGGGCGGGCGCGCGCGACGCACACACGCTCACCTCCTATTGCAACCCCGTCGTCGTCGCGTGCCACAACTGCTACGTGCAGAGCACCTCACAGGCCCAGAGCCTGTCGCTCACGCGCGCGCGAATCCTCGACGCCATCCAGACCGGCTCCGACGCGATCGAGCTCGACGTGAGCGACGAAGGCGGTGTCCTCCGGGTGAACCACGGCGATGACGGAAGCGTCACCGGCGCGCGCCTCGACGAGGTCCTCGCAGCTCCCGAGTGGGCCCTCGGGCGGCAGGTCGTCCTCCTGGAGTCCAAGGAGCTGACGCCGACCACGACTTACGCCCTGGCTCTCCTCGACCAGCTCCACGCCGCAGGCTTCCTGGACGGGTCGCGTCGCGTCGTCATCCGCGCGTTCGTCGGGGAGCTCGCCGCGCTCCGCCTCATCGCAGACAGCGCCGCAGAAGATCCGCGACTCGGCGCCGCAGACCTGCGCTTCCATGTGCTCATCGGCGCTGGCGACGCGCCGACCACGCTCGTCGCTCAGTCCATCGTCGACGGCGCTGTCAGCGACGGCTTCGACGGCGTCGAGCTCGAGTACACGCAGCGAGACCTGCTCTCGCGCCTCGCCTACGCGCGGGCGAAAGGGCTCGCGACTGGCGTCTGGACAGTGCCGGTCTTCCTCGGGGAGCCCATCCAGGCGGGCCTCCAGGACCTCGTCGACCTCGTCGTGACCGACATGCCTCCGGCCCTCGCGAACGCCGTCGCCACCGACGTCAACGGGCTCATTCACCTCGACGTGACCGCGGTCGCGGCCAACGCGACGGCCATCTCCTATCTGCGGCGCGCGCTGACCCCCGTCACAGCGTCCGTCGGGATCGCGAACGCCCCGCTCCTCCTGAGCGGTAGCCCTTTCTACGGGTCATCGATGGGCTTCGAGGCCAGCGCATCCCGCGCGCTGACCACGTGGGACGCCGACCACGACCCCGGCGATGGCTACCTCGTCATGGCCAACGTCTCCTTCGCGCAGCTCGCGCTCTCCGACTTCGAGACCCAGGTCATCGTCGGCAAGGCCGACGCCGGCGGCTTCAGCCTGGAGCTCGCCAACGCGGCCGACGGGGTCGGCACCGTTCTTCGCTTCGGTGTGCACGTCAACGGCACCTACGTGTACGCCTCCCGACCGGCCAACACGCTCTCGACCGAGCGCGCGTACTTCGTCGTCGGGGCCTATGACGGCAGCGGTGGCGTGAGGCTCCTCGTGGACGGCAGCGACGCCAACGTCGTCATCGCCTCTACGACCGGGCAGGTCACCCAGAATGACTCGCCCGTGGTCATCGGCGCCGATCCGCAGGGCGTCACGACGCGCCGATGGTGGCTCTCCGGCCGGGTCCAGGTCGTCCACGTGGCGTCGTGGCCGCAGTTCTGACGCCCGCCACCCGCGTCCGCTGGCTCGTCTGGGCCCTCGCCGCTGGACTCCTCGGGCTCCTCGTCGCCGAGGCGTGGAGGAACATCGCCGCCGGCTGGGCCTTCACGACCGACGACGCCTACATCACCCTCCGCTACGCCCGCCACCTCGCCACCGGCCACGGCGTCGTCTGGAACGTCGGCGAGACGCCCCCCGTCGAGGGCTATACCAACTTCCTCTACGTCCTCCTCGGCGCCGCCTCGATGCTCGCTCACGTCGACCCCATCGCGCTCTTCAAGGCGCTCGGCGTCGCGAGCCTCGCCGGCACCGTCCTCGCCTCCTGGTGGCTCGCCCGCACCTGGGTCGGCCCCCTCGCCGCCCTCCTCCCCGGCCTCTTCCTCGTCACCTACCAGGGCGAGCTCTTCTGGGTCACGAGCGGCCTCGAGACCCCCACCTTCCAGTTCCTCGTCGTCGCCGCCATCGCCGCCTTCGTCCGCGCCCTCCGCTTCCGCCCCGTACCCGCCACCGACGACGCGCCACCCCCGCCGCCGACCGGCGTCGACCTCCGCTGGCTCGCCTTCAGCGCCGTCCTCGCCTTCCTCGCGTGCCTCACCCGCCCCGACGGCGTCCTCGTCGCCCTCGCCCTCGCCGTCGCCCTCCTCGCGCGCGCCCGCTTCGCCCCCCGCCCCTGGCTCGTCGTCGGCGTCGCCTTCGTCCTCCCGACCGCCCTCTACCACGCCTGGCGCGTCGCCCACTTCGGCGCGCTCCTCCCACACTCCGTCGTCTGCAAGCTCGCCTACACCGGCGACCCCAACGTCCTCACCCGCGACTACTGGCGCTTCGCCGCCCCCTTCGCCCTCCTCGCGCTCGCCCACCCCTGGCGCCGCCTCGACGCCCGCCACGCCCTCCTCTGGCTCGTCCCCCTCGCCTACGCCGCGCTCCTCCAGGGCGCCGACCCCATCATCGGCTACTGGAACCGCCACGCCCTCGCCGCCATCGCCCTCCTCCTCATCGCCGCCGTCGCCGCCCTCGGCAACGTCGCCGCCTACGTCCTCGCGCCCCTCGGTCGGGCGTGGCGCGAGATCCTCCTCGCCTTCGGCGTCGTCATCTACGTCGCCGCCACCTCGAGCGACTTCTCCGACGCCCTCCGCCGCGACGCCGCCCACTACGCCCGCCGCATGGACGCCCGCGCCGACCTCTCCGCCTGGCTCCAGGCGCACACCGGCCCCGACGACCAGGTCCTCATGGGCGACGTCGGCCGCGCCGTCTACGACGTCCCCGCCAGCGTCATCGACGCCTTCTGCCTCAACTGCCGCGCGATGAGCGAGCCCCCCGTCAGCTTCTCCGCCGAGCGCTTCGCCGACGCCGTCTTCGCCCGCGCCCCCGCCGTCCTCATCGTCCACAGCGCCCGCGCCGACCGCCTCGCCCCGCGCGGCGAGTACGGCGTCTTCCCCGCGATCGTGCGTCACCCCGCCTTCGCCCGCGACTACCAGCACGCGACCACCATCGGCGCCCCCGGCGACGACTTCCACTACTGGGTCTACACCCGCCGCCCACGCTGACCGAACGGGCGCCACGACGCCGCCGTTCCGTGGCATGGTGCGCCCATGCACACCCCATCGCCTCGCCGCCTCGCCTTCGCCCTCGCCCTCGCCGCGCTCGCCCTCGGCGCCTCGCCCCGCGCCGCCGCCGCCGCGTCAGACGACGCCCGCCCCCGCTTCACCCTGCAGGTCGACCCCCTCACCACCGCCCTCGGCTTCGTCCACGCCCAGCTCGAGTGGGCCTTCGACCCCGCCTGGTCCGTCTACGTCGGCCCCAGCGTCCACCTCTTCCCCGGCCTCCTCGCCGAAGACGACGACGCCGACTTCACCGGCCTCGGCGTCGAGCTCGGCGTCCGCTACTACTTCCACGGCGCCGCCCCCGAGGGCGCCTGGGTCCTCCTCCGCGGCGTCATGGCCCACCTCCAGCTCGACGACCCGCCCGACACCACCGCCTTCGGCGGCTACGTCAGCGCCCTCGTCGGCTACACCGCCCTCTTCGACGGCTGGTTCGTCCTCTCCGGCGGCCTCGGCGTCCAGTACGTCCACTACGAGGTCGCCGGCAGCGGCACCGTCGGCGTCCTGCCCGCCGCCCACACCGCCCTCGGCGTCGCCTTCTGAGAATGGAGCGCCGCGCGCGGCGCCCGCTCACCCTCAGCTCACGACACGCACTGCGACCCCACCGTCGGCGGCGAGATCGCGATGATCGTGAACTGGTCGAGGTTCGCGCCCGGCGCGCACAGCGCGAACGCCCCGCTCGGCGCCTGCACCACCGCCACCACGAACTCCGTCGAGGTCCCGATGATGTCGGTGCGCACCCCATTGCAGAACGAGCCGGTGTGCGCGCTCTGGTCCGCGTAGACCTCGCTCGTCGTGCCGAGGATCGCCCCCGTCGCCGCGTCCGCGAACACCGTGTACGTCGTCGGGCTGTTCGTCACCGCGACCTCGGTGTGGACCATGAGCCACTCCGTCTCGTTCGGATCCTGGAGGCAGACGACCTGCATCGGCAGCGCCGTCGGCCCCGCGCACACCTCGTTCGGCGTCACCTCCGGGTAGCTGCTGTCGAAGCACGTCGGCTCCGTGTCCGACGTGAACGTGTACGCCGTCGACACCCCGACCCCCGTGTCGAGCCCCTCCTCCGCGCACGCGAGCCCGCTGCTCCAGAGGTCCACGTCGATCGCGATGTACGGGTACACCTTGCCCGCCGCGATGTAGCTCTCGTCGGCCCCGCCGACGCGATCGCCGTCGTCCGCCGTCATCACCGTGTTCACCGTGCACTCGTCGTCGGCGAGCCCCTCCGCGTCGAGCCCGAGCGCCACGTTCCAGTACCGCTTGTCGAACCCCAGCTGCTCGTCCCCCCGGTACACGCTCACCTCGAACAAGAGCCCATACGGATCATCCACATACGCCGTCCCGTACAGGTTCCCGTTCGGCCCGCCCGGGTGGATCGTCGCCCGCGCCCCGCTGTCGCAGTCCACCACGATGTCGTCCATCAGGAGCGTCGTGTTCGCCCCGTCGACCCCCGCCGTGCACGCGAAGCCCAGGATCACCGTCGTGTCGCGCACCCCGTCCTTGAACGGGTTGCTGAGCAGCTCGATCTCCTCCCCCGCCGTGCACGTGCCGCTGGCGTCGTCGTCGTGGCAGCAGTCGAACTTCGCCGAGCAGAAGATGTTGTCGAAGTTGACCGCCACGTCGAAGAAGCCCTGGTTCGCCGGCCGCAGCACCGTCACGTCGAACTGCACCTGCGCGTCCGCGTTCGGCGCGCACGGCACCCCCTGCGACATCACCCCGAACGTGTCCACGAACGGCTCGCTGCCGCCGTCGAGGTCGTCCCCGTCCACGAACCCCGCCGCGCACGTCGCCGCGCCATCGTAGATCCCCACGAGGTCGAGCCGCACCTCGTTGTCGTCCACCCCGTCGCTCGCGTCGCACGTGCCGACGTAGCTCACATCGCCCGCGCCGTCGCCATACCCCCGCGACGTGATCCGCGTCGCGAAGACCCGCTGCCCGCCGCCGTTCACCACCTCGATGTCCCAGCACGCGTCGGTGATCCCCGGCAGATCGAGGGCCCCGATCGCCACCGCCACCGACCCCGTCGGGCCCACCGGCGCGGCGGTCTCGCCGCAGGCGCTCGCGAAGAGGAAGGCGCCGCCGAGCGCCACGCAGATCACGGCGTTGTTCATCGAGTCTCTCGCTGTCCGGAGGAGGCGCGCCGCTCACGCACAGTCACGACGTCGCCCCACGACCCTGGCCGATCCCGCCCGGTCGCCGCAACGAATGGTGTGGTCGATTTGTTACCGCGCGCGGCCACCGCCGCGGTCGGCACGCCACTATCTGTTCGTCGCCCCAGGCGGCGTCGCCACCCCGAACACGGCGTCGATCCCGTCGAGCCACCTCGTGAAGAGCGCGTCCGACTGGGGCTCCGTCTCGGCCTGCACCGGGAAGAGCCCGACGATGAGCTCCTTCTTCTTCACCCGCCGCAGCGCGAACCACACCCGCGACAGGTTCGGGAACGTGAACAGGCACGCGCCGCGCACGCAGAGCGTCGGCTCGGGCAGGTACGAGAGCTCCACCAGGCCGCCGATCGGCTGCGCCATCTCCCGCACGCTCTTCACCCACACGAGCTCCCTCACGGGGCGCCGCGCCCCCTGCTCCATCTCCCCGTCGTCGGCGTTCACGCCGATGAGCGCCCCGCGCGCCGCGTCGACCGGGTAGATCGGCACGCGCGGGCCCTTCGGCCGCTCCGACAGCATGACGTTGTCGTCGGGGTCGGTCCCGTAGTGGTCGCACATCCAGCGGCCGGCGAAGCTCCACGCCTCCGCCGGCGTGAACGCCGGCTGCGCCGGGGGCGGTCCCTTCGGCTGCGCCGCCAGCGCGGGCACGCTCAGGAGCATCGACACGATCAGCACGAAGTACGGCATACCCACCTCAACCCTTCGCCGGCGCGTCGGCGTCCTTCGCGTCCCCAGCCTTCTCCTCGGCGCCCGCCGCGAGCCTCGCGGCCGCCGCCGAGATCTGCGCGCGCAGCGTCGTCCCCTTGGCGAGCGTGTTGTGCCCGTCGAAGTGCATCATGTCGCCGCTCTCCGCGCCCATGTCGGTCGCCCCCCAGCGGAGCCCGGCCGCGTCGCGCATCGCCTGGATGACCACCGGCTTCAGGTCCATGAACCCGCCCGTCGTGTTCTCGACCCCGTCGTTCTTCGCCTGGTCCTCGATGTACTTGCCCATGATCAGGTCGTCGAACGGGACCTTCTTCATCCAGAAGGCCTTGTTCCCGAGCGCCTTCACCTTCGGGTTCGCCGCGAGCTTCTCGTCGACCACCTTCTCGAGCTCCTCCTTCGGGAGCTTCCCGAACTTGCGGTACGCCTCGAGGCTCGCGTCCACCGACTCGAGCTTCGCGATGAGCTCCATCGTCGACATCTTCTGCGCCAGCGCCGAGATCTTGCTCGCCGTGAGCGCCCCCGCCCCGCTCCCCGTGAACGCGGACGCCCGCTCGAGCACGACCGGGAGCGCCTTGTTCTGCGTCGACCGCCCCGTGTTCCCGAACACCCACGGGTTCGTCCCCGGGTTCAGGTCGATGGCGAACCCGATCCCGTGATACATCTGATCCGACTTCGCGGACGACAGGCGCAGCGACGACACGTTCGTCACCCCGAGCCGCTTCCGTAGCTCCGTCGCGTTCCCGTTCGCGTCCGGCGTCTTCCCGTGGAGGAACGCCTCCGCCATCTGCAGCCGCTGGAGCATCTGCGGGTGCACGGTCACCGGCAGCCCGAGGAACGTGCCGCTCACGAGCGACGCCACGTACTGCGCGTACGGGACCCCGTACACCTTCTGGCACCCCGCGTCCTGCGCCGGCGCCGGCCCCTTGAGCTTGGCCGCGCCCTTCGCGACCTTGAGGTCGACCTTCTTCGCGTCCACCGCGATCCCGAGCGACTGGGCGAGCGCCGCGTTCGGCACCCCGCTCCGCGCCTTCTTCGCCTCGTCCGCCGCGATCTGCTTCTTCGTCCGCCGCTTCGGCTTCCCGGCCTGCGCCTGGTCGCCGTCGCCCCCGGCGCCCCGGCTCGCCGCGACCGCCTGGACGAGCACGGGATCGATGACACCCGTCGGCGCGAGCCGGAGCTTCTCCTGGATGGCCGAGATCACCTCGGACGGGAGCGGCTCCTTCCGATACATCGCCATCGCCTGCACGACCTGCTGCTCGCTCAGCGGCGTCGTCGCGCCCGCCCTCTCCGCGGGGGCCTCCTGCGCGTCGGGCGCCCCGGCGTCCTTCGGCGTCGGCGCCGGCGCCTTCCCCGCGCCGACGGCCTCCCGCTGCACGGGCGCCGCCCCGCTGGGCGCGAGCCGCTGCTCCTGCGCCGCGAACGGTAGTCCCTGCATCCCGGCCCACGCCGGCGAGCGCGCCCCCTCCGGTCCGGCCTCGGACGCCGCGCGCGGCGTCGCCGGCACGGCCACCGTGTCACGCTGCATCAAGCTCGCGCCCATGCCTGCCCTCCCTGGATCCTTCCGCCGACAGTGCGCGAGCGCCCGCGCCGGAGTCAAATTCCGTCTTTTATTTCAATTGCCTATGGCCATCCAGGCCGCCCGCGCGAATGGTGAGATGTGACTATTCGGTCATCCTTGCGATCGCGACCGCGCCCCTGCGCCGGTTGCGCCGCCCCGCGCTTCGCGGCACCCTGTCCGGACCACGCTCCCGCCTACGTGTCCGCCCCCCGGAGCCCCGTGCAGGCACCTCTCCAGAGCCACAACTTCGGCTTCCTCGCCGACATCGACCCCGACCTCCTCACCGAGGCCGTCGACGCCGAGCGCTGCTTCGTCGAGCTCGAGCACCTCGACGTCACCGTCGCCGTCTTCCGCCGCTTCCTCGAGCGCCTCACCGACCACGCCCTCGCGCGCCTCAACCGCCCGCGCCTCCTCCACGACGCCGAGACCCTCCGCGAGCGCCAGCTCCGCCTCGCCGACGCCGCCAACCTCTCCGACCTCGCCCGCCGCGACCACGCCGAGGCCCGCCGCCTCGGGAACAAGGGCAGCCACGCCCTCACCGGCCGCTGCTCCCTCACCGACGCCGTCGAGATGATGCGCCTCTGCCGCCGCCTCGCCATCTGGTACGTCGCCACCCTCTTCCCCGCGCACGCCGACCTCAAGCCCCCGACCTTCAAGGTCCCCCAGACCGGCGACCACGCCGTCACCGCCGCCGCCGCCGCCGCCGCCGCCGAGGAGGCCCGCCGCGCCGCCCTCTCCGACGCGCAGGCCGCCGCCGAGGCCGCCGCCGCCCTCCGCGCCCGCGTCGGCGTCCACGAGGGCCTCGCCGCCGCCTGGGACTCCCTCGCGCCCCCCGTCCGCGCCGCCGCCGAGGCCGCCATCGCGCGCCTCCGCGCCGACCCCCTCGCCCCCGACCTCGGCTTCGAGCCCGTCCCCGACGCCGCCGACCCGAAGCTCCACACCGTCCCCGCCGGCCCCGACGCCGCCCTCGTCGTCGCCGTCCCCGCCGCGCGCGACGTCGTCTTCGCCCTCTGGGCCGACACCCCCGACGCCGCCCGCGCCTGGGCCCGCCCAAAGCGCTTCGAGATCCACCCCGTCCTCGGCAACCTCCAGCTCTACGAGGTCGCGCCCCCCGCCGACCCCGCCGACGCCCCCCTCTTCGCCCCCTGGTCCGACGACGAGCTCGTCGCCCTCGGCCTCCCGCGCCTCCTCCTCCCCGCCGTCCGCGCCGTCACCGCCGAAGACGACCTCTGCGCCCTCGCCCTCCACCTCCCCGGCGAAGCGGGCGACGCCCTCGTCCTCCTCGCCGCCACCGGCGACCTCGCCGCCGCCCGCGCCGAGCTCGGCCTCACCCGCCCGGCCGCCGACGACGCCCCCGTCGACACCGCCGACTTCGAGCGCGCCGTCGAGCACCCCGCCTCGCAGCGCACCTTCCGCCTCCTCGCCCCCGACGACGACCTCGAGGCCGCCCTCGCCGGCTCCCTCGACGCCTGGCGCGTCTTCCTCCACCCCGACCAGCGCGCCCTCGTCACCATGCGCGCCCGCGGCCCCGTCCGCGTCCTCGGCGGCGCCGGCACCGGCAAGACCGTCGCCCTCCTCCACCGCGCCGCCCACCTCCTCACCGAGGTCCTCCCCGACGACGAGCGCGTCCTCGTCACCACCTTCACCAGGAACCTCGCCCTCGACCTCGAGCGCCACCTCGGCCGCATGGTCCCGCCCGCCGCCGCCGCCCGTGCCGACGTCATGAACCTCCACCGCGTCGCCCGCCGCATCGCCGAGACCGGCCGCTTCAAGGGCTTCGAGCTCGCCCAGCCCGCCCACGAAGCCCAGCTCTGGCACGCCGCCCTCGCCTGGGACGCCCTCGGCCTCGACCGCGCCTTCTACGACGCCGAGCTCCGCGACGTCGTCCACGCCCACGGCGTCGCCGACGAGGCCGAGTACCTGCGCGTGAGCCGCGCCGGCCGCGGCGTCTCCCTCGGCCGCCGCCAGCGCCGCGCCGTCTGGGCCGTCCTCGACGCCTTCCAGCGCCTGAAGGCCGAGCGCCGCCTCTTCCAGTGGCCCGACCTCGTCCAGCACGCCCGCGAGCTCGTCGAGCGCGGCGCCTGGCTCTCCCCCTACCGCGCCGTCCTCGCCGACGAGGTCCAGGACCTCGCCCCGAACGAGCTCCGCCTCGTCCGCGCCCTCGCCCCGCGCGCCCCGAACGACCTCTTCCTCGTCGGCGACGCCCACCAGCGCATCTACGGCCTCCGCCGCACCTCGCTCCGCCAGTGCGGCGTCGACGTCGTCGGCCGCTCGCGCCGCCTCCGCGTCAACTACCGCACCACCGAGGAGATCCGCGACTTCGCCGTCCGCGTCCTCGAGGGCCTCGCCTTCGACGACCTCGACGGCGGCGTCGACACCCTCGCCGGCTACCGCTCCCTCCGGAGCGGCCTCACCCCCCGCCTCCTCCGTCAGGACGACGCCCCCACCGAGCTCGACGCCATCGTCGCCACCCTCGCCGACTGGCGCGCCCGCTACCCCGACGCCTCCCTCTGCGTCACCGCCCGCACCCGCGCCCTCGTGCGCGACGTCGCCGCCGCCCTCGCCGCCCGCGACGTCCCCTGCGTCGTCATCTCCGCCGAGGAGCCCGCCGGCCCCGGCGTCCGCGTCGCCACCATGCACCGCCTGAAGGGCCTCGAGTTCTCCTGCGTCCTCCTCTGCGCCGCCCGCGCCGGCGTCATCCCGCTGCCGCCCCCCGCCGGCGCCGCCGACGACGAGGCCCGCGCCGCCCACGACCTCACGGAGCGCGCCCTCCTCTACGTCGCCGCCACCCGCGCCCGCGACGAGCTCGTGCTCACGACCGGGGGCCCGCCGAGCCCGTGGCTCGCGCGCCCCGCGCGGTGAGTGACGATTCGCTGGCGATGTAGTCGCGTTCAGCGTTAACCGCCGAGCAGAACGGACCGTCTACGCCCACCAGAAGGGCCGCGGTGCGGCCGACGACCAGCCACGTCGCCGCGGAGTCGCCATGGGGATCCCAACTCTCGAACCGGACAGCGAGCGCGCGCGCCGCAGCGCCCTCCTCGCCCTCGACGTCCTCGACACCGCCGCCGAGCCGGTCTTCGACGCCCTCGCGCGCCTCGCCGCGCGCCTCCTCGCCGCGCCCATCGCGCTCGTGAGCCTCGTCGACGCCGACCGCCAGTGGTTCAAGGCGAACGTCGGGCTCGACGGCGTCACCGAGACCCCGCGCGACGTCGCCTTCTGCGACCACGCCATCCGCGGGAGCGAGGTGCTCGTCGTCCCCGACGCCGCCGCGGACCCGCGCTTCGAGGCGAACCCGCTCGTCACCGCCGCGCCCGGCATCCGCTTCTACGCCGGCGCCCCGCTCGAGCTCGAGGGCGGCCACCGCGTCGGCACCCTCTGCGTCATCGACCGCGCCCCGCGCGCCCTCGGCGACCATGAGCGCGACGTGCTCGTCGAGCTCGCCGCCTGCGTCACCGAGGCCCTCGTCATGCGCCGCGCCATGGCCGACGGGCGCCGCGCCGCCGACGCCATCACCGCGCTCGACGCCAGGCTCCACCGCGCGCTCGCCTTCCAGGAGCGGTCGGCGCGCCTCGCCGGCGTCGGCGGCTGGGAGCTCGACCTCGCGACCGGCGAGATGGTCTGGGGCTTCGGCGTGCGCCGGATCCTCGCCGTCGACGACGCGGCCCCCGCCACCCTCGACGGCCTCCTCGCCTTCTTCGAGCCCGAGATCCGCGAGCCCGCGCGCGGCTGGCTCGCCGCCGCCGCCGGCGCCGAGCCGCGCGTCGACTCCGAGCGCTGGCTCACCTCGGCCACCGGCGACCGGCGCCTCGTCCGCGTCGTCGGCCACGTCGAGCCCGGCCCGCGCGGTCCGCGCCTCGTCGGCGCCATGCAGGACGTGACCGAGCACCACCGCCTCTCCGAAGAGCTCGCCCGCGCCCACGAGGTCCTGCGGATGACCCTCGAGTCCCTCGACCACGGCGTGGTCACGACCCGCGAGGACGGCCGCGTGCGCTGGCTCAACCCGGCCGCGGAGCGCCTCACCGGCTGGCGCGCCGCCGACGCCGTCGGCGAGCCCCTCGACCGCGTCGTCACCCTCGTCGACGCCGACTCGCGCGCCCCCATCGGCGCCGGCCCCGCCGCGCCCGCGCCGCCCCTCGTCGCCGAGCGCCTCGTCCTCGTCCCGCGCGCCGGCGCCGACGTCCCCATCGCGCTCGACGTCGCGCCCATCGCGCGCCCGGGCGACGGCGCCGCCATCGGCAGCGTCGTGACCCTCCGCGACGTCTCGCGCACGCGCCGCCAGCACCTCGCCCTCCGCCACCGCGCCGAGCACGACGCGCTCACCGGCCTCGCGAACCGGGTCGAGCTCGACCGCGTCCTGGCCGAGCACGTCGCGGGCGCGCGCCGCGACGGCGTCGTCCACTGCCTGCTCGTCGCCGATCTCGACCGCTTCAAGCAGGTCAACGACGCCGCCGGCCACGCCGCCGGCGACCGCGCCCTCCGCGAGATCGCCGCCCTCCTCGCCGCGAGCGTCCGCGCGACCGACGTCGTCGCCCGCCTCGGCGGCGACGAGTTCGCCATCCTCCTCCCGCGCTGCAGCGAGCAGCGCGGCCGCGAGATCGCGCAGACCCTCTGCGACCGCGTCGCCACCTACCGCCTCGTCCACGGCGACCGCGCCTTCACCCTCGGCCTCAGCGTCGGCCTCGCCGTCGTCGACGCCCGCTACGCGACCGCCGCCGCCGCGCTCGCCGCCGCCGACGGCTGCGCCCAGGCCGCGAAGGCCGCCGGCCGCGGGCGGGTCCGCGCCTGCGCGTCGCCCGCGGCGACCGCCGCTGGCGGCGAGGCGTGGGCCGACCGCATCACCCACGCGCTCGCCCACGGCGGGGTCTCGCTCCGCGCGCGCTACCTCGAGCCCCTCGGCCTCCGCATCTACCAGCGCGGGCAGCCGCTCCGCGTCCTCGTCGAGCCCGAGCTCACCGGCGCCGACGCCGAGGTCCTCCGCGGGCACGCCTCCCGCCTCGGCCTCGCCGGGCGCCTCGATCTCCACGTCGTCGGCGCCGTCCTGCGCGACCTCGAGCGCGCTCCGACCAGCGCCTCCGCGATGGTCGAGCTCTCGAGCGCCGTCCTCACCGATCCCGACGACGCCGCGCGCCTCCGCGACCTGCTCGTCGCCGCCCCCTGGGCGCGCGCCCACCTCTGGCTCGGCCTCGGTGAGGAGGAGGTCGTCTCGCGCCTCGACGCCGCCGCCGCGTTCATCGACGACGTCCGCGCCCTCGGCTGCCGCGTGGCCCTCCTCCGCTGCGGCGAGGCCGGCGCCGCGTTCGGCCACCTCCGCGCCGTGCGCGTGGACGCGCTCGCGCTCTCCGCTCGCTACGGCCCGGCGCTCGACCGCGACGCCATGGACCGCGCGGTCGTGCGCTGCTACGTCGACGTCGCGGGCGCGCTCGGGATCCCGACCGTCGTCGCCGGCCTCCACCGCGACGGCGCCGTCGCCGCCGCCGCCGAGCTGGGCGTCGACTTCGCCCTCGGCGCGCCGGAGCCGACCCTCGCCTCGCGCGACCTGGCCGCCGCGGGGTAGCGCCGACCCGGCGGGCGGCCTCGAGCGCGGGCCGTGGCGGCGTGCTCCTTGCAGAGCCTCTCGGGTCGCCCTGCCCCCGAGGAAGCCATGTCGCACCCGCTCCTTCGCCTGCTCCCCTGCGTCGCGGCGCTCGCGCTCGCCGTCGCCGCGCTCTCGCCCGCGTCCGCCGTCGCGGCCTCGCCGCCACCGTCGAGCGCCGACGACGCCGCCGCCGCCGCGGCCGTCGCGGCCGCCGTGGGCGAGAGCGCGACCGCCGTGACCGCGCCGTCCGTCGGCGACCGCATCGAGCCCACCTGGGATCGCATCGATCGGCGCGTCACCTGGTTCATCGAGATGCTGCCGGTCATCGGCCTCGCGCTCCTCGTGATCGTCGCCTTCTGGTTCCTCGGGCGGCTCGTCTCGCGCTGGGATCTGCCCTTCCGCCTGCTCGCGACGAACAAGCTCCTGCAGCAGGTGCTGCGGCAGGTCGTCATGACGCTCTTCGTGCTCGTGGGGCTCCTCATCGGCCTCGAGATCATGGACGCCACGTCCCTCGTCGGCGCGGTCCTCGGCGCCGCCGGCGTCGTCGGCCTCGCCCTCGGCTTCGCCTTCAAGGATCTCGTCGAGAACTACCTCGCGAGCGTCCTCCTCAGCATCCGGCGCCCCTTCGCCGCGAACGACTTCATCTCCATCGACGGCAACGAGGGCAACGTCGTCCGCATGACCATGAGCGACACGATCCTCATGACCGCGGACGGCAACCACCTCCGGCTCCCGAACGCGAAGGTCTTCAACAGCGTCATGCTGAACTTCACGCGCAACCCGCGCCGGCGCTTCGACTGCGCGGTCGGCATCGGGCCGGACGAGTCGGTCGGCGCGGCGCTCCGCCTCGGCGTCGAGGCGCTCGCGAGGACGCCCGGCGTGCTCGCCGAGCCGGCGCCCTTCGGGCGGGTGGAGGCGCTCGCGGACTGGACGGTGAACCTCCGCTTCTTCGCCTGGGTCGACCAGCGCAGCGCCGACTACGGGAAGGCGGCGAGCGAGGGGCGGCGCCGCGTCAAGACGGCGCTCGACCGCGAGGGGATCGCGATGCCGAACCCGACCTATCGCCTCGAGACGGTGGCCCTGGAGAAGGCCGATCTCGCCTCGGCGAAGCAAGGGCAGCGCGACGCCGCGGCCCGCGAGGACGAGCTCGCCGCCGCCGCGATGGCGCACGAGGTCGAGCCGGACACGACGATCGACCGGCAGATCGCCGAGGACCGCGCCCAGAGCGACGAGAAGAACCTCCTCTGACCCGGTCCCGGCGCCCGCCGCGGGTGGGGCAGGGCGCCACGCGCGCGACGTCCTGCCCCGCGTCGGCGTCGCGCGCTACGCGCCCTTGGCGGCGAGGACCTGCACCTTCTTGATGTCGGGCGGCGTCGCGAAGAGCTCGGGCGCCTTCGCCATGAGGGCGGCGGCGAGGTCGCCCTGGAGGTGGGCCGTGCGCGCGGCGTCGTCGGCGAAGGCGTCGAAGATCCCGAACGTCCGCTCGTCGAGCTGCAGCGCGAACCAGACGAGCGTGCCCGACTCGCGGTTGGCGACCTCGAGCCCGGACTTCAGGAAGTCCGCGACGGTGTCCTCCTGACCGGGCTTCGCGACGAGCGTGACCAATAGACCGTTGTTGACCATGAGCGTCTCTCCTTGGGGGGGGCCGCGGGCTGTCGCGGCGGCGACTCCGGTACGGGCGGGGAGCTCGCCCGGATCGCGCTCTTCTCCGGCGGCGTGCGCTGGCACCGCGGTTGCAGCTTGCCACGCGAACCTCTCGACCGCCCGACCGAGGCACGGCGACGCGGCGAGACCCTCAGGAGGAACTGCCCATGGAGACCGTGACCCACATGCGCGAGGACACCCTCGACGGCCTGCGCGACCTGATCCGCATCAACCTCGACGCCAAGAAGGGCTTCGAGGAGTCGGCCAAGGAGCTCGACAGCGCCGCGATCAAGAGCCTCTTCCTCGGCTGCGCGGCCGAGCGCGACAGCCAGGCGGCCGAGCTCCGGCGCTACGTGGAGCTCAACGACGAGGACGCGACGGACAGCGGCTCGGCCAAGGGGGCCATCCACCGCGCGTGGCTCAAGTTCCGCGCGGCGCTCGCCGGCGACACGGACCTCGCGGTCCTCGACGAGGCCGAGCGCGGCGAGGACAAGATCAAGGAGCTCTACGAGGAGGTCATCGTCGAGACGGCCGGCTCGCCGGTCAACGACGTCCTCCACCGCCACATCGCGCAGGTGAAGAAGCGCCACGACCAGATCCGCGACCTCCGCGACGCGATGGCGCAGGCGTAGCCGCCGCCAGCCGGTCCCGCGAACGTCGAGAGCCCGCCTCGGTCACCGACCGGGGCGGGCTCTTCTGCGCTCGCTGCCGCGGGCGACGTCGCCGAGCGCTCAAGCCGCGCCCGACGACTCCGTCGCCGGCCCAGCGGCCGCCGGGTTCGGCTTCGCCGCGGCCTTCACCGGCGGGTCGTCCTCGCGCTTCGCGGCGATCGCCTTGTCCGGCATGGCCGCCGCCACCGCCGCCTCGTCGTGCTCGAAGTTCACGGCCACGTTGATCGTGAGGACGATGGCGTCCTCCTTCACGACGAGATCCGCGGACTCCGAGCGGATCAGCAGGTCCGTGACCAGGCGCAGGCGCTCGGGCAGCTTGAACCGCCGCGTGAACGTCTTGCTGAAGTCCCACGCGATCCGGCTCGCCCGGTCACGCAGCTGCTTGTTGATGATGGACGCGATCGTGTCGTCCACGAACTGCGGCACGTACTTGATGTCGAAGTCCTCGATCCCCAACATGAACGCCAGCACCGGGCCGGACCCGGGCTCGTCCGCGGTCTTGAGCCGCGGGTGCATCCGGACCTTGGTCTCGAGGACCGTGTACTCGTCCGGCAGGACCGGCATCGGGTAGTGCACGGTGGCCGCGCACGTCACCCGGAGCCCCTCCTGCGGCACGAACATCGCGTCGCGGACGTTGTTGATCTGGAACCACGGCCGGTCGGCCTCGTCGGGCTTCCCGAGGTACAGCCTCATCGGCAGGACCTCGACGACCGCGTCCACGAGCTCCTGCGCGCCCACCGTGATCTGCAGCTTCATGAGGCCCTCCTCCTCGTCGGCGCCGCGCGCCGTCCCCAACCGCGCCGCCCCGCTCGCGCGCCCCGCGGCGCGCGAGGGGCCGACCTCGCCGCGATCACGCAGACGCCATCTTGCTCGACGCGTCCTTGGCCTTCGACTTCGCCTCGCTCGCGGCGTCCTTGGCCTTCGACTTCGCCTCCGACGCGATGCTCTTCGCCTTGTCGACGACCTTGTCCTTGAGCTCGGTGATCTTGTCCTTCGCCGACGCCACCTTCTCCTCGGCGCCGTCCTTCACCGACTCGGCCTTGTCCTTCACGTCCTCCGCCTCGCGCTTCGCGAGCTTCACGAGCTTCTGCACGAAGTCCACGATCGTCTCGCGCGTCTCCGTGCCGCTCTTCGGCGTGAAGATGAAGGTCGCCGCCGACCCGAGCACGGCGCCCGCCCCGAAGGCGGCCACCAGCGGGAGCACCCGCGACGCCGTCGTCGGGATGGTCTGAAGCCCGAGCGACTCGAGGAAGCGCTCGGAGCTGATGTTCTTGAAGCTGTCTCGGGCCTGCTCGACGAGCTCGTTGAAGTTCATGAGGTTCTCCTGTGTACCTGCGCGCCCTGCCCGTGGCACCGCGCCTGCGCCCCGCTCAGGGCCGCTCGGAGAAGGCGCGCGCATCCGCGGAGAGGTTTGAGCAAGTCCGATGCCAGGGCGCAGCACGACCAGGAGCGAGGCGGCGAGCGCGCCGCCGCCCCCTCGCCGCCGGGACATTCCCTCCCAAGCCCGCGCCCGCCGGGGCGATTCGCCCCGACCGACGCGCTCGACCTCACCGAGCGCCGTCGCTACGGCTCGCGCACCTTCATCTCGGTGAACGTCGCCGACGCGTAGTAGCCCGTCGTCGAATACCAGTTCACGCCGCGCCCGTACTCCGTCGAGCCCCACGCGCCGTTCAGGTTGCTCGAGTGGCACGCGTTGTACCACCAGGCCCCCGTGTAGCGGACCGCGCAGTTCTGGGTGCCGTCGGTGTCGTGGTCGGCGTCCCACGTCGTGAACGCGTAGCCGCTGTGCGGCGTCAGCGAGTCCCCGGCCGTCCCGCTCGGCCCCGACACCGTCAGCGTATAGAGCGTCGCCGCCCCGCCGACCGAGAACGCCGCGTACTTCTCGTAGTACGCCGTCCCCGCGTGCACGAGGTCCACGCGCGCCTCGAGCGGCCCGAACGGCGACAGCACCGACAGCGCCGCGAGGTGCTCGAGACCCACCCAGTACGCCGTCTCCGGGTCGCCGAAGCCCGCCACGTAGTCCGTCCAGCCGAGGTAGAAGTCGCTCGCCGCCGTCCGCCGCTGGAACACCGTCCAGCCGCCGCCGTCCGTCTCCTGGTCGCACCACACCGAGAACGGGGCCGCCCCGCTCGCGCCGTCCGGATCGATGTCGTAGACGCCGCTCACCTCGTAGCCCGCGTCGCGGAGGGCCTTGCAGCTCGCGAGGATCGGGTAGAGCTCGCACACGCTCGGCGCCCCCTCGCACTTCCAGCCGCTCTCGACGTCACAGGTGGCCGAGCACCCGTCGCCGCCGACCGCGCCGCCGTCGTCGCACGCCTCGCCGAAGTCGAGCGCGCCGTTGCCGCAGTCGGCCGGGTCCACGTCCCCGATGACCACGTCGAGCACCTTCCCGCCCGGCGTCGCGAACGCCGTGTCCACGTTGAGCGGCAGCGTCGCGGCGACCGCGCTCGTGTAGAGCAGCGCCCCGTTCCGGTAGTAGCGGACGACGCCCCCGTCGACGTCGATCCGCAGCCGGTCCGTCGCCGCGTAGCTCCCGACCGACGCCCGGAACACGCCGGACTCGTAGATCTGCAGCGACGTCGCGCCGGTCAGGTAGAAGGCGTACTCGATGTCGCCGTAGCCCGCGTCCACGCTGCCGTTCCCGAGGCCGATCATCCGCTCCGCGCCCGTGTTCCCCGGCGTGAGCTCCATGTAGCCGCCGATCGCGATGGCGTCGACGCTCCGCGCCCCCGCGTCCCAGCTCCCCGACGCGCCGTCCTTCGCGAGGCTCGACCCGCGCGCGTTCAGCCCGACCACGTCGGTCCAGAAGGCGTCCGCCCCGCAGGAGACGTCGCCCCCCGCGTCGTCGTCGACGAGCTCGATGCCGCCGAGCGTGGCGCCCGCGTCGTAGAACGACGTGTCGACCCGCAGCGTGTCCACGATCGTCACCGGCACCGCGCTCGTGTACACGACGGTCCCGTTCCGGCGGTAGCGCACGACCGGCAGGTCCACCTCGACCGTGAGCTCGTCCCCCGTCGCGTAGCTCCCGACGGCGCCGCGATCCGCGCCGCCCTCGTAGACCCCGAGCACGCCGCCCTGCTGGAGGTAGAAGGCGTACTCGATGTCGCCGTAGCCCGCGCCCGCGTCGCCGACGCCGAGCCCGACCATGCGCCGCGTCGTCGTCTCCGTCGCGACCACCGTCACGCGCCCGCGCCCGCAGCTCACGACCTCCTCGCTCGACGCGCCCGTCCCCCAGCCGCCGCCGCCCGGCAGCAGCGCGAGCGACGTGGGCGTCCCGGCGAGCTGCTGCCCGTTCTGCCAGTGGAGCGCCGCCTCGCAGAGCGCGTCGCCAGCGACGCAGTCGCGCAGCGCCACCTCCGAGAGCCGCGCGCCGACGCTGTAGAACGACGTGTCCACGAGCATCGCGCCGGCCGGCGGCGCCTTCGCGCTCGTGTAGAAGCCGACGCCCCGGTGCAGGTAGCGCACCTTCCCGCCCTGCCGCACGATCGCGAAGTCGTCGCCCGGCTGGTAGGTGCCGAAGCTGCGCCCGACGGCGCCGTTCTCGTAGACGTAGATCGTGCTCCCGGAGAGGTAGATCGCGTAGTCGATGTCCGTGTAGTCGGTGTTCGTGTCACCGACGCTGAGGCCGATGGCGCGGATCGTCGTGTTCTCGGGCGCCACGAACGAGACGTAGCCGTCGCCCGCGAGGGTGGTCGCGCTCACGGCCCCGGCGTCGTACGCCGAGCCGCTCCCCGACACCTTCTTCAGCGAGTCCCCCTTCGCGACGAGGCCGCCCACCGGCGCGGCCCAGTAGGCGCTCGCCCCGCAGGTCGCGTCGCCGCCGGCGTCGTCGTCGACGAGCGAGAGCCCCGAGAGCGTGCTCCCCGCGGCGTTGAACGACGTGTCGAGCCGCCAGTCCTCGATGAGCAGCGCGTCCACGGCGCTCGTGTACACGACGGTCCCGTTCTTCAGGTACTCCACGGCCGGCGCGTCGATCGCGACCGTCAGCACGTCGTCGACGGCGTAGGTGCCGACGACCCCGCGGTCGGCGCCGTTCTCGTAGATCCCGAGCTGGTTGTCCGAGCGCAGGTAGAAGGCGTACTCGATGTCGCCGTAGCTCTGGCCGGCGTCGCCGGCGCCGAGGCCGAACATCCGCTCCGCCCCGACCTGTGTCACCGTGGTCGACACGCGCCCGCGCCCGCAGCTCACCTGCTCCTCCGACGACGCCCCCGCGGCCCACCCGGAGTAGAGCGCGTCCTGCGTCAGCGACGACGGCGTCCCGCGCAGGTAGCGCCCGTTCTGCCAGCGCAGCGCCGGGTGGCAGATGGTATCGCCCGCGGTGCACGGCGTGAGCTCGAAGTCGGTCAGGCGCGCGCCCGGCGAGTAGAGCGACGTGTCCGCCACGTACGCCCCCGACGGCGGCGTCGGGCTCGTGTAGAAGCCGACGCCGTCCTTCAGGTAGCGCACGACCCCGTCCGAGACGAGCACCGCGAAGCGCGCGCCCGCGTCGTAGGTGCCGAAGCTGCCGCGGCCGACGCCGTTCTCGTAGACGTAGATCGTGTTCGACGCGAGGTAGATCTCGTAGTCGATGTCCGTGTAGTCGGTGCTCCCGTCGACCGCGTTCAGCCCGGCCGCGCGCGTCGTCGACGTCTCGGGCGCCGTGAACGCGACGTAGCCGTCGCCCGTGAGCGCGGCCTGGCTCGACGCGCCCGCGTCGTAGGCCGACCCCGAGCCGATCTTCTTCAGCGACGCGCCCTTCGCCACGATCGGCCCCGCCGCGTTCCGCCAGAAGGCGTCCCCGCCGCAGCTCGCGTCGCCGCCGGCGTCGTCGTCGACGAGCACGAGCCCCGAGAGCGTGCTCCCGGCCGCGTTGAGCGACGTGTCGAGCCGCCAGTCCTCGACGAGCAGCGCCGGCACGGCGCTCGTGTACACCACCGTCCCGTTCTTCGCGTAGGTGACCGTGGGCACGTCGATGGCGACCGTGAGCACGTCGTCGACGGCGTAGGTGCCGACGACCCCGCGGTCGGCGCCGTTCTCGTAGATCCCGAGCTGGTTGTCCGAGCGCAGGTAGAAGGCGTAGTCGATGTCGCCGTAGCTCTGGCCGCCGTCGCCGGCGCCGAGGCCGAACATCCGCTCCGCCCCGACCTGCGTCACCGTGGTCGACACGCGCCCGCGCCCGCAGCTCACCTGCTCCTCCGACGACGCGCCCGCGGCCCACCCGGAGTAGAGCGCGTCCTGCGTCAGCGACGACGGCGTCCCGCGCAGGTAGCGCCCGTTCTGCCAGCGCAGCGCCGGGTGGCAGATGGTGTCGCCCGCGGTGCACGGCGTGATCTCGAAGTCGGTCAGGCGCGCGCCCGGCGAGTAGAGCGACGTGTCCGCCACGTACGCCCCCGACGGCGGCGTCGGGCTCGTGTAGAAGCCGACGCCGTCCTTCAGGTAGCGCACGACCCCGTCCGAGACGAGCACCGCGAAGCGCGCGCCCGCGTCGTAGGTGCCGAAGCTGCCGCGGCCGACGCCGTTCTCGTAGACGTAGATCGTGCTCCCCGCGAGGTAGATCTCGTAGTCGATGTCCGTGTAGTCGGTGCTCGCGTCGACCGCGTTCAGCCCGGCCGCGCGCGTCGTCGACGTCTCGGGCGCCGTGAACGCGACGTAGCCGTCGCCCGCGAGGCTCGCCTGGCTCGACGCGCCCGTGTCGTAGGCCGACCCCGAGCCGACCTTCTTCAGCGACGCGCCCTTCGCCACGATCGGCCCCGCCGCGTTCGTCCAGAAGGCGGCCGCCCCGCACGTCGTGTCGCCGCCCGCGTCGAGATCGACGAGCGACAGCCCGCCGAGCGAGACGTTCGCCCCGTGGAACGACGTGTCGAGCCGGTAGTCGTCGATGGCGAGCGCCGGCTTCGCGCTCGTGTGGCGGAGCGTCGTCGCGCCGGTCACGGCGTCCGTCTGCCAGTACGTGACCTCCGGCGCGTCGATCGCCACGCGCAGCGTGTCACCGGGGCGCCACACCCACGGCGTCTGGTTCACCTGCGCGCCGTTCTCGAACACGTAGAGGTCGCCCGCGAGGCCGAGGTAGAACGCGTAGTCCACGTCGTCGATGCTCTGGCTCGCGTCGCCGACGCCGATGCCGAAGACGCGCCGGCCGTTCGTCTCGGCGTCGGCGGGGATCACCATCTCGACGTAGCCGCGCGCGCAGCTGATGGTCTCCTCACTCGACGCGCCCGTGTACCAGCCGCCGGCGCCCGGGTCCGACCGGAGCGAGCTCGGCGTGCCGGTCACGTAGCGCCCGTTCTGCCAGCGGAGCGGCGGCTCGCAGACCACGTCCCCGCCACCGTCCTCGCAGTCGACCAGCGCGAACGCCGAGAGCACGGCGCCCGGCGAGTAGAACGTGGTGTCCACGATCATCGCGCCCGCGGGCGGCGCGACCGCGCTCGTGTAGAAGCCGACCCCGTCGCGCGCGTAGCGGATCCGCCCATCCTTCCGGAGGACCGTGAACACCGACCCCGGCTGGTAGGTGCCGAAGCTCCCGCGGTACGCGCCGTTCTCGTAGATCTGGATCGTGCTCCCGGCGAGGTAGATCTCGTAGTCGATCTCCGTGTAGCCGGTGTTCGCGTCACCGACCGAGAGCCCGGCCGCGCGCGTCGTCCCGTTCTCGGGCGCCGTGAACGTCACGTAGCCGTCGCCCGCGAGCACAGCCACGCTCGACGCGCCCGCGTCATAGCCCGACGACGCCCCCGTCTTCTTGAGCGCCGCGCCCTTCACCGAGAGCCCGGTCACGTTCGCCCAGAAGTCGCCGCCGCCGCACGTCGGATCGCCGAGGTCGAGGTCCTCGAGCGCGAAGCCCGCGAGCGTCGCGCCCGGCGTGCCGAAGGAGGTGTCGACGCGCAGCTCGTCGAGGACGTCGAAGGGCACGACGCTCTCGTAGAGGAGGTCGCCGTTCTTGTAATAGCGCACGTCGGGGACGTCCGCCTCGACCGTCAGCACGTCGCCCGTCGCGTAGGCGAAGCCGTCGGCCCGCAGCGCGCCGCTCTCCCAGATCTCGAGCAGACCGCCGCTCCTGAGCTGGAAGCCGTAGTCGACGTCGTCGTAGCCGCGCGACGCGTCGCCCTTGCCGAGCCCGAAGAAGCGCGCTGTCGTCGTCTCGGTCGCCGTGACCGACACGCTCCCTCGCCCGCACGCGAGCGACTCCTCCGACGACGCGCCCGCCGACCACTGGCCGTTCGTCGCGTCCTTCGTGAGCGACGTCGCCGTGCCGCGCACGCCCACGCCGTTCTGCCAGTGGAGGTCGCCGTCGCAGAGCGCGTCGCCGTCGCAGGCCGCGATGCGCGGCGCCACGAGGGTCGCGCCCGTGTCGTAGAGCGACGTGTCGAGGAAGAGCGGGTAGCTCGGCGCCCGCGTGCTCGTGTAGTAGCCGACGCCGTTCTTCAGGTAGCGGACGCGCCCGCCGCGCACCTCGACGCGGAACACGTCGCCCGCCGCGAAGGTCCCGAAGTCGCCCGCGAAGCTCGCCGACTCGTAGATCTGGATCGAGCTCGAGTAGAGGTAGGTCGCGAACTCGATGTCGCTGTAGCTCTTGTTGCTGTCGACCGCGCCGAGCCCGAACATGCGGCGCGTGCCGGTCTCGAGCACGGTCGTCTCGACGAAGCCGTCGCCCGACGCGAGCTCGGCGACGCTGCGCGCGCCTTGATCCCAGCCGCTCCCGACCTCGCGGCGCAGCGTGTCGCCGCGCACGACGCAGTTCCAGTCGCGCCAGAAGGTGTTGCCGCAGGTCGCGTCGCCCGCCGTGTCGCGGTCGATGAGCGTCACGCCCGCGAGCGTCGCGCCCGGCGTGTAGAACGACGTGTCCACCCCCCACGAGGCGATGGAGTTCAGCGCCGACGTGCTCGTGTAGCGCTCGAGCCCGTTCTGCAGGTAGGTCACGGTGTCGCCGTCGACCCGCACCGTGAGCACGTCGCCCGTCGCGTACTCGCCGACCTTGCCCTTGTCGGCGCCGCTCTCGACCACGTTCAGGTCGCCGTTCGCGCGCAGGAAGAAGGCGCGCTCGATGTCGCTCTGGCTCGGGCCGGAGTCGATGGTGCCGAGCCCGAACATGCGGTCGGTCGTGGTCTCCGTCGCGACCGCGCGCGCCTCGCCGTCGGCGCAGGTGAGCGCCTCGACCGAGGACACCCCGGCAGACCAGCCGGCCGACGGCTGCGTCGTCGCGAGATCCTGCACCGTCGCGCGGACGGACGTGCCGTTCCGCCAGGTCACCGCGCGGTCGCAGAACGCGTCCGGGCCGGCGTCGCAGTCGACGAGGTCCACCCCCGAGATGGCGCCGCCCGCCGTGTAGAACGAGGTGTCGACCCGCAGCGGGAACGCGGGCGCCCGCTGCGACGTGTAGATGAGCACGTCGTCGTGGAAGTAGCGCACGACGCCGCCGCGCGCCTCGACGCGGAAGGTGTCGCCCGCGGCGTAGCCGCCGAAGCCGCCGACGAGGCTCCCCGCCTCGTAGATCTGGAGACTCCCGCCGTAGAGGTACCAGGCGTGCTCGATGTCCGTGTAGCTCGCGCTCGCGTCGCCCGTGCCGAGCCCGATCATCCGGTAGGCGCCCGTCGCCGCCGCCGTGAACACGACGTAGCCGTCGCCCGCGATCGTCTCGACCGACGAGGCGCCCGCGTCCCACACGTTCGCGCTGCCGCCCGTCTTCACGAGCCCGCTTCCGTCGGCCGTGTTCGCCTCGGTGACGCCGACGAGGTTCTGCCAGGTGACGCCGCCGCACGGCCCGCAGTCGGCACCACCGCAGTCGCGGCCCTCCTCGTCGCCGTTCTTCACGCCGTCGCTGCACGTCGGCGCCTGGCACGCGCCGCCGTCGCACACGCCGCTCGCGCAGTCCGCGCCGCCGTCGCAGGCGAGCCCGTCGCCGCAGGGGCCGCACACGGGCCCGCCGCAGTCGACGTCGGTCTCGTCGGCGTCCGCGACCTGATCGGCGCAGTCGTGCTCGCGCACCCGCACCTCGCCCGCGTAGTGCGCGAGGAAGCTCCCGCCGACGCTGCCGCAGCTCGTCACCTCGCTGTACCCACCGGTATAGTGCGTCAGCATCCAGACGCCGCCCTTGCTCATGGGCGTCTGCCCGCTCTCGCACACGAGCTTCACGCCGCTCTGGCCGGCGTAGCCGTTCTGGCAGCTCGTGACGCCGTAGGAGTCGCGCCCGAAGACGGTGAGCTGGCCGTCGCTCACGCGCTGCCCGCTCGCGTTGACGGCCGCGACCGGCGTCATCACGAACGCGGGGTTCGCGGCGTCGAGGTTCCCGCGGTAGGTCGCCCAGTCGACGGCCTCGGCCTTCGCCCAGAACGACGTCGACGACGGCTGCCGCGCGTCGTAGCAGGCGTACTGCACCGAGACCGGGCCCGCGTCCTCGGCGACGACGTCGTCGAGGGCCTGCGTGAACTGCGCGCCGTCGGGGGCGCCGCCCGTGAAGGCGACGTTCAGGAGGCTCCGATCGCCGCCCACGGCCGCGCGGAACTCGTAGTCCGCGAGGCCGTTCGTGTCGGCCGCGCGCGCGACGCGCATCCAGCCGCCGCCGTCGGTCGTCTGATCGCAGAAGACCACGACGGGCGGCTTCGGGCCGGCGTCGTCGGGGTCGACGAGGTAGTAGCCGTCGGCGTCGTCGCCGGCGGCGAGGTGCGCGAGGCAGGAGCGCTCGACGCTGTCGGGCACGCAGGTCCCCGCCATGCAGGCGCCGCTCGCGCAGGCGACCCCGCACCCGCCGCAGTTGAGCGGGTCGTGGTCGCTGTCGACCTCGCAGCGGTTCGCGCCGTCGCCGTCGCAGTCCGCGCGCCCGACGGCGCACGCGACCGGCCCGCAGACGCCGCCGGTGCAGGCTTCGCCGACATCGCACGCGACGCCGCAGCCGCCGCAGTTGGCGTGGTCGGACTCGAGGTCGACCTCGCAGTCGTCGGAGGCGTCGGCGTTGCAGTCGCCGCGGAGCGAGGCGCACACGAGGTTGTCGCCGCCGACCACCGGCTTCGCGAGGCGGTTCACGGTGCCGTAGGTGTTGTTCGTCCAGTAGACGTAGCGGTCGTCGACGGCCACGCCGTAGCTCGTGCCGGTCGTCGCGAAGCCCTCGACGTCGCCGGTCGCGAGGTGCACGCGCCCGAGGCCGCCGCCCGCGTAGTAGACGTAGCCCGCGTCGAGCGCGGTCGCCTCGACGTTCCCGAGCCCGCTCGCGACCGTCTCGACGGTGCCTCCGAAGACCGGCACCTTGTAGACGGCGCCCGCCGACCAGCCGGAGACGTAGGCGAACTTGCGGTCGCGGCCGAGGCCGCCGAGGAGGGACGAGAGGCCGCTCACGGGCGTCGTGACGGCGCCGTCGAGGAGCGACACGCGCTGGATGGAGCCGCTGCCGCTGTAGGCGTAGTTCGTGGTCTCGACCGCGTCGCCCCAGCGCTCGATGGCGAACGGGGTCGCGAGCCCGGCGGCGATCGGCTCGACCGCGCCGCCCTCGCGCGGCACGCGGTAGAGCGCGCCGTCGGTGAGCGTCGTGAAGTAGACGTGGGTCGCGTCGGCCGCGACGTCGTGCGCGTAGTAGCCCGAGGCGAGCACGGTGACCGCCTGGCCGTCCTTCGTCGCGCGGAGGACCTGGCGCGACCCGCGCGCGGCCCAGTAGAGGTAGTCGTCGTCGACGTCGACGCCGAAGAGGTCGCTCCCGGCGGCGCCAGCGGCGACGAGGGTCGTCGCCTGGCAGACGCCCGCCGAGCACACGCCGCCGCCGCAGCGGATCCCGCAGCCGCCGCAGTTGTTCACGTCGTTCCCGCCGACGACGGTCTCGCAGCCGTTGCCGTTGACGCCGTCGCAGCTCGCGGTGCCCGCGGCGCAGACGGGATCGTCGACGCAGTCGCCCGCCTCGCACTGGGCGGCCGCGCCGCACGCGTTGCCGCACGCGCCGCAGTGGTCGTCGCTCGTGAGCACGTTCGTCTCGCAGCCGTTCGCTGGGTTCCCGTCGCACTCGCCGAGCCCGGCCGGGCACGCCGACACGATGAAGGGGATGACCTGGCCGAGAACCGCGTCACCGCCGACGTCCACGCGGGGGAGGGCGTAGTAGACGAGGCTCTGCGGCACGATCGGCGCGGTCCAGGTCACCGTGAAGCCGCTGCCGGCCGCGGTCGCGGGGAGCACGACCGGCTCGGCGCCGAGCGCGAGCGGATCCGGGCTCGTCGCGAGCAGGAGCTCGCCGCTCGCGGCGGGGCCGCCGTCGACGTCCCAGGTGAAGGCGCCGGTCTGGCCGCCGAGGATGACCGACGGCGCCGAGGTCCAGCGGACGCAGGCCGCGATCACGGAGAAGTCGGCCGTGAAGCCCGTGAGCGGGCCGGGGGTGCCGCGCGTGTTGGCGACGCCGTCGGTCACGGTCACGCGGTAGCTGCCGGTCGGGAGCGCGCCCGCGTCGGGGGTGAAGGTGACGCGCGCGTCGGCGACGGCGAGGGCGCCCGCGACCTGCCCCGTGACGACGCCGCTCTCGACGGCCTCGACGCGCACCGTGTCGGCGGTGACCGAGGCGGGATCGAGGCGGCTCGAGAACCAGAGGTCGACCGGGCCGCCCGCGCAGAGGCCGAGGGTGCCGGGGTGGGGCGACATGGCGACGACGTAGGGCGGCACGTCGAGGACGACGGCCGTCTGCCCGGCGGCGGCGAAGGCGTTCACGACGCCCTGGTGCACGAGCACCGCGGCGGCGGTGACGCCGGAGGCGGCGTAGGACCAGGAGAGCACGTGGGGGTGCGCGGGATCGGTCACGTCGGTGGTGACGATGGCGCCGTCGGCGGTGCCGTAGACGAGGACCGTGCCGTAGACGGCGAGGCTCGTGACGGGGTAGGCGCCGCTCCACCAGATCTGCACCGGCGCCGCCGGGTTCGTGATGTCGAAGGCGTAGACGCCGTAGCTCGCGTAGGCGACGTAGAGGACGCCGTTCACGACGACGACGTCGGTCGCGACCCCCGCGGTCGCGGGCGGCCAGGTGTAGGCGACGTACGGCGAGGTCGGCGTCGTGAAGCCCCAGACGACGACCGTGCCGTCGCCGAGGAGCCCGTAGAGGCTCCCGGCCCAGTAGAACACGCGCGTGAAGACGTAGCCGCCGCCGGTGCCGCCCCCCGAGGGCCAGGCGCCGACGTAGGTCAGCGCGCCGCCGGCGCCGAGGGTGTAGGCCCAGAGCTCGGCGCCGACGCCCACGTAGAGGACGCCGTCCGCGAAGGCGACGCTCGTCGCGCCCGCGGCGGGGACGCTCCCGACGAGGACCGGCGCGCCGACGACGCTCACGTTCACGACCTGCAGCACGCCGCCGCACGTCAGGATCGCGTAGTCGCCGTCGACGACGAGGTCGGTGCAGGCGTCGGCCCCCGCGAGGGACCACGCGCCGACGAGCACGGGGTCGCCGCCGCCCGAGACGTCGAGGATCCGGAGCCCGCCCGCGTCGACCGCGACGTAGACGAGGCCGCCGACCTGCACGACGCGCCGGATGACGCCCGCGCCGACGCTCGGGCCGAGATCGACCGAGCCGACCGGCTGCGACGGGAGGTAGCCCTGGCAGGCGCCCGCCTCGCAGGTCGAGACGGTCGTGGCCGGGTCGCCGTCGTCGCAGGTGGTGCCGTCCGGGGCGGGGGGCGCAGTGCAGCCGACGTAGGGGGTGCAGGCGTCGTCGGTGCAGGCGTTCCCGTCGTCGCAGCGCGGCGCGAGCGCGCAGGGCTCGGGGACGACGAGGAAGCTCGTGACGGGCCCGTAGACGGTCTGCCCCGCGGCGACCGCGCGCGGGACGGCGCCGTAGACGGTCGGGGTGGCGACGGTCGCGGAGACGCCGCTCGCGACGAAGCCGCCGCCGTCGGCGGTGGCGGGTAGCGCCGCCCAGGAGGTGACGGGCGCAGAGAGCGGGCCGACGAGCACCTCGCCGGCGTCGGGGGCGCCGCCGATGACGTCGAACGCGAAGCCGAGGCCCTGCCCGGCGGCGGTCGTGTCGGGGACCGCGCGCCACGCGAGGCAGAGCGGGGCGAAGGGGATCGAGACGGTCTCGCCGTCGGCGGGGCCGGCCGTCCCGCGCGTGTTGTGAACGCCGTTCACGGTCACGGTGACGGTGCCGCCGAAGGCGCTCCCGGGGCTGATGGTGAGCACGTTCCCGGCGACGGAGCGCGTGACGGGGATGGCGAGCCCGTCGCGCGTGACGGTGACGGTCGTGGCGTTGACGGTCGCCGGGTCGAGGGCCGAGGAGAACGCGAGCCGGAGCGCGTCCGTCGGGCACGCGCCGGCGACGCCCGCGAGGGGGGCCGTGTGCACGACGAAGGGCGGCACGTCGACGAAGTTGGCGACGAGCCCGTAGGCGCAGTAGGCGTAGCCGCTCGCGAAGATGGCGACGGCCGTCGGCGCGCCGAGGCTCACCGAGTAGTGCAGGACGCGCGGCGCGAGCGGGTTCACGACGCTCACGGTGCCGAAGCCGCCGCCCGCGAAGATCCACGCGATGACGCCGCCACGGTAGCTGAAGCCGATGAGGTTGGCGCTGCCGGCGGGGCGCGCGACGAGCCCGAGCTGGACGGGCGCCCACGAGGTGTCGAGGACGTAGGTGAGGTCGAGGATCGCGACGCCCGCGGTGCCGTAGGCGCAGTAGCCGACGCCGCCCACGACGACGAGGCCCACGCCGACGTCGCCGGGGAAGCGCGCCCCGAGGTGCCGCACGACGACGGGCGCGAAGACCACGCGCGCGTCGATGACGCCGATGCTGCCGTCGAGGTAGAGGCAGTAGAGGACGAAGCCGTCGACCGCGAGCGTCACGAGGGGCGAGCCGCCGCTCGACGCGGCGATCACGAGCTTCTGGACGGGCGCGGACGGCGCGGACACGTCCCAGACGACGATGTCGCCGCTCGCGAGCCCCACGTAGAGCGCGCTCCCGATGTGGACGAGGGAGACGGCGTCGAGCGCGATGAGCCCGACGCGCACGGGGTGCGCTGGGTCGGCGCAGTCGAGGATGTGCACGCCCGAGGCGCCGCAGGCGACGTAGACGGTCGTGCCCGACACGTCGAGGACGCTGCACTCGCCGAGGCCCGTGACCGACCAGGTGCCGAGGTCGACGGGGGCCGCGGGGTTCGAGACGTCGCGCACGACGACGCCGCCGACGCCGAGCGCGAAGTAGCCGACGTCGCCGGGGCCGTCGGCGGCGGCGAGTATGCGGGCGTCGGGGTCGGTGGAGCCGGTCCCCGTGGTCGCGAGCGGCGGCGTCGCGACGAACGAGCGGACGGCGCTCTTATGGACCTTCCCGGCGACGGTCGCCTCGGCCTGCGCGTACCAGGTGACCGGGCCCCAGGCGGGGGTCGTCCACGCGCCGGCGAAGGGGCCGGCGCCGCCGCCGCCCGCGACGGACGCGGCGTAGCTCGTGGCGACGTCGGGCGTGAGCGAGAGCAGGACGCGCGTGTCGCTCGGGGCGCCGCCGGTGACGGTCCAGCCGAAGCGGGCGCCGGCGCCGGCGGTGACGGCGACGGGGGCGTCGACGAGGTCCACGCAGACGCCGTCGCTGTCGAAGGCGAAGCCGTCGGCGAGGGCGGCGGTAGCTCGCGCGTTCTCGACGCCCGGGGTCACGGCGACGTCGATCGCGCCGAGCTCCCAGGGGGCGTCGGGGGTGAAGCGGACGACGCTCCCGAGCACGTCGTAGCGGCCGGCGACGCGCGCGCCGGCGGCGTCGGTGACGGGGAGCGTGTAGGCGTTCACGCTGCCCGCGCGCACGGGCGCCGAGAAGCGGAGCTCGAGCGCCTGGTCGGGGCAGACGGCGCCGCCGTCCGCGGGCGTCGACGAGAGCAGCGCGAGCGGCGGGTCGACGAAGGTCCAGACGCCGCCGTAGGCGACGACGACCCAGCCGGTCCGCAGGATGTAGCAGATCGACGGCGCGCCGGCGCCCCAGGTCGCGACGAGGAGGCGCGGCGCGAGCACGCCGCGAAGGGCGTAGACGACGAGCTGCCCGTCGCTGTGAAGGCAGGCGAGCTGCCCGCCGCGGACGGCGAGGCGCACGACGTTGGCGCCGGCGCTCGGCGGGGCGAGGGTCCAGAGGTTCCCGGGCGCCCAGCCGCCGTCGCGGATGAGGCGCACGTCGAGCGCGACGACGCCGAGGCCGCCGCCGAAGGCGCAGTAGGCGGCGCTCCCGTCGGCCCAGAAGTCGAGGAGGCCGACGCCGACGTAGAGCGGCGCGATCAGGCGCAGGAAGACCGGGGAGAACACGCCGTCCGCGAGGAGATCGCTCACGACGACGCTGCCGTCGGCGTAGGCGCAGTAGAGGAGCCCCCCGGCGACGACGACGCGCAGGAGCGGCGACGCGACGCCGCTCGCGACGACGCGCACGAACACGGGCGCGGTCGGCACGGCGACGTTCCAGACGGCGATGTCGCTGCCGTAGCCGATGTAGAGCGCCGCCCCCGAGAGCGCGACGCTCACGGCGCCCGCGCCGCCGGCGGGGACCGCGATCTGATAGACGGACACGGGGTTCGCGGGGTCGCTCACGTCGATGACGTGGACGCCGTCGGCGCCGCAGGCGAGGTAGACGTAGCCGGCCGCGTAGGTGAGCGCGCGGCAGCTCCCGCTCCCGGGGTTGTCCCAGCGGCCGAGGACGACGGGGGCCCTGGGATCGCCGACGTGCTGGCAGACCATGCCGCCGCCGACCGCGGCGTAGGCGATGTCGGAGCCGTCGCCGTCGACCACGTCGAGGAGGTCGTCGCCGGGGGCGGGGGGCGGCGTCTGGCTCAGGATGGGGCGCACCGTGACGACCGCGACCGGCCCGAAGTAGGAGCGCCCGCCGATGACGGCCTCGGCGACGACGTACCAGTTGCGCGGGGCGCGCGTCCGCGGGGTGCTCCAGCGCGCGGTGAAGCCGCCGGCGCCGCTGTCGACGCCGCCGATGCGGGTCGCGAGCGCCCACGGGTCGGCCGGGTCGAACCAGGGGCTCACCCAGACGCGCGTCTCGTCGGGGACGGCGCCGTTCACGCGGAAGGAGAGCTCGGCCTCGCCGCCGCCGTAGACGCCGTCGGGGGTGAAGGTCCAGTCGATGCAGGCCGCGCCGACCTCGAACGTGGCGGCGAAGTCGTAGCGGACGCCGAGGGTCTCGCGCACGTTCCGGAGGTAGCGCTGCCGGACGAGCACGCTCTGGACGGCCTCCGTGAAGGCGCCGCCCGCGGGGGTGAAGGTGACGACGTCGTCGTCCACGGCGCGGTCGCCCGCGACGGGGGCGCCGCCCGTCGAGACGACGAGGTTCGACGCGGTGATGGTGCTCGTGACGACGGGGCTCGAGAGGTGCACGTCGAGGGCGGCCTCGGCGCAGGCGCCGACGGTGCCGGCGCGGTGGCTGAGCCAGCGCACGTGGAGCGGGATGTCGATGAGCGAGAGGGTGTGGCCGAAGCCGCAGAACGACCAGCGGCGGAAGATCTTGATGACCGTGCCGAGGGCGGGCCCGGGCGACTCCGAGAGGACGACCGGCGCGGTGAGGTCGCGCGCGTCGGTCAGGACGACGCGGCCGTCGCCGAAGAGGCAGCCGAGGACGCGCTCGCGGACGTGGAGCCGCAGGACGTCCTGCGGCGCCGAGTGCCAGAGCGTGAGCGGCGTGAAGGGGCCGGGGACGCGCGCCTTCCGGAGGTCGATGATGTAGGCGCCGACGCCGAGGTAGCTGCAGTAGCCGATGCCGTCCTCGACGGCGAGGTCGGTCGCGATGACGCCGGGGGCGACGGCGTCGAGCACGCGGATGACGACGGGGGCGAAGACATTGGCGGAGGCGTCGGCGACGGCGATGCGGCCGTCGGCGAGCAGGCAGTAGAGGGTGTCGCCGTCGACGGTCACGCGCACGACGTCGGCGTCGAACGGCGCGCCGCCGACGAGCCCGAGGTAGACCGGCTGGTACGGATCGGACACGTCGTAGATGTGCACGGCCCCGCCGACGCCGATGTAGACGGCGTTGCCGAGGACGGCGAGGGTGCGCGCGTAGCCGGGGACGGCGAGGGTGCCGATGAGGGTCGGGTTCTCGGGGTCGGCGACGTTGACGCACTTCACCTGCGCGTCGCCGCACGCGAGGAAGACGACGTCGCCGATCTTGCCGAGCTCGAGGCAGTCGAGGTCGGGGTCGGCGTCGTCGTCCCAGGCGCCGATGACGGAGAACTCGGTGGGATCGCCCTGGTGGCGGCACTCCATGCCGTCACGGCCGGCGGCGACGTAGACGATGTCGCCGTCCTCGATGGCGTCGTGGATGACGCCGTCGTGGGGGGCGCGGTCGTGCTCGCAGAGGCGCTGCGAGGGGAGGGGGCGCGTGTCGTCGCAGGTGACGCCGTCGACGGTGAGGGCGCCCGTGAAGAGGCCGCCGACGTGGAGCTCGGCGTCCTGGTGGAAGTCGCGCGCGACGACGGTGCCGTCGATGTTGCCGGCGGTGAAGTCGAGGGTCGCGAAGGGGGCGAGGAGGGTGCCCTTGAAGCCGTAGGCGCTGCCGTGGATGGCGGTGGCGTCGGGGAAGTTGAAGACGACGCGGCTCGCGTCGAGGGCGCCGGCGAGCTGGATCTCGCCCATGGCGAAGGTGGCGTCGGCGCCGGTGACGTTCAGGAGGAGGGTGGCGGAGGCGTCGTCGGCCGCGAGGTGGAAGGAGATGGGGGGGAGGAGGTCGGCGGCGTCGACGCGCACGACGTGGGTGCCGGGGCCGGAGACGCTGACGCGGACGTCGCCGTACCAGGGGACGGGGGCGGGGTCGGTGGGGGTGGCCTGGGCGAGGAGGATCGAGGTGGTCTCGAGGTCGCGGCAGGCGGAGTCGAGGTCGAGGGTGGGGTCCTCGCGGAAGGCGCCGCCGTCGCGGAGGGTGACGTCGGCCGTGACGGCGACGGCGTCGGCGAGGGGGAGGCGGTGGACGACGTCGCCGAAGACGGAGCCGGCGCTCGCGACGAAGCGGCCGCCGACGAGGAGCGCTGTGTGGGGGACGCCGTGATCGAGGGCCTCGCCGACGGAGAAGCCCGTGGCCGGGCGGAAGTCGCCGGCGGTGGCGACGCTGCCGAGGACGTCGCGCGCGCCGACGTAGTCGCCGCAGACGAAGGCGTTGTGGCCGCGGGCGGCGCCGAGATCGAAGGCGCTTTCCGCGGTGGGATCGCAGGGGACCTCGGCGTGGGCGCCGGGAGCGCCTGCGACGAGGGCGATGGCCAGGGCGGCGCCGAAGAGTGGACGCGCGCCCGAGCGAAGGGTGCCCGGCATCGTTTGCTGCCTCGAGGTGGGACGTGTTTTCGGTGGATTCCGAGCTCCGCAGCGCTCGGCGATACAATCCTCGCTCACGGGCCGGACGCGGGTCAAGGGTGCGTTCGCTCGCGCGCGATGGGGCAGGGACGGGCGCGGGCGACGACATTGAAAAGGCCGTGATCTCCGGCCGGTCGCGGCGCGGATCCGAGAGGGACAACCACGGCGGCACGGAGGCACGGAGGGTTCAGCGGCGCGATCGGCCTCGGGCCGTGAATGGGCGCGTGGCTGGCCGATCAGGGCGCCGCGGGGGCCTCAGAGGAGCTGGCCGAAGGCGTCGAGCTCGGCCTTGGGGAGGCGGACGACGTGGAGGAAGGTCCAGGCGTCGGCGGTCTTCCGGAGGTCGACGCAGGCGGCCTCGTCGCCCGCGAGGTTCGCGAAGGGGACGAGGATGCGCTCGGCGTCACCGCGCGGGGCCCCGAGGGCGCCGCGGTTCCAGGCGACGACGGCGGCGTAGCGCCAGGAGCCGGCGCCGAAGAGGGAGTCGTAGCGCGGGGTGCCGGGCTCGATGAGCTCCGCGGCCTCGGTGGCGGCGGCGCCGGAGAGGGAGGTGAGGGCGGCGACGTCCTTCGCGAGCCAGCGCTCGAGGACCGTGCGCGCGAGGGCCTGCGCGGCCTTCGCCTGCTCGCTCGTGACGGGGTCGGTGGGCTCGACGGGGGTGACCGGATCCGTCGGGTCGGTGGGATCGGTCGGGTCGGTCGGCTGGGTCGGATCGGTCGGCAGCGTCGGGTCCGTCGGGGTCGCGACGGGCGGGACCTTGCCCGTGTCGCACGCGACGAGGGTGAGCGCGAGAACGACGCCGCAGAGGGTGCGCCAGATGGTCATCGAAGCCTCCGATGGGAGCGCTCGCGCCGGAGCGCGACGCTCGAACAGCCCGCAACTGTCTCGAGTGAGGAACAGCTCTAGGAACGCACGAAGGCGCCTGGATTTCAAGGGCCAGGTGCGGGCGCGCCCCGGCTGGGCGCGCGACGAGCGAGGCGGGCGCGGCGTCAGCGCGGGGTCCGGGCCGGGGGTGGTCTCGGCGCCGGGATCGTGGCAGAACCTGGGCCGAACCGACCTGCCTGGAGCCAGAACGATGTCCGAGCCCCGCTTCCTCCTGCACTACGCCCCGTGGTCCCGCGCGCAGCGCGCGCTCTGGCTGCTCGAGGAGGCGCGCCTCCCGTACGCGCTCGTGGAGCACGATCTGCAGAAGGGGACGCACAAGCGCGCCGAGTACCTCGGGCTGAACCCGGACGGGAAGGTACCGGCGCTGGTCGATCGCGGGCCGGAGGGCGGCGGCGGCAAGTGGCCGGTGGTCGTGACGGAGAGCGCGGCGATCTGCCTCTACGTGGCGGACCTCTCGGGCGACGCCTACCTCGCGCCGCCGGTCGGATCGCCGGACCGCGCGGCCTACATGACGTGGCTCGTGTACGCGGCGTCGGTGCTCGAGCCCGCGTTCGCGGACATGGTCTACGGGCGGGCGGAGACGCCGCGGCCGGGGTCGATCGGGTGGCCGCCGTTCGCGGAGGCGGTGGAGCGCTGCGGGCAGGCGCTCGAGCAGCGCGGGGGCGAGGCGCCGTACCTGCTCGGCGAGCGCTTCTCGGCGGCGGACATCATGGTCGGCGGGATGCTCGGCTGGGTGGTCGCGTGGAACAAGATCGAGGCGACGCCGGCGATCCGGCGCTACCTCGACGCGCTGAACGCGCGGCCGGCGCACCAGCGGGCGGAGGCGAAGCAGGCCGAGATCATCGCGGCGCGGCAGGCCGCGGCGCAGTAGGGGATCGTCAAGCTGGCTTGACGATCGGGTCGACGGCGCGACGGCTGGTGGAGTCCGTTGCGCGCTTGATCCGAGGCGTCGGTGTCCCGAAGATGGGCGGCCCTTGCCGGGAGGTGCCGCCGTGACCGTCAGAGACAGCGTCCTCGCCTCGTTCGTCGCCGTCGTCGTCGCCCTCGGGGCCTGTGACGCCGACACCACCGCGCGCGATCCGACGTTGCGCACGGCGCGCTACGGGACGGTGCGGTCTGCGCCGGTCGTGGTCGGCGCCGAGGGCGGGGAGCTCGCGGCGGCGGGCGTCACGATCGTGATCCCGGCGGGCGCCCTCGCGAGCGACGTCGCGGTCTCCTTTGCGGTGACGACGACGAGCGTCGCGACGGGGGCGAGCGCGCGGCGCACCGTGACGCTCGAGCCCGAGGGGCTCGTCTTCGCGGCGCCCGCCACGGTGACGCTCTCGCTCCTGTCGGACGAGGCCGGCGCCGACTACGAGGCTGTCACGGGGCTCCGGCTCGTGGCGCTCACGCGGGGCGAGGGGGAGCTCAGCGCGCCGATCTGGGACTCGCGGGGCGTCACGGTGGGGCCGCCGGTCTGCGAGCCGGGCTGCGGGAGCGGCGGCGCGTGCCACGCGGCGGTCTGCCTCGCGACGTGCGCGAGCGACGCGGACTGCGCCGAGGGGCCGCTTTGCGGCAACGGCGTCACCGCCTCGGTGAGCCGCGAGGGGCGCTGCGACGACGCCGCCGGCGCCTGCGTCCTCGTCGGGCAGACGGTTACGCCCTGCGCGCGCGGCTGCGCGATCGACGTGTCGAACCGCTGCCTCCCGGAGGACGCCTGCGCGCCGCCGCGCGTCTCCTGGGCGGGGGAGCGGGGTGTCTGCCTGTGCGGCTTCCCCGAGCTCGCGTGTACGGCGCCGGAGGGGGACGCGGCGTGGGTCGGGGCGGCCTGCGACGCCGACGCGGACTGCGCGGGGCTCGGCTGCGAGGGGCTCGCGACGTGCCTCCGGCCGGGGGCGCGGTTCCCGGCGCGGTGCGACGACGACGCGCTCTTCTCGTGCTGGTACGTCCCGGAGGCGTTCGCGGGGCCGTGCGCGCCGCTCTGCGGCGCGGAGTGACGCGGGCGTAGGTAGGATCCGCGTGAGCAGGGGTGCTCAGCCGCCGTCACGGGGGCGGATTGAGCAGACGTGCCGCGAGCAACCGTGCTCATTCGCGTCTCGATCGCGAGGACGCCCTTCCAGGCGTCGTCGTCGTGCCGTCCCATCGCCGTACACGGACACGGACACGGACACGGACACGGACACGGACGTACACGGCGCGAGGGCACGGGACATGACGCGAGGGACCTCACTTCTCGGGGCGACGTTGGTGGCGATGACGCTGGGGGCGGCGCTCTCCGCGTGCGGCTTCGGGATCGGCGCGGGCGTGCGCTACCACCCGGTGACGGTGACGGACGGGAAGGGGCTCTCGGCCGACGTCACCGGCGGCGAGTGGTCGAAGGGGATGCTGTCGCCGGAGATCACGATCTACGACCGCACGGGGCTCATGCTGGCCGGGCTCGTGACGGCGGCGAACCGCTACAACGCAGCCCAGGACGCGCTCGCCTCGGCGCGGGCGCGCGGCGTGCCCGCGGGGAGCTCGGTCCCGTACACCTACGAGGTCATGCCGGCGCTGCCGGGGATGTTCACGCGGCTCACGTTCAGCTGGGGCAGCTCCGACGACATCGAGAGCAAGACGGGGAGGTCGCTCCGCACGGACTTCAGCTACTTCTCGTTCGACCTGCGGACGCGGATGCTGACGTGGCCGCTCGGGGACACGGCGAACCTCCTGTCGTTCGACATCGGCGTGAACTGGACCTCCTACGACGGCGACGACGCCGAGGCGAAGCGGCAGATCTACGGCCTCTCGTTCGACTACATCGGGATGCCGCTCGGGCTCGCGCACAGCCTGGGCCTCGGCGACCGCTTCGTGCTCTCGGAGCGCGTGATGATCGACCCCGTGATGTGGCTCGTCGGCGCCATCGTGGGCGACGGCGGGCTCCCGTGGGAGGTGGGCGTGCGCCTCGACGCGGCCGTGGTGCCGGAGATCTTCGACGGCGGCGACCTCTTCGCGTTCGCGGACGTGCAGTTCCGCCACCTGCCGGAGATCGGCGAAGATCGCTACGCGAGCGAGTGGACGGCCACGTTCGGCATCGGGCTCGTGACGGACATCGCGAGCCCGTAGTCGTCTGGACTTTCGCGCGAGCGCCGGCATGATGGCCGCGCGGCGCCCCGAACCGAGCGGGCCCCGCGCGGAGCCGATGAGCGAGAGCGCGAGAGGGCAGGTCGTCATCGCCGCGTTCGTCGGCCTCCTCGTGTGGTGGCTGGTCGTGGTGCCCGGCGTCGCCTGGGTCGTCAGCGACGGCGCCTGCGACGACGTCGTGCCGGTCGAGGTGATCGAGCGATCCGGCCTCCGCGTCCACGCGCCGCCGGGCGAGAGCCTCGGGACCTGTTACACGCTCCTCGACGTCGCGCGGGTCTCCCCGTTCTTCGCGGCGGGGGCGCGCGGCCGCGACGTCTACCTGCATACTGCGCTCGCCACGAGGGTGGCTGGGGCGCGGGAGATGCTCGCGGGTGACGTGCCGGACATCCTGACGCCCGACGAGCGCGCCGCCTGGGAGCGGGCCGTCGCCCTCGAGGACGCGCGTCTGGGCGGGCAGATCGAGCGATATCCGGCGATCATCTGGGGCGCGACCGCGCTGCCCGACGGCTGGCTCCTCGTCCGGAGCTTCTTCGCAACGGGCAAGTTCCTCGAGGCGCTCGACGCGCGGGGCGAGCGCCGCTGGGTCGCGCCCCTGCCCGACGGTCACCCGGACCTCTCGAGACCCTTCACGCCCGTGGCCGGAGCCCTCGTGACCGTCGCGCGCGGCGCCGACGGCCAGCACTCGCTCGTAGCGCTCGACGCCACGACCGGCGCGCATCGATGGACCGCGCCGCTCCCGGCGAGTGATATCCGGTACTCGGTCTACCTGCCGCCGGTCGCGACGGGGTCGCTCGTCGTCGCCCTGTTGAGCTCCCGCCGCCCTCCTGACCTCCTGGTCGCCTGGGACGCGACCGCGGGCGAGGAGCGCTGGCGCCAGACGTCACCCATCGGCCTCGCGAGCCGACTCTCCGCGGATGATGGCGTCGTGGTGCTCGCTGGCAGCGAAGGCGTCGTCGCGCTGGACCACGAGCGGGGTGAGCTACTCGGCAAGCTCACTGTCCCTGACGGCGGTGGCTGCGGCGCGACCCGCACGCTGGCGGCCTGTGTCGAGGGCGACCACGTCGTGTTTCAGGACCTTTTCGAGCCTACCCGGCGCTGGCAGATCCCGTTCGCCGAGGTCGCCGCGATCGGGGCGTCCCCTGGCGCCGTTCAGCTCGAGGTCGCGTCCGAGGGCGATCGCGTCATCGTCGCGGCGACAGCGAACCAGCAGTTCCTCGAAGCGTACCAGCTGACGAGCATCAAAGGCGGCCGAGTGGAGTGGCGTGTGGCGGTTCCGCCCCCAGTGTCGACCGTAGGTCGCATGAACCTCCTCCCGGCTCCGGGCGAAGGCGCCCTGCCACGATTCGCCGTGCTGCCTACCCTACGCGGTGTGGTGACCGTGGACACCGCTGAGGGAAAGGCTCTCCGGCATCTGACCTTCCCTGACGACTTGCTGACCACGCGCTTCTTCTGGTCGCGCGGGCTCGCGGTCGCGCAGACAGACGATGGCGACATCCTCACCATCGACGGCACGACGGGAGAGGTGGCTACCAGCGTGAAGCTTCCGCGCCTGCGGTTCTATTGGAGTCTCTTGCTAAGGCCCGACCAGGTCGCTCGCGCCGCGGCCATCCTCTTCACGGACGACCGCATCGGAGCGCCACGCGCCCCGTTCGGCGTGCTCGATCTGCGCGGCGGCGGCTGGATCGTGGCGCAGGACGACCCGCCGGAGCCCGAGGCGTGGACCCCGGGCGTCGAGGCCGTCCCGGCGCGGTGAGCCGCGGCGTCCTTCGGGCTGCCCTCGCGCCTCGAACCCGCGTGAGGCCCCGACGCGCACCAGGCTCCTAGCAGCGCCGACCATGAGTCCTCCCGTCGCCCGACCGCTCGCGCACCGCGCCTGGCGGCGTTGGTCGTCGTCGGCGTGCCGCCAGCACGCCTCCTCCTCCCGCCTTGCCAGGCACGATGCGCAAGCGCCCGTGCTCGGTCCGGACTCATGGTCGGCGCTCTGGCACGCGGTCCGCGAGGCGTGTATCGTCCCGAGCCTGGTGAGCTCACCCGCCTCACGGCGCCCGTGGGCGACTCCGGGACCCCGTGGGCGGGACGTCCGAGCAGACGCGGCGCGAGACAGAGGGCGTGATGGGCGGTTGCGTTCGTTGGAGCGTCGTTCTCCTGGCGCTCGGGATCCTGGGCTGCGGCGGCGACGAGCGAGGGCAGGGCGACGCCGACCCGGGTGGCGCAGACGCTGACGCGGTCAGCGTGTCCGACGCCGACACGGCCGACGACGCCGACGCGGACGCGGCGGACGACGTCGACGCGGACACGGCCACGGACGTGGACACGGACACGGCCGCCGACGCGGATACGGTCGCCGACGCGGACACGGACACGGTCGCCGACGCCGACTCCGACGCCGCCGAGCCCGACACCGTCCCCGTGAACGCCGCGCCCACCGTCGGCGCGGTCACCGTCGTCGGCGCCTCCGCCTGTCGCGACTTCACCTGCGTCGCCTCGGACGTCGACGACCCCGACGGCGACGCGGTCACCGTGCACTTCCGCTGGCTCGTGGACGGCGCCGAGGTCCCCGGCGCCACCACGGACACCCTGCCCGCCGCCGCCGTCGCCCTCGACGACGCCGTCGCCTGCGCCGCCCGCCCCGACGACGGCGCCCTCCTCGGCGAGGAGCTCGTCTCCGCCGCCGTCACCGCCGTCGACGCGCCCCCCGACGTCACCGCCACCGTCTCCCCGACCCACGCCCGCGCCGGCGACCTGCTCCACTGCGTCGGCGCCGCCACCGACGACTGCCTCGGCGACCTCCCGGTGACCCTCCGGTGGACCGTCGACGGCGTCGCCACGCCCGACGCCACGAGCGACACCTTCTCCACCGCGGGCCTCCCCACCGGCGCCGCCGTCTTCTGCGTCGCCGCCGCCTCCGACGGCCACGTCACCGCCCTCGGGGCGTCCGCCATGGTCACCGTCGCCGCGAGCCGCCAGGTCCTCACCGCCACCCTCGCGAACGGCGCCGCCGGCTACGCCGTCGCCGTCCTCGACGACCTCGACGGCGACGAGTACGCCGAGCTCGCCATCGGCGCGCCCAACACCTCCCCCGATCCCGGATCCACCCAGGCCGGCGGCGTCTACCTCGTCCGCGGCCGCGACGACGTCGACGCCCTCTCCCTCGCCGCCGTCCTCGACGGCAGCGCCGGCGCCTGGATCCCCGGCGACCGCGGCGCCTTCGACGTCGCCACGATGGCCTGCGGCCCCGCCTTCTACGTCGGCGGCTGCCCCCACCTCCGCGCTGGCATGGGGGAGAAGACCGCCGACATCGAGGGCCCCGCCGGCGCCGGCCTCGGCTTCGCCCTCGGCTACGCCGGCGATCTCGACGGGGACGGCGTCGGCGACCTCGTCGCGAGCGCCCCCTACGACATCGTCGGCGACCTCTGGCGCGGCCGCACCTTCTTCCTCGCGGGCCCCCGCCTCCTCGGCGATCCGCTCCACGACGCCGCCCTCGGCCTCGGCGGCTTCGTCTTCGACGGCGAGTGCGGCCGCCGCCGCGGCCTCGACCTGCAGATGCCCTCGGAGTACGTCGCGAAGGCCGCCAACGGCGACCTCGCCGGCTACGGCGTCGTCGGCGTCGGGGACATGAACGGCGACGGCCTCGGCGACGTCGCGGTGGCCGCCATCAACAGCGGCGACCGCGACGAGGGCACCGTCTACGTCGTCTTCGGCCGCACGGATCGGCGCGGCGTCACGGGCACCGACCTCTGGGAGCGCGGCTGCGAGGTCGCGCAGCGCGAGCGCCCGGGCGCCGGGAGCGGCGTCGCCGGCGTCGCCGTCCGCGGGCCGGATCTGCCGCCCGCGAACGCCTTCCCGATCCGCTGGGGGAGCCGCATGGGCCCCGCCGGCGACTTCAACGGCGACGGCTACGACGACCTCCTCGTCGCCTCGCCGGGCCTCGGCTCCGGCGTCAACTCCGCCTTCGTGGTGCTCGGCGGCCCGCGCCCCGCCCCGGTCGCGCTCACCAGCCACGACACCACCACGCACTACGAGATCTACCTCGGCAGCTTCAGCTACGTGAACGGCACGACCCACGGGCGCCTCGGCGCCGGCTTCCCGTCCGGCGGTGGCGGCGACGTCAACGGCGACGGCTTCGACGACCTCGCCTTCGCCGAGACCGAGGTCGACATCCACGCCTTCCTCGGCGTGGTCTACGGCCGCGTCGACGACGACGGCCTCCTCCGCACCCAGGACGCCTACGACCACTCCGGGCGCGGCTTCTTCGTGCTCGGCTCGGTCGACATGGGCTCCGAGAGCGGCGTCGCCAGCGTCTTCGGCGACTTCGACGGCGACGGCTTCGACGACGTCGCGTTCGGCTCGCCGACCGCCGGGAACCCCGACACGGGCGGCGTCTACGTCGTCTTCGGCGCGGCGGAGCCCCCCGACGGGCTCTCCCTCGCGGACCTCCGCGCCGGCGTCGGCGGCTTCGTCGTCGAGCCGGGCGTCCAGGGCGAGCAGCTCGGCTGGTCCCTCGCGGGCGGCGACGTCGACGGCGACGGCCTCGACGACCTCGTCATCGGCGCGCCGGGCGCGCCTGGCCCGGGCGGGGAGCCAGGCGCGGGGCGGGTCGTCGTCGAGTTCGGGCGCGCCGCGGCCGGCGCCGTCGCGGGCTACGGCGGCCCCGGCGACGACGTCCTCACCGGCACCGCGGCCGGCGAGTCGCTCGTCGGCGGGCGCGGCGACGACGTGCTGATCGGCGGCGGCGGCCCCGACGTGCTCCTCGGCGGCGCGGGCGACGACGTCCTCGAGATCGGCGACACCGACTTCCGGCGCGTGCGCGGCGGCGCCGGTGAGGACACGCTGCGCCTCGCCGCCGGCGTCACGGGGCTCGATCTCGCCGGCGCGCGCGGGCGGATCCGCGGCGTCGAGCGCCTCGAGCTCGCGGGGCAGGCGCTCACCGTGTCGGCGCGCGAGGTGGCGCGCCTCTCGCGGACGAGCAACCGGCTCGTGGTGACCGGCACCGGCACCGTGACGACCGCGCCCGGCGACCGCTGGCGCGCGAGCGGCGACGCCGTGCTCGACGGGGTGAGCTACGTGACGCTGCGCGCGGGCGAGGTCTCGCTCTGGCTCGCGCCCGGGCTCGCGACGGTGGTGCCGCCGACGGCGCTCGACGAGGCGCCGCGGGTCGTGCCCGAGAACAGCGCGGTCGGCGCCGCGGTCGCGACGCTCGACGCGGTCGATCCCGATGGCGACGACGCGGCCCTCTCCTGGGAGGTGCTCGAGGACCCGAGCGGCGCGTTCACGGTCGACGAGGCGACGGGCGCGCTCGTGGTCGCCGACGCGGGCGTCCTCGACTTCGAGGCGGGGCTCGGGCCGTGGACGGTGCGGGTCGTCGTGACGGACGAGGACGGCCTCGCGACCGAGGGGCGCTACGTCGTCGAGGTCGGCGACGAGCCCGAGGCGCCCGTGTTCGTGACGGACGCGCCCAGGTGGAGCGCGGAGGAGGACGCGGCCGGCGTGCTCGGGAGCGTGGCGGCCGTGGACGAGGACGCCGACGACAACGTCAGCTACGCGATCGTCGCCGATCCGGCGAGCCTCTTCACGGTGGACGCCGAGACCGGCGCCGTGTCGCTCCGCGACGGGGCGCACCTCGACTACGAGACGGCGACGACCGAGACGCTCACGGTGCGGGCGACGGACACGACGGGGCTCACCGACGACGCGGTCGTGACCATCGACGTCCTCGACCGCGAGACCCTCGAGCAGCACGCGCGCGTCACGTTCGAGCTGCGCGGGTGGTCGATCTGGCAGGACGGGACGGCGTCGTCGTTCGATGGCTTCGGCTTCGAGGGGTTCACGGACGAGCAGGTCGCGTCGACGTGCGTGTCGGAGGCGCCGGGGGACGAGGCGCACTCGGAGAGCTGGACGAGCCGCTTCGCGGGGTGGGGGTCCATCCCGGTGGCGCTGCCGTTCCGCATGGAGTCGCAGTTCCTCGGGCGGATCTGCACCTACAACGAGCTCACCTACGACGAGGGCACGATGAACGCGACGGTGCCGGTGGACATCGATCTCACCGTGCCCGACGAGATCGTCGCGGGGCAGACCATCACGATCGGGTCGACGGCGACGCCGACCTACGAGGGCGCGGCGCTCTGGGGGAAGACGACCGGGCTCGACATCCGCTGGTCGCTCGAGCTCGACGACGTCGGCCTCTACATGGCGATGTGCGACGACCTCATCACCCACTCGTGCGGGACCATCGTGAACAAGAGCGGCCTCACGGGGACCTACGACGACCACTTCGGGCGGCCCGCGAAGCCGTGGCGCGCGACGGGGCAGCTCGACGAGGCGGGGCGCTGGGCGCTCACGACCGAGGCGCCGGCGCACGTCGACACGCTGGCGATGGCGATCAGCTGGGACGACTACATCTACTCGGCGCTGTCGTTCCTCGGGCTGCCGTCGAACACGGGGCGCTACGAGGCGACCCTCGAGGACGCCGGCGGGCACGGCGGCAGCGACGTGAAGGTGCGCTTCGACTACACGGTGCTCCACACCGAGGCGGGCTTCCTCGGGGACGCGTCGTGGGACTTCGACCTCGAGGTCTACGGCGTGGACGCGGTGCTGACCTTCGAGAACGGCGCCGAGACCTCGTTCCGCGTGGGGGAGCCGGTCGACGTGCTCGTGCCGGCGGACGCCGACGCGGACCACGACGGCAAGGTCGACGTGACCTTCGCGTTCACGCTCGACAGCCAGTTCCACAACACCTGGGACCACCTCGAGCGCGCGGGCTACTTCTACACGGGCGGTTTCGGCCGCTTCCGGCTCATCGACGACGACGGGTTCCTGCTCGCGGAGCGGCAGGTGGGGCCGGCGTTCGAGAAGTCCTGCGTCCCGAAGGTGTCCGAGACCGGCGGGGTGACGGGATCGTGCTACGTGTCGCACGCGGTGGACGAGTTCACGTTCGCGCCGACCGGGTGGACGTCCGCGCCGCTCCGGGGCGCGCTGGATCTCGGGAGCCCGTGACGTCGCGCCCGTCGGGGCGGGATGTGCCAAATGGCACATCGGGGGACTTCACCCGGTTTCAGATTCAAGGGTTGCGCGGGTGGGCCGAGTGACGACGCAGGAGTAGTCTGGGTGGGTCGCGCGGTGCCGCACGGCCGCGCCTGCCCACCGACCCGCGCCCGATCCGCGAGCGCCGCCGTGGAGGACACGATGACGACCCCGGAAGTCACGCCCCCGACCACCCCGGACCCCGGCGCGATGGCCCTCACCGAGGCTCAGCGCGCCGCCATCAGCGCGCTGTCCCACGACGAGCACGTCATCGCGCCCCCCGTCTGGCTCGCCCGGCGCGCGCACGTGCCGAACGACGCCGTCGAGCGCGCGCACGCGGCGCAGGATCCCGACGGCTTCTGGCGCGACAAGGCCCGCCTCGTCGACTGGATGACCCCGTTCGAGACGGTCTCGGAGATCGCCCCGCCGAACCACCGCTGGTTCGTCGGCGGCAAGCTCAACGCGGCGGTCAACTGCATCGACCGCCACGTCGCGAGCGAGCGCCGCCTCAAGGCCGCGCTCATCTGGGTCGGCGAGGACGGCGAGGAGCACAGCTACACCTACAACCGCCTCTACCGCGAGGTGAACCGCTTCGGGAACGCGCTCCGGAAGCTCGGCGTCGGGAAGGGCGACCGCGTCGTCATCTACATGCCGCTCGTGCCCGAGGGCATCGTCACGATGCTCGCCTGCGCGCGCATCGGCGCCATCCACTCCGTCGTGTTCGCCGGGATCGGCACGCAGGCGCTCCGGAGCCGCGTCGAGGACTGCGGCGCGAAGGTCGTCGTGTGCTCGGACTACACCTTCCGACGCGGCAAGAAGATCGCGCTCAAGCCCACGGTCGACGAGGCGGTGCGCGACCTCTACACGGTCGAGCACGTCATCGTGCACCGGCGCGGCTCGCGCCCCGGCGACGCGCCGTACACCTTCGAGAGCGAGCGCGAGCACGACTTCTACGATGTGCAGGACGGCCGCAGCATCCACTGCGAGCCGGAGCCGATGGACGCGGAGGACCCGCTCTTCATCCTGTACACGTCGGGGACGACGGGGCGGCCGAAGGGGGTCGTGCACGCGACGGGCGGCTACCTCGTCGGCACGACCTACCTGTCGCGGGCGTTCTTCCAGATCACCGACCGCGACATCTACTGGTCGACCTCGGACATCGGGTGGATCGTCGGGCACTCGTTCATCGTGTACGGGCCGCTGTCGGTGGGGGCGACCATCTTCTGCCGCGAGGGCGTGCCGGACTACCCGACGCCGGCGGTCACGTGGGAGCTGTGCGAGCGGTTCGGCGTGGACCTCATGTTCACGGCGCCCACGGCGGTGCGCATGTGGATGAGCCACGGCGCGGAGGTGCCGGCCGGCTACGACCTCCGGAAGCTGCGGCTCATCGCGTGCGCGGGGGAGCCGCTGAACCCGGAGGCGCACCACTGGGCGCAGGCGCACCTCGTCGGGCAGTCGAACGGGATGGTGGTCGACAACTGGTGGCAGACGGAGATCGCGGGGCCCGTGCTCGGGACGCTGCCGACGTTCGAGGCGCGGCCGGGCAAGGTCGGCAAGCCCATCCCGGGCGCGGACGTCGCCGTGGTCGACGCGAGCGGGGCGCCGGTGCCCGACGGGCAGGGCGGGCTCCTCGTCGTGCGGCGGCCGCTCCCGTACATGCTGCGGACGGTGTGGGGGGACCACGCGCGCTACGAGCACTACTGGAGGCAGATCCCCGGCATGTACACGGCCGGCGACATCGCGGTGCGCGACGCGGACGGGTGGTTCGCGGTCCTCGGGCGCGCGGACGACGTGATGAACGTGGCGGGGCACCGCATCGGCACGGCGGACGTGGAGGGCTCGCTGCTCCGGCACTCGGCGGTCGCGGAGAGCGCGGTGATCGGGCTCCCGGACCCGGTGAAGGGGGAGCGGATCAAGGCGTTCGTGGTCGTGAAGGCGGGGGTGCCGGAGGGGCCGGCGCTGATCGCGTCGCTCCGGGACCACGTGCGGCAGGACCTCGGCCCCATCGCGACGCCGTCGGAGATCGAGCTCCGGAAGACGCTCCCGAAGACGCGGAGCGGGAAGATCGTGCGGCGCTACCTGAAGGCGGTGGAGCTCGGGCAGGATCCGGGGGATCTCTCGACGCTCGCGGACTGAGCCGTCGTGGGCGGGGCCAGGCCGTAGCCGGGTCGATGTGCGTTGCGCTCCGGGCGCGCCCGGCGGTAGCGTCGCATCGACCCGGAGGTCTCGCGTGCGCGTCGCTCTCATCATCATCGTCGCCCTGTCGCTCGCGCTCGCCGCGTGCGGCGACGGCGGTCAGGGCGGCGCGACGGCCGACGCGGTGGCCGCGGACGTCGGCGGGGACGCGATCGGCGTGGACACGGCGGGCGAGGACGTCGGCGATGGCGCGGCAGAGGACGCCCTCGCCGCGTGCGAGCCGGTCGAGGTCCTCGTCGCGGAGGGCGGGGGCGCCGTGCCGGGGGAGATCCTGCACCTGAGCCCGGCGGAGATCCTCAGGGGGGTGCGCTACCGCTACACGGTGGAGCCGCCGCCCGGCGGGCGCCACGCGTTCGAGGACGACCGGCCCATCTACACGCCGACGTTCCGCGTGACGGCGCTCGGGACGTACCGCTTCCGGCTCGACGTCATCCGGCTCGGCGAGGACGAGCCGTGCGCGACGAGCGCGACGGAGGTCGTGGTGGGGCCGGGTGGCGGGGTTCTCGTGGAGCTCTCGTGGCGGACGCCGGGCGCGGGCGACGCGACCGGAGGAGGGGACGCGGTGAGGGCGGACCTCGATCTCCACCTCGCGCATCCGAACGCGCGGGGCTACGACCTCGACGGCGACGGCGTCGGCGAGGGCTGGTTCGACGACCGCTGGGACGTGTACTGGGCGAACCTCGCGCCGAACTGGGCGGCGGCGGGCGCGGCGGACGACCCCGAGCTCTTCGCCGACGATCCCGACGGCGGCGGGCCGGAGGTCATCGTCTTCGCGGCCCCGGAGGCGGAGCGCGTCTACCGCGTCGGCGTGCACGCGTGGGACGATCGGGGCCTCGGGCCATCGGTCGCGCGGGTGCGGGTCGTGGTCAACGGCGTGGTGGCGCTCGACCGCGAGACGGAGCTCGCGCACCACGACCTCTGGGAGGTGTGCACCGTGGCCTGGCCGTCGGGCGCGGTCACGCCGATCGAAGACGGCACCGGCGCGGCGCTCGTCCGCCACGAGTACTGGGACCTGCTCTTTGGCCTCTAGCGCGACGAGGCAGGAGATGGCGGCGTGAGCGACCCCAACCCCCTGAACGAGTGGCGCTGCACCTGCGAGGGCCGCGTGCGCGAGGTCCGCTTCGGCGACATCGACAAGTCCGGGCGGAACCCTCGCTACCGGCTCCTCATCCGCGTCGCGGTGGCGGGGGAGGTGACGACCGATCCGCCCGGTGTCGAGGTCGCGGCCGAGCTCGCCTTCGCCGGCATGGAGAACGAGGTCCGGAAGCTCGCGGGGCGCGTTCCCGCCGTCGGCGACACGGTCCGCGCGACCGGACGCGGCTCAGGCCCGCGCCCCGCGCAGTTCACCCTGACCGCCCTCGCCATCGTCGCGACGCCGGCGGGCGCGTGAACGACGTTCACGCACCGAGGAGCCAGACCGCCAGCGCCACGAGCCCGCCCAGCACGAAGAGCGCGCCGAAGATGAGCTTGTTGTAGCGGGCGAGCCAGAGCGGCAGGTAGATGTCGAAGTTGTCGGCCCGATCCGCCGTGTAGCGCGCGGCGACCGCCGTGAGCGGGCACTTCATGCCGTTCACGACCAGGATCACGACCTCGACGAGCGTCGCCGCCGCGAGCCACGCCGCGAGCTCGAGCCGGCCCGCGAGCGCCGCCACCGGCAACGCCACGATGAAGCCCGCGAAGAACGCCCAGGCGACGGTGTGGACCGCCTTCACGAGGACCAGCTTCCGCGCGTCGTCCACGGCCGCCACCTCCGCGCTGACCCGACCGCCTCATTACGGTGCGCAAGCAGCTGGAGCCGTTCACCGCCGGCCTCCTCACCGCCTGCCGTCGTCGTCGATGCTCGGCGCACCTATGGGTGCCCGGGGGCTGCGCCCCCGCCCCCCGCGTGGAGCCTCGGCAGACGGCGAGGATGCTCGACGGCGACCGGGCTCCAGCCACTTGCGCACCGTAGTCAGGATAGCGCCGACGTGGCCGGACGGACAGCGCGAGGGCCGGTCGTGTGAACGTCGTTCACGGCCCCCGCGCCGTCCTCCCGTCAGTTGCGCTGGATCGTCCCCGCCGCGCCCTCGCTCCCCGGCGTGCCGCTCGCGCCGCCGCTCACGTCGGGCGCGCCGGCGCTCCCCGGCGCCTGGATGTAGATGCGCCCACCGCCGCCGCCGCCCTTCGAGACCGCCTGGCCGCCGCGCGCGGTGATGGCCGCGCTCCCCGTCATCGTCGTCGCCGCGATGTCCACGCCGCCGCCGGCGCCACCGCCGCTCGGCTCGAAGGCGGCCTGGCCGTCCGCGTGGATCGGGCCGTCGAGCGAGAGCGAGCCCGCCACGATCTTCACGCGCCCGCCGCCGTTCCCGCCCGGCGTGTTCGAGCTCGAGCCGTAGCCGCCGCCGCTCCCGAGCCGGAACACGTCCGTCGGACCGCCGTACACGGCCGGCGATGACCCGCCGCCCTTGCCGCCGAACGAGCCGCCCGCGTAGCGCAGCGCGCCACCCGACTGCGAGTTGCCATTCGTCCAGCCGCCACCGTAGCAGCTCGGCCCCTGGCAGTCCCCGCGGTAGCCGCGCTCACTCACGTCGATGGCGCCGTCGCTCGCGATGCTCATCGCGTCCACGTCGAGCCACACGCCGCGGTCCGGCGCCCCGCCGGCCGCTGCCAGGTGGGTCAGCACCGCCCCGCCGTCGATCGCGAACGAGCCCGCCTCGACTCGGTCGTCGAGCGCCACCCGCGCGCCCCCGTGCAGCTCCACGCCCCCGTCGATCGTCATGAACCCGTGCGTCACGAGGCCCACGACGCCGCTCGCGTCGCCCCCCGAGACCGTCAGCGCGCTCGCCGTGTTCGCCACCACCGTGAACCGCGTCGCGCCGTCGCCGAACACGAGCTCGCGCCCCACCAGCGCCCCCGGCACCCACGGCGCGCCCGCGACCGTCACCTCGGACGCCGTCGCCGCCGTCGCCCGGTAGAGCCCGACCTCCGGCCACGGCGCCACCTCGTTCACCTGCGCCACACCGCCGTTGTCGACCACCAGCCGGTGCGGCGCGAACGACGGTGCAAGCCACAGTGTCCCCGGCCCGCCCGCGACGCCGGCCTCCGGGATCCCGCCGCGCACCTCGATGGCGTCCACGTCGAACGCGTCGCCCGCGACGTCCTCCGTCCAGACGAGCGCCACGCGCCCGCCGCCGCCGCTCCCCGAGCCGCCCGTCGCGTGCCCGTCGCCGCCGCGCGCCACGATCGTCCCCATCCCGCCGAACGCGTCCGCGGTGATGAAGACGGAGCCGCCGGCGCCGCCGCCGCCGTTGCCGCCGACCGAGGTCACGCCGCCGTCCGCGAGGATGGCGCCGTCGACGACCACGGTCCCCGCGACGAGGCGCAGACGCCCGCCGCCGTTGCCGCCCGGTGTGGCGTTGTTCGCGCCATAGCCGCCGCCACCGCCGAGCGTCACCGGCGCGAAGGGGTCGCCGAACGCCCAGCCGACGTTGCCGCCACCGAGACCGGCGTGTGAGCCGCCCGCGTACCGCCCCGCGCCATGAGCCGCCGTGTTGCCCACACCCCGCGCGCCCCCGTAGCAGTTCGCCGCGCCGGCGCTGCAGTCGCCGAGGTAGCCGCGCGCGCTCACGTCGATCGCCGCGCCCTCGGTGATGGTCGCGGTCCCGTCGATGTCGAGCGCGATCCCCGCCTCCGCGTCCGCGTGCGGCGTCTGGGGGTGCGTCAGCACCGCCCCGTCGGCCACCATCAGGTTCGCCGCGGCCACGCGGTCGGCCACCGCCACGCGCGCGGCGCCCCGCAGCTCGAGGTCGCCCGGGACCACGCGCGCCCCGACCAGCGTGTCGCCGACCACGACCCCCGCGCCGTCCGCGGCCGGGTCGAGCGTCAGCGTGCTCGCGCCGTTGTCGACGACCTCGAACGTCGCGTCGCCGATGACGACGGTCTGCCCGACGAGCGCCCCCGCCCGGTACGCCGCGAACGACACCGTCACCGCCGCGCCGTTCACCGCCGTGACCGTGTGCGCGCCGACCTCCTTCCAGGGCGCCGTCTCGCTCACGTGGGCGCCGCCCCCGTTGTCGACCACCAGGCGGTCCGCGCCCGGCCCCGCGAGCCAGAGCGTCCCCGGGCCGCCGCTCCGGTTCGCCGCGTCCGCCGCGAGCCCGCCGTGGACCGCGATCGCGTCGACGTCGAAGGCGTCACCCGCGGCGTCCGTCGCCCAGAGGACGGCCACGCGCCCGCCGCCGCCGCCGTTGCTGCCCGTGTCCGCGGTGACCGCGCCGCCGAGGGCGGAGATCGCGCCGCCGCCGCCGAGCTCGCCGACCTGCAGGAGGACCGAGCCGCCGCTGCCGCCGCCGCTCGTCCCCGTCGCCGCCGCGCCGTCCGCCCGGATGGCGCCGTCGAGCGTCAGCGCGTCCGCCACGATCCAGACCCGGCCGCCGCCGCTCCCGCCGGGCTGGGCGCTGTTCACGCCGTAGCCGCCGCCCGCGCCGAGGTCCTTCGGCAGGAACGGGTCGCCGTAGCCGCGCACAGCGCTCCCGCCGGCGCCGACGCCGCCGTAGCTCCCGCCCGCGTAGCGCCCGGCGCCCGTCTGCGAGTTCCCGATGGTCCAGGCGCCGCTGTAACAGGTCGACGAGCCCGGCGCGCAGTCCCCGCGGTAGCCGCGGCCGCTCACGTCGATCGCCGCGCCCTCCGCGACGACCACCTCGTCCGCGACGAGCGTGAGCGCGCCCTCGTAGCCGGTCGCCGTCGCGACGTGCGTGAGCACGCTCGTCCCCTCGAGGCGCAGCGTCTTCACCGTGAGCGGGGTCGCCATCACGAGGTGGCTCGTCCCGCGCACGACGAGGTCCACGTCGAGGTCCTGCACGTCCGTCCCCGTCGCGAAGCCGAGCGCGCGCCCGTCCGTCGCGCCCGCGCCGCCGTCGTCGATGACGAGCGTCGCGGTCCCGAGCGCCTGGCGCGTGATGACCGTCCCCGGCGACCCTGGCGCCGCCTCGGCGCTCCCGCCGGGGCGCGCCTGGATGGCCCCGAGGTCGAAGCTCGAGGTCACGTAGTCGACCGCGACGCGCCCGCCGCCGCCGTTCGAGGCGCCGCCGCCGCCGCCGTCGGCCGTGATCTCCCCGGCCCCGGTGATCGACGTCGCCGTGATCCACACGGCCCCGCCGGCGCCGCCGCCCGCGGTCTGCCCGACCGGGGTCGCCCCGCCGTCCGCCCGGATCGCGCCGTCGAGCACGAGCGCGTCGGTGACGAGGCGCACGCGCCCGCCGCCGTCGCCGCCGGGCTGGCTCGAGTTGACGCCGTAGCCGCCGCCCGTCCCCGACATGGCCGGCGCGAGCAGCGCGTCATAGGTCGGGTTCGCGCCGGCGCCGCCGCCGACGCCGCCGTGCGAGCCGCCCGCGGAGCGCGGGACCCCCGTCGTCTGCGAGTTCCCCGGCCCGCGGCTCCCGCTGTAGCAGTTGCTCGCGCCGGGCGAGCAGTCGCCGAGGTAGCCGCGCGCCGACACGTCGATCGCCGCGTCCGCGCCGATCTCGACGCGGTCCGCCGTGACCGTGAGCCCGGCCTCGAGCGCCACATCCGACTCGAGCTGCGTGAGCACCGCGCTCTCTTCGAGGCGCACCGTCCCCGCCTCGACCGGGCGCGTCATCACGAGGCGCGTCTCGCCGCGGACGACGAGCGCGCCGATCTCGAGCGGCGTCGCGCTCGCGCTCCACCCGAGCGCGCGGTCGTCGCGGCCATGGCTCCGGCCGCCGTCGTCGACCACGAGCTGCGTCGGCGTCGCGCCGATCGCCGTGTAGACCGTGCCGGCGCCGCCTTCGGCGCCCGCGTTCGCGGTCCCCGGCCGCGCCGTCAGGTGCGTCGCGATCGCGCCGCTCAGCGAGCCGCTCGTGATGGCGACGCGCCCGCCGCCGCCCGCGCCGCTCGCGGGCGCCGCGCCGCCGTCGACGCTGACGCGCCCGTCGCCCGTGACGGTCGTCGCCGTGATGAGCACGCTGCCGCCGGCGCCGCCGCCGGACGTCCCGACGCCCGCACCGCCCTCCGCGAGGATCGCGCCGTCGATGGTCACGTCGCCGACCGCGAGCAGCACACGCCCGCCGCCGTTCCCGCCGGGCTGGCCCGAGTTCACGCCGTAGCCGCCGCCCGTCCCGGAGAGGGCGGGCGCCGCGATGTCGTCGTCGTACGTCGCGTTCGTGCCGGCGCCGCCGCCCGCGCCTCCGTGCGAGCCGCCCTGGAACTTCCCGACGCCCGTCGCCTGCGAGTTGCCGGGCCCGCGCGAGCCGCTGTAGCAGCTCGTCGCGCCCGCCGCGCAGTCCCCGAGGTAGCCGCGCCGCGAGACGTCGATACGCGCGCCCTGCGCGACCGTCAGGCGCTCGGCGGTGATCCGCACGGCGCCCTCGTAGTCCGGCGTCGAAGGCAGCTGCGTCAGCACCGCCTCGTTCGCGACGGTCACCGCCCGCGCCTCGAGCGGCGCCGTCAGCATGAGCTGCGCCGTGCCGCCCACGACGAGGTCCTCGACCACCACCGGCGTGTCCGACGCGACCGCGCCGAGCGCCGCCGCGTCGACCCCCGTCCCGCGCCGCCCGTCGTCGACGACGAGCTTCGTGGGCGCGCCGTCGACGGCGAGCCAGACCGTGCCGGGCGCCGCGAGCGCCCCGCGCGACGAGCCGCCCGGCCACGCGCGGATCGCCTCCACGTCGAAGTCGCCGAGGTCGCCCGTGGCGATCGCCACGCGGCCGCCTGCGCCGACGCCGCCCGTCCCCGTCGGGAAGCCGCCCGCCGCCTCGACGACGCCGTCGCCGCCGAACGAGGGCGCCGTGAGCCAGATCGACCCGCCCGCGCCCGCGCCGGCACGCGCCCCGCCGTCGACGCGCCCGTTCCGCGCGCCGTTCGCCCGGATGGCGCCGTGCACGACGATGGCGGTGTCCGCGACCACCCGCACGCGCCCGCCGCCGTTGCCGCCCGGGTCGGCGGAGTTGATGCCGTAGCCGCCGCTCCCGCCGAGCTCGGCCGGGGTGTCCCACGCGCCGTAGGGCGCGGGGCTCGCGCCGCCGCCCCGGCCGCCGTGCGAGCCGCCGGCGTAGCGCGTGTTGCCGACCCGCACGTTGCCCTCGGTCACGAGGCCGCTGTAGCAGCCCACCGAGCCCGTGGCGCAGTCGCCGAGGTAGCCCTTGCCGGTCACGTCGACCGCGCCGGTCGGCGCGACGTCGAGCCGCTCGCACGCGAGGTCGAGCCCGACGCCGTCGTCGGTCGGCGTCGAGACGGAGTGCGTGAGCGTCCCGTCGCGGCCGATCCGCACCTTCCCGAAGGTGTGCGGGCCGTCGATCGCGACCGTGCCCTTCCGCACGAGGATGTCCTGCCCCTCGTAGCTGGTGTCGTCGGGGGCGATGCGCGTGACGCCCTCCGCCACGAGGTCGCGGCCCGCGAGCACGAGCTCCGCCGAGGCGCGCGCGGTGTTGTCGCCATAGTCGATGGCCGTCACCTCGACGGTGACGCGCCCGCTCGTCGTCCCCGCCGGCACCGTGACCGACGTGATCCACGGCTCGCTGTAGAGCGTCTCGACGAGCTCCCCGCCGACCCGCACCTCGACCGCGTAGACCGCGTGGTCGTCGGCCGGCTCGACCGCGACCGTCACCTCCGAGCCCGACGCCACGAACTCCTCGTCGCTCGGCTCGCGGAGCGTGACCGTGGGCGCCACGAGGTCGACGATGGGCGTCACCTCGAAGGTGAGCGGCGTCATCGTGCCGACGTTGCCGCCGTAGTCCTCGGCGCGCGCGCCGATGGTCATCGTCGTGGTCTCGGTCACGTTCGAGGTGCGCGCCACCATCTCGTAGGGGGCGTCGCTGGTCGAGACCACGTCCTCGCCGTCGCGCGTGAGGACCACGCGCCGGACGGCCACGTCGTCGGTCGCGGCGACGCGGAAGCGGATGCTCGTGCCCTCGGGGATGGTCGCGCCGATGAGCGGCGAGAGCGGCACCACCACGGGCGGCACGCCGAGCACGTCGTTGATGGTGCTGTGCGCCGCGATGTGCACCTGCTTGTTGTAGCCGTCCGCGAGGTAGAGGAAGCGCCGGTCGACCGCGAGCCCGTTCGGGAAGAACGCGTCGAAGTCGATGTTGCCGAGGGTCGTCAGGGGTGCCGCGCCCCGCGCGTCGAGGAAGTTCACCGTGCCCGACTGCGACTCGGTCGCGAGCACGAACTCGCCGGCCGGGCGCGTGTACTCGACGAGCCCGAGGCTCGCGCTCGCGCGCCACGTGGCACCCGAGACGAGCGCGAGCTGCGACGCCGTCCCACCGGTCGAGCCCGACACGAGCCCGCCCCGGAGCGCCACGCGCTTCGCGGTCGCGCCGGGCGTGAGGTCGAGCTCCTGCACGAGCCCGCCCACGACGAGGCGCCACGCGACGACGTGCCCGTCGGACCGCGCCGCGACCACGCGGTCGAGGTCGGACGACACCGAGGTGAAGGCGCTCGCCGCGGCCTGCGTGTCGACGAGGCGGTCGTCGACGCCGTCGTCGTCGAGGTCGACGAGGCCCACGCCCTCCGCCGGCTCGAGGCGCACGACGCCCTTCCCGGTCGCCGCGACGACCTTCCCGCCGGCCCAGGCCACCGCGGCGACGGCGGACGGGGTCGGGATCACCGCGACGAGCCGCGGCGCCGCCCCCCGCTCGACCACGGCCACGCCGGCCGCGCCGCAGGCCGCGGCGACCCAGGCCCCGCCGCCCCCGCCGGACACGGCGAGGTCGGTCGGCGCCGCCGGGAGCAGCACCTCACCGAGCTGGAGCGGCTGCGAGCGGTCGGTCACGTCGTAGCTGCGGACGCCCCACGGGCCGCCGACGAGCAGGTCGTCCTTGGCGATGGCGACGGCCGTCGGGGCCGCCGCGAGCGGGATGGACGCCACCTTCGACGGCGTGAACGCGCCGAGGTGGATGACGCTCTCCGCGGAGAGCGCGAGGTTCGTCGCGCGCACGGTCACGTCGCCCTCGAAGCCCGTCGTGCCCGTGAAGACCGCGCTCGCGTCGACGGTGCCGGCCGCCGCGGGCTCGACGACCCAGGTCGTGCCGCGGTCGGGCGCGCTGAGGTCCGTGGTGGTGCCGTCCGCGCGCGTGCCGACGGCCGTGAGCTGGAGCTGCGCCGAGCCGAGGAACGTGTTCTGGTCGAGCGAGATGGCGCGCGGATACGTGACGAGCGCGGTCACGGGGCCGGCGGTCGAGAAGTCGCTCCCGTCGGTCGGGTCGGTGCCGTCCTGGAGCTCCTGCCCGTCGGAGACGCCGTCGCCGTCGCTGTCGGCGGCGCGCGGATCGGTCCCGAGCTGCGCCTCGCGCCACATCGGCACGAGGTCGCCGTCGTCGTCGGAGTAGGCGTCCGCCGGGTCGTCCGGGCTGTAGCCGTACTGCGCCTCGAAGTCGTCGGGCGCGAGGTCGCGGTCGGCGTCCACGAAGACGTAGATGGTGCCGAAGTCGACGAGGCTCCCGGCGGCCATCACGAGCTCCGCCGACGCGCCCGTCTGCGCGATCGCCACGTTCGGCACGTTCTCGATGCCCTCGGGCACGTCGCCCGCGACCGTCGGATCGGTGCCGATCGCGAGCTCGACCGGGTCGTCGACGCCGTCGCCGTCGGTGTCCGCGGCGAGGTCCGACGTCCCGAGGACGCGCTCGCGGTCCGAGAGCAGGCCGTCGTCGTCGTCGTCCACGCCCGGGTCGTTCGGGTCGGTCACGCCGTCGCAGCGGCGCGCCTCCGTGCTGTCGTCGACGCCGTCGCTGTCGGTGTCGGCGAGCAGCGGGTTGGTCGGCCCGCTGCAGCGGACGCCGCCCACGACGAGGCCCTCGACCTCCTCCCGGTCGTTGAGCCCGTCGCCGTCGGTGTCCGCGCGGGCCGGGTCGGTCCCGAGCCCTGCCTCGCGGTCGTCCGAGAGCCCGTCGCCGTCGGCGTCCGCCTTCGCGGCCGGGTCGGTCCCCGCGCGCACCTCGACGCCGTCGGGCACGCCGTCGTCGTCGCTGTCGGCGTCGTCCCAGGCGGTGCCGTTCGCCGCCTCGAGCGCGTCGCTGAGCCCGTCCGCGTCGGCGTCGGTGAGGCGCGGATCGCTCGTCAGCGTGAAGCCGTCGGGCGGCGTCGTGAGCGTCGCCTCGTCGCCGTCGTCGATCCCGTCCCCGTCGCTGTCGGCGAGGTCGCCGCGCGTCCCGAGGCGCGCCTCGGCGGCCTGCGTGAGGCCGTCGGCGTCCGGGTCACCGCCCGGGGCGTCCGCGACCGACGGGTTCGTCCCGCTCGCGCGCTCCCAGGCGTCGGAGAGCCCGTCGCCGTCGCGATCCTCGAAGGTCACGACCCAGGTCGCGTCGGCCGTGAGGCCATCGAGCTCGGCGCGCACCACGAACTGCGCGCGCCCGCCAGCCTCCGTCGCCTCGGCGGCCGTCGGCGTCCAGCTCACGACGCCGTCGGCGAAGGTCGCCCCGAGCGGCCCCATCACGAGCGACAGGGCGATCGCCTCGCCGCCGTCGGGGTCGCCGACCTGGAAGCGCGGCGCGAACGAGAGCGGCTCGTCCACGACCCCGGCGATCGTGCGCCCGTCGAGGCTCGCGACCGGCGACGGCGCCACGGCCGCGCCCTCGGGCGCCACGCGCACCGTGAAGGTCTCCTCCGACACGTACGGCGCGACGCCGAGCCGCAGCGTGACGGTGTAGTCGCCGTGGTCGTCCTCGCCCGGCGCCCACTGGACGCTCCCGTCGGGCGCGACGAACATCGCCGGCGGCCCGTCGACGACCACCACCGGGCTCGTCCGCGGGCTCGCCGCGGCCGGCACGTAGCGCCAGAGCGCGCCCGCGGGCGCCACGGGCGGCGGCGTCGCGAGCACGCGCGCGGCGACGCGCGGCAGCTCGAGCTCGGCGCTGACGCGCTCCTCGCCGGTCTCCCCCGTGACGAGCACGCGCCCGCCGCCGAAGATGTCCATCACCGAGCCCACGGCGTAGGTGACGTCGGCGTGGTTCCGCGGCGCGGCCACCTCGACGTTGGCGACGCTGGACCCCGTGCCGTCGTAGAGCGTCACGAGGTGGCCCGTCGCCGCCGCGCTCGGCAGCCAGGACACGCGCCGCGTGACCATCCCGCTCGCGGCGTCCACCTGCGGCTCCCCGACGCGGATGAGGCGCGGGGCGCCGTCCTCCATCGCCGGCGGCGCGCCGAGGACGTAGGTCGCGCCGGTCTCCGCGAGGGAGGTCACGCCGTCGGCGACGGTGCGCGCGAGGATCCGGTAGGTCCCGTAGGGCAGGTCGCCGTCGTCGATGTCCGCGGCGCCCGCGTCGAGCGCGACCGTCGCGAGGTCGAAGCTCTCTCGCGCGTCCCCCTCGGGGACCGCCACGAGCACCGTCTCCGCGCCCGACGACGGGGCGCCGGTCGGCGTCCACGTCACGAAGAGCCCGGTCTCCGTGCGCTCGAGCGGCTCGGCGAACGCGAGCGACGGCGCGAGCTGCGGGATGAACGCGTCGAGCCCGTGGATGAACGCGGCGTCGTTCTGGCCCACGTAGGTGTAGGTGCCAGGCTGCGCGTCGTAGACGATCCACGTCGCCGTGAGTCCGTCGGCCGCGGCGTCGAAGTCGACCCCCGCGCCCTCCGCGAAGGCGGCCGGGTTCGGCTCGGGCGCGACGACGTCGCCGCTCGGGAGGTGGAGCACGCCCGGGACGTCGCCCGGCTCCTTGTCGAGCACGATGGCGAGCGTCGGCGCGGCCTCGAGCAGCTCGAAGCTCGCCGGGTCGCCGTCGTAGTCGACCGACACCGGCGTCGCGCGCGTCACGCCGAGCGACGGCGCGCCGTTCACCTTCACGCGCTTGTTCGGGTTGATGCCGGCCAGGACCACGAAGTCGCCGCGGTCGTCGATGATCCAGGCGGAGAAGCCGTTCTTGCCGTCGTGCGCGGCGTAGAGCGTGCACTGGTAGGGCGCGCACAGGAACTTCACGTTGCCGGTGAGCTCGAGCTGGTCGAACGCCGTGCCGTACACGATGGCCGCCGCGCCCGAGAGCACGTTGATGGTCGGCGTGAAGCGGGTCTTCGGGATCTGGAAGAGCACGCTCCCGCTGAGCGTGGCCTTGAGCGAGTCGTCGGGAAGCTTGATGATGGCGCCCTTGACCTCGCCCTTGATGAACGGATCGCCGATCGCGACGCCCGCGATCTCCGGGATGGTCACGGCGAGCCCGCCCGTGATGGTGAGCGCGAAGCGCGGGTCGAGCGTGAGCTTGAACTGCCCCGTGAGCGACACGGGCGACGCCTTCGTCTCGAAGCCCTTCTTGTCCGGGTCGAGGTCGAACATCGTGACGGCGCCGTCGAGCGTGAAGCTCATCGGATAGGGCTCGATGGTGAGCTTCAGCGACCCCGTCGCGAGCGCGATCTTCTTCGTGAGGACGGTGAGCGTGGGGCCGAACGTGACCCCGGCCGAGCCGAAGAACTTCATGTTCGTCGGGGACGGCGGCCAGGTCACGTTCTCGAAGCCGACGCCGACCGACGTCAGGTAGACCGGGTTCGACAGCACCGCCGGGATGATCGGGATGCCGGGGAGCTCGATGATGCCTGCGCTCACGCCGTGGAACTTCGCCGTGACCGAGGCGGACAGGAGCTTCTTCGCGAGCGAGAACGTGGCGCCGAGCTCGAGCCCGTAGCGCGCGAGGCTGAACTCGAGGCCGAGCTCGCCCGAGAGCTTCTCGGCCTCGTAGCCGAGCTTGATGCGCTTCAGCTGCACGGGCCCGCCGAGCTTCAGCCCGGGGGACTGCCCGGCGGCGTCGGGCGTCCACTCGAAGAAGCCCTGGGGCAGGACGTGCTCGTCGGTGAGCTCCACGCTGGTCACGGTGATCTTGATGTCCTGTGCCTCGGTGACCGTGGACTCCTCGTAGTCGTAGGGGTCGCACTTGGGCTCGAGGTACTCGGGGCCGTTCCCGTCGCCGAGGGCGCGCACCTTCGGGTTCGGGCACGTGAGCATCGTGTAGGAGTGGTCCTTCCCGAAGAGCTCGAGGTTCGGCGTCTTCAATGAGACGCCGCGGGAGACCATCTGGAACTCCTTGAAGCCGAGCGCGAACTCCGCGAGGCGGAACGGCACGGCGTCGGCCTCGCCGACGAGCGCGTTGATGGCGACGAGGCCCGTCCCGTTCACCTCGAACTGGCTCTTGTAGACGATCGGGACGAGCTTCGCGCCGACGATCGGGAAGCCGACCTTCATGTGGATGGACGCCGGCGCCGCGGGGACGGCCTTCGTCGTGTCGACCAGCATGTCCTGGTCGACGCTCAGGTTCAGGTCGCCCGAGTCCGCCGTGGTCTCGCCCGGCGCGGCGGGGCCGCCCTTCAGGCCCATCTTCACGTTGCCGGAGACCTTGAAGCTCTTGTCGCCCGTGGGCCCCGTGATCTCCTCGATCTCGTCGCCGCAGACGCGGACGTTGCCGACCTCGGCGCAGTTCATGACCTTGATGGTGCGCTGGTCGTGGCCCTTGCAGGTCTTCGTGTTCGCCGACGCGGACACGATGTAGGTGCCCTCCTCGTCGAACTTGGTGCTGAACGCCGGCCCGGCCCCGTCCTCAGCGCCCGGAGCCGAGCGGTGCCACTTGATGCTGCCGTCGCTCTTCCCCCCGTCGTGGCACTTCGCCGTGAACGCCACGGTCTCGCCCTTCTTGACGACCTTCTGCTTCTCCGTCGGCTTCGTGATCTCGAGCGGCTTCTCCTCGCACACGACCTCGATCTTGCGCGCCGGCGGCTTCGGCGGCGGCGGGTTGTTCGGCTCGTCGGGCGGGGGCGGGGGCGGCGGCCCCGCGCACCCTGGCACATTCGGGATGACGAACTTGTCCTTCTTGCCGTCGTCGTCCTTGTCCTCGGGGCACGCCGTCGGCTGGTCCGTGCCCGCGATGTAGCACTTGCACTTGTTCTTCTTCTTCTTCGGCGGCTTCTCGTCGGGGCCCGACGACGACGGCGGGGACGACGTCTGCCCGGTCGCCGTGCACGGCGGCGGCGGGCTCGGCGGCGACGCCTTGTGCCACGCGCCGACCTTGATGCCCGACCCGGGCTCGCTCACGATGCGCCGCCCGTCCTGGCTCACGACGCCGCGCCCGACCGGCACGAACTCGCTCTGGAAGTGGTCGTAGGACCAGAGCGTCAGCGCCGCGCCGGGCGGCTCGTTCAGGCTGTTCGGCAGGTCGAGCGGGAGCGGCGGGTCGAAGCGCGTCCCGCCCGGCTGGAGCGCGAGCGTCTCGAGCGAGAAGAGGCCGTCGGGCAGCTCCATGGGCGTGCGCGCCGCGGGGATCCCGAGGAGCGTCAGCTTCCGCGCGGACGCCGGCACGCCGCCCGGCCAGGTGATCTTCGTGCCCACCGGCACCCGCACGCGGATCGGCCCGGCGCCGGGTGTCACTTCCCGCTCGAGGACGATCTCGGTCTGTACGATCCCGTTCGCGTCGAGGTCCGGGGCCACGCCCTCGGGCAGCCGCGGGATCCAGAATGTGCCAATGTCATTTCGCTGGCCTGGCAATACCGTGACGAGGCTGTCGATGCGCACGTGCGGATCGTCGGCCATCTGCGTGCCGTCGAGGCGCAGGTGCCGCTCGACCGCGGGCCCCGCGCCGTCGTCGCCAAGCGCGATCTCGAAGTGCCCGACCTCGTCGGTGGTCGTCCCCGGCCCCTGGGTGACGGGGTCGTACTCGGTGCCCTGCGCGAGGAGGGTGACCGGCAGGTTCGCGACGGGGATCCGGTTCTCGTCGTAGACGACCCCCTCGACGATCGTCTCCTGCGCGACGCGCGCGAAGCCCTCGGCCATGAAGACCACGGGGAAGCCGACGTCGCCTTCGAGGTGCGCGTGCACCTCGACCTGGTCGTAGTCCGACGCGCCGAGCCGCCAGCGGGCCCGCGCGTAGCCGGCGCCGTCGGTCCGCACCGTGAGCGCGCGCCGCGCCTCGCCGCCCCCGACCGGGGTGAGCGCGCCGTCGCCCGAGACGACCTCGAAGGTGACGTCCGCGTCCGGGAGCGGCTCGCCCGCGGGGTCGTAGGCGCGGGCGGCGACAGGCTCGAGGAGCTCCTCACCGACGAAGCCGACGGCGTGCGTGTCCGAGGAGACGTAGAGCGTGCCGGCGTCGACGAGGCCGTCGCTCTGGCGGACGGGGTAGGGGAAGGCGACCGAGGCGTTGCCGTGCTGATCGGTGAACGTGACCCGCAGATCGTTCAGCCGGTTCGGAGTCAGCGGCACGTTGAGCCAGAAGCGGCCGGTGGCGTCGGCGTCGGTCCCGGCGGGCGCGGCGCCGCCCGCGACGTCGACGCGCGCGAAGGGCTCGGTCACGCCGGTCCAGGTCTGGTCGCGGAGGTTGCTCTCCGGGAAGTAGCCCATGATCTTGCCGTTCCCGGGCGGCACGTCGTCGATGTCCACGTGCACGTCGACGGTGGCTGAGAGCTCGCCGTAGGTCACCGTGATGGTCGTGGTGCCCTCCGCGTCGGCCGACGCCGCGCGCACCTCGCCGGACGCGTCGACGAGCGCGATGAGGGAGTCGGCGCTCGTGAAGGTGAGCCCCTCGACGAGGCCCCGGCTCCCCGACGCCTCGAAGAAGCCGGTGACGCGCAGCTGTACGGGCTCGTCGACGGCTTGCACGCTGACGATCGGCGGCTCCACGAGGAGCCCGGTCACCGGCGGCTCGGCGAGCACGGAGAGGTCCTGGCTCACGACGTTCCCGGCCTTGTCGACGGCGCGCACGACGATCGTCGAGGCCCCCGGCGCGAGCGCCGCGACGGTCCCCTCGAACTGCTCGCCCGTCACGACGGCCTCGACGCCGTCGACCGTGACCGACGCGACCCCGGAGGTCTTCCGGCCCTTCACCTTCGGGTCGACCACGCGCCCCTTCACGGTGAGCGGCGCCGACACCGTCGCGCCGTTCTGCGGCGTCTCGATCGTGAGCTCGGGCGGCGCCGTGTCCGGCTTCTTGGCGTCGTCCGGGCAGCCCGCGAGGGCGGCGGCGGCGAGCAGGGGCAGGAGGCGCGTCGTCTTCGAGCGGGCGAGGAGCGGCGTCATGGAGAGTCTCCGGGGGGCGAGGGGGCGTCGAGGGCTGGGTCGACGAGGTGCACGGGGACGGCGGGGAGGACGTGACGCTCGTCGGCCACGGTGACGGCGCCGCGGAGCATCGCGTCGCGGCCGTGGTAGAGCGCCGCGTCGGCGCTCGTGAAGACGAGCGGGAAGGCCGGCGTGGCGCCGGTGATGCCGCCGGGGTCGACGGCGACGAGCTCGGCGTTGCCGGCGTCGAACCGGGCGACGCTGACACCGTCGAGCACGAGCTCGACGGAGAAGGCGCAGCGCGCAGCACCCGCGACGCGGAAGGCGCCGACCCGGGCGAGCACGTGGATGCCGCCCTGGATCCCGTGGACGATCTCGAGGTCGTCGCCGGGGGCGAGCGTCGTGAAGCAGTCGTCGGCGTCGCTCGCGCCGAAGGCGGCGCCCGCGGCGCCGAGGGCTGGTGCCGGGCAGGTCGGGCCGGTCCGCGTGTCGACGCCGTCGGCCGAGGCGGCGTCGACGTCGGCGGCCACGGCGTCCTCGCGGGCGTCGACGCGGTCCTTCGCGCCCACGTCGCCTGCGCCAGCGCAGCCCATGAGGGCGACGAGAGACAAGGCGAGGGCGTGAGCGCGCCCGAAGCGCGTTCGGCGGGGACCCGGGATCTGGGGCATGGGTCGGAACGTATCCAAACGGCGGACCTGGGTCAAAGGTTGGGCAGGCGGGCGGGCGCAGAATTCGCGGTCCTCCGACCGCTCCCCGGCGCCGCTCCCCGGTCGGCAGCCCGAGCAACGACCGTGCCGGGACCGCGCTCGGCGCCACCGCGGGCCGGCCGGCCAAGCGCGTCTGCCCCGCCCCAGGGGACGTCCCTGGGGCGCCGTCACGTGACGGCCCGTCGCGCTGACCCAGGGGACGTCACTGGGTCGCGGTCACGTGACAGGGCGTTTGCGCGGAAATCGTATCCGCGGCGGTTTACCCGCCGCGACCGCGCGGTCCTCTCCCCCGAACACGGCACGAACGAACGAACCTCGACCCGAGACCAGGGACACGCCATGAAGCTCGCCATCCTCACCGCCCTCGTCGCCCTCGTCGCCACCACCGCGACGGCCTCGGCCGCCGCCCCCTCGACCCGCGAGGAGCGCGCGCTCGTCAGCATCTGCGGCGCGGACCTCACCGCCGACTCCGGCGCCGCCCGCCCCTTCGCCACCGCGACCGCCCAGCGCCGCGCCAAGGCCCTGGTCGCCGACGCCGTCGCCCTCTACCCGACGGATCCCGTCCGCGCTCTCGTGCTCGTCGACCAGGCGCTCGTCTCCGACCCCGCGAGCCCCGAGGCGCGCGTCGCCAAGGCCCGCCTCATCGCGCGCCAGGGGCGCCACGACGAGGTCGTCGCCCTCCTCGCCGGCGACACCGACCGCTACGGCGCCGAGGGCTACGCGCTCCTCGCCGCGGCGCTCGAGGCCGGCGGCCGCTGGGCCTGCGCCGACCACGTCCGCCTCGCGGCGCGCGCCCGGGTCGCCGTCCCCGGTGGCCTCGTCGCCCGCCGCTGATCGCGAGCCGCGCGCGTCAGCGGTCCTCGTCTTCCTTTCGCCGCGCGATGTGCGGGATCCGCGGCACGAGCACCGAGAAGAGCGTCGCGATCCCCGCGATGGCGTACCAGCCGAAGCCGATGGTCATCCCGATGGCCGCCGCGAACCACACGCTCGCCGCGGTCGTCACGTTCTGCAGGCGCCCGCCGTCCTTCAGGATGATGCCGGCGCCGAGGAAGCCCACGCCGGTCACGATCTGCGCCGCGATGCGCGCGGGGTCGCCGCGGTCGAACGCGGTCGAGAGCAGCGTGAAGAGGGTCGCGCCGGCGATGACGAAGGTGTGCGTCGAGATGCCGGCGGGCTTGTGACGGCTCTCGCGCTCCGCGCCGATGGCGAAACCCGCGACGAGCGCGGCGCCGAGGCGGAGGAGGAACGGCAGCTCGAGGCCCGTGATGGGGCTGTCCAGATCGGGCGCGAACAGGGCGATCGGCGGCAGCATGGGCACCTCGGCGCGGGGAGCCCGGCTCGCGGGCGACGAGCAGAATGGACACGCTCGTCACGTCCCACAAGCCCCACCCGCGCCGGGGTGCCTGCGTGCTAGGCGAACGGATCGGTCGCGCGCGGCCGGCCGTGGTCGTCGCGGTCGATGTAGAACGGGGAGCGCCGCCCGAGGTGGCAGCTCTCGCAGGTGCAGATGGCCGTCTCGGGCACGGCCCTCACGCGGGCCGGCGGATCCTCGGCGTAGCGCGCGAGGTCGGCGCGCGCCTGCCCGACCACCTCGGCCGCGGTCGCGCCGGAGTAGGTCTCGCAGGTGTGCCCCTCGAGCGTGCGTGTGCGCAGCGTCCCGACGAGCCCGCCGCCGTGGGCGTGCTTGAGGCAGAAGCAGGCGGCCGGGTCGGCCTCGCGCGGCGTCCGCGCGAAGGCGACGTCGAGGTCGGCGCGGAGCGCGGTCTCGAGCTCCGGCTCGTGCTCGAGACCGGCGAGCTCGAGCACGTCGACCGGCCCGTCGGGCTCCTTCTCGCGCCAGGCGAGGTGGGCCACGGCGAAGGCGAGCGCGGCCACGGCGAGCACCCCGAGGACGGGCGACGCGAGCACGATCGCGAAGGGCGCGACGAGCACGAAGGGCGCGAGCACCAGCAGGATTGCGAACTTCCTGGGCATCCGGTCACGGGCGGCGGCGAGCATGATGACCTCCGGAGGGCCGTCCCCGGCCGCTTCGCGGGCCCCAGCAACCCCACCGTGGCCCGCGGGCCGAGGGTGCAATTCCGTGGGGGAACGTAAGCACCTCCCGCGCCGCCGGGAGCGGGCGATTCGGCCCAGCCGGCGGTCGCCGCGGCGACGGCCTTGCCAGCGCCGGCCACGTCGTGCTCTCCTGCAGGCTGCGGGATCCGCTCTCATCTCCGGAGCACATCGATGCGCGCTACCGTCGCCGCCCTCGCGGGGGCCCTGGGCTGTCTCGTCGTCACCGCGGGCTCGTCCGGGCTCGCCATCGAGCCGATCACGAAGGTGCTGTCGGCCAAGAAGGCCGACGGCTACGCCCGCTTCGCGACCGACGCCTTCGGCGGCTTCCGCTCGAGCGAGTGCGGCGGGGGCTTCGACGCGAACGGCGTCGTGAAGCCCTCCGGCGCCGCCGAGTTCGACCCCTGGAACAGCGTCACGAACCGCGGCGAGGGCGGCCTCACCTGCGTCGCCTACCTGTCGCTCTTCCAGGACCACAGCTACCGCCTCGTCCTCAACACGGGCGGCGTCGGCTGGAGCGGCAGCGCGACCGTGTACCCCGACGGCTCCCCGCTGACCCCCGGGCTCACCGCCGACGATCTGCTCTCCGACGAGCAGATCGGCCCCGACGACCGCATCCGCCGCACGCGCTTCACGCTCCCCGGGCTCCCGGGCGTCGTGGTCACGCTCGACCAGAGCGCCGCCTGCGCGACCCTCACGCGCGTCTACCGCTTCACGAACACGAGCGACGCCCCCGTCACGCTGCGCATCGTCGAGTACGCCGACTCCGACCTCGGCTTCGGCGGCAACTTCACGCAGGACTTCGGCTGGCTCGACCCCGGCGACCCCTTCGCGACCGGCGTCTACAACCGCTTCAAGGACGTCGGCGTCATCATGCGCGCCCACATCGACCCGACGCAGCAGTTCGAGGGCTACCGCACGAAGCTCCAGGGGTCGGCCGCCTACGACATCCTGCGGATGCACATGTACTACGGCTTCCCGAACCCCCTCCACCCGCTCCGCGACTGCGACACGAACGAGGCGCTCGACTGCCCGCCGTCGCTCCTGAACGGGCTCTTCCGCTCGGTGAACGGCGGGAACAACAACAACTACTACATCCCGCCCGACGGCGGCGCGAGCTACGAGAACACGCTCACCCCCGACGCGAGCGGCTTCTCGCCGTCGTCCTGGGACGTGGGCCACGGCCTCCAGGCGTCGTACACGCTCGCGCCGGGCGAGAGCCGCGAGTGGCGCTCGACCTACGAGGGGGTGCCCGCGTACTGCCGGATCTCCGCCGACGCGAACTTCGATCAGGCCGTCGCCACCAGCGTCGTCGACGGGTGCACCGCCACGGTGACGCTCGACGCCACGCGCTCGGTGCTCTCCGGCGACCCGGCGAGCTACACCTACACCTGGCGCGACCTCGGCTCCGGCGTCGACCTCGGCGAGGGCGCGCAGCTCGCCGTGACCGTGCTCGGCGCGGGGCACCACGAGATCTCGCTCGAGGTGTGCAACGCCGACGGCGACTGCGACGCCGACGTCACGCAGGTCGACGTGACCTCCCCCGACCCGGCCTGCGACGTCGCCCCGAGCTGCGTCGGCGGCGCGGGCGCGGCCAGCGACCTCGTCACCGCCTGGGTCTTCACCTCCGACGACGACGACGTCATCGTCGCCGTCTCGGCGACCCCCGAGCCGCCGCCGCTCCCGAGCGGCACCTGGCTCCGCTACCCGGTGCGCTTCTTCGGCGCGCTCTCGGACCTCCCCGCCGTCGGCGCGGACCTCGCCGCGTTCGGCGAGGCGGGCGCCCACTGCGCGCTCCTCGGCGCGCCGGACCGCGTCCGCTACGACGCGCCGCTCCCGTGCGAGCCGGGCGCGGTCAACGCCTTCGATCTGGCAGGCGCCGCCGGCCTCTCGGCCCTCGTCTGCGGCGACTACGAGGGCCTCCGCGACGTCGCGCGCGGCGTCGCGGTCGCGGGCACCCTCACCCCAGCGGACGGCTTCTCGATCGGGCTCGCGCTCGCAGGGGGCCCCGAGCCCGCCGCGGCCGTCATGATCGGCGAGGCGCTGGTCGCGCGCTTCGGCACCATCCATGGCGACGTGGTCCACGGCGTCGACGACGACGGCGCGGGCGTGTCCCTGACCGACGTGACCCTCGCCGACGAGGGCGAGGTGCGGCTCGGGACGCCGGTCGAGCTCCCCTTCGCCTGCCGGGACGCCGAGGACACGGCGCGCTACCTCGCGGGCGCGGCGCCGACGGCCGACGCGGACGTCGCCTGGTGGGGGCAGGTCGAGCTCGTCGGGACCGAGGCCGGGACGAACGTCTTCGCCGTGGACGCCGCGGATCTCGCGCCTCCGGCGAGCGTGCACATCGCGGCGCCGGCCGGGTCGACGGTGGTCGTGCTGGTGTCGGGGGCTGCGGTCGCGCTCGGGCGCGGCGAGGTCGTGGTCGAGGGGGTGAGCCCGGACCACGTGCTCTTCGACCTCTTCGAGGCGACGGCGGTCGAGATGAGCGCGCTGCGCGTCGTCGGCACGGTGCTCGCGCCGTTCGCGGACGTCGCCTGGACGGCCGGCGACCTGCACGGGACGCTCATCGCGCGGAGCGCGGTCGGCGACGTCGAGATCCGCGAGGACGGCGCCTGGGCCGGCGTCGCCGCGGTGGTGACCAGCTGCGACGGCGCGGTCCCGGACGGGCTCGAGCCCGTCCCCGATCCGGCGCTGGGCGACGTCGACGCGTCGTACCCGACCGGCTCGCGCTGAGATCGGCCGCTGGTGCGGCGGTTTCAAGCGAGGTGCGAAATCCGTTGCGCACCTCGCGGACCTCGGGTGTCTCTCCGCTCGGCGGCGCGGAGAGCGTTCGGCGGCCAAGGCGGTCGACACGGGCTCGGTGCGCGCGCACCCGGCGGTCCGGCACGGAATGTCGGCCGCGACAGGTCACTCGAGGAGCACGTCATGAAGCGTCTGATGTACGGTGCCGCGTTCACCCTCCTGTTCTCGGCGAGCGCCTGCGGCAAGAAGGCCGAGGAGCCGAAGCCGGTCGCCGCCGAGCCCGCCGCGGCCGAGCCCGCCGCTGCCGAGCCCGCCGCTGCCGAGCCCGCCGCTGCCGAGCCGGCCGCTGCCGAGCCCGCCGCTGAGCCGGCCGCCGAGCCTGCCGCGGAGCCTGCGGCCGCTGAGCCCGCCGCCGAGCCGGCCGCGGCCGCCGCCGGTGGCACGGCCGTCCCGAACATCTCGGGCCTCGCGGCCGAGGTGCCCGCGAACGCCGTCCCGAACGGCGTCGGCGGGGCGGGCGGCTTCCACAGCGAGGACGGCAGCTTCGAGATGATCGTCCGCGAGCTCGACGCCGAGGCCGCGGCCGGCACGGTCGAGGCCTTCAAGTCGGGCCTCGACGAGATCATGGAGATCACCTGGAAGAAGACCGAGGCGACCGAGGGTGGCGGCTGGATCGCCATCTACGACCAGCCGAAGCTCGACCTCGAGGGCGAGGAGCCCAAGGTCGTCGGCACGGTCCACGCCTTCCAGATGCAGCTCAAGGTCGGCGACAAGACCTACAGCTGCTCGGGTGGCCTCGAGAAGGAGGAGGGCGTCGAGGCGTCCGTGAAGGCCTGCCAGTCGCTCCACGCGATCTGATCGCGTCCGGATCCGGCGCCGGGGTCGCGCGCGTCGCGTCCCCGGCGCCGGAGCCCGCCCGCGGGCGCGGCGCCATGACGGCGCGCCCGCGCCGTGCTACGCCGGGGACATGACGGACACCGGCCTCCACGCCCTCGTCGACGCCTACGGCGAGTCCCCGCTCGACGCCCTCGACCGGGGGCTCCTGCACCTCGCCCCGCAGGCCCGCCCCGACCCCGCCGACCTCGGCCCGGACGACGTCCTCGTCCGGGTGCGGAGCGCGCAGGTCGGCTGGGTCGACCTCATCATGGCGAGCGGGCAGTACCAGCACATGGCGGCCCCGCCGTACACGCCGGGCCTCGAGTACGCCGGCGACGTCGCGTGGGCCGGTGACCGCGCCGCCGCGCGCTGGCCCGTCGGCGCGCGGGTCATCGCCGACGGCTTCTGGACGGGGCCCCGCTCGAAGGGGGCGCACCAGCGCTGGGGCGGCTTCGCGACGTGGGCGGTGGCGCCCGCGGGCGCGCTCAGGCCGCTCCCCGAGGGCTGGTCCCACGACGAGGGCGCCTGCTTCCTCGGCTCCTACGAGACCGCCTGGCACTGCCTCTTCGCGCGCGGGCGCCTCGCGGCGGGCGAGACGGCGCTCATCCACGGCGCGTCGGGCGCGACGGGGCTCGCGGCGGTGCACCTCGCGAAGCGCGCGGGCGCCACGGTCATCGCGACCGGGCGCGACCCGGAGAAGCTCGCGGCGGTGGCGGCGGCGGGGGCGGACCACGTCGTCCGGACGGCGTCGACGGACGACGGCGGGGTGGTCCCCTTCCGTGACGAGATCAAGGCCCTGACGGGCGGGCGGGGCGTGGACCTCGTCTACGACGGTGTCGGCGGCCCCATCTCGGTCGAGAGCCTGCGCTGCGTGCGGTTCGGCGCGCGCTACGTCATCGTCGGCTGGGCGGCCACGCCGGACGTGGCGGGCGGCGCCGGGCGGCGCGGGGCGCCGAACGCGAACGTGCTGCCGACGAACCTCATCATGATGAAGGGGCTCGACGTCCTGGGCGCGCCGACGGCCATCTCGACCCACGCCGACCCGAGCATCCGCGAGGAGCGCCTCGCCGCCCTCGACGCCCTCGTCGCGGACGGCCTGCGCCCCCACGTCGGCGCCGCGTGGCCGCTGACCGAGCTGCTCGACGCCCTCCGCGCCAAGTGGCGGAGCGCCTTCGTGGGCGGCGGGGTCGTCCGACCCTGACGACGAGCGAGGCGGCGCCGCGCATGACGCGCCGCGTCACGGCCGCGGAGCCGCGCGCGACGCGCCCGTCAGGCACCTGCTACGGCTACGGGATCGGCGGCGCCCAGAAGCTCGCGCGCAGGCTCGTCCTGTACTGCCCCGCCCGCACGAGGAACCCGCCGCTCGCGCCGCCGCGCAGCTCGAGGTTGTTCGCCGTCTGCCCCGCGACGAGCGCGGTCTCCGCCGGGAACACGAGACCGTCCGCCGGGTCCGCCGGGAGCGTCGTCGCGCTGTAGTACGCGGTGCCGCCGAGGGTCCACACGAGGAGCGCCGTGTCCGAGCCGTCGGCCACCGCGAGCGCCGGCGCGCCGGGCTGCCCCCCCAGGATGACCTGCGGGAGCGCCGTGAACGGCGTCCCGGGTGCCGCGTCGACGTCGAGCGTGACCCCGCCGAAGCCGTCGTAGCTCGAGCCGGTCCGGTGCCGCCACAGCATCACGAGCCGCCCGTCGCTGAGCCCGACGCACGTGGGCAACCTGCCCCCGAGGCCGATGTCCACGGCCCCCCCGCCGAGCTCGACGACCTCGCCCGCGTCGACGTCGTAGCGATGGACCGCCAGGAAGAAGTCGCTCCCGCCCTGCGTGTCCGCCCACTCGCTCGCCACGACCACGCGCCGCCCGGCGGGCGTGATGCGCGTGAGCCCGTCGAAGCTCTGGAACCACCCCGGCTGGATCCCGTTCGTCGTCGGCGGCGGGAGGTCCACGGCCGACCACGTGCTCGAGCCCCCGTCGTAGTAGCCCACGCGCGGCGGGTTCGTGCCGTCCCAGCCGGCCGCCGCCGCGTTCCCCGCGGCGTCCACGTCGACGCTCGCCTCGTTCGCGCCGCCCGCGCCGCCACCGAGCATGAGCGCGTTGTAGAGCTGATCCTGGCTCGTCCCGGGCGAGTCCCCGGCGAGCCCGGTCCAGATCTCGATGTCCTGCTCCGAGCCGTCCCCCGCGAGCAGCACGCCGAAGTCCCCGGCCACCTTCAGGACGTACACGTCGTCCGTCCCGCCCGGCGTCATCGAGTACGCGTCGCTGAACGACTCGTAGAGCGCCGCCCCGGCCCGCGTGTCGACGATCGTCTGGTAGCGCCGGTTGTTGTTGAACCCAGACGAGTCGGGCGTCACGGAGCGCGCCACCGCGAGCCGCCCGTCCGCGACGAACGCGGCCGCGGCGTTGTTCGTGACGTAGTACTCGAAGTCCGTGCAGTTCACGCCCGTGAGGTCGCCCGCCTCCGCCTCGAGCACCACGGGGGGCCCCCAGAGCGTCGACGCCCCGTCACGCGTCGTGATGACCACGGGCTTCTGGATACTGGTGTCGCAGTCGGTGTTCTGGAAGGGCTGGTCCTCGACGCGCTCGACGAGCGCGAGATCCCCGCCCGGGCTCACCGCGCTCGCGAGCATCTCGCTGTTCCCGCTCTGCCCCCAGGTCCGCCACGCGACCTCCGCGCCGCCGTTCGACAGCGAGAGCGCCTGCCCGGCCGCGACGAGCGCGACGCGCGCGACCCCGCCGCCCTGCACGTACACGACGGCGAGCCCGTCCGGCCCCACGTCGCGCCCCGTGTAGCTCAGCTGCGACGACGCCGGCCGGATGAACGAGAGCGAGCCTCCGAAGAGCGCCTCCGGGTAGCTCACCGCGCGGAACGGGCCGCTCCCGTAGCGCCGCGCGGCGAAGCCGTCGTTGGTCACCACGAGCACGCCGTCGACCCCGTCGCTCAGGACCACGTAGTCATCGGGGTTCGTGGGGTTCGCGCTGTTCATCTCGTAGTTGAACGGCAGCAGATCGCTCGCCGCGTCGACCGCGCCCCCCGCCGCCACGTCCTCGCGGACGGCCGCGTAGCGCGCGCCGTAGCTCTGGTAGCTGGTGCTGTCCCAGTACGGGAACACGAAGACCGCCTGCCCCGACGCGAGCTTCGCGTGCCGCATGTTGCCCGAGAGGAAGCCGCCGCCGTTCGTCGGGTCCGACGAGTCGCTCGCGTTCGTGTCCTCCCAGCGCTGGACGGGCGCGATCGCGCCGTCCGCCACCCCCGTGTCCACCGTGAAGCGCGCGCGGTCGCCGTACCAATACGCGAAGCCGGCCGTCGCGCCGCCGTCGGCCACGGCGACCCCGAGCGACCAGAACGCGAGCTCGGTCTCGACGGCCCCCGGGTGCGGGCTCCCCGTGCGCAGGTGCCACACGCCGTCTCCCGCGTCGTACGCCTTCACGACCGTGAGCGGGTCGCCGTACCCGTCGGTCCAGACGAGCGCGCGCGCGCCGCTGTCGTCGGCGTCGAAGTCCCACCCGTAGGGCGTCGGGTCCGCCGCCGCGAGCTCGTCCACCGCGCTCCACGTCTCGCCGCGCCACGACACCATGCGGAACGTCGGGACGTCGTTCACCGTGACGAGCCACGTCACGAACAGGCTCGCGCCGGTGTCCACGGTGACCGTGCGGAGGCTGTTCTGGATCCCCGTCACGCGGTCCACGGGCTCCTGCCAGAAGCCGTCCGCCCGCGTGAGGCTCACGAGCGCGTCGCCGAGGTTCGTCCCGGTCGCCGAGAAGCGCGACTCCAGCATCACGAGCACGTCCCCGCCGTCCTGCGTCGGGAGGTAGCCGATGAACTGGTTGTCCCCGAACGGCGACGCCCCCACGAGCACGAGCTGCGTCGCGCTGTCCGACCCCGACAACGTCGTCACATAGAGCGCGTCGCCGGCGTTCCACACGACGTCGATGTCGCCGCCCGCCTGCTCGCGCACGAACCCGATGTTGCCGCCGACCCCGATCCCCTTCGCGATCATCTCCGCGCCGCCCGCCGGCCCGCGGTGCCAGAGGTGCGCCTCGTTCTGCGCGGTGAACACGAGCCAGAAGGCGTGTGCGCCGGCGGCGGTCGAGAGCGCGCCGGTGTCGGCGATGTACGTCGAGGTCCGCGGGAAGCCCTGCCGCATCGGGCTCGGGAGCTCCGACATCGTCGAGAAGCCGAAGAGCGCCTCGGGGCTGAGCGCGTTGCCGTTGAGATCGGTCACCGCGTCGTAGACGAAGACCGAGTAGTCGCCCGGCGCGAGCTCGGCCTCCGGCTCGAAGACGTAGGCGCCCCCGTAGCGCGTCCACACCCCGGCGACCGGGTTCCCGCCGTCGTCCTCGACCACCGCGCCGTCCGCGAGCGTGGCGTCGTCGACGTCCTCGCTGAACCGGAGCCAGGGGCGCTCGTTCGTGCTCACGACGTCGTCGGCCGCCGGGTAGTGGTCGGTGACGTACGGCGCGCGGCCGTCGCGCTTCCGCGGGTCGTAGCCGACCGTCACGCGCACCGTGCCCGTCGCCGTGAGCGCGCTCCCGTCCGAGAGCGTGTAGGTGAACGTCTCGACCCCCTCGAAGCCCGCCGCCGGCCTGTAGGAGACCTCGCCCCCGACGAGCACGACGGCGCCGCCCTGATCGGGGGTCCCGACCGCGAGCACCGAGAGCGTCTCGCCCGTGTCCGGCGCCGACGAGTCGTTCGCGAGCACGTCGATGACCGTGAAGTCGGCGTCCTTCGCGACCGAGACCTGGTCGTCCACCGCGGTCGGCGGGTCGTTCACCGGCGTCACCGTGACCGTGACCGTCGCGATGTCGGCGGCCTCGCCGTCGCTCACGATGTAGAGCAGCACGGTCTCCCCGCTCGCGTCCTTCGCCGGCGTGAACACGACGCCGCCGCCGCCCGGCGCCACCGACGCCGCCCCCTCGCCGCTGTCGACCGTCACGTCGACCACGACCAGCGTGTCCGCGAAGTCCGGGTCCACGTCGTTCGCGAGCACGTCGAGCGCCGTCGGCCCCGCGTCCTCCGCCACCGTGAAGGCGTCGTCCACCGCGTCCGGCGGCGTGTTGTCCGCCACGACCTCGATGACCATGTCGTCGCTCACGCTCGCCCCCGCGAGGTCCGTCGCGGTCACGACCAGCGTGACGCTGCCCGCGTCTCCGGCCCCTGGCGTGCCGCTCAGCTCGCCGTCGTGCGCGTCGAACGCGAGCCACGCCGGCAGCGGCCCGCCCCCCGCGAGCGTCGCGTCGTAGCGCAGGTAGTCGCGCGGGTCCGCGTCCGCGAAGGCGTCGTCCGGGATCTCGTAGGCGAACACCTCGTCCACCCGCAGCCGCACGTCCGGCAGCGGGTTCGCCACCGTCGGCGCGCTGTTGTCGCTCGTCACCGCCGCGACGAACACCGTCTCCGCCGTGAGCCCCACGCCGTCCGTCGCCGTCACCGTGATCGTGTAGAGGCCGACGTCCCCCGGCCCCGGCTCGAGCACGATCACGGCGTCCGCGAGCACCTCGGCCCACGCCACCCCGGAGACGCTGATCGTCAGCGTGTCCCCGGCGTCCTCGTCCACGAACGTCCCGCTCGGGATCACGACCACCGTCGTCTCCCCCGCCAGCGCGTCCACGTCGTTGATGACCCCGACCACCCTCGGCGCGTCGTTCACGTTCGCGACGGTGATCACCGCCCCGTCCTCGACCCACGCGCCGCTCGGATCCGTCGCCCGCACCGTCACCGCGAGCGCCCCCACGTCGCCGTTCGCCGGCGTCCCCGTGAACGTCGCGCCGTCGAACGCGAGCCACGCCGGGAGCGCGCCCCCGTCCGCGCGCCGCGCCGTCAATGTCAGCGTGTCCCCGTCGGCGTCCGCGAAGGTGTCGCCCGGGATCGCCCAGGAGAACGCCACGTCCTCCGTCGCCGCCTGGTCCGCGAGCGCGTTCGCCACCGTCGGCGCCGCGTTCGACCCCGTGATCGTCAGCGTGAACACGTCCGTCGCCGTGAGCCCGCCGCCGTCGGTCACCGTCACCGCGATCGCCACGGCCCCCGCGTCGCCCGCGCCCGGGTGGCCCACGAAGAGCCGCTCGTCGGCCGAGAACGTGAGCCACCCCGGCAGCGCCGCGCCGCCGTCCCGCGCCGCCGACCACGTCAGCGCGTCGCCCACGTCCGGGTCCGCGAAGGCACCTGCCGGCACCCCGAACGCCACCGTCTCGCCCGCCACGCCCGCGCGGTCCGCGAGCGCGCTCACGAGCACCGGCGCGTCGTTCACGTTCGTCACGGTCACCGCGAAGACGTGGCTCGCCGCGCGCCCCGTCGTGTCCGTCGCGGTCACGCGCACCACGACCAGGCCGACGTCCGCGTTGCCCGGCGTCCCCGAGAACGCGCTCCCGTCGAAGCCGAGCCACCCCGGCAGCGCCGCCCCGTCCGACCGCGACGCCGACAGCGTCAGCGTGTCCCCCGGGTCCGGGTCGGTGAAGCCGCCCGCCGGCACCGACACCGCGAACGCCGCCCCCTGCGCGACCGTCTGGTCGCCGAGCGCCGCGAGCGCCGCCGTCGCGACCGGCGGCTCCGGCACCGCCGTCACCGTCAGCGCGAAGTCGATCGACGCCGTCGCCCCGCTGCCGTCCGTCGCCACCACGCGCAGCGCGTGGACGCCGATCTGCGCGTCGTCCGGGAGCCCCGAGAGCACCCCCGTCGCCGCGTCGAACGCGAGCCACCCCGGCCGCGGCCCCCCCTGCCCGACGACCGTGAGCGCGAGCGCGTCGCCGACGTCCGGGTCCGAGAAGAGCGAGGCCGGGAGCCCGATGGCGACGGGCGTCGCCTCCGCGATCGTCGCGTCCGCGACGCTCCCGACCGCCACCGGCGCGTCGTTCGTGTTCGCGACCGTCACGACGAACACGTCCTCCACGAAGAGCCCGCTCGGGTCGGTCGCCCGCGCCCGCAGCGCGAGCGGCCCGACGTCCGCGTTCGTCGGCGTCCCCGAGAGCGACCCGCCCGTCGCCACGAGCCAGCCCGGGAGCGCCGCCCCGTCCGCGCGCGCGACCGTCACGGTGAGCGTGTCCCCGTCGGCGTCGGCGAAGGTCCCGGCCGGGATCGCGTAGGCGAACGCCGCGTCCTCGGTGGCCGCCTGGTCCGGGATGGGCGTCGCGAGCGTCGGCGCGCGGTTCACCGCCGTGAGCGTCAGCGTGAACACGCCCGTCGCCGTCGCGCCGCTGCCGTCGGTCGCCGTCACCGCGAGCGCCACGTCGCCCGCCGCCGCCGCGGGGGCCGTCCCCGTGAAGACGCCGGTCGCCGCGTCGAACGCGAGCCACGCCGGGAGCGGGCCGCCCCCGTCGAGCGCCGCCGAGAGCGTGAGCGCGTCGCCGGCGTCCTCGTCGGTGAAGGCGCCCGCCGGCACCACCACGTCGAAGCGCGCCCCGACCGCGCGCGTCGCGTCCGGGAGCAGCCCCGCGTGCGCGACGGGCGCGTCGTTCACGTTCGCGACGGTCACCGAGAACACGTAGCGCGCGCTCTTCCCGGTCGTGTCGGTCGCGACCAGGCTCACCGCGACCGCGCCGACGTCGCCGTTCCCCGGCGTGCCGCTGAACGTCCCGGTCGCCGGCGCGAACGCGAGCCACGCCGGCAGCGCGCCGCCGCCGAGCGCGGTCGCCGAGAGCGTGATCACGTCGCCCGCGTCGGGGTCCGTGAAGCCTCCGCCCGGGACGACCAGCGTGAACGGCTGGTCCTCGGTCGCCGCCGCCGCGTCGAGCGCGGAGAGCGCCCCCGTCGCGACCGGCGCCTCCGCGACCGGCGTCACGACCACGTCGAACGCCGCCGTCGCCGTCGCCCCGCCGCGGTCGGTCGCGAGCGCCTCGAGGTGCCAGGTGCCGACCTCGGCGTCGTCCGGGAAGCCCGTCAGGAGCCCGGTCGCCGCGTCGTAGCCGAGCCACGCCGGGAGCGCCGCGCCCCCCTCGCCGGTCAGGTCCACCGTGAGGACGTCGCCCGGATCGGGGTCGGAGAACACCGCGCGGTCGACGACCACGGCGAGCGGCGCGCCCTCGGCCACCGTCACGTCCGCGAGCGCGCCCACGACCTCCGGCGGATCGGGCGCGTCCCGCACCTCGAGCCGGAAGATGTCGCTCGCCTTGCTGCCGTCCGGCGCGCTCGCCGTCACGCGCACGTAGACGACGCCCACGTCGCCGCTGCCCGGCGTGCCGGAGAGCGTGCTCGCGCCGTCGTCCCACGTGAGCCACGCCGGGAGCGGCGCGTCGTCGATGAGCGCGAACGCGAGCGTGAGCGCGGCACCCCCGCCGTCGAAGGTGTCCGCGGGCACGACGACGCTGAACGGCGCGTCCTCGTCGGCCACCTGGTCCGCGATCGGGTTGGCCACGACGACCGTCCCGCCCGTCGCCTCGGCGACCGTCACGAGGAACGTCGTCGTCGCCGTCGCGCCCGCGGCGTCCGTCGCGCGGAGCCGCACCGTGACGGCGCCCTCGTCCCCGGGCGCCGGCGTCCCGAGGAGGAGCCGGTCGGCCGCCACGTACCCGAGCCACACAGGCAGCGGCGAGCCGTCGTCGCGCGTCGCCGCGAGGGTCAGCGTGTCCCCGGGGTCGACGTCGGCGAACACCCCCGCGACCCCGACGGCGAGCGCCTCGCCGACGTGCACCGCGCGGTCGCCCGGCGCGGCCACGACCGTCGGCGCGTCGTTCGTGTTGGTCACCGTGACCACGACCGGCAGCTGCGCCGCCGCGCCCGCGCCGTCGGTCGCCGTCGCGACGAGCGGCAGGACGCCCACGTCCGCGTTCGCCGGGCGCCCGGAGAGGACGGCCCCGGCGAGCCCGAGCCACGCCGGCCGAGCCGCGCCGCCCGGGCGGGTGACCGCGACGGTGAGCGTGTCGCCGGCGTCGGGATCGCTGAAGGAGCCCCCGAGGTCGAGCGAGAGGAGCGCGTCCTCGGCGACCGTCGCCGTCACGAGCGCGGTGGTGGCCCGCGGCGGCTCGGCCGTGTCGGTGACCGTCAGCGTGAAGCTCGCCGACGCGGTCGCGCCCGCCGGATCCGTCGCGACGACCTCGAGGATCGAGACCCCGACGTCCACGTCGTCCGGCGTCGCCACGAAGACGCCGCCCGAGAACGCGAGCCACGCCGGCAGCGCCCCGCCGCCGCTCACGCGCGCGGAGAGCGTGAGGCGCGCGGCGTCGCCGGCGTCCACGTCCGCGAAGGTGCCGGCGGGCACGGCGAACGTCGACGTCGCTCCCTCCGGCACGCTCACCGGCGGCAGCGCCTGCGCCACCGTCGGCGCGTCGTTCGTGTTCGCGACCGCGACCGTCACCGCGAGCGTGGCCGTCGCCCCCGCGCCGTCGGTCGCCGTGAGCGTGAGCGCCACCGTCCCGACGTCGCCGTTCGCGGGCGTCCCGGCGAGCGTGCGCGTCGCGGGCGTGAACGTGAGCCACGCGGGCAAGGCGCCGCCGCCGGCCGCGCGCATCGACAGCGTGACGGCGTCGCCCGCGTCGGGGTCGCTGAAGGTGCCGGCCGGGACGACCCAGGAGAACGCGGCGTCCTCGGTGGCCGCGAGCGCGACGGGGCCCCCCGCGGCGACGGGCGCGTCGTTCCGGTTCGCGACCGTGATGGTGAGCGGCGCCGTCGCGCTCGCGCCCGCGACGTCCGTCGCGCGGAAGACCACCTCGGCGGCGCCGACGTCGGCGTTCTGCGGGGTGCCGAGCAGGAGGCGCGCGGCCGGGTCGAACGTGAGCCACGCGGGGAGCGGGCCGCCCGCGGCGCCGCCCGCGGCGAGCGTCAGCACGTCGCCGGCGTCGACGTCGACGAAGAGCCCGGCCGGCACGGTGTAGGCGAAGACCTGCCCCTCGGTCGCGGCCTGCGCGGCGAGGTCGAAGGCGCGCGTCGGCGCGTCGTTCGTGTTCGTGACGGTGAGGGTGAACGCGGCCTCGGCGGTGCCGCCCGCGGAGTCGGTCGCGGTCACGACGATCGCGTAGGCGCCGACGTCGCCGTTCCTCGGGGTCCCCGAGAAGGCGCCGGTGACGGCGTCGAAGTGGAGCCACGCCGGGAGCGCCGCGCCCGTCGCGAGCGCGGCCGAGAGCGTGAAGGTGTCGCCCGGATCGGTGAAGGTCGTCTCGGAGAGGACGTAGGTGAACGCGGCGTCCTCGGCGGCCGTCCGGTCCGTGGGCGCGGAGCCGACGCTCGGCGGGAGGTTGCCGTCGCTCACGGTGACGCGGAAGGGCGCGTTCGCGCTCGCGCCCGCGGTGTCGGTCGCGGTGAGCACGAGGTCCACGACGGTCGCCGTGAGCGGCGTTCCGCGGAGGAGGCCGGTCGCCGGGTCGAACGTGAGCCAGAGCGGGAGCGCGCCGCCGCCGGCGCGGGTGAGCGTGAGCGTCATCGTGTCGCCGACGTCGGGATCGGCGAACGTGGAGCGCGGCAGCACGCGCGCGATCGGCTCGCCGCGCGCGACCTGGAAGCTCGGGAGCGGCGTCGCGAGGGTCGGCGCGTCGTTCACGTTGGCGACGGTCACGGTGAACACCGCGCTCGCCGAGAGGCCGACGGAGTCGGTGCCCGTGACGCGCAGCGCGTAGGCGCCGACGTTGGCGTTGGTCGGGTTCGCGGTGAACACCCCGGAGGCGGGCGCGAACGTCAACCACAGCGGGAGGAGCGCGCCGTCGGCGAAGGTCGCGCTGTAGGTGAGCGTGTCGCCGGCGTCGGGATCGCCGAAGAGCGGCGTCGGGAGCTCGATCGTCGCGGGCACGTCCTCGGTGAGGGCCGCGGGCGGGATGGTCGCGACGACGCGCGGCGCGTCCGGGACGGCGAGGACGGTGATCGTCACGGTCGCGCTGCGCTCGTCGCCCGGGGTGCCGTCCGAGAGCGTGTAGGTGAAGCTGTCGGCGCCGCTGTAGTCGGCGAGCGGCGCGTAGCGGACCTGCCCCGCGTCGAGGACCACGGCGCTCCCCTTCGTCGACGTGCCGACGCCGGTGACCCGCAGGGTCTCGCCCGCGTCGGGGGCGTCGCTGTCGTTCGCGAGCACGTCGAGGACCACGCTCGCGGCGTCCTCGGGGACGGTGAAGGCGTCGTCGACCGCGGTCGGCGGGTCGTCGACGGGGGTCACGGTCACGGTGACGGTGCCGGTCGCGACGCTCCCGGGGACGCCGTCGCCGACGAGGTAGTCGAAGCTGTCCTCGCCGAAGAAGTCGGGCGCCGGGGCGTACGCGAGCGCGCCGCCCGTGACCGTCGCGACGCCGTGGGCCGGCGCGCGGCTCACGGCCACGACGGCGAGGGTCTCGCCCGGGTCGGGGGCGCTGTCGTCGTTCGCGAGCACGTCGAGCGTCGTGGCGGGGGCGTCCTCGGCGACGGTGAAGGCGTCGGCGACCGCGGTGGGCGCGTGGTTGTCGTACTCGCAGTCGGCCTCGTCGGTGATGCCGTCGCAGTCGTCGTCGACGCTGTCGCCGCAGCGCTCCGGGGCGCCGCGGTTCACGGCGCGGGCGGCGTCGTCGCAGTCGGGCTCTGGGAAGTCGCAGCCGCCGAGCTCGGTGCCGACGAGGCCGTAGCCGTCGTGGTCGGCGTCGGTGCAGGGGTCGCAGGCGTCGCCGAGGCCGTCGCCGTCGCGGTCGGCCTGGTCGGGGTTGAAGACGCCGGGGCAGTTGTCGTCCGTGGCGGTGCAGGCGCCCGAGGGGCTGGTCTTGGGGTCGCAGATCCGGTCGCCGTCGCCGTCGTCGGGCACCGCGCGGCAGAAGATGACGGGGGACGCGACGTCGTCGCGGTCGAACGTGCCGTCGCCGCCGTAGAGGAGGCACTCCTGGTCGGGGAGGGTCGGCGCCGCGGTGATCGTGAGGTGGTACGCGTCGCCGACGGCGTAGAGCGCGTCGAAGGTGAAGGCGCCGTCCTCGGTGAGCGTGAGCTCGACCTCGCCGTCGCTGACCTTCACCTCGCCGCCGTTCAGGCCGTCGAGCGTCCCCGAGAGCGTGAGGCACGCCGTCTGGTAGGTGCACTGGCCGCTCGCGCAGGTGGGGGCGGTGTCCTCGCAGGCGACGCCCACGAGGGGCAGGCAGTCGCCGGCGGAGCGGCACTGCCCGGGCGACAGCGAGCCGGCCACGCAGGTGAGCTCGGGCCCACAGACGAAGCCGTTGTCGCAGTCCATGACGGTCGTGCAGGAGATCGCGGGCTTCGCGCCGTCGCCGCCGCAGGCTGGGGCGGCGAGGGCGGCGAGCGCGGCGCAGGCGAGGGCGAGCAGCCGCGCGGCGCGGGGGGAGGACGAGACGGACATGGGCGCTCCGGGGCTCGGTCGATGCGGACGATGAGCCCGAGCGTGCCGGCATCGGCGCGTCGGCGCAATCCGCCGCGCGCCGTGAGGGCCTATTGCAGCGATCGGGGAGGCCCCGTCAGTAGACGACGAGGTCGAAGGTCCCGGCGACCGCCGACTTGTTCGTGACCCTCAGGAAGTACTGCGTGTTCGGCCCGAAGCCGGGGGTGTGGCACGCCTCGGGCGACGGGTCCGTGCTCGTGTCGCACGCCGTGATGAGGGCCTCGAGCGCCGCGTCGGCGAAGAGATCCCAGGCGAGGTCGAGGTCGCCGGTCCCGGGGTACACGTCGACCTCGTTGGAGTCGCCGAGGAGCGTGCCGTTCCAGAAGCTGAAGTAGGCGACGCCGTTCGCCGCGATCGGGACGCCCTGGTGGAGCTCCGCCATCACGATGGCCTCGAACGGGCTCTTCGCGGCCCGCAGGGTGAACGTCGCGCCGCGCAGGCTCGCGCGGGCGCTCACGCGCACCCAGAGGCTCGACCCCACCGCGAGGCCGGTGCACGTCGTCTCGCCCGGACCCCACGTGGGGTCATCGCAGATGAGCGCGCTGAAGCCGGCGTCCGAGTAGACCGCCACGTCGACGACGTCGCTCGCGTCGGTGAGCGACACGGTGTACGTGGCGCCGGCGGCGAGGCCGTCGAGGCGGTACCAGCTCTGGTGCTCGACGTCGACCGTGCTCGCGCGGGCCACGTCGGCGGCCGCGTCGACGGCGACGGGGGCGGCCTCGGTGCCCTCGGCGGTGCCGCCGCCCTGCTCGGCGAGGATGGCGAAGGTCGCGTGCGCGTCGCTGTGGTTGGTCACGCGGACGTAGAAGGTCTGCCCGGCGAAGAGCGCCATGTCCGAGGCGCAGATCTCGTCGCCGGGGCCGGCGACCGCGTCGCAGACGGCGAAGTGGCTCTCGTGGCCCGAGTCGTTGACCCAGAAGAGATCGCCCTCGAGGTCGGCCGTGCCGTCGAGGACCGAGACGACGGCGCGCATGTCGACGCTGCCGGCGACGAACGAGTAGAAGCGGTAGTCGTTCGGCGCGATGCGCTGGCCGGTGAGGCGCTCGCCGAGGGTCAGCGGCGTGATCTCCGGCCCGTCGTCGCCCGGGTCGAAGTAGGCGAGGAGCGTGAAGCCGCCGCCGACGCCGTCGGCCTCCATGACGCGCAGGTAGTAGGTCGTCTCCGGCTGGAGGCTGAAGCCGCAGACCTCGTCGTTCACGAGCGCGGAGTGGTCGCAGGCGCCGACGAAGGAGCCGGCGGCGGTCACGTCGAGGTTCGAGTAGAGCTCCCAGCGGAGGTCGGAGTGGGTCTCGGTGAGCGCGACCTTGTAGAGCCCCTGGTCGGGCCCCGGCGTCGTGAACTGGTAGTAGCTCGTGCCGAAGGCGACGACGCTCCCGTCGTAGGGGGTGCCGAGCGTGAGAACCACGGGATCCGAGGCCGAGCCCTGCTGGGTGCCGCCGCCCCCGGCGGTGTCCGCGTCGGTGGGGCTGGCGGTGTCCGCGGCGCCGTCCGGGGGCGCCTGCGTGTCGTCCGCGCCCGTCGCGTCGGGCGCGGCGGTGGCGTCGGTCCCAGTGACGTCGGCGCCGGCGGTGTCGCCGCCGGTCGTGGCGTCGGTGGCGCCGCCCGAGCCGCCGTCGGAGCCGCAGGCCGCGCCGAGCGCGGAGGCGAAAAGCAAGGCGGACACGACGACGCGATGAGCGACCATCTCGGGCTCCGGGCAGGGGTGGCACTTCGTCAGTGCCACCGATGCTAGCCCCGGACCTGGCCGGGCTCAACGGAAGTTGCAGTGAACAAACATTTGTTTGGTGCTCGGCGCGCGCGCCCCATGACGACCGGCCTGCGGCGCGCGTCAGCGCTGGAGATCGCAGAAAGGTCACAGAAAAATCGGGATCGGCGCTTGACGCGATCGCCATATATGGCACCGTCCGGACCAACAGCTCGTCGACGCGGCGAGGTGCAGCCCGAGAAGAGCACGAGTCCTCCCTCATCCACGGGGCAACGGCGGTGTGGAAGCGCTGACCGGGGTTCCGAGCTTTGCGGCACATCCATCGGGGGGCTCGTGCTCGTGTTCCGCGTCCAAGGACCACGGCCCACGCGCGCCGGGCCCGCCGCTCATGACGGCGCGAGCGACGCCATCAGCGCCTCGACCGCCCGCTGCACGCGCTCCTGCCGCTCCGCGCCGGGCACCGTCTCGCGCGTGAGCGCGAGCACCGGCACCGACCACGAGGCCCCGACGCGCGCGAGCGACGGCGGCGCGAGCGCCTCGGGCAGCGCGAGGCAGAGCCCCTGCTGCGCCGCCGCGAGCGCCGTCCCGAGCTCCGACGCCTCGAGGAGCACGGCGCGGCCTCGCTCCGGCGGCCACGGGTCCCAGCCACCGAGCCCCACGGCGCGCGCGGGCGCCTCCGCGTCCCTCGCGCCGCACACCACGGCGCAGCGGACGCTCCCGACCGGCGTCACGACGACCGCGTCCGGCGGGCAGCCGAGGAGCGCCTCCGGGAGCAGCGCCAGGTCGAGGGCGCCGCGGAGGAGCGCCGCGACGACGTCGGCCGTGTCGCGCACCTCGGCGCGCACGGCGAGCTGCGGCTCGCCCGCGGCGTCACCGTCGGGCGGCGGCGCGACGGCGACGAGCGCCGCGGCGACGAGCGGCGCGAGGGCCGGCGGCGCGTGGACCTCGAGCGCGTGGGGCGGCCCGACGAGCGCGTCGTCGACGGTGCGCATGGCGCGTCGGGTGGCGACGAGCAAGGCCTGGCCCGCGTCGTTCAGGACGAGCTTCCGGCCCGCGCGCTCGAAGAGGGGGTGACCGACGGCCTCCTCGAGGAGGCGCAGCGTGCGCGAGATGGCCGGCGGCGAGAGCCCCATGAAGCGCGCCGCGCGCCGCAGGTTCTCGGTCTCCGCGACCGCGCGGAACGCCGGGAGCCAGGGCCAGACCGCCGCGAGCCGCCGCATGGGCAGCGCCGTCGCGGTCCCGAGCCGGTCCTTCGGTGGCACGGCGGCAGCATCCGCCAAGGATCCCGCGCTGCCAAGCCCGCCGCGACGGACGCGCCGCCGCGGGCGCCGTCTTCGCGGGTGAACACGCTGTTCCGGAAATCCCAACAGCGATCGTGTCACCGCCCGTGACCGCGCCCCATACGGCCAGGTGACCGCGGCCTGGGCGTCGTCCACGCGCTCGCGATCGCTCACCCCCTGGAAAGCAGAGCACGACCGGGACCACCCTCCCGACGGAGCAGCCATGAACCTCATCTGGAAGAACCTCATCACCATCTCCCTCGCGAGCGGCGCGCTCGCGATGGCCTCCTGCAGCGACGACAACGGCGGCGGCGGCAAGGAGAGCGACACGCTCAGCGGCGCCGACACCGTGTCGGGCGCGGACGTCGGCTGCCCGACCGCCGACACGAACGGCTGCCCCTCGGGCTGCCCGACCGCCGACACCGCGGGCTGCCCGTCCGGGTGCCCGACCGAGGACGTCAGCGGCTGCCCGTCCGGGTGCCCGACCGGCGACGCGGCTGGCTGCCCCACGGGCGACGCCTCGGGCTGCCCCACGGGCGACGCGGCGGGCTGCCCCTCGGGCTGCCCCTCCGGCTGCCCGACCGACGCGAGCGGCGACGCCCAGTGAGCGCCGGCGACCGCCTCGACGGGGTCGGGATCGGGCTCCGGCGCGAGCACTGGGACGCGCTCCCGGTGACCTCGCGCCGCGTCGACTGGCTCGAGATCGTCCCCGAGAACTTCCTCGCCGACGGCGGTCGCGCGTCCACCGTGCTCGCCGCCTGCGCCGAGCGCTGGCCCATCGGCGCGCACGGCGTCTCCCTGTCCCTCGGCGGCCCCGACCCGCTCGACGACGACCTCCTCGGGCGCCTCGGCCGCCTCCTCGACGCGCACGGCGTCGCCGAGATGACCGAGCACGCGTGCTGGAGCCGCGGCGGCGGGCGCCACTTCCACGATCTCCTGCCGCTGCCCTCGACCGAGGCCGCGGCCGAGCACCTCGGGCGCCGCGCGCGCGCCGCCCGCGAGCGCCTCGGGCGGCCGCTCCTGCTCGAGAACATCACCTGGTACGCGGCGATGCCGACGGGCGCCGCCGAGCCCGTCCCGGAGGGCTCCTTCCTGCGCCACGCCCTCGAGGAGGCAGGCGCCGGGCTCCTCCTCGACGTGAACAACGTCTACGTGAACGCGAAGAACCACGGGCTCGACCCGCTCGCGCTCCTGCTCTCGCTGCCGCTCGAGCTCACGGGGCGGATCCACCTCGCCGGCCACGTCGCGCGCGAGGGGATGCTGGTCGACAACCACGGCCGCGCCGTGCACGACGACGTGTGGGCCCTCTACGAGCGCGCCCTCGAGCGCACGGGCCCCGTCCCGACCCTCGTCGAGTGGGACCTCGACATCCCCGCGCTCGACGTCGTCCTCGACGAGGCCGACAAGGCGCGGGCGCTCCTCGAGCGCGCCCGGACCCGCGCGCGCGCCGCCGCGCAGGAGGCCGCGTGATGCTTGCCGCAGGCGCCCCCGCCCTCGACCCCGGGCTCGCCGCGTTCTTCGGCGCGGTCGCCCCCTACTACGCCGGCGCCGCCGCGCTCGACGACGTCACCCGCGCGATCGGGCCGTCGCCGTCGGGGTCCGCGCGCATGGACTTCTACCGGCGCCTCATGGCGGCGAACCGCCGCAGGAACCTGGCGCACGTCTTCCCGCTCGTCGCGCGCGTCGTCAACGAGCCGGCGCGCGCCGGGCTCGCGGCGGGGGCGCTCCCGCGCTGGGCGGACCTCGTCGAGCGCCACGCCGCGGCCCACCCCGCGCCCAGCTGGGACCCGAACGAGGCCGGCGCGGCCTTCCCGGCGTGGCTCGCGGCGGATCCCGCGCTCCCGGCGGGCCTGGCGCCCCTCGCGGCCTGGAGCTGGGCGCTCCTCGCGGTGTCGCGCGCGGCCGACGGCGGTCCGCCGGGCGGCGTCGCGGCCGCCGTCCGCGTCGACGCCTACCCCTTCGACGTGGCCGCCTGGGCCGCCGCCTTCGAGGCTGGGGCGGCGCCGGCGCTCGCGCGCGGCCGCCGCGGCGGGCCCGCCGCGCGTGCTCGTGGCCTACCGCGACCCGGCGACGCTGCGCCCGCGCGTGCTGCGCCCAGCGCCTGCCGAGCTCGTCGCGATGGCGCGGGCCTCGGGCGAGCCGGTCGTCCCGGTGCCCGGCGTGGCCGAGGCCGCGGTCGCGGCAGGTCGCGCGCGGCTCGTCGGGCTCGGCGTGCTGGTGGCCGGGGAGGGCGCGCGATGAGGCCGCTCCTCGCTCCACTCGCGCTCCTCGCGCTCGCAGGCGCGCTCCTCGCCTGCGGCGACGACCTGCCCGACGGCGTCGAGGCGCTGTCCATCGCGCCCGTGACCCACTGGGAGGCGCTCGGCGCGGTCGAGATGGTGCCGCCGGTGCGGCTCCCGACGCGGGCGGGCGGGGCGTCGCGCACGCGGGTCCTCGTCGCCATCGCGGGGGACGGGCTCATCGACGTCGAGGAGCGCGACGGCCGCGCGCTGCTCGTGTTCCCGGCGGGGGCGACGGCCGACCGCGTCGAGGAGGCGCGGGTCGACGGCGGCTGGGCCATCGCGGACGTGCGCGGCACCGACGTCACCGCCGACGGCGAGCGCTTCCACCTGCTCAGGCCCGTCGCGATGAGGCCGGGCGCGGAGCTCCGCGGCTTCGCCTGGCCGCGGGCCGAGGCCGCCCTCGACGGCTGGGTCCACGACCGCGTCGCCGCCGGCCTCGCGCGCGGTGACGGCGTCGCGGCCGCGCTGCCGCAGGCGCGGCGCGACGCGATGGCGACGGGGCTCCGCGAGCGCGCCGACTGCGCGCGCTGCCACGACCACGCGCGCCCGCCGACGACCGCGGCCGGCGCGGCGGTGCATCGCGGCACCGACGGGAGCGGCTTCTACGTGCCGGCGAGCGTGCTCGCCGACGAGGTGCCGCTCGAGCGCTACCGCCCGGACGACCCGAACGTCCCGGCGCCGTGGCTCGCCGTGCGCTGCGACGACGGGAGCCCGGCGCGCTACGCCCACGAGAAGACCGGGCGCCGCTGGCGCTGCGCGGGCGGCGAGGTGCCGACGGCGCGGGTCGATCTCGCCGCCGCGCTCGCGGCCGGCGACCCCCACGCGGCCGAGGTCTGCGCGAGCCGGCGCTGGCTCGGCGACCACATGACGCCTCGCGCGAGGGCCGCCTTCGCGGCGGCGCTCGCGCCTTGCGGTCGCTGAGCCCCCGCCAGTGGGCTCGGCGACTCTTTTCTCCTCACAGTGACTCTTTCTCCCGATCCGGACGGCTCACGATGCACCTGACGAAGACCCTGATCTCGACGACCTGCGCGCTCCTCCTCGGCGCGCCCGCGCTCCTCGCGGCCTGTGACAGCGGCGGCGACGGCGCGACCAGCGACACGCTGGGCGGCGACACGGCCGCGACGCCGATGGTCGACGCGACCGCGGTCGCGACGACGGCGATGGCCTACAAGGCGGGCGGCTTCACGCGCATCACCGAGGTGCCGGCGATGAGCCAGCACCAGGGCTCGGACGTGGTCGTCTGGGCGCAGAACGACGTGGCGGCCATCTACCGCGCGGCCGACCCGGCGAACACGAGCGCGAGCGTCGCGTTCCCCGAGGGCGCGACGATCGTGAAGGAGCAGCTCGACGATCAGGGCGAGATGTACGCCATCACGGTCATGCACAAGGGCCCGGCCGGCTACGCGCCCGACAGCGACGACTGGTTCTTCGAGCGGGTCGAGAAGGACGGCACCATCTCGCAGCAGGGGCAGGTCGGCTTCTGCATCACCTGCCACTCGCCGCGGAAGCCGGTGGACTGGGTCTTCGGCATCACGGCGGCGAACCAGACGGCCCAGTAGCTGTCAGCGCGCGCGGGGCGGCGTGCACGGAGGGGCGGGCGCTGGTAGATTCCGTCCACGCCCCGGAGGCCCCATGTCCGTCACGCTCCGCGCGGTGCTCGCCGCGCTCGCCCTGGTCAGCGTCGCCTGTAGCGGCGCCTCGCGCGCCCCCGCCGCGAGCGACGACGATCTGACGCCGGATCTGCCGGATCTCGAGCCCGCCCGCGAGTCGGCCGGCACGCTGAAGCACCGCTGCGACGACGGCGCCCTCGACGCCTGCGTCGAGCTCGGCCGCCGCCACCTCGTCGGCGACGGGATCCCGCGCGACCGCGATCAGGCCGTCGCCCTCTGGACGCGCGCCTGCGACGGCGGCGACGGCGGCGGCTGCGCCGAGCTCGGCAACCTCGACCTCGCCGACGAGGACGACGCGAAGGCCGTCGCCCGCGGGCTCGGCCGCCTCGAGAAGGGCTGCGGCATGAAGTCCGGCTACGCCTGCTTCCGCTGGGGCCGCGTCGCGCAGGACGGCCTCCTCACGAAGCGCGACCTCCCGGCGGCCGCCAAGCGCTACGGCCTCGGCTGCGACCTCGGCTCGGCCGACGCCTGCCACGCCCTCGGCGAGCTCCACCAGGACGGCGACGGCGTGAAGAAGGACCTCGCCAAGGCCGCGGCCCTCCAGAAGAAGGCGTGCGACCTCGGCGCGCGCTGGTGCGCCTGGTACGGCTACCACCTCGAGCACGGCCTCGGCGTCCGCGCCGACGTCCGCGCCGCCGCGACCCACTACGACCGCGCCTGCGACGCGGGCGACATGATCGGCTGCCACCACCTCGCCGAGCTCGCGCAGCGCGGCGACGGCGTCCGGCAGGACCCCGCCAAGGCCGCGCGCCTCTTCGAGCGCGCGTGCGACGCCGGCACGGTCGCGAGCTGCGGGAGCCTCGGGCGCGCTTACCAGGAGGGCGCAGGCGTGCCCGCCGACCCCGCGAAGGGCCTCGCCCTCACGCAGCGCGGCTGCGACGGGGGCGACGCCGTCTCGTGCGGCAACCTCGGCGTCACCTGGGAGCGCGGCATCGGCGTGCGCGCGGACGCCGCCAAGGCGGCGGGCTTCTATCGCAAGGGCTGCGAGATGGGCTCGCCCGCAGCGTGCGTCTTCCTCGGCATCATGCACGGGACGGGCGCGGGCGGCGTCGCGCGCGACCCGAAGGCGGCGGCGACCCTCTTCGAGGCCGCGTGCGAGGGCGGCTACGGCATCGGCTGCGCCTACGCCGCCAACGCCTACGGCGAGGGGGCCGGCGTGAAGAAGGACCTCGGGAAGGCGCGCGAGCTGACGCGGCGCGCGTGCGAGCTCGGCGTCGCCGAGGCGTGCGAGTGAGGAGCCTGGCGCGCTCCGGCGGCCTTTCACCGCGCTACGGCTCCCGCTATGCTCGGGGCTCGGAAGGGAAGGGGGCGTCCTCGTGTCGTGCATGAGCTCCGCGGCCATCGCGGTCCTGACCATCGGCCTCGCCGTCGCCGGGGCGACCGCGCGCGCCGAGCCGGACGTGCGCTTCCAGACGTCGGTCAACGGCGGCGTCGTGGTCACCGGCAACACGCTCGGGCTCGCGGGCTCGAACACCGCGCCCGGCACGAACCACGGCGTCGGCGCGTTCATCGAGCCGACGGGGCTCCTCAGCGCGTCGTCGAGCTGGGGCGCCGGCACGACGCTCGACTGGCAGCTGAACGGGTCCGCGGCGGTGCTCGACCTGCCGGCGGGGGCGACGGTGCTCTACGCCGAGCTCGTCTGGGGCGGGAGCGCCTCGGGCAACGACGTGCACGGCGTGAGCGTGCCCTCGCTCCTCGACGGGACGGCCGTCCACCTGACGACCCCGACCGGCGAGGCGGACGTCGCGCCCGACCCGGCGACCGCCTATGGCCCGACGAGCACGTATTACTCACGCTCGGCGGACGTCACCGCGCTCGTGACGGTCGGCGGCGTCTACCGCGTCGAGGGGGTGCCCGCGTCGCTCACGACCAGCAACGACGCCGCGGGATGGACGCTCCTCGTGGCCTACGCGCACCCGAACGCGCCGGCGCGGAACCTGACCATCGTGATGCTGAACGAGCGCGTCGACAGCTCGACCTCGCCGACCGTGACGGTGACGGGCCTCTGCACGCCGGACAGCGCGGCGAACCGGCGCGCGACGGTGTACGCGACGGCCATCGAGGGGGACGCCCCGGTCTCGGGCGACGAGCTGCGCTTCGGGCCGACGTCGGCGGCGCTCGGGCCGACCTCGTCGCGGCTCTCGGGGCCGCGGAACCTGGGCACGAACTTCTTCGGGTCGCAGATCACCGACGGCGCGGGCGAGCTCGACACGCGCGGCACCTTCGGCGACCGGAACGCGACGCCGCCGACGAACGTGAGCGGCGGGCGGCAGGGCTGGGACATCGCCTCGGTCGACGCGTCGTCGCTGCTCGTCGCGGGGCAGACCGAGGCGTGGCTGCGCGCGACGTCGACGGGCGACGTGTACGTGCTGACGGCGGGGGGCATCGCGATCGACCAGGGCGCGCCGCGCTTCGCGGACATCGAGAGCGCCGTCGCGGCGACGCCGGCGGTGCCCGAGGTGGGGGACACGGTGGCGGTGAGCGTCGCGCTCGACAACGTCGGCGACGCGGACGCCTCGGACGTGACGATGGCGATCCCGTCGAGCGCGTGGCCGGCCGGGGTCGCGTACGTGCCGAACAGCCTCCGGGTGGACGGGGCGACGCCGCCGGGCGGGGACGTCGCCGACGCGACGGCGCTCGCGGCGGGCTTCCCGCTCCCGGGGGTGGCGCAGAGCGGGGGCGCGACGGTGTCGTTCGAGGTGCAGGTCACGGCGGCGCCGTCGCCGGCCGTGTTCGTCGTGGCGCCGGAGCTGCACTTCGCGTATGTCGACTGCCACGGCACGTCGCTGCCGGGGATGGCGCTCCCGGGGCCGCTCGAGGTGACGGTGGCGATCTGCGGCGACGGGGTCGTCGCGGGCGCGGAGACCTGCGACGACGGGGGCACCGCGGCGGGCGACGGCTGCGACGGGGCGTGCCGCGCGGAGGCCGGGTACACGTGCGACGGGCCGCCGGGGCCGGGGCACTGCCACGCCACGTGCGGTGACGGGATCGTCGCCGTGGGCGCCGAGACCTGCGACGACGGTGGCACCGCCACGCTCGACGGCTGCGACGACGTCTGCGCGGTCGAGCACGGCTGGGTCTGCGACGGGCCGGCGGGCGGGGCGGCGCACTGTCACGCGACGTGCGGCGACGGGCTCGTCGCGCTCGGCGCCGAGACCTGTGATGACGGTGGTCAGGACGACCTCGATGGCTGCTCGGCGAGCTGCGCGGTGGAGCACGGGTGGACCTGCGCCGGCCCCGAGGGCACGGCGGGGCACTGCACCTCCGAGTGCGGCGACGGGCTCGTGGCGCTCGGCGCCGAGACCTGTGACGATGGCGGCCAGGACGCGCTCGATGGCTGCTCGGCCCTCTGCGCGGTCGAGCACGGCTGGACCTGCGCGGGCCCCGAGGGGACGGCCGCGCACTGCAGCGCCGAGTGCGGCGACGGGCTCGTGGCTGTCGGCGCGGAGACCTGCGACGACGGCAACACCGCGACCCTCGACGGCTGCGACGACGCCTGCGCGGTCGAGCACGGCTGGACCTGCGCCGGGCTCGAGGGGACAGCGGGGCACTGCAGCTCCGAGTGCGGTGACGGGCTCGTAGCGGTCGGCGCCGAGACGTGCGACGGCGGGCAGCTCGTGCGCCCGGGCGGGATGCTCGCGCCCGGCTGCTCGGCGACCTGCGAGGTGCAGCACGGGTGGACGTGCGCCGGCGCCGAGGGGACGCTCGCGCACTGTAGCTCCGAGTGCGGCGACGGGCTCGTGGCGGTCGGCGCGGAGACCTGTGACGACGGCGGCGCGGACGATCTCGATGGCTGCTCGTCGTCCTGCGTGGTCGAGCACGGCTGGACGTGCGCCGGGCCGGAGGGGACGGCCGGGCACTGCAGCTCGGTGTGCGGCGACGGGCTCGTGGCGCTCGGCGCCGAGACCTGCGACGACGGCGCTACCGAGGTCCTCGATGGCTGCGACGACGCGTGCGAGGTCGAGCACGGCTGGACGTGCTCCGGGCCGGAGGGGACGGCCGGGCACTGCAGCTCGGTGTGCGGGGACGGGCTCGTGGCGCTCGGGGCGGAGACCTGCGACGACGGGGGCGTGGACGTCCTCGATGGCTGCGACGACGCCTGCGCGGTCGAGCACGGCTGGACGTGCGCGGGGCCCGAGGGCACGGACGCGCACTGCGCCTCCGAGTGCGGGGACGGGCTCGTGGCGCTCGGCGCCGAGACGTGTGACGACGGGAACCTGCTCACGTCGGACGGCTGCTCGGGGACGTGCGAGGTGGAGACGGGCTGGACGTGCGACGGCCCCGAGGGCGTGGCGGGGCACTGCGACCACGTCTGCGGCGACGGCGTCGTGGCCGTGGGGGCGGAGACCTGCGACGACGGAGGCACCGCCACGCTCGATGGCTGCGATGACGGCTGCCGGGTGGAGCGCGGCTGGACCTGCTTCGGGCCGGCTGGCGCGGCCGGGCACTGCGCGCACGTCTGCGGTGACGGGCGGCTCGCGCGCGGCGCGGAGGGCTGCGACGACGGGAACCTGCGCGCGGGCGACGGCTGCTCGCCGGCGTGCGAGCCGGAGAGCGGCTGGGTGTGTGGCGACGGGCCCTTCCTCGGGGTCATCGGCGCGCTCCCGGACACGTTCTGCACGACGGTCTGCGGGGACGGCGTGGTCGGGGCGCCGCGGGAGACGTGCGACGACGGGAACGACGTCGCGGGCGACGGCTGCGGCGACCGCTGTCGCGTGGAGTACGGCTGGACCTGCGCGGGCGCCCCGGGGACGAGCGATCACTGCGGCGCGGTCTGCGGGGACGGGCGGCTCGCGGTCGGGGCGGAGGTCTGCGACGACGGGCACCTCGTGGGGGCGGCGCCGCCGGGGCCGCGCGGGTGCTCGGACGACTGCGAGGTGGTGCCGGGCTTCCACTGTGGGCCGGCGGACTTCGACCTCGTCGGGCGCGACTCGACGTGCGGCGCGTCGTGCGGGGACGGGGTGGTGGCGGTCGGGGTCGAGGCGTGTGACGACCACAACACGCGCGACGGCGACGGCTGCAGCGCCGTGTGCGCGGTGGAGCCGGGCTGGGACTGCGGCGCGGGCGGAGTCGCCTGCGTGGCCGTGTGCGGCGACGGGGCGCTGGCCTCGGTCGAGGGCTGCGACGACGGCAACACGGTCGCGGGGGACGGCTGCTCGGCGACGTGCCGGGTGGAGGTCGGCTTCTTGTGCGGTCCGAACGCGGAGGGGCCGCCGGCGAGCGCGTGCGCGTCGACGTGCGGCGACGGGGTGCGCGCGGCGGACGAGGGGTGCGACGAGGGCGGCGACGCCGGGTTCCCGACGACGGCGGGGTGTGCGGCGGGCTGCGAGGTCGCGGACGGGTGGACGTGTCACGAGCTGCCGTCGGGGCGGTCGGTGTGCGCGGCGACGCGGTGCGGGGACGGGATCGTGGCGGGCGACGAGGCCTGCGACGACGGCGGCAACGCGAGCGGCGACGGGTGCTCGGCGGCGTGCGCGGACGAGGTGGGCTTCACGTGTCGGGACGCGCACGGGGACTGCGACGCCATCTGTGGTGACGGGCTCATCGTGGGTGGGGAGGCGTGCGACGAGGGGCCGGCGTCGAGCGAGCCGGACGCGCCGCCGCGCGGCTGCGCGGAGGACTGCGGCGCGGTGCTGCACGGGTTCACGTGCAGCGGGGAGCCGTCGGTGTGCGTGACGCGCTGCGGCGACAACGTGGTCGCGGGGGACGAGGCGTGCGACGACGGGCGCGCGGAGCAGATCGCCGAGGGGGCGGAGGTCCGCGGGTGCGACGGGGAGTGCCGGATCGTGCCGGGCTGGAGCTGCGACGACGGGGAGCCGAGCTACTGCCTGCCGGGCTGCGGCGACGGGCTCGTTCAGGGGGTGGAGGCCTGCGACGACGGGAACCTCGCGGACGACGACGGGTGCTCGGCTGGATGCACGGTGGAGCCGGGGCAGGTGTGCGAGGGGGAGCCGAGCGTGTGCGCGGCGGACCAGGACGGCGACGGGATCCTCGACGACGGTGACGGGAGCGGGATCGCCGGCGACCACCCGTGCGCGAGCTTCGAGACGGTCGGGTGCGACGACAACTGCGTGGCGGACTGGAACGTCGGCCAGGTGGACAGCGACGGGGACGGCCGCGGCGACGCCTGCCAGGGGCTCTATCTGGGCCCGCGCATCGTGGGCGGGGGCGGCTGCGCCGGCGGCGGCGAGCGCGGCGCGGCCTGGGTCCTCGTGGTGCTGGGCGTCGCGGGCGCGGCGCTGGCGCGCAGGCGGGCCGCGCGGGGTCTTCGGCGCAGTTGATGGGGCAAGTGGCCGCGCTGAAACCGCTTTTTACCACGGAGACACGGAGACACGGAGGGAGGAGGGAGACGGAGAGGCGACCGTCGTCCCCCTCCTGACGCAGGCTCGTGATCTACGCTGAGCCTGGAGGGAGGGGAGGAGCGGGTCACGCCCCGGTCTCTCCGTGCTCCCTCCGTGTCTCCGTGTCTCCGTGGTCACGTTCCGCGGTTCACGCGCCAAGCCCCGGCCCCTCCGTGCTCCCTCCGTGTCTCCGTGGTCACGTCCTCCGCGCACCGGATGTCGGCACGAGGACCGCCGCAACCGTCAGGACGCCAGGAGCTGCTTCGTCTGCTCGAGGAGGCTCTTCGTGGCGGGGAGGTCGTCGGCGAGGATCCCGTCGCGCACCAGCGGGTGGAGGGCGTAGCCCGCGACGTTGTGATCGACGACCGCGAGGCGCTTGAGACCGGCGATCGCGGCCTCGAAGCGGTCCTCCCCGAGGATCGCGGCGAAGTCGTCGTCCGTCAGGCGCTCCCCGAGCGCGAGCGCCGAGAGCGCGATGCGGATGCCGACGTGCGCCGTGCCGCGCAGGAGCCGCCGCGATAGCCGCCGCGCGACCGTGTCGAAGTCGGCCGCGGGGATCTGGACCTCGCCCGTCGCCACCGCCACGTCCGCCACGAGCGCCACGAGCAGCGGGTGGCCGTGCGTCCGCGCGACCACCTCCCACGCGTCGCCGACCAGCACCTGACGGCGCTGGAGGTACGTCACCACCGCCGCCGGCTGCAGGTCGGGCACCGCGAGCGACGTCAGCGGCCGCCCCGCGCAGAGCGGCGTGAGCCACTCCGCCGAGCCCGGCCCGCGCCCCACGAAGAGCGGGACCCGCGTCGTCGCCACGTCCCGCGCGAGGTCGCTCACGAGCTGCGGCAGGCGCGCCGCGAGCACGTCGGCGTCGTCGAGGAGCACGACGCCGCCACGGCTCGCGCGCCGCACGATGCCGTCACGCACCGCGCGCACGAAGCGCTCGGGCGCCGTCTTTGGGAGCTCCGCGCCGTCCACCCACACGACCGGGTGGCCGCGCAGCATCAAGCGCTCGGCCAGCGTGCGCAGGATGGTCGTCCGCCCGGCGCCGTCCGGGCCCTCCACCGAGACGCACGGCGGCGTGCGCGTCATGGCCTGGGTCTCGAGCCACGCGAGCTCCGACTCCCGGCCCACGACGTGCATCACCGAGTCGTGCTCGGGCACGAAGTCCGGCCAGCTACCGGTTCGTTGAGTGAGGACCACGCGACGACTCTCCCGAACTCCAAGTCTGGAGTCAACCCCGGGCCGGGGTCGGAAGATTCCAGGATCATGTTCTTTTCGCGGTCGCAGCGGGCAGCTTGGACCGCCTGGCGGGCGCTCGACGGCTACCCCTGCCGCCGAACCCTTCGCAGGTGCGAACGCGCGGACATGGGGGATCCGCGCTCCAGACCTACGCGCGCCTTCTATCACGGCCATGATGAATGGCGAACGATCAGTCCGGATTTGCACCCGGGTTGTAACCGCAGCCCCGCCAGGATCCACCGGCTGCGGGCGCCACGACGCGATCTCTCCCCCGGTCGCAGGGCGTCGACCAGCCCGCGGGTCCGGTCAGGGCGTGAAGACGTTCTGGCTCGCCCCGTTCGCGCCCTGCGCGCCGCCGGTCGTCTGCCCCGAAGGGCCGCCCGCGCCGCCGGCCCCGCCCGTCGCGACGCCGCTCCCGTAGACGAAGGCGTTCGCGCTCGACCACGTCGCCGGCCACGCCGCGCTCGCGCCGTAGACCGCGATGCCGAAGCTCGCCCCGCCGCAGCCGCCGCCGCCGCCGCCGCCCTCGCCGCCGAGGCCGCCGCGGCCGCCGTCGCCGGCGCGGAAGCCGACCCAGAAGTTGTTGGACGTCCCGCCGTGGCCGCCGTCCCCGCCGACGCCGCCCGCGCCGCCGTAGCCGCCGATGCCGCCCGCGCCGCCGAGCCCGCGCTGGACGAGGTTGTCGCGCACCACCGGCGGGGCCGCGATCCCCGCCGTGCTCGACCACGTGAGGAAGATGCCCATGCTCGCGCCGCCGCTGCCGCCGCCCGTGCCGCCGACGCCGCCGCAGCCACCCGCTCCCGCGCCACCGCCGCTCGCGCCGAGCTTGTAGAGATCCTCCTCGGCGTAGAAGACGTTCTCCGGCAGCGCCTCCTGGTGCGCCGTCGCCACGCCGCCGGACGGGGCGCCCGCGCCACCGCGCGCGCCCGCCGTCCCCGTGACGCCCGTCTGCCCGACCCCGTTCGTCCACTGCCCGCCCGTGACCATGCCGGTCGCCGTCGCGCAGCCCGCGCCCTGCTGCCCGAGCGCGCCCGTGGCGCCCGGCGCCCCCGCGAAGCCCTCGAGCTTCTCGATGGCGGTCGGGAAGCCGGCCTCTGTGAGGTGCGTGCCACAGGTGTCGTTCCCGGAGCCGTAGTCCCGCGTCCAGCTGTACCCGGGCGCCCCGTCCTTCCCGGGCACGGGGGGCGTCCACGACGCCTGCCCGTACACCGGACACGCCGCGTCGCCGCCCGCGATGCCGTTCGCGCTCGCGCACTGCGCGTTCACGCCGCCCGCGCCGCCGTTGCGCTTGCTACCGGCCGGGCACGTGCCCGTGCCGGTGCACGCGGTCGAGCCGGTCTCGACGCTCTGCCCGTCGGCGCCGTTCAGCGCGCTGCCGCCCGACGACGTCGCGCCGAAGCCGACGCTGCCGTTGCCGCCGCTCCCGCCGTCGCCGCCGGCGCCGCCGATGACGCGGTTGTTGGCGATGAGGAGCGCCGCGCTCGAGTCCGCCACGTAGATCGCGTAGCTCGAGTAGCCGACGCCGCTCGCCGTCGCCGGGAGCGTCGTCACGTCGTAGCCGCGCACGACGAAGCCCGAGAGCACCGTCGTGACCGTCGTCCCCGTGATCCCGCTCGCCATCACCGTGCCCGGCGTCACGGACTGCTGCCCGAACGCCGGCTCGCGCCCGAGGATCCGCGTCTCGAACGTCGCGATGTTGCGCGACAGGAAGTTCGGCGCGTAGCCGCCGTGGAGCTTCACCCCGGCGGTCAGCACGATGTTCTCGGCGTAGTTGCCGCCGGCGACGAGCACGTACTTCTTGCCCGACCCCGGGAACGCCGCGATCGCCGACGTTATCGTGGGGTAGGGCGACGCGAGCGTGCCCGCGCCGGGGCTCGTCGCCCCCGCGCGCACGAAGATCGCGTCCGCCACGACGCCGTCGACGCCGTCGCAGTTCTGATCGACGTAGGTCGCCGACGGCTCCGGGTAGCCGCCGAAGTCGACGTCGGGCTCGTCCGTCGCGGTGTTGCCCTGGACGCGCCGGCACTCGCAGCCGTCACCGTCCACGCCGTTCGTGTCGACCCACTCGTAGGTCGTCCCGGCGACCGTCTCCGTCAGGCACTGCCCGATCCGGCACGCCGGCGCCGCCCCGCCGCTGCACTCGCCGACCGCGTGCTGCGCGCTCGCGCTCCACCGGAGGAGGCAGTTGTTGCCGCAGCTCCCGCAGTTCTCGTCGGTCGGGTAGACGCCGCCCACGAGGAAGCCCTCGTCGGTCTGCCCGTCGCAGTCGTTGTCCGCGCCGTCGCATACCTCGGGGATGAGCCCGTCGGCGCTGCAGTCGGAGAAGCCGTAGCTCCCGGCGCCGCGATCCTCGCACGTCTGGAGGCCCGTGCACGCCCCGACCGGGCACGCCCGCTGGACCCCCACCTGCTCGGCCCCGCAGCGGCACGTCCCCGACACCGGCATGCACTGGCTCGTGCCGCCGACCGACTGGCACTGGTAGCCCGACGGGCACGTCGACCCGTACGGCGAGCTCGCGTCGCACGCGCGGGCGCAGAAGCGCTCCCCCGACACCGCCACGCACTTCGTCGACGGCACGAGGCAGTCCGCGTCCGCCGTGCAGCCCTGGCACAGGTTGTCCGGGAGTGCGAGGCACGCCGTGCCCCCGTCGAACGCGAAGTAGCCGGGCGCGCAGCTCGTCGCGCGGCAGGTCGGCGCCGGCCCCGCGATGTCACAGGTCACGGTGACGCTGTTCGGGACGAGCTGCAGGCAGTCGAACCCGCAGCCGCCGCAGTCCGTCGCGGCGCTGTAGATCCCGCTCCCGCTGACGTAGCCGTTGTCGATGACGCCGTCGCAGTCGTCGTCGCGGCCGTTGCAGGTCTCCGTCGTCGCCGGCTGCGCCGAGCACTGCCAGCCCGCGTTCACGCACGACCACGTCCCCGGGCACCCCGGCCCGTTCGCGCAGCTCGCCTGCCCGTTCGGCGTCGTCGACGTCGCGAGCGACGTGTCCGCCGCGTCGACCTGCCCGTCGCAGTCGTTGTCGACGCCATCGCACGTCTCGACCGCTGGCGTCCGCGCGCTGCAAGCGCCGAGCCCCGGCGTCGGCGGGTCGAGCTCGCAGACCTGCGTCCCGAGGCACGTCCCGAAGCCGTTCGTCACGCTGCACGCGGTCACCCCGCCGTCGACGAGGCAGCGGCAGCTCCCGCTCGCCGGGCGGCAGCCGAGCGCGCCCCCGCCGACGCTCTCGCAGGTGTAGCCGGCCGGGCAGCAGCTCTGGACGCCCGTCGCCCCCGAGCACGCCGTCGCCGCCGTGCCGTAGATGGACCCCGCGGCGCAGTCCCGCGCGCAGTACGAGCCCGCGCCGCCCTCGGCGACGCAGCGGTCGTTCGGGCCCTGGCAGTCCGCGGCCGTCGAGCACTGCGCGCAGCTGTTGGTCGTCGGCACCGGGAGGCAGGTCGTCCCGAGGTGCGCGTAGTAGCCGGGCTCGCAGCTCGCGACCGCGCAGCGCGGCACGGCGCCGGAGGCGTCGCAGGTGACGGTGCCGTGGGGGACCGTCGGGCAGACGCGCCCGCAGGCGCCGCAGTTGTCGACGCTCAGCCCGTACTTGAGCGCGCCGCCGACGCTCGTCGCGAAGCCCTCGTCCGTCTCGCCGTCGCAGTCGTCGTCGACGCCGTTGCAGGTCTCCTCGGCCGGCGTCGGGGCGTTGCAGCGGAGGCCCGCCGCGCCCGAGCAGACGGTGACGCCCGTGCACGTGCCGAGCGCGTTCGTCGTCTCGCAGGCGGCGCCCGCGCCGACCTCCTCGTCGATGAAGCCGTCGCAGTCGTCGTCGTTGCCATTGCACGTCTCGACCGCGGGCTCGGGGGCCGTGCAGCCCGCCCAGCCCGACGCCGGGTCGCAGGTCTCCGTCCCGAAGCACGTGCCGATCGCGTTCGTGCGTGTGCAGGCCTTCACCTGCCCCGCGTTCGCCTGCGTGCAGTCACAGCTCGCCGTCACCGGGCGGCACTGCTGCTCGCCGGCCACGTCGTCGCACGTGTAGCTCGCCGGGCACGTCGTCGAGAAGCCGCTCCCGCCCGAGCAGTCGCGCGCGCAGAAGGTGCGCGGGTCGGTCGCGCTCATCTGCAGGCAGCGCGAGCCGTCGCCGAAGCAGTCCGCGTCGCTGACGCAGGGGTTGCAGAGGGTCGCGTTCTCGCTCAGGCACGTCGTGTCGCCGAACGCGACGTAGCCTGCCTCGCACGCGACGATCTTGCACGCCGGCTCGCCGCCGCTCGAGTCGCACGTGACCTCGGCCGCGTGGTCGAAGCGGAGGTTGCAGTCGAGGCCGCAGGCGCCGCAGTTCTCCGTCGTCGCGATGACGCCCGAGGCGTTCTTGAAGTCCTCGTCGGTCTCGCCATCGCAGTCGTCGTCGAAGCCGTTGCACGCCTCGGCGCCCGGCTCTTGTGCACTGCACACACGCCCCGCGACCCCTTGGCAGGTCTCGATGCCGGTGCAAATGCCGGCGTCATTGCTGCGCTCGCACTCGGCCGGCGACTGCCCCTCGTCGGTCTGCCCGTCGCAGTCGTTGTCGAGCCCGTCGCAGACGTCGTCCGCCGGCGTCGGCGCCGTGCAGCCCACGTAGCCGAGCTCGGGGTCGCAGGTCGCCGTCCCGAAGCACGTCCCGAAGTCGTTCGTGACGTTGCACGCCTTCACGAGCCCGGCCGAGTCCTCCGTGCAGTCGCAGGTCGCGTTCGCCGGGATGCACTGCGCGAGGCTCTGCCCGTCGAGCTCGAGCTCCTCGCACGCGTAGCCCGTGGGGCAGGGGTCGCTCTGGCAGTCGCGCCCGCAGAAGTGCCCGCCGCCGATGGCGAGGCAGCGGTTGAGCCCGGCCGAGCCGCACTGCGAGTCGTTCTCGCACGGCTCGCAGAGGCGGTTCAGGTCGTTCACGCAGAGCTCGACGGGGTCGGTGATGCCGCCGACCGTGCGGCAGAGCCAGCCCTCGGGGCAGCCGTCGATGCAGCTGTTCGTGCAGTAGCCGCCCGTCGGCGAGTCGATGCAGTAGGTCGAGGCGCACTGCGAGTTCGTGACGCAGAAGGCGCCGGTCGGGAGGTCGCCGCTCGCGTCGACCGTGTCGACGTCGCCGCCGCCGGTGTCGGGGTTGACGTCGATGGCGCCGCTGTCCGTGGCGTCCGCCGCGTCCGCGTCGCCGCCGCCCACGGTGTCGGCGATGTTCGAGACCTTGAGCACGCAGGTGCCGTCGTAGCAGAGCATCTCGCCCGGGCACTCGCTCGTGAACACGCAGTCGCACGGCTCGGCCGAGCACTGCGGGACGGTGCGGTTCGAGATGTCCTTGCCGTCGCTCTCGGAGCAGCCGGCGACGCCCGCCGCGAGCAGGAGCGGGAGCAGGAGGAGCGCCGCCGCGAGCGCGCGCCGGAGGCCGATGGGGTGCGAGGTGACCATCAGTACGCCTCCACGTTCTGCGAGCGGCCGACGAGGCCGTTCCCGCCTTCGCGTCCGGCCGTCGGGCTCGAGCCGCCGAGCCCCGCGGGCCCGCCGGTCGCCGTCGCGTTCGGGATGGTGAAGCTGTTGTTCGCCGCGAGCGTGCTCGTCGCGATCCCCGGCCCGGCGATCCCGAAGGACGGCCCGCCGCAGCCGCCGCCGCCGCCGCCGCCGTTGCCGCCGTCGCCGCCGCGCCCGCCGTTGCCGCCGACGCCGGCGCCCCACGCGGGCCAGCCCGACTCGCCGCCCTGGCCGCCGATGCCGCCGGTGCCGCCGGTGCCGCCGTTGCCGCCGTTGCCGCCCGCGCCGCCGATGCCGCGCGTGACGACGTTGTCGCGGATGGTCGGCGTGCTCGCCGCGGGCACGAGGAAGATCCCGAAGGACGCGCCGCCGCCGCCGCCCGCGTTGCCGCCGGTGCCGCCGCAGCCGCCCGCCCCGCCGCCGGCGCCGCTGCCGCCGACGTCGCCGAGGTTGTGCCCGGCCGACGGGATCGAGCAGGACGCCGCCTTCGTGTTGTTCGCCCAGCCGCCCGCGGCGCCGCCCATGCCGCCCGTGCCGGCGACGCCGCCGCCGCCCGCGACGCCGCCGCCCGGCGACCACACGCCTCCGCTCACGCTGCCGTCCGCGTCGCCGCAGCCGCCGCCCGCCGCGCCGACCGAACCGGACGAGCCGTCGCCGCCGCTGGTCCCGGTCTGGTTGCCGTTCGGTTGGAAGTCGTACTTGCAGAGCCTGTCGTCCGCGCCGCCCGCGTAGGTGCCCTTGTCCCCGCCGCGCCCGTAGGTGCAGCCCTGCGCGGCGCTGTCGGCGACCTGCGGGCTCTCGTTCGTGTCGGCCTCCATGCCGACGCAGCCGACGGCCGCAGCACAGCTCGCGTTCGTGCCACCCGCGCCGCCGGCCTGCGTCTCCGCGCCGCCCGTGCAGTTGGCGTCCGCGCACTCCTTCGAGTGGAGCCCGTTCGCCCCGTTGCCGCCGTTGTCGCCGCGCGCGCCGTTGGCGCCGGTCGTGCCCGGGGCGCCGCGGCCGCCGACGATCTCGTCGTTGACGATCTCGAGCGCCGACGTGGAGCCGGAGATGTAGACGGCGACGCTCGGCGTGCCCTCGACGGTCGCGTCGTAGCCGATGATCGTGAAGCCCGCGAGGCGCGTGGTCTGCGTGATGTTCACGGCGCGCACGGTGCCGGGGTTCTCGCCGACGCCGGGCGCCGGCCCGTCGATGACCGTCGGGAAGAGCGCGATGTCGCGCTCGGCGAAGTCCGTGCTGTAGCCGCCGTAGAGCGAGGCGCCGTTCTTCATGGTGACGCGCTCCTCGTAGACGCCGGTCGCCACGAGGATCGCGCTGTCGCCGCTGCCGAAGGCGTCGATCGCCGCCTGGATCGTGCCGAACGGCGCGCCGAGGGTGCCGTCGCCGCCGATGGCGCCGCTCACCACGAAGATCGCGGTCTCGAGGTCGCCGTCGACGCCGTCGCAGTCGCGGTCGGCGTAGGTCGCGCCCGGCACGGGCACGAACGAGAGCACGTCGGGCTGGTCCGCCGCGAGGTCGCTCGCCGCCGGGCACTCGCAGCCGTTGCCCGGGAGGGTGTCGAAGTCGGTCCACGCGTACGCCGACGAGCACACGCCCTCGACGCAGCGCGCGGTCGTGAGGCCCGCGGCCGCGCAGGTCGCGTCGCCGCTGCAGGTCACCGCGCAGCCGCCGTTGACGCAGCGGCCCGTGCCGCAGCTCGCGTCGCTCGTGCACGCCTTCACGCACTGCTGGTACGGGGCGAGGCAGGTCTCACCGCTCGAGCAGTCGCTGTCCACGCCGCAGAGGCGCCCCCCGCCGACGCGCGTGTCGAGGCAGCCCCCGATGGTGCAGGCCGGGCCGCCGGCGGCGCCGGCGTCGCAGACGCCGAACACGTGCTGCGTGGCGGCCGAGTAGGCGAGGGTGCAGTTGCGGCCGCACTCGCCGCAGTTCGCGTCGGTCGCGTAGACGCCGCCGACGAGGAACGACTCGTCGGTCACGCCGTCGCAGTCGTTGTCGAGGCCGTCGCAGACCTCGACGTTGGCCGACAGGTCGCACGCGCCCCACTGGTAGCTGCCGCCCGAGAGCGCGCAGGTCTCGGTGCCGTAGCAGGTGGTGGCGCCCGCGTTGCCCGTGGCGTCGCAGACGCGCGCGAGCCCGGCCGTGTCGGGGCCGCACTGGCAGCTCCCGCTCGTCGGGACGCAGAGCTTGTCGCTCCCGCGCGTCTCGCAGGTGAAGCCCGCCTCGCAGCAGCCCTGGGCGCCGGTCTGCCCGGTGCAACCCGCGTAGGGGGCCGCGGCGTCGCAGCGCTGGGCGCAGTAGGTGCCGTCGTCGCTGCCGACGCTGACGCAGCGGTCGCCCGCCGGGCCGCACTCGCCGTCGCTCGCGCAGGGCTGGCAGCTCCGCGCGGTGAGCGGGAGGCATAGGCGCGGCGTGCCCGTCGTCGGGAAGGGCGTGAAGCCGGCCGCGCAGGTGTGCGGGACGCAGGTCGGGGCGCCGCCGACGATGTCGCAGGTGACGGCGCCGGGGGTGACGCTCGCGCCGGTGCGCGCGAGGTTCGAGATGGCGACGGTGCAGTCGAGGCCGCACTGGCCGCAGTTCGCGATGCCCGCGGCGTAGCGCCCCTGGGCGTCGACGAAGCCCTCGTCGGTCTGCCCGTCGCAGTCGTCGTCGAAGGCGTTGCAGATCTCGTCGCTCGGCTCGCGGGCCGTGCACGTCCAGCCGAAGCCGCCGGCGCCCTGGCCGCAGACCCAGTCGCCGCCGCACGCGGACGACACGTTCTGGCAGGTCGGGTAGCCGGCGAGGCCGGTCGTGGCGACCGAGTCGTCCGCCTGGTCGACGAGCTGGTCGCAGTCGTTGTCGACGCCGTCGCAGACCTCGGCGGCCGGCGTGCGCGCGTCGCAGGGCTGCCAGCCGGCGTTCGCGCCGCTGACGACGCAGCGCTCGACGCCGCTACAGGTGCCGAAGGCGTTCGTCTGGCTGCAGGGCCGGATCTTCCCGTCCACGTCGCAGTCGCACGCGCCGCTCTCGCGGCGGCACTGGCCGCTCTCGCAGAGGTAGCCCGTCGGGCAGCAGCCCTTCTGGCCGTCGACGCCGCTGCAGTAGCCCGGGTCGCCGGGGGCGCCCGTCGAGTAGATGCTGCCCACGCTGCAGTCGCGCCCGCATCGCGAGCCGTCGGCGTAGTCGGTGAGGCAGGCGTCGTCCGGGCCCTGGCAGTCGCTCCCCGACTCGCACGGGAGGCAGAGGTTGTTCGTGGGGATCGGGAGGCACGCGCGCCCGTCGGAGAACACGTAGTTGCCGGCCTCGCAGGAGGTCACGCGGCAGAAGGGCTCGGCGCCCGTGCCGTCGCAGGTCACGCCCGTCACGGGGGCGTCCTGGCGGCAGGGGACGTTGCAGGCGCCGCAGTTGTCGGTCGTGAGCGAGTACTTGAGGGCGATGACGTTGCCGTCGCCGTCGCGCACGTTGACGGCGAACGGCTCGTCGGTCTCGCCGTCGCAGTCGTCGTCGACGCCGTTGCAGACCTCCTCGGCGGCGTCGGGGCCGGCGCACACGAGGGAGCCCGTGGTGCCGTCGCAGAGCTGGACGCCCGGGCACGAGCCGAAGGCGTTCGTGCGCAGGCAGGTGGCGCCGCCGAGCCCCTCGTCGGTGAGGCCGTCGCAGTCGTCGTCCTGGTTGTTGCAGGTCTCGGCGGCCGGGGTGCGCGCCGTGCAGCTCGCGAAGCCCTGGTCGACGTCGCACGTGGCGAGCCCGAAGCACGTCCCGAACTGGTTCTGCTGGGTGCACGGGCGCACCTGGCCGACGTTGTCCGCGCCGCAGTCGCAGGAGTTGTTGCTCGGGACGCACTGCTGCGCGTCGCCGCCGGCGGTCGTGATCGTCTGGCAGGTGTAGCCGGTCGGGCAGTCGGCGCCGTAGATGTTGCCGGCGCCGCAGTCGCGCCCGCAGAAGCTGCGCGTGTCGGTCGGGTCGACGGCGAGGCAGTGGTCGCGCGGGCCGCCGCACGCGGCGTCCGAGGTGCACGGCTCGCAGAGGAGGTCCGGCGGCCGCACGCACACGCCGTCGCCGAGCACGAAGCCGGGCTTGCAGGTCACGACGACGCAGGTCGCGGTCCCGCTCGACGTGTCGCAGGCGGTGTCCTCCGCGTTCGGCAGCGTGCCGCGGCAGGTCTTGTTGCACTGCCCGCAGTGATCGAGCTGATCGTAGCGGCCGTCCGCGTCGCGGAAGTCCTCGTCGACGCTCCCGTCGCAGTCGTTGTCGCGCCCGTCGCACGTCTCGACGCTCGGGACTTGTGCAGTGCACACTTCGCCCGCGTCGGCCACGCACAAGAGTTGTCCCGTGCATTTGCCGAGGTCGTTCTCGCGCTCGCACACGCCCGGCGGGATGCCGTCGTCGACGAAGCCGTTGCAGTCGTTGTCGAGCCCGTCGCAGACCTCGCCGGCCGGGGTGCGCGCGGTGCACGGCCCGAGCTGGCTCCCCTCGAGGCAGACCTGGGTCCCGAAGCAGACGCCGTGCTCGTTCTCGACGGAGCACGGGACGTCCGCGCCGACCTGGTCGAGGGTGCACTGGCAGACGCCGCTCGTCGGGCGGCACTGGCGGCTCGCGACGCCGTCGATGCTGGTCACGTCCTCGCAGGTGTAGCCATCGGGGCAGCTCTCCGTGCGGCAGTCTCGCCCGCAGGTCGCGCTGTCGGCGCTCCCGACGCAGAGGTTGTCGACGCCGGGGCACGCGCCGTCGGTCGCGCACGGCTCGCAGAGGCGGTCCCGGTCGGGCACGCAGAAGAAGTCGACCGTGCCGACGGTGCCTGTGAGGCCGCGGCACTGGAAGCCCTCGGGGCACTCCTCGATGCAGCGCTTCGTGCAGATCATGCCGGCGTCGGTCGGCAGGCACTTCCCGGAGTTGCACTCGCTGTCGGCCTCACACGGCCACAGGAACTCGCCGGTCGTCGGGCCCGCGTCCACCTCGCTCGTCGTCGCGTCGCGCGTGTCGGGCGTGCTGGTGTCGGGCTCGACCGTGTCGCCGGGGATGACCGCCACGCACACGCCGTCGAGACACGCCTGCCCGAAGCGGCAGTCCGTGTTCATCCGGCACTCGCAGCGCCCCGCGTCGAGGCACGCGAAGTCGACGTACTGCGGGCCCTGGTCGTCGTGGCAGGCGCCGACCGCGCTCAGCGCGGCCAGCCCCAGCAGGGCGGCCGCGAGCCGGCGGGTCCGAGTGGTCCACGCTCCCCGCGGGCTGGAGAGCGGGTCCGCGACCCTGTGCAACATAGCTGTCCCCCTGTTCGGTCCCTGACGGGACGCGTCGCGTGCACCCTGCCCGTTCGCGGGTTTCGGCTCAAGTTTCTCGGAGCCACGACGTTGAGAGGGGACGGCCAGCGGCGCGCGGCGACTCGTCAGCGACCGCGCCCGCGCCGCGCCCCGCATCGCCACGGAGGATCATCCCACCCCTTGAGCGCCACGAGTCAGAGCCCGGACGGCGACGGCGGTCCCCGGATCGCGGCGCCCGACGGGGGAGCCGCGCCCGCGCCGCCCCGCCGTTGGCCGACGCCCGCGCTCGCCGCGACGCTCGCCGGCTGCGCGTTCGGCGTGATCGCGCTCGCCACGAGCTGCCACCCGGCGGCCGCAGCCGCGGGCGTCCTCGGCGTCGTCGCGGCGCTCGTCGCGCCCCGCCTGTGCGCGCGGCGGCGGGGCTCGGCCTGCAAGCTCACGCTCGCGGAGCGCCCGCAGGAGCCGGCCGCGCGCACGCTCGACGACGACCTCGCGGCGGTGTTCCGGAGGGCCCCGTCGGCGCTGCTCGTGCTCGACGCGAGCGGCCGCGTCGATCGCGCGAACCACGCCGCGGAGCTGCTCTTCGGGGCGGAGCACGGCGCGCTCATCGGGCGGCCCTTCGAGCTCCTCGCGTCACCGGCCGATGACGCCCTTGGCGGCGTGCTCCGCGGCCAGCGCCTCGACGGCGCGGAGCTGTGGGTCCAGGTCGGCGTGATGGACGTGCGCGATGGGGGCGCGTTCCGCGCGCTCGTCGGGGTGCACGACGTGACGGCGCTGCACGCCGAGGCGCGTCGCCTCGCGGACGCGCGCGCGGCGGCCGCCGCGGCGGACCGCGCGAAGTCGGAGCTGCTCGCGACGATGAGCCACGAGATCCGGAACCCGCTCAACGGGATCCTCGGGATGTCGCACCTCCTGCTCGAGGAGGAGCTCCCGCGCGACCAGCGCGACCTCGTGAAGCACGTGCAGGGCAGCGCGCGCTCGCTCGTCGGCGTGCTCGACGACGTGCTGCAGTTCGCCCGCCTCGCGTCCGGTCACGTCGAGCTCGAGCAGGTGCCCTTCGACCCGCTCGAGGTCGTCGAGGAGGTGCTGATCCTCCACCACGAGGCGGCCGACCGGAAGCAGCTCCGGCTCGTGGTCGTCGCGGACGCGGGCGTCCACCGCGGCCTCGTCGGCGACGTGACGCGCGTGCGGCAGGTCGTCCACAACCTCGTCTCGAACGCCGTGAAGTTCACGTGGTCCGGCCACGTGCGGGTCGTGCTCGAGACGCGCGTGGTGGCGCTCAGGACGGTCGCGCTCACGGTGCGCGTGGAGGACACCGGGGTCGGCGTGCCCGAGGCGCAGCGCGAGGCGATCTTCGAGCGCTTCTCGCGCGGCGCAGGGAGCGGCGCGACCCCGGTCGAGGGGACCGGGCTCGGGCTCTCGATCTCCCGCGACATCGCGCGCCTCATGGGCGGGGACGTGGTCGTCGCGGGCGGCGAGTGCGGCTACGGCGCGGCCTTCAGCTTCACGGCACAGCTCTTCACGGCGTCGGGCACGGTCCCGGGCATCGCGCCGGCGCTTCCGGCGGGGCGCGTGCTGGTCGCGGTGCCGGCCGAGGTCGAGCGCGCGCAGATCGCCGGGTTCCTCGCGAGCCACGGCGCGGAGGTCGTGGCGGTCGCGACGGCCGACGAGGCGGCGGCGGTCGTCGCGCGGGTCGCGGCGGGCGAGGAGGCGCCGTTCGCGCTGGTCGTCGGGGATCGGGAGCTCCCGGGCGTGGCCTGGATGCCGCTCCTCGTGGGGGCGGGGGGCGGCGAGCGCCCGGCGCCGCTGATCCTCCAGTGCCGCCTCACGGAGCACGTCGGCGCCGAGATCCTCGAGGCGCTGCACGGCTGGCCGCTCGTGCGGAAGCCGCTGCGGCTGAGCCGGCTCGCCTACTACGCGCGGGCGGCGCTCGGCGGGCGCTCGGAGGCGCCGCTCTTCCCGTCGGTGCGGACGGCGCGGCCGCGGCCGGTGACGGAGCGATTCAGCGGGCGCGTGCTCGTCGCCGAGGACAACCCGACGAACCAGAAGGTCGCCTTCGTGATGCTCGAGAAGCTCGGGTGCACGGTGGAGGTGGCGGGCGACGGGCGCGAGGCGCTCGAGCTCCTCGACGGCGGGGCGTTCGATCTGGTGCTGATGGACTGCCAGATGCCGCACGTCGACGGCTACGACGTGGCGCGCGAGGTGCGGACCTGGGGCGGGCGCTTCGAGACGCTGCCGATCATCGCGGTCACGGCGAACGCGCTCGCGGGCGACCGGGAGCGCGCCGAGGCGGCCGGGATGAACGACTACCTGACGAAGCCCATCACGCGCGACGCGCTCGCGGCGGCGCTCAAGCGGTGGTTGCCGGCGGAGACGCAGCGCGCCGCGGGGTGAGCGTCATTGCGGCGCTCAACCTCAGTGAGCGCCGTAAACAGGTTCGATCGCTACCAGCAGGGGCCGAGGTCGAGTGAGGCGCCGTCGAAGGGCGGGATCTCGGCGACGGCCTGGCCCGCGAAGCTGACGACGTCGAGCCACTCGCGGGGCTCGCCGTCGACCGCGCGGTACACCTCGACCCGCTTGATCTCCGGGTCCACGATCCAGGCCCACCGGACGCCGGCGGCGAGGTAGCGGGGCATCTTTCTGAGGAGATCGTAGGTCAGCGTCCTCGGCGACACGACCTCACAGATCCAGTCCGGGACGAGGGTGAGCTTGTGGGAGTCCGCGTCGAGTCGCGGGAGCCGCTCGCGGCGCCAGCCCGCGAGGTCCGGGCGCACGACCTGCCGGTCGAGCACGAGGTGCACCTCGGGCTCGTGGAGGATCCACCAGCCGCCGGGCCCGTCGTCCGAGGGGCCGTCGAAGAGCCCGAATCGTGATCCGAGGAGCGCGCCGAGCACGCTCGTGATCTGGATGTGGCGCGCCCGTGGCGCCGTCATCAGGAAGAGCTCGCCGTCGAGGAGCTCCGCCTTCTGGTCCTCCGGCAGCGCCTCGAGGTCGGCGTACGTGGCAGAACGATGTCGCGACAGGCTCACCATGGGCGAGAGGATACCACCGGCGGGCGGGAAGCCAATCTCGCGGGCGCGCGCTGCCGTCCGCTACGCGACCGCCCGCTCGAGGAAGGCCGCGTCCGCCGAGACGCTCGCGCGGAGCGCCACCCAGTCGATGCGCCCGGCGAGCCAGGCGCCGATGGCGGCGGTGTTGTGGGGGTGGTGGGCCACGCGGAGGAAGGCCTCGGCGTCGTAGACGCGGGCGTCGGCCTCCGTGACGCCGCGCCACGCGAAGAAGACGGCGAGCGCGCTCGCGAAGAGGTCGCCGTCGTCGAAGAGCGCGCTCGGGAAGTGGTGGTCGACGTCCGCGAGGAAGACCTCGAGCGGGTGGTCGGCGATCGCCACGTCGAAGAGGCGCAGCGAGTTGTGCGCGGTCATCGGGAGGTCGAGCGCGGCGAAGAGCGACTCGCGGAGGATGAGGAACTCGCCGAGCGTCTCGAGGTCGGCGCCGAGGGCGCGGCCCTCGAGCCGGCGGGCGGCGCGCCCGAGCGCCGAGAAGCGCTGCTCGAGGGTGGCGACGGCGGTGAGGGGGGCGTGCGCGTGCTTCATGTCGATGGCTCCCGCGAGATCCGGTCGGTGGTCCGTGTCGACGGCGTGGCGTCCAGCGTCGTCGCCGCAGGGGGCGGCTCTCGCAAGGTCCGTTCCAACGTCGCCGGAGGCGCGCCGGCTCCCCAGCCGCGGCCTCCTCCCCGCCCGCCCGCGTCGTCGCGGCCGGTGGGTTCGTGACAAAACGGCACCACGGGGGCGAAACATGCCCGCCCGCGTGTCGCGATGGCACGCCGTGAGCGCCCCGCGCGCGCCGTTCGCGCTGAGAACTTCCCTTTTTTCCGCCCGTGTTGATAGGGTCCGCCCGCCATGCTGAACCGCCTCCGATTTTCGCCCTTTCTCGCGCAGCTCGTCGTCGTGCGGCGCTGCAACCTCGCCTGCAAGTACTGCAACGAGTTCGACACGACCTCGCAGCCGGTGCCGCTCGACGAGCTCAAGCGCCGCGTCGACAAGCTGAAGGAGCTCGGCACCTTCAGCATCGAGTTCACGGGCGGCGAGCCCATGCTGCACCCCGGGATCTACGACCTCATCCGGTACGCGCGCGAGAAGCGCTTCCACAAGGTCATGATGATCTCGAACGCCTACCTCATGAACGAGGAGAAGGTGCGGAAGCTGAACGACGCCGGGCTCGAGGAGCTGCAGATCAGCGTCGACGGCGTCACGCCGAACGACATCACCGTGAAGGTGCTGAAGCCGCTCCGGAAGAAGCTCGAGGTCATCGCCAAGACCGCGAAGTTCAAGGTCGTGCTGTCGGGCGTCCTCGGCGCCGCCCCGGCCGCCGACGTGCTCGAGGTCGCCGAGTTCGCGAAGGCGCACGGCTTCCGGCCGCGCGTGCTCGTCCTCCACGGCGAGGACGGCCAGATGAAGCTCTCCGACGAAGAGCGCGACATGTTCCAGCGCGTGAAGAGCACCATCGGCGAGAAGCGCTTCAAGGAGGCCCACGACTACCGCGAGCGCCTCCTGAACGAGGGCGCCGCGCCCTTCAAGTGCCGCGCCGGGAGCCGCTACCTCTACGTCGACGAGTTCGGCGTCGTGCACTGGTGCTCGCAGACGCGCGAGGAGTGGGGGATCCCCCTCGCCGACTACGATTTCGAGCAGCTCCGGACGCAGTTCAAGACCAAGAAGCCGTGCACCGCGGGCTGCACCGTCGGGTGCGCGCGCACCCAGAGCGCCCCCGACGAGTGGCGCCCGCAGCCGCTCCTGCCCGTCGGGCACGTCGCCCCCTCGCACGCCGCGCCGTGAGCGCGCTGACGGGACTGCTCGCGCGCGGCGGCAGCGGGCTCGCCTTCGCCGAGGCGGACCGGGAGCTCTCGTGGGACGCCCTCGGTGAGCGCGCGCGCGCCGTCGCGGCCGCGCTCGCTGGGCTCGGCCTCGCGCCGGGCGACCGCGTCGCGACGTTCGTCGACGCCGGGCTCGACGCGGTGGTGCTGACCGCGGCGCTCCTGCGCGCGGGGCTCGTGCAGGTCCCCGTCAACACGCGCTACCGCGACGCCGAGATCGCGCACGTCCTCACCGACTCGGGCGCCGCGGCGCTCGTGACGGCGCCGGGGAGCGTCGCCGAGGTCACGGCGCGCGCGCTCGCGGACGGGGGCCCGCGCGTCGTCTCCGCCGCGTCGCTCGCGGCGAGCGAGGCGCCGCCTGGCTCGCCTTCGCCCGAGACGTCCGCCGCGGGGCCCGACGCCGCGTCGCCCGCGCTCATCGTCTACACCTCGGGCACGACCGGCCGCAGCAAGGGCGTCGTGCTCTCGCACGGCGCGCTCGCGGCGAACGTCGGCGCCGTGACGGGGCTCTGGCGCTTCTCGCCGGACGACGTGCTCGTCCTCGCGCTGCCGCTCTTCCACGTGCACGGCCTCGGGCTCGGCGTCCTCGGGACGCTGCTCAACGGCAACGCCTGCGTGGTGTTGCCGCACTTCTCGCCGGCCGCGGTCGCGGCGGCCATGGCGGCGCGCGGCGGCACCGTCTTCATGGGCGTCCCGACCATGTACCACCAGCTCCTCGCCTGGCTCGACGAGGACCCGGCCCGCGCCGAGCCGCTCCGGCGCGCGCGCCTCTTCACGGCGGGCTCCGCGGCGCTCCCGGCGCGCGACCTCGCGCGCTTCGAGGCGCACACGGGGCATCGGATCCTCGAGCGCTACGGCATGACCGAGACCGGCTTCACGCTGTCGAACCCGTACGACGGGGAGCGGCGCGCGGGCGCCGTCGGGCGGCCGGTGCCGGGCTACGAGGCGCGGGTCGTCGGCGACGACGGCGGGCCCGTCGCGCCGGGGGAGCCGGGGGCGCTCGAGGTGCGCGGCGACGGGCTCATGACGGGCTACTGGAGGAACGAGGCCGCGACGCGCGACGCCTTCACGGCGGACGGCTGGTTCAAGACCGGCGACGTCGTGGCGGCCGACGGGGACGGCGTCCTGCGGATCGTCGGGCGGAGCTCGGTCGACATCATCAAGTCGGGTGGGTTCAAGCTCTCGGCGCGCGAGATCGAGGACGTCCTGCGCGAGCACCCGGCGGTCGCCGAGGTCGCGGTCGTGGGCGTCGCGGACCCGGTCTGGGGCGAGCGGATCGCGGCGGCGGTGGTCGTGCACGCAGGCGAGGCCGCGGTCGACGAGGCGGCGCTCGGCCAGGAGCTCGCCGCGCACGTGGCGAGCCGGCTCGCGGACTACAAGAAGCCGAGGAGCGTGCGGGTCGTCGCGGCGCTGCCGAAGAACGCGCTCGGGAAGGTGCAGAAGCACGTCCTGCGCGACCTCTTCGCGGGCTGAGGGCCGAGCTCGGCCGCGCCTCGCGCGGTCTCGATTGGACCGATCGATCTTTTTTTGCCGATGGCGAGGCGGGAACCGGGCGCGGCTTGCGTGAAGGGAGGCAGAGCACCTCGACGACGCACGGAGCACGGAGCCCGCGATGCCCTTCATCAGCCTCCACCGGAACCAGCGCAAGACCTCCCAGGACGCCGCGGCCACCCCGGCCCAGGCCGCGCCCGCGCCGGCGGCGTGGCTCAAGAAGACCGGCTACGCGCAGCAGGCGGGCGCGCTCGCCCCGGGCGGGGCGGTCGAGCGCGGGCTCCAGCTCGGCTCGCACCGCGGCGCGGCGCGGGGGCGGGCGATGAGCGACGTCCCCGAGGCGGCCTGGGGCTACGGCGCGCCCGCGATGGCGGCGTACGCGGAGCCGACGGCGACGTCCGAGGCCAAGACGACCGAGGGCGGCCGCTACCAGGCGCCGGCGGCGCCGATCGGCTACGACGCGCCGCGGCTCGTCCCGGCGCTCGGCGCGGCCCCGAAGGACGCGAAGCCCGGCGCGCCCGCGGCGGCGCCGAGCGGCTACGACGCGCCGAAGCTGACGCCGGCTAAGTCTTCGGCCGCGAAGGCGCCGAAGGCGGCGGCGCAGCCGACGTCGGCGCCGAGCGGCTACGACACGCCGCAGCTCTCGTCGGCGTCGCCCGAGAGCGCGGGCTACCTGAGCACCGAGGAGATGCACGGGCTCGCCGCGCCGGGGGCGCTGATGGCCCCGGGCGGCGGCATGCCGACCTACCAGCCGGCGCCGACGCGGAACCCGCTGGCGCTCATGCACGCGAGCTCGCGGGACGCGCTGCGCGAGTCGCGGCTCGCGGCGATGCGCGAGGCGTCGGACGACGAGCTCTTCATGGCGCCGCGCATCGGCCTGAAGGAGCGCGAGGAGGACAAGCAGGGCTGGGCGCTCCTGCCGATGCTCCGCGACGGGCGCTACCTCGACGACGAGGAGGAGCAGTTCAAGGTCGTCTACCACTACAAGAACGCGCAGCAGGCGGCCGCGAAGACGAAGCACGCGAGCGCGCAGGACGGGAACCGCGCCGACTTCGTGATGCGCCTCGAGAACGGGCGCTTCGTCGACGCCGGCGGCGGGCTCGTCGACACGACGTCGGAGAAGGTGCCGAACGCGACGCTCAACACGGCGCTCGCCGACCTCGACACGCGCCTGAAGCTCGAGCGCGGCAAGGGCGCGACCAACAAGGAGAAGAAGAACGAGCTGCGGCGCATCGTGAAGGAGGGCGGGCGCTACATCTTCGTGATGAACTCGGCCGGGAAGATCTTCGGCGGCAAGAACATCGCGACGGTGCAGCACCACTCGAGCTTCCTCGCGGGCGGCGCGGTCGCGGGCGCTGGCGACATGGTCATCGCGGGCGGCGAGGTGAAGGTCATCTCGAACATGTCGGGCCACTACAAGCCCGGCCCGGCCTACCTCTGGCAGGTCGTCAAGCAGCTCGCGATGGAGGGCGTGAACCTCGAGGCCGTGCAGATCGAGGTGATGGGGCTCCGCGGCAAGTTCGAGAACGCCGCGGAGTTCATGAACGCCATCGACCCGTCGCGGGACGGCGACCTCTTCAACGCCGGCAGCGCGCTCAACGCCTGCGAGCGCTACCTCCGGGACAAGCGCAAGGCCGAGCGGAAGGGAGCCCGCGCCCGCCGCGGTTGACGCGCCGCGTCACGGCCGCGCGGCCGCGCGGGAGGCCGGGTTCAGCGATGGGCCCGGCCTCACGTCGTTCAGGGGGCGGCGGGCGCCTCGATCGCGTAGGAGGTGTGTTGATTGACGAGGAGCCAGAGCAGCTGCCGTTGCCCCGAGACGAGCCCTGGGTAGGCGCTGTAGCCCGGGCTCGAGCCAGCGCCCGTCCCCACGGCCCCATAGCCGGTGTAGCCCCAGCAATAGGCCTTCCCGGCGTTCGCGTTCGGCGCCTCGGGGATGGCGCACACGTGGTTGCCCGAGGCGGAGATCGACCGCACCGGGTTCACCACGGTGTTCACGGGCGTCGGCAGGTTCACCTTGCCGACGTGCTCGCCGTTACCCAGCTGCCCGGAGCCGTTGTAGCCCCAGCACCAGGCGCTCCCGTCGGGCTCCGCGATGGCGCAGGTCACCTCGCCACCCTGGTCGATGGACCGGTAGGTCAGCGGCCGATCGACCCCGTTCACGCTGCCCGCGGTCGCGACCGGCGTCGAGCTCACGAGGCCGCCGCTGCAGAGGCCGCCCTTGCCCGCCTGACAGTAGTCGTTGGCCCCCCAGCACCACGCCGTACCCGCGATGGAGGCCGGCGTCGCCGCGATGCCGCACACCGAGTAGGTCCCCGCGTCGAGCTGGAGCCACGTGTGGGGGCGCGGCTCGGTCTCGCTCAGGTCCGAGACGTCGACCGGGGTCGGGTAGAGGCTCTCGCCCCAGACCCCGATCCCGAGCGCACCGCTGGCGCCCCAGCACCACGCCGTCCCGGCGAGGGAGGCCGGCGTCTCGGCGACGCCACACGTGGCGTCGCGGCTCGCCGTGATGCGGCGGTACGTGAGGGGCCGCGGCGAGCCCGGCGCGATCTCCGCGGTCGAGACCGGCGTCGGCGAGAGCACCCGGTCCGTCGTGCTCTTCGTGCCGTCACCCATCTGCCCGTACTGGTTTCCGCCCCAGCAGTAGGCGACGCCTCCCGGCGTGAGGCCGCACGCGTGATAGCCACCGAGGGTGAGCTCCTGCCACACGAGCCCGCCCGAGAGCGGCACCGGCGACTCGTGGTCGTCGGTCGTGGCGCCGTCACCCCCCTGGCCATAGTCGTTCTTGCCCCAGCACCACGCCACGTGGTCGGCCGTGAGCCCACACGCGAAGGGGGCGATCCCGTTACCGCCCGGGTAGATCCGCGACCACGTCGCCGGGACCCCGCCTGCCGTCGTGATGGCGACCGGCGTCAGCTTGTTCGTCGTCTCGGCCGGGCCGTTGCCGAGCGCGCCGCCCTCGTCGGCGCCCCAGCTCCACCCGGCCCCCTCCGTCGCGAACGGCGTCACGGGCGCCCCGGTCGCCACGGCCGGCGCGCACGGGCCGCCGTCGCAGCCGCCGCAGCTCATCCCGACGTCGAGCGTCTCGCGCGCGTCGGGGAGCGCGTAGTCGGTGGCGACGCCGGAGCCGTCCACGTCGAGCGCGTGGCTCGCGCAGACGAGCGCCCCGTCGGCGACCACGGGCACGTCGACGTCGATGAAGGGCCACACCGCGCCCTCGGGGGTCTGGCCGTCGTCCCAGGCGCCGACGCTCGCCGACACCTTGGCGGTCACGCTGCAGGTCACGCCCGAGTTGGCCGTGAACGTCGTCGCGTCCACGCCGATGGCCGTGTTCCAGTAGCACTTCTCGAGCCCGGAGAACGCCTCGCGCCCGCGATACGACGCGACCTGGTACACGTGCGCGTTGCTCTCGCCGGTGTTCCCCGGGCCGAGCGTCGGGTCGACGACGAGCTCGGTCCCGTCGCTGCAGGTGAGCTTCGGCGCCGCCATGTGCAGCGTCGTCGCCGTGCCCTCGCCCGACGCGCACGCGAACGCCAGGACGAGCGTCGTGTCGCGCGCGGCGCCGTTGAAGAGGAGCTCGGGGACGCAGTCGAGCTTCGCCGAGCAGAAGACGTCGTCGAAGGAGACGGCCACGTCGAAGAAGCCCTGGTTCGCCGCGCGCGCGACGGTGATGTCGAAGCCGACGGCGGTGTCGCCGTTCGGATCGCAGGGCGCGGTCTTCGAGACGGGCCCCGGGTTCCGGAAGTCGGTGATCGCGCCGCCGCCGTCCGCCGTGAGGTCGATGAGCTCGACCGTGACGGTGTTCGTGGCGTACGACGCGTCGCACGGGCCCACGTACGCGAGCCCGCCGGCGCCGTCGCCGTACCCCGACGACGTCACCGTCTTCGTCCACACCTCGCCACCCGGCGACGACACGGTCAGCGTCCACGTCGCGTCCGCGACGCCCGGCAACGAGAGCGGCGCCACCGCGATGGCGACGCGCGCCCCGGCCACGTCGCCCGCGCTCGGCGGCGGCGCCTCGGCGCACGCGCCGACAGCGAGCCACAGGGACGAAAGAGACACGAGGGCGCCGCGCGCCGCACCGAGCGTCGGGAGAGTCTGATTCATGATGTGCACCTCTGTTCTCCAGAGGTGACACATCGCGCGGCGTACGTCCCAGGTAAAATTGGTACGAACGTTCCAGTTCGTCGCCGCGCGGCTGCCAGCGCCCCTCGCTCAGCCCTCGCGGCGCCGCCGGGCGCGTCCGAGCGCGATCACCGCGAGCAGCCCGAGCGCGAGCGCCGCCGGCGCCCCGCCGGAGCCGCCGCCCGCGCAGCCGCCGTCGTCCTTCTTCGTCGTCGTGGTCGTGCCGGTGTCGCCGCCGGTGTCCGCGCCGATCGCGTCGCTCGCGCCGTCCTCGCCGTTGTACGTGTCGTCCACGGGGACGGTCGTGTCGGGCTGCGCGGTGTCCGCCTCGACCGTGTCCGCCTCGATCGTGTCGGGCTGCGCGGTGTCGGCCTCGACCGTGTCGCCGCCCACCGTGTCGGCCTCGACCGTGTCGGACTCGATCACGTCGCCCGCGTCGCCCTCGACGGGCGCCCCGAGCACGTCGACCACGTTCACGCTCGTCGGCGCGTCCGCCGGGTCGGTCGCCACGTTGACAGCGGGCGACAGATCGCTCGCCTCGAGGTAATACTCGACCGTCGCGCCGCGCGTCGCGAACGCCGGGATCTCACCGTCCCAGCGCCCGCTGCCCGCGTCCGAGAGCCCGACCGACGCGAACGCGCCCGTCCCGCCCTCGCGGAAGAAGAGCACCACCTCGTCGACGCCGCTCGCGTCGGTCACGATGGCCGTGATGGCCGCCGTCTGCCCGTAGCTCACGACCGTCACGGGGCTGTGGAGGATCGCCGGCGGCGTCGTGTCGACCGGCGGCGCCGCCTGCACGACGACCGTCTGCGACGCGCTCGTCGTCGCGTTCCCGAGCCCGTCGGTCGCCGTCACGCGCACCTCGAGCGACCCCGCGACGACCGCCGTCCCCGGCACCGCCGCCGCCCAGCGCCCGCCGCTCCCGGCCGTCATCGCCGCGCTCGCGAAGCTCGCCGCCCCGTTCGCGCGGTACTCGACCGCGGCGCCCGCGACCCCCGCCGGGTCCGCGATGGTCGCGCCCACCGGGATGGGCGTCCCCTCGGTCACCGAGGCCGCGAGCGCGTCGACGGTCACCGTCGGCCCCGTCGTGTCCGGCGCCGTCACGTCGAAGCCGTACCACACGCTCGGCGCGCTCCCCGGCAGCACGCGCTTGTTCTGCGCGGCCGACGCGTCCACCGCCTCGATGTAGTACTCGACCCCCGGCGCCGTCACCGCGAACGCCGGGATGGCCCCCGTGTACGTGCTCCCCGTCGGCGCCACGAGCGCCGTCGAGAGCCACGTCGACTCCCCCTCGGGCCGGAAGTAGAGCGTCACGCTCGCGACGCCGCTCGCGTCCGTCGCGGTCGCGGCGATCGGCACCGCCACGCCCGCCGCCTGCGCCGCCGTGATGGGCGTGTGCGAGAGCGACGGCGCCGTCGTGTCCGCGACGACCGTCGGCACCGTGAAGGAGTACACCGCCGTCGGCGCCGTCGCGGGCGACGTCGTCGCGTTGTGCGCGGTCGCCGCGTCCGTCGCGCGCAGGTAGTAGTCGACGCCCGGCGACGCGACGGCGGCGGCCGGGATCACCCCGACGTAGGCCCCGCCGCCGGCCGGCGCGAGCGCGACCTCGGTGTACGCGCCCGTCCCGCTCTTCCGGTAGAAGAGGCTCGCCGCCTGCACGCCCGAGGCGTCCGTGATGGTCGCCTCGATCGCCACGGACACGCCCGCCGTGTGGTCGCCCACGATCGGGTCGTGCGCGATGCTCGGCCCCGCCGTATCCGGCGCCACCGCGCCCACCGAGAACAGCGTCGTGGGCGCGTTCGTCGGCAGCTTCGACGTGTTGGAGCGCGTGTCGTCCGCGTCGAACCAGTACTCGACGCCCGGCGCCGCGACCGTCGCGATGGTCGCCGTGTACACGCCGCCCGACCCGCTCATCGCCACCTGCGTGAACGTCCCGCTCGTGCCCTTCACGCGGTGATGCAGCCGCACCGCCGACACGCCGCTCGCGTCCGTCGCGGTCACGCTCACCGCGAGCGCCGCGCCCGCGACGAGCGGCCCGGCCTCGGGCGTGTGCGTGAGGGTCGGCCCCGCCGTGTCGCTCGCCGCCACCGTGAACGACGCCGGGACCGCCGGCGCCGTCGCCGGCCCGTAGCCGACGTTCGCCGAGCTGTCGGTCGCCGCGACGTAGAGCTGCACGCCCGGCGCGGTCACCGCGGCCCCCGGGATGGTGGCGCTCCACGCGCTCCCGGCGCCGTGCGTCATCGCGACGCTCGCGTAGCTCCCGCCGCTCGCCTGGGCGCGGTAGAAGAGGGTCGCGCCGGTCACGGCCACGTCGTCCGTGATGGTCGCCCCGACGACGACGGCCGCGCCTGCCTCCTGACCGTTCGGCACCGCCGCGAGCGCCACCGTCGGCGCCTGGGTGTCGGGCGTCACGACCGTGAACGAGGCGGGCGTCGCGGGCGCCGTGGCCGGCCCGTAGCCGGTGTTCCCGGCCGCGTCGACCGCGCTCACGTAGTACTGCACCCCCGCCGCCACGACGGCCGCCCCCGGGATGGTCGCGCTCCACGCGTCGCCGGTCCCGTGCGTCATCGCCGCCGTCGTGTAGGCGCCGCCGCTCCCGACCGCGCGGTAGTGGAGCGTCGCCCCGGTGACGCCGGTCTCGTCGCTGATGGTCGCGCTCACGACGACCGCGACGCCCGCGGGCCGCCCTGCCGCCACGTTGCTCAGCGACACCGCCGGCGCCGTCGTGTCCGGGATGTCGATCGTCACGACGTAGGGTGCTGCGGCCCCGTTGACCGGCAGCGACGCCATGTTGCCCTTCGCGTCGCTCGCCGTGAGGTAGTAGCGGAGGCTCGTCGCGCCCGCAGGCAGCGTCGCCGCCGACACGGTCGCGCTCCACGAGTCGCCGCTCCCCTGCGCGAGCGCCATCGGGCTGAACGCGCCGGCGCCGGCCGCCCAGTAGAGGGTCGCCGCGGTGACGCCGCCGTCGTCGGTGATGGTCGCCGTCACGACGAGGTCCGCGCCGGCCTGGAGCTCGGTCACGGCCGTGTGCGTGATGGTCGGCGGCGTCGCGTCCGGCACGACCACCGCGAAGCCGTGCGGCGACGTCGCGCCGCCCGCCGGGTTCCGCGCCACGTTCGCGGCGGCCGCGCTGTCGGTCGCCTCGAGGTAGTACTCGACGCCGGGCGCCGTCACCGCGCCGGCCGGGATGGTGCCCGTCCAGGCGTCGCTCGCGCCGGCCGTCAGCGCCGCCGAGGTATACGTCGTGCCGCCCTGGGCGCGGTAGTACACGACGACGCTCGCGACGCCGCTCGGGTCGACCACGGTCGCCGCGATCGGCACGGCCACGCCGGCGTCGTGAACGCCGCTCACGGGCGCGTGCGCGATGGCGGGCGGCGTCGTGTCGCCGCTCGTGCTGCCGGTCACCGTGAAGGTGTAGGGCGCCGACGAGCCGCCGACCGGGCTCGCGCCCGTGTTCCCGGCCCCGTCGGTCGCGCGGAGGTAGTACTCGACGCCCGGCGGGGTCACCGCGAAGCTCGGGATGTCGGCGGTGTACGCGCCGCCGGCCCCGGCTGTCATCGTGATCTCCTGGAAGAGCGGGAAGCCGGTCGGGCGGTAGACGAGCTTCACGCTCACGACCCCGGACGGGTCGGTGACGGTCGCCGACACCGGCACGGACTGCCCCTCGGGGCGCCCGTTGGCGATGGCCGTGTGCGTGATGGTCGGCGGCGTCGTGTCGACCGCGTTCACCGTGAAGGTGTGGAACGACGCGGGCGCGTCGGCCGGGGAGCCCGCGGTGTTCCCGGCCGCGTCCGACGCGATGAGGTAGTAGTCGACGCCCGCTGTCGTCACCGCGCCGGCCGGGACGCTCCCCGTCCAGCTCGTGCCGCCGCCCTGGACGAGCGACGCCGTGCTGAACGCCGCGCCACTCCCGTGCGCGCGGTAGAAGAGCATGACGCTGGTCACGCCCTCGTTGTCGGCCGCGCTCGCTGTGATCGCGACCGCGCTCCCCGCGGGGCGCCCGTCGGCGATCGGCGTGTGCGCGAGGATCGGCGGCGTCGTGTCGCCGGTGCCCACGCGGAAGCTCCACACCGTCGTCGGCGCGCCCGCCGGCGCGACGCCGCTGTTCGGGATGGGCGAGGTGTCGGCGGCCTCGATGTAGTACTCGACGCCCGGGCTCGCGACCACGAACGACGGGATCTGCGCGGTCCAGAGGTTCCCGCTCGGGTGCGACATCGGCACGGCCCCGAAGCTCGTGCCGCCCTTCGGCCGGAAGTAGAGGTTCGCGTGGTCGACGCCGGTCGCGTCGGTGATGGTCGCGCTCACGGTCACCGCGGCGCCCGGGGTCTGCCCGTCGGCGATCGGCGTGTGGCTGATCGCGGGCGCGTCGGGGTCGCCGACGACGAGGAAGTCGAAGACGCCGCCGTCGGGCGCGCCCACCGGCGCCGTCGACGTGTTCGCGTCGGGCGTCACGCCGTCGCTCGCGATGAACCAGTACTCGACGCCGGCCGCGGTCACGTAGGTCGACGGGATGGTCGCGGTCCAGGTGTTCGCGCCGGACGAGGTCATCGCCGCGTAGGCGGCCGCCGTCGTGCCCTTCTTGCGGTACAGCAGGACGGCGCTCGTGACCCCCGACGGGTCGCGGATGTCGGCCGTCACGGTGACGTTCGTGTTCACCGGCACGCCGTCGGCGATCTCGGTGTGCTGGATGAGCGGGCCCACCGTGTCGGTCGTGCCGTACACCGTCGCGAGCGTCGTGTCGCTCGACGTGAGCCCCTCGTTGTCGGTCACGGTGAGGGTGACCGTGTAGAGCCCGGCGCTCGCGTAGCTGTGGCGCGGGCTGACGGCCGTCGAGATGGGCGTGCCGTCGCCGAAGTCCCAGCGCCAGCTCACGACGGTCCCGTCGGGGTCCGTGCTGAGCGTGCCGTCGAAGAACACGTCCTCGAGCGGGCCCTCGTCCTGGAACACGGCCGGCCCCGCGTCCGCGATGGGGCGGATGTCCACGTTCACCTTGACGAGCGCGTGATCCTCGGCCCCCTCGTCGTCGACGACCGTGATGTACGCCCACTGCGTGTCGCCCGCCGCGGCGAACGTGTGCTGCACGCTCTGCCCGGCGGTGACCGTGCCGTCGCTCATCGTCCACCACGCGGACGCGATGGTCCCGTCGGGATCGTAGGCCTCCGACCCGTCGAGGGTGAAGGCCTCGCCGCGCGGCACGATGATGGAGTCCGTCACGGCGTCGGCGCGCGGCTCCTCGTTGTCGTTCGCGTCGTACTCCCAGGCGCCCATGTCGACGCCGCCGTGGTTCCGCTCGCGCTCGGTGATGGAGCGCGACGGGAGCGCCGTCGCCGAGGCGTAGCCGGCGTTGATGGCCGGCGACTCGCGCCAGAGCTTGCCGTCCCACCAGCGCGGGACCGCGTTCCAGTCGTCGTCCTCGATGAGCGGGTCGGTCGTGACGTTGCCCGTGTTCGTGCCCGGCGACGCGTTCACCGTGCTCACGCCGTAGTAGGTGTTGTTCCGCAGCACCGGCGACAGGCGGTAGCTCGTCGAGCTCGTGTCCGTCAGCGCCGCCGACGTGTTGTTCGCGATGACGTTGTTCTCGACGCTCGCGACGAGGTTGTAGCTCGAGCTCGACGAGCGCCCGATGCTGACGCCCGTCGCGTGGTGCACGAACGTGTTGTTCACGACGCGCACGGTCGACGTGCCCGTGACGCTCCCGCGCGTCGCGAGGAGGCCCGTGCTGTGGTGCGTGACGTACGAGCTCCGCACGTAGGCGTTCGCGTTCGTGAGGTAGACGCCGGTGCCCGTGCCGCGCCCGACGACCGTCGTCGCGAGCACGCTCAGGCCGGGCGACGTCGTCACGCCGAGCGCGTAGACGCCGGCCGTCGCGTGGTAGATGAAGCGCGTGTCGACCACGCTCGGCGCGGCCGGGCCGTTCACGTAGAGGCCGTAGGTCGGCCACATGACGGTCGCGTTGTCGATGACCGAGGTCCCGGCGTCGTCGAGGACGAGCCCGTACCAGTCGCCGGCGCTCGGACTCGCCGCCGCCGAGGTGAGCACGATCGGCTCCCCGCCGCCGTCGAAGACCACCTCGCCCCCGTCGAGCACGTGGATCTCGGCGCGCGTGGTGTTGATGCCGCCGCCCATGCCGTCCTGCGCGTTGACGATCTCGAGGCGCGCCCCCGGCTCGAACGTCACGGTGACGCCGTCCGGAACGGTGATGTCGCCGAGGATCGGCCAGGGCGAGCCGGCCTTCGTGAACGTGAAGTCCTCCCAGAGCCAGCCCATCAGGTGCGGCCCGTCGACGTTCGTGTACTCGACCGCGCCGACGAGGTCGTCGTTGTAGCCCTTGTAGCGGTTCGGCGAGTGCGTGGTCGGCGCGTAGTCGCGCCCCGCCTCGTCGACGTAGAGCGGGTTCTCCGCGAAGCAGCTCGTCGTGAGGTCGGCGCCGACGTTGCTCGCCTTCGTGGCGTTGCCCCAGAGGTTCGACCCCTGGCAGGTGAGGCTGATCTGGTAGCTCGAGCTGCTGTTGTCCGCGATGCCGACCTGCGTGTTGTGCGTAATCGCACAGTTCTTCACGGTCACGACGAGGTTGTAGCTCGAGCTCGAGCTCCGCGAGACGGTGAGCCCGTTCGTGTGGTTGTGGGCGATCGTCAGGTTCTCGAGCCGCGACTGGTACGTGCCCGTCACGCTCGACGCGTTGAGCTCGACGCCGCTCGAGCCGTTGTCGTAGACGCGCCCGATGGTCCAGGTGGCGCTCACGTTGCGCCCGTAGAAGCCCTGCGCCGTGCTGTGGTGGATGTCGACGTCGACGATGTCGAGGTCGGTCGCCGAGTCGGCGTAGATCCCGCGCTGGTTCTGGTAGAGCTCGAGCTGCTCGAGGGAGGGCGTGCCGCCGGAGACGTAGACGCCGGCGTCGCTGCAGTGGTGGATGGCGCTCCCGGCCACGATGTGGTCGTTGTCCTCGAGCGACACGCCGCGGTAGGCGTAGCCGATGTCGACCTGCGAGACGTTGAACGCCTCGGTGTCGGCGAGGATCTCGATGCCGTACCAGTCGCCGCGCGCGGGGTTCGCGTTGGCGGTCGTGAACTTCACGGGGTGCGAGTTGGTGCCGTCGGCCTCGAGGGTCCCCTCGACGCGGATCTCGACGAGGTTCGGGTTCTTCCCGCCCGTCATGGCGTCGGCGTTCGGCGTCATGCGGAGCTGCGCGCCCGGGAGGAACGTGACGGTGACGCCCTTCGCGATGACCATGTCGCCCGCGACGTCGGTCACGCTGTCGGCGGCGAACGTCTTGTTCACGTACCAGAAGCCGTGGACGCCGGCCGGGCTCGGGGCGCCCGCGTAGGGGACGGCGCCGATGGTCAGGTTCGGGCTCGCCGGGTAGAGGTAGCGCGCCGGGGAGCGCTCGGTCGGGGCGAAGTCGCCGTTGTCGGGGTCGGCGAGGAGCGGCGCGTAGTTGAGGTTGCCGCTGCTCGAGCCCGGCGAGTAGGCGCTCGAGATGTTGCCGACGTAGACGTTGTTCGTGAACGCGGCGAAGTTGACGTAGTAGCTCGAGCTCGAGCCGTCGACGTAGATGCCGGTGTTGTTCGCGAAGATCGAGCGCTTCAGGGTCGTGTTGATCTGGTAGCTCGAGGAGCTCGAGCGCGACACGTAGACCGCGGAGCCGGCGTTCCAGAAGGTCGACTGGTCCACGAGGAGGGTGCGCGTGCCGGTGACGCTCGCCGCCGAGAGCGAGACGCCGCGGCTCGTCGTGTTGGCGACGATCACGTGGTCGAGCGAGAGGTTCGCGTAGTTCACGAAGACGCCGACGCTGCCGCCGAGGATCTTGCCGTAGCCGAGCGTGACGGACGCGCCGGTCGAGTAGATGGCGTAGGAGGAGGCGCCGCCGCCGTGGAAGTCGAAGTTCGTGAGCGCGAAGGTGCCGCTGCTCGTGAGCTCGAAGCCGCGCGAGCTGTAGTCGGTGATCGTCAGGTGGTCGAAGCTCTGCGCCGCCGACGACGGGGAGTCGATCTTCACGGCGCTCGCCGCGTGCTGGATGGTCGCGTACGAGAGCGCGCAGCCGGCGCCCGAGCTCAGGGTGAGGCCCGCCCAGGCGCCCGCGGACGGGGAGGCGGCGTCGCCGCGGAAGACGACGGGCGTGCCGTCGACGCCGGCGACGACGAGGTTCCCGGCGACCGTGATCTTGCGGCCCGAGCCGACCGCCCGCACCTCGACGCCCGCCTCGATGGTGAGCGTGTACCCGGCCTGCACCTGGAGGTCGCTCGTGACGCGGTACGGGGAGCCCGCGAGGTTCCACGTCGTGTCGGTGTTGATGGAGCCGAAGACGTCGGTCGCCGACGCGGAGCCGGCGGTCAGGGCGACGAGGGAGACGGCCGCGAGGGCCAGGCGGAACGGTGTCATCGGGTGCTCCGAGCTCGGAACGGGGGCGGATGGGTCCGCAGCGGGGACACTCCATACCCAAAGTCGGGGCATCCGACCGCGCGAAAATTTCTCGCCATCGTCGCGCGGGCGGGGTGGGCGGTGCTATGAGGGGCGCTCGCCGAATCCGGAGGAGCCGATGAGAGTCGCGTGGGCGATCGCGGTCGCTGTAACCCTCGTTGCGTGTGACGATCAGGGCGGTGGTGGCGGCGCCGATACGGCGGCCCCGGTGGGCGTGGACACCGGCGGGGGCGGGCTCTTCGACACCGTGGCGCCCGCAGACACCGGCGGCGGCGGGGTCGACACCCAGGCGCCCGTCGAGGACACGGGCCCTGTCGACACGAGCGCGCCCGTCGACACGGTGACGCCGCCCGACACGGTCGTCGCCGATACGTTCGTCGCGGACACGGTGGTGGCCGACACCTTCGTCGCGGACACGGCCGACACGTTCGTCGCGGACACGGCGGACACGACCGACACGACCGACACCGCGGACACGGCCGACACCGCGGACACGGTGGCGGACACGGACACGGACACGGGGGCGACGGGCGGCGTCGAGATCAACCCCGGCTGGGTCGGCGGCGCCTGCGCGACGGCGGCCGACTGCGACAGCGACGACTTCTCCGCGGCCGCGACGTGCCTCGGCGCCGGCGCGGGCTTCCCGGGCGGGATGTGCACGCAGGCGTGCGCGCAGGGCGCGACGTCCTGGCTCTGCCCGGACACGGACTACGGGCCGGGCACCGAGTACACCGTGACGCGCTGCGTCACGACCACGAACGGGACGCCCACCTGCGCGAGCGAGTGCGACTACGGGCTCTCGCCGACGGGCTGCCGCCCGGGCTACACCTGCGTCCTGCGGCAGCGCCACGGCCAGCCCGACCGCATCTACCCGATCTGCCTCCCGTCGGCGACGCAGTCGTGGCCGGGGGAGCCGGCGAAGAGCTTCGACATCGGCGCCGCCTGCACGACGAGCGCCGGCTGTCAGAACCTCCACTGCCTCGCGCTGCCCGGCGGCTACTGCACGAAGACGATGTGCGCGGAGTCGGGCTGCCCGGCGGGGTCGACCTGCTACGCCTTCGACAACAGCGACGTCTCCGCGTGCCTCAGGGACTGCACGGTCGACAGCCAGTGCCGGACCGGCGCCGGCTACGAGTGCGACGACTACGACACCTGCTGGCCGAGCCCGGAGACGTCGGCGTGGAACGCGGGCGTCGGCCCGTCGGACTGCGCGGTCGCGTGGGGGACGAACGGGAGCGGGCTCTCGCCGTGCGACACGACGAAGGACGACTACGTCGTCGTGAACAAGTCGGCGCGCAACCTGGCGGTGTGCAGCCACGGGAGCAACACGGCGAACTTCTGGATCGGGCTCGGCTTCACGCCGAGCGGCGACAAGGAGCGCGAGGGCGACGGGAAGACGCCGGAGGGGGTGTTCTACGTGGTCGAGCGGCTCCCCAACTCCTCGTTCTACAAGGCGTGGCTCGTGAGCTACCCGGACGCGGCCGACGCGGCGCGCGGCTACTCGGGCGGGCTCATCACGGCCGGGCAGAAGGCGGACATCGAGTCGGCGCAGGCGAGCTGCGGGCGGCCGCCGCAGTCGACGGCGCTCGGCGGGCTCATCGAGCTCCACGGTAACGGCGGCAAGCAGGACTGGACCTGGGGCTGCGTCGCCATGGAGGATGGCGAGGTCGACCAGCTCTGGCAGCTCCTCGGGGTCCGGGACACGATCGTCATCAAGCCTTGATGCAGCACCACGCCGCTCCGACGTGATCCGAGGGGGACAACCACGGAGGCACGGAGGCACGGAGGGTTCATTGGAATCACTCGCCCCGGACCCCGATTGGGCGCGAGGGCGAGCTAGTCGTCGGGTCGCGCGATGACGCCGTGGTTGGCTAGGAAGCGGCGGAGGGCGCGGGCGAAGGCGCGGCGCTCGTCCTCGGCGAGGTGGTCGACGATGAGGAAGGCGTGGCCCTGGTCGTCGCGCAGCGCGACGCCGACGCGTCCGGCGGCGTCGGCGCCGTGGCGGACCTCGTCGTCGACGCCGGTGAGGGAGGCGAGCTCGCCCTGGCGCGTCTGCCAGGTGAGGCCGAGGACGCTCCGCACCACGCGGTAACGGCGCGGGTCGAGGCGGACGCGCGTGCGACCGAGCACCGCGCGGAGGACCGGCCACGCGAAGACCGCGAAGCCCACGACGCCGAGGAGGGCGAGCCCGATGAAGGGCAGGGCGGGGCGGGCCATGGCGGCGCGGATGGCGTAGAACGCCGCGACCGTCAGCGCCAGCGCCGACGGCACCGCGAGGAGCGCCGCGCGGCGCGGCAGGCGCTCGTGCGCCACGATGGTGAGCTCGTCGCCGTCGCCGAGGGCCGGCGGGACCGGGACGGGGAGGCGCGGGCCCGGGGCGTCGCTCAAGACGGCGCCGCCGCTCAGGCCGCGGTGGCGGCCGCGCCGCGGAGGGCGCGCGCGCTGCGCTGGAAGTCGACGGCGCTCGCGAGGGAGCCTATCGCGAGGAGCATGGCGCCCACGAAGAGGCCGATGACCGCGAGGCCGCCCTCGACGGCGCCGGCGAGGTTGAGCGGCGCCGCGAGCACGCCGAGCCCGCCGACGCCCAGGATCACCCCGCGCCAGCTGCCGCCCCGCCCGTCGCGACGCGCGAAGGCGGCGACGCCGGCGGCGACGCCGAAGACCGCGAGGGCGAGACCCCAGCCGATGAGGCTCCCGCGGAGCGCCGGCGACGAGAGCGACCGCTCGCCGGCGAGATAGAGCAGGAGCGGCGCGACGCTGGCGACGCCGGCCGTCGCGGCGGCGACGCCCGCGACGAGGTCGAGGCGGCCGCGGGACCGCGCGAGCTCGAGGTAGCCGAGCGAGAGGACGACGCCGCCCGAGGCGAGCAGCGCCGCGGCGACGGTGGCGACCAGGACCAGGGCGACGGCGGCCTCGCGGACGCCCATCGGGACGAGGACGGCGATCGCGCCGAAGAAGCAGCCGAAGGCGAACAGGAACGCGCCGAGCTTCCCGCGGAGCGCGTCCGCGGCGCTGGGCGCGCGGGCGTCGGGGGCCCGCTCGAGGACGGCGACGATGATCACGCCGAGGAGGCCGAGGAAGATCCCGAGCACCATGCCGAGTCCGGCGCGCCCGCGGTACTCGCCGACGATCGAGCCGACGACGGCCATGACGATCCAGCCGACGTAGAGGAGCATGGGCGCCGGCGAGTCGGCGCTCAGGAGCAGGAAGGGCACGTGAACGGCTCTGGTTCGAGGTGCCGGCGACCGTACCGCACGACGCAGAGAATCCTCAACCCGAGCGAGCGAATCGCGGGCGGGCGGGGCGCCCGGCGGGCTCGGCGCCGGAGCGGCGCGCGGGATCTCCGCCAGGGCCCTCGTCTGCCTTCCTCAGATCAGGCCTCGCGGCGGCGGCTCAGCATCGTCGTGCCCGTCAGCACCGTGCCGATCCCGAGCAGCATCGCCGAGACGACCGACACCATCGCGACCCACTGCCCAGGCGGGATCACCTCGGCCAGCGCGAGCGCCATCGGGACCGCGCCGAGCCCCCCGAGGAGCAGCAGCACGCCCGCCGCGCGCAGAGCGCCCGCCGGGCGGCCGTCGCGCGACGTGAGCGCCGTGATGCCCGCGACGATCCCGTAGAGCGCCGCGGCGATGCTGAAGACGAAGAAGCCGAGCATCGCGAAGCCGACGCGCTCGCGCGGGCCCGAGGCGCCGAGGAGCGGGATGAGGAGGACGCCGGCGCCGCCGAGCCCCGCGAGCAGCGCGAAGACGCCGGCGACGACGTTGCCGCCGCGGAAGACGCGCTGGAAGCCGAGGTAGCCGAAGAGGGAGAGCACGCCGCCGATGAGCATCAGCGGGGCCATCAGGAAGAGGTACCCCTCGGTCGCGCTCGCGTTGCCGCGGAAGGACATGAGGAAGATGAGGCCGTTCAAGACGAGGCCTGTCGCCAGCATGAAGGCGCCGACGCTGCCCGTGGTGAGCTTGCCGGTCGGGATCGGGGCGGACGAGGGCATCGCGTGCGTGGTCATGGGCTCGCTTCTCCTGCCGGGTCGCGCCCGGCGAGCTGAGGTTTGCCCGTTCAAACCACGAGCCCCGATCCCAGGGCAACTAAAAAATCCGCCTAGTCGGTTTTGCGCTCGCTGAACGTTTCCCCGACGCGCGCCCACGCCGCAGCGAGCCCGTCGCGGCCCACGTCGAGCTGCTCCGGCAAGCCCCCGTCCGGCCGCCGCGCGATGGCGTCCCGCAGCGCGCGTTGCCGCGGCGAGAGCCAGGCGTCCACGTCTCCCGCGCGCGCGAGCGCCGCGTTCACGCGCGTCCGCTGCAGCGGCGTCATCGGGACGAAGCGGAGCGGGCTGTGCCGGAGGTGGTACTTGTCGTCCGCCGCCGAGGGCGCGAACCGCCCGTCGCCTGCCGGCGCGTAGCCGAGCCCGCGCGCGGCGCGCTCGACGGCCTCCCTGCTCGTCTTCGCCGGGTCGAGCTCGAGCCGCACCACCTCGCGCCCGCCCTGGAAGCCGGCCGCGCTCCCGGTCACCCCGGGGAGCGCGCCGAGCGCCCCCTCGCCCTCCCAGAAGCAGGCGGTCGCGAACGTCGCCTCCGCCGTCGTCTCCGCCCCCTCGTCCGCGACGACCGCGAGCCACCCGGGCACCTCGCGCCCGGTCGCCCGGAGCGCCGCCACCATGCGCCTCGCGAGGCCCACCGCCCCCTCGGCGTGCGTGAGCCGCGGCGCGACCTCGCGCCCGTCCCCGCCGACGAAGCGCACGACCGGGTTGTTCCACGCGGGCTCGCCGAAGCGATCGAGCACCGCCCGATCCGCGCCCCCCTCGTTGTTGTAGACCGCCACCGGCACGAAGAGCGTCTCGGCGGCGTCGGCGAGGATCGGGTCCGACAACACCTCGTGACCATAGGCGTTCACGGTCGCGCAGCCGGGCACCTCGTCGAAGAGCACGAGGAGCGGCTTGCCCTCGGCCTTCGCCACCGCGAGCGCCGCGTCGTACCCCCGCCGCCACCGGACGAGCCCGAGCTCCGGCGGTCCCGTCCGCGCCGCCGCGACGCCGATGGCCGCGGGCCGTGGCGCCGCCTCGGCCACCTCGGCGCGGCACCCGCCCACGAGCAGCGCGATCACGATCATCGAGGCACCCCATCGGTCGAGTCGTCGAGCGTTCATGCACCCTCTACGGAGCCGCCTCCCGAGCGGTTACGGGCGACGCCGCGTCGACCGGAGCTTGACGGGCTCGCGTCACGTAACAATAAAAGTGACGTGAAACGCGACAACCGCCTCTCGGTCGCCCTGCACGTGCTCCTCCACCTCGACGAGCTCGGCGACACCGTCACCTCCGACCGCCTCGGCCCCATGCTCGGCATGAACCCGGTCGTCCTCCGCCGCACCTTCGCGGGCCTCCGCGACGCCGGGCTCCTCACCTCCGGGAAGGGCCACGGCGGCGGCTACGCCCTCGCGCGCCCCCTCCGCGAGATCCCGCTCTCCGCCGTCTACGACGCCCTCGGCCTCGCCGCCCCCTTCGCCATCGCGCCGCGCGACCCCGACGCGACCTGCCTCCTCGAGCGCGCCGCCAACGACCACCTGCAGGCCGCCCTCGACGCCGCCGAGGCCACGCTCCGCGCGCGCCTCGACGCCGTCACCGTCGCCGACCTCGCCGCCGCAGCCCGCGCCCTCGCGCCGGCGCACCTCGCCCACCGCGGCCCCGCCGCGCCACCCCCCGACCCGGAGCTCCCGTGATCATCCACGACGTCCTCGTCATCGGCGGCAGCTACGCCGGCCTCGCCGCCGCCCTCCAGCTCGGCCGCGCCCGCCGCGACGTCCTCGTCCTCGACGCCGGCGAGCGCCGGAACCGCTTCGCCTCCCACGCCCACGGCTTCCTCGGCCAGGACGGCGTCCCGCCCGGCGAGATCGCCGCCCGCGGCCGCGCGGACGTCGCCCGCTACCCGACCGTCGCCCTCCGCGACGCCCGCGCCCTCTCGGTCCGCGCCGAGCCCGACGGCACCTTCGTCGTCGCCACCGAGGGCGACACGCACCGCGCGCACCGCCTCGTCCTCGCCACCGGCGTCGTCGACACGCTCCCCGCCGTGCCCGGCCTCACCGACCTCTGGGGCGACTCCGCCTTCGTCTGCCCCTACTGCCACGGCTACGAGCTCGACGAGGGCCACCTCGGCGTCCTCGCGTCCGGGCCGCTCTCACTGCACCAGGCCGTCCTCGTCGCCGAGTGGGCCGGCGCCGACGGCGTCACCTACTTCACGAACGGCGCCCACGACCCCGACGACGCCGAGCTCGCCGAGCTCGCCGCCCGCAACGTCCGCGTCGAGCCCCGCCTCGTGCGCCACGTCGGCGGCGCCTCGCCCCGCGTCGTCGTCACCCTCGACGGCGGCGCCGAGGTCACCGTCGCCGGCCTCTTCCTCGCGCCGATCTCGCGCCCGAGCGAGCTCGCCCTCGCCCTCGGCTGCGACCTCACGGAGACCCCCTTCGGCGCCGTCGTCGCCGCCGATCCCATGACCCGCGAGACGAGCGTCCCAGGCGTCTTCGCCTGCGGCGACGCCGCGAACCCGATGGCCGCCATCGCCCTCGCCGTCGCCGACGGCGTCCGCGCCGGCGCCGGCGTCCACCGCTCGCTGGTGATGGGGCCCGCCGCCCGCCCGCGCGCCGCCCGATCGGCCGTCAGCGGCGCGCGCTGATCACGTCGTACACGTCGCCCGCGCCGAGCTCGAGCGCAGCCCCATTCGCGAGCCCGCGGATGAACGTCGGCTGGTTGTCGAGCTCCCCGCGGAAGCGCCCGTCGCCGAGCACCTCGGTGAGCTCGACCCAGAGGCGCTCGTAGCGCCCTTGCTCGTCGTCGCGCCCCTCGCGCTCGAGCACGACCGCCACGAGGTCGCCGGGCCGGAGCGCCGCCACCGCCGCGGCCGTCGGCACCGCCGCCGCCGGCACGTGGCTCCCGAGGTCGCGCCCCGAGCCCGCAGGTACGAGCGACCAGGGGTCCCGCTCGTCGTCACCCGGCCGGTGGTGCCGAGAGCCGTGTCCGTGCCCGCGTCCGCCGCCGTGTCCGTGTCCGTGTCCGCTTCCGCTGCCGTGTCCGTGCGCCATGGCTGCGAGCCTACGCCGCCCGCGCGCCCCACGCCACCTCACGACACGACGTGCGCCCCCGGCGGCGGCGCGTCCGACAGCTCCTCGAACGCCGCCCCGTGCGGCGTCGTGACGCGCGCCGCGCGGCCTCCCGACGGCGTGATCTCGAGCTCGCACGCCGCGAGCTTCGTGTTCATGCAGAACTTGTCGCCGCCCGGCGGGTTCTTGTAGCGGAGGCACGCGAACGCCCCCGCGGGCGCCCAGATCCGCCCCTCCACGCGCCCGTCCGGGCCCTTCAGCGTGAAGCGCCAGTCGTGCTCCTTCAGCGTCGCCCGCCCGAGCCCGCGGTGCACCGCGTCGAAGCGCAGCTCCCGCCCCGCGTGCCGCACGACCGCGATCGTGACCTTGGGCGTCAGGATCGGCCCCACCTTCACCTGCGCCGTCGCGATCTCGAGGCACGTCTCGGGCGCGTCCGGGAAGCCCATCACCTGGCCCCAGCTGTACACGTCCGTGTGCCGCTCGCCCCAGTTGTGGTTCTGGCTCCCCCGATAGCCGGCGACCGCGATCGGCTCGCCGTCCACGACGATCACCCCCGAGAACGTCGCCAGCGGCGCTGCCACGAGGCTCTTCGCCTTCGGGAACGACGCCTCGTACATCGCCTCCGGCAAGAGCAGGAGCGGCGGCGCCGCGCTCGTCCACCCGAGGTCCCACGCGACCGTCCGCTCCCCGTTCGTCGCGCTCCCCGAGGCGGCCCCCGGCGTGAGCCGCCCGCCGCCGATCGCCACCTCGAGCCCCTGCCGCCCGATGTGCTGGTCCCTGAGCGGGAACGCCTGCCGCACGGCCGCGCGCCGCCCGCGCTCGCCGTCGAAGAACACCGCCCAGAGCTCGCCGAGCCCGTCGCGCGGCCGCCCGGCGGGGACGAACGTCGTGTACCGGAGCCAGAACGCGAGCGGCCGCTCGGGGTGGTTCCCGCGCAGAAACCAGCTCTCGTAGCCGCCCCGCGCGTCATCCCGCGCGACGCGCGCCGCGTTGACGTCCCGCGTCGACCCGCTCGGCTCTGCCACGGCCTCCTCCCGCCCTCGTCGTCACCGTCGAGCGTCTTCCTTACCCGATGGCAGGCCGCCGGGCTACTCGCTGGGCGCGACCGCCGCGAGGTCCGCCTGGAGCAGCAGATACGCGACGCGCAGCGCCGCGCTCTCCCCCGCCCGCTCCGCCGCCTCCGCGAGCGTCGCCCCCGTCGTGAGCGCCTCGAGCGCCGTCTGCTCGTCGACCTCGAGCCCGAGCTTCGCCGGGTCGATCACGTCCGCCGTGCGCAGGACGAGCGCGTGCTCCTTCACCGGCCCGAGCCACGCGGCGAGCTCGCCCGCCGTGAAAGCGCCGCGCACGACCCCGGCGATGAGCGACGGCACGTCGAGCCCCTCGCCGCGCGCGTAGTCGGGCACCGGCACGTCGCCGAACCAGGCGAAGCGCCCGTCCGGCCAGCTGAAGAGCTCGCGGAAGCGCCGCTCCTGCTGGCGGATGAGCACGTGCCGGAGCGCGTTCTCGGTCAGGAGCCCGAGCGCCACGAGCGCCTCGCCGAGCTGGATCCGCTGCACCCGCGCGTGCTCGAGCGCGCGCTGTACGGCGTCTCCGGGGACGATCCCGTCCGCGACCACGCTCCGCGCGAACAGCTCCTCGCGCAGGTTCGAGTGGACGTGCACGAGCACGCCGTCCTCGTAGTAGAGCTCCTTCCGCATCCAGCCGCGCGCGACCGCGAGCATGCCGTTCGCCCGCGCCGCGTGCAGGCGCAGGAAGAGCCGCGGCAGGCGCGCCCGCTCGAGCCCGCCCTCGTGGAGCGGCGTGCCCGTGTCCGCGAGCACCTCCGGCAAGAGCGGCCGCAGCTCGCTCGCGGCGATCCGCGTCCACGGGCCGCCGTCGACGCTGACCTCCTCGTCGCCGGACACGGCGCGGCTCCTGAGGAGCTGCCCCATGTTGTAGGCGCTGATGGGGCCGAGGATCTCGGCGCGCGGGCCGCTCCGCACGCGGAACGTCGAGAGCGCGAGCCGCGCCGACGCGTCGCCCGGCGCGTCCGGGAGCTGGAGCTGCATCGCCGGCGCCCGCGCCGCCTGCACGGCGTCGATGAGGTCGTCGAGCGCGTCCCGCTCCGTGAGCCACGTGTCGCTGCCGTCGCCGCCCTCCGCGGCGGGCGCCAGGCCGGCGATCTCGTCCTCGAGGGTGTCCTCGTCGCTGACGACGCGCGCCGGCTCCTCGGCGTGGGCGAACTCGTCGAAGGTGCTCGTGGCGCTCGAGTCGTCGCTGTCGGCGTCCTCGAGAACACCCTCGGCGTCCGTGTCGTCGACGGCGTCGGCGTCCGCTGCGCCCCCGCCCGCGGCGTCCGGGAGCGTCGCGCGCCGCCGCTTCTTCTTGGCGGCCGGCACCGCCCCGCCGCCGGGGCGCTCGGGGAAGAGCTCCGCCATGAACCGCGCGATGGTCGACGCGTTCGTGCGGATCCGCTCCTCGAACAGGTAGTCGGCGACCGCCTCCTCGAGCTCGAGCGCGCTCTGGAAGCGCTCGTCGGGCTCGCGCGCGAGCGCCCTGCGGATGATCTCCTGCACCCCGTCCGGGATGTAGTCGTGGCGCTGCATCCGCCGCGTGATCCGCGCCTCGCGGATGTTCGACAGCGTGTGGAGCTCGCTCTTGCCCATGAAGAGGCGCTTCAGCGTGAGCATCTCGTAGAGCAGTGTCCCGAGCGCGAAGATGTCGCTGCGGTGGTCGATCTTGCCGCCCGTCACGAGCTCGGGGGACATGTAGCTGAGCTTGCCCTTGAGCCCGTCGTGCCTGACGAGCGAGGCGGCGCCGCGCTCGACCTCGATCTCGATGTCCGCGCGCGCGACGCCGAAGTCCATGAGCTTCACCTCGCCGCGCCAGCCGATCATGACGTTCGCCGGCGAGACGTCGCGGTGCACGAGGTTCAGCGGGCGCCCGTCGTGGTCGTGCGCCGAGTGGGCGTAGGCGAGGGCCTTCGCGACCTCCGAGGCGATCTGGAGCGCCACGGCCGTCGGCACCCGCGTCGCCGAGCGCGCCGCCCGCTGGAGGACGCGCAGGAGGTCGATGCCCGGCACGTACTCCATCGTGATGTAGTAGGAGCCGTCGACCTCGCCGAGATCGAAGATCGGGACCACGTTCGGGTGCTGGAGGATCGAGCAGATCTTCGCCTCCTGCACGAGCATCTCGATGAACGCGGTGTTCTTCGCGAACATCGGGAGGATCTTCTTCACGACGAGGATCTTCTGGAAGCCGGCGACGCCGGAGTGGCGGGCCTTGTAGACCTCGGCCATGCCTCCTTCGCCGATCTTCTCGAGGAGCTCGTAGTTGCCGAACAGTTCGCCCATGGTGCCGAAGGGGCTCGTCAACCGGTGCGGTGGTGGTGTGCGGCCGAGCCGGGCGGGCCTGCCCGGTGGTCGCGGCGCGGGTGGGGAGCGCGCTCTCGCGGCGCCCGCAACGTCCTACAACGATCCATCGCGCGGTTGACGTAAGCGGTCAAGGGACCCAATCGTCGCTCGGGTCGCGCGCGGGGCTCCGCTCGGCCAGGAACGACGCGTACGCCGCGGCCCCCGCGCGCAGTGACGGCGGCGCGAGCGGGATCGGCGACGCGCCAGCCGCGGCCACCGGCGGGGCCTCCGCGACCGCGGCGTAGAGCGCGTAGTCGATGGCCGGCGCGGGCGGCGGCCCGTCGCCCACCGCGACCACGAGCCAGTCGCCCTCCACGCGCGCCGCCAGCCAGCGGTCGCCCGCGCGCGCCACGAGCGCGCGTCCCTCGCGCGGGAGGAGGCCGTCCTCGCCCTGCTGGAGCGCCGCCCGCACCCGCGCCAGCGCGCGATGGAGGTCGCGCTCGTCGACGGCGGGGGCCACGACGCGCAGCGCCCGCACCCGCCCACGCTGCGCGACGGCGCACGCGGCGACGCCCGGGAGGGCCGTCACGAGCTCGGGGCGCGGCGTGGTCAGCTCGCGCCCTCGGCGGCGGCGAGGTCGGCCCACGGCGACGCGCCGCGCGCCCGGCACGCCACGTCGAGCGCGCCGTCCGCCTCGGTCACGACGAAGGTCACCGGCGGGTCGGAGAGCGCCCAGCGCGTGGGCGCGCCCCACCCGAGCACCGCGAACGCGCCGTGCAGCTCGGCGCTGACGGCCGCGAGCGACGCGGCGTGCGCTGCGGCGTCGACCGGCCCGCTCGCCGCGAGCACGGCGCCGCCTGCGTCCGCGACCAGCGCCGCCACCACCCCGGGCGCGCGGTCATGGCGCGCACCCGCCCGCGGCGGCGAGCTCCGCGGCGCTGGCGACGGGCGGCGGCGCCGCGCGCCCGGCGGCGACGAGCGGCGGCTCGGCGCCCGGATCCGTCAGCGCCCGCGTCGTCCCGAGCGACGGGTTCGGCCCGCGGCCACGGCGCCGGCGGCGGACCGCGAGGGAGAGCTCCGACGCCGGGGCCTCGGGTTCGAGGCCGAGGCTCTCGAGCGCGGCGCGCGCCGCGGCGAGCAGCGGGCGCACGGCGGCGACGTGGGTCTCCCAGGTCCCGTCCGCGTCGCGCGCGATGGCGCTGAACGACGGGGCCGCCGACGGGTTGAGGGTGGCCTCGAGCGCGTCGATGTCGAGGCGCCGCGGGCGGTCGCGGCGGTTCCACTGGAAGACGATCGGGAGCGGGTCCGGGCGCGCCGCGTTGAGGCGCGAGAGCGCGACGCGCGCCTCGGCGTTCGCGTCCTCGCGCCCGGCGGCCGAGTCGGCCACGAAGACCACCGCGTCCGCGTCCTTGAGCGCCGCGCGGCGCCCGCGCTCATCGCCCGGCGCGGCCACGACGCGGAGGTGCACCGACCAGGGCCCGACGCGGCCGAGGTCCGCCACGAACTGGATCCCCTGGTCCGGCGGCGCCGAGAGCGCGCCGACCGGGTGGGCGCGCTCCGGCGGGTAGCGCCGGTGCACGGCCACGACGTTCTCCTTCTTCCCGGCCCGCTCCGCGCCCCAGTAGACGAGCGTCATCGTGAGGGTCGCGGCGGCGGGGTCGAGGAGGGCCATCGGCGCCAGGTTAGCAGACGGCGGCGGCGGCGTCCCCTGGAGCGCCGACCATGAGTCCTCCCGTCGCCCGAGCGCTCGCGCGTCGCGCCTGGCGGCGTTGGTCGTCGTCGGCGTGCCGCCAGCACGCCTCCTCCTCCCGCCTTCCCAGGCACGACGCGCAAGCGCCCGTGCTCGGTCCGGACTCATGGTCGGCGCTCTAGGCGTCGAGCGCGCCGGTGACGGGGTCGTCGCCGACGCGACCTACTTGAACGAGAGCGACTTGCGCGCGCTCAGGATGCCCGGGACGAGCTCCTTCTTGAGCGACATCATGCGCTCGAAGCGCGCCGCCTGGCGGCCGGTCATGCGGCTCATCGTGGGGCCGGCGTGGTTCGCCTCGAAGTACTGCTCGCCGAAGATGACGAACTGCGACTTCGTGCCGCCCGACTCCGGCGGCGTGGCGGCGCTCGCGGCGGCTGGCGCGGCGAGGGCGGCGAGGAGCGAGAGGGCGGCGAGGCGGCGGGCGAGGCGGTTCATCGGCATCTCCGGTGGTCGGGGGGCGCCGCAGGGCGCGGCGTGAACCTCGTGGAGACGGCCCAGGCGGAGAAAGGATCTCCGGCGACGCAGATTTCTCCGGTCAGACCTCAGGGTGGCGCGCGAAGAAGTCGGCGATGACGTCGTTCAGCTCGTCCGGGAGCTCGACCGGGGTGTAGTGGGTCCCGCCCGGCAGCACCACGAGCTCGCTCCCCGGGATCCGCCGGTGCATCGCCTCCGCGGTCGCGAGCGGCGTCATGCGGTCCGCGTCGCCCGCGGTGATGAGCGTCGGCAGGCGCACCTCGTCGAGGTAGGCGGCCGCGCTGTGCTCGTTCACGAGCCCCATCATGCGGAAATAGACCGCCCAGTCCAGGCTCGCGAAGGCGCGCACGGTCGCCTCGAGCAGCGGGGCGTCGCGGCGGGCGAGGCCCAGGCGCGGCAAGAGCTTCGCCCCGAGCGCCGTCGCGCGCGACAGCGGCCCGCGGAGGGGCCCGCCGACGAAGGCCAGGCCCCGCACATAGGCGCGGAGCGCGGGCTCGAGCCCCGGCGCGAGCGCGGTCTTCAGGATGTGCTCGTAGGCGCCGTTCAGGAGCAGGAGGTGCGTCGCGCGGCCAGGGTGCCGGTGGTGGTGCTCGAGGGCTATCTGGACGGCCAGCGACCAGCCGCCGAGGGCGTAGCGGTCGAGCCCCTCGGCCGCGACGACGGCCTCGAGGTCGTCGGCGTGGTCCTCGACGCGGAGCCGCCCGAGATCGGCCGGCACCCCGGAGGCGTAGGTCCCGCGCCCCGCCCACGTCACGATCGTCATCTCGTCGGCGAAGCGCTCGATGAGCCGCTTCCACGCGACGAAGGGCGTGCCGAGGCCCGGCGGCAGCACCCAGACGCGCGGCCCCGCGCCGGCGACGACGTAGCGCAGCGGCGTCCCGTCGCGGCCGTGGGCCCAGCGCGCGACGAGGGGGGCGTCGATTCCGGCGAGGTCGGCTTCCACGCGGCCACGATAGTGTGCGCCGGGGAGGGCGTCGAGCGGACGCTCGCCGTGACAGGCGCTCGGGGCGTGGCTACGCTCGGCTCATGGACCTCGCCAGCACCGCACGCCTCTCCGCCGGCCTCGGCGGCCTCGCCGCGCTCCTCGGCGTCGAGCGCCTCGAGGGCCCGCGCGTCCTCGCCCTGCCGGGGCCGCGGAGCGCGGCCGTCCGACGCCTCCTCGACGCCCACGCCGTCCTCTTCGCCCGCCTGATCGGCGACGACGAGCTCGCGCGGCGCGCCATGGAGCCGATCGGGCGCCTGACCCTCATCGGGGCGGGCGACCCACCGGACGTCGTCGGGCTCCACCTCCCCTACGCCGACGAGGTCATCCGGGTCGACGGCGCCGGGGCGCTCGCGACGCCGCTCATCCTCGCGCTCGAGCGGGAAGGGCGGACCGTGCTGCCGGTCGAGGCCGGCATCCTGCTCCTCGGCGTCCACGCCGACACCCGCGGGTTCTCCTCCGACGGCGTCACCGCCGACGACCACGCCGCCGCCTCGCTCTGCCTCGCGTGGGGCGCCTCCCTCGCCTGGGTCCGCGCCACCCTCGACCTCGCCGCCGCGCCCACCGCCGCCGAGATCGCCACCACGCCCGTCTACGCCCTCGGCGCCGACGACACCGTCGCCTCCGCCTCCGCCTCCCTGCACCGGCTCCGCGTCAACGCCATGCCGATCCGCGACGAGGCAGGCGTCGTCGGGCAGATCTCCCGCCGCGAGGTCGACGACGCCCTCCGCCACGGGCTCGGCGACGCCCCGGTCCTCGGCGTCAGCGTCGGCCCCCCGCCCGTCGTCGCCCCGGACGCCCCCCTCGCCGACGTCCGGCGCGCCCTCGCCGCGTCCGCCGGGCGTCTCGTGCTCGTCGGCGACGCCGAGCCGCGCGGGGTCATCACCCGGAGCGCCGCCTTCCGGGCCGGCGAGCAGGCCGGCGCGAGCGAGGACACCCGCTTCCTCCTCGGCCGCTCCCTCGACCCGGCGGACCTCGCCCTCCTCGACGCCCTCGCCGCCCTCGCCGAGCGCCGCGGCGCGCGCCTCTTCCTCGTCGGGGGCCCGGTGCGCGACCTCCTCCTCGGCCGCCCCGTCGTGGACCTCGACTGCATGGTCCCGGGCGACGCCATCGCCCTCGGCGAGGCCGCCGCCGCCGCGCTCGGCGGCCACCTCCACGCCCACCCCGCCTTCGCCACCTGCACCTGGACGAGCGCCTCCGGCCGCAAGGTCGACCTCACCTCGGCCCGCACGGAGTCCTACGCCGCCCGCGCCGCCCTCCCCACCGTCGTCGCCGGCGGCCTGCGCCACGATCTCCTCCGCCGCGACTTCTCCGTGAACGCCATGGCCCTCGAGCTCACCCCGAGCCGCGCCGGCGACCTCCACGACCCCTTCGGCGGCCGCGCCGACCTCGCCGCCGGCCGCCTTCGCGTCCTCCACGGCCTCTCCTTCCACGACGACCCGACGCGGGCCTTCCGCGCCGCCCGCTTCGCCGGCCGCTTCGGCTTCGACCTCGAGCCCGGCACCCGCAGCCTCCTCGCCGCGGCCATCCGCGCCGGCTTCACCGCGCACCTCGGCCCCGAGCGCCTCGGCGCCGAGCTCCACCGCCTCTTCGCCGAGCCCGAGGTCGTCCGCTGTGTGGCCCTCCTCCGCGGCTGGGGCCTCCTCGCCGCCATCCACCCCGCGCTCGACGGCGACCACGGCCTCGTCGACCGCGTCGCCCGCCACCGCGACGCCTGGGGCCGCTACGAGGTCCTCTCCGGCGACGCCGCCACCACCGCCGCCGACGCCCTCTGGCTCGCCCTCGCGGCCGGCGTGCCGGACGCCGCCCGGCGCGCGCAGGAGCGCCTCGCGGCCGGACCGCGCGGCCGCATGCGGACCTGGATCGAGGGCCCCGAGCGCGTCGCCGAGGCCGTCGCCGGGCTCGCCGCCGCCGCCGCGCCCCACGCGCGGGCCTTCATCCTCGAGCGCCTGACCCCCGCCGAGATCGTCGGCGTCATCGCGAGCGGCGACCCCGCCGCCGACGGGGCCGTCACCTGGTGGCTCGAGCGCGGCCGGCACCTCCGCGCCGAGGTCGGCGGCGACGAGCTCATGGCGCTCGGCGCGACCCCCGGGCCCGGCCTCGGCGTCGCGCTCCGCCGCGCGCAGGAGGCGGCTTGGGACGGCGCCGATCGCGAGGGGCAGCTCGCCGCCGCGCGCGCCTCGCTCGGGCTCGGCTGAGATCGTCCATCCGTCCATCCGGATGCACGGATGGACGCGCGCGGCCCCGAAAAGAACGAGGGCGCCGATCCCGATGGAACCGGCGCCCCCGCGGCGTCTCCGGGCGCTCACGCCCCGGGGAGGGCTACTCCTCCGGGAAGCTCTTGAGGTCGTCCTTCGACGGGATGGTCACGTCCACGTTCGGGTGGAGCATCTTCGGCCAGCCGTTGGCGCGCTTCAGGCGCTTCCACTGGGTGCCGTCGTTGTAGAACTTCGCGGCGATCCCCCACCACGAGTCGCCCGGCTTCGTCTTGTAGACGACCTTCTCGGGCGCCGCGCCCGCCTTGACCTTGTCCCAGATGGAGCTGTGATCCTCCTCCTCGGCGGCCGGCGGCGGCTCGACCACGTTCAGCTGCACGTCGAGGCTCGCGAGCCCGCCGAACTGCTCGGCGATCGCCGCCGCCGTGGCCTTCGCGGTCTCGCTCGGCACGTCGCCGACGAGCTTGGCGTTGCCGCCCGCGTCGATCTGCACGTCGACGCCGGAGATCCCGGCGTGCTCGAGCGCGTCCTCCATCACGTTCGCCTGGACCTCCCAGCGCGCCTGGTCGCTGGCGGCCTTCTGCGCGGCGGCCTGCGACGCGGCCTTCTCCTTGACCTCCTGAGCGGCCTTGGCGGCGGCCACGGCCGCCTGCGCCTGCTGCTGAGCCATCTTCGCGATGTCGCCCAAATCCATAACGCGCTCCTTGGCTTGGCGTATTGTACCGCGCGGCGCGACCCGACCTGAGCCTCCCCGACGCGACCTGCATCTGGCGCCGGAAGGCATAGATCAATCTCGGCGCGACCGAAAGGCCACCCCGGGCCCCGGCCCGCCCGCGACCGCCCGCGCGGCCCGCGCTCGCCGTCGTCGCGGCGATCCCGGCAGGGGGTCAGTCGTCCGCGCGGAGGCCGAAGCGGTCGAGCCAGCGGTAGATCTGGCGCCGCTCGCGCCCGTAGTGCTTCGCCGCGGCGCGCACGCTGCCGCCGACCTGCGCCATCACCGCCTCGAGCTCCTCGCGCGTCGTCGGCGCCTGCGGCCGCTCGCTCGCGCCGCCGCCCGCGCTCGCCCCGCCGCCGCCCGACGAGCCGCCGCTCGACGCGCCCGGCGCCTCGTCCTCGCCGAGGTGCGCCTCGATCATCGCGACCGTGACGACGTCGTCGCCGTCGACGAGCGTCGCGACGTGGTGCGTGAGGCGGTCGAGGCCGCGGAGGTTGTCGTCCCAGCGGGCGATGAGGATCCGCTCCACGGCGTGCGCCTCGAGCTCCGGCAGGCGCCCCGGGGCGAGCCCGCGGCGGTGCCGCCAGAGCGCGTAGAGGCGCTCGAGCCAGGACAGGATGTCCGCGCGCCGTTCGCGGAGCGGCGGGACGGGGATCTCCCAGAGCGCGAGGCGCGCGTGGAGGTCGCGGCGGAAGCGCTCCTCCTCGATGTCGGCGGCGAGATCGCGGTTCGTGGCGGCCACGACGCGCACGTCGACCGGCACGGCCTTCGTGGCGCCGACGGGGCGCACCTCGCCCTCCTGGAGCACCCGCAGGAGCTTCGGCTGGAGCTCGATCGCGAGCTCGCCGATCTCGTCGAGCAGGATCGTGCCGTGCTCGGCGGCGCGGAAGAGGCCGGGGTGCGGGCGGTCGGCGCCGGTGAACGCGCCGCGCTCGTGGCCGAAGAGCTGGCTCTCGACGAGGTTCGGCGAGAGCTCGGTCACGTTGACGGCGACGAGCGGGCCGCGGCGGCCGCTGGCGCGGTGCACCTCGCGGGCGATGTGCTCCTTGCCGACGCCGGTCTCGCCGATGAGGAGGACGGGCGAGGGGTCCTTCGCGGCCTGCTGGAGGCGCGCGCGGAGCTCGCGGGTGGCGCGCGCGTTGCCGGGGACGGCGTCCTCGCGGATGAGCACCGAGGGGGCCGGGGCGAGGCCGCGCTCGTAGACGCAGATCACGTCGCCGAAGGAGATGACGTCGTTGTCCTCGATGGGCCGCTCGGCGCCGCTCGACAGGCGGACGCCGTTCACGTGGGTGCCGTTCCGGGAGTCGAGATCGACGAGGACGTGGCGGTGCCCGTCCCAGTCGAAACGCGCGTGCTGGCGCGAGACGGTGCCGTGGACGAGGGCGAGGCCGTCGTCCTCGGGGTTGCGCCCCACCACGAGGCGCTTCGGGCCGACGGCCTTCCAGGCCGCGAGCTCGAGCGGGTGCACGACCGCGAGGCGCGCCTCGGCGCGCTCGCTCTTCTTCGAGGAGCGCGGCTCGCGCGTGATGGTCATGAGATCGCGGAGTTCGTCGGCCATGGCTCGCGACTATCGCGCGTCGCTCGGGCGGCCGCAAGGGAGGCGACCGGGGGCGCTTTTCGGGCCGGGAGGGGCGTGTTACGGTCGGCGCAACAATCCTCGCCGAGCAGGGAGAGACGACGATGCGACGAGCACGAAGCGCGGTGGTGTCCGGTCGGCTGATCGGGGCTTTGATCCTCACCACGGCGCTGGTCGCCTGCGGCGGCAAGGGCGGCGATCAGCCGGCGCCCGAGCCCGAGCCCACGGCGCCGAGCGAGCCGGCCCCCACGGAGCCCACGCCCGAGCCGGCGACGGTCGCGGCCGAGCCGGACGCGGGCGCGGCCGCGGCGCCGTCGGACCCGGCGACCGCGGCGCCGACGGGCGAGACGGTCGCGGCGGGCGACGGCGACGCGACGGGCGGGGCGGCCGAGAACGCGGCGGACGCCGAGCTCGGCTTCGTCTACCCGGCCAAGAACACGGTGATCCGCGACGTCGACCCGGAGTCGATCGAGGGGGTCATCCAGCGGGCGCTCATGGCGGCGGCGAACCCCGACGAGGAGAAGGGCTGGAAGGACTTCGAGTCGCTCCTCCACTCGCAGGAGAAGGGGGAGATGTCGCTGCGCTCGCGCAAGCAGTACAACTGGCCGGCGATGCGCCGGAAGGCGTACCTCTTCCTCATCGAGGGCACCGACAAGAACGTCTACAAGTGGGCGTACGCGGAGGAGCACGACGAGGGCAAGACCATCAAGGTCTTCGTGTACAACCCGAAGTCCTCGCCGACCCCCTGCTACGTGAAGCGCGATCCCGAGCAGGAGAACCACTGGCGCATCACGACGTGCTCGCTGTAGCGCACGCCTGAAGGCGGGAACTCGCGCAGAGGCGCAGAGGCGCAGAGCGGCTCCTCGAGCCTCCGTGCTCCGTGGTTGTTCAGGGGAATCAGCAGGTTACAGAGCGCCGCCCGGTGCTCTCCCTGCCCTCCCTCCGTGTCTCCGTGTCTCCGTGGTCACGTTCGACCGGATCCCAGCGCCAGCGCCAGCACGAGACCATGGCTACGCCGGCGTCGGCACCGTCCCGAGCGCGAGCCGCATCGTCTCGGCGCTCTCCCAGCGGTCGCGAGGGTCGCGCGCCATCCCGCGCGCCACGATGTCCGCGAGGCGCGCCGGCACGCGCGGCAACCCCGCCGGGGCCTCGACCCGCGGCCGCGCCTCGCCGAGGTGGGCGAGGTAGAGCGCGCCCCGGTCGGGGCCCGCGAACGGCGGCGTCCCCGCGATGAGCCGATAGAGCGTGATCGCCGCGGCGTAGACGTCCGCCCGGCCGTCGAGGCGCGCGCCCAGGATCTGCTCCGGCGCGAGGTACTCGGGCGTCCCGCAGACACCGCGGATCGGCGCGCCGCCGCTGCCTGGCGCCGGGATCACCTCGAGCGCGCCTCGCTCTGCGACCGTCGCGAGCCCGTAGTCCCCGAGCAGGAGCCGCGCCCGCGGGCTGCCCTCCACGACGAAGCAGTTCCCCGGCTTCACGTCGCGGTGCACCACCCCCGCCGCGTGCGTCGCCGCGAGCGCCGCGAGGAGCTGGTCCATGAGCCCGAGCGCCCGCGCCCAGGGGATCGGCCGGTGCCGCGTCGCCGCGTCGAGCGGCGCCCCCGCGACCCGCGCCATCGCGACCCAGGCGTCGCCGCCGTCCGTCTCACCGTAGGCGTGCACCGGCACGATGTTCGGGTGGTCGAGGCGCGACGCCAGGTCCGCCCCGCGCAGGAACCGCGTCGCCGCCACGCTCGTCGGCCGGTGGAGCAGCTTCACCGCGACGAGCGCCCCGTCGCGAGCGTCGTCGCGCGCCTCCCACACCGAGCTCCCGCCGCGCCCGAGCGCGATGAGCCGCGTCGCCTCGAAGCGCCCGCCGAAGCGGTCGCCGCGCGCGTCCGGGAGGAGCGCCGCCCCGCACTCGAGGCAGAGGTCCGCCGGCGCGGCGAACTCGCCGTGGCCGTTCGGGCAGAGGTTGAGCGGGGCTGACGTGGTGGCTCTCCAGGGCTCCGTCCGCCGCCTCCGGCGCGGATCAGAGCTCGATGACGAGGCTGAGCGCGCCGTGGACGAGGGGCAGCCCGAGGCGCGCGATCTCTACGCCGTCGACCTTCAACACCGTCGGCGGCAGCGGCAAGGAGACGCCCACGTCCGCGCGCAACCCGAGCCGCGACAGCGCCCGCCAGGTCACCCCCGCCCGCGCCGTCACGAGCCCGGTCACCGCCGCGTCGACCGTCGCCGGCTCCCCCTCGACCCGCGTCGCCTGCGTCCAGGCCACCCCGACCGCGAGCGAGGCGTCGGGCACGAAGGCCGCCCGCGCCGCGCCGAGCCGGAGGCGCACCCCGGCGGCCGCGAAGAGGGTCGTCGCGTCGGCCGCGCCGGCGTCGTCGGTCACCCGGCCGCCGCCGATCGGCACGCCGACCGCGAGCTCCACCGCCCAGCGCGCCTCCGGGAGGAGCACCGCCCCGAGCCGCAGGTGCCCGAGCGCGCCGAGCCCACCGGGCCCGCCGCCGACGCTCGCGCCGGCCGCGATCGCGACGTAGCGCGGGTCCGCCGGCGCGCCCCCCGATCCGCCGCGAAGCACCACGGCCCTCACGAGCTCGGTCGCGCGGACCGCGAGCACGCCCTCGTCGGCGCCGGTCAGGCGGTCGGAGACGGCGACGTCGCCGGCGTCGTCGACCACCAGCACCTCCACCGCCGGCGGGACCCCGCGCGGTCGCAGCGCCGCGCGCGCCCCATGGCGCGCGATGATGCGCGGCAGGTCGGCCGGCCCCCCGTCGAAGAGCACCTCAAAGCCCTGCGTCCGCAGCTCCGCGCCGACCCGCGCCGCGAAGGGGTCGCTCGGCACCCCCGCCACGACGGCGCGGGGCGCCGCGAGGGCCGCGGCCCCGAGGCAGAGCCAGAGGGTCAGGGCGCACAACGGCACGAGCGCTGGGGTGACCGGGGAGAGCCGCCTCACCGCCGGAGCATAGCGGCGCGCGGCGTCGAGCGGTAGCCCGTCGCGCAGCCCGGGCGGCGCCGGGATCGGCCCGCCGGCGCCGGCGTCGCGGCCGGGCGTCGCGGCCCACGCGGCTCGATCGCGGTTTCACCAGACCGGGCGGGCTAATTGAAAATCATTTTCAACGCGCCCGGCTTCGCCTATGCTCCGCCCCGATGAACGCGACCCGACGGGAGCGAGACCTCTCGCACCTGCGCCCCGGCCAGTCGGCCCGGGTGGTGGCCGTCGTCGGCGAAGACGGGCCCAGCCAGCGCCTCCGCGACCTCGGCTTCTGGCCGGGCGTCGAGATCGAGGTGATGCTGCGCGCGCCGTTCGGCGATCCCACCGTGTATCGCCTCCAGGGTTACCGGATCGCGCTGCGGCGCGACGAGGCAGCGCGGGTCGAGGTCGAGGGGGTTCGATGACCGCCTCGGCCGTCGCGGCGGGTCGCGGCCTCGAGCGCGCGACCGCCGTCCTCGTCGGGCGCCAGAACGCGGGGAAGACGAGCCTGCTCATGCACCTCACGGGGCGCACGCAGAAGCCCGTGAACTTCCCTGGGAGCTCCGTCGAGCGCGGCGAGAGCGAGGTCGTCGTCGACGGCACGCGCCTGCGCGTGGTCGATCTGCCCGGCGTGGGCTCGCTGACGCCGCTCTCGCCCGACGAGGAGGTCGCCGTCGGCTACCTCCACGGCGGCGCCGACCACGCGGACGACCGCCCCGACGTCGTCTGCGCCGTCATCGACGCCTCGAAGCTCGCCGTCGAGCTCACCCTCGTCGCGCAGCTCGCCGCGCTCCCGGTGCCCGTCGTCGTCGCGCTCAACAAGCTCGACGTCGCGCAGAAGGCCGGGCGCGCGGTCACCGCGGAGGCGCTCACCGAGGCCCTCGGCGTGCCCGTCGTCGTGACGAACGCCCTCACCGGGCGCGGCGCCGGCGCCCTCCGGAACGCGCTCCTCGACGCCGCGGCCGACCCGGGCGCCGCCCGCGTCAAGCCCTTCGACCCGCGCGCGGTCGCGGCCACCCTCGCCCCCGAGGGCGGGGAGGCGGCCTCGCGCTCGCTCACCGACCGCCTCGACGACGTCCTCATCCACCGCGTCTTCGGCCTGCCGATCCTCCTCCTCGTCATGTTCGGCGTCTTCCAGGCCCTCTTCACGGTCGCGTCGCCCTTCATGGACCTCGTCGACGCCGGCCAGGGCGCCGTGCAGGACGTCGTGCGCGACCTCATCGCCCCCGGCGCGCTCCAGAGCTTCCTCGTCGACGGCCTCATCAACGGCATCGGCTCGGTCGTGGTCTTCCTGCCGCAGATCGCGCTCCTGATGCTGCTCGTCGCGCTCCTCGAGGGCTCGGGCTACATGGCGCGCGCGGCCTTCCTCCTCGACCGCCCGCTCTCGCGCGTCGGCCTCAGCGGGCGCAGCTTCGTGCCGCTCGTGTCGGCCTTCGCGTGCGCCGTGCCGGCCGTCATGGCGACCCGCATCATCGACAACGAGCGCGACCGGATCGCGACGATCGTCGTGGCGCCGCTCATGTCGTGCAGCGCGCGCCTCCCGGTCTACGCGCTCCTCATCGGCGCCTTCTTCCCGGCGGCCTACGGTGGCGTCGTGCTCCTCGCGATGTACCTCATCGGCATCGTCGTGGCGGCCGTCGTCGCGCTCATCCTGCGCCGCTCCGTCCTGCGCGGGCCGCAGTCCTCGCTGATGATGGAGCTCCCGGTCTACCAGCGGCCGTCGTGGCGCGTCGTCGGCGGGCAGGTGTGGGCGGGCTGCCGCGACTTCCTCGTGCTCGCGGGGACCGTGATCTTCGCGGCGTCGGTCGTGATCTGGCTGCTCTCGTACTACCCGCGGCCCGAGGCGATCCACGCGACCTACGAGGCGCAGCGCGCCGCGGTCGTCACCGAGGGGCCGGCCGCCGAGGCCGCGCTCGCCCACGTCGACGCCCTCGAGAAGGGCGCCTACCTCGAGCAGAGCTTCCTCGCGGACATCGGGCGCTTCGTGCACCCGGTGTTCGCGCCGGCGGGCTGGGACTGGCGCACGAGCGTCGGCGTCCTCGCGGCCTTCCCGGCGCGCGAGCTCGTGATCCCCACGCTCGGCGTGCTCTACAGCCTCGGCGACGTCGATCCCGGCGACTTCACCGTCGACGAGATGGGCGACGCGGACACGGAAGGGCACGAGGGGCTCCGCGAGCGCCTCGCGAACGCGCGCCACCCCGACGGGACGCGGGTCTTCGGGCCGCTCGTCGCCGTGTCCGTGATGGTCTTCTTCGCGCTCTGCAGCCAGTGCATGGGCACGCTCGCGACGATCCGCCGCGAGACGCGCTCGTGGCGGTGGCCGGTCTTCACCTTCACGTACATGACCGTGCTCGCCTGGATCGCCGCCGTCGCGGTGTTCCAGATCGGGCGCGCGCTCGGGTTCGGGTGAGGGCGTGATGGGCTGGCACCTCACCTGGCAGGACCCGGTCGCCGTAGCCCTCGGCGCTCTCTGCCTCGCCTTCGCGTGGTGGCTCCGGCGGCGTGTGCCGCCGTCGACGGGCTGCGCCAAGTGCCCCTCGAAGGGGCATCATGGCGAGGGGAGCGAGGCGCGGGCGGCCTCGTCGGGCGATCCGCGATCCGGCGGCCTGCACGTGCCGCTGTCCGCCACGCGCCTCGGGCGGCGCGACGCCCACTGAGCGGTCGCTACTCGGCGACGACGCCCACGCGGTTCTTGCCCTGCTGCTTCGCCGCGTAGAGCGCCCTGTCGGCCTCGCGGAGGAGCGTGTCGATGTCGCGGGCCTCGCCGCGGGTGGTCGCGGTGCCGAGGGACAGCGTCGTGCGCAGGAAGCGCCCCTCGTCCTCGAAGACGCTCGACAGCACGGCGCGGCGCAGGCGCTCGGCGAGGTCGCGGGCGCCGGCCTCGGAGGTGCCGCGCGCGACGATGACGAACTCGTCGCCGCCGAAGCGGGCGACGACGTCCTCCTCGCGGGTGTGCTCGAGGAGGAGCGCGCCGAGCTGCGCGAGGAGCGTGTCGCCGGCGCCGTGCCCGAAGGTGTCGTTGATGCCCTTGAAGTCGTCGAGGTCGAAGATCAGCACGGAGAGCGGCGATCCGTGGCGTCGCGCGTAGGCGAGCTCGGCGCGCAGGCGGTCGAGGAGGTAGCGCTTGTTGAAGACGCCGGTGAGCGCGTCGCGGATGGCGGTCTGATAGAGCTCGCGGAGGTCGCCGTGGTCGTCGCCGCTCTCGAGCATGAAGCGGAGCGTCGTGTTGACGCCGATGCGGATGCGGTCGCCCGACTTGATGCGGCAGCTCTTGATGCGCGCGCGGTTCACCCAGGTGCCGTTCGTGGAGTCGAGGTCCTCGAGCACGAAGGTGTCGTGGTCCTCGCGGCGGAAGCGGCAGTGGAGGCGCGAGATCCCGTCGTCCTCGAGGACGATGGCGCACTCCGGGCCGCGGCCGATGACCGACTCGTCGTCCTCGAGCTGGTAGGTCTGCCCGATGTGCGAGCCCGACGTGATGAGCACGGAGGCCTGCTTGTCCTCCGGCACCGCGAGCTCGATGAGCTCACGCCGGATGATCTGGGTCGCCGAGATGTCGGGCTCCTGACGGGACATGGAACTCCTCCCTCCTCGAGAGGCTCATCGGGAGAGTGTCCGGAACCCTTAAGGCAGGCTCATGTAACATGTTGTAGACCGCTGTAGGCGGCCGCCGACCCGCGCGCCGGGCCGCCGGCGCGTCAGCCGGCGACGCGTCGGCCGAGGACGCGTCAGCCGATGACCGGCCAGCGCCGCTCGGCGTAGAGGCGGTCGAGCGTGCCCTGCATCGCGGCGGCGACGTGGTCCGTGAGGGCCTCGGCGCCCGCGGCGCGCCACGCGGCGGGCGCGATGGCGTCGCCGACCTCCGCCGTGACCTTCGCCGGCAGAGGCAGGTAGGGGAGCCCGAGCCCCGGCCCCCAGACGAGCCCCCACGGGAGCGCGAGCGCCGTCGGCATCACGTTCACGTGGAAGCGCCGCGGGAGGCCGAGCGCGCGGGCCACGGCGGCGCCGTCGGAGAGGACCACGAAGCTCTCGTGGCCGCCGGCGCTCACGAGCGGCACGAGCGGCGCGTCGAACGCGAGCGCCATGCGCGCGACCGCGTCGCTCCCGGGGTGGACGACCTCCTTTCGCCGCGCGAAGGGCCGCAGGCTCTCGCGGTCGCCGCCCGGGAAGACGAGGAGCTTGTGCCCCGCCTGCAGCACCGCCCGCGCGTTGAGCGCCGAGGTGCGGATCATCCCGATCCGGTTCAGGCGGCGCGCGAGCGGCTCGAAGCGGAAGACGAGGTCGTGCGTGAGCACGTAGATCCGGTCGCCGAGGCCGCGCGCGCGGTAGTGCTCGGTGAGGAAGAGACCGTCGATCGCGCTGACGCCGCCGTTGTGGTTGCCGACGAGGATCGCCGGCCCCTCGGGGACGCGCTCGAGCCCGCGCACCTCGTAGCGGTGCCAGCGGCGGGCGACGTCGAAGCCGCGCAGGACCGCGGCGACGGCGGCGTCGTCGAAGCGCGCGAGCTCGTCCGGGAGGGCGCGGTTCACGCCCCACCTTCCGTCACGGCGAGCGTCGCGTCCATGAGCTGCCGCAGGAGGCGCGCGGCCCCCGCGGCGTCGTAGCGGGCGCGGGGGTAGATCATCCTGATGTCCACGACGTCGGCGGGGCGGCGCAGCACGAGGATGGGCTTGTCCGTGGCCCCGAAGCGGCTGTGGAGCCGCGCAGCCCGGACCCCCGCCGCGCGCGCGAGCGGCCCCGCGTCGAGCCCGCCGACCGAGATCGTGTTGCTCACGAAGAGCGCCGGGTTCAGCCCCTGCGCCGCGGCGAGCACGCGCCGGCGCAGGAAGTCGGGCATGCGCCGCTGGTCGAAGCCCTCGATGGCCTGCGCCCAGTCGAGCGCGCCGCGGAGCAGGAAGTCGGCCGCGGGATCGAGCATCTCGCGGCGCCACGGCGCCCACTGGCCGTCGACCGGCACGCGCACGCGCGACCACGCGAACAGGTTGGCGACCACGCTCGCGAGGTAGCGCGGCGGGCGCAGGTTCACCGCCCAGTACGCCTCGAGGCGCGCGGTCTCGCCGCGGTCGCGGTTCCACGCGGTCGCGCCCGTCAGGATCCCGACGAGGAAGAGGCGGTCGAGGGTCGTCGCGAGGCCGCGCGCGCCGGCGTCGAGGGCGCGCGTCTCGGCCGCGGTGAAGGCGAGCTCGACGGCGTCGGGGCGGTCGTCGCCGGGGGCGCCGCCCTCGCCGCGGAGCTGCGTCGTGCGCACGCGCCCGAGCATCCGGAGCCCCGTCTTGAGCCAGCCGGGCGAGCTCGAGCCGGGGAGGGCGCCCGCGAGGTGGGCGAGCTCGTTGTTGTCGAGGGCGCGGGTGCGGGCGCGGCCGTAGTGGGCGAGGAGCTCGTCGGTCGTGAAGGGCAGGACGCGGCGCACGGGATCGGGGCGGCCGAGGTAGCGCGAGAGCACGGAGCCGAGGAGGCACTGGAGGCCGGAGGCGTCGATGGCGCCGTGGTTGTAGCGGAGGAGGAGGTGGTCCGTGCCCGGCGCGCGCGCGAGCGTGAAGCGGCACGCCGGCGCGCGGTCGATGGCGAGCGGGCTCCGGACGAGGCGCTCGCGGATGACGTCGACGGCGGCGGCGTCCGCGGCGTGCTCGACGTCGAGGGGGGCCTCGCGGACGCGCTCGCGGGCGTCCCAGAACACGGAAGGGCCGAAGGTGTCGGCGCGCGAGAGGCGGCCGCGCGCGAGCGGGTGCTTGTCGACCGCGTAGCGGATGGCGGCGCGCAGGCGGTCGAGGTCGACCGGGGCGAGCTCGACCTCGAGCACCTGGTACCAGGAGCTCGCGTCGGCGCGGAGCACCTGCTTCCCGTAGTGGAAGGCGAGGTCGGTCGCCGTGAGCGGGACGGCGTCGGCGTCGGCGTCGCTGTCGAGGGCGTCGGACGCGCCGCGCTCGGCGGCGTCGACGAGGGCGCCGAGGGCCGCCACCGTGGGCGCGCCGTAGAGCGTCGTGAGCGGGAGCGCGACGCCCGTCGCATCCTCGACCCGCGAGACGACCTGCACGGCGAGGAGCGAGTGCCCGCCGAGCGCGAAGAAGCTCTCGCGGCGGCCGACCGCGGCGACGCCGAGCGCCTCGGCGAAGGCGGCGGCGACGGCGCGTTCGCCGGCGGTCCCGGGGGGCTCGGCGGTGGCCTCGGGCGGGCGCTCGTCGCGCGGCGGCGGGAGCGCGCGGCCGTCGAGCTTGCCGCTCCGCGTGCGGGGGAGCGCGTCGTGAAAGACCCAGGCCGCGGGCCGCATGTAGTCGGGGAGGTGCTCGGCGAGGTGGGCCTCGAGCGCCGGGACGAGGCGCTCGGCGCGGAGGTGGCGGAGCGGGTCGGTCGTGAGCGCCGGGTCGAGCGGGAGCGCCGCGTCCGGCGCGGGGCCGCGGGGGGCGCCGACCGCGTCGCCGACGCGCAGGACGACGTCGTAGCGGTAGCGGCTCATCTCGGTCGCGGCGGCGCCTCGCTTCTCGTGGATCGCGACCTCCGCGACGGCCGGGAGGCGCGCCGGGAGCGCCGCGAAGAAGCGGCGGTCGATGACGAGCTCCTTGTCGCGCGCGGCGCGCTCGCGGGCCTCGCGATCGAGCTCGCGCGCGCTCGGGGCGCGGTCGCCGGCCTGCGCCTCGGCCACCTCGCGGTGGAAGGCGTGGAGGAGGGCGAGGTCGCGCACGTCGCCCACGAAGACGGCGCCGCCGGGGCGCACGCGGCGCGTCGCCGCCTCGAGCACGGCCTCGAGGTAGCCCGCGCCGGGGAAGTACTGCGCGACCGAGCTCAGGACGACCGTGTCGAAGGTCGCGTCGCCGAGCCAGTCGAGGTCGTGGGCGGGGGCGACATGGAGCGCCACGTCGGCGCCGCGGGGCGGCCGCGCGCGGAGGCCGGCGACGGCGCGCTCGGAGAAGTCGGCGCCCACGTAAGTGTCGACGCGCGGCGCGAGGCGGTGGGCGAGGAGCCCCGTGCCGCAGCCGATCTCGAGCACCCGGCGCGGGGACAGCGCGAGGATCGCGGCGGCGGCGGCGTCCGCCCACTCGCGCATGGCGTCGGCGGGGATCGGCGCGCCCGTGAAGCTCGAGCGCCAGCCGCGGAAGTCGTCCGCCGGGTCGGGCGGCGGCGCGGCGCCGGCGGCGCCGTCGTACTCCTCCTCGTAGATGGCGCGCCAGGCGGCGAGGTAGGGGCCGACGAGCGTGTCGTCGCCTGCGCGATCGGCGACCACGTGGGCCACGAGGCGCTGCCCGCGCGCGTCCTCGTGGAGGGCGACCGCCGCCTCGCGGACGCCCGCGTGCTCGGCGAGGACCGCCTCGATCTCGCCGAGCTCGATGCGGTAGCCGCGGAGCTTCACCTGCGCGTCGAGGCGCCCGAGGAACTCGAGCTCGCCGTCCGGCCGGAGCCGCGCGCGGTCGCCCGTGCGGTACATGCGCGCGCCGCCGGGGCCCGCCACGAAGCGGGCGCGCGTCTCGTCGGGGAGGTTCACGTAGCCGCGCGCGAGGCCGACGCCGCCGACGCAGAGCTCGCCCGGGACGCCCACGGCGACGGGCTCGCCGCGCGGATCGAGCACCCACGCGCGCGTGCCGGGGACGGGGCGCCCGATGGGCGGCGCGCCCGCGCCCGGCGTGACGGCCGACCACGTCGAGACGACGCTGTTCTCCGTGGGCCCGTAGAGGTTCCAGAGCGCGAAGGGCGGGGCGGCGGCGGGGCGCGGGCGGAGGGCGGCGCCGCCGACCTCGACGTGGCGCAGCGTCGGGGGCCACGGGCCGCGCTCGCAGAGCTCGTAGAGCGGCGTCGGGAGGAAGGCGACGGTGACGCGCTCGGCGGCCATCCAGGCCAGGAGGCGCTCGGGGACGCGGCGCGTGTCCTCGTCCGGGACGTGGAGGCTCGCGCCGGCGAGGAGCGCCGGCCACACCTCGAGGCCGAGCGCGTCGAAGGCGGGGCTCGCGAGCTGGCTCGCGCGGTCGGCGGGGCCCATGGCGCGGGCGCGGACGAGCCACGTCGCGAGGTTCACGACGCCGGCGTGGGGGACGGCCACGCCCTTCGGCCTCCCCGTGGTGCCCGAGGTATGGATCACGTAGGCGAGCGCGTCGGGATCGCGGGACGACGGCGGCGGCGACGCGGGCGGAAGCGGGTCCTCGACGAGGAGGCGCGGCGCGGGCACGGCGGCGAAGCGCTCCGCGAGGGCGCCCGTCGTGACGATGACGGCCACGTCCGCGTCCGCCGCGATCCAGGCGAGGCGCGCCGGCGGGTGGCACGGGTCGAGCGGCACGTAGGCCGCGCCCACCTTCAGCGCGGCGAGGAGCGCGACGACGAGGTCCGCGCCGCGGTCGAGGCCGATCCCGACCCGCGCGCCGGGGCCCGCGCCGGCCGCGACGAGCGCGGCGGCGAGCCGGTCGGAGGCGTCGTCGAGGGCGCCGTAGGTGAGGGGGCGCAGGCCGCCGACCGCGAGCGCGGCAGGCGCGCGCGGGCGGCCTGGGCGCGGAAGAGCTCGTGGAGGAGGGCGTCGGTGCCGGCTGGGGTGGCGTCCGGGTCGTCCGCGCCGCCCTCGAGGAGGCGCGCGCGCTCGTCGGGGGCGAGGAGCGGGAGCGCGGCGACGGGGGTCGACGGGGCGGCCGCCGCGGCCGCGAGGAGGCGCGCGAGGCGCGCGAGGAGCGCGTCCATCCGCCAGCCGTCGAAGAGCGCCTCGGCGTAGAGGAGCTCGAGGTCGAGCGCGCCGCCATCGGTCTCGCGGACGTGGAGCTCGGCGTCGAAGCGGGTCGTGGCGGCGTCGAGCGGCAGGCGCGTCGCGGTGAGCCCGGAGAACGCGGCCTCGCCGACCGGCGTGTTCTGCATCGCGAGCACGATCTGCACGAGCGGGTGCCGCGAGGGATCGCGCGTCGGGTTCAGCTCGGCCACGAGCCGCTCGAAGGGCAGCTCCGAGCGCGCGAACGCCGCGAGCGCCGTCGCCTTCGCCACGTCGACGAGCGCCGCGAACGAGCCCGCCCCGTCGACCTCGGCGCGGAGGACCAGCGTGTTCACGAAGAAGCCGACGAGGCCCTCCGTCTCGGGCTGCGCGCGCCCCGCGAACGGCGCGCCGACGGCGAGATCGGCCTCCCCGGTCTCCCGATGGAGGAGCGCCCAGAGCCCCGCGAGGAGCACCATGAAGAGGCTCGCGCCGCGCGCGTCGGCGAGGCCGCGGAGCGCGCTCGCGAGCGCGGCGTCGACCGCCGCGCGGGCGCGCCCGGCGCGCGACGCGAAGACCGGCGGCCGCGGGCGATCGGCGGGGAGCTCGACCGGGGCGAGGTCCGCGAGCCGCTCGCGCCACCAGGCGAGGAGGGCCTCGGAGCGAGGCGCGCCCGGGGCGAGGTGGCGGCGCTGCCAGCGCGCGACGTCGAGGTAGCGGACGCGCGGGGCGGGGAGCGGCGCGGCGCCCGCGCGGCGGCGGTCGTAGCCCTCGCCGAGCTCGCGCCGGAGGAGCGCCTGCGACCAGCCGTCGCTCGCGACGTGGTGGACGTTCAGGAGGAGCACGTGGCGGTCGTGCGCCGCGCGGAGGAGGTGCGCGCGGAGGAGCGGGGCGCGGGCGAGGTCGAAGGGGGCGAGCGCGAGGGCGGTGAGGCGCGCGGGGAGCGCCGTGGGGGCGACGTCCTCGACCGCGAGCGCGACGCGGGCGGCGTCGGCGGGCGCGATCCGCTGCTCGAAGTCGCCGCCCGGGTCCACGACGATCGCGGTGCGGAGCGGCTCGTGGCGGAGGACCAGGTCGTCGAGGGCGCCCTGGAGCGCGTCGGCGTCGAGCGGGCCCGTGAGCTCGAGGGCGAGCGGCAGGTCGTAGGCCGGGTCGTCGGGCGCCATCCGGTGCAGGAAGGCGAGGCGCTCCTGCGCGAACGAGAGCGGGCCGCGGTCGCCCGGGGTCGGCGCGAGCGGCGGGAGCGGCGCCGGGGCGTCGGCCGCGGTGCGGGCGGCGTCGACCGCCGCGGCGAGGGCGCGGACCGTGCGGTGGGCGAAGAAGGCGTCGAGCGGCAGCGACACCCCGAGGTCGGCCTCGAGGCGGACGGCCACGCGGGCGGCGAGGAGCGAGTGGGCGCCGAGCGCGAGGAGGTCGTCGTCGACGCCGCGCGGCGCGGTCGGGAGGAGCGCCGTCCAGAGCGCGAGGAGGCGCGCCTCGGTCGCGGTCGCGGGCGGCGCGGGGGCGGCGTCTCCGGAGGTCGCCGCCTCCGGGGCGGGGAGGGCGTCGCGGTCGACCTTGCCGTTGTCGTTCAGCGGGAGGGCGTCGAGCCGCACGAACGCGGCGGGGACGAGGTGGCCGGGCACGCGCGCGGCGATCCAGGCGCGCAGATCGGGGAGGTCGTCGCCCACGACGTAGGCGACGACGCGCGGATCGCCGCCCGCGCCGGCCGCGCGCGCCGTGACGACCGCGCGCCGCACCCCCGGGCAGGTCGCGAGGACGGCCTCGATCTCGCCGAGCTCGACGCGCTGCCCGCGGATCTTCACCTGGCTGTCCGCGCGCCCGAGGAGCGCCGCGCGGCCGCCCGCGAGCGCGCGCCCGAGGTCGCCCGTGCGGTAGACGCGCCCCCAGGGCGACTCGCGGAAGCACCGCGCGGTCGCCTCGGCGTCGTTCAGGTAGCCGCGGGCGACCACGGGGCCGACGACGCAGATCTCGCCGACCTCGCCGACGCCCACCGCGGCGAGCGCGTCGTCGAGCACGTGGAGGCCGGGCTCCCCCGGCGCCGCGACGGCGACCGTCGGCCGCCCGTCGGGCCCCAGCGCGACCACGCTGAACACCGACGCCTCGGTCGCGCCGTAGGTGTTCCAGACGCGCCGCCCGCCCTCGGAGAGCCGCGCCTCGAGCGCCGGCGGGAGCGCCTCGCCGTGGGTCACGAGCGTCATGGTGGCGGGCCCGCGCCACCCCGCGTCGAGGAGCCCGCGGAAGAGGGACGGCACCGCGCGGAGGAAGGTGGCGCCGTGCTCGTCGAGGAAGCGGGCGAGGCGCCGTGGGTCGCGCGCGGTCTCGCGGCTCGCGAGCGCCACGCGGGCGCCGCGCGCGAGGGTGTAGAGCGTCTCGAAGATCGACGGGTTCCACGACACCGCGGTGATCGCGGCGAGCACGTCGTCTTCGCCGAGGAGGCGCGCGTAGGGGGACCACGGGAGGCGCGCCGCGAGCTGCGCGTGCTCGACCAGCACGGCCTTCGGGCGCCCCGTCGAGCCCGACGTGTACATGAGGTACGCGAGGTCGCCGGGCGTCGGCGGCGGCGGGGGCGACGTCGGGAGGCCGGCGAGGAGCGCGTCGTCGAGGGGGACGACCGGCGTCGTGAGCGCCGCCCCGAGCCGCGTCGTGAGGGCGCCCTCGGCGAGGACCAGGCGCGCGCCTGCGTCCGCGACGACGAGGGCGAGGCGCGCGTCGGGGTGGTCGGGGTCGAGGGGGGCCCACGCGGCGCCGGCCTTCCAGACCGCGAGCATCGCGACCGGGAGCCACGCGGAGCGCTCGACACCCACCGCGACGGGGTCGCCGCGCCGGACGCCGCGGGCGAGGAGGGCGTGCGCGAGCTGGTTCGCGCGGGCGTCGAGCGCGCCGTAGCGGAGCTGGAAGCCATCGCCGACGATCGCGACGCGCTCGGGCGCCGCGGCGGCGCGGGCCTCGAACGCCTGGTGGACGCAGCGCGCGGCGTCGTCCTCGGGCGGCGGGGGGCCGCTCACGACGCGCGCCGCCGGATCCGGACCGCCACGCTCCCCGGCTCCGGGCCGCTGATGGCCGCGCGCGTCTTCCGCACCGGTCGCCCGGGGTCGGCGAGCTCGAAGCGGAAGCGCCCGAGGAGCGCGTCGAGGACGAGGTTCTGCTCGAGCTGGTTGAACGCCTGCCCGAGGCACTTCGCCGGGCCGGCGCCGAAGAGCACGTAGTCGAAGCGCTTCTCGGCGGCGATGTAGCGCGCGCGGACGGCGCGCCCGGCCTCGGCCCGCGGGAGGCCGGCGGTACCCGCGAGCCAGCGGTCGACGTCGACCCGGAGCGGGTCGGGGTAGCGGCGCGGGTCGAGGTGCGCCGAGGTGATCTCCGCGAGGAAGAGCGCGTTCGCCGGGTAGCGGAACGCGCCGATGCCGGTCTCCGGGTCGGGGCCGATCTCGCCGGGCGCGAGCGCCATGCGCGCCGACGCGACGACGGGCGGGTAGCGGCGGCCGATCTCGTAGATCAGGGCCTGCTGGAGCGGGCGCTCGTCGACGAGCGCGAGGCCGGCGGGCTCGCCGGGGTGGTCCCGCTCGAAGGCGGCGAGCTCGTCGAGGTAGCGGCGCTCGAGGTCCGGGTCGAGGCCGAGGTGGTAGAGCGTCCAGGCGAGCGCGTAACCGGTGGTCTCGTGGCCGCCGAAGAGGATGGGCACGAGGAGCGCGTAGAGGCGGTCGTCGGAGGGCGGGCCCTCGCCGTCGGCGCCGTGGAGGACGTAGCGGAGGAGCGGCGTGTCGGCGGCGGCCGGGTCGAGCGCGCCGGCCGCGTGGAGGGCGCGGATCCGGGCGCCCATCTCGGCGAGCGTGGCCTTGGCGCGCCCGACGGAGCGCATCATGGCCCGGGCGTGGGTCAGGTAGCGGGCGGTCGAGAAGTAGTGGAGCACCTCGCGGACGGCGACGCGCAGGCGCTGCCCGAGGCGGTCGAAGGCGGGGTCGTCGACGGCGCCGAAGGCGGCGCGGAGGATCATGCGGAAGGCGACGCGCGACATGAGCACGGTGCCGTCGATGACCTCGCCCGGGCGCGCGCTCACGAACGCGTCGATCTCGGCCACGATCTCGTCGAGGGCGGCGACCATGCCGGGGAGGAGCCCGTCGAGGGCCTTCGCGCCGACGAGGCGGAGGCTCAGGCGGCGGTCGTCCTTCCAGGTCGCGTTGCGGGTCATGCGGCCGGCGAAGAGGCCGGCGCCGTGGGCCTCGTCGGTGGCCGGGACGCTGGGCGTGCCGATGGCCTGCGCGAGCACGTGGTAGGGGACCGCGCCGCGGTCGAAGTTCGGCCCGGTGAAGACCTCGCGGAGCGCGGTCGCGCCCTGCACGCAGTAGATCGGCAGGAGCGGCCCGGGCGGCGCGCGGCCGCCGGTGTCGACGGCGTGGGGGCCGCGGAAGCGCACGAGCGGCAGGTTCGGGACGGTGAAGGCCCAGGTGTCGCCGTCGGGGGTGAAGGGGTCGACGGGGAGGCCGCGCGCGCGGCGGTCGGCGGCGGCGGCGCGCGCGGCGGCGTGGCGGGCGGCGAAGACCGGGGACTGCACCGAGGTCAGGTCGGAGCCGCGGGAGGCGGCGCCGAGGACGCCGAGGTACTCGCGGGGGACGCGCGGATCGAGGCCGCCGACGCGGGCGTCGAGGGCGTCGAGCGCGAGCCGGAGCGGGTTCGCCGGGCGGCCGCCGAGACGCCAGTCGAAGGCGTCGGCGTTCAGGAGGCGGGCCGCGCGGTGGCCGACGGCGCCGAGGAGACGGGCCACGGGGCGCGGCCGGGGGCGCCGCGGCGACACGAAGAGCGTCCCTGTGTCGTCGTCCGGTCCCGCCACGAACCAAAACCTCCCGCGAGGGGCGAGGATAGCGTCTGGGCCGACGTCTGGGAAGGCGCGTGCCGGCGGGCCGCGGGCGCGGCGGCGGCCGCGACCGGCCGGGTGCGGTGGATCGACGCGGCGGCCCGGGCTAACCTCGCCGTCATGAGCCGACTCGACTTCGCGCGTCTCCGCCGGTGGCTGGCCGCTCACCACGCCGCGGCGCGCGGCGGCCCCTCGGCCCTCGAGCGCCTCGAGGCCGCGAACGCCCAGCGCGCGAGCCGGCGCGCCTTCCTCGGGCAGGTCGGCGCCCTCGCCGCGGCGACCGCGCTCCCCTTCGAGCTCGGCGCGGGCTGCGCCTCCACGGGGGCCGCCGCGCCGAAGGACCGCTCGGTCGCCGCGAGCGGGCTCCGGATCGCCATCGTCGGCGGCGGCATGGCGGGGCTCGCGTGCTGCGATCGCCTCGCGCGCGCCGGCGTCCACGCCGAGGTCTACGAGGCGTCGGGGCGCCCCGGCGGGCGCATGCTGAGCCCGCGCGGGCTCTGGCCGGGCTTCGAGCAGCACGCGGTCGAGCTCGGCGGCTCCTTCGTGAACTCGACGCACACAGCCCTCCTGCGGCACGTCCGCGAGCTCGGCCTCGAGCTCATCGACGCGCGCGACGACCGCGCGGACCTCGAGCGCCCCTACGTGATCGGCGGGCGCCGCTACCGCGAGGCCGAGATCATCGCGCGCTTCGAGCCCGTCGCGCGCGCCGTGCGCGCCGCGCGGGACACCCTCGTCGACGGCGGCGACGACGTCGGCTACACGACGCCCGCCGGGGCCGAGACGCTCGACCGGCAGAGCGTCGCCGAGTTCCTCGAGGGCGCGGGCGGCGACATGGTCGTGTCGGTCGCGCTCGAGGCCATCTACACGACCGAGTACGGGATGCCCGTCGGCGAGCAGAGCGCGCTGAACCTCGTGCTCGAGCTCGGCGTCGACGACCCGGAGACCATCCGGCCGATCGTCGAGTCGGACGAGGTCTTCACGCTGCCGGGCGGCGTCGAGCGGATCCCCGAGGCGCTCGCGCGGCGCCTGAAGGACCGCGTGCACTACGGCAAGCGCCTCGAGGCGGTGCGCGAGGACGGGCTCGGCGGCTACGTCCTCACCTTCGAGGACGCCTTCGGCGGGGGCGCGGCCGACGTCCCCGCGGACGTCGTCGTGATGGCGCTGCCGTTCACGATCCTCCGCGACCTCGAGCTGCGCGTGGAGCTGCCGGCGGTGAAGTGGCGCGCCATCAAGGAGCTCGGCTACGGCTCGAACGCGAAGCTGCTCGTGCCGTTCAGGACGCCGTTCTGGCGCGACGCGGGCTTCTCGGGCGACGGGGTGCTCGAGGTCGACAACCAGACCACGTGGGACGCCACGCGGCAGCGCAACACGCCGCTCGCGGTGATCACGGACTACACCGGCGGCGAGCGGGGGATCTCGCTCGGCCAGGGGACGGTCGCCGAGCAGGTCGAGCGCTTCATGGCGCCCTTCGAGGCGCTCTATCCGGGGGCGCGCGGGCAGCTCGCGGGCGCCGGCGTGCGGAAGCACTGGCCGAGCGTGCCGACCGTGAAGGCGAGCTACAGCGCGTATCGCGTCGGGCAGTGGACGGGGATCGCGGGCGCCGAGATCGAGCCCGTCGGCGCGATGTACTTCTGCGGCGAGCACACGAGCCGCGAGCACCAGGGCTACATGAACGGCGCGGCCGAGACGGGAGAACAGGCCGCCGACGCCGTGCTCGCGCGACTCGACGGGAACGCGGTAGGGTGGGGCGCGGCGCCGAGGGCGTGTCGGCGGAGGCCGATCGCCCGCACGGCGTAGCGGCAGCCCGCTTCCCGGGAGACATGGTGCGGCGCACAACGTGGATTGTTTCGATGTTCTGGCTGGTTGCGGCGACGGCGTGTGCGACTGCGAAGGCGCCCGTCGAGGCCGAGCCGGGGCCGGCGGTCGCGGCGGCGCCGGCGGTGGCTCCGGAGCCAGCGGCCGCGGCGCACGTGCCGCCCGAGCCGGGTGAGGCCGCGCCGTCGCTCGCGGGGCTCGAGTTCTGGCGGGGCGAGGCGCCGAAGGCCGGCCGCGGCTACCTCCTCTTCTTCTGGGGGACGTGGTGCAAGCCGTGCAAGGGGGTCATCCCCGACGTCCTCGCCGGCGCGCAGGCGCGCGGGCTGCCGGTCGTCGCGGTGAGCCGCGACCGGCCGGACATGCTCGAGGCGTTCTTCCCGACGTGGACGGCGCCCTTCCCGGAGCGCGTCGCCATCGAGGCGCACCCGTACCCGCTCCACGAGGCGTACGGGGCGTGGTCGATCCCGCGCGCGGTGATCGTGGGCGCGGACGGCCGCGTCGAGACGGTGCTCATCGGGCCGGCGGCGTGCTCGTCGCTCGCGCACGAGGCGGCGCCCGCGGCGGCCGCGACGCCCTGAGGCGGCGCGCGGACAACGGCGTCGACAGCCGGCGCGCGGGCGGTTAGCCTCGCGCGCATGGCTGAACTGCACCCGATCCCGTTCGCGACCCTCGTCCGCCGCGCGTTCACCGAGCTCGCCGGCGGCGACGCGATCTTCGATCTGCCGAAGAAGAAGCTCGTCACGGGGTCCGCGGCCCACGACACGAGCGTGCGCTTCCACGGGCACCGCGCGTCGTCGCCGCTCGGCCCGGCGGCCGGCCCGCAGACCCAGATGGCGCAGAACCTCGTGCTCTCGTGGCTCGCGGGGTGCCGGATCTTCGAGCTGAAGACGGTGCAGATCCTCGATGAGCTGCAGATCCCGCGGCCGTGCATCGACATGCAGACCATCGGCTACAACGTCGAGTGGTCGCAGGAGCTCAAGCTCGCGGAGTCGCTCGAGGAGTACGTGAAGGGCTCGATGCTCATCGAGATGCTGCGCGCGAGCGGGCAGATCGACCTCGCGCCGGGCTTCGACGACGTGGTCTTCGACATGAGCGTGGGCTACGACCTGAAGGGGATCCAGTCGGAGCCCGTGCAGGCGTTCATCCGCGGGATGGGCGACGCGAGCGCCCTCGTGGAGCGCTTCCGCGCGGAGATCCCGGACGACTGGGCGCACCTCCGGGACCTCCCGTTCCGGACGAAGCTCTCCGACACGCTCACGCTCTCGACCTTCCACGGCTGCCCGCCCGACGAGATCGAGAAGATCATCGACTTCCTGCTCCGCGAGAACCGCCTCAACTGCGTCGTGAAGCTGAACCCGACGCTGCTCGGGCCGGCCGTCGTGCGCGGGCTGCTCGCGGACATGGGCTACCACGAGGTGCACGTGCCGGACTCGGCGTTCGAGAAGGACGCGAGCTGGGCGCAGGTGCAGGGCTTCGTCGGGCGCCTCGGCGACACCGCGGCGCGGCTCGGGCTCGGCTTCGGCGTGAAGTTCACGAACACGCTCGTGTGCGAGAACCACCGCGACTTCTTCCCGGCGAGCGAGAAGGAGATGTACCTGTCGGGGCCGCCGCTGCACGTGCTCGCGATGAAGCTCGTGGCGAAGTTCCGCGAGGTCTTCGGCGACCGCTTCCCGATCTCGTTCTCGGCCGGCATCGACCGGAAGAACTTCCCCGACGCGGTGGCGCTGGGGCTGACGCCCATCACGGTGTGCAGCGACCTCTTGCAGCCGGGCGGCTACGGGCGCGCCGAGGGCTACTTCAAGGACCTGTGCAGCCGCATGGACGCGGTGGGCGCCGCGGACCTCGACGGCTACGTGCTCCGCGCCTACGGGAAGGGCGACGAGGCGCTGGCGCTCGGCGTCCGCGACGCGGAGCGGCGGGCGCGCTGCGCCAAGGCCCTCGAGCACGACGAGGACCTCGCGGAGGCCGCGGGGCCCGAGCTCCGGAGCTGGGTGTCGGCGGCGAAGCTCCTGAACACGGCGCACTACACGGCGGCGCTCGAGAAGGACGCGCGCTACGGCAAGGCGAAGAACGACAAGCCCCCGCGGAAGCTCGGGACGGAGCTCTGGCTCTTCGAGTGCGTGACCTGCGACAAGTGCGTGCCGGTCTGCCCGAACGACGCGAACTTCCTCCTGATGATGCCGCCGCAGCGGATCCCGGTCGTGAAGGCGGCGCCGAACGCGCTCGGCGGCTTCGACGTCGCGGCCGAGGGGGCGATGGTGCTCGGCCAGAAGCACCAGATCGCGAACTTCGCGGACTTCTGCAACGAGTGCGGCAACTGCGACGTGTTCTGCCCCGAGGACGGCGGGCCCTACGTGAAGAAGCCGCGCTTCTTCGGGACCTTGGGCGAGCTCGAGAAGTACCCGCGGCACGACGGCTACGTGGTGCGCGGGCGGCCGGGGGCGGCCGAGGTGACGCTGCGGGTCGGCGGGAAGCTCGCGACGGTCGTGACCGACGGCGCGGAGATCCGCTTCTCGGGCGACGGCTTCGCGGTGACGTTCTCGGCGGATGACCCCGAGGCGACCGTGATCGGGGCGGCGAAGGCCGAGGTGGACCTCACGCACGCGCTCATCGCGCGCGCGATCGCCGACGCGCTGCTCGCGCAGGGCGCCACCACCTGGGTGGGCGCGGCCGCGGTCTAGGAGCCTGTAGCGCATAGATGCTTCGGCCTAGCTGGACTCGGCGTCCTCGGGGGCCCACGACCGGAAGGGCCTCGCGCAGAGGCGCAAAGGCGCAGAGGGCGGGCTCCGTGCTGGCCCTCCTGGCGCCTTGGCGCCTTGGCGCGAGGCCCTCTCTCGCGACTCGCACGGTCTCTGCGTCGTGGCGCGACGCCGCGAAGGAATCAGAACTTTTCTCCCGGTGGGGCGTATGGAGCCTGTCCCCCGCCCGGGAGCCCCCGATGTCATCGCTTTCGTCGCGCTCGTCGCTCGCAACGTCGTTCTCCCTCCTCGTCGCGTGCGCCCTCGTCGCGCACGCCGCGCCCGCCCACGCGCTCAGCGCCGAACGCCTCACGCCCGACGCCCTCGGTCAGGGCGCCTCGATCGCCGCGCGCCCCGTCGACGGCGGCCTCGAGCTCGCCATCACCGCCGGCTCGGGCGCCCCCGCGAGCGTCACGCTGACGCTCCTCGCGCCCCGCGGCTCCTCCGGCGCGGCCCGCTGGCTCGCCCTCACCCCGGGCGCCACCGCCCGCGTCGTGCTCCCGCGGCCCGGCGGGAAGACCGCCGACCGCGACCTGCGCCTGCTCGTCGACCCCGGCGTCGCCGGCGCCGGCAAGCGCTGGGTCGGCGTCGTCGCGACCTTCCTGCGCACGCCCCGACTCCTCCTCCTCGGCGACGCGACCGTCCTCGCCGGCGCCACCTGGTCCCCGCGCGTGGCCGTCCGCGTCACGAGCACCAACTGCGCCGCGGCCCCCTGCGAGGAGGCCCTCGCGGGCGTCGCCGTCACCGCGCGACTCGTGAAGGCCGAGGGCAAGGGCGCCACCGTCCTCGCCGCCGCCGAGGGCACGACGGACGCCGGCGGTACCGCGTCCCTCGCCATGCGCGTGCCCGGCGACGCCGCCGGGACGCTCCGCCTCGAGGTCACCGCGCGCAGCGACAGCGGCGACGCCGAGGCGAGCTACGAGGTCGAGGCCACGCGCGAGGTGCAGCTCCTGCTCTCCCTCGACAAGCCCCTCTATCAGCCGGGCCAGACGGCGCACGTCCGCCTCCTCGCGCGGCGCCGCGGCGAGGGGCGCGCGGCGGGCGGCGAGGCCGTCACCATCAGCGTCTTCGACGCCCGGGACAACCGCGTGTACCAGCGGCGCGGCAAGACCAGCCCCGAGGGCGTCTTCGCGGCGGAGATGGCCATCGCGAGCCTCGTCAACACCGGCCGCTGGCGCGTCGAGGCGAAGCTCGGCGACACCGCCACCGAGCGGACCATCGAGGTGAAGCCCTACGTGCTGCCGAAGTTCAAGGTCGAGGTGACGACCGAGCGCGCGACCTACAAGCCCGGCGAGGTCGTGCGCGGCGTCGTGAGCGGCCGCTACTTCTTCGGCGAGGCCCTCCGCGGCGCGACCGTCGAGCTCTCGGCGGCGACGGTGGACGTCGCACCCCGTGAGCTCGCCCGCATGCAGCTGAAGCTCGACGACGCGGGCGCCAAGGCCTTCGAGCTCGCGCTGCCCGCCGCCCTCGTCGGCTCGCCGCGCCTCGCCGGGGCCGCGCCCGTCACGCTCACGGCGCGCGTCGCCGACACCGCCGGCCAGACGCAGGAGGGGCGGCGCGCGCTCACGGTCGCCGCCGAGAGCCTGCGCCTCGTCGCCGTGCCGGAGGCGGGGCGGCTCGTCGAGGGCGTCGAGAACGCCGTCTACTTCCTCGTGACCACGGTGGACGGCGCGCCCGTCGAGGGCGCGAAGGTCGCCTTCTCGGCGCCGGCGCTCCGGTCGGCGCCGACCGAGGTCGTCACCGACGCGAACGGGATCGCCACCTGGCGGACGACGCCGAGCGGCGCGCTCGGGTTCGAGGCGGTCGTCACCGCGCGCGACGGGGCGCGGCTCACGCAGCGCGTCACGCTCGGGACGGACGGCGCGGCGACGAGCGTGCTCCTGCGCCCGTCCGACCCGTCCCCGCGCGCCGGGCAGCGCGTGTCCTTCGAGGTCCTCGCGACGGCGTCCGTCCCGCAGGTGTTCGTGGACCTCGTCAAGGACGGGCAGACCATCGTCACGCTGACGGCGCCGATGCAGGGCGGGCGCGGCTCGGTCGCGACGACGCTGCCGGAGTGGGCGGCGGGCACCGTGCTCGCGACGGCCTACGTCATCGGGGCGGACATGAACGTCTACGGCGACACGCGCCCGATGATCGTGCGCCTCGCCGACGATCTGCACGTCGCGGTCACCCCCGGCAAGGGCGCGTTCCGCCCCGGCGAGGAGGCGACGATCGACCTCGAGGTCACCGACGGCGCCGGCCACCCGGTGCTCGCGGCGCTCGGCCTCTGGGTCGTCGACGAGGCGGTGTTCGCGCTGTCGGAGCTGCGGCCCGGGATGGAGGAGGTCTTCTTCCTGCTCGAGCAGGAGATCATGCGGCCGAAGGTCGAGATCCACGCGTTCGAGCCGGACGCGGCCTTCTTCCCGCCGGACGACGCCCCGAAGAACGAGGCGGCGGCGCTGCCCGCGCGGGTCCTGGCCGGGGCGGCGTCGACGCTCTACCTGCACACGCGCTGGGCGGACAGCCGGGCCGTCGAGGTCGCGGCGAGCCAGGAGGTCTGGCAGGGGGCGCTCGCGCGGCAGGCGGGGCGCTGGCAGCGGGGCGTCACGGCGTGGGTGCGGCAGAGCTGGCGTGAGCCGTCGGGGCGGGAGCTGAAGCGGATCCTCGCGGCGAATGGGCTCGTGAACGGCGTCACGCGCGACGCCTTCGGGCAGCCTCTGCGCGTCGACGCGAACCTCGAGGACACCGCGGTCACGTACGGCGCCGTGCGCTCGGCCGGGCTCGACGGCGCCTTCGACACCGCCGACGACCTCGTCGCCGACCTCGGGCTCGAGGCCGCGCTGGCGCCCGTCTGGCGGACGCGCGAGCGGCGCTGGGCGCGGCACGCGCGGCCGAGACAATTCGACTTCCAGGACATGCCGCTCGACGCGTTCGAGGACGGCGGTGGCGGCGGAGGCTGGGGCGGCGAGGTCGCGGTCGGCGGCGCGGTGCGGCGCGAGGCGCCGATGGCGCCGCCGCGGGAGCCGGCCGCGCGGGTCCCGGTGAGCCAGGCGACGACGGCGCCCGCGACGGCGAAGAAGCCGCAGGGCGCGGAGCCGCCGGCGCGCGTGCGCTCCTACTTCCCCGAGACGCTCTACGTGAACCCGCTCGTGGTGACCGACGCCAGCGGGCGGGCGCGCGTGACCATCCCGATGGCCGACAGCATCACGACCTGGCGGATGTCGGCCCTCGCGAGCGCCGCCGACGGGCGCCTCGGGAGCGCGAGCGCCGGGCTCAAGGTGTTCCAGGAGTTCTTCGTGGACGTGAGCTTCCCGGCGTCGCTCACGCGTGGCGACCACGTCACGGTGCCGGTCGCCGTCTACAACTATCTGGCCGGGGCGCAGACGGTGCGGCTCGAGCTCGCGGCGGAGGGCGGGCTCGAGCTCGAGGGGCCCGCCGCCGTCGAGGTGACGCTCGCGGCGAACGAGGTGAAGGGCGTGCAGGTGCCGCTCGTGGCGCGGAGGGTCGGCGTCGGGCGGCTCACGGTGCGGGCGCAGGGCGCGAAGGGCGTCGCGGACGCCGTGCGGCGCGAGGTGCGCGTCGCGCCGGACGGGGCGCCGGTCACGACGAGCGGCTCGGGGATGCTGAGCGAGCCCGCGTCGCTCGCGGTCGACGTGCCGGCCGACGCCGTGCCGGGCGCGAGCACGCTCCTCGTGAAGCTCTACCCGGAGATGTTCGCGCAGGTCGTCGACGGGCTCGAGAACATCCTGCAGATGCCGAGCGGCTGCTTCGAGCAGACCTCGTCGACGACGTACCCGAACATCCTCGTGCTGCGCTACCTGCGCGACGCGAAGCGCGCGAAGCCGGAGCTCGAGGCCAAGGCGCTCACGTACCTGCAGGCGGGCTGGCAGCGCCTCGTCACGTTCGAGGTGAAGGGCGGCGGCTTCTCCTGGTTCGGCGAGGCCCCGGCGAACCTGGTGCTGACGTCGTACGGGCTCATGGAGTTCCACGACATGGCGCGGGTCTACGCCATCGACGAGGGGGTGCTCGCGCGGACGCGGCGCTGGGTCGCGGGGAGGCAGCAGCCGGACGGATCGTTCGCGCCGGACGCGGCGTTCCTGCACCAGGAGTCGTGGGGTGACCTCCAGAAGTCGACGCTCCTCGTGTCGGCGTACGTGACGTGGGCGCTCGCGGCGACGCGGCCCGAGCGGGGGCGGCTCGACGCGGCCGTGGAGCGCGGGCTCGCCTACCTCGCGGCGCGGTGGGAGCAGGAGACGGATCCGTACGCGCTCGCGTACGTGGCGAACGCGCTCGCCGAGGCGGTGACGGACCGGAGCGACGCGAAGAACCGCGCGGTGTTGCGGCGGGTGACGGACGCGCTCGCGAAGCTCGCGGCGCGGGTGGACGGCGGGCTGATGTTCCCGACGAAGCAGCGGACGGCGACCTACGGCAGCGGCAAGAGCGCGCAGATCGAGGTGACGGCGCTCGCGCTGCGGGCGTTCATGCGGGCGGGGGAGCACCTCGAGCTCGTGCGGCCCGGGCTCGAGTGGCTCGTCGGGCAGAAGGACGCGGGCGGGAACTGGGAGTCGACGCAGGCGACGATCCAGGTGCTGCAGGCGATGGTGGCGTCGCTGTCGAGCCAGCCGAAGCCGACGGCGGGGACGGTCGACGTGGTGGTGAACGGGCAGACCGTGGAGACGGTGGCGTTCACGGCCGAGGACTTCGCGGTGGTGCGCTTCGTGGACGCGTCGCGGGCGCTGCGGGTCGGGAAGAACGAGGTGGCGCTGGTGCCGTCGGGCGGGGTGAGCGCGATGTACGCGGCGACGGCGGTGTCGTACGTGCCGTGGGGGGAGCAGGGGCCGGCGGCGGCGGGGTCGCCGGAGGCGTTCGAGGTGTCGGTGGCGTACGACCGGCAGCAGCTCGCGAAGGACGACACGGTCGGCGTCGAGGTGAGCGTGAAGTCGAACCTGCCGGGGGTCGCGGAGATGGGGATCGTGGACGTGGGGGTGCCGCCGGGCTTCGACGTGCTCGCGGAGGACCTCGAGGCGGCGGTCGGGCGCGGGGAGCTTCAGCGCTTCACGCTGACGGGGCGGCAGGTCATCCTCTACGTGCCGCGGTTCGCGCCCGGCGCGCCGTGGCGGCTGCGGTTCCGGGTGAGGGCCCGCTTCCCGGTGAAGGTGTCGACGGGGCCGACCGTGGCCTACGAGTACTACAACCCCGACAACCGCGGGACGTCGCCGCCGGGGCAGGTGACGGTGAGGTAGGTCGCGAGGTCGCCCGCAGGGTGGGGGCGGGCGGCCACGAGGGCCGCCCCTACGGGTCACGTCGGGGGCGCGCCCGGGCGCCACGCCGAGGGCGCCCGCAGGGTGGGGGCGGGCGGCCACGAGGGCCGCCCTTACGGGTCACGCCCGGGCGGGCACGCCATGCGGGGGCGGCGGCACGAGGGGCGCCCGAACGGGACGGCACGCCGGGATGGCGCGCCCGAAGATCGCCAGGAGAGTGTCTCGGGCCGCGTCCGCGCCCCGCTCAGTCCGTGCCGCCCTCGTGGTCCTGCACGACGGCGCTCGGGGTGGTCTTCCAGCAGCCGATGTCCCAGGTCTCCTCGACATCGGCGCGCCCGTCGCCGTCGTCGTCGCGCTCGCGGCCGACCACCCGGCCCGTGGCGCGGTCGCGGAGGTAGCGCCACGACCAGCGCCTCGCCCCGTCGCCGCCGCCCGCGACGCCGTCCACGCCCAGCAGGCGCCCGGCGTCGTCGTAGCGCCACGTCTCGCCGCCGCTCCGGCGCTCGCCCCCGTCCGCGGCGAGGTCGAAGCGGACGACCTCGGTCGGGCGCCCTTCGGCGCCGCACCGCACCTCGGAGCGCGCCACCAGCCGCCCCGTCGGGAGCTCCCGCGTCGTCGAGGCCCGCTCCCCCGCGCAGTCCTCGCCGCCGAGATACGTGATGAGCCAGCGCCGCTCGCGGTCGCCGCTCCGGTCCACCACGGTCACCTCGTCCGCGCGGCCCTCGTCGCTCTCGACCGTCGTCTCCACGCGCGTCGGCGCCGCGCTCCGCGGCACCCCGTCCCACGTCGTCACCGTGCGGCTGTGCTCACGCCGGCTCAGCACCGTCTCCTCGCGGACCTCCCGCGCGCCGGTCTCGACGCGGCTCATCGGGCGCCCGTCGATGGCGTAGCTGTATCCGACCCGCGACGTGCCGGTCGCGCCGTCGTCGCCGCGATAGGTGATCGTCGCCGAGCACGGACCCCCCAGCTCGCACGTGCCGACCCGGCACACGAGGCCCCGGAGGCACGGCGCCTCGGGGCCGCAGCGGCCGCCCTCCGGCACCGGCTCCGGCGCGAGCGGCGGCGGCGCAGCCCGCGCCGAGCCCGCCGCGGCCGTCATCATCAGGAACAGCGCCATCACCCGCATCGCGCCATGGTCGAAGCCAGGTGCCCCCGCGTCAACATCCTTGCCGCCGCCGTCCGCGCCCGATCGGGCGCAGCGCCCCGTCATCAGCGGCAGGGGTCGCACCAGGCGCGCCACCCGAACACGCGATCCTCCTTCACCGGGCGGGCGGCCCCGAAGGCGTAGCGGTTGGCGGCCTCCTCGCAGCCCGGCCACTTCTCGACCGTGCACCAGTCGCCCCAGCTGTACTTGTACTCGAACCACCGCCCGCGCGGCACCATCACCACGCCGCCCGCGTGCGTCTCCGAGAGCCGCGACAGCGGGTGGAAGAGCCAGCCGTCCGCGTCCGTCGCGACGTGGACCACCGCCGACTCGGGCGTCCCGTCCGGCAGGCTCACCGCCAGCCGCACCGCGACCGGCGGCCCGGGCAGCGCCACCGCGCGGTCGTAGCGCGCGTCGAGCCGGAAGCCGTCGCGCTCGGCGAACCCCACGACGAGCGCGAGGTCCGCCTCGTCCCACCACCAGCCCTCGCCAGCCTCCGCGGCCTCCCGTGAGCCCGCCGCCGCGACCGCCGCGCCGTCGAGCGTGACCGCCGTCGGGGCCGCGTCCACGCGCCGCGCCCGCACCACCACCTGCCGCCCCGCTGGCGCCGCCGCCCCGGCCCGCGCCTCGGCGACGAGCACGGCGCCACCTGCGTCACCGCCTAGGACGTAGGTCACGAGCCCGGGCGCGTCGAAGCCGTCGCCCGCGTCCTCGACCAGCGTGAAGCGCGTCTCCGCGTCACGCGCCGGCCAGACCTCGAGCTCGAGCGGCCCGGCGGCGCGGACGGCGGCGGTCTGGGACGGCCCCTGCAGTGGCACGATCCCGCCCTCGCGCGCGAACGTCGGCAGGGCCGCGAGCCGCAGATCCACGTCGATCTCCGCGGGCCCGTCGTACGCCGCGCCCGAGCGCCGCTCGAACCAGCGCCCGGCCGGGAGATACACCTTCCGGCTCGTGGCGCCCTCCGTCACCGCCGGCGCAACGAGGAGCCACGGCCCGAGGAGGGCCTCGTCGCCGAGGCCCCCGGCGACATCGTCCGCCGGGAAGTCCCACGCGAGCGGCCTCAGCACCGGCGCCCCCACCTCGCTCGCCTCCGCGAACACGCTCTCGAGGTACGGAAGGAGCGCGTAGCGCGCCTCGATGAGCGCGCGCGAGACGTCCTCCACCTCGACCCCGAACGCCCACGGCTCCTGGCCGGCGACCCCGCTCGTGACGTGCGCCCGGAAGAACGGCGACACCGAGCCGAGCGCCATCCAGCGCGCGTAGAGCTCGGGGGTGGCGCCGCCCGAGTACCCGCCGACGTCGCTCCCCACGAACGGCACGCCGCTCATTCCGAGGTTCAGGAGCATCGGGAGCGTCTGCGCGAGCGACGCCCAGGTGCTCGGCGCGTCGCCCGTCCAGATGGCCGCGTAGCGCTGGATCCCCGCGTAGCCGGCCCGCGACAGGATGAAGGGGCGCCGCGCGGGCGCGGCGGCGAGGAGCCCGTCGCGCGTGGCCTCCGCCTCGCGGAGCGCGTAGACGTTGTGCACCTCCGCCATGGTCGTGGCCTCGCCGTCCCCGGCGGCGACGACGTCGGCCGGGATGGTCTGGCCGCCGCCGCCCTCGGGGAAGGTCGTCGGCTCGTTCACGTCGAGCCACACGCCCGCCACCCCGCGGAGCGCGTTCAGCCGCACCTGCTCGGCCCAGAGGGCGCGCGCCGCGGGCAGCGTGAAGTCGGGGAAGACGCTCTGCCCGGGCCACACCTTGCCGAGGTAGATCTGCCCGGAGGCCTTGCGCAGGAAGGCGTCGGCCGCGAGGCCCTCGTCGTAGACCGACCAGCCCTCGACCGGGGCGAGCCCGGGGTCCGAGATGACGACCGTCCTGAAGCCGTCGGCGCGGAGCCCCGCCATCAGGCCCTCGGGATCGGGGAAGGTCGCTGGATCCCAGGTGAAGGTGCGGTAGCGGTCGAGGTGCTGGATGTCGAGCCAGAGCGCGTCTGCGGGGATCCGGCGCGACCGCAGCTCCGCCCCGACGGCCGCGAACGACGTGTCCGGCGCGTACCCCCAGCGCGACTGGTGGAAGCCGAGCGCCCAGCGGGGCGGGCGCGGCGCGCGGCCGGTCAGCGCCGTGTAGCGGCGGAGGACGTCCGCGAGCGTCGGCCCCGCGATGAGGTAGCGGTCGACGCGGTCGCGGGCGGTCGTGAGCGTCCAGCGGGCGGCGTCCGTCTTCGCCATGTCCCAGGTGATGTCGCGCGGGTCGTCGACGAGCACGCCGTGCGCCACGCCGCCGCGCAGCGCCGCGAAGAACGGGACGCCGAGGTAGAGCGGGTCGGCGTCGGGGGCCCAGCCGCCGTACGCCGTGTCGTAGGCGTCGGTGTTGAAGTTGCGCATGACCGTGCCGCGCCGGTCGAGGGGCCCCGTGTGCTCGCCGAAGCCGTAGAAGCGCTCGCCCGCGGGTGTCGCGACCGTCAGGACCGTGCTGCCGCCGGCCCGCGCGACGCCGACGTCGTCGACGACGACGGCGCCGCCTCCGTCCGTCGCGGTGACGCGGCAGGTGCCGGGCTCGACGCGCACCGTGAGCTCCGGCGTGCAGACGACGAGCGCCCCGCCCCCGGCGCCGGCGGTCGCGTCGGAGGCCGGGACCAGCTCCCCCGCGGGCGCCCAGCCGCGCGACGGCCCGGAGGCGCCGTCGAGGAGCTGCTCCACGCGGGCCACGCCGTCGGCGAGCGGGGTCACGCGCACCGTAACGCCGTCGCAGGTCGCGACGATCGGGAAGCCGCCCGCCGCCGCGACCGCGAAGGCCGGCAGCGGGCCGTCGACGCCGCACGCGCCGGGCGAGGCGTCCGCGTCCGTCTCCGCGGCGGCGGTGTCGCTCACGTCGCCACCGCCGGTGTCGCCGGGGAGCGCGCCGTCGGCGGTGTCGCCGGGCGCGGTGTCGCCGGGCGTGGTGTCGGCGGCGGCGTCGGGCGCGCCGTCGTCGTCGTCGCCGCACGCCGTCGCGCTGGCGAGGACCGCGCAGGTGGCGACGAGCGCGAGCCGGGCGAGTGGGCCGCGGGGTGGGGTGGGGCGGGCCGTCGTCTTCATGGCCGGCACGATACCGCGTTCCGGCGGTCATATCGCCGCCCGTCGCGCGCCCGGTGACACCTTCGCGGACGCGCGGTGTTCCACCGACGTCCCCCGCCTCGTGAGCCGTCGCCCGGAGAGAGTCACCATGCGCCGAACCGCCCCCCTCGTGGCCCTGATCGGGCTCGTCTTCGCGCCCGCCGCCGGCGCCCGCCCTGCTCCCCGCGTCGTCCCCGTCGTGGAGCCGGTCGACGACGGCGTCGAGACCGTGTTCGTCGACCCCGAGCCCCTCCCGTGGCCCGAGATCGTCCCGCTCCGTCTCTCGCTCGTCCCCGGGCTCTCGCTCGCGGGGAGCGGCGATGGCCAGCTCGTGGACGGCTTCGCGTTCGGCCTCGTCGCCGACCGCGTCGAGGCCGTCCGCGGCGTGCAGCTGACGTTCGCCTTCGGCGTGGTGGACGAGGCGCTCCGGGGCGTCCAGATCTCGACCGGCGCCAACGTCGCCGGCGGCGCGTTCGTCGACGGCGCGCAGATCGCCACCGGGGCGAACGTCGCGACGGCCGACTTCTTCGACGGGGCGCAGGTCTCGGTCGGCGCGAACGTCGCGACGGGGCTCGCGTCGGGCGCGCAAGTCACCGTGGGGCTCAACGTCGCGAGCGAAGACCTCGAAGGCGCTCAGGTCGCGGTCGGCGCCAACATCGTGGGCGGGCTCGTCGACGGGGCGCAGGTCGCCGCCGGCGCGAACATCGCGGGCGCCGTCGACGGTGCGCAGGTCGCCGCCGGGCTGAACGTGGCCGGCGACGTCGACGGGGCGCAGGTGTCCGGCGGGGTGAACATCGCGGGTGACGTGCGGGGCGCGCAGATCGGCCTCCTCAACATCGCGGGCAGCGTCTCGGGCGCGCAGATCGGGCTCGTGAACATCGCGGACCACGTCGACGGCGTGTCCTTCGCGCTCCTGCCCATCGTGCGCGACGGCTACAACCACCTCGAGGTCTGGGCCGACTCGTCGATGCCGCTGAACGTCGGGCTCCGGGTGGGCACGCCCGCTCTGCACGCGCTGATCTCCGTCGGCGCGGACGCCGTCGGCGACGCGCAGCGCTGCGTCCTGCGCCTCGGCGGCGGCCTCGGGACCCACATCACCGCGGGGCCGCTGTACGTCGACCTCGACGCGACCGCCCACGGGCTCGCGGGGAAGGGCTGCGACTTCCGGCACTACGCCGACGACGAGGTCCTCGGCCAGCTGCGCGCCACCGTGGGCCTGCCGCTCGGCGACGCGCTCGCCGTGTACGTGGGTCTCGCCGGCAACGCCGAGGTGAGGCTCGAGGACGACGACCTCCCGCGGCCGCTGCTGTCTGGCGATGACGCGGAGACCGGCTTCAGCGCTGGTGACGTGCGGGTGTTCGCGAGCCTCTTCGCCGGGGTGCGGATCTTCTGAAACCGGAATTCGCCTGACGGAACGAGAGGATGGCGGCCATTCTCGCCGCGAGCGCGAGGTTCGTTCGCGCGTCTCGTTACAGTCGGGGGGGGATCTGACCGATGACCCTCCCGCAGTTGTAACTGATGGAGGCAGCCACTTTGAAACTCTTCTCACGCCGCGGGGCCGGGACCCCCACGTCGATCCCGCCGTCGGGAGGCGGCGTCAAGGTCAGCGACCCGGAGCTCGCCGCGAGCATCCGCTTCCAGGGGCTCACCGACGGCGACCTCGAGACCGTGAAGTACTGGATGGGCCGCTCGAAGGGCTGGCTCGAGCGCGTCGTGGAGCGCTTCTACGCGCACGTCACCGGCAACGGGACGACGCGCGGGATCCTGACGACGCACTCGAGCGTCGAGCGCCAGCGCCCGATGCTCACGCGCTACCTCGAGACGCTCGCCTCGGGCGTCATCGACGACACCTACGTGAGCTATCGGAAGCGGGTCGGCGCGGCGCACGACCGCATCGACCTGCACACGAAGTGGTTCATGGCGATGTATGAGCAGATCCGCATCGTCATGTCCGAGTGCGTCGTGGACGCGGGCGCGAAGCCCGCCGACCAGGCCGCCTTCAGCGGCGCCCTCGCCCGCCTCCTGAACGTCGACGCGACGCTCTGCATCGGCGAGATCGCGCGCCGCCGCGACGACGTCATCGACGGCGCGACCGACATCCTCGGTCACATGGCCGCGCGCGACTTCTCGCAGACGATGAGCGCGCGCACCGACGGCGCCTTCGCGCGCCTGCAGGACCTCGTCTCGAAGCTCCTCGACGAGCTCAACGCGACCCTCGCGGACGTCGCCCTGGCCTCGAACGAGGTCGAGACGGCCGCGAACAGCGTGGCGGGCAGCAGCGCCTCGACCGCGAGCAACGCGACGCGCCTCGCCGCCGCGATCGAGGAGGTCAGCGCCACGCTGACCACCGTGCTCCAGAGCACCGTCGCGAACGCGGGCGAGGCGACGCGCGGCGAGCGCGCGGCGTCGGGCGTCCGCGACAGCGTCGCCGCCGGTGTCGACAAGATGCGCGGGCTCGGCGACGCGATGGACCGCATCAAGGAGTCGTCGGACGCGACCGCGCGGATCCTGCGCACCATCGACGAGATCGCCTTCCAGACGAACCTGCTCGCGCTGAACGCGGCGGTCGAGGCGGCGCGGGCCGGCACGGCCGGGAAGGGGTTCGCCGTCGTCGCCGAGGAGGTGCGCAACCTCGCCACGCGCAGCGCCGAGGCCGCGAAGAGCACGGCGGCGCTCGTCGACGAGTCCGTCCGCAACGCCAACGAGGGGGTGGCGCTCACCACCGAGATGAAGCGCTTCCTCGAGACCGCGCACGGGCAGGTCGACGCGCTCGCGGGCGCCATGGTGAAGCTGCGCGTCGCGTCCGAGCAGCAGAGCGACGAGGTGCGCGCCATCGCGACGGCCGTCGACGACATGAGCGGCGCCACGCAGGAGAGCGCGGCGAGCTCGGAGGAGTCGGCGGCCGCGGCGGAGGAGCTGTCGGCGGGCGCGGAGGGCCTCCGCGACCTCGTGGGGCGCTTCCGGCTGCGGGGGCATGGCGCGCGGACGCAGGCGCGACCAGCGTCGCCGGCGCTCGAGAGCCGGCCGATCACGTACCCGTCGACGCGCCCGCGGCGCGGCACCACGGGCGCGTACCCGCGGCCGGGTCGCCCGCCGGGGGGATCCTTCCGGCACTGACGTGCGCGGCGGCGCGCTGACCGGCCTGGCGGCATGGAGCCCCGGACGTACGCACGACCGGATCATCGCGCCGACGCTGCGCGAGGATCGCGAGGGCGAGCCCGTGATGCCGCCGCTCATGCTCCGGCTGCTCGACAAGGTGCCGCTCCTCCAGCAGCTCCCGGCCCGCTTCATCGGGCTCGGGATCCGGCGGGAGCACGTGCGCTCGCCCGACGCCAGCGCCGGCGGGTGACGCGCGCCCTTACTGGAGGGACGCGGGCGCGCGGTAGTCGCCGCGCTCGGCGGTGACGCCCCAGCGCTCGAGGGCCTCGCGCACGTCGAAGCCGATGCCCTCGTAGTAGGCGCGCACCCTGACGCCGGCGGCCTCGGCGGCCTCGGCGCTCTCCCAGGCGGCGACGGTCACGATGTCGAAGCGCGACGGGCCGCCGACGCGCTCGAAGGCGACGTGGCCGCGGTAGCCGGGGAGGGTGGCGAGGAACGCGGCGCTCCGGTGCATCGCGACCTCGAGCTCGGCGCGCGCCGCCTCGGGCACGGAGAAGGCGTCGACGCGGACGCGGACGTCGGGGTTCGCGGCGAGATCGATGACGAGGTTCGGGGACATGGCTGCGGCTCCTTCGGGGTCGCGGTGGTCGGGGGCGGAGGCGCAGGCCGCGACGAGCGGGAGGCACGTCGCGAGCGCCGCGAGAGCGGTGGTGAGCGTGTTCATGCGCCCACGATAGCGACGGCGCGCGCGCCCGGATTGGACGAACTCACGAGGTGGCCGCGGAGCGCCGAGTTGAACTTGTGACCATGGTCACAAGTTGAGCACGACCGCATCGCAGGCCGTTGGCCCATTAAGAACGCGCGTTATTTCCGGTGTCGCCGGGACTCTCCCTTGCCCCTGTCGGGACGCCGGCCCATCGTCACGCGATGGAGGTCCTCCCGTTCTCGCCGAGCCCCGCGCTCGCGCAGGTCGTCCGCGTCTTCGAGGTGGTCCGCGCCGGCGAGGCCGAGACGCACACGCTCCTCCCGGAGCCGGGCCTCGTGCTCGCCTTCCGCTTCGGCGGGAGCGCCGTCATGACCGACCGCCGCGGGGCGCGGCCGCTCGCGGACGAGGTCGTGACGGGCGTCCGCCTCGAGACGCGGAGCATGCGCACGGCGGCCGGCGGCGCGGCCGTCATCGCGAAGCTCCACGTGGGAGCCGCGCCCGCCCTCTTCCGGGAGGGCGCCCACCGCCTCTTCGGGCTCACGCGCGCGCTCCGAGGCCTCCGAGGCTTCGAGGACGTCGCGCTCCGCGGCGCGCTCGCGGCCCTCGCGACCGACGCCGCGCGCGTCGGGCACGTCGACGCCCTCCTCACCGCCCGGCTCCGCCCGGACGTCGCGCCGGACCCGATCGTCGCCGCTGCCCTCGCCGCGATCGCGGCGGATCCGGCGGGCGTCCGCGTCGCGGCGCTCTCAGATGACCTCGACCTCGCGCAGGACTCGCTCGAGAAGCGCTTTCGCCGGGCGGTCGGCGCCACCCCGAAGCAGCTCGCGACGCTCCTCCGGCTCCGCGCCGCGCTCCGCGGTTATGCGCCGGGCGCGAGCCTGACCGAGCTCGCCCTCGCGGCCGGCTACTACGACCAGTCCCACTTCATCCGCAACGTCCGCGCCGCCACGGGGGACGCGCCGCGCCGCTTCCTCGGCCGCGACGACGTCTGCTGACGCGCCGGGCCGAGCCTCAGCGCGCGACGCCGGAGAGGACGACGGCGACGCGCTCGCCGCTCGCGGGGTGCTGCGCGAGGTCGACGAGGGCGCCGGCGAGCCCCGCCGCGCCGGTGTGGCTCGCGTTCACCTTCAGCGCCTTCCGCGCGAGCCCCGTGGCCTCGATGATGGCGTCGTCCTCGACGACCACGGGCCAGCCGCCCGTCCGGAGCATGCCGCGGACGAGCGCGTACCAGTCGTAGGTCTCGTCGTCGAGGATCCCGTGCGCGACGCTGTGCGGCGGCGTCTCCCAGGGGGCCATGTAGGCGCTCCGGTGGGCGCGGGCGTGTTCGAGGGCCGCCTCGACCGCGGCGGGCTCGGCGAGCAGGGCCTCCGCGCGCTCGCGCGGGTCCGACGGCGCCTCCCGCTCGAGCCGCCGGAACGCCTCCGCCGTGACGCGCTCCCAGGCGCGCGGGAGCGGCCAGCAGCCGGCGGTCTGTACCGCGATGAGGCGCGGGACCTGCGCGATCGCGCCGAGCGCTTTCGCCCGCTCGAAGCCGTGGACCACGGAGGTCGCGAAGGCGCCGCCCCCGACCTGGACGTACACGCGGTCGAGCGCGGCGCCGCCCGCCTTCTCGAGCACCTCCGCCATCTCCCAGGCGATCGTCTCGCCCCCGTCGAGGGTGACGGCGCAGTCCGGCCCCTGCACGCAGAAGGGCAGGGCGCCCGCGCGCACCGCGGCCTGGAAGGCGTGGTAGCAGGGGTCGCCGGGGACGCCGTCCTCCCGCGGGCAGACGCGCACGTCGGCCCCGAGGGCCTCGAGGCGCTCGACGACGGCCGGGTCGGCGTCGGTCGGGATGAAGACCGCGAGCGGCCGCTCCGCCGCGCGCGCGACGACCGCCGCGGCCAGCGCGGCGTTGCCGCAGCTCGCGATGGCGAGGGGGCGCTGCCCGTCGTCGAGCCCGAGGAGGCCGGCGACCTCGAGGTAGAGCGCGACCCCCATGAGGTGGCGCGCCTTGTGGGAGCCGCCGACGTTGCCGGTGTCGTCCTTCACCCAGAGCTCGGCGCCGCCGAGCCGCTCGGCGAGCGCCTTCGTCGGGCCGAACGGGGTCTGCCGGAAGCCGTGCCCGTCGACCTTGGCGACGGCGCGGTCGAGGTCGAGGAAGATGCGCCGCAGCTCCGTCTCGGAGAGCCCGTTCAGGCGGCCGAAGCGGTAGGCCCAGGTGAGCTCCCGCCAGCGCATGAAGGGGTTCGGCTCCCACGCCGCCGACCACGTCGCGCCCACGTCGGCGCCGACGCGCTCGAGGGCGTGCTCGACGTCGCCGCCCGCGCCGCGCGCGGGGCACGCGAAGGGGTGGGCGCCCGCCGGCACGACGGCGCCGCACCCGACGCAGCGGTAGCCCTCGGCGGGGCGACGCGGCGCGGCCATCAGACCCCGTCCGCCGGCACGCCGAGCGCGGCGAGGACGCCCGTCTCCCGGTTGAGCTCGTCGATCATGGCGTCCCAGGCCGGGATGAGCGAGCGGAGCCCGCGCCAGAAGGACTCCTGCTGGCGGGCGACGAAGTCCTCGAACGCGACGCCCTGCTGCTCGACCCAGGTGAAGTAGCCGAGGTTGAAGATCCGCCGCCGGCCGGCCTGGTCGAGCTCCTCGAAGCGCGCGGCCTCGTTGCCGAGGACGTGCTGCCCGAAGACCTCGCCCGCGTGCACCGCGTCGAAGGAGCCGCCGAAGTATTTCGCCGTGATCTTCGGCACCTCGGAGCGGTACATCGCGAAGCCGTCGGTCGCGACGGTGACGATGGCGTCGCCCTCGCCGTAGCCGTAGTGGCGCGCGGCGCGGATGGCGGCGAGCACGTTGCAGATGGCGGAGAAGCCGAGGCTCCCGAGCTGCTCGACGACGTGCGGGTCGACGCCGCGGCGGTTGCGGAGGTAGCTCTGGCCGATGTCGCTGTTGAAGAGCAGCGAGAGCGTGTCGGTGGCGGTGTCCGAGATCCCGCAGACCGCGTCCGTGTTCATCGCGTTGTGGATGTACGGGACGTGCTTGTCGCCGATGCCCTGGATGTTGTGCTCGCCGTAGCCGTTCTCGAGGAGGGTCGGGCACTCGAGGGCCTCGACGGCGACGATCTTCGCGCCGTAGACCGACTTCAGGTGGTCGCCGGCCGCGATGGCGCCGGCCGAGCCGGTCGCCGAGGTGAACGCGCGCAGGCGGAGCCCCGGGTGCTTCTCGGCGGCGTCCTCGAAGACGCGCCCGAGGGCGGGGCCGGTGACCGTGGCGTGGACGAGGTGGTTACCGAACTCGCTGAACTGGTTGAAGATGATGTTCTCGGAGATCGCGTCGAGCTCGGCGCACTTGTCGTAGATCTCCTTGACGTTGCTCTCGGTGCCGTGGGTGCGGACGACGTCGTCCTGGTCGGCGACCCAGCGCTCGAGCCAGTCGAAGCGCTCCTGGCTCATCCCCTCGGGGAGGATGGCGACGCCGCGGCAGCCCATGATGCGCGAGATGGCGACGCCGCCGCGGCAGTAGTTGCCGGTCGACGGCCAGAGCGCCTTGTGCGCGGCCGGGTCGAACTGCCCGGTGACGAGGCGCGGGGCGAGGCAGCCGTAGGCCGCGAGCACCTTGTGGGCGGTGATCATCGGGAAGCGCTCGCCGAGGGCGACGAGGATCTTCGCCTTGACGCCCGTGAGCTCCGGCGGGAGCACGAGGTAGCCGGGGACCGCGACGGTGCCGCGGCGATCGGCGTCGTTGAACCAGTGCACGCGGAAGAGGTTGAGCGGGTGCGGCTCGTCGGGGCCGACGTCGGCGAGGCGCGCGCGCACGGCGGCCGGGATGGTCTCCGGGTCGCGGAGCTGGGCGAACGTCGGGAGCGCGATGCCGGCGTCGCGGAAGCGCGCGACGGTGCTGCGGTAGGCGTCCTTGTCGACGACGTGCGTTTCGAGTCCGAGGGTTGCCACGAGGTGCTCTCTCTCCAGCCGGGGCGCCGGCCCCGCGAAGGCGCCATCTTCCACGAGGCGGGCGCCGGGGACAACGCCTTACATGATGTCGCGCGCGGCGCGGCGCGGTCAGCCGCCCGCCTTCGCCCAGAGCGCGGCGTGCTCCGCGACGTACTCGCGCACGCTCCGCCCGGGGCGGCCGAGCAGCCGCGCGAGCGTCGCGTCCTCGGTCGCGCCCTGGCCGAAGCGGAGGAGGACGTGCAGGAGCGTCTGGACCAGGATCGCGCCCCGCGGGAGCCCCCGGCGCGAGAGGTGCCGCATGTAGCCGAGCACGGACGCGGGCTCGTAGCGGATCGGCCGCCCGAGCGCGCGCGACAGGGCGTCCGTGACCTCGGACCACGGCACGGCGCCGGGGCCCGCCAGCGTGTAGCTCTGCCCGCGGTGCGGCTCCGGATCGGCGAGCACGAGCGCGGCCACCGCGGCGATGTCGCGCGCGTCGATCCAGTTGACGGGCTGCCGCTGGCCGGCGGGGACGTAGATGCGGTCGTCCTCGACGATGTCGCGCCGGTACGCGGTCGCGAGGTTCTGTGCGAAGAACCCCGGGCGGAGGTTCGTGTAGGCGTCGCCGCGCGCGCGCAGGTGCTCCTCGACGTCGCGGTGCGGGACCCAGCGGCTCTTCCCGGCGCCCGCGACGGACAGGAACAGGACGTGGTCGACGCCCTTGTCGCGGGCGAAGTCGACGAAGGGGGTGAGCGTGCTCCGGACGTCCGAGATGGCGGGCGGGCGCATCAAGAACATGTGCCGGGCGCCGTCCACCGCGCCTGGCCAGGTCGCGCGGTCGCTGAAGTCGAGGCGCGCCCAGCGGACGGCGGGGTCGGCGGGCGCCGCCGGCGGGGCGTCGCGGCGGGCGGCGACGACCTCGAGCCCGCGGGCGACGAGCGCGCGGACGACCTCCTCGCCGACGTTGCCTGCGGCCCCGGTGACGAGGATCGCGCTCAGGCCTCGCTCCTCGGCGCGTCGGCGGCCGTGAGGAAGGGCAGGGCGAGCGCGAGGAAGAGGTCGGGGGCGTCGACGTGGGCGAAGTGGGAGCCGCGCTCGAGGCGCGCGTACTCGGCCGTCGGCAGGAGCGCGCGGAGGCGGTCGCCGACGATGGGCGGCACCATCGGGTCCTCCTTCGCGTAGAGGAGCTGGAGCGGGATGGGGAAGCGCCCGTCGAGCCGCGCGAGCTCCTTCACGAACGCGCTCATGGCGCTCGGATCCATCGTCTCCGCGAGCATGCGATAGAAGGCGCGCACGCCGTCCGGGCTGCGGAGCGGGGCCGCGTACTCGCGGTGCTCCTCCTTCGACTTCAGCGTCTCGTCCCAGTAGTGCACGTTCTTGTGCACCCAGCGCTCCGGGTCGCGCCAGACGAGGCGCCGCACGATGGCGTCGGCGCGCGGCGTCGCGCGGAGGGCGAGCTGCAGCGCCCAGAGCCGCCCCGTCGGCGCGCCCGGCGAGTGGAGGTTCACGAGGCGCCCGAGCGCGCCGGGGTCGGCGAGGGCGAGGCGCATGCAGAGGTAGCCGCCGAGCGAGTTCCCGACGCACGCGGCCCCTCGGATGCCGAGGGCGTCGACGAGCTCGCCGAGGAAGGTCGCGAGGCGCTCCGGGGCGTAGCTCCTGTCGGGCTTCGAGCTGCGGCCTGCGCCGGGGAGGTCGGGCGCGTAGACCGTGAAGCGCTCCGCGAGCGGCGCGAGCACGTAGCGGAACGAGTAGCTCGACGTCATGAAGCCGTGGACGAGGAGCAGCGGCGGGCCCGCGCCGAGGACGCGCACGTGGACGTCGACCGGGCCGAAGGGCGCGGACGCCACGGGCACGGTGCGCGCCTCGCTCGCCGCGTAGCCGTGCGGGACGCGCGGCGCCTCGGGGACGTCGGCGAAGGGGAGCTGCGCGAAGGGGCGGCGCCCGCCGCCCGCTGCGGTGGCGATGGCTCGGCGCGCGCCCCGGCGGCGCATGCTAGGACTTGAAGCTGCGCGCGAAGAGGTCGTCGATGGCGTCGCGGCCGTCGACGTCGATGAGGCGCGTGCCGGTGCCGCAGAAGGCGGCCTTCTGGATGACCGGGTCGCCGTCGGGCTGCCAGCTCGTGTCACGCCACCAGTACCACTTCTTGTCGGTGAGATCGTAGACGTGGAGGGGCTTGCCGAAGAGCTTCGCGAGCTCGGCGCCCCAGCCGGTGCCGCCCTTGACGGTGCCGTCGTCGTGGATCCAGCCGATGCAGAAGACCTCGTCGCCGCTGTTGATCTGGTGCCAGATGCTCGCGAGGAGGCGCCGGAAGAGCGGCGTGTCCTTGTAGACGCGGTGCATGAGGTGACCGACGTAGGCGAGGCTCACGTTGCCGCGCTCGAGCTCCTTCGGCGTCAGCACGCGCCGGCCGCGCGTGCGGGCGTCGTCGTGGCCCTCGAACGTGAAGTTGACCTCGGCCACACCGTGGCGCTCGGCGGCGACCCCGAAGGCGGCCTCGGCGCCGGCGGCGGCGCCACTGTAGAGGGTGCAATCGGACGGCTTCATGACGACGCTCCCGGCTCGTGTAGGTCTCGGCTACCCCCGCGCGGCCGCGCCGTCAAGTGCCGAGGGGCGCCTTCGACGCGGTCGGCGCGCTATCCGGCGAGCTCGCGCACGTACGCGCAGAGCATGTCGGCGACCCCGCCCGCGAAGGCGTCGACGGTCGCCTGCGCGTCCGCGCGCTCGGAGAACCGCTTGCCGACCGCTGCGAGCGTGGTCTTCAGCACGTCCGCGGCGAGCGCTCGGGTCTCCTGCGGCGCGAGCGGCAGGGCCCCGTCGAGGAAGGTCGCGACGAGGTCGCGCGACTCGGCCCGGACGGCGATGGCCTCGCTCGCGTCGCGATAGTGCGGCGCCGCGTCGTCGAGCGCGCCGCGGACGGCGGCCTCGGCGCACTCCGAGCGCAGAAAGGCGACGACCGCGCTGCGGAGCCGATCGAGCGCCGGGCGCTCCGGATCCTCGAGGAGCGCGCGCAGCTGCCCGCTCGTGTCACGCCACTCGTCGCTCTGGAGGCGGAAGAGCAGCGCCGCCTTGTTCGGGAAGTACTGGTAGAGGGAGCCCACGCTGACGCCAGCGCGCTCGGCGACCCGGGCCATCGTGAAGCGGTCGGCGCCCTCGCGGTCGAGAACCTGAACAGCGGCCTCGAGGACCGCCGCCACGAGGTCCGTCGAGCGCGCCTGGCGCGGCTGCTTTCGTGCCGAGATCCGTGGGGTTGTGCGACGCGGCATCGGGGTCCGGGGAAACGCGAATCGTCGCGGCCGAGCATGGGGCGCACCGTTCCATCGCGCAAGGACGCGCCACGAACCCCGGAGACCACGCCGATGACCACGCTGACGACCGCCCCCGTCGCCCCGCTCCTCGACCGCCTCTTCCGCGAGGCCGACGCCCAGTCCCCGCTCGCCGTCCCCGAGGTGGCGGCGCTCTCCGCCGCGGAGCGCCAGCGCCTCCTCCGGAGCCGCACCGAGTATCGCCGCGTGTACGGTGCCCTCCACGCGATCGCGCTGCCCGTCTCGCGCGAGACCGGCGCGCTCCTCTACCTCCTCGCCCGCAGCACCCGCGCCCGGACCATCGTCGAGTTCGGCACGTCGTTCGCCATCTCGACGCTCCACCTCGCCGCGGCGCTGCGCGATGGCGGCGGCGGGCTCATCATCACCACCGAGTTCGAGCCGTCGAAGTGCGCCCGCGCGCGCGAGAACCTCGCCGCCGGCGGGCTCCTCGACCTCGTCGACCTCCGCGAGGGCGACGCGCTCGAGACCCTCGCGCGCGACGTCCCCGACGGCGTCGACCTCGTCCTCCTCGACGGCGCGAAGCCCCTCTACCCGGACGTCCTCGCGCTCCTCGAGCCGCGCCTGCGCCCGGGCGCGCTCATCGTGGCCGACAACGCCGACGACAGCCCGGACTACCTCGCCCGCGTGCGGTCGCCCGAGGCGGGCTACCTGTCCGTGCCGTTCGCCGCCGACGTCGAGCTGTCGCTGCGGCTCGGGTGAGCGCGCGCCCGCGCGTCACCGGCCGTAGACCGCGATGATGACGCCGAAGTCGCCGCCGCGGTCGGTGACGCCGCCGTCCGGCCAGTAGACGCGGGAGATGTGACCGTCGAGGTAGAGGGCGTCGTCGCAGCCGAGGTCGCGGAGGTACGTCGCGAACGCGTGGAACGTGACGAGCCCCTTCGACATCGCGAAGACCACGCGGCCGTCGCGCCGCACGCCCACGCCGCTCCGCACGTTCACGTGGCGCGAGCCCGGCTCGAAGCCGTCGTGCATGACGCCCTTCGACAGGAGCAGCGGCCCCGACTGCGTCGCGAAGAGGGCGCCCGCGCCGCGCCAGGCGTCCGTGTCGACCACCTCCGCGCGGCCGTCGCGCCGCACCGCGAAGACGCCGTTCGGCTTCCACCCGAAGTTCCCGGGGCCGGCGCGCGTGACGAGGCGCGCCTCCTCGCGGCCGTCGTCGACGAAGAGCCCGACGGGGGCGCGATCCTCGTGGTACATGCCGCCGTTCGTCGCGAAGAGGAGCCGCTCGCCGCGGGCCGCCGCGTCGTCGGCGACGGCGCCGAGGCTCCCGTAGCGCGTCCCGTCCGCGCGCGCGTAGACGAGCTCGATCCGCGCGGCGGCGGGGTCGACGACGTAGGTCCAGAAGCGGTCGTCCACCGCGCGCGACCGGAGCGTCGGGGGCGCGGTGGCGAGGAGCAGGGCGACGGCGAGCTGGAAGATCACGGAGGCGAGAATGGCCGAACCCGGCCCGCGCTTCCACCCGCCGCCCGGTCAGCCGGCCGTCACAGCGCGCGCATCCGCCCCCAGAGCGCCTCGGCCTCGCGCGCCGCGTCCGCGCGGATCGCGTCGATGTCGCCGCCCGTGAGGCGCCCGTCCTCGACGACCGCGCGCCCGCCGACGACCACGCGCATCACGGCGCCGCTCGCGTCGCGCTCGACGGTGTCCTCGTCGACCCCGTCGCCGAAGATCGTGCGCGCGAGCGCCTGGCTCGCGGCGAGCCGCCTCGCGACGACGTCGGCCGGCGCGCCGTGCTCGGCCCCGAGCCGCGCGAGGGCCTGCGCCTCGTCGTCCATGCGCGCCGGGTAGCCGTCCGTCCCGAGCGCGACCCGCGGATCCGCGCCGAGGCTCGCCCCGTAGCCGACCCGGTTGCCCTCGTTCGAGCGCGGGTTCTGCACGAGCCAGAGCCCGTCGCGCGTCGCCCGCGCCACCTGCTCCGCCGAGAGGTGCACGCCGTGCGCGCAGATCGACCCCGGCGGCAGCGCCTCGAGCGCGAGGAGCCGCTCGAGCGGCCCCGGGTAGCCGCGCTCGCGCGCGTCGGCGACGTCCGCCGCGTCCTCCGCGAGGTGCACGTGCATCAGCGCGCCGAGGTCGCGGCAGAGGTGCGCCGCGTCGAGCACCGTCGCGTCCGACACCGTGAACGACGCGTGCAGCGCGACCGCCCCGCGGACGTGCGGCCGCCGGTTCGACAAGAGGAAGCGCCTGCACTCCGCGAGCCCGCGCTGCGCCTCGTCGCGCCCGCCGTTGCGCTCGGTCGCGCCGTAGCACACGAGGAGCCGCGCCCCGAGGGCGTCGGCCGCGTCGGCCAGGATGTCGAGCGACCCCTCGACGAGCCCGGGGGACTCGTGGTGATCGACGACCGAGGTCGTCCCGGCGAGGAGCGCCTCGGCCAGGTAGAGGCGCGCCGCCGCCGCGAGCGACCGCTCGTCCAGCGCGCGGTCGAGGCGCCACCAGACGCGCTCGAGGATCTGCACGAAGTTCTCGGGCGCGTGCTCCGGCGCCGGCATCCCGAGCGGGGCGAGCCCCGAGTACAGGTGCGTGTGCGCGTTCACCGCGCCGTGAACGACGTTCACGTCCACTCCGAGCGGTCGGACTTGGCCTTGATCCGCCCGACGCTGATGGCCTGAGCGGCCGGCGAGTCCTTCATCGGCAGCGTGAAGCGGCGCACCCCGTCGTGCTGGTACAGCGCGCCCGCGACGGCGCCGGCCGTCGGGACGAGGCCGATCTCGCCGACCCCCTTCGCGCCGTACGGCCCCTCCGGCTCGTGCTCCTCGACGAGGATCACCTCGACCGGCGGCATGTCCCGCGCCCGCAAGACGCCGATGTCGCGCATCTTGAACGTGACCGGCATCCCGTCCTTGCACGGGAGCTCCTCCGTCAGCGCGAACCCGAGCCCCATGTGCACGGAGCCCTCGATCTGCCCCTCGCAGAGCGCCGGGTTCACGGCCTTCCCGACGTCGTGCGCGGCGATGACCTGCTCGAGCTTGCCGTCGCCGTCGAGGACGACCACCTGCGTCGCGTAGCCGAAGGCGGTGTGCGTCTTCGGGTTCGGGCGCGGCACGTCGGGCGGCGTCGTGTCGTCGATGAGCACGTCGCCGGCGTACACGCGGCCGATGAGGTCGGAGACGCTGTGCCCGGCGTCGAGATCGGCCCTGAGCTTCTCCCCGGCGGCGATCACCGCGCGCCCCGCGAAGAGCGTCGCGCGCGAGCCGGTCGTCTGCCCGCAGGCGAGCTGGTAGGTGGCGTCGACCTTCGGCACGAACGTCTGCGCCGGGAGCCCCGTCACCTCGGCGGCGAACTGCTGGAGGATCGTGAGGAGGCCCTGCCCCATCTCGGTGTAGCCGTTGTAGAGCGAGATGCGGCCGTCGTCCTCGACCGCGAGGCGGCACATGCCCCACTCCTTCGCGCCGTTGCCGATGCCGCTGTTCTTGATGCCGCAGCCGATGCCGACGGCCTTCCCGGCGCCGCGCGCGGCGTAGTAGCGGTCCTTCACGGCCTGTAGCGTCTTCTTCACGCCGACCGACTTCTCGAGCACCTGCCCCGTCGTGAACATGTCGCCCACGTCGACGGCGTTGCGCCAGCGCATCTCCCAGCCGTCGATGCCGACCTTCTCGGCCAGCATGTCCATGCAGGTCTCGATGCCGAAGCTCGCCTGGTTCGCGCCGAAGCCGCGCATCGCCCCGCACGGCGGGTTGTTCGTGTAGGTCGCGATCGCCTCGATGTCGACCGACGGCACGCGGTACGGCCCGCACGCGTGGCCCGCGGCGCGCTCGAGCACCTTCGCGCCGACCGACGCGTACGCCCCCGAGTCGCCGAGCATGCGCGCGCGGATGGCCGTGAGGCGCCCCTCGGCGTCGCAGCCGACCGTGTAGTCCATGCCGATGGGGTGGCGCTTCGGGTGCACGCGGATCGACTGCTCGCGGGTGAGCGCGAGCTTCACCGGCCGCCCCGTGAGGTGCGAGAGGAGCGCCGTGTGCGCCTGGATCGACATGTCCTCCTTGCCGCCGAAGGCGCCGCCGTTCGGGACGAGCTCGACGTGGATGTCCTCGACGGGGCGCGCGAGGAACTTCGCGACCTGGCGCTGGTCGTCGAAGATCCCCTGGCCCTGCGTGTAGAGGTGGAGCTTCCCGTCGTCGCGCGGGACCGCGACCGCGCACTCGGGCTCGAGGTAGAGGTGCTCGATGCGCTGCGTCTGGAAGGAGCCCGACACGACGTGGGCGCTGCCCGCGAGGGCGTCGTCGACGTCGCCGCGCTTGAAGGCCGTGCGCGAGAGCACGTTGTCGTGCGTCGGGTTCACCTGCGGCGCCCCCTCGGCGATCGACGCCTTCGCGGAGGTCACCGGCGGGAGCGGCTCGTAGGTCACCTCGACGAGCGCGGCGGCCTGCTGCGCCGTGTAGCGGTCGACCGCGGCGATGGCCGCGATGAAGTCGCCGACGCAGCGCGCCTCCTCGCCCTCGGCCACGAACCCCGGCCAGTCGTTGTAGATGAGGCCGTACCAGCGCTCGCCGGGCACGTCCTTGGCGGTCGCGACCCGCACGACGCCCGGCAGCGCCTCGGCCTTCGTCGTGTCGATCGCGACGACGCGGGCGCGGGCGTGGTCCGAGAGGCGCACGGCCCCGTGGAGCATGCCGTCGAACTGCAGATCGTCGGTGTACGGGCGGTCGCCGAGGACCATCGCCGCGCCGCGGTAACGCCCGAGGCGCGCGCCGACGCCGCCCTCGAGGGCGACGGGCGGCAGGGCCTCGCCGCGCTTGCCGCGCGCGAGGAGCTCGACCGCGTCGATGATCTTCGCGTAGCCGGTGCAGCGGCAGAGGTGCACGTCGATGGCCTTCGCGATCTCGTCGCGCGAGGGCTCAGGGCTCTTCTCGATGAGCGCGAGCGCGCGGAGGGCGAAGCCGGGGATGCAGAACCCGCACTGGAGGCCGGCGGCCGCGACGAACGCGCGCGCGACGAGCTCGCGGTCCTCGGCGGACACGCCCTCGAGCGTCGTGATCTCCTTCCCGGCAACCTTCGCGGACTTCGTCGCGCAGGACACCTTCGGCTGGCCGTCGATGAGGACGAGGCAGCAGCCGCACTGACCCTGGGGCGCGCAGCCGTCCTTCGTGCTCGCGATCCCGCAGCGCTCGCGGAGCGTCTCGAGGAGCGACTCGTCGTCGCGCGGGGTGACGCGCGCGTCGGCGCCGTTCAGGGTGAAAGATAGCTCGGACACGGACACGCGGCCTCTCCTCTCGCTGGCTCCACGACAGCGACGCAGGGGGAGAGCGTAGTCAGGCGGCCGCCGCTCTGGCAAGGCGGAAGGCCACGGCGAGCGCGCGGCCGGGCGCGGCCCGCGCGGTCGGCGATCGCCCCCACACGGTCTGGGTTTTGTATCCGGGCGCGCGTTGGGATATCGAGCGGTTACAGGTGCGGCCCGCTGGCGACGCAGTGTCGTCGCGACCGCTCTATTCAAGGCTCGTGACCGTTTGTATCCCGAGTTGCAACCCACTCGGGGTGTGAGCAGATTGGCCAGCGGTCATGGCCACGACCAACCGACCTCGTCCCGCGACGAGGTCTCGGCAGGGTGAGCGACAGGAGGTCGCGTGAGGAAGCATCTCATCGGGCATCTATTCGGAGCGGCCGCCGCGGTCGTCGTGGCCGGGCTCGTCACCGCGTGCGCGTCGGCGCCCACCGCGGGAGAGCTCCCCGACCAGAGCGCGGTTGCCGAGGTGAGCCTCGTCGACGTCGACGGCAACCCGCACTCGCTCGCCGAGTTCCGCGGCAAGGTCGTGCTCCTCGACTTCTGGGCGACCTGGTGCGCCCCGTGCCTCGAGTCGCTCCCGCTCTACGATACGTGGCAGCAGGACCTCGGCGACCAGGGCCTCGTCGTGGTCGCGGTGAGCGTCGACGAGGAGGACGCGCCCGTCGCCTCGTTCGCCGCGAAGTACGCGCCCCACGTGACGGTGCTGCGCGACGCGAAGGGCGACGCCGCCTCCCGCTTCGGCCTCCCGAAGATGCCGACCGCCTTCGTCCTCGACCGCTCGGGGCGCATCGTCGAGGCGCACCCCGGGTTCAGCGAGGAGGAGGCCCAGACCCTGCGGAAGAGCCTGGTCCAGAGGCTCGCGGCCCCGTGACGCGACGCGCTCCCGGCGCGGTCGCCCTCGCGGCGGCCGCTCTCGTCTCGCTCGGCGTCGCGGCCACGGCGCGCGCCGAGGACGGCCCGCACTTCGCGCAGCGGGTGCGCGGGCTCATGGGCACGAAGTTCCAGATCCTGGCGTACGTCCCCGACGCGGCGCACGAGAAGGCACTCGACGACGCGCTCGAGCGCGTGGCCGAGCTCGAGCGCTGGTGGAGCCCCTGGATCGAGGGTAGCGACGTCGCGCGCGTCGACGCCGATCCGGGCGGGGAGCCCGTGAAGGTGCGCCCCGAGACGATGGCGCTGCTCGAGCGCTCGGTCGCGTCGTGCAAGGCGACGGGGCGCGCGTTCGACCCGACGTTCTTCGCGCTGTCGCCGCTCTACGACCTACGCGATCCGGAGAAGTTCGTGCCGCCCACGGACGCCGCGATCGCCGCGGTCCTGCCGCTCGTCGACTGCCGGAAGATCGAGCTCGATCCGAAGCGCGGGACGGTGCGGCTCGCGAAGAAGGGCATGGGGCTCCACCTCGGCGGCAACGCCAAGGGGACCTCGCTCGACGAGGCCGCGCGCGTGCTCGAGGCGGCGGGGATCACGCGCTACGTGGTCGACGGCGGCGGCGACATCACGTGCCGCGGCGAGGGGCCGAAGGGCCCGTGGCGCGTCGGGATCCAGAACCCGCGCGGGCCGCGCGGCGAGACGCTCGGCGTCGTGCGCTCGACGGGCGGCGGCGTCGCGACCAGCGGCGACTACGAGCGCTTCGTCGTCATCGACGGCGTCCGCTACCACCACATCGTGGACCCGCGCACCGGGAAGAGCGCGTCGGGCTGCATGTCCGCCACGGTGTCGGTCCCCGAGGGGCCGCACGCCGGCGAGATCGCCGACACCTGGGCCACGACGATGTGCGTGCTCGGGCCGGACAAGGGCTTCCCGCTCCTCGCCAAGCACGTGCCGGGCGCGGTCGCCGCCATCATCACCCCCGACGGGCAGGTGCACCGCTCGCCGGGCTTCGACGCAGAGGTGCGCGGGCTCGAGGCGCGCGCGCCGGAGGTTCACCATGCGCCGTGATCGAACGCCGCGCGCTCGCGGGGCCCTCCTCGCCGCCGCGCTCGGCGCCGCCTGGCTCGCCGCGGGCTGCGGCGGCCTCGACAACGAGCCGCTCCCGCTCCCGTCGCCGAGCTTCGACTACTTCGTGTGCGCCGTTCAGCCCATCCTCGACCGCGAGTGCTCGGCGCCGTCGTGCCACGGGACGCCCGACCGGGGGCTCCAGCTCCTCTCGCCGAGCCGGATGCGCATCACGGCGGAGTACGACAAGGCCCGCGCGGACCTCAGCGACGAGGAGATCGAGCTCGGGATGCACCCCGCGCTGACCGACGCGGAGCTCTCGTTCAACTACGAGCAGTGCCGCGGCTTCGCGTTCGCGCGCTCGGTCGACGACCCGCCGCAGATCCTGTCGCGCCCGCTCGCGCTCGCCGCCGGCGGCATCTACCACGAGAAGCATGGCGACGTGTTCCCGAGCAAGACGGACCCGCGCTACCTGACCATCCAGCGGTGGCTCTTCGGCGCCACCGGGGAGAACTGCCCGTGATGCGGCGCCGACTCGCGATGCTGGGCGCCGTGGCGCTCGCGTGGCCGCTCCTGACGGCGTTCTCGTCGGCCACGTCGTTCGACCTCGAGGCCGAGTTCGGCGGCGGCGGCGGCTACACCTACACGGGCTCGCCGCTGTCGCACGGCATGACCTGCGAGACGTGCCACCAGAACGGCGGCGGCGACTTCGTCGTCGAGCTCTACTCGAACCCGGGCGGGCTCCTCTCGGCCGGCTACCAGCCGGGGCAGATCTACCAGATCACCGTGAAGCTCGTGGGGGAGCGCTACGGCCTCGACAAGCAGGGCTCCTGCGCGCCGCACCTGGGCGGGTGCAACCGGAACGCCTTCGTCCTCGACATCGTCGACGGGCAGGGGACCGCGGCGGGCACGCTCTGCCCGAGCGGCGTCGCGTACGCGGCGGACGGGTCGTGCAGCGAGGAGAGCGGCGTCGGGACGACGCTCCTCGGGCAGCGCGGGGCCATCGGCGGGCAGTCGCTCACGGCGCCGCTCGACTGCGCGGCGACGGGGGCCGTGCCCGGGCAGTGCGTCGACGTGGCGGGGCTCCGCGCGGCCGGGAAGACCGACACCGAGATCTACGCGGCGATCAGCGCGGCCGTGCGCGGGTCGACCTCGTGGACGTTCCAGTGGCGCGCGCCGGCGAGCGACGAGGGCGACAAGCACCTCTACATCGGCGTCGTCGACGGGAACGGCGGGACGACCGTCGACCCGACCTACAACGACTACTTCGGCGACGGCGTGGTGATGGCCGACGCCGTCGTGCCGAGCCAGAGCTCGGTGTCTTCGACGCGACCGGGGTGCAGCGCGGGGGGTGCCGCGACCACGGTCTGGGGGCTTCTCTCGGGGCTCGCCGCCATGTTCCTGTGGCGGCGCAGGAGGATCGCATGATGAGCTCGATCAGGCGGCTGGGTCTCTCCGGGTTCGCGGCGGTCGTGGCCGCCGGGTTGGCGTCGCTCGCGGGCGTCGGCGCCGCGCGGGCCGGCAACACGTCGTGCGACATCGTGACGGGCGCGAGCTGCGCCTGGGGCGAGGGCTGCGACTGCGACCACGACGGCTACGTGCGGAGCAGCGGCAAGGCGTCGCGCTATTGCCACTTCAACAAGTGCCCGATCGACGGCAACGACAACAACCCCAACGTCCTCGGGGTGCCGTCGCAGTACAACGCCGACGGCGACGCGTGGACGACGGCCTACGACTGCGACGACCACGACGCCTGCGTCACGAACGACTGCTCGAACATCTGCGGGCCGCCGCCCGTGGACGCCGACAGCGACGGCTTCGCCGAGGGCGTCGACTGCGACGACAACAACTTCTACATCAAGCCCGGCGCGGCCATCGCCTGCTGCTCGTGCGAGGTGCTGACCTCGCCGAGCCAGGTCGCGGCGTATGGCTGCGACGCGAACCCTTGCCCGAACGGGACGACGCCGGTCGACACGAGCCCGCAGGACACCTTCACGCCGCCGGAGGACACGGTGACGCCCGTGGACACGGTCACGCCGCAGGACACGGCCACGGCGCCGCAGGACACGGCGACGGCGCAGGACACGCTGACCGCGGTCGACACGGTCACGGCCGTCGACACGCTCACGGGCGGCGACGCCGCGGCGGGCGACGCGGGCGGCCTCACCGGGACCTACACGACGCCGCCGGTCGGCCCGGAGCTCACGGGCGGCGGCTCGATGCAGCACGGCGACCCGCCTCCGCCGGGGTGCGCGGGGGGCGGCGGCGCCGAGGGCGCGCTGATGGCGCTGCTCGCGCTCGGGCTGCTCGCGTTCGCGGCGCGGCGGCGTAGCCGGGCGGGCGCGGCGGCCGTGGTCGCGGTGACGCTCGCCGCGGGGGCGGTCGCGAGCGGCGGGTGCGTGACGGTGCAGCCGTGGGAGCGCGGGCGCCTCGCGAAGGGGCCGATGATCTTCGGGGCCGACCCGCACAGCGAGGGCCTCGAGCAGCACATGTTCCAGTACCGCGAGGGCGCCGCGGGCGGCTTCGGCGGCGGCGGCGGCGGGTGCGGTTGCAACTGATGCGAACGTTGGACAAATACGGGGCGCTGGCCCTCCTCGGGGGCGCGCTCCTCCTCGGCTCCGTCTCGGGCGGCGCGGCGCGCGCGGACGAGCCCGCGCCGGACAAGCCCGCGGGCGTGCAGGCCGTGGTGCGGGTGAACGGCTACACGGACAACGACCACAACGAGATCATCACGCCGCTCACGGCGGTCTCGGGGCAGCTCGGCGACGAGGGGCAGGTCACCCTCGGCGCGAGCGTCACCTACGACATCATGACGTGCGCGTCGGTGGACGTGGTGAGCGCCGCGACGCCGCACGGCTACTTCAGCGAGATCCGGCAGGAGTACCAGGCGAACACGGCCGTGAAGCTCGGCCTGTGGACGATCTCCGGGGGCGGCACCTACTCGAAGGAGAACGACTACAGCTCGATCTCCGGCTCGCTCGGGATCTCGACGGAGCTCTTCCAGCGGAACACCACGCTCTCGCTCGGCTACGGGTTCACGGGGTCGAGCGTCGGGCGCGCGAACGATCCGGGGTTCGACCGCTCGCTCGACAGCCACACGATCAGCGCGACCGTGACGCAGGTGCTGTCGAAGTCGCTCGTGGGGCAGCTCACGTACTTCGTGGGCGTCTTCGACGGCTTCCAGTCGAGCCCGTACCGGCTCGCGCGGGTGGCGACGGGCGTCGCGATGCCGGAGAACGTGCCGAACCACCGCCTCCGGCAGTCGGTCGTGGCGCGCATCAACGCCGCGCTCGCGGCGGAGCACTTCCTGTCGCTCGCCTACCGGCTCTACGGCGACGACTGGGGGCTCCTCTCGCACACGGCCGAGCTCGGCTGGACCTACGAGATCTCGCGGGCGGTGTCGTTCAACCTGCGCGACCGCGTGTACCTCCAGGGGTCGACCGACTTCTACTCGTACATCTACGACCAGCCGCGCACGTACATGACCAACGATCGGGAGCTCGGCGCCTTCCTCGGCAACACCGTGGGCGCGAAGCTCTCGTGGGCGCCGGACATCGGGCGCACGACGAAGCTCGCGCTCGACCTGAAGTTCGACTTCACCTACCAGCGGTTCGACGACTTCGCGGCGCTGCCGACGCGGCTCCTCTACATGGGCGAGATCGGCGCGACGCTCGACTTCTGACGGGTTACCTGGCGACGAAGCCGATGGCGCCTCGCTCGTTGCGGGATCGGCGCGCTCCCGGGTAGGCTCCGGCCTACTCCGGAGTGCGCCCTCTCGCCCGAGCGAGGTCCCGTCATGACGTCTCTTCTCCGAGCGCCGCTCGCCTCGGCGCTCCTGGTCCTCGGCCTCGTCGGGTGCGACGAGGCGCCCCCGGGCGCGTCGTCGTCGAGCGGCAGCGCCGTCGCGGTCACCGTCCGCACGTCCGGGCTCGACTGGGCGCTCCGGGACGAGCTCGCGGCGAGCGGGCCGCGGAGCTTCGAGGTGCGCGTCACGGTCACGGATCGCGACGGCGCCGCCGTCGACAGCGAGGTCGCGCTGACCGACCTCTTCTCGGGCTCGGCCGAGGTCGTCCTCGCGTGCCGACCGGGGGCCGGGAACGTCGTCCGCGCCGAGCTCGTCGGCGTCTACGAGGGCCGCCCGCGCGCGCCGCGCGGCGGCGCCGGGGGGCTCCCGATCCCCGAGACCGTCGCGCCGGCCGTCGCGACCTTCCGCTGCCCGGACGACGGCGCCACGGCCGAGCAGGGCGTGTCCCTGACCAGCGGCGCGTCCGCCTGGGAGCTCTCCGCGCCCACGACCGTGACGGCCGCCGTGGCCCTCCCGGCCGCCCTCGCGGGGCACGAGGTCGACCTCTGGTGGCGCGTCGCGGTCGAGCGTCCCGACCTCCCGGCCGCCGCCCGCTTCGTCACCACCCTGCACCAGCGCCTGTCCGTGGGGCGCGACGTGGCCTTCGGGGAGAGCTGCGTCGCGCCGGAGCGGAGCCTCCGGGTCACGGCGGAGGTCTTCGTGGTGACCGTCGACGGCGAGGCGCTCCCCCGAGACGCCTGGCGCGTGACGCCCATCGCCCGCGCGCTCGACTGCCCGAGCGGCGCGGCCCCCCGCTCCGTGACCGCGGACGTCGCGCTCGAGCTCCTGACGCCCCCGGAGGCCAGCCCATGAGCCACGACCTCGCGCGTCGCGCGCTCGTCGCCCTCCTCGGCCTCTCGCTCGTCGCCTGCGACGAGGCGAGCGGCCCGTGGCCGGCCGACGAGGGCCGCGTCTCCGTCGCCATCGGCTACCACGGCGCCGGGAGCGCGCCCCGGGACCTCGTCGCGAGCGGCACGATCACGCTCCGCGCCGCGCGCGGCGAGCGGCAGCGCGCCTTCTCCCACCGCCTCGCCGCGCTGAACGGGGTGAGCACCGCTCCCCTCAGCCTCGAGACGAACTGGGGCTCGCCCATCGGCGACTTCGGCTTCTTCACAGCCCCCGAGACGTTCGCCTGCGACCCGGCCGCGGGCCCCGTCGAGGTCATCGTGCGGGTCGACGCCGTGAGCCCCGAGGGCGCTGGCGGGGGCGTCGTACCGCTCGCCGGCGCCGCGCGCACGGCGACCGTCCCCTGCCGCGCGGGCTGGGAGGCGGGCGCGTCGGCCGACTTCGAGGTGGTCGATCCGCGCAGGATCGGCGAGATCGCGGTGGACGTGGTGCTCGTCGACCCGCCCGCGGGCGCCACCGCCGGCGCCGCGGCCGTGCGCGTCGTCCCGACGGACCGGGACCTGGCCGCGAACCCCGGCGGGATCTACGTCGACGTGCCCCTCTCGCCCGACGGCGCCGGCCGCCTCGTCGGGCGCTGGAGCGGCCGCTGCGTCGCCGCGGTCACGCGCCGCGCCTTCGTCGAGCCCGTCGCGCTCACCGTCCCCGGGCGCGACGCCGACGTCTGGGAGCTCTGGCCCCCGCCCGCGACGGTGACCGGCGACGTCGCGTGCGAGCCCGGGCGCGCCCAGGCCGTCGAGGTCGTGCTGGCCCCGCGCTGATCGCGCGTCACCCCGCGACGATCACGGCAGCGCCGCGCTGATCACCCCGTCGCCCGTCGGCGGCGCCGCCGCGCGCAGCGTCAGATCGTCGAGCACCGCGGACTCCCCGCGGAAGTCGGTCGTCTCCTCGCGCCCCCACGTGTTCGCCGCCACGACCGCCGTCCCCCGCGCCGGCCGCATCCGCCACGCCCAGTACTCCCAGACCCGCTCCCCCTGGTCGAGCCAGTTCGTCGGGAACGCGAGCGCCCGCGCCCCCGCCTTCGCGAGCCAGCGGATGAAGCGGTCGTCGTTCATGTCCATGCAGATCCCGACCGCCACGCGCCCGGCGTCCGTGTCGAACGCCACGTAGCCGCTGTCGCCGGGCTCGCACCACGTCCGGTCGGCCGGGAAGAGGAGCGTCTTCCGGTACACGTGCGCGAGCCCGCCGCGCGGGTCGACGACCACCGCGCTGTTGAAGAAGCGCCCGCCCGCCGCCGCCTCCGGGAAGCCCGCCACGATCCACGCGCCGTGCTCGCGCGCGACCGGCGCCAGCGCGCGGAAGGTGTCGCCGTCCGGCGCCTCCGCCACGGGCGCCACGTGCGCCCGGTCGCGGAACAGGTAGCCCGTCGCCGCCATCTCCGGGAGCACCACGAGCTCTGCTCCGTCGGCCGCCGCCTCCGCCGCGAACCGCGCGAGCCGCGCGAGCGACCCCGCCTTGTCCGCCTTGTCCGCCCTGAACTGCACCGCCGCGACTCGCATCCCCCCGAGTACACCCGAAACGGCGCGCGAGGGCGAGCCCGGCGCCCCTCCGCCGATCATCGCGCTCCAAAACAATGACAACTCACCCCTTGCGCGCGGCCCCCGGACGATGGATCTTCCGCCGCGCCCCGCCGACACCTCGGCCGAGCCCCTCTCCCACGTTCAGGTCTCCGCATGCGAATCCGTTCGTCAGCCACTCTGATCGCTCTCGTCGCGTTCACGATCACGGCCTGCGGCAAGAAGGAGAGCCCGCCCCCGCTCGACGACGTCGCGGCCGCGCCCACCACCACGGCGCCGCCCGCCACCACGGCGCCGCCCGCCGCCGAGGTCGACGCCGCCTCGCCCGCCCCCGAGGCCGACACCGCGGCGCCGACGGAGGCCGCCGAGGCCGACACGAGCGCGCCCCCCGCCCCGGTGGCTGTCGAGGGCGACGGCGACTGGCTCCTCTGGCAGCGCGACGGCGCCGGCGGCTGGCTGACGCGCTGGGTCAGCGTCACCGGGAGCCGCTACGAGGTCGTCGCCGAGCGGAAGGCGGTCGTCCTGTCCGACGGCACCGAGCTCTTCCGCGTCGAGCGCGCCGACCGGGAGGTCGACGTGAAGCCCTGCGCCTGCTTCGAGGAGGGCGAGGAGGCCGCCGACTGCAAGGTCACGGGCAAGGTCACCCGCCCCGGGCTCCGCGCGCTCGAGCTCTCCGGCGGCGAGCCGCTCGAGGTCTACCCCGCCGGCAGCGACGCGATGTACGGCGGCGACATGGACCTCGCCGTCGACCTCGGCGGCGGCGCCGGCGCGCTCCTCGTCTTCGACTGGACCGAGGGCGGCTACTTCTGCGGCGCCCACGGCGCCTGGGACGCGGGCACGCGCGTGTTCGACCTCGCGAAGGGCGCGCAGGCCGACGGCGTCTTCGCGGCCGTCGACGAGAAGCTCCCCGCCGAGGTCCGCGCGCCGGCCGCCGAGATGATCTACCCGGCGCTGAAGGAGTGCGAGGACGGGGAGCTCACCAAGGCGCAGGCGGCCGCCGCGATGCGGCTCGACGGCGTCACGGTCTCGCTCGAGGGCGGCGCGCCGAAGCTCACCTGGTCGTACTCGGCCGAGGTCATGTACGCCTGCTCGTCGGACTACGCCGTGCACGGGCAGACGACCTCCGGGCTCCTCCCGGCGGCCGCGCCGCTCGGCCTCGCGGGCCCCCTCCCGGGCGGCGTCACGAAGGCGCTCGCCGCGGGCGGCGACACCTCGATCGTCGGTTTCTCGCGGCTCACGCTCGAGGGCGCCGCGCGGGAGCAGGCGCTCGCGGCGTTCAAGGAGGTGCCCGAGACGGCCTGGGGGCCGACGCGCTTCGCCGACCGCGCCCTCGCGGGCGAGCCCGAGTCGGGCGACGCCGTCGCCGCGAAGAAGCTCGTGTCCGCCGCGCGGAAGCTCACGGCGTCGAAGGACTACGCCGCCGCCATCGCGAAGTTCAGCGAGGCGATCGGCCTCGACGGGGGCGTCGCCGCCGCCTGGTCGGGGCGCGGCTACGCAGCGCTCCTCGCGGGGAGCCTCGACGCGGCCAAGGCCGACTTCGAGAAGGCCGCGACGCTCGACAAGGACGCGACCTTCCTCGCGCAGGTCCACTACAACCTCGGGCAGGTCGCCGAGAAGCAGAAGGACCTCGACACCGCGAAGGCCGAGTACCGGAAGTCGCTCGCGCTCAGGCCGAACGACGCGGTCGAGAAGGCGCTCGCGCGCGTCTCGGAGTAGGCGCGGCGGGCGCGGACGCCGCACGCTTCGGCCTCGTCGGGGTCCCGTGCCGCCGCGGGCCCGCCCGCGGCGTCGTCACCGCCGTCAGTCGTGGACCTCGATCGAGTCGATGATGACCGTGCCGTCGCCCGCGTTCGTGAAGTCGAAGCGGAGGCTCGTGATGACGCCGTTCCACGCCGCGTGCGCGCCCATGTCGAAGGTGTACTCGGCCATCGGCGAGTAAGGAGTGATCGCCGTGTGCACGACGCGCTCCTCCGACGGGCCCTCGCCCGCGCGCGAGAAGTAGATCGCCGCGTCGCTCCCCGACGCCGCGTTCTGCATCCGCACCGTGATCTTCCGGAAGCTCGGGTGGATCGCGACCGGCGGCGACGTGAGCCACGGGTCGGCGGACGTCGGCTGCTCCGTGATCGTGTCGGCGTCGACCCGGATGGTGCTCGCGTTCGTCGGGTTCCAGCCCTCCGCCGACCCGCGGAACTCCCAGCGCGCGGCCGTCGTCCTCGGCGGCGCGACGCAGAGGAGGGCGTGCACGAACTCCTCCGCGAGCGCCGTGCCGACGGGACACGTGCCGTCGGTCACGCCGTCGGCGACGACGCCGTCGCGAACGACCTGCGCCTTCCAGCTCGGGAAGTCCACGAGCAGGGCGTACGTCGCGTGGTCGCCCTCCGGCCCGCAGACCCAGGCGGTGGTGCCGTTGTAGAGGTAGGACGTGAGGATGACGTTGGCTCCGGTGCACGCGACCGGCTCCCGCTCGTCGGTGGCCTCGTGCCCGAGGCGAACGTCCCAGAGGAGCCCGTTGCCGTTCCCGTTGAAGAACCCGAGCTGGCCGTCGCTCGCGGTGAGGCTGCACGACTCGTAGACGTCCCGGCCGAACCCCGCGGGGCCGTCCCAGCCACCCGGGTAACCGCCCGCGCCACCCGCGCCGGGCGCACCAGCCGTCGCGGTGAGGGCGCCCGAGATCGTGCTGTCACACACGAAGACCCCGAGGCTCGCCCCGCCGACGCCGCCCGCGCCCCCGCCGCCAGTGGCTCCGGGCGCGCCGAGGCCGCCCTGGCCGCCCGCGACCCCGGCGTGGGGGTTGACGCCTCCCTGCGTGCCGCGCCCGCCGTCCGGCTGACCGCGCGTCTCGGACGCGGCGCCTCCCGCGCCCCCAGCGCCGGCGGCGCCACCCGCGCCGCCCGCGCCCGCCGTGGCCGTGACGCCGTCGAACGCGACCTCGGAGGCCACCATCACGAGCGCGATCGACGCGCCGCCCGGGCCGCCTGCGCCGCCGCCGCCGCCGCCACAACCACCGCCGCTCCCGCTGCCGCCACCGCCGCCGTCGCCGCCGCGGTAGAGCGTGTCGGTGTCGCCTGAGCCGCCACCGCCGCCGCCCGCGCCTGGGAGCCCCGGTGCCCCCGGGGTCCCGTCACCCACCGCCGACCCGTCGAGACCCAACGTGAGGCTGTTCCCTCCGATGACGCGGAGGTTGGTGAGCTCCGACGTACCGCCGGCGCCGGGCCGCGACGCGAACGTGCAGCTCGGCCCCTGGCCGCCGCCGATCGCGCTCGCGTCGTCGAAGGGCAGGTTGTCCCAGTTGCTGCCGGCGGAGCCGCCGCCGATGCCGCAGGCGGGGACGCCGGTGCCTGCTTGTGGCTGAGGGCCGGAACCGGTCCCGGCCGCGGCCACCACGCCGTCGTAGCCGCCGTCACCGCCGCGCGCCCCGCCCGCCGCTGGTGCGCCCTCGGCGCAGGTCGTCGCGTCGCCGGTGGCGGCGCCCGCGCGGTTCGTCGCGTTTCGTCCGGGGGAGCCCGCGAGCCCCGGGCTGCCCGTGACGCCCGAGCCGCCCGCCGACCCGGCCCCCGCCGTGACCGCGACGTGCCGGAGGCGGAGGCCGGTCGAGTTGGTCACGTAGAGGCCGATGCTCGAGGACGACGGCTCACTCGCGCGCGCGTCGCCCGCGACGATCGCGAGGTGGTCGAGCACCGTGTCGTCGACGATCGCGTGGGCCGTCACGGCCACGACCCGCGCGTTCGACGTGAACGCCCCATCGACGGTACCCCACGTGAGCACGACCTCCGCGTCGTCACGCCGCGTCCAGCCGTCCTCACTGTCATAGTCGCCGTAGACCGAGATCCCGTTCGCGAGCTCGACCCGCTCGAGATAGGTGCCTGCGGCGACCGCGAGCCCGTGTCGGCCGAGCTCGGCGGCCCGCAGGAGACCCCGCGCGACCGTCGCGCACGGCGCCTCCCGCGTGCCGCACTCGCCCATGTCGCCCCAGGTCGCGACGAAGACGAGGTCGGCGGCGTCCCCGTCGACGCCGTCGCAGTTCGTGTCGAGGAAGGCGTCGTCCGGCGCGTCCGGGTCGCCCGAGACGTCGCGGTGGTCGCACACGAGGTCGCACGCGGCCGCGGTGCCGCTCACGATGGTGTCTTCCGTGCAGGGATCGCCGTCGTCGCAGGTGGCGAGGCCCGCGCAGGTGTCGATCTCCACGGTGTCGGCGGGCGCCTCGGTGTCCGCGGTCGTCGTGTCGGGCGCGATCGTGCCCGTGTCCGGCGCCATGGTGTCGGGCGTCAGCGTGTCCGGCGCCTCGACGTCCTGGGCGACGTCGCCGCCGCCGGTGTCGGTGGCGACGGCGGTGTCGTCGCCGCTCGCCGAGCTGCTGCCGCTGCCGCACGCGGGGAGCGCGCCGCACGAGATGGCGAGTGTCGCGATGAGAGCGCGTCGGATCGAGGCGTTGCGCGTCATGACGGCCTGCCCGGGTGCGCCCCGCCACGGTCGCCGGCACGTCGCCGCCGCGCGCAGAGGGGGAGTGGGTGAGTAATTTCCCCCACTGTAGACGACGCCGGCGGCCGCCGCTAGATCGGCGCGTCAACCCGTCCGTGTCGGCGGCGCCAGCTCGGCGTTCACGGCCTCCACGACCCCGAGCCAGCGTCCACGCGGCGGCCCATCCGCCCTCTCAGCCGACACGGGCCTCGACGGCCTCGGTGTCCGCGACGAAGGCCGGCCACCAGTCGCTCGTCACGGCCTCGACCCCGTCCCTGGTCGCGCCGTCGACCAGGGTCCGGAGCAGGCGCGCCATCATGCGGTCGAAGGCGGCGGTGCTGACCTCGACCTGGTTGAAGTAGTCGTAGACCAACACGCCGCTGAACTCCGGGTCGTCGGGCTCCCGGAACTCCGGGAACCGAAAGCCCTTGTCGTTGATGGCGCGGTCGTGGTGCCGCGCGGCGCCTGCCGCGTAGGCCTGGATGGTCCACCACGCGGTGACGTTCATCAGCGACGTGATCGCGGGAACCTGGCCCTGGACGCGAGTCAGGACGTGGGTCGGACCGTCGTCCCACGTGACGCCCACCCCGTCGACCACGCTGTCATCGAGCTTCTCGAGCATGCTGCCTCATCGTTGGTGCGCCGCAGGTCGCGCGCGCCGCGTCTACTAGCTCACGTAGAAGAATGTCGCGACTTCGGCGCCGCCGTTGAAGTAGCCGTCGATCTGGGCGCCGCTGCTGCTGTGCCCGGTCCAGTTCTGGCCGAAGTTGCCGTTCTTGATCGCGTCCCAGATCGCCTCGTTGCACTCCTTCTGCCACTTGGCGCTGTTCGCCTTGAGCCCCTTGATGGTGGTCTTCAAGGTGACGCCGGGCCCGCGCATGGCGCCCGTCGGGATGACGCGCAAGCCGTAGTCGTGCTTGTTGACGCCCGCGGTCGTCAGCGCCGTGGTGCTGTGGATCTTGCCCTGCTCGAGCTCGGTATCGATGGTCTTCTGCTTCTGGACCGGCGCCTGAGGCTGCTGCGGCGGCTGCTGCATCTTCTTGCCGCCGTTGCCGTCGTCGTTCTTCGGGCCGTTGTAGAAGTTCAGTTGCCCCTGATACTTCTGCATCGCCGTCTGGTACCCCTGGATCTCCTTCGGGCTGAGCGGCTCGAGGATCGGGTTGATGCCCCCCTGATCGTATTGGGGCACCTGATACATCTTCTTCTCGGCCAGGACCTGGATGAAGTCGTCCTCGTCGTGGGTGCCCTTGACCTCGCCGCCGCTCACGCCGTCCTTCTGGGCCACGTGGGCGAGGGTGTTGCCGCCGCAGCCGATGAAGGCCTTGTAGAAGTCCGCGCCGCCGTTGGCCTTGAGCTGCGCGGCCCCGAGCCCCTTGGTGAGGATCAGGTCCTTGATCTTCGGTTCGCCGACGGTCGCGATGTAGGTCTCGAGGTCCTGCTGGCTGAAGCCGCCCTTGAGGTCCTGGACCTTGGCCGAGAGGCCGAGCGCGCCGAGGCGCGTGTCCCAGAACGGGTCGACCTGGGGCTGCTGGTTCTGGGGCTGCTGGTTCTGGGGCTGCTGGTTCTGGCCCTGGTTCTGGTTGCCGACGTTCTGCTGGTTCTGATTCGGGCCGTCGTTCCTCTGCACGGCCTTGTGCTGGACCGCGCCGCCGGCCTCCGGGCCGCCGCCCATGGCGCTCAGCAGGGGCTCGGCGGACCTGCCGGCGACGACGGCGTCCGCGACCTGGTCGGCGTGTTGCTCGTAGCGGTCCCCGCTCGCCCCGACGCCGCCGCTGAGCGACACGCCGGCGCGCTGCTGCACGACGTGGGCCGCTTCGTGGGCGGCGGTGTGAAGGCTCGGGCGATCCGCGAAGGCGATGTCGTTGCCGGTCGCGTACGCCTCGGCGCCCATGGCCGAGGCCGCCTCGCTGGCCTTCCCGCCGACGTGGGCCTTGACGCCGGAGATGTCGTGGCCGCCGAAGCTCTTCTGGATCGCGTCGGCGTGGGGCATGGCGCCGCCGCCGCCGGAGACGCCGTGGGCGGCCGCCGCGTGGACGTCGCCGGGGCCTCCCCCCTCGCCGGCGAGCTGCACCATCTGCAGGTTGCCTCCGGCCTGCATCAGCGCCTGGAGGTCGGTCTGAGCGCCCCCGGGCGCGGCCCGCAGCTGGACGGGGGGCGCCGTCGACTCGGTGTCGCTGCTCTCGCTGCGACCCGCGCGGACCGGTGCGGCCGGCACATGCTGGTGCTCACTCATCGTCACTCTCCCCCACGATGGACCGACCGCAGGAGCATAACGCTCTGCGCGAACTCCCACAATCTCGGGAGTTTGCGATTCCTGTCAGACTGGCAGGTCTGGTCGATGTGGCCGCGATCGTCGCCCGACGCGGCATCCTCGACGTTCGGGTCCGTGCCGCCCACGCCGCGATCTCGCCGACGCGGCGGGCGCGATCGCAGACGTCGTGGCGCGCTGCACCCAGCGCGGCGTCACGTCAGAGGCGCAGCTCCCAGGCGAGCGCGATCTCGTGGCGCGCGAGGGTCTCGCCGCCCACCCGCTCCTCGCGGTGCACGTAGCCGGCCATGATCCGGTGGCGCCAGCTCGGCGCCCAGCGCACCCCGACGAGGCCGAGCCAGTGGCCGTCGGCCGGCAGGTCGCGCGCCGTCAGGTAGTCCGCGGCCGTACCGGCGCCGCCGCCGAGCTCGAGCGTCACCTCCGGCGTGAGCTCCCAGCGGGCGCGCAGGAGCCCGGCGTGCGTGACGTCGCCGCCGTCCTCGAGGCCGAGGTAGTAGCGCGCCTCGATGTTCACGGGGCCGAGGTAGAGGTTCGCCGCGGGCGCGAGGATGTGCGCGCCGCCGTCCTCGAAGGACAGGCGCCAGTAGCGGAGGTGCGCCCAGAGCGCGTTGGTGAGGCCGACGGCAGGCTCGACGAAGGCCGTCAGCGTCGGCGCGAACGTCGGCGAGACGCCCACCCCGACGCCCGCCTCGACCGAGAAGTCGCCGCTCCAGAAGTCGGCCGCGCCGTGTACGAGCACGTCGGTGAGCGCGTCGTCGCCGGCCTCACGGTGGCGCACCTCGGCGCCGGCGCCGACGCGCAGGCCGTCCGCGACCCGCACCATGCCGGTGAGCCTGGTCGTGACCTCGTCCGCGCGCGGGCTCGTCGCGTAGCTCGGCTCGAGCAGGAACGCGACCGTCGCCTGCTGCCGCTTCAGGACGTCGACGTAGCGGCAGCTCGCGATCTCCCCGCCCCCGAGCGAGCAGCTCGCCTCGAAGTCCATGACGGCGTGCGCCTCGTCACCGCGCCGGAGCCACGTGATCCCGCGCTTCCGGAGCGCCTCCGGATCGTCCGGGTACGCCTCGAGGTAGCTCGTGAAGCCCTCGCCGGCCAGCGCCCACTCCTCGCTCCAGAAGCGCAGGTCGACCTCGAGCATCGCCGTCTCGCGGTCCTTCAGGATGTCCGGCGTGGTCGCGAGGGCGGCCTCGAAGGCGAGGCGCGCCTCGCGCAGCCGCCCCATCCACGCGAGGAGCCGCACGCGCCAAACGGCGAGGTCGGCGTCGTCCGGGTAGCGCTCGAGCCCGCGCTGCACCCAGTGGAGCGCCTCGGCGTAGCGGCCCTGGTAGCCGACGACCCGCGACAGCTCGAACCAGGTGCCGACGTCGTCGGGGTCGAGGTCCATGCAGGCACGCGCGGCGCGCTCGGCGCCCGCGAAGTCGCCGGCGCGGCGGAGGTCGCGCGCGTCGGGGCAGGCGTCGGCGAAGGCGGCGCGCGGGAGCGCGGCGAGGACCGCGGCGGCGGCGAGGTGGGCGAGGAACCGGCGGGCGCTTGTCATGGCACCTGACCTCCATCGGGGGCGCAGGGGGCGGTCGCGGGGGGCATGGCGGGGCTCGCGGCGGGCGCGGCGGGGGCGGCGGGCGGCGCGGGCGCGCTCGCGAAGCCCTTGCGCTTCATCTCGCCCCAGGCGTGGCCGCCGCGGACGAAGTCGATCATCCCGCGGAGGCGGTGGAAGAGCAGGATCTGGCGGTAGCCGAAGTTCTCGAGGGCCGCGGTCAGGACGAGCAGGAGCCGCGTCTTGAGCCCGCGATAGGCGTTGAAGCCGAGGTCGTCGAGGGCCATCGCCTGGAGCGACATGAGGAAGCCCACGAGGTAGCTCAGGACGAAGAAGAGCGCGCCCGTGACGGGGTCGATGTGCCCGAAGATCGCCTGGCCCGCCATGTAGATGTAGCCGCCGAGCTCGAGCACCGGCGCGAGCAGCTCGAAGAGGACGAACATCGGGAACGCGATGAGGCCGATCTGCCCGTACCGCGGGTTCATGAACATGCGCCGGTGGCGCATGAGCGAGTCGAAGAGGCCGCGCTGCCAGCGGTTCCGCTGCCGCCCGAGGACCTTCATGTCCTCGGGGGCCTCGGTGTAGCAGATGGGGTCGGGGACGTAGCAGATCCGGTAGGGGACGCCCTTGTCGCGCATGTGCCGGTGCATACGCACGACGAGCTCCATGTCCTCGCCGACGGTGTCCGCGCGGTAGCCCTCGAGCTCGACGAGGACGTCGCGCCGGAAGATCCCGAGCGCCCCCGAGATGATGAGGTTCCCGCCGAGGCGGTTGAGCCCGAGGCGCGCGAACAGGAAGGCGCGCAGGTACTCGACGATCTGGAAGCGCGCGACCCACGACCTCGGCATCGCCACGTTCGTGACGCAGCCGTCGCGCACGGTCGCGCCGTTCGCGAGGCGGATCGTCCCGCCGACGGCGACCGTGTTCGTCGGGTCGTAGATGAAGGGCTCGACCATGCGGAGGAGCGCGCGCTGGTCGACGAGCGAGTCGGCGTCGACGCAACAGACGAGCGGCGTGCGCGCGACGTTGATGCCGGCGTTCAGCGCGTCGGCCTTGCCGCCGTTCGCCTTGTCCACGACGACGAGGCGCGGCTCGAGCGGCGAGCGGTAGACGCCGCGGATCTCCTTCGTCTTGAAGTCGCGCCGGTAGACGGTCTTCACGAGCTCGAGCTGGAAGCGCTCCCGGAGGCGCGCCATCGTCGCGTCCTTCGAGCCGTCGTTCACGACGATGACCGTGAAGTTCGGGTACTCGAGGTGCAGGAAGGCGCGCACGCTCTCGACGACCGTCGGCTCCTCGTTGTACGCGGGCGCGATGATGCTGATGGGCGGCGTGTTCTCCTGCGAGAGCAGGATGTTGTCGAGCTCCGGCCAGCGCCGCGAGCGCGCGCGCCCGAGCTCCGCCGTGCTGAGCACGAGGAGCCAGGCGTTCACGCCGTTCATGAGCAGGAAGTAGCCGATGATGAGGATCTCGACGACGCTCACGCGGCCCCTCCCGCGGCGAGCGCCGGCACCGCCGACGTCGGCGCCGAGTCGCCGCGCCCGAGCGCGAGCGCGGTGAGGACGTGGTCGGCGGCGTCGCGGGCGTAGCGATCCCCCGCCGAGCGCGCGACCGCCTCGAGCCGCGCGATCCCGCCCGGCCCGTGGCTCGCGAGCGCCTGCGCGGCGTTCTGGCGCACCCAGAAGTTCCCGTCCGAGAGCGCGGCGAGCAAGACCGCCGCGGCCTCCTCCCCGTGGTGCGTCGCGAGCGCCTTCATCGCCTGCGCGCGCACCTCCCAGGTCTCGTCCTTGGCGAGCTCCACGACGAGCCCGAGCGTCGCCGGGCTCGTGATGGCCCGCGCCGCGTGGCACGCCGCGATGCGCACCTCGATGGACGGGTCGCACGCCGCGCGCGGGAGCAGCGACCAGCACGCGCCCGGCACGCTCTTCGCGGCGGCGCCGAGCACGATCCGCTGGATCTCGCTCGATCCGAGGTCGTCCCAGCGCGCGACGACGCCGCGCAGCACGTCCGGGCCCATCGACTCCACCATGACGTGCACCGGGTACTCGGAGAGCCGGCTCGTGATGCGCCACGCGCCGAGGAGCGCGACGATGTCGTCGACCGTGCCGATGCGGCCCATGATCTGCGCGACGAGGAGGCGGATCTCCCCGCCGGCGCCCGCGAGCGCGGCGACCTCCGCGCGGTGGTCCTCGGTCACGACGCTCGCGACGCGGCGCAGCGCGCGCATGCGCGACGACCAGCCGGCCTTGGCGAGCTCCGCGAGGTCGCGGTCGAGGAGCCCGAGGTTGCGGTAGAGCCGCGCGCAGCCCTCCTTGTAGTCGCCGCAGGTGCGGATCATGTACTCGTTCAGGCAGTAGCGGAGCACGTCCGGGTGGTGCGAGCGGGCGCGCGCGATCCAGGCGGCCTCGGCGTCCGGGTCGCCGATGACGCCGACGAGCTCGCGCCCGAGCCCGTGCCAGAAGGCGTCGCGCAGGCGCCGCACGCGCCCGTACCAGAGCGAGCGCGCGACGAGCCAGAAGAGCATCCCCGACACGAGCGCGACGAGGGAGCCGATGATGCCGACGATGACGCCGAGGAACGGCTCGCTCGACACGCGGTCCCAGAACGTCGCGTCCATCGCCGTCACTCGCTGCGCAGGAGCCGCTGGATCCGGCTCACGACGACGCGGGGGTTCAGCGGCTTCTGCACGAAGTCGTGCGCGCCGAGCGAGAAGGCGCGGATGATCTTGTCGTCCTGCACCTGCTCCGACATGACGATGACGCGGAGGGACGCGGTGCCGGCGGGGCCGAGCTCCTCGAGGATCTCGAAGCCGTTCTTGTGCGGGAGGTTCAGGTCGAGGAGGAGCACGTCCGCGCCGTCGCGCCGGAGGAGGCCGAGCGCCTCGACGCCGTCGCGGGTGGTCTGCACCTGCCAGCGGTGCTCCGCGAGCTGGTAGGCGAGGATGTGCTGGAGGACCTCGTCGTCGTCCGCGATGAGGATCCGCGGCGGACCTGCCGGCGCCTTCGCGACCGGCGCGGCGGCGGCGGGCTCGGGCGCGGGCGCCGCGGGAGCGGCCGGTGCCGACGCAGGTGCAGGCGCGGGCGCCTTCGCCACGGGCACGGTCGGCGCCGACGCGCGCGCGCGCCTCGCTCGGTCGCGGTTTCGGCGGCGGCGGGGGGCGGCGGCTCCGGGCTCGGCGGGGGCTCGACCCGCCGCGCCTCGTTGACCGGCTCGACGACCTCCGGCGCGGGCGTCACGATCGCGGCCACCGCCGGGATCCGCGCGCGCGTCGTCGCGCCGCGGCCGCCGCGCCTGGCGCCACCGCGGCCGCCGTCGCCGCAGCCGCCGCGCTCGCGGCCGCCGCGCTCCCCACCCCGGGCGCGCGGCCGGCGCGCGGCGCGCGCACGGTCATCGGCTTCTTCACGGTCGCGGCCGTCCGCGAGACCGGGAGCGCGTGCGCGCCGGGCGCGGCCTCCTCGCGGTCCTTCGGCCCGCGCTTGGCGTCGACCTCGGTGTCGGAGAGCACGCGCGGCCGGGTGAAGATGTTGCTCACCGGCGGCGGCAGCGGCGACGCCTCGCGCGCCGGCGGCTCCTCGCGCTGCGCCTGCCCGAGGAGGCGGAGCACGATGGGCGCCACGCGCCAGCGCTCGGCCGGGAGCACGAGCGACGGCATGCGGTCGGCCTCGCTCACGCGCTCGCGGTCGGTCGTGAGCCCGACGACCGGGCAGCGGAAGCGCGTCGCCACGCGGTCGGGCCCGCCGCGCACCTTGCCGGCGTCGAGGTCCCAGATCACGAGCGACGGCGCCTCCTCCACGCTCGCGAGCGCGAGCGCCCCCGCCGAGGCGAACGTCTTCACCGGCAGCGCCACGCGCGCGAGGTCGCGCTCGAGCGCTGTGCGCTCGCGTTCGACGGTGTGGAAGACGTAGATGGGGCCTAGCATGGTCGCGTTCGGTGCCCGCGGGGCTCGAGGGGTGGAGCAGGCTCTCGTGCGGAGAACGGTCGTTCAGCCGCCATTCTTGAGCGATCATTTCGCCGCGCCGAGCCGCTCGCCGCGCCCGTCGTCGCCAGGCCGCGCGCGCCGCTCCCCGGTGAGAATCCGCTTCAGTCTTCGCGCCGTTCGACCGACCTCAGCCTCGAACGACTCTCGCTGCGCCCGGAGCCCGACGTCATCCGGGGCGCGCGAGACGCCCCGGGCGAAGCCCCGCACCGGCGCACGACAGGAGGCTTGGGACATGCGCATCGGAAACCCGCGACACGCCGGGACGGCCGCGCTCCTCATCACCGCGGCGCTCCTCGGCGCCTGCGGCGACAGCGGCAAGAAGGACACCGGCGACGACGGGCGCGTCGTCATCAACACCGACGGCGACGACCTCTCCGGCAGCGTCACCACCAAGGACGACCCCGTCGACGTGCAGCCGGCGAGCGCCGCCAACGCGGCCGCCGTGGTGCCCGACTTCGGCTACACGCTGACCCTCGTCGCCGAGGTGGCGCCGCCGTCGCTCGCCGGCGACGCGCTCCAGGCGACCGACATCGCGTTCGCCGGCGGCGGCTTCGCGGTCGTCTCCTACAACATGGCGGGGGCCGTGCAGCAAGGCGGCGTCGACGTCTTCGTGCTCGACGCCGACAAGACGCCGACCCTCGCGTCGCGCGCGACCTTCGACGACACGGACGTCAACGCCGTCGGGGCGTTCGGCGGCCGCGTCTACCTCGCGACCGCCACGATGGACGAGTCCTTCGGGACGCCCGCCGTCCTCGAGACCCTCACCGTCGACGCGAGCGGCGTCCTGAGCCTCGCCGACCACGTGCGCGTCGGCCTCTCGAGCTACGCCGCGACGAGCGTCGCCTCCGACGGCGCCCGCGTCTTCGCGACCTCCGGCAACACCGGCGGCGTCCACGCCTTCGACCCCGGGACCGACGCGCTGTCCGGCGCCGCCGAGCTCGACGACGCCCGCTGGGTCGCCGCCCCCGGCGACGGCACGGTCGTCGTGGTGCAGGGCACCCCGGGGCGCCTCGCCGTGCTCTCCGCGACCGACCTCGCGCCGCTCGCCGAGCACGCCTTCGACGGCGCGCAGATCGCCGAGTCGAAGTCGACCGTCGCGGTCGCCGGCGGGAAGGCGTTCATCGCCGCGGGCCCGGGCGGCACCATCGTCATGGACCTCGCCACGGGCGACGTCATCGCCACGATCCCCGTCCCGACGGGCACCCCCTTCGCGCAGAGCGAGGTCGTGACGAACGCCGTCTCCGTCGACGGCGACCTCGTCTTCATCTCGAACGGTGCTGCCGGCGTATACCTCGCGAAGTCCTCGGCGCCGGTCGCCGAGCCGTACGACCCGACCGCGCCGCCGACCTACCAGGTCGCCGGGCGCCTCGTCTTCCCGGGCGAGATCGCGTCGGTGAACCACATCACCTTCCACGACGGCGCGCTCTTCGTCGCGACCGGCCGCGGCGGCCTCAAGGTCGTGCGCGTCGAGGAGAAGACCGACGTCCCGACGCCGCCCGCCGGCTACCCCTACGTCAGCGACTTCGACGACGCCGACGCGCGGGCCGGCTGGACCCTCGACGGCGCCTGGGCCTTCGCCGAGACGGACGGCGCGCACGTCGGCCGCGGCGGGGCCTTCCTCGACGCGAACCCCGGCGACGTCGACCAGGCCGACGCGAGCGCCGACGCGCTCTTCACGGTGCCGCTCGCGGTGCCGACGGACGGCGCGCCCGCGCTCTCCTTCTGGTACACGGCGGCCTTCCTCGACCCGGCCGACGCCGTCGAGGCGCAGATCGAGGACCCCGTCTCCGGCGACTGGCAGACGGTCGCGCGCTTCGCGCAGGAGAACGCCCGCGCCACCCCGGCGCGGCGCGTCGTGCCGCTCGACGCCTGGCGCGGCCAGGAGGTGCGCTTCCGCTTCCACGCGAGCTTCGGCCCGACCGCCGGCGCGCGCGGCTTCACGGTCGACGACGTCGCCGCGACGGAGCTCACCTTCCCGACCGTCGACTACCCGTTCGCGACCGGCTTCGAGACCGACGCCGAGCGCGCCCGCTTCAGCCTCGAGGGGGCGTGGGGCTGGGAGAGCGCCGGGAACGCCTACGACGGCGAGGCCGCGCTCGACGCGAACCCCGCGGGCGCCGTGCTCGACGGCTACGACGACGGCCAGACCGCCACGATGATGGCCTGGGTCGCCATCCCCGCCGAGGGCCTCCCGGTGCTCGACTTCTGGTACCGGATGGACCTCGTCCACCCCGACGACGCCGTCGTCGTCGAGGCACAGACCGCCGGCGACGCCGGCGACGCCTGGGCCCCGGTCGCGACCTTCGGCCCGAAGCGCGACCACGTCGGCTGGACCGAGGAGGAGCTCCCCCTCGCCGCGCTCGCCGGCGAGACCGTGCGCTTCCGCTTCCGCTTCGCCTTCGCGGCGGGCGGCGCCACGGCGCGCCGCTTCGCGCTCGACGAGCTGCGCGTGGGCCCGATGGCGGGGCCGACCCTCGCGTGGCCCTACGCGTGCGGCTTCGACGACGCGGTCGCGTCCGGCGACTGGGTGCGCACCGGCATGTTCTACGTGGCGCCGCTCTCGGGCGGGGGCGCCGGGGTCGTCGCCGACCCGACGGGCGCGCTCGCGGCGGGCGGCAGCGGCGAGGGGCACGAGCTCCGCACGCTCGGCTTCGTGCCGGTCCCGGCGGACGCGCCGGCGCGGCTCACCTTCCGCGCGCAGCTCAAGCTCGCGGACACCGAGGACCGCCTCTACGTCGAGGTGCAGCCCGAGGCGGACGGCGTCTGGACGCGGCTCGTCACGTTCGGGAAGAACCACAGCCGCAACGACTGGGCGCGCTACGAGCTGCCGCTCGACGCGGTCGCCGGGCAGAGCGTGCGGATCCGCTTCCGCGCCGTCTACGGCAACGCCGCGGCCGAGCGCGTCGTGAACATCGACGACGTCGCGGTCGAGGGGCTCCCGGCCGCGCGCTACGACTACCCGTGGGCAGCACAGCTCGACGCCGCCGGGCTCGCGAGCTGGTCGGTGACCGGCGCGTGGAAGGTCGCGAACGGCTACCTCGACGGCAACTGGCTCGAGCAGTCGCAGGCGGGCTTCCAGACCGCGCACCAGGTCGTCATGGGCGGCTTCGTGCACATCCCCGAGGACGGCCGCCCGACGCTCGTCGTCGGCGTGCAGCTCGACCTCGTGGACCCCGCGGACGCCGTCATCGTCGAGGCGCAGACCCCCGACAGCGGCGCCTGGACGCGGCTCCGCGCGTACACGTCGGCGCACGACCGCCAGACGCCGGGCTGGGACGAGATCTCGCTCGCCGACTACGCCGGCGACGACGTCCGCTTCCGCGTGCGCTTCGCGTACGGGCAGCAGGCGGGCGTCCGGAAGCTCGAGCTCCTCGGGCTCCGCGTGGAGGAGCTCGGGCAGGGCTTCGGCGACCTCGCGTACCCCTGGGGCAACGGCTTCGAGAACGCGGACGCCGTCACCGAGTGGAACCTCTGGGGCGTGTGGGCCGGGGGCGGCGCGCACGGCGCCGTGACGCCCGGGAGCGGCGTCGGCTTCCTCGACGGGAACCCGCGGAGCCAGGCGCAGGCGAGCGTCGGCGAGCTCCAGACGGCGACCCTCGGGAGCGACGTGCAGCTGCCGCTGACGCCCGCGTGGGCGGGCTTCCGGCACCACTTCGGCGCGGTCGACGCGGCGGACGCGCTCTACTTCGAGCTCCAGGCCGACGACAGCGACGCCTGGACGACGCTCGCGACGATCACGAAGGAGCACGCGCAGCCCGGCTACGCGCCGCTCGAGGCGTCGCTCGACGCGTTCCGCGGGCACCGCGTGCGGCTCCGCTTCCGGATGACCCTCGGCGAGACGTCCACCGTGCGCGAGCTCGGCGTCGACGACGTCTGGATCGGGCCCCTGCCGACGCCGATCTACCCGGGCCCCATCGTGAGCGACTTCGGCGTCGACCACGACCTCCTGCAGTGGGATCTGCACGGCGGCTGGGGCGTCGTCGCCGGGTGGCTGCGCTCGAACCCGGGCGGCGTCGACCAGGCCGGCTTCTCGACCTACCACACGGCCACGCAGGCCATCATGGTCGACCTCGCCGAGGTCCCGACCCCGACGCTCGCCGTGCGCTACACGCTGAACCTCACGCACAGCGCCGACCGCGCCTTCGTCGAGGTGCAGGCCGACGGCGACGTCGCCTGGACCACGCTCGGCGAGCTCACCATCGCCGACAATACGGCGACCGCGGTCGAGCGCCAGTGGCCCCTCTCCGGGCACGGCGCCGTCCTGCGCGTGCGCTTCCGGACGACCTGCGCGAGCGCGCCGGGCGTGCGCGACTTCGCCGTCCAGCGGGTCGGCATCGAGTCCGCGCCGTGACGGATGGCACCGCCGCGTCCGGGGTGGGCCGCGCGCCGCGCGGGCTCCTGGTCGGGGCCGCGCTCGCGCTCGGGGCGTGCGCGTCGGCGCCGGCGGTCGAGCAGGGCGCGGAGAACCCGGATTCTGCTGCAACGCGGGATGGCCTCGCGAGCCGTGAGATCGAGCTCGCAGACTGGTCGCTCTCGTCCCTTGCTGCACTGCAATATGCGCGCGTCGGGATCCTGCAGCAGGATCCGCAGGTGCTCGTGGTCTACCACGTCGGCGCCGCGGACCCGACCGCGACGGCCGGCGGGCCGCCGAAGAGCGCGCCGCCCGCCATGGTCGGCGGGCGCACGACGGTGGCGACGCTCGAGGGCGGGAACCGGAACGAGCTCGGCGGGTTCTTCAACGGCTTCGCGAAAGCGCCGGCGACCGCGTCGGTGGCCATCGACGAGGCGGGCGACGGCGCGCGCTCGCTGGTCTTCGAGTTCGACCGGCGGCCGGGGACGTTCGCGGGCTTCTGGATCCACCTCTTCGACTCGCGGGCCGCGCGCGAGGCGCGGACGTACCTCGACGCGCGCGAAGCGCGCTGGCTCACCTTCGAGGTGCGGGGCGCCGCGGGCGGCGAGGCCGTGCGGCTCCAGCTCGCGGACGCGGCGTGGGAGGCACGGCAGGACTCGCTGCCTCTGGGCGACGTCGGCGCCTTCGTGCCGGCGGGCGTGGTCGAGACGACGTGGCAGCGCGCGTGGGTGCCGCTCGACGCGGTGCCGGAGCGCGTGGATCGCGCGGCGCTCGCGAGCCTCGTGTTCCTCGTCGACCCCGACGGCAAGACGCCGCGCGTCGGGCGGCTCGACGTGCGCGACGTGGCGTTCACGGTCGAGAAGGTGGCGCCGCCGGCGCCGCCCGCGCCGCCGGAGGTCGCGCCGGAGCGGCCCGAGAAGAAGGCGATGTGGCTCTGGGAGACGGCGCGGATCCTCGCGTCGGACGCGGAGCAGGCGACGCTCGTCGCGTTCTGTCAGGAGCACGGCTTCACCGATCTCTTCGTGCAGATCCCCTTCCTCGAGCCGCGCGACGACGAGCGCCACCACTGGTCGCCCCGCTGGGACGAGGCCGGGATGCGCGGGCTCATCGCGCGCCTCCACGCCGCGGGCGTCGCGGTGCACGCCCTCGACGGCGCCGCGTGGTACGCGCGCCCCGAGTGGCACGCGCGCGTGCTCGAGACCGTCGCGCAGGTGGCGGCGTTCAACCGCGCGGCCCCGGCGGCGTCGCGCTTCGTCGGGGTGCGCTTCGACATCGAGCCCTACCTGCTGCCCGAGTGGCAGGGGAGCCGGCGCGAGGACGTGCTGCGCGACTACCTCGCCCTCCTCGGGGAGGCGGTGCGGGTCGCGCACGGCGGCGGCCTCGTGGTCGGCGTGGACGTGCCGTTCTGGTTCGACGCGCGCGACGAGATCACGGGGGAGCTCGCGGCGCCCGTCGGCGGGCGGCCGGCGACCGAGGCCATCCTCGACCTCGTCGACAACATCGGCGTCATGGACTACCGCACGGTCGCGTACGGGGCCGACGGCATCATCGCGCACGGCGAGCAGGAGCTCGCGTACGCGGCGACGGTCGGGAAGGACGTGTTCATCGGGGTCGAGACGGTGCCGCTCCCCGATGAGGTGCAGGAGACCTGGGACGGCGGGGCACGCAGCCAGTGGGACGTCGCGGGGGACCTGATCGTCGAGCCGCGGCCGGGCGGTCGCGCGCTCCTGACCTACGTGCCGCGGGCGCTCCGGCGCGCCGACGGGCGCTATCCCTGGCTCACCGAGGGGGCGCGGCTCCTGCGTCGGCGGGACTCCCTCTTCGTCCCGGCGAAGAAGATCACGTTCGCGAGTCAAGAAGTCGCGGCACTCGACCGTACTCTGAGATTGAGCCGTCGAGAACTGAGCAGCCACGTCAGCTTCGCCGGCTTCGTCGTGCACTCGTACGAGTCCTACCGTCCGTGGCTCGAGCGAAGGAGAGCCCATGACAGCGCGAGCGCCGATTCGCCCCGTGATTGAGCCCCACATGGCGCTGGCCGGCGGGCGCGCGGGGGGCGGCGGCGGTGATCGGGACCTCCCGACGCCGCCCGTCGGGGTGGCGTTGGTCATCCGGGCGGCGAGCGATCCGACGATCTCGCTGCACGACCTGGGGCGGCTCATCGAGAAGGAGCCGACGCTCACGGTCAACCTGCTGAAGCTCTCGAACAGCGCGGCGTACAGCACGGGGCGCGAGGTGCGGAGCGTCGGGCAGGCGACGATGCTGCTCGGGGCGCGGACCATCCGGAACATCTCGGTCGCGCACGCGGTGCGCGCCATGAGCGAGCGGGTGAACACGGGGGAGCTCGACGCGAAGCTCTTCTGGGAGGACTCGCTCCGGCGCGCGTGCGCGGCGCTCGTGATCGCGCGGCAGGCGGGCTACGAGGACCCGTCGGAGGCGTTCACCGTCGGGCTCATCCAGGACCTCGGGGTCCTGATGATGGCGGCGACGCGGCCGGACGTGTCGGGGCGATTGCAGCAGCTCCGGACGGAGCCGTCGCAGGCGCGCGTCCTCGGGGAGACGAACCTCATCGGGCGCGCCCACACCGAGCTCTTCGTGAACATGGGGCGCGGGTGGGGGCTCCCGCCCGACCTCGTCGACGCGGTGGCGTTCCATCACAGCGACGTGCTCGCGCTGCCCGACCGGCGGACGAACCGGCTCGCGCACATCGCGCGCGCGGCGGACCTCATCGCGGACATCACGCAGACGCACGCGAGCGGCGACGTGGTGCTGCGGGCGAAGGCGGTCGTCGGGCAGCTCGAGGCGCGCGCGAAGCTCGAGGTCGACGGGCTCGTCGACGCGACCGTCGCGGAGATGACGGCGCAGTCGAAGGATCTCGAGATCCACATCGGCGAGCAGCCGAGCTATCAGGAGCTGATGGAGGGCGCCAACAAGGCGCTCGTGCAGATCAACGTGTCGTATGAGGAGCTGACGCAGCAGCTCGAGCAGGCGCTCCGCGAGAAGGAGGAGCTCGCAGCACAGCTCGAGAAGACGAACGAGGCGCTGAGGCGCCTGGCGACGACGGATCCGCTGACGGCGGTCGGGAACAGGCGGTCATTCTCGGAGTCGATCGAGCGCTTCCTCGTGGAGCTCGGACAGCACGGCGAGCCGCTGACCGTGATCTCGCTCGACCTCGACAAGTTCAAGTCCATCAACGACCGCTTCGGCCACGCGGCCGGCGACGACGTGCTCGTGGCGACCGCGCAGCGGCTGATGGCGAACCTGCGCGCGCAGGACGTCGTGGGGCGGCTCGGCGGCGAGGAGTTCGGGATCCTCCTGCCGAAGTGCAGCGAGCGCGACGGGCGCATCGTGGCGGAGCGGCTCAGGCAGGCGCTGCGCGTCATCCCCGTGCGCTGCAAGGACGGGACGCTCGTGCCGGTGACGGGGTCGTTCGGGGCGCTGACGCTCAGGACGGCGATGTCCGCGGACGCCGTGCTGAAGGCCGCGGACGCGGCGATGTACGCGAGCAAGATGAGCGGCCGCGACCGCGTCACGTGGGCGGCCACGTCGCCGCCGGTGAAGATCCCCGGCTTCCGGTAGCCTGGCGCCGCGTCAGGGCCGCGCCGGGCGCGTCCAGGCGAGCGGCCCGCCCGCGAGCCCGCGCGCCGTGGCCTCGACCGTGGGGGCGAGGAGGTAGCCGTCGGCGCTGATGGCGACCGCCTCGGGGCCGCCCACGACGCCCGCGACCTTGCCGGCCGCGACGTCCACGACCACGTTCCCGCCGCCCGCGAGCTGCGCGTACGCCCACGACCCGGCCGCGCCACGCTCCGCGTAGGGCGCCACGCGCTCGGCGAGCTCGGTCACGGCACCGCTCCCGAAGGCGACGACGGCCGCGAGCCCGTCGCGGCGCCGCGTCACGAGCGCGTTGCCGCCCGCGGCCGCGAGCACGTCGACCTCGTCCGGCCCGAGGGCGTGCGCGCCGGTCGCCATGTCGACGAGCCAGGTGCGGCCGCCCTCCCAGGTCGACCACACGCCGTCCGCCCGCTCCGCTCGGTCCTCGGAGGGCGCCGCGCGGCGGAGGCCGGTGCGCGCGACGCGGCCGTCGTCGGCGACCCAGATCACCTCGGCCTCGCCGTGGTCTCCGACGGGGGACGCCACGAGCAGCGCGCCCGAGCCGACGCGCAGGACGAACCCGCCGACGCCGACCGGCAGCGCCGGCGCGCGCGCGCCGTCGGCGCCGACCCACACGAGGTCGCCGCCCGGCTCGCGGACGAGCGCGCGGCCGGCGCGGATGACGAGCGCGCCGTCCGGCGCTGGCTTGCCGTCGAGCCCGACGACCGACCGCGCCACGTTCACCGGCCCGCCCCCGGTCGAGTAGCTCGTGATCGGCCCGCGGCAGCCGCCGGGCGCGAGGCTCGTCCGCGGGAGCTGCGGCCGGGCGCCGAGCGGGTAGGTGAAGACCACGGCGTGGCGCCCGCCGTCGAGGGGGAAGGCGGCGAAGAGCGCGTCGGCGCCGTGCTTCACGGGGGTCGTGTCGCCGGTGAGCGGGTCGACGAGGGCCGCCGCGCGCGAGGCCCCCTCGCCGGCGAGGAAGAGGTAGCGCGCGCCGCCGGGCTCGAAGCCGCCCCACGACGGGACGAGCGGGCTCGAGGGGCCCTCGGCGGCGCCGAGCGCGGTCAGGTCGCGCCGTCCACCCGTCGCGGTGTCCCAGAGCACGAGGCGCCCGCGCTCGACGGCGGCGAGCCAGCGGCCGTCGGCGCTCGCGCCGAGGTAGGCGTCCACGCGCTGTCCGGGGCCGTCGCCGACGACGATGTAGGGCGCGAGCGCGTCGCCGAAGGTGTCGCCGTGGTAGCCGAGGTGGACGGCGATCTCGCCGTCGCCGTCGGTGTCCTCGCGCGCCTGGCAGAGCGCGACCCAGCGCCGGTCGGGCGCCCAGCCCTCGACGACGAGCGGACCGCCCGTCCCGATGGGCCCGCCCGCGACCTCGGGCGCTGGGAGCGGGGGAGCCGGCGCGGCCCGGGCGGTCGCGAGCAGGGCGATGGACGACGCGCTGACGATGACGGCGATGAAGACGCGCATGCTGGGCTCCCGTGCTCTGGCCGTACCCCGTGTGGACATCCGCGCGGCGCCAGAGTTCCCGGGCGCGCAGGTCAGGCGCGTCTCTCGCGCCCCACGCGCCGGGCGACCGCCTCGCCGTAGAGGTCTTCGTAGGCCCGCGCCGCCCGCTCCCACGTGAAGCGCTCGGCCATCCCGCGCCGCTGGAGGCGGCCGAAGGCCTCCGGCCGCTCGCGCAGCGCCCACACGGCCCACGCGATGGTGTCGAAGAGCGCCCCCGGCGAGAGATCGTGCAGCTTGAAGCCCGTGCCGCTGTCGGTGCTCTCGTGGTACGACGTGACCGTGTCGTCGAGCCCGCCGACGGCCGCCACGATGGGCGGCGTCCCGTACGCGAGGCTGTACATCTGGTTCAACCCGCAGGGCTCGAAGCGCGACGGCATCACGAAGAGGTCGCCGCCCGCCTCGATGCGGTGCGCGAGCTGCTCGTCGTAGCCGATGCGCACGCCGACCCGCCCCGGGTGCGCGAGCGACGCCCCGATGAACGCGTCCTCGAGCCAGCGCTCCCCCGAGCCGAGCAGCGCCACCTGCACGCCGAGCCCGAGCACGCGCGGCAGCGCCGCGAGGAGCACGTCGAGCCCCTTCTGCTCGGCGAGCCGCGACACGACGGCCAGCACCGGCACGTCCGCGCGCACCTCGAGCCCGAGCTCGCGCTGGAGCGCCTCCTTGCACGCGGCCTTGCCGGAGAGGTCGTCCGCGTCGTAGCGCGCGGGCAGGTAGCGGTCCGTCGCCGGGTCCCACACGTCGTAGTCGCAGCCGTTCAGGATCCCGCGGCAGTCGCCGCCGCGGTCTCGCACGACCCCGTCGAGCCCGTGCCCGAAGGCCGGCGTCGCGATCTCGCGCGCGTACCGCGGGCTCACCGTGTTCACGAGCGTCGCGTGGTAGAGGCCGCCCTTGAGCAGGTTCACCTGGTCCCACGCCTCGAGCGAGAGGTGCGTGAACTCGCCCCAGCCGACGCCGAGCAGGTCGATGAGGCCTTTGTCGGCCCAGCCCTGGTGCTGCATGTTGTGGATCGTGAGCACGCTCGCTGCCCGCCCGAGCCGCGGGTCGTCGCGATACACCGTGTTCAGCATGACCGGCACGACCGCCGTGTGCCAGTCGTGCACGTGCACCACGTCCGGCGCGAGGTCGGCCGCGCGCGCCACCTCGAGCGCCGCCCGCGACAGGAGCGCGAAGCGCGCCGCGTTGTCCGAGTAGCCGTGCCCGGTGGCGGGGTCGACGTAGAGCCCCTCGCGCCCGAAGGTCGGCGGGTGGTCGACGAACCAGACGGGGACGTCGCTGCCGGGGATCACCCCCGCGAGCACCTCGACCGTCACGACGCCGTAGTGGCCGAACGGCACCGCGACCGACGCGAGCCCGGCGACCGGCGTCAGCGTGTCGCGCGGGACGCTCGCGTAGCGCGGCATGACGAGCCGCACGTCGTGGCCGCGCGCCGCGAGATGGCGGGGGAGCACGCCGGCGACCTCGGCGAGGCCGCCCGTCTTGGCGAACGGGGTGGCCTCGGAGCAGACGAAGAGCACGTTCACCCCGCCACGAGACACCCGCAGCGCGCCGCGGTCAACCTCTGCGGGGTCGGCGGCCGCTCACGGCGGCGAGTGCGTGCACGCCGGCGGCGACGCGTCGAGCCGCGCCGCGTGCCAGGTCGCCTCGACGCAGGCGGCGCGCCCGCCGTCGTCGTCGGTGCACTTCCACTGCACGTCGCCGAAGGTCGTGAGCAGGTTCCCGAGGCTCGAGTACTTCGCGTTGCAGCCGCCGCACTCGCCGCCGACGTTGTAGGTCGGGTCGAGGTCGCCGCACTCCTCGGCCTTCTGACCGGCGAGGAGGCAGGTGCAGATCTGGTTCAGCGCCGTCTCGCCGAGCGCGCCCGACGGGACGAGCCCGTCGACCCCCTCGCACGTCGACGACATCGTCCCCGACAGGATCGTGTGCGACACGGGGATCACGTGCTTCACCGGGAGCGTGGTCGAGCAGTTCTTCGGGTAGCTCTCGGCGCCCGAGTACACGTTGAAGCTGATGGGCGTCGAGTCGCCGAGCGTGCAGCCCGTGCGCGGGAAGGTGAGGGTGCCGGCGGTGTCGGTGATGGCGCAGATCTGGTCCTCCGTGCCGTCGATGCGCGCGCCGTCGACGGCGCGGACGGTCACCTCCGTGTCGGAGACGGCGGTCACCTCGATGAGGATGGACAGCTCCTTCGCCGCGATGTCGTTCGTCCAGATGGCGTTCAGCGCCGGGATGGCCGGGTGCTCCTCGCCGTCGATGGCGGTGATGGCGAGCTGGTCGAAGCGGTACCAGTCGCCGACCGCGAGGCAGTCGCACGTGCCGGCCTCGACGTCGGCGTCGCCGCCGCCGGTGTCCGCCTGCGACTGGTACGGGAGCTCGTTCTCCGCGGTGTCGACGGGGTTGTCACACGCGCCGGCGAGCGGCAGCGACGTGAGCAGGAGGGCGGTGACGAGGACGCGGCGGGGGCGCAGGGCCAGGCGAATCATGGCGGTACGATTGCACGATGCCTTGCGATAGGTCAAAACGACTGCGTGAGCACGAACACCCGCACCGTCTCCCTCCTCGGCTCGCTCCTGCTCGCCGCGTCGGTCCTGGCACCCGGCGCGCGCGCCGGCGGCTTCGAGATCCCCGACAACGGCACCTTCGCGCTCGGGCGCGGCGGCGCCTTCATCGTGCGCGCGGACGACCCGACCGCGCTCATCCTGAACCCGGGCGGGCTCACGCGCCTCTCGGGCACGCACATCCTCCTGAACCACGTGCTCATCTGGGAGAACGCGCAGTTCACGCGCCAGCCGACCGACCTCCCCGAGGGGCACGACTACGGCTTCGACGCGACGGCCACGGTCGAGAACGACAAGTCCCTCTTCCCCATCGGCGCGATGTTCATCGCGACGACCGACTTCGGCCTCGACGACTGGACCTTCGCGCTCGGCCTCTACGGCCCGAGCGCGCACGGCAGCAAGAAGTACCCCGTCGACGGCGGCCAGCGCTACCTCCTGACCGAGCTCGACACGGTGCTCCTCTACGCGAACCTCGCCGTGGCCTACGGCGTCGACGACTGCTGGGGCGTCGGGCTCACGCTCCAGTACGTGATGGCGCCGCAGGTGAAGCTGAAGCTCGTCGCCGACGCGACCCCCGGCGGCGACCTGAACGCCTACTACAGCTCGGCCGACGTCGAGGCCGTGCTCGACATGAAGGACCTGACGTCGTTCTCGGCCATCGCGGGCGCCTGGTTCCGCGTCATCCCCGAGATCGAGGTCGCCGTGTCGGGGCGCGTCGTCCCGGCGAACCTGAACCTCGAGGGCGACATCACGCTCGACAACGTCCCCGGGCAGACGCAGTTCTCCGACGCGCAGCGCGAGATCACGAACTCGTCGGCGAGCATGGACCTCACCATCCCGCCGTCGGCGCGCGCGGGCGTCCGCTACCGGCACCTCGACGGCGACCGCGAGGTCTTCGACGTCGAGCTCGACGTCGTCTACGAGGCGTGGTCGATGATCGAGAACTACGACGTCGATCTCGAGGGGCAGATCCAGCTCTTCACGGGGTCGCCGGCCCCTGACACGCAGATCGCCAAGCGCTGGAAGGACACCGTCTCCGTCCGCCTCGGCGGCACCGTGAACCTCCTCGACGACGCCCTCCAGCTCTCCGCCGGCGGCTACTACGAGTCGGGGGCGGTGCCGGAGAACTACGAGCACCTCGACTTCCTCTCCTTCGACCGCTTCGGGCTCGGCCTCGGCGTGCGCGGCGCCGTCGGCCCCGTGCGGCTCAGCGTCGCCTACGCCCACGTCTTCCAGGAGGACCGGAAGGTCGACGAGCACTACGGCAAGGTCTACCAGGTGCGCCCCATCGACCCGTGCCCCGGCTGCGACTCGAACGCCGGCTGGTCGGGCGTCCCGGCGAACGCCGGGAAGTTCGAGAGCAGCTACGACATGCTCGCGTTCGGGCTCGAGCTCGACCTCTGACAGGCGCTCGCCGCGCGGCCGCCGAGCACGCTCGGGACAGCGCGGGATACAAATCGGGCGCGCGCTCGCTTCAAGGGTGAAAAGGCCCGGCCGAACTCCTCCGGTGTGGACAATCCCACGTCGAGGAGAGTCATGCGCGCCGCCGTCGTCTATCTCATCACCCTCCTGACCGCCTTCGGTCTCGCCAGCGCGGCCGCCGCCGCGCCGCCGCCTCGCGCCGACGAGGCGCAGCCGCTCCGCGCCTGGATGCGTGACGTGGTCGACAAGGCCGCGTCCGACAAGGACTTCGACACGCTGAAGGCCGTGTTCGCCTCGCTCGCGGAGCACGCCCCGAAGGGCTACGACGACTGGGCCGCCATCGCGCGCAAGGGCGCCGAGAAGGCCGAGGCCGGCGAGGCCCGCGCTGTCCGGAAGCAGTGCCTGGCGTGCCACATGCGCTACCAGCGCGACTACCGCGAGACGATGCGCGGGGCCGCGTGGCCGACCACCGCGGGAGCCCGCTAGCATGGGCGCCACCTCTCTCCGCGCGCCTCGCGCGGCGCTCCTCGTCGCGGCCTCGCTCCTCGTGGCCGCGTGCGTCGGCGACACCGGCGCCGCCGACGTCGCCGTGACGCGCTTCGCCTACGTCTACGCGCCGTCGGCGCACCCCGACGAGCCGATCCAGCCGCTCCCGGTCGGCTACGAGGCGAACGCCGACCTCGTCCGCCTCGGCGACCAGCTCTTCCACGACAAGGGCCTCTCGGGCGACGGCACCGTCGCCTGCGCGAGCTGCCACAGCGTGCCCGACGGCGGCGACGACGGGCTCGGGCGCTCGACCGGGATCCGCGGCCAGAAGGGCGGCATCAACGCGCCGACCGTGCTGAACTCCGGCCTCAACATGGCGCAGTTCTGGAACGGCCGCGCGGAGACGCTCGAGGAGCAGGCGAAGGGCCCCGTCGAGCACCCGAAGGAGATGGGCGGCAGCTGGGACGCCGTCGTCGCGCGGGTGGCCGCGGACCCAGGCTACGCCGGCGCCTTCGACGCCCTCTTCCCCGACGGCGTCACGGCGGACAACATCCGCGCCGCCATCGCGACCTTCGAGCGCACGCTCATCACGCCCGACAGCCCCTTCGACCGCTGGCTCCGGGGCGAGGACGGCGCGCTCAGCGAGCGGCAGCTCGCGGGCTACCAGCTCTTCAAGGCCGCGGGCTGCGTGACCTGCCACCAGGGGCGGAACGTCGGCGGCAACATGTACCAGGTCTTCGGGGTCATGGGGGACTACTTCGAGGACCGCGGCGGCGAGGAGGAGGCGGACCTCGGGCGCGTCGCGGTGACCCACGACGAGGGCGACCGCCACGTGTTCCGCGTGCCGTCGCTCCGGAACGTGGCGCTGACCGCGCCCTACTTCCACGACGCGAGCGCGAGCAGCCTCGAGGACGTCGTCCGCGTCATGGCGACCTACCAGCTCGGGCGGATGCTCGACGACGAGGAGACCGCGCTCATCGTGGAGTTCCTGAAGAGCCTGACCGGGACGATCCCGGCGACCGGTGGAGGCGCGCGCTGATGGTCGTCACGAAGCGAGTCATCGTCGGCGCCGTCGTCGCGTGCGCCGTGGGCGGGACGGGGTTCCTCTTCGCGCAGAGCCGCAGCATCGACGTCGAGACCCACGGCGCGGTCGTGCGCGCGCTCGGCGAGCTCGACCAGCGCGCCGCGGAGCTCTCGAAGGAGGGGCTCGCCACGCGCTTCGGGCTCGTCCCGAACTACGATCCGCTCGTCGGCACCGTGACGACGCTCGAGGAGGACGTCGCGGCGCTCGACCGCGCGCTCGTCCGGAGCGACACGCGCACCGACGCGGTCGTCGCCGCCGAGGCCGGGCTCCGGGCCGCGCTCGACGCGCGCCGGGCGACGGTCGAGCGCCTGAAGCGCGAGGTCGCGGTCCTGAAGAACTCGCTCCGCTACCTCCCGCTCGCGGCCGAGATGCTGCTGCGCGACACGCGCGAGGCCGGTGACGCCGAGGGCGGCGCCGACGCCGTCAACGCCGTGGTCGCGGCGACGCTCGTCTACGATCTGCTCGGCGAGACGCGCCTCCTCGAGGCGCAGAAGGCCCGCGTGGCCGCGCTCGCCGCGATGCGCGACGCGTTCCCGGAGGACGTGCGCGAGGACCTCGATCTCCTGATCCATCACGCGACACGGGCGGCGAGCCACCACGCCGTGGTCGGGCCGCTCGTCGACGCGATGATGGGGACCGAGCTCGAGGCGGCCGTCGAGGGCGTGCGCGGCGCCTACGACGCCGCGTTCGCCGACGGGGTCGCGACGGCGACGCGCTGGCGCACGGTGCTCTATGTGTGGTGCGCGCTCCTGCTCGTGGTGGTCGGCGTGACCCTCCGGAAGCTGCGCGAGCTCTTCGCGAGCCTCGAGCGCAAGGTCGCCGAGCGGACCGCGGCGCTCCACGCGCGAAACGAGGAGATGGCGCTCGTCCTCCACAACGTGGACCAGGGGCTCTTCACCATCGACCGGGGGGGCGTCGTCGGGGCCGAGCGCTCCGCGATCATCGGCGCGTGGCTCCCGGAGATCGCGGCGCAGCCGACGTGGGGCGCCGCGCTCGCGGCGGTCGCCCCGGAGCGGGCGCCCTGGTTCGAGCTCGCCTGGGAGGCGGCGCTCGAGGACATGATGCCGGTCGAGCTCGTCGTCGAGCAGCTCGCCGATCGGATCCTGGTCGGCGGGCGGCACCTCGCGCTCGCGTACAAGCCGATCCTCGACGCCGATGGCGGCTGGCAGCGCATGCTCGTCATCGTGACCGACGTGAGCGCCGACGTCGCTGGCGCGGCGGCCGAGGAGCGGCACGCGCTGCAGCTCGGCGCGTTCCTGCGGCTCGCGCACGACCGCGCCGGCTACCAGGAGTTCCGCGCGGAGGCGGGGCAGCTCGTGGCGGCGCTCGCGGGCGGGGAGGGCGGCGACGACGGCGTCGACGCGCGCCTCCTGCACACGCTCAAGGGGAACTCGGCCATCTACGGCGTCGACGCGGTGGCGGCCCTCGCGAACGAGATCGAGGTCGGCATGGCGGACGAGCGGCGCGGGCTCACGCCCGACGACCGCGGGCGCCTCGCGGCGGCCTGGGCCAGCTACGAGGAGGCCGTCGCGCCGATCGTCGGCGAGGAGGAGGACGCGACGCTCGACGTGGGGCCGGACGAGGTCGCGCGGGTGGTCGGGATGCTGCGGGACGACGTCGCGCGCAGCGCCATCGCCGGCGCGCTCGAGGCGTGGCAGCTCGAGCCCACGCGGCGGCGCCTCGCGCGCCTCGCGGAGCAGGCGCAGCGCATCGGGGCGCGGCTCGGCAAGGACGCGCTCGCGGTCACCGTCGAGGACCACGACGTGCGGCTCGATGGGGCGTCGCTGGTGCCGGTGTGGCAGGCGGCGGTGCACGCGCTCCGGAACGCGGTCGACCACGGCATCGAGACGCCCGAGGAGCGCGTCGCCGTCGGGAAGGCGGCGGCTGGGTCGATCACGCTCGCGACGCGGCTCGACGGCGAGTCGCTCGTCATCGAGGTGGCGGACGACGGGCGCGGGGTCGACTGGCGGCGGGTCGCCGAGCGGGGTGCTGCGCTCGGGCTCCCGCACGAGACGGAGGCGGAGCTCGTCGAGATCATGATGGCGAGCGGCGTCTCGACGCGGGACGAGGCGACGGAGATCTCCGGCCGCGGCGTCGGGATGGCCGCGCTCCGCGACGCGGTGACGGCGCTCGGCGGCAAGGTGGCCATCGAGTCGACCCCTGGTCGCGGGACGACCCAGCGCATGGTGTTCCCGGCGGCGGCGTCGCGGTTCCGCGCGGCGTCGGCGGCGCCGGTGCCGCCGAGCGAGCTGCCGCGCACGCGGCGGAGCGAGCGGGTCGCGCACGTGCACTGACGACCGGGATTGTGCGCTGCAACAAGGCCGGCGACGGCTCCTGGTGAGCTTCGCTTGTTCAACGATGTTGCAGTGCACAACGGCATGGCGGGCGCGCGTTGCGCTACCCGCGGACGCGCTGCTCCACCTCGGCGAGGCGTCGGGTCGCCTCGACGCGCGCCTCGCGGTAGGCGTCGCTCCCGACGACGCTCGCGTGGTAGCGCCCGTGCTCGCCGAGCCAGCGGCCGGCGCTCATCACGTTGACGAGGGCGTTCGTCGTGTCGCTCATCGCGAGGGCCCGCAGCGGGTCGCGCCCCGGCCAGAACGCCGGGTGCTCGACGTCCCAGACGCACAGGTTCGCGAGCGCGCCGGCCTCGATGACGCCGGCGCGGAAGGCCGGGTGGAGGCCGCCGGGCACGCTCCAGACGCGCGACAGGAGCGCCGTGGTGTCGCCGAGCCAGCGCGTCGCGGCGCGCTCGCGGACGCGCTCGTCCCAGGCGGCGCGGGCGCGCTCGACGCCGCCCTCGGCGACGAAGGCGCGGTGCGCGGCGGAGGTCGCGAGGCCGGCCGTGCGGAGGCCGGCGGCGGCGCGCAGGTCGCGCTGGACGTTGGTCGCGTCGTTGCTCGCGGCGCAGTCCGTCGCGACGAACCAGGGGAGCCCCAGGCCCTGCCAGGTGCCGACGTCCGGCATCCAGGCGAAGATCTGCTTACTGTGCGGGCAGAAGCCGAGCGCGACGCGCTCCCGCGGCAGCGCCGCGAGCTCGGCCGACGTCGCGAAGATGTTGTGGATGAGGAGCGTCCGCGGCGCCGCGTCGTAGAGCCCGCTCCGCGCGAGCAGCTCGTACGGCGAGATCCCGTGCCGCTCGTGGACGCGCTCCACCTCGTCGAGCGACTGCGCGACGTGCACGTGCACCGGCAGCGCGTGCTGCTCGGCGAGCCCCGCGATGCGCAGGAAGAGCGTCGGGCTCACGGTGTCCGTCGCGTGCGGGCCGAAGGCCGCGAAGACGCCGGCGTCCGCGAGCGCCGCGTCGCCGCCGATGGCGATGGTCGCCGCGAGCGCCTCCTCGAGCTGCCCGATCCCCGGCCCGGCGACGTCCTGCACGGTGGGCGCGAGCACGGCCGCGATGCCGACGTCGCGGAAGGCGGCGACCATGGCGTTCGCGCGGTAGTAGTGGTCCCACACGAGGGCGGTCCCGTTGAGGATGGCCTCGTAGGCGCCCATGCGGGCGAAGGCGCGCACGTCGTCGGCGCTCATCGCCGTCTCGATGCGGAAGAAGAAGTCCTCGACGAGGTTCCTGTCGGCGTCCTCGGGCACCGAGAGGCCGCGCAGCGCGGTCAGCGCGACGTGGGTGTGGGCGTCGACGAACGCGGGGGTCAGGAGGCGGTCCCCGAGGTCCTCGACGACGGCGCCCTCGGCGGGCGGCGGGGCGCTCGTGGGGGCGTCGTGCACGGCGGCGATGCGCGCGCCCTCGAGGTCGACGCAGGCCGGGCCGACGCGGAGCGCGCCGTCCGCGCCGACGAGGGCCACCCGCTGCGAGACGAGGCGCCGCGCGGTCGTCGCCGTGGGGGCGGTCATTCGGGGTCCGCGACGGCCTCGGTGATGGCCTTGCGCCCGCCGATGGCGGTCTCGAACTCCTCGAGATCGATGGTGCCGTTGCGGTCGCGGTCGAGCTTCGTCATGACGCCCTTCACCCAGAACTGGCGGGTGAGGGCGTTGCCGACGCCGGCGTCGGCGAGGATCTTCTCGAGCTCCTCGGCGTCGATGTGGCCGTTCTTGTCGGCGTCGTAGTCGTCGAACATCGCGGCGCGCGCCTTCTGGTCGACGCCGCCGTAGCGGGCGCGCAGGACCGCCTGGATCTTCGAGATGAGCTCTTGCTGCATGGACATGGACTCGCGCCTCCGGATCGGGTCCCCGATTCAGTCGCCCGCCGCGTCGCTTGTCAATAGCCGCGGCCGCCGCGGGGCGGCGCGGGCCTGCCACCGCTCCCGAGACACGAGCGCGCGATTCTGATAGAATGCCGGCCGCGCCAGGAGCGACATGAACGACCAGGACACATCCGGCACGGGCCTCCTCCACCAGCCGGTCATCGACTCGGAGGCGGCGCGCGAGGCGCAGGCCTACGCGGACCGCGCGGCGACGCTGCCGGCGGCCGAGATCGACATCACGCGCATGCGGATCCCGCAGCGCTGGGACCGCTACACCGCCGAGAACCACGAGGTCTGGGGGACCATCTTCCGGAAGCGCATGGCGCAGCTCGCGCGCGACGGCTCGCGCGTCTTCCTCGAGGGCGCCGAGACCATCGCGCTCTCGGCCGACGCCATCCCGCGGCTCGAGACCGTCAACGACGCGCTCTCCGGCTCGACCGGCTGGCAGAGCTACGGCGTGCCGGGCTACCTGCCGGCGAAGTGCTTCTTCGCGTGGCTCGCGCAGAAGAAGTTCCCGACGACGATCACGGTCCGCCCGAAGGACCAGATGGACTACCTGCCCGAGCCGGACATCATCCACGACGTCTTCGGGCACGTGCCGCTCCACACGAACCCCGAGTTCGCCGACTTCCTCGCGACCTACGGGAAGGCCGCGCTCTACACCGACGACCCCGTGCACACCGAGCGCCTCGCGCGCCTCTTCTGGTTCACGGTGGAGTTCGGCCTCATCCACGAGGACGGGCGCCTCAAGCTCTACGGCTCCGGGCTCATCTCGAGCGAGGGCGAGGGGCACCACGCGCTGCGCTCGCCGGACGTCGAGCGGCGGCCCTTCGACCTCGACACCGTCTGCGACACGGCGTTCGAGATCCACCACTACCAGCCGATCCTCTACGTGCTCGACTCGTTCGAGCAGCTCGCGACGGCGATGCGCACCTACGCGAAGCGCCTGCTCGCCCTCGCCGGGCAAGACGCGCGCGACGCCGCCGCCTGAGGCGGCGCCGCCGGTTCAGCGCCCGCTACTGCTCGACGACGCGCAGCACCGCGCACTTCGCAGGGCGCTGGAGGGGCTTCCCGTCCATGTCGGTCGGGTACTGCTCGTCGGGGCGCGGCGGCGTCGCCTCCTTCATCACGCACGCGAGCGACACGCGCTTGCCGTCGAGCGCGACGAGGCGGTCGTGCGGCCACACGTCGCTCCCCGTCAGCGGCAGCGGCGCCTGGTCGTCCCCGCGGTCGAGCGTGAGGTCGACCCCCATGTAGGCCTCGACGGACTTCGTCGCCGGGAGCTCCTTGTAGTGGAGCGTGCCCTCGTAGCTCACCTCGCCGGGGGCCGCGGCCGACTCGGGCATCTCCTCGGTCGGGGCCGGGGCCGTCGCGGCCTCCGCCGAGTCCTTGCTGGTGGCGGGGGTCGTGCTCGAGCAGGCGGCGACGGCCAGGCCGAGCAGGGCACAAACGGTCAGGGACACAGCGTTCATCGCGCTCTCCGTGGGCCCCTCCGGCGGGGCGTCGAGGTGACGTGGTCTCCCTCCGACGTAGACCGGCGCCGCGTTCGTGTAAAGCGCGCGCAAAACCGCGCCGAGGTCGGTCCGAGGCGCGTCAGCGGCGGAGCGTCGCCTCGTAGTGCGCGATGAAGCGGTCGGCCGTCAGGCGGCGGAAGTGCGCGCCGACGACGTCGAGCGGGACGTCATCGAGGCGCTTGAAGCGCACGCAGGACTTGCCCATGTCGAGCTTCTTCGCGCGCCCGGCGGCCACGGCCTCGGCCCACTCGGCGCGGAAGCGCTCCTCCTCGTCGGGGAGGCCGTAGCAACCCATCAGGTAGAGCGCCATGTGGTTCTTCTGCGACGCGAGGCTCGCGAGCGGGACGCCCTTCGTCCGGTCGACGTGGTAGCCCGGCGGGTAGACCGACTTCGGCACGACGTAGGCGAGCATGCCGTAGCCGATGGTCTCGACGCAGCTCGCGTCGAGGTTCTCGAGGATGACCGCGCGGACGGCCTCGATCGCGGCGCGGCGATCGTCGGGGAGGGCGGCGAGGTAGCCGTCGACGGTGGTGGCGTCGTGTCTCATGGCCGCGGACGCTACCACCGCCGCGCCCGAGCGACGAGCGCGGGTCGCGGCGCTCGACGCGCGGCCCCGCCGGGCGCATCATCGGGTCATGAGCGACGCGGCGACCCAGAACCTGACGCTGACGCCCGCTGATCGCGACCACCTCGCGCGCGCTGCCGACCTCGCCTACGCCGGCCTCGACCTGCGCTACGACGGGGGCCCCTGGATCGACGAGCTCGACCGGCTCGTCGCCCGCGGGCTCCTCGCGTGCCACGAGACCGAGTGGGGCTACCTCGTCGGCTACTCCCTCACCCCGGCGGGGCGCACCGTCCTCGCCGCGGCCGAGGCGCCGAGCTGACCCCGATCACGGCTGCACGTTCCGGCACCCGAGCGCGTGCGAGAGCGGCACCGGCGCCGTGGTGCGCGCGGCGTGCATCGGATAGCGTCGGGCGATGCAGACCTTCGCCACCGCCCGGCTCCGGCTCCGCCCCATCGACGAGGGCGATCTCGACGACCTCCTCGCGCTCGACGGCGACCCCGAGGTGATGCGCTACCTCGGCGCGACGCCGACGCGCGAGGACTACGTCGCGCAGCTGATCCCGCGCATGACCCGCTGGCAACGCGAGCCCTTCGGCTACTTCGCGGCGGCGACCGCCGACGATCCGTTCATCGGCTGGTTCCACCTGCGCCCGAGCGTCGCCGACCCCGCGATCCACGAGCTCGGCTACCGCCTCGCGCGCCGCGCGTGGGGGCGCGGGCTCGCGACCGAGGGGAGCCTCGCCCTCTGCCGGCACGCGTTCTCCGTGCTCGCGATGCCCGCGGTCGACGCCGTGACCCTCCCCGACAACGCGCGCTCGCGGCGCGTCATGGAGAAGTGCGGGATGCGCCTCGTCGGGCCGTTCCGGCACCCCGCGGGCCTCGACTGCGTGCGCTACGTCGCGACGCGCGCCGACTTCGAGGCCGCCGCCGCCGGGCTGCTCTGAGCGCGCGGGCTCCGGCGCGTCAGGCGACCCCGAGGTCGCGGACGAGGGCGCGCACGACGCTCCCGAAGCGCCCCGAGCTCGCGCGGACGTAGGGGATCCCGACCTCCTTGGCGCGCGGCCCGAGGTCGAAGTCGACGTCGTGCCCGACGAAGCGGTGGGCCACGATGACGAGGTCGTAGCCGCCGTGGCTCAGCGCCTTCGCGGCGCTCTGGCGGCGGCGCTGGTCGACGAGCGAGAGCTTCACGTCGAGCCCGAGCCGGTCGCGCAGCTCGCTCTCGATCTCGGGCGACGCGCGGTTCGTGAGGAAGAGGGCGCGCTTGCCGTCGACGTGGGGGCGGAGGCGGACGACCTCGGCCTCGCCGGCGTCGTCGACGTTGTCGTCGGGGTCGACGTCGGCGTCGAGATCGTCGTCGTCCTCGTCGTCGCTCACGGCCTCGCCGCGGAGCGCGGCCTGGAGCGAGCGCAGGCGGCGCCGGTGCACGCGCTCGGCGCGCGGGAGGTCGTCGCTGTCGACGCTCAGGAGGAGCTCGCGGTGCGCGGCGAGGGCGTCGGCGATCTTGGCGTTCGGGAGCTCGTCCCCGAGCTCGAAGGCCGCCGCGAGCCAGGTGAGCACCTGCTCCTCGGGGGTCCCGGCGACCGGCGAGCGGCGCATGAGCGCCTTCCGCTTCTGCTTCAGCGCCTTCGCCTCCGGATCCTCGCCGAGCTCGCGCGCCCAGGTGCTCGCGCTCGGGAGCCCGTCGGACGCGAGGCGCCGGGCGAGGCCGGGCAGGGTGCCGAGGGAGCGCATCGACGCGCGGCGGCGGAGCTTCCCGACGGCGTCGGCCCAGGCGGGGCCGTCGTCGACGTGGGGCCGGAGCCAGCGGAGGCGGGCGGCGAGGGCCTCGAGCTCACCGGGATCGTCGGGCTTCGCGGCGAGGGCCTTGTCGACGGCGGCGACGACTTCTGCGAGGCGGGCGTCGGGCGCGCTCGGCGCGGGAGCGCAGGCGCGGGCGTCGGCCCAGCCGTCGTCGTCGCGGCCAGCGGCCGCGAGCTCGGCGGGGAGCGCGGCGAGGCGGGCGTCGGCGGCGTCGGCGGCCTCGGCCCAGTCGTGGAGGCGTCCCCCGCCGGGGAGACCGAGCTCGGCGCCGGCGTCGAGGGGGGTGGCGCGGAGCTGCATGGCGGAGACGGAGCCCGGCCACCAGGCCTTCGCGAGGGCCGTGAGGTCGCGGACGGCCGTGGCGGCGGCGCGCTCGACCTCGTCGACGGGGCACTGGCCCTGGATGGCGCGGATCCGGCTCACGCGCGCGAGGAGCTCGAGGCGCAGGAGCTCGGGGGCCTTGCGGGCGAGGCGCGGGCGGTCGGCGGCGGTGCGGTCGCGCTCGCCCTGGAGGCGGGCGAGGGCGTCGGCGACGTCCTCGGGCGCGATCGGCGGCGGGCTCGGCGCGCGGGTGACGTGGCTGCGCGGCGCGGGCTCGGCCGGGGCCTCGGGCGCGGGGGCCGTGGCGGGCTCGAGCTCGGGCGCGGGCTCGGGGTCCGCGGCGGCCTCGCGCGCCGGCTCGACGGGGGCCGTCGACAGCGGCGGCGCCTCGGTCTCGGGCTCGGGGGCGGCCTCGAGGCCCGGGGGCGCCGGCGTCTCGGTGACGGCGGCGTCCTCTGGGGCGACGGGGTCCGCGGCCCGCGCGCGCCACAAATCGCGCGCGAGCCGCGAGGGTAGCATCCGCCCGAGCGCGTGGGAGAGCGCCCCCGCCTGGGTCGTGCCGAGGCCCTGCCAACGCTCGCCCTCGCGCTCGACGAGGCAGGTGACGACGGTGTCGCCGTCGAACGCCACGCGATAGCCGCGCGCCTCGAGCGCCTCTCGTTCCCTCTCCGCCGCGCCCTGGTCCAACTCTTCAAACGAACCGTGCATCGCGCGCCTCCGAGGTCCGGCCGGCTGAAACAAAACGCGCCGGCGCGTCTAGAGACCATCGGCACGCGGCACGGTCCGGCCAACGGTGGTCCCCGCTACGGCGCGCGGGAGGCGGCTGGGCGTGGGCGGGAGACGCGCCGCCCGATTGCTACCGTAAGCCTCGCCGACCTGCGCCTGCGCGTCCCCGAGTCGGCCGCTTCGCGGCCTTGGTCGGGGCCGCTCCGGCTCCGGTCAGCGAGGCCCGATCGCTACCGTAAGCCTCGCCGACCTGCGCCTCCGGCAACGCGCGTCGCGCCCTCCGGGCGCTTTGGCGCGTCGCCTCCGGCTCCGGTCAGCGAGGCCCGATTGCTACGGGCTCCGGTCAGCGAGGCCCGATCGCTACTACTCACAACTCTCGTCGAGCGCCTGCTCCGTCGTCTCCGTCGGCACGTTCCGTGCGGCCGTCAGCTCCTCGAGGAGCCACGCCCGCGTGCTGTCGAGGAGCCCGCTCTCGATGGCGTAGAGCGGCCGCACCTTCCGCACCGCGCAGAGCTGCTTGAACGCCCTCGCGATGTCCCCGAGGTCGCCCCGCTTCAGCGCGTCGAGCCAGCCCCGCACCCGCGGCTCCACGTACTGCCTCGCGTCCGGCACCTCCGCGTCCTCGTCGAGCTGCGCGAGCACCTTCTCCGCGTCCGCGTACGTCGCGAGCCGCCTCACGTGCAGCCGCCCCGCCGCCGCCACCGGCACCGGCAGCTGGTTCGCCCCCGCCACCATCAAGTACACCCGCCGCGGCTTGCCCTCCGGGTCCGTCTGCTGCTCGACCCCCTTCACGAGCATCACCCCGAGCGGCGGCATCACCACCCACTGCCCCGCCTCGTACGCCGGCGGCTTCGACAGGTCGTCCTCCGGCACCGCGTCCGCCGACGGCGGCGGCGGCACCACGTCGTACGCCGCGTCCCGCGCGTCCGGCGCGCTGAACCCGATCGTCGCCGCCAGCTCCCGGTTCGCCCCCGGGCGCTTCGCGTCCGCGAGGTAGCTCTCGAGCGTCGCCCCGCTCACCCCGAGCGCCGCCCCCGCCGCCGTCGCGTCCCCCACGATGCGCGGCGCCCCGTACTCGCTCTCCATCGCCGCGAGCGGCGCGCCCCGGTCGTACACCGACCAGCTCCACCCGCCGTCCGTCGTGTAGAACGCGATCGCCGGCACCTTCAGCGCGTCCGACACGCTCTGCGCCCAGCTGTCCGCCCGCGTCTTCCCGCTGTCGTTCGCCCCGCGCAACGCGCACCACGAGCCCGTCTCGCGCACCCGCACCTGCCGCGGCACCACCACCCCCGGGAGCGCCGCGTACGCCGCGAGCGCGTCCACCGCGCCCTGACAGGGGCTCGTCTTCACGGCGAGCCAGGTCTCGCCGACGTGCACGACCGGCCCCGCCCCCGGCGGCCCGCCCTTCTCCGGGCGCGCGAGCTCCTTCACCGTCGGCGGCCCCTCCGGCCCCTCCGGCGTCGACGCGCACCCGCCGCCGCCGAGCGCCGCCGCGGCGAGCGCCGCCACGGCCAGCCGGCGCGCCCGGGTCACGGCCCGACGTCCGCCCACGGCTGCTCGTCGAGCTCGGGCACCTTCCAGAACTCGCCCCGCTCCGAGTCCCAGCCGAACTTCGGGTCCTGCACGACCTTCAGCCGCGCCATCAGGTGGTCGAGGAAGCGCCTGAGCCGCTCCTCCTTCGTCTCGCCGGTCGGCGAGAGCCCGAACGCGTCGATCTCGTTGAGGCTCACGTCCTTCCCGGCCTTGATCCGCTCGAGCTTGTCGGCGACCTCCTTCCCCTTCGCGAGGATCGCCTTCTTCCACCGCTCGCGGTCCTCCGCCGTGTACTCCGAGGTCGCGCTCATGTCCGTTCTTCGCTCCGTCCGAGGAGGTCTTTGACTAATGGCGCCGTTCGCGCACAATGCCGGGACCCACGTTACGCGGCCAGCTGCCAGTTGGAAACCCTGACGCCTCCTCTCCCGTCCGCGCATGGCACGGCCCGTCGCCCGAGCCCTGCGCCCCCTTGGTTGCTCGCCGCCGCCCTTCTGCTCGGCGCCTGCTCGCATTTCGAGAAGCCGACCCTCCCGGGCGAGACCCACTACGCCGTCCGATCCTTGAAGATCGAGGGCGTGAAGCCGCTCGCCCTCGACTGGTCGCCCCTCGAGAAGACCCTCGCCGCCCGCGCCGACCAGTTCCTCATCGGCGGCTCCCCCTACAACCCCTACCGGAAGGCCGAGGACGGGCGCCGCATCGTCGCCTTCTGGCAGAGCAACGGCTACTTCGACGCCACCGTCGCCGACTCGAAGGTCGCCTTCGACGACGCCGAGAACGCCGCCGACATCACCTGGGTCGTCGACGAGGGGCCCGCCTACGCCATCCGCAGGATCGAGGTCCGCGGCGCGCCCCCCGGCTGGCACGACACCCTCGCCGCCGAGATCCCCTTCAAGGCCGGCGCCCCCGTCCTCGTCGACCCCTACCGCTGGGTGCGCCACGCCATGGCGAACGACCTCCGGCGCGCCGGCTACATGCGCTCCGAGGTCTACAGCCGCGCCTTCGTCGACCGCGCCGCGAAGGCCGTCGACTGGTACTTCTACGTCGACGCCGGCCCGAAGTCCGTCGTGGGCGCCATCACGGTGAAGGGCAACGACAACGTCCCCGCCGAGCTCGTCATCGCCCGCTCGGGCCTCCGCCCCGGCGACCCGCTCGACCTCGACACCATCGCGAAGCGGGAGCTCGATCTCCTCGACACGGGAGCCTTCGACACGGCCCGCATCTACGCCGACTTCGGCACCGAGTTCGTCACCAACGCCGTCCCGCCCGACTCGTGGATCCCGCCCGACACCGGCGGCGTCATCAAGCCCGAGCAGATCGGCCCCGACGGCGAGCTCATCCCGCGGAAGGGGCTCCGCTCCGAGGTCGACGTCACGCTCGTCGTGAGCGAGTTCCCGTCGACCCAGGCGCGCGTCCACGCGGGCGTCAGCGCCGACCTCGAGCGCGTCGACCCCGAGGCCGGCTTCGACCTCCAGCTCCGGAACGCCTTCGGCCCCCTCCAGCACCTCGTCGTCGGCGGCCGCGTCGGCTACGACGTCCGCTGGCGCGGCGACGAGGACGAGCCCACCGGCCTCTTCGGCTCCGCCAAGGTGCAGTACCTGACCCCCGGCTTCCTCGCGCGCTTGCTCGACTTCCGCGTGACCGCGCAGATCGACGAGGACCTCTACCCCGGCTTCCACTGGCGCACGGCGGCCGCGGGCCTCGGCTTCTTCACGCTCCTCGCGAAGGGGCTCGTCCTCGACATCGAGCCGCGCTTCCGCGCCGACTGGGCCGTCGGCGTCGGCACGCTCGACCCCACGGTCGCCGCGGCGCTCGACGTCCGGAACGCCGAGCGCACGCTCACCGGCGAGCTCCAGGTCGCCCTCATCGCCGACGGCCGCGACAACACCTTCGAGCCGATGGAGGGCTACCTCGTCGCGCTCCGCGGCTCGTGGGGCGCCTTCGGCGACGCGCCCTGGCTCCGCGCCGGGCTCGACCTCCGCTACCTCGTGAAGTTCGGGCTCGACGTGTCGCTCGGCTTCCGCGCCGCCGGTACCTGGATCGTCGCGCTCGACGACCAGGCGGGCGTCCCCATCGGCGCGCGCCTCTTCGGCGGCGGCGCCTACGGCGTGCGCGGCTTCGGGACGCGCCGCCTCGCCCCCTACGCCAACGCCTGCCGCGACGACGGCCACTGCCAGGACATCCCCGTCGGCGGCACGAGCCTCTTCGAGGGCTCCGCCGAGCTCCGCTGGCTCCCGTTCCGGAAGCAGTTCGGCGCGACCGTCTTCGTCGACCTCGGCGGCGCCAGCGTCGACGTGAACCCGTTCGAGGCGGGCGTGTCCGCGGCGGTCGGCCTCGGCCTGCGCGTCCGCACCTGGCACATCCCGCTCGCGCTCGACTTCGCGTACCGCGTGACGGACGTCGCGGCCTACGGCGACCTCGACCGCTTCCTGGTCTTCGCGCGCATCGGGGAGGCGTTCTGATGGCTCGCGCGGTCACGGACGAAGAGCTCGAGGGCGGCGGCGCGGAGCCGGTCGCGCCGAAGCCGAAGAAGCCGCTCTGGCGGCGGATCCTGAAGTGGTTCTTCGTCACCGTCGGGATCCTGCTCCTCCTGGTGTTGCTCTTCGTCGGCTTCCTCCACACGGGGCCCGGGAAGAGCCTCGTGAAGGGGATCGTCGAGGACAAGCTCAACGAGCGCGTGAACGGCAAGGTCACCCTCGGCGAGCTCGACTACGCCCTCTTCGGCGACCTCGGCATCAAGGAGCTCGTGTTCCAGGACGCCGACGGCAAGCAGGTCCTGCGCCTCGGCGCGCTCGACGTGGCGCCGTCGTGGGGTGATCTCCTCGGCGGGAACATCGTCGTCGAGCGGCTCGCCGTCGACGGGCTCGACGTGGACGCGGCCGCCTACGCGGACGGCAGCACCACCTTCTCGCGGCTCTTCAAGGAGCCGATGAAGCTCGACGGCAAGAAGCCGCTGAAGCTCGAGGACGTCGACGTGAAGCACGTGAACGTGCACTTCACGCGGCCCGACGGCACGGACCTGCGGGTCACCGACTTCCACGTCCGGCTCGCGGCCGACGTCGACAAGGTCAACGAGAAGCTCGACGCCGCGATCTCCGAGCTCGGCTTCGACCTGAAGCTCGTGAAGCCCGGCCTCTCCGTGGCCATGCCGTTCTCGACCGGCCTCGACGTGCACCGCGCCGGGCGCGTCGCCGACCTCACGACGAAGCCCATCACGACGACCATCCACCTCGAGCGCGACGGGCAGCCGCCGCAGGACATCCCGCTGAAGATAGGCTCCCTCGCGCTCTCGACGAAGGCGTCGGGGATCGTGGTGTCCGTCGACGGCGTCGAGGCCGGCCCGCTCACTATCGAGCGCCTCGCCGCGGTCGCGCAGCTCGGGCCGGACGGGCTCCCGGCGGGGCAGCAGTCCGTCGCCATCACGAAGCTGCACATCGCGCGCGACGCCCTGAACGACCTCCTCGGGCGGTCGCTGCTCCTGTCGGACGTCACCGTCGACGTGACCGCCGTCGGGCCGCCCGACGCCGTCGCGGTCGCCGGCAACGTCGCCACCGACGGCGGCAACCTGAGCCTCACCGGCACGGTCGACGCGCACGACCCGCTCGAGCCGCGCTACGACCTCGTCTTCGTGGGCGCCGGCATCGACACGGAGAAGCTCCTCGCGGGGCCCGGGCCCGCGGTGACCACCGAGTTCAAGCTCGCCGCGAAGGGCAAGGGGATCCGCCCGGGCGCCGCGGACGCCGACATCACCTTCGACCTCGGCCCGACCGTCGTGAACGGCAAGGCCATCGAGTCCGTGCACGCCGAGGTCGCGGCGCGCGGGCCGGTCATCAAGCTCGAGGAGCTCACGGTCTCGGCCTACGGGCAGACCCTCGTCGTCGACGGCGAGATGAACCGCGAGACGCGCGAGGTGTCGGGCTCCATGAAGACGAAGGCCGGGCTCGCCGACGCCGTCGCGAAGGCGCGTGAGGCGGGCGTGCTCATCGTGCCGCTGCCGGCGCTCGGCGGGAGCCTCGACGTGGACCTCCACTTCGCCGCGACGCTGAAGCCGCGGCCGGTCGCGGGCGCCGAGGCGGCGCCGACCGAGGAGCCGCCGCCGTCGGGGATCACCGTCGCGCTCGAGAAGCTGCCCATCGAGAAGGGGCGCCTCTGGGGGCACGTGACGGGCGAGGACATCCAGGCGGACGCGCGCAAGGTGGGCGCGCTGAGCTTCGTCGTGGACGCGGCGCTCGCGGATCAGAAGCCGACGGGCACGGTGAAGCTCGCGGCGAGCGACGTGGACACCGGCACGCGCCACCTCGACGAGGTGGCGGTGGACCTCACGCTCGACGGCTTCGAGCAGGACATCGTCGTCAAGGTGCGGGACGAGGCGCAGCGGCTCGCGGTGGACGCGGCGGCGCACACGAAGCTCGACCTCGCGACGCGGCACGTCACGGCGACGTTGAAGTCGCTCGAGCTCGCGCGCGGCGGGGCCCACGTGGAGCTCGCGCGGCCGGTGACGCTCGAGGTCGACGCGCCCGATCCGAAGGGCGCCGAGCAGACCTTCACCCTGCCGGCGACGACGCTCAAGGTCGCGGGCGGCGAGGTGACGCTCGGCGGGCGGGCGCGTTTCGTGCGCGACCCCGAGCACCCCGAGGCGCAGCGGCTCGCGGACTTCGGGGGCAACGTCGACCTCGACGGGCTCTCGCTCGGCGCGCTCGCGGCGCTCGCGCGGCGGCCGACGCGCGGCGTGAGCGGGCGGATCTCGGGCCATCTGACGGCCGACGGCACGCTCGACAACCCCTCGGTCGGCTTCGGCGCGACGATCACGGCGCGGGCGCCGACGGCGCCGTCCGCGGCGACGATCCGGCTCTCGGGTGGGATCATCGACAAGCGCCTGTCGCTCGACGCGAAGGTGCTCGGGAAGGGCCGCGACCCCGTCGCGACGCTCTCGGTGAAGGCGCCGCTCGCGATGGCGCCCGGGAAGAAGCCGGGCCTCGCGCCGGGCGGGCGGCTCCTCGTCGACATGGCGGTCGAGCCGACGACCTTCGGGGAGCTCGCGGCCATCCTGCCGGCGAAGGTGGGCGAGAAGCTCGATCCGAGCGGCACGATCGAGGCCAACGCGCACCTCGCGGGGTCGCCGGCGCGGCCGACGGGGCGCTGGCGGCTCGCGGTGGCCGGGAAGCTCGCGCCCGAGGGGAGCGCGCTCCACGGGAAGACGCAGCGCGTGGAGCTCGGCGGCTCCTTGACGCCGGACGCGACGGGGGTCGCGCTGGCCTCGGCGGCCGACGTCTGGATCGACGCGTCGGGCGACAAGCTCGTCGGGCTCACGCTCGACGGGCACTTCGAGCGCTCGCCGCTCCTGCCGACGCGGCTCGAGCGGCCGTGGCACCTCGGCGGGCGGCTCGCGGAGATCGACCTCGCGAAGGCGCGCCTGCCGACGCCCAACGCGCCGCGGGCCGGGCGCGTGTGGGCGTCTTTCGAGGCGGGCGGGGCCGGTCCGGACGTCACCGGGAACGTGCACCTCGAGGCGAACGGCGTCGACGCGGGGCCGGGGAAGCCGGTCACCGACGTGCGCTACGACCTGACGCTCGGCGAGGCGGCGCTCACGATCGACGCCGCGGTCAAGGCCGGCGGGCTCGACGCGGTGGCGCTCGGCGGGACGGTCGGCGTCGGCGGGAAGGGGATCCGCCGGACCGTGAAGGACAAGGCGAAGCTGATGGCCGCGCCGCTCGCGCTGACCTTCACGGTGCCGAAGCACCCGGTGGCGGCGTGGAGCAAGCTCGGGCCGAAGCCTCTGACGATCCCGGGCGACTTCGGCGGGAGCTTCGCGGTCTCGGGGACGCTCGGGGCCCCCGAGGCGCGCGGGGCGCTCGCGTACGACAACTTCCGGACGGCCGCGGGGACGCCGGGGCGTGTGGCGCTCGAGCTCGACGCGACGCCGGCGGAGATCGCGGGCGGGCTCGCCATCGGGGCGCCGGGAGCGGACGGGAAGGCGCCGATGGCGGTGCGCGTGCACGTCGACCCGGCGCAGCTGAAGGCGTACCAGGCGAAGGAGGGCGGGCTCGACGTGCGCGTGGACGGCGGCGCGGACGCGGTGGCGCTCCTCGAGCTCGTGCCCGCCTACGCCCTCGGCGAGCGGGCCCCCGAGGTGCGCGGTGTCATCGACGCGAGCTTCGCGACGCTCCTCCACCTGAACCCGGGCGAGAAGAAGCCGGACCCGGCGAAGAGCACGGTGGACGCGCGGCTCGCGCTGCGCGACGTGGCGCTCACGGTGCCGGGGACGACGCGGGCGTTCCACGACGTCGGGATGTCGCTGGTCGCGACGAACGCCGGGATCGACCTCGGCCTCACGGCGCGCGAGGACGACATGCAGAAGAAGGACCGCGCGCTCGACGTGACCGCCAAGGTCGGCCTCGACCAGCTCGTGCCGACGGGCGCCGACGTGCACGTCGTGACGCGCGAGTTCCTCGTGATGGGGAAGGGCTTCGACGGCCCCGAGGGCGAGCTGACCGCGACCATCGACGTCGCCGCGCGGGAGCTCATGGGCCCCGTGCGCGACGTGACCATCACCATCCCGGCGCTCGAGCTCAACTCGCCCGACCGCTTCCCGCGCGCGCACTACCAGCAGATGCTGAGCTACTACGGCGACGTGGTCTTCCTCGAGGACGGCGCGGCCGGGTCGGGGCGGCTCGGCGGGAACCCGGTCGTCGGCGCGGTCGCGGAGCCGTCGAAGACGCTCGAGGACGCGGACGGCACGCCGAAGCCGGCGCCGGCCCCCCTCGCGCTCGACCTGCACCTCCGGATCCCGAACAGGATCCACGCGCTCGCGCACCCGCTCGACCTCTACGTCCAGGGCGCGATGGACGTCGCGGTGCGCGGCAAGGACGTCCAACTCGACGGCAAGCTCGACGTGGTCGATGGCGCCATCAGCGTGATGGGCTGGTGGTGGCCGCTCGTCCAGGGCGCCATCACGGCCAAGGGCGGGCTCGACACGGCGCTCGTGGACCTCACGTTCCGGAAGCGGCCGAAGGACGCGGCGCTCCGCGACATCGCCGTCGAGGACCGCGAGCACGGCGGCGACACCTTCCTGAACGTGCAGCTCTCGGCCGCGAAGGGGCAGGTGCTCTCGTTCTTCGGGGCGGCCGGGAACTGGCTCCTCGACACGGCGACGGTGCTGAACACGGGGCGCTCGCGGATCTGGTCGCGCGCGGACCTGCCGGCGGCGGTGAACGCGCAGTTCGGCGACCCCAACCAGGGCCTGACGAACACGTTCGTGCAGACCAACCTCGAGAACCTCATCTTCATGGACCGCGCGAACGGCTGGTCGGAGCCCATCGGGGCGTGGGACCAGTACGGGCGGATCTGGAACTTCCGCTCGGAGCGCGTGGTGCCGGGCAGCGCGTCGCGCGTGCGCTTCGAGATGCACGACCCCTACGGTGTCGCGACGAACCGCGCGGAGCTCCACTACGACCTCCTCTTCGAGGACGCGGAGCGCTCGGTCATCGGCGCGGGCGCGGCGTTCGGCACCGACCTCCGCCTCGGGCTCGGGCTCTTCTTCGAGCTCTACTCGAGCGACTGAACGACGGCGCGCCCAGCCCCGCGATCCGCCGCGCAGATTGGCGGCGTCCCGCGGACGCTGGTAGAGTCGCCCGGTCGTGGAACACACCCTCGAGGCCCTGCAGCGGACGGCCACGTTCGCTGGCATCTCGCGCGACGCGCTCGGCTTCCTGCTCGAGAAGAGCCGGATGCTGACCGTCCCGGCGGGGCACGTGTTCTTCACGGAGCACGACCACGGCGACACGTTCTACCTCATCGAGGAGGGGCGCGTCGGGATCCACAAGACGAAGGGCGGCGTCCGCCGTGAGGTGGGCGAGCTCGGCGCGGGGGAGTGCTTCGGGGAGATGGCGCTGCTCTCGGTGAGCGACCGGTCGGGCACCGTGACGGCGCTCGAGCCCTGCGTGTGCCTCGAGCTGTCGAACCGCTCGCTGCTCGAGCTGTATCGCGTCGACGCCGGCCAGTTCGCGATGATCATGATGAACCTCGGGCGCGAGGTCTGCCGCCGCCTGCGCGACCTGAACGATCGCCTGCTCTCGGACCTCGTGGTGGCGCGCGGCGCCGGCCTCGAGCTCGAGGGCGACTGCACGGGCGCCGGCCTGGGCGCCAAGGACACCGGATGAGCCTCACCCGCCTCGTCGCCAGCTGCTCGCGCCTCGCCCTCCTCGCGGTCCTCGCGCTGCCGCTCGCCCTCGCGGCGCCCGCGCCCGCGCGCGCCGAGGCGGGGACGGTCGCCGACTCGGACGACACGCCGACCCCCTACGAGCAGGGGAAGATCCGCGTCGGCCTCTCGGGCGGCGGCTTCGGCAGCCGAAACGGCGTCGACTTCTCGATCCAGGGCTCCTTCGGCGTGTTCGTGGTCGACAACCTCGAGCTCGGCGCGGACCTCGCCGTCTTCTTCGGCGACGACATCCCGCTCATCACGCAGCTCGGCCCGACGGCGCGCTACATCTTCCCGGTGAGCGAGTGGGTGCACCCCTACGTCGGCGCCTTCTACTACCACTGGTTCATCGGCGACGGGCTCGCCGACGTCGACTCCCTCGGCGGGCGCGCCGGGATCCTCGTCCGCAGCAGCGCCGTCTTCGTGACCATCGGCATCGCCGTCGAGCAGACGGTCAGCCGCTGCGACGAGGACTGCCTCGACTGGTACCCGGAGTTCGGCGTCTCCTTCGTGCTCTGACGCTCGCGTCGCGGCGCCCGGGAGGCCGCGCCGATCGGCGCTGATGCCGCGCGCTGCCGGCCCGCCGCGCGCCCCCCTGCGCCGCGTCCCCCTCGGTTGCCGGCACGTGCGCCTTGCGGCGTGGACGCCAGACTTGTAACATCTTCGTATGCTGGCGAAGTGCAGCCGGCCTCCCCTCGCATCCCTGCGACAGTCGAGAACTCACGGATCGGTGCAATCGTGATGAAGCGCGACGCGGTCGTCCGCGCCCTCCTGGGCGCGTTCGTGGTGTTGTCCGGTGGTGTGGCCGTCGCGGCCCCAACCCAGAACGACAACTCGGGCCAGTGGCTGGACGCCTATCAGGACAACTCCGGGCTCACCGAGCTCACCGACGTGAGCTTCATCGCGGCGAGCCAGCTCCTCACGCTCACCCCGGGGGAGGACGCCGGCCACTTCACCACCCAGGTCATCCACCCGGCCTCCTTCGCCGGCTGGGAGGCGCTCTACGTGAAGTACAGCGCGTCCGCGGCGACGGACGTGCGGATCACCTTCAAGGGACCCGCCGGCGCCGCCGTCGAGTGCGCCTTCGACTCCGTCGCCTGCCCCATCGTCGCGAGTGACGACCCCGCCTGGCAGGGCAAGATCGACCTCTCGACCCTCTCGCTCACCGACTTCCCCGAGGCGACCGTGCGCGTCGACCTCCAGACGAGCTTCGTCCCGCCGACCATCCAGGCCCTCCGCGTCGACTGGGAGCCGCGCTCGGTCGTCACCGTCTCCGCCGAGACCACGACCCCCTCGGCCTGCACCCGCGCGACCCTCTCCTACAAGGTGCGCGTCGCCGTCTCCCACGTCGACGCCACGGACCTCGTCGTCTACGCGCCCCTCCCCGAGGGCGTGTTCGCGAACCCCTTCGGCGGCAACACGCGCCTCGAGATGGTCGACGCCTCCGACGGCGGCCGCTACAACGCCGGCGCGAGCGCCATCGACGTGCGCGGCGTCTCGGTCCCCGCCTACTCGGTCTACTGGGACCTCGGCGCGCGGAAGGCCGGCAACACCTTCGCCCTCTCGTTCAACGCGCGCTCCCCCGTCGGCGTCCTGAACGGCACGAGCTACACGCTCCGCGCCACCGCGCAGGCCGCGAACAGCGACCCGCGCCAGAGCGGCGCCGTCACCGCCGTCCTCGCCTCGTCCGGGCCGGCGCCCTACATCACGAAGAGCGTCTCCGGCACGTTCCCGCTCTTCGGGTCGAACTACGTCGACCCGCAGCAGACCGTCACCTACTCGATCTACGCCGCGAACCAGAACAGCTCGACCTGCCGCACCGACTACCACCGCGTCGTCGTGTGGGATCGCCTCGACGCCCTGAAGCTCCCGAACGGCACCCCCGTGTACGCCGGCAGCATCGCCAACATCTCGTCCGGCGGGCAGCTCACCGGCGCGAGCCCGGTCACGCTCTACGGCGCGGCCACCGACGGCTCGGCCATCACGATCCCCGCGAACTCGATCTACTGGGATCTCGGCACCCTCTCGCCGGGCGCCGGCCGCTCGATGAGCTTCTCGATCACCCTGCAGTCGGCGCCGCCCCTCGCGACCGCGGAGCCGAAGACGGTCGTCACGAACACGGCCACCATGAACTCGGGCTACGCGCCGCACCACGCGGGCGACCGGTCCGCGAGCGCGACCTTCAAGGTCGGGATCCCCTTCGAGCCCGACGGCTACTACGCGAAGGGCGACAAGATCCGCGGCAGCACCGGCGTCTCCGCCGGCGAGGACAACTCCCAGCGCACGGTCGGCTACGGCGAGCCCTTCGGCTGGGTGCTCTACGCCACGAACCGCGGCGCCTCCGCGCTCACGAACACGGTCATGCTCGACAAGGTCCCCGACGGCACCACCTTCGCCTCGGCGTTCCTCCCGGGCGGCGTCAACGGCACCATCTGGTACACGACCGCCGGCGGCACCAACGACATCAGCAGCCCACCCGGCTACGACGCCGCGACGGGCACGCTCACCGGCTGGTCGAACTACGCCACGTCGCCGCCGTCCGACCCGTCCGCCGTGCGCTGGGTCGCCTTCACCGTGCCGCGCCTCGCGTCGACCTTCTTCCAGGAGTCGGGGGTGCTCTCGTCGGCGCAGGGTGAGATCAACGTCACCGTGAACCAGCCGAGCGGGAGCTGCCCGGAGATCACGCTCACGAACCGCGGGCTCTTCCACACCTACGGCTACACGACCCCGACGGGCGGCGGCGGCAACCAGCACCTCTCGACCACGAACGACGAGCACGTCGTCGTGAAGCCCCTCGTCCCCTACCTCCAGCTCTCGAGCTACGCGTCGCCGAGCGTCATCCTCGGCGCCGGCGAGACCACCTTCAGCGTGAACCTGTCGAACCGCGACCCCAACGGGAACCAGGTCGACACGGCCCTCGACGCCCTCCTCACCATCAACCTCCCGACCGCCGTCGTGAACGGCGTCCAGCGCCAGCTCGAGGTCGTGAGCGTCTCGAAGGGCGGCGGGCAGACCATCGAGGAGAGCGCGAACCGCGTCGTCCTCAAGTTCCCGACCATCAACCCGAGCGAGACGAAGTCGGTCTCCATCCGGCTCCGCGTCCCGAAGGGCTTCGTGAACGACGCGAGCTTCACGCTCACGAGCTCGGCGACCGCCCACGACGACGTCTGCGGCAACGCGAACAGCGTGTCGTCGAGCGCGACCGCGACCGTCCGCGGGACGCCGAACCTGCAGGTCACGAAGGCGACCGACCTCGCCGTCGCCGCGCCCGGCTCCTACGTGAACTACACGCTGAGCTACGTGAACACCGGCGAGACCGTGTCGACGCGGTCGTGGCTCGTCGATCGCGTGCCGGCCAACACGGTCTTCGTGAGCGCCGACGCCCCCGCGAACCGCCAGCGCTACTGGTTCTCGCAGGCGCAGGCCCCGGCGCTCCCGGCGTCCCTGCGCGACGCCTTCACCTGGACCGACGCCATCATCCGGACGTCCGGCCTCTTCGCGCCGGGCGTCGTCGGCGGCGACGGGCGCGTCACCTCCCCCTTCGGGAGCGCCACGACCTACGTCGCCGTCTCCATCGACGACCCCGACGTGAGCCCGCCGCAGCTCACGACCCAGGAGAACGCGAGCCTCCGCTCGGTGCGCTACCGCGTCCAGATGTCGCCGACGGCCACGACCGGCGCCCTCGCGGCGAACCAGGCGGCCATCTTCAGCAGCGAGCTGCTCCTCGCCATCTCGAACCAGGTCGTCACCATCATCGCGCCGAACCCGTCGCTCGGCGTGACGCGCAGCTGCCCGCAGGTCGTCGCCAACGGCGAGGCGTTCGACGTCGTCACGCAGTACGCGAACAACTCGTCGAACGACGACGAGACCGTGACCATCGTCGAGAACCTCCCGGCCGAGGCCGTGTTCGTCGGCGCGGACTGGGCCGCCGGCGGGCAGACGGGCACGGCCGCCGGCTCCGCGGCGCACTTCACGGTCGCCGACGTCACCGACCCCGACTCGGGCGCGGTCACAGGCCACACGGTCACGTGGGACGTGACCGGCACCCTCGGGCGGCCGCTCCGGAGCCTCGAGACGGCGCGCCTGACGCTGCACCTCCACGTCGAGGGCGGCGAGTCCGGCATGTTCACCCTCTTCTCGGGCCTCGGCACGGCGGAGAACGCGGCGTCGCCGATCTCCGCGAGCCTCTACTCGTCCTGCAGCGTGCTCGTGCAGAACCCGGACCTCTGGGCGCGGAAGACCGCGGACATCACCGACCCTCTCCCCGGGCAAGAGGTGAGCTTCACGCTCCTCGTGTCGAACGAGGGCGCTCACGCCGCGGACAACGTGATCATCACCGACACGCTCCCCCCGCAGCTCGAGTACGTCAGCGGCAGCGCGACCGTCCTCACCTCGGGCTGGTACCTGCCGGCCCCGCCGGCGGTCGACCCGGTGACCGGGGCGCTCGTGTGGAGCGTCGCGAAGAACAACGCCCTCGTCTACGCGCCGTCCGCGCCGGCCTCGCCGCTCGCGCCGGGCACGCTCCCGGGGGCGTCCGGGACCGTGCGCGTGTCGCTGAAGGCGCGCGTCCGCGCGACGACCGTGCCCGGCACCTCGTTCGAGAACTGCCTCGATCTCGCGCTCGGTGCCGTGAACGGCGCCCAGATCGTCGAGGATCTCGACTACGAGAACCACGCCTGCGTGACGCTCCGCACGCCGCTCCCGGATCCGTGGGTCACGAAGACCGCGCCCGCCCTCGCGCAGCCCGGCGACGCCATCACCTACCGCCTGAGCTACGGCAACGGCTCGCGCGCCGACGCGCCCAGGGTCGTCCTCATCGACCCGCTCTACGACGACCCGACGCCGGCCACCGACGGGGTGCCGGACGTCACCGTGCTCGGCGTGACCGCGCCGAACGGCGAGGAGGTCTTCTTCTCCGCAGCGCCCCTCGGAGCGACGGCGCCGACCTTCGACGCCGACGCCGCCGACCCGCCGGGCTGGTCGCGCGCGCTCACCTCGCTCGGGGCGCCGGCGTCCTGGGTCGCCGTGCGCGTGGCGAACGTCCCGGGCCTCGCGTCCCCGCGGAGCGTCTTCGTGGACGTCGAGCTCCGGAACCCGGTGACCCACGTGCCGCCGCAGCCGGGCGACTCGATCGTCAACTGCGTGACCGCGGCGATGCGCGGCGCGAACGCGCCGGTCGACGACGACCCCAGCAACAACAGCGCCTGCGCCACGACGCGCACCCCCGGCATCGACGTGTCGCTCACGCACGACTGCTCGCCCGAGGGGGCCTTCCCGGGCGTGCTCCCGGGCGGGACGGTGACGCTCACGCTCACGCTCTCGAACAGCGGCACGGAGGCGGCGCACGGCCTCAAGATCCACGACGCGCTCCCCGACTGGTTCGAGCCCCTCGGCGACGACGCCGTGAACGTGGTCGTCACGGACGCGGCGGGCGCTCCCGCCGCCGCCATCGACGCGACCGGCCTGCCGCTCCCCGGCGCCGTGCCGTGGACGCGCGTCGGCGACGACTACGTCCTCGGCAGCGACGACCCGACGAGCCCGCTCTGGTACCGGCGCGTCGGGCTCGCGTCCGGGCAGAAGACGAGCGTCACCATCACGGGGACGGTCGGCCTCGGCGTCGCGAGCGGCACGGCCATCACCAACACGGGGACGGCCCTCGTCGACTACCGCGAGGACTGGGTCCCCGGGGACCCCGCCGAGGAGGACACCGCGAACAACGTGGCCTCCTGCGGGACGGTCGTCGTGCGGCCCGATCCGGTCGTGCTCAAGTTCGCCGCCGACGCCGCGGGCGGGCAGGGGCCCGTCGCGCTCGGGCAGCGCATCGTCTACACGGTCGAGTACAACAACATCGGGCTCGCGGCGGCGGACGTGGTGTCCATCGAGGACATCCTGCCGAACGGCACGGCGTTCGTGGTGGGCAGCCTCGCGAACGTGCCGGAGGGCGTCGACGTGGAGTACGCCGGGCTCGACGGGGCGTGGGGCTACACGCCGGTGGGGGCGACAGGCGCCACGGATCCGCAGGTGACGGCGTTCCGCCTCGTCTGGCAGGACCCGCTCCGCGCGCCGACGAACAGCTACTTCCACCAGACGACGGCCCTCGACTTCGCGAACGGCGTCTTCCAGGGGACGCACGTCGACACCGCGCTCGACGCGGTCGTCGTGGGCGGCGCGGGCGCGACGTCGTCCGGCGCGGCGTTCCTGTCGCCCATCATCCCCGGCGACGACGAGGGGAGCGTGGTCGCGTGGGGCAGCATCCTCGCCGAGACGACCAACGCGGGCGACGACGACAAGGTCGTCTACGACGTGCTCGACCCCGACACGCACGCGCCGATCCCGGGCTACACGGGCCTCGAGACCGACGGCTCGGGCGCCGTGGACATCTCGTCGCTCGACCCGGGTCAGCACGAGAGGATCCAGCTGCGCGCGCGCTTCCAGGGGGGCGCCATCACGAACGACCCCACGTCGAGCGCGATGAGCACGCTGTCGACCCTCTTCCCGAAGGTCGCGCGCTCCGAGGCGTGGGCGGCGAACGATCGCGACGAGGTCGCCGTCGTCCTCAACACCTCGCGCGAGCGCAACGACGGCGTCGTCCGCGACGACAACACCTGCATCGCCATCTACAGCCAGGACGAGGGCGGCGAGTGGCAGCCGGAGATCCTGCCGCTCGTGGAGCAGACCTTCCACGGCGGCTACGTCATCAACACGTTCCACCCGAACCGCGTCGTCGAGTTCACCGACAAGCTGCTCGTCGTGAACATGACCGGCCGCGACGTCCAGAACTACTACGGCTGGCTCGGCGTCGGCATGTACACGCGCGATGACAACACGACGAGCCCGCGCTGGGAGTCGACGGGCTACATCCACCCGAACAACGGCAACTTCGACTTCCGCGACTCCGACGGCGAGGGGGTCGTCGTGGGCATCATGGATCGCAGCGCCGACGGCGACGGCGCGCAGATCCTCATCGCCTCCCACGAGCCCCGCCAGACCTACTGGAACTGGAACGACCAATCCTACGTGGACAGCGCGGCGGACTGCGAGGGCCTCTTCGTGAACGGGAGCGGCCTCGTGGCGACGAGCTGCGCCTACGACTACACCTGGACCGGCCTCGCGGTGTTCTACGGGACCGACTACGGGAGCTATCGCGAGTGGTACGAGTACGACCTGCCCGAGCTCGACCTCGGCGACCCGGACTATCGCGTCGCGGGCGTCTCCGACGACGACGTCATCGCGGGCCACGTGGTCGACTTCGATGACGGCTCGAGCCGCGTCATCACGTGGCGCCCGCAGGCCGACGACCCGTACTCCTTCGACGTCTTCACCGCCAACGCCGGCGCGGCCACCGCGAGCGACATCGTCGCGCGCCGCGGCGACGACGGCCACTACCTCGGCTCCGCGCGCCTCAACGGCGTGACCGTCCCGGGTGTCTGGTTCCCGACCGCGTTCGACCCGTCGGGCCTCGTCTTCGTGCCGGCGACCTACGAGGGCGCCAGCAACGTCGTGCTCCGCGACGTCGACGCGACCGGGCGCGCCGTCGGCTACGTGCAGATCGGCGGCGGCGAGCTCACGCCGGTCATCTGGACCCCGTCGGGCGGCGATCTCCCCGTCCTGACCGGGCAGGCCGTCGACGGCGGCCTCGCCGGTGGCGCCTCCATCCAGACCGCCTACGACGGCGCCGCCGTCGGCTTCCGCGCGGGCGGCAACGCCGCGTGGCAGCTCCGCGCGCCGCTCTACCCGACGGCGGACCTGGCGGACGTCTACACCCTCCGCGACGGTCGCCCGGACTTCACGCTCGGCTCGACCGTGGACGACTACCAGCGCGCCGCGCTCTGGCCCTTCGCCAAGGCCGACGGCGGGAGCATCGCCGCCGAGGTGCTCCCCGAGCTCACGTTCAGCTCGGGCTTCGTGGCGGCCGGTGTCGCCGGCGGCGGCTTCATCGGCTACAGCATCAACGACGACAACGTCAGCGTCCCCGGCGTCGACGACAACACGACGCGCGTCCTGACGGTGTGGTCCGCCGACCCCGCGGCGCCCGGCGGCTGGGCGCCGTCACCGCTCGAGGCCGGGCAGGGGCTCCAGGTCGTGTTGAGCCTCCGCGACGGCGTCGTCATCGCGCGTCGCCGCGTGCCGGGTTGGTCGTGGCTCTACGACTACTACGCGGTCGCCACCGACGCCGACGGGCAGCCGTCGATAACGCAGCTCCCGCGCCCCGCCGACACCGTCGGCTTCGACTACATCAGCACCTACGACACCGGGCGCGGCGCGGTGATGCTCGAGGGCGAGACCTACAGCCCGGAGGTCGGCTACGAGAGGTGGTACCTCTACCGCGCGTCGGCCACCTCGGACGCCTGGTTCGCCTACAGCGCGCAGGACGCCTCCGGGATCGTCAACACCGCCTACCCCGAAGCGTCGCTCGGCGACGTGGCCATCGCGAGCGGCAGCAGCTCCTATCAGCGGGTCGTCGCCGAGGTGCGCGACGGCCAGTCGCGCGACGGGCACACCGCCGTCGAGCTCGTCGCCCCGGCCAGCGCCCACACCTACTTCCACGACCTGAGCCCCGCGGGGCACGTGTCCGGCTACTACCGGGTCGGCAACTACCAGCACGCCGTCGTGTGGCGGCGGACGGGCCAGAAGTCGTGGCAGGCCTTCGATCTCCACGTGAGCGGCAACTACAGCTATGCCTACGAAGTCACCGACGACATCGTCATCACCCAGAACGACGCCGACGCGACGACGAACGGCTACAACCGCCTCAGGGCGTGGGAGTGGAGCGGCGACGCCTACACGCGGGTGAACCTGCCGCTCGTCGGTGGTCGCGCGCCTGGCTACGACTTCGACCAGAACGCGAGGCGCGAGCTCCTCGCGAGCACCGGGCAGATCCTCGGCTCGATCTACACCGACCAGAGCCAGCGAGTCCCCGTGGTGTACTACCGCGAGGAGGGCTGTTCTCCCGACGCCGACGAGAGCCGCTGCTACCGCGCCGTGGAGCTCCCGGTGGGCGAGGGCACCAACGAATCGTACATCTACCGCTACGTGCCGCGGCATCGCCTCTTCATCGGCTACACGTACATCGACGACTACCCGACGCCGGTGATGTGGCGCGACACGAGCACCTCCGGGCCCCCCACCTACGAGCTGTTCCCGCTCGTCGACGGGTTCCGCGGCAACTTCTACTTCCGCTACCAGGACTCGCTCGACGTGTCGCCCTCGGGCGTCTTCTTCGTGACGCTCCGAGAATACAGCGCGAACCGCTACTACATGGTCGCGATCGTGCCCGACGAGACCGCGCCGTCCGGCTTCACCTACGTGTCGGTCGTCTCCGGCACCCAGAGCGCCGACACGATGGACCTCCTCGGCGACTCGGAGTGCTGGGCGTACCACCGCGCCACCGTCAACGGCGGCTTCGAGGCGGCGCCGGACCTCGGCGGGACGTCGAGCGGCAAGTCGACGGGGCCGCAGATCTGGGGCTGCGGCGTCGGCTCCGCGTCGTCGCTCGACGCGTGGAGCGTCATCTACCGCACGAACCGGAACCCGAGCTTCGGCTACCAGCTCGCGGTGAAGGACGTCTGCCAGGAGTCGGTGACGAACACGGCGACCATCTCCACGAACACGCCGGAGATCACGAGCTCGAACAACTCCTCGTCGGCCACGACCGCCATCGCCACGGCCGACGTCGCCGTCGCGCTCACCGCGAGCCAGGGCACGGCGGTCACCGGCGACGGCATCGAGTGGCAGGTCACCGTCTCGAACGGCGGCCCGGCCGCCGCGCGTGACGTCGTCGTCGACTTCACCGCCCCCGAGGGCACCGACGGCGAGCCCGAGCGCTGGACCATCGCCTCCCTCGCGGCCGGCCAGTCGCGCACCTTCTACGCCTACGGCGAGGTCACGAGCGAGAGCAACGGCGTCGCCCTCGTCGCCGTCGCGAACGTCGCCAGCGCCGACATCGACTGCGGCACCGCCAACGACACGGCGAGCGCCACGACCATCACGGGCAACCTCCCGAACGCCTACGTCCGGAAGACCGGCCCCGCCTCGGTCCGCCTGCGCGAGCCCTTCTCCTACACCGTGACCTACGGCGCGAACGGCAACGTCACCTCCTACGGCGTGCAGGTCGACGACGCGCTGCCGACCCCGTTCATCCTGACGAGCGGCGATCAGAACGGCACGGCCTGGGACCCCTACATGCCCCCCGGCGAGCAGCAGTCCATCACGGTCACCGGCCGCGTCGACGACTGCGCCCTCGTGGGCCAGACCATCAAGAACACGGCGACCCTCACGGTCTGGGACGGCCCCGGCGAGCCCGGTCCCGACTCCTCCTTCGCCGACAACGCCGCGTCCGTCACGACGACGCTCCTCGCCCCCGCCGCGGCGCTCACGCTGAACGTGCTGCCGAGCCGCGACACCGTGACCACGGGCGAGACGCTGACCTACACGCTCTACTTCCGTAACGACAGCGCCGTCACGGTCGCCGCGCCCGTCCTCGAGGCGACGCTCCCGGCCGCGGGCGCGACGCTCCGGCCGGCGAGCTTCACCACCCCCGCGACGAACAACGGGACGAAGCTCTCGTGGCAGCTCGCGGACGTCGCCCCGGGCGGCAACGGCTCCGTCACGTTCACGCTCGACGTGACCGGCACGCCCGGCGGGACCGGCAAGTTCACGACGACGGCGTCGGCGACGTCGTCGTCGATCTGCCCGGCCTCGGTGACGTCGCCGGCGACGACGTTCTCGGCCACGAAGGGGCTCCGGATCGTGAAGTCCGCGAGCACCAACGCGGCGTGCTCGACGGGGGAGGTCACGTGGAACCTGACGGTGACGAACCCTGACGCGACGGCCGCGACGAACATCGTGGTCACGGACACGCTGACGAGCGGACTCTCCTACGTGGGCGGCTCCATCACGGGCCCGGGCGCGCAGGCCGCCGGCGCGCCGGCGCTCCTCTGGAACGTCGGGACCATCCGGGCCGGCGAGGGCATCACGCTCACCTACCGCACGCGCGCCCCGGTGAGCGCGGGCGCCCTCGCGACGAACGTCGCCTACGTCGAGCGGAACGGCGTGCGCGTCGCCACCGCGGCGGCGGCGGCCCTGCGCGTCGACTGTGACGGCACCCTCGCCCTCGACAAGAGCTGGGACGGCACCTGCGCCCAGCCGGGTCAGGCCGTGAAGGTGACGCTCCGCTACAAGAACCGCGGCAGCGCGACCCTCACGGGCGTGAAGGTCGTCGACCCCGTGATGCCCGGCTTCACGAACATCGTGCCGGCGAACGGCGGCACGCTCGCGAACAGCGCGGTCACCTGGTCGATCACGAGCCTCGCGCCGGGCGCCGCCGCGGACGTGAGCTACACCGCGACCATCGACGCGAGCGCCGCGCGCGGGCAGCTCGTCCTCGATCGCGCCGTCGCGACCGCGGCGAACGCCCTCCCGCAGACCTCGAACCAGATCGCGGGCGTCGTGCTCATGTGCGACGACGGCAACACGTGCACGACCGACACGTGCTCGATGGCCGCGGGCTGCGTGAACACGCTCACGCCGAACGACCTCGGCGACGCGACCTGCGACGGCGTCGACGACAACTGCAACGGCCAGACCGACGAGGGCTACGTGCGCCTGGTCACCGGGTGCGGCGAGGGCGCCTGCCACCGCGAGGGGCTCACGAGCTGCGTGAACGCGGACATCGTCGACAGCTGCCGCGAGGGCAGCGCGCTCAGCGAGGACGACGCGACCTGCGACGGCGTCGACGACAACTGCGACGGCGAGGTCGACGAGGACTTCGTCGGGACCGAGGTGAGCTGCGGCGACGGCGTCTGCGCGACGACGGTCCTGACGACCTGCGTCGACGGGGCGGTCGACGACTTCTGCGAGCCCGGGGATCCGACGAGCGACGTCGACGACACGTGCGACGGCGTCGACGACGACTGCAGCGGGGAGGCCGACGAGGACTACGTCGTCACGGCGACGAGCTGCGGTGACGGCGTCTGCGCCGCGTCGGGCGAGCTCTCCTGCGTCGACGGCCACGAGGTCGACAGCTGCAGCGAGGGCAACCCCCTCGCCGACACCGACACGACCTGCGACGGCGTCGACGACGACTGCGACGGCACCCCGGACGACGACTACGTCGCGCCGGCCTCGTCCTGCGGCGTGGGCGCGTGCCTGAACGCGGGCACCGTCGAGTGCGTCGCAGGCGACCTCGTCGACACCTGCGCGCCGAAGCCGAAGCTCTCGGAGAACGACGCGACCTGCGACGGCGTCGACGACAACTGCAACAGCGTCGCCGACGAGGACTACGTCGTCACGGGCACCACCTGCGGGACGGGCTACTGCGCGTCGGCGGGCTTCAAGGTGTGCAGCCTCGGCCACGAGGTCGACAGCTGCGTCGAGCGCGACCCGCGCTCGGCCGACGACGCGACCTGCGACAACGTCGACGACAACTGCAACGGCGTCGCGGACGAGGACTTCGTCGGCGGCGAGCACAGCTGCGGCCTCGGCGTCTGCGAGTCGAGCGGCACCGTCGCCTGCCTCCCGGGCGGCGTCCGCATGGACACCTGCATGCCCGGGCCGAAGCTCTCGGAGCTCGACACGACCTGCGACGGCGTCGACGACAACTGCAACGGCGTCCCGGACGAGAACTACGTCGTCATGGCCACGTCCTGCGGCACCGGCGCCTGCGCCGCCGCGGGCTTCACGACCTGCCAGGCCGGCGGCGTCGTGGACTCCTGTCACGAGGGCACGCCCGCCGTCACGGTGGACGCGAGCTGCAACGGCGTCGACGACGACTGCGACGGCGGCACCGACGAGGACTTCGTCGAGGCGCCGACGGCCTGCGGCACCGGGATCTGCCGCGAGAACACGGGCCACCTCGCGTGCGTGGACGCGGTCGTCCAGGACACGTGCGACCCGCACGCGGGCGCGCTCTCGGGCGAGCTCTGCAACGACCTCGACGACGACTGCGACGGCTACACGGACGAGACGTTCGCGGACAAGGGCGTCGGCTGCGACGGCCCCGACGCCGACAGCTGCGCGAGCGGGCGCTACGTCTGCACCCAGGACGGGAGCGGGCTCACCTGCGCCGAGGACGGCACCGCGGGCGTCGAGGTCTGCGACAACGTCGACAACGACTGCGACGGCGAGACCGACGAGGGCTGCGACGACGACTTCGACGACTTCTGCGACGCCGCGATGGGCTGCCTCGCGAGCCCGACGCTCACGGTCACGGCGTGCCCGAACGGCTGCGGCGACTGCGACGACGCGCCGAGCACGGGCGCGTCGGTGAACCCGGGGGCGGTCGAGATCTGCGACGGGATCGACAACAACTGCGCGGCGGGCGTCGACGAGGGGTGCGACGACGACGGCGACGACTGGTGCGACGCGGCGATGGGCTGCTCGGACGACGTCGAGGTGCCGACCTGCCCGAACGGCTGCGGCGACTGCGCGGACACGAACGCGGCGGTCCACCCGCAGGCGACGGAGCGCTGTAACGGCGTCGACGACGACTGCGACACCGAGACGGACGAGGGCTTCGAGATCGGCGCCGAGTGCTCGATCGGGCAGGGCGCCTGCGCGGCCACCGGCCACGTGGTGTGCGCCTCGAGCCAGACGAGCACGACCTGCGACGCGCAGGGCGCGAGCCCGGTGCCGGAGCGCTGTGACGACGTCGACAACAACTGCGACGGCGAGAACAACGAGGGCTTCGACCTCGGCGCGACCTGCACGGTGGGGCTCGGGATCTGCGCCCGCGAGGGCGTGCGCGAGTGCAAGGCGGACGGCAGCGCCGGGTGCTCGGCGTCGCCTGGCCCGCCGAGCCGGGCGGACGACCCGTGCAACGGCGTGGACGACAACTGCGACGGGAGCGTGGACCGCGTCGGCACGAGCGGCGCCTCGACCTGCCCGTCGCTCGAGACGGTCATCACGAGCGGCCCGCAGGCGGTCACGTCCGCGACGGACGCGACCTTCACGTTCAGCGACCCCGTCACGCCGCTGCGCTACACCTTCGAGTGCAGCCTCGACGGCGCGGCCTGGGAGCCGTGCGAGGGCGGCCCGACGGCGGCGCCGTGGGTGGTCGACGGGCTGCCCGTCGGCTCGCACACGCTGCTCGTGCGCGCGGTCGGGGGTGACGGGAGCGTCGATCCGACGCCTGCGATCTGGCAGTGGACCATCGACGACACCGTGCCGGACACGCTGATCCTGGCGCAGCCGACCGACCCGTCGCAGTCGGGCTCGGCGCACTTCGTGTTCGGGGCGACCATCACGAACGTGGCGGAGTACCGCTGCGTCCTCGACCCGGCGACGACGCCGCCGGCGGACGAGGCCTACGCGCCGTGCTCGGTCGCGACCGACTACGCGGGGCTCGCGGACGGGCCGCACGCGATCTGGGTGTACGTCGTGAGCACGACGGGCGTGCGCGACCCGTCGCCGGCGACCTACGGCTGGGTCATCGACACCACGGTGCCCGAGACGGTCATCACGGAGGGGCCGGAGACGGTGACGGCGGACACGTTCGCGGACTTCGCCTACGAGGATCCGGAGGACGACAACGTCACGAAGTTCAACTGCCGGCTCGACGGGGACGCCTGGTTCCGCTGTGACGGCGGCGAGCGCGGCTTCTCCGAGCTCGACGGCGGGCTCCACGTGTTCGAGGCGCAGTCCATCGACGACAACGGCAACGTCGACCCGACGCCTGCGCGCTGGGTGTGGACCGTCGACAACGACCCGCCGGACACGTTCATCCCGATCCACCCGACGGATCCGTCGCAGAGCGGCACGGCGAGCTTCGGGTTCGGGTCGGACGAGACGCCGGTGACGTACTTCTGCGTTCTCGACCCGGCCGACGTGGTCATCCCGGACGACGTGCCGCGCGCGCCGGCGCTCGAGGCGTACGAGCCGTGCTCGGAGGCGGAGCTCTTCACGGGGCTCGCGGACGGGCCGCACACGATCTGGGTGTTCGCGGTGGACGAGGTGGGCAACGCCGACCCGACGCCCGCGACGTACAGCTGGGTCATCGACACGAGCTTCCCGGAGACGGAGATCACGAGCGGTCCGCAGTCGCCGTCGGGCATCGACGAGGGGGCGAGCTTCATCTACCGCGACCCGACGGACGAGCAGCTCGACACGTTCGAGTGCCGTCTCGACGGGGGCGCGTGGGTGGCGTGCGACGGCGGGGCGACGGCCTACGACGCAGAGGCGCTCGAGGTCGGGGCGCACACGTTCCTCGTGCGGTCGTGCCGCGCGAACGGCGCGTGCGACCCGACGCCGGCGACGTGGAGCTGGACGGTGTCCGAGAGCACCTGCCCGCGGGACCTCGCGGCGCCGACGCTCACGTGCCCGGCGGATCTGGTGACGGAGTGCGCGGACGGCGGGGCGCTGGTCGACCTCGAGGCGTACGCGCCGACGGCGAGCGATCCGTGCGGTCCGGTCACGCTCGGGACGACGGCCGAGGGCGTGTTCCCGCTCGGGACGACGCCGGTCATCTTCTCGGCGACGGACGGCAACGGCAACGTCTCGACGTGCGTGGCGCGGGTGACGGTGGTCGACCGCGTGGCGCCGGAGCTCGTGTGCCCGGAGCCGGTGACGCTGTCGACGGACGAGGGCGTCTGCAGCGCCTCGTACGCGCCGGCGCTCGGGACGGCGGTGGACGCGTGCTTCGCGGGCGACGCGGTGTCGGTGTTCACGGACGGGCCGCAGATCTTCCCGGTGGGCGCGACGGTGGTGACGCAGCGGGCGCTCGACGGCGCCGGGAACGTCGGGACGTGCGAGCTCACCGTCACGGTGGTCGACGAGGAGCCTGCGAGCATCGCGTGCAGCGAGTCGTTCGAGGCGGACGCCCCGGCGGACGCGTGCTCGTGGACGGGGGCGGTCACGGCGACGGCGACGGACAACTGCGCGGTGGACGTGACGGCGCTCGACGAGTCGGGGACGTACGCGGTCGGGACGACGGCGGTGGTGTTCACGGCGCACGACGAGTCGGAGAACGAGAGCACGTGCACGACGGAGGTGACGATCCACGACGTGACGGCGCCGGAGGTGACGTGCGGGACGGTGGTCGGGACGCTGCCGCTCGTGGCGCGGGCGAGCGCGACGGACGCCTGCGGTGCGACGGTGACGCTCGACGACGTGACGTGCGAGTCGGTGGACTCGGCGGGGGTCGGGACGCCGCTCGGCGAGGGCGAGTGCCCGGTGACGGTGACGGGCGACGGGCTCGAGGTGACGGGTCGGATCGCGACGGGCGTGCTGCGGGTGCGGTACACGGCGGCGGCGATGGACCCGAGCGGGAACGTGACGGAGACGCCGTGCGAGCTCCTGTTCGACCAGGACACGGACGGCGACGGGGTCATCGACGACGTGGACGACTGCCCGCTCGTGGCGGATCCGATGCAGGAGGACACCGACGAGGACGGGGTCGGCGACGCGTGCGACGTGTGCGCGGACGTGGCCGACGAAGACCAGGCGGACGCGGACGGCGACGGGGTCGGCGACGCGTGCGACGTGTGCGTCGACGTGGTGGACCCGGACCAGGGCGACGCGGATGGGGACGGTGTCGGCGACAAGTGCGACATCTGCCCGGCGATCGCGGACCCGGAGCAGGCGGACAGCGACGGCAACGGGGTCGGCGACCTGTGCCAGGACAGCGACGGCGACGGGGTGCTCGACAGCGCGGACAACTGCGTGGAGGTGCCGAACCGGGGCCAGATCGACAGCGACGGCGACGGCGTGGGCGACGCCTGCGACGAGGTGCCGTTCGAGGGGCTGGCGGCGACGGGCGGCGGCGGCTGCGACGCGGGCGGGAGCCCGGCGGGGGCGCTCGTGTGGCTCGGGATGCTGCTCCTGGGCGTGGCGGTCCTGAGGCGGCGGCGCCAGCGGGCGTAGGCGTGGGAGAGGGGCCCCTCGGGGGGCCCCGGTCCCAGGCGCGGGCGTGCGCGGGGACCCCCTCGGGGGGGGCCTCGGTCCAGGCTCTGGCGTGGCGCGGAGCCTGGCGGAACGCAGTCGGGAGACACGGAGACACGGAGGGAAGGGGGAGAGGGAGGGGAGACTCGCCGCAGCCGGGCGTCACCACCGCCCCCTCCGTGCCCCCTCCGTGTCTCTGCGTCTCCGTGGTCCGCTCCGACGGCGGGCCCGGAGCCGGGCGTCACCACCGCCCCACCGCCCCCTCCGTGCTCCGGGTCTCCGTGGTCCGCTCCGGAGGCCCGACAATGTGGACTTTCCACCCGGTTCGTGATCGAGTCACAGGGGACCGGCAACGTACCCGTGCTCGCTGTCGGCCCAGGGGGACGACGCCCGCGGCGTGCCGAGGAGACCGAACCGTCCATGCTTAGCTTCGCGGCAGCGTTCTTGATGAGCCTGGTGGTGGCCGCCATCGCGACCCCCATCGTGCTGCGCGTGGCCCTCCGGCACGGGTTCTACGACGCGCCCGGCGAACGCAAGATCCACACGCGACCCATCCCGCGGCTCGGCGGGCTCGCGATCGTGCTCGCGTTCTTCGCCTCCGTCTCGGCCGTCCTCATCGCCGGCACCGGCGCGAGCCAGGCGCTGAACACGACGAGCCACATCCTCGGGCTCTACATCGGCGGGCTCCTCATCGCCGCCATCGGGATCTACGACGATCTCAAGGGCGCGAACGCCGTCCAGAAGCTCATCGTGCAGGTCGGCGTGGCCGTGCTGATGTTCGCGCTCGACCACCGGATCCAGAACATCTCGAACCCCTTCGGCGGCGGCTACATCGAGCTCGGCGTCTTCGCGCTCCCGGTCACGATCCTGTGGTTCGTCGGCGTCATCAACGCCGTGAACCTCATCGACGGCCTCGACGGTCTCGCAGGCGGCATCGGGCTCATCTCCGTGTCGGTCCTCTTCGCGCTCGGCGTGATGGACAACAACACCCTCGCCGCCCTCTTCTGCGCCGCCCTCGCCGGCTCCCTCGCGGGCTTCCTCTTCTTCAACTTCAACCCCGCCCGCATCTTCATGGGCGACACCGGGAGCCTCTTCCTCGGGTTCGTCCTCGCGACGTTCTCGATCTCCACGTCCTCGAAGGGCTCGACGACCGTCGCCCTCGTCATCCCGATGCTCGCCCTCGGGCTCCCCATCATCGACACCTTCCTCGCCATCGGGCGGCGCGTCCGGAAGCAGCGGCCCATCTTCTCGGCCGACCAGGACCACATCCACCACAAGCTCCTCCGCGCGGGCCTCTCCCACCGCCAGGCCGTCATCACGCTCTACGTCGTGGCCGTCTTCCTCGCGGCCGCGGCGCTCCTCCTGCGCGTCACGAGCGACCTCGCGTCCGGCCTCATCCTGCTCGTCGTGGCGCTCGTGCTCTTCCTGCTCTTCCGCTTCCTCGTCTACCGCAACCCCGACGTCCGCGGCGTCACCGACCCGTTCGCCGAGAACGGCCGCGGCCTCGATCGCAACGCCGTCATGGAGATCTGCGCCCGCCTCGACGCCGCCACCTCGACCACCACCGTCGCGGCCATCGTCGACGAGCTCGCCGACAAGAGCGGCATCGTCGCCGCCACCATCGCGCGCGGCCCCGATCCCCTCTACCTCTTCACCCGTATGGTCTCCCCGAAGGAGGCCGTGCGCGGCATGACCACCTACCAGATCCCCCTCGGCGACGAGCCCCTCGACGCCGACCTCCCGACCCCCGCTCCCGAAGGCAGCGACGCGCCCCCGATCCGCGGCGCCGCCGTCGCCATCCAGTTCATCGACGCCGGGCTCCGCGGCGACCTCGCCGCCGTCGTCCCCTGGGAGCTCGTCGCCTCCTCGCTCGGCGCGGCCCTCGCGCGCCTCGACTGGGCGCCCCTCCAGGACCTCTCCGAGCAGTCGGTCGCCGCTCGCCCGCTGCTGGCCATGCCCACCGCGGGCCTCATCCACCCCGGCCACCTCGGCCGCTGAGCCTCCCGAGCCTATGCGCGTCGCCCTCCTGAACCAGTACTACTGGCCGCACCACGCCGCGACCAGCCAGCTCCTCACCGAGCTCGGCGAGTCGCTCGCGGCGCGCGGCCACGCCGTCACCGCGGTCACGGCCTCGGTCGACGGTCCGGACGGCGCCCCCGCGCCGGCGCGCGAGGAGCACGGCGGCGTCGCGATCCGGCGCGTCCGCGCCACGCGCCGCGGGAAGGCCCGCCTCATCGACCGCGCGCTCGACTACGGCACGTTCTACGCGGGCGCCGTGGCCGAGCTGCTCTCCCTGCGCCCCGTCCCCGACGTCGTCCTCGCGCTCACCACGCCGCCGCTCATCGCGGTCGCGGCGCAGGTCGCCGGCCGCCTCCGCGGCTTCCCGACCGTGAGCCTCGTCCAGGACGTCTACCCCGACATCGCCGTGGAGCTCGGCGTGCTCGCCCGCGGCGGCCTCCCGGCGCGCGCCTGGCGCGTCGTCGCCGGCGCGAGCCTGCGCGCGAGCGAGCGCGTGGTCGTCCTCTCGGAGCCGATGCGGCGGCGGATCGCCGGCTTCGGCGTCGACCCCGCGCGCATGGACGTCATCGCGAACTGGGCCCTCGCCGAGCTCGACGAGACCTCGCCCGGCGACCGCATGCGCCTCCGCTACGGCTTCGGCGACCGCTTCGTCGTCATGTACTCCGGCAACATGGGCGCCGGCCACGCCTTCGACACGCTCCTCGCCGCGGCCGACCGCCTGCGCGATCGCGACGACGTCGTGTTCGCCTTCGTCGGCGACGGCGTCCGGCGCGCGGAGATCGCGCGCGACGTGGCGGAGCGCGGGCTCCGCAACGTGGTCCTCTTCGACTACGCCGCCCGCGAGGACCTCGCCGACAGCCTCGGCGCCGCCGATCTCCACGTCGTCACGATGCGCGACGGGCTCGACGGGCTGCTCATGCCGAGCAAGCTCTACGGGATCCTCGCCGCCGCGCGCCCCGGGCTCTTCATCGGGCCCGCGACGTCGGAGGTCGCGGCGGCCCTCGCCGAGGGCGCCTGCGGCGTGTCGCACGACAACGGCGACGTCGCCGGCGTCGTCGCCACCATCGAGCGCCTCGCGGCGCTCCCCGACCGCGGGCGCAGCCTCGGCGAGGCCGGCCGCGCGCACCTCGAGCGCCGGTACGCCCGCGAGCTCGCCGTGGACGCCTACGAGCGCGTCCTCGCCGACGTCGCGCAGGTGCGCCTCGCCGACGCCCCCGAACACCCCGACTCCGGTGCGGCCCGCCGCGCCGGCAAGGTGAGCACGCGCCATGAGTGAGCTGATGTTCCCGCCGCCGAGCGAGCGCTCGCAGGCCGCGCAGCTACCCCGCGAGGACGCCGAGCAGGACTCGCTCCTCGCGATGCTCCAGCACTATCTGCAGATCCTCCTGCGCCGGAAGCTCATCGTCGCGCTCGTCATCGCGCTCGCGGTCGGCGCGGGCTGGCTCTGGCTCCAGCAGCAGGTGCCGATCTACCGCGCGAGCGTTCAGGTCATCATCGACAGCGACCCGCCGAAGGTCTTCTACAACGTGCGCGACGTGGTGGAGCTCGGGAGCCCGAAGGACTACCGCGGGCAGATCACCTACTTCGAGACGCAGTACCGCATCATCAAGAGCCTGCCGGTCGCCGAGATGGTGCTGAACCAGCTCGACCTCTGGCGGAGCGAGCACCTCCTCGGGCTCGACGCCAAAGACAACGAGATGACGCCGCAGCAGAAGCAGGAGGCCTTCGAGAAGGCGCACCTGCCGAGCGTCCTCGCGGGTCGGATCCAGGTGCGGCCCATCCCGAACTCGATGCTCGTGCAGATCGACTTCGAGGACTCGGACAAGACCTTCGCGACCGACGTCGTCAACGCCGTCGCGAAGGCCTACGAGCAGCAGAACCTGCTCTACAAGGAGAACATCGTCCGCGAGGCCATGAAGGACCTCGAGACGACCGTCGCGAGCCGGAAGGCCGAGCTCGAGGCCGCGGAGAACGGGCTCCTCGCGTTCGAGGCCGAGCACAACGTCGGCAGCATCGAGGCGAAGCAGAAGGCCATCAACGACCGCCTCGACCAGGTCAACATCGACCTCACGCGCACGCGCTCGGAGCGGATCCGCGCCGAGGCGCTCGCGGCGACCGTCTCGAAGTACACGAGCGCGAGCGACCTCTTCAGCGTGCAGGCGCCGACGATCATGGAGAACGACGTCATCCGCAACCTGAAGCAGCGGATCGTCACGGCCAAGGCGGAGCTCGCGTCGCTCGAGGCGCGCTACCTCGAGAAGCACCCCGAGGTCATCGCGAAGGAGAAGGAGCTCGCGACGCTCACGCAGATCGCGGGGCGCGAGATCAGGAACCTCGCGTCCTCCGCGCAGAAGCAGCTCGCGGAGCTCCGGCGCGTCGAGTCCGGGCTCACCGAGGAGCTCGCGGACGCGCAGGAGGACCAGCGCGAGATCAGCACCCTCGCGCTCTCCTACGGGCGCCTCGTCGACGACGCGAACAAGCTCCGCGAGACCTACGGCCTCGTCGGGAAGCGCCTCGCCGAGACCAAGATGTCCTCGCAGTTCGAGGCGAACAACGTCCGCATCCTCGAGCCCGCCATCGAGCCGGGCGCGCCCGTGTCGCCGCGGCGCACGCTCGTCCTCGCGACCGCCTTCGTGCTCGGCCTCCTGCTCGCGTTCGGCACGGCGCTCGTCCTCGAGTACGCCGACGCCACCGTCAAGAACTGGCGCGACCTCGAGGAGCGCACCGGCTACAAGGTGCTCGGCGTCATCCCGATCATCGGCGGGCACGGCAAGAAGGGGGCCGCCGTGTCGGCCGCCGACCAGCGCGAGCGCGACCTCTACATCGTGCGCAACCCGGGGTCGACCGTGGCCGAGGCGAGCCGCACGCTGCGCACGAACCTGCTCTTCATGTCGTCGACCCGCGACGTGCGGTCGCTCCTCATCACCTCGGCGAACCCGTCCGAGGGCAAGAGCATGATGGCCGTGCACACGGCGACGTCGATGGCGTCGTCGGGCGGGCGCGTGCTGCTCGTCGAGGCCGACATGCGCCGCCCGCGGCTCGCGAACTCGCTCGGCGTGAACGGCGACGTCGGGCTCTCGACCTGCCTCGTGTCGAGCGACAGCGTGCGCAACCACGTCCAGAAGACCGAGGTCGAGAACCTCGACGTCATCGTGTGCGGGCCGGTGCCGCCGAACCCGAGCGAGCTCCTCCACACGCCGCGCTTCACGACCGTGCTGAACGAGATGAAGGCGCTCTACGACACCGTCATCTTCGACTCGCCGCCGCTCCTCCCGGTCGCCGACGCGCTCATCCTCGCGCAGGAGCTCGACGCCGCCCTCGTCGTCGTGCGCGCCGGCCAGACGAGCCGCCACGCGCTGCGTCACGCGCTGCGGCAGCTCGAGACCGTCGAGGGCAACATCCTCGGCACCGTGCTCAACTACCAGGCGCACAAGCGCTTCGGGTACGGCGGCTACGGCTACGGCTACGGCTACGGCTACGGCTACGGGCAGTACGCGCAGCAGCAGGAGGGCGGCGCCAGCGCGAGCTGAGCGCCGCCGCGAGCCACCGCATGAAGACGACAGCCACATCGTCACTTCGCCTCGGCGAGCCCGGCGCGGCGCCGCTCTCGGCGGTGCTCGCGTGGGAGCACCTCACGGGCCCGGAGCTCGTGCTCGGCGCCGCGGTGGTGCTCGCGCCGCTCGCCATCGGCGGCGTCCACGTCGCGAGCCGCATCGCGCTCGCGGGGCTCTGCCTCGTCGCCTTCGCTTGGCGCGCGTGGCGCGTCCACGCCGCGCACGCGCCGCTCCGCGTGGGGCTCCCGGGCCTCATCGCCGGCGTGGTGCTCCTCGCGGCGATGCTCCAGTGGCTGCCGCTCCCGGCGGGGCTCGTCGAGGCCATCGCGCCCGCGTCGGCCGAGGCGCGCCGGCTCGCGGCGGCGGCGGCCGGCGTGGAGATGCCGGGGTGGTTCCCGATCAGCGCCGACCCGGGCCTCACGGCGCTCGCGATCGTGAGCCTCCTCGGCTTCGGCGCCGCCGTGCTGACGGCGGCGAACCTGCGCCCGCACGCGGCGGTGCGCGCCCGGCTCATCGTGTACGTCGAGCTCGCGGGGCTCGCGACCCTCTTCGTGGGCCTCCTGCACTCGCTCCTCGGCCTGCACGGGCTCTACGGCTTCTACCGCGCCTCGATCCCGCTCGACGGCAGCTTCGTGACGACCTTCGTGAACCCGAACCACGCGGCCGCGCTCATGCTCATCGGCGCCGTCGTCGCCTTCGGGGAGTGGCTCAGCTCGGCGCGCGAGTCGCGCTGGCACCTGTTCGCGGGCGTCGTGCTGACGCTCGGCGTGGTCGCGTCGCTCTCGCGCGCCAACTCGCTCCTGCTCCTGGTGTCGCTCGCGATCCTCGGCGTCGGGCTCCGCTGGCAGGACGCCGACGCGCCCGCTCGCCGGCGCTACCTGCGGCTCATCGTCGGCGTCGCGTGCTGCGCGTTCGTCGCGGTCGTCATCATCGGCCCGCAGCGCTGGCTCGCCGAGTTCGCGTCGCTCGGCGACAAGCCCTTCGGCGTCGCGCAGAGCTGCTGGTCCGTCGGCGCCGACCTCGCGCGCCTCCACCTCGGCTTCGGCGTCGGCGCCGGCGCGTTCGAGGCCGTCGCGCCGACCGTCATGCCGGACTGGACCGTCGGGCTCGTCGCCTACGCGCACAACGGCGCGCTGCAGGTGCTGGCCGAGCTGGGGCTCGTCTTCGGCGTGCCGGTGCTCGTGCTCGTGCTCGCGGCCGTCGGGCGCTCCGCGGTCGCCGTGCGGAAGGACCTGGTCGCGTGGAGCGCCCTCGGCGCGCTCGTGGTGCTGCTCCTCCAGAACCTCGTCGACTTCAGCCTCTGGATGCCGGGCGTCGGGCTCCCGGCCGCGGTGCTCGTCGGCGTCGTCATCGTGAGCTCGCCGGTGCGGAAGCGGCGCAGCGTGCGCGTCTCGTGGCCGACGCTCGCGAGCGCGGCGCTGGCCGGGCTCTTCGTGGTGGCCTCGCTGCACGCGTGGGCCGAGCGCGCCGACGCCTGGCAGGGCGACGCCCGCGCGGCGCTCGACGACGACAAGCCAGGCCGCGTCGCGCTCGGCGACATGCTGCTCGCCCACCCGACGGACCACTACGCGTTCCAGCTCGGGGCCATCCTGGCGGGGCGGCTCGGCAACGGCGAGGCGGCGTCGCGGCTCCTCGTGCGCGCGCAGGCGCTCGCGCCGGCCGAGCCGCGGATCCTCGCCGAGCGCGTGAACGAGCTCGCGAAGCGCCGCGGCGACCTCGAGTCGACCTGGGCGGGGCTCGAGGAGCTCGCCGGCAAGGGCTGGCAGAGCCTCGACGCCGCCATCGCCATCGCGCTCGACCAGGGCGACGACACGCGCCTCTCCGAGCGCCTCTTCGGGCTGTCGCCCGAGGTCGCGCGCCGCGGCGTCACCTTCCTCGCGTCGCGCGGCCACGTCGCCGCGGCCGACTCGCTCCGCGAGTGGGCCATCAGCCGCTTCCCGGACTCGCTCGCGCTCTACGAGGACCTCGGGCGCCGTTGGCGTGAGCTGCCGGACCACCTCGAGCGCCTCGACGAGCTCGCGACCTGGGTCCTCGCGCGGTCGACCGAGGACGGGCGCGGCGCCGACTGGGCCGCCGTGGCCTACGCGATCCAGGGCTCCGCGCTGTCCCGCCGCGGCGACCACCGGCGCGCCTGGCACATGTTCGTCGAGGCGGCGGACCTCGACCCGACGCGGGAGGTCCTCAACCTGCTCGACGCCGGGCGCGAGGCCCTCGCCATGCGCGAGTACGACTGGCTCGACGACGCGCTGAAGCGGCTCTCGCGGCTCGACATCCCGGACGCGTCGGTCCGCGCGGACTACCACCAGCTCCGGAGCGAGCTCGCCGCGGCGCGCGAGGACCTGCGCGGCGCCGTGAAGGAGATGCAGAGCGCGATCCGTTACCGCCCCGACCTCATCGGGTACCACCAGCGGCTGCGCGAGCTCTTCCTGCTGTCGCGGGACGAGGTCTCGGCGGCGCGCACGGCCGAGCGGATCGACGCGCTCGTCGCGGCCCGCGACGCGACGCGCGGGCGCGAGCTGCCGAAGAAGGCCGTGCCGAGCCCGCCGCCCGGGGACGTGCTGCACCGCGACGACGTGAGCTCGCCCGCGGCGCCATGACGCGCTGCGTCATGATGCGTCATGCGCCCGCGCGCCGCGCGATCATCCCGCGCAGGTAGGCGGCGCGCGCCGACGCGCCCTCGATGGCGAGCAGCGCGGAGGCCCCGACCGCGGCGCGGCGCGAGACCGGCTGCCGCAGCGGATCGGCCCCGGTGCCGCTCAGGAGCCGGGTGAGCGCCGCGCGATGCGCCGCGGGGGGCGTGCTGCCGGGCCCGAGCGCGCTCGGGTCGGGGCCGCCGAACCAGCGCGAGACGACGTGGAGGCACGCCCAGAGCGACGGCCCCGCGCGCCACGCGCGGGCGCGGCGCGCGGCCAGCGCGAGGTCCACCCGCGGGTCGCGCGCGAGGTAGAGGAGATCGACCCAGGCCTTCAGCGGCTCCTGGAAGCCGCTCCGCGCCATGTGGAGCGCGACGTGGAGCAGCGTGTCCTCGGGCGACGTGATGGCGAGCGGGGCGCGGCCGGTGACGCGGCGGGCGAGGATCCCGTCGAGGTCGACGACGTAGCCGCGCTCGGGGAAGAGGCGCTGGTGGAGGTCGCAGCAGATCGGCCCGACCGGGAGCTCGAGCACCATCGGCCACGCCCGCACCGCGAGCGGGCCCTTGAGCTCCTCCCCGGGCTCGGGGTCGGCGCGCCAGCCGTCGGCCTCGAGGGCCGCGACGCTCGCGAGGAGCTCCTCGCGGGCGACGAGGACGTCGATGTCGCGGCGCGCGCGGCGCCACGGCGGGTCGTAGAGGGTCGGCGCCGTCACCGCGCCCTTGAGCAGCACGACGCGCTCGACGCCGGCGCGCGACAGGGCGCGGGCGGCGCGGTCGAGGGCGAGCTCGAGGCTCATGTCGACGAGCACCTGGCGGCGCACCGACTGGGCGAGGCGCGGCCGCAGGGCCTCGTGGTCGGCGACGACCCCGACCACCTCGCCGATGTGCGCGGCGTCGGCGACGGCGTCCCAGTCGACGCCGGGGCGCGCGGGGCGGCCGGCGATGACGTCGTGGAGGTCGGCCCAGCGGCGGTCGAAGCGCGGGCTCCGGCTCCCGGCGAGCGCGAGGAGCTCGCGCCAGAGCGGCGCGTCGGTGACGCCGGGGGTCTCGCGGGGCGGGGGCGGCATGGGCGTCGCCATCGTGGCGGCGTTCGGCGGCGAGGGCAAGGACGCCGTCGCGCGGGCGGTAGTGAACCGCGGACCCTGGACTGCTATGATGGCCTCCCTGCCCGGAGGATGCCCGACCATGCGAAGCTCCCTCGTCGCGCTGGCGTGCGCCTGTGCCGCGTTCCTCCACACCGCCTGCGGCGGGTGCGGCGACGACGGCGGCGCGGAGGCCGACGTCGCGGACGACACCGCGGTCGCGGACACCGTCGACGGGATCGTCCTCGACACGTTCGTCGCCCCCGACACGCCGAAGCCGGCGGACGTCGACGACGTCGCGGAGGACACCGTCCCGCCGGACGTCGGCGAGGACACGCTGATCGCCGACACGGCGCCCGAGGACACGGCGGACACGGCGGAGGTCTTCGTGCCGCCGCCCTGCCCGTGGGATCTCTACGGCGAGGGGCTCAACGGCGGGCGCGTCGCGTGGGTCGGGTACGACGGGCGCGCGCAGCCGGCGCTCTACGCGACCACAGGGCCGCTCCTCTTCCGGAGCGCGGACGACGGCGCGAGCTGGCAGCGCTGGGCGGAGAGCGTGACGCCGCTCCAGAAGCTCGCGTTCGTGCCGGACGATCCGAAGCAGATCCTCGCCATCTCCGGCAGCGGCCTCCTCGAGTCGCGCGACGGCGGGCTCACGTTCGCGTCGAAGGCGCTGTCGGGCTTCGGCCTGACCGACGTCCTCGTCCACCCGGCGGCGCCGCGACGGGTGTTCGCCGGGACGCTCGCGGCCGGGATCTTCCGCTCGGTCGACGGCGGCGACGCGTGGAGCGCGGCGAACGTCGGCGTGCCGCTCTCGCTGACGAAGGCGCTGGCGGGCTCGTCGGGGGACGCGGGCGTCGTGGTGGCCGCCATCGAGATGTTGAACGAGAGCCTCGGCGCGGCCAACGTCGGCGCGCTCCTGCGCACGACGGATGGCGGCGCGCACTGGGCGACGGTGCTCGACGGGATCACCTGGGGCATGGACGTGACGTTCTGCGACGCGACGACCGCGTACGCGGCGGTGCGGCGCGGCCTCGCGAAGAGCGAGGACGCCGGCGCGACGTGGACCATCGTGCCGGGCTTCGGCGTGATGGACGTCTCGGACATCGCGGTCAGCGCCGACTGCCAGCGGATCTACGCGTCCGTCTACGCGGTCGGGCTCTTCCGCTCCGAGGACGGCGGCGACACCGCGGTCGGGCCGCTGCTCGACGGCTTCGCGATCGAGCCGCAGCGCTTCAACGCGGACGCGATCGCCATCGACCCGGCGGACTCCGACCACGTCTTCGTCGCGAACTACGGCGGGCTCTACGAGACGGGCGACGCCGGCGAGAGCTGGGCGCTGACGTCCGTCGGCCAGGGCATCGACGCCACGCAGCTTGCGGCGTCCGCAGAGAGCGGTACGGTCTGGCTCGGGTCCTGGGGCTCAGGCGTGTGGCGGCGCGGCGCGCAGGACGATGGGTGGTCTCGCGTGCCACCGAGCGTGTTGCCTCGCGACTTCATCTTCTCGATCTGGGCCGATCCGGTCGACGAAGATGAGATCTTCGTGGGCACGATCCCTGATCTTTGGCGGTCGCGCGACGGTGGGGACCACTTCGAGGTCATGGAGATTCGAGGGAACGTGCTTGGGGTAGCGCGCCTCGATGACGGACGGGTGCTCGCGGTCACGCAAACACAGGGGATCCAGAGGCTTGAGGAGCCCGAAGGCGCCTTCGTGAAGGTGAATGCTGGCCTCGAACCGTGGCCGACGGCCGTCGGCGACGTGATCGATACGCGCTCCATCATCACTCTAGGTGAGGGGCTTGTGCTCGTCGGTACCAATGGCCGCGGCATCGTTCGCAGCACCAACGGGGGAGACACGTGGGAGGCCACGTCGGGCGTCGGGCTCACGAACGCGTACGTTCCGAGAATCGTGCGCTCGGCCGTGCGGGATGATGCACCGATCTACGCGCTCGCCGCCACGATCGGCATTTATCGGAGCGATGATCTCGGGCAGACCTGGGTTCTCGGTTCCACAGGGTTCGAGTCTCTCGCTCTGAATGGGCTCGTGGCGGACCCGGGGAGTGACGCGATATTCGTGTCGACTCCAAACGATGGCATCTATCGCAGCACGGACGGTGCCACGTGGAGTCCCTTTGACCGCTACTGCTTCCCAATGCCAGGGGCAGGACCGATGGCCGTGGTGGATGACGGCGTGCATCGGTCGCTAGTCGCTGGCGGCAACGCGAGTCTGAGCGCCACGCACCGACTCGGACCTTCGACTCACGAATGACCATCTGCCTTTGATCGGGCTTCCTCGATGGA
>JACKFA010000008.1 GCA_020632715.1 Deltaproteobacteria bacterium
GAGTCCCGTCCGCCCCGCCAGAGAAGCCCGGGAGCGCGCAGCGATGCCGCTCCCGGGCTTTTCACTTTGAGTATGAGTAGAGGGTGTCGCGCGAGCGCGCCGTCGAGAGAGAGGCCATGGGGCGGTAGTTAAGTCGGTTATAACGCCGGCCTGTCACGCCGGAGGCCGCGGGTTCGAGTCCCGTCCGCCCCGCCAGTCGAGAGCCCGAGAGCAGCGATCCGCAGCTCTCGGGCTCTTCGCGTTCCGGCCCTTCGAGCGCCCACACCCGAGTCGATCGGGCTCGCCCCCCGAACCGCGGTCGTCCTGACCGCGCAGAGTTGTCACGCGGTCGTCCCCACCACGCGGCCCTCCCAGCCCCGACCACGTCGAGCTGCCCTGAGGAGCCGCCCGACGCCCGCGTCGCACCTCGGGCCTCCTGGGGGCCGCCACGGTCATCCCACGCCCCGCCGACCGCCGGATCGCGTCCCGAAAAAGCGAGAGGGGCGCCCTGGTCTCCCGGGGCGCCCCTCGTCTCACGTCGCCGCGGACCGGGCTACTTGCCCTTGCCCTTCGGCATCGACCCCTTCACGCAGGTCTCCTGCGACGGGTCGACGATCACGAACTGCACGCGGCGGTTCTTGCTGCGACCGCCGACCGTCGCGTTCGACGCGATCGGCACGCGCTCACCGTAGCCGTGCGACTGGAGCCGCGCCGCCTCGACGCCCTTGCTCTCGAGGTACTTCATGACCTCGCTCGCGCGGTTCGACGACAGCTCGTCGTTGTACGCGTCCGTCCCGTCGCTGTCGGTGTGGCCCTGGACCTCGATCTTCTTGATCCAGGTGTGCGAGCGCAGCACGTCGGCCACGGCGTCGAGGAGCGGGAAGCTCTTCGGGTCGATCTCGTACTTGTCGTAGCGGAAGTAGACCTTGTCCGTGATGACGATCTCGCACGGGTTGACCGATTCGATGCCGCAGTTGTTGGTCGGATCGTTCGGGCACTTGTCGTCGATGTCGAGGATGCCGTCGCCGTCGTTGTCCGGGTCGGGGCAGCCGTCCTCGTCCTGGAAGCCGTCCTTGTCCTCGGGCTCGTTCATGCACGCCCCGAAGCCGTTCTCGCCGACCGCGCCGTCCGTGACGTCCGGCACGCCGTCGTTGTCGTTGTCCGGATCCGGGCAGCCGTCCTCGTCCTGGAAGCCGTCGAAGTCCTCCGGGTCGTTCTTGCAGCTGCCGTCCGGCCCGTCGCTCGCGTCGAGGATGCCGTCACCGTCGTTGTCCGGATCCGGGCAACCGTCGGCGTCCTGGTAGCCGTCGAAGTCCTCGGGGTCGTTCATGCACGAGCCCCAGCCCGTCGCGTCGCGCGGCCCGTCCTTCTTGTCCGGGATCCCGTCCCTGTCGTTGTCCGGGTCGGGGCAGCCGTCGTCGTCCTGCCAGCCGTCGAAGTCCTCGGGCTGGTCCGGGCACTGGTCGTTCGAGCCGATGAGCCCGTCGCCGTCGGGATCCGTGTCCTCCTTCGGCGTGTAGTTGTACCCGGCGAAGATCCGGAAGTTCGGCGCCCCGTAGCCGTCGGTGAGGCCGCGCGCGACACCCAGCGTCACCGCGTGGTTCTTCGCCGGCCACCACCGCCCCGACAGCGCCACCTCGATCGGGTTCTCCTCGGAGGCGGCGCCGCTCTCCGTCGAGATCTTGCCGTAGCCCTCGAGGATGAGCCCGAACGTCCCGGGGTCGAACTTGTACTCGACGCCCGCCCCGAACGTGACCTCGTTGCCGACGTCGATGTTGTAGAGCGTCTGCGCCTCGGGGCGGATGACGAAGCCGCCCGTGACGCCGAGGCGGAACATCTTCGAGAACGCGTACTCGAGCGCGAGCCGCGGCTCGATGGTCACCCCGTCGTTGCCCTGCAGGTTCGACGGGCTGCCCGTCGGCAGCGTCACCACCGCGAGGAGGCCGAGCCCGAAGCCCTCGGGATCGTGGAGGATGCTCCACTTCGGGTAGAGCCGGATGTCGCCCATCACGAAGGAGTCGAGCGTCGAGAGCTGGCTCGGGTTCAACGTCCCGCTCGGATCGCCCGGCGCCTGGTAGATGGTGACCGGGATGGCGAGGCCGAGCTCGAGGAAGTCCGTGAAGCCGATCGCCGCGATGAGGTCGAGCGAGAGCTGGTGCTCGATGAGGTAGACCTCCTCACCCGTCGACTCCCGCGTCAGCACGAGCGGCTGGTTCGCGTAGTTGATGTAGAGCCCGACGGCCGGCTTCCACTGCTGGAGGGTGCCGGTGCCCTGCACGGACACATAGTTGTTGTCGCCGCCCGGCGCGGGAGCGAACTGCTGGGTCGGGAGGGTCCCCTGCTGCGCCGACGCATGCCCGGCGAGCAGCATGGAGGCGAAGGCCACGAGTACGCGCGTTCTCACTTCAGACTCCTTCGTCGGCTCGTAGTCGGAGAGCCTTGCCCGCAAGGCTTCGCCGCGGGCGCCGCGACTTCGATGTCATACACAGATGCTGGGGAGAGTTCCGGCGCAGTGCCGTGACACGAGATTTCGCCGGTGGGTCAGTCAATCGTTTAATCCAGAACGCCATGTTCCGCAAGCCGAGGTGGCGCGCCGACGACGAGCATCCGCGCGCGGATGCGCCGATCTTTGACCTTTGACGCCGCGAGGGGCCCGCGCTAGGTTCCGCGCCCGCGGAGCGGTCCGCTCGTCACGTCCAGCGGACCGCCGGAGGCCAGGTGAGCAAGTTCCTGAAAGAGTGGAAGCGGTCCCACAACTGCGGCGAGCTGCGGCGCGACGACGTCGGCGCCACCGTCGTCCTCATGGGCTGGGTCCAGAACTATCGCGACCACGGCGGCTGCATCTTCGTCGACCTCCGCGATCGCTACGGCCTGACCCAGGTGAAGTTCGACCCGGCCGTCGCCGAGGCCCTCCTCGCCGAGGCCGACCGCCTCCGCCCTGAGTGGGTCATCGCCGTCCGCGGCCAGGTGGTCGATCGCGGCTCGAACGAGAACCAGAACCTCCCGACGGGCGCGATCGAGGTCGAGGCCACCGAGCTCGACATCTTCAACCCCTCGAAGACGCCGCCGTTCCCCATCAGCGATCGCGCGGACGCCAACGAGAACCTGCGCCTCAAGTACCGCTACCTCGATCTCCGCCGCCCGGCGCTGCAGGAGAAGCTCGTCCTCCGCCACAAGGCCGCGCAGCTCACGCGCAGCTACCTGTCGGACCACGGCTTCCTCGAGCTCGAGACCCCCATCCTCTCGAAGAGCACGCCCGAGGGCGCGCGCGACTACCTCGTCCCGAGCCGGGTCCACCCGGGCCAGTTCTACGCGCTCCCGCAGTCCCCGCAGACCTTCAAGCAGATCTTCATGGTGGCCGGCTACGACCGCTACTTCCAGATCTGCCGCTGCTTCCGCGACGAGGATCTCCGCGCCGACCGCCAGCCCGAGTTCACCCAGATCGACCTCGAGATGAGCTTCGTCGGCCCCGACGACATCTTCGACATCGTCGGCGGGCTCGTGAAGAAGCTCTGGCGCGAGTGCATCGGCGTCGAGATCGGCGAGATCCCGGTGCTCACCTACCAGGAGTCGATGGACCGCTTCGGCATCGACCGCCCCGACATGCGCTTCGGGCTCGAGCTCAAGGACGTCGGCGACATCGTCGCGAACGCCGACTTCCAGGTCTTCCGGCGCGCGCTCGAGAGCGGCGGCTACGTGAAGGCCATCAACGGCAAGGGCGCCGCCGCCCTGTCGCGCGCCGAGATCGATCGCCTCGCCGAGGTCTGCACGCGCTACGGCGCGAAGGGCATGGCGTGGGTGAAGGTGCAGGACGACGGCTGGCAGGGCCCGGCCGCGAAGTACTTCGACGACGCCACGAAGAGCGCGCTGTCCACGCGCCTCGACGCCGCGCCGGGCGACCTCCTCTGCTTCGTCGCCGACGGGTTCAAGGTCTGCCACGACGCCCTCGCGAACCTCCGCCTCGCCATGGGCCGGAAGCTCGGCCTCATCGACGACGCCGCGTGGCGCTGGACGTGGGTCACCGACTTCCCGCTCTTCGAGGAGGAGAGCGACAACGGCCGCTACTACTCGAAGCACCACCCCTTCACGAGCCCGAACCCGGAGGATCTCCACCTCCTCACCTCGGACCCGAACAAGGTGCGCTCGGTCGCCTACGACCTCGTCGTGAACGGCGTCGAGCTCGGCGGCGGCTCCATCCGGATCCACGATCAGCAGGTCCAGAAGCAGATCTTCAGCCTCCTCGGCCTCACGGCCGACGAGGCCGAGGCGAAGTTCGGCTTCCTCCTCGAGGCCCTCTCCTTCGGGACGCCGCCGCACGGCGGCCTCGCCCTCGGCATGGACCGCCTCGTGATGATGCTCGCCGGCACCGACGCGATCCGCGAGGTCATCGCCTTCCCGAAGACGCAGAAGGCCGCCGACCTCATGACCGGCTCGCCGAGCCCGGTCGAGCTCCCGCAGCTCGACGAGCTCCACATCCGCACGCTCCGCCAGTCGTCGGAGGAGCTCGAGTAGAAGGCCGAGACGCCCCTCCGCTTCGTCGGAGGGGCGATCGCGCCTCCCGCCCGGGGGATCGCGTCGGCCCGCGCTGCGCAGCGTGGCTCGGTGACGAGCGGCGGCCCGCCGGGCCTGCGTGAGCGTTCCCGGCGCTTTACAGCGGCTCTCCCGCTGTGAAACGATGCCGGCGTTGTCGTCCCATCTCCCGCAGCCGGTTCCCCCTGCGCCGGGCTTGTCTGCGGCTTCGGACGGGTTCGTCGAGCGCCTCGAGAAGTATCGCATCGTCGATCTGCTCGGCGAGGGCGGCATGAGCGTGGTCTATCGCGCCCGCGACGACCAGCTCCAGCGCGACGTCGCGCTCAAGGTCATGCACCGGCACCTCGCCCGCGATCCCGACGCGCGCAAGCGCTTCTCGCGCGAGGCCCGCGCCGTGGCGCGGCTCACCCACCGGAACATCCCGGAGATCTTCGACTTCTCCTCGTCCGAGCAGGACCGGAGCTACATCGTCGCCGAGCTCGTCGACGGCCACTCCCTCGGGACGCTCCTCCGCGAGGGGCCCCCGATGCTCCCGGAGCTCGGCGCGATGATGGTCGTCGGCGTCGCCCGCGCGCTCCAGCACGCGCACGACAACGGCATCATCCACCGCGACGTGAAGCCCGAGAACATCCTCGTCGGCAAGGACGGCGTGGTGAAGCTCGCGGACTTCGGCATCGCGCAGGTCGTCGGTCTCGAGTCGATGACGATGACCGGCACCCTCATCGGCTCGCCCGCCCACATGGCGCCCGAGCAGATCGACGGCACCCGCGACCTCGACTTCCGCGTCGACGTCTGGGCCCTCGGCACCGTGCTCTACATGACGGCGACCGGCGGGAACCTCCCGTTCGACGCCGACAACCCCCACGGCGTCCTGAAGCGCATCGTCGACGGCGAGTACGTCGACCCGCGCCGCGTGAACCCCCACGTCGACGCCGAGCTCGCCGCGATCATCGCGCGCGCCCTGACCGTCGACCGGCAGAAGCGCTACGCCTCCGCGAAGGCGATGGGCGGCGACCTCGAGACGTGGCTCGCGACCCGCGGCCTCACCGACCACGAGGGCGAGATCCGCGCCTTCATGAAGGACGGCGCCGCCTACGACGCCTCGCTCTCGCGCCGCCTCGCGGCCGTCCTGATGGCCCTCGGCGACGAGGCCGTCGCCGCGCACGACGTCCACCGCGCGCTCGGCTTCTTCGGGCGCGTGCTCACGCTCGACCCGGACCACCCCGAGGCGTTCGTCCGGGTCCGGAGCCTCACGGCGGGCCTCCGCACGAAGCGCCAGGTGAAGCGGATCGCCCTCGGCCTCGGCGCCGCCGGGCTCCTCGCGGCCGGCGTCGTGATCGCGCTGACGCCGTCGCCGCCTCCGCCCCGCCAGCTCGCGCGCGCGCTCGCGCCGGGCGTCGCCCTCCCCGCCGAGCCGCGCATCGAGCCGGCCGAGGTCGCGCCCCCCGAGGAGGCCGTCCCGGAGCCGCCAGCCGTCGTCGAGACCGCGGGCGACACCGCGGGCGACGCGCTCGTCGGCGGGATCGAGCGCACGACCGACATCGTCCGGCGCGGCCACAAGGCCGCCGTCGCCGCGCGCCACCACGACCACGACCCGACGCCCGCTCGCCCCGACGGCCCGACCGGCGCCGCCGCCGCGCCGCGCGCCGTGCGCGTCTCGGCGTTCCCGCCCGCCGTCGAGATGGTCGTGGCCGGCAAGCGCATCGCCCCGGGCGCGGCCGCGACGCTCTCGCTCGCGCCCGGCACCTACCCGGTGACGCTCACCCTCCCCGGCTGCCCGGACTGCCCACCGAACGAGGCCACGCTCGTCGTGGCCGCCGATGACGAGGCGGCCCTCGAGAAGAACTTCACGTTCCGCTACGCGCCCGCCATATTGAACCTGCGATGTGCGGACGGCTTCTACGCGGTGGACGGGCACGGGCGGCGCTTCGAGTGCAACAGGGCCCATCAGGTCGAGGTGAAGTCACCCCGCCCGGAGACGCTCACGCTCACGCTCCACGGCCCCGACGGCGCGAAGGCGCTCGACGCCCGCCCGGTCGTCGTCCGGCAGAACGCCAAGATGGAAGTGGTGCTCAGGCGGTGACGACCGCCCCGGTCGGCGCCCGCCGGCGCCTCGGCGCGCTGCTCGTCGCCGCCCTGGTCGCGGCGCTCGGGCTCGCCGCCACCGCCCCACCCGCGCGCGCCGCCACCCCCTCGGGCGACGAGGAGCTCCCGGCCGAGCTCCGGCAACGCCTGACCGCCGCCGAGTCAGCATTCCGCGTGCAGAACTACCCGCGGGTCATCGAGCTCCTGCAGCCGCTCGTGGGCCACCGCCTCCTGCGCGGCCGCGACGAGCACCGCGACGTGCTCGAGTGGCTCGGCGTGAGCCAGTACCTCTCCGGCGCCCGCGACGCCGCGCGCCTCGTCTTCACGAAGCTCGTGCAGGAGTGGCCGCGCTACCACCTCGACGAGCTCCTCTACCCGCCGGACCTCGTGCGCTTCTACGAGGAGCGCCGGCAGGATCTCATCGACCTCGGCGTCATCGAGCCCGGCCGCGACCCGAACGTGAAGACGCGCCTCGTGCTCGTGCGCGAGCTCGAGACGAGCGACGTCCCGACGATCGCCTACTTCGCGCCGTTCGGGGTCGGCCAGTTCGCGAACGACGAGCCCGGCAAGGGCACCGCCATCGCCGTCATCCAGGGGATCGGCCTCGTCACGACGGCGGTCACCTGGTTCGCCATCGACGGCCTCAAGGACAGCGAGACCGGCTACGTCGCGCGGGCCGACGAGAGCAAGGCGACCGCGTTCAACGCGCTCTGGATCGCGGGCGCCGTGCTCTTCGGCGGGAGCTACGTCTACAGCGTGGCCGACGGGCTCCTCGGGCGCCGCACCGAGGGGCGCGCGACCTACCGCTACGAGCTCATCGACGTCGACGAGCTGCCGCCGGCGCCCGACCTCTCCGGGCTCCGCCTCGGCCCGTCGCGCGAAGGGTACGGGGTCGAGCTCTCCCTCGGCTTCTGATCCGGGCGCCGCCCCGGCGCCGACGGACCCCTCCTCCGCGCGTGGACGCGCGCGCCCCCCGCTCTTACAATACCTGCCGCAAACGTCCCCACCGCCCGCGCCGCGCGGCGCCCCCGGGAGCCTCCTTTGGCCAGCGTCGTCCTCTTCCCCGCCGATCTCTCCATCCCGACGGTCGTCCCCATCGACCGCCGCGTGCTGCGCATCGGCACCGCCCCCGACAACGACCTCGTGCTGACCGACGGGGGCGCCGAGGACCACCACGCGCACATCGTCTACGAGAAGCAGAGCTTCACGATCGCGCAGACCGACGATCAAGGCCTCGTCTATGTGAACGGCAAGCGCCGCCGCTCGCACACGCTGCAGGACCGCGACGTCATCCAGATCGGCGACCACATCCTGCGCTTCGCGTTCTACGACCACGGCCTCAAGCCGAAGCGCGCGCCCGTCGACACCTCGGCCGACGGCGAGCGCTTCAACGGTCTCCACCGCTTCGCGACGCGCCTCATGGCGACCTGGGAGGTCGACGACATCCTCAGGAGCCTGCTCGACGAGCTCATCGAGCTCACGGGCGCCGACAAGGCCTTCCTGCTCGTCACCTTCGACGACGAGCCGCGCGTGCACGTCGCGAAGGGGCTCGAGAAGTCGAGCCTCGCGACCCCCGAGGAGGCCATCAGCGACTCGATCGTGCGGCGCGTGCTCGAGACGGGGGAGCCGCTCATCGTCGCCGACGCGCTCTCCCACGCGGACTTCAAGAGCGCGAAGAGCGTCATGAACCTGAAGCTCTGCAGCGTCATGTGCGTGCCGCTGAAGGCGCGCGGCACGACGCTCGGGCTCCTCTACCTCGGCAACGACAACGCCGTGAACCACTTCTCCGGCGAGCTCCTCGAGGTGGTCTCGGTGTTCGCCGCGCACGCCGGGCTCATCCTCGACCACGCGCTGTCGCGCGAGGAGCTCGTCAAGAACATCAAGGGCCTCGAGGGGGAGCTCGAGGAGCGGCGCTTCGGCGAGATCATCGGCGCCTGCGACGCCATGCGCGACATCTACAAGAAGATCAGCCGCATCGCGACGACCGACATCTCCGTGCTCGTCGAGGGCGAGACCGGCACCGGCAAGGAGCTCGTCGCGCGCGCGATCCACCAGCGCTCGAACCGCGCGAAGGGGCCGTTCGTCGTCATCAACTGCGGCGCCATCCCCGAGAACCTGCTCGAGAGCGAGCTCTTCGGCCACGTCCGCGGCGCGTTCACCGGCGCCGTGACCACGACCCAGGGGCGCTTCCAGGCGGCCAACAACGGCACGCTCTTCCTCGACGAGGTCGGCGAGATGCCGCTCCCGCTCCAGGTGAAGATCCTCCGCGCCATCCAGGAGAAGACGGTGGTGAAGGTCGGCGACACGCGCGCCGAGACCGTCGACATCCGCATCGTCGCGGCGACGAACAAGCGCCTCGTCGAGGAGGTGCGCGCGGGGCGCTTCCGCGAGGACCTCTACTACCGCCTGAACGTCATCACGCTCGACCTCCCGCCGCTCCGCGAGCGCGGCGACGACATCGTCCTCATCGCGCGCTACTTCCTCGTGCGTTACGGCCGCGAGATCGCCGGGCGCGCCTGCACGCTCTCGCAGGAGGCCATCCGCGCCCTCAAGCGCTGGCGCTGGCCCGGCAACATCCGCGAGCTCGACAACCGCGTGAAGAAGGCCGTCGTCTTCTCCGACAACGGCGTCATCACACCGCAGGACCTCGATCTCGGCGAGAACGCGCTCGAGCCCATCCTCCCGCTCGCCGACGCGCGCGAGGTCTGGCAGCGCGACTACATCAACCGGGTGCTCGCCCTGAACGACGGCAACCGCACGCAGACCGCGCGCGACCTCGACGTCGATCCGCGCACGATCTTCCGCCACCTCGAGAAGGAACGGGAGTTCCAGCCCGAGTGAGCACGCCCCCACAGCGCGACGCCGCGTGTACGGCCACCACACGGGCGGCGGCGGGTGTGACATCCATGTCGCGCGGCGGGCCGCCCGAGGGCGCCCCCGCGGCGCCCTGGCACCGCGAGGAGCGGCCTCCGAGGCGGTCCCGAGGGCGCTTGGCGCGCGTCTTGCTCGGTCTCTGCGCCGTGAGCTGCCTCGACGTGAGCTGCCTGGTCCCGCCCGACTTCTCGATCGCCCCGGAGGTGAACCTCCCGGTGTCCATCGACCGGAGCCTCCTCGAGGAGTCGCCGGACGTCTTCCACGTCTGGTCGGGCTGCCCCGACAAGTTCGTGCTCGACATCTCGACGGCCATCGTGAACCCGGACGACGACCCGCGGCTCTTCATCGTGTGGATCGTCAACTACCAGCCGGGGCTCAAGCAGCGCCCCGACGACGTCGACACCACGCGCTTCGTCTTCGACCCGTGCACGAACGGGAAGGTGCTCTCGGGGACCATCCCCAACACCATCGAGGTGCTCATCTACGACCGCAGCCCGGCGTCGCTCAACAACGCCGACGACGCGCGGATCATCGTCGACCCCGAGACCACGATGGACCGGGTCACCTGGTTCTTCGCGGTCGAGGACCTGACGTGTTGCGGCGCACCATGACAAATTTGTCGTCATATCGGCCGAGTCGGCGCTCGACCTTCGCAACTGCGATAGGCGCGGCGAGCGTCGCCCTCGCGCTCGGCGTGGGTCTCGCGGGGTGCGAGAGCGTCGACGTGGCGGCCGGCGCGCGGCTCATGTGCTCCTCGGACAGCGGCTGCGATGGCGGGCTCGTCTGCGACTTCAACTACTGCGTCGCGCCGGGCGACAACCACCTGTGGCTGAAGGCGCGCGTGGTGCCGCCGACCACGAGCGGGCTCCTCGCGCAGCAGGTCCCGGAGCTCTCGTTCGCGACCGGGCCCGACCTGCTCATCCACCTGCTCGCGCCCGTGGTCGTGCGCGGCGTCGTGCGGCCGCTCGGCGACACGCTCACGGTCAACGTGCCGGGCGAGCTCGAGGTCCGCGCCGACGGGGAGATCAAGAACCTCGGCTACCGCTTCACGGCGCAGGTCTCGAACGGCCTCGACGAGAACGACGACGGCTACGTGCTGCGCGTGCTCCCGGGGCGCGACTACCGCGGGATCTTCCGCCCGGCCGACGGCGATCTCCCGCCGTTCTCGTTCACGATGACCGCGGCGGACGTGGCGAGCGGGCGCTACGAGGTGCTGCTGCCGGCGGCCGCGGACTACGTCCACATCGCGGGGCGCGTGCGGCAGCTCGACTACACGCCGGTCGGCGGCGCGCGCATCGTGGCCCTCGCGGACGACGACAGCGTCCTCGGCGTGGCGAACAGCGAGAGCTCGCGCGGCTTCTTCTCGATGACGCTCCCGCCGGGGGTCGCGCACGTGCGGCTCTCGGTGTCGGCGGCCGCCGACGGCGCGGTCTTCCCCGACTTCGTGACCGAGGCGCTCGACCCGGGCGAGGACCTCGACGTGCGCGTGCCCGCGCTGCCAGCGGGCACGGAGCCCATCGACGCGGTGCTCACCGTCACGACGGACGCGCGCGGCATGGACGGCGCCACGGGCCTCACGGTGACCTGCGTCGGGAACCTCGCGGGCGGCACGCTCCGCCGCACGGCGACCACCCGCGCGGACGGCACGGCCACGCTCCACACGCTCCCCGGGGCCTACGAGTGCCTGGTCACGACGGCGAACGACTCGCCGTTCGCCTGCTGGCACGGCTTCCTGACGCTCGCGGCCGGGGCGGACGCGCCCGGTCTGGTCGAGCGCTCGATCCGCCTCGAGCGGCGCGTGCCGCTCTTCGGCGTCGTGCGTGACGCCCTCGGGAAGCCCGTGGACGGCGGCACCCTCCTCGCGTCGCGCCGCGTCGAGCGCGCGGCGGGCGAGGTCCTCGCGATAGCGCCGCCCCCGTTCAAGGCGACGGTGGGCGCGGACGGGCGCTACCAGCTCGTCGTCGACCCCGGGCTCTACGACGTGCGCGTGACGCCCGCGCCCGAGACGGGCGCGCCGCCGACGACGACGCCCGCGGCCGGCGTGCGCGTGACGGCGGGGCTCGAGCTGCCGTTCGACCTGCCCGAGCCGGGCATCGCCCACCTGACGGTCGCCGATCCCGACGGGAACTACCTCTCGGGCGTCACCATCGAGCTCTACTGGCCGGACGCGCCCGACGCGGCCGGGGACGAGCCGCCGCTCCTCACGAAGGGCGTCACGGGCGATCAGGGCTTCGTGGATCTGCTGATCCCGTTCTGGCCCGAGCCGGCGACGACGGACGCGCGCTGACGGTCCGCGCCTCCCCGGCGTCACTCGACGCGGAGGTCGGCGCGCGCTGGATCGTCGCGGTTCGACAGGACGCGCGTGACGCGGCCGACGACGTCCGCGACGGGGATGGGCCCGAGGAACCGGCTGTCCACGGCGCCGTCGCGGTTGTCCCCGAGCACGACGACGAAGCCCTCGGGGACGAGCACGTCAGGGAACGCCGGGTTCTTCCCCTTCGCGCCGTAGGTCGAGAGCATATCGTCCCGCTCCCGCGGCCAATCCGTGACGGCGAACGGGTCCGCCGCGCCCGGGCCGCGCTGGATGAGGCGGCTGCGCCCCGCGACGGTCTCGCGCTCGTGGCTGCACGGGCTCGACGCGACGACCGTGCCGCCAGCGTCGCGGACGGGGCACTCGCCGCGATCGAGCTCCACGACGACGGCGGGCTCCCCGTTCAGGACGACGCGCCCCCCGACGAGCCGCACGCGATCGCCCGCGACGCCGACGACGCGGTGGAGGTACTCGCCGGGGCCGACCGGGACCGGCGTCGCGTGCCCCTCGCCCACCCGGTACAGCACGACGTCGCCGCGCGCGGGGCCCCCGTCGAGCCCCTCCACGACGAGCTCGTCGCCGACGTGGAGCGTGGGCTCCATCGAGGCGCTCGTCGCCCGCACGACGCGCTCGCCGCGGCCACACCCGAGCGCCACACAAGCGACCGCGAGCGCGATGGCCCGCCATACGCTGATCCCGTTCATCCGCGAGGCTCCGGTCGACGCGTGAGCGGCGACGATAGCATCGACCGCGCGACCGCTCCACGGCGCCGCCCCGCCGCGCTTGACGGCACCGCCCGCGCGGGGTCACAAGGGGGCGTGTTCGTCGCCGCGACCAGGACCGGGGGCGCGCGTGGCCGCTGACCTCCACCGCCGCTGGGAGCTGCGCCTCGCCGTCGCCGTCGCGCTCGCCGCGGGCGCCGGCCTCGGCATGCTGGGGCCCGCGTGGCGGCCGTGGCTCCTCGTCGCGCTCGCGACCTCGCTCGCGTGGCTCGGCTACGGGATCTGGTACTGGTCGAAGGGTCCCGGCGCCGCCCAGCGCGGGCTCGAGCTCCTCTGGCTCGCGCTCCCCGGCGCGCGCCTCGGCCCGGGGCGCGCTGTCCACGTGCACGACGGCCACGAGCCGATCCGCGTCGTGCTCGGGCGCGACGGGCGAGAGCTCTCCGCGATCGTCGAGGCCCGGTCGGACGAGAGCACGCTCGCGTTCCGGGTCTGGCCGGCGGAGCGCCCTGCCCCGCCGCCGTTCCCGAGGGACGAGACGCGCCCCGCGCACGGCGATCTCGAGCGCGCGCTCGAGCTCGAGGCGCTCTTCGCGGGGCTCCTGCGCGCCGAGGCGAACGCCCCGCGCGAGCTGCGTCGGGTGCTCGATCAGGACGCGATGGCCGCGCTCCTCGCGGTGCGGAAGGAGGCGGGGCGCGGCTTCGCCGGGCTCACCTGGGACGGGCAGCGCCTCGCGGTGCACCTGCGCGGTCCCCTCGTGGCCGACCCGGCGCGCGCGCTCCAGCTCGCGAGAGCGGTTTGGCGTCCGCTCAGCGCGTGGTAATGGGGCGATATGGCCCGCTTGCCTTCGGAAACCGGGTGTAAATAGATCGCTGCGCGGCGCGCGAGCACTACCTGAGCGCGCCATCGGAGTGGGAGACGACATGGGCGACACGGAGAACGTCATCATCATCGGCTCGGGCCCCGCGGGGCTCACGGCCGCCATCTACACGGCCCGCGCGAACCTGCGCCCGCTCGTCTTCGAGGGCCTCCAGCCCGGGGGCCAGCTCACCATCACGACCGAGGTCGAGAACTTCCCGGGCTTCGTGCACGGGATCCAGGGGCCGGAGCTCATGGACGTGATGCGGCAGCAGGCCGAGCGCTTCGGGAGCCGCCACCAGTACGAGTTCGTCGACAAGGTGGACCTGTCGAAGCGGCCGTTCGAGGTGACCGTCGGCGGCACGACCCACAAGAGCCACGCCCTCATCATCGCGACGGGCGCCTCGGCGCGCTGGCTCGGCGTCCCGGGCGAGGAGCAGTTCATGGGGCGCGGGCTCTCGACCTGCGCGACCTGCGACGGCTTCTTCTTCCGCGACAAGGAGATCTTCGTCGTCGGCGGCGGCGACTCCGCGATGGAGGAGGCCCACTTCCTCACGCGCTTCGCGAAGAAGGTGACGCTCGTCCACCGCCGCGACAGCTTCCGCGCCTCGAAGATCATGCAGGACCGCGTCTTCGAGAACCCGAAGATCGAGATCCTCTGGAACAAGGCGATCGCCGCGTACCTGTCGAAGGACGGGCAGACCGTCTCGGGCGCGCGCCTCGTCGACACCGTGACCCACGAGGAGACCGAGGTCCCGGTCGACGGGATCTTCATCGCGGTCGGCCACACGCCGAACACGGGCTTCCTCGAGGGGCAAGTAGCCCTCGACGACCACGGCTACGTGCTCCTGAACGGCCCGACGAAGACCAACGTCGACGGCGTCTTCGCCTGCGGCGACGTCGCCGACACGCGCTACCGCCAGGCCATCACGGCCGCCGGCAACGGCTGTCAGGCGGCGATGGACGTCGAGAAGTGGCTCGAGGAGCACCACGTCGGTCCGTGACGAGCGGCGCCCCCGACGACGACGACGACGACGACCTCTTCGGCGCCGAGGAGGACGCTGAGGCTGCGGCCGCCGCGCCCTCGGCGCCCGTCGTCGTCGAGGTCCCCGTCGGCGACCTCGCGAGCTTCGAGGCGCGCCTCTTCCCGTTCCATCGCGACGGCTGGGAGCACACCGGCATCGCGGTCAACGTGGAGGGGCGCTTCCACGTGTACGTGAACCGCTGCCCCCACGTCCCCTACCCGCTCGACTTCGGCGACGGCGACGTCATGGACACGGACCGCTCGGCCTTCTTCTGCCAGAACCACGGCGCCCGCTTCGACCTCTCGACGGGCGTCTGCTTCGCCGGGCCGCCGCGCGGGCGCGCGCTCGAGCGGCTCCCCTTCGCGCAGGTCGGCGAGACCCTCTACGTGACGATCGCCCCCGAGCCCCCAGGGTGGCCGCGGAGCTAGAGCACCTGCGTCTGCTGGGGTCGACGATTGCCTCGTATCGTATCGTCGCGCCGCACCGACATCGCCCGCGTCGGCCTCTCCTCCGTGCCCCCTCCGTGTCTCCGTGTCTCCGTGGTTACCCACGAAGTCCGGACACTTGCAGGTCCCGGCAGCCAACGATCTCCGATCGCGCGCCGACGGTCAGGCCCCGTCTTCCTCGATGAAGACGGTCGGCAGCGCCTGATACGCCCGCACCTGCGTCGCCGGCGTGCGCACCGCCTGCATGTCGGCCGTGACGCGCTGCGGGGCCGGCAGCGCGTCGCCGCTGGCCTCGAACGAGAGGCTCCACTTCGCCGTCTGCGCGACGACCGTCCCGGAGGACGCGTAGGAGGTCGCGAGGACCAGGCCGCGCCGCACCTCGGACCACTCCCTCTCCGAGAGCGCGATCTCGGGCCGGCGCACGCGCGCCCGGTCGAGGAACACGTCGATGATGCCCGCGAGGACCGGGTGGGAGTCGAGGAGACCGAGGAGCGCCGGGCCCGCGCCCGGGAGCAGGTGGAGCTCACCGCGGAAGAACGTCGCCTCGCGGTCGGCCGCGGCGTGGCGATGCGCCGCGAGGTGCTCCTCGGCGATGGCCTCGAGTTGAGGCGACGTGTCGACCGGCAACGCGGTCAGATACGGCTGGGTATCGCGCAAGGTGGGCTCCTCTGACACGAGGATGCTCAGAAAGCGCATGACCAGCAAGCGCAGGCCCGGCCTCCGTCGTCGCGACCGGCCCCACGAGGACCGCGGCGGAGGCGGCCTGCGCGTGGTTACATCCGATGGAGGACGGCGCCCCCGACCGGCACTTCAGGTCCCGCGGCCACCGCGGCGCGCGATCGAGAAGTCGCCCTCCTCGAGGAGCTGCACCTTGCGGATCCGCTGCTTGTCACGGCTGAACGACGGCAGCGGGTGCTTGCCCGAGTCCATGCGGATGGCGTCGCAGGGGCACGCCTCCTCGCAGAACCCGCAGTAGATGCACACGAGGAGGTCGATCTCGAAGCTGACGGGGTACTTCTCGACCTTGTCGTCACCCCGGTCGCCCGCGACGATGTGGATGCAGTTCGCCGGGCACGCCGTCGAGCAGAGCATGCACGCCACGCAGCGCACGTTCTTGTCGTCGTCCCACATGAGGCGGTGGCGCCCGCGGAAGCGGTCCGGGTACGGGCGCTTCTCCTCGGGGTACTGCCGCGTGGTGATGTCCTTCCGCGTGAAGACGTTCTTCACGAGCTGCCGCGTCGTGACCGCGAGGCCCTTCACGACCTCGGGGATGTAGAGCTTCTCCGCGAAGGTCAGCTCGGGCCGCTTGACGTGGATGGTCGCCATGGAGACTCCGTTCCGTTCCGTTCGCGCCGCCTCAGCGGACCGCGTACATGATGATGGCCGTGACGACCAGGTTCAGGAGCGACAGCGGCAGCAGGTAGAGCCAGCCGAGCTTCATGAGCTGGTCGTAGCGGAAGCGCGGGAGCGTCCAGCGGATCTGCATCTGGAGCCAGATGAAGATGACCATCTTGAAGAGGAAGATGGCGATCTGCGCGACCGTGAGCCAGCCGTAGATGGGCACGCCGCTCGCGTCGACCGGGGTCTCGACCCAGGGGATCTGCCAGCCACCGAGGAAGCAGCACACCGCGACCGCCGCGACCGCGACGATGCCGATGAACTCGCCGAGGCTGTACACGGCGAAGCGCATCGAGGAGTACTCGGTGAAGTAGCCCGCGGCGAGCTCGCTCTCCGCCTCGGGGAGGTCGAACGGCGCCCGCTTCGTCTCGGCGATCGACGCCACGAGGAACAGGACGAAGCCGACGGGCTGGAGGAAGATGCCCCACGCCGACTGCCCCTGGCCCCAGATGATGTCGTTGAGGCGCGTGCTGCCGAAGATCATGAAGACGCCGACGAGGTTCAGCCCGAGGGTGACCTCGTAGCTGATCATCTGCGCGGCCGTCCGGAGCCCGCCGAGGAGGGAGTACGCCGAGTTCGACGCCCACGCGCCGAGCGTCGCGCCGTACACCGAGAGCGACATGACCGCGAACATGAAGAGCACGCCCACGTTCAGGTTCGCGATGAGGAAGGGGTGGTCGCCCTCGGCGCCCGGCATCGGCCCGGGGCCGAACGGGATCACGACCCAGAGGAGCCACGCCGGGATGACGGCGATGCCGGGGCCGAGGAGGTGGAGCCACTTGTTCGCGCGCGGCGGCTCGAAGTCCTCCTTCACGAGGACCTTCAGCGCGTCCGAGAGCAGGTGCCCGATGAAGGCGGACAGCGGGAACTTCTTCCCGAAGACGAACGCGCGGTTCGGGCCGACGCGGTTCTGCATGAACGCGGACTGCTTCCGCTCCATGAGCGTCAGCACCGTCGCGACCAGCATCACCCAGCCGAACACGATGGCGATGAACTTGATGATCCCGAAGAGGATGAGCTCGCCGACGCTCATGCGCTGGCCTCCATCGATGCGGGCGGGGTCTCTGGCGTCGGAGGCGCCGGCGGCTCGCCGAGCTTCTGCCCGAAGTCACCCAGGTTCTCGTAGCTCAAGCCGCGGAAATCGGGCACCTCCGCGGCCAGCGCCGCGAAGATCTGGCGCGGCCCGTCGAACGCGAGCCCTCCCTCGCCGAAGGCCTGGAGGAGCTTCATCGCGTAGTAGCCCTCGGACTTGCACGTCCCCGCCGGGGCCACCGCGCGGCGGATCCGCTGCACGACGCCCTCGAAGTTCGTGAAGGTGCCGTCCTTCTCCCAGTGGAGGCGCGTCGGCAGGAACGTCGTCGCCGCCTGCCAGAGCGGCCCCATGAACGCGCCCATCACCACGCGGCGCTCGACCCTCCCGAGGGCCTCGAGCTGCGCGTCGGAGAACGCGTTCTGGTCGCCCATGACGACCACCGACCGCACCCCCGCGAGGTCCATCTCGGCGAGCGGCTTCACCGCGACGCCGAGGGCCGCGAGGATCGCGCTCACGCCGCGCTTGTTGGGGTTCTTGTCGGGGCGGATGAGGACGTCGTCGCCGGCCCCGGGGGCCCGCCCGCCCATGATGACGCGGGCGCCCGCGAGCGGCCCCTTCAGGAGCCTCCCGACGAGGTAGGCGTCCTCGTTCGTGAGCCACGGCGTCACGACCACCGCGACCTGCCCCATCCCGCCGGCCGACTGCAGCGCCTCCGCGGCGTCCTCGAGCGCGCGCCCGACCTGCGTCGCGACCCGCCGCCCGTCGCGGACGACCGTCGGCCCCTCCATGCGCCCGTCGAGGTACTGCCGGAAGGAGCCGCGCCCGGCGTCGCACATCCACCAGTCGTTGACCTTCGGGTTGTGCATGGGCTTGTAGCGCCGCACGGTGTTCTCGAAGCTGTCCACGCGGATCTTGCAGCCGCGCTCGCACTCCGGGCACACGCTCTCCTCGCTCGACAGCATCCAGACGCGCGTCCGGAAGCGGAAGTCGCGGCTCGTGAGCGCGCCCACCGGGCAGATGTCGACCGTGTTCGCCGCGTAGGGGTTGTCGAGCTCGAGCCCCGGGAACGTCGTGATCTCCGACTTCTCACCGCGGTTCACGACCGTCAGCTGCGACGACTTCGCGACCTCGTCGCAGAAGCGCACGCAGCGCGTGCAGAGGATGCAGCGCTCGGCGTCGAGGATGATGTCCGGGCCGAGCACCTTCGCCTTCGGCTTGTGCTGCTTCCGGTGGAAGAGGCGGCTCGGCTCGGCCGAGTACTTGAAGTAGTGGTCCTGCAGCACGCACTCGCCGGCCTGATCGCAGATCGGGCAGTCGACGGGGTGGTTCAGCAGGATGAACTCGAGCACCGCCTTCTGGGTCTTCTCGACCTTCTCCCCCTGGGTCGTGACCTCCATCCCGTCCATGACCTGGGCGTGGCACGCGGGGAGCGGCTTCGGCGCCTTGTTCGTGTCGACGAGGCACATGCGGCAGTTGGCCGCGATGGTGAGCCCCGGGTGGTAGCAGAACGTCGGGATCTCGATCCCGAGCTGCTGCGCCGCCTGGAGGATGGTGGTCCCCGGCTCGACCGTGATCTCGCGCCCGTCGATTTTCAGCGTAGGCATCGGGAATTCCTTCTCTTTCGCGCCCAGGCCGCGCGCGCGGCGCCGCCGGGGCCCGGAGCCGGGGCCGGCTCAGCGATCGATCTCGCCACCGATCATGTTGATGGTGTCGAACGTCGGGATGATGTCGGCGAGGAGCTCGCCCTGGACCATCGGCTTCAGCGCCTGGAGGAGCGCGAAGCACGGCGGGCGCACCTTCACGCGCCACGGCCGCCCGCTCCCGTCGGAGACGATGTAGAAGCCGAGCTCGCCGTTGCCGGCCTCGGTGTAGCCGTACACCTCGCCGGCCGGGACCTTCACCCCCTCCATGATGATCTTGAAGTGGGCGATCATGCCCTCGATGGTGTTGTAGACCTGCGGCTTCGGCGGCAGCACGACGTTCCAGTCGTCCACCTTCACGGGGCCCGGCTCCATCATCGCGAGGCACTGGTCGATGATCCGGAACGACTGCCGGATCTCCTCGAGGCGCACGAGGTAGCGGTCGTAGTTGTCGCCGTTGTCCCCGACGGGCACGTCGAACTCGACCTTGTCGTAGAACATGTAGGGCATGTGCGTGCGGACGTCGTAGTCGACGCCCGTCGAGCGCAGGCACGGCCCGGTCCAGCCGTAGTCGACGGCCATCTCCTTCGAGATGGCGCCCACGCCGGCCATGCGGTCGTAGAAGATCCGGTTCCGCGTCAGGAGCTTGTCGACGTCGACGAGCAGGCGCTGCACCTCCGACTTCGCGTGCGCGTAGCTCGCGGCGAAGCCCTCGGGCAGGTCGGCCTTGAGACCGCCGACGCGCGTGTAGCTCGTCGTGAGCCGCGCCCCAGTGACCTCCTCGACCACGTCCCACAGGTCCTCGCGCGCCTGGATGGCGTAGAGGAAGGGCGTGAAGCCGCCGAGCTCGAGGGCGCCTGCGCCGAGGGCCGTCAGGTGGTCGGTGATGCGCGACATCTCCGCCATCACCATGCGGATCCACTGCGCGCGCGCCGGCGCCTCGATGCCGAGCGCCTTCTCGACCGCGAGCACCCAGCCGACGTTGTTGCAGAGCGGCGAGACGTAGTTGAGGCGGTCGGTGTAGGGGATGACCTGGTTGTAGGTCGACACCTCGGACATCTTCTCGAAGCCGCGGTGCAGGTAGCCGATCTTGACGTCCACGTCGACGACGGTCTCGCCGTCGAGCGTCAGCATCATCTGCATCGTGCCGTGGGTCGCCGGGTGCGACGGCCCCATGGCGACCTGCAGGTACTCGCTGTGGAGGTGGTCGTCTTCCTTCTTGAGCGCGTCGGCCATCGTCTCAGCCCTCGGTCGGCAGGGTCGGCATGGGCATGAGCGGCTGGTAGCCGCGCTGCGGGTAGTCCTTCCGCAGGGGGTGCCCCTCGAACTCCTCGTAGAGGAGCACGCGCTTCAGGTTCGGGTGCCCGGCGAAGCGGATCCCGTACATGTCCCACGCCTCGCGCTCGAACCAGTCGACGCCGCGCCAGACGGAGATCACGCTCGGGACCTCGCAGTCGTCCTCGGTGACCTGCACCTTCAGGCGCACGCGGTGCCGCTTCGTGATGCTCGCGAGGTGGTAGACCACCTCGAAGCGCGGCGTCTTGTGGCCGAGGTAGTCGACGCCGCAGACGTCGACCGGGAGCTTCATGTCGAGCTCCGGATCCTCTTTCAGGAAGCGGCAGACCTCGACGAGGTACTCGCGCTTGAGCACGACCGTGTCGTCCCCGCGGTACGCGTGGGTCGAGACGACGGCGTCGGGGAAGCGCGCCGAGATGGCATCGACGACCTTTTGACTCACGCTGCTACTCCCAGTTCATCGCGCCGCGCTTCCACTCGTAGACGAGCCCGAGCGCCAGCACCAGCACGAAGAAGAGCATGCTCCCGAGCGCGACCGGCGCGAACGCGTCGTCCGCGAGCCACGCCTTGAAGCGGGTCGCCCAGGGGTAGATGAAGACCACCTCGAGGTCGAAGACCAGGAAGAGGATGGCGGTCATGTAGAACTTCACCGAGAAGCGGCGCCGCGGGTGCGAGACCGGGTCGACGCCGGACTCGTACGGGATGCCCTTCTCGCGCGTCGGCCGGCGCGGGCCGAGCATGCGGTTCAGGAGCAGGATGACGGCGGCCAGCCCGACGACCAGGATGCTGACGACCGCGACCGGCACATAGGGAGCGTAGTTCGGATCCATGCTCGTCTCTCGGGCCCCTCGTCTGGCTCACCGGCGCGCGCTGCGCAGGCGTGACGCGCGCTCGGCGCGCGGCTCCGAGTAGCACGCACCCCCTGCACCGTCAAGCCTCGACGGGGGGGCGCGGACCGCGCGGAGACGCGGCTCCGCGGCCGATCACACGGCGGCGAGCGCGGCGCGCGCGGCGGCCACGGTCTGGTCGATGAGCGCCTCGTCGTGCGCGGTCGAGATGAACCACGCCTCGTACTGGCTCGGCGGGAGCATCACGCCGCGGTCGCGCATGCCGCGGAAGAAGGCGGCGAAGCGCGCGGTCGCGGCGGGCGTGACGTCGTGAACGGCGTTCACGGGGCCGCCCGTGAAGAAGAGCGTCAGCATGGAGCCGACGCGCTGGACGACGCCCTCCGCGCCCGTCTCGGCGAGCGCGGCGCGGAGCCCGGCCTCGAGCCGCTCGCCGAGGGCCTCGAGGCGCTCGTAGACGCCCGGCGCCGCGAGCGCGTCGAGCGTCGCGAGCCCGGCGGCGACGCAGAGCGGGTTCCCGCTGTTGGTGCCGGCCTGATAGACGGGGCCCTCCGGGGAGACCGTGGCCATCAGGTCGCCGCGCGCCCCGTAGGCGCCGATGGGGAGGCCGCCGCCGATGATCTTGCCGAGGCAGGTGATGTCCGGGGTCACGCCGAAGCGCGCCTGCGCGCAGCCGAGGGCCACGCGGAAGCCGGTCATGACCTCGTCGAAGACGAGGAGCGCCCCCTCGGCGGTCGTGAGCTCGCGGAGCCCCTCGAGGAAGCCCGCGACGGGCGGGACGACGCCCATGTTGCCGGCCACCGGCTCGAGCAGCACGGCCGCGATCTCCCCCGGGTGCTCCGCGAAGAGGGCCTTCACGGCGCCGAGGTCGTTGAACGGGGCGACGAGCGTGTCGGCGGCCGCGCCCGGGGTGACGCCCGCGGAGTCGGGCGTGCCGAGCGTCATGGCGCCGCTCCCGGCCTTCACGAGGAGCGCGTCGACGTGACCATGATAATGACCGTCGAACTTCACCACCTTCCGGCGGCCGGTCTTCCCGCGCGCGAGGCGGATGGCGCTCATCGTCGCCTCGGTGCCGGAGCTCACGAGGCGGAGGCGGTCGATGCCGGGGACGAGGCGGGCGACGCGCTCGGCGAGCGCGGTCTCGGCCTCGGTCGGGGCGCCGTAGCCGACGCCCTTCGCGAGCTGCGCCGACACGGCGTCGAGCACGGCCGGGTGCCGGTGCCCGAGGATGAGGGGGCCGAAGGCGCACACGTAGTCGATGTAGCGGGCGCCGTCGACGTCGGTGAGCCAGGCGCCGTCGGCGTGATCGATGAAGACGGGCTCGGCGCCGACGGAGCGGCAGGCGCGGGCGGGGCTGTTCACGCCGCCGGGCATGAGCGCCCGGGCGCGCTCGAAGGCCTGGTGGGACGAGGGATGATCGGTCATGGCGAGCCTCCGGCGGGGCCGCGCGTCGGCCTCGCGCGTCATGACATAGCCGCGCGCGCTGGCTTCGACAATCGTGATCCTCCGGTGACTGTCACGTGACACTCGCGATCCACCGGCGATCGCCGAAATGCACGGCTGCACGCGTCATGCCACATGACGCGACGCGTCAATCATTGGAGATCGCGATCTTGCGCCGAGGGGCCAGCCGCGCGCGTCTCGTGACGCGCCGCGTCGCGACGCGTTACCGGGTGCGTATTCATTTTCGCGCTGCCCCCTTGATATCGCGACCGGCGGTCGGGTACATCCGCGCGGCTTCGTCGCACCCCCATCGGCGAAGGACCTCGATTCGAGGTTGGTCTCAAGGAGGAACCCAATGCTTCTTCAGCCGAAGAGCTTCGTCGAGCCGCAGACCTTCTTCTGCCGGGGCTTCGCGCTCCGGATGTCGATCCACGACTGCATGGGCCGCTTCGTGGACGCGAACGCGCTCTCGCTGCGCGACAAGCCCTGCTTCAAGTGCACGCAGGGTCAGGACAACCGAGCGAACTACTCGAAGACCTGACCCGAGCGCCCGCTCCGGCACGCGCGAGGTCGGCTCGACCGCCTCGCGCGCCCGCCGCGGCCACCACCGCGGGGGGAGCTCGGAGCCGCCGCGCGAGGCGCGCCCCGCGAAAGCCATGGACGGGTCGGCGTGTTAGGCTCCGCCGGAGCGGAAGACCATGACACGCCGAACCACCATCGACCTCGGGGCCCTCGCGCTCCTGCTCGGCGCCGCCGCGCTCTTCATCGGCGCGGCCCCGGCACCCGCTCCGCCACCCGACGCCCCGGCCCGCCGTCCCGGTGAGCCCGAGGCGCCGGCGCGTCCGCTCGCGCCCCGCGGGCCGACCACCGCGAAGAACGGCGGCGACGCCTCCGGCTCGGGTGGCGACGCGCGCGGCCCGGCCGCGGGCGACGATGGCGGCTCCCCGGGCGGCGCGGAGGACCGGCGACGCCCCCTCGAGGCGCCGCGGGGCGGCGGCGGCGCGCCCGAGCCCAACGACAAGATGCTGCTCATCCCGATCACGAGCCCGTCGGGGTGCCCGCTGCCGAACCACCCGCGGGTGGTCGAGCGGCTCCTCGGGCTCGAGAACCGGAGCCAGCTCCTCTCGCTCGAGCTCTGGGGGGACACGGACGCCTACGTCCCCTTCCAGAAGGTCCTCTACTACCTCCGCGCGCCGCGCCCGATGTACGTGACGCTCTTCTGGATCGGCCCCCGCGGCGACGTCTTCATCCCTTTCCAGAGCCTCAAGATCCCGGCGCAGCGCGACGTGCAGGTCGATCCCGCGAGCATCGTCGTGCCGCCCCTCGGCCACGAGCGCTGGGTCGCCGTCGCGACCCTCGAGCCGACGACCCTCCCGTGCGGCGCCCCGGAGCCCTGGGTGCTGGCCGCGCTCGAGAAGATGCTCGCCCTCCCCCACGCGGTCGGCCGCTGGGAGGTCGTGTCGAAGCCCTGATCGCGCGGACGGCGGGCGGCTCGCCCCGCGTAACCGCCGGCGCCCCCGTGCCATACTCCCCGACGCCGCGCGACCACGCGGCGAGGAGCGACGCGATGGGCATGGGACGACACGACGACGACGGCAGCCACGACCTCTCCGGCCTCTCCCTCGGCGGGCACGCCGGCGCCGAGCGCATGCGCGCCCTGGGCCGCCGCGATCTCCTGAAGAAGGCCGCCGCCGGCACCGCGATCGCCGTCCTCGGCGGCTGGTACCTCCTGTCCGACGACGAGCGCACGCGCCGCGCGCGCGCCGAGATCCGGAAGGACGGCCGCCCGCGCCTCCCGCCCGGGCAGCACCTCATCGAGAAGCTCCGCCCGATGGGCGGCGAGGCCGGCGATCCGAGCCCGCGCGCGTTCCGCCTGAAGGTCCACGGCCTCGTCGACAAGCCCCTCGAGCTCGACTTCCGCGAGCTCCTCGCCCTGCCGCAGATCGACACCCCCTGCGACGTCCACTGCGTGACGAAGTGGTCGGTCCTCGACGCCCGCCTGAAGGGCGTCCCGATCCGCCACCTCGCCGAGCTCGCGGGCGTCCAGAAGGGCGCGCGCCACGTGATCCTCGAGGCCGCCCACGGCTACACCGCCAACGTGCTCCTCGAGGAGGCCCTCGCCCCCGCGTCGCGCGTCGCGCACGAGCTCGACGGCCTCCCCCTCCCGCAGACCCACGGCGGCCCCGTGCGCGCCGTGATCCCCGATCTCTACTTCTGGAAGAGCCCGAAGTGGCTCACGGGGATCCGCTTCTCGGCCACCGACGCCCCCGGCTACTGGGAGCGGCGCGGCTACAACAACCACGCCGATCCCTGGAAGGAGGAGCGCTATGCCTGACGCCGAGGGCGTCGTCGCCCCCGAGCCCAGCGCCAGCCCGCGCGCCCGCCGCCGCGCGATCCCCTGGCGCCGCCTCCTCCGCGCCACCCACCGCGATCTCGGCTACCTCGCCGTCGGCCTGACCCTCACCTACGCCGTGAGCGGCATCGCCGTGAACCACGTCGCCGACTGGGACCCGAGCTTCGAGAGCTTCGAGCACACCTACCAGCTCCCGACCCCGCTCCCGGCGGACGACGCCGCCATAGCCCAACAGGCGCTCGCCGCGGCCGGCGTGGCGACGCCCCCCGAGGACGTCTACCGCGCGAGCGACACGCGCCTCGACATCCAGGTCAGCGAGGAGCACGCCGTCCACGTGCAGACCGACACCGGCGTCGTCGTGAGCTCGGGCCGCACGGGGCGCCCGATCCTGCGCGGCATCAACTGGCTCCACCTGAACCGGGGCAAGGAGGCCTGGACGGCCTTCTCCGACGGCTTCGCCGTGATGCTCATCCTCCTCGCGCTGTCGGGGATGTTCATGATCAAAGGTCGGAAGGGGCTCGTCGGGCGCGGCGCGGTGCTCGTCACCGTCGGGCTCCTCGTCCCCATCGGCTATCTCTGGCTCTCGGGCGGGCCGTGATCCGCGGGCGCGCGAAAAGCCGTTATTGAGTCCGCCGGCCAGTCCCGTTAGCATCGAAGACAGGGCGCCCCGCACGGCGCTTCGCACTGGGGGGTGCCAATGAACGGGGGGCTCGGAGCGAACGCCCGCGTCGCGACGCGCGGCCGATGGCCAGGACTCTTCTCCGCGGCGATCGCGCTGTCACTTTTCGCGAGTGGCTGCGGCGACAGCGACGCCACGGGCTCGTCGACGAAGGACGACACCGTCGCCGACGCGGACGGCGTCGCCGGAGACGTCGCCCCGGACACGTCGATCCCGGACTCGATCGTCTTCGACACGCTCGTCGACACGGCCTCCGACGGGACCGGCGGCGGCGACGCCGACACGAGCGATCCGAACCGCTGCCTCGAGAACCCGGGCGCGTTCCTGTGCCCGTGCGTCGCCAACGACGACTGCAACTCGAACTTCTGCGTCCCGTCGGCCAGCGGCGATCAGGTCTGTACGGTCGTCTGCGAGGAGCAGTGCCCCGCCGGCCTCGACTGCAAGGCCGTCTTCTTCCCCGGCCAGGACCCGACGTTCCTCTGCGTCGACGTGCGCGCGAACCTCTGCCGCCCCTGCCGCCGCAACACCGACTGCCAGGGCAACTTCGGGCAGATCGGCGACCGCTGCGTCAGCCAGGGCGCCGCGGAGGGCGCGTTCTGCGGCGTCACCTGCGACGACTCGCGGCCCTGCCCGGAGGGGTACGACTGCGAAGAGGTCCAGGACGTCGAGGTCGGCTCGACGAGCCGCCAGTGCGTGCCGACGAGCGGCACCTGCGAGTGCTCCGTGCGCGCGGTCATCGAGGAGGCGTCGACCTCGTGCCTGAACGGCGGCTGCTCCGGGAGCCGCGTGTGCCGCGAGGAGGGGCTCACCACCTGCGACGCCCCCGCGCCCGTGACCGAGGCCTGTAACGGCCTCGACGACAACTGCAACGGCGCGACCGACGAGACGTTCCCCAACACCGACGGCGACGCCCTCGCCGACTGCGTCGACGACGACGACGACGACGACGGGATCCTCGACGTCGACGACAACTGCCCGCTCGTCCCGAACCACGATCAGGAGGACGCCGACGAGGACGGCGTCGGCGACGTGTGCGACGTCCCGCTGACGCCGGTCGTGACGGGGACGACGCCCCCCTCCCCCGCCAACGACAACGCGCCGGTCTTCTACGGCACGGGCGAGCCCGGCTCGACGGTCGCGCTGCACACGAGCTCGTCCTGCGGCGGCGACGCCGTCGCGACCGCGGTCGTCGGCGAGGACGGCACCTGGGAGGTCGCGGTCCCCGTGGACGACGACACCACGACCGTCCTCTGGGCCCTCGCCGTCGACGCCGACAGCGGCCTGCCCTCCCCGTGCAGCGCCGCCGGCGCGACCTACGTCGAGGACTCGACGGCGCCGCTCCCGCCGAACCTGACGGGCACGAACCCGCCGTCGCCCGGGCGCGTCGTCGCGTACGAGGTGCTCGCGGTCGCCGAGGCGGGCGCCACGGTCACGCTGTTCACCGACGCCGCCTGCGGGAGCCCGGCGGACCTCTCGGGCGTCGCGGGAAGCGACGGGCGCGTCGCGATCGCGTCGCTCGTGGTCGACGGCGGCACCGCCGAGTTCTGGGCGACCGCCACCGACGCGGCCGGGAACGTGTCGGAGTGCGTCGGGCCCGTCACCTACCGCCACGACGCGGTCGCGCCGGCCGCGCCGACGCTCACGACGACGATCCCGACGTCCCCGTCGGACACCGTCACGACGCCGATCCTCGTCGGGCAGGCCGAGGGCGGCTCGACGGTCACGATCTACACGACGGCCGACTGCACGGGCGCCGTGACGACGACCGTGAACGTCGCGCAGAACGGGATCTTCACGGTCATCGTGACCGTGGCCGCGAACTCCTCGACCACGTTCTACGCGACCGCGACGGACGCCGCGGGGAACGTCTCGGCGTGCTCGCCGGACGGCATCAACTACATCCACGACGACGACAACCCCGATCCGCCCGTGCTCACGGGCACGGACCCGCCGTCGCCCGGCGCGACGACGAGCCCGACCGTGCTCGGCGAGACCGAGCCGGGCGCGACGGTCAGGATCTACCTCGGCGAGGGCTGCACGAGCTTCCTCGTCGGCACCACCACCGCCGGCGCCGACGGCACCTTCAGCGTCGTCGTGCCGGTGGCCGCCAACGCGGACACCTTCCTCTACGCTCGCGCGACCGACCTCGCGGGGCGCACCTCGGACTGCACGGCAGACCCGCTGGTCTACCACCACGACGGCGTCGCGCCGGCAGCGCCGGTGGTGCTCTCGACCGCGCCCGCGTCGCCCTCGAGTGAGCCCTCGCCCGTCGTCGTCGGCACCGCGGAGCCGGGGAGCAGCGTGCAGGTCTACCGCGACGCGACGTGCGACACGCCGCTCGGCGCGCCCGCGACGACCGAGGCGAACGGCTCGTACGGCGCGCAGGTGCCGGCCGATCCGAACGCGACCACGACGTTCTGGGCGCAGGCGACCGACGCCGCGGGGAACGTCTCGCCCTGCTCCTCGACCTCGGCGACCTACACGCACGACGACGTGGCGCCGGGCGCGCCGGTCATCACGAGCACGAGCCCCGAGTCGCCCGCGTCGAGCCTCACCCCGGCGGTCAACGGCGACGCCGAGGCAGGCGCGAACGTGGTGATCTACGGTGACGACGCCTGCGCGGGCGTCTCGCTCGGCGCCGGCGCGGCGGACGGCGACGGGCACTTCGCCGTGTCGGTCACCGTCCCGGCGAACGCGTCGACGACGCTCTACGCGCAGGCGACCGACGCGGCCGGGAACGCCGGCCCCTGCTCGGTGAGCCCGGTGCTCTACACCCACGACGACAGCCAGCCGATCGTGCCGCAGATCCTCGCGTCGGAGCCGGCGTCGCCGAGCGCCGCCTCCACGACGCCGACGCTCACGGGCGAGGCCGAGGCCGAGACGACCGTCACGATCTACAAGACCGCGGGCTGCTCGGGCTCTCCGGTGGCGACGACCACGGCGACCGCGACCGGCACGTTCTCGGTGGGCGTCACGGTCGCGGCGAACTCGACGACCACGTTCTACGCCCGGAGCCGCGACTCGGCCGGCAACGACTCCCCCTGCTCGCCGCAGGGGCTCACCTACGTGCACGACGACGTCGCGCCGGGCGCCCCCGTGTGGACCGGCACCACGCCGAGCTCGCCGAGCAACGCCGTCCTGACGCCGCTCCTCCGCGGCGACGCCGAGGCGGCGAGCGAGATCGCGGTCTACACGACGTCGGACTGCAGCGGGACGCCCGTCGCGGGCGCCACCGCCGACGGCGCCGGCCACTTCGGCGCGATCGCCACGGCGACCGCCAACGCCACCACCACCTTCTACGCGAAGGCCACGGACGCGGCCGGGAACACTGGCCCGTGCAGCCTGAGCGGCCTGTCCTACACCCACGACGACCAGGCGCCGGCGCCACCGACGCTCGAGTCGACGAACCCGCCGTCGCCGGCGAGCACGACGACGCCAGGGGTCCTCGGGCACGGCGAGACGGGGGCGACCATCCGCTTCTACGCGACCGCGGACTGCACGGGCTCGGTCATCGGTCAGGGGGTCGTCGTCGCGGCCGGCGGCGCGTTCGAGCTCACGGTCGGGGTCGGCGGCGACACGGTGACCGCCATCCGCGCGACGGCCACGGACGCGGCCGGGAACGTGTCGACCTGCTCGGCGCCGCTCTCCTACACGAACGACAACACGGCGCCCGCGAAGCCCGTGTGGGTGGGCTCGACGCCGGCCTCACCGAACCGCACGAGCACCACGCCGACCCTGACGGGCACGACGGATCCGGGCGTGAGCGTGCGGATCTACAAGGGCAGCGGCTGCGGCGGAGCCGCGCTCGCGACGGTCACGTCGGACGGGAGCGGGCAGTTCACCTACGCCGCGACGGTGTCGGCGAACAGCACGACCCGCTTCTACGCCGTGGCGGTCGACCAGGTCGGCAACGCCTCGGCCTGCTCGGACGCGCTGACCTACGTGCACGACTCGCAGGGCCCGCCGAAGCCCACGATCACGAGCTCGGTGCCGACGTCGCCCGGCCAGGACGCGACCCCGGATCTGCTCGGCTCCGCCGAGTCGCAGGCGACGGTCAAGGTCTACCGCACGAGCGACTGCACCGGGACGGTCGTCGGCACCGACACGGCCGACGGCGCGATGAGCTGGCGCACGAACGGCGTCGCCGTGGGCGCGAACAACGGCGCGACGCAGTTCTACGCGAGCGCGACGGACGCCGTCGGGAACGTGTCGCCGTGCTCCGACGCCTTCACCTACGTGCACGACGACATCGCGCCGGCGCGGCCGATCGTCGTGGACACGGATCCGGTCGGCCCCGCGAACGAGCAGAACCCGGCGGTCCGCGGCACGGCCGAGGCCGGGAGCACCGTGCAGATCTACGCGAACGCCACCTGCACGGGTGCAGCGCGCGGCGCGGGCACGGCGAGCGGCAGCGGCGCCTTCAGCATCGCGTCGCTCGCCGACCAGAACACGACGACGACGTTCTACGCGCGGGCGACGGACGCCGCCGGCAACGTCTCGCCGTGCTCGACGACGTTCGCGAGCTACGTGCACGACGGGAGCGCGCCGAACCGCCCGGTCATGATCCGCACGGAGCCCGACCGCTGGTCGAGCACGGTGCACGCGCCGCTCGTGGTCGGCACGGCGGAGCCGCTGTCGACGGTGCGGGTCTACCTCACGCAGGGGTGCAGCGGCGCCTTCCAGACGACGACGGCGGCCGCGAACGGCGAGTTCTCGCTGGTCGACGACATCGGCACGAACGACAAGGAGGTGAAGTTCGCGGCGAAGGCGGTCGACAGCTCGGGGAACGTCTCGCCCTGCTCGCAGAACAACCTCCCCTATCGCTACGACAAGACGCCGCCGACCTTCGCGGGCGCGGCCGGGATGGTGCTCGGCGCGAACACGACGAGCAGCGCGCGCGTGTCGTGGACGGCCGCGAGCGACAACTTCACGACGGCCGCGAACATGGTCTACCTCGTGTGCCTCTCCGAGCGCTGCGGGGCGGTCGACTGCGACTTCGACGACCCGGCGGCGACGAACATCTCGACGACGGCGGCGGGCGCGACGCTCTACGACTTCACCGGGCTCACGGCGAACACGCGCTACTACGTGGTCGTGCGGGCGCGTGACGAGGTCGGCAACAAGGACGCGAACCAGGCCATCGTGTCGGTCAAGACCGAGGGGCTGAACGCGGTCGTCGGGGTGACGGTGGGCGAGAACGTCGCGTGCGCGACACTCGCCGACGGGTCGCGCTCCTGCTGGGGCGCGAGCACCATCCCGAACGACATCGTGGATCCCGTGCAGTTCTCGATCAGCCCCGACCACGGGTGCGCCGTGCGCCGCACCGGTCAGGTGCGCTGCTGGGGCGGCGAGAACGGCCACGGCGAGCACGGGAGCGGCGCCACGGGCTACTCGGGCTCGGGCTCGGTCGCGGTGCTGACGCTCACGAACGCGGTGAAGGTCGGCGCCGGGCAGGAGCACACCTGCGCGCTCACGGCCGACGGCGCGGTCTACTGCTGGGGCCGCGACGACCGCGGCCAGGTCGGGAACGGCTCGAGCTCGGCGGCGAACCAGCTCGCGCCGGTGCCGGTCATGACCGACTTCAACGGCACGACGCCGCTCACGGGCGCCATCGACATCGCGGTCGGCGAGTCGTTCGCGTGCGCGCTGCGGATAGACGGCGCGGTCTGGTGCTGGGGTGAGGGCGTCTACGGGCAGCTCGGCACCGGGCAGCAGCAGAACGTGACCTTCGCGCAGCAAGGGCAGGCCACGAACGCGCTGTCGATCGTGGCCGGCAAGCGCCACACCTGCGCGCTGAACGCGGCGGGGCGCGTGTCGTGCTGGGGGTCGAACGACTACGGGCAGGTCGGCATCGGGCTCGCGCAGAGCGTCGTGACGACGCCGCAGGACGTCGGCCTCGCCGACGTGCTCGCGCTCGGGACGGGGGCCCTCCACGTGTGCGCGGTGCGGGCGAACGGGCAGGCGTCGTGCTGGGGGCGGAACGACCACGCGCAGATCGGCACGGGGACGGCGAGCGAGAACGTGCCGACGCCGACGCCGGTGGCGGGGCTCAGCGCGCTCAGCGCGATCGCGGCGGGCGACGGCTTCACGTGCGCGCGGCGCGCCGACGGCACGGCCTGGTGCTGGGGCAGCGGCGAGGGCGGGCGGCTCGGGCAGGGGACGTCGCAAGCGGACAGCGCGACGCCGGTGCAGGCGGTCCTGCCGCTCGGCGTGGCCGCGGTGACCGACCTCTCGATCGACCACGAGCACGCCTGCGTCTCGCTCTCCGACGGCACGGCGCGCTGCTGGGGGCGGGCCACGGACGGGCAGCTCGGCGACGGCGAGTCCGGCGAGGATCGGCTCCCGCTGGTCGTCGTGAGCGGGCTCGGCGGGGTGCTGGACGTCGCGACGGGCGGGCGCCACAGCTGCGCGCGCACGGCGACCGGCGCGCCTTACTGCTGGGGCGCGAACGACCGCGGGCAGCTCGGCGCCGGGACGGGCGCGAGCGCCGTGCCACGTCCGGTGAGCACGCTGACGGCGGTGCGGCAGCTCGCGCTCGGCTACGAGCACACGTGCGCGCTGAAGGCAGACGGGACGGTCGCCTGCTGGGGCGACAACGGGCTCGGGCAGGTCGGGACGGCCGCGGGCGGCACGAAGACGACGCCGACGGCGGTGCCGGGGCTCACGCAGGTGACGAGCATCGCGGCGGGGAAGAACCACGCGTGCGCGTCGACGACGGCGGGGACGGTCTACTGCTGGGGCGCGAACGGGGCCGGACAGGTGAACGCCGGCACGGGGACGCCGAGCGGCCCGACGCAGGTGCCGGGGATCACGACGGCGCGCGCGGTGTCCGCGGGCGGGGCGCACTCGTGCGCGCTGCTCGTCGACGGGACGGCGCGGTGCTGGGGCCAGAACACGTCGGGCCAGATCGGCGGGGGCTCGGTGGGCGGCAACCTCGGCGTGACCACGGTGACCGGGCTCTCGGGGGTCCGGACGATCGCGGCGGGCGACCGCCACACGTGCGCGGTGCGCTTCACGGGGGTCATCTCGTGCTGGGGCGACAACACGGCCGGGAGCGTGGGCACGGGCGCCGCGCAGACGACCTACGGCACGGCGACGGCGCTCACGGGCCTGCCGGCGGCGCGCGGGGTGTCGGCGGGCGAGGACAACACGTGCGCGCCGACGTCGACGGGCCTCGCCTACTGCTGGGGCGACAACGACGCGGGGGCGCTCGGGACGAGCGCGCCGTCGACGACGGACTCGCGCGTGCCCGTGCTGGTCGAGTGCCTGCCCTGATCGAGAGGTGTCCCGTCAGCGGCGTCGAGGATCGTCGTCAGCGTGCTCTCAGCGCGCTGAACACGACCGCCTCGCCGCCGGAGCTCGACGACACACTCTGACGGCGCGCCGGCACCGACGGCTCGGTCCGGCCGACCCGACTAATAGTTCATCGGCTTGATCTTGGTGTGCTTGCCGATGAGATCGCTGATGTTCTTCTGGAACATCACGCCGAAGTACCAGTTGTTGCCCTGGGCCGGCGCGCCGCCGTGCCAGCCGTACATGCCGGTGCCGGTCGCGGGCATCCCGTTGATGCCCATGCCGGTCGTCCCGGCCGGCCCGATCTGCTGCATCGACGCCATGTTGCCGTAGCCGCCGTAGAGCGAGATCCCCGCCGGCTTGTAGCCGACCTTGCCCGCGAACGCGGGCGACCCCGTGCCGAAGACCGTGACGGCCTGCGCCTCGACGCCCGACACCGAGACGTCGAGCCCGAGCGGGTACACGTACGGCCCCGCCCCCTCCTTCAGCGCCCCGCCGGTCAGCATGATCGAGTACTTGTCCTTGCCGTCGCTCCCCTGCGGCGCGAAGCCCAGCTTCGCGTAGTGCCACATCAGATCCTGCGACTGGTCCGCGTCGAGCGTCATCTTCGACCCCGCGCCGAGCCGGATCCCCTGCTTGCTGGTCCACTCGGTGGTCGCGTCGACCATGACCCGCCAGTCGTCGTTGGTGCGGTAGTACGACGCGCTCGCCTGCGTGCTCCACTTCTGCAGCTTCATGTTGAAGTCGCCGAAGAGGAGCGAGGTGTTGCCTGTCTGGCCGCCCATCGCGTTGCCGCCGACCGAGAACTTGTGGGCCGGGTCGGTGTAGTTCACGCCGAGCGACCCGTAGCTCCCGTAGGGTGACGGGTTCGCCCCCAGGATCCCGGGCGTCTGAGCCTTGTCGAAGCCGAACTTGGGCACGAGATCGCTGGACTTCATCTTGCCGCCGCGGAGCGTGATGTCGAGCGTGGTCCCGCCCCCGCTCGTCGTCTCCGTCCCGCCCGCGCCCGCCGGCTTCTTGGTCACCGAGACCTTGACGCCGCCGTCCCAGGTCAGCCCGCCCTCGCCGCCGTCCTGCTTCGTCATCGCGACGCTGCCGTCGGCGGTGAGCGTCACCTTCTGCACCCGCCCGTCGGACAGCTCCTTCTCGTCGAAGGCCGTCCCGAGGTCGACGCCGACCTTGTCGACCTGCACCGTCGACCCGTCCTTGGTCGTCTCCTCCTGGTCGAACTTGATGTTCGCCGTCGTGTTCTCCTGGATCGTGTTGGCGAACGTCACGTTCACGTTCGACGAGCTCTGGCCGTTCTCCCCCTGGACCTCCTTGCCGGTGAACGTGAGCTTGCCGCTGTAGACCTCCTCGTACACGGGCTGGCCGGTCTTCGCGTCCGTGACCGTCATGCCGTCGTCGTCGGTCTTGACCTGGTTCTTCGTCAGCCCGACCGTCGCCGCCCCCTGGTTGGTCGTCGTGTTCTTGGCCGGGTCGGTCGTCGAGGTGTACGACCCGCTCACGGTGTGGCTGCCCGTCGCGTCCTTGTCGTGGTAGTCGGCGGCGAAGCCGTCCTTGTCGCCGTCGTAGACCGTGACCGACCCGCCCGACGTGGACTTGTCCGGGTGCGTCACGTTCTGCTCGTAGGCGAGGCTCGTGCCAGCGGCGTTGTTGCCCGCGGTGACCTTGACCTTCTCGGTCTCGCCGCCGACGACGTCCGTCTGGGTCGCGCTGTACTTGCTACCGTCGGCGCCGTACTCGAAGACCTTGTCGACCGTCTTCGAGTCCTTGCCGTTCTGCTCGACCGTCGTGTGCGAGATGGTCCCCGACGAGGTCGTCTGGCCGTCCGCGCCGGTGTTGGTCTTGGTCCCGAGCCCGAGCGACTCCGAGTTGGCTCGGTCCCCGCTGTACTCCTTCCGGTCGAGCTTCAGCGTCGACTCGGTGCTCTCCGTCGTCGCGCCGTCCTTGTCGGTGGCGCTGTTCGTCTTGCCGCCGACCGTGACGCTCCCGGACCTCCCGTGCTTCTCCTGGTCGCCGAGCTGCTTGACGTCCTCCTTGCCGGCGATGGTGATCTTGCCTGACGTCGCGTGGGCGCTGGATCCGTCCTTGTTCTCGGTGTCGGAGGTGCTCAGGTTGGCGTCGGCGGTCACCTCCTGCGTGCGGTTGGGGCCCGTGAGCACCACCGTCTCGTCGCCGGTCTTCTTGTCCTTCTTGGTCTCGAGGCCAGCCTGGTCCTTGTCCTTCTTGCCGAAGTGGAGCTTGGTCTCGGTGGTGTTGGTCTCGCCGGTGAGCTTGCCGCCCTCGATCTTGTTCTTCGAGTCGGTCTCGAACGAGCCGCTGCCGCCGATCTGATGCTCGCTGAGCCCGGTCTTCTGCTGCTTGTCGAAGTCGCCGGAGACGAGGACGCCGCCCGCCGTGGTGCCGGCGGTGGCGTTGGCGTCGAGGGACCCCGAGCCGAGCTCGGTCCTGGTCTCCTTGCCGTCCTTGCCGGGCTCGACCTGCTCGACCTTGTACTTGTCGTGGTAGCCGCCGCCGAGGGTCACGCCGGACGAGGTGACGTCCTCGCCGTCGATCGTCTCCTTCTTCTTGTCGGCGTCGACGACGAGCGTGCCGCTCGTCTCGGTGGTGGCGACGACCTTGCCGCCGCCGTCGTCGGCCCGCTCGTCGACCTTCTTCTTGCCGTACTCGGTCGTGACCTTCGAGTTGTCGTCGGACAGGGCGACGCTGCCGGTGTGCTGGCCGTTGGGTGAGGTCGTCTGGCCGACGGTGGTGTAGGCGGTGATGGTGCCGTCCTTCTCGCCGCCGCCGACGACGACCTCCTTGTCGGACCCATCCTTGCCGATGCGGAGGTGCCCCTCGGTCTTCGAGACGTCGTAGACGGCGCCCCACGTGAGGCGCTCGTAGGCGACCTTCTTGTCGTTCGCCTCGAAGTAGTGCTTGAGCTCACCGGTCTCGGGATCGAACTTGATCGAGAACCAGCTCTGCTTCTCGGCGGCCTTGACGCACTTCTTGAACCAGCCCAGGTCGCGGGTCAGGAAGGCTTCGAGGACGTTGTCCGGGATCCCGGCGCCTTTCGCCGCCTTCGAGGCGGCCTTGACGGCGTCCTCGCCCTCCGCGCCGAAGAGCGCGACCAGCGCCTCCTTCTGGGCGTCGGTGATGTGGAGCGGGTCCCAGCCGTCGACCTTCTTGCCGGTCCCGGCTCCCTTCTTGCCGTCGCCCGGGTCCTTCGCGCCGTCGCCGAGCTTGCCCTTGTCGGGGCCGCCGTCGGGCGCGAGCTGCGCCTCCTGCTCGTCGAAGGACATGCCGTCGAGCGCGCGCCAGCCGCCGTCACCGGCGGCGCCGCCCTGCTCGTTCGTCGTCGTCGTCGTGTCGAGCGCGGTCTTGGACTGTTGAAGCCTCATGAAGAGCTTCTCTCCTCGTCACCGACCGCACCCGCATGTGTGAACGTAGTTCACCGTGGCCTCCGAATCAAGGGAGGCGCGTCGCCAGGCCGCCGGGCCGGCGGCCTCGGGCGTGGGGCCGAGGGCGCTCGGCTGGGCGCCCTCGGCTCTCCGTCAGTGCTTGCTGCGCTGCTTGTCGGTCTTCGTGCGCAGCTGCTTCTTCGCGGCCTCGAAGGCGTCGCGGAGGGCGTTGTGCGCGGTGTCGGCGTCCTCGCTCACGTTCACCTCGCAGTGCGGGGCGACGATCTGCAGCTTCACGCCGACGGGCGCCCCGTTCTTCGAGTGCTTGTGCGGGGCGTCGATGCTGACGCGGCAGCTCACGAAGGGGCCGAACTGATCCTCGAGACGCGCGAGGTTCTCCTTCACCTCCTCCTCGGTCACGGTGTCCTGGCCGTCGTGATGAGCGATGTGCAGATGGGTCGGCATCTCGTTTCTGCTCCGATGGCGCGGGCCCGGGGCTCCTCCTGGAGCGCGGGCTCCGCTCCGCTTCACTGCGGTCGCGGCGGGCCCGACCTCGGGACCTCGCGACCAGGCTCATCATACGCCCTTCGGCCGCGGTCGTCTCGCCGCGAGCGGTGGTTCCCGCGCCCGCGCCGCCCGGTTGTCACCGGCCCGCGCCAGGGCGCGCGTGCCGCCCCGTCGCGAGGATCCGCGCGTCGAAGGCGTCGCAGCGGACCCGCACCTCGCCCGCCCCCGCGAGGCCGGCGGCGCGGAGGAGGCCGGCGCGGGTGCGCTCCCAGGCGTCGGCGCCGAGCGTGAAGGCCCGCGGCGCGACCCGCACCGTCCGGAAGCGACGCGTCAGCAGCTGCCCGAGGGTCGGATCGCGCGCCACGAGGCGGTCGAAGGCCGGCGCGGCCCCAGCCGCGAGCCGGAGCGAGCCACGGAAGCGGTAGACCTCCGGGGAGGTCTCCGGCGGGGCGTCATGAGCCAACTCGTCGTGGGGGGCGCTCTCTTCCTGCATCGGGCTCGCTCCGTCGTGAGGGGACCCCGACGTAGCGCAAGCGCTGTGCCAGCCGACGTCGTCGCCGCGGAGGTCCCGCCCGCGGGCACGCGCCGCGCGGCCGATCGGCCCGCGGGACCTCCGTGACGGCCCGGAGCCGAGTGTAGCGATCCTCACCACCCGGAGTCCGGATGTGAGGCGCCTTTGCAGACCTCCCGGGCCGGTCAGCGCCAGCGCGGGTCGCGAGAGCGCGTGCGCATGAACGAGGCGAGCTCGCCGGTCCGGAGATGAACGCGCGTCGCGACGTCCACCGGCGTCTCGCCGCGCCCGTCGCGCGCGTCCGGGTCCGCCCCGTGCTCGATGAGGAGCCGCGCCAGCTCGACGTCGCCGTCGCCCACCGCCACCTCGTGGAGCGCGGTCCAGCCGTCACCGTTCGCCTTCGTCGCGTCGGCCCCCGCCTCGAGCAGGAGCCGCACCATCGGCTCCGAGCCCACGGCCACCGCGGCGACGAGCGGGACCCCGCGGGTCCAGTCGTAGCGCGCGCGCTCCGGGTCCGCGGCGACGATCCGCCTGACGGCGTCCAGGTCGCCGGCGGCGATCGCCGGGATGAGGGCGCGGCTCGTGTGGCGGAGGAGCGCCGCGAAGGCCGCGGGCCGCTCGGGTCGGAGCTCGCGGACCGTGGTGTCGCGGATCTCCCGGCCGGCGGCCAGCTCGAACGCGTCACGATGAAACGGCAGGTCCACCCGCGCCCCGAGCCTCACGAGCGCGTCGATGGCGTCGCCCTGATCGGCCTCGACCGCGACACGCAGCGCGGTCCCCGTCGTGTCGTCCACCGGGAACCCGAAGCGCGCGAGCGCCTCGATGACGGCGACGTTCCCACGGCGCGCGGCGACCTCCAGGGGCGACTCCCACGTCCCGATGTCGGCCTCCCAGATCCAGCGCTCGAGGGCCTCCTTGTCGCCGACCGCGTCGAGGACGGCGGTGATCACGGCCGGATCGGCGCAGAGCGCCGCCTCGTCGAGGAGCGAGGCTGCGCCGACGCCGTCGCCTCGCGAGCACGGCGCGCGTCGCCCGCGCGCGCGCAGCCCAGCACGGCCAGCCCGCGCAGCTCGTGCCGCTCGTAATGAGACGTCGGCCGCCAGCGCAGGAGGACCGTCATCCGGAGCCGCGCACGCCACCGCGGGGCCATCGTCGATCATGCGCGCCGCGCTCTCGTCGTCCGCGGCCGGGATGGGCTCGTCGCGGCGTCGATCCGCGCCGAGCAGCCCGAGGAGCGTCCGGTCGCGCTCCACCTCGGCCTCGACGGCGGCCGCGCGGGCGTCCCCGAGGAGCTCGCGCACGCCGCGGAGCACGCACACGTAGCGCTCGTCGCCCGGGCTCAGCGTCCGGTCCTTCACCGCGGTCTGCCAGCCGATCTCGAGGTTGCAGCGCCGCGACACCTCGGCGAGCACCGCGTTGTCGTCCGCCGGGATTGGCCCGGTTCGCAGGTCGGCGTGGCCCGCGGCGAGAAGCGCCGCCAGCGCAGCGTGCGCAGCGGCGGTGCCGTCGGTGCAGCGGTTGCGCAGGCAGAGCGCGCGCTCGTCGCCGCACTGCTCGTGCCTCTCGCAGGACTCCCCGAGCTCGCGGCCACAGCCAGCGAAGACGAGCGCGAAGATCACGCGGGGCAGCGTGGCTCGGTGAAACACGTTCACGAACGGGATATAGCAGCCCGCTTCGGGGATGGAAATCACCCGTCATGATGATGCCGTGCAGGGTCTCGCGCGACTGGTTCACGATCGCGTGAACCTCTCTTCGGGAGAACCGCCGGCCGCGGGGCCACCGCCGAAACGACGATAACACGTTGAAACACAAAGCCACGACGCCTCATCAGCCCGTCTCACTCGTCCACGGCGAACGCCCTGGAGGTTGCAAGTTCACTGAGTCGTGAACATCATGTTCCCCATGAACACGTGGACCCAGCCGCCCAACGCCCGCCTCGTCGACCCCGCCGCCGCCCGCCCCGCCGCCTTCCTCGCGCGGGTCGAGGCCGAGCTCCGCCGCGCGCTCGCCGGCGACGGGACCGTCGAGGACGCCGCCCGCGCCCTCGTCCTCGGCCCCGGCGCGAAGCGCGCCCGCCCCTGGCTCGTCCACGTCTTCGCCGAGGCCCTCGGGCTCGACCGCGCCCGCGGCGCCGACGCCGCCTCCCTCGTCGACATCGCCGTCGCCGTCGAGCTCTTCCACACCGCGAGCCTCCTCCACGACGACGTCATCGACCGCGCCGACGCCCGCCGCGGCCGCCCCACCGCCAACGCCGAGCTCGGCAACACCCTCGCCGTCCTCACGGGCGACTGGGTCCTCACCCGCGGCCTCGACCGCCTCTCGTCGCGCCCGACCCTGCTCCCGCCGGCCATCACCACCCTCACCACCATGGCCCGCGCCATCGGCGTCGAGGTCGAGGCCCGCGGCCGCACCGACTTCCCGCTCGACGCCTGGATCGCCATGGCCCGCGGCAAGACCGGCGCCCTCTTCGGCCTCGCCGGCCGCCTCGTCGCCCTCCTCGGCCGTGACGACGTCCGCGCCGAGGCCTTCGCCGAGGCCGGCGAGCAGCTCGGCGTCGCCTTCCAGATCGCCGACGACCTCGCCGATCTCGTCGGCGCCCCCGGGAAGGACCGCTACCAGGATCTGGTCACCGGGAGCCCGTCCTTCCCCGTCCTCTGGGCCACGGCGCGGGCTCCCGAGCTCGGCGGCGAGCTCTCCCGCGCGCGTCTCGCCTGGACAGCGCGGCCGTCGTCGGCTGAACTCGACGCGCTGGGGTCCAGGGTCATCGCCCTGGGCGCCGCCGACGCCTCGTCCCGCGCCGCCGCGCGCGCGATCGAGGCGGCCCGGACCGCGCTCGGCGCGGACGCCGGGCAGGCGCCGCTCACGCGCCTCCTCGGATGGGCCGAGGCGCTCGTGGACTCCGCGGGGAAGGCGGCTGGATGAAGGGGTACACGCGACACCGGGCCGAGGACGCCGCCGCCATCGGCACCCTCGCCCCCTGGGAGAGCCTGATCGCCGACGCCATCGGCAACGTCATCGAGTTCTGGAACTTCAAGCGCTCGCACGGCGCCGTATGGGCCCTGCTCTACCTGCGCGGGCGCCCGCTCGACGCGGCGGCCATCCAGGCCGAGCTCGGCATGTCGAAGGGCGGCGTCTCGATGGCGGTCCGCGAGCTCGAGCAGTGGGGGGTCGTGCGGCGCACGCGCTCCCCCGGCGACAGCGCCTGGCACTACGTCGCCGAGACCGACTTCTTCGGGATGATCGGCAAGGTCGTCGCCGAGCGCGAGGGGGCGCTCGTCGACAGCGTCGTGCGCGATCTCACGCGCGCGGAGGCCCTCGCCGTCGAGCGATCCGTCGACGAGGCCGAGCTCGAGCGCGTCCAGCGCATGCGGCGCCTCGCCGAGTTCGTCAGCATGGCCCTCCGGACGTTCCTCAAGACCGCGAACCTCGACATCGGCGCGACGAAGGACGCCCTCGACGCGCCGGACGAGGGCGGGTGAGACGACGACGCGGCGAGCCCCGTGAGGAGCCCGCCGCGCGGCGTGTCGACGACAGGGCCGAGGCGCTACTGCGCGCTCGTGTCGCCCGTCGTGACGTTGAGGCTGTAGTCGCGCGAGCCGTCGAGGACGAGCGTCGCGCCGCTGTCGCTGAACGTCACGTCCGCGTCGACCGTGAGGTTCCCCTGCGCCTCGCCGTTCGGGCCCTCGCCCACGCGGTCGATCTGCAGGTAGTAGGACGCCGTCCCGCCCACGGGGCGCCGCGCGCTCGCCGCGAACGTGAGGTCGTCGGCCGCCGCGCTCGCCTGCACGCTCCACTCGCGGTGCGCGCCGTTGTGCGGGTTGTCCCAGCTCGCGCTCCAGTCGACGCTCGACGAGCCGTTCAGGACCCACGTGTCACCCTGGAGCCCGGTGAGCTCCCAGTCGGCCTCCCACGCGGTGTCCGCGTCGAGCCACGTGCCGTCCCACGAGCCGCTCCACGACGCGACCACGCGCGCCGAGTCGGTGTCGGCGCCGCAGGTGATCTCGTCGCCGTCGGCGTTCATGCAGGTCACGTCGTACGAGAAGGACAGGCCCCACTGCGCGCCCTGGATCGCGCCGCTCGCGCCGGCCGTGAGGAAGAGCGGCGCCTGGCCGCGCGCGATGAGGTAGGCCTGGTGCATCGCCGTGACCTCGCCGCCGTTCGGGTCGGCGACGAGCGCGCCGGTGGTCGTCGCGACGTCGTCGTACTCGGCCGCGGTCGGGGTCGTGTCGCTGTCACCGCTGCCCGAGTCCGAGCACGCGGTGAAGCCGAGGCCGGCGAAGAGGGTCGCGGCGATGGCGTAGCGACCGAGGGTGGTGGAGATGGGGCGCATGGAGCTCTCCTGATCCGGATGGGGGTGCGTCGCCCGCGCGGTTGCGACAGGCGCGGCCGACGCCCTGCCCCTGTGCAACGGCCATTCCAGGTCGCCCGACCACGCGATGACGCCGCTACCACCGCGGTCCTCGACCGCCTGACCGTCCCGTGGGTGGGCGCCCCCGCGCGAGGCGAGTTGCCTCACCGCGCCGGCGGCGTGGGGCGCTCGGCCACGCGCCGCTCAGCCGAGCGCGCTCTCGACCGGCCCGAGCAGAAGCCCGATCGCCACCGCCCGCCGGAGGGCCGCCTCGCCGCGCGCGACGGGCACGCGCGCGAGGTCAGCCGCGGCCACGAGCGGCACCCCCTCGGCCACGACCTTCAGCGCGAAGAGGAGGTCGTCGCCGGCCTGGTGGTAGCCGACGTGGTGCGTCCCGTGCCGCCGGAAGAGGAGCGCCACCTCGTCTCCCGGGTCCGGCATCGGGGTCGCGGGCGAGAGCGCCGCGACGTCGTCGCCGCGGTCGACGAGGAAGCGGACGACCGGGTACGGGAGCGCGAGCGCCGAGGTCGTCGGGTTCAAGACGAGCCGGTCGAGCCCGGCCGGGTCGGGGATCTCGACCGGCGCGAGCGCCACGGCGAACTGCTCCCACTCGACCTGCGCGAGCGGCACGAGGAACGGGTGGAGCCCGCCGTCGCCGACGCGCCCGTCGAGCCACGCCGCGAACGGCTCGGCGCAGGCGTTGAGCTCCCAGCTCCGCGCCGGCACCTCGCGGAAGAAGGCGAGCGCGAGCTCGTCCCAGGCCGCCTCGCCCACGAGCGCCCGCACGGTCGGGTAGAGCTTCGCGAGGATCCCGGTCACGTGCTGCGCGACGAAGCCCCGGTAGATCCCGAGCCGGTCCGCCCGCACCCCGAGCGCCAGCGCGCCCGCGTCGAGCGCCGTCTCGCGCCTGAGCACGCCGTGCACGAGCGCCTGGATCTCCCTCAGCGTCGCCACGTCGTCGCCTCCTCACCCCCGACGACCCCGTCCGGGGCGACGTCGCCGAGCACCTCGCGCCCAGCCGTGCGGATGGCGTCGAGCTCGCGGGCCATCACGTCGATGGGCGGGATGTCGTGGTCCCACTCGAGGAGCGTGGACACCGGCCCCGTGCGCTCGAGGACGTAGCGGAAGAGGTCCATCACCGCGGGGACCACGGGCGCGCCGTGCGTGTCGATGATGACGTCCGGGAGCACGAGGTGCCCGGCCATGTGCAGCTGCGCCACGCGCTCGAGCGGCAGCGCGTCGATGAAGGCGCGCGCGTCGTAGCCGTGGTTCTCCGCGTTCACGTAGACGTTGTTCACGTCGAGCAGGAGCCCGCAGTCCGCGCGCGTCACGACCTCGCGCAGGAACTCGGCCTCGCTCATCTCGGAGTCGCGGTAGGCGATGTAATAGCTCGGGTTCTCGAGGAGGAAGGGCACCGGCGCGCGCCCGGCGACCGCGCGGACGCGCTCGGCGACGTGGGCGACCGCCTCCTCCGTGAACGGGAGCGGGACGAGGTCGTGGTAGTCGACCTCCTCGAAGGACGAGAGGCAGAGGTGGTCCGAGAACCACCGCGGCTTCACCTCGTCGATGAGCCCCGACAGGGCGTCGAGGTAGCTCTCGTCGAGCGGATCGACCGATCCGATCGACAGCGAGACGCCGTGGAGGACCACGGGCCGCGCCGCGGCCACCCGCCGCAGCACCTCGCGCGGCCGCCCGCCGAACGCCATGAAGTTCTCGCTCAGCACCTCGAAGAAGTCGAAGCGCTCGAGCCACGCGGGGAGCGTGTCGAAGTGGGTCCTGCGGAGGCCGATCCCGTAGCCCAGGAACGGCAGCTCGTCGAACGCCGTCGCGGTCACGTCAGTGCCTCCGCAGGAGCGAGGTCCGCGCGCCGCGGCGGGCCGACGCGATCCCCGCGCCGCCCCGCCGCGTCGCGGTGTGCATCAGCCGCAGGAGCCGGCGCCGCAGCTCTGCTCGCCGCCGCCGTCGTCCTTCTTCTCGCCGCCGCAGGAGCCGGCGCCGCAGCTCTTCTCGCCGCCGTCGTCCGTGTGGGCCTTCTCGCCGCCACAGGAGCCGGCGCCGCAGCTCTTCTCGCCGCTCTCCTGCACCTTGTCGCCGCTGCTGCCGCAGCCCGCGCCCGTGAGCGCGATGCCGCCGAACGCGAGGCCCATCGTCATGGCGCCGATCGAAAGCTTCTTCCCGAGGTTCATGCCGTTCTCCCTGCCCTGAGTGAGTGTTGGTCTGAGTGAGTCGTGGATGAGCCGAGCTCGCGCGCGAGCTCCCTCCCCCTGCCCCGACGGTACGGCCCGACATCGCGAACGGATCGTGGTCGGTGGTCCCAGGTATGACTGGGACACCGCAGCAGTTACACAGCCCGTGACGCCACGCAAGACGCGCCGCGCGCTGGTCGCGCCGACGCAGCGCCAGTCGTCGTCCGCGCGGGCTCAGCGCGGGATCGTCGCCGGGTACTCGCCGCGCCGCGCGCGCCGCCGGATCCGGAGCACGTCGCGCGCCATCGTCACCGAGTGCCGGAGCACGTTGACCGAGCTCCCGCCGCGCGGCTCCATGCCGACCGGCACGAGCGCGATCTCGAGCCCCCAGCGGCGCGCGAGGTAGAGGAGCTCCACGTCGAAGCCGAAGCCGCGGGTGGCGATGGCGTCGAAGAGCGCCTCGGCGACCTCGCGCCGGAACGCCTTGAAGCCGCACTGCGTGTCGCTCACGCCGAGCCGGAGGAGGCCCTCGACATAGCGGTTGAACGCCCAGCTCGCGGCGCGCCGGACGAGCGAGTAGCCGCGCTTCCGCGTGTCCTCGGGCCCGGCGTCGCGCGTGCCGATCGCGAGATCCGCGCCAGCGGCGAGCGCTGCGCGCGCGGCCGCGACGTAGCCGAGATCGTAGGAGAGGTCCGCGTCGAAGAAGACGACCTCCCCGCCGCGCGCAGCCTTCACGCCGGCCTCGATGGCGGCGCCCTTCCCGCCGTTCTCGGGCTGGACGACCGCGCGCACGCGCGGATCCTCGGCGGCCGCGGCCTCGATGATGGCGCCCGTGCCGTCGCGCGAGCCGTCGTCGACCACGACGAGCTCGACCGGGTAGCCGACCCCGTCCATCCACGCGCGCACCGCGGCGAGCGTCCCCGGCAGGCGCTCGGCCTCGTTGTAGGCGGGGATGATGACCGAGAGCTCGGTCGGGTGGGCCAACGTGTCGATGGGCGGCGTCCGTCGTGGGGCGCGCCCGGCGCGGAAGCGGTTCGCGGGCGCCGGCGCGGGTCGCACGCCATTAACGAACTGGCCGACCCCCGTCAAACGGGATCGCGCGCGGCCCGGTTCTCACGGGCGTCGGACTCGGCTATGTTGAGCGCCCGTGGCCGCGGACCGACTCCGCGGCGGCCCAGGAGATCCGATGGCGACCGACGATGACAAGGGACACGAAGGCACCGACGCCCCCGCGAGCGCGAGCGCGAGCGACGCGCTGTCGCAGACCGGCGTCGTCGACACCCTCAAGCGCTCCCTCGCGGAGTACATCGAGGACAACCACATCCAGCCGAAGCAGGGCGAGGAGCAGCTGAACCTCGACTGGGACTTCGTGAGGAACCACGGCGGCCCGCTCGCCGTGTTCATGTTCCAGAAGCTCACGCGCGCGATCGTCCCGGAGAACGTGAAGTTCAGCGTGCCGGCGTCGAAGCCGGCCGAGAACCAGGCCGGCACGCCGCCCGTCAACGTGAAGCTCGACCTCGGCGACTTCCTCGGGAAGCTCTTCCAGCCCGCGACGAGCCCGAAGGGCGACGAGAAGAAGTGAGCCCGGGCCCTGGCAGCGCTCGGGGAAATTCTCCCGTCGCCAGGCTTGCTCTTGTGGTCGCAGGCGGCTCCGCTCGTCGGTCACGTACCTCGGGTACGCTCCCGCCTCGCGTAGCCACCTGCGACCACGACGCCGCGCCTGGCTCGGTCCGAATTTCCCCGAGCGCTGCTGGCGCGGCCTCGGCGCGACGGGCGGTCACGGCCGCGGCGGTCCTCGCCGCGCTGGCGACGCTGGGGCCGCTCCCGGGCGCGCGCGCAGCCCCGCCTCCGGGCGAGAAGCCCGCGAGCTACTACGAGTTCCTGAGCCGCGATCTCATCGGCGCGAGCGCGTTCACCGCGGCCCACCCGACCTGGGACGGGCGCGGCGTCGTCGTCGCCGTGCTCGACACCGGCGTCGACCCGAGCGCGAAGGGGCTCGAGACCACGCCCGAGGGCGGCCCGAAGGTCATCGAGGCGCGCGACTTCACGGGCGAGGGCGACGTCGCGCTCGAGGCGCGGGAGGTGGCCGTCGAGGGCGGCGTGAGCGTCGTCCGCGCGGGGGACGTCGCCGTGCGCGGCGTCGACAGGCTCCCGGCGTCGGTCGCCCCCGGCGAGAAGCTCCTCGTCGGCGTCTTCCGCGAGGCGGACCTCGCGCGCACCGAGGTGACCGACGTCGACGGCGACGGCCACGGCGACGGCGTGTTCGCGATCGTCGCCTACCGGCGCGCCGGCGACCGCGCCCCCGTCGCGGTCATCGACACCGACGGCGACGGCGACGTCTCCGACGAGACGGCGCGCCGGAGCTACGCCGACGAGCCCGTGTGGTTCGCGTTCCGGCGGGGCGATCCGCGCCAGAACCAGACGCCCGTCGCCTTCGCGGTGACCCTCCGCCTCGACGAGACCCCGCCCGTGGCCGAGCTCCACTTCGACGACGGCGGCCACGGCACGCACTGCGCCGGCATCGCGACGGGCTACCGGATCGCCGGGCGCGAGGGGTTCGACGGGATCGCCCCGGGCGCGCGCGTGATCTCGCTCAAGATCGGCCACGGCGCCCTCGCCGGCGGCGCGACCACGCCCGGGAGCATGAGGTCGGCCATCGCCTACGCCTCGCGCTGGGCCCGCGAGCACGCCGTGCCCGTGGTCATCAGCATGTCCTACGGCGTCGGCTCCGAGCGCGAGGGGCAGAGCGACATCGACCGCGCCCTCGACGACGCCCTCGCCGACAACCGCCTCCTCATGGCGAGCGTGTCGGCCGGCAACGACGGCCCGGGCCTCTCGAGCGTGGGCACTCCCGCCGCGGCGTCCCTCGCGTGGGCGTCGGGGGCCGTGCTCACCGAGGCGAACGCGCGGGCGCTCTACGGCGCGCGCATCGACGGGCCGCGCCTCTTCGCGTTCTCGAGCCGCGGCGGGGAGCTCGCGAAGCCCGACGGCGTCGCGCCGGGCTCGGCGTGGTCCTCGGTGCCGCCGTTCATGGGGCGCGCGGTGATGGCGGGGACGTCCATGGCGGCCCCGCAGGCGAGCGGCGCGCACGCCCTCCTCGTGTCGGCGGCGCTCGCGGAGAAGGTGCCGTGGACGCCGTGGAAGGTGCGGCGCGCGCTGATGGCTAGCGGCCGGTCGCTCGGGAAGGGCTACGGCCCCTTCGACGAGGGCGCCGGGCTCATCGGGGTGCCCGCCGCGTGGGACGCGCTCCGGGGGCGGCTCCGCGGCGAGAGCGCCGACATCGCCGGGCTCCGGATCGCGACGGCGATCGCGACGCGCCCGGGAGCCATGGGGAGCGGGAGCTACTGGCGCGCCGGCGGGTACCTGCCCGAGAAGCCCGAGCGCGTCGGGGTCACCGTGACGCCGGTCTACTACGGCGACGCCACGGACGCGGCGCGGACGCAGAGCTTCCTCGACCTCGACCTCGACGCGAGCGCGGGCTGGATCGACCTCGACCGCGGCTCGCTGGGGGTCCGCGGGGAGACGGCGGGCAGCTTCGCGCTGAGCCTCGACCGCGGCGTGGCGAAGAAGACGGGGGTCCACGGGGCCGTGGTGGTCGGCGAGAGCGGCGGCCTGCCCGCGTTCCGGCTGCCGGTGACCGTGGTCGTGCCCGAGCGCTTCGACCGCGAGCGGGCGCGCACGTTCCGGGGCACGCTCGCGCCGGGCGACGTGGCGCGGGTCTTCGTGGAGCCGCCGCCGGGCGCGACCGCGATGCGGGCGACGCTCTCGGTCCCGGGCGACGCGTACGGCGCGCTCTACCTGCTCCCGTTCGACCCCGACGGGCACGAGGTGCCGGCCGACGACGACGCGGCGAGCTCGGTGAACGGCACGGCCGCGCGCTTCGGGCTCGCGGGCGACGCGCTCGCGCCCGGGGTCTGGGAGCTCGACGTGGCGGCGACCTTCCGCGGGGCGGAGCCGTCGGCGTACCGGCTCGACGTCGCGTTCTTCGCGGTCGACCTCCCCGCGGAGGTCGCCTACGAGGTGCCGGCGGGCGGGCACCCGCGGGCGGAGCTCACCGTGACGAACCGCTTCGACGCGCCGTTCCGCGGGGCCGCGACGGCGACGGTGGTCGGGGCCGAGCGCGCGCGCACCGAGACGCTCTCGGGGCCGCGGCCGACGATCGACGTGACCATCGGGCCCGAGGCCCGCGGGGTCGAGCTCTGGCTCGAGATGGCCGGGGAGACCTACGCGCGCTTCACGGACGTGGCGGCGACCCTCGTCGACGCCGACGGGCGCGTGGTCGAGCAGTCGGCGTTCTCGACGCGGCGGCTCCACCTGAGCGTCGACGGCCCGCCCGGGCGCTACCGGCTCGAGCTCGTGGCGGCCACGGTCGGCGACGGGAAGGACCTCGGCGCGTGGGACCTCGACGTGACCGAGCTCCAGCGGCGCCGGGCGCCCATCGCGATGCGCGTGTCGTGGCCGGGCTCGGGGCGCCTGACGCTCCTCCCGCAGGTGCCGACGCCGCTCACGCTGACGGCCGACGCGCCGTTCGAGGAGCTCCCGAAGGGCTTCTCGCACCGGCTCGAGCTCGCGTTCGACGGCAAGGACGGGCGCTGGTTCGAGGCGCACCTGCCGCTCGCGCGCGACGCCGAGTAGGGCCGCTGAGGGCGCCTCAGCGCTTGCGGCGGAAGAGGCCGCGGAGGCCGCTCCCGCCGCGCTTGCCGTCGTCCTCGGGGGCGTCCGGGGCCGCGAGCGGGCGGTTGCCCTCGGCGACCGAGCGCACGCGCTCGAGGTAGGCCTGGACCATCTCGACCTTGTGGAGCGCGGCCGCGAACGCGCGGTCGCCGCTGCGCGCCGAGGGGCCGAGGGCGCTCGCGAGCTCGTGGGCGAGCTGCTCGAGGGCGTCGACGCGCTCGCGCGCCGCGGGCCAGGGCCCGCGCTGGAGGAGGTCGCGCTCGAGGATCTGCAGCTCCTTGAAGGCCGCGTCGTAGAACTCCTCGCCCTGCCGCGGCGTGACGAGGTGCGGGACGGTCGGCGGGCGTCGGCGGACGCTCGTCGGATCGAGCGTCGGCGGGCGCGAGCGCGGTGGGAGGCCGCCCCCGACGCCGTGGGGGCCACCGCTCGGGCCGCCGTGCTCGAGGTCGAGCGTCGGCTGGCGACGGCGCGTCTCGACCACCGGGAGATCGATCTGCGAGGCCGAGCGCACGGGCCCCGCCGCGCTCGGCGGCCGGTCCTCGCGGGGGCGCGGCGGCAGCGGCTCGACCCGGCGCGCCGCCGGGCGCTCGTCGGGAGCCGGCGAGGCAGGGGCCTGTGAGGCAGCGCGCGCCGGGCTCGCTGGGGCAGCCGGGCGCGCGCGCGCTCGGCGGCGGCGCGGTCGCCGGCCGAGCGCCCTGCCCTGCGCGCGGCGGCGGCGCGGTCCCTGGCCGCTCGCCCTGCCCCGCCCGCGGCGGCAGCTCGGCGCCGGTCGGCGCGATCCCGAGCTCCGAGGCGAGGTCGCTCGTGCTGATGGGGCGCGCGCGCCAGCTCGGCGGAGGGACGACGGGATCGGTCCCCTCGAAGGGGTTGCCGCTCGGCATCGGCGGGAAGTCGATCCGCGGCCGCGTGCGCGGCTTCGGGCGCGGGGGTGGCGGCGACGGGAGCGGCGGCAGCGAGAAGCGCGCCGGGCGGATCCCCTCGGGCGTGGGCGCCGGCTTCGCCGGGCGCGAGCGCGCGGGGGCGGGCTCCACCGGGGCGGGCTCCGTCGCGGGAGCGGCCGCGCTCTCCCGCACTGCAACATTCGCCTCACCCTCGTCATCGGCCGGGCCGCGACTCTCGGAGCCGGTTTCATGCTGCATTGCAGCATGGGCCGCCGGGACCTCGTCCGGCGGCGCGGTGACGACCGGCGGCGGGCTCACCGCGACGGGCTGCGCGGCGGGGCGGCGCGCGCCGGCCTCGGCCGCGTCCTCGGCGATCGCCTCGAGCGCCGTGAGGATCGCGTCGGCGTCGTGGCCGGCGGCGAGCCGCGACTCGGCGAGGAGCAGGGGATCCACGCCGTCGAGGGCCCAGGCGGCGCGGAGCTGCCGCGGGCGGAGGAGGCGGTCGCGGAGGGCGCGGAGGGCCCGGACCCAGTCGGCGTCGAGCTCGAGGTCGAGCCGCGCGGCCTCGACGTCGGCGAGGACGCGCAGATCGCGCTCGATCTCGGCCGGCGCCACGCCGGCGAGGCGCTCGCGGTCCACGGTCGGCACCTCGACCCACTGCGCGTAGGCGGCGAGCTCGGCCTCGCTCACGCGGCAGGCGCCGCGCGCCACCTCGGGATCGGGGGCCGCCCCCTCGAAGGCCGCCTGCGCGATGCCGACGAGCGGCTCGATCCACGGCGCCCCCGGCTCGAAGCCGAGCCGCGTCAGGCGCCCGTCGAGCCCGCGCGGCCCGGGGCGGTGCTCCTCGACGACCTCCTGGTCGCGGAGGTGCTCGACGAGCTCGCGCCAGAGCGCGCGCCGGCGCGCCACGGCCAGCGGGCGGAGCCCCTCGACGACCGCGTCCAGGGCGTGGTTCTCGCGGATCGCGACGCGCACGAAGCGCGCCTCCCACGCGGCGGACTCGGGGTCGCCCACGGGGAAGATCTCCTCGACCGCGCTCCAGGCGGCGCGCATGCGGTCCGCCTCGTCGGCGGTCATCGGCCGCGCGAGCACGGGGCCGCGCGGGACGACGAAGCGCACGCTCGGGAGCCGCACGAGGGTCACCGGCGCCACGCACACGAGCTGCGGGCCGACGCCCGGGAGCGCGTGCAGCCGCCCGCGCAGGAGGTCGCGCGTCGCTGGCGTGAGGATGATGCCGGGGCGGAGGATCTGCTGCTCGAGCGGGATCCGCGCCTCGAGGGCGGCGAGATAGGCCGACGTCGCGAGGAGGGCCTCGACCTTCTGCGGGTCGAGCTCGCGCGGGTCGGCGCCGGTGGCCGCGAGGCGCTCGCAGGCGGCGGCGAGGATGGGGCCGACGCTCGGCGCGTAGCCGCTGACGGGCTCCTCGTCGAGGAGCGCGCGGAGGCCGGGCAGCTCGCTCGGGATCCGCCGCCCGAGCGCCCGCGACACGAAGCGCGGCAGGTCGCTCTCGGCCAGGGAGGCCGGCGGGAGGCTCGCGAGCAGGGCGGTCATCGAGAACATGGCGTCGTCTGTCAGCTCGGTCCGGGTTCCTCGCCGGGCTCGCCCCCGCCGTGGTGGGCGCGGTGGAGACGGCTCCGCTCGGCGACGAGCGCGAGCCGCTGCTCGCGGCGCGCGCGCGCCTCCTCATAGCGCAAGCGCTCGGTCGTCGTCGACAACGTGAGCGGCGGCACCGCCTTCGGCGCGCCCGCCGGGTCGATCGCGACGAAGGTCAGGTAGGAGCTCGCGGCGTGCACGCGCACCCCGGTGAGCGGGTCCTCGGACTCGACGCGCACGCCGACCTCCATCGAGGTGCGGCCGACGAAGTTGACCATGGCGCGGAGGTTCACGAGGTGCCCGACGCGGATTGGGGCGATGAAGTCGAGGGCGTCCATCGAGGCCGTGACGCACTGTGTGCGCGCGTGGCGCATGGCGGCCATGGCGGCGCAGACGTCGATCCACGCCATGACCTGGCCGCCGAAGATCGTGCCGAGGGCGTTGGTGTGAACGGGGAGGACGAGCTCGTTCATCTCGACGGCGCTGTCGCTCGGGCGGCGGGCGGGCTCGGTCATGGGCTGGCTCCGGGTCGCGGGGACGATGGTCGCGCGGGTTGCGCGTGGCGGCGCGTTCGGGCGAGCATCGGGGAGGGGGCGCGGCACGTCCAGGGAGAGCGTGGGAGCACGATGAGCACGACGGATCCGGAATCGAAGGCCGCCCGCGGCGCGGCGGGTGGCGACGTCGAGCGCGTCGTGTTCGAGAGCCTCGGGCTCGACCTCGTCGCGTGGGCGCTCGGGGATCGCGACAAACCGCCGCTCGTCTGCGTGCACGGCTACCTCGATCAGGGGCGGTCCTTCCTCCCGACGGCGCGCCGCCTCGCGGCGGACTACCGCGTGATCATGCCGGATCTGCGCGGCCACGGGGAGAGCGGCCGGGTCGGCCCCGGCGGCTACTACCACTTCCCGGACTACGCCCTCGATCTGCAGGCGCTGATGGACCACCTCGGCCTCGAGCGGGCCGCGTTCGTCGGCCACTCGATGGGGGCGTCGGTGGTGACCTACTTCGCCGGCGCCTGCCCCGAGCGCGCGACGGCCGTCGCCATGCTCGACGCGATTGGCCCGGTGCACATGCCGATCGACACGAGCGCGGAGCTCATGCGCGCGTTCCTGCGCGACACGCCGCACGCGCGGCTCCGCCCCGAGCCGGCGATGGAGGACCTCGCGCACGTCGTCGCGCGCATGCGGCGCGCGGCCCCGCTCGGCGACGACGCCGTCCTCACCGAGATCGCCGGCTACGCGACCAGCGAGACGGCCGCCGGGGAGCGCGTCTGGCGCTTCGACCCGCTCCACCGGACGCGCGGCGCGATCCCCTTCGACGAGCGCCGCTTCGCCGTGTTCCTCGCGGCGATCACGTGCCCGACGCTGGTCGTCTGGGGCGAGAGGTCGCCGTTCCGGGTCCCGGGGGTCGAGGCGCGCGCGCAGCAGCTCCGCGACGTGACGACGGCGACGCTCCCCGATCTCGGCCACAACATGCACCACGAGCGCCCCGAGGCGCTCGGGGAGCTCCTCCGGAGCTTCCTCGTGAACGCGCTCCCGTGACGGACGCGCCGCGCACGGTCGCGAGCGGGCGGCGCCGCACGACGACGGGCGGCGATCCGCTCGCGCGGCCGCTGCTCGTCGTGAACATCAACCGCTCGCGCCAGACGCTCGACGGCTGCCGCGCCATCGCCGCGCGGCTCGCGGCGCTCTCGCCGGCGCTCGCGGTCGAGATCGTCCACTGGGAGCTCATCCGCGGCGAGGGGGTCGCGCGGCTCGCGCCGAACTCGGTGGTGCTCGGCCCGAACGAGGATCCGTTCCCCTCCTACCCGCCGGCCTTCGACGAGCTGCTCGGCTGGGTGCGCGCGCGGCGCGGGCCGACGCTCGGGATCTGCGGTGGTCACCAGGCGCTCGCGCTCGCGCACGGCGCGCCGATAGGGCCGGTGCACCCGGTGCCGGCGGCGAGCACGTCGTACGCGGGCATGCCGAAGGTCCAGGGCGTCGTCGGGGTGCGGCTCCTCGGGGACCCGGACCCGCTCGTGGACGGTCTGCCCGAGGAGTTCTCGGTGGAGGCGAGCCACGTGGACGAGGTGAAGGACCTGCCGCCGGGGTTCCGCCTCCTCGCCATCGGCGATCCCTGCCACGTGCAGATCATCCGCGCGGATCGGCGCCCGCTCTGGGGGGTGCAGTTCCACCCCGAGCGGAGCCCGCTCGACGGCGCGGCGGCGGGCACGCGGATCCTGAGCAACTTCCTCGCGGTGGCGGGGGTCCTGCCGGCGGCGACCGCGCCCTGACGAGGGCGGCGCCGTGCGCGGCCGCGCCCGGATCGGTTGGACAGGACGCCGGCGTTTTGGGATCGTCGCCGGGACGAATCTGTCTGCTCGGTTGTTTTCAAGCGCGCCGCCCGGGCGCGTCCCCCGGCTCTCGCACCACCCAAGGAGCTGCTCGTGCGCTGGATCCTGGCCCTCCTCGTCGCCACCACGTCGCTCACGACCGCCGCCTGCGCCACGTCCGGGTCGAACAGCCCGGCGTGCCAGCGCGCGTCGAGCGTCGAGCAGGCGCGCCACCCGATCGTGATCTTCACCAACGACCAGAAGGCCGGCGAGGCGTTCCTCGAGGAGCTGCGCGCCGCGGGCTACACGCACCCGGCGAGCCGGATCGCGGACGACCCGAACGAGCACTTCAACGTGAAGTGGGGGGCGGCGTCGCTGTCGGTGGTCGAGGACCTCGCGGCGCACGTGCGGAAGCGCTTCGGCGTGGAGCCGCGGCGGCTGCAGGTCTTCGAGCCGGACGATCTCGAGATCTTCCTGAACCTGCCGCTGCCGTCGTCGGGCGAGTACTCGGGCGGCCCGGTGGGGACGGGGCGCGGGGCGTTCCCGGTGACGGTCTTCACGGACGACCAGGCGCGCGGCGCGGCGTTCTTCGGCGAGGTGCAGGGGCGCGGCTACACGAACGACGACGGGGAGGTCCTCCCGGACCCGAACGACAACTTCAACATCAAGTGGGGGGCGGCGCCGGAGGAGTACGTGGAGGAGCTCGCGGCGATGGTGCGCGAGCGCTTCGGGCAGGATCCGAAGCGGCTCCACATCTTCGATGCGGAGGACCCGCAGATTTTCATCAACCTCCCGCTCGGGCCGGGCGCGGCGCGGCCGGCGGGGCCGCTCCGGAAGGCGGACCTGCACATCGTCGTGTTCGCGCCGCCGGAGCACGCGGAGGTCGCGCGGGGCGTGCTCGAGCAGCTCGGCAAGCTCGGCTACACGAACCCGCAGAACGAGGTCTCGGTGGCGCCGAACCCCGAGTACAACCTCAAGTGGGGCGGCGCCCCGCAGGAGGCGATCGACGAGCTGCTGCGCGTGTTGCAGGAGCGCTTCGACCAGCCGTTCACGCCGCGGCACGAGTTCGATCCGACGGACCCCGACGTGTTCATCAACCTGCCGCTCTCGGGCGCGCACGGGGTGTTCTAGCGGATTCGCGACGCGCTGGGCGCCGGGCCGGACCCATGGCCTCCGGCACGTCCTGACTCCGCTTTCACCACGGAGACACGGAGAGCACGGAGGGAGCACGGAGGAGGGCTCGTCAGGCCGCGTTCCCTCCGTGCCTCCGTGGTTCCCTCCCACGTGATCTTGCACGGCCCCGCGGCGCGAACGCCGTATCGAGGCCGGACGACCACGGCCCCCTCTCCGCCCGCCCTCCGCGTCTCCGTGTCTCCGTGGTTACCGACCAAAGCGCCCCAGATCGGCCAGCTCAGCCCGCCCGACCTGTCTCCGTGTCTCCGTGGTTACCGTTCGGCCCCCGCCGTGGGCCCGACGACAACCACCGGTTCACGGTGTGATGACCGGCGTCTCCCCCGCCCTCTCCGCCCTCCCTCTGTGTCTCCGCGCCTCCGTGGTTACCGAACGCTTCCCGAGCGTCCCCGCTGCCGGATCCCGAGACAACCACCGGATCACGGCGTGATGACCGGCGTCTCCCCCGCCCGCAGCGCCCGCAGGAAGCCGCGCCAGATGAGGCGCGCGTTCGCGTCCGTGAAGGCCACGAAGTGGTCGCCGCCCTCGAACTGCTTGAGCCCGGCCGTCACGAGCTCGCCGTTCGACGTCGCGACGTCGAGGCTCACCGGCATCGAGACCGGCGCTATCCCCTTCAGCGCGTGCGCGCGGCTCGCGTTCACCACGTCCTCGACGAGCGGGATCCCCGCCGCCGCCGCCACCGCGTCCGCGCCGACCGCCGGGCTCGCCTGGTCCATCGTGCCCTCCGTCATGAACACGTGCTTCGCGTGCCCGCCCGTGACCCGCTCGAGCCAGTACGGCGCGTAGTTCACCGGATCCGTCGCGTCCACGAGCGTCTGCGCCAGGTTCACCACCGGGTGGAACGTGTCGAGCAGCGGCGTGTCGATGTCGATGGTGTTCGCGACCAGCGCCTGGATGTCGATGATGTCCTTCCGGCGCACGATCGTCTCCGCCATCACCCCCGACGCCCCCGACAGCACCGCCCCCTTGAGCCGCGTGTCCACGCCGAGCACGATGACGCCCGCGAGACCGCCGTGCGAGTGCCCGAAGAACATGATCTTGTCAGGGTCGAGCCGCAGGTTCTTCCCGTAGCCCGTCGCCTCCCCGGGGATGTCGAAGCGCCCGTCCGCCACCATCTTCGCGAGCCAGATCACGTCCGCCGCGGACTGCCGGAAGCTCATCCGCCCCGACGCCGGGTTCAGGAAGTTGAACGAGTTCAGGAAGTTCTCGTCGTCCCCGACGCCGCGGATCCCGTGCAGCGGCTGGTCGATGCAGAGCATCGCGAGCCCGTCCTGGAGCGGATCCCCGTCCGTCGCGTCGAGGCACGACTTCCAGTTCCCGCCCGTCCCGTGCCCATAGAGCACGACCGGCCACCCGGCGCTCGGCATCGGCAGGTTCTTCGGCACGAGGATCCTGACGCGCACGGTCTCCTCCTCCTGCACGACCGGCGCCCCGCTCGCGTCGAAGCGCACGTCGCCGCCCTCATAGAGGTAGGGCTTCACCCCCTCCTGGAAGTTCGGCGTCAGGTACTTCCCGACGATCTCGTGGAAGTGCGCGGTCGCGCCGTTGTAGACGAGCTCCGTGAGCTCCGGCGTCGCCCGGTCCTCGAGGAAGCCCTGGATCCGCCGCATGTCGCGCGTCGCGTCCTGCGTCGTGAAGCAGGTGGCCGCCGCGATGTCCACGTCCGCGATCGCCGTCGCCCCCGACCCGAGGAGCTCGCGCAGCGGCGCCAGCGCCGCGTCGTTCGCGAGCGCGTCCTCGAAGGCGGGCGCGCGCTCGAGGTAGTTCCCGCCGGCGTCCTTGAGGCCCCGCGTCAAGAAGGCGCAGTAGCGGCCGTGGTCCGCGAGCGGGAAGCCGTACACGGCGCGGAGGGCGAGCGTCGGCCCCATATAGAACGGGTCGCCCGTCGCGTCGGCCGCGTGGAAGACCAGCGGGAAGCGCGCGCCGTACGACGCGCTCCCGGGCGTCGTCACGTCCACGAGCTGCGCGAGCGACCGCGCGTCGCGGCTCTCCTCGTCGGTCGGGAGCGACGCCATGTCGAGCGCCCCCGAGAGCTGGAAGTAGACCGCCCCGTTCCGGCTCCAGCCGTCGACCGCCGTCTCGCCGTAGGTCACGTAGTCGTCGACGAGCGTGGCGCCGCCCGGGTTCGGGAAGCGCGAGAGATCGAGCGTGCCGTCCGCGCGGCGGTAGCGGTCGCTCGGCCAGGGCGTCGCCGTCCAGTCGCTCGACGCCGTGTCCCAGCGCGCGACGACGCCGCCCGAGGTGCTCGCGTAGTCGATGCCGAGCCCCCCGGAGGCGGTCGTGTCGCCGGCGACGTCGGCGGTGACGTCGCTCGTGAGGGCCGAGGTGCCGCCGTCGCCGCAGGCGGCGATGGCGGCGGCGAGCGCGAGGGCGAGGATCGGGGTCGTGAGACGCATCGTTGACAGCCTCCGTGGGAGCGGGCAGAGCGTATCGGACCGAGGCGAGAGTCCGTAGCGCAAACGGCGGCGGATCGCCACCGAGGCAGGTACGCGGCCCATGGCGCGCGCTCGCCCGGAGGATCGGGGCGCGCCGCGTCGGCCGCGCGGGGTGCTGGGAGAGCGAGAGGGAGGAGCCCGGTGGTCACGCTGAGCAAGATCTACACGAAGACCGGCGACGGCGGCACGACGCGCCTCGTCGGCGGGCAGGAGGTCGACAAGGACAGCCTCCGCATCGAGGCCTACGGCACCGTCGACGAGCTGAACGCCGTGCTCGGGCAGGTCCGCGCCGAGCTCACCGCCGAGGACGCCGTCCCCGCCGCCGATCGCGCCCGCCTCGACGCCGTCCTCGGCGGCGTCCAGCAGAAGCTCTTCGACCTCGGGAGCGATCTCGCGACCCTGCTCCCCGACCGCTGGCCCGGGCAGCCCCTCGTCCACGCCGACGACGTCGCCGCCCTCGAGCGCCTCATCGACGCCGAGAACGCGCCGCTCGGCGTGCTCAAGAGCTTCGTCCTGCCGGGCGGGAGCCGCGTCAACGCCTCGCTCCACCTCGCCCGCACCGTGTGCCGCCGCGCCGAGCGCCGCACCATCGCCCTCGCCCGCGCCGAGGCCGTCGGCGACACCGTGATCCCCTACCTGAACCGCCTCTCCGACGCCCTCTTCGTGCTGTCGCGGCGCGTCTCGCAGCTCGCCGGGCACCCCGAGGTGCTGTGGGAGAAGCCGTGAGCGCGGCGAAGCCGGCGGCGACGTCGTCCTCGCCGTCCGAGATGCGCTACGCGCTCGGGAGCGCGCTGATGCTGCTCGCGGGGGTCGCGGCGGCCATCGCGCTCGCGTTCCTCCTGCGCATGACCTACCGCGGGACCTACATCACCTTCGTGATGCCGGCCTTCGCGGGGTGGCTCGTCGGCGCCGCCGTGGGCGCCGTCGGGCAGCGGTTCGCGCCGACCGAGCGCACCCCGGCCATCCTCGCCGCCGCGCTCGCCGGGCTCATCGCGTTCGTCGGCTACGAGGTGCTCGCCTACCTCGACGCCGTGCAGTTCCTCGTCGCGAAGCTCGCGACGCCCGCCGATCACATGGCCGCGAACCCGATGGACGCCGTGCTCGCGATGCTCGAGCGCGAGACGGGGCACGAGGGCTACCTCGCCTACCTCGGCTTCGTCGGGAGCGACCACGGCGCCGCCCTCTCCCCGCTCGGCCTCCTCGCGAAGGGGGGCCTCGGCTTCGGGCTCACCGTGGCGCTCGTCGCCGTCGAGGGGGTGCTCTGCGTGGGCGGGGCGGTGTTCTCGACGATCCGGCGGCTCCCGTCGCTCCGCGTCGAGGCGGACTCGCGGCGCGAGGTCATCATCGCGCGCACCGACGAGGGCGGGCTCCTCGCGCTCATGAAGCGCGTGGACGCGGCCGCCTGGGAGGAGGCGGGGCGCGGGCTCGCGGCGCGGCCCGAGGCGGCGACGCACGCGGTGCTCTTCGACTACGACGCCGTCGGGAACGCGCCCTACACGATGCGGATCCACCCGCTCACGGCGGACGACGGCCTCGAGCGCGCCGTCGCCGAGCGGCGCGTCCCGGCGACCGCGGCGCGCGCGCTCTGGGACGCGCTCCGCGAGGCGCGGGGGGCGGCAGCATGACCGGGGAGCCCACGCGCTCGTGGCACGACGCGCCGACCGTGATCCCCTGGCCGGGCGTGCCCCTCGGCACCGGCGGCGGGCTCGTGAAGTCCGTCCCCGAGGACTTCGAGGTCGAGGAGATCCCGGCCTACGTCCCGGGCGGGAGCGGCGACTTCCTCTACCTCTGGGTCGAGAAGCGCGACGTCGGGGCGCCGCTCCTCGCGAACCTCGTCGCCGAGCGGCTCGGCATCGACCGCGGCGCCGTCGGGATGGCCGGCATGAAGGACCGGCGCGCCGTGACGCGGCAGTGGCTGTCGGTCCCGGCGAAGCTCGCGCGGCCGGTGGAGGCCATCGAGGGGCCGGTCGGAGACGGCGGCGCCATCAGGCTCCTCCGGGTCGAGCGGCACGACAACAAGCTCAAGACCGGGCACCTCCGGGGGAATCGCTTCCGCGTGCGCCTCCGCGGGCGCGATCCGGCGGACGACGGGGCGGTGGCGACGCGGCTCGAGGCGCTCGCGGCGCGCGGCTTCCCGAACGCGTACGGGCCGCAGCGCTTCGCGCAGGGCCGCACGATCGACACGGGGCTCGCGATCCTCCGCGGCGAGAGGCTGCGCCTCTCGGCGCGCATCGAGCGGCTCGCGGTGTCGGCGGTGCAGAGCGTCGCGTTCAACCACTGGCTCGCGGCGCGCGCCGCGGACGGCCTCCTCGCGGCGGCGGTGCCCGGAGACGTGCTGATGAAGCGCGTGTCCGGCGGGATCTTCATCTGCGAGGACGCCGCCGCGGACACGGCGCGGCTCGCGGCCGGGGAGCTCGTCGTGACGGGGCCGCTCCCGGGCTCGAAGGGGTCGCGCGCGAAGGGCGAGGCGCTCGCGCGGGAGGAGGCGGTGCTCGCCGAGCTCGGCGGCGACGGGATCGCCTGGGGGCGGCTCGGGAGGAACGCGCGCGGGGCGCGGCGCGCGGCGGTGGCGTGGCCGGACGCGGTCGGCGTCGCGCGCGACGACGACGGGCTCGTGCTGACGTTCGGGCTCCCGTCGGGATCGTACGCGACGGTCCTGCTCGCGCACGTGGTGGGGCTCGAGGCGCTCGGCGAGGGCGCGCGGGACGAGGCCGACGCCGGGGAGGAGTGAGCGATGAACGTGGTCGATCTCGAGCCGCTCCTCTCGGAGCTCGCCGCGGCGCCGCCGGCGGTGGTGTGGGCGCGACCGCTCGGCGACGCGGGCGCGACGGCGCGGACGCTCGTGTGGGTGCCGCGCGGGGCGTCCTGGGAGGCGCCGGCCGAGGCGGGCGTCGAGCACGCGGCGTTCGTCCTCGAGGGGCGCGCGACCTGGCGCACCGGCGAGGAGCGTCAGACGCTCGCGTCGGGGCACCTCGTGACAGCGGCGCCGGGGGCGCTGCTCGCGGTGGAGAACGACGGCGAGGACGCAGGCGTCATCGCGCTCGTGACGGCCACACGGCCCGCCGGCGACGCGCCCTCCGACACGCTCATCGAGGGGCCGGCGTGAAAGAGCGCTTTCCGCTTGCCAGCGCATCGGAGCTTTGGTAGCTACTCGTCCGCCTTCGGGGTCATAGCTCAGTTGGTAGAGCGCTTGAATGGCATTCAAGAGGTCCGGAGTTCGACTCTCCGTGGCTCCACCGAGGGAAGGGGTCGCAACGCAAGTTGCGGCCCCTTCGTCGTTTCGGGGCTCCGAGCACCCGACGACGGGGACTACGACGATCTGACGATGCGCTGGCACCCCGGGCCCGGCTAGCCTGAGGTATCGCGACAACCTGCGGCGAGAGGACGACCCGGTCGCCGTCTCACCGCCATCGCGCCGCGCGCTTGGCCGGCGCTCGCTCCGCGTCGGTCGGAGCCGTCGAGGTCGTCGCGGCGGGGTTTCATGGGCACCTCCAGCCGTCTCCGACGCGTCCCCACCGCCTGGCGCCAGCTCGGCGCGGTCACGCTCCTCCTCGTGGCCGCCGCCCGCTGCTCGGACGACCCGGGCCCCGCGAACGACGTCGGCCCCGACGCGATCGTGGACGTCGCTCCCGGTGACGCGGCCCCGGACGCGCTCCTCCCCGACACGCCGCCTCCGACGGACACGGAGACGGACACGGACGCCGACACGGACACCGACACCGCCCCCGACACCGCGCCCCCCCCGAACCTCCCGCCGCACATCGTCCTCCTCGCCCCGGACGACGGCGCCTCCTTCCCGGCCGGCGCCGCCGTCACCCTGCGCGCCCAGGTCACCGACGATCGCGACGCCGCCGACGCCCTCTCGGTCACGTGGACCTCGCCGCTCGCCGGCGTCCTCTTCGACGGCCCCCCCGCCGCCGGCGGCGCCGTCACCGTCACCCGCGCCGACCTCCCCCTCGGCGCCCACCTCCTGACGCTCGCCGCCACCGACAGCGACGGCGCGAGCGCCACGGCCCTCCTCACCGTCGTCATCGCCCCCGCCGACGGCGCCCCCGCCGTCGTCATCGCCCCGGCCACCCCGCGCACCGGCGACGACCTCACCGCCTCGCTCACCGCCACCGGCAGCGTCGACGACGCCGACGGGCCCCTCGCCGTCACCTGGTCCTGGTTCCGCGGCCCCGACGCGACCGACCTCGACGGCGACACCGTCCCCGCCGACCGCACCGCGAAGGGCGAGACCTGGCGCGCCCTCGCCGTCGTCTCCGACGGCGCCGTCACGACCCCGCCCGGCGTCGCGCAGGTCGTCATCGGCAACACCGCCCCGAGCTGCGCCGCCGCCGCCATCGACGCGAGGACCCTCACCTGCGCCTGCGTCGGCCGCGACGAGCCCGACGCCGGCGACCCCGCGAGCGACCGCTGCGCCTGGACCCTCGACGGCGCCGCGCCCGATCCGGCGACCGACGCCTGCGCCCTCCCCGCCGGCAGCGTCGCCGCGGGCGCGGTCCTCGGCTGCGCCCTCACCCCCTCCGACGGCGAGGACGACGGCGAGACCGCCCTCGCCGCCCCCGTCGTCGCCCCGGACGCCCTCGGCAACACGCCGCCCACCGCCCCCGTCGTCGCCATCACCCCGCCCTTCTCGGGCCCCGACGGCGAGCTCACCTGCGCCCTCGTCGCCCCGCCCGTCGACCCCGACGGCGACCCGGTCACCATCACCGTCGCCTGGGCCGTCGGCGACGCCTGGGGCGCGCCCGGGACGGCCTTCACCGTCGTCCCCTCGCGCGACCTCCGGAGCGCCGCCGGCGCCCCCGCTGCCGCCGGCGACGCCGTCCGCTGCCGCGTCGTCGCGTCCGACGGCGCCCTCTCCTCGCCGCCGGGCGTGAGCGCCCCCGTCGTCCTCGGCGCGACCGGCGTCGCCCTCGGCGGGCAGCTCGGCGACGTCGCGCTCACCGACGACCTCGGCGACGGCTGCTGGCAGGCGAGCGACCACCCGCTCCCGACCTGCGTCCCCGGCCTCTTCTGCGAGCTCGACGTCGCCGCCTGCTTCGCCCCCGACGGCACCCCGAGCGACGACCCGCCCGAGCTCGCCGCCACCGCGAGCCTCCCGGGCCTCGGCGACGTCGCGCTCACCGGCGCCCCCTCCCCCGGCGGCGGCTTCTGCCTCGCGGGCGCCGTCCCCGACGCCGCCCCGCCCGCGGTCGCCCTCCCCCTCTCGGACCTCGTGCTGACCGTCTGCCAGGACGCCGCCGGCGCCTCCACGGCCACGATGGCCGGCGTCGTGACCGTCGAGGGCGCCCCGCACCCCTTCGCGGCCGCCCCCGTCGCGCTCACCGTGACCGGCGCCGGCGCCGACCTCCCGGCGCTCTCGCTCGCCGTCACCCTCCCCGCCTTCGACCTCGGCGGCACGCGCTTCTCCGGCACCCTCCGCTTCGGCTCGGCCGGCCCCGGCGTCGCCTTCGAGGGCGCCGTGACCCTCGCCGAGATCGGCGCGCTCAGCGTCTCCGGCGCCTTCGACACCGCGGGCGGCCGCCTCACCACCGGCCGCCTCGACGCGGGCGTCGGCCTCGCGCTCGCGGGCGTCACCTTCGCGGGCGACGCCGCCGTCACCCTCGACGCGGGCGTCTTCCGCCTCGACCTCGCGGGCGGCGCGCTCACCCTCCCCGGCGGCGGCGAGCTCGCCCTCGACGGCGCCGTCGCCATCGACCGCGGGCGCCTCGCGAGCGCGCGCTTCGCCGCCGGCGCGGGCGTCGCCTTCGCGGGGGTCGAGTTCGCTGGCGACGCCGCCGTCACCTGGGAGGACGGCATCTTCGGCCTCGACCTCGCGGGCGGCCTCCTCGGCCCGACGGGACCCGCCTTCTCGCTCACGGGCGCCGTCACCATCGACGAGGGCGTCGTCACGGGCGGCGCGCTCTCCGCCGGCGCCGATCTCGCCGTCGCGGGCGTCCGCTTCCACGGCGACGCCGCCGTCACCTGGAGCGACGACGAGCTCCGCGTCGCCCTCGCCGGGGGCGCCGTCGGCCTCCCGGCGAGCGGGAGCCTCGCGCTCGCGGGCGAGATCGTGCTCGCGGACGGCGCCCTCGCCTCCGCCGACTTCGGCGCCACGGGCGCCGCGTCCGTCGCCGGCGTCGCCTTCGACGGCGCCGCCACCGCCTCCTGGGCCGGCGGCGACGGCTGGACCCTCGCGCTGGCGGGCGGCCACCTGAGCCTCCCCGGCGGCGGCGACGTGACGCTCGCGGGCTCGCTCTCGGTGCGCTCGGGCCGCGTCGTGGCCGGCACGCTCGCCGCCGGCGCCGACCTCGCCTTCGCCGGGCTCGCGTTCTCCGGCGACGCGAGCGCCGCCTACGCCGCGAGCTACGACGACCTCGGGAACCTCGCCTCCGAGCGCCTCGCCCTCCACCTCGCCGGCGCCCGGCTCGCCCTCCCGGGCGGCGCCGAGCTCACGCTCGCCGGCGACGCCGAGATCGCGGGCGGCGCGGTCGTCTCGGCCGGCTTCGACGCCGGCGCCGACGTCGTCGTGGGCCCCGTCCGCTTCGCGGGCGCCGCGCGCGTCGTCTGGGCGGCGGCGCGCGGGCTCACGCTCGAGCTCGCCGGCGGGCAGCTCGAGGTCGCCGGCGCCTCGCTCACCCTCGCGGGCGGCGTCCACCTCGAGGACGGGGCGCTCGCGTGCGGCGAGCTCGACGCCACCGCGACGAGCGGCGAGCTCGCGGCGACGCTCGGCGGCGTCCGCTTCGACCTCGGCGTCCGCTTCGTGGGCGCCGGCCGCACCTGCACCTTCAGCGACGGCACCACCACCACGAGCGCCGAGGCGCAGTTCCTCGCCTCGCTCGCGAACGGCCGGCTCGCCGTCGGCCCCGCGACCCTGACCCTCGCCGGCAGCGCCACGCTCTCGGGCGGCGCCCTCGCCTGCGCGGTCCTCGACGCCGCGGGCGGCGTGGGCGTCCCCGTCGCTGGCGTCGACTTCCGCGCTGGCGCCCGCTACGCGGCCGCTGGCGCGACCTGCCCCTGGACGGCCGGCCCCGCCGCCGCGAGCGCCCTCGAGCTCACGCTCGCCCACGGCGTCGTCCTCGTCGGCGGGCAGCGCGTCGCCCTCTCCGGCGTGGCCGCGCTCTCGGGCGGCCAGGTCGCGAGCGCCGCGTTCACGGGCGACGCGAGCCTCGTCCTGCCCGGCGCCACCGGCGCCTTCGCGGTGAGCGCGAGCTACGACGCCGCCACCGACCGCTTCGAGCTCGCCCTCGACGGCGGCCACGTCGCGGTCGCCGGCGCCGACATCACCCTCGCCGGGCGCGGCGACGTCGCCCACGGCCAGGTCGGCTGCCTCGCGCTCGCCGCGACGGGCGCGGCCACCGTGGCGCTCGGCGACGGCTCCTCCTTCGCCGTCGCCGCGCGCTTCTCGGGCGCGGGCACCCAGTGCCCGTGGCAGGACGCGCCCGGCGCCGAGGACGCCTTCGAGGTCACGCTCGCGGGCGACGTGCGGGTCGCGGGCGTCACCTCGGCGTTCTCCGGCGCCGGGCGCGTCGCGGGCGGCGAGCTCGCGTGCGCCGAGCTCCACGCCACCGCGGGGGTCTCGGTGTCCCTCGCCGACGCGAGCTTCGACCTCGGCGTCCGCTACGCCGCCGCCGGCGCCGCCTGCGCCTGGGCCGACGGCACCGAGACCCACGCGACCGCCCCGACGCTCCTCGCCGCGCTCTCGGACGGCACCCTCACCGTCGGCGGCGCGACGCTCACCCTCTCGGGCACCGGCGAGCTCGTCGCGGGCGAGCTCACGTGCGTCGAGCTCGCCGCCGACGCCGACGCGCGCTTCGCCGTCGCGGGCGTCTCCTTCGGCGCGGGCGCCCGCTACGCCGCCGCGGGCGCCACCTGCGCCTGGCTCTCCGCCCCCGCCGCCGCCGACACGCTCGAGGCGACCCTCCGCCACGGCCACGTCCGCGCGGGCGGCGCGGATCTCGTGCTCTCCGGCTCGGCGAAGGTCGAGGGCGGCGCCGTCCGCTGCGCGGATCTCTCGCTCGAGGCCGGCGCCGACCTCGCGTTCGGCGGCGTCTCCTTCTCGGGCGGCGGCCGCTTCGTCGCCGCCGGCGCCGACTGCGACGGCGAGACGTCGGCGACGGACACGGACGCGCTCGCGCTCTGGTTCGGCGACGGGCACGTGCGCGTCGGCGACGCCGTCGTCACGCTCACGGGCGAAGGCCGGGCCGAGGACGGCGCCGTCACCTGCGTCGCGTTCGGCGCCGCGGGCGAGGTGCCCGTGCTCGGCGGGCTCCCCGTCGAGGTCGGCGCCACCTACGCCGCGGCGGGCGTCGCCTGCCCCGGCGGCGACGGTCCCGTGGGCGAGGACACCTTCGCGCTGACGCTCGCCGCGACCGCCGGCGAGCTCGCGATGCGCGGCCGCGGCGAGCTCCGCGGCGGCGAGCTCGCGTGCGCCGAGCTCACCGCGACCGGCGCCGGCGGGACGGACCTCGCGGGCGTCGCCTTCGACGTCGGCGGGCGCTTCGCGGCCGCGGGCCACGCCTGCGCCTGGCTCGACGGAAGCGAGACCGCGGCCCCCGCCGCCGACACCTTCGTCGCGACGCTCACGAATGGCGCCGTCACCGTCGGCGCGGCCACGCTCGCGCTCGCCGGCGAGGGCACGCTCGAGGACGGGCGCCTCACCTGCGCGACCCTCGACGCGCTCGGCGCCGGCGCCCTCCCGCTCGGCGGCGTCTCCTTCCACGCCGGCGCCCGCTACGCGGCCGAGGGCAGCGCCTGCGGCTTCTCCGACGGCGCTGCCGAGCGCCTCGAGCTGACGCTCCACGACGGCCACGTCACGGTCGGGGCCGCGGACGTCACGCTCTCGGGCGCGGCCGAGCTCGGCGATCGCCGCGTCACCTGCGCGACGCTCGCCGCCGACGGCGGCGCCACCTTGCCCCTAGGCGGCCTCACCTTCGGCCTCGGCGCCCGCTACGCCGCGCGCGGCGAGTCCTGCGGCTTCTCGGACGGCGCGGTCGACCGCTTCGAGGTGACCCTCTCGGGCGGCGCCGTCACCATCGCCGGCAACACGTTCACGCTCTCCGGCGCGGCCGAGCTCAGAGATCGCCGCGTCGCCTGCGCCGAGCTCGGCTCGACCGGCGAGATCCCGCTCGGCGGGACCACCTTCCGGGTCGGCGGGCGCTACGTCGCCGCTGGCGCCACCTGCACCTTCTCCGACGGCGCCACCGAGGCGGCCGCCGCCGACACGCTCACCGTCACCCTCGCCGACGGCCGCGTGACCGTCGCCGGCCAGACCCTCACGCTCGCGGGCGAGGCGGTCGTCCGCGGCGGGAAGCTCGCCTGCGCCGAGCTCGGCGCCTCCGCGCAGGTCGCCTTCGAGCTCGGCGGCGTGGGCTTCGGCCTCGGCGGCGCGCGGTTCGTCGCCGCCGGCGAGAGCTGCGCGTGGGCCGACGGCACCGACGCCACCGCCGTCACCGACACCTTCGCCCTCTTCCTCCGCGACGGGCACCTCACCGTCGGCCCCGTGACCCTCGTCCTGTCCGGCGCCGCCGAGCTCACGGGCGGCGCCGTCGCCTGCGCGGACCTCCAGGCCGGCGGGGCCGCTCGCCTCGACGTGGGCGGCGTCTCGTTCCGGGCCGGCGCCCGCTTCGCCGCCGCCGGGCACGAGTGCGGCTTCTCCGACGGCGCGGCGGACCGCCTCGAGCTCACCCTCCGCGACGGCCACGTCGACGCGGGCGGGGTCGCGATCGACCTCGCCGGCAGCGCCGACATCGCCGCCGGGAAGCTCACCTGCGCCGACCTCGCCGTCACCTCCGACGCGGCCCTCGCCTTCGGGGGCGTCGCCTTCGCCGCGAGCGCCCGCTTCGCCGCGGCCGGCGAGACCTGCGGCTTCTCGGACGGCGCCGCGAACCGCCTCGAGCTCGTCCTCGACCACGGCGCGGTCGACGTCGGCGGCGCCTCGGTCGTCCTCGCGGGGGCCGCGACCGTCGAGGGCGGCGAGGTCGGCTGCGTCTCGCTCGCCGCGAGCGGAGGCTCGAGCGCGGCCGTGGGTGGCGTCACCTTCGACGTCGCCGGCCGCTTCGCCGCCGCCGGGCACGCCTGCCCCTGGACGGGCGGCCCCGCGGCCCGGAGCACCTTCGAGCTCCTCCTCGAGCGCGGCGCGCTCACGGTCGGCGCGGCCTCCCTCGAGCTCTCCGGCGCCGGCGCCGTCGCGGGCGGGCGCCTCACCTGCGCCGAGCTCGACGCGGCCGGCGGCGCCACGGCGGACGTCGGGGGCGTCGCCTTCGACCTCGGCGGGCGCTGGGTCGCCGCCGGCGAGACCTGCGCCTGGGCCGACGGCTCCACGACCACCTCCGCCGCGAGCGCGCTCCTCCTCGCCCTCCGCCGCGGCTCGCTCTCGGTCGGCGGGCAGACGCTCACGCTCTCGGGCGCCGCCACCCTCGAGGGCGGCGCCGTCGCCTGCGCGACCCTCGACGCGCTCGGCGCCGCCGCCGTCCCCATCGGCGGCGTCTCCTTCGACGCCGGCGCGCGCTTCGCCGCCGCGGGCCACGCCTGCCCGTGGACCGACGGCCCCGCCCCCGCCGACGCCCTCGAGCTCACGCTCCGCGACGGGGCGGTCGCCGTGGGTCCGGCCACCCTCGGGCTCTCGGGCAAAGCGGACATCGTCGGGGGCGCCGTCACCTGCGCCGACCTCCGCGTCGACGGCGGCGCCGCCGCGGCCTTCGGCGGCCTCGCCTTCGACGCCCGCGCCCGCTTCGCGGCCCTGGGCAGCGCCTGCGGCTGGTCGGACGCGGCCGCGGACCGCCTCGAGCTCGTCCTCGACGGCGCCTCGGTGGGGATCGGCGACGCCCGCGTCGGCCTCTCCGGCACCGCCGCCATCGAGGATCGCGCCGTCCGCTGCGTCGAGCTCGACGCGACGGGCGCGGGCTCGGCGCCGCTCGGCGGCCTCACCTTCGACGTCGGCGCGCGCTTCGCCGCGGCGGGCGCCACCTGCGCCTGGACCGACGGCCCCGTCGCCGCGAACCGCCTCGACGTGCTGCTCTCGGGCGCGACCGTGACGGTCGCGGACGTCGGCGCGATCACGCTCTCCGGCGCCGGCACGGTCGAGGGCGGGGCGCTCACCTGCGCCGAGCTCGGCGCGAGCGCCTCGGTCGACCTCGGCGGCGTCGCCTTCGACCTCGGCGCCCGCTACACGCGCGCTGGCGCCGCCTGCACCTGGGCCGACGGCACCGCGACGGCCGCGCCCGCCCAGGGCACGTTCACGCTCGCGCTCCTCGATGGCCACCTCGCGGTCGGCCCCGCGACGCTCGCGCTCTCGGGCGCGGTCACGCTCGTCGGCGGCGTGCTCTCCTGCGCCGAGCTCGACGCGAGCGGCGGCGGCGCGCTCGACGTGGGTGGCGTCTCGTTCGCGGCCGGCGCCCGCTACACGGCCGCGGGTCGCACCTGCGTCTTCCGCGACGGCACGGCGACCACCGCCGCCGCGAGCGCGCTCAGCCTCAGGCTCCACGACGGCCTCGTCACCCTCCCGGGCGGCGCCGCGCTCCGCCTCGCCGGGACGGCCGACGTCGCGGGCGGCGCGCTCTCCTGCGCGACCTTCGACGCGAGCGGCGGCGCGGGCGTCGACCTCGCGGGCGTCCGCTTCGACGCCGGCGCCCGCTTCGCCGCGGCGGGACATACGTGCGGCTTCTCCGACGGCGCGGCCGACACCCTCGAGCTCCTCCTCCGCGACGGCGCCCTCGACGTCGGCGGCGCCACGGTCGGGCTCGAGGGCGCGGCCACGATCGCCGGCGGCGCGCTCACCTGCGCCTCGCTCACGACGCGCGGGCAGACCGCCGTGGGCCTCGGCGGCGTCGCCGTCACGGTCGCCGGCCGCTGGGCCCGCGCCGGCGCCTCCTGCGACGGCGCCCCCGCGCCGGCAGTCGACACGCTCGACCTCGCGCTCACGGACGGCCACCTCCGCCTCGGCCCGGCCACCCTCGACCTCGCCGGGACGGCCCAGGTCGCGGGCGGGCGCCTCACCTGCGCCGAGCTCGACGCCGCGGGCGGCGCCGCCGTCGACCTCGCCGGCGTCGACTTCGACGCGGGCGTCCGCTACGCCGCCGCGGGCGCGCCCTGCACCTGGGCCGACGGCACCGCGACGACCGCCGACGCGAGCGCCCTCCTGCTCGCGCTCCGGGACGGCGCGCTCACCGTCGGCCCCGCGACGCTCTCGCTCTCCGGCACCGGCACGATCTTCGGCGGCGAGGTCGCCTGCGCCGAGCTCACGGCGGCTGGCAGCGGGGACGTCACCCTCGGCGGCGTCGCGTTCGACGCGGCGCGCGCTACGCCGGCGCCGGCCACGCCTGCGCCTGGGCCGACGGCACGGCGCGCCCCGCCGGCCCGAGCGCGCTCGCGCTGACCCTCCGCCACGGCGAGGTCACGGTCGCCGGCCAGACGCTCACCCTCGCGCGGGCGCGGCCACCATCGAGGGCGGCGCGCTGACCTGCGCCGATCTCACCGCCGCGGGCGACGTCTCCCTCGGCGGCCTCCGCTTCGACGCCGGCGCGCGCTGGGTCGCCGCGGGCGCCACCTGCACCGCCGCCGACGGCGCGGTGACGGGCCCTGGGCCCGAGCGCTTCGACCTCCGCCTCGAGCACGGCGCGCGCTCACGGTCGGCGGCGTCGCGCTCACCCTCGCGGGTGGCGGCGCCCTCGTCGACCGCCGCCTCGCGTGCGCCGAGCTCGCGGCGACGGGCGGCGCCCGCACGAGCGTCGGCGGCGTCGCGTTCGACCTCGGCGCGCGCTACGCCGCCGCGGGCGCGACCTGCCCGTGGGACCCGAGCCCGGCCGCGGCCGACGCCTTCACCATCACCCTCGCGGACGGCGCGCTCGCCGTCGACGGCGCGACCCTCCACCTCGCCGGGACGGCCGAGGTCGTGAGCGGCCGCCTCACCTGCGCCGACCTCGCCGCGGACGGTGCCGGCGCCGTCGACCTCGCCGGCGTCACGTTCGCCGCCGGTGCGCGCTACACCGCGGCCGGCGCCACCTGCGCGTGGGCGCCCTCGCCGCCCGCCGCCAACACGCTCGAGCTCACCCTCCGGGACGGCGCCCTCGCCGTCGGGAGCGCGACGCTCGGCCTCTCGGGCGCGGCGCGCGTCGTCGGTGGGAGAGTGGTCTGCGCCGACCTCTCCGCCGACGGCGCCGCCGCGATCGAGCTCGCCGGCCTCTCCTTCCGCGCCGGCGCGCGCTACGCCGCCGCCCGCGAGGCGTGCGTCTTCTCCGACGGCGCCGCGACGCCCGCGCGCCCGACCTCGACGCTGTGGTTGACCCTCGCCGACGGGCAGGTCACGGTCGCCGGGAGCGCGGTCACGCTCGCCGGGAGCGCCGAGATCGCGGGCGGCGAGGTCGCCTGCGCCGAGCTCGACGCGGCCGGCGACGTCGCGCTCGCCGGGCTCACGTTCGCCGGCGGCGCGCGCTTCGCGGCGGCCGGGGCGAGCTGCGCCTGGCGCGACGGCAGCGCGTCCGCCCCCGGCCCCGAGCGCCTGACCATGACGCTCGGCGGCGGGCGGCTCCAGGTCGGCGGCGTCGACCTCACGCTCGCCGGCGAGGGGGAGGTCGTCGACCGCGCCCTCGCCTGCGCCTCCTTCACGGCCACGGGCGGCGGGGCGGTACCCGTCGTGAGCCTCGCGGACGTCTCCTTCGAGCTCGGCGCGCGCTACGCCGCGGCGGGCGCGACGTGCCCCTGGAGCGCCGGCCCCGAGGCGGCCGACGGCCTCGAGGTGACCCTCGCGAACGGCCGCGTGAGCCTCGGCGGGCAGACGGTCACCCTCTCCGGCGCCGGGCGCCTCGTCGACGGCCGCCTCGCGTGCGCCGAGCTCGACGCGGACGGCGACGTCAAGGTCGACCTCGCCGGCGCCTCGCTCCGCGCGGGCGCCCGCTACGCCGCGGCCGGCGCCACCTGCGCCTGGGCCGACGGCTCCGTCACCGCCCCGGCGGTCGACACGCTCGCCGCGCGCCTCGACGGCGAGCTCACGGTCGCCGGCCAGGCGATGGCGGTCTCGGGCACGGGCGCCCTCGAGGGCGGCACCGTCACCTGCGCCGAGCTCTACGCGACCGGCAGCGCGGACCTCGACCTCGGCGGTGTGTCTTTTGACACAGGCGCCCGCTACGCGGCGCCCGGGCGGCGGTGCACGTGGGCCGACGGCTCGGAGACGACGGCGCCCGCGGGCTCGTACGCGCTCGAGCTCGCGCTCTACCACGGCCAGGTCGCGATCGCCGGCGCCGCGGTCACCCTCTCGGGCACGGCCACGGTCGAGGGCGGCGCCGTCACGCGCGCGGACCTCGCGGTGACGGGCGACGTGCGGGTCGCCGGCGTCGCCTTCGCCGCGCGGGCGCGCTGGGACGCAGGCTCGGGCGCCCTGGTCGTGGCGCTCGACGACGGGCAGCTCCGCGCCGGCGGCGTCACGATCGCGCTCTCCGGGGAGGCCGAGGTCGACGCGCACGCGCGCGCCGTGCGCTGCGTCGAGCTCCACGCGGCGGGCGCCGGCGCGATCGATCTCGGCGGCGTCGCGTTCGCCGTCGGGGCGCGCTACGGGGCCGCCGGGGCGACGTGCGCGTGGTCCGACGGGAGCAGCGTCACCTACGCGGGCGAGACGCTCGAGGCGACGCTCGAGGGCGGGCAGGTCACCGTCGGGGCGCAGGCGGTCGCGTTCGGCGGTACCGCGACGATCGTCGACCGCGAGGTCGCGTGCGCCGCGCTCTCGGCCGCTGGCCAGGTCTCGGTCGACCTCGCCTCGTCTACGTTCGACGTCGCCGCCCACTACGCGGCCGCGGGCGCGTCATGCCCCTGGCGCGACGCCCCGGCCGAGGTCGACACGTTCACGCTGGCGCTCGCGGGCTCGGTCGACGTCGACGCCGCCGCGGTGGCGCTCTCCGGCGACGCGACGCTCGCGGGCGGGCGCGTCACCTGCGCGAGCTTCCGCGCGGACGGCGCCGTCGCGCTCGGCGGCCTCGGCTTCGCGGGCGGCGCGCGCTACGCCGCCGACGGCGCCGGCTGCGGGTGGAACGACGCGCCCGGCGCGCGGCTCCAGCTCGAGCTCTCGGGCGCGTCGCTCTCGCTCGGCGGGGTGAGCGTCGCCGTCGCGGGCGGCGCGGACCTCGTCGCCGGCCGCCTCGCGTGCGCCGAGCTCGACGTCACCGGCGACCTCGCCGCGGCCTTCGGCGGCGTCGCCGTCGCGGGGCACGCGCGCTACGCGGCGACCGGCGCCTCCTGCACCTGGGGCGACGGCACCAACGCCACCGGGCGCGCCTTCACCCTCGATCTGCGCGGCACGGTCGACGTCGGCGGCCAGGCGCTCGCCCTCCACGGCGCCGCGGCGCTGTCCGGCGCGGCCGTCACCTGCGTCGCCTTCGACGCGGCCGGCCACGCCGATCTCGCCGGCCTCGACGCGAGCGTCGCCGCCGCCTGGGCCGCCCCGCGCACGACGTGCGGCGCGCTCACCGCCGGCGACGCCGCCGCGCTCTCGCTCCACCTCGCCGGGAGCGTCGCCGTTGGCCCCGGGAGCCTCGCCGTGAGCGGCGACGCCCTCGTCGCCGGCGGGCGCGTCGACGACGTGACCCTCCACGCGAGCGCCGCCCTCACCCTCGCGGGCGTTGCCGTCGGCGCCGACGCCATCGACGTCGCCTACCACCGCGCCGATCCCGCGGCGGGCGGCGCCCCGACGCTCGCGCTCGCGCTCGTGAACGGCCACGCCACCGTCACCGGGCTCGGCGCCCTCCGGCTCGACGGCGGCTCGCGCCTCGTCGGCGGCCGCCTCACGTCGCTCGAGCTCGCCATCGCCGGCGACCTCGCGCTCGCGGGGGCCACGCTCGCGGGCGGCGCGGCGCTCGCCTGGGACGGCGACGCCGGCACGCTCGCGCTCACGGTCGAGGACGGGAGCCTCGCCATCGACGGGCTCGGCGCGCTCGCGGTCTCCGGCGGCGCGACGCTCGCGGGCGGCGCCCTCGACGCGCTCGACCTCGCCGTCGCGGGCGATCTCGCCGTCGCCGGCACGGCCTTCCACGGGGAGGCCACCCTCGCCTACCGGCGGAACGGCGGGAGCGCGTCGCTCGCCCTCGCGCTCGCGGACGGGAGCGCGTCCATCCCGCCGCTCGGCGACCTCGCCTTCACGGGGTCGATGAGCCTCGCCTCGGGCGCGCTCCAGAGCTTCGACCTCGCCGTCACCTCGGCCGTGGCGCTCGACGGCGTCGCGCTCTCGGGCGGCGTCTCGCTCCGCTACGACCGCGCCGCGCGGACGCTCGCGTTCGCGGTCGACGACGCGAGCGTCACGGTCGTGGGCCTCGGCGCGCTCGGCGTGAGCGGCGAGGCGCAGCTCACGGACGGGCAGCTCGGCGCCCTCCGGCTCGCCGTCACGGGCGGCGTCTCCCTCGCGGGCGTGGCGGTCACCGGCGACACCGCCCTCGTCTACGTCGCCGCCGAGGGGTCGCTCTCGCTGTCCGTCGCCGGCACGGTGACCGTCGGCGGGTTCCTCGCCCCGCTCTCGGTCGCGGGCGAGACGCGCCTCGAGGACCGCCGCCTGACCGCGCTCTCGCTCGCCGTCTCGGGCGGCGCGTCGTTCCAGGGCGTCGCGCTCGCGGGCGCGCTCCGGCTCGACTACGCGGCGACCTACGACGCCGGCGGCGCCGTGCTCTCCCGCTCGCTCGCGCTCGCCGTGAGCGACGCGTCCCTCGCCTTGCCCGACGCGACCGCCTCCCTCGGCGGGCGCCTCGTCATCGCGGACGGCGCCGTCGCCTGCGCCGACCTCGGCCCGGCCACCGTCAGCCTCGCGGGCGTCGACTTCGCGGCCACCGCGCGCTACGTCGCGGCCGGGGAGACCTGCGGGCACCTCGCGACGCCGGCGCCGGCGGCGTCGTTCACGGGCGCGTTCGTCGCGGAGCTCGACGTCATCGGCCACCCGGTCGTCGTCGCGGGCGAGGCGGCCGTCGCGAACGGGGCCGTCGACCGCGTGGCGCTCTCGGCGGCCGTCGATCTCTCCGGCGTCGTGGGGCTCACGAGCGCGTCGGTGCACGGCGAGTACGCGGGCGGCGAGCTCTGCCTCGGCGGCGACGTCGCCGGGACGCTTCCCCTCGCCCCCGGCGCCGAGCTCCGCGGGATCTCCGCGCGCTTTTGCGCCGACGGGCTCACGGTCTCCGCGGTCGAGCTCGACGTGCACGTGCTCGCGCCGAACCTCGTCGGCGAGCCGCTCGACCTCCTCGCGCGGGTCGCCTACGAGGGCGCGAGCGGCGACGTCGCGGGCGGCCTCTGCCTCGCGACCGTCGACCTCGGCGGCGCGCCGTGCTGCGCGGGCGTGGACGCGTGCCCGACGGCGACCTGGCACCCCTTCAGCGGCGGCGTCATCCCCGGGCTCCCCGGCGAGTGGGCCGGGCTCACCGTCGAGGCGCTCGCGGGCAGCGTGTCGCTCGGCGCGAGCGGGCTCAGCGTGAGCGCGCTCGGGATCTTCGACGCCGACGCCGTACCGCCGCTGGTCCCGGGGCTCGCCCTCCGGCAGCTCGCGGTCGCGCTCGACGCGCGCGTCGGGGCGGACACCGAGGCGTCGGCCGGGATCCACGGCGTCTTCACGCTGCCGCTCGGCGAGGAGCCCGTCGACGTCACGGTCGACGGCGGGTTCCAGCTCGGCGGCGGCCAGGGGATCGAGCTCACCCTCACGGGCTCCCTCGGCGACGCGGAGGCCGGCCAGTCCGCGGACATCCAGCCCCTCCGCGCCGTCATCGGCGACGGCGCGTTCGAGATCACGTTCCTCCGCGCGATGGTGTCGGCGTCGACGAGCGCGGGCGTGTCGTTCGAGCTCCAGGGCGGCGCGAACTTCCGCCTGCCGCCGCCCTTGAACCTCGGCCCCTTCGGCGTCGAGCTCGGCGGCTACGGTAACCTCGGCAAGCGCCCGGGCTTCTGGCTGAAGGGCGCCTTCTGCGGGCTCGAGCTGCCGGCGGGCCTCCTGCCCGCGGGCTTCGACGCGATCCCGCTCGGCGGGCCCTCGCCCTGCCCGACGCCGCTCGTGGCCGTGGCACTCGCGAGCCGCGCCTTCCCGGAGGTCGAGATCGCGCCGAACACGCCCATCCGGCGCGGGCTCACGCTCGCGACGACCATCCCCGCGCCGCGCGCGGTGCTGGCCCCCCTCGGCCTCGCCCCGGCCGAGCCCGCGTCGGCGCCGGCGCTCCCGGGCGCGCCCGCCCTACCCGCCGCGCCGTCGCTCCCGAGCGTCCCGTCGGTCACGGCCGAGATCGGCGTCGACACGTCGGGGGTCCGCCTCAAGGGCGCCCTGAACCTGCCGTGGCAGATCGTCCGCCCGGACTGGAACCTCCCGACCATCAAGCTCCTCCAGCTGAACCAGGTGTCGTTCGAGGTGCTCTTGTCATCGGCGCCGTCGCTCACCTTCACGGGTGACGTCCTCTTCGAGCCGAACCACTGCATCCCGGACTACCAGAGCTTCGTCGAGGCCGGGCTCGCCTCCGACCAGAGCCCGCTCGAGGCGTTCGACCCGGCGAAGATCACCTGCCTCGACCTCCCGGCCCCGTTCCGCGCGATGCCGCAGCAGACGCCGCTCCGCGGCACCGCCTCCTTCCGCTACAAGCCCCCGAAGGAGTTCGGTGGCGACATCGCGCTCACGGGGATCTGGTACGAGCCCTTCTGGATCCCGAACCTCGCCATCTCGAACCCGGGCTTCACGGTGAGCATCCGCCTCGTGACGCTCCCGTACGGGATCCAGGCGCCGGTGCCCACGTCCTTCGGCGTCGCGGGCGACGTCTACTGGAAGCGCCCGTACTACGACGACGCCGCCGCGAAGCCCGCCTTCCCGGTCGCCTGCGCCTCCGACGCCGACTGCGTCGGCTACGGCAACTGCGCGGGCGGCGCCTGCCCGGTCGCGTGCGTCGACGGCCCCGACGGGGACACCCTCCCCGACACCTGCGAGTACACCTGGCCGTACACCTGCGCGGCGCCCGACCCGGCCGGCGACGCCGGCACCGCCTGCGTCGACACGCTCTATCAGCCCGCCGAGGTGCCGCCGAGCCTCGCGCACACGGGCCTCACGTTCTTCTACGACGTCTACCCGACGCCGAGCGGCCTCCTCGGGCTCCCGCTGCCGACGCTCATCGTCCGCCGCGAGGTGAACAACCTGAACACGCTGGACCTCGTCCCGGCGCTGAACGAGCTCAAGGACGGGAGCCGGAACCTCCTCCGCTGGGCCGAGGACCGCCTCCCCGGGCTCTCGCCGGCGCTTTCGCCGTTCCCGCCGTGCGTCGACCTCGACGGCGACGGCCAGCTCGACCGGAGCCTCTCCTGCCTGTTCCCGGCGACGCCGCTCCCGAACGTCCTCGCCGATCTCCCGGTCGCGCTCGCGCTCGACCACGCGCGCTTCTACTTCTCGACCCACGATCGCGAGCTCTTCGGCGTGAGCTACGCGGCCGGCGTCCGCGCGGACCTCGACGTGAAGCTCACCGAGGTCGGCGCGCCGACCTGCAGCGCCGTGGCGCCGTGTCACGACGGCCTCACCTGCGACCACGGGACCTGCAAGCGCGCGCTCCTGCTCACGGGCGCGCTCGGCACCGACGGGCTCTTCCTCGAGGGGAAGGCGAGCCCGATCTCGTTCCTCGACGCCGTCACGATCAAGGGAGACCCGTTCACGAAGGTCGCGGACACGTCCGGCGGCGGCTACGTCGAGGTCCCCGCGGCGCCCGCGCTCGAGGCGGCGCCCGGCACGGTCGAGGGCTGGGTCCTCGCGGGGACGCCGGCGCCCGGCGCGTGGCAGTCGGTCTATCGTCAGGTGGGTGCCGGCGGCGACGGGCTCGAGGTGCTCGTCGGGGACGAGACGCCGCGCTGCCTCGCGCGCTACGACGGCTGCGAGACCGGCGCGTGCGCGCTCTGGGCCTGCGAGGGGGGCCCGGGCGCCGTGAAGGACCGGCTCGCCCCCTGCGAGGACGGCGCCGCCGCCGGGACGTGCTCGGGGTGCCCCGACGGCGCCCTTCCGCCCTGCGACATCCCCTGCGCGACGAACGGCGAGTGCGCGACGGCCACGGGGCGCGCGGACGCCACCTGCGACGGCTACGTCGCGCCCAACCCCGACGAGGGCGCGCTCGCGAAGGCGAAGGCGCAGGCGGGCTTCGACATGGCCGCGCTCCTCGAGGCGGCGGCCGCCGGCTGCGACGCGGACGCGAGCCCGGCGGCGTGCACGGCGGCGGCGGTGAGCGCGGCCGTGGCCGGGGTCGCCGGGAGCGGCCTCTCGGGCGCCTGCTCGGCGTGCCTCGCGGGCTACGTCGGCTGCGAGCCGCGCGAGTCGGTCGCCGTGAACGTCATTCACGGCGGCGCGGTGACCCGCACGGTGCGGACCGCCGAGCCGCTCGTCGACGCCCAGACGTGGACCCACGTCGCGGCGACCCTCGACGCGGCGACGGGCGCGATCGCCCTCTACGTCGACGGCGCCCCCGTCGCGACGACCGACACGGGCGCGCGCCCCGACTGCGACGCCGTCTGCGGCTGCGACGCGAGCTGCAGCGCGGACGCCGGCGCGGTCGCCTGCACGGGCTGCGTCGGCGCGCTGTTCCCGGACGCGACCGACTTCGCGACCGCCGCCGCCGCCGTGACCGACGGCTGCGCCACCTGCGAGGACGCGCTCGGCGCCTGGCTCGCCGCCGCCCCCGCGGCCGGCGGCTGGCCCGTCCGGGCGCGGGCGCGACGGCGCGCCTCGGCGCGGGGGTCGACGGGCTCGACGACGTGCGGATCTGGTCCTCCGTGCGGTCGCCGGACGAGATCGCCGGGAACCGCTCGGTGCTCCCGCAGGACAGCACCCCGGAGGTGCTCGGCGACTGCTCGAACGCGGGCCCCGGGAGCTGCGGCGACGGGAGCGGCCCGTGCCAGAACGACCTCGACTGCGACGCCGGCGCCTGCGTCGGCGCCGTCCCGAGGGGGACGTGCCGCAAGAGCGACGACTGCGCGGGCGGCGCGACCTGCGGCGGCTACGTCGCGGCGGGCGAGCGCTACGCCTTCGACCCCGACCTCCTCGCCCGCTACGAGTTCGACTACGACAGCTACCAGTCCAGCCTCGGGCGCGCCTGGAACACGCGCTACCACGGCGACCCCAACGGCGTCGACTGCGAGGCGAACCCGTTCGGCCCGCCGGCCGGCACCTGCGGCCTCATCGGGGAGCCCTGCCGCGACTACGACCGCGACGGCGCCTTCAAGCTCCACGGCCGCTACGAGGGAGGCGCCCACTGGGTCGCGGCGCTCGACAGCCCCGGCGCGGCCGGCGCCGACGACCTCACGTTCCGCCTCCGCGTCCCGTTCGACGCGAGCATCCTGAAGAAGGCGGGCTTCGGCGTGCGCGGCGGCGCGGCCATCGCCTTCCCGGCGAACGCGGTGCTCCCGCTGCCGGATCTGCTCACGAACGGCGGCGCCCGCGTCGACGTCGACGTGACCGGGCTCTCCGAGGCGAAGGGCGAGCTCTACGCGAAGCCCTTCGACCTCCTCGACCTCGGGCTCTGCACGGCCTCGACGACGCCCTGCGCGACCAACGCCGACTGCACCGACCCCGTCCTCCACCTCGACGGCGCGGTCTTCTGCCGCGAGGACGGCTACTGCACGGCGGGGCCCTGCCTCGCGCGCCTGTCGCTCTCGGGCTACGGCCCGAACGGCATCGACGACGGCATCGACGACGGGATCTACGCGCGCACGAACCTCCACGCGGAGCCGTTCCCGACGCTCCAGACGAGCGGGCGCCTCTCGGTCGAGACCTTCGCCGAGCCGCGGCGCGACCTCGCGTTCGCGAGCTACGACGTCCAGTGCCCGCCGGGGCAGGCCTGCCAGAGCGCGAGCGACTACCGCTTCTCGCTCGCGAGCGGCCTCGAGCTCGAGGTGCCGCTCCCGTTCGACCTCGGCCCCGGCGGGCCGACCGAGATCCTGAAGATCTGCGGGAACGCCGCCGCGTACAAGCCGGGCCTCGGCGACCCCACGCCCGACTGGCTCGCCGCCGCCTCGGAGCCCTGCGCCGTCGATGGCGCCGTGCCGAGCTGGGGCACGTTCGTCGACGGCTCGATCGACGTGCTCGGGCAGACCATGTCGGGCTCGGCGCTGCTCACGAGCTGCGGCTTCGAGATCCGGAGCGCCCTCGACCTCGGGAAGCTCACGTTCCCGGGCTTCGACGTGCCCTCGTTCGGCACGATCAGCGCCGACATCAGCGGGCGCTTCGTCCCGTTCCGCGTGTGCGGCGCGGGCGCGCTCGGGCTCCACCTCGCGCTCCCGGAGGGCGGCCCGGCGCACCTCCTCGAGCTCGACGCGGACGTGACCGCCGACGCCTGCTTCGGCGACCCGAGCCGGAACCCGGCGCGCGACATGGGCAACTACCTGCGCGTCCACAGCAGCGCCGGCGGCGCCGCGGGGGCGAGCCTGCGCTTCCTCTCGCTCGCGGGCGGCCCGTCGCTCTTCGAGATGCACGGCGACCTCGAGGTCTGCCTCGGGGACGGCGATCTACCGCGAGAGCCCGGCGTCATGGCGTGCCCGGCGAACCACGTGAAGGCGTGCGGCGACATCGCGCTCCTCGGCGGCGTCGTCGGCGTCGAGGACAAGTGCGTCGAGCTCACCTGGCCGCACGCGGACCTGACCTACAGCGTCGACGAGAGCGCGGTCATCGACCTCGGGCCGCTCCTGCCGGTGTCGGAGCCCCACCTCTGGATCGAGATGTGCCCGCGCGGGCAATACGCCGCGTGGAGCGAGGCGCAAGCGCGCGTCGTGTGCCTCCCGCACGCCGACCCCGGCTACAAGATGACGGTGCCCTACGTGCGGATCCGCTTCGTCTCGGAGCTGACGGTCATCGGCGGGTCGCTCGGGAACGTCGAGGTCGTGCTCGTCGACGACTTCACGAGCGGTGTGAAGCTCAGCGGCACCGCGCGCTACACGAAGGGCACGAGCCGGGCGTTCGGCATCGACAACTGGGCGCCGGACGCGTGCGACGTCGCGGTCGAGCTGAACCTGCCGACGGGCGGGACGCCCACGCTCACCGGGAGCGCCCCGCACTGCCCGGGCTTCTGCTTCGTCACGGCCGACTGCGCCGACGTCGGCGGCACCTGCCTCTTCGGGCGGTGCGAGCGCTGCGGCAACGGCCACTGCGCGTTCGGCGAGACCAGCGCGACCTGCCCGGACGACTGCGGGCACCCGGTCGGCTCGGACTGCACGAACGACGACTACTGCGCCTCGAAGCACTGCTGGACCACCGACCAGCAGGTCACGATCCTCACCGACAGCGGGATGGCGCGGCCGACCGGGATCTGCCTCCCGTGCGTCCCCGGCGCGAACAGCTGCCCCGAAGGCATGTACTGCGACGGGCTCCAGCTCTTCGAGTGCCGCGAGAAGGCGCCCTACGGAGAGAACTGCGCCTACGACGTCGCCTGCCAGTCGGGGCTCTGCGCGTTCAACCTCTTCTGGGGGGTCATCCCGCGGTGCGCCACCTGCAAGGAGGACGAGCACTGCCCGAGCGGGCAGTGGTGCGACAACTACCCCGCGCTCTCGCCGACGGCGCCCGACTACAAGTGTCACGCGACGGCGGGGCTCGGCGAGAAGTGCGGCGTCGGGCCGTACATCGGCGCGACGGACGCCCACTGCGCGGCCGGCCTCTTCTGCGACGTCGACGGGACGTGCCACGTGAAGGCCGAGGACGGCGTCCTCTGCACGGGGGACCGCGTGTGCGCGAGCAGCCACTGCTGCGGCGGGACGTGCCGCGAGTGCTGCGCGAAGGCCGACTGCGCGACCGGCCTCGGGTGCTACGGGAACACGTGCCGGAAGGGGAACGACGGCGAGTACTGCGTCGAGGACGGCGAGTGCGGCTCGGGGCACTGCGTGTTCGTGGCCGGGATCGGCTACTGCACGACGCCGGTCGCGAACGGGGTCGCGTGCGCGGCGGACGGGGCGTGCCAGAGCGGGCACTGCTGCGCGGGGACGTGCGGGGGGTGCTGCGCGCCAGCGGACTGCGCGGCGGACCCGGAGAACGGCTGCTATCCGAGCGGCTCGGGCTACAGCGTGTGCCGGCCGGGGGACGATGGGGAGGCGTGCTCGAACCACCAGGAGTGCGCGTCGGACAACTGCGTCGCGGGTTTCTGCCGGACGAAGCAGCCGAACGGGTACGTCGGGTGCGCGACGCAGGACGGGCAGTGCCAGAGCGGGCACTGCTGCGTGGACACGTGCGGGGCGTGCTGCGCGGACCAGGACTGCACGACGCCGGGGGCGAACCGCTGCTATCAGAACACGTGTCGCCTCGGGAGCGAGGGGGAGCCGTGCGACGAAGGCGCCGACTGCGCCTCCGGGAGCTGCATCGGGCTCCGGTGCGCGCCGCCGCCGGGGTCGAAGCACAACTACCAGAGTTGCAGCGCGGACAACCAATGCGTGTCGGGGCACTGCTACGGCGGGCTCTGCCGCTGCCTCACGCACGGCGAGTGCGCGACGGACCTCGGCACGAGCGACAGCTACTGCGACATGGGGAACTGGGACTTCGCGGGGCAAGGGCAGTGCCACGCGCCGAAGCTCGCGAGCAACCTCGCGCTCGGGTGCGAGGACGGCGGCTGGTGCGCGAGCGGGCTCTGCACGTACAGCGGGCGGCAGGCGCGGGACATCTGCTACACGCCGCTGTCGCTCCCGAACGGGTCCACGTGCGACCTGAACGAGCACTGCGCGAGCGGCTTCTGCGACCCGAACCAGAGCTACACGTGCCAGTCGAAGGTCGCGAACGGCGGCGGCTGCTTCTTCAACGACGCGACCTGCCAGAGCGGGCACTGCTGCGCGTTCACGTGCTGGGGGTGCTGCGCGGACGCGGACTGCGGGCCCAACTACGCCTGCCACGACAACAGCTGCCAGAAGGGGCAGTACGGCTGGCACTGCGTGACCACGGCCGACTGCCAGGCGGGGCTCACGTGCTACCCGACGGGGTGCTACCCGTGAGGCGCGGCGGGATCAGCGCGCGGCGCCCGGGCGGACGCGCGGCGCGTGGACGGCGCACATCCTGACGACGAGGGCCTGCACGGAGACGCCCATGTCGTCCGCGGCGCGCGCGAACGACGGCGGGAGCAGGGCGACGACCTGCGCGGCCTGCTCGAGCGCGGCCCACGCGTCCTGCGCGACGCCGACGTCGACGCCGCCTGAGCCCGCGCCAGCGAGGCCGAGGTCGGCGAGCGCGGCCCGCCACGCGGTGAACCAGGTCGAGACGTAGTCGTCGGGCGCCGGCGACGCGCCGACGCGGCCGCGGAGCCGGGTCTCCCAGGTCGCGCGGAGGACGGCCGGGAGCGCGTCGACGACGCCGGTGGCGTCCTCGATCGGGGGGCGGAGGGCGAGGCTCGTCGCGAGGTCGCCGAGGCCGGCGGCGCGGAGCCACGCCGGCAGGCAGCGCCGGATCGACCAGTCGACGAAGAGGAGGCAGCGGCGGGCGCGGACGTCGCGGGGCACGCTCGAGTCGGCGACGAGGGGGAGGAGCGGCTCGAGCGGCGCGCGGAGGGCGCGCGCGACGCGGTGATCGCGCTCCCGGCGGCCGTCGACCTGGGGGCGGCGCGCGCGGACGGTCTCGGTGTAGAATGCAGTGCTCATCGGCGTCTCCTCGGTATCGGCAGGACGAACCAGAACACGGGGTCCAGGTCCATTCACGAAAGCCGGAGGCGTCCGCACGATTACAATCGCGGGAGATCGACGGGGCTGTGAGCGAGTGCCTGCCGCCGTGACCATGGCGGCGCGGGGCGGCCGTGCTATGAAGGGGCCTTCGGAGGGAAGCCCCCCTCTCGACCAGCCCGCGAGGCGCTCCCGATGACCACGACGCCCAAGGACCCCGCGCTCGACCCGTCCCTCGACCCGCGCTCCCTCAGCGACGCCGAGTGGCAGGCGATCCTCTCCCCCATCGAGTACCGGATCCTCCGGCACTCGGCGACGGAGCGCCCCGGCACCGGCCGCTACCTCGACGACGACGACGCCGGCGCCTACCACTGCGCCGGCTGCGCGCAGAAGCTCTACGGCGCCGAGCACAAGTTCCACTCGGGCTGCGGCTGGCCGTCGTTCTTCCAGGAGATCGAGCCGGGGGCGCTCGTCGAGTACCGCGACACGACCCACGGCATGATCCGCGTCGAGATGCGCTGCGCGCGCTGCGACGGGCACCTCGGCCACATCTTCGAGGACGCGCCGCACATGCCGACGGGGCTCCGCCACTGCGTCAACGGCTTCGCGACCGTCTTCGTCCCCGAGGGCGCCGACGTCACCGCCACGTTCCGCCGCCACCGGAGCAATCAAGAAGCGCTGGGCCGCGCGGGCGTGTGAACGCCGTTCACGCGCGCCGGGGTTGTTCCGAGTCGGCGGATCCACCACCATGCCGCCGAACCCGCCCCGGAGCCCTCGATGACGCCCGGAGACGGCCCCGCCGCCCCCACCGCCACGCCCCCGCCGAGCCGCGCCGCCGCCCGCCTCGTCGCCCTCGCGCGCGTCGGCTGGCTCGCCTACGGCGCCCTCGTCGCCGTCGGGCTGCTCGCCTTCCTCGGGCGCGACGGCACCGGCGCCACCGCGCGCTACGCCCCGTCGCCGGCCGGCCTCGCCTCCGGCGACGCCGCGCGCCTCGACGCCGGCGCCGTCCTCACCGCGTCGAGCTACGACCAGAGCGAGCACCGCCACCCGCTCTTCCTCATCGACGGCGACCCGACCCCCTCCCGCGAGCGCAGCTGGAGCTCCGCCCCGGGCGACCTCGCCCCGCGCCTCCATGTCGCGTTCCCGGCCCCGACGGACCTCGCCACCGTCGAGGTGCTGCTCGCCCCGCCCTACCCCGCCGCGGTCACGGCGCGCTGCACCCGCGACGACGTCGCCCTCGCCGAGGCCGTCGCCACCCCGCCCATCCGCGGCCTCGTCCGCGTCCCGCTCGCCTGCGTCGGCGCCGACGCCGTCGACGTCGCCTTCACCCCGGTGAACGCCGCCCACCCGATGGTCCGCGCCCACGCGCTCCACGCGCTGCGCCCACGGCGCCCGGAGCCCCCGCGGTGAGCGCCACCACCGCCGCCGCCGCCCCGCACCCCGCTCGCCGCCGCCCGCGGCGTCCGCGCCGCCGCGCGCCAGGGCGCTCACCGCGCTCCCCGCGAGCCTCCGCGCCGCCCGCGCCGCCCGCCGCGAGCGCCTCGCCCAGCGGGTCGGCCCGTGGCCCGTCTGGGCCTGGCTCCTCGCCCTCGTCGCCCTCGGCCTCGCCGCGCGCCTCCTGTCTTTCGCGATGCAAGACGGGATGCACTACCCCGACGAGGTCTTCCAGTACCTGGAGCCTGCGACCTCCCACCGCCTCGGTCACGCCTGGCTCCCGTGGGAGTTCGCCCGCGGCGCCCGCAACTGGCTCATCCCCGCCCACTACGGCGCCCTCATGGAGCTCGGGAGCGCCCTCGGCCTCGACGGGCACGGGCTCGTCCGCTTCCTGTGGCTCCACAACGCCGTCCTCGCGACGCTCCTCGTGCCGCTCGGCTTCCGCGTCGGCGCCGCCGCCGCCCGTGGCGACCTGCGCGTGGGCCTGCTCGCGGCCGCCGCGTGCGCCGTCTTCCCGCTCTTCGCCTACTTCGCGCCGCACACGCTCGCGGAGTGGCACGGGCTCCTCCTCGTCGCCTGGGCCTACGCGCTCTGGCTCGAGGGCGTCGCCTGGCCCGACGCGCCCGGGCGCCTCCGCCGCGCCTTCGTCCTGGGCCTCCTCCTCGGCGGCGTCTTCATCACGCGCTTCGGCCTCGTCGTCTTCCTCCCGCTGCCGCTCCTCGACCTCAACTTCCGCGGCCGCTTCAAGGAGCTCCTCGCGGCCGGCGCCGGCCTCGCCGCGGCCCTCGCCGTCCTCGGCCTCGTCGACCTCGCGACCTGGGGGGCGCCGTTCCACTCGGTCACCGAGTACGTGCGCGCGAACTGGGTCGAGGGCGCCGCCGAGCGCTACGAGGTCAAGGACGCGCTCTGGTACTGGCAGACGGCCGTCTGGGCGCGCCTCGGGCTCGCGGCGTGGCTCGTCTTCCTCCCGATGGTCGCCTTCTTCCACCGCCACTGGCGCCTCGTCCTCGCCTGGGCGGTCCCGCTCGCGGCCCTCTCCGCCGTCGGCATCAAGCAGGAGCGCTTCATCCTGCCAGTCTGGCCGCCCCTCCTCGCGGCGGCCGCGAGCGGCTGGATCGCGCTCGGCGATCTCGTCGCGCGCGCGCTCGGGCCGCGCGTCGCCCGCGCCCGCCCGGCGCGCCTCGGCTGGGCCGTCGCCGCCCTCGCGCTCGCGACCACCGCGGCGGCGACGCTGCTCACGATGGGCGACCTCACCCTGCGGATGCGCGCCGGGCAGTACCAGGCGCAGGATCTGGCCGGCGACGACCCCGACACGACCGGCGTCCTCATCGAGGGCTTCTTCCACCTGAACGGCGGCCACACGGTCCTCCACAAGAACGTCCCCGAGCTCGGCTTCACGCCGGCGCTCGCGAACGAGCGTGTCTTCAGCCACGTCATCACCGAGACGCCCGAGCTCACCGCGCGCCTCCTGGCCTCGGGGGAGATGGAGGAGCTCGCCGCGCTCGAGGGCGGCGTCCACCTCCTCCGCCGCCGCGACCGCCTCGTCGGCGCCGACGCGACCTCGCTCCCGGCGACCATCACGCGCGTCGCGGGCGGCTACGGCGGCGGCGACGGCCCCCTCGGCTGCCGCGCCGAGCTGGGCGCGACCGTCGGCCTCGAGCTCCAGCTGAGCGCCGACCACGTCGTCGCGGCGGTCCGCCCGGTGTGCCTCCCGGCCGGCGGCGCCGGGCCGACGACCGGCGGCTGGCGCGGCCGCCCCGACGCGAGCGAGGGCGCGACGCCGCTCATCCGCTCGGAGTGTCCCGCGGGCGACGTCGTCGTCGGGCTCACCGGCCGCGCGGGGGCCCTCGTCGACGCGCTCGCCGTCGTGTGCGGCCGGGCCGGCGGCGCCTCCCCCGGCGACGGGCTGACTCGTGGCGCCATGCGTGGCGGCACGGGCGGCGAGCCCTTCACCCTCGCGTGCCCGGCGCCCTACCGCCTCGCCGACCTCACGGCGCGGTCGGGGGACCTCATCGACGCCGTCGGGCTCCGCTGCGTCCGCGCGGAGGGGCCCCGGTAGCGAGCCATGTAGCGAGCTACGGCGTGCCGGCGTCCTTGGCGCGCGACGGCCTCGGCGCGCGCGGCCTCGGCGTGAGCGTCGGGAGCGACGAGGGCGGCGCGGGCGACGGCTCCTCGCGGATCTCGGTCTCCGGCACGACGACCCGCGGCGGCGCGAGCATCGGCACGTCGTGGCGCAGGACCCCGCCCGGCGCGCGGAGCTGCGCCCCCGGGGGGACCGGGGGCTCGACGGGCGACGGGGCCGGTGGCGGCGTCGGCTGCTGCGGCGTCTTCGGGGCCGGCGCGCGCTCCGGCCCCGGCGGGCCCTCTCTCCTCGGCGGCCTCACGCCCCGCCCGGGCCGCGGCCGCCCGACGTCGCGCTCGTCGTCGTCGTCGTCGTCGGCCGCGGTGGGCTCGGGCGGCGGCTCCGGCGGCGGCGCCCACGCGAGGGTCTCGCCGATGTCGGCGCAGGCGACGCCGATGGCGTCGATGTAGGCGCCGAAGCCGCCGCGGAGGCCTATCGGCAGGCTGTCCTCGGGGCAGACGAGGTGGTACGGGTCGCCGCCCTCGCCGCCGAGGGGCGGCCCCATCCCGGTCTCGATGGTCTCGTAGCGCGCGGTCTCGCTGAAGAAGCCCGCCGGCGCCACGTCGCGCGCCTCGCCGCAGATGATGGCGAGCTGGTCCACGAAGAGCCCGGCGAGCCCGCCCACGCCGAGCAGGACCTCGCCGTTGCCGCACTCGAGCGTGCGCCGACGGTGGTGGGTCGTCGCGCCGAAGCGCGGCCCGATGACGCGCGGCCCGCCATAGATCACGCGCCCGTCGTCGTCGCGCTCGATGGCGACGCAGTGGGGCTGCACCGAGCCGAGGATCCGGCCGTCGGGGGTGGTCGTCGCGACGACCCCGGACAGCACCTGCCCGGGCGGGCAGTCCCACGCGAGCTCGTGCCCGGTCTGGGCGGGCGTCGTGGCCACGTAGGTGGTGTTGCGCGGCGCCTGCCGCGTCACCCGGTAGAGCCGCCAGGTCGGGCCGCCGACCCACCACGGCGGCGACTCCTCGGCGACCTCGACGGCCACGTCGCGCGGCGGGCGCGTCTCGTCGCCGCGCGCGATGACGTAGTCGAGCGAGGAGACGTCGGGCCAGGTCTGCCACTGGTTCGAGTCGAGCCGCACGTAGACGCGCTCGGAGGTGAGCGCGACGGCGTTGAACGCGGTCATCGCGAAGCCGCCGCCCGCGAAGGCGTGCTTCCGCGCGACGGCGAGCCCCTCGCAGTTGTGGTCGAGCGGGGCGCGGATGAAGATGTCCTGCACGCGGAAGGTGCCGACGCAGCGGAGCCGCTGCCGCTCGGGGAGCGAGTCGAGGAGCCGCTCGAGCGCCGAGAGCTCGCGCGCCTGGAACGTCGTCATCGCGCGCTGGATGTGGCCCGCGTAGACGAAGCTCCCGCCGATGGCGACCGCGACCGCCACGAAGGCGATGGGGCGGCGCGCGTCGAGGCGCGGCGCGAGCACGAGCGCGAGCATGAAGGGCACGATGAGGCGGGGGCTCACGAAGACGTCGCCGATGTAGGCGGGGGCGACGAAGAAGTAGCCGAGGAGGAGCACGCCGCCGAGGTAGAAGAGGGTGTCGGCGTAGAGATCGTGGCGGAAGCGGGCCCAGGCGCCGCGCCAGAAGGGGCCGGCGCCCGGGGTCGCGAGCGGCGCGGCGTCGCCCGCGAACGGCGGCGGATCGGCGCGGCGCTGCGTCAGCACCACGGCGAACCAGGCACCGCAGATCAAGGTGAACACGGCCAGGTCGACCTTCGAGAGCGTGACGGCGATGCCGTTCTGCAGGAGCTCGGACCACGACCGCGCGGCGTCCCAGTGGGTGACGACGCTGCGCGAGACCTCGAGCTCGCCGCGGCTCGAGCCCCACCAGGCGAGCCAGAGGACGGCGGCCGGCCCGAGGGCGAGGCCGGGGAGGAGGTCGCGCCAGCGCCGGGCCGACGCGACGATGACGAAGCCGGCCATCGCGATGGTGAGCGGGCAGCCGATCCCGTGCGCGAAGAAGCTCCCGAGCGCCACGATCCCGAGCCAGACGAGGCTCGACGGCTTCGTCTCGACGGTGGCGCGGCGCGCGAGGCCGATGGCGAAGAGCATGAGCACGAGCGCGAGCGCGTAGGAGAGGAGCCCGAGGGAGAGCATCCCGTTCCAGACGAGCGGGAGCCCGAGGAAGACGAGCCAGCGCGAGCGGCCGTAGACGCGCAGGACGTAGAGCATCCCGACGATGAGGCCGGCCATGCAGAGGAAGACGAAGAGTCGGAGCGTGACGAGCGGCGAGAGCAGCGGGTAGAGGAGCCCCACGAAGCGCGCCGGCAGCAGGTTCGGCGCGAGGAGGACGTCGCGCCGCTCGAGGAACTGGCGGAGGAAGGGGTCGGCGTCGAGGCGGGCCCAGGCGTCGACCATCTGGAGGTGACCGCCGAAGTCCGTGATCGGCGGGATGGACGGCGTGAAGAGCGGCCGCAGCATGAGGAACGAGGCGACCGCGAGCAGCGCCCAGAAGAGGACGCTCCACGGCCCACCGGCGCGATCCCACAGCCGCGCCCAGGCTCCGCCCGGGGCGACGGCCGCTCGAGCCGCGCTGTCAGCGCGCTTCCGGGTCCAGCCCAACGTCATGCGGACGGCACGCTAACGGCACACCTTTCCAAGTCAAGCGGCATGTGGAAGGGTCCCGCCCCGCGATGCTCTTCCCGACGTTCACCTTCGTCTTCTTCCTCATCGTCGTGGTCGTCCTGCGGTGGGCATCGCCGCGCCGCCTGGTGCTGCCGATCCTGCTCGCCGCGAGCTACGTCTTCTACCTCTCGTGGGGGCCGATCTACGGGATCCTGCTCGCCGGGAGCACGGTCTTCACGTGGTTCGTCGCCGCGCGCATCGCGGCGGCCACGAGCCGCGGCGCGCGGCGCCTCTGGCTCGCGCTCGGCGTGAGCGTCGCGCTCGGGACGCTCGCCGTCTTCAAGTACGGCGTCTTCGCGGTGACGCAGACGCACGCGCTCCTCGAGGTCCTCGGGGTCGACTGGGACGCGCCGGTGGTGCGGATCGTGCTGCCGCTCGGCGTCTCCTTCTTCCTCTTCCAGATGATCTCCTACGTGGTCGACGTGTACCGCGGCCACGCGCCGGAGCGCTCGCTCTTCCGCTACGCGCTCTACATCACGTTCTTCCCGCAGCTCGTCGCGGGCCCCATCGTGCGCGCCGACGAGCTCCTGCCGCAGCTGCACGCCGCGGGCGACGAGACGCCGCCGCCGCCGTTCATCCCGGAGCGCTTCGCGGGCGGCGTGGATCTCCTGCTGCGCGGCTTCATCAAGAAGGTGGTCATCGCCGACAACCTCGCGCAGTGGTCGGACGCGGTGTTCAAGGATCCGCTGACGGCCGGCTCGTGGGGCGCGGTGCTCGGGGTGCTCTGCTACGCGGGGCAGATCTACGGCGACTTCTCGGGCTACACGGACATGGCGCGCGGTGCCGGGAAGATGCTGGGCTTCGAGCTGCCGGACAACTTCGCCCTGCCCTACCTCGCGTCGAGCATCACGGAGTTCTGGCGGCGCTGGCACATGACGCTCTCGCGGTGGCTGCGGGACTACCTCTACATCCCGCTCGGCGGCAACCGGAAGGGCCCGGTGCGGCGCGACGTGAACCTCATGATCACGATGGGGCTCGGCGGGCTCTGGCACGGCGCGAACTGGACCTTCCTCGTGTGGGGCGTCTATCACGGCGCGCTGCTCATGCTGCACAAGGGGTGGTCGAGCCTCCGGCCCGCGCGGCTGACGGGGCTCCTGCCGTACCGCGCGCTGACGGTGGTGGTGACGTTCGCGCTCGTGTGCCTCGGCTGGATCGTGTTCCGGGCGCAGAGCCTCGAGCAGGCGGGGGACGTCATCGGCGCGATGTTCGCGGGGGCGCCGGGGCCGGAGGTGCTGCCGAAGGACGCGAGCCACGCGATCTGGTTTCTGGGGGCGCTCGCGGTGGGCCACGCGCTCGGCGCGACGCACGCGCCGAAGCGGGTGTGGGCGGCGCTGCCGGCGCCGGCGCGGGGCCTCGCGTGGGGCGGCGCGATCCTCGCGTGCTACGTCTTCGCCGGGCGGCCGGCGGACTTCATATATTTCGCATTCTAGTAGCGGTCGGGCCTCGGCCGGCGCCCACGGGTATCGGCGGCACGTCAGGCGCCGGTAGAGCGAACCACGGAGACACGGAGACACGGAGGATGCACGGAGAGGGCCCACTGAGCGCCCTCTCCCTGCTGCTCCCTCCGTGTCTCCGTGTCTCCGTGGTCACGTTCCCGCAGCGCCCAGGAGGATGCACGGAGAGGGCCCACTGAGCCTCTCTCTCCCTGCTGCTCCCTCCGTGTCTCCGTGTCTCCGTGGTCACGTTCCCGCGGAGCCCCGCGCGCCTCCGGACCAAGCGGTCAACGCAGCCAGGTCACCGCGTCGACCAGGATGTGGCCCCAGTTGCCCGAGCTCTCGTCGACGACCCTGAGCGTCGCCACCTTCCCGCGATACGGCCGCAGGTCCCAGACGACCGGGTTCAGCGTCGCCGCGCCGCGGGCTCGCCGCCCGGAGCGCCGCCTCGCCGTCCACGACCAGCTCGACCCGCACGCTGTCCTCGACGCGCCCGCCCCCACGAGGAAGCCGACGAAGTCGTCCTCCACGACGAACGGCTGTGACTCCGCCACGCCCTGCGCGCCGTCGCCGCCGTGGAAGCTGTCGAGGAACCCGTCCTTCTCGTACCCCGACATCTGCTGCTGCCCCGAGAGCGGCTTCGTCTCGGGCCCCGGCCCGAACGCCTCCCCCGCGAGCGTCATCCCGTGCAGGCTCCCCCTCGAAGCCCCACACGACCCGCGCCGTCGGCGCTGCCGCGCGCGGCCCGAGCCCGAGCAGCCCCGCGAGCCACGCCCGCCACGGCGCCACCGCCGCCTCCCGCGCGAAGGCCGCGCAGGGCCCCGTGTCGAGGCAGCGCCACGCCTCGAGCGGGCGCCCGGCGCGCACCGCCGAGGCGACATAGGCTCGCGCGTCGTCGGCGCTCGGCGACTCGCCCGCGAGCGCGGCCAGGAGGTCCTCCGGAGCTGCCACTCCACGCCCCGCACCGGCGACGCCGCGCGCGCCCGGCGATCCTCCATCGCGAGCCGCGGCCGGTTCGCCGCCGGGTCGACCCGCCGCGCGAGATCGAGCCGCCGCACCGCCTCGTCCGACAGCGGGTCCACCCCGCCTCGGACGCCTCGAGGAGCCGCCCTCGAGGTCCCCGCGAGGTCCTCGAAGTCGTCCCCGACCTCGGTCATCGGCGGCGTCCCCGCCGCCTCGCGGGCGGCCACCAGCCAGAGCGCCGCGCCCACGAGCCCCTCGGCGTCCGCCGCGTCGCCACCCGCCGCGTCGAGCACCGCCCGCGCCCGCGCGACCCCCGCCGCCTCGATCTCCGCGCGCAGCGCCGCCGCCTCGGCGCCCTCCCGGAGCCACGCGTGGCACGCGCCGACGTCCACCAGGCCGAGGCTCGCGCAGAGCACACGCACGCCGGCAGGCCCGACGGGCGACGCCTGGTCGCGGAGGAGCAGCGCCGGATCCGCCGCGAGCTGCGCGCGATAGTCGGCGAGCGACGACCCGGCGAGCGAGGCCCGCTCGGCCTCCGCCGGCGTCGACACCGCGACCACCTCGTCCTTCCCGCCCTCCGTGACGACCAGCGCCACGCACGGCGCGCGGTCGAGATCCGTCGGGAGCGGCGTCGACACGACCCCGTCACCCACGCGCGGTGCGCGAGCCCCGACGCGTCGAAGAGGCCCGCCGCCCACGTGATCGGCGTCGAGAGCCCGCTGTGCTGCCGCGCCGACGCCCGCTTCGGAGTCCGCGGCGCCGCCTGCCGCATCGCGCGCGCCGCTCAGCGCGGGCGGCGGCGCGACCGTGGGCGCCGGCGGACCGACCTCCGGGGGCGCGCCCCGGCCGGGGCCGGCGGCCCGACGACGGCGTCAGCGGCGGCGTCCTCGGGCTCGGCCTCGGCGCCAACGCCGATGGCGTCGCAGCGCATCACCCAGGCGCTCGCCGGGAGCCGCCGCGGCCCGCTCGCGCGCGCGACGAGCCCCCAGGTCGACCGCTGCCCGGGCGCGTGGTGGAGGTCGCCGACCGTCGCCTGCACCTCGAGGCCGGGCCAGCTCGCGCGCCGCCCGCCCGCGACCGGCGCCGCCCCGTCCCAGCCCGACGCGAGCGGCAGCGAGGCGACGGGCCCCGCCACCGTGAACGGCGCCACCGCCACCATGTTCGCCTCGAAGACGTGCGCGTAGCGCGTCGTGTGCGACCGCGAGATCGGCGCGTACATCGCCTCCCACTCGGTCATGTCCTGGAGCTTGTAGTCGTACCAGGCGCCGTGGAGGTGGATGAACTGCGGCCTCACCTCGTGGAACACGTAGTCGCGGAGGTAGCCGTAGGTCTTCGGGTAGTGCCGCGCGAGCGAGAGATCCCCGAGCTTCCCGAGGTCGAGGAACGACACCGGCCGCTTCCACGTGATGCCGCCCGCGTCGGCGTCGGCCACGAGCGGCGTGTGGATCCCGGCGAGCTCGGCGACGTACTGGTAGAAGTCGCCGCGCTGCGCGAGGTCGCTCACCGTGATGTTGACCTTCTTCTCGCGCTCCTCGGCGCGCGCCTCCCAGGGCCCCGCGACGTGGAGCGCGAGCGCGAGCAGCACCACCACGGCCGCGCCGTGCCCGACCGCCGCCGACCACCGCGAGAGTGAGCGCCCCCAGCGCGCGAGCGCGCCCTCGACGAGGTCCGCGAGCGCGACCGTCCCGATCGCCAGGAGGAGCCCGACGAGCGGGAAGCCGAGCGACAGGAAGCGCCACTCGAACATCCAGTCGCCGCCCGTCACGAGCGGGAAGAGGAGCCCGACGAGGTAGCAGAGGAGCACGAGGCCAGCGACCGTCCGCGTGCGCCGCGACGCGAGCCCGGCGACGAGCGCGATGAGGAGGGGGGCGGTCAGCGCGTAGGCGTCGATGCCCGAGCGGACGTAGGACCAGCCGGGGCCGTCGAGGTCGAAGACGTGGATCCCGCCCGACTGCGCGGGGCTCTTCGCGATGAAGCTGTTCGGCAGCACCTGGTGGAAGTAGGCGTACCGAATGAGGAAGTAGACGAGGTAGAGCCCGGCGCCGAGCGCCGCCCGGAGCGCCCAGGCCCGCAGGCGCTCACGGCGCGGCGGGAGCGTCGCCGGCACGATCCCCTCCTCGCGCCCCACCGAGCCGCTCGCGCGCGCCTCGACGGCCCGCACGAAGGTCCACCCCTGGAGCGCGAGCACGTAGAGGATCCCGTCCGGCCGGGTCATGAGGATGCTGCAGTGCACAATCGCCGTAGGCCAATAACTCCGAAGCGTTCCGACGCGATCGGCGTCGCCCATGGCGCGCTGCACAGCGAGCACCACGAGCATCGCGAAGAGCCCGTTCTCGAGCCCGGACAGCACCCAGAAGCCGAAGAGCGGCGCGCCCCAGATGACGAGCGGCCCGACCAGCGCCGCCCACGGGCGCCGCGCGTCGAGGCGGAGCGCGATCCGATAGGCCAGGACCGCCGCGATCCCCGCGAAGAGGAAGCCGAGCACCTTCGACACGACCTCGAGGTCGAGCCCGACGGCCGCGAACGGGGTCAAAACACCGAGCCAGAGCGCGTTCGTGTAGGCCTCGACGGGCGCGTCGCCCGGGCGGAACGCGAGCCCGCCGCCGTGGAGCCAGGTGTCGACGTACGCGAACGTGATGCCCGCGTCGTCGATGGTGTGCCCCGACCACATCACGACCTGCCAGAGCGCGAGCGGGACGACCAGGAAGAGCCACAGCGCGCGACGCAGCGTGAGCACCCGCTCGGTCGGGGTCACGGCGCCTCCCCGCAGAGCTCGACCTGGTCGAGCAGGATGTGCCCCCAGTCGCCCTTCCGGTGGTCGATGACGTGGAGCGTCGCCGACTGCCCGACGAGCTCGCGCACGTCCCAGGAGACGACGCCGAGCGCCTCGGAGTCGGCGCCGCGCGCCTCGCGGACGAGCTTCCCCTCGACGATGAGCGCCACGCCGAGGCCGTCGGCCTTGCCGCCGCCCACGAGCAGGCGCAGCTCGGGCCGCGTGATGGTGAACCGCCCGGAGCCGGCCTCTCCCGTCGCCGCGTCGCCCTTCTCCGCCGAGAACGAGCTCAGGAGCCCGCGCCCGCGGAAGCCGGTGACGTCCTGCTGCGTCCCGACGGCCCCGGGCGACGGCGCGCGCCGGAACGACTCCCCCTCGAACCCCCACCCGGGCGGCCGGTCGACCTCCTCGAAGTCGAACACGAGCTCGCAGCCGGCGTCGGGCTCGGGCGGGTCCGTCCAGCGGCGGCCCGCCCAGCGCGGCGCGTCCGGCGCGAGCCACGGCGCGAGCACGCGGCGCGACAGGAGCGTCGAGTAGCGCACGGCGCCCTCGCGCGTGAGGTGGTCCCCGTCGGAGAAGTAGGCGTCGTCGACGACGGCCGTGTCGCGGTAGGCGACCACCTCGACCCCGTAGGACGCGGCGATGTCGCGCACGCGGCGGAACGCCTCCGCGACGACCGGCAGCGACAGGTTCGCGAAGAGGGGCGTGCTCTTCGGCGTGGTCACCACGATCACCCTGACGCCCGCGCCCGTCAGCCGCGCGAGCGTCGCGTCGAAGTAGCCGAGCTGCTCCTCGTTGAGCTCGGCGTCGACGAGCTCGGCGTGATAGCCCGCCGCGCGCCCGCGCGCCCGCGCCTTCTGGGTCGCGGCGTCGACGCGGCCCGCCCGGCGGTAACCGTGGTCGCCGAGGTCCTCGGGGGGCCCGGGGGCGACGCCGTCGAAGAGCTTCGCGAGCACGCCGCGGCGCACGCGCTGGGCGGTGAAGAGGTCGGAGACGCCGCCGCGGAGCGCGTCCTCGACGGGCATGCCGGCCGCGATCGCGGTGGGGACGTCGTCCCACTGCCAGAGCGACGGGATCGACTCGCGCGACATCGTCGGCTCGAGCTTCGACCCGAACATGTACTCGGAGAGCATGACGACGACGGCCGCCGGCGGGCGCTCGCGGTCGAGGAGGTAGCCCGTCCAGCCGAGCTGCGCGATGGGCGGGCCGCCCGGGACGCCGAGGTTCCACACGGTGACGCGCCGCCCGAGCGCGCGGGAGAGCTCGTCCGCGACGACGTCGCTCGCGACGCCGTGGATGCAGCGGCTGTCGCCGAGGAAGGCCACGTCGGGGTCGTCGGGGGCCGCCTCGAACGCGCGCGGCAGCGCCGTGTAGCGCTCGCTCGCGAGGATCGCCTGCGCGAGGTCGCTCTGCCCGACCACGCGGTTCGCGACGACGACGGTCGCGAGCATGACGACGAGGGCGACCGCGAGCCCGCGCCCGGTCAGCGGGCGGCGGCCCTCCGCGGGCGGCATGTCGGGCGTGGTCTCCACGCCGAGCATTTAACAGCTTCGGGCCTCACGGGCGAGCGCGTTCGCGCCGCCGGCCGCGGGCTTCCCGTCGCGGCCGCGAGAGTGCGATACTCGAGCGGTCCTGACCCATCGTCGCGCAGCAGCCGGAGGCGATCCATGGCTCGTCACCCCTGGGCCGGCCGTGCCTGGGCGGTCCTCGCCGCCCTCCCCGCCGTGGCCCTCGCGACCGCCCCGCCCGCGGCGGCCGCGCCGGCCGAGCTCGTGCTGCCGGTCTCCGGGCTCGCCGTGACCCTGCCGGAGCCGCCACCGACCCACCACTACCGCGTCACCGCGTCGTGGTCGCTCGCGCCCGGCTCCGGCGCCTTCGCCGGCCGCGACGTCATCGACGAGATCGTCGGCGACGAGATCGGCATGAGCCTCTGGCTCGTGCCTGGCCCCGCGGCCGGCGGGAGCTGCGGCGCCGCCGTGGCCGGGAGCGGCGTCTCCCTCGCGTGGCAGGCGGACGTCGTGCTCCACGAGCAGCTCTGGATCGCGCGCGGCGGCGAGCTCACGGCCGACGACGGCGAACACCACGTCGCCATGGCCTTCTGCGCCGCCCGCCCCGGCGACGACGACGCCCTCCTGGCCTACCTCGTCATCCCCGATCGCGTCCCCGCGGCGGACTCGCGCGACGCCCTCCTCGCCTTCGCCGCCTCCCCGGTCGTCGCCGCCGTGACCCGCGCCTGGCGGACCCGCCACACGGGGCCGGCGCAGCCTGCGCGCCTGACCCCGGCCGGCGGCGCGGCCCACGATCCGGCGCGGGAGCTCCGCCTCGCGCGCGTCGGAGCCACGCTCACCCCGCCCGCCGATGGCTGGGTCTGGGTCGTCGGGGAGCGCGAGAAGGCGCACACGGACGTCCTCTACCGCGTCGCGCCGCGCTACCCCGAGCGGAGCGTCGAGGTCCTGACCACCGGCCTCGCGACCTGCGCCGCGAGCCCGTTCGACGCCGCGCTCACGGCGAAGGGAGGGCCGCCGCCGACCGGCCTCCCGCCGGGCTTCTCTCCGGGGCCGACCCTCCTCGTGGGCGGCGCGGAGACGGTCACCGTGTGCAAGGTGGTCGGCGATCGCGCGCTCTACTTCGGGATCCAGGGGCCGACCCGCGTCGACGACGTCGCCCCCCTCGCGCCGCTCCTCGTCGCGGTGGCCGACGCCGTCGCGGCGACGCCCGCGCCGCCGTCGCTGCCGCCGAAGGTCGGCGACACGGGCGGCTTCGCGATGCTCTGGTACGGCGTCACGGGGATCCTGAGCTGGCGCGACGTCGAGGAGACGCCCGAGGGGCTCCCGGCGCCGTCGCCGCGCTTCGCGATGGGCTTCGACTTCGGCGGGCTCCTCGGGGTCGACGCCGGCTGGCTCTACCGCTTCCACCTCGGCTTCGCGTGGGACCTCGTCCACGGGCTCTCGGAGGCCGCCGACCGCACGTCCTCGGCGGCGCGCTACGGGGGCTCCGCCGTGACCGCGCAGATCGACGCGGGGTACGGCGTCGACCTCGACGAGAGCTCGCGCCTCGGGCTGCTCGTCGGCTGGCACGGCGTGTCGGGGCCGATCACCGAGAACTCGGGGCTCGCGGCGTCGCTCGTCTACAGCCGGGCCCCGGTCGACGGCAGCGTGGGCGTCTTCGCGCGGCTGACCCCGATCCAGCCGCTGTCGGCGAACGGGCGCGATCTCTTCTCGCCGCTCACGGCCGAGGTGCGGCTCTTCTTCGATCACGCGGCGTTCATGGCCGGGCTCGAGCTCCAGTGGATCGACACGGCGAGCGCGGCGGCGCGCGAGATCCCGGGCGAGGGCTTCGCCCTGTTCCTCCGGATCGGGAGCGGTGCCGTCGTCCGGTGACCGCGGGGCGGCCTTGTCGCGCGCGGCCCTCTTGGCTATGCATCGGGCCACGCGCCGGCCCGGAGCCGGCCAGAGGAGCTCGCCGCCATGACCCGCATCCGCATCTCCCTCGTCGCCCTCACCGCGCTCGCCGCCCTCTCCCTCGCCGCCTCGGCCTGCAAGAGCGGGGACGCGAGCGAGAGCGCCCCATCGCCGGCCGAGGGCGCCGGGCACGTCGTGAAGGCCGCGGACGCCGCCGGGAAGGCCCCGTTCGTCGGCGCCTACGAGCAGCTCCGCGCGGCGCTCGCGAACGACGATCTCGCCGCGGCGAAGGCCGCCGCCGGGAAGCTCGCGGCCGCGGACGGCGCGAGCGCCGGGGTCGTCGCGGGGGCGAAGGGCGTCGAGGGTGCCGGCGACATCGCCGCCGCGCGCGTGGCCTTCGGCGAGGCGTCCAAGGCCTATATCGAGCAGCTCGTCGCCGATCCGGAGCTCGCCGAGGGGACCTACGTCTTCCGCTGCCCGATGGCGAAGGGGTACAAGAAGTGGGTGCAGCTCACCGATGCCCTCGAGAACCCCTACATGGGTCAGGAGATGTTGGACTGCGGCAGCCCGAGCAAGCTCGAGCCCTGACCGCCATGCCGGGAGCCGGCGCGCGAGCCGCGCGCGTCGATCGCCGCGGCCCCGGAGGCGGGTCACCCGACGATGACCCGCACCACGACGGCGTCTCCGCCCCCTGACCCGCCTGCGAGCCCGAAAAAATCTGCGTCGTCGAGAGAACATCCGCCGCGCTCCACCGTCCACCCCGCCGGTCGCCACACAGAGCGTGGTGACGCGAACGATCCCCTGGAGGTCTCCACATGCGCCGAACGCTTCTCCTTCTCGCCCTCGCCACCCTCGGTGTCATGGCCCTCGGGGCCACGGCGTCCGCTCAGCCGTACGACGACGGATACGCCGAGTACGTGATCGACGCCGACACCGTGGAGGTCTGGGCCGGTGACGGCTGGTATCCCGCGCAGATCCTGCAGGTCAGCGGGAACAGCTACCTCGTCCACTACCTGAACAGCACGTCCGAGTACGACGAGTGGGTCGACGCCTCGCAGGTGCGCGCCATCGACGAGCCCGACTACGTCTACACCGTCGACCAGCCGCTCGTGCAGTACTACTGGGGCACGACCTGGTACGACGCGCGCGTCGTCGAGGTGCGCGGCGGGCGCTACCGGATCTTCTGGAACGGCCGCTACAGCTGGGTGCCGCGCGCGCAGCTCTACTACAGCGGGCGCCCGTACCGCCCGGTCTACCGCGGTCGCCACTACCGCGCCCGGTCGTTCGCCCGCTCGGCTCGCTGGGGCAACCCGCGCGCCGGTCGCCACGCGGCCCCGGCCCGTCGCGGCGGCGCCCACGCGGCTCCGGCCCGGCGCGGCGGCTCGCACGCGCCCCGGCCCGGCGCGGCGGCTCGGCGGCTCCGGGCCCACCGGAGCGGCGGCTCGCGCGGCGGCTACCAGGGCAACCACGGTCGCCGCGGTGGCAGCGCCACGCCGGCCCCGGGCGGCAATAACCAGCGCCGCGGCGGGAGCGCGAGCACCCCGCAGCGTCGCCGCGGCTCCGAGAGCGGCAGCGCCCGCGGCTCGCGCGGCGGCTCGCGCGGTGGCTCGGCCGCCCCGCGCGGCACGCACGGCGGCGGTCGTCGCGGCCGGTAGCAGCCGAGCTCCTGACGGGCGGCTGGGGATGGAGCGCCGCCCGACGAGATGAGAATCCTGGGGAATCCGAACGCCGACCCGGCCAGGCCACGCGCCTCGCCGGGTCGGCTTTTTTCGTCGCCGGAATCGTGCTAGCCAATGCGGGTCGGCGGCGTCGGATCTCCCGGCGCCGGACCCACGCACGGAGCGCTCAGCCATGCGGCACCTGCTCGTCGCCCTCGGACTCATCGGCCTCGTCGGCCTCACGGCGGGCGGCCTCGCGTGCGAGTCCGACTCCGGCTGCAAGGTCGACTACGACTGCCCCGGCGCCCAGGTCTGCCGCGTGTCGAGCGGGTCCTGCGTCGAGCTCGAGTGCGAGCAGGACAGCGACTGCAGCAACGGCCAGACCTGCGTCGAGTACCTCTGCGAGTAGGCTACGGGCTCTCCTCGCCCTCACCCGGGGGCGACGACGCTCGCCGTTGCACGATCGCCACGACCTCGCGCATCCGGCGGGCGTCGACCCGCCGCACCGCCGACTTCGGGAACCGCGCCTTGAACGCGTCCTCGTCGAGCGCGGCGAGCGCCGCGAGCTTCGGGCGCACGTTCTCCGGGCGCGGCCGGAGGGGCGCCTGCCGCGTCGGCAGCACCTTCCGGTTCCACGGGCAGACCTCCTGGCAGAGATCGCAGCCGAACACGTGGCTCCCGAGGGCCTCCGGGTCGATGACCTCGGCGGGCTCGGCGCTCTCGATGGTCCACGTGGCGATGCAGCGGCGCGCGTCGAGCACGTAGGGCGCCGGGAAGGCGTCCGTCGGGCACACGTCGAGGCAGCGCCGGCACGAGCCGCAGTGGTCGGTCCCCGGGGTGTCGAGCGCGAGCTCGAGCGGCGTCAGCACCACCGCGAGGAACGTCCAGGAGCCCTGCCGGCGGTTCAGGAGGAGGGTGTTCTTCCCGATCCAGCCGACGCCGGCTGCCTGCGCGTACGCCTTCTCGAGGACGGGCCCCGTGTCGACGAAGATCCGGTGGTCGGTGCTCGCCCCCGGGAGCAGCGGGTCGGCCTCGAAGCGCTGCACGAGCGCGATGAGCAGCTTCCGGACGTGCGCGTGGTAGTCCTTCCCCTGCGCGTAGCGCGCGATCCAGCCCTCGTCGGGGGCGGGCGGCGCCGCGCGGTAGCCCGGCACGTCGGAGGCGTAGCTCACGCCGAGCGCGATGACGGAGCGCGCCGTCGGCCACACGCGCCGCGCGTCCTCGCGGAGCTCCGGGCGCTCGAAGAGCCAGCCCATCTCGGCGCCATAGCCCGCCGCCATCTGATCCGCGTAGCGCGCGAAGGCCTCGGGCAGCGCCACCGGCGCCACCCCGCAGAGGTCGAAGCCGACCTCGCGGGCGTGGTGCTTCACGCGCGCCGCGCGCTCCTCGGGGGTCGCTCCCATCGCGCGCACCTTACACCGCCGTCGCCCGTGGGCGGTAACGCCCCTTGCGCGGTGGCGTCCGCCTCGGGCAGCCTCGTCCCGCCGTGACCGACGACGACGACCCGAGGCCCGAGCGGGGCCACCTCTCACGCCGCGCCTTCCTCGCGACGGGTGCTGTGGCCGCCCTCGGCCTCGCCGCGTGCGGCGACGAGGCGCTCCGGGGTGGCGCCGACGCCGCGCCCGACGCGCTCGACGCCGCCGAGGACACCGCCGAGGACACCGCTGAGGACGCGCTCGTCGCCGCCGACACCGCCCCGGACACAGCGCCCGACGCGCTCGCCGACACGGCCCCGGACACGACCCCGCCGGACACCACGCCCGACACCGCCGAGCCGCCTCCCGAGCGCTTCGCGCCGAACGCCGTCCGCGAGGAGCCCGGCGCCTTCCCCTACGCGGTGCAGTCGGGCGATCCCACGCCCTCGGGCGTCGTCCTCCAGACCCGCTACACCGGCGACGCCGCGCTGACCGCCGTCGTCTTCGCCCCGGACGACGCGAGCGGCGCAGGCGACGTCGCGTGGAAGGGGCCCGCGCCCACGGCCGACGGCGGCTTCGTCCACCTCGCGCTCGCGGGCGTCCTCGAGCCCGGCACGGCCTACGCCTTCGTCTTCGTCCTCGGCGACGCGCGGAGCCCCGTCGGCCGCTTCAAGACGGCGCCCGCCGCGAACGAAGGCGACGTCGTCGTCTTCGGCGCCTCGTCCTGCGCGCGCTACGATCTGCGCCCCTTCGACTGCCTCGGCTGGGCCGCGGCCGACGAGCTCGACTTCTTCGCGCTCCTCGGCGACACGACCTACGCCGACGACTCGCTGACGCTCGCCGCGTACCGCGAGCGCTGGCGCGAGAACCTGACGCAGCCGAGCTACCACGCGCTCTTCCGGAGCACCTCCGTCGTCGCGATCTGGGACGACCACGAGGTCGAGAACAACTGGGATCCCGAGACCTTCCCCGCCGACCGCCTGGCGCTCGCGCGGCAGGCCTTCGAGGAGCACGTCGCCGTCCCGCGCGACGCGGCGCACCCCGGGCGCTACTGGCGCAAGCTCTCGTTCGGGCGCGCCCTCGACGTCTTCGTCATCGACGGCCGCGCCGAGCGCCGGAAGTCGACGCGCGGCACGGCCGACGAGCAGTACCTGGGCCACGCCCAGGCCGACTGGCTCATGGCCGAGCTGTCCGCGTCGCCGGCCGCGTTCAAGGTCATCCTGAACGGCGTCCCCATCACGAACTGGCCGCCGCTCTACCTCGGGGCGGACGACCGCTGGGAGGGCTACGCCGTCCAGCGCCGGAAGATCCTCTCCCATGTCGCCGACGACGGCGTCACCGGCGTCCTCTGGGTCGCGGGCGACCACCACTTCGCCGCCGTCACGCACCTCGACCCGCCGGGCGGCGAGTTCGCCGCGATGAACGAGGTCCTCGTGGGCCCCATCGCCCACCTGAACCCGGCCCTCTCCATCATCGAGCTCACGGGCAGCCCCGCGCAGTTCCCCTTCCTCTCCGGGAGCCGCAACTACGGGCGCTTCACCGTCGACCTCCGGGGCGCCACGCCGACGCTCACGGTGGAGCACGTCGACGACCGCGGGATCGTCCTGAACACGGCGACGTTCACGCCCTGACACCCGACGCGCCAGTTCGCGCGTGACGTCCGCCCCGCGGCGCCTGCTATAATCGCCCCGTGGTCCCAGCCTCCCCGTCGCGCCGGCTCGCCCGCCGCCGCCTCAGAGCAGCCGTCGCCGGCGCCGCCCTCTTCGGCGCGCTCGGGGGCGCGCTCGGCGCCTGCGACCCGGACCACCGCCCCCCGTGCCGCGCCGCGTTCGCGCACCTCCAGGGCATCGCCGAGCGCCAGAGCTCGGACCCCGAGCTCGAGACGCGCTTCGTCTCGGCCTGCGTCGAGGCCTGGGACGCGCACCTCGTCGACTGCCTCACGAAGGCCCCGACCGCGGAGGACGCGCTCGAGTGCAAGCCCAAGAAGAAGCGCCCCGGGTGACCGCCGCCGCCGCCACCACCGCGAAGGGCGGGAAGCCCGCGGCAAAGAAGCGCGAGACGCTCTACCTCGTCGACGGGTCGGGCTACATCTTCCGCGCGTTCTACTCGATCCGCTCGCTCGCGACGCGCGACGGCTTCCCGACGAACGCGCTCTACGGCTTCACGCAGATGCTCCTGAAGCTCATCGAGGACGAGGCGCCCGACTACCTCGCCGTCGTCTTCGACCCGCCGGGCGACAGCTTCCGGAAGCAGATCTACCCGCGCTACAAGGAGAACCGCTCCGAGAAGCCCGAGGACCTCGTGCCGCAGCTCCCGCTCGTGCGCGACATCACGCGCGCCTTCCGGATCCCGGCGCTCGAGGTCGACGGCTTCGAGGCGGACGACGTCATCGCCACGCTCGCGCGCATGGCGGAGGACGAGGACGTCGACACCGTCATCGTCTCCTCCGACAAGGACCTCATGCAGCTCGTGGACGCCGAGTGCGTGCTCTACGACACCATGAAGAACGTGCGCTACGACGAGGCCGGCGTCGTCGCGAAGCTCGGCGTCCGGCCGTCGCAGGTGCTCGACCTGCTCGCGCTCATGGGCGACAGCTCCGACAACATCCCCGGCGTCCGCGGCGTCGGCCCGAAGACCGCGTGCACCCTGCTCGAGCAGTTCGGGACGCTCGACGCGCTCTACGAGCGCCTCGACGAGGTGAAGGGGAAGCGGCGCGAGACCCTCGCCGAGCACCGGGCGGACGCGCTGCTCTCGCGCGAGCTCGCCTCGCTCCGGCGGGACGTCGCCCTCGATCTGCCCGGCGGGCTCGCGGATCTCGCGCGGCGGCCCCCCGACAACAAGGCGCTCAACGAGCTCTTCACGAAGCTCGAGTTCACCGGGCTCGCCGTGCGCTACGTCGAGGAGGAGCCGGTCCCCGAGGGCCCCGAGCTCGTGCAGACCGGGTTCGCGACCGTGCAGACCGAGGCCGAGCTCGACGCGCTCGGCCGCGCGCTCGCGGCGAGCGAGCGCTTCGCCTTCCAGGCGTTCCTGAGCGACGTGCACCCGGTCGCCGCGCGGCTCGTGGGGCTCGCCTTCGCGACCGACCTCGAGCGCGCCTGGTACGTGCCGCTCGGGCACTGGACCCTCGAGCCGCGCGGGCAGCTCCACGCGGCCGCCGTCCTCGCGCGCCTGGGCCCCCTCCTCGCCGATCCGGCGAAGGAGAAGCTCGTCACCGACGTGAAGACCGCCATCGAGACAGGCACGCGCCACGGCTTCGAGCTCCGCGGCGTCACGTTCGACCCGATGCTCGCGAGCTACCTCGCGGACGCAGGCCAGTTCGAGCACTCGCTCGACAACATCGCGAAGGGCTCCCTCGGCCACGAGGCCGTCGCCTACAGCGCCATCGCCGGGAGCGGGAAGCGCCAGGAGCCGCCCGAGCAGGTCCCCGTCCAGAACTTCGCCCCCTGGGCGTGCGAGCGCGCGCAGCTGACGGTGGCGGCGACCGACGCCCTGCGCCCGCGCCTCGCCGAGCTCGAGGCGAGCGCGGCCCTCCTCGACGACGTGGAGCTCCCGCTCGCGCGGGTGCTCGCGGACATGGAGCTCACGGGCGTCAAGGTCGACGTGGCGCTCCTGAACGAGCTCTCGGCCGAGCTCGGCGCGCGGGCGCGCGTGCTCGAGGCCGAGGCGCACGCCGCCGCCGGGAAGGAGTTCGCCATCGGCTCCCCGAAGCAGCTCGGGGACGTGCTCTTCACCGACCTCGGGCTCCCGACGGTCAAGAAGACGCGCACGGGCTGGTCGACCGACAGCGAGGTGCTCGAGGAGCTCATGGAGAGCCACGATCACCCGCTCCCGGCGCTCGTCCTCGAGTGGCGGAAGGTGCAGAAGCTGAAGTCGACCTACACGGACGTCCTGCCGGCGCTCGTGCGGAAGGAGACCGGGCGCGTCCACACCCTCTTCAACCAGGCCGTGGCGGCGACGGGGCGCCTCTCGAGCGAGAGCCCGAACCTCCAGAACATCCCCGTGCGCACGGAGGAGGGGCGCCGGATCCGCGCCGCGTTCGTGCCGGCCGACGGGAACCTGCTGGTCTCGGCCGACTACAGCCAGATCGAGCTCCGGATCCTCGCGCACCTGTCGGGCGACGAGCGCATGACGCGCGGCTTCGTCGACGGCGCCGACATCCACCGGCGCACGGCGAGTGAGATGCTCGGCGTCCCCGAGGGTGACATCACGGCGCTTCAGCGGGGGATGGCGAAGGCCATCAACTTTGGCATCCTGTATGGGATGAGCGCCGCCAGACTATCCCGCGAGCAGGGCATCACGCGCGCCGAAGCCCGCGACTACATCGACGCGTACTACGCGCGCTACCCGCGGATCCGCCGCTGGAAGGAGGACGTGCTGAACGAGGCGCGCCTCCGCGGCTACGTGAAGACCCTCTTCGGGCGCGTGCGCATGGTGGGCGACCTGCGCTCGCGGAACCGCATGGCGTCGATGGCCGCCGAGCGCGTGGCCATCAACACGCCGGTGCAGGGGAGCGCCGCGGACATCATCAAGATCGCCATGGTGTCCCTCCACGAGCGGCTCCGGCGCGAGATCCCCGGCGCCTCGCTCCTCCTGCAGGTGCACGACGAGCTCGTCTTCGAGGTGCCCGCCGCGCGCGCCGAGGAGCTCGTCGCGACGGCGAAGGCCGAGATGGCCGGCGTCATCGCCCTCGACGCGCCGCTCGTCGTCAACGCCGCCGTCGGCGCGACCTGGCTGGAGGCGCATTAGTTGAGCATCTACGACGACCTCGCCCCCGACGACGTGGCCGTGCTCCCGCGCGACGCCCTCGAGGAGGAGGTGCGCCTCCTCCGCGGCGAGAACATGCTCCTCCAGCGAAAGCTCAAGGGGATCCAGGAGATCGGCCAGATCCTCGCGACCGACCGCCAGATCGATCGCGTGCTGGTCGAGATCATCAAGCGCGCGACCGCCATCATGGGGGCCGACCGCTCGACGCTCTACATCCTGCAGGACGACGGCGAGACGATGCTGTCGAAGAGCACGAGCGGCGGGCAGATCCAGACCATCGAGCTCAAGGTCGGCCAGGGGATCGCCGGCTGGGTCGCGCAGCACAACCGCGCCGTGAACGTGAAGGACGCCTACAAGGACACGCGCTTCGACCCGGCGGTCGACCGCGCGAGCGGCTACCGCACCGAGAGCATCCTCTGCTGCCCGCTCCAGGACATGAACGGGCAGAGCCTCGGCGTCATCCAGGTGCTCAACAAGCACGACGGCTACTTCACGACGGCCGACGAGGGGCTCTTGCGCGCCATCGCCGGCCAGGCGGCGGTGTGCATCCGGAACTCGCGCCTCTACCTCGACGTCGTGTCGAAGAACATCGATCTCCTCGACACGCAGCTGAAGCTCGAGGAGCGCACCGCCGAGATCGAGCTGCTGTTCCGCGTCGAGCGGGCGGCCGCCATGTCGATGACGCAGGACGACGCGCTGTCCGGCGCGCTCGAGCACGTCATCGGCGAGTACCCGTGCACGGCCGCCGCGGTGCTCCTCTACGACGAAGGCGAGAACGCGCTCGTCGCCGACCGCGTGCTCGGCGACGGCGCCCCCTGGCTCCTCGGCGCGCGGGTGGCGGTCGACGGCACGCTCCCAGGCGACTGCATGCGGTCGAACGAGCCGCGCTCGCTCCGCTCCTCCGAGAGCGCGCGGGCCGACTCGCTCGGGCTCCCGCTCCCGCCGGAGCTCATCGTCCACAACGCGGTCTGCCTGCCGATCCACGGGCCGGACGGCGGGCTCGGCTGCCTCCTCTTGCTGAACCGCACGCGCGACCCGCGCGCCTTCGACGAGCGCGACATCCGCATCCTCGGGATGATCGCGAGCCGCATGGGGCTGTCCATCACCCTCGCGCGGACGATCCTCGAGGAGCGGAAGGCCGAGCGCCTCGCCGCCATCGGGCAGACCCTCTCGGGGGTCGTACACGACCTGAAGACGCCGCTCACCATCATCGGCGGCTACGCGCGCCTCCTCGCGAAGGAGGACGACGCCGCCGTCCGGCAGCAGCACCGCGAGCTCATCAAGCGGCAGATCGACGCCGTGCAGGCGATGATCCAGGAGCTCCTCGCGTTCGCGCGCGGCGAGTCGCAGGTGCTGCTCCGCAAGGTGCACGTGAAGGACTTCCTCGCCGAGGTGAGCGAGCTCCTCGAGGCCGAGTTCGCCGGCACCGGCATCGAGCTCGAGGTCGACGCGGACTACCGCGGCGCCGTCCGCATGGACTCGGCGAAGATGCTGCGCGCGGTGTTCAACCTCGCGCGGAACGCGAAGGAGGCCATGAACGGCGACGGCGGCGGGCGCTTCACCGTGCGCGCCGAGGAGCGCGACGGGCAGGTCCTCTTCTCGTTCGGCGACACCGGCCCCGGGATCCCGCGGGAGATGGAGGGGCGGCTCTTCGACTCGTTCGCGACCTTCGGCAAGAAGAACGGCACCGGGCTCGGGCTCGCGATCGTCAAGAAGATCGTCGACGAGCACCAGGGGACGCTCACCGTGAGCTCCGAGCCCGGGCACGGCACGACCTTCACCCTCGGGCTCGAGCTGTGATCCCGGCGGGCGACGGGATCGTCCCGGGGCCCGCCCGCCACCGCGCGTCGCGCGCTCCCCGCTTGGCGCGAGCCGCCGGTGGTGTCAGCATGGCGCTCGCTTCGGGCCCGGGTCTCTCGCCACGGGCCGAGAACCTCGGCGCCGCCGCGCTCCTCGCGGCCCCTCGCGCCCGGCCCCGCCCCGCGCCCGGTCCGATGACGACACGACGAAAGGACCTGCATGGATCTCGCTGAGCTCTTCGAACGCGGTGGCCCGCTCATGTGGGTCATCCTCGGCGCGTCGCTCGTGGCGGCCGCGGCGTTCATCGACCGCCTCATCGCGCTCCGGCGGAGCGTGATCGCGCCGCAGTCCCTGTTCACGGCGCTCGAGAACCACCTCCGCGCGGGCGACGCGGCGCGCGCGGCCCAGCTCTGCCGCGAGCAGCGGACGCTCCTGTCGGGGATCACGGCGTCCGGCCTCGAGAAGCGGCGGCGCGGGCGCGCGGCGGCGAAGGAGGCGATGGAGGAGTCCGGCGCGGTCGCGATCGGCGGGCTCGAGTCGTGGGTGAACGTGCTCGCGACGGTGGCCGCGGTGGCGCCGCTCCTCGGCCTCCTCGGCACGGTCACCGGCATGATCGAGGTGTTCTACGAGGTCGAGCGGGCGGTGACGCCCGACATCGCGCGGCTCTCGGGGGGCATCAAGGAGGCGCTCTACACGACGGGCGCCGGCCTCACGGTGGGCATCCCGGTGTACGTGGCGTACCGCTACGTCGAGTCGCGCATCGATCGCTTCGCGCAGGAGCTCGAGGCGAAGAGCCTCGCCCTCCTCGACCTCATGGTGCCGGCCGGGGTCAAGGGGGAGGCGCCGGTCGAGGACGACGCCGAGGGCGAGGCGTGAACTTCCGCGGCGGCGCGAGAGCGCGGGGTCGGCGGACGCTCGCGACGCTCGAGGTGACGTCGCTCGTGGACGTCGTCTTCCTGCTCATCATCTTCCTGCTCGTCACGACGACCTTCAAGAAGAACGAGTACGCCTTCGTCGTGGACCTGCCGACCTCCTCGGCCGAGCAGATCGAGGTGAGCACGGACAAGACGACCGTCTTCATCACGAAGGACGGCGACATGTTCCTGCTCGAGGTGCCGGCGGACCGCCCGCTCGACGCGCCCGACCTCGACCCGAGCCAGAAGGTGAGCCAGGCGGAGCTGAAGAAGCGCCTCGCGGCGCTCTTCGAGCGGCGGCCCGACGCGGCGGTCGCCATCCGCGGCGAGAAGGACGCGAGCTACCAGACGATGATGGACGTGGTCGGGACGCTGCAGGAGACGGGCTTCCGGAACATCTGGTTCCCGTACGAGCATCAGGGGGCGGGATCCCCGCCGCCGAAGTCTCCCTGAGGAGGCGTCAGTCGACCCAGCCGCTGTGGCCGAGGTCGATGACCTTCCGCTCGAGCTCGACGTCGCGCATGACCCCGTTCACGCCGCGGAGCCGCAGCTTCACGCGGGAGCCGGCCTCGCCGCGGAGGAGGCGCACGGCCTCCGTCGCCGGCAGGTAGCCGCTCGTCGCGTCGCCGATGGCGACGATGACGTCCCCCGCGACGACGCCGGCCGCGTCGAGCGGTCCGCCGGCCACGATGCGCGCGAGCATGATGCCGTCCTCGACCGTCGCGAGCTCGCCGCCGATGCCGCCGTAGGGGCCGCGCGCGCGGAGGCCGGCGACCGCGGACATCGGGTCGAGCGCGATGTCGCCGAGGTCGGTCGTCTCGCCTGGCACGAACGGGACGTTGCGGCGGTCGCCGGGCGCCCACAGCTCGTCCCAGTTGGAGGCGCGGAGGAGGCCCGACTCCGTGCGCTCGACCGTGACCTCGACGCGGAACCGGCCCGATGGGTCGGTCGAGACCGGGTAGAGCTCGCGCTCGACGGCCGCCGTGACGGGGAGACCGATGACCGGGTCGCCCGTCTCCCGCGACACGACGCGGCCGACGACGACGGCGACGCCGGGGGCGCCGCAGCGGACGCGCTGCTCGGCGCCCGGGGCGAGCAGGACGTGCCCGCAGACGCGCTCGGACTCGCCCTCCCCCACCATGACGTCATAGGTGGCGGGCGCGGGCAGGTAGACGGCGCCGCCGCTCGCGACGGTCGCGAGGGTCGAGGTCTCCGCGGCCACGTCGCCCGCGACGACGCGCGCGGTGCCGCCTCCGGCGATGTCGACGCGCAGGAGCCCGGCGGGGGCGAGGGTGATGACGACGTCGTCCTGGCCGTGGTCCTCGGGGATGTAGACGCTCGCGGCGCCGTCGCGCGCGCTCTCGGCGACCAGGGTGATGCCGCCCGGCGGGAGCTCCTTCAGCCAGAAGCGGCCGTGGCGGTCGGTGGTGGTGCGCCCGACGACGCGGTCGTCGAAGGCCCGCGCGGTGACCTGGGCGCGGACGACGCCGTCGCCGCGGTGGTCGACGACCCAGCCGACGAGGCGCTGGCCGACCTCGAGGCGGAGCGTGAGCTCGCGCTGCTCGCCGGGGGCGAGCGGCGGGGAGAACGCGGCGTCCACGCTCCCCGCGGGGCCGGCGGCCGAGAGCCCGGTCGCGACGAGGTCGACGTCGGTCAGCACGAACTCGCCGCGCTCGTCGGCCTCGGCCTCGTCGAGGCCGTCGCCGAGGACGACGCGCGTCCCGGGCGCCGGCTTCCCGGCGCGGTCGACGACGCGCCCGAGCACGGTCGCGCCCGGGCAGATGCCGACGGTGAGCTTCTCCTCGACGGTCGGGACGCTGCCGCCCTCGCGGGGGCCGAGCGAGGCGAGCGCCGTGACCGTGGCGCCCTTCGACACGCGGAGCGCCACGCGCCCGTCGGCGTCGGCGACGCCGCGGCCGGCCTCGACCCCGGCGGCGTCGTAGACGACGACGTCCGCGCCCGCGGCGGGCGCCTGCTTGCAGTCGCGCACGGTGACCTCGAGGGGGCGCGTCTCGCCGACGGTGCGGCTCAGGTAGCGGTCGAGGCGGGCCTCGGCGCGGCGCTTCTGCCGCGCGGCGACCCTCGCCGGGTCCTCGTCGCGGCCGGTGGTCGGGGTGGAGGCAGCGGCGCGCGGCGGCTCGGGGGGCGGGCTGTCGCCTCCTGCGAGCGCGGCGACGGCGGCGACGGCGCCGACGAGGACGGCGACGGTCACGAGACGTCGATGGCTCCTGCGTTCCCTCACGAGCGGCTCCCTTGATGGCACCGTACAACAGCGGGTGCGGGGCCGGCGATTCCGCGGTCGCGCGCGGGCGATCGCGACGATCCCCGCGATTTCCGCGCTCTGAGCGCGACGATTTATTGGCGGTCGGGATCCTCGGGCCCTACGATGCGCTCGGCCCCGTCGCTCGTGTGGGCCGCGATCTGCCCGTCCCGGACTCGATGTTCGAAGCCCCCACCACCCGCTTCATGAAGGTTCTCGCCGTGGTCCTGCTCCTCGGCATGGGCCTCGGCATCGTCGCGCTGCACCTCCTGAACCCCTCCCGCAGCGCGCGCCTCACGATGCTCGAGCGCGACCACGCGCGCATGCAGACGCTCGTCGCGCGCGAGAAGCGCGACAACAGCGTCCTCGAGCAGGAGCTCAGGAGCCTCGAGGGGGGCGCCGGCTGGTACGACGTGGCGCGGCGTGAGCACGGGATGCTGCTCGACGGCGAGGTCGTGTTCCGCTTCCCGGTCGAGCACGGCGAAGGCGACGCGGCGCTCACGTCGACCGCGCTCCCGACGACGCCCCCCGACGCGCGCTAGCGCGGCCCGGGGGATCGCGCGGCGAGCGCGGCCTGGCCGCTGCCGGGGCGCTCCGGGCTTCCCCGCGCGGGGGCGCTCGGTGTATTGCCGGAGAGAACCGCTCCCGAGCCGTGAGAAGAAGAAGGAGGCCCGCGCATGGTGATCACCCCCTGCCGCGTCGCGCTCACCGCGTCCGTCGCGCTCGTCGCGTCCGCGCTCGTCGGCCCGGTCGCCGCGCGGGCGGCCGACCCGACGCAGCCGCGCATCGCCGTCCTCTACTTCGACAACAACACCGGCGACGAGAAGCTCGACGTCCTGCAGAAGGGCTTCGCCGACATGATGGTGACGGACCTCTCGCAGGCGCCGAACCTGACGGTCGTCGAGCGCGAGAAGCTCGAGGCGGTGCTCGCCGAGCTCGCGCTCCAGAAGAAGAGCTACTTCGACCCGAAGACCGCCGTCGCCATCGGGAACGGGCTCGGCGCGACGCACGCGGTCACGGGCGCCTTCGCGGCGTTCGACCCGCAGATGCGCATCGACATGCGCCTCATCGACCTCGCGACGGGGGAGGTCGTGGTCGCGGACAAGGTCGCGGGCAACAAGAACGACGTGTTCGAGCTCGAGCAGCAGCTCGTGGGGCGCTTCCTCGACGCCCTGTCGCGCACCGCGCGGCCGGGCGTGGTCACGCAGACGCGCGTGAAGGACGTGGACGCGCTCCTCGAGTACGCGCGCGGCCTCGACCTCGCGGACAAGGGCGACTACCAGGGCGCCGCCGAGCGGATGAAGAAGGTCGTGTCGCGCTCGCCGCTGTTCGCGCTCGCGCGGGTCCGGCGGGACGACTTCCTCGCCCGCCTCGAGAAGGCGCGCGAGCGGCGGACGAGCGCGCTCGACGAGGGCGCGACGGCGCTCTTCCGCGACGCGGAGGCGGCGCTCGCGAAGGGGGGCGTCGCGAAGGCCGCGGACGTCGACGCCTCGCAGCACGTCATCGGGTGGCGGGTGGTCGCCGCCGGCGCGCGGCTCCGGCTCCTGCGCCTCGCGCTGGCGCCGGCCGTCGAGCGCAAGTCGCGCTACGCGGTCGTGCCGCCTGGGGGCGAGAAGGCCGTCGCCACCGCGCTGAAGGGGTACGTGGACGCCCTCGAGGCGCTGTCGGCCGACATGCACCTCCACGAGCAGCGCTTCACGAGCGAGCACGGCTACCTGCGGCGCGACTACCGTCTCCCGGACGCGGCGCAGGCGAAGGCGCGGGAGGTCGGCTTCAAGGTGAACCCGCCGCGCGACTCGGAGGCGGCGGACCTCGACCTCCTGCGCTTCCTCGCGCTCGGGCGGGCGGATGGGCTCACCGGCGAGGAGGACTTCATCCTCGCGCCGACGCCGGCCGACCTCGACAAGCGCTACGCGGCGCGGGCGAAGGAGCTCGCGAAGGGCCTCGAGGCGGCGGCGCGGGAGCGCGCCAAGAGCGACGCCATCGCGACGCTCGACGTCGAGCGCGTGCTCGAGGTCGTCACGGACGCGGCGGTCCTCCACGGGGACATCGAGGGGGCCGTGGTCGCCTGGCAGTCGTTCCTCGACGCGTACCCGACGTCGAGCCAGTTCAAGCGGGTCGACAAGCGGATCCAGGTCCTCCTCGGCGTGGCGCACGACCACGTGACCAGCTCCATCGCCCGCTACTACCAGGGCATCGCGACGTGCGACGACGACATGGACTTCCGGGTCGGGATGGACGAGGTGATGGACCGGCGCGTCCGCACGATGGGGCTCGCGGGGATCCCGACGACCATCGACGAGGTCGACAAGACGTGCCGCGGGAAGCTCGCGCGGCCGCACTTCTGGTCGTATCTGTACATGCAGGGCGCGCTCGCGGCGGGGCGCCTCGACGACTGCAAGACGTTCTGGGTGTACGTCGACCGCTACCTCGCCGAGAACGGGTCGAAGTCGGACCTCACGGGGTACCTCGACAACCACGTGCCTCAGTGCAAGGCGTCGCAGCCCGGGAAGACGCCTTAGCTCCGGCCGACGCTCGGTCTGTCGCTCCCTCGGGGACGTGACCACGGAGACGCGGAGACACGGAGGGGGCACGGAGGGCGCGGCGGCGCGTCCCGGCTTCCGCGCGCTCTCCGGGCCGTCCGGTGGTCGTCGCTCAGGCGGCGAGCTTGCCACTTGGCGGGCGGCGGCCCGGCTCGCTCCCGGGGTCGTGGCCCTCGACGGCGTCGTCGTTCAGGGCCGCGGGCGGCGCATCGAGGAGCGCGGCGGCCGCCTCCTCGCCCGCGTAGGCGACGCGCGTGAGCTCGCGCTCGAGCGCGCGGGCGAGCGCCTGGTTGATGGGGCGCTTCGTCGCGGAGCGGGCCGGGTCGAGCCCATCGAGGCGGCTCTGGTGGTCGCCGAAGAGCGGCGCCTCGCCGCGCCGGGCGGCCTCCTCGGCGACGGCCACGAGCTCGGGCGTCTGCGCGCGGTGGACGCGACACGCCGCCAGCTCCGGCCCCGTCTTGCCGCGTCGCGCAGCAAATCCGAACAGGCGACAGAGCATCGGACGCAGAGAATAGGCCGTGCAGCGCCCTTTGTGCGGTGCACCATCCTCGCTCTCGTAGAAGACACAGCGCGCGTCGGCGCCCGCGACCGCGGCCTCGAAGAGCGCCTCGCCGACCCCGCGGGCGACCGCGTCTCGCGCGATGAGGGAGACGTCGAGCTCCGTGACCTCGGGGCGCGCGTCGTGGCAGCAGGCGCCGCAGCCCTCGGGGCAGCGGAGACCCGTCGCCACGGCGAACGCGCGCGTCGCGTCCTCCGCCGCCGCGAGGAGCGCCGCGACGACGACGGGGACGGGTTCGGGGACGGTTTCGGGGTCGAGATCGCCGGACGGTTCGCCCAAGGGAGTGCCCTCCACCGCCGTGATTGGCGGCACGAGGCGACCGGAAGTCAACGGGAATCACCCGCGCCCGCGGGCGGCGCGGGGGGCGCGCGATCGGGGTCAGACCGGGTGCCCGCCGCAGGTCCACGGATCGGGTCCGTGGTGGCGGAGCGTGCGCGTGCCGCCGACGCTGTAGGCGCCGCAGCGACACGCGTAGACCCGACTCGTCGCGCCCGAGAGCCTCGATGTGAGCCACGGGCTCTGCGACGGCGCGTCGCCGCCCGCCACGACGGCGTCGTAGATGGACGCATACTCGCTCGGCGTGGACGGCTCGGCCCGGAGCGCGAAGCCGGGCACGTCGACGACCGGGCTCTCGCAGCGCCGGCACACGACGTGGCTACAGGGCACGTGCTCGTCCGTCGCCACCCAGCGCGCGCCGGGGTCGCTCGGGATGTCGTAGGGGGCGCTCACGAGGAGGCCCTCCTCGAGACAGTATGCGACCTCGTCCTCAGCCACCCCGGCCTCCCCTGCTGCCGCCCGCGCCGACACCGCCGCCCGTCGCGAGGCCCCGGACCCACACCGACGCCGGCGACGAGAGCGTGCTCGGCACGACCCGCGGATCGTCGCGCAGCACCATGAAGGTCGCGGCCTTCCCCGGCGCGAGCGCGCCCAGATCGGCGAATCCCCAGAACGTCGCGGGCGCGGTGGTCCCGGCCGCGAGGACCGCGGCGCCGTCGAGCCCGGCGCGGGAGAGCAGCGTGAGCTCGCGCGGGTCGACGCCCGCGACGGTCGTGTTGCCGAAGTCGGTGCCGTAGAGCACGGTCGCGCCGCGCTCGCGGAGGGCGCGCAGGTTCGCGACCGTGCTGTCCGCGCCGCCGAAGGCGCCGAGGGTCGAGACGACGGTCTTCCCGGCCCAGAGGTCGAGGGTCGCCGGTTGGAGCGGCTCGACCGGGGTGTGCGCGAGGATGTCGGCGCCGAGGCGCCCGGCGCGCGCGGCGTCCGCGTCGCCGAGGGCGTGGACGGCCACGCGGAGCCCGCGGAGGTGGGCCTCGTCGATGACGGCGGCCGCGATCTCGTCGCTCAGCTGCGCCTCGCCCTGGAACGGCACCTTGATGAAGCGGGCGCCGAGCCCGGCGAGCTTCGCGACGGCCGCGCGCCCGGCCTCGGCGTTCGGCACCTCGAGCCCGTAGCCGTCGCGCCCCCAGGACTGCGTCGGGTAGCCACCGAGCGCGGTCACCATCGGGCCGGCGGCGACGACCTCGAGCGCGCCGAAGTCGACCGCCGCCGGGTCGAAGATCCGCACCGGCGCGGCCATGTCGACAGCGCCGCCGACACCGCCCGAGAGCATCTCCGCGGCCTCCGGGCGGTAGAGGAGGTGCACGTGGGAGTCGATGAAGGCGGGCACCACGAAGCGCCCCGAGAGGTCGACGACCTCGGCGCCCGCGGGCACGTCGCCGCCGACGCGCGCGATGACGCCGCCCTCGAGCACGAGCACGGCGACCCCGCCGTCCGCGACGCCCGGCGCCCCGAGGAGGCGCGCCCCGACGATGGCGACCGCGGGCGCGGCGTCCCCATCGCGCTCGCCGACATCGGCGGCGCCGTCGTCGCCGGTCGCGGTGTCCGGAGGCGCGGAGGTCGCGGTGTCCCCGGGCGGCGCGGTGGCGGTGGCGGTGTCGGTGGCGACGGCGGGCTCCGCGCCGCACGCCGAGGTGACGAGGGCGCAGAGGATCGTGGCGTGGGCGAGGTGAGCGCGCATGGTGAGGCTACGGGCGGGCCCCCGGCGCGGATCGCCGCCCACCATCACCGGCGCCGGAGCTCGCGGGTCTCGTACATGAGCCAGTCGCCGAGGCACGTGCGCTTCTGCGCGAGGGCCGGGAGGCGCCCGGCCGCGGTCGACGCCTTCTTGCAGGCCGCGCTCTCGTAGCCCTCGCCCTTGCAGAGCACGCGCGCGTAGCGGTAGCAGGCGCCGCCGACCCGCCCGAGCTCCGTCTCGGTGAAGCGCTTCACGAGCTCCTCGCAGCGGACGCGCGTCGGCGCGTGGTCCCCGTCGGGCGGGTGCGCGCGCGCCTCGCCGCACGCGTCGCTCCAGGTGCCGTAGAGGTCGCAGGCGAGGACGACCAGCCAGCGACACGGCTCGTCGGCGAGCGTGTCCGCGGCGACGCCCTCGGTGTCCGGGGGCTCGTAGGTGTCGGGCTCGACCGTGTCGACGGGCTCGGTGTCCGGCTCGTAGAGCTCGCCCTTGGGCGGGGGCCAGCCGGAGACCTTGTCGTCGCCGCTCTTCCCGCACGCGACGAGCGCCAGGGCAGCGGCGACCAGCGCCAGAGAGGGCGCGAGGGCGCGCCGGCGCTCAGTGCGCAGAGGCGACCTTGCCCTTCGGCTTCGCGTGCCAGATCCGCGTCGCGAGCAGGAACCCGATGGCGGCGACCGGGATCATGACGACCGGCCAGATGGTCCAGTTCGAGGGGTCGAGGTCGGCCCGCTGCCCGGTGGCCGGGTCGATCTCGGCGCCCGGGAGGACGGCGCCGTACACGGCGGACATGAAGGCCGTGCCGAGGTAGACGCAGCCGTCGATGAGGCCGACCGCGACGCCCACGTTCTTCTTGCCGCCGAAGTCCATGCTCGCCGTGCCGGAGAGCATCCCGTGGACGCCGATGATGGCCATCGACATGAAGACGACGAGGAAGCCGATGTACGGCGTCCCGACGAGGAGGCTCCCGACGATGGCCGACACGAGCATGACGCCGTAGAGGAGCGCCGCGACGGGGCCACGGCGCGAGTCGAAGACGCGGTCGGAGATGATGCCGGCGATGGTCCCGCCGAGGATCCCGGCGGCGCAGAGGAGGAGCCCCCAGTTGTGCTGCACCCAGATGAGGAGGTCGTCCGGGTTCTCGATGGCTTTGATGTACGGCTTGTAGAGCTGCATGATCGCTTGCCGGAGGAAGCCGCTGCAGAACTCGATCGCCGCGATGGTCAGGATGATGGGGTTCGTCGCCATCATCTTCATCACGGTGAAGACCGGGAGCCGTGGGCCATCGTCGCCCGATGACGCGTCGGCCGTGTCGAAGTCCTCGAAGCCGGCCTCGCCCGGGGTGTCGCGCACCATGAAGACGTCGAGCGCGAAGAAGACCGCGAGGAAGAGCGCGGGCACGAAGAAGACCCAGGGGATCGGCAGGAACGTGACGACGATCTCGCTCCAGTCGTAGGCGAAGTAGATGCCGAGCGAGATGAGGATCCCGAAGATGGCGCCGAACACGCCGCGCTCGCGCACGTGGAACCACGGGGCGTTGACCTTCACGATCGCGACCGCGCCGAAGCTCTGGAAGTACATGTTGATCGCGTAGAGCGCGGTGAACATCGGGGTCACCCCGAGGTCGCCGACGGGCTGCCCTGCGGCCTTCGCCGCGGCGGCGTCCGCGAGCGCGTTCATCGTGACGACGCCCATCAGGATGTTCGCGACGGCCGCGCCGAACGCGGAGACGAGGATGATGCGCTTGCCGCCGAAGCGGTCGGTGAGCGGCCCGTTGAGCACGAAGGAGATGGCGTAGACCGCGCTCCCGACGCCGAAGATGAGGGCGAACTCGTCGAGCGGCATGAGGTCGCCGAGCGAGGTCTTGGCGACGTTCAGGTTGTAGCGCGCCATGTAGAGGAACGCGTACGTGAGCCCGAGCGGGAGCCAGTTCATGACGCGTCGGCGCCTGAAGGCGTCGCTGTGGCCCAGGTCGACCTTCGGCAGGCGCAGCAGGATGAAGACGATGGCGGCGAGGAGGATGACGATCGGCGCGAACCGCTCGAGCCACTCGAGGAACGTCATGTCCTTGATGCGCTTGCCCTCGAGCGACTTCTTCTCGGGCGCGGCGGGGGCGACCGGCACCCCCTCCCCGACCGCCGGGACGACGCCCGGCGTGGGCGCGACCTCGGCTCCGTCTCCCTGGGCGCCCGGCGCGGTCTCGGCGGCCGGGGTCGGCGCCGGCTCGGCGGCGTCCGCGTCCAGCGCCGCCCAGGACATGCCGATGACGAACATCACGGCGGTCGACACGAGCGCGTGCCGGAAGAGGCTCCGGCGCTGGGGTGCGGCCATGGCGGCGTCTCCTTGGTCGGGAACTCAGTCGGTGGGGAGCAGCTCGGTGAATCGTCGGATGCGCGCGACCCCTTCGGCGAGCGCCGGGGCGCCCGGCGCGTGGCTCGTGTCGAGCCAGACGGTCACGGAGTCGGGGAAGCTCTGCTTCAGGAGGTTGCAGAGCCCCGGCTCGTTGTCGAAGGCCGCGACGACCTCGCCGCTCGGGCGGAGGTGCGTCACGACGGCGCGCTTGTAGTCCTCGTCGGGGGTCTCGAAGTCGTGCTTCAGGATGGTGCGGGTGTTCATCGGGCCGACCGGGAAGCCGTCGCGCTGGAGCGCGGCGATCGTGCCCTGCAGCATGTTCGGGGCGTCACGGCCGGTGAGGTAGGTCGGGACGGCGCCGGCTCTGTGAATGAGGTTCACGAACTCGGCGGCGCCCGCGAGCGGGAGGTCGTAGAGGACGTACTCGTTCGTGAAGAAGCGGGCGAACCAGAACGCCTCGATCTCTCGGTGGATCGCGGGGTCGTCGACGCCGGCGGCGGCGAGGGTGTCGGCGATCTTGTAGCGCATCGCGCTCGGCGCGAGCGTGGTCACGACCTCGTAGAGATCGGGGTAGCGCGCGCCGTGCGCCGCCGCGAACTCCTGGATGATGCGGAGCGTCCGCGGCGCGTTGTCGTAGAGCGTGCCGTCGAGATCGAGCACCACGAGCGGGCTCACGCCGCGCGCGACGGCGTCGGCTACGTGGTCGAGCACGGCGCTCGTCAGATGCGGCATCGCCAAGGGACCTTCTCCTCGCCTGCGTGGTCGCGACGACGACGGTCGCACGCGGCGGGAGCGGATTCAACCCGGCTTCGGCACCATCACGGGGTCACGGCGCTCTTCCGACGCTCGATGCTCTCGCTGTAGGAGGCGTTCTGCACGAGGTCCGCGAGGCGCTGGATGTACGTATCGGCGAGATCCGGGCGGCTCCGTTTGCGCGCGTCCTCGATCCAGTCGTAGACGCGGAGCACGGCGAGCTCGGCGTTGACGAAGTGCTCGACGGCCCGCACGACGACGCAGACGGACGACGCCGAGATCGACGGCGACGTCGTCTCGAAGAGGAACTCGCGGCCGGCCGCGTTCTCGATGGTGAGGCGCACGTGGCCGGGGGCGTCGGTGTGGGCGCCCTGGCTCTTCTTCGCGGCGCGGAAGTCACCGCCGACGACGAAGTCGATGAAGTGGATGTGCCCGATGGACGGGTAGTGCGAGACGAGGGCCTGCTTGAGCCCCGAGAAGAGCGCGTCGATGAAGCCGACGCCCTTGCCCTCGACGGCCGAGAGCGGCCCGTGGCCGACCTGGTGGAGCTGGCACACGATCCAGGCGGTCTTCTCCTCGATGTCCTCGGTGAGGGTGTACTTGCCGATGGAGAGCTCGACGTAGTCCTCGCCGAGCACGTCCCGAGTCAGCTTCGTCAGCTCGTCCTGCGTCCTCATCGCTCGTCCTCCCGCGCGGTGTCTCGCACTGCACGACCGTGTGTCCGGTGCATGGGGCGCCGCTCTGGCGGCGCTCGCGTGCCGCTCCATTGTGCGCCCATGCATGACTGAACACACGTTTTAGTCGGTGACTTCCGTTAGCGGAGGGCGCTCCGGGCGGGCTCGGCGGCCGCGATCTCCGGCCTCGCGGGCGCGTGTCACGAGGGCGCGGGGTGAAACCGGCCGGGGGCGACGCGCTCGAGCACGCGCGCGAGATCCGCGGGCACCGGCGCCTCCACGCTCACGGGGGCGGCGCCGACGGGGTGCGGGAAGGCGACGCGCCACGCGTGGAGCGCCGGCCGCGCGATGAGCGGCGAGCGGGCGCCATAGCGCGGGTCGCCGAGGAGCGGGAAGCCGGCGGCGGCGAGCTGGGCGCGGATCTGGTGCTTGCGGCCGGTGTCGAGGTCGACCTCGAGCACGGCGAGTCCGTGGCGGGCGTCGTCGGCGAGGCGGGTGAAGCGGAGACGCGCGGGCTTCCCCTGCGGGCTCGGCGCGACGCGCTCGGGACCGTCGGCGAGGCGGTGTTCGAGGACGCCCTCCGCGGGCGGCGCGCCGACGACGACGGCGAGGTAGGTCTTCTCGACCCGGCGGGTGCGGAAGGCGTCGGAGAGGCGGCTCGCGGCCTTCGAGGTGCGCGCGAGCACGACCACGCCGGACACGTTGCGGTCGAGGCGGTGGACGAGGCCGACGAAGGCGTTGCCCGGCTTGTCGTGGGTCGCGACGAGCCAGGCGCGGGCTCGGTCGACGAGGTTGTCGTCGCCCGCGGTCGCGGCCTGGGTGAGGAGGCCCGCCGGCTTGTCGACGACGAGCAGGTGGTTGTCGGTGAGGAGGACGACGAGCCCGTCGGGAGGGCGCGGAGGGGCGCTCGACATGCGCGCGAGCGTACACGCCGGCGCGTGGTCTGGCGACGTACACGATCGCATACAGGGGGCGACAACTTTCTTTGACAGTCCGGATCCGAAGGATCATGCTCCGGGCGTCCCCGCCGGAGCGTCCCCGCCGAGCCGTCTCGTGAGGCCGCGCCGAGCCATCTCCCCGCCTCAGCAGGCGGCGCCATGCCGGGCGCCGCGAGGAGCGAGACGAGCCGATGACGCGCCGAATGACGAGCCCGCCGAGCGGGCCGCGAGACCGGGTCGAGCTGGCCATCGCCGAGGCGATCGCCGCGAACGAGGCTGGGCGCTACCGCGAGGCGGTCGACAAGCTGTCGGCCGCGAGCGCGAGCGTGGGCGCGGGCCCCCTGCGGCGCGAGCTGCGGGTCGCGCTCGCCCGCGAGCTCGGGGTCGCGCACCTCGGCATCGAGCACCTCCGGGAGGCACGGCACGCGCTCCTGCTCGCGCTCGAGCAGGCCGACGGGGATCCGGCGCTCGCAGAGCTCGTCCGGGCCTCGCTCGCCGACTGCGAGCTCATGACGGGCGACGGCCGCGCCGCGCGCCGCTGGCTGACGGACCGCGGGCGGGACCGCCGCGCGACGCTCCTGTCGCAGGCGCGCCTCGAGCTCTTCGAGGGGGAGCTCGACGTCACCGAGCAGCTCCTGCAGGCGTGCGACCAGGCGCCCGGGGGGACGAGCCACTTCGCGCCGCCGTCGACGGCGCTCCGGAGCCTCGCGGCGATCTGGGCGGGCCGCCCGGACCAGGCGCGGATGCTCTACGACGGCGTCGCGAGCCACGGGAACCCGCACTGGGAGCTCGTGCGGCTCGCGATGCTCCGGGCCGTGTGGGTCCAGAAGCGCGACGCGCGCTACCTCCAGCTCGCGCTCGGGGTGGCGGAGCAGCTCCGCTTCGGGGAGCGGCAGGGGCCGCGGCACCCGGGGTTGGCGGCGGCGGCGGCGGCTCACCACGCGCTCATCCTCGCGCTCACGGGCGAGCTCGAGCTCGCGCTCGACGCGGCGGACACCGCCTACGCCCACATCGGCGACCTGACGCTGCCCGAGTGGCCGCGGCAGGCCGTCCTCCACGACCTCGCGGTCGTCTACCGGGACGCGGGGCGCGACGAGCGCTGGAAGACGGTCGTCTCGGCGTTCAACGAGCTCGCGGAGGGGCCGTGGCTCGAGCGGATGCGGCGCGTCACGGGCGCGCGGGCGGCGCACGCGGTGGACCCGACGGCCCTCGGTGGCGGGCGCGGGCCGCTGTCCGCGACGGACGGCGCGCTCGTCGAGGCGGCGCTCCGGCTCGTCGAGGATCGTCGCGATCCCGCGACGACGCTGCTCGGGACGCTCTGCGAGGGGCTCGGCGCGCACGGCGGGATCTGGCGCGCGGACGACGGGCGGCCCGTGGCGCGCGTCGGGACCGCGCTCTCGGCGACGCCGGCGAGCGCCGAGGTGGGCGTCCGGCTCGCGCTCGAGGGGGGAGGCCACATCGAGCTCGTCGGGGTCGAGGCGGCGTCGGTGGCGCGGCTCGACATGCGCGCGCTCTCGCGCCTCGCCGACGGCGCGCGGCGCCTCGCGCGGGAGCGGGAGGGGCAGCGGGCGCTGCAGGAGGCGCTCGAGCTCGCGGAGGCCGGGCGGCTCCGCGCGGAGGAGAGCCTCGAGCGCTCGCGGCGGCCCGGGTCGGCGACCGCGCTCGGGGGGCGCTTCAGCGGGGTCGTCGGGCGCTCGGACCGGCTGCGCGACGTGCTCGACCGGCTCGCGGCGCTCGCAGGGACCGCGCTCCCGGTGCTCCTCGAGGGGGCGCCAGGCTGCGGGCGGCGACACCTCGCGCGGGCGTTCGCGGGGCTCGACGAGGGCGGCGACGGCGCCGCGACGCCGCTCGTGGACGCGGAGCTGCTCCCGGAGGACGGCCAGGTCGCGGTGCTCGAGCGGCTCGCGGGCCGCGCGCGTGGCGCCGCCTACATCGTGGCGAACGCGGAGCACCTCGGCGCGGAGGCCTGCGCGTGGCTCCTCGATCAGGCGGCGAGCGGCGCGTCGCGGCCGATCGCGACGCTGGATCGGGCGGCCGAGGGCGACGCGGCGGACGCGCTGCGGCGGGCGCTCGCCGCGAGCCGGGTCCTCGTGCCCGGGCTCGACGAGCGGCTCGAGGATCTGCCGCTCCTGCTCGACGCGTTCGCGCGGGAGGTCGGGCGGCGGCCCGAGGAGATCGCGACGGCGACGCGGGCGATGCTGGCGCGGCGTCTGTTCCCCGGGCACGTCGGGGAGCTGCGGTCCGCGGTGCACCAGGCGGCGGTGCGGGCGGAGCGCGGTACGCTCGGGCCCGAGCACTTCGAGGTGGCGGCGCCCGAGGAGCTCGCGACGAGCCTCACGGAGTCGCTCGGCCTCGGCTATCACGACGCGGTGAAGTCGTTCCGGCGTGATCTGCTGCGCCACGCGCTCGAGCAGACCGACAACAACCGCACGCGCGCAGCGGAGCTCCTCGGGCTCCAGCGCACGTACTTCATGCGGCTCATCCGCGACATCGACGCGCCCGAGGCCTGATGGCGGCCGCCACGTGGCCGGTCCGCCGGGACTGTCGGCGTGGGCGGAACGCGAGCGGGCGACGAAAATTCCTTGATGTCGACCGCGAGCGGTGCTACCTAGCGCGTCGCCCACGGCGACGTGGGCCTTCTGGGGTCATAGCTCAGTTGGTAGAGCGCTAGAATCGCACTCTAGAGGTCCGGGGTTCGACTCCCCGTGGCTCCACCAGAAGAAGAAGAGAGGGTTCCGAGGTCACTCGGGACCCTTTTTTCGTTTGGCCGCACGGCCGGGGCGCCACCGCCCCGGCCAGTGGTCCGCGCCATGGCGCCGGCAGCGCGTGGGAGCCCGCGCGGAAGGCGCCGTCCCGGCGAGCGGGAGGGAGGGTCGAGGCGCCCAGGGCCGAAGCGCGCGCGAGGCCACGGAGCCTGTCGCACACCTCGTGGGCCGTCGCGCGCCTCGTGGACCGTCGCGCGCCTCGTGGGCCGTCGCGCGCCTCGTGGGCCGTCGCGCGCCTCGTGGGCCGTGGCGCGCCTCGCGCCCGCGCCGGGCGTCAGGGCGTCTTCTTGCCCGGCTTCTCGAGATCGTCCGTGGACATGCCGATCTCGAGCACGCCCGCCGCCTTCGCGAGGTCGATGGCCTCGACCATGCGCCCGTAGTTGGCGTCGTCGTCGGCGTCGAGGAAGATCACCTTCGACGTGTCCACGCGCAGGTCCATCTGCTTCTTGAGCTCGGCGACGTACGCGTCGCGCGAGAGCTCCTTGTCGTTCAGGAAGAGCTTGCCGTCCTTCGCGAGGCGCACGAGGAGCTGCGCGTCCGGCACCTCCTGCGGATCCTCCACCTGCTCCGTCTTCGGCACGGCGACCGTCACGTCCTTGTCGAGGAGCGGGGTCACGACCATGAAGATGATGAGGAGCACGAGCACCACGTCCACGAGCGGCGTCACGTTGATGCTCGCCGTCGGCCGCGACGGCGGCTCCACGAACGGATTGTGGTTCTTCTTCCTCATCGCCCAGATGCTCCCTGGCTCACTTGTCCCCAGGCTGGTCGACGCCGAGCCCGACGCGCTTCGCGCCCGCTTGCTGCACCCGGTGCATCACGAGGCGGATGTCCTTCACCGGCAGCGCCCGATCGCCCTTCACGAGCACCGTCCGGCCCGGCGTCCTCGCGAGCGTGTCCTTCACGACCTTCTCGATGCCCACCTCCGTGAGCTCGGTCTGCCCCATCCAGATCTTGTGGTCCTTCGTGACCGAGATGATGAGCGGCTCCTCCTCCTTGACCTCCTCGTCGATGTTCTGCGCGGTCGGGAGGTCGACCTCCTTGCCCTTCTGGAGCATCGGGGTCACGACCATGAAGATGATGAGCAGCACCAGCACGACGTCCACGAGGGGCGTCACGTTGATCTCTGCGCGCGGCCCGCCTTCGCCGCCGCCGACGCTCATTCCCATGCGCTACCCCGCTCAGGTCGGCTGCGGCACGGCCGGGACGCGGCCGACGACGGCCTCCTCCGCGGTCGCGTGCCGCGCGTCCGCGTGGCGCACCTTGAGGTCGGACGCGACGATGTCGAGCAGCTCGTTCGCCGTCTCGGCCATGTCGACCCCGCGCGCGTCCACCCACCCCTGCATGTAGTTGTAGACGGCGAGCGCCGGGATCGCGACGAAGAGCCCGGTCGCCGTGGCGACGAGCGCCTCGGCGACGCCGGCCGACACCGTGCCGAGGCCGCCCGCCCCCGTCTCCGCCATGCTCGTGAACGAGTTCACGATGCCGACGACCGTGCCGAGGAGGCCGACGAAGGGCGCGAGCGACGACACGCTCGCGAGCGTCGTGAGGCCGCGCCGGAGCGTGTGTGACTCGCGCTGCGACTGGCGCTCGAGCGCGCGCGCCGTCGACTCGAAGCACAGGTCCTCGGCCTCGTGCTTCTTCGCGTGGTAGGCCCCGAGCCCGCCGCGGATGAGCCGCCCGAGGTAGCCTATCTTCTCGTTCCCCTTCGCGAGCGCGTAGGCGCCCTCGAGGTCGCCGCGCTCGAGGATCGGCGCGACCTTCCCCGCGAAGGAGAGCGACTCCTGCTTCGTGCGCATGAAGGCGAAGGCGCGCTCGAACATGATGACGAGGGACAGGACGGACATCAGGATGAGCAGGATCAGGATGAGTCGGGCGAAGAAGCCCATCGACTCCCATAGCTGCGATAGACTGAATTCCACTCTCAGCTCCCTGGCTGGTGGGACGAACGAAAGCGAAGCGCGCCGCGCGCGCAGACCTGGACCGCGCCCCCGGGCTACGGAGGCGGCGGGACGAGCTTGATGTTGAAGACGTAGTTGACCTTGACCGGGCGCCCCTGGAACTCGACCGGCGTGTACTTGTGGGTACGGAGCGCCGAGAGCACCGCGTCTTCCATGTACGGCAAGGACTTGATGACCTTGCAGTTCTCGAGCGTGCCGTCGACGTCGATGACGCAGCGCACGATCATCGTGCCCTCGACGCGCGCCTCGAGCGCCTGGGCCGTGTACTGCGGGTCGCGCCCCGACACGCGCGTCGGGCGCTTCATGCCCGAGCCGAACGGGATGGCCGCGGTCACCGGCCCCGTGCCGGTCCCGCCGACGGTGCCACCGATCTGGCCGCCGATCTTCCCGCCGACCTCGCCGCCGACCTCGCCGCCCGCGACGCCGCCCTCCTGGCCGCCCTCGACCGGGGCCGCGGCCGCCGCCGTGTCACCCGGGGGCTTGTCGGACTCCTTCGGCTCCTCGGCCTTCGGCTCCGCCTTGACGATGGTGTCGGGCTTGGGCTTCGGCTTGGGCTTCGGCTTCGGCTTCTCCTTCACCACCGTCGGCTCCGGCTGCTGCGGCGTCGGGGCCGGCGGGGGCGGGGGAGGAGGAGGCGGAGGCGGCGCGGGAGGCGCCTCGACGGCCGGAGGTGGCGCCGTCGCCTGGACGAACGTCACCTCCGTGGGCTTGTCCTTCTTCTTGTCGTCCGGGTCCTCGCTCGCCGAGTACGCGACGAGGCCGGCTCCAACGACACCGTGGATGACGATGGAGGCGATGGCCCCGCGGCCGAGCCAGCGGCCGCCGGAGCCTTTCTGGAGTACCGAATCGAACAAGCAGTTGCCTCCTTCAGGGGCGTCTCAGACAGACCCGAGACGCAACACCTTAAAACCCAGGAGGCGCTCCATCAAAGACACAGAGCAGCAAATCAGGGTCGCAGTGGGTCTTGAAGTCAGGATTGATGCCGCTCCCGACCGCGATCCCCAGCTCCGGCTGAGCCGCCGCGTTACAGAGGTTGTCGTCCGGATCCCCGTTCTCGTCGTCGCAGAACGCCGCCGGGTAGAGGCCGACCGCCGAGTAGGTCGCCGTGCAGCCGTCGTGCGTGTACTCGAGGTCACCGACGAAGACCGTGCCGGTCACCGCGGCGGACACGTAGAAGCGGAGGTTCGACCACTTGTACGTGTAGCTCGTCGCGGGCTCCGCCGGGAGCCCCGGATCCTCGGGGTCCTCGGGATCCGGGTCGACCGCCGGCAGCGCCGGGAAGTTCTGCACCGCCGAGGTCAGCGTCGGCACGCTGCAGATGTTGTCCGAGTCCGGCTTGGCCGTCGCGAAGTCGCCCTTCGCGTACGGCGCGTTCGCCGAGTCCGGCACGTCGCCGAGGCGGTCCGTGTAGTCGTCGACGAGGACGCCGAGATCCTCCGCCTGGATCGCCATGAGCGCGTGGTCGTTGTCGGGGCCGGTGCCGTCGCTGTTCGGGTACTGATAGGTCTGGACCCCGTAGATCCCACCGATCAGCTCCGAGCACTCCCCGGTGCCGCCCGTGTTGCTGAGCGCCACGGTGAAGTCACCGTGGGCCGTCTGGCACGAGATCTTCTCGACCTCGCAGCCCGTGCTGACCAGCGACGCGACGCCGGCGGTCGCGACCGCGACCCAGAACCTTCCTGAGAGATTGCTGTACCGTTTCATCTTCACACCACCTGGATGATTCCGATGTTCTCGTTCTTGTTCAGTTTCCAGCCACAGGCTCAGAGCGAGCCGCGGAGGCCGAAGCGGAAGGTACGGGGACGCTGGTACGACGTGGTCCGCCCGAAGTTCGGGTTGATGTCGGACTCGTCGAACGCCGTCCCGTCGGCGTACTGGAGCTTCGTCGCGAGGTCCGCCTTGCTGCCGTCCCGGATGGGGAGCACGTCGGCGCTCGTGTAGCGATCGCTCTTGCCGGTCACCGCCTGGAAGTTGAACAGGTTGAAGATGTCCATCGTGAGGGCGATCGAGTAGGTCTCCGTGATCTTGAACTCGAAGCCCGCGTGGAAGTCGATGCTCGTCACCCACGGGAGGCGCTCACCGGCGCCGCGCGGGAGGATGAACACCTCGTCGGAGCCGTAGATCGGGTGCGACCCGAGGAAGCTCGTCGGCCCGCCCGAGCTCGCGCGGACGGCGAGGCCCGGCTGGATGTGGAGGATGTTCGCGACCGGGATGTCGTTCGCCACGAAGAGCTTGATGACGTGGCGCGAGTCGCCGGGGAGGTAGCCCTCCTTGTTGACCGTGAGGGACTCGAGGTCGAAGTCGGAGTTGATGTTCGGGTCGAGCTGCCCGGTCTCCGGCCGGAAGAGGCCGGCGTAGTTCCCCTTGAGCCACGAGAGCGTGTAGGAGAGCTGCGCGATCCAGCTGTTCGAGAACTCCTTCTGGAAGTAGAGGGTCAGGGCGTTGTAGTCGCGCGTCGCCTCCGGGAAGTCCTTCGCGATGCCGCTGCCCGGGTTGCCGATGAAGTACGTGGCCGCCTCGTCGCGGCTCATGTCCTCGATGACGTTGTTCATCCAGCGGCGCGTGTACATGAGGCCCGCGCGGAGGTCGGTGAGCGGCTCGGCGAGCGACCCGAGGTCGTACTCACCGCCGGCCACGAACTCCCAGGAGGACTGCGCCGAGAGGTCCGGGTCGACCGGGGTCACGCTCGAGCCCGTGAGGACCCAGAGCTTGTCCGGCGAGGCCGGCTCCGTGATGTAGGCGCGGCTCGAGTCGTCGAGGCAGGAGCCCTGCGCCTGCGTCGGGTCGCTGGGATCGCACTCGGAGGCGAAGTGGATGGAGGTGATCTGCGGCTCGCCGGAGCCCGCGCGGTCCGCGATGTCGAGCGGCACGCTCTCGTAGAAGAGGGCGATGTTCGCGAAGAGCTTGGCGCGGCCGTCGGCGCTCGGGTCCCAGATGACGCCGAAGCGCGGCGACCACTGGTTCGGGAGCGACAGGGCGAGCTGCCCGGCGCCGCCGTAGATGAACTGCGCGTCGTAGCGGACGCCGAAGTTCAGGGTGAGGTTGTCGGTGATGGACCAGCTGTCCTGGATGAAGCCGCCGACCGAGGTGCTGCTCGTCTCGATGTCGAGCGCCGGGAGGATGACCGCCTGATCGGGGCCCGTGAGGAAGCCGTACTGGCGGAGGTCGGTGAACGACGTGCCCGAGGTGCTCTCGCGGTAGAGGGTCCCGCCGCCGTAGCCGCGGACGTGGTGGAACATCAGCTGGTCGAGGTCGAAGCCGACCTTGACCACGTGCTTGCCGGCGAGCTCCGGGAGCCACGTGAGGATCGTCTGGAAGCCGATGCGGTTCAGGACGAGGGTGTCGAGGAAGCCCGGGCCGCCGTTCTGGTAGGAGAGGACGGGGCACGGGACCGCCCCCGGAGCCGACGCCGGGGCGTCACAGGCGTTCTCCTGGCCGGCCGGGAGCGACTCGAACTCGGTGATCGAGTGGTAGTTGCGGGTGCCGGTCGCGTTCGGCGTCCGGCGCCAGATCACGCCGTTCTGCGACGCGAGGCCCGTCGAGTCGCCCGGCTCCGAGCCGTCGTAGGCGCGCTCGCCGCCCGTCTGGTGGTGCCAGCCGATCGTCGTGTCGAGGATGAGCTTCTTCTCGAGGAGCTCGCTGTTCCACTTGAGGACCGCGTCGAAGGTGCCGCCGTCCCACTGGTGGGCGAGGTGCTCGATGGCGCCGACGAGGTTCGTCGCCTCGGGGGAGCCGTCCTGCGGGTCCATGCCGTAGGCGCCGCCGCCGCCGGAGCTGCGCGGCGCGCCGACGAGGGTCAGGGAGAGGCGGTTGGCCTTGTCGATGCGGAGGTCGAACTTGCCGAAGACCTGGAGCGTGTGGGACTCGGCGTAGAAGGTCTCCTTCGTGCCGGGGATGAGCTCGGTCTGGGTGAAGGTGTCCTCGCCGACCTGCTCGGTGAGCTCGTTGCCGTCGGCGTCGTAGAGGATCCGGCGGAGGCTGCGGTCGAGCTTCCAGCGCGTCGTCGCGTAGTCGAAGCCGACGTAGAACCAGAGGGTGTCCGGGATGATCGGGCCGCCGAAGTCGGCGCCGAAGTCATAGATGTTGTCGATGCCGACCTGGGTGTCGACCGTGCTGCCCTCGACGCGGATCTTCTCGCGCGGCCCCTCGAGGGCGCCCGGCGAGAAATAGGCCCAGATCCCGGCGTGGAACTCGTTCGAGCCGGACTTGGTGACCGCGTTCAGGATGCCGCCGGTCGTCTTGCCGTACTCCGGCATGTAGCCGCCGGTGATGACGTTCAGCTCGCGCACGAACTCCATCGAGAGCGGCGTGCCGAGCGTGCCGTAGGCGGGATCGCCGACCGAGAGGCCGTCGAGGAGGTAGCTGTTCTCGGGCGACGTCGTGCCGTTGATCGACGTGCCGTAGGTGTCGCCGGCGGCCTGCGGCACCGCGGCCGCGGCCGACTCGATGCTGCGGGTGTCGGACCCCTTGCCGCCCGGTCGGATGATCGGGATGCGGGTCAGGAAGTCCTCGCCGATGTTCGTGCTCGCGGTGCTCGAGCCGATGTCGACGGTCGGGCGGCGCCCGACGACCACGATGTCTTCCTTCAGGGCCTCGGGGAGGACCTGCATGTCGACACGCAGCGTCACGTCCGCGCGGACCTTGATGTCGCTGCGCGAGTAGGGCTTGTACGACTCCTTGTCGAGTCGGAGGGTGTAGTCGCCCGGCGGGAGGCTCGAGATCCGGAAGGTGCCGTCCTTCCCGGTCACCGCGATCTCCTCGCCCTGCAGGTTGACGGAGGTCACGGTCACGACGACGTCGCCGACCGGGTTGCCCGTCGAGGCGTCGACGATCTTGCCGGTCAGCGTGCCTTGCCCGAGCTGGGCGTAGGCCGTGCTCCCCAGCGCCAGCGCGGCCGCAAGGGCCGGTAGGACAAGGGCCGCTCTCACGGTGAACGATTTGAACATCACAACACCCTCGCTTTGCCTCGGTGAGACACAGGTGGACAGACGCCTCTGGGCGCACCATGCCGTCAGGGTCCCTCGTGGGTGGGATCCGACGACGTGAGGCACCGGGGCTGGCCTTGGCGATTCGCCCCGCGCTGCTGCTCTGCCGACCCTGGTGGAGCGTGCAAACGACGGGACGCATCCACGATCCCGCGTCGGCCAGGTGGCCGGCGCCGTGCTCGTGGCTCTTCTCTGCTGCTTCACGGTGTCCGTAGCCATGAAACGAGGGCTCGGACGGCTCTCACGATCCCAGAGGAGAAAAACTTGATCAAGGAGCCGCGACGATATTCCCCAAAAAAGTGTCGCGTTCGCAAAATCGGAATGTGGCCGCTCAACCGCCTGGATGGCGGGCGCGGTGCGACGCGAGGGGAGTCGCCGTAACCAGCGTGATTCCGTGTGTCACGGCACGGTGTCACGCCGATCCCGTACGTTGCCCGCGATGGCCGCCTCACCTCCCCCGATCCGTCTCCCGGCGCAGCTCGCCCGCTACACCTGCGGGCGGAGCCTCGTCTGCTGCCAGACGCCGTGGGGCGTCTACCTCGACGGCGACGAGCCGGATACGATCGCGCGACATCTCGCGGATGTCGGCGGCCTCGCGCCTGCCGACGCCCGCCGGCGGGTGGCCGCGGCCCTCGAGCGCCCGGGGCGAGGGCTGCTCTCGCTCCGCCGCCGCGACGGCGGCTGCGCGCTCCTCGAGGCCCACGGGCCCGAGCGCGGCTGCTCCCTCCAGCGCGCGGCGGGCCTCGGCGCCCTCCCGCGCACGTGCCAGACCTTCCCGCGCCTCGTCACGCGCGTCGGTGACCTCGTGGAGGTCGCGTTCCTCCTCGACTGCCCGACCGTCGCGCGGCACGTCGTCGCCGCCCGGGGCGGCTTCGCCTGGGCGGAGCTCCCGGCGCGCGACTTCCCCTACCCCGTCGGCCGCGTCGCCGCCGCCGCGATCGCCTGGACCGCCTCCCGCGACGTCCCGCGCGCCGAGCTCCTCGCGTGGCGCGCCGCGTGGTGGGCCGCGCTCGCCGACGCCGCGGAGGCTCGCGCCCTCGGCCCGGCGCTCGCCGCGCTCCTCCTGCGGCCGGAGGCGCCAGGCGCCCGCGACGACGCTCCGAGCGCGCTACTCGCCTGGTCGCCCGCGTGGGGCGGGCCGATCTCCGACGCCCTCCGCCGGCTCCACGCGAGCGAGGCCGACCTCCCCGCGCCGCCGCCTGCCTCGGCGCTCGAGGAGGGGCCGAGCGAGGGCGCGCTCACGGCGACCCTCGCCCAGAACGGCGGGGCGCTCGCCCTCGCCGCGAGCGTCCTCCTCCAGCACGCCGGCGTCCACGACTCGCGCCCGGCCCTCGACGCCGCGCGCGGGGCGGCCTGGCAGACGCTCGTCGCCGCGGCGCTCGCCGCGCGGCTCACCGACGCCGGGCTCGGCGTGGACGACGCCCTCGTGATGGCTTTGTCGACCGCGGCGCAGGTGGCGCGTACCCTCCCGACCTCGCACCGGCTGGGAGCTTCGTTTTGAGCACGACGAACCGCATGCAGACCACCCCGGGCGCGCTCGCCGCGCGCCTCACGCCGCGGCCCGAGGTCGTCTTCATGGACTGCGACGGCGTCATCTTCGACTCGAACCTCGCCAAGTGCCGCGCCTACGAGATCGCGCTCGCCGAGTACCCCGCGGACGCCGTGGCGGAGCTCGTCGCGTGGCACCAAGCGACGGGCGGGATCTCGCGCTTCGTGAAGCTCGAGCGCTTCTTCCGCGAGATGTGCCCCGTCGCGGACCCCGACGCCGCCAAGGCCGGCGCCCTCGCCCGCTTCTCGGACGCGTCGGTCGCCGCCTACCGCGAGCTGGTCCCGCGCCCCGAGGCGCTCGCCTTCGCCCGCGCGCTCGGCGGTCCGGAGCGCGTGTTCGTCGTGAGCGGCGGCGCGCAGGTCGAGCTCGCGCAGGTCTTCGCCGACGCTGGCGTCGCCGACGTCTTCGCCGCGATCCTCGGCTCGCCGGTCACGAAGGACGTCCACATGACCTCCGTCCTCACCGCGCGCGGCGTCGCGCCCGAGCGCGCGCTCCTCGTCGGCGACGGGCGCGGCGACTGGGAGGCCGCCGCCAAGGTCGGCGTGCCGTTCGTCTACCTCGCCGAGATGTCCGAGTGGCAGGCGGCGCCCGATCTGCTCGGCCCCGACGTCGCGGTCGCCGCCCGCTGGGTCGATCTGCTCGCCGCCGCCGGGCTCTGATCGGGGCGCTCAGCTCCGCCGCGACACCGGCGGCAGGCGCGCCTCGCGCAGGCTCGTCGCCACGGCGAACGCGCCCCCGGCGAGCAGCAGCGGCCGGACGAGCGCGACGTCGCCGTCGAGCGCCATCGCGAGCGCGACCCAGGCCGCGGCGACCACGAGCCCGAGGGCGATCGCGAGCCGCCGGAGGCGCGCGGTCGCGAGGATCCCGCCGAGCGCGACCGCGAGGGCGACGACCCCGGCGGCGAGGGCGAGATCGGGTGAGGCGAGCCCGGGCGCGACGCCCGCGAGCGCCGGGAGCAGGAGGAGGTAGAGCGCCGCCACGAGCGCGGCGCCCTGCGCGACCAGCAGCGCTGGCGAGAGGCGGGCGAACGCTGCCTCCTCGCGGGCGTCGAAGGCCTGCGTCCGGACGACCACGACGAAGAGCGTCGGCACGGCGCGCGCGAGCTCCGCGAGCCCCGCGATGGCGGCCGCGACGAGGGCCTGCGAGGCGCCGACCGGGAGGTCGAGGAGGAAGGCGAGCACGTAGCCGTAGAAGCCCGCGACGACGCCGAGGAGCCCGGCGCCGGCGAGCGCGACCGGCAGGTTCCGCGCGAGGCGCGCCGCCGCGACCGCCGGCAGCACGGACAGCGCGAACACCGGCAGCGCCCCGATGATCCGCGTGCCGACGCTGATCGTGACCGCGAGCGTCGCGAAGAGCGCGAGCTCGAGCGCGCGCACCGGGATCCCGCGGACCCGCGCCCCCGCGTAGTCGAAGGACGCCGCCGTGAAGCCGCGCCACGCGAGGACGTGCACCGCGAGCACGGTCAGGAACAGCTCGAGGACGAGCGTGAAGTCCTCGGGGACGACCGCGACCGCGCTCCCGAAGAGGAGCGTGTCGATGTCGTGGAGCTCCTCGACGATGCGCGTCCCGAGCGCGAGCGTGCCCGCCGCGCCGACGAGGAAGACGGCGCCGAGCGCGGCGTCGCGCCAGGTGCTCGCGCCCACGCGCCGCCCCGCGACCAGCACCGTCGCGAGGAACGTGAGGAGCATCGCGCCGACCGTCGGCGACGGGAGCCAGCCTGCCGGGTGCAGCTCGGTCGTCACCCCGCCGAGGCCGTCGGGGGCGGTGACCGCGACCGTCAGGACGGTGCCGAGGAAGAACGTGAGCGCGACGCCGAGGCTCGCGGCCTGCGCGAGCGACGCCGCGAGGAAGACCATGCGCCGGAGCACGATGTAGACGCCGAGGACGCCGAGGACGAGCCCCACGACGGCGCCTGTGAGCGCCGGCATGCTGTAGAGCTCCCAGGCGCCGTAGAAGTCCTGGAGGGTGAGGCCCGACGAGGTCACGGCGCGGCCTCCGGGGCGGGGGGAGCCGGAGCCAAGGCGCCGTGCGGCTCACCGTAGCGGAGCGCGTAGGTCGGCGAGCGCAGGATCTCGTCGATGGGGCCGGCGAGGACGACCTGGTCGTCGCGATCGACGAGGAGCGCGTGCGTCGCGAAGGACGGCAGCGAGGCCATCTGGTGCGTCGCGATGAGGACGGCGAGGCCGCGCTCGCGCCGGAGGCCGTTCAGGAGGTCGAACGACGCGCGCTCGGCGACGGCGTCGAGCGCGCTCGTCGGCTCGTCGAGGAGGATGAAGCCAGGCTCCGAGGCGAGGCCGCGCGCGAGCCACACGCGCTGCTTCTGCCCCTCGGAGAGCTGCGCGAAGGGGGCCGGGGCGAGGGCCTCGCAGCCGGTGTCGCGCATCGCGCGGTGGACGGCCGCGCGGCGGCGGAAGGGGTAGAGCGGATCGAGGAAGCTCGCGCCGCGGTCGACGCCGGCGCGGACCATGTCGATGGCCCTGGCGGGGACGGCGTCGTCGTAGTCGCCGCGCTGCGGGACGTAGCTCGCGCGCACGCCGCGGCCCCAGGCGAGGCGCCCGCGGACGGGCGGCAGGAGCCCGATGAGCGTCTTCAGGAGGGTGGACTTCCCGCTCCCGTTGCGGCCAATGAGCGCCCAGAGCTCGCCGCGCCGCACCTCGGCCTCGATCGGCGGCAGGAGGCCGCGCCCCTTGTAGCCGACGACGAGCCCGCGCAGGGCGAGGGCCGGCTCGCTGCTCATCGGCGACGGCTCCGCGCCACGAAGGGCCGCGACCTCACTTCGAGAGCTCCTTGTAGAGCGCCTCGGCGGTCTCGCGCGCGTGATGCGCGTAGGTCTCGCCCTTCTCGAGGTGCGTGCCGCCGCGCATCACGCTGAGCTCGCCCGAAGCGAGCTGCGAGAGCGTCTCGCTCGTCTTCCGCGGGTAGTACTCCTCCTGGATGATGAGGCGCGCGCCGCGCTCGCGCATCGTCTTCAGGACCTGCGCGACGTGCCCGGGGGACGGCTTGATGCCCGGCTTCTCCTCGACCGTCGCGACCTGGGTGAGGCCGAGCCAGTCGATCACGTACACCCAGGAGTCGTGGTAGACGACCACGCGCCGCTTCGCCTCCGGGAGCGCCGCGAAGCGCGCCCGCTCGGCCTTCGCGATGCCGCGGAGGTCGCCCGCGACCTTCTGCGCGCGGGCCTTGTAGTCGGCCGCGTGCGCGGGGTCGATGGCCGCGAGGCGCTCGCCCAGGCCCACCGCGATCTCGGCGGCGCGGCGCGGGTCGTGCGTGAAGTGGGGGTTCCCGCCGGGGTGGATGTCCCCCTGGGCGCGGTCGATGCGGCCGGCCGGCACCTGGAGCTTGTCCGGGACGAGCGTCGAGGCGTCGAGGTAGCCGGCGCCGCCCGGCTGGATGTTGGCGTTGCGCGCGTTGACGAGCAGCGGCGGGAGCCAGCCGATCTCGAGGTCGAGCCCGTTCAGGACGAGCAGATCGGCCTTCGCGAGCGGGAGGAGGAGGCTCGGCTTCGGGTCGACGTAGTGCGGGTCCTCGGTCGGGCGCGCGAGGGCGGTGACGTCGACCTCGGCGCCGCCGATCTCCATCGCGAGCGCGGCGAGATCGGGGAGCGTCGCGACCACGTTGACGCGGGCCGACGCCGTCGCGCCCGCGAGCAGCGTCGGCAACGCGAGCAGCAGGGATAGCCATGGCTTCGTCATGATGGTCGTGCCTCCGGCGTCGCGCCGAGTCGGGGGTCGCGCGCCCGGGTGAGCAGCGCCTGCGAGGGGCGGTTGTTCTTGCACCCGAGTTGCACTTGAGATCGAATACCAACGCACCGGCATTCCTGCAACCGAATTGCGAAACGCTCGCGGACATTCCCGGGCGAACGCCTCCCGTCGTGAACGTCTCGCCGCTCGCCCGCGTTGTGGGAGCGGTGCTATACCAATGCGACGGATGAGGCGGGGGCTCGGAGCCGCCCGCCGAGCCGCGCCGCGCCTTACCTGACCCGTCGGAACGGAGATCCAAGACGATGATCCAGAACCTCAAGCGCTCGCTCGTGAAGGCCGCCGTCATCGGGGCCGTCGGCCTCGCCGCCCCCGCCGCCGTGACGGGCGTCGCCCTCGCGTGCGGCGATCACACCGCGACCCCCGGCAAGGCCGTCCCGACCGACGCCGCCAAGGTCACGATCCCCGTCCAGGGGATGACCTGCGGCGGCTGCGCCATGACGGTCCACAACGCCCTCATGGCGATCGACGGCGTCTACGACGCGACCGTCGACTTCGAGAAGGGCACGGCCGTCATCGCCTTCGACGCGAAGAAGGTGCAGACGGCGTCGCTCACGGCCGCCATCGACAAGGCCGGCTACAAGTCGGGCAAGCCCACGACCTGATCGCTCGCCCGCGGTCCTCGGGGGGCCCGCCCCCGAGGGCCGCGCGCCGCCTGACCTCAGCGCGCCGCGAGCCGCTCCCGGCGCCGGGTCGCGACGGCCCAGAGCAGGACGAGGAGGAACCCGATCGCGGCCCCCTCCCCGGCCCCGCCGCCCGTCGCGCAGCCCGACGACTCCGTCACGACCTTGTCGACGTCGCACGCGTCGCCGCGCCCGTCGCCGTCGGCGTCCGCCTGACCCGCGTTCGCCACGTCCGGGCAGTTGTCGCGGTGGTCGGGGATCCCGTCGCCATCGGCGTCCGCGCAGGCGTCACCGACGCCGTCGGCGTCCGTGTCGATCTGCGCCGGGTCCGGATCCTCCGGGCACACGTCGCACGCGTCGCCGACACCGTCCCCGTCGCCGTCGGCCTGCGCCGGATCCCCGACGCCCGGGCAGACGTCCTCCCCGTTCGGGACCCCGTCGCAGTCCGCGTCCTCGTCGGTCGTCGTGCCGCCCTCGTCGGCGTCGTCGCAGTCCGTCCCCGTCGGGCACGCCGCCGAGTAGCCGAACGCGCCGTCGCCGTCCTCGTCGTGGCACGCCGTCTCGCACGGCCCGGCCACGCGCGGATCGTGATCGTCGCAGTCGTCGCTCGCGACGTAGCCGTCGCAGTCAGCGTCGTCCGCGATCGCCGTCGAGTCCGGATCGCTGTCGTCGCAGTCGGCGTCGGTCGCGAGCCCGTCGCAGTCGGCGTCGTCGCCCGAGAGCGTGCTCGCCTCGTCGGTGTCGTCGCAGTCGTCGCCCACCGGGCAGCCCGCCGTCCGCGCGAAGTGCCCGTCGTCGTCGCCGTCCACGCAGTCCGTGCAGACGAGCGTCACGCCCGCGTCGGCGTCGTCGCAGTCGAGCCCCGTCGCGACCCCGTCGCAGTCCGCGTCCGCCGCGCTCGACCCGGCCCGCGGATCGGCGTCGTCGCAGTCCTCCCCGGTCGGCACGCCGTCGCAGTCCGCGTCACCGACGCGCGAGCCCGCGGCCGGGTCCGTGTCGTCGCAGTCCGAGAGCGCCGGGATCCCGTCGCAGTCGAGGTCCCCGTCGCGGCTCCCGACGGCCGGATCGGCGTCGTCGCAGTCGTCCCCGACGAGCACCCCGTCGCAGTCCCCGTCCATCGCCGTCGGCCCGCGCGCCGCGTCCGCGTCGTCGCAGTCCGCCGCGGTCGGGACCCCGTCGCAGTCCGCGTCCCCGACGCTCGACGCCGTGACGCCCGCGTCGTTCGGCGCGCAGTCCTCGCCGTCGGGGACCCCGTCGCAGTCCGCGTCCGTCGCGGTCGAGCGCGTGTTCTGCGCGTCGCTCGGCCCGCAGTCCTCCCCGTCCGGGACCCCGTCGCAGTCCATGTCCCCGACGCTCGACGCCGTGACGCCCGCGTCGTTCGGCGCGCAGTCCTCCCCGTCCGGGACCCCGTCGCAGTCCGCGTCGCCCGCCGTCGACGTGCTCACCTCCGGATCGTTCGGCGCGCAGTCGTCGCCGTCCGCGACCCCGTCGCAGTCCATGTCGCCCGCGTTCGACGCCGTCACCTCCGGGTCCTCGGGCGCGCAGTCCTCGCCGTCCCCGACGCCGTCGCAGTCCGCGTCCCCCGCGTTCGACGCCGTGTTCGTCGGGTCGTCCGGCCCGCAGTCCACCGCGTCCCCGATCCCGTCGCAGTCCCTGTCCCCGAGGTTCGACATCGTGATCGTCGGATCCGCCGGCGCGCAGTCCTCGCCGTCGACGACGCCGTCGCAGTCGATGTCCCCGACGTTCGACAGCGCGTTCCCCGCGTCCGTCGGCGCGCAGTCCTCGCTGTCCGGGACGCCGTCGCAGTCCTGGTCGCCCACGCTCGACGCCGTCACGCTCGGGTCGTCGGGCGCGCAGTCCTCCCCGTCGAGGACCCCGTCGCAGTCGCGGTCGCCGACGTTCGACGCCGTCACGCTCGCGTCGTCCGGCGCGCAGTCGACCTCGTCGAGCACGCCGTCGCAGTCCGCGTCGAGCGCCCGCGATCCGAGGTCCTCGTCGGTGTCGTCGCAGTCGTCGCCGCCCGGGCACGCGTCCGAATAGGCGTCGGCGCCGTCCCCGTCGGCGTCCTCGCACGCCGGCGCGCAGTCCGGCTCGCCGTCGTAGTCGAGGTCGCCGCAGGGCCCATAGTACGTCGGCGTCACCGACCACTGCGGGTACGACGGCTCCTCGGTGGCCGCGAGCCGCGTGACCGTCACCGTCGCCACCGGCCCCGGCGGCGTCACCGGGTTCACGGCGATCTCGACCGGCGGCGAGCCCACCGCCGCGTCGTAGCGGACCTCGTACGCCGCGTCGATCAAGGTCCCGTCGTAGCGCGCGCCCTCCCCGTCCGCGCCCGACCAGCTCGTCACGAGCTCGCGCGGCTCGGGCGTCCGCGGCAGCAGGAACGCGACGCCGTCCTTCGCGTGGTCGCCCTCGGTCGCCGTCCCCGACGCCCCGAAGCGCGTCCCGATCGTCCGGCATTCGACGAAGCGCACCTCGAAGTCGCCGTCGCTCCCCGCCTTCGGCCGCACGCTCAGCACCTTCCCGCCCGGCGCCGCGTCGCTCGCGAGGATCGGCACCTGGAAGTAGCGCGTCCACGCGAGGTCGCCGCCCGCCGGGATGGCCGGCAGGAACGGCGCCCCGTCGAGCGTCATCGCGACGTCGTCGTCCGCCTCGAGGTCGAACGCGCGCAGCTCGACGAGGATGTCGTCGAGCGCCGGCAGCACCATGTCGAAGCCGCCCGGGTGGCGCCGGTCGTACGCGCTCGTCGAGTCGAAGCCGAACGTCTCGCCGAACGTGAAGAGACCGAGCTCCTTGACGCCCCAGGGGGTCCCGGTGCGCTCCTGCACGAGCTCGAGGCGGTTCGTCCCGTCGAGGACGTCGCCCTGGTCGATCCAGTACATGCGCGGCACCGAGAGCGTCGCGTCCCCGCCGACCGGCAGGTAGCCGAGCGTCTCCCCGTTCAGGACGACCCGCACCTCGTCCGGCGCGCCGACGCCCCACGCGGTGACGTGGATCCAGTAGGCCTTCGCGTACTCCTTGTCGAAGACCGCCGCGAGCCGCGTCGGGTGCTGGTTCGTGCCGTAGCCGCTGCCATACGAGCCGCCGTCCATCTTCCCGAGATAGAGGCGGATGACCGGCCCCGACTCGTTCGGGTCGGTCGGCGCGCTGTCCGACCCGTCGCAGACCTGGTCGAGATCGCTGTCCTGCGCGAGCGGATCGGCGCCGGCCCGGACCTCCGCGGCGTCGTCGAGGAGGTCGCCGTCCGTGTCGCGCGAGCCCGGGTTCGTGCCGAGCCCGAGCTCCGTCCCGTTGTCGAGCCCGTCGTTGTCGTAGTCGCCGCCGTAGTCGTAGTAGAGCGAGCCGAACCAGCGGTACTCCCAGCCGTCGTCGAGCCCGTCCCCATCGGAGTCGTCGTCGTACAGGCGCCCGTCGAGATCGAGCGTCGCGGTCTGCGTGACCGACGTCTCGTTGACGATGGTGAGGTAGTAGCGCTCCCCCGCGACGAACGGCCAGTTCCCGCGCTGCCCGTAGGGGGAGAGCAGCGCCCGATCGAGGTCGGAGCCGCTCCCGTAGCCCGAGTTCGTCCAGTGCGCGTAGGACGAGCGCGGCGGGACGAGGCCCACGGACAGGTAGAGCCCGACGCCGTCCGGCACGGTCGCCGTGTGGAGCCAGCGCGCCGCGTCCGCCGGCACGTCGACCGCATAGAGGCGCGAGGCGCCCGGCGCGAGCGTCGCCGCGATGTGGCCGCCCGCGAAGTCGACGAGGCCGTCGATGTGCTGGCGCCCGGCGCCGACGGCCGACGACAGGTCGAAGACCGCGTCCGTGCGCGCGTAGACGCCGAGCCAATAGGTCGCCCCCGGGCGCACGATCGGCATCGAGAGCGTGACGCTCCCGGTGTCCTCGAGGCGCGGGAGCTGGCTCAGGTCGTAGGCGTACGCCTCGCGGTCGCTGTTCCAGTCGCGGAGGTAGCCCTCGATGTAGTCGCTCGTGAGCGCGTCGTGGAAGCCGGGCGGCGTGTCCTCGCGGAACGCGACGAGCACGTCGCCCTGCTGCTGAACGAGGTTCACGGTCCAGTCGAGGGGCGTGCTCGCGGCGTCGGCGACCGCCGTCTCGGGCACCTGCACGCGGTAGTAGCGCATGTCGCCGGCCGCGAGGCTCTGTCCGGTCACCGCGCCGCCCGCCTGCGCGACGTCGGTCACGCGCCCGACGTCGAGCGCCAACCGGTAGCGCACGTTCGAGGCGTTCGCGTAGACGGCGAGCCAGTACTCGCCGGGCTCGAGCTCGAGCCCGTAGCGCGCGTCCGCCGGCACCCAGTGCCCATACGAGGTGCCGTCGCGCGTGTCGCCGAAGTCGTAGATCGTGCCGTACTGCCACGACGGCCCGTGCGACGTCGTGGGTGCCGCACCACGCCGCATGTAGAGCTCGGGATCGCCCGAGATCGCCTCGAGGCGCGTCCCGAGGAGGCCGCCGTTCCCGGGCGGCACCGTCACCCGGTAGAAGCGGTAGAGCCCCTCGCCGAGGTCGACCCCGTTGTCGCCCGAGCCCTGGTTCGAGATGGGGGTGCCGTCGTCGCGGATCCCGGTGTCCGCGAACACGGGCGCCGTCACGCCCGGCGTCGTCGGCGCCTGCCCGGCGAGCGGCATCGTCCAGTGGCGCGCCTCCTTCACCTCCTCCGTGGTGATCGTGACGTGGGTGATCCCGTTCGCCGTGACCGCGACGTACCACGTGCCCGGCTCGAGCACCGGCGGGACGATCACCGTCTCGCGCGCCGTGGTCTGGAGGGTGTTCCCGCCCTCCGGGGCCCCGGGGAGCACGTCCTTCCGCACCTGCACGTTCGCCCCGCCCGCCTCGAGCACCTGCCGCACGAGCCAGCCGGCCTGCGCGACGCCGTCGCAGTCCTGCGGGACCTCGACGCGGAAGTAGCGGGTCTCCTGATCCTTCAGCTGGAGGTCGGCGACCCCGCCGTCCCACGGGAGCGGCGTGATGACGCGCGGCGTCACGATGAGGTCGTAGCTGGCGTCGCCCGCGACGTCCCCGCCCGCGACGACCGCGATGGTGACGTCGCCCGGCTGCGCGGGGAACGTCCACGCGACGTCCCCCTGCCCGGTCGCGTACTCGCCGCCGTCGGTCGCGGTGTAGTAGCTGCCGTTCCCGGCCGGCAGCGTCGGCGCGAAGAACGGCGCGACCGTCGCGAAGAAGCTCGGCGAGCCGACCTTGTTCGCGAGGCGCACCTCGAAGGCCTCGACCGTCGGCGGCACGCGGAGCCGGTAGAGGCGCCGCTCGCCGTAGTGCATGACCTCGTCCTCCCAGGTGACCGGGGTCGCGCCGAGGACGACGTCCTCGCCGCCCGCGATCGGGAGCGGGGCCGTGGCGCTGATGTGCCCGGAGACGGGGCCCTCGCCGCGGTAGCTGCCGTAGAGCGGGCTCACGCCCTCGCTCGCGACGGCGACGTAGTACGTCGAGAGCGGGAGCGCGCGCTCCCCCGGCTCCGGCTCGGCGTAGAACCACTCGTCGCCGGCCTTCTGACGGCGCGCGCCCGAGTAGCGGTAGGTCTCGACGGAGGTCGCGTACAGGTACGGGTTCCCGCTCGGGAGGCGCCCCTCGCGCACGGCCATCATCGCCTCGCCGACCTCCACGCCGAGGTGGACGCCGAGGCTCTCGGTGCCGGCCGGCACCTGCACGCGGAAGTAGGCGACCTCGCGCGGATCGAGGTCGGTGATGGCGAGCTCGCTGCCGTCCAGCGGCAGATCGCGCACGGGGATCGCCCAGGGGTCGCCCTCGCCGTCGTCACCGAGGCCGATCCCGCGGCTCTCGATACGGTAGCTCATCGGCTCGAGGCCGGACTGGTAGCTCCAGAGATCCGAGACGCCGACGAAGTAGACGCCCGGCACGAGCGGCGAGCCGAGCCCCATCGAGATGTGGCGCCCCTGCTCGTCGACGGCGCTGCCCGTGTCCGAGTACGGCCCGTAGGCGAGCCCCGTGAGGTCGCTCGTCGGCGCCCACTGCTCGCCCTCGTTCCACTCGCCGCGGTCGCCGATGGCCGGGCAGCACGAGGGGTTGTCGGCGAAGTCCATCGGCGGCTCGCCCTGGCGGATGACCATGCGCGGCGTCCCGCCCGTGACGTCGGTCAGGCGGAGATCCCAGCCGAGCGCGTCCGAGGGCACCGTCACGCGGAAGTAGCGCCACGCCTGCGTCGGCTGGTCGACGACCGTGGCCGCGCCGCCGTTGAAGTCGAGCACGGCGTCGTCGAGCGCGGTCACGACGAGATCGTAGGTGGCGTCGGGGGTGTCGTAGGGCGACACCTGCCGCTGGTTCGCGGTCACGACGATCGTGTAGCTCCCGTCGGGCTCCGAGACGGTCGCGATCGGCGCGCCCGTGGCGACCGTGGCGTCGCCGCCGACCGCCGCGATGTAGCTCTGCTGCGGCGACGGGATGGCCCCCTCCCCGACCGCGATGACCGGCGCCCCGACGACGCCCGCGAGGCGCACCTCCATGCCGCGCGTGCCGCTCGGCACCTCGACGCGGTAGCGGCGCTGCTCGCCGTAACGGAGCGACTCGCCGTCCCAGCGGATCGGCGCCCCGAGGGCGAGCGGGGCTGGCGCCTCGCGGAGCGTGCCCTCCCCCTCGGACACGAGCCGGAACGTGGCCGAGCCCGTGCCGATGTAGCCGGACTCGCCGCTCGCGCCCTCGCTCGCGACGGCGAGGTACCAGGTGCCGGCGGGGATCGCGCCCTGATCGTAGTCCGGGTAGCGATAGAAGAAGTCGGGGCCGTCCTGCTGGCGCCGGGTGCCCTCGAAGCGGTAGTCGCCGTCGGGCGGGGCGTAGACGTAGGCCTCGGAGCCCGGGAGGTTCCCGCGGCGGACGGCCAGCATGGCCTCGCCCGTGCCCTGCGGCTCGAGGTCGACCGCGAAGCTCGCCGCGCCCTCGGGGACCTCGACGCGGTAGTACGCGACCTCGCGCGCCGGGAGCGAGGCCGTGACCTCGCCGCCGTCGAAGGCGAGGTCCACGACCTGGATCCGCCAGGGCGCGCCGTCGCCGTCGTCTCCGACGCCGATGCCGCGCGAGACGAGCTCGTAGCTCATCGGGAGCCCCGTCTCCTGATAGCCCACGTCGGACACGCCGACGTAGTAGACGCCTGGCTCGAGGGGCGCCCCCATGCCCATCTGCACGCGGCGGCCGTGCTCGTCGTCGTAGGGGTCGTGCGCGGGCGGGTAGCGCTGCGTCATGTCGAGCGACGGCGCCCACGTGGAGCCGCTCTCCCACTCGCCGCGCTGATAGAGCGGCGGGCAGCAGGTCGGGTTCGTCTGGAGGGCCTCGGGGAGCTCGTCCCGGCGGATGGCGAGCTGCGGGCGCCCCGACGACACGTTCTCGACGCGCAGATCCCAGCCGAGCGCGCCGTCCGGGACCTCGACGCGGAAGTAGCGCCACGTCCCGCTCTCCTGCCCGCTGATCGCGACCGCGCCGCCGTTGAAGGCGAGCGTCTCCTCGCCGCGCGCGACGACGTCGAGGTCGAAGGAGGCGTCGGGGTGGCCGCCCTGCGCGTCGTCCGTCGCCGCGACGACGACCGTGTAGACGCCGCTCGGGGCCTGCACCGTCGCGACCCCGTCGTCGTTCACGATGGCGGTGTGGCCGCCCTCGGCCGCGATGTAGCTCTGGGTAGGGGCCGGCGCCGTCGGGCCCGCGCCGACCGTCGCGTGCGGGTGACCGCCGTGGCGCGTGAGGCGCACCTCGACGCTCGACACGCCATCCGGGACGCTGAACTGGTAGAGGCGCTGCTCGCCGTAGCGGAGGGCCTGCGACGGGAAGCTCGCCGGGCTCTCGGGGGTGACCTCGAGCGCGGGCGAGCCCGAGCGCGGCGCCTCGCCGAGCGAGCGCACCGTGAAGCTCGACGCGCCTGTGCCGATGGCGCCGTCGTCGGGCGAGGCGAGCACCCCCTCGGCGGCGACGGTCAGGTAGTAGGCGCCGCCCGGGAGCGCGTCCTCGCCCTCGTCCGGGTAGAGGTAGTAGAGCTCGGCGCCGGCCTTCTGCCGGAGGGCGCCGGAGCCGTCGTAGGTCGAGCGCGCGAGGTTGTAGATGCGGCCCTCGGTGTTGCCGGTGTGCCCCTTCATGACGTTCAGGGCGACGTCGCCCGTGCTCGGGGTCACCTCGAAGGCGGCGCTCGTGGCGCCCGCCGGCACGTCGACGCGGTAGACCCGCACGTCGCGCGGGGCGACGCTGGTCGCGGTGGCGCTGCCGCCCGCGAACGCGACGACGGTGGCGGGGAGCTGCCACGCGGCGCCGTCGCCGACGCCGCGGGAGCGGATGGTGTAGGCCATCGCGGCGCCGTCGGTCTGGTAGTAGAGATCGGAGACGCCGACGTAGTAGACCTTGGCCTCGAGGGGCCCGCCGAGCCCGGCGAAGAAGTAGCGGCCGCTCTCGTCGAGCCACGTGTCGCCCGTGTGGCGCGACGTGCGGTTCGTGAGGTCCGACGACGGCGCCCACTGCTGGCTCGTCCCCCAGGTGGTCCCCCAGAACATGTTGGTCGGCGAGGTGCTGAAGTCGGCGGGGAGCGTCTCGGCGCGGACGACGAGGCGCGGGCGCCCCGCGGTCACCGGCTCGACGCGGAGGTCCCAGCCCTTCGCGGTCGCGGGCACGGTGGTCTTGAACCAGCGCCAGCGGCCGGAGGTCTGGCCGCTCACGGCGACGGTGCCGCCGTCGAACGGGAGGTCGGTCGGCTGGATGGCGTAGGTGCGCAGCTTGAACGGCCCGAGCGCGGCCTCCGGCTGGTAGACGCCCACGTACCAGATGTCGGCCGGGTGGTTCGGGCGCTCGAGGAAGCCGGTCGTGGCCGAGGCGTCCTCGTGGGCGGTCTCCTGGACGAAGCCATAGTTGCGGGTGCGGAAGGGGAAGCGGCTCGGGACGGCGTTCCGGCGCACGGCGATGGCCGTGCCGGGGACCTGCTGCTGGAGCTCGAGGATCCAGCCGAGCGAGCCGACCTGCGAGTCGATGTCGTTGACGACGAAGTAGCGCCAGCCGACGCGCGCCTCGTGCGCCGCGCCATTCGGGACCGGGGTCGCGTCGTTCACGAACGCGATGGGCGTGATGACCGGGTTCTTCGAGGTGAGCGTGTACGAGAACGGCGGCGTCCCGCCGATGGTCACGTACCAGGCGCCGTTGGTGAGCGTCGGCGGGGAGATCGTGACGCTGTCGGAGGCGCCCGGCACCTCGGACATCGCGGCGTTGTCGTAGGGCGCGGGGACCTTCCCGCGGCGGACGTAGATGGAGGCGTCGCCGGTGGCCGCGACGGTGCTGACCTGCCAGGCGATCTGCTGCTCGGGGACGTCCACGCGGTACGTGACGAAGCCGAAGCCGCCGTCGTCGGCGCCCGTGAGCGTGAACTCGAAGTCGTCGCCGGAGGCGCCCGGCTGGGCGCTCGGCGTGAGGATGGGCTGGCGGCGCGAGTCGACCGCGACGGAGGCGGCGTCGGTCGCGACGGCGACGAGGTAGCCGCCGCTCGTGAGGTAGTCGGGCACGACGAGGAGCTGGTCGTCGGCGTCGAGATCCCAGCTGCCGCCCGCGCGCGGCACGGGCGCGGCGTTGTCGCCGACGTAGAGGTGGGCGCCGGGGGCGTGGAGGCGCCAGGCGAGCGCGTCCGCGGTGGCCTCGGTCTTGAACCAGGCGACGCCGCCGACGTCTGGGGTGAGGGTGCCGCTCGAGCTGCCGTCGGCGGCGAGGACGCCGAGGTCGCGGACGTAGAGATCGCCGGAGACGAGCGTCCAGTCGGCGTCAGCGGTCGTGGCGTGGACGCGGAGGTACCAGACCTGGTTGTCCTGGAACTCGCTCGCCGCGAGGACGACCGCGTCGCTGCCGGGGTTCTGGGAGGCGAGGTAGGCGCTCTCGGTCGGGATGTCGGTCGCGAGGAGGAGCCCCGCCTCGCCGGCGCTCACGCGCAGGACCGAGCGCCACGCGCCGTAGCGCGCGAGCTTGCTGGTCATCGTGTAGAGGTAGTCGCCGAAGCCGTTCGCGGGGCGCGCGGTCGGGCTCGCGCCGGTCAGCGTGGCGCCGTCGTCCCAGGTCAGCGGGCGCGCGTAGGTCGTCTCGACGGCGAGGGTGTAGGTGGCGGTGCCGGCGGCGCGGACCTCGACGAACCACTGGTCGTCGGCGGTGACCGTCGACGGCGCGAAGAAGAGGGTCGGGAGGGTGGAGCCGTAGGTCGCGGCGCGGTCGCCGCCCGTGGCCGAGCCGTGGCGGACGTGCAGATCGACCGCGGTCGTGGCGCGCACGGCGACGCGGAGCCCCTGGTGACCGGCCGGCACGGTGACGCGGTAGTGGTGGGCGCCGGCCGTGACCGTGCGGGACGCGGTGTCGGGCGCGTTCAGGAGGAAGGGGTTGTCCTGGTCTCCCTCCAGCGCAGCCGCAATATGCCCCGGCGGCGGCGTCAATGGCTCACGCGAGCCGTCTGCGCAGGCAGAGAATGCTGCAACGCACAAGGCGGCGCAGAAGAACGATCGTTGCGTCATCGGCTGGGTCCCCACGAACGGAGGGGTAGGCGGCGCAGAATAGCGCAACGCGCGCCTCGAGTGGAAGACCGGAGAGCAGCTCGCGCACGCCGCTTGCGGCGCTCTCGGGCGCGGCGTTACGTTGAGACATGCGCTCTCACGCCCGACTCCCCGCGACGCGGCTCTCGTTCGGCCTCCTCGGTCTCCTCGCCCTCGCGGGCCTCGCGTGCGGCGGCGACGAGCCGCTACGCGTCATCGGCAGCGCCTGCGAGCAGGCGGCCGAGTGCGGCTCCGGCCTCTGCCTGTCGGGGCAGTGCGTCGACCCGGCGGCCGACGCCGACGGCGACGGGCTCGTGAACCAGGTCGAGGCCGCCCTCGGGACGGACCCGTTCCGGGCCGACACCGACGGCGACGGAAAGCCCGACGGCGCCGAGGTCGACGGGACCTCGAACCGCGACAGCGACGGCGACGGCGTGCCCGACGCGCTCGAGTCGGCCCTCCTCGACGCCGACCTCGACTGCCTCCCCGACGAGGTCGACGCCGACGACGCGGTCGCCGCCGCGGGCGTGTGCCCCGACGTCGGCGTCACGGTCGGCGCGCCCTCGGACTGGTACGTGAGCGAGGCCGGCAAGAGCGTCACGTTCGCGGTGACGCTCGCGGACACGGCCATCAAGCGCCCGGTGGACGTCGCGGTGACCATCGACGGCGGCGAGGCCGTCGCCACGCCCGCGAGCCTCCACTTCGAGCCGAAGGACGCCGCGCGCCCGCGGATCGTGACCGTCCGCGGCGTGGACGACGGCGACACCGACGGGCACCAGCCCTTCGCGGTGCGCCTCGCCGTGACGAGCCCGTTGTCGCGCGGGGGCGCCGAGCTCGCGCTCACCTGCGCCGACGACGACCTCGCCGACGAGGCCAGGTTGGTCGACGACTTCGGCGCGACGCGCGAGGCCGGCCTCTGGCAGGACGAGCGGCGGCACCGCACCAACCTGCGCGTGACGGCGGGCGCGCTCGAGGAGACGCTCGACGCGACGGGCGCGGACGGGCCGGTCGCCGAGCTCCTCGGGGCCGCGGTGGATCTCACGACGGTGACCGCGTTCTCGGCGGACGTCACGCTCGACGCGCCGGCGGGGGTCGCCGGGCGGCACGACGGGCTCGTGCGCTTCCTGTTCCAGCCCGCGGCGGACCGCGGGACGCGCGCCAACCTCGTCGCGCTCGAGGCGGCGGTGAGCGCGCGGGCGGGCGGCGTCGAGCTCGTGGCGCGCCTCTGGTCCTGCGCCGACGCCGGGTGCACGACGGCGCTCGCGCTGCCGTCGCCAGCGCCATCGGACGGCGGCGCCGGGGCGGTGCCGGCCGCGCTCGGGGCGACCTATCGGCTCGGCGTCGCGTTCGACCGCGGGACGCGCGCCGTGGCGTTCACCCTCGGCGACCGCCGCTTCGGTGCGACGCTCCCGGGCGGGACGCCGGACCTCGCGGACCTCGCGCGCGTCGAGCTCGGGGCGGCGGCGCTGCCGACGAGCGAGGCGGCGTCGGGGGCGTCGCGGGTGCGCTTCGACGACGTGCAGGTGGACGGCGCCGCGTGGGACGACTTCGGCGCCGGGCGCCTCGCGCCGGGGCGCTGGCTCGAGCCGGCGACGTCGGTGGCGACGGCGTCCGGGGCGCTCGCGGTGGAGGTCGACGGCGACGTCGGCTACGCGGACGCGGGGCTCCGGCTCGCGGCGCCGGCCGCGGCGCGCGGCATCGCGGCGCGGCTCGTCCTGAGCGAGGGCGTGGCGACGGAGGACGACGAGCTCGCGGCGCTGATCGGCGGGCTCGTCGGGCGGGCGCGGGTCGCGCGGGCCGGGGGCGGTGAGGTCGAGGGGCCGCTCGGCGCCTGGGTGCGCGTGTCGTCGGCGCGCGCGGAGGCCGTCGTGACCTCGCCGCTCGGCACCTGGACGGCCCCGCTCGGGGCGGTGACGCTCGGGCAGGCCGTGGACCTCCTGGTCGTCTGGGACGGGGTCGACGTGACGCTCTCGGCGGACGGCTGGCCGGTCGTGTATCGGGCCGCGCGCGAGGGGCTCGCGGTGGACGCGGCGGCCGCGCCGGAGTCGCTCGGGGTGGGGCTCGAGGCGGCGCCGACCGGGGCCGCGACCGTGCTCGGTCGCGCCACCTGGGACGACGTGCGGCTCATCGCGCGCTGACGGGGGGCCTCAGAGGGGCTCGGCGTCGCCGTGGGGGTGGCCGTGGTGCTCGTGCGGCTCGGTGCCCCACTGCTCGACGACCTGCCCGACGAAGCCGCGCGGGCCCTGGCGCGCGAGGGACCAGAGCACGAGCGCGAGTAGGACGGCCGCGGGCAGGAGGCGGACGGCGTCGCCGAGGTCGGCGGCCACGGCGTGGAGATCGACGGCGGCGGCGCCGCGGAGCCAGTCGTCCGCGAGGACGCCGGCCGCGACCGCGACCGCGACGACCACGGCGAGGTAGGCGGCGGCGGCGGCGCGGCCGACGCGCTCGCCGACGCTCGAGACGAGGGCGAGGCCGGCGGCGGCGCTGGTGATGGCGAAGGCGAGCGCGGCGCCCGGCGGGAGCCCCTTGTGGACGAGCACCGCGAGGACCGGCACGGCCGCCACGGGGCAGAGGTAGACCACGACCCCGAGGAGGCCGAGCGCGACGATGGCGCCGCCGATGGGGAGCGCGGCGACCCAGGCGGGATCGATGACGGCCTCGAGCATCGACGCGAGGAGGAGCCCGGTGACGAGCCAGGGCGCGGCGTGGTCGAGGGCGGCCGCGAGCTCGCGGAGGAGCGCGGGCGGGGCGACCGGCTGGGGCGGCGCGGCCAGCGTCGGCGCGAGGCTGCGGCGCGTGGCGAGGACGAGGACGAGACCCGCGGCCGCCGCGAACGCGACCACGCGGACGACGGCGTGGACGGGGCCGAGGAGGGCGCCTGCGCCGAGGGTCGCGTCGACGGCGAGCCCGGCGGCGAGCACGACGAGGGAGAGCCACGCGGCACGCGACGGGAGCGCGGCGCGGCGCACGCGCGGGCGGACACCACACGCGCAGAGCGGCAGCCCGAGGAGGCCGGCGGAGGCCGCGCGCCGGCGCCCCATCGCGACGGCGAGCGCGGCGGAGAGCGCGTAGGCGAGGAGCCACCAGGGCGCGGCGACGACGGCGAGGGCGGCGAACGACTGACCCGACGACGGGCCGTAGGAGGTCGGCGGGAGCGGCTCGCCGAGGATGATGAGGCCCTGCACGGCGAGCCCGGCGAGGGCGCCGACGCCGGCCGCGAGGCGGGCGGGGGTCGCGGTGACGAGCGGGGCGAGGCGATGGCCGATGAGGAGGTGGAGGAGGCCGCCGCCGACGCCGGCCTGGACGACGCCGAGGGCGCCGCTCGGGAGGTCGTGGAGGACCGTCTCGGCGAGGATGAAGCCGAGGGTCGTCAGCGCCCCCATGAAGCCGAGGACGCCGCCAGCCCACGCCTTGCCCCACGCGGGGCGCGCGAGGCTCCAGAGGGCCATCGCGAGCGGGAGGCGGTGGAGGACGACCCCGAGGCCGAGGGCGTCGTCCGCGTGGCCGTGGGCGTCGGGGAGCGCGATGGCGGCGCCGTCGACGAGGGCGTGGAGGCCGAGGCCGGCGAGGATGAGCACGAAGAAGAGCGCGCTCGTCCGCGGCTCGGCGTGGTCGTGATCGTGGTGATCGTCGTGGGCGTGGGCGTGGGCGTGACCCGGCCCTCCGTGGCCGTGGCCGTGGCGCTGGCGGCGCGCGAGGCGGTGCTCGAAGAGGCCGGGGACGAGGAACCCGAGGACGGCCGCGGGGATCGCCCAGAGCCCGCCCTCGGCGAGCGCGAGCGGGAGGATGTGCAGGAGCACGAGCCCAGCGACCGCGGTGACGACGAAGCCGTCGAGCGCCGCGAGCAGGGACACGCGCCCCTGCGCCGCCTGGACCAACGCCGGCGCCAGCGCCAGGGCGGTGAGGCTGAGCACGAGGAACACCATCTCGGAGGCGGGTAGCATTTTCGCAACACGATTGCAATCACGATGCGATGCGAATGCATCGGGGTCCCGCGAAACCGGAACAATCGTTCCCATCCCGCGGAAAATGCGTTATGCGCCCCGACCGATGTGTGCCGGAAGCCTGTCCAGGGCGGCCATCGTGGCCGCCCTCAGCGTGTTCGCCGCCCTCCCGGGCCGCGCCGCGGAGCTGAGACCGCCCCCCGCGATCGGGCCGCTGGTGGCGCCGGTCGACCTCTCCGTCCCGAACGCGCCGCCGGCCGGCCTCGAGGGGATGCTGCCGCCGACGCCGCTGCTCATGGCGAGCGCCCCGGCGTTGCTCGGCGTGCTCGCGGCCGCTGCGGCGCCAGCGGCCGAGCTCGAGGCCGAGGAGGCGGTCGAGCTCGGCGCGGGCGACGTCACCCCGGGCGTGGCGCCGGAGGACGGCGCCGGCGCCGGCGCGCCCAGGCTGTTGCCGCCCCCGCACATGCCCGCGCGCGGCCCGTTCTACGACCCGCCGACCGACGAGGAGCGCGCGCTCGTCGAGCACGCCATGTACCACTGCGACAACGCCGCGGCGCGCTACGCGAAGCCCTTCTGGATGCTCGAGCTCCTGCGCGTCGAGGAGGACTTCGACGTCCCGGACGAGCTCCGCGGGATCACGCTCGCGACGTGGTGCGGCGAGGCGGCCTACCAGATGAAGGACGTCGTCGGCGACGAGGGCGCGGCGGTCGGGATCCTGCAGCTCCACCCGGAGCTCACGCGCTTCTGCGGCGATCCCTCGCTGCGCCACGACCCGGTCGCGTCGGCGCAGTGCTGGCTCTGGAACCTCGAGCGGATCCACGAGAAGGCGGCGCGGCGCTGCCGGAAGTCGCTCGCCTGGAAGGCGGCGGAGCTCTGGCTCTCGCAGGGCGGGCGCAAGTCGGGCTACAGCTGCAAGCACGTGAGCGGGCACGTCGCGCGGCTCGAGCGGTGGCAGCACGACCTGACCGCGAGCGCCCGGCGCCGCGCGCGCTGAGCCGCGATCGAGAATGCTCGCGGCCGGCGGCCGTCTTCCATCGGTCGCGCGCTCGCGCTAAGTTCCGCGCGAACGCGACAGCGCGCGGCCCCTCTCGGGGGGCGCGGGACCACCACCGAAGGAGATCGCCATGCGCCGGATGTTCGCCCTCACCCTCGCCGCCGCCGCGCTCGCGCCGCTCACCGCGTGCGACACGCTGCAGACGGGCACCGAGTCGAACTTCTCGTTCAAGCTCGACACCGACGACCGCCTCTTCCCAGCACCCTTCAACACGCCGATCGCGGCCGGCTTCTCGGTCGACGTCGAGACGTACCTCGCCTCCGACACGTCGAAGACCGCCGAGATCGTGCTCGCGCAGTCGCTCGACCAGTCCATCGCGCGCGTGACCGGCACGACCGGGAACCGCTTCACGGTCGAGGGGCGCCAGGCTGGCACGGCCACGATCGAGGTGAAGGGTCCGGGGGGCGGGGACACGGTCGACATGTCCGTCGCCGAGCTCGCGAAGGTGAAGCTCACCTACCCGGGGCTCCTGCTCGTGCCGGCGTCGCCGCCGATCTACGTCGCCGAGGGCGGCACGGCCTACTTCGGCGTGACCCTCATGGACGCCACCTCCCGGACGCTCGTCGGCTACGGGCAGTTCCCGGTGACCATCACGCCGTCGAGCGCTGGGGCCGCGAAGGCGTCGACCGACGTCGCGCACCTCGCGGTCACCTTCACGGAGACGGGCGCCGTGACGCTCGAGCCGCTCGGCGAGTCGGCGCTCGAGGTGACGGTGGTGCCGGTCACCGACATCGCGACGCTCGCGTTCGAGGTGAGCGCGGCGCAGGCGATCACCGTGAACGGCAGCGGTCTCGTGGTCGTGCGCGGCGAGAAGGACGACGCGAGCAAGGTCTTCGGGTTGTCGAACCTCGCGACCGTGACGGCGACGACGCCCGACACGTGCCGCGTCGAGGCGTCGCCCCGGCTCGGCGACGCGGTCTACACGGTCTACGGCAAGGCGTCCGGCGCCTGCGCGCTGACCGCGACGCTCGGGGCGCTCTCGGCGGACGCCACGGTGACGATCCAGTGACCGACGGCCGCGACGAGCGCGACGGCGCGCGCCTCACCCACGTCGACGAGCGCGGCGAGGCCCGGATGGTCGACGTCTCCGCCAAGGCGACGACCGCGCGCCTCGCGCGGGCGCGGGCGACGGTCGAGATGGCGCCCGCGACGGTGGCCGCGATCCGCGGGGCGACGCTCCAGAAGGGCGACGCCCTCGCGGTGGCGCGCGTCGCGGGGGTGATGGCCGCGAAGCGGACGGGGGAGCTCATCCCCCTCTGCCACCCGCTCGGGCTCGATCACGTCGACGTGAGCGCCGTCGTCGAGGACGACCGCGTGATCTTCGAGACGGTGGCGCGCACGACGGGGCGCACGGGGGTCGAGATGGAGGCCATGACGGCGGCGGCGGTCGCGGCGCTCACGCTCTACGACATGGCGAAGGCGATCGACCGCGGCATGCGGATCACCGGCGTGGAGCTGCTCGAGAAGCGGGGCGGGAAGAGCGGCGTCTGGCTGCGCGAGCCGTAGCCGCCGATGCCACGCCCGAGCCGGCGCGCGCTCGCGCACCTCGCGACGGAGCTCGAGCGGGCGCTCGCGGGCGCCTTCATCGACAAGGTGCACGTGCCGGAGCCGCGGACGCTGCTCCTCCGGATCGCGGGGCGCTCGCCCGAGCGGCTCTTGATCGACCTCGAGATCGGCCACCCGCGCGTCATCCTGACGGCGCGCTGGCCGGAGACGCCGAAGACGCCGGATCACACGACGCTCCTCCTCCGCGGGGCGCTCGAGGGGGCGCGGGTGGCGGCCGTGCGCGCCGAGGACGACAGGCGCCTCGTGCTCGCGCTCACGCGCGGCGGCGGGCGGCGCGAGCTCGTCGTGCAGGTCGCGGGGCGGTACCACAACGCGGCGGTGATCGCGGGCGAGGGGGCCGAAGAGGCGCGGCTCATCGCGGCGATCCCCGGCGTCGACGCCGACGCGCCCGCGCTCCGCGACGGGCCGGACCCCGAGGAGGCCCTCACGGGCAGGGTGTTCTTCACGGCGCTCGACCGGCGGACGTGGGCCGAGCACGACGCGCGCGCCGAGGGTCGGGCGTTCGACGCGGTCGCGCGCCGGATCGCGCGGGAGCGGAAGCGCCTCGCCCGGCTCGTGGCCGCGGCCGAGGGGGATCTCCAGCGCGCGGCGGACGCCGAGGCGGATCGGGCGCGCGGCGAGCTCCTGAAGACGGCGCTCGGGCAGGTCGCGCGGGGCGCGAGCGAGGTGACGGTCACGGACTGGTCGCGGGAGGGGGCGCCCGAGGTGGTGGTACCCCTCGACCCGGCGCTCGACGCGCGCGCGAACATGGAGCGCTACTTCAAGCGCTATCGGCGGATGGCGCGCGCGACGCCGGGCATCGAGGCGCGGCTCCTCGAGCACATGGAGGCGCTCGAGGCGCTCGACGCGCTCGCGGCCGCCGTGAGCGCGCTACGCGTCGGCGAGGACGCAGATGGGCAGCGGACCACCCGCCTGGCCGAGCTCGCGGCCGCGCTGCCGCCGGAGCGGGAGCAGGCGCCGCCGTCCTCGCGCTCGGCCGACGCGCCCGCCCTCCCCTACCGCGAGTTCCGCGCGGCGGATGGTGCCGTGATCCTCGTCGGGCGCGGCGCGCGTCACAACGACGCGCTCACGTTCAAGGTCGCGCGGGGCAACGATCTCTGGCTCCACGCGCGCGACGTGCCTGGCGCGCACGTGATCCTCCGCGTCGCGCGAGGCGTCGAGCCCGCGCACGAGGCGATCCTCGACGCGGCCCTCCTCGCGGCGCACCACTCCGAGGCGCGCGACGAGGGGGTGGTCGACGTGATGTGGACGGAGCGGAAGCACGTGCGGAAGGCCAAGGGGGCCGCCCCCGGGCTCGTCTCGGTGGCGGCGTCGCGGAACCTGGCGGTCCGCCCCGACGCGGCGCGGCTCGAGCGCCTCTACCAATCGACGCGAACGCTTGACCACCCCGCTTGAGTGCGGGATGTGGTCCCCATGAAGCGAGTCGATTGGTGTCTGGTTCGCCCCGCCAAGCCCGGCGCGACCGGCGTCGCGGCGCTCGAGGGCGAGATCGCGGTGCTCGTCGAGCAGGCGGCCGAGGAGGTCCTCACCGAGGAGGAGCTCGAGCGGCTCGTCGCGCTCGAGGACGAGCAGGAAGAGCAGACGGTGCTGATGTGCGACGCCGTCGCGGCGCCGCGCGTCGAGGACGATCCCGACTGGGAGAGCCGGATCTGCGACGAGTACGCCGACACGGACACCGATCTCGAGCTCGAGGAGTACCTCGAGCTGCGCGCGAAGGACCCGGACTGCGACCGCTGCCCGTTCGCGTCCCCCTACAGCCTCTACCCGCTCGATCCCTGCGAGTTCTCCGCGGGGCCGCTCTTCGTCATCCTCGGTGACGCCGCGGTGCACGCGGCGGCGAAGCGCGCCATGGGCCCGGCCGAGATGGGCGAGCTGGCGGACGCCATCGACACCGCGGCGGCGCGCGGCTTCCGCGAGGTCCCCGAGGTCGACGCGCGGGACTTCCTGAAGCGCGCCGCGCACTTCCTGCGCTTCTGGGGGCGACACGGCTTCAGCGTGAAGCCGGTGGAGCCCGACGAGCTCCCGCCGATCATGACGGAGAGCGAGCCGCCCGACGGGCCGGACGACCCGGGCGAGCCCTCGTCGTACCTCCACTGAGGTGAGCGCTTAGCCTACGGGGTGGCCGTCCCGGCGTCCGGCGCGACCTCGGGGGCCATCCCGGCGTCCGGCGCCGCCTCGGCGGCCGTCCCGGCGTCCGACGCCGCCCCGGCGGCCGTCCCCGCGTCGGGCGCGGCCTCAGCGGCCGTCCCCGCGTCGGCGCCCGCGCCGGGCGGCTTCGTGGCGTTGTCGTCCTCGTCGTCGTCGATGTCGTCGTCCGGCGTCGCGCCCTCGTCGGCGCCGCCGGTCCCGGTCGATCCCGACTCCTCGAGCTGCTGCATGAGCTTCTGGACGTCGTCGTCCTCCATCATGTCCTGCATCGACTTCTCGTTGTCGTCGGCGGGTTCCCCACCGCCGTCGACCGCGGCGCCGTCGCCTGCGCCCTCGCCGTCGCCCGCGCCCTCGCCGCCCGCCATCCGCTCGGGGAGCGCGACCCAGGCCGACTCGCCGTTCCCGAGCTGCCGGACCGCGAGCGAGAGCGACGGGACGTAGGTGATGGCCGCGAGCGCGACGAGCATCATGAGCAGGAACGGCGCCACCGAGCGCACGATGAAGCCGAACGGCTTCGCGAAGTACGTGGTGGCGACGAAGAGGTTGAGCCCGAGCGGCGGCGTCAGGTAGCCGATCTCGAGGTTCACGATGAAGATGATGCCGATGTGGAGCGGGTCGAAGCCGAGCTCGTGCGAGAGCGGCACGAGGAGCGGCACGAAGAGCACGATCGCGCTGATGATGTCGAGGAAGCACCCGACCACGAGCAGCACGAGGTTCAGGATGAGCGCGAACTCGAGCGGGCTCGGGTCGAGCTCGCGGATCCACGCGACCATCGCGTCGGGGATCTCCTTGATCTCGACGAACTCGGAGAAGCCACCGGCGACGGCGATGATGAGCAGGATGGAGCCCATGAGGACCGCCATCTCGGAGAGGATGGACGGGAGCTCGTGGACCTTCAGGCTCTTGTGGATGAAGAGCTCGACCACGATGGCGAGGACGACGCTGATCGCGGCGGCCTCGACGGCGTCGAACATGCCGGTCGCGATGCCGCCGAGGATGAACGCCGGCAGGAAGAGCGACCACGCGCCGTCGAGGAGCGCCTGCCCCATGCGGCGGAAGGAGAGCTTCTTCCGCGGCACCTTGCGCCCGGTGATCATGCAGTACACGGAGAGCAGGAGCGCGATGAAGATGCCGGGCAGGATGCCGGCGATGAAGATCTCCTCGACGTGGACCGGGTGCCCCGAGAGCGTCGCGTAGATCGCGAAGACGACCATCGGGATCGACGGCGGGATGATGATGCCGAGCCCGCCGGCCGCCGTGACGAGGCCGTGCGCCATGCGGTCGGTGTAGCCGGCCTCCTTGAGCGCCGGGACCATGACGGCGCCGATGGTGACGACCGTCACGGGCGACGACCCGCTGATGGCCGCGAAGAAGACGCACGCGAAGATCGCGCTCACGGCGAGGCCGCCGGGCAGCCACCCGAAGAAGGCCTCGGCCACGTCGACGAGGCGCTTCGCGATGCTGCCGCGCCCCATGATGGCGCCGGCGATCATGAAGAACGGGATCGCGGCGAGCGCAGGCTGATCGGCGAACGACGCCATCGACTCGGTCGGGTCGAAGTTGCGGAAGAAGTCCGCCCCGAACGCGTCCGGCTGCACCGGAAAGAGCGCGTAGCAGGTGAAGACGAAGCCGCCGATGATGACGTAGAGCGGCGCGCCGAGCCCGACGAGCGCGACGACCGTGAGGACGAGGACGAGCCAGTCCGGCATCAGACGAGCTCCAGCTTGTGGTCGGGGAGCTCACCGCGCCGGTACTTCCCGACGCAGCGGACCGCCCGCACGCTGAAGCGGACGATCATCATCACGAAGGCGAAGACGATGGGGAAGACGACGATGGCGAGCGGTAGATCGCTCCCGATGTGGCGCGTCCCGGACGCGATCTGCTCGCTCAGGTAGTGGAGCGACATCGCGAGCAGGAAGGCCGTGAAGACGACGGTCACGACGAGGCTCACGACCTCGTAGAGGAAGTAGGCGCTCGTCTTCATCGACTTCCGGATGGCGTCGACGCGGATGTGGCGCTCGTCGCGGGTCGCCATCGAGGCGCCGAGGAAGCCGATGTACATCAGCAGCGCGGCGCCGAGGCCCGCCTTCCAGGCGTAGGTGTCGACGGTCTTGAGCACGAAGTACGCGGCCATGCAGCCGGCGCCGACGACCGCGCCGGCCATCGACGCGACCCCGCTCGCGAGGTGACGGTAGTAGAAGGTGAAGCCGAGCATCACCGCGAGCGCCGCGAGCCCCATGAACCGCGAGGGGATCTCGCGGATCGCGAAGAGCGCGACGAAGAGCCCGACGGTGACGAGCAGCGAGACGACGAGACGCCGCGGCCAGTTGGGCGGCGGCGGCGGCTGCCCCGGCTCGAGGCCCGCGTGGGCGCGCGTACGGAGCGCGAGGAGCACGAGGCCGAAGGTCACGACGCCGACGACGAGCGGCGTCACCCAGCCGGTCACCATGGCGACGGCGGCGTCCGGCGCCTGCTCCGCGTCCGCGTGCCCGAGGACCTTCAGGAGGAACTTGTCCACCGTGTTGACCTTGGCGGTCATGTTCGACCAGACCACGGTGAGCACGTAGGTGAGCGTCATCACGAGCAGCGCGCCGACGACGAGGGACCGCTCGACCGAGTAGATCCCGGCGTCGACGCGATCCCAGCGGCTCGTCGGCGGCTCGCTTCGGGAGGGTTTCTCGGGGGGGACGTCGGACACGGCGACCTCGCGAAGAGACGGGGCTGCGCGGCGTGTGACGGCGGCGCGCGCGGTGCTTCCGGCGGGCACGGCGCCGGTGTCACGGCCGCCCCACGCGGCGGGTCGGTCGTGGAGACTTCGCCGCGTCGGCCCCGGGGGCCGGCGCGAGGAAGGCGCGAGCCCGGCGCGGCGCGGTGGCGCCACCCGGGCTTCGGTTCGAGCGTGCTCGCCCCAGTCCTAGCGCATCGGGGCCGAGTCGGCAACGAGGCCCACGGCGGCCCTCCGCGCGCCGCGGGCTACTTGCTCTTCTCGAGGAGGTCGAGGAGCTTCTTCCCGTCCGCCGACGTGCGACCGCGGAACTTGGTCCACACCTCGGCGGTCTTCGACTTGAACGCGGCGCGCTCGCCCCCGCTGAGCTCGACCATCTGGATCCCGGCGGCCTTGTACTTCTCCGGCATCTTCTTGTCGTTGAAGATGCGGACGAGCTTGAGCCCGAGCTGCTCGATGACGGGGCGCGGCTTGACGAGCACGGCCTGCAGATCGGCCGGGAGTTCGTCGTACCAGCCCTTGCACCAGGCGACGAGCGCGCCCTGGTAGATGTGCTTCGAGATCGTCACGTACTTCACCTTCTCGGTCCAGTTCGCGAGATCACCGAAGAGCAGCGTGTTGTCGTAGCCCGAGACCATCCCGCTCGAGAGCGCGGTCGGCACGTCGGCGACCTCGATCGGCGACGGCGTCGCGCCGAGGGCCTTGTACATGTCGAGGTGGTGGGTCGCCGGCTGCGAGCGCATCGTCTTGCCCGCGAGATCGCCCGGGGTCTTGATGAAGCCGTCGACCGACGCGAAGTTCCGGAAGCCGTTCTCCCCACGGAGGGCGTAGATGAAGCCCTTCTTCTTCATGATGTCACGGATGAGGTCGGTCGCGGCGGTGAGCGCCTTGTCCGCCTCACCGTACGACTCGAAGAGGAACGGCATCTCGGTCGCCTCGAGCTCGGGCACGGCGCTCGCGAGCGCTCCGTTCGAGACCGCGATCCCGCCGACCTTGCCGCTCAGGCACTGGCGGACGGCCGACGGCTCGCTCTTCGACTGCCAGTAGACCTTGAACTCGATGCGCTTGCCGCTCTCGGCTTCGATCTCGGCGGAGAGCTTGCGGAGGAGCTCTCCCCACGGCGACGCCGAAGGCGCCACGGTCCGCACGCGGAGCACGCACGGCGCCTCCTTCGTGCACGTCTGCGCCGCCTGCGCCGCCGGCGCGAGGATGAGGAGCCCGGCCAGGGCGAGACCGATGCGTCGAATCACGGGGACCTCCACGTTGGGGATGGGTTCAGGTTAGTTGAGCAGGCGCGCGCCGCCCAGAGGCTGGTCGGGCCGCCGCCGCGGGGCGCGGGGCGACGCGCCGCCAGCGAGGCGCTCTCGAGGGGCTCGCGGTACGACCGGAAACCCGCGCCGGGTCCGGACATTCCGCGATCGCCGCCGGCTGCGGCACCATGACGCGGCGCGTCACGACCGCCGGGGGCGGCGCCCCGTTCGGCTCAGAGGTTGTGAAGAAATACCCGGACCGAGCCGGCGCGCCGAGCCGCGAGCCGCCCAAGGAGCAGCCCCGCGGGAATACCTCGTGGTATTTCAAGGGGCTGCGACGAAGGCCGGCGAAGCGTATCGGCGATGCCGGCGACGGGAGGGGATTTCTTCACAGCCTCTCACTCCTCCTCGACCATGAAGTCGATGTCGGCGAGGAAGTGCTTGGCCTTCTCCTGCTCGGCCGTGTTCTCCGGCGCGAGGTCCGGGGCCTGCGACACGTCGAAGGCGATGACGTCGTCGAGCATCTTCTTGAAGAGCTCGCGGTTGCCGGCCTTCGCGAGGTTCATCTGGGCGTAGATGACCTTCGAGGCGAGGTACTGCGGCGCCGCGTCGATCGCCCTCTCGAAGTAGCCGGCCGACGTCTTGAGATCGCCGCTCGGGAAGGGGATCTTCGTGTAGTAGGCGCCGAGGTAGCGATCGGCGGCGTTGTACCAGTAGCCCGGGTCGAGCTGATGGACGAGGTCCATCATCGCCTTGATGCGGTCCTTCTGGTTCAACACCTCGACGAGCGAGGTCGCGAGCGCGAAGCGACCGAGGTTGGTCGCGTACCAGTACACGGCGGGGACGGCGTCCTTGTCGAGCTGCTGGAGGGCGGCGTCGAAGGGCTGACGCGCGCAGTACTTCGTGCGGTAGGCCGGGTACTTCTGCCCGAGCGCCATCTCCGCCTGATACTGCCCCTCCTGGTAGTGCTCGAGCATCTTCTTCCCGGCGGCCTCGTCACCGTCGAAGTCCTTCTTCAGGGAGAGGTGGCTGTCGGCGACGAAGTAGTGGGCGTGGGAGAGCTGCACGCGCACGGGGTAGTTCTTCGGGTCGATCTTGAGCGCCTGATCCCAGAGCGAGATCGCCTTCTCGGCCTGCGCGAGATCGCCACGCTGCGCCCAGGCCGCGTCGGCCTCGGCGAGGAGGGCCGCCACGTCACCCGTGCCGGTGGCCTCGGGGTTCACGTCGCCGCAGATGCCGGACTGGCGGCTCGCGCCGCAGGCGCCGAGGAGGAAGCCGACTGAGAGGGCGCCGGCCAGGACGATGCTACGCATAGGGCCTCCGAAGGGCGTGACGGTGGTCGTGGGGGACGGGAGTCGGTGCGTACTACGCCCGCGCGGCCGCTGTCAATGCGCCTCAGGGCGACGTCACCGGGCGTGTCATCGGGTCAGGACGTGACACGCGCTGACCCGGATGACACGCGCGCAGCGCGAATTCTCCAAGGATCTCGGCCACCGCGCCGTGGCACACGGCTTGCTCCACCGGGCGGCATGCCTGAGCTCGCCCTCGCCCTCGCCTGCCTCCTCGACCCGCCGAACGCCCTCGAGCGTGCTCGCGCCGTGCTCGGCGCCCTGCCCGCCGCCCGCCTCCGCGTCGCCCCCGCGGCGCTCCTCCGCGCCACGCGCGCGGTGTCCCGCGCTGAGGCGCGCCGCGTCGGGGCGGCGTTCACGCTCGCCTTCGCCGCGCTCGAGCGCAGGCCGAGGGCGAGCGCCATCGACGGCCCCGAGGACCTCGTCGGTCTCTTCCCCGAGCTCGGCACCGCCGGGCGCGAGGAGGTCTGGCTCCTCCACGTCGACGGCGCGGACCGCCCCATCGCGCGAGAGCTCGTCGCCCGCGGCGGTCCGGCGCGCTGCGACGTCGCCGTGGCCGACGTCGTCCGGAGCGTGCTCGCGGCCGGCGCGAGCGGGGTCTACGTGGTCCACAACCACCCGAGCGGCGACCCGACGCCGTCCGCGCGCGACGTCGCCTTCACCGACCGGCTCGACGCGCAGCTCGGGGCCCTCGGGCTGACACTCCGCGATCACGTCGTCCTGGCGGGCCTCCGCTGGGCGAGCTGCGCGAGCGGGCGCGCCGGGCGGCTTCGCGTGTCCGCCTCGCGGCGAAGCGCGGCGCCGCCACGCTCGCCGTCGACCGCCGCGCGCCGGCGGGCTCTCCGAGCCATGGAGCTCCGGGCGTCCCGCCTCATCGCCCGTGGCGAGCGCCCCCATGCCGCCCGGGGCGGTGATCATCACGACCGCGAGAGGCGCGCGGACCCGGAGCGCGCTCCTACCAGCTCACCTTCAGCGGGAGCGTCACGCGCCGCGTGCTCCCCGAGAACGCCGGCACGGACACCGCCGCGAGCGCCGCCTTGACGCACGCCTTGAACGGGGCGTTCGACTTCACCTCGTTGCCGACGGTGATGTCGGTGAGCTTGCCGGGGCGCACCGTGAAGCCGACCTCGGTCCCTCCGAAGCTGCGATCGCGTTTCGCGGCGCTCGTCGCGCAGCCGTGGAGCCCGCCGCGGGCGCTGGCGATGACGCGGTCGAGGTCGGCCTTGGCGATGCCGGCGCCGCCGCCGACGAGCTCTCCGTCCTCACCGAACTGCATCTTCGCGACGGCCGGCGTGGTGTCGACGTCGCCCTCCTGCTTCACCCCGGCGGTGTCGTAGGTCTCGGGCTCCGAGAGGCGGTCGACCGCCGTGCCGCGAAGGATCGGCGGGCCGTCCATCGCGGCGACGACGACCTGCGGCACGGGGAGCCGAGGGAGCTTGGGGTCGCGGACGAGCGACGCGACGCCGATCGGCGTGGCCTGGCCCAACCGCCAGACGACGTAGGCGCCGATGGCCACCGCGACGATGAAGCCGATGAGGAGCACGCGCCAGAGGCCGTGCTTCGCCTTGCGAGCGCGCGCGAGCCGCTTCACCTGCTTGTCGGCCTCGTGGTCGAGCGCCTGAGCCGCCCAGCGGTCGGTGCACTTCCCGTAGAAGTCCCGGAGGAGCTGGTGTTCGGCGGCCGTCTGCCAGCGGCGGGTCTGGAGGGAGAAGACCTGCGTCTGGAGGTCGACCTTCTTCTCCACCATCGCGTTCATGAGCTCATCGGTCGTGATCGGCCCGTAGTCGTTGCCGTCCTTCCGGTAGAGCCACCGGTCGACGACGTCGACCGGCTTCATCTTGCGGGTGTGGGAGCTCATCGGGTCGCGCCCTCCTGGGCTGGCCCGCCCGGCCCCGCCGCGCGCGGCGCGAGCGGCAGGAGGATCCGCCAGGCCCCGTCCTCCTTGACCAGCTCGAGCCTCACCGGGTCCTCGTTCGTCCCGCCCTCCGCGACCGCGTCGACGTACCGGACCGCGACCGTGGCCGTCGCCTCCTGCTCGTCGACGAGCTCGACGCTCGCGACGCGGTCGCCCCGGGTGTAGCCGAGGAAGCGCACGACGTCGGCGACGTCGACGTCCACGCCGAGCGCGTCCTTGGCCGCGCCCGCGCGGCCCTCGATCACGGCGCGACTCGGGGCGGCGAGCATGTCGACGACGGCCTTGCGCGCCGCGGTCGTCGACGAGATGTCGAGGTCGGCCACGCGCGCGAGGAACTCCTTCGCCACGGCGTCCGGACCGCGTCCTCCGCCGCAGGCGCCGAGCGAGAGCGAGAGCGAGAACAGCGCGCCCGCGACGAGCAGCGCGCGCACGCTGGGTGCTCGTGAAGTCAGAGCCGAGCCAGTCGGCCGGCGTGGACGAACGACGCCCATCGAAAACCCGCTCCCCCTCATGGTGCCGGCCCCGCGCATCGACCGGTGATCCGCCGGGCGGCCCAGGATAGCCCGGCGCCGGCCCCGCCTGTCAACGGCTGAGCAGGGGGCGCGGGTCCGGCGCGGGTCCGGCGTCGGCTTGCGCGACGGGCGCGCCGGCTGCTACACGTAGCGGCGTGGGACGGACTCGCGCGGCATGGAGATTGGGCGCGGCAGCGCTGGCGCTCATCGCGCTCGCGCCGGCGTGCGCGCAGAGCCCCGAGGAGCCCGCGGTCGCCGCGGCCCTCGATCAGACCCTCGACGCCCTCCGGCGCGCGGACTTCGACGCGCTCTGGAACCTGACCGCCCCCGACGCGCAGGCCGCGCTCCTCGCGATGCTCGCGCACCAGCGCGAGGCCCTCGCGGCGGTGCCGCGCGTGTACGGGGCCCAGGGTGAGCAGACCATGGCCACCGCGCGCGCCGCGCTCGGCGAGACGATCTTCGAGTCGGTCTTCCCCGAGGATCCGAAGGCCGGCCCGAAGCTCCTCGCGCGGCTCCTCGCCCCCGACGCCTTGAACTTCGACGAGCACGCGGTCGACGGCCTCTCGAGCCGCGACATCACGGTCGACGAGAAGGCCCGGCCCGTGACCGCCGTCGTGCACACCTCGGGCGGCGAGAAGTTCGCGTTCGTGCGCACGGACGCGGGTTGGCGCTCGCTCCTCGTGCGCGACCTCCTGCTCGACAACCCCATCGTCCGCGCCCTCGACGACGCCGCGAAGAAGGTCCTCGCCGCCTCCGCGGGGGTCGACGCGCAGTGGCGGGTCTCCCGCGACCCGACCGAGCCGCAGGGCGCCTACAACCTAGCGCGCCACGCCCTCGAGAACCCGGCGCGCAACGCCCCCGTCCTCTACAGCCTCCTCGGGGAGGACGCCCGCGCCGTGCTCCTCCAGGCGCTCCAGCGCTCGCGCGAGGCGCAGCGCGACATCCAGCGGAAGACCACGCGCAAGCAGCGCAAGAGGGCCTACGGCGACGTCGGCCTCGACATCTACGTCGAGGCGCGGAGCGACCGGGACCTCTTCGCGCGCTGGGCCCAGAGCAAGAGCTACGTCGCGCTCATGGGCGCGACGGATGAGCCGGTGAACGTGGAGATCGCGCCCGACGCGCCCGGGAAGGCGACGGTCGTCACGAAGGGTGGCGGGCGCGTGCCCTTCGAGAAGGGCCCCGACGGCGTCTGGCGGCTCGCGGGGCTCGCGCCGCTCATGACGACGGCGCTCCTCGAGCCCGTGCAGGCCCTCACCGCGCCCTGACGCTCCGGGAACCGCCGTCGTCGGGCCGCCGCGAGGCCGCGCGCCCCACGGCGGCGCGCGGCGAGGTCCGCTCGCTCAGGGGGCGTCGAGCCCGAAGACCGTGTGGAGCTTCCGCACGGCGAGCTCGGCGTAGGCGTCGTCGATGATGACGCTGATCTTGATCTCGGAGGTCGAGATCATCTGGATGTTGATGCCGCTCGCCGACAGCGTCTCGAACATCGTCGCCGCGACGCCCGAGTGGCTCCGCATGCCGACGCCGACGGCGCTGATCTTCGCGATGCGCGTGTCCGCGCGGACCTCGGCGGCGCCGAGCTCGCCGGCCATCTCCTCCATGAGCCGCTGCGCCTGGACGGCGTTCTCCTTGGGCACGGTGAAGGTGAGGTCGGTGCGCTGCGCCTTCTTCGAGGCGTTCTGGATGATCATGTCGACGATGATCTCGGCCTCCGCGAGCTTCCCGAACACCTGCGCCGCCATGCCGGGCTTGTCCGACACCCCCAGGACCGAGATGCGCGCCTCGTTCTTGTCCGCCGTCACGGCGCGCACGATGACCTTCTCCATGCCTGCCTCCTCCGGCACCACCCAGGATCCCTCGCTGTCGTCGAAGCTCGACCGCACGTGCACCGGCACCTGGTACTTCATCGCGAACTCGACCGAGCGCGTCTGGAGCACCTTCGCGCCGAGCGACGCGAGCTCGAGCATCTCCTCGTAGGAGATCCGCGCGATCTTCTGCGCCGACGACACCACGTTCGGATCGGACGTGTAGATCCCGTCCACATCCGTATAGATCTCGCACACATCGGCGTTGATGGCCGCGGCCATCGCGACCGCCGTCGTGTCGCTCCCGCCGCGCCCCAGGGTCGTGATGTTGCCCTTCGGGTCGATGCCCTGGAACCCCGCCACGACCGCCACCTCGCCGGCCTCGAGGGCGGCGCGGAGGATCGGCGCGTTGATGCTCTCGATGCGCGCCCGCCCGTGGGTCGCGTCCGTGATGATCTCGAGCTGATGGCCGAGGAAGGAGCGCGCCGCGACGCCGCGCTTCTGGATCGCGAGCGCCAACAGGGCGACGGCGACCTGCTCGCCGGACGCGAGCAGCACGTCGTACTCGCGACCGATCGGCTGCTCGTGCAGCGCGTAGGCGAGCTTCACGAGCCGGTTCGTCTCGCCGGCCATGGCGCTCACCACGACGACCACGTCGTTGCCCGCCTGGCGCGCGCGGATGACCCGCTCCGCCACGCGCTGGATGCGGTCCGTGTCGCCGACGGACGTGCCGCCAAACTTCTGCACCACGAGCGCCATGCGTCACTCCCTCCGGGTCGCCTCGCCACCGCGGATGTAAACGCTCGCCGGCGCCAGGTCAAAGACCTTCCACGCCTGCCCCTCGCGAACGAGCGTCACCGTCGTCTCCCCGAAGATCGCGACGCCGTGGTCGCCGGTTCGCGCCGAGATCCCGCCGCTCCCGGCGCGAATCGCCTCCGCGAGCGCGACCCAGCTCGGCCACGAGCCGGTCTCGTCGAGCGCCCGCGCGAGCGACGCCGGCGTCCAGCGCGCCCGCGACGCCGCCGGGATGAGCCCGACCAGCGCGTCGAAGTCGCGCGAGCCGACCGCGCGCGCGAACGCCAGGAGCGCGGCCTCGGGCGTCTCGGCGCGCATGAGCCCGAGCACGCCGGCGCGGACCTGCCAGCCGGCCGCGCCGCGAACGAGCTCGATGCCCCCCTCGGGGCCGCCCTGCCAGCGCGCGACGCGCTCCGTCTCGACGGCCGTCCCCGGCGGCGGCAACACGCTCGGGGGCGCCGCGTGCGGGGCCACGGCGCGAGCCTCGGGGGTCAGGAGCTCCCAAGCGGCCCGCTGATCGCCCTCGCGTGCCGCGAGGACCTGGGCCTCGACGACCTCCACGGGGGTCGAGGGCGTCGTGGACGCGCAGGCCGCGAGCGCGAACGCGACCGACAACGCCGCGGCGACCTGGCCGACGCCCCTCGGGGCAGGCCGGCCGGCGAGCACCGGGGCGACGGGCAGGCTCGAGAGGTGGCCGTTCACGAGGGGCTCATAGCACGCGCGCGCCCCGTCGTCCCAGCGCGAACCGCCGGCGGCCCGAGCGGCGCGGCGCATCGTGGTGCAACCGCGCTCGTCGTGTGATAATGCGGCCTCTGTTCCGCTCGCGAGGGCCCGCGCGAGCGACCGGCCGCCGAGGCACCCGCGTGACGAACCCAGAGAAACCGGAAGCCTGGAGGGAGCGGCTCGAGCAGCACCTCCTCGACAACGGCCTGCGCATGACCCGGCAGCGCCTCATCATCGCGGAGGCGTTCTTCGGCGCGAGCGGGCACCCGAACATCGACGAGCTCTACGAGCAGGTGAAGGCGGAGGATCCGAGCGTCGGCCAGGCGACGGTCTATCGGACGCTCAAGCTCCTCGTCGACTCCGGGCTCGCGAACCAGTCGCACTTCGGCGACGGCACGACGCGCTACGAGTCGTCGCACCGCGAACACCACGACCACCTCATCTGCGACGACTGCGGCGTCATCGTGGAGTTCAGGAACGAGACGATCGAGCGCCTGCAGGACCGGATCGCCGAGGAGCACGGATTCACCGTGCTCGAGCACGAGATGGTGATCCACGGTCGATGCAACGACGCCGATTGCCCGCGGCGCCCGTCCCGCCGCCCGTGACAGGGCGACCGCACGTCGGCGCCCACAGCACTTGACGGACCATGACGCTACGCGTCATGAACCAGGATAGGCGGCTGGGTCCCCGGCTGCCGGCGCGCGCGCCGCGCCGTTTCGAGCCCGAGGGAGACGCAGATGGGACCCCAGAAAGCACCGCGCGTGATCAAGCGCTACGCGAACCGCAAGCTCTACGACATGACGGAGAGCTGCTACATCACGCACGAGGAGATCGCGGCGCTGCTCGAGAACGGTGAGGAGCTGCGGATCATCGACAACAAGACGAAGGAGGACCTGACGTCCGCGACGCTGACGCAGATCCTCTTCGACATGGAGCGGAAGAACCGGAAGTCGCTCCCCATCGAGACCCTGAAGAACCTCTTCGCGCAGAGCGGCGAGTTCATCCAGCGCCACATCCCGCCCGCGCTCCGCCGCGCCGCCGAGAAGGACCGCGAGACCGCGGCGCCGGAGCCGGTCGCCGCCGAGCCCATCGCCGACGACGGGTCACATGGTCCACGCGCAAAGGCCACCGAGGCCATCCGCGAGTTCGTCACGGGGACGACGAACGCGTACGAGAACCTGACGAAGAACGTCGAGGACCGGTGGAACCTGGTCACCCGCTACCTCGGGCAGTTCGACGTGAACCACAAGCGGATCCTCGAGCTCGAGCGCCGCATCGACCAGCTCGAGGAGCGCATCGCCGAGCTCGAGGGCGCGGGAGGCGGAGAGAGCGCCGCGTGACAGCGCCGCTGCGGGCCGTCTTCGCGGTCGTCGCGTCGCTCGGGGCCGCCGCGGTGAGCTCGGCGCGCGCCCAGAGCTTTCGCGTCGCGCCCTTCGTGACCCTCGATGGCGGCGAGGCCACCTCCGACGAAGACGGCTACGCGCGCCTCATCGCCGATCTGGGCGTCGCCGTGCGCCCGTCGCTGAGCGGCCCGGCGCGCACGGAGGGGGCGGTCGGCCTCTCCGTCGGGTACGAGCTGTCCCACACGGGCGTCGACGCGCGCGCCTCCCACTGGGAGACGGCCACGGAGGGCCGCGCCGACGGTGGCCTCGACGTCTCGCGCCTCGTCCTCCGGAAGGGGCTCCCCGGCTCGCTCGAGCTCGGCGCCTCCTTCGGGGTGCTCGGCGGCGCGGACGCCTGGGTCGGCTCCCTCGAGCTCAAGTGGGCGTTCGTCGAGGGGCTCGCGAACGCGCCCGACGTGGGCGCGCGCATCTCCTTGGGAGCGCTCTTCGGCCACCCCGACCTGACGCTCGTCACGAGCGGCGCCGATCTCGTCGTCGGGAAGAGCTTCGGGCTCTTCGGGGTGCTGCGCGCCACGCCGTGGGCGGGCTACGCGTTCACGTTCACGCGGGGCGCGTCGCGTCCCGTGGCGGTCGTGGGGGACGGCGACGTCGCCTCCATCGAGGTCGTCGTGCCCTCTCAGAACAGCGTCTCCCACCGCGGCGTCGTCGGGCTCGACGTGCGCTTCGGCCCGGCGTGTCTCGCTCTCGAGGGAGCGTTCGGCGACCTGACGACCGTGACGTTCCGCGCCGCCCTCGCCCTCTGACGGCGCGCCGCAGAGCTCGGGCGTCGGGCCGAGGGGCCTGCGAGCTCACCAGAGCACCGTTCGAGTCATCGGAGGTCTGGGAGAGCCAGATCTCAGCGGCGTTTCGGCGCGTCCGACGCGCGAGCCACGCCGAAGGCCGGGGCCCGGTCAGGCCGCGGCGACGACTTGCCGACGGCCTCGTCCGAGTCGCCGTCCCCGCCGCCCGCCTCCCCCGAGACGACGAGAGCCCCGAGGTTCTCACCCCGGGGCTCCCAGCGATTCAGCCGCGACCGGCGCTCACTTCAGCGTGAACTTCAGGTGGCACTCGCCGATTCGGATGATGTCCTGATCGCGCAGGAACTGCTTCGTGACCTTGTTGCCGTTGACGAGCGTCCCGTTCGTCGACCCGAAGTCGGCGAGCTCGAAGCGCATGTCCTCGATCTTGATGCCCGCGTGCCGCTTCGAGACGCCGGCCTCCTGGATGACGATCGTGTTGCCATCGATGCTCCCGATGGTCGTCACGTCCTCGGTCAGGTAGAACTCGGCGCCAGCGTAGGCCCCCTGGGTGCAGGTGAGCTTGCCCTTGTACGGGCCGACGGGCCCCTCCTCCTCGACGACGGCGACCGGCCGGTTCGCCCGCCGCTTCGCCATCGCCTTGAAGAGCTTCACGAGCAGGAAGATGCCGAGGAGCGAGCCGAGCACCACGCAGACGATGATGATGATCGGCATGATGTTGAAGGGCTTCTCCGGCCACTTCACACCCTCGATGACCGTCTTCCCCGGGCCCGCGCTCGTCTCGAGCTCGAGGCGCACGTTCACGTTCTGCTCCGAGCCCGAGTAGTCCTCCGGCCAGAAGTCGAGCACGTACTGGTTCTTCACCTGCTCGCCGGTCCGGGCGATGGCGCGCGAGATGTCGTCGACCTCCTCGACCTTCACCTCGCGGTAGCGCCCGTTCGTCTGCTTCGCGAGCGTCCCGAGGTAGACGAGCGGCTCCGGGATGTCCGGGCTGAACCCGAGCGCGATCACCTTCGCGTGCGTCGACGTCGCGACCTCCGCGATGTCCTGGATCTTGCGCTCCACGAGGCTCGTCTTCTCGAGGTAGCGGTCCTTGCCATCGCTCATGACGATGAGCAGGCGCCGCTGGCTGATGGACTGGTCGTTCTCCTGGATGTCGTCCATGACGCGCTTCACGGCGTTGTAGAGCGCCGGCGCCGTCGCGACCCCCTTCTCACCGCGGCGGATGAGCTTCAGGTTGTCGATCGCCTGCTCCTTCCGCTGCCCCCAGGAGGCGACCTTCTTCACGCCCTCCTCGTTGTAGTACCAGATGGTGCTCCAATCGACGTTGTCCGTGAGCTTCTCGAGGAACGCCTTGTACCCGAGCTTGGTCTGCTCCATGATCACGGATTCTTCGCGGTTCGGGTCGTCCGGCCACGCGAACGACTCGTGCGCCGCGACGAGGATCGCGACCGACACCGGGTTCTCGTCGGCGACCGTGCGCAGCTCGTAGCGGCCCTTGAGCTCCTGGTTGTCGACGAAGACCTTCACGTCGTTGATCTGCTTGTCCGGCACGACGTCGTCGTTGTCGTCGAGCACGTCGATGAAGAAGCGGACGTAGCCCTTCTTCTCGCCCGACTCCGTGAACGCCGACCCATCGAAGCGGTCGAAGTTCACGTTGGCCGCGTGAGCGGGCCCAACGATGCCGAGCGTGGCCACGACGGCCATCGTTACGACGGATTGGATCTTCGAGAGCGGCACGATTGCCTCCAGGAGAGCCGCACATACGGCGATGCGATTGGTCGCGAGCCAGCCTGCTCGCAGGTCCTTCGATTATGACCGGAACTGCCCGTTGCGCAACCGGTCCGGGGTCCCTCGCGAGCACCTGACGGCTCCCGAACGACTCCGTGGACGCCGCCCGCGCGACGCCCGACATCGAACCGCGCGCTGCCGACCCCTCGACCACGCGCGGTGAGCGACGATGACGCGCAGCCCGCGCCGCGCGCCGCGATGGCGCTACTGCAGCGCCTTGAACCAGAGCTCCGTCCGGCCGAGCCGGACGCGATCGTTGTCGATGAGCTCTTCCTTCTGGCAGCGCGTGTCGTTCACGTACGTGCCGTTCGTCGAGTCCAGGTCCACGAGGATGTACTGCCCGTCTTCGTGGCGCAGCACCGCGTGGCGCGAGGACATGTACTGGTCGGTCAACACGATGTCCGCGTCAGCCGCGGTCCCGATCATGTTCTTCCCGTCCACGATGCGGAAGTCCTGCCCCTTCTGGGCTCCATTCATGGCGACGAGCCACCCGACGCACATGCGCGGCTGGTCCTCCTCCATGACCTGGATGAACTGCGTCTTGTCCCCGAAGCCAACCTCAGCAGGCGCTGCCGCCTCCATCGCTGGCTGAGACTGGCCGCCGCTCTTCTTCTTGCCGAACAGCCCCATACCTTCATCCTTCTGGGCCGGCGCTTGCTGCGCCTTGGCCGGTGCTTTGTCCTTGCCGCCCTTCACCGCGCCCTTCGCGGCACCCTTCGCTTTATCGCCGGCGTCCTTGAAGCCCTTGTTGATCCGGGCCGCCGCCTTGGACTTCGCCTTGGCCTGCGCGCCCATGACCTTGCCCTTGGCGCCCGCCTGAATCGAGTTCGCCTTCTGACGGGCGAGGTTCTTGAAGAAGTCCCAAACCATGATCAACCGCTGTTGTCGCCAGGGTCGACGCCGCGAAACCCTCGCGCGCCGAGAGACCGATGCTCTCGTTCCGTGTAGGCACTGGTATCGGCCGCGGGAGCCCCGCGTTGAGGAAAATGATTGCACCACTCCGGCGCCGATGCAAACCGACTGCACGCTAGCCGCGACGCCTTGCGGGCCTCCGGGCTCTCGCCGCGAGAAAGAAAAGAGGCCCGTCGCGCCGGGCGACGGGCCTCCACAGAGCACCTGCGACTCGCTCAGGCGGGCTGGTAGAACCAGATCCTGAACATGTTGATGTCGCGATCCGCCGCGACCGGGGTCTGGCGGATGGTCAGGAACGTGTCGGACACGAACTCCGCCGGGATCCGGTAGGGCCAGTTCCGCCAGCGGAACTTCCGGTCCTCACCGGTGCAGACCATGTTGCCGCTCTTCTTGCCGTTGACCTGCATCTCGGCTTCCCAGTCGCCGTGCACGTAGTCCATGCGCATGAAGATGAGCACGTCCTTGTTCGGCGTGACGTTCGAGATCTCCCACTCGGCGTAGCCGCCCTCGTAGGCGATGCCGATGTCCTCGACGATGACACCGTCGGGGTACTTCAGCTTCTGGCGCGTGCGGTACTTGTCCTTCGCGTCGACGATGCGGAACTTGTGGTCCTGCTCGGACTTCTTGGTGAGGATGTCGAGCTCGTCGATGCGCTTGAGCTTCACGCCGTCGATGTCGAGGACGTCGCCGAAGTCGTCGCTCTTGACCTTCAGCTTCTCGATGACGCTGTCGTCCGCGGCCTTCGCGGCCACCTCGGCCTTCTTCTTGACGACCTTGCCGCCGAAGATGGTCTGCAGGTTCTCCGTGCTCTTCTTCTGGTAGCCGAGCACGTTCGTCAGGGTCTCCTGGTTGAACGACCCCTCGCGGTACATGCCCTGCAGGAGCTCGACGTGCTTCTTGAAGGACGCGAACTCCTTCTTCGCCGAGTACTGCGGGTAGTTCTCCTCGACGTCCGTGATGAGCTCCTCCTGCATCCCGAAGACGGTCGCGAAGAGGTCGTAGAGGTTCCGCTCGTCGACGAGGTTCACGCGCAGCAGCATGTCGAGCGCGCCCATCGCGGCGTTGACGTTACCCGCCGACAGGATGCGCATCTTGTTGAACATGTGCCCGTAGACACCCTTCGCGCCCTGGAGGATCTCCGACAGCTCGCGCAGCGTCCGCGGATCCATCGTGCTGCCGACGACGCCCGCCTGCGGCACGTAGAGCTGATTGATCTCGTTCTCCTTCGGATCGAGCGGGTCCTTCGCGTCCGTGATGCGCTTCACGTCCTTCGTCATGAAGATGCGGCAGAGCTCGATCTCGCGCTTGATGTCGGGCTCCGTGATGATCGCGTCGACCTTGAAGGCCTCGGCGATGCGGCGGTGGCCCTTGTACTCGAGGTTCGCGCGGTACGAGACGAAGTCCGTGAGCTCCTCGATGTACTTCAGGACGATGTACACGGTCTGCGGGAGCTTGAAGTCACCGGGGTCGATGGTCTTGATGACCGGCTCCGGGACGTAGATCTCGTTGCCGTCCCCGTCGATCGCGTAGCCGGGCGACACCTCCACGGACATGTCGGCGCGACCGCGAGCCGAGACGCGGAGGCCTCCCATGATGTTCGGGACGACGCCGGGACCATGCATGAGCCGGTTGTGCAGCTTGTGCTTCTCGACGTGGTACTTGACGAGGTCGTTCCAGTCGTCGGCCGTCGTCTGGAACCCCGTGAAGAAGTTGATCCGCTTGTAGCCCTTGAAATCCTCGGCCATCGCCTACTCCTTGGGCGTCGTCTTGGACGCGCGCTTCGACTTTTTGTCATCGTCGCCGCCCGCGTCCTCCGCAGCGGCCTCCGCCTTCGCCGACACGAGGGGCGTCTTGGCGGACGTCTTGGGCACCTTCTTCTGCTCTTCGCGCGCGGTCTCGGCCTCGGGCTCGTAGAGGAGCCCACTCGTGGCCTCCTCCCCCGCGACCCCGATACGCTCGAACTCCGAGCCATCCGAGCCGATGCCGATACCCATGCCGAACCCGCCGTCGCCGCCGAGCCCGATGGACATGAACGACCCCATGAGCCCGCTCTCGGCCTCGTCGGAGAACGCGAGGAAGTAGCTCGTGTGGGCCGGCTTCTGCTGCTGGATGATCTGGTGGATCTTGATGATCTCGTCTTCGGGGGTCTGCGCCGCCGACTTGTCGAGGCGCACCACGAAGCAGTGGGCGAGGTTCATCGGCGGCAGGATGACGGTGTCGTCCCCGACGGTCGAGTGCACCCCGATGCGGAACCCCTGGAACGGCCAGCTGTTCTCCTCGATGACCACGTTCGCCCCGGCGTAGATCCGGACGAACTCGCGCACCGCCCGCGCGGTCCCGCGCTCTGGGAAGAGCTGCGTCGCCGCGAGCAGCATCTGGCGCCGCTGGAGCGTGGTCCAGTCGGGGTTCAGCGTGATCGCGAGCCAGCTCCCGAGCCACGGCAGGAACTCGGGGTCCGTCGTGCGCGGGTCGAACAGCTCGTGGATCCGGTCGAGCCGGAACGTCGAGGAGTCGTAGAGGTGCTGGATGATGTAGAGGAAGCCCCGAAGCCAGGACGCCCCCTCCATCGCCGCCTGCTGGAACACCTGCGGGAGGAAGCTGAGCAGGCTCTGGCGACTGACCGTGAGCTGGACCTCGACGTCCTTCGAGACGAGGAGGCCCGACCGGGGGAACTGGTCGACGACGTTGAACTCGTCGGCGTAGTCCTCCGAGTACTGGACTTTGAACCGCGAGAACCCGGCGTTCGACAACACGATCTTCGCGTTCTCGAGGCCGAGCCCCACCACCTCCGGGATCGGTACCCGGCGGATGGTGCCGCGTGCGCGCGGATCGCGGGGATCAAACGATGCGGTCATGCGCCTTCTCGACGACGTCGACGTCGATCAAGTGGATGAGTTGGTCGTCACCGACGCGCAGCTGCTCGATCTCGATGCCGCCGCGCGCTTCGTCGTAGATGCGGATCTTGTCGACGAGGTCCACACCGTCCACGCTCTCGACCACCTGATAGAGGTCGACCTTGAGGAGCGAGCGCCCGAACGGCCACCCCTTCCCGCTGCGCCAACCCTGGAGCGGATGCAGGAAGCGCCGCACCGCCACCTCGATCGCCTTCTTGATCTTGTCGGTCGCGCCGCCCTGCGCCGCGACGATCTCGATCCGCAGCGAGCACTCGGCGTACGACGGGCGCACGACGTTCACGACGGTCGACACGAGGCGACGCTGGTTCAGGTACTTCCGGACGCGCTTCAGGAGCTCCACCGTCGGCACCGGCTTCTCGGTGAGCTCGGTCGTCGCCGTGCGCGGCACGACGATGACCGTCACCTCGCCCTCTCGCGACGTCGACGGCAGGCACTTCACGCGCGCGACCGAGTTGCTCGCCTCGCGCGCGAGCCACTCGAAGTCGTCGATCGTGACCGCGCGATTCCGCGCCTTCAGCATGTGCGGCGCCCGCGCCTTCGCCTCCTCGACGGTCTCCATGTCGCAGCCGCCGGCCGCCGCGTAGGGGTTGGTGACCTCCTCGATGAACGCGAGCGTCGACATCATCTCGTTGACGGTGCTCGCGGGGACGTTGCCCGCGCTCCCCCCGCCGACGCGGTACATGCGCGCCCGGATGCTGCGGTCGCCCTTCGGCGGGATCATCCCGTGCACGCCGTCCCCGAAGCGGATCTCCCCGGTGACGATGTCCTTGATGTAGACGCGGTCGCGGTGACCGCGGTCGTAGAAGCTGTCCACGCCGAGCCAGCGGACCCAGAAGCCGTCGCCGTCCGGGTCGTCGATGATCGCCTCGCTGCCCCAGAGCTCGCGCAGCGCCTCGACCTCGTCCGGCGGGAGCGTGTCCTTCTCCCGACAGACGATGACCTCGCCGTCGAGCACCGGACCGCGCGGCATGAAGAAGAACTGGTTCGGCGTACCCTGGCTCGAGCCGAGGAGCGTGTCTCCGTACGTCGTCACGTTGCTCACGTGAACGGCGTTCAGCAGGATCCGGTTGCAGCGCGGCGGCTCGTCGTAGCCGCCCTGCTCGAGGCGCGCGCGCATCCAGTAGAGGCTCTCGCCGAAGCGGCGGGACTTCCGGAAGTCGGCGGGGCCGATGAACTCGACGAAGCCGGCCTGCGTGAAGTTCTCCGTCGTGTCGTGCGGCGTGAGCAGCGACCAGGACTTCCCGTCCCAGTACTCCCACACCACGCGCTGCTCGATGAAGCCGTCGCTGCGGTCGTCGAAAGAGCGCAGCGACGTGCGCCCGCCGAGCCCCTCGCGCTCCTCCATGTTGAAGTACATGCTGCAGCGCTCGGTCGGGAACGGGTTCTCCCACCCGAGGTAGAGCGTCGGGGACTCCTCCGCGACCGGCTGGAAGACCTGAAACGGCTTGTACTCGGTCGACGCGAGCTTCGTGTGGTCGGTGAAGACGAAGTCGTTGTAGACGAAGACCGTCTTGAGCCAGTGCGGCTGCTCCTGGAACTTGAAGACGACCTCCTTGAACCACGGCGGGCGCAGGGGGTTGTCGTCCTTCCAGACCCAGGTGTCGTCCTCGAGGACGTAGGTCCCGGGGGAGCCGTAGTTGCCCATCTCGACGCGGCACCGCACCCACAGCGTCTCGGTGCCCTGGACGTCGGTCTGGCCGAGGTCCGCGGGGCGCTTGAACGTCACGGCGCCGGACTGCGTGAAGCAGCGGGTCGTGTCGCTGAAGTCGAACTCCGACTCGGGATGATCCGGATCCGCCCAGGTGACCTTGCCGAGGACCTTCCAGCGCTTGCCGGTGTGGTACTCCCAGCGGAGCACCAGGTCGTGCGACGGGCGCGCGACGTCGGCGATGTTCTGGTCCGTCATCGTGATCTCGAGCTTCACGAGCGAGTCGGGCTGGCTCAGCCCCTCGGCGGACCCGAAGTAGAACGTCGAGTCTACCGCTGGTTCCTTGCCGAACGGCGCGAAGTTCTTGTCGATGTCGAGGACGGTGAAGATGTCGCCTTCCGCGTTGCAGATGGCGTCCTCGGGCGGGATCCCCTCGCCGAGCACCTCGATGCGCGCGGTGATGGTGTCGACGACCGTCTCCTCGGAGTCGTGCGGCACCTCGAACAGGCGCCCGCGGATCCAGAAGGTCTCGACGTCGTTGACGCTCGTCTGCTCGAACGCCGGCGGCCCGGAGAAGGCGCACGTGTTGCGCTCGAGGTCCATCGACGCGCGCACGAGCTCACGCCACCTGTTGCCGTCCCAGTACTCCCACTCGAGGAGCTCGTGGAACTGCCGGTCGCCCGAGCCCTGCGCCTCGAAGCGCATGATGAGGATCGAGTCCTCGTTGAACGCGCTGAAGCGCGAGTCGCCGAGGTAGAGGTAGCGCTCGATGCTCCGCGCGCCGCCGAACACCTCGAAGGTCCCGGTCTCACCGTTCGAGATCCCGGTGTTGTCGGCGAACATCTTGTTGTGCTGGCTCATGCACCGCATGAGCTTGTTGTTGAGCCCGACGAGGTCTCGCTCGGTCTCGTAGACCAGCGCCGGGAGGTCTCCCTCCGGCTTCGTCGCGACGCGGGTGCCCGCGTTCACGACCACCATGTCGGTCTTCTCGCTGACCTTGAACTGCACGATCGTCCGCGCCGGCTGGGGAGGCCGCAGGCGGATCCCCATCATGTTCAGGAACGCGAGGTAGTTGTTGTCCGGTACGCGGTTCAGCCGATAGATGACCATCTCGGTCATCCAGGCGAACAGCTCGAGCAGCGTGATGCCCGGGTCCGACTTGTTGTAGTTGGTCCACTCCGGACAATACTGCGGAATCAGGCGGATCGCTTCCTCGACGATGTCATCGAAGCCGCGGTCGTCGAGATTCGGGGTCGGAATCATAGGTCTTGTTCCCTACGCAGGTAGAACGGATAGACCAGGTTGTGCATGTTGTTCGTGGAGCGGACCCGGTAGTCGATGATGATGAGAATCGTGTTCTCGGCGGTTGGGTCCGGGTAGGACTTCACCGAGATGTTCTCGATCCGGGGCTCCCACTTGATGAGCGCCTGCTTCACGTACAGGGACACCATCGAGCAGGTGTTCGCGTTGACCGGGTGGAACACCAGCTCATGGATGGCACAGCCGAAGTCGGGGCGCATGACGCGCTCACCGACCGCGGTCCCCATGATGAGGCGCACGGATTCAGCGATGCTTCTCTCGCCTGCCGACGTCTCGACCATACCGCGGCCGTCGACTTTCATCGGGAAGGCGAAGCCCTTACCGAGGAAGTTTTTCATTCGCTAGAACGCTTTTTCGTGGGTCGCGCGGCCTACTTGAACGTGCCCTCGAAGAACTTCTTGCAATCAGGGCACTCGACTCTCACGCTCCCCTCGTCGAAATGCGGGACTTCGAGCGGACCGCCGCCACAGAACGGACACGGATGTCCCTGGGTTCGACCCGCGACGATCTCGTCGAGCACGTCCATCAGCGAAGCGTGCTCGTCCGTCTGGGAATCGTGCATGAAGCCCTCCCGCATGCAGCAAGGTGCGTGCAGCCGAGAGGCATCATAGTGAAGCCACCTTGCCTGTCAACCGGCCCCCCGACAGGCCGACAACGCAGTCCCCATCGAGTTCCCCGGCATCTCCGACGGACCTTCGGCTGCGCGGGCCGCGAAGAAAAGAACCGGACGCTCACGGCGCTCTGCACGCAGTCCCGCGCGCTCGCGAGCGAGTTTCCGCACGCGTCGCTCCAGCCGCCCACGGTCCAGGCCCGCCCCGCGCGGGTCCCACCGTGGGACAGGCGCGCCGGACGCGGGCGTGGGCGCGATCCTACACCGGTCCCACACATTCGCGTCCAGCGGGCTCGACCCGCCCCGCGGGCGTCTTCTCCCGACGCCTCGAGTCGCCATCGGATCACGGACGTTCTGACGGTCGCGGTCGACCCAGCTCACGCCCATCCGGTCGCGCGGGTCACCGGGCGGAGCTCGCGCCGACGCGAGCGACGTCGCGACGCGCCTGCCCCGAACGAGCAGAGGGCGCCCCCTCTCGGAGGCGCCCTCTGCGTCGACTCGACTCGGCGGGCGCGGGGAGAGCTCCCCCTGCCCCCGCGGTCACCCGCCCTTCGGCGAGGCGTTACGCGCGAGCTTCATGTACGTCCGGTACGGCTTCGGCGCGCCCGCGATGAACACGTGCTGGCACGACTCGACGATGTATTCGCCGCTGAACTGGGTCCCGAAGTCCTCCATCTTGATGGTGGAGCCCGCGTGGACCTTGGGGCGGCCCTCGATCACGACGTCCGCCGTCATCCAGTCCATGCTGAGCTTCGAGAGGATGGACTTCGCGATCTCCTTCGCCTCGGCGTTGTCGCGAACCGGCAGATCGACGACGGTGAGGACGCGACCGCCCTGCGCCGACTTCGTCTGCGAGATCCCGGTGTCGCTCCCGCCGATCTTCTCGAGATCCGACTCCTGCGCGGTCCCGAGGAGCGCCTCCTTCTTGAACCAGTCCCAGCCGCGGACCTCGACCTTGGAGCACTGGCGCACGGTCGAGAGCCGGAAGTCCACCGAGACGGCCTGCGCGTCCGTCTCGACATCCCCCGTCGGCTTGTCACGGTACACCGTGAGGACCGCCGAGCCCTTCTCGACCGGCTTCAACGAGATCGCCTTCGGATCGGTGTGGGACTGCGCGTCCCACCCCATGCCGAAGCTCCCGACGACCTGCTGGATGAACTGGTAGTCGTTGATGTTGAACTGGTCGATGTGCTCGAGCTTCGACTCGGCGCTCTTCGTCTGCGCGCTGAGCCCGTCGCTCCCGCCGCCCACTTTCCCAGAGTCCCCGACGACAGTGGAGAGGATACTGCCGGGGTCCTGGTTCGCTTCGTGGCCGTCGCCGAACGTCCGCGACATCGTGCCGCGCGTCAGCCGGTGCGAGTAGTCGTAGCCCGAGAAGTTCAGCGTCATCTTGCCGGCCTTGAAGCTCGGCTCGACATAGCTGATCTCGCCCTTCGCGACGGTCTCCTTCGACTTGTAGCCGAGCTTGACCTCGATGGGAGCACCAGGCTTCGCAGCCTTGATCATCCCGTCGAAGGTGGTCGCGAGCTTCTGCGGATCGTCGTCGGACGGATGCAGCGCGACGGCGAAGAAGTCCGGGCTGTCGAGCCGCTGGTCGACCTGGATCCGCGTCACGTTGAGACCGTTCTTGGTCTCGACGTCGCCGATCTTGGTCTTTCCATCGACCGTGACCTCGATCTGTAGCTCTACCTGCTCACCCATCTTCCGCCCCCTTGTCTTCGTCGCCCTACTTCAGGATGGGCGGCACCAAGAGCCGCGTGCCGGGCCTGAGGCTAAGCGGGTCGTTGATGTTGTTGGTCTTCGCGATGCGACGCCACTCGCGCGGATCCTCGTACTCGCGGAGCGCGATGCCCTGGAGCGTGTCGCCGCGCTTCACGGTGTACAGCTTCGCATGGTCCGGCGACTGCTTCGGCTTCCGCGCGTCCTCCTGCTTCTTCGTCGTCGCCTGCTCGAGGCCGAGAGAGACCTTCGCGCGGACGGGCGTCGCGTCGGGGAGGAACATCGTGTAGTCGACGGTCACCTTCGTCACGTAGAAGGCGTACTCAGGCGACTTCTCCGTCTCCTGGGTGAACTGCCCCCACACGAGCGTCACGACCGGCAGGTAGTGCGTCGTGGGCACGTACTCGAGGAGCCCCTCGATCTTGTCGATGTACTTCTTCCGCACGCTCTCGCGCGTGTCGTACGTGTCGAACCACAGCTCCCCGATCTTCATGCAGGTCGGGTACGTGAGCGTGTACTTCTTCTCCTCCTGACCCTGGTTCGACGCGTCACCCTCGAGCTTCGCTTCGCGCTCGATGGTGATCGTGTTCGGGTTGAGGAAGAAGTCGATCTCATCGAGCGGTCCGCTGAGATCGGGCTTCTTGTAGGACTTGAGCTTGGCCTTGACGAGCTCAGCCCCAAACAAGTGGCCACTGGTCTGGTCGATGACTTTGATCGCGGCCTTGGCCGCTTTATCTATCAGCCCCATATGCCAATCCTCTCCTTGTCCTGCCCGAGACGCCGAACGATACGGCCCACCATCTCGAAGGCCAGCTGTTCCATCGCCTCTTCGCTGAGCGTGACTTTCTCGCCCTTACCCTTGTCCGCCCCGCCCGCTTTCTGGGCAGGCTTCGAGGACTTCTTGCCCGTCGGCGCCTCGTTCGTCGGGTTCCGCAGCGCCGACTGCGCGACGGCCTTGGCCGCCGGCGCGATGAGCGGCATCGGCGCCTTCTGAGCCGTCTGGCTCTGGCTCACGATGGCCGCGGCGAGACGCCCGAGATCCGCGTGACTCGTCGACGCGCGCGAGCCCGTCTCGACGAAGCGCCAGTCGGTCCGCCGGACGGCGGCCGACGCCGCGTGCTGCGAGCGGGCGCTCCCACGGAGCCCGCCCGACGGCGCCGCGATGTTGCGGAGACCGCCGCGGTCCTCGCTGCGCGGCGCGCTGGCCGTGCTGACGAGCCCCGCCTCGGCGATGGGCGACGAACCTGCGACGCGGCTCTCCACGCGCCGGCTCTGACCACCGAAGGCTCGCCGCATCTCCGTCTTCGCCCCGTCCATCCCGAGGTCGAGCCCCGTCCGGGAACCATCGACCCGCGACAGCCAGGCGTACGCGAACTCCGACGCCCCCGACTTCTGGAAGAGCGAGGCGACCTCGCGGCGATCCGCCGACTGGATGAGCGCGCTGAACAGCGCCGCGCGCCGCTCGGAGCCGGCGACCGACCGGTCGCTCGACAGCGCCCGCTCCATCCCGCCCGGCTCGGAGCCGGCGACGCGGAGCAGCACCTGCACCGGATCCGAGCCGAAGAGGCTCTGGCTCCGGCGAGCCGGCTGCGGACGGACGGCCTCGGCGCGCGTCGGCGCCTCGCTCTGCGCCATCGACGCAGCGCGCGCCCGGAGCACCTCCTCGCGTCCCGGCGGGACGACCGCGCGGATCGCGCGGGTCTCGAGCGACCCGTCGACCTCGACCGGCGCGCCCTCGGCGCGCTCCGAGAGGAGCCCGGTCAGGACGCCCGGCCCGTCGGAGCCGCCGGCGATCTGCATCGCCCGCGACAGCTCCGGAGAGCGGAGCCCGTTGAGCATCGCCTCCGGGACGATCACGCTGTCGAGCGCGACCGGCGCCTGCATCGCGCTCGCGCGGCGGACCTGCTGCGCGAGCGGCGCGCGGCCAGCCTCGCGGCCGCCCCCGGCGACCACCGAGCCGCGAGCGACCGGCCCGAGGAGGCGCTCGGCCCCCACCGGCCCGCTCGCCGCGACGTTCAGGGCCGACGCGACGCGATCCACGAGGCTCGCCCGCCGGACCGCGGCGCCAGCGGCGCGTGCGGTGGTCGGCTCGTCGGCCACGGCGCCCGCGCTCTCGGTGGAGCTCTCGGCGACCGGAGCGAGGAAGGTGTGCTCGGCGCGCCCGAGGAGCGCCGCCAGCGACGGCCGCGTGACCTCCGCGGCGCTCGAGACCGTGGTCGCGTCGACGAGGCCGAGCTGCCGAGCCTCGCCGCGCGCGAACACGTCCTCTCCGAGGCCGCTCGCGGCGCCGGTGACGCCGGTCGCCTCCCCCGTCGTGACACTCTGCACGCGAGCGCGCGCCGACCGCTCGACCATGGCCTCGGCCGCCGCGACGCGATGCAGGATCTCCGTCCGCGCCGCCTGATCGAGCGGGCTGTCCGACACCGCCGACACGTCGCTCGCGAGCGCCAGGAGCTCACCGATCGCGTCGCGCAGCGCGAAGGTCGCGGTACCGCGCGTCGTCGACTCGGGCGCCGTCGCCCCGAAGTACGGATCCGCCGCGCCCCGCGCGATGATCGGCATGAAGGTGGACATCTGGGCGCTCGCCGCCTGGCTCGTCGCCCGGCTGGCGACACCCGGCACGGACTCGACGCCGCCGCCGAGGGCTTCGGCCCCGAGCATGACGCGGGCGAGGTTGCGGCTGGCGTGCGCCGCTCGCGCGAGCTCCGTGGGCCGGCGCTCGGGCTCGGCCGCCGCCAGCGCCGCCTGGCGACGGATCGTCTGACGACGAACCGAGGCCGCGAGCGGCGCCTCATCGGCGACCGCGGCGTCGAACGACGCCGTCGCCGGCCGATCCTCGCCGAGGCTCAGCATCTCGAACTCGACGTCGCTCCAACCGGCGGCACGCAGCGTGCGCGTGACGACGCCGAGCTGCGCCGGCTCGAGCTGCGCGAGCATCGCGATGCTCGCCGCGCCGCCGGCGCCCTGGCCGGAGCGCCCGAGCGACTGCCGGACCGCCGAGGCGGCGGCGACGGCACGCGACAGCGTCGGCATGAAGTCCTGGCCCTGCCCCGCAGACACCGTCGCGAGCGGCGCGCTCGGCGCACCCGCGACCTGCACGAGCGACATGAGCGGCGCCACCGCCCGCGCCTCGCGCGCCGTCATGACCGGGCGCTGGAGCGCGTGGCGCGCGGCCTCGAGCGCCGGAACCGACGCGGTCGCCCCACCCGAGAGCGCCCGGCTCGCCGTGACGTCGAGCGAGGCCCCGCCAGCGAACGCCCGGAGAGCCTCCTGGACAGGTACCGGCGTCTCCGACCGCCCCGCCGCGGCGACCGCGCGGAGCGTCTGCGGCGCCACGGCCTCGGCCGCGGCGCCATCGAAGCGGGCCAGCAGCGAACGTGCGGCCACCGGGCGCGGCGCCTCGGCCCCAGCCTCGGCCGCGGCGACGGGCGCCGCCTCGTCCGCGAGCTGCACGAGCTCCTGCGCGGCGGCGAGCGAATGGTACGAACCGGCGCCGAGCACCGCGTCCGGGCGCGTCGCGAAGGCCGGCGTCGTGAGCGTCGCCTGCTCGCGGACGAGCGGCGCGGCCTGCGACGCGGCGAGCGCCTCACCCGCGAGCGCGACCTGCCCGACCTGGGCCTGCGCCGCGCGGGCGGGCGGGGCGAACGCGGCGACCAGCTCCGCAGAGACGCCGCCCGAGGCGGCCATCCAGCGCGCGAGCGACGGGGCCACGCCGACCTGGGCGAGCGCCTCGGCGATCCCCGTCGAGCCCGACGCGATCGCCTCCGCGAAGGTCCCGCGCTGCATGGCTGCGCGGAGGACCGGGGCCGCGACGCTCGGCGCCACGAGACCGGAGCGGACCCGCTGGGCGCTCTGCGCCACCGCGCCGAGGCTCGCCCCACGGGTGACGCTCGAGGGCGTCTGGCTGCCCGAGGCCGCTGGCGTCGCGACCGAGGGCGCGGACACCGCCGCGCCGCTCGCGACCTGCTGCGCCGCCGCCCGGTTGCTCACGACCTGAAGGGCCTCGCGCGCCGGCAGCATCGTCGCGCGGCGACCTCGCGGCACCAGCGACAGCGGGAGCGCCTCACCGGGCTCCGCCGTCGCCGCCGTCGCCGTCGGCGCGTGCTCGGCCGCGACCCACACGACGCCGTCGACCGCGCCGAACGCGGCGCTCGTGAAGCCGGGCCGGCTCGTCGCCGCAGCGGGCTGTGCCTCCGCGCTCCGAGACACGACCGGCGAGAAGGCCGCGCGCTCGGTCGGGGTCGAGAACTGATTCCACGGTGCCGCGACGGCGCCGAAGAGCTCCGCAGCGGTCATCGTCGCCGCGAGCGGGAGATCGGGCCCGCGATCGGCCGCGAGGCGCCACGCCGGCCCCGCGGTCGCCGCGACAGGCGCCGAAGCTGGCGCGGCGGCCTCGCCGGCCATGACGCCGGCCGATGACGTCGCGCTCGGCGTCGTCGACGGACCCGCGACCGCGATGGCGCGGCGCGGCGTCGGCGCGCCGGCCTCGAGCACCTCGATCCGGGGCGCGGTCGCGTTCCCGCGCTGAGTCCGCGGGCGAGCGATGCCCTGACGGTCCCGCGTGACCTGCGTGGCGAACTGGAGCGCGCCCGTCCCCGGCGCGGCCGCCGTCGTCGTCGACGCGACGGGGAACGTCCCGCCAGTGAAGGCGAGAACGCGGTCGTCGCCGCCGCGGAGCGGCGCGACGGTGGAGAGGGACGTGCTCACGACAGCGGCGGGGCCGCCAGCGCTCGGCCGCACACCGCCCGCGGCGCGCGTCACAGGCGACGGCGAGGTCGCGGCACGACGGGTGACGCCTGGCGTCGGCGACGACGCGCGGCGCACCGGCGCCACGGCGGCCTGACGCTCGGCTGCGGCCTGCGCGGTGGCGAAGAGCGACGCGCGGCGCGTCGGCGGCGCCGCGCCGGACTCGGTCGGCGCGGCCGCCCGATCGGCGACGGGCACCTCCGGCACCAGGCTCACGAAGTCGCCCTCGACGGCGTCGAAGAACCCGAAGACGGGGCGGCGAGCGCTGGGCTCCACACCCGCCGACGCGATGCTCGGGGCGAAGGCGTTGATGCGCGCGTTCGTGAGCGCCATGCCGCTCGCGGCGGCGTCGCTCGACCCGAACATCGCCTCTGCCCAGCCGAGGGCCGACGAGAGCGCCGGCGTCCGGTTGTCGACGAGGAGACCGTCGAGCGAGGTCAGCGACCGGGTCCCGCGCTCCGGGGCCGTCGCACCGCTGCGGCGGGCCGGCGGTCCGGCCAGCCCCGCGCCACCACCGAGCTCCTGGCCACGCGTCGCGGCGATCTGCTCGAGGAAGCCACGGTCCCGAGGGGCGACCTGGTCCGCGACCCGGAGTCCGCCACGCTCGAGCGCCTCGACGGTCGCGAGCTCCACCGGGCCGCCGTCGGCCCACTTCAGGGCGGGGCGCGCCGCCTTTCCGGCGACCTGCTCGAGGATCTGGCGAACCGGGCGAAGACCGCGGCTCGTCGCGCCGCGGCGCGGCCCGAACAGGGACTCGCGTCGACGGCGGGCAGGAGCGCCCTCAACGACCTCGACGACGCGCTCCGGCTCGTCGTCGTAGAGCGCGAGGTTCTGCAGCTCGACGTCGTAGTCCTGGTAGCCGGCCGCGAAGCCGCGCGCGGCCACCTGCCACCAGTGCGACCACTCGTTGTCGAGCAGCGACTCGCCGATCCCGATGCCCCGCGACCACCGGTCGCCGGTCGCGGCGCCGAGCCGGCTCCCCATCGCGTCCGCGAAGCCGTCCGAGCCGGCCCCGATGCCGGCGTCGGCCTCACGACCGTGGACGTAGCGGCCGTACATCGACGCGACGAAGGCCCCGAGCTCGGTCAGATGCTCGACCTCTTCCGCGGTTGGCTCTGCGCCCCTGCGGAGGAGCTCGCCGATGTGGTGGGTCACGCTCATTGCTTCTGCTCCATGCCCTCTCTGACCCTCACTGCAAGCGCGGGGCCGTTGCCCCGGCGCCTACCCTTCACGCGCGCCTGGCGTTCTAGAGGTTCTTCGCGATGGCCGTGGCGGCGGCGTGCAGTCCGACGGCGTCGATGATGCCCGTCAGAGCGTTGCCGGGATGGTACTCGAAGTAGTCGTAGTGGATCTTCACGGACTCGAAGGCGATGTCCTTCGCCATCGAGTTGAAGCTCGGCCCCTCGTACTCGACCGGGAAGGCCTTGTAGAGGTTGTAGCGGCCGGTCTCCTCGTACTTGTCGTTCAAGATGATCAGCGAGATGTTCTTCCGCTTGATCTTCTTCGACTTGATGTGGAGGTCCTTCATCCAGAGGAAGAACTCGCTCCCGGAGGAGTAGAAGCCCTTCTTGATGATGAGATCCTCGAACTTGTTCCCGTCGACCATCGCGTATTCGTAGACGTTGTTGCCGCCTTCACGAATCGAGGAGATCGCGGTCGACGACTTCAGCCCCGAAGCGTCCGTGAAGCGAACGTTGGAGATGCCGTCGATTTCGATCTGGTAGCGGTACGGGACATCGGGATCGTTGCGTGACATCGTGCGCTGCTCCTTCGTTCGGGTCGGTTGTGACGACCGTCACACCCGCGACTGAGTCTAATCAACTGGTGGCGTGCTATGCACGCCTCTGGACCACCCGGACCGTAATCGCCGCGTGGGCGCGGGGTCTCGGGTAGCGAGGACTCGAGACCCCACTCGTGTCCTTTGACCCCAGATACGCGAGACCGCTACTCGTCGGCCGGCCCGACGTTGTCGACGTCGGCGGAGACGCGGAACACGAGATACTCGGCCGGACGCACCGGCGCGACACCGCACTCGATGACCACGATGCCTGCATCTCGGATTTCCTGGGGGTTCGTCTCGTCATCGCATTTGACGTAGAAGGCTTCCTCTGGGGTGTTCCCGCGAAAGAAGCCCTTGTCGTACAGGTCTTTGAGGAAAGCCGAGACCTGTCGGGTGAGCGTCTTCCAGAGGAACGGGGTGTTGCTCTCGAACACTGCCCACTGCAAGCCCTGTTCCACACTGGAGATGACCGCGTTGACCACGCGTCGCACGTTCACGAAGACCCACTGCTGGTCGCTCGAGACGGTGCGAGCGCCCCAGACGCGGATGCCGCGCCCTCCCGTGAAGGGCTTCAGGCAGTTGATCCCCTCCCCGTTGAGGACGCCGACGTCGGTCGTGAAGAGCTCGCGACCGACGTCCACGACGCCCTTCAGCTCCTCGTTCGCCGGCGCGCGATACGGGCCCATCTTCTGGTCGCACTGCGAGAACACCCCAGCGACGTGCCCCGACGGGGGCACGAGCCGGCGCGAACCATCGGCCGTCTCCACATAGACCCAAGGGTAGTAGAACGCGGCGTACGCTGAGTCGAAGAGGAGGCGCCACTGACTCGCGCGACGGTGGTCCACGGGGTCTGGCAGGTCGAGGATGGCGAAGCGCGTCTTCAGGCGCTCGCACTGCGTGATCATCGCTTGCTGGACGACCTCGACGTCCTTCTCGGTGCCGAAGCCGGCGCTCTTGTGGAGGCACCACATGAGATCTGGCGCGGCGAGGAGGTCGACCCCGTCGATGGCCTCGTAGGCCGCGAGGCCGAAGCGCTCTTCGGGGCCGATGTTCGCCCCGATGAAGTCCTCGGCGGTGACCGTGAAGAGGCCGTCGGCGCCGCTCTCGAGGAAGCGCTCCACGACGTCGACCGGCCGGTTCTCCGGCACCGCGGTCGAGCTGCGCTGGTCCTCGACCTGGATGATCTCGGACTGGGTGTTGATGATGCGCTCTACGTACTGATCGGACTGCGGCGAGAGCGTGAGGTTCGGGAACGACTCCGTCCGCATGCCGTACTTCACGTCGACCGTGAACTCGACCGGCTCGATGTACGTCGGCGCGCCGGACCGGAACCCTTGGTCGAGCGGCTGCTCGCCGGACCAGGTGATGGTCTTGCCGGAGAGGTCGAGGATGGTCCGGTACGCCTCGCTCTGCCCGTCGAAGATCTTCACGATCGTGCCGCGGGAGAGCCCGTGCGTGCTCTTGATGACGGCGGACGTGTCCCCCGCCGCGAGGTCGAGCGTGAGGAACGTCGAGACGCGCGGCTTCTGTCGGACGACCTGGACCCGGACCTCGTTGCCCCAGGCGCCCTCGTTGGCCGCGTAGATCGTGAGGGTCGTGCGGCCCTCGCCGTCCTTCAGCTTCGTCTGCGCCATGCGCGCCGTCTCTTCGCCACGGCGTCGCACCATGTGCGCGATGCGGAGCACGTAGCAGTACTCGCCGCCGTTCTGGAAGAAGCCGCGGATGGCGTCGAAGAGGTACCCGCCCTCCTCGAGGTGTCCGTACACGTCGAGGAAGTGTGCCTCGGACGTGATCCTCACGGGCGTGTTCGTCGGCCCCCGGAGGGTCACGCCCACGAACCCCGGGATACCGGTCTTCCCGAGCTCGAGCGAGACGTAGCGTTTCTCGTCAGGGGCCTGGTAGACGCCAGGCGCGCGGAGCGCGTTCGACACAGCCTTCCTCCGGGGCGGGAGCTCGCGGGGACACGAGCCGCGGGTCGACCCGGGCCGCGCATCCGGCCCGGGTCATCACTCTCAGTTCAGCGCTTGCGGGACTCGTTGATCTCCTTGTTGATCTCGGAGATCTCCTTCACCCACACCTGTCGCTCACGGTGTTCCATCGCGAGGATGTCGTCGATGGACCAGTGAAAGTGGTACGCGATATACGCTACCTCCTGGTAGATGCGCTCCAGGGGGTAGCTCACGATTCCCCCAGGCCCGTCCCCATGTCGACCTCGAAGTCATGGCCGCAGGCGGGGCACTTCACCTTCACCGCGGACGTCCCCTCCTCGTTGATCTTCCGGTAGAAGTCCTGGAGGTACTGGAGGTCCGTCGAGTAGAGGTTCTCGATGACCGAGGGGTTGATGGACTTCATGTCTCCGAGCTTCGTGATGACGCGGCTCAGGAGGATGATGACCAGGTAGGCCCGGTTGTTCTGAACGCGGTAGTCCTGGAGCGGCAGGATCTCGTCCTTCGCCGTCGCCAGGCGCATGATGCCCTTCTTGTGGATGTTGCCGTCGTTGTCTCGGTAGCCCTTGGGCAACTCGAACTCGAACTCGGTCTTGAACGCCATCGTTGCTCCACCTGCTCAACTGGACGATGTGGTGTCGGCGGCTAGGAATACCTCGCGCGCCGCCGGGTGACAAGGCCACCTCAGGCGCTTCCCGAGCGCGCCGTTGGCGCCTGCGCGGAGCGCCAAAAAAGAAACGGGCGGGACGCCTAAGCGACCCGCCCGCCGGTACCCGAAGGTACGTCTCTCAGCGAAGAGAGATCAGCCCTTCTCGATCTTCTCGACCGCGAGCTCGAGCTCCTCGACGTTCACGTCGGTGCCCTTGCCGTCGAGCGTGAAGCCCTTCCACTTGCTCGGCCACGCCTCGAAGAAGTTGTAGCGCGTGATCTCCGTGCCGTCGTCGGCGCAGAGGATGACCGAGCCGGCCTTGCGCTCGATCTTGCCGTCGATGACGGCCTTGCGCCAGTCCCAGAGCTCCGTGGTGTTGATGTAGCCGCGCTTCAGCACGATGTTGCTGTACTTGGTGCGGCCCGGGCGCTTGCGGAGGATGATGTCGTCACCATCCTGGTACTCGACGATCTCGGTCTCGGAGTCGAGGCCCTCGACGTTCCGGAACGCGCCGGTGGTGACGCCCTCGATCTCCACCTTGAAGTTGAAGTTGCCAATGTGATCGTGCTGACGACGATTCGGCATTTTCCTAGCCTCCAAAAATCCGACCCGGTTCGGGACTCTGGGCACCCCCCAGGGCCCCTACCCGGATCTTTCTTCAAACAGTGACTACTCGCTGACGTCCCCGCCCGACGGCATCTGGCCGATGCGGAAGACGACGAACTCGGCCGGCTTCACCGGGCACATGCCGATCTCGCAGATCAGCTGGCCGGCGTCGATGACCTCCGGGGGGTTGGTCTCCTCGTCGCACTTGACGTAGAAGGCCTCCTCCGGGGTCTTCCCGAAGAGCGCGCCCTGGCGCCAGAGGCGCATCAGGAAGGCGCTGAGGTCGCGCGTGATGCGCTTCCAGAGACGCTGGTCGTTCGGCTCGAAGACGGCCCACTGGGTCCCGATCTCGATCGACTGCTCGACCATGTTGAAGAGCCGGCGGACGTTGATGTAGCGCCAGCTGGCGTCCGACGAGATGGTGCGGGCGCCCCACACGCGGATGCCGCGGTTGTTGAACGCGCGGATGCAGTTGATCCCCTTCGGGTTGAGGATGTCCTGCTCACCCTTGGTGATCTGGTAGCGGAGGCCGAGCGCGCCGCGAACGAGCTCGTTCGCCGGGGCCTTGTGGACACCGCGCTCGCCGTCGCTGCGGGCGTAGATGCCGGCCATGTAGCCGCTCGGCGGCTGGAAGAGGTTGCCCTTGTAGGGGTCGTAGACCTCGATCCACGGGAAGTAGTAGGCGCCGTACTTCGAGTCGCGCGGCTTCGGCAGCTTGTCGACGCCGCCCTTCTCGATGACCTCGGGGCTGTCGAGGATGGCGAAGCGGTAGCGCATGTTCTCGCAGTGCGAGAGGACCGCGTCCTGGATCGCCGGGTCGGTCTGGCCCGGGGCGCAGACGATGTTGATCTCCTCGACGTCCTCGAAGGACTTGAGACCCGTACGGGTGCCGGGGCCGTTGTCGGACCCGATGTAGAGCGCCGCCTTGGAGGCGACCTTCTTCTCGGGGTCGCCCGTGCCGACGTTCAGCACGAAGCAGCGACCGCCGCCGTTGTTGAAGAAGCCGTACACCGCGTGGGCGAGGTACTCGCTGTGCTGGAAGTCACCGAAGTGCTTGGTGAACTGGCTCCAGTTCGTGCAGAACACCGGCTCGTTGACCGGGCCGACGCTGGCCTCACCGATGAAGCCGACCGTGCTCGTGCCGACCATCTCGAGCGGCTTGGTTCCGCGATCGACTTCTTCGACGTAGACGCCAGGAGAGAGGTAGCTAGTAGCCATTTTTGGTGTTGCTCCTTCTAGGTCGCGCTGTCTCGCGCTTGGTTTCCCCAGAGCGGGGTCTCAACACCGGCCCACGAAGTAGGCGTAGCGAATTGGCTAGGGGTTCTTGCGGAGCCCGATCGCTCAGCGCGACCGAGTGACAGCAAGATCCTTGCCAGTCACGCGACGGATCTCCGGCGACCTCCGATCGGACTCGATACGGAAGCGCACGAAGTAGTACACCGCAGGCCGGATCTCCTCATTCATGCTGCGCCAGAAGCTCAGCACATCGTTAAAGTCGTATTGCAGGTTGGGGTAGACGTTGACCTTGTCGTCGGGGAAGAAGCTCTCCCCCTTGAGCTGCTCGCCCGTGAGAATCGGGTTCTCGAGCAGCGTCTTCACGGCCAGGCCCGTCAGGAGGTTCTCCTCCGCAGGCGAGTTGCCCCAGACGCTGATGATGTAGTTCGCCAGCATGTGGACGGGGGCGTCGCGGTAGTACTCCACGATCCGCCCGTCCTTCAGATAGGACGAGACCAGCGTCTCCGTGCGCTCGCGGTACCGCTGGTCGAAGGCCAGGTGGTACATGTAGCAGTTCACGGTCGGCAGGTTCTTGATGTTGTCCTTCTTGGGCTTGTCCACGGACACGTTGACCGTGGTGAAACCCGCCGCCTTGAAGGACTCCTCGAAGAGGACCTTGATGGACTCCCCGATGTCCTTGATGACTTCGAACTGACTCATCGTGAACCCGCCCGGGCGCTGCCCGAGGCGCATGTCCTCGTCGATCTTTGGGGTTGCTCAACCAAGTGGGCGGACGCTAGCACAGCGATTTTCGGGGTGTCAAACGCACCCAAGCCACCGAACCCATTGAGCAATCCGCGATTTTCGCGGGCGGCGCCTCGAACTTTTTTTTGAAGGGGTGTCGATTGCGCGGCGTCGCACCGCGACTGGGTTTCGTGCGGGTCTGCCGACCTGGAGACACCTGTCCCCAGGTGAGGGCAATCGACCCCAGTTGGAGCTACCAGTCCGGAGTCGGCGTACCGCCGCCGTCACCCAGGTGGATCTCGTAGGTGTAGACGCTCGCGCCGTCGCTCGCGACGAGCTCGAGATAGTAGTTGCCCGCCGCGACCTTCACCGGGCCGAGCGCCTCCTGGCGCTGCCCCTTCGTGTGCTTCATCGACTCGAGCTTCTGCCCGAGCTCGTCCCGGAGCGTCACGGTCGCGCTGATGGAGGGCTCGTCCCACCAGAGCTTCACGACGAGCTTGCCGCCGTCCTCGAGCGTGAACTTCTTCCAGTCGGTGTTGTCGCCCTGGGTGGCGCTCAGGCGGTCGTCGAGGGTGACCTCGGCCGCGATCTCGCGCGCTTCGCCGCGGGTGCCGTCGCCGCCCGTCTGCTCGTCGAAGTCGAAGCCTCCGCAGGCCGACAGCGACAGGATGCCCGGGACCGCCATAGCGAGCGCGAGGAGACGTCTGCGCATCGTGCTCTCCTTCCTTCGAACGTGGTGCGTTGGGGTGTCGTTGTACAATGCGAGGGAACTTTTGGCGACGGGAGACGTCTCTAGACGCTGGCATGACGGACCCACTACGACGAGCCGACAGGGCCCCCTCGGGGCGTGAGCGCGACGAGCGACTCGTGGCGCGCTGCCTCGAGCGCGCGCCCGGGGCCTGGGACGAGCTCGTCGACCGCTACTCACGCCTCATCTTCGGCGTCGTCTACGAGACCCTCCGCCGCCACGGCGCGAGCTGTGCGCCCGATCAGGTCGATGAGCTCTTCCACGCGACCTTCCTCGCGCTCATCGACCGGGACCAGCGGCGCCTCCGGCACTGGGGTGGGCGCTGCTCCCTCGCCTCCTGGCTCCGGGTCGTGACGGTGTCGGTGGTCATCGACGCGCTCCGGAAGCGCCGCGCGTTCGCGCCGATACCGGAGGAGGACGCAGGGCCCGTCATCGACGCGCTCGTCGACCCCGGGGACGCCGCGCAGGAGCGGCTCCTCGCCTTCGAGCGCGGCGGCGCCGTGCGGCGCGCGATGCGTCGCCTGAGCGAGACGGATCAGGCGCTGCTCACGATGCTCTTCGTCGACGACCTCGCGCCAGGCGCCATCGCCGAGCGCCTCGGGATCCTGCCGGGCGCGGTCTACACCCGGAAGAACCGGGCCCTCGCGCGCCTACGCGACGCGCTCGCCGCCGTGGAGGACGAGGATGAGCGGGGGAGCGGGTGAGATCCCGGACGCTCGCGCGTCACTTGGCCCGAAGGCCTCCCGCGCGCGCCGCGCGGTGACCGCGCAGCCCACCTGAGAGGGTGCCGATGACTCGAGACGACGACCACGCACCGAAGCCCCTCGACGCGCTCGAGGCCCAGCTCGCGGCCCCGCGAGACCCGGGGCTCGCCCAGGCGCTCGCGAGCGCCTACGACAGTGAGGAGGCGTTCCCGAACGGCGCTCGTGGCGCCCGCCTCCTCTCCCGCGCCCGACAGCTCGGATCGCCCTCGCTCCCGCTCGCGGCCCTCGTCGTCCGGCGACTCGCCCGCGCGCTCGAGGTGGCCCACTGGACCGGGATCCGCCCCGAGCCGGTCGCGATCCGCGGCGCGCTCGACGGCGGCGTGCTCGTCCGGGAGCGGCTCGGCGCGCACGAGGTCGTCGCCCACGTCGCCGAGGCCGCGAACGCCCGCTTCATCGTGACGCTCGACGTCCTCGGGGCGTCGTCGAGCGGTCGCCTCCGCGCGACCCTCGTCCGCGAGGGGCGTGAGCTCGCGAGCGAGCTCCTCCGGGGGGACCGTTGGCTCCTCCCTCCGCTCGCTGTCGGGCACTACCGCGTCGCGTTCGTCGGGAACGACGGGCCGGTCGGCAACCTTGACCTGAGTTTCGAGGACGCGGCAGCATGAGGGTTCTGGGAGGCGACGCGCCGTGAAGCAGCTCAATCGCCTGACGCTCGACGTGAGCCTCACCGAGGGGCAGCTGTGCACGAGCGTCCAGCGCTCCGGGCCCGCGGCGGCCCCCATCCAGACGCGCGCCACGCGCCCGGTCGCGCTCGCGCGCGTGCGCGAGATCCACGATCAGATGGCGGCCGTCCTGAACCGCGCGAACCGCTGGGGGGACCTCGACCGCGGCTCCCACGAGCTCCTGCGCCAGCACGGCCAGCTCCTGTTCGACGAGCTGCTCCCGGGGCCGGTCAAGCAGATCCTGCGCGGGCTCGAGGGGGGCGAGGTCACCCTCGTGCTCGACGAGGCCCTCGTCTTCGTGCCCTGGGAGCTCATGCACACCGGCGTCGGCTTCCTCGGGCTCGATCACGCGGTCGGCCGCGTGATCCGCACGGGCCGCGCCGTCGTCGGCGCGCCTCGCCCCGAGCCCGACGGCGCCTGGCGCATGCTCATCCTCTGCGATCCCCGCGGCGACCTGATGGGCTCCTACCTCGAGGGCATCACCCTCCGCGACGAGCTCGACACCTCGCGCGCGCGCTTCGACGTCGATCTCCGCGGCTCCGAGGTCGGGACGAGCGAGGTGAAGCGCCTGCTCCGCGAGTACGATCTGATACACTTCGCCGGGCACGCCGAGATCCACCACGACCGCCCCGCCGACACCGGCTGGCTCCTGAGCGACGGCGTGCTCTCCCCGGGCGACCTCCTCGACCTCGCGGGCGGCCCCTCCTTCCCTCGCGTCGTCTTCTCCAACGCCTGCCGCTCCGGGACCGTCGAGGGCCCCCTCGTCGCCTCGAGCCAGGGCGAGGCGATCTTCTCGCTCGCGAACGCGTTCCTCCTCGCGGGCGTCCGCCACTACGTCGGCACCCTCTGGGACGTGCCCGACGAGCCGGCCTGTCACTTCGCCCTCGCCTACTACGACCGCCTGATCGCCGGCGCCGGGCACGGGGAGGCCGTGCGCGCCGCGCGCTGGGCCCTCCGCGACCGCTATGGTCCGGAGACCGTGCTCTGGGCGAGCTACGTGCTCTACGGCGCCCCGGCCGCGAGCGCTTTCCCTGCCTCCGCCGTCGGCGCGCCGGCCGTCGCCGAGGTCGCCCTCGAGGTCCCGCGCGCCACCACGCGGCCGAGCCTCCGCGCCCACGCGCCGGTCGGCGGGCGCCCGCGGCCCGCCACCACCCGCGTCCGCGGCAGCGCGCGTGCCATCGCGCTCGAGGCCCCGGCCCTCGACGAGGCCGCGGTCTGGCTCCGGCGGCTCGCGCCCGCCGCTGGCTTCGTCGCGGTGGCTCTCGTGGCGTTCCTCGCCTGGTGGCTCTCCCGCCCGGCCGCCGTCGAGGCCCGCGTCATCGACGGCCCGGTCGTCGCCTCCGATGTGGTCGCGAGCTTCCCCGCGCCGCGCGAGGTCGCCGCCGTGCCGGAGGGACCGCGCGTCGCCGAGGCCCCGGCCGTACCCGCCGCCGGCCAGACCGCCCCCGCGGCCGAGCTCGTCATCCTCGCGCAGGGCGACGCGGGCTCGGGCGAGCGCGCCGAACCCATCCCGCTGGCGCCCGGCGCCGCCCTCGCGTCGGGCGACAACTTCCAGCTCCGCTTCCGCCTCCCGCACCCCGGGCAGGTCACGATCTGGCACATCGCGTCGCAGGGCGGCGTCCAGCGCGTCCACCCCGCGCAGGGCGACGCCGCGCGCGTCGACCACGTCGGCTGGAACGTGCTCCCGAGCCGCGACACCTTCTACTTCCTCGACGAACGCCGCGGCACCGAGCGCTTCGTGCTCGCCTGGAGCGCGACGCAGGCCCCCTCGGCGCAGGACGTCACCGACGAGCTCGCGCCCCTCGCGAACGAGCTCACGCAGCTCCGGCGCGCCGCGCCCCGGCCGATGGTGCTCCGCGGCCTCGGCGGCACGCGGGTCGCCGATCCGTCCGTCGACGTGCCCGCCAGGGAGCGTGAGATCATCGGCGCGATCCTCGACGTCCTCGCGGCGCGCTACGACGACGTCCGCGTCGTGGAGCTCGGCCACCAGTGACGCGGGCGCTCCCGACGCTCGCCGTGGTCGTCGCCGCCCTGGCCCCCGCGGCCGCCTGGGCCGAGGTCGGCTCATGGCGCGCCGAGCTCGGCGCCATCGAGCGCGCCATCGAGGCGGGGCGCTACGCGGACGCGCTGAACGAGGCCGGCCGCGTCGCGGCGGTCGCGCCCGTCGGCGATCACCACGTCCAGAGCGCGCTCCTCACGCTCCGCGCGCGCGCGCTCTCCGATCTCGGGCAGCTCAATGAGGCCGCGGACGCCCTCGACGGCGCGCTCGCGCAGCTCGTCGGCACGACGGACGCCGAGCAGGTCGTCGCGATCCTCGTCGAGACGGGGGAGGTCCGCTGGCGTCAGGGGCAGAGCGTCGAGGCGCGACGCGCGTTCGACGAGGCCGCCGCCTGGAACGACGCGATCGCCCCCGGCAAGCGCGCCCCCGTCCTCGAGCGCGCCCGCGCGCGGCTCGCCGCGTTCCAGCACCGCTACGACGAGGCCCGGGACCGCTACGGCGCGGCGCGGGAGGCGTGCGACAGCGAGGCGGATCGGGCGCTCTGCGAGACGGAGGCCGACCTCGGGCTCGCGGGCGTGAGCCTCCAGCGCGGCGACGCCCTCAGCGCGCGGCGGCTGTTCGCGTCCGCCCTCGCCGAGTTCTCGCGCCGCGACGTCCCGCGCGAGCGCGCGATCGCCCTCGCCGGGCTCGCCGCCGCCCACCGCGAGCTCGGGGAGCGCGAGCTCGCCGCCGCCCACTGCGACGCGGCGCTCGCGATCGCGCGCGCGACCCACCACCGCCCGCTCCTCGCGCAGCTGCAGGCGCTGCGAGGGCAGATCGCCCTCGACGAGGGAGACACCGCCGTCGCGACGCGCTTCCTCGACGCCGCGCTCGAGCAGTACCGCGCGATGCGCTCGGCTCCCGGGATCGCCGCGAGCCGCGAGATCCTCGCGCGGCTCGCGCTCCGGCGCGGGCGCCGTCACGAGGCCGCCATCCACGCCCGCGCGGCGTCCGCGATCTACGCGGAGCTCGGCGACGGCGACGGGATCGTGAGCGCGAACGCCCTCCTCGCCGAGATCGCCGCCTCTCTCGGTGACACGGCTCGGGAGCAGGAGGCCGTGAACGCCATCCTCGCGAAGCGCCCTGCCCCGCGCGTCCGCCACGACGCTCTCGTCCGCGCGAGCCGCCTCGCCCGCGACCGAGGCGACCTCCCGGGCGCCGTCGCGCTCCTCGAGGACGCCGGCGAGGCGCTCGACCAGGTCCCCGTCTGGCGACTCGACGCGCGCGAGCGCGACGCCCTCTCGCGGGAGCGCGCGAGCACCTACGACACGCTGATCGACGCGATCCTGAGCGAGCCCGCCGGCGACGACACGGCCGAGCACGCGCTCAACGCCTCCGAACGTGGCGCCGCGCGGGCGTTCGTGGACGTCCTCGAGCGCGCGCGGCTCCGGCGCGAGTCGCCGCGCGCCGCGGAGCTCCTCGCCGAGCTCGACGAGGTCGATCGCGCCGATCGACGCGCCGCGCAGGCGGGCGCCGCGCCCGGAGACGGCGCGCTCGCCGCCCTCTCCGACCGCCGGAACCGCCTCGAGTTCGCGCTCCTCGGGCTCGCCCCGCGCTGGCTCGCGCCGCGCGGATCAGAGGCGGAGCGCCGGATCGCTCGCGCCGTGTCGAACGTCGCGACCGGGCTCCGCGACGACGTGGTCATCCTGAAGTACCACCTCGCCGAGCCGCGGAGCTGGCTCTTCGCCATCGACAGCGGCGGGATCAGCGTCTTCGAGCTCCCGTCGCGCGAGGCGCTCGCTCGCGACGTGAAGGCCTTCGACGACGCGATCGCGAAGCCCGGCGCCTCGTCGCGCGTCGTCGCGCGCCTCGGGGGGCGACTCTACGACGCCCTCATCGCGCCTGCGCGGGCGCGGATCGGCGCGCGCACCCGGCTCGTCGTCGTGCCACACCGCGAGCTCCGGCTCCTGCCGTTCGACGCGCTGACGATGCCCACGCGCGGCGCGACGCGTGCCGAGCGCGCCGTCGCCGCGCGGAACCGGACGCCGCTCTACCTGATCTATCGTTACACGGTGAGCTACGCGCCGTCCGTCGCCGTGGTCGACGACCTGCACCACGAGGCCGAGCGCAGGGCGCGGCTCGCGCGCTACCCGCTCGTCGCCTTCGCGGACCCGCGCTACGACGAGCGCCTCGCCTCGCTCCCGAGGCTCGCGGCCTCGAAGGGCGAGGTCGAGATGGCGAGCGCGAGCCTCCACGCCGGAGACGCCGCGGGGACCCTGTTCCTCGGCGCCGAGGCGTCGGAGGACCGGCTGAAGAAGCTCGATCTCTCGCGCTACCGGGTCGTCCACCTCGCCGCGCACGGCTTCGCGCCGGACCGGGTCGGCGGCGACGAGCAGCCCGCCCTCTTCCTCGCGCCGAGCGGCGGCGAGGACGGCGTGCTCAAGCTCTCCGAGGTCCTCGACCTGAACCTCGACGCCGATCTCGTCGTGCTCTCGGCCTGCTCGAGCGCGCGCGGCGATCTCGAACCAGGCGACGGCCTCGGCGCCCTCACCCACGCCTTCCTCTACGCCGGCAGCTCGTCGGTGCTCGCGACCCTCTGGGCCGTCGAGGACACGCACGCGGCGCGGATCATGGCCGGCTTCTACCGCGAGCTCGGCGAGGCGCGGCCGAGCGCCGAGGCCCTGCGCGATGCTCGGCTCGCCCTGCTCGCGGGCGCGACCGGCCGCGAGGAGCGGCTCGTGACGCGGGGGATCGGCGGCATCACCGACGGGACGCAGGAGCCGACGATCGCGCGTCCGGCGCGCCGCGCGGCGCGCTCGGCCGACCCGTTCTTCTGGGCGTCGTACGTGTTGGTGGGTGAAAGCGGCGACATCTTGCGGTAAAGACCGCCGCGAACATGCGTCGGACGGTCGCCATCGCCCTGGCCCTGGGGCTCCTCGTCGTCAGCGCGGCGGCCTTCGTGCTGTCGCGCGTGAGGACGTCGTCGACGACGGGCTCGGAGACCGTGCAGCGCGCCGCGGAGATCGTCCGGGCCGCCTTCGCGGACGGTGACGCCGTGCGGGCGAGCCCCTTCTGGGCCATGTCGCCCTACTGGTTCGTCCAGGGCGCGGGCCCCGGGGCCGAGCGCTACCCCTTCCCGGCGCTGATGGCCTTCGACGACATCGACCCGGTCGACCTCGTCCGCTTCGCGCGCCTCTGGGTCATCGGCCTCCACGGGCGCGGCGCGCCGCCCCCCGACAGCGTCGCCGCCGCGCTCACGCTCGACGAGCAGCAAGACGTCGGCGACGGCGCCGTCGTCGCCCGCTATCTCGTCGACCGCGTGGTGCCGCTCCACCGGATGACCGAGGAGCTCGAGAAGCTCGAGGTCCGCCGCCGCGCGCCCGACGGCGCCGTGACGCCCTGCCCATACAGCGGAGGCAGGCACCGCTGCGGACGCGAGCCCTGGTTCGACCTGCACATCCAGGATCGCGACGTCTCGCAGCGCGACGTGCACTGGATCTTCGCCCACCCGGGGCCGGGCGCGATCGCGCTCGAGGTCGACTGGCCGGAGCTCGCGCCGAGCTCGTGGGTGGTCCTGAGGATGGGCTTCACGCTCGCCGGGATCATGCACAAGGAGGGCGAGGACACGGTCGTCCGCGTGTCGGTCGACGGCGCCGAGATCGACCGCTTCACGCTCGCGCCCCACGTCTACACGCGCGAGGTCCGCGCCTATGAGCTGCCGCCCGGCGGAGACGCCGGCCCCACCTTCTCCTTCGCCGTGCAGACCGGTGAGGAGCACGGCTGGCGCGAGCTCATGGTCGAGGGCGACGACTTCCCGACGCTGCCGCCGATCGTCGAGGCGGCCGCGACGTTCGTGCGGCGCCTCGGCGACGCGCCGACCGCCGCCGAGGCGGACTGACCGCCGACCGGATCGGCCAGGTCGACCAGGTCACGGCGCGATGAAGCCGGGCGACGGGCCGATGATCTCGGCCACCTCGGGGCGCACGTAGACGTCGAGGAAGGAGACGCCGTCCTGCGCGACCTCGGCGTAGGGTCCGACGACGTTCATGTCGCGGTGGAGCGTGATGTCGTTCTCGTGGAGCGCCTTGTGGGGCTCCGTGAGCGCGATCTGCGCGCCCTCGGGCCCGTTGTGGTAGCGGATGTCGCCGCGGAGGAGCCCCATCCGCTGGTACATCGCGTAGGCGTCCCAGGTGGTGTCCTGGAACCAGACGCGCGCGTTCTTCGGGGCGTGCGCGTTCAGCCACGGGAGCGCCTGGAGCGAGGTGAAGCCCCAGAACATGCGCATCATCTTGTGCTGGGCGCCGCCCTGGAGGCCGCCCATCAGGAGCTCGTTGTAGTAGCCGGTGCCAGCCCAGGAGATCGAGACCGAGGCCGCGACGGGCTGCGCGAGGAGGAGCCCGGCCGTGACGGGCGCGGCGAGCTTCCGCCACGGGAGCGCGAGCACCATCGCCTGGAAGCCGTAGCCCGCGATGAGGAGGATGAAGGGCATGCCGGTCATCCAGTGCTTGATGCCGCCGAAGATCGGGGTCGACGGGAGCGCGATGAGGAGGATCGGGAGGAGGCCGTTCAGGAGCGCGAAGACCGTGGCGCGCTCGCGGAACGTCGGGGCGACGCGCGCGCGGAGGGCCGTCCACCAGAGGCGGAGGGAGCCCGGCGGCGCGAGACAGAGGACGCCGGCGACCGCGAGGATGAGGAAGACCTCGGGCACCGTGACACCGGTCATCACGAAGGGGTAGCTCACCGGGAACGGCGGCTGCGGCAGCGGCGTACCGAAGTACCACTGCATGTAGTGCTCGTGCTCGAGGTGGAACGCGAAGTAGTCGCGCACGGCCCGCATCGGGTCGTACCAGAGCTTCGGCCAGAAGGAGAACCAGAGCGGGAGGCCGACGACCGGCATCGCGATGAGCGAGATCGGGAGCGGTGGGAGGGCGACGTGCACGCGGAGGCCGTCGCGGCCGAAGCGGAGGCGGTCGCGGCCGGCCCAGAGCCAGTAGAGGATGAGGCCGACGGGGATGAAGAAGGCGTTGTGCTTCGTCAGGAGCGCCACACCCCAGGCGAGGCCGGCGCCGAGCGCCCAGCGGCGGTCGTCGAGCGAGCGCCAGAACGCGTAGAGCGTGAGCAGCGTCATCGCGACGATGGGCATGTCGAAGCACGTGAGGTGCGCGTGGAAGAAGTGGCGCGGCGTGAAGAGGAAGGCGAGCGCGCCGAAGAGCCCGGCGATCCAGCCGAAGAGCTCGCAGCCGAGGAGGAACGTGAGGGAGACGGCGAGGCCGGCCGTGAGGATGGCCGGGAAGCGCATGGCGGTGGCCTCGTCCATCACGGCGAGGCCGCGGTCCTCACGGGCCTGGCAGGTGGTCATGACGATGTCTGCTGGCTCGGCCGCGGTTGGCGGGGCTTCCGCCTCGGCCGCGTCGGCGTCGGCGTCGGCCGCGTCGGGGTCGTCCTCGCCGTCGGGGAGCGGGGCGCGCGGCCGGACGCGGTGGAGCTCGGGCGCGCCATCGCCCGGGCGGGCGCGGCAGAGGTCGCGGAGCGCGGCCGGATCGCCCTCGACGACCGCGGCGACCGCGGCGCGGGGCGTGCGCTCGGTGACGCGCGCGCGGCCGATCACGCGCGCGGGGTCCGTCGGAGCCTCGCCGACGTGGAGCGGGCGCAAGAGCTCGACCTCGGCGCCGACGGCGAAGCCCTCGGCAGGAGCGGTCTCGACGCGGATCGTCGGCGCGGCGTCGGGGCGGCCCGTCACGGCGACGTCGCGGTCCTTGCGCGCGAAGGCGCGCCACGACAGGCCGAAGAGCGCCTTCATGAGCGGCGGGTGCTCGAAGTTCCCGACCCAGGTGCGGATGACGGGGTCGCGGCTGAACGCGCGGTGCACGGCCTCGTCGTCGGGGGCGTCCTCCACGCTGACGAACCACTCCTGATAGGACATGGCGTAGCGGAAGTAGAACGACTCGTCGCGGGTGTAGCCCATGTCGAGCGTCGCCATCAGGACGGCGACCGTGCCGACGAAGAGGATCGCGGCGACGCCTGCGCGAGCGCGGGTCGTGAGCGGGGCGAGGCCGGTCCAGTCGGGGCCCCTCACGGGAGGACCTCCCGCAACCAGCGCCCGGTGTGGCTGTCGGCGGAGGCGGCGATCTGCTCGGGGGTCCCGGCGGCGACGAGGTGGCCGCCGGCGTCGCCGCCCTCGGGGCCGAGATCGATGACGTGGTCGGCCGACTTGATGAGGTCGAGGTTGTGCTCGACCATCACGACGGTGTTGCCGGCGTCGACGAGCTGGTGGACGACGCTCACGAGGCGCTCGACGTCCGCGAAGTGGAGGCCCGTCGAGGGCTCGTCGAGGAGGTAGAGGGTGCGGCCCGTCTGGATCTTCGCGAGCTCACGCGAGAGCTTGATGCGCTGCGCCTCGCCGCCCGAGAGCGTCGTCGAGGACTGCCCGAGCTGCACGTAGCCGAGGCCGACCTCGTCGAGGCGCTGCAGCACGCGGCGCATGCGCTTGTGGTTGTGGAAGAGCTCGAGCGCCTCGGACACCGTGAGGTCGAGGACCTGCGAGATGTCGAGGCCCTTGTAGTGGACGCGGAGGGTGGCGTCGTTGAAACGGCGCCCGCCGCAGGCGTCGCAGGTGACGAACACGTCCGGGAGGAAGTGCATCTCGACCTTGATGACGCCGTCGCCCGAGCACGCCTCGCAGCGCCCGCCCTTCACGTTGAAGGAGAAGCGGCCGGCCGTGTAGCCGTACATCTTCGCCTCCTTCGTGGTCGTGAAGAGCTTCCTGATGTCGTCGAAGAGCTTCGTGTAGGTCGCCGGGTTCGAGCGCGGCGTGCGCCCGATGGGCTGCTGGTCGATGATGATGATCTTGTCGAGCTCGGAGAGGCCGGTGAGGCCGTCGTGCTCGCCGACCGACACGAGCGAGCCGTGCAGGTGGCGCCGCAGCGCGGGCTCGAGGATCCCCGAGACGAGGCTCGACTTCCCGGCGCCGGACACGCCCGTCACGACCGTGAAGACGCCGAGCGGGACGGTGACGTCGAGGTTCTTCAGGTTGTGCTCGCGCGCGCCGCGGACGACGAGCTCACCGCTCGCCTTCCGGCGCGAGGCGGGCACCGGGATCGCGCGGCGGCCGGAGAGGTAGGCGCCCGTGAGCGAGGCGGGCGAGGCCATCAGGTCCTCGGCGGTGCCGGCGGCGACGAGCTGGCCGCCCGCGCGCCCGGCGCCTGGGCCGATGTCGATGACCCAGTCCGCCGCGCGCATGATGCCGTCGTCGTGCTCGACGACGATGACGGAGTTGCCGAGGTCGCGGAGGCGCGCGAGGGCCTCGATGAGGCGCTCGTTGTCGCGAGGGTGGAGGCCGATCGAGGGCTCGTCGAGGACGTAGAGGACGCCCGTGAGCTCCGTCCCGAGCTGGCTCGCGAGGCGGATCCGCTGGCTCTCGCCGCCGGAGAGCGTGCCGGCGGTGCGGTCGAGGCTCAGGTAGCCGAGGCCGACGCCCGAGAGGAAGCGGAGGCGCGAGATCACCTCGCGGACGGCGTCGCGCGCGACCACGGCGGCCTTGCCCGCGAGCGTGAGCCCCTCGAACCAGGCGGCGAGCGCGTCGATGCTGGTCTTGACGAGGGTCGGGAGCGTGGCGTCGCCGAAGCGGACGTGGCGCGCGGCCTCGTTCAGCCGCGAGCCGCCGCACTCGCGACACGGCGAGGACGACATGTAGTCCTGGTAGGAGTCGCGCATGCCGTCGCTCTTCGTCTCGCGCCAGCGGCGCTCGATGACGCGCGCGATCCCCTCGAACGGGAGCTCGAACTCGGTCGTGCCGTAGCTGCGCTTGCTCGAGAAGCGGAGCGGCTCCTCGCTACCATAGAGGAGGGCGTGCTGCTGCTCGGCCGTCAGCTTCCGCCAGGGCACGTCGCGCCGGATCCCGTAGCGCGCGCAGAGGGCGTCGACGATCTCGCCCGTGAGGGTGCCGCGCTGGGGGTCGCCGAAGAACTGGGCCCAGGGGGCGATGGCGCCGTCGTCGAGGGACTTGTCCGGATCGGGCACGACGAGGGCCGGATCGACCTCGATCGCGGTGCCGAGGCCGTTACAGGCCGGGCACATGCCGGCGGGCGAGTTGAAGGAGAAGAGCTGGGGGGTGAGCTCGGGGAGGTCGATGCCGCAGGCGTCGCAGCGCATGCGCTCGCTCATGCGGCGCGCCGGGCCGCCGTCCGCCGGGAGCAGCACGATCACGCCCTCGCCGTAGCGGAGGCCGGTCTCGATCGAGTCGGTGAGGCGCGGACGGAGCCCGTCCTTCACCTGGATGCGGTCCACCACGAGCTCGACGACGTGGCGCTCGCCGGGGGTCAGGCGCGCGAGGGCGTCCTCGACGGGGACGACGTCGCCGTCGACCCGGAGGCGCGTGAAGCCCTGGCGGCGCGTCTCGTCGACGAGGGCGGCCGGGTCCGCGAGCTCGCCCTGCGCGAGCGGGGCGAGGATGGTCCAGCGGGATCCCTCGTCGAAGGCGAGCACCGCCTCGACGATCTCGCCGGGGGTCATGCGCTGGACGCTCTGGCCGCAGCGCGGGCAGTGCGCGGTGCCGGCGCGCGCGAAGAGGACGCGCAGGTAGTCGTAGATCTCGGTGACCGTGCCCACGGTCGAGCGCGGGTTCATCGAGCTCGCCTTCTGCTCGATGGCGATGGTCGGCGAGAGGCCGGAGATGCTGTCGTAGGCGGGCTTCTGGACCTGTCCGAGGAACTGCCGGGCGTAGGCCGAGAGCGACTCGACGTAGCGGCGCTGGCCCTCGGCGAACACCGTGTCGAAGGCGAGCGAGCTCTTGCCGGAGCCGGAGACGCCGGTGATCACGACGAGCCTGTGCTTCGGGATGTCGACGTCGAGGTGCTTGAGGTTGTGCTCGCGCGCGCCGCGGATGTGGATGTGCTCGGCCACGGATGGGGTCCTTTCCGGCCCGCCGCGCGGGGCGACGGCCAGCGGAAGCAGCCTATAGCCGACCGGACCCCGCGCTGACAACGACCGTCGCGAGGGAGGGGGCGACGGCCCGGATGGGCGGGGGGAGCCGTCGGGACGCGCTCGTGGGCCCCTCCGAAAGCGCAGCGGCCCGACCCGGTATGGTTGCGGGCGTCGCGGAGCCGTGCCATCTTTCCTCCACGCGAAGGCTAAGCGTGTCGCCGAGGAAGGGATGAGACTTCAGTACGCCGGGGCCACCCACGTCGGGATGAAACGGGACCACAACGAGGACAGCCTGCTCCTTCAGCCCGAGCAGAACCTCTTCGTGGTCGCCGACGGTATGGGGGGCCACAGCTCGGGCGAGGTCGCGAGCAAGATCGCCGTGGACACGCTGCGCACGTTCTTCGAGGACACGTCGAAGGATGACGAGGTCACGTGGCCGTTCAAGCCCGACCGGAACCTCGGCTACGACGAGAACCGCGTCGCGGCGGGCGTGAAGCTCGCGAATCGCAACATCTACGAGGCCGCGCAGGCCGACGCCCGCTACAAGGGCATGGGGACCACCTGCGTCGGGATGCTCTGGGTCGATGAGTGCGCCGTCATCGGGCACGTCGGGGACTCGCGCTGCTATCGGATCCGCGGGAGCGAGATCGCGCAGCTCACCGAGGACCACAGCCTGCTGAACGACTACAAGAAGATCCAGCAGCTGACCCCCGAGGAAGAGGCCGCGTTCCAGTACAAGAACATCATCGTCCGCGCGCTCGGCATGAAAGAGGCGGTCGTCGTCGACGTGGACCGGCAGGAGCCGCAGGAGGGCGACGTGCTGCTCCTCTGCTCCGACGGGCTCAGCGGCGAGGTGCCGGACGACAAGATCCTCGAGCTCGTGAACAAGCACCGCGAAGACCTCGACGCCGGCGTGCAGGCGCTGATCCAGGCCGCCTGCGACAACGGCGGCAAGGACAACGTCACCGTGGTGCTCGTCAAGTACCTCGGGAAGTAGCGGGCGCTCGGCCGTGGGAACCTCCTCGCAGGCACGCCGTCGGCGGCCCGAGGAGACGCGGGAGCGCGCGCCAGGCGGCGCGGTGCGCCTCGGCGAGGCGCCACGGCGTGCCGAGATCGGACCAGAAGCCGCGGGTCTCGTGGGTCGCGACACGGAGTCCGCCGGCGAGGTGCGGGAGGTGGCCGTCGCGGAGGTTGCACGCGGGGCCATCCGGGAGGCGGTCGAGGAGCGTGGGCTCGGCGAGCTGCACGCCGCAGAACGCGGCGGCGTCGACGTCGTAGGGCTCGATGAGGCCCGCGAGCTCGCCGGCGCCGGTCAGCACGAGGCGGCGGAGGTCGAGCGAGACGCCGCGCGTGACGAGGAGCGTGGCGGCGGCTCCCGCGCGGGCGTGGGTCGCGGCGAGCGCGCGCAGGTCCTCTTCGAAGACGACGTCCGCGTTCACGACCCAGAAGGGCTCGCGGCCGAGCCACGGGGCGAGGTGCTTCAACGCGCCGCCCGTCCCGAGGAGCTCGGTCTCCGGGGACAGGTGCAGCTCGAGGTCCGGGTGCCGCGGCGTGAGGACGTCGCGCACGTGGCGCGCGACCTGCTCGGCGAGGTGGAAGGTGTTGACGGCGACGCGGCGGACGCCGGCCTGGGCGAGCTTCGCAACTGCGAGATCGAGGAGAGGCCACCCGAAGAAGGGGATCAGGGCCTTCGGCGTCGCGTCCGTGAGCGGTCGCAAACGCGACCCCACCCCGGCGGCCAGGACCACCCCGCTCGTCGGACCGCTCGCCATCTCGGCCTCCCCGCGCCCAGCGCGCTGCCGCTGGGATCCGCGGCACCGCGGCATCCTAGCAGCGTCCCGCCCGCGCGCCAGGGCGTCGCTGCGGATCCCGCGCGGACGTCGGCCCCGCGAGGACTCCTTGCGCTTTTCGCCGTCATCTTCTAGGCTCGCCGCGAATCTCGGGAGCGCCGGCCCGAAGGACACGATATCATTGAGGATATGAGCATGGCCCTGGCATTCAGCCCCGAGGCGAACGACCAGATCGACGCGATCCTCAAGCGCTACCCAACGCGCCTGGCCGCGCTGATCCCGGTCCTCTTCGTCGCCCAGCGTACGTTCGGCTACCTCAGCTCCGAGGCGATGGAGCTCGTGGCGGCGCGGCTCGACCTGCCCCCTGCGCAGGTCATCAGCACCGCGACGTTCTACACGATGTTCAACAAGAAGCCCGTGGGCCGCTACCACGTGCAGGTGTGCAAGAACATCTCCTGCTACCTGCGCGGCGCGGACGAGGTCACGAGCTGCCTCTCGGAGAAGCTCGGAGTCCGGCCGGGCGGCACCACGCCCGACGGCGCGTTCACGCTCGAGGAGGTCGAGTGCCTCGCCGCGTGCGGGCGCGCCCCCGTCGTGCAGGTGAACGAGCAGTACCACGAGTGGCAGACGCGCGAGTCCGCGGCGGCGCTCGTCGCCGAGCTCCGCGAGAAGGCCGGCGCGAAGGGAGGGGGCGTCTGATGGCCGCGGTCACCACCTACGACCACCTGCTGCGCGACAAGCACGGCAAGGACTACCGCGATCTCGCCGTGTACCGCGCGGCCGGCGGCTACCGCGCCGTCCTGAAGGCGAAGGAGCTCGGGCCCGAGGCGGTCGTCGGCGAGATGAAGAAGGCGTCGGTGCGCGGGCGCGGCGGCGCGGGCTTCCCGGCCGGCATCAAGTGGGGCTTCGTCCCGAAGGACACCGACAAGCCGAAGTACCTCGTCGTCAACGGCGACGAGGGCGAGCCGGGCACCTTCAAGGACAACTACTTCCTCTCGCACGACCCGCACCGCCTCCTCGAGGGGTGCATCATCTGCTCGCACGCGCTCGGCATCGAGACCTGCTACATCTACATCCGCGGCGAGTTCTTCCAGCAGATCGCCACGGTCGAGCGGGCCATCGCCGACTGCTACAAGGCCGGGATCCTCGGCGCGAACTCGATGGGCACCGGCAAGCGGATGGACATCCACGTCCACAGCGGCGCCGGGGCGTACATCTGCGGTGAGGAGACGGCGCTCCTCGAGTCGCTCGAGGGCAAGCCGGGCCAGCCGCGGCTGAAGCCGCCCTTCCCCGCCGTCGTCGGCGCGTTCGGCTGCCCGACGGTCATCAACAACGTCGAGACCCTGTCGACGGTGCCGCTCATCATCGAGCACGGCGCCGACTGGTTCCTCGGGCTCGGCGTCGAGCGCGACGGCGGCAGCCGCATCGTCGGCGTGTCGGGGCACGTCAAGCGCCCCGGCCTCTTCGAGGTCGGCGTCGGCGCGAACATGAAGGACATCATCTACGAGCTCGCCGGCGGGATCCTCGAGGACCGCGCGCTGAAGGCGGTCATCCCGGGTGGGTCCTCCTGCCCGATCATGACGCCGGACGAGATCGACGTCCCGATGACGGTCGACGCCGTGCGCGACGCGGGCTCCATGCTCGGCACGTGCGGCATCATCGTCATCGCCGAGGGGACGTGCCTCGTGCGCTGCCTGCAGCGCATCAGCCACTTCTACGCGCACGAGTCTTGCGGCCAGTGCACCCCGTGCCGCGAGGGCACCGGCTGGCTCGCGCGCATCGTGGACGACATCGAGGCCGGGCGCGGGCGCCAGGAAGACCTCGACATGCTGCTCAACATCGCCGACCAGATCGGCGGCAACACGATCTGCGCGCTGGGCGACGCGGCCGCTCTGCCGGTGCTGAGCTTCGTGAAGAAGTTCCGCGCCGACTTCCAGGCCCACGTCGACCACAAGGGCTGCCCCCACGACCAGCCGCTGCCGGGCTGGACCCGGCCCTGAGGCCGCGCCGAGCGCGAGGAGAGGTCTCACGCCATGGAATTCATCCAAATCGTCTTCTGGCTGCTCGCCGCCGGGGCCATCCTGACCTCGTTGATGGTCGTGCTGCCGCGCGGGCGCAACCCGCTCTACGGGGCGCTCGCGCTCATCCTGAGCTTCTTCTTCGTGGCGGGCATCTACGTGCTGCTGGTCGCGCACACGATGGCGATCCTCCAGATCCTCGTGTACGCGGGCGCCATCATGGTGCTCTTCACGTTCGTGATCATGCTCCTGAACCTCTCGAAACGAGAGCTCGGCGAGGAGTCGAAGAACCTCGCGCAGGCGCTCGGCGTGGGCGCCGTCGCGTTCATCATCATCAAGAGCATCATCATCGTCGACGCGTCGGCGGACAGCGTCGGCGGTGACAACCTCGCCCTCCCGAAGGGCTTCGGCACCATCGAGAGCATCGCCGATCAGATGTTCCATCGGCACCTGCTCTCCTTCGAGCTCATCGCCATCCTGCTCCTCGTCGCCGTCATCGGCGCCGTGGTGCTCGCGAAGAGGACGCTCTGACCATGTTGACGCCGCCTCTCCTCGCCGCCGCGGCGGCCCCCGCAGCGCACGCCGCGGCCCAGCAGCCGGCGATCCCGCTGAGCTGGTACCTCGCCGTCGCGCTCATCCTGTTCGCCATCGGCTCGATCGGGGTGCTCGCGCGGCGGAACGCGCTGACCGTGCTCATGTCCGTCGAGATCATGCTGAACGCGGTGAACCTCGTGTTCCTCGCGTTCGCCCGCTTCCAGGCGGACATGACCGGCCACGTCATCACCTTCTTCGTCATCGCGGTCGCGGCCGCCGAGGCCGCGGTCGGGTTGGCGCTCGTCATGGGGCTCTTCCGCCACAAGAAGGCGGTCAACCTCGACCAGATGAGCGCGCTCAGGAGCTGACGACATGAACGAAGTCGAACACCTCGCGCACGCCGCGCACGAGAGCAGCCTCCTGCCCTGGATCATCCTGCTCCCGCTCCTCGGGGCGATCCTGAACGGCCTCTTCGGGAAGCGCTACTCGCAGAAGACCGTCTCGCTCATCGGCGTCGGCTCGGTCGTCACGGCGTTCGTGCTGTCGACGCTCGAGGTGATCCGGCTCGCCGGTCTCCCGGAAGGCGACTACCTCTCGGTGGACCTCTGGCGCTGGTTCAGCGCGGGCGAGCTGAACGTGGAGCTCTCCTTCATGATCGACCGCCTGAGCGCCATCATGCTGATGGTCGTGACCGGCGTCGGGAGCCTCATCCACGTCTTCTCGACCGGCTACATGAAGACCGACGAGGGCTACGCGCGCTACTTCGCGTACCTGAACCTCTTCATGTTCAGCATGTTGCTCCTCATCCTCGGGAAGAACCTGCTGGTCCTCTTCGTGGGCTGGGAGGGCGTCGGCCTCTGCTCGTACCTCCTCATCGGCTTCTGGTTCTCCGACATGGAGAAGGCCGAGGCCGGGCAGAAGGCGTTCATCACGAACCGCGTCGGCGACCTCGCGTTCCTCATCGGCACGTTCATCCTGCTCTTCTACAGCTACGGGAGCCTCGACTTCGTCGGCGTCGGCGGCGCCGGCGGCCTCCCGCAGACCGCGGCGTACCTCGGCGACAAGGCGCCGGGCATGCTCACGCTCGTCTGCATCCTCTTCTTCATCGGCGCGACCGGTAAGAGCGCGCAGATCCCGCTCTACGTGTGGCTCCCCGACGCGATGGCCGGCCCGACGCCGGTCTCCGCGCTCATCCACGCGGCGACGATGGTGACGGCCGGCGTCTACATGATGGCGCGCCTGAACTTCATGTTCGCGCTGAGCGACGTCGCGATGACGGTCGTGGCGGTCGTCGGGGCGCTCACCGCCTTGTTCGCGGCGACCATCGGGCTCGTTCAGAACGACATCAAGAAGGTCCTCGCCTACTCCACGGTCTCGCAGATCGGCTTCATGGTCGTGTCCGTGGGCGTCGGCGGCTTCGTGGGCGCGATCTTCCACCTGATGACGCACGCGTTCTTCAAGGCGTGCCTCTTCCTCGGGTCGGGCTCGGTCATCCACGCGCTCCACCACGAGCAGGACATCCGCAAGATGGGCGGCCTCAAGGCGAAGCTCCCCGTCACGCGCTGGACGTTCCTCATCAGCTGCCTCGCCATCGCGGGCATCCCGTTCTTCGCGGGCTTCTTCTCGAAGGACGAGATCCTCTTCTTCGCGGCGACAGCGCACCGCGAGGGCAGTAACCCCATGCTCTTCGTGTACATCGTGTCCGTCGTGGCGGCGCTGTGCACGGCCTTCTACATGTTCCGCCTCTACTTCCTCACGTTCGAGGGCAAGTACCGCGGCGACAAGCACACCTGGGACCACGCGCACGAGGAGCCGGTCATGAACTGGCCGCTCATCGTGCTCGCCGGCCTCGCGACCGTCGGCGGCTTCGTCGGCCTCCCGCACTTCCTCCACGCGCACGCCCTCGAGGGCTGGCTCGAGCCCATCTTCGGGTGGCTCTACGAAGGCGAGCACGCGATCTTCCACGTGAGCCACTCGGCCGGCCTCGAGATCGCGCTGATGCTCGGGAGCGTCCTCATCGCGCTCCTCGGCATCGCCTTCGCGTGGCGCCTCTACATGAGGGAGAAGCTCCCCGAGGCGCCCGTCGACGCCTGGTGGCACAAGCTGCTCATGAACAAGTACTACGTCGACGAGTTCTACGACGCCGTGCTCGTGCGGCCCCTGCGCGCGACGGCGTCCTTCTGCCACCGCGTCGTGGACGTGCGCATCATCGACGGGCTCTTCGTCCGCGGCAGCGCGCGCCTCGTGGGCGCGGTCGGTGACGGCCTCCGCTTCTTCCAGAACGGAGACGTGCAGGCCTACGTGACAGCCATCGTCGTCGGTATCGCCGCCATCCTGGTGGTGGTCGAGTACCTCCTCTAGCGGAGCCAGCGCATGGACCTCTCCCAAGCCACGGAGCCCGCCGCGTCCGGCTCCATCCTGCTCGCGGCGCTGGTGTTCCTCCCGGTGCTCGGCGCCATCCTGCTCGCGTTCATCCCGCGCGAGCAGACGGCCGCGCACCGCGGCCTCGGCGCCACCATCGCGGTCCTCGTGTTCCTGCTGTCGATCCCGCTGCTCACGGGCTTCGACGCGTCGGTCCCGGGCTTCCAGCCGGGCACGCGGCTCGACGTGTCGTGGATCGACGCGTTCGGAGCGCGCTTCTCGCTCGGCGTCGACGGGATCAGCGTGTGGATCGCGCTGCTCACGACGTTCATCACGCCGCTCATCCTCATCGGCGCGCAGAAGGCGGTCGAGAAGCGCGTCCGCGAGTTCGTCATCGCGATGCTCGTCCTCGAGACGGCGATGCTCGGCGCGCTGTTCGCGACGGACATGCTCCTCTTCTACCTGTTCTGGGAGATGATGCTCATCCCGATGTACCTCCTCATCGGGATCTGGGGCGGCGAGAACCGCCTCTACGCGACGGTGAAGTTCGTGATCTACACCGTCGTGGGCTCGCTCCTGATGCTCGTCGGCATCATCTGGCTCTACCTCAAGACGGGCGAGACGGGCGCGCCGAGCTTCGCCTTCGAGCGCATGCTCTCCCTCGACCTGAGCGCGACCGAGCAGGGCTGGCTCTTCGCGGCCTTCGGCCTCGCGTTCCTCATCAAGGTGCCGCTCTTCCCGTTCCACACGTGGCTCCCGGACGCGCACACCGAGGCGCCGACGGCAGGCTCCGTCATCCTCGCCGGCATCCTCCTCAAGATGGGCACCTACGGCCTCCTGCGCTTCGCGGTGCCGCTCTTCCCGGAGGCGATGGGGGCGTTCTCGCCGGCCATCCTCGTGCTCTCGGTCATCGGCATCGTCTACGGCGCGCTCGTCGCCTTCGCGCAGGGCGACGTGAAGAAGCTCGTCGCGTACTCCTCGGTGAGCCACCTCGGCTTCGTGATGCTCGGGATCGTCGCGTTCACGCAGCAGTCGGTCGAGGGGGCCATCCTGCAGATGGTCAACCACGGCGTGTCGACGGGCGCGCTCTTCATGCTCGTCGGCATGGTCTACGAGCGCACGCACACCCGGAAGATCACGGACTACGGCGGGATCGCGAAGTCGATGCCCGTCTTCACGCTGCTCTTCATCATCGTGACGATGAGCTCCATCGGGCTGCCTGGTACGAACGGCTTCGCCGGCGAGTTCCTCATCCTGTCGGGCGCGTTCCTCGACGCCCTCTTCGTGCCGCCGGGCGCCGGCATCACCGACTGGCCGATGCTCGCGACCGTCATGACGATCATCGCGGTCACGGGCGTGGTCCTCGGCGCCATCTACATGCTCTCGATGGTGCGCCGCGTCTTCTTCGGGCCCATCACGAACCCCGAGAACGCGCACCTGAAGGACCTCACCACCCGTGAGCGCCTCGTCATGGCGCCGATGATCGCGCTCATCTTCATCATCGGGCTCTTCCCGACGTCGTTCACGTCGCAGACGACGGCGTCGGTCGAGCAGCTGATGACGGTGCGGCCGCGCATCGAGGTCGTCCGCGACAAGAGCGAGCGCCAGAAGATCCGCGCCGAGGGCGCGCGCACGACCCTCGCGCCGCGCGTCGGCGCGCCGGAGCGCGTGGCCGGTGTCGCCCCCGGTCCCGAGGAGGAGTAGCCGATGCAGGCCGCCACCACGACGAGCGATCTCGCGATCATCTCGCCGCTGTTCATCGTCTGCGCCATGGGGCTCGTCGCGCTCCTGGTCGCGGTCTTCACGCCCAAGGACTCCTTCAAGGGCTGGCTCGGCTACGTCGTCGCGTTCGGCTTCGCGCTCGCGCTCGTCGCGGTCGTGTGGCTCTGGAAGCAGGCGCCGCTGACGCTCTCGAACGAGTCGCTCTTCTTCGCGCTCTCGGTCGACCACTTCGGGCTCGGGCTCACCGCGGTCATCTTGATCGGCGGGCTCCTCGCGGCGCTGACGGCCGTCGACTACCTCCCGAGCCAGCGCTCCGACCACGGCGAGTACTACGCGCTCGTGGCGTTCGCGGTGCTCGGCATGATGGCGATGGTGATGTCGGCGGACATGCTGACCTTCTTCGTCGCGCTCGAGCTGATGTCGATCAGCGTGTACGTGCTCGCGGGCTTCAAGCGCCAGAGCGCGTTCTCCACCGAGGCCGCGATGAAGTACTTCGTCACGGGCTCGTTCGCGTCGGCGCTCCTGCTGCTCGGCATCGCGTTCACCTACGGCGCGACCGGGAGCATCCGCTTCACGGAGATCGCCGAGGCGCTCGCGTCGCCGCAGGCGTCGCTGCCCATCGCGCAGTTCGGCGTCGTCATGCTCCTCGCGGCCTTCTTCTTCAAGGTGGCCGCCGCGCCCTTCCACATGTGGACGCCCGACGTCTACGAGGGCGCCCCCACCTCGGTCACCGCGCTCATGGCGACCGGCGTGAAGGTGGCGGCGTTCGGCGGGTTCGCGCGCATGTTCCTGACGGCGTTCGGCGACGCCCGCTTCCGCACGGGCGATCTGCCCTGGGAGACCATCATCGCGATCGTCGCGGTCGCGAGCATGTTCGCGGGCAACCTCATGGCGCTCGCGCAGAAGAACCTGAAGCGGATGCTCGCCTACTCGGCCATCGCGCACACGGGCTACATCATGCTCGCGATGCTCGCTGCGCCGACGAGCGGAGACGGCACGGTGTGGCTCGGGCCAGGCCTCATCTTCTACCTCCTCGGGTACACGCTCGCGTCGATCGCGGCGTTCGGCGTGGCGTCGGTCGTGAGCGGCAACGACGTCGAGGACGTGAACGAGGTCGCCTACGCCGGGCTCGCCAAGCGGAGCCCCGCGCACGCCCTCATCCTCGCGGTGGCGATGCTCTCGCTCCTCGGGATCCCGCTCACGGCGGGCTTCATCGGGAAGCTCACGATCTTCGCGGAGGTCCTCGACGGGAGCCACAACGAGTACCTCTGGATCGTCGTGGTGGCGGTGATCAACTCGATCATCAGCGCGTTCTACTACCTCCGCGTCATCCTCGTGGCGTACATGCGAGACGAGGCCGCGGAGCGCCCGATCCAGCTCGTCTCGAGCCGCTCGCTGACGCTCGCCGCGGGCCTCGCGGCGTTCCTGACGCTCGTCGTCGGGCTCGTCCCGAGCCGCGCGCTCATGGCGTCGGGCAAGGCGGGCGGGAGCCTCGCCGACTCGAAGGCGCGCGCGGCGTCGACCGCGACCGTGAACGACGTTCACACCGAGGCTGACGCGCCTGCTACGGCCTCAGCCCCGAAGGCGACGAAGCTCTAAAAGCGCTCGGGGATGAGCTCTGATTTGAGGCGAGGTCCCGCGAGGGGTCTCGCCTCTCGTCGTTTCGGGCCCGGACGACGCGATGGCTCCCGCGACGCGTCGCGGTTGCCGCGGCCCATCGATGGTGCCATATATGGCACGTGCTCATCCCCTCCCCTCTCCCGCCGCTGCGCGTGCCGCTGCGGCGCCCGCTCGGGCTCCCGAGCCCGGGCGTCGCCAAGGTCGAGAGCACGCCGACGGCGCCGGTGACGCCCGTGAAGGCGGCGGCGCCGGTCCACGACGACGACGGCCCCACCTACGTCTTCGCGACCGGACCCGTCACGATCTTCGGCGCTGGCGGTGACCAGGTCACGATCGATCCCGGACACCTCGCCCCACGCGAGCTCTCGACGGCGGACTTCCTCGCGCTCCGGGCGTTCGCCTGGCGCTGAGCGCGACGACCGCGCGCCCCTCGCTCGCTCAGCTCAGAGGCGGCCGCTGAGCAGGAGCTGGAGGTGCGCCCGCTCCCAGCCGATCGCCTCGCGGAAGAGGTGGTGCTGCGCCTCGCGCGCGCGGAACTCGCGCGTGTGATGCCGGAGCGGCCCGCCGTCCGGGGCGCGCATCACGTGGTGGAGGAGCTCGTGGTAGACCACGAAGCCGATGAACCACGACGGCACGCGCGGGTGGTCCAGATCGCGGTGGATCCGCACGACCGCGCGCTTCACGTCGTAGCTCCCGAGGCGGATGCTCCGGCGCCGCCGGTGCGCCCGGCGCGCCGCCCCCCAGGTGATGGGGATGGGCGGCACGTCGGGGAAGTAGCGCCGCCGCTCCGCCTCGGCGATCGCGTGCAGATCGTGGTGTAGACCGAGCGTCTCGATGCGGGTCTTCCGGGGGCGACGCGGCGCGCGCGGCGGCACGCGCGACACGATGGCGCGGAGCCGGGCGCGGCCGTCGGCGGTGCCGGCGAGCCAGTCCACCAGGGCCTCTTCGGCCTCACCGCCGAGCTCGAGCACGGGGGCGGCGACGCGCAGCTCGTACCCGGCGTCCGCGCGCTTGGCGGAGACGAGCCGGACGCGGTTGTCGGTGACCACGACGGACACCTTCAGGCCCGCCGCCGCGCACGCGGCCTCGAGCCGCTTCTCAGCGGTGTCGGTGGTGGGCATCGCGCCGCCTGTACCGAACGAGGACGAGCCAGTGGAAGAGGAGCCAGAGGGCCGACAGGAGGAGCATGACGACCGGGATCATGAGCGCGGGCGCGTCGGGCCGGGGAGCGGTGACCGGCCCCGGGATCGAGCGCCCGTCGCGCGTCGCGATGAGCCCCTCGATGACGTCGAGGCGGCCCTCCACGAGGTCGGACAGGGCCCAGGCGAAGAAGACGATGAGGCCGAGGGCCGCGACGGCGTAGAAGGCGCGCGCCACGCGCCGATGCAGCTGGTTTGCGCGCACGTAGAACATGAGGAACGCGAAGATCGCGAGGTACATGAGCCCGTGCATGAACCAGTCGCGGAGCGGCGTCGTGACCGCGATCACGACGCCGACGCCGGTCGTGACCGCGTAGAAGGCGAGCCCGGCCCACACGTACTTGCTGTGGATGGCGCGGAAGACCTCGGCGATGCGCGACACGTCCGAGCGCATCTGCGCCATCGGCGCGCGCACCTCGTCGGCGCCCGCGCCGTCGTCGGGTGGGGTCGGGGGCACGTCGCGCGCGTCGCTCGGGGGAGCGGACGCTGACGGCGCCTCATTCCGGGGGGAGTCCTCGGGCCGTGACATCGGTCGCATGCTAGTCGTATGTGGGCTCTCGGTCTACCTCCGCGGCGTCCTCGCGAGCGGCGCCGGGGCCCCGTGTGCGCGGGGTGCGAGGGGTCATCGAAAGCCGTTGACAAGGCCAGAGTGATCCCCCACCTTACCGTCCTGCCGAGGCGGACCGCTGCGCCTGTAGCTCAGTGGATAGAGCAGCGGCCTTCTAAGCCGTAGGTCAGAGGTTCAAGTCCTCTCAGGCGCGCTCATTCAAAACGAGAGTCGATTTCTTGCGGTGAGTGTAGCTCAGTTGGTTAGAGCGTCGGTTTGTGGCACCGAAGGTCGGGGGTTCAAAACCCCTCACTCACCCCAATCAACGCGCCCGTAGCTCAGCTGGATAGAGCGTCGGACTTCGAATCCGCAGGCCGCAGGTTCGAATCCTGCCGGGCGCAAGCTCGACGATGGCGCCGTTCGCGGCGCCTCGCGCGACTCGAGAGACAGAACGCACGAAGGCGGTTGACAACCCACCCCCACTCGGGCAGAACGCTGCGGCGTCGTTGGAGCGCAAGAGCGGGCGCGTAGCTCAATTGGCAGAGCACCGGACTCTTAATCCGTAGGTTGAAGGTTCGATTCCTTCCGCGCCCACCACGAAAACAGGTCGCTTCATGCGGCCTGTTTCCATTTTCAGGCGGTGACGCCCACGCCGACCGCACGCGAGCGGCGTGGGCGCGCCCCGAACGTCCTGCGAGAGTGGCGGAACTGGTAGACGCGCTGGGTTTAGGTTCCAGTGGCTGCGGCCGTGGGGGTTCGAGTCCCCCCTCTCGTACGTTTGCAGAGCTCCGAGAGGGACCATGAAGACGTCTGTCGAAACGCTGAGTGAGGTCGAGGTCAAGGTCGACGTCGAGATCCCGGCGACCGACGTGGACCGCGAGTACCAGAAGCAGCTCGGCCACTTCGGCAAGCGCGCCCGCGTGAAGGGCTTCCGCCCTGGCAAGGCCCCGCGGTCGCTCATCGAGAAGACCTACGGCCCGAGCATCTCGGCGGAGACCGCGCGCGCGCTCATCAGCGGCAGCTTGAAGGACGTCATCGACGGCCTCGAGCGCAAGGCCATCGGCGAGCCGGCGATCGAGCCGGGGGTCGCGCGCCAGGGCGAGCCGCTCAAGTACGCCGTGCGCGTGCAGGTGAAGCCGCAGATCGAGATCCACTCCTGGGAGGGGATCGAGGTCGCCGTGCCGCCGCTCGCCGTCGGGGACGCCGCGATCGACGCCGAGATCGAGAAGAAGCGGGACGCGCACAAGGAGCGCGTGCCCGTGGAGGACCGCGCCATCGACACCGGCGACATCGTGGTCGCCGACTTCGAGGGCTACCTCGACGGCGAGCGCGACCTGCGGCTCGACGGGACGGACCTCGAGATCCGCATCGGCGCCGGCAACATGATCCCGGGCTTCGAGGACCAGCTCATCGGCGCCAAGGTCGGTGACGCGGTCACGGTCGAGACGGCGTTCCCGGACGACTACCACCACCAGCCGCTCGCCGGGAAGCCGGGGCGCTGGGAGGTGCAGGTGAAGCAGCACTTCGTCGAGGAGGTGCCCGAGGTCGACGACGACTTCGCGGGTGACCTCGGCTTCGACGACGTGGCGGCGCTCCGCGAGGACATCCGCGCGAAGATCGCGGCCGACGCCGAGAAGGCGCGGACGCAGAGCATCGAGCGCAAGGTCATGGAGGTGCTGCTCGAGCGGAACCAGTTCATGGTGCCGCCGGTCATGCTCCGCGCGGCGCTCGAGGAGCGCGCGCGCAACGTCGTCCGCATGATGCAGATGCGCGGCATCGATCAGAAGACGGCGATCGAGCTCGTGAACCAGAACGTGAAGGATCTCCAGGCGGCCGCCGAGGGCACCGTCCGCTGGCAGCTCGCGCTCGAGGCGTTCGCCAATCAGCAGGCCATCGACGTCGACGACGACGACCTCTCCGCCGAGATCGTCGAGCGGATCGAGCGCCACGGCGAGAGCGTCGCGAGGCTTTACGAGAACCCCGATCTGCGCGAAACCCTCCGTATGGAGCTTATCGAGCGTCGGGCCCTCGAGCGGATCGTCGCGAAGGCGCGCGTCGTGGACGCGCAGCCCGAGGATGGGGAGACGCCCCCCACGGATGACGCGGCCGCCGCCCGGCCGGCCGCCAAGAAGAAGAGCAAGAAGAAGGAAGGATGACCCTCATTCCGACCGTCATCGAGACGACCCACCGCGGCGAGCGCGAGTGGAGCCTGTTCTCGCGCCTGCTCAAGGACCGCATCATCTTCCTCGGCGGCGAGATCAACGATCTCGTCGCCAACGTGGTGATCGCGCAGTTCCTCTTTCTCGACAGCGAGGATCCCGAGAAGGAGATCCACCTGTACATCAACTCCCCTGGTGGCTCGATCACCGCCGGGATGGCCATCTACGACACGATGCAGTTCGTCGGGTGCGACATCTCGACCATCTGCATCGGTCAGGCGGCCAGCATGGCGGCGGTGCTGCTCTCGGCGGGGACCAAGGGGAAGCGCTTCGCCCTCCCCCACTCGCGCCTCCTCATCCATCAGCCGATGGGCGGTCTCGGGGGCCAGGCGAGCGACATCGACATCGCCGCGCGCGAGATCCTCTTCATGAAGAAGCAGCTCCTCGAGGTGCTCTCGAAGCACACCGGGAAGACCGTCGAGGCGCTGCGCGAGGACACCGACCGCGACTTCTTCCTCCGCCCGTCGGAGGCCGTCGAGTACGGCCTCATCGACCGGATCGTGGAGCGCAAGGGCTGAGGCCGGCGCGGCCGCGGAGGCGTCGCGAGGGCGCGGCGCCGCGCGGCGGAAATCAACCAGGCGCGCGCCGTGGCGGGTTACGGAATCCGCCCGAGCGAGCGTTGTCGGGTGACAGGCGCGGGCCGCTGAGGTCGCCCGCCGCAGCGCGTTGCTGACGACTCGACGGAGCGCTACCTTGACCACGGCACCTTGGTGTGGACGTGGTCTCGGGGGTGCCTATAGACTGACGATGCGTCGCGAGGCTCGCGCCGTTCCAGAGGAGTGACGGGTTGGACAGACGGCGAGATACGAACAACCTCTGCTGCTCTTTCTGCGGGAAGAGCCAGAAAGAGGTGAAGAAGCTCATCGCGGGGCCAACGGTCTACATCTGCGACGAGTGCATCGGCCTCTGCAACGACATCATCGCGGAGGAGATCCAGAAGGACGAGACCTACCCAGGTCTCTCCTCGATCCCGAAGCCGCGGGAGATCCGCAAGGTCCTCGATGAGTACGTCATCGGTCAGGACCGCGCGAAGAAGATCCTGTCGGTCGCGGTGTACAATCACTACAAGCGCATCGACGCGAAGGACGGCAACCGGGACGAGATCGACCTGCAGAAGTCGAACATCTTGATCCTGGGCCCGACCGGTAGCGGCAAGACGCTCCTCGCGCAGACGCTCGCGCGGCTCCTGAAGGTGCCGTTCACGATCGTCGACGCGACGACGCTCACGGAGGCCGGGTACGTCGGCGAGGATGTCGAGAACATCATCGTCAACCTGCTCCAGAACGCCGATCACGACGTCGAGAAGGCCCTCCGCGGCATCATCTACATCGACGAGATCGACAAGATCTCGCGCAAGAGCGACAACCCCTCGATCACCCGCGACGTGTCCGGAGAGGGCGTGCAGCAGGCGCTCCTCAAGATCATCGAGGGGACGATCGCGTCGGTGCCGCCGAAGGGCGGGCGCAAGCACCCGCAGCAGGAGTTCCTGCAGGTCGACACCACGAACATGCTGTTCATCGTGGGCGGCGCGTTCGTCGGCCTCGACAAGATCATCGAGCGGCGCATCGGCAAGAAGGCGCTCGGCTTCAACACGGACCGCAAGGGGTCCGGCGACATGCGGCTCGGCGAGCTGCTCTCGCACGTGGAGCCCGAGGACCTCATCAAGTACGGGCTCATCCCGGAGTTCGTCGGCCGCCTCCCGGTGGTCGCGACGCTCCACGAGCTCAGCGAGGAGGCGCTCATCCGCATCCTCGTCGAGCCGAAGAACGCGCTCGCGAAGCAGTACCGGCGCCTGTTCGAGATGGACGGCGTCCGCGTGACCTTCACGGACGCGGCGCTGAAGGCCGTCGCCCGCCGCGCGCTCGAGCGCAACACGGGCGCCCGCGGGCTCCGCGCCATCCTCGAGGACGCGATGCTCGACCTCATGTACGACGTGCCCTCCATGGACAACGTCAAGGAGGTCGTCATCAACGAGGAGGTCATCAACGGCTCGGGCCGCCCGATGATCGTCTACGACAAGGAAGCGGCCTCCGCCTGAGCCCGGCGCGCGCCGAGCCCAGCGGCGGCGACGCGTCCGGTCGCGTCCGCGTCCCGCCTATCACCCGCCCGCGAACACCCGCTCTCGTCGGGAGAACCCGATGTTTGGAAAAGAAAAGCGCACGCCCAAGACCCGGCTCGTGCCGCTGCTCCCGCTCAGGGACATCATCGTCTTCCCGTACATGATGGTCCCGCTCTTCGTCGGGCGCGACAAGTCCATCGCCGCGCTCGAGCAGGCCATGCAGGGGGACAAGGAGATCCTCCTGTCCGCCCAGAAGAAGGCGAAGACGAACGACCCGACGGCGGAGGACATCTTCCGCGTCGGGACGCTCGGCACGATCATCCAGCTGCTGCGTCTGCCCGACGGCACCATCAAGGTGCTCGTCGAGGGCAAGCAGCGCGCGCGCATCAAGCGCTACGTGCCGAACGACGAGTACTTCGTCTGCGAGGTCGAGGAGATCGCCGAGAAGCGCGACAGCTCCGTCGAGGTCGAGGCGCTGATGCGCCAGATCCAGTCGACGTTCGAGAGCTACGTGAAGCTGAACAAGCGGATCCCGCCCGAGATGCTGATGAGCGTCTCGACGATCGAGGACCCGGCGCGGCTCGCGGACACCATCGTCGCGCACCTGTCGCTCAAGCTGAACGACAAGCAGGCGATCCTCGAGATCGACGACCCGGTCAAGCGCCTCGAGCGGCTCTACGAGCTGATGCAGGCGGAGATCGAGATCCTTCTGGTCGAGAAGAAGATCCGTACGCGGGTCAAGAAGCAGATGGAGAAGAGCCAGAAGGAGTACTACCTCAACGAGCAGATGCAGGCGATCCAGAAGGAGCTCGGGGAGAGGGACGAGTTCAAGAACGAGATCCAGGAGTTGGAGGAGAAGATCAACTCCAAGCGCATGAGCAAGGAGGCGACCCTCAAGCTCAAGCGGGAGCTCAAGAAGCTCAAGATGATGAGCCCGATGAGCGCCGAGGCGACGGTCGTCCGGAACTACATCGACTGGGTGCTGACGCTCCCGTGGTTCCACACGACGAAGGACAAGCTCGACCTCAAGGAGGCCGAGAGCATCCTCGACAGCGACCACTACGGGCTCAAGAAGGCGAAGGAGCGGATCCTCGAGTACCTGGCCGTCCAGCACCTCGTGCAGAAGCTGAACGGGCCGATCCTGTGCTTCGTGGGCCCGCCGGGCGTCGGCAAGACCTCGCTCGCGCGGAGCATCGCGCGCGCCACCGGGAGGAAGTACGTGCGCCTGTCGCTCGGCGGCATGCGTGACGAGGCCGAGATCCGCGGGCACCGGCGGACGTACATCGGCGCGCTCCCGGGCAAGATCATCCAGAGCATCAAGAAGGCGGGGTCGTCGAACCCCGTGTTCCTGCTCGACGAGATCGACAAGATGTCGATGGACTTCCGGGGCGACCCGTCGAGCGCGCTGCTCGAGGTCCTCGACCCCGAGCAGAACCACACGTTCAACGACCACTACCTCGACCTCGACTATGACCTCTCGAAGGTCATGTTCATCGCGACGGCGAACACGCTGCACGGGATCCCGCTGCCGCTCCAGGACCGCATGGAGATCATCGAGATCTCCGGGTACACGGAGTTCGACAAGCTCAACATCGCGCGCAAGTACCTGATCCCGAAGCAGTCCGAGGCGAACGGCATCGAGGGCGCCGACGTGCGCTGGACCGACAGCGCCGTGAAGACGCTCATCCACCGCTACACGCGGGAGGCGGGCGTCCGGAGCCTCGAGCGCGAGATCGCGAGCGTGTCGCGCAAGATGGCGAAGGAGGTCATCCGCTTCCGCGAGGAGGGGAAGAAGGACGAGGACGTCCGCTTCCGGGTGAACTCGAGCCGCGTGCAGAGCTACCTCGGCGCGCCGAAGTACCGCGACTCGCGGGCGGAGGAGAAGGACGAGGTCGGCGTCACGAGCGGCCTCGCCGTGACGATGGCGGGCGGTGACCTCCTGACGACCGAGGTCACGCTGATGCCGGGCTCGGGGCAGCTGAAGCTCACGGGCAACCTCGCGAAGGTGATGGAGGAGTCCGCTCACGCAGCGCTCTCCTACGTGAGGTCGAAGGCGTACCTCTGGGGGCTCGGGAAGAACTTCCACAAGCACATCGACATCCACATCCACTTCCCCGAGGGCGCGATCCCGAAGGACGGCCCGTCGGCCGGCATCACGATGGCGACGTGCCTCGTGTCGGCCATCACGCGGACGCCCGTGCGGAAGGACGTGGCGATGACGGGGGAGATCACGCTGCGTGGGCGCGTGCTGCCCATCGGCGGGCTCAAGGAGAAGGTGCTCGCGGCGCACCGCGCGGGCGTGAAGACGGTCATCCTCCCGGAGGAGAACCGGAAGCACATCCGCGACATCCCGAAGACGGTGCGGAACGCGGTGAAGCTCGTGACGGTGCGCCACATGGACGAGGTCATCCCCATCGCGCTGACGCGCGACGTGATGGCGAAGCCGAGCGCCGACGGCGTGGAGCCGATCGATCCGTTGGCGGCCATCCTCCTCGGGGAGACCGAGGAGAAGCCGCCGGCGACGCCCGCGGCCCCCGTGCACTGAGCGCGGGACGACGTGATGGATGACGGCGGCGACCTCTCGGGGTCGCCGTCGGCGTCTCGGGGCTACGAGCGCGAGGGTGGAGACGGCGCGCAGAGGCGCAAGCGTGCGGCTTGGCGGCTTGGCGCGAGACCCTCTCCTGGTGCGGTCGGCGCTCGCGGCAACCGTCGGGTGCGAAGAAGGCCTCGCGCAGAGGCGCAGAGGCGCAGCGGTGCCAGCGTCAGGGCTTGGCGGCTTCGCGCGAGGCCTTCTCCTCGGCGCGTGCTCGCGATGCCGTCCGGCGAAGAGGGCAAGGCGCAGAGGCGCAGAGGCGCAGAGGCGCTCGCGTCAGGGCTTGGTGGCTTGGCGGCTTGGCCCGAGGCCGTCTCCTCGGCGCGTGCTCGCGATGCCGTCCGGCGAAGAGGGCATCGCGCAGAGGCGCAGAGGCGCTCGCGTCCGGGCTTGGCGGCTTGGCGGCTTGGCGCGAGGTCTTCTCATCGGTGCGTGCTCGCGATGCCGTCCGGCGAAGAGGGCATCGCGCAGAGCCGCGAAGGCGCAGAGAGGGCCTGGTCCCACGACGTCGCGGCGTTGCGCCTTGGCGCGAGCCCCCCCTCGTCGGCACCTTCGTACCCGGGCGCCGGGTCGGCGCGCTCCGCTACTCGAACTTCGTGTCGAGGCCGAAGATGCGGTCGATGTCCTCGACGACGCCGCTCGCGCGCAGCTTCTCGAGGCCCGCCACCTCCACCTGCCGCACGCGCTCGCGCGTCAGGTTCATGATGTGGCCCACCTCCTCGAGCGTCATGCCGCCCTGCTCCGCCACGTCGAGCGCGCAGGTGTGCTCGAGCTCCCACACCTCGAGGTGCGGGAAGTTCAGCTTGATGGACTGCGTCTCATCCTTCACGTCGAGGTAGAGGTGGTACTTGCAGCTCACGAACGGGCACGGGCGCGGCCCCTCGGCGCACTCCGAGCGCATCTTCGGCCGCTCGTACCACATGTCGTCGACGAGCTTGATGCCTTCCTGGATCTCCGCGCGCGTGAGGCGCCGCCCGGCGATGGTCTTGGGGCGGATCCGGCTCCGGCGCTGCTTCTGAGCGTCTGGCGTACCCGAGGCCGCGACCACGTTCTTGGCTTGAGCCTCCATGTCACGCTCCCCTCGCATGTTCCTCATCTCCGGGCTCACGACGGCCCGTTGTACGCCTTATCGGGTTCGTCCGGCGACGCGTCAACTTTTTCGACCCCGAGCAGATCAAACCCCCGATCCGCTGTCAAGGGCCGCCCGTGCGGGGATCCGCGCGATCGCCCCGGGCGCCGCCGAGCGGGCGCTCACGGGGCCGGTGGCACGAATTTGATCTGTTTGTCACCGATGCTGAGCGCGATGACCCCGGTCAACGTCTCGCCGCCCCCCTTGAACGTGATGGACGCAGCGCTCGGCTCCCCGTCGGTCATCCCGACCCCGTGCACCGTGACCCACACGTCGGCCCCCGCCGACAGCACGCCGAGCTTCTTCTTCTTGTCGAAGTCGCGCTGCCAGTCGACCGTCGCCCCGTGCTCGAGCGACGCGCGCCGGACGCTCACGCCGCCCGTCACGCGCCCGAAGTCGACCCGACACTTCTTGTCGCGACACGCGTCCCACCACGGCAGATCCGCCGCGGGCGCCGGGGCCTCGACCGTGTCGGCCTCGAACACCGGCGGCGCCGTCTCGGGCGCCCCCACGGCCGTGTCGGGCTCCGCGGCCTCGACCGTGTCCGGGTCCGCGGCGGCCACGGCCCCCGCGTCCGGCGGCGCGTCGACCACGTCCGCGGCGGCCTCGGCCGCCCCAGCGGTCGCGACGAGCGCGCTCCCGCCTGCGTCGGCGGCAGGCGCGGGCTCTCCCGCCCCCGCCACGGTGGCCGCGCCGCCCGCGTCGGGGGCGGCGGTCGGCGGAGGGGCGGTCGCCACCGCGGCCGGCCCGGATCCCGTCACGACGAGCGACGTGACCCCCCAGCCGATGGCGAAGCCGACGACGAAAACACCGAGAATGACAACGATCCGCTTGTTCATCGCGCGCATCATAGCCAGCGCCGGCCAGGGGACAACCGGTTTGCCGGGCATGAATAAATCTGCTACCGCATTGGTCGCGGCGAGGCCCTGTTTTCGCTGCGCGAGGTCAGTCCCATGAAGAACGTCGTCCGCATCGCCCTCACCGCCGCCCTCCTGCTCACCGGCGCCGCCGCCGTCGCGGCCGGCCCCACGGCCGACGAGGGCAAGCCCGCAGGCGCCGAGTTCAGCATCAAGGCGACCCCGGTGAAGCTGACGATCGACAAGGCCGGCAACGCCGTCATCACGATCGCCGCGAGCCCCGGCTTCCACTGGAACAAGGACTACCCGGCGCAGGCCGTCGTCGACGGCGCCGACCCGAAGACCGTCAAGGTCGCGAAGCGCGAGTTCAAGCAGCTCTCGGGCGACTTCGAGGCGACCGAGACCACCGCCACGGTGAAGATCCCCGTCGTCGGGAAGGCCGCCGGCGAGGAGCAGCTCACGGTGAACGCCCGCTTCTCCGTGTGCAACGAGTCGATGTGCCTCATCAAGAAGGCCTCGGTCGAGGTCCCGCTCGCGGTCGCCAAGTAGCGAGGCCGCCGCGGGGCACGGGCTCCGAGGCCGAGGAAACCCTCACCCGCGCGAGAGAATCGTCACCCCGGCGACCCGCGCGGCCTGGATGATTCGGAGTCGGAGCCACCATGGAGGACCTGTCCCTTCTCCGCGACCTCGAGCGCGACATCGCCGAGGAGTTCGTCGACAAGCGCCACGTGCTGAGCTTCGACGAGTTCTTCCTGCTCTTCCGCGAGAACCCCCGGCAGCACAGCCGCTCCGCCGCGCAGTACGCCCGCGACTGTCTCCTCCACTACGGCACCGAGGAGGTCACGTGCCCCGAGGGTGAGCTCACGCGCTACCGCCTCTTCGACGCGCCGTGGAGCGGCGGCGCGGCGGCCGTCGTCGGCCAGGAGACCGCGCAGAACGCGCTCTTCCGCCACATCACGAGCTTCATCCGCGAGCGTCGCGTCACGCGCCTCGTCCTCTTCCACGGCCCGAACGGCTCCGCGAAGAGCTCCTTCATCGACTGCCTCGGGCAGGCCCTCGAGCACTACTCGACCCTCGAAGAAGGCGCCATCTACCGCTTCAACTGGGTCTTCCCCTCCCTCCGCATCGCGAAGAAGAAGCTCGGCTTCGGCGCCGAGCAGCGCGAGGGCGCCATCGAGTCCTACGCCCACCTCGACGAGGAGGACGTCGACGCCCGCCTCGCCGCCGACCTCCGCGATCACCCGCTGCTGCTGCTGCCGCAGCGCCGCCGCGCCGCCATCCTCGAGGAGCTGCAGGCCAGCGGTCGCCTCGGCGACGAGCAGGTCCCCGAGTACCTCCTCGACGGCGACCTCTCGCCCCGCTCCCGCGCCATCGCCGACGCGCTCCTCGCGAGCTACCACGGCGACTTCCAGCGCCTCCTCCAGCACGTGCAGGTCGAGCGCTTCAACTTCTCACGCCGCTACCGGCAGGGCTTCGTCACGATCGAGCCGCAGCTCCACGTCGACGCGAGCCTCCGCCAGGTCACGCTCGACCAGGCGCTCCAGTCGCTCCCGAGCGCGCTCCGCACCCTCAGCATGTTCGAGCCCTTCGGCGACCTCGTCGACGCGAACCGCGGCATCATCAACTACAACGACCTCCTGAAGAAGCCGGTCGACGCCTTCAAGTACCTCCTCGCCACCTGCGAGAAGGGCACGGTCGCGCTCCCGCAGGCCATCCTGCACCTCGACACGCTCTTCCTCGCGAGCTCGAACGAGGTCCACCTCCGCGCGTTCAAGGAGTACCCGGACTGGCCGTCCTTCAAGGGCCGCATGGACCTCGTCAAGATGCCCTACATCCGCGACCACCAGGTCGAGCGGCGGATCTACGACGAGCAGATCGAGCGCGCCGGGATCGGCGCGGTCGTCACCCCGCACGCGACCTACGTGCTGGCGCTCTGGGCCGTGCTCACGCGCCTCCGGCGCCCGCGCGCCGAGGCCTACCCGACGAGCATCCGCGACGTCATCGCGCGCCTGACGCCGCTCGAGAAGGCCGACCTCTACGCCGGCACGCGCCTCCCGCGCGACCTCAGCTCCGAGCAGGCCCGCGACCTCAAGGCCGCCGTCTCCGACCTCCTCGCCGAGGGGCAGGAGCTCCCCGACTACGAGGGCAGCTTCGGCGCGTCGCCGCGCGAGATGAAGCAGGTCCTCATGAACGCGCTCCAGGACAAGCGCCACCACGGTGTCAGCGCGATCGGGATCCTCGAGGAGCTCCGCGAGCTCACGAAGAACAAGACCGTCTACGAGTACCTGCGCATCAAGCCCGACGGCGGCTTCCACGACTACGGGAGCTTCATCGAGCAGGTCCTCGACCGCTACCTCGACCTCGTCGACGGCGAGATCCGCGCCGCCATGGGGCTCGTCTCCGAGCAGCAGTACGAGCAGCTCTTCGCGCGCTACATCCTGAACGTCTCGTACGCGCTCAAGGACGAGCGCCTCTACAACGAGGCGACCGGCAAGTACGACCCGCCCGACGCGAAGCTCATGGACGAGCTCGAGCGCGTCTGGGAGACCCCGGACGACGCGCAGCGCTTCCGGCGCGACCTCATCGCGCGCATCGGCGCCTACCGTGTCGAGCACAAGGGGGAGACCATCCCCTACCGGCGTCTCTTCCCGAAGCTCATCGAGGCGCTCGAGAACGACTACTACGAGAAGCAGAAGGTGAAGGTCGGGCGCATGGCGCAGCACCTCGTCACCGTGCTCATCGCCGACGAGATCGGCGAGTCGCCGACGCACCACGGGCTCGCCGTGCAGGACGTCGAGCGCGCGCGCGAGGTGCTCACGCGGCTGACGACGCGCTACGGCTACACGAAGGAGGCGCTCCGCGAGGTGCTCGGGACGCTCCTGAAGTCACGCTACTGAGCGCCGGCCCTCTCGCAGTCGCGAGTGACGCCCAGGGCCGCGCTGAGCCGCCGGGAGCGTGGCGCCGCGCCGCCGACTTCGCACCTAGACCGTCAGGGCCGGTCGCTCACCCACTCGGTGCCGTCGGGCCCCGTCTCGCGCTTCCAGATCGGCACGTCCTCCTTCAGCCGGTCGATGAGCCGCCGGTTCGCGTCGAACGCGTCGCCCCGGTGCGCGCTCGCCGTCACGACCACGACCGCGACGTCGCCGATCGCGAGGAGCCCCGTCCGGTGGTGCACCGCCGCGCGCGTCCCCGGGAACGCCGCCTCGACCTCGGCGACGAGCTTCCGGAGCTGTCTCTCGGCCATCGCGCCGTAGGCCTCGTACTCGAGGCGCGTCACGGCGTGGCCGCGCGCGTGGTCGCGCACGCGCCCGACGAACGTGACGACGCCGCCGTGCTCGGGGCCCGCGATGGCGGTCGCGAGGGCGTCGGCGGTGTCCACACCGAGCGCTTCGTCCGTGACCCGCACGAGCGGCGGGCCGCTCCCGCCCGCGACCGGCGGGATCAGGACGACCTCCGCGCCGTCGTGGAGGATCTGCGAGAGGTCGGCGAACTCGGCGTCGACCGCGACCCGCAGGGTCGGGAGGAGCCGCTCGAGCCCGGGGTAGAGCGCGGTCAGGGCGACGAGCGCGTCGGCCACCGTGGCCCCGTCCGGGACCTCGAGGACCTCGCCGCTCTTGCCGATCCGCTCGCGCACGTGCGCAAAGTAGAGGAGATTGAGATGCATCGCCGCGCTGGATACTATCCGCCCACCGCCCGATGATCCAGGCGCCGAGCCGCTCGACGCCGACGAGAGCCAGAAAAGCCAGGTGATGCCGACATGCCCGACGGGCTCGACACCTTCCGCGACCTCGCGCGCGACCACACCCTCATCCCGATCGCGCGCGACGTCTTCCGCGACCTCGAGACGCCCGTCGCCGCCTTCTGGAAGCTCCGGCGCGGCGCGTACAGCTTCCTCCTCGAGTCGGTCGAGGGCGGCGAGACCTGGGGCCGCTACACCTACATGGGCACCGAGCCGCGCGCCGTGTACCGCGCCAAGGGCGACGTCGTCACGATCGCGCGCCCCGGCGTGCCCGACGAGCGCGTCACCGCCGACGACCCGCTCGGCTTCGTGCTCGACCGGCTGAAGGGCGAGCGCGTCTACCTCGACCCCGCCCTCCCCCGCTTCGTGGGCGGCCTCGTCGGCGGCCTCACCTACGACGCGGTCCGCTGGGTCGAGGAGATCCCCGACCGCCACGCGAGCGCCGATCCCGACGCCGACGGGCCGGATCTCGTCTTCCTCGAGACGAGCCTCGTCCTGCTCTGGGACAACCTCCTCCACCAGGCGAAGCTCATCTACCTCGCGCGCGTCGACGGGCCCGACGCCGCCGACGCCGCCTGGGACGCCGCCCAGCGCGCGCTCGACGCCGCCGAGGCGCGCCTCTCGGGGCCGCTCCCGACGCTGCCCGTGAGCCCCTCCCCGGCCCCCGTCGAGGCGACCGCGTCGATGACCGACGCCGAGTACGGCGCCATCGTCGAGGAGGCGCGCGGCTACATCGGCGCCGGCGACTGCATCCAGATCGTGCTCTCGCGCACCTACGATCAGCCGGCGGCCGGGCTCCACCCGTTCCTCGTCTACCGCGCCCTCCGCACGGTGAACCCGTCGCCCTACATGCTCTACCTCGAGCTCGGCGACACGACGCTCGTCGGCGCCTCGCCCGAGATCCTCGTCCGCGTCACCGACGGCGAGGTCGTGGTGCGCCCCATCGCCGGCACCCGCCCGCGCGGCGCCACGCCCGAGGAGGACCGCGCCCTCGAGACCGAGCTCAGAGCCGATCCGAAGGAGCTCGCGGAGCACGTGATGCTCGTCGACCTCGGCCGGAACGACGTCGGCCGCGTGGCGACCATCGGGAGCGTGCGGATCCCCGAGCAGATGGTCATCGAGCGCTATAGCCACGTCATGCACCTCGTGTCGCAGGTGACCGGCCAGGTCGCCCCCGAGCACGGGCCGGCGGCGGTGCTGCGCGCCACCTTCCCGGCCGGGACGCTCTCCGGGGCGCCCAAGATCCGCGCGATGGAGCTCATCGACCAGCTCGAGACGTCGCGCCGCGGCTTCTACGGCGGCGCCGTCGGGACCATCGGCGTCGACGGCTCGATGGACCTCTGCATCGCCATCCGCACCCTGGTCGCCGAGGGCGAGCGCTTCCGGACGCGCGCGGGCGCCGGCATCGTCTACGACTCCGACCCGCAGACCGAGGCCGACGAGAGCCGGAACAAGGCGCGCGCCGTGCTCCGCGCCATCGACCTCGCCCGGCGCATGTTCTTCCGGAGGAGCCTCCTGTGAGCCGCCCCCTGCGCATCCTGATGATCGACAACTACGACAGCTTCACGTTCAACCTCGTGCAGTACCTCGGCGAGCTCGGCGCCACCGTCGAGACCGTGCGGAACGACGCCCTCGGCGTGGACGAGGCCATCGAGCGCGCGGGCGACGCGATCGTCGTGAGCCCGGGCCCCTGCACGCCCACCGAGGCCGGGATCTCCGTGCCGCTCATCCAGGCGGCGAGCGGGCGCGTCCCCATCCTCGGCGTGTGCCTCGGCCACCAGGCGCTCGCCCAGGCGTTCGGCGGGACCATCGTGCGGACGGGGATCATCATGCACGGGAAGACCTCGCCCGTGCACCACGCCGACACGGACGTGTTCCGCGGGCTCCCGAACCCCTTCGCCGCGACCCGCTACCACAGCCTCATGGCGCGCGCGGAGGACCTCCCCGGCTGCCTCGACGTGACCGCGTGGACCGACGACCCGCAGCAGCGCACGATCATGGGCCTCGCGCACAAGGACCACCCGACGTGGGGCGTCCAGTTCCACCCCGAGTCGATCCTCACGACCGCGGGCAAGGCGCTCCTCGGGAACTTCCTCGACCTCGTGCGCGGCGGCGGGCAGGAGGCGGCGGCGTGAGCGCGACGACCCTCAAGCCCGTCCTCGCGCGCGTCGTCGGCGGCGAGCGTCTCTCCGAGGCCGACGCGCAGGCCGCGATCGAGACCATCATGGCCGGCGACGCGACCGACGCGCAGATCGGCGCGCTCCTGACGGCGCTCCGGATGCGCGGCGAGACCGTCGACGAGATCGCGGGCGCCGTGCGCGCGATGCGGGCGCGCGTGGCCCCAGTGCGCGTCGAGGCCGACGTGATCCTCGACACCTGCGGCACCGGCGGCGACGGCGCCGGCACGTTCAACATCTCGACCGCCGTCGCGTTCGTGTGCGCGGCCGCCGGGGTGACCGTCGCGAAGCACGGCAACCGCGCGATCTCCTCGCAGGTCGGGAGCGCGGACGTCCTCGAGCGGCTCGGCGTGCGCATCGATCTCCCGCCCGAGGCGGTCGTCGCGTGCATCAAGGACCTCGGCGTGGGCTTCATGTTCGCCCCCATGCACCACGCGGCGCTCCGCTACGCCGGGCCCGCCCGCTCGCAGCTCGGCTTCCGCACCGTCCTGAACCTGCTCGGCCCGATGACGAGCCCGGCCGGCGCCACGCATCAGCTCATCGGGATCTACGACCCGGCGCGGCGCGCGACCGTCGCCGAGGTGCTCCGGCGCCTCGGGTCGCGGCGCGCGATGGTCGTCCACGGGGACACCGACCAGGGCGGGCTCGACGAGGTGTCGGTCAGCGGCGAGACCCACGCCGCCGTGCTCGACGGCGGGGAGGTCCGCGAGATGACGCTCACGCCCGAGCAGCTCGGGGTGGCGCGCGTCTCGGTCGCGGAGGTCGCGGGAGGCGACGGCGCGGAGAACGCGCGGCTCGTCCGCGGCGTGCTCGAGGGGACGCTCGGCGGGCCGCACGCCGACATCGTGCGCGTGAACGCGGGGGCGGCGCTCTGGGTGGCCGAGAAGGCGCCCTCGATCGAGGCGGGCGTCGACCTCGCGGGCGCCGTGCTCGCGAGCGGGCGGGCCTACCAGCGCCTGGTCGCCCTCGCGAAGATGAGCCAGGAGCTCGCGCCGTGAGCGTGCTCGCGCGCATCGTCGCCGGGACGCGGGCGCGCCTCGCCGCGACCCCGGTGGACCGCGAGGCCCTCGCGCGGGCCGCCGCCGCGGCCCCGCCCCCGCCGTCCGCGTGGGAGGCGCTCACCGCGCCTGGGACGCGCGTCATCGCGGAGGTGAAGCGGAAGAGCCCGAGCCAGGGGGCGATCCGCGCGGACGCCGACCCCGTCGCCGTCGCGCGCGGGTACATGAGCGCAGGCGCCGCGGCCATCAGCGTCCTCACCGAGCCCGACCACTTCGGCGGGAGCCTCGACGACCTCCGCGCGGTCGCCGCGGCCGTGGCGGCGCCGTGCCTCCGGAAGGACTTCGTCGTGGACGCGCGCCAGCTCGACGAGGCGCGCGTCGCGGGCGCGTCGCTCGTGCTCCTGATGGCCTCGGTCCTCGACGACGCCGAGCTCGCCGCGCTCTCCGCCCACGCCGACGCCCTCGGGCTCGCCGCGCTCGTCGAGGCGCACGACGAGCGCGAGGTCGAGCGCGCGCTGGCCGCGGGTGCCCGGATCCTCGGCGTCAACAACCGCGACCTCAAGACCCTCGCCGTCGACCTCGCCACCGCCGAGCGGCTCCGCCCCATGATCCCGGCGGGCGTCATCGCGGTCGCGGAGAGCGGCGTCCAGACGCGCGCGGACGTCCTCCGCCTCGAGGACGCGGGCTACGACTGCTTCCTCGTCGGGTCGAGCCTGATGGCCGCGCCCGACCCGGCGCGCGCTCTCGCGGCCCTCCTCGGGCGCGACGCGGGCGGCCCGGAGGAGGTCGTCCGCGCATGAAGGCCCCCTACATCAAGTTCTGCGGTTTCACGCGCCCGGCGGACGCGTACGCCGGCGTCATGCTCGGCGCCGACCTCATCGGGCTCAACTTCTACGCGGGCTCCCCCCGCGCCGTCAGCTACGGGCTCGCCATCAAGATCCAGGAGGAGGTCCGCCGCGCCTCGAAGGAGCGCGCGAAGAAGCGCGTCGCGCGCACGGTCGCCGTGCTCGTGAACCCCGACGTGGAGCACGTCCTCGGGGTGCTGCAGCACGTGAAGCCCGACATCCTGCAGTTCCACGGCGAGGAGCCGCCCCACTTCTGCCGCTACTTCCGGCACCCGTTCATCAAGGCCATCCGCATGCGCTCGACGGCCGACGCCACGACCATCGAGCAGTACGTCGGCGGCTACGGCATCGGCTTCCTCGTCGACGCCTACTCGGACGCCGAGTACGGCGGCACCGGGAAGGTCCTCTCCTTCTCGCTCGCGCAGGCCGCGATGCGCCTCCCGCGCGGCTTCCTCGCGGGCGGCCTCAGCGCGAAGAACGTGCGCGAGGTCACGCGCATGCTGAAACCCTACGGCCTCGACGTCGCGAGCGGGATCGAGACGCGCCCCGGCGTGAAGTCCCACGAGCTCATGGCCGAGTTCGTCACCGAGGTGAAGGCGGGCGTCCGCGACGCGCGCCCCTGAGCGTCGCGCCGCGCGCGGAGCCGCTCGCTGGGCCGCGCCGAACGCCCGTGATAGGGTCGCGCCCATGGTGAATCAGCCGCCCGCCCGGCGCGTCCGCGCGCTCATGCCGACCCTCGCCGCGCTCGTCCCCGTCCTCCTCCTCGCCGCGACGCCGCGCGCGGAGCTCGACACCTACGTCGACGCCCTCAAGACCTGCGACGGCCTCGCCGACCGCGGCTGCCTCCTCGCCGCGACGCGCCTCAAGGCCGAGGCCGACGACGTCGTGCTCCCGCGCCTCGGCGCGGCGCTCCCGGCGATGAACCGCCCCGGTCAGCTCGTCGCGCTCTCGGTCATCGACGGCTCCACGGCGAAGGCCGCGACCGAGCTCCTCGCCGCCGCCGCGACCGACGCGCGCCTCGACCCGGCGACGCGCGCCCTCGCCGTGGACGACCTCGGCGACCGCACCTTCCCGAAGCTCGTGGACGTCCTCCTCGCGGCCCGGCGCGACGCGGATCCCATGGTGCGCGTCGCCGCCACGCGCGCGCTCGCGAACCGCCTCTACCGCGGCGACAAGCGGATCCTCGGCGCCCTCCGCGACGCCGCCGCCGATGAGAGCGCCGCCGTGCGCGTCGAGGCGATCTTCGGCCTCGCCTTCTCCCACGATCCGGCCGTCGCGCTCGACCTCCTGCGCGCCCTCGAGGACGCGGAGCCCGGCGTCCGCCGCGCCGCCGCCGAGGGGCTCGCCGTCGTCAAGCACCAGGCCGCCCCGCGGCGCCTCGTCGCCCACCTCCGCGACGACGACGCCATGCTCGTCCGCGCGGTCATGCGCGCGCTCCGCTTCCAGACCAACGCGTACCTCGACGACGACCCCGCGGCGTGGGAGCGCTGGTGGGAGGCGCAGCGCGTCAAGGGGCACTGACCGCGGTGAGCCGGCGCGCGCCCTCCGCGCGCGTTCGCCTTGCGTGAAATGGCCCTTTTCGGCATCGTCCCCCGCATGCAGACCGGCCTCGACCGCATCGCCGCGGGCTTCGATCACGGGCTCAGGAAGCGCCGTGTCGCCCTCCTCGTGAACCAGACCGCCGTCGACGCGTGGGGCCGCCACGCCGTGCAGGTCTTCCGCGAGCGCACCGACAACGACGTCGTGCGCCTCCTCGGGCCCGAGCACGGCGCCTGGGGCGTCGCGCAGGACATGGAGCCCGTCGCGGGCGGCGCCCCCGACGAGGTCTTCGGCGTGCCGACGGTCAGCCTCTACGGCGCCGACAAGGCGAGCCTCCGTCCGCGCCCCGAGGCGTTCGACGGGATCGACGCCGTCGTCTACGACCTCCAGGACATCGGCACGCGCTACTACACCTACGCCGCGACCCTCGCCCTCGTCATGGAGGCGGCGGCCGATCGCGGCGTCCCGGTCTGGGTCCTCGACCGCCCGAACCCCATCGGCCCGCGCGTCGAGGGGCCGCTCCTCAACGCCGGCTTCGAGAGCTTCTGCGGCCTCGTGCCCGGGCTCCCGATCCGCCACGGGCTCACGGTCGGCGCGCTCGCGCGCTGGTACCGCGAGCGCCGCGCCCCGGGGTGCGAGCTCACGGTCGTGCCGTGCGACAAGCACGGGCGCCCCGCCTGGGTCCCGCCGAGCCCCAACATGCCGACCGTCGACACGGCGGTCGTCTACCCCGGCCTCTGCTTCCTCGAGGGCACGACCGTCAGCGAGGGCCGCGGCACGACCAGCCCCTTCTTGCAGTTCGGCGCCCCTGGGCTCGACGCGGTGCGGGTCGTCGAGCTCCTTCGCGGCCGCGACTGCCCGGGCGTCGACTTCGTGCCGACCGTGTTCCGGCCGGCGTTCGGCAAGCACGCGGGGCAGATCTGCCAGGGCGTGTACCTGCGGGTCTTCGACCGGACGGCCGTGCGCGCCGTCGAGCTCGGCGCGTTCGTGCTCCACGCGCTCAGGACCGCGTCGCCCGGGGTCCTCGGCTGGCGGACGGACGCCTACGAGTTCGAGACCGACAAGCCCGCCATCGACCTCCTCTGGGGCTCGGCCGAGCTCCGGACGACGCTCGACCGCGGCGACGACGTGCTCGCGCTCCTCGAGAAGGCCCAGAAGGATGCCGCCGGCTTCCGCGCCTGAGCGCGCGCCGCGGCGGGTCGCCCTCTACGGCGGGAGCTTCAACCCGCCGCACCACGGGCACGTGCTCATCGCGACCTGGGCGCTCGCGTCGGGGCGCTTCGACGAGGTGCGGCTCGTGCCGGCCTTCGGCCACGCGTTCGGGAAGGCGCTCGCCCCGTTCGAGGCGCGCTGCCGCATGGTCGCCGCCGCCTGCGCCCACCTCGGGGAGCGGGTGGTCGTCGACCCCATCGAGGGGCGGCTCCCGGCGCCGTCGTACACCGTCGACACCGTGCGCGCCTTGCTCGCCGAGGCGGCGACAGCCGCGGACGACCTCGCGCTGACGCTCGTCATGGGGACCGACAGCTGGATCGCCCGCGAGAAGTGGCGCGAGTGGCCGGCCCTGCTCGCGCTCCTCGCTGGCCGCGTGCTCGTCGTCGGCCGCGAGGGCTACCCGGCGCCGACCGACGTGGACGTCCCGTTCACGCTCCCGGACGTGTCCTCGACCGCGGCGCGCGCGCGCCTCGCCGCCGGCGCGGCCGACACGACGCTGGTCCCGCCGGCCGTGCTCGCGATCGCCCTCGGCGAGGGGCTCTACCCGTGACGCGCGTCGGCCTCGTCGGGCGCGGCCGCGCCGCCTCCGCGCTCGCGGTCGCCCTCGAGGACACCGCCGGCGTCACGCTCGCGTGGCACTGGAGCCGCGGTGAGGCCGGCGTCGACACGCTCCCCGCCTGCGACGTCGTCCTCCTAGCCGTGCCGGACGGCGCCATCGAGGACGCCGCTCGCGCGCTCGCCGTGCGCGCGAGCGCCCGCGGCGAGATCTGGCTCCACCTGTCCGGCTCGCGCGACGGCCGCGTGGCCCGCGCCGACGCGACGACGCCGCGCGCCGCGGGCTGCCTGCACCCGCTGGTCGCGCTCGCGGGCGCCGACAGCCGGCCGCTCCTCCGCGGCGCGGTCGCGGGGGTCGACGGGGAGCCGGCGGCGGTCGTCGCGGCCGACGCGCTCGGGGCGGCCATCGGCCTCCGCACGACGCGCCTCGCGCCGGGCGGGAAGGCGCTCTACCACGCGGCCGCCGTCACGGTGGCCGGGCACGCCGTGGCGCTCTGGGATCAGGGCGTCACGAGCATGGTCCGCGCCGGCGTCCCCGTCGATGACGCGCGCGCGGCCCTGCTCGCGCTGATGCGCGGCGCCGTCGCGCAGCTCGAGGGCAACGAGCCCGCCGACGCCATCACGGGCCCCATCGCGCGGGGCGACGTCGACACCGTGCGCGCCCACCTGAGAGCGCTCGAGACCGCCGAGGACCGCGACGCCGCCGTCGTCTACCGGGCGCTCGCGCGCCGCGCCCTCGCCATCTCGCGGGCGCGCCTGGCACCCGACGTCGCCGAGGCCATCGCCGCCGCGCTCGGCTGACCGTCAGCCGCCGTCGCTCGCGTGCGCGCCGTCGGGGTCGACGAGGGCCTCCTTCCCGCCGAGCCGCTCGATGCGCCGGTAGATGGTCGCGCGCGACATGCCGAGCGCCTTCGCGGCCTGCACGACGTCCCCGTCCGCGAGCTGTAGCGCCCGCGCGATGAGCGCCGTCTCGACGCGCTCGAGCTCGGGGATCTCCTCGAGGCTCTGGAACATCACCTCGAAGGACTGCTCGATGTTGCCGTCGGCGTCGAGCTCGCGCGGGGCGTCGGCGCGCTGCGTCCCGCCGCCGCGGACGGCGTCGACGAGCGAGAGCGGGAGGTCCGAGATGCTGACCGTCGAGCCCGTGCTCACCACGACCGCGTGGCTGATGATGTTCTCGAGCTCGCGCACATTACCCGGGTAATGGTGCCGCTCGAGCATGCGCATCGCGGGCGGCGAGAGCGTGCGCGGCGACTTCTTCTCCTCCTGGCACGCCTTCTCGACGAAGTAGCTCGCGAGGAGGGCGATGTCGCCGACGCGCTCGCGGAGCGGCGGCAGGAAGACGGGGAACACGGCGAGCCGGTAGTAGAGGTCTTCGCGGAAGCGCCCGTCCTTCACCATGTCCATGAGGTTCCGGTGCGTGGCGCTGATGATGCGCACGTCGACGGGCCGGAGCTGCGCGCTGCCGATGCGCTCGACCTTCCGCTCCTGCAGCACGCGCAGGAGCTTCGCCTGGAGGTGGACTGGCATCTCGCCGATCTCGTCGAGGAAGAGCGTCCCGCCGTCGGCGAGCTCGAAGCGCCCCTTCTTGGCGGCGATGGCGCCCGTGAACGCGCCGCGCTCGTGCCCGAAGAGCTCGCTCTCGAGGAGCGTCTCGGGGATCCCCGCGCAGTTGACCGCGACGAACGGCCCGCGCTTGCGGGGCCCCTCGTAGTGGATGGCGCGCGCGACGAGCTCCTTGCCCGTCCCGCTCTCGCCCTGCAGGAGCACCGTCACCTTCGAGTCGATGACGTGGCGGAGCGTCTCGAAGAGCTTCCGCATCTCGGGCGAGCGCGCGACGATGTTCCCAAAGTGATACTTCTCGCTGACCTCCTCCTCGAGGCTCGACACCCGCGAGGTCATCTCGCGGTGCTCGAAGGCGTTCTTGACCGCGACCGCGATGCGCCGGCTCAGGTCCTCCGACTTGTGCACGAAGTCATACGCCCCGCGCCGCGTCGCCTCGATGGCGGCGTCGATGGAGCCGTGCGCCGTCATGATGATGATGCGGTTGTCGGCGTTCCTCGCCATGATCGGCTCGACGAGATCGAGCCCGTCGGCGTCCGGGAGGCGGAGGTCGAGGAGCACGATGCCGTCGAAGCCGTCGTCGATCGCGGCGAGCCCTTGCGCGCCGTCGCTGGCCGTGCGTACAAAGAACGCGTCTTTGCGCAGCCGGTAGGCGAGCAGGTTGGTCAGCTCCGGCTCGTCGTCGATGATGAGCACGTGCCGCTCAGGCAATCGTCGTCTCCCTCTCTCGGCTGGTGGAGGTCTCGAGCTCGTGAGCAGCGACGTCGAGCAGCGCGGTAGCGCGACGGCTGGGGATCGTTTCGCGCCTGCCCTCGAAGGGCTCGCGCTGATGACGGAGCTCGCTCATGGGTCGGCCTGGTCGGTCGAGTTTCGCGGTGGCGACGTCGCGGGCACCGTCACGCCGTTGGGCAGGGAGGACGCGCGCGCGCCGAGGCTGTCTCAGGATGAGATAGTGGCGCGCGCAGCGCAAGCGCGCGACCCGATGAGCGCGCACGCAGCACCCCGGAGAGCCGCCTCCGACGGGGTGATCGCCGTGCCGATCGGGGTGAGCGGCGACGCCCGGGTGATCGTCGCGGCGTTCGGCGACGGATCGCCGCCGGATCGCGCGGCGCGCGTCGAGGCGTGGCTCGTCGCCGAGATCGCGCGCCTCGCCGCCCCCGACGCCCGCTCGCTCTGCGGCTCCGAGATCGTCCGCACGGACGCCGACGGCAACGTCCTCGCGACGACGGGCGGCGCGGGCGCGCTGCTGACGCCTGGCGACGCGGCCTCGTCGCTCGTCGGCGCCCCCATCGACGACGTCCTCGCGCGGCTCGTCCCCGGGCTCGAGGCGTCCGTGGCGCGCGTCGCGCCCGGCGAGATCATGCGCCTCTGGCTCTCGCCCCCCGACGGCGAGGACCTCGCGCTCACCGCCGAGCGCCTCGCGGCCGAGGCGGGCGCGATCATCGTCACCGCGCGCCCGGCGCGGATCTGCGCCGAGGACGCGCGCCGGAGGGACCGCCTCATCGCCGCCATCCGCCACGAGATCCGCGCGCCGCTGACGGTGCTCCGGGGCGTCGTCTCCGTGCTCGAGGAGGAGCCGGACATGGAGGCGCGCGACCGACTCGAGTTCGTGCGCTCGCTGCGGCGCGAGACGACCCGCGTCATCTCGTTCGTCGAGGATCTGCTCACCCTCGCCCGCCTGACGACCGGGCGCGGGCTCTATCGGGCCGAGCCCGTCGACCTCGCGCAGGTCGCGCGCGACATCGTGCAGCGCCTCCTGAAGGTGCCCGAGTCGGCGGGCCTCGCGGTCGAGGTGGCCGTCGAGGGCGCGCCGGCCGTCGTCGAGGGGGAGCCGGAGCTCGTCCACCAGCTCCTGCGCTGCATCCTCGGCCACGCCCTGCGCGCGGCGCCGCGCGGCTCCTCGGCGATCCTGCGCGTCACCGGCGAGGCGGAGCGCGTGCTCGTCGAGCTGCGCGACAACGGGCCGGCGGCGACCGACGAGGGCGACGCCGCCTCGCTCGTCGCCTTCCGCCGCTCGACCTCCGACGGGAAGTACCTGCCCGGCGCCGCCATCGGCATGCCGGTCGCGAAGAAGATCGCCGACGCCCACGGCTGGGGGATGCAGGCGCGCCGCACCGAGGACGGCTGGAACGTCCTCACCGTGCGCGTGCCGCGCATGGCCCCGGCGGCGGTCTCGGGCGCGGGCTGAGCCGCGGCGCGAGCGGCGTTCGGCCCGCGCGGGCCGAGTGTGAACGTCGTTCATCCCTCTTTTCTCCGGCGCGCGAGTCGTGCAGAATTGCGGCCTCGTTCCGTTCTTCTCGTTCGACCTCGCGGCGCGCCCCTCGCGCCGCCCGCGGCCAGCCCACGCTGGCTCGGAGGTGCCGTCGTGCCCCACCCCGCCTTGCGCTCGCCTGACGCGCTCCACCGCGTCCCGAGGCGCCTCTCCGCCCTCCCGCTCGCGGCGCTCGCGCTCGTGTTCGTTTGCGGCGCCTGCAGCGACGAGACGGCGGGCGGCGCGGGCGGCGGCGACACCGCGACGACCGGCGTCGACACGAGCGCCGCCCCGGGCGACGACGCGGGCAGCGACGCCGCCGCGACCGGGACGTCCGCCCCGCCCGACGCGAGCGGCGACGACGCCGCGGAGGACACGGGCGGGGGCGCCAACACCTTCGCCTACCTCGTCGTCGACCCCGAGTCGCTCGAGTTCGGGACGTGGAACGTCGGCGACGTCGTCACGCGCGACCTCGAGCTCGAGAACGCGGGCAACCAGCCGCTCACGCTCACGTCCATCCAGCTCGTCGACCAGCTCGAGGTGTTCGCGACGAACGCCTCGCAGACGCTCGTCGCGCCGGGCGCGAAGAAGATCGTGAAGGTCACGTTCTACGCCCTCGGCCCCGGCGACTTCGCGGACGTGCTGCGCTTCTCGTCGAACGCGGTCAACGGGGCGCGCCTCGACGTGCCGCTCGCGGCGCGCGCCGAGGAGCCCGTCTGCCAGGACCAGGACGGCGATCTGCACGGCGTCGGCTGCACCCTCGGCGGGGACTGCGACGACAGCGACCCGACCGTCTACGTCGGCGCCCCCGAGCGCTGCAACGGCCTCGACGACGACTGCGACGGCCTCCACGACGAGGACTTCATCGGCCTCGGGGCGGCCTGCGAGGTCGGCTTCGGCGCGTGCACGGCCGACGGCGTCAAGATCTGCGACGACGACGAGGTGTCGCTCCGCTGCTCCGTGAACCCGGTCACCGGCGGCTCCGAGCTCTGCAACGAGGTCGACGACGACTGCGACGGCGCGACCGACGAGGACTTCCCGTCGAAGAACAAGCTCTGCTCCATCGGGCTCGGGGCGTGCCGCGTCGTCGACAAGTTCGTGTGCAGCGCCGACAAGACCTCGCTCGTGTGCAACGCCCACGCCCTCGAGCCGGGCGCCGAGATCTGCGGCGACGGCATCGACAACGACTGCGACGGCATCACCGACGAGGGCGAGCTCGAGGTCTGCGGCGACGGCGTCGACAACGACTGCGACGGGCAGACCGACGAGTCCGGCTCGAGCTGGGGCGAGGTCTTCTTCGCGCGCAACCACTACGGCGAGACGGTCGCCATCTACCCCTCCCACGGCGACGGCACCTTCGGCGACCCCGTCCCCATCGACTTCGGGACGGGCAACCGCTACAGCGTCGCCGCCGTCGGCGATTTCGACGGCGACCGCTGGCTCGACCTCGCGGTCACCGAGGTCGACGTGACCGGCCGCACGATCTGCTCGCTCGCGGCGGACTGCCCGGCGAACAACGTCTGCTCGGGCGGGATCTGCAAGGCGCGCTGCACGACCGACGCGCAGTGCACCATCTCCGGCGAGCGCTGCGTCGACTGGAACCCGCAGACGACCGCCGCGGACGACCAGTTCTGCAGCGGCCCCGTGCGCGTCCTCCTCGCGCGCTCGAGCTGCGACGGCGAAGGCGGCGTCGAGCTCGACGAGCTCTTCACCCTCGATCCCGGCGAGCGCCTCGGCCCCGTCATCGACACCGACGGCAACGGCCACCTCGACTTCGTGGGGCTCCACCAGTGGCAGAGCCACAAGGGCTTCGTCTGGCGGAACGACGGGCACGGCGGCTACACGAAGCTCACGCCGGCGTTCGACTTCTCGCCGTGGGCGTCGAACGGGCCGTACGCCGGCTTCGACTGGGTCTGGGGGCTCGCGAAGACCGTCAAGGACATCGACGGCGACGGGATCGTCGACCTCATCGGGCGCACGCTGAACAACGGCGGCGCGCCGCCGACGGTCGTCTGGATCTTCCGCGGCGTCGGCGACGGCACCTTCGCGAACCCGGTGAAGCTCGCGCAGACCGTGCCGATGCCGACGAACCTGACGACCGCGAACGACTTCGACGGCGACGGCGACCAGGACATCGTCGCCGGGCTCGACGACGACGGGCAGCCCGGCGGCGCCTGGATGCTCCTGAACCGGGGCGCCGCGGACGGCACGAGCTGGGTCAACGCGTACCCGATCTTCGACGTGTGCCCGACCTACAACAGCGGCGGCGAGCACCCCGGCACCGGCTGGGGGACGAGCTTCGACTTCGACGGCGACCACGCCCCCGACGTGCTCGCGGCCTGGGTCCCCGAGGAGTGCGGCAGCTACGTGTGGGGCTGCACCGCCATCAGCGACCCGAACCACGTCTGCTACGGCGGGAACTGCCGCAAGATCGGCTTCATCCGAAACCGCACGAAGACCGCGTGCCTCCCAGGGACGACCTGCATCGACGGGCAGTGCTCGACCGGGTGCACGCGCGACTGCTCCGGGAAGTCGTGCGGGAGCGACGGCTGCGGCGGGTCGTGCGGGCAGTGCGGCAACGGGCAGGTCTGTAACAGCGCCGGCGCCTGCGTCGTCGACTGCGTGCCGCAGTGCGACGGGCGGTCCTGCGGCGACAACGGCTGCGGCGGGATCTGCGGCGAGTGCCAGGCCGGCGCGTCGTGCGTCGGCGGGCAGTGCGTGACGGGCTGCGTCCCGAACTGCACCGGGCGGCAGTGCGGCGACGACGGCTGCGGCGGGAAGTGCGTGGTCTTCGGCGCGCCCGAGGTGGTCGCGTTCGACTCGAACCCGGCGACGAACGTCGAGGCGCCGACCAACGTGCCGCCGACGCGCCCGACGGTCGCGATCACGCCGTCGCCAGCGACGAGCGACGTGGATCTCACGTGCGAGATCACCGGGCCGAGCTACGACCTCGACCCGGTGACGTACCGGATCCGCTGGTTCCGCGACGGGGTCTTCGTCAAGGAGCTCGGCAGCACCGACGTCGTCCCGGCCGCGTTCACCGACGTCGGCGAGGTGTGGTCGTGCCGCGTGCGGGCGAGCGACGGCATCGAGCTCTCGCGCCCGGCTGAGGCGCAGGCTACGGTGGTGGCGCCATGAGCCCGGCCCTCCTGCTCCCGTTCACCGTCCTCGCGGCGGCGCCGTCGATCTCGAGCACGGCGCCCGATCCCTTCGCGCAGGGCGCGGTCGCCGAGATCGTGGGGGCCGACTTCGTCGACGGCGCGACGAGCGTCGCCATCGGCGAGGTCGCGCAGCAGGTGGTCCACGTCGAGGTCGACGACGTGCGCATCGTCGTGGGGGCGGACACGCCGCTCGGCGCGCAGACCCTGGTCGTGACGACGCCGTCGGGGAGCGCGTCGACGACGGTCACGGTGGCGCCGCCGGCGCCGCGGATCACGCGGGTGACGCCCGACCCCGTCGTGCTCGGTGAGCTCGCCACGATCCAGGGCGAAGCGCTCGCGGCGATCGACGAGGTCACCGTCGGGGGCGTCGAGGCCGTCGTGACCGAGCAGACCGAGGCCTTGCTCGTCTTCGAGGTGCCGTTCGACGCGGCGCTCCTCGGGGAGCAGGATCTGCAGGTGACCTCGGCCTCGGGGGTCGCGATCCGGAGCGTCACGGTGTCGCCGCCGATCCCGACGATCGACGCGATCTCGCCGAACCCGGCGCGCCAGGGGGACCTCGTCGAGGTCCGCGGGCGCATCGTCCCGGTGAACGTGGCGCTCACCATCGGGCAGGCGAGCGCGACCGTGCTCGAGGTCGAGAACGACCGCGTGCTCGCCTGGGTCGGGACCGACGTCGGCGTCGGCCCGCACGACGTCGTCGTGAAGGTGGGGACGCTGACGTCGACCCCCGAGGGCCCGCTCTACGTGGAGGCCGCGGACGGGGCGCTGCCACGCGTCGAGGGGGTGTACCCGTCGAACGTGTCGGCGGGGGGCACGTTCTGGGTGGTCGGGTCGAACCTCGCCGGCGTCACGGGAGCGACGCGGGGGCTCACCGTCGTCGCCTGCCAGAAGGCGATGTGCCAGCTCGGGACGGCGTCCGCGGAGGTCGGGACGCCGCTCCACGCGGCGCTCACGGCGCCCGGCGGGGCCGCGCCCTTCACGGTGCAGGTGGTCGACGAGGCGCTCGCCGCGCCGGTCATCACGGGCACGAGCCCGAGCCCGGCGTTCCGCGGGCAGACGCTCACCATCACCGGGCAGAACCTCGGGACGGTGCGCACGGTCGCCATCGGCGGGCGCACGCAGAGCGTCACGTTCTTCTCGGGCACGCAGATCGACATCACCGTGGGCGCGACGACGCCGCTCGGGTCGGAGACGCTCTTCGTCGCGGCGAGCTCGGGCTCCGAGCCGGTCGCGGTGACGGTGCTCGACCCGTTCCCGACGGAGGACACGGGCGGTGAGGCGGACGTCGCCGGCGGCGACACCGGCGGCGGCGGCGACGTCGTCGCGGGCGACGACACCGCGTCGGGGACGAAGGGCGGGAGCGACGGCGGCTGCGCGACGGGCGGCGCCGGGCCGGGGGCGCTCGGCGCGTGGCTCGCTGCGTGCGCCGCGATCGCGCTCGCGCGGCGGCGCCGCGGGCGGCCGGCGCGGGGTCGACGCGCGGCGGTTTGAATATCTCCGGGGCGTCCCGTCTCCATCCCCATTCGCGCCGAGACCGACCCCGAACCTCCTGACGACGTCGCCCCGAGCAAGGGCGAGGAGCACCGCATGCAGACGCGCCGCACCCTCATCATCGCGACACTCCTGGGCCTCGCCCTGCCGACCGCCGCCGTCCTCGCCGAGGACGTGCCCGAGGGCGGCCGCCCGCTCGCCGACGGCGTGCGCGCGATGCTCTGGACGAGGGCGTGCGACGTCGCCGAGCAGGACTACAACATCGACTGCGCCGCGACCCCGGAGAAGTGCACCTTCAAGCGCGCCGACGGCGCCGCGTTCGCGCCGCTGGACTCGCCGTGGGGGCGGAGCTTCGGCTACAGCCGCTACGCCGCGCCGAACACGGTCCTCGCGCCGGTCGCGAAGGCGAACGGGGCGGCCATCGACGACAGCGCGTGGGACGTCGCCGAGCCCGCCTTCGCCTTCCTGAGCGGCCTCCCGCTCATGATGAAGGGCGAGGACGACGGCGTCGTCCGCCTCACCCCCTCCGCCATCGCGTGGATCCAGCGCGAGCTCATCCCGACGCGCGACGTGGCGATGTGCGGGCAGACGGCGGGCGCGCTCTACGACGCGGGGTTCCGCACCACGGCGCGCGCCTCGGCGCTCGCGTGGGAGCACGTGAAGCGCTCCGGGAAGCTGCGCGGGCTCACGCCGGCGAAGCTCCAGAAGGAGCACGACGCGCGGAAGGGCGCCACGTGGTCGATGTGCGAGAAGTTCTCGCGGGGTGCTGCGAAGAAGACCTTCGACGAGCGGATGCTGCTCGACGAGTGCCAGTTCTGGCTCCGCCGCGGGGCGGTCGGTCAGGCGGAGCCCGTCGCGGCCGTGCTCGGCGCCGTGCTCGAGCGCTTCGACGCGGACTTCTTCAAGGCGCACGCGAAGGCGTTCGCCCAGCCGAAGGCGACGAAGAAGGGGCGCTGAGCCCGCCTCGCGTCACTCGCCGTGGAGGGCGAGGACGTCGAGCAGGTTCCAGAGGATCGCCGCCGTCACGCCCCAGATCACGTGGGGGCGCCCGCCGAGGAAGAACGGCATCCTGACGACCTGGCCGGTCCGGCGCGCGCGCCCGCTCATGAGGCGGCGCTCGCGCGGATCGGCGAGGCGCTCGAGCGGCACCGTGAAGATCTCGGCGACCTCGCGCGGCGACGGCGTGAGCGGGGCCGCGGGGTCGAGCCACGCGACGTGGGGCGTGACGTGGAAGTCGCTGATGGTCGGGAGGTCGTCGAGCGTGCCGACGCGGCGGAGGGCGGGGAGCCCGACGCCGAGCTCCTCCTCGGCCTCGCGCGCGGCGGCGGCCCAGGTGTCGGCGTCGTCGGGGGCCACCTTGCCCCCCGGGAACGAGACCTGGCCTGCGTGGGTCGGCATGTCGGCCGGGCGCAGCGTGAAGAGGAGCTCCACGCCGCCCGGGCGCTCGAGGAGTGGGACGAGCACGGCGGCCGCGCGGAAGGCCCGCTCTCTCGGCCTCGCGCGGGGCGTGTACGCGCCGAGCGCGGCCTCGATGGCCGCCGGCGTCACGCCTCGGCGATCTTCGGGTCGTAGCCGTCGGGCTTGACGGTGAGCACGTCGCAGGGGGCGCGGCGCACGACGCGCTCGCACTGGCTCCCCATGAAGACGTGGAGGAAGCCCGTGTGCCCGTGGCTGCCCATCACGATGAGATCGGCGCCGGTGTCGACGGCGAAGCGCACGATCTCGATCCAGGGCTTGCCGCCGCGGATCTCGAGGAACATGCGATCGCGCTCGGCGCGCGTGACCTTGCCCTCCTCCTCGAGCTCGTCGAGGCGGCGGACGAGGCCCTCCTCGAGGCGCGTGAGGGTGCCCTGCTCGGCCTCGACCTGGTCGGGCGTCATGGGGTTGCCGCCCTCGCGCACGTGCAGCACCGTGAGGCGCGCGCCGAACTGCTGGCAGTACGCGACCGCCCGGTAGAAGGCCTTGCGGCTCGTCTCCGAGAAGTCGACCGGACACAGGATGTTCTTGTATTCGAGCGTGTTTGTGAACATGGTGGCTCCCGTCCGCCGCATTGTGGCCTGGTCCGCGGTAGCGCGGCAATCCGCCCGCCGGCGGCGCGCCTTCTAGCACACAGAGCGGGCCGGCGCGCAAGGTTTCGTCCCGCTCGCGGCGTGCCCAGCCCCCACGACAGGAGAGAACGACGTGCGCATGGCGAAGACGCAGGCATTGCTGATGGCCGCCCTCGGGCTCCTCGCGAGCGGCTGCTCGAAGGGCGCGAGCGAGGCCCCGAAGCCCACCGAGCCCGCGCCGGCGGCGACCGAGACGGCGGAGGCGCCGAAGCCCGCCGCCGAGACCGCGGAGGCGCCGAAGCCCGCCGCCGAGACCGCCGCGCCCGCCACGGCGGCGCCCGAGACCGCGCCCGCAGCGAAGCCCGCGGCCGCGGCGCCCGGCGAGCTCACGGCCGACGAGATGCGCGAGATGGAGCGCCGCCCGGGGATGACCGCGGCCCCGGCGTTCGCCGAGACGAAGCCGAAGAACACGGCGAAGGAGCTCGCGGGCGCCCCGGGGCCGAGCCCCGCCATCGGCCCGGACGACGCCTACGTCAAGGTCTACGTCTTCAGCGACTTCCAGTGCCCCGTGTGCCGGCGCGTCGCCGAGCCCGTGAAGCAGCTCGCGCGCGACTTCGGGGACGACGTGCAGATCATCTGGCAGAACCACGCCCTCCCGAGCCACCCGCGGGCGGCGGCGGCGGCGCACGCGGCGGTCGCGGCGCAGCGCCAGGGCAAGTTCTGGGAGTACCACGACCTCCTCTTCGACAAGCAGCAGCTCGACGACGCCGACCTCACGGCGTACGCCGCGAAGCTCGGCCTCGACATGACGAAGTTCGAGGCGGACCGGAACGACCCGGCGGTCGCAGCGCAGGTGCAGTACGAGGGGGCGCTCGCCGAGGCGCTCGGGATCCGCGGGACCCCGGGCTTCGTCGTGAACGGCCAGAAGACGGTCGGCTGGGGGAGCTACCTCGGCGTGAAGTCGCAGGTGCAGCGCGCGCTCGACGCCGCGAAGGCGCTCGAGGCGGCCGGCACCGCCAAGAAGGACGTCGCCGCCGAGGCGACCGCGAAGGCCGGCGACGACGGCGCGACCTTCGCCAAGCTCGTCTACGGGAAGTAGGCGGGCTGCGCAGCCGAGTCGAAGGCTCGCGACGGTCGTGAACACCGTTCACGTCGCGGCTGACCCGAAACGGACAAGGAGGCACGGAGGGGGCACGGAGAGGACTGCTCGCGCCCCCTGCCGGCGCTCGAGCTGGGCGAGAACGCCGCTCACCGCATCGATCCCTCCGTGCCTCCGTGCTCCTCCGTGGTTTTCCCCCACGCGTGGCTCCGGGCCGGCGTGAACACCGTTCACGTCGCGGCTGAACCGGAACGGACAAGAAGGCGCGGAGGGGGCACGGAGGGGGCACGGAGATGACCTGCTCGCGACCACCGCCGGCGCCCGAGCGGACCGCTCCCCTCAGTCGACGGTGACCCAGAGGTCGTAGGGCGCGCTCGCGCCCGCGAACCCGGCGACCCGCACGAGGAGCGTCGTCGCGACCGGCGCGTACCAGGTGACGACCTCGTCGTCCTCGCTCGTGGCCGACTCCGCCGCGGGGCTCGTCGCCGACAGCGCCAGGTCGTAGAGGCGCACGTCGAGGTCGCCCACGGCGTTGTCGAACGAGGCCGTGACGGTGACCGTCCGGCCGGCCTCGACCTCGACCCGGAACCAGTCGATGTCGTTCGGGCAGATGGCGAGGTCCATGACGCCCGGCGGCGCGACGAGCGGGGTCGCCGCGACCGACACCGGGAAGTCGTTCGGCTCGAGCGCGTCCGGCGTGCAGATGTCGTCCACGTGCAGCGGCGCGAACACACCATTGTTCGCCTCGTTCGTCTCGGCGACGGCGTCGTCCCCGTCGGCCGCGACGATCACGTAGTAGTCGCCCGGGAGCGTCGACGCCGGGATCCGCACCTTCTTGTCGAACGGCACCTCGACCCCGGCCGCGAGCCCGCTCGCGAGCGGGAAGGTCGCGAGCGCGACGTCGTCCTCACCGCGCGCCGGATCGAGGGAGAGCCACGCGCGGACCACGAAGGGGCCGGCGTCGTCGGTGCACGCGTTCGCCGTCGTGAAGCGGACGCTCACGTCCTCGCCGCGCGTGACGGCCGGCGTCGGGATCGCGAGGTCGAGCGTCGTGAGGTCGACCCCCGCGATGCCCGACACGGCGAGCGTGTAGGGGTACTCGGTCATCGTGAGCGGCCCGTTCCGCGGGTCGACCGCGACCCAGAGGAGCCCGTCGCGGTCCGGGACGTGCGAGAGGAGCCCGTTGCCGATGCGCGTCTTCACCGGCGCGAGCGCCGGGTCGGCGAAGATCCGGAGGCGCGTCTGCGAGAGCGCGTTCGTCATCGTGAGGTCGACCTGCACGCCCTCCTCCGCGTCGAGGAGGTACCAGTCCTGATCGACCCGGCAGAGCGTCGCCTGGAGGACCCCGCAGCCGAGCGGCTTCGCGCGCGCCGCACCGTTGTTGTCCTCGTAGGGGTCGGCCACGCAGGCCGCCTCGGGCACGCCGCCGGTCACCGTCGCCGTGAGGGTGTAGGTGTACGGCCCGATGTTCGCGCCGACCGCCTTGTTCGACACCGCGAGGTAGTAGGTGCCCGGGAAGAAGGTCCACGGGAGCTGCACGCGCGGCGTCCCCGAGGTCGAGATCTGGTAGAGCAGCGCCTTCTTCGAGGGGTCCCAGAGCTCGAGCTGGAGGAGCCCGCTCGCCGACGCGTAGGTGTACGTGACCGAGGCGTCGAGCCACTCGCCGGGGCCGAGCGTCACGCTGTACCAGTCGGGTAGATCGGGGCACACGACGCGGTCGTGCAGCACCGCCTGCCCGTCGACGAAGGCGAGCGGCCGCGCGATGCCGACCTCGTCGTTCGGCTCGTCGGCGTCGTCCTCGCAGACCTTCTCGGGATCGAGGTAGATCGGCCCGGCCGACTCGACGTTCTGCGTCTCGTCGGCCTCGACGACCGCGTCGTCCGCGTCGACCGCGACGATCGCGTACCAGTCGCCGCCCGACAGCGTCGCCGGGAGGAGGAGGTCGACCCCGCCGACGTCTGCGCCGAGCGACGGCAGCGCCGCCGCGGGGATCTCGCCGATCACGACGTCGGTCGCCGGAGACAGCGCGCGATCCTGGCTCATCCACACCCGCACGAGCGACGCCGGCGCCGCGGTGAGGCCCGTGTTGACGGTCGTCCACCCGACGTGGAGCCGCCCGCCCGGGTAGAGCGCCGCGGGCGCCGCGCTCACGTCGTAGACGAGCAGATCGGCCGCGTCCGGCGGCGGCGCGATGGTCGTCGTGACGGCGTAGTGCGCGCGCGTCGTCGGCAGACGCCCGGCGACCCGCAGCGTGAAGGTGACCGGGACGTCGCCGGCGAAGGCGCGGACGCGATCGTGGCCGCCGTCGGCGTCGCTCGCCGCGACGAGCTCGCCGTCCTCGTCGTAGAGCTCCACGACCAGCTCGCTCTCGACGGGCACGACGGCGGCCACAGGCTCCGCGTCGACCTCGACGAGGAGGCTGTTCCGCGCGGGCACGGCGACCGTGAACCAGTCGTCGTCGCCGCAGCTCCCGAGGTCCGTGACGGTGCCGGCCTCGAGCGCGGTCGCGTCGAGCGCGACGTCGTCGTCCTCGCGCGCGTCCTCGTAGCAGCCCCCCTCGGCGCCGGTGACGGTCAGCGTCCCGGGCGCGAGCTCGACGTTGTTCGCGGTGTTCGAGTCCTGCCCGATGATGCCGTCCACGTCAGCGAGGACGCCCACGTAGTAGGTGTCGAGCAGGTGGTCGAGCGCGACCGGGATGACGACGTCGTCGATGCGCGGGAGCGTCCCGTTCGCCGGCACGCTCGTGACCGTGCGGCGCGCGATGAGGATGTCCGCGCCCGACTTCACCGAGGCGCGCGTGATGACCGGGTCCGGGCTCAGCACCACGCCGAGGTCGAAGGCCGTGGCGCCGCTCGTGCCGTGGTTCTGGACGTCGTACTCGAGCTTCAGCGTGCCGCCCGCGGCGACCGTCGCCGGGTGGAACGCGATGGGGCCGACGTCGAGGTCGACCGACGCCACGGCGTTGATGGTGATGGGCGAGCCGAAGAGCTGCCCGTTGTTCGACTCGTTGCACTCCTCGAGCGCGCCCTCCGGGTCGAGCACGACGCCCGCGTAGTGAGGCAGCACGGGGAGGTCGCTCGAGATGGGGACCGTGCGCTCGAAGGTGCGCGTCTCGCCGGCCGGCACGCTCCCGAGGGTCCACTCCCCGACGATCCGCGCGTTCGCGGGGTTGAGCGACTGCTGCTGCGAGAGGAAGGCGCGCATCGTCCACGCGTCCGGCGTCGGCTGCGTGCCTGTGTTCGCGACGTCGACCGTGAGCTGGATGCTGCCGTTCCAGTACGTCGCGAGCGGCTCCACGACGACGCGCGCGATGCCGAGGTCGAAGCACGTCGGCACCTCGTAGGCCATCGTGACCTGCGAGGCGCTGACGGTGACGTTGTTCCCCTCGTCGGCCTCGGTGACCTGGTCGCGCACGTCGACCTGCCCGATGAGCCAGTAGTCGCCGTCGGGGAGGTCGTCCGGGACGCGGTAGGTGCGGAGGAAGGGGAACGAGGCGCCGGCGGGCAGGCTCTGGACGCGCGCGCTGTCGTCGTCCGGCGAGGCCACGAGGACGTCGGTGTCGGGGTCGAGGACCTGGTCGGTCGAGAGCCAGAAGCCGACGCGGAACTGCGTGGCGCCGCCCGGGCCCTCGTTCGCGAGGGTGTAGCTGTAGCTCAGGGCGTCGCCCTGCGAGATGGCCGTCGTGCCGCCGAAGCCGACGGCGCGCAGCACCAGATCGGGCTTGTCGGCCGCGGCGAGGTCGACGGTGACGTTGTTCGTCGAGCGCTCGGCGTTGTTCGTCTCCTGGCACTCGTTCACCGTCCCGTCGGGGTCGGCCACGATGAAGACGTAGTAGTCGCCCTCGGCGACGTCCTCGGGGACGTCGACCGTGCGCCCGCCGAAGTCGACCGACGACTCGCTGAAGAGGCCGCTCGCGAGGCCGCGCACCGTAAAGCGCCCGAGCTCGCGGTCGTCCGGGTCCCACTGGTCGTCCGCCGAGAGCGCGACGGCGACGTCGAAGTCGGCCTCGATGGCGTCGCCCTCGTTGAACAGGGTCGCGAACTTGATGCGCAGGGAGTCGCCGGGCGCCACGTCGACCGGGGAGTCGAGCGTCAGGCGATCGAACGTGAGCTCCGCGCAGCCCTGCACGCGCACGACGACGGTGTCGGCGGCGACGACCGAGCGCCCGAGGGCGTCGCGGTACTCCACCTCCACCTTCACGTTGGACGCGCCGGCCCGATAGAAGGGGAACTCGAGCGTGGGCTCGCCGTCGCCGACGGCCGCGCCGTCGATGGTCCAGCGGTAGAGGAGGCCGCTCGCGTCCGCGTCCTCGACGCCGCCGACGTCGACCGAGAACGTGACCGTGAGCGGGGCGTTCCCGGACAGCGTCGACGCCTCGATGTGGGCGGTGAGCGTCGGCAGGGCCTCGACATCGGGGCGCGTGTCGGCGACCGTGTCCTCGGCCGGCGTCCCGCCGTCGCCCCCGCACGCGGCGGCGAGCGGGAGCGCGAGGACGAGGGCGAGCCGGTAGGCTCGGAGCGTGGTGGGGCGGACCGTCATGGCGGAAAGTCTCTCTCCGGGCGATTGTCGAGAGCGATCGGAGGGTACGTCATAGGCAGCCATCGAGGAAAGGCGCTTCGCCCCGACGGGGCGGCGCGGACGCGGGCGGCGGCGCGCGCCGTCGTGGAGCGGCTCCGCGGCGCGGGCTTCGCGGCGTACTTCGCCGGCGGCTGCGTGCGCGACGAGCTGCTCGGGCGGACGCCGAAGGACTGGGACATCGCGACGGACGCCGCGCCCGAGGACGTCGCGCGCCTCTTCGCGCGGACGGTGCCGGTCGGGGCGCAGTTCGGGATCGTGCGCGTCATCCACGACGGCGAGGAGCTCGAGGTCGCGCGCTTCCGGGGGGACGGCCCCGAGGCGGACGCGCGCGGGCGCGACTTCACCGTCAACGCCATGCTCTACGATCCCGTCGCGGACGAGCTCCTCGACGTGGTCGGGGGCCGGGAGGACCTCGCCGCGCGGGTCTTGCGCGCGACCGGCGACGCCGAGGCGCGCTTCGGCGAGGACTGGCTGCGCGTGCTCCGGGCCGCGCGGCTCGCGGCCGAGCTCGAGCTCGCCATCGCCCCTGGGACGTGGGCGGCGATGGTCGGGCGCGCCGCCGAGGTGATGGCGACGAGCCCCGAGCGGCGCCGCGACGAGATCGAGAAGATGCTGACCCGCGGCCACGGCGCGGTCGCGCTCCGGTGGCTCGCGGACATCGGGCTCCTCGCCCACCTCCTGCCGGAGGTCGCCGGCGACGGCGTCGAGGACGACGTCGAGGGGCTCGGGGCGCGCCTCGACGCGCTCGGCCCCTGCCCCGCCGAGGTCGCGTGGGCCGCGGTGCTCGTGTCGCGCGGGGTGAGCGACCCCGAGGCCGCCGCGGAGGGCCTCGCCGAGCGGCTCCGGCTCGCGAGGCGCCTCGCGCGGGACGCGGGGCGCGCGGCGGCGAGGGCGCGCGAGATCGCCGGCTGGGAGGAGCGGGGCGTGGCGGCGCGGAAGCGCTGGCTGCGAGACGACGTCGCGGAGGCCGCGCTCGCGCTCGCGGCCGCGATGGTGGCGGCGTCGGAGCTCCCGGAGCGCGCGCTCGCCGCGGTCCTCGCCGACCGCGACCGCTGGGACGACGCGGCCCTCTCGCCGCCCGCGCTCGTGACGGGTCAGGACCTCATCGCCGCCGGCCTCCGGCCGGGCCCGCGCTTCAAGGCGCTCCTCGACGCCGTCGAGGACGCGACCCTCGAGGGGCGCGTCACGACGCGCGACGAGGCCGTGGCGCTGGCCACCGAGCTCGCCGCGAGCTGACGTCTCGCGGCCTCAGAGCCGGAACGCGTGCTTCAGCACGTCGATGATCTGACCGGCGTCCGCCGGGAGCGGCACGGGCGGGTTCGCGAGGCGGCTCGCGATGCCGTCGAGCGTGCCCGAGTGGTAGGCGACCTTCGAGTCCGTGAACTTGAGGCCGTGCGCGGTCGACACGACGACGACGCGCTCGTCTTTGCCGATCGTGCCGGCGGCGACGAGCTTCTCGATGGCCGCTAGCGCGACGCCGGTGTGCGGGCAGGTGAAGAGCCCGAAGCGGTCGCCCTTGGCGCAGGCGTCCATGAGCTCCTGCTCGGTCGCCTCCTCGACGACGCCGTCGTGCGCCTCGAGGGCGGCGATGGCGCGGTGGATGGACACGGGGTTGCCGATCTGGATCGCCGAGGCGAGCGTCTTCCGCGCGGTGATGGGCTCGTACTGGTCGAACCCGGCCTTGTAGGCGCGGTAGAGGGGGTTCGCGTGGTGCGCCTGCGCGCACACGAGGCGCGGCAGCCGGTCGATGACGCCGAGCTCCTTCATGAGGCGGAAGCCCTTCGAGAGGGCGTACACGTTGCCGAGGTTCCCGCCCGGCACGACCACCCACTCCGGCACCTCCCAGCCGAGCTGCTGCACGATCTCGATGGCGACCGTCTTCTGCCCCTCGAGGCGGAGGCTGTTCATCGAGTTCGCGAGGTAGATCGGGTAGCTCGCGGTCACCTCCTGGATGAGCCGCATGCAGCCGTCGAAGTCGGTGTCGAGCGAGAGCACCATCGCGCCGTTGGCGATGGGCTGCACGAGCTGCGCGACGCTGATCTTGTCGGCCGGCAGGAACACGACCGACGGGATGTCGGCGACGGCGCAGTAGGCCGCGACGGCCGCGGAGGTGTCGCCCGTCGAGGCGCAGCCGACCGCGACGATCGGCACGCCGAGGGCGCGCATGCGGTTCACCTGCGAGACGAGCACGGTCATGCCGAGGTCCTTGAAGGACCCGGTGTGCGAGTGGCCGCACTGCTTCACCCAGAGGTGCTCGAGGCCGAGCTCACGCGCGTAGCGCGGGGCCGGCAGGAGGTGCGACATCCCCTCGCCGAGGCTCACGATGTGCGCGGGGTCGATCTCGGGGAGGACCCACTCGCGCTTGCCCCAGACGCCGGAGCGGTCGGGCCACGTGCGGGCGCCCGCGCGCTCGTCGAAGAGCGCCTTCCAGGCGGCCGGCGAGCGCTCGGCGAGCGCGGCGACGTCGTGCTCGACGTCGAGGAGCCCCCCGTCCTCGGTGCGATAGACGACCTCGTCGAGCGAGTAGGTCTCGCTGCCGTCGCCCTCGAAGCCTACGTACCGTGCGGTGAATGCCATGCTCGTCCGTCCTCTGCGCCGTCCGCGCGGGGAGCATGCCCCATCCGGCGGCTCACGGCCACGGTGCATGTGAGGCGCTGACGAGCGCCCGGAGGATCCGGGCCCCGGCGCGGTGTGAGCCGACGACCGCGACCGCGACGCGGCGGGGCCCGAGGGGCGGCGGGCGGCCCGCGACGCGGCTCCGACGCGGGGGCGTGGCCTCCGGGGCCGACCCAGGTGGGGGCAGGGCCGGGGGGGCCGCCTCGGACGCGGGGATCATCAAGTGGGGACAGTAGTCCTCGGCTGGCGTTACCCAGCGGCCCGTGCTAGCTTTCCGCTTGCTCGTGCAGCGCCCATCAGCGCCTCCGCGGCTTCCCGAAAACCGTTTCTGATTCGGCAGTTCGTATGACGCAGCAAACGACGCTTCCCCGGCAGTTCGGCAAGTACGTGCTCATGCGCAAGATCGCGATGGGCGGTATGGCCGAGATCTTCAAGGCGAAGACCGCCGGCGCCGAGGGGTTCGAGAAGGACATCGTCATCAAGCGCATCCTCCCCCATTTCACGGAGGATGAGGCGTTCGTGAAGATGTTCATCGACGAGGCGACCATCACGTCGAAGCTGCAGCACTCGAATATCGTTCAAATCTTCGATTTCGACGTCAGCGAGGGCAGCTACTACATCGCGATGGAGTACATCGAGGGCGTCGACCTGAAGAAGGTGATCGACGACGGGGTGAAGGGCGGCAAGCCCCTCTCGGTGGCTCAGTGCGTGTGGGTGACGATGGAGATCGCGAAGGGTCTCCACTACGCCCACGTGAAGGACCACAAGGGGAAGCCGCTGAACATCGTTCACCGCGACATCTCCCCGCACAACGTGATGCTCTCGTACAACGCCGAAGTGAAGCTCATGGACTTCGGCATCGCGAAGGCGGCGCAGCGGTCCACGAAGACGATGGCCGGCACCGTCAAGGGCAAGGTCGCGTACATGAGCCCGGAGCAGGCGCGCGGCAAGCCCCTCGACGGCCGCTCGGACCTCTTCGCGCTCGCGATCATGCTGTGGGAGATGCTCACCCACAAGCGCCTCTTCCTCGGCGACTCGGACTTCGAGACGCTGACGGCGGTGCTCAAGTCGGAGGCGCCGCCCCCGTCGAGCATCAACCCGGACGTCCCGCCGGACCTCGACGCCATCGTGCTGAAGGCGCTCGAGAAGGACCGCGACAAGCGCCACCCGACGGTCGAGGCGTTCAACCGCGACCTCACGCGCTGGTACTACTCGAACGTCACCGACCTCGATAAGGAGGCCCTGAAGCCCTACATGCAGGAGCTCTTCGCGGCGGACATCGCCGAGCTCCACTCGCTGACCGCCGAGGAGAAGAACCTCCCGCGGCCGGGGGGCGGCGGGGCCAGCCACTACGCGCCGGAGCCGCAGCAGCAGGCCGACCGCACGGTGGCGCTGCCGGTCGACTACGACCCGCAGCAGGCGGCGACGCTCCTCGACGACGGGAGCATCAGCCAGGCGCAGATCCGGCAGGCGCTCGCGAAGCAGACCGCGTCGAGCGGGCAGTTCAAGGCGGCGCCGGTCGGGACGGGCACCTACAACCAGCAGGCGTTCACCGGCACGTACAACGGTGAGGTGCCCGAGAAGAAGGGCAAGGGCTGGCTCATCGCCATCATCGCGATCCTGGTGCTCGCGGGCGGCGGGGTCGCGGCGTACTTCGCGCTCGGCGACAAGGGCACGACCACGGGCAACAACGGGGCGACCACGGCGCCGAGCGGCGACAACGGGAGCACCGGGGAGAAGCCCGAGGAGACGGCGGAGCTCGTGATCAAGGTCGACCCGCCCGAGACGGTCGTGAAGGTCAACGGCGCGCCCAAGGAGGGCAAGGCGACCGGGCTCAAGGTCGGCGACAAGGTGAGCGTCGAGGCGTCGGCGCCGGGCTACGAGCCGTTCGAGGACCTCGTCGAGGTCACGAAGGCGAGCCAGCCGCTCGAGATCGTGCTGAAGAAGAAGGTCGAGCAGGTCTCGCTGGTCATCGAGGCGGTGGGCGACGAGAAGGCGATCATCAAGGTGAACGGCAAGGTGCTGGGCCTGAGCCCGCAGTCGTTCAAGGGCAACAAGGACGAGAGCTACGAGGTCGAGGTGACGCCGTCCGCCGGCGGTGACCCGGTGAAGCGCACGGTCAAGCTCGACGGGGCGACGCCGGTCTTCAAGGTCGAGGTGGCGGGGCCGGCGACCGAGGTGAAGCTCGTCGTGAAGCTCGATCCGCCGGGCTCCACGGTGACGGTGACGAAGGGGACGGTGAGCTACAGCGCGGACTCGAGCCAGGCCATCATCGGCGGGCTCGCGCTCGACGACTCGATCACGGTGAACGCGACCAAGGCGGGCTACGAGGACGAGTCGAAGGCGGTGAAGGTCACGAGCGACGGGCAGGAGGTCTCGCTCGAGCTCAAGAAGAAGAGCGCGGGTGGCGGCGCGACGACGTCGCCGGGGACGAGCCCGGGGACGGCACCGGCGCCGGGCGGCAAGGGCACCGCGCAGATCAACGCGAAGCCCTGGGCGCAGGTGACGGTGGACGGCAAGCCCTACGGGACGACGCCGCGGTCGATCGAGCTCCCGGCCGGCAAGCACACCATCAAGCTCTGCAAGAGCGCCGATTGCACGACGAAGGTCGTCACGATCTCGTCGGGCAAGACCAGCACGGTCACGCACGACTTCTCGAACTGAACGGCAGGGCGCGCAGGCGCCGAGCGAGAGCGCAGGCCGCTGCCTCTTCGGAGGGGCGGCCTTCGTCGTTCAGGGCGCCTGCGACGGGGCGCGCGCGACCGGATCGCGGGCGCTGCGTGTCTCGCGCAGAGGCGCAGAGGCGCAGAGGCGCAGACGGGAGCTCGGCGCCACCCCCTTCCGAGGGGCGGGCTTCGTCGTCCTGGGGCCTGCCGCGGGGCGCGCGCGACCGGATCGCGGGCGCTGCGTGTCTCGCGCAGAGGCGCAGAGGCGCAGAGGGGAGCTCGGCGCCGCCCTTGGGCTCGAGGTGGGTAGCTCCTCGGCGCCTCGACGGTGAGCTCGAGGTCCGTGGCGTCGCTTCGCCCTCTCTGCGCCTTGGCGCCTCTGCGTTAGCGGCATGTTCGCTGAATCGGGAAGGAAAGCACGGAGCACGGAGGCACGGAGGGAGCGTGCCGGGTACTCCCTCAGCGCCCAGTCGGTGCCCCGGGCGGGTTTCTCCACGCGTGACAGCCGGATCCGTCGCCCGAAACGACGAGAGCCGCCCGTTTCGGGGCGGCTCTCGTGCGCGAAATCCTGGAGCGGGAGACGGGATTTGAACCCGCGACTTCGACCTTGGCAAGGTCGCGCTCTACCACTGAGCTACTCCCGCAGGGAGCTGGATTCCGACTTGTCAAAGCGCCGCCTCGGGCGGCAGCGAGGGCGAAAGCTATGCGGTCACGAGGTGCTTGTCAAGCAGCTCGTGCACGCCTTCACGCGTTCGCCTGAGCCGCCTCCTGAGCGGGCGTGCCGTACTTCGTCACGAGCTGCGCGAGCTCCGGGATCGCCTCCTCGACGTTCGCGAGGGCGCTCGGCCGGAGGCGCTCGTAGAACTTCTTCGCCGTCTTGTGCTTCGTCGTCTGCGCGCGGAGGTCGGTCACCTCGATGAGGGCCTCGGAGACCTCCTTCCGGTGCTCGACGAGGTAGGTCTCGAACGTGCCCGCCGCCCCGCTCGACGCGTGCCGCGCCTCGAACTGCGAGAGCTTCTCCACCCACTCGTCGAGGAGCGCGTCCACGACGCCCGGGACGAACCCCGGCTTGATGGCCTTCACGGCCTTGAACGCGCCCTTGATCGCGATGCCCGAGAGGCCCTTCTTCTCCGCCACCTGGCGGTCCAGGATGGCGCAGCAGTCCTTCACGACGAGGGGCCGGACCTCGGGTTCCAGGAAGCGGGCTGCGAGCGTCGTCATGCGGGTCATCTCCTGCGAAGTCGGGGCTGTCTCGCACATTCGGCCCCCCAAGGCCAGCAAAAGCGGCCCGCGCCTCGCTCCCCGCGGCCCCCTGCGCGGCGCCCCTCGCGCGATCGCCCGGAGACCGCGACCGAGCGCTACCGGCGCTTGATGGTCCGCTGGCTCGGCGTCGCCGCGAGCGGATCCTCCGGCCAGTCGTGCTTCGGGTAGCGCGACCGCATCTCACCCCGCACCGCCGGCCACGTCCGCGCCCAGAAGCTCGCGAGATCCCGCGTCACCTGGAGCGGCCGCCCCGCCGGCGACAGCAGGTGCAGCACCACCGGCACGCGCCCGCCCGCCACCGTCGGCGTCGCGCTCTGCCCGTAGAGCTCCTGGATCTTCACCGCGAGCACCGGCGCCCCCTCGGCGTCGTACGCGAGCTTCGCCGCGCGCCCGCTGGGGATGGGGATCCGCTCCGGGAGCTCCGCGTCGAGCCGCCGTCGGACCTCCCACGGGAGCGACGCGAGCACCGCCGCTGCGACCGGCGCCCGCCGCAGGTCGTCGAGCGCCGCCCTCCCCACGCAGAGCGCCGGGAGCGCCCCCTCGAGCCACGGCGCGCGCGCCGTCGGCAGCTCGAGCTCCGGGAACGCCCGCGCGAGCGTCCGGAGCCGCGCGAGGAGCTCTTCCGCGGCCTCGTCGAGGGTCCCGAGCGCCGCCTCCGCGTCGGCGCTCGCCTGCTCGAGGAGGAGCGCGGCCGCCGCGACCCGATCACTGAGCGGCACCGGCCGCGCCTCGAACACGAGGTCGTCGAAGCGCGCGACCCGCTCGGCGACGACGCGCCCCCGGAGCGCGTCCCAGCGCACGGCCTCCCCCTCGACCCAGAGGGGGTGCGCGCGGAGCGCCGCCGGATCCACGCTGGCCCAGCGGCGGACGAGGCTCGTCGATCCCGCGCCGCGCTGCCCCGCGTCCAACTCCAGCGCCACGATCACGTCGCCCGCGTGCGCGCCGTCGATGACCCGCGCGCCGCGGCCCGACACGAGCTTGAACTGATCGCTCCCAGGCTCCCGCCGGACGCCCACGCGGTCCGAGAAGCCGGCGAGCAGGGCGTCGTCGAGGCTCGCGCCTGCCGGCGCCGCGCGCCGCCCTGCGTCAGCTCCCCTCGCGGCGCTCGCGAGCTGCCGCACGAGCCGCTCGGCCCGCCCCCCGGCGCGCGCGAGCCGCTGCGCGCCGTGGCGGAGGTCCGCGTCCGGCACGAGCCGCTCCGCCTCGCGCCCGAGCTCGAGCGCCGCCGCCATGCGCGCCGCGATCTCCCCCTGCCCCGCGTCGGTCGCCGCCGCGAGGAACGCCGCGACCCGCGGGTGGGCCGGGATCCGCCGCACGCGCTCGCCGACGGCCGTCAGCGCCCCGCCCTCCCCCGCCGTCGCGCCGATCCGGGCGAGGAGCGCCTCGGCGCGGGCGAGCGCCGCGGCGGGCGCCGGCGTGAGCAGCTCGAACGCCGCGAGGTCCTTGACGCCCCAGCCGCGCAGCTCGAGCGCGAGCCCGGCGAGGTCGACGCGCGTGATCTCGGGCTCGTCGTGGTCGGCGAGGAGCCGGTCCTCGTGCGCCGTCCAGAGGCGCAGCGCCCTCCCCGGCCCGAGGCGCCCGGCGCGACCCGCGCGCTGGTCGGCCGACGCCCGGCTCACGCGCTCCGTGTAGAGGCGCCCCGCCCCGAGGCTCGGCTCCCAGCGCATCACCTTGTGGAGCCCGCTGTCGACGACGGCGCCGACGCGCCCGAGCGTGAGCGAGGTCTCGGCGATGTTCGTCGCGAGCACGACGCGCGGCCGCGGCCCCGGGTCGAGCACCGCGTCCTGCTGCTCCGGCGGGAGGCGGCCGTGGAGGACGTCCACGGCGTGCCCGCGGGCGGCGAGCGGCGCCTCGAGGAGCACCCGCGCCGCCTCGATGTCGCGGACGCCCGGGAGGAACGCGAGCACGTCCCCGTCGACGTCGCCACGGTCGAGGAGCGCGAGGACGCCGCGCGCGACGGCGTCCGCCACGGGCTCTCCCTGGAGCGAGCGCTCGACGTGCTCGATGGCGACCGGGTAGAGGCGGCCGTCGCTCGAGACGATGGGGCAGCCGCCGAGGTAGGCGGCGACGCCCTCGGCGTCGAGCGTGGCCGACATCGCGACGACGAGCAGGTCGTCGCGGAGCGCGTCCTGCACCTCGCGGCAGAAGGCGAGCGCGAGGTCGGCGTCGAGGCTCCGCTCGTGGAGCTCGTCGAGGACGACCGCCGCGACGCCCCGGAGCTCGGGGTCGCGCTGGAGCCAGGCGGTCAGGATCCCCTCGGTGACGACGCGGATCCGCGTCCGCGCCGAGACCCGCGTGTCGAGCCGCACCTGGTAGCCCACGACGCCGCCCGGCTCCTCGCCGAAGCCGCGCGCGAGCCGGCGCGCGACCGCCCGCGCCGCGACCTTTCGCGGCTGGAGCAGCACGATCTCGCCGTCGCCGAGGAGCCCCGAGCCGAGGAGCCAGGGCGGGACGAGGGTCGTCTTCCCGGAGCCGGCGGGGGCCTGGAGGACCGCGCGCCGGTGCGCGCGGAGGGCGCGCCCGACGTCGTCGAGGACGTCCGCGACGGGGAGCGCGGCCGCGGGGTCGGCGGGGCCGGACGCGCGCTCAGGCACGCGCCTGGAAGGCCTTCATGTAGTCGACGAGGCGCATCACGCCGTCGAGGGGCATCTGGTTGTAGATCGACGCGCGGATCCCGCCGGCCGTCCGGTGGCCCTTGAGCGAGTCGAGGCCAGCCTCCTTGGCGCCCGCGAGGAAGGCCGTGTGGCGCGCCTCGTCGGGGAGCTCGAAGCAGACGTTCATCCGCGAGCGGTGCGACGGCTCCTTCACGAACGGGTGGTAGAAGCCGCCGGAGCCGTCGACGACCTCGTAGATGGCCTGCGCCTTCTGCTCGTTCACGCGCGCGATGGCCTCGAGCCCGCCCTGCTCCTCGAGCCAGCGGCAGACGAGCATCACCGCGTAGATGGCGAAGGTGGGCGGCGTGTTGTAGCAGCTGTCCTTCTTGTCCTGGATCCCGTACTGCCAGATGGTCGGGATGTCCGTCCGCGCCTCGGCGATCCAGCGGCGGTCGGCGATGACGAGGGTCACGCCCGCGGGGCCCGCGTTCTTTTGTGCACCTGCGTAGATGACGCCGAAGCGGCTCACGTCGACCGGCCTCGAGAGCACGTCCGACGACATGTCGCACACATGGTGCACTGCACCAAAGTCGGGCAGCGTCTGCCACTGCGTGCCGTAGATGGTGTTGTTCGAGGTCGTGTGGACGTACTCGGTGTCGGGCGCGGGCGCGACGCCGTCGAGGTCCGGGAGGTGGCGGTAGCCGCCGTCGTGGCTCGACGCGAGGCTGTAGGCGTCGCCGACGAGCTTCGCCTCGTCGAGCGCGCCCCTGGCCCAGACGCCGGTGTCGACGAAGGCCGCCCGCCGCCCGGGCCGCAGGAAGTTGAGCGGCAGCTGCGCGAACTGCCCGCGCGCGCCGCCCTGCAGGAAGAGGACGGCGTGGGTGTCTGGGATGCCGAGGAGCGCGCGCAGGCGCTGCTGCGTCTCGGCGAGCACGCCGTCGAAGTACTTCGAGCGGTGGCTGATCTCGAGGATCGAGAGCCCGCCGACCTCATCGAGCCCGAGGACGGCCTTTGCGAGGCCGTCGAGGACCGAGGGCGCGAGGATCGAGGGGCCGGGGGCGAAGTTGACGGGGCGGGTCATGGCGTGCTCCTCCGAGGTCGGGGATCCGGCCGATCCATGCCACAAACGCGCGCGCGCCGAAAGCGCGGCCGCGCGGACCCGCGCGCGGCTGCCGCCGGAGGCCCCTACGCGGAACGCCCTTGCTCCGGGCGGCCCGGTGGCGCTATGCGCATTCGCCATGAGGATCCCGAAGCGCGTCCAGGACATGGTCGAGGACGGCCTCATCGACGAGGTCATCCGCCCGCTCATGAGCGGGAAGGAGGCGTCCGTCTACCTCGTCGTGGCCGGGGGGGAGCTCCGCTGCGCCAAGGTCTACAAGGAGGCGACGTCGCGGAGCTTCCGGCAGCGCGCCGACTACGAGGAGGGGCGGAACGTGCGGTCGTCGCGGACGGGCCGCGCGATCGCGAAGCGCTCGCGCTTCGGGAAGGCCGAGCTCGAGGAGGCGTGGCACAACGCGGAGGTCGAGGCGCTCCAGCGGCTGTCGGCCGCCGGGGTGCGCGTACCGCGACCGTACCGCTACGACGACGGCGTCCTCATCATGGATCTCGTCGAGGACGGGCTCGGGAATCCGGCGCCGCGCCTCGTGGACCTCGATCTCCTGCCCGACGAGGCGCGCGCGTTCCACCGCCACCTCCTCGGGGACATCGTGGCGATGCTCTGCGCCGGGGTGATCCACGGCGATCTGTCCGAGTACAACGTGCTCGTCGACCCGCAGGGCCCCGTCATCATCGACCTGCCTCAGGCCGTGGCCGCCGCGGGCAACCAGGGCGCGAAGAAGCTGCTCCTGCGCGACGTGGAGAACCTCGCGAACTACCTCGGGCGGTTCGCGCCCGATCTGCGCGAGACCGACTTCGGGCGCGAGATCTGGCACCTGTACGAGAACGGGAAGCTCGCACCGGACACGCCGCTGACCGGACGGTTCCAGCGGAAGGAGCGGCAGGCCAACGTCGAGCGGGTCCTCGGCGACATCGCCGACGCAAGGCGCGACGCGGAGCGCCGCGGCGCGACCGGCGGGAAGCGGCGACGGCGCGGCGGCGGCGGCGGCAGCGGTGGCGCGGCGCAAGGCGGGGGGGCGGCGGCGGAGGCGGCGCGAGGCCGCCTGAGGCGCGGGCGCCGCGCGAGGATCCGCGCCCACCGCGACGCGCCCAGGGCGACGGCCCGCGGCCGGATCGGCGGCCGAGCGACGGCCCGAGGCCGGATCGGCGACCGAGCGACGGCCCGAGGCCGGATCGGCGGCCGGGCGACGGCCCGCGGCCGCCTCAGAAGCAGGGCCCGCAGGGCGCGGCCGTCCAGCGGCGCGGGGAGGCGCCGCCGCCGGGCGCGGGCCCGCGCGATGGCGGCGAGCGACGCGGCGGTGACGGACGGGGCCCCGTGGGGCCCTGCCGGGGTGGTCGCGGCCCGCGACGTTGATCGCGCCTCGCTCGCCGTGGCATAACCCGCCCGCGCCCAGCGCGCCGCCCGGAGGCGACGCGGACCGTTCACCGGCGCGGAGGAGAGGCCCCATGGCACGATCGGCCGAGCTCGGGATCCGCCGGCTCGAAGACATCGTCTTCTACGTCCACGACATCGCGCGCAGCCACCAGTTCTACACGGAGCGGGTGGACTTCGCGCTGATCGGCCGCTCGACGCCCGGGCGCGACGAGCGCCGCGGCGAGACCGTGCGGGTCTACCAGGCCGGCGACGTGCGCGTCACCGTGACGCAGCCGATCGACGCCGGCTCCGAGTCGGGCCGGTATCTGAAGCGCCACCCGGACGGGATCGCGACGCTCGTCTTCGAGGTCGCAGACGTCGCGAAGACCTTCGCGGTGCTCGACGAGCGCGGCGCGACCATCGTCGACGACGTGCGCTGGCACGATGACGGCGACGGCGGGCGGCTCGGCTCGTTCGAGATCACGACGCCGTTCGGTGAGGGGCGCTTCCGCTTCGTCGAGCGCGCGGGCGGCTACGCCGGGCTCGGCGAGGGGATGGAGAGCCTGCCCCTCCCGGGGACGACGAACCGCTTCGGCTTCGAGCGCTACGACCACGTCACGTCGAACTTCCTGACGCTCGGGCCGATGGAGCTCTGGTGCAAGGAGGTCCTCGGGCTCGAGGAGTTCTGGGAGATCGAGTTCCACACCGACGACGTGGCGCACCAGGACGACCACGGCTCGGGGCTGAAGTCGACGGTCCTCTGGGACCCGCACTCCGGGGTGAAGTTCGCGAACAACGAGCCCAAGCGGCCGTTCTTCGAGAGCTCGCAGATCTACACGTTCGTGATGGACAACCTCGGGCCGGGCTTCCAGCACGTCGCCCTCACGACGACCGACATCATCGCGACGGTGAAGGGGCTGCGCGACCGCGGTGTGGTCTTCATGCCGACGCCCGGGAGCTACTACGACGTGCTCCCGGAGCGCATCGCGAGGCTCGGGATCGGCGGCATCGACGAGGACATCGAGGTCCTCCGCGGGCTCGAGATCCTCGTCGACGGCGCGGGCGAGCGCAGCTACCTGCTCCAGATCTTCCTGAAGGAGGCCTCGGGGCTCTACGCCGACGCGAAGGCCGGCCCCTTCTTCTTCGAGATCATCCAGCGGAAGGGCGACGCCGGCTTCGGCGGCGGCAACTTCCGCGCGCTCTTCGAGTCGATCGAGCTCGAAGAGAAGCGGTCGGGTAAGCGCGCGTAGGGCTGCGCCCGGAACGGCCACGGATCGCGCCAAGGCGCCGTTTCCGAAGGGAAACCACGAAGCACGGAGGCACGGAGGCACGGAGGGAGCGGTGGAACGACGGGTCTCCCCCTGTCCTCCTCTCCCTCCTCCCTCCGTGTCTCCGCGTCTCCGTGGTCACGTTCCACGGAGCCCCGCGCGGCGACGTCGCCTTGACGCCAGTCCGGGCCCGTCAGCGCGTCGCGTCCCAGACCCGATAGGCCGGGTCGTGGTACCGCACCTCCACCCGCGAGAACGACGCCTCGAGCGCGCGCGTCACGTGCTTGTCGTGGTTGGCGACGCAGAGGAAGCGCCCCCCGCGGCCGAGCCGGCGCGCCGCCCCCGCGATGACCTCGCCCGCGAGGTCGTGGGCGTGGGCCCGCCCCTCGTGACGCGGCGGGTTCGACACCACGAGGTCGAACGCCCCCGGCGCGAGCTCGTCGGCCTCCGTCAGCAGGACCCCGCCCGTGAGCCCGTTCGCCGCGAGCGTCCGGCGCGACGCCTCGCACGCCGTCGCAGAGACGTCGGCCAGGACCACCTCGGCGCGCGGGCGCGCGCGGGCGAGGAACGCCCCGAGGACGCCGGCGCCCGCGCCCAGATCGAGCGCCCGCGCGTACGCGGGCACGTCGGCCGCGAGCACGTCGAGGAGGTGCCGCGTCCCGAGGTCGAGCCGCCCGTGCCCGAAGACGCCCGGCAGGCTCACGACCGAGAGCGGCGCGCCCCCCGGCCCCGGCGCCGTGAAGCGGGCCTCGAAGCCGTCGAGCTCCGGCCGCGCCGAGGTCTCTCCCGGCCACGCCGCGGCGACCCGGCAGTGGCGCTTCCCGCGGATGAGCTCGCACTCGCCGTAGCGCTCGGCCAGCACCGCCTCCGCGGAGCGGATCCCGTCGCGCTGATGGCCGACCACCCAGATCGCGCCCCCCGGCTCGACGAGGCTCTCCGCGACCGCGAGCCGGAGCAGGAGCTGCGCCTTCGCCTTCGGCATGACGATCACGATCCGCGCCCAGGCCTTCGCCTTCGGCAGCACCGTCGCCTGGATCCCGAGCGCCTTCGCCGTCTCGAGGTCGTCCGTCGCGAACGCGACCTCCGGCAGCGCCGCGCGGTACGGCGTAGGCGCCCCGAGCCGCTCACCCCAGACGAGCGTCGGCCGCGGATCCTCCGCGAGCGCCTCGATGAGCGTCTCGACGACGCCCGACCCCACGCCCCCGTCGCTCAACGGGCGCCGCCGCCCGCGAGCCGCTTCGCGCGCCGCTCGAGCGTGAAGCGCGCGAGGGAGCGCATCGCCTTCGGGGCCCTGTCGGACGCCGCGATCCGCTCGAGGCTCGCCTTCGCCCCCGCCGCGTCGACCCACCGGAGCCCGCGCACCGCCGCCTCGGCGACCCGGCTGTCGGCGTCGCCCGTGGCGCGGTCGACGAGCGCGAGCAGCGCCGCGTCGCCCGGCTGCCCGAAGCTCCGCGCGAGCTGGTAGACGGCTCGTTTCCGCACCTCCGGGTGGCGGTGCTCGGCGAGCCCGACGAGCGCCGCACGGACACCGGCGTCGGGGTAGAAGCCGAGGAACGCGATGGCGCGCGTGCGCGTCCACTCGTCCCGCGCGTCCTCGCCCGCGGCCACGAGGAGGCGCGCCCGCGCGTCCGGGAAGGCCTGCTCGAGCTCCGCCCGGCTCGCCGGGACGACGTCGATGGCCTTCAGGAACGCCTCGAACCGCGCGTCGGGGGACGGCGTCGGCGCCGCCGCGATCGCGCGGCCACCGGCCGAGGAGAGCGTCAGCGCCAGCGTGAGCGCCGCCGCGACCGCCAGGACACCGCGCCGGAGCGCGCTCGTCGTCGTCCATGCACGCTTGGTCACAGGCCGTCCTCCCCGAGGGTCGTGTCCGCCGGGTGCCGCACCCACGGGTTCGAGCGCATCACGCGCCCCTGATACGGCGACAGGACGTTCCCCGCGCCGGTGTTGAACATCAGGTAGCTCTCGTCGTTCTCGGGCGTGTCCGGGAGCGGGTCGTGGATCTGCGGCGGGAAGAACGCCTGCTCGCTCGTGTGGAAGAGCCCGAGGAAGTGCCCCATCTCGTGCGCCATCGTCGTGTCGACGCCGGCCGGCACGCCCTGGATCTGCTTCACCACGATGGCGACGCCGCTCCGCTGCGAGCCCTGGACGAGCGGCGGACCCGGGATGCCGCCCGCGACGCCGAGGATGATGCCGAACTGGCTCGACAGCTCGTCGACGAAGTAGAGGTCGAGGGCGTTGAGCGCGTTCCCCTCGGACTGCGAGTAGAGCTCCATGAGATCGCTGTTCGGGCCCGTCACCGACTCGATGACCTGGAAGCGCGCGTCGATGTCGCGGTAGGTGATCTCGCCGATCGTGAGCCCGACCTGGGCGTAGATCGTGCGGAGCGAGTCGAGCACGGCCTGGAAGTCGGCGTCGGTCGGCGCGGTCGCAGCCGTCCAACCGCGCGCGCCCGTGAAGTGGAGGTTGAGGTCGAGGACGCCGGTGTCCGGCACGACCCCGTCGGGGCTCACCTTCGCGAAGACCGAGAGCAGCACCTTGCCGTTGAGCGGCGACGGCGCGCAGTCCTGCGGGCACTGGAACTGGTCGATGAACGTGCACGTCCCGTCGCCGCAGGTGCCGCCGCTCTGACCCGCGACCGGCTTCTGCTTGATGCCGAAGATCGACACCGTGTGCTCGCCCGGGACGAGCGTCACCGAGGGGTTGTTCGGCGCGATGAGGGCGATGGCCCCCTCGGACATCGTGGCGCGATCCGCGCAGCTCATGCAGATCCCGCCCTGATCCTGCTCGGAGCCCTGCGTGAGCCAGTTCGGCGTCACGAGGACCGAGCCGTCGGACTGGACCCACTTGTTCACGACGTAGGTCCCGTCGGCGGTGCCGAGCGCCGAGACCGTGACGGAGATCGTGTTCGCCGGGATCTCGACCGGGATGTCGATGGACTTCCCGTTCACGAGGTCGAGCTCGACCCCGTCGAGGAGCGTCACGACGCGCACGTCGTCCTGCACGGGCGCGACGGTGTCGGCTGGGGCGGTCGTGTCGACCGGCAGCACGTCGTCACCGGCGGCCGTGTCGTCGCCGCCGGCGGTGTCGGCAGGCGCGGTCGTGTCGGTCGTGCCGGTGCTCCCGGACGAGCCTCCGTCGCTACAGCCCGCCGCGAAGAGCAGCGTGCACGTGCACGCGCCGAGCGCGGCGGCGATCCAGGCGAGTCTTCTCATCGAACGCTCCAACGGGTCAGGGCGGAGGGAGCGTAAGGGCCGAGCGGCGCCGGATCAACGGGTTTGATCACCCACCGCGCCGTCGCTCTGGCGCGCCGGTTGCGGCGCTCCCTCACCTCGGGCGATGCTTCCGGGCCATGACGAGCCCGTTCGACGAAGACTTCCCGAGCGTCGCCGCGATCCTGCTCGGCGGCCACCCGCCCGACGAGATCGCCGCGCGCGTCGACCAGGCCTTCCTCGCGCGCCGCTACAAGCGCGCGCCCGGGCCCGCCCCGCGCGGCTACCCCCTCGCCCCGGGCGAGTGGGTCGGGGCGCTGGTGACGCCGCTGCCGGGCGAGCCGCTCGTCGCCGTCATCACCTCCGACATGGGGCTCTTCTTCGAGCACGCGCGCTGGGTCAGCGCCGCGTTCGAGGACGAGCTCGTCATCGCGTGGAAGCGACTCCGGGGGGACGCGGCCGCGGTCGCGAAGTTCCTCGTCGACGGGACACCCCTCTGGAAGGACGGCAAGGACCCCGACCACGAGGTCGACTGGCACGTCCCGGCGAAGCCCTCGGTCGAGGCGCGGCTCCCGCACCGCGGCGCCCTCCCCGAGACCGCGGCCGGCGCGAGCGCCGTCCTCGCCGCGAGCGGTGTCCTGCGCCCCTTCCCGCGCGATCTCGTGTGCGGTGCACAAGAGCGGGTCCTGTGCTGGATCGAGCGCAGCTCGAGCCTCGCCTAGACATCTAGCCCCGACGCCATCGCGGGCGTCATCTCGCAGGTGCGAAGGCGCGCTACTTCGCGTCGGCGCAGCAGCGGAAGCCCACATACGGGTGCCCGCCCGAGCGGCGGCTCGCCTGGTAGCAGGTCGCGCCCTCGCCGTGCTTGTAGGCGCTGCCGCCGTTGACGAAGCCGTCGGACGTCCACTCGGCGACGTTCCCGACCATGTCCATCGTGCCCCAGCCGCTCCGGCACCCCGCCTTGGCCCCTGCCGGCAGCACCGGGCGCGGCATGCCGTCGCTCCCGACCGTATTGCAGGCCGCCGGGTCGTAGGTCCGCCCGTAGGGGTACTTGCCGCCGCAGCCGAGGCGCCACTCCGTGCGCGTGCAGAGGTGCTTGCCCTGCGCGCTACACGCGCTCTTCGCCTCGCCGAGCCCGACGTTCACGCGCGGCGGCTGCCCGCCGCCCGGGTACTCGTAGCGGTCGATGCAGATGACCTGGTAGTCGTCGGCCTCCTGCCCGCTCGCGAGCTTCACCTTGATCTTGCGGCGCACCTTCATCATGCCGCCCGGGCAGTTGAGCGCCTTCCAGTCGGTCGGGACGAAGTCGACCTGCGCGTCGGCCTCGCCGCGCGCGTCGACCGCCGTGATCGACGACGGCTTCGCGTCCTCGTCCTCGCCGGGGGGCTCCTCCACGTCGTCCCCGGCGAGCTCCTCGACGTCGTCGCCTGGCGCGGCGGCCGCGACCGCGTCGCTCGCCTCGGCCGTCGCGTCGCCTTCCCCGGCGAGCGCGGTCGGGCCCGCGTCCCCCTCGCCCGCCGTCGCGGCGAGCGCGGTCCCGCCGTCGTCTTCGCCGCCCGCGTCGCCCTCGGCGACGGCGGCGCCGGCGTCCGCCTCGTCGACGCCCGGGGCCACCCCAGCGGCGTCGGGGCCAGGGGCCGCGGTGGCGCCGCCATCCGGCGTCGCGCCGACGCCCACGCCGCCCGCGATGAGCGCGCCGTTCTGCCCGGCCGGCGTGTCGTCGCCGCCCGACAGGAGCGCGTAGGCGGCGAGACCGCCCGCGACGAGGAACAGGAGCGCCGCCGGCCAGAGCCACGCGCGACGCTCGCGGCGGCGCGGCCCGGGCGCCACCCGGGGGACGATCGTCGCGTCCGCGCGGGAGCTCCCGAGCGCGCCCGCGGCGATGAGGTCGGAGCTGGCCGCGATCGGCGCCTCCTCGCGAGGCGGTGGCGGCGTCAGCAGCGAGGACTTCTCGGGGTCGGGGACCCGCGTGAGGATCTCCTCGAGCGGGCGCCCGGTCATCACGGCCTTCGAGAGGTCGCGCGCGTCCATGACCCAGCTCTCGCCGCCCGCCGCGAGGGCGAGCCGCTCGCTCGTGTCGTGCACGTCCTCGGCGTCGGTCGGCCGGTCCCCCGGGCGCTTCGTCCCGGGCGCGGTCGGCGGCAGCGGCGGCGGCCCCGGCGGCATCGGCGGGACCGGCGCGGCGACGACGACCGTCGGCTCGGGCGCGTCGACCTCCGCCACGCCCGGCGGGAGCGGCGGCGGCGCGCCCTCGAGCTCGGGCGGCACGACGTACGCCTCGACGATGCTCCCGGGCGCCGCGGCCACCTGCGCCCGCACGAACGCGTCAGCGTCGGCCGCGATGGCCTCGGTCTCCGCGGTGTTGAGGTCGACCATGGTCGGCGCGAGGACCGGGAGCGGCACGTCGTCGCCGTCACCCGCGGGGAAGGCCGGGATCGCCTCCTCCTCGACCGTGCGCTCCACCGGATCGATGAGCGCCGAGGCGTCGACGATCGCGCTCCCGCCGAGGTCCGCGAGGTCGACGACGTCGCCGTCCGCGGGGAGCGGCGGCGGCGCCGGCAGCACGACGCCCTCGACGATGACGTCGTCGGTGACGACCGGGATCTCCCCAGTCGCGAGCGAGCTCGTGAGCGCGACCTGCGCCACGTGCCACTCGTGCCCGGCGGCCGCCTCGAGGGCGGCGGTGAGCTCGGCGACCCCCTCGTAGCGGAGCTCGGCCTGGCGCGCCGTGGCGCGCACGTAGACCTCGTCGAGCGCCGGCGGGACGTCGATGCCCTGCACCATCAGCGAGTGCCCGGGCTCGGTGAGCCCGCAGGCCAGCAGGAAGCCGAGCACGAGGCCGACGCTGTAGACGTCGGTCGCGGGGCCGATGGGCGCCACGTCGTAGAGCTGCTCGGGCGCGAGCCACACCGCGCGCGGCGGTGGGAGCTCGCCCGCCGGGAGATCGGGCGGCGTCTCGAGGGTCCAGGGGTTGTGCATCCACGCGTGCCCGCGCACGACGCGGAGCGTCGCGGGGCTCAGGGCGCCGTGGTGCCCCTGCGCGTGCAGCGCGTCGAGGCCGGCGAGGAGCTGCCCGACGAGCCGGTAGACGGTGCCCATGCCCACGGCGCCCGCCTCGCGACGCCAGCGCGCGAGCGGGAGCCCGAGCGCCCGCTGCGTGACGACGTAGGGCGACGGCCCCTCGAGCTCGACGAGGTGCGTCGCCGCGATCCCGGGGTGGTGGAACTCGCGCGAGCGCTGGACCTTGTCGGTGTTGGCGCGCCGAGCGCCACCGGTGAAGTACGCGGGGTGGAACGCCGTGACCGCGACCTCGGTGCCGTCCACGAGGTCGCGCCCCGCGTAGAGCACGCCGTACGAGAGCACCTCGAGCTCGCTCTCGAGCGCCCAGCGATCCTTCAGCGTCGTGGCGACGCCCGGCCGCCATGCTCCGCTCTGTCCCCCGCGACTCATCGCCCTCCAGCCGCCCCGCCGTGTCCCAGCGCACGCGTGACGGGGCCGCGGGAAACTAGCACTTCCCGAGCGGTTAGGGCAACGACGAGAGGCGCCGCCCGGGCTGCTCGCCGCCACGTGCCCCCAGGGACGACGGCGCGTGCCCCGGGTCGGGCGCCCGACGCGCGCCGATCCCGGTGGCGGCGCGCCTGCAGCGACCCGATCGTGAGCCCGCGCGCGGCGCCCCCGGGCGCCGAGGGCCTGGGGACGCCGCGCGCGGCGGGGTCAGCGACGGCTCACGCCGGCGCCTTCTCCTTCTTCTTGCTCCCCTTGCCCTTCGCGGCGCCGCCGCCCTTCTTCTTCGCGTAGCGGAACGTCACCGCGCCGTCCGCGAAGTCGACCGTCGCCGTGCCGCCGTTCTCGAGCGCGCCGTAGAGGATCTCCTCGGAGAGCGGCTCGGCGAGCGTGTCCTGGAGCAGCCGCCGCAGCGGACGCGCGCCGTTGCTCGGGTCGTAGCCCTTGTCGGCGAGGTGGGCGCGCGCGGCGTCCGTGAGCTCGATGTGGACGTCCTTGTCGGCGAGCTGCGCCTCGAGCTCGCGCACCATCTTGTCGACGATGCTGCCCATGACCGCCCGCGGGAGCGGGTTGAAGTCGATCTTCGCGTCGAGCCGGTTCCGGAACTCGGGCGAGAAGCGCTTCTTGAACGCCTCGTTGTTGTCGCCGAGCAGGATCTCCTCGGCGAAGCCGAGCTTCCGCTTCGAGAGCATCTCGGCGCCGACGTTCGACGTCATGATGAGGATCACGTGCCGGAAGTCGGCCTTGCGCCCGTTCGCGTCGGTGAGCGTGCCGTGGTCCATCACCTGCAGCAGGATGTTGAAGATGTCCTGATGCGCCTTCTCGATCTCGTCGAGGAGGATGACGCTGTGCGGGTTCTTGGCCACCGCGTCCGTGAGGAGCCCGCCGCGGTCGAAGCCGACGTAGCCCGGCGGCGCGCCGATGAGGCGCGACACCGTGTGCGGCTCCATGTACTCCGACATGTCGAAGCGCACGAAGCCGACGTTCAGCACGTCCGCGAGGGTCTTCGCGAGCTCGGTCTTGCCGACGCCCGTCGGGCCGGCGAAGAGGAACGAGCCGATGGGCCGCTCCACCGAGCGGAGCCCGGCGCGCGCGAGCTTGATGGCCCGCGCGACCTTCTTGATCGCGTGGTCCTGCCCGTAGACCCGCGCCCCGAGCTTGCCCTCGAGGTCCTTCAGGCCCTCGCGCACGTCCTGCGTCATCTTCTCGGCCGGCACGCGCGCGATGGACGCGACCGCCTCCTGCACGTGCTCGAAGGTGACCTTGTGCTCGCCCTTGAGCGAGAGCCGCGCCCCAACCTCGTCGAGGATGTCGATGGCCTTGTCCGGGAGCTGCCGGTCCATGATGTAGCGCGACGACAGGTCGACGGCCGCCTCGATGGCGTCGTCGTCGTAGGTCACGTCGTGGAACTTCTCGTAGGCGGTCTTGAGCCCGCGCAGGATGGCCACGGCGTCGTCGCGCGACGGTTCGCCGACCTCGACCGTCTGGAAGCGGCGCGATAGCGCGCGATCCTTCTCGATGAACTGCCGGTGCTCCGCGAACGTGGTCGCGCCGATGCAGCGGAGCTTCCCGCTCGCGAGCGCCGGCTTGATCATGTTCGACGCGTCCATCGTCGTGCCGGTCGCGGAGCCCGCGCCCATCACGTTGTGGAGCTCGTCGATGAAGAGCACGCACTTCTGATCGCTCGTCGTGACCGCGTTCATGACGGCCTTGAGCCGCTCCTCGAAGTCGCCGCGGTAGCGCGTGCCGGCGACGAGCGCGCCCATGTCGAGCGCGTAGATCGTGACCTCCTTCAGCATGTCGGGGACGTCGCCCTCGACGATGCGACGCGCGAGCCCCTCGACGATGGCGGTCTTGCCGACGCCGGCGTCGCCGAGGAGGAGCGGGTTGTTCTTCCGCCGCCGCGCGAGGATCTGCACGACCCGCTCGACCTCGGCGTCGCGCCCGATGAGCGGGTCGATGTCGCCCTCGCGCGCGCGGTCGTTCAGGTTCGCCGTGTAGGCGGCGAGCGGATCGTCGGCCGGCCCCTCGCCGTCCTCCGCGTCGTACTCGGTGCGGCGCTCCGCCTTCGCGGCGGGCCCGTTCTTCGAGAGGCCGTGCGAGAGGAAGCGCACGACGTCGAGGCGGCGCGCGCCGGCCTCCTGCAGGAGGTAGGCGGCGTAGCCGTCGGGCTCGGAGTACATCGCGACGAGCACGTTCGCCGTCGTGACCTCGTCCTTCCCGGCGCCCTGCACGTGGAGCGCCGCGCGCTGGACGACCCGCGAGAAGCCGAGGCTCGGGTGCACCCGCAGCGCGGTCGCGTCCGGGACCTTGGGGAGGTCGTTCTCGAGGTGCTCGTCGAGCGCGGCGCGCAGCTTCTCGACGTTGGCGCCGGCGCTCTTGATGATCTGCTTGGTGTCCTCGTCGTGGAGGAACGCGTAGAGGAGATGCTCGACGGTGCTGAACTCGTGGCGCCGCTGCCGCGCCTCGGCCAGCGCCATGTCCATGCACACGCGGAGTTCCGCAGAGAGCTTCATCACAGGGCCTCCGCGGACGCTTTCGTCACAAGCCTGCTAGTCATCGGGCTCCGTCGTACACTGGAGCGGCATGCCGTGCTCCTCGGCGAGCGACACCACCTGGGCGGCCTTCGTCTCGGCGATGTCGCGCGTGTAGACGCCGGCGACACCATGTCCCTGGTGGTGGATCGCGAGCATGAGGTGGGTGGCCTGCTGGTCGCTCATTTGGAAGACTACTTGAAGCACCCAGGTCACGAATTCCATCGTGGTGTAGTCATCGTTGTGAAGGATCACGCGGTACATGCGCGGCTTCTGGGTGCGCGGATCCCGCTCGAGAACGAGCTCTCGGCCGCGTTTCGGCTCGTCGGTCTTCGGGCGCTTCGGGTCGGACATGGCCTTCGGTGAGCTCCTCTCTCGCGCGATCCCTCGTGCTCGACGAAGGGTGGCAGACGTTGTCCCCGTGGGGAAGGTTCGGAAGGTTTGGCGCCGCGCGGGGGGCGCGGGCGAGCCATGGGCGGTGGCGGCGCCTCAGCCGGCGGCGTTCAGCGCGCGGGCGAGGGCGCGGGCCTCGATGATGTTGTCCTCGATGGAGCAGTAGGTCCACGACCCGTACCGGCCGATCGAGTGCACGCCACGGAGGGCGAGGACGCGCTTCTTCTCGGCGACGTCCGCGACCGAGCCGCGCGTGATGTGGACGTACGCCGGGTCGAGCACGACGTGGTGGTGCGAGACGAGCTCGTGCCCGTCGACGACCGACACGGCGCGGAGCCCGGCGAGCACGCGCTCGCGGGCGGCTTCGACGGCGGCGGCGTCGAGCGGGGCGTCGTGCGGGTAGCCGAGCTCCACGTAGAGGCTCATCCGGTCGGTGTCGAAGATGTTGTCGTAGAAGCCGATCCGATAGAACGGGAGCGCGCGGTCGGCGAAGTAGATCCAGTGGATCCCGCTCGGGCCCTTGCGATCGAAGCCGAGGTTGAAGACGAGGACCTTGTTCCAGGTGTACGTCGCGCGGTCGAACGGGAGCCCGGTCATCTCGAGGAGCCGCACGAAGGGCGCCGAGCTGACGAGGTACTCGAAGGCGAAGCGCTCGCCGTCGACCGTGGTCGCGACGCGCTCGGCGAGGTCGACCGCGGCGACGCGGCGGCCGAGGCGGACGCGCGCGGGGTCGACGCCGGCCTCGAGCGCGCGGATGTACTGGATGGCGCCGCCCTCGGGGTAGGTGAAGGTCGCGTTGTAGCTCGCGTTGTCGGCCGCGCGGAAGTTCCGGACGATGTCGCCGAGGTCGGCGTACGGGAAGAAGCGGCCCATGGCGTCGACGTCGAGCGTCGCGAGATCACAGGCGTAGAGCTTCTCGTTGTAGGGGATGAGGAACTTCTCCGCGATGCTCCGGCCGAACTTCGCGTAGAGCATCTCCTCGAAGTTGGCCGGCGGCCCGGCGCCCGCCCCCTCCTTGAAGTACAGGTCGTAGAGGCAGTCGAGCAGCTCCTCCTTCGGGAGCTGGTGGATGTTCTTCTGGAAGGGGAAGTCGATGAGCGCCTCGCCGTGGCGGATCCGGCTGTCCTTCACCACGGTGCGGACGCGCTGATCGCCCATCCGCTCGACGAGGTAGCGCTCGATCTCGGGGTCCTTGAAGTGGAAGAAGTGGCCCGAGTAGTCCCAGACGAAGCCGTCCTGGACCACCGTGCGGCAGTAGCCGCCGAGCTCCTGCTCCGCCTCGAGGACGAGGTAGTCGTCGCCGTCGAGCCAGTTCGCGAGCGAGAGGCCGCTCACGCCACCGCCGAGGATCAGGGTCTTCACGCGCTCCATGGGGTCCTCCGCCGCGGCCTGGTCCCGGTCGTGAGCCAGCCCACCCGGGCCGCCCGCGGCGCGGGAAGGTAACGCACGCGCGGCGCCGCGAAAAGACCCCGTCCGAGGACGCTCGCAGGGGGTTGTCGCGGCCGAGGGCTTGGCACATGATGCGCGTCGCCTGGCCGGGTCGGACCCGGCGCCCGCCGGAGGGACCATGTCGAGTCGAGTCGAAAGCATCGTTCGAGACCGCCGCGGCGGCGCCGCGGTCATCATCGTGGCGGTGCTCGCCATCGCGGCGATCGCCTTCGCCATCTACTGGTTCGCCATCCGCGGCGGTGGCGGCGGCGGCGCGACCGAGAAGCTCGCGCTCCAGCGGATCCCGGCGTCGGCGCAGGTCGTCGGTGGGCTCGACGTCCAGGAGTTCCTGAAGAGCGACTTCCTGAAGTCCGCGGCCAAGCAGCGCGGTGTCAGCGTGGAGCAGCTCGTCGCGCAGCTCGGCGAGAAGGGCGTCGACGTCTCGAAGATCGCCTCGCTCGCGTTCGGCGCGCAGATCGGCGAGGCGGGCCCGAAGTCGGTCGTCGCGCTCGCGGATGGCAGCTTCGACGCGCAGCAGCTCTCGCAGGCGCTCGGCGCCGCGCAGGGCGCGCTCATGGGCGCGGGCGCGGGCGAGGTCGCCTCGCCGCTCGAGCACGTGCAGGTCGTGGACGGCCACCTCGTGCTCGCCGGGAGCGGCGCGCTCTACGACGAGGCGGTCGCCCTCGCCGGCGGCAACGGGAAGTCCATCGCCGACGACGCCGCCATCGCGGACCTCCGCAGCAAGGTCGACACCGGCGCCACCTTCTGGGTGAGCGGCGTCGTGCCGGACGCGGTGAAGGGGCAGTTCAAGGCGGTCGCGCGCATGGCCTCGGGGCTCGGCGTGCCGACGCACTTCGCGCTCTCCGGCGACGTCGGCTCGGGCGTCGCCGTGAGGATCGCGCTCCGCTTCGACAACGACGTCGAGAAGGCCGTGTCGCAGATCCAGGGGATGCTCTCCTTCGCGAAGGCCGCCGCCTCCGGCCCCGAGGGCGAGGTACTCGACAGCCTGAGCCTCGACGCGTCGGGGCAGGTGCTCGTCGCGAAGCTCACGATTCCGGACGCCCTCATCCAGAAGATGGCGTCCCAGGCCGAGCAGAGCCCGCCGCTCTGAGCTCGCGCCGGGCGCGCCGCCACCGTCACGGCGGCCACCCACAGGGACGAGACACGGCGCCTCGCCCCCTCCATGCGTCGCTCGACGACGGAGACCGGAGGATTCCATGCAGACGCACCTGGATCGCGCGGAGCTCATCGGACGGCTCCTGACGGACCTCGGTGAGGACCATCGCGGCAACGGCAACGGCAACGGCAACGGCCGCGGGGTCGCCCCCGCCGCGGCGGACGGGCAGCTCGCCGAGTTCGCGCGCGCCGTGCTCCGCCGGGTCGACGACACCTACCTCTTCCGCCACCGCATGACGACGCTCGGCGCGCAGCTCCGCGACTCGTTCGCGTGGGCGGCCGAGAAGATCGGCTCGGACGACGTCGAGGTGCGCGCCTTCCGCCCGCGGCTCGACACGCACGGCTACGCCATCGAGGGGAACGTCATCGAGACCCTCATGCCGGACCAGCCGTTCATCTTCGACACGCTCAAGCTCTACATGGAGCACGCGAGCGTGCGCGTCCTGAACAGCCTCCACATCATCCTGCCGGCCAAGATCGCGGCCGACGGCACGCTCGAGGAGTTCGCGACCGCCGGCCCCGGCGTGCGCACGTCGAGCTACACGCGCTGGTACGTGGACTGGCCGGCGAACCTCTCCCACGCCGAGGTGGCGACCGAGATCCAGCAGCGCCTGCGCCTCGCGCGGGCGATGGTGCAGGACTTCCAGCGGATGATCCGCGACGTCCGCGGCAGCGCGAACGAGTTCGACTACCTCGCGTCCTCGCACAAGGACGAGAAGGCGGCCGACTGCGCCGAGGTGCGCGACTTCCTGCAGTGGCTCATCGACGAGAACTTCGTGTTCATGGGGATCTCCGCCTATGAGCGCGGCGGTGATGGCGCCTACCGCGCGGTCCCCGAGCGGGGCCTCGGCGCGGCGCGCGGCGCGAGCGAGCCCTCGGGGCCGGCGACCGCGGCGACCCTCGCCTTCCTCGCGAGCAGCGACTCGCTGACCTGGCCGCTCGCGCGCGTGCGCAAGTCGTCGAGCGACAGCGTGCTGCACCGCCGCGGCAAGGTCGACGAGATCGTCGTCCGCACCTTCGACCACGACGGCGCGCCCGCGGGCGGCCTCGTGCTCCACGGCATGTTCACGTTCAAGGGGCTCGGCGAGCCGGGCGGCGGGATCCCGATCCTCCGGCGCAAGCTCGGCCGCATCATCGACCACGCGGGCGCGGTGCGGACGAGCTACGAGCACAAGAGCATCGTCCACGCCTTCAACGCGCTCCCGGTCGAGTACCTCTTCGAGGCGGACGTCGCCGCCATCGAGAGCCTCATCGAGATGACGGTGAGCGCGGACGACAGCCGCGAGATCCGCTCGCACATCGCCGCGCAGCCCGACTCGCGCAGCGCCTACGCCTTCATCGTGCTCCCGAAGGAGCACTACTCGGACGACCTGCGCGCGCTCCTGCAGATGGTGCTGCAGGCGGAGCTCGGCGCGAGCTACGCCGACCACCGCGTGTACCTCGGCAAGTTCGGCTCGGTCGCGCTCCACTTCTACCTGACCGGCTCGCACGCGTTCGACACGCACGATCTGCACGCCATCGAGGAGAAGCTCGTCGCCGTCGGGACCCCGTGGACGCTGCGGCTCCGCCGCGCGCTCGAGCAGGAGTACGGCGACAGCGTCGCCGCCGAGCTCTACGAGAAGTACTCGGAGGCGTTCGGCGAGGGCTACGGCGACGTCACGGACGTGAGCGCCGCGGTGGTCGACATCCGCCACATCGAGCGCGTCATCGAGGACGGGCGGATCCGCTTCGACATCCTCCCGTCGACGACCGACCCGAGCGACGCCCTCCTGCGCATCTACAGCCCCAAGGATCTGCTGCTCACCGACATCCTCCCGGTGGTCGACAACTTCGGCATCGTCGTCGCCGAGCAGTTCGCGTTCGACATCACCCCCGAGCACACGAACCAGCGCCTCACGACGAACACGCTGCGGATCCGGCGCGGCGATCCCGACGTCCTCGGGCACCGGCAGGAGGTCATCGACGCGCTGACGGCCGTCTTCGAGAAGAAGATGCGGAGCGACCGGCTCAACCGCGTGCTCCTCCCGGGGCGCCTCACCTGGCGCGAGGTGGACGTCCTCCGCGCCTACTTCCTCTACTCGCGGCAGGTCGGGAGCGGGCTCACGAGCGAGATCGTCCAGAAGACGCTCATCGCGCACCGCGGCTACGTGCACGATCTCGCGGAGCTCTTCCGGACGCGCTTCGACCCCGACAGCGAGCTCTCGGCGGCGCAGCGCGAGGCGAAGTGCGCGGCGATCGAGAAGCGCCTCTACGGGCACCTCGACGAGGTCGCGGGCTTCGAGGAGGACCGGATCCTCCGCACCTTCCTGAACTACGTGCAGTCGACGGTGCGCACGAACTTCTACCGCTCGCACGACGACGGGGAGCACTTCATCTCGCTGAAGCTCCGCTGCGCGGCCGTCACCGACATGCCGAGCCCGCGGCCCCTCTTCGAGATCTTCGTGCACCACGCGGACGTCGAGGGCGTGCACCTCCGCGGCGGGAAGGTCGCGCGCGGCGGGCTCCGCTGGAGCGACCGCCTCGACGACTACCGCTCCGAGGTGCTCGGCCTGATGGCGACGCAGATGCTCAAGAACACGCTCATCGTGCCGGTCGGCGCGAAGGGCGGCTTCGTGCTGAAGACGCCGTCGGAGGACTGGGCCGAGGCGCGCGCGAAGGCCGACGAGCTCTACAAGATCTTCATCCGCGGCCTCCTCGACGTCACCGACAACATCGTCGACGGCGAGGTCGCGCCCCCGCCGCGCGTCGTCCGCTACGACGAGGACGACCCGTACCTCGTGGTCGCGGCGGACAAGGGCACGGCGCACCTGTCCGACACGGCCAACGCGATCTCGCAGTCGTACGGCTTCTGGCTCGGTGACGCCTTCGCCTCCGGCGGATCCATCGGCTACGATCACAAGGAGAAGGGGATCACCGCGCGCGGCGCCTGGGTGTGCGTCCGGCGCCACTTCCGCGAGATCGGGGTCGACCCGGAGAAGGACCCGATCACCTGCGTCGGCATCGGCGACATGTCGGGCGACGTCTTCGGCAACGGGCTCCTGTCGTCGAAGACCATCGCGCTCATCGGCGCGTTCGATCACCGGCACGTCTTCATCGACCCGAACCCGGACGCGGCGGCGTCGTTCGCCGAGCGCGAGCGGCTCTTCAAGCTGAAGCGGTCGTCGTGGGCGATGTACGATCCGGCGCTCATCTCGCGCGGCGGCGGCGTCTACGACCGCGGCGCGAAGTCGATCAAGCTCTCGCAGGAGGTGCGCGATCGGCTCCGCACCGAGCTCACCGAGGTGTCGGGCGAGGCGCTCATCCGGATGATCCTGACGGCCGACGTCGACCTCCTCTGGAACGGCGGCATCGGCACGTACGTGAAGGCGTCGACCGAGACGCACGCGGACGTCGGTGACAGCGACAACGACCGCGTGCGGGTGGACGGCAACCAGCTCCGCTGCCGCGTCATCGGCGAGGGCGGGAACCTCGGGATGACGATGCGCGGGCGCGTCGAGTTCGCGAGCCAGGGCGGGCGCGTGAACCTCGACGCCATCGACAACAGCGGCGGCGTCGACCTCTCCGACCACGAGGTGAACCTCAAGGTCCTGTTGAACCCGCTCGTCGCGCGCGGGGAGCTCTCGCGGCCCGAGCGGGACACGCAGCTCATCGCGGTCGGCGACGACGCGTGCGACAAGGTCCTCGCGAACAACGAGGGGCAGAGCCTCGCCATCTCGCTCGACGAGCGTCGCACGCGGGACGACGCGTGGACCGCGGTGCACGCGATGGCGTTCCTGCGCGACGAGATCGGCTTCTCGCGCTACGCCGAGCGCCTGCCGCGGAGCGTCGAGATCATCAAGCAGCGGATCGCGACCGGGCAGGGCTTCTTCCGGCCCGAGCTCGCGAAGCTCCTCGCCTACACGAAGATGTACGTCTACCGCGGGCTCCTCGGGCGCCCCATCGGCGACCGCGAGGAGCTCCTCCCGTTCCTCCTCGACTACTTCCCGCGCCCCATCGCGGAGCGGCACCGCGAGGCCATCGCCGGGCACCTGCTGTTCAACGAGATCGCGGCGACCGAGCAGGTCAACCGCATCATCGACGCGTCCGGGATCACCATCTTCCCGGCGCTCGCGATCGCGACGGAGCGGCCGCCGAGCGACATCGCGGCGGGCTACCTGCTCATCGAGGACGTGTTCGGCGTGGCGGCGCTCCGGAATGCGCTCCGCGCGGAGGAGCGGATCGACACCGACCGCCTCTACCGGGCGCTCATCCGCATCGAGGACCACATCGCGCGCGGGACGCGGCTCTTCCTGTGGCTGAACCCCGAGCCGGCGTCGCTCTCGGACCGCCCGCGCCTCGAGGCGACGCGCGAGGTGTTCGCGGCGCTCGAGAAGCAGCTCTACCGGGTGGTGCCCGACCGCGTCGAGCGCGCCATCAAGGACGAGGCCGCGACGTTCCAGGCGCCGGGGCTCGATCGCGACGTCGCGGCGCGGCTCGCGCGCATGGCGTGGGTCGATCACGCCGTGCCCATCGCGAAGATCGCCCACGAGACCGGGATGAAGGCCCTCGACGTCGCGCGGGTGTACTTCGGGCTCGGCTTCGAGACGCGCGTGCTCGACCTCGTGCTCGCGATCGGCCGCCAGAGCTACCCCGACCGCTGGGACGACGTCGCCGTGCACTCGCTCGCCCGGGCGCTGCTCGCGTCGGTGTCGCGGCTCGCGCGGATGCAGCTCGCCGGGGACGCGAAGGAGACGGCCGAGGCGTGGCTCGCCGCGCGTGGCCTCGCCGACATCGCCGCGCAGGTGCAGGACCTCCTGCGGGAGCGGATCCCGGTCTCCGCGATGTTGGTCGTCAGCGAGCGGCTGAAGAACCGCATCGAGCGGCTCGAGCTCGCGATGAAGGGCTGACGAGCGGCCTGGCTGCGCCCGCGTGCCGCGTCACGAGGCGCGCGCCCGGGCTGCTCGAGCGGCGCGCGCGTCAGCGGACGAGAGACCAGCCCCGACCGCCCCAGACCACCCGATGCTCCCCCTCGCCGGGGGACGTCGGGTGCTCGTGGTCGCCCGGGAGGACGATCGCGACGCCGCCGCCCTTCCGCGGGAGCACCGCGGGCGCCATCGGGATCACGTCCCGCGCGGCCGCCCACGTGAGGATCCCGTCGATGGTGCCGAGCTCGGCGAAGCGGGTCAGGAGCCAGAAGGTCGGGGGGGCCAGGCCGAGCTCGCCCGTCGCGTGGCGCGCGAGGGCCTCCTCGGCGGAGAGCCAGGCGGACTCGGTCGTCTCGTGCGCGTCGTGCATCGCGGCGGCGCCGCGGCCACCGACGCGGGCGAGGTAGAAGCGCGTGTCGTAGCGGCGGCGCTCGACGGGCGGCGTCACCCAGTGGTCGCCGTAGATGAGCTCGTCCCACGCGAGGCTCGCGCCGAGCTCGACGAGGACGGCGTCCCAGGTGGTCTCGCCCGCGAGGAGCCGCCGGCGCGCGGCGTCGACGACGGCGTCGGTCGCGTCCGTCGCGCCGAGGAGGACGCCCGCCTCCTCGAAGGTCTCCCGCAGTGCACACACGAGATGGGCGCGCGCTTCGGCCTCCTCACCAAAACCCATGCTGCGCTGCAACATGATCTGGGCGAGCTCCGGCGGGAAGCCGGGCGCCGCGGCCGGGGCGTGGTCGGCGTCGTCGACGCGCCCGCCGGGGAAGACCCAGGCGTTCGCCATGAACGGGCTCTGCGCGGCGCGCTTCAGGAGGAGGGTCCTGGGCGCGTCCTCGGGACCGTCGAGGAGGACGAGGGTCGCGGCCGGGCGAAGCGGCGCGGCCTCGCTCACGGCTTCGCGGGCTCCGCAGCGGGTGGCGCGTCGCCGAGCGGGACCCAGTCGACGATGGTGATCCCGTAGCCCGAGATCCCCTTGAAGGCGCGCGGGCTGCTCGTGATGACGCGGATCTCGGAGAGGCCGAGGTCACGGAGGATCTGCGCGCCGATGCCGAAGTCGTGGAAGCCCATCCCCGAGCCGCCGGGCGGGCGCTCGCCGCGCGCGAGGGCGCCGTAGACCTGGAGGCGGTCGTCGAGCGGGTCGTCGTCGCCGTCGGGGCGGAGGTAGACGAGCACGCCCGCGCCCTCCTTCGCCATGTGCTGGAGGCTCCACGCGAGGCGCGAGCGCGACGGCAGGAAGTCGAGGCCGAAGACGTCCGCGACGGTGTCGGCGCGGTGGACGCGCACGAGCGCGGGGGAGCTCGCGGTGGGATCGCCGTAGACGAGCGCGACGTGGACCTGCCCGTTCACCGAGTCCTGGTAACAGCGGATCGTGAACTCGCCGAACTCGGTCGGGAGGCGGGCCTCCGAGCAGCAGGTGACGAGCCGCTCGTGGTGGAGGCGGTAGCGGATGAGGTCGGCGACGGTGGCGACGGGGATGTCGAAGCGCTCGCCGAACTCGAGGAGCTTCGGGAGGCGCATCATGGTGCCGTCGGCGCCCATGACCTCGCAGATGACGCCGGAGGGGTCACGGCCCGCGAGGCGCGCGAGGTCGACGGAGCCCTCGGTCTGCCCGGAGCGGACGAGCACGCCGCCCGGGCGCGCGCGGAGCGGGAAGACGTGGCCGGGGCTCACGAAGTCCTCGGCGCGGGCGGAGCCGTCGACGGCGGCGCGGATGGTCGCGGCGCGCGCGGTGGCGCCGAGGCCGCCGAGGTGGCGGTGGTCGATGGAGCGCGTGAAGGCCGTCCCGAGCGGGGCCGTGTTGAGGTCGACCATGGGCTCGAGGTGGAGATCGGCGCAGCGCTCGGCCGTGAGCGTGAGGCAGATGAGGCCGCGCGCCTCGCGCGCCATGAAGGCGATGTGCTCGGCGGTCACGGCGTCCGCGGCGACGACGAGGTCGCCCTCGTTCTCGCGGTCCTCGTCGTCGACGAGGATCACCATGCGGCCGGCGGCGATGGCCTCGAGCGCTTCCTCGATGGGGGCGATGCGGCTCACGGCGCTCCCTTTACCACAGCCGGCGGGCGGGGGTTAGGAGATCCCGCCGCGGCGGTGACGCGAGTCGGCGGAGCCGGCGGCCCGGCGCCGCGCTCCCTCGCCCCCGGCGCGCTCGGCGGACCGTACGGACTCCTTGACGCCACCCCGCGGTACGGTAAGGGTGGGCCCGAGAGACACGGCAGGAGGAAGCGACGTGGTGACGGTAGCGATTGTGGGTGCGACGGGGGCGGTGGGCGCGGAGCTCCTCGCGGTGCTCGAGCGCCGGGAGTTCCCGGTGGAGAGGCTCGTCCCGATGGCGTCGGCCCGGTCGGTCGGCACGACGGTGCGCTTCCGCGGCGCGGACCACCCGGTCGTCGAGGCGAAGGCCGACGCGTTCGCAGGCGTCGACGTCGCGTTCTTCTCGGCGGGCGCCACGCGCAGCCGCGACCTCATCCCGCACGCCCGCGCCGCGGGGGCGCTCGTCGTCGACAACTCGTCGGCCTTCCGCATGGATCCGAGCGTGCCGCTCGTGGTCCCGGAGGTGAACCCGGACGCGCTCGCGGGGCACGACGGGGTCGTCGCGAACCCGAACTGCGTCGCGGCGATCCTCACGGTCGCCGTCGCGCCGCTCACGAAGCTCGGCCACGTCGAGCGGCTCGTCATCTCGACGTACCAGTCGGCGAGCGGCGCCGGGGCGCGCGCGATGGAGGACCTCCTCGTGCAGACCGCCGATCACCTCGCGGGGCGCGAGGTCGTGCCGCGGGTCCTGCGCCACCCGTTCGCGTTCAACCTCTTCAGCCACGACTCGGCGGTCGAGGGGAACGGCTACAACGGCGAGGAGAACAAGGTCGTCGCCGAGCTCCGGAAGATCCTCGGCATGGCGGACCTGCCCGTCAGCGTGACCTGCATGCGGGTGCCGATCCTGCGCGCCCACACGGCCACGGTGAACATCGAGTTCGACCGCGCGGTGAGCGTCGAGGCGGCGCGCGAGGCGATCGCCGCGGCCGACGGCGTGCAGCTCGTCGACGATCCCGAGGCGAACCACTTCCCGATGCCGAACGAGGCGTCGGGCAAGGACGACGTGCTCGTCGGGCGCGTACGGCTCGATCCGTCGCGCGCCAACACGCTGAACCTGCTCGTGTCGGGTGATCAGCTGCTGAAGGGCGCGGCGCTGAACGCCGTACAGCTCGCCGAGGCGCTCCGGGCCGCGGCCTCCTGAGGTCCGCGCCGCGGGCGCTGCGACGAGAGACGTCCCCGTGTGACACGCCGAGAGGTGCTCGATGGCTCGCCTGACCCCGCTCTGGACCGCCCCGCCGCTCACCGATGACGCCGCCATCGCCGACTTCCTCGGCGCGCGCGGGGTCGCGTTCGAGCGCTGGGAGCTGCCCGCCCACGTGAGCGCGATCGCCGCGCAGGACACGGTGACGGACGCCGACAAGCAGGCGCTCCTCGACGCGTTCTCCGCGAAGCTCGCGGCGGTGGCCGACGGGACGCCCTACAAGAGCGCCGACGTCGTCGCGATCCGGCCTCACCTCCCCGGCGTGGACGGGGCGCTCGCGCGCTTCGACCGCGTGCACCGCCATGACGACGACGAGATCCGCGCGATCGTCGGAGGGCGGGGGATCTTCGGCTTCCTCGACGACGTCGGGCGGCAGTACCTGCTGCTCATCGAGGCCGGCGAGTACATCAGCGTGCCGGCCGGCGCGTGGCACTGGTTCTACTGCGACGACACGAAGAACATCACGGCGCTCCGCATCTTCAAGGACGCGGCGGGCTGGGTCGCGCACTACCGGGACGAGGCCGCGGCCGGCGGCTCCCCGGCGTGAGCGCGGGCGGCGGGGTCCCGGGGCTCGACGCGGCGACGCGCGAGCTGCGGCGCGGGCTCATGCGCCTCGGGCAGCGCTACGACGCGCGAGGCTGGCTCTTCGGGACGTGCGGCAACCTGAGCGGGCGCGACGGTGACCGGATCACGATCACGGCGTCGGGCCGCCACAAGGGCGAGCTCGGTGAGGACGACTTCGTGACGGTCGACCTCGGCGGCGCCCTCGTCGCGGGGCCGCCGGGCGGCCGGCCCAGCGCCGAGACGTCGATCCACCTCGCGCTCTACGAGGCCGTGGCGACGGCGCGCGTCATTGTGCACGTGCACACGGTCGCGAGCAGCCTCGTACGCGGCGAAGCGCCGGTCGATGCTGCACTGCAACACGCCGCCGGGGTCGTGGGGGAGCTCCGCTTCGAGGGGCTCGAGATGGTGAAGGGCTGGGACCTCTGGTCGCCCGAGGCGCGCCCCGTGATGCCGGTCTTCGAGAACCACGCGGACGTCCCCGCGATCGCGCGCGACGTGGGGCGCTACTACGCGGCCGCGCCGCGGGAGGTGCCGGCGCTCCTGATCGCGGGGCACGGGCTCACGGCCTGGGGCGCGAGCCTCTTCGAGGCGAACCGGCACCTCGAGGTCGCCGAGTTCCTCTGCCAGGTCGCGCTCGCGAACGCGCGACGATAGCGCGGCGGCGCCTCGCCGCGCGGAGGGCGGAGGCGAGGCGCGCTCGCGACCTCCCGACTCCACGCGGGCCACCCGGTGAGACCGGACACCCGTGGCGGTGGCGCTGCAGGACGCCGCCCTGTCCGCGCGTTCTGTCGCGCCTCGAGACCGCCGGCCGGTCCGGCGCTGTGCACGATGGCGGACAGAGACGCGAACGTGGCCCCCACGGCCGCTCGGCCGTGGGGAACCCGTCGAGGACTCCGGGGTCGGCGTCATGAGGCGCGCGGCATCGCGCCGCCCTCGAGGGCGACTCGATCCGCGACCTCCCGCCGGCTCCCCGGGTGAGGAGCGAGCGAGCCCGGGCTACTTCTTCTTGCCGCCCTTCTTGTCGTCGTCGCCGCCGTCGTCCTTCGCGTCGTCCTTCTTGTCGTCCTTCGCGTCGGACTTCTTGTCGTCCTTCGCGTCGGCCTTCTTGTCGTCCTTCGCGTCGGACTTCTTGTCGTCCTTCGGCTCTTCCTTCGCGGCCGGGGCCGGCGCCGGAGCGGCCGGGGCCGGTGCGCCCGTCGGCCCGACGCCGAGCGTCGAGTAGACGTTGTCGAGGTGCGAGCCGACGCGGGACAACCCGTCGACGAACTGCTGGAGCTCGTCCTTCGAGTACTTGTCCTGCTCCTTCAGACCCGCAGCCTGGAGCGCCTCGCGAGCCATCGTCCGCGCGGATTGGAAGTCGTAACGGGACTCCAGGACGGAAACCAGCTGCTGAAAGCCTTGACTCATCTCCCGCTCCTCGTTGCGGTTCGGTGCCCGTAGGGCTGACCTAAGTCGTTGATACCAATTAAGAATTTGCCATGCGGCAGATTGCAACGGGATTATAGCAGCGCGCCCGGGGCGGTCAACCGCACCCCAGGACATCGCGTGGACGCGGCCCACGGCGGGCCTCTCCGGGGGACCGTCGCGCCCGCCGCGCCGGCGACCCGATCAGCCGCCGGTGTCGCGGAGCCGACGCCGCGGCAGTCGCCGTCGTTGTGATGGGGCGGCGCGCCCACTATAGTGGCGCATCGATCGATGCGACGCGAGGCGCTCAGGAGGCGACGATGACGCGTGGAACCTCGGGAGGGCAGGCCGCTCGCTGGCTGTCGGCGCTCGCCATCGCCGCGGCGCTGGCGGGCTGCGGCGACGATCGCGTCGTCGCGCGGGGCGGCGGCGTCGGGTCGGACACGCTCGCGCCCGGCTCGGACACGCTCCCCGGCAGCGGCGACGACACGGGCGGCACGACGGTCACCCCCACCGGGCGCGAGATCATCGTGCTCCACGACACGTCGCGCGACCTGCAGCTCGGCGTGACCGACTCCGCGACGATCCGCGTGAAGGTCATCGACTACGCCGCGGGCGGCCCGGCAGAGAGCGCCGGGGTGAAGTTCGCGATCGCGACGGGCGGCGACCTGGGGGACGCGTCGCTCTCGTCGCTCCAGGCCTACACCGACGCGAGCGGTGTCGCGTCGGTGACGCTGCGCGCCGGCGCGGTCGCGAACGTGCGCTACGAGATCGAGGTCAGCTCGGCGCAGGCGGCGAGCGTCCGCTTCGGGGCCTTCGTCGCGGACGCGCCGCGCGGGGACATCCGCGTCGCCCTGGCCTACGAGGGGCCGATCGCCGTGCGGAACGTCCACATGCGGCTCGTCGACGGCGCCTACACCTGTGGGCAGCTGAACGCCGTGAACCCGCCGACGGACGTCGTGGGCGAGAAGACGCTCCTCGGCGTGGGCGCGGGGGACGCGCTCTGGACGAACCTGCCGGTCGGGAAGCGCTTCACGGTGTTCGCGACGGCGGAGTCGCAGCGAGGGACCCTCGCGGCGGCCGGCTGCCTCGACGGGATCGTGGTCGTCGAGGGCCAGGAGAACAAGGTCACGCTGACCATGTACCTGCTGACGCTGAACCCGACGGGCACGTACGACTCGGACAGCGTCTTCGACTTCACGGGGGCCATCCCGGGGGCGCTCGGGGACCTCGTCGACTCGATCTCGCTCCTGTTCTCGAGCCCCGGCCACTTCCTCATCGACCAGGTCAAGAAGCTCGCGGCGGCCTACGTCGGCGAGTGGATCACGAACGCTGTGTTCGGGCTCTTCGAGGACGCCGTCGCGGACGTCATCGACGACTGGATGTTCAACCACTCGCCGAGCTGGATCCAGAGCATCCTCACGGTCGGGCAGGACCTGACGCAGGTCGTGAACCGGCTCGAGATGCTCGCGGAGCTCCGGATCTCGAAGCTCGGGAGCGACTATCGCGTGCAGGGGGTGCTGTTCTGGAACGGGATCGTGCTCCGCTGGCGCTACGGCTGCCCGGCCGAGGGGCAGCCCGGCTACGACCCGGCGTGCGGGCGCTACGTCTTCTCGCTCGCGGACTTCCAGAACACCGAGTTCCCGATGGACATCGTCGAGGGGAGCTTCACGGCGTCGCTCCAGGACTTCGACCAGCTCGACATCGACAACCACACCATCAAGATCAACTACGGCAAGCTCATCATCTTCGTGCTGAACGAGATGGTGCTGCCCGCGCTCTCGGGGGAGCACAACCTCGTCGACGCCGTGCTCTCCTTCGTGAACTGCCACGCGATCGGCCAGGCGATCGGCGGCTGGGGGATCGGGCCCGTGAGCATCAGCGAGGAGCAGGTCGAGAACTTCTGCACGAGCGCGGTCACGACGATCGTGTCGCCGGTCACGTTCATCCTCGGCGGGCTCGCGATCGACTCGCAGCTGCGGCTCAGCGGACACGCGACGATCCGCGACGACGACAGCGATCTGAAGGTGGATCGCATCGAGGACGGGGACTTCCTCGGTCACTTCGAGAGCGACGGTCAGGAAGGCAACCCCTTTACAGGCACGTGGGAAGCGGTGAAAAAGCTCGCACCATGATGCTCGCACCGCGCCCGACGGCGCTCCCGACCGACTTCCCACCGCGCGCCCCGCGCGCCGCGCGCCCTGCCCTGCCCCGCCTCGCGGCGGCGGCGGTCGGGCTCGCGCTCTCCGTGATCGCGCTCGCGCGCTGCGCGTCGCCGGAGATCGTCCCGCTCGAGGGCGAGGACCCCGAGGTCTACCAGCTGATCGGGGCGTCCGCGCCGGATGATCCGGCCGCGTCCCCGCTCTTCGCGGCGCGCCGGCTCCATCAGGCGCTGATGCAGGACGACTCCGCCACGGTCTGGCGGCTCCTCGCGACGCCGACGCAGCGCGCGCTCGACGAGCGCGGGGCGAGCATCGGCGCGAGCGGGCGGGAGCTCCTCGACGCCTCCACCCTGCCCGCGCCGGGCGGGACGGTGCAGAAGGTGCGCTACGAGCACGTGTTCTTCGGGGTCGACATCGTGGATCTCCGCGACCCGAAGCGCGACGTGACGACCGACTTCGGCAACGGGCGCGCGATCCTCGCGGTCGGTAAGAGCGGCGCCATCACCGAGCTCACGTTCCTCCACGAGGAGGACGCCTGGAAGCTCGTGAAGACCAAGTTCTGACGCGACGCGGTGGGTGGGGGGAGAGTCGCGGCCCCGCCCACCGAGCGGCCGCCCTTCGCGGCATGGATCCCCATGGTGCGCGTGTTTGACGCTCGTGGGGTCCGCGGCTACTGTGGCCCCCGGCGCGCGGGCGCGAGGGTCGATCCGGCGGAGCGGCTGCTCCCGAGGCTCCCCAACCGCCGCCGCTCAGCGAGCCCGAGGCACGACGGGATGATCATCACCCAGACCCACAAGCGGCGGACCTTCGTCGGCTGCTTGAACGCCGGCACGGACGTCGTCGACTCCCTGCTCAGCATCTGTGTCGACAACGCCATCTTCTGCGCGTCGTTCAGCGCCGTCGGCTACCTGAAGGACGTGTCGCTGCGCACCTTCGACCCGGCGCGGCGCGCGTATCGTGAGCCGACGCAGCACCCAGGCATGTTCCACGCGGTGTCGCTGCGGGGGAACGTGTCGCTCAGGGAGCGGCAGACGGTCGTGACGGTCCACGCCATCGGCGCGCGCGAGGGCGCGGCCGGGGTGCTGTCCGGGGAGCTCGTGGCCGGCGAGGTGATGCTCGTCGAGTTCGAGCTCGCCACGCAGGACGACATCCGCCTCTACCGGGCGGAGGACGCGAAGACCGGGCTCGAGCCGTGGCTCCATGTCGAGTTCGGGAGCGGACCACCCCCGCGGAAGGAGGACAACACGGTGCAGCTCGCGCCGACCGCGGTCGTCGCGGACGCCGAGCCGCCGCCGCGCGAGCGCCCGAAGGGGATGGACCACCACGAGCTCGACATCCGCGAGGGTGACCTGCTCCTGCACCCGACGCTCGGTCGCTGCCAGGTCACCGCGAACGACGGCGACGAACGCATGACCATCCGCCTCGAGAGCGGCCGCACCGTGGAGCTCCACCTGGGGCTGCTCGAGCTCACGCCCGCGGCGCCCGAGGGCCGGAAGCGGATGTTCAAGGTCGCCATCAAGCGCCGCCGCCCGTAGCGCCGCTCGCGGGCCCCGGCTGAGGCCAAGGCGCACGCTGAGGGCGGCGACGTTGGTTCCGGCGATGACCTGGGCCCGGCATCTCCGGGCCGTGTCGACGGCTCCGACGAACGCGCCCCCACCCGACCATTCGGGCGCTTCGGCCGTCATCACGACCCGCTTCGAGCTCGCCAAACCGAAGGGGCGGACCACGGAGGCGCGGAGACACGGAGGGAGCAGCGGGGAGAGCGCCATCAGGGCCTTTCGGCCTTGGTCACTGCTCGCTCGGAGCTCGCTGCGCCGAAGGTTCGGGCCATGGTCGTGCGGAGGGAGCGAGGAGATCGCGCCCAAGACGCCTCGCCCTCGATCCCGGTCCACGAGCACTGGTCGCGCCGAGGGAGCGGACCACGGGCACGAAGGCACGCACGGAGTAGCACGGAGGAGCCCCGTCGCCGCGCCTCCTCCGGGTGCTCGCCCCGAGGGAGCGGACCACGGGCACGAAGGCAGTAGCGCGGAGGAGCCCCGTTGGCGCGCCCCCTCCGGGTCCCTGGCTCACTCTCGAGCCGCGTGCGAACCGCTCCCGAGCCGCGTGCGAACCGCTCCTGAGCCCCGTGCGAACCGATCCCGCGTCGGCCCGCGGGCTCGACCCTCGCGCGGCGCCTCGCGGTCGCGCCCGCTCAGTTCATCCGGCGGTAGACCCCGACCACGATCCCGAGGATCTGCGTCTCGCGGAAGTCGCGCGCGTTGACGTAGATGGGCTGCATGTTGTCATTGGCCGGCTGGAAGCGGATCCGGTCCCCCTCGGGGTAGTAGCGCTTCACCGTCGCCTCGTCCTCGATCAGCGCGACCACGATGGCGCCCCGGCTCGCCGTCTTCTGCTTCTGGACGAAGATGAAGTCCCCGTCGTGGATGCCGTCGTTGATCATCGACTCCCCGACGACCCGCAGCGCGAACACCTCCTGGCTCTTCCCGAGGAAGAAGCGGTCGATGCGGACCGTGTCCTCCACGTTCTCCTGAGCGAGGATCGGCAGACCCGCCGCGATGCGCCCGAGCACCGGGACCTCGATCATGTCCTCGTTCAGCCCCACCGGCACGCACGCGCGGCTCTTCGCCTCCGTGCGGTTCAGGTATCCCTTCCGCTCGAGGGCCTTCAGGTGGTCGTTCACCCCGTTGGTGGACTTGATCCCGAGCTCCTCGCCGATCTCGCGGATCGTCGGGGGGTAGCCGTCCTTGGCGATGCGGGTCTGGATGAAGTCCAGCACCTCTTGCTGGCGGCTCGTGAGCTTCTGGCGCGTCTGCATGGGTCCTCCGGGGGCGGTGTGCGGGGCATGACACCCGACCCCGGTTCTACTGAACGCGCGTCACGTCGTCAAGTTTGTTCAGGTGAACCGGCGCGGCGCGCCTGACGACGGCGCTCAGCGCTCCACGGACGCGGTCGCGCGGTTCGTGATGGCGAGCCGCGCGAGCTCGTCGGCTCGCTCGTTGCCTGGGATGCCGACGTGCGCGGGCACCTTGACGAGCCGCAGGTCCTTGAAGCGGCCGAGCTGCGACCAGATCCCCTCGACGAGGTCGAGGTTCTTCTTGGCCTTGTAGATCTTCGCCGCGACCTTGAGGCCGTACTCGCTGTCGCTCAGGATGTCGACCGGCCGCGTCGGGTCCTCCACGCGCTCGAGCGCGCGGAGGATCGCGGTCAGCTCCGCGACGTTGTTCGTCGTGTGCCCGAGATACTCCGAGAGCTCCCAGGTCGTCCCGCCGAGCTCCGCGAACACCCCGGACCCCGCCGGCCCCGGGTTCCCGGAGCACGCGCCGTCCGTCCAGAAGCGGAGCGCGTCGGCGCGACCGCCGCCTCCCGCCGCGAACGTGACGCCGCGGCCGGGTCCACCGAGCGCCGAAGCACCACCGGCGCCGCCCGCCGTCGGCTTCGCCCCCGCCGCCTTCGCCGGCCGCGCGGCCGCCTTGGGCGCGGCAGCCGGCAGCTCCCCCGGCTTGGCGCCCGGGATGGTCGCGAAGCGGTCGGCCCGCGAACGGTAGTTCTTACCGCCCGGCTGGTAGCGGAACTCCACGAGCCCCTGCGCGTCCGCGAGGAGCTCACCCTTCCCGTCCACCTGCGCGAAGACCTCGTCGTCGCGGAAGCGGACCTTGAGCCAGAGGATGTCGGCCACGCCGTCGCTCAGGGCGCGGGGGCGACGTCGAACGTGACGGTCGCGGGCGAGGAGTACAGGAGGTCGCCGCTCATCGAGGAGAACACGACGAGCTCGAACGTGTACGTGCCCGCCACGTCCGGCACGAAGGTCGCCGACGGGCCGCCGCTCTGCGTGTTCAGGCGCACCGTGGAGCCCGCGGGCTTGCCGGTCACGTAGAAGACGTAGGGCTTCTGGGTGCTGTCGAAGGTGCCGGCGCCCGGCGTCGAGCCGCTCGCGACGAGGGTCACGTTGTCGCCGACCTCGTAGCCCGCGTAGTCCGCCGCCTGCCCGAGCGACGCGACCGGCAGCTCGAGGCCGTTCGCCCCGCCCGCGATGAGGGCGAAGGTCTTCGTCTCGTTGGCGCCCGTGAAGTCGTCGAAGTAGGTGAGCTCGAGGTACTCCGAGGCCACCGCCGTCGACGACGACAGGTGCGACAGATCGTAGGTCACGTTGATGAACGCGATGCCGTTCGACGGCACGGTCGTCGCCGTGAAGGCGCTCTCGAGCTGGAAGATCTCGGAGACCCCGAACTGCGACTTCGTCTCCGCCGCGATGAGCTGGAGCGGGCCGTTGCCCTCGTTGTAGACGACCACGCGGCGCGTCCCGGTGTCGCCGTTCGACACGCTCCCCGTCACGTAGAGGTTCTGGGTGCTCGGCGCGAGCACGATCTTCGACTTCGGCGCGCCCGAGAAGAGGTCGATGGAGATCTCGCCCGGGTCCGGGCTCTCGTAGGGGATGACGATCTGGCCGTTCGCCGTCTCGGTGCCGTCGTTCGGCGGGTCGAAGGTGACCTCGATGCGGATGGACTTCCCGACCGCGAGCCCGCGCGGCCAGCTCGTGACCTCGGTGTCGGTCCCGCCCGCGGTCGTCGCCGGGATGAAGGCCTTGAACGTGTAGTCGTCGCGCGCCTCGGTCGGCTCGATGTGCGGCGTCTTCACCGTCATCGGGCCGGGGCCGTCGCTCGAGATGATGACGTTGCGGCTCGTCTTCTGGGTCACGTTCGTGAAGTCGAAGCGCTTGGCGTCATCGAAGGACAGGCTGTACGAGCCCACGGAGAGCGCCGTCGAGAGCGGCACCCGCAGCGTCGTCGAGCCGGGGACGTCCGTCGTCACGACGATCGCCGCGGTGTCGGGCGTGTCGTCCGTCGGCGCGTACTGCACCGTGAACTTCACCTCGGCGTAGCCCGGATCCGCCGGCGCGAGGACCGTCGTCCCCGAGGACGGCGCCCCGATCAGGGTGAACTCGGAGGTGCTCGACTCGAGCGCGACGCCGAGGATCTTGAACGACTGGGTCGCGCCGTCGCCATTGGAGATGAAGAAGTCCTGCCGCTCGGGCTTCGCCACCGTCGCGTTCGTGAACACGTAGTTCGACGGCGAGACCTGGGGGATCGCCACCTCCGACTTGAACTGGAAGGTCAGGCGGATCTCCGTGACCTTCGACTTCCCGTCACGCGAGCGCGCGTTCGACCGGATGACGACGACCGAGTCCGAGAGGTCGGTCAGCGGGAGGCCGAGCTTCTGAGGCGGAACATATCGCACCGAAAACTTGTAGCTATCGGCCCCGCCGCGACGGATGTCGACCGGGAAGCTCCCGCTCGTCGCGCCCTGGAACTCGAGCTCCACCTGTGGGTTCTTGAGCCGCGCGCTCGTGTCCGGGTCGCGGTCGAACGCGATGTCCTCGATGGTGAGGTCCTCGCTGCCCGGGTTGATGATCTCCACGTTCGTGACGACGTCGAGCGTCGCCTGGGTCGGGAGGTCGACCGTGCCGTCGGTCTCGTAGTTCTGCCCCTGCACCTGCAGCTCGATGCGCGGGAACGTGCCGGTCGAGAGGTTGTCGGAGCACGCCGTCACGGCGAGCGCGGCGCCGAGCGCGAGGAGCGCGGGCGTCGTCAGCGAGGGGGTGCGGGTCCGCAGCAACGTCATATCGAGAGCCTCCGAGGGGGGTCGCGGAGGCCGGAGTCTAGCGGCACCCCGGGCGCGACTCAACGTGAATGTCCATCGCCGCGGCCGACGCGCCGAGCGCGCTCGACCGGGCCCCCGCGGCCGTCGTGGCGCGATACCCACGCCTCGCCCCGGAGACGGCGAGAGCCGGCGCGGCAGGGCGATCCCCGCCGCCCGGCTCTCGCGGGCGTCACGATACGCTGCGGCCTACTCGAGCAGGCAGAGCGTCTCGTAGTGGATCTGGATGGTCTGCCCCTCCTGCGGCATGCAGGAGCCCGTCTCGTTGAAGATGACCGAGTTCGACGGGCCGTCGTAGCGCCACGCCGCCCCGCCCTGCCCCTGGCACGCGGCACCATTGACCTTCACGGTCACCGTCGACGGGTCCGCGAGGCGCGACAGGAAGAACTGCTTCCGGAGCCCGAACGCCACGCTGCCGATGCTCGACAGCGCCGACGCGAAGCTCTGGCTGCAGATGCTGCCGACCTGGCCGCCCGTCTGGTTCGCGACGTCGATGTAGCGGAGCCCGGCGCTCGCGTCGCCGTAGCTGCTGCTGCAGCCGCCGGCCGGGCCGACGATGGCGTGCGCGTGGAACAGGTTGTCGTTGTAGAAGCCTTTGATGTTCTTGAAGAAGTTGATGTAGAAATTGAGGTCCGCCGGGGAGCTGTCCTCCTCGTCCGACACGAAGACGACCTCGAGCGTCGCGTCCGAGCGGATGAACCCGCGGTTGGGGCCGCCGCAGAAGCCGGCCTGGCAGCGGTCGGGCTCGGCGCAGTCGGTGTCGACCGTGCAGGCGATGTGCGAGTCCGACGTGTTCGGCAGCGAGAGCGCCGCCTGCGCCGCCGCGAGCCCCTGCTCGGTGCCCGAGCCGTTCGTCCCGAGGCGCACGTTCTGCTCGAACGACTGCCAGTTCGACGAGGTCACGTACTTCGGGTTCCCGAGGAGCTTGCCGACGTCCGAGTCCATGTCGGTCGACGTCACCGCGATGTGGTAGTCCGTGCTCCACTGCGACGCCGTCTGGATGAAGGAGTGGAAGTTGGTGGCGAGGTTGTTCTGCTCCTCGCTCATGGACCCCGAGTTGTCGACGACGAAGAGCACGTCGACCAGCGCGCCCGCCGTCTGGACGAACTCGTCGGTCTGCTCGGTGTCGTAGGTGCCCGCACCCGAGAGCGGGACGACGACCGTCGGCGTGTCGCTGTCGGTGTAGAACGCGAGCGTGCAGGAGTCGTCGCCGACGTCCTGCGGGATGTACACGACCTCCCACTCGTCGCTCCCGTCGGGGTTGAGCGTGAGCGGGAGCCCAGGGCCGCTCTTGAGCCGGAACTCGGGCGAGCAGCCCTCGAGCTTCACGTCGGTCACGTCGAGCGGGGCCGTGCCGATGTTGTAGCCCGTGACGGTCGTCGTCTGGCTGTGGCAGCCGACCGTGACGAGCCCGAACGCGACCTCCTGCGGGAGCACCGCGAGCTTCGCGACGCCCGACTTCGCGTGGAGGTTCGGCGTGTAGGGAGAGAGCCCGCCAGTCGACGGGCCGGGGTAGATGACCGGCGTCGTCGAGCCCGAGTAGGGATCGATGACGCGGACCGCGAGGAGCGCTGCGTAGTCGACGAGGTCGTCACCGAAGATGGGGGCGGTGTCGGGCGGGGTGAACGTGACCTCGATGTCGTAGCTCTGGCCGGCCTTGAGGCCCCCCTGCACCGCCGGCGGGTAGCGCGTCGCCTTGTAGTACTGGCTCGTGCCGCTGATCTGCTGCGTGGTCGTCGGGTCGTCGCAGGAGCCGAACGCCGAGCCGAAGAAGCCGATGCAGTCGTTGATGAGCACCGAGTGGAACGAGCAGTCCCCCGACCCCGTGTTCACGAGGTGCATCGTGAGGGTCTTCTTGAAGCCGCGCGGCACGGTCCCGTAGTCGAGCTGCGACGGCGTGAGCGTGATCGTGCAGGTCGGCGAGCCCGCGCGCGCCGCCTTCAGGTTCACGCGCCAGTCGGGCTTCTGCCCGTCGTTCGAGTGGATGATGAGGCCGCCGAACTGCGTGCCGCTCGAGGCGCCCTCGTTCTTGAAGGTGACGCGCACCTCCTTGTAGGCGCCCGCCTCGAGCGTGCCGCTCGAGGGCGACGCGGCGAGCGGGCCCCAGGAGGCGTCCTCGACGAGGGCGAACTCGCCGGTCGCGTTGTCGACGAGCTCGATCGACGAGACCGTCAGCGGCGCGCTGCCCGCGTTGTAGAGGGACACGACGCGCTGCGTCGTCAGGTTCTGCGCGACGAAGCCGAAGTCGACCGACTCCGGCGGGTTCACCTGCAGGAGCGGCGCCTCGGCGCGCCCGAAGACCATGATCGGGAACGGCCCCTCGTTCTGCGTGTCGTTGCTCTCGACGTGGATGGTCGCGATGGGGCCGGTCGTCTGGATCATGTCGGCTCTCGGCGTGAACCGCACCGTCAGCGGCAGGACGCCCGCGCCGGGGTTCAGCACCGTCTCCCCGGTGGGCGCGCCCACGACCTCGACCGTGTCGCTGCTGCCCGGGGCCATCGAGATCCCCGTGATCCGAAGGGGCTTCGCGCCCTGGTTCGAGATGTTGAGCGGGAGGTCCGCCGGCACGTCGATGGTGCGCCAGCCGAAGTCGACCGGGTTCGGGAACGGCACGAGCTGCGGCCCGACCTCACGCCCGGTGAGGAGCGCGCTGACCGTCTTCTGCTGGCCCCCGGACTCGAAGACGACCTCGATGTTGCCGGTGTCGGCGCCGCCGTTGGTCGGCGAGTAGGTCACCTGGACCGTGAAGCTCTCCGCCGGGTCGTAGTCGCCGAGCGGCGGCTCGCTCGTGAGCGAGAAGTCGTGGTCGGCCCCCGGCGAGACGTTCACGCCGGTCACCGTGACCGTGTCGCCGCCGAAGTTGATGACGCTCACCGTCACGGGCTTGCTCTGGCCGGACTCCACGTCCCCGAAGGCGACCGGGTCGGGCGCGATGCGGAGCGTCGTGCCCTGCGCGAGCGTCTCGATGGGGACCTCCACGACGAGCGAGCCGCCGTCGGTCGCGACGTTCGTCTCGATCTCGACGACGCCGGAGTCGAGCGTCTGGTCGGTGGGGTCGTACTGCACCGTGAACGTCGTCGTCTCCCCGGCGGCGAGCTCGTAGACGGCCGGCTGCACGAGCGTGAACTCCGAGCTCTCCGACTTGAGCGTCAGCTTCTTGAGCTTCAGCGTCCCGCTCTCGCCGGAGTGGCGCACGGTCACGACGCGCTCGTCGTGCCCGCCGACGACGACCGTCGCGAAGGCGACCGGGTTCGGCGTCACCTCGATGGAGATGTTCTCGCCCTTCGAGATGCCCGTCCCGCCGTCCTTCGAGTCGCTACATGCGCCCGACAACGCCAGGAGCGCGGCGAACGCGGAGAGGAGACCGGTGTTCCGGAGGATGCGGGTCGGTGGCATGCCCATCGTGACCTCGAACGACAATGCGTCTGTCTACGTCTTCGACTTAGGATGACTCAGGGGTCGCGCTACGCCCGCCTCGGGGCGAGGGGCGCCAGCGCAGCGGGAGACTACACCAAAGGATCGCGCCATTCCTAGCGTGATGAGGCGGAGCCGCCGTCAGGGCCGGTCTCGAGCCCGAAACCACGCGCAGGTGCCCGTCCCGGAGGCGGATGACGCGCCGCGTCATGACCGCCGCCACGCCGAAACGACGCGGGCCGCTCTCCCTCGCGGAAGAGCGGCCCGCAGGTCGCTTACTGCGGGCGCCAAGCGCCCGCCGAGGTCAGTTCGGGTTCGTGTACAGCGGGTGCACGTAGTTCGGCGCGATGCGGTTCCCGCAGGTGAGCCCGCCGGTGCAGTCCGCGTCGGTCACGCAGGGCGTCGGCGTGCGGCCGCAGGCCTTCACCTGGTTCACGGCACCGCTCGGCCAGTCGACCGTGGCGACGTACCACATGTCCTTGTCGACGAGCTCCGTACCCTGCACCTCGAAGACCTGGGTCGAGAAGATGTAGATGCGGAGCGTCGCGTAGCTTCGGCCGTAGCCGTGGTCGTCCCAGTAGTGGACGCCGACGCGGTAGGACTTCCCGTCCTCCGGCGAGTTCAGGTTCACGTTCTCGGGGCCGGCGCCGTCGGTGTCGTCACGGTCGAGCGACGGATCGTCGTCGACGGTCGGGTCGATGGAGCCCCAGTTCGGCTTCGCGTTGTGCCAGAAGCAGTCGAACTGGCTGTCGAACCACCCGTCGAGCTTGCCGTCGCCGTCGCCATCGTAGCCGCCGGTCGCGAACTGGTGGAGGAAGTGCACGTCGAGGTCGGCGCCGGCCTCGGGCCCCTCGTCCGTCTGGTTCGGATCGCTCGGCGTGTCCCAGAGGAGCTCGATGTGGATGGCCTCGTCCGGGTTCACGAGCACGGTCGTCTCGGCCGGGACGCACGACTCGGTGCCGCTCGAGTCGACCACCGTCAGGCGGAAGATGTAGGTGCCCGCGACGTTCGCCTCGAACGTCGGGTCCGCCGCGGTCGCGCTCGGGAGGAACACCGACTGCGAGCCCGCCGGCTGCCGGACCTCCCACTGGTAGCGGTCGATCGTACCGGTCGCGGCGTAGCTCTGCGAGCCGATGAGGTGGAGCTTCGTCTGCGGGATGACCTCCTCGCCCTCCTGCACCGCGATCACCGCCGTCGGGCACTCGACCTCGACGCCGAAGCCGCGGACCTCCACGTCGAGCACCGACTGGAAGGAGTTCGAGCGGATGCGGAGGACGCCCGTGTCCGGGATGGGCCGGTCGTCGCTCCCGAGGGGGCTGATCTGGTCCGGCGTGTAGGTGACCTGGAAGGTCTTCGACTGGTTCGGCTGGAGGACCACCGGCGGGTCGGACTGGCCGAGCTGGTTCGTCCCGGTGCTGCCGGCGACGAAGCCGTCGAGGGACAGGCCGAAGTTGGCCGACGTCTCGCTCGTGAGCACGAGCTCGCTGATGGAGAGCGGCTGATCGCCACACGAGGTCACCTCGACCTCGATGCGCGCGGTGCGACCGACGAGCTTCCCGCCGAAGTCGACCTTCTTCGGGTTCACCGAGATGCACGGGCCGCCGACGTTGCCCTGGAGCTTCACGACCGTGCCCTGAACGGCGGCCGGATCGTTCGAGTAGAGGACGAGCTGCCCCTCGGCGGCCTCGGAGCTCGTCGGCTTGAAGAGCGCCGCGACGGGGACCGTCTGGCCGGGCTCGATGACGATGGGCTCGTCGAGCATGATGCCGGCGCCGGAGGTCTCCGGGCTGACGGGCCACGACTGCGGCGGGATCGCGAACGAGAACGCCTGGTGCCCGCGCAGCACGAAGCTGTCGATGACGAGGGTGTCGCCGCCGCTGTTGAGCAGCGTCAGCGGCTTCGAGACCTGCACGTCCTGGGCGACCGGGCCGAAGTCGACCTGCGCCGGCGAGACCTGGAGGCGCGGGGGGTTGTTCTCCACCTCGAGGCGGACCTTCAGCTCCGGGGCGGACACGCCGTTTACGACGCTGTCCGAACGGATCGTGATCGTGCCGGTCGGCGAGCCGTCCTCCGGCCGGGTCATGTCGATGCTGAGCCAGACCGTGAGGGGGTTGCCGTTGTCCGGGCCCTTCTCCGAGTCGATGAGGATCGGGAACTGGAGCGGGTCACCGTTGATGTCGGTGACGGCGAAGACACCGGCCGGATCCGAGGCGACGCTGATCGCCGTGATCTCGAGCGTGTCGTTGCCCGTGTTGATGAGGCGGAGATCCGAGACCGTCCCGTACTCACCGACCGCGAGGGAGCCTTGCGAGACCGAGACGAGCCCCCCGCTCACGAGCGGCTGACCGCCGCGGCTCACCTCGAGGGTCGCGACCCGGTCCGGTCCGGGTCCGCTGCCGCCGCCATCCGTGCCGCAGGCCCCCGCGCCGGCCACGATGGCCGCGACGAGTCCGAACGCCCACACCGAGCTACGCTGCTTCATTCGTCTTTCCTTCCTGTCGGGCCGGCGCCCGGCAACCGCCTCGCGTCCCGAAGCGCGCATCGGGAGGCTCGGCCTTAGAGCGCGAACCTTACGCACTCGGCCAACAGCGAGTCAATGTTCGATTCCCCGGGCGAAACCGGGCCGATACGGGGGCCCCCAGAGCGGCCTCCGAGGCCATCCCGGATCCCGGTTCGGGAAGACGAACCAGGGCCCGGAGACCCCGCCCCGGACGGGACCCTCGGGGGCCCTCCCGACCCCGCGCCTGGCGCGCTCTCGCCCGCATTTCTGGCTTGACAACTTCCCCCGCGGCAACGAAAGAAGTTGCTTCGTTTGGCGCCCGTTTGCGTTGACCCCTGGGGACTTGCATGGTGGCGCGGAACAAGCGGCCCAACGGGCCGCCCGCCATCCGCAAGGCGTCCCGACAACCCAGGTACCTGGAGTGAGGCGAGTGAGCTCGAACCCCGTGGCTGGACCAACGACTCGAATGACGGGGCGCCTCCGCGCCCTCGGCGCCGTCACCGCGGCGGCGCTCACCCTCCCGCTGCTCGTGGGCGGCTGCGACTCGACCGCCAAGATCTTCCCGCAGCTCATCTTCTTCGACCGCGCCATGATCGTGAGCGCGTGGCCGGCGAAGCAGAACGCCCAGGGCACCTGGGACCGCGTCTGCAGCGACGCGAGCGCGACCGGCATCATCACGAACGTCGCGTTCATCTCGACGCAGCGCAAGGAGGGCTCCGACCAGGATCTCGGCATCCGCCCGGGTGACGTGGTCGACGGCCGCACGGTCGGCGGGGGCCTCCCCGACGACATCAACCTCACGAACGAGGGCAACCTGCAGCTCCAGGTCGACTGCATCGACTCGGCGCCGCACTTCGACCCCGCCGGCACCGCGACCTGCCAGGGCGCGGCGAACCCGTCGTTCAGCCTCGACGAGGTCCACTACGAGGCGAACAACGCGAAGCGCGGCGACGGCCACAACATCATCGTCCTCGTCGACTTCAGCGGCTCGAACGTCGGCCTCGTCCTCCAGGACGCGAACCGCCAGAACCTCGAGGCGCGCCCGGGGAGCTTCATCCCGGCGTCCGACATCAAGTCCATCGCGTCGGACTTCCAGAACATCCGCATCGCGGCGGTGAAGCGCTTCATCCGCACGCTGAACCCCAACGACAAGGTCGGCGTGCTGCTCTTCAGCGAGAAGTTCACCAACCACCTCGTCGTCCCCTGCAGCCTCGCCCAGGGCGACCTCCAGAACGACCTGAACACCTGCTTCGGCAAGTCGGACGTCTCGATCTGGAACGGCACGGGCGCGGGCGCCCTCGACTCGTACGGCGGCACCGCCGAGGGCCGCTCGACCCTCTGGGAGGGCATCGACTTCGCGTACGACTTCCTCACGAACCTGAACGACCTCAAGCGGGGCGACCACATCCTCGTCATCAGCGACGGGCCGGACACCTGCGCGGCCGGCGAGAACGCGACGGCCTGCGAGAGCGCCTGCAGCACGACGACCGCGGACGACGTCCTCGGGAAGATCGACCCGAACAGCGACAACCCCATCCGCATCCACTTCGTGCAGTTCGAGTCGCTCGGCTACCCCGGCCGTGACGCTCGCCAGGTCGAGGCGTCCTGCCTCTCCGGCGGCCAGTACCAGTTCATCAACTCGAACGTCTTCCCGCGCGCCAACACCGGGCAGTTCTCGGAGGCCATCGAGACGGCCATCCTGAACGTGCGCTTCATGCTGTCGGGCCACTGGGAGCTCGCCTCGGGCGTCCCGGCCTGGCAGGACAACAGCGCCGGCACCGGCACGCTCCTCGGCTCGCTCTACGCCCTGAACGGCACGCTCACGGTGCGTCCGTCGAGCAACATGGTCACCCGCGACGACCTCTACCCCTTCGGCATCGGTCAGGGGGAGCAGGCGGACAGCGCCACCAGCTGGGATCGCCGCCCGGTGCTGCGCAAGCCGTGCTCGGCCGCGACCGACTGCGGCGCGGCTGGCCCGGGCGCGGCGTGCCAGATCATCTGCTCCTCGGAGACGCTGGTCTGCCCGGCGCGTGGCGCGGGCGTGACCGCGCACGACTCGACGACCTGCCAGACCTCCGGCGGGCTCCAGGGCTACTGCTGCCAGGGCACCTGCGAGGACCCGGGCGGCGTCTGCAGCACCTGCCCCACGAACTGATCCTGCGACACCGCGAGAACCCGTAGCTCTAGCCCCGCCGGCGCGCGGCGCGACACCCTAGTAAGGATGATACCGACGATGATGAGCTCCAAGTGGCGGAACACGCTCCTCGCCTTCCTTCTGTCGCTGCCGGCGGCAAACGCCTTCGCCGCCGACCCCGAGCCCGCCGGGGACTCCGCGGTCACGGAGACGAAGGCCCTCGACGAGCGCCTCGAGAAGTACTGGGGCACGGAGATGCGCGAGATCGAGGTGCTGCAGAAGCGCCTCCACCGGAAGGAGGGGCGGCACGAGTTCAGCCTCTACTTCGGCGTCATCCCGAACGACGAGTTCTACAGCTACTACCCGATCGGCGCGCGCTACGACTACTTCTTCGCCGAGGACTTCGGGCTCGAGCTCTGGGGTAGCTACCTCATCCGCGTCGAGAGCGGCCTCGAGACGTTCCTCGAGGCGAACTTCAACAAGTCGCTCCTCGTCGACGTGCCGCAGAGCCTCCAGTGGCTCGCGGGCGCGAACTTCATCTGGAGCCCCATCCACGGCAAGATCGGCATCTTCGCCGAGAAGCTCGCGCACTTCGACGCGCACCTCGCCTTCGGCGTCGGCGCCATCGGCACGACCGTGCGTCAGCTCGGTGAGGAGCAGGGCAAGGTCGACATCTCGGGCAACCTCGGGATCGGCCTGCGCTTCTTCATGACCGACGACATCGCGCTCCGCTTCGACTACCGCCAGTTCTTCTACCCCGCCGAGGGCGGCGGGCTCACCCACCCCGCCGAGCTCACCCTGGCCGTGAGCTTCTGGACGGCCGCCCCCGAATAGCGCTCGCGCGCGTTCGGCACCGGCACGACCCGTCCAATCCAGCGGAGGCACGATGCGACGTCCACTTACGAACCGAATCTTCTCGAAGCCCCTCCTCGTCTTCGTCTCCGTCGCCGCGCTGAGCGCGGGGATGGCCGAGCGCGCGGCGGCCGTCACCAAGGAAGAGGTGATGACGCTCGCGAAGCTCAACATCAAGGACGACGAGATCATCGCGGCGATCAACCGCGACAAGACCGTCTTCAACCTCTCGGTGGCCGAGATCCTCGAGCTGAAGAAGGCGAACGTCTCCGAGACCGTCATCAAGTACATGCTCGCGACGCCGAAGATGTTCGGCTCCACGGACACGACGCCGCCCGACCAGGTCGAGGTGCCGGCGGAGGAGACCGAGGAGGAGAAGCGGGCCCGCGAGGAGCGCCTCAAGGAGGAGGCGCAGAAGCTCCTCGCCGAGAAGCAGCGCGCCGAGGAGGCGCAGCGGCAGGCGTACGCGAAGGGCGTCCTCGGGCGCTGCCGGAAGCTCGGCGACGAGGGTGACTACGTCGCCGCGATCCGCGCCGCGCAGGAGTTCATGCAGCAGGGCAACTTCGCGCCGGAGTCGGAGGAGTCGTACTTCGCCCGCTTCTGCATCGCGAACGCCCTCGTGAAGGCGGGGCTCCTCCAGAGCGCCGCGAGCGAGCTCGTGGACGTCGTCCTCGACGGCCCGGACCGCCCGTTCTTCCAGACCGCGTTCCAGGACCTGCGTACGCTCCGGAAGAAGATCGACTACTCCCCGCCGCAGCTCGAGCGCCTCGCGGACGTCGCGGGGAAGGTCGCGAGCTTCAGCCAGGGGTTCCAGGACGAGTTCAACTACGTCATGGGCGAGTTCTTCCACGAGGGCACCGAGTGGACGACGGCCGTCGCGTTCCTCGACGCCGTCACGCCGCAGGCGAAGGACTACGCGAAGGCGCAGTACCTGAAGGGCTACATGGAGGTGCAGAACGACCTCTACAAGTCCGCGGTCGAGTCGTTCCAGCGCGCCATCATCGCGACGGAGGAGAACGAGTCGGATCCCGAGGTGAAGGACCTCGCCTTCCTCGCGCTCGCCCGTATCGCGTACCGCATCGGCGACTACGACGCCGCCATCTACTACTACCGCAAGGTCCCGGCGGGCTCGTACAAGCAGGCGACGGCGTTCTACGAGAGCACCTGGGTGTACTTCCTCAAGGGGGACTACCAGCGCGCCATCGGCACGATGCACACGCTCGACAGCCCCTACTTCGACCACTTCTTCTACCCCGAGATGTGGATCCTCGAGGCGACGGCCTACCTGAACTACTGCCACTTCGACCGCACGCGCCTCGCCCTCCAGCGGTTCGAGAAGGACGTCATCCCGGTCATCGCGCCGCTCGAGTCGTTCCTCTCGGCCACGACGAAGCCCGAGGAGTACTACAACGCGGTCGTCGCGACGGCGGCGGGCAAGAAGTCCTACAACCTGCCCGACAAGCTCCTCGCGCCGGTGCTCGCGAACGTCGAGTTCTACAACCTCTACCGGACGATCAAGCAGATCGAGAAGGAGATCGACCAGCTCGAGAAGGACGGCGCCAAGCTCGGCGAGTTCGGCTCCGATCTGCTCGGGAAGCTCCGGAAGCTCCACGCGGATCGCATTCGTCAGGTTGGCTTTACGATTCGCCTCATCCTCAGCGACGAGCTGAAGGAGCTCCAGAAGTTCCGCACGAAGTCCATCGAGCTCGGCATCGACCTCGACGACCTCGAGATCGAGGAGCGGGATCGCGCGCAGGCGCTCATCGACTCGGGCGCTGCCCCCGAGAAGGAGCCCGAGGCCGAGGCGAGCGGCACGTCGGCGATCATCGGGTCCGACACGTGGCACTGGCCCTTCGAGGGCGAGTACTGGGCGGATGAGATCGGGGCCTATCGGTCGTTTGTGAAGGACAAGTGCGTCCGCGAGGCCGGCGAGTAGCCGCGCCGCCGCGGGCGAGGCGGTCGCGCCGGGTGTCGAACCATCGAGCCCTCGGACGTGACAAGCGTTTTCCCGGCTGACACCCTCGGCCGTCGTTCTGATTCGGTTGAGCTATCGGCGCCCCACCCTCCGGCGCATCGATAAGGAGAGAAGACCTCATGCGGAAGTGGTTCGGTCTCATCGCGCACACGGCGATCGTGCTCGCGCTCGCAGGCTCCGGGCACGCCTGGGCTGCGGATCCGACACCCGCCGCCGCCCCCACGGGCGAGGGCGCGCCGCTCAAGGGCAAGGACGCCTTCAAGCTCGACCAGCTCGAGGGCGGGCTCTGGTCGCCGCAGAAGAAGGCGACCGAGGCTGCCAAGCACGACGCGCGGATGCGCAAGATCGAGAAGCTGCTCGAGCTCGTGAAGGACCCCTCCTACTCGGGGAAGGCGGACGCCTACTTCCGCCTCGCCGAGACCTACTGGGAGGAGGCGAAGTACGAGTACTTCATGAAGCGCGAGAAGTACGAGAGCGACATGGAGTGCTTCGAGGCGAAGCGCTGCACGACGCAGCCCGTGGAGCCCGTCGAGGACTACTCCACGGCCCTCGAGTACTACAAGAAGGTGCTCCTCGCCGACCCGAACTACCAGCGGCTCGACCAGGTGACCTACTTCCTCGGCCGCGCGTCCATCGAGGCCGGCTCGGCGAAGAAGGACCGGAACCTCGAGAAGGAGGGCGAGAAGCACCTCCAGGACGTCATCCAGAAGTTCCCGACCTCGAAGTACGTGCCGGAGAGCCACCTGACGCTCGCGGAGTACTACTTCGAGCGCGACTCGCTCTACTACGCGAAGACGAACTACGAGAAGATCATCGAGAACTTCCGCGACCACCCCATGTACAACTACGCGCTGTACAAGCTCGGGTGGGTCTATTTCAACCTCGCGGAGTTCGAGAAGACCATCGACACCTTCAAGAAGGTCATCTCCTCCATCAAGGAGCAGAAGACCGACGGGGTCATCGAGTTCCGCGCGCAGGCGCTGAAGGACCTCGTGCAGGCCTACGCCGAGCTCGACAACGGCTGGCAGATGGCCCGCGACTACTTCATGAAGGAGGTCGGCGAGGAGGACACGTACCGGAAGCTCGACCAGATGGCCGCGCTCCTCGTCACGAAGGATCGGGACGACGACGCCATCGACCTCTACAAGCACCTCATCAACCACGACAAGGTGTCGCCGAAGGTCGTCGAGTACTACGACGCTCTCATGGAGATCCACCGCAAGATCGGGGACATGCGTGAGACGGAGCGCGAGATCAACGAGCTCGCCGAGGTCTTCGACCCGAAGGGCGCGTGGTTCACGGCGAACAAGAAGAACGAGGACTCCGTCACGGCGGCGAACGACCTCGTCGCGACGAACGTCGCGTACATCGCCAACTACCACCACAAGCAGGCGCAGGCCCTCGACGAGAAGCGCAACAAGGACAAGGAGGCGCTCGTCGAGTACAAGGCCGCGGCCAACTACTACAAGCTCTTCCTCGACCGCTTCCCGAACCACCCCGACAGCTACAAGATCAACTTCTTCTACGCCGAGATCCTCTTCGCGAACGTCAAGGACTACATGGCGGCCGCGGAGCAGTACGAGAAGGTGCTCGAGAAGGACAAGAAGGGCGAGTTCGTCGAGGACGCCGCGCTCGGCGTGGTCTACGCGATGGAGAACGAGCTCGACTCGACGGGTGTCCGCAAGAAGGCGTCGGGCGAGGTCGTGAAGGAGGTCAAGCTCGACCAGGACGTCAAGCGCGACGAGGAGGCCAAGGAGATCGAGGTCACCGAGCTCCACCCCCTCGAGAAGCGCATGATCGCCGCGGCCGACCGCTACGTCGAGGTGCTCACCGAGGCCCTGAAGGATCCGGAGTTCAAGAAGAAGTACCCGGACCGCGGCGAGAAGATCCCCAACATGATGTACATCGCGGCGGAGATCTTCTACGAGCACGCGCAGTTCAAGGAGGCCGTGACGCGGCTCCAGGTCATCTTCGACCTCTTCCCGAAGGACAAGATGGCCCACTACGCGGTGAACCTCATCATCGACGCGTACAAGCAGCTCAAGCGCTGGGAGGAGATCGAGTACTGGGCGCGTGAGCTCATCAAGAAGAAGAACTTCACGGTCAAGTCGAAGGCGGACCTCGAGAAGATCGTCGCCATCGCGAAGACCGAGCACGCGACCGACCTCACCCGCCAGCGCCGCTACGACGAGGCCATCAAGGTCCAGCAGGAGATCGTCGAGGAGTTCGGGCGCTCGAACCGCGAGGTCGCCTCGAAGGCGCTGTTCAACATCGGCGCCATCCACGAGATCGCCCGCCGCTTCCCCGAGGCCGTCGAGGCCTACGAGGAGGTGATCAAGCGCTACAAGGACATGGAGGTCGCCGTCGACGCGCAGGCCGCCATCGGCATCGTGTACGAGGGCCAGACCGAGTTCCAGAAGGCCGCCGAGGCCTTCGTCGGGATGCAGCAGTTCAAGGCGCGCTTCAAGTCGAACCCGAAGGCCGCGAAGCGCGCCGCCGACGCGTACCGCGACGCCGGCATCCTCTACGAGGCCCTCGAGGACTACGACAAGGCCCACGAGGTCTACAGCTCCTACACGAAGATCTACCCGGACAACGACGACACCGCGCAGGTCGCCTTCCAGGCCGCGTTCTCGCTCGAGGAGAAGGCGACGCCCGACTCCTACGTCGACGCCGCCAAGGAGTACGAGCGCCTCGCCTCGAGCAAGTGGGGCCGGAAGGACGCCGAGTACGCCCTGCGCGCCCGCGCTGCGGCTGGGCTCGCGTACAAGAAGGCCGACAAGGTCAAGTTCCGGAAGAAGGTCGAGAGCCTGCTGAAGGCCGCCATCAAGGACTGGGCGAAGGTCGAGAAGGCGATGGCGAAGTCGGGCGGCCAGGCCGACCCGGCGACCAAGTTCTTCGCGGCGTCGTCGGCGCTCGAGCTCGCCGAGTACAAGTACGACGACTACTCGCCGTTGAAGCTCGAGGCCGTGAACCGCTCGGGCTCCTTCGACATGAACCTCCTCGCCCGGACGCTGTCGGCGAAGGCCGAGGCCCTCATCGACGCGAAGAAGGCGTTCGAGGAGGTCCTGCCCTTCAAGGACAAGAACATGGCCGCCGCGGCCGCGTTCCGCATGGGTCAGATCCTCTACGAGTTCGCGCAGAGCCTGTTCGACGCCCCGGCGCCGCCCCAGCTCACGCCGGACCAGGTCGAGGAGTACAAGTACGCGCTCGAGGAGAAGGCCGCGGTCATCGAGGAGCAGGCGCTCGCCGCGTTCACGGCGGCGCTCCGGCAGGCCGTGAAGGACGGCGTCTACAACAAGTGGTCGCGCCTGTCGGCCATCTACGCCGCGAAGGTGAACAAGGACGAGTTCCCGATCGCCGAGTTCACGGTGCAGCCCGACAAGACGCGTGACACGATCCAGTCGACGAGCTTCATCAAGGCGGCGCAGCGCGGGTCGACGGTGGTCGACTACCTGCGCCAGACCGAGACGAAGAAGGACAAGCAGGACGAGTCGACGCCCGAGGAGCCGACGAAGGAGGAGGGCAAGTGAGGAAGCTCACGACTTACGGCGCGCTGGCGCTCATCATCCCCGGTCTCCTCGCGGCCTGTGGCACGACGAAGAAGGAGACCCGCACGGTCGACGGCGTCGAGTACGAGGTCGTCCACCAGGACGACGGGACCGAGAAGCTCGTCCCGATCGAGAAGAAGGCCGAGGGCTCGAAGACGACGGCGGGCGACGGCTCGACGACGCCGGGCGACGACTCCTTCACCGTGCACAAGGTCGAGGAGGTGAAGGCCCCGGTCTACCTCGACGACATCGACCGCGAGGCGCAGGACAGCTTCCGCGAGGGGGTGAAGATCATCGCCTCGAAGACGCCGAACTACGCGGAAGCGCTCGCGAAGTTCAAGTCGGCGGCGGAGAAGGATCCGCGCTTCGTCGAGGCCTTCTTCAACTGGGGCATGGTGCTCGAGCGGACGGGGCGCGCCGACGAGGCGCTCACCATCTACCAGAAGGCGCTCGAGAAGAACCCGGGTGACGCGTCCGCGCAGGCCTACATCGCGAAGATCTACCTCGCGAAGGCCCGCGAGGCGAAGAACTTCGGGAACGACGCCGAGGCGCAGCGGTTCCTCGCGCAGTCGAAGACGCTGCTCGACCAGCTCCTCGCGTCGAACCCGACGAACGTGGCGGTCAACAACGCCGTCGCCCTCTACTACCTCTCCCTCGACGACCTCGACACGGCCGAGCGGTACGTGAAGGAGGTCCTCTACGTCCAGCCGACGAACGTGACGGGGCTCAACACGCGCGGCCTCATCAACCTGAAGCGGGGCAAGTACCTCATCGCGAAGTGGATCTTCGAGAACAAGGTGCTGCGTGAGGACCCGACGTCGACCGAGGCGCTGACGAACCTCGGTTACACGTACATCAAGCTCGATCAGCGCCCGCTCGCCATGCGCTACTTCCAGGCCGCCCTCGACGCGGACCCGGAGAACATGGCCGTCCGCATGGACATCGCGGCCATGCTCCTCGAGCACCTCGACTACGCCGGCGCCCTCGGGCACTACGACAAGGTGCTCGCGGCGCAGCCGACGAACACCGAGGCGAAGTCGGGCCGGTGCGACGCGATCTACGGGCTCGGCGGCACCGCCACGGACCGGAAGGCCCAGTTCCAGGCCGCGATCGACTGCTACGACGCGCTCGTGAAGGAGAAGCCGTCGCGGACGGACCTCTACAAGCGGATCGCGGAGACGTACCAGGCGAAGCTCCAGGATCTCGGCAAGGCCGTCACGTACTACGAGAAGTACGGGCAGCAGGCGAAGCTCTCCCCCGAGGAGGCGCAGAAGAACGCCGAGATCATCAAGACGCTGAAGGACATCATCGCGTCGGGCGGCCTGCAGGGCGGCTTCGGCACGCCGGCGCCCGGGCCGGAGGGCGGCTCGCCCGACGGCACGACGCCCGACGGCGCCACCCCGGATGGCGGCACCGACGACGGGACGATGCCGGACGGCAGCGCGCCGTGATGATGACCCGGGCTTGACCGAGCCCGGCCCCGTCGGCAGCATCTCCCATCAGCGCTCACGCATCGAACGGCCTGGAGGCCCCACGACATGAAGAAGCTCATCACCGTCGCCATCCTCGGCGCCACCCTCGGGGGGATCGCGCCGACGTCCGCCCTCGCCGCCGAGCCGAAGAGCAAGTTCTACGACTTCTCGGACCAGCTCATCGACGGTGAGATCAGGAAGCCCACGACGCTCTACTCGAACGTCCGCCAGGCCGCGAAGTTCAGCCGCATGCTCTCCCTGAAGAAGGAGCTCCTGCCCCTCATCTTCCAGGCTCGCAAGGAGCGCGTCTTCAAGTAGCCGTCGCGCGAGCGTCGCCGATGAATCAGGAGCCGGCCCCATCCTCGATGGGCGCCGGCTCTCGTCGTTTTCGGGGGTCGAGCGCCGCTGTCAGAGGCGCGAGTGACGGCCACGCGATGCATCCATGGGCTGCCGGAATCTGAACATTCGACCACTGCACGCGCGAGCGGTGAACGATTGTTGCCTGTCTCTCCGTTCAGGTGCATGCTCGGGGCATGCTCTTCCCACGCCGTGACCTCGACGACGTCATCTCCGACCTCGCCGGCGGGCGCCTCCTGCCCGGCGACGTCACCTCCCACCAGGTCCGGGGGCCCCACCCTCCCCGCTACGGCGCGTTCCCCGAGGACCTCGCGCCCTCGCTCCGGGAGGCCCTCGCGAAGCGCGGGATCGAGCGCCCGTACCTCCACCAAGAGGCCGCGATCCGCGCGGTCCGCGGCGGAGAGCACGTCGTCCTCACGACGCCGACGGCCTCCGGAAAGACGCTCTGCTACAACGTCCCGATCATCGACCGGATCCTCGCCGAGCCGGAGACGCGCGCCCTCTACGTCTTCCCGACGAAGGCGCTCGCGCAGGACCAGTACCACGGCGTGAAGCGCCTCATCGACGCGGCGGGTGGCGGCGGCACCATCGGGACCTACACCTTCGACGGCGACACCCCCGGCGACGCACGGCGCGCCGTGCGGGACTTCGGCCACATCGTCATCACGAACCCGGACATGCTGCACTCGGGCGTCCTGCCGCAGCACACGAAGTGGCTGAAGCTCTTCGAGAACCTCCGCTACGTCGTCATCGACGAGCTCCACAACTACCGTGGGATCTTCGGGAGCCACGTCGCGGGGCTCCTCCGGCGGCTCCGGCGCGTGTGCCGCTTCCACGGCAGCGATCCGCAGTTCATCACGTGCTCGGCGACCATCAAGAACCCGGTGGAGCTCGCGCGTACCCTCGTCGGGGTCGACTTCACGCACGTCGCGGAGTCGGGCGCGCCGTCGGGCGAGCACCACATCGTCACGTACAACCCGCCCGTCGTGAACAAGTCGCTCGGGATCCGGGCGGGGGCGGTGACCTCGGCCTACCAGGTCGCGCGCTCGCTCATCGAGGCGGGAACGTCGACCATCGTGTTCGCCGGGAGCCGGCTCCACGTCGAGATCATCCTGAAGTACCTGCGCGAGGCGCTCGTGCGGGCGAACCTCTCGCCCGACCTCGTGCAGGGCTATCGCGGCGGCTACCTGCCGCTCCATCGGCGGCGCATCGAGGCGGGGCTCCGGGCCGGCACCATCCGCGGCGTCGTGACGACCAACGCCCTCGAGGCGGGCATCGACATCGGGAGCCTCGACGCCGCCGTCATCTGCGGCTTCCCCGGCTCCATCGCGAGCTTCTGGCAGCAGAGCGGGCGCGCCGGGAGGCGGGCCGGGAAGTCGCTCACCGTGCTCGTGGCGAGCTCGGCGTCGGTCGACCAGTACCTCGTGCAGCACCCGGACGTGCTCCTCGGTGCGTCACCCGAGCAGGCGCGGATCGACCCGAAGAACCTCTTCGTCATGGTCGATCACGCGAAGTGCGCCGCGTTCGAGCTCCCCTTCGAGCCCGACGAGGCGTTCTCCGTGCTCACGCCGCCCGAGACGAAGGAGGTCCTCGAGTACCTCGAGTCGCACGGCGTCGTGAACGAGAGCGCGGGCCGCTTCCACTGGATGGAGCGCGTCTTCCCGGCTCACCACGTGAGCCTCCGCGGGATCTCGGAGCAGAACTTCGCGGTCATCGACGTCGCGCGCGACAAGGTCATCGCCGAGGTCGACTTCCGGAGCACCCACACGACGCTCCACCAGCACGCCATCTATCACGTCGACAGCTTCCAGTATCAGGTGGAGCGCCTCGACTACGAGAACCACAAGGCGTTCGTCCGGAAGGTCGACCCCGACTACTACACGACGGCCATGACCTACACGCGCGTAGCCGTCCTCGACGAGGAGCGGAGCGACCGCCGCGGGCTCGTCCGCCTCGCCCACGGCGAGGTGCTCGTGACCACCAAGTTCGTCGGCTTCAAGAAGATCCGCTTCCACACGAACGAGACCATCGGGTACGGCGACATCCACCTGCCCGACCTCGAGATGCACACGACGTCGTTCTGGCTCGAGGTCGACCGCGAGCTCGTCCTCGCGATGCCCTTCGACCGGCAGACCTTCGTCGACGCCCTGCAGGCCATCTCCCACGCCCTCGAGACGAGCGCCGCGATCGCGCTCATGTGCGCCGAGCGGGACCTCGGGCGCGCGCTCGGCGAGGACGCCGCGGACGGTCCCGGGGCAGGCGGCGCTGGCGCGCGCGCCTTCGACCCGACCATCTACCTCTACGACGCCGTGCCTGGCGGCGTCGGGCTCGCGCCCGAGATCCACAAGGGCTTCCCCGCCATCCTCGCGCGCGCGCTCGAGCTCCTCGGCGACTGCGCGTGCGGCACGGGCTGCCCGTCGTGCGTCGGGCCCATGCCGCGCTACGACGGCGTCGTGCGGAGAGCCGCGCTCCACCTCGGCCGGGCGCTGACGGCCGAGCTCGAGCGCGCCCAGGCCCCGCCACCCCAGATCGCGCCAACCGGAGTGTTCGCGTGAACCTCACGGCGCGCCTCACGCGAACGCTCGGCTCCGGCCCGGCCGCGACTCCCCGCGCGGCCGAGCCGGAGCCGGCGCTCGCGTCCGTGTCCCTCGGCCACGCGAGCCCCCCGGCGCCACGCCTCGCCGACGCCCTCGCCCGCCTCGATCGGGCGCGGGCGAAGGTCGCGGCCTTCGCTCTGGCCGAGGTCGGCGGCGGGCCGCCCCGCCCCTTCGAGGACGCCGTCCCGGGCGCGCTGGAGGACACGGAGGCAGGACCGCTCTGGGTCGCCGAGGAGCGGCTCGGGCCGGGCGAGCGTCACGGCTCCCGCGCGGTCGGCGCGCTCCGCGAGCGGTCGACCGACGCCCTCCACCGCCTCGTCGGCGACGAGCGCCTCCGCGGCTTCCGCGCCGAGGACGCCCTCTTCCTCGACATCGAGGCGACGGGGCTCGATCACGGCGCGGGCACCCTCGCCTTCGTCGTGGGGCTCGCCTACTACGAAGGCGAGACGCTCGTCGTCCGGCAGCTCGTCCTCCGCGAGCCCGGGGAGGAGCGAGCCCTCCTCCTCGAGCTCAAGCGCGCGCTCGACCGCTTCCCGTGCCTCGTGAGCTTCAACGGCAAGAGCTATGACACGACGGTCCTCGAGAACCGCCTCGTCATGCAGCGCCTCTACTCGCCGCGGGAGACGGCGCTGAAGCTCCGGCCCCACCTCGACCTCCTCCACCTGTCGCGGGCGCTCTACGGCGGGCTCTGGGAGGACACGCGCCTCCAGACGCTCGAGCGCGAGGTGCTCGGCGTCCACCGGGAGGACGACATCCCCGGCCACCTCGTCCCGAGCTGCTGGTTCACGTGGCTACGGCACAAGAGCCCCGATCCGATCGCGGGCGTCGTCCGCCACAACCGCGACGACGTCCTCACCATGGTCACCCTCGCGGACCGCCTCCTCGCCGAGAGCGCCCTCGACGGCGTGAGCGACCTCTCCCCTCCCCTCGCGCTCAACCTCGCGCGCCTCCTCGGCCGCCGCGGCAGCCCGACCGACGCCGCCCGCGTACTCCGCGGCCTGCCGCTCTCCGAGATGCCGCCGCGGCTCCAGCTGCGGGCGCTGCGTGAGAGCGCGATCTGCGCGCGGCGCGTCGGCGACCACGCGTGGCGACGCGAGGCCCTCTCCGCGCTCGTCAGCCGCTCCCCCAGCGACGCGCTCGCCTGGGAGGAGCTCGCCCTCGTCCTCGAGCGCGAGCGCCGCCTCGGCGAGGCCCTCGTCGCCGCGCGGCGCGCCCAGCATCTCCTGCCGACCGACGCCATCGCCCGCCGCCTCGCCCGCCTCGAGCGCCGGGCGGCGGCGTCGTGAGGGAGTGTGTCCCGCCGGCTCGCCCGATGGCCCGAGTGCGACTAGATTACCCGACATGAGCGACGCCATCACCACGACGCGAGCCCCCCGGGTCCTGGCGGTCACGGCCGCAGGCGACCCGATCCCCCGCACTTTCGCGCGCCTCGTCGCGGCGCTCCGCCACGGCGGCGCCGAGGTCGTGCCGCTGCCGGTGCCGAAGCAGCCCGCCTCCGGCGCAGGCAACGAGGCGACGCCGACCATCGCGGAGCTGAAGCGGGTCGCGCGCGACCTCGTCTCGGCGCTCCGCGGCGCCGAGAAGGCGCCAGCCGAGAACTGGCTCGTCTCGCAGCTGCGCGCGGTCGAGGGCCGCGTCGACGCCGTCGTCGCCGTGGATCCCGCCGTCGCCCAGGCCGTGTTCCCCGTGGTCCTCGACGTCTTCCCGGACGCCGTGCGCGTCGCCGTCGACGGGGACTACCACGTCGACCCCGAGTGGGAGGGCACCCCGTTCGACGATCTCGTGCTCCCGAACCCGCTCGCCGCGCGCGGGCTCGGCCCGGTGCGCGAAGGGCGCGCGCGCCTCCGTGAGGGGGGGCCGCTCGTCGGCGGCGGCGACCTCGCCCCGAAGAAGCTCGACCCCGAGCGTCCCGGCGTCATCGTCTCCTTCGCGCGGCTCGAGCCCGGCGACGTCGATCCGCTCCTCTTCCAGATCTCGCTCGCGAACCCGAGCCGCTTCGACCTCCTCTTCCTCCCGTCCGGACGCCCAGGCGTCGACGAGCTCGTCCGCGCGCGCGCGGGTGGCTACGGGCTCCGCGGGAAGCGCCCCAAGGAGGGCGCGGACGTCGAGCCCTGGATCCGCGGCGCGAGCGCGCTCGTCGGCTTCCCGTCGCCGTCCGAGGCCGCAGCGGCGATCGCGGCGGGCGTCCCGCAGCTCTACTTCGGGCAGAAGGCCCGGCTCTCCCCAGGCGACGCCTTCCTCGTCGAGCACGGCCTCGCCGCGCTCGCGGAGAACCCGATCACGCTCTCGGTGCAGCTCGAGGGGCTCCTCCCGGGCGGCGCCCAACGGGAAGCAGCGCTCCAGGCCCTCGCCGAGCTCTCGGCCACTGGCAGCGAGGGCGCCGCGCGCGCCGTGCTCGACGCGATCGCCGCCGGCCGCCCCGCCCCGCCGAGCGCCGAGGCCGTCGCCGCCGCTGGCGGAGGCGACGACGAGCTCGAGGACATCGGCCTCGACGCGGCCTCGGCCGGCGTCGCGACGGAGCTCCCGCCGTCGCTCCGCGCCGCGTACCTGAAGGAGATCATCCTGCAGCAGAAGCGCACCGAGAAGTCGCTCAACGACGCGCGCGCCGGGATCGACACCTGGCAGCGCCGACAGCGGCTCGCGCGCACCGCCAACGATCCGACGCTCGCCGACAAGGCCGCCGCCCGCGTCACCGGCCTCCGCCGCGTGGCCGAGCGGCTCGCGGGCCAGCTCGACGAAGTGCGGGTCCTCCGCGAGCGCTTCGCGGGCAGGGGCCCCCTCACCCCGGAGGACCGCGCCGCCGCGACGCGCTTCATGAGCGCCGACACGGCGGCCGCGCTCGACCGCGGGCAGGCCCCGGAGAGCGCCTTCGAGAAGCTCGAGCTCGACGACACGCTCGCCGCGCTCAAGCGAAAGATCGACGCCGGTTGACGCGAGCGGGCGGCCGTCAGTAGGTTCCGGCCTCCGGACGTCGGCTCGGAGGGGCCTTGCGCCACAAATCCAACGTCATCAAGACCATCATCGGCCTCGCGATCGGCGTCTTCTTCGTCTGGCTCTCGGCGAGTGAGTGGCCGCTCGAGCGGATCGTGGGCAGCGTCTCGTTCAGCGACGGCCACGTCCTCGTCGGCGGCGGCTTCATCCCGCGCACGGCGGACGACGTCGCGCGCCTCCACGGCGGCGTCGCCGGCTGGACGATGGAGCTCTTCTGGCTCCTCCCCTACCTCGCGATCCTCATCGCCATCCACTACCTCAGGGTCATCCGCTGGATGCCGCTCCTCGACCCGATCGTCCGGCTGTCGTTCAAGGAGCACAACCGCATCGGCGCCGTCGGCTTCATGGCGATGTTCCTCTTCCCCCTCCGCCTCGGCGAGCTCGTCCGCCCCTACCTCGTGAAGCGCGCGACCGGCAGCGCCGCCCGCATGACCGCCGTCCTCGCCACGGTCGTCGTCGAGCGCGTCGTCGACGGGCTCGTCGTCGCCCTCATCCTCGTCGCGATCCTGACCCAGCTCCCGGCGACCGATCCGAGCGTCGCGCTGAAGCTCGAGGTCGGCGCCCTCGCGGCGCTCGCGGTCTTCCTGGGCGCGACGATCCTGCTCCTCGCGGCGCGCTGGAAGCACGAGCTCGCCCGCACCGTGCTGAAGCGCACCGTCGGCCTCATCTCGAGCAAGGTCGCCGACGCCATCGACACCCTCGTCGGGAAGTTCCTGACGGGCCTCCAGCGCCTCCCCGGGAAGCGCGAGCTCGCCTGGTTCCTCTTCCTGACGCTCGTCTACTGGGCGCTCAACGGGCTCGGCGTCTACTGCATGGCGCGCGCCTTCTACCTCCCCGTCGACGCGTGGGGCGCCTACGCCATGATGTGCTGCGTCGTCGTCGGGATGATGATCCCGAACCCGCCGGGGAACCTCGGCAACTTCTGGTACTTCCTCCTGCTCCCGGTGCTCCTCTACGGGGTCACCCAGGACAGCACCCAGGCGCTCGCGTTCGGCCTCGCGGTGTGGCTCCTCCAGCTCCTCCAGCAGACGGCCTTCGGCGCGTGGTTCATCCTGCGCCGCCAGGTCAGCTGGCGCGGCGTCGTCGAGGCGACGTACGAGGACGAGGAGACGCTCTCCGAGACCGAGGCCGCCCGCGTCTGAACGAGGTCACATGAGCCTCCGCATCGCCCACGTCTCCGACGTCCACGTCCTCGACCTCACGGGGACGAAGCCGTGGCGCTTCCTGAACAAGCGCATCACCGGGCTCGCGAACCTGATGGGCGCGCGGAAGGCCGCGCACCCGCACTCGATGCTCGAGCAGATCGTGCGCGAGCTCGAGGGCGACGACGTCGACCACGTCATCATCTCCGGTGATCTCTCGAACCTCGCGCTCGAGAGCGAGCTCTCCCGCGCCCGCGAGCTCGTGAAGCCGCTCGGCGGCTTCGACCGCGTCTCCGTGGTCCCCGGCAACCACGACGTCTACACGCGCGGCGCCCAGCGGAGCCGCCGCTTCGAGCGCTTCTTCGGCGACCTCATGTGGCGCGGCGGCGAAGCGCAGGCCTACCCGTGGTTCAAGGACCTCGGCCCCGTCAAGCTCGTCGGCTTCTCGTCCGCCAACGCGACCGCCCCGCTCTTCGCGCACGGCCACGTCGCGCGCGCACAGCTCGACCGCCTCGCGTCCCTCCACCGCGAAGGCGCCCTCGACGGCGGCTTCGGCGTCGGCGTCGTGCACCACAACCTCCATCGCCGCGGCCGGCGGAAGGACTGGATGCACGGCCTCCGGAACCGCGACGAGCTCGTCGCCGCCTGCAAGAGCGCGGGGGTGGGCCTCATCCTGCACGGCCACACCCACGTCTCGAACCGCTTCGAGCAGGACGGCATCGCCATCGTCGGCAGCGGGAGCTCGACCTGGAGCTCGCCCGAGCCGCGCCACACGGGGCGCTACAACGTGTACACCGTCGATGAAGGCGGCGTGCGCGACACGGAGGTGCGCGTCTTCGACGCGGGCACCGGCGCGTTCGGCGGGCCGGCGCGGGCTTAGCGCGGAGACGGCGCGACGACGTCGTTCGGCGCTGAGGCGTCGCGACGTCTCGGCGTCGGACGCCCGGATCCCCGAGCAGGCCTGGGCTGAAGCTCGCGGGCCCGCGGAACAGCGGACGCACGAGACCATCCGCCATCGCGGCGCGGGCTCGGAGCGACTGACCGTCACCCGGGAGGGCGAACGGCGACGGTCCCTCGGCCGCGCGGCTCTCACCGCGCCGTGCCGAGGCTCGACCGCGAGGGTGCTAGTTGCGGGTGTTGGCGCGACGACGCGCCTTCCGCAGACGGCGCTCGGCCTCGCGCTCCTTGCGCTTGCGGCGCTCGGAGGGCTTCTCGTAGAAGCGGCGCTTCTTGAGCTCCTTGTAGATGCCCTCGTTGGCCATCTTACGCTTCAGCTGGTTGATGGCGCGGTTGATGTTCTCGCCATCGACGCGCACCTCGAGGGGCTTGAGCTCAGTCGAACGCTCGCTTCGTGCCATGTTTCCGCTCGCCTCATCGTCAGGAATCGCGCCCGGAGCGCGCTCGCGCGCACGGCCAGGCCGGAAAAGCCGCGGGAAGCTAACGAATCGGCCGCCCACTGTCAACGGAGCAGTACCGTAACCGCTCACTCCGCCCGCCACCACGCCCAGGCCCGGCGAAAAACTGGCTCCCCCCGGGGTTCCCGCCCACCATGCCCCCGTTGTGACGAGGACCGCGACCACCACGCTCCGCGCGAGCAGGAGCCGCCCCGCCGCCCGCCGATCGCGCGCCGCCGGCCGCGCCGACCGCCCGCTCCTCGAGCGCATCGCCCCCGCCTGGCTCGCCCGCTACTGGCACGCCACGCGCGAAGCGGAGACCGTCGCCCTCGCGATCGCCCCCCTCGTCCTCGTCTATGGTGTCGGCCTCGCGCACGCCTCCGAGCACGCCCGCGCGGGCGTCGACCTCGTCTCGGGCCAGCTCCTCCGCGTCCTCCCGGCGACCGGCTACCTCGCCCTCCAGATCGCCATCGCCGGCGGCCTCGTGCTCTTCGCCGCCGTCCGCTCGCGCGCGACGGCCTCGTTCCGCGAGCGCCTCGTCGTCTCGGGGCCGCTCGTCGGCGAGGCCATCGTCTACGGGCTCACCCTCGGCGGCGCCATCCTCTGGCTCTTCGATCGCCTAGCCGCCCTCGCCATCGCCCCCTCCCCCGTCCTCGACCGCACCGTCGCCGCCGCCGGCGCCGGCCTCTACGAGGAGCTCCTCTTCAGGCTCCTCCTCATCACCGTCCTCGTCGTGCTGGTCCGCCGCGCCTTCGACCTCCCGCGCTACGCCGTCATCGGCGGCGCCGTGGTGCTCTCGAGCCTCGTCTTCGCCGCCGCGCACCACCTCGCCGGCGAGCCCTTCGCCCTCTTCCCCTTCGCCTACCGCACCGTCGCCGGCGCCCTCTTCGCCGGGCTCTTCCTCTCGCGCGGCTTCGCGGTCGCCGCCTGGTCGCACGCCGCCTACGACTTCTACACGCTGACCCTCCTCGCGGGCTGACGCGTCGCCCGCGCCCGCGCGTCCTCGTTGACGCCGGGTCCCCGCCGCGCATACTCGTCGCCACGCGCGCTCTCTCCGGCGAGAGCGCGGTCGCGCGCGAGCGCCACCACGGGGACGATGAAGGTCAACCGCCCCAACCTGCCTTCCTGGATGGACGTCGTCGAGGCGCGCCGCATCGGCCGCCGCCTCGCCATCTACGGCGCGCTCGGCGCCGCCGTCGCGGTCGTCGCCGCCGCCTTCTCGTGGGCCGTCGACTTCGTCACCGCCGAGGTCTTCGAGCCGCTGACGGGCATCGCGCTCCACAGCACCGTCGTCTCCGACGGCGCCCACGCCCGGCTCCCCATCACGACCGTCCCGAGCGGCGGCCAGTGGCTCGTCCTCGTCCTCCCGGCCGCGGGCGGCCTGCTCGCCGGCCTCCTCATCGCCTACTGGTCCCAGGAGGCCGCCGGCGGCGGCGTCAGCACCGTCATCGAGTCCTATCACCGCGGCGGCGGGCGCCTCCGCGAGCGCGTCCCCTTCGCGCGCTTCCTCGCCAGCACCATCACGATGGGGACCGGCGGCTCCGCCGGCAACGAGGGCCCGGTCGCCCAGATCGGCGCCGGCGTCGGCTCGCTCCTCGCCGGGCGCCTGAAGCTCGACGCCCAGGAGCGCCGCATCCTCATGATGACGGGCCTCGCCGCCGGCCTCGGCGCCGCCTTCCACGCGCCTCTCGCGGGCGCCCTCTTCGCCGCCGAGGTCCTCTACTCCGAGATGGAGTTCGAGCAGCAGGTCCTCGTCCCGGCCGTCCTCACGTCGACCATCGGCTACGGCGTCTACGGCATCATCACCGGCTGGAGCCCCGAGGTCGCGTTCCCGCCGGCCGAGTTCAAGAGCATGGTCGAGCTCCTCCCCTACACGGTGCTCGCGCTCGCCGTGTCCATGGGGGTGCACCTCTTCATCCGCACGAACGACGTCGTGCGGAACGTGCTCGGCAAGAACCGACACCTCCCGCTGTGGCTCCGCCCGGCCGTCGGCGGGCTCTTCGTCGGCGCCATCGGCCTCTTCGTGCCGGCGCTCCTCGGCAAGGGCGTCGGCCTCGCGCAGGCGGCCATCGACGGCGGCATCGGCATCGGCGCGCTCCTCCTCCTCGCGGTCGGCAAGATGGTCACGACCGCGCTCACGACGGGATCCGGCGGCTCGGGCGGGACGCTCTGGCCGTCGCTCGTCATCGGCGGCGCCATCGGCGGCGCCGTGGGGCAGGCGACCGTCGCCCTCTTCCCGTCGCTGGGCGTGAACCCCGCGGCCTTCGTGCTCGTCGGCATGGCCGGCTTCTTCGCGGCCGCCTCGAACATCACGATCAGCACGGTCTTCCTCGTCTGCGAGATCGCCGGCACCTACCGCCTCCTCGTCCCCGCCATCTGGGTCTGCGCCCTCGCCTGGATGCTCGCCCGCCGCGCGAGCCTCTTCACCTCGCAGGTCCCGACGCGCCTCGACGCCCCGCCCCAGGTCTCCGAGGTCATGGCCGCCGTCCTCCGGCGGATCCGCGTACGCGACGCGATGCCGCACCGCGACCAGCCGCTCGTCGCCGTGAACCCGAACACGCCGCTCCGCGACCTCCTCGGCCACTTCGCGCGCTCCGAGCAGTCCGTCTTCCCCATCGTCTCGAGCGACGGGCGCCTCGTCGGCGTCGTCGACGGGCGCGATCTCCGGCGCCGCATCGGCGAGCACGACGGCATCAACAACCTCCTCATCGCCGAGGACTTCCTCTCCCCCGCCGTCACCATCGCCGCCGAGGCCACCCTCTACGACGCGATCGCCCGCATGTCCGCGAGCGGCTACACCGAGGACCTCCTCGTCATCGACGACGACGAGCACCGCCGCCTCCTGGGTTCCCTGTCGCGCCGGCACATCATCACGACCTACTACCAGCGCGCGCTCGGCGAGACCGACGACGCCCTCGCCATCGCGGGCGTCGCCCCGCCTCCCGCCGATGACGACGTCGGCGCCTTGCTCGCGGGCGCCCTACGCCGCGGCGGCGTGGTCTACGGCCTGCGGGCGCGCGACCGCGACGCCACCCTCCGCGCCCTCGTCGACCGCGCGCCGTGGGGCACCGCCGTCGACCCGAACCAGATCGCGACCGCGCTCATCCGCCGTGAGGGCCTCTCCTCGACCGCGCTCGGCGAGGGCATCGCCATCCCGCACCCGCCGCCCGGCGCCATCGGGCTCCCGAGGGAGCCGGTCGTCGTGCTCTCGACCCTCAAGCGGCCCGTCGCCTGGGGCGCGCCCGACGAGCGCCCGGTCGAGACGCTCGCGCTCCTCCTCTGCACGGACCACAAGCAGCACCTCGAGCTCCTCGCGGCGCTCGTGCGGGCGCTCAGGAACGACGACGTCAAGGCCGCGCTCAAGGTCGGCGCCGACCTCGACGAGCTCGTCCAGACCGTGCGCCGCGCCCTGCCCCGGCCCGTCGAGCCAGCGCGCGCCAAGCTCCTCACCCGCCCGGTGCTGAGCCGCTTCGACGACTAGCCGGTCGGGGCTAGACGGGCTAGCAGCGCTCGGGGAAATTCTCCCGTCGCCAGGCTTGCTCTTGTGGTCTCAGGCGGCTCCGCTCGTCGGTCACGTACCTCGGGTACGCTCCCGCCTCGCGTAGCCACCTGCGACCACGACGCCGCGCCTGGCTCGGTCCGAATTTCCCCGAGCGCTGCTAGAGCGTCGACGCGCGCCGCCGCCGCGACCGGAACGCGAGCGCCACGGCCACACCGAGCCCGAGGAGCCAGGCGCCGCCGCCCGCGCCGCCACCGGCGCAGCCGGAGTCCTTGCTCTGGCCGCCCGCCGTGAAGCCCCCGTCGCCCAGCACACACTCGCCGGCGTACTGGTTCCAGACCTGGCCGGCCGGGCAGTCCTGCGGCGCCTGCACCTCGCCGCCGGTCGTGTCGGGCGGGTCGGTCGCCGTCGTGATGCACTGGAAGGTGTTCCCGTCGCAGGCCGTCCCGGGGCCGCAGTAGCCGCAGATCCGCCCGCACCCGTCGTCGCCGCACTGCCGCCCGACGCAGCTGCAGGCCCGCGGGACACAGGCGCCGTCGGTGCACTGCTGGTTCGACTCGCAGGTCCCGCAGCTCCCGCCGCAGCCGTCGTCGCCGCAGGTCTTCCCGTCGCAGCTCGCCGCGCACCCGGCGAGGCACTGCCCACCCTGGCACGTCGTCCCGACGCCGCAGGTGCCGCAGCTCCCGCCGCAGCCGTCGTCACCGCAGGTCTTGCCGCCGCAGCTCGGCGTGCACGGCGCGATGCACTGCCCGTCCTGGCAGGCCTCGCCCGCGCCACAGCTCCCACAGAGCCCGCCACAGCCGTCGCTCCCGCACTCCTTGCCGGTGCAGCTCGGCGTGCAGGACGCGGCGCACTGGAAGCTCGCGTTGCAGATCTGCCCGAGGGGGCAGCTCCCGCAGACGCCCCCGCAGCCGTCGTCGCCGCACGCCTTGCCGGCGCAGTTGGTCGTGCACCCGGCGACGCACTGCCCCGTGCTCACGTTGCAGGTCGCGCCGCCCGAGCACGTGCCGCACGTCCCGCCGCAGCCATCGGAGCCGCACTGCCGCCCCGAGCAGCTCGGCGTGCAGCTCGACACGCAGTTGCCGCTCGTGTTGCAGGTGAGCCCGGTCGCGCAGGTGCCGCACGTGCCGCCGCACCCGTCGGTGCCGCACTGCCGCCCCGTGCAGCTCGGGGTGCAGCTCGAAACGCACTGCCCGTTCGCGTTGCAGGTCGCCCCGCCCGTGCACGTCCCGCAGGAGCCGCCGCAGCCGTCGCTCCCGCAGACGCGGCCGCTACAGCTCGCGACGCAGCCACCGCCGCAGCTCCGCGGGAACTGGCCGGTCGGGTCCTGCGAGGCGCTCGGGCGGCAGTCGTAGTAGCCCTCGGACGCGAGCCACCCGCAGGTCGTCGACGGCGGCGGGCACGCGGTGCAGCCGCCGCAGTAGTCCTGCACCTCGGACACGCAGAACGAGTCCCAGCCCCAGTCCGGATCGCAGCAGAAGGGGTCGATGTCGCAGACGCACTGCGTCACGTCGGGATCGCAGGAGCCCGCGTTCAGCGAGGTCTGGCAGGGCGGGTTCTGCGCGATGGCGCCGTTGTCGGCGCACTCGATCTCGCAGAGCGTGCTGCCCTCGCACCAGCGCACGTTCGACTCCGTGGAGCAGCACCCCTCGAAGCCGAGGGTCGATCCGCTGCAGCTCCCGACGGCGACGCCGGAGCCCGTGCACTGCGCGTGCGCGTCGGAGGCGGCGGCCACGGTGACGGTCGCGAGCGCGGCGACGGCGAAAAGAAGACGCAGAGCGGGCATCGACGGGCTCCTCGCGGGCGATGGGTGCCGATGGGCACGGCATTGTATGGGACCACCTGCCCGGAAGCAAAAGAGGAATCGTATCGCGGCGTCACGTCGATTACCGTGGACGCCGCGCGGCGGGCGCGGCGAAATAGCGGCGTCCCTTCGGCCGTTGCCCGACGCCCTCCGGACGATCTCTCGCGGAAATCGCACCACCCGATGACCACCCACACCGAGTCCGTCCGCGCGCCCGGCCCCCGCGGCGCGCGCGCCATCGCCCCGCCACGGCGCCGCCGCTGGCTGCTCTGGCTCGCCGTCCTCGTCGGCCTCGGCGCGGCCCTCGCCCTCGGCGCCTCGGTGGCCGTCGTGGTCGCGCGCGACGCGATCTCCGAGAAGCTCCGCGCCGCGGGCGCCGATCGCGGGCTCGTCGTCACCCACGGCGCCATCGAGGTGCCGCTCGTCGGGCCGATCGCCGTCCGCGATCTCCGCGTCACCCGAGCCGACGGCGAGCTCCTCCTCGCGGCCGCGCGCGTCGAGACGGACGTCACCTTCGTCGAGGCCGCGCTCGGGCGGCGCCGCCCGGGGACCGTGACGCTCGACGGGCTCGACGCGCATGTGGCCGTCGTCGACGGGAAGCTCGTCGGGCTCGAGGCCCCGGCGCCCTCGTCGGGCGGTGACGGCGGCGCCGCCGAGCCGATCGCCGTCGTCGTCCGCGACGGCCGCGTCAGCGTCGACGCGCGGCAGGGGGAGCGGATCGCCGAGCGCGTCGTGCTGACGGACCTCGGCGCGCGGCTCGAGCGCGACGCGGAGCGCCACCTCACGGCCGACGCGCAGGCCACGCTCACGGCCGCCGGGCACAGCACACCGATGGCCATCACCTTGACCGCCGCGGGCGATCTGACCGTCGACTTCGCCGAGGGCGCGCAGATCGGCGTGTCGACCCCCGACGGGCCCCTCTGGGTCGGCGTCCGTGGGGCGGCGCGTGCCCGCGGCGACGAGCTCGTCGAGCTCACGGGGCTCGCCGTCCGCCGCGGCGACGACCAGGCGAGCGTCGGGAAGCTGACCGTCGAGGGCGGCGGCAGCGGGCTCGCGCCCGACCCGCGGGCCATCCGCCGCGTGAAGCTCGAGGACGTCGCCGTCGAGCGCCCCGCGGGGCGCGTCGTCGCCGGCAGCGCCACGATCACGCTCACGGCGGCGCCCGACGGGGAGCCGCTCGCCGAGCCGACCGAGGTCGCCGCGACGGACGTCGGCGTCGAGTCGAACGACCGCCGCCTCCGCGGCACCTTCGCCGACGCGCGCGTCACGCTCACCGGCGCCTGGGCGGCCCTCCGCGAGGGCCGGCCCCTCGACGCGCTCGGCGCCGTCCGCTTCGGGCGCCCGCGCGTGAGCGCGACGGTCGCTCAGGACGCCGTCGCCGTCGCCGCCCCCGCCGGCGGCGAGGCGGCCGCTGACGCGAGCGCAGGCGGCGACACCGCCGGTATCGTCGCCCTCGTCGAGAAGCTGATGGGCGCGGCCAGCGCGACCGGCGCCGCGGCTGCGCCCGACGCGGGCGCCGAGGCCGAGGCCGGGACGAGCGGCGGCCGGGCGCGGCTAGCTCGGCTCCTCGCGCGCCTCCGCGCGTGGCAGGTGCAGGTCGCCGACGGCGTCGTCGACGTCAAGGGCGACGACGGGACCCAGCTCCTCGCGCTCGACGGCCTGTCCCTCGCGACCCGCGACGCCGACGACGGCGGCCTCGAGCTCGAGGTGCGCGCGGCCGTCCTCCGGAACCGCGCGGAGACCGGCAAGGTCGACGTGACCGCCACCTTCGACGACGCGGCGCGCCTCGTGAAGGCGACGGGCACGGTGAGCGGCAAGGACCTCGCCCACCAGCTCTCGCGCTTCACGCCGCACGTCGACGTCCAGCCCGACTCGGCCCTCGACCTCACGTTCGCCTACACGAGCCCGGACCCGGGCGACGACAAGGCCCCCTACCGCCTCGTCGGGAGCGCCAGGCTCTCGCAGTTCACCTTCGAGTACTGGCGCGTCGCGAAGACGCCCATCACCGATCTCGACGCCCAGGTCGACTTCGAGCTCGCCGTGTACCGGAAGGATTACCGCGCGGTGCTCGCGCTCACCGATCTGCGCCTCGGCGAGGTGCACCTCACCGGCGAGATCGACGTCACGAAGCGCCCGAAGGAGAAGCTCAAGCTCAAGACGCACCTCGCGATGGCCCGCCAGGACTGCGGCGCCGCCGCGCGCGCCATCCCGAAGGCGCTCATCCCGCGCCTCTCGACGCTGCGGCTCAGCGGCACGATGGCGTTCGACGCGCGCCTGACCGTCGACCTCGCGGATCCCTACGGGCTCGAGCTCAAGGTGACCGGCGACCTCGAGCGCTGCGAGGCCCTCTCGCTCGGCCCCGGCATCGACCTCGAGGCGCTCAAGGGCCCGTTCGTGCACGTCCCCGTCGAGCCCGAGCGCGGTCGCCTCGACAACATCCGCGTCGGGCGCGGCACGCGCGAGTGGGTCGACGGGCGGGACCTCCCGGAGCTCGTCCCGACCCTCGCCTGGATCACCGAGGACCGGCGCTACTACGACCACGGCGGCGTCCGCTGGGATCTCGTCGCGCGCGCGATGAAGATGGATCTCGAGCACGAGCGCTTCATCTACGGCGGCAGCACCATCACGCAGCAGCTCGTGAAGAACCTCTACCTCGACCGCGGGAAGAGCCTCGCGCGGAAGCTCGAGGAGGCGTTCATCGCGTGGCAGATGGAGCGCGTGCTCTCGAAGGAGGAGATCCTCACGATCTACGTGAACGTCATCGAGTACGGGCCCGACATCTACGGCGTGAAGCAGGCCGCGCGCTTCTACTTCGGCAAGAAGGTCAAGGAGCTCACGCCCCTCGAGGTCGCCTTCATCATGGGCCTCAAGCCCTACCCTGGGCAGGGCTACAAGCAGTGGCTCACCGGCACGGTCAACGTCTGGTGGGAGAAGCGCCTCGGCCACGTGCTCGGCATGCTCGCGAGCCGGACGACCGGCTTCATCACGAAGGAGGAGGTCGACGCGCTCGCCCCCTTCCACCCGCGCTTCCGCCTGCCCGACGAGCCCATGGACGTCGGCTCGCGCCGCGTGAAGGCCGGCGAGGACGGCCCCGCCAACGCGCGCGATCGCGCGGCGAGCGAGCGCCCCGCCGCCGACGATCGCGACGACGCCGGCCTCCCCGCCCCGGATGACGACGGCGACGGCGGCGCCGCCTGGGAGCCCTGGGGGCCGGGCCACGATCCCTGAGGTCGCCGCGCGGTCCGCGCGGATGAGGCGGCGGTCGGACGCGGCGGGTGGATCGGGGCGGCGAAACGCCCGATACTGCCCGTCTCGAGCACCCGGGACCGAGAGAGCCCCTGACGATGACGCCCCGCCCACGCCGCTTCCGGCCCCACCCCCGCGCCCGCGCCGCGGCCGCCCTCCTCGCGCTCGCCGCGAGCGCCACCTCGTGCGGTGGCGGCGACTGGGGGGAGCCCGCCCCGTTCTCGGCGACGCCCGCCCCCGCCACCTGGGAGGAGCCCGCCGAGCCCCCGGCGCCCGCGCCCGACACGGCCGCCGAGGCCAAGGGGCACGCGCTCCTCGAGCACGTCTACGGCGAGGATCCGTGGCCGTGCACGGGCCACCCGAGCTGCGACGAGGGGAGCCCGCGCGACGGCACGCTCGCCGTCAGCGTCGGCGACTTCGAGTACCTCGACCCGAACCTCATCACCGAGACCGAGGGCGCCTTCATCGCGGAGAACGTCTTCGAGGGGCTCCTGATGGCGCCGCGTCGGTCGGGGCTCCCGCCCGAGCCCGGCGTCGCGACCGGCTACGAGCTCGCCGACGACGGCAAGACCTACACCTTCCACCTCCGCGCCGACGCGCGCTGGAGCGACGGGCGCCCGGTCACCGCCGGGGACTTCGTCTACTCCTGGCTCCGCGCGCTCGATCCGGCGACCGGCTCCGTCACGGTCGAGACGCTCTACTACCTGGAGAACGCCGAGAAGTTCAACAAGGGCGCCCTCACGGACCGCGACCTCGTCGGCGTCCACGCGCCGGACGACCACACGCTCGTCGTGCGGCTCGAGCGCCCGACGCCCTTCTGGATCGCGCTCGTGACGCACTCGCAATACTACCCGGTGCCGCGCTGGGCCATCGAGGAGCACGGGCGCCAGTGGACGCGGCCCGAGAACATCGTCACGAACGGCGCCTACCGCGTGGTCGAGCAGCGCCCGCGCGAGCGCGTCGTGCTCGAGCGGAGCCCGACCTATTGGGACGCCGCTAACGTGCGGATCCCGCGGATCGTCGCCCGGTCGAGCACGAGCGAGAACCAGGACATCACGCTCTACGACTCGGGGCAGATCCAGTACGCGCGGATGGGGGTCCCGCCGGCCGAGCTCACGGCGCGCATGACCTCGGGCGAGCCCGATCTCATCATCGACCAGCGCCTCTGCTACTACCAGTACACGTTCAACACCGAGCACCCACCGTTCGACGACGAGCGCGTGCGGCGCGCGATCGTCATGGCCATCGACAAGGATCGCCTCGTCGGGAGCGTGACGCGCGGGCGTGAGGTCCCCGCGGACGGCGTCGTGCTCGACTACTTCGTCGACGCGATGGGCTACCCGGACCCCGAGGGGCTCCCCTTCGACGTGGCGGCGGCGCGCAAGCTCCTCGCGGAGGCCGGCTTCCCGGGCGGGAAGGGCCTCCCGCCGGTGACGCTCAGCTACAACACCCTCGACCGCCACCAGGCCATCGCCGAGTTCGTGCAGCGCCAGCTCAAGGAGAACCTGAACTTCGACGTGACGCTCGAGAACATGGAGTTCAAGAGCCTCTTGAAGAAGGTGCGCGCCAAGGACTTCGACATCACGCGCCGCGGCTGGTGCGGCGAAGAGCACCCCTACACGATGCTCGAGATCTTCCGCAGCACGAGCCCGCGGAACCCGAGCGGCTGGAAGAGCGCCGAGTTCGACAGCCTCCTCGAGCGCTCGCTCGACGAGCCGACGACCGCCGGCCAGATGAAGCTCCTCGCGCAGGCCGAGGCCATCCTCCAGCGCGAGGCGCCGTTCGTGCCGCTCTTCTACTACAGCTATCCGTACCTGAAGAAGCCCGTGCTGCGCGGGCTCGAGGCCGAGCTCACCGCGTCGCACCCCGTGAAGTACATGTGGTGGGGCGACGAGGACACGCCGCCCGAGGCGCACGCGCTCGTCGTCGACACGCCCGAGACGCGCGCCGCGGCGAAGGCGCCGGAGCCGGCCGCCCCGAAGCTCCTCGAGCACATCTACGGGCGCGAGGAGAGCTGGCCGTGCACGGGCCACCCGACGTGCGAGGAGGCGTCGCCCAAGGACGGGATGCTCGGCGTCGACATCCACGAGCCCGAGTTCATCGACCCCTCGCTCGTCTCGGAGACCGAGGGCTTCCTCATCGACAACGCCATCTTCGAGGGGCTCGTGAGCCGCCCACCGCGGTCGGGGATGCCGTTCGAGCCGGGCGTCGCCGAGTCGTGGGAGACGAGCGCCGACGGCACCGTCTACACGTTCCACCTGCGGGGCGACGCGCGCTGGTCGAACGGGCGGCCGGTGGTCGCGGGCGACTTCGTGTACGCGTGGCGCCGGAAGCTCGACCCGGCGACGGCGTCGACGGCGGTCGAGCCGCTCTTCGTCCTGAAGAACGCGAAGGCGCTGAACGACGGGACGCTGAAGGACCCGACGCAGCTCGGCGCCGAGGCGGTCGACGACCGGACGCTCCGCGTGACGCTCGAGGCACCGAACCGCTTCTTCATCGGCGCCATCACGACGGGGCACTTCCTGCCGGTGCCGCGCGAGGCCATCGAGGCGCACGACAAGGCGTGGACGCGCCCCGAGAACATCGTCGTGAACGGCCCCTTCACGCTGACGGAGTGGAAGCCGCGCGAGCGCGTCGTGCTCACGAAGCGGCCGGAGTACTGGAACGCCGCCCGCGTGCGGCTCCCCGGCGTCATCCTCTACTCGGGCGAGTCGCAGTCGACGAACCTCACGCGCTACGAGACCGGGACCGTGCAGTGGGCCCGCGACGCCGTCAGCTCGGGGCTCGTCGGCGACTACATCCGCAGCGGGCGGCCGGACCTCTTCATCGACCCCTACCTCTGCTACTACGCGTACTTCGCGCGGGTCGACAAGCCGCCCCTCGACGACGCGCGCGTGCGCCGCGCCCTCGACATGGCCATCGACAAGGAGGGGCTCGTCAAGAAGGTCCTCGGCGGGCTGCAGGTCCCGGCGGACGGGCCGATGCTGCCGCACTTCGAGGTCACGAGCGGCTACCCGAAGCCGCACACACCGGGCTTCGATCCCGCCGGCGCGCGGCAGCTCCTCGCGGACGCCGGCTACCCGGGCGGCAAGGGCTTCCCGAAGCTGCAGCTCGTCTACAACACGAACGAGAGCCACAAGGCCATCGCCGAGTACACGGCGCGCAACATCGAGGAGAACCTCGGGATCCGGGTCGAGCTCACGAACGTCGAGTGGCAGAGCCTGTTGAAGAAGCTCCGCACGGGCGACTTCGAGCTCGGCCGCTTCGGCTGGTGCGGCGACGAGGACCCGCAGTCGCTCATGAGCGTGCTCCTGAGCTACCACCCCGAGAACTCGATGGGCTACGCGAACCCCGAGTTCGACCGGCTCGTGACGACCGCGATGCGGACCCTCGACGAGGGGGAGCAGATGCGCCTCTACGCCGAGGCCGAGAAGGTCGTGCAGCACGACATGCCGATGATCCCGATGTACTACTACACGCGCGTGTACCTGAAGAAGCCCGTGCTCCAGGGGATCGAGGCCGAGCTCACGAACGTGCACCTCTTCCAGTACATGTACTGGGCGGACAAGGCCGCGGCCGGGACCGAGGCGACGCCGTGACGTGGTCGCGCCTCGGGGCGGCAGCCGTGGCGCTCGCCACCGGGCTCGGCGCCGCCTGCTCCTGCTCTTGCGTCGGCGACGACGGCGTCACGCTCCCGCGCGGCTACAACACGGCGAAGGGGCGGTCCATCGTCGTCGATCCGCTCGCCCCGATGGCGTCGCCCTTCGACGCGGTCGACGCGCTGAACGGCATCGTCGGGGCGCCCGCGGGCGCCGACACCGCCAGCGCCGCGATCTCAGCGGCGTACGGCGGCGGAGACGGCGCCCGCGTCACGCTCGTCGCGGTGGGCCCCGACGGCGGCTGCGCCCTCGGGCTCGACGCGATCTTCGCGGGGCCGAGCGCGAGCGCCACGGCGCCCGCGAGCTACGACTTCGACGCGCTCGACGCCGCCTTCGACAGCGTCGCGGCCGCCGGCTCCGCGCGTGTGCTCTGGCGCGCGGGCTTCGGGGGCGACGCGTGCGAGCCGGCGCGCGCGCTCCTCGGGACACCGACCAAGCTCGGCGACGTCCTCGTCGGCGTGGTCCGCCACCTCGCCGGCGGCGCCTCGTGGGACCCGGCCGGCCGGCGCTTCGCGGCCCCGCGCGTCGAGGTGCTCGGCGACGCCGACGCGCTACTCGCCGCGGGCGCGTCGCCCACGGGCCTCGTCGCGGCCTACGTCGGCGCCGCGCGCGCCGTCCGCGCCGCGTTCCCGGCGGGCGGCGAGCTCGACGTGCCCGTGGGCGGCGTCGGCTTCACGGTCACCGCCGGCGCGAGCGCCGCTGCGATCGCGCTGCCCGAGGCCCTCCTCGCCTTCCTCGACGGCGTCGCGGCCGACGGGGCGCCCCTCGACTTCGTCACCATCCGCGCGGTCACGGCGACCCCCTACGGCGCGCGCGCCGTCGCCGACGCGGTCCGCGCCGCGCTCGACGCCCGCGACCTCGGCGCGACCGAGCTCCTCCTCACGGCGCTCGCCCCGGCGGACGTCGCCCCGTTCGGCGACGCCTCGCTCGACTCGGCGTACGTGGGCGCCTTCGAGGTCGCGGCGCGGGCCTACCTGCAGGACGCGGAGGGCGTCGGCGCGGCGCTCTCCGGGCTCGCCCCGTCCGCCTACTTCGCCGCCGACGGCGCGCCTCTCCCCGCGTTCATGGCGCGCTACGGGCTCGATCAGCTCGACGGCGACGAGCGCCTGACGGTCACGCTCGGCGGCGACCGCGAGGGCATGGCCGTCCTCGCCGCGCGCCCGAAGGGCTCGGTGACGCTCGTGCGCGTGCTCGTCGTGAACGCGAACGTCGACGCCGGCGCCGCGAGCCTCACCTACGACCTCCGCCTCCCCGCCTTCGTGGCCCCCGCCGTGCGCCGCGTCGACTACCGGATCGCGGTCCTCGACCACCGCACGCGCGGCCTCGGGAGCTTCGTCTGGTCCGAGGTCGGGAGCCTCGAGCCGGGCCTCGCCACGGGGGACGTGCACCTCGCGCGGGAGATGCCCGTGCCCGGCGTCCACCTCATCGAGCTCGAGCGCGTCCTCGCCCCATGAGCGCGCCGCGCCTCCGCTTCGCGCCGACGCCGTCGCGGCCGCTGCACGCGGGCTCGGCGCTCGCGGCGCTCCTCGGCTGGGGCGCGGCGCGGGCCCGCGGCGGCGCGTTCGTCCTCCGCGTCGAGGACATCGATCGGCAGCGCTGCCGCCCCGAGCACGAGGCGTCGTGCCTCGAAGACCTCGCCTGGCTCGGCCTCGACTGGGACGAGGGGCCCGACGTCGGCGGCGCGCACGGCCCCTACCGGCAGAGCGAGCGCCTCGATCGCTACGATCACGCCCTCGCCTCGCTCGAGGCGCGCGGCGTCGCCTACCGCTGCCACTGTAGCCGCGCCGACGTGCTCGCCGCGCAGTCGGCGCCGCACCTGCCGCCGCGGCGGCGCGTCGCCCCCGACGCGGTCGAGCCGGGAGAGTGGCCCTACCCCGGGACGTGCCGACCGCGGGACGGCGCGTCCGCGCTGAGCGGCGGCCGCGCGCGCTTCCACGTGGAGGGCCTCGGCGAGGACGCGCGCGTCACCTGGCGCGACGGCGACGGCCGCGCGTACACGGAGGACGTGCGCACCACGTGCGGCGACTTCGTGCTCGGCCGCGAGGGGGAGCCGTCGTACCAGCTCGCGGTCGTCGTCGACGACATCGCGATGGGGATCACCGACGTCGTGCGCGGGGCCGACCTCCTCGGGTCGACCGCGCGCCAGATCCTGCTCCACCGCGCGCTGGGCGTGACGCCCCCGAGCTTCTCGCACCACCCCCTCCTCGTCGACGCCGACGGCAGGAAGCTCAGCAAGCGCGACGGCGACCTCGCGATCGCCGAGCTCCGCCGCGCCGGCGTCGCGCCGGGGGCCCTCTGCGCGACGCTCGGCCGGGCCGTCGGCCTCTTCGGCGCCGCCGTCCTGGAGGCGACACCGCGCGACGTCGCCGACGCCCTCGCCGCCCGTGCCCCCGGAGACGCCCTGCACGACGGCGTACTCGCGGCCTGCGACCTCGACGCCCTCGGGGGGCGCGATGCCTGACGCCGCGCCCGCGCCCGCGCCCTCCCCCGTGACGGGGCTCCACCCGCGCCCGGCGACCGGCCCGCCGTCCCTCGGCGACGCCGGCTACGGCGACGTCCGCCGGAAGAACGCGCGCTTCGTGCTCATCCAGATCGCGATCGGCGTGCTCGTGGTCTTCACCCTCTCCGGGCTCCTCTACCTCGAGCTCTGGCAGTCGGCGGGCACGGACCTCTCGCGCCTCGTCCCCGAGTCTGCGACGCTCTACCTCACGACGCCGCCGCCGCGCGCCGCCCGGGCGCCCGCGCTCGGGCTCGCGCGCTGGGCCGACCCGGCCGCCCTCGAGAAGGCCCTCGACGAGACGAGCTACCTCGCGAACGCGCCGTCGGGCGAGGTCTTCGGCGTGCCGCTCGACGTGGCCCGCGAGATCCTCGTCTCGACCGACGGCCTCTCGGTCGCCCTCCTCCCGACCGACCACGGCCCGGCACCCCTCCTCTTCGTGGAGCTCCGCGACCTCCTGAAGCGGCGGCGCGTGCTCGCGCGCCTGAACCCGCTCCTCGACACGGTCGACCGCCACGTCGGCTTCCGGGTCGACGCCGTCCGCCAGTCGCCGTGGCAGCGCCTCACGGGGCTCGACGCCACCGCACCGCGCGTGGTCGCGATGGAGCCCTACGTCGTGTTCGCGTGGGGCGGCGACGAGGCGCTCGACCGCGTCCTCGACGCGCGCGTCGCCGGCGAGACCGACGCGCTCCGGTGGCGCGAGGGCTTCGACCTCCTCGGCGGAGAGCGCGACGCGCGGCGCGTGCGCGCGCTCATCGACCCGACCGCGCTCTGGGCGTTCGCCCCGGAGGGCGAGCTCCCGGCGGGGCGGCTCACGAGCGCGCTCTCCGTGTTCGCGGTGACGGCCGAGCTCGAGGACGGCGACGAGCGCCTGCGCGTGCGCGCCCTCGTGCGCGACGAGGAGCGCGCCGACCGGCTCGCGCAGGCGCTCCCGAGCCTCCCGCACGACCTGGTCGACCTCGCGCCGAGCGACGCGCCCTGGGTGCTGAGCGTCGCCACGGAGAAGCCGCTCTCGACGCTGTCGATGGCGCGTGACCTGCTCGCGGGGGCGGCCGCCGACCTCGGCCTCGAGGACGCGCTCCGCCCGACCCTCGACCGCCTGTCGTCGATCGAGCTCGAGGCGATCGTGCGGCTCGACTGGGAGGTCGCCGAGGCGTTCGCCGGGGAGCTCGCGGTCCTCGGGATGCCGGAGCCCGCGGCCGGCGACGCGGCGGGAGGAGAGGCCGGCTGGGTGCTGCTCGCGCGCGTCGATCAGCCGCTGGTCGTCGAGCAGACCCTCGAGCGGCTCCTGCCGTACATCGTCGGCGACCACTACGCGTTCGGGAAGGTGCTCGGGAGCCGCGGTTACACACATTACGTGCGCCTCGCCGCCCCCGACACCGGCGGTTACATCGTCGCCGAGGACGCCCTCGCCTGGCGCCTCGAGGACGGCCTCCTCGAGCTCGCGCCGAGCGCGGCGGTGCTCGAGCGCTTCGCGATCGAGCGCCGGAGCCGCCGCACCTACGGCGACACCGGCCTCGCGCGGAAGGCGCTGGCCCACCTCCCGGCGCAGTCCGCCGCGGTCGCGGTGCTCGGCCCCTCCCTCCTCGACGCGCTCGACTCGCCGCTCCTCGCGATGACGACCGCGCGGCTCGCGCCCGACTTCCGCGCGGCGGTGACCCTCTCGACGGGCGGCCGCTGGCTCGCCCTCGACTCGAACGTCGGCCCGTGGACGATCGGCACGGTCATCGCGACCGCAGACAAGGCGGAGGTCAACGCGTTCACCCTCCCCGGCCTCTCCGATCGCTGCCGGGCGGCCCACGAGGCCATGTGCGCGCGGTGGCCCGAGGCGGTGCCCTGTCAGCCGCTCGTGCTCGGGCGGCGCGAGCGGATCCGACAGGCCTGCGAGCACCTGACGCCGACGCCCTGATCGGCGGCGCGGACGCCCCCCGGACGTCGCCGCGCGTCACCGCAGGGCGGCCGGGCTGGCGACCGCGCGACGACGCCGTGGCCGCCGACATCGAGTTACAATTTCGCACGTAAAGCTAATCTCGGGACGGGGCCCGACCGATCTATGGGTTACAGCCACACCGCGTGACCCGGGTCAGGGTCGCGCACCCGAGGCGTCTCGTCGCGCGCAGCCACGCCGCACGGCGCCTCGGAGCGACCATCACGAGGCAGCATGCAGCATGCAGCAGGGGCCGCGGGCGCCCCCGACACCCTCGTCCTCGCGAGCTCCCCACCCCTGCGGGCGGCGCTCACGAGCGGCCTCGCCGGCGCCTCCCGCGCGCCGCGCTCCGTCGTGAACTGGACGGAGGCCCTCCACGTGATGCGGTCGGACGGGCTCCCCGAGGGCTGCGTCGTCTCGAGCCAGCTCGAGAGCCCGGGCCTCGGTATCCGCTTCGCGACGGCCCTCGCCGAGCTGCCGAAGACGCGGAAGATGCCGGTCGTGCTCATCATCAGCGGGGCCGAGGACTTCTCGCTGCTCCAGCGCACGCAGCTCCCGCTCTCGGTGGTGCCGGTCGTCGAGTACACGTCGCTGTCTTCGCTCGTCGAGAGCGTCCGCAACGCCTACGGCCGCGCCCAGCGCGCAGCCGGCGCCGCGTCCCCACCCGCCGCCGAGGCGCTGACGTCCCACGATCCCGCCGTCGGCGCGCTCGAGGACGCCTTCCACGGCTACGACGAGGTCGTGCAGGCGTTCGTCGAGCGGCGGCTCCCCGGGCCGGTCCTCCCCGACGTCGTCGCGAAGACCCGCGCGCTCCTCGCGGACCCGAACCTCGAGTTCCGGGCGGTCGCGAGCTTCGTCGAGCACAACCAGGTCTTCGCGGGCCGCCTCATGAGCCTCGCGAACAGCGCGTACTACGGGCGCGGCGCCCGCGTGAGCTCGGTCCAGCTCGCGGTGAGCCGGCTCGGGCTCGGGATGACGACCCAGATCCTCCAGGCCGCCGCGATGCGCTCCTTCGTCGTGGGCGCGCACCCGGAGCTCACCGAGGTCATCGCGTTCACGCTCCAGTTCGGGCACTTCGTCGGCCTCATCGCCGACTGGCTCGCGCGCCGGACGCGCACGGCACAGCCCGCCGAGGCCTACACGGCCGGCCTCTTCCACAACCTCGGCGAGACCTTCTTCGCCTACACGATCTCGCTCCTCGTCGACCAGGGGCGCGTCGCCGCCCCCGACCCGGAGGCCCTGCTCACCGCGGCCCGCGCGCGCGCCTACGACCTGAACCGCCGCCTCGTCGACAGCGCCGGCTTCCCCGAAGCCATCGCGCGCCTCTACGACTGCCAGGACTGCGGCGACGACGCGGTCGTCGCGGTCGTCCAGCAGGCGATCTGGGCGGCGTGCGGCTACGCGTCGGGCGGGGCGCAGGCCGTGCGTGGGAGCCACGAGTTCGGCGCCTTCGGCCTCGACGCGCGCGTCGTGTCCGAGCTCGCGGACGCCCTCGACAACCTCTGGGCGACGACCGCGGCGATCTGAAGATCCCCGGGGCGCGCCGGCGCCTCAGGCCCGACCCGAGCGGCTCAGCCGAGCTCGAGCCGGCAGACCCCGGCCTGCCCCGGGCTCTCCTCGACCTCGATCTCGATCGCGGTGAGGCGCGCGTCGGGCAGGCGCCCGGGGAGCGCCGTGTACACCTCGCGGGCGATGAAGCGCGCGAGCATCTCGGTCGACGTGTTCGTGATGGGGAGGATGCGCACGTCCCGCCGCGGGAAGCAGAAGAAGCTCCCGTCGCGGTGGCGCGCCTCGACGCGGTCCTCGCGCTCGACGACCTCGAGGTGGGGGTTGTCGCGCGGGAGCAGCGTCCGGTGGTCGAGCGAGTCGCAGATGCTCTTGATGAGCGGCTTCACCTGGATGAAGTCGAGCACGAGGTCGCCGGCGATGGTGTCGCCGAAGAGGTTGGCGCGCACCTTGTAATTGTGCCCATGGAGCTCTTCGCGGCTCCCGTCGCCGAAGATGAGGAAGTGGGCGGACCCGAAGTTGAAGTACTCCTTGTAGAGCCGCACCGAGAACAACTCGCGCATCGTCGTCACCTCACCCCTCGTCCGTCGCCGCCGCGGTACGTCACCCGCGTGACCGGCGTCTCCATCACGCTCACGGCCGTGAGCCCCGGCAACGCTACGCACAGGCGCGCCCAGATCCACATCGCGAGGTGCTCGCTCGTCGGGTTGTCGAGCCCGTCGACCTCGTTCAGGAGGCTGTGATCGAGCACCGCCCCCACGGGGGCCCAGGCGCGCGCGACGTCGTCGAAGTCGACGAGCCAGCCGAGCGCCGGGTCGAGCTCGCCGCCCACCTCCACCTCGACCACGAAGCCGTGGCCGTGGAGGCGCGCGCACGGGTGCTCCGGCGGGAGGCGCGGGAGGCGGCGCGCGGCCTCGAAGCGGAAGGTGTGGGTCAGGGTCATCGGCACGGGAGCGCTCCTCATCGCGCGCCGGCCGGACCCGCCGCGCGGCCTGCCTGTTATCGCGCCCGCCGGAGCCGGGTCAACGCCCGAATCGCGGCCCGTTCACCGCCTTCAGGTAGGACTCGAAGGCGACGGCCGCGTGGGCGTCGGCCGGGGCGCGCAGCTCGAGCTCGATGACGGCGCCGCCGGCCCCGCCGCCCACCTGGCGGGTGACCCGGCCGCTCATCGTGAAGCCGGCGAGATCCTTGCCCATCCCGAGCGGGGTCACGCCGATCTCGGCGCCGTCCGGCGGGGTCTCGCCGCCGACGCGCAGCGTGGCGCGTCGCCGCGAGAGGCTCTCGACGCTCGCCTGCGCGGCCTCCTCCCCCCAGCCGAGGAGCACCTGGGGGCGGTGCGCGTCGCGGAGCGCCGCGGGCGAACGCCCCGGGCCGTCGGGGTTCGGCGTCAAGGCGGCGTCGAACTCGTCGGCGTCGCGCCTCCGCCCGAAGAGGGCGGTGAAGATCCCGGTGACCGTGCGCCGGCGCGAGCGCGGGCGCTGGCCCCGGGGGGCGCGGGCGCCGGGGTCGTCGCTCTCGGCGTCGTCGGCGGGCGGCGGGACGGGCTCATCGTCGCCCGCGAGGCGCCGGAGCTCCCCCTCGAGGTCGACCGACACGAGCTCCTCGGGGCCGAGGTCGGGCTCGAGGGGGTCGCTCGCCCCGCCCGCGACGCGCTCGTCGCGGAAGCGGTGGACCGCGTAGACCCCGTCGGCGCGCTCCTCGAACTGGATCTCGGGCGCGCTCGGCATGTCCGGGTCGATGTAGAGGAGGAAGTCCTCGAGGGCCTGTGGATCCTCGCGGGTGAAGAACTCGACGAAGCGGATGCCGAAGCCGGTCTCCGGGTGGTCGAGGGTCGCGACGGGGCTGTCCCAGCGGACCTGCCCGCGGATGAAGATGACGGGCGCGCCCGGGTTGTAGACCTCGCGGAACACGACCATCGCGCCGCGCTCGGGGACGTGCGCCGCTTTGATCTGCGCGCCCCCCGGGCTGACGGTCGTCGTCACGCACCGGTGCTCCTCGCCGGCGAGCTCGAAGCGGAGCCGGATGCTGCGCGCGCGGCGGACATAGCGCCGCCTGTCGGTCTGCGTCATGGGGGAGTCGTTCGTTCGGCAGGGCCGTCGTCGCGGGTCGCGCCATCGCCGAGAGAGGGGCTCGTCTCGGGCTCGATCGGAGCGAGCGTACACCAGGCGGCGACGTTCGACGAGGTGCCCTTCATCCGATCAGGCGAAACCGGTGAGCTGGTGAGCAGGGTGGGGAATAAGTTCACACGCCCCCGAAGCGCCAGCCGAGCGAGCGTTCGCCGGAGCCGCCTGCGGGGCGGATCCCACACCGGTGTGGGGCAAATCACCCGCTGGCACGCGCGTTGCTCATGGACCTCGATACCGGCGATCCATTGACTCGATTCTCAGCCGACAGCTACCTTGGCTACACACCGGAGGAGGCCCCATGATACGCGCACGCTTCGCTCGCGTCGTCATCCCGTTCGCAGCCCTGTCGCTCGCAGCGACGGCTGGGTGTGGGAAAGACCCCAATCTTCACCCGAAGAAGCTCGTGGATTTCCAGAGCTCGAAGCCGGAGCGCCCCGTGGCGCTATCGGCGGCGCTGACCGCGCCCGCCTGGACGAGCGGCCACGGGCTCGCGGCGACCGACGCGGCGCTCTTCGTGGTGGACCGCGACAACGGCGCGCTCGTGCGCATGGAGCGGAAGAGCCTCGCGGTGAAGGCGACCGTCGCGGTCGGTGAGCGCCCGGAGCAGGTGGTCGTCGGCCCCGACGACGCCGCGTTCGTCACAGTGCGAGCCGACGGTGACGTCGTCCGCGTCGGCGCGGACTTCAGCGTCGAGCGCCGCGCCCACCTCGGCACCGAGACCTACGGCCTCGCGCTCTCGGCCGACGGCCGCACCCTCTACGTCACGCTCCCGCACGACGGGCAGCTCGTGACGCTCGACGCGGCGACGCTCGAGGAGCTCGACCGCATGGACACGCTGGCGCTGCCGCGCGCGGTGGCGGTGAGCCCGCTCAACTACCTGTTCGTCACCCACGAGACGGACGCCGGGCTCCGCGTGGGCCTCGACATGGACGGCCTCCCGAACACGGACGACGCCCTGCCGATCGGGCTCCGCCAGGGGAACCCGGCGGACTTCCTGATGGGTCGCACGGCCACGCTCCACCAGCGCCGGGCGCTCGCGGCGACGATCGACCAGGCGACGGGCGGCGTCTTCATCGCGCACGTCCAGGCCTCCCCGGGTGACTCGAACGACTTCATCGCGAGCGCGACGGGCACGTCGGTGAACGGCGTCCCGGTCGACCAGCCGACCGACGGCGGCGGCTACGGCACGACGGCGCAGGCCGGCGCGACGTTCGACATCCCGACGCGCCCGGTCGAGGTCTCGGTGACCTCGGCCGACCCGACCGGCACGGTCGCGCCGGCGCAGATCCAGAACCCGGTGGCCGACCCGCTCACGGGCGAGCCGATGACCGCGCTCGTGGACCAGCCCTCGGACATCGCGTCGAGCCCGACGTGGTCGCTCGCCATCGTGACCGGCTACGGCACGGACAACGCCATCGTCCTGAACACGGCGAGCCAGGACCCGATGCGCTCGCCGCTCGCGATCATCGACGCCGGGCGGGCGCCGCGCGCGGTGGCCTTCGCGCCGGACGGCAAGATGGCCTACATCCTGAACGACCAGGAGCTCACGGTGAGCTCGGTCGACCTCACGCCGCTCTTCTCGCTGCCGGCAGCTGAGATGGACGACTTCGGCACGAGCTTCGCCACGTCGGACGCGTTCGCCGAGGCGCCGTCGGCGATGCCGATGCAGATGGAGGGGGACCTCGTCGAGCCGACGCGGCTCAACGCGGCGAAGACGGTCGCGTTCGGGAAGGACCCGGTCCCGGCGCAGATCCGCCGCGGTCAGCGCGTGTTCACCTACGCCCGCAACGAGCGCCTGAGCCACGCGGGTGAGTTCGCCTGCGCGACCTGCCACTTCGAGGGCACCGAGGACAAGCTCGTGTGGTTCATCACGGACGGCCCGCGCCAGACGCCGTCGCTCGCCGGGCGCCTCCTCGGCACGGCGCCGTTCAACTGGAACGGCTCGAAGGACGAGCTCAAGAGCAACATGGAGCAGACGGTCGCGCGCATGGGCGGGGCGGGGCTCTCGAAGAGCGAGCTCACGGACCTCGAGCAGTTCCTGCTCTACGGGCTCCAGGCCCCGAAGAACCCGAACCTCGCGGCGGACGGCCAGCTCACGGCGGAGCAGCAGCTCGGGAAGACCATCTTCGAGAGCTCGGAGGCGAAGTGCACGAGCTGCCACCGGGTGGAGCAGGACTTCACGGACGGCTTCTCGCACAACGTCGGCACGGCGAGCGCGGTGGAGCGGACGATCTGGGAGCTCAAGGTCGCGCAGGGTCAGGACCCGGGGCGTGAGCCGGGCCTCCTCAACACGCCGACGCTGAAGGGCCTCTTCTACACGGCGCCGTACCTGCACGACGGCAGCGCCAAGACCCTCGAGGAGGCGCTCGACCGCACGGCGGACACGATGGGCAAGACGTCGCACCTCTCGAAGGAAGAGAAGAGCGCGCTCATCGCGTACCTGAAGACGCTCTAGCTCCAGCAGACGCGCTGGCGACTGGCTGGAACGAGACCACGGAGACACGGAGACACGGAGGAGCACGGAGGGCGCGGGTCAGCTTCGGTTGATCGCGGCGCTCGCCGGGTCCTCCGTCTCTCCGTGTTCTCGTTCTGGCTCCACGCCCTCGGGCGGCCGGGCGCTCCTCCCTGCCCTCCCTCCGTGTCTCCGTGTCTCCGTGGTCACGTTCGCCGGCGGCCGAAAGCCGGCGTGGTCACGTTCGCCGGGCGCCGCGAGCCGGCGCGGTCACGTTCGCCGGGGGCCCAAAGCCGGCGTGGTCACGTTCTCCGTGGCCGCCCTCCGGGCACCAAGCTCTCGGCGACGCCCCGCGCCCGCCGGATCGCCTCGAACGCGACGAGCAGGACCGCCGAGAGCGCGCCACCCAGGACGCAGAAGTCTCCGAGCAGGAGCCCGAACGCCGCGTGGGGCTCACCGAGCTCGGGCCCGCCCGAGAAGCTCCCGTGCGCGCCTGCAGCCACCGCGAACGGCAGCGCCGCGAACAGCAGGACCCACTGCGCCGCGCGCGCCGGGCGCTGCCGGAGCGAGGCGTTCAGCACCCAGGTGAGCGCCCACGCGAGGATGGCCGCCGCGAGCGTCAGCGCCGCCATGTGCATGATCCACGGCCCGCGGAGCCAGACCGCGCTCAACGAGACCGTCGGCTCGCTCCCGAGCACGATCCCGGCGAACGCCACGACGTAGGCCGCCCCGCGGACGACGAAGTGCCAGAGCGGCGGCTCGCCCCGACCTCGGCGCCGCGCCGCGCGGACGAGCAGGCCGGCCGCCGCGAGCCAGAGCGCGAGGGCCACCGCGAGCGGGAGCGCGCTCACCCCGCGGAGGTCCGGCACCTCGGACGGCGGCGACGCCGGCGCGACCGCGGCCTCGGTGAGCTCCGGCGCCAGCACGGCGGCGATCGGGCTCCCGACGCTCGCGGCCGGCGGCCGGATCCCGAGCGCCGCCGCGACCGTCGGCGCGAGGTCGAGGCTCGAGCGGTGGCATCCGCGCTCGCCTGGCGCGCCGCGCGCGCCTGCGCCGAGCACGAGGAGCGGCGTCCGGACGACCTCGAGCTCCGGGCCGCCGTGCCCACCCCGGTCGATGTGCCCGTGGTCGGAGGTGACGAAGAGCGTGTCGCGGCCTCGATCGAGGCGCCCCCAGAGCCCACGCAGCACGGCGCCCGCGCGCTTCGCGGCCTCACCGTACGCCGCGGCGACGCCGTGGTCGTGCCCCTGATCGTCGACGTCCACGATGTGGACGAGCGTGAGCGACCCGGGCGCCGGCGCATACGTCGCCATGAGCGACGCGAACGCGGGCTTGTCGAGGAAGCGCGCCTCCCGCCACGCCGACGGGAAGAGCGCGCCCCACCAGTCGGTGCCGTCGGTCACGACCTCGGTGCGGTAGCCGGCGGCCCGTGCGACGTCGAACACCGACTCGATCTGCGCCGGTCCCTCGTGATCGTTCGTCCGGACGCCGCTCAGCGATGGCGGGACGCCCGTCGCGAGCGCGACGTAGTTCGGCCGCGAGAACGTGGGGAGCTGCGCGTCGAGGACGCAGCGCGCGCCGTCGTCCGCGGCGAAGCCGAGGGCGTCGACCCAGTCCTCGCGGAGCCCGTCCACCACCGCGAGCACGACGCGCCGCGGCGACGGCGCGGCCGTGGGCAGCTCGGCGCTCCGCCCCTCCCAGCGCACGCTCGCGGCCGGCGGCCCGTTGAAGGTGTCCATGAAGCCGAGGGCGTGCCACGCGGCGACCCCGCCGAGCACGACGGCGACCGCGAGCGTCGCGCCGAGCGCGCGCCGGCCGGGCTCAGTAGGCATGGGAGAGCGACATGACGAAGGTCCAGAGGTGCCCGCCGTGGGACAGGTCCCCGACGGGGTCCTTCGCGTCGGCGCGCAAGGCGGTGCGGCGCGGGAGGAGCGTGAGCTGCGCTGCGAGATCGAGGCGCACGGCCGTCGGCGCCTCCTTCAGCGGCGACAGGAAGTCGAACCCCGCCCCGAGCGAGAGCACGTGGGCGTCGTTGTCGAGGTAGGCGGTGACGCCCGTCTGCCGCGGCGCCGGGGTCGGCCGGTAGAAGTAGCCGCCGCGGAGCGTGAGCCACGGCGTCGCCTGCCACTCGGCGCCGACGCGCGCCGTGACCGTGTCGGTGAAGCCGACCGCGATCGGCGCCGTGTGGGTCGACAGGTCGAGCGCGCCGGCGAGCCCGAACGCCTCGAGCAAGTAGCCCTCGACGTCGACCGAGAGCCGCGGCGACGGGTCGGGCGCGCCGCTCCAGAAGGCGAGCGTCGCGTCGAGCGCGAGGGTCAGCGCCGGGTCGGTGAGCGTCCACGACGCGCCGAGCGAGAGCTGGTGCGGCGTCCAGAGGACGGTCTGCTCGACGTCGACCGCGAGCGAGAGCGCCTCGCCGTCGGAGACGCGGATGGGCAGGTGGAACGAGAGCGCGCTCTCGCCGCGGTAGCTGAGCCCGATGGCGACGCCCTCTGCCGGGCGGATGTGGATCCCCGCGATGGGGGCCGCGGTCGGGTCGAGCGTCACCGACAGGTTCCGCTGCTCGAACTCGCCGGAGAGGATGTTCATGTCGAGCGCGACGCTCCCGCCGAGGTCCGCGAGGATCTCGACCCCCGCGCCGATCGACAGCCACTCCGTGACCTCGACGGCCGCCGCCGCGTGGATGAGCAGCTTGTCCTGCAGGTTCTGGTACAGATAGAACTGCGGCCGCTGCGGATCGACGCCCTGGACGCGCACGAGGCGGTCACCCGGCAGGTAGAGCCCGACGCCGAGCGCGAGCTTCCCGGCGAACACCCCTGGCACGGGCTTCATCCAGCCGAGCGCGAGCCCGAAGTGGCTCGGCGGGAGCACCGTCGGGCGGTCGCTGTCGGCGCTCCCGCGGTCGACGTAGACCTCCGGCAGCGTGAGCGTGAGGCCGAGGCCGATCTGCTGCTGCGACGTCGCCGTGAGCGCCGCCGGGTTGTAGTAGACCGCGGCGTAGCCGGTCGCGGCGGCCGTCATGGCGTTGCCCATCGCGACGTCGCGCGCGGAGAGGCCGAAGATGTCGTAGGTGCTCGCGCGCGCCGGCGTGGGCGCGACCGCGACCACCAGGAGCGCTGCGAGCGCGGCCCGCCCGAGGCGCCTCACGGCAGCGCCTCGCAGGTGCCCGTCGCGAGCAGGACGAGCACCTCCACGACGTCCGTCAGGGCCTCCGACGACAGGAGCGTCGCGAGGTCGGCGAGCACGCCCTGAGCGACGTCGTCGCGCAGCAGCTCGACGCCGACCGTGGCGAGCGCGCGCCGCGCGGGGGCGTCGCCCTCGAGGAAGCCGAGCGCGTCGGCGAGGAGCGCGCGGTAGGGCGCCGTGTCCGCGCCGGTCGTCGCGCCGCCGTCGGCGCCCGCCCCGCCGTCGCTCGGCAGCGTCAGGATCCCGGCCGCGAGCACGTCGTAGAGGAGCGGCCCGAGCGCGACGTCCGGATCGACCTCGCGCACGCACACGAGGAGCCCGCGGAGCGCGCTCTTCCCGGGCTCCTCGCCGAGGAGCCGCTCGAGGCCGCCCGCGAGCTCTGCCCAGGGCGACGCCTCCACGTCCACGATGAGCGCGAGGAGGTCGATGACCGTGCGCACGTCGAAGTCCGGCCCCGACGCCGCGACCAGCAGGTTCCGGAGCAGCAGCCGCAGCGCCTCGCGGCCGTCCTCCCCCTCGAAGGTGAGCCCGTCGAGCGCGTCGGCGAGGCCGCCTGCCTCTCCGAGCGCGGCGACGAGGGCGTCGACCAGGGCGTCGTCCTCGAGCGCTCGCCGCAGGAGGCCGAGCACGGGCGCCCCCTCGCAGGTCGAGAGGATCGCGCGCAGATCGTGGAGCGCCGCCGGATAGGGCGCCGCCGGCGAGTCGACGGCGACGTAGCGCAGCACGCGCCCGAGCGTCGGTTGGAGCCCCTCGCCGTCGGCCTCGCCGAGCACGTCGAGCACGGGCGCGAGCGCCGAGAAGGTGCCCTCCTCGAAGCCGCCGAGCAGGCGCAGCACGGCCGCGAGCAGGTCCCGCCGGGCGTCGTCCGGGAGGCGTCCACCGACGGCGTCGGCGAGGTGCGTGAGCTGCCCGGTCGCCTGGAGCTCGTGGAGCCGCGCGAGGTGGTCGTCGACCCGCTTGCAGGCCTTCGGCGGCGGCGTCTCGGGGGCGTCGACGTCGGCCCCGCCGCAGCCGGCGGCCGAGCCCAGCGCGAGCGAGGCGGCCACGACGATGGCGAGGGCGGGGCTCACCGCGGGATGGTCGCAGGGTCCCCAAGCGATTTCAAGCCGGCGCGCCCGCGGCGGCCGCGCAGGACATTTGGGCAGGCCCTGAAGCGGACGCCTTCGCGGTACCGCACGAGCTCGGACTCGGCGCTCCCGCAGTCGCTCGAGGCGAGCTCGTCGAAGCAGTCCGAGGCGCCCGCCTGCGGGAACGCGACGGCGCCGGCGGCGACGCGCTCGTCGATGCCTCGGCAGCCCGCGTTCACGAAGAATCGCGTGCACTCGGCGCCGCTCGCGAACGACGGCTCGAGCTTCGCGAGCTCGTCGCTCTCGGTCACGCAGCGAAAGAGCCGCCGGCAGATGGCCGCAGGCCGCGACACCTCGCCACCAGACAACCCAGCCGACTACACCGTCATCAGCCGCTCACGCGCGCGTTCGCAACCCGCGCTCACGCTGCCCACGACGACGTGATCCCGTCTCACACCCCGGCGCGCTTCCGCACCTCGGCGAGCCGCGCCGCCGCGCGCTTCGCGATCTCGCGCGCGTCCCAGCGCACGAGGCGCCGATCCGCCACGAGCCGGTGCCCGTCGACGAACACGTCGCGCACCGCGCTCCGCGTCGCCGCGTAGACGACGCGCGAGGCGTAGTCCCCGCCGGGCCCGTCGCCGAGCCCGTCGAGCGCGAGCACCTGCAGATCCGCGAGGAACCCCGGCCGCACCTGCCCGAGCTCGTCGCCGAGCCCGAGCACCTCGGCCCCGGCGCGCGTCGCGAGGCGCAGCACCTCGGGCGCCGGCATGGCCGTCGGCCCGTGCACGGGCTTCTGCACGAGCGCCGCCGTCCGCATCTCGGTGAACGCGCACATGCGGTTGTTGCACGGCGCCCCGTCCGCCCCGAGGCTCACGTGGACGCCCGCCGCGAGGAGCCCCGGCACGTTCGCGACGCCGCTCCCGAGCTTCAGGTTCGACGACACGCAGTGCGACACGCGCGTCCCGGCCGCCTCGAGCTCGAGGACCTCCTCGGGATCGAGGTGGATGCAGTGCGCGAGCACCGTCTTCGGCCCGCGGAGCCCGAGCCCCGCGAGGTGCGCGACGTTCCCCTGCCCGCCGCTCCGCGCGCGCACGATGTCGACCTCGGTGCGGTTCTCGGAGCTGTGCGTGTGCACCCAGAGCCCGCGCTCGGCGGCGTCCTTCGCGACCTCGCGCATGAGCTCGTCGGTGCACGAGAGCACGAAGCGCGGCGCGTACCCGTACCGGATCCGGCCGCCCTCGGCGCCGTCCCAGCGCTCGGCGAGCCGCCGGCTCTCGGCGAGGCTCGCGGCGGTCGTCTCGGCGAGCGACGCCGGCACGTCCGGCGCGTCCATCATGCACTTCCCGGCGACCGCGCGGAGCCCGCCCTCGGCGAGCGCCTCGAAGATGGCGTCCGTGTGGTGGACCGTGCCCATGTCGACGATCGCGGTCGTCCCGCCGAGGAGGAGCTCGGCTATCCCGAGCTCGGCGCTCGCGCGCAGGCTCTCGCGGTCGTGCGCGCCCTCGAGCGGCCAGATCCGCTCCTTCAGCCACTCGAGGAGCGAGAGATCGTCGGCGAGGTTCCGGAAGAGGGTCTGGCAGAGGTGGATGTGGGTCTGCACGAAGCCCGGGAGGATGACGCAGCCCGTCGCGTCCACGACGACCTCGTCGCCCTCGCGCGAAAGCCCCGGCGCGACCGCCACGATCCGCTGCCCGCGCACGCGCACGTCGGCGCGCGCCACGGTGCCCGCGTCGTCCATGACGAGCACGTCGCCCCCGCGGAGGAGCCAGGCGCGGTCGCTTGCCGTTCCGGCGGCCACCGCCCTACCCCTTCGCCCCGGCCGCGGCGCCATCGCCGGCGGCGAGCTTGCCAGCGAGCCCACGCACCACGGCGAGCAGGTTCGGCCCGGCCTTGGCGGCGACCTGCTTCACGTGCGCGTGGTCGAGCGGCTCCGAGAGCACGCCCGCCGCGAAGTTCGTGACGACGCTCACGCCCGCCACCTGGCAGCCCATGTGGTTGAGCGCGATGCACTCGTGCACGGTCGACATGCCGACGACCGCGGCGCCCAGCATCCGGAGCATCCGGATCTCGGCAGGCGTCTCGTAGCTCGGCCCCGACACGCCCGCGTACACGCCGCAGAACATGGAGACCCCCGCCTCGGCGGCCGCGCTCTGCACGAGCTCGCCGAGCTCCGCGCCGTAGCCGAAGGTCATGTCCGGGAAGCGCGGCCCGAGCGCGTCGATGTTCGGCCCGACGAGCGCGTTCACGCCCGTCAGGTTGATGTGGTCGACGATGCGGCAGAGGCTCCCCGGCTCGAGCCAGCGGTGGATCCCGCCGGCCGCGTTCGTGAGCAGGAAGCGCTTCGCGCCGAGGCGCGCGGCGAGGCGCACGCCGAAGACGACGTCCTGCAGCGGGTGCCCCTCGTAGGCGTGCACGCGGCCGGACAGGACGGCGATGGGGAGCCCCTCGAGGTAGCCCAGGACGAGCTCGCCGGAGTGCCCCTCGACCTTCGGGGCCGGCATGTGCGGGATCTCGGCGTAGGGGATCCGGACGCTGTCCTCGACGAGATCGCCCAGGGCGCCGAGGCCGCTGCCCGCGACGACCGCGAGGCGCGGCGCGAGCGACGAGCGGCCGCGCACGAAGTCGGTGGCCTCCGAGAGGCGCGCGAGGACGTCGTTGGGGTCGAAGGAGGTGCTCATGGTGGGGTCTCTTCTCGGGCTCTCAGCCGATGCGGTCGATGATGAGGGACGGGAGCGCCTTCGGCGCCTCCGGCGCGAGCGTGAACGCGCGCCGCAGGCGGTCGAGGTGCTCCGGGCCGGGGACGCCGCTCGCGCCCTGGCCGTGGAGGAGGGTCGCGAGCGGGGCGCCGCGCGTCACGCGCTCGCCGACCTTGGCGTCGACGCGCACGCCGACGACGGGGTCGATGACGTCCTCGCGCCGCTGACGCCCAGCGCCGAGGGACATCGCGACGAGGCCGAGCTCCTTGCCGTCGATGCGCGTGACGACGCCGTCCTGGTCGGACTCGAGCGCCGTCTCGCCAGCCGCGCGCGGGAGCTTCGCGAGGTCGCCGCCGTGCGCTGCGACCATGCGCTCGAAGCGCGCGAGCGCCGAGCCGTCGTCGAGGGCGGCGCGGATCCGGGCGCGCCCCGCGTCGAACGAGACGCCGCGCGCGAGCTCGACCATGGCGCCGCCGAGCACCTCGACGAGCTCGACCACGTCCGCGGGGCCGCCGCCGCGCAGGACGTCGACGCTCTCCTCGATCTCGCAGGCGTTCCCGACCATGCGCCCGAGCGGCTCGTCCATGCGCGTCAGGAAGGCGACGACGCGCTTGCCCATCTCGCGCCCGACGGCGACCATCTTCTCGGCGAGCTCGCGCGCGCGCTCGACGGTGTCCATGAAGGCGGCCGGGCCGACCTTCACGTCGAGCACGAGCCCCTCGATGCCCTCGGCGAGCTTCTTCGACATGATGCTCGCGCAGATGAGCGGGATCGACTCGACCGTCCCGGTCACGTCGCGGAGCGCGTAGAGGCGCTTGTCGGCGGGGGCCACGTCCTCGGTCTGCCCCATGATGGAGCAGCCGACGTCGCCGACGATCTCGGTGAAGCGCGCGATGGAGAGCGCCGCGTCGTAGCCCGGGATGGCCTCGAGCTTGTCGATGGTGCCGCCGGTGTGGCCGAGCCCGCGCCCCGCGACCATCGGCACGATGACGCCGGCCGCGGCCGCCGCCGGGGCGAGCGGGATCGAGATCTTGTCGCCGACGCCGCCCGTCGAGTGCTTGTCGATGCGCCCGGCGCCGAGCGCGACGAGATCGAGCACCTGGCCGCTCTCGAGCATGGCCTCGGTCCAGGTGCGGGTCTCGCGGTCGTCGAGGCCGCGGAAGAAGACGGCCATCGCGAGGGCGGCCATCTGGTAGGCGGGCATCCGGTCCGCCGCGTAGTCGGCGATGAGGCGCCGGATCTCGGCGTCGCTGAGGGCGCCGCCGTCGCGCTTGTGCGCGATGAGCTCGACTGTCGTACGCACGGGTGGTCTCTCGCTCCCTCGCCCCGGGTTCATCGGTCAGGCGAGCAGGGCCTCGTAGAAGGAGGTGCCGGCCGCGGTCGTCGCGTCGCCCAGGACGTGGGCGACCGTGGCGCCGACGTCGGCCAGACCAAGTCGCGTACCGAGATCCACGCCCGATGGCAAGGCCGGCGTGTAGACGAGGAGCGGCGCGCGCTCGCGGGTGCCGCCCTCCCGGCCGGGCAGCGTGGCGTCGCGCCCGCCGAGGGCGGTGATGACGAGGAGCGAGTCCTCGCCGAGCTGATCGAGGAGCGCGCCGAGCGCCGCGTCGAGCCGCGCGAGCGCGCGGGCGATGCCGACGGGGCCGACAGCGCCGTGCATCGTCTCGCCCGCGACGGGGGCCGCGATGACGAGGCCGTCGCGCCCGGGGCCGCCCGCGACGCGGGTGAGCGCGACCAGGGGCCCCTCGCCGGCGTGGTCGTGGCGGGTGACCCCGTCGACGCCGTCGAGCAGATCGGCCGCCGCGCCGACCGCGTGGATCGGCACGCCCGCGGCGTGGAGGGTGCGGATGGCGTCGCCCACGAGCTCGCCGAGGGCCCCGGCCGGATCGCGCCCCGCGCTCGCGCGGCGGGCGAGGCCGTGGCTCGCGGCGGGCGGCTCGGCAGGGGCGACGCCGCGGATCCGCGTGACGTTCCCGAGACCGAGCCACTGGAGGAGGCGCAGCTCGAGGCCGCCCATGTAGGTCGCGACGTGGGCGAGCGTGTCGGCGCCGAGGTCCTTGTACTCTCCGGCGTCGTCCTGCGCGCCGGCGCCGATCCCCTGGACGGCGACGACGACGACCTGCCTGAAGAGCCCGGTCGCCTCGCGCGGGGCGGGCGCGTCCTGCGCCTTCGACTTTCGCTTGCCCATGAGCGCTCCCTCCTCGGTGCGGTGGTCGGTCGGAGTGCGAGCGCGCGTGACGGCGCGGCCGCTCGGCCCCGAGCATCGAACAGGACGGGAAGTCGTCAAGAAATCCGATGGTTCGCGCGATGCCTCACCGCGGCTACGGGGGGCGATCTACTCGGCGGCGTCGGGCTCGTCGGGCAACGGTCCGCGGAGGATGGTGAACGGCGAGTCGCGCGGCGCCGCAGGCGGGACGGGGGGCGGAGGCGGGGCCACGCCGGCCTCCGGATGTGCATCCGCAAAACGCTCCGGAGCCTTCTTGAATGCGAAGATACAGGGCCGCTCTTGTGCACTGCAAAAGAACCAGCGTCGCCCGCGGAAGCCGACGCTCGGCGTCCGGGGCGCGATGGGCACGGCGGCCCCGCAGACCGGGCAGGTGGCGCTGTCCTCGCTCATCGGACGGGAGATATAGCGCCCCTTTGCCCGATTCGGCGACTTCTGGTTTGCTCCCCGGCGGGCCGCGGCGCGAGACGCCGCGCCACCGCGACCTGTGGAGGACCCCATCGACGCACGCCGCCTGCTCGCCTATCGCGCCCGCGCGTTCTCACGCCGCTTCACGGGCGGCTCGGTGGTCGAGCGCGTCGTCGCGGGCGGGCTCCTGCTCGTGGCGCTCGCGGCGCTCGGCGCGGGCGCCGTGGCGCTCGCGGGGTCGGACCTCGCCGTGCTCGACCCGGCCGCGCGCGCGCAGGGCGTGCGCGACCGGATCTTCTGGTTCGGGACCTTCGCGGCGGTGATCTTCTCGTACTCGACCTTCGAGGTCTTTTTCCGCGCCTCCGACGCGCGCCTCATCGGCGTCCTGCCGGTGCGCGGGCGCACGCGCTACACCGATCTCTTCGTCCGCGCCGTGTTCCTCCACCTCCCGCTCGCGTTCCCGTTCGCGTGCTACGCGGTCGCGCTCGTCTCGGCGGGCGCGGGCGCGCTCGGCACCTACGCGGCGAGCATGGCGGGCGTCCTCTTCGTGGTCGGGCTCCCGCTGTGCACGTGGCTCCACCTCGTGGCCGGCGAGTCGCTGCTGTCGCCGTCGTCGCCGCTCCGGCGGCAGCTCGCGGGCGCGGTCTTCGACGACGAGGCGGTGCTCCTCGTGTACGCGCCTGCGGTCGGCCTGCTCGCGACGCTCGTGCTCGGGCTCTTCGCGGAGGTCGGGCTGCGGCAGGCGGTCCTCGAGCGGAAGGGCGACCTCCTCGCCCCCGTGCTCGGAGGCGCCGCGGCGGTCGCGGTGGCGTCGGTCATCGCGGGGGCGCGGGTCGCCGAGCGCGTGCTGCACCGCATCATGCCGCGCTTCACGGAGCTCGACGTGCCGGCGCCGTTCCGCGACGACGGCGTCCGCAAGGTCGTGCCGGGCGAGTGGCTCGCGGGGCGGCTCCCGGCGGCGTGGCGCCCGTACTTCCTGCGGGATCTGCGGCAGCTCCGGCGGCGGCATCGGGTCGATCGCCTGCTCCTCATCGCGTACGCCATCATCCTCGTGGCGTTCGACCTCGGGCAGCCGGCGGCGACGTGGTCGGCCGGTGCCGCGCACCTCGTGGTCCTCGGCGGGTTCGTCGGGCTCCTCGTCGGGAGCGCGTTCCGCAGCCACGGCCGCGAGCTCGCGGCGCCCGGCCTCGAGCAGACGCTGCCGGTCGAGGCTGGAGCCGCGCGCTGGGGGCGGGTGGCGGCGGATCTCCTGCACCCGGTCGTCGCGAGCGTCGCGACGGGGGTGGCGGTCGCGGCGACGGGCGCCATCGGCGTGGGGCTCGCGGTGCTCGGCGCGGGCCTCGCGCTCGCGGTGGCGCTCGTGCTCGTGACGCAGCGCGTCGCGGCGGCGGCCTATCCGGAGCGGGTCGCGGCGGCCTCGCTCCTCTTCCGCGCGGTGATTCTCGGGCTCGTCGGGGTGGCGTCATGGCAGCTGGGCTGAGCGCGGGCGGCGAGGCGGCGACGCCGCCGATCCTCGCGGTGCGCGGGGTGAAGAAGGCGTTCCGGAAGAAGGTGGCCGTCAGCGACGTGAGCTTCGAGGTGCGGCCGGGGGAGCTCCTCGGGCTCATCGGGCCGAACGGCGCCGGGAAGTCGACGACGGTGAAGATCGTGACGAGCCAGCTCCTCGCGGACGAGGGCGAGGTGCTGGTCTCGGGGCACGACATCGTGAAGGAGCCGCTCGCGGCCAAGCGCCTCATCGGGTACGTGCCGCAGGACATCGCGCTCTACCCGTTCCTCACGGGGCGCGAGGTCCTCGAGTTCGTGGCCGAGGTGCGGGGGATCGCGCCGGCCGAGGCGGCAGCGACGATCGACGCGCTGCTCGCGCGGATGAAGCTCACGGACGACCAGCACCGGATGACGCGCGAGTACAGCGAGGGGATGGCGCGGAAGCTCGCGATCGCCTCGGCGCTCATCGGGCACCCGCCGCTCCTCCTGCTCGACGAGTCGCTGAACGGGCTCGATCCGCGCGCCGCGAGCGAGGTGAAGGCGATCCTCCGGGAAGAGCTCGCGCGGGGCGCGGCGGTGGTGCTCGTGTCGCACGTGCTCGACGTGCTCGAGCGGCTCTGCACGAGCGTGCTCCTCATCGGCGAGGGGCGCGTCATCGACAAGCTCGACCGGGAGCGCCTCGACGCGCTCGCCGCGGGCGGGACGACGCTCGAGGACTTCTTCATCGCGAACACGCGGTAGCGGGCCGAGGGCGGTACCGGGCCCGCGGGCTCGCTGACGGGAGCGTACTCCAGGGTTGGAGCACGGCCCCGCCGCCGCGGGGGGACGAGGCGCCGCTGACGCAGCGGTGGGGCGGATCGTCGGCGGTGGCACGGGCGATGCTCACGGTGTCTCCGACCACGTCGTCGGGAGACCCCATGAAGACCGCCGCCATCGCCGCGCTCGTCGCGCTGCTCGTCCCCCTGGGCGCGCGGGCCGCGGCGCCGCCGACGCCCTCTCCGCCGCAGCCCGCGCCGCTGCCGCCCCAGCCGAGCGCGTGGGACTGGCCGCTCGCGTTCGTCGTCGGGGAGGCCGGCTTCGCGGCCGGCGCGCTCGCGGGCGGCTACCTCGGCTTCCTGGCGGCGCCGGAGCGCTGCGACGACTGCGGCGGCCCCGGGCTCACGCTCCCGGCGATCGGGGTGGCGCTCCTCGGCCCGCCGCTCGCGGCGGGCGGGGTGGCGCTCGTGGGTGACGGGCTCGGTCACCGCGGCTCGTACGGGTCGGCGCTCGTCGGGACGTACCTCGGCGGGCTCGCGTTCGCCGGCGTCGCGTGGCTGGCGCAGGAGGCGCTCGGCACGGAGGACCCCGCCGCTGCCATCACGTGGACGGCGCTCTTCATCTTGCCGGTCGCGGGCGGGACCCTCGGCTACTACCTCTCGCGCCCCGACGACGGCGCGCCGGCCGCCGCCTCGGGCGCGCTCATCGAGCGCGGCGTGGACGGCGTCGTCCGCATCGGCGTCCCCGCGGTCGGGTTCGCTGGGCGCGGTGAGGAGACCGTCCTCACCGTGGTCCTCTTCGGCGGCGCGCTCTGAGCGCGCCCACCCGCCAGGCTCCTACTCCTTCACGCGCTCCCACTCGAACTCCCAGCCGCTCGCGGTCCGGACGTCCCAGTCGAAGTAGCAGATCATGAGCATGCGGTCGCCCGTGTTCGCGAGGTCCCCGAGGACGTCGCACGGGTAGCTGTCGCCGCTCCGGTTCTCGAAGGCCCCCTCGGGCTTCACCGTGTCGAGCGTCATGAGCACGCGGTTCTTGAAGAGGCATTCGATGCGCCCCGAGATGGTCGCCTCGACGTGCTTGCCGTCCGGATCGCCGACCAGCTTCTCGGTGTACGTCGAGCCCGTGATCGTCAGCTCGTCCGAGTAGTTCGGGGTCTTCGTCTCGCCGGCGAAGCGCCAGTGCCCGTCGAGCTTGTCGTAGCCCTCGCTGCAGTCGTTCTTCTTCGCGAGCTCGGTGTACTGCTTCTTGAGCGCGTCGCGCTGCTCCTGCGGGAGCCCCGGCGCGCGCTTCTTCACGGGGGCCGCCGGCGGCGTGCCCTCCGCCATCGGCGACTCCTCGGCCGACACCGTCTCCGCGCGCGACGTCGAGCAGGCCGCGAGGGCCGTCACCGCCGCGATCGTCAGGAGCCCTCGCACCACGGTTCGCTTGCTCATCGTCCCTCTCGGTTGTCGTGAGACCGTCTCGTCAACCCGGGCGCCCGCCCCGCTCATCCCGCCGGAGCGCCGCCAGGAGCGGCGCGTTCGCCGGAGGGAAGTCCACCCGGAGGAGCTCCTCCAGGGTGACGAGCGCGATCTCGTCGGCCGAGATGGCGCGTGGGACAGCTTGTGGGTTGAGGGTATGCGTCTCGAAGAACAACAACAATACTTCCCGTTCGGGGTACCTGTAATGCGAAAACGTGAGCGGCGTTACGGGCCCGACCTCGACGCCGAGCTCCTCGCGCAGCTCCCGGCGGAGCGCGTCCTCGGCGAGCTCGCCCGGGTCGACCTTGCCGCCCGGGAGCTCCCACGCGCCCGGGAGGTGCCCCGAGCGCTTCCGGCGCGCGAGCACGTACGTCGGCGCGCCGTCCCGCGCGCCGTGCGCGACGAGCCCGGCGGCGACGATCACGACGCCGCCCCCACCGCTCACGAGCCGCAGCCCGTCCGGAGGAAGCGCGCGCGCGCGTCGAGCACCCGCTCGACGTAGCGCTGGTTCGACGGCGGCTCCCCCGACTCCTGCGCCTCGCGCGGCACGCGGTAGCCGGCGTTGTAGGCGCTGACGCCGTAGACGAGGTCGTCGTCGAAGCGCGCGAGGAAGCGCTTCAGGACGACCGCGCCGCACGCGATGTTGTCGGCCGGGTCGAGGAGGTCGCCGCAACCGAGGCGCCGCGCGACCTTCGGCATGACCTGCATGAGCCCGGTCGCGCCGCGCCGGCTCACGGCCGACGTCTGGAAGCGGGACTCCACGTACGCGATGCCGGCGAGGAGCCCGACGTCGAGCCCCGTGTCGGCCGCGGTCGCCCGCAGGTGCCGCTCGACGACCGCGCAGCGAGCGCGCTCCGCGTCGGCCCACCCGCCGGTGACGCCGGCGCGCCCGGGCTTGCCGACGGTCGCGCGCGCGGGGGCTCGCCCGTCGAGGTAGACGATCTCGACCTCCGAACCCGACGGGCCGCTCCCCGGACCGTAGCGGTAGGTCGTCCCGCAGGCGCCGAGCGCCGCGGCGAGCGCGACCCCGGTGACGAGCAAGACCAGCTTCGGGAGGACTCGACGCGTCATCGTCGCGCGAGCTTAGGCGTGAATGGGTGAGCCGTCCAAAACGCGGGCACCGGCGGTCGCGGGCCCCGTGAGGCGCGGCCGCGAGCGCACCGACGTCGCCCTCAGAAGCTGAAGCTCGCGCTGATCCCGCCGCCGTCGGGGGTCACGACCGGCGTCACCGAGGCCGAGGACTTCCCGGTCGACCCCGGGACCCGCGGCCGCACGGGCGCGTCGAGGTCCTCGTCCTCCATGAGCGCGAAGGCGAGGATGCCGCCGATGAGCGCGGCGCCGCCGACGCCCCAGGAGGCGTACGCGAGGCTGCGCTCGCTCTCGGCCGAGTCCTTGGCGTCGAGGCGCGAGGCGTAGGGGCGGCACGTGTTCGCCGAGCCGTCCTCGGGCGGCACGCACTCGGCGATCTCCTTGTCGTCCTGGTAGCCGAGGTAGAAGATCGTGCCGAGCACGCCGCCCGCGACGCCGACGCCCGTGAGCACCCAGCCGAGCGTGTTCTCGTACCAGGGCTTGTAGGCGACGGTCGGGGCGTCCTCGAAGAGGATGTAGCGCGCCATCTGCGTGGTGCGCCGCTTGGCCACGACGTTCGAGCGGGTCGGCATGGCCGTGCCGCGCACGAGCTTCTCGGTCTCGACGTGGACGAGGTAGCCCTCGAGCTGATCCTCGCCGTTCCCCTCGCCGAGGCCGACGACGGCGACGTAGTCCGCGTCGACGAGCTCACCGAGGCGCGCCGCGAACTTCGGGAGGTTCCGCTTCCGGTCGAGCTCGTCGACGAACGTGAGCCCGAAGTGCTGGTTGTCGAAGTTGAGCGCCGCCTCGAAGTCGAGGTCGATGTCGAACTCCTGCGGCTCGCCGCTCTTCACGATGACCTTGCGGACGCGCGACTCCTTGCCGTCCTTCCGGACCTGGAGCAGCACCTCACCGGGGAAGAGGCCCTCGAAGGTCGCGGGCGTCTTCATCTCCTGCTTGAGACCGTTCAGGTAGACCTCGGCCGCCGGCGGGTTCGAGCGCACCGTGATGGTGCCGTTCCGCTGCGCCGAGAGCTCCCGGTAGATGTCGCGGAAGAGCGCGACCACGTCCGGGTGGTAGTTGTCGGTGTTGATCGACGGGTCGTTGCCGACCTGACGCACCACCTGCCGGACGACCTCCTCGGCCTTGTCCTTCGTGTTGTTGCGCAGGTAGACGAGCGCGAGGAGCATCTGCGTCTGGATGTACTGCTTCTTGAGCTCGTCGGTGAGGCTCATGGCGTCGACGAGGCGCTGGAGCATCGTCTGGGCCTGCCGGAGCTCGTCGATCGCGGCGGACGGGCCGATGGTGTAGAACTTGTTCTCCGCGGCGGAGACCATCTTCGCGATCTCCTCGGCCTTCGCGTCGATGGTCTGCTGCTGGGACGCCGGGAACTTCTCGCGGATGGGCTTCTCGGCGTCGGCGCGGGCGACGACGTCGAAGCCGCCCTCCTTGATGAGGGCCGCCTGGACCTTCTCCACGTACTCGGGCGTCTTCGAGTAGTCCTTGCCAGCGTAGTAGAGCTCGAAGAGGACGAGCGTCGGGTCGGAGGCGCCGGGTCCCGCCGCGTGGGCGAGCGGCGCGGCGAGCGCGAGGCTACCCACGAGCGTCGCGCCGAGGAGCCGACGCAGCGCCAGCGACCGCCACGCCGCCGAGGCAGGAGGGGCTGAACGGGAGCAGGACATGGACACTCCTCGCGAGTGGCGTGTTCGGACGGTGCTCTGCGACGTGGAAGGCGCGCCGGTCGGGCCGCGGACCGACCGGGCACGGCGAGGTTCATGTTATCGTCGCCCCCTGCCCTGTCAACCCGAGCCCCGGCCCTCCGGAGCGCGCTGCGCGCGACGTGTCATTGGGTCAGGTGCTGACACGGCGTGACCCGATGACACGTGGACCGCCGCGGCCGAGAGGCGCTCTCGGCGGCCATCGAGGCGGCTCTCGGCCCGCGCCCCTCGCTGGCACGCCGCGTGCTTCGTCACCCGGCCATGCACGCCCCATCGCCCAGCGCCGCTCGCGCCCTGCCCGTCTCCGTCGTCCTCGCGCTCCTCCTCGCCCCCTTCGCGGTCTGGGCGGCGGTCGGCGTGCCGCCGCCGGCGCCTCCCGACGGGCTCGACGGCCTCGGCGTCGCGCTCGTGGAGGACGCGCGCGAGCTCGACGCGCTGCCAGCGCTCCTCGCGGGCCCGGCGCCAGCCTGCGGCGAGGACGTCGCCATCTCCGCGCTCCTCGTGGCACCAGGTCCCGACGACGGCGGGGAGCAGCTCGTCCTCGAGACCTACGGCGTCGCGCCGGTCGAGCTCGACGGCTGGCGCCTCGTCGCGGGGCGCCGCGCGAGGTCCCTCGCGGGCCTCGTCGCCACACCCGGGGAGCCGCTGCGCCTCGGCGGCGTCGACGCGGCCGCGCTCGCGCCGGTGCGTCTCCCCAACGAAGCAGGCGTGGTCAGGCTCGTCGACCCCTGCGGGGTCGTGGTCGCCGCGGTCGGCTGGGGCGGGCTCTGCGAGCCGCCGGGGCGTGGCGTGTGGCTCCGCGTCGGGCCCCGGGAACGCGACGGCCCCGAGCGGTCGGAGACCGTCGGGGCCGGGGATTCGAGTGGCTGTGGACAGACTTGAACTGTCGACCTAACGATTATGAGTCGTTCGCTCTAACCAACTGAGCTACACAGCCGAACCGGATGCGGCGAGTATCAGACGCGGCGGGGTGCGGTCAAGCGTTGTGACACGCCGTCCGCTGGCCGCGCCGACGCGCGGCGGGGGCGGAGCGCGGCGAGCGGCTCCGGCCCACCGCGTGGAGGGTCAGGCGTCGTCCCACTTCGACTCGAGCTTCGCCCGCGTCGTGCTGTCGACGATGTGGGCCTTCTGGGCCTCGAGATCGTGCACCTCCTGCACGAGGCGCCAGTAGTGCTCGGCGAGGGAGGGGAGGTAGAGCCCCTTCACGAAGTAGGCGGGCGCCTTGTAGTGGACGGGCTCGGCGCCGAGGCCGAACTCGTCGAGGAGGGCCTGCACGTCGCGCTCGACGGGCTGGACCTTCTCCCACACGGCGGCCTGCCCGCTGATGTCGTTCTTGTTCTTCGGGACCTCGCCGCCGGTCGCCCAGATGGCGTCGTCCGCGAGGGCCGAGTCGACCCGCGCGGCGAGGTCGTGGGCGAGCTCGTTCGCCTTCTCCTTGAGCTTCGCCACCTTCGACTTGTCCATGGCCTCGGCGGCCGACGTCGAGGCGAGGAAGGCCTTCTTGACCTCTCGTGGCACGAAGAGCGCGATGTCCTCGCGGAGCACCGTGCGGATCTCGCCAGTGACTTGCTTGAAGCGGTTCTTGCGGAGGTCGATCTGGGCGTCGAGCTCCTCGACCGTGACCGTGTCGGACATCGTCCTCTCCTTGGCTCGCGTGAGCGACCGTGGCCTCGCGTGGGGTGCCTCGGTGATACTTTTTGCCGCGTCGCTCTGCAAGGGAACCACCCGAGGTCGGATCGTCAACGCGAGCCGACCTCGGAGCGCGGAGAGAGGGCACCCGGGCGCGGCGGGAGGGGGGCTCGCCGCGCCCGGGCGCCCGCGGTCACGGGACGTACCCGGCCGCGACGAGGGCCCAGACCGCCTCGGCGTCGATCTCCGCGTACTCGGGACCCGTCTGGTAGTAGACCCAGCCGCCGTCCTGGTTCTGGAAGCCGACGAGCCAGATCGCGGCGGCGTCGATGGCGTCGTCGAGACCCGTGATGCCGGCGCGTCGCGCCTCGACGAGCGCGAGGAGGGCGTAGGCGGTCTCCTGCACGACCGAGTCGTCGGGCGCGCCGTAGAGCGAGGTCCACGTGAACGCGCCGGTCTCCGGGATCTGATAGGCGAGCAGGTCGGCGACGAGGTCGTCGAGGTCGTGGGCCGCGGCGTGGAGGCCGTCCGTCGGGTCGACGTCCAGCGTGCCCGCGCGCGAGAAGCCCAGGACCTCGCCGGCGAGCCCGATGACGTCCCAGTCGCCCGCCGCGAGCTCGTTGAGCTCAGCGAGCGCCGCGTTCGTCCAGGCGCTCGAGACGAGGAAGCTCCCGCCGCCCGCGACGAGGTGATCGCGCATCTCCCACGCGGCGTACAAGGAGACGCCCATGTCCCACGCGGCGATGTTCCTGGTGCCTCGGCGCGCGCGAAGTGCTGTGACGAGGCTCTCGGTCGTGTGACCGGGCTCGAGCGCGCCGCTGTCGGGGTTCTTCCGGGTGTAGGTGCCCGTCAGGAGCTTGTCGTAGAAGGCGGCCTTCACGTGGGCGCCGTAGATGGTCACGCCGAGGGCCTCGTCGAGGGCGACCGCGAGGTAGCCATCCGACGTGTTGAAGTCGTTGGTCTTCGCGAGGAGGTAGTCGCCGGCCGCGGCGAGGGCGTCGTGCATGGCCTGGCTCGCGGGCAGCGTCGCCATGAAGGCCTTGGCGAGCCCGGTCCCGGCGGGCGCGACGATGTTCGCGTAGCCGCCCGCGTCGCAGCCCTCGGAGAGCGGCCAACCCCAGGAGCCCGAGCTGCACTGGACCGCGGCGAGGCGCTCACCGGCCCGGGCGACGGAGCCGCAGGCCCCAGCCGCGCAGCGGCTCAGGTCCACGCGGCCGACGCGGCCGTCCGTGAGGCGGAGCTCGAGGCCGTCGAGGGAGCCCTCGAAGCCGCCCCAGCCGCTCGCGGTCTGGAACGTCACGGAGAGGAGGCCATCGGTCCCGGCCGTGCGCAGCGCCGCGCCGAGGCCGGAGAGCGAGTAGACCGGGCCGTCGACCACGCTGTCCGACACCTGGTGCTGGAACGTGAGCGCCGAGATGTCGTCGGTGCCGGCCTGGGTCGACCAGCGGACCCAACGGTCCACGAGGTCGTGGTTCGCGAACGTCCCGATGAAGCGCTGGTGGTACCAGCTACCCTCGTCGTTCGAGCCCGTCTTCTTCGTGTAGATGGTCATCCACCAGTCGCGGCCGCTGTCCACGCCGCTCTGGTCGACGAAGAAGACCCGCGGGCGCTTGGTCCAGTAGCTGACCGACGCGAGGTGTCCCACCGTGAGGCTCGCGCCGCTCGCGCCGAAGAGGTCGACGAGCGCCCCGACGGTCTCGTGCGTGTCGGGATGCTCGAAGGCTCCGACGTGGACGTTCGACTTGCCACTCGCCGGCCCGAGCCAGGAGCCGCCGCCGTCGCCGAAGCCCGGGGGCGCGTCGATGGGGTTGCTCCGCGGCCACTGCTCGTCGGGCACGTCGTTCGGGAGCATCGTGACGCGCGCGCCGTCCGTGAGGTCGACCTTCCCGACGCGCCCGTCCCGGAGCGCGATCTCGAGGCCGTCGACGAGCCCGTCGAAGCCGTCCCAGCCGCTCGCGGTCTGGATCGTGATGGAGAGGACGGCGCGGGGGTCGTGGCTCGCGAGCTGCTGGAGCGTCATCGCGGGGCCGGTCGGGCTCCCGTCCGCGTTCTGGGCGCGGAAGGTCATCGCGGGCGCCTCGCCGCCGCCGGTCGTCGTGTAGCGGACCCAGCGGTCGACGGCGCCGTGCGTCTCGAAGTCGCTGATGTAGCGGGCGTGGTACCAGCCGGTCTCGTCGGCGTCCGGGCGGGTGTAGATGGTCACCCACCAGTCACGACCGGCCTGGCCGCTTGGGCGCTTGGTCCAGTAGGAGAGCGAGGCGACGTCCTCGAGCGTGAGCGCCGCGGCCTCGACCGGGAAGAGCGCGGAGAGCGTCCCCGAGCCGTCGTCCGAGAACCAGGCGTGCCAGTTGGTCTTGCCGGACGCCGGCCCCTGCCAGGAGGTCGGGCCGTAGCCGGGCGGGGCGTCCGCGACGACGCGCGGGGGCGTCTCATCAGGCACCTCGTCGGGGACGACCCTGAGCCGCGCGCCGTCCGCGAAGTCGACCCGCCCGACGGTGCCGTCGGTGAGCGTCACCTCGAGGGCGTCGACCGCGCCGTCGAAGCCGTTCGTGCCGCTGTTGGTCTGGACGGTGATCGCGAGCACCTGGTCGTCGCCGAGCGCCTGGCCGAGCTGGGGCAGGCCGAGCGCGGGCAGCGCGTCGTCCGACGCGTCGAAGGTCATGCGCCCGGCGTCGCCCGTCTCGTAGGCGGTCGAGTAGCGGGTCCAGGCGCCGGTCACGGTGTGGTTCCCGTAGTTCGAGTGGTAGCGCTGGCGATACCAGGAGCCCTTGTCGTTCCCGTCCTCCTTACGGCGCGTGTAGATCGTGACCCACCAGTCCTGCCCCGAGGCCGGCCGGAGCGTCGCGTAGCTGATGCTCGCGAGGTCTTTGACCTTCAGCGTCGCCGCGCGCTCCGGGAAGAGCGCCGAGAGCGTGCCGCTGCCGTCGGGGAGCCAGATGGCGTGCCAGTTCGACTTGTTGCCGGGGCCCGGGAGCGGCCCCTGCCAGGAGCTCGCGCCCCCGCCGGCGGGCGCCGGCGCCAGCGTGCGCGGCTCCTGCTCGTCGGGGACGTCGCCCGGCACGGCGCGGACGAGCTCGCCCGAGGCGAGGTCGATCCGCGCGAGCTTCCCGTTCCTGAGCTCGACCTCGAGGCCGTCGACCGCGCCGTCGAAGCCGTCCCAGGCGCTGTCGGTGTGGAGGGCGACGGCGAGGATCTCGTCGTCGCCGTAGGCGCTCGCCGCGAGCGCGGCCGGCGACATCGCGCTACCCGTGTACGAGCCCCCAGGCGTGAACTCGCGGAAGGTCATCGCGGCGGCGGTCCCGGTCGCGTGCTCGGTGGAGTAGCGGGTCCACGCGCCGTCGGCGGCGGTGTGATCGCCGTAGCTCGACACGAAGCGGCGATGGTACCAGGAGCGCGCGTCGTCGGTGCCGGTCGGGCGCGTGTAGAGCGTGATCCACCAGTCTCTGCCGGCTTCTTCGCCCACGGGTCGCGCCGTCGCGTACCGGATCGCGGCGATGTCGCGGAGGCGGAGGGCCGCTCCGTCCTCGGGGAAGACCCGCGACAGGTTCCCGGAGCCGTCGTCTGCGTAGGCGAGGTACCAATTGCTCTTGCCGATCGCGGGGCCCGTCCAGCTGTCGGGGCCGTAGCCAGCCGGCGCGTCGCCGCGGAGGGGCCGCGGCTCCTGCTCGTCGGGCACCTCGGCCGGGAGCGCCGCGAGCGTCCGCACGTCGCCGAGGTCCGCGCGGCCGACGCGGCCGTCGCGGAGCACGATCTCGAGGCCGTCCACGGCGCCGTCGAAGCCGCCCCAGCCGCTGTCGGTCTGGAGCGAGACGGCGAGGATCCCCTCGCTTCCGTGCTCCTCGATGAGCTCCGCGAGGGTCATCGCGTCGCCGGTCGGCTGGTTCGCCGCGTTGAGGACCTTGAAGGTCATCGGGCCGAGCGCGCCCGTCCCGAAGCCCGTGCCGTAGCGGGTCCAGGCCGAGGCGACCTCGTGGCGATCGAAGTCGTTGATGTACCGGGCGTGGTACCAGCCGGTGTCCCCGGTCTCGGGCCGCGTGTAGATCGTGATCCACCAGTCGCGCTGGGCCTCGTCGGGCCGCCGCGTCCAGTACGAGAGCGACGCGAGGTCGGCGAGGGTCAGGAGGTCGGCGTCCTCGCCGAACATCGTGGTGAGCGCGCCGTCGCCGACGTCATCGGCGGTCGCGTACCAGTTCGTCTTGTTGCCGGCGCCGGCCCCGGGGCCTTGCCACGCCAGCTTGCCGCAGCCCGGCGGTCGGAGCTCGCCGGCAGGCGTGGCGAAGGCGCGCGGCTCGCGCTCGTCGGGCACCTCGGTGGTCCCGACCGGGACGACCTCGGCGCCGCCGAAGTCGACGCGACCGATGGAGCCGTCCGTGAGCGCGATCTCGAGCCCGTCGACGAGCCCGTCGAAGCCGTCCCAGCCGCTGTCGGTCTGGATGGTGATCGCGAGGACGAGCTCGTCGCCGTAGCTCGTCTGGAGAGCCTCCATGCTCATCGGGTCCCCGACGACGCCGTTCCCCGTCGACGCGGGCTCCTGGCGCTGGAACGTCATGCCGCTCGCGGTCGTGTAGCGCTCCCAGCGGCCGGGCGCGGTGTGGCTCCCGTAGTTGTTGATGAACCGCCGGTGATACCAGCTCCCGTCGTCGTCGGGGGTGTTCGTCGGGACGGTGTAGATGGTGATCCACCAGTCGTCGCCGTCGGGCGTCCCCGCAGGGCGCTTCGTGTAGTAGCTGATGGCGTCGAGATCGCTGACCTTCAGGGGGTTCAGCGTGCGCCCCGGGAAGAGCTGGGAGAGCGGCCCGGACTCGGAGCCCGGCGCCACGTAGACGTGGTAGTTGCTCTTCCCGTGGAGGGGGCCCTGCCAGGCGTCCGGCCCCCAGCCGACGGGCGCGTCGCCGACGGCCACGCGCGGCCACGCCTCGTCCGGGACCTCGCTCGGCGCGACGTGGATGAGCGTCGCGTCGACGCAGCCGAGGTGGCCATCGAAGCCGTACGGGTCGCCGTTGTAGCCCGGCGCGCAGGCGCAGGTGTGCGGCCCGCCGTCGTCGCTGCACTCGGCGTTCGCGCCGCAAGCGGCGGCGCCGAGGAAGTCGCACCAGTCGATGTCCACGCAGGCGATGGCGCCTGCGTCGTAGCCGAACTCCTCCGGGCACTCGTCGCAGAGCACGTCCGTCGCGCTCGTGCAGGTCACGTTCCCAGTGCAGCCCGGCACCACAGGGCACGAGGTGCAGGCGGAGCCATGGTCGTACTGCCCATCGGGGCAGCGGCAGCCGCCGAGGCCGTCGGAGATGAAGCCGTCGGCGCAGGTGCCGCACGACGAGCTCGCATCGCTCGTGCAGGTGATGTCCCCCGCGCAGTCCTCGACGGGCGAGCACGCGGCGCACGCGTTCCCGACCGGGTAGTCGCCCGGCGCGCAGCCGACGGCGTTCACGCGGCCGACGCGGCCGTCCTTGAGGGCGATCTCGAGGCCGTCGACGTAGCCGTCGAAGCCGTTCCAGCCGCTATCGGTCTGGATCGTGATGGCGAGGATCTCGTCCCTGTCGTGGTCGCCGAGGGCCGCGAGGCTGTAGCTCGGGCCGGTCGGCGAGTTGTCCGGCGCCTGCTCACGGAAGGTCATGAAGGAGGCGGCCTCGGTGGCGAAGCGCGTCGAGTAGCGCTGCCAGGTCGTTCCGTCGGCCATGTGGGCGCCGTAGTTGCTGATGTATCGCTTATGATACCATTTCGGATCGCCAGCCTGCTTCCGGGTGTAGATGGTGACCCACCAGTCCTCACCGGCTCCGGCGCCGACACGCTTCGTGGCGTAGGAGAGAGAGCGCAGGTCGCCGATCTCGAGGGTGGCCGCCTCGGTCGGGAACAGGGTGGCGAGGCCGCCCGTCCCGGTGACCACGTCATAGTAGGCGTGCCAGTTGCTCTTCCCGGTCGCCGGTCCCTGCCAGGCGCTCGGCCCGAACCCGGCGGGCGCGTCGGCGAGGACGACGCGCGGCGGCTGCTCGTCGGGCACCTCGTGGGGCGCCACGGCGAGCGAGCGCCCGTCCGCGAAGTCGACCTTCCCGACGCGGCCGTTCGTGAGGCGCACCTCGAGCCCGTCGACGAGGCCGGCGAAGCCGGTCCAGCCGGAGGCGGTCTGGACGGTGATGGACAGCACGGCGTCATGCGGGAGATCGGCGAGCGCGATCGGGGCGCCGACCGGGTTCCCGCCCGCGTCCTGAGCGCGGAAGGTCATGGCGGGCGCGTCGCCCGACGCCGCCGCGGTCGTGTAGCGGACCCAGGCGTCCTCGGTGACGTGCGTGTCGAAGTTGCTGATGTAGCGGGCGTGGTACCAGCCGGTGGCGTCACCGGAGCCGGTCGGCCGCGTGTAGAGGGTCACCCACCAGTCGCGACCCGCGGCGGTGCCCGTCGGCCGGAGGGTCGAGTAGGCGATCTCCTCGATGTCGCCGATGTCGAGGTCCTGGGCGTCTTCCGAGAAGAGGGCGTTGAGCGTGCCGTAGCCGGCCGTCTCGTACCAGGCGTGCCAATTCGTCTTGCCGCTCGCGGGCGCCTGCCACGAGGCCGGGCCGTAGCCCGGCGGCGCCGACGTCGCGACGCCCGGGACCTGCTCGTCCGGGACCTCGTTCGGGAGCGCCTGGAGGTAGGCGCCGGCCGCGAAGTCGACGCGCCCGACCTCGCCCGTCGTGAGCTCGATCTCGAGCCCGTCGACGAGGCCGGTGAACCCGGTCCAGGAGCTGTCGGTCTGGACGCTCACCATCTCGATGAGCTCGTCCCCGCGGTCGGTGATGAGCTGGGCGAGCGTCTTGCCGTCGAACGTCATCCCGGTGCGTGTGGAGTAGCGCGTCCAGGTGCCCTGGGCAGCGTGGGTCGCGTAGTCGTTCGTGACCTTCGCGTGGTACCAGCTGCTCGCGTCGCCGTGACCCGCGCCCTGAGGCCGGGTGTAGATCTGGAGCCACCAGTCGCGGCCGGCGCCCTCGCTCGGCCGCTTCGTCCAGTAGCTGATGGACGCGAGGTCCTCGACCTTGAGGCCGGCCGCGCGCGTCGGGAAGAGCGCGGAGAGCCCGTCGCCGTCGGCGAGGTAGCGCGCGTGCCAGTTGGTCTTCCCGGCGGGCGGCGCCTGCCAGGCGTAAGGCCCGTAGCCGGCCGGCGCGTCGGCGACCACCGGCGGCTCGAGCTCGTCGGGCACCTGCCCCGGGACGACGTCGATCGCGGTGACGGCGATGCATCCGCCGTACTCGTCGGCCCCGTAGGCGTCGCCGGTGAAGCCCGCGGCGCACTCGCAGGTGAAGCCGAGCGGCGCAGTCTCGGGCACGTCGTCGACGCAGTCGGTGTTCGCGCCGCAGGTGTCGGTCGCCCGCGCGCACTCGTCGATGTTCACGCAGCGGCCGGTGCCCGGGTCGGGCTCGTAGCCGAACCCACAGGCGACGCAGTCGTGCTCCGCGTCGTCCGGGCCGGTGCAGACGACGTCGAGGCAGTGACTGTCGATGGTTGCGGGGGCCGTGCACGCCGCGCAGGCGTTCCCGACCGGGTAGTCGCCGGGCGCGCAGCCGACGGTGTTGACGCGCCCGACGCGGCCGTCCCGGAGCGCGATCTCGAGGCCGTCGACGTAGCCGTCGAACCCGTCCCAGCCGCTGTCGGTCTGGATCGTGACGGCGAGGATCTCGTCCGCGTCGTGATCCCCGAGCGCCGCGAGGCTGAAGGTCGGCCCGAACGGCGCGTTGTCGTCGCCCTGCTCCCGGAACGTCATGCCGGCGCGCGTGGAGTAGCGCGTCCAGGCGTCATGCGCGCTGTGGGCGTAGAAGTCGTTGATGTATCGCTTGTGATACCAATGCGCGTCGCCGGTCTTCTTGCGAGTGTAGATGGTGACCCACCAGTCGCGCTGCGGCTCGTCGGGGCGCTTGGTCGCGTAGGAGATGGAGCGCAGGTCGGCGATGGTCAGGGCCGCCGCCTCGTCGGGGAACAGCGTGGACAGGGGGCCGGACCCGTCGGGAGCGTAGTACGCGTGCCAGTTGCTCTTGCCGGTGGCCGGCCCCTGCCAGGCGCTCGGGCCGAAGCCGGTGGGGGCGTCGTCGAGGGCGACGCGCGGCCGCTGCTCGTCGGGCACCTGGTGGGGCGCGACGGCGAGGGAGAGGCCGTCGGCGAAGTCGACCTTGCCGACGCGGCCGTTCGAGAGGGTGACCTCGAGGCCGTCGACGAGGCCGTCGAAGCCGTCCCAGCCGGACGCGGTCTGGACGGTGATCGACAGCACCGGCGCGGTGTCGGCGGCGGCGAGCTGGGCGAGGGTCATCGGGTCGCCGATGGGGTTCCCGGCGGCGTCCTGGGCGTAGAAGACCATCGTCGGCGTGGCCCCCGCGGTGCTGTAGCGGACCCAGGTGTCCTCGGCGGTGTGCGAGGCGAAGTCGCTGATGTAGCGCGCGTGATACCAGCCGGAGTCGCCCGCCTGCGGGCGCGTGTAGACGCTGACCCACCAGTCCCGACCCGCGACGCCGCCGACCGGACGGAGGGTCGAGTAGGCGATCTCGCTGATGTCGCCGAGGTCGAGCGCGTCCGCGTCCTCCGGGAAGAGCGCGTTGAGCGTGCCGTAGCCAGCCGCCTCGTACCACGCGTGCCAGTTGGTCTTGCCGTCCGCGGGCCCCTGCCAGGACGCGCTGCCGTACCCGGGCGGCGCCGAGTCGAGGGCGACGCGCGGGGCGGTCTCGTCGGGGACCTCGTTCGGGAGGGCCTGGAGGTAGGTGCCGGCGGTGAAGTCGACGCGCCCGACCTCGCCGGTCGTGAGCTCGATCTCGAGGCCGTCGACGAGGCCGTCGAAGCCGTCCCAGCCGCTCGCGGTCTGGACGCTCACCATCTCGATGAGCTCGTCGCCCCACCCGTCGACGAGCTCGTGCATGTCGATGTCGTCGAGGCCGGCCATGTCGTCGAAGCGCATGCCGCCGGTGCCGTCGGGCCCGTCCTGGGTGGTGTAGCGCGTCCAGGTGCCCACGTTCGTGTGCGCGCCGAAGTCGTTGATGAAGCGCTTGTGGTACCAGGCACCGGCTGGGTCGCCCGCCTGCGGGCGGGTGTAGATCTGGATCCACCAGTCCCTGCCGGGCTGGCCCGCGGGGCGCTTGGTGGCGTAGCTGATGGCGCGGAGGTCGCGCACGCGGAGGCCGGCGGCCTTCGTCGGGAAGAGCGCGGAGAGGGCGTCACCGTCGGCGAGGTAGCGGGCGTGCCAGTTGGCTTTGCCGGAGGCGGGGCCCTGCCAGGCGAAGGGGCCGTAGCCGGAGGGGGCGTCGGGGGCGGCGACGGCGCGCGGATCCTGCTCGTCGGGGACCTCACCGGGGACGACGGCGAGCGCGCGGATCTGGACGCAGCCCGGGAAGTCGTTGGCGGCGTAGGGGCCCTGGGCGGCGCCGGTGTAGCCGGGGTCGCACTCGCAGAGGTAGCCGTCGGGAGCGGCGGCGCCGAGCTCGCGGTTGACGCAGGTGGCGTTCTGCCCGCAGGCGTCGGTGCCGAGGGCGCACTCGTCGATGTCGACGCAGGTGTGGTGGGCGGGATCGAAGGCGTAGCCGGGGTCGCACTCGGAGCAGACGGGATCGGCGCCGGTCGTGCAGGTGATGGTGCCGGCGCAGCTCATGACGGTCGGGCAGGCGGCGCAGGTCGCGCCGTCGTCGTACTGGCCGTCGGGGCAGTCGCAGTCGTAGTCGCCGTCGCCGTGGTCGTTGCAGGAGCCGTCGCCGCAGGGGGGCGCGCCTTTGATGAACGCGCCGAGGGGGAAACGGGCGGCGGCGCAGGCGGCGTCGGTGGCGGTGCAGGAGGTGAGCGCGTTGCGGCCGCTGAAGGTCCAGTCGGACGGCGCGAAGACGCCCGTGCCGGCGGCGTCGGTGCGGTTCTTCCGGTAGGCCCAGCCCTTCTCGTAGTTCCAGGGGAGGGAGTTGCCGGAGCCGGCGGTGAAGGTGACGGCGCCGAAGGTCTCGATGACGGCCCAGGGGTCCGAGGAGGCGGCGCGGTGGAAGAGCTCGATGGCGTCGTCGCCGTTGATGAGGGCGACGCTGTTGACGAAGGTCGGGCCGACGCCGAAGTAGGCGCGGAATCCGGCGTCCTGGGAAGCGACGGTGATGAAGGTGCCGGCGGTCGCGGGCACGTCGGGAAAGGTGAACTCGGCGCCGTCGGTGCCTTCGCCGTTGTTGGCGGCGCCGAGGGCGAAGGCGTTCAGGTGCGCGATGTCCTTGGCGACGTAGAGCTCGATGGCCTTGGGGAGGCCGCCGCTGACGCCGCCGGAGATGACGCCGGTGAGGAGGAGGGGCGCGTCGAGGGTCGGGCACGCGATGATCGGCGTGCAGCCGGCGGCGTAGGGGTCGCCCTCGTGGTTCGGGATGCAGGCGCAGGAGCGGCCGGTGGCGTCGCCCGGGGCGGGCGCGGAGAGGTCGGTGCAGTCGGCGTTCGAGGCGCAGGCGTTGGCGGCGTCGGCGCACGCGTCGATGTCGACGCAGGCGGCGCCGTCGGCGACGTACCCGGCGTTGCAGGTGCAGGAGTAGCTGCCCGGGGTGTCGGCGCAGGTGGCGTTCGGATCGCAGGTGGCGGTACCCCGGGTGCACTCGTCGACGTTGACGCAGCTGCCCGCGCCGTCGCTCTCGTAGCCGGCGGTGCAGGTGACACAGATGGAGGCCGAGGGACCGTCGCAGGTCACGGCGTCGCAGTTCGCGACCGCGGTGCAGGTCTCGCAGGCGGTAGTGCCGGTGCCGTAGGTACCCGGCGCGCAGTCGCAGGTGAAGCCGCTGAGATGGTCGACGCAGTCGCCGGGGGCGCAGCTCTCGACGCCGAGGCAGTCGTCGATGTCATCGCAGCCGCCGTCGGCGTTGATCTCGTAGCCGACGTCGCAGGCGGTGCAGGCGCCATCGGCGGGCGAGCCGCACGCGACGGTCTGGCAGTGGCTGATCAACGGACAGACCGTCCCGTGGCACTCGCCAGCCGCGGTGCAGGTGTCCGCGTACGTCCCCGCGTCCAGGTCGTCACAGGCCGAGAGCGTCGGCGTCGCCGTGCAGGTCGCCGTCCCGTTCGGCGCGTACGTCGTACACACCGTGTCCGTCGGGCACGTCACCGCCTGGCCGACGCAAGCCCCGGCCGCGTCGCACGTGTCCGCGTACGTCGTATCCTGCCCGTCGTCGCAGCCGCTCCCCGTCCGCGCCAAATGGACGCAGCCTGCCACGCCATCGCAGAGATCGGTCGTGCACTCCTCGCCGTCCTCGCAGTCTCCGCACACCTCACACGTCGGCCCGAACCGCCCCGCGACGCACACGTCGCACGCGCTGTCTCCGAGCATCGTGCAGGTCACCGCGCCCGCGCACCCGACGACCTCGGCGCACCCCATGCACGTCGCGCCGTCGAAGTACTCCCCCGCCGGGCACGTGCAGCTGTACGCCCCCGCCCCGAGATCCACGCACGTCCCGTTCCCGCACGGCCCCACGAAGCAGCCGTTCGCCTCGACGTCCACCGTGCCCCACGGCACGAACGCCATCAGCTCGCTCACCCACGGCGTCCCGTAGAACGTCGCCACCCGATCGTCCGCCGACGCCCCCTCCGCGTCCACCGTCCGCACCACCGGCACGATCCCGATGCCGCTCTCCGCACGCTCGAACGCCGTCAGCCGCGCCCTGAAGACGCCGCCCCCCGCGCTCGCCGCGCGCACCACGCGCCCATTCGCCGTCGTCGCCTCGTCCGTCCCCTCCGACACCGTGAACGACTGGCTCGTCCCGACCTCGAAGAACACCGCCACCCCCGACGACCGCGCCGCGCCGTCCTTGTCCGCGAGCCGCGCCTCGAGCACCACCTCGTCCTCGAGCGCCTCCGCCCCCGACACCTCGAACCCCGCGAACGCGAACTTCCCGACCAGCACCCGCAGCAAGTACACCGCGTCCGCCACCGTCACGACCCCGTCCCCGTTCGCGTCGAGCGCCACCACCTGGTAGCCCTCGAGCCCGCCGACCGACACGAGCCCCGCCAGCACCTGCAGCGTGAAGCTCACGTCGCCCACCTCGAACTCGCAGTTCCCGTTCGCGTTCCCGCGCACGTCCGCCGCGTCGTACCCACCACAGTCCGGGTCCAGCATCCCAGCACCCGCCACGATCGCCCGCGTCTCACCCGGCCCGAGCTCCGGGCCGATCGCCCCGAGCGACAGCGTGTTGTCCAACATCTTCGCGATCGTCCCCGCGATCGCCGTCTCCGCCTTGTCGCCGTCCGCCGCCCGGAACGTGAGCCGCGCCACCTCGAGCGCCGACCCCGACGCCGACGCCCCCGCGCGCGCCGCCGCCACCACGTGCACCTCGCCCGCCACGTTGTCGAGCGCCGCGTCGAGCTGCCCCCCCGGCCAGCCCGCTCCCGCGTCCACCGACACGATCCGCACCACCGCCGGGTCGAACGTCACCGTCACGTCCAACGCCCCGATCGGCGCCCCGCCCGTGTTCACCCGCAACGGCATCACGAACATCGCCCCCGGCGACCGATCCGGGTGCGCCACCCCGACCGACTCGCCGAGATCCACGTCACCCACCGCCGGCGTCAGGTTCGCCGCCGTGTCCGAGCTCCCCGACGTCGACGACGCCGACGCCGTCAGCGTCACGAGCCGGTTGTGGTTCGCGCGCAGCGTCACGACACCGCTCTCGTCCACCTCGGCCGCCTCCGGCACGCTCGACCCGTACGACAGGAGCCCCGGGATCCCATGCGCCGCGAGCTGCCGCGTCCCGTCACTGAACGTCGCCGCCGCCTCCAGCTGCGCCGTCGCGCCCACCACCCCCGAGAACGTCGTCGGGAACGTCGTCGTCACCTGCGTCACCACCACCGGCACCGACACCACCTGCATCGTCAACGGCCCCGACGTCGCGCCGCCGAGCGCGCCGCGCACCACCGCCGCACCCTCCGCGAGCGCGTGAACGTGGTTCACGTCGACCACCTCGAGCGCCCCGCCCACGACCGTGTAGGTCGTCCCAGCGCGCGTCGACACGTCGATCCGATGGTCGTCCGTCAGCACCGTCACGAGCTCGAGGCTCGCCTGCTGCCAGATCCCCGTCCCCTCGAGCGGGCTCAACACCGTCTCGCTCACCGAAGCCGACCCCGGGTACGCCGGCCACGGCCGCGACGCGAGCTCGAAGCGCTCGTGCCGGACCACGTTCACGACCGCCGTGAGCGCGACCCCCGTGTGCTCGAACGCCACCTTCAGCGTCGCCTGCCCGACGCCGTTCCCCGTCGGCACCACGCGCACCCCGTGCTCGTCCGCGACCACCGCGAACAGGTCGCTCGGATCGCCCGAGACGTCGTCGTAGCGCGTCCGCGGATCCAGCGTGAAGTCCGCCGCCGTCCCGTTCTCGTAGTCGAGCCGCACGCTCACGGCCGCCTCGGTCGCGACCCCCGCGAGCGCCGCCGGGTTCGCCGCGCTCACCGCGATCCGCGGCGCGCTCACCGTCACCTCGCCGCCGACGGCGTCCGGGAGGTTCAGCACCACCGCCCCCACGCCCTGCGCCACCTCCGCGCCGCACGCCTCCCAGCGCGCGCCCACGAGCTCCCCCTGCCCCGCCGCGAGCGCCGTCACCTCCGGCGGGTCGCTCGTCGCCGTGAGCAGCGTCTCGTCGAGGCTCTCGATCGTCACCCCGTCCGCCGGCGACAGCGCCGCCCGCGTCCCGTCAGCGAGTCGCGCCCACACGAGCACCGTCCCGCGCGCGCCCTCGGCCTCGAGCACCTGGAGCGCCCGCGCCGTCACCGGCCGCTCGCCGGTCGGATCCTCCGCCGGCCCGCTCGGCACGGCCCCGACGCCCACCGACGTCACGACGACCACGTCCAGACCGAGCACCGCGACCTCCGTGTCCTCCACGACCACGGTCGCCTCTCCCAGCACCTCGCCGCCCGGCCCCACCGCGCGGACCGCCGTCGTCCCCGCCGCGACCCCGCGAACGCGCCCATCCGCCACCGACGCCACGCCGACGTCCGCGCTCTCGAGCGCCACCGGCACGCGCCCCGTGAAGGTGGCGGCGCCATCCCCGAACGTCGCCTCGACCACGACCGCCGCGTCCTCGAAGCGCGCCGACCCACAGGCCGCGTCAAGCCAGCCCGCCACGCGCTCGAGCGTCCCGTCCGCGATCGTCACCGTCAGCGGCAGCGCCGGCTTCCACGTCCGCACCGGCACCCCGACCGAGAACCCGCCGTAGCTCACCGCCACGCTCCGGCCCCCCGCCGTCGGCCCCGCCCCGACGACGCAGCCCGGCGCCCCGGCGCACGTCGCCGACGCCGTCACCACCGCGTCCGGGAGCGCCGCGCGCACCGCGCGGACCGCGATCGCGCTCGTCACGACCGCGCCCGTCAGCGCCTCGACGTCCACGAGCTGCGCTCGCGTGCTCGTCGCCACGATCCCGCGCACCGGGTCGTCCGCGACCACGAGCGCCCCTGCCCCCGCCATGGCCGTCCCCTTCGCCACGAGCGGCGCGCTCTGCGGGTCGAGCAGGTCCTCCACCACGCCGGCGATCGGCGCGCTCGCGGTAGCCGCCGCCCCGGCCTTCACCCGGAACGTCACGCGACCCACCTCGAACGGCCCCGCCGTCCCCGACCCGGCCACGCCCACGAGCTTCACCGTGCCGCCCGGGAGCACGTTCGACACGCCGTCCGCGAGGCTCGCCGCGAGGCTCACCCCGGTCACCTCGAGCAGCGCCTCGTCGTAGGTCACCGAGACGTCGAACGCGCCGAGCTCGCGGCCCCCCGTCAGCGCCGTCACCGGCACCGAGAAGCTCGTCCCCGCGCGCCGCGGCCCGAGCGGCAGCACGAGCGCCACCCCCGCCGAAGGCGACGAGGGCGCCACGTAGCCGTGTAGCGTCACCGACTCCGGCGCCGTCTCGAGATCCCCGGCGACCGCCGTCACCAGCGCGACCCCGTCCGCCGCGCCGAACCACGCCGCCGGCGCGCTCGCGGCCACGTCGCACGTCCCGTCCGCGCCCGTCGTGCACGTCGCCGTGAGCGTGGTCTGCCCGGCCTTCTGGATCCGGAGCGTCACCGCCGTCGGCGCGACCTGCGACTGCCCGAGCGCGTCGCGCACCTGCACGACCGCCGCGATCCCGGGCTGGTCGCGCCACGCGTCGCCCGCGCGCACGATCGCGTTCAACGACGCCGCCGGGAGCCGCGGCGCCGCGTAGCTCGCCTGGCCCTCGACCGCGCCGACGCTGGCGATCACGGCGCCCGCCGTGCCCCCGGGTTCCGAGAGGAGCCCGCCGAGCACCTGCGAGAACGAGCCGTCCCCGGCGTCGCTCGGCGTCACAGGGCCCGAGAGGAAGCCTGGGCTCCCGGGCGCGAGCCGGAACGCGAGGTCGACCCCGTCGAGCCCGAGCTCGGGCGGGCCGCTCGGGACGCAGGCGCCGTCGAGGAGATCGAAGCCCTCGGCGCAGGCGACGCAGGCGCTCGCGACCCCGTCGTCACACGTGACCACCGCGCAGTCGGCGATGGGCGCGCACGCCGCGCACGACGCCGTCCCGTCGCCGTAGCTGCCGTCGGGGCAGTCGCAGGTCCGCCCGCCGAGGAGATCGTGGCAGACGCCCCCCGGCCCACACGGGGCCCCCGCGCAGTCGTCGACGTCGGCGCACACCCCGCCCGAGACCTCGTACCCCGCGTCGCACGCCGCGCAGGCCGCGTCGGTCCCGCTCGTGCAGCGCACGTCGAGGCAGCCCGTCAGCGCCGGGCACGCCGCGCAGGAGGTCGTGCCGTCGCCATAGCTCCCGTCGGGGCAGTCGCAGGTGTAGGTCCCGAGCCCGTCCGTGCACGTGCCGGCCCCGCACGGCGCGCCCGCGCAGTCGTCCACGTTCTGGCAGCCGCCCGCGCCGTTGCTCTCGTAGCCGCCGACGCAGGTCGCGCACGCGCTGTCGGTCGCGGACGTGCAGGTCACCGCCGCGCAGTTCGCGATCGGCGCGCACGCCGTGCAAGCGGTCGTACCGTCGCCGCGGTAGCCGTCGGGGCAGTCGCACCCGTAGGACTCGAGCCCGTCCACGCACGCGCCCGGCGCGCACGCGCCGGCAGGGCAGTCGTCGATCGGCGCGCAACCACCGGCCCCGTCGAGCTCGAATCCCGCGGCGCAGCCGGTGCACGCCGCGTCGGCCGCGCCCGTGCACGCGACGCTCGCGCAGTTCGCGACCGCGGCGCACGGCTGGCAGGCCGTCGTCCCCGTCCCCCACGACCCGGCCGGGCAGTCGCAGGTGTAGCCGAGCACCCCGTCGACGCAGGTCCCGCCCGCGCAGGCGTTACCCGGGCAGTCGTCGACGTTGGCGCACGCGCCGTCCTCGAGCTCGTACCCGCCCGCGCACGCGGTGCACGCGGCGTCCGTCGCGGTCGTGCAGCTCGCGCTCGCGCAGCCGTCCGGGAGCGCGCACGCCGCGCACGTCGTGCCGTCGAACCAGCGCCCCGCCGCGCACTCGCAGCGATAGAGCGGCACCTCGTCGACGCACGTCCCGTCGCCACAGGGCGCCGACGCGCAGCCGTCGATGTCCTGACAGCCCCCCTGCCCGCTCGGCTGGTAGCCCTCGGCGCACGTCGTGCACGTCGCGTCCGACGCGGTCGTGCACGTGGCGGCCTCACACCCGGGGAGCTCCGCGCACGCGGCGCACATGGTCCCATCGAAGAACGCCCCGGCCGGGCACGCGCAGGTGTAGGCGTTCGCGCCGGCGTCCGTGCAGCTTCCTGCACCGCACGGGTCGCTCGCGCAGTCGTCGACGTCCGCGCACCCGCCGGCGCCGTCGCTCGCGAAGCCCGACGCGCACGCGGCGCACGTCGCGTCGTCGGCGCCCGCGCAGGTCACCTCGGCGCAGCCAGCGACCGCCGCGCAGGCGACACACGTCCCGTCGGCCGCGTAGGCGCCGGCGTCGCAGGTACAGACATAGGCGTTCGCGCCGGCGTCGACGCACGTCCCGAGGCCGCACGGGGCGCTCGCGCAGTCGTCGACGTCCGCGCAGCCGCCCGCGCCGTCGCTCGCGAAGCCCGCCGCGCACTCCCCGCAGACGGCGTCGTCCGCGGAGGTGCAGGTCGCGAGCGCGCAACCCGCCGGCGCGACGCACGCGACGCAGGTGCCGGCGTCCTCGTAGAAGCCCGCGTCGCAGGCGCAGGACCACGTGCCCGCGCCCGTGTCCGTGCAGGCGCCGTCGCCGCACGGGTCGCCGGCGCAGTCGTCGATGTCGGCGCAGCCCCCCTGGCCGTCGAGCTCGCTGCCCTCCGAGCAGGCCGTGCAGGTCGCGTCCGCCGCGGTGGTGCAGGTCGCGGCCGCGCACCCCTCGCCGAGGACGCACGCCGCGCAGGTCGTCCCGTCGTCGTACTCGCCACCCGGGCAGTCGCAGCTGTACGGCGCGCCGGCGCCCACGCCGTCGACGCAGGTGCCGTCACCGCACGGGGCGGCCGCGCACCCGTCGATGTCCTGACACCCGCCCGCGCCGTTCGACTGGAACCCCTCCGCGCACGCGGTGCAGGTGACGTCGGTCGCGGACGCGCAGGTCACGGCCTCGCAGCCCGTGGGCGCCGCGCAGGTCGCGCAGGTCGCGCCGTCGTCGTAGGTGCCGGCGGGGCAGTCGCAGGTGTAGGCGTTCGCGCCGGCGTCGGCGCACGTGCCGGCGCCGCACGGGGCGTCGACGCAGTCGTCGATGTCCGCGCAGCCACCGACACCGTCCCCCGCGAACCCGTCGAGGCAGCTCACGCAGGTCACGTCGTCCGCGGTCGTGCAGGTCACGACGTCGCAGCCGCTCGGCGCTGGGCAGGCGGCGCAGGTCTCGCCGTCGTCGTAGGTGCTCCCCGTGCAGGTGCAGCTGTAGCCGCCGTCGCCGTCGTCGACGCAGGAGCCGACGCCGCACGGCGCCGCGAAGCAGCCATCCGACGCCTGACACTCGTCCCCCTTCCAGCCATCCGGGCACGCGCAGGCGTAGCCGCCGGGGGCCTCGCTGCAGACGCCTCCGTGCTGGCACGGGTCGTTGTCGCACGCCGCCGGCACGCAGACGAGGCTGCTGCTGCACGCGCCGCTCGCGCACGTGACCCCGTCGATGCACGGCTCGCCCTCGCACGCGCCGCAGGCGCCGCCGCAGTCGACGCCGGTCTCGTCGCCGTCCTGCACGCCGTCCTGGCAGAGGGGGTCGGCGCACACGCCGGCCGAACAGACCGCCCCGCCAGGGCAGTCGGAGCTCGTCTCACAGGTGGTCCCCTCGTCGCACGCGGCGAGCTGGGTGGCGGCGAGGACGAGGGCGCAAAAGGACGCGGCAGCGGCGAGCGTTCGACGCATGGGTGGTTCCGGGCGTGAGCAATGGAACGCACGTCGGCGCGAGGCGTGGCTGGCGACGCCTGGTCCGACGGCGATGAATCAGTGTCGCCGACAGAACCATGCGTTTGTAGTCGACTCAAGGCTCACGTCATAAAATGTCGTAGACCTCGCCGTCGACCCGCACGCCACGCGGGGCTGCGCGCTGTGTCCAGGATCGCGGACAGGCGGCGGGCGCGAGCGGTCCTGGATCCTGGACACTCGACGGGGGGACGAGCACGCCGGGTGCCCCGGGGCCCGAAACGACGACGGCGCCCACATGGGGCGCCGTCATGGTCGGGATCAGGTCCGTAGCAGAGGAGACACCTTCTCAGAAGGTGTTTCACTATTCGGACCGAGCCCGGCGACGCGTCGTGATTCCAGGTGGTTACGTGAGGAGGGAGCGTGCCCATAGGCACGTGACCGACGAGCGGAACCGCCTGAAATCACAAGAGCAAGCCAGGCGACGGGAGAATACTGAAACACCTTCTCAGTCCTCGTGCTCCTCGGTCTCCTCTTCCTCGTCGCCCTCGCCGCCTTCCTCTTCGTCGTCGCCGACGAGGAGCTCCTCGTCGTCGAGCGCGACGACCTCCTCGTCCTCCGGGAGGTCCTCGTCGTCGATGTCGTCCTCCTCCTCGTCGTCGGAGTCGTCATCGTCGTCGTCCTCGTCCTCCTCGTCGTCCTCTTCCTCTTCCTCGTCCTCGAGGTCGTCGACGTCCTCGTCCTCCTCGTCGTCGAGATCGATGTCGAGGTCCTCGTCCTCCACGTCGATGTCGATGTCGAGATCGTCGTCACCGTCCTTCGAGCGCGCGTCCTCGCTCGCCTTGAGCCGCAGCTTCTCGGCGATGCGCTTCCGACGCGCCTCGGGGTCGTCGTCGACGCGCACGCGGCGCACGACCGCGCTCGCGACCGGCGCGCCCGCCTGGCGCAGCACCATCCGCTCGAGCGACATGATGAGCTCGAACTCGCCGTCGACGTCGAGGATCGCCTCCTCGAGGTGCTTCACATGGAGGAAGAAGCGCTTCGACTTCGGGACGGCGCGCTTGCCGGGGTACGTGATCGCGATCTGCCCCGGCGTGATGTCCATGTGGTAGGTGTTGTGCTCGCGGATGAACTCGCGGAACTGCTGGATCTCGAAGCGCCCGTCGCGCCGCGGCTTCACGCGGAAGCGGGTCGTCGGCGGGTTCTGCTCGAGCGTGTAGCGCCGGCACTCGGCGCTCTGCGAGCAGCCGTCGAGCGGATCGTCGACCTCGTCGATCGCCTGGCAGGTCTTGACGTTCTCCCAGGTCCCGAAGCACGCGAAGGCGCTCGGCGAGCCGGGCTGCAGGATGTAAGGCTGGAAACGGCCGGCTGTCGGCGTAGTCATGCTTCCCCTTTCCCCCGGTGTCCTCGGCAGCAGAAGCGCGCGGCGCGGCACGGTGCCACGTCCCGCCCCGCGACGCAACGATCTTGTCTCGTCGCGCGCCCGCTCACTCCCGGGGCGTCTCGAGGGCGGTCGCCGCGGCCTTCGCCGCGCCGCCACCCGATCCGCGCCTACCATGGGCACGGAGTCGCCCGAGGCCACCCCTCCGTGAAACCGCCGTCACCTCCCCGAGCGCGGCTACGGCGCCAAGGCGCAGAGATCCCGCTCGAACGCCGCGAAGCGCACGAGCGCCGCCGCCTTGCCGAGCGACGACTGCGTGATCGTCGCGATGCCCGACGTCACGAGGATCGCCCCGTCCCCGAGCGGGAGCGCGCCCGCGCCGAGCGGCCCGACGCTGAGCTCGAGGGCGTTCCCGACCGGCGTGGCCGTCGGCGCCGTGTCGATCCCCGTCATCGCGAAGCGCACCGTCTTCGCGGGGAGGCAGTCGCTGCCGGTGCCGCCGCAGATGTCCTTCGGCACGAACGCCGTGTAGCCGCCGTAGAGCCAGAAGTTGTCGCCGCCGAGCGGCATGAGCCGGGCGGCGCCGCGCTGGAACGCCGTCCCGAGCCCCGCCGCGCCGGTGTCGACGTCCGTCACCGTGGCCGTGCCGAGCGTCGCGTCGATCACGACCACCTGGAGCCGCGCGGCCTCGACGTCGCGCGGGAGGAACGAGCCGTCCGACTGGATCGTGCCGCCCCCGGCCACGAGGACCCGCGCCGTCCCCCCGGCGCCGTCCGACAAGCGCGCCCCGGCCGCGAAGATCGGCACGCTCGCGAGGCCGTTCACCGTGAGCCGGTCGACCCCGGTGGCGAGCGCCCCCGACGCCGACACGAGGAGCCCGGCGTTCGCGACGTCGCCGTCGGCGTTGCCGCCCCAGACGAGGAAGCGGTCGCCGAGCGGGACGACCGTCGCGCCGATGCGGCCCGAGTCCGGGAGCTCGGCGCTCGCGGCCCCGTCGCCGTCGAACCGCGTCATGTTCTGCGAGACGGCGTCGGGATCGTTGCCCACGCCCCCCTGCTCGACGCCGCCCACGGCGAGCACCACGCCCGCGTCCGTCGCCGCGAGCGCGGGCAGCGCCGGCAGCGGCTGCGCCACGTCCACCTGCGACTGCTCGGTCTCCGGGTCGTAGATCTCGGACGCCGCGCTGGGCGCGTCACCGTGCGCCGCCCAGAGCGCGGGCTTGCCGAAGCTCGCGATCACGAGGCGCGTCGTGCCGCCGTAGACCTTGATCTTGCCGTCCGCCTGCGGCACCGCGAGCGCCATCGCGCGCGCCGACTGGAGCCCGCCGGCCCCCTCGAACTCGCCCGTCGTGCGGTCGTAGCGGTCGATCGTCGCGGTCGCCGTGGCGGTCACCGTCGACGCCGTGTAGCCCGAGAGGCCGCCGAAGACCCAGGCCGCGTCGCCGTCGGCCGCGAGCGCCGCGAACGCCCTGCCCTCGCGCATGTCGCGCGCGCCGGCGCTGCTCTCCGCGTTGCCGGTGCACGCGACCTTGTCGACCGGCGTGAGGAACACGGTCGGGAAGGTCTTCTCGTTCGCGACGACGTCGACGCCGCCGGTCTCCCCGGCCCACAGCGCCTCCGCGCCCGCGCACGCGACGACCCGCAGCGTCATGCCCTGCCCGGGCGGCACGCCCGGCACGATCACCTCGCCGGCGGCCGTCGCGTCGGAGGCGAGCGCGCTCAGGATCACGGGCGTCCCGCTCGGGATGGCGCCGCCGGTCAGCTCGAGCACGACGCGATCCGCGCCGCGCGGGAACTGCCGGTCGCGGTTCTCGTTCGACGCGCAGTCGCCGAGCGCCGCCACGTGGAGCGTGGCCCCGCCGAGCCCGCCGCCGGGGAGCGCGTCCTCGTCGGCGCACCCGCCGAGCGCGAGGAGGCCCGAGGCGGCGGAGATCATGACCATCGACAGGCTTTTCATGGCGCCCATCCTGCCGCCGCTCGCGGCGGAGGGTCAAGCCGGCCCGAGCGCGCCGCGCGCGGGGGGCTTCCGCGCGACCGAGCCGCTTGGTATAGGCCCGCCATGACCGAGCCCGCGCCCGACGAACGAGAGACGCCCGCCTACATGACGAGCGAGGACGCGCGGAGGAGCGCGTCGCAGACGCCCATGATGCGGCAGTACCTCGCCGCCAAGGCCGAGCACCCCGACGCGCTCGTGCTCTTCCGCATGGGCGACTTCTACGAGCTCTTCTTCGAGGACGCCGTCGAGGCCGCGCGCCTCCTCGAGCTGACGCTGACGAGCCGCAACAAGAAGGACGACGAGCCGATCCCGATGGCCGGCGTCCCGCACCACGCCATGGCCGCCTACGTGCCGCGCCTCATCGAGGCCGGCCGGAAAGTCGCGATCTGCGAGCAGATGGAGGATCCCCGAGAGGCCAAGGGCATCGTCGAGCGCGCGGTCGTCCGCGTGATCACGCCGGGCGTGGTCCTCGAGGACAGCATCCTCGACCATCGCTCCAACAACTACCTCGCAGCCATCGCGCGCGGCGCCGGCGACGGCCCCGTCGAGCTCGTGTGGATCGACGTCTCGACCGGCGAGCGCCGCGGCGCCACCGCCCCGCACCTCGCCGCCGCGCTCGGCGAGCTCGGCCGCATCGAGCCGCGCGAGATCCTCGTCGCCGACGACGACGGCCCGCTCGCGGTCGCCGTCGCGCACGAGCTCCCGGGCGTCGCCGTGACGCGCGTCCCGCCGCGCGGCGACGGCGGCGCCGAGGCCATGGCCGCCGACTACATCGGCGAGACGCAGAAGGGCGGCGCCCTCCTCCTGCGCGACCTCGAGCGCGTCGAGCTCCACAGCTCGCTCCGCCTCGGCCCGATGACCGTGCGCAACCTCGAGCTCGTGCGGACGCTCGTCGACGGCAAGCGCAAGGGCTCGCTCCTCCACCTCCTCGACCAGACCCGCACCGCGATGGGGAGCCGCCTCCTCAAGCAGTGGATCCTCTTCCCGCTCGCGGGGCTCGACGCCATCCGCGCGCGGCACGACGCCGTGCAGGGCTTCCTCGAGCACCCGATGCTCCGGGACGACGTCCGCGAGGCCCTCGGCGGCGTGTACGACCTCGAGCGCCTCGTCGCGCGCGTGACCGCCGGCGCCGCCTCCCCCCGCGATCTCGTGGCGCTGAAGGACTCCCTCGGCCGCCTCCCGGCGCTCTCGGCCGCCCTCCGCGAGAGCGACGCCCCCGCGCTCGCCGCGCTCGCCGACCGCCTCGACCCCGTCGATGACGCGCGCGCCCTCATCGCGCGGGCCCTCGTCGACGAGCCGCCGCTCCGCCTCCAGGACGGCGGCGTCATCCGCGAGGGCTACAGCGACGAGCTCGACGAGCTCCTCGCCATCGCGCGCGAGGGCAAGAGCTGGTTCACCCGCTACGAGGCCGAGCTCCGGGCGCAGAGCGGCATCTCGAGCGCCAAGATCAAGTACAACGGGGTCTTCGGCTACTTCATCGAGGTGACGAAGGCGAACCTGCACCTCGTGCCGGACACGTGGCTCAGGAAGCAGACCCTCGCGAACGCCGAGCGCTACTACACCCCCGAGCTGAAGGAGCGCGAGGACAAGGTCCTCGGCGCCGACAGCCGCCGCCTCGACCTCGAGCAGGGCTACTTCGAGGAGCTCCGCCGCGCGGTCGCCGAGCTGGGCGCGCGCGTCCAGGCCACGGCCACGGCGGCCGCCACCGTCGACGTCCTCGCGACCCTCGCCGAGGTGGCCGAGCGGCGCGGCTACGTGCGCCCCGAGCTCGTCGCCGAGCCGGTGCTCGAGATCGACAACGGCCGCCACCCGGTCATCGAGTCGCTCGTGAAGGACGGCGAGTTCGTGCCGAACTCCATCGCCCTCGACGGCGACGGCGCGCGCCTCGCCATCATCACCGGCCCCAACATGGCCGGGAAGTCGACGGTCATGCGCCAGGTCGCGCTCATCGCGCTCCTCGCGCAGATGGGCTCCTACGTCCCCGCCGACCGCGCGCGCCTCGGCCTCGTGGACCAGATCTTCACGCGCGTCGGCGCCTCGGACAACCTGAGCCAGGGCCAGTCGACCTTCATGGTGGAGATGACCGAGACCGCGACCATCCTGCGCGACGCGACGCGCCAGAGCCTCGTCATCCTCGACGAGATCGGCCGCGGCACGTCGACCTACGACGGCGTCTCCATCGCCTGGGCCGTGGCCGAGCACCTCCACGATCACGTGCACGCGCGCACGCTCTTCGCGACGCACTACCACGAGCTCATCGAGCTCGCCGCGACGCGCGACGGGGTCGCGAACCTGTCGGTCGCCGTGAAGGAGTGGCGCGACGAGATCGTGTTCCTCCGGCAGCTCGTGACGGGCGGCACGAACCGGAGCTACGGGATCCAGGTCGCGCGGCTCGCAGGGCTACCTTCGCCCGTGCTCGGGCGCGCCCGGGAGGTGCTGAAGAACCTCGAGCAGAACGAGCTCACCCCCGACAGCCGCCCGCGCATCGCGCGCGGCGCGCGCGGCGGCGAGCGGCCCGACCACTGGCAGCTCGACCTGTTCGCGCCCAAGGGCCCGCCGCCGTCGACCGAGCTCCGCGATCGCGTGCTGTCGCTCGACCTCGACGCGACCACGCCGCGCGGCGCGCTCGACCTCCTCTACGAGCTGCGGGCGCTCGCGGAGGCCGACGCGTGACCTTCGCCGACAGGAACAAGGAGCAGGTGCTGCGCCTCATCGCCGAGGACGAGCGCTGCGCCGGGCACACGCTCTGCGACGTCGTGACCTACGCCGCCGACACCGTCGTCATCGAGGCGTGCGAGCAGGCGCTCGCCGAGGCCCCCGTCGAGCCCGACGGCAGCGGCGGGAGCGGCCTCCCCGAGCGCTGGGCCCTCACGGCCATCGGCGGCTACGGGCGCGGCCAGATGTGCCTCCGCTCGGACGTGGACCTCCAGCTCCTCATCCCCGACGACGCCGCCGACCCCGAGCGCTTCATGCGCGCGCTCCTCGACCGCCTCTCGGTGCACCGCCTCAAGGTCGGCTATGGCGTGCGCACGACGACCGAGGGGCTCATGCTCGCGCGCGAGGACGCGACGTTCGCGACCGCCGCGCTCACGTCGCGCCACCTGATGGGCGACCCCACGATCACCGAGGCCGTGCGCGGCTCCGTGTACCAGCACCTCGCCGGCCCCGGCATGGCGACGCTCCTCGAGACGCTCGTCGCCGACCGCGCGCGCCGCGCGGAGCGCCTCGGCGACACGGTCTTCGTGCTCGAGCCCGACCTCAAGCACGGCATGGGCGGGCTCCGCGACGCGCAGCTGATCGGCTGGCTCGCGCTCGTCACCGGGCGCCCCTTCGACCGGAAGGCGATGTTCGCCGAGGACTTCCTCCTGAAGGTGCGGATGGCGCTCCACGCCGTCGCGAGCTTCAAGTGCGAGCGCCTCGCCTTCGAGTACCAGGACCAGGTCGCCGCCATCCTCGGCCTCCAGGGCGGCCCGGACGAGGCGCCGGCCATCGAGCTCATGCGCCAGGTGCACCTCGCGATGCGCGCCATCGCGCGGCGCGCGCGGCGCCACATCGAGCTCGCGGGGGACCGGCTCCGCGCCCCGAGCCGCGCGGCGGTCCCTGGCGAGCGCCGCTTCCTGCGGCTCGGCGACCGCATCACGCGCGTCGACGGGGCGCTCCCGCGGACGAGCGCGGACGTCGTGGAGGCCCTGCGGGCGGTCGTCGCGACCGGGCTCCCGCTCGAGGCCGGCCTCGAGGACGGCGTCGAGACCGTGCGGCGCCACATCGACGCGGCGGCGGCCGACGACCCGGCGCTGAACGCGCTCCTCGTCGAGGTGCTCGCCGATCCGGCGCCGGCGACGAGCCAGGCGCTCCACCTGATGCACCACACCGGGCTCCTGACCGCGATCATCCCGGAGCTGCGGGCGGTCGAGGGGCGCCTCCAGCGCGACCTCTACCACGTCTTCACGGTCGACGAGCACAGCCTCCGCGCGGTCGACCTGCTGAAAGCCATCGCGCGGGGCGATCACGCCGACGAGCACCCGCTCGCGACCGCCGCGTGGCCCGGCGTGCCGAGCCAGCGCGCCCTCGCCGTGGCGATGCTCCTCCACGACATCGGCAAGGGCTACGGGCACGGCCACCACGAGCGCGGCGCCGAGCTCGTGCCGACCATCGCGGGGCGGCTCGGGCTCGATGAGGCCGAGACCGAGCTCGTGCGGCTCCTCGTGCGCCACCAGGCCGACATGGCGATGATCTGCCTCCGCCGCGACCTCTCCGACGTGCGGCCCATCATCACCCTCGCCCGCACGGTGGGCGACCGCGCGACGCTCGACGCGCTCTATCTGCTGACGCTGTCCGACTGGCGCTCCGTCGGCCCCGACGCCTTCGCGAGCTGGCACCGCCAGCTCCTCCGGACGCTCTACGAGCGCACCGTCGCCTTCTTCCAGCGGCCCGGCGTCTTCGCCGACCCGGCCGGCATCGCCGAGGCGCAGCGCGAGCAGCTCCTCCGCGAGGAGCTCGGGGAGCTCCCGGAGATCCCGACCGCGAAGAGCGACCCCATCGACGACTTCTGTAGCGCCCTCCCGACGCGCTACTTCATCAGCGCGCGCCCCGGGCGGCTGCGGGACCACTATCACCTCTTCGCCGAGCACGTCGCGAGCGGCGCGCCGAGCGCGCACGTGGCGCGGCTCGGGGACGGGCGCCACATCGAGGTGACGGTCGTCTGTGGGACGCAGCCGGGGCTCCTCGCGCGGCTCGCGGCGGCGATCGCCGGGAACCGCCTCGGGGTCATCGCGGCGGAGATCTACTCGCTCGCCGGCGACGTCGCGCTCGACGTCTTCCGCGTGGCCGATCCCTACGGCGTGCTCGCGGAGGAGCGGCGGCGCGACCGCCTGCGCGACGCCCTCCTCGACGCCGTGAACGGCGTTCACAGAGAGGCGCGGCGCGACGCGACGACGACCCTCTGGCCGACGGTCATCGACGCGCTGCCGCCCATCGCGCCGCGCGTCTCGGCGAGCAACGAGGCGGCGAGCGACCACTCGGTCTTCGACGTGGTCACGGGGGACCGCGACCGGCTGCTGCTCGACATCGCCGACTACTTCCACGGCGAGGGGCTCTCCATCGACCTCGCGTTCGTGACGACCGAGGGGCGCACGGCGCGCGACAGCTTCTACGTCGTCGAGCGCGGGGGCGCCGGGAAGCTCGAGGACGCGCGCGCGGCGGCGGTGGCGGCGCGCCTCGAGGAGCGGCTCGCGGCGCACCTCACGGTCGGTGGCGCCCAGCGGACGGCGTAGCGGCGGCGGGTTTCTGGCGTCGCGCCGCGGCGTGCCGCGATAATCGCGCGCGATGGACGCCACGATCGACGCCTTCCTCTTCCACATCCAGCTCGAGCGCGGGCTCTCGCCGCACACCGTGGCCGCCTACGCCCGCGACCTCCGGCGCTTCGCGGAGGCGCTGCCGGCGGGGGCGAGCCCGCGGACGCTCACGCGCGCCGACATCGAGGGCTTCGTGGCCCACCTGCGCGACGAGATCGGGCTCGGGGCGCGCTCCGCGGCGCGCGCGCTGTCCGCGGTGCGCACGTTCACGCGCTTCCTCGTGTCCGAGCGGCTGCGCGACGACGACCCGGGGGCGGACATCCCCTCGCCGCGGCTCGGGCGCCCGCTGCCGCACGTCCTGACGGAGACGCAGGTCGACAAGCTCGCGGCGGCGCCGAAGGGCGAGGACGGGCGGCAGCTCCGCGATCGCGCGATGCTCGAGCTCCTCTACGGGAGCGGGCTCCGCGTGAGCGAGCTCATCGTCCTCGGCGTCGGCGACGTCGACCTCGACGCGGGGCTCGTGCGGGCGACCGGCAAGGGGCGGAAGACGCGCGTCGTGCCGGTCGGCGAGGCGGCGGTCGACGCGCTCCGGGCCTACCTCGCGCGGGGGCGCCCGGAGCTCGTCGACAAGGCGACGCGGAACGGGCTGCGGCGCCTGCCGACGGCCCTCTTCGTGACGGCGCGCGGGCGCGGCATGACGCGCCAGGGGTTCTGGAAGAACCTGAAGCGCTACGCGCTCGAGGCCGGGCTCGATCCGCGCGTGTCGCCGCACAAGCTGCGCCACAGCTTCGCGACGCACCTCATCGACGGCGGCGCCGATCTGCGCTCGGTGCAGGCGATGCTCGGCCACGCGAGCCTCGCGACGACGCAGATCTACACGCACGTGACGCGCCCGCGGCTGAAGGCCGCGTACGACGGCGGGCACCCGCTGGCGCGCGACGACGGCTAGCCCGCGCCGCCCTTCTTCCGCGCGTGGGCCTTCCCGGTCGCGAAGCCCTCGAGGAGCGAGATCTCGCCGTCGTCGAGGAGGCGCGAGGCGCCGAGCGGCATGTCGTCGAGGTCGATGCCCGCGAACGACACGCGCCGGAGCCGCGTCACGGAGTGCCCGACCGCCTCCATGATGCGGTGGATGTGGCGGTTCTTGCCCTCGAAGAGCACGAGCCGGAGCCAGTCGTGCTTCGAGTCGTGGCCGCCCATCCGCTCGACGACGACCGGCCGCGTCGGGCGCCCGTCGAGCGCGATCCCGACCTCGAGGCGCCGCCGCGACTCGTTCGAGAGGATCCCCCGGATCTTCACCTCATAGGTGCGCGGCACGTTCGCGTTCGGCCGCAGGAGCCCGTCGGCGAGGCCCGGCACGTTCGTGAACAGCAGCACGCCTTCGGTGTTGTAGTCGAGCCGCCCGACGTGCCCCACGTGGGGGATCCCGTCGGGCAGGAGCTCGTAGACGGTCTGCCGGCCCTGCGGGTCCGTCTTCGCGCAGATGACGCCCGGCGGCTTGTTCAGGATCAGCGTGCACGCGGCGCCCGCGTCGTTCACGGTCTTCCCGTCGACGGCGACCGCGTCGCGGGACGTGACCTTGGTGCCGAGCTCGGTGACGACCTTGCCGTTGACCGACACGCGCCCCGCGACGATGAGGCGCTCGCTCTCGCGGCGCGACGCGACGCCGAGCTGGGCCATGCGGTGCTGGAGGCGGAGAGGCTTCTCTTCTTGGACCATGGCGCTTCCGTCGCATCCGGCGCGCGGCCGGTCAAGGACCATCGCCCCATGAGGGCCCGCGGGGCGCGGTCGGTGGATCGTGGCGGCGTCGTCTCGGTTCGGTAACACAGATGTGCGAAACTTTTTACGCACCCGCTGTAGCGTTGAACCGTTTGAACCGTATCATGAAATAGCGCTGGGGCCGCGCCGGTTCTCCGACGACGCGCGACCGCAGCCTTGATTCGACACCCCGTGCGCTTCAGGATGGTGCGTAGAAGATTTCGCACCCCTCCCCCCGCCCGCGCGAGCACGCCCCCTCAGGACCGACCATGAAGATCGCCGTACTCTCAGACTTGCACCTCGGCCACGGCGGCCGGGTCGATGGCTTCGGACACGATGACGGCGAGTTCCTCACGTTCTTGAACCGGCTCGAGGCCGACCACGAGCGGATCGTCCTCGCGGGCGACGTCTGGGAGACGCTCCACAGCAAGACCCCGGGCAAGGCCGCCCGCGAGCTCGCGCGCTGCCGCGCCGCCCACCCCGAGATCGCCGCGCGCTTCGAGCTCCCGCACTACACCTACCTCCACGGCAACCACGACTTCGTCGCGGCCAACGTCGTCGCGGCCCCCGACATGCTCCACCTGAACGTCGATGGCACGCGCCTCCTCTTCATGCACGGCCACCAGATGGACTGGGTCGTGAAGAACGCGCGCGCCTTCTCGGAGTTCGTCGTGTGGCTCGGCGGCTGGGTGATGCGGCTCGGGCTCTCGCCGATCAAGCGCCTCGTCGAGCGCTTCGAGGAGGTCCTGCGCGGCGAGCGCGCCGACGTCCCCGAGGAGGACCGCTTCCAGCTCGCGTCGGTCGCGCGCGCCGCCGAGCTCGGCGCCGACATCGTGGTGACCGGCCACACCCACAACGCCATCGTCGCCGAGCACGGAGACCGCCTCTTCATGAACTCGGGCTCCTGCTCCGAGGGCGTCTACTCCTGGCTCTCCCTCGACACGGCGCAGGGGCGCTACGTCCACCAGGTCGGGATCTGAGAAGGTGTTTCAGCATTCTCCCGTCGCCTGGCTTGCTCTTGTGATTTCAGGCGGTTCCGCTCGTCGGTCACGTGCCTATGGGCACGCTCCCTCCTCACGTAACCACCTGGAATCACGACGCGTCGCCGGGCTCGGTCCGAATACTGAAACACCTTCTGAGTAGGCGCCGGCGCGCGCCGACCGAGCGCTCGCTCTCCACCTATCGCGCGATGCGCGCCGCGACGCGCGGACGGGCCCGCCACGGCCCGCCCGCCCCCGCGAGGTCACCCGCTCAGCGGCAGCCGAAGTAGGCGCCGACGGCGTAGCAGCGGCCCTCGCTCGAGCACTCGAGGTCCGGGCCGCAGTCCTCCTTGCCGACGCAGTCCGCGCCCGGGTCCGCGCCAACGGCGCAGGTGCCGTCGTCCGTGCCGAAGAGGCGGCTCCCGACGCAGGTGTACGGGTAGGCGCACTCCTGGCCCGCCGGGTACGCCGAGCACGTGGCGCCCTCGCCGAGCCGGGCCACGCAGCGGCGGCTCTCCGGCTCGCAGAAGGCGCCGCTCGCGCAGTCGCGCGACGAGCGGCAGGACGCGCCGAGGGCCGCGGGCTCGGCACAGGTCTGGTCGTCGTCGCACACGAGCTCGATCGGGCAACCGTCGGTCCGCGCGAGCGGGCTCACGCGGGGGTTGTCGTAGCGGCAGTCGTCGCCGACGCCGCGCCGCGCGCAGACCCTGCTCTCGCCGTCGCCGCCGGCGGAATCGCAGGTCGCGTCCGGGAGGCAGGTCGCGGCGCGCTCGTAGGGCCCGCATGGCTCCCCCGCGTCGGCGAACAGCGCCGGCACGGCGACACAGGTGCTGCCGTAGCAGCGCGAGCCGAGCGGACACCACGCGCTGCCGAAGTTCGCGTCGTCGCAGGCGCGCCCCGGCTCCCCGAGGCCCGCGCAGACGCCGTAGGTGCCGGTCGCGAGGTCCCCGCCATCGCACCGGAGACCAGCGCGGCACTCGCGGTCGCCGCGGCACGCCTCCCCGCGGGCCGCGCGCGCGACGCACGCGCCGGTGGCGAGGTCGCAGATCCCGTCGACGCCGCACTGGTCGAACCAGTCGCAGGCCGCGGACGGCGCGACGCAGACGCCGCAGCTCTGGCTCCCGTCGCCGGAGCAGCGCCCGGACGCGCACTCCACGTGGTAGAGGCACCCCTCCCCCGCAGCGCGCCCCCCGAGGAGGGCCCGTCGACACGCCGCGACCGGGTACCAGTCGAGCTCGTCGACGCGCAGGAAGTAGTCGCGCCCGTCATCGCGATCGCCGAGGGGGCGGTTCACCGGCCCGACCTCGTCACACGGGCGCGCGGCGAGGTACCGGAGGCAGTCACCCATCGCGTCGGCGTCGTAGACCATGCCGCGGCCGATCATCCGATCGACCGCCTCCGCGTACCACGAGTACGCGCCGGCGAGGCGGACGCAGCTCTCGGCCGGGACGCCCGCGAAGCCGACCCCGCAGCGCGCGTCGAAGGCGCACCGCGCCCGCCCGAGCGCGTCCGCGAGCGCGTCCTCCTGCACGGCGCCCACGATCGCGAAGGCGGCGCCGTCGTCGCCGTCGGCGGTGTCGGCCGTCGCGTCGCTCGCGAGCCCGTCCGGCGCCGCCGTGTCCCCAGCGGCGCCCGTCGCCTCCCCTGCCCCGCCGTCACCGCCGCACGCCGCCAGCAACGCGAACGGAAACGCGCACGCCCAGATGACTCCCCATCGCCTCATCGTCGCCTCCTCCTCGGCCGCGCGTGGGCGCGGCGACAAAAAAGAGGCTGCATACGACCGAGCGCGCGAATCGTTCTGTAAGCCCTCGATAAAAAAGGCCAACGTGAACGCGACGGGCGCGCCCGGACCCGCCTGGGTCCGGGCCGACGCGCCTACATCGTGAGCCCGAGCGCGAGGTCGAGCTGCTCGAGGGCCGCGCCGTATCCGGCCTGCGCCCCGAACAGCTTCGCGACCTGCTGCACGAGGGCGAGGAGCGAGGCGTGGTCGAGCACGTCGGCGCTCCTGACGAGCCCGATGCGCGCGGCGTTCTCGCGCAGACGGCGCGTCGGCACGGCCGCGACGCTCTGCGCGGCCGCCGTGTCGAGGACGCCGAGCCGCACGAGCTCGCGCGCGACCCAGAACGGCGCCTCGACCCAGTGGTGCCCGAGGAGGTGCTCGCGGAGGAGCGCGATGAGCGCGGCGCCGTCGGCCGCGTTGCGGAGCTCCGGCAGGAGATCGATCTTCATCGACACGCGTCGCGCCACGAAGCGCGCGTGCACGAGCCGTTCGAAGAGCGCCCGCGCCCACGGCTCGCTGCCGGTGCGCTCCATCGCGTCGAGGCACTCCTCGAGGCCCTCGCCGTGCCCGAGCGACGCGAAGAACGTCGTCGCGCGCAGGCGCTTCACGAAGGCGAAGACCTGGGGCTGGGGCGCCAGCCCCTCGACGAGGGTCGCGAGCACGCCGAGCTCCACGAGGAGCGCGAGGTCGGAGGCGCCCGCCTTCTGCTGCACGCCGAGCGCCTCGGCGTCGAACGCGGGCCAGTCGGAGAGGGTCTGGTACCAGGCGCCGATCCGGTCGGCGAGCGCGGCGGTGTCGGCGTCCTCGAGGGACACGACCGCGACGGGCGCGTAGCTCGCGAAGGCCACGGGGGCGTGGAGCCCCGGCCCCGCGCCGACCGCCATCGTCGTGCTCGGGGCCCCGACGGGCGGTGGCGCCGCGCCACGCTTCGCGGCCCCCGTGGGCGCGGACGCCCGCGACTGCGAGCCGCGCGCGGGCTTCGCCGTCGGCGGCGGGCCGAGCGGGTCGACGCCCCCCGGGACGTCGTCGAACTCGTCCTCGAACGAGGCCGCCGCGGCCTTCAGCGCCGACTCGCTCGGGAGGTCGGGCTCGGGAGGGAGGTCGGCGAAGAGGTCCTCCTCCTCGTCATCGAAGGACGAGAAGTCGTCGTCGCTCGCGGCCTTCTTCCTGGCGCCGCCGCCGCTCGCCGGGGCGGGGGCGTCGTCGTCGTCGTCGTCGTCGTCATCGACGTCGTCGTCCTCCTCCTCGTCCTCGTCCTCCATGTCCTCGAGGATCTCCTCGACGTCCATGGCGCGGAGCTCGGAGACCGCCTTCATGCCCTTCTCGGAGAGCGCCCAGCGGATGCCGACGAGCTTGATGTAGCCGGTCGCCGCCATCCAGTCGATCCACGCCTGGAAGTGCGGCAGCGTGATGTAGGTGCCGGGGTACACGTAGCTCGTGATCATCCGGTAGAGCTCGTGCACCGAGTGCAGGCGCCCGCCCGACTCCACGTCGAGCGCCTCGAGCACGTACTTCACGAGCAGGATGTTCAGGTCCTTCAGGCGCTCGAAGAGGGCGTCCTGGAAGTCCGCGTCGGAGTACATGCCCGCGAGGCGCTTGCCGAACTTCCCGAGCTTCGCCTCCTTCTTGTCCATCGTGATGTCGACGACGGACAGGATGAGGCCGGACTTGTCCTTGTCGTAGATGCCCTGCTTGCGCAGGAAGTCCCGGAAGACCTTGAACTTCGAGGGGCCCGTCTGGAGCGACGTCAGCACGGGGCGGAGCTTGAAGATGTACTGGTCGTAGCGGGTGCCCGGCAGGACCTCGTACTCCACGCGCTGCGGCATAGCGGCTCTCTCCTCGAAGGGTCGTGGACGACGGCCCGGAACCGTACCACCGGCCCCCACCCTTGTCATCCGACCGTCAGGCCGGTGAGCCGGGCGCGGGCGGATCGCGCGGGGCGCGACGGGGAGTGATTGACAGCCCCGAGCGCGTGACTAGAGTGCTGGCACTCGCGCGCCCGGACTGCCAAGAAGGGGCGCAAAACCGAACATTTACGGAACCTTATCCCAGCGAGAAACTGGAGCAAGCTCATGAACTTCAAGCCGCTCTACGACCGGGTCCTGGTCCAGCGCGTCGAAGAGGCCTCGGTCTCCGCCGGCGGCATCATCATCCCCGACTCGGCGAAGGAGAAGCCGCTCCGCGGCAAGGTCCTCGCGGTCGGCGCCGGCAAGCTCCTCGACGACGGCAACCTCCGGCCCCTCGACGTGAAGGCCGGCGACGTCGTCCTCTTCGGCAAGTACGCGGGCACCGAGATCAAGATCGACGGGGCCGAGCAAACCATCCTGCGCGAGGACGACATCCTCGGCGTGGTCACGGAGTAATCGTCATGGCGAAAGAGATCCAGATGGTGGAGGACGTGCAGAAGCGCGTCCTCGCGGGTGTTTCGAAGCTCGCGAACACGGTGAAGGTCACGCTCGGCCCGAAGGGCCGCAACGTCGTGCTCGAGAAGAGCTTCGGCGGCCCGCTCGTCACGAAGGACGGCGTCACGGTCGCCAAAGAGATCGACCTCGAGGACGCCTTCGAGAACATGGGCGCCCAGATGGTCAAGGACGTCGCGTCCAAGACCTCCGACAAGGCGGGCGACGGCACGACGACGGCGACCGTGCTCGCGCAGGCCATCTTCGAGCAGGGCGTCCGCTTCGTGACGGCCGGCGTCGACCCGATGAGCATCAAGCGCGGCATCGACGCGGGCGTCGAGAAGGTCGTGGCGGCGCTCGAGGGCCTCTCGAAGCCGGCCGAGGGCCGGAGCGACATCGAGAAGGTCGCGACCATCTCCGCGAACGGCGAGACCGCCTTCGGCGAGATCCTCGCGGACGCGATGGAGAAGGTCGGCAAGGAGGGGGTCATCACGGTCGAGGAGGGCAAGGGCATCGAGACGGCGCTCGACCTCGTCGAGGGCATGCAGTTCGATCGCGGCTACCTCTCGCCGTACTTCGTGACGGATCCGGAGGCGATGCGCGCCGAGCTCGCCGATCCGTACGTGCTGCTCGTCGAGAAGAAGATCTCGAACCTGCGCGAGTTCCTCCCGCTCCTCGAGAAGATCGCGCAGAGCGGCAAGCCCCTCTTCGTCATCGCCGAGGACATCGAGGGCGAGGCGCTCGCCGCGCTCGTCGTGAACAAGATCCGCGGGACGCTCAAGGTCTCGGCCGCGAAGGCGCCGGGCTTCGGCGACCGCCGGAAGGCGATGCTCGAGGACATCGCGATCCTCACGGGCGCGACCGTCATCAGCGAGGACCTCGGGCTCAAGCTCGAGAACGCCGGGCTCGAGCACCTCGGGCGCTGCCGCAAGGTGGTCGTCACGAAGGACGACACGACGATCGTCGAGGGCAACGGCGCCGAGGACAAGATCCGCGGCCGCATCGGGCAGATCAAGGCGCAGATCGAGACGACCACGAGCGACTACGACCGCGAGAAGCTCCAGGAGCGCCTCGCGAAGCTCGCGGGCGGCGTGGCGGTCATCAAGGTGGGTGCCGCGACCGAGACCGAGATGAAGGAGAAGAAGGCCCGCGTCGAGGACGCGCTGCACGCGACGCGCGCGGCGGTCGAGGAGGGCATCGTCCCGGGCGGCGGCGTCGCGCTCATCCGCGCGGCGAGCGCCCTCGACGGCGTCACCTTCGAGGACGACCGCTCGTTCGGCGTGAAGCTCCTCCGCCGCGCGCTCGAGGAGCCGCTCCGCCAGATCGCCCAGAACGCCGGCGTCGACGCGTCGGTGGTGGTCGGGAAGGTCAAGGAGGGCACGGGGCCGTTCGGGTACAACGCCCGCACGGACGAGTACGGCGACCTCATCAAGGCCGGCGTCCTCGACCCGACGAAGGTCACGCGCACGGCGCTGCAGAACGCGGCGAGCGTCGCCGGGCTCCTGCTGACGACGGGCTGCATGATCGCCGAGAAGAAGTCGAAGAGCGGTGGTCACGACCACAGCCACGACTTCGACGACGAGGATTAGCAGAGGCAGCGGGGCGCGCTCCGGCGCGCGCCGCTAGATGATCGACGGCGACCGGCGCAGCTCCTGACGGAGGCGCCGGTCGTCGTGCTTTCCGGGGCGCGGTGACGACCTTGCTCGCGCGCGCCCGGTGCCCAACTTGCAGAACGCCCGCGCGGGGCGGTAGAGAGCCCCGGCGCGCGGCGCCGAACATCGATGCCCCGGGGGTGCCACCACCGCTCGAGGGCGCAGCGAGACGAGGGACGACGTGGTCGAGCCGAACGAGAACGACAAGCACGACGAGTTGGCGGCGGAGAGCACCGGCGGCGAGGCCGTCGAGGGCGTCGTCGAGGACGCCGCGGCCGGCGAGCCCGGCGCGGCCGAGGCGAGCGCCGAGAAGGCCGCCGAGAGCGCGCCGCAGCCGCCCCGCCAGGACCCGCGGGACCTCCGCATCCAGCACCTCGAGCGGGCGCTGCAGGAGCGCGAGGCCACGCTCCACGCCTACATCCGCGCCCACAAGAAGGCGGAGCAGGAGTACGAGGCGTTCAAGGAGCGCGCGCGGCGCGACCAGGACCGCGAGCTGCAGGCGGCGCGCGGGCGCGTGGTCGAGCGCATGCTCGAGTTCGACGAGAGCTTCGAGCGCACGATCCAGGCGGTCGAGCGCGGCGGGACCATCGAGAGCCTGCTCGAGGGGTTGCGCCTGATCCACCGCCTGTTCGTGGAGCGGCTCGCGGAGCTCGGCGCCGAGCGCGTCGACCCGACCGGGGAGCCCTTCGACCCGACCACGATGGAGGCCCTCGGGATCCTCCCGGTGTCGGACCCGCGCCTCGACGGGAAGGTCGCGGCCACGCTGCGCGCGGGCTACCGCGTCGGCGACCGCGAGATCCGGCCGGCGCTCGTGCAGGTGGGTCGCCTCATCGGGTAGCGGGCGTGCCTGCCGGCGCGGCTCGGCAGCGCCAGGCTTACCCCGTGAGCCCAAAAGCAAACACGCCAGCCGCGCCCGAGGGAGGGCGCGACCGGCGCGTACGGCGCGAATAGGCGGGCCCGCGCCGACGACCCGCCGAACCCTTACGGATCTCGGCGGGGACGTTCTCCTCGCCCGGCGCGAGCGCCGCGGCGAGCGGTGTCATCAGTTGTCGAGCGCCTCGGTCGCGATGCGCGGGCTCCGGAGCTTGGCGATGGCCTTCGCCTCGATCTGGCGGATGCGCTCGCGCGTGAGCTCGAAGTCGCGGCCGACCTCCTCGAGCGTGAAGCTCCGGCGCTCGCAGATCCCGAAGCGCTTCCGGAGGATGCGCGCCTCGCGGTCCGACAGCCCCTCGAGCATCCGCTGCGTCGCCTGCCGCAAGCTCTGGCGCTCGGCGGCGTCCTCGGGGTCGGTCGCGTCCTCGTCGGCGATGAAGTCGCCGAGGTGGCTGTCGTCCTCGCCGACCGGCGCCTCGAGGGAGACGGGCGTCCGCGCGAGCTTCAGCGTGCGGGAGACGACCTCCTCGGGGAGCTCGAGCTCGCGCGCGAGCTCCTCGTGGCTCGGCTCGCGCCCGAGCTTCTGCTCGAGCCCGATGCGCGCGCGCGCGATGCGGTTCAGCATCTCGACGAGGTGGATCGGGATCCGGATCGTCCGGCTCTGGTCGGCGATGGCGCGGGTGATGCTCTGGCGGATCCACCACGTCGCGTACGTCGAGAACTTGTGCCCGCGGCGGTACTCGAACTTCTCGACCGCCTTCATGAGGCCGATGTTCCCCTCCTGGATGAGGTCGAGGAGCGGGAGCGAGCGGTTCATGTAGCGCTTGGCGATGGACACCACGAGGCGCAGGTTCGCGAGGATCATGACGGCGCGGCCCTGCTCGGCGCGGAGGTGCCCCTGCTCGAGGCGCGCGGCGCGGTCGATGAAGGTCGCGATGTCGGTCCCCATCTGCCGCTCGACGCGGTCGATGTTGCCGGCCGCCACCTCGACGCGCCGCTTCAGGCTCTCCGTCATGGACGGCCAGGCGCTCCCGCCGCGCTTGTACGCCTCGACGAGGGTCGCGGGGGTGGCCCCGACCATCGTCCCGAAGCGCGCGAGCTGGCGCTGGCTGCGCTTCACGTCGGCCGCCGCCTGGCGCACCGTCGAGAGCACCTTCACGAAGACGCGGTAGCCGAAGCCGAACTCCTTGAAGAGGCGGAAGAGCGCGCGCTGCGCGTGGCGGAGCTCGGTCTCGGCGTCCTCGTCGAGCCCCTGCGGCGCGAACGAGCCGCCGGACAGCCGCTCCCAGGTCTCGCGGGCCTGCGTCAGCTGCTGGTGGAACTTCTCGAGCTCCTTCAGCGCGCCCGTGTCCTCGAACTCGACGTCGTCGTCGGTGTCCATGATCTGACAGCGGTAGGTCACGTCGTCGAGCAGCCGCTGCGACGCCCCGAGGAGCTCGTCGCGGCCGAAGCGCATGCCGAGCAGCGCCTCGAAGACCTGGATCGTCCCCTCCTCGATCTGCTGGGAGATCCGTTGCTCGCCGAGCCGGTTCAGGAGCTGCACGTCGCCGATGCGCTGGAGGTAGACCATCACCGGGTTCAGGTCGCCCCCTCCGACGCTCGCGTCGTCACCGTGTGCGCGCGACGAGACCTTCCCGCGCGCGCCCTTCTTGCGCACCTTCATCGATCCGGAGTCGAGCTGCGTCCCCATATCCTCTCCCTGCGAGCGTCATCCACGCCGAGCGCCGCCGCGCTGGCCGCGCCGTGCTGTGCAAGTTGGTTGCCAGCCGGGGCAGGCGGCGATCGAACGTCGGCGCGGCCGCCCGCGGCGCGGTTCACCGGGAAATCATCCGGATCCTGGGCGCGTTCGCCGCGGTCGCCCGCGAGTGGTGAATTTCTCTACAGCCCCCGCGTCGCGCGACATCGCTGTCATGATCGACCAGCGCCTGGTCGGGGGGGCGGGTTGCGAACGCGCGCCGCCGCGCTATCCTCGCGCCGGCCGGACGCTCCGCGATCCCCGCCCGCCCGGCCCAGCGACACCGGCCCCGGGAGAGGCGCATGCTCTGGATTGGACTCATCCTCGTCGTCGCGGCGCTCGTGCTCTTCTTCTTCGCCACGCGCTCGAAGAAGAAGGCGTACTTCATCCAGGCCACCGAGACCTCGAAGATCGGTGACGTCCAGCGCCTCGTCGACGAGGTGAAGGCCGACATGATCGACGGGATGTCGAGCGGCTACCGCGACTACATCGAGGTGAAGGGGCAGATCGTCGCCGATCAGCCGCTCGCGGGCGAGCTGAGCGAGGGGCGCTTCGCCATCTGCCAGACGACCGTGAGCCGCATCGTCGAGCGCCTCGAGACGAACCGCGACTCCCAGGGGAACGTGCGCCAGACGTGGCGGAAGAGCACGGAGCGCCTGACGCAGAACCGACGCGACACGCCGTTCTGGATCGACGACGGCACGGGCCGCATCCGCGTGAAGGCGGGCACCAAGGGGGTCGACCTGGTCAAGGTCGTCGACCGCTTCGAGCCGCCGTCGTCGTTCGAGGGGGGCCTCGGGAGCCGCCTCCAGGTGAGCCTCGGCGGGTTCAGCCTCGGGATCGGCGGCATGGGGAGCCAGAGCCGCACGGTCGGCTACCAGCTCGTCGAGGAGGTGCTCCCGGTCGGCCAGCGGGTCTACGCGCTCGGCGAGGTCGCCGACACCGAGGACGAGGGGGTCGTGCTGCGGACGCCGACGGACGAGCAGAAGGACCGGCCGTTCATGCTCTCGACGAAGACCGAGGAGGAGCTCCTCCAGAAGAGCGCGAAGTCGCAGACCATCCTGCGCGTCATCGGCGCCGTCGTCGGGGTCGGGGGCCTCGCGCTCGTCGTGCTCGGCATCCTCCGGTGACCGTTGCCTCGATGGGCGCGGGCCGGTAGTGTCGCGCCCATGCGCTCGACCGAACTCGTCCTCGCGGCCTCCGGGGCCCGTCTGAAGCCCCTCCTCGCGTCCCTCGTGCTCATCGCGGGCGCCGCCTCCCTCGCGGCCTGCCCGAGCGACCCGACGGGCTCGGACGACGTCTTCGAGGGCGGGAAGGACGCCGACGGCACGACCGGCGGCGACGACGTCGACGCGACCACCGTCCCCGACGGGACGACCACCGCGCCGCCGGACACGGTCGAGCCCGGGGAGTGCCAGGTGCCTGCGGACTGCGGCCCGTCGGGGCCGTGCGCGGACTGGCTCTGCGTCGCCGAGCAGTGCACGCCCGTGCCGAGGGACGAGGGCGCCGCGTGCGACGACGGCGACGCGTGCACCACCGAGTCGGTGTGCCGGAGCGGCGTGTGCCTCGGCGCGTCGAAGTGCGACGACGGCAACCCCTGCACGACGGACGGCTGCGACGACGTCGGGAGCTGCGTGTACACGTTCAACCAGCGGCCGTGCGACGACCAGTCGAGCTGCACGACGGGCGACCGCTGCTTCCAGGGGAGCTGTCAGGGCGAGGCGGTCGACTGCGACGACGGTGAGGACTGCACGGTCGACAGCTGCGACCCGGGGCTCGGCTGCCGGCACATCGCGCGCGAGGGGACGTGCTCGGACGACGACACCTGCACGGTCGGCGACGTGTGCGACGGCGGGCAGTGCGTGCCGGGCGCGCCGCGGGTGTGCGGGGACCCGACGAACCCGTGCCAGCGCGCGAGCTGCGATCGCGTGACGGGCTGCGCCGTCGAGGTGCTGTCGGGGGAGTGTGACGACCAGAACCTCTGCACGGAGAACGACCTCTGCATCGAGGGGGTGTGCACGGGGACGCTGGTCGCCTGCGACGACGACAACGTCTGCACGGACGACTACTGCGACCCGCTGCTCGGCTGCACCGCGACGAACAACGTGCTGCCCTGTGAGGACGGCGACGGCTGCACGCTGAACGACGTGTGCCAGGGCGGCGCGTGCCAGCCGGGGTCGGCGAACCCGCTCTGCTGCACGGGCCCCGGCGAGTGCGACGACGGCGACGCGTGCACGGACGACGTGTGCCAGGGCGGGCTCTGCGCGAACATCCCGATGGACTGCAGCGATGGCGCGGCGTGCACGGCGGACGCGTGCGTGGCGGGGGTGTGCGAGCACGCGCCGTACGGGCCGATCGCCGAGGCGGAGACGGTGTTCGCGCCGTTCGAGGCGGCGGACGCGCTCGACGCGTGGAGCGTGGTGTCGACGAACGAGCGCGTGACGTGGCGGCTCGACGCGACGAAGCCGCACGGCGGATCGACGAGCCTATACTGCGGGGCGGTGCCGGAGCACACCTACGACTTCGGCGCGACGCTCGCGCGGGCGACGCGGCTCGTGGACGTGCCGCCCGGGACCGCGGTCACGCTGGGGATGTGGGTCGCGGCGCGCTTCGAGGACAACACGAGCTGCACCTACGACGTGGTGCGGGTGCTCGTCGACGACACGGCGCTCCCGAGCCCGGTGTGCGGCGGGGACGCGACGTACGCGCACCGGACCTACGACCTCGGGGCGTGGGCTGGGAAGCGCGTGCGGCTCACGTTCGAGCTCGACACGGTGGACGGGCAGGCCAACAACGGGCCGGGGATCTGGATCGACGACCTCGCGTTCGCGGTGACGGGCGCGCCGGCGTGCTGCGGCGCGGGGACGGACTGCGGCGGCGGCGTCGGGTGCAACCACGACGTGTGCGACGGGGTCACGTGGACCTGCGGGCCGGCGACGGCGCCGTGCGACGACAGCGACGCCTGCACGGTGGACTCGTGTGGCTCGGACGGCGTGTGCGGGCACGCGCCGTCGCCCGAGTGCCAGTAGCCCCGGGCTCGCGCGCGGTTTCGGCGGCGCGGCGGGCGGCGGGCGCCGTGACCGCCGGTATCGTGGCGTGGCGATTTGTCACGACCCGATCGTCGTGCTTGCCCCAGGCGGCCGAGCTTCTTAGGATGCCGCGTTCCTGGCCGCGGAGGTGATATCATGTTGTCCTGGAAGGTCGCGCTGGGCTCGCTCGTCGGGCTGTCGCTCTTGGCCGCGTGCACGAGCCCGGGGGGCGGCGGCGGGGGCGTGAACTGCCAGCTGAACCCGACGGTGCCGGCGTGCCAGGACGTGGGCGGCGCCGATGTCGTCGGCGGGACGGACGGCACGGCGTCGACGGACGGGTGCACGGAGAGCCTGCGGCGCTGCGACGGCAACCAGCCGCAGCAGTGCTCGGGCGGCAACTGGACGAACCTCACGGCGTGCCTGAACGGGCAGACCTGCACCGGCGGCTTCTGCCAGGGCACGGCGACGTGCGGCTGCAACGGGAACGTCTGCGGGGATGACGGCTGCGGGAACTCGTGCGGCACGTGCACGGGGCAGACGACGTGCCAGAGCGGCCAGTGCGTGGCGACGGGCAGCTGCAGCTGCAACGGGGCCGTCTGCGGCTTCGACAACTGCGGCAACTCCTGCGGGACGTGCACGGGTGGCACCGTGTGCGACAGCGGCCAGTGCGTGACGACGCAGACCTGCAGCTGCAACGGCGCGCAGTGCGGCGTCGACAACTGCGGCAACGCCTGCGGCACCCTCGGCGGCAACTGCCCGAGCGGCCAGACCTGCAACGGCGGGCAGTGCACGACGGCGTCGACCTGCAGCTGCAACGGGGCCATCTGCGGCTTCGACAACTGCGGCAACGCCTGCGGCACCCTCGGCGGCAACTGCCCGAGCGGGCAGACCTGCAGCGCCGGGCAGTGCTTCGGCGGCTCGACGGGCGGCGGCGACACGTGCGGCGAGATCGTCGACTGCATCGTGGACGGCTGCTACCCGATCGCCGACGAGACCCAGGAGGCCGCGTGCGAGCAGACCTGCGTCAGCGGCGGGAGCACGACCGCTCAGGGCCAGTTCACGTCGTACCTCAACTGCCTGACCGGCTGTGAGACGTACCAGTGCGTGTGGGACAACTGCTCGACCCCGCAGGCGCAGTGTGTTTTCCCGAGCTCGGGGTCGATGAACTGCTCCGACCTCGAGGACTGTCTCGACGCGAACTCGTGCTACGCCGACGAGACCTGCTCGGCGGGATGCTACGCGAACGCGTCCCGCTCGGCGCAGGCGCAGGACCTCGCGCTATACGGCTGCATCGGGTACTTCATCGACACGGCCGACGAGAACTGCCAGGAGTGCAGCCCGGGGAGCGCGGACTACCAGGACTGCGTGTTCAGCTGCGCCGTGAGCTACTGTGGAGACTACGTGGACGCGTGCTTCGGACCTTGACCGACCGCGATTTCACGGAGCTGCGCCAGCAAGCTCGCGCCCGTCCCGCGGACCCGCGGCCGCGGGCGTCGCTCGCCGTGCGTCTGCCGCCTGGTCCCGACGCCGACGCCTCCCGGGACCAGGCGACCGCGCTCGCGCGGCAGGGGCTGCGCCTCGGCGCCGTGGACGCCGCGCACGAGGCGGCGACGATGCTCTTCGAGCACTTCGGCGGGGTCGCGCTGGGCGTCCTCCTCGCCGAAGCGAACCTCCACGCCGGAGACGTCGCCGCGGCGCGAAGGCTCCTGTCCGGGCTCGTGGCCCAGCACACCGAGGCGGTGCCGGCGCGTGTGCTGCTCGCGGCGCTCGAGCTCACCGCGGGCGAGACGGACGCGGCGCTCGCGACGTGCGAGCCCATCGCGGACTCGGGCCCCGACGGCACGCGAATCTACACGCAGACCCTGCTCGCCGCGGGCCGCGAGGCGGACGCGCGCGAGTTCGCGATGGACGCGGTGGACCGCCACCCGCCGGACGCCGAGCTCTTCATGCTCCTCGGGACCGCGTGCCTCGCGCTCGGCCGCCACGATGAGGCCGTCGAGGCGTTCAGCGAGGCCATCCGCCTCGCGCCGGGGCGCCCGGACGCCTACTACAACCTCGCCGTCGCCTTCGCGAAGAGCGGCGCGATCGCCGCAGCGCTCGGCGTCATCGACGCGGGCCTCCAGCGGCGCCCGGGCGACGGGCTCCTCGACTCGCTGCGCGAGCAACTCGTCAAGCCCGCCTGACAATCCCAGGGCGACCTCGCCCCCCGGGTTTGCCGGAACGCGCCCCGTGCGGTAATCGAGGGCTCGCCCCGCGCGCGCTCAGAGAGGACGCCATGGCCTACTTCCAGTTCCTCGGCACCGGCCCGTCGACGCCCATCACCGACGGCACCGGCCGCAACTACCGACGCCGCTCCTCGGCCCTCGCCCAGCACATCTCGAGCTACGTCCTCATCGACGTCACGCACGACTTCGACGAGCAGGTCGAGCGCGCGCTCTCCGTCACCGCCGTCGTCTGCACGAACCCGAGCCGCGACGCCGCCGGCGGCCTTGGGAACCTCGACCGCTGGGTCGACTCCTCCATCCCCCTCTTCGCCCCCGAAGACCTCGCGAAGGAGCTCGTGAGCCGCTACGGCCCCTTCTCGAAGCTCGCCGTCACGCACCTCGAGCCCGGCGTCCCCATGGCCGCCGGCGACCTCACCGTCACCGCCTTCAAGGTCGAGACCTCGAGCGGCGACAGCGCGCTCCCGACCTACGGCTACCAGTTCGACAACGGCAAGAAGAAGGTCACCTACGCCTCCGACGTGAAGGTCATCCCCATCGAGTCGGAGCCCTTCTTCCACGGCAACGAGCTGCTCGTCGTCGACGCCGCCGGCTGGGACAAGGACCTCCCCACCCACCGCGGCGCGCTCAACCACCTCGCCGACTACATCGCCTGGGACAACGAGCGCGTCATCTTCACGCACATCGGCCGCTCCGCCCCGCCCCACACCGTCGCCTCCTCCACCGTCCGGCGCGTGAGCCACAAGGCCGAGGTCGCCTACGACTTCATGAAGATCCCCCTCGGACGCTGAGCCGGCACCCACGTGGAGCGCGATCCCCCGTCGCCCCTGTCCCGCTTCGCCGAGCGCGCCGACGCCTTCCTCGCGCGCTTCTCCGTCCGCCTCGTCCTCTCCGTCCTCATCGTCGCGAGCCTCATCCCCACCGGCGCCACCGCGACGACCGACCCCTTCTTCCTCGCGCTCTTCTCCGTCGAGCTCGGCCTCCGCGTCCTCATCGTCGCCGGCGAGGCCCGCGCCTCCGAGACCACCGAGATCCAGCACGCCCGCGGCCGCCTCGGCGCCGTCGCCTTCCTCGTCATCGACCTCGTCGCCCTCCTCTCCTTCCTGCCGACCTCCTTCGGCTTCGGCGGGAGCCGCTTCCTCCGCGTCTTCCGCCTCGCGCGCCTCCTCCTCGTCTTCAGCTACTGGGCCCCCGTCGTCCGCGACATCGCCCTCGTCCTCTCGCGCCGCGAGCGCGCTCAGAAGGTCGCCCTCCTCGGCCTCGTCGTCGCCCTCCTCGCCTTCGCCGGCGCCACCATCCTCGACCACATCGCCACCGCCGGCGTCGACTTCAACGAGGACGGCCTCGTCGACGCCGCCGACGACGCCTTCATCATCCGCTTCTGGTGGAGCTTCCGGCAGCTCCAGGACCCCGGGAACCTCGTCTCCGCCCCCGAGAACGCCGTCGCCCTCGCCGTGAGCCTCGCCCTCACCGTCGCCGGCCTCCTCCTCGTCTCCTTCCTCATCGGCCTCGGCACCGACGTCGTCCGCGAGCTCCTCGAGCTCTCCGAGACCCGCCCCGTCGGCCTCCGGAAGCACTTCGTCATCGTCCACGTGACGCCCGGCGTCGCCCGCCTCACCCGCGAGCTCACCGGCTACCACGAGAAGCTCTTCAGCCGCGTCCACATCGTCCTCGCCGGCGACGAGCCCGAGATGCCCCCGCGCCTCCGCGCCGAGCTCTCCGCCGCCGTCCACTACCGCGCCCACGACGCCCTGGACGGCGCCGGCCTCGTCACGAGCACCGACCTCGCCCGCGCGAAGCGCGTCATCGTCCTCGCCCGCCCCGGCGACCCGAGCCCCGACCCGACCACCGCCCGCGTCGTCCTCGCCGCCCGCGAGGCCAACCCGCGCGCCTCCATCATCGCCGAGGTCTTCGACCAGAGCAGCACCTCCGCCCTCCGCGTCGCCGGCGGCCACCACACCATCCTCGTCCCGACCGAGAAGCTCCTCGCCCTCCACGTCGTGCACCGCGTCCGCCACCCCGAGCGCGCCCCGATCTTCCGCGAGCTCCTCACGACCCGCGAAGGCAACGAGATCTATAGCTTCTTCTTCGACTACGACGGCGCCCCGCCGCTCGCCCCCGGCCCCGTCTCCTTCGACGCCCTCTACCGCCGCGGCCTCCGGCGCCCCGGCGGCGTCCGCGTGATCCCGATCGGCCTCGGCTACACCGGCGGCACCCGCGGCCAGGTCGGCCTCGCCCTCCGCCTCGGCGCCCCCGCGGCCCCCGACGACGTCGGCCCCGACGCCCCCGTCCGCGCCGTGTTCGCCATCGCCTACACCTTCGGCGACGTCGCCACCTTCGGCGAGGACCTCCGCGAGCACGGCGGCCTCGCCCCGCGCCTCGACGCCGCGCGCGACGACGGCCCGCCCCGCGACCCGCCGGCCCTGCTCCCGCCGCGCCCCGCGACCCCGCTCTCGCGGGTGCTCGTGTGCGGCTACCGCCCCGCCGTCGTCGAGCTCGCGAAGGACCTCGCCCTCGCCTGCCCCGACGTCGCCGTCGACGTCCTCGTGACCGAGGACACCCTCGCGCGCGCAGCCCGCCGCGGCCTCCTCGACCACGGCCACCCCGGCGACGCCCAGGACGGCTACACCTTCGGGCCCGTGGGATGCTTCCTCGAGGTCGAGCCCGACGTCTTCACGTTCCACCTCGACCGCGTCGGGCCACCGCTCGGGCGCGTGACCGTCCGCGTCGCCGACTGGACGAGCGAGCGCACCCTCACGGCCATCCCGCCCGTCGACCGCCACCTCGGCGAGTACGATCGCGTCTTCCTGCTCGGCGGGGTGGCGCCCGGCCTCGACGAGCGGAGCGTCATGACCGCGCTCAAGATCGCCGACCTCCGGCGCGCCCAGCCGGACCGCTTCGGCGAGCGCTTCGGGCTCGTCGTCGGCGCGCGCGATCACGATCTCGCGAACCGGATCGCGCGCAGCTGGACCGCGGCGACCGGCGATCCCGACGGGATCCTGGTCGTGCCCACCGAGGAGCTGCGCGCCCTCTTCACGTTCCAGGCGACCGTCGTGCCCGGCTTCGACGCGGTCTACTCCGCGCTCCTCGACCCGCGGGGCGGCGGCTTCGAGTACGTGCCGGTCGACCAGATCGCGGCGGCGGCGAGCGCTGCCACGTGGACCTTCGAGGAGCTCGGCCGCGCCTTCCGCGCGCGCGGGCGGACCCTCGTCGCCATCGATCGGCGCGCCGCGGACGGCGAGCTCTGCCGCACCTTCGCGCCCGTGCAGCCCGAGGAACGCGCGCCGTTCTCGGCCGAGGACCTCGTCGCCGTCTGGCTCCTCTAGCGCGGCGGCCGCTCAGAAGGTGTTTCAGTATTCGGACCGAGCCCGGCGACGCGTCGTGATTCCAGGTGGTTACGTGAGGAGGGAGCGTGCCCATAGGCACGTGACCGACGAGCGGAACCGCCTGAAATCACAAGAGCAAGCCAGGCGACGGGAGAATACTGAAACACCTTCTCAGGTGCGGCGGCGCTTGGCCACCGGCGGCTCGAGCTTCACGTCGGGCCGGTAGAGCAGCATCGTCTTCCCGACGCGCTGGACGACGACGGCCCCGGTCGCCCAGGCGAGGTCGCGCGCGGCGTCGCCCTTGTCGAGCTCGCTCTGCGGCGTCAGCTTCGCCTTCACGAGCCCGTGGCGCTCGAGCGCCTCGCGGGCCGACGCGACGAGCTCCGGCGACAGCCCGCCGCGCCCGATGAGGACCGACGGCTCCATCGCGTGGCCGAGCCCGCGGAGCTCCTTCGCCTTGGCGTTCCCGAGGGGCGTCCGGCGGAGGCCGCGCAGGACCACGACGCCGTCGTCGAGCTCGGCCTGGACCTCGCGCAGATCGAGGCACGGCCCGAGGCGCGCGGCGACCTCGTTGGGGTGCTCGCCGCGGGGCACCGCGCGGACCACGACCACCACGGGGCCGCCGGCCGCGACGCGCTCGACGAGGGCGCGATCGTCGGGGTCGATGAGGGCGTTGGGCGTGGTGCGCGCCTCGAGGACGCCCGCCGTCGCGGGGCCGTCCTCCGCGATGGTGGCGCCGGCGCTCCCGAGGAGGCTCCGGAGGCCGTTCGCGAGCTCCGGGTCCCCCACGGCGAGCGCGACGGCGGTCGCGGGGGTCGGCGCGAGGAGGCGTGTACAGGTGCGTGCCAGGCGGCTCATCGAGGGCTCCGGGGTCCGGTTGAGACGAAGCGGGCGGCATGCTACTCGATATCCTCTCAAACGCGGAGTCGGATCGAGACCGGGGAGAGCCATGGACTTCACCCAGAGCAACGCCCTCCTGTCGACCGACCTCGAAGCGATCATCGCGGCCGCGAGCGACCCGGCAGCCGAGCTCGAGCGCCTCGCGGGGTCCCTCGAGGGCGAGATCGCGACGTTCCGGCAGTGGCTCGCGGACTCGCTCCAGCGCCAGGAGGACCTGCCGCGCCTCATCGAGGAGGAGAAGGCCAAGATCGACAAGTGCGACGCCACGATCGAGAAGGCGCGCGCGCGAGGTCGCGAGGACATCGAGCAGACCACGCTCACCCGCAAGAAGCAGCTCGAGGAGCTCGTCTCCGAGATGGAGGACGAGCTCGACTTCATGGACGTCGAGCTCGAGACGGCGCGGGGCTGCATCGACGGCATGGAGGGGCTGATCGCGAAGATCGAGGCCAAGCGGCAGCAGCTCGCGGCGGCCGCCGAGATCGCGGCGGCCGACGCCGCGAAGGCCGGGGAGGCCCCTGAGCCCGAGCCCGAGGCGCCGGTCCCGAGCGAGCCGCCCGTCGAGGAGCCCGATCCGGAGCCCCTGCCGGTCGAGGAGCCGACGGAGGCGCCACCGCGCGAGGATCCGGAGCCCGAGGAGCCGCCGAAGGAGGCCCCACCGGCCGAGGAGCCCGCGCCCGTCGAGGTCGTCGCCGACGCGGCGCCGGAGGCGGAGGCGGAAGCGGCGCCGGACGCCGAAGCAGCGGCGGAAGCAGCGCCGGAAGCGGAGGCCGAAGCCGAGGCGGAAGCGGCGCCGGAGGCGGCTGCGGAGGCCGAGGCGGAAGCGGCGCCGGAAGCGGCTGCGGAGGCCGAGGCGGAAGCGGCGCCGGAAGCGGCTGCGGCGCCTGAGGCGGAGGCCGAGGCCGAGGCCGAGGCCGCGGCTCCCCAACCCGAGCCGATCCCGGAGCCCGCGCCGATCCCGGAGCCCATCCCGGAGCCCGAGCCGGAGCCCGAGCCCGAGCCACCGCCCGAGCCTGCGGTCCACCCGTTCTTCCTCGACGAGCTCGATCAAGACGCGCTCACCGCCGCCCTCGAGAGCGGCGACCTCGCGCCGGACGACGCGATCGCCGCCTTCGCCCACGAGGACGCCGCCGTCCGCAGGAACGTCGCCCTCGCGCTCGGCGTCCTCGCCGATCTGCCCGACGTCGGCCCCGACGCCGCCCGCGCCCTCGCGACCGATCCCGACGAGCGCGTCCGCGCCCTCGTCGTCGCCGCGGTCACCCACGGCCACGACCTCGAGCTCGCCCTCCCGCTCCTCTTCGACGCCCTCGCCGACGCCGCCCGCGCCGTCGCCGACGCCGCCGCCGCCGGCGTGGAGGCCCGCCTCGAGGCGGACCCGAAGGCCGTCGTCTCGTACCTCGTCCTCGCGCTCGGCGACGTGCGCCCCGCGGCCGCCGCCGTCGCGACCGACCTCCTCGTGAAGGCCGGCGACGACGCCGTCCCCGCGCTCGTCGCGGCCCTGTCCGATCCGAGCCCGGTCGTCCGGCGCGCCACCTTCCAGTGCCTCGAGCGCCTCCGCGCCCGCGCCGCCAAGGCCCTCCTCCGCGCCGCCGGCGACGCCGTCGCGCGCGCCGCCGTCATCGAGCTCCTCTCCGGGCTCGACGCCGTCGACGACGACCTCCGCGCCGCCCTCGACGACCTCGCGAAGACCGGCGACGCCGTCGCCGCCGACACGGCGCGCAAGGTCCTCCGCGCCCACGAGCCCCCCGCCGAGGCCGCCGGCACGGGCGAGCCCCTCGACATCCCGATCGCGGGCTTCATGACCGAGGCCCTTGGCGACGACGCCCTCGACGCCGCCGCGAGCGCCGATGTCCCGCGCGCGGACGTCGTCCAGGCCCTCCGCGACGGCCGCCCCCACGTCCGCCGGAACGCCCTCGGCCTCCTCGCGCGCGACGGCGGCGCCCCGCTCGCCGCGGACGCGCTCACGGGCGACGTCGCCGCCCTCGCGAAGGACGCCGAGCCCGCCGTCCGCGCCGCGGCCGCCCGCACCCTCGCCCACCTCGGCGGCGGGCCCGCCGTGGCGACCCTCGTGCTCCTGATGGGCGACCTCGACGCGACCGTCGCCCAGGCCGCCGCCGACGCCTTCGCCGGGCTCGGCCCGGAGGCCGTCGACCTCGCCCTCGACGCCCTCCGCGTCGATCAGCCCGCGCGCGTCCACAGCGCCGCCGCGCGCGCGCTCGCGAAGGTCGGCGACGCCGCCGTCCCGCGCCTCGCCGACGCCCTCCGCGAGCGCCAGAGCGGCGTCGTCCGCGAGGTCGCCGCGCAGGCCCTCGGCGCCCTCGGCCCGGCCGCCGAGGACGCCCTCGCCGCGCTGCTGTCCGCCCTCGGCGACAGCCTCGAGGTCGTGCGCCTGACCGCCGCCTGGGCCATCGGCCGCGTCGGCGTCGACGACGACACGGTCCTCGCCGCGCTCCGCGACGCCCAGAAGGACCCGGTCGCGGCCGTTCGCCGGCGCGTCGCCGAGACCATCGGCCTCCTGACCGGGAAGCCCCTCGGGCAGACGGGCGCCGCCGAGAGCCGCCCCGTCCCCATCGACGGCTTCGAGGACGGCCGGCTCGGGAAGGACGAGCTCGCCGCGAAGGCCCCGGGCGTCGACGTCGATCTCCTCGTGCACGCCCTCCACGACGGGCGCGATCACGTGCGCGCGAACGCCGCCACCGCGCTCGGCGCCCTCGGCGACGTCGCCGCCCCCGCGGTGAACGAGCTCGGCCTCGCCCTCCGCGACGGGAGCCCGGACGTCCGCGAGGCGGCTATCGCGGCGCTCGACGATCTCGGCCTCGCGGCGGTGCCCGCGGCGTTCTGGCTCGTCGGCGCCCTGTCCGATCCGCTGCTGACCGTGCGCGCGCGCGCCGTCGCCATCCTGAAGGCCCTCCACGCGCAGGTCGCCGACTTCCTCGTCGAGGGGCTGCGCGCGGACCCCGAGATCGTCCCGGCGACCGTCGGGCTCGTCTTCGAGGAGCTGGGCCCCGACGGGATCCCGACGCTGGTCGACGCCCTGCGCTCCGCGTCGGCGCTCATCCGCCGGAACGCGGTCACCCTGCTCGGCGCGCTCGGTGAGGACGCGAAGGGCGCGGCCGTCGACGTGCTGCCGCTCCTCGAGGACGAGGACGAGGCCGTGCGGAAGGCGGCCGCGCGCGCGCTCAAGTGGCTCGAGGAGGGGGTCCCGGGGCCGCCGCTCCTCTTCCTCGACGAGCGCCCGCTGCCCTTCGACGGCTTCGACAGCCAGGACTGGGAGATCGACGAGCTCGAGGGGCGCGCGGGCGACCTCGACCCCGACGCGCTCGGCGTCTTCGTGCACGACGGCCGCCTCCAGGTCCGGAAGAACGCGGCGCGCTCGCTCGGGGCGCTGAAGCTCGCCACCGAGGGGCTCGCCATCCGCCTGAAGGACGGTGACCTCGGCATGCGGCGCGCGTCCGCGAGCGCGCTCGAGCGCGCCGGCGAGGCCGCCCTGCCCTTCGCCGCGCAGGTCGTCGAGGCGCTGCACGACAAGGACGGCGAGGTCCACGCCGCCTGCCACAAGGTGCTCCTGACGCTCGGCGAGAAGGCGGAGAGCGCGCTCATCGGCGGGCTCGACGTCTCGCCCGACCGGGCGCTCCGGACGATCATCCCGGTCTTCGCCGACCTCGAGAAGCGCGGGATCCCGGCGCTCACGCTCGCGCTCGACCACAAGGGCGCGTTCGTGCGGCTGAACGCCGTCCACGCGCTCGGGAAGCTGCGCGGCTTCGGCTCGGAGGACCTCGTCGAGAAGATCGCCGAGCGCCTGAAGGAGCCGATGCCGTCGATGAAGACCGCGGCGCTCCAGGCGATCCGGTTCATCGTCAACGGCCCGGACGAGGTCGCCGAGCTCGAGGCGCTCGCGATGCCGCTCGACGGCTTCGACACCGAGCCGCTCGACGAGGAGCTCCTGAAGGCGAGCAAGCGCGCGCTCGACGAGGGCGTGCTCGCGCGGCTCCTGAACGACGGCCGCGAGCAGGTCCGCGAGAACGCGGCGCGCGCGCTCGGCGTGCTCCACGAGGTGCCGCCCGGGCTCGTGGTGCGGCTGAAGGACGAGGCGCCGGCCGTCAGGCGCGCCGCCATCAAGGCGATCGCGGCGAACGCGGAGGAAGCGGCGCCCTACGCCGACGCCGTGCTGCAGGCGCTCGGCGACCGCGACGACGAGGTGCGTGAGACCGCGAGCCGCGCGGCGTACGCGCTCTGGGAGCACGCGAAGCCGGCGCTCGTGCGGGCGCTCGACCAGGCGCCGGAGCGCGCCGCCGTGACGATCCTGCCGGTGTTCGAGGATCTCGGCGAGGACGCGCTGGAGACGCTCGTCGCGGCCGCGCGGGAGTCGGCCTCGGCGCGGGTCCAGGCGAACGCGATCCTCGCGCTCGAGCGCCTCGGCGACGACGCCCTCGCCGCGCTCGACGGCATCGCGAAGGACATGGGCGCCGACGCGACCGTGCGCCTCCTCGCCGCGGGCGCCGTGCAGCGCATCGAGGCCGGGGAGCCGGCGCCGCCGTGGCTCGAGCCGATGCCGATGCCGGTCGACGGCTTCGACACGATGGACCTCGACCACGACACGCTGAAGGGGCACAAGCGGGACCTCGAGCCAGCCGAGCTCGACCTCTTCATCCACGACGGGCGCGCGAAGGTGCGCGTGAACGCGGCGCGCGCGCTCGGGGTGCTCGGCGAGCCCACGGGTGGCCTCGCGATCCGCATGAAGGACGGCACGCTCGCCGTGAAGCGCGCGGCGGCCGCGGCGCTCGCGATGGCCGGCGACGCGGCGCTCCCGTACGCGCTCCCGCTCGTGCAGGCGCTGAACGACGCGGATCCCGAGGTGCGCGAGTCCGCGCACGCGGCGCTGAAGAAGCTCGGCCCGGCGGCGCGCGAGGCGCTGCTCGCGGGGCTCGACCTGAGCCCGGACAAGGCGCAGCGCGGCATCGTCGCGCTCTTCGAGGACCTCGGCGGCGACGGCATCGACGTCCTCGAGGAGGCGCTCTCCCACCCGAGCGCCCACGTGCGGCTGAACGCGGTGCACGCGCTCTCGCGCCTCCGCGGGCAGGGCTCGGAGCGGCTCATCGACAAGATCCGGGAGTGCGGGAAGGAGCCGATGCCGTCGATGCGGCAGGCGGCGGCGCTCGCGATCTACCGGCTCACGGCGGGCGAGGCGCCGCCGAGGGCGCTCGAGCCGACGCCGCTCCCGTTCGAGGGCTTCGACGCGGCGTCGCAGCCCGAGGACGAGCTCAAGGCGCACCGGCGCGACCTCGACGAGGCGGTGCTCGCGCGCTTCCTGAACGACGGGCGGCCCTTCGTGCGCGAGAACGCGGCGCGGGCGCTCGGGGTCTTGAAGGAGGCGCCGGTCCAGCTCGCGCTCGCGCTCAAGGACGAGCTCGTGGAGGTCCGGCGCGCGGCCGCGAAGGCGCTCGCGGCGGCGGGCGGCGAGGCCGGGCCGTGGGCGATCCCGATGCTCGCGGCGATGGCCGACCCGGACGCCGAGGTGCGCGACACGGTGAAGGCCGCGCTGGTCGAGCTCTGGGAGCCGGCGCAGGCGGCGCTCCTCGGCGGGCTCGATCGGCCGCCGGAGCGCGCGGCGCGCGTGGTGTTCCCGGTGGTCGACGCCGTCGGGGCCGACGCGATCCCGTTCCTGACCGACGCGCTCCGGCACTACTCGACCTACGTGCAGCTGAACGCCATCGCGGCGCTCGAGCGCATCGGCGAGGCCGCCGTGCCCGCGCTCGAGGCGGTGAAGGACGACGGCGAGGCGAGCGCCGTGTCGCGGCACGCCGCGGGGCGGGCGCTCTCGCGGCTCCTGGCCGGCGAGCCCGCGCCGCGCTGGCTCGAGCCGATCGCGATGCCCGTCGAGGGCTTCGACAGCGAGCCGCTCGAGGCGGACGCGCTCAAGGGGCACAAGCGGGACCTCGACGAGCGCGACCTCGAGCGCCTGCTCCACGACGGGCGGCCGATCGTGCGCGAGAACGCGGCGCGGGCGCTGGGCGTGCTCGGCGAGGCGAGCCCGGGGCTCGCGGTGCGCCTGAAGGACGAGGTCGTCGCCGTGCGGCGGGCCGCCGCGGGGGCGCTGAAGGCGCTCGGGAGCGACGGGGCGCCCTTCGGGGACGCGCTCGTCGGCGCGCTCGGGGACGCGGACGCCGAGGTGCGGAGGACGGCGCACGAGGCGCTGGTCGCGCTCGGGAAGGACGGCTACGACGCGCTCATCGCCGGGCTCGACGCGCCGGCCGACCGCGCGGCGGTGACGGTGCTGCCGATCTTCTGGGAGCTCGGGAAGCCCGCGCTCGTGCCGCTCGAGGAGGCGCTCGGGCACGTGTCGACGCGGATCCGCGTGAACGCCGTTCACGCGCTCGGGGCGATGAAGGAGCACGGCGCGGCGAAGCTCGAGGAGGCGCTCCGGGAGCAGCTCGCGACGCCCGAGCAGGAGCTGCGGCGGGCGGCGCTGCTCGCGATCTTCCGGCTGACGGTCGACGCGCCGGAGGCGCCGAACGTGCTGCCGGAGGTGGCGCTGCCGCTCGAGGGCTTCGACCTCGAGCCGCTCGACGAGGCGGCGCTGAAGGCGTCGAAGCGGGCGCTCGACGAGGCGCTCCTGCGGGCGCTCGTGAGCGACGGGCGGCGGCGGGTGCGCGAGAACGCGGCGCGGGCGCTGGGGGTGCTCGGCGACGTGAGCCTCGAGCTCGCGCTGCGGCTGAAGGACGAGGACGTCCTCGTGCGGCGCGCGGCGGCGACGGCGATCGCGAGCGCGGGGGGCGAGGCGAAGAGCGTGGCGCCGTCGCTCGTGGCGGCGCTCGGCGACCGCGACGAGGCGGTGCGGGAGACGGCGCTCGGGACGCTGGTCGCGCTCGGGAAGGACGCCTTCGACGCGCTCATCCTCGGGCTCGACACGAGCCCGGACCGGGCGGCGGGGACGACGCTCAGGGCGATCGACGCGCTCGGGGAGAAGGCGCTGCCGGTGCTCGAGGAGGCGCTCGACCACGTGAGCACGCACGTGCGGCTGAACGCGCTCCACGCGCTCGGGATGCTGCACGAGCGGGGGGCGAAGAAGCTGCTCGCGAAGATCGAGGCGGCGGTGAAGGACCCGCTGCCGTCGATGTCGCGGGCGGCGCTGCTCGCGATCTACCGGATCACGATCGGCAAGGAGCCGCCGCGCCACAGGGAGGCCGTGCCGATGCCGGTGGACGGCTTCGACGCGGAGCCGCTCGACGCGAAGAAGCTCGGGGCGGCGGCGAAGGAGATGGACGTCGCCTGGCTCGAGGCGTCGCTCGCCGACGGGCGGCCGATGGTGCGGCTGAACGCGGCGCGGGCGCTGGGGGCGCTGGGGAAGAAGGCCGAGGATCAGGTCCCGGCCGTGGTCCTCGCCTTGCGGGACAGCGACGACGCCGTGCGGGTCGCGGCGGCGGAGGCGCTCGCGGTGATGTCGCCGGATCCGTGGGTCGCGGCGCCGGGGCTCGCGCGGGCGCTGCGCGGGGCGAGCGCGGAGCTCGAGGCGGCGGTGCTCGGGGCGCTCGACGCGATCGGGGCGAAGAAGGCGGTGCCGCCGCTCATCGAGGCGCTGCACGACCGCGAGGACTGGGTCGTCGCGAGCATCGGGCGGGCGGCGCGCCACGCGCCGGACGCGTTCGTGAAGCCGCTCGCGGAGGTGGTCGGCTCGGACGAGGCGAACCTGGTGCAGCGCGAGAACGCGATCGTCGTGCTGGGCGAGCTCGGCGAGGCGGCGAGCGGCGCGGAGAAGGCGCTCCTCGCGGCGCTCGACGACACGCAGGGGATGATCACGGTGAAGGCGCTGAGGGCGCTCGCGTGGTGCGCGAAGCCGGGCCCGGCGCTCGTGAAGGCGCTGAACGAGCGCCTCGCGAAGGAGCCGCGGCCGTCGGTGCACTACGCGACGCGCGAGACGATCCGGCGGCTCAAGGCGCGCCAGGCGACGGCGGCCGTGTCGGCGTAGCGGGCCGGCTTCGTCGGTGTCGTGTCTCTGTCCCGGTGTCTGGGGGAACGTGACCACGGAGACACGGAGGGAGGAGGACGGCGAGCGGGGGGAACGTGACCACGGAGACACGGAGACACGGAGGGAGGAGGGAGGAGGACGGCGAGGGGCTCGGCGGCTCTCACTCCATCTGGGCTAGATCCAATGCCGACCAGTTAGCGGCATGTTCGCTGAATCCGGAAGGAAACCACGGAGGCACGGAGGCACGGAGGGATCGCGCCGGGAACTCCACCAGCGCCCAGTCGGTGCCCCGAGGCGGGTTGATCCACTGAACCCTCCGTGCCTCCGTGCCTCCGTGGTTGTCCCCTGCGAGCTTGGAGGCAGCGAGGTGCCAGGAGGACGGCGACAAGTCTCAGCGCGCCTCCCTCCGTCCTCTCCCTCCTCCCTCCTCCCTCCGTGTCTCCGTGTCTCCGTGGTGAAAGCCAAGTCGATACGGCCGCCGGTGATGACGCCACCCCGAACCCGTCCGTCACACGCGCCACGCCGCCGCGACCGCGCGGTCAGGCCGCCGCGGCCTCAGCGCCCGCCGCCGACGCCGGCGCCGCGAGCCAGCCCACGACGAGCTCGCCCACGTCGGCGCGCGCGTCCTTCCCGACCAGGATGTCCGCGTGGCGGTACCCCGGGAGCACGTGCAGATCGCTCGCGTCACAGCCGATGACGCGGTGCGTCATGGTGACCGCCGGGGCCGTCGTGAGGCCGTCGTCCGCGCCCACCACGAAGCGCGTCGGGAACGGCAGCCGCCCGGGCGCCCGGCTCGTCAGGAGCCCCGGCCAGAGGACCCGCGCGTCCTTCGCCCGCACCCACGCCGCGAGCTCGCTCAGCTCCGCGCCGAAGACGTCCGTCACGCCGTGCTTCATGAACCGCGCGTAGGTCCCCTCGTCCGTCCGGCCCGGCGCGAAGTGCGTCCCGAACGCGCCCATCGGCGCCCGGTGACCAACCCGCGCGGCGAGCCCGCACACCGGCAGGCGCCCGAGGAGCCCGACCGCCTTCGCCGCCGCCCTCGCCCGGAGCGGCGCCGGCACCACGTCGCTCGCCACCGCGAGCGGCGAGCCGACCGTCACCGCCCGGCGCACGCGCGCCGCGAGCGGGTGCCCGGCGAGCCCGAGCAGGTAGATCATCACCCCGCCGAGGCTGTGCCCCACGAGGTCCACGCGGCTCGCGCCCGTCCGTGCGAGCACCGCCTCGATGGCCGCCGGGAGGTCCACGCCGGCCTTGTCCGCGATGCGCACCGTCGCGCCCTTGCGCGGCGGCGTCGTGGTCGCCGCGCCCCGGAGGTCGACCGTCCAGACGTCGCGCCCAGCCGCCGTCAGCGCGCCGACGACGCCGCCGCGCGGCCCGCCGTACCAGCTCCAGCCGTTCGTCGCGTGGCCGTGGACGCAGAGGACGGGCACGTCGTCGACGAGCGTCGCCGGGCGGAAGCGCCGGAGCGCGAGGCGCCACCCGTCGTGGGTCGAGAACGTCGCGTCAATCGGGGTCGGTGCGTGGGTCATCGGGCCATCCATCGGCAGGTCGCGCCCGCGCGAGAGCCCTTTCAGCCCACCGCGCGAGCGCCCCCCACGTCAGGCAACCCGTGTGCCAGCGCGCCCACCCCGGTTACAAAGCGCCGCGGCCCCGCCTCCGAGGCCGCCGCGCGCGAGGGAAGCACACTCGCCGCCGGGCGCTGGCGCGAAGCCGCGTTCGCGCTCCGGCGGCGAGTGTTTTTCACACTCCGCGAGGCCCGGCCCCCCCACGGCGCCGAGCCCCGCTCCCCCTGGTGTCCTCACCGGTCCGACGGCGACGGCGACGGGCGCTCGCGACACGCGCAGATCTCGCACCCGTCGGGCCCCGTCCGGAAGCCGTACTCGCAGTAGAGCGTGCACGCGACGCCAGGGCACTCGGGCTCGCAGACGTGCCCGACGACGTCGCAGCCGCCGCAGCTCCAGCGCCCGTCGCCGCAGCACTCGGCCGTCGCGCAGTCGAGCGCGAGGTCCGGATCGCAGCACGCCTCGCAGATCTCGCCCGTCCCGCCGCCCGGCGGCACGACGACCACCTCGTCGCTCTGGGCCGGCTCGGCCGCCGACCACTCGGCGCTCATCGCCGTCGCCGGATCCGTCGCCGGGTCGCACGTCGAGCCGCCCGTGAGCGTGTTGCAGCGCCACTCGCCGTCCGCGCAGCACGTCGCACCATTCTGGCAGGGCGGCGCCCCGTCGAGGCAGCAGTGGGTGGGCTCGCAGCGCCCGTCGTGGTCCTTCTGCGCCTTGTCCATCACGCGGAAGCAGTCATTCGCGTAGGTCGTCCCGTCGCACGCGCACACCGGATCCCACACGGTCGGGCAGAAGTCGCCGATGACCACGCACACGCCCTGGAAGTCGGCCCCGCCGCACACGCCCGCGGGGAGGTCGCAGTACGAGCCGTCGGGGCACGGCGTCCCGAGGAACCCGCCGCAGACGCGCTCGCAGGCCCCCTCGTGCGCGACGTTCGCGCCGTTCGCCGCCGCGTCGCAGCGGTTCCCGTACGTCACGCCGTCGCAGCCGCACACCGGCGAGTAGACGTCCGGGCACGCGAGCGGCCGCGCCACGCACTCGCCCGTCTCCGCCTCGCAGCCGGCCTTCTTACAGTAGGCGGCGTCGCGGCAGTCGGCGTTCTCGTGGCACGTCCGCGCCTCGCACTCGTGCCCGATGACGTCGCAGCCGCCGCACGACCACGTCCCGTCGCCGCAGCACTGCGAGGTCGCGCACTCGGGCGCCGGCCCGTCGCAGCACGCCTCGCACACCTCGCCCTCGCCGCCGCCGACGGGCACCGTCACGACGTCCGTGCTCGCGTCCGCCTCACCCGCCGCGCGCGTCGGGTCGGCCGGATCCCGCTCGGGCCCGCACGTCGGGCTCCCGTCGCCGGCGTTGCAGCGCCAGGTGCCGTCCGCGCAGCAGGTCGCGCCCTCGAAGCAGATCGGGTTCCCGTTCTGCCCCGGCTCCGCCGCCGGATCGCAGCAGAAGGAGGGCTCACAGCGCCCGTCGTGGTCGGCCTGCGCCCCGGCCATGAGGCGGAAGCAGTCGTTCGCGTAGGTCACCCCGTCGCAGCCGCACACCGGGGCGATGTAGGGGAGCAAGCAGGCGCGGGGCTTGTCGACGCACACGCCCATGAGGTCGGCGCCGCCGCACAGCCCGGCCGGGAGGTCGCAGATCATCCCGTCGGGGCACGGGATCCCGAGGAACCCGCCGCAGCCGATCTCGCAGGCGCCGACGTGCGCGACGCTCGCCCCCGCCGCGGCCGCGAAGCAGGCGTTCGAGTAGGTCACGCCGTCGCAGCCGCAGACGGGCGCCTCGTTCTCCGGGCACGCCTCCGGGCGCTCGCGGCACTCGCCGAGCGTGCCGCAGCCCTCCTGCTTGCAGAACTCACCCGCGCGGCAGTCGGCGGCCTTCTCGCAGGTCGTGTCGCGGCACTCGTGACCGATGACGTCGCACGTCCCGCAGGTCCAGTGGCCGTCGCCGCAGCAGGTGATGGGCTCGGGGCAGAGGAGCGGCGGCGGCCCGTCGCAGCACGCCTCGCACACCTGCCCCTCGCCGCCGGGATCGCTCGGCGGCACCACGAACGGCTCGGTCTCGGCGAAGGCGCTGTCGGCCGGCGCCCGGAAGGCGTCCGCCGAGGCCGGATCGGCGCTCTCGGCCGCCGGGAGCGCGTCGCTCGGGAGCGCGTCGCGGTCGTCGCACGCGGAGCTCCCGTCGCCGCGGTTACAGCGCCAGAGGCCGTCGTCGCAGCAGGTCGCCCCCTCGAAGCAGGCGGGGAGCCCGTGCGTGCCGGGCTCGTCCTCGGGGTTGCAGCAGCGCTCGGGCTCGCAGCGCCCCGCGTGCGCCACGTTCGCGCCGTCCATCGCCGCGAAGCACGCGTTCCCGTAGGTCGTCCCGTCGCACGCGCAGACCGGCATGTAGACCGTGAGGCACGCGTCCGGCCGCGGCTCGCAGCTGCCCTCCTCGGCGCCGCACGCGTCCTTCCGGCAGTAGTTGCCGTCCGCGCAGTCGCCGTTCGTGCGGCACGCCGCGGGGCCGCAGACGCCCTCGTGGTCGAGCGCGACGCCCGCGTCGAGGCGCCCGCAGTCGTTCAGGTAGGTGTTGCCGTCGCAGCCGCACACCGGGTCGACGATGAGCGGGCAGTCGCCGGGCTCGTCGACGCAGGTCCCGGGCAGGTCGGCGATGTCGCAGGTGCCGGCCGGCGGGTCGCACACCTGGCCCTCGGGGCACGGGATCCCGAGGAGGCCGCCGCACTGGCCGCACTCGCCGGGGTGGTTCACGTTGACGCCGGCGGCGTCGGCGTCGCAGCGGTTCGAGTAGGTGCGCCCGTCGCAGCCGCACACCGGATCGTAGACGTCGGGGCACGCGGCCGGGCGCTCGGCGCACACGCCGACCCCGGAGCAGCCGGGCTTCTTGCAGAACTGCCCCTCGGGATCGGGGCACTGCGCGGTGTGCTCGCACTCGACGGGCGCGCAGACGTCGCGGTGATCGAGCGAGACGCCGGCGCGACGCCGCTCGCAGTCGTTCGAGTACGTGACGCCGTCGCAGCCGCAGACCGGCGCGTACTCGCGCGTGCAGATCTCCGGGCGCTCCTCGCAGAGGCCCTGCCCGTCGACGACGTCGCAGGTGCCGGCGGGGTGGTCGCAGAACTCGCCGTCGCGGCACTCGAGCCCCTGGATCCCGTCGCAGACGCGCGGGCACTCGCCGAGGTGCGCGGCGGAGACACCGGCGGCGACGAGCTCGCAGAAGTTGCCGTAGGTGACGCCGTCGCAGCCGCAGACGGGCTCGCGCACGTCGGGGCAGCTCTCGGGCGGATCGACGCAGAAGCCGGCGCGCACGGCGTCGCCGCAGGTGCCGGTCGGGTAGAGGCAGGCGGCGTCGCCGGGGCACTCGAGCCCCAGGGCCTCGTTGCAGCCGGGGCGGCAGCGCCCCTCGTGCGCGAGCGCGACGCCCGCGTGGAGGCGCTCGCAGCGGCTCGCGTACGTGACGCCGTCGCAACCGCACTGCGCGTGGAACGGCGGGCCGCAGAGGTTCGCCACGCGCACGCAGCGCCCGCGGACCTGGCCGCACCGCTTGTCGCAGGCGGCGCCGGGGCCGCACTGGGCGTCGCGCGTGCAGACGCGCGGTCGGAGCCCGAAGGCGGCGAGCGCGTCGTCCTTCTGGGCGGCGGCCTCCTCGGCCTCCTGCCAGGAGAGCGGCGCCGCGTCGACGGCCGGGGTCGCGGGCGGCGCGGCCTCGTCCGGCGCGGACACGCCGGGCGACGACGGCGCGGGCGGGGAGCTGTCGGTACAGCTCGCGGTGAAGAACAAGGCGCTCAGGCACACGAGTGCGAGCGCCTGCGGCCAGCGCAGGGCGTTCCGGGTCATCGCGTCCTCCTGGACGGGGCGGTCCGTGGGCAGGGTCCGTCCCTCCGTTCCGGACCGCGCGGAGGCTCGTCGAACTTTTTTACAATCGCCGGTCGGCCGCCGCGGTGGCCGGCCTCAGGGTTCGTCGCGCAGAGCGCTCGGGGCCTTGCCGGTCCAGCGCTTCACGGCGCGGTAGAAGGCGCTGTAGCCGGAGAAGGCGGCGCCCGCGGCCACCGCGTCGAGCGCGTCGCCGCGCGCGAGGGCCTTGAGCACCTGGGCGCGGCGGACGTCGTCGAGCACCTCGGAGAAGCTCGTGCCGAGGACGGCGAGGCGCCGCTGGAGGGTGCGCTCGCTCATCCCGAAGGCGCGCGCGACGTCGCCGATCTCGCAGCGCCGGCGGCCGAGCTCGGCGCGCAGGTGGGCCTCCGTTCGCAGTCGCACATCGTCTTGCGCGAGCCCCATGAGCCGGGTCTCGGCGAAGTCCTTGTGCAGTGCGTGAAGCGCCTCGTCGGCGTGGACGGAGGGCCGGCGCAGGTCGCGCGCGTCGAGGACGAGCGCCGAGTCGCGCTCGGAGAAGCGCGGCTCGCGGCCGAAGAGGCGCGCGTGCTCGCCCACGTCGGCGGGGCGCGGGTGGTGGAAGCGCACCTCGAGCGGCGTCACGGGGTGCGCGGTGATCCAGCGGCAGAAGCGGACGACCGCGACCAGCGCGAACTCGGAGAGCTGCGGCAGCGGCTCGCTCCCGCCGCCGTCGGCGAGGGCGAGCGTCACGAGGCGGCCGCGGCGCGCCATCGTCAGCGACGCGCCGGGGTAGTTCTCCATGAGCGGCACGTAGCGCGCGATCTGGCCGAGCGCGTCGCCGAGCGTCGCGCCGGAGAGCGCGACGTAGAGCACGTAGTGGTAGATCTGCGGCTCGAGCGCGAGCGCGAGGTGCAGGCCGATGGCCGGGTCGCCGCTCGCGGCCTCGAGATCGCGAAAGAGGCCGACGAGGGCGGTCCAACGATCGGGCGCCGCGGCCGCGCGGGCGAGCAGCGGCGCCGGATCGAGGCCGAGCGCCCCCATCCCTGCGCGCGCCGCCTCGAGGACCACGCTCCCGAGGTTCTCCGCGTTCTCCCGCTGCGTCATGGCGTGCAGGTAGCAGCCGACGCCGCGCCGATCAAGCGGGAGCCGCGGTCGGCGCGCGCGGTGACGCCTCGCGCAAGGTGTTTGGCGCCCGAAGGCATCGGCCCGGCGGCAAGATGCGCGCACACCGAACGAACGCTCGCCCTGCTGCTCGCTCGAGGTCGCCATGCCCACGACGCATCGCCCCCGGCCGGCGCGCCCCCTCGCGCGCCGTCGCCCCCTCTGGATCCTCGGACCCGTCGCGCTCGCCGCCGCGCTCGCCTCGTGCGACGCGGGCTCGGCGGGCGACGACGGCGGAGGCGACGCGTCGTGGGTCGCGTTCGCGACCGGCGAGTACACGGTGGCGTCCGGTGAGGAGAAGTACCTCTGCTGGTCGCAGACGCTGACGGAGCCGCTCTACGTCGACCGCTTCGAGTACGAGAAGGTCGCGACGGTGCACCACTTCTTCATGCAGAAGGCGCTCGTGAAGGAGCCCGAGGGCTTCAGCGAGTGCGACGTCCTCTTCAAGCCGACGTGGCTCCCGCTCTTCGGGGCGGCGACGAGCGACGCCGAGCTCCAGATGCCCGACGGCGCCGCGATGATCATCCCGGCGGGCGACCAGATCGTCGTGCAGCTCCACCTCCTGAACGCGACCCCCGAGGACGTGAGCGAGCGCGCGGTCATCCGCATGCACCGGTCGGACGTCGGGCCGGCGGCGACGCCGGTCGGCTGGTACGCGTTCGGGACGTCGCGCATCCAGCTCCCCGCAGGGCAGAAGACCGAGGTCCGGAGCCTGTGCGCCGTGGACCAGGGCGCGACGGTGTTCGCGGGCGGGCCGCACATGCACTACCTCGGGAAGAAGAGCGTGCTCGAGGTCGGGCCGTCGAAGGACGCGCTCGCGACGACGCACGTGCGCGACCCGTACAGCTTCGACCGGCAGAGCATCGATCCGCTGCCGCTCGAGCTCGCCGAGGGGGAGCTCGTGCAGCTCACGTGCACCTTCGACAACCGCACGGACCACACGGTGACCTTCGGCGAGAGCTCGAACGACGAGATGTGCTACTTCGTGATGTTCGCGACCGGCTTCGAGGGGATCCGGACCTGCCGCAACCTCGAGGAGCCCGACGTCGCGGGGGCCACGGACGTCCCGAACGACCCGTCGGCCGGGCTCTGCGAGGACATCGCCGCGAACGACCTCGGCGTGGGCGCGCCGTGCACGGGCGGCCTCGGCGACTGCGCGAGCGGGCTCTCGTGCACGATGGACAACGTCGCCGACGGCGGCGGGCAGGCCGGCTTCTGCATGAAGATCGCCTGCGAGAGCGACGCCGACTGCGGGAGCGGCTACACGACCTGCTGCGCGCCGGCCGAGGCGGGCGGGCTCCTGAACGTGTGCCTGCCGGAGGCCTGCCGGCCGACGGACTGCATCCCGCAGTAACCAACGCCTCACTCGTAGAGGCGGAGGCCCCTGGCGCCTGGCTCGTCGAGGTTCCAGAGGGTGTCCGAGTAGGGCCGGACGAGCTCGCCGCGGCCGCCCCCCACGATGACGCTCACCACGTCGAGCTGGCGCTTCTGCCGCACCTCCTCGAGGCGCCGCGCGACCTTGTCGCCGAGGCGGCAGTTGCCGTCCGTCAGGAAGAGGAGGTCGGCCCGCGCGAAGGCGGGCTCACGCTCGCGCAGGTCGAGCGCGCGCTCGATGGGGCCGTCGAAGTCCGTGCCGCCGTAGTAGCTCGTCAGGAGGAGCCGCGTCACCGCGTCGAGGTCGACCTTGCCGGGGCGGAGCGTCACCTCCGTCACCGAGCCGCGCCCGCCGAAGAGCAGCACCGTCATGCGGCGGCCCGCGAGCAGCACGCGCCGCGCCACCGCGAGCAGGAGCGCCTTCGCGCGCGCCTCCGCGTCGCCGCGCATCGAGCCGCTCGTGTCGACGCAGGCGATGACCGGCCCCGGGCGCGACGGCTTGTTCGACGCCCCCTCGTCGGGCCCCGCGAGCTCGAGCGTGAGCAGCCGCCGGTCGATGACGCGCGCGTAGAAGAGGTCCTCGGCGTCGGGGTCCGCGAGCAGCGCGAGCTCGCTCGCGAGCGCGTCGCGCAGCTCCCCGCCGACCGTGACGCCGACGACGTCGGTCCGGCGCCCGCGCTCGACCCCGCGCGCCGCCCGCGCCTCCGCCTCGAGCTTCCCGAGGCTGTCCGCGATGCGCTTGAGCTCCGGGAGCCGCTCGAGGAGGCGCGTCAGCTCCTCGAGCCGGTCGATGACCACCTCCTCGAGCGCGGTCCCGCGCGTGTGCCACGACACCCACGGGACGAGCCGCTGCAGCTCCTCGAGGAGCTCGCTCGCGTCGTCCGCCGTGTCGAAGCCCTCGCCGAGGGCGCGCGGCGCGTCGAGGAGCACGGTGGCGCCTGGCTCGTCGCCCGAGGCCCCCGCGGGCGGAGGCGGCGGCGGCGCGGCCTCGACCCGGCCGACGCGGATCCCCTCGAGCACGTGGCGGAGCACCGCGTACGCCGCCGACACCGCGCGCAGGCGCTGCCCGCGGCAGCTCCGCGCCAGGAGCCGCAGCTCGGCGCTCGCGAGGCGCGCGAGCTCCTCCATCAGCGGCCCGACGACGCGCACCTCGCCCGCGTAGAAGCCCCCGCAGAGCGCGTCCCACGCGAGCTCGACGCCGCCCGGCTCGAAGCGGTGCGCGAGATCGCGGAGCGTCGCCGGCAGGGGCGGCGGGAAGCGGCGCTCGAGCGCGTCGGGAGGGCGCGACACGGCGGGAGGATAGCACGCATCGGGCGGCGCCCTCGATCCTCACGGTCGCCCGTGCCACCATCGCCGCCATGCCGCGCCCCCGCCCCGCCCTGCCGCCCGCGCCGCCGCTCGTCGGCCGCGGCGACGCCCTCGCGGCGCTCCTCGCGCGCCTCCGGGCGCGCGACGGCCGGCTGGTCACCGTCACCGGGCCCCGGGCGTCAGGAAGAGCGCGCTCGCCGCCGCCGCCGCCGCGGAGATCGCGCGCGGGGGGCGCGAGATCACCTGGCTCGACCTCGCCGACGTCGACCGCCCCCCTGAGCTCGCCCGGGGGGCCCTCGCGCGCGCCCTCGGCGCTGGCGACGACGCCGGCCCGACGACGCCTCGCCGCCGCCCCCTCGGCGGGGCGACCTGGCGCCGCCGCGCCGGTGCTCGTCCTCGACGGCGCCGACGCCGTCATCGACGCGCTCGCGGGTGACCTCGTCGCCCTCGCCCGCCACGCCGCCGGCCGCGCGACCGCGCTCGTCACGAGCAGCCGGCGCCCGGCGACGACCGCCGACGCGACCCTCGTCCTCGGCGGCCTGTCACCCGAGGACGGCGCGGCCCTCTTCCTCCGCGCCGCCGGCGGGGGCGACGAGCGCGCCGCGCGCGACGTCGTGACCGCCCTCGACGGCCACCCCCTCGCGCTCCTGCTCGCCGGCGCGCAGGCGAGCGCCCTCGGCGTCGCGGCGCTCGTCGCCCGGCTGCCCTCGCTCCTCGACGCGGCCGAGGCCCCGCTCGTGGACGTCCACGCCCGCCACCGGAGCCTCCGGGCGGCGCTCGGGCTGTCGTGGGAGGCGCTCTCGCCCGCCGAGCAGCGCGCGCTCGCGGCGCTCGCGACCTTCGCCGGCGCCTTCGACGCGGCCGCCGCCGAGGCCGTGATCGCCTCGCCCGACGCGCTCGACCTCCTCGCGCGCCTCGTCCGCGCCTCGTGGATCGGCGCCACCGAAGGAGGCGACGCGCGCCGCCTCCGGATCCCCGCGTTCGCCCGCCACTTCGCGGCCGAGGCCGCGCCTGGCGCCCACGCCGCGGCCGTCCCGCGCTACCGGCGCTGGGTCGCCGCGGCGGCCGAGGCCGCCTGGCGCGGGGCCGCAGAGGGCGACGTCCTGCGCTGGTGCGACGCGGTCGCGGCGCTCGAGCACGACCTCTGAGCGTGCTGCGCGCGGGGCGCGACGCGGCCCACGCCCCGCACGTGGCGCTCGCGCTGGGCCTCGTGCTCGACGAGCGCGGCGCCGCCCTCGAGCGTGACGCCGCCGACCTCGCCCTCGCCTCGGGGGCCCCCGACGAGCTCACGGCGCGCCTCCTCGTGATGCGGGCGCACGCCCACGCCGGCCTCGGCGAGCTCGAAGCGGCCGTCGCCGACCTCGACCGCGCCGTCGCCCTCGCCGACGCCGCCGCGCGCGCCTCGCGCTGGCGCAGCGCGCCCTCGTCGCGGCCCGCCGCGGTGACGGCGCCGCCGCCCTCGCGGACGCCGGGCGCGCGACCGCCGCGATCTCCGAGGCCGGCCCGCCGCGCGCCGCGCTCTACGCCGAGGCGACGGCGGCCATCCTCGCGTTCGAGGGCGGCGACGTCGCCCGCGCCGAGCCATGGCTCGAGCGGCTCCACGGCCGCGCGCGGGCGCTCGACGACGTCGGCGCCGCGGCCGAGCTCTCCGGGATCCTCGGGAACCTCGCCCACTGCGCGGGGCGCCTCGCGCCGGCCAGGCAGCGCCTCGAGGACGCGGCTCAGGGCGCCGCGGCGCTCGGGCGGGCGCGGCTCGAGGCCATCTTCCGGGGCTACGTGGGCCTCGTCGACCACGAGGCCGGCCGCGGCGACGACGCGCTCGGCGCCTACGCCGCCGCCATCGACGGCACGAGCCGGACCGGGAGCCACCGCCACGAGGCCCTCTTCCGCGCGGCCCGGGCGGCCCTCCTCGCGACCCTCGACCGCGACGCGGCGCTCGCCCGCGAGGACCTCGCCCGCGCCCTCGACGCCGCCGGCGGGCTCGGACCGCGGCCCCTCGCGCTCGCCGTCGCGGCGTTCCGGGAGGTCGCGCGCGCCCGCTGGGACGACGCCGGCACGGCGGGGCTCCCGGCGCTGCCCGAGGGCGCGACGGTCGACGACGACGTCGTCATCGCGCGCCGGATCGCCGGGGCGGCGCTCGCCGGGCTCGCGCCGGCGCCGGTCCTGGTCGTGTCGGCCGACTGCGCGGACGTGCGGCTCGCGGCCCCCATCGACCTGAGCCGGCGCGCGCCGCTGCGGCGCGTCCTCGGCGCGCTCGTCGACGCCCACGCGCGCGACCGGGGCGCCTACGTGCCACCCGAGGCGCTCCAGGCGGCCGGCTGGCCCGGCGAGCGCATGCTCGCGGACGCGGGGAGGCAGCGGGTGCGCGTCGCCATCTGGACGCTCCGGAAGCTCGGCCTCCAGGACGTCGTCGAGAGCGAGGCCGGCGCCTACCGCCTGAGCCCGCGGGTCGTCGTCGAGCGCGCCCGTCCGCGCGTTTGATCGGCTTTGATTTCCCTCGCCGCGCCCGCGGCGCGAGGGTCCGCCGTGTCGCGCCGACCCACGACACCCTCTCCGACCCACCCCGGTGCGACCCGGAGTCATCGTGAACGCCGTTCACTCCACCGCCGCCACCCTCGCGCTCGCCCCCGCCGTCGCCGGCTGCGCCGACGACGCGGGCGATCCCGGGACGGCGCCCACCGTCGCGGGGCTCACCGTCACGCCGGACCACCTCACCGCAGGGCAGGTCGTCACGCTCTCCGGCAGCCTCACCTTCGACGATCCCGACGGCGACGTCGCCCTCCTGGCCTCCGAGCTCGTGACGGCCGACGGCGCGACCGCCGACGGCCCCGAGGCGGAGGTCGCCGGCGCCGCGGGCCTGCGTTCGGGGACGGTCCCGTTCGCGTTCGCGCTCGCGAGCGGCGCCGCCGGCACGCTGACGCTCCGCGTGTGGCTCGTCGACGCCGCCGGCAACGCCTCGAACGCGCTCGAGACGACGCTCACCGTCGAGTGACGGCGGTCAGCCGTCGAGCGGCGGCGGGCTCGGGAGGCGCCTCACCTCGGCGCCCCGGAGCCAGCGCGCGAGCGCCTCGAGCGCGGCCGCGGCGCCGCGCGCGTCGGCGAGCTCGGGGAAGAGCGCCGGATCGTGCGCCGCGCCCTCGCGCGAGAGCAGCGCGAAGAGGCGCGCGTTGTCGAGGACGACCGCGCGGACGGCGCGCTCCCAGCGCACCTCCTCGGTGACCGCCTGCCCGCGGCCCATGGTCTCGTCGATGAGATCGCGCTGCACGGCGCCCGCGATCGCGGCGCGCTGGTCGGCGAGGAGCACCCCCTCGTCCGACAGTGGGAGCCAGTCGTCGGAGCGCGCGCCCGGGCGCGCGATCCAGAGCGGCACGGGGCGCCCGTCGTAGTAGGGGCGCCCGTGGCCGACCGAGGCGAACTGCGCGCGGCGCACCTGCGGGACCACCTCGCTGAAGAGGTCGAAGCCCGCGAGGCGCTCGCGGTACGCCTCGAGGCCGCGCGCGAAGCGGGCGAGCGCGCGGCGCGCCCCGATGAAGCCGGCCATGAGGCGCGGCGGGAGGCCCGCCATCCAGGGCGACGCCTCGACCGCGGCCGCGACCTGGTCGCGCTCGGCGTCGAGGGCCGCGACGGCGTGGACGAGGGCGGTCTCGAAGCGGTCGAGGTCGGTGAGGCGGCCGGCGATGGCGCGGTCGAGGCCCGCCTCGGCGCGCTCGTCGGCGTCGGCGTCGAAGGCGTCCCAGGCGGCGGCGACGTGGTGAGACGACGGCGGCTGGACGAGCGCCTCGAGGGCGCGCCGGATGATGGGGACGACCGCCATCGCGGTCTCGGCGGGGTCGCCGAAGCAGTGCTGCAGGAGGACGAGCTCGACGGGGCCGACCTCGGCGCGGCCGCTCGTGACGGCGGCGACGCGCAGGAGGTCGAGGGCGTGGCGGAAGCGGCGGTCGCTCGCGGGGACGCCCGCGTCGGCGAGCTCGGCGCGGATGGCGACGAGCTGCGCGCGGACGCGCTCGGGGACGGTCACGGCGCGGGCGGCCTCGCGGACGACGGCGAGGTCGTCGAGGGTCAGGCGGTCGGCGTCGTCGGGGGTGAAGGGCGCGACGTCGCCGAGGGCGACGCGCAGGAAGCCCTGCTCGTCGTCGACGGGGGCGACGGCGAGGCGCACGAGGAAGCGGTCGTGGAGGGCGCCGAGGCCGCCCTCGGGGTCGGGGCTCTCGTTGCTCGCGCCGATGAGGCCGATGAGCGGGACGCGATCGCGGTGGCGCCCGTGGTGGAAGATGCGCTCGTTCACGAGCGACAGGAGGCTGTTCAGGATGGCGCTGTTCGCCTTGAAGATCTCGTCGACGAACGCGACGTGCGCGTCGGGGAGGAAGCCCTCGGTGACGCGCCGGTAGTCCTCCTCCTTGAGCCCGGGGATCGAGACCGGGCCGAAGAGCTCGTCGGGGTGCGTGAAGCGCGTGAGGAGGTACTCGAAGTAGCGCGCGTCGGCGAACGCGGCGCAGACGGCGCGCGCGAGCTGGCTCTTCGCGGTGCCGGGGGGGCCGAGGAGCAGCACGTGGTGCCCGGCGACGAGCGAGAGCAGGACGAGGCGCGCGTGGGTCTCGCGCTCGACGAAGGCGGCGTCGAGCCCGTCGACGAGGCGCCGCAGGCGGGCGACGACGGAGGCGAGCGGGTCTTCCTTCTTCTTCTTGGCCATCCGCGGGAGGGTAGCAGCCCTCCGACGCCGGCGCGAGCGGGGTGCCCGCGCCGGCGGGTGGCCGAAGCTCAGGCCGCCGGGGCCTCGGCGACCGGGGCGGGCTCCGCGGGCGGGAGGATCTCGAGGCCCGTGCGGCGCTCCATCTCGCGCGCCATCTCGACCGAGTTCTGGATCGCGTGGGCCGGGAACTGGAGCCACATGCGCTTGCCCTTGAGCTTGAAGGACACGGGGCCGTTGATGCCGGCCGTGCGCTTCGCGACGGCGGAGCTGGCGGCCGCGCTCGCGACGCCGGCGATGAGGCCGCCGACGAGGCCGCCGCCGGCGATGTGGACGTTGAACGAGAGGGGTGCCGGGCGGAAGGCCTCGATGTCGTCCCAGCGGTAGGCGTTGGTCGTGAACCACTTCACGGCGAAGCCCTCGTCGTTCATGCCGAGGCGGCACTTGCCGGCCATGACGAAGAACCAGATCCCGAGCGGGATGGTGATGATGAGGAGGCACATCAGGACGCCGGCGAAGATCATGTACTTCCGCCAGCCGGGCTTGATGGGGAAGAGGAGGCCGTTCTGATCGGCGTCGGCGAGGACCTGCTTACCGTTGAGCTTGGGCGACTTGGCCATGACGAGCGACTCCCGGGGCGCGCGTGCGCCACTTCTTCTCTGGAGGGTGCGGACCGGAGACACGCCTCTACCAAGGTCAGGGCAACCGAAAAAGCGTGAAGTCACGACGGTGTGGTCGAAGCGGGCGGCGTGTGTTACCGGAGCGCATGCGACTCGACCGCTGGCTCGCCCATCACATCGGATCCACGCGCAAAGAGGTCGACCGGGTGCTCCGCGCGGAGCGCGTCACGGTCGACGGGGAGGTCGTCCGCAAGGGGGCGACCCACATCACGCCCGGGACGAGCGTCGTGGCGCTCGACGGCGCGCGCCTCGAGCACGTCGAGCGCTACGTCGTGATGCTGCACAAGCCCGCCGGCGTCGTGAGCGCCACGAAGGACCCGCACGGGGACCCGCTCGTCGTGGACCTCGTGCCGGAGAGCGTGTGCCCGCGGGCGCTCTCGCCGGTGGGGCGCCTCGACAAGGACGCGACCGGGCTCCTCCTGCTGACCGACGACGGCGACCTCGTCCACGCCATCACGCACCCGAAGCGCGGCGTCACGAAGCTCTACGAGGTGCGCTACGACGGCGCGCTCGCGGCCGACGCGCAGCACGCCTTCGAGACGGGCGTCGTCCTCGCGGACGGCACGCGCTGCAAGCCCGCGCGGCTCGACCTCGTCGCGCCCGGGCTCGCGCACGTGACCGTGCACGAGGGCAAGTACCACCAGGTGAAGCGCATGATCGCGGCGGTCGGCGCGCACGTGACCGGGCTCCACCGGACGCGCGTGGGGCCCATCCTGCTCGACCCGGCGCTCCCCGAGGGGGAGGCGCGGCGCCTGACGGACGCCGAGCTCGCCGCGCTCGACGCGGTCACGGGGCGGGCGGCGAGCGAGGGCTGAGGCGGCGCCGCGCTCAGCGCGGCATGATGTCCTTCCAGCCGCGGTCGCCGCGCGCGAGGCGCGGCCCCGGGGCGCCGACGTGCGCCGCGACCCGCGTCACGAGCTCCCAGAAGCCGAGGGCCGTCGCGCCGTACATCACGACGCCGTCGCCGAGGTCGAAGTACGGCGCGAGCCGCTCCTCGCCGTGGAGCTCGTAGGGGATCCCGGGGACGACCTCGCGCCGCACGGCCTCGTCGAGGTCGAGCTCGTAGACCGCCGCGACCTCGCCTGGGTGCGGGCGCCACGGCGCCTCCGCGACGTGGGCCACGAACGGCTGCATCCGGTAGTCGCTCCCGAAGAGCGGCAGCGACGTGAGCTGCCCGAGGCGCGCCACGACCGCGAGCCCGAGCTCCTCCTCCGCCTCGCGCACCGCCGTCGCCCAGAGGTCGGCGTCCGACGCCTCGGGGCGCCCGCCCGGAAAGCAGATCTCCCCCGCGTGCCGCGCCATCCCGCGCGGCCGCAGCGTCACGACCACCCGCGGGCGAGCCTCGCCGACCACCGGCACCAGCACCGCCGCGTCCCGCGGGGCCGGGCGCCCCGGGAACGCCGGGAACGGGGCCGGCGCGTAGCCGCGGAGGGCCTCGCGCACGTCGTCGAGGTGGAGCGCGCGCGCGGCGCGGCCGGGTCCGGGGGCGTCCATGCCCGACAGGGATAGCACCCACCGCCCCGACTGTCGCCCGACCATCGCCCGACGGTCGCCCCATGGTCGCGGACACCCGCGGCGCGGGGCGCCCGGCGGCGACGATCGCGCTCACGCCGGCCTCGGAGGCCCTCTCGAATCCAGGTCGTTGCCCGCGCGCCCGGGCAGGCGTAGTGTCATGAGCCTGGCACGGCCGCTGCAAACCCCGGGCGCAGCACGACCAGGCCAACACGAGGGACCATGCCGACGACGAAGAACCGCCGCCCGCTCATCATCGCGCTCGCCATGACCGCCGTCGTCGCGGGCGCGGTCATCGCGTTCCTCGGCACCCGCGGCGCGGGCCACGAGCCCGGCGCCGACGCGCGGCCGACCGCCGCCGCCGGCTTCGGCGACGAGGACGTGAAGGCCGAGCTCTGGACCAAGCTCGCCCGCTACCGCGAGACCTACCTCGCCGGCTGGGACGACGCCTTCAAGACCGGCAAGCCCCGCGCCATCACGATCGTGAAGGCGTTCAAGGCCGTCGCCGAGAAGGTGACCGGCCCCGACGGCTTCTGGCGCGACGAGGTCCCGAACAACCTCCTCGCGTGCCACCAGAACCCGGACAGCGCCCCCTGCGGGCGCCTCGAGGCCTCCGACGAGGAGCTCGGCAAGGGCGACGACCTCGTCCGCGAGATCGAGCGCCTCGACGACTCGCGCGCCGACGTCTGGCTCCAGCGGAACGGCGAGCGCCTCGTGACCTACCTCGACACCATGGTGCCGGAGTCGCCCGACGAGGCCGCCATGCAGCGCACGGCCTTCTACACGCAGCGCATCGCGCCGAACGTCGCCGGCACGAAGTAGCGCCCGGGCCCTCCCCTCCCCGCCCCTCCCCAGCGACGCGAGCCTCCGAGGCGCCCCATGCGCGACCACGCCATCCGCGTCCACGAGCACGGCGGCCCGGACGTCCTCCGCTGGGAAGCGGTCGACGTCGGCGACCCCGGCCCCGGCGAGGTCCGCGTCCGCCACACCCGGGTCGGCGTGAACTTCATCGACACCTACCACCGGAGCGGCCTCTACCCGGTCGAGCTGCCGTCGGGCCTCGGCCTCGAGGCCGCCGGCGTCATCGAGGCCGTCGGCGCCGGCGTCTCCGACCTCGACCCGCGCCTCCGCGAAGGGCAGCGCGTGGTCTACGCGATGGGCGCTCCCGGCGCCTACGCGACCCGGCGCGTCATGGCGGCCGCGACGCTCGTCCCGCTCCCGGACGACGTCTCCGACGCCGACGCCGCGGCCTCCTTCCTGAAGGGGCTCACGGTGCAGTTCCTCGTGCGGCGCTGCCACCCGGTCGCGCCGGGCGACGCCGTCCTCGTCCACGCCGCCGCGGGCGGCGTCGGGCTCCTCCTCTGCCAGTGGGCGAAGCACCTCGGCGCGACGGTCATCGGCACGGCGGGCAGCGAGGCGAAGGCGGCGCTCGCGCGCGAGCACGGCGCCGACCACGTGATCCGCTATGAGTCGGAGGACTTCGTCGCGAGGACGCGGGAGCTCACCGGCGGCGAGGGGGTCGCGGCGGTCTACGACGGCGTCGGCGCCGCTACCTTCGACGGGTCGCTCCGCTGCCTCCGGCCGCTCGGCATGATGGTGAGCTTCGGCAACGCCTCGGGGCCGCCGCCGGCGGTCGAGCCGCGGCGCCTCGCCCAGCTCGGGAGCCTCTTCTTCACGCGCCCGACGCTCTATACCTACACGCGGACGCGCGCCGACCTCCTGCGGATGGCCGACGACCTCTTCGCGGTCATGGGCAGCGGCGCCGTGCGCGCGACCATCGGTCAGACCTCCCCGCTCGCCGCCGCCCGCCTCGCCCACGAGGCGCTCGAGGGCCGCGCGACCACCGGCGCGACGCTGCTCGACCCGGCCTGAGACGCGGGGGCGCAGCCCGCCGTCATGGCCACGGATCGCGCGCTGTCGTGGCCCACGACTTGTGGCGCCACTGCCCGCGGGCTACCGTAGCCTCGAACCCACGGAGCCCATCGCGCGCCGGTCGGCGCTGAAGCCCGAGCCCACCGCCTCGACGCGCGCGCCAACCGTCACGCGCGCCGTCGTCGCCCGCGCGACGAATCATGTCGATCCGTCGCGCGGCGCCGCTCGTAGACCGACCATCTCCCAGGTGACGAGGTCAATCGTGTCGAGAGTGCCCCTGCTCACGATGTCCCTGCTCGGGCTCGCCCTCGCGGTCGCCTGCGGTGAGCGCGGCGCCCCGCGGTCCCCGGCGTTCACGCCGCGGCGCCGGGTGCCGCGTCCGGGGCGCTCGCGGCGACGGCAGCCGCGCCCGCGGTGGCCACGCCCGAGCCGAGCGCGACGCCCGCGGCCGCGCCGGCCCCCGTGCTCGGGAAGCGCACGACGGATCCGGCGCTCGCCGTGTCGAACCTCGCCGCGCAGGTCGAGGGGGCGCGTCAGGCGTACGCCGCGCGGCCCGACCAGCTCCCCTTCGGCAAGCGCCTCATCGACCTCGAGCTCGTGCAGGCGCAGCTCCTCGGCATGACGAGCCGCTACGACGACATGCTCCGCGTGGCCGACGAGCTCGTCGCGCGCGCGCCGGACGACGCGCGGGCCTACCTCCTGCGCGCCCACGTCCGGAGCGCCGTGCACCGCTTCGCCGACGCCCGCGCGGACCTCGGGACGGCGCGCGAGAAGGGCGCCGACGCCGACGTGGTCGAGGCGCGCCTCGCGAGCGCGGCGATGGCCGCCGGCGAGGGGGACCTCGAGGCCATGCTGCGCGCCGCCGACGCGCGCGTCGCCATCCACCACGACTACGAGCTCCTCGCCGACCGCGCCTCGATCCTCATGACCATGGGCCGCTACGACGACGCCGACGCCGCGTTCGCCGCCGCCGCCGAGAGCTATCACGACGTGTCGCCCATGGCCCTCGCGTGGGTCGACTTCCAGCGCGGCATGATGTGGGCCGAGCGGGCCAACCGGCCCGAGCGCGCCCGGCCGTTCTACGAGGCGGCCATCGCGCGCTTCCCGCGCTACGTCGTCGCGAACGTGCACCTCGCCGAGCTCTACGCCGAGGGCGGGGAGAGGGACCGCGCGATAGCGCTCCTCGAGCCGGTGGCCGCCGTGGCCGAGGATCCCGAGCCGAAGGCGCTCCTCGGCGAGCTCCTCGTCGCGCGCGGCGGGGCCGACGCCGAGCGAGGCCACGCCCTCGTCGCCGCGGCCCGGGCCGGCTACGACGCGCTCCTCGCCGCGCACCCCGAGGCCTTCGCCGACCACGGCGCGGAGTTCTTCGCCGGGCCCGGCGAGGACCTGCCGCGCGCCCGCGAGCTCGCCGCGAAGAACCTCGCCCTCCGCCCGACGCCGCGCGCGTACGGGCTCGCCGTCCGCCTCGCCGTCCAGGCCGGCGACCACGAGCAGGCCTGCGCCCTCGCCGACGCGGCGCGGCGCGGCCGCTCCACACCGAACCTCGAGGCCACGCTCGGGACCGTTGGGTCTTGCGCCCCTCGCTAGGGAAGCCGGGGTGCCCGCCCCGGCCGTGACGACAGAGAGAAGACCGAAGACGCGCGGCCCGGCCGCGATGACCACCACGTCCGAAGACGCACTGACCAGAGCCCAGGAAGGAAGACCATGCGCAGAACGATCCTCGCCCTCTCCACCCTCGCGCTGAGCCTCGGCGCGCCGACGGCCGCGCTCGCGGCCGATCACCTCGACGCGCCGGCCACGGTGGCCGACCCGACGGCCGACATCAACGACGTCTACGTCTGGCAGAACGGCGCGAAGACGGTCTTCGTGATGACCGTCTTCCCGGCCGCCTCCGCGGACGCGAAGTTCTCCGACGCCGTGCAGTACGTGTTCCACACGGCGAGCGGCGCGAGCTACGGCGCCGCGAGCAACAAGACCGACATCATCTGCACCTTCGACGCAGCCCAGATGGTCACCTGCTGGGTCGGCGCCGACGGCGACTACGTCACGGGCGACGCGAGCGGCGCGGCCGGCCTCACGAGCACGTCGGGGAAGACGAAGGTCTTCGCCGGCCTCCGCGACGACCCGTTCTTCTTCAACCTCGCCGGGTTCCAGGCCGCGGTCGCGGCCGTCGTGAACGTCGCGGGCGGGCTCACGTTCGACGCGGCGAAGTGCCCGACCGTGTCGGCCGAGGTCTCGGCGGCGGTCGTCGGCCTCCTCGGCTCGGATGGCGAGGGCGGCGCCGGGATGGACTTCTTCGCGCCGCTGAACACGCTCGCGCTCGTCGTCGAGGTCGACAAGAGCCTCGTCACCGCCGGCGGCCCCGTCGTCGCGGTCTGGGGCGCCACCCGCACGACCGCGTCCAACTGAGCAGGAAGGAGGGAGCACCACCATGAAGAGACTCCTACTCATCCCCCTGCTCGGCGCGGCGCTCGCGCTCGCGCCCGGCTGCGGTGACGACGACAAGGTCGAGACCGACACCTCGACCACGGACACGGCGGACACCACGGTCGCCGACACGGCGGACGCCACGACGACCGACACCGGGGGCGGCGGCGACACGGCCACCGACACCGGCGGCGGTGACACGACGGAGAACCCCGCGCCGCCGGCGCTCGGGACGCTCGTCGACCGCCTCGGGCGGCCGGGCGTCTCGACGGCCCTCATCGGCACGTTCGAGAGCGACGCCACGACCAAGGGCGCGCTCAAGGACAGCTACAACCAGGCCGAGATGGCCGACTGGGGCGACTTCTCCGCCGAGATCGCGAAGAACCTCGGGATCTACGACGGCGCGGACGCGACGTGCGGCAACCAGCTGCTCGCCGCGGAGGCGCTGTCGGCGTCGCGGTACGCGGCCCTCGCCGGCGCGCTGACGGACGACCGGATCTACGTCGACACGAGCCGGGCGACGTGCACGACGTACCTCGCGGTCGAGGCGAACGCGACCGGCCTCATCCCGAACACGGACTGCGGCGGGCGCGGGCTCGGCTACGACGTGATCGACATCACGTACTCGGCGCTCACGGTGGGCGCGCTCAGCGGCGTCACGGACGGCGTGAACGCGGACGACGGCCACCCGAGCGCGGAGTTCCCGTACCTCGCGGCGCCGGGTCCGGCGTGGCCGGGCGCGCCGCTCCTCGGGTCGCTCGTCGACCGCCTCGGGCGGCCGGGGGTGTCGACGGCGCTCATCGGCACGTTCAACTCGGACGCGACGGCGAAGGGGGCGCTCAAGGACGCCTACAACGAGGCCGAGATGGACGACTGGGGTGACTTCACGGCCGAGATCCAGGCGAACCTCGGCATCTACGACGGCGCCGACGCGACCTGCGGGAACCAGCTCCTCGCCAACGAGACGCTGAGCGCGAGCCGCTACGCGCTGCTCGCGGGGGCGCTGACGGACGACCGCATCTACGTGAACACCGGCGGGGCGACGTGCACGACGTACCTCGCGGTGGAGGCGAACGCGACCGGGCTCGTGCCGAACTCGGACTGCGGCGGGCGCGCGCCCGCGTACGACGTGATCGACGTCACGTACTCGGCGCTGACGACCGGCGCGCTCACGGGCGTCGGCGACAACGTGCCGGCCGACGACGCGTCGCCGCCGCCGTCGACCACGACGTTCCCGTACCTCGTGGCGGCGCCGGTGGCCCAGCAGTAGCGGGGGGCGTCCGCCGGCCTCGGCCAGCGTGACGCGCGGGGGGCGCGCGATCCCGGGGGGGATCGCGCGCCCTTCCGTTTCCTGGGCTACTCGCCGCAGTGGCAGGCGCGGTCCGGCCAGGTGCAGAGGTCGGTGAGGATCCCGTCGTCGGTCGCGTACAGGGGGTTCCGGCAGCCCACGCCGCTCGCCTCGTAGACGTCGTAGCCGGCGCGGCCGCCCTGGCAGCGCACGAAGCTCACGGACTCGAGGGCCTGGTAGCGGCAGGTGACGTCGCAGTCGTCGGCGATGGCGAGGGCCTCGAGGGTGTCGCGGCGCACGCCGCCGAGGGTGTAGTAGCTCGGGCACTCCGGGCGCTGGTCGGCGTCGACCCAGTATTTCACGATGTCGTAGGCGCCGCCGCAGGAGAAGATGAGCGGCACGTCGAGGTAGACGCAGGCCATGGCGTCCGAGGCGGTGTCGGACGCGGCGTCGGACGTCGCGTCGCCGCTGGCGTCGGCGTCGGTCAGCGCGTCCGAGACGGCGTCGGAGGCGTCGCCCAGGGCGGCGATGGAGGCGTCCTGGTCGCAGCCCGCGGCGGTGAGGAGGAGGGCCGTGAGCGCCGCGGCGAGGGCGGGGCGGGCGCGACGGGCGCGCGTGCCGGAGAGGAGCACCATGCCCTTGCTATGGCGACCGGCGCCGCTCGTGTCAACGCGAGCCTCCGGTCTCCCGGGGGGCCCGAACGCGGCGGGAGGAAAAACTGCAGGCCGGGTCGCGCTCGGGCTGGTATACCCCGCGGCGATGGACGCCGAGCAGTCACTCCGCCGCGTCACGCGGGCCGCCGTCGGCACGGCGCTGACGCTCGCCGCGCTGAAGGCCGCCGCGTACTTCGCGACGGGCTCCATCGGCGTCGCGGCGAGCCTCGTGGACTCGCTCCTCGACACGGTCGCGTCGGGGGTGAACCTCTGGGCCGTGCACGTGGCGCTGAAGCCCGCCGACAAGGACCACCGCTTCGGGCACGGGAAGGCCGAGCCGCTCGCGGGGCTCGCGCAGTCCGCGTTCGTGCTCGGCTCGGCGCTCTTCCTCGTGCTGCAGGCCATCGACGACCTCATCGCGCCGTCGCCCGTCGAGCACGGCGCGGTCGGGCTCGCGGTGATGGTGATCTCCACGGTCGCGACGCTCGGGCTCGTGGCGTACCAGCGCCGGGTCATCAAGCAGACGAGCTCGCTCGCCATCACGGCGGACTCGCTGCACTACACGGGCGACATCCTGACGAACGCCGCGGTCATCGCGGGGATCCTCATCGCGACGGAGACGTCGTTCATGCGCGCCGACCCGATCATCGGCATCGGGGTAGCCGTGGTGCTGATGGTGAGCGCCTGGAAGATCCTGAGGCAGTCGATCGACCAGCTCATGGACAAGGAGCTCGCCGACGACGCGCGAGCGAGGATCCTCGCGCTCACGCGGGAGGATCCGATGGTGCTCGACGTGCACGACCTGAAGACGCGGGCGTCGGGGCGGACGACCTTCGTGCAGCTCCACGCGACGTTCGACCGCGACCTGCCGCTCGTGGCGGCGCACGACGCGGGCGAGCGCATCGTGGCGCGGATCCGGGGGGAGTTCCCGGACGCCGAGGTGACCGTGCACCACGACCCGAGCGACGCGCCGCGGGCGCTCGCGCGGTAGGTCGAGTCGGCCTCACCGTCGCGCCGAACGCAGAGAACGCAGGAGGGAGACACGGAGACACGGAGGAGCACGGAGGGAGCGGTGGCGTGACCAGCCGCCGCGCCTCGTTCGGGCACGGAGGGAGGTCGGGCGAAGGCACCCTCCGTGCCTCCGTGCCTCCGTGGTTTCCCCTTCAGAATCAGCGGCGTGGCGCCGAAGAGGCGCGCCCTCCTCTCCGTGCCCCCTCCGTGTCTCCGTGTCTCCGTGGTTACCCCTTGGAGCTATCGACGCGACCCCCACGCCGCACCGACCGTGCCGGCTAAGGAGCCGCCACGTAGATCGCCGCCGTGCGCGCCGGCATCGTCACCGAGAGCGCGCCCCCCGACGCCGTCGCCGCCGGGCCCCCGAGCACGTCGACGAACGGCGCCCCCGACGCGCCCGCGATCGACGACACGTCGATCGTCACCGCGCGCGCGCCCGCGCTGCGGTTCAGCACCACGATCGCGATCTCGTCCGCCGTCGTGCGCGCGTACGCGATGAGCTCGCCGTCCGCGAAGAGCGGCGCCGACCACGCCCCGCGCGACAGCGCCTCGTGCTCGGCCCGCGCCTTCCCGAGCGTCCGCACCGCCGCGAGCGCCGCCGCCTCCCGCGCCGAGAGCGCCGCGCCGAAGCGCATCATCCGCCGGTTGTCGGGGTCCCCCGCCCCCGGCATGCCGATCTCGTCGCCGTAGTAGAGGAGCGGCACCCCCGGGATCGTGTACGCGTACGTCTGCGCGAGCTCGAGCTTCTTGTACGCCGTGTCGCTCTCGATCGGCCCCGGCGGGAAGTGCCAGCCCTGCGCGATGTCGGAGTAGACGTCCCAGACCCCGCAGTACATCTGCCCCGCCGCCACCGACGCGAAGCGCGCGAGGTCGTGGTTGCCGATGAACGTCGACATCAGCGCCCCGCCGTCCTTGTAGCCCGCGCGGATCCCGCGGACCGCCGCGTCCATCGCGTCGAGCCCGATCTCCTGCGTGCCGAGCCCCTTCAGGATCTGCAGGTTCGCCGGGAAGTCGAACTGCCCGTGCAGGAGCGTCGGCCCCACGTACTGGTCCACGAGCCCCACGTCCCCCGAGAACGTCTCCCCGACGAGGTAGAACGGCACCCCCGTGAGCTCGACGAGCCGGTGCATCCGCGCCCGCAGCGCCGTCACGAAGCTCGTCTCGACGTGCTTCACCGCGTCGAGGCGGAAGCCGTCCGCCCCCGTGTCGAGCACGACCCGCTCGGCGTGCGCGAGCATGAAGTCGCGCGCCGCGGGCGTCCGGTAGTCGATGTCGGCCAGGAACGGCGTGAACCAGCACGTCGTCGGCTTCACGTCCCAGCCGACCACCTCGCACAGCTCGACCGGCGTGTTGAACCACCCGTCGCTCTCGTGCGCCGTGTACACCGGCGACGACGTGTCCACGTGGTTCGCCGTGAAGTCGAGCACGACCCGGATCCCGCGGGCGTGAGCGGTGTTCACGAGCGCCTGGAGCTCCGCGAGCGTCCCGAAGCGCGCCTCGATCTGGTCCGTGTGGCTCGGCCAGTAGCCGTGATACGCCGTGAAGCGCGCCGCCGTCTGCCCCGTCGTCGCCGCCTGGAGCCCGCACGCGTGGTGGTCCGGGTAGCCGCCGTCGTGGTAGCCGTCCGCGCCGTCGATCGGCCACGAGATCCAGAGGGCGCCGACCCCGAGCGCGTCGAAGTAGCCCGCCTCGAGCTGTTGGCGGATCCCGGCGAAGTCCCCGCCCTGGAAGTTCACGCGCGCGTCGACGTCGGGCACCGGCGCGTCGTTGCCGGGGTCGCCGTTCGCGAAGCGGTCCGTCATCGCGAAGTACATGAGCACGTCGCGCCAGTCGCTCGACACCCCGACGTAGACCTTGAGGAGCCGCGCGTCCCCGCCCGCGAGCGTCACGCGCACGTCGTGGATCCCGCGCGCGAGCCCGCTCCAACCGACCCTCACGCCGCCGCCCGCGGCCGCCGTGACCGCCCCCGCCGGCGCGGCGGCGCCGTCCACCGTGACCGCGGTGACGTCCCCCGGCGCGAGCCCGCCCGGGCGCGTCAGCACCGCCGCGAAGGCGCCCGAGGCGGCGTCGACCGTGTAGGACGCGAGCTCGAGCCCGCACTCCGGCACCGTGAGCGTGTTGTTGAGCCCGCCGAAGTGGTCGTCGACCGTGGGCTTCGCGGGGTCGTGCTGCCACGTGCCGTCGACGATGTACTTGTACTCGTAGTCCCCGGGGTCGAGCACGACCGTCGCCGTGAACGTGCCGTCGCCGTCCGGGTCGGTCATCACCGTCGCGCCCGGCGCCTCCCCCGCCCAGCCGGCGAAGCTGCCCGTCAGGAGCACCGTCGTCGGCGAGCCCCCGGGCGCGTAGGCGAACGTCGTCTCGCCGCACGCGGGGCCCGGGTCGAACGTGTCCGTGGCCGTGGCCGTGTCCGTGTCCGTGGCCGTGTCCGTGGCCGTGTCCGCGACGTCGGCCGTGTCGGCGTCCGCCGCGTCGACGATGTCCGACGGGCCCGTCCCGTCCGGCGGCGCGCCCGTGTCGTCGCTCACGTCGCTCGTGGCGGTGTCGTCGGGGGTCGTGCCGTCGCCCGCGGCGGTCCCGTCGGCGTCGCCACCGGGGACCGTGTCCGCGAGCGCGGTGTCGGCGCCGTCCGTCCCGCCGTCGTCCCCGCAGGCCGGGGCCGCGAGCGCGAGGGCGAGGGCGAGCGCGAGGGCGGGCAGGAGACCGTGGACCGGCTTCATCGAGCGCATGGAGACCTCCGGGGACCGCGCGAGGATAAGGGGCCCGACGGCTCGTGTCATGGCCGCGCGCCGCGCGGCGTCACCCGACGGCGCGCGTGGCGGCGACCCCGCGGACCACCCCGAACTGCTCGTGCACGCCGACCTTCGCGACCGCCTCGCGCGACGTGAGCTCGCCCCGGAGGAGCGCCGCGTACGCCCCGAGCACGACCGCCGTCTCGGCGGCCGTCTCGCGCACGAGCTCGACCCGGAAGCGGGCGACCCCGGCGTCGACGAGGCGCGGGACGAGCGCCGCCGCGCTCTGGGCGCGGGCCTCGAAGACCGTGTTCCGGCAGCCGACGTCGACGATGACCGGGTGCGCGAGCCCCTTCGGGTCCACGAGCGAGACGCGGTGCGCCTCGCACGGCCGCCCGCAGCTCTTGAAGTCGCGCCCGTCGGACAAGAGGTGCGCGTAGACGCAGTGCTCGGTGTGGAAGGTCGGGATGTGGTGGTGCAGCGTCACCGCGACGCGCCCGCGCGGGACGCCCGCGAGGAGCCCCATGAGCTGCGCCTCGTCGAGGTCGTGGGACGCCGTGAGCGTGTCGAGGCCGAGCCCGAGCAGGTGTCGCGCCGTGACCGAGTTCGTGACGTTCAGGCTGAAGTCGCCGTGGACCCGCGCCGGCCGCGGGAGGCCGCCCTCCCCCTGCCCTTGTGCGAACGCCATGACGCCGCCCCAGTGGCGCACGAGCACCGCGTCCGGCGCGAGCTTCGCGATCCGCCGGTCGTAGCCCTCCTCGCCGGGCTTCTGCACGCGCGTCGTGGCGATGGTCACGCGGAGCCCGGCCTCCCGGGCGCGCGCGACGGCGCGGCCGAGGCCGACCATCTCCATCCAGTCGAGCTCCACCTCGGGCAACCCCGCCGCGATGACCGCGTCGAGCTGAGCGTCGAGGCGGCAGAGCGGGACGAGCCGCGGTGCGTCGCCGTCGCGCGGCGCGGGCGCCGGGAGCGACGCGAGGAGCCCCGGGAGCGCCGGGTCGGCCGCGAGCGCGCGCGCCGGGCCCGCCGCGACCTGCGCGTCGAGCGCCGCCGCGAGCTCGCGCCGGAGCGCCTTGAGCTCGCTCGACGGCACGAAGAGCCCCGGGGCGAGCGCGGTCGCGTCGAGCCCCGCGAGCGCGAAGGGCGTGCCGCCGAGGGCGCCGAGCTTGCTCTCGAGCAAGGCCGCGTCGAGGCCCGCGCCGTCGGCCGCCGTGAGAGCCGAGGCCGTGGCGCCCGAGGCGGCCTGGCCGCCGGCCTCGAGCGTGGCGCGGAGCGGCTCGCCGGCCTCACCCGCGACGACGAGCGTGGCGGGGACGCGCCCGCGCGGGGGCGCCCCGGTCACGAGCTTCTGGGCGCGCGCCTCGGGGGCCGGGTCCCCCGTGACCCAGACGCGGGCGCCGACCGGCACGCGGCGGAGGTCGGGGCCGGGGTCGCCGAAGACGAGGCGGAAACCGTCGCCCGTGGGCGCCACGTCGAAGAGCGGGCCGCCCGGCTCGTCGGCGGCCTCGGGATCGCCGAGATCGAAGACGACGCCCATGCCGCGGGCGGGCGCGAGCGCGGCCTCCGGGGGCTGCCCGAGGATCCGGAACTCGTCGGCGCGCCGCACGGTCACCGCGCGCCCGGCGACGGCGACGACGCGCCCGAGCATGGCGCCGCGGTGCTTCGGGTGCCGCCCGTCGACGAGCGACTGGTGGTCGGTGCCCATGAGGAAGCCGTCGGAGAAGCCGCGCGAGTAGACGCGGTGCATCTCGGCGAGGTCGGTCGCGAGCGCGCCCTCGGCGCCGGCGGTCGCGTCGGGGCCGGCCGCGACGGCGTCGACCCAGCGGCGGAGCCCGGAGACCGCGGTGTGGACGTAGGCCGGGCCCTTCAGGCGCCCCTCGATCTTGAGCGACGCGACGCCCGCCTCGGCGAGCGCCGGGACGGCGCGGTGGCCCGCGAGATCGCGCGGCGAGAGCAGGTACTTCACGTCGCCGAGGTCGCGGCGGGCGCCGTCGACGTCGAGGCCGTAGGGGAGGCGGCAGCTCTGCGCGCACTGGCCGCGGTTCGCGCTGCGGCCGCCCCACGCCTCGCTCGTGAGGCACTGGCCGCTCCACGACATGCAGAGGGCGCCGTGCACGAAGACCTCGAGCTCGACGTCGGTGCCGCGCGCGAAGGCGGCGATCTCGTCGGTCGAGAGCTCGCGCGGGACGACCACGCGCGAGACGCCGAGCCCCTTCGCGAAGCGCGCGGCTTCGGGCGAGGACACCGTCATCTGCGTGCTCGCGTGCAGCTCGAGCTGCGGGCAGACCGCGCGCGCGAGGAGGCACACGGCCGGATCCTGCACGATGAGGGCGTCGACGCCGGAGGCGGCGATCTTCCGCAGGAGCCCCTCGAGCACGGGGAGCTCGGCCTCGAAGACGAGCGTGTTCAGCGTCACGTAGGCGCGGGCGCCCGCGCGGTGCACGGCGGCGACGATGTCCGCGAGGTCGTCCGTCGCGAAGTTCACGGCGCGCGCGCGGGCGTTGAAGCCGTCGTCGAGGCCGAAGTAGACGGCGTCGGCGCCGGAGGCGAGGGCCGCGGTCAGCGACGCGTGGTCGCCGGCGGGGGCCAGAATCTCGGGGCGGCTCGGCACGGCTCTCGGGACCTCTCGGGCGCGCGGTGACGTCCGCGCAGGGGCGCGCTCCTTACCGCACGGGGCGCCGCGCGGGAAGCTCCGAGCACGGCCCCGGCCCCGGCCCCGGACACCGACCCGGTCGCCGGCTCAGGCGGGCGCCACCTTCGCCGCCCCCCGGCGCGCGACGCCGTGGAGCGCGAGCCCGCCGAGCGTGTAGCGCCAGGTGACCGGCTCGAGGCGCGCCTGCTCGAAGCACGCGGTGAGGCGGTCGGGGGTCATGCGGCCGATCGTCCCGCTGACGGCGCGCCACGCGAGCATCGACAGGGCGAAGCGCGCGCTGGCGGCGGGCTTCCTGGCGACCGCCTCGGCGTGGGCGAGCCCCCTCCGGGCGGCGTCGACGAGGGAGGTCCCGTCGGCCGGCTCGAGGAAGACGGCCTGCGCGCCCGGCCGCATGAGGCGCCGCGCCTCGGCGAGGACGGCGACCGGGTCCGGCAGGAGGTAGAGGAAGCTGTGACCGGTGACCAGATCGAACGAGGCGTCCGGGAACGGGAGCGCGCGCGCGTCGCCCTCGACGAAGGAGACGCCGCGCAGGTGCGCGAAGCGGCGCCCGTGGTGGGCGCGGGCGCGGGCGATCATCGCCGGGGAGAGGTCGACGCCGACGACCTGGCTCCCCGCGGGCAGCGCGGCGGCGAGGACGAACGTCGCGGCCCCCGGGCCAGCGCCGAGGTCGAGCACGCGCACCGGCCCCGTCGCCGGCGGGACGAGGTCGAGCAGGCGCTCGATCTGGTCGTGCCAGAACGGCTGATCGGTGAGCGCGTCGTACGCGCGGGCGCCGGCGCCATGGAAGAGGCGCTCACCGAGGGTTCGCGGAGCTGGCGGACGGGCAACCACCATGGCCGAACCGTAGCCTTTCGGCCTGGCGGGGCCAAGGTTGGGGACGCCCGATCGCGATCGAGACGAAAGCGGGGCTCAACTTTCGCGGCGATCCTCCCGAACAAGGTCTCATGCTTACCCGAGGACCTCGCACCGGCTTCCGTGTCCGCCCCAACCCGTCCCGCCCGGTGGTCGTCCGCGTCGACGATCCCGATGGGGCCGAGCTCTTCTACGCGACCGACGTCAGCGAGAGCGGCGTCGGCTTCCTCGTCCTGAGCCCAGGGCTCCCGCTCGCCGTCGGCGCGACGGTGCAGCTCACGCTCACCCTGCCCTCGCCCGTGGCGAGCGTGTTCCGCTGCCGCGGTGAGGTGCGTCGGCTCGACGGAGCGCGCTGCGGGATCGCCCTCGTCGACCTCCGCGACAGCCAGATCGGCCTGCTCAGGAACTACGTCGCGACGCGGCTCGCGTGCCACGACTTCAAGGAGCGCACGGCGGAGCGGGTGGCGGTCGTCACCTGCTGACCGTGGGTCGGCGCGACGCTCAGCGCGCGCTCGTCGTGAACACCTCCCAGCGGCGCCCGGCGAGCCAGCCCCGGACCATGTCGTCGCCGAACAGGCGGGCCGCCACGCGGTAGCGCGAGACGAAGGCCGGCGCCGTGGCGGCGTCCTCGCAGACGACGCCCTCCATGGGGCCCGCGTGGCACATGAGGACGGCGCCGTCGGCGCGCACGTCGAGGAACCCGGCGTGGCGGTCGAGGCCGAGGGCGTAGACGCCGGGGCCGTTGGCGCGGACGGCGGCGACGACGTCGGCTGCGGCGCGATCGGAGAAGCGGAGGAGGGCCTCCTTCGGGACGAAGGTGCGCGCGATGTGCTCGGAGGCGGCCTGCCCGAGGCGGAGGCGCGCCGCGTCGAAGCCGAGGTCGGTGAGCGCGGTCGCGACGAAGTGGCCGCAGGCGATGGCGCCCGCGCCCGGCGTGCGCGTGGTGCCGTAGAAGTCCCAGTCGGTGCCGCGCCAGGCCGGCATGACGACCTCGCGGAAGGCGCCCTCGAGGGCGCGCCGGCCCTCGGCGAGGACGGCCGCGCGGGCGGCGTCGGTGCGCGCGCGGCGGCGAGGTCGCGGGCGAGCCGCTCGCGGCGCGCGTCGAGGGCGCCGAGGCGCGTCGCGTAGAGGGCGCGCGCGAGGCGGGTGGCGTCGAGGCCCGCGGCCGGCAGATCGGCGGCCGGGGTGGGCGAGCAGGCGCTCGCGAGCGCCGCGAGCGCGGACAGGGCGAGGAGCGCGCGGCGTGGCGCGACGGCGGCGTGGGGCATGGCTCGGCTCCGCGGTGGTGGGCTCGGGGGGCGCGGAGCGAACGGGCGGGGCGCGCGGGCGATTCCGCGCGGCCGGCCCCGTGTCAACGCGGGCGCGAGCGGGCGAGGACCCAGTCGAGGAGGCGCTCGGTGAAGGCCGGGCGGAACTCGGGGTAGTGGTCGTTGCCCTCGAGCTCCCAGAGCTGGAGGTCGTAGGCGGCGTCGCAGCCGGCGTGGAAGCGGGCGATGGTGGTCTCGTTGGGGACGCCGTCGTCGACGAGCTCGTAGGTCTTCGGATCGGTGTGGAAGGTGCCGAGGTCGCAGCCGGCGCGGGCGCCCCAGCGGTCCATCATCTCGAGCGCGCCGGGGGCCTCGTCGTCGCCGTCGAAGGGCATGACGTCGTCCTCGAGCCCGTGGACCTGGAGGACCGAGACCGGGGCGTCGGCGTGGCAGAGGGACGGGTCGAGGAAGCCGGAGCCGGCGAGGCTCGCGACGGCGGCGACGCGACGCGGCATCTCGCAGGCCATGCGGTAGGCCATGAAGCCCCCGTTCGAGTGGCCGACGAACGCGACCTTGTCGGGGTCGATGTGGACGCGGCGGGCGAGCTCGTCGAGGAGGTCCGTGAGGTATCCGACGTCGTCGACGCCGGAGCCGTCGTAGTCGCAGCAGGTGTCGGTGGCGTTCCAGAAGGGGGCGCCGTCGGAGTCGAGGGTGCCGTCGGGGAGGACGAGGGCGAAGCCGCGCTCGGCGACGCGGCCCGAGAGGTCGATCCAGTCGTCGAGATCGGAGGCGAGGTTCCAGTAGCCGCCGAGGAGGAAGACCACGGGGAGCGCCTCGGCGCCGTCGTAGCCGGGCGGGAGGCGGAGGGCGGCGGGGCGCTTGCCGCCGAGCTCGGTCGGCGGCGGGAGCTCCCAGGTCGGGGCGGGCGTGGTGTCCATGACGAGCGTGTCGGCGGCGGCGTCGGGATCGCCCGCGCCGTCGAGGACGTCGTCCTGCGCGCTGTCGTCGCTGGAGGTGGCGTCCGCGGCGTCGGCGGAGGCGGTGTCCGCGACGTCGGCGGTCTCTGGGCCGGAGCCCGAGCCGGAGCCGGACCCAGAGCACGCGGCGAGCGCGAGGAGCGAGAACACGAGGATGGAGCGCATCCCCGGATGATGGCGCGGCGAGCCGGCTCGCGTCCACCGCGGCGTGGCGTCGCCGCGCGAGGCCCGCGCTACGGCGCCGCGTCGGGCGAGGCCGCGTCGGGCGAGGCCGCGCCGCCGCTCTCGGGGGACAGGTGCGCGGCGAAGAAGGCGCGGACGCGATCGTAGAGGACCTGCGTCATCTCCGGCTCGGCGACGAGGTGCGTGAAGCCCGCGAGCGGGAGCAGCTCCGCGTGCTGGTGCGCGCGGAGGAGCGCGTCCATGAGCTTCAGGCTGTGCGAGAAGTAGACGTTGTCGTCCGCCGTGCCGTGGATGAGGAGGAGCGGCCGCTGGAGCTTCTGCGCGTGCGTGAGCACCGAGCTCTGCCCGTAGGGATCGCCCGCGTCCTCGGGGAGCCCGAGGTAGCGCTCGGTGTAGTGCGTGTCGTAGTCGCGCCAGTCCGTCACGGGCGCCCCGGCGACGCCCGCCGTGAACACGTCGGGCCGCTGTAGCACCGCCTGCGCCGCGAAGTAGCCGCCGAACGACCACCCGGTGACGCCCACCCGCGAGAGATCCATCTGCGGCACGTGGCGCGCGGCGGCCTGCAGGGCCTCCACCTGATCGCCGAGCGGCGCCGAGATGAGGTCGCCCTTGATCGCCCGCTCCCACGCCCGGCCGCGACCCGGCGTACCGCGCCCGTCGAACGACACCACGATGTAGCCCTGATCCGCGAGCCACTGCGGGAAGATCCAGTTGTCCCGCTTCTTCTCGACGATCCGGTAGTGCGGCCCGCCGTACACCGAGAGGATCACCGGGTAGCGCCGCGCCTCGTCGAAGTCCTGCGGGCGCACGATCGCCGCCCGGAAGGCCCGCGGGTGGTCGAGCGCGAGCACCTCCACCTTCGGCGAGAACGGCGGCGTCTCCTGCTTCGAGGCGATCGGCGAAGGCTCCGCCCCGGCGCGCACGAACGCCACCGCCGGCGCCGCCTCGAGCGACTCCGTCCCCCGCACCCAGGCGCCCGGCTCACCGGCCAGGACGCTCATGTAGCCAGCGCCGTCCGTGAGCTGCTTCGGCGGCTCCTTCCCGGCGAGGTCGACGAGGTAGACCTGCTGCTCCGTCGGCTCGGCCGACGCCTCGACGAGCGCCTGCCCGTCCTTCACGGCCGCGAGCCGGCGGAAGCCGAAGCCCGGCGGGAGGAGCGTGCGCACGAGCGCGCCCTCGCCGTCGCGCACCTCGATCTGCCCGTCGCCGTCGCGCTCCGTCGTCCAGAGGAACGCCTCACCCCCCGGGAGCCAGCGCGGCACCGCCTGGTCGATGTTGAGCCAGGCGTCGTCCTTCTCGACGTGGATCGGCGTCGTCGCGCCCGTCGCGGGGTCGACGACGAGGACCGCCTCCTCGTCCTGGCGCCGCGACTGCACGACGAGCGTCAGCGGGCCGTCGTCGCGCCACGCCACGGTCGCGAGGTAGGGGTAGCGCTCGTGGTCCCAGGTGAGCCACGTCGTGTCACCGCCGGCGCGCGCGATGAGCCCGAGCCGCACCTTCGCGTTCTCCTTCCCGGGCCGCGGGTAGCGCGACGTGTACGCCGCCTTCTCCGGGTGCATCGGGTCGGCGATGGTCACCTCCTCGACCGCGGCCTCGTCGTTCTCCTGATACAGGATCCGGTCGGCCGTGGGCGACCACCAGAAGCCGTGCATCCGGTCCATCTCCTCCTGCGCGACGAACTCGGCGACGCCGTTCGTCACGGCGGGGCGCCCGCCGGCGTCGGTGAGCTTCCGCCAGCTCGTCCCGTCGGGGAGGTCGAGGACCCAGACCTCGCCGTCGATGGCGCAGGCGACGCCGCTGTCGTCGGGCGCGAGCCGCGGATCGATGGGGAAGCCCGGCGGCGCCGGGAGCTCGGTCACGTGGCCCGTGCCGCGCTCCATCAGGTAGAGCGAGCCCGAGAGCGGGAAGAAGAGGCGCGCCTCGTCCTTCGTGAGCGAGAACGTCGCGATCCCCTTCGTGAGCATGCGAGCGCGCTCGCGGCGGGCCTTCTCCTCGGGCGTCAGGTTCTCGGCGGCGCCGCCGAGGACGAGGTCCGCCGTGGCGACGACGCGCTCCTCGCCGGTCGCGACGTCGAGCTGCCAGAGGTCGTTGACGAAGCTGCGCGGGCCCGATCGGAGGAAGAGCACGGCGCTGCCGTCCTTCGTGACGTGGAAGCCCTTCGGCCGCCCGAGGCGGAAGCGGAGCGTCTCGGCCCAGGCCGTCAGGAAGCCCGGGTGCGCGTCCTCGACCGCCGGCGCAGGCGCCGTCGGGCGCGGCCCCTTCTCCGGCGCGCACGGCGGGGTCGCCGCGGCGGGGGCGGTCGCGTCCGCGGTGGCCGAGGACGGCGGCGGCGCCGTGCTCCCCGGGTTCGGCGCGGGGGCCTTCTCGCCGCAGGCGGCGAGCGCGAGGAGAGCCAGCGCGGCGGGGGCGTACGGGAGGCGCATGGAGAGCTCGCTTGACGAGAGAAGCGCGGACCATAGCGCGGCGACGGCGCCCGCGCACGCCGGAAGCGCCGGGCTCGCCTCCCCCGCCCCGCCCGCGGCGCCCCTACTCGCCGGGCGGGCTCAGGTTCGGCAGGAGCCGCTCGTAGAGCTCATCGGGGAACACGCCGACGTTCACGTTGTAGACCGCGCGAGGCAGCGCCGGTTGCAGCGTCGGGAGCGGCAGGTGCGACGCGAGCGCGTCGTAGACGAGCGAGTCGGGCCCGGAGTACGGCTGGGCCGTGACGAAGCCAGCCGTCTCGAGCGCCTTGGTCGTGATGAGGCCGCTGTCCCCGAACCAGACGGCCGCGCCCATCGCTTCCTCGCAGTACGGGTCGTCGGGGCAGCCCCAGAACCGCCAGAGCTCGTCGTCCCGCCGCTCGCAGCCCGCGACGCCACAGCTGTCGAAGACGACGACCCCCCAGTCGATCGCGGAGAGCTCCTCGAGGAGGGCGTCGCCGGCGAGCGGGAGGTCGAGCCGCTCGTCGCAGATGGTCTCGCGGAAGGTGCTGCCGCCCGCGGTGCTCCACCCCATGAGGATCCGCGGGGGCCCGCCCGCCGCCCCCGACGTCTGGTAGCGCTCCGGGATCGCGGTCGTCGTGGCGCCGTCGAGGACGCGGACGATGCTGCAGCGACCCGCGTTCTCGGTCTCGATGGAGAGCCGGATGAAGGGCAGCTCGCTCGAGCCGGAGCTCTGGTACCCCATGACCGTCGCGCCCCCGTCGTAGCCGAAGTAGCCGTCGACCCGGATGGCCGTGATCACGACGGGATCGGGGCCCTCGTAGCCCGGGGTGTCGTCGCACGCGTCGGGGATCCCGTCCCGGTCGAGGTCGAGCCGGTCGCCGCCGCTCGCGCAGCGGTCGCAGGCGTCGCGCACGCCGTCGCCGTCGGCGTCGGGCTCCCCGTCGCGCGGCGCCGGGTCGGCGCAGGGGCAGAGCGTCTCCTCGCCGGCGACACCCGCGCAGCGCGGGCTCACCCAGCCCGGGTTCTCCGCGATGAACGCCTGCCACCCGGCGACGACGCGCTGCCGCAGCGGCTCGGTCCCGCCGTACCCCGCGACGGTCCCGCGGATCCCGCCCAGCGGATCGACGATGTAGAAGTCGGGGAACGACGGCCGGAGCGGGGCGCAGGTGCCGCCGTCCGCGAGCGGCCCGCTGACCTGGGCGCCCGCGAGCACCGGCTCCGAGACGCGGTAGGCGAGCGCCCACTCGGCGGCGTCGAGGGTCGCGGCGGGGCTCTCCTGGTGGATGTTCTCGAGCAGGACCTCCACGATCGAGAAGCCCCACGCGTCGCTCAGGGCCTCGACCTCGTCGTGGAGCGCCGCCGACTCCCGCGCGAAGAGCGTGCACGGGTAGCACCACACGCCGCCCACCTCGACGAGGAGCATGTCGCCGTAGAACTGGCCGAGGGAGACGTCGGTGGCGCCGTACTCGTCGAGCGCCCCCTCGATGCGCGGGAAGCGCCCGTCCTCGCAGACGGCGTAGTCCGCCGGGTAGAGGTCTAGCGGCCAGCCGTTGTCGGCCGTCGGGACGGGTGCTGTGGACGCCGTGTCGAGGACGAGCGACCACGCGGTCGGCTCGCCCGCGCGGCAGCGCACGGTGACCTCGACGTCGAGCGGGCCGCCCCCCGCGGGCGCCGTGAGGTCGGCCGTGAGGACGTGGCCCGCGGGCTCCCCCGCGCTGTCGAGGACGAGGCCGTCCTGCGCGGGGACCGCGATCCGGACGTCGAGCGTGCTCGCGCCCTCGGCCCAGGTGAGCCACGCGCTGAGGGGCCCGAGGCAGCCGCGGAGCGTGAAGGCGTCGACGTCGCCGTCGTCGCCGCAGCGGCTCGCGTAGCCGCGGATGGCGAGGTCGCCGTTCGCGTAGGCGATGACCTCGGGGGCGTCGCCCGCCTCGCGCTCGACATGGATCGCCGCGGGGCCGTCGCAGGTCGCGAGCGGGCCGGTCGCGGTGTCGCCGTCGACGGTGTCTCCGTCGGGCGAGGTCGTGTCCGCGGGCGCGGCCGTGTCGACGTCGGCGGGGGCCGTGGCGTCGGAGGCGTCGCCCTGGGCGCCCTCCCCGCCGCACGCCCCCATGAGGACGCAGGCAAGCGCGATGTTCGAGGCTCGTCGCATGAGCGGGCTCCTTCTCAATCAGTCGGCGCAGGCGCCGCCCGGCATGACGCGGAGGTAGAGCCCGCCGAGCAGCGAGAACGGCTCGCAGCCGGTCGCCGAGGTCGTCGCCTCGCCGCTCACCTGGCTCGCCTCCTCGCACGCGTTGTAGGCCATCGTGAAGGAGAAGCGGCCGTTTCTGCAGGAGAACCCGTCGAAGGAGGCGCTCGCCTGGTTGTAGGAGCCGCAACAGCCGTAGCGGTCGTCGACGGGGAACGCGATGACCTGCTCCGTAGGCGCGGTGCACGCGGCGTCCGAGAAGACGCGGACGAAGACGACGTGGTCGAGCGGCAGCGGCGTCCCGAGACAGGCGACGACGCTCGCCCACGGCTCGGGGTTCGTCGCCGTCACCGCGCGGTAGTGGAGGTCCGTCCCGAACGTGTGGGTCTGCCCCGCGCCCGAGGCCGAGACGAAGACGGCTGTGCCGCCGACGATCTCCGAGAAGTCCTCCGAGAAGCGCATGTCGTACTCGATCCGGTCCGCGCCGAGGAACGTGTCGGGCGAGAAGTCGATGGTCCCGGTGAACCGGCGAGCCGCGACGTCGAGCGATGGGTTCACGAACGGCTTCGTCGCGGGGAAGGACGCGCCGCTGTCGAGCTTGTTGCCGAGCGCGTCGAGCCGGGTGTAGTCCACGTGGACGTCGTCCGCGGCGACGAAGTGGTACGACGCGACCCCGACGCCGGCGCGCTGGACGTAGACGAGACCGATCGGGGGCGCGGAGGCGCTCGTGTCCGCCGCGTCGGCGGTGTCCGCCGGCGCCGTGTCGGCGGGCGTGGCAGTGTCGGCGGGCGTGGCAGTGTCCGCGGGCGTCTGGGTGTCCACCGTCGTCGCCGTGTCGGTGGCGGCCCCGCCGCCGTCGTCCCCGCACGACGCGGCGAGGAACGCGAGACATAGCGCGGAGGCGCGCACGAAGCGGTGCTGCGGCATGGCTGGACTCCGTTCGCGACGCCCGCGCCGCGGCAGTATAACACGGGGTATAGTCCCACCCTGCCAGCGCCTTCCTCGCGTCGCAACCCCATTTTCAATCGACCGGGCGATACGGCACAGAGCGCCGCGAAGAGCGCCGTGTCAGCCTGCGGCGCCGCTCACGGCCCGACCGCCGCCAGCGCCCGCCGCGACGGCGCCCCGGTCTTCTGGAGGAGCGACGCGACCTGGTTCGCGACCGTCCGGCGCGAGCGCGCCCGCGCGGACGCGATCTCCTCGTTGCTCATGCCGCGGCGGAGGAGGGAGAGGACGTCGCGCTCGGCAGGCGTCAGGGCGGCGCGGTCGACGTCGCCGCCGGCCGCCCCGGCCGCCCCGGCCGCCCCGAACATGGGCCCGACGACCGCGAGGAGCGCCGTCCGCGAGCGCAGGCCCACCTTCGCGGCGGCCCGCTGCAGCGCCGTCGAGACGGCGCTAGGCGACAGGCCGAGCGCGTAGGAGATGCCCTTGCCGGTGACCCCGCGCGCGGCGAGGCGCACGACGTCGATCTCACGCGCCGTGAAGCGCGCGTGCGGCTCGGCGCGCGGGGCGTTGTGGACGAGCAGGTAGTAGCGCTTGCCGTCGGTGTCCTCGCGCGGCACGACGCTGTAGCGGCCGACGATGAGGGCCTGCCAGTGGTCGATCGCCGCGGGCTCGCGCCGGTGGCGCTCGAGGCGCGCGCGCTCGACCTGCGCGACGTGGGCCGCGAGCCGCTCACGCCGCGCCGCGACCGCGGCGTCGGCGACGTGGACGAACCGACCCGCGGGGGAGAGCACCGCGGCGACCGCCGCCTCGGGGGCCACCTGGAGCCGCGCCGCGGTGTCGAGGTGCCCCGCGACCCGCTCGAGGACGCGGCGCTCACCGCGCGCGAGGTGGACGACCTCGCTCGCCCAGCTCGACACGACGACCACGAGCCCCGGGCGCGGGTAGGCGAACAGAACGGACCCGTCCGGCGCCCCGACGGCCGCGCGGTACGCTCGCAGGATGGCGAGCCCCTCGCCGGTGATGTGCGCCTCGCTCGCGCGGTAGGTGGTGACCGTCGGGCCGGGGTAGTAGACCGCGCGCATCCCCTCGCGCCCGAGGCAGCGGAGCTGCGCCGCGAACCCGGGGCTGAGGTCATCGACCGCGCCCCCTCCGACCACGGCCGCGAGGGGCGTCGGCCCGGCAAAGTCGTCGCCGTGGGCGACGACCCCGAGGCTCGGCGTGAGCGGGTCCGCGAGGAGCGACGTGAACGCGCCGAGGGCGCGCCGGGACCAGCGCTCGAGATCGGGCGCCGGCTCGTACAGGGCCTCGAGGACGCCGATCACGTCGGCGCGGGCGGCGAGGAGCGTCATCGGACTGCTCATGGGCGTGCGGGATCCGACGAGCATGCCGCGGTCGCGGGCCGCGACGCCATAGTCATTTCTTCACGCGTTCGCGGGGCGCGAGCGTGAATTGACCGCGTCCCCGTTCGTGCCCACGCTCGCGCTCATGCCCGGGAACGCCATCCGCGCGCTGCTCGTCGACGACGATCGCCGCCTCGCCGAGCTCGTCCGCGACTACCTCGCGCAGAACGACATCGAGGCCACCCTCGTCGGCGACGGCGAGGGCGCGCTCGCCGCCGTGCGCGACGGCTCGCGCTGGGACGTCGTGCTGCTCGACCTCATGCTGCCCGGCGTCGACGGGCTCGAGGTCTGCCGGCGCCTCCGCGCCGAGCCGCGCACCGCGCGCGTCCCGATCATCATGCTCACGGCCCGCGGCGACGACGTCGACCGCATCGTCGGCCTCGAGCTCGGCGCGGACGACTACCTCGGCAAGCCCTACAACCCGCGCGAGCTCGTCGCCCGGATCCGCGCGGTGCTCCGCCGCGCCGCCCCGGCCGCCGCCACCCCGGCGCCCGGCGACCGCCTCGAGGCCGACGGCCTCGTCATCGACCGCGCCGCGCGCGCGGTGACGCTCGACGGGGCGCCCGTCGACCTCACCCGCTTCGAGTTCGACCTCCTCGTCCTCCTCGTGGCCGCCCGCGGCCGCGTGCTCACGCGCGAGCACCTCTTCGACCGCCTGAAGGACGGCGAGTTCGAGACCTTCGACCGCTCCATCGACGTGCACGTCTCGAAGCTCCGGCAGAAGCTCGGCGACGACCCGCGCTCGCCGCGCCACATCCGCACCGTGCGCGGCGTCGGCTACGTCTTCCTGCGCGGCGAGGCCGCCCCATGAGCGCGGCCCCCCCGGGCGACGAGCGCGAGGCCGCCTCCGCGCGCCGCCGGCGCCGCCGCGCGCGCACGGGCCCCTTCCGCACGAGCGGCGGGCCGCCCTTCCGCCGCCCGCGCCCCATCCGCCGCTTCTACTGGCGCCTCGTCGCGGCCTTCGTCGTGCTGCTCGCGCTCGCCGGCGTCGGCGCGACCGTCCTCGCCACGTCGCCGTGGGGCGGTCTCCAGGCGCTCCTCGTCGGCCTCGGCGTCGTCTTCCTCGTCGGCATGGCCATGCGCGGCATGGCCCGCCGCTTCGCCCGCCCCATCGAGCGCGTCACCGAGGCCTCGCGCCGCTTCGGCGCCGGCGACCTGTCGCACCGCGTCGAGGTGCCGCCCGCCTGGGCCCCCTGGGTCCAGAAGCGGCGCGAGCGCGGTGAGAGCGGCCCCCTCGACGAGCTCCTCGAGCTCGGCGTCGCCTGGAACGAGATGGCCGACCGCATCGAGCGCCTCGTGCGCGGCTCCTCCGAGCTCCTCGCGAACGTGAGCCACGAGCTCCGCTCGCCCCTCGCGCGCATGCGCGTCGCGCTCGAGCTCGTCCCGCGCACCGCCGAGAACGAGCCGCGCCTCGCCGCCATCGAGGCCGACCTCGTCGACCTCGACCGCCTCATCGAGGACGTGCTGACGACCGCGCGCCTCGACGCCACGGGCGTCCCGCCGACCCTCGGCGCCGTCCCCCTCGCCCCCCTCCTCGACGAGCTCGTGGCGCGCGCCGCCACGGCGCCCGGCGGCGGCTTCACCGTGCAGCTCGAGACGCGCCGCGCCCCGAAGACCCTCCTCGCCGACGGGGCGCTCCTCCGCCGCGCGCTCTGGAACCTCGTCGACAACGCGAAGAAGCACGGCGCCGCCCCCATCGTGCTCGCCGCCGAGCGCGTCGCCGACGAGCTCGTGCTGTCCGTCACCGACGCCGGCCCAGGGGTCCCGGACGCCGAGCGGGAGCGCCTCTTCGAGCCCTTCTCCCGCGGCGGGCGCGCCCGCGCCGAGGTCAGCGGCTACGGCCTCGGGCTCGCGCTCGCGCGGCGCGTCGCCGAGGTGCACGGCGGGCTCATCGAGGCGCCGCCGGTGTCCTCGGGCTTCCGGGTCGAGCTGAGGCTGCCGCTCGGCCTCTGAGCCCAGGCCCGCCAGCTTTACGCGAGCTTAACAATCGCTCGACCCGGGCTTCACCTGGGGGGCGTAGCTCTTTCTCCGTGGCCGCGAGGGCGGCCGAGCAACAGGTTGGCCCCCACGGGCCGGGAGAGAGAGATGGTCTTCGTTCAGGTACTCCTCGGCATCATCGTCAGCGCGGCGCTCCTCCGCATCGCCTTCGGCTTCGCCTGGCGTCGCCGCATGCGCCGCATGGGCGGGCGCCCGGGCTTCGGCCCCGGCGGGCGCGGCTTCGGCGGCCCCCCGTGGGCGCGGCGCCGGCGCGCGTGGCACATGTTCGCGTCGCTCGACCTGTCGTCGGAGCAGCGGAAGGCGGCGCGCGAGCTCTTCCGCGAGGTGCGCGACGCGGTCCGCGAGCTGCGCCCCGACTGGCGCGGCGACCTCGCCTCGCTCTTCGACCAGGAGGAGTTCGATCGCGACGTCGCGACCGGCCTCGCCGACGCGCAGCTCGCCGCGCTCTCGCGCGTGAAGGACATCGTGCTCGGCGCGGTCGAGCGCCTCCACGCGCTCCTCACCCCCGAGCAGCGCGAGAAGGTGGTCGCGCACCTCTCCGGGTGCGGCCCGCGCCACGCCGCCGCCGCGTGAGCCGCGCGCGGGCGCTCCTCCGGGCGCCGCCCGGCCCGCGATTGCGCGGGCGGCAGTGGGCGGGCATCATCCCCCCGTCCCGACGCCCCGGAGGAGCTGCCCATGTCGCGTGTCGACCTCGACGCGTTCCGCGCGGACACCCGCGCCTGGCTCGAAGACAACGCCCCCGCCTCGCTCCGCGGGCGCCCCGGCGACATGTTCCACGGCACGTGGGGCGGCCGGCGCGGCGACTTCGAGTCGGACGACCACCGCGTCTGGCTCGAGCGCATGGCGGCGCGCGGCTGGACGGCGCCGACGTGGCCCGCCGAGTACGGCGGCGGCGGGCTCTCGCGGAAGGAGGCGGCCGTCCTCGCCGAGGAGCTGAAGCGCCTGAAGCTGCCGGCACCGCTCATCGGCTTCGGGCTCGTGATGATAGGCCCGACGCTCCTCCAGTTCGGCACCGAGGCCCAGAAGCGCCAGCACCTGCCAGGCATCATCAAGGGCGAGATCCGCTGGTGCCAGGGCTACAGCGAGCCGGGATCGGGCTCCGACCTCGCCTCGCTCCAGACGAGCGCCGTGCGCGACGGCGAGCAGTACGTCATCAACGGCCAGAAGATCTGGACCTCCTACGCCGAGAAGAGCGACTGGATCTTCTGCCTCGTGCGCACGGACCCGGGCGCGCGGAAGCAGGAGGGGATCTCCTTCATCCTCGTGGACATGGCGTCGCCGGGGGTCACGACGAAGCCGATCAAGCTCATCTCGGGCGCGTCACCCTTCTGCGAGGTCTTCTTCGACGACGTGCGCGCCGAGGCGCGGGACGTCATCGGCGGCGTGAACGCCGGCTGGACCGTCGCGAAGGCGCTCCTCCAGCACGAGCGCACGATGGTCGGCGAGGTGTTCGCGCGGTCGGTCCTCGGCGGCCAGCAGGAGCTCCTCGCGCTCGCGCGGGCGGCCGGGCTCGGCCCCCCCGAGGGGTCGCTCGAGGCCCCGCTCGTGCGCGACAGGATCGCGCAGTCGGCGATGGACGAGCGCGCCTTCATGCTGACCGTGCAGCGCCTGCAGGACAACGCGCGCGCCGGCCAGCCGCCCGGGCCCGAGAGCTCGATCCTCAAGGTCTACGGCACCGAGCTGAACCAGCGGCGGCGACAGCTCGCGGTCGAGATCGCCGGCGCCGACGGGCTCGGCTGGTCGGGCGACGCCTACGACGACGGCGCGCTCGGCCTCACCCGCGACTGGCTCCGCTCGCGCGGCAACACCATCGAGGGCGGCACGAGCGAGATCCAGCTCAACATCATCGCGAAGCGGGTGCTCGGGCTCCCGGACGCCGGAGGTGCCGCGTGAACCTGGCGCTCACAGACGAGCAGAAGCTCATCCGCGACACGGCGAAGGACATGCTGCGGAAGGACGGCGCGAGGCGCCTCCGACGCCTCCGCGACGCCGCCCCCGACGCGCGCTTCTCGCGCGAGCTCTGGGCCGAGATGGGAGAGCTCGGCTGGCTCGGGCTCACGATCCCCGAGGCGCACGGCGGGGCCGGGCTCGGGCTCGCGGAGCTCGCGCTCGTGCTCGAGGAGCTCGGGCGGGGGCTCGGCCCGGAGCCTGTCGGGGCCGCGCTCCTCCTCGGGGCGGGGGCCATCGACGCCGCGGGCAGCGAGGCGCAGAAGGCCCGCTTCCTCCCGCGGCTCGCGACGGGCGAGGCGCTCGCGACGCTCGCGTGGCAGGAGGGGCCGCACCGGCCCGCGCCGGGGATCCCGTGCATGACGGTCGCCGAGGCGCAGCCGGGCGGCGGCTACCGCCTGACGGGCGAGAAGCGCGAGGTGGTGGCCGGCGCGAACGCCGACGTCCTCATCGTGAGCGCCCGGGTCGGGGGCGATCCCGAGCCGCGCCTCTTCCTCGTGGAGGCGGGCGCGACCGGGCTCACCCGCGAGGCGCTCGACCGCGTGGACGCGCACCCGGTGGCGCGCGTCGCGCTCGCGGGGGTCGAGGTGGGCGAGGACGCCGCGCTGCCCGGGGTCGCCGCCCTCGGAGGCGTCCTCGATCGCGCGACGATAGGCCTCGCCGCGGAGATGCTCGGCGGCATGGCGGCGGCGCTCGAGATGACGCTCGCGTGGCTCCGCGAGCGGCGGCAGTTCGGGGTGCCCATCGGGAGCTTCCAGGCGCTCCAGCACCGCGCGGCGCGCGCGTTCGTCGAGCTCGAGCTCACGCGCTCGGTGGTGATGGCGGCCGCGCGGACGGCCGACCAGGCGGGCGTCCCGGCGAAGGCCCTCGCGCAGGCGGCCTCGCTCGCGAAGGCGCGCGCGAGCGACGCGTTCGCCCTGATCGCGGACGAGGCCGTGCAGATGCACGGCGGCATCGGCATGACCGACGAGCACGACGTCGGCCTCTACCTGAAGCGCGCCCGGGTGGCCGCGCAGAGCTACGGCGACGCCGCGTGGCACCGGGATCGCTGGGCGCGCCTCGCGGGGTACTGACCGAGGCGTGACACCGCGGGCGCTCGTCGCTATAGGGGAGCGTGTCGCGGTCGAGGTCGGTCGCGAACCGGACGAGACGCGCCGTACCCGGGACGACAAGACGACGCATCGGAGCGAGCCACGGGCTCGGGAGGTGCGTCATGGCGTGGTGGATGCTCATCGTCGCGGGGCTGTTCGAGGCCGGCTGGGCCGTCGGGCTCAAATACACGCACGGGTTCACGCGCCCTGTCGCGAGCGCGCTCACCATCGCGGCGATCGTCGTGAGCATGTGGCTCCTCGCGAGCGCGACCCGGACGATCCCGATCGGCACGGCCTACGCCGTGTGGGTCGGCGTCGGCGCCGTGGGGGCGGCGCTCCTCGGCGTCGTCCTCTTCCGCGAGCCCCTCACCCTCGCGCGCGCCGGGTTCCTCGCGTTGCTCGTGGTCGCGATCGCCGGGCTGAAGCTCACCGCCACGGGGCGCCCTTGACAGGTTCTGTCATCGGCGTGATGACGATTGCACACCCAAGCCCGAGAGCGCCGATGCCGACCTCCATGTACGACCTGACCGTGCCCCTCTTCCGCCACATGCTCGGGAACCTCCAGGGCTGGCTCGACAAGGCCAAGGCCGAGGCCGAGCGCAAGGGCTACCCGGTCGACAACCTCGTCACGGCGCGCCTCGCGCCCGACCAGTACGACCTCCGGAAGCAGGTGCAGGCCGCCTGCGACACCGCCAAGTTCACGGTCGCGCGCGTGACCGGCACGCCGCCGCCCGTGCACGCCGACACCGAGCAGACCTTCCCCGAGCTCGCGGCGCGCGTCGCCTCGGCGCTCGCGTTCGTCGAGTCGGTGCCGGAGAGCGCCTTCGAGGGCGCCGAGGAGCGCGTCGTCCCCCTGCCCTTCCGCCCCGGCAAGGGCGCCGTCGGGCGGAGCTACGTGCGCGACCTCCAGCTCCCGAACTTCTTCTTCCACCTGAACCACGTCTACGCGATCCTGCGCCACAACGGCGTCCCGCTCGGGAAGTCCGACGTCATCACGCGCGTGGACCTCGTCGACGTCTGAGCGATCCGCCCTCCGAAGCCCCCTCACGTCGCCGCTGCGCGCCGGAACGCGCCGTGATAGGCTTCGCCGCGCGCGGTGGCCACCCGCTGCCGCGCGCCACGACGACGCGAGGTAGGTTTCCATGCCGCGGCTGGGGGTTCTCACGAGCGGGGGCGACGCGCCCGGGATGAACGCGGCCGTGCGCGCGGTCGTGCGCACGGCGCTCAACCGGGACGCCGAGATCTACACCATCCACGAGGGCTACCAGGGGCTCCTCGACGGGGGCGACCTCATCCGCCTCGCGCGCTGGGGCGACGTCTCGAGCGTCCTCGAGCTCGGCGGGACCGCCCTCGGGACGGCTCGCTGCAAGGCCTTCCGCGAGCGCGACGGGCGGCGCCAGGCGGCGAAGAACCTCCTCGCCCACGGCATCGACCGGCTCGTCGTCATCGGCGGCGACGGCAGCCTCACCGGCGCGATGCGGCTCAGCGAGGAGTGGCAGGAGCTCGGCGCGGAGCTCGTCGCGGCCGGCGTCATCGCGGCCGAGGTCGCCGCGCGCCACCCGGCGCTCAAGGTCGCGGGGCTCGTCGGGTCCATCGACAACGACATCGCCGGGATGGACATGACCATCGGCGCCGACACGGCGCTCCACCGCATCACCGAGGCGATGGACGCGCTGTCGAGCACGGCGCGGAGCCACCGCCGCACGTTCGTCGTCGAGGTGATGGGGCGGAAGTGCGGCTACCTCGCCCTCATGGCGGGCATCGCCGGCGGCGCCGACTACGTGTTCCTCCCGGAGGACCCACCGCCCGCGGGCGGCTGGGAGCAGCACATGCTCCAGGAGCTCCTCGACGGCCGCGACGAGGGGCGCCGGAACCCGGTCATCGTGCTCGCCGAGGGGGCGTGCGACAGCGACGGCAACCCGATCACCGCCGATCAGGTGAAGCAGGTCGTCGAGCGCGGCTTCGGCGGCGAGGTGCGGGTGACCGTCCTCGGCCACGTGCAGCGCGGCGGGGCGCCGAGCGCGTTCGACCGCAACCTCGGCACCATCCTCGGGCACGCGGCCGCGCAGGCGCTCATCGACGACACCGTGGGCGACGCGCCGGTCGTCATCGGGACGCGCGGGAACCGCGTCGTGCACGTGCCGCTCGCCGAGTGCCTCGCCCAGAACGACGCCGTGGTCGAGGCGATCCGCGCGCACGACTACCCGCGCGCGATGGCCCTCCGGGGGCACGGCTTCAAGGAGGGGCACGCGATCCTGCGCACGATGCTCCAGGCGCGCCCGAGCGCGTCGGAGCCGAAGCCGCGTCGCCTGCGCCTCGCCGTGCTCAACGCCGGCGCGCCGGCGCCCGGGATGAACGCGGCCGTGCGCGCGGCGGTGCGCATCGGGCTCGACAAGGGGCACGAGATGCTCGGCGTCGACAACGGCTTCCAGGGGCTCATCGAGGGGCACGTGCGGCCGCTCGGCTGGATGGACGTCTCCGGCTGGGTGTCGCGCGGCGGGTCGGAGCTCGGCGCGCGCCGCACGAAGCTCGTCGGGAAGGAGCTCTACGCCATCGCGCGCACGCTCGAGAACGAGCGCATCGACGGGCTCCTGGTCGTCGGCGGCTGGACGGCCTACGTCGGGGCGCACGCGATCTACCACGAGCGCGGCAACTACCCGGCCTGCGACATCCCGATCGTCTGCCTGCCGGCGAGCATCGACAACAACCTCCCGGGGTCGGAGCTGTCGATCGGCGCGGACACGGCGCTGAACTCGATCGTCTGGGCGCTCGACCGGATCCGCCTGTCGGCGAGCGCGCAGCACCGCTGCTTCGTGGTCGAGGTGATGGGGCGGCGCTGCGGCTACCTCGCGATGATGAGCGCGCTCGCGAGCGGCGCGGAGCGGGCGTACCTGCACGAGCGCGGCGTCACGGTGGGCGACCTCCTCGGCGACGTCGAGGCGCTGAAGCGCGGGTTCCTCGCGGGGCGGCGGCTCGGGCTCGTGATCCGCAACGAGATGGCGAACGACGTCTACGACGCGCGCTTCATGGGCGCCCTCTACGAGGAGGAGTCGGGCGATCTGTTCGACGTGCGCGTGGCGATCCTCGGCCACCTGCAGCAGGGCGGCGCGCCGACGCCGTTCGACCGGATCCACGCGACGCGCCTCGCCGGGGAGTGCATCGACCACCTCATCGCCGAGGCCGGCGGGAGCGAGCCCGGGACGAGCTCGTTCGTCGGGCTCGACGGCGGGAAGACGCGCTTCTGGGACCTCCAGGACTTCCCGCGCATGGTCGACCTCGGCAACGAGCGCCCGCGGGCGCAGTGGTGGCTCGCCCTCCAGGGGGTCGCGGACGCGCTCGGCCGCGCGGACCGCGGGACCGACGGCTGAGCCGCAACCTCCGGTAACCACGGAGACGCATCCAGCGGACTCAGGGCGCGGCCGCGACGGCCTCGACGGTGAGCGTGAGATCGAGCGTCGGCACCGAGCTCAGCTCGAGGCGGACGAGGTAGCTCCCGGCCGTGTCGACGGCGTCGAACGCGAGCGGCTCCTCGTCGCCCCACCGCATCGACTTCGACTGGAGGTCGGTGGGCTCGTCGTCGCCCGGGCCGACGACGAGGAGCTCGGCCCAGAGGTGCCCAAACGAGGGCTCGGGCTCGCGGGCGTGGAGGCGCAGGCTCTCACCGCGGGCGAGCGTGACCGTGAACCACTCCTCGACGCCGTCGCAGAGGTGGATCGACAGCTCGCTCGGGAGCGCGGCGAGCGCCGGGGCGGCGAGGAAGCTGTAGGGCGCGCCGAGGTTGTCGCGATCGTCGCGGCACCCCTCGACGAGCGCCTCGTCGCAGGCGGGCGTGCTCGGCGGGATGTCCGTGCACGCCGCGGCCTGGATGTCGACGCGGCAGCGGGCGGCGAGGGTCGCGTCCACGACGGGGTAGTCGAGGTCGTCGAGGTAGCGCTTGACGTTGTCCTCGACGCACTGCGCGACCGTGTCGCCGCAGACCGCGAAGGGGCTCGCGCAGACGTAGGCGCACTCGGCGTGGAGCCGCTGGCACGCCGCGCTCACGGCCGGGCGGATCTGCGCCTCGACCGTGGCCTCGCCCCCCACGTAGCCATGGGCGACGGTCACGCCGCAGTCGAGGGCGCCCGGGCACGCCACGATCTGGGTGATCCCGCTGTGACCGCCGCCCGAGCTGCCGCCACAGGCGGGCGCGAGCGCGGTCAGGGCGGTCAGGGCGGCCAAGGCGGCCAGGGCGGCGACTCTCGAGCGGAGGTGGGGCATGCGATCTCCGGGGTGCGGCTCGGACGCCGCACCTATCGCGAGTCGGCCGCCGGAGATCAAGCGGGACGGCGCGTCCGAGTTTCCGGCCCGGGCGTCCGGTTCGCGACGACGGCGGCCTGGACGGTGTCGTAGCACGATGACCGGGCGCGCGGCGGCCCGCGCGAGATTGAGGCCACGCGCCGGATGATGCAGGGTGGAGAAATTCGCCCATGATTGAGAATCGGCCACCGCTCCCCCACGGGCGGCGGCAGGACTGCGGAGCACCCCATGCGGGACCTCACCCTGTTCGCGCGCGTCGCCGCGCTCGCCCTCGTCACCACCGCCGCGGGCGCCGCGACGGCCGCGCCCACGACGAACCAGAACACCGGCGTCTGGTCCGACGGCTTCTCCGACGTGAGCGGCCTCGAGGAGGGCACGGTCGGCGGCGCCCCCGGGCAGGAGCACGTGGTCCACGATCCCTTCGGGCGCCTCGTGACGCTCGCGGCGGATCCCGCGAGCCCGCCCGCGACCTACACGAGCGGCTACTTCTACACGACGGCCATCACGCCCACGTCGTTCTCCGCGTGGGGGCGCGTCTACGTCGACCTCTCGAGCGCGACGGCGAGCGGCGTCACGGTCACCGTGCACGACGCGGCGACCGGCGCTCAGCTCGGCGCGCTCACGCTCGGAGCCTCCGACGACCCCGCCTACACCGGCATGGCCTCGCTCGCCGGGCTCGTGACGCCCGCGACGCCCGCGATCCGCCTCAAGGTCGCCCTCTCGCGGGTCGGCACGCCCATCGCGCCGACCGTGAAGGCGCTGAAGGCGACCTGGACGCCGCGCTCGGTGCTCTCGGTCGCGCTCGACGCGCCGGCGTCGAAGCCGTCCGGCGACGGGATCGTGATCCGCGTGGCCGCGAGCGTGTCCTACGTCGACGCGACCGACTTCGTGGCCTGGGCGCCGGCGCCCGCGCCCGTCGACAACCGCTATGGCCAGCCCGCGGCGCTCACGTTCGTGTCGGCGACCGAGGGCGGGCAGTACCACGCCGGCCCCGGCCCGCTCTCGATCGGCTCGGTGAGCGTCCCGGCGGGGAGCGTCTACTGGCAGCGGCCCACGCTCGCGTCGGGCAACACGTTCGCGCTCTACGCGACGTTCCGGAGCCCCAACGGGCTCGTGCAGGACCTCGGCTACCCGTTCGCGGCGAGCGCCGCCGCGTCGAACACGAGCGCGGCGGTGACGAGCGCCGTGAAGACGACGCGGATCACCGCGACCGCGCGCGGCTACTTCACGAAGAGCTCGAGCGGCACCTACATCATCGGCGGGCAGGCCTACGCGCCGAACGACGCGCTCGTGACCATGCGCCTCACGGCCGGCGACTGGCTCTTCCAGCCGATCCCGAACGGCGCGCAGGACTGGAACGAGGCGGTCGTCTGGGACTCCATCGCCGACTTCGTCGCGAAGGGCGCCGTGAGCGGCGGCGGCGCCGTGTCGGCCATCTCGAACGGCGGCCAGTTCACCGAGACCGGCGCGACCGTGCACGGCGTGGTCGTGCCGCCGAACAGCGTCTACTGGGACCTCGGGCGCCTCCCGCTCGGGCAGCCGCAGAGCCTCTCCTACGCCCTCCAGCTCAACGGCCAGGTCGTCGACGACCGCTCGGTCACGGTCAACAGCTGCGCCGGCGGCGCCCACGAGGCCGGCTTCGACTCGGGGCAGCGCCTCGTCACCGGCACCAACGCCTGCGCGCCGGGCGGCTCGTGTGGCCCGATGTTCGCGTGCCACCCGATCATCATCGGCGTCGACACGACGCCGGGCTTCGCGTTCGGGAAGGGCGACAGCCTGGGCGGCTCGACGGGGATCCGCACGGGTATCGACGACAACGCGAACCGCTTCGTGACCTACGGCGACACCATCGCGTTCAAGCTCTCGGTCGCGAACTCGGCGGTCTCGGCGCTGAACGACGTCGTCATGATCGACCGCGCGCCGGCCGGGACCACGTTCTCGTCGGCGACCCTGCCGGCGAGCGCGAACGGCTCGATCTGGTACTACACGGGGGCCGCGACGGAGACGCCGCCCGCGTTCTTCGCGAACCCGGCGTCGCCCGCCGACGACAGCCTGGTCGCGGGGTGGACGACGACTCGCCCCGCGGCGGTGACCTGGGTCGCGTTCTGGATCCCGCGGCTCCGCTCGGCGTACTTCAACGACGCCGATCCCGCCTCGGTGATCGCGGACTTCAACGTGCGCGTGGACGACACCGGGCAGGTCTGCCAGACGGCGACCGTCGACAACGTGGCGTGGGCGCGCTTCGCCCGCTACACCCCCCTCGGCGGCGCCGAGTCGGCCATCGGCGGCGGCGGGCTCAGCGCGCAGGACCACGAGCCGGTCGCGGTGAAGCCGGTGCTCCCGAACCTCGCCGCCTCGAACCTGCAGGGGCCGTCGAGCATCGACCCCGGCGAGACCGGCGTCTGGACCGTGAACGTCCTGAACCTCGACCCGTCGGGCAACCAGGTCGACACGGCGCGCGCGGTGAGCGCGCGGATCGCCATCCCGCAGATCACGGCGAACGGGGTCCCGCGCTACCTCGACGTCGTGGGCGTCAACGCGGGCGGCGGCGCGGTCACCTACGCCCTGCCGGGCGAGATCACGGTGACCTGGCCGACGATCCTGCCGAACCAGGCGAAGGCCGTGGCGCTCTCGCTCGGCGTGCCGCTCGGCGTCAAGAACGCGACCGCGATGAGCGTCTCGGCGGCGCTCTCCGCGCAGGACGACCACGCGTGCGCGCCGATAACCGCCGCGCCCTCGAAGCAGACGACCATCACCTCGGCGCCCGCGCTCGAGGTCCGGAAGGACGTCGACCTCACCGTGGTCGCGCCGGGGACGACCTACAACTACGCGCTCCGCTACACGAACCACGGGACGGCGCCGTCCTCGAAGACGTGGATCGTCGACCGCCTCCCGGACGGCGTGACCGTGCTGTCCGCGAGCGCCCCGGAGACGGCGGAGATCTGGTTCTCGTCGCAGGGCCCGCCGTTCAACGCGGGCGCGCCGACGACCGGCGGGCTCCCGACGAAGCTCCTGGCGTCGTTCCCGTTCGACGACGCGGTCGTGAGGGCCCACTTCACGCGCGGCACGGCGACCGTCGCGCCCGGGGTCGTGCAGGCGCCGGCCGGCGCGAAGTGGGTCGCGTTCCTCGTGGACGACCCGGCGTTCTCGCCGGCCATCCTCGGCGTCGGCGGCGCCGGGCTCCTCGGCGTCGAGGTGCAGGTGAGCCCGACGGCGGCCGTCGGGACGGTGCTCCAGAACGAGGCGCTCATCGTCAGCGACGAGCTCCTGCAGTCGATCGGCAATCAGGTCGTCACGACCGTTTCCGCGCGTCCCGGACTCTCCCTCGAGAAGTCCTGCCCGGAGGTGATCTCGACGGGTGAGCCGTTCACCTACCGCATCGACTGGGTGAACGACACGACGAACCAGGACGACGTCGTGACCATCATCGACACGCTGCCGCTCGGCTTCGTGCCGGAGCTCGGCGCGGTCGCGTCGTCGCCGGCCATCGCGTCGACCGCGACGGAGATGCTCGAGGACGGGCGCATGCGCGTCACCTGGAGCTTCCCGGTGCAGCCCTCGCTCGACGTGGCCTGGCTCGAGATCCCGGGCGAGTTCGTGGGGGTCACGTCCGGGACGTTCGCGACGAACGACGCGGTCGGCATCGCCGAGAACGACACGGGCGCGTACAGCGCGTCGCAGTCGTGCACGACGCTCGTGTCGAACCCCGATCTCTTCGTCCGGAAGCTCGTCGACGTGGCCGATCCCCGCTCCGGCGAGGCGGTCACGTTCACGCTCTCGGTGTCGAACGAGAACGCGCGGCGCGCCGAGGGCGTGGTCGTCACCGACACGATGCCGGCGGGGCTCGCGTACGTGGGCGGCTCGCTCGCGGTGCGGACGCCCGGCTGGACGCTGACGTCGGCGCCGCCGGCCGCGGGCGCCACCTCGTTCACGGTGACGCTGCAGAAGGCGGGCGTCGCGGCGGGCGAGATCCCCGGGAGCTCGGGCGCGGTCGTGCTGACCTACGGCGCGAGCGTCGGCGCGGCGGTGGTGCCGGGGACGACCCTCGAGAACACGGTCGCGGTGACGACGACGACCGGCGAGGACGCGGGCTTCCCGAACTCGGCGACGGCGTCCGTCACGACGCCGCTCCCCGATCCGTACCTGACGAAGACGGGGCCGCTCCTCGTGAAGCCCGGCGAGGGCGTGACCTGGAAGCTGACCTACGGGAACGGCGCGCGCGAGGACGCGACCGGGGTCGTCATCGTCGACACCTTCCCGGAGGGGCCGGTCGCGGACGACCGGGCGGACTTCGCGTTCGTCGCGGCGAGCGCCCCCGCCGGGGTGAGCGCGGTCTGGTACAGCAGCGCGCCGTTGTCGGCGCCGCCGGCGGTCGCGAGCCCCGCGGCGCCCGGCGCGGGCTGGACGGCGACGCCCGGAGCGGTCGTGAACCACGTGCTCTTCGTCGTGGGCGACCTCGACGCGCTCTCCGGGCCGTTCGGCATCACCATCACGGCCGAGGCCCGCGACCCCGACGGGAACCTGCCGAGCGCGGGCGGGACCTTCGAGGCGTGCGCGCACATCGAGATGATCGGGGCCACCTACCCCGACGAGGACCCGACGAACAACGAGGGCTGCGTGACGACGCGCACGCCGGGGGTCGACCTCGCGGTGACCGCGGCGTGCACGCCGAGCGGGCCGTCGCCGGGGCTCCCGCCGGGGGACGTCGCGGAGCTCGCCGTCGACGTCGAGAACACGGGGACCGTCAACGCGTACGGCGTCGAGGTCGACGCGACGCTCGCGGCGGCGCTCACGCTCGCGTCGCACACGGCGTCGGACGTGGTCGTGACGCGGCCCGGCGGGGAGGTGACGGGGCCGGTCGACGTGTCGGGTGAGCGCGTGGCGTTCCCGGTGACGTGGACCGCGACGGGGACGTCGTTCGTGCTCGGGCAGACGACCGACGAGAGCCGGCCGGACTACTACACGAAGCTCGGCCTCTCGCCCGGGGACCACGTCGCGATCACGGTCCGCGCCCGCGTGGCCGACGCGACGCCGGACTCGACGGCGTTCTCGAGCGACGTGGCCGTGACGGTCGCGGGGCGGCCGGGCGACGAGGCCGAGGAGATCCTCGTCAACAACGCCGACAGCTGCGGCGCGTGGGTGTACCGGGCCGATCCCTTCGTCGTGAAGGCGGTCGAGAACACGACCGGGAACCCGGCGCTCGCGGAGGCCGGGGACGTGCTGCGCTACACGCTCACCTACGGGAACTCCGGGAACTTCCCGGCGTCGGGGGTGGTCATCGCCGACGACCTGCCGGCGGGCACGAGCTACGTCGGCGGGAGCCTCGCGGGGGTCCCGCTCGGGGCGGTGGGCGAGCTCGACGACGGCTCGCTCGCGTGGGCGCTCGGCGACGTCGACGGCGCGCGCTCGCTGCGGGTGCGCTGGGAGGACGGCGCGGCGCTGCCGGCGCCGGCGAACGCGACCTTCTCGGCGACGTCGGTCGCGGACTTCGAGCTCGGCGTCTTCGACGGCACGGCGGCGATCGCGCCCGGGAGGGTGGTGCTCGACAACAACGCCACGAGCACGGCCATGTTCGAGGTGCCGGGCGCCTCGACGATCCCGTACACGATGATCTCGACCGGTGAGCGCGTCGTGCAGTTCGCGGTGAACCCGGCTTATCTCCAGGGCTTCGACGGGCCCACGACGATCACGGGCATCGACTTCGAGAAGCTCGACGCGGGCTTCGTCAGCCTCGACGCGGCCGACGTGTCGCTCGCGTACGTCGCGGACGGCGTGGCGCCGACGGAGCCGGGGCAGCCGTGGCAGCTCCACCCGGCGTTCGCCGACAACGTGCGGCCGGGCACGGAGGTCGAGGTGTACGACGGGCCCATCGTCGCGTACCCCGTGACGGGGCTCGGGGCGATCACCGTGCCCTTCGCGGAGCCGTTCGAGTACGACCCCGCCGCGGGCGCGCTGCTCATCACGCTCTACATGTCCGGGGAGACCGCCGCGGCGTCGGTCGCGGCCTACGCGGGCGGCGCCAACGCGCCCATCGACGTCGGCGCGTGGGGGTTCGCCGCGAGCTTCGACACCCCCGAGGGCGAGTCCTTCGGGCCGCTCGTGCCGCGGATGCGCTTCTCGACCGACAAGGGGGTGACGGGGATCTACGAGTCGCCGACCTTCCCGGGCGCGGACGAGGGGAACGTCGTGCGCTGGGGGCGCGTGGTCGCGAGCTCGACCCTCACCGAGGGCGAGGACGGGGCCGCGGACGACGTGGCCATCGACGTCGTGACGCCGGACGGCGACGTGGTGCTCGAGGACGTCGTCCCCGACGGCACGGGCGCCTACGATCTCTCCGCCGTGAGCGCGGCCGAGCACCCGTCGCTCAAGCTCCGCGCGCGGCTCACGGCGAGCACCGCCTCGTGCACCCAGGAGGTCCGCCCCGACGACGCCTCGGAGTTCTACGGCGTCGGCATGGACATCAGCGACAACGAGCTGGTCGTCGGCGTGACGGTGGACGGCAACGTCCAGAGACCGGCGACCGCGTTCGCGTGGACGGCCGACCGCGGCTACTTCGACCTGACGACCACGGTGCCCGCGGTGGCCGAGTTCGACCCGGCGTCGCCGGACTCCCCGTTCCAGGAGATCGCGCCGACGAGCGTCAACGAGTCGGGCCTCATCGCGGGGTACGGCGTCACGAACCCGGACGGGATCCCGCTCGACGAGAGCTGCGGGGTGGACTACGCGCCCGCGAACGCCACGCTCGTCGTCCCCTCGGTCGTCCGGGATCGCGCGGGCAACACCTCGTCGTCGGTGTATCTGCGCGCGCAGAACTTCTACGTCGGCTCGTACTTCGGGACGCCGGACGGGCTCCTGCCCGTGACCATCCGCTCGCTGAGGCTGCGTACGGACGGGGGCAACGCCACGCAGACGGGGACGTGGGGCGGCCTGCGCGTCTCGATGGGCTACGGGGTCACGTCGGCGTCGACGACGTTCGCCGCGAACTACACGTCCGAGCCGGTCGTGGTGTACGAGGGCGACGTGACGTTCGACGTCGCGCTCGGCAACGCCACCACCTGGGACATCGAGATCCCGCTGAGCCAGCCCTTCGAATACGATCCCTTCCAGGGCCCCCTGGTCATCGACTACCAGACGTTCGGCGCGGTCCCGCAGCTCCTCCTCGACTGCGAGAACGGGACCTCGCAGCTCCGGATCTCCCAGAGCGGGCTCCCGACGCCCGGCGCTCCCGACGCGACGGTGGCGAACAACCAGGGCGGCTGCGGCTACGCGACGCAGTTCGACGTGACGTACCTCGACCCCACGCCGAGCCGCGTGTCGCTCGTCTGGACGCCCGACTCGCCGACGGCCCCGAGCGCGTGGACCGGCGCGTGCCTCGCGAAGCCGGAGGTCGTGGCGCGGCCGCAGCCCGACAACCTCGGCACCTACTGGCCCGGAGAGCCGGTCGACGCGCTGCGGGTGCTCGAGGACGGCTCGATCAGCGGCATCGTGAAGCGCAGCTTCGACCGGGGCGCGGGCACGCTGACGACGTGGTGCCCGTCGGCGGCGGGCGGCTTCGACCCGGTGGCCCTCGACGCGCCCGGGAAGGACCGGCCGGAGCCGACGAAGCTCCTGACGGCGGGCGTCGACGGGACGCTCGGCGGGACCGTGCTCCTCGACGACAACGTGACCTTCGCGGCGGCCGTCTGGATCCCGAACGCCGGGGACGGCTGCGCGAACGGCTGGACCGCCGTCGACGTCTCGGGCGCGGTGCCCGACTGGCCTCAGAGCGGCGTCATCGACGTGACGGCGAGCGGGCTCGCCCTGGTCTCGAACCTGACGAGCTTCGGCGGTGGCTCGTCGTCGGCGCTCGTCGACTTCACGGCGACCCCGCCGGCGCTCCTGTGGCAGGTCGACGGCTTCTTCGCGACGCGGCTCGGGACCGGCCTCCCGTCGGACGGCAACGCCCACGCGCTCGACGCCGCGGGCGACGCGTTCCTGATCAGCGCGCAGTACGCCGCGGTGAGGGTCTCGCCCGACGGGACGGTGACGCCGCTCGACGTCGAGTTCGGGGTGCTCCCGGTGACGAACAACCTCGCCGGGGACGTGGGGACGGTCACGATCTTCGACGGCTCGGCCGGGCTCCTCACCGACGAGCGCGGGCTCCTGAGGATAGCGCCGCTGCCGAACGCCGCGACGCGGCTCGCGATCCCGGTGGGGGTGACCTCGGGGCGGGCCGTGATGGGGACCGCGGTGCCGACGATCAACCTGGCGTCGCCGCGGATCTTCCTCTGGCACGACTGCCGCTCGGACGCGCCGGCGCTCGAGGACTGGGCGGTGAGCTACGAGACGGACCGGCCGCCGCGGGTGACGTTCGACGTGGAGGTCGGCGACCTCTGCCAGGCGGAGGTGCTGAACCGGGCGAACGTGGTGACGACGACGCCGCAGATCGCGACGGCGAACGACCAGAGCTCGGCGTCGATCGCGGTGAACCGCGCCGACATCGCGGTGAGCGTGACGGCGGACCGCGACGTCGTGTCGCCGTACCTGCCCGAGACGGAGCAGCCCGGGGAGGTCGTGACGTACACGGCGACGTACACGAACCTCGGGCCGGGGACGGCGCACGAGGTGGCGGTGACGATGACGCCGCCGCCGTTCGCGGGGATCGACGACTTCTTCGGCGACGTCGCGCTGATCGACGACTACCCGGCCGAGAACGGCGGCTACACCTTCGTGTTCGCGTCGCTCGAGCCCGGGCAGTCGGTGACGGTCGTGGCGTCCGGGGAGAACGACATCGGCGTCGTGGGCGCGCTGGCGTCGGCGTCGGCGTCGGCGGACGCGCGGACGGTCGACTGCGCGGCGGACAACGACGAGGCGTCGACGAGCGTCGTGGTCGGCGGGTTCCCGAACGACGTGGTCGCGATCGAGGGGCCGGCCTTCGCGGGAGCCGGGGAGACGCTCACGTACACGGTGACGTACGGGAACACGGGGAACACGGTGGCGACGGCGTCGGTGGTGTCGGTGTCGTACCCGGCGGGGCTTCAGCTCACGAGCGCGTCGGTGCAGGCGAACACCACGTCGGCGACGGGCGCGACGTTCAACGTCGGGGATCTACTGCCGGGGGACGAGGGCGAGATCGTGCTGACGCTCGCGACGCCGGCGTGCGGGCTCGACCTCGGCGAGGGCGAGATCGGCGTGGTCGCGAGCATCGCGACGCCCGAGGTGGAGTCGTCGGTGACCGACAACGACGCCGCGGCGACGACGTACCTGTCGGGCGGCGGCGCGGAGCTCGCGGTGGCCTCGGAGATCAGCCGGTCGGCGGTCGGAGACGGTGACGAGTACGCGGTGACCGTGTGGTTCCGGAACGCCGGGACGGTCGCGGTCGGCGCGGCCGAGCTCGTGGTGGGCCTCCCCGGCGGGGACGCGGCGTACGTGGCGGGCTCGGCGCCCGGGGCGACCCTCGTCGAGGGGACGCTGGCTTGGAACCTCGGGACGCTCCTCGCGGCGCAGACGGGCTCGGTGACCTACAAGGTTCGCGCGCAGGGCGGCGTGGAGGCGCAGGCGGCGAGCCTGTCGGCGAGCGGCGGCTGCGGCGCGCTCGCGACGGTGCCCGTGCCGGAGATCGAGGACGGGCCCGGGCTCGGGCTCGTGAAGTCGGCGTCCACGGGGGCTGCCTGCGGCGAGGGCGCGGGCGCGCTCGTGACGTGGTCGCTCGTGGTGTCGAACGCGGGGGCGCCGCTCACCGACGTGCTCGTAACCGACGCGGTGCCGGCGGGCGCGGTGTACGTGGCGGGCAGCATCGCGGGCGTGGGCGCGGACGACGCGGACGCGGCGGCGCCGACGTGGCGGATCCCGGCGCTCGGGACGGGCGAGGCGCTGACGCTGACGTATCAGGCGCGGGTGACCGGCGCCGAGGGGTCCGTGGCCGCCGGGACGGCGACGGCGGTGGCGGGCGGCACGAGCGTGTCGGCGGACGGCGGGGTGCTCGTCGCGTGCGACGCGGCGGTCGTGGTGGACAAGTCGTGGTCGGGGGCGTGCGCGGTCGGCGCCGGGCCCATCGCGGTGACGCTGACGGTGCGGAACCGGGGCGCGGGGGCGGTGCGCGGCGGCGCGCTGACCGACCACGTGCCGGCCGGGATGGCGGCCATGGGTGACGGCTTCGCCCTGGGTGAGGACGGGCGCACGGTGAGCTTCACGGTGGCGTCGCTGCTCCCGGGCGAGGTGAAGACGTACGGCTTCACGCTGGTGCCGACGGACGGGCTCGGCGCGGGGGACCTCTACACGAACCGGGCGGCGTTCGCGGCGAGCGGGTTCGTGCGGCAGACGTCGAACCAGGTCGGCGGGGCGGTGCTCGACTGCGACGACGGGGACGTGTGCACGACGGACGCGTGCGAGCCGCTGCTCGGCTGCACGAACGTGCTGACGCCGATCGCCGGGGTCGAGGACGCGTGCGACGGGGTCGACAACGACTGCGACGCGATGACGGACGAGGACTTCGTGACGGAGGTGACGAGCTGCGGTCGCGGGGCGTGCTCGGCGGAGGGGCTGACGGTCTGCGACGGCGTGAACGGCGTTCACGACACGTGCGAGGCGGGGGAGCCGACGGACGAGGTGTGTGACCTCGCGGACAACGACTGCGACGGGCTCGCGGACGCGGCGGATCCGGATCTGGTGCTCGCGCCGTGCGAGCTGCAGCTCGGGGTGTGCGAGGGCGCGACGAAGACGCGGGACATGTGTGTCGGCGGCGAGTGGCTCCCGTGCACGCCGCAGATGTACGCGGCGAACGCGTTCCCGGCGCAGTACACGCCGAGCGGCGACACGAGCTGCGACGGGGTGAACAACGACTGCGACGGGGACGGCGAGGTCGAGCTCGTCGACGAGGACTACGTGCCCGTGCCGACGACGTGCGGGGTCGGGGCGTGCGCGGAGTCGATGGGCGAGAGGGCGTGCGTGGACGGGGCCGTGGTGGACACGTGCGACCCGTACGAGGGCGCGTCGGAGGAGACCTGCAACGGGGTGGACGACGACTGTGACGGCGCGGTGGACATGAGCGTCGAGGGCGGGGACGCGTGCTCGCCGCTCCAGACGGAGGTCGTGTGCCCGGCGGCGGTGGTCGGGGCGACGTCGGTGACGCTGACGTTCGTGAACCCGGTGGCGGA
>JACKFA010000009.1 GCA_020632715.1 Deltaproteobacteria bacterium
CCGACCCACGAGGTCGCGTTCCAGGTCCTCCTCGGCGAGGACGTGGTCGTCAACGACTTCATGCGCGGCCCGCTCCTCCAGGTCTTCGAGCGCGTCGCCGAGCGCTTCGAGGCGCGCGTCGACGAGCGCGAGGTCCAGGCCGGGCTCTTCCGGGTGCCGGTGCCGAGCGTCGACCGGCGGGCGTTCCGGGAGGCCCTCGCGAACGCGCTCACGCACCGCGACTACACGCGCCTGGGCGCCGTGCACGTGCGCTGGGAGCGCGACGCCGTCACCGTCTCGAACCCCGGCGGCTTCGTCGAGGGCGTGACGCTCGCGAACCTCCTGACCGTCGACCCGCGGCCGCGGAACCCGCTCCTCGCCGACGCCTTCAAGCGCGTCGGGCTCGTGGAGCGCACCGGGCGCGGCGTCGACCTCATGTACCGCGGGCTCCTCCGCTACGGGCGCCCGGCGCCGGACTACACGCGCTCGACCGACACGCAGATCATCGTTCGGCTCAGCACGGCCGACGCCGACCTCGCGTTCCTCGAGATGATCCTCCAGGCCGAGCGCGACCGCGGCGGGCCGCTGCCGGTCGACGCGCTCATCGCGCTCTCGCTCCTCCGCGAGGAGCGCCGGGTCGACGTCGCGCGCGTCGAGCGGGCCATCCAGAAGGACGACGCGAGCGCGCGCCGCGTGGTCGAGGCGCTGGTCGAAGAGGGCTACGCCGAGGCGCACGGCGTCAAGAAGGGCCGGACCTACACGCTGAGCGCGCGGGTCTACCGGTTGCTCGGCGACCCCGGCGGCTACGTGCGGCAAGCGGGCTTCGACGCGATTCAGCAGGAGCAGATGGTCATGACCTACGCCGCGACGCACGGCGTCGTCCGGCGGCAGGACGTGATGGCGCTCTGCCGGCTCAGCGGCCCGCAGGCGACGCGGCTCCTCGCGCGCCTCGAAGCGAGCGGGCGCCTCGTCCGAGAGGGGCAAGGGCGCGGCGTCTCCTACCACCCCGAACGAAAGAAATGAGCGCGCACGATTCGAAAACGTGCGCGAACGATTCTCGCACGATTCCGGACCGCCGAGTCCGAGGGCCGCGGCGCCCGCTCGATGACGGGACCGGGATTGGGGAGCTGTCGTAATGCCGGGCGCCGAACAGACCGAGGTGGAGCTTCCGTTCATCGACCAGCTCGTGAGCATGGGCTGGAGGCACACGACAGGAAACCTGCATCAACCGCGCGCGACCGGGCGCCGGAGCTTCCGCGACGTGCTCCTGCGCGACGACCTGCGAGAGGCGCTCCGGCGCATCAATCTCGACGACGCCGGCTCGCCGTGGCTCGACGCGGACCGCGTCGAGCAGGCCGTGACCGCCCTCGAGCGCCTCGGCGCGACGAAGCTCCTCGAGGCGAACCAGAAGGCGACGGAGCTGTTGCTCCGCGGCACCGTCGTCGACGGCGTCGAGGGCTGGGAGCAGGGCCGCGGGCGCACGGTCCAGTTCATCGACTGGGACCGACCCGAGAACAACACCTTCCGCGCGGTGAACCAGCTCCAGATCGCGTGCCCGACCGGCTACGCCGACAAGGTCGTCATCCCCGACATCGTGCTCTTCGTGAACGGGATCCCGCTCGTGGTCGTGGAGGCGAAGAGCCCGTACCTCCCGTCGCCCCTCGAGAGCGCCGTCGACCAGCTCCAGCGCTATGCCAACCGCCGGCGCGAGCTGGGGCTCGTGACCGTGAACGAGGGGAACGAGCAGCTCTTCCACTACGCGCAGTTCACGGTCGCGACGTGCGGTGAGCAAGCGCGCGTCGGCACGATCTCGTCGTTGGCGGTCCACTACCTCGCGTGGAAGGACACGAGCCCGACCCCGATGGCGCAGCTCGCGAGCGAGCGGCAGAAGGACGTGGGCGCGCTGACCCAGCAGGAGGTGCTCGTCGCCGGGATGCTCCGGCCGGCGCACCTCCTCGACATCGTGCGCAACTTCACGCTCTTCATGGAGGTCGGCAGCCGGACGGTGAAGGTCGTGTGCCGCTATCAGCAGTTCCGGGCCGTTCAGCTCGCGGTGGCCCGGCTCGTCGCCGGGAAGACGCGCGCGGAGGACGGCGAGCACGACCGCCGCGGCGGCATCGTCTGGCACACCCAGGGGTCGGGGAAGAGCCTCACGATGGTCTTCCTCATCCGCAAGATGCGGACCATGGCGGCGCTGCGGCCGTTCAAGATCGTCGTCGTGACCGACCGGCGCGACCTCGAGAAGCAGCTCGCCGAGACGGCGGCGCTCACGGGCGAGGTCCTGACGCGCGTGAAGCCGGAGACGCGCGGCGCGAAGTCCGTGTCGTCCCGGGAGGTGCTGCAGGAGGTCTTGAGCCGGCCGGGCAAGGACCTCGTCTTCGCGATGATCCAGAAGTACCGCGGCGAGCTGCTCGATTCGGACGACGGGGCGTACGAGGACGAGGACCAGGACACCGGCGAGGCGGAGGCGAAGGCGCCGCCACGGTCTGCGCCGCTGCCCGTGCTCAACACGTCGGACAAAGTCCTCGTCCTCATCGACGAGGCCCACCGGAGCCACACCAACACGGCGCACGCGAACCTCATGCAGGCGCTCCCGAACTGCGCGAAGATCGGGTTCACGGGGACCCCCATCATCATGCGGGCGAAGGGGCAGACCGCGAAGATCTTCGGGGAGTTCATCGACCGCTATACGCTGAAGGAGGCGGAGGCGGATGGTGCGACAGTGCCGATCCTCTACGAGGGGCGGACGTCGGAGGCCGCGGTCGACGGCGGCGGGCAGCTCGACGAGGTGTTCGAGGACATGCTGGTCGCGCGGACACCGGAGCAGATCGAGGCCATCAAGCAGAAGTACGCGACGAAGGGGCACGTGACCGAGGCGGTGGCGCTCATCAGGGCGAAGGCCGACAACATGCTGCGCCACTACGTCGAGAACATCCTGCCGAACGGCTTCAAGGCGCAGGTCGTGGCCGTCAGCCGGCGGGCGGCGATCCGCTACCATGAGGCGCTCCGGGCGGCGCGCGACACGCTCGTCAGCGAGGTCGAAGGCGTCTCACCGCTGCTCCTGGACCTGAGCGACGAGGAGGTGGCGCAGCTCGAGCGGCGGAAGCAGCTCCTCATCCGCGCCCACCGGTTCCTCCCGACCCTCCGGGCGCTCGAGTTCGCGCCGATCATCTCGGGCGGCCACAACGACACGGTGGACCCGACGGGGGAGTGGAGCACGCAGTCGAAGATCGACGCGCGGATCGCGCGGTTCAAGAAGCCGCTCTTCGCCGCGGGGCCCAACACGTTCGAGGGCGAGAGCGCCGATCCCCTCGCGTTCCTCATCGTGAAGTCCATGCTGCTGACGGGCTTCGACGCGCCGATCGAGCAGGTGCTGTACCTGGACAGGCACATCAAGGAGGCGGAGCTGCTGCAGGCGATCGCGCGGGTGAACCGGACCTACGCGAAGGGAGACGTCGGCAAAGGAGTCGGGATCGTCGTGGACTACTACGGCGTCGCGCGGCACCTGAAGGAGGCGCTGGCTGCGTACGCGGCCGAGGACGTCGACGGGGCACTCCGGAGCCTGAAGGACGAGATCCCGAGGCTCCGGGACCGTCACCGCCGCGTCGTCGACCTGTTCCTCGCGCGGGACGTCGATGACATCGCGGATACGGCAGCGTGCGTCGATCTCCTGCGCGAGGAGAAGCTGCGCGCGACGTTCCACGTGCAGCTGAAGCAGTTCTTGACGACGCTCGACCTGGTCCTCCCGCGGCCGGAGGGGCTCGAGTTCGTGAACGACGCGAAGACGCTCGCCCACATCCAGGCTCGGGCGAGGAACCGCTACCGGGGGGCCGAGAACCTCATCGGGAAGGAGGTCGGCGAGAAGGTCCGGCGGCTCATCGACGAGCACATCGTGAGCCTCGGCATCAACCCGAAGATCGCGCCCATCGAGATCACGGCGAGCGACTTCGGGAAGCACGTCGACGCCGAGCGGTCCCCGCGGGCCAAGGCGAGCGAGATGGAGCACGCGCTGCGGCATCACATCCGAAAGCACCTCGACGAAGACCCAGCGCACTACGAGAAGCTCTCCGCTCGGCTCCAGGGGATCCTGAAGGAGTTCGCGGGGCGCTGGGAGGAGATGGCGGAAGCGCTGAGGGCGCTCGTGAAAGAAGCGACGGCGGGGCGTCAACGAGACGACGCGACGGGGCTCGACCCCGAGACGCAGGCGCCCTTCTACGACGTGTTGAAGCAGGCGGTCGCCGGAGACGCGGCGCTGGACGACGCGAGGCGCGAGAAGCTGTGCGCGCTCACCGTGGAGCTGGTGGACCACATCCGACAAGAGATCGGGGTTGTCGGCTTCTGGGCCAAGGCGCAGGCCAAGAGCGCGCTGCGGAGCGCGATCTTCGTGACGCTCGACGACGCTGCGCTCGTGGACTTCGCGGCCCTGGACGCATTGTCCGACCGGCTCCTCGAGCTGGCGAAGGCGAACCATCACCGGCTGGTGCGCGCATGACCGAGGGACCGACGAGCCGGCTCGTGGTGGACGACCTCGACTTCGAGGTGCGGGCGAGCGCGCGGCGGGCGACGGTGGAGATCACGGTCGACCGCGGCGGGGAGCTGATCATCAGCGCGCCGCCGGAGGTGCCCGAGCGCGTGCTCGTCGACTTCGTCCGCGAGAAGAAGCTCTGGCTCTACGAGAAGCTCGCGGAGAAGGAGGCGCGGCGCCCGCCCGTCGCGGCGAAGGAGCTCGTCTCCGGCGAGGGGTTCCGCTACCTCGGGCGGAGCTATCGGCTCCAGCTGGTCGAGGCGCAAGATGCGGCGCTGAAGCTCGCGGGCGGCCGCTTCCGCCTGCGACGTGACGCTATCGACGATGGGCGGAGCCACTTCATCGCGTGGTACACCGAGCACGGGCGGTGCTGGCTCGAGAAGCGGGTCGCGGGCTGGGCCGCGCGGATGCAGGCGCGGCCGACGCGAGTCGACGTCCGGGACCTCGGGTTCCGCTGGGGCTCATGTGGCCGCGCGGGAGGGCTCAACTTCCACTGGGCGACGATCCTGCTCCCGCCCGGCGTGGTCGACTACGTCATCGTCCACGAGCTCGCCCACCTCGCGGAGCCCAACCACACGCCTGCATTCTGGGGGAACGTGGCGCGGGCGCTCACGGACTACGAGGCGCGCAAGGCGTGGCTCGCGGAGCATGGCCGGGTGTACACGGCGCTGTAGGCGTCGGCTGCGCGCGCCTGGCTCGACCGGAGCGGGGCGCGGACGCACCGCGGCGCCGTCGCCTCCGGGCGAGCGGGCGGTGAGTGGTGCGCGGTATTGGATTCGAACCAATGGCCTTCGGCTTCGGAGGCCGACGCTCTATCCAGCTGAGCTAACCGCGCTCACCGGTGCGTGGCGAGGTAACACCGGCCCCAGACGCTGTCAAGCGCCGTGCCGCCCCCCTCGCTACCAGCCGGCCCCGATGTCGCGGCGCACGTGCATCCCCTCGAACGCGATCCCCTCGTCGAGCGCCTCGTACGCCCTCTCCCGCGCCTCCGCCACCGTCGCCCCCGCCGCCACCACCGTGAACGTGCGCCCGCCCGTCGTCCAGAGCCGCCCGTCCTCCGTCGCCCGCACCCCGTCCCAGTACACGCTCACGTCCCCCCGGCGCGCCTCGAACACCTCGTCCCGATACGTGATCGCCTTCCCCCGCACCATCTTCCGCGGGTACCCCTCGCACACCGCCACCACGCTCACCCGCGGCCGCTCGTCCCGCTCGAGCGCCGCCACCGCCTCCCGGAGCCCCTCACCCCGCCGCGCCGCGTCCAGCACCGCATAGAAATCACCCCGATAACCGCTGAGCATCGTCTGCGTCGCCGGCTCCCCGAAGCGCACGTTGTAGTCGATGACATACGGCTCCCCCCGCACCATCATCAGGTCCACGAACAGCGCCCCCCGGAGCGGCGTCCCCTCCGCCGCGAGGTCCGCGACCACCGGCCGCACCGCCCGCGCCACGATCGTCGCCACCGCCGCCTCGTCGAGCACCGCCCCCGGCGTCGGCGTCACCTGCCCGAGCCCCCGCGTCGGCGGCCCCTCGTCCCCCTCGAAGAGCCGCGGGTAGTTCAAGACGTGCCCCATCACGACCACGTCCTCCCCGTCGCAGAGCGTCCACACCGTCGCCTCGACCCCGTCGATCCGCTCCTCCACCACGAACCGCTCCGACTCGAGCCCGTACACGTTGTCGTACAGGACCTCCTCGAGCGCCTTCTCCGCCTCGCTCGCGTGCGTCGTGACCCGCACGCCCTTGTCGTACGCGATCCCATCCGCCTTGAAGACCCGCGCCCACGACCGCGTGTGCGCCAGATGCAGCGCCCGCTCGAGCGTGTCGCACACCCCGAACCGCGGCACCGGCACCCCGAGCCTCCCCATCAGGAGCCGCGCGTACACCTTCGACCCCTCGAGCCGCGCCGCCGCCCGCGTCGGCCCGAAGATCGGCAGCCCGGCCGCCTCGAAGCGGTCCACGATCCCGTCCACGAGCGGCGTGTTCGGCCCCACCACCGTGAGATCGAACTCCTCCATCTCCGCGAGCTCCACGAGCCCCGCCAGATCCTGGCTCGCCACCGGCGCCGTCTCGTACCCGCACCGCTCGAGCCCGCTCGTCCCCGGCGCGAACACCACCTTCCCCACCGACGGGCTCCCGCGCAGCGCCTCCCCGAGCGCGTGCGTCTTCCCGCCGCCACCCACGATCAGCACCCGCTTCCCGTCCGCCATCGCGCCGCCTACTCCTCGCGCCGCGCCCCCGGCGCCGCCGCCCGCTCCCGCCGCGCCCGCCGCGCCTTCAGGATCCCGCTCACCACGAGCCAGAGCCCGCCGACCACGACCAGCGCCTGCCCCGCCGCGTACCCCATCCGGAACGCCCCGGTCTCCCCCGCTCGCGCCGCGCCCGCCGACACCGCCGCCGCCGCCGCCGCCGCCGCGAGCACGCAGATCCCGATGAGCGTCCGCGTGTTCAGCACGTCCGCCGCGAACCCCGGCCTCCCGACCACCGCCTCCGCCGCCGCCGCCGGCATCGCCCGCGCGTCCGCGTGCGGGAGCCGCGCCGCGAGCGCCTCCACCAGCGCCTGCGTCTCCGCCTTGTCCGGATCCGCCGGGATCCGGTACCGCTCCTTCACCCCGGCCGTCGGCCGACACACGATGACCAGCTGGCTCTGCGACTGCCCGAGCACCTTCGGCAACACCCGCAGCCCGAACGCCGCGATCGCCGCCCAGGGCACCGAGAAGCGCCGCACCCCCTGCCGCCACTCGAGCCGCTTGTCCCCGAGCTCCACCGGGATCTTGAGCCCGAACCCGATGTCGAGCTGGTAGACGCGCCGCTCGGCGCCCCCGCCCGCTCCCGCCTCGCCCGTCGCCCGATCCTCGCCCATCCCGACCTCCTCGGCCCTGGTTACCACACTCCCGCCTCCCCTCCGACCCCCACCCGCCACGCCCCGCGCGACGCGCCGGAAATGCCCCGGCGCGCCAGTTGTTTGCCCGGATCCCCCCGACGCCCGATGATGGCCGCCGATACCCGGCCGGAGGCCGACGACACGATGTCCGACACACCCCAGGCGACCCCGACCCCGACCCCCGTCCGGGTAGCCGTCCTCACCGTCTCCGACACCCGCACCGAGGCGACCGACACGAGCGGCGCCCTCCTCGTCGAGCGCCTCCTCGCCGCGGGCCACGTCCTCCACGCCCGGAAGATCGTCCCCGACGATCTCGACGCCCTCCGCGCCCTCGTCGTCGCCTGGCGCGACGACCCGGGCTGCGACGTCGTCCTCTGCACCGGCGGCACCGGCCTCACCGGCCGCGACGTCACCGTCGACGTCCTCGAGCGCCTCTACACCAAGCCCATCCCCGGCTTCGGCGAGCTCTTCCGCATGCTCTCCTACGCCGACATCGGCGCCTCGACCATGCAGTCGCGCGCCTCCGCCGGCCTCGCCGGGACGACCCTCCTCTTCGCCCTCCCCGGCTCGACGGGCGCCTGCCGCCTCGCCTGGGACAAGATCCTCGCCCACCAGCTCGACGTCCGCAGCAAGCCCTGCAACCTCGTCGCCCTCATGCCCCGCTTCGGCGAGGACCCCGCGACCCGCGCCACGGGGGCCGCGTGAGCCGCGCCACCCTGCCCCTCCTGCTCGCCCTCGCGCTCGCCCTCGCCGCCCCGGCCGCCGCGGCCCGCCCCGGCAAGAAGGCGAAGCCCGAGCCCCCGAAGCCGCCCCCCGTGCCGGCCATCCTGAAGGACGTCCCCGATCTCAAGGACATGACGCCCGCCGCCTCCGAGCGCGCCTGGTACGGCGTGAAGGACATCGGCAACCCCGCCTCGCAGCTCCGCGCCATCGCGCGCCAGGGCCTCTACCACACCGAGTGCACCGGCCTCGTCGACATGAGGGCGCTCGTCGACGGCGGCGTCGACGGCTTCTCCTTCCGCGACAACGTCCGCGGCCGCTCCTGGGCGCGCCCCTCGCTCGCCCTCGTCCTCGTCGAGGCCATGAAGCGCTTCCGGAAGGACTACCCGAAGCACACCCTCGCCATCGGCGACATCACCCAGCCCGGCTGCGGCCAGGTCGAGCACGGCACCCTCGTGAAAGACCTCACCGGCCCCGCCGCCGACGCCTTCCTCAAAGGCGCCCGCCTCGTGCGCTCCGCGCCGACCGACGCCGAGGTCGTGACCGCCGCCGCCTTCCCCTACGAGGACTTCCGCTTCACCGCCCCCACCGACCCCGTCTACGTCGAGCAGCGCGTCGTCGGGAAGCGCGTCGCGAAGGACGGCGCCATCAGCCTCCGCGTCGCGACCCGCCGCTACGTGAAGCTCGCCGCCCCGACCGACGCCGAGGTGAAAGACCTCCTCTCAGGCCTCGCGCGCCTCGCCCGCCGCACCAAGGCCGCCGCCATCGACCGCACCGAGAGCGACGCCGGCGACGGCAAGACCGCGCCGGTCGCCGTCCTCCACTGGGTCGACACGAAGGCGAAGGAGCAGCTCGTCGTGTACGCGACGACCGTGCCCAAGCGCGCCCCCGATCCGGACGACCTCCTCGAGGTGCGCGTCTCCACCTGGCTCCAGAAGAACCCGGGCTCCTTCAAGGGCGAGGTGCGCTGGGTCAAGCTCGCCGACGGCCGCTGGGAGCGCTGGCAGCTCATGTACGAGGCCGGCCACGTGAGCCACCACACCGGGCGCGACGCCGATCTCAGCTACCTCACGACCGACAACGACCGGCAGTTCGCCGTCGACCTCGACGCGATGGACGTCCCCGCCACGTGGCGCTGGCTCCAGGTCCTCGAGGCCACGGCCAAGGACCTCGGCGATCCCGTCGAGATGATCTTCGTCGACGCGAAGATCAAGCGGCACCTCCAGGAGCACCTCCCGAGGTCCGTCCGGAAGACCAGCACCTGGCGCCTCCTCCACATCCTCGCCGGCCACGACGGCCACCACCACGTGCGCCTCGAGCCCGTCTCCGACCGCGCCGAGGCGCAGGCCGCGCGGAAGCTCGAGAAGCTCGTCGCCACGACCGACGGCGCGCGCTGAGCGAGCCCGGCGTCAGCCGGCCTTCGAGCGCTCCTCGATTGCCGTCGGCACCCGGAGCGGCGCGCGCCGCGCCACGACGACCCGCGCCCCGCCCGCGCGCTTCGCCGCGTACATGGCCTCGTCCGCGAGCCGCACGAGCTCGCCGAGGCTCTTCGTGTGCTGCGGGTAGAGCGCCATCCCGACGCTGAGCGTCACCTCGAGCTCGCCGCCGAGGAGATCGAGCGCCGCCACCGCCTCCGCGCCAGCGAGGACCAGGCGCTTGCCGACCACCCGCGCCCCCTGCGGATCGGCGACCCCGGGGTAGATGCACGCGAACTCGTCACCGCCGAGCCGCGCCACGGTGTCGATGGCGCGCACGGCCTCGCTCATCCCGCGCGCCGCGGCCTTCAGCACCTCGTCGCCCGTCGCGTGCCCGAAGCGGTCGTTCACCGCCTTGAAGCCGTCGAGGTCGACGAAGGCCACGGCGACGCCCTCGCCGTAGCGCGCCGCGCGGTTCGCCGCCGCCGCGAGCCGGTCGTCGAAGAGGGCGCGGTTCGGGAGCCCCGTCAGCGGATCGTGGAGCCCCGCGTGCCGCACCGCCTCCATGCGCCGCTTCCGCTCGATCCCGAGCTCGATGGCGCGCGACAACCGGTGCAGCTCCCCCACCCCCTTCACGAGGAAGTCCTGCGCGCCGAGCGCCACCGCCTGCGCGCCGACGGCGTCGTCGTCCTGCCCCGTGAGCACGATGATCGCGGCCTCCGGGGCGTTCGCGATGACGCGCGGCACCCCCTCGAAGCCGCAGGCGTCGGGGAGGCCGAGGTCGAGCAGCACCACGTCGAAGCGAGCGTCCGCGAGCGCCGCGAGCGCCGCCTCGAGCCCCGGCACGTGCCGCACCTCGTAGCGCTCCGCGCGCTCCCGCCTGAGCTCGAGCTCGGCGAGCTCGGCGTCGAACGGGTCATCTTCGACGAGGAGGACGTGAAGCGGCATGGACGGGCCTTACGTGGGAGTCGAGCGTAGCGAATAAAGTCCAGATCGCGCAAAAGACGGCGCCCAAATTTTCTGGACACCCGATGAACAAGACCACCGGGTCTATGTGAGGACGCCGCGTTCACCTCGCTGGAGACGAGATCGCGGACGCGCCGCTGGAGATCACTTCGGGAACGATGGGAGAAGGGGACGCGCGGCGCGCCGCGCGCGAGGCTAGCTGGTCAGTGGAGACACCCGGGGCAGCCGGATCGTGAAGCGCGCGCCGCGCCCGGCCTCACCGGACGCCGTGATCGTGCCGCCGTGCCGCTCGATCACGCGCTTCACCCAGGAGAGGCCGACGCCGACGCCGGGGTAGCGGCCAGGCGCGTGGAGGCGCCCGAAGATCGCGAAGATCCGCTCGAAGTCCCGCGGCCCGAAGCCGACGCCGTTGTCGCTGACGGACACCGTGACCCAGGGGCCGTCGGCGCCGCCCGCGACGTCGACGCGCAGGGGCGCCTCACCGCGGAACTTGATCGCGTTGTCGAAGAGCTCGGCGAACACGCGGCGGAGCTGCCCGACGTCGACGGACGCCGTCGGCAGCGGGGCGATCGCGATCTCCCCGCCGCTCGCGGTGAGCGCCCCGGCGTGCTGGGCGCGCGCGTCGTCCGCGAGGCGCCCGAGGTCCATGTCGACCGTCATCGTGCGGTCGCGCTCGCTGCGCGCGACCCGCAGGAGCCCCTGCACGAGCATGTCCATCTGCGCCGACGCGCTCCGGATCCGCTCGAGGTAGCGCTTCGTCTCGTCGGGCATGCGCCCGGCGCAGTCCTCCTCGATGGCGGTCGCGAACCCCTGGATGTGGCGGAGCGGGGCGCGCACGTCGTGGGACACCGCGCGCGCGAGGTCGGCGAGGTCCCCCTCGAGGCGCGCGCGCGACGCCTCGGCGGTCGCCCGCGCGGTCGCGTCGTGCACCGACACGAGCGCGACGCCGGCGCCGGCGTCGGGGCCCGCCGCCGCCACGTCGACCGCGAGCACCGCGCCGTCCCGCCGGAGGCCGGGCTCCCCGCGAGCCTCGAACGCGGCGCCGTCGAAGCGTCCCGCGAGCCCGGGGAGGAGCGCCGCCACCGCGACGCCGTCGAGCTCCCCGGAGGCGAACCCGAAGAGCGCCGCCGCCGGCTCGTTCGCGCGCCGGATCTCGCCGCCCCGCGCGACGGCCAGGAGGCCGACGGGACAGGTCGCGAGCACCGCGTCGAGGTGTTCGTTCGTCATGGGCGGGACAGCTGGCACGGGATTGCACGGTCCGCGGCTGGACGCGGAGTAGGGCATCACAGCGACCATAGCCAGGGTCGCGTGCCCAAAGCAATCCCGGGGCGCCGGTTGACGGCGGCGGCCCGCGGCGGGACGCTCGCCCCATGGCACGCTCAACCGACGACCCGAAGACCAAGAAGACCAAGCCGCCCGCCCCCGCGGCGTCCGGCCCCATCATCCAGGTCGAGGACGACCGCACCGGCATGGACCCGGTCACGCTCGAGCGCGCCGTGCTCGATCACCTGATGTACACCTGCTCGAAGAGCGAGACGAACGCGACGCTCCTCGACATCTACCAGGCGATCGCCCACACGACCCGCGATCGCCTCGTGCATCGCTGGATCAACACGCAGAAGCTCTACTACGAGCGCGACGTGAAGCGCGTCTACTACCTCTCGGCCGAGTACCTGCCGGGGCGCGCGCTCAAGAAGAACCTCGTCTACCTCGACGTGGAGGAGGTCTGCCGCGAGCTCCTCGAGAAGCACGGCGTCGACCTCGAGCAGGTCTACGAAGCCGAGCTCGACCCCGGACTCGGCAACGGCGGCCTCGGGCGCCTCGCCGCCTGTTACCTCGACTCGATGGCGTGCCTCGCCCTCCCCGGCTACGGCTACGGGATCCGCTACGAGTTCGGGATCTTCGACCAGGGCATCGAGGACGGCTGGCAGGTCGAGCACAGCGACGCCTGGCTCCGCTACGGGAACCCGTGGGAGCTCCCGCGCCACGAGTACGCCGTGGACGTGAGCTTCTACGGCCGCGTCGAGGCGCAGTGGGACGCCGAGGGCAACTACCGCCCGCGCTGGGTCGACACGACGAAGGTCGTGGGCGTCCCGTACGACACCCCCTGCCCCGGCTTCCAGAGCGACACCGTCAACACGATGCGCCTCTGGTCGGCGCGCGCCTCGCACGAGCTCGACCTCGACGTCTTCAACGACGGCGACTACCGCCACGCCGTCGAGGACAAGGTCCTCTCCGAGGCGATCTCGAAGGTGCTCTACCCGAAGGACGACACCCCCCAGGGCAAGGAGCTGCGCCTGAAGCAGCAGTACTTCTTCACCGCGTGCGCCGTGTCCGACATCGTGCGGCGCTACAAGAAGGAGCACACGACCTTCGACGCCTTCCCCGACAAGGTCGCCATCCAGCTCAACGACACGCACCCGGCCATCGCGGTCGCCGAGCTCATGCGCGTCCTCGTCGACGTCGAGCTCCTCCCGTGGGACACGGCGTGGGGGCTGACGCAGAAGACCATCGCCTACACGAACCACACGCTCCTCGCCGAGGCGCTCGAGCGGTGGCCCGTCGCGATGTTCGAGCGCCTCCTCCCGCGCCACCTGCAGATCATCTACGAGCTGAACCAGCGCTTCCTCGACGAGGTGCGCGCCGCCCACCCGCGCGACGAGGCCCTCCCGGGGCGCGTCTCCCTCATCGAGGAGGGCGGCGAGCGGCAGATCCGCATGGCGCACCTCGCCGTGCTCGGCTCCCACGCGGTCAACGGCGTCGCGGCCCTCCACTCGGAGCTCGTCAAGCACGACCTCCTCCCGGACTTCGCGCGCCTCTGGCCCAAGCGCTTCCAGAACAAGACGAACGGGATCACCCCGCGGCGCTGGCTCCTGCTCGCGAACCCCGAGCTCGCGCGCGCCATCACCGGGCGCATCGGGCACGGCTGGCTCGACGACCTCGAGGCGCTCGAGGGGCTGATGGCCCACGCCAAGGACGACGCGTTCACCGACGAGCTCGCCGAGATCAAGCGCGCCCACAAGGAGCGCCTCGCGCGCATCGTCAAGCGCAGGACGGGCGTCGTCATCGACCCGGCGTCGCTCTACGACGTCCAGATCAAGCGGATCCACCTCTACAAGCGGCAGCTCATGAACTGCCTGCACGCGATCCGCCGCTACCAGGAGATCAAGGCGGATCCCGGGCGCGACTGGCTCCCGCGCACGGTCATGTTCGCCGGCAAGGCCGCCCCCGGCTACGCGATGGCGAAGCTCCACATCAAGCTCATCCACGCGGTCGCGGACGCCATCCACCGCGATCCCGACGTCGCCGGGCGGCTCCGCGTCGTGTTCCTGCCGAACTACAACGTGTCGCTCGCCGAGCGGATGATCCCCGCGGCCGACCTGTCCGAGCAGATCTCGATGGCCGGGAAGGAGGCGTCCGGCACGGGCAACATGAAGCTCGCGCTGAACGGGGCGCTCACCATCGGCACGCTCGACGGCGCGAACGTCGAGATCCGCGAGCGCGTCGGCGCCGAGAACTTCTTCCTCTTCGGGCTCGACGCCCCCTCGGCGAAGGCGCTCGTGCAGCGCGGCTACGACCCGCGCGCGTACATCGAGGAGAGCACGGCGCTCCGGCGCGCGCTGAACCTCATCGCGTCGGGCTTCTTCAGCCCCGAGGACCCGAACCTCTTCCGGCCGGTGGTCGCCGACCTCGAGGACCGCGACACGTTCCTCGTGTGCGCCGACTTCGACGACTACTGCCGCGCCCAGGGCGAGGTCGACGCCGCCTTCCGCGACCCGCGCGCGTGGGGGCGCATGGTCGTCGCGAACATCGCGCACATGGGCTACTTCTCGAGCGACCGCGCCGTGCGCGAGTACGCCCGGGACATCTGGGGCGTCGAGAGCTCCCCGGTGACGCTGCCGACGTAATCGGCGCGACCGCGCCTTGGCACGGCCGCGGGGCATTCGCTATCGTTCCGGCCGAATCGACCGGCCCCGCGCCGCCCCGGAGCGCCATGCGTCACCACCGTTCGCGCCTCGCGGCGCTCGCCCTCCCGCTGCTCCTCGCCCCCGTCTTCGCCTTCGCTTGCGGCGGTGACGACGGCGGCGCGCCGACCGACACGCTGACCGCCGACACGGCGCTCGCGATCGACACCGAGGCGCCGACGGACACCGGCGGCACCGGCCCCGCCGACACGCTGACCGGCGACGACGCCGACGCCACCTCGCCCGGCGACGGGACGACGCCCGCCGACGCGGCGGACACGGACACGGGCTCGCCGGCGGACACGGCGCAGCCCGTCGACACGCACGTGCCGGGGCTCACGACCGCGGCGCGCGCGCCGAGCTTCACGGACGCGATGGTGAGCGGGAGCGAGGTCCTCGGGCCGCGCGTGGTCGACGGCGGCACGAGCTTCACGGTGTACTCCGAGCACGCGACACGGATCGAGGTGCTCCTCTGGGGCGACGCCGACGTCGAGATGCCCGACCACCGCGTGCCGCTGACGCGCTTCGGGAACGTGTGGTCGGCCTGGGTCGAGGGGGTCGGCTACGGGCAGCGCTACGGCTACGTCGCGTGGGGGCCGAACTGGCCGTACGACCCGAAGTTCACGCCGGGCTCGGACATCGGCTACGTCGCGGACGTCGACGCCGACGGCAACCGCTACAACCCGAACAAGCTCCTGCTCGACCCGTACGCGCTCGGCGTCGACCGCGACTTCGACTGGGCGCGGTCGATCCCGGCGACCGGGCACGGGCGGAAGCGCGCGACCTGGTGGGCGGCCGGGAAGAGCGTCGTCACGAAGAGCGACTACCAGTGGTCCCAGAACGAGGCGGCGTGGCAGGCGCGGCGCGCGGACCCGGACGCGCCCGGGAACGGCTGGCACGAGCAGATCGCCTACGAGGTGCACGTGCGCGGCTTCACGCGGATCCCGTCGAGCGGGACGCCGCACCACGGGACGTTCCTCGCGCTCGGCGAGAAGGCCGACTACCTCGTCGACCTCGGGGTGACCGCGGTCGAGCTGATGCCGGTCACGGAGAAGCCGGTCGACGGCGGCTATTGGGGCTATCAGCCGCTCAGCTACTTCGCGCCGGAGCTCACGTACTGCACGGCGACCACCCCCGAGGGGCGCCTCGACGAGGTGAAGCAGATGGTGGACACGCTCCACCAGCAGGGGCTCGAGGTGTGGATCGACGTGGTCTACAACCACACGGGCGAGGGCGGGCTCTGGTCGCAGCGGCCGACGGGCTTCGAGGCGAAGGACACGGTCAGCCTCTACAGCTATCGAGGGCTCGACAACCGCGCGTACTACGCGCTCACAGCCGACAACCAGGGCTACTGGCCGAACACGGGGGTCGGCAACCAGACCCGCACGAACGCAGGGCCGTTCAAGAAGCTCATCCTCGACTCGCTCCGCTTCTGGGTGACGGAGATGCACGTGGACGGCTTCCGGTTCGACCTGGCACCCGTGCTCGGCGCGAAGGACGGCGACTACGACCGCTGGATCGGGAGCGACGAGAGCGTCTTGCGCGAGATCCTCGAGGATCCGGTGCTGCGCGCGCACAACACGCGGGTCATCGCCGAGCCGTGGGCGACGGGGGGCGACTACGCGTTCGCGCTCGGGCGCTTCCCGGCGTCGGCGACGGAGCCGGGGATCGGCTGGTACGAGTGGAACGCGAACTTCCGCGACTGGTGGCGCGGGTTCGTGAACTTCGACGACCACACGCTCTCCGGGAAGGAGGGGGCCGTCGACGGCGGCGGGACCTTGACCGGGAGCTACGACATCTTCCACGGGAGCGCGCGGCGGCCGTACCACAGCGTGAACTTCGTGACGATCCACGACGGCATGACGATGTACGACGTGGTCAGCTACGACCAGAAGCAGAACGACTGCAGCCCCCTCGTGCCGATCTGCTGCTCCGAGCCGGACTCGCCGTGGTGTGACCCGTCGGGCGGCGAGAACAACAACCGGTCGCGCGACTGGGGGGCGGACGAGGCGCAGAAGCGGGCGCTGATGCGGAACTTCTACGTGGCGATGGCGCTCTCGCACGGGACGCCGCTGCTGCTCGGCGGGGACGAGTGGCTGCGGACGCAGCTCGGCAACAACAACGCCTGGACGGACAGCGCGGACACGGCGGCGAACTGGTTCCAGTGGGGCGCGTGGAAGCTCGAGGACGAGCGGCTCCGCATGGTGGACTTCGTGTCGAAGCTGAACCGGTTCCGGCGGGCGCGGGTGAACAAGCTCGCGCCGAAGGACTACGGGAGCGGGTCGCCGTTCGAGTGGCACGACGAGAGCGGGGCGGGCGAGCCGAGCTGGGGCTCGCGGCACCTGATGATCCGCTACACGGGCGCGGACGGGTCGCGGGAGATGCTGGTGCTCCTGAACATGGAGCGTCACGACGTGGGGTTCACGCTCCCGAGCGGGTCGTGGGCGCGGCTCGTCGACACGCAGAAGTGGTTCGACGACGCGCCCTACTTCGCGGCGAGCGGGGCCGCGACCGACGTGAGCGCGAACATCACGCTCGACGACCCGGTGATCGTGGACACGAGCTACGTCGTGAAGGACTCGTCGATCGTCGTGCTGGAGCGGCCGGCGCCCTGACTCGTGCCGCTTCCATGGCGGTCACCACGGAGACGCGGAGACACGGAGGTCGCACGGAGGGGCGGCCGGTCGGGCTCGTCAGGCGCGAATTACGTGCCGCTTCCATGGCGGTCACCACGGAGACGCGGAGACACGGAGGTCGCACGGAGGGCGGGCCGGGAACGCTCGCTTTCCGGGCAACCTACTGATTCCGCGAGGGAAACCACGGAGGCACGGAGGCACGGAGGGAGCGGGGAGGTTTGTGAACTTGGTTCACGAGTGGGCGAGGCGGGCCCGGCGTAGGGTGAGGACCAGGAGCGCCAGCGCGATGAAGAGGGCGTTCGGGGGGAGCTCGCGGCCTCCCGCCTGGCAGCCCGAGCCCTCGTCGCCGAGGCGCACCTCGACGCCCGGGCCCTCGTTGCCCGCGCGGTCGACCGGGATGACGCGGACCACGGCGTGGAACGACTCCTGGTCGTCCGAGCGGCCGTCGATCCAGACGATCAGGGCCTCCTCGTCCTGGAGGAGCGAGACCGTGCCGTTCGGGAGGCTCGCGCCGTTCGGCAGCTTCCCGGAGACGAGCTCGAAGCGGTAGCCCAGGTCGTCGCTCGCCGTCTGGTCGTCCGTCCCCGGCGTCGTGACGATGATGGAGGCCACACCGAGGTCGTCGCAGCTCGAGCTGCTGCCGCAGTCGCCGGCCTTGCCGCGCCTCGAGACGGTCGCGTCCACCGCGACCGGCGCCGTCGGCGGCGTGGTGTCCGCGCTCGCGTCGGTCGTGAGCTCGTACTGCTGGTTCGAGGGGAAGGAGCAGGCCGTCGCGCGCGGGGGCGCGACGAGCGTGGTCAGGCTGGCGAGGACGCCGGTGAGCACGAGGCGAGCGAGATGTAGGCGCATACCGGCTTGGTAGCGCCTCGCTCACCTCGACGCAAGCGCCGCCTACCGCATCCAGTCTTCGAGCGCGACGCCCGGGAAGCGCTCGACGTGACGCGTGTTCCCCGTGACCACCGTGGCGCCGCGCGCTGCCGCCATGGCGCCGATCAGCAGGTCCGCGTCCGCGAGGCGCTGCCCCTTTCGCTCGAGCAGAGCCTTCGCCTCCCCGAAGAGCCTCGCTGCGACCTCATCCAGCGTTTTCCCACGCCGCCGCGAGTCGTCGCCATGTGGCGACCTGCGTCTCATTACGGTGCGCAAGTGGCTGGAGCCCGGTCGCCGTCGAGCATCCTCGCCGTCTGCCTAGGAGGAGAGCGGAGGCGCACCTCGAGGTGCGCCGAGAATCGACGACGACGGCAGGCGGTGAGGAGGCCGGCGGTGAACGGCTCCAGCTGCTTGCGCGCCGTAATCAACCGCCCGGGACGATGGAGCGCGCTCGCTGAGCGCCTCCTCGAGCAGCAAGATGGCCTCCTGGCTCATGCTGCGACGCTCACGCGTCGCCCTCTCGCGGAGCGCGCGCAAGAGCTCGTCGGGGAGGTTCTCGAGCGTCAGGCTCGCCATGGTGCCTCCTCGCGTCAGCAGAACCAGTCGGCAACCATTTTGGTGACGACCTCGAGTCAGGTCAAGATCGCGCCCGAGAGCGCCGACCATGAGTCCGGACCGAGCACGGGCGCTTGCGCGTCGTGCCTGGCAAGGCGGGAGGAGGAGGCGTGCTGGCGGCACGTCGACGACGACCAACGTGGCCAGGCGCGATGCGCGAGCGGTCGGGCGACGGGAGGACTCATGGTCGGCGCTCTAGCACCCGTGCCGCCACCGCGTCCGCCGCCGCGAAGCCGCTCCCCACCGCCGGCTCCATCCCGATGGCGTCGAGGTAGCTCCCCGCGAGCGCGACCCCCGCCGGGAGCGCCGCCCGCACCGTCTTGATGCGCCGCAGGTGCCGCGGCGTGAACTGCGGGATCCCGAGCGGCCAGCGCGTCACCACCGCCACCTTCGCCCCGCCGCGGAGCCCCATCAGCGCGTCCACGGCCGCCGCCGCGTGCGCCGTCAGCTCCTCGTCCGTGAGCTCGAGCACCCCCGGGTGCCGCGCCCCGCCGAGGATCGCCGTGAACGCGCGGTGCCCCGCCGGCGCCCGCCCCTCGAACACGCTGCTCCCGAACACCATCCCGATGACCGGCCCCGCCCCGGGGATCGGCACGCCCCCCGCCCGCAAGACCCCGAACCCCTCGAAGGGCGCGCGCAGATCCGCGTCCGCGACCCCGAGCGAGACCGTCGCCACCGCCGGGTGCGGCACCGTCCCGAGCGCCGCCGCCGCGCCACCGAGGAGCTCCCCCGCGGCCCGCGCCGGCGTCGCCACGATCGCCGCCCGCGCCGAGAGCGCCCCGCCGCCCGCGAGCTCCACCACGACGCCCCTGGGCGCCTCCGCCACGCGCCCGACGGCCGTCTCGAGCCGCACCGCCTCGCCGAGCGCCGCCCCGAGCGCCGTCGGCAGCGTGTCGAGCCCGCGCCGGAGCGTCGCCATGCCGCTCGCCCGCTTGCCGCCCTTCCGCCGCGCCGCCACCAGCGCCTTGAAGAGGCTCCCGTGCTCGCGCTCCGCGTCCTTCACGAGCGACAGCGCGTCCGGCCCGAGCGCGTCGACGTCCCCCGCGAAGATCCCGCTCACGAGCGGGTCCACGAGCGCCTCCACGGCCCCGCGCCCGATCCGCCGCGTCAAGAGCGCCCCGAGCGTCTCGCCGTCCTCCGGTCGCGCCTTCACGAACGGCTCGGCCAGCATCCGGAGCTTCGCGCGCCCACTCAAGAGCTCCGACCTCACGAGCGCCGGCGGCGACGACGGCACCGCGTGCACCTTCCCGCCGCGCCAGATGAAGCGGGCCTTCGCGTTCGGCCCGCTCTCGATGACGTCCCCCGCGAGCCCCGCCGCGGCGATCAGGCTCTCGATGGCGACCGACCCGCCGCGGATCGCGTTCGGGCCGCGCTCGAAGAGGAACCCGTCGTCCGTGCGCGCCGTCGCGACGTTCCCGCCGAGCCGCGCCCCGGCCTCCACGAGCCGCACGGCGACCCCGCGCCGCGCGAGCCGGTGCGCCGCCGCGAGCCCCGCGAGCCCGCCGCCGACGACGATGACGTCCGCGTCGTGGCCGCTCGCGCCGCCCCGCGCCTTCGCCGCGCTCATGGCGTGCCGCCGTAGCCCTGCCCGAGCTCCTTCGCCGCGATGACCAGCTCCCGCGCCGCCTCGACCGACACGTCCGGCGTGATCCCGTGGCCGAGGTTCAGGATGTGCCCGGGCTGGTTGCCGTAGTCCGCGAGGCAGTCCGCGACCGCCCAGTGGATCTGCCGCTTCGACGCGCGCAGGACGCCCGCGTCGATGTTCCCCTGGAGCGCGTAGCGCCCGCCCGTCGCGCGCCGCACCTCCGAGAGCGGCTCGCGCCAGTCGACCGAGAGCGCGTCGCACGGGAGCTCCGCGAGCGCCGACGTCAGGTGCGCGCTCCCGAGGCAGTAGTGGATCGACGGCACGCCGAGGTCGCGCACCTCCGAGAGGATCCGCTCGCTATAGGGCTGCGAGAAGCGCCGCCACTGCGCGAGCGTCAGCTGCCCGCCCCAGGTGTCGAAGAGCTGGATCGCGTCGACCCCCGCCTCGATCTGGTGCCGCAGGTACACGGCGACCACCGTGGCGAGCTTGTCGAGCAGCTCCTCGAGCAGCTCCGGGGCGTCGTACATCATGCGCCGGAGCTCGTGGAGCGTCTTGCTCGAGCCCCCCTCGATCGCGTAGCTCGCGAGCGTCAGCGGCGCGCCCGCGAAGCCGAGGAGCGGCGCGCGCTGGCCGAGCTCCTGCTTGATGAGCCGGACCGCGTCGTACACGTAGCTCACGCGCTCGGCGGCGTGGTCGACCTCGAGGCGCTCGACGTCCGCCTCGCTCCGGAGCGGCGGCCCGACGTGCGGCCCGCCGTCGCCGAACGAGACCTCGAGCCCCATCCCCTCGAGCGGCACGAGGATGTCGCTGAAGAGGATGGCCGCGTCGACCCCGAGCTGGTCGATCGGCATCATCGTGACCTCGCACGCGATCTCGGGCGTGCGGCAGAGCTCCATGAAGGAGACGCGCTTCCGCACCTCCTGGTAGCTCGGCATGTAGCGGCCCGCCTGGCGCATGATCCAGATGGGCGGGCGGTCGACCGGCTTCCGCCGGCAGGCGCGGATGAAGCGGTCGATTGGGTTCATCGGCGAGGTCGTCGGCGAGGTCGTCGGCGGGTTCATCGGGATCCTCTGCGAGGCGCGCTACTGCGGCTGCCCGTTCTCGGGCGTGGGAAGGATGAAGTGGAAGCTGCCGGAGACGTCGAGGGTGCGCTTCGTCGCGCTCGTGGTGTCCTGGACGATCGTGCCCGAGAACGAGCCGGCCACGACGCCCCCCGTCTCGGTCGACCAGTCGGTCACGACCACCGACCCCGACGACCCGTCGACGCGCGTCCGGTACTCGAGCCCCTGGACGGTCAGCTCGAGCCCGGGCGGCTCGGCGCCGAACGGATACGTGTCCGGCCCCGTCGTGTCGATCGGGAAGTCGCTCGACGGCACGACGATGCCGAAGTTGAACGTGATGGTGATCGTGACCGGCGCGATGAGATCGTCGGTCACCGCGAACGACACCGCCGGCGCGATGTGCGTCGAGCCGAAGGCCATGTAGGTCTTCTCGCGCCCGGTCAGATCGCGGTCGATGACGATCGGCTCGGGGTTGTCGCTGCGGACGATCTCGAAGTGGTAGGCGCTCTTCCCCTCCCACGAGGCGTCCGCGTCGCCGCCCGCCGTGTCCGCCGCGGTGTCCGAGCCGCCGCCGCCGCCGTCGTCGCCGCAGGCGGCCGCGCCATGTGCGAGCGCGAAGAGCGCGCCGACGAGACCGACCCAGCGAAGGCCAAGAAAGCGCCCGAGAGACGAATGCTGCATTGCGGGATCCCCGGCGTTCAGTGGAGGAGGAGGCGCCGCGCCTCCTCGGGGGTGGCGACCTCGCGGCCGCACTCGCGCGCGGTCTTCGCGAGCGCCTCGATGAGGGGGCCGCTCGAGTCGGCCTTGTCGCCGCTCGGGAGGTAGAAGGTGTCCTCGAGGCCGGTGCGGAGGTGCCCGCCGAGCTCGGCCGTCTTCCGGTGCACGTCCCAGACCTCCTCGCGGCCGATGACGATCGCCTGCCAGGCGGCGCCCTTCGGGAGCTCGTCGAGGAGGAGCGGCAGCCACGCGGGCTTCGCGGGCATGCCGCTCGCGACGCCCATGACGAGCGAGACGTGGATCGGCCCCGTGAGCATGCCGTTGTGCTCGAAGAGGCCGACGGAGCGCACGATGCCGGTGTCGAAGCACTCGCACTCGGGGACCGTGCCGATCTCCCTCATGGCGTCGAAGAAGCGCTTCACCTTGTCGACGGGGTTGTCGAAGAGCATCGGCGGCCACGCCCAGGCCCCGTCGGCGCGCGTCTTCAGGTAGTTGAGCGACCCCGCGTTGAGCGCGGCGAGCTCGGGGCGCACGCGCGCGAGGCACGCGAGGGGCCCGCTGATGTCGGGCCCGACGACGCCGGTCGACATGTTCACGAGGATCCCGGGCGCCGCGGCGCGGATGGCGTCGACGCAGGCGGCGGCGACCTCGGGGTCCCACGAGGGGAACGCGCCCTTGCCGGGCTCCTGCCGCCGGAAGTGCACGTGGACGACGCTCGCGCCGGCGTCGTAGGCGCGCCTCGCCTCGGCGCCGAGCTGCTCGGGCGTCACCGGCACGGGGTAGCGGGCGGGGTCGGTGAGGACGCCGTTGATGGCGCAGGTGATGACGGCCTTGTCCACGGCGGGCTCCTGGGCTCTTCGCGCGGCGCGGGCGAGCCCCGGCGCGATGGGCGGACGATAGCCAGGGGACCCGCTCCTGGCAATCGGCGGGTGACGGAGGGCGAGTGCTGGACGCGGCGCCGGGCGCGCCGCTATCCTCTCGAACGTTCATGACAAAACCTGGAGTCGCGCTCCCCCCGCCCATGGAGGCCCCCATGCGTCAGGCCACTCTGCTGGTCGCCTTCGCGCTCGTGGCGTGCTGCGGCTCCGACACCGCGCGCGACGCGTCCGACGGCGATGACACCGTGGCGGACACCGTCCTCGCCGACACCGACCCCGCCGACACCGTCCTCGACACCGGCCCCGGCGACACCGGGCCGGGCGACGCCGCGGACACCGGCGACACCGCCCCGGCGCCCGTCGACGAGTGCGCCCTCGGCCTCGACGACTGCGGCGCGCACACGACCTGCGCGGACACCCCGGACGGCTTCCGCTGCGACTGCGACGCCGGCTACGTCGCCGCCGGCGACGGCCGCGCCTGCGTCGACGCCGACGAGTGCGCGGGCGAGGGCGGCGGCTTCGACTGCGGCCCCGGCGGCCTCTGCGAGAACACCGACGGCGGCTACGCGTGCCGCTGCGGCGTCGGCTACACCACCACGGCGACCGGCTGCGCCTGCCGGCAGGAGCCCCTCTTCCGCAGCATCGCCGACGTCAGCCACCTCGCCGCCGGCGACGACGGCCTCTACCTCCTCGACCGCCTCGCGCGCGTCGTGTGGCGCGTCGACGCGTCCGGCGCCCGGCACATCGTCCTCGACGCCGCGGGCAGCTCCGGCCGCTTCGAGCACCCCCAGAGCCTCGCCGTCGCGAGGGACGGGACCGTCGTCGTGAGCGACCCCGAGCTCGACGAGGTGCGCGTCCTCCGCCCCGGGGACGGCCAGGTCTGGGAGACCGTGCGCGACGACGACGCCTGGGACGGCAGCAGCGAGACCGGCCAGCTCGGCGACGTCGCCATCACCGGCACCGGCTACCTCTTCGTGCTCGACGTCCGCGACCAGGAGATCCGGTACAAGCCCAGCGCGGGGTACTGGAGCACGATCCCCATCGCGTGGGACCCGCGCGGGCTCTTCGTCAGCGACTACGGCATCTACGCCACGCGCTACAACGGGTCGGTACGGGAGGCCGTCGTCTACGGCAGCGGCGACGGCTGGGTCCCCCTCACGGACGCCGCCGGGAGCACCGGCGACTTCGCGTACACCGTGGGCATCGCGGCCGCCGACGACGGCACCGTCTACGTCGCCGACTGGGTCACCTCCGACGGCGTCGCCGGGATCGTCCACGTCCTGCGGCCGGACGGCGTCTGGCAGCCGCTCGTCGACAGCGACCTCGACCAGAAGCTCTTCGACCGCATCACCGCGATGACGGTCACCCGCGACGGGACCGTCTTCGTCGCCGACGAGGTCGGCCTCTACGCGCTCCCGGTCGGCGGGCGCTGGGGCCTCGTGGTCGACGACCTCGGCCTCTCGCTCGGCCGGACGAGCGTCGCCGGCGTCACGGTGCGCTCCGACGGCGCCCCCTGCTTCGCCCACTACGAGCTCGGCGGCGTCGCGTGCGAGACGCCCGGGGGGCGGTTCGCGCAGGTGTCGGACCTGCACCTCGCCGCCGGGCGCCTCCGCGGCCTCGCGGCCGGCGACGACGGCGACCTCTACACGCTCGACGACAACGACGCCCAGAGCGTCGTCCTCCACGTCGGCGCCGACGGCGCCGCGGCGCCCGTCACCGACAGCCAGGGCAGCACCGGCGCGTGGAGCGGGCCGCGGGCCGTCGCGCGCGCGGGCGACGGCACGCTCTACGTCGGCGACACACGGTACGCCATCCCGGCCGGCGGCTCGAACCTCGTCGCGCTCGCGCCGGGGGGCGCCTGGAGCGCCGTCGTCGGCGCCGACGGCCTCGGCGTCGAGAGGCCGGTCACCTCGATCGCCGCCGGACCGGACGGGAGCCTCTACGTCGCGGCCGACTACCTCCTGCGCCTCGCGCCCGGGGGCAGCTGGGAGCGGGTTCGCGACGCGGCGGACTTCACCTCCCCCGCGACCAGCGTGGTCGTGGGCGACGACGGGACCGTCTACGTCGGCGTCGCCCTCGAGGACGTCTTCTTCACCTCCGTCCTGTACGCCGTGCGCCGGCTCCGCCCCGGCGGGGCCTGGGAGCTCGTGGCCCGGGGCCCCGGCGCGCGCCACCTCGCGCTGTCGCCGGACGGGACGGCGCTCTACGCCGGTGACTCCGCGCACGGCGTCGAGCTCCTGAGCGTGCCCGGCGACGCCGTCGGCTGCGCGCTCCCGACGGGCGCGCAGTGCATCGCCGACGAGCAGTGCGCGACCGGGCTCTGCGTCGGTCTCTACCATCACAACGCCCCCAACATCGGCGCCGGGCTCGGCCGCTGCGGCGAGTGCGCGTACCGGACGACCCGCTGCGACGGCGCGACGGTGGACCGCTGTGACCTCGATCTCGGCTGGCACCCGCAGGCGGACTGCAGCGCCGGCTGCGTCGAGCGCGCGGGCCGGCACGGGTGCGAGGACGGCGACGGCGTGCCCATACGCCGCGACAACTGCCCGTTCACCTCGAACCCCGATCAGGCCGACGCCGACGACAACGGCGTCGGCGACGCCTGCGACGACGAGGACGACGACGACGACGGCATCCCCGACCCGAACGACCCCTGCCCGCGCGACGCCGAGAACGATCCCGACGACGACGGGATCTGCGGCGACCTCGACCGCTGCCCCCACGTCGGGCTCTGGGGCGGCGAAGAGCCGCACCTCATCTTCGCGAGCGACGTCGAGCAGGCGCGCGGCACGGGGCGCACGCTCCGCGGGATCGCGAGGAGGACGGCGGCGCTGTCGCCGAGGCTCGCGTGGCGCCGGGCGGATCCCGTCCGGCCCGGGTCGCGCCACCTCCACCTGCCCGCCCAGGACGGCGACGCGCCGCTCATCCGGCCCGAGGGCGTCCCGAACGGCCCGCGCGCGGCGCTCACCTTCTCGATCATGATCCGCGGCGGCTCGCTCCCGAACCCGTGCCGCTTCCTGAGCAGCTTCGACGGCGCCGGCGGGGTCGCCCCCGACGAGCTGGTCTTCGACCACCACCAGGGGCACCTGCGCTTCCTCGTCGGCGGGGCGAGCGCGATCTCGACGGCCGAGTTCACCGCGTCGAGCGCGTGGCAGCAGGTGGGCGTCGTCTTCGACCGCGGGCGCGTGCGCTTCTACGCGAACGGCGCGCCGCTCGGCGAGGACCGGCCCTTCGGCGCGACCGAGCTCCCCGCGCAGGCGCGCGACCTCGTGCTCTTCGGCGACGCGGTCCCGGTGAACCCGAACCTCTTCCCCCACGACGCCGACGTCGACGAGATCGTGATCTACCGCCGCGCCTTCGACGACGCGGAGATGCGGCGCCTCTACGACGACGGGCTCCACGCGGTCGTCACCGACCAGCTCGACGAGGACGGCGACGGCCTGGGCGCGGCGTGCGACCCCTGCCCCTTCGACGCCACGAACCTCGACCCGGACGGCGACGGGATCTGCACGATCGGCGCCGGGGCGTGCGACGGCGCAGGTGAAGAGGGGCTCGTCGCCATGTGGCCGTTCACGCTCTCGTCGTCGCTCCGGGACGTCGTGGGCGGCTTCGACGCCGTCGACCTCCGCGGCGCGAGGCACGTCGCCGGGCAGCTCGACCTCGACGTCGGCGGGTGGGCGCGCGCGGGGGGCTACGGCGGCCCCGAGCTCACCGCGAAGACGCTCGTCGCCTGGGTGCGCCTCGAGGACCTCGCACCGGGCGGCGACGCCACCCCGGGCGGCGCGGCGCTCACCGTCGACCGCGTCGGGACCGACGTCTTCGACGGGATCGTCTTCGCCGGGGCCGAGGCCGGCGCGTGGGAGGCCGGCAGCGACGGCGGCGCCCGCACGACGCCCGCGGACCCGGGCTACCGCGAGACCGCCGCCGGCGCGCTCGTCCAGGTGGCCATCGCCTACGCGCCCGCGGGCGCCGACGCCGTGGAGGTCACGCTCTGCCGCGACGGCCAGCGCATCGGGCAGTCGCTCGAGTCGCCGCTCGCGACGTTCCCGGCCGGCGACGCGGAGGCGGTCTTCGGCGCCCGCTACGCCGCCGTCGACGGCTCGGCGCCCGGGGGGCTCGACGCCCTCGTCGAGGAGGCGCGGATCTACGACCGCGCGCTGACCTGCGCCGAGGTGGGCGCGCTCGTCGCCTGCGGCGCGCCCACGGCCGGCGACAACTGCCCGGACACGCCGAACATCTTCCAGGACGACACCGACGGGGACGGGGTCGGCGACGCGTGCGAGCCCGACGCGGCGCCGTAGGCCCCTCCAGAAACGCGGTGGCCTCGTCGCCAGACCCGACGCGCGGCGTGACGCGTCTGACCAGCAGCGCTCGATGACGCTCACCACCGCCCGCCGCGCGTTCGCCGCGCTCGCCTCGACCCTCGCCCTCACGCTCGCCGCCGCCGCCCCGGCGCTCGCCTCCGCGGCGCCCCACGCCGCCGCCGCGGAGGCGGCGAACGCGTTCGGCTTCGACCTCTACGGAGCCCTCGTCGCGGCCGCGCCGGACGAGAACCTCGTCGTGTCGGGCGCGAGCGTCGAGCTCGCCCTCGCGATGACCCTCGCGGGCGCCCGCGGGCGCACCGCCGAGCAGATGGCGGCGGTCCTGCACGCCCCCGAGCGCGATCCGCACGGCGCGTTCGGCGCGCTCTGCGCGAGCCTCGGCGACGATCGCGGCGCCGGCGTCACGCTCGCCGTCGCGAACCGCCTCTGGGCGCAGGCGGGGGCGCCGCTCGAGGCCCCCTTCACCCGGACGCTCGCCGCGTCCTATGGCGCCGGCGTCGTGACCGTCGACTTCGCCGCCACGGAGCCCGTCCGCAGGCGCATCAACGCCTGGGTCGCGCGGGAGACGCGCCAGCAGATCCGGGACCTCGTCCCGCCGGGCGTCCTCGGCGCGACGACGCGGCTCGTCCTGACCAACGCGGTCTACCTCCGCGGCGCCTGGGAGACCGGCTTCGACGCGGCGGCCACGGTGGACGCCCCCTTCGAGGACCTCGACGGCGGGCGCGCGAGCGTCCGGCTCATGCGCCGGCGCGGCGAGCTGGCCCACGCCGTCGCCGACGTCGGCGGAGGCGACGCCGCGGACGTCGTGAAGCTCCCCTTCCGGGGTGGTCGGGTGGCGATGATCCTGCTCGTGCCGCGCTCGCGGCGCGGTCTCCCGGCGCTCGAGGCGGCGGCGCCCGCGGGGCTCGACGGCTGGCTCGCGCGCCTCGCGCCGGCGGACGTCGCGCTCGGGCTGCCACGCCTCGACCTCGCGACGAAGAAGCTGCTCCCGACGGCGCTCCGGGCGCTCGGCATGGTGGACGCGTTCGACGCCGTGCGCGCCGACCTCTCCGGGATCGACGGCCGCCGTGGCCTCGTCGTCTCGGACGTCATCCACCAGGCGGCGTTGACCGTCGACGAGGCCGGCGCCGAGGCCGCTGCCGCGACCGCCGTCGTCATCGCGGAGGCGGACGCCGGGCCGACGGCGGGCCCGGTCGTCGTGACCGCCGACCACCCCTTCCTGCTCGTGCTCAGGGACGAGGTCACGGGCGTGAACCTCTTCCTCGCCCGGGTGGTCGCGCCGTGATCGGCCGCCGCTTGTAAAAGGGCTGTCTCGCGCCCGGGTGCGCAAAACCGTTCGCACCGTCGCGCGTTCGAGGCAGAGGAGCGGGGAGCGCGGCCCCACGCGACGCGGGTGACGCGGCGCGCGGGCGCCGGGGCGCCCCCGTCCGTCCACGACCCGAACGTCAGGAACCCAGGAGGACACGCCATGATCCCGAGGCTCGCCCGCATCGCCCTCGTCGCCCCCGCGCTCGCCGCGCTCCTCGCCGCCCCCGCCTGCGGCAAGGGCGCCCCCGCCCCAGCGCCGGTCCCCGTCGACCCCGGCGCGCTCGGCCCCTGCGGCGCGGACCCGCAGACCGGGGACTGCCCGCGGCCGCCCGCCGCGCCGCCCGTCGACGCCACGGCGGCCGCGCCCGCCGTGCTCGCGACCAACCCCTTCGGCTTCGACCTCTACCGCGAGCTCGTCGCGAAGGATCCGAGCGGCAACCTCGTGTTCTCCCCGATGAGCGTCGCGACCGCGCTCGCGATGACCTACGCCGGGGCCGCCGGCGACACGGCGGCCCAGATGCGCGCGGCCCTCCACCTGCCGGACGGCGACGTGCACGCCGCGTTCGGCGCGCTGCTCGCGAGCCTCGCGGCCGATCGCGGCGACGGCGTCACGCTCGCCGTGGCGAACCGCCTCTGGGCGCAGGCGGGCTTCACGCTCCTGCCGTCGTTCACCGCCGTCCAGAAGGCCGCCTACGGCGCCGGGGTCGCCCAGGTCGACTACGTCCGCGACGCCGACGGCGCGCGAAAGACGATCAACGCCTGGGTCGCCGACCAGACGCGCGACCGCGTCCGGGACCTCATCCCCGACGGCGTCCTCGACAGCCTGACGCGCCTCGTGCTGACGAACGCGATCTACTTCAAGGGCGCGTGGGAGACCCGCTTCGACAAGGCGCTCACGAAGGACGCGCCGTTCAGGAAGCTCGACGGCGCGACGGCGACGGTCCCGCTCATGCGCCGGACGGGCGAGACGCCCTACGGCTACGCCGAGGTCCCGGGCGCCGGCGCCGTCGACATCGTGAAGCTCCCGTTCCGCGGCGGCTCGGCGTCGCTCGTCGTCCTCGTGCCGCGCGCCGCGGACGGCCTCCCGGCCCTCGAGGCGGCGGCCCCCGGGAACCTCGCCACGTGGCTCTCGAACCTCCACACGGTGGAGGTGAGCCTCGCCCTCCCGCGCCTCTCGCTCGACGTGAAGACGAGCCTCCCGGCGGCGCTCCAGGCGCTCGGGATGCGCGACGCCTTCGACGTCGACGCCGCCGACCTCTCCGGCATCGACGGGGAGCGCGACCTCCACATCGCGGACGTCATCCACCAGGCGAACATCACGCTCGACGAGGAGGGCGCCGTCGCCGCCGCCGCGACGGCCGTCGTCATCGTGACCGAGTCCGCGCGGATCCCCGTCGAGGTCACGGCCGATCACCCGTTCATGTTCGTCCTCCGCGACGAGCTCACCGGCGCGAACCTGTTCCTCGGGCGGCTCGCCGCCCCGTGACCTCCCGATGACGCCGCCGGGCGCGCGCTCCTCGGCTCGCGCGCCCGCGGCGGCGTGACGCGGGGCGCGGCGCCGCGTCACGCGAGGGTCGGTTTCAGCCCGGACGGAACCCGCGTTGACCGCGGCCCCACCGACCTGAGACGGTGGCAGTGGCGCTCCCTCCTTCCTGTCCGTGCACCAGGGACATCGTCATGCCGAGACTCTCGACCCACGCCCTCGTGGCGTCGCTCGCGATCCCGCTCGTCGCGCTCGCCGTCACCGCCTGCGCGGACGGCGGCGCCCCCGCGGATGCGGGCCCGGGCGTCGCCATCACGGTGAGCCCCCTCTCCCTGCCCGGCGTGACCCGCGCCGTCTTCGACCTCGTCGTCGAGAACGAGGCCGGCGACACGATCGTCGCGAGGACCCTCGACTCGCGCACCTACGGCGCGCCCGACGGGAGCCTCTCCTACGTCGCCCCGTGCGACGCCACCTCGAACGACAACGTCGTCAGGATCACGCTCACCGACCTCTACACGGGCACCGACGGCGCGACGCCCGTCGACCCGTCGAGCTGGGTCGGCCCCGGCGCCATCGAGAAGCCCGCCCACTGCGATCCCAACGGCGACACCGCCGTCCGCTTCGACCTCACCATCGTCCGGAAGGCCCAGCAGGGCTTCTTCGACATCGCCGTCTCCTTCGCCGACATCTTCTGCTCCGCCAAGCTCGACTGCGTCTCCCCCGACGCCCCCTCGGAGGACCTCGAGCTCCTGCAGCGGCCGGGCGGCGCGCGCGACCTCACCGCCGTCCTCGCCCTCGCCTGCACGAGCGGCTCGGGCTCCGACACCTGGCTCTACCTCGAGCCGCCGGTCATCCGCTGCGACAACTTCGCCCCGGTCGTCGTCGACCCGTCGGGCGAGGGCAACGTCGACCTCGACGCGTTCCCGAGCGCGAACGCGAGCGACTACCTCTTCGCGGCCTCCGTCTCGCGCACGCCGCCCGGGAGCGCCGGCAACGGCGTCGTCTTCTGGAACGTCGCCATGGGCCTCGACGAGTCGCGCTTCGCCGCCGCGGGTACGTGCCGCCTCGAGGCGCGCGCGACCGCCACCGCGGCGCCGCTCGGCGCGACCACGACCGAGTTCGACCTCGGGGCGGGGGCCGTCTACCCCGTCGTGACCTGGAACGTCGAGCTCAGCACCGGCGCCGGCCGCTCCTGCAGCCGCGACAGCGTCGACGTCGCCGGCAGCGACGTCGTCACGCGCTACGCGGGCACCCCGGGCGGCCCCGCCGGCACCTTCGCCTGCGAGCGCGCCAGCGACGGCGCCACGGCCTGCCTCAGCGACCCCTGCCCCGGCTTCCTCGTCCCAGGCGAGAACGCCTGCGTCTTCGACAGCACCGCGGCCGTCGAGAAGTTCACGGTCCCGGCCGGCGTCACCTCGCTCGACGTGAAGCTCTGGGGCGCGGGCGGCGGCGGCGGCGGCGACTGCCGGAAGGCCGCCGACGACGGGCTCGAGTACTACGGGGGCGACGGCGGCGCGGGCGCCTACGTCCACGGCGCGCTGGCCGTCACGCCGGGCGCCGAGCTCGACGTGCGCGTCGGCGCAGGCGGCGACGGGGGCGCGGCGATCACCGCCTCCACGGGCTCGAGCTACTACCAGAGCTACGGCGGCACGGGCGGCGGCTCGAGCCGCGTCGGGACGGCCGGCGGCGGCTTCCACACGGGCGCCCTCGTGGTCGCCGGCGGCGGCGGCGGCGGCGGCGGCTGCCGCGTCGACGACATCAACCACTTCAAGGCGAGCGGCTGGGACGGCGGCGGCGGCGGGCAGGACGGCGAGAACCCGCACGCCTACGGGACGGCCACCACCTTCCCGGGCTGGAGCGGGCTCGCGGGCGGCACCAACACGGGGGGCTACGGGGGCGCCGCGCCCACGACGGCGACCGCGTGGAAGCCGGGGGTCAACGGCTCGGACGTGAGCGGCGGCGGCGCCGGCGGCGGCAACGTCAGGGCGCGTACGCCGTGGCCTGGCCGGACAGGGGCGGCGGCGCGCAGGGCGGCGGCGGCGGCGGCGGCTGGTACGGTGGCGGCGGCGGCGGCGCCCACGTGGGTGGCGGCGGCGGCGGGTCGAACAAGGCGCCGAGCGGCGTGAGCGCCGTGAACGGCAACTTCACGACCGTCGGCGGCGCGAGCGATCCCGACCGCGGCGGCGCGGGGGCCGCCGGGCTCCACGTCGGGGTGGTCCCCGAGCCGCCGGGCGTCGGCAGCCCCGGCACCGCGGGCGCCGACGGGCGGGTCGTCATCCGCTGGTAGCCCGGGAGCGGCGGCGCGAGCCGCGTTGACCGCGGCGGAGCGGCGCGGGAGACTGGGGCTCCCCCCGCCCGGAGCACCGCCATGTCGCCGCTCGCCACGCGCCTCCTCGGGTTCGCCGTGTCCTGCCTCGTCGCGCCCGCCCTCGGCCTGCTCGTCGCCGCGTGCGGTGGCGACGACGCCGCGCCGACGGACGTCGTCGACACCCTCACCGGCGACGACGACGTCGTGAACGACGTCGCCGACACGACGGGCGGCGATCACGCGGTCCCCCTCGACCCCGCGAGCCCGTGGCCCAAGTTCCGGCGCGACGCGCGGCAGACCGGCCGGAGCCCGGTCACCCCGACCTACGACGGGAGCACCCCGTGGACGTTCGCCACCGGCAAGGGGGTCTTCTCGACGCCGGTCGTCGACGGCGACGGCGGCGCCTACGTGGGCTCCGCCGACCGCACCTTCTACGCGCTCGCCGCGGACGGCTCGGAGCGCTGGCGCTTCGCGACGGGCGAGATCATCGACAGCTCGGCCCTCCTCGACGACGCCGGCGCCGTGATCTTCGGCTCCGGCGACGGCCACGTCTACGCCCTCGACCGCGCGACCGGCGAGCCGCGCTGGACCTTCGCCGCCGACGCCCCCGCCGACACGGGCGCCTTCATCAACTGGTTCGAGGGGAACGTCGCGCTGACGGCCGACGGCACGCTCCTCGTCGAAGATCGATCCCGGGGAGTGCGGCTGCGGCACGCCCGACGTCGACGTGAACCCGGCGCCGAACGGTGACGGCGAGCTCGACTGCTTCCAGACGGACAGCTGCCTCGACGACCCGCTCAAGCTGAACCCGGGCGCCTGCGGGTGCGGCGTGCCCGACGACGACCGCGACGGCGACGGGATCTATGACTGCAACGACCTGTGCCCGGACGACCACGACAAGGCGGTGCCCGGGAGCTGCGGGTGCGGCGTGCCCGATGGGGACCTCGACGCCGACGGCGTCCTCGACTGCCACGACAACTGCCCCGAGACGAAGAACGCCGACCAGGCGGAGTGCGACGGCAACGGGGTCGGCGCGGCGTGCGACGTCGACCCGGCCGAGTGCTGCGGGGACGGCGTGAAAGACGTTCACGAGACCGACGTCGACTGCGGCGGCGGCGCGTGCGCGGCCTGCGTCTACGGCGAGGGCTGCGCCGTCGCGGGCGACTGCGCGAGCGGGGTGTGCCTCGACCAGGGCGACGCCGACACCTGCGGCTGCGCGGGGCCCGGGACCTGCCCGGACGGCGTCTGCGACGCCGCCACGAGCCTCTGCGTCGAGTGCCTCGTGAACGGGGACTGCGCCGGCGCGACCGACCAGTGCCAGCCGGAGACCTGCGACGCGGGCGCCTCCCAGTGCGTCGCCTCGCCCCTCGACTGCGGCGAGCGCGTCTTCTACGGGGTCGTCGAGGGCCCCGGGGGCGAGCTCGCGAGCATCCGCTGCACGGTCGACGGCGGCGGCGTCCCCGACTGCGACATGGAGAGCGGGGCGCTCAAGCTCTACCCGCCGCTCTGCGGCGGCTGACGGAGGCACGGCGCCGCGCCGGCTCGTGATCGCGCACGACGGCGCGTGCGGCGCCGGCGTGCGCCCTGTCCCGGATCCGCGCCGGCCGACCGGGACGTGTGCCCAGAGTTGATTTTTTGATCGAGTGTAATTATCACGGTGGTCACGTCGAGCGCTGGACCAGCCCCGCGCCCGATGACGTCCACGTGACCCTCGCCGACTCTAGCAGCCCTCGGGGAAATTCTCCCGTCGCCAGGCTTGCTCTTGTGGTCTCAGGCGGCTCCGCTCGTCGGTCACGTACCTCGGGTACGCTCCCGCCTCGCGTAGCCACCTGCGACCACGACGCCGCGCCTGGCTCGGTCCGAATTTCCCCGAGCGCTGCTCGCGAGGCGTCTGCCGTCCCCCCGAGCTTGCCCCACCCCGGAGCGCGAGATGTGCCGGGATCTGCTCGGAGGAGACATGCGACCACACTCGAGAGCGAACGACAGCGTGGCCAAGAGCGCCGACGAGGCGCCGGAGCTTCTCGACGCCGTGACGAGCGGGCGCCCGTTCCTGAGGGTCGCCCCGGACGGGCGGGTCCGTGCCGCGACCCCAGCGCTCACCGCGACGCTCGGCGTCGAGGCGAGCGCGCTGCTCGGGCAGCCCGTCTGGGCGCTGTCGCGGTCGCGGGAGGGGCGCGGGGGGACGTCGTCGGAGCGCCAGTGGCGCGCGGCCCTGGCGACCCCCTTCGCGGACCCGGTGCTCGACGTCTACGACGCCGACGGGCGCGTGCGGCACTGCCGGGTGGAGGTCTACCCCGTGCGCGACGACAGCGGTCGGGTGCTCGAGCTGCTCGTCCGCCTGATGGACGTGACGCAGGGGATCAACGACCGGCGCCTCGGTCTCATGGACGCGATCTCCCGGACCCACTGCGTCATGGAGCTCGACCGGGACGGCCTCATCGTGGCTTGCAACGCGCGCATGGCGACGACGCTCGGCTACGACGCGCGCGAGCTCGTCGGCAAGCCGCACAGCGCCATCGTGGGGGATGACGGCGAGGCCGCGAGCCCCTGGGATCGCTTCTGGCCTGCGCTCCGCTCGGGCCTCCCGCAGTGCGGCCGCGCCCGCCGCGTCGGGAAGGACGGCAGGGTCGTCTGGCTCCAGGCGACCTATAGCCCCATCACCGACGCCCGCGGCGCCATCTCGGGCGTCGTGAAGGACGCCGTCGACATCACCGCGACGATGGCGGCCGAGGCGGCGGAGGCGGCGCGCGTGATGCACGCGAGCCGCACGCTCACCGACTCGTCGAAGCAGCTCGCCGACATCGCGCGCGAGCTCGAGACGTCGTCGTCCGCCGTGATGGCGCCCGTCGGGGTGGCCGAGGCGACGTCGGCCGGCCTCGCGCGCAGCGCCGCGTCCGTCGCGGCCGCGGCGGGGCAGACGGCCGCGACCGTGCACGACATCGCGCGCCACGCGAACGAGGCGGCGGAGGTCGCGGTGGCCGCCTCCCGCGTCGTCACCGAGGCGCGGGGCGTCGTGGACCGGCTGCGCGCGCACTCGAGCACGATCGACGCCAGCATCCGGACGATCTCGACCATCGCCAGGGAGACGAACCTCGTGGCTCTCAACGCCAGCATCGAGGCGGCGCGAGGTGGCGAGCTCGGGCGCGGCTTCGGCGTGGTCGCGAGCGAGGTCAAGGCGCTCTCGCGGCACGTGGCCGAGGCCACGGAGGCCCTGAAGAGCGACGTCGCCGCGGTGCAGCGCGACACCGCGGACGCGACGAGCGCGCTCGAGAGCATCGGGGGGGTGCTCGACCACGTCTGCGCGCTCCAGCTCGCCATCGCCGAGGCCGTGGCGGAGCAGGCCACCACGAACACCGAGGTCGCGCGCCTCGCCGACGAGGCCGCCGCCGGGAGCACGAGCATCGAAGCGCTGCTCGAGCACTTCGCGGCGTCGGCTCGCGGGACGAACGTCACCTCGGCGCGGACGCTCGAGGCCGCCGACGAGCTCGCGACGCTCGCGCGCGAGCTCCGGGCGCTCCTCGAGAAGCGCGCGCCGGCCGAGCTCTGATTGAGGTGCGCAAGCAGCTGGAGCCCGTCGCCGTCAGTTGGTGATGAGCCCCTCCTCGTTCGGCGCCACCCCACCCACGGGGCGCTCCGGGGGGACCGGGTTCGACCCGGAGTAGGGGGCCTCGAGGTCGTTGTAGGCGGCCTCGACGCTGCTCGCCGAGACCTTGCTCCAAGCGGCCACGATGCCCTTCCGCCAGAGCGGGAAGAACTCGTCCTCGAGCTCCTTCGAGCTGATGATCTTGAGCTCCATCGGCGACTGCCCCTCGTCCCCGAGCGCGGCGCCGATGGCCGTGAGCGCCGTCACGAGCGAGGTCATCCGGGTCGCCTTGCCCACCTTCGGCGCCGTGCACTCGCTGATGCAGGTGTCGAGGATCGTCGTGAAGTCGGGGCAGTCCTTGAGGTAGGTCTCGTTCGCGGTCGACCGCCCCGAAGGGACCCAGATGTTGCGGACGCGCGTGGCCGCGCGCTGGAGGATCTCCGCGCGGTTCGTGATCCACACGGGCTTCTCACCCGGGACGGCGCGCTGATACGTCGGCGCCTCGGAGTTGCGCGGCCGCATCATCCCGACGTCCTCGCGGTGGACCGAGCTCTCCCAGTTGTCGGTCGTCTGCCCGGCCGCGGCCGCCACCATGCCGGCGACGGCGCCGAGCGTCGCGCGCACGAGGCGGTCCATCAGGTCCGGCGGGTACTCGCCCACGAAGCCCTGGTCGCGCGCGTGGGCGTCGTCCTGCGGGTTCCCCATCACCATGTGGCACGACGCGTCCACGACGATGCCGCCGTAGTCGATCTGCCCCTTCGTCCGATCGTCGCGGTAGTTCTCCTGCTGGTTGAGCGAGGGGTTGTCGAGGCGCTCGTTGCGGGGCTTCTGGCCCGTGACCGAGATCCCCTTGGCGACCGCGAACTTGTACGCGGCGCGCGCGAGCCGGCCGAGGTTGAGGGAGCCGTTGTTCGCGACGACCAGCGTCACCGAGGAGCCGGGGAGCCCCTCCGTCCCCGGGCCGCCGACGAGCTTGTAGGGCGGCACGGCGGTGGGGCTGTTCTTCTTGTCGGCGACGGTGCCGTTCACGTAGTTGTGCGTGCGCGGGATCCCGGACTTCTGCCCCGTGATGCAGCGCGACGGGAACTGGCGGTAGCCGCCCGCGAAGATGAGGTCGTCGAGCGTGAAGGTGACGGTGTACTCGACGCCCTCCGCGAAGCCGTGGTCGCGGCCTTGCGTGTTCTGGGCGAGGTTCGTGTCGCTCGTGTTCGAGTAGAGGACGGTCGGGTGCGCGGCGGGCGACGCGTCGCCGGTCTTGCCGCCGCCGGCGTCGGGCGCGCCCCCCGCGGGCGCGAGCAGCTGCACCTGCTCGTCGTAGCTCTTGCCGCGGAGGGCGCCACGGACGCCGCTCGCGCCTCCCTCGGCGGGCTCCTGGACGGGCTGCGGCGACGCCGGGACGGCGCCCGCGAGGCGGGTGTGCTCGGAGGCCATGCGTACCCCTTGGGCGCTGCCCAGCGGTCGTGCGTGCGATCTGTCGAGACGAGCCTCGAGCGTCGGGGCTGCGGGGCCGCGCGGTCAACGTCGGGGAGCGTCGCCGCGCGAGCCGACGTTCACGCCTGCGCGGCGCGGCACAGCTCCTGGGGCCGGCCACGCGCCGTCGGCGCGTCGCCGCAAGGGTGAACGCCGTTCACATCGGCGGCGCGACCGCGCGACCGGCGAGCGGGCCGGAAGATCGCGGCCGGATCACGGGCTGGCTCGCCCCGGGGGCGCCGACGCCTCGCCCCCGCCCGGTCAGCCGACCTCGACGCCCGCCGGGCCCTCGGCGACGTCGGGGTCGCGCTCGGTCGTGTGGAACCCGGTGTAGTCGATGAGCATCCGGCCGTCGTCGAGCTGCGAGATGACGTCGACGAAGCGCTCGCCGAAGCGGAAGTCCTCGGGGCGGTACACGTGGCGCGCGTGCACGGTCTGCGCGTAGGTCGAGTCGTAGCCCATGAGGGTGCACACCATGAAGACGATGCGCTCGCCGATGTTGTCGGCGGTCGCCCCGTGGAAGGCGCTGGCCTCGTCGATCTCGTGGAGCACCGACCACGAGAGCGTGAAGAGCGGCGAGTTGTCGCGCCGGAGCGGCACGTCGTAGAGCGTGCGCATGCGGTGCCCCTCGGGGGAGACGTCGTCCTTGAGGATCGACACGCGCATGGTCGCCTCGACGATCTCGTTCCCGCGCGCGTTCCCGACGCGGAACATGAGCGTCTGCTTGCCGTGCCGGCGCGTGACGACCACGCGCTCGGAGAAGAGCACGCTCGCGCGCGGGCGCGACGCCTTCGCGAACATGAGGCCCGTCGCGAGCGCGACGAACAGGATCCCCGTCGCCGACTCGATGGTCACGATGAGGTGCGCGAAGTCGCCGACCGGGGACATGGCGCCGTAGCCGACGGTCGAGATGGTCTGCACGCTGAACGCGAACGCCTCGATGAAGCTCCCCGAGTCGAGGTTGGACACGGCCGCGGGGTCGAGCATGTAGAGGCACGCGAAGACCACGTTCACCGCGAGGTAGACGGTCAGGAGCACCGCGAACACCCGCGTCCACGACCCCTCCATCAGGTAGAAGTAGAGGTCGCGCCGGAGCTCGTTGGGCGTCCCGCGGCGGACGGTCTGGCTCGGCGAGCCCGGCCGCGTCGCGGTCCTGGTCGTGGGCGGCGCCGCGGCGGCAGCGGAGGGGTCGCGCCGGCGCGCGGCCGCGAGGTCGTCGAAGATCTGCTGATCCTCGGGGTGCTCGTGGTGGAGCTCCGACATCGGCGCCATCATCAGGTCGAAGACCACCTGCGCGACGCAGAAGAGCGTCACGAGCAGCACGAAGACCCACGCGGGCATGGCGCCACCGGCCGGCGCGAGCAGCAGCACGATCGCGGCGGACGCGACGCGCACCTGCACCCGCGAGCGGTCGGAGAGCTCGGCCTCGCGCCGCTCGGTCACGCTGTCGATGAGCCCGACCGCGAGGAGCCCGAGCGAGAGCGCGCCGCAGAGGAGCCAGCGGTACTTCTCGAGCCCGACCTCCCCTGGCGCGAAGGCGAGCGCCTTCTTGATGCCCACGCCCACGGCCGTCACGGCGGCGGACATCGGGAGGTGCGTGTAGATCCAGATGAACGGCGCGCCGGGGGAGCGGCGGATCCGCGAGCCCGCGACGTCGTCGAAGTAGATCCACCAGAGGCTGCAGGTGATGAGGAGGGCCATCGCGCCGAGCAGATAGACGTCGGCCGTGACGGGGCGCGCGGCGAGGTCGCTCAGCACCTTCACGAAGCTCTCGCCGAGCACGATGATGACGAGCAGGCCGTAGCGCTCGGACATGTGGATGACGTCGGCCGGGTGGCGCGCGGTCAGCTCGCGGTTGTGGCGCGACATCGGGATCGAGAGCTCGACGCCGCAGCCGGCGGCCCAGAGCGCGTAGCACCAGGGCGGCGGGAGGGCGGCGGAGGCGAACCAGAGCGCGGCGTCGACGGCGAAGAGGAGGCTATAGCGCCGCGCGAGGCCGACCGCCTCGGGGACGTGCTTCTTCGCGCGCAGGTACATGACGGCGAGCACGGAGCGCCCGCCGGCGTAGGAGAGCGCGAAGGCGGTGTGGTCGCCGCCCTCGAGCACGCGCTGGACGGTTATCGCCATGCCGCCGACGGCGAACATCTGCAGGAAGACGGAGAGTCGGTGGGTGAGGTCGTCCACCTCGAAGCGGTTCGAGAAGAACGTGAAGCTCGTCCACATGAGCCAGAGCGGCGCGAAGAGGCCGAGGAAGCCGAAGAAGCCGCCGACGGAGACGTTGGCGGACAGGGCGTTGCCGAGCTGGATGATCCCGGCGACGAAGATGAGATCGTAGAAGAGCTCGAGCCAGCTCACCTTCTTCGGGTGGGCGAGCCGCGGGACGTGGAGCGTTGGCGGGTGGAACCAGCGGTTCTTCATGGGGGCATCGTGACGTCTCCCCGGTCCGCCGGCAACGGGACCCGGGCGACCCGGTCCTTGACCCGGCGCGCTCGGGCCGTTATTTGCCGGCGAATGGATTCGACAGTGAACGCGGGCATGTCGCCGACGACCGAGAAGTGGCTCCGGCTCGGGGGGCTCATCGCCGTGCTCGCGGCGCTCGCGATCGCGGCGGTCGCGAGCGGCGTCACGGACGGGCTCACCGTGGAGTCGTTCCGGGCGTGGTTCGAGTCGGCCGGCGTCTGGGGCGGCGCGCTCTACGTCGCGGCGTTCTCGGTGGGGCTCCTGATGCAGCTCCCGGGGACGCTCTTCATCGCGTCGTCGGGGCTCGCCTACGGGAAGGTGCTCGGGCCGGTCGTGGCGCTCCTCGGCGCGCTCGCGGCGGTGATGCTCACGTTCTTCGTGGTGCGCGGGGTCGGCGGGAAGCTGCTCACGGAGATCGAGAAGCCCTTCATGAAGAAGCTGCTCGCGCGGCTCGACGCGCGCCCGATCCTCACGATCGCGGCCTTGCGCACGGTGTTCTGGGTGTCGCCGATCCTGAACTACGCGCTCTCGCTGTCGAGCGTGAAGCGGCGCGACTACTTCATCGGGAGCGTGCTCGGGCTCGTCCTCCCGGTGACCGTCATCTGCCTCTTCGTCGACGCGTTCGTGTAACGACGCCCGCCGCGAGGACCCGCGATTGACGCGCTCGCGCGTCTCCGCGAACCTCGGGCGCATGGCCGACTTCTACGACAACTTCCTCGACGAGAGCCACCGCCTCCTCCGCACGAGCTGCCGCCGCTTCGCCGAAGCGGAGATCCGGCCGCACGTGCACGACTGGGAGGAGGCCGGCATCTTCCCGCGCGAGCTCTACACGAAGGCCGCCGCGGCCGGCGTCCTGGGCGTCGGCTTCCCCGAGGAGCTCGGCGGCAGCGGCGGCGGCGCGCTCCACCAGCTCATGAGCCTCGAGGGGCTCATGCGCGGCACCTCGACCGGCGTCGCGGCGGGGCTCGGGTCGCTCGGCATCGCGCTCCCGGCGCTCGTGCAGTCGGGCGACCACGGGCTCGCGGAGCGCTTCGTGCGGCCGGCCCTGCGCGGGGAGAAGATCGCGTGCCTCGGGATCACGGAGCCCGGGACCGGCAGCGACGTCGCGGGCGTCGCGACGCGCGCGCGGCGGGAGGGCGATCACTACGTCGTGAACGGGGCGAAGCTCTTCATCACCTCCGGGGTGCGCGCGGACTTCATGACGGTGCTGGCGCGGACGGGCGACGACCCGCACGGCGGCCTCACGTTCTTCGTGCTCGAGAAGGAGATGCCCGGGGTCACGGTGTCGCGCTCGCTGAAGAAGACGGGCTGGTGGGCGAGCGACACGGCGGAGCTCGCGTTCTCCGACGTGCGCGTGCCGGTCGAGAACCGCGTCGGGCCGGAGGGGTCGGGCTTCAAGACGCTGATGCGCAACTTCCAGACGGAGCGCCTCGCGCTCGCGGCCTACGGGGTCGCGACGGCGGAGATCGCGCTCGAGGAGTCGATGCGCTACGTGCGCGAGCGGAAGGCGTTCGGGCGGCCCATCGCGGGCTTCCAGGTGACGCGCCACAAGCTCGCCGACATGGCGACGCAGCTCCTCGCCGCGAAGACGCTGACCTACCAGGTCGCGACGCGCATGGACCGCGGCGAGTACGTGGTGAAGGAGGTCTCGGCGGCGAAGAACCTCGCGGCCGAGGTGGCCCTCGCGGTGACCTACGAGGCCGTGCAGCTCCATGGCGGCATGGGCTACATGCGGGAGACGGTGGTCGAGCGCCTCGCGCGCGACGCGCGGCTCCTGCCCATCGGCGGCGGCACGCAGGAGGTCATGAAGGAGATCATCGCGAAGTCGATGGGCTTCTGAGCTCGGCGCGGGCTTCAGAGCGTGTAGGGCACGTGGATACCCGGGTCGCTCGCGCTGAAGTCGCGGGTGTTCCGGGTGATGAGGAGTCGCCCTTCGATCTGCGCGCGCGCCGCGTCGATTCCGCGGAGGTTGTCGATGCGGACGACGCTGTCGAAGAGCGCGTTCACGGCCACTCGTCGCGGAGGGCCGCGAGATATCCGTCTGAGCTGTCGACTCGCCCACGCCAGAGGCCGAAGGCGGCGTCCATCGTGGCGGGCCGGCGCTGCGCCAGCCACGCGTCGACAGCGCGCCGCACGGCCTCGGCCCGCGAGATCCCCTCCCCCGCGCAGATGGCGGCGAGCGCCTCGACCTGCTCTTCGGAGAGCTCGATGATGGTCCTCATGACGTCATCATATGCCGTCATACACCATCGTCGAGCGCCCGGCCGCGTTCACGGGAGGTAGAAGCGCACGTCGTCGAGCCAGAGCTCGAACGGCTCGTCGAGCTCGCCCACCTGCACCGAGAAGCTGTAGAGGCGCGTCACGTCGGCGCGCGCGTTCGGTGAGCGGTCGCCCCACCCCTCCTGCGCCGGCTCGGCGAACGGGAGCTGCACCGTCTGCCAGGCGCCCGAGAGCGTGCGCTCCGAGGTGAAGGCGTCATAGCAGCCGCCCGCGCAGAAGCCGCCGGCGGCGTGCGTGTAGACGTCGTTGAGCTTCAGCTGCGCGAGCACCTCGCGCCCCGACGCCGTCACGACGCGCGCCGCGAGGCGGATCCCCGAGAAGGCGCTCGCGTCGTAGGGGACGCCGGGCTGCCCGCACGCCTCGCGGTTGGTCACGAAGTTGAGCGAGACGCCCGCGTAGCCGCCGCCCGCGACGTCGTCCGCGCGCACGCGCAGCGCCCGCCCCGCGCCGTCGACCCCGCCCTCGTCGGGCACGACCGGATCGCCGGGGAGCGGCGTCATGTGCGCGCGCGCGAGGGTCTGCCCGTCGGCGTAGGTGAGCCAGAAGCCGTCGCGGCAGCCGTCGCGCACGATGAGCCCGTCACCGTCCTCGAAGTCGTCGAGCGCGGGCTCGGGATCCGCGACGACGCAGGTGGTCTGCGGCTTCCCGGTCGTCACCCCGGCGCAGCTGACGTCGCCGCCCGCGCCGCCGGCGCCGTCCTCGCCCTGAGCCCCGGTCCCGTCGGCCTTCCCGAAGAGCACGTCCGCGCACCCACCGCCCGTGACGCAGGCGGCGTCGTCGTCAACGCGGGCCTGCCCGGCGTTCGTGACCTCCGAGCCGCAGCCCGGCGCCCACGCGATCGCGAGCGCGCACACGTTCACGAGCGCTCCGCCCCACGCCCACCGCGCACGGCTCATCGCTTCCTCCGCCATTCCCGCAACGAGCCCCGACGGTACACGCGCGCGCCGCCGCCGTCGATGACCCGGCCGCGGACCGCCGTGTGGACAAGATACCCCCTTCCGCCGGGCCGCGACGGCGTGTCAGCGTGGCCGCACACGACAACGATCCGAACCGGTGGAGTCGCCCCAGGCCCGGCGGGCGCGTCGCTGCCCGTCCCATCGACGCGCGCCTGCGGGGGCGCCGGGGGGACGCGCCCGCCGCGGCACGGGCCCAGCGACGCGCGGCGCCACGGACGAGAGGACACCATGCGCTTCCGGACGACGAGCTTCTCCCTCCTCGCGGCGCTCGCGGCCGCCGCTGGCTGCGACGACCCGGCCGCCCCGCCGCCGCTCCCGCCGACCGGCGCGGTCGCCGACACGTCGACGCCGACGGCACCGCCGCCTGCCGACACGGCGACGAGCGAGCCCGCGCCGACGTCCTCGCCCCCCGTGGCGACCGGCGGCGTCGCGTTCTCCGAGACGGCGGACGTCCTGACCTTCCGCGCCGGCGACGTCGCGACGGTCTTCCCGCGCGTCCTCGGGCCGGGCGCGCTCGTCACCGCGACGGGGCCGGGCTGGGCCCTGTCCTTCCGGCCGCTCACCGTCGGCGACGGCGCCGCCACCCTCGGCGCGGCGGCGACCGCCACCGCCCGCCGCCTCGCCGACCGCGGCGGCGACTTCGTCACCTACCCGGGCGTCTTCGCCGGCGTGAGCTACCGCTTCCGCGTGACCTCCGAGACCGCGACCTCGACGTTCGTCGTCGCGCGCCCGCTCGCCGGCCTCGCCGCCACCGGCTGGACCGGCTTCACCGAGCTCGTGCGCGTCGCGCGCGCGCCGGGGGCGCTCGCCGCGCGCGTCGACGGCGTCGTCCACCGCGCCCCCTTCAGCGTCGAGAGCGCAGGCCCCATCGAGCTCGTCGACGCCGACACCGGCCGCCCGTGGCTCCGCGTCGGCGCGCCGGTCGTCTACGACGCGGCCCCGCGCCGGACGGAGCTCCCGCTGCGCCACGCCCTGACCCTCGACGCGGGCGGCGTCGGCACCTACGTGAAGCGCCTCCCGAGCGAGTACCTCGCGAGCCCCGCGCGCACCTTCCCCGTGTTCGTCGACCCGACGCTCAGCGGGCAGCCCTGCTTCGGCCCCGGCGGCGACGCCTCCTGGTGCGAGGACGGCAACCCCTGCACCGACGAGGCCTGCGTCGCCGGGGTGTGCCGCTACACCGACCACGCGCTCGACAGCGCCTGCACGGACGCCGCGGGCGCCGCCGGTCTCTGCCGCCCCGACGGCACGAGCGGGCTCCGCTCGGCCCACGGCAACGCCGTGTGCGACACGAGCTCCTTGAGCGTCATCTGCAGCGCCGCGACCGCGAACCCCTGCCGGAACGGCGATCCCTGCTCGGCGTACGGCTGCGCCGACCCGGTCGCCCGCGACGGCGTCTTCGCGGCGATGGCGAGCGCCGACGGCGAGGCCGTCTGCAAGGGCGTCGACGCCGACCCGTCGACCCCGGCCGTCGACACCTGGCTCGCCGTCGGCGCGCGCTGCTTCGGCCCGTTCTCCGCGTGCACGCTCGGGACCGGCGGCAGCCCCTGGTACCTCGGCGGCGCCGACCCGCGCTGCCCCGATCCCGCCTTCCCGTGCTGCCACTTCGACCTCGAGGCGGCCGGCTGCGAGGTGGCGGCCGACTGCGCGGAGACCTGGTCGCGCCCCTGCGTGGACGTCGCCTGCGTCGACGGCCGCTGCGTCGTCGGTGACGACGCCCCCGACGGGCGGCCCTGCTGGTCCGGCGTCCACGGCGTGTACGACTTCACGTGCCGCGCGGGCGAGTGCATCGGCGAGCTCACGGGGTGCGACGCGTCGTGGTGCCGGAGCCCGTACGGCAACGAGTGCCTCGTCGGCGCGCCGCGCGACGCCGATCCGGCGGCCGACGGCCTCCAGTGCGACCCCGACTTCCGGATCTGGGACTCCTGCGCCGTGAGCGCGGCGCCCGAGGGCACGCCCTGCGGCGGCGGCAGCGGGACCTGCACGGCGAGCGTCTGGGGCGCGCCGCTCGCGGGCCCGAGCGGTGTCGACGCGCTCTGCGTCGGCCCGTGCAACGCCGCCGACTGCCAGGACCCGGCGTGGCTCCGCGCGACGCAGACGCAGCTGAACGCGGCCAACGCCGGCGCCGTCCCGGCCGACGCCGACGGCCGCTGCTACGTGAGCCGGTGCGTCGACGCGACCGCGGGCGCCGCCGTGCGGGACGGCGCGCCGGGCGTCTGCAGCGCGCCCACGCCCGTCGGCGGCGGGACCCCCTGCGGCGCGGGCCTCTGCACCGAGGCCATGGCGTGCGCCGACCCCTGCGCGACCGCCGAGTGCGGCGCCGGCGCGTGCGAGAACGTCTACGACGCCGAGCGCGACAGCGTCCGCGCGCGCTGCGCCCCGCCGGCCGACGCGCGGGCGCCGCTCCGCCTCCAGAACCAGAGCCGCGAGATCGTCGCCTTCGAGGTGAGCCTCCCCGAGCTCGCCGCGCCGTCGCGGCTCGAGCTCGCGCCCGGCGAGGAGGTCTTCATGCCCGTGCGCCCGGGCGAGGTGACGGTGCGGGGCTACGCCGAGGCCGGCCCCGACACGCGCGTCGCGGTGCTCGAGCAGACGCTCACGCTCGGCGCGGGCGCGGCGCCGACGACCGTCGCCGCGAAGGTGGAGGCCGTCGAGCGAGGCGGCCCCTCGTTCGTCGCGTTCACCATCGACGACGAGGCCGCCCCGGCCCGGGCGAGCTTCGGGTGCGCGGGCGCCGACAAGGCCCGCGCCACGCTCACGGAGCGCCCGACGGACGACGGCCTCACGGTCACGCTCACCTGCCCGGAGCCGGGCGCGTCCCCGGCGCGGATGCAGTCGCTCACGATGGCGTTCACGGCCCCTCCCGGGCCGCCGGCGCCCATCGCGACCACGAGCGTCGTGTACAACCAGGTGAAGAGCCTCTTCCAGAGCTTCCAGAGCGAGAGCGGCCTCGAGTTCTTCGGCGTCGACATGGGCTCGCCGAAGCTCTTCGCGCCGTTCGTGGGCGCGGAGGCGAGCCCGCTCGCGAACCCGGGGGACCCCGCGTTCGCCTTCGATCCCGAGCCCCTCTACCCGCTCGCCGAGGGCGGGGCGCTCTCGTTCTTCACGGCGGCGGTCACGGTCGGCGAGTTCAAGTCGCCGGCGAAGCGCGAGCTCGAGAAGGTCGTGAACGTGGCGGAGGCCGCGCAGACCCTCCACCTCGAGTACCGGACGTTCGACAAGCTCCCCGAGACCGGGCCGGCGCAGCTCCTCGTCGAGTGGGCGACCGCGCCGACGGCCCTCGGCTGGAAGCCGGCCGGCGCCGCGTGCGCCGACGTCGCCCCCGCGGAGGGCGTCGTGAAGAGCGAGCTCGTCACGGTCGACCTCGATCGCGGGGACCCCCTCTACGACGTCGCCCACTTCGACTACACGCTCGGCGCGTTCGCCGAGCCGGTCGCGTTCTACGTGCGGGTCACCCGCTTCGAGACGGTCGACCTCCCGGGCGCCGGCCCGACGCTCCGCTGCGCGCAGATGCCGTCGAACTGGATCACGGTGAAGGTCGAGCCCTTCCCGGGGCTCGCCCCGTGCGTCGGGCTCTTCTGCGTGGGCGCCATCCCGCCGCCGCTCCCGGAGGACACCCTCGCCGTCTCGCTCGAGGTGCTCGAGTACCGGCCGCCGACCGTGCACCCGGTCGGGCCGCCGGACTACTGGCTCGCCCTCGACGGCTACAACTGCTGCGACGCCGGCGATCTCGGCTACCCGACCTGCTCCGGCGACTACTGCGCCGTGCGCGGGAACCCGCTCGGGTGGCCCGAGGGCTGCGTGTACGACGTCGCGAAGTACGCCGACTACGACGCGACCCCCTGGTACGAGGACCTCTTCGACGCGATCCTCACGATCTACGAGTCGGTCGCGGCGTTCTACAACTTCGTCGTGGACGCCACGGTCTACACGCTCGCCTACCTCATCCCGGGGTGCGAGGCCGACTGCGACACGCTCCCCGGCAACATGGACTGCCCCGGCGCGAACGTGTGCGGCGACGTCATCTCGTGGGGCGTGCACACGGCCCTCGTGGCGCTCGGCGTGCCGCCGAAGGCGCCGAGCGTGAAGGAGCTCATGGACGAAGGCGCCGACTACCTCGTCGAGCTCGGGGCCGAGGCGCTGCAGGACCAGTTCGGGATCCCGGAGGTGGCGTCGCGCCCGGTGCTCGAGAAGGTCATGGAGAAGGTGAAGGCGGAGCTCAAGAACGAGATGCGCGGCTACTACGACGAGGAGAACCCGTACACCTGGGGGATCCCGTCCCCCTACCACAGCCGCCGGAAGGGGTTCGTGAAGGTGCGCTTCGTACGCTCGACGGACCCGGCGAAGTCGGTCTACCCGGACCACCTGACGCTGGACATCAACGGCCCGCGCGCGCTCGAGGACCGCCTCTTCGAGACGCGCGAGCTCATCGTCCCGAAGAACATCGCGCCCGGGGAGTCCGTGGAGGCGGTCGTCCAGCTCGAGCCCTACCTCCCGTGCGTGGGCGTGTGCGGGGCCGGCGAGCAGCAGACGGCGTGGGTCGCGCGGCTCGACGGCGGCGCGAAGCTCTCGTTCCGGACGCCCACGACGAGCTTCAGCGACTTCCCGGCGACGACCTACTACCCGATCGGCGGGCCCTTCTTCGCCTGGTGCCCTGGCAATCCGTGAGGGCGCGCACTACCGTGGCGGGCGGCGGCGACACGGGCGGCGCGCCGCACGAAGTCTGAGGAGTCCTGTGGTGTTGCGTCCCACGGCGGTCCCCCTCGAGCGCGCGCTCGACGCCATCTACGCCGTCGACCTCGAGCCGGCGGCGTGGCTCGCGGGCGTCCTCGCCGCGCTCGAGCCGGCGGTCGATCAGGGGCACGGCCTCTGCGGCTACTTCTTCGCGCTCGACGACCCTCCCGGGGAGCTCCGCACCTGGGGCTTCGCGGGCCGCCCCCACGTGGCCGACGCGTTCGGCCGCTGGGTCGCCGCGATCCCGCCGAGCGTCCTCGCCGACTCGCACCGGACCGTCCGCTTCGGCCGCTCGAGCTCGCTCTACCCCGTGCTCTCGGGGCCGGAGATCGCGTCGTCGGCGGCCTCGACCGGCTTCGCGGACAGCGTCGGCGTCAACGCGATCGGCCCCGACGGGCGCGGCGTCTCCCTCGCCGCGATGGCGGACGCGCTGATCCCGCCGCTGTCGACCGCGGCCGACAAGCTCCTGTCGACGTGGACGCGCCACCTGACGCGCGCCGTGCGCCTCGTGCTCCCGGCCGCCCGCCCGCCGGCTGGAGGCGCCGACGTGGACGCGCTCGGCGCGCCCGAGCTCGAGCCGCACCTCGCGCGCGAGGCCCTCCGCGAGGTGGCCCTCCGGGCGACGCGGGAGGGGCGCGCCGACGGGGGCGAGCGCGCGGCCGCGGCGTGGCGGGACCTCGGCGAGCAGCGCCTCGTGCTCCTCGACCGCTTCGAGAGCGGCGGCCGACGCTACTACGTGGCGGCGCGGCTCGGGCCCGCCGGCCGGAGCCTGAGCCACCTGAGCCCGCGCGAGCGCGAGGTGCTGGGGCTCGCGGCGGAGGGGCTCTCGAACAAGGCGATCGCGTGGCAGCTCGGGCTCACGACGTCGACGGTCGGCTCGCTGATGGCGCGCGCGGGCGCCAAGGTCGGCACGAACTCGCGCCTCGCGCTGATCGCGGCGTGGCGCGCCGAGCGCGACGGGGGGTGAGCGCCGGGGCGCTCAACGCGCCGGGCCGCCGTCGGGGCCGGCCCCCGCGAGGAGCGCGGCGAGCTCGGCGCGCGAGCCCACCCCGAGGCGCCGGTAGGCGGCCGCGAGGTGCTTCGCGACGACGCGCGCGTGGACGCTGCACTTCCGCGCGATGTCGGCGTTCGACGAGCCGTCGAGCGCGAGGAGGGCTACTTCGCGCTGCCTGGGGGTGAGCTGCTCGAGGGGCGAGTCGGGCGCGACGGCGACCGGGTGGTGCAGCACGAGGAGCTCGACGTCGCCGAGCCGCAGCTGGCTCACGGCGAGCCCGTCCGGGATCCTGTCGACCATGCGCTCGAGTCTCGTCGCGCCGCCCGACCCCGTCAACGCGGCGGCGGGCGGCAGCGCGACGACGAGGAACTCGAGGGGCCCCCCGTCCGCTCTCCGGGATACTTGTCCCCACGCTCAACGATGGCAGGATGGACCCATGACACCCCTGAAGCTCGCCCCCGCGCTCCTCCTGCTCGTCTCCGTCCTCGCGCTGGCGCCCGGCTGCGGCTCGAGCCCGCCGACCCGCGACGACGACGCCGCGACGACGTACTACGCCGACCCGCCCTTCCCCGCCGCGGCGCTGCGCGACGGGATCCACCCGGGCCAGACCTACCTCTTCAAGATCACCGCCGTGGGCTCCCCCGAGCACCGGCTCCGGATGCGCTTCCTCGAGACCGGCGCCGAGGGCGCGGTCATGGAGCGCGCCGAGTGGCCCGCGACCGCGCAGGGGCCCGGCGAGAGCGTCATGGGCGAGGCGACCTGGGAGGAGCTCGAGTCGCACGCGCGCTACGCGAAGGAGAACACGGTGGTCACCGACAGCGAGGTGACCGTCCCCGCGGGGCACTTCGCGACGCGCCTCTACACCGTCACGACGACCGACGACGAGGGGCACACCGAGATCACGCGCGCGCACTTCGCGCCGGCGATCCCGGGCCCGCCCGTGCTCACCGAGATCTCGAGCGACGGCGACATCATGATGACCATGACGCTCCTGTCCTTCGAGCCGGGCGAGGCCGCGAAGACCCCCTGAGCGCCGGCGCGACGCGCGGCGCGGGCGTTGGGCGCGAGGGTATGCTGCAATGCAGCATCAAGCGGCGTCGATGACCCCGATGTCCCGCGCGAGGAGCCCGACGACGCGCTTGTGCATCGCAACACGGCGCGCCTCGTCGAAGCCCATCCACGTCTCGATGCAGAGGCCGACGCAGCCGATCGCGTCCACGATCACCTCGGTCGACGACGTCGCGACGGGGAAGTGGTGCGGCGCCCAGACTTCGTAGGGCGTCGCGAGCTCCTCGTTCATCGCCGCGACGACGCGGTCGACGACGGGCGGGCGCGGCTCGACGCCGTAGACGACCGTCTGCCCGAAGGAGACGGGGACGTCCGGGTGAAAGCGCTTCCAGCTCTCGTGGAGGGTCACGACGAGGGCGGGCCGCTCGTCCTCCATGAGGTCCATGAAGCGCCGCGCGAGGCGCCGCTCGCGCTCCGGGGCGTCCGCGTCGCCCGGGAACTGGCGGTTGAGGTCGAGCCCGCCGGGGGCGGCGCGCTGCCGCGCCCGGTAGGCGGCGGCGTTCATGACCGGGCACACGAGCACGCGCCCGCGCGCGGGGGTCAGGGCGCCTTCCTCGAGGAGCTCCGCGAGGGCGTGCACCCCGGCGATCTCGTCGCCGTGGATGCCCGCCTGGAACACGGCCGTCGGCCCGGCCACGCCGCTGTCGAGGACGTGGACCGGGACGTTCGGCTCGAGGAAGGTCACGCCGGGCGCGAGCGGCACGCGGGCCCTCTCAGGCGCGGCCGGCGACGTACGACGCGAGGTCGACGAGGCGCGTCGCGTAGCCGGCCTCGTTGTCGTACCAGCAGAGCAGCTTCAGGAGCGGCCCGACCTTGAGGGTCATCTTGCTGTCGATGGTCGAGGAGAACTGCGTGCCGACGATGTCGGTCGAGACGAGGTCGTCGCTCGAGAACCACATGATCCGCGGGTGCTTCTCGGCGTACGCCCGGAGCGCCGCGTGGGCCTCCTCGACGCTCGGATCCTTCTCGAAGAGGAGCGTGAGATCGGCGATCGAGCCGGTCGGGTTGGGCGTGCGCACGGCGAGGCCGTCGAGCTTGCCCTTGAGGTCCGGGAGGACCATGCCGACGGCCTTCGCGGCGCCGGTCGTGCTCGGCACGAGGTTCAGGGCGGCGGCGCGGCTCGCGCGGAAGTCCTTCTTCTGCGGCGCGTCGAGGAGGCTCTGGCTGATCGTGTAGGCGTGGGTCGTGTTCAGCACGCCGTGGGTGATCGTGAACGCCTCGTGGAGGGCCTTGAGCGGCGGCGCCACGCAGTTCGTGGTGCACGACGCGTTCGAGATCAGGGCCTCGCCCTCGGGGATCGTCTCCTCGTTGACGCCCATGCACACGGTCTTGATGTCCTTGTCCTTCGCGGGGGCGGACAGGAGCACCTTCTTCGCGCCGCTCTTGAAGTGCGGATCGGCCTTCTCGCGGGTGAGGAAGACACCCGTGCACTCGAGCACGATGTCGACGCCCTGGGCGCCCCAGGCGCACTCCATGGGGTCGCGGTGCTCGGTCATGCGGATCGCGTGGCCGCCGACGTGGAGCGTCTCGCCGTCGAGGCGCACGTCCTTGTCGTAGGCGCCCTGCACCGAGTCGTGCTTGAAGAGGTAGGCGAGGGCGTCGTTCGGGGCGAGGTCGTTGATCGCGACGAGCTCGAGGTCGTCGCGGCGGAGCGCCTCACGGGCGGCCAGGCGTCCGATGCGGCCGAAGCCGTTGATGGCGATGCGGGTCTTGGACATGGTCTCACCTCCGTCGAGGGGGTCTCGGTCTTCTGTCGCGCGCGACTCTCCTCCCGTCGGGGCCGATTTTCAAGTCGCGGCGGCCTCGCCGTGCGGGTTACAGGGGCTTTCGGCGGCGCCGCGGGCGGCTCGACCGATCGCGCCCCGCGCTTACCGTCGCCCGTCCCGTGCGACTCGGCGCGCCTCCCTGTTGACGGAGGCCCGCTGTGTCAGTAAAAGGCCGGCCACTTCTGGCCTCGGGGACACCTCCCCACCGCTTGGATTGCGGAGACCATCATGGCGTTCGAAATCGAAAAGGTCCGTAACATCGGGATCAGCGCCCACATCGACAGCGGGAAGACCACGCTGACGGAGCGCATCCTGTTCTACACGAATCGCATCCACGCGATTCACGACGTCCGTGGCAAGGACGGCGTCGGCGCCAAGATGGACTCGATGGAGCTCGAGCGCGAGCGCGGCATCACGATCCAGTCGGCGGCGACGTACTGCGAGTGGCAGGACCACCACGTCAACATCATCGACACGCCGGGCCACGTCGACTTCACGGTCGAGGTGGAGCGCGCGCTGCGCGTGCTCGACGGCGCCATCCTCGTCCTCTGCGGCGTGGCGGGCGTGCAGTCGCAGTCGATCACGGTCGACCGCCAGATGCGGCGCTACAACGTCCCGCGCATCGCGTTCATCAACAAGCTCGACCGCTCGGGCGCGAACCCGTGGAACGTCACGAAGGCGCTGAAGGAGAAGCTCGGCCTCAACGCCGTGATGCTCCAGCTGCCGATCGGGCTCGAGGATCGCTTCGAGGGGGTCATCGACCTCATCGAGATGAAGGCGATCACCTTCCTCGGCGACAACGGCGAGGAGCGCAACGTCGGCGAGATCCCGGCGGAGCACGCCGCGAAGGCCGCCGAGGCGCGCGAGGCGATGCTCGACGCCGTCTCCATGTTCAGCGACGAGCTGATGGAGGCGATGCTCGAGGAGAACGTGACGGTGCCGCTCATCAAGGCCGCCGTCCGCGCGGGCACGCTCCGCCGCGAGCTCGTCCCGGTCATGCTGGGCTCCGCGTACCGCAACAAGGGCGTGCAGGCGCTCCTCGACGGCGTCGTGGACTACCTCCCCTGCCCGACGGACGTCGAGAACGAGGCGCTCGATCTCGATCAGGACGAGAAGGCGTTCACGGTCGCGGTGGACTCGGACAAGCCGGCGATCGCCCTCGCGTTCAAGCTCGAGGACGGGCGCTACGGGCAGCTCACCTACATCCGCATCTACCAGGGCAAGCTCTCGAAGGGTGACACCATCTTCAACATGCGCTCGGGCAAGAAGGCCAAGGTCGGCCGCCTCGTGCGCATGCACTCGGACGAGATGGAGGACATCACGAAGGCCGAGGCGGGCGACATCGTCGCGCTCTTCGGCATCGAGTGTGCGTCGGGCGACACGTTCACGGACGGCAACATCCGCGCGACGATGACCTCGATGTTCATCCCCGAGCCGGTCATCAAGATGTCGATCAAGCCGGCCGACACGAAGTCGCAGGACAACCTGTCGAAGGCGCTCAATCGCTTCACGAAGGAGGATCCGACCTTCCGGACCTACCTCGACAAGGAGTCGAACGAGACGATCATCTGCGGGATGGGCGAGCTGCACCTCGACGTGTACGTCGAGCGGATGCGGCGCGAGTACAACTGCAAGGTCGACGTGGGCAAGCCGCAGGTGGCGTACCGCGAGACGATCACGCAGCACACCGAGTTCTCGTACACGCACAAGAAGCAGACGGGCGGCTCGGGTCAGTTCGGTCGCGTCGTGGGCTACGTGGAGCCGACGGAGGACGAGAAGGAGTTCGAGTACGAGTGGAAGGTCGTGGGTGGCAACATCCCGACGGAGTTCCAGTCCTCGATCGAGAAGGGCTTCAAGCAGTCGATGGACAAGGGCCGCCTCATCGGGTTCCCGGTGACGGGCATCAAGTTCGTGGTGACGGACGGCGCCTCGCACGCGGTCGACTCGAGCGACATGGCGTTCATGGCGGCGGCGCGCGGCGCGTTCCGCGAGGTGTACCCGCGGGCGAAGCCGGTCATCCTCGAGCCGATCATGAAGCTCGCGGTGGAGGGCCCGTCGTCGCACAGCGGCAACATCATGCGGACGATCAACCAGCGCCGCGGCATCATCATCGGCTCGATGGAGGACGACGTGTTCGCCCGCATCGAGGCGGAGGTGCCGCTCGCCGAGATGTTCGGGTACTCGACGGTGCTCCGCTCGGCGACGCAGGGGACGGCCGAGTTCACGATGGAGTTCGCGAAGTACGCCCCGGTGCCGGGCGACGTGTCGAAGAGCCTCCTGACCGAGTTCGCCTCGCGCCTCAAGGTCGACGACGAGGAGTAGTAGCGATCGGGCCGGAGACCGGAACCGGAGCGGGCCCGACCAAGGCTGCGAAGCAGCCGACTCGGGCACGCGCAGGTGGAGGTCTCCGGCTTACGTCTAGCGATCGGGCCTCGCGGACCGGAGGCTCCGAGCTCCCGACCAAGGCTGCGAAGCAGCGGACTCGGCAACCCCAACGCGCCGACCGCCCCCCGAAGAGACAAGGCCGCCCCGGCTGTGCGAGGATGAAGCTCGCCGGCCGGGGCGGTCGCGTTTTCGGCGCTCGAGCGCCGCGCGCTCCCCCCGATCGTGGCGAGCCACGCGAGGGGAGGTGCGACGTGAAGCCAGGGGAGATCGAGGTCCGCGTGCACGGCGCCGGCGTGGTGAACGGCGACGCCGTGAAGATCGACGAGGCGACGGAGGGGCTCTGCTCGGTGTGCGGCGGTGAGGCCGACGCCGTGGCCTCCCTGAGCCCGGGCACCTTCGCCTGCGCGGACTGCCTCCGCGCCCGCCTCGACGCGGTGAGCGTCGCGCGCTGGCGCCTGAAGGCGAACCCGCAGGGCGGCCTCCCGTGGGGGAAGCTGACCTCCTGAGCGGCGCCGAGCCGCGCCCGCGAACGCCGCCCGCCGCGGACGCAGGCCGTCGCGCGCCCGAGGGAGCTCGCGCAACCGTCTGACCAGCAAATTCCTGTGCTCCGGGGTGCATTCGAGCGACGCGTGTGCTAGCCTTTGCTCCTAGCGACGACAAGCTCGACGAGCTCGAACCGGCCGCCGTCCCACCCGGGACCCGTGCCGGCGCCCCCGCCCCAAGCGGGCGCGAACCGAGCCAGGCGGACCTGACGGCGCTTGCTGCGGGAAATCTCTCTTTCGTTCACCTCCATCTGGCGGTCGGTCAGCATGCTCCAGAAGCTGCTTCCGCGCGTTATGACCCTCCTCGCGAGCGCTCCGCTGGTCGTCGCGTGCCAGTACACGGAGCCGGTCCCAGCGCCCCTCGTGAAGGCGTGGGACGGCGTGCAGGCCGCGGCCCTCCTCGGCGTCGGCGAGTGCGCCGCCGACGAGCAGGTCGAGCTCCACCTCGGCCTCGCGCAGGGCTACAACGTCTTCGTCACGGGCGATCTCCAGCGCGTGCGCGACATCGAGGGCAACGCCGCCGCCCGCAACGCCTGCTTCGGCTCGGGCTTCGGCGTCGGCTCCCGCCTCCCCGCGGAGAGCGAGGCGATGCGCCTCGTGCGCGGCCCGCGCTACTGCAACGGCCAGGTCTTCACGGAGGACGTGAGCGGTCAGTTCTTCGGCGATCTCCTCGCCCCCGAGGCGGTGCACGAGAAGCGCCCCGCCCAGGCCAACGTCCTCGGCGACACCGTCATCTGGAGCGAGAAGGACGGCGACACCTTCTTCGACATGGCGGAGGCGCAGCTCGCCGACATCACGCGCGACCTCTACTCGATGCCCGACACGGTCGGCGTCACGCGCGCGCAGGAGAACGACGTGATGGTCATCGAGGCGAAGGACCTCGACGCCAACCCGACCGACACGGACCTCTTCGTGAAGTCGATGCCGTGGGACGCGGTGGGCAACTACCGCGCCCTCGTCATCCGCGTGAAGACCGAGGGGCTCGGCGTCGTGGACAACGCCGCCTACGTGGTCGTCAACGTGTCGGGCCAGGAGATCGCCTGGAAGGACGCCGAGATCCGGCTCGAGGGCGTCCGCCCCGAGCACGTCCTCTTCAACTTCTACGAGGCGCGCACGGTCGACCTCCTCCGCTTCCGCAGCCAGGGGACCCTGTTCGCGCCGGCGGCCACGGTCACGCTCGAGAACGGCGAGATGCTCGGCAGCGTCGTCGCGAAGAACCTCGACGGCGTCGGCGGCAACGGCCAGCCGCGCGCCTTCTCCTTCGAGCGCGGCACGGTCTCCTGCCCGACGGGTGAGTGCCTGCCGCTCCCCGACGGGGTCTCGAAGGCGTACATCCCGTCGGATCCGATCGAGCCGGTCACGGACCTGCGCTTCAAGTCGATCTGGACGTCCGGCTTCAACTGCGGCCGCGCGAACCAGGTCCAGTTCTCGTTCCAGCCCGACGCGCGCATCTACATCTACGAGGACGGCAACGCCCGCCTCACCGGGACGGCGGTCGTGGCCGATCTCGGCGGCGGCCCGGGCACGGTCGGCGAGGCGTGGGCCGTGGACGTCCAGCTGCGCTACCGCGGCGTCGGGATGGCCGGCCAGGGCACGGGCGGCCCGAAGCTCCTGCTGCCGCCGGAGATCCAGCCCTACGAGCTCACGCTCGGCTGGGAGTACTACGACCTCGTCTCGGGCACGATGACGAACCTCTCGAACCCGGAGGATGTGGCGACCCTCGTCGAGCGCCCGACGGGCGGCGTCTACCCGTTCCAGATGGGCATCAGCGCCAACAACGAGAACCTCCGCTACGGCGCGCAGGTCTGGTTCACCTACGACCGCCACGGCGGCGCCTGCAACAAGGTCGGCGAGGGAGACTTCTTCCTCGACCTCGAGCGCATCTGGTGCGCCCGAGAGCACTGACTGCCGACCGCATCTCCATCGGTCGTCGCTGCGGTGGCCTACCGTCGCGCTCCGGATCCCCGATGACTCGCGAAGCGCGGGCCAACGACGAGGCCCTCCGTGCCTCCGTGCCTCCGTGGTTGTCCCCCGCGGCGACACCGAGCTCCCGACGCCTGAACGTCGCCGTAACCCACTGAAACCACGGAGCACGGAGGAAACCTTCAAGCGACCGCCCGAAGCGCCCATTCGAGGCGCGACCGCCGGTCACCACCGCTCCCTCCGTGCCCCCTCCGTGTCTCCGTGTCTCCGTGGTTACCCCGCCGGAGCCACGTCCACCCATCCAATCCGTACCTCCGTCCATCCGTACATCCGTCCATCCGAATGAACGGATGATCGAGCGCGCGCCCCTCAGGGCGCGAGCGCCGCCGGATCGCACAGCAGCGGCGGCTCCCCCGCGAGGAACGCGCGCGAGCGCGCGACGAAGTGCCCGTCATCGGTCGCCGGCCGCGTCATGCACTCGCCCGCCGCCTCGAAGACCACGCCCACGACGCCGTCCTCGCGCAGCGTCGGCACGTGGTCGAAGAGCCAGTCCTCGCGGTTGTCGCGGTAGCGCCCGCAGGTGTCGTCGAGCTGCATGTGCCCGAACGGCGCCCGCCAGAGCACGACCGACTGGTGGAGCGCGCCGCCGACCGCCCTCACCCACCGCATCGTCCGCTCGAAGCTCGGCGCGTCGAGCCCCGACTCCTCCCAGAGCGCCTCCCCCGTCGCCCCCGCGTCGCCGTGCGCGAGCTCGACCACGAGGAGATCCGGCTGCGCGCCCGCGCCGAGCTTCGCGAGCCAGCCGAGGCTCTGCGCGACGTGCTCGTCGACGTCGAAGCCCTCGCGCGTCGTGGTGAACGCGTCCTCCTCGTACCCCCAGGGCACCACGGGGAGCCCGATCACCACGTTCGGCGCGTCCTTCCGCGCGATCAGCACCACGCACTCGAGGAGCCCCGCGAGGTTCTGCTGCACGTTGTCGCACTCGTTCCCGTCGATGGCGCGCGTGTCGAAATAGATACGCTCGGGCGCGTAGGTCGTCTGCTGGGCGATACCCCAGAGCCGCGGCTCGAGGTGGAGGATCACGCGGCGGTTCGGGCGCTTCGCGGCGAGCCGCAGGAAGAAGCGCAGATCCTCGCCCCAGCGCGCGATGTAGTACGGCTCCCGGAGGGCCGTGAGCATGCGCTCGTGGTCCTCCGAGGCGATGACCGACGACCACATGTCGTAGGACACGAAGGCGACGTCGTGGTCGTCGCCCGCCTCGTCGAGGAAGGTCTGGACGTGGCGCCCCGGCGGGAGCGTCGGGTCCTGCCAGCACGCCCACCACGGGCACGCGACGCCGTCCGAGCCGTCGCAGTGGACACCGCCCGCGACGCACGCCGGGTCGGCGCAGCTCGCGCACGTCGCGCCGGGGAGCGCGCCGTAGAAGTAGAGGCTCCGGGCGCTCACGTCCGCGGGCGCGACGCCCGGCTCGTCGCGCCCGGCGCCGACGAAGAAGAGGTTCCGCTCGAGGAGCGCCGCGACGAAGCAGTCGGGGGTCATCGCGCCCCGCTCGACGCGCGCCGGCTTGTCGATGGGCGGCGTCGCGATGTCGACCGAGCACGCGGCCACCGCGAGCGCCGCGAACGCGAGCGCCCGCGCCCTCACTTCCCGCCACACAGGAGCGCGCCGCCGCTCTGCACGTAGTCGCGCTCGCGGCGGAGGAAGTGGTCGTCGTCGGTGTCGCCGGTGGTCATGCAGTCGGCGCCCGCGCCGAAGGACACGCCGAGGACGTTGGCCTCCACGAGCTCGTCGACGTGATCGAAGACGTAGTCGAGGCGGTTGTCGCGGTAGCGCCCGCAGGTGTCCTCGAGGAGCATGTTGCCGAAGGGCACGCGCCACCAGAGGATCGGCGCGTCGAGCACGCGCCCGACCTGCTTCGCCCAGAGGATGGCGCGCGCGAAGTTCGGCTCGGCGAGGTCGCGGTCGTCCCACCAGCGCCCGTCGTAGGCGGCGTCGCGGTCGCTCATCTCGAGCGCGACGAGGTCGGCCTCGTCGCCGCCCGCGGCCGCGAGGAAGGCGCCCACGCGCCCCGCGCTCGGGAACGGATCGTACTGCGGGTCGACCTCGAAGAAGGCGTCGGGGCCGTTGGCCCAGGACGACGCGTGCACCGCGATCAGCGCGTAGGGCGCCTCGGCGCGCGCGATCCGGACGAGGCAGCGCCCGAGGCCGCCGAAGTCGTCGCCGAGCCCCGCGCACTCGGTGGCGCCCGCGGCGGCGAGGGCGACGGGCACGCTCGCCGGGTCGTCGGCGGCGCGCTGGGCGTGCCCGGCGAGGTCGGGCTCGAGGTGGATGATGGCCCGGAAGCCGACGAGCTCGCCGACGTCGCGGCAGAAGCGCCGGTAGTCGGCGAGGTAGGCGCTCACGAGGTCGCCGCGCTGGAGGGCCTGGATCTCGGCGAGCCCGGGCGGCGCGCCGGCGAGCGCCTCCCAGCCGCGGTAGGTCACGAGGGGCACGGCCCCGCCACCGGCCGTGTGGTTCAGGAAGTCGATGATGGTGCGGTCGCCGTCGGGGATGGGGCCATTGAAGCTCATGGCGCGCATATCGACGGGAAGCTCGGTGAAGACGTACTCGGAGACGTCGCCGCCGATGAGGAGCCTCGTGCGGCCGAGCTTCCCGCCGACGACGCCGGCCGGGCAGGTGCCGGTGGGCGGCACCTCGACGGGCTCGGGGAGCTCGACCTCCTCGACGTCGGCGGTGTCGGCGGCGTCGAGGGTGTCGGGGGCGACGACGTCGACGCCGGCGCCGTCGGGCGAGCCCAGGCAGCCCGCGAGCGTCAGCGTGAGCGCGCCGAGCGCCGCGGCGATCCCTCGAGACCGTGCCCGGCCTCCCCTTCCTGCGTCGCTCCGCATCCGCTCCTCGCGTCGCGCGGTCCCGCCGTTCGCCCGCGCCGCACGACGCGCACTCTACCGGAGGCGGGGCGACGATTCGAGCCGCGCGTGCGGCCGGGCGGCGGGGGTGGTCACCGCGCGCTTCCCGGCTTGCCCTGAGGCGGCGCGCGAGGCATCGTGCCGCCGGTGGGCGTCGCGCGCCCACGCGACGAGGGATACGGGCGCGTGCGGCGCCCGCGACCGCGACCCTTCGACAGGGGACGACACGCCGGATGCTCACGCGCGCGCTCACGCTCGGCGCCCTGCTCGCGACGCTCACGTCATGCGGGCCGGACCTCTATGGGCCGCCCGAGCCCGACACGGGCGCGCCGAAGGACACGGAGGTGGCCTCGGACTCCGACGGGGGCGACGTGACGCGGCCGGACATCGGCTTCGACACCGAGGAGCCGCCGCTCTCGCACTGCAGCATCGACTTCGAGCTCGACCGGACGTGCCCGACGAACCGGGTCGTGTGCGGGACGTTCATGGAGGGGGGCGGCGGCTGCGTGCTCGAGGGGAGCCGCGGCGGCTGCTACTTCGACGGCGTGAAGGCGTACAAGGTGACGCCGGACGGGCCGGTCGGGATCACCTTCAACGGGTCGGTGACGTCGCTCCAGCTGCTCTTCGCGAGCGAGACGGGGGCGAGCGGGACGATGGCCTTCTTCGACGCGAACGACCAGCTCGTGACGGCGCTCACGACGAACGGGGACTGCCTGACGACGATGCTCCCGCGCCAGTACGTGCAGTTCGCGCGGCCGGTGCGGAAGGCGACGGCGACGGCGAGCGGCGGGCCGGTCTGGATCGACGCGATCGAGATAAATCCGTAGCGATCGGGGCGACGCGACCGGAGGCCGAGCGGGGAGCGGACACGGAGGCACGGAGGCACGGAGGGGGCACGGAGGGGACCTGCTCGCCACCGTCGCCAGCGCCCGATCGTGCACGAGGCCGCTCACCTCACTGAACCCTCCGTGCCTCCGTGCCTCCGTGGTTGTCCCCCGCGTGGGCCCGCGCGCCCGCGATGCGAGAGCGCGGCCGCCTCAGGGATCCCAGGGCGGCGGCACGTCCGGAGGGTTGTCGAAGTAGCTGTTGCAGTCGTCGACCGGGGAGTGGTGGAGGTCGTCGTCGCAGATGCACCAGCCGTCCTCGCCGCAGGTGCCCTTGTCGTTGCACTGCGCGCGGCTCCCGTAGTCGCAGGGCTCGCCGAAGCGCCGCGTCGACACGTAGTAGTTGCGGCAGTTGTCCGTCGGGACGTAGTGGTCCGGGTCGTCGCAGACGCACGCGCTGCCGTCGACCGCGCAGCGGCCGTTGTAGTTGCAGTAGTTGACGTCTCCGGGCGTGCACACCGGGTCGTCGATGAGCCCCCCCGTGTCGCCCCCGGTCGCGTCCGCGCTCGCGGCGCAGCGGCTCGACGGCGAGAGCGCCTCGTCGTCGCAGAGGCAGCGTAGCCCAGCGTCGTCGCACACGCCGTTCCCCGAGCAGTAGGCCCGATCCCCCGGCGTGCACGCGTGCACCGGCCCCGGCCCCTGGTTCGGGTTCACGCACCCCGAGACACCGAGGAGCGCCCCGAGCGCCCACGCGACCGTCCACGCCGTCGCCGTCGTCATCGTCCCCGCACGCCGCACCATGTCTCCGACATACCGGGATCGCCCGCCACGCCGCAAGCCCCGGGTGCTGGCCCGCCGCCGCTCGCCGCGACGGCTAGCCGTTATTCGCCTCGAGATACCCCACCGACACGTACGTCCCCGCCCGCCCCTCCGGGTTCACGAAGAGATCCACCTGCCACACCCCGTCACCCGGCAGCGCGCACTCGAGCGTCCCCCCCGCCTGCACCGGCTGCACGCACGTCGTCGGCTCCCCGCCATCCTTCGGCCGCGCCGACACCATCACCCACGCCCCCCGCGGGTTCTCGAGCTCGATCGCGAGCGCCCCGTCCGTGTCGACCTGGCTCCGCTCCGGCGCCTCGAGCGTCATCCCGAGCGCGAAGAAGCGCGGCGAGAGCGCCGGCTGCCGCAGGAACTCCCCGCGCGAGAGCGGCCGCTCCCGGAGCTGCCAGCGCGGATCGTCCGGCAGGTGGTCGATCCCGAAGATCGCCGGCGGCGTCATCAGGTAGTCCGTCGCGAACCGCCGCGTGAACGCGCTCCCGTTCACGAACCCCGCGTCCCACGTCGCGTCCATGAGATACCAGGCCCCGCCTATCTCGACCGCGTTCCACGCGTGCCCGACCCCGTCCAGATCGTCGCCGCTCGCCCGCGAGTGCCCGACCACGTACACGATCTCGTCCCCCGTGACCTTCCCGAGCGCCACCATCAGCCGCGCGTACCCCGCGCACACCGCCTTCCGCGCCACGAACACGTCCGCCGCCTCCTGCGACGGCATGTTCGCCCCCTCCCGCGTCGCCGGCACGTCGTAGGCGAGCCAGGTCGCCACGAAGTCGTGGAGCGCCTTCACCCGCTCGAACGGGTCCGTCACGCGCTCCGCGATGTACTTCCCCACGCTCGCCACGCTCGCGCGCGCCTCCTCCGGCATGTCGCGCACCACCGGGTGCACCGCCCCGTCCATCGGCCAGGTGTGCGCCGTCCCTCCGAGCGGCACCCCGGGCGCCGTCCCCGACACCCCGCTCGCGCCGGGCGCCGGCGCCGGCGTGGTACCCCCCTCCCCGTCCGCGTCCGCGTCCGCGTACTTCGCGTAGGGGTTCGACGACGCCGAGTCGTAGAGCCACTCGAGCCCGCCCGCCACGTCGAAGAGCGCGCCCCGCACGCTCTCCGCGACCGCGCTGTGCGACCCGCCGAGCATCCAGTCGCCGCGCGTCGACAGCGCCGCGAAGCCCTGCCGCGGGAAGGCGAGCAGCATCACCACGAGGAAGCCGAGGTTCAGGACGAAGGTCCTGAGCAGCACGCGATCCCCGGGGTTCAGGATCCGCTCGCGCCCGTCCTTCCGCTTCCGCCGCCGCCGCGCCGCCCAGAGCTCCCACAGGATCGGCAGCACCGGGAAGCACAGCACGCCGACCACGATGGCGAGCCAGAGCGGGCCGTCGTGATAGACCGCGAGCGACGTCGCGAGCCAGACGCCGAAGAGCGGCACCGCCGCCACGACCGCCCACAGCACGACGTGGAAGAGGACCGACAGGACGAGGCCGACGACGCTCCGGCGGCGCGGCTCGGACGAAGATGGGCTGGGTGAGCGGCTCATGCGGCGATTGTGCCCGCCCGCGCCGGCCCCGAAAAGGCCGCGGGGCGGAGCGGCCGGCCACTCGCCGTCCACCCCGCCCCGCGGTGTGCTCGTCAGGGCCCGCGCGCGCGGCGCGGGCGCCTCGTGGCTACCGGTTCTGCTCGGGCACCGGGACGCAGGTCCCCGAGCCGTCGTCCTCGTAGCCCTCGGCGCACTCGCAGCCGTCGCCGGTCGCGTTCACGACGGTGCCCTCCTCGTCGCAGGCGCAGGTGATCCCCGTCGCCGCGTCGGTGCCGGCGTCATAGACCGTGCCCGTGCAGGTGCCGCCGAAGCCGCACACAGCACCGTCGCAGAGGTTCGCGCAGTTGCCGTTGGCCGCGATGCAGACGCCCGTGCCGTGGCAGTCGGAGCCGCCCGCGGCGAAGACCGGCTGGCTGCAGACGCCCGGCGTGCCGTCCGCGACGGCGACGCCCGCGTCGTCGACCGACGTGCAGAAGCTCGCGTAGCACTCGGGGTCGAGCCCGTCCGGCACGGCGTTGTTGGCGTTGAACTCGTCGAGGTGCGTCTGGGTCGAGCGCAGGTAGTTCGGGTCCATGCAGTTCGCGCTGTTGCACGCGACCACGCAGAGCGAGTTGGCGCCGCCCGCGAGCCCGTAGACGAGCCCGTCACCCCAGATGGCCGCGTGGCAGGTGCCCTGGCCGGCGGCGCAGGCGGTGCCGTCCGCGGCCGCGACGATGTCGCAGGAGCCCCAGATCCGGAAGTCGTCCTCGCACTGGACGCCGGCCGTCCCGGCGTCGGCGTCGTGCACGGTGCCGACGAGGCACTCGTTGCCGTGCGGGTTCTGGCACCAGCTGTCCTCGCAGCCGGTCAGGTGGCCGACGCACTGCCCGCTCTGGCAGGTGAAGTCGTACTCGCCGTTGACGCCGCCCCAGCAGGGGGTGCCGTCCGGCTTCGCCGCGCCCGTGTTGCACTGGCCGCCGCGGGTGGCGCCGTCGCCGCCGTCGCAGGTGACCTCGTGGCACGGGTCGGACCAGGTGTCCGCGCAGTCCGACGCCACCATGCAGCTGTTCCAGAGGTTCGCGTCGAAGTGGCAGCACGGCACGCTCGGATCGGGGCACGCGTCCGACTGCGGGTCGAACCAGGCGCTCTGCGAGGCGCCCATCTCGCAGGACGAGAACGGCCCGAAGCAGGGGTCGCCCGCGGCGAGGTAGGTGGTGAGCCCGTTCGAGGCGTCACCGTCGGCGTCGATGGCCTTGCAGACGTTGCCGCCGTCGCTCGACATGAAGGCGGCGAAGGTGCCGTCGTTCGCGACGGGATCCGCGCAGCCGTAGGCCGAGCAGGGGTCGCCGTTGTTGCACGGGTTCGTCGTCGAGGCGTCGCAGATGACGCGGAGCGAGGTCGTGTCGCAGATCACGTTGCCGTTGGCCGAGAAGATCCCGCTCGTGCCGTCCGGGCGGCAGAGGCCCTCGGCGCCCGCGACGTCGACGCAGGCGGAGTCCACGGCGAGGTCGGTGTAGGTGCACACGCCGGCCGCGCACGAGTCGAGCGTGCAGGGGTTGCCGTCGTCGCACCAGGCGTCGTCGCCGCTGTCGAGCCCGCCGTCGCCGTCGGTGTCGGCGACGCAGGGCTGCCCCGAGAAGGACGGGTCGGCGAACACCGGGAACACGCGCGCGGCGCTGTTCAGGTACTCGTTCGGGAGGCGCTTCACGTAGGTGCCGTCGCCCTCGGCGGAGAGCGTCAGCACGTGGCGGATCGGGAACGCCGTCGGGCGGACGGCCGCGTCGAACACGGTCGGCGCGTCGATGCGGAGCCAGGGGCGGCCCGTGTCGGCGTCGACGAGCTCGATGGCCGAGGCCGTGTCGAGCGCGAAGGGGGCCTCGTGCAGCTCACCGTCGACGCGCGCCGCGAGGCGGCCCGGGTGCGTCGTGACCTGCATGTGCTCGATGAAGCCGACCCAGCCGGCCTCCGCCGAGAGCGGGTGCTCGACGACCCAGCTCTCGCGCACCGCCTGCGAGGTGACGCGGAAGCGGTAGCCCACGCCGTCGGCGATGCCCGGGTAGGTGACGACGTCGCCCTCGGCGTCGCTCGCGCGGCGGAAGGCGGACTGCGAGATGGCGCTGAGATCCGCGCCGTCGCCCTGGACGGCCATCGGGCGGAACGCGACCTGCCACTTGGCACCGCTCATCGCGACGCGCGCGCCGTCTCCGAGCACGCGCGGGAACACGGTCGTGACCGGCCCCGTGCGGTAGGTGAGCTGCGTCGGCGTCTCCTGGAGGAAGACCCCGTTCGAGGGCGCCGCGACCGTCGGCGTCGTCGGGTCCGTCGGCGTCGTCGGATCCGTCGGAGTCGTCGGGTCCGTCGGCGTCGTCGGGTCCGTCGGCGTCGTCGGATCCGTCGGCAGCTGGTTCTGCGACGGGCCTGGCACGCCCATCTCGTTGCCGCACGCCGGCGCGAGCGCGACAGCCCACACGGCGGCCAAGGCGAGGCCCTGGAGGCTCTTGAAACGATTCATTCCCGCACCCCTCGGTGTTGCAAAGACGGTCCGCGCTCCGTCCTCTGACGAGCGCCATCCGCGGCAGACCGGTTGTCTGGTGAAACGCGTACTCCCGCACGAGGTACGCGATCCCCACCTTGGGGGGCCGCCGGCGCACGCGCAACCCTCGACCTCGGGTTTTGCGTATCAGCGCGCAAACCCGTTTCGAGTCCGGGAACTTACAGCACGATTAGAAATCGCTCGGGAGCTCACTCCAGGCCGCCCGGAGCGCGCTCCAGCCCGAAGAACTGGATCAGCGTTCGATTCCCTGCCGCGGGGCCGCTCGACCACGGGCGCGGCGGCATGCTGCACCGCACACCGGCTCGGAGCCGCGCCGATGGCCGGCACGGCGTCACCGTGTGCTGCACTGCACACACACACCGAAGCCGCGGCGGCTACTCCTCGGGGGTCGCCTCGGTGATGACGAGCTCGCACTCGACGTCGTTGAGGTCGGCGACGTAGGGGATGGCGACGTTCGGGTTCCCGAAGACGTTCGCCGCGAACTGGTAGCGCGTGAAGTCCTCTCCGAGGAGCCCGATGTAGTCGGGCGGCCGGAACGCGACCACGACCTCGGTGCCGTGGTTCTCGGGCTCGCCGACGAAGATCCCGTTCGACGTCCAGGCCCCGGAGACCGCGGTCACGACGGGGTACGTGAGCTTCACGACCCAGGCCTGGAGCGGCCCGCCCTGGTAGTCGACCGTGGCGAAGGTCTGATAGCCGCTGTCGCCCTCCCAGCGCGTCGCGATCTGGTAGACCACGCGGCAGCGGTCCTTCGCGGGCGCCGTGTCCTGGGGCGGCAGGTAGTCGAAGTCGAGCGCGTCGCCGGCGTCGGCGGTGTCGGCCGCGTCGGCCTTGGCGCCGTCCGCCTCGACGTCGAGCGGATCCCCGTCCACGGGCGGGCAGCCGCCGGAGGCGAGCAGCGTCAGCGCGAGCGCGGCGAGGACGCCGGCGCGCGCGGCCCGGGAGCCCCTCAGGGGCACGGCAGATCGCCCTTGTTGCTGCACACGGTGCTCGTCCCGCCGACCGTCATCTGCACAACGTACGCGTCGATGACGGTCCTTGGAAGCTTCGGATTGTCGCGGATGACGAGGTCCGCCGCCACGTCCGCCAGGAGCGCGAACCCGACGGCTGCGAGGTCGGGGTTGCCGATGACCGTCAGGCCGCCCGTCCCGCCGTCCGCGGTGGTGGTGCCGACCGCGCTCGCCGCGTTCATCGTGAACGAGGTCGCGCCGGCGAGGCGCCGCACCTCGACGTCGCCGACGACGATCCCGAGCATCGGGAACGCGACCGTCGCGATCTCGGAGTCGACCCCGATGAACCGCAGGTGGCGCCCGATCGACGCGAGCTTCCCGGCGCTGAGCCCGCGCAGCGCCGTGTCCGTCACGAGCACGTTGCCGCCGACCGTCGTGAGCGCGCCGAGCTGCGCCACGACCGCCACGTTGCCCTGGAGGTCGAGCTCACCGCCGATGGTCTTCACCGACGGCAGCGTGAGCGTGACCTCGCCGTTCCACGACACGTCGACGTCGGTCGGGACGCCCGCGAGCAGCGGCGCGCTCACCGCGGCGAGCGCCGGCGCGCGCGCGACGCGGAGCCGCCCGCCGAGCGTCGTCAGGGCGTCGAGCGCCACCGTCTCGAGGTCGTCGAGCTCCACGATCTCGACGCCGCCGCCGACCGTCACGAGCGCCGAGAGGTCGAGCGTCGCGAGCGCGGGCCCGGCACAACCGACCGCGCGGATCTCGCCCGCCACGTCGTGGAGCGCGCCGAGATCGAGCTCGGCGACGTCGAGGTTCTCGAGGCGCACGTCCCCGCCGACGTGCGCGAGCACCGGCAGCGACAGCTCGAGCGCCATGCGCGTCACGTCGAGGTCGCCGCCGAGGGTCACGAGGAGCGGCGCCTCGACCCGGACCTCCGGCCCCGCCCAGAGCTCGAGGTCGCCGTCGAGGCGCGTGAGCTTCGGGAACGCGGCGTCGAGGCCCGTGAGGTCCCCGCCGACCGAGAAGCGGCCGATCTCGACCGAGCCGCCGACCGTCGCGAGCGCGCCGAGGGCGAGGCCGCGGAGCTCCACGTCGTGGACGCGCACGTCGCCGTTCACGCGGGCGAGCGCCGGCGCGGAAAGCGAGAGCGCCCCGTGGCTCACGTCGAGGTGGCCGCCGACGAAGGTGAGCGCGGGCAGATCGAGCACCGCCCCCTCCTGCACGTAGGCCACCTGCACGTTGAGCCCGACGTGCTCGAGCTTCGGGAGCGAGACGAGCCCCGTCACCTCGACGTCCGCCCGGCCGACGACGACGACGGAGCCGCCGACGCGCTCGAGGTCGCCGAGGGTGACCTGCTCGGCGGCGCGCACGTCGATGACGAGGTCGCCCGCGATCTCCGTGACGCCGTCGTAGAGCGCCGCGTCGTCGGCCGAGGTCAGCGTGACGTCGTCGGGACCGGGCGTCGTGTCGTCGCCGCCGGGCTCCGTGTCCGTGTCCGTGACCACGGCCGTGTCGACGGCGCCGCCGGTGTCGAGGGCGGTCGCCGTGTCCGCGGCCTCGGCGGTGTCGGCCTCGGCGGCGTCGTCCCCGCCGACGCCGTCCGCCGCGGCGTCAGCGCCGGCCGCGTCCGAGACGACGTCGGCGCCGCCGGTGTCCGCCGGGGCCGTCGCCGTGTCCACCGCGAACACGGGGGGCGCGGTGTTGAAGCTGCAACCGGAGAGCGAGGCGCCGCCGACGCCCGCGAGGATCGCGAGCGCGCCCCCGAGGGACGCGGCGCCCGAGAGGCCGTGTCGCACCCGCACGTGCGAACCTCCTGGACGAGGACTTGATGAGCGTCAGTCGCCTGACTCTGTCACGATGATGGTCCCGGCGCGGCGCGAGCCGCCCGGCGACGCGAGGCCCCGAGGCGCCCGCGCGTCAGAAGCCCTGGAGCGGGAGACGGCCGATGTCGTCGTCCTTCTTCCGGTCGAAGGCGTAGCCGAGGAAGATCCCCCCGGCGAACTCCTGGTAGTCGTGCCCGGTGTGGAACTCCGCGTGCACCCCGAGGTCGAACGTCTCGGTGATGCGCCACTGGAGCGCGCCCTCGAAGTTCACGGCGAACGCGAAGCTGCGCTGCCCCTCGTGGTACGACGCGACCGGGAAGCCGTCCTCGTCGGAGAGGCCCTGGAGCAGCGCCTGCCGGTTCGGATCGGTCGGGAAGTAGGGGGTCGCCTCCTCGGTGAACCAGTTCACGCCGAGGTCGAGGCCGAGGCGGTACTTGAGCTTGGCGGCGCCGCCAGAGAGGTCGAGCGGGATCCCCGCGTGCAGGAAGAGCTGCGGGCTGAAGTAGCCGCCCTGCCCGAACGTGAAGTGGCGCAGGTTCTGGCCGTAGAAGAGCCCGGAGGCGCCAGCGCCCGTGATGAGCTTCGTGTCCTCCCAGTCGTAGAGGGTCCAGCGCACGCCGAGCCCGACCTCGCCGCCCGCGTTCGAGGGCACGCGGTCGCCGATGTTCACGAAGCCACCGCCGTAGAGGTAGTAGAGCATGTCGTCGTCGGTGAACGACAGGTCGACGCGGCCGCCGTTGCGGGTCACCGCGCCCCAGGCGGCGCCCGTGAGGAGGTCGCGCTCGCCGGCGTAGGAGAGCACGCTGTCCTTGACCGGGGTCCGGTCGAGGCGCACGCGGAGCCCGACGGCGTCGAACTGATCGCGGTACTCGATGCCGCCGACGGCGGTCTGGTAGAGGAAGCCGAGCGGCGTCGAGCCGGCGCGGATGGTCCACGCGCGGTAGTTGAACTCGAGCATGAGCTCGATCCCGGTCGCGCCGCGGTCGGGGTAGCGCCCGCCGATGTTGCCCTGGATGCGCCAGTCGTAGGCGTTCAGGCCGTAGTCGTACTGCGTGAGCTCGTCGTCGAGGTCGAGGTCGCCCGGCTCCATGACGATGGGGGTCGCCGTGAACGCGAGGCGCCCCTTGTAGCCCGTCGAGAGCGAGAGCGTGATGGGCACGGAGACCTCGGTGATCTTGCCGTAGCCCGGGAGCCCGTCGCGGAGGCGGATCGAGAAGCCGCCGCCGACCGACGAGCTGTGGCGGTCGCGGATCTCGTCCATCTCGCGCTGCACCTCCTCGCGGAGGGTGGCGGCGCTCCCGGCGCCGCGCGTGCCGTCGCCGTCGCCGGTGAAGCGGGTCGCGGCGTCGGCGAGCATCGAGCGGTAGCCGGGGTCGCCGAGCGCCGAGTCGCCGACGGTGACGGTCGGGTTCTGGCCCTCGTCGAGGGCGAGCGCCTTCTTGAAGCTGTCCATCGCCTCGCCGTCCTCGCCGCGGAGGACGGCCGCGCGCCCGGCGATCGCGTGCATGCGCGGGTTGTTCGGCATGAGGCGGAGCCCGTCCTCGAGGAGCTTGTCGGCGATGTCGAGGCGCCCCATGCGGATGGCCGACTCGACGGCGCCCGAGCGGGCGTCGAGGTCCTCGGGGAGCGCCTCGAGCACCTTCCCGAAGACGCGCAGCGCCTCCTCGTGCTCCTGCGCCGACACGAAGAGGCGGCCGAGGGCGTTCATGAGGCGCGGATCGTTCGGGTAGTCGCGGAGCGGGATGGCGAGGATGTTGAAGGCGCGCGTGTGATCGCCCTTCTCGCGGGCGACGTCGGCGCGGCGCACGGCGTGCGCGATGCGGAGGTCCTCGAGGCCACGGCGCTCGCCGATGGAGAGCTCGGTGTCCCCCTCGAGCTCGCGGAGGACGGCGAGGAGCTCGTCCTCGCGGCCGGCTTTGTGGAGGATGGCGGCGAGCTGGAGCTTCAGGGTCGAGACGCCGCGCGGGGCGCGCCCGATGGCGTCGTAGATGATGGTGAGCGCGCGGTCGGTGGCGCCGAGATCGGCCCAGGCGATCGCGACGAGGCCGAGGAGCTCGGGGTCGTCGCCGACCCGGTGCTGGAGCTCGACGAGGCGGTGGCGCGCGGCGATGGGCTTCCGCGCGGCGAGCTGGAGCGCGAGAGCCGACGTCGAGCGCACCTCGACGCGGGTCTTCAGGCGCTTCGTGCGCTCGTCGAGCTGCTCCTTCGGGACGCGGTCGAGGAGCTCGAGCGCCGCGTTGTAGCGCCCCTCCGCCTCGAAGACCCAGGCCTCGAGGATGATGAGGTCGATGCTGCCCGGCTCCTCGAGGTCGCGCAGGGCGGAGACGGCGCCGCGCGCGGTCTGCGTGTCGCTCATGTTCACGGCGAGGTAGGCGTAGTCGTAGAGCACGCGCTTGTTCGTGGGCGACGTCTGGCGCGCCACCTCGAGGAGCTCCTTCGCGCCGTCGAGGTCGCCGGTCTTCCGGAGCTCGGAGGCGTCGTAGCGCATGGTCTCCGCGCGGAGCCACGCCGGGTCGTACGCGGCGGAGGCGTCGAGCGCGGCGAGCTTGTCGTTGACCTCGATGGCGCGCTTCCCGCGGTGCGCCTCGAGGTAGAGCTCGACGAGCGCCTTCAGCGCCGGGACGTTCTTCGGGTCCTCCTGCACCATCGCGTCGAAGAGGTCCTCGGCCTTCTCCATCTCGCCCTTCTTGACGTAGACGTTGCCGAGCAGCATGCGCGCGTGGTGCGCCTCCTTCTTGTTGCGCTTGATGGCGTCGCCGAGGAGCTGCTCGGCCTCGTCCCACTTGTCGGCGGCGACCGCCTTCTTCGCGCGCGTGACGAGGTCCCAGAACTCCGCCGACTCGAGCGAGCGCTCCCAGAGCTCCTTCCGCTGCGGGGCGAGCTGCTTCACCTTCTGCAGGATGACGACGGCCTTGTCGAACTGCTCCTGCTGGAGCGCGACGACCGAGAGCCCGACGAGCGCGTCGAGGTCCTCCTTCTTCGCGGTCGCCTTCGAGAAGAGGCGCTCGGCGGTCTTCAGGTCCTTGTCCTTCAGCGCCTGATAGCCGTCCTCGATGCGCTTCCGCTCGGCGTCCTCGGCGCGCGCCTGGATCTCGCCCGCCATGAGCTCCGAGACGCGCTTCTCGACCTCGGCGTCGCCCGGCGACACCTTCAGGTACGCCTGGAAGAGCGGCACGTCCGCGCGCGAGGCGTGGAGCCACATGAGCGCGCGCTTCCAGCTCGCGACGACGGCCTTGTCGCCGCCGTCCTCGGCCGCGAGGCGCGCGAGGCGTTTGACGCCGTCGCGGCGCGTGCCCTCGCGGTAGCTCAGGTGCCGCGCGAGGGCGAGCTCCGTGCGGGCGCTGCCGCCGCTCTCGGTGTTCAGCCGCTCGAGCCCGGCGCGCGCCTCCTCCCAGCCGGAGTCGGTGCCGCCGAGGGTCTGGTAGAACTCGAGCCCGAGCTCGCCCGACGGCGCGTTCGCCCCGAAGACCTTGCGGTAGGCGGCGATGGCGTCGTCGAGGCGGCCGGCCTTCACGAGCGCGCGCGCCTCGGCGAGCAGGTCGTCGTACTGGTTGCCGATGCCGATCGCCTGCTTGATGGCGGCGATCTTCGGGTGGCGCGGGTGCGCCGCCTCGAGGCGCCGCAGGTAGCCCTCGGCCTCGGCCTTCTTGCCGCCGCGCGCCGCGTAGAGCGCGAGCGCCGAGAGGGCGCCCGGGTGGTTCGGGTCGCTCCGGAGCACCTTCTGCCAGATCTCGGCGGCCTTGTCGGGGCGCCCGCGCTCCTCCCAGTACTTCACGTTCTCGAGGAGCTGGTCGAGGGCGTCGTTCTCGGCGTGCGCGGTGGTGGTCCACACGCACGTGACCGCCGCCGTCGCGAAGAGGAGCGCCAGCGGCGCGCGATGGGAGCTCAGGCTCAGGGACATGGTCGCCTCCACTCGGGCTCGAGCGCGCCGTCGGTCGCGAAGCGGTAGCGCCCCTCGAGGTGGCCAGTGGCGAAGAGGATCAAGTTCTGCTCGTAGTAGAAGGCCGGGCTCCCGTACAGGCCGTCGCCCGCGCGGGCGGCGGCCAGGCGCCCGAGGAGGCGCCGGGCGAGCTCGAAGTCGCCGGTCGCGAGCGCGGCGGGCGCGACGGCGGCAGAAAATCCAATGGGTCCGGGGGAGTCCGCATGCTCCGACCCATGCGTGTGAGCGCGTTCGGGCACGGCGTCAAGGTTGCGGACGATTCCGATCATGGGGGTCGTGGCGGCGAGGAAGAGCGGGCGGAGCGGCTCTCCGGGCGGTAACAGGGCCGCCCAGAGGTAGACGCGGATCGCGTCGTAGCTGCCGACGTCGCCGTTCACCGGATCGGGGACGAAGCCGTCGCCGTCGCGCCAGCCGATCCAGTCCGGGAAGGGGCCGTCGGCCTCGCGGACGTGGGCCGCGACGCGGCGCGCGCTGTCGGCGACGGCGTCCCAGGGCCCCGGCACCCCCGCGCTCGCGAAGCGGCGGAGGAGCGGCAGCGGCGTGTAGCTCGGGTTCAGGCGCCAGGTCGTGGCGCCGTCGTCGCCCTCGAGCGCGAACCCCACGGGGCCCGGGAGGAGCGTCGGCCCGAGGCCCGGGAGCTCGCTCACCTCGGCCTTCACGACCTGCGCGAGGATCGCCCTGCCGAGGGCGTCGAAGCGCGGCTCCTCCCAGAGGCGCCCGGCCTCGAGGAGCGCGTAGGCGAGCCACAGATCGGCGTCGCTCGCGGCGTTCTCGTCGAGGACACCCCAGGTCGCCTTCTTCTTCTTCTCGTCCTGCTTCTTCCCCCAGCGCCAGGCGGGGAGGCGCTGCGCGAGGTCGCCCTGGGCGAGGTTGTCGCTGGTCCAGCGCACGATCGCGTCGAAGCGGGCGCGATCGTTGGCGACGAGGGCGAAGAAGGCGCCGTACGCCTCCCCCTCGGAGGTCGTGTGCTCGTCGGCGGCGAAGTCGATGACGCGCCCGTCGGCGGTGACGAAGCGCTTCGTGTAGGCCTCCCAGAGCGGCCAGGGCCGCTCCCGATCGCACGAGCCCGGGGCGCCGTCCGAGGCGCTCACCGGCGGCGGCGCGCACGCGAGCGCGACCGGCACCGAGATCCCGAGGAGGAGGGCCGAGACACCCGTCATGCGCTCCCCTCGCCCGTCTCCGCGAGGCGCTCGAACTCGACGAGGGCGAAGCGGCGCTTGCCGACCCACGCCGCGATGAGCGCCGCGAGGAGGATGAGCGGCACGAGCAGGATCCAGTGGTTCGAGAGGAACCACTGCACGCGCTTGACGGGGGGCAGCTCGCCGTCGGCGTAGGTCGCGCCGACCTGATAGAGCGAGCGCTTGCCGTCCCGCACGATCATCACGTCGCCGCGGCGCGTGCGCGCCTCGACGAAGCCGCGCAGATCGGGGGCGCCGGGCATGGCCGCCTCCGACGAGGCCGTGATGATGACGGCGCTGCGGCCGGCCTCGAAGGGGGACTCGAGGCCCACGACGAGGGCGCGGTCGCCGGGGGTGGAGAGGTCGTGCGCGAGGCGGTCGAGCTCGCCCGAGAGCGGGCGCCCCTGGAGCGCGGCGAGCGCCTTCCGGCCGAACGACGGCTCGGCGAGGCGGGGCTTGGTCGCGAGGTCGCGCACGGCGAGCGCGTCGTCCCAGTTCGCGAGGAACGGCACGCGGCCGGCGGCGCCGATGACGACGAGATCGCGGTCGAGGGCGTCCGAGAGGCGGCTCGCGGGGAGCACGACGGCGCCGGTCGGCGGGACGCCCGTGACGGCGGTCGCGTGGGCGAGCACCGAGAGCATCGTGCCGACCTCGGCCGGCGCGGGCTCGTCGGGGAGGACGAAGGCCGTCTCGTGGAGATCGGGGGCGCGCGTGAACGGGAAGCCGTCGTCGACGAAGCGCGAGATGTCGGGCATCGGCGCGAAGTGCGGGAGGCCCTCGAGGTGGAGCGTCGAGTCGCCGTCGATGGCGACGGTCACGAGGTCGCGGGCGACGTCGGGGCAGAAGGCGGTGCCGGGGGGGACCACGTGGACCTGGATGACGTCGTAGCCGCCGAGCAGCGCCGTCGGGAGCGCGAGCTCGACGTGCTGGCGGGCGCGCGGCGTGTCGTCGGGAGGCGCGGGGAGGGTCGCCACGTACTCGCCGTTGACCTCGACCTTGAGGACGGGGGCCGGGACGCCCACCGGGACGTCCTGCGCCCAGTAGAGGTCGAGGGGGATGGTCTCCGCGGGCCACGCGAAGACGTCGGGCGGGATCCGGAAGCGCACGCTGATGGTGCCGCCGACGGCGCCCTGATAGCGGAGCTGCGCGGGCTCGGAGACGGCGTCGAAGCGCACGAGCCCGGCCTGGCCGGACCAGCGGGGGGCCTCGTAGGCGCCGCGCTGGCGGATCGGTGGGACGGCGGGGACGTCGAGGGCCGCGCCCTCGCCGAGGCCGTCGGGGGCGAGCGCGAGGTAGCGCGCGGCGGCGAGGACGTCCTCGAGGTCGCGCCCCGTGAGGACGAGGAGCTTGCGCTCGTTCTTCTCGGCGCGCGGGTTGTCCATGACGCGGATGGCGGGGCCGTCGGCCGGCTTCAGCGCCGGGAGCGCGTCGTGGGCCGCGTTCGTCGCGATGACGACGGCGTGGCCGTCCGGGAGGGCGTCGAAGGTGGCCTCGAAGCGGAGGCGCTCACCCGCGATGAGGCCGAAGTAGGCGGCGACGAGGCCGGCGGCGTGCAGGGCCTCCGGGCTCCGCGGGACGAGGAAGGCGAGGCGGATGGTCGCGACGTCGTCGGCCTGCGGGTCGAAGAAGGGGAGCGGGAGGAGCGCCAGGTTGTCCTGGAAGGTGAGGTGCTTGGTCTGCGTCTCGAGGACGCCCGAGACGAGGAAGCCCCAGGTGCCCTCGGGCACGAGCGCCAGGCACTGGCCGGCGTCGGGGACGAGCTTGAACTCGAGGTTGTTGCGCTCGGAGAGCAGGTGCGGCTCGATCGCGACGACGTAGGGCTGATCGGGGGCGTCCGGGACGGCGCGGAGGTCGAGCGTCGCGACGCGCTCGCCGTTGACGAGGATCAGGAGCTCCTTCACCGGGGCCTTCGCGAGGCGCGTGCCGTCGACGACGAACTGGAGGCGCGCGGCCGTGAGGACCTCGTCGCCGCGGGCGAAGAAGCCGAGGTCGAGCGTGGTCTGCGTCGCGTAGCGGCGCATCGACGGCGAGAAGCCGAGGTGCTCGAGGGAGAACGGGGTCCAGGCGACGCCGTCGTCCTTGCGCGCGGGGCCCGGGGTGAGCGCGGGGCCAGGAGCAGGAGCAGGCGCGGGCGCGGTCGCCGCGGGGTCGTCGGGCGCGGGGCTCGCTGTGGCCGGGGTCGGCTCGACGGGCGCGGGCTCGCCGCCGCCCTGGGCGCGCGCCGGGCCGCCCCCGAGGCCGAGGAGGCCGGCGGTGGTCGCGGCGAGGAGGACGCCCTTCGACGACGGGCGCGGCGAGCTCAGGATGCGCGGGAGCTTCGCGAGGCTCTTCACGCCGTGGCCGAGGATGCGCCCGAAGCTCCCGAGGGGCTGGTCGTCGGTCTTCGCGCGCCAGGTGAGCCAGGCCTCGGGGCGGCCGTAGATGGCGCGCACGAGGGCCTCCTCCTGGGGGAGCTCGAGGTCGAGGAACTGGAGGTGGAGGACGCCCGCGCGCTGGCGGACGACCTCGGCCTTGACGGGCAGCTCCTCGCCGTCGGCGACGGCGAGCTCGACGACCTCGCCCTTGTCGAGCTCGAAGGGCCCTGCGAAGCGCACGGCGGCGCCCTTCATCGTGAGGTCGACCGTCTCGCCCGAGACGACCTTGCCGTCGGGGAGCCAGAGCATCGCGGGCGCCTTGAACTCGACGCGCGGGGCGGCGCGGCGCTGGCGCGTCTCCCAGGCGACGGCGAGCGCGGCCGCGATCATGATGAGGTTGTAGCCCGTCCAGGCGAGGTTCACGGCGACGGCCTCGAGCTGCACGTCGTGGTTCACGATGCGCAGCACGCCGTAGATGGCGCCGGCGAGGTTCAGCCCGAGGAGGACGAGGTAGGGCGCGGCGATGCGGAGGTCGAAGTAGCTGGTCGCGATGACGCCGCCCTTCGCGGTCACGTTGAACTTGCCGAGCTTCGGCGAGATGAGCGCGAGGGTGGTCGGGATGGTGAGATAGAAGGCGAGGACGGACTCGTAGACCTCGGCCCAGAAGCTGTGGCGGTGGTCCCCCTGGAGGCGCGAGTTGGTGAGGATCGCGTGGGCGAGGTGGGGGAGCGCGTAGGCGACGATGAGCGGCGCCGAGGCGTTGAAGATGTGGGCGTCGAAGAGGAGGAACGCGAGCGGGGCCGTGAGGAAGATGAGGCGCGGGATCCCGTAGAGGAAGTGCACCATCGCGGCCGCGTAGCACAGGCGCTGCGTCATCTTGAGGCCGCGCCCGAAGAGGGGGTTGTCGATGCGGAAGATCTGCGTCATCCCGCGCGCCCAGCGGATCCGCTGCCCGATGTGCGCGGAGAGGCTCTCGGTCGCGAGACCGGAGGCCTGGGGGACGTCGAGGTAGGCGGAGCTGTAGCCGCGGCGATGCAGCTTCAGCATGGTGTGGGCGTCCTCGGTGACCGTCTCGGGGGCGATCCCGCCGATCTCCTCGAGGGGAGCGCGGCGGATGACCGCGCACGAGCCGCAGAAGAAGGTCGCGTTCCAGAGGTCGTTGCCGCGCTGGAGCATCCCGTAGAAGAGCTCGCCCTCGTTCGGGACGCGGCGGAAGGTGCGGAGGTTGCGCTCGAAGGGATCGGGCGAGTGGAAGTGGTGCGGGGTCTGCACCATCGCCATGCGGTCGTCGCGCTGGAGCCAGCCCATGGCGAGCTGGAGGAAGCTGCGCGTCGGGATGTGGTCGCAGTCGAAGATGGCGACGAAGTCGCCGCGCGTCTTCTTGAGCGCGTGGTTGATGTTGCCGGCCTTCGCGTGCTTGTTGTCGGGGCGCGTGACGTAGCTCACGCCGACCTTCTCGCAGTAGGCGCGGAACTCGGGGCGGCGGCCGTCGTCGAGGAGGTAGACGCGGAAGCGGCTCTCGGGCCAGTCCTGGTTCTTGGCGGCGATGATCGCGGCCTTCACGACGTCGAGCGGCTCGTTGTAGGTCGGGATGTAGATGTCGACGGTCGGCCACGTCTCGGGGTCGCCGCTGAGCGGGACGGGCTTCCGGCGCATGGGCCAGGCGCCCTGGACGTAGCCGAGCATGAGCACGACGTAGGCGTAGAGCTCGGCCGCGAGGAGGGTGAGGCCGAGCGCGAGGTCGAGGGGCTCGGAGATCCCGATGGTGCGGGTGACGCGCCACGTGATGTAGCGCGACGAGACGGCGACCGAGACGATGATGAGCGCGAGGGAGACGAAGCGCCCCGGGATCCGCGCGAGGAGCCACGCCATGACGAAGACGGTCGCGCCGAAGATGGCCTGGCCGTGTACGTCGAGCGGGGTCAGCGCGACGGCGGCGATCATGGCCCACACCACGAGCCAGATGAGCCAGCGGGCGGGCCCCGGGATGCCACCGGGCGGGCCGGCGTAGAGGCCGGTCGGGTCCGGGCTCTTCGCGCGGCGCGCGATGATCGTCTCCTCGGCGGCCGTCACGGGCGGGCCTCGAGCAGCCAGGCCGCGAGGTGGCGCAGGTCGGCGAGGAACTGCGAGTGCGGCGCGTAGTGGGCGACGGTCTGGCGGTGGGCGGCGGCCTCGCGGACGGCCTCGTCGTCGACGAGCCCGGTCGGGAAGACCGCGTCGCCGAGGGCGTGGAAGGTCGCGTCGCGCACGTCGCGCGCGAGCGCCTTCCGCGGGTCGACGCAGTTCACCACGTAGAGATCGCGGCGCGGCCCCGAGGCGTTGCGCGGGGCCTCCGTGAGCGCCTGCTCGAAGCCCGGGACGAGCGCGTAGCAGACGGGGTCGGCGGAGAGCACGACGAGGGCGATGTCGGCGACCGCGAGCGCCTGCTGCTGCCAGATGTTGTGGCCGGCGGCGACGTCGAGGAGGACGAACTCGGTCTCGGGCGGGCAGAGATCGTCGAGGCGGCGGCGGAGCCAGTCCGGATCGGCGAGCAAGGAGGCGCCGAGGTCGAAGCGCACGCGGATCGGCGGGCGGCCGAAGGGGATATAGGGGACCTCGGGCTTGGCCTCGCCGAGGAGCTCGGCGGCGCGGGCGCGCGTGAAGCCGGGGGTGGCGAGGCCGCGCTCCTCGAGGACCTCCATGCCGAGGAGGAGCCCGAGGGAGTTCTGCGGATCGAGGTCGAGGAGCAGCGTGCGCGCCTTCTCGGCGAGGACGCGGCCCAGGTTCGCGACGAGCGTGCTGCGGCCCGTGCCGCCCCGAGGAGCGACGAGCGCGATGATTTTCACGGTGCCAACCCCAGTCGTGTCCGTTCGAGTCGGTGCGCGGCCGGCGCGGGCCCGGGACGACCGACCCCGCAGAAGCGGGGGCCCGGAGCACTGACCGGGCCTGTGAGGTCGCGCACGGCGCCGCGAGCGGCGTCCGACCCCGACCACCGGGATCTGACAGCGGCGCTTTCGACCAAGGAGTTTAGCTCGACTTCGACGCCGTGACGAACCAATCGGGAGCCGGGGTCGCCTCCTGGCCGCGTCGGTCGGCCAGACGCGCGACGTTCTTCGGCGGCGAGGTCGCCTCGAGGAGCTCGGTGACGGAGTCGCCCTTCTCGCGGCGCCAGCGGAGCTGCGCGAAGACGCGGTCGGTGGCGCGCAGGAGGGGCCACTTCTCGGACGCCTTGCGGCGCCGCTCCTCCTGGGCCAGCTCCCGGTACTCCGGGTACTCGATCCCGAAGTGTCGCAGCAACTCTTTGATCTTGTTGGTCATGAACGCCCCGCGTACACGCCAGTGGCAGACGCCACTCCCGCACAGAGTGACTCGAAGCCAGTGTCTGGTCTCGAAGATGAGAGGCTGTCGGCGCCGAGAGAGAGGCGACCGCAGAGATGACCGGTCAGCGATTCACCCGCAAAAACGAATCAACTGAACCGATAGCAGAATTTTTTGACGATCTCGTAGCTGATGTCCAGAGCCTAACAGGCCCGACCGTGCAAAAGCAATCCCGTTACGACGCGAGTTACGCTCAGGAGGCGGCGGAGCGCGGTGCGCCCGGCGCGATCACGGCGCGAGCAGCGGCGCGAGGAGCGTGACGCGCGCGGATCGCAGGGTCGCCCAGTCGCCCTCGAGGAGGCCGCCGGTGTCGACGGACGTCGGGTTCAGCGCCCAGTAGAAGAAGCCGAGGCCGCGATCCTCGATGTAGGCGACGATCGCGTCGTTCCAGGCGACCTCGCCGGGGGCGATCCCGTCGTCGTACCAGCCGCCGAACTCGCCGATCACGACGGCGTCGCCGCGCTCCTCGAGGGCGCCGAAGTGGGCGTCCCAGACGGTCGGCATGTTGGCGGGGAAGTCGCCCGCGGAGAAGTAGGTCTGCGCGTGCACGCCGGGCCCGTAGACGTGGGGGGTGTAGACGAGGCGCGCGCCGGGGATCGCGGGGGGCGCGGCGAGCGCGCCGTGGAGGTTCTCGCCCCAGAAGGGCACGTAGCCGCCGGTGTCGCTGCGATCGGCGACGCCCTGGACGAAGACGACGACGGTGGGGGCGTTGGTGAGCACGACGCGCGCGGCGTCCTCGGCGAGCACGCGCCACTGGGGCCAGGTGAGCTCGTGGGGCTCGTTGAAGAGGTCGACGCCGAGGACGGTGTCGTCGTGCTCGGCGGCGATGCCGGCGAGCACGGCGAGGTCGGCGAGCCAGTCGTCGGTGTCGTACCCGACGCAGTCGGAGGGGGAGCCCGCCGTGCCGCCGGGGATCGCGGAGGAGCAGGTGTGGAAGTCGAGGAGGATCGCGAGATCGCGGGCGGCGGCGAGGTCGATGACGTGCTCGAGGAGCTCGCGGCCGGTGTCGAGGTCACCGTCGACGGCCCAGGAGGCGCACGGGAGGTCGGGGCGGATCACGTCGGGCGAGAGCGGGAGGCGCACGGCGTTGAAGCCGAGGGCGGCGATCTGATCGAGGAAGCTCTCGATGGTGCGGCCGGTCCAGAGGCCGTGGGGCGCGCGGTCGGTGGTCTCGAGGCCGAACCAGTTGATGCCGCGGACGGGGAAGCGCTCGCCGCGACGCCAGAGGTGGCCGCCGTCGACGTACCAGGCGGTGTTGCGGGGGATGGCCTGGTCGTAGACGAAGTCGTAGCCGAGGTCCGGGAGGGTGGTGTCCGCGTCGGCGCGGGTGTCGGCGGCGTCGGGGCCGCTGTCCACGGAGTCCGCGGTGTCCGCGGCCGTGTCCGGGAGGGTGTCGGCGGTGTCCGCGGCGTCCGCGTCCATGGCGGTGTTCGTGTCCGCGACCGTGTCCGTGTCCGTGGCGGCGTCCGTGGCGGCGTCCGCGTCGGCGGCGGCGAGGGTGTCGCGGACGTCGGGGAGCGCGAGGCCGGGAGCGTCCGGGGATCCGCACGCGGCCACGGCGACGGCGAACGCGAACGCGCACGCGACGCGCGGAATCGACCAGCCGCCTGGCTTATTGAGCACCGCCGTGACCACCCGCACCGAGACCTCGCGTCGCAGAAGATGCGCCCTCCGCGGCGCCCGCACGCTCGGACCATGGCTGGGCGGCGGCGGTCGGGTCAAGGCCCGCGGGCGTCGCGGTGACGACCTCGTCGGGCGCGAGGTCCTCGGGGCGCGCGACGAGGCGCTGGCGGGGGGCGCGCTCGAAGGCGTCACCGACGGCCGCGACGATCGCGGCGATGAGCTCGGCCCGCGCCGGGACGCGGGCGCCGAGGCTCCGGATCGATCCCATGACGCCCGCCTCGAGGCCACAGGGGTTGATGCGCTGGAACTCGGCGAGATCGGGGTCGACGTTCAGGGCGAAGCCGTGGAACGTGACCCACTGACTCACGGCGACCCCGATGGAGACGAGCTTCCGGCCGCGGCACCAGACGCCGGTGAAGCCGGGGCGCCGGTCGGCGTCGAGGCCGACGCCGTCGCGGAGGACGGCGATGAGGGCGTCCTCGAGGCGGCGGAGGACGCCGTGGAGATCGCGCTCCGGGCCCTCGCGGAGGGCGAAGATCGGGTAGCCGACGAGCTGCCCGGGGCCGTGCCAGGTCACGTCGCCGCCGCGCTCGACCTGGACGACGGGGGTGTCGCCGGCGGCGACGACGTTGTCGCCCGAGGTGCGGCGGCGCCCGAGGGTGATCGTCGGCGGGTGCTCGACGAGGAGGAGCCGATCGGGGGCGTCGCGGTCGCGGGCGCGGAGCGCGACGAGGCGCCGCTGGGCGGCGAGGACGGCCTCGTAGCTGGCCGTCCCGAGGTCGACGGCGTCGAAGAACGGGGTTCCCTCCATGGCGGCGGCACGTTACGACACGCATCAGAGGAGCGTCCATGAACGATCGACGAGCTCTGCGGACCTGCACGCGCCCGACCCCCGCGACGATCGCGCGGGTGGCCTTGGCGGTCGCCGTGGTCGTGTCCGGGATCGCGGGCGCCGCAGGGCCTGCCCGCGCGGCGGCGCCGAGGCCGGTCGTCGCGGCGAAGGGCGCGCCGAAGACGCCGAAGAAGAAGGCGAAGAAGAAGCCGACGGACGCGCTCTACGCGCCCTACTGGATCGACAAGGACCTCGCCCTCCCCTACCCGCTCGACAACCTCTTCCGCGGCTTCGCCGAGTGCCGGCGCGGCGGCTACCGCCACCGGGCGCTCGACATCGGCGGGGTCGGCGCGGACTACGGCGTCGGGACGCCCGTGCGCTCGATGGCCCGCGCCCGCGTCGTCGCGTTCGGGACGCCCGCGATGGACCCGCAGCGCTTCGGGGTGCCGCTCGACAACGTGGAGACCGTCGTCCGGAGCGGGATCCACCTGCCGGCGCAGCGGACGATCGAGGGCTACGGGGTGGTCACCTTCTTCACGCGCACCTACGGCCGACACCGGACCGGCGGCATGGTGAAGACGCGCGTGCTCGAGGGGCGCTACAAGGGCTACGAGATCACCTACATGCACCTGTCGGCGGTGCGGCCGGACATCGTGGTCGGCACGGAGCTCGCCGCCGGCGCCGAGCTCGGGCTCCTCGGCGGGACGGCCGTGCAGGACTCGCCGCCGCACGTGCACGTCACGATCGAGAACCCGCGCGGCGTCGCGGTGGACGTGGGGCCGATCCTCGGGATCGGGCCGACGCGGCCGTCGTGCCGCCTCGGGCGCGCCGGCGAGCGCGCGGTGCGCGCGAAGTACTCGCGGCGGGCGAAGGCCATGATGGCGGAGCTCCGGAAGACCGGGAAGCTCACGGCGCATCACGACGAGGGGCCCGCCGAGTGCGGCGAGCCCTTCGTCGTCGAGGGGGACTTCGGCGGCGGGGCGCACCTCGCCGACGCGTTCGAGCTCCCGGACGACTTCGCGGTCGACACGACCGGCACGATCACGCTGACGCGCCTCGGCGGGAAGTGGAAGCCGCGGCTCGAGGTGCACGACGGGCTCGGGAAGACCCTCTTCGACGGGGTGAGGAGCAAGAAGCCCGCGAAGAAGCGACTCGCGCTCGGCGCCGTCACGAGCGGGAAGCGCGGGGACACGGCGAAGGTCGAGATCGGCCCGCGGCGCGGGGAGAACCTGTCGCTGCGGGTGGGGCGGTGGCTCCCGCGGAAGCCGCCGAAGGACGCGCGCTATCGGCTCGAGATCAGCTGGCCCTGCCCGCGGCTCGGCCCCGACGGGGATTGATCGAGGCGACCGGGGGGGCGCGCCGGTTTCGCTTGCCCCGGAAAATGAGAATCGTTATCAACTCTCGCCCCGGGGCGGCCCGCCCCCTGCTCGCGGAGAGTCGATGCGCCCGTCCCGGTTCGTTCTGTCCACCGTCCTCGCCGCCGTGACGGCCGTCGTCGCGCTCACGGCGGCCGGGCCCGCGCGCGCGAACGAGCGCCACTTCGCGTTCACGCACGAGACGGCGACGCTCCCGCGCGGCGCCGTCGAGCTCGAGCCGTGGTTCACGTTCCGGACGGGTGGCGAGGGGTTCTACAACCGCTACGACTCGCGCCTCGAGCTCGAGCTCGGCGTCGCGGAGAACCTGCAGACCGCCTTCTACCTGAACCTGTCGGCGGACGCGGTGGAGGACGGCGGGGAGGTCGTGACGCAGGTCTTCGACCCGGGCGTGTCGTGGGAGTGGAAGTGGAAGCTCTCGGACCCGGTCGCCGACGCGATCGGATCGGGGCTCTACTTCGAGCTCAGCGCCTACCCGGCGGAGCTCGAGATCGAGCTGAAGCTGCTCCTCGACAAGCGCGTGGGGGACCTCCTGCTCGCGTTCAACCTGGTCGGGGCCGTCGAGATCGAGCACGAGGTGGGCGAGAGCGAGACCGAGGGCGAGGTCGAGCTGGACCTCGGGATCGGCTGGGCGCTCGCGGAGGATCTGACGCTCGGGGTCGAGCTCCGGCAGACGTCGGTCGTCACGGAGGGCGAGGTCGAGGCGGCGGCGCTCTTCGGCGGCGTGACGCTCTCGTGGCAGCTCGAGCGCGCGTGGCTCGTGCTGTCGGTGCTGCCGCAGCTCGCGGGCCTCGCGGGCGGCGCGGACGGCGATTCCCTGAACCTGACGGAGTTCGAGCGTGTCGAGACGCGGCTCATTCTGGGCGTCCATCTGTAGCGCCGCGGCGCTCGTGGCCGCCTGCGCGACCGCCGTGCCGCGCCCGACGGAGGGCGACCAGGCGCGCGCCGCGGCGCGTTGGCCGGACCTCGGGCCGACCGACCTCGACGACGGGCGCGCGCTCTACGTGAACCGCTGCAGCGGGTGCCACGCGCTGGTGCCGCCGAAGTCGCGGCCGCCGATGGCGTGGCCGCACGAGGTGGCGCTCATGAGCGAGCGCGCGGGGCTCGACGATCGCGAGCGCGAGCTCGTGACCCGCTACGTCGTCACGATGAGCGAGGAGCGCCCGGCGTCTCCGGCGCCTGCGGAGTGATCGCGGGGCCGGCGTCGGCGTCGGGGCGGGGGCGGGCGCCGTCGAGCCAGACGGCGGTGACGGCGCGGGCGTGGGCGGTGGCGGCCTGGTCCCAGGCGTCGGGGGTGAGGTCCGCGTGGGTCCAGAGGAACCACACGAAGCTGCCCATCAGCACGCGGACGGCGCTGTCGACGGCGAGGTCGGCGCGGAGCTCGCCCGCGGCGACGCGGCTCGCGAGGTAGCGCCCGACGAGGCCGACCATGAAGCGCTCGGTGTCCTTCAGGTGCTCGAAGACGATGGGGTTCGTGGGCGCCTCGGCGAGGAGGAGCCGGAAGAGGCGCGGCTCGGGGCGGTCGGCGCGCGCGTAGGTGACGAAGATGCCGGTGGCGGCGCGCAGGAAGTCCGCGATGGGGAGGTCGACGGGGGCGTCGCCGCCGAGGAGGCGGGCGACCATCGTGGGGGGGTAGCTCCGGCCCTCGAGGGCGCCGCGCAGGAGGTGGAGCTTCGTCGGGAAGTGGTGGAAGACGAGCCCCTCGGAGACGCCGGCGGCCTGGGCGACGCGGCGGGTCGAGGTGGCGGAGACGCCGCGCTCGGAGAAGAGGAGGAGCGCCGCGTCGGCGATCTTCTGGCGCGACTCGGCGGCCAGCTCGTCTCGGGTCTTGCGGCGCTTGGGGGCCATCACGCGGGCTCCTTCGGGGGGCGCCGCGGGGAATCGTCCGCGGCGCTTGACTGAGTAAACACTCACTGAGTATGTACTCGGTGAGTGGTCACTCGGTCAAGCGCCGGGTGGCTCCTCGGGGTACGGACGCGGAGGTGCGCGGATGACGGAGCAGGACCGCGAACGGAGGCGCCGACGGGGAGCGCGGGGGCGGCGCGGGGCGGCCGTGGCGGCGCTCGGGCTCGCGGCGCTGGGCGCGCTCGGGGCGGCGGCGCCGGCGGCGGACACCGGCGAGGGCGGGGTCTCCCTCGCCGACGCGGTGGCGCGGGCGCTCGCGCGGAGCCCGGCCGTGATCGCGCAGGAGCACGCGGTGGCGGCGACGGAGGCGAAGGCGGCGCAGGCCGAGAGCGCGTGGCTGCCGCGAGTGTCGGCGAGCGCTTGGTATCGCGTGTCGGGGCCGGTGCCGGAGCTCGTGTTCGACACGGGGATCGCGCTCCCGGGCGCGTCGGGGCCGCTCACGATCCGGCGCGAGCTGGGCACGCCGCACTCGGCGGGGGTGTCGGCCACGGTGGGCTGGCGCGCGCTCGACTTCGGGGCGCGCGACGCCCGGATCGCGGCCGCGGAGGCGCTGGCGCGGGCGGCCCGGGCGGACGGCGCGGCGCGCGCGGCGGAGATCGCGTTCGCCACGCGGGCCGCGTACCTGACGGCGCGCCTCGACGACGAGGTCGTGGCCGTGACCGGGCGGGCGCTCGGGGCCGCGCGGGCCGATCTGGAGACGGCCGAGAACCGGCGCCGGACCGGGCTCGCGGGGGATCTGCCGGCGGCGGCCGCGAGCTCGCGCGTGGCGGAGCTCGAGGCGCGGCTCGCGGACGCGACGGAGAGCGGGGTCGCGGCGCGCGAGGCGCTGGCGCTCCTGCTCGGGCTCCCGCCGGGCGCGCCGATGACGCTCTCCGACGATCTCGGGGCGCTCGCGCCCGTGAGCGCGGGGGACGGGGCGCCCGGCGCGGCGGGCCTCGACGAGACGCCGACGGTCGCGCGGCTCCGCGCCTCCGAGGCCGCGCTGGCCGAGGAGGACACGGCGCGCGCGCGGTCGCGGCTCCCGACGCTCGATCTCTTCGTCCAGGGCGCGTTCCAGTACCCGAAGACCTTCGTCGAGACCGACGAGGCCGGCGTCACGTGGGCCGCGGGCGTCTCGCTCTCGTGGGACGCGTTCGACGGCGGCCTCGTGAGCGCCCAGCGCGAGGAGCTCGCCGCGAAGCGGGCCGAGCTCGCCGCGCTCGCGGACGCGAGCCGCGAGGAGACGGCGCGCGCGGTGACCCAGGCGGCGGCGCAGGCCCGGACGGCCCGGGCGGCGCTCGCGGCCGGGGAGCGGCAGGTCGCGGCGGCGGAGGTCTACGTGAAGGCGGCGCGCGGGGCGCTCGCCGCCGGCACGGGCACGGATCTCGAGGTGCGGAGCGCCGAGACGGCGCTCGATCAGGCGCGCCTCGGGCTCGTGAGGGCGCGATTCGGCGCGGCGATGGCGGAGGCGCAGCGCCTGCGGGCGCTCGGCGTCACGGCGGCCCCGGGCCGCGGCGGCATGGACACCACGACGACACCGGAGAGCACGCCATGAAGCGCGTCATCCCGATCTTCATCCTGCTCGTCGCGGGGCTCGCGACGGTCCTCTACCTCGAGCTGAGAGCGCAGGAGCGCGAGGCCGAGCGGCCGTCGCGCGGGAGCGGCACGATCGAGGGGGTCGAGGTGGACGCCGTCGCGCGGCTGCCGGCGCGGATCGTCGCGATCCCGGTGGACGAGGGCGATCACGTCGAGCGGGGCGCGCTCCTCGTGGAGCTCGACTGCCGCGAGGCCGAGGCGGCGCTCGCGCAGGCGGACGCCGCCGTCGCGACGGCGAAGGACGCGGTCGCGGGCGCGAAGGTCGGCGTGTCGCTCGCGGAGAGCGGGATCACGGCGGCGGCGGCGCAGAGCGAGGCGGCGCTCGCGGCGGCGACGGCGAGCCGCACGCAGCGGGGCGCGGTGGCGGTGCAGCGGAGCGCGGCCGAGCGCGCCGCCAAGCGGGTCGGGGAGCTCGCGGCCACGGGCGGCGCGAGCGAGCAGGACCTCGACCGGGCGAGGACCGAGGCGGCGGCGCTGTCGCGGCAGCTGCAGGCGGTCGGCGCGTCGGCGACGGCGACGGAGAAGCAGGCGGAGGCGGTCGGCGCCGGGGAGACGGCGGCGGCGCTGAAGCTCGAGGCCGCGAAGGCGCAGCTGACCGCGGCCGAGCACCAGGTCGAGACGGCGGAGGCGGCGCAGACGCGGGCGCGGCTCGGCGTCGAGGAGTGTCGGATCGTGGCGCCCCGCGCGGGGATCGTGACGGCGCGCAACTTCGAGCCCGGCGAGGTCGTGCTGCCTGGGAGCCGCGTCGTCACGGTGGTCGACATCGGCGAGGTGAAGGCGACCTTCTACCTCCCGAACGCGGAGCTCGCGGCGGCGAAGCCGGGGCGGCCGGTGGAGGTCGTGGCGGACGCGATCCCGGGGAAGACCTTCGCTGGCGTCATCCGGCGCGTCGGCGCCGAGGCCGAGTTCACGCCGCGGAACGTGCAGACGCGCGACGACCGCGACCGCCTCGTCTACGCCGTCGAGGTGGCCGTCCCGAACCCGGAGGAGGCGCTGCGGCCGGGGATGCCGGTCGAGATCGCGATCCCCGGGACCGGTCGGGGCGAGTGATGGCCGCGCGGCGTGCCAGAGCCACGGCCACGGCCCCCGTCGCCGGCGCGCCCGCGCTCGAGGCGCGGGGGCTCGTCAAGCGCTTCGGCCCCGGGCCGCCCGCGCTCGACGGGCTCTCCTTCCACGTCGAGGCGGGCGAGCTCTACGGGCTCGTGGGCCCGGACGGCGCCGGCAAGACGACGTCCATCCGGGTGCTGACCGGGCTCGCGCTCCCCGACGCCGGCGAGGCCCTCGTGACCGGCCTCCCGGCGAGCGGCGGCGCGGACGCCGTGCGCTCGGCGATAGGCTACATGCCGCAGCGCTACAGCCTCTACGGCGACCTCAGCATCGACGAGAACATCGCCTTCTTCGGGCGCCTCTTCGGGCTCACGCGCGCGGCCCTCGCCGAGCGGCGCGAGCAGCTCCTCGGGATCACGCGCCTCCTCCGCTTCGGGGGGCGGCGCGCCAACGATCTCTCGGGCGGCATGTACAAGAAGCTCGCGCTCGCCTGCGCCCTCCTCCATCGCCCGACGGTGCTCGTGCTCGACGAGCCGAGCAACGGCGTCGACCCCGTGTCGCGCCGCGAGCTCTGGGACCTCCTCTACGGCTTCGTCGCCGAGGGGATGGCGGTGCTCCTCGCGACGCCGTACATGGACGAGGCGGCGCGCTGCCACCGGGTCGGGCTCCTGTCGCGGGGGCGCCTCCTCGCCGAGGGGGCGCCCGACGCGCTGACGCGCGGCTTCCCGCACCCGACGCTGCGGGTCGTGGGCGGGCTCGCCGGGCGCGCCCCGGGGGAGCCGCCGCTCGAGGACGTGCTCGAGGCGCGCGCGGAGGTGCTCGCGCTCTCGCCGCACGGGGACGACCTCCGCGTCGTCGTGCGCGAGGACGGCGCGGACGCCTTCCGCGCCTGGGCCAGCGCGCGCGGCCTCGCCGTGGAGGCCGTGCTGCCGGACTTCGAGGACGTCTACCTCGGGCTCCTCGCGGCGGCGCCGAGCGCGGAGGGGGCGCGGTGAGCGGCGGCCCGATCATCACCGTGGACGGCCTGACGCGGGTCTTCGGGTCGTTCACGGCCGTCGACCACGTGAGCTTCGAGGTCGGCCGCGGGGAGATCTTCGGCTACCTCGGCGCGAACGGGGCGGGGAAGACGACGACCATCCGCATGCTCTGCGGCCTGCTCGCGCCGACCGGCGGGCGCGCGGAGGTCGCAGGGAACGACATCGCGAAGCACCCGACGCGCGTCAAGCGCGCCATCGGCTACATGTCGCAGCGCTTCTCCCTCTACCTCGACCTCGAGGTGGGCGAGAACCTCGAGTTCTTCGGCGGCGCCTACGGCCTCTCGGGCGCGCGCCGCGCCGCCCGGGTCGAGGCGGCGCTCGAGCTCGCGGGTCTCCGCGACCGCCGCCACGCCATGACCCGCGACCTCCCGGGCGGCGTCCGGCAGCGGCTCGCCCTCGCCTCGGCGCTCCTCCACGAGCCGGCGATCGTCTTCCTCGACGAGCCGACGGCCGGCGTCGACCCGGCGTCGCGGCGCGACTTCTGGCGGCTCATCCGCTCGCTCGCGGCCGCGGGGACCACCGTCTTCGTGACGACGCACCACCTCGACGAGGCCGAGTATTGCGCGCGCGTCGGGCTCATGGTGGACGGGCGGCTGGTGGCGCTCGACACGCCCCGCGGGCTCAAGCGCGAGCACGTGCCGGGGCACCTGTGGTCGGTCGGCGGCGTGTCCGCGGGTCGGCTCGCCGAGGCGCTGCGCGGCGAGCCGGCCGTGTTGCAGGTGCAACCGTTCGGGAACCGCGTGCACGTAAGAACGCGCCTCGGGTCTTTCGCAGATGCGAAGAGCTTCGAGGGGCTCCTCACCGGGCGCGGGCTCGCCGCCGGGCTCACGGTCGAGGCGACGGAGGCGACGCTCGAGGACGTGTTCCTCGAGCTCGTGGCGGCGCACGGACGGCCGGCGACGGAGGCGGCGTCATGAGGCTCGGACGCACGGGCGCCATCGCGATGAAGGAGGTCATGCACATCCTGCGCGACCCGCAGGTGCTGATCTTCGCGCTCGGGATGCCGGTGCTCCTGCTGCTCCTCTTCGGCTACGCGGTCTCCTTCGACGTCGAGCGGATCCCCCTCGTCGTGGTCGACCAGGATCGCACGACCGACTCGCGCGAGCTCCAGGAGGCGTTCTTCGCGTCGCGCCTCTTCGTGCCGGCCGGGGAGCGGGAGGCGGCCGAGGAGGCGGAGCCGCTGCTCAAGCGCGGCGTGGCGCGGGCGGCGCTCATCGTCCCGCGCGGCTTCGCGCGCTCGGGGCGGCGCGGCGCGGACGCCCGCGCGCAGCTCCTGCTCGACGGGACCGACAACACGACCGCCGGAATCGCGCTCGGCTACGCGAACGCCATCGCGCTCGGCTTCACGCAGGGGCGCCTCGAGAGGGAGCTCGGCGACGTGGCGCTCCCGGTGGACGTGCGCGTGCGGACGTTCTCGAACCCGCGGCTCCTCTCGGCCGTGGTGCTCGTGCCGGGCCTGATGGTGCTGATCCTCGTGATGGTCGCCGTGATGCTGACCGCGCTCACGATCGCGCGCGAGTACGAGAACGGGTCGATGGAGCAGCTCTTCGCGACGCCGGTGCGGCGGATCGAGATCATCCTCGGGAAGCTCGGCCCCTACTTCGTCCTCGGCCTCGTGCAGGTGCTCCTGGTGCTGACCGTCGGGGTGCTCCTCTTCGACGTGCCCGTCCAGGGGAGCCTGCTGTTGCTCTTCGGCACGGCGAGCGTCTTCCTGCTCGCGATGCTCATGCAGGGGCTCCTCATCAGCGTCGTGACGAAGAACCAGATGGTGGCGAGCCAGATCGCCATCATCTCGACGATGCTGCCGGCGCTCCTGCTCTCGGGCTTCGTGTTCCCCATCGAGAACATGCCGGCGCCGCTCCAGGTCATCGCGAACGTGCTGCCCGCGAAGTACCTGGTGCACGGGCTGCGCGCGATCCTCCTCCGGGGGAACGGGCTCGACGTGGTGTGGCCGGATCTGCTCGCGATGGCCGCGTTCTTCGCGCTGATGCTGGTGGCGGCGACGCGGCGCTTCACGCGGAGGGTGGCGTGATGGTGAGGCTCAGGCGACCGACGGCGCTCGCGGCCGTGATGCGGAAGGAGGTGCGCCAGACGGTGCGCGACAAGCGGGTGCTCGCGATCCTGCTCGTGGCGCCCGTGATGCAGCTCGTGGTGCTCGGCTACGCCGTGAACCTCGACGTGCACGACGTGCCGACGGTCGTCGCGGACGAGGACCGGACGGCCGAGAGCCGGGCGTTCATCGAGGGGCTCGTGGCGGGCGACACCTTCCGGCTCGACGCCTGGCGCGACCGGGCGTCGGAGGCGGTGGCGCGCGTGACGCGCGGGGAGTCGGCGGTGGCGGTCATCGTGCCGCGCGGCTTCGCGGACGCCCTCGGGCGCGGGGAGACGGCCGAGGTGCAGGTGCTCACGGACGGCTCGGACTCGAACCGGGCGATCGTGGCGCAGAACGCGGCGTCGGCGTACGGGCTCCGGCGGGCGCTCGCGGCGGCGGAGGCGACGTCGGCGCGGCTCGCGGCGGCGCGTGGGGCGGCCGTGTCGCTGCCGCGGATCGCGGTCGAGCCGCGCGTGCTCTACAACGCGACCCTGGACTCGGCGCGCTACTTCGTGCCGGGGATGGCGGCGACGCTGCTCCTCATCGTGTCGGTCGTCGTGACCGCGATGGGGCTCGCGCGCGAGAAGGAGAGCGGGACGCTCGAGCAGGTGCTGGTGACGCCGATCCAGCCGGTGACGCTCATCGCGGGGAAGACGCTCCCGTACGGCGTCATCGGCCTCGTGGACCTCGGCCTCGTCGTGACCGCGGCGATGGTGATGTTCGGGGTGCCGCTCCGCGGCGACCTCGCGGTGATCTTCGCGGGGGGCGCGCTCTACCTCCTGAGCACGCTCGGCGTCGGGCTCTTCGTGAGCACGGTGGCGCGGAACCAGCAGCAGGCCTTCATGACGTCGGTGCTCGTGATCCTGCCGGCGATCCTGCTGTCGGGGTTCATGACGCCGATCGGGAACATGCCGGAGTGGCTTCAGCCGGTCACGGCGCTGAACCCGGTGCGGCACATGGTGGAGATCCTGCGCGCCGTGATGCTGAAGGGCGCGGGGTTCGCGGACGTGGCGCCGCAGCTCGTGGCGCTCGCGGGCATCGGCCTGAGCGTGTTCGGGATGGCGGCGATGGTGATGGCGCGCCGGCTGCGGTAGGCGCGGCCCGGCTCACGCGTGGAGGGCGTCGACGCGGAGGAGGGTGATGAGCTCGTCGGCGTGGGCGCTCGCGCGCGCGACACCCTCCACGACGCGGTGGGGGTCGGGGTCGTCGAAGGCGCGACCCTCGGTGGCGGCAGGGCGGAGCCACTCCACCGAGCTGACCTCGTCCACGGCGACGGCGAACGGGGCGCTCTCGGCGTCGAGCACGACGGCGATGGTCCGGTTGGTCTCGAGCAGGAGCGCGCGGAGCTGACCGAAGAGCTTGATCATCGCGGCGAGCTCCGTGTCGCGGGTGCGGGCGATGAGCGCGTTGGCGGCGCCGAGGTCGCCCGTGCGGACGTGGTTGGCGACGTCGCGGGCGACGGCGTGGATGCGCTGATGGGGCGCGTCGAACTTGGCGAGATGGCTCGTGAGGACGTGGTTCGATGTGGTGAACGTGTCGTACCAGCGGCCGAAGGCGCAGGCGTGGTGGTCGGTGGTGAGACGGAACGGCCGCGCATCGCGAACGCTGGCGGTGAGCTCGTCGAGCCAGTTGACGTGGTCGCGCTCACGCTGGTGCAGGGTCTCGACGAGGGCGGCGACCTCCTCGTCGGCGGTCGACATGCCGAGACGCAGGCGGAGGTCGACGATGGGGATGACGCTGCCACGGACGTCGAGCAGTCCGAGGACGTGCGGCGGGAGGTGGGGCAGCGGCGTGACGGCGGGGAGGCGCATCATCTCGCGGACGTTCTGTACCGGGAGGCCGAAGAGGCGGCCCTGGAGTCGAACGACGACCTGCTGGGTGTCATCGTGCTCTGCGAGGTGGGTCGTCGTCGTCATGGGGCTCCAGGCGCGGTGCTCCTGGTCATTAACGGACGCTGGGGCGTCGAACCTTAGCCGGAACCTCGCCTGCGGGTTTCAGGGACGCTCTCAGAAGGTGTTTCAGTATTCTCCCGTCGCCTGGCTTGCTCTTGTGATTTCAGGCGGTTCCGCTCGTCGGTCACGTGCCTATGGGCACGCTCCCTCCTCACGTAACCACCTGGAATCACGACGCGTCGCCGGGCTCGGTCCGAATACTGAAACACCTTCTCAGGGGTGGTCAGGGCGCGATCGCCTGGCCGAGCGTGTAGACGATCCCGTTGCTGGCCGGGGTGAAGGTCCCATCGAGCACCGCCGTACGCGAGCCTCCCACGGTGATGTTGCCGCTGCCGTCCACCGACACCGGCAGGTGGTCCCGGCCAGCGTCTGGAGCCCGGTGCCCGCCGCCCGCGCGAGGTCGGCCGGGAGCAGGACCCCCGGCACGATGTGGAAGCCGCCGACGACATCGTTCGGCGAGAAGTCCACGAACGCGCCGTTGTACGGCCCGAAGACCGTCACGGGCCCCTCGGGCGCCACGAGCTCGGCGGTGAGCCCCTGGCTCTCGAGCGCGGAGAGGAAGGTGTCCATGGACAGCCCCCCCATCTGGGTCTTGACGTCCCTCGGTAGCACGTTCACGTCCAGGCCCATGATGTGGATGACGCCGTTGACCGCGATGATGTCGGCGACGGCCACCGTGGCGTTGTTGACGCGCAGCGAGCCACCGACGTCCACGAGGGTGATCGGCGAGAAGTAGGGCTCGGCGGGCGCTGCCGGCACCTGGCGCAGCGTCGAGGGCAGCGTCGTCCCGTCGAGCGCGAGCAGGTCGGCCGAGAGGTAGCGCCCGACGACCACGAGATAGCGCATGATGTCGGGCATCTCGGGGTCGGCGAGGAACTCCACCGCCGTCTGCCCACGGGCGCGCAACAGGTCGAAGAACGACGTGTTGCTGGGCGCGAAGAGCGTGTGCTGGGCGTCCTCGTCGTCGATGCCCTCGAGGTTCGCCGCCTCGAGCGAGACCGGGAAGCCGGCGAGCCCCTCGAGCTTGGCGACCTCGATCAGCTTCGGCGGCACGAGCACCGCGTCGAGCGTGTAGAGGACGCCGTTGTCCGCCGACTCCGACGAGACCACCGTCGCCCCGGCCACCTGGTCGACCACGTTGAGCCGCACCCCGTCGGAGGTGTCGACGTAGAGGGCGACGTCGATGAGCGAGGCCCGCTTGGGCTCCGCGGCGAGCGCCGTGGCGTCGAGCGCGCCTGCCACGACGTGATAACGCAGGAGCTCGCCGAGCCGCGGCGACGCGAGGAGCTCCTCGGCGCTGAGCCCGGCGGCGACCCGATACGCCTCGAAGGCGGCGTCCGTCGGCGCGAACACCGTGAGCTCGTCCGTCGCGAGCGCGGGGACGAGGTCCATCCGCTGCGCCGCCGCCAGGAAGGTCTTGAACGTGCCGGCCCGCGAGGCGACGCCGATGATGGAGTTCCCCTCTAGGATGTCGGGATCGATCGCGGTGTCGGCCGGCGAGCTCGTGTCGCTCGGCGCGGTCTCCGAGTCGGCGGTCCCGTCGCTCGGCGTGGCGGCGTCGAGGTCGTCGGTCCCGTCCCCCGGCGTGACGTCCGTTGCTCCGACGTCGGCGTCGGTCGCGACGTCCGCGTCGCCGCCCGACGCGTCGTCTCGCGACGTGTCGGAGCCGCCGGTGGCGCCGTCGCCACACCCGGACAGCGCGAGCGCGATGAGGAGGGCGAGAGGAACGAGGTGCGTGCGGAGAAGACGCATCGAAGCTCCGGGGGCGTGGCGTGGGGTCGAGAGGTCGGGGGCGGTGGCGCCGGCCACGCGGGTTCGCGCGGCGCGCCCTCTCAGACCAGGAAGACCGAACGGAGGCAGACGGTCAAGGGGCGACGCCACCTCAGAACAGGCGCAGCCCACCGAAGACGCTGGGAAAAGCGACGACATCCCACGACTCGTCCGCCCCGACGGCGTCCGTCGCCAGCAGCGGCCGCGGCGCGTCGGCGTCGGTCACCCGGAACTCCCCGTTCGCCGACACCCCCAGGAACACCGCCAGCCACGACGTGAGCGGCACGCCGAGCGTCAGCCGCGCCTGCGCGAGCACCTCGTCCCGCCCGAGCGCGTCCACGTCGCAGCCACCGCCGGACACGACGCTCGCCATGACGTCCAGGTCCAGGTACGCCCAGCGCCCGAGGCCGACGTGGCTCCCGAGCCCGCCGCCGACGCGCACGAAGCACTGCTTGCCCGACACCTCGCGGCTCCCGACCGACACGAGCGCGTGCAGCGCCGGCGTCCCGAGCCGCGCCCCGACGTTCCCCCAGACCTCCGAGTCCGCCCACACCTCGACGTGGTTGTAGCCGTCGGCCACGAGCGGCAGCAGCGCGAGCGACACCCCGTCCACCGACTCCGCCCAGTTCACGAGCCCGATCTGCGCGCCGCGCACGTGCCCACCGATGTTGATGACGCCGATCTGCGCGCCCGTCACGTCGCCCGCGACGTTCACCGTCGCGATCTGCGCGCCCGTCACCGCGCCCCCGGCGACGTTGACGCCGCTCGCGACCTGCGCCCCGACGACCCCGCCGCTCGCGACGTTGAGCCCCGCCGCGACCTGCGCGCCGTCCACCCGCGCGCCCGCGACGTTGGCCCCGACCGCCACCTGCGCGCCGGCGACCCCCTCCGACACCACGTTGACCGCCGTCGCGACCTGCACCCCATCGCGCACCTCGCCCGCGACGTTGAGCCCGATCGTCAGCTGCACCCCCTCGAGCCGCCCATCCACGAGCCCCACCAACGTCGTCAGCTGCCCGCCCGCGACCTCGCCGACCGAGTCCCCGAGGAGCCCGAACGCGAGCCCCTCGACCCGCTGCCGCTCCCCGCTCCCCATCAGCGACAGCCCCGGCAGGAGCGACGCCCGGAAGGCCACCGTCCGCCACTCGTCGTCGACGCGCGGGCGCTCCGTCACGTACGTCGGGTCGTCCCACGCCGGCTCCTCGAGGCCGCCCTCTTGTGCATCGCCCACGAGCATCCCGCCCCGCTCGCGGGCGGCGATGACCCCACCCGACCGCTCGAACATGTTGCGCTGCAACATGACCTGTTGGCCGCGCTCGACCGCGAGGTCCCGCGACCAGACCGCGTCCCCCTCCGTGAACGCCACCCGGTACACGCCCGGGGCGACCCCGATCGCGGTCGCCCGCCCGGAGCCCTTGTGCACCTCGGCCACGAGCCGGTTGTCGCGGTCGCGGACGAAGAAGCGGCCCGCGAGCCCGGGCGCGAGCACCACCTGCGACGAGACCTGGGCGAGATCGGTGATGACGACGTCACCGCTCCCCGACAGATCGATGTCGAAGCTCGGGTGCTGCGGCCCGCTGCGGGTGTGCTCCGTCCGGAGGAGCGTCTCGTCGAACGCGAAGCGGTACGCCTCCGACAGGGTCACCCGGCCGTCGCCCGAGCTGTCCGCCGCCCCGCGGAGCCCGCTCACGAAGTGGTGCGTGAAGAAGGACGCCCCGAGGCGATCCGACTCCTGCGCCGCCTCCGTCGCCGCCGCGGATGTGAGATACGCGTGGCCGGAGACCTTCGCGGCGTCCTCGGCGAGGAACGGCGCGACCCGCTTGCCGCCCTTCTCGCGGAGGAGCGCCCCCGACGCGCAGGAGTCGAGGATCGCGATGCGGACGTCCGCCGGCGCCGCCTTCAGCGCGGCCCTGAGCTCATCGTAGCCGAGCCGCTCGCGGCCGAGGAGGAGGCCGTCCTCATCGGAGTGCCCGGAGTAGTACACCACGAGCTCCGTCCGCCGATGACCGCGCCGCGCGGCCACCATGCGGCGGTCGAGGTCCGCGAACGCCGCGAGCACGGCGGCGCGCGCCGGCTCCTCGAGCACGAGGCGGTCCGCCGCAGCGACGCCTCCGAGCTCCTCGAGCACCGACGCGACGCTCCGCGCGTCGGTCACGGCGAAGCGGAGACGCACCCGCTCGGGGCCGCCGTCGTTGCTCCCGATGATGAGCGCGAACCGCCGCACGCCACCGTCGCCGCTCGCCGCCGACGCCGACGTCGGCGCCGCCGCGAGCCACGCCACGGCCGCGAGAGCCACCGCCACGCGCGCCGCGCGCCCGCGCGGGGCGATCACGGCGCCGCCTCCTTCGTCACCACGACCGAGGTCTGCGCGAGGCCAGGAGGCACCGGGAGCGGCGCCGAGCGCGCGTCCGCCCGACCCGCGAGCCGGCGCGCCGCCGCCAGCACGTCGCCCACGGCGATCGGCGCGTCGCCGGTCACGAGCACGAAGCGCTCGAAGCCCGGGGCGTCGTCGAGCTCGTAGCCGTCGCGGAGCCTCACCTCGCCGCCGTCCGCGAGCCGCGTATCGCCGTTCTCCGCGAGGGGCCAGTGGAGCGTCACGGCGCCGGCGCCGTCGATGGACACGATCACGCCGAAGCGCGCGTCGGTGCTGGCGGCGTAGGCGAGCTGCAGCGTGTCGCCGCCCGCCGCCTGCGCCCCGTCGACGAGCCTGGTCCCGCCGCCGCCCTCGCCCTCGCGGTACACGAAGAGGCGCGCGGCGACGTCGCCCTTCGTCCTCACGACGTCGGGACCGGTGACCGCGCCGCCGCCGACCGCGCCGCCCGGCTCCCAGGGACGGGCCACGACGAGCACGGCCACCGCGGCGACCGCGACCCCGAACGCAGGCGCGAGCCACCGAGCGGCGCGTCGCGGCGCGCGTTCCGCCCGCGCCCGCACCGACGCCATCACGCGCGCGGCCGGGTACGCCTCACGGATCGCGTGGTCGTCCGCCTCGAGGCGCGCGAGGCGCGCGAGCCCCTCGGGCTCGGCCTCGAGGCGCGCCCGCACCGACGCCGCCGCGTGGTCGCCGAGCTCGCCGAGCGCGAGCTGCTCGACGAGGAGATCCGGGACCCGGTCGCCTGGCCTTCGTTCACTCATGGGGGCATCACCATACGCCATGTGGCCGACCGGCGGTGAGCCGATCACGGAGGTACAACACCGCGGCGCGGCGAAGGTGTCACCCGCGGCGAAGAGGCGCCGCCCCGAGCCGCCGGGGGACGCGCCCCGGCCGGCTCCGAGCAGCGAGAGGGGGCGGCGCTCCCGAGACGCGCCCGACTGGCGGTCTCGGTCGAAAGTCCTTGATCGCTCGGCACGTCCGCATTATCGAAGCGCGGCTCGTACCCGAGCCCAAGACCACAGACTCCGAGGAATTCTCATGCGCAAGACGCTCACGCTCGCCCTCTTCGCGGCGCTCGTTCTCCCCTTCTTCGCGGCGTGCGGCGGTAGCCCGGCCGGCAAGCTCGTCGACCACATGGACAAGGTCGCTGGGCTCCTCGAGTCCAACGCCGACGACGCGGCCAAGGCCAACGAGGCGCTGAAGGGCTACATGGCCGACCACTCGGCCGAGATCCAGGCCCTCCAGGCCGAGGTCGCGACCAAGATGCTCGAGGTCCAGAAGGAGCTGAAGGAGAAGATGGAGAAGGCCTCCTCGCTCGAGGAGAAGGCCGCCATCGCCCAGGAGGCCGCCTCCAAGATGGGCATCGACGAGTCGACCGTGACGAAGGCCAAGGAGGCCGAGGCCCGCATGAAGAAGGTCATCGCGGACCACCCGAACCTCGCCGAGAACGAGGAGCTCATGGCGCAGCTCGACAGCCTCAAGGGCATGATGAAGGGCCGATAGTCGGCTCGCCCGTCCGGGCATCTCACGGAGGCCGCGCCTCGGCGCCCGCTGAAACGGGCTCCGGACGCGGCCTTCGTCGTTCTGGGGGCCGCGCCGGGAGCGGCCCCGCGCGTCAAGACACGGGGCGCACCGCGGGCAGCTCGCCGCCATGGGCGGCCGCGACCACGCGCGCGAGGTCCGCGCGCAGCGCCTCGACGCGCGCGGCGCCGAGGACGTTTGCCCACTCGGCCTCGAGCTCGGCGTAGATGGCCTCGACCTCGGCGAGCACGGCGTGGCCGCGCGCCGTGAGCGCGAGCGCGACGCGGCGGCCGTCCTCGGCGTCGGCCTCGCGCGCGAGGAGCCCCGCGGCCTCCATCGCCGCCGCGAGCTTCGACGCCGCCTGCTTCGTGACGCCCATCAGCGCGGCGATCGCCGTGACCGTCGTCGGCGCCGCGCGCGCGGCGAGCATGACGTAGCCGTACTGTGGGCGCACGTCGTGCACGCCGCGCGCGGCGAGGCGGGCGTGGAGCGCGTCGATGAGGGTCTGCGCCGCGGAGACGAGGAGGCGCGCGAGCGGTGTGGGCGGCAGGGCCGGTTCCACCACGCTACGCCGCCCACGGGGGCGTGAAGGGCTCGCCGCCGGGCAGGAGCGCCTGCCCCCCGACGGGGAGGCAGCAGAGCGCCTCGAGCGGCGCGTCGCCCGAGGCCGTGAGCGCGAAGTCCGTCGCGGCCGGCACGACGATGACGTCGCCGGGGCCGGCCTCGAGCCGATCCGCGCCGAGGGTCACGAGGGCGCGGCCCGCGAGCACGACGAACACCTCCTCGCGGGTCAGGCGGTGCGGCGTCGCGGGCGCGCCGGGCGCGATCTCGACGCGCCAGACGCTCGTGTCGCGCGCGCCGCCGCGGGATGGGCTCGCGAGCGCGGTGAAACGGGTCGTCCCGAGGACGTGGGTGGCGGACGCGGGGGCGGGCAAGACGGGCATGGGAGGTCTCCTGTCGTCACGGAATGGTCAACCTGATTGACGACGCAATGGTCGCTCCGGCCACCCGACAAAGTCAACCTCATTGACCAAATGCGTCGAGGGCGCCCCGACCCCACGCCGCGCTTGACGCGCGCCCGCGGCGCCGCCTACCGTCGGCTCGCCGAAAAAGGTGGACCGGTCAGGTGAGCCCCGGTCACCCCAGCTCGGGGACATGAGCCCTCCCGACGAGTGAGCTCCCACGGCGCCGAGGCCGCGCTGCGGCCGCCGCCCGGGAGCCACCGCCTTGACGCTCAACCACCTGGATCTCCACGTCCCCGACGTGGCCGCCGCCGTCGCCCTCTTCACGCGCGGCTTCGGCCTCACGCTCACGTCGAGCCCGCGCTCGCCGGCGCTCGCCATCCTCGTCGACGACGTCGGCTTCACGCTGGTCCTCCAGCGCGCCGACGCGCCCACCTACCCGGACGGCGTCCACGTCGGCTTCCTCGTCGCGACCCCCGCCGAGGTGCACGCCCGCCACGCGCACCTCGCCGCGCTCGAGCAATCGGAGCTCGGCGACGTCCACCAGAACGGCCGCGGCACCCTCTTCTACCTTCGCGGCCCCGCCGGCCTCCTCGTCGAGGTCAGCTGCCGCCGCGCCTGAGCGCCCCCTACGGCAGCCAGTCCGTGTGCACGAAGCCCTCCTCCGGCGCGTCGCTGCGCTGGTAGGTGTGCGCCCCGAACGCGTCGCGCTGCGCCTGCGTCAGGTTCTGCGGCAGCGCCGCCGTGCGGTACGCGTCGTAGTACGCGAGCCCCGCCGACATCGCCGGCACCGGGATCCCGTGCTCCGCCGCGAGCGCGACGACCTTCCGCCACGCGCCCTGCCCCGCCTGCACGATCTCCCGGATCTCCCCGTCGAGCAGCAGGTTCTCGAGCCCCGGCTCCCGCTCGAACGCCTTCATGATCGTGTCGAGCAGCGCCGCCCGGATGATGCACCCGCCCTTCCAGATCCGCGCCATCTCCCGCAGATCGATGTCCCAGCCGAACTCCTCGGCGGCCGCGCGGATGAGCGACATCCCCTGCGCGTACGCCCCCACCTTCGCCGCGAGGAGCGCGTCCCGCACGACGTCCGCGAGCCCCCCCGGGTCCTGCACCACCGGCGACCGCGGTCCCTCGAGCACCTCGCTCGCCCGCACCCGCGCCTCCTTCATGCTCGACAGCACCCGCGCGTCGATCGCCGCCGCGATCGACGGGATCGACACCCCGAGCTTCAGCGCCACCTCCGCCGTCCAGCGCCCCGTCCCCTTCTGCCCGGCCTTGTCGAGCACGCTGTCCACGAGCCACCCGCCCGCGCGCCGCGGATCCGCCGTCGCGAAGATCTGCCCCGTGATCTCGATCAGGAACGACTCGAGCGGCCCCTCGTTCCACGCCCGGAACACCTTCGCCAACGCCGGCGCGTCGTACCCGCCCACGCGCTTCAGCACGTCGTACGACTCCGCGATGAGCTGCATGTCCGCGTACTCGATGCCGTTGTGCACCATCTTCACGAAGTGCCCGGCGCCGTCCGTCCCCACGTGCGTCACGCACGGCCCCGACGCCGTCTTCGCCGCGATCGCCTCCAACACCGGCGCTATCCGCGCGTACGCCTCGTCCTTCCCGCCCGGCATCAGCGACGGCCCATGCCGCGCCCCGTCCTCGCCGCCCGACACCCCGACGCCCACGAAGTGCATCCCCAGCGCCGTCAGCCGCTCCTCGCGGCGCCGGGTGTCCTCGAACCACGAGTTCCCGCCGTCGATGACCACGTCCCCCGGCTCGAGCAGCGGCACCAGCGCGTCGAGCACCATGTCCACGGGCTTCCCGGCCGTGATCATGATCATCACGCGCCGCGGCTTCTCGAGACACGCCACCAGCTCCGCCATCGTCTTCGCGCCGTGGATCTTCCCCGGCGCCGCCGCGAGCACCTCGTCCATCATCTCCTGCTCGCGGTTCCACGCGGCGACCGTCCACCCGTGGTCGGCGATGTTCCAGGCGAGGTTCCGCCCCATCACCCCGACCCCGATCATCCCGAACTGATACGTCGTCTCTCCACCGCTCATGATGCGCTCCCTCCCTCGCCGCGCCCCGCGCGGACCTCCTTCAGGTAGGCGATGAGCCCGTTCGTCGACCCGTCGTGCGTCGTCACGACCGCGTCCCCGACGAGCTCCGGCTGGATCGCCTTCGCCAGCTGCTTGCCCAGCTCGACCCCCCACTGGTCGAAGCTGTTGATGTCCCACACGATCCCCTGGACGAAGATCTTGTGCTCGTAGAGCGCGATGAGCCGCCCGAGCGCGTGCGGCGTCAGCGCCGCATCAGGAACGAGCTCGTCGGCCGGTCCCCGGGGAACACCTTGTGCGGCACCAGCCGCTCGAGGGCCTCACCGCGCATCCCCTGCCCCGCGAGCTCGGCGCGCACCTCGTCCTCGGTCTTCCCCCGCATCAGCGCCTCGGTCTGCGCGAGGAAGTTCGCGAGCAGGATCGTGTGGTGCTCCCCATCGGGTTCTGCGTCTCCACCGTCGCGATGAAGTCCGCCGGCACGAGCCGCGTGCCCTGGTGGACGAGCTGGTAGAACGCGTGCTGCCCGTTCGTCCCTGGCCCCCCAGATCACCGGCCCCGTCGTGTACGTCGTGATCGTCCGCCCCTCGCGGTCGACCCGCTTCCCGTTCGACTCCATGTCCCCCTGCTGGAGATACGCCGGGAACCGATGCAGGTACTGGTCGTACGGCAGGATCGCGTGCGTCGCCGCCCCGAACAGGTTCGCGTACCACACCCCGAGGAGCCCCATGATCACCGGGATGTTCGCCGCGAGCGGCGCCGTCCGGAAGTGCTCGTCCGCCTCGTAGGCGCCCGCGAGCAGCTCCTCGAAGCGGTCCATCCTGACGACGCACGCGATCGACAGCCCGATCGCCGACCACAGCGAGTAGCGCCCCCGACCCAATCCCAGAACTCGAACATGTTGTCCGGGTCGATGCCGAACGCCGTCACCGCCTCCTCGTTGGTCGACAGCGCCACGAAGTGCCGCGCGACGGCCGCCTCGTCCCCGAGCGCGGCCACGAGCCACGCCCGCGCCGACCGCGCGTTCGTCAGCGTCTCCTGCGTCGTGAACGTCTTCGACGCCACGATGAACAGCGTCCGCGCCGGGTCCACCCGCCGGAGCGTCTCGGCGAGGTGCGTGCCGTCCACGTTCGACACGAAGTGCGCCCGCATCCCCTCCTGCCAGTAGGGGCGCAGCGCCTCGGTCACCATGACGGGGCCGAGGTCCGAGCCCCCTGATCCCGATGTTCACGACGTCCGTCAGCGCCTCGCCGGTGAACCCGCGCCAGGCCCCCGACCGGAGCGCGTCCGTGAAGCGCCGCATCTTCGCGAGCACCGCCTGCACGCCCGGCATGACGTCCTCGCCGTCGACGAAGACCGCGCGGTCGCCGCGGTTTCGCAGGGCCGTGTGCAACACCGCCCGCCCCTCGGTCACGTTGATCGCCTCGCCCGCGAACATCCTCTCTGTCCACCGCGGCAGCTCCACCTCCTCCGCGAGCGCGAGCAGCGCCGCCCGCACCTGCTCCGTCACGAGGTGCTTCGAGTAGTCGAAGAGCAGGTCCCCGAGCCGCAGCGAGAAGCGCTCGAAGCGCTCCTCGTCCGCGTCGAACAGGTCCCTCAGGTGCGTCCCCCGGAGCGCCTCCCGCTCCGCCTCGAGCGCCCGATACGCCGCGAGCTCCGTCAAAACAGGCCTCATCGCTCGTCCTCCCGCGCCACGACCCGCGAAGTGCGGCCCCGCGCCTACTTCCTCCGCCCCTGCCACGTCTCCTGCCAGAGCTCCGTCTCGGGGATCGCGAGCCCGCCGCCTGCTGCGGCGGGCCCCACGACCCGGCCGGGTACGGGTGCACCCGCTGCGGCGCCACGAGCAGCGGCGCGTAGAAGCGCCAGCTCATCTCGACCTCGTCCGCGTGCACGAAGAGCGTCTGGTCGCCCTGGACGACGTCGAGGAGCAGCGTCTCGTACGCCTCCGGGATGTGATCGAACCGCTCCGCGTAGCGGAACCCGAGCGGGATCCGATCCATCCGGAACGGCGCCCCAGGCACCTTCACGTCGAAGTGCAGCGAGAACCCGGCGTCCGGCTGGGCGAGATGACCAGCACGTCCGCCGTCTCGTCGTCCTCGCCGAGCGACGCGAAGAGGTGCGACGGCGTCGACCGCAGCCGGACCGCGATCTGCGACAGCGTCTTCCCCATGCGCTTGCCCGTCCTGAGGAAGAACGGGACCCCCGCCCAGCGCCAGTTGTCCACGAAGACCGTCATCCCGACGAAGGTCTCGGTGTCCGAGTCGGCGTCGATCCCGGGCTCGTCCAGATAGCCCGGGACGGCCTCGCCGCCGACCTCCCCCGCCGCGTACTGCCCGCGCACCACCGCGTTCGGATCGAGCGCGCGCATCGACCGCAGGACCTTGATCTTCTCGTAGCGGATCGCCTCCGCCTCGTAGCGCGACGGGATCTCCATCGCGACGAGCGTCAGGAGCTGCGTCAGGTGGTTCTGCACCATGTCGCGGAAGGCGCCGGCCTTGTCGTAGTACCCCGCGCGCGTCCCGACGCCGAGGTCCTCGGCGACGGTGATCTGCACCGCCTCGATGCGATCGCGGTTCCACACCGACTCGAAGATCGTGTTCGCGAACCTCAGGACGAGCAGGTTCTGGACGGTGTCCTTACCGAGGTAGTGGTCGATCCGGTAGACCTGCGACTCCTCGTACCAGCGGTGGATGTCCCGGTTCAGCGCCTGCGCGGTCGCGAGGTCGTGCCCGAACGGCTTCTCCACGACGACGCGCGTCCAGCCGTGGCTCTTGTTGAGCCCGGCGGCGCCGAGCCCATCGATCGTCGACAAGAAGACCTGCGGTGGCAGCGCCAGGTAGAACGCGCGGTTCTCGGGCAGCCCGTTCGCGCGCTCGATGGAGCGCAGCATGTGCGAGAGCGCGTCGAAGTCCGCCGGCCCACAGTCCCCGATGCAGTGGTAGTGCAGCTGCTCGGTCGTGAACCCCGCCGCGACCTCTTCCTCCACCCCGGCCTTCAAGAGCGCGTCGTGCGTGAACCGTCGATACTTCGCGCTGTCGTACTCCGACTCGATCGCGACCCCGACGACGTGGCTCTTCGGGTGCAGCTGATGCGCCGCGTGGAGGCGCGCGAGCGCCGGCAGGAGCTTCCTGCGCGCGAGGTCGCCCGTGCCCCCGAAGATGATGAAGATGCTCGGTTCGACGACTTTCGCCATGGGCGGGGCCCTCCTCGGTCCTGACGGCGGCGGCGTGTCGGGGAGGGAGGCGGCGTGGTGGCTCCACCCCCGCGGCGCGCGAGCGACCGCGCGGCGCGCTCGACGCCCGCGGCCGGCCCCTAGCGGATGCCCTTCCGCGCGGGATGTCAAGGCGACGCGGGGTGGCCGCCGGCGCGATTACATTCGGCGCCCATGTTGCACTGCAACATGAGCCCCCCGGGTTGACGGTCAGCCCGCCGACCGGCCATGGTGGCCGTCGGGTCGCGTCCTCCAGCCACGAGCGGACGAGCATGCTGGTTCAATTCAACCGCAGCGCAATATCGACCGAGCCCGACGCCGCCGCCTCCTCCGAGTCGACGTCCGGCGGCGCCCGCGGGGCGCTCCGCGGGATGTCCTTCGCCGAGGGTGAGGCCGCGCTGTCCCCGGGAGCTGGCGGCGGCGACGCGGCTGTCCCGGGCGGCGAGGTCGAGCAGGCCCCTGTCGACGAGCGTGAGCCGGAGGAGGCCGAGGCCCACGGCCAGGAGGCCGACGCGGCCGAGGAGAAGGGCGGCGACGTGCAGATGAAGGCGGCGCCCGTGCAGCTGAAGGCGGCGAGCGTGCAGATGCGCGCGCGCGGCACGCTCTCGGCGAGCCAGCTCCGCGCCGCCGTCGCCTACAACCGCGGGCGCGGGCTCTCCCGCGGCACCTGGCGGAACGTCCAGAGCAAGGCGGGCTCCGCGGCCGACGGGATCCCGGGGCCGAACACGGCGCGCGCCGTCGCGCGGTGGCAAGCGCGCCACGGCCTCGCCGCCGACGGCGCCGTCGGCCCGCACACGCTCGGGAGGATGGGCATCAAGGCGTCGAAGGCGCCGAAGCAGAGCGGCGGCGGCGGCAAGGGCCCCGGCTCGAGCAACGCCTCGAAGCTCGCCTACGCCAAGCGCTATGCGGTCCAGATCGGGCTCCGCATCACGTCGACGACGGGCGGGAAGCACGCGAAGCACTCCTACCACTACCGCGGGCGCGCGATCGACGTGGCCGGGAGCGGCTCCGCGATGGCGAAGTTCTACCGCCACATGCACCAATACCACCCGACCGAGCTCTTCTACGATCCGCTCGGCGGCGTGAAGAACGGCCGCGACATCGGCGCCATCGGCGGCCACCGCGACCACGTGCACGTCGCGTTCTGACGCCCGCGGGCGCTCGAAGGCTGTCTGTCACGCGTGATCCGAGGGGACAACCACGGCATCGGTGCTAGCCCTCTGGTGCTGCCGCAGAGAGCTCGAGCGCGAGCCGCACGGCGTCCGCCGGGGTCCGCGCGGCGTGCACGACGTCGTCCCGCCGCGCGTCCACCGCGCGCCCCGCGAGGTCCGCCGCCCACCCACCGTGCGTCGCGAGCGCGACGACCGGCCGGCCGAGCTGCCACGCGAGCGCGAGCTCCGAGAGCGTCCCCGCCGCGCCCCCCACGGCCACCACGGCGTCGGCGCTCGCGACCACGACGACGTTGCGCGCGTGCCCGAGCCCCGTCGGGACGACCACGTCCACCCAGCCGTTGGCCGCGCCCGCGTCCGTCGTCGGGAGGATCCCCACGACGTCCGAGCCGCTCGCGCGCGGCGAGCTCCGCGCGCCCCGCGCCACCGCCGCCATCACCCCGCCGAGCCCGCCGCACACGACCCGGCAGCCCGCGTCGACGAGCCGCCGCCCGAGCTCCTCGGCGTCCCGGAGCGCCGCCTCGGGGGCGTCCCCCGCGCCGATGACCGCGATCTGCGGCCGCCGCCCGGCGCCCCCGCTCAGCGCGGCGCCACCTTCACGCGCGGCACGTCGGTCGGCATCGCCACCGACGGCACCGCCTTCTTCTCGACGACCAGCCGCTCGCGCCGCGTGTCCACCGCGGTCGCGGCCCCCTTGAGCGCCTCCTTCACCCACGGCACCGGCTCGAGCGCCGCCCGCGCCCGCAGGAACGTCGCGACCTCGGGCGCCGCGCAGTGCCGCAGCGCCCGCGCCGCGTCCTCGCGGAGCTTCTCGTCCGGATCCCCGAGGAGCCGCGCGAGCTCGGGCGCCGCGGCCTCCTTCGCGGCCACCGCCCACGCGATCGCCGCCTTGCCGCGGATCCCCGCCGGCTGCGCCGGATCCGTCGCCCGCGCGCGCAGGAACGCCGTCACCGCCGGCGTCGGGAAGTGCCCGAGGCTCGACATGGCCCGCGACCGCGCGATCCCCGCGCCCTCGTCGTCCGCCACCGCCATCAGCCGCGCCGCCACCGCCTCCGGCGGCCCGGCCTTCGCCCAGTCGGCGTCGGTCGGCACGAGCTCGTAGCCGGAGAGCAGCGTGTCCACGGCGCGGTCGACCCCGGCCCCGCCCGGAGCGGCGGCCAGCGCGGATCCGCCGCCGAGGACCGCGGCCGACACCGCGGTGAGAATGAGCTTTCGAACCATCTTTCGCCTCTCGTCTCGCTCGCGCGGCCGGGGACCGGCCAGCGCTCAGTGGGTCAGCGGGTTCCGGCGCACGACGCGCCCCTGCTCCGCCGAGGTCGTGCGCGCGCTCCCGGACGCCGCCCAGAACATGAAGTTGTCGCTCCCCGAGCCCGCGCACTCCTCGGACGACACGTAGCCGTCCCAGTTCGAGTCCTTCGACGACGGGCACTGCGGCGTGTCCGGGAGCGGATCGAACGACGTCCCCGTCGCCTCGGTCGTGTGGAAGAGCCCGAGGTAGTGCGCCCCCTCGTGCGCCATCACCTGCCCGACGAGCGCCGGCCGGTCGATCGCGTCCTTCAGCGTCACCGCGACCCCCGAGTGCGGGCCGCCCGCGAGCCCCGGCGGCCCCGGGATCCCGCCCGCCACGCCGAGGATGGTGTAGCCGTCCTCGCCGCCGAGGATCTCGTCGACGAAGAAGTACTGGAGCGTCCCGTCGCGGGTCCCGAGCTTGAAGACCTGCGACAGCTCGCTGTTCGCGCCGTCGACCGTGTCGACGACCTGCAGCGCCCCGCCCGGCAGATCCGTGTACGTCGGCGTCGCGAGCGTCACCCCGAGCTTCCCGTAGATCGCGCGGATCTCGCTCACCGCCTGCTGGAAGCGCGAGTCGTTCGGCGCCGTCGACGCCGAGATCCCCTGCGGCGCGCCGAGGAAGTAGAACGCGACGGGCAGCTCCTGCGTCACCGGGAACCCGGCCGCGATCTCGCCGAACACGCGGATGTCGGCGTTCGCCGTGCCCGACTCGCGCACGAACGTCACCTTGTAGGTCCCCGGCACGAGGCTCACGTTCGGCCCGTTCGGGAACATCCCCGTGAACGTCCCGGGCGACGGCAGGAACGTGAGCTTCGAGGTCGCCGGGTCCTGGATGTCGTAGAGCTTGGCGCCGCCTGGCCCCGTGAGGGTCAGGATCGCCATGAGCGTGTCCTGGTGGTCGTTCGCGTGCACGACCACCGAGATCGCCCCGGTCGGCACGTCGAACGTGAGCTCGCTCGACCCGGAGCTCGTGATCTGGAGCGACTGCGTCTTGAAGTCCTGCACGCTCCCGGCCGCCGCGACCTCGACGCACGCGCCCGTCGACGTGTCGCAGATCGTGCCGCTCGCGCACTCCGCGTCCGCCGTGCACCCCGGGCTGCACCCGCCCGCGAGGCACGCGTAGCGGTAGCGGCAGTCGTTCGTGTTCGCGCACGCCTTCTCGCACTTCCCGCCGACGCAGGTCGCCCCCGCCGGGCACGTCCCGCAGGTCGCGGTGCAGTAGCCGTTCGGCTGCGTCGTGTCGCACGTCCCGCTCGCGCACTGCGCGTTCGCCGTGCAGAAGGCGCCGATGGGCCCGGGTTCGGCCGCGCCCGCCTTGCACTGCCCGGTCGCCGCGTCGCAGCTCTGGCCGTCCGGGCATGTGCCGAACGAGTCGCAGCGCGGCACGCAGAACGCGCGCACGCTGCTCCCGCCCGACTCGGTCGCGCTCACCTCGCAGCGGTAGCCGGCGCGGCACTGCGCGTCCGTCTCGCAGCGCGCCATGCAGGTCGGCGTCCCGTCGCGCCACGCGTAGCACTCCGACCCCGGCTCGCACTCCGTGAACTGCGTGCCGCACGGGCTCGTGCAGTAGCCGCCCGGGTAGGTGGAGAGGCACGTCCCGGAGTTGCACTGCGGGCCGGCCGTGCACGCCGCCCCGACGCCGCTGTCCACGCCGACCTTCGCGACGCACTGCCCGCTCGCCTGGCTGCACACCTGCCCCTGCGGGCACGCGGCGTCGCTCGTGCAGCGGAGCACGCAGATCCCGGGCTCCGGGCACACCGCGAGATCCTGGTAGATGTCGATCTCGGGCTTCCGCTCGCAGCGGAAGCCGTCGCGGCAGTCGTCCTGGCTGCAGCAGCCGTCCATGCAGAGCACGGCCTGGTCGCCGAGCTGCTCGCAGACGGCGCCCGACGGGCACTCGAACTGCCCGAGCGACGAGCAGTCCTTCGCGCAGTAGCCGCTCGCGCCCATCGCGAGGCACGTCGGCGAGGAGACCTGCGTGCACTCGGTGTCGGCGCCGCAGGGCGCGCCGATCTCGCCGGCGTTCGCCTTGCCCGGCGCGATGCTGGGGTTGCAGGCGCCGCTCGCGAGGGCGACGGCGAGCGTCGCCGCGAGGGCGAGCGCGTGACGGGTCGTGGCTCTGAGGCTTCGAGCGTTCATGGGCGCATCCTACGCCCGCGCGGGGGTCGGGGGAAGCGCGCGCCCGCCGCGGGTGGGCGTTCCGGGCCCGGCGTTGTCGCCGCTCGCGCCATGTGCTCAGGTACCGCCATGAGATACCTCCACACGATGGTGCGGGTGACGGACATCGACGCGTCGCTCCGCTTCTACTGCGACGGCCTCGGCCTCCGCGAGATCCGCCGCCGCGAGTCCGAGCGCGGCCGCTTCACGCTCGTCTTCCTCGCGGCGCCCGGCGACGAGCGCGCCCAGGTCGAGCTCACCTACAACTGGGATCCCGAGGACTACACGGGCGGCCGCAACTTCGGCCACCTCGCCTACGAGGTCGACGACGTCTACGCCCTCTGCGCGCACCTCCAGGCGCAGGGCGTGACCATCAACCGCCCCCCGCGCGACGGCCACATGGCCTTCGTCCGCTCCCCCGACGGCATCTCCGTCGAGCTCCTCCAGCGCGGCGACGCCCTCGCCCCCGCGGAGCCCTGGGCCTCCATGCCGAACACGGGAGCCTGGTGATGGCCGCCCCCGCCCTCCCGAGGGGGCTCGCGGCGGTCGTGACCGGAGGCGGCGGCGGGCTCGGCCGGGAGCTCGCGCTCGAGCTCGCCCGGCGCGGCGCGCGCGTCGTCGTGAGCGACATCGACGGCGACGCGGCCGCCGAGACCGCGGCCATGTTGCAGCGCACAGGCGCAGAAGCGCATTCATTTCAATGCGATGTGTCCGACCATGTTGCAGTGCAACAATTGCGGGAGCAGGCCGAGGCCGTGGTCGGCCCGGTCGATCTCGTGTGCAACAACGCCGGCGTCGCGGTCGGCGGGAAGTTCGAGGAGATCGGCATCGACGACTGGCGCTGGTGCGTGGACGTGAACCTCTGGGGCGTCGTCCACGGCTGCCACGTGTTCGCGCCGGGCATGAAGGCGCGCGGTCGCGGCTACATCCTGAACGTCGCGAGCGCCGCGGGCCTGCTCTCGGCGCCGCTCATGTCGCCCTACAACGTCACGAAGGCGGGCGTCGTCGCGCTCTCCGAGACGCTCCACGCCGAGATGGCGAAGAGCGGCGTGCGCGTCACGGCGCTCTGCCCGACGTTCTTCAAGACGAACATCCTCGAGTCGGGGCACGGGCTCTCGGCGAAGACGCGCGCGGTGCTCACCAAGCGCATGCAGAGCTCGGCGCTCCAGGCGCCCGACGTCGCGCGCGTCGCCCTCGACGGGCTCGCCGCGGGCGAGCTCTACGTCGTCCCGATGCGCGACGGGCGCGCCATGTGGCGGCTCAAGCGCCTCGCCCCGGGCTTCTACGGGTCGCGCTTCGCCGACGTCATGGAGCTCGTCGGGAAGCGCCTCGGCTTCGGCAAGTAATCGCGGCGCGCAAGCAGCTGGAGCACCGCGATAAGACCGCGCGCCGCGCGTGATCCGAGCGCGCGGCGCCGCTATGGTGCGCCCCATGCGCCCGAACCGTCTCCCCCTCGCGCTCCTCACACCCGCCCTGGCGGCGGCCCTCACGCTCCTCGCCCTCGCCTGCGGCGGAGACGGCGGTGGTCCGGACGGCGGCGGGAGCGACGTCGCGGACACCTCCCCGGGGGACGCCCCGGACTCCGACACGGATGCGGACACGGATGCGGACACGGGCGGCCCCGGCGGCTGCGTCCTCGCGAGCGGCGAGACCGCGCCCTTCCTCGAGACCCTCGGCTGCCGCGCGGACTTCGACGCCCTCGCCTCGGCGCCGCTCGACGCGAGCATCCCCGGCGCGCGCTCGCTCAAGACCGTCGTCGACCGCGTGGGCGACGACGCGATCTACTTCCAGAACGTGACCCTCTACCCGATCCACTGGGACTTCGCCTCGACCCACCTCTCCGGCCACGGCCTGCCGCCGGTCCCGGACCTCGGCCAGTTCAACGCGACCGAGTACTCGAGCCCGAGCCGCCGCTTCCTCCTCGGCGCGCTCACCTGGTACGAGGAGCCGGGGGTCTGGGTCTACGAGCTCGCGCCCTACGACACCGCGTCCGCCGCGATGATCACGACCGCCTACGACGCGATCCGCGCCGCTGCCCCCTTCATCGGCGACGACCTGCGCTTCCACCCGACCTCGGCCGCCATCGAGCACACGGCCGCGGGCCTCGACCCGCACGTGCGCGTCATCACGACCGACGAGCTCTTCGCCGGCATCACCTACCAGCCGCTGAACCTCGCGATCGCGATGGGGAAGCTCCGCTTCGTGCGCGCGGCGGACCTCACAGAGGGGCTCCTCTCGTTCCGCGACGTCGTCGTCCTCGACCGCGTCCCGAACGAGCTCGCCGTCGTCTCGGGGGTCGTCACGGCGGAGCTCCAGACGCCGCTCTCGCACGTGAACGTGCTGTCGCAGAACCGCGGCACGCCGAACATGGCGCTCCTCGGGGCGCTCACCGACCCGCGCCTGACGGCGCTCGACGGGCGCTGGGTCGAGCTGCGCGTCGGCGCCTTCGACTGGTCCGTGCGCGAGGTCACGGAGGCCGAGGCGGACGCCTGGTGGGAGGCGCACAAGCCCGCGGAGGTCACGATCCCCGCGCTCGACACGAGCGTCACGGCGCTCACCGACGTCGACGACGCGCTCGACCGGAGCGACGGCCAGTCCCTGCGGGCGGCGCTCGACGCCGCCATCCCGGCGTTCGGCGGGAAGGCCAGCCACTACGCCGCGCTCCGCGCCGTGAAGGTGGGCGCGGACCCGCTCCCCGTGCGCCCGGGCTTCATCATCCCGGTCGCGTGGTACCGGCGGCACATGGCCGACAGCGGCCTCGACGCCGAGGTCGCCGCGATGCTCGCCGACCCGACGTTCCGCGGAGACGCCGCCGCGCGCGCCGAGCGGCTCGCGGCGCTGCGGGCGGCCATCATGGCGGCCCCGCTCGACGCGGAGCTCGAGGCGGCGGTCACGGCGCGCCTCGACGCCGACTTCCCCGGGACGCGCATGCGCTTCCGCTCGTCGACCAACGCCGAGGACCTCGACGGCTTCACCGGGGCGGGGCTCTACGAGTCCCTCTCGGGGGAGGCCCACGACCCCGAGCACGCCGTCGCGGACGCCATCCGCGGCGTGTGGGCGAGCACCTGGCGCTACAAGGCGTTCGAGGAGCGGAGCTACCGCAGCATCGACCACGAGGGCGTCGGGATGGCGCTCCTCGTGGTGCCGGCCTTCCGCGACGAGGAGGCGAACGGGGTCGCCATCACGGCGAACCTCTTCGACCGCGACCAGACCGAGCCCGCCTTCGTCATCGACGCCCAGAAGGGGGAGACGTCGGTCGTCCTGCCGCCGGCGGGTGTGACGAGCGACTACCTGGTCTACTACTGGTACTACCCGGGGCAGCCGGCGGTGTACCTCACGCGCTCGAACCTGACGACGAGCGGCAACGTGCTCACGAACGCGCAGCTCTTCCAGCTCGGGCGCCTCCTCGACGCCATCCAGGAGCACTTCCGCGGCACCTATGGCGGCGGCGACGGCTTCTACGGGATGGACGTCGAGTGGAAGCTCGATGGCGCGCCCGGCGAGGCGCCGGCGCTCTGGGTGAAGCAGGCGCGCCCCCACCCCGGCTGGGGGCTCTGACCGGGCTCGGCGGAGCTGACGGCGGCGCGGGCGCTCGCCGTCAGAACACCGGCGGCAGGAGCGGCGTCCCGGCGGCGACCGGGTCGCGCGCCGGGTCCTCGAAGGAGCACCCCACGAGGACGCAGGCCACGCCAGGCAGCTCCCGCTGGATGTGCCCGATGTCCCGCCTGCCCTCGCTCACGTAGCAGGCGATGGCGGCCTCCGCCGCGAGCTCCCGCAGCACCTCCGCCTTGAACGGCGCCGTCCGCCGCGAGAGATCGGGCTTGCAGACGACGTCGCTCGCCGCGACCCAGCCGAGCCCCGCCTCGTGGAGCTGCCTCACCGACACCTCGTGATAGGGCGCCGTGCGGCCCGTCAGGAAGCGGACGCCCACGCCGGCCTCCCGCGCGCGCTCGACCCACGCGAGGACGGCCGCGATCGGCGCGTCGAGCGCGAACCGCCGCGCGTCCCAGAAGGCGGCGCGCCAGGCGAGGTCGAACGCCTCGATGACGTCGTCCGGGAGCGGCGGCGGGGCCAGCGCCCGCGCCGTCGTGAGGCCGTCGCGCCGTACGTCCGGCAGCGTCAGCGCCTCGAACCAGCGCGTCCCGCGCGCCGCGTCGAAGTCCCGCGCGGCCGACAGCGTCCGCGGCCGCGTGTCGAAGAGCGTGTTGTCGAGGTCGAACACCGCGAGCGCCGGCTGCGCCACGGCGCCGAGCCGCGCTGCCAGGAACGCCGCCCCATCGGGCCCAAGCCCCGTCGTCTCCTCGCTCATCGCCAACTCCCCCGAAAAGCGAGAGGGCGGAGCAGCTCTCGCCGCCCCGCCCTGTCGTGAAGTCCAGGCGCTTCGCGCGTCAGCCGATTACGGCGCCGCGGGCGCCTCGTCCGCCGGCTTCGGCGGGATCGGCACGCCGGCCGCCGTCAGGGCCGCGTCGATCTTCGCCGAGACGCCGTCGACATCCATCGGGTTGTCGATGCGCTCCGAGCCGAGGAACATCGACGGCGTGCCGCTCACGCCGACCTCCTCACCGAGCTTGATGTCGCTCTTGATCTTCTCCTCGAGCGAGGCGTCGGCGAGCGCGGCCTTCGCGGCGGCCTCGTCGATGCCGACCTGCTTGGCGTACTCGACGAGCTTGTCGGCGCCCAGGTCCTTCTGGTTCTTGAACATGATGTCGTGGAGCTCCCAGAACTTGCCCTTGTCCTTGGCGAGCATCGAGAGCTTCGCCGCCGGCATCGCGTTCTCGTGGAACGAGAGCGGGAACTGGCGGAAGACGAAGCGCACCACGTTGCCGTAGCGCGCCTTCAGCGCGTGCATCGTCTCGGCCGCGCGCGAGCAGTACGGGCACTGGAAGTCCGAGTACTCGACGAGCGTGACCTTCGCGTCCGCCGGCCCGAAGGACGCGGCGTCGTTGGCCTGCTGCTTCTCGACGAGCTCGGGCTTCAGCGGCTGGTTGCGCGCCTCCATCGTGCGGAGCTCGGCGATGACCTTGTCGTAGTTGCCCATCATCGAGGTGCACTGCGCCACCGGGAACTGCCCCGTGCGCTCCTTCACCATCGCGCAGGTCTTCGTCTCCTCGCCGAGGTCGGCGCAGAGCTTCGCGACGAGGTCGTTGCAGGGCTTGCGCACGTCGCCGAGCTTGCCGATCGCGTAGTCCACGTCGGCGAGCGCCGCCACGCAGGACTTCGGCGGGAGGATGACGCTCACGGTCTTGAGCGCCGTGCACACGTCGTTCTGCTCGCCGGCCTTCTCGCAGACCTTCGTCGTGAAGTCGGCGCAGGCGGTCGACTCGTCACCGGCGGGCGCCGGCGCCTCGGTCTTGGCGGTCTCGCCCTCGGGGGTCGCCGCGGTCTCGGTCTTGGCGGCCTCGGGGCCCTCGCTGGTCGGCTGGACCGTGGCGGGCTCGGCCTGGGGGGCCTCCTTCTTGCCGCAGGCGCCGATGGAGAGGGCGCCGATGAGAAGCGCCGCGGCATTGAGCGCGACGAAGCCGCGCGAGATGCGATTGGGGATCACGTCGTCACTCCTGATGATGCATGGCTCGCGCCGCGCCGCGATTCTCTGGTCGACATGGCTTGGCGCGCAGGGCCGGGACCTTACGTCCGACTCGACCGAGATGCATCCACTTTCGTGAATGCGAACGAGCCCAGCCCGGAGAGCGGCCTTCCATGCGGCCGCGCGCGCGATCCCCCGGCCGATCCCGACCCCCGATCGCGGCGTCAGTCGAGGATCCGGTAGAGGCTCTCCGGGCGGTCGAACACGTAGAGCACGCGCTGCATCTCGTCGATGCGGTACTCGCGCTCGCGCACCTCGGCCACCACGAACGGCCGCACCTCGGGCTCGTCCGAGAGCGCGTAGTTGCTCTCGCCGTAGGACGACAGGATCCCGCCGCCGAAGATGCGCCGCCCGCTCGCGGTCTCGACGAGCGGGAACTCGACCCCGAACCAGAAGAGCCGCTCGAACGGGCGGAGCGCCGCCGCGTCGGCCGCGACCGCCGCCGTCGCGACCTCCCCGAAGCGCGCGCAGAAGTCGGCGTAGGCCGGGTCCGCGAGGAGCGGCAGGTGCCCGTACATGTCGTGGAACACGTCGGGCGCCGGCGTGTACGACAGGTCCTTCGCGTCGCGGATGAAGGCGCCTATCGGGAACTCGCGCCGCGCGAGCATCGCGAAGAAGGAGCGCCCGTCCTCGAGCCCCGTCACCGGCACGCCGCGGAACCCCGTCCGCGCCGCGAGCCGCGCGTTGACCGCGTCGAGCGCGGGCACGCCGTCGTCGCCGATGCCGAGCGCGTCGAGCCCGGCGGAGAACAGCGGGTGCGCCTGGTGGGCGCGGCAGTGGGCGAGGCGTTGATGGAGGCGCCGCCACGTCTCGTGCTCGACCTCGCTGAAGGGCCGCATCACGCTCAAGCTAGCACCCCACGCGCCTCCTGGTCGCGCTCGATCGACCGGAAGAGCGCGCCGAAGTTGCCCTCGCCGAAGGAGAAGTGGTTCTCGCGCTGGATGATCTCGATGAAGATCGGCCCGAGCACGTTCTTCGTGAAGATCTGCAGCAGGTAGCCGGCCTCGTCGCCGTCGACGAGGATCTTCAGGCGCTCGATCTCGGCCTTGTCCTCGCGCACGTTCGGCACGCGATCGAAGACCTGCGCGTAGTACTCGGCGTCGATGTCGAGCGTCTCGACGTGCCCGCGGGCGTGCAGCCCGTGGAGCGACGCGATGATGTCCTTCGTCAGGAACGCGAGGTGCTGGACGCCCGGGCCGTTGTACTCGCGCAGGTATTCGCTGATCTGCGAGGCCTCCTCGGTGCCCTCGTTGATCGGGATGCAGAAGGTGCCGCACGGCGACCGCAGCGCGTAGGACTGGAGCCCCGTCTTCACGCCGCGGATGTCGAAGTAGCGCACCTCGGTGAAGCCGAAGACGCCCTTGTAGAAGTCCGCCCAGCGGCCCATCTCCCCCTTCGGCACGTTGTTCGTGAGGTGGTCGATGGTGAGGAAGCCGAGCTCCGGGACGCGCGTCGGGTCCTCGAGCGGCACGAAGCCGAGCTCGCCGTAGCGGGCCTCGGCGTCGGAGGGCGCGCCGTCCTCGACGAAGTAGACGAGGCTCCCGCCGATGCCGACGATGGCGGGGAGCGGCTCCCCGTCGCGATCGTAGTCGCACACCTCGGCGCGCACGGCGCCCCGCTCGAGCGCCGCGGCCAGCGCGTGCTCGGCGTCGACCACGCGCCACCCCATCGCGGAGATGCACGGCCCGTGCGCCGCCTGGAACGCCGCCGCGAACGAGCCGGGCTGCGTGTTCACGAGCATGTGGATGTCGTTCTGGCGCCAGTAGTCGACGCGGCGCGCGCTGTGCGCCATGAGCCGCGAGAAGCCCATGTCGCGGAGGAGGCGGCCGACCGCGTGCGGGTCGGGGCCGGAGAGCTCGACGAACTCGATGCCCGTGAGGCCGAGGGGGTTCTCCGCCGTGATGGCGGCGTGCTTGTCGTCGTTCCTGGTGGCGATCATCCGCGGGCTCCCCAGCTCTTCCAGTAGTCGGTGTTCTCGACGGCCTCGGCGGCCGCGAGCATGTCGAGCGGCCGGCGCGTGTCGATCATGACGGCGATCTCCTGCGTGCGGTCGGCCTTCGCCGCGCGCTCGGCGGCCCCCGGCTGCGGCCCGTGGTGGATGCCCTGCGGGTGGAAGGTCATCATCCCGGGGGAGATCCCGACGCGGCTGAAGAAGTCCCCGTCGTGGTAGAAGAGGACCTCGTCGAAGTCGATGTTGCTGTGGAAGAACGGGACCTTGAGCGCCTCGGGGTCGCCGTTCTCGAGCGCGCGCGGGAGGAACGTGCAGAGCACGACGCCGTCCGCGACGAACGTCGTGTGGGCCGACGGCGGCAGGTGGTAGCGCTCGCTCATCACGGGGCGGATGTCGGCGACGTTCAGGCGCTGCACGGAGAGCGTGCCCTTCCAGCCGACCGTGTTCAGCGGGCAGAACGGATAGAACACGCGCGTGATCTCTGAGCGTCGCTTGACGCGCAGCTCCCACTCGCCGGCGGCGTTGGCGGCGAGCGTCGACGCCCCGGCCTCGGGGGTCGGCACCTCGACGACGGCCGGGTCGAAGAGGGCGTGCTGGCCGAGCATCCCGCGCTCGGGGAAGCGCACCTCGCCGCGCGTCTCGCACACGAGCAGCGCCGTGTTGTCGACCGGCACGAGGCGGTAGGCCGTGCCGCGCGGGATGACGAGGTAGTCCCCTCGGCGGTAGGCGATGGGGCCGAAGTCGCTCTCGAGGGTGCCGCCGCCCTGGTGGACGAAGAGGATCTCGTCGGCGTCGGCGTTCCGGAAGGCGTAGCCCATGGCGGCCGTGAGCGTGCCGAAGGAGACGACGACGTCGTCGTTGGCGAGCAGCGCGCGGCGGTCGGCGAGCCAGTCGCCGGCGCGCGGGGTCGCGTCCTTCGTGGGGTCGAAGGCGCGCGGGCGGAGGGGGCCCTCGATGCGCGTCCAGCCGACGGGCGGCTCGCTCCGGTAGAGGTGGGCGTAGGCGCCCGAGAAGCCGCTGCGGGCGTACTCCTCCTCGCAGGTCCCCTCGGGGAGACCGACGTGGGCCTGGCGGGCGACGCGCCCCTTCACGTGCGGGATGGTCATGGTCTTGCTCCTCCTCGGGGGAAGGATCGCCGTGAAGATGGTCGATTGATAGCGCTATGTTTTGACCATCATGGTTCAAATATCAGACAATCCAACATCATGCCGAACCGCGCCCCGCTCGCGCCGCCCGCGCCCGCCTCGTCCGTGACCCTCGAGCAGGCGCGGGCCCTCGACGCCATCGCGCGCGCGGGGAGCTACGCGAAGGCGGCGCGCGCGATCGGGAAGGCCCACTCGGCGGTGGTCTACGCCGTGAAGGGGCTCGAGGACGCCGTCGGCGCCGCGGTCTTCGACCGGAGCGGCTACCGGGCGGTGTTGACGCCGCTCGGGCGGCGGGTGCTCGAGCACTGCCAGGCGCTCCTCGCGGCGGACGCGGAGCTCGCGACGCTCTGCCGCGCGGCGCGCGCGGGGTACGAGCCGACGCTCGCGGTGGTGTTCGACGGGCTCCTCCCGGTCGGGCCGATCCTGGGCGCGGTGCGGCGGGTGAACGAGGTGTCGCCGGAGACGCGGGTGGCGCTCTTCTCGGAGTTCCTCGGCGAGGTCGAGGCGCGGACGCACCGCGAGGAGGCGGACGTCGCGCTCACGGTCGTGCCGTTCGGCCAGGGCGTCGGCGACGAGCGCCCCCTCGCCCCCCTGCCCTCCCTGCTCGTCGCGGCGGCGGACCACCCGCTCGCGGCGCTCGGCGACGCGCTCGCGGCGGCCGACCTCGAGGCCCACCCGTTCCTGACGGTGCGCGGCTCGGACCAGCGCCTCCGGATGAGCACGTCGGCGCTCCCGAAGCGCGCCGAGTTCCGCCTCTCCGACTTCCACGCGAAGCGCGAGGCGCTGCGGCTCGGGATGGGCTGGGGCTGGATGCCTGGCTACCTCGTCGCGGACGACGTCGCGCGCGGCGCCCTCGCGGTCCTGCCCTGGGGCGAGGAGCGAGGCCGCCACGAGTTCCGCCCGGTGCTGCACGTCCGCCGCGGCCGCGCGGGCGGGCCGGCGGTCGAGGCGTTCGTGGCGGCCGTCACGGGGACGGGGACGGCGCGCGCGTGACACGCCGGGACGCAGGGACTCGGCAGTAGAGCGCAGGGACAACCACGGAGCACGGAGGCACGGAGGGAGCGGTGGCGGGACCGCGCTCAGCGCCCGATCGGGCACGACGCGCGGTCGCCTCATGGATCCCTCCGTGCCCTCCGTGCCTCCGTGGTGAAAAACATATTCATATCGAGACCCTGAGCCCAGGCCCCAGCTGCTACGCCCTGTTGAGCGCGTGCACCGCCTGCCCGAGCGCCGCGTTCGCCGCCTCCATGACGGCCTCAGCGAGCGTCGGGTGCGCGTGGATGGTGAGCCCGATGTCCTCGGCCGTCGCACCCAGCTCGATCGCCAGCGCCACCTCGGCGATGAGGTTCGACGCCTCCGGCCCCACGACCTCCATCCCGAGCATCACCTTCGTCTCGGCGTCGATGGTCACCCGCACGAAGCCGTCCGCGTCGTTCAGCGAGAGCGCCCGCCCGTTCGCCGCGAACGCGAACTTCCCGGTCTTCGCCGTGTGCCCCGCCGCCTCCGCCTCGGCCGCCGTCATCCCGACGACCGCGATCTCCGGGTCCGTGAACACCACCGCCGGCACCGCGCGCACGTCGTAGGCCGCCGCGTGCCCGGCGATCACCTCCGCCGCGACCTCGCCCTCCTTCGACGCCTTGTGCGCGAGCATCGGCTCGCCCGCCACATCCCCGATCGCGAGGATGTGCGGCACGCTCGTCCGCTGCTCCCCGTCGACCTCGAGGAAGCCGCGCGCGTCCGTCGAGAGCCCGACCGCCGCGAGCCCGAGCCCCTCCGTCCGCGGCTTCCGCCCCGTCGTGAGCAGGATCGCGTCCGCCTCGAGCGTCCGCTTCTCCCCGGTCGCGAGGCTCTCCACGAGCACCTTCACGCCGCCGCCCTCGGCCGCCTCCCACGAGAGCGCCTTCATCGCGGTCAGCACGGTCCCGCCGTGCTCGCGGAAGCGCTTCGCCACCGGCCGCACCAGGTCCTGCGCGAACCCCGGCAGGATCCGGTCCATGTACTCGACGACCGTCACCGCCGTCCCGAGCCGCTGGTAGACCCCGCCGAGCTCCATCCCGATGTAGCCGCCGCCGATGACCACGAGCCGGTCCGGGAGCCAGCCGATGTCGAGCGCCTCGGTCGACGACATCACGCTCTTCCCGTCGAACGCGAAGCCCGGGAGCGCCGCCGGCGTCGAGCCCGTCGCGATCACCGCGTGCTCGAAGCGGATCGTCGTGACCCCGCCGTCCGCCTCCGTCACCGCGAGCACGTGCGGCCCGACGAAGCGCGCGTCGCCGCTCACGACGCGCCCGCCGTTGCCCTTCACGAGGTGCCCGACGCCGCCCGTGAGCTTCTCCACGACCGACTGCTTCCACCCCATCATCTGCCCGAGGTCGAGGCGCACCCCGTCCACGTGGATCCCCATACGCGCGGCGTCCTTGAGCTGCGCCACGAGCTTCGACGCGCTGATCAGCGCCTTCGAGGGGATGCACCCCACGTTCAGGCAGACGCCGCCGAGCTTCTCGCGCTCCACCAGCACCGTCTTCACGCCGAGCTGCGCGAGGCGGATCGCGCACACGTAGCCACCGGGGCCCGCCCCGATCACGACCGCCTGCGTCTCGATGGTCTCTCCCATGCCGGCTCTACCTCGTCTCGTCGGCCGCCAGAGCGGCCTCGGCTTGTTCCGCGAGGTGCGGGGGCGTCGCCGCGAGCACGCCGTCGACGAGCGACGCGGCCGGCGGCGGCCCCTGGACCTCCATGATGGCGATGAGCGCGTCCAGATCGGCCTCGAGCGCCCCTCGCGCGGCCGCGGCCGCGACCGGATCGAGCGCCCCCTCGGCCGTGAGCCAGCGCCCGAGCCGCGCGACCGGGTCCCACGCGGCCCAGGCCCCCTTCACCAGGGTCTCGTCCGCGAGCGTCGGGAGCCGCCAGCACGTCACCTCGACGAGCGTCGGGCCGAGCCCGTCGCGCGCCGTCTGGACCGCCTCGCGCGTCGCCGCGCGGCACGCCGCCGCGTCGCCCCCGTCGACCCGCGCGACCGGCACCCGGTGCGCGTGCGCCCGGTCCGACGGCGACGGCACGCGCCGCTTGCCGCCCTCCCGCGCGTCCTCGACCGCCACGAGCACGAGCGGCAGCTGATCCTTGGCCGCGAGCCGGAGCGCGCTCTGCAGATCCCCCGACTCCGTCGCCGCCGCGCCCACGAACGCGAGCGCCACGGCCGCGGGGTCCGCGCGCCGGAGCTGGAGCGCCCGCGCGACGCCCGCCGCGTGCAGGAGGTGCGCCCCCGGCGCCGCCCCGGCCGCCCGCGCCGTCGCCTCGGCGACCGGGCTCGTCGGCGCCACGCGCCCGGCCCCCGGATCGAGCAGGTTCCCGAACGCCCGCGCGAGCCCCTCCTCGAGCGTCGCCCCGCGCATCCGCGCGACGCCGATGGGCGGCGGCGTCGGGAAGAGCCAGTCGTCCTCGCCGAGCGCCGAGGCCGCGCCGAGCACGGCCCCCTCGAGGCCGAAGAGCGGCGCGTGCCCCGCGAGGCGCTGCCGCGCGACGAGCCCCGTCAGCGCGACGTCCACGGCCCGCTGCGTCACCATCGCGGCGTGGAGCGCCGCGAGCGGCGCGGTCGCGAGCGCGTCGGCGCCCACGTCGGCGGCGACCGGACGCCCGTCCGGATCGAGCAGGCGGTAGAGCCCGAGCGACCCGGCGAGCTCGTCGGCGGCGCGTCGATCCACGGCTCACACCATCTCGAGCATCATGAGCCCGGGATCCTCGAGGTAGCGCTTGATCTCGCCACAGAACGCCGCCCCCTCGTGCCCGTCGATGACGCGGTGATCGAACGAGAGCGAGAGGTTCATCATCGTGCGCGCGACGATCTGGTCGTCGCGCACGACCGCGCGCTTCTGCATCTGGTGGACGCCGAGGATCGCGACCTCGGGGTGGTTGATGATCGGCGTCGCGAGGAGCCCGCCGAGCTTCCCGAGGCTGGTTATCGTGAAGGTCGAGCCCTTGAGCTGGTCCGGGCGCAGCGTCCCCGCCTTCGCCCCCTCGCCGATCGCCTGGATGTGCCCCGCGAGGTCGAGGAGCGAGAGCTTGTCGGCGTGACGCAGCACCGGCACCGAGAGGCCGGCGTCCGTCGCGGCCGCGATCCCGAGGTGGTAGTAGCGCTTCTGCACGAGCTCCTGCGCCGCGTCGTCGACGGACGCGTTCACCTTCGGGAACCTGCGCAGCGCGAGCAGCGCGGCCTTCGCGATGAACGGCAGGTAGTTGAGGCGCACGCCCCGCTCGGCCGCCGCCGCCTTGAGCCCGTCGCGCGCGCGCACGAGGTTCTCGCAGTCGACCTCGTCGACGTAGGTGAAGTGCGCGGCCGTCGCCTTCGAGCGCGTCATCGTCTCGTAGATCGCGCGCCGCATGCCGCGGATCTTCACGCGCTCCTCGGCCTCCTCGCCCGACGCCGCCCCTGCGGGTGCCTCATAGCGGTACGCCGGCAGCGTCGGCTTCGAAGACGGCGCGGGAGCGGGCTCCGCCGGGCGTAGGGTCTGCCGCGACGCCGGCGCGCCGCCGCCGCCGCCGCGGGCGTCGGCTGCGGACCGGTCGGCGTGCGCGTCGTCGGCGCCGGCGTCGGCGCTGGCTCGCCCTTCGGCGCGGCCGCCCCGCCGCGCGCGAACGCGTCGACGTCGTCGTTCGTCACCCGCCCGGCCGGCCCCGTCCCGAGGACCTCGCCGATGTCGACCCCGAGCTCGCGCGCGTAGCGCCGCGTCGCCGGCGTCGCGAGCGCCTTCCCCGGCCCGCGCGCGACCCGCCCCGCCACCGGCTGCGGCACGCGCGTGCTCGCGACCGCCGGCGTCGGCGCCTCCACGGTGGCCTTGCCCGCCTGCGATCCCGCGTCCGCCTCGCTCTCCGCGCCCGCCCCCGTCGGCGCCCCGCTCCCGACGCCGGTCGTCGAGACCTGCGTCGGCGCGGCGTCGTCCGCCACGTCGAGCACGAAGAGGGTCTCCCCCACGGGCACGATGTCGCCCGCGGTGTGCGAGAGCTCGACGACCGTCCCGTCGCAGGGCGCCGGGATCACGATCGTCGCCTTGTCGGTCATGATCTCGACCACAGGCTGCTCGGCCGTGAGCGCGTCCCCGGGCTTCACGAGCCAGGCGACGACCTCTCCCTCGACCATCCCCTCGGCGAGGTCCGGCAGCTTGAATGAAAACCGCATGGCGTCTCCGTCAGAAGCTCATGATCCCGTCGATCGCGGCGAGCACGCGCGCGACCGACGGCACGTAGGCGTCCTCGAGCGCGGCCGGGACGGGCGTGTCGAAGCCCGTCACGCGCGTGACCGGGGCCTCGAGGTGGAGGAAGCAGCGCTCCTGCACGAGCGCTGTGATCTCGGCGCCGAGCCCGCCGCTCCTCGGCGCCTCGTGGACGATGAGGCAGCGCCCCGTCTCCGCGACGCTCGCGGCGATCGCGTCGAGATCGAGCGGCCAGAGGGTGCGCGGGTCGATGACGCAGCACTCGACGCCGTCCGCGGCCGCCTTCGCCGCCGCGTCCTCGCACACGCGCACCATCGCGCCCCAGGTGACGATCGTGAGATCGCTCCCCGCGCGCACCTCCCGCGCGACCCCGAGCGGGACGCCCGCGTCGCCCTCGGGCGCGTCGCCGCCGCTCCGCCGGTAGAGCGCCTGCGGCTCGAGGAAGACGACCGGATCCTCGCCGCGGAGCGCCGAGAGCATGAGCCCCTTCGCGTCCGCCGGGGTCGACGGGCAGACGACCACGAGCCCGGGGGTGTGGACGAAGTGGGCCTCGGGGTGCGCCGAGTGGTGGATCCCGCCGCCCCCGCCGGCGCCCGCGGCCATCCGCACCACCACGGGGCAGGCGAGCTGCCCGTTCGAGCGGTAGCGCACCCGCGCGAGCTCGCTCGTGAGCTGCTCGAACGCGCCGTAGGCGTGGTCCGCGAACGTCAGCTCCGCGACCGGCCGGAGCCCGTAGAGCGCCATGCCGATGGCCGTGCCCACGACGCCCGCCGGGTCGAGCGGCATGTCGATGACGCGCTCCTTCCCGAAGCGCTCGAGGAGCCCGCTCGTCACGCGGAAGACGCCGCCGAACTCGCCGACGTCGGTCCCGAGCACGCACACGTCGGCGTCGGCCTCCATCGCGACGACGAGCGCCTCGCGGACGGCGGTCGCGAGGTTCTGCGGGCGCTCAGCGGTCTTCATGGGCGGCCTCCGCGCGGACGTGCTCGGGGAGCGTCTCGGGGCCCGGCGCGGCGGCGCCGTCGGCGGCGCTCCGGGCGGTCATGATGGCGGCGCGGATCTCGGCGTCCACGGCGCGCTCGGCCTCCGACGAGAGGCGCCCCGCGCGCTGCAGCACGAGCGCGTCGTGCGGGACCGCCGGCGCGTCCCCGTGGCGCGCGTCGACGAGCGTCGGGCCCTTCCCGGCGAGCGCCCGGTCGCGGGCGCGCTGGACCGCGCGGAACACGGCGCCGCCGTCGTCGCCGTCGACCGTGACGACGCGGAGCCCCCAGCCCTCGGCCGCCCGGTGGAGCGAGCCCACGCCGCCGTCCGCGCCGCGCGCGACGAAGACGACGCGGGCGCCGGCGACCCCGGCGAGCGTGAAGGCGCGGTGTGCGTCCTGTGAGAAGGCGACCGCGCTCCCGAAGAGGCCGATGGCGACGCGCTCGTCGCCGCCTCGGAGCGCCGCGGCGTGGCCGAAGCCCGCCGCGTGGAGGAGGTGCGCCGCGGGCGCGCCGGCCGAGAGCACGACGCCCCGCGCGGGGTCCTGCACGGCGCCGGGCAGCGTGCGCCCGCCACCCGAGGCCGACGCCCGCGCGAACATCTGGAGGAAGAGGTCGTCCACGGTGACGCCGCGCGCGAGGGCCGCGACCCAGTCGCGCGCCGTGCCGAAGAGCATGTCGCCCGGCTCGGTCGCGAGGGCGGCCGCCGTCATCGCCACGCGGGCGCGGCCGGCGGGCGGGAAGAGGCCGATGTGGCCTGCCTCGGCGAGGTTCGCGAGGTGCGCCTCGACGGCGGACGCGAGGGCCACGCCCTCGACGATCCGCGCCTCCACCTCGAGGCTCGGCCCGGTCTCGAGCGGGAGGACCGCGCTCACGCGCCCCCGCGCGAGTTGAGCCCGCCCTGGGTCTCGAGGTGCCGCTTCAGGAAGAGCTCGCCCGCGCGGTAGCTCGACCGCACGAGGGGCCCCGACGCGACGTAGGCGAAGCCCAGCTCGCGGGCGAGGTCGGCGTAGTGGTCGAAGACCTCGGGGCGCACGTACTCGACGACCTCGAGGTGCTTCGGCGAGGGCCGGAGGTACTGCCCGAACGTGACCACGTCGACGTCGACGCCGCGGAGCAGCGTGAGGGCCTCGATGATCTCGGCCTCGGTCTCGCCGAGCCCGACCATGAGGCTCGTCTTCGCGAGCACGTCGCCGCCGCGCGGCCCGCGCCCGCGGCCGGCCGTCTTGATGTGGCCGAGGACGGCGAGCGACTGCTCGAACGTCGCGCGCGCGTCGCGCACCCGGCGCGTGAGGCGCGGCACGGTCTCGACGTTGTGCGCGATGACCTCGCACGCCGCGTCGATGAGCGTGTCGACGCCCGCCATGCGCCCCTGGAAGTCGGGGATGAGCACCTCGACGAGGATCTCGGGCTTCAGCCGCTTCAGCTCGCGCACGCAGCTCGCGAAGTGCTCGGCGCCGCCGTCCGGGAGGTCGTCGCGGTTGACCGAGGTCAGGACGATGTAGTCCACGCCCATCTCGACGACGGATCGCGCCGCGTTCCTGGGCTCCTCGGGGTCGAGCGCGAGCGGCTTGCCCGTCGTGACCGCGCAGAAGCGGCAGCCGCGCGTGCAGGTGCCGCCCATCAACATGATGGTGGCCGTGCCGCCGCCCCAGCACTCGCCGATGTTCGGGCAGCGCGCCTCCTCGCAGACCGTGAAGAGGCCGAGCCCCTTCTGGCGCTCCTTGATGGCGCGGTAGCGCTCCCCGCCGGGCGCCTGGACCTTGAGCCAGAGCGGCTTCGGGACGCGCGGCGCGGCGGCGCGACCCGAGGGGGACGGCGAGGGCGACGACGGCGGGGCGGTCGGCCCCTGCAGGATGGGAAACTTCATGCGTGCTCACGCTCCGGGCGGAGGTATAGGTCCCCGACGGCCGGTTAGCAAGCCTCCGAGCGGGGCGGGAGCCCCCTCCCACGTCACCCGCGGGCGACGTCGAGCACCGCGTCGAACATCACCTGGCGCCCGCGCTGCACGAGGTGCGCGCCGGGGAAACCGACGAGCCTCGACCCCGGGAAGTGCTCGTGCAGGCGACGCGCGTGGTCGGGCGGCGTCATGCGGTCGTGCTCGCCGTAGACGATGGCGACGCGCGCGTCCGGGTTCGCCGGCGCCCGCGACAGCGGGCACGCGGCGTCGAAGGCCGCGACGAACTCCTCGCGCGAGAGGCCGAGGGAGGCCATCGCGGAGGGGGCGGCGTCGTCCTCGGGCCACGCGAGGTCGGCGAGGCTCGCGAACGGGATGGCGGCGACGAGGTAGCTGAGCTCGGGCGCCGCGGTCGCGAGCAGGGCCCCCGTGAAGCCGCCGAGGGAGAGCCCGAAGGCGCCGACCTCGGGGACCCCGGCGTGCAGGAGGTGGCGGACGAGCGCGCGGATGTCGGTGACGGTCTGCGCGAAGGCCTCGGTCGTGCGCGCCGGGCGCACGTAGCTCGGGAAGACCGGCGGCACGAGGCGCTCGAGCGGGGCCCGCTGGCCGTGGAAGGGGAGCACGACGTGCACGACGTCGAGGCCGTGCTGGTAGAGCCAGCGCGCGCGCAGCACGGTCGCGTCGACCGCGAAGAAGCCCATCGTCCAGCCGTGGATGAGGATCACGGCCGGGCGCGGCTCGGGGTGGCGGACCCAGCGGGCGACGCAGGCGCGCGCCTCGGGGTAGCGGCCGAGGGTCTCGGCGTACTCGGCGTGGAGCGGCTCGTAGGTCGACGGCCAGCGGAGCTCGACCGCCTCGCCCGGGCCGAGGTGGAGCGGGTGGCTCACGGCGGGCGCGATCGCCGGCGGCGGCGCGAAGAGGTGCGCGCGGACGTCGGGGTCGGCGTAGAACGCGGCGGCGTCCACGAAGCGCTCGCGCACGGCGTCTCGCGACTCGAGCGCGACCGGGCTCCCCCGGAGCGCGAAGCCCGAGAAGGCCTCGTCGAGCCAGCGCCCGAAGGCGGCGATACGGGAGTCGAAGGCGCTCACGCGCGGGACCTTAGCAGCGTCCGCGGCGTCTGTCGCGACCGGCCGGTCAGCCGATCGCGGAGGAGGCTACCCCTCGCCGTCCTCGTCCTTCTTCGGCTTCCCCGCCTCCTTCTTGTAGGCGGCGACGAGCGCGTTCAGGAGCGCCTTCTGGCCGCGCGCCGAGAGCTTCTCCTCCACCTGCGCGACGATGCCGGCCATCATCGTCTTCGGGTTCGGGAAGGACTCGGTGGTCGCGTCGAGCTCGGTCGTGATGACGTCCTTGCCGTCCTTCAGCGTGATCGTCGCCTTCACCGTGACACCGAACTTGTCGATGTCCATCGAGTGCACGGCGAGCGACTTGAAGTCGTACTCGGGGACCTTCGAGCCGTCCCGGTGCCCTTCCTTCATCTGGATCGGGGCGAGCGCGCCTTCCTGCGCGGCGACGTCGGGCTGCGCGCCCGGCGCGAGCGCCTGCTCCTGCGCGTCGAGCCCGAGGCCGCGGAGGCCGCTCGCGCGGTCGCTCACGCCCCCCTCGAGGGCGTCGGCGCCACGCGCGCCAGCCGGCGCCTGCTTCCGTTGGAGATTCGAGACCATGGGGACCTCTCTGGCGGTGCGGTCCCGTCACCCTGCCACCGGCTGGAGGCTCCCTCAACCAGAGCGCCCGTTCTATTTTTGCTGCAATGCAGCATGACGAGCGAAATTCTCTTTCGCCGACAACACCTTACGCATGTTGCGGTGCGGGATACCGACCTCCACATAGGGCTCGTCGAACACCGCGTAGCCGAGCCGCTCGTAGAAGCCGATCGCCGTCTCGCGCGCGTGGAGGATCACCTCGCGCACGCCGTCGGCGACGAGCGCCGCCTCGAGGTGCCGCACGAGCAGCGCCCCGACGCCCTGCCCGTGGAGCTCGGGCGCGACCGCCATCTGCATGAGCTGCCCGCGCGCGCCGTCGTCGTCGCGGAAGATGACGCAGCCGAGCACGCGCCCGCTGGCGTCCTCGGCGACGAGGTGGCGGCACGCGGCCTCGGCCGCGTTCTCCTCGCTGCCGCGGGGCATCCCGAGCGGCGCGCGCAGCACGCGATAGCGCAGATCCCGCTCGCCGTCGTAGCCGGGGTCGTCCCCCGGCGCCCCGGCGCGCACGAAGCGCAGCGTGAGCCCGCCGCTCACGGCGCCGCCCCGCCCTCCGCCGCCGCCTTCCGCGCGGCGATCCAGCCTGCGAAGCCCTTCATGAGCGCCTTGTACCAGAAGCTCCCGAGGACGCGCGAGCCGGCGGCCGACGGGTGCGCGAGGTCCCCCTCGGCGAGCCGCGGGGTCGCCTCGAACCACGCGCCGATGGACCCGTCGCCGCCCATCGCGTCGTAGATCGAGAACCACGCGCAGCCGTTCTCGAGCGCCGCCTCGCGCTGCACCTTCATGAGGAGGTGCAGCCGCGCGACCGTGCGGTAGCCGCGCCCGTAGCGCTCGTCGTGGTCGAGCGGCGACATGACCACGCAGGACGCGTCGGGGAGGGCTTCGCGGTAGCGCTTCAGCACCGCCACGTAGTCGGCCTTGTAGGACGCGCTCGAGGTCTTGTCGACGAGCGCGTTGCCGCCGTACGTGAAGATCACGAGGTCGGGGTCGCGCGCCTTCATCGCGGCCTCGTGGTGGGCCTCGTCGATCCAGAGCTGCCGCGCGATGCGCGCCCCGACGACGCCGATGCCGTCGTAGACGACGCCCGGGACGCCCGTCCTCTCGATGACCGCGCCGTAGACGCGCGTGAGCCCGCCGCCCACGTTCTTGAGCTTGAAGGTGTGCGGGCCGTCGGGCACCTCGACGACGGCGACCGCGTCCTCGGGCGCGTCGGCCGCGGTCTCGACGACCGCCTTCTCCTCGTCGTCGACGACCAGCGCGAGCTTCCCGAGGCGCTTGTCCTTCAGATAGTGCACCTCGAAGCGCGACGCCGCGTGCCCGACCGGCCCGTCGTCGACGGTCTTCCAGGTCGCCGTCGCCCCCTGGTAGCCGGTCGCCGCCACGCCGCCGTAGCCGTAGCGGCCGTCGGGCGCGTCCTTCCGGATGAACTCCATGCTGTGCCACCCCGTGGTGGTCCAGGCGATGTCCTTCCGCTTGTACCAGGGGGTCCCGGCGGCGATGAGCGACCACCCGTGGCCGGCGTCGCCGAACTGCCGCTGCAGGAGGCGCCGCGCGGCCGAGCTCATCCCGTCCGCGGCGATCGACGAGTCGCCCCACTGCGAGATCCGCGTGACGGCGCCGTGCTCCTTGAGCGCCGTCTTCGCGAGGGCCTCGTAGAAGTGCCCCATGGCGCCGTTCGGGTCCTCGATCTCGGCGGTGATCCCCTCCCACGCGGCCTCGGGGATCGCGATGTGCGTGATCGGGTCCACCGGCTTCGCGGTCGGCGGCGGCTCCGAGGGCGCCACGGCCGAGCCGTTCGCGTCGGGCCCGGGCGCCGTCGTCGGAGGCTCCGCGGGCGCCGTCTCCACCGGCGGCGGCGACGTGTCGACGACGATGGGGGCGAGCGGCTCCTCGCCGCCGTCCTCGCCGTCGCCGGGCTCGCCGGCGAGCTTCAGCGCGGCGGCGAGCTCGGGGCGCTCGGGCCGGTCGTGGCTCGTCTGGAACAGGTCCGTGAAGGGCACGGGATCCCGCTCCTCGTACCAGGGGCGCATCTTCGCGACGACCGCGAGCGCGCTCCCCTCCTCACCGGTGCCCGACGCGGCCACGACGGCGTAGGGGATGAGCGCGGCGAGGGCGAGCCCGATCCCGCCGAGGACGATCGCCGGCACGCCGGGCGGCACGGCGCCGGGGGCCTCGGGCAGCGCCTCGTCGGGGGTCTCGATCTCGTGGAAGGTCGCCAACGTCTCACCTCGCTCCGCCGGACTCGAACGGCGGGGCGCGCCGGGATCGTCCCGCGCGCGCCGCGATCATCGCGGATACTAGAACTTCATGTACATGAACGGCGGCGGTCGCCCCTGCGAGAGCAGCGACACGGCGAGCAGGACGAGCGCGACGATCGCGCCCTGCGCGAGGAAGGGCAGCCGCTTGAACCCGTGGAAGGTCGCCTCGGTCCAGGCGCGCGGCGTCCAGTGCCAGAGGTACGCGCCGACGAGGAGCGCGATGAGCCAGGGGGTCAGCGTCACGTCGGTGTAGGTGCCGCGGAAGAGCGCGGCGAAGACGTCGCCGGCCTTGTCGAACGGGACCACGTCGGGGTCGCCGGCATACGAGCCCGCGCGGAAGAGGATGCGGGCGAGCACGACGAAGTGGAGCGTCAGGAAGACGCGCCAGCTCGTGCCCCAGGCGGTGAACGTCTCCTTCACGCGGCCGAGGCGCTCGGCGCGTTTCCGGCGCCAGCGGTTCACGCACATGGCGGTCGCGTGGAGGCCGCCGTAGACGACGAACGTCCAGTCGGCGCCGTGCCAGAGGCCGATGAGGAGGAACGTGATGAAGAGGTTGCGGTAGACCCGGGCGGGCGCGCCGTGGCCGCCGCCGAGCGGGTAGTAGATGTAGTCGCGGAGCCAGCTCCCGAGGGTCTTGTGCCAGCGGCGCCAGAAGTCCTGGATGCTGGTCGCCATGTAGGGGCGGTCGAAGTTGTCGGGGAGCTTGTAGCCGAAGAGGATCGCGGACCCGATGGCGATGTCGCTGTACGCCGAGAAGTCCATGTAGATCTGCATGGTGTAGGCGTAGAGCCCGAGCAGCACGTCCGCCGAGCTGAGGACGTTCGGGTCGTCGAAGACGCGCTGGACGATGTCGCGCCCGAGCACGTCGGCGATGGCGACCTTCTTCGCGATGCCGAGGCCGATGAGCCAGAGCGCGCGCGACGCCTGCTGGCGCGTGAAGTAGGGGCGCTGCTGGATCTGTGGCAGGAAGTCGACGGCGCGCACGATGGGGCCGGCGACGAGCTGCGGGAAGAAGCCGACGAAGAAGGCGAACTTGATGAAGTTGCGCTCGGGGTCGCACTGCCGGCGGTACACGTCGATGGTGTAGGACATCGTCTGGAACGTGTAGAAGCTGATGCCGGCGGGCAGGAGGATGTCGAGGCGCGTGAACGGGATGTCGGCGCCGAAGAGGTTCGCGACGCCGACGCCCGTCTCGAGGAAGAAGTTCGTGTACTTGAAGACGGACAGGAGCCCGAGGTTCAAGACGAGGCTGATGATGAGGGCGACCTTGCGTCTTCGCGGGTCGTCGTGGTCGGCGATGTAGAGCCCGGCGAAGTAGTCGCAGAGCGTCGACGCCCAGATGAGGGTCAGGAAGTACGGGTTCGAGGCCGCGTAGAAGACCCAGCTCGCGACGAGCATGAAGGCGATGCGGAAGAGGCCCGCCTTGGCGAGCGCCCAGTACACCAGGAACACGATGACCAGGAAGATCCCGTATTCCAGGCTGTTGAAGGCCATCGCGTCGTGTCCTCTGCCGCTCGTGCTCGGTGTGCCGTGGGGGCGCGTGAATTAAGGTCGGGGAGCGCGGCGCGTCAAGCGGCTCCGCGCGAACGGGCCAGGCCGGTGCCCGATTTCAACCGCCCGGCGTCGCCGCGAGCGAGGTCGGCGCTCGCGCCTCGGGGCGCGATCCCCCGGGCTCGCCGATCGCGCCCGCGAGCCCCATCAGTGGATGGCGCAGCGGAGCGGCCCGTCCTCGACGAGCCGCTGCTCGTACTCGGCGAGCGCCTCGAGGCGCGCGTCGACGCGCTCGCGATCGCCGGCGACCTCGCGCGCGAGCGCCACGAAGAGCGCCGCGTGGCGGGCCTCCGAGCGCGCGAAGCGCTGGTACATGTCGCGGAGCTCGGGGTCCGGGTGGTGCTCGCCGAGGAGGGCGAGCCGCTCGAAGCTCCGCGCCTCGATGAGCGCGCCGATGAGCAGGCGATCGACGAGGCGATCGTCCTGCGAGAGGCCGCCGGCGCGACCCGCGAGGGCCTTCGCGTAGGCGTCGCCGTCGTCGGGCGGCAGCACGCCGCCGCGCGCGACGAGCATCGCGTGCACCTCGGCGAAGTGGCCCATCTCCTCCTGCGCGAGCGCCGCCATCGCGGTGACGATGGCGGTGCGCTCCGGGTAGCGCGCGATGAAGCCGATCGCGTTGGCCGCGGCCTTCTTCTCGCAGTGGGCGTGATCGGCGAGGAGGGCGACGGGGTCCGAGAGGGCCACCGCGAGCCACGCCGCGTCCCGGGTGGTCTTGCGCGCACGCACGGCCGCGTTTCTGCCCCCGACACCGGCCGGAGATCAAGCGCGATGATCCACGCGCGGCCGCTCGCGCCGCCGCCGGGCTCCGCGTCGTGATCCCCCCGCGGTCACCGGGGGCCCCGCAAACCGGCCGGTGGGGGCGCTGTGCGGCCGAGCGACCTCCCGCGCGGCGCGCAAAGGCGACATAGACATTGCGGAACGGGCCTCACCTCGGCATGGTCCGGTCCTCCGAACCTCCTTGGGGGTGGCGATGCGCCGTTGGACAGTCGAGGACAGCCGAGAGCTCTACCAGGTCGAGGCCTGGGGGGCGGGTCTCTTTGACATCGACCCCACGACGGGTCACGCCGTCGTGACGACCGAGCGAGGGCGCCTCGACCTGAAACAGATCGTCGACGACTGCCTGCGCCGCGGGATCCGCCTGCCGCTGCTCATCCGCCTCCCGGACGTGCTGCAGGCCCGCGTGGACGCGCTCGGCGGCACCTTCGTCGACACGATGGAGCGCCTCGGCTACGGCGGGGTGTACCGCGGGGTCTACCCCATCAAGGTGAACCAGGAGCGCCACATCGTCGACGACTTCATCCGGAGCGCGAAGCGGTGGCACTTCGGCCTCGAGTGCGGCTCGAAGCCGGAGCTCCAGGTGGCGCTCGCGCTGCAGGACGATCCCGAGGCGCTCATCGTCATCAACGGCTACAAGGACGAGGAGCTCATCTCGATGGCGGTCGCCGCGCGCGAGCTCGGTCGCCGCACGGTCGTCGTGGTCGAGCAGCCCTACGAGCTGCCGATGATCCTGAAGTCCGCCGCCGCCGTCGGCGTACCGCCGGTCATGGGCGCGCGCATCAAGCTCGGCTCGACGGGCGCCGGCCGCTGGCGCCACAGCTCGGGCGACCGCGCGAAGTTCGGGCTCACGATGCAGCAGCTCGTGGAGCTCGTGAGCGAGCTCAAGGCGGCCGACTCGCTGTCGTGCTTCGAGCTGCTCCACTACCACATCGGCAGCCAGGTCACGAACATCCGCGCGGTGCGCGAGGCCGTCCACGAGGGCGCGCGCGTCTTCTGCGAGCTCTACCGGATGGGCGCGCCGCTCCGCTACCTCGACGTGGGTGGCGGGCTCGGTGTCGACTACGACGGTAGCCGCACGGACTTCCCGTCGTCGATGAACTACGACCTCCGCGAGTACGTGCAGGTGGTCGTCGAGACCGTGAAGTCGGTGTGCGACCGCGAGGGCGTGCCGCACCCCGACATCGTCACGGAGTCGGGGCGCTCGCTCGTCGCGCACAGCGCGGTCCTCATCACGTCGGTCCTCGGCACGACGAACCTCGACTCGAGCGACAGCTCGACGACGGTGAAGGAGGCCGCGGGCAAGTTCGCGAGCGCGAAGAGCCTCGCGGCGCTGACGGACGACATCGACGCGAAGAACCCGCAGCGGACGTACCACGCGGCGCTCGCCATCAAGGAGGAGACGTTCGCGCGCTTCGTGATGGGCGGGGCGACGCTCGAGGAGCGCGCCATCGTCGACGCGGGCTTCAACGCCATCTGCGCGCGCCTCATCCGCCTCCAGAACGGCGACGACGAGCCGCTCCACGAGGAGCTCGAGCACCTGCCGCGCTCGCTCGCGGACATCTATTTCTGCAACTTCTCGGTGTTCCAGAGCGTGCCCGACTCGTGGGCCGTGTCGCAGCTCTTCCCGATCATGCCGCTCGCGCGGCTCGAGGAGAAGCCGACGCGCCGCGCGGTGCTCGCGGACCTCACGTGCGACTCGGACGGGAAGATCGACCGCTTCATCGACGCGCGCGACGTGAAGCCCACGCTCGACGTGCACGCGCTCGACGGGCAGCCCTACTACCTCGGGATCTTCCTCCTCGGGGCGTATCAGGAGACGCTCGGCGATCTCCACAACCTCTTCGGCGACACGCACGCCATCCACGTGCGCGCGATCCCGGAGCACCCGGGCTACGTCATCGACGCGATGGTCGAGGGCGACAGCGTCGAGGAGGTGCTCGCGTACATGCAGTACGACCGGAAGTCCCTCGTCGAGGCGCTCCGGCGCAGCATCGAGGACGCCTACGCGCGCGGCATGATGACCTTCGAGGCGGGGAACCGCCTCATGGAGGCGTACACGCAGCGGCTCCGGAGCTACACCTACCTCGAGTAGCGGGCGAGCACGCCGCGAGCCCGACGCACGAAGGCCCCGGACGTCTCGCGATGCCGGGGCCTCGTCGTCTGGGGCGGCGCGCCTCGCGGAGCGCGGCCCCGCCTACTTGTTCAGCACGTAGGCGAACATGAGCGGCGCGCAGATGGTCGCGTCCGACTGCACCATGAACTTCGGCGTGTCGACCGAGAGCTTGGCCCAGGTGATCTTCTCGTTCGGCACGGCGCCCGAGTAGCCGCCGTAGCTCGTGACGGCGTCGGAGATCTGGCAGAAGTACCCCCACTTCGGGAGGTCGTGCATCTGCAGGTCCTGGATGAGCGTCGGCACCGCACAGATCGCGAAGTCGCCGGCGATGCCGCCGCCGACCTGGAAGAACCCGACCGACGGCGTCGTGGCGCCGTCGCCGCAGTTCTTCAGGTACCAGTTCATGAGGCGCTCCATCTGCGCCGTGCCGGTCGCGACGCAGCCGTGCGCCGGGACCTCGCCGCGGAAGACGGCCGCCGCGAACATGTTGCCCGTCGTGCTGTCCTCCCAGCCGGGCGTGAAGACCGGGATCCCGGCCTCCTTCGCCGCGAGGAGCCAGCTGTCCTCGCGCGGCGCCTGGAAGTGCTGCTCGATGCCCGGGCTCTCGAGCACCTGCCACAGGAACTCGACCGGCGCCTTGGTCTCGCCCTTCGCGGACGCGTCCTTCCAGGCGTCGAGCAGGCGGCGCTCGATGTGGCGCATCACCGTCTCGGGGATGCACGTGTCGGTGACGCGGTTCATGCCGCGATCGTAGAGGGCCTGCTCGTCCTCGGCCGAGAGCGCGCGCCAGTCCGGGATGAACTCGTACTCCTCGGAGGCGAGGAGCACGAAGGCGTCCTCCTCGAGGTTCGCGCCCGTGCAGCTCACGGCGTGCACGTAGCCGGCGCGGATGAGATCGGCGAGGCTCCGCCCGAGGCGCGCCGTGCTCATGGCGCCCGCGAGCGAGACGAGCATCTTGCCGCCGGCCTGGATGTGCTCTTCGTAGGCGCGCGACGCGGCGACCAGCTCGCGCGAGTTGAAGTGCAGGAAGTGGCGGTTCATGAAGTCGCGCAGCTCGGCCATCGCATCCTCCGGAGGGGCAGGAACCCCGTGCGTTCGGGCGCGGCTCTTACCGCAGGTCGCGCGACAATGCGAGCCTCGAGCGGGTCGTCAGCTCCGGCTCTTCACCGCGGCGCCGCAGAGCTTGTAGAGGAGGCGCGCGCCGACGTTGGCGTCCCACTCGTCGGGCCCGACCTCGACGAGATCGAAGCCGACGACGCGGCGCCCGCTCTCCGCGACGCGCCGCACGAGGTGCGTGACCTGCGTCCAGTCGAGCCCGCCCGGGACGGGGGTGCCGGTGTTCGGGCAGAGGTTCGGCTGGAGGCCGTCGATGTCGACGGAGAGCCACACCTCGGCCGGGAGCGGCGCCAGGATCTCCTCGACGAGGGCGCCCCAGGTCTGACCGTTCACGAGGGCGCGCCCGATCTCGGGGTCGCTCCAGGCGCGGAGCCCGGCGGTCTCGCGCACGCGCACCCACTCCTGCGGGCCGACGTCGCGGATCCCGACCTGGACGACGGTCGCCGGGCGCGGATCGCCCGTCACGAGGTTGTAGAAGATCGAGGCGTGCGAGTGCGTGAAGCCCTCGTAGTGGTCGCGCATGTCGGCGTGGGCGTCGACGTGGAGCACGCCGAGCCCGGGGTGGCGCGCGACGGCGGCGCGCACGGCGCCGAGGGGGACGGAGTGGTCGCCGCCGAGGATCGCCGGGATCTTGCCGGCGTCGAGGATCCGCGCGGTCTGGTCGTGGACGTAGCGCTCGACGTCGTCGCCGATGGCGTTCGCGCGCTGCCTGTCGGCGTTGCTCCCGTCGATGCGCACGCGGTCGACGGCCTCGCGGGCCTCGACGTTCCAGCGCTGGACGCGCTCGTCGAGGGGCTCGAGCGCGATGCCCGCGCGCCAGACGTCGCCGAACTCGAGATCGTGGAGGTCGACCTGCGCGGAGGCGTACCGGATCGCCTCAGGGGCGGCCATCGTGCCCCGGCGGCTCGACGCCGTCGCGTCGAACGGCACCGGGACGATGACGACGGTGGCCTCGTCGAAGGTGTGGTCGAGGCCGTAGAGGCGGCTCGAGTCGGCGGGGCCGTCGGGGTCGAACATCGTGGGGTCTCCTCCGCGTGAACGCGGTGCGAATTTTGCACAGCGTATGCCAACGAAGAAGCACCAGGTCGAGCAAAGCACGCGGGGAAGCGCCTCGTCTGTAACGACCCGGTCAGGCAGAGCGCTGGAGGTAGCTCGTCACATGGCAGACGTCTTCATCGGGTCGTGCAACGTGGGTCTCGGGCTGTTCGCGGCGCGCGCCTTCGGCGCCGGTGAGAGGATCCTCGACTTCGAGGGCCCCGAGAGGAGCGACCCGCGCGACGGGAGCCCCGCCGAGTGCAACCTCCTGCAGCTCGACGTCGGGCGCTACATGCTCCCGAACCCGCCCGGGCTCTTCGTGAACCACAGCTGCGCGCCGAACGCGGCGCTCGTCGGCGGCCTCTCCCTCGTCGCGACGCGCCCCATCGCGGCCTACGAGGAGGTGCGCTTCGACTACTCGACCTCGATGCTCGAGGACCCGTGGCAGATGGAGTGCGCCTGCGGCGAGCCCGGCTGTCGCGGCGTCGTCGAGGAGTTCGGCCTCCTCCCGCGCGACGATCAGCGGCGCTTCCTCGCCGCGGGGCACGTCCCCGACTTCATCGCCGAGCGTTACGCCCGCGCCCGCCACGAGGACCCGGCGATCGCGGTCGGGGCGTGGTGAGCGCGGCCTGCGCGGCCGCGCGCCGGGGCGTGGTCGCGCGGTGACGGCGCCGCGGCCGGACGTTACCGGCGGGTAACGTCGGCGGCGCCAGCGGCTTCAGTGCTCGGGCTGGAAGGTGGCGCCCGGGTGGCCGTAGACCTCGGGGTGCAGCGCCTCGAAGGGGCCCATGAGCGCCTCCATGAAGAGCTGCCCGATGCGCTCGTAGCCGCGCCGCGTGTGGTGCACGTAGTCGGGCGTCCCCATCGGGTCGTCGGCGTGCACCCACGACACCATCGACAGGTCGCCGCCCATCGCCTTCGCCCAGTCCCAATAGGCGCAGCCGTAGCGCGCCGCGACGCGCTTCTGCACGGCGATGACCTGCGCCTGGCGCGGCCGCGGCAGGAACGAGAGCTGCTTTCCGCCGTCCGTCCCCTCCGTCTCCACCTGCACCGGGCGATCCGAGGGCCCGACCAGGAGGCAGCTCGCCTTGGGCGCGAGCGAGCGGACGCGCGTCACGACGAGGTCGTAGCGGCGCTCGTACTCGTCGATCGGGTCGTCGTCGTCGCCGATGGCGTTCGTGCCGTACGCGAGCACGACGAGGTCGGGCTTCCGGTGCGCGAGGTGGTCCGCGAAGATCCGCGGGTCCCACTCGAGCTGCGTGGCGGCGCGCGCGCCGTTGATGCCCATGTGATCCATGACGACGCCCGGCACGTCGCGGTCGAGCGCCACGCCGAAGAGCGTGACGAGGCCGTTCCCGCGCGGGCGGATCTCCACGACGTGCCCCTCGTCGGGCACTCTGAGCGCGAGGTAGCCGGGACCCGCCGTCCCCGCCTTCGTGTGGACGCGCTTCAGGTGCTTCCCGTCGATGGTCACCACGAAGTCACCGCCGCCGGGCTGCTTCCAGTAGTACACCTCGACGCGGCTCGCCGTGCGCCCGAACGGGCTCTTGCGCGCGGTCTCGAGCTTCGCCCAGTCGTGCTTCGACGACGAGCTGAACGAGATCCCGGCGAGGCCGTACACGCCGTCGTCGCGCGAGTGGGACCGGCTCACCCAGTAGTCGTCCCAGCCCGCCGAGTAGCTGATGTTCGCGTCGCGGTTGTAGTAGTCGCGCCACGGGGAGGCGGGCACGAGGAAGCCGAGCCCGGCGTCCCCGAAGCTCGCCTTGAGCTGGTGGCGGAAGACGCGCGTGAAGACGTCGCCGGCGACGTGGCTCGCCCCGAACACGACGATGTGGGTCTGCGCGCGCCCGCGCGCCGTCGCCACGAGCTGGGCGTAGAAGTGCTGCATCGCGACGCCCGACGGGTCGTCGAGCGGGGTCGCCACGCCGAGGGTCGTCGCCGGGACGGGCTCGAGCGGAGGGAAGATGGGGTCCTGCGCGCGCGCCGCGCCGAAGGAGGAGAGCACGACCAGCGCGCCCGCGAGGCAGGCTGCGCGGCGCGACCGGCTCCATCCTGGGTGTTCTCGAAGGTCGGCCATACGCTGTGACTATCGAAGGGTTGGCGGGTCGTGGCAACAAAGCCATGACCGAACCGGGGGAAGGGAGCGTGCATTCCAGCGTGTCAGGAGCGCGGTCGTGAGCGACGGGAGCCGAGAGGAGCGCGCCCGCGCCATCATGGTCCGGACCCAGCTCGAGGCCCGCGGCGTCCGCGACCCGCGCGTGCTCGAGGCGTTCGGGCGCGTGCCGCGTCACCTCTTCGTCCCCGAGGCCCTGCGCGACGCGGCCTACGAGGATCATCCCGTCGCCATCGGGCACGGGCAGACGATCTCGCAGCCCTACATCGTCGCGCTCATGACGGAGCTCGCCGGCCCGCGCGAGGGCGAGCGCGCGCTCGACGTGGGCACGGGCAGCGGCTACCAGGCCGCGATCCTCGCCGAGCTCTGCGACACCGTCGTCGCCATCGAGGTCCTCCCCGCCCTCGCGGCGCTGGCGGCGCGACGCCTCGAGGCGCTGCGCTACGACAACGTGACGGTGCGCGTCGGCGACGCCTGGGTGGGCGCGCCCGAGCACGCGCCTTACGACGTCATCATCGCCGCGGCCGCGCCCGCCGAGGTGCCGCCCGCCCTCCTCGAGCAGCTCGCGGTGGGCGGCCGCCTCGTCATCCCCCTCGGCGTCGCGGCGCAGGAGCTCGTCCTCTTCTCGCGCGAGCGCGGCAGCCGACTCCGGCGGGAGACCATCACGGGCGTTCGCTTCGTACCGATGGTCGGCGGGCGCCCGCGCGGATGACGCTCGCCGGACCTCTACAAGCGCCTACGGGTGAATTCTGGCGATCACCTCAAGTGTGTGCGTCGCGAAATAATCTCATTTTGACACACCAAATTCGGACACTGGGGCGGAACTCCCCACTCCGAGCGGGCGTCCTGCCCCTCGAGAATGTCCGGCGTTTCAATTCGACATTCGAGCCGGCTGACGACTCCTCCCCCGATCCACATCAAATCGTCAGCGCGCCGGTGCGCCTCGCCGGCGGCGAAAGGAACGCTGAAACCTACATAAATATCAAAACCTTGCACCAACACGACCGGCGCGAGACGGTGTCGGACGCCGCGCCTGGTTTCAGTCGATGAAGGCGCTTTCGGGTGCATTCTCCTGCAGAGTGTGTGTATTCTCGGAACGGCTCTGGAAAGAGTGGACTGCGGGCGTCTCCTGGTGAGAACAGTCGATTGAGCGCGGGCCGCGAGGCCCACACCAAGCAGGTCGCCTGCGCTTGGAGGAATCTTTAGATGTCAAAGACCATCGGCGAGATCTCGAAGGAGTCGGGGATCGGCGTTGAGACGATCCGCTTCTACGAGCGCGAGGGCCTGATCCCGAAGCCGCCGCGGCGTTCGTCCGGGTACCGGTCGTTCCCCGTGGAGACGGTGCGGCGCCTGCGGTTCATCCGGCGGGCTCGCGAGCACGGGTTCACCCTGGGCGAGATCCGTCAGTTGCTCGAGCTCCGCGTGAAGACGGGTGACTCGCTCGACGACATGAAGGGCATGGTCCAGGACAAGCTGGACAACGTGCGCAGCCGCATCGACGAGCTGAACCGGCTGGTGTCGGTGCTCGAGGAGCTCGCGGCCGCCGTGAAGAAGAAGCAGCCGACCAACGACTGCCCGATCCTCGAGGCGTTCGACGGTCTCGATTGAGTCGCCCGGCGCGCTCCGGCGCGCCGCGGCGGCAGCGCAAGTCCCAAGTCCGAGGTGCGGCTCGGCGACGAAGTGTGTGAGCCTCTCGCGTCGGTCACGACGCCGTGACGGCGTGATCTCGTAGCCAGACGGGCGCGCGCGTGACCTCTCCGCGCAGGGAGGGCCAGGCGCGCGGTACAGCCGCGCCCCGCGAGGGGCGCCCGACGACGTCCGCGCAAGAGATCCCGGCGCCGCGGGACCAGTGCGCCCGCGGCCCGCGCGCCGAGCGCGGCGGACGACCGGTTCGTCCGGCGACGGCGCGTCCGGCTCCGTCGGCGCGGCGCGCGCTCGGCTCGCCGTCGTCTCCCGCGAGCGTCAGGCGACGCGCCCGTTCTGGTCCAAGTGGACCGCAACGGGAAGGGGTCCCCCCCGCCTGGGGTTGAACCCTCCCGAGCCGTCTCCCGGCGCCGGTCTTCCTCCTCGGACGTGGTCTATCTGCGGCGCTTAGGAGGCGGCTCTGCTCTCTCCTCGCGGAGCTGCGCGAGCAGCCCGCGGCACGCGTCGAGCCGCTCGGGGTCGAGCGCCCCCTCGGCGGCCGCGGCGCGCACGGCGCAGCCCGGCTCCTCCTCGTGGAGGCAGTCCCCGTAGTGGCAGGCCGCGGCGAGCTCGCCGACCCCCGGGAAGCGCCGCGCCACCTCCTCGAGCGGGAGCCCGTGCAGCGGCCACGCGCGGAAGCCCGGCGTGTCGACCACGAGCCCGCCGTCCGGCCACGGCGCGCCGACCTCGTGTGCGGTCGACACGGTCGTCGTGTGCCGCCCCTTCGAGGTCTTCTCGTTGACGTGCCCCGTCCGGAGCGACGCCTCCGGGATGAGCGCGTTCAGGAGCGAGGACTTGCCGACGCCCGAGTGCCCGACCACCACGGAGACGCCGTGCGCGACGAGCTCGCGGAGCGCGACCAGGCCCTCCCCGGTCTTCGCGCTCGTGGCCAGGAGCTGCGCCCCGACCGGCTCTGCCGCGTAGGGCGCGAGCGCCGCGAGCCCCGCGGGGGCCCCGGGGAGGTCCACCTTGTTCGCCACGAGGACCACGTCGATGGCCGACGGCCCGAGCGTCACGAGGATCCTGTCGATGAGCCCCGGCCGCGGCGGCGGCTCCACGGCCGACACGACGATGAGCCGGTCGACCCAGGCCGCGACCGTCTGCACCTTGTGCGGCTGCGGGCGCCGCTCGACGACGCGCTCCCGGTCGGCGATCGCGGTGATTCGCGGCTCCCCGGGCCCGCCCTCGGCGATCGTCACGCGGTCGCCGACCACGGGCTTGTTCTCGGGCCCCGGCGGCACGCAGCGGACGCGCCTCCCCTCGCCGTGGACGGCGACCGTCGCGAGGATCCCGTGCACCTCGACGACCGTCCCGGCGCTCTCCCTGACCCCGTCGGCGCTCACGTGAGGATCCCCTCCCATCGTCTGCGCGCTGGCAGCGTCGCCGGCACGTCGTCGAGCGCGAAGGCGACGTCGGAGTCGAGCTCGGCGCGCTGTGGCTCCGCGAGCAGCGGCCGCAGCGCGAGCCCGACGGCGAGCCGCTCCCCGAGCGGGAGCGACACCGACGCGATCTCCCACGCCCGAGCGGCCTCGTCGGACGCCGACACGCCGCTCGCGGCGAGCGCGAGCCCGAGCACGAGCCGCGCCTCCACCTCCTCCGGCGGGGTCGCCGCGCGCGCGACGGCCGCCCCGGCGCACGCGAGCGCCGCCGGCGCGTCCCCCGCCGCGAGCTCCACCCGCGCGAGCAGCGCGTCCCGCGCGGCCCCCTCAGGCAGCCCCCGCGCGACGAGGCGCGCGTCGTCCACGCCGCCGCGAGCGAGCTGCGCGCAGGCGAGCGCCAACCGCGTCGAGACGCCGCCCCGGGCGCCGGCGTCGCCTCGAGCGCGTCGCGTGAGAGCAGCGCGTGGGGCGTCCCCTCGAGGGCCGCGCCAGCCGCGCGCTCGAGCGCGAGGCCGGCGTGGAGGGCCTTCTCGGCGCCGTCGCCGTCGCCTCGGGCCGCGAGCACCGAGGCGCGCGCGCGCTCCACGAGGCCCGCCTCGGCGCCGGCCGGGACGCCGGGCTCCGCCGCGAGGACCCCGTCCCCCTCCCCTCGCGACCACGCCCAGAGGAGCGCGTGCAGCGCGCTCGCGCTCCCGGGCACCTCCCGCCGCCACGCCGCGAGCAGCTCGGGGACCTGCCGCTCGCGGCCGCGTCGCACGTGCCACGCCACGGCCTGCGAGTAGCGCGCGTCGAGCCGCGCCGCCGCCGCGGCCGTCGGCGCCTCCGCGTGCGCGCGCCGCGCCCACCGCAGCGCCGGAGCCGGGAACGGCAGCTCCCGCGCCTTCTCGGCGAGCACCTCCCAGCCGCCGGCCGCGCCCGCGACGACCGCCCGCACGACCCCCACCACGAGCTGCGGGAAGCGGTGCACGACCGGCCACCGGAGCCGCCCGACATCGACCGTGAGCGGCTCCTCGCTCGCCGACCAGGCCGCGGCGAGGTCGTCGTCCATCGGCTCGCCGGCGACGGTCACGCGCCGCCCGCCGCCGCCCTCGCCGAGCAGCACCTCCGTGACGGCGTCCGCGGGGAGGCCGGCGAGCGGGTCCGGCGGCGAGCCGAGGGCGTCGGGGTCGTCGACGAGCGCGAAGCCCGGCGGCGCGAAGGTCGGCCGCGCGTACACGAGCCGTCCGGTGAAGCCGGCCTCCGCGAGCGCGCAGCGGACGAGCAGATCGCGCGCCCGGTCGCCCACGCCGCGCCAGACCAGGGCCTCCGCGCCAGGCGGGACGGCCGCGACCATCGCGTCGTAGTCGTCGCTCGCCGTGAGCACGGTCGCAGGCGCGCCGAGCCGCGACAGGGCGCGCGTGAGCTCCTCGTCGCCGCCGAACCACGCGACGCCGATCATCGCCGTTCCAGGAGCCGCACGTAGCGGTCGAGATCCAGCGGTGCGTAGGTGCCGGCCGCGCCGTCGTAGACGAAGAGCGGGTCGTCGGTGCGGCCCGGGTCGGCGCCCTCGCGGGCGAGCGCGACCTTCACCACCTTCAGGCTCGCCGTGCGATCGAGCGCGCGGACCTGCCGCAGGAAGCGCGGCCTCGCGTTCGGCGTCAGGTGGCGGCCGACCGCGGCGTAGATCGCGTCCGGATCGAGCGCCTCGCCCGGCGCCATCTCGATCGCGGCCATCCCGGCGCGCCCTTCCTGGTGCTCGAGCTTCACGCCGTAGACCGCCGCGGCGACCACGCCCGGCACCGTCCGGAGCGCGGCCGCGACGAGCTCCGTCGACACGTTCTCGCCCTTCCAGCGGAACGTGTCGCCGACGCGGTCCACGAACCAGAGGTCGCCGTCGGCGTCGCGCGCGAGGAGGTCCCCGGTGTCGAACCAGGCGTCGCCGGGCGAGAACAGGTCGCGCAGGACCTTCTGTTCGGTGGCGACGGGATCCGTGTAGCCCGAGAACCAGCTCAGCGGGTGCGCGTCGGGATCGTCGTTCGGGACCACCCGCGACACGAGGAGCCCGGCCTCGTCCACGGCGGCCCGCTCGACGCGCCCGCCGGCGTCGCGCGCGACCTCGCCGCGGTCGACGTCCCAGCGGAGGAGCTCGACCGGCACGCGCCCCGTGAGCTCGCGCCCGACGGCGCCGATCTTGTCGCCGTCCTTGTTGACGAGCACCACGTTGCCCTCGGTGGCGCTGTAGAACTCGAGGACGCGCACCGGGCCGAAGCGCGCGAGCACCTCGCGCCACACGTCCGCGCGGAGGCCGTTGCCGGCGAAGAGGCGCACCGGGTGCTTGGGATCGAGCTCGTGCGGCGGCTGCGCGACGAGGTAGCGGAGGAGCTCGCCCACGTAGAAGACGACCGTCGCGCCGACGTTCCGGACGTCCGGCCAGAAGGAGGTCGCGCTGAAGCGCTCGGCGAGCGCGAGCCGGGCGCCGCCGATGAGGGCGCCGCCGACGCACACGAGCATCCCCGTCGAGTGATAGAGCGGGAGGCAGCAGAAGACGGTGTCGCGCGGGGTGAGCTCGGCCATGGAGGCGGCCGCGAGCCCCGCGGCGATCCAGCGCCCGTTGGTGATGCGCGCGGCCTTCGGGAGCCCGGTCGTCCCCGAGGTGAAGATGAGGGTCGCGACGCTGTCGGCGCGCCCCCCGTTGAGCTCGAGGTCGGCGGGGAGCGAGGCGCGACCGCCGACGGCGAGGGCCTCGAGGTCGACGGCGTCGGCGGGGAGCGCGGCGCCGCCACCGCGCGCACCGAGCACCATGACGCCCTCGCCGAACGCCGCGAGCGCCTCGTCGGCGTGGGCGCGGTCGGCGACGAGCCAGTCGGCCTCGGCCGCGCGCAGGGCGTGGTCGAGCGAGAGGCCGCGGCTCTCGGTCGTGATGAGCGCGCTCACCGCGCCGAGCCGGTTCACGGCACCCACGACCGTCAGGTAGTCCGGGTGGTTCCCCATGAGCACGGCCACGTGGTGGCCGCGGCGCACCCCGCGCGCGAAGAGGGCGCCGGCGACGTCGGTGACGCGCGCGTCCGCCTCGGCGTAGGTGTAGGCGCGGCCCTCCCAGACGAAGAGCGTCTCGCCGGGGATCGCCTCGGCCTGCTCGGCGAGGACGCGCGCGAGCGACACGCGCGAGTGGGGCTTCAGGCTCGCCATGCGCGCGAGGCGCGGGAGCTGCCAGCGGAGGGAGCCGATGATGCCGCTCGCCTCGACGGAGACGTCGCCGAGGCGGTGCCACAGGTCGTCGAGCACGTCCGTCGCGAGATCGTAGAGGCGCTCGCTCGACGCGGCGTCGTCGCTCGGGGCCCTCGCGCGGGCGCTCGCCGCCGCGCCGGTCGCGACCGCCGGGGGCAGCGGCGCGCCGGTGTCGACGTGGCGGAACCACTCGAGGGCGGTCGGCCAGACGCGGGTGAGGGCCGTCGACCCGACGACGAGCCCGAAGTGGCCGGCGTCGACCTCGACCGGGTAGCAGCGCGCGTTGACGGCCGCCTTCTCGATGGCGCGGACGGCGGCGGGGCGCGCCATGTCGTCGCGCGTCCCGAGGAAGTAGGCGATGGGCGCGGTGATGTCGGCGAGGGCGACCGTGCGCCCGGCGATGACGAAGCCGCCCTCCTTCATGCGGTTCTCGACCACGAACTGGTCGACGAACTTGCGGAAGGCGGGGCCCGGCCAGGCGATGAAGCCCTCGCCGCCGAGGAAGCGGCGCTTCGGCTCGGTCGCCATGAGGGCGTCGCGGTCGTGCAGGAGGCCGAGCGTCGAGGCGAGGTGCTTCACCTCCTGCCGCGGCGCCATGAGCTTGAAGCCGCGCGCGGAGATGGCGCCCGGGAGGCCCTCGAGCTCCTTCAGCGGGCCGTCGATGGCGCGCCGCGCGACGGAGATGAGGCGCTCGGCGAGGCTCTCGTGCACTTTCACGGGGAGGTTGCGGCGGAGGTCGACCGGGGCGCCGAGGGTCACGATGGAGCGGATCTGCGCGCTCTTCCGGTAGGCGGCGGCCTGGTAGCAGAACATGCCGCCCTGCGAGTAGCCGACGAGGTGCACGTCGCGGCCGGTGTAGGCGACGACGCGGTCGACGGCGTCCGAGATCCCGAGGACGTGGTCGTCGAGGGTGCGGTCGAGGCCGCCGCTGATCTCCTCGGGCGCGCCGAAGTCGCAGAGCCAGACGTCGACGCCCTGCGCGGCGAGGAACGCGGTCGCCGAGAGCTCGGGCGAGATGTCGTACACCTCGGAGGTGACCATGAGCGGCGGCACGAAGAGGACGGGGCTCGTGCCGTCCACGTCGCCCGCGGCGTCCTCGGCGGGGAGGTAGTGGCGGAGCGTGTAGCGCGGGTCCTCGTGGACGACGTCGAACGGGGCGCGGTAGGGCGCGCCGAGGCGCCCCTCGCGGAGGAGCTCGAGCGCGTTCTCGGCGCCACGCCGGAGCCGGCGCAGGAGGCCACCGCGGCGTCCCTCGCTCACGCGCCCTCCTCGGCGGCAGGCGCGCCGTCGTCCGGTGCCTGGTCGACGGGCTCCCACGGCGGCGCGGCGAGGGACGCGACGTCCTCGTGGCCGTTCGGCTCCCCGGGCTCCGACACCCACCACGCGCCGTCCTCGCGGGTCACGACCCAGCCGGGCGGGAAGCCGAGGTACTGCACGAGCTCGTGGTTCCTGCCCGCGGCCTGGTGGAGCGGGACGAGGCGCGTCGTGCTCTCGTCGTGCACGTGATCGGCGGCGAGGCAGCCGAAGCGCCAGCCGCTGTCGAGGTCGCCGCGCGGCGGCTCGCGGTAGGCGAAGAAGTCGCCTGTCGCGTCGAAGCGGTCGCAGATGATGGCGGCGTCGTGGGCGCAGGGGGCGTCGCTCAGGCGCCCGGCGTCGAAGCGCGCGAGGGCCCGGGCCTGCGCGACGAAGGTGCGGGCGGCGCGCGAGGCGCCGACGAGCCACTTGTCGGGCTCCGCCTCGTCGGGCGTGGCGGCCTCGATGACGAAGCGCGGAGCGGGGGTCTCCATGCGGTCGTCGAAGGCGCCGGCGAGGTGCGCGCTCTGGAGGGCCTCGCGGAAGAGGCCCCAGAAGTCGTCGTCGGCGATGGACGCGTCGCCGAAGCCGAGGAGCCAGTAGCCGAAGGGCACGGGGCGGTCGTCCGGGAAGCCGGCCTCGCGCGCGAGGAGGGCGGCGCCGAGGCGCGTCAGGAGGTCGTAGACGGCGGCGAGCGGGACGTCGGGCTCGACGGCGCAGACGAGGTCGGGGACGGCCATCTGGTAGAGGCCGAAGAGGCGCACCCAGACGCGCCCCTCGATGACGGCGTGGCGCGCGTGGAGCGCGGTCGCGGGGGTGGCGGGGCGCGAGAGGCGGCGCGCGGCCTCGCCGGCGGTCTCGCCGAGGCCGGTGAGCAGGTCCACGACGGGGTGATCGTCGGGGAGGAGCTCGAGGAAGGCGGCGAGATCGGCGCGAGCGGCGGCGAGGGGCGCGTCCCAGACGCCCGTGACGCGGAGGTCGGCCCCGCGGCGCGAGAGGGCGAGCGGCGGCGGCGGCGGCGGGAGGTCGGGGGCATCGCGGATGAGGAACGACAGCTGGGCCATGGCCCGACTCTCCCGCATGCCCGACGAGCCCGCAAGGGAGGGCTGCACGAGAGGTTTGACACCGCCCCGGGCGCCCGCTATGCGGTGCCGATGAACGCACCCGAAGGCTCCGAGCCGCTCAACGCCTACCGCACCGTCCCCCGCACCGGCGTCATCTACGTCATGGGCGAGGCGGCGCGCCGCGGGTTCCACTATGGGCACGCGGACTGGTGCAACCTCGGCCAGGGGGCGCCGGAGACGGGGCCCCTGCCCGGCTCGTCCGCGCGCCTCGAGCACGTCGCGGTGGACCCGTCGCGGCATGAGTACGCGCCGGTCGGCGGCACGTGGGAGCTGCGGGAGGCGGTCGCGAACCTCTACAACGCGCGCTACCGGCGCGGGATGCCGACGCAGTACTCGGCGGAGAACGTCGCCATCGCGGCGGGCGGGCGGCTCGCGCTCGTGCGGGTCGCGGCGGCGCTCGACCAGGTGAACCTCGGGCACCTCCTGCCCGACTACACCGCGTACGCCGAGCTCCTCGAGACGTTCGAGCGCTTCGTGCCCATCCCGCTCGTGCTGTCCGCGAAGGACGGCTTCCACATGACGCCGGCGCAGCTGCGGACGAACATCGTCGGCATGGGGCTCGGGGCGATCCTGCTGTCGAACCCGTGCAACCCGACGGGGCGCGTGCTGCGCGGCGGCGAGCTGCGGGCGTGGATCGACATCGCGCGCGACACCTCGTGCCAGCTCATCTTCGACGAGTTCTACGCGCACTACCTCTATGACGAGATGGCGACCGCGGACGGGCCGTCGAACAGCGCCTGCCGCTACGTGGAGGACGTCGAGAGCGACCCGGTCGTGGTCATCGACGGGCTCACGAAGAACTGGCGCTACCCGGGGTGGCGGCTCTCGTGGACGATCGGGCCGAAGGCGCTCATCGAGCGCGTGACGTCGGCCGGGAGCTACCTCGATGGGGGCGCGCCGCACCCGATCCAGGCGGCGGCGATCCCGCTCCTCGCCCCCGAGGTGGCTGACACCGAGGCGCGCGCCATCCAGGCGGCGTTCGGGAAGAAGCGGGCGCTCCTCATCGAGCGCGCGAACGCGATGGGGCTCCGCTTCGACAACCTGCCGCAGGGCGCGTTCTACGGCTTCGTGAGCCTCGAGGACCTGCCGGAGAAGCTCCGGAACGGCATGGACTTCTTCGCGGAGGCGCTCGAGCGGCAGGTGATCGTGGTGCCGGGCGAGTTCTTCGACGTGGATCCCGGCAAGCGCCGGCGCCACATCCCGAGCCGGCTCCGGAGCTACGTGCGGGTGAGCTTCGGGCCCGAGCTCGCGGCGGTCGAGGAGGGGCTCCGGCGCCTCGACGCGATGATCCGCGACGCCTGACGCGATCGACGTTCCGGATCAGGGCTGATCGCGCGTGATCTCCGGGGGTTGCGCCCCTTGCGATCCATCGGGGCGGGTCGGCGCCGCGGAAGCGCCTGTGGATTGCCTCTGTGGATTGCCTGTGGAAAAGATGTGAGGAACGTTACAGGGCGCAAACGTCCGTAAACTCACGTTTTCCACAGGCATTTTCTCGGTTGCAACGGCGCCGGCGGCGGTGCATTTTCCTCTTGCGGTTGACGGAACGCGTCACCGAGACGGGGTCCCGAGCTCTCGCGGATCGCCTCCGGGCGGGACGTGTGGAGATGGACGGAAACCCCAGGGAGGGTGGAGCGCCTCTTCTCGGAGAGGAGCCCCCACTCGCCGGCTCTCTGACACTTTGAAGAGCAAGCGCGCCACGGGATGATCGTCCCGTTCGCGGCGACCTCGGTCGCTGCGTTCAGCGCGTCGGCTTCGGCCGGCGCGTGGTCGATAGGACGGCGGCGTGCTGAAGCCCAGGAAAGGAGGCCCCGCGGTCATGCGTGGGGCCGAGGCCGACGAGGGAGACCTCGGAGGGGAGAACGTCATGAGAGGCTCGAGCGCTGCTCGCCGCCTCGCGCTCCGGCGCGAGCGGTCTCTGCGGGTAACACCGCAGACGGCGCCACGGACTCTGCGGGTGCGCAAATCCTCGAAGTCGCGGGCCAGGCCATCTCCGGATGGCGGCCAGGCCAGCTCGACTCGCTCGAGCGAGGCCGGGAACGACAAGGAGGGCAGGTCGCGGTGAAAGCCGTGGCTCGCTACCGCGGAGGGAAAACCTCTGGAGACGAGAAAGCCCATGGGCGCCACCGGCACGAAACAAGGCCGGACGGCAAGGGGCGGAGCAAAGCGCCAGGAGGTTGAGAAAACCTGGAGGCGCCGCGTAGCCGGGGTTGGAATCCCGGCGTGCCACGACGAGCGATCGGCGTGGCGGTCGCTGCCCCCTGCTTCATGCGTCGAAGGGCACCGAAACCCCACGGGAGGACGGTCTGACGGGTGTGCGCGCGCGTTTTCGCGCGGGTATCGCTCGGCAGCACATCCGCCGCGTCTCAACTCTGAACGCGAGTCGAAGGGCACGAGAGGATCGGCTCAATCACTCAACCGATTGAGCCCACTCGGTGGTAGCGCAGCCCGACTCCGGGCGTCCCGATAGGGGCGGCCGGACCAGGGTTGCGCTGCCGATCGAACACCGCGGAGGTCGCCGGCGAGAGCCGGGAGGCCATGGCGGGAGCGCTGAACCCATGAGGCGCTAGATGACCGACGGAACACTCTGAAGCCCACGCCAACGCGATGAGAGGCGCGCGAACCCGGTGGTGACACCGAGCTCGCAGCGCGCGCGGATGGTTCGTTCTTCGAAGGGGAGCACCGCCTGGGTGATGCTTCTTCAACCGCGACACGACGGGCTCGGGGGCTTCGGCTTCCGAGCCCGTTTCTTTTTGCGCCATGCGCGCGCGGCGGCCGCGGTCGTCGCGCCCCCCCCAGCGCCGGCGCTGCCGGCTCGGTGGCGAACGCCATCGGGCCGGTTCTTTTTTGGTGGGCGCTCGGCGACAATCACGGGGTGTTCCAGCTCACCGGCTCCGGCCGCGCGGCGCGCCGCGTGGTCGCTCACCTCGGTCTCGCCGCGCTGATCGCGGGGTCGGCCGGCGCTGCGCGCGCGCAGGAGCCGCCGGATCGGACGGTCGACTTCTACCGGGGGCCGGTGATCTCGTCGTCGCGCATCGTGGGGCTCGGCGGCGCGTTCACGGGGGTCGGCGAGGGGATCGACGCGACGTTCCGCAACAAGGCGGCGCTCGCGAACCGGTCGCGCACGTCGGTCGACTGGCTCGACTACGACCTGACCTTCGACTTCACGATCACGCCCGGGCAGGAGATCGACTTCGACGGCGACGGGCGGGTGGCGGGCGACGACGTGAGCGTCAACGCCAACACCTTCGGGCTGTCGGTGCTCTTCGGGCCCTTCGCGGTGGGGTTGCTCGCGCAGATCATCTCCTACGAGGCGTCGAGCGACACCGACGCGAGCGCGGTCACGGCGGACTTCGGCGACGTGCTCATCGGCGTCGGCTACGCGTTCGCGGACGGCGAGCTCCTGACGGGCGCGGGCGTCAACGTGAGGATCCTGAGCGAGACGACGGCGTCGCAGGGGGACGACTTCGCCGAGCTCTCGCTCACGGGCACGACGGTGGACATGGGGGTGCTGTGGCGCCCGACGTGGCTCGACTGGCGGTTCGGCGCGAACCTGCGCTTCGGCGCGGACGTCGACGACCGCGACACGAAGCTCGGCAACCTCCCCGAGGCGCGTGGCTTCCGGGCGGCGCACGCGCCGTGGGAGCTCGGGCTCGGCGCGAGCTGGTTCCTGCCGGCGGACCCGGAGCGGCGCTACAACGCGCCGCTCCGGTCGGGGGACGGGCGCCCGAGTGACGAGCTCGAGGGGGACCTGCGGTATCTGCTCTTCGCGGCGGATCTCGTGTTCACGGGATCGAGCCCGGGGGCGGTGAACCTCGAGGGGCTGGTCGTGGGGGAGCCGCGCGCGGCGGGGGGGAGCGCGTCGGTGTCGGTGCACCTCGGGGCGGAGTCGGAGGTGTTCTCGAACCTGCTGCGGGTGCGGATGGGCAGCTACCTCGAGCCGGTGCGGGTCGATGACGCGGGGCTCTATCGACCGCACCTGACGGGCGGCGTCGAGGTGCGCCTGTTCCGGCTCTGGCTCTGGCAGCTGAAGGCGACGTTCGCCTTCGACGTGGCGAGCGACTACACGAACCTGAGCGTGGGCGTCGGGTTCTGGCAATAGCAACGGCAGGTCGGCGCCCGGAGCCCGGAGAGCCCCGGCGCGACCGCGCGCGAAGCGCGTGGACGCCGCTGGGGCGCGGAGGGCGCAGGGCGACGACCGATACGGCAATAGCAGCGGCAGGTCGGCGCCCGGAGCCCGGAGCGCCCCGGCGCGACCGCGCGCGAAGGGGCCGAGCGGGGGGCCCGTGCGCGAGCGCACAGACCGCGTAGGGGCGGCCCTCGTGGCCGCCCGCGGGGACGGGCAGACGCCTCGGCGCGGCCTCGGCCCGGACCCGCCATCACCGCGTAGGGGCGGCCCTCGTGGCCGCCCGCGGGGACGGGCGGACGCCTCGGCGCACCCGCGCGCGCAGCGCGGTAGGCGCACGGACCCGCCATCACCGCGTAGAGGCGGCCCTCGTGGCCGCCCGCGGGGACGCGACGGACGCCTCGGCGCACCCGCTAGGCGCACGGACCCGCCATCACCGCGTAGGGGCGGCCCTCGTGGCCGCCCGCGGGCAGACGGCGCGCCTCGGACGGACCCGCCTCGCGTAGGGGCACGTCGCGCGCGCAGCGCGGGACGCGCACGGACCCGCCATCACCACCGTCAGACCCGGCGGCCCTCGTGGCCGCCCGCGGGGACGCGACGGACGCCTCGGCGCACCCGCTAGGCGCACGGACCCGCCATCACCGCGTAGGGGCGGCCCTCGTGGCCGCCCGCGGGGACGGGCGGACGCCTCGGCGCGCGGGTCGTCCCTACCGCCCCCAGAGGCTCGGGAGCGTGTCGTCGTCGAGCTCCGTCGCGTAGTCCGCGAGGAACGGCGTCACCACCTGCCGCATCGCCGCCGTCGCCGCGAGCGCCTCGTCGATCGCCGGCGAGTACGGCGGCGCCTGCACCTCCGCGATCGCCCTCGCCGCGATCGCGACGATCGCGCGCTCCTCGTCGCCGTCGTCGAGCGGCTCGAGCGGGTCCGCCCCGAGCCTGTCGAAGTACTCGCGGTACTTCCCCGTCGGCCCGAGCATCCCCCGGAGCCCGTGCCGGTCCGCGAGCCACGCCTGGAGCCTGAGACAGCCGTACTCCCGCGGATCGTCGTAGTCCTCGAGCGGGAACCCCCAGTCCGCCTCCGAGAACGTGTGAACGCCGTTCACGACCCAGTGGCAGAGCTCATGGAGGAGCATCTGGCAGAGCGTGTCGTCCTCGTCGAGGTCGTCTCGCGGCCCGAACCAGAGCATCCCGCTCCCGTCCGTCCGCGAGAAGATCGACGCGTCGCGCCGGATCGTGAGCCCGAGCCGCCGCGCCGTCGCGAGCCACACGAGCTCGAGCGGGTCGAGGTAGCGCGACAGCACGGGGCGCTCGTAGGGGGTCGTCGTCACGCGGCGCTGTATACGGGCCCCTCCCCAGCCGCGTCAACGGCGAGGCGCGCGCCGCGGTCACTCACCCGCGCGCCCGCCGCCGCCGCGACAAGGCGAGCCCAGCCACAGCGAACGACAACGCCCAGGCGAGCGCGCCGCCGCCCGCGCCGCCGCCCGCGCAGCCGCTGTCCTTCGCGCCGCCCGTCCCGGCCGCCGCCGCGCGCACCATGAACGCGTTCCGCAGGCTCGCCGTCGCGCCTCCCGGGTTCGTCACGATCACCGTGTACGTGTCGGGCTCGAGCCCAGCCGGCACCGACGCCGTGATGAGCGACGACGACGTCACCACCGCCCCGCTGAGCGCCGTGCCGCCGACGAGCACGCTCGCGCCCTGCTCGAAGCCCGCCCCGGTGATCGCGATGGCCGTCGCCTTGTCGTTGGCCCCCCCGTCCGGCGACACGTCGTCGATGACGAGCGCCACGCACTGCCCGGCGCTACACGCGCCGCCCCCGGCGCACGTCCCGCAGCTCCCGCCGCAGCCGTCGTCGCCGCACACCTTGCCCCCGCACGCCGGCGCGCACAGCGGCTCGCAGGCCCCCGCGTGGCACACGTCGTCGCCGCTGCACGTGCCGCAGACGCCGCCGCAGCCGTCGTCGCCGCAGTCCTTCCCCGCGCACGCCGGCGCGCACGCCGTCTGGCACTGCCCCGCCGCCGTGCACGTCTGCCCGGACACGCAGCCCGGCCCGCACGTCCCGCCGCAGCCGTCGTCACCGCAGCGCTTCCCGGTGCAGTCGGGCGCGCACGGCGCGTCGCACGTGCCGTCCGAGAGGCACGTCTCCCCGCTCGCGCAGCCGGGCCCGCACGTCCCGCCGCAGCCGTCGCTCCCGCACTCGCGCCCCGCGCAGTCCGGGGTGCACGGCACGACGCAGAAGAAGTCCTCGCACACCCGGTTGCCCGTGCAGTTGCCGCACGATCCGCCGCAGCCGTCGTCGCCGCACTGCTTGCTCGTGCAGTCGGGCACGCAGCTGACGCACGCGTTGTCCCAGCAGGACAGCCCCTCGGCGCAGCCGGGGCCGCACACCCCGCCGCAGCCGTCGTCACCGCACTCCTTGTCGGTGCAGTCCGGCTCGCAGGGCGGCTTCGCCACGTTCGTCATGAGCCGCAGGAACACGTCCCCCGTGATGCCCACGTCCTCCATCCACGCCCACTGCCGGCTCCCCGAGCACTGCCCCGCCGGCGTGATGATGTCGACCACGTTCGCGTGCGGCGTGATGAGGCTGTCCTGCACGGTCCCGACGTTCTGACAGCCGCACGTGTAGGGCAGGATCTGCAGGCACTGGATGTCACCCCACGACGAGAGCCCGTCGGTCGCCGCGTCCGTGAAGCGCACGACCACCCAGATGTTCCCCTCGGTGATGAAGGCCGGGTGGTTCTCGGGGTCGCTGAGATCGAACTGGATGAGGATCCCGTAGTTGCCGATGAGCTCGAGCCCGAGCGACTGGGTCTGCTGGTTGAAGAGGTCCTGCGTCGAGATCGAGAACATCGGCGCGACGCCGGGCGCGGGCCCCGGGTTCGCCGAGTTGTAGATCTCGATCATCGCGTTCGCCGTGAGGTCCGGCGCCATCGGCGGGGCCGCCATGATGAGCTGGATCCCCGTGATCTCGATGGGATACTCCTGATCCCGCGGCTTGAAGACGACGCCGAACGCCTCGCCCTGCACGAAGCCCGGCTGCGTGTGCACGCTCTGGCCGTTGATCTCGCTCAGCGCCTGGTTGAAGTCGGAGCTCCACTGGTCGTACTGGAAGACCTTCGGCGTCGACGCGCGGGCCGAAGAGACGACGAGGAGCAGCGCGGCAGCGAGCGCTGTGAGGAGGCGGGTGGACGTCATCGGAGAGCTCCCAGCGGAGAGCCGGGACTATAGCGCCCGAACCGCTCCGAAGGCGACCGCGATGTTCACGACCGCGCGGGCTCCGTCAATGCTCGTGGCCGTCCGGCGGCCCCGAGAGCTCCCGCGGCGCGTTCACTGGCGGCGGCTTCTTCGCGCCCGCGGCCTCCGCGGCCTTCCGCTCCGCCTCCGCCTCCGCCTTCTTCCCGAGGCCGTCGAGCGCGTCCGCGAGGTAGAACCGCGTCACCGCCTCGCTCGGGACCTCGGCGAGGAGCCACCGGGCCGCGACGGACGCCTCGAGCCAGCGCTTCTCGAGCAGATCGCCCCGCACCTTGCGGCGGAGCGCGGCCGCGAGCCGCTCACCGACCTTCGCGGTGAACGGGCGGCGCATCCGCCACGTCGCGAGCGTGTCCACCGCCTCGCGGATCCAGCCGAAGTGCTCGTAGTGGTCGACGAGCGCGGCCCAGACGCGGTCATCGTCGCCCTGGTCCACGAGCAGGTCGCGCAGGAGCTTCTCCCCCTCGGCCGGCCGCCCGAGGTCGTCGAGCGCCCGGGCGAGATCGAGCTTCGCGCGCAGGTCGGCCGGATCCGCGGCGATGGCCGCCTTGCACAGGCGCTCGGACGCCACGTCGCGCCGCGCGACCGCGAGATCGCACCGCAGCGACGCCGCGGCCGGGTCGGCCCCGAGGGCCGTGAGCTCCTGCTCCGCGTCGCTCCAACGGTGGCGGGCCACCTGCGCGCGTCCTCGCAACGCCACGAGCCGCGGCTCGGTCGCGTCGCGCAGGATGTCGACCGCCCTCAGCGGGTCCCCCGCGTCGAGCGCTCTCCCGGCGCGCGCCTCGGGCGTCAGCGCGTCATCGCTCGACGTCTCGCCACAGGCGCCGCCGATGAGGCCCCCCGCGACCGCGACGAGCCCCGCGACCGCGACCGCGCCCAGCGCCCGCCACCCACGCAAGCTCAGCGCTCCCACGCGAGGCTGCCGTAGCCACCGCCCTTGCTCACGAGGATCTGGTAGCGCCCGTCGGCGCTCGCGATGTAGATGCCGTTCCCCTCGGGGCGCGCCGACACGAACGCGATGTAGCGCCCGTCGCGGCTCCAGGACGGGTCCTTGTTCGAGCCCTGGTTCTGCGTGACGCGGTTGATCTCGCCGCCCTCGGTGACCGTGAAGATGTCGGACGCGCCGTCATCCATCGCCGCGAACGCGATGAGCCCGTTCGAGCCCCAGTCGGGGGCGTAGTTGTACCCGCCCGCGTGCGTGAGCCGGCTCCCGCCGCCGCCGTCGACGGCCATCACGTAGATCTGCGGGCTCCCGGCGGCCGACGAGACGTAGGCGATGCGCCCCCCGTCGGGCGAGAACGTGGGCGAGACCTCGTCCGCCTCGCTGTTCGTCAGGTTCTTCACGACCTGCCCGTCCTTCGAGAGCAGGTAGAGGTCCGACTGCCCACCGTAGCTCACGCTCGCGACGAGGCGGCCGCCGTCCGGGCTCACCGCGACCTTCCGGTAGTGCCCCGTGTCGCGCGAGAGCTTGCGCTTGCCGAAGTAGAGCTCCGGGAAGCCGCCGACGAACGACGTGTACATGAGCCCGCCGAAGCCCCACGCCGGCAGCATGTTGATCGAGCCGTTCGAGATCAGCACCGAGCGGTTGTGCCCGTCCATGTCCACGACGCCGACGCCCTTGACGCCCAGCGCGAGCTTCCGGTCGTAGGCGATGCGCGTGTCGAAGACGCCGGGCTTGCCGGTGCGCGCCTTCAGGACGGCGTTGCAGAAGCGGTGCGCGACCGAGCGGAGGCCGCCCTTGGCGACATCCGAGAACGACTGCTCGTCGACCGGGACGACGCTCTTCGACGCGACGCTGTAGAGGCGGAGCTCCACCTTGTACGGCCCCGCCCCGGAGACCTCGCCCTTGATGAGGTAGGCGGCGCCGATGTTGTTCCAGTCGGGGAACGACGGCGTCGCGAGCGGCTCCTCTTCGGACGACACGAGGTAGCTGCGCGTCGGGATCACCGAGAAGAAGAAGGAGATCGTCATGTCGCGCCGGATGACGCTCATGAGCTCCTGGCACGCGGCGGCGTCGGCGCCGCCCACGCAGCGCGCGTCGGGGACCGCGAGCGACTCGAAGCTCGTGCCGCCCGGCCCGACGATGACCTGCAGCCCCTCGTCGGCGTCCCCGATGACGGCGCCGCCGGGGTCGGCAGCGCGCGCGCCGGGCGCGAGGGGGCCTGTGGCGAAGCCGAGCGCGAGGGTGAGGGCGAGCGCGGGAGCGAGGGAGGGCACCCGGGGCATTGGCATCTCCTTGCCGACGGCATGTCGCGGCGGGCGTGGGCCTTTCGAGTCGCCCAACTAGAACCCGCCGTCAACCATTGGATTCCTCCCGTCATGGCGCGGCCCACGACTGGCCTCGCGCCGCGCGCGGGGGTTTGCCAAGCCGCTCTCCGCCGCGCGATGATGGCCGCCCCCGGGAGAGCGAGGCCAGACCGCGTGGCGAAGTACACCGTGAACCTGAAGGCGGTCGACGAGACGCGCCCCCTCATCGCCGACGGCCGCTTCATCGGCGCGGCCCAGCGCTACAGCTACGGCACCTTCGGCGTGCACTCGTGGCCCTACGGCCCGACGCTCCAGATCGGCGCCTTCTGCTCCATCGCGCTCGGGGTCGAGTTCCTGCTCGGCGGGCGGCACGCGCTCGAGAGGGTGTCGCAGTACCCGCTGCACCTCATCTTCGAGGGCGAGGAGGGGTACGCCGAGGACCTCGGCGAGAGCGGGCCGATCACCGTCGGCAACGACGTCTGGCTCGGCACGGGCGCGATGATCATGAGCGGCGTCGCCCTCGGCAACGGCGCCGCCGTGGCCGCCGGCTCGGTCGTGACGCGCGACGTCCCGCCGTACGCGGTCGTCGGCGGGGCCCCGGCGCGGCTCATCCGCTACCGCTTCGACGAGGCCCGGCAGCAGGCGGTGGAGGCGAGCCGCTGGTGGACGTGGCCGTCCGAGCGGATCCGCGCCGAGCTCCCGCTCCTCACCTCGGAGCGCTTCGGCGACCTCCCGGGCGCTTGACCCGGGCGGCTTGCGGCGAGCCGGCCGCTTCTGCGATAACCGGAGGGCTCATCCGCTCGGAGGCTCCATCGATGCGCGCGCTCCTCACTTCTCCCGCGAGGCTCTCGGCGGCCACCCTGGCGGCGGCGCTCATGGCGTTCGCGCCGCAGGCGACGGTGCTGGCGGCGCGCCCGAAGGCGCCCGAGCCGAAGGTCGAGGCGCCGGGTGGCGTCACGATCTTCAGCACGACGAACGGGGCGCTCGTCGAGATCGACGGCGAGCCGAAGGGCACGCTCCCCATCAAGGGGCCGATCGTGCTGTCGCCGGGCGTCCACAAGATCCGCGTGTCGCTGCGCGGCTGGACCGAGTACATCGACACGTTCGAGGTCGCGGCGGGGGACGAGACCGAGCTCGAGATCGACCTCGTGCCGTTCGCGGGCATCGTGAAGGTGAACACGAAGGACCCGGGCGCGACGGTGAAGATCGACGGGAAGGTCGAGGGCGTGACGCCCTTCGACAAGGACATCGCGGTCGGGAAGAAGGTCGTGACCGTCGGGCGCCCGGGCTTCTACGACGAGAGCCGGGAGGTCGATATCCGCGCGGGCGAGGAGTACGTCCTCGACTTCCAGCTGCGCGAGATGCCGACGACGAGCTCGGACGACGGCGAGTTCTACGAGCAGTGGTGGTTCTGGACCATCATCGGCGTCGCGGGCGCTGGCGCGGCCACGGCGATCGCCCTGTCGAGCAGCGGCGAGTCCGCGCCGCCCTCGGCCGCGTTTACGCTGCAGATTCCCTAAGCGATCGGGGCGAAGGGACCAGCACCGGAGCGGCCCCGCCGACCGGGCCGCGGAGCGGCCAGGCGGGGATGCGCAGGTGCAGGGCCCTTCGCCTTACGTCGACCGAGCCAATCGCGGCGTTCGCACGCGATCACGCCCACTCGCGCGGGTTCATCAGCACGTCGACGAGCGCCGCCTCTGGCGTCCCCGGCGCGGGCGTGACGTCGTAGTCCCAGCGCACGAGCGGCGGGAGCGACATCAAGATGGACTCGGTGCGGCCGTCCGACTCGAGGCCGAACTTCGTCCCGCGGTCGTGGAGCAGGTTGAACTCCACGTAGCGCCCGCGCCGGACGAGCTGCCAATGACGCAGCGCGTCATCGGCCTCGAGCCCCATCCGCGCGAGCACGATCGGCTCGTACGCCGGCAGGAACGCCTCCCCCGTGCGGCGCCACCACGAGAAGAGGGCGTTCTCGTCGTGCGCCTCGTCGGGCGAGATCCAGTCGAAGAAGATCCCCCCGACCCCGCGCGCCTCGCCTCGGTGCGGGAGATGGAAGTAGCGGTCGCACCACGCCTTGAACCGCGGGTAGAACGCCGGGTCCGTCGCGTCGCAGGCGGCCTTCAGCGTCCGGTGGAAGTGGCGCGCGTCCTCCTCGACGAGCACGTACGGCGTGAGGTCGGCGCCGCCGCCGAACCACCCGAGCGACCCGCGCTCGATGTAGCGGAAGTTCGCGTGGGTCGTCGGCACGTGCGGGTTCCGCGGGTGGATGACCAGCGACACGCCGGTCGCGAAGAAGGTGTCCCCGTCGCCGGGCATCTTGTCGCGCATCGGCTCCGGCACCGGCCCGTGCACGGCCGACGTGTTCACCCCCGCCTTCTCGAACACGCCCCCGCCCTCGAGCACGCGCGTGCGCCCGCCGCCGCCGCCTGGCCGCTCCCACGGATCCTCCCGGAAGCGCGCCTCCCCATCGAGGCGCTCGAGCGCCGCGCAGATCGCGTCCTGCAGGGCCTCCACGGCCGCCTGTGCCCGCGCTCGCATCGCTCTCTCCTCCCTCGGCGCCCCCGGCGCCTCAGCTCACGTCGTACACGGCGATGGTCGCGACCGACACGCCGGCGTCGTGCGTCACGAGCACCATCTCCCCGTCGCGCACGTGCATGTCCACGATCGGCTCCGGGAGCGAGAGCTCGCCGAGCACCGCCGAGAGGTCGTCCGCCACGACCACGAGCTTGCGCCCGTTGCTCACCCAGACGCGCCCCGCGTCCCAGCCGACGTAGTTGTGCGGCGACCAGGGGTACTCGGCGAACCACGGCCGGAGCCGCAACACCTCGATCGTCGCGTCGTTCTGGAAGAGCGGCACCCGCAGGAGGTTGAGCCCGTCGACCACGAACGCCGAGCGCTCCCCGAGCACCATCGCGGACGCCTCATCCCCCACGACCCCGATGGGGAAGCCCTTCTTCTGCGTGAGGTTCATGAGCGCGAGCTCGACCGGCCGCCCGCCCGCCGGCCGCAGGTTGAGGGCGAGCACGTCCCCCTCGAGGGCGACCGACGTCACCTCGCTCCCGCTGTCGACGCCCATGTCGAGGGGCACACGCCCCGAGAGCACGGCGGTCCCGCTCTCGTCGAAGATCCCGACCACGTCGCGCGACACGACGGCGACGCGCGAGCCGTCGCCGTGCGCGAGCACCGGGCGGTAGGTCCCGGCCTCCTGCACGATGCGCATCACGAGCCGGATGTCACTCGGCTGCCCGCCGAAGCGGAAGAGGCGGAACGTCGTGTCGACCGGCGGCACGATGGCGGCGCCGATGGCGACGTCGTCGCGGTCGGGCTCGCCGGCGGGGAGCTCGGAGGGCGCGCCCTGCTTGGCCTCCGACGCCTCGCAGGTGAGCACGAAGTAGCCCTCGCCCGCGGGCAGCGTCCGCACGACGCTCGCCGAGCGCTTCTGCGGCAGGACCACGGTGCGATCGCGCAGGCGCGGCCACGGCAGCACGTGCCCCTTCGCGTCGCCGAGCGCGACCAGAGCGCGCCGGATCGCCGCGAGCCGCGTGAACGCCTCGCCGACGGTCGTGCCGTCGTCGCCGAGCTCCGCGATGTCCTCGAGGCAGCGCATCACCGCGGGCGTGCCGGGGGCGCGCTCGCCGAGCGTCACGAGCTCGACGAGGCGCTGAGCGTTCGCGGCGATGGAGACCGGGGTCACGGCGGCGTCTTCGGCGTCCGGGTCGAGCAGCGCGAAGAGATCGCCGCGCATGACTGGCGGGGGCGTCGTGCTGTCGAACATCCGGAGCCTGGTCCCCTCCGACCGGTGTCACCGCGCGAGCCACCGAGAGGAGTGCCGCGCGCCGAGGTCTCCTCCTAAGTAGCGCGCCGCGCGGAATCTTGCCAGCGTCCCCGGCGTCGCGGCCGCCACGAGGACGGTGAAACGGATTGAAACACCGCGCTTTCCTGGAGGCGATCTCGGCGCTAAGGTACCGCGCCGCCGCGACGACCGCCCGCGCGGCCTGGAGCGACCCACGTGTCCGACCACCTCCGAGAGCTCGAGAACCAGAGCGTCTACATCCTCCGAGAGGCCTACAAGCACTTCAAGAGCCTGTGCATGCTGTGGTCGATCGGCAAGGACTCGACCGTCATGCTGTGGCTCGCGCGGAAGGCGTTCTTCGGCCACGTGCCGATGCCGCTCGTGCACATCGACACGAGCTACAAGATCCCGAGCATGATCAGCTACCGCGACGACCTCGCGCGCCGCTGGGGCCTCACCATGGTGGTCGGGCAGAACCGCGCGGCCCTCGCCGACGGCATGAACCACACGCGCGGGCGCCTCACGTGCTGCTCGGCGCTCAAGACCGAGGCCCTCCGGCGCACGCTCGACGGCACCTGGCCGCGCCTCGTGATGAACGCGGCCGGGCAGTACGAGGAGGACCCGGCGCCGGAGCCGTTCACGGGCGTCATCGTGGGCGCGCGCGCCGACGAGGAGGGCTCGCGCAGCAAGGAGCGCTACTTCTCGCCGCGCGACAAGAACAACGACTGGGACGTGGCCGACCAGCCGCCCGAGTTCTGGAACCAGTTCAAGACGGACTTCGCGCCGGGGACGCACGTCCGGGTCCACCCGCTGCTCGATTGGACCGAGATCAACATCTGGGAGTACATCGAGCGCGAGAACATCCCCATCATCGACCTCTACTTCGACCGCGGCGAGGGCACGCGCTACCGCTCGCTCGGGTGCGAGCCCTGCACGGGCTGCATCCGGAGCACGGCGACGACGCCGACGGACATCATCGCGGAGCTCAAGCGCACGACCACCGCCGAGCGCGCGGGGCGCGCGCAGGACCAAGAGGATCCGCACGCGATGGAGAAGCTCCGCCGCGAAGGGTACATGTGAGCCAGATGACCGCGGTCACATCGGAGAGCACGGGCGTGGAAGGCACGACGGCGGCGGACGCGCGCGAGGAGGCCGCGCTGGCCTCGCTGCGCGAGAAGATGAACATCGTGATCGTCGGCCACGTGGACCACGGGAAGTCGACGCTCGTCGGGCGGCTCCTCGCGGACACGGAGAGCTTCCCCGAGGGGAAGCTCGAGAAGGTGCGCGCGATCTGCGCCCGGCAGGGCAAGCAGTTCGAGTACGCCTTCCTCCTCGACGCCCTCGAGGCCGAGCAGGACCAGGGCATCACGATCGACTCGGCGCGGGTCTTCTTCAAGACCGCGGCGCGCGACTACATCATCATCGACGCGCCGGGCCACATCGAGTTCCTGAAGAACATGATCTCGGGCGCGGCGCGCGCGGAGGCGGCGCTGCTCCTCATCGACGCCCACGAGGGGGTGCGCGAGAACAGCCGCCGCCACGGCTACGTGCTCGGGCTCCTCGGGATCCGCCAGGTGACGGTGCTCGTGAACAAGATGGACCTCGTCGGGTGCGACCAGGCCGTCTTCGACCGCATCGAGGCCGAGTACCGCGCGTTCCTCGCCGAGTGCCGCATGGTGCCGCAGCGGTTCATCCCGATAAGCGCCCGCGACGGCGACAACGTGGCGCACCGGTCGGCGCGGATGGGGTGGTACAAGGGGCCGACGGTGCTCGAGGCGGTCGACCTCTTCCGGAAGGCGCCGAAGCGCGAGAACCAGCCGCTCCGCTTCCCGGTGCAGGACGTCTACAAGTTCAACCGCGCGGGGGACGAGCGGCGCATCGTCGCGGGGCGCATCGCCGCCGGGCGGGTGGCGGTGGGCGACCAGGTGGTGTTCTCGCCGTCGAACAAGCTCTCGACCGTGGCGAGCATCGAGGCGTTCAACGCGCCCACGGCGACCGCCGCCGAGGCGCCCGACTGCGTGGGCATCACGCTGACCGAGCAGATCTTCGTTCAGCGGGGGGAGCTCTGCTCGCACCTCGACGACCGCCCGCAGGTGTCGACGCGCTTCCGGGCGAACCTGGTGTGGCTCGGGCGGAAGCCGCTCGCGCTCGGCGGGGAGTACAAGCTGAAGCTCGCGACGTGCGAGACGAACGTGCGGGTGGCGGAGATCCAGTCGGTGCTCGACGCGAGCGACCTCACGACCGACAAGGCGCGCACGGAGGTGCGGCGGCACGAGGTGGCGGAGGTCGTGCTCGAGGCGAAGCGCCCGGTGGCGTTCGACCTGGTCGAGCGCTTCGAGAACACCGCGCGCTTCGTGCTGGTCGACCAGTACGACGTCGCGGGGGGCGGCATCATCCTCGAGGGGCTCGCCGACGCGCTCGCTCCGCTCAGGGAGGAGGCGCGCTCGCGCGACTTCGAGTGGGTCGAGGGGCACGTGACGCAGCGCGACCGCGCGGAGCGCTTCGGGCACGAGCCGGTGCTGGTGCTGCTGACGGGGAACGCGGGGGTCGGGAAGGCGGCGATCGCGCGGCGGCTCGAGCGCATGCTCTTCGACCGCGGCGACGCGGTGTATCTCCTCGACGGGCGGAACGTGTACCTCGGCGTGGATCGCGATCTCGCGGCCTCGATGAACAAGGCGGAGATGGTGCGGCGCTACGCGGAGGTGGCGTACCTCTTCCTCGACGCAGGCCAGATCGTGGTGAGCACGAGCAACACCTTCGCGCTGGCCGACCACGCGGCGATCCGGACGCTCATCGGGGCGAACCACGTGCTGCACGTGCACGTCGGGGAGGAGCCAGGCGACGCCGACATCGTCTTCGACGAGGCGGTCGAGGCGGAGGGGGCGGCGCGGGAGATCGTGACCCACCTCGCGCAGGAGGGGTGGCTCGTGAACCGCCCGGACTGAGCGGGGGAGCGCGGGCTCGGAGGGGCCGCGGAGGCCGCTCCGAGCGAAGTCGGAGGGCGGTGTCGATCGCGTCACTGGCACCTTGACTTCGCGCGCCCTGCCTCCTATTTTCCCGCGGCTCAATCGAGGCCGACCGCGGCGGAGAGCCGCCGCGAGAGCGGGCCCAACAGCGCCAGGATAGCGATGTACACGGTTTCCATCGGTACGGAAGTGCAGGAGTTCGAGCAGCGCGCCGAGGCTATCGCCAAGGCCAAGGCTGTCTCGGCGGAGACGCGCCAGACGGTGGTCGTCCTCGACGAGTCCCAGCGCGAGCGCATGACCTACCAGTACGGTGAGCTCGAGAGCTACACGTTCGAGACCCGCCACGGCCGCCGCGCGACGGCGCAGGTGGACGAGGAAGAGGACGACGTCGATCTCGACAACGACGACGACGACAACTAGTAGCGTTCGGGCCTGGCGAGACCGGAGCCGGAGCCCTCCCGACCAAGGCTGCGAAGTGGCCGACTCGGGAGGGCGCAGGTGCAGGTCCTCGGCTTACGTCGTTAGCCATCGGGTATCGTAGGGGCGGCCCTCGTGGCCGCCCTCGACCTGATCGGGCGGCCACGAGGGGCCGCCCCTACGGCGCCGACCTCGATCGTGCGATCGGGCGGCCACGAGGGCCGCCCCTACGGCGATTCGGGCGGCCACGAGGGCCGCCCCTACGGCGATTCGGGCGGCCACGAGGGCCGCCCCTACGGTGCCGGCCGCGACCTGAACCGGGCGGTCACGAGGGCCGCCCCTACGGCGCTCTACCCGCGCCGCAGCGCCCACAGGTGGTCCACGGGCCCGTGCCCGCCACCCACCGGCCGCGCCGCGCGCAGCGCCCCGGTGAGGTAGCGCTTCGCCGCGTCGATGGCCTCCCCCACGCCCGCGCCCCGCGCGAGCCCGGCCGCGATCGCCGCCGCGAACGTGCACCCGGTCCCGTGGGTCGCCCGCGTCGCCACGCGCTCCGCCCTGAGCCAGCGCCCACCGCCGTCCGCGGCCCGCACCCAGTCGCTCGCCCAGGCGGGGTCGTCGTCGTCGCCCCCCTTCACCACGATGACGGCGCCCGGAGCGAGCTCGGCCAGCGCCTCGGCCGCCCGCGCCGCGTCGCGCTCCCCCGTCAGCGCCTCCGCCTCCGCCCGGTTCGGCGTCAGCACCGCCGCGAGCGGGAACAGCCGCTCCCGCATCGCCGCGACCGCGTCCGCCTCGAGCAGCGCCGCCCCGCTCGTCGACACCATCACCGGATCCACCACCAGCGGCCCGCGCCCGACGCGCGCCCACGTCGCGGCCACCGCCTCGACGATCGCCGCTGTCGCCAGCATCCCCGTCTTCGCGGCCCGCACCGGCAGGTCCGCCATGACCGCCTCGATCTGCGCGACCACCACCCCGGGGCTCGCCGCCTCGACCCGCGTGACGCCCAGCGTGTTCTGCGCGGTGAGCGCGGTCACCGCCGTGCACCCGAGCACGTCGTGCGCGAAGAACGTGCGCAGATCCGCCTGGATCCCGGCTCCCCCGCCGGAGTCGCTCCCCGCGATGGTCAACACCGCGACGACCTCGCCGCCGCCTGCGTCCCCGCCTGTCGACCAGCCCACCATCGGCTCTTACACTAACCCAGCCCGCGCGCCGGAGGAACGCCCGTGATCGCCCGCCAGGACCTCGAAGAGCTGCTCAGAGCCTCGTTCATCGACGCCGAGGTCTCCCTCGAGGACCTCACCGGCGGCGAGGACCACTGGAAGGCCCGCGTCGTCTCCCCCGCCTTCGCGGGCCTCGGCCACCTCGCCCGCCACCGCCTCGTCTACCGCGCCCTCGCCGACAAGATGCAGGGCCCCATCCACGCCCTCGCCCTCGAGACGCTCACCCCCGACGAGGCGACCTGATGCCCTACCATTGCCCACGCTGCCAGCGCCGCGTCGGGCTCCTCGAGAGCCTCGGCCGCTTCTCCCTGAACCCGCTCAAATACCGCTGCCGCGGCTGCTCCGCCTGGCTCACGCTCGGCGCCGGCCCCGCGATCGGCGTCCTGCTCGTCGCGCTCGGCGTCGGCGTCGCGATCGGCGTCCTGACCCACGGCGAGCCCCTCGCCTTCGTCCTCGGCGTGCTGGCCGCCACCGTGGTCCTGCACGTCATCTGCTGGCTCGCGCTGCCGCTCTCCGTCCGCGGCGACGCCCCCGTCGTCCGCTACCCGGAGCGCCACGGCGGCAGCGGCCCCGATCCCGACGGCGAATGACTATGACCGTCGCTCAGGGCCCCTCGAGCGACTTGTACTGGTAGTAGAAGTCGAGCACGGCGCGCACGTAGCGATCGGCGTCCTCGCTCGGCACGGCCCCGCCGCGCCGCGCGACCGCCCCGCTCCCCGAGCAATAGGCCGACAGCACCTGCACGATGTCGCCGCCGTAACGGTTCGCGAGCGTCCGGAGGAGGCGCGTCCCGCCGAGGATGTTCTGGCGCGCGTCGAACACGTCGCTGACCCCCATCTCGCGCGCCGTCACCGGCATCAGCTGCATGAGCCCCTGCGCCCCCGCGCCCGACACGGCCCGGTACGTGAAGTTGCTCTCGACGCGGATGATCGCCTTGATGAACTCCTCGGGGATGTCGTAGAGCGCCGCCGCCTCCTCGATGTACGGCCGGTAGAGCGACTCCCGCCCCGCGCGCGACGGCGGCTCGTCGGCGCTCGTCCCCGCCGTCGGCAACCGCGGGACGAAGCGCTCCTGCCGGCGCTCGAACGCGGGCGCCGCGCCGCTCGCGGCGGGCTCGGCGCTCCCCCCCGTGGCGGCGACCTCGGTCGCGCCGCCGTCCTCGGCGGCCCCATCGGGCGGCGACGTCGCCCCCCCCGCGGCGCTGTCCTTCGGGAAGCTCTGCCCGGTGGAGTAGAGCACGCAGCGGTAACCCTTCTTCTTCGCGTTCGAGAACTGCGGCGTCGGATCGCCGCGCTTCGTGCAGACCCACGTCTCGGCGCGCGCGTGCGCGCCCGCCAGCGCGACCGCGGCGGGGATGAGCGCGGTCGCGATGACCGCCACGAGGGATCGCGCGCTTCGGCGGTTCGAGGCCATGCCCCTGCCATGCCACGGCGCGCGGGTCGCCGCAACGATCGCAGCGCCGACGCGCGCGCCCGGAGCCGTCGCGCTTCCCGCCCCGCGGCCGCTGTGCGACAGTCCCGGCCATGCGTTACTCATTCGACACCCTGGTGATCGGGAGCGGCGTCGCGGGCCTCACGTACGCGCTCGCCATGGCCGAGCGCGGCACGGTCGGCGTCCTCGCCAAGCGCGACCGCAGCGACACGAACACGCGCTGGGCGCAGGGCGGGATCGCGACGGTCATGGACCCGGAGGACTCGTTCGACGCCCACGTCATGGACACCATCAACGCGGGCGCCGAGCTCAACCATCCGGACATCGTCCAGATCTGCGTCGAGGAGGGCCCCGCCCGCCTCGCCGAGCTGCTCGCGATGGGCGTCGACTTCACCCGCGACGACGCTGATCCGAGCCGCCTCGACCTCACGCGCGAGGGAGGTCACACCGCGCGCCGCGTCGTGCACGCGAAGGACATGACCGGCGCCGCCGTGCAGGAGGGGCTCGTCGCCGCCACCCGCCAGCACCCGAACATCCAGTTCTTCGAGGATCACCACGCGGTCGACCTCATCACGACGAAGAAGCTCGGGATCCGCCAGGGCGGCGACCGCTGCCTCGGCGCCTACGTCCTCGACACCCTCTCGGGGCAGGTCGACACCTTCCTCGGCCGCGTCGTCATGCTCGCGACGGGCGGCGCCGGTAAAGTCTACCGATACACCTCCAACCCCGACGTCGCGACGGGCGACGGGATCGCGATGGCGTGGCGCGTGGGCGTCCCGATCGTGAACATGGAGTTCTACCAGTTCCACCCGACGTCGCTCTACCACCCGCACGCGAAGAACTTCCTCATCACGGAGGCCTGCCGCGGCGAGGGCGGGATCCTGCGCCGCGCCGACGGCGAGGCGTTCATGGCGGCCTACCACCCCATGAAGGACCTCGCCCCGCGCGACATCGTCGCCCGCGCCATCGACAACGAGCTCAAGCGCACCGGCGACGACTGCGTCTTTCTCGACATGACGCACCTCGCGCCGAGCTTCCTCGAGCACCACTTCCCGGGCGTCCACACCGCGCTCATGGGCTTCGGCGTCGACATGCGGAAGGAGCCGATCCCGGTCGTCCCGGCGGCGCACTTCTGCTGCGGCGGCGTCATGTCCGACGCCTGGGGGCGGACGCCGCTCACGGGCCTCCTCACGGCCGGCGAGAGCGCCCACACGGGGCTCCACGGGGCGAACCGCCTCGCGTCGAACTCGCTCCTCGAGGGGCTCGTCTTCGGCCACCGCGCGGCCGAGGTCTCGGGCGAGCAGCAGGCGGGCGCCACGCCCGATCTCACGCCCGAGGTCCCCGACTGGAACGTCGGCCTCGCGCACGCGGCCGACGAGAAGGTCCTCATCGCGCACGCCTGGGACGAGATCCGGCAGCTCATGTGGAACTACGTCGGCATCGTGCGGAGCAACAAGCGCCTCATGCGCGCGCAGCGGCGCCTCGTCGTCCTGAACCAGGAGATCAAGGACGACTACTGGGAGTTCACGCTCTCGCGCGACCTCATCGAGCTCCGCAACATCGCGCAGGTCGGCGAGCTCATCGTCAACAGCGCGCTCATGCGGAAGGAGAGCCGCGGCCTCCACTACACGCTCGACTATCCCGAGCGCGACGACGTGAACTGGAAGCGGGACACGATCCTGCAGCGCGGGGTGCGTCGGTAGCCGCCCGCTCCGCCGCCGCGCCTACGGGCGGGGCCGTGGTTTCCTCCGGAAACCACGGGGAGACACGGAGACACGGAGGGGCACGGAGGGCGACGGGCTCGGCGCGCTCGCGCTCCTCGGCGTCCGAAGGCGACGACGGCAAGGCGCTGAGCGCGGCCGCGAGGCGCTCGCCACCGCCGCGCGGCGCCCTGCCCTACTCCTCCGGGCCGGCGTCGTCCCGGAAGAGGTTCACCCGGTAGAAGTGGAGCTCGTCGATCGACTCGCGGATGTCGTCGAGGGCGCGGTGCGTCGACCGCTTCGGCGGCGGCTCGAGCCGGTACCACCGCCGCGACAGCTCCTTGATCGTGGAGATGTCGATGTTGCGGTAGTGGAAGTGGTTCTCGAGCGCCGGCATGTAGCGGTTCAGGAAGCGCCGGTCCTGGCCCACGCTGTTGCCGCACATCGGCGACTTCCCGGGCTCCGTCCACGACGTCAGGAACGCGAGCGTCAGCGCCTCGGCCTCCGCGCACGACACGTTCGACTGCCGCACGCCCTGCACGAGGCCGCTCGCCGTGTGGTGTTCGGTGTTCCAGGCGTCCATCGCGTCGAGCACCTCGTCCGGCTGATGGATGACCAGGTTCGGGCCCTCCGCCAGGATCATGAGGTTGTTGTCGGTGACGATGGTCGCGATCTCGAGCGGACGGCACGTCTCCGGATCCAGGCCCGACATCTCCATGTCGATCCAGATCAGGTGCTGCGCGCGCTCTTCGGGGGTGTACTTTCGCATAGCGGGCGGTCAGGATGGACGCCCGAGGGGCTCCCGTCAACGGCCCTCGCGCCGCCTGCGCGAGCCCGCTCACGGCCCCCCGCCCCGAGCCGCCGGGCGAGGGCCAGAGAGAGACACCGCCCGCCCCACCCGGGACGCCACCGCACCGAGCACGAGCCGCGCCGATGAGCTTCGTCCACCTCCACACGCACACGCAGTTCAGCATGCTGGACTCGACCGTCCGGATCCCGGACCTGGTCGCGCGCGCCACCGAAGATGGCGCCGGCGCCATCGCGATGACCGACCACAACAACCTCTTCGGCGCCGTCGAGTTCTGGAAGGCCGCCAAGAAGGGCGAGGTGAAGGCCATCCTCGGCGCCGAGCTGAACCTCGTCGACGGCCACCGCGAGGACCCGGAGCTCCGCCGCACCTGCACCATCGTCGTCCTCTGCCGTGACGACCTCGGCTACAAGAACCTCCGCTACCTGCTCTCGCGCGCCTACATCGACACCCCCTCGCGCATGCCCGGCCCGCGCATCGATCGCGGCCTCCTCACCGAGCACGCCGCCGGCCTCATCGCGCTCTCGGGCAACCTCTCGGGCGAGATCCCGCAGGCCATCCTCCGCGGCAAGTACGACGACGGCGCCGCCCTCGCCCGCCACTACCAGGCCCTCTTCGGGAAGGACGGCTTCTACCTCGAGATCATCCGCAACGGCGTGAAGGAGCAGGAGCGCGTCAACGAGGGGCTCATCCGGCTCTCCGAGGACCTCGAGATCCCGCTCGTCGCCACCGCCGACGCCCACTACGCGAAGAAGGCCGACGCCGCCGCGCACGAGATCCTCATGTGCGTGCAGATGGGCAAGCGCGTCCCCGACCTCGACACGCGCGCCCGCATCACCGACGACCTCTACCTCGCCTCCGCCGAGGAGATGGCCGAGCGCTTCGCCGACGTCCCCGACGCCATCGCGAACACCGTCCGGATCGCCGAGGCGTGCGACGTCCACCTCGAGCTCGGCAAGACCTACCTCCCCACGTTCCAGGTCCCCGAGGGCTTCGACTCCGCGAGCTACCTCGGCCACATCGCCTCCGAGGGCCTCGACAAGCGCCTCGCCGTCGCGCGCCACCTCGGCCTCGAGCCGGACGAAGCCGTCTACCGCGACCGCCTCGCGACCGAGCTCCGCATCATCGAGCAGATGGGGTTCCCGGGGTACTTCCTCATCGTCTGGGACTTCATCAACTACGGCAAGACCCACGGCGTCCCCGTCGGCCCTGGCCGCGGCTCCGGCGCGGGCTCGCTCGTCGCCTACTCGGTCGGCATCACCGACATCGACCCCATCCGCTACAACCTCCTGTTCGAGCGCTTCCTGAACCCCGAGCGCGTGTCGATGCCGGACTTCGACATCGACTTCTGCATGAACAAGCGGGACGAGGTCATCCGCTACGTCACCGGGAAGTACGGCGAGAACAACGTCGGGCAGATCATCACCTACGGCACGATGAAGGCGAAGGCCGTCGTGCGCGACGTCGCGCGCGTGCTCGGTCTCTCCTTCGCCGAGGCCGACCGCGCCGCCAAGCTCATCCCCGACGACCTCGGGACGACCCTCGAGTCGGCCTTCAAGGCCGAGGCGAAGCTCTCCGAGCTGTGCGACGAGGACCCGCGCTACGCCCGCCTCTTCGAGGTCGCGCGCAAGCTCGAGGGGCTGAACCGCCAGCCCGGCATGCACGCGGCCGGCGTCGTCATCGGCGACAAGCCGCTCTGGGACTACGTCCCGCTCTACGCCGTCCACGACGAGAACGGCAAGACCACGCTCGTCACGCAGTTCGCCAAGAACGAGGTCGAGGAGGCCGGCCTCGTCAAGTTCGACTTCCTCGGCCTGAAGACGCTCACCGTCATCGACCACGCCCTCGGGCTCATCAACGCGCGCCGCAAGAAGAAGGGGGAGGAGCCGCTCGACATCATGCTCATCGACCTCGACGACCAGGCGGTCTTCGACCTCATGAGCCGCGGCGACACGACCGGCGTCTTCCAGCTCGAGTCGTCGGGCTTCAAGACGCTCATGCGGAAGCTCCGCCCCGACTGCTTCGAGGACATCATCGCGGCGGTGGCGCTCTACCGCCCGGGCCCGCTCCAGGCGGGCATGGTCGACAGCTTCGTCGATCGGAAGCACGGGCGCGAGGCCATCGACTACCCGCACCCGTCGCTCTCGGCCATCCTCGAGGAGACCTACGGGGTCATCGTCTACCAGGAGCAGGTCATGCAGTCGGCGAGCATCCTCGCCGGCTTCTCGCTCGGACAGGCCGATATCCTCCGCCGCGCGATGGGCAAGAAGAAAGCCTCGGAGATGGCCAAGCAGCGCGAGGTCTTCGCCAAGGGCTGCGCCGAGCGCGGCGTCCCCGAGGCGCAGGCGAGCGAGATCTTCGACACCATCGAGAAGTTCGCGGGCTACGGCTTCAACAAGTCCCACTCGGCCGCGTACGGGCTCATCACCTACCAGACGGGCTGGCTCAAGCAGCACTACCCCGTCGAGTTCATGGCGGCCCTGCTCACCTGCGACGGCGACAACACCGACAAGATCGTGCGCCTCATCGCCGAGACGCGCAGCATGGGCATCACCGTGCTGCCGCCGTCGGTGAACCACTCCGACATGGACTTCACGACCGGCGACAACGCGATCCGCTTCGGGCTCGGCGCCGTGAAGGGGGTCGGCGGGGGCGCGGTCGAGGCCATCCTGCAGGCGCGCGAGGACGGGCCGTTCGACGACGTCTACGACTTCTGCGAGCGCGTGGATCTCAAGCGCGTCAACCGGCGCGTCATGGAGGCGCTCGTCAAGTGCGGCGCCTTCGACGAGCTCGGCGGGACGCGGCTCCACAAGATGATGGAGCTCGACCGCGCCATCGAGCGCGGGCAGACCTACCAGCGCGACAAGGCCTCCGGGCAGTTCGACCTCTTCGGCGCGCTCGCGCCGGCGGCGCCCGCGAAGGACGCCAAGAAGGCGGCCGACGACGGGCCCGCGTTCGAGCTCCAGGAGGAGTGGCCCGACCGCGAGCGGCTCGGGTTCGAGAAGGAGTGCCTCGGCTTCTACGTCTCCGGGCACCCGCTCGACCGCTACGTCCACGACATCCGGCGCCTCGGCTGCGCGCCCATCGGCGGGCTCGGCGAGGGCGGCGAGCGCGACGAGGTCACGATCGCCGGCGTGTTCGTGGACGTGCGGCAGCGCCCGACGCGCTCGGGGGACGGGCGCATGGCGTTCATCCAGCTCGAGGATCTGACCGGGCGCATGGAGCTCATCGTCTTCCCGCGGAAGTTCAACAACTTCGAGGCGTTCCTCGACGGCGACGAGCCGGTGCTCCTGACCGCGCGCCTCCAGCGCGAGGGGGACGGCGACGCGAAGACGTGGAAGCTCCTCGGCGACAGCTGCACGACGCTCCGCGACGCGCGCGCCGAGCGGGCCACGCGCGCGCGGCTCACGGTGGCGAGCGACAAGGTGGGCAAGCAGCACCTCCCGCACCTCGTGGCGGCGCTCCAGCCCGGGCTCGAGACGCTCGGCGTGCCGGACGACGCGAAGCGCGTGCCGGTCGAGCTGATCGTGCGGGTCGACTCGCTCGGGCGGGCGCTCGTGCGGCTCCCGCCGAGCTACCAGATGATCGTCGACGACACCGCCATCAGCTCGGTCGAGCGCATCATCGGGCGCGGGAACGTGGCGTTCGTATGAGCGGCGCGGGGGAGGCGCTGGTCGCCGTCCATGCTGCAGTGCACGATGACCTCGAGGCGCGCTGGTGGCGGTCGGCAGAGGCGTTGACGGCGCTCCATCTCGCAGACGCGAAGGTCAGATGGGCGGACTTCGCGGCGGCGCTCGCGCGCCACGCCGAGCGAGAGGACGCGGACGTCCTGCCGCCGTTCTTCGCGGCCGGCGAGCCGCCGCGCGGCGCGTCGCGCGAGATCATGGCGGGCGAGCACGAGCGCCTGGTCGCGCTCGCGGGCGACACGGGGCGGGCGCTCGGGGACGTGCCGGACGAGGGCGCCACGCGGCGCGAGGCCATCGACGTGCTCGACCAGATGCTGCGGGTGAAGCACCTCCTCGAGCACCACGGGATCCGCGAGCAGGAGCTCGTCTACCCGCGCCTCGAGGGGCTCGGCGACGAGGTCCGCGCGAGGGTGCTCGCCGCGCTCGGCTGAGCACCTGCTACCAAAGGCGCGTGACACCGAACGCGTCGAGCTCCGCGTCGCGGCTCACGAGGGGCACGGCTTCGAGGAGCGCCTGCGCCGCGAGCATCCGGTCGAACGGATCGCGGTGTGGCGCGGTGAACGCCCCCGCGCGCGCCGCGTGCGCCATCGTCATCGGGAGCTCCGTCGCCCCCATGCGCTCGACCCAGCCGGGGAAGTCGCTCGCGATCACCGCGGCGGACGGGAGCTTCCCGAGGCGGAACTTCGTCGCCACCTCCCACGCGGACGCGGCCGAGACGAGGAGCCGGTTCGCGGGATCGGCGAGGATCTCACGCGCCGCGGGGGAGAGGTCCGGCGCGTCCGTCAGCCACCAGAGCACGACGTGCGTGTCGAGGAGATAGCTCACCGCTCCCACGCCTCGAGCTCATCGTCCGGCAGCGGCTCGAAGAAGGCGTCGTCGATGACGCAGTCCACGAGCCCGGGCGTTCGCCGGTCCGGCGCCGCGAGCGGCACGAGCCGCGCGAAGGGCGTGCCGTTCTTCGCGATGACGATCTCCTCGCCGCGGTGGGCGCGCTCGAGGAGCTTCGAGAGGTTCGTCTTCGCCTCGTGGACATTGACCGTCTTCATGCCCGACCCTTAGCCACACCGGTGGACTAAGTCAACCCGGCGGCCCAGCCGCCCCCGCGCCCGCCACGTCGAGCGCCCGCTTCTCGACCACGGCCGCTCCGACCGCGTCGCCCCACACGTTCACGGTCGTCCGGAAGCGGTCGAGCAGCCAGTCGATGGCGAGGATGATGGCGACCCCCTCCGTCGGGAGCCCGACCGCCTGCAGCACCATGACCAACGTCACGAGCCCGGCCTCGGGGATCCCCGCCGCGCCGATGGCCGCGAGCGTCGCCGTCAGCACCACCACGATCTGCTCGGCGAGCGTCAGGTGCACGCCGTACGCCTGCGCGATGGTGATGCACGCCACCGCCTCGTAGAGCGCCGTCCCGTTCATGTTCACGGTCGCCCCGAGCGGGATCACGAACTGCGACGCGCGCTTGTCGACCCCGTTGTTCTCCTCGACCGACTCGAGCGTCAGCGGGATCGTCGCCGACGACGACGCCGTCGAGAACGCCGTCAGGAGCGCCCCGCCGACCCCGCGCACGTAGCGCACGGGCGAGCGCCCCGTGACCATCTTGAGGATGAGCGGCAGCACGATCGCCCCGTGCACCGCGAGCCCCACGAGGATCGTGATCGCGTACCACGCGAGCCCCTCGAGCTCCTTCAGGAACGCCGCCGTCCCGTGCTCCGCGAGCGCCGTCCCGAAGCGCCCCGCGATGAGCCCGAAGACGCCGACGGGCGCGAGCAGCATCACGATGTGGACGACCTTCATCATCGCCTCGTTGGCGCCGTCGCAGAAGTCCATCACGGACCGTCCGCGCGCGCCGAGCGTCGTCACGACCGCGCCGAACACGAGGCTGAACACGATGATCGGCAGCATCTTCAGCTCGGCCATCGAGCCCACGATGTTCTCGCTCACGAAGGAGAGCACGATGTCGCCGATGCCCATGCCCGTCTTCGCCGCGACGCTCGCGGGCGCCTCGGCCCCCGGCAGCGCCAGCGACCCGCCCGGCTGGAACACGTTCACGAAGAGCGTCCCGATGACGACCGCCGCGAGCGACGTGAGCGCGAAGTAGAGGACCGTGCTCTTTCCGAGCCGCCCGAGCTTCCGCACGTCCCCGAGGCTCCCGATCCCGCTCACCATCGCGAAGAACACGAGCGGCACGATGATCATCTTGAGCGCGTGCAGGAAGAACTTCCCGACCCAGAACCAGCTCCCCATCGCGCCCTCGAACGCGAGCACCGCCACGAACGCCAGCACGACGCCCGCGATGATTCCGAGCAGGAGCCCCACGCGCTGCACGGCCAGGATCACCGCGACGAGCGCGAGCGGCGCGGCCTTCGCGACGAAGCCGTCCGTCCAGGCGGCGCTCTCGAACGGCGCCCCGCCCGCGGCCCACTGCATCACGAAGGCGAGGACGACGGCGAGCGGCAGCCCGATGGCGAGCCGCCGCTGGGCCTGCCGGAGGCGCTCGGAGAGGGGTGGTGGCGTGGTCATGGGATCGGTTCTACCAAAGCCGCGCGGGGGCGACAAAGCGCCCCCGGGCGGCGTCGGCGTCGAGCCGCCCCCGCCGTAGTCACGCCGCCGTGCGCTCGCCCTCGACGCCGATGACCATGACCGTCACGTTGTCGCTCGTGCCGCGCCCGAGCGCCTCCTCGACCAGCATCGTCGCCGCGAGCGACACGTCGGGCGTCCGCAGGAGCTCCGCGATCCGCGCCTCGGTCACGACCCCCGTGAGCCCGTCCGTGCAGAGCAGGTAGCGGTCGCCGCCGAGCGGCTCGTCGATCTGGATGTCCGCCTGCACCGACTCGCTCGCGCCCAGCGCCCGCGACAGCACGTGCCCGAGCGGGGTCTTCGCGAGCCCCTCGCTCTCGACCCCGGCGTCGATGAGGTCCTGCACGAGCGTGTGGTCGCGCGTGAGCCGCGCGAGCGTGCCCTGCCGCCAGCGGTAGACGCGGCTGTCCCCGACGTGCCCGACGATGAGCCCGCGCGGGCTCTGTGCGACCGCCGCGACGGTCGTCCCCATCTTCGACCAGAGCCCCTGCCGGGCGTCGCGGATCCGCTGGTGCGCGAGCCGGATCGCCGCGTCGAGGAGGCGCGCCGGCGGCTCGAGGGAGCTGTCGCCCGCGACCGGCCACGTGATGTCGCTGTCCCGGACATTCGCCCGCAGGAACTCCGCCATCGTCTCGAGCGCGAGGCGGCTCGCGACGCCGCCGCCGGCGTAGCCACCCATCCCGTCGGCGACCGCGAAGAGCCCGAGCTCGGGCAGGCTGATGGCCGCGTCCTGGTTGTCCTCGCGGGGACCGACTTCGCTGCGTAGAGCGCTCACGAGCTGCATGGGACCTCTCTCGTCACGTGTCACGGAACGGACGTAGAGCGATAACCATGCCAACCCCCGTGCGCGCCTCCGACGCGCTTCTCCGGCCGCGCGCGGCGCGCGGCGCGGTCATTTCTACCGTAGTCGCTACGGTCGTGACCGATCCCCGACCGCTGCCGACGGTCGCGCGACGGTACGTGACCGGAGACGACGCGCCGTCACGCGCGCGCGTAGTCCTCGACCTCGTCGAGCATGTCCGGCGCGATGCAGACGAGCAGGTGGTCGCGCTCCCCGAGCGTCGTGTCCCCGGTCGGGTGGAGCTTCCGCTCCTGATCGTCCGGCCCCCACGCGAGCACCGTGAGCCGCCCGGACACCGAGCGCTCCACCTCCCGGATGGTCTTCCCGACGAAGCGCGAGCCGGGCCCGAGGATGAGCTCCACGTTCAAGACGGTCCGCCCGTCGACGACGAAGCTCCCGACGACGTTCGGGTGGAGCGCCGCGAACGCGAACGCGGGCGCCGCGATGGACGACGTGCTCATGGCCGCGGAGAGATCGAAGGCGCCGGAGATCTTCTGCGCGAGCTTCTGGTCGAACATGCGCATCACGACGCGGATCGCCGGGTTCAGCTCGCGCGCCGTGAGCGCCGCGTCGAGGTTCGCGAGATCGTCGTTGCTGCAGGCGACGACGCCGCGCGCCTGCTCGATGAACGCGGCGCGGAGCGCCTCCTCGCTGCGGATGTCGCCGGCGACCACGTGGCAGCCGATGCGCTTGGCCTCGTCGAGGTGCGGGTGGGCCTCGACGTGCTCGATCGCGACGACCTCGTAGCCCGACGCGCGCAGGTGCTCGGCGACGCGGATCCCGACCCGCCCGAGGCCGCAGACGACGACGTGGTTCTTCATGGGGCGCGTGTCCTTTCCGAGGAGCTTCTCGATGCGCTCGCCGACGAGGTAGTCCGCGAGCAGGCCGACGAGCGCCGCCGTCGCGACGACCCCGCCGAGCATGAGCACCGTGCCGTAGACCTTGATGCCGGGCGGCGCGTCGTGGAGCGAGATGTCGCCGTAGCCGACCGTCGTCATCGTCGTGACCGCGAAGTAGAAGGCGTCGAGCGGCGACAGGTCGAGCGCGACGTGGAAGACGATGACGCTCACGAGCAGCAGCGCGAGCGCGGCGGTGAGGAGGAGCTTCGAGGCCCTGCGCATGGTGCCCGCGAGTATCGGGCGAGGCAGCAGCGCTGTCGAAAAAGGGGGCGCGCGCCCTCTGTCGTCAGACCGCCTCTCCCTCGAGCACCATGCGCCGCCACGTCTCGAAGGTGAGCAGCATCCAGAGGCGGAGCCCGTAGCGCCCGGGCCCCTCGTCGATGCGGTAGTCGAGGAGCTGCTTCACGCGCGCCGGGTCGAAGATCCCGGCCCGCCGGAGCGCGCGCTTGCCGAGCGCCTTCTTCGCGTAGCGGCGCATGTCACCCTGGAGCCAGAAGTTCACGGGGACCCGCATCCCGCTCTTCTTCCGCGCGATGACCTCGGCCGGCACGCGCCCCGCGTACGCCTCCTTGAGCACGATCTTCTCGACGCCGCCGCGCAGCTTGAGCCCCGCCGGCATCGCGAACGAGAGCCTCGCGAGGCGCTCGTCGAAGAGCGGCGACAGCGGCGTGAGCCCGTGCGCCGCGAGCATGCGCTCGACCTTCGGGAGGATGAGGTGGGCGCCCTTCAAGCGCATGTTGATGGCGAGGAGCTTGTGCAGGAAGAGGCGCGGCCGCTCGGCCTCGAAGAACGGCGTCAGCACCCCCTCGAGGTCGCGCTCGGGCGCGATCTCGCGCAGGACGTCGGGGGTCAGGAGGCGCTCGACCTCGCTGTAGGCGCGCCGGTACGACGCGAGGTACATCCGCTCGCGGAAGCCGGGCCCGCGCTCGACCCCGCCGTACCAGTGGTGGAGCATCATCGACAGGTTCTTCGGGCCGCCGAAGAGCGGGTCGCCGCCCTCCCCGTTCCAGACGAAGCGCGCCTCGCCCGCGACGCGCCGCGCGAGCTCGAAGTTCGGCATCGCCACCGGGTCGCCGATGGGCTCGTCGAGGTGCCAGACGATGCGCCGCATGCGCGGCAGGAAGTCGCCGGGCGCGACCAGCACCTCCTCGTGGCGGGTCCCGACCTGCTCGGCCACGGCGCGCGCGTACGGGAGCTCGTGCGGGTAGCCCTCGCCGAAGTGGATGGCGTAGGTCCGGAGCGGGGCGTCGAGCTGCTGCTGGAGCTCGGCCACGACGACGCTCGAGTCGATGCCCCCCGAGAGGAACGCGACGCCGCCTGGGCCCGCGACCCGGAGGCGGTCCGCGACGGCGCGCGCGTGCGCCTCGCGGAAGCGCTCGACCCACTCGGCGGCGGGGGTCGCGTCGGCCTCCGCCGGGTCGAGCTCGGCCTCCTCGAAGCGGAACCAGCGGTGCTGGCGCGCGGGCTCCCCCGGCGCCCAGGCGAGCCAGCTCCCGGCGGGCACCTCGAAGACGTCCGCGAGCATCGTCCCCTCGCCCGGGATGAAGCTCATCGCGAGGTACTGCGCGAGCGCGGCCGCGCGCAGGCGCCGCGGGAAGCCCGGCACGGCGAGGACCCCCTTCGGCTCGACGGCGAAGACGAAGCGCCCGCGGTGCTCGCCCCAGTAGACCGTGCGCGCGCCGAGCCCGTCGCGCACGAGGGTCACGCGCTCGCCGTGGCGGATCGCGAGGACGAAGCTCCCGCGGAGGCCCTCGCAGAACGCGGGCCCGCGCTCCAGGTAGCGCGACAGCAGCGTGGCCGCGTCGGGGTGATCGCCCTCTCCGTGGGCGTCGTCCCCGAGGACGAAGCCCGTGAGCGCGAGGGCCGCGTCCTGCGCGGCGTCGACCGCGAGCCCGGCCCCGTGGGTCTCGGCGCGGTCGGCGCGATCGGCGCGATACGCGAGCGTCCCGAGCGCGGCCGCGTCGGTGCGCGCGGTCGCGGCGCCCCGATGGGAGAGCGCCGCCCCCATCCGCCCGAGGAGGTCTGGGTCCGGAGGTCCGGAGAAGCCGAAGATCGCGCCCACGCCTATCTCACCTGCGGCGCCGCCCGCCGCGCGACGCCGAACGTCTCAGCCAAAGTCGGAGTCGAGGTGGAAGAGGAGGAAGTCCCCGCCGCCGTCGCTCCCGGAGCTGCCGTCGGGGTTCTTGATCTCGCTCACGCCGAGCGGCACCGCGAGCGGCATGCGCTCGCGCATCGCGACCGTCAGCGCCCCGAGGAGCACCTTCGGCGGCAGGATGGCGGGGCGCATGGCGCCTACGTCCTTCGCCTCCGCGAAGGCCGCGAAGCGCGCGACGCGCTCGGCGTCGGCCACGCGGAACCCGAGGTCGATGAACGGGTGGTCGCCGACGCGGAGGCCCGCCGGGACGAGCGCCCGCGGGTCGTCCTCGTGGTGCCCCGCGGCGTGCAGCGCGAAGACCGGCGTCTCGGCGTTGGCGGCGAGCGCGCGCTCGACGAGCGGCATCACGTACGCCGGGTAGCCGGACGACGCGACGACGGCCGTGCGCGTCTCCGCGTGGAAGTGGTTCCGCACGAGGAAGTCGACGAGGAGGTCGTCGTCGACGACGAGCACCTGCTCGACGCCGTAGTCGTGGACGTCCTGCTCGCGCGCCTGCGCCGGCGCCTTGTCCAGGCCGCGCGCGGCGATGAGCCCCGCGCCCTCGCCGGCGCGGCGCCACTGCGCGACGAGCTCGTGGAACGCGCGCGGATCGGGGGGCCCCGCGGGGGCCGCCGCGCGCGCCACGATGACGATGAAGGCGATGAGCGCGATGATGCCGCCGACCACGGCGACGGGGCTCCCCGCGAGCCCGCCCCCGACCCCGAGCGCGAGCCCGGCGACGAGCCCGAGCACGGGCCCCATGAAACCCGGCTTCTTCGCGTGGCGCGCGTAGGCGCCGTAGAGCTGCGCCTCGAGCACCTCGTAGGTGCCGCTCGCCGTGACGCGCCGGAAGAGCGTCTGCATGCGCATGTCGGTCATGAGCGGCGACGGCGGGAAGAACACGAACGTGCGCCCGCAGCTCGAGCAGCTCGCGCCGTCCTTCTTCTTGTGGCTGTTGCCGCATTTCGGGCACTTCACGGCGCGCCCTCCCCGCCCGCGCCGGCGCCCGCGCGCGTGTGGATCTCGGGGCGGCGCGCGGCCGACTCCCCGCCGACGAGCGTCCGGTTCAGCATCGGGTGGTCCTCGTGGCTCGGGCCGGTGTCGCTGTCCGGGTGGAAGGCGATGACGGTGAGCGCCTCGCCGTCGGTGTGGAAGCAGTGGTCGGCGCCGTCGGGGATGACGAAGGCGTCGCCCGGCGCGAGCGCCCGCGCGCCGCCCGGCGTGACGCAGCGCCCGTGGCCGCGCGCGATGACGCCGGCGCGGAGCGACGGGTGCGCGTGCATCGTCTGGCGCGTGCCGGGCGGCAGGTGGAGGAGGTTCAGGCAGGGGTCGCCGAGGACGGGGGGCGGCACGATGAGCGTGTCGGTGCCGCCGTCGATGTAGCGGAGGCGCCCGCGCGCCTCGATGGGGCCGCCGATCTGGAAGAGGCCGGCGAAGCCGCCCTGTGAGATCACGAGCCCGAGCCCGCCCGCGACGCGCCCCTCGCCGGGGAGCGCGAAGAACATGCCCTCGCCGAGCTCGAAGCGCCCCGCGGGGGCGTCGACGCGCGCGACCCCGGACACGACGTAGCCGAAGTGCGTGGCGCCCGCCTCGAGCGCGAGCGTGCCGCCGCCCCAGCCGGCGAGCCACACCGCGTGGCGCGCGTCGGAGGCGTCGACGGCGAGCCCGGGCGAGAGCGCGCGGAACAGGATCGTCCCGCCGTGACGCGGCGCGTCATGGCGGACCTCGGGCGGCGCGTGGGACGTCGTCATCATCATCGTGAGCGGCTCACTCGAGGACCAGGTCGTCGACGAAGGCGCGGCCGTGGGCGCCGGCCTCGTGGATGAAGTAGCCGAGCTTGAAGACGAGCTCCTGCACGCTCCCCGGCGGCTCGAAGGGCACGCGCTCCCAGTCGCTGTGCTTCTCGGGGCCGCGGAGCTGCCGGTCGAAGCTCGCGAGCGGCAGGGTGTGCGTCTCCCAGCTCGGGCCGAGGGTCACCTCGGGGGAGCGCCAGCGCTCGCGCCCGTCCTCGAGGTAGAGGCGGATGGCGGTGAGCCCCTCGCCGCGCGCGCTGAAGCGGACCTGCGAGTAGCCGGCGAGCGTGCGCGGGACGTCGCTCGAGCCGAGGTTCACGTAGAAGCGCTCGCCGCCGCGCCGGACCCCGGGCGCGGCCGGCTCGAGGCGGTCGATGGTGATGGCGGCCACGCGCCCGTGCCCCGGCTCCTCGGGGAAGGCGACGGACGCCTGCGACTCGGGGTTCGCGCGGAGCGCCCAGCGGCGCTCGGGCGCCTCCTCGAAGCCGTCCGTGTGCGGCCCGGGCGCGGGGCGCAGCGCGAAGACGACCACGACGGCGGCGGCCACCGCGAGGAGCCCGCCACCCGCGGCGACCCAGCGGCGGCGGCGGCGCGACTCGACGCGGGCCTTGGCCTCCGCGTCGACGAGGACCTCGGCGCGCTCGATGTAGCCGCGCTCGAGGCCGACCTCCTCGGCGGCGGCGACGAGATCCTCGCGCGCCTGCACGGTCTCGGCGTGGGCGATGTCGGCCTCCTGCAGGGCCGTCGCCTTGCCGAGGACCTCGTCGACCCGATCGGGGCGTTTCTCGCGCTCGCTCACGGCCCGAGCATGTCAGGGAGCGGCGCGGACGACAAGCGCCCCCGGGCCGCCTGCCGGGGCCGCCCCCGCCTTGACATGGGGGCGCGAGCGCGGCAACGAAGGCCGATGCGCAGCACCGCCCAGCCCCTCCTGCTCGTGTTCTCCCTGGCCTCTCTCGGCGCGGCCGCGCCCGCGTGCGGCGGCGACAGCGCCGGGAGCGCCTCGGACGCCGTCGGCGGCGACGCGGACGTCGTCGTCGACGATCGGATCGACGCCGCCTGCGCCGACCCGTCCTGGCAGGCGGGCGCCTGCGCGGCCCCGGTCGTGACCGCCTACGAGACGGCGCCGGCGACCCACATCCCGGACGGCGAGCCCGTGCCGATCGACGGCAACCCGCCGACGTTCGGCCCGCACCGGCCGGCGTGGGCGAAGTGGGGCGAGTACGACTACCTCGGGCCGCAGCGGTGGCTCCACAACCTCGAGCACGGCGGCGTCGCCTTCCTCTACCACCCGTGCGCCGAGGACGCCGTCGTGGACGCGCTCCGCGCCGTGGCCGAGGCCCGCCCGGACGACGACAGCGGCCCGTTCCGCTGGGTCATGACCCCCTACCCCGGGCTCCCGTCGGCGGTCGCCGTCATCACCTGGGGCTGGCTCTGGGAGGCCGAGTGCGTCGACGCCGCGAGCATCGGCGCCTTCATCGACGACCACTACCGCGACGCCCCCGAGGACTTCGGCCAGGACGGGAGCTACGAGGACGGCTGGATCGGGCGCTGAAGAACAGGCCGCCCGACCCAGCCGCGGCGCGCGTTCAGTCGGTGAAGTAGACGTCGCTCGTGTCGACCGACGACAGGCACTGGAGCGTCTCCATCCCCGTGTCCCCGCTCGAGTCGTAGCAGTGGCACTCGGCGGTGGCGGTGCTGCAGAGCGCGAAGATCGCCGTCGCGTCGCCCGTGTCGGTGTCGGTGATGTTCGCGAGCAGCGCGAGGCCCGCCGCGAGCTCCTCGCGGAGCGCGTGCTCGAGCTCCATCGCCTCGGCGTTCACGAGCGAGGCGTTGATCTCGACGAGCTCGTCGATGAACCGCGTCTGCTCGTGCGTGAACTCCTCGGTCGCGAGGGCGGCGCGGACCTGGGCCTTCGCCGCGTTCTTCCTCGCCGCGGCCTGCGCGACCTTCGCCTCCTGCACGCGCGCCATCGCGTCGTTGAGGGCGCGCTGGTTCTCCTCGATCTGCCGCGTGAGCTCCTCCGCCCGCGCGTCGTGCGCTTCCTGCGCCTCCTGCCGCTGCATCTGGAGCAACGCGACCGCCTCCTCGAGCTCCTGGCGCTGCGCCTGGTAGCCCGCGATCGCCTCCTCATCGAGCGCGATGCTGTGCGCGTAGCCCTCGAGGAGCGCGGCGAGGCGCGCCTCGGCGCTCGCGAGATCCGCGAACACCTCGTCGCCGACCGACCACGTGCCGTCCCCGTTCTCGACGACGCCCGTGCTCTCGAGCATGGCGCGCTCGGCCTGGGTGGCGTTCAGGTGCTCCCGCGCCTCGTCCGTCATCTTCTGGAGCGCCTCGATCTCCTGCTGGAGCGCGGCGAGCTGCTCCTCCCACCCCTTCCTCTGCTGGGCGTACTCGGCGTCCTCGCGGGCGAGCGCCTCCTCGAGCCGCGCGAGCTCGTCCCTCGCCGCGGCCATGGCGGCGCCCGCGGCCTCGATGTCGAGCCCCGCGAGGACCAGCTGGAGCCGGAGCGCGCCGAAGGCGTCGTGGTCCTTCTTGAAGGTCTCGACCTGGTCCCGCGCGCTCCGGAGCGCGTCGTGGTAGCGGCTGAGGTCGATCGGCGGCGCGCAGCTCGGCGCCTCGTCGAGCTCGAAGAAGGCGTCGTTGAAGGCGCCGAAGAAGTGCGTCCCGACGAGGTTCGTGAAGGAGCGGCACTGAACGCCGCCGTACACCTCGACACCGGTCATGACGCAGTCCGCCTCGGGCGCGATGACGCTCGGCAGGTTCGTCGTCGTGACCGTCAGCACGCGCACGTCGGGGGCGTAGTAGACGATGTCGGCGCGGTCCATCTCGCCGCTGAAGAGCTCGCGGTTGCCGAGCGACAGGGTGTCGGCGGCGCCGGTGAACCAGAGGATCGCCGTGTCCCCGGCCGCCCCCGTCGCGTGGAGCTCGGGCTCGGGCGGCAGGTTCGCGATGTCGACCGCCGTGAGCCCGGCGCCGAAGGAGACCGCGCCCCACGCCGTGATCGTCGCGTCCGCCGCGCTCGACGACGCGATGCGCCCGTGCAGGTAGCTCGGGTTCGTCGCGCACACGCGCTCGATGGTGTCCTTCGCGTAGCCGCTCCCCGTGTGGAGCCGCCCCGTCGCGGTGACGCCGTCGTTGTCGAACCCGAACGCCGCGAAGCCGTCGCCGCGGATGGTGCCGTGCTCGAGGCTCGCCCACCCGCCGGTCACGAAGCTCGTCCCGAGCCCACCGGCGTGCCCGGTCTCGAACTCGGAGCCCGTGACGTCGCCCGCGTGGATGACCGCGCCGAAGTACTCGTCGTCGAGGTCGTTCACGGCGTCGGGGTCGCAGGTCAGGAGGCTGATGTCGGCGAGGCCGAGCTGAAAGGCGTTGTCGCCGTCCGCCACGGAGCCCTCGAAGCAGCAGCTGCCGTCGTCGATCGTCGCCTTGGCGTCGTAGTTGACGGCGCCGGGGCGGGTGCAGCCGTAGGCGAGCTCGCACGAGAAGTCGCAGAAGAGGTCGGCGCCGTCGAGACCGGCGCGGAAGCCCTCGTAGGCGCTCGCGATGGCCGGCGGCAGCTTCGGCGCCGGTGAGGCGCACCCGACCGCGAAGGGGTTGCAGGCGAACGCGAAGTCGCAGCGACCCGGCATGACGCAGGCGGCGTCGGCCTCGCCGTAGTTGCAGGCGGTCTCGTCGCAGCACGCCTTCGCCGCGGCCTTCTCGTCGTCGCAGGGGTTGGCCTCCGGCGCGGGCGCCTCGCCCCCGCCACCGCTGTCGCCGCAGAAGTCGGCGCAGCTCGGATCCTGGCAGTCGATGAGCTCGTCGCCGTCGTTGTCGACGCCGTCCGAGCAGCGCGCCGCCGTCGTCTCGCCGCCGCCCGCGTTCATCGCGCGCGCCGGGGACCCGGCCACGACGAGCCCGAGGGCGAGGAGCGATCCGGCGGCCACGAGCCGCCATGTCGTCATGTGAAGGGTGTTCACTGGACCACCTCCCCCCACGCGTTCAGGCGCGCGAGCGGGTACTGGAGCACGTTGATGAGGCGCCAGGCGCCGCCGTCCCAGGTGAGCTCGACCACCGCGACCCGCGCGGTGTCGAGCACCGCGAACGGGACGCGCGCGCGGTCGCCGCTCCGGCGGACGACCCCGAAGGAGCCGTCCCAGGCGGCCACGGCGGCCATCCGCCAGCCGTCGGCGCCGAGCAGCGCGTCGCGGTTCGGGCCGCTGAGCGTCCGCATCGCGAGCGCGGCGTCCGGGGGTACGGCGGCCGCGAGCTGGTTCAGATCCTGCGCCGCGAAGGCCTGCAGCACGGCCCGCGCGACGGCGGTCATGGCCGTCCACGCCGCGCTGTGCCCGGGCGTCTCGGGGGTGTCGACGCCGGGGTCGTCCGACGGGGTCGTCGGGTCACTCGGCGTCGTGGGCGTGGTCGGCTGGTCGCCGCCCGGCTCCGTGGGCGTCGTCACGCCCGGGCCGGCGCCCGGGAGCGGCACGCCGCGCGATGATGTGTCACACGCTGAGGCCCCGCCGAGCGACGAGGCGAGCAGCGCAACGAGCACGTGGCGCGTGCAGAATCGCATCGCCAACCCTCCTGCGATGACACGACGCTGGGACCGTTCCCGCAATGAGGGCCCCTGCGGCGGGTTACCGCCGCTCGAATTGTCGTGTCGGTGTAAGCCACGACCCTGAACCGAACGCGAACGGAGTTCAAGGTCGCGCCGGGACTTCTTTGTATCCGCTCTCAAAAGAGCGGGATGACCGCGGTGTACGTGTGGACCAGCATGATCTCCACGTAGCGCGACCCGCCGAGCCGCCCCGCGAGGAGGCCAACCGCCACGAGCAGGAGCAGGTGCGCCGCGTACCAGACGAGGGGGCGCCGGCCGATCGCCGCGAGCCCGCCGACGAGCGCGCGCGGCGCGGCGAGGCCCGGGCGCGGCGCCGGCCGCGCGGCGTAGGCCACCGCGGCGGCCGCTGGGAGCGTCAGGAGCGGCGTCACGACCGCGGCCGTCGGCTCGACGAGCGGCGCGAGCAGGAAGAGCGCGCTCGCCGCGAGGCCGCCCCGCGTGCGGAGCAGCGCCCCCGCCGCCGCCTGGCTCGCCACGAGGAAGAGCGGGTAGTTGAGCCACGCCGCCGTCGGATCCCACGGCGCGAGCAGGAAGAGCGGCGCGCAGAGGACGAACGCCCGCCCGAGCGCCGCGTGCAGGAGCAGCACGAGGAGCAGCGTCGCGAGGATGTCGAGGTGGACGAAGACCCCGTAGAAGAGGGGCTCCACGATGGCCGCGGCGAGCAGGATCTGGGCTGCGCGCCGGCCGAGCGGGCGGCGCCGCGTCGCCGCGTCCGAAGGCCCCAGGGCACCGGGTGCCGAACGCGACGGGAGATCGCTCGAGCGGTGCTCCAGGAAGTAGCCGAAGAGCACGACGAAGAGCGGCTCGGCGAGGCGCCCCACGGCGCGCCCGTTCCAGGCGAGGCGCTCGACGCCGAAGACCAGGACCGTCGCGTGGTCCACGATCATCGCGAGGATGGCGACGCCCCGGAGGGCGTCGAGCCTGGGGTTGCGCTCGCCCATCGACCGCCCGCTCCGCGTCGAGCGCAGAGCGTGACAGGTCACGGCGAGGAAGCCAACCGGCGCCGGTCAGCCGAGCTGGGTGAAGCCCTCGGGGAGGTCGGCCCCCTCGATCTCGCACTTCTGGAAGACGGTGCCGGTCGTGCGCGCGCCCCGGAGCTTCGCGCCGCGGAGGTCCGTCCCGCGGAAGATCGCCTGACGCAGATAGGCGTCGGTGAGATCGGCGTCGCGGAGGATGGCCCCGCCGAGGAACGCGTCGTTCAGGTTCGTCCCGACCATCTTGCAGCCGGTCATGTTGGCGGCGCCGAGGTCCGCCGCGCACAGGTTCAGGTAGCTCAGGTCGAGCCCGGAGAGGTCGAGGCCCGAGAGGCGTGGCTTGTGGTCCTCGTGGATGCCGATGAGGGCCAGGACGAGCTCTTTGCGCGTGATCTCCGCCATGGTGGGGCTCCGCTGACTGGGTTTCGGGTGCGGCCCGCAGCGTACCGGACGAACCCGCCGCGCGCGACCCCACGGGAGGCCCCTCGGCGGCCCACGCTCCACCCGACGCCCTGCTTCCTGCTATGCTTCGCGCCCGCAGCACGCCCTCGCGGCGGCCGCACCAAAGCCCGGGAGAACCGATGAAGCACGGCGCCTTCGCGCTCGCAACATACCGCCGCCGCGTCGCCGCGCTCGCCCTCGCCGTCGCCGCGACGGCAGCCTCCGGCGCCTGCGCGGACGGCGGCGCGAAGAGCGGCATCGCCTCGTCCTTCCGCGTCGAGGTCGCCCCGCTCCCGCTGAGCGGCCTCACGAACGCCACCTACGTCGTGACCGTCACCGACGGCGCCGGCGCCCGCCTCTACGAGAGCACGGTGAGCGCGGATCGCTACGGCGATGGGATCAGCGCCATCAGCTTCGACGCGCCCTGTCACCCGGACGCGCCGCAGCACCGGATCGCGCTCGCGCTCGACTCGCTCGAGACCGTCGCCGGGAAGCTCGTCTCCGGGGTCGACTTCGACAACCCGGCGCCGCTCGACGCCCCCGTCGAGGTCGGCCGCACCTGCGTCGCCGGCGACGTCGTGCCCGTGCGCTTCGAGCTCGCCCCGGCGCGCCGCACCTCGACCGGCTTCTTCGACGTCGCCGTCGAGTGGGACGACCTCCTCTGCCGCGCGCGCCTCGCCTGCGACGCCGACCCGGACTCGAAGGTCGTGCCCGTGCTCGTCGACCCGCTGACGGGCGAGCCCGGCCCGACGGCGCTCCTCGAGCTCGCGTGCGCGGCGCCCCCCGGCGACCCCGTCGTGCTCTACATGAGCACGGTGCTCGTGCGCTGCGGCGGGCAGCTCTTCCCGGTCGACGTCGCGGCCGGCCCCGGCCTCCTCGACCCGCCCTACGACGACCCCGAGGCGGACCTCCTCTTCCAGGCCGCGATCACGCGGAGCCAGGGCGCCGTCGGCGGCTACGACGTGACGTCCTGGCAGGTCGCGCTCGGGCTGAACCCGGTCGCGCTCGCGGCGCTCCCGGCGTGTACGGTCGAGGCCGCGGCGACGGCGGCGCGGACGGCCTTCCCCGGGGACGCGACGCCCGACGGCGTGCGCTGGCCCTACGTCCGCTGGGAGGTGCCGCTCCCGGAGGGCGGCGGCGCCTTCACCTGCGCGCACGAGGTCGGCGACGGGAGCGGCGTCGACCTCCGCTTCACCGACGGGCCCCCGCTCGCCTTCGCGGCGTCGTACTCGGCCTCCGACGGCGCCTGCCAGGTCGGCGACGACGCGCCCGCCGCGATCTGCCGCGAGGCCGCCGGCGCGTGCGACGTGGCCGAGGTCTGCGACGGGCAGACCGCCTCGTGCCCGGCGGACGCCGTGGCGCCGGTCGGGACGGTGTGTCGCGAGGCGGCGTCGGCGTGCGACGCGCCCGAGGCGTGCGACGGCGTCGGCGTCGCCTGCCCGCCCGACGCCGCGGCGGGCGCCGGGACGCCCTGCGAGGACGACGGCGACCCGTGCACCGTCGACACCTGCGACGGCGCCGGCGCGTGCACCCACGTCCCGGGGAACGCCGGCGTCGTGTGCCGCGCGGCCGCGGGGGCCTGCGACGTCGCCGAGGTCTGCGACGGGGAGATCGCGGGGTGCCCGGCGGACGCGGTCGTCGCGGTCGGGACGACGTGCCGCGCGAGCCAGGGCTTCTGCGACGTGGCCGAGGCGTGTGACGGCGTCGCGGCGGCGTGCCCCGAGGACGGGTTCGTCGCGGCGGCGACCGAGTGCCGGCCGAGCCAGGGAGCGTGCGACCCGGCGGAGGCGTGCACGGGGGCGGCGCCGTCGTGCCCGGCCGACGTGAGGAGCCCGGCGGGGACGACGTGCCGCGAGGCCGCCGGCCCCTGCGACGCGGCCGAGGTGTGCGACGGGAGCGCCGCCGCGTGCCCTGCGGACGCGTTCGCGCCGGCGACGACCGAGTGCCGCCCGAGCGCCGGACTCTGCGACGTCGCCGAGCGGTGCCCCGGCGACGCGGCCGGCTGCCCGACGGACGCGCGGGTCGAGGCGGGGACGGTGTGCCGGGCGAAGGGCGGCGACTGCGACGTCGCGGAGGTGTGCAACGGCGGGAGCGCGGACTGCCCGGCCGACGGCAAGGTCGCGGGCGGGACGACGTGCCGCGGGGCGGCCGGCCCGTGCGATGTGGCCGAGGCGTGCGACGGCGTCGCGAGCGCGTGCCCGGCCGACGTCTTCCTCTCGGCGTTCGAGGTGTGTCGACCGAGCGGCGGCCTGTGCGACGTGGCCGAGCGCTGCCCGGGCGACGGGGCGCAGTGCGGCGCGGACGAGAAGCGCCCGAGCGGCGCCGAGTGCCGCGCGAAGAACGACCAGTGCGACGTGGCCGAGACGTGCGACGGGGTCTCGAACGGCTGCCCCGCGAACGGCTACGCCGGCGCGGGCACCGCGTGCGGGAGCAGCGGCGCCGCGGGCTGCGACGCGCCCGACTCGTGCGACGGCGCCGGCGCCTGCGTCGACCGCGTCGCGACGCAGGGGACGACGTGCCGCGCGGGCAACGGGGTCTGCGACCCGGCGGAGGTGTGCGACGGGGCGACCAAGACGTGCCCCGCGAACGCGTTCGCGGCGTCGGGGACGACCTGCGGGAGCAGCAGCGCCGCCGACTGCGACGCGCCGGACAGCTGCGACGGGGCCGGCGCCTGCGTCGACCGCGTCGACCCGGCGACGACGATCTGCCGCGCGGCCGTCGACGTCTGCGACGTCACCGAGCGCTGCACCGGGAGCAGCAAGACCTGCCCCGCGAACGGCTTCGCGGCGTCGGGGACGACCTGCGGCAGCAGCAGCGCCGCCGACTGTGACGCGCCCGACTCCTGCGACGGCGGCGGCGCCTGTGTCGACCGCGTCGACCCCGCGACGACGGTCTGCCGCGCCGCGGTCGACGTCTGCGACGTGGCCGAGCGCTGCACCGGGAGCAGCAAGACCTGTCCCGCGAACGGCTTCGCGAGCGCGGGCACGAGCTGCGGGAGCACCAGCGCCGCCGACTGTGACGCGCCCGACTCGTGCGACGGCGGCGGCGCCTGCGTCGACCGCGTCGACCCCGCGACGACGGTCTGCCGCGCCGCGGTCGACGTCTGCGACGTCACCGAGCGCTGCACCGGCAGCTCGAAGGCGTGCCCCGCGAACGGCTTCGCGCCGTCGGGCACCGCGTGCGGGAGCAGCAGCGCGACCGCCTGCGACGCGCCCGACTCCTGCGACGGCGGCGGCGCCTGTGTGGACCGCGTCGACCCGCAGGGCACCGTGTGCCGCGCGGGCGACGGCGTGTGCAACCCGGCGGAGCGCTGTGACGGCGGCGCGAAGACCTGCCCGGCGGACGGCGGCAACGTGGCGGGCGGCTCCTGCGGGAGCTGTGGGCGCTGCACGACGGCCGGCTGTGGCTCGCAGTGCTCGGGGTACTGCTGCGAGCCCGGGATCTGCGTCACCGGCGGCGCCGACTGCCCGTGAGCGAAGGGCGTTGACGGCGGGGTCCGCTCGCGATATCTGAACAAACGTCCAGACACACCCGCGCACAGGAGCCCCGATGGAGCAGCGGCTGACCCTCGTGACGCTCGGCGTCCAAGACCTCGCGCGAGCCCGCGCTTTCTACGAGGCGCTCGGCTGGCGCCCCGCGAAGGCGAGCCAGGGCGACGTCGTCTTCTTCCAGCTCGGCGGGGGCCTCGCGCTCTCCCTCTTCCCGCGCGAGTCGCTCGCGGCCGACGCCAAGGTCGCGGACGACGCGCCGGCGGGCTTCTCCGGCATCACGCTCGCCCACAACGTGCGCGAGAAGGCCGACGTGGCCACGGTCCTCGCCGCGGCCGAGGCCGCCGGCGGGAGGATCGTGAAGCCCGCGGAGGACGTCTTCTGGGGCGGCCACTCGGGCTACTTCGCGGACACCGAGGGGCACCTCTGGGAGGTCGCCTGGAACCCGTACTGGCAGCTCGGAGCGGACGGCGGCGTCACCATCGACCCGCCCGAATAGTGGCGCCTCGACGAGACGCTGAATAGCGTTCACCGACCGACCGTCGAGGCGCCCCGCGCCTCGATGGCGAGGCCCCAGCCCGAGAGGAACCCGTGAACGTCGCCGCCTCCGCCCGTGTCGCCCCGCTCGTCGCCCTCGTGGCGCTCCTCTCCACCGCCTGCGGCGACAGCGGCGGCGGCGGCGGAGGCGGAGGCGGAGGCCTCACCGACACGGTCGGCGGCACGGGCACGCCGCCTGCCTGCACGCTCGTCGGGGACCCGATCCCCCTCCCCTACGGCCGCGACTTCGACGTGGCCGCCCTCGACGACGCCTCGTTCGTCCTCGTCATGTCGGGCGACGACGCCGTCACCTACCGCGTCGTCACCGCCTCGGCCGTCAGCGATCCCGACGCGGTCGCCGTCGGTCGCGGCGCGGTCCACCTCGTTGCGCGCGCGGGCGTGGTCTTCCTCGAGACGTTCCCCCTCGGCTGGGCGCTCGGCCCGAAGCTCGCGACCTTCGACGGCGCCGCGTGGACGGCGACGACGAGCGAGCGCGTCGCGACGTCCTCGAGCTTCACGTCGGGTGCCGCGCTCGCCGCCTCGGCCGACGAGCTCGCGGTCGTCTGGGTCGACGGCATCTCGACGACCGAGGGCTATATCGCGACCTGGTCGGACGCCGGGTTGAGCCCAGCCGACCCCGCGCTCGCCGACGTCGGCGACCTCCTGGGGTACAGCGTCCAGGCCGCGTACGACCTCTCGGGCCGGCTCCACGTCGTCGTGGTCGGCGAGGTCGGCGGCTCGCGCGGGCTCGCCCGGGCGACGCGCGGGCTCGACGGGGTGTGGGGCGAGGCCACCCTCGTCGGCGCCGCGCCGGGCGCGCTCCAGAACATCATCGTGACCGGGGTCGCGGCCGATCCGGGCGGCGGCGTCTGGCTCGCCGAGATCCACGGCGAGGACTTCCTCGAGGACGTCGACGGCGCGCTGACGGTGTGGCGCGACGGTGGGAGCGGGGCGACCGTCGCGGGCACCGTCGCGGACGAGCGGCCGGTCGTCGAGGGGCTCTCGCTCGCCGCGGCGGGCGCCGGGCGGCTCGTGCTGACCGCGTCGTGGGGCGAGAACAACCTCGAGTATCAGAAGAGCGACGACGAGGTGCTGCTCTACGTCTGCGGCGCCACGGGGGGCTGCCGGCAGGGGGCCGTGCTCGACGGGCGGAAGGGGGTCTTCTACGACGGCACGCGCGTCGCGATGGGGCCGTCCGGCGCCGACGGCCTCGCGGTCTGGGCGTGGCAGGAGAAGGGCGACTCGGACATCGAGGGCGCGACGGCCCAGCGCTTCCGCTGCAGCCGCTGAGGGCGGCTCCCGAGGCGGGCGACCGGGACCTGTAGCGACGCGCGACGGCGGTTGTCGCGAAACGCTACGATCGGGTGGGTCCGCGGCGCGGTGTTCGGCCGGAGACGCCGTCGAGAGCGTCGTCGACGCGAGGTGGCACAGGCGTTGCTCTTGGTGGCGGGCACGGGTCACACACCCAAGAACCAAGAGCCAAGAGCCAAGAGCCTCTCTCACGACCGCACGACGACAGGGAGTCCGTCACCATGACCTACGCCTTCCCGAACACGCAGGGCGCGCTCGTCACGTTCAAGAGCCGCTACGCCAACTACATCGGCGGCGAGTGGGTCGCCCCGCGCAAGGGCGCCTACTTCGAGAACGTCTCGCCGGTGACCGGCGAGAGCTTCACCGAGATCCCGCGCTCGACCGCCGAGGACATCGAGGCCGCCCTCGACGCCGCGCACCGCGCCAAGGCCGAGTGGGGCCGCACCTCGGTCGGCGCGCGCTCCGCGATCCTCATGAAGATCGCCGACCGCCTCGAGGCGAACCTCGAGATGCTCGCGGTCGCCGAGACCTGGGACAACGGCAAGGCCGTCCGCGAGACCCTCGCCGCCGACCTCCCGCTCACGATCGACCACTTCCGCTACTTCGCGGGCGTCATCCGCGCCCAGGAAGGCGCCATCAGCCAGCTCGACGACAAGACCGTCGCCTACCACTTCCACGAGCCGCTCGGCGTCGTCGCGCAGATCATCCCGTGGAACTTCCCGCTGCTCATGGCGGCGTGGAAGCTCGCGCCGGCGCTCGCGGCCGGGAACTGCGTCGTGCTGAAGCCCGCGGAGCAGACGCCCGCGAGCATCCTGCTGATGATGGAGCTCATCGGCGACCTCCTGCCGCCGGGCGTGCTCAACGTCGTGAACGGCTTCGGCGTCGAGGCCGGCAAGCCGCTCGCGCTCTCGCCGCGCATCTCGAAGGTCGCGTTCACGGGCGAGACGACGACCGGGCGCCTCATCATGCAGTACGCGTCCGAGAACCTGATCCCGGTCACGCTCGAGCTCGGCGGCAAGTCGCCGAACATCTTCTTCGCCGACGTCCTCGAGCACGACGACGCCTTCCGCGACAAGGCGCTCGAGGGCTTCGCGATGTTCGCCCTGAACCAGGGCGAGGTCTGCACGTGTCCGTCGCGCGCGCTCGTCGACCGCTCGATCTACGGGCAGTTCTCGGAGCTCGTGGTCGACCGCACGCAGAAGATCAAGACGGGCAACCCGCTCGATCCGAGCGTGATGATGGGCGCGCAGGCGTCGCAGGATCAGCTCGAGAAGATCCTCTCGTACATCGAGATCGGTCAGCAGGAGGGGGCGAAGGTGCTGACGGGCGGGCGCCGGGCCGAGCTCGGCGGCCCGCTCGCCGGCGGCTTCTACGTGGAGCCCACGATCTTCGACGGCAACAACGCCATGCGGATCTTCCAGGAGGAGATCTTCGGGCCGGTCGTCTCGATGACCTCGTTCGACGGCTACGACGACGCCATCAAGATCGCGAACGACACGCTCTACGGCCTCGGCGCCGGGGTCTGGTCGCGCGACGGGAACGTGGCCTACCGCGCCGGCCGCGCCATCGAGGCGGGGCGCGTGTGGACGAACTGCTACCACCTCTACCCGGCGCACGCGGCGTTCGGCGGCTACAAGCAGAGCGGCATCGGGCGCGAGACGCACCAGATGATGCTCGCGCACTACCAGCGCACGAAGAACCTGCTCGTCTCCTACGATGAGAACGCCATGGGCTTCTTCTGAGATCGCGCTCGCCGGGGGATCGCGTCGAGGCGCGGTCCCTCCGGCTCCTGCACGTCAGCCGCGTGGCGCGCGAGCGCCGCGCGGCCGCGCCGTCTCGATCCGTCACCCGCGACCGCGAGCCCCGACACCATGACCGACTCCGCCACCCCAGCCGCAGGCGAGACCCTCCGCGTCACCGCGACCCCCGCGGCCGTCGCGCTCATCGCCGACCTCGAGGCCGAGCACGGCCCCGTCCTCTTCCACCAGTCCGGCGGCTGCTGCGACGGCAGCGCCCCCATGTGCTACCCAGAGGGCGACTTCCGCGTCGGCCACCGCGACGTCTTCCTCGGGCGGATCGGCGGCGCGCCGTTCTACATCGGGGAGCGCCAGTACGAGTACTGGCAGCACACGGCGCTCACGATCGACGTCGTCCCCGGGCGCGGCGCGGGCTTCAGCCTCGAGGCGCCGCTCGGCAAGCGCTTCCTGACGCGCTCGCGGATCTTCACGGACGACGAGCTGCTCTGGCTCGCCGAGCACGCCCCGGTGAGCCACGGGCCGGCGGCCTGACGCCGTGCGCGCGCCGGGGCCCGGGGCCGCGCGATGACCGCAGACGCCGCCCGCGATTTGTCCCGGCCCGCCGGCCGGCGTAACGTCGCTGGACCCGCATCGTCACGCCGGGGTCTCGGAGACTGGATGGGACTGTTGCTCGAGCTGCGCGGCGTCGCGCGCGGCCTCTGGGAGGCCTTCCAGACCGCCGGCGGCGCCGCGCTCCCCCACAGCGGGGAGCACCGCGTCGTCGCGCGCTGGGAGCGCGTGCGCCGGCTCGGCGTCTCCGCGGCCGGCTCCTCCGAGGCGAGCGAGCTCCTCGGCTCCGGCGAGCTCGACGAGCACCGTGAGGCCGCCGACGAGCTCGTCCACGCCGCGGCGCAGGTGCTCCCGGCGCGGATCGCGGAGTTCGAGCGGCGCGACTTCACGCTGCTCCTCACGGACGCCGAGGGGGTCGTCCTCGGCGCGCACGCGGGCGGCGGCTTCGCCCCGACGGCGAGGCGGCTCCACCTCATGGAGGGCGGGCGCTGGGCGGAGGCGGTGCGCGGCACGAACGCCATCGGCACGGCCGTCGCCGAGGGGCGCCCGGTCGTCGTCGAGGGGCCGGCGCACTACGTCCGCGAGAACCACGGGCTCGTCTGCTACGCGAGCCCCATCTACGACGCCTACGGCGAGGTCCGCGGCGTCCTCGACGCCACCTCCTTCACGACGGCCGCGCGCCTCGAGGTGCGCCAGGCCGTGCTCGACGCGGCCGACGCCGTCCAGAACGCGCTCCGGCGCGAGATCTTCGCGCGCCGCGGCCCCGGCCTCCTCGAGGCCATGCGCCTCACCCTCGCGCGGTGCCCGACGCCCGCCTTCCTCGTCGGCTGGCCGGGCACCATCCACACCGGCAACGAGGCGGCGCGCGGGCTCCTCGGCCACGCCCCCGAGGGGACGGGCTGCGAGCGCGCCTTCGGGGTCCACTGGGACGCCTTCCTCGCCGCCATCGCCGCCGGTCACGCGGCCATCGACGCGCCGCGGGTCGGGCCGCTCGCGGCGCCCCACCGCCTCACGCTCGAGCCCCTCACGGATCGCGCGGGCCGCGTGCTCGCCGCGCTCGTCTTCGTCGATCTGGCGCTCCGCCACGGCGCCGGCGCGGGGCAGCCGCCCCCGCGGGGCGCCGCGCCCGCCGCGACCCCTCCTCCGGCGGCGGCGACCGCCCCCGAGCCGGCCGACGGCGCGCGCTCCTTCTCGCGCCTCCTCGGGAGCGACGCGGGCCTCGTGCAGACGAAGCGCCTCGCGCTCCGCATCGCGAAGAGCCGCCTCCCGGTGCTCGTCCTCGCCGAGACCGGCACGGGCAAGGGGCTCCTCGCGCGCGCCATCCACGACGCGAGCGGCCGCGAGGGGGAGCTCGTCGACGTGAACTGCGGGGCGATCCCGGCCTCGCTCCTCGAGTCCGAGCTCTTCGGCTACGCCGAGGGCGCGTTCACCGGCGCGAAGCGGGGCGGGCGCGAGGGGCTCATCCACCGGGCGACGGGCGGGACGCTCTTCCTCGACGAGGTCGCCGAGATGTCGCCCGCGCTGCAGTCGGCGCTCCTCCGCGTCCTCGAGGACGGCCGCTACACGCGCGTCGGCGACTCGCGGCCCTGTCAGGCCGACGTGCGCCTCGTCTGCGCCACGAGCCGCGACCTCGTCGCGATGGTGGCCGAGGGCGCGTTCCGGAGCGACCTCTACTACCGGATCCGCGGCGCGACGGTGACGCTGCCGCCGCTGCGCGCCCGGAGCGACATCCTCGAGCTCGCCGACGGGATCCTCGCGCAGCTCGCGGAGGAGGCGGGCGAGGCGGCGCCGCACCTCGACGAGGCCGTCCGGCGCGTGCTCGTCGCGCACGCGTGGCCCGGGAACGTGCGCGAGCTGCGGATGACGCTGCACTACGCCAACGTCCTCGCCGGCGGGAACGGCGTCATCACGCGCGACGACCTCCCGGCGGAGCTCCTCGACGCGGTCGCGGAGGCGCACGGCGTCGGGCTCGAGGCGAGCCCCGGCGGCGACGAGCACGGGCTCCTCGCGACCTCGGAGCGCCACGCCCTCGAGGAGGCCCTGCGCACGGCGGGCGGCAACATGACCCGGGCGGCCTCGCTGCTCGGCGTCGCGCGCAGCACGCTCTACCGCATGCTGCGAAAGCACGACCTGCACGGCTGAGGCCGCCGAGGGGCCATGACGCGCCGCGTCATGACCCCGCCGGTCCCCACGTCAGCCCGCCGCGGGGTGCATCGCCGTCGCGTCCGGATCGCTCGGCGCCGGGCCCTGGCCCTGGCTCTGCCCGTCGTCGTGCGGCTGCCGCTTGCGGTGGAAGATCTTGCTCACGAGCACGAAGAACATCGGCACGAACAGCGGCGCGAGCACCGTCGCCGCGATCATGCCGCCGAGGACGCCGGTCCCGACGGCGTTCCGGCTCGCCGCGCCCGCGCCCGTGCTGATGACGAGTGGCAACACGCCGAGCCCGAACGCGAGCGACGTCATGACGATCGGCCGGAAGCGGAGCCGCACCGCCTCGAGCGTGGCCTGCATGAGGTCGGCGCCGCGGTCGAACTGCTCCTTCGCGAACTCCACGATGAGGATCGCGTTCTTCGACGAGAGCCCGACGGTCGTGAGGAGACCCACCTGGAAGTACACGTCGTTCGACATCTCCCGCATCATCGCCGCCCCGAGCGCGCCGATGATGCCGAGCGGCACGACGAGCATGACCGCGATCGGCACCGACCAGCTCTCGTAGAGCGCCGCGAGCGACAGGAAGACCACGAGCAGCGAGAGCGCGTAGAGGAGCCCCGCCTGCCCGCCGGACTCGCGCTCCTGGTAGCTGATGTCGCTCCAGTCGTAGCCGATGCCCGGCGGCATCTGCCCCATGATCTTCTCGACCGCGTCCATCGCGTCGCCGGAGCTCACCCCCGGCGCCGCCTGCCCGGTCACCTCGACGCTCGGCTGCGCGTTGTAGCGCTCGAGCTGCGGCGGGCCGTAGGTCCAGCGCGAGGTCGTGAACGACGAGAAGCGCACCATCTCGCCCTTGTCGTTGCGCACGTACCAGCGCCCGATGTCCGCCGGCACCATCCGGAACGGCGCGTCCGCCTGCATGTACACGCGCTTGACGCGCCCGTTCTGGATGAAGTCGTTGATGTACTGCCCACCCCACGCGGCTGACAGCGTCGCGTTGATCTGGGCCGCCGACACGCCGAGCGCGCCCGCCTTCTCGTGGTCGATGTCGAGCTCGAGCTGCGGCGCGTCCTCCATGCCGCTCGGGCGGATGCCGGTGAGCTTCGGGTCCTGGCTCGCCATCCCGAGGAACTGGTTCCGCGCCGCCATGAGCGCGTCGTGGCCGAGCCCCGCGCGGTCCTGGATCTTGAGCGTCCAGCCGCCCGACGTCCCGAGCCCGCGGATGGCCGGCGGCTGGATCGCGAACGCCATGGCGTCCTTGATGCCCCAGAGCGCCCCCATCGCGTGCTGCGACAGCGTCGTCGCGTCCTGCCCCTCCCCCTCGCGCTCGCTCCAGTCCTTCAGGTGCACGAAGCCGATGGCCGTGTTCTGCCCGGCGCCGCCGAAGCTGAACCCGACCACGCCGAAGATCGACTCGACGTTCTCCTTGTCCGCGAGGAACGTCTGCTCGACCTTCTCGAGCGCCTTGAGCGTCCGCTGCTGCGTCGCGCCGACCGGCCCCTGGACGATCGTGATGAGCACCCCCTGATCCTCGGTCGGCAGGAAGCTCGTCGGCATCTTCAGGTAGAGGAGCCCGGTCAGCGCCGCGATCCCGCCGAACACGAGGAAGTAGAGCAGGCGCCAGCCGATCATGTGCTTCACGACGGCGCGATAGCCGTTCGTGATCCGGTCGAAGCCGCGGTTGAAGAAGCCGGCGACCCCGTAGCTCCCGTGGCCCGGCGTGTGCTTGAGCAGCGTCGCGCAGAGCGCTGGCGTCAGGATGAGCGCGACCGTCACGGACAGCGCCATCGCCGATACGATCGTGATGGCGAACTGCTGATAGATGACGCCGACCGACCCACCGAAGAAGGCCATCGGCACGAACACCGCGGAGAGCACGAGCGTGATGCCGATGAGGGCGCCGGTGATCTGCTCCATCGACTTCTTCGTCGCCGCGCGGGGCTTCAACCCCTCCTCGCGCATGATGCGCTCGACGTTCTCGACCACGACGATGGCGTCGTCGACGAGGAGGCCGATCGCGAGCACGAGCGCGAACATCGTGAGCGTGTTGATGGAGTAGCCGAAGAGCTTGAGCAGGGCGAACGTGCCGAGGATGACCACCGGCACCGCGATCGTCGGGATGAGCGTCGCGCGGAAGCTCTGGAGGAAGATGAGCATCACGAGGAACACGAGCCCGACGGCCTCGAAGAGGGTCATGACGACCTCGTCGATCGACAGCTCCACGAACGGCGTCGTGTCGAACGGGATGACGGCCTTCACCCCCTTCGGGAAGAACGGCTCGAGCTCCTTCAGGCGCGCCTTCACCGCGGCCGCCGTGTCGAGCGCGTTGGCGTCGGTCGCGGCGATGATCGCGAGGCCCGTCGCGGGCTTGCCGTTGTAGCGCGAGAGGATGGAGTAGCTCTCCGCGCCGAGCTCGACGCGCGCGACGTCACCGAGGCGGACGACCGAGCCGTCCTGCGCCGTCCGCAAGAGGATCCGGCGGAACTCCTCGGGGGTCGAGAGCCGCGACTGCGCCGTGATGGTCGCGTTGATCTGCTGCCCGGGCACCGACGGGGTCGCCCCGAGCTGCCCCGCCGAGATCTGCGCGTTCTGCGCGAGCACGGCGGTCTGCACGTCGAGCGGCGTCAGCTTGTAGGCGGCGAGCTTCGCCGGATCGAGCCAGATCCGCATCGCGTACGACGAGCCGAAGACCTGCACGTTGCCGACGCCCTCGACGCGGGACAGGTTGTCCACGATGTTCGTCGAGATGTAGTCGGCGAGGTCGATGGCGCTCATCGACTCGTCCTCGGAGACGAAGCCGACGACCATCAAGAAGCCCGACGACGCCTTGTTGACCTGGATCCCCTGCCGCTGCACGTCCTGCGGCAGGAACGGGATCGCGAGCTGCAGCTTGTTCTGGACCTGCACCTGCGCGATGTCCGGGTCGACCTCCGGCGCGAACGTCAGGCCGATCGAGACCCCGCCCGCCGAGTCGCTCGACGCCGACATGTAGAGGAGCCCGTCGAGCCCCTTCATCTTCTGCTCGATGATCTGCGTGACGCTGTCCTCGACGGTCTTCGCGGACGCGCCCGGATAGTACGCGCTGATGCCGATGGTCGTCGGCGCCACGTCCGGGTACTGCTCGAGGGGCAGGGTCAAGACGGCCGCGCCACCGGCGAGCATCATGACGATCGCGATGACCCACGCGAAGATGGGCCGGTCGATGAAGAACTTCGCCATTACCGGCCCTCACCGCCGGCGCCCGCCTCGCCTTGCCCCGGCGCCTCCGCGCCGTCGCCGCCAGGCGCCTCGCCGCCGCTGGGCGCCGCGCCTGGTGCGGCACCGCCCCCTGGCGCGCCGCCTGGCTTCGCCCCGGCTCCCGGCGGCGCGCCGCCTGGTGGCGCCCCGTCCTGCTGCATCCCCGGCGCCCCCGGAGGCGGCGCCCCGTACGGCACCGCCTGCGCCGGCGCGCCCGGGCGGATCTTCTGGAGCCCCTCCACGATGACCCGATCTCCCTCCGCGAGCCCGCTCGTCACGAGCCACTGATCGCCGATGGTGCGGTCGACCTGGAGCTCACGCTGTTCCACCTTGTTGTCGGCGTTGACGATCATCGCGATCGGGACCCCGCGCGGGTCGCGGCTCACCCCCTGCTGCGGCGCGAGGAGCGCGTTCTCGGCGACCCCCTCGCTCAGGATGGCGCGCACGTACATCCCCGGGAGCAGGAGCTTGTCCGGGTTCGGGAACACCGCGCGGAGCGTGATGGCGCCGGTGCTCTCGTCGACCTGGGCGTCCGCGAACTTGAGCTGCCCGTCGTGCGCGTACGGGGTGCCGTCCTCGAGGACGAGCTTCACCGCGGCCGTCTCGCCGCCCGTCGTCCCCTTCGCCTCGGCGATGAGCCCCTTCCGGATCTTCTCCTTCAGCTCGAGCACCTCGGCGCTCGACCGCGTGATGTCGACGTAGATCGGATCGAGCTGCTGCACGGTCGCGAGGGTCGCCTGGTAGGCGGTCACGAGGGAGCCCTGCATGATCGTCGAGCGCCCGATGCGCCCCGAGATCGGGGCGATGACCTTCGTCCGCTCGAGGTCGAGCTCGGCCTTGTCGACCGCGGCGCGCGCCGCCGCGACCTCGGCCCGCGCGGCGCGCAGGCTGCCGGTCACGTCGTCGGCCTGCTGCTCGGCGAGGATCCCCTTCGCCACGAGGTCGCGCGTGCGCCGCGCCTGCGTCTGGATCGTGGACACCGACGCCGCGGCGCGCTGCAGCGACGCCTTCGCGCTCGCGAGCGCGAGCTCGTAGTTCTTCGCGTCGATCTGGTAGAGCGCGTCGCCCTCCTGCACGTCCTGCCCCTCCTCGAAGAGCCGCTCGAGGATGAGGCCGCTCACCTGCGGCCGCACCTCGGCGACGAGGTAGGCGGCCGTGCGGCCGGGGAGCTCGGTCGTGAGCGGGATGTCGCGCTTCTCGACCGTGACGACCGAGACCTGGGCCGGCGGCGGGGGGCCTCCGCCCCCGCCGGGGCCTCCGGGGCCTCCGGGGCCCTGGCCCTTCTCGTCCTCGCCGCCGCACGCGGCGACGAAGGTTGTGAGCGCGCAGAAGACGGCGAGCGCGGCGCGGCAGCGCCCGCGCGGCGCGGTCCGGATGGGACTGGACATTCGGAACCTCGTTGGTGCGGCGCCTCAGGGGCCCCGCGCGCCACGTGTCGCGCGAGCCCCGGGCACCCCCGGCGTGGGGCGCACTGTACTCTTGGTCAGGTGAATTTGCTACACCCGCGATGACTGAAAGCGGCCGGAATCTCCGCGACCGCTCCCCACGCCGCGCTGAGCGGCATCGCAGGCGGGTCGCGACCGCGTGGCGGCAAAGATTGAACAGTGTTTAATCTTCAGCCTTGACCCGGGGCCCGGCGCTCCCTACCTTGAGCCCCATGGCACCGGTTTCCCCAGCGAGCGTCGACCGACGCGAGCGCGAGCGCGTCGAGAAGCGGGAGATGATCCTGCAAGCCGCGCTGCGCCTCTTCCTCGACCACTCCTTCGACAAGACCACGATGCGGCGCATCGCGGACGCCGTCGAGTACACGCCCGGCGCGCTCTACTCCTACTTCAAGGACAAGGACGAGATCCTCTACGCGCTGCACACGCGCGGGTTCGAGAAGTTCATGGCGATGCAGCGCGCGGAGCTCCTCGACGTCGTCGAGCCGATGGAGCGCCTCCGCGCCATCGGCCGGGTCTACGTCCGCTTCGGGCTCGCGAACCCCGAGTACTACCACCTGATGTTCATCGCCCGCAGCACGGGCAAGAAGATCGTCGAGAAGGAGAGCTGGGACCCGGGGATGCAGGCCTACATGCTCCTCCGGGACACGATGGCCGCCGTCATCGACACCCACGGCCTCGCCGTCGACCCCGACGTCGCCTCCTACACCTGCTGGTCCGCCGTCCACGGCATGGTCTCCCTCATGCTCTGCGACCGCTGCGTGATGATGGAGGCGCACCTCGACCTCGACGTCTGCGTCGACCAGGCCTACGGCTTCCTGATGCAGCTCTTCGAGGCCGCGGCCGCGGAGAGCGCCTCCGCCCGACGCCCCGAGACACCCCGAACCTGACGGCCCCCCCGAGGGCCCTCGATCCTGGCGCTCCGGCGCCTCTTTTTTGGCCCAGCGATTGAACAACGTTCAAGGACTGAACAATGATCACCCCGCCTCGCCGCCTCCTCGCGCTCTTCTCCCTGACTCTCGCCGTCGTCTCGGCGCGCGGCCTCTCCGGCTGCGGCGCGCCCGAGGGCGCGGCCCACGCCGCGCCGCCGGCCATCCACGACGGTGAGAACGCCGTCCCGGTGACGCTCGCCCCGGTCGTCCGCGGCGAGGCCCACGAGCCGGTGCGCGCCACGGGCCGCGTCACCCACGATCGCGACGTGCGCCTCGCGTTCAAGACGGGCGGCGTGGTCGCCGAGCTCCTCGTGGACGAAGGCGACAGCGTCGCCCCCGGCCAGGTGATCGCGCGGCTCGATCGCCGCGAGATCGACGCCGGCGTCTCCCAGGCCCGGAGCGCCCTCGCGAAGGCCCGCCGCGACCTCTCCCGCGCCGAGGGGCTCGCCGCCGACGCGGTCCTCCCGCCCGCCACCGCCCAGGACGCCGAGACCGCCGTGGCCGTCGCCCGGGCGCAGCTCGCCGGCGCCCGCTTCAACCAGGAGACCGCGACCCTCGAGGCGACCGCCGCCGGCGTCGTCCTGAAGCGCCTCGCGGAGCCGGGAGAGGTCGTCGGCCCCGGCCAGCCCGTGCTCGTCGTGGGCGCCGCCGCCGAGGACGGCCAGCGCGTCGACGTCGCCGTGCCCGCGGGCGACTCGCTCCGCCTCGCCGTGGGCGACCGCGCCCAGGTCGTCCTCGACGGCGTCGCGGCCCCGGTCCGCGCGACGGTCGTCGAGCTCGCGCCCGCGCTCACCCCCGGCACGGGGCAGCGCCGCGCCACGCTGCGGCTCGAGCCGTCGCTCGGCGTGGTGCTCCCGCCGCTCCCGCGCGGGCTCGCCGCGACGGCCACGATCACCCCGGCGCAGGGCGCGCCGGTGGCCTACGTCCCGGCAACGACCCTCGTCGACGGCGATGGACGCCGCGCGACGATCTGGCTCCTCGACGGCGATCATCCCGTCGCGCGCGAGGTGCGCGTCGGCTGGCTCACCGACGACGGCCGCGCCGCCATCGTCGGCGGCCTCGACGGCGTCGACCGCGTCATCGACGCCGGCAACGCCTGGCTCAGCGCGGACGCCCGCGTGACGGTCGCCACCGCCGAGGGCGTCGCGGGCGCGACGGCCCGCTAACCGCCCGAAACCCAGCCTCCCAACCGCCATCCGCGTCGGGCCCCCGCCCGTCGCGCCGCCGAGGTGCGCCATGAAGCTCGCCGAGCTGTCCGTCAAGAACCCGCAGTTCACCATCGTCGTGTTCCTCATGCTCGCGGCGCTCGGCGTGAACACGTTCCTCACGATCCCGCGATCCGAGGACCCGCAGTTCCCGATCCCGTCCTTCGTCGTCGTCGCCATCGACCCGGGCGCGTCGCCGCTCGACGTCGAGGAGCTCGTGGCGAACCCGATCGAGGACGCCCTCGACGACCTCGACGACATCAAGCGCATGCGCACCTCCATCGGCGAGGGCGTCGCCGTCATCGTCGTCGAGTTCGAGACGGACGTGGACGTCGACAAGAAGGACGCGGAGGTCCGCCGCGAGGTCGAGAGCGCGCGCAAGGACCTGCCCGCCGACCTCCACTCGCTCGAGGTCCGTCGCTTCTCGACGGCGAACGTGAGCCTCGTCCAGGTGGCGCTCGTCTCGGCCGGCGCGCCCTGGCCCGCGCTCGAGGAGCTCGGCGAGGACCTCGAGAGCCGCCTCGAGGCGGTGGCCGGCGTGAAGGACGCCGAGGTCTGGGGCCTCCCGGAGCGGGAGGTGCGGATCGCGTTGGATCTCGAGCGTCTCGCCGAGCTCGGGATCCCCGTCGACCAGGTATTGAACGCTGTTCACTCGGACAACACGACCATCCCGGCGGGCAACCTCGACCTCGGCGGGCGGCGCCTCAGCGTGAAGACCTCGGGCACCTACCGCGACCTCGCCGGTATCCGCGGCACCGTGGTCGGCGGCGACGGCACCGCGGTCGTCCGCCTCGAGGACGTCGCCGACGTCGCCTTCGCCGACGCCACGCGCGAGCACGAGACCCGCTACGACGGCAAGCGCGCCCTCTTCGTGACCGCCGTGCAGAAGGAGGGCCAGAACGTCACGGCCCTCGACGAGCGCGTCCGCGCCGCCCTCGACGACTTCGAGCGCGCGCTCCCGGCCGGCGTCACCCTCGCGCGCGGCTTCGACCAGGCCGACAACGTCGCCCTCCGCCTCGACCGCCTCTACGAAGACTTCGCGTTCGCCATCCTGCTCGTCCTCATCACGCTCCTCCCGCTCGGCTTCCGCGCGGCCGCCATCGTGATGGTCGCGATCCCGCTCTCGCTCGCCATCGGCCTCACGCTCCTGAACGCCGCCGGCTTCAACCTGAACCAGCTCAGCATCGTCGGCTTCGTCATCGCGCTCGGCCTCCTCGTCGACGACTCCATCGTCGTCGTCGAGAACATCGCCCGCTTCCTCCGCGAGGGGCACTCGCGCCGTGACGCGGCCGTCCTCGCGACGCGCCAGATCGCGGTCGCCGTCCTCGGCTGCACGGCGACGCTCATCTTCGCCTTCGTGCCGCTCCTCTTCCTGCCGGGCGGCGCCGGCGACTTCATCCGCAGCATGCCGATGGCCGTCGTCCTGACCATCGTCGCCTCGCTCATCGTGTCGCTCACGATCATCCCGTTCCTCGCGAGCCTCACGATGCCGCGCGAGGCCGACGAGCACGGCAACATCCTCCTCCGCGGCCTCACGCGCGCCATCGAGACTGGCTACCGCCCGGTCCTCCGCTTCGCCCTCCGCCACAAGGCGCTCACCCTCGTCGCGGCCGCGGGGCTCGTCGCCGCGAGCTTCTCGCTCGTCCCGAGCATCGGCTTCTCGCTCTTCCCGACCGCCGGGACGCGCCAGTTCCTCGTGACCCTCGAGGGCCCGGACGGCGCGAGCCTCGCGGCGACCGACGCCGAGGCCCGGCGCGCCGAGGGCGTGCTCGCCGCGCACCCCGAGGTCGCCTGGACGATGACGAACCTCGGCAAGGGCAACCCGCAGGTCTACTACAACGTCGCGCAGCACCAGGCGTCGTCGAGCTACGCCGAGCTCCTCGTCGAGCTCCACGAGTACGACCCCAGGACGACCCCCGCCTTCTACGACGCCCTCCGCGCCGAGCTCGGCGGGCGCCCCGGCTTCCGCGTCGAGGTGAAGGAGTTCTCGAACGGGCCCCCCATCGACGCGCCCGTCGCCGTGCGCCTCCTCGGCGACGACCTCGACGCGCTCGGCCGCGCCGCCGCCGCCGTCGAGGACGTGCTGAAGACGACCGAGGGCACGCTGAACGTCGTGAACCCGGCGCGCTTCGAGCGGACGGACCTCATCGCCCGCGTCGACCGTGACAAGGCCGGGCTCCTCGGCGTGCCGACCGTCCAGGTCGCGCGCATGATGCGGCTCGCGGTGGCTGGGCTCGACGCCGGCGATCTGCGGCCCTCGGGCGGCGACACGATCCCGATCCGCGTGACCCTCGGCGAGACGAACCGCCTCGACGCCATCCCGCGCCTCGCCATCCCCACGGTCACCGGCGGCGCCGCGCGCTTCTCCGAGGTCGCGGACCTCGACCTCGTCACCTCGCCCACGGCCATCGACCACCACGGCGCGAAGCAGCGCGCGGTCACCGTCCGCGCCGACGTCCGCACCGGCTTCAACACCGACCGCGTGACCCGCGCCGCCCTCGACCGCGTCGCGGCGCTCGACCTGCCGGCGGGCGTCCGCTGGGTCGCCGCGGGCGAGATCGAGAGCCGTCAGGAGAGCTTCGGCGGGCTCGGCACGGCCATCCTCGTCGCGACGTTCATGATCCTCGCGATCCTCGTGCTCGAGTTCAAGACGTTCCGCGGGACGCTCGTGGTCGCCTCGGTCATCCCGCTCGGCGTCATGGGCGGGCTCGTGGCGCTCTGGCTCACGGGCTACACGCTCTCGTTCACCGCGGTCATCGGCTTCATCGCGCTCATCGGGATCGAGATCAAGAACAGCATCCTGCTCGTGGACTTCACGAACCAGCTCCGCGACGAGGGGATGCCGCTCCACGACGCCGTCGTGCGCGCCGGCGAGATCCGCTTCCTGCCGGTGGTCCTCACGACGCTCACCGCCATCGGCGGGCTCATCCCGCTCGCGATCCAGGGGTCGTCCCTCTACTCGCCGCTCGCCATCGTCATCATCGGCGGCCTCGTGAGCTCGACCGCGCTCTCGCGGCTCGTGACGCCCCTCGCCTACCTCCTGCTCGCGCCGAAGAAGACGCGCGACGAGGCCCCCGCCGCGAGCGGGCCCGCGCCGACCGCCGCCGCGCCCGCCTGACCTCGCGCCGCGCGCCGCGTCGCTCCCCACCACATCGCCTCCGGAGGCCGTCATGTTGCAGCGCAGCATGCCTTTTTTGATTTCTGTTCCGATACTTCTGGCCGCGCCCTTCGCGGTCGCACAACCCGCACCGCCGAGCGCGCCCGAGGCGCCGAGCCTCGACGCGCGCCTCGCGGCCGTCCTCGACGCCCCGGGGGGCCTCGACGCCCGCGCGGTCGCCGACCGGGCGCGCGCCGCGAGCACCGCCGGCCTCCGGGCCGACGCGGAGGTTGCGCGCGCGGCGGCGAAGCGGGTCGAGGTCGACCGCGCGTTCGTGCCCCGCGTCGGCGTCACCGCCCGCTACACGCGCCTCTCGGAGACCGACCCGACCGTCATCGACGGGCTCCCCATCGAGGTCGCCATCCCGGGGCCCGTGCCGAACCAGCTCGCGGCGGGTGTGTCCCTCGGGCTCCCCGTCTCCGACTGGTTCCTGCGCCTCCCGGTCGCGCAGGAGGCGAGCGCCCGCGGCGAGGTGGCCCGGCGCGCGCAGGCGGAGGTCGCGCGGCGGCGCGCGGCGCTCGAGGCCGTCCTCGCCTACTACCAGTGGGCGCGCACGCGCCTCGTGGCCGTCGTCGCGGAGGCCGGCCTCGAGGACGCCCGCGCTCACCTCACCGCCGCCGAGCGCCTCGCCAGGGCCGAGCTCGCCTCCCCGGCCGACGTGAAGCTCGCCGAGGCCGGCGTCGCCCGCGCCTCGCTCGGGCTCGATCGCGCCCGCCACGGCGAGGCGCTCCTCGCCGAGCAGCTCCGGCGCCTCCTCGACCTCCCGGACGGCGCGCCGCTCGCCATCGGCGAGGATCTCACCGTCCCGCCGTTCGCGGTCGGCGACGCGCCGAGCGGGCCGGAGGCGCTCTCGGAGGCGCTGCGGGCGCGCCCCGAGTCCCGGGCGCTCGCGGCCCTCGACGCGGCGCTCGCGGCAGAGCGCGACGTGGCCGGGATGGGGCGCCTGCCTCGGCTCGACGTCGTCGCGAACCTGAGCGTCTCGAACCCGAGCCCGCGCGGCCTCCAGAACGAGGACGAGACGGTCGTCGTGTGGGACGCGAGCGCCGTCCTGAGCTGGAGCCTCGGCGATCTGCTCGGCGCGGACACGGTCGACCGCGACGTCGCGGCCCGCGAGCGCGGGGTCGCCGCCGACCGTGAGGCGCTCGCCGACGGCGTCGCGCTCGAGCTCGAGGCGGCGCGCGCGGCCATCCGCGACGCGGACAGCGCGGCGACAGCGAGCGCGGTGGAGCTCGCGGCGGCGGAGGAGGCCTTCCGCGTGCGGACGCGCCTCTTCGCGCTCGGGAAGGCGACGAGCCTCGAGCTCACCGACGCCGAGACCGCGCTGACCTCCGCCCGGCTCGGGGTCGTCGACGCGCGCATCGCCCGCCGCGAGGGAGAGGCGCGGCTCGCCCACGCGCTCGGGCGGTGAGGCCGCGACGCTGTCCCGGACGCGATCGGCGGCCGGTGGACCGTGTCATTTCGCCACGCTCGTCGCGCCGGCTCGGGTCGAATGCCCCACCGCCGCGCGCGGGAGCGCCCGTCCGAGGCCGTCGCGCGGCTGGCACGGGCGCTGCAGCGTCATGTCGACGCAGGGCCGACCACCGGCCGATCGCCGCGGCCGACCGCCGGCCGCCACGACCCGGAGATGCGGCATGACAGCCAATCCCAAAGAGCTCCTCTCCCACGACCACGCGCGCCTCGACGCGCTCTTCGCCGAGATCGTCGACGCCGCCGAGGCCGACGTCGACTCGCGGACCCTCGGCGAGCTCTGGACGGCCTTCGAGCGCGGCCTGCTCGCGCACTTCAACGCCGAGGAGCGCTACCTCTTCCCCCGCGTCGCGGCGACGCACCGCGACGAGATCCACGAGCTCGCCCGCGAGCACGACGAGATCCGCGCGCTCCTGTCCGAGCTCGACATCGCGGTCGACCTGCACTTCCTGCGCGCCGCGAACGTGCAGCAGCTCGTGTCGCGCATCCGCGCCCACGCGGAGCGCGAGGACCGCACCCTCTACCGCTGGGCGCAGGAGCTCGGCGAGCCCGTGAAGAGCGCGCTGCCCGTCGAGGATCGCCTGAAGCGCTCGATCGACTTCTGATGTGATGTGAGGACGCGGCGGCGTCGAGCGCGCGCCCGCGTCCGCTCGTGCTATGCCGGAGGTGATGAGCTTCACGCCCCACCCGGCCCTCCGCGCTGCGCACGCCCAGACGATCTTCGCCGCCTTCGCGCCGCGCCCGGCGATCGCGTGGGAGCGCGAGCGCGTCGAGCTCGACGACGGCGACTTCGTCGACCTCGACCACGCCCCGGGCCCCGCCTCGGGCCGCCGCGCGCTGGTCCTCCACGGCCTCGGCGGGAGCTCCGAGGCGCCCTACGTCCGCGGGCTCACGGCGGCGCTCGCCGCGTCCGGCTGGGGGGTCACGGCGTTCAACTTCCGCGGCGCGAGCGGTGAGCCCAACCGCCTCGCGCGCACCTACCACTCCGGCGACACGGCCGACGTGCGCGTCGTCGCGCGGCTGCTCCGCGCCCGCGTAGCAGCCGATCCGCTCGTCGCCGTCGGCTTCTCCATGGGGGCCAACGCCCTCCTGAAGCTCCTCGGCGAGGACGGCGCGCGCCCGACGTTCGACGCCGCCGTCGCCGTGTCGTCGCCGTTCGTGCTGCGGATCTGCGCCCACACGCTCGCGCGCGGGCTCGCCGCGGGCTACGGCCGCTACCTCCTCCGCGGCCTGAAGCGCATGCTGCGCGCGAAGCGGGCCCTCGTCGCGCCGCGGCTCGACCTCCGCGCCGCCCTCGGCGCGCGCGACTTCGCGGCCTGGGACGAGCTCGTCACGGCCCCGCTGAACGGCTTCGCGAGCGCGGCCGACTACTGGGCGCGCGCCTCGTCGTCGCGCTATGTCGCGTCGATCGCCGCGCCGACCCTGATCCTGCACGCCCGCGACGACCCGTTCATGACGCCGGCCGTCCTCCCGTCGCGCGCCGAGCTCCCGCCGCGCACGGTCCTCGAGGCCTCCGCCCGCGGCGGGCACGTCGGCTTCGTCGCGCGCGGGCCGCGCGGGCTCCCGCGCTACCACGTCGACGAGCGAGTCGCTGCCTGGCTCGGCGGCATGTTCGGCCCCGCGGCCCGCTGAGCGCCGCAGCGCGAGCGCGCCCGCGCGAACCCTGCTATGCTGGGCCTCTCCAGGAGCGCGCATGGGCGAGGATACCCAGCTTCTCGGGCTGCGTGTGCTCGAGGCCAGCCCCGATCACATCTCGATCGTCGGCTCGGACTACCGGTACCGCTACGTGAACCCCGAGTACTCGGTGGCGCACGGGCGACCGTCGACCGAGATCGTCGGGAGGCACGTCGGCGAGCTCCTCGGCATGGAGGCCTTCGAGCGCCTCGTGAAGCCGCGCATCGACGACTGCCTCGCGGGGAACGAGGTCACCTACGACGCCTGGTTCCACTTCTCCGCGCTCGGGCGCCGCTACATGCACGTGCGCTACCTCCCGCTGCCCGGGGTCGCGAGCGCGCTCTGCGTCATCGCGACGGACCTCACGGAGCGGAAGCACGCGGAGGAGGCGCTCTCCGCGAGCGAGCACCGCTACCGCGCCTACATCGCGAACGCCCCGCACGGCGTGTTCGTGACCGACCTCGACGGGCGCTACGTCGAGGTCAACGAGGAGGCCTGCCGGATGACCGGCTACGGCGAGGCCGAGCTGCTCGGCCTCTCCTTCCTCGACCTCGCGCCGCCCGAGGCGCAGGAGGCGGCCCGCGCCGGTTTCCAGCGCCTGCTCCAGACCGGCTCGAGCCAGACCGAGGTCCGGCTCCTGCGAAAGGACGGCAGCGAGACGAGCATCGCGCTGCGGGCGGTCACGCACGACGACACCACCATCGCCTTCGGCGAGGACGTCGGGCCGCAGCGCGAGCTCGAGGCGCAGCTCCGCCACGCGCACCACATGGACGCGATGGGCCTCCTCGCGGGCGGCGTCGCGCACGACTTCAACAACCTCCTCACGACCATCGGCGGCTACGCGTCGGTGCTCATCGACGGGCTCCCGGAGGGGGTCGAGGCGCGGCGCGACGCGGCGCAGATCATCGCGGCGAGCCGCCGCGCGGCGGCCCTCGTGCAGAAGCTCCTGACGTTCGCGCGCCGCCGCCCGGTGGAGCCCCAGCGGCTGCGCCTCGACGCGGTCTTCGGCGAGCTGCGCGCGATGCTGACGCGCTTCGCGGGCGAGACGGTCGAGGTCGACGTCGAGGTCGACGGCGACGGGCTCTTCGTCGAGGTCGACCGGGGCGACCTCGAGGGCGCGCTCCTGAACCTCGTCGGCAACGCGCGCGACGCGATGCCCGACGGCGGGCGGGTCGCGATCCGCGTTCGCGCGGCGACGATGCCGCCGTCCGTGCGGCCGGAGGCGGCACCCGGCGGACACGCCGTGCTCATCGAGGTCTCCGACACGGGGATCGGGATGGCGCCGGACGTCGCGGCGCGCGTGTTCGACCCGTTCTTCACGACGAAGCCGCCCGGCAAGGGCACGGGGCTCGGCCTGTCGACGGTCTACGGCTTCGCGCAGCAGGCTGGCGGCGACGTGCGCGTGATGAGCGCGCTCGGCGCCGGGACCTGCTTCAGCGTGTGGCTCCCGCGCGCCGAGGGCCCAGGCGATCTGAAAGCGCCGACGCGCGACCGCGAGGAGCGCCCCGGTGGCGGCGAGCGGATCCTCCTCGTCGAGGACGAGGACGGCGTGCGCCAGCTCGTCGTGCGGATCCTGAAGCAGCTCGGCTACACGGTGCTCGAGGCGTCACGGCCCTCGGAGGCGCTCGCGCTCCTCGAGTCGGAGGCCCCGCCGGAGCTCCTCCTGACCGATGTCGTCATGCCTGAGATGGACGGGACCGCGCTCGCCCGGCTCTGCCACGAGCGCCTCCCGGGGATCCGCACGCTCTACATCTCGGCGTACCCAGGGAGCGAGCTCGCGGCGCGGTTCGCGGCCACGCGCGACGCGGATCTGTTGTCGAAGCCGTTCACCGGCGGGCAGCTCGCGCGGCGGGTCCGCGACGCCCTCGACGGGGTGCGGCGCGAGGATCGGGCGCACGACCCCGACTGAGCGCCGTGGCTCATGACGCGGCGCGTCATGGCTCGAGCAGGACCTTCACGTGCTCGGGGCGGGCGGCCGCGGCGAGGGCGGCGACGCCGTCACCGAGCGGGAAGCGGGCCGTGATGAGCGGTGTCGGGTCGACGAGCCCGGCAGCGAGCGCGCGGAGCGCCGGCTCGAAGGGGCCACAGCGCGAGCCGACGAGCGTGACCTCGTCGATGACCCAGGGCGTGGGCGCGACGCCCGCCGCCTCGTGGACGGTGGTCTTCAGGACGATCGTGCCGCGCGGGCGGACGAGCTCGGTCGCGCGCGCGAGGCCGGCGGCGGCGCCGGTGCAGTCGACGACGACGTCGAAGCCGCGCTCGTCGAGGTCGGCGGCGGCGACGGCGCGCACGGAGCGCGGCAGGAGCGCGAGGCGGGCCGGGCTCCGGCCGACGCCGACGACCTCGGCGCCGGTGAGGGCGAGGACGCGGGCGCAGAGCTGGCCGAGGCGTCCGACCCCGAGGACGGCGACGCGATCGGTGGGGCGCACGTGGATCTGCTCGGTGATCTCGAGCGCCGCGGCGAGGGGCTCGACGAAGACGGCGGCCTCGGGCGCCACGCCGTCGGGCACGGCGTGGAGGTTCGCCACGGGGAGCGCGAGGCGCTCGCGGAACGCCCCGTCGCGGCCGGCGATCCCGAGGACCGTGCGGTTCGGGCAGTGCGTCGGGCGGTTCGCGCGGCAGGTGGGGCAGGCGCCGCAGGGGCAGTTGATGTCGCCGACGACGCGGCGGCCGACCCAGGCGGAGGCGGCGTCGGGGGCCGCCTCGACGACGCCGACCCACTCGTGTCCGAGGACGCCGGAGAAGCCCATGTAGCCCCGAACGATCTCGAGGTCGGTGGCGCAGATGCCACCGACCTCGAGCCGGATGATCGCCTCCCCGGAGGCGTCAGGGGCGGGGAGATCGCGCTGGACGAGGGGGCCCGAGGGGGTCTGGACGAGGCCGAGCATGGCCGCGACCATGCCACCGGGGGGGCGCGGGCGACAAGCCTCGCGCCCCCCCGGCTAGCCTTTGGGTCAGCGCGCGAAGCGCTCGGCGCGGACGTCCTTCTTCACGATCTCGGCCTTGTCGGCCGCGGCCCGCTTGCGGGCGAGGGCCTGCTCGGCCTCCTTCTGCTCGGCGGCCTTCTTCAGGGCCTCCGCGCGCTCCTCGGCCGCCCGCTTCTCGGCGGCGAGCTTCGCGGCCTCGGCCTGCTTCGCCCGCTCCGCGGCGGCGCGCTCCTCGGCGGCGCGCTCCGCGGCGGCGACCCGCTCCGCCTCGGCCTTCGCGGCCCGCTGCGCGGCGGCGCGCTGCTCGACGGCGACCCGCTCGGCCTCGACCTGCGCGGCCCGCTCCGCGGCTGCCCGCTTCTCGGCGGCGACCCGCTCGGCCTCGACCTGCGCGGCCCGCTCGAGCGCGGCGCGCTTCTCCGCGGCGACCCGCTCGGCCTCGACCTTGGCGGCGCGGTCGGCGGCCGCCCGCTGCTCCGCGGCGATCCGCGCGGCCTCGGCCCGCTCCGCCGCGACCTTCGCGGCGCGCTCCGCGGCGGCGCGCTGCTCCGCGGCGACCCGCGCGGCCTCGGCCCGCTCCGCGGCGGCCTTCTTCTCGCCGCGACCCGCGCCGCCTCCGCCCGCTCCGCGGCGGCGGCGCGCTGCTCGGCGGCGACCCGCGCGGCCTCCGCCTGCTTCGTCCGCTCCTCGGCGGCCTTCCGCTCTCGAACGCGGCGCGCTCCTCGGCGGCCCGCTTCTCCGTGGCGGCCGCGCGCGCTCGGCCTCGATGCGCGCCTTCTCGGCCGCGACCCGGGCCGCCTCGATCCGGGCGTTCTCGGCCGCGACCCGCGCCGCCTCCGCCCGGGCCTGCTCGGCGTCGACCCGCGCCCGCTCGACCGCGGCGGCCTTCTCGGCCTCGACCCGCGCCCGCTCGGCGGCGATCCGCGCCGTCTCGGCCTTCGCCCGCTGGTCCTCGAGGTCCGTCCGGCGCGTGACCGCGTCGGGGACGCTCACCGGGGCCGGCTTCGGCGAGCTCGCCACCGGGACGTCGGGCGTCGCGGGGCGGGTCACCGGCGCCGCCGGCGGGGTGGTCGCCGGCGAGGACGTCGGCGCCGTCGGGGAGCCCGCGACGACCGGTCGCGCGGCGTTGCCGGCCGGCTCGGTGCGAGGCCCGCTGCCGCCCTGCCCGCCGTTCGGGCGCGAGCCCTGCCCGGCCCCGCCGTTCGCCTGCCCGTTCGAGCCGTTGTGGCCGCCGTTGCCGCCACCGGCGTTGCCGCCGTTGTTCGCGCCGCCACCGTTGCCGCCGGGCCGGCCGCCGCTCGAGGCGCCGTCCTGCGGCCGATCGCCGCGGTTGCCGCTGCCGTCGCGGCGGTTGCCGCCGTCGGTGCGGTCGCCGCCGCTCTGCCAGGTGCCGTCGCCGCGCCCGTCCGCGACCCGGTCGCCCTGGTCGCCGCGGCCACCACGGTCGCCCCGGTCGCCGCGGGTGCCACGGTCGCCGCGGTCGCCACGGTCGCCGCGCGGGCCGCGCTCGACACCGCCGCCGCCGGTCCCGATCGGGAACCAGAACCAGTCGGAGTCGTCGCTCGCGTAGCCGCCGCCCCAGCCGCCGTCGATCGGCGCGGGGCGCGAGCCGGGGAGCGGCACCCAGGCGCCGTCGACCCAGCCCCACGCGGGCGTCGGGGCGTCGTCGTCCGCCGCGTCGTAGCCGGCGTCGAAGCCATCGGCGTAGCCGTCGTCGTACGCGCCGTCGTCGGCGGGGAGCTCGTCGTCGCCCTCGTCGTAGGCGACCTCGTCCTCCGCGGGCGCCGGCGTCACGACGACCGCGGCGTCGACGCGCTTCGTCGTGGTCGGGGTCGGGGTCGCGACGGCGACCGGCGCCTCGACGACCGGCTCGTCCTCGGCCACCTCGGGCGCCTCGTCGTCGAAGTAGTCGTCCATGGCGGCGTCGTCGGCGACCGGCGCGCCCTCGAGGTCGGCCGCCGGCGCGACGGGCGCCGGGGCGTTCACGACCACCGTGACCGACGGCGTCGCCGGGGGGGCGGGGTTGCTGCAGCCGGCGACGGCCAGCGCGCCCGCGCTCAGCACGCTCCACAGGACGGCCCGCGCTCGCGGTCGCCCTCTCGACGTCGACGCGGCGCGCGCGGCGCGGCGCCGGTCGCCGCGTTCGTGCGTCGCCGAGAACGCGGCTTCCGCTGCGAGCACGTCGAGCGTGCTCGGCGGGCTCGCGATGAGCTCGGCGGCGACGAGGTTCTTGTTCAGGGCCGTGGGAGACGTGGTGTTGGTGTTCATGGTGGCTTGTACGCGCACCCCGCGGATTGATTCCGTAAAGGGTTTGTAGCCACCGCCGAGACGCGGACGTTACGTCGTCGGCGTCGCCCCGCGCTCGTGGTCGAGGAGCCATCGCTTCCGCGCGAGGCCGCCCGCGTAGCCCGTCAGCGCCCCGTCCGCGCCGACGACGCGGTGGCACGGCACGATGATGGAGAGCGGGTTCCTGCCGTTCGCCGCCCCGACCGCGCGCGCGGCGCCCGCCGGCAGCCCGAGCGCACGCGCGAGCTCGCCGTAGGCGCGCGTCTCCCCGGGCGGGATCGCGCGGAGCGCCTCCCAGACGCGCCTCTGGAACGCCGTGCCCTCCGGCGCGAGCGGCCCGAGGTCGAACGTCGCGCGCTCGCCGGCGAAGTACGCCGCGAGCTGCTCCCGCTCCGCGACGAACCGCTCCGGGGCGCGCTCCCAGCCGGCCTCCACCGGTCGGTCGTGCTTCTGACCGACGAACCTCAGCGCCGCGAGCCCCGCCGGGCGCTTCACGGCGACCATCGTCCCGAGCGGGCTCTCGAGCTCCGCGTACCACGTCGTCATCGCTCTCTCCTGGGTCATCGTCGGGTCATCCCTCTCGCGACGCGGCCGCCGCGAGCTCCTCGGGGGTCGCGTTCCACAGCGCGAGCGCCGCGTAGGCTCGGAACGGGCGCCAGCGCTCGGCGCGCGCCTTCACGGCCGCGGGGGTCGCGCCGCCGAGCGCCTTCCGGAGCACGAGGTCGCCGTCCGGGAACGCGTCCGGCGCGCCCAGCGCCCGCATCGCCACGTACTGCGCGGTCCACGGGCCGATCCCGGGCAGCGCCTCGAGCGCCCGCGCCGCGGCGTCCGGGTCGTCCCCGGCCGCGAGCGCGACGCGCTTGTTCGCGAACGCCTCCGCGAGCCCGAGGATCGTCCGCGCGCGCGCAGAAGGCAGGCCGATCGCCGCGATCTCGGCGACGTCCGCGGCCGCGACGCGCGCGGCCTCCGGCGTCAGGTGCGTGAGCTCGGGGAAGCCCTCCGCCTCGAGCGGTCGCCCGAACGCCGAAGCGAAGCGCCCGGACAGCGTCGTCGCCGCCTTGACGCTCACCTGCTGGCCGAGGACCGCGCGCACGCACAGCTCGAACGGGTCGAACGCGCCCGGCACGCGGAGCCCGGGCACCCGCGCGAGCACGGCGCCGACGACGTCGTCGCCGCCGAGGCGGGCCGCGATCGCGTCCGGATCGGCGTCCGCGTCGAAGACGGCGCGGACGCGCGCCACGAGCGGCATCAGGGCCGGCAGGAGCCCCGCGCTCACGTGCACGCGGAGCTCGGCGCGCGCCGCGTCGCGCCGCACGGCGAGCCACCCGTCGCGCCCGCCGACGGACGCCGTGCGCGCGTAGACCTCGCCCGTCACGACCTCGACGCCCTTCGTCGCGCGCGCGCCCAGGAACGCCATCAGCGGCTCCCACGCGAGCGGCGGGCGGTAGCCGAGCCGCACGGTCGGCGCGTCCGCGAGCGCGGACGCAGCACCGGCCCGCCGGATCTCCCCGGGCGGTCGCCCGAACCGCGCCTTGAACAGCGCGTTGAAGCGCCGGACGCTCGCGAAGCCGCTCGCGAGCGCGACCTCCGTGAGCGGCAGGCGCGTGTCCTGGAGCAGCGCCTTCGCGAGCGCGACGCGCGTCGACTGCGCGAGCTCGACCGGCGTCACGCCGATCTCCCGCTTCATCGCGCGCCGCAGGTGCCGCGCGGACACCCCGAGCCGGTCCGCGAGCGCGTCGACGGAGGCGGAGCCGGAGCCTGAGCCGCCATCGCCCGCCGCGTCGTCGTTCAGCGCGCCGGCCTCGATGCGCCGCACCGCCGCCGCGACGAGCCGCGACACGACGTCGTCGACGCCGATCCCGCGCGGCGCGAGCTCCGGGCGGCACCGGAGGCACGCGCGATAGCCCGCCGCCTCGGCCTCCGCGCCGCGCCGGAAGAAGCTGCAGCGGTCGCGTCCGGGCGTCCGAACGCGGCACACCGGCCGGCAATAGACGCCCGTCGTCGACACCGCCACGACGAAGCGCCCGTCGAAGCGGCGGTCCCGCGCCACGAGCGCGGCGTAGCATGCGTCCGCGTCGAGCGGTGACGCGACGACCTCGGCGGCGTCGGCGTCATCGGGGGCTGGGTCGCGGCAGGAGGCGTTCATGGCAGGCTCGGCTCGCTCGTGGTTCGTGATGAGCCCCACCATGAGCCAACGAGCCGCCCCCGTCTCGCCGTTTTCGGACGCGATCCCGCGCGCGTCCGGGCGGCCGCCCTACCCGCCCGCGACCATGCGCTGCACGGCGCCCCGGAGCCGCGGGTGCACGCACACGATGCGCTGCCGGAGCGTGAGCTGCCCGAGCATCTTCACGACCTCGGAGCGGTCCTCGATGAACGCCGCGCGCCCCTGCTCATCCACGATGCGGATCGCCGTCCGCTTGTCGCCGACGCCCGTGTACGGCTTGTAGAGCGGGTCCTTGCAGCTGTCGACCAGCACCGCGTAGCGCGGGTCGAGCCCCTTCACGCGCGCGTTCGCCCGCGCCCCCTCCGCGAGCTCGCCCGCGCGCTCCTCGTTCTGCGCCGGCACGACGAGCGGCTTCCAGAGCTTCCGCCCGACGAGCCCGCCCGCGAGCGCCGCGAGCGACGGGTCCGCCTCGTCCGCCCAGCGCTTCAGCGCGACCCAGAGGTCCATGTCGTCGAGGTCCGCGAACGCGGCCGGCGCGAGCGTCTCGCCGCGCACGAGCCGCCCGACCGCCCCGCCCGGCCAGTAGCCGAAGCCGTACGCGCCGCCCAGCGCGAGCTCCTGCGCCCGCCTGAGCGCCGCCTCGAGCATCCGCTCCGCCGTGCGGCTCGTCTTGTGGAGGTAGACCTGCTTGTACATGTGGAAGCGCGCGAGCAGGTAGCCCTCGACCGCCTCCTGCGCGCCCACGTGCACGGCGAGGTGCCCGTCCGCGACGTCGAGGAGCGCGAGGATCCGCTCGAGGTCGAACGCGCCGATGCGGACGCCCGTCGCGTGCCCGTCGCGCAGGATGTAGTCGAGCCGATCCGCGTCGAGCTGCGACGACACGATGTCCGTCAGGAACGACGGCGCCGCCTCGGTCCGCTCGACACGCGCCGCGACGCGCTCCGGGAGCGACGGGTCGACGGCCCGCAGCACCGCGTTCACCTCCGTGTCCGGGCTCGTGATGATCCCGTGCGACCAGACCTCGTGCCGGACGCCCGTGAACGCCTCGAGCGCGTGGCTGAACGGGCCGTGGCCGACGTCGTGGAGGAGGCACGCGCAGAGTGTGGTGAGCCGGTCCTCGTCGCTCACGGGGAAGCGCGCCGCGAGCCGGTCGAGCACGGTGCTCGCGACGTGGAGCACGCCGAGCGAGTGGGCGAAGCGCGAGTGCTCGGCGCCCGGGTACACGAGGAACGAGAGCCCGAGCTGCCGGATCCGCCGGAGGCGCTGCACCTCGCGCGTGTCGAGGAGCGCGAGGATCACGCGCCCGACGTCGTCCTGGTCGATGGCGATCGTGTCGTGGACGGGGTCGCGGAAGAGCTTCGGCTTCACGGTGGCGCCCCTCCGGCGGGGGAGAGATCGAGGACGAGCTCGGCCACGAGGGCCTCGACGCGCGGCACGTCCGCGGCGAGCGCGGCGTGGTCGGGGTGCACGAACAGGCGGATCTTCTTCACGACCTTCACGAAGTCGTGCGCGATGCCGTGGACGATGCGCGAGCTCGCCGCGAGCGTCGTCCAGCGCCGCGACGCCACGTGGTGCACGGCGACGTCGGGGATCGTGTCCTTGTCGCGCGGCGGCACGTCGAGGAGCAGCGCCCCCGGCGGCAGCGGCCGCCCGCGCCCGCCGAGCCGCTCCGACAAGAGCGCGATGAGCCGCGCGGCGCCGTCCGCGTCGAGCGCGTAGAGGCGCTCGTAGGTCTCGCGCCGGTCGTCCGTCGGGTCGACGCGCGACCACGTGCCGAGCCGCTTGTAGAGCCGCCGCCGGTCCCCCGTGAGGCCGTGGAGCAAGCGCGCGCCGGCGCCTCCGGGGGTCGCCTCCGCGGCGAACGTGCGGAGGAGCTCGTCGTCGCCGACCGCGAGCAAGCGCGACGTGAGGTCCGCCATGTCGAGCTCGGCGCCGCCGACGATGTCCGCGAACGCGGCCTCGAGCATCGCCGACACGCTCCGGACGGTGTGGTGCCAGTACACCTCGGAGAACATCGTGTAGCGGCAGAACAGGAAGATCTCGGCGGACACGACGCCCTTGTCGGTCACGGCGAGCGCGTCGCCGGCGTCCGTCACGGTGAGCGCCGACAAGAGGCGGTCGCGGTCGTAGTTGCGCCCGTACGGGACCCCGAGGTGCACGGAGTCGCGCCACAGGTAGTCCATCTTGTCCGCGTCGATGGCCGACGAGATGACCGACTGCAGGAGCCGGTCCGTCGGGGCGAGCGCCTGCTTCGGCTGCGTCACGAGGTCCGAGACGCGCCCGGCGGACACGCCGAGCCCGCGCTCGAGGAGCTGGCCTATCGTGCCCTCGTCGGTCGGGAGCCCGGGCGCCCGACCGAAGACGATGTCGCGCGCGAGGTCCTCGTGCCGCGGCGTGTCGCCGCCGCGCCGGTGGAGCGCCTCGAGGCTGTGCGCGAAGGGGTAGTGCCCGAGATCGTGGAGGAGAGCCGCCGCGAGGCAGGTCTTCACGTCCTCTTCGGAGAGGCTCGCCGCGACGTGCGCGTGCGCGAGCAGGCTCCGGAGGTAGCGGATGGCCGTCCCGTAGACGCCGAGCGCGTGCTCGAAGCGCGTGTGGGTGGCGCCTGGGTAGACGAGCCACGTCGGCCCGAGCTGCCGTACCCGCCGCAGGCGCTGGAAGTGCGGGTGGTCGACGATCGCCGCGACGGGCGCCGTGAGCGGCACGTTGTCGAGCTCGGGCAGGCGCACGACGCGCTGCCCGGCCGCCGGCGCGCGCAGCTCGGCGAGGTCCGTCACGGCGCGGGTCCGCTGTCAGACCGTGAAGGAGCTACCGCAGCCGCAGCTCTTCTGCGCGTTCGGGTTCTCGAAGTGGAAGCCCGAGAACGAGAACGTCTCGACGAAGTCGATCTTCGTGCCGTCGAGGTAGGCGAGGCTCATCGGGTCGACGTACACGCGCACGTCGCCGTTCTCGATGACCATGTCCCCCTCGCCCTCGTTCTCCTCGAAGTCCATGTCGTACGTGAGCCCGGAGCACCCGCCGCCCACGACCATCACGCGGATGCCGAGGTGGTTGACGTTGTGCTGCTCGGCCATCGCCCTGATCTTGCTCGCCGCTGCGTCGGTCAACGTGATCATCGTCGCTCTCTCCGTATCGGACCGGGCGGAGGGCACCCGCCGCCCTCGGTCACGAAGGTGGAATCTAGGCCCGCGCCCGCTCCCGTCAAGCCGGGGGGCCCTTTCCGAGCGCGCCCCGGAGCCCGTCCGGCGCGGCTCGGCGCCTCAGCCCTCTTCCTCGGCCTCGCCCTCGAGCGGCAGGAGCTTCCCGGCGTACGCCGCCTCGTCGAGCACGGTGACGTCCTCGTCGTAGCCGTCGCGCACGACGACGTGCAGGCGCTGCGTGCGGAGCCCGACCGGCACCACGAGCCGCGCGCCGTCCCGGAGCTGCCCGACGAGCGGCCAGGGCGCCTCCTCGGCGACCGCCGCGTTCACGACGATGGCGTCGTAGGGCGCGCCCTCGCTCCAGCCCTGGAAGCCGTCGCCGACGTGGACCTCGATGTTGCCGATCCCCATCCCGTCGAGCAGGAGGCGCCTCGCGCGCGCCGCGAGCTCCGGGCGGATCTCGATCGTGTGGACCTCGCGCGCGATCGTCGAGAGCAGCGCCGTCTGGTAGCCGGAGCCCGTGCCGACCTCGAGCACGCGCGCGTTGTCCGGGAGGCGCATCTCCTGGATCATGCGCGCCGTCACGTACGGCGGCGAGATCGTCTGGCCGAGCCCGATGGGCAGGTAGTCGTCGAGGTAGGTCTTGTGCTCGAGGTAGTCGGGCACGAACATCCGCCGCGGGATCCGCCGGAACGCGGCGATCACGCGCGAGTCGTCGATGCCGCGGCCGACGAGCTGTTGGCTGATCATCGTCTCGACGGCGAGATCGATGCCCGGATCGAAGCTAACGACCGACTCCTGGACCGCCATGGGCTCCCTCCCTCTCTCGCTCAGACGATGGTGACGCGCGCGAAGCGGCGCTTCCCGACCTTGATGACATAGGGCCCGCCGACCTCGACGCCGTGGTCGAGCGCCGTGACCTTCTCCCCGTCGATGGTCACGGCCCCCTGCGTGACCATCCGGCGCGCCTCGCCGCCGGACTCGACGAGCGACGCGTCGCGCAGGACCGCCGCGATGTGGAGCGTGCCCTCCCCGTGCGCCGCCACGGTGACCTCGGGCATGTCGCTCGGGAGCTGCCGCTCGCTGAAGATCCGCTCCCACTCGACGCGCGCGGCCTCGCCGGCGCCCTCGCCGTGGTAGCGCGAGACGATCTCGCCCGCGAGCGCGACCTTCGCGTCGCGCGGGTTCGTGTGGCCGCCCTCGACGTCCTCGCGGAGCGTCTTCAGCTCGGCGCTCGGGCGCGTCGACAGGAGGTCGAAGTAGCGCCACATGAGGTCGTCCGTGATGGACATGAGCTTGCCGAACATCTCGAGCGGGGGCTCGTCGACGCCGACGTAGTTTCCGAGCGACTTCGACATCTTCTTGCCGACGATGGCGCCGTCGACGAGCCGCGCGTCGAGCCCCTCGAGGAGCGGCGTCGTCAGCACCGACTGCGGCTCCTTGCCGTACTCCTTCATCAGGTGGCGCCCGATGAGGAGGTTGAAGAGCTGGTCGGTGCCGCCGAGCTCGATGTCCGCGTCGAGCGCGACCGAGTCGTAGCCCTGCATGAGCGGGTAGAGGAACTCGTGGATGCTGATCGACACGCCCGTCGCGAAGCGGGTCTTGAAGTCCTCGCGCTCCATCATGCGCGCGACGTTGTACTTCGCGGCGAGCTCGATGGTGCCCGTCGTGCCGAGCTGGTCTATCCACTCCGAGTTGAAGCGGACCTCGGTGCGCTCGGGGTCGAGGACCTTGAAGACCTGCGCCTTGTAGGTCTCCGCGTTCTTCAGGACCTCGTCGCGGGTGAGCGCGACGCGCGTGGCGCTGCGGCCGGTCGGGTCGCCGATCATCGCCGTGAAGTCGCCGATGAGGAACACGACGCGGTGGCCGAGGTCCTGCAGCTGCCGCATCTTCGTGAGCAGCACGGTGTGGCCGAGGTGCAGGTCCGGCGCGGTCGGATCGAAGCCGACCTTGACCGTCAGGGGCTTGTCGGTCTTCCGGCTGCGCTCGAGCTTCTTGCGCAGATCGTCCTCGGCCGGAACGTCTACGACGCCCCGCAGGATGAGCGCTAGCTGCTCGTCGACCGGGGGAAAGGGCATGACGCCTCCTGTACGCGAGGCCCCGGCTCTTAGCACCCTCCGGGGCCGGAAACAAAGGTTTTTGGCCGCAGGACGGGCCGCAGACGCCCTTTTTACGAGCCGCCGCCGGGCTCCTGGGCGAGCGGGCCGCCCTCCGTGACGACGGTGTCCATCAGGACGTCGTGGGCCTCCCGCGGCACCGCCGGGACGACCTGCGCCGCGAACGCGAGGCCGACGAGGCGCGGCCGCGTGGCGAGGCCGCCCAGGAGCCGGTCGTAGAACCCCCCGCCCTGCCCGAGCCGCCCCCCCGCGGCGTCGAACGCGAGCCCCGGCACGACGAGCGCGGCGAGCGCGGCGAGCGGCGCGACCTCGGCGCCCGGGGGCGGCACGGGGAGGCCGCGCGGGCCCGGCACGAGGGCGCCCGGCGCCGCGACGAACGCGAAGCCAGGCGGGTCGAGGCGCGGGTAGGCGACGCGGGCGCCCCGGGCGAGGAGGCGCGCGACGAACGCGGCGGGATCGGCCTCGTCGCCGACCGCGGCGTAGACGCCGACGGCCGCGACGTCACCGAGGAGGTCGTCGAGCGCTGTCGCCATGCGCTCGCTGGCGGCGGCGCGCGTGGCCGGCGAGAGCGCGGCGCGGGCGGCGCGGGCGGCGCGGCGCAGCGCCCGCTTGTCCGCGGTCATGCCCCGAGGCGGGACAGCAGCGTCTGGGAGGACGCCCGGATCTTCGCGGTGAGGCGCGCGTGCTCCTCGCGGATCTTGAAGAGCTCGTCGGCGAGCGAGAGCGACGTCATCAGCAGGAGGTGCTGCGACGCGGCGTTCGCGTTCCCGGCGGAGAGCTCGTCGATCTTCGCGTTCACGTAGTCCGCGACGGCCTGGACGTGGTTTGCGTCCTCGTCCGTCTTGATGCGGAACTCGCGACCCATCAACGTGACCTGGCGCGGCGTGCTCATGACCTACGATGCCTCCGACGGCCGAGGGTCGGGGCGAAACGCGCGCGCGTCAAAAAATTGGGCGCCTGCGCGGATCAGCGCGGGACCTCGACGCGCATCCGGTCGCCGGCGCGGATCCCGACGTAGGCCGTGAACCCACCCGGCACCTCGATGACGTAGCGGCTCGGCCAGCGCACGTAGCGCGGGTCCTCCGTGAGCGGGGTCGCGTCGTGGACGATGCCGACGACGACGCCCTGGCCGTTCACGAAGATCATGTCGAGCGGGATGAGCGTGTTGCGCATCCAGAACGACTGGATCCGCTCGCTCGGCATCACGAAGAGCATCGCGCCGCCGGGCGGCACGAAGAGGCGGAACATGAGCCCGACCTGGAGCTCGAGCGGCGCCTGGACGACCTGCGCCGCGAGGCGGATCGCGTAGCCCGGCCGCTCGAAGATGACGTTCGGGAGGGGCTTTCCGGGCTCCGTCGCCGCCGTGGCCGGGGAGCCCGCGGCGCACGCGAGCAGGGCCATCGCCGCGAGCGCGCCCCGGAGCCCGGCTCCGAGCCCACGCCCCGCCCTCCCCGCGCCCGTCGCCTCGTGGTTCGTCGTCGTCCGCACCGTCACCGCGCTCCTCCCGCGGCCGAGGGCTCGGTCGCGCTCAGCGGCAGGATCTCCTCGAGGTACGCCCGGTTGAACGGCGCGAACACCGCCGGGCCCTGGCCATCGATCTCCGCGCGCTCGGCGAAGGGCCGGTAGCGGCCAGCATCCATGATCCAACCGGGGTTGTCGCCCTCGTTGTGCACCTTCCCCGACTGCGCCGTGAGGCCGAGCGTGTGCCCGACCTCGTGCGTCACCGTGTTGCCGACGAGGTTCCCGAGGACGCGCACCGCCTCGCGCACCGCGGCGCCGCGAGGCGTCTCGAGCGCGGCCTCCCCGACGGACGCGGGCGCGCCGCCGAGCTCCGGCATGACCGGGCCGAAGACGTCGTCGAAGCGCGCGCTGCGTAGCTCGTGCGTACCGAGCGTCGCCGAGAGCTCGCGGAGCTCGGCGACGAAGATCCCCCCGTACGCCGCGAAGCTCTGCTCGCGCGTCTCGGCGTTGAAGCCCCCGATGACGTCGTCGAGGCGCACGTTCCCGACGTCCTTCCCCGCGGTGTTGTCGAGCCCGAAGAGGCCGGCGCCGTTCGGGTCGCGGCCGGCGAGCTCGACGATCGCGTACTCCGCGAAGTCGTCGGGGGGCGCGAGCGAGAACGCGACGTCCACGCCGGCGTAGTCGCGGGCGCAGACCGCGAGGATCCGCGCCACGACCTCGTCCGCCGCGTTCGCGAGCCCGAAGGTCGCGAGCGCGTCGTAGAAGTCCGGGAGGAGGCGCAGCACCACGACCTGGCGCGGGGTCGTCAGCGTGAGCGCGACGGGGAGGCCGGTCCCCTCGACCGAGTCGGGGCCCGCGAAGAGGAGCGGCCGGACGCGCCCCGCGAAGGTGCCGGTGCGCGCGGCGAGCCCGGTGGGGACGCCGTCGGCGTCGAGCGCCAGGCGGAGGACGATGGCGAGGGCGCGGTTGTCGACGCCGCCGTCCGGGTAGAGCGCGAGCGCGTCACGGCCCTCGTAGACGACGGGCGCGCCGCGGTTCGGCGTGAAGACGCCGTCGAGGAGGAGGACGGTCGCCGCCTGGAGGAGGCTGTCGGGCGGCATCAGGCCGCGGCCCGTGACGGTGATCCGCTGCCCGCGCGCGGCGGTGGTCGGGGCGATGGCCGTGACGACCGGCCGCCGGAGCGCGAGCGGGCCCGGGTCGAGGAGCGCGGAGCCGACCTCGGCGCCGGAGGCGTGGGCGTTCACGAGCTGGAGCACCCCCTCGAAGCGGCCGGGCCGCACGCCGAGCACGTCCGGGGTGAGCGTGAGCTCGGCGCGCGTGCGGTCGCCCGGATCGACGAGGGCGACGGGCACGACGAGGCCGTCGACGACGCGAGCGTCGCCGCCGCTCTCCGGGACGAAGCGGCCGTCGAAGCGGAGCAGCGTCGCGCCCTCGTCGAGCTGGAGGAGGCCGTCGCCCGCGATGGCGACGCGGTCGCCCGGGTAGAGGTCGAGGCCGGCGCCGGACGCGGCGCCGCCGAAGGCGTCGAAGCGCGGGGAGAGCGTCGCGCTCGCGGTGACGGTCACGGGGAGGCTCGCCTCGTCGACGAGCGCGCTCCCGCCGCCGTCGCCGGCGATCCGCCGGACCGTGAGCGCGCCCGCGAGCGCCTCGCCGCGGGTCGCGATGGCCGCGAGCCCGCCGTCGTCGAGCGTGGCGACGAGCGTCTCGTCGTCGACGCGCGCCACGGCCATCGGGAGCGTGAGGGGCTCGCCGCCCGCGACGCCGGCGAGGGTCGCCTCGTAGCGCGCGACCGGCTCGGGCACGAACCCCACCCCGGTGAGCGTCACGCGCGTGCCCGGGGCGAGCGTGAGCGGCCGCGCGCGGGCGAGCCGGAGCGCCGGGAGCACCTCGCCGCCGGTCGACGTCGCGTCGGCGCAGCCGCCCGTGGCCGAGAGCGCGAGGACCGCGACCACCAGGAGGCGTCGGGTCACGTCGCGCCGGTTTGGCTCACTCCACGTACGCGGCGTCCCCGGCGATGAGCAGCATGAGCCCATCCGGCATCCCCGGCGCCGTGAAGCTGACGCTCCGCACCCGCTCTACCGCGAGGCGGTCGGTGTGCTCGCCGCCGAGGTCCGGGAGGAGCGCCATCGCCGCGGCCGGCACGGCGAACGCGCCGTCGTCCGAGACGGCGCAGTAGATCGACGCGACCCGGTCGAACCCGCGCCGCACGTACGAGACCAGCACCACGTCCTGACTCGCGTCGGCCCGGCTCGCCGACCAGGCGACGTCGAGGTCGCCCGCGGGGGAGGCGTGCGCCGCGACGTGCCCGTCCACGACGGCCTCGCCGCCGACGCGCTCGAGCCCCATCGCCGCCGGCATCGTCGCGGAGATCGAGACCTCGCCGAGCTCGTCGCTGCCGTCGGCCGCGACCGTCACGGTGCCGTCGGCGACGTGCCGCACGCGCGCGAGCGCCGTGTCGTAGGCGATGCCGCCCACGTCCGGGTAGATGTCCGGGAAGTAGTGGCTGTCGAACGCGATGTCGCCGGCCGCCGAGCGCAGCTGCAGCTCGCCCGCGTCGAGGAGGCGCACCGGCCCGGCGGCCTCGGGCGCCTCGGCGCTCCGGAGGTCGCGCTCCTGCACGACGCACGAGTCCGTCGGCAGCGCGTCGAGCCACGCCGCCGGGTGCACGTTCAGGAGCCGCAGCGTCGCGGCGCGATCGCCCGAGTGCTCGATGAAATAGGCGCTGGCGTCGAGATCGTCGGCGTGCGGGAGCCCCGCCACGCGCGTGCCGTCGAGCACGATGACCGAGAACCGGTCGAGCGCCGCCGCCTCATGCGCGGCGGCCGCGTCGAGATCGGGCGCAGCACACGCGGTCACGGCGCTCATGGCGCCGAGGAGCGTGAGGTTCCGGATCCAGTGGGTCGTGGGCATGCGGCTCGGACGAGGGGTTCGGCTCGTTGGCGGGGAACGGGGCGCGGGCCTCGCTTCATCCCGGGGTGGAAGAGAGGAGTATCCGCCCGCGGGCGCGAATGTCAATGTCGAGCGCCACGAGGACGGCCTCCGGGGCGGCCTCGGGAGGCGCTCCGAGGACCATCGGCAGGATCGCCGCCGACCTCCAGCCGGATGTTCCCCGCGGCGCCCCGGATCGGTCACAGGTTCAGGATGATCCCGACGCCCACGTTGAAGTTCACGACCGTGTCGAAGCTCGCCTCGCCGGTCTCGTCGTGGCGGAGCCACCACTCGGTGAGCACGCGCCCGTGCACGTAGAACCAGTCCGTCAGGAGCACGCGGACGGCCGTCCCCCAGAGCGTGCGGTCGGCGGCGTAGAGGTTGTCGAGCCCGTCGAAGCCGAGGCGCGCGAAGAAGATGGTGAGCCTGACGGGGCCGAGGTGATCGAGGCGGAAGCGCGTGACGAGGTCGTGCCCGCGGTGCCCGCCGCGGATCGTGTAGAGGAGCGCCCAGCGGAAGTCCTTGGCGATTCGCAGGTCCCCCTCGAAGTGGAAGCCGCTCCCGCCGCCGCCGACCTCGCCCGCGCGGAGGCGCGCGAGCTTCGGGTCGCCGTTCTGGAACGAGTAGCGCTCGATCTCGTAGAACGGCGAGATGTAGCCGGCCTCGTAGCGGTCGCCGAGGAAGCGGTACTCGAGGCGCATCCGGAGCGACGTCTTCGTCGTGAAGCGGATGTTGACGTAGCTCCCGAGGTGGAAGCCCGCGCCCTTGCCGTCGACCGTCGCGACGTCGGTGTACGGCACGAGGTCGAAGTGCGGCTCGCTCACGACCGGCACCTCGAGGTCGAGCCCGAAGAGCCCGGCGACCTCGTCGGAGAGCACGACCGGCTCCCAGTCCGGGTTCGCGTAGACGCCGCCGCCCGACTCGGCGAGCGCGAGCGGCGCGCGGAAGTCGGCGCCGACGGTCGTCCCGACCTTGAGCCAGCGGAGCCAGCGCGGGAGCCCGTCGAAGAAGGTGAGCGGCCGCAGGTAGGCGCGCCCGACGAGGATCTCGGGGTCGAGGAGGTTGTCGAGGAGGATCTCGCCGCCGACGAAGTCGAAGTCCGCGAGCGCGAAGACGCCCGGCTGGTAGTGGTCGACGTCGACCGTGTTGAAGTAGCGGTTCACGAGCGAGCCGTGGCCGATGGTGATGCCGTAGAGCTCGCCGACGCGGAAGAAGTAGGGGTCGTTGGTGGCGCCGAACTGCACGAACTGCAGGATCCGCGCGAAGTCGCCGGGCTCGTCCCAGTCCTCGCGGCGGATGACGTCGTCCGTCTCGGGCGCCTCGTCGACGATGCGCAGCCGGAGCGGCAGCTGGGGCGCTATCTGCCACTTGCCCGTGCGGAACGTATAGCGGAGGTCGAGGTCGAGGAAGAGGTCCTCGCCGACCTTCGCGAGGTCGACCTGGGCGCTGCCGCGGCCGGCGTTCGCCTGGCGCGGGGAGATGAGGTCGCGGTCGATGCTCGGGAGCGCGGGCCGCTTGCCGAGGCCGTCGACCGGGAGCTCCTTCGACGGGGTCGGCTCGGTCTCGTCGGGGTCGTTGATCTGGTTCTCGAGGTCGGGCGCCGTGACGTCGTCGCCGCCCTTGTCGCCGTCGTCGCCGCCGCCGCCCTTGTCGCCGTCGTCCGGGAGCGGCGGCAGGTCGTCTCCCGAGCCCGGCGGCTCGCCGTGGGGCGCCGCGACGGCTGGGCGCGGGGCGCCGACGACCGCCAGCGAGACGACCAGCGCGAGCGCCGCGAGCCACGCCGGACGGCCTCCACTCCCCCTCGTGATAGCGGGCATCACCTGCGCATCGTCCGCCTTCCGACGGCCTCGGGTCAACCGCGGCGCGTCACTCGTCGTTGTAGCGGTCGATCGTCGGGGCCTTCTCGGTGCTGCCCTGCTTCTCGGCGGCCGCGCGCTTCGCCCGCGCCGCGTCCTCCGCGCGCTGCTTGTCGAGCGCCGCCCGCGCCTCGCGCACGCGCCCCGCCTCGCCCGCGCGCTCGAGCTGCCGCAGCACCTCCTCGGCGTCGTCGAGGCGGTCGCGCTTGACGAGATCGGCGTAGCGCTGCCAGAGCGCCGCCACCGCGGCGTCCTTCGCGTCCTTGTCGGCCTTCGCGTCGTCCCTCGCGGGCGCGGCGGTCGACGAGCCCGTCGAGGTCTCCGCGGGGACCGCGCTCCGGTCCCCGGCGCTCCCCTGCCCCGGCGCCGCGGCGCCCCCCTGCGCGGTCTTCGTCGCGACGCCCTCCTCGGCGGGCGCCGGCGTCGCCTTCTTGGCGAGGTCGCCCGTGTCCTCCGGGACGGCGATGGGCACCTCCGGGAGCGCGGCCGGGAGGCTCTTGTAGACGGTCTTGCCGCCGGTCGCCTCGCCCTCGCCTGCGCCCGCGCCGTCGGCGTCCTCGTCGGGGCGCGCGTCGTCCGTCTCGACGCCGCGGAAGGTCTCCTCGACGGGGGCCTCCGGCGCGCGGACGACGCCGTTCGCGGTAGCGGCGGTCGTCGGCGCCTTGGCTGGCGTCTCGGCGGCCTTCTTCTCGGTCTCGACGTGGGCCACCGCGCCCTTGGCGCGCGCCGCGCCGGCGACGTCCCCAGAGCGCGCCTCCGGCTCGGCGGCGGGCGCCGGCTCGGCGGGCGCGAGCTCCTGCCGGGCGAGCGCGCCGTCCGCGGCCGCCGGCGACTCCTCGAGCGCCGGCGCGACGGCCGGAGGCGCCGGTGGCACCACGACGGGGCGCTCCGCCGGCGACTCGGCGGCCGAGAGCGAGGCCCCGCCGTGGACGATCTGGTCGTCCGCGTCGTCGCCCTGGTGCGCCCCCTTGGCGATGACGAGCGCGGCGACGCCGGCCACGACGAGCGCCGAGACCGCCATCGCGAAGTTCGGCTGCAGGAAGAACGACGCGAACCGCGCGAAGAGCCCCGCGGGCTTCGCGGACGCCGCTGCGGCCCTCGTCGGCGTGGGGGCCGGCGCGGCGGGCGCAGGCGCCGCCTCGACCTGCGCCATGAGCCCCTCGAGGAAGCCCGCCGGGAGCGCCACCTGCGGCAACGCCCGCGCCATCGAGCGCGTCTGCTGGTGCGCCTCGACCTCGGCGGCGAGGTCCGGATACGCCTGCACGCCCGCCTCGAACTCGGCGCGCCGGGCGTCGTCGAGCTCGTCGTAGAGGTAGTCGACGAGGAGATCGTCGAGCTCTTGGCGGGTGAGGTTCACGGGGTCGTTCGCTCGCTTCTTCTTCTTCAGACGGTGTCGGCGAAGGCGGCCAGGTGACCGCGGAGGGCTTCGAGGGCGTATCGCATCCGACTCTTCACGGTGTTCTCGGGAACACCAATGATGTCGGCAATCTCGCGGAACTTTAGGCCCTCCATCTCCCGCATCAAGAAGACTTCTCGCTGCTCCTCGGGGAGCTCGCGGAGGGCCTTCTCGAGCGCGACGACGAAGCGCCGATCGCGGGTCTTCACGTCGCTGCCGGGCGCGTTGTCGGAGACCATGTCGAGGAGCGTGGCGCCGCCGTCGTCGTCGCTCGAGAGCGGCTTGTCGAGGGCGACGTGCTGCCGGTGCTTGGCCTTCCGGAGCGCGTCGATGCTGAGGTTCCGCGCGATGGTGTAGAGCCACGTCGTGAACTTCGCCTGCGCCCGGAAGCCGGCGGCGTTCTTCACGACCCTGAGGAAGACGTCCTGCACGAGATCCTCTGCGACGCTCGCGTCGCCGACGTGCCGAAGGATGAAGTTGAAGATGCGTTGGCTGTAGCGGTTCACGAGCACCTGGAAGGCGCTCGCGCGCCCCTCCAGGAACCGCTCCATGAGCTGCTCGTCCGAGAGAGTGTGCTCCAACGATCCGTCTTTCCTGGGCAACGCTCCCGGCGTGGTCAGTCCGTCGGACGTGCCCGCCGGGAAAAGGATCTCGAAAGCGTCGCGGGCGACGATAATCGGCCTCGGCCGGTTCCACAACGCCACGCCGGAAGCCGCGCGGGAGGCCGTCGCCGCGCCGGGCGCCCCCGGTTACATGAGCCAGGCGTCGTCGGGTCCGCGCTCGACCGCGAGGAGGCGCGCGCCGAGGAGGTCGACGAGGCGCAGCGCGCGCGCGGTCGGGCAGCGCTCCTCGAGGAGGGCCTGGCGGGCGGCCGCGTCCTCGACGAGGGCCGCGGCGAGGCGGTTCGAGAGCACCCCCACGTCGCCGCTCGACGCGAGGAGCTGCCGCACGGGCTCGCCCATGTCGCCGAGCCCCGTGACGAGCTGGGTCGCGACAGCGACGAGGCGCTGCGTCGCGCCCTCGTAGCGGACGCGGGGCTCGTCCGGGAGGCGCTCGACGTCCGCGACGGGCCAGTCGGCGCCCGCGAGCGGGGCGGTCACCCGCACGCGGGCGATGGCGTGGACGAAGAGGTCGACGCGGCCGTCCTGGTAGCGTCGCTCGGAGAGCACGCGCCCGAGGCCGCCGACGCGCTGGACGGGCGGGTGGACGTCGTCAGGGGCGGCCTCCCAGCCGGGCGCGAGCCCGAGCACCACGAGCAGGCGCCGCTCGGAGAGGCAGTCGGCGAGCATGCGGCGGAAGCGCGGCTCGTAGACGTGGAACGGCACGAGGGTGTTGGGGAAGAGCGTGTAGTCGGGGAGCGGGAGCACGGGGAGCCCGAGGAGGGCGCCGGCCCCGTCGGCCCTCGGATCGTCGTCGGGGAGGACGGGCGGCTCGCGCTGCGGCTCGGGCTTTCTGCTCGCTTCGTCGTTCACGGCGCCGTCCTCTTCCTCGTCGCGGTCGAGGCATCCTCGCGACGGACGCGGGCCAGGTCAAAAAAGGGCGCCGTCAGAACGGGCACTTGGCGATGTCGCGGGCGTGCGTGGCCCGGCGGACGCAGGCGACGCCCTCGTCGGATGCCTTGTCGCGGCAGCGAGGCGGGCAGTCGCGCGACACCGCGTCGCGGATGGCGGCGCGCATCGCCTCGGACGAGCCGGCCGGGAGGCCGTCGATCGTGAGCCGGAGCACGTTGTCGCAGGCGGCGACGCACGCGGTCTCCTTGCTCTCCGCGGTGTCTTCGGCCTCGGGGGCGGCGGCGGTGACGTCCTCCGCGGGCTCGGCGTCGGCGGGCGAGTCGGCGACCGCGGCGGGCTCCGGGGCCCTCGCGGGCGGAGCGGGGTCGGGAGCGGGCGCGGGCGCAGGCGCGGCGACCGCGTCGGCGGCGTCGCCCTCCGCGCCGCGACAACCCGAGGCGAGCGCGGCCGGGCCGAGCCCGAGCCCGACCCACAGCGCGACGACGACGGCGCGCGCGCGCCGCCCGGAGCCCGGCCTCACTTCTTGCCGAGGTTCGGCTGCATGCTCCCGATGGACGGGGTCCGCCGCTTCGGCGGCGCCGGGCGGTCCATCACCTTGCTCGTGACGGTCGTCACCGACTTCACCTTGGGCTTCTCCTGCTCGATGCGGCCCCAGATCACGTCGTCCTTGAGGACGATGTTCGGCTTCGGGGTGGGCTTGTGGGGCTCCTTCTTCCGCGGCTTCATGATCTTCGCCGCGGTGATGATGGGCTTCTCGTGCATCTCGGAGAGCTCGATCGGGTCGAGATCCTCCTCCTCGATGCGGCGCCCCTCGGCGGTCTTGTCGCCGACCTTCCGGATCTTCCTCGGCTTCTTCTTGGTCTCGGCCTTCGCGTCCGCCACCGTTCACCTCCCCTGGGAGACCTCGAGCGTAGCGGAACGCCGCGTCAGGGACCACCCCAGGACCAATCCGCGACCTGGTTCGGGAGCAGCGTGACCATGTGGTGTGTCTCGGCCGAGATCCCCTCGAGCTGGACCACCAGCTCCCAGGTGCCCGGCGGCAGCACGATCGACGCGCGCTCCCCCGGCTTCATCTCCGCGCGCAGGGTCCCACCGACGACCACGCGGATCGGCACGTTACCGCCGTTCCGCGCCCACACGAGCCCCATCCCGCGCGGCGGCGTCGGCGCCCCACCGGCCGCGCCGACCGCGGGGGTCACGGTCCACGCGGTCTCCTCGCCGGGGAGGAGGTAGAGGTCCGTCTGGAGCGCCGCCGGCCCGTCGGCGCTCCGCGCGACGAGCGTGCGCTGCCCAGCGGGGACGCCGTCGAAGACGGTCTCCGCGAGGGGGCGGGCCCAGCCGAACGGGCGCCCGTCGATCACGATCTCGGCGCCGCTCGGGCGCTGGTTCACGACCCGCAGCTGCGCCGCCGGCGTCGCGATGGCCCAGCGCCCCTGGTCGCCCGGCTTCAGCGTGACCTCGGTCTCCTGGCGGAGGCGGAGGCGCTGGTTCCGCGCGACGATGACGAGGTCCCCGGTCGGGAGCCCCCGGACGACGAGCTCCGAGCGCGGCTGCGCCGTGCCGCGCACGGCCCCGACCGCGAGGATCTCCCAGCTGTCGTCGCTCGCGTTGATGACGGTGAGCGTGGGCTTCTCGGGCGGTCGCGCCGGCTTCTGCGAGCTCGCGCAGGACGCCGCGAGCACGGCGACGACGAGCGCCGCGAGCGCCCGGCGCGCGCGGCCGGTCGCGGCGGAGTCGCGGTTCGGGGCGGCGGGGGGCGAGTCGTCCGGAAGCATCGCTTCGCGAAGGTAGGCCGCCCGCCGCGCGGGCCGCAAGGGGCTTTCGTTGACAAAGCGGGAGAACCGCGGGAACCATAGCGCGCTCAGGAGGCACCATGCGCAGTTTGCTCGGCGCGACATTGACGATCGCAGCGCTCGGAATGACGCCCGGCTGTGCCGCCAAGGCCACGAAGGAAGACTGCGCGAAGGCTTGCGAGAACCTCACGACCCTCTACCTCGGCAGCGTCGACCGCGAGGCCGAGCGCGACGAGGTCCTGAAGGCGATGGGCAAGACCGGCTCGGCGATGGCGCGCGAGATGGCCGCGCTCCAGCTCGACTTCCTGAAGGAGGAGTGCGAGCGCGAGTGCAACGAGAAGGCCACGGTCAAGCAGACCGACTGCCTCTCGCAGGCCCAGTCGAGCGAAGACCTGTCGAAGTGCAACTGACGATGTCCGGGTGCCCCGCGCGGCCGCCGCGCCGCGTCCTCTCGCACCCGCACAACGCCTGAGCGCGGCTCCCTGAGCGGTCGCGACGACTCCGGCGTGTGCAGCGCACAACGCCGGTCGGCGCGCCCCGTCCGCTACTTCGCGCCGAGCTCCTTCAGCGCCTGGTCGATGGCGGCCTGGAGGTTCGCGTCCATCCCGGGCTCGCCGCGGCGCGCCCGCAGGAACGCGAGGCCGTCGTCGCGCGGCGGCGCGAGGTTCACCGACGAGTAGAAGCACGCGACCGCCGAGCTGCGCTCGCTCACCTGGCTGAAGGCGACGCCCGCCCACCACCAGGCCGGGCGCTGCGTCGGGTCGACGCCGATGGCGCGGAGGGCCGCGTCGAGCACGAGCTCCCACGCGTTCTCCTGCGCGTAGACCTCGGCGAGCGCCTGCAGCACCTGCGCGTCGTAGGGGTAGCTCTTGTCGAGCGCCTCGAGCTTCGCGCGCGCGCTCGCCCAGCGGCGGCGCTTGAGCTCGGTCATCGCCGCCACCTTCCGCTGGTGGAACCCGCGCGGCGGCTTCGACCAGCCGAGCACGAGCTTCCGAACGCTCGTGATGGCGTCGACCTTCTCGTCGAGGATCCCCTTCGCCGCCGTGTAGTGGTCGATGAGGTCGCCGATGAGCGTCGGGACGGTCTGCTCGTCGTGGTAGCGCGGGAAGTCCTCGTCGGCCGGGACGAAGCGCGACCCGTCCCAGCGGTGGAGGTGGTCGATGTAGGTCCACTGGTAGGCCGGCCCGCGGTGGCCGACGCGCTCGCGGATGACGACCTCGATGTGCCCGTCGGCGTCGAGGTCGACGTAGTGCATGGAGTCGACGTGGTTCGCGGCGAGCGAGGCGAACGTCTTCTTGCCGTACCCGACGAGCTCGAGGAACTGGTAGTAGCCGCTCTTGCCGGACTCGCCCGTGAGCAGGAGCTCGAGGCGACCGTCGCCGTTCAGGTCGCGCACGTCCTGCACGCGGTAGCGCTCGCCGGGCAGCTCCGTCGCGGCCCAGATGGCGCGGTACGTCTCGCCGGAGAGCTTGAGGAGGGTCGGCGCGTAGCGGTGCTGCCCGTCGTTCAGGACGTTCGTCGGGACGAGCAGCATCTCGGGGGCGGGGTCGCCGTCGAGGGCGATCTGATAGACGCGCACGAGCTCCGTGGCCGGCCGCTCCGGGAAGCGGCCGACGGCGTCGGAGAGCTTCACGTAGGCGCCGGTCTGGTTCTTGAGCATCCAGTTGGCGACCTGGAACTCGAAGAGCTCGGCGCCGGCGTCCCCGAGGATGGCCTCGGCCTCGGCGCCCTTCAGGCGGTACGGCTCGCCGTCGTTGAAGCCGAGGATGTCGAGGTCGTAGTGGCCGTCGGGGGCCTTCGGGCGCGGCCGCGCGCCGGCGTCCGGCGCCAGCGCGGCGAGCGCGAACGCCGCCGCGAGCGTCGTCGTGAGGGCCCGGGTCCCTGGGACGGCGCCCCTCACGGGGTCTTCGCCTCCCCGGGCTCGTCGGCCGGGGCGCCCGCGGTGTCGGCGCTGGCCGCGCCGCTCTTCCGCGCCGCCTTGCGCTGCGCGAGGCGCTTCTCCTCCTCGATCTGCACGAGCGCGGAGCGGCGCCCGAGCACGACCCCGAGGATGAGCCCGAGGACGAACACGATGGGGATGTAGAAGATGTGGCTCGAGGTCGGCATGGGAGATCCTCCGAGGTCGCGCGCGACCGGTCTCGTGCGGCGCACCGCTCGCGGGGTCGCGCGCTAGCCCGCGCGCTCCTCGGTGAGCTTGGCCAACCGCGCCCGCAGCTCCTGCATTTCCGCGACGAGGCGCGCCTGCTTCATCCGCGTCGCGACGAAGAACACGAGCAGGATGACCCAGATCGCGATGTACGCGGCGCCGAGGTAGCCGACGCCGTTCTCCTTCTCGCAGCGCGTGAGCTTCTGGTCGCAGCTCGCGAGGAGCGCCTCGAAGTCGTTCGCGGCGGGCTCCGGCGCGGAGCGGAACTCCGTCGTGGCCGGAGGCTCCGGCGGCGCCTCGTCGGCGAGCGCGGGCCCGGCGGCGCCGAGGAGGAGGGCGAGCACGAGCGCGAGCGCGAGAGCGGCGGAGAGAGCGAGGCGCGTCACGGCTGCTCCTCGAGATCCGAGAGGGTGAGGTACGCGTCGTCGACCTGCTCGACGAGGCGGTGGTGCTGGTAGCGCTGCCACACGAGGTAGCCCGCGAAGAGGCAGAGCGAGGCGAGCGAGAGGGCGAACGTCGTGCGCATCGGGCCGGGCTCGAGCCCGCCGCCCTGGCCGGTCATCACCTGCGGGTGATTCCCGCCCCACATCTCGACCGCGACGTGGATGAGGTAGACCGCCGGGCCGCCGATGACCGCGATGCCGGCGGCGAGGCGCTTGCCGAGGTCGTCGGTCTTCGCGTAGCCGCGGAGGACGAGGTAGCCGACGAAGAGGAAGACCGTGAGCAGCATGAGCACGAGGCGCGGCTCCCACGTCCAGAACGTGTTCCACGCGGGCTTCGCCCAGAGCGGCCCCGTGATGAGCACGATGAGGCCGAAGAGGACGCCCACCTCGCCGAACGAGACGGCGAGGCGGTCGGCGACCCGCGCGAGCACCTCGTAGCCGCGCATCATGCGGAGCACGAGGTAGGCGAGCGAGGCGAGCGCGCAGCCGATGAAGCCGACGAGCGCCGCGGTCGCGCTCGCGACGTGGAAGTAGAAGATGCGCTGCACCTCGCCCATCTTGAGCTCGGTCGGCGCGACGAAGAAGACGAAGACGAGGCTCGCCACGAGGCCGGCTCCGAGGAGGTACGGCATCCAGACGAGGGGGCGGCGTGCGGCGGTGGTGGGGAGGCTCGGCGACATGGCGGCGTTCCCTTATCATCGGGGGCCCGGAGTGTACACCGGGGGAGCGCGGGCGCACGCAACCGGGCGCGCCGCGCGGGCTGCGTCACTCGACCATGACGCGCGCGAAGACCCAGGGCGCGAGGCCCGCGAAGATGAGATCGAAGCCGACCATCATCGTGAGCCAGTCGGCGGGATCCTCCGCCAGCCCCTGCCCGAACGCGAGGCCCGTGAGCTTCACGCCGGCGATGAGCAGCGGGACGACGACCGGGTAGACGACGAGCGGCACGAGGAGCTCGCGCATGCGCGCGTCGCCGAGCATCGCGCCGAAGAGCGTGCCGATGAGCGCGAAGCCGACGGAGCCGAGGAAGAGCGCGAGGGCGAGCACGCCGATGCCCTCGGGCGGGAGGGTGATCCCGACGAACATCAGCGTGAGCGGCACGATGACGATCTCCATGACGAGCATGAAGACGAGGACGCCCACGACCTTCGCGAGGTAGACCGCGACCGGCCCGCCCGGGGTGAGCATGAGCCCGACCATGGCGCCGTGGGCGCGCTCGCCCTCGAAGACCCGCGAGGTGCCGAGGTTGCCGGCGAACACGAGCGTGACCCAGAGGATCCCGGGCGCGACCGCCTGCGTCGCGTCCTGATCGATGTTGAACGCGAACGCGAAGATCACGACCACGAGCAGCGCGAAGAGCACCATCGTGGCGAGGACCTCGCGCGTGCGCAGCTCGACGAGGAGGTCCTTGCGGAGGATGAGGAAGGCGGCGCGCAGCGCGCTCATGGCGCGCCTCCCGGGCCGGGCGCGGCGGAGACGGGGGCCGCGACGGGCGCGGCGGTCGGGAGCGTCGCGAGCGTGACCTCGTCGGCGGCGAGGCGGCCGTCGACGAGGGTCAGGGCGCGGGTCGCGACCGGGGCGAGGAGGTCGGGGTCGTGCGTGACGCAGGCGATGGCGCGCCCCGCGGCGCGGGCCTCGCCGAGGAGGCTCACCATGAGCGCGCGCCCGGCGGCGTCGAGGCCGGTCGTGGGCTCGTCGAGCAGCCAGAGGGCGGCGTCCTGGAGCATGAGGCGGCCGAGGGCGAGGCGCTGCACCATGCCGCGCGAGTAGGTGCGCGCCGCGCGGTGGGCGGCGAGCGACAGGTCGAGGCGCGCGAGCACGGCGTCGACGCGCGCGCGGTCGGCCGGGCGCCCATAGAGCCGCGCCATGAGCGTCAGGTTCTCGAACCCCGTGAGCTCCGGGTAGACGAAGGGCTCGTGGCGCAGGATCCCGAGCTGCTCGCGGAGGACGCGCCCGGGGAAGCCGTGGAGCGGGCGGCCCGCCACGGTGATCTCCCCCTCGGTCGGGCGGATGAGGCCGGCCATCAGCGAGAGCAGCGTGGACTTGCCGGCGCCGTTGTGGCCGAGGACGAGCACGAGCTCCCCCCGGCGCACCTCGAAGCTCACGCGGCGGACGGCCCAGCGCCGCCCGAAGCGGCGCGACACGGCGTCGACGGCGAGAACGACCGGCTCACCCGGCTCACCCGACAAGGGGGCCCCCGCCCGGGCTCGCGCCGTCGTGCCCTGCCGCGGCGGCGGCGCGCCGGCGCGCGATCATCGCGATGCCGAGCAGCACGAACGCCGCGACCGTGAGCCCCGCGCCGACCCGCGCGACCGTCGCGATGACGGGGCGGCGCGTGGCGATCCGCGCGACCTCGATGTAGACGGGCTCGCCGGCCTTGGGGTCGCGCGCGAGCGTCATGAACGTGTCGATGGCGGCGCCCCCCTGGCGCACGAGCGGGACGTAGTCGCCGCGGAACGCGATGCGGGGAGCGATGCGGGTCGGGTGCGACGCCTGGAGGATGACGCGGTCGGTGTCGAGGGAGGGAGTGAAGCCGAAGGTGTAGCTCTGGCCGTCGTCGTAGGCGGTCGAATAGGCGACGGTGACGGTGAGGGCGTCGCCCGGCGGGATGGGCCCGTGATAGACGACCGCGCCACGCTCGACGTAGAGGCTCCCGATCTCGGGCGTCATCTGCATCTGGAAGTGGTTCGGGTCGGGCTTCGCCGGCAGGAAGCCCCAGTCGACCGGCAGGCCGCCGAGGATCGGCTGCGGGAGCGGGATCCGCACCCCCTGCCCCTCCGTCGTGTCGACCACCTGGAGGCTCCGGTTCCTGAGCGTCGCCTGCACCTGGAAGTTGAAGTCGCCCTCGCCGGGCTGGAGCACCATCTCGAGCGACATCGTGAGCGCGTCGGTCTTCGTCGTGGGCTCGTAGACGACGATGTCCATCGGGCCGTCTGTCTTCACCGCCGTCGCAGGCCACGTCACGCCGTGGTAGCGCGCGCGGACCTGGTCCTGCCGACCCGGGCCGGGCGCCGGGATGGCGGCGAAGCGGGCGCGGCCGACGTCGTCGGTGAAGGCGCTCCACGCGGCCTCGAGGCGGGACGCGCCGCGCATCCGCGGATCGCTCGCCCAGCGCTCCCACACCACCTCGGCGCCGCTCACGCGCACGGCGGCGCCGTCCGGGGTGACGAGCACGACGCGCACGACGGCGTCGGGGAGGGCGCCCGTCGCGGGGGCCGGCGCGGCGCCCGTCTCTGGCGCCACCGGCGCGACGGGGGCGTCGTCGCCGGGATCGTCGGGGAGCGGCCCGTCGGCGACGTCGGTCGCCGCGGCCTCGGCGCCGTCGGCGTCGCTGCCGCCGTCGAGCGCGGGCTCGACGCCCGCGTCGGGCGCGGCGCTCGCGTCTCCGGCGCTGGCGGCGGCGCCCGCGTCCGGGGCGGGGGCGTCGACGACGTCGGCCGGGCCGGGCTCGCTCGCGCGCGTGGCCACCGGCAGCGCGGCCACGGCGCTCACCACCGCGAGGACGGTCAGGATGCGCCTCGTCACGGGTTCTTCTCCAGCGCCTCGATGACCCGCACCGCCTCGCGCTCGTAGAAGCTCCGGAGGCCCTCGTAGTCGCCGTCGGAGAGCTTCCCGAGCTCGTGCTCGTGCTCGAGGTCCTTGATGGTCGTCAGGATCCGGTGCTTCTCGTCCTCGAGCGCGATGCGGTCGGCGTCCTCCTCGGCGACCGTGGCGCGGCCGCCGTCGCGGAGGAGCGTCTTCACGAGCGCCGCCGCGCGCACCGCGGCGAACAGCAGCACCGCCGTCAGGATGGGCACGAGCACCAGGGTGGGGGCGTCCATGGTCGCGTCTTCGCTCTTCGAGGGGGATCGCCGGTCGGCAGGCCGGGTCAGTATTCGTAGGTGTCGAGCTCGTCGGCGAGGAGGTCGCGCTCGCGGTTCGACATGGCGGGCGCCGCGTCGCCGCGCTGCTCGCGCTCGCCCCGACCGCGCTGGGCCTTCCGCCGCCGGCTCCAGATCGCGAAGCCGGCGAGCACCGCGAGCACGAGGGAGACCGCCACGAGCGGCACACCATAGCTCGCGGCGCGGTCCTCGCTCGTGCGCAGATCGTGGAGGGTCCACGGCACGGCCGGGTCCTCGGTGACGTTGTTGTCGGCGACGTAGTAGCGGTAGATCGCGTCGATCGACACGCCCGCCGCGAGCAGGCGCCGGAAGCGCGGGAGCCACTTGCTCCGCACGTGGCACGTCGCCTTCGACTGCCCGAGCGTCATGCCGACCTCGCCCGTGCACGTGTTGAGCACCGTGTTCTTCAGGGTCTCGTACTGCGCGTCGTCGTAGCGGACGCGCAGGTCCCACGCCGGGTCCACCTCGGCGAGCTCCTCGAGCACGGCGTACTTGGCCTTGCCGCTCGCGCGGTCGCCGGCCGGCTCCCGGCCGACGAGCTCGCGCACGACGGCGCGATCGGCGTCGGCCTTGGCGCACGCGCAGGCGGCGTCGCCGAGGGCGGGCCGGTCGGTCATGGGCCGGTCGGGCTCGCACGCGCAGTCGAGGACCGAGAACACGTCGGCCACCGGATCGCCTGCCGGCGGCGCGAACCCGGTCGGCTCGGGGAGGTCCATCGCGCGCGCGACCCCGGCCCCCGCGGTCAGCGAGGCGCCCGCGAGCCCGCCCGCGACGAGCAGCATCACGGCGGTCTTCGGCAAGGACGCCGGGCGCGACGCCCCGAAGATCGCGATGATGGTCTTCCCGAGCCACGGCGGGATGAGGCAGATCGCGGCGCCGAAGAGGAGCAGCATGCCGCCGATCCAGAGGAAGTTCACGAGGGGGAAGATGACCGTGAAGACCTTGATGTAGGCCGGGTCCTCGGAGGGCTGCATCGAGACGTAGACGTCGATGAGGAAGTCGGCGTTGCTGATGGCGACCTCTGTCGTGGTCGCGCCTTGCTTCGGGTAGCTCCGGAGCTCCGGGTGGAGCTCGGCGCCCGTCGCCATGTCGACGACGTCGACCGCGCCGCGCTCGGGGTCGTCGATGAGGGCGCGGATGTGCGGTGGCACGGCGACCGCGGCGATGGCGCCGGGGAACGCGTCGTAGGCGGCCTTGTCCGCGAAGCGCACGACGAGCACGTCGTCGTCGAGCCCGACCGTCGCGTCGAGGCCGGACACGCCGAGCGCCGTCTCCGCGCGCGCGGCGACGGTCGCGACGCCTGCGCCCTCCGCGTCGACGCGGTAGCGCCGGACGCGGGCGTCGGCGTCCTCGTCGTCGAGCGCGAGCCGCGTGCGGAGGAGCTCACCCCAGGCGACGCGCCCGTAGCGCTCGCGGAACGCCTGGTAGTGCGCGGCGTCCTGGAAGCGCACGCCGAGCTCGGCCGAGCCGGGCCGGATGTCGGCCGTCGCGCCGAAGAGGTCGCCCGCCTCGGTGAGCTGGAGGCGCGCGTCCCGCACGGACTCCATGGCCGCGAAGGGCATGGCCTGCGCGAGCCGCTCGTCGTCGAACGCGAAGCGCAGCGCGAGCGCGCCGTCGTTCGCGTCGACGAGGCGGAAGTGCTCGGCGAGGCCGCGCGAGAGCCACGCGTCGGCGAGGAGCGCGCGCCGCTCGGCCGGGTCCTTGAAGCGCACCTTCATGAAGGGCGAGTCGGGCTGGGTCTCGACGTGGAAGACCCCGGCGCCGCGCGCCTTCATCCAGTCCGCGAGGCCGTCGATCTCGCGCTCGGCGACCGTCGAGCCGAGCGGCATCACGATGAAGGTCGCGGTCGTGGAGACGCAGCTCTCCTCGTCGTTCCAGAAGCGGTCTCGGTCGACGAGAGCGAGGCTGTAATCGTCGACCGAGTGCACGTTCCCGAGGGTCACGAGGCGGTCCTTCTCCTCGGTCTGGAACGCCTTGCCGGTGAACGCGATGAACAGGAAGACGACGCCGATGTGGACGAGGTAGCCGCCGTAGCGCCGCGGGTTCTTCACGGTGAGCGCCACGAGCTGCACGAGGTAGCCGCCGGCCTGCTTCGCGCGCCGCACCATCGCGCCGAGGTGGAACTCGCGGAAGATGCCGAAGAGGGTCACCGCGGAGAGGAAGTAGACGACGACCGAGAGCACGTCGCCGGCGTCGTAGCGGCTCGCCCAGATCTCGTAGGCGCGGCCGAAGTCGACGCTGTAGAGCGCGGCGAGATCATTGATCTTCATGACGATCGCGATGGTCCCGATCACGAGCGTCGTGATGGCGCCGAGCGCGAGCGGCCACGCGATGTTCTTCCGGAAGTTCTTCGCCGTGGCGCGTCGCCACGAGACGAGCGGGCCGACGGCCATCAGGAGGAGCAGCGCGATGCCGATGGGCACGAAGATCTCGTTGAACTTCGACTCGTCCCAGACCTGCGGCTCGTCGAGGCCGAGCACCGAGCGCACCGCGGGCGACTCGGTGATCTTGCCCATCAGCGTGCCCCAGATGACCACGAACGAGCAGAACACGAGGATGACGTTGTTCAGGACGAACGCGCTCTCGCGCGACAGCACCGACTCGATGCGGGCCTCGCTCTTGAGCGCGCTCCAGCGCCAGATGATGAGCCCGCCGGCGACGACGGCGATGATGATGAGGTACGTGAAGAAGTAGTTCGGCAGCACGCTGTCCGCGAACGAGTGGATGCTCACGATGAGCTGCGAGCGCGTCAGGAACGTGCCGAAGATGGTGAGCATGAACGTGTAGGCGAGCAGGATCACGTTCCAGCGCTTCAGCATCCCGCGCCGCTCCTGGATCATCACGGAGTGCAGGAACGCGGTCGCCGTGAACCACGGGATGAACCCGGCGTTCTCGACCGAGTCCCACATCCACCAGAAGCCCCAGCCGATCTCCATGTACGCCCAGCGCGCGCCGAGGAGGAGGCCGATGGTGAGGAAGGTCCACGACACGATCGTCCAGCGGCGCGTGTCGGTGATCCACTGGTCGTCGAGCTTCTTCGTGATGAGGGCGGCCATCCCGAACGCGAACGGGATGGTGAAGAGGATGTAGCCGGTCAAGAGCGACGGCGGGTGGAACGCCATCACCGGGTTCTGGAGGAGCGGGTTCAGGCCGCGGCCGTCGTCCGGGCCGCGCGACGTCATGAACGTCTCGAACGGGCTCGTCTCGAAGACCATCAGGATGAAGAAGAAGAGGATCGCGAGCGAGAGGATGGCCACGACCCACGAGAGGTACACCGGCGAGCGCTCGCGCTTCGTGTAGATCGCGACCGAGCTGAAGACGGAGAGCGAGGTCACCCAGAAGAGGAGCGCGCCCTTCTCACCGCCCCAGAAGGAGGCGATGAGGTAGACGATGGGCATCTCGCGGTCGGAGTAGGTGGCGACGTATTTGTTGTCGAAGGCGTGCGTGACGAAGCCGTGCGTCAGGACCACGGCCATCGCGAGGCAGACGAGGGTCGTCGCGTAGAGGCCCGAGCGGGCGCCGCGCATGAGGCGGTCGTCGCGCGTGATGGCGCCGAGGATCGCCGTGAGCGCGGTCACGAGCGTCATGAAGAACGCGACGACGAGGAGGAGCTGACCGAGGTCTTGCATGTGCGGCGGCTTGTCTCGGAGGGGGGTGCGACGTCAGGAGGACGAGCCGGTGCCGTACTTCTGCTGGTAGTAGGAGGGCGGCTTGTCCACGACGCCGTCCTCCGTTTGGTACTTGGAGGGGCACTTCACCGTGAGCTTCTGCGCGTCGAGGCGCATCCCGCCCTCGGTGAGCGTGCCCTCGACGATGCAGGAGCGACCCTCCTCGTAGGCGTCGGGGCGCGACTGCTGATAGACCACGGCGACCTCGTGGCCCTGCTCGTCGATGATGGCGAAGTGGAGCTCGGGCTGCCCGGCGGTCACGAGCTCCTGCGTCGAGCCCGCCTTGATGTGCCCGACGAGGCGCACGCGCTTGCCGTCGTAGCGCTCGGGCGAGGTCGCGACCTGGCCGACCTCGAGCGCGTACTGCCCGCCCGAGGCGGTCGAGATGAAGACGAAGACGAGCCCGACGGCGAGGATCCCCCCGATGATCAGGGGATACGCGAAGCGGGAAGGCTGTCGCTGCTTGGTCTCTCGGTCGCTCATCGTGTCATCCCCCTGTCACGCTCATGGTCTGGCACGTCCGGACGCCGCCACCCCGCGGGTCGAACTGATGCCCCGGGCCCTTCTGGAAGAGGGCGCGCTCGATCGCGGCGGTGACGTCGTCGTCGCTGCCGCCCTGGCGCATGATGTCCCGCAGCGAGAGCTGCCCCGGGTACGCGAGGCACTCCTGGAGCCCGCCGGTGGCGGTCACGCGCACGCGGTTGCAGGTGCTGCAGAAGCTCTGGCTCACGGCCGTGATGAAGCCGACCTCGACGGGCTCGCCGCCGCCCCTCGGGGTGAGGAGCCCGTAACGCGCTGGGCCGCCGCCGACGACGCCCGCCTCGTGCGCGAAGCCGCGCAGCGGGTGGACGATGAAGTCGTCCGCGAGGCGGGCCATCATGTCGTCGACGCTCATGAAGGTGCGATCGGACCAGAAGCCGTCGACCCCGATGGGCATGAACTCGATGAAGCGGAGGAGCGCGCGCTTCGCGTGGGCGTAGCGGACGAGCGCGGAGAGCTCGTCGTCGTTGTAGCCGCGGATGACCACGGCGTTGAGCTTCACCGGGCCGAGGCCGGCGTCGTTCGCGGCGTCGACGGCCTCGAGGACGCGCTCGACGCTGCCGTAGCGCGTGAGATCGCGGAAGCGGCCCGGGTCGAGGGTGTCGAGGCTGATGTTGACGCGGCGGAGGCCGGCGTCGCGCAGCTCCCGGGCGATCGGCGGGAGCAGGAAGCCGTTCGTCGAGAGCGAGAGATCCTCGACGCCCGGGACGGCGGCGATCATGCGCGTGAGATCGACGAAGTCGCGGCGGAGGAGCGGCTCGCCGCCGGTGAGGCGGACGCGCGTGATGCCGAGGCGCGTGAAGGCGCGCACGACGCGGACGATCTCCTCGAACTCGAGCACGGCGGCGCGCGGCTCGAAGGCGACCCCCTCGTCCGGCATGCAGTAGCGGCAGCGGAAGTTGCAGCGGTCGGTGACCGAGAGCCGCAGGTACTTCACGGCGCGGCGCTCTCCGTCCACGAGGGCCGGGGGCCGCTCGGGGCGGAAGCCGCGTCCGATGGAGAGGCCCGCCAGATCGATGGCGGTGCCGTTGGTCGGCGTCGAGCTCACGGTCGAAGGCTAGGCTCTCGGGGGGTGGCAAGCAAGCTAGAAGGGTGAAACCGGGGGGCCGCGGGATACAAGCGCGCGGCGCGGCCGCCGGTGGTGCGAAACCCGGGGATTGACAGGGGAGGATCGACCTCCCAGAATCCCGCCGCTTTTCGACAAGGAGACCGCCGTGCTCGACAAGATCAAGGATATGGCAGGGACGCCGGCCGCGAGCCTGCTCTCGCACCCGGCGCTCCAGGACGCCCTGCGCCGCCTGGTCGACCTGCGGGCGGGGCTCAAGGACGGGCTCGACGAGCGCGTCGCGGTGGTGGCCAAGCGCTTCAACCTGGTCACCAAGCAGGAGGTCAAGCACTTCAAGCGCATGGTGCGCGAGCTCGAGGCGCAGGTCGCCTCGCTCGAGCACGAGCTCGCGCAGGAGCGGCGGCGCGCGGAGCGGGCCGAGAAGGCGCTCACGACGGCGAAGGACGCGGCGACGCCGAAGAAGGCCGAGCCGGCGCCGGCGCCCGCGAAGAAGGCGGAGGCCGAGGCACCCGCGAAGAAGGCGGAGGCCGAGGCACCCGCGAAGAAGGCCGAGGCGCCCGCGAAGAAGGCCGAAGAGGCCGCGGCCAAGAAGCCCGAGGCCCCCGCGAAGAAGGCGGAGGACGCGGCCGCCAAGAAGGCGGAGAACGGCGAGCTCGCCCTCGACGCGCCGAGCGCCGGGAAGAAGGCGGCGGCCGAGAAGAAGCCCGCCGCGAAGAAGCCGGCGGCCAAGAAGGCGCCGGCGAAGAAGGCGGCCGCGAAGAAGGACGAGAAGTAGCAGGATCCTCGCGATTCTTGCTCTGGGGCGGCGGCCGTACCAGACTTTCGGACGCGCGCGGGACGCACCGCGCGCCTCTCCGGGTTGAGGTCGCCATGGGTCCCTGTCGCGCGCGAGCCTGCCGTCTGACGGCGCTCCTGCTCCTGCTCACCGTCGCGTCGCCGGCGCTCGCGGAGGGCGATCCACCCGCGTCCGCCCCCGCCGCGGAGCCCGCCGCGACCGCGCTCGTCACGCCGGCCACCCCCTTCGACCTCGCGCGGCAGGCCCTCGTCGAGCGTCGCTTCACCGACGCCGCGGCGCTCGCGGAGCCCCTCATCGAGGCCGCCCCGGACGCCGCCACCCGGCGCGACGCGACGCACTTGCTCGCGCGCGCGCAGGCGGGCGCGGGGGATCACGCGGCCGCCGCGAAGTCCTATGCCGCGGCGCTCGCCCTCGGGCAGGACGAGGCGGCGCCGACGGCCATCCCGGACGTGCTGCGGATGGCGCTCGCGCGCGAGCTCGTGGCCCTCGGCGATCCCACGGCCGCCGAGGCGGATCTCCGGGCGATCGACGACGAGCCGAGCTCCGCGCTCCGCGAGGAGGCCGTGCGGCTGCGGGCGCACCTCGTGCTCGAGAGCGGCGACGGCAAGCGCGCGAGGAACCTCTACGAGGAGCTCGAGAAGCGCTGGCCGGACGCCCCCGCCGCGCGGGAGGCGTGGGTGCGGCTCGCGGCGCTCGACCTCGCCGCCGGGCGCGCGGACGAAGCGCAGAAGGTGCTCGAGCGGGTGGCGCGCACGGCGCCCGCGAGCCGCGCCGGGCTCGAGGCGGCGCTCATCCTGCGCGAGCGCGGGCTGCGCGTGCCGCTCGACCCCGAGCACCCGACGCTCGACGACGTCGAGTACCTGAACAGCGAGCGGCGCTTCACCGAGTCGCTGCCGCGCCTCGAGGTGCTCATCGCCGACGCGGTCGCGCGGAAGGACCGGCGCGCGGAGCGGCGCGCGCGCGACCTGCTGATGACGGCGCAGTACCAGCTCGAGGACTTCGCGGGCGCGCTCGCGACCAGCGCCTGGCTCGACGAGCACGGCGGGGGCGGCCTCTCCGACTACACGCGCGCCCGCGCGCTCGCCTACACGGGCGACATGGCCGCGGCGGAGAAGGTCTACGTCGGCCCGGGCGAGAAGAACCGCGCGGCGTGGTCGCGCGTGGCCGAGCTCCGCTACGAGTTCGGGCAGTACCGCGAGGCGTACCGCGCCTACTACAAGGCGCGGCAGCGCGGGAAGCGCGAGCCGAGCGAGACCGACCGCATGGTGTGGTGCCTCCTCCGCATGGGCGAGGCCGAGAAGGCGGCGAAGTACTTCCGTGAGAGCGGCGGCAACGCGCGCGGGAAGGGGCGCCTCTGGACGCGCTACTGGTACGGGCGCGCGCTGACGCTCGCCGGCAAGGCCGACGACGCGAAGGTCGTCTTCGCCGGGCTCGCGGAGGACGCGCCGCTCGACTACTACGGCGTGCAGGCGTGGAGCCGCCTCGCCGAGCTCGAGGGGACGGCCCCCGACATGGCGAAGAACGCGGTCCCCGGGGCGACGGTCTTCTGGACGCCGGAGGCGGCGGCGGGAGCGTTCGACGAGGCGCCGCGGCGGCCGACGTGGGCCGAGATCGACCGCGCGCTGGGCGAGCTCGCGGCGGCCTGGGGGGACACGGTGCCGGCGGCGGCGAGGGCGCGCGAGCTCGCGCGGGTCGGGCTCGCGGAGGAGGCGGCGGAGGAGCTGCGGGTCATCGACATGGATCTGCGCGCGATGGCCTACGGCGGGCGCGTGAGCTCGCGGGCGCGGGCCGACCTGCTCGACAACCGCGCGAACAAGCGGGCGCGCGGCGGCGAGCGCCTGAGCGGCTCCGGGCGCTACACGAAGGCGCAGGCGCGGGCGTTCGCGGCGCATCGCGGTGAGGTGCGGGCGGCGCTCCGCGCGGCGCAGAAGACGCTCCACGAGGTGTACGGCATGCGCCGGGCGGTGTTCGAGGCGAAGGGCCTGACGGACGACCCGGAGGACGAGATCTGGCGTGACGCGTACCCCATCGCGTTCCCGGAGCTCGTGTCGCCGTTCACGAAGCAGTTCGGCGTGCCGCCGTACTACCTCTACGCGATCATGCACGTCGAGAGCGCCTACCACCCGCACGCCATCAGCGTGAGCGACGCCTATGGCCTGCTCCAGGTCATCCCGAAGACGGGGCGCCGCGTGGCGGCCGAGCTCGGCTACGGCGAGTTCAGCCCGGAGCTCCTGCTCGAGCCGCCGGTCGGGGTCTACTTCGGTACCTACTACCTCGGGCGCGCGCTCGCGAAGTTCGGCGGTCAGGAGCCGCTCGCGGCGGCCGCCTACAACGCCGGGCCCCACCGGGTCGCGGCGTGGCTGCACGCGCGCGGCGAGGGCCCGATGGACATGTTCATCGAAGAGATCCCCTTCGATCAGGCGCGCGCCTACGCGAAGAGCGTGCTGAAGCACCTCGCGCGCTACCGCGCCGCCTACCACGGCGAGCAGCACACCTACGTGAGCAACGAGCTCCGGCGCGAGTACCTCCCCGAGCCGAACTACTGAGCCGGCGGCATTTCGTCGCGGAGCTCACCGCGTGGGGTCGCGCTCCCGGGGGTCTTCGGTTCTCGCGCAGGGAGGCTCGCGCAGAGGCGCAGAGCCGCAGAGGGCGCGAGCTGAGCGTGGTCTCTCTTGGCTCCTTCGCGCCTTGGCGCCTCTGCGCGACACGACTCACGCGACCGCGCGTCATCGCGGGGTGGTTGTCGCGAACGGAGGCTCGCGCAGAGGCGCAAAGCCGCAGAGGGCGCGAGCTGACCTCGATCTCTCCGGCCCCCTCTGCGCCTCTGCGCCTCTGCGTGACACCATCGACGCGCCGAGAGTCGCCGAGCGCGAGCGGCTTCCGCCAAGCGGCGCGCGACGCGCCCAGGGCCACACTCAATCGGCCGGCGGCGCCTCGCGCGCGACGAGCGCGCCTCCCTCGGCGGCGAACCAGCTCGCCACGCCCCCGCCGAGCGCCCCCGGGAACATGAGCTCGTCCCCGTCCTCGTAGACGACCACCGCGACCGCCGACCACCCGAGCGCCTCGCCCGGCGCGCACACCTCGGGCGCCGCCGGCGCGGTCACGACGCGCACGGCCCCCTCCCCCATCACCCGCCCCGCCCCGTCCGGGCCGATGACCAGCGCCGTCTCCTCGTCGAGGCCGAGCCCGACCGGCGTCGCCCCGCCCCCACCGTCCGTCGCGAGCCGCGCGACGAAGGCGACCAGCCGCCCCACGCGATCCCGCTGCCTCACGTGCGAGTCCGTCACGACGCCCGCGAGGGGCGCAAGCGCCACGAGCCCGGCGCCGAGCGTCACGTCGCGGTCGTACGGGTCCGCGAGCGCCTCGGCCGAGGTCACCGTGCCGCGCTCCGCCGTGAACGCCCGCTCCCCGAGCATCGCGAGCCCGGCCGACGTCCCGCCGAGCACCGCCCCCCGCGCCCAGGCGTCCGCGAGCGCCGCCGTCAGCGCGCTCCCCGACCAGTCGCGCGCGTAGTCCCACTGATCGCCGCCCGCGATGAAGATCCCCTCGGCGCGCCGCACCCGCTCGGCCACCCAGGCGTCGTCCGCCTCCGCGCGCGTGTCGACCATCAGCGTCTCCACCGAGTCGACCCCGCCGATGTCCTCGAACAGGTAGTCGTTGTAGCCGTCCGCCCCGGACGCCCGCAGCACCACCACGTCGCCGCCCGCCACGAGCGGCACCCACCAGTCGAACGCCGCATCGACCTCGGCGCCGCCGCCCATCAGCACGAGCCCCGGCCCGCGCGGGGCCACGTCCCGGTCGGCGGGATCGCCCGTCGTGTACACGACGAGCCCAGCCGGCGGCCCGAGCGGCGCCGCCGTGTCACGACCACCGTCCGCGTCGCCCCCGTCTCCCCCGTCGCCCGCGTCCCCCGCGACGACCTCGGCCGGGGCTGCGTCAGCGCCCCCCTGCCCGTCCGCCGCCTCGGTGTCGACGCCGTCCGCGTCCGCGCCGCCCCGCGCCCCGTCCGCGCCGCACGCGGCGAGGCCGAGCGCGAGCAGCGTCGCGCGCCACCAGCGTCCGCGGCGGGTCGGGCTCAGAAGCGCGCGCCGTCCCGCTTCGCGCCGGGCGTCGGGCCCGTCACGTCGAAGGCGTCGCCCTTGTCGCCGTCCACCGCGCGCTGGAGCGACTCTCCCTTCTCGACCTCGGCGCCGTACTTCACGAGCGCCACGGCGCGCCCGTCGACGTCCACGAGCTTCACCTCGTCGCCGCCGTTGTTGAGCCCGAGCCGCCCCGTGCTCGCCGTCTGGACGAGCGTCGTCCCCGCCTCGAGCCCGGGCGCCCCGCCGCCGAACACGACCACCGCCCCGCCCGGGGCGAGCACCGACTTCGCCGGGAAGACGTGCCGCACGCCGACCGCGTCGGACACCGACCAGCCCGCGAGGTCCACCTCGACCGCGCTCGCGTTCACGATCTCCACGAACTCGTCGTTCGTCCCGGAGACCACCCCGTCGCCGTTCGTGTCCGTCGCCGGGTTCGGGTGGATCTCGTTCACGAGCACCACCACCGGCTCCTCGACCGGCGCCGCGCACGAGAGCGACGACGGCACGCACAGCGACTGCGTCAGGTAGCCGCCCGTCTGGACGTTCCGGCACTCGCGCCCAGCGCCGCACCCGGTCGACGCCGTGCAGATCGCCGCGCACCCCTTCTTGCCGTCCTTCATCCCCACGCACTGCATGCCGTCACCGCAGTCCGCGTGGCGGCTACAGGTCTTGCAGCTCGCGGCGAGGTCCGCCCACGGGTGCACCGTCGGGTTGTCGTCGATGCCGTGCACGCCGTACATCGTCGTGAACCAGGAGCTGTTCCCGTCGAGCCGCTTCAGGAGCTCCGCGTAGCGCACCGGCGTCGCCTCGCGCGCCTGCTCTCCGAAGAGCGCCGCGAGGATGCTCGTGACCGTGGCCGGCGTCGACGCGTTCGAGAAGCTCGTCGTCGTGAGCACGTCGAGGTCCTCGAGGCCGTCCTTCGTCGGGTTGTCGTAGAACGCCTGCCCGAGCGCGTACGTGTCGCAGCCCTCGGCCACGATGAGCTGGTAGTGCCCCGTGTTGAGCGGCACGTCGACGAGCTCGCTGTCGTCGAGGTCCCCCTCGGACGTCATGCGCCAGTTGGCGAGCGCGAACCCGTAGAACGGGCCCGAGTGGCCGCTGAACACGACGACCTCGCGCTTCTCGAGGCTCTCGAGCATGTCCTTCTCGAGCTGCCGCCCGCCGGCCGCCGTGTCCGGGTCCGTGTCGAGGCCCTTCTGCCCCCAGAAGAGGCTCACCTCGACCGCGACGTCCTTGCCGTGCCAGCGCACCGTCTTCGTGAGCGGCCCGGAGTCATGACGCAGCGCGTCATAGCCCGCGACCGGCGACTTGAAGCCGCGCGCCACGAGCCAGTCGTAGACCGAGCGCGAGTGCTTCTCGTGGTAGCTCGCGTGGTAGTCCCAGCCGAAGTGGACGCCCACCGTGACCTTGCCGTCCTCGAAGAGGCGCGCCTGATCGATCCACGCGTCCGTGCTCGCCGTCTCCGGCTTGATCGTGAGCCGCACGACCTCCTTCCGGTCGTCGCTCACCTTGGTCGGGTCGAACTCACCCCACGGCGACGACCGGTACCACTCGGCGTCCGTCTCGAGGCGCTGCATCTCCTCGTTGCCGATCTTGCCGACGATGAGGTCGAACTCCCACGTGCCCGAGCCCGTCGACGTCGCGTCCGGGATGGCCTTGATGAGGTCGATCTGACCGCCGAGCTCCTGCCGGAACGAGAAGCGCCACGTGAGGTCGTCGACCTGCTCGAGCGCGAGGTCCTCCCACGAGCCGTTCTTCGTGAGCGCGCGGAAGCCGCCGTACGAGTCGTTCGCGCCGTGCTCCTTGTCGACCATGTACTGGCTCAGGAACCAGCCGATGACGACCTGCTTGTACGGCACGAGGCGCTTCACCTCGGCCTCGCGCGCCTCGACCGACTTCGCCGCCCACGACGAGCCGAGCGTGATCGAGGTCGTCCCCTCGACGTAGTACTCGCGCGCCGAGAGGCTGTAGAAGTCGTCGGCCTTGCCGGCCTCCACGACCTGCCCGACGGGAGCCTCGTCCTCGGGCGTCGTGGTGCCGCTGTCGCAGGCGGCGACGGGCAGCGCGAGGCAGAGCGTCGTGAAGAGGGCGAGGCGGCGCGTCATGGCGGGCTCCTGTCTTCCGTTGTCGTCCGGGAGGAGGCCGCGCATATCACACGCCATCCCGGCCGCTCAACGAAAAGAACCCATGAAACTCAGCCGCTTTCTTCGGGCACGTCGCGCAGATCGGGCGGCATCACCGCGAGGACCTCGACCACCATGTCGCTCTTCGGCCGCGCGCGGCAGCTGAGCCGCTCGCGGTCGCGGAAGCGCTTCCGGTGCCGGTCGCGGAGCTCGTGCTCGTCACCCGTCGGCGGCGTCGCCTCCCCCGCGATCACGCGCACGCGACACGTGCCGCACTCCGCCTGCCCGCCGCAGGTCTGCGGCAGCTCGAGCTCGATCATCTCCGCGTGCGCGAGCAGGTTCAGGCGCGCGTAGCCGTCGCACTCGACCCGCTCCCCGTCGGGCAGCACGAACGCGATCCGGAACTCGGGCGTCATGGTCACGCGACCACCCGCCTCGCCCGCCGCCGCCACGCGAGGAGCCCCGCGAGCCCGAGCGCCAGCGCCACCCCGTCGCCGCCGCCCGCGCCCCCGGCGCCGCACTCGCAGCCGCCGGTCGCCCGGCACTCGGCCGTCGCCGGGAGCGGCTCGTAGCCGAGCCCCGGCGCGCACACCGGCGAGAACACCGCGTCGCGCAGGGTCTCCGTGACCACGGCCACCTCGTAGCAGCCGTCGAGGAAGAGATCCGTCTCGGCGCTGATGACGTCCTCCCCGTCCCACACGACCGGCACGACCCCGACCGGGTCGCGCGTCGGCCCGCACGCGTCGTTCCCGAGGGCGTCGACCGCCACGAGCAAGAGCTGCCCGCGGTAGCTGTCGCCCGCGAGCCCCGGCAGCGTGAGGACGCTCCCGTCGACGCAGCCCGAGCCGCTGCAGCACACGCGGTCGCGCCCGTCGATCGGCGTCACGGCGACGTCGCCCGCGACGACGCCGGCCGGGCCGTCCTCCACGTCGATGCCGGTCGTGAAGGCGTCGGTCGCGACGACGCGCCCGAAGCCGTCGAGCACCTCGACCCGGTAGCGCGTGTCGGCGTCGAGGAGCACGCTCGGCGCGAGCTCGAGCACGTCGCCGTAGGTCGTCGCGAAGAGCGTCTCGAGGCCGGGCACCTCGACGTCGCCCGGGTCGAGGAGGCGGACGCTGCTGTCGTCGGCGCGCCCGCCCGAGAGCACCCGGACGACCGCGTTCCGCGGCACGTCGCCGCCGCCCGAGGGGAAGATCACGACGGCGCCGTCGGGCACATCGCAGATGCTCGGCGTGCCCGCCCCCGTGCAGCCGGAGACCGCGAGGAGGGACCACAACGCGACCGCCGCGAGGCGCGCTCGACTCACGACGCGGCCCCGGCGAGCTCGCGCGTCAGCCGGTCGAAGCTCCCGCGCGCGCCGCCCCGGCACGCCTCGAGCGCGGCGAGGGCCCCCCGCGCGGCGGCCTCGAGCCCGTCGCCCGCGGCGAGCCCAGCGACGAGCGCCCCGTCGAAGGCGGCGGGCGGCCACACCGCGTCGTTCCCGAGCGGCTCGGCCTCGGCGGCCTCGAGGCGCGCGACGCGCCCCCCCTCGCCGATGACCGCGCCCCGCCCGGAGTCGCGCACGACCACGCGGCGGACGCCCCGGTGGAGGGCCGCGCGCGCGGCGTCGGCGGCGCCCGCCTGGCCGAGGAGCTTGCCGCTCGCGTAGGGCGCCCCGATGACGAGCACGTCCGTCAGCGGCAGGAGCGCGTCGAACGCGGCCTGGGCCGCGCGATCGCCGTCCGGGCCCGGCCAGAGGCCGGCGCGCAGGCTCGGGTCGAAGACGGTCTGGACGCCCGCGGCGCGCGCGTGCTCGAAGGCGCGCAAGATCGCCGCCGACGGGCTCGGGCCGAGCGCCTGCGTCGCCCCCGACGCGAAGAGCGCGCGGGCGCGGCCGTAGGGGAGGCCGTCGACGTCGGAGTCGTCGAGCTGTGCTGCGACGCTCCCCTCGCGGTAGGCGACCGCGCGATGCGGCCCGTCCGCGCGCGAGGCGAGGACGAGCGCGTTCCGGCCGTGGCAGCGGCGCGCGAAGTCGAGGTGGAGCCCCTCGGCCTCCCACGACTCGAGGAGCCAGTCGCCGAAGACGTCGTCGCCGACGCGCGTGACGAAGGCCGTGGCGGCGCCGAGGCGCGCGGCCTGCACCGCGGCGATGAGGGCGTCGCCGCGCTGGTCGCGGGCGAGGGTGTCCGCGCGCACGAGCGGCGCGTCGGCGACGAGCGCGACCGAGGCGTCACCGATGACGAGGGCGTGGAGATCGCGGCTCGCGAGGGCATCCATGGCCCGCGGACGATCGCACCTCGGCGCCCCACTGGCAAGGCGGACGGGCCGCCCGCGGCGCGTTGACACGCCCGCGCCGTAGCACCTCTAATGAGCGCCGTCACCACCGACGGAGCCCCCGTGAGCACCATCTTCGGCAAGATCATCCGGCGCGAGATCCCGGCGACGATCGTCTACGAGGACGACCGCGCCCTCGCCTTCGAGGACATCAACCCCGCCGCCCCCTTCCACGTCCTGGTCATCCCGAAGCAGGAGATCGTGAACGTCGGGAGCCTCGCCGAGGGCGACGCCGCGCTCGTGGGGCACCTCCTCCGGGTGTGCGGGAAGGTCGCCGAGGAGGCCGGCCTGAGCGACTTCCGCGTCGTCACCAACAGCGGCGAGGGCGCCGGCCAGTCCGTGTTCCACCTGCACTTCCACGTGCTCGGCGGGCGCGCCCTCAAGTGGCCGCCGGGCTGACGGATCCACCATGAGCCGCCGCCGCTTCGACCTCGTCGTCTTCGACCTCGACGGCACCCTCGTCGAGCACGACGAGCCCATCTGGAAGACGCTCCACGAGCGCCTCGGAAGCGATCCGGACCGCCGCCGGCAGGTCATCGGCGACGCCCTCGCCGGGCGCATCGACTACGCCGCCTGGTTCGCCGCCGACCTCGACATGCTCGGCCGCGCCGGCGCCACCCGCGACGCGATCCTCGACGTCGTGCGCGGCCTCCGCGCAACACCCGGCGCGGTGTCGCTGCTGCACCTCCTGAAGGGCCACGGGACGCGCGTCGCCATCCTGTCGGGCGCCGTCGACCTCCTCATCGACGCGCACCTCCCGGGGGTCGCGTTCGACGCCGTCCACATCAACCGCGTCCGCTTCGACGACGCCGGCCGCATCGCCGGCGGCGAGGCCACCGCCTACGACCTCGAGCGGAAGGCCGACGGCCTGCGCGCCCTCGCCCACGAGTTCCGCGTGGACCTGTCGCGCGTGGCCTTCGTCGGCAACGGCGACAACGACCTCGAGGCCGCCGAGGCCGCGGGCTTCGCGGTCGCCTGGCGCGACGCCCCGGCCGCGCTCCGCGCCGTGTCGGACGTCTACGAGCCCGGCCCCGACCTGCTCGACCTCGTGCCGCACCTCATCGGGCACGATCCGTACTGACGCCACGAGCCGGTCTGCCCAGGGCGTCGCTCACCCGCGCTCGGCGTCGAGCTCGCCGCAGTGGCAGACGACGTCCGCGTCGAGGCCGCGCACCGCGTGGAAGCGCTGGCGCGCGCCGCTCCCCGTCTCGCCGAGGTAGCCCGTGCGGACCAGGAAGCGGAGGACCGCGCGGACGGACTCGTGCTTCACGCCGCGGAAGGCCGTCAGGACCTCGCCGACCCGCGCCGGGCCGCGCTGCGCGACGTGCTCGTAGACCCGCTGGATGAGCGTGCGCTGGGCCGCGGTGGCGGCGAGCTGCTCCGCGTGGCGCTCGCGCAACACCTTGAGCTTGTTGCGGAAGCCGCTGATGGAGAGGTCGAAGCTCGCGGCCATGACCTCCTGGGAGACGCCGGCGCGCGACAGCGCGTGGGTGACCTCGAGCAGGAGGCGGTCCGCGACCTCGGCGAACCGCATCCGGACGGGGTCCTCGAGGGCCACCCCCACGAGCTGCTCGGCGATGACCGGGAAGGTCTCGTCGAGGAGCGCGTCGAGGCGCTGTGCGTCGCCGTCGGCGAGGGCGAGGGCGCCTTCGCAGCAGGCGCCGACGGGCGGGTTGACGGTGCGAGGACCGCGCGGGTCGCTCGGGCCCAGGACGTCGTGTGGCGTGTTCTCGTTCATGCCCTGGGGACCGGCCCGGGGCGTCGCGGTAAACCCGCCAGGGATCTGGTGGGTGCGGATTTCACCCGGATCCCGCGCACGTCATTCCTGGAGGATCGCCGCGAGGGCCTGGCGCTCGGCCGCGGTCCGCTTCGGCCCGGCCGGCGGCGGGAGCGGCGCCACGCGCAGGACGCGCGGGCGCTGGTGTGGCGGGAGGCGGCCCGCGAGCCAGGCCGCGAGCGCGTCGGCGTCGAGGTCGGGCTCGGTCGGGACGGGCTCGACCCACGCCGCGAGCGCGCGCCCCCAGACCTCGCTCGGGAGGTCCACGCAGACCGCCTCGCGGACCGCCGGGTGCGCGCCGAGCGCGGCCTCCGTGAGCTCGGGGGCGACGAGCTCGCCGCCGCTCTTGAACTGGCGGTCGAGGCGGCCGGCGATCCGCACCCAGCCGTCGCCGTCGAGGTCGCCCACGTCGCGCGAGGCGAGCGCGCCGCCGACCTGGAGACCCCGCGCCTCGAGGACCCCGCCCGAGGCGGCGACGGCGACGAGCGGCAGCGCCGGCCCCGTGGCGCCGGGGCGGCGCGGCTCCGTCGGCGGGCGCGTCGCGAGCTGGGCCCCGGACTCGCTCATCCCCCACGTCGGGAGCACCGTGAGCCCGAGCGCCTCGGCCGCCGCGAGGCTCGCCTCGGACGCGGCCCCGCCGCCGACGAGCGCCCAGCGGAGCCGCGACGGGAAGGGGCGCCCGCCGCGGGCGGCGACGAGCCGGTCGAGGGTCGTCGGGACGAGCGATAGCTGGGTCACGGGCCACGCGTCGATGGCCGCCGAGGCGCGCGCGGCGTCGAAGGGGGCCGCCCACGCGACGGCCGTCCCGTAGAGGAGCGCGCGGAGGATGACGGAGAGGCCGCCGACGTGCCACGGCGGGAGCGTCAGGAGCCAGGCGTCGTCGAGGTGGAGGCCGAGGCGGAAGGCGCTCGCGGTCGCCGCGACGAGGAGCGCCTCGGTGCCGAGCGCGACGGGCGCGGGCTCGCCGGTCGAGCCCGACGAGAAGACGACGGCGCGCTCGGCGTCGAGCGGCCAGTCGGGCGCGGGCGGCGCGGGGGCGTCGGCGTCGGAGAGCGCGCGCACAGCCGCGGTGTCGAGCCGGGCGACGGCGTCGACGCCCGCCGGGAGCCACGCGCCGGGGGCCGTGAGGACCGGCACCGCGTCGAGCCAGAGGAGGGCCTCGAGGGCGATGAGCCAGGCGGGGTCGAGGTCGGCGGCGAGGTGCACGCGGTCCCGCGCGCGGACGCCGAGGTCGCGGGCGAGGGCGCCTGCAGCGGCGCCGGCGCGGGCGGCGAGCTCGCGGGCCGTCCAGGGCGTGGGGCGGCCGGGCTCCCAGAGCAGCGGGCGCGTCGGGACGGCGCGGCCGTGGGCCGGGAGCGGCGAGGGGATGGTCCTCACGCGGGCGCCTCCGGCGCGACGCCGAGCCCGGCGGCGGCTGGGAGCGCCATGTGGCCGGCGACGACCGGCGGGTGCGGGCCCAGGGTCGGCGCGACGACGGGCCCGCGGCGCGCGCTCGAGGCGGAGGGCGCACGCGACGTGGAGGGCCGCCGCGACGCCGACCGGCCCCTCGAGGGCGCAGGTCACGACGACCTCGGCGCCCGCGGCCTCGTAGCGGCGCGCGAGGGCGACGGTGGCGGCGAGGCCGCCGTCGAAGGCGGGCTTCAGGACGGCGACGCGGGCGGCGCCGGCCTCGGCGAGCGCGAGGCCCTCGGGAGCGCTCGCGCCGCGGTCGACCGCGAGCGGGACGCCGAGGTCGGCGAGCGCGCCCCAGGCGGCGACGTCGAGGGTCGCGGCGGGATCCTCGACGTAGGCGACGTCGAGGGGGGCGAGGGCCGCGAGCGCGGCGTGGGCGTCGGCGGCGGAGAAGGCGGCGTTCAGGTCGACGCGGAGCTCGGTCTCCCGGCCGACGGCGGAACGGATCGCGGCCGCGAGCGCGACGTCGGCGGGGCGCCAGAGCTTGAGCTTGAGCGTTCGGAAGCCGCGGGCGACCGCGGCGCGGGCGGCGTCCACGTCGTGGACGAGGGCGTTCACCGCGACGCGCGCGGTCGGGTCCGGCGCGAGGAGCGCGGCCACCGGGACGCCGTCGCGCTGCGCCGCGAGGTCGAGGAGCGCCGTCTCGACCGCGAAGGCGACCGGGCCCGGGAGCGCGCCGGACGCGACGAGGGCGAGGCCGTCAGCGCCGCCGCGGAGGGCGGCGAGCGCGGCATCGGCGAGGGGGAGGAGCGCCGCGAGCGGCGCCGAGAAGCCGGCGGCGGCCGTGAGCTCGCCGTGGCCGACGCGGCCGCCGTCGTCCTCGAGGACGACGAGCGCCCCGCCGCGGCCGTCGGGGTGAGAGAGCGCGACGAGCCGCGCGGCGCGGACGACCGGCGACACGAGCGCGGGCGTCAGAGCCACGCGAGCCCCGCGGCGAAGAGCAGGCTCTCGAGCGCGAGGAGCGCCGCCGTTCGCCCGAGCCACGGGTTCAGCGCGCCGCCCTCGGCGCGCGCGACGCCGCGGATCGCGAGCGCGCCGACCGGGAGCCCGGCGAAGGTGAGCCAGAGGCGCGGGTCCGACGCGGCGAGCCCGGCGAAGATCGCGAACGCGCCGAGCACGCAGGCGGTGTACTCCGCGCGCGCGAAGCCCGCGCCGAAGCGCACGGCGAGGGTGCGCTTGCCGTTGCGCGCGTCGCCTGTGCGGTCGCGGAGGTTGTTCACGACGAGGATCCCGGTCGCGAGGAGGCCGACCGCGACGCCGGCGAGGAGCGCGTCGCCCGACCAGCGGAGCGCCGAGACCCAGTAGGTGCCGGTGACGGCGACCACCCCGAAGAACGCGAGCACGAAGGCGTCGGCGACGCCGAGGTAGGCGAGCGGGCGCGGGCCGCCCGTGTACGACCAGCCGGCGACGAGGCTCGCGACCCCCGCGACGGCGATGGGCCAGCCGCCCCGGAGGACGAGGGCCGCGCCCGCGAGCACGGCGACGGCCGCGGCGAGGAGCGTGCCCCGGCGCAGATCGTCGACCGTGAGCCAGCCCATCTGCGCGGCGCGGCGCGGGCCGACGCGCGCGGCGTCGTCGGTGCCACGGCGGAAGTCCTCGTAGTCGTTGTGGAGGTTCGTCGCGATCTGGATGGCGCCGGCGCCGAGCGCCGCGAGGAGCACGCTCGGGAGGTCGAGGAGCCCGTCGCGCGCCGCGAGCGCCGCGCCGACGAGCACCGGCGCGAACGCCGCCGAGAGGGTCTTCGGGCGCGCGGCCAGGAGCCACGCCCGGAGGCGCGGCACGGGCGCGGGCGCGGCCTCGACGGCGCTCATGGCGCCCCTCCGTCGACGCCGAGCGCGCCGCGGGCGACGTCCTTGACCGCCGCCCCGACGCGCGCCCTGACGGCGCCGCACACCGCGGGGTCGACCACCGCCTCGACGACGGTCGCGCGCTTCGCCTCCCACGCGCCGGCGAGGGCCGCGTCGAGGCCCGCGGTGTCGGTCGTCCGCGCGGCGGCGAGGCCGGCGGCGGCGGCCACCGCCCGCAGGTCGAGGGCGGAGGGCGTCAGGAAGACGTCGTCGAACTCGTCGGCGCCGCGGACCGGCAGCGCGTCGAAGATCCGGCCCCCGCCGTTGTCGACCACGACGACGCACAGCGGGAGCCAGGCCGGCAGCGCGAGCAGGCTCCCGAGATCGTGGCGCGCGCTGACGTCGCCGAGCACGACGAGCCAGGGCTCGCCGGTCGCCCAGGCCGCGCCCCACGCGGTCGCGACCGTGCCGTCGATGCCGTTCGCCCCGCGGTTCCCGACGAGCCGCCGCCCGCCGCCGCCGGCGACGAGGGCGTCCGCGTCGCGGACGGGGAGGCTGTTGCCGAGGAGCACGCTCGCGCCGGGCCAGTTGGCGAGCGCGCGCGCGACGACGCCGCCGTCCCACGAGCCGGCCGCGACGTCCGCGCGGGCGGCCTCCGCGGCCGCGACGGCCTCGGCGACGACCCGCTCCCAGAGCGGGCCCCAGCGAGCGTCGAGCGGCCCCGCGAAGTCGGCGGGCGCGGCGCCGACGGCGGCGACGAGATCGGCGACCGGGCCGACGAGCAGCGCGCCGGCGCGGAGGCTCGGGTCGAGCCACTCGAGCGAGGGCGCGACGGTGTGGACGGTGGCGCGGCTGTCGGCGAGCCAGGCGGCGACGTGGCGCGAGGTCGGGGCGCCCCCCACGACGAGCGCGTAGTCGGGCGCGAGGAGCCGCCGCGCGGCGGCGTCGCCGAGGAGGAGATCGGTCGGGCCGACGTCGCCGCGGCCGCGGGACGAGGCGAGGACGTCGCTGACGAGGGGCCAGCCGAGGGCGCGCGCGAGCGCCGTGACGGCGTCGCCCTGGGCGGCGGCGCGGGGGCCGACCTCGGGGCCGTGGACGATCACCGGCCGGCGGGCGCGGGCGGCGGCGTCACGCACGAGGGCGACGGCGGCCGGATCGAGGCGCGGGCGGGCGGGGACGACGCGCACGGGGTGGCGCGCGACGTCCTCGGGCGCCGGGGCGAAGAGGGGCTTCCGGAGCGGCACGTCGAGGTGGACGGGGCCGTCGGCGGCGTGCGCGAGGGCGACGGCGAGGCGGACGGCCCACGGCTCGGCGAGGCGCGGGACGTCCTGATCGAGCTCCGGCTCGACTCGGAGCTCGTCCTCGTAGACGACGTGCGCCGAGAAGAGGCCGCGCTGCTCGACGGCCTGCGGCGCGCCGACGCGGGAGAGCTCGTAGGGGCGGTCGGCCGTCAGGAGCACGAGCGGGACGCGGGCGCGGCGGGCCTCGACGACGGCCGGGAGCCAGTGCGCGGGCGCGCTCCCGGAGGTGCAGCAGAGGACGACGGGGGCGGAGGTCTCGCGGGCGGCGCCGAGCGCCACGAAGGCGGCCGTGCGCTCGTCGACGACGACCTCGCTCCGGATGGTAGGGCTCCGCCGCAGCGCGAGGGCGAGCGGCGCGTTGCGGTAGCCCGGGGAGAGCACGGCGTGTCGGACGCCCGCGCGCTCGAGCGCGCCCACGATGCCGGCGACGAAGCCGGCCTGGAGGGCACCGGTGTCGCTCGCGTGGCGCGCGTTCACGGGGCCACCTCCGCGAGCGCCGAGGCCATCCGCCGGAGCTTCAAGGCGGTCTCCTCGTGCTCGCGCGCCGGGTCCGAGCCGCGGACGATCCCGGCGCCGGCGTAGAGCCAGGCGCCGTCGGGCTCGAGGAGCCCCGAGCGCAGGGCGACGACGGCGTGGCCGCGCGCCTCGGCGTCGAGGACGCCCACGACGCCGGCGTAGAGGCCGCGGTGGCGCGGCTCGGTGGCGCGGATGAAGGCGAGCGCGGCGTCGCGGGGCGCGCCGGCGATGGCGGGGCTCGGGTGGAGCTGGTCGAGCCAGGCGAAGAAGCCGCTCGGGCCGCGGAGGCGCGCGCGGACGACGGTGCGCAGGTGCGCGATGGGGCCGTAGGTGACGGGCGCGGGCCCGTCGGTCGTGATCCCGGCGGCGAGGCCGGTGGCGGCGAGCGCGATCCGGAGGCCGTGGACGACGGCGGCGTGCTCGCGGAGGTCCTTGTCGCTCGTGGCGAGCGCGGCGGCGTCGGCGGCGGGGGCGGTGCCCGCGAGGGCCTCGGTGACGACGCGGTCGCCGTCGAGGCGGAGGAGCGTCTCGGGGGTCGCGCCGAGGAGCTCGCCGACGCCCGGCCAGCCGAGGCGGAAGCGGACGAGGCCCGGGTGGGCGTCGAGGCGCGCCCAGGTGGCGCCGGGCGACGGCCGCGCGCCGGCGACGCGGACGCGGCGCGCGAGGACGACCTTGTCGAAGGCGCCGGCTTCGATGGCGTCCGTCGCGGCGGTGACCCAGTCGGCGTAGGCGGCGCGCGGCTCGACGTCGACCGCCGGCGCGGTGATGGCGCGGCCCCTGGCCGCCGGGGCGGCGCTCGGCGCGGGCGGGAGCGGCTCGCCGCGGAGGGCGTGGCGCACGAGCCACGTGCCGTCCGGGGTGCGCGCCCAGAGCCACGCGGGGAGGAAGAAGGCGCTCCCAGGGACGCCGCGCCACTCGTCGCGGCCGGGGGCGCCGTCGAAGGTGCGGGCGCCGACCCAGACGGGGAGCGCGGGCGGCGCGGGCGCGCCAGCGCTGTCGAGGCGGCCACGGAGGCGGGCGACGTCGGCGTCGGAGGCCACGTCGAAGCCCGCGATCCGGCCGGCCGCGCGGATCGCGAGGCCCTCGGTCTCCCAGGCGAAGACGGGCTCCGGGCCGAAGTCGAGGAGCGCGGGCGGCGGCGCGTCGGCGGCGAGCCGCTCGACGACGCGGACGCAGCGCGTCGCGCGGTCGAGGGGGCGCGGCGGGATCGGGGAGCGCAGGCTGGAGACGTTACCCATTCGTGTTCAATACCTCTTGAACAATGTAAACATGCCGCCGTGGATCTTCAACGACCGAGGCCACTTACCTTGCTCCACGGCTTTTCAGGCGCGCCTGAACTGTGGGCCGAGGTGCGCGCGGCGCTCGATCCCGCGATCCCGATCTCGGCGCCGACGCTCCCGGGCCACGGCGGGCGCCCCTTCCCCGCGGCGGACGGCGTCGCCGCGATCTGGCGGTCGTGCGCGCGCGCGGTGGCCCCGGAGACGCCCGCGATCTGGGTCGGCTACTCGCTCGGGGCGCGGATCGCGCTCGCCGCGCTCGACGCGTGCCCGGAGCGCGTCCTCGGGCTCGTGCTCATCGGCGGGCACCCGGGGCTCCGGACCGACGCCGAGCGCGACGCCCGCGCCGCGTGGGAGGCCCCGCACGCGGCATGCCTCGGCGGGGGCGATCTCGGCGCGTTCGTCGCCGCCTGGGAGCGCGAGCCGATCTTCGCGAGCCAGGCCGCCCTCCCCGCCCGGGTGCGCGACGCCCAGCGGCGCGTCCGCGCGGCGCACGATCCGGCGGGGCTCGCGGCCGCGTTCACGGGCCTCGCGCTCTCGGCGATGCCCGACCGGCGCGCGCTGCTCGCGGCGGCCGGAGTGCCGGTGACCCTGGTCCACGGCGCGCTCGACGCGCGCTACGCGGCGCTCCATGCGGAGCTCGCGGCGCTCGCGCCAGTGGCCGTCCGCGCCGTCCCGGGCGCCGGCCACAACGTCCCCCTCGAGGCGCCGGCGGCGCTCGCGGCGCTCCTCACGGCGCTCGCGACGGGCCCGTGGCCGCCCGACCGCGAGGAAACCCTGCCCTCTCCCCGTTCCCAAGCGAGCTGACCCCGATGAACGAGACGACCACGCGCCCGAGCGACCTCTTCGATCCCGAGGCCTGGGAGCCGGTGCCCGGCTTCGACGCCCTCACCGACATCACCTACCACCGCGCGCGCCGGACGGGCGCCGTGCGCGTGGCCTTCAACCGGCCGGAGGTGCGGAACGCGTTCCGGCCGCGGACGGTCGACGAGCTGTACGCGGTGCTCGACCACGCGCGCCAGTGGAGCGACGTCGGCTGCGTGCTCCTCACGGGGAACGGGCCGTCGCCGAAGGACGGCGGCTGGGCGTTCTGTTCGGGCGGTGACCAGCGGATCCGCGGGCGCGACGGCTACCAGTACGAGCCGGGCGCCGGGGCGGACGCGGCGCGGCTCGGGCGGCTCCACATCCTCGAGGTGCAGCGGCTCATCCGCTTCATGCCGAAGGTGGTGATCGCGGTGGTGCCCGGGTGGGCGGTCGGCGGGGGGCACAGCTTGCACGTCGTGTGCGATCTGACGCTCGCGAGCCGGGAGCACGGGCGCTTCATGCAGACGGACGCGGACGTGGCGAGCTTCGACGCGGGCTATGGGTCGGCGTACCTCGCGCGGATGGTGGGGCAGAAGCGGGCGCGGGAGATCTTCTTCCTCGGGTTCGACTACTCGGCGGAGGAGGCGGCGGCGATGGGGATGGTGAACCGGGCGGTGCCGCACGCGGAGCTCGAGCGGGAGGCGCTGCGGTGGGCGGAGGCGATCGTGGCGAAGAGCCCGACCGCGCAGCGGATGCTGAAGCTCGCGTTCAACGCGGTCGACGACGGGCTCGTCGGGCAGCAGCTCTTCGCGGGGGAGGCGACGCGCCTCGCGTACGGCACGGACGAGGCGCAGGAGGGGCGCGACGCCTTCCTCGAGAAGCGGGATCCCGACTTCAAGCGCTTCCCCTGGCACTTCTGAGCGGGTGGCGCCCGCCCTCAGCCCGCGCGGAGCGCCTTCATCGCGTCGTCGAGCGCGTCGGCGAACGGGAAGCCCTCGATCGCGTCCTGGCGCGCCTCGTCGAGCGCCGGGACCGCCCAACTCGCGTCGAGCGCCGCGAGGGCCGCCGGGGCGCGCTCGTCCTCCCGCTGGAGGGCGACCGCGAGGAGGGCCTCGGCCCACGCGCGGTCGTGCGGCGTCGCCGAGCGCACGAGATCGAGCGGGAGCGCCGCCGACGGATCGCGGAGCGCCTTCCCGAAGGCCTCCCGGAAGCCGTCCGTGCCGCCGTCGTAGACGAGGTCGAGCGCCTTCGCGTCGGCCCCGCCGCGCGCCTTCTCGAAGAGGTCGCGGAACGCGGCGCCGGCCTCGGTCGCGAGGGCCGCGAGGTCTGCGTCGAGCAGGAGCCGGAGCCGCCCGATGGGGGTCCGTGGATCGTCGTCGCCGCTCGCCGTCTTCTCGCTCGCGGCGAGCCCGGTGAGCTCGAGAAGCGCGTCCACGGCCACCGACCGCACGGTCGAGTCGCGGGCGCTCAGCGCCTCGAGGAGGCCGTCGAACGCCTCCTTCGTGCCGATCCAGCCGAGCTGCTGAACGGCGTTCACGCTGCCGTAGAGGCCGCCCTGCTTCAGCTCGGCGACGAGCTCGGGGACGAAGCGCGCGCCGTGGCCGAGGCGGGAGAGGGCCCGCATCGCCGCGCGCCGGGCGCCGTCGGGGCGCGCCACGATCCCCTCGAGCGCGTGCACGACGCGGTCGTCACCGACCACGCCGAGCGTCTGCGCGGCGACGCCGTCACCGTCCTCGGCCCGCTCGACGAGGGCGTCGAGGGCGTCCTGGCGCTCGCTCTCCCCCAGGGCCTCGAACGCCGCGACGTCGTAGATCTCGTCGGTCGGGCCGGCCTCGCCGAGGCTCGCCTCGAACCGACGCCACGCTGCTGAGCTCGCCATCGGTCGCCTGCTAGCAGCGCTCGGGGAAATTCGGACCGAGCCAGGCGCGGCGTCGTGGTCGCAGGTGGCTACGCGAGGCGGGAGCGTACCCGAGGTACGTGACCGACGAGCGGAGCCGCCTGAGACCACAAGAGCAAGCCTGGCGACGGGAGAATTTCCCCGAGGGCTGCTAGGCCGTGAGCGTGGGCTCGGCTGTGGTACGCGCGTGAGCTCTCATGCGTGATCCTCGGGGAGGCGGCGCGGAGCGACCGGCGAGGACACACCGCTGCGGCTGGTGTGACCGTGGCGCGAGAGCATGGCTCGAAGAGGCGCCCGAGGGCAACGAACGGGAGTGGACGGCCGCGCCCCGCTCTGGCAGAGAGTTGAGTCACCGTCGCGCGCGAGGCGCGCCGGAGGCGGCGACCGGGAGCGCGAACGATGAAGAAGATCCTCCTCACGACGTTGGCGGCGGCGGCTCTGCTCGGCAGTGGCGCCGGCCAGGCGATGGCGGCCGAGGGCTGCGAGGGCGTGAAGCTGACGCTCCGCAACAAGTCGGGCGACACGATCCGGATCGTGCGCTTCGAGCACTACGACGCGGCGACGGACAGCTGGGTCGCCGAGGACCTCGGCACCAAGGTCGTGAAGCCGCGCGCCCGCTTCAGCTGGGAGCAGCCGACGGTGGCGAACCTCGACACCGCGAAGACGCGCGTCATCTTCAACGCGAAGATCGGCGACGACCGCTGGAGCGACGAGCTCACGAAGGAGCTCGCGGAGCCGAAGTGCCGGAAGACCGGCAAGCCCTTCGACTACGACCAGGTGATCTGGGGATCCTGACGATCGGGTCGGAGACCGGCGCCGGAGCGGCCCCGACCAAGGCGCCGCAGGCGCCGACTCGGGGACGCGCGGGCCCGGAAGGGGTCTCGCGCAGAGGCGCAGAGCCGCAGAGACGGCTCGGTTCAGCCCCCTTGGCGCCTTGACGACTTCGCGCGAGACCCTCTCGACGCGCTCGTCGCGCACTCCGGATGGCGCTTTCGTGATCCGCAGCGAGGACGCGGAGGTGCCGCGCCCAGCAAGGGCCCCGGCCCTACCGCCCCGCGAAGCGGTCGCGCAGGAACGCGTTGAGCGCGGCGATCGCCGCGTTCGCCTCGGGGATCCAGGGCGCCCCGAGGTGCCACACGTGGAACTGCCCCGGCCACGTCTCGAGCGTCACCTCGACGCCCGCCGCGCGCAGCGCGTCGCGCATCACCACCGCGTCGTGGTGCAGGAGCTCCGCGTCCGAGGCGTGCAGGAGCACCGGCGGGAGCCCGCGCAGGTCCGCCCGCACGAGCGCGAGCCGCGGGTCGTCCGGCATGAGCTCCGGCGCGTAGCGCGGCCCCATCGACCTGAGCAGCCCTGGCGTCAGGATCGCCTCCCCCGGCGCCTCCGGGCGCGCCGCGTCGAACGCGTCGCAGACCGGCGAGAGCCCGACGATCGCGGCCGGTACCGGCTCGCCGAGCGCGACCAGGCGGATCCCGAGGCCGAGCGCGAGGTGACCGCCCGCCGAGTCGCCCACGACCGCGACGCCCGCGGGGGCGGCGCCCCCCTCGAGCACCGCCCGGTAGACCGCGAGCACGTCGTCCGGCGCCGCCGGGAACGGGTGCTCCGGCGCGAGCCGGTAGTCGACCGCCAGCACCGTCGCGCCGAGCCCCTCCGCGAGCCGCGACGACAGCGCCCGATGGCTCGCCGGCGCCCCGGCGACGAAGCCCCCGCCGTGCAGATAGAGCACCACCTCCGACCCCGCGCCGGCGCGCGGCGCCAGCCGCTCGACCGGCACCCCGCCTATCGTGGTCCGCTCGTGGTGGACGCCCCCGCTCACCCGCGGCGGGCGGTGCGCCATCGCCTCCAGCATCGGCCTGAGCGCGAGCACGTCGTCGTCCCGCCGCACCCTCCGCCCGACGGTGCGGCGGATGACGGCGTTCGCGACCTTCGCCATCAGGGACATCGCGCGCTCCTCGCTCGTCGACCAGCCTCGCCCCATGAGAGCGCGCCGCGCGCCCGCGCGCAACCACGCCCGCACCTCGGGCTTGCGCCGAGTCCTGCAATTCACTCCAATCGCGCGATGAACCGACTCCCGTCGCTCGTCGCCGCCCTCGCGGCGCTCGCCTCGCCGGCCTGCAGCGAGGGCGGCGCCCAGGTGACCGACGACGTCGCCATCACCGACACGGACACCGCCACCGCCGACGCGGACGCGCCCCCGCCCGACACCGGCGAGCCCGCGATGGTCTGGACGACCGACCCCGACCCCGTCCCGCCGCCGGCCCTCGTCACCTTCACGGTCCGCGAGAACGGCCTCGGCGACCGCATCAGCACGGCCCTCACGGCGTCGCTCGTCTTCTTCGCCGGCCCGCCCGGCCACGACGTCGCCGAGGACGACGGCGTCTGCCGCCTCCTCGTCCGCGCGAACCCCTTCTGCGACCCGCCGTGCGGCCCCGAGGAGCGATGCGCGCCGGGGGACGTCTGCGCGCCCTACCCCTACACGCAGACCGCGGGCGTCATCACCGTGGACTCCGACGGCGGCACCGTCCTCGAGGCCGACGACCACACCCTGGGCTACTACTACGCGTCCACGAACCGCCCGGTCGCGCAGACCGGCTCCACCGTGACGGCCCACGCGCCCGGCCGCGCCTTCCCCCACTTCTCCCTCACCGGCGCGATGCCGCCGCCCCTCGTCATCGACGGCGGCGCGGAGCTCCACCTCACGCGCGGCCAGCCCCTCGTCCTGTCCTGGACGCCCGACGCCCCCGGCACCCGCGTCCGCGTCACGCTCGCGACCGACCACGGCGACCACGGCCTCTTCCTCCCCTACATCGTCGCGTGCGACGTCCCCGACGAGGCAGGCCGCGTCGAGGTACCCGCCTCCATGGCCAGCGTCATCGCCGACCCCGAGAGCTGGGGCTGCGGCCGCTGCCCCGTCCAGACCATCGAGCGCTACGTGCGGACCCGCGCGACGTTCCGCGGCTACGACGTCGGGCTCGAGCTCGTTCGCGAGGTGGACTTCTTCTACAAGCCGAGCGGCGCATGACCAGGACCTCCCCTCACCTCCTCACCCCGCTGCTCCCCCTCCTCCTCGCCGCCTGCGGCGACGCCGGCGCGGGCGGTGCGGACGCCGACGCCACCGGCGTCGTCGACACCGTCGCCCCCGGAGACAGCGCCACCGCCGACGTCGACGTGGACACGACCCCCGACTTCGCGACGACACCGGCCACCGTCACCGTCATCGCGCTCGGCGTCCCCGGTGAGCCGAGCGCCCTCACGCGCGCCTCCGCCATCCTCTACCCGTTCGCCCCCGCGCCCGGCCACGACGTCGCCCTCGTCGAGGGAGCCTGCCGGATGCTCGTCCGCCCGAACCCCTTCTGCGATCCGGCCTGCGAGCCCGGCGAGCGCTGCGCGCCCGGCGACACCTGCGAGCCCGAGCCCGAGCGCGCCTACGCCGGCGCCATCGCGCTAGCCTCCGACGGCGTCGCGATGACCCTCGACGAGCCCTCGGGCTGGTACTACGGCGACCGCTCCGGCGACCTCGCGCCCGCCGGCGCCGCGCTCACCGCCACCGCGCCGGGCGCCGCCGGCTTCGGCGCGTTCTCGCTCAGCGCGACGATGCCGCCGCCGCTCGTCGTCCCCGGCGTCGAGGCGCTCCGCTTCCGCGCCGGCGCGCCGCTCGTCGTCGCCTGGACGCCCGCCGCCCCGGGGTCGCGCGTGCGCCTCCGCTTCGCGAGTGACCACGGCGCCCACGGCCTCTTCTACCCCCTCGTCGTCGCGTGCGACGCGCCCGACGAGGTCGGCGCCATCACCATCCCCCAGGCGATGGCCGACGCCCTCGCGGACCGTGCCAACTGGGGCTGCGGCGAGTGCCCGACCCAGACGATCCAGCGCTACGCGCGCGCGACCGGCACCGCCGCGAACGGCGAGGACGTCGCGCTCGAGCTCGTCCGCGAGGTCGGCTTCTACGCGAACCCCGGCTTCGACTGAGTCCTGCTACGGCACGAAGACCGTGCGCACGCCGCCCTGCGGCGCGTCCCAGGCGCTCTCGACGTCGGCGAGCGGCACCGCGCGCACGGCGATCCGGAGCGCGCCACGGGCGGCCGCCGCGAACATCGGCGGCGCGACCTCGGTCACGATGCGCCGCATCGCCACGCTCCCGAGCCCGCTCCCGAGGATCTCGAGCCCGGAGCTCCGGAGCGCGCCGGCCGGCAGCGACACGGTCGGGCCCGCCATCTCCCCCATCTGCACGAAGCGCACGCGCGGGGCCTCGGCGGCGTACGGGCGCCCGACGATGGCCCTGATCGCGGCCTCGGCGGGCTTCCCCCAGAGCATGTCGACGACCACGTCCACCCCGCCCTCGAACGCCGCGCGGAGCGAGGCGACGAGGGTCTCGTCGGGCTCCGTGAACGCGACGACCTCGTCGGCGCCGAGCGCCTCGAGCGTGTCGAGCACCGCCTCGTTGCGCCCGACCGCCACGACGTGCCCCGCGCCGAGCTCCTTCGCGATCTGCACCGCGAGCTGCCCGGTCACGCCCGTCGCCCCGAGGATCGCGACCCGCTCGCCGCGCGCGAGCCGCGCCCGGAGCGCGAGCGCCATCCACGGCCCCATGCCGGCGTTGAAGAGGGCCGCGGCCGTCGTGTCGTCGAGCCCGTCCGGGACCGGCCAGGTGGCCTCGGGCCGCACCGCGACGCGCTCGGCCATCGTGCCCCAGGGGTGCGGGAGCCCGCCGAACATGACGCGCCGCCCGTCGGACAGCACCCCGACCCCGTCGACCCCGGGGATGAGCGGCGGCCCGCCCGCAGCAGAGTAGTGGCGCCCCGCGGCGACGCCGCGCGTCAGGTTGTGCAGCGCCGCCGCGCGGACCTCCGCGACCACCTCCCCGGGCCCGGGCGTGGGCTCGGCGTGGTCCTGGTAGCGGGGCGGCTCTCCGAAGGTGTGGACGACGGCTGCTCTCATGCGACGGCTCCTTATTGGTACGATGTACGACGATGATTCTTGGTACAGCGTACGCCCTGTCAATGGGCTATCGTCTCGCCATGGCACGTGAGCCCCTCGAGCCCCCGATCTGGACGCGCCCCGAGCCGGGCGCGCGGAAGCCCCGTTGGTCGCGCGCGGAGATCGCCGCGGCGGCGCTGCGGATCGCCGACGGCGAGGGGTTCGACGCGGTCTCGATGCGCCGGGTCGCCGCCGAGCTCGGCGCCGGCACGATGACCCTCTACCACTACGTCCGCGGCAAGGCGGACCTCGTGGCCCTCATGGACGACGCCCTCCTCGCCGAGCTCCTCGTGCCGCCGAGCGAGCTCCCGGCCGCGTGGCGCCCCGCGATCGAGCTCATCGCGCGACGGACCCGCGCGACCTTCCTCCGCCACCCGTGGGCGCTCGTGGCGCTCCTCGGCGCCCTCCCCGGCCCGAACGGCCTCCGCCACGCCGATCAGTCGCTCGCCGCCCTCCGCTCGGCGACGCTCTCGGACGCCGCGCGCCTCGAGCTCGTCGCGCTCGTCGACGACTACGTCTTCGGCCACTGCCTCCGCGCGGGGGAGGCCGCCGCCGCGGACGACGTGCCGCCGGACGTCGCCGAGGCCGTCCGGGCCTTCACGGAGGGGGAGATCGCGCGCGGTCACCTCCCCGAGCTCGCGCGCCTCGGGGCCCGCGGCGAGGATCCCGTGGACCGCTCGGCGGCGGCGCTCGAGGCCCGCTTCGAGCGCGGGCTCGCGCTGCTCCTCGACGGCGCGGCCGCGCAGATGAGCGCCGCGAGCTAGCGCGCGACGTCGCGGCGGAGCGAGGGGAAGAACGCGCCGAGGAACACGGCGCGCGCGACCACGAAGACGATGAAGGCCCACCAGAGGCCGGCGTTGCCGTGATCGTCGGCGAGGAGCCAGAGAGCGAGCAGGAAGGCGCCGAACGACAGGATCGACGCGTTCCGCATCGCGCGGCTCGCGGTCGCGCCGATGAAGACGCCGTCGAGCTGGAACGCCGGGAAGGAGAGCAGCACGTAGAGCCCGGCGAGCGGGAGGTACGCCTTCGCGACCGCGCGGACGGCGGCGAGGTCGGTCAGGAGGTCGATCGCGAGCGATCCGAGGAGCCAGAGCCCCACCGCGAGGCCGACGGCCGTCACCGCCGCGAGCACCGTCGCGCGCCGCACGACGCGATCGAACCCCACGCGATCGCCCGCGCCGATGGCGCGCCCGACGAGCCCCTCCATCGCGAACGCGAAGCCGTCGAGGAAGAAGGCGCTGAACGAGACGAACTGGAGGAGCACGTGGTTGCCGTCGAGCACGACGTCGCCGAAGCGCGCGCCGCGATCGGCGAAGAGCGCGAACCCCGCGAGCAGGAACAGCGTGCGGATCATGATGTCGCCGTTCACGCGCAGCATCTTCAGCACGTCGGCGCGCGCGAGCGCCTGCCTCCAGGGCCAGCGCCGCGGCGAGCGGCGCCCCGCCGGGAGCGCCCGGAGCGTGAGCCAGAGCGCGAGGACCACCGCCGACGCCTCCGAGAGCGCCGTCCCGAGCGCGACCCCCTCGGCGCCCCACCCGAGGACCCCGGCGAACAGCACGTCGAGCGCGATGTTGAGCCCGTTCATGGCGACCTGCACCACGAGGAGCTTCCCCGTCTCCCCCGTGCCGATGAACCAGCCCATGAGCACATAGAGCATGAGCGTCGCCGGGGCGGCCCAGATCCGCACCGCCACGTAGCGCGCCGTCTCCGCCTCGACGGCGGGCGTCGCCCCGAGGAGCGCCCGCGCGCCGGCCGCGATCGGCGCCTGCAGGAGCACGAGCAGGAGCCCGATGGCGAGCCCGAGCGCGAGCGCCCGCGCGAGGGTCGCGACGAGCGCGTCGGTGTCGCCGCGGCTCGACGCCTGCGCGACGAACCCGGTCGTCCCCATGCGGAGGAAGCCGAAGCCCCAGTAGAGGAAGTTGAAGACGAGCGAGCCGAGCGCCACCGCGCCGAGGTTCACGGCGTCGGCGGCGTTCCCGACGACCGCCGTGTCGGCGAGCCCGAGGAGCGGGGTCGCGCTGTTCGCGAGGATGATCGGCACCGCCAGCCGCGCGATGTGGCGGTAGCCGTGGGGATCCGTCGCGGGCGACGCCTCGCTCAGCCCGTCCCCAGCTGCGCCGCGCGCGCGCGGATGGCGTCGAGCGCGAGGTCGGTGAGCCCGGTCGTGCCGAGCGGGCGCCGCCGCACCGTGAAGAGGGCGCTCGCGCCACCGAGCTCGACCGGCACGCGCGTGAGTGGCCGCGCCGCCGGGTGGTGGCGCGCGACGAGGTCCGGGAGGACCACGAGGAAGCGCCCGGTCGCGCACAGCTCGAGCGCGAGGTGCAGATCGTGGAGCACGGCGCCGACCTTGCGCTCGCGGTCGGGGGGCCAGTGGTCGAGCTGCCCCGGTGGCGGGGCCGCGAAGAGGTGCCCCTGGACGTCGTCGAGCGTCGCGGCCGCGGCGCCGTGGAGGGGGTGCCCGGGGCCGCAATAGACGCCGTGCACGACCGGGATCAGGCGCTCCACGACGAGGTGATCGTCGGGGACGGGGTCGTCGAGCACGCCGAGGTCGAGCTCGCCGGACAGGAGCGCCGCGTTGACGGCGTCCGGCGGGAGGCCCGAGAGGTGCGGGACGAGGCCCGGGTGGCTCTCGCGCACGGCCTCGAGCGCCGGCAGGACGAGCATCGAGTGGAAGGGGAGCGGGGCCGCGATCCGCAAGCTCCCGACGGCGTCCTTGCGGGAGATGGCCGTGACGGCGTCGTCGAGCATGCGCATCGTGTCGCGCACGGTCGCGAGGAGCTCCTGGCCGGCGGCGTTCAGGACGAGCCCGCGCCCGACGCGATCGAAGAGCTCGGTGCCGAGCTCCTCCTCGAGGAGGCGGATGCTGCGCGAGAGCGCGGACGGGGTGAGGAGCAGCCGCTCCGACGCCGTCGGGAGATGCTGCGTCTCCGCGACCGCGCGGAAGGCGGGCAACCAGCTCCAGAGCTGGAGCAACCGGCGAACTCGCTCCATCGACCTCCCTGCGGAGAACAGGTTAGCCGAAAGCGAGAGGCGCCGCGACGCCGGGATGAGCGCGCTCACGCGAGGCGGCTCGCGAGGGCCTCGGTCCCCTGCCCGGCGACGAGCGCGTCGGCGATGGACTCCGCGACCGCCGCTACGGTGAGCGACGGGTTCGCCGCGAGCGACGACGGGATGATGGCGCCGTCCACGACGAAGAGGTTCTTGTTGCCGAAGCTCTCGCCGAAGGGGTCGACGACGCCGTCCTCGGGGCGCTCCGCCATACGGCAGCCGCCGAGCGGGTGCGACGTGTTGACGGTGCCGTCCTTCCGGTAGCCGTCGAGGAACATCTCGCCGCCGAGCGCCTCGTAGATCCGCCGCATCACGTCGGCGGCGGCGCTCCAGCGCGCCTCGGTGGCCGGGTCGGTGACGGGCCAGCGCACCTCGGCGCGGTCGTTCGCGCCGAGGCGGATCTCGCCCTCGCTCGCGTCGAGCGCCAGGCACCCCATCGACAGCATGCGCCCGCCGAACCGCGCGAGGCGCCGCTTGTACGCGAGCCCCCAGTCGCGCTCGCCCACAGCCGGCCCGGTGGACCAGCGGCCGAGGGCCGTCGGGCGCTCAGGGCGTTGCAGGGTCGAGATGCGCCCGAGCGCGAGGTAGAGGGGCTCGGCGTAGAAGGGCAGCACGAGGAAGCCGTGCTCCCGGAAGAACGACGGACACATGCTGCCGATGGGTTTGGACTTGTACGTCTCGACGTCGAGGCCGAGGTCGTCGCCGACGACGCCCGTGACGCCGTAGTCGCCGTTGCCGGACAGGTGGCGCCCGAGGACGCGGGCGCCCACGCGCTCGCGGCCCTGGTCGAGGGCGCGCGCGCCGGTGAAGTCGTCCTCGGAGCGGAGGAGGAGCGCGGTCGAGCCCACGGCGCCGCCGGCCACGACGACGACGCGCGCGTGGATCTCGAAGGGGCGCTCGACGCCGCCGCGGCGGTCGGTGCCGGTGAGCACGTAGCCGCCGAGGTCGCCGCCGGGGGCGACGCGGTCGACCTCGCTGTCGGCCTGGAAACGGACGCCCGCGGCCTTCGCGCGCGCGAGGTAGTTCATGGTGAGGTTCTGGCGGCCGCGGAAGCGCTGGCCCTGGCTCCACCAGCCCTCGTTCGCGTCGTCATAGGCGGCGAGCTTCAGCGGGACGGCGGTGGCGCCGATGCGGCGGCACCCCTCGGCGAAGACGAGGTCGCGCTTGGTCGCGAGCTGCCAGCGCGGGATGGCGCCGCCGGCGTCGGTCCAGGCGAGGCGCGTGACGCGGAGCTCGGCCTCGACGCGGGCGTAGAGCGGGTCGAGAGCGGCGCGGCTGTAGCGCGCGGGCCAGCGGCGGCGGCCGGCGGGGTCGGTCTGGGCGAAGGCGACGGTCGGGGCGCGGAGCGAGACGCCCGCGTAGACGTTCGAGCCGCCGCCGAGGCCGACGCCGGCGAGGACGTTGAGGGTCGGGGCGCCGTCGGCGAGGGCGCCGGCGGTGTCGGTCGCGACCTCGGCGACGCGGGCGAGGTAGGCCGGGGCGAGGCTCTGGCGGAAGTGGTTCCCCTGGGCGTTCAGGGGCTCGTGGTCGGGCGCCGGGGCGCTCGGGTCGAAGGCGCCGGTGTGATCGCCCCCCTTCTCGACGACGAGCACGGTCCTCCCGGGCAGCGCGTCACGTACGTGCTCGCCGAGGCGCGCCGCGAGGACCGCGCCGCCGAAGCCGGAGCCCACGATGACGACGTCGGAGTGAACGACGTTCACAGGAGATCTCCGTGGGCGTCGAGGACGGCGGCGAGGTCGTCGCCGGGGGTCGGGTCGGGGGCGCGGTCGAAGGTGTAGTCGTCGAGCTGGCCGGCGGCGGCCCAGGCGACGAGGTCGGCGCGATCGGTGGTGGCGAGGTCGAGGGGGGCGGCGGCGCCGACGAGGCGCGGGTACCCGGAGACGACGACGCCGTGGGCGGGGTCCTCGAAGGGTGGGAAGCCGATCGCGACGAGGCCGACGTCGTTCGTGACGGCGCCGAGGAAGGCGAGCATGCACGCGGCGCGGAGGACGGTGAGGAGGGGCTCGGTGGCGTCGTCGTCGAAGCCGCGGACGAGGGCGCGCTCGCGGAGGTCGCGCGGGAGCTCGCGGAACTCGGTGAAGGGGCGCTCCTCGGCGGCGAGGGCGTTCAGGGTGGCGTCGATGGCGAGCGCGAGCGAGGTGTCGCCGGGCGGGAGGGCGTCGACGACGCGCGGCGGGAGGAGGCCGAGCGAGGTCGTGAGCGGGAGGAGGTCCGCGAGGCGGAGGACGTCCATGGCGCGGGCCTCGACGGCACCGGGCGAGACGAGGGCGCCGGTCGCGTCGCGCTCGGCCGGGAGGATGAGGTCCATGGCGGCCTGGAGGTTGTCGGGGTGGTCGACGTCGACGGGGGGTGGCTCGTGGACGATGACGTCGGGGGCGTCGTCGTCGGGGCGCTCGCCGCCGCCGGGCGAGGCGCCGCCGAGGTCGCACGCGGCGACGAGCGGGGCGAGCCCGAAGAGCTTGAGCACCGAGCGGCGCGAGAGCCTGACGCGGGAGTCCATGATGGGAGGAGAGATAGCGGACGGCCGGCGCCGCGTCCGTTGAGTAATCCGGGACGAGGCATCGAGGATTTCGAGACGTTCGCGCTACCAGGCGACGCGCTCGAGACCCTCGACGCGATCGAAGTCCGAGTCGCGCGTGACGATGGCCGGCTATGTTATTGATTCGAGAGGGGAAACCACGGAGACACGGAGACACGGAGGGAGAGCAGGGAGGAGCTCCCGGCTGATGACGGGCTACGTGGCCGAGTCGACCGGGCAGGGAGCGCCCGGCTGACGGGCTTGGCGCGACCTCAGAAGTCCGAATCGGTACTCGCCGAGGACCACCACGGCGCGAGCCTCCCCTCGCGCGGACCGGCCTGCGGCGACTCTCGGCGCGTCCGTGATGTCGCGCAGAGGCGCCAAGGCGCAGAGGGAACCGGAGAGATCGAAGTGGGCTCGCCCCTCTGCGGCTTTGCGCCTCTGCGCGAGCCTTCCCCTCGCGCGAACCGAGCTGCGGTGAGAGCCTGGTCCGGACAAGAGCGCCGAGACAGCGTAGGTGTCGAAGATCACTCCCAGCCTTGCGGGTGGACCTGGCCGAATGTCTGCTTCACCGCCTCGTCCACATCGGCCGTGCCGCCCGGCGGCACGACGCCGAATACGCTTCGCCAGCCCCGCACCGCCGTGACGTCGGCGGACGACGCAGCGAGTTGCGCGCGCAGCGCGTCCGCCACGACATCGTTCAGTGGTCTACCGAGGAGCGCCGCGTGGGCCTTCGTCCGCCGATAGAGGTCGTCGGGGATCTCGATGGTGGCCTTCATCACGCCACCATGAAGCCCGCGATGCCGTTGAACAAGCCAGCAAACCAGCTTCCCGGACACTCCGTTGAGAAATCCGGGACGACGCCTTCGGGATTACGACATGGACGCTCGCGCGCCGCGCCACCTACGGTCCCGGGCATGCTTCGCCCCGTCCGCCCCGCGCTGGCCCTGCTCGCGCTCGCCGCCCTCGCGGCCGTCCTCGCCCTGCCCTCCTGCGGCGACGGCGGCGGCGGCGCCTGCCTCGGGCCCGCCTGCGGCGATCCCGGCCCCGTCGTCGGCGAGTACGAGTACATCGTCGTCGGCTCCGGCGCCGGCGGCGGCCCCCTCGCCTCGCGCCTCGCGCGCGCCGGCCACCGCGTCCTCCTCGTCGAGGCCGGGCAGGACGTCGGCGGGAAGCTGAACTACCGCGTCCCGGCCCGCCACGCGCGCGCCACCGAGGACCCCGACATGGCGTGGTGGTACTTCGTCCGCCACCACGACGACCCCACCCTCGACGCCGCCGACTCGAAGGCCACCCCCGAGGGCGTCCTCTACCCGCGCGGGAGCGCGCTCGGCGGCTCGACCGCCGTGAACGCCATGGTCACCGTGCTCCCGGCCCGCTCCGACTGGGACCACCTCGCGGCCCTCACCGGCGACCCGCGCTTCCGCGCCGCCGCCATGGACGAGACCGTCGACAAGGTCCTCTCCTGGCTCTCCGTCGACGTCCCGAGCCCCGCGCTCGCCGCCGACGACGAGGTCGTCACCGCCATGCTCACCGCCGCCGCCGCCGCCGACGCCCAGGACGGCGCCGACGGCACCGACCTCCCCGCCCTCGCCGGCGAGCTCGCCCGCCTCCTCGCCCGCGACCTGAACCAGACCCTCCGCGCCGGCGAGACCACCGGCCTCTACCGCCTCCCCCTCGCGACGCGCGACGGCGAGCGCTCGGGCCCGCGCGACCTCATCGTCGACACCGTCGCCCAGGGCTACCCGCTCACGGTCCTCACCGGCGCCCTCGTCACGCGCGTCCTCTTCGACCCCGCCGAGCCCGTCCCGACCGCCATCGGCGTCGAGCTCGTGCGCGAGGAGCACGTCTACGGCGCGAGCCTCGCCCCCGCCGCGCCGAGCGGCGCCCGCCAGTGCGCGTTCGCCTCGCGCGAGGTCGTCCTCTCCGCCGGCACGTTCAACACCCCGCAGCTCCTCATGCTCTCGGGCATCGGGCCGCAGGCGGCGCTCGACGCCGTCGGCATCGCGCCGCGCCTCGTCCGCGAGGGCGTCGGCCAGAACCTCCAGGACCGCTACGAGGCCGCCGTCGTGGCCGAGCTCGACGCCGACATCGACCTCGTCGCCGACTGCGACCCGACCGCCCCGCCCGAGCTCGACCCGTGCCAGGCGCGCTGGAAGGATCCGCGCGGCGTCTACCGGACGAGCGGCTTCCTCGCGACCGTGCTCCGCCGCGCCTCGGACGACACCGCCCTCGCCGATCTCCACGTCTTCGCCGTCCCGGGCGACGCGCGCGGCTACTACCCGGGCTACTCGGCCGACGCCCTCGCGGCGAAGGACCGCTTCACCTGGCTCCTCTTGAAGGCGCGCTCCCACAACCGCGACGGCACCGTGCGCCTACGCAGCGCGAGCCCCTTCGAGCGGCCGGAGATCCGGTTTTCCTACTTCGACGAGGCCGACCCCGCGCACGATCCCGACCTCCTCGCGCTGATCGGCGGCGTCCGCTTCATCCGCGACATCCTCGCGCGCGCCGGCGCCTTCCTCCCCGACGACCCGCCGCGCGAGATCTGGCCCGGCCCGGACGTCGCGAGCGACGCCGACCTCGGCGCCTTCATCCGGAAGGAGACCTGGGGGCACCACGCCTGCTGCACGAGCCCGATGGGCCGCACCGACGACCCGATGGCCGTCGTGGACGCCCGCTTCCGCGTCATCGGCGCCGACCGCCTGCGGGTCGTGGACGCGTCGGTCTTCCCCGAGATCCCGGGGACCTTCATCGCCATGCCGACCTTCATGCTGAGCGAGAAGGCCGCCGAGACGATCCTCGAAGATTCGCCGTAACGACCGTAACCGGTTGTTGCAACGCAACATAGAAAGACCATCCATGACACTCTCACGCTCTATAATAGCGGTCGCACCGCTATGCTGCATTGCAGCATCCTGCGACGCGCAGACGGTGGTCTGCGCCGACCTGCTCGCGGCGCTCCGGCGCTGCGACGTGCCGGCCGGGCCCGCCGTCTGCGAGCTGCCGCTGAACGCGCAGGCGTTCCTCGTCGACCGCTACGACGGCGCCGAGTGCGGGCAGGACCTCCCCGACGGCGACCCCGACGTCACCGCGCGCGTGTGCGAGCTCCTCGACTTCCCGTGCCCGGATCCGCTCTTCCCCGACCCGCGCCGCGCCCCGACTCGGAACCCGGTGCTCTTCGTGTCCGGCGTCGACGGCGAGCCCGCCTTCGACTGGAGCGACACGGTCCTCGAGGAGGCCGCGCGCGGCGGGAGCGAGGTGCACCACGTGAAGCTGACGCCGTGGGCGTCGCGCCATCAGCGCGCGTGGGACCTCTGGGTGGCGCTCGTGGACGTCGTCGGCGACCGCCCCGGCACCCGCGCGAACCTCGTCTGCTACGCGGTCGGCGGGCTCGACTGCCGCTTCCTCGTGAGCCCGGGCGGCCTCTTCCGCGACGACCCCGAGACCCTCGCCGCCGTGCAGTCGGTGGTCGCGACGATCGTGACCATCGCGACGCCGCACCGCGGCACGCGCGTGGCCGAGGACGCCCTCGACGCGCTCGAGCGGAAGGCGAGCCCGGTCGTCGACGCGCTCCTCGGGGAGAGCCTGCTGCCGGAGCGGGACCTCCCGGCGCCGTCGGCGCTCGAGGAGGCGCTCGAGGCGCTGACGCCCGCCGCCATGGCCGAGCTCAACGCCACGCTCCCCGACGCGCCGGGGATCGTCTACGAGTCGTGGGCCGGCGTGAGCCACGTCGTCGGGCAGCCGTTCGTGCCGTCCGAGGACGACATCGCGCGCGACTGCGTCGGCGACGACGGGCGCGTGCTCTTCGCGCGCCACCCGTACACCTACGACGTCATGAGCGAGGTGCTCTGGCTCACGGCCGCCTCCGCCGCGAAGGTGCTCGACGGCGACGGGACCAGCGTCCTCGGCCCCTCGGACGGCATGGTGGCCGTCCGGAGCGCGCGCTGGGGGCGCTTCCGCGGCTGCGTGCCGGCCGATCACTACGACGTGGTCGGGCAGATCGGCGACCGCGGCGCCGACCCGAACACCGGCTTCGACGCGGCGCGCTTCATCGCGAACGTCGTCGCCGACCTCGCGCAGCGGGGGTTCTGACCGTGCGCCCCGCCCTCCTGATGGCGCTCGCGATGGCGCTCCCCGCCTGCGCGGACGGCGACCGCGCGGCCCGCTGCGCCGAGCTGAACGACGCCCTCGCCGTCTGCTTCCCGGACGACTTCGCGGCGACGGACTGCCGGGACGTGAGCGACGTCGACATCGACAACCTCGTAGCGATCCTCGACAGCGACGCGTGCGAGGCCGTCCGCGACGCCCTCCCCTCCGACGGCGACATGCGGGCCGCGCGCTGCCGCCTCTTCGACGACGACTGCGCCGAGCCGCTGACGCCGCCGCCGGTGTACCGCCCGACCCGCTACCCGATCGTGCTCGTGAACGGCATCGACACGTCGCCGCTCTTCCGCTGGAGCGACCGCATCGTGACCGTCATGCGCCGCCTCGGCGGTCACGACGTGCACCTCGCCATCGACACCCCGTACGAGACGCCCGCGCGGCGCGCGCAGGACCTCTGGCGGCAGGTGAAGGCCGTGCTCGCCGAGACCGGCGCGCCGAAGGTGAACCTCGTGTGCCACTCGCTCGGCGGCCTCGACTGCCGCTACCTCGTGAGCCCGGGCGGGCTCCACTGGGAGGTCCCGGAGTCACACGCCGAGATCGTGCGCGCCGTCGCGTCGGTGACGACCGTCGGCACCGCGCACCGCGGGACGCGCGCGGCCGACATGGCGCTCGGGCTGCTCCCCGACGGCGACGTGGGGCGCGCGGTCGAGAGCCTCGCGACCTTCCTCGGCGACGCGTTCACGGTCGACGCGCTCGCGCACGACGTGCACCTCCGCGAGGCCGTGCAGGCCCTCACGACGGACGAGGCGCGCGCGTTCAACGCGGGGGTCCCGGACGCGGACGGCGTGATCTACCAGAGCTGGGCTGGGTTCTCGCGGCCCTACGGGGTCGCGCCGCCCGGCTTCGACACGCTGCTCGCCGAGCTCTGCCGCGACGACGACGGCGGGAGCGGCCTCGTCGGGTGGTCGGGGGAGCACGACTTCATGGCGCTCTCGCTGGTCGCGACCGCCGACATCGTGGGCGACGACCCGGCCCACCCCGACGTCGTGGCGCCGAACGACGGCCTGACGGCGGTGGCGTCGGCGCGCTGGGGGCGCTTCCGCGGCTGCGTCCCGGCCGACCACATGGAGCAGCTCGGGCAGTACGACCTGCCGGACGTCAACGTGCGCACCGGGTTCGACGTGGCGTGGTTCTACGCGGCCGTCGCGGCCGACCTCGCCGAGCAGGGGTTGTGAACGTGAACACCATTCACAATATCGCCGCGGGCGCGCTGATCGCGGTGCTCGGGCTGGGCCTCGGGGCCTGCGAGCTCCTGGGCGAGGGCGCCCCGAAGACCGTCTGCGAGTCGGCGCAGCGCCGCTTCCAGGGGTGCGGGGTCACGGCCCCGCTCATCACGGACGGGCCCTGTCAGGGCCTCCGGCGCTCGGTCTCGATGTGCATCGACGACTTCGCGGCCGACTGCGACGACGTCCGCGCGCTCGTCCGGCGCCCGGACCTCTGCTTCACGAGCCTCGTCGACCTGCCGGCCGACGGCCCGCCCGAGGGGAGCGACCTCTTCCCGGAGGGGCCGGTCGGGGAGCCCGACGCCGGCGGCGGCGACGCCTCCAGCGACGGACGCGGGGCCGAGGACGCCGACGCGAGCACGCCATTTTCGGGAGGGGACGATGACGACGCCCAGTGAACGGATCGGGACGGCGCTCGGTCGCGCCGTGACCGCGCGGCCGAAGACCGCCATCGCGCTCGTGCTGCTCTTGTGCGGCGGGCTCGCCGCGGGCGGGCTCTTCGCGCGCTTCTCGACGGACTACAAGGTCTTCTTCGCGCCGGACGACCCGGAGCTCGCCGCGCTGACGCGGCTCGAGACCACGTTCACGAAGACCGACAACATCGTGCTCTTCGCGATGCCGGCGGCGGGCGACGTGTTCACGCGCGACACGCTCGCGGCGCTCCAGGCGCTGACGGACGGCGGCTGGAAGCTGCCCTACGCGACGCGCGTCGACTCGCTCACGAACTTCCAGGTGGCGCGCGCGCTCGGCGAGGACGACGTCGACGTCGGGCCGCTCGTGCGCGGGCCGGCGGCGGCGCTCGACGACGCGGCGCTCGCGCGGGTGCGCGGCGACGCCGAGGGGGAGCCGCTGCTCGTCGGGGCGCTCCTCGCCGAGGACCAGCGCGCCGCCGGCGTGAACGTGACGCTCGCGCTCCCGCGCGACCGCCCCGAGGCCGTGAGCGAGGCCGCCTCCGCCGCGCGCGCGCTCGTGGCCGAGGTGCGGGCGGCCCACCCGGGGCTCGACGTGCGCCTCTCCGGGATGGCGATGATGAACGACGCCTTCATGGCGGCCTCCATCTCCGACATGTCCTTCGTGTTCCCGCTCATGGGGCTCGCGATGGCGCTCGCGATGTGGATCCTCCTCGGCTCGCTCTGGGCGACGGGTGCCGTGTGGCTCGTCATCGGGGTGTCGTCGGGGGCGGCCATCGGCCTCGCCGGCTGGGTCGGCTACCCGCTGACGCCGCCGTCGGCCGCGTCGCCGACGATCGTCCTCACGCTCGCGGTGGCGGACGGCGTGCACCTCGTCGTCTCGATGATGGAGAACCTGCGCGCCGGCCACGACAAGAAGACCGCCATCACGATGGCGCTCTCGCGGAACCTGAAGGCGCTCTTCCTGACGAGCCTCACGACGATGATCGGCTTCCTGTCGCTGAACTTCGCCGAGGCGCCGCCGTTCTGGCACCTCGCGAACATGACGGCGACCGGCATCGCCGTCGCGTTCGGGGCGTCGGTGACGCTGCTCCCGGCGCTGCTCGTGCTCGTGCCGGTGCCGGCGAAGACCGGCTCGTCGGCGGTCGGCGCGACCGTCGCGGGCGCCATCGCGCGCTTCGTCTCGCGCGGGCGGCGGCCGATCCTCGTGGTCGGCGCGCTCGCGACCGCGCTCTTCGGGGTGCTCGCGACGCGGCTCGAGCCGAACGACCAGTTCGTCGACTACTTCGACGAGTCGATCCCCTTCCGGCCCGACACGGAGGCGCTGATGGCGCGCCTCGCCGGGATCTACCAGGTCGAGTACCTGGTCGGGAGCGGGCGCGCGTCGGGGATCACGTCGCCCGATTACCTGAACGATCTCGACGGCTTCGCGACGTGGCTCCGCGCGCAGCCCGAGGTGACCCACGTCTACGCGCTGTCGGACGTCGTCAAGCGCGTCCACCGCGTGATGAGCGGCGGGGACGCGCGCGCCGAGCGGATCCCCGAGACGCAGCCCCTCGCCGCCGAGGAGCTCCTCGTCTACGAGATGTCGCTCCCGTTCGGGCAGGGGCTCAACGACCGCGTGAACGTCGACAAGTCGGCCACGCGCGTGACGGTGACCGTGACGAACCTGCCGAGCAAGGAGCTCGCGGCGTTCACCGAGCGGAGCGAGCGCTGGCTCGAGGCGCACACGCCGCCCGCGCGCTGGGCGAAGGCGACGAGCCCGGCGGTCATCTTCTCGCACCTCTCGGACCGCAACACGACCGCCATGATGCGCGGGAACGTGCTGACGCTCCTGCTCATCTCGCTCTGCATGGTGTTCGCGCTCCGGAGCGCCGGGCTCGGCGTGCTCTCGCTCGTCCCGAACCTCGCTCCCATCGCGTTCGCCTACGGCCTCTGGGCCGTGCTCTTCCACGACATCAACATCGTGGCGAGCGTGTCGGGCGCCATCGCCCTCGGGATCATCGTCGACGACACCATCCACTTCCTCGTGCGCTACCAGCGCGAGCGGCGCGCCGGGCGGTCGCGCGAGGAGGCCGTCCGGAGCACGCTCGGGCACGTCGGCGCGGCCCTCATCGTGACGACCGTGGTGCTCGTCGCGGGCTTCCTGACGCTGACGCTCTCGGCCTTCTCCATGACGAGCACCCTCGGGCTCTTCGTGGCGATCGTCTGCGTCTCCGGGCTCCTCGGCGATCTGCTGCTGCTGCCGGCGCTGCTCCTGCCGCAGCGCCTCGGCCTCGCCCGGCGCCGCCGCGCGGTCGGTGACGCCGTCCCCACGCCCGCCGGCGAGCCCGAGCTCCCCCTCGCCTGACCTTCACCGAACACCCCTCGACAGGAGACCCCATGAACCTCGCTCACCCCGTCCTCGCCTCGCTCCTCGCCGCCGCGGCCCTCGCGGGCGCAGGCGCCGCCCACGCCGCCACCCCCGAAGAAGACGGCGCCGCCGTCGCGCGCGAGCTCGTCCGCCACCGGACGGGCTTCGGCGACCAGGCCGTCACCGTCACGATGGAGCTCCGGAACGCGGGCGGCGAGGCCGCCAGGAAGGAGATCCGCGTGAAGACCCTCGAGCGCCAGGGAGACGCGCCCGCGACGGTCGTGATCCTCGAGGCGCCGAGCGACGTGAAGGGGACGGCGCTGCTCTCGCTCGGCGACGACCAGTGGCTCTACCTGCCGGCGTCGCACCGCGTGCGGCGCATCGCGTCGTCGAACCGCTCGGGGCCGTTCCTCGGGAGCGAGTTCAGCTACGAGGACCTCATGGGCGACAAGCCCGATCGCTACCGCTGGCGGCTCACTGGGAAGAAGGCGTGCCCGGCGGGCGGCGACTGCCTCGTCGTCGAGACGACGCCGACCTACGAGGGGTCGGGCTACAGCCGGCGCGTGCTGTGGGTCGAGGCCGGGACGTACCGCGTCATGCAGGTCGACTACTTCGACGTGAAGGGGGACGCGCTCAAGACGCTGGTCTACGCGGGCTACCAGACGTACGCCGGCGGGCACGACCGCGCGCGGACGCTCACGATGACGAACCACGTGACGGGCAAGTCGACCGTGCTGCGCTTCGGGGACTACGCGTTCGGGAACGGCTTCACCGAGGCCGACTTCAACAAGGAGCGCCTTGCGCAGGCGCGCTGAGCTCGCCGCGGTCGTCGGGCTCGCGCTCGCGGGCGCGGGCGCCGGCGGCTGCGGCTTCACGACCGCGGCGGGCGGGCACGCGGCGGCGGAGGCGCGCGTCTACCCCGCGGGGCCGCGATACGCCGAGCAGTCCCATGGGAACGGCGTCTCCGTGGTGCTCGAGCCCGAGGTGACGGCGACGAGCGAGGGCGGCGACCACCGGCTCACCCTGCGGCCGTTCTACCGCGTGGACCCCGTGGACACGGGGCGGACGCACTGGGATCTGCGACGCGCGGACTGGGTCGGGACGTTCGGGGCGTGGGAGCTCGGCGCGGGGGTGAACGTGTTCCGCTGGGGGGTGCTCGAGTCGGTGCCGCTCGCGGACGCGATGAACCCGGCGGACACCATCGAGGACCTCCGCGGCACCGAGAAGCTCGGCACGCCGTACCTCGAGGTCGGCTGGTTCGGCGGGGCCTGGGCGGTGCGGGCGTACGCGCTGCCGGCGCTCGGGCTCTTCGGCGGTGCGCGCTTCGTGGACCGCGGTAGCCGCCTCCGCTTCGGGCCGGCCATCGACGACGCCCACCCGATCTACGAGAGCGCGCTCGGGGCGTGGAACCCGAGCTTCGCGCTCCGGATCACGGGGACGGAGGGGGACCTCGACGTCGGCATCGGGCTCTTCTCGGGGACCTCGCGCGACCCGCGCTTCGTGGCGCAGCTGACGTCGGACGCGCTCGTGCCGGCCTACGACATCGCGCACCAGGCGTCCCTCGACATGCAATTCACCGCGGGCGAGGTGGTGCTCAAGCTCGAGGCGATGGGGCGGCTCTGGTCGTCGGAGCTGCACCCGATCCTCTCGCTCGGGCTCGGCGCCGAGTACGACCTCTGGGACGTCTTCGGGAGCGGCGCCGACCTCGTCCTCGCGCTCGAGTGGCTCTACGACCGCCGGACGGTCGCGGCGCCCGTCTACGTGTTCGAGAACGACGTGTTCGTCGGGTTCCGGCTCGCGTTCAACGACAGCGGCGGCACCGTCGTGAAGGCGGGCGTCATCACCGATCTCGGCGACGGTCGGAGCTACCTCCGCGGCGAGGCGTCACGGCGGCTCGGGGAGCAGCTGCGGCTCGCGCTGGTCGCGCACGCCTTCGTCGGGAGCGAGGGATCGCGCGAGAGCGGCGTGCTCGACGACGACTACGTCGAGGCGACCCTCGGCTGGTACTTCTGAGGGGCGGCTAAGGCGCGAGGCAGCAGGGGTTCGCGCAGCAGCCGGTGGCCGAGTAGCCCGCCGGGAGCGGGTAGACCTGGCTCTTGTCGGCGCCGACCGCGATCTGGACGCCGCCCTCGGACGGCACCATCGACGCGAGGTTGCCCTCGCTCGTGGCGCCGCAGATCGTGCGCGTCGAGCCCTCGGCGAGCGGCGCGTTCGCGCACTGCATCATGTAGCTGTAGGCGTCCTGCGAGAGGTCGGTGTACTGGGTCGCGACGCCGCTGCTCGCCGTGTCGAGCGCGTGCTTGTGGCAGAAGCGCTGGCCGCTCGCGTCGGTGAGCTGCACGTCCCAGTGGATCGACGGGTAGAAGCCGAGGGGCGTAGCACCATTGTCGAGCTCGTGGTCGCTCGCGGTGGCCTGCCCGTGGAGCCAGCAAGTCGGCGAGCCGACGGTGAAGTTCATGCCGATGGCTGTGTTCCAGTAGCACTTGTCGTAGCCGGGGAGCTGCTCCTGGCCGCGGTAGAAGCCGGTGCCGAAGACCACGTCGCCGTAGGCGCCGCCGTTGCCGGGGCCCTGGGTCGGGTCGATGAAGTAGCGCCCGCCGTCGCCGCAGGTGATCTCGAGGTCGTTCATGTAGAGGAAGGTCGGCTGCGACCCGCCGCCGGCCGTGCAGGCGAAGGCCACGACGACGGTCGCGTCGCGCGGGCCGCCCGGGCGGAAGAGGAGGTCGAGGTCGCCGCCCTGCTCGTTCTCGCAGTCGAGCTTCGCCGAGCAGAAGACGTCCTCGAACTCGACGGCGACGTCGAAGAAGCCCTGCCGCGCCGCGCGGAAGAGCGTCACGTCGAAGGGCACGGCCGTGTCGGTGTTCGCGACGCAGGGCGTCTCGCGGACGAGCGTGCCGGGGGAGACCCAGTCGGTGATGGGATCGCTGCCGCTCGAGAGGCTCTCGACCGTGAGCTCGACGGTGTTCGGGCTCTTCGTGGCGTCGCAGGGGCCGACGAACGTGAGGTCGCCCTGGCCGTCGCCGTACTGGCTCGAGGTGAGGCCGGCGCGGGTCCAGACGATGGTCTGGTCGCTGTTCTTGACGGTGATGGCGTAGCTCACGTCGGTGACGCCGGGCAGATCGAGGGGCGCGACCGTGATGGTGAGGCCGTCGGCGCTGGTCGCGGCGGGGGTCGGGGCGTCGGCGGAGCACGCGGCGGCCGTCGCGAGGGCGCAGGCGAGCCCGATCCGGGCGAGGAGGGCGATGGGGCGCGGGGACTTCATGGCGTCACCTCCGCGGGGCACCAGGCATAGGGGTAGACCTTGAGCGTCCCGTCGGGGTTCGTGTCGCAGGTGACGGTGGCGCCGGTGTGGAGACAGCGCCCGGTGCCGGTCGTGCCGTTCGGGCCGGCGACGGCGACGTAGACGACCTCGGAGACGCAGTCCTGATCGGCGGGATCGTCGTAGCACTCGGCCTTGATGAGGCGGAGGTTCGCGGTCGTCGAGGCGGAGGTCGCGTCGTAGGTCACGGTGGCGGAGATGACGTACTCGCCGACGGGCAGGCCGGCGACGGGGGCGCCGGCGCAGGACCAGGCGGCGGAGGCGACGGTCGCGTCGCACGCGGCGACCTGGCTCCCGTCCTCGGTGACGACGACGTGGACCGTCGCGCCGTTCGGGGCCTGGGCGGAGCCGGAGACCGTCGAGATGGTGCCGGCGTAGTGGGTGCCGACGGGGGCGTTCACGTTCACGGCGAGGTCGAGCTGCACGGCGACGAGGGGCGACGGGACCTGGGGGAGGCCGAGCCCGACGGTGCAGCCGGTGGGCTGCGTCAGCGCGTTGTAGGTGAAGCCGCAGGCGGCGCCGGCGGCGTCGGGATCGGCGATGACGTGGACGCCGTGGGAGTTGTCGCCGGCGACGTAGATCTTGCCGTCGGGGCCGAGGCGGCCGTCGCCGTAGGTGTACTGCGTGCCGTTCGTGCTGAGCGTCGTGAAGACGCCCGTGTCGTAGTCATACTGGTAGAAGCGGCCGAGGTCCGGGCTCGCCTCGGTGAGGCTCGCGAAGTAGAGGCGGCGACCGCTCGGGGAGAAGACGCCGCCGTAGTACTGGCGGCGGTCGAAGGCGTAGCCCGGGTTCAGGACGGTGCGGTTCGTGAGCGCGCCCGTGGCGCGGTTGAAGTCGAACGAGGCGATCTCGCCGTTGTTCGTGCCGCCGCTGATGTTGCCGGAGATGACGACGCGGTCGCCCTGGTGGCTCGCGGTGAAGAGGTGCCAGCCCTGGTTCCAGACGGAGACCCCGGAGGGGGTCGTCGTGTCGCTGCCGAGGCCGCTCGAGGTGACGGGGAGCACGTGGATCTGGTCGACGCCCGAGATGAGGAGCCAGTAGTCGACGCCGTTCGCGTGCGGGATGACGAGGAGGCCCTCGCGGCCGAGCCCCGAGCCGACGTCGATGTTCTGCACGCTCCCGACCTGGGTGACGTCGCTCGCGCTGACGATGTGGAACTCGCGGTAGCTCACGAACGTGGACGTCGTGGACTGGTGGGCGAAGACGTAGACGTTCCCGGGGGAGCCGGGGTGCGGGACGATGACGCCCGAGTGCATCGACGAGCTGTCGCCGGGGAGGTCGCTCGCGATGGACTGGCTCGCGCCGTTCCAGACGTTGTGGCCGTCGGTGTAGATGAGGAGGGCGCCGGTCGTGGGATCGGAGAACGAGGCGCAGCCCTCGATCGTGGCGGTCGCGGATCCGGTCGTGAACGAGACGGAGGTCGCGTCGGCGTTCCACGTGAGGCGGCAGTTGGTACCGAAGGTCCAGACGTCGGCGTGGCGGGAGCGCGCGGCGAGGGCGGCGTCCGAGAGCGCGAGGACCGAGAGCAGCGCGGCCGCGAGGCCGAGCGCTCGCGGGCCGAATCTCTGGGGCATGGCGTGGACCTGGTCGGGAGTGGGGTTTGCGAGGCGACGCGCCGCACCGGCGCCGAGAGCGCAGGATGGGCTCGCGGGGGCGGCGAACGCAACGAGGAACCTGTCACAGGCTGCCTCGGCGGTTACCCGCGCGGCGCGGCGCGGCCTCGAAGGCGGCGCGGAAGGGGGTGGTCCGGCGGCGGATGGTGCGCACCATCGATCGGTTGGGTTGAACGAAGGGTGCGGCCGCTGGGGTGCGGACGCAGGTCACATCGGGGTGGTCGGGCCGCCGCTCCAGGAGATGGTGCTCTCGAGAGGGAGTGACCGCCTTGGAGGTGCAGCATGAGCGCTCACAAGAAGCGTCGCCGTACGACCGACTCGCCTTCCGTCCCCGCAGCGGCCACCGCGCCGGAGCCCGTCATGGCGGCGCCCGAGGCCGTCACCGCCGCGCCCGGTGCGCCCGCGAAGGGCAGCGGCGTCGGGCTCCTGATGAGGCTCTTCTGGATGTTCTTCGGGAACATCGCCCTCATCGGGGTGGCCGGGCTGCTCTTCCGCGACGACGGCGAGCAGCTCGTCGAGCTGTCGGTGCTCTACTGGGTGGTCGTGGGCGCGATCATCGGCTCGCGCTGGCTCGACATCTTCCGCTTCGGCGGGCGCACGACCGAGGGCGAGCCGGCGACGCCGGCGCACCTGAAGAAGCACGCGACGGTGCTCGTGCCGCTCGCGCTCGTCGTGTGGGCGGTGGCGGCGTTCGGGTGAGCGTCATGGAGACGGCGGCGGCGGCGGCCTACGTCGCGCCCGCCGTCGCCGTTGTCGCCCCGCCCGTGACGTGGTCGCGCGCGGGGCTATAATCGGCTCCCCATCCGGCGGGCCCGCGCCCGCACACCCACTCCATCTCCCCCGAACACGGCGGCATCCCCGATGCGCACGCTCCAGGTCATCACCGACGAGGAGAGGTTCCTCCTCTGGACCATGGTCCACACCGCCCTCGCAGACGGCGAGGTCAGCCCCGTCGAGCAGGCGTTCATCGAGAACCTCATGAAGGCCATGACGATCACCGCCGAGGACCGCCACCTCGTGCGCTCGATGCTGAACGGCACCGCGACCCCGCCGCCCGTGCCGGATCGCCTCTACACGCCGGACTATCAGCGGCAGGCGGAGATCTTCCGCGAGGCCGTCGAGCTCGCCTGGGCCGACGGCGTCTTCGACGACCGCGAGAAGGCCGTCATCGTGAGGCTCGTCGCCGTCCTCGACCTCGATCACGAGGACGCGGAGCGGATCTGGCGCATGACGCGCGCGAAGTACGTGGCCTGACCTGCGTCAGGGCTCGACGCCGTCGTCCGGCGGGGCGAGATCGTCGTCGTCGGGCGCGTTCGGGTAGGGCCCGCCGTTGCCGCCGTCCTGGCCGAGGAAGATGGGCTCGTACGGCGCCTGCGACTCGGCCTCCTCGCTCGTGATCTTCCCGCGCGACACCATCACGTGGAGGAGCTCGCCGAGGTAGCTCCGCCAGCGCGGGCTCACCGCCCCCTGCGCGAAGAACGCGTAGTACTTCCGCGGGTTCGGGATGATGCTCGCGAGGAAGATCGCCTCGAGCGGCGTGAGATCGCGCGCGTACTTCCCGAAGTAGTGCTCCGCGGCGTTCCCGATGCCGTAGATCCCCGGGCCGAACTCGATGACGTTCAGGTAGAGCGCGAGGATCTCGTCCTTCCCGAGCGTCTCCTCGAGCCGCCACGCGATGAACATCTCCTGGAGCTTCCGCCCGATCGTCTTCTGCGGCCCGAGGAAGAGGTTCTTCACGAGCTGCTGCGTGATCGTGCTCGCCCCGCGCACGAAGCGCTCGCGCTTCAGGTTCGCCACGATCGACTCGCGGATGGCGAACGTCGAGATCCCGCTGTGGCTGTAGAACGGATCCTCGGTGGTCGTCACCGCGAGCGGCACGTAGCGCGAGATCGCCTCGAGCGGCACCCAGTTGGCCGAGAGCGGGCCCGTCGTGCGCGTCGACGCCGCCCCGTCGCCCGTCTTGACCGGGTACGTCACCGTGTAGCGCAGGTTCTCGAGGTTCAGGCCGTGCCCCATCGAGCGCACGAGGAAGCCGTCGAGCTCGGGGCGCGAGTCGATGGCGATCGCGTCGATGTCGCCTGTGTCGAGGGCGACGTCGACCGCCCAGGAGAGCTCGCCCGCGACCCGGAGCCCGTCGAGCTTCGTCATCAGCGCCCGCGGCAGCGCGTCGACCACCGCCTGCACCGGCGTCTGCGGGAGGCGCAGCGACACCTGGAAGCGCGGCCGCGAGAGCGCCCGCGACACCGTCCCGTTCACCCCGATCGCGAGCCCGCCGCGCTCGAGCTTCCCCTCGCTGACGGTGAACGTCTGGCTGTCTCGGCTCCAGCCCACGCGCCCCGCGAGGCGCCCGTCGATGTCCGCGAGCGGCTCGAGGGCGACGGCGGGCCACAGGACGCGGACACCCGCCACCTTCACCTCGCCCTCGACGTCGAAGCCGCGCGCGCTCGGGCGCAGGTGCACCACGAGCTTGTCGACCACGCCGCGATCCACGCGGGCGAGCGGCCCGGGGAGCGACGGCGCGAGCGCCGCGAGCGGGAGCCCGGAGGCGCTGAGATCGAGCTTGGGCGGGGCGTCGCCGGCCTCGCGGGACAGCGAGAGCGCGAGCGGCTCGCGCGTGACGTCGTCGACGTCGGCCGACAGCGTGATCGCGGCGGCGCCGCCGTCACCTCGACGCGCCGTGAGCGCGATGCCGCGGAGCTGGTAGGTCGCCGAGCCCTCGGCGCGCACGGCGAGCTCGCCGCCCGTCACCTCGAGATCCTTCACCGGGAGGCCGTCGAGGAGGGCCGTCAGCACGTGCTCGGCGCGAACCGACGCCGCGTCGAGCTTCGCGAACACGGCCGCGACGCGCGTGTCGAGGGCCTCGCCCGCCGACGCGACCGACGCCTTCCGCTTCTGTTGCGTGAGCCGCGCGCTCGCGGCGAGGTTCGCGTTCGTCAGGATCTGGAGCGGCCCGTCCGGCTCCGGGTCGATGGCCGGGCGCTCGGGCGGGGCGTCGAGCGGCAGCGCGGGCACGAGGTCCTCGAAGCTGTGGTGGCCGCCGCTCGCGAAGCGCACCGCCATCGCCGGGGACTCGACGAGGAGCTTGTCGGCCGCGAGGAGGAGGGCCTTCGGGTCGATGGCGTCGCCTTCGGGCGCGCCGGCGCCCGGAGCGCCGCCGGCTCTCCCGGCCGCGGCGCGGACCCGCGCGAGGAGCTCCCGCGGCTCCGGCGTGACGCTGAGCGAGCCCACGGTGAGCGCGGCGCCGACGGTGTCCTGGCGCCCCTCGGGGTCGAGCGGCACGGAGAGCTGGAGCTCGTCGACGCGGAACCCTCCCGGCTCCCAGGCGAAGCCCGAGAAGCCCGCGACGCGCTGCCCGAGGTAGAAGCGCACCGGCCGCTCGAAGTGCGCCGCGACGAGCTCCGGGCGGCCGTCGAGGGTCCCGGAGAGCGAGGCCGTGAGGCCGTGGCCGGGGTCGAGGGAGGTCGCGGCGAAGGCGGCGTCGAGGACGACGCGCGCGACGCCGGCCTCCCCGGCGCTCGGCTTCACCGTGATCTCGCCGCCCGTGAGCTCGATGCGCTTCGGGACCTCGAGCCCGAACGGGAGCGACGGCGGCGGGAGCTCCGTCACGATGGTGGCGCCATGGAGCGTGAGATCCGGGAGGTGGCGCTCGAGGAAGCCGCCGCCGCCGCCGTCGTCGCCGCCTCCCCCGCCGCCGCCGAAGAGCCCGCGCGCGCCGTCGACGAGGCCCGCGACGTTGAGCGTGCCGTCGGCGCGCCGGAGGAGGTGCGCCTCGCCGCCGTCGACGACGACCCGCAGGAGCTTCGCCTTGCGCGCGAGCACGTCCACGTCGGAGGCGACGTGGACCCGGCGCGCGGAGAAGAGCGGCGGCTCGCCGTCCGGGGCGTGGGTGTCGCGGACGACCAGCCCGTAGACGTCGATCTCACCGGAGAGGCGCCAGTCGACCCGGTCCGCGGTGATGGCGATCGCGAGCTTGTCCTCGAGCCGCGCGACCGCCTTCTTGCCGGCGCTCTCCACGAGGAGGGGGAGGCCGAGCGCCGCGGCCGCCGCGAGCGCGACGAGCACCAGCACGACGACGAGGACGACGCGCAGCCAGCGGCGTCGGCGCCGCCGCGGCGGCTTCGCCTCCGGGACGACGCTCACGACCAACGGACACCGCCTCGCGCGCGCCCGCAGGGGGGCCACGCCGCGCCGAACGTGTCGCGCTCGTCGTCCGCGGGCATCAGCCCCCCAACCGGCGAGGCGGGGGGCTTGTTCGCGGAGACGAGCGGGTTCACGAGCACGAGCACGGCGTCGCCGGGCGCTCCGCCGGCGCGGGGGCGCCGGCGCGGGAGCCGGTTACTGGTCGAAGGACTTCGACCCGGCGGTGACCGCCGTGATGACGATGAGCCCAGCCACGACCGCGACGCCCGCCGAGATGAGGAGGATCGTCTGGGTGTCGCTGAAGAGGTCGACCTCGTAGTCCTCGAGATCGCTGATCGCGAGGAGCGTGTCGCGGTCGGAGGCGACGAGCTGGCTCGACGTCATCTTGAAGTTGAAGGGCGTCAGCGGGTAGCGGCGGCCGCCCACCGAGCGCACGTAGATCGGCGTGTCGCGGTCGACGAGGAGCTTCTCGCCGCCCTTCGAGTCCACCGCGAGGGGGATCTCATCGGAGCCCTGCAGCTTCGCGAACTCCTCCTGCGTGAGCTCGTAGGTGTTGAAGCACCCACTCATCGCCGGAGCGAGGAAGAACAGGAGCGACAGGACGGCCACGGTGGCCATCCGGCGGGGCGAACGCTGCATCTCGGCTCGGGTCATGACGCCTCACGGGGTTACGAGCGGCGGACTCTACCAGCGGCATCCAGGCAGGGCAACGAGGTTGTTTCGGTCACGAAAGGCGAATCGCGGCGGCCACCTGGGCGCCGTCGAGGTCGAACTCCGCGCTGTGGTCGCCGGTCGCCTCCCCGCCGAGGGTGACCTCGTCGGCGAGGGTCTCGCGCGCGATCTCCGCCTTGTGGGCCTCGCAGGCGGCGATCACGGCCGCGTCGCCCGAGACCGCGAGCGCGATGCGCGCGGTGTAGTCGAGCTCGGCCTGCTTCCGGAGCGCCTGCACGCGCGAGATCACCTCGCGCACGTGGCCCTCGGCGATGAGCGCGTCGTCGAGGCCCGTGTCGAGGATCACGACGCCCACGCCGGCGCCCGCGGCCGCGAACCCCTCCTTCGCCTGCACGGCGACCTGCACGTGCTCGGTCGTGAGCTCGGCGGTGTCGCCGTCCGCGAGGGTCAGCGCGTAGACGCCGCGCTCGGCGAGGGCGAGGCGCACGGCCTCGGGATCGCTCTCGTCGAGGGCCTTCCGGACGACCGGCATGCGGCTCCCGAAGACGGGGCCGAGCGCGCGGTAGTTCGGCTTCACGGCGAAGGTGACGAGGTCGCCGGGGTCCTGCGTGAAGGAGACCTTCTTCACGTTGAGCTCGTCCGCGATGAGGTCCGCGTGGGCCTCGACGCGGGCGGCGAGCTCGGCGTGGCCGAGGACGATCTCGGCCTCGTGGAGGGGCTGCCGCACCTTGAGCTTGTTCGTGGCGCGGATCGAGAGCCCGAGGCTCACGATGTCGCGCACGGCCTGCATCTCGACCGACAGCGCCTCGTCGATGAGGGCCTCGTCGACCGCGGGCCAGTCGCAGAGGTGCACGCTCTCGGGGGCGCTCGCGTCGTTGTTCCCGACGAGGTTCTGGAAGATCTGCTCGGTGATGAACGGCACGAACGGGGCCGCGAGCGTCGTGACGCCGACGAGCACCTCGTAGAGCGTGTGGTAGGCGTCCCACTTGTCCTGCGCGAGCTCGCCGGACCAGAAGCGGGCGCGGCTCCGGCGCACGTACCAGTTGGAGATGGCGTCGACGAGGGTCACGAGGCGCTGCGCGGCGTCGTAGAGGAGGTAACCGTCCATCGCGGCGGTGACGGCGCGCGTCGCGAGCTCGAGCTCGCTCCGGATCCAGCGGTCGAGGAGCGCGCGCTCGGCGACCGGGCGACGCGGGGACGACGCCGGCTCGAAGCCGTCGATGTTCGCGTAGATGGTGAAGAAGCCGTAGACGTTCCAGAGCTTGACCAGGAACTCCTGCTGCCCCTGCCGCACCGCCTCGGGCGAGTAGCGCGTGTTGTTCCACGGCGGGTTCGCCGCGTAGAAGTACCAGCGCATCGCGTCGGCGCCGTCGGAGTCGAGGATCTTGTCGGGGGGCGTGTAGTTGCCCTTCGACTTCGACTCCTTCTTGCCGGTCTTGTCGGTGATGTGGCCGAGGACGATGACGTTCTTGAACGGGTGCGGTAGCTCCTTCTCACCGAAGAGGAGCGTCGAGATCATCAGCAGGCTGTAGAACCAGCCGCGCGTCTGGTCGACGGCCTCGCTGATGAAGTCGGCCGGCCACGCCTCCGAGAAGCGGTCCTGCCCCTGGTGCGGGTAGCCCCACTGCGCGAAGGGCATGCAGCCCGAGTCGAACCAGCAGTCGATGACCTCGGGGACGCGGTGCATGTCGCCGGCGCCGCACTTCTCGCAGGGGAAGACGACGTCGTCGATCCAGGGCTTGTGGACGCGGAGGTGCGGGGAGAGGCTCGGGTCGGCGGCGCGCGCCGCGTCGAAGGCCGCGAACGCGCTCGGGTTCCGGCGCTCGATCTCCTGCGTGGAGGCGGGGGCGACGCGGTGGTCGCAGGCCGGGCAGATCCAGATGTTGAGGGGCGTGCCCCAGAAGCGCTCGCGCGAGAGCGCCCAGTCGACGTTGTTCCGGAGCCAGTCGCCGAAGCGGCCCTCCTGGATGTGGCCGGGGAGCCAGTGGATGGCGCGGTTGTTGGCGATGGCGCGGTCGGTGACGGCGGTCGTGCGGATGAACCACGCGGGGCGGGCGAACTGGATGAGCGGGTCGTCGTCGGCGCGCCAGCAGAACGGGTAGTTGTGGCGCACGGACTCCTCTTTGAAGAGGAGGTCGCGCGAGCGGAGGTTGCGGATGATGTCGCGGTCGGCCTCTTTGCAGAAGCGGCCGGCGAAGTCGGTGGCGCGGGCGTCGAAGCGGCCGTCGGCGTCGACGAGCTGGAGCATGCCGATGCCGTTCTCCTTCGCGGCCTTGAAGTCCTCCTCGCCGTAGGCGGGGGCGACGTGGACGAGGCCGGAGCCGGTCTCGGCGCCGACGAAGTCGGCGGCGATGATCTCGTAGGCGCGGCCGCCCTCGGGGGCGGCGTACGAGAACGGCGCGGTGTAGCGCGTGCCGACGAGGTCCGCGCCCGCGAAGGTGGCCTCGACGACGGCGTCCTCGCCGAAGAGGGCGGCGACGCGCGAGGCGGCGACGATGAGCTTCTCGCCGCCGTGGGCGACGCGGGCGTACTCGAGGGTGGGCGAGACGGCGACGGCCGTGTTGGACGGGAGCGTCCAGGGGGTCGTCGTCCAGACGAGCAAGGCGGCGCCGGGCTCGCCGACGACGGGGAAGCGGACGGTGACGGAGGGGTCGTCGACCTCCTTGTAGCCGAGGCCGACCTCACCGGCGGAGAGCGCGGTGCCGCCCTGGGGCCACCACCAGACGACCTTGTGGCCCTGGTAGAGGAGGCCCTTCTCGAAGAGCGTGGAGAGGGCCCACCAGACGGACTCGACGTAGGACTGGTGGTAGGTGACGTAGGCCTTGTCGAGGTCGATCCAGAAGCCGATGCGGTCGGTGAGGGACTCCCAGGCGTCGGTGTAGCGGAAGACGGACTCGATGCACTTCTTGGTGAAGGCCTCGACGCCGTAGGCGACGATGGCCTCCTTCCCGTGGATGCCGAGCTCCTTCTCGACCTCGACCTCGACGGGGAGGCCGTGGGTGTCCCAGCCGGCCTTCCGGGGGACGTGGTAGCCGCGCATGGTCTTGTAGCGCGGGAAGAGGTCCTTGATGACGCGCGTCAGCACGTGCCCGTTGTGCGGGGTGCCGTTCGCGGTGGGCGGGCCCTCGTAGAAGACGAAGGTCTCCTTGCCGGCGTTCTTCTCGAGCGAGCGCTCGAAGACGCGGCGCTCCTTCCAGAGCGCGAGGGTGGCCTTCTCCCCGGCGGGAAAGTCGATACGTTGCGGGACCTTGTCGAACGGCATCGCCGTCACTCCTCGCGGCCGGTTGGGGGCGCGAGCATACCGGGCCGGGATGCGGGGTCAACGACTTGCTGAGCGGAGCCCGTCGAGCTGACCGGCCGTCCAGCGGACCAGGCGGTCGAAGCCGTCCACGGCGGCGCGCACCGCGGCTCGCTTCGCAGGGTCGTGATGGAACGCGAGGGCCTGGAGGACGTCGTCACGGACCGTTGGGCGCTTGCGTAGCTGTTCGCTCCGCCCGAGGGCTCTCGCCGCCTCCTCGACCAGGCTCTCCATGTTGTCCGTCAGGAGCACGAGATAGTATGGCCCGTCGACGTGGGCCCGGATGGCGTCGCGCATCCCGGAGGTGCAGCTCGCTGTGCGGTGCTCCAGAGCGACGTGATCGAGCACGTGGTCCCTGTCGAGCACGGCGCAGAGCGGGCCGAGCTGGAGCTGCCGCGCGTCGGTCGCGAGCGCTCGGAGGAGCTTCCCGGCGCCCTTCTTCGGGACGCTCACGAAGCGGCGGAGCACGTCTCCGGGCGAGAGCCCCAGCTCGTCGGCGACGCACGCCGCGAGGATGGTGTGGGGGCCGTATAGCTTGGACTGCACGGATTGCCGCTCGTCCTCCCACCACACCGTGACGATCACGGCCCGTCTCCACCGTCCGGTGGGGCGGCCAGGAGCCGTCCATCGTCGAAGGCGTGGGCGCCGAGCCCGGCGGCCCGGAGATCACCGAGCCCGCGGTGGCTCTCGAGCAAGGCGTCGAGGGTGGCCGGGTTCGGCCTCCGCATGACCGCGACGCCTTCGCTGCCGACCTCGCAGAGAACCGCCTCAGCAGCGGGATCGGAGAGCCCGTCCAGGAGCCGATCGGAGTGCGTGGCGACCACGACGGGGCAGCTCGCGCCGAGCTCTTCGAGGATCTGCACGAGGTTGACGGCGAGCTCCGGGTGGAGGTGGACGTCCGGCTCGTCGAGGGCGAGGAGCGTCCGCCCCTGCCCGAGCTCGACCATCGCGAGCAACCCGAGGTAGGCGACCTGCCCCTCGGACATGACGCGGAGGGGCCGGGCCGCGCCTCCGCGGAACTTCAGGACCACGTCGAGCTCGCCGGATCCGGCAGGGACGAGCTGGATGTCGTCGAGGTCGACGCCGACCGCGGCGCGCGCGCGGTCGACGAGTCGCTGCCAGCGATCGCGCTCGTTGCGGATGACGGCGAACGCCGATGGGAGCCCCGTGCCGTAGCGCTGGACCCGCTCGAACGTGTCGGGGCGAGCCGGCCAGCGCGGCCCGGTGCGGTTCTGCACCTCGCGCTGCTGCCACAACGGCCGCACGTCCAGAGGCGGCTGCACCTCGATGCCGCGGAGGGCGCGACTCAACCGCACGAGCTCCGGATGCGCGCTCAGCGAGTTCGCGGCGTAGCCGAGGGCGAGGGTGGCCGGCCCGACCAGCGGCGCCCCCTTCAGCGCGCCGGTCGCCGGGTCGCGCAGCCGGAGCTCCTGTCGCGTGTGCTGGAGGACGGCCGTCGCGACGCCGGAAGCGGAGACGGTCGCCAGGCTCTCCCGGTCGAGGACGCAGGCCGCGCCGGCCAGCTCGAACCTCACGTCGTAGCGGAGCGGCTCTCCATCGCCCTCGACGGTGACGCCGAGCTCGAGCGCGCCGGTCCGCCCGAGCAGCTCCCGAAAAGGGCCGTGATCACGGTCGAGGACCGCGTTTCCGAAGTCGCCGGGCTCCGCCGCGCTGCGAAGGAGGGCGAGGGCCTCGAGGACGGTGCTCTTGCCTGTGCCGTTGTCGCCGATCAGCACGGTCAGACCGGCGAGATCGAGCTCCAGCCCCTCGACGAGGCGAAGCCCGCTCACGCGGAGCTGTGTCAGGCGGTCCTTCGGCGTCATGCGTCACCCCTACCCGTGGACTATGCGTCGAGCGGTCACGGGCGAGCAAGGAGCCCGCGCGACGTCACGGCGACGTCGTCGTCTCGAGGTCCTCGGGCGTGCACTTGTAGTTCGGGCTCATGACCTGGATGAGCGTCGTCTTGAACGTCTCCGGGTCGGTCGCGCTCACGTCGAGCGACACGCCGCCGCCCGCGAGCGCGATGCGCTGGTTCCGCGCCGAGCCCGCGTTGTCCGTCAGGTTGATGACCGTCGTGCGCACCCGGATGGGCTCCCCGTCGGGCGACGCGAGCGCCCCGTAGCCGCCCGTCGCGAAGTAGGGCTGCGATTGATCGTTCGGCCAGATGGGCGCGACGCAGCGGTGCGCGGCGCAGCTCGCGTCGACGCACTCGCACGTCGCCCCGCCGCGGCAGTCCGCCGCCGTCTCGCAGTCGAGCCCGTACGCGAGCCGCTTCGCCTGCACCACCGGGTTGAAGAAGTCCGTCTCCACCTGGTGCTCGCTCTCCTCGCCGTCCGTGAAGAGGATGATGAAGTTGTCGCGGCACTTCCGGTACGGATCCACGCACTTCTGGTCCCGGCACAGGTACCCGGCCGACCCGCAGTCCGCGCTCCGGCTGCAGGCCTTCCCGTCGACCACCACGAACCGCCGGAAGTACTCGCCCGCGTAGAAGAGGCTCTTCCCGAGCGGGGTCTTCCCGCCGACCCGCAGCTCCTCCTCAGCGTGGTAGAAGCAGCGCTTCTCCCCGTTCAGGAGCGCGCACCGCCCCGTCCCGCAGTCCGCGTTGCCGTTGCACGGCGTCTCGCTCGCGCCGAGGCTCTCCACGTTGTCGAGCCACTCGAGCAGGTCGTCGCCGTTGTCGAGGTTGTTCCGCACCGGGAACGGCACCACGAACGCCTCGCGCAGGTGCTGGTCGAACCACCCGCCGGCCGTCGTCGCCCAGGCGTCGTCGTCCCCCGTCAGGACCGGCGGATCCGGCACCGTGTACCACCCGAGCGAACAGTTCGCCGGGTTCGACCCCGCCTCCACCTGCGGGAAGCGCTGCAGCGCGAACTGCGCGAACGCGCCGATCGAGGTCTGCACGCTCTCCGCGAAGACCCGCTTCGCGAGGGTGATGAGCGTCAGCGGATCCTCGGGATCGTCACACGCCGGGAACGGGTCGAGGCACGGCGCTCCCGTGTTCGCGCAGTCGCTCGGGTTCTGCGCGACCGCCGACGGCGGGTCGATGTAGTCCCACATCGACCCCGACGTGTCGAAGACGAGCAGCACGTTGTGCCGCAGGAACTCGCACTGCCCCTCGTAGCACGCCTTCCCGGGGTCGCACGTGATGAGATCCTCCTGTGTTCCCCACGGGTTACAGCGCCTCACCTTCGCGTCGACGCACACGCTCGCGTTGGGCTCGCACACGATGGGGGCGCAGTCCGCGTCGATGCCGTCGGGGATGCACGCCTCCCCCTGCCCGCACGCGTCGGGCTCGAAGAAGCCCCCGGACGTCAGGAGCCCGAGCCCCGGCGACACCGGCGTCTCGCACGTCTCGCGCCCCGAGTCCGTGCAGCGCGAGCGCCGCCCGATGCACTCGACGCAGATCGCCGAGTGCGTGTCGCAGATGAGGTCGTCCGGGCAGCCCGTCACGGCCTCGCGCGGATCGCAATGGATGAAGCCATCGCTCGTGTCGACCGCCGTCGTCGTGTCCGCGGCGGCGTCCGACGCGTCGCCGCCGCCGCCGCTCGTGTCGGCGACGGGGGTGTCGACGCGATCGTCTTCGGACAGGCAGCCCCCGAGGGCGACGGCTGCGAGGGCGGCGAGGAGCGGGCCGCGCGCGAGGTGGATGGTGCGTGTCATCATCTCCAACGGGTGCCGCGACGAGCCGCTCGACGCCAGACCGGGATCGTCAAAAGTTCGTGAGGTCCAGGATCTTCCCGCCGTCGTCGGGGCCGAGCCCGGCGAGGAGCCGCACGAAGCGGGCGCCCGCGACCTCGACGTCGACGGCGCTGTCGGGCACGTCCCCGCGCGTCGCCGCCGTGAGCATCTCGGTGCGCACCATCCCCGGCGCGACCGCGACGCTCACGATCCCGTCCCCGCCGTGATCGGCGTGGGCGAGCTTCGCGAGCCCCTCGACCGCGTGCTTCGAGACGCAGTAGACGCCGTAGCCCGGGAGGGCGAAGTGCCCGAGCCCGCTCGTCATCCAGATGACCCGGCCGCTGCCGCGGCCTTCCCAGATCACCTTGCCGCGGCTCTCGCGGAGGAGCGGGAGCGTCGCCACGAAGAGGCGCGCCTGCGCGTCCACGTTGACCTCCATCACCGCGCGGAACGCGGCGAAGTCCGTGTCCGCGAGGGGCTGCATCGGCCCGAGCTGCCCCGCGTTCAGGACGAGCGCGTCGAGCCCACCGAACGCGCCGAGGGCGGCGTCCGCGAGGCGCGCGCCGAGCTCCGGGTCGCGGAGATCCCCCGCGACCGCGATGGCCCGCCCAGGGGCCTTCGCGCCGAGCGCGTCGGCGACGGCCGCGGCGGCCGCCGGCTCCCGCGCGTGCAGGACGAGGCGCGCGCCGGCGCTCGCGAAGGCGTCGGCCAGGGCGCGGCCGATGCCGCGGTTGGCGCCGGTCACGGCGATTCGGGCGCCCGCGAGCGCCCCGTCGGTGGCAAAGCTCATGCCGCGGCGTATACCATGGCCGTCCACGAACCACAGCGATGAGCGAGCACGAGATGAAGGCAGCGGAGTCGTCGTTCACGACGTTCGAGCCCTCCGAGGAGGCGCTCGCCCAGGCGGTGGCGCAGCTCGTGGCGCTCATCGACGCGGAGAGCCTGTCCGGCAGCGAGGAGCCGGCCGTCGCCGCGGCGCTCGCGATCTGCGAGGCGCTCGGCCTCCCCGCGCGGCGGATGCCCGCGGGCCCCGGCCGCGACAACGTCCTCGCGGGCGCGGAGGACGCCGCGATCGTGCTCTGCACGCACCTCGACACCGTGCCCCCCTTCATCGGCGCGAGCGTCGACGCGACGCACGTCCACGGGCGCGGCGCGTGCGACGCGAAGGGGGTGGCGATCGCCATGCTCCACGCGCTCCGGGCCGTGCGCGCGGCGTCGCCGGCGGGCGCGGAGCGCGTCGCGTGCCTGCTCGTCGTCGGCGAGGAGACCGATCACCTCGGCGCGAAGGCCGCCGTCGCGGCCGGCCTCCGCCCGGAGCACGTGCTGCTCGGCGAGCCCTGCGGCCTCCTCCCCGCCGTGGCCCAGAAGGGGCTCCTGAAGCTCGACCTCGCGACCACCGGGCAGGCCGGCCACTCGGCGTATCCGGAGGTCGGCACCTCCGCCGTCCACACGCTCCTCGACGCCCTGCAGGCCCTGCGCGCCGCGGCCCTCCCCGCCGACGCCGCCCTCGGCGAGACCACCGTCAACGTCGGCGCCATCCACGGTGGCATCGCCGCGAACGTCATCGCGCCGGACGCGCGCGCGAGCGTGCTCATCCGCTGCGCCGCCCCCGTCGACGCCGTGCTGAACGCGGTCCGCGGGGTCCTGCCCCCCGGCGTCGCCGCGACCGAGGTCTCGCGGGCCGAGCCGCGCGACTTCGACGTCCTCGGCGCCGCGAGCGACGGCACCGGCCCGGCGGTCCCCTTCAACACCGACGCCAACGTCCTCGCCGCCACGGGCGCGCGGCTCAGCCTCTTCGGCCCCGGCGACATGCGCTGCGCCCACGCGGCCCGCGAGAAGCTCGCGATCGCCGACCTCGCCCGCGGGATCGCCGCCTACGCCGAGGCCGTCACGCGCCTCCTCTGACCGCCGCGCCGCGGGCGGTTCCGACCCCGGCGCCGGTTCGGTGACGCGGTCCCCGCTCCAAAGTCGTGTCATGAGCGGGGGCGCCCGCTATACTCCGCCGCGTCGCCCCCCCGGGTTGGAGCTTCCCATGCGAGACACGCGCGCCCTCGGCCTCATCCTCGGAGCCACCCTGGCGTTCGCCCTGGGCGCCTCCTGCGTGGACTCGGAGCTCTCCGGCTCGACCGACACCGCCACCGAGAACGACGCCACGGTGCCCGAGGACACGGGCGGCGACGTCGGCCCGGGCGACGTGAGCGACACCGCGGACGGCGCCGACACCACCCCCATCACCTGCCAGACCGCCGACGACTGCCAGGATCTCGCCTCCCCCTGCCGGATCCCGGTGTGCCTCCCGGGCGGCGTCTGCGGCGCCACGACCTCCGAGGGCTGCTGCGAGACCGACGGCGACTGCGCCGTGGCCGGCGATCCCTGCCGCGTCGGGCGCTGCCCCGAGCCAGGCGGCCAGTGCGTCGTCGACGACACGTGCCCGCCCTGCCTCGTCGACGCCGACTGCCAGGCGCGCGCCCCGCAGTGCGCCACCGGGCGCTGCACCGAGGGGCTCTGCTTCTTCGATCAGCAGGAGACCTGCTGCATCACCGCGGCCGACTGCGGCGACGCCGATCCGTGCACGGCCGATCGCTGCGGTGACGGCGGCGTGTGCGGCTACACCGACGTCGGTGGCGCCGGCTGCTGCGTGACGACCCCGGTGCTCGCGACGTCCTTCTCGCCGGCCCCGGATCGCGTCGAGGTGACCAGCACGAGCCAGCTCGCGACGTGGCAGGTCTACGCCACGACGTCCACGCCGTCGCCGCCGAACGCCTTCTACATGGGCCGCCCGGAGCGGCTGACCGCGGCCACGCCCGACGGGCTTCCCTACAGCGCGACGGCGACCTTCCCGCTCGGCCCCGTGCAGGCCGGGAGCGACGTCGAGGTGAAGCTCCAGGCGTACGTCGACCTGCGCCCGGGCGCGGACGTCGACCGCTTCCGCGTGCTCGTCCGGACCTCCGCCGGCGAGGAGCGGGTCGTGTACGCGAAGGGGGTCGGGCCGCTCGAGGCGTGGCACCCCGTCAAGAGCACCGTCACCCTCGAGACGGGCGGCGTCGCCCGCCTCGTGCTCGCGTTCGACAGCGTGACCCCGCTCACCGACGAGCGCTACTTCGGCGTGCTCGTCGACGACCTGCAGGTGCGCACGGGCTGCGGCGCCGGGCCGGGGTGCACGACGGACGCCCAGTGCGCGACGGACGATCCTTGCACCGTCGGGCGCTGCGCCGCCGGCACGTGCGCCTACGCTCGCGTCGACGGGTGCTGCACGAGCGACATCCAGTGCGGCGGCGGCGACGTCTGCGCCCCGGCGGCCTGCGTCCAGAACCGCTGCACCCAGCGCGACCCGATCCCGGGCTGCTGCACGACGGACGACGAGTGCGCGCAGACGGGCGACCCCTGCTTCCTCCGGGCAACCTGCGTGGGGCAGCGCTGCGAGCTCCTCCCCGACCCGATCGCCTGCGACGACGGCGACGACTGCACCGCCGACGCCTGCACCGCCGACGGCACCTGCGCCTACGCGCCGATCCCCGGCTGCTGCACGGGCGCCGGCTGCGCGTGCGTGCCCGAGGTGGCGAGCTACTCGTGGAACAGCGGCGACCAGGGCTGGACCTACGACCCCGGCTCCCAGGGCTACGCCTGGCGGCGCGTGGCGCTCCAGCAGATCGGCCAGGCCCTCTTCTTCGGCAACCCGAGCGGGCCGTCGCTCGACCCGGGCTTCCCGATGCGCGCCGCGGCGCGCTCGCCGCTCGTCTCGCTGCCCGCGAGCGCGCAGTCGGTGACCGTCGGCTTCTCCTACTACCTCGCGGCGAGCGGCAACCAGCCCCTCGACGCCATCCGTCTCGAGGCGCTCACGGCGAGCGGTCAGGCCGTCGTGCTCTGGCAGGTCGGGCCGAACACCCCGCGGAACACGCTCGGGGGCGCGGCGAGCGACGCGCTCACGGCGCTCCGCGGCCAGGCGGTCACGCTCCGCTGGGTGTACGAGGCGACGGACAACGTGAAGGCGCAGGGGCTCGGCTTCGTGGTGGACGACCTCGTCGTGAAGGCGGACTGCTCGACGCCGCAGTGCAACGTGGCGAGCGACTGCCCGCTCGGGCCGCCCTGCACGGAGCGCGTGTGCGCGGCGGACGGCGTCTGCGGCGTGGTGGACCTCGGCTGCGACGACCAGGATCCCTGCACGCTCGACCGCTGCGATCCGGCGACCGGCGGGTGCGCCCACACGCCGTCCGGGGTGGCTGGCTGCCCCGTCTGCACGAGCGACGCGCAGTGCGCCGACAACGATCCCTGCACGCGGGACGCCTGCCTCGGCGGGCAGTGCTCGCGCACGTTCGACCCGAACCTGCCGGGCTGTGGTGCCGAGTGCGTGCTCGCCTCCGACTGCGCCGACGCCGATCCCTGCACGGCCGAGGTGTGCGAGAGCGGCCTCTGCAGGCGCTTCGTCGACCCGACGCTCCCCGGCTGCGGCGGCTGCAACAACGCGAACGACTGCCGCGACGGCGATCCGTGCACGGTCGACCGCTGCCAGGCCGGGCAGTGCACGCACGAGACGAACTTCACGGCGCCCGGCTGCAATGGCTGCAACACCGCGAACGACTGCCACGACGGCTCGCCGTGCACCGAGAACCTCTGCGATCAGGCGACGCACCAGTGCCAGTTCCTGCCCATCGACGGCTGCTGCACGTCGAACGCGCAGTGCAACGACAACGACACCTGCACCATCGACCGCTGCAGCCCCCAGAGCGGCACGTGCCAGCACCAGCAGCGGCCCAACTGCTGCTCGAGCGCGGCCGGGTGCGACGACGACGATCCCTGCACGGTCGACACGTGCTCCTCGAACGGCACGTGCCAGCACACGCCGCTCGACACGGACGCCTGCACCGGCTGCACGGCGGCCTCCTGTGACGACGGCAACGCCTGCACCGCGGACTCGTGCAACTCGGCGACCGGGGCGTGCGACCACGCGCCGATCGCCGGCTGCTGCACGAACGCCTTCCAGTGCGGCGACGGCGACGTCTGCACGCTCGACCTCTGCCAGGCGGGGCGCTGCGTGCACAACCCGCTGCCGATCCCCGGCTGCCAGCCGGCGTGCCAGTCGAACCAGGACTGCGAGGACGGCAACCCCTGCACGACGAACACGTGCAGCGCGAGCGGGCAGTGCCAGACGCAGCCGATCTTCGGCTGCTGCGCGACGTCCGCGGAGTGCAGCGACGGCGACGCCTGCACGCAGGACACGTGCATCCCGGGCATCGGCTTCTGCGTGAACACCGGGCTCAGCTGCAACGACAACGACGCCTGCACGGCGGACTCGTGCGACCCGACGGTCGGGTGCCGGCACACGGCGATCGCCGGCTGCTGCCGGTCCGCCGCCGACTGCCAGGACGGCGACGCCTGCACGGTCGACGGCTGCGTGAACGGGCAGTGCACCCACGCGACCGCGCCGAGCTGCTGCGAGGGCGCCGGCCCCGACGGGAGCTGCGACGACGGCTACGCCTGCACGACCGACGCGTGCGTGAACGGCGCCTGCGAGAACACGCTCATCCCGAACTGCTGCACGACGCAGGCGGAGTGCAACGACGGCCGCCCGTGCACGCAGGATCGCTGTCAGCAGGGCCAGTGCGTGTTCATCGACACCGGCTCGTGCTGCCAGAGCGCGGCGGACTGCGGCGACGGCGACCCGTGCACGACGGACGTCTGCCAGCCGAACGGGAGCTGCACGCACGGCCCGAACACGACGAACCCGCAGTGCTGCGTGGCGGGGACGCACTACCAGCAGAGCTTCCCGACGCAGACCAACGGCGGCTTCGACATCCAGAGCGACGCGACCGGGGCGCGGTGGCGCATCTCGAACCTGCGCTCGGCGTCGGCGCCGTTCTCGATGTGGTACGGCAACGCCCAGAGCGGCAACTACCAGGTCGGCTCGCGCACGTTCGGGACGCTCACGTCGCCGGCGATCTCGGTGCCGTCGACGTCGGTGACGACGCAGCTCGAGTTCCGGGTCTGGCTCGACGTGGACCCGGCGGCGAACGCGGACCTCTTGAGCGCGCGGGTGGTCGCTGGCGGGAACGCCGTGACCGTCTGGGAGCGGACGAGCGTGCCGGCGACGCAGATGCGGCAGTGGGTGCCGGTGAGCGTGACGCTCCCGACCGCGGTCGCGGGGCGGACCATCCGGATCCAGTTCTACTTCGACTCGATCGACGCCACCGGGAACCTCGGCCAGGGCGTGTTCATCGACGACATCGCGGTGCGGGCGGTCTGCGCGCCGTGACGCGGGGGGCTCGGCGCTCCGACGTCGCGCGCGCGACGCGGTGGCTCCTGCTCGCGGCCGCCCTCGGGCTCGCGGGCGGTGGCTGCCGCGACGGCGGGGCGTCGCCCTCCGGCTCCGTCGACGCGGGGCCGGTGCCGCTCCCCGCGGAGGCCGACGGCGTCACGGGGGCCCAGGTGGCGGAGACGGCGGAGACGGCGGCGCCGACGAACCGCCGCCCTCCCGAGACCGAGGCGCGCGGCGCCGAAGACGCGGACGACGGCGGAGGCGACGCCGACGCCTATCAGAGCGGCATGGTCAGGGGCGACGCGGCGCTCTACAGCGGGCGCTTCGAGGACGCGCGCACCGCCTATCTGCAGGCGCTCGACGCGCGGCCGGACAGCATGGCGCCGGCGCTCGGGGCGCTCCGGGCGATGGTGATCGAGGGGCACGCGGACGCGCGGGCGGACCTCGCGGCGCGGATCCGCCGGAAGATCGCGGCGTACCACGAGCGCCCCGACACGTGGGGCGCGGGCTACCTGCTCTCGGCGCGGCTCTCGCTCGCGCTCGGCGACACGGGCGAGGCGCTCGACGAGGCGCGGCTCGCGGTGCAGCAGATGCCGGAGCTCGGCGTCGCCTGGCGCGTGCTGGGCGAGGCGGCGATGGCGGCGGAGCTCTGGTCGGAGGCGGTCGACGCGCTCCGGACGGCCGTCGACCTCGGGCTCGCGGCCGAGGCCGGCACGTGGGAGCGGCTCGCGGACGCGCTCGACGAGGTCGGCGCGACGGACGCGGCCAAGGAGGCGGCGCGGAAGGCGGTCGAGAAGACCGGGACCGACCGGCACGCGCGGCGGCGGCGGCTCAACCTGCTCGCGGTGGTGCTCAAGCACGCGCACGACCTCGCGGCGGCGCAGGCGGCGGCCGACGAGGCGCGGGTGCTCGGGCCCGACGACCCGGCGGTGCTCCACAACGAGGCGGTGCTCGCGGAGGCGCGGTCGCGCCCCGAGGAGGCGCTCGCGCTCTACGAGAAGGCGCTCGAGGCGGCGCCGGTGCCGATGACGGCGTGGCGGATGGGGAAGCTCCTGCTCGACCTCGACCGGCCGACGGAGGCGCTCGCGGCGTTCACGAAGGCGGCGGCGAACCTGCCGCGCTGGACGTGGCCGGCGTCGACGCGCTGGTGGCCGGCGTACGACACGGGGAAGCTCTACGCGCGGGGCGGGCGCTACAAGGAGTCGGTCGGTTACTTCGAGGACGCCCTCCGCGAGGCGCGCGACGCCGAGGCGACGCGCGAGATCGTGTCGTGGCTCGGCTACTCGCGGACGTTCGCCGGCGACCCGGCAGACGGCCCGGGCGACGCGCAGTAGGAGCTACGCGCCGCATGTGAACGGCGTTCACTTCACTGGAAGTGCTCGCCCGGCTTCGACATGTCGGGCGTGAGCCGTCACTCTGGAACGACCGCAACATTGCAGGGAGATCACGCATGCCAACCCGCCTGCCTGTCCTCGCCCTCACCCTCGTCGGCGCGCTCGCCACCCTGGCCTCGCTCGCCTCGTCGCCTGCCTCGGCGAAGATGCGCTTTCGCACCGATCGCTGCTTCGCGCGGGCCGTCGGCCACGACGGCTACCTCGACGTCGTGCGCGCCGCGCTCGCTGGGCTCCACGGCACCGAGGGCGTCGCGGAGGTCGCGGCCGACGGCGAGACGGTGCTCGTCTACGGCCCCGTGCGCGTGCGCGCCCTCGGGTCGCTGATCCTGGCGATCGACGCGGACTGGACCGCCCCCGGGGCCGAGCGCTTCGCGCCGCTGCTCCCGAAGCCGCTCGCGTCGCGCACGCTCGAGGGGGCTCGCGCGGAGAAGACGCGGACCGCGACCGAGACGCCCTCCCCCGATGGCGCCCCGGGGGTGGTCTTGATCGCGGATCGCGTCGGCAAGAACGACGTGCGCGCCTGGTTCGACGCCGCGAGCGGCCAGCTCACGAGGACGTCGTTCGAGCTCACGGAGATCTCGCAGGAGTCGCTCGGCACGACGTGTACGCCCTTCTTCACGTCGCTCGCGCCGCCGCCGCCCGTGGTGCCGGAGCCGCAGCGCCCGGGCCTCTGCTGGCTCGCGCTCCTGGGCGCGCCGATGGAGTCGCCGGTCATCGCGGCGTTCGCGCGCGAGATCGGCCGCGCGCCCGACGTCGGGACCACGAAGGCGACGGTGGGCATCGACTGGGTCTTCCGGTGGCCGATCCGGACGGCGACCGCCGGGCAGACGACGCTCGTCTTCCATGACCGCCGGCTCACCCAGGTCGACGTGCGCGACCGCGCGAAGGCGGAGGATCCGCCGGGGGCGAGCTGGGTGCCGACCGAGCTCCCCTACGGCCTCGCCCTGGGCGACACGCGGGCCGCGGTCGCGAAGAAGCTCCGAGCTGCTCCGAAGTCGCACGGCAAGGTCACGGTCAAGCGCTTCTCGCCGAACATCGACGTCTCCTCCGGCGCCCCCGTCGCCGTCTGGGCCTACTTCGCGAAGGGGCGCCTCTGGCGGGTCACCTACATCGCCGGCGCGGTCGACCCGGCGCTCGTCCCGGCGACATGCGACTTCGGCGTCGAGCAGGTCGCGCGCGGCTGCGTGAAGGGGGACTGCGTAGGCGGCAAGGGCACCTACGACAACGGCCGCTGCGTGTACGTCGGGCAGTGGGCCAAGGGCGAGCGCAGCGGCGACGGGGTCGAGACGTGCGGCGGCCGACAGACCTGGCGTGGGCCCTGGAAGTACGACCGCCCCCACGGGCAGGGGAGCTACTGCGGCGAGGACGGGCGCGAGCCGTGCGTCGCGACGCGCATGGAGCACGGCGAGCGCCAGGATCGCTACGAGACCGACGAGCAGCGCCGGAGCCGCGAGCACCGGGAGTATCTGGCGCGCTGGAGGGAGGAGCAGCAGCGGAGCGCCGAGGCGGACCGCGAGCGGCAGCTGCGCGAGCGCGAGGCGAGGCGGGTCGTGCCGAGCGCGAGGTCGGCGCGGCAGCTCCTCGCCGACGCGGTGAAGTACGCCGAGGGGAACCTCGGCTACAAGGTGGTCCACACGTCGTGCGGCCCGGCGGCGGCGCTCGAGTCCTTCACGACGGGGTCGGTACGGCTCGCCGCGGGGCGCTACGGCACCTTCCTCATCCACCCGGGCGACTCCGCCGCGTACTTGATCGAGCTCCTCGAGCCGAACGAGCAGCCGCTCCGGGACGGCGACCGCCAGTTCGGCGCGGGGTATTTCTCGCGCAGCCAGAAGGAGGGCGTCGGCGTCGGCGCGAGCTTCGCGCTGTCGGCAGCTCACGTCGTCCGCGTGCGGGTCTCGACGGTCACGCCGCGCCGCGAGGACGTGTGCGTCATGGTCGCGCGCCTCTGACCCGCCACGCCTCGACGGGATGGCGGCCACGGACCGCGCCGCGCTCGCCGGTCACTTGAGCTATGATCTCTTCATGGACGACCCTCTGCTCCAGCTCGACACACTCGACCACGCGAGCATCCAAGGCGAAACCCGACCGCTCCACGTCACGCTTACCGTGCTCGCCCACCCGAGCGCTCGCCGCGTCGGCGACGTCTGGCAGGCCACCGACCTGGGAACGGTCAACGTCTCCCGCGCCGAGCCCGACTTCCGCGCCCCCGGTGCAACGACGGGCGCCCCGCTCCTGACACCGCTACTCAGCCGCAAGCCCGTCGCGCTCCAGGTCGGCGCGCGCAGCGTGACCATCACGGTCGCCGAGACCGCCACCGCGGTCCAAGTCGACGGCAGCGCCATCACCGACCGAACCGAGATCGCTCTGGCCGCGCTCGACCGCGGCGTCGTCGTCGAGCTGGGCCGCCACGTAGCGCTGCTCATGCACCGTGCCTGGCCCGTCCCCGACCATCGGCTCCCCGACCACGGGATCGTCGGCCACAGCGATGGCGCGCGCGCCACGCGCGACGCCATCGAACGCTCCGCCCAGAACCGCCTCCCGCTCCTCATCCGAGGCGAGACCGGCACAGGCAAGGAGCTCGTCGCGGCCGCCGTCCACGCCCTCGACACCGCGAAGCGCGGCCCGTTCCTCGCGGTGAGCCTCGCGTCACTCGCTTCGAACCTCGTCGCCAGCGAGCTCTTCGGCCACGCCCGAGGCGCCTTCTCGGGCGCGATCCAGGCGCACGAGGGCTACTTCGCGCGTGCTGACGGCGGGACGCTCTTGCTCGATGAGATCGGCGAAGCACCCGTCGAGGTCCAGGTGGCGCTGCTCCGCGTCCTGGAGACCCAAGAAGTCCAGCCGATCGGTGGACGCACGGCGCGGCGACTCGATGTCCGCGTCATTGCCGCGACGGACGCCGACCTGGACGCCGCCATCGCTGGAGGGCGTTTCCGCGCGCCCCTCTTCTACCGCCTGGGACAGCAGGTGCTCCATGTGCCGCCGCTCCGGGAGCGCCGCGCCGACATCGGGCGACTCCTGATCCACTTCCTCAGGCCCGCGCTGGCCGCCATCGGGCGCGAAGCGCTCCTCGAGCCGCCTCCGACGGAACGTCGCGTCTGGCTCGCGGCCGAGGTCGTCGCTGCCTTCGCCCGCGCCGCGTGGCCGGGCAACGTCCGCGAGCTCCGTAACGCCGCGCGAGCCCTCGCCGCGCTCAGTGATGGACCGCTGAGGCTCGCCGACCCCGAGGTCACCCGGCTCATACCAGCCCGCGACGCCGATCCGGCGCTGCCGCCCGCGCCGTCTCCCGAGGTCGATTGGCGCGAGATCAGCGACGACGAGCTCCACGCGCTCATGGTGCGCGTCGAGTACAAGCTCGGCGCGGCCGCCGACGCGCTCGGCATCTCGCGCCCCACCATCAACAAGCTCGTCGACGAGCACCCGCGGTTGCGCCGACCGGCGACCCTCTCGCGCGAGCAGATCGAGGCCGCCCTCGCGTGCGCCGAGCGGCGCGGCGAACACGTCTGGCGCGTCCTCGAGGTCTCCGAACGCGGGCTCCGTCGCCGGATGGTCCAGCTCGGCTTCGAGTAGCCCGGCCGGTCGCTAACTCAGCCGTGAGTCAGCGCTGAGTTAGCCCCACCTCCGCCGGTTCGCCACGGAGGCTCCAAAGCCTCCTGCTTCGGCCACTTGCCCGCGTGGCAAGGCGCTTGCTCTGCGACCACCGCGAGCCGCCCGCCCGCGAGGTCCCATGCACGCGCTCCAGCCCGAGAGAGAGAGCCCGCCGACGTCCGCCGGCGCCTTGACGAGCCCCGCGCGGCAGCACAGCCGAGCGCTCCTCCCGCACGAGGGTGGCCTCGACGCGCAGCTCGCGGCGCTCCGTCCTCGCGCCGATGGCGGGCCTGGTGCCGCGGCCCACGCGCCCGAGGAGCTCGCGCTGCCCGCTGCGGCGACGTTCCAGGCGCGGCCCGGTCTCGCGCCGGCCGCGCCCTCGGCGAGCGCTGGCGCCGCCTACGACTTCGCGCCGCGCGAGGTGGCGCTCAGCGCATCACTCGCAGCTCCCTCGGCACGGGCCACGGCGGCGTCCGACTTCCTCACGGACGCTACCCCCACCGCCGCGCCCGACCCGGAGCTCGCCATCGGCGGCGGTCCGAGGGCGTTTCGCGGGGCGCTGCCGGCCAAGGAGTCACTGGGCGACAAGGGTGGATTCGAAGGCTTCCTCGCGACGAGCCGCGGCGCGCTCGACGAGGCCCGAGCTGCGAATCTCGGCCTCGTGACCGAGGGCGACGCGGGCATCGTCAACGCCCGTGCGTCCGCGAAGGACCAGGCGAAGAAGCAGGCCCTGACTGCGTTCGCCGCCCAGGCGGCGCAGCAGCGGTCGGCGCTCCTCGGGTACGGGTCGGCGCTGACGCTCCCCCAGACAAAAGCCATCGGCGACGTCCGAGCTCGTTATGACGGCGCCCGAAGCAAGGTGCGGGCGACGGTCGCGCAAACGAGGGACGGCATTGGGCAGGGCGCGGCCGCCGCCCGGCTCCGCATCACCGAGTCGCGCACGAACGCCGAGGGTGAGGTCCAGGCGAACGGAGCCCACGCGCGACAGGAGCTCGCCGACATGTACGCCCAGAGCGCGTCGGTGCCGGCGGCGATCGGGGTCCAGGTCCGCGCCCAGCGCGCCGCGGCGGCCATCACGGAGGCCGCGGAGCGCGAGGCCACGAACGCCCGCGCGTACGCCGAGAAGGCTGCGCTCTCCTACGAGATCGGCGGCCTGACTCCGATCGCGCTCGCGGGGGACGACACCCACTCCTACGCGTCCGAGCACGTCGACGAGAAGATGGGGCACGAGGGGCGGCTCGATCACCGCGCTGGCCTCATGGAGCACCTCGGCCGGGTCGGCGGGGACGGAGCGCCGAGCACTCGAGGATGGATGGCGGCGACCGATCGCGAGGAACGCGTCGAGCTCCGGCGAGACTACCGCGACTTCCGCCGCGATGAACGCCACGACCGCGCGGCCGCGAGACAGCTGCCGTGGGAGGCGCCGGAGCGGATCGCGCGCGCCGACCAGCTGAACACACGTCTCGAAGAGGACAGGCACCTCGATCCGATGCAGCGGGGACTCGGCCACCTCATGCAACCCTTCATGAGCAACTCCTACCCGAAGCAAGCGTCACGGGTCGCCGGCACCGCGGCACGCTACGTCGGGCAGCACTACGCAGAGCAGATCGCGAGCGAGAGCCGAGAGGCCTCGAACGCGGTCCTCGCGGAGGGCCAGCGCATCGCTCAGGAGGTCGTTGCCGCAGAGCTCGAAGCCCAGGCGCGTTTCGCGCGCGCCTTCGACGCGCAGGTGGCGGAGCTCGACAAGGCCGACGCAGGCGCGCTCCAGGCGATCGCCGACGTGTCCGCCACCGAGCTCGCCGTCGTCGAGGACCGCGAGGCGGGCGCGAGCGCGGCCGTCGAGTCCGAGGGCGAGGCCGTGTGCGCGCGGCTGGACGACGCTGAGGGCCTCGAGATCGACGGCGTCGAGCAGTCCGCGGAAGCGCTGGAGCGGGCGTGGCGCGACGAGGTCGACTGGGCCGCCGACGAGCTCGATCGCGTCGTCGCCACCGCTCGGGAGGACGTCGAGACGTCCGGTCGCGTCGATGGCGACGCCGTCTCTGAGTATCTCGAAGCCGCGCTCGCCTATGTCACCGGTCTCCGCGACAACGCCGAGGACGGGCTCGGCAAGGTGACAGCGGGTGCCGAAGCCCACCTCGCGGGCCGCGACGAACAATCGGCGGCGAACCTCGACGACTTCGTCGGGCGCGTCGGGGACGCGATGGCCGAGGCGCTGGAGGCGGTCCTCGACGTCTTCGACGGCGTCACCGGGCTCGGTCTCGTCGAGCAGATCAGTGACAACCACGGGGCGGTCCTCGCCGCGATGATGAACCAGGCCCGCGTCGCGCTGGAGGCGACCGCCGCCAAGCGCCGTGGCGCCTATGACGAGGTCGCGTCGGAGTTCGGAGGACAGGCGGACGCCTTTGCCATCGAGGTGGCCTCCGCGCTCGCCGCCGCGGTGGCGGCCATGCCTCGCGAGCTGGAAGCGGCGACCATCCAGGCGGTCTACGACACGATCGGGACGCGCGGCGAGTACAGCGCGAAGGTCGTCGTCATCGCCACGTTGGCGATCGCGGTCGGTGTGATCGCGGCCGTCCTGGCAGCGCCTCTCGGGCTGGCCGTGATCCCGGTCATGGCGGCGATCGGCGCGGCGGTCGGTGTGCTGGGCCGGGTGATCGTCGAGGCGATCGACGGCACGCTCACGACGCCGGATCCAGAGAAGTGGAAGGGCTTCGTCATCGACATGCTGGTGGGCGCGGTGTCGGGAGCCATCGCGGGGGCGGTCGCCTTCGCCGGGGCGGCGCTGTCCGCGACCCTCGAGAAGGCGGTGGAAGCCGGCCGCATGCTCAGCGGCACCGCGACGCTCGTCGAGATCGGCGTCGGCGCGGGCGTAGACCTCGTCGCCGACTTCTTCGGCAACACGATGGGCTTCTTCATCAGCCGAGGCATCGAGGGGCTCGAGATCGACGCCGAGTCGTATCGCGAGGCCATGTTCAACGCCGTCCAGCTGACCGCGTGGCTCGGCGCCCCGGTCGTTGGCGCGCTCGTGGGTGGGATGCTGAGCGAGGCAGTGGACGGGAACAGCGTCAAGAAGGGGCTCGCCGACGCCGCGGATGGAGACGTCGCGGCCGAGGGCCTGGGAAGCGTCAAGAAGCGGTTCGCGGAGGTGCTCCTGGAGGAGCAGAACGATCTCGCGCGGTTCGATCAGATCGTCACCAACAACCCGCTCTACGAGCCGAAGTCGATGTTCGCTGGCGTCAACCCGCTCTACGAGGGCCCATCCGGCGTCGCGACCGAGCTCCTCAGCGACTCGCTCCGAGGAGCGGACGGCGTCGCGGCCGTTGTACCCAGGGGCGGGAGCTACACCGTCGCCCAGTTCGTCGCGGACCTCGTCGAGTCGAGCGCGACGACGGCGTTCTCGATGAGTCTCTTCTCGGCCGCCCTCATGACGACGATGTTCACTCGCGGCGCCGCGATCATCGGCTACCAGCCCACGAAGGAGGACGTGGACGCCCTGCTCGCCGCGCTCGACGACCGCGCGCTCGACAGCGCGTTCCGGGGTTGGATCGACGCGCAGGAGGACGACCTCGTCGCGGCCGTGCTAGCGGCCGCGGGGCTCCGCTGAGGAGGGGCACGGTCACGGGCACTCGGCGGGCGTCGGGTCAGCGCCGTCAGCCGCGAGGAAGGGGACGATGACGATGCCGACGTCCCGCGCCGCCAGCGCCGGGATGGTCACCGACGCCTCTCGACCGCCAAGGGCCGCGATGACGCGGATCGGCACGTCGACCGGCATGTCGAGGAGGCCGAAGCTGCCGGAGGCGTCGGTCGGCGCGTCGCGGATCGTGGTCTGGTCGGTCGCGTACACGACGCGGCAGGGGGGCTCGGTGCGGATGACGGCGCAGCGGAGGTTGGCGCTGTCGCCGTCCTCCGCGAAGGCACCGTACTGTACGCGCCCGAAGAAGACCGGTCGGTCTGGCAAGAGCTCGGCGCCGAGGCTTCGGGTCGCCATGGCCGCCGAGATCTCGTAAGGGAAGAGCAGAAAGACGCTGAGCCGTCGGCCGGGTCGGATCAACGGCGACAGGAACCAGCGGCGCGATCCAGCGCCTTCGAAGCGCAGCGCCAGCGGCGGGTCGCCGTCGCCTGGGGCCGTAGCGCCAGGCGCTTCGAGCCGGAACGCGTTGTCGTGGATCCGCGCCGACGCGACGGGCGCGCCGTTCGACGCGTTCACGAGCACCATCCGCGTCGCGGGATCCCGCAAGGTCGCCGCGCGCATGACGTTCGGCCCGCCCGCCGGGTTCCGCAAGAGACCGAGGATCGAGCGCTCAGCCGGACCAGATTGGCTCTCCAGTCCGACGCTCGCGGGGTCGACCGGCACGAGGACGCGCGCCCGCGGGAGCAGGGTCCCCCCGTCGAGATCGCGACCGGCGGCCGCTTCGGCGGCAGCCACCAGCGCCGCCGGCGCCCCGAGCGCGGGCTCGGCCGGCGCGACGCGATAGACCCAGCGGCCACGCGCCACGGCGAGGTCGCCGTCGGGCAGGCGCTGAACGGTCCGCGTCCCCGGCAGGCGCTCGACCGCGCTCCCCGTCGCGGCTTCGTAGCGTGTGACCTGGGCGGCAGACGCGAGGAAGCTCGCGCTGTCCGACGCCCAGACGAGCTCCCCTCGCGCCGCGACGGGAGCGCCAGAGTGTCGCCAGAGGACTGCGGCGTCCGGGCGCTCGAGGTCGAGCACGCCGACCTCACCGTCGCGACGGAGCCAGGCCAGGTGGCGCCCGTTCGGGGCGACCCGCAGCGCGACCGGGGGCGACGCACCCAGATGCGTCGTGAAGAACCGCTCGCTGTCGCCGCGCCGGAACGCGTCGAGGCGTCCGTCCCGGTGCCCGACGACGACGGTGCGATCGTCCGCCGCGACCTCGATGGCGGTGGCAGTCGGCGCGACCGCCATCGTGTCGAGGCGCTCGCCGTCGGTGAGCCGAAAGCGTCGAAGCGCGTGGGTGTGTGAGTCATAGGCCCACACGCCGCCGCCGTCGCGGCTCGCGCGAAGCCAGCTCCACGTGAGCCCGCCAGGCGTCTCCGCGGTCTTCTCGACGAAGACCTCGGCGCCGGCAGCATCCCAGATCCGGACGGCGCCGTTCCAATCGATCGCCGCGACACGCCCGGGTCCGACCGCGACGTTGAACACGAACGGTGCGCCCTCGAACCCAGGCTCCGCGCCGTCCCCGCCAGGGCGCCACACCTCGAGCTCGCCGGCGGTCGCGAGGGCGACGAGGCCGTCCGGAGCGACCGCGAGGTCGGTGATCGGCCGGGCGCTCGGACCGGCGAGGCGCTGGTCGCCGGGATCGACGCGCCAGACGACCGCGCCGGTCTCGTTGGCGCCGAACGACACGAGGCGGGTGTCCGGCCCTGGCGTCCACGCGATGTCGCGCAAGCGCCCCGCGTGGGCGTCGAACCGCTGGAGCGTCGTGTCGTCCGCGAGGCGGATGAGCTCGAGCACGCGGTCTCCGCCGACGGCCAGGAGCTCACCGCGCTCGTCGAAGGCCGCTGCGTACCGTGCCGCGTCGCTCCAGCGGCGACGTTCCTCACAGCCCGGGAGCGTCACGAGCGCGAGCCCGTCGTCGCCCTCGGCGAGAGCCGCGAGGCCGTCGTCCGGAGAGATGGCGACGCTCACGACCTGCGCGCCGTGACCGCAGGGGCGGACCGTCCCGGCTGCCACGTCGACGAGGCGCGCCGCGCCGGAGACATCGCCCATCAAGAGCCAGCGACCGTCGCGAGACCACGCCATGCGCGTGCCCCGGGTAGGGGCAGGCAAGCGCAGGCGCTCGCTGAGGTCGTCCGCCGCGTAGATCACGAGCTCTCCCTGCGCCTGCAACGCGAGCAGCCCCCCGTCGGGGCTCGCCACGACGCCTGCGCCGACGTTGCCGCCCGGCGGCGCCGGCACCTTGGCGCCCGAGAGCTCACCGCCGGCGACGCGCTCGACCCGGAGCCCGTCGAGGCCGACGACCGCGATCCGGTCTCCTGGCAAGAACGCCACGCGGGTCTCGACGAGCGTCTCGACGTCCACGTCGCGCACGGGCACTCCCGTCCTGAGATCCCAGATCGTCGTCGCGCCGATCCCTTGGCGCCCCATCGCCGCCCAGCGGCCATCCGCCGAGACGACCAGCTCGCGCAACATGTAGTCGCTCGGTCCCAGGATCCTCTCGAACACGACGCCCTCGCGCCGAAGCGCGTCGTGGTAGGCGCCGAGGAGATCGACGAGGCGATCGCGATCGGCGGTCGAGAGCGCCGCCATGGCCGAGCCGACGGGATCGAGCGCGGAGAGACCTGTCTCTGCGAGCCCCGCGGCCGCGAAGACGGCGGCGGCGCCAGGGTCAGCGTCTGCCAGCGCGCGCGCGGACCGCTCGCCGAAGGCGCCCGCGAGCGCCATGTGCGCCTCGCGCTCGCGCCGCGCAGCCTCGGTCGCCGCGGCGTCGGCGCGCACCGTCTGAGCCGCGGCCACGTCGGCGTTGTGCTCGGCCTCGACGCGCCGCGCGTCGGCCGTTCGCCAGGCGTCGAGCAGCAGGACGCCGCCGATGATCGTCGCCACGACCGCGGTCACCAAAGCGGTGGTGAGGGCCTTGTTGCGAGCGACGAAGCGCCGCACGAGCTCGAGCGACGAGTACGTGTAGGCGCTCACCTTGCCGCCGACGAGGTACGCCTGGACCTCGGCGGCGAGCGCCTTGGCGTCGGGATACCGGGTCGCGATGTCGCGCGTGAGCGCGCGCTCGCAGATAGCGACAAGCTCTCTCGGAGCGTTCGGCTCGCGTGCGCGCACGGGCCGCAGAGGCTGCTGGAGGACCTGCGCGAGGACGTCGGCCGCGCTCGCTCCCGAGAACGGCGGGCGCCCGGTGAGGAGCTCGTAGAGGATCGCGCCGAGCCCCCACACGTCGGCGGGCTTGCCCACGAGGTCCTGCTGTCCGAGCGCCTGCTCCGGGCTCATGTAGGCCGGCGTCCCGAGCGGCTTCCCCATCTCCGTGGCGCGTCGGTGGCCGCCGATGCGCGCGAGCCCCCAGTCGATGACGATCGTCTCGCCAAACGCGCCGACCATGACGTTGGCCGGCTTGAGGTCGCGATGGATGACGGCTTTCTCGTGGGCGTAGGCGACGGCCTGGCACAGGCCGAGGAAGTGCCCGAGGAGGGCGAGCCGCCCCTCGAGCCCGGCGGCCTCGGCGATCGCCTGCTCGAGCGTGCGCCCGCGGACGAGCTTCATCGTGTAGTAGAGCGAGCCGTCGGCGCGACGCCCCAGCTCGTGCACGGGGATGATGCTCGGGTGCTCGAGCCCGCCCGTGACGCGCGCCTCCTCGACGAAGCGCTGTTCGGCGACGTCGAGCCCGGCGCCCAACCGCTCCGCGCGGAGCTCCTTGACCGCGACCTCGCGCCCGAGGTGGGTGTCGACGGCGCGCAGCACGCGCCCGATCCCGCCGCTCCCGACGAGATCGTCCTCGCCCCGGGTGCGATAGCGCCCGGCGGGCTCCTCGGTGAGCGGGCCGAGAGGATCCCGGTCGGTCTCCGGAGCGGGAGGTCGCCCGCGCACCTCGTCGAGGCCGTCACCGGCGAGGGTCGAGAGGTACAGCAACCCGCTGCCGCTCTTGTCTTCTGCGCTCACTGTTCGGTCATCATTGCGGAAACAGCGACGATGCGCCAGGCGATGCGCCGTGCTCGGCGCCGGTCACGACGTCCGCGTGCGGGTCTCGACGGTCACGCCGCGCCGCGAGGACGTGTGCGTCATGGTCGCGCGCCTCTGACCCACGCCTCGGCGCGGGGCGTTCGGCCTCGGGCGGTGCATTTCGCCGCACCCCCCGGGCGACGGGCTCCGCGCGCCGTCGCGGCGCGTCGCTGGCACATGCGTTGCAGCCCGCAGGTGCTTCGTCGCCCCGCGGCGCCGCCTCCCGCGCGCCCGCGGCGGCCCGCCCCCCGACGCGACGAGGTAAGAGCTCCATGCCGTCCCAACCGACGCCGACGCCCGCCCCGAGGAAGCCCCGCGCGGAGCCCCCGAAGGCCGCCGCGGACATCAGCCGCTTCGCCTCGCGCCTCGTCCTCGTCCTCGCGGTCCTCGTCATCGGCCTCGTCCTCTGGAGCGCGCCAAACCTGCCCTTCCTCGTGCTCGCCGCGATCCTCTTCGCGCTCCTCCTCGACGGCCTCGGCAACGTCATCCGCACCGGCATCGAGAAGGTCGTCCGCCACCGCCCCCCGCGCGGCGCCGGCATCGGCCTCGCCGCGCTCGTCATCCTCGGGGTCGCCGTCGGGACCACCGCCTTCCTCGGCCCGAGCTTCGTCGAGCAGGCGAAGACCGTGCGCGAGCGCCTCCCCGAGGCCCTCGAGCAGCTCCAGAGCGAGCTCTCCGGCTCGCCGGTCGGCCGCGCCATCATCGCCGAGGCGCCGTCGCCGCGCGAGGTCGAGAAGGCGCTCGAGCCGCCCCCGGCCCCGCCGGGCGGCTTCTGGACGCCGGTGGTCGACCGCGCGAAGGAGAAGGAGCGCCTGAAGACCGCGGACAACGCCCCGCCGACGCCCGCGGGCGAGGCTTCGAAGAAGGGCGACGACGGCCCGCTCACGGTCTCCGCCATCTTCACGAGCACGTTCGGCGTGCTCTTCGACCTCATCATCGTGCTCGTGCTCGGGATCTACCTCGTCCTGAACCCCGCACCGTACAAGGAAGGCGCCCTGCGCCTCGTCCCCGTGGAGCGCCGCGCGCGCGTCGAGGAGACCTTCGGCGAGCTCGAGGTGCTCCTCAAGCGCTGGCTCGCCGGGCGCTTCTTCTCGATGTTCATGATCTCGCTCCTCACCTGGGTCGGCCTCGCGATCGCCGGGATCCCCTTCGCGTTCGCCCTCGCCGTCCTCGCCGGCGCGCTCTCGTTCATCCCGAACTTCGGGCCCATCCTCTCCGCCATCCCGGGCGTCCTCATGGGCCTCCTCGCGGGCGGCTTCGAGATGGCGCTCACGGCGGGCGCCGTCTACCTCGTGACCCAGATGCTCGAGAGCTACATCATCACCCCGCAGGTCGAGAAGCACGCCGTGAGCCTCCCGCCCGCCTTCCTCCTGCTCATGCAGGTCATGGCCGGGATCCTCTTCGGCGCCCTCGGGCTCCTGCTCGCGACCCCGCTCACGGTCATCGCCATCACCATCATCCGGCGCGCCTACGTGGAGGGCGTTCTCGAGGACGACGAGGACGACGAGCTCATCGTCGAGCCGGGGGCTCGACCCGCGGCCGACGCGCCGCCGCGCCGCGTGCTGACACCGACCGGCGACGTCAGCGGTCACGCCATCGGGTGACGCGGCCCGCGATGCGCGCGTCCCCGAGGCGGTCTCGCGCGAGCGCCTCGAACGCCTCGCGGTGCGCGCCGCGCCACGCGAGCTGGTCGAGCGTCTCGGGCACCGGCGCGTCCGTGCGCAGCGTCGCGAGCGTCTTGTAGAGCCCGACCACGCCGCGGTGCTCGGCGAGCGTCTCCGCGAGCCCGGCGGCGCCGCGGACCTTCACGTCCCAGCCCGCCGGATCGGCCGGGATGGCGTCGACCGTGCCCCAGCGCTCGAGGAGCGTCGCCGCGGACTTCGGGCCCCACTTCGGCACGCCCGGGATCCCGTCGGCCGTGTCGCCGACGAGCGCGAGGTAGTCCGGCACCGACGCCGGCGCGACGCCGAGGCGCGCGACGACGCCGGCCTCGTCGTACACCTTCCGCTGGAGGCGGTCGAGCTGGACGACGCGCTCCCCGCGGACGCACTGCCCGAGGTCCTTGTCGGGGGTGCAGATGACGATCTGCTCGACGGCGGCGTCGTCCGCGAAGCGCGCGGCCGCCGTGGCGAGGGCGTCGTCGGCCTCGAAGTCGACCATCGCCCAGACCGCGACGCCGAGCGCGCGCGCCGCGTCCTCGGCGAGGTGGAACTGGCCGTAGAGGTCGGGGTCGATGCCGTCGCCGGTCTTGTAGCCCGCGAAGAGGTCGTTCCGGAACGACTCGATGACGTGGTCGAAGGCGACGCCCACGTGGGTCACGTCGGGCTCGGCGAGGAGCGCCATGAGCGAGCGCGTGAGGCCGCGGACGGCGCCCACCTCGCGGCCGTCGGGCCCGCTCGCCTTCGGGGCGCCGAAGTAGTGCCGGAAGAGCTCCCAGGTGCCGTCGACGAGGTGGATCCGCATGGCGCGGGACGCTACCACGTTTCACCGGCGCGCGCGGCGACGCGGCCGGTGCTTGCTTCCCACGGCCGTTGTGCGCCATCCTGCGGCGACTGAATGGCGATTCATTCGGACTGAAAGACCGCGCGAGGACGACGCCATGAGCGAGACGAAGACCGCATCGGGCTGGCAGGGGACGGGCGACTACATCGCCTCCGAGGACCTCCGCCGCATCGTGAACGTGGCCGTGGCGCTCGGCCGCCCCCTCCTCGTGAAGGGCGAGCCGGGCACCGGCAAGACGCTCCTCGCGCAGTCGGTCGCGCGCGGGCTCGGGCTCCCGCTGCTGACGTGGCACGTGAAGTCCACGACCAAGGCGCGCGACGGGCTCTACGTCTACGACACGGTGCAGCGCCTCTACGACAGCCGCTTCGACGACCACGACGTCTCCGACATCGCGAAGTACATCCACCTCGGCCCGCTCGGGCAGGCCTTCGACGCGCCGTCGCGCGTGGTGCTCCTCATCGACGAGGTCGACAAGGCCGACGTCGAGTTCCCGAACGACCTCCTCCACGAGCTCGACGCGATGAGCTTCACGATCCCCGAGACCGGGCGCGTCGTGACCGCGAAGGAGCGGCCGGTCGTCATCATCACGTCGAACAACGAGAAGGAGCTCCCGGACGCCTTCCTCCGGCGCGTCGTCTTCCACTTCATCGCGTTCCCCGACGAGACGCTCATGCGCGACATCGTCGACGTCCACTTCCCGACGCTCGACAAGGCCCTCCTCGACGCCGCCATCGCCGCCTTCTACCGCGTGCGGAAGGTCGACGGCCTCCGGAAGCGCCCGTCCACGAGCGAGCTCGTCGACTGGATCGCGGCACTCCTGTCGAGCGGCCTCGACGCGAGCGCGCTCGGCGACAACCCGGGCGGCGTCCCCTTCATCGGGACGCTCCTCAAGCAGGAGCGCGACATCGTGCTCGCGCAGGAGGCCCGCTCCCCGAAGCGGTGGCGCTGACGATGGGCACAGCAGATCCCCCGCCCGACGCCGGCGCCGGCGCGCGCCGCCGCCTCCTCTTCGGCGACCTCTTCTTCGGGCTCCGCCGGGCCGGGATCCCGATCGGCCTCGGCGACTGGATGGCGCTCATGCGCGTCCTCCACGACGGCGTCGTGCGCCCCGACCTCGCCGACTTCTACACCGTCGCGCGCGCCGTGCTCGTCAAGCACGAGGCGCACTACGACCTCTGGGATCAGGTGTTCGCCGCCGTCTTCGCGGGCGGCGCCTTCCCGAAGAAGGTGCACGACGAGCTCCTCGCCTGGCTCGACTCCCCCCTGCCCCTCCCCGACCTCTCCGAGGAGGAGCTCGCGGCGCTCGAGCAGCACTCCCTCGAGCGGCTGCGCGAGCTCTTCGAGGAGCGCCGGAAGGAGCAGGACGAGCGCCACGACGGCGGGAACCGCTGGATCGGCACGGGCGGCACGTCACCCTTCGGGAACGGCGGGCGGAACCCGGCCGGGATCCGCGTCGGCGGCCAGGGGGGCGGGAAGAGCGCCATCCAGGTCGCGATGGAGCGGCGCTTCGCGGACTACCGGAGCGACCGCATCCTCGACACGCGCCAGATCGCCGTCGCCCTCCGGCGCCTGCGCCGCCTGTCGCGCGTCGACGGCGACCTCGAGCTCGACGTCGACGAGTCCATCGACGAGACGTGCCGGAACGCCGGCTTCCTCTCGCTCGCCTTCCGCCCGCCGCGGAAGAACCAGGCGCGCGTCCTCCTCATGATGGACGTCGGCGGCTCGATGACGCCCTACACGCGCCTCGTCGAGACCCTCTTCTCCGCCGCGAAGAACCTCCACCACTGGAAGAAGCTCGAGCCCCTCTTCTTCCACAACTGCGTATATTCGCGTGTGTTCGAGAGCATGACCGGCTCGAAGACGCTGCCGACCGCCGAGCTCCTGCAGGACCGCCCGAAGGACACCTTCCTCATCTTCGTCGGCGACGCCTCGATGGCCCCGAGCGAGCTCCTCTCGCCCCACGGGGCCATCGACTACTTCGAGCACGGCGAGACCCCCGGCTTCGTGTGGCTCCACCGCCTGCGCGCCCGCTTCGAGCGCGCCGTCTGGCTGAACCCGCTCCCGCCCGAGTACTGGCGCGGCTACACGACCGAGCTCATCGGCGGGCTCATCCCGATGTTCCCGCTCTCGCTCGCCGGGATCACGGCCGCGATCGACCGCCTCCTGAAGCGCACGCCGACGCCCGTCCCCGAGCTCGACGAGAGCTTGCTCCGCGGCCACTGGTAGCCCTTTTGGCGGCCGCGCGCTAGCGGGCTCGCCGGCGCGCGGGCTACCTTCGCCGTATGCGTATCCAACGAGTCGCCTACCGCACCGAGCAAGGTCGCGAGCGCAAGAGCAACCACGACGGCCTGCTCGCGCTCAAGTCCGGCCCCCTCTTCGCCGTGGCCGACGGCAACGGCGGACACGACGCCGCGCGCGTCGTCCTCGAGACGCTGAAGGAGCAGTGCGCGGTCCTCGCGCAGCGCAACACGGACGTGGCGGAGAACCCGAACACGACGTCGCGCCTCGCGCTCGGGCGCTTCTTCGAGCACAGCTTCCAGCTCGCGAACCTCGCCCTCCGCGAGCGCATCAAGGACACACAGAAGCCCCTCGCCTCGACGCTCGTGGCGCTCACGGTGACCGGCCCCTACGCGTTCCTCGCGCACGTGGGCGACTCGCGCGCCTGGCTCTTCCGCGACGGCGAGCTGCGCTGCCTCACGCAGGACCACACGCTCGCGGCGCTCCAGCTCCGGCGCGGCGACATCACGCCCGCCGACTACGAGAACAGCCCGTTCATGTCGACGCTCACGCAGTCGCTCGGGGTCTCGCCGAGCCTCGACGTCGACATCGCCGAGGTCCGCCTCATGGCGGGCGACGTCTTCCTGCTCGCGACGAACGGGCTCCACCGCTTCGTCGCGCACGCGCGCCTCGTCCGCTGCTTCACGAGCGCCGGCGGCGACCTCGACGGCGTCGTCGCGGCGCTCATCGAGGCGGCCCACGAGGCCGGCGCCCCCGACAACGTGACGGCGCTCGCGGTCGGCATCGAGCGTGAGACCGCCTCGCAGATCGGCCCCGAGGCCCTCGAGCGCGCCGTGCGCCGCGTCTTCCTCTTCGACGACTTCTCCGACCCGGACTGGCTCCGCGTCGCCCCCTACCTCGAGCAGGCGACCGTGCCGGCCGGTGAGATCGTGCTCCGCGAGGGCGACGCGAGCGACACGATGCGCTTCGTGGCGCACGGGCGCGTCGAGCTCCGGCAGGGGCACGAGCGGCGCGAGCTCGGCCCCGGCGGCCACTTCGGGAGCCTCGCGCTCGCGTCCCCGTCGCGCGCGCTCGACACGGTGATCGCGCTCGAGCCGACCGTGCTCTTCGCGCTCTCGCGCGACCGCTTCCTCGAGATCGTCCGCTACCACCCGACGCTCGGGACGCGGCTCTCGCTCAAGCTCCTCGAGTCGCTCGGCGAGCGCCTCGGGACGCTCACCGTGCGGCTCGCCGAGGTCCTCGAGGCCGTGCACGGCAACGTCCCGACCCGCTGAGCTCCACCCGCTGTAACCCGCGCCCGGCGATTCTAGGCAGCGCTCGGGGAAATTCTCCCGTCGCCAGGCTTGCTCTTGTGGTCTCAGGCGGCTCCGCTCGTCGGTCACGTACCTCGGGTACGCTCCCGCCTCGCGTAGCCACCTGCGACCACGACGCCGCGCCTGGCTCGGTCCGAATTTCCCCGAACGCTGCTTGCGCGCGTATCGAACCGTAGGCCGCCCGTGCGCGTTGTGTAACGCGGCTCGCTCGGAGCTTGCGCGCTCGCGCCCCAGGGCTTACGCAATCGGCTGCGTAACCCCACGGCGGCCGCGCGCGTAGCTCTGGGGTGCACGGAGGAAGCGCATGACCCGAAAGACGTGGCTCGGACTCTCGCTCGCCCTGGGTGGCCTGCTCGCCATGACGGCGCCTCAGGCGGCGCTCGCCGAGGGCGCCCCGCCGCCCTCGCACGTCGAGCGCCCGAAGATCGCCGCGCGCATCGTCGCGGACACGACCTCGATCGCGCCGGGGCAGAGCTTCCGCCTCGGGATCCAGTTCAAGATGGATCCCCACTGGCACATGTACTGGCAGAACGCCGGCGAGACGGGGCTCCCGACGCGCATCACGTTCCACGCGGGCGACGGCTTCGACTTCCAGGCGATCCAGTGGCCCGTCCCCGAGCGCTTCGTCGACAAGATCGGCGGGGTCTCGTTCGGCTACACCGACGAGGTGGTGCTCTGGTCGACGGTGCGCGCTCCCGACGAGCTCCTCGAGGGGTCGCAGGTCGACCTCACCGCCGACGCCTCGTGGCTCGTCTGCGACGAGAACTGCATCCCCGGGAAGGCCGCGCTCGGCCTGACGCTGCCGGTCCAGGCGGCCGCCGAGGGGGCGGACACGAAGAGCGACGACCACCCGCTCTTCGAGCGCTACGCCGCGCGCGCGCCGGGCAGCGCGGCACCCGAGGGGCTCAGCGTCGAGGCCGCGACGAGCCCGCCCGAGGGGGTCCGCGCGGGCGAGCCGTTCACGACGGTGCTGACGCTCAAGGACGCCGGCGGGGCCGCGCTCGGGCTCGCGAGCGACCCGGCGGCGGCGTTCCTGCCGCGCCCGGCCGACGGGCTCAAGGTCGGCCAGGTCGTGGCGGAGGCGCAGGGCGGCGGCCTCGTCGTCACCGTGAAGGGGGAGGCGTCGGCCACCGAGGAGCAGCAGGGCGCCTTCGTCGAGGGGGTGCTGCAGCTCAAGCGCGGCGACGACATCGTGGCCTTCGAGACGCGCTTCGACGTCCCGCGGCGCGCGGGCTCCGTGGCGGCGGCGCCGACCGTCGCCGCGCCGACGGCGGCCGAGGAGGCGAAGACCGCCACGCTCTCGTCGGGCGCGGACCTCTGCGCGGGCGTCGCCGGTGCGGACCACGAGGCGTCGACCGGGCTCGGCGGCTTCTGGATAGCCCTCCTCTTCGCGTTCGTGGGCGGCATCATCCTGAACGCGATGCCGTGCGTCTTGCCGGTGCTGTCGCTGAAGGTGCTGTCGCTCGTCGAGCAGAACGGCTCGGACCGGAAGGTCATCTGGCGCCACGGGCTCGTCTACACCGCGGGCGTGCTCGTCTCGTTCGCCGTGATGGCGGCGATCCTGCTCGCCATCAAGACCGGCGGCTGGGCGTTCCAGTTCCAGGACCCGACGTTCGTCGCGGTGTTCGTGGCGATCGTGTTCGCGTTCGCGCTCTCGCTCTTCGGGGTCTACGAGATCACGCTCCCGGGGACGACGCGCATCGAGGGCGCCGTCGCCAGCAAGCACGGCTACATGTCGAGCTTCACGTACGGCGTGTTCGCCGTGCTCCTCGGCACCCCGTGCACCGCCCCCTTCCTCGGGCCGGCGATGACCTACGCGTTCACGCAGTCGGGCGTGGAGCTCGTCGTGCTGCTGCTCACGGTCGGGCTCGGGCTCGCCTTCCCGTTCCTCCTGCTCGCGCGCTTCCCGCAGTGGCAGCGGCTCCTCCCGAAGCCGGGCCCGTGGCTCGAGACCTTCAAGAAGGCGATGGGCTTCCTGCTCGTCGGGACCGCGATCTTCCTGCTCTCGACCTTCGCCGCGCAGGTGTCGCGCGACGCGCTCATCAGCTACCTCACCTTCCTCGCGGTGCTGGCGCTCGCGCTCTGGATCTACGGCCACTGGGCGAGCTTCATGCGCGAGCCGCGCACGCGCGCCATCGCGAGCGTCGTGGCCGTCGCGGTCACGGTGGGCGCGGCGGTGACGCTCGTGTCGGTCGAGGCGCCCGCCGAGCGGCAGGGGCCGATCCTGTCCGGCGGGATCTCGTGGCTCGACTTCGACCAGGTCGACGTGAAGGCGCTCGCGAGCGAGGGCCACACGGTGTTCATCGACTTCACGGCCGAGTGGTGCACGACCTGCAAGGTCAACGAGCACGTGGCGCTCGACGACGACCGCGTGCGCGCGGCCTTCAAGCGCTACCACATCACGCCGGTGAAGGCGGACTTCACGCGCCACAAGCCGGAGATCGCGGCGTGGCTCGAGCGCTTCAACGAGCCGTCGGTGCCGCTCTACGTGATGCTGCCGGCGGGGCAGCCGGACAAGCCGATCAAGCTCCCGACGCTGCTCTCGAGCGACGACGTCATCGCCGCCGTGTGCGACGCGGGGCCGTCGAAGGTGCAGACCGCCTCGGCCGACGCGCGCTGACGCAGGCGCCGGCGCGCGACAGCCGACGACGCCGTCCCCGCCCGAGGCTCCCGCCTCTCGTATGCCCCGGCGGGGACGACGCCGTAGACCTGCATCCAGCCACGGAGTGCTCCCAGGTTAGGCCCCCGCAGCGGCGATTCGCCATACGACGATCCTCGTAGCCGCGGCACGACAGGGTGACGACGCGGCGCGTCGACGGCAGCGATATGTTCCGGGGATCTCCCTGCCCACGAGGTCCCGATGGTCGTCACGTCACGCTGGCGCCGCGCTGCGCCCGCGCTCCCACTCTCGCTCTCGCTCTCGCTCGCGCTCACGCTCGCGGTCGGCGCCCACGCCGCCCGCGCCGCCACCATCACGGTCACGAGCCTCGCCGACGACGGCGCCGGCGACTGCTCCGCCGCCTGCACCCTCCGCGACGCCGTCGCGAGCGCGGCCGCAGGCGACGTCATCGTCCTCCCGACGGAGGGGCCGTACACGCTCGGCGGGAGCGAGATCCCGCTCGACAAGCCGCTGACGATCCGCGGCGAGGGCGACGGCCCGGCGGTCGTGAGCGGCGGTGGCGCGTCGCGGATCTTCCTGGTCACGGCGGACGCGACGCTCGTCGACCTCTGGCTCCACGGCGGCCACGTCGTCGGCTCGAGCCCGACGAACGACATCCCGGGCGAGCTGAACGGCGCCGGGGGCGCCGTGTGGGTCGCGGCGGGCGTCACGCTCGAGGTTCGCGGGGGCGGCTTCGAGGGCAACGCCGTCGTCGGAGGCCGAGGCGCGGACGGCCTGGACGGGAGCGCCGGCGCGGGCGGCGGGGCTGGCGGTCGCGGCGGCCCCTTCGCCGGGAACGGGCTCTCGGGCGCCTTCGGCGGCGGCGGCGGCGGCGGCGGCTTCGGCAACCCGCCTGGGGTCGGCGGCGCTGGCGGCTTCGGCGGCGGCGGTGGCGGCGGCGGCGGCGGCGGCGGCATCATCCAGCCGGGCGGCGCCAGCGCGGCCTACGGCGGCCACGGCGGCCAGTCGGCGCTCCTGAACGGCTACGCCGGCGGCGGCGGCGGCGCGGGCCTCGGAGGCGCCATCTTCGTCGACGCCGGGGGCCTCCTCGTCCTCGACGGGGTCGCGTTCGCGGACAACGCCGCGACCGGAGGCGCCGGCGGCGCGGCCGGCCTCGGCGGGGGCGGCGGCGGCGGTGGCGCAGGCCTCGGCGGGAGCGTGTTCGTCGCTGGTCGCCTCTGCGTCGAGGGCGACGGCGTCTCGGTGACGGGCTCCACGGTCGCCGGCGGGGCTGGCGGCGCCGTGCCCAACGGCGAGGCCGGGCAGCCGGGGGAGGCGCACGACGAGGACGGCTTCTTCGCGAGCGGGGACACGACGTGCCCGCCCGAGCTCTCCCTGTCGTCGCCGGGCGCCACGGCGAGCGCGTCGCCGCAGCTCGTGCCGGTCTATGTCGTCGCCGCGCCGCGAGGCGGCGGCGTCGGCCCGGACGGCGTCGTCGCGGTGAGCGTCGACGGCGGGGCGCCGGCGGAGGCGACGCTCACGGGCGGGTACGCGGTGGCGCTCGTGTGGCTCCCGGGCGGGACCGCGCCAGGCGCGCTGCCCGTGACGGTCGAGCTCGCGCTCGACCCGTCGTTCACGGTGACGGCCAGCGGCGCGCTCGTCGTGCGCCCGCCCGCGACGCTCCTGACGACGACGGCGCTCGCGGTGGGCGACGAGGACTGCCCCGCGGGGGGCGTCGCCGTGGCCTGGGGCGCCGACGACGGCGTCCCGGGCGGCGTCGAGGGCGACGGCGTGCTCCAGGACGAGGAGATCGACGAGGTCGAGCTCGTGTGCGCCGGTGAGGACGGCGCGCAGGGTGCTCAGGGCGAGGCCGGCGCCACCGGCGCGCAGGGGCCGCAGGGCGAGACGGGCGCGACCGGCGCGCAGGGGCAGCAGGGTGAGGCCGGCGAGACCGGCGCGCAGGGGCCGCAAGGCGAGACGGGCGCCACCGGCGCGCAGGGGCCGCAGGGCGAGGCCGGCGCCACTGGCGCGCAGGGTGCTCAGGGCGAGGCCGGCGCCGCCGGCGCGACCGGCGCGCAGGGCCCCCAGGGCGATACGGGCGCCACCGGCGCCCAGGGACCCCAGGGCGATACGGGCGCCACCGGCGCCCAGGGACCCCAGGGCGAGACCGGTCCGGCCGGCTGCGCGGGGAGCGCGGTCCCCGGAGACGCGGGCCTCGCCTTCGTCCTCGCCGCGGTGGCGCTCGGGATGACGCGCCGCCGCCGCGGGGCCACCGGTCGGCGCTGATCAGGCGCCGAGCGCGTGGAGGGCGCCCGAGAGACGGCTGATGGCGTCGACCTCGGGCCCGAACGTCGCGAGGAGGGCGCCCGCGGCGAAGCCGGGGTGCTCTTCCCGGAGGCGCTGCATGTGGTCGCGGGCGCGCTCCCCCTGCCCCGCGCACCAGCGGCTCGCCGCGGCCATCGCGCGCGCGAACGGGTAGCCGGGCGCCGCGATGACGGCCTGCTCGGCGGCGGCGGCGGCCTCGAGGTACTCGCCGCGCGCGAAGTGGAGGGCGGCGAGCCCGGCGACGAACGCGCGCGGGCCGAGCCGCTCGGCGTGTCGCATCGCGACGAGGGCCTCGTCGCTGCGCCCCGAGACGTGGAGGCTCTGCGCGAGCAGCGCGTGGCCCGCCGCGAAGCTCGGGTTCTTGCCGATCGCGACGCGAGCGGCGCGCGCCGTCGCCTCGTAGTCGCCGCGCGACTGCTCGAGCCGCGCGCTCAGGTACCAGCCCTCGGCGCCGTGCGGGGCGAGCTCCATGCAGCGGACGGCGCTCGTCGCGAGCAGGTCGCGCCCGTCGCGCGATGAGCCCCACTGGTTCAGCACGCGGTCGAAGGCGCAGAGCCCGAGCGCGAAGTGCGCGAGCGCGAGGTTCGGATCGCGCGCGACGGCGGCCCGCAGGTGCTCCACCGCCGCGGCGTTGGGGCCCGCGGCGCGCTGGCTCGCGAGCCCGAGGCCGAGGTGGGCGAGCTCCCACGCGGCGAGATCCTCGGGGTGGATGTCGTGGCGGAGCGTCGCCTGGACCCGGCGGAGGAGGAGCGGGTGGGCGCTCGCCACGATGGTCGCGCAGATCTCGTCTTGCACGAGGAAGAGCTCGCGGCCATCGAAGTCGAAGCGCTCGGTCCAGAGGACGTGCCCGCTCCCCGCGTCGATGAGCCGCGCCGCGACGCGCCCGCGCTCCCCCTCGAGGCGGAGCGTGCCGTCGACGATGAAGCTCGCGCCGAGCTCCACGCCGACCTCGACCGGCGTCGCGCCGCGGGCGCGCGCGGCGGCGGCGTGCGCGATGACGGGGAGCCAGGCCGAGCGCGCGAAGAGGGCCGCGAGGTCGTAGGCGACCCCGTTCGCGGCGGCGCGGGTGCGCGCGTCGTCGTCGACCGGCTCGAAGGGCAGCACCGCGAGGGCGGGCGCGCGCAGCACGGTCTCGACGCGGTCGGCGCGCGACGCGCACTCCGCGTAGCGCATCGCCGCCTCGGTCCGGTTCGTGACGTCGAGGGTGGCGAGGATGGCGGTGACGTGGGTGCGCACGGTGGTCGGCGAGATCCCGAGGACCGAGCCGATCTCGGCGTTCGTGAGCCCCTTGGCCAGGAGCTCGAGGATCTCGCGTTGCCGCGACGAGAGCTTCTCGAGATCACCCACGCGACGGTCACCGTTCTTCTGTGACGGAAGGTCGGACGATGCGTCCGCGGGGTCGCTCGTGTCAATCCGGCGCGGGGCCCTGCCGCCGCTCGTCCTCGCGCTCGCCGAGGTTGCCGAAGCGGTGGTAGTCGACGCTCACGGCCTGCTCGTGGGCGTAGCGGAGGAGCTCGAGCCGCGCCTCGGCCACGACCGGCGGCGCGATCCACGGCACCCCCGCCGCGACACACGCGCGCGACAGCGCCTCCTCGACCGCGCCGACGACCCGCACGCGCTCGACGCCCGCGAGGCGCGCCCCCGCCGCCTCGGCGCCCTCGACGTCGCCGCCGGGGGCCGCCTCCGCCGCCTCCGGCGCCACGCTCAGCGTCACGCGCGTCCCCGCCGCGGCCGCCGCCGCGAGCGTGAGCTCCACCGCGCGCGCCGTCGCGCCCGCCGCGACCCGCACCAACACGGACCCGCACGGCGTCACGCGGAAGCGGTTGTCCTGCCCGAGGAGCCGCTGCGGATCGACCTCGCCGAACACCTCGCGCGCCACGACCGCGGCCGGCTCGGCGCGCGCCGCGTCGGGCCCGTCGACCGCGCGCGTGAGCTGCACGACGTAGTTCGGCCCGCCCGCCTTGGCGCCCGGCCCCCAGACGCTCGCCTTCCGCCCGCCGAAGGGCTGCCGCTCGACGACGGCGCCCGTCGTGGGCCGGTTCACGTAGAGGTTCCCGGCGTCCATCGCCTCGATGAAGCGCGCCTGCTCCCGCGGCCCGAGGCTCTGGAGGCCGGCCGTGAGCCCATAGGGCGTGCCGTTCGCGAGCTCGAGCGCGTGCTCGAGGGACTCCGCCCGCATCACCGCGAGCACCGGCCCGAAGAGCTCCGTCTGGTGCGTGCGCGACCCCGCGCGGACGCCCACCTTCACCCCCGGCGACCAGAGCCGCGGGTTCGCCTCGTCGACGCGCGGCCTCACGAGCCAGTCCTCGCCGTCGTCGAGCGTCGTGAGCGCCCAGGCGAGGTCCTCGCGCGGCTCGCGGATGAGCGGCGTCACCCGCGCGCCGAGCTCCCACGACGGCCCGACGGGCACGCTCGCGACCGCGTCGCGCAGGCGCTCGTGGAACGAGGCGTCGTCGTAGACGGGGGCCTCGCAGATGAGCAGGCTCGTGGCGCTGCACTTCTGCCCCGCGTGGGAGAAGGCGCCGTGCACGACGTGCTTCACGGCGAGGTCCACGTCCGCGAGCTCGGTCACGATGGTCGCGTTCTTGCCGCCCGTCTCCGCGAAGAGCGTGAGATCCGGCCGGAGCCCCATCAGCTTCCGCGCGGTCGCCGTGCCGCCGGTCAGCACCACCGCCGCGACGCGCGGATCGCGGACGAGCGCGCTCCCCGCGGGCTCGTTGTCGCACGGCAGGAACTGCAGCACGTCGCGCGGCACGCCCGCGGCCCAGAGGACGCTCGCGAGCTCCCACGCGACGAGCCCCGTCTCCGGCGCGGGCTTCAGGATCACCACGTTCCCGGCCATCAGCGCCGCGAGCACGCCGCCCGCCGGGATCGCGAGCGGGAAGTTCCAGGGCGGCGCCACGACGACGACCCCGAGCGGCGCGAGCGCGAGCGTCGTCCGCGCCTCCCACGGCGCGAGCGCGCGCCGGTAGTACTCCGCGAAGTCGATGGCCTCGGAGACCTCGGCGTCGCCCTCGGGGACGGCCTTCCCGGCGTCCGCCACCATCGCCGTGACGAGGTCCGCCCGGGCCCGCGCGAGCCCCGCCGCGCACCGCCCGAGGATGGCCGCTCGCTCCGCCGACGACGTCGCCGCCCAGCGCGGCGCCGCCGCCACGGCCGCCGCGAGCGCCTCGTCGACGAGGGCGACGCCAGCCTTCGCGATCCGGTACAGCGCGCGCCGCGGGCGCGACGGATCCTCGCCGACGCCCTCCCCGCCTGCGTCGTCGCGCACCTCCCGCCCGGCGACCACGCACGGCACGACCAGGTCGCCCGGCATGGCCTCGCGCCGCGCGAGCGCCTCCTCGATCCAGAGCCGGTGGTGCGGGAGCGACCAGTCGGTGTCGGGCGCGTTCCGGAAGGCGTCGCCGGCGAGCGGCTCGTGGGCCTCCGAGCGCCGGTCCTGCCGCCGCCGCGGCCCGAGGGGCGCCGTGTCCGCGTCGGCCCAGGCGCGCCGGTACGCCGCCTCCTGCTCGCGCCACGGGTCGGTGCCGGGGGTGAGCCCGAAGCTGTGCCGCAGGAAGTTCTCGGGCGTCGTGTTCTCGTCGAGGCGCCGGATGAGGTAGGCGATGGCGCTCTGGAGCTCGCCCTCGGAGGCGGTCGGCGCGTAGACGAGGAGCTCCGCGCCGAGCGCCGTCACGACGCGCCCGAGCGCGCCCGCGATGCCCTCGAGCATCTCGATCACGACGGCGTCGCCGACGTCGTGGGCGGCGCGCAGGGTGAGCGCGGTGGCGACGTCGAAGAGGTTGTGGCTCGCGACCCCGAGGCGCACGCGCGCGAGCCGCTCGGGGGTGAGCGCGTAGGCGAGCATGCGCTTGTAGTTGGCGTCGGTCCCGGCCTTGTCGAGGTAGGGGGCCTGGGGCCAGCCGTGGACGGCCGCGTCGACGCGCTCCATCGCGAGGTTCGCGCCCTTCACGAGGCGCACGCGGATGGGCGCGCCGCCGCCCGCGACGCGCGCGGCCGCCCAGGCGTCGAGCTCCCGCTGCACGAGGTGGCTGTCGGGGAGGTAGGCCTGGAGGACGATGGCGCCGGTGAACGAGGCGAACTCGGGCTCGCCGAGGACGCGCTCGAAGAGGGCGACGGTCAGGTGCAGGTCGCGGTACTCCTCCATGTCGAGCGTCACGAGCTTCGGCCGCGCGCCGCCGCCGGGGAGCTGGTAGGGCGCGGCCATCGCGGCGCGGTAGAGGCGGCGCAGGCGATCCGCGAGGACGTCGAGGGTGCGCGCCTCGCCGAGGAGGTCGATCTGCGAGGCGATGGAGCTGACCTTCACCGAGATGCAGGCGACGTCGGGGCGCGCGGCGAGCCCGAGGTAGCGCTCGAGCCGGGCCTCGGCCTCGTCCTCGCCGAGGATGGCCTCGCCGAGCTGGTTCACGTTGACGTGCGCGCCCGTGGCGCGGCGCGCGGCGATCTGCCGCCCGAGGACGGTCGGATCGGCGTCGAGCACGTAGCGGTGCATCTCGGCGGCGATGCGGCGGATCACGAACGGCACGAGGAGCCTCGGCGCGAGCGGGCCGATGAGGCGGAACGCGCGGAGCTGCTGGCGATCGAGCCACGGGAAGTAGCGCGGGATCCCGTAGTGGCGGAGCAGGAAGCGGAGCTGGTCGGCGACGCGGGCGGGCACCCGCGGGCGGAGGGCGCGGTCCGTCAGCGCGGTCGTCAGGAGGCGGCCGTCGCGGTCCTCCATGAGGCGCGCGAGGCGGGCCTGGTCCTTCCGCTCGGCGGCGGTCGTCCAGGCGTTGGCGAGGCGCTGCATCCCCTCGGCGAGGGCCACGGCCGCGCTCGCGACGTCGGCGGGCGGGCGCCCGCGGAGCGCGTCGAGCTGGGCCTTCAGGGACAAGAGGTCGGCGTCGGTGCCCATGCGCGCATCCTCGCGCGAGTCGACGCCGGCGGCAACGGCCCGCCCGTCGCCCCGGCGACGCGCGCTCTTTGACGGCGAGCCCGGCGCCGCCGATGCTGCCGGCGTGACGCCCGCGAGCCCCGAGCCAGCGCGCACCGGCGCCCCCCGGCGCCCCCTGCTGTGGGGGCTCGGCGCCCTCGCGCTCGCCGGGGCCGTCGTGGCGTCGATCGCGCTCGCGACGTCGTCTCCGCCGCCCGCGCCGCCTGCGACCACGAGCGGCGCGGCCCCACCGGCCGCCCTCGCGGCGTGGCTCCCCGCGGACGCCGTGGCCGTCGTCGGGGTCGACCTCTCGAACGCGCGCGCCGCCGAGGCCGCCCTCGGCCCGACGGCCGCGGCGGTCCTCCGGGGGCTCGCGGGCGTGGACGACGATCTCGCCGCGCTCCGCTGGATCGCGGTCGCCCTCCGCCCCGAGGACGGCGGCCTCGCCGCGGTCGTCGCCGTCGCCGCCAGCGACGACGCCGCCGCGATGCGCCTCCGCGTGAAGCTCTCGGGCGCCCTCCCCGCCGTCCCCGAGCCGCTGCGGGGCCTCCTCGGGCGGGCGAGCGTCGCCCGCTCGGGGGCCGTGCTCACGCTCTCCGTCACGCCGACGCCCGCCGAGCGCGAGGCCGTGGTCCGGTGGCTCGCCGGGCGCTGAACGGCCGCGCAGTAGAAGTTCCTTGAGCCCCGGCGGGGCGCGGCGCAGAATGCGCCCGAGCCCAGCCAGCCGAGGGGAGAGGCATGCGCGCTGCAGTCATCACGAAGCCCGGAGGTCCGGAGGTCCTCGCGATCCGCGAGGTCGAGGACCCCGAGCCCGGCCCGTGGGACGTGCTCGTGCGCGTCGAGGCGTCGGCCCTGAACCGGGCCGACATCCTGCAGCGCCGCGGCTTCTACCCCGCGCCACCGGGGGTCGCGAGCGACATCCCCGGCCTCGAGCTCAGCGGCACCGTCGCGGCCACGGGCGAGCACGTGACGCGCTTCGCGGTCGGCGACCGCGTGATGGGGCTCGTCGGCGGCGGGGCGTGCGCCGATCTCGCCGTGCTGCACGAGCGCGAGGCGATCCGGGTGCCCGCGGGCCTCACGGCGACCGACGCCGCCGCCATCCCCGAGGCGTTCGTGACCGCGTTCGACGCGATCGTGCTCCAAGGCGGGCTCGCGAGCGGCCAGTGGCTCATGGTCGACGCGGTCGGGAGCGGCGTCGGCACGGCGGCGATCCAGATCGCCCGCGCGCTCGGCGCGAGGAGCGCGGGCTCGTCGCGGACGGCGGAGAAGCTCGAGCGCTGCGGACCGCTCGGGCTCGACCTCGCGGTCGTCGGCACCACGGACGACCTCGCGAAGCGCGCCAAGGCCGAGCTCGGCGACGGCGTCGCGGTCGCGCTCTCGCTCGTGGGCGGCGCCGGCGTCGCGGCGATGGTCGCCGCGATGCGCGCGACGGGGACCATCGTGCTCGTCGGGCTCCTCGCCGGCACACAGGCGAACCTCCCGCTCCGCGACGTGCTGGGGAAGCGCCTCGCGATCGTCGGCACCGTGCTCCGGAGCCGCCCGATCGAGGAGAAGATCGCCGTCGCGCGCGCCTTCGAGGACCGGATCGTGCCCCTCTTCGAAGCGCACGGGACGGCGCCGCCGCGGCTCCACCCGGTCGTCGACACCGTGCTGCCGCTCGACGAGATCGCCTCGGCGCACACGCTCGTCGAGCAGAACGCCACCTTCGGGAAGGTCGTCCTCTCGCATGCCTGAGCCGCGTCTCATCGCGCGCGCGGCGCTCTTCGGCGCGCTCGCCACGTCGCTCCTCGCCAGCGGGTCGACGGCGCTCGCCGCCGAGCCGACGGCGGGAGCGGAGGCGGCGACGGCCGCGGACACGCCGCCCGCGACGTCGCCCGCGCCCATCGACGCCGAGGACCGCGCCGCCCTCGGGGCGCTGGGGGCTGCGCTCCCGACCCACGGCGTGCTGCCGCCGAAGCGCCCGGGGGCGACCGCCGACGACGACGCCTGGCGCGCCTACGCCGGCGCCCTGCTCGCGGTGTTCGCGCCGGATCACCTCGGGCCCACCGAGCGCGCGCGCCTCCTCCGCGACGTCCGCCCCCTCGCGCCGGCCATCCGGGCCCTCGTGCCGACGCACCGCCGCTACCGCGCGCTGCAGGCGGCGCTCGCGCTCGCGGCGCGGCGCGAGCTCGGCCCGCAGCCGCTCATCGGCGATCCGCCCTACGAGGTGCGCGTCGGCGTCACGGCCCCCGAGGTCGCGACGCTCCGGGACCGGCTCCTGCTCGAGGGCTACGGCGACGCGAGCGTCACGGGGAAGCTGCGCGCCTACTTCGACCACCGCCTGAAGCGGGCGCTCTGGAAGTGGCAGCAGGACCACGGGCTCCCGGTGACGGTCGTGCTCGACCCGCTCACGCGGCGCCGCCTCGACGAGCCGCTCCCGAACGAGGTCCGCGCGCTGGCCGTCGCCCTCCGGCGCTGGCGCCGCCTCGATCTCCGCGAGGATCGCGGGCGGCAGATCGTCGTGCACCTGAACGCCTACCGCCTCGAGGCCGACGAGGACGGGCGCGAGAAGGTCGCGATGAAGGTGATCATCGGGCGGGCGACGGCGGTCGACGCGACGCCGGCGATGTCGGCGCCGCTCGACGCGGTCGTGACGAACCCCGACTGGCGCGTGCCGCGGCGGATCGTCGAGGAGTCGATGCGCGCGCGGGCTGCGGACGATCCGGCGGCGCTCGAGGCCGAGGGCTACGAGGTGAAGGTCGGCAAGGGCGGCGAGTGGCTCGTCCGGCAGCCGCCGGGGCCCGACAACCCCCTCGGGGTGCTGAAGTTCCGGCTCCGCGGCACGGACGGCGTGTACCTCCACGACACGTCGGCGCCGAAGCTCTTCAAGAAGGAGGCGCGCGCGCTCTCGCACGGCTGCGTGCGGCTCGAGCGGCCGCGCGAGCTCGCGGCGTGGCTCGTCCCCGAGCGGCGCGCGGACGTCACGGGGGAGCTCTCCGGCGGCCCGACGGAGCGGATCCCGGTCGAGCCGGCGGCGACCGTGCACTTCCTCTACGCGACGACCGCGGTCGACGCGGCGGGGCGCGTCGAGCACTTCCCCGACGTCTACGGCCGCGACGCCGAGGAGGCGCCGGTCGACGTGGCGGCGCTCGTCAAGGCGCTCGCCGAGGAGTGAGCGGGGCGAAAGTGAACGCCATTCACTCGCGCCGGGGGTCAGTCCGGGGGCTCGACGGTGCCGCCGCGGGCGTAGCGCTCGGCGAGGATCCGCAGCTGCCGGTCGAGGGCGTCCACGCCGCCGTCGGCGAAGACGCGGTGGAGACGGCTCCGCCAGGTGCGGATGAGGCTGACGCCGTCGAGCGTGACGTTGAAGACGCGCCACTCGGGGTCGCGGTAGATGAGGTCGAGCTCGACGACGCGGTCTGAGCGCGTCCGCGGTACGCCGATCCGCACGCGCACGGAGGCGTGATCGCAGGAGACGTCGCTCCGGAGCACCTCGATGGGGTTCCGGTGCGGATCCTCGAGCCCCTTCAGGTAGCGGCGCCGCAGCATGCGGTCGAGGTCCTGCTTCCACTGCTCGTGCTGCTCGGTGGTCCCGGCGTCCCACGCGCCCGCGAGCACGCTGCGCGCGAACGCCTCGACGTCGATGAGGCGGTCGACCAGGGCGTCGAGGCGGGTCTCGAGGATGGTCTGCCCGCGCGGCCCCGGGAGGCGGGCGCGGTAGAGGCGCGCGAACTCGGCGTAGGCGGCCTCGACGGCGAGGCGCGGCGAGGCGGCGTCGAGGGCGCAGTGGACGGCCTCGGAGCGCGGCTCTGGGGCCTCCACCTCGGCGTCCGGGTCCGGGGGCGGCGCGGGGCGCGCGGAGGCCGGGGGCGCAGCCCCGAGGGACGTCAGGGCGACGACGAGGAGGAGTGTTGCGGGCGGCTTGACGCCCGGGCGCTGGGAGCGAGCGATCACGGCGGCATTCTACGGGAGTCGGAACGCGGATCACAACGCGGGAGCCGTGGTCTCCATGCCGTCGTCGTGGCGCGCGTGATGTGGGCGCCCGGGCGAGAGATGGTGTAGGGTCAGCGCGTGGAGAAGCCCTCGATGTCGGCGGCCGCCGGCCCCCTCGACGACGAACAGCCCCGCCGACAGGACGAGCGCCCGGCGACCGGCGCCGTCCACGACGCGCTCGTCGCGCAGAGCCGCGACCTCAAGGCGGAGCCGCCGCTGCGCTTCCCGGAGGTCGACGAGAAGCACCTCCTGAACCCGGCGGCGATGGTGAAGTCGCCGAACCTCATCGCGCGGGCGATGTTCTGGCTCGCGTTCCGGCGCGTCGCCTTCGAGGACCACAACATCCGCACGATCCGCGAGCAGGCGCACGACGGCGACGTCGTGTACGTGATGAACCACCACAGCCTCCTCGACTACCTGTACTTCAACTACGCGTTCCTGCGGTTCGGGCTCCCGCTCGTCTTCTTCGCGAACAAGATCTCGATGACGCCGTTCCGGCCGCTGTGGCGGATGGTGCTCTACGGGCTCAGGCGCCTCGTGGGCTACTTCAAGCACCGCCTCTCCGCGAAGGACCGGCTCTCGTGGGGGCTCTCGCGCGGGCGCCCCGCGGTCGTCTTCCTGAAGACGAAGACGCTCTGGCCGTGGGCCGCGGAGAAGACCGACTCGACGCTGCTCCAGACGTGCATCGAGAACCAGCTCGAGCGGATGCGCGCCTGCGAGGGCACCAACACGACGCCGCGCCCGATCCGCGTGGTCCCGCAGCTCCTCATCTGGACGCCGTCGACGAACCGCTTCCGGAAGTCGTTCTGGGACACGGTCTTCGGGAACCCCGAGGCGCCGGGGCGGTTCCGGAAGCTATTGAACTTCCTCATCAACCGGCGACGCGCCTTCGTGCAGGTCGGCAAGCCCATCGATCTGCTCGAGTACCTGCGGGAGCGGGCGGACACGTCCGACGCGGTCGATCTCGCGCGCGGGCTGCGCTTCGAGATCCACCGGGCGCTCTCGCTCGAGGAGCGGGTGATCAAGGGGCCGGTGCTGAAGCGCGCGAAGCGGCTCCGCGAGGAGATCCTCGAGAGCCCGCGCGTGAAGGAGGCGATGAGCCAGCTCGCGGCGGCGGAGGGGACGAGCGACAGGCAAGTCAGAAAGGAGATGACGAGCTACCTGAAGGAGATGAGCGCGGACTTCTCGATGGCCTACGTCGAGGTCATGTGCATCTTGATGACCCTCATCTTCTCGCGGCTCTACAGCGAGATGGTGCTCGACCGCGAGGGGCTCGAGAAGGTGCGCGAGGCGGGGCGGCAGGCGCCGCTCGTGCTGCTGCCGTGCCACCGGAGCCACGTCGACTATCTCGTGCTGTCGTACATGTTCTACGCGAACGGGCTCATCCCGCCGCACATCGCGGCCGGGAAGAACCTGAACTTCTTCCCGGTGGGCCACATCTTCCGGCGCTCGGGGGCGTTCTTCCTGCGGCGGTCGTTCAAGGAGAACCCGGGGTACGCGCTCGCGTTCAGGGAGTACCTGCGGAAGCTCGTGAAGGAGGGCTACTGGATCGAGTTCTTCCTCGAGGGCGGGCGCTCGCGGACCGGGAAGATGCTGCCGCCGAAGTTCGGGATGTTGAAGATCATCGTGGACGCGGTGCGCGGCGGGGCGGCGCAGGACGTGCACCTCGTGCCCATCTACGTCGGCTACGAGCACGTCATCGAGGAGCGCGCGTTCACGAAGGAGCTGCGCGGCGGGGAGAAGAAGAAGGAGAACATCACGGCGCTCCTGAACGCGACGCAGGTGCTGTGGGCGAAGTACGGGCGGCTCTACGTGAACTTCGCGGAGCCGATCAGCTGCCGGGAGGCGCTCGAGCAGGCGGGGCTCCCGGAGGGTGAGGAGGACACGCCCGAGTCGCGGCGCTTCCTGACGACGCTCGGCTACCGGGTGTCGGCGGGCATCAACCGGGTGGCGGTGGTGACGCCGTCGGCGCTCGCGGCGACGGCGCTCCTCGTGCACGACAAGCGCGGGGTGTCGGGGGACGTGCTGCTCGCGCGGGTGGGGCTCCTGCTCGAGCTCGCGAGCCGGAAGGGGGCGCCGCTCTCGAAGACGCTCGAGCACGCGCTCCGGATCCGGCGGCAGGAGATCGCGGAGGCGCGCGAGGGGCTGCTCGGGAGCGACGAGCTCCTGCTCGCGCTCGGCGAGGAGCACGCGGTGGCGAAGGCGCGGGGGCAGGCCGTGCAGGACGCGGTGAAGGAGGTCCTCGCGAAGTGGGTGGCCGAGAAGCACCTCGAGACCCACGTCTTCGACGGCGACGAGGTCGTCTGGGCGCTGAAGGACGACCACCGGATCCACCTCGACTTCTACAAGAACAACATGGTGCACCTCTTCGTGTCGGAGGCGCTGATGGCGACGGGCCTGCTCGCGACGCTCGAGCAGGGGCAGACGACGCTCGCGAACCTGACGGAGGCGGTGGCGTTCCTGTCGCGCACGTTCCGGCACGAGTTCGTGTTCGACCCGGTGCGGGGCTTCGGGCGGCAGTTCAACGACACGCTGCTCGGGTTCGAGGCGGGCGGGCTCATCCGGCGGACGCCGGGCGAGGACTTCGCGGACGTGAAGATCGAGGTGACACCGGAGGGGGCGAGCACCATCAGCCTCTTCCACCGGGTGCTCTTGCCGTGGATCGAGGCGTACTGGCTCCTCGCGACGACGCTCGAGAAGGTGGGGCACGAGCCGGTCTCGGAGAACCAGCTCATGCACGAGGCGCAGACGATGGGCGAGAAGCGCTACCACGTCGGCGACATCGCGTGCCCGGAGGCGGCGAGCTCGGTGAACTTCAAGCACGCGCTCGACGCGTTCGAGGAGTTCGGCTTCCTGTCGCGGGCGAAGAAGGGCCGCGAGAAGATGATCGTGTGCGTGGCCGAGGGCGAAGGCCCGGACGGCCTCGTCCGGTTCCAGGAGCTCGGCGAGCGGCTCAAGACCTACGCGAGCGCGGGGCGCGGGCGCAGGCGTCTCGGCTGAGCCAGGTCGTGTCGGTGTCGAGGACTTCGTGGGGGTAACCACGGAGACACGGAGACACGGAGGGGGCGCGGAGGGAGGGCGAGAGGGCTCGCGGCCGCGGCTTGGTCTCGGTTGTCGCTTCACTTCGTGGGGGGGTAACCACGGAGGCACGGAGGCACGGAGGGTCTCGGGGCGCCATGTGCTCCGGGGTACCATCGGGGTCTGAGGCTCTTCGGGAGGAGAGATCGCGGGCGCTCGACGACGTTGTGGTTCGGGCTGCCCTCCCCTCCTCCTCCGAGCACGACGAGCGGAGGGCCGTGCACGGAGGCCCGCACATCACTGAACCCTCCGTGCCTCCGTGCCTCCGTGGTTTCCCTTTGATACCAGCACGCTACGAAGTCGCCCCCTCCCGTGCCCTCCCTCCGCTTCTCCGTGTCTCCGTGGTCACGTTCCGAGCGGATCGCCGCACCACCCAGAGACGACGAAGGCGGCGCCGGTCCACCGACACCGCCCTCTCCGCCCTCCCTCCGCGTCTCCGTGTCTCCGTGGTTACCCCCACGGAGCACACGCGACACCCGAGGCCGCGTCGCCGCGGCCCCCGAGCTACTCGGGCACGTCCTGCTTGAGGATCACGAACTCCACGCGCCGGTTCGCCTCGCGCCCGATCGACGTGTTGTTGTCGCCGATGGGCCGCGTCTCGCCGTAGCCCTGCGCCGTCAGGCGCGACGGGTCCACGCCCTTGCCGATGAGGTACGTGTAGACCGCCCGCGCCCGCGCGTCCGACAGCTTCAGGTTGAAGTCGTCGTTGCCGCGGTTGTCCGTGTGGCCCTGCACCTCGACCAGCTTGATCTGCTTGTTGTCGTTCAGGACCTTCGCCACCTCGTCGAGCAGGCTGAAGCTCCGCGCCTGGATCGTCGCCTTCCCCGTCGCGAAGAACACCTTCTCCGTGATGACGATCTTCTCCTTCGTCACGCACACCCGGCCCGCCTCGGGGCAGCCGTCCTCATCCTGGCAGCCGTCGAAGTCCTCCGCCTGGTCCGGGCACTTGTCCTTCTCGTCCGGGATCCCGTCGCGGTCGTTGTCCGGGTCCGGGCAGCCGTCGCCGTCCTGGAAGCCGTCCTTGTCCTCCGCGTCGAGCGGGCACTTGTCCTTCTTGTCGAGGATCCCGTCGCCGTCGTTGTCCGGGTCGGGGCAGCCGTCCTCGTCCTCGAAGCCGTCGATGTCCTCGGGCTGCGTCGGGCACTTGTCCTTGTCGTCCGGGATGCCGTCCTTGTCGCCGTCGCCATCCGGGCAGCCGTCCTCGTCACGGTCGCCGTCGAAGTCCTCGGCCTTGTCCGGGCACTGGTCGTCCTTGTCGAGGATCCCGTCCTTGTCGTTGTCGAGGTCCGGGCAGCCGTCCTCGTCCTCGAAGCCGTCCTTGTCCTCCGGCTTGTCCGGGCACTTGTCGAAGTCGTCGCCGATGCCGTCGCCGTCGCGGTCCCCGTCCGGGCAGCCGTCGTCGTCGCGGTCGCCGTCCTTGTCCTCCGCCTCGTTCGGGCACTTGTCGTTCGCGTCGAGGATGCCGTCCTGGTCGTTGTCGACGTCCGGGCAGCCGTCCGTGTCCTGCCAGCCGTCCATGTCCTCCGGCTCGCGCGGGCACTGGTCGACGTTGTCGAGGATCCCGTCGCCGTCGCTGTCGACGATCTTCTCCGGCATCGGCAGGTACTCACCCGGCTGGTAGCCGACCTGCAGGAACACGCGCCAGTCCGGGTCGCCGTAGCCCGGGAGCGCCCCGAAGCTGGCGCCACCGCCCACCGCGAAGCCCGAGCTGTGCTTCCAGTGGAGCCCCCACGTGAACTCGAGCTGCGTGTTCTCCGGCTCGAAGAAGCGGTCGAGCCGCGACTCGAAGCGCCCCTCGATGTTCATCCGGAAGTCCGTCGACCCGAGGAAGATCGACAGCGCCGTCGCGATGCCCGCCTCGCTCCCGATCCCGAGGTCGTCGTCGAAGTCGACGTTCGACTGGTCCGGCTTGAACTTCTCCGTCCGCGCGAGGAAGAAGATGTTCGTCATGAGGTGGACGTGCTGCGTCACCGCGTCGAGGAGGATCTTCGGCATGAGCGTCACGCCCTCCTCACGCCCGTAGCCCCCCTTGCTCCCGCTCGGCAGCATGAAGTCGAGCGCGATGCCGATGCCCGGCCCGATGCGCCACGGCTTGATCGCCGTCGCCTTCAACGACAGCCGGATGTCGCCGAGCCCCGCCTGCGACACGTCGTCGCCGTCGAGGAACGTCCCCGACTCGGGGGCGTGCACCGGCACGTCGAAGCCGAAGCTCAGGTGGTCGATGAAGCCGATGGACGCGACGAGATCGGTCGTGCCGAAGCCGTCGACCACGTCCTTGCCGTTCGCCCCCTGCAGCACGCCCGCCGCGTAGTTGAACATCAAGAACGCGTTCATCGTGAGCTCGTGGCTCACGCGCGCCGCCTCCACCGTGAACGAGCCGAGCGAGTGGATCGCCGGCCGGAACTTCTGGAGCGACCACTCCTTCTGCTGCGCCGCGGCGGACGCGCCGAAGAGCATCGTCATCGCGACCAACGCGCCCAGGCCCGGGCGAAGGAAACGTCGAGTCATGTGGCTATCCCCGTTCTACGCGGTGCGTGCGGTGCGGATGCGTCGCTCAGTTGAACTGGTAGGCGATGCCGATGCGGATGCCGCCGTACATCGAGTCGCGCGTCTTCAGCGTGAGCTCGGTCGGGTGCGCGTCCGGGTTGGCGGCGTTCGGGATCTCGTCCTCGAGGACGATGCCGCGCTCGCGGTACTTCGCCGGCTGGCTGAAGTTGTAGGACCAGTGGATATCGATCGGGATCAGGAAGTCGCCCGCCGTGATCTCGATGCCGAAGACCACCGAGAGGTACACGCTGTCCTCGAGCTTCGACTTCAGCGTCTGGAAGGCGCAGCGCGAGCCCGGGAGGCGGAGCTTCCCGTCCGTCGTGCCCTGGCACGGCTGGTCCGTCTCGCCGCCCTCCGTGATCTTGAACTTCGTCTTGCTCCACGACGCGAACGCGAACTCCGGCCCCACGCCGAGCGAGATGCGCGTCTTCCCCGACGGCACGATGGCCTTCACGAGGATCGGGACGTGGAGCGCCGTGAACGACAGCTCCTCGTCGCTCTTCGCGTTGAACGTCGTGACCGAGGTCTGCCCGTTCTGCGTGACCGACTCGACGAAGCTCCACTTGATGTTCTCGAGGAGCGTGTGCTGCACGAAGTGCGCGCCCACCTCGAGCCCGAAGTTCTCGTAGAAGATGCCCTCGGCGAAGATGCCGGCGCTCATCGTGTAGCCGCCGCGCGTCTCGTCGAAGATCGGGAGCCCGAACTGCTCGCTGCCGCCGCCGCTCGACGGGACCGTGCTGAGCACGGTGTCGTCGGGCTCGGTCCAGAGCGTGCCGCCGCCGCCGGCCTTGAAGCCCATGACGAAGCGCACCGGCACGCCCTTGGCGAGCTCGGCGTCGTGGTCGACGGGGTCGTCAGCGGCGAGCGCCCCGGACGACGACGTCACGAGGAGCGCGAGCGCGAGCGCCGCACCGCCGGAGCGGGCGCGGAAGGGCGACGGGCTGAGCATCAGAGACCTCGCGAGAGAGTGGCCGTGAACGCCCCGACTCTTCCGCGAGCCGCGGCTGGTGTCAAGCGCAGCGAGGCGGCCCACGCCCCGGAGATTGGCCCCCGAAGCGGCTCTCCCGAGCGTCACGCTTGCGCCCTGCGCGCGTGCGGTGCGAGAGTCGCCGGGGCGCCGCCACCACCATGGCGGAAATCCCGCGCCCACGCCGGTCGTTCGTGCCGGAGCCGCCCGCGAGGCCCCGGGCGGCCAGGCCGCCGAGGTCCCCTCCCCCATGCCGAACAAGAAGCTCACCCCCACCACGCCGAAGCCCACAGCGCCCGACGACGCCCCGCCCGGGCCGCGCGTCAGCGTCCTGAACCGTCGCCGCGGCGGCGTCGTCGGCACCATCGCGCGCGCGCTCGCCGCCCTCCTCGTCGTCGCGGGGCTCGCCGCCGGTGGCGCCGGCTTCGCCCTCTACGTCCACTTCGCGAACGACCTCCCGCGGCTCGATCAGTTCGACGAGATGGTCGCGACCGACGTGACCCGCTTCGTCGCCGCCGGCGGCGAGGTCGAGGGCGAGTGGTACCGCGAGCGGCGCCAGGCCGTGACCTGGGGCCAGCTCCCCGAGCACCTCATCCTCGGCTTCCTCGCCGCCGAGGACGAGCGCTTCTTCGAGCACAGCGGCATCGACCTCCAGGGCATCGCGCGCGCCATGGTCACGAACCTCCGCGAGGGCTCCGCGCGCGAGGGCGCGAGCACCATCACGCAGCAGCTCGCGAAGACCCTCGTCGGGAGCGCCAAGAGCTATGAGCGCAAGGTGAAGGAGGCCATCCTCGCGCGCCGGATGGAGGACATCTACTCGAAGAAGCAGATCCTGACGTGGTACCTGAACGTCGGCTTCCTCGGGCACGGGAGCTACGGCGTCCAGGCGGCCGCGCAGAACTACTTCCGAAAGAACGTCTGGGACCTCTCGCTCGCCGAGTGCGCCATGATCGCCGGGCTCGCGCAGGCGCCGAGCCGCGTGAACCCGGCCGTCGACATGCCCGCCGCCAAGCGCCGCATGGCTCACGTGCTGAAGAACATGCGCGAGCGCGGCTGGATCACCGCGGACGAGGAGCAGGCCGCCAACGCGGCGCCGCTGAAGGTCTTCCCGCTGCGCGACGCCTTCGGCGACGGCACGCCCTACTACACCGAGGCCGTGCGGCAGCGCGTAGCCGCGACCTACGACCAGCCGGGCGCGAGCTTCCTCGACCGCGGCCTCACCGTCGAGATGGCCGTCGAGCCCGGCTACCAGCGCGCCGCCGAGGCGGCGGTCGAGAAGGCGCTTTTCGCGATCGCGAAGAAGGAGGGCTACCCCGGGCCTCTCGCCCGCATGGAGCGCGACGCGTTCTTCTCCCGCAATGCAACATACGCGACGGCCGAGGTCGGCGCGCGCGTGCTCGCGCGGGTCGCCGAGGTGAGCGCGAAGGAGGCGCGGGTCGAGATCGGGCCGGACCTCGACGGCGTCATCACCCTCGACGACGTCAGCTGGGCGGCGCCCTACACGGAGCTCCCGACGAAGCGCGACGGCTCGCCCGACACGAAGGGGCGCGCCTCCTGGGGCGGGAAGCTCAAGGCCGTGAGCGACGCGCTCGCGGTCGGCGACGTCGTGCTCGTCGAGGTGCTCCCGCCGCGGATGCTCCCGAAGGCCACGAAGAAGGCGAAGAAGCCGAAGAAGCCAGCGCCGAAGAAGAAGCCGAAGGCGTCGGGCAAGAAGACCGGCGGCGACGCGAAGGCGAAGGACGCGGCGCCGATGAAGGCCGCCGAGGAGCCGCCGAAGCAGGACCCACGGCGCTACGTGTCGCTCGTGCCCGTCCCGATGATGGAGGGGGCGCTCGTCTCCTACGGGCTCGACGGCGGCGGCGTGCAGGCGCTCGTCGGCGGCTGGGACTTCGATCGCAGCGAGGTCGACCGCACGCAGAGCCTCCGCCAGACCGGCAGCACCATCAAGCCCATCGTCTACTCGCGCGCCTACGAGCTCGGCCTCGCCCCGTCGAGCCTCTTCTCGGGCGCGCCCTTCGTCGAGGGCACCTACAACCCGACCGGGAAGAAGACGAAGGACGACATGCTCGTCTGGGACGCGCTCGTGAAGTCCGAGAACTCGGTCTCGCTGCGGGTCCTCTCGTACGTGAAGAACCACGCGAGCGCCGTCGACTACGCGGACTACAAGGCCTGGGGGAAGGCCCTCGGGCTCGCCCACGAGCTGCAGGCGAACCCGTCGGAGGTGCTCGGCACCGACCAGACCGTCTGGTCCATGGCGCGCGCGTTCGGCGCCTTCGCGCTCGCCGGGAAGGCCCCCGACATGGCGCTCGTGCGGAAGGTCGTCGACAAGGACGGGCGCGTCCTCGAGCGGCACGTCTCCCCGCTCGACCCGCACGCGGGCTTCGCGGACACCGTCATCGGCCTCTGGGACGGCGCCCTACGCCCCGCCGAGCAGGTGATCCCCGCGCAGACCGCGTGGCTCGTCGCGCGGAACCTCGTCCAGGCCGTGCAGCGCGGCACCGGGCAGGGCGCGAAGAAGCTCGGCGTCGAGGCCGCCGGCAAGACGGGCACCCTGCCCTACGACATCTGGTTCATCGGGTTCACGGCCGACCGCCTCGCGGCGACCTGGATCGGCCCCGACCGCCGCTTCCGCCCCATCGGCGCCTCCGAGAAGGACAACAAGATCTACGGTGGCGACGGCGCGCTCCCGGCGTGGCTCGCCTTCATGCAGGCCGTCACCCCCAAGAAGTCGAAGCGCGCGGTCGCGGGCCCCGCCCCCGAGGGGATCGTCGAGGTGCAGATCGACCCCGAGAGCGGCCTCCTCGCGCGCGAGAAGGGCGTGACGATCCCGCACCGCGCCGGGACGGAGCCGACCGAGTACAGCGTGACCCCCGACGATCTCCTGAACCTCGGGAACGTGGAGACCGAGTTCTAGGGTTCCGCCCCGCCCGGCGCGCGCGGCGGAGCCCCGAGCGCGTCGTCCTGCGACGCTCCCCGGGCGGCGGCGTCCCGAGGGAAAGCTTGCTGCGCGAACGGCGCGGGGCATAACATCCCGCCCCGATGTTCGGCCTGGGCACATGGGAGATCCTCATCATCCTGGTCGTGGCCCTGATCTTCATCGGGCCCGACAAGCTCCCTGGCGTGGCGAAGCAGATCGGCAAGGGCTTCCGCCAGGTCAAGAACGCGATGGACGACGTCGACGCCGAGGTGCGCCGCGAGCAGCGCGAGGTCTACGACACCGCGCGCGAGGCGACCGACAGCGTGAAGGACGCCGAGCCGAAGAAGATCCTGCGCGACGTCGACGCCTCCGGGCCGGGCGAGGCGCCGATGACCGACGCGCCGACCGTCGCCGAGCCCGACGAGAGCGGCGCGCCCGAGGCCACCGCCGCCGCCGGGGCCCCGCCGACCGACGCCCCCGCGCCGCCAGCCGAGCGCGCGCGACGCCGACGCCGACGCCGGCGCCGCGCCGCACACCGCGCGCGACTGGGCCGCCCACGCGAAGAAGCCGGTCGCCGGCCGCGTCGCCGCCCCTCCCCCGACGTCCGTCGCCGAGCGCCTGAAGGGCCTCGGGCCCCCGTCGAGCACGCCCGCGCCCGCCGCGCCCACCGACGCCGCCGCGCCGGAAGAGGGTCGGGACCCGACGTGAGCGGTGACGGCGCCGTCATGAGCTTCCGTGAGCACCTCATGGAGCTCCGCACGCGGCTCGTGCGCATGGCCGCCGTGCTCACCGTGGGCGTCTTCGTCTTCTGGGGCTTCCGGCTCGAGTTCTTCGACTTCCTGTCGCGCCCCATCGCGCAGGCCCTCGCGGACAACGGGATCTACCACTTCCAGGCGATCCAGATCACCGAGAGCATCGCGGTCTACGTGAAGGTCGCCCTCTTCGGGGAGCTCCTCTTCCTGTCGCCCTACCTCTTCTGGGAGGTCTGGGGCTTCGTCGCGCCCGGCCTCTACCCGCGCGAGAAGCGCTTCATCCTGCCGCTCGTCGGCTTCTCGGTCGTCTTCTTCGTCATCGGCGCGGGCTTCGCCTACACGGTGCTCCTGCCGTTCATCACCGACTGGCTCGTCCAGCTCTCGCTCGAGGGCGGCCACGTCGAGGTGATGGTCACCCTCCAGAGCGCCTACTCCTTCGCGCTCGCCTTCCTCCTCATGTTCGGGCTCGTCTTCGAGCTGCCGCTCGTCATCTTCTTCCTCGCGCTCTTCGGGGTCGCCTCGGGCAAGGGGCTCCTCAAGTTCTGGCGCTACTTCGTGGTCATCAGCTTCATCGCGAGCGGGATCCTGACGCCCCCCGACCCCATCTCGCAGGTCATGATGGCGGTGCCGCTGAACGCCCTCTACGGGCTCGGGATCCTCGTCGCCTTCTCGGTGTCGCGAGCGCGCGAGAAGAACGAGGGCAAGGGCGCGAGCATGGCCGCCGTGCGCGTGCTCGGGCTGTCCCTCATGGGCGTCGTCGCGGTCGCCGTCGCGGTCGCGCTCGTCATCGCGAGCATCCCGGAGCGCGCGCTCGTCGGCTACACGCCGGACACGGCGCGGTTCGCCGTGGGCTTGAACCCGAAGACCCTCCTCGCCGAGGGCGACCTCAAGCGCGCGATCGGCGAGGACGCAGGCGCGGCGCGGGTCGTCGCGGCGCTCGGCGGCGCGGGCGTCGCGCTCGACGAGGTCGTCGACGCGCTCCTCGTCGGCGACGACGACCAGCTCGCCCTCCTCGTCCGCGGCGACGGCTTCGGCGCGCTCTCCGACGCGGTCGAGGCCGCGCTCGCGAAGGACCGCCCGGCGGGCGCGCCGACCGCGCGCGACGTGCTCGCGGCGCGCCTGAGCGACGACACCCTCGTCGTGGGCCACCGGAACCTCGTGAGCGCCGTGCTCGACGTCGGCTACGACGTCTCGCCGCGCCTCGCCCGGGGCGAGGAGGACGACCGCCTCCTCCGGCGCCTCTCCGCGAGCGGCCCGGCGTGGGTCTGGCTCCCGAACCCGCGCGAGCGCTCCGAGCCGCTCCTCGGGCTCGCCGCGGCGACCGACATCGACACCGCCGGGGCCGTGCTCTCGCTCACCGACCACCGCCAGCTCGCCGTGCACCTGCACGCCGCGAACGAAGGCGAGACCGACGTCCTCGACGGGCACCTGCAGACGGCGCGCGACCAGGCCCTCGCCGACCAGAGCTCGGCGCGCCTCGACCGCGTCGTGCGCGCGGTGAGGGAGCTCTCGCAGGTCGTCGCGCGGCTCTCGCCCGCGGAGACCCAGGCCGAGGTCGACCGCATCGCGAAGGACGTCGCCGGCCTCGACCGGCGCAGCTCGGCCGCCATCCCGGCGTTCGACGCGCTCGCGCCGTTCGTGCGCGCGTGGTCCATCCGGCGGAACGAGTCCTGGTTCGTCGTCACGACCGAGCTCGACGACGACGCCCTGCCCGCGCTCGTCGCCATGGTCGCCGACGGCGCGCGGGTCGCCGCCGCGCCCTGAGCCGGGCTGCCGCGATTCAGGGCTCGCCGGTGATCTCCGCCCGCGCGGACCGGTAGTCCTCGGCGCTGATGGCGCCCTCTCGGAGCAGCGCGTCGAGCGCGTCGAGGCGCGTCGCGCGGTCCGGCAGGGCGGCGCCGCCGGCGCCTTCGCACCCCGTCGCGTCGACGACCTCGGTGCGCACGGCCAGCTCCTCGCCCCCGCGATCCGGCGGGCGGTCGCCGCTCGGCAGGAAGGCGAGCGAGTAGACGAGCCAGCCGAGCCCGACGAGCGCCGCGCTGCCGAGGAAGTAGCCGCCGCCGACCACGAGGTCGCCGTCGGAGCCGTCGAGCTCGCCGTCGTCGAGGTCGGCATCGACCGTAAGCGCCGTCACCGCCGCGCCGATGGCGACGAGACCGAGCCCGACGGCGTAGTCGACGCCCCGTCCGCGGACCTCGGCGACCTCGGTGTAGGGCCGCACGATCTCGCTGCGCACCACCTGGAGGCAGCGCGTCGGGGCGCTGGAATCGGGCGCGGGCGTCACGATGACGCGCGCCGCGTCGGCGGTCGCCACCGCGTGGGGCGCGCCCGCGGGGGTCCGGCCCGCGACGAGCGGCTCGCCGTCGACCCGCGCATAGCGCCAGCGCGCGCACGCGCCGGAGCCGAGCGCGAGAGAGAGCGCGAGCGACAGCGCGAGCCAGATCCTCATGGCGCGCCTCCGCCGGCGTCGCAGCCCGTCGCCTCGGTCCAGAGCACCGCGCGGGTGATGTCCGCGCCGCGCGCAGCCGGCGGCTCGGGGCCGCCCGGCAGGAGCGCGTGGGAGAGGCCGAGCCAGAGCGCGCCGCCCACGACCGCGAGCCCGCCGAACACGTAGGCCGGCGCGAACACGTCGTCCCGCGGCGAGGTGCCGTCGATGTCGCCGTCGTCGGCGTCCTGCACGAGCCCCGAGACCACCATCAGGGCGCCGACACCCATGAGGACGCTGCTGCCGACGATGTCGCCGGTCCTGCTCGCGCTCGCGCGCTCCACGTAGGGCTGCGCCGTCGCGACGACGACGCGCTGGACGCAGACCTTGCCGGGATCGGCGAGCCGCGGGTCGCCGATGAGCGCGGCCGCCTCGTCGGCCGGCACGTAGCGGGGGGCCGTGAGCGGGGTCGCGCCGAGCGCGACGGGCGGCGGCTCGGCGACGCGCGTGACGCGCCAGCGCGCGCACCCGGGCGCGGCGGCCACCCACAGGCACGCCGTCACGGCGGCGAGCTTCGCGATTGAATTCAATGACTACCCATCAGACCAGGAAGCCGACGAGCGTCGACGTCATGTTGGCCGCGAAGGACGCGAGCGCCGCGAACCAGAACGCGCGCTCGAACGTCGGGCGGAAGCGGAGCGCCGCCGTGACGAGGAGCGCCTCGACCCAGAAGACGCAGAGCTCCATGACGAACACCCACGTCCCGTAGGGCCTCCACTGCGGCACGACGAACCAGAGCGCCGGGTGGGTCGCGACCTGCACGCCGAACGCGAGGAGGAGCCGCCACTCGAGCGACGGGAGCGCGCGCCGCAGGACGAGCGCGTAGATCGGGATCTCGATGGCGCACGTGAGCACGAACGCCTCGAGCCAGAGGAGCTCGTAGCTCGGCTCATCGAGCACGCGCGGCGACTCCTCCGCCGGCTCCCGCGCGCCAGCGCACGAGCATGCACCCGATGAGCGCGAGCTCGAGCCAGCCGTGGAAGAGCACCATCAGCAGGTAGAGGCGCCGCACGTCGGTCGCCGACGTGGCGAGGGCCCCGAGCGGCACGGCCACGGAGACCAGCACGAGCGCGACGAGCCCGACGCGACCGAAGTCGCGGCGCAGGTCGCGCGCCGAGCGCTGGAGCGTCGGCGGCGCCTCCCGCTCGGCGAGCCCCTGCGGCACGAGCCGCAGCCAGACGACGTAGTGGATGGACTGCGCGAAGGCGAAGAGGGTGACGAGGCGGAGCGCCGGGACCGGCTCGAGCCCGGGGGCGAGGCTCCAGACGAGCCCGTCGGCGTCGAGCCCGGCGGCCGGCGTCGCGTAGCCGGCGAGCATCGGGCCGTCGAGGGCGCCCGCGAGGATGAGCGCGGACGCGAGCGCATAGAGGGCGATGACGGGGATCACGTGCGCGAGCCTGCCCGCGCGCGCCGCGAGGACGACCCAGAGGCCGAACGCGACGAGGTTGTGGAGGTGCCCGACCACCAGCGCCGCGTCGCCCGCGTGCGCGACCCCGAGCGCCGTCAGCGCGACCACCGCGACGACCAGCGCCCCGCGGACGACGCGCGGACCGGCGGTCAGGACCGCGCCGCCCGCGATGGCGAGGCCGCCCAGGGCGACCTCCGCCTCGGGGAGGTAGGGGCCACCGAGCGCGTACGCCACGCGGAAGCCCATCATGCCGACGAGCGCGGTCAGCACGAAGACGACGGGCGCGCGGCCGACGGCGACGGGCGGGCGCACGAGCAGGTAGCGCACGTCGGAGGCGACGTGGGGGACCCCGAGGACGAGCGGCCCGACGAGGAGCACCCAGAGGGGGATCACGCTCGCGAGGGCGAAGGCGACCGCGATGTGGGCGCCCGCGAGCACCGCGAGGCGGAGGGAGCGGTCGGCGAGGCAGGCGCGGCCGAGGCGCGTCTTCGCGGACAGGCGCCACAGCTCGCGACGCACGGCGTCGGCGGGGCGGAGGGCGCTCTGCATGAGTTCCATCATCCTTGGGCTACCACGAGTGGAGTCGAGGTGTCATGGTGGAGAGACGAGCGTGGAGGGGACGCTCGAAGCGAACGCCACCGAGCCCCGCGCGAGTCCCGCCGCGTGCTCGCCCCTCGTGAAGCCCCGACGTGAAGAGCCCGGAGTCCTCGATGCGCATGCGCCGCCTGCTCGCCGCCCTCACCTGCCTCGTAGGCCCGGCCCTCGCGGCCTGCGGGAGCGACAGCGGCGGCGGCTCGTCCGACGCCACGACGACGCTCGACGGGACGAGCGGCGCCGACACCGCCGGGAGCGACGCCGCCGACACCGGCGCCGTCGAGGACACCGGCGCCATCGAGGACACCGGCGGCGAGCAGGACGGCGCGGACACGGTCGCGATCGACACCTACACGCCCCCCGCCGACCGCGACGAGGACGGCACCCCCGACGACGAGGACTGCGAGCCCGACCTCGCGACGGCCCACCCGGGCGCCGTCGAGCGCGCCGGGAACAGCGTCGACGACGACTGCGACGGCGCGACCGACGAGGCGGCCATCCCCGCGACGTTCCAGCGCACCTTCGCCGCGTCCGCCGTCGGGAACGACGACGAGTCGCTCCAGGGGGCGTTCAACGTGCGGGTCCAGGACGTCTCCGGCGCGGTCACCGACGCCGTCGCCTCGGTCACCCGCGACGGGAGCACGGCCATGGACGGGGCCAGCGTCGAGTGGGCGCCGAAGCTCGGCCAGCTCGTCGCGAGCTTCGAGGTCGAGCCGCTCGACCTCCGCACGGAGAACCCCGTGAACCTGGTCTTCCTCGTGCGCGCGCAGATCGGCGACGACACCTACGAGGGCCCGATGGACGCGTTCTTCTCGGTGACCCCCGATCGCGTCGGTCTGACCGAGGTCGGCGGCGTCCTCTACGCCGTCGTGCCGCTCCCGCTCGCGCCCCGCGACGGCAACTCCCTCTACTGGAACGACGGCTCGCTCGAGTACGTCGCGGTCGACTCCGAGGTGCAGCCGGGGATCTGGTCCTGGAGCGCGACCCACGACCTCTCCGGGCTCCCGTACCTCTTCTACTTCACCCAGGGCTCGCACCCGGACACCGGCGCCGAGGCGTACTTCTACGAGTTCAGCGAGTCGAGCGCGGGCGAGGGCTTCCGGATCGTCGCGTGCGGCCCGAGCTCGGGCTGGCTCATCGTCTTCGAGACCGTCGACGTCGACTCCGACAGCGACGTCGACGTCGACGACATCGCGGGCACCGACCTCTCCGCGTTCCCCGTGCCCTGATCCCCGTGGAGCGCGCGCGATGACCGACACCGTCTGGCTCCCCGAGGCGATGACGCGCTTCCGCTGCAACCAGCAGGGCTGCTGCTGCAAGCAGTGGAACATCCGGATGGACGTCGAGAGCGTCTTCCACATCGTGCAGGAGCTCCCGGACGACCGCACGGGCGAGATCCTCGACGGCGCCCGCGTCATCCGCGACCCGGCCGACGGGAAGGTCGTCTCGCTCGACCTCCGCCGCCGCGCCCCCGACGACCGCTGCGTCTTCCTCGAGCCCGAGCTCACCTGCGAGGTGCACCGGAAGCTCGGCGGAGACGCGCTCCCGAAGCTCTGCCAGGCGTTCCCGGTCACGTCCGTCCGCCACGGCGACCGGCTCCAGCTCGCGTGGGACCCGATCTGCCCCGAGGTGCTCGAGCGCATCGCCGAGAGCGACGGCCCCTACCCCGTCACGGCCGCCGCCTGCGGGCCCGGGACGCCGCTCGCGTCGCGCGTCGTGACGCCGCAGCCGCTCCCGGAGATCGAGATCGGCGGGGTCGCGCTCACCCCCGACGAGCTCGCGGCGCTCAGCGCGCGCGTGACGGCGCACCTCGAGAGCGGCGCCCGCCCCGCGCTCGACCTGCTCGCGAGCGCCAACGCCGCCGTCGCGCGCGCGGTCACCGGGGGCCCCGACGCCCTCTCGCTCGACCCCGACGAGGACGTCTCCGACTTCGACGAGTTCTTCGAGTGGTGCGTCGGCGCGCACGACGGCCGCACGCTCTGGGGCTTCGTGCGCCAGTACCGCCGCTTCGTCTTCGCCGTGCCGCTCCCGCCCGCGCCCTGGGGCGACCAAGACGCGCTCTTCGAGTACGACCCCGACTGGCGCGCCGTCGTCGACCCGCGCGACCCGGCGCTCGACGGCTTCCTCCGGCGCTACCTCGCCCACCGCTTCTTCAGCGCCTTCGAGCGCTCACCGGCGACCGGCTTCGTCGCGTTCAACTACGGCAGCGTGAACCACACGCTCGGCTCGGCGTTCCGCGTCGCCGTCGGGCTCTCGCGCTGGCTCGGCCGCCCCGTCGACAAGGACGTCATGAAGGTCGCCGTCGGCGCGAGCGAGTACCTCTTCCGGACCCTGAGCCTCCCGGCCGTCGCGATGCCGTGGTTCCGGCTCGACGTGAACGAGAAGCTGACCCTGCTCGAGGAGGACCAGACCCCTGGGTCTACCGAGGGCTGACGCGCCGCCGCCGCGCGCTCATACGCCCCAGCAGGAGCAGCGCCGCGAGCGCGAGCAGGAGCGGCGACGCCGCGCCACCGGCCCCGCAGCCCTCACCGGCCACCTGCTTCGTCGCGGTCGAGACCTGCCGGAACGGGTCCTGCGCGTGCGCGCCGCCCGCGCCGTCGACGAGCGCGTCGACGCCGGGCAGCGTGTCCGTCCCGGGCGTGCCCGTGTCGGTGCCGATCGCCGTGTCCGTGCCGCTCACCGTGTCGGCGGCGGTCTCCTCGGCCCCGACCTGCTCCACGGGAGGCTCGGGGCCGGGGTCCGCCGGCCCGACGTCCCCGCAGCCGCCGCTCGCGATGGTCGGCACGTCGAGCTCGTCCGCGAGGGCCGCGACGAGCGCGTTCCGCGCCGACGCCGGGTAGAGCGCCTCGATCGGCGCCCCGAGGGTGACGGCGGCGAAGCTCCCGGACCGGTAGAGGACGCCCGCCGCGCCCGCGCCGTTGTCGTAGCTGAGGATCGCCTGCGCCCCGGCGACCGGCGTCAGGACGTCGGGGTAGTAGACGTCGAACGTGCCGAGCGTGCCGTCGTCGAGGGTGAGCGCCGGCACCCCCGCGAGCGCCCCGGCGCCGACGACGCCCTGGGTCTCCGCGCGGTCGGCGAGGTAGGTCGCGCCGAGGGTCCCCGCCGCGAACGCCTTGTCGCTCGCGCTCCCCTTCTCGTCGAGGTCCCAGAGGAGCTCGGCCCCGCTCGTCACGAGCGCGCGCGCCCCGCCCGCCCCGCGCCACGCCGTGATCATCGCCTGCTCCGCGTCTGACAGCGTCTCGTCGACGGTCGACTCCTCGCCGAGGACCCAGTCCACGACGGCGTAGTCGCCGAGCGGCACGCCGCTCCCGCCGACCGCGGTCGCCTCGGCGCTGTCGAAGGGCACCCCCGCGGAGGCCCAGGCGGCGCCGTGCTCGACGACGTAGCCGAAGGTGTTCATCTCGTCCTGCCGCAGCCGATAGGGGCTCCCGAGCGAGTACGCCGAGAGGTCGTCGCGCGGCGCCGACGACGCGTCGAGGCGCGTGAAGCCGTAGACCACGAGCACCGGCGCCGTGCCGGTCGGGCAGCCGGTCGCGACGCCGACGGTCGTGCTCGGGAAGGACTCGCCGCCCGCGTTCACGCCCGCGACCCGGTAGTAGACGGCCACGCCCGGCGCGAGGCCGCTCGCGGTCCACGAGGTGCCGGTCACGGCGACGCCGTTGTCCCACGAGCGCCCGTCGTGGCTGGTGTAGACCTTGTAGGAGGTCGGCGCGTCGCCGCCGACGCCCGTCCCCTCGCTCGGCGGCGCCGACCACGTGACGCGCGCGCTGCCGGCGTCGATGGCGCGCGCCGCGACCGCGACCGGGGCGTCGGGGGCGAGTACCACGGCCTTCCCGTCGCGCTGCGCGAAGTACTTCACGATGCCCTGGTAGAACGCGCGCGCGGCGACCTGCCGGAAGCGCGGCGACTTGAGCCACGTCGCGTCGGCCGGCGTGTCGTGGAAGGCGACCTCCACGAGCACCGACGGCATCTCGTTGTTGTGCGTCGGGTTCACCTCGCCGAAATAGGCGGAGTTGATGCCGCGGTCCTGCCAGGACGGGTCGAGCGCCGCGCGGATGTCGCTCACGAGCTCGCCGTGGACCTTCTGCGCGAGGACGTCGCTCCCGACGGCGCCGGTGAAGTCGTACGTGCCGTTCGGCGGGTTCGGGCCGTACACGTACGTCGAGGTGCCGCGCCCCGGGTTCGGCGCGTTCGTGTGCCACGCGACGTAGACCGCGTCCTCGCCGCTCTCGTTCTGCCACGCCGCGTAGCGCGAGCGCGTGCTGACGTCGTCGTCGCGGTCGTTCCCGAGGCGCGCGTAGACCGTGGTCGGCGCGCCGTTGAACTGCGCGTGGTAGCGCGAGCACTCCTCGAACTTCGGCCGCCCCGACGTCGGGCTCGTCGCCGCCCCCGTCCCGTCGCCGCGCGCGGCGTCGCCCATGCCGCCGCCGAAGCGGACGGCGTCCGCCACGACGAGGTCGCCCGGCTCGAGGGCGCTGTCGTTCAGGAGCAGCACGCTCCCGCGCGCCGGGTCCTGCCCCGCGTAGAACCAGAAGCGGCCGAGGTCGACCCAGGTGTTGCCGTGGCGCTCCTGGTTCACGCGGAAGTCCGTGTCGCCGCCCGGGTGGCGCACGACGAAGTGCGCGTCCTTCGCGTTGCCGGCCGCCTGCGTATAGGAGATGGCGACGCGGTAGTAGCCGTCGGCCGGGATGGTCGGCGTCCACCGCGCGGTCGCGGTCGCGGCCCCGCTCACGGTCGCGACGGCGCGCGTCCCGCCCTGCGCGAACGGGTTCACCTCGCCCTGGTACGGCGCGAGGCCCGCGCGGAACCCGGCGGCGCCGGCCGCGAAGCCGCCGCCCTCCTCCACGTAGACCCCGGCGCCCTCGAGGCTCGCCTGGCCGTTGCCCTCGGCGTCGACGATGACGCGGCGCGGGTTCATGTCGCGCTCGCGCACGGTGAAGACGGTCGCGCCCGCGTTCGCGAGGTACTGGATGAGGTACTGGTCGATGGTCTCGGCGGAGATGAGGTCCTCGACGACCTCGTTCGTGTTGCCGCGCTGCGTCGCCCAGCGGCCGAGGGTCTCGGTCCAGGTGAAGCCGTGACCGGCGCTGACGTAGACGACCTTCCCCGAGAGCGCGCCCGCCGACGCGCCCGGCGCGTCCGACCAGACGAGCCCGTTCAGGAGCGGCCCGGTCGGGCGCGGGAGCTCGCCCGGCTTCGGCGCGGGCGGGGTCGCCGCCGGGAGGAGCGACACGAGCGGGACCCAGGGCCCGTCGGGGTCGCGGGGGTCGATGGCCCAGGGGAGCACGCCGCGGACGTCGCGATCCTCGCCGCGCGCCGCGAGCGCGTCGCGCACGTCCTCCTGGAAGCCCTCGAGCCAGCGCTCGGTGAGGCCGCCCGCGCGCCCCGCGTCGAGCAGGAAGTCGGCGGGCAGGTCGAGGTACACCTCCCAGAGCGAGCCCGCGCGGCCCTCCGCGACGACGACCGTCCCGTCCGGGAGCGCGCCGCCGCCGGGGTCGGCGACGTCCGCGCGGGCGGCCGCGGGGGCGAGGCCGAGGACGAGGAGCGCGGCGAGCGTGTGGCGGGCGCGGGGCATGGGCACCTCCGAAGGGGCGCCCACTATTCCGCGCCGCCGCGCGACGACGCAAGCACAACGAGCGCGAGCGCGACGCCCCGGTGACGCGCCCGCAAACACTCCGTCGCTGCGTAGCGCGGGTGTCGACCGCGCGCTCCCGCGCCGCGTAACGTCGTGCGCAGGCGGGCCGAGCGGCCGCTCGGGGCGCGGGTCGAACGGCTGGCACGCGGGTTGCCTTCCACCGAGTCGCACCCAACTGGTTCAACCACTTCAGAGAGGGCCCGCCGATGAGCACCCGCCGCACCTTCAACAAGAGCCTCGCGATCGGCGTCGTCGCCACGCTGACCGACCTCGCGATGCTCTGGCTCGCGGTCACCGTCCTCGGGATCCCCGAGGCGGTCGCGAACGTCCCGGCGCTGCTCGCGGGCGTCGTGGTCCAGTTCTTCGGCAACAAGTACGTCGCCTTCGAGGACCGCTCCCGCGACCTCGTCCGCCAGGGCGCCTGGTTCGCCGCCATCGAGTGCGGCGCGCTCGCCCTGAACGCGGGCCTCTTCCACCTGCTCGCGGTCGTCCTCGGCGCGCACTACCTCGTCGCGCGCCTCGTCGCCTCCGCCCTCGTCTACGTCGGCTACAGCTACCCCCTCTGGGGCCGCCTCTTCCGCGCCTCGTCGCGCGCCTGATCCCCCCGGCACCACCCACTCACCGGAGACGCCGCCATGATGCTCGCCTTCGCCCCCGTCGCCCTCGCCGCCCTCGCGATCCTCGCCTGCACGGCGCTCACCCTCGCCTCCATCGTCGCCGTCTTCCGCGCGACCAGCACGCGCCGAGGCGGCGCCCCCCGGCGCGCGCCGACCTCGCCGCCGGTCACCATCCTGAAGCCCCTCTGCGGGGCCGACGACGACCTCGAGGCCAACCTCGCCACGTTCTTCGAGCTCGACTACCCCGACTTCGAGCTCGTCTTCGGCGTCGAGGGCGACGCCGACCCCGCCATCGCCGTCGTCCGCGGCCTGCGCGCCCGCTACCCCGACGTCCGCGCGCGGCTCGTCATCCACGACGGCAAGCGCGGCCTGAACCCGAAGGTCTCGAACCTGCGCGCCATCCTCGAGGCCGGCACGCACGACGTCGTCCTCATCAGCGACTCCAACATCGCCGTCGGCCGCGGCGAGCTCCGCGCCATGGTCGACACGCTCGAAGGCGACCCGGAGACCGGCCTCGTCACGAGCCTCTTCGCGGGCGTCGGCGAGGCCACCCTCGGCGCGACGCTCGAGAACCTGCACCTCGTCGGCGCCGTCGCGGGCAGCGTCGCCGCGACCGGCGTCATGTCCCCGAACGCCGTCTGCGTCGGGAAGTCCATGCTCTTCCGCCGCTCGGTGCTCGACGGGCTCGGCGGCCTCGGCGCCGTCGCCAACGTGCTCGCCGAGGACTACGTCATCGGCTGCATGTTCGCCGCCGCCGGCTACCGCGTGCGCCTCTCGCCGAGCGTCATCGACAACACCTGCAAGTCGACGACCGTCCGCCGCTTCCTCGCGCGCCACCGCCGCTGGGCCCTCATCCGGAGCCGCGTCGCCCCCCTCCTCTACCCGTTCGAGTGGCTCGCGAACCCCATGGCGGTCGCGCTCGTCGCCGCTGCCCTCGGCGTCGCCGGCCCCCTCGCGGTCACCTGGGGCCTCGCCCTCACGCTCGTCCGCGACGCGCTCCAGTGGGTCCGCCTGCGCGGCCGCCGCGGCCTCGCCATGGCGCTCCCGCTCGGCCCGCTGAAGGAGCTCGCGATGATCGCCGTGTGGGCGAGCGCCCCCTTCGTGCGCCGCGTCAGCTGGCGCGGGAAGTCCTTCCGCGTGAGCACCGGCACGCGCCTCTACGCCGAGGCCCCCGTCGAGGAGCCGGCCGTCCTCCGCTGCGAGTAGCGCGCGCCCTCCTGCGCCCTCGGGCGTTGCCCCTGCGCGCATCGCGCGGTGTCCTCCTGGCGACGCGGCACCGCGCGGCGGTTGCGCTCGCCGCCCGGTCGCGCGAGATTCGCCACGCCCCCGACATCGCAGGACGCCGCATGAACGACGCCCAGAGCACCAACCCGCGCCTCCCCTCGGACCTCGGTCTGCCCGCGCTCGGCCTCGTCATGCAAGGCGTCGCGGGGGTCTTCACCGGGTTCGGCGCCTTCTTCTTCGTCTTCCTCCTCATCGCCCCGACGCAGTTCGACGGCGGCGCCCGCCTCATGGCCATCGGCGTGCTCGTGGCCGGCCTCGTGCGCGGCATCGCCCACCTGATGGCGGGCCGCGAGGTCGCCCGGCGGAGCCCGCAGCTCCAGCGCGCGGTCCGGAACTACGCCATCACCGCGGGCGTGACGACCGCGCTCACGATCGTGCTCGCCCTGGTCGGTACCCAGCTCCCGCTGCCCCCGACCCTCCTCGTCCCCTTCGCCCTGGCCTCCCTCGCGTGGCCGATCGCGCTCGTCCTCCTCGTCTTCCGCCGCCGCGTCACCGAGGCGTTCGCGGCCGCCGAGACCTTCGAGGTCGATCTCGCGCCGAGCGACCGCTCCATCGAGGGCGCGGGCGTCCTGATGACGCTCTTCGGCGCGTTCGGGCTCGGGCTCTCGCTCATGGGCGCCTACGCCGCCCTCCGGATGGGCACGCCGCCCGGCCTCTACGGGGTCCTCCTCGTGGCCGTCATGGCCGCCCTCGTCGCGCGCTCCGTCATCCACGTGGTCGCCGGCGTCCAGGCGAGCCGCGGGCTGCGCCCGACCACGTTCCAGGCGCGCACGACGCTCTACGTGACGATGGCGGTGATCTCCTTCGCCCTGCTCGCGGCGTTCCTGCTGCTCATATCCGGCGGGCAGGGGATCCTGCTCCTCATGCTCCTCCTCCCGACGCTCGCGTTCGTCCTCCTCGCGTGGCCGATGGCGATCCGCGGCTTCGCCCAGCAGGCGGTGATGTCCGACATCGGCGAGGGCGACGGCACCGTCGCGTTCGGCGTCGCCCCGGATCGCGGCCTCACCGCCTTCGGCTACTGGCTCGTCTTCTACGGCAGCTGGTCGCTCGCCACGTCGGTCGCGCAGCTCATCTTCGTCGGGTCCGTCGGCGCCGACGCGCTCGCCGCCCTCGGCGGGATCGCCGGTCACGAGGTCTGGATGGCGCCGATCGAGGCTGGGCTCGCGCTCTGGGCGGGCCTCGAGCTCGTCGAGATGACCCCGCGCTACCGCGTCGCCGCGATGGTCTACGGCGCCGCGGCCCTCGTGTTCCTGGCGCTCCGCTGGCCCTTCTTCCCCGACACCGAGGACGTCGGCATCGACTTCCCCCTCGCCATGAACCTGCTCTTCACCGCCATCGCCCTCGCGATGCCGATCATGGCCTTCGTCCTCATCTCGCGGCGCCTCCCGCCGGCCGAGGCGACCTGAGCCGACCGTCGATCTCGGGGCGTTTGCCTGCTATACGGCCACCGCCACCAGCTGGAGCCTCGACACCGTGCGCCTCGCCCTCCCCGCCGCCCTCGCCCTCGCCGCCCTCGCCGCCTGCGCGGCCCCGCCCGAGCCCGCGCCGATCCTCGAGTCGTCGACGACCGAGGCCGGCCGCCTCGGCTTCGATCCCCCCGACGAGGTCGCCGCCGACGCGGTCACGACGCCGGCCTCCGGCGCGCGCGAGCCGCTCGTCGTCGTGACCGAGTTCCTCGACTACACGTGCCCGCACTGCGCCAACGCGACGCGCATCATCGAGCGCGCCGAGCGCCACTGGCCGGACGTCGTGCAGGTGCAGTTCCGCGCCTTCCCGCTCTCGGCCGACGGCGAGGAGCTCGCGGTCGCAGCACAGGCGGCGCACCGGCAGGGCGCGTGGCGCTGCTTCTCGAACGCCCTCTTCCAGACGCGCGGCGACTGGGTGCGTGAGGGCAAGATGGGGCGCGAGCACGCCATCGCCGGCGCCGTCGCGCGCTGCGGCCTCGACGCCGAGCAGCTCGAGCGGGACCGCCGCGATCCGCGCGTCCTCGACAAGGTCCGCGAGGACCGCGCCCTCGGCGAGCGCGTCGGCGTCGACGGCACCCCCACCTTCCTCGTCGACGGGCAGGACGTGATCCCCGTGCCGTTCTTCGGGATCCCGCCCGACCGCACCTTCATGGCGACCGTGCGCCGCCACCTCGCCGCCGCGCGCGAGGCCGTCGCCCACGGGCGCCGCTGGGACAGCGTGATCGTGCTCGCCGCGGACGTCGCGCTCGAGGATCCCGAGGCCGCGCTCTGGCTCGTCGAGGGCACCCTCCCCTACGGCGCCGAGCCCGAGGGCGAGCACGACCACGACCACGACCACGGACACGACCACGACGACGCGGGCTACCCCTACGAGGGCGCCTACGACGACGGCATGTGAACGCCGTTCACGCGGAGACCACGCGCCCGGCCGCGCTCAGCGCGCGACGAGCGCCGGCTTCCCGTCCACGACCCAGGTCCCGACGAACTGCTGGAACTGGCGCTGGAGGCCGGCGTCGCGGAAGAGCACGAAGTGCCCGTCGTACCCGCTCGGGGCGGCCTGCACCTCGACCCCGGTCACGATCTCCCCGTTGCGGTTGATGTTGTCGACCACGGGCGGGGTGACCTTCTTGACGCCGCCGTAGTCGTCGAGCACGGGCTCGGCCTGCTCGGCGCGGAGGAGCTTCGTGAAGACCTGCGCAGTGACGGGCGGCGTGTAGGTGTCGCCGAGGCCGTAGGTGTGCATGACGTGCTGCATCGGGCGCCCGCGCGGGTCATCCATGAGCCGCCGCAGGTGGTTCATGGGGTCGACGGGGTCGAAGAGGCCCTGGAGGATCGCGAGCGCCGGGTGGAGGTCGCCGACGGGGGCGATGCCGCTGTCCGTGAACTCCTGGAGGGCGATGGCGACGCCCGTCGGCACGTCGACGGGGCTCGTCTTGTGGAGGAGGCCGAGGACGAGGCCCGCGCCGGCGCCGCTCCAGACGTCGAGGCCGAGGAGCGGCTCGTAGGCGGCGGCGAGGGGGCCGGTCGCCGAGCCCTGGCTGTGGCCGATGATGGCGAACTTCGAGGGGTTGAAGCGGATGAGCTCGCCGGTCGGGCTGTCGGCGGCGGCGATCTCGAGGTTCTCGAAGGTGTTCACGAGCGAGAAGACGTCGGCGGCGCCCTGGAAGACGTTCCCGCGCGCGGCGACGGGGTTCGCGAAGTTGTAGAAGAGGCCGTCGGGCGGGAGATCGCTCGAGCGGCGCTCGCCGTGCATCGGGCCGTCCCAGCTGACGACGGCGACGCCCACCTCGACGGCGGGATCGCCCACCATGACGTGCGAGAGCGGGATCCCGGCGTCGCGCACGCCGGAGCGGAAGGAGCCGCCGGTCCCGTGCCCGTAGAAGGCGACGGGCCAGCCGTTGGTCGGCATCCCCGCGCCGCCCTTCGGGATGGTGAGGCTCACGCAGACGTCCTCGTTGCCCTGCGTGACGACGCCGCCGTCGGCGTTCATCACGAGCCCGCCGCCGTCCTCGGGGTCGAGGTAGGGGCGCGTGCCCTTCTGGACGCGCGGGATCGGCACGCGCATGTGGATCTCGTAGACGCTCGCGTCGGCGGTGAAGCAGCCGCGCACGTGGTCGTCGCCCGTGAGCCCGTCGTCGCAGGGGCTCGCGACGCCCTGGTCGCAGAGCGTCAGCTGCTTCGGCTTCGTCGGAGGCTGCGCGCGGATGGCCTCGCGGATCTTCGGGAGCTCGACGTCGACGGCCTGCGTCGTGAAGACGGCCGCGGCGATGACGCGATCGGCGCCGACGAGGGCGTCCTCGCGGGCGACGTAGGCGCGGAGCGGGGCGTAGGCGTCCCAGGCCTTCCCGAGCGTGGCGTCCGCGGGGCGTGTGGCCCCCATGACGTCCTGGAAGTCGGCGTCGGCGACGAGCTCGACGCCCTCGGCGTTCTTGACGCCGCGCGCGAGGATGACGGCGTAGGTGGTCTCGGGGCGGAGCGGCGAGTCCCAGCTCGGCCGCACGGCGAGGTAGCGCGGGCAGATGTACGGGGTGCGGCCGTCGGTGACGACGTAGCCGTAGGCCGGGTGCGTGTTGAAGCCGGGGGTGTCGGGCGTGATGTTGAGGAAGTAGAGGGTCGGGTCGCCCGGCGGCGGGTTCGCGATCCCCTCGGCCCAGACGGAGCCGAGCTCGAAGGGGGCCGAGAAGCGGAACGTGATCGAGGGCGCGGTGGAGAACCCGGTCTGCACGACCTCGGCGGCGTTCAGGACGCGCTCGACGACGTCGAAGCCGACGAGCCCGGGGCCCGGCGTCGGGAAGCCCGAGAGGTCGAGGTGCCCGTCGGCCTTCTTGCGGATGTCGTTCGGGAACGGGAGGCGGAAGAAGTCGCCGTCGACGCCGGCGCGCGGCACCTCGAAGTAGACGCGGGGATCGCCGGGGTCGGCGTCGTCGCAGGTCTCGCCGGTCCACGGCTTGAAGCCGAACACGACGCTGCCGGGGCCGCAGGTGCCGTCCTCGCGGCAGGCGAGCCCGGCGAGGCAGTCGGTGAGGTCGCCGCAGGCGGCGCCGACGTCGCCCGTGCCCGACTCGACGCACGCGCCGCTGAAGCCCGTGGGCTTGCAGACGAGGCCGCGCTGGCAGTCGCCGGGGGTCGTGCAGGCGGTCGCGTAGGCGCCCTCGCCGGCGGCGCGGCACACGCCCTCGAGGCCGCAGTGGAGGCCGTCGTCGCACTCGTCGGTGAGGATGCAGGGGCGGCCCTCCTGCGTGTCGCCGACGGGCTTGCAGGCGCTGTCGACGCAGCGGAGGCCGAAGCGGCACCCGGTCGGCACGGCGTCGGCCGAGCAGGCGCCGCCGATGCCCTCGCCCGCGGTGGGGTCGAGGTTGATGATGTCGCCGAAGGAGTCGAGGTCGACGTCGGGGATGAAGTCCTCGGCGCGGAAGAGGCCCTTGCAGCCGGCGAGCGCGAGGGCGGACGCGGCGAGGACGGCGGCGAGGAGGAGCTCGGGACGGGCCGGGCGCATCGGGACCTCGATTCGAAGGGCTTGGTCGAGCCTCGCGATGCTACCACCGCGCGCGACTCGATGCAGGTACGGTCACCGCGCCGAAAAGCTCGAGCGGCGCGCGCGCGCTGTCGTCACCGCTTCGCGATGGCCCCGAGGAACTTCCCGAAATACTGGCCGGCGGAGGCGAGGCTGAAGACCATCGCGAGCGCGAGGAGCCAGAACCCGAGGGCGTTGAAGTCCACGATGACGCGACCGGCGAAGAGGAAGTCGATGTAGAAGCGCTCGTGCAGGAGGAGCGCGACGAGCCCGATGAGCTGGAAGGCGGTCTTGAACTTGCCGGAGCTCACGACGTCGATGGACAGCCCCTCGGACGAGGCGATGGCGCGGAGGGCCTGGATCGACAGCTCGCGCGAGAGCAGGAGCACGACGAACCAGCCGGGGATCCGGCCGAGCTCGGCCGCGATGACGAGGGTCGCCGTGACGATGAGCTTGTCGGCGAGCGGGTCGAGGAGCTTCCCGAGCACGGACACGAGGTTGCGCTTCCGGGCGAGGTAGCCGTCGAGCCAGTCGGTGATGGCGGCGAGGGTGAAGAGGAGCGCCGCGATGACGTTGGCCCAGCGCGTGCCCTGGAGCATCAGCACCATGACCGGCGGGATCATGGCGATGCGCGTGAAGGTGAGGAGATTCGGGAGGTTCGTGACCTCCTCCCGGAGCGTGCGCTTCGGGGGATCTCCCGGGGGTTCTTCGGGCGACGTCATGGCGCGGGAGCCTACCCCGAAGCGCCGGCGGAGTCACTCGGTTGCGGCCATGGGCGTTCCCGACGATGCTGCCGCCCGAGAGCGGTGGACAGGACGGCGCGCGTGAACAAGACGGAGCTCGTGAAGGCGGTCGCGGAGGAGTCGGGGCTCGCGCAGCGCGTCGTGGCGCAGGTGCTCGACGCGCTCTTCGACGAGCGCGCGGGCGCGATCCCGCGGGCGCTCGGGCGCGGCGAGGCGGTCGCCATCCGGGGCTTCGGCACCTTCGAGGCGCGGGAGCGCGGCCCGAGGCTCGCCCGCAACCCGGGGACGGGCGCGCCCGTGCAGCTCCCGGCGGAGCGGCGCCCGGCGTGGCGCCCCGCGCCCGGGCTCAAGCGCCGCATCAACGACTGACGATGGGCCCGGCCTGGCGGGTCGCCGCCCGCCGCCGCGCTCGCATGCTGCACCGCACAACGACGAAGGGCCGCCCATGGGGCGACCCTTCACGCGTTTCATGTTGCGCCGCACAATGCCCGGCGCGCGCCCCTCACGGCCGGCGCGAGAGGTAGCTCCCGACGCAGTGGAGCTCGTCGCGCCAGAAGAGGTCCTTCTCCTCGAGCGTGCCCTCGAGGTCGAGGAGGCGCTTGCCGGTCTTCGCGTCGCCGAGGCGCGTCAGCACCGTCAGCGCGAAGCGCTTCGTGTCGACCTCCTCCTTCGCGGAGCCCGTGAACGCCTCGTACGCGGCGTCGAGCGCGCGCTGGCGGTCGCCGAGCCGGCCGCGCGCGAGCATCGCGAGGGCCTTGACCTTCTGGTCCTGGTTGTCGCCCTTGAGCTTCTTCAGGTAACAGGACTCGTTGTCCTTGCACTCGCGGACGCCGTTCCAGAGGTAGCCGTCGAGCTTGTCGAGGGTCATCTGGAAGGCGGCCTTGTCCTCCTTCGCGTAGGCGAGCTTCTGCATGAGCTCGGCCTTCTGCGCGTCCTCGGCGGACTTCACCTCGGCCTCGAGCTCGCCGAGCGCCTTGTCGAACTCGTCGCGCTTCGCCTTCACGTCGTCCGTCGCGGCCTTGATGTCGGCCTCGATCTCGGTCAGGTGGGCGTCGTCGAGGGCGAGTGCGAGGTACTGGAGGAGCGGGCGCTTGAACGCCTCGCTCGTCTCGGTCTTGTAGGCGTCGATGAGCGCCGCCTGCGCCGCGTCCGTGCCGATCATCGCGAGCGCCGTCGCCGCGTTCAGGCGCTGGTTCACGGTGTCCATCGCCTTGTCCTTCAGGATGGCGGTGAGCTGCTCGACGGCGGCGTCCGTGCCGACCTGCGCGATCCCGAAGACGGCCACCTTCAGGCGGTTCCGCTGCCCGGCGGTCCACTGATCCATCGCCTTGTCGCTGACGCCGACGGGCGGGGCGAGGTCCTCCGCCATGTTCTTCGCGAGCGGCTGGGCGATCATCGGGTCGAGGCTGTCGGCGAGGAGCTGCACGGTCTTCGGGCCGAAGCGGGTCTCCCAGTCCTGGACGCCGATCTGGCGCGTGAACTCGCGCACCTCGGGGGCGTCGCCCGTGAGCACCTTCAGCGCGGCCTCGGGCACGCCGGTGCCGATCTCGGCGAGGGCGCGGCGCGCGTCGCGGTACACCTCGAAGCCCTTGTTCGTGCGCAGGTAGACGGCCTTCAGGAGCGCGGGCACCGCCTTCTCGCTCCGCATCTTGCCGAGCTCCTGGATGGCGCGCGCGGTGACCTCGACGCCCTGGAGGTTCGCGTCGGCGTCCGCGAGCTTCACGAGGGCGTCCTCGAGGCTCTTCGGCTCCTCGATGGCGAGCAGCGCGTTGAGCGCGGCCTCGCGGTTGCCGATCATCGCGTCGTCCGTGAGGATCTTCAGGAGGTCCTCCTTCATCTCCTTCATCTTCCAGTCGGCGATGATGGTCGCGGCGAGCTTCGCCTGGGTCGTCGAGCGGAGCGCCATGCGGAGGATGTCGGCGGCGCCGGCGCGGTCGCCGATCTCCTTCGTGGTCTGGAGCACGGCCTCCTGGAACTGGCCGTCCTCGTAGAGCTTCTTCAACACCGGGAGGGCGGCGCTGCAGCGCAGCTGCGACACCTTGCGCATCGCGCGGTCGATGTCGGCCGACTTCTCGAGCTGCTGCGTCCAGTACTCGCAGGTGTCTTCCTCACCCTTGAAGCACCCGCTCGCCGTGACGGCCATCACGCCGGCGATCGCGAGGGTTGCAGCGGCAGCGGCGTTCCACGTCTTCATCTCGAGCCTCGTTCGCGTCCGTGGGGGCCCCGGGCGGCGCGACGACGCCGCTCTGGACGTGCACGGGGTTAGCGCGGGCGCGCGCCGCGGTCAACCACGGACGCGGAGGCCCGCGAGCGCGGCTCCGGCCGACCTCAGCGCGAACCGCCGAGGACGAAATCCTCGTCCCCTCGGGTTACAAATTTGCGGCCGCGTCGAGGCGGCGGTGAATCATGCCGACCACCTCGCGTCCCAAGCCGCGACGATCGGGACCGCACGACGCGGGCCCACGGAGATAACCCGGAGGTTAGTTAGATGACGAAGCGACGGTTCACCCTTGGGCTCGCGTTCCTCACGACCATCGCGCTCGGCGGCTCGGCCCTCGCCGCGGAGCCGACCATCCAGCAGAAGCAGGCGGAGATGAAGACCGCCATCACGGGGCTCGACATCTCCGTGAAGGGCGAGCGGGTCGCGTTCACGAACCGCGGCCGCCGCGACGTGGTCCTCTTCGCGCACCAGGGCAAGAAGGACGTGGTCGCGCAGCTCAAGAAGGCCTACGACACGAAGCGCACGCTGCCGAACGGCTACAAGGTGATCGGCTGGGCGTCCATCCGCGCGACGCACACCTACACGTTCACCCTCGAGAAGGACAAGTCCGAGTCGGTCGTGGCCGAGGTCGGTGGCGACGACGCCAGCGCCCAGATCAAGCTCTGGGGAGTGACCCACAAGCTGCACGCCCCGCGGAAGCCGCTCTACCTCGTCCCGCGGCGCTACGCGCCCGCGACGACGACCGGGATGCGGTAGCCCGCGCGCGCTCGGCCCGGGGGCCGGCGCTCGCGGCGCCGGACTCCACGACGCAGCGCTCCCGGGTTGCCCCTCGGGAGAAGCACCGACGCGGATTCGCAGCCACCGGGGCGTGACAACGCCCCGAGGCGCCGCGAGTCGCCGGCCTCCGTGCGCCGTGACGACGACGACCCGATGAGATGACGAAGGCCCTGCTCTCGAGCGGGGCCTTCGCGTTTTCAGGCGGGCGCGCCGCCGCGGCGACGGCGGACCGCGCCGAGCGCCGCGAGCGCGAGGAGCGCGGCGAGCCCCTCGACCGGCGCGCCGCCGCCGGCGCAGCCCCCCTCGTCGACGAGGGACTTCGCGGCCACGTCGCGCGTCGGGTGGCCGGCGAGCACGCTCGGCGCGACGTGGACGGGGTCCTGGGGCGGGAGGGTGTCGACGCCGCCGATGGCGTCGGAGCCGGCGCCCGTGTCCGCGGCGACGACGGTGTCCGGCGCGGGGGACGTGTCGGCGGGGGGCGTCCACGTGTCCTCGACGGCCTCGGCGACCGGCTCGGCGCTCGGCTCGGGCGAGGGCTCCGGGCCCGGCTCGGGGCCGGGCTCAGGCCCCGGCTCGGGGCCCGGATCGACGGTGCCGGTCACGAAGACGTCGTCGATGGCGTTCCAGAGGTCCGGGTAGGCGCCCTCGTAGCCCAGCGCCCAGATGCCGACGCCGCCGAGGTCCACCTCGTCGACGTAGGCGATCTTCGCCTTGAAGCTCCGGTAGTCGTCGTACCAGCGCTGGAGCGTCTGGCCGCCGCTCGGCTTGTGGTAGTACGTGCTCGACGTGTGCTCCTCGTAGAGGCGCCCGTAGGTCTCCACCTCGGCCTCGGCGTTCTTGTAGAGGAGAGTCGCGCCCGAGCCGGACGACGTCGTCGGCACGTTCGTCGACGCGACGGCCCAGCTGCGCCCGTACCAGGGGAGCCCGATGACGACCTTGCGGCGGTTCTCGACGCCGCCCCACGTCAGGTAGTCGTCGATGGTCCACTTCACGCAATACGTCGACCACGGCGAGCCGCCGTCGAGCGGCGACGTGGGGCCGGGGTTGCCGCCGCTCCAGTAGTAGCCGTAGGCCATGACCATGATGCCGTCGGTGTTCGCGAGCAGCACGTCGTAGTCGTAGGCGCCGTTCCAGTCGACCGAGGGGCCGGCGAGGCTGACGTGGCCTGGGCCGCCGTTCGGCTGCGCCGCGGTCATCGCCTGCTTGAGCTCCGTCATGAACGCGACGAAGCCGTCGCGCCCGGAGCGCGGGACGAACTCGAAGTCGATGTTGACGCCGTCGGCGCCGCCCGAGACGACGAGGTCGACGAGGTTCGAGATGGCGTTCGCGCGGTTCGTGGGGCTGTTGACGAGCGTCGCGATGCTGGTCCCGTCGAAGTTCGTGACGGTCACCACGAGCTTCACGCCGTGCGCGTGGGCCTGCGTCACGATGGCGCTCGTGGTGGCGCCGCCCCAGCCGTTCTTGTCGGTGATGTTCCCGGCGCTGTTCATGTTGACCGAGAACCACATCATCACGGTGAGGAGATCCCAGCGCGCCGGCACGTAGGGCGAGGTCGCCGTGTACGACCAGTACGGCAGGTAGCCCCACACCTCGCGCGAGACGGCGGGGCCGTTCTCCTTCCGGATGTGCGCGGGCGGCGACACCGCGGGGGGCGTGGTCGGCGCGACCTCGAGGAGCCGCTGCTCGGGCTCGAGATCGCGGTGGCCGACCGGCTCGCGGGCGGGCACGCCGGGGAGCCCGTCGAAGGGACGTCCGCGTGGACGACGCCGCCGAGCGCGACGAGCGCCGCGCACGCGATCGGGAGAAAGATCCGCGGGATCCGCATTCTTGGGGCCTCCTTCGAGGCCGGCAGGCTGGCACCGAGCGGGCGCTCGTGTCAACGATCCGCCGCGAGGGCCCGCGCGTGGCGCCCCGATCGGCGGCCGGGTCCGCGCGGTGACGCGGGCGCGTCGTCGCCGTGGCGCGGGGCCTGCGCGTATGCTAGAGGCAGTCCCCTCGAGTCGAGTCGGTCGAGACAAGGACGGTTCTCAGGTGTCACGGGCCCCCATCGCCGTGCTGGCCATCGGCGGAGACGCGCTCTTCCGCCCGGGCGACGCCGGCACGCACCGCGATCAGGTGCGAGGCGCCCGCCGCGCGGCGCGCGCGGTGGCGACGCTCGTGCGCGAGGGCTACCGCGTGGTCGCGGTGCACGGGAGCCGCCCGCAGCTCGGCCGCGAGCTCGTCCGGAACGAGGAGTCGTCGACAAAGCTCCCGCCGCAGCCGCTCGACGTCTGCGTCGCGGCGACGCAGGGCGCGCTCGGCTACCTCGTGGCGACGGAGTCGCGGAACGAGCTGCGCCGCCTGCGGATCGATCGCCCGGTGACGAGCCTGCTGACGTGGACGCTCGTGGGCCTCGACGACCCGGCGTTCCAGCACCCGACGCTCCCGGTGGGCCCGACGCTGCCGACGTGGCGCGCGAAGGCGCTCATGCGGCCGGGGGAGGCCCACTACACCGAGCACGCCGGCCAGGGCTGGCGGCGCGTGGTGTCGAGCCCGGAGCCGATCGAGATCCTGAACCTCGACGCGGTCGAGGCGCTCCTCGATCGCGGGCACGTGGTGCTCGCGTCGGGCGGCGGCGGGATCCCGGTCGCGGTGGACGCGCGCGGGCAGCTCATCGGGGTCGAGGCGGTCGTCGACACCGACCGGGCCGCGTCGCTGCTCGCGCAGCACCTCGGCGCGGAGCTCCTGTGCTTCCTGACCGGGGTCGACCAGCTCTACGCGAGCTTCGGGCGCACGGACCAGCGCGCCATCGAGCGCGTGAGCTCGACCGAGCTGCGCGCGCTGAACGAGGCCGGGCACGTCCCCGCGGACGGCGTCGGCATCAAGGTCGAGGCGGCGCTCGAGTTCGTCGAGGACGGCGGTCTCCGCGCGGTCGTGACGAGCCCGTCGCGCCTCGCGGCGGCGCTGGCCGATCGCGCCGGCACGCGCGTGATGCGCGTCGTCGAGGACGGCCACGTCCGTCGCCAGCTGAACCTGTTCCCGCTCCCCGGCAACGGGGAGCTCGCCGAGGAAGAGCTCTAGCTCTGGCAGAGCGCCCCGGCTCGCGCACCGTCACCGCACCCGAGGCCCGCAGCATGAAGCATCTCATCCGCATCCCCGACTGGTCGGTCGCCGAGGTGGCCGACGTGTTGCGCCTCGCCGCGGAGGTGAAGGCGGAGCCGAAGCGGTTCCGGAAGGCGCTCGACGGGCAGACGCTCGCGATGATCTTCCAGAAGTCGTCGACGCGGACGCGCGTGTCGTTCGAGGTGGGGATGCACCAGCTCGGCGGGACGGCGCTCTTCCTGTCGTCGCGGGACATCCAGCTCGGGCGAGGCGAGCCCATCAGCGACACGGCGCAGGTGCTGTCGCGCTACGTCGACGGGATCATGGCGCGGACGTACGCGCACGCGGACGTGGTGGGGCTCGCGGAGCACGGCACGGTCCCGGTCATCAACGGGCTCACGGACTTCAACCACCCGTGCCAGGCGCTCGCCGACCTGCAGACGATCCAGGAGCGCCTCGGGGACCTCGCCGGGAAGAAGCTCACGTACGTCGGCGACGGCAACAACATGGCGCACTCGCTGATGATGGCGGCGGTGCGGACGGGGATGCACTTCGCGTGCGCGAGCCCGCGCAACTACACGATGGACGCGGACTACGTGGCGCTCGCGAGGGAGCTCGCGGAGGAGACGGGCGCCACGGTGACGGAGACGGACTCGCCGAGCGAGGGCGTGGCGGGGGCGCACGTCGTGTACACGGACGTCTGGGCGTCGATGGGTCAGGAGGCCGAGCAGGCCGAGCGCGTCGTGGCCTTCGCGGGTTTCCAGGTCGACGAGGCGCTGATGGAGAAGGCGCACGCGGACAGCATCTTCCTCCACTGCCTCCCGGCGCACCGCGGCGAGGAGGTCTCGGCGGCGGTCTGCGACGGGCCGCGGTCGGCCATCTTCGACCAGAGCGAGAACCGCCTGCACATGCAGAAGGCGATCATGATCACGCTGATGGGCGCGGGCTGATCGCGGGACGTCGGGTGTCGCGCGGGGCTCCGTGGGGACGGTAACCACGGAGACACGGAGACACGGAGGGAGCACGGAGGAGAGGCCGGGGGGCTCGCGGCTGGGGATCGGCCTCCGGGTGTCGCTGAGCTCCGTGGGGGTGACCACGGAGACACGGAGACAGGTCGGTCGGAGGGAGGGGCGGCCGGGAGGCTCGCGGCCGGGTCCTGTCCTCGGATGTGTCGAGACTTAAAAAGGAAACCACGGAGGCACGGAGGCACGGAGGGAGCGGCGTGTGATGGGCTTGGACGTCGCCAGCACCATTTTGGGCCGCGGGAGGAGGGGAGGAGGGCCCCGATTCCATGAGGTCACCCCGGTTGCTGCGACGCCTCCGTCCCTCCCGTCCTCCCTCCGCACGCCGGGAAGCATGGCGCTGGGCACGAGATCCTGTCGCTCCACCGAACCCTCCGTGCCTCCGTGCCTCCGTGGTTCTCCCTTTGGATCCGGACGCATCCGGAGGCCAAACCCCAGCCGCGAGCCCCCCGGCCTCTCCTCCGTGCCCCCTCCGTGTCTCCGTGTCTCCGTGGTTACCGGCGACGCGCCCCGCCCCGTCAGCCGACGGCGGGCCCCGTCGCGCGGATCGGGTGCACCACGCGACCGCCCTGCATCGACGGCGGCCCCACGAGCTCGAAGCCCTCGCCCGCCTCGATCCGCGCCTGCAGCGCCTGCATCGCGTTCACGTCGGTCGCGTCGAGGTGGATGTCGGGCTCCGGGAACGCGAGCCGCGCCGCCGGGTCGCCCGCCGCGTAGCGCAGCGCCTCGCGCGTCACGTCGAACTGGTACGTCAGCGTCGCCGCCGTGCTGTGCGCCGGCGTCCACGTCGTCCGGAGCGCGAGCGGCCCGAAGCGCGTGTGGATGTAGAGCGCCTTCGACGTCCACTGCGTCGCCCCCACGAAGCGCCGCACCTTGAACGCCTCGAGCGCCACCGCCTTCGTCACCGTCCCGAGCCCGTCGAGCCGCCGGTGCGGGAACGTCCGGTTCAGGCTCGCGAGGTTGTGCCCGAACCACGCCCCCGCCTCGTGCATCGGGATCGCGATGTACATCGAGAACGGCACCGGCCCCGCGTACCCCGCCGGCACCTCCATCAGCTCCCGCTCGACCGCCGTCATCGCCGCCGCCTCGACCGCGAACCCATAAATGAAACCGGGCAATTCGGCGCAATTATAGAAAACCCATTTATCCATGGGCATGCCCTCCGGCCCGAACGTCAGCCCGTCGAGCTTCTGGAGGAGCTGGAAGAAGACGCCGTTCCCCGCCGCGTACGGGCTCACGACCCAGCGCGTCGGGATCCCGAACGGCGCCATCTCGAGCTGCCCCTCGTTCGCCGGCGTCGTCACCACGAAGGGCGCGAGCTGCTCGAAGATGACGTCGTTCCGCGTCGTCAGCGTGCGCGTCATCCCTGGAACCTCCTCACGAAGTCGCCCTTCTCGGCGCTGGGCCCGACCGCGACCCCGCGGTCCGTCAGCGGCACGCGCGTCTCGGCGCCGCGGATCTCCGGCGGCCCGACGATCCACACCTCGCGCCCCGCCTCGATCTCCGCCTGCAGCGCCCGCATCGCGTGCGTGTCGTCCGCGTCGAGGTAGCGGTCCACCACCCACGGCGGGATGAGGTCCCCCCGGAGGAGCCGCTCGCGCGCGGCGTCGTCGGCCGCCACCGAGAACGTGAGCGTGGCCCAGATGTCGTGCGCCGGGGTCCAGGCCGTGAGGATCCTGAGCGGGCCGAGGTTCGCGTAGAGCCCGAGCTGCGAGCTCCGCCACTGCGTCGCGACCACCATCACCGACGCGTCGAGCGCCGCCGTCCCCGCCGCGAGCGTGAGGCGCCAGAGCCCCTCGGGGGCCGCCCCCGGCGCGACCTGGTTGATGGACGCCAGCGTGAACACGAGCCGCGCCTCGCGGTGCGCCATCGGGATCGCGACGAACATCGAGAGCGGCACGAGGCCGTCGTAGTCGTCCGGCACCGCGAGCGTCTTCCGGGCCCACGGCGCGAGCTCGGCGGCCCGCCGCGCGTAGCCGAAGACCGCCCCCGGGACGAGCGCGCAGTCGTAGAAGACCCACGACGGCATCCGCAGCGCGAGCGGGCCGTAGGTGAGCTCGTCGAGCCGCTCGGCGAGCTTCAGGAAGGCGCCGTTCTTGACCCGCTGCGGGTCCAGCACGTTCTCCGGCGGGATCGCGAGCCCCATCGGCGCGAGGTCGAGCGACGGCCAGACCGCCTCGCGCGCGATGACGAACGGCTCGCAGCTGTCGATGATCTTCCGGTAGTAGCGGAGCACGGCTCACCCCCTCGGGCGCGAGAGCTCCCCCGCGCGCGCCGCCTCGACGATCGCGAGGACGAGGTCCGCGAGCGTATACGTCGCCGGCACGATCGGCACGCGGAAGCCCTCTTTCACGGCCGCCGCGGCGGTGGTCGGCCCGATCGCGGCGAGCGGGATCGACGCGCGCGCGATGTGCGCCGCGTCGAACGCGGCCGCGAGCGTCCGGACGGCGCTCGGGCTCGCCACCGTCACGAGCGAGAGCCCGGCGTCCACGGCCGTGATGAGGCGCGCCTCCGCCGACGGCTCCGGGACCGTCTCGTAGACCGGCACCTGCTCGACCACCGCGCCCAGCGCCGCGAGGCCCTCCGGCATCACCCGCCGCGCGTCGCGCGCCGCCGGGAAGAGGAAGCGGCGCCCCGCGACGCCTACCGCCTGCGCCAGCGCGACGAGCCCCTCGGCGGTCGCCTCGGCGGGCACGTGGTCCGCGCCCACCCCGAGCACCGCGCGCATGGCGCCGGCCGTCTGCCCACCGACCGCCCACGTCGCGACGCCCGCGAGCGCGCGCGCGTCGAGCCCGGCCTCGTCGAGCGCGTCCTTCACGACCCGCACGCCGTTGCCGCTCGTGAACACGAGGTCGGTGAAGCCCCCCGCGCGCACCCGCGCCGCGACGTGGGCGGCCTCCGCGGTCGGGACCTTGCGCGTGAGCGGGATCCACGCGAGGTGCGCCCCCATGTCGACGAGCGGCTCGAACACCGAGAGATCGTCCGCCGTGTCGCGCGTGAGGCCGATGACCTGGTCCTGGAGCGGCAGCCGCTCGAACCACGCGTGGTGCTCGCGGAGCGTCACGACCTCCCCCACGACCGCGACGCACGGCGAGCGGAGCCCGGCGCGCGCGACCGCCGCGGCCGCCTCGCCGAGCGTCGTCACGAGCGTCTCCTGCTTCGGGAGCGTGCCCCAGCGCACGAAGGCGACGGGCGTCTCCGCGGCGCGCCCGCCGGCCAGCATCCCCGCGGTCCAGCGGTCGATCTCGCCGATGCCCATGAGGACGACCACGGTCCCGCCGGCGCCGCCGACGTGCGCCCAGTCGACCCGCCCGCCGCCGGCCTCCTTCTCGTGCCCCGTCGCGACGGTCACGCTGCTCGCGAGGTCGCGGTGCGTGAGCGGGATCCCCGCGTACGCCGGCGCGGCCTGGATCGACGACACCCCGGGCACCACCTCGAACGGGATCCCCGCGTCGAGGCAGGCCTCGATCTCCTCGCTCCCGCGCCCGAAGAGCAGGGGATCGCCCCCCTTCAGGCGACAGACGCGCTCGCCCGCGCGCGCCCGCTTCACGAGCAGCGCGTTGATGGCCTCCTGCGCGGAGAGCCCGGCGCCCGCGAGCTTCCCGACGTGGATCCGCTCCTGCCCCGGGACGCTCACGGCGTCGAGGAGGGTCGGGTGCGCGAGGAGGTCGTAGAGCACGACGTCGGCGCGCTCGATGGCGCGGCGCCCCTTCACCGTGAGGAGCCCGGGATCCCCGGGCCCGGCGCCGACCAGCGAGACGAAGCCGACGCGCGCGGTCACGGCGCGCCCGCGGCCACGAGCCGCGCGAGGATGGCGCGGCCCCCGTTCTCGAGGAGGCGCTCCGCGAGGCCGGCGCCCAGCGCGTGCGCGCGCTCCGCCGGCCCCTCGGCGACGTCGCGGAGGATGGGCGCCCCACTCGGGTCGGCGACGAGCCCCTCGAGGTGGACCGAGCCGTCGGCTCCGACGCGGGCGTGGCCGGCGATGGGGATCTGGCAGCTCCCCTCGAGCCCGGCGAGCAGCGCGCGCTCCGCCGTCACGGCGACGCGCGTCGGCGCGTGCTCGAGGACGGCGACGACCGCGGCCACGCGCGGATCCTCGGCCCGCACCTCGATGGCGAGGGCGCCCTGCCCGACCGCCGGGAGCATCTCGCTCGCCGGGAGCGCGGCCGTGACGCGCGCGCCGAGGCCGAGGCGCTCGAGACCGGCGCAGGCGAGCATGATGGCCTCGAGCCCGCCCTCGCGGGCGTCGAGCTTCCGGAGGCGCGTGTCGACGTTGCCGCGGAGCGCGATGGTCTCGATGTCCGGCCGCAGTACCTTCAGCTGCGCGACGCGCCGGAGGCTCGAGGTACCGATCACGGCGCCCCGCGGGAGCGCCATGACGCCGAGCGGCTCGGCGCCGTCCGGGCGCACCCAGGCGTCGAGCGGGTTCGCGCGCTCGGGGACCGCGCCGATCATGAGCCCGTCGGGCAGCACGCTCGGCATGTCCTTCAGGGAGTGGACGGCGAGGTCGATCTCCCCCGCGAGCATCGCCTCCTCGATCTCCTTCACGAAGAGGCCCTTCCCGCCGACCTGCGAGAGCGGCCGGTCGGTGATGGCGTCGCCGCGGGTCCGGATGACGGTGAGCTCGCAGGTGAGCCCCTCGTGGGCCGCCTCGAGGCGCGCCTTCACGTGGTTCGCCTGCCAGAGCGCGAGCGCGGAGCCGCGGGTGCCGATGCGGATGATCTCGGTGGTCACGGGGTCTCCTTCGTGGTCTGGGGCGCGCTGGGCGCCTCCGCTGCGCTCCCGTCGCCGTCGCCCTCGCCCTCGCCCTGGCCCAGCCCGAAGAGCGCGCGCGCGGCGTTCGCGAGCTCGCCCTCGCGCGTCGAGCCCGCGTGCTCCCGGAGCGTCGCGAGCGCCGGGTGCAGGAGCTTGTTGATGACGGCGGCGGTGGCGGCGCGGACGGCGTCGCGCTCGGCCTCCGAGAGCCCCGAGAGCTGCTTCCGGAAGACGCGGTCGAGCTCGGCGTGGAGCACGTCGTCGGCGTGGTGGCGGATGGCGGCGAGGGTCGGCTTCACGCGCTGACCGCGCTGCCAGCCCTCGAGGTCGGCGATGGCCGCGGCGAGGATGGTCTCGGCGGCGCCGACCTCGGCGTGGCGGCGCGCGCGGTTCTCGGCGCTGATCTGCTCGAGGTCGTCGATGTTGTAGAGGTAGACCGACTCGAGCTCGCCGACCGCGGGGTCCACGTCGCGCGGGAGCGCGATGTCGACGAGGAAGAGCGGGCGGTACTTCCGCCGCTTCACGAGCGGCTTCATGCGCGTCCGGTCGAGGATCGGCCGCGCCGCGCCCGTCGCCGTGATGACGACGTCGACCTCGGTGAGGAGGTCGTCGAGCTCGGCCTGGTCGCGCGCGTGCCAGCCGTGCTCCGCGGCGAGCTCGAAGGCGCGCTGCGGCGAGCGGTTCGTGATGTAGACGCGGTGGACGCCGGCCGCAGCGAGCGCCTTCGCCGTGAGGCGCCCCATCTTGCCGGCGCCGATGACGAGGACGCGGGTCTCCGGGAGGCTCGGGAAGATGCGCCGCGCGAGGTCGACCGCGACCGAGCCGATCGACACGGTGTTGCGGGCGATACCGGTCTGCGTGCGCACCGCCTTCGCCGCGCGCAGCGTGACCTGGAGGATCCTGTCGAGCACGGGCCCGATGGTGCCCGCCTCGCGCGCGACGGCGACGGCCTCCCGCACCTGCGCGAGGATCTGCGCCTCGCCGACGACCAGCGAGTCGAGGCTCGCGCAGACGCGCATCAGGTGGCGGATGGCGTCGTCGCCGGCGTGCGCGTAGCCGTGGCGCTCGAGCGTCGCCGGGTCGAGGGCGCGCGAGTCGCCGAGGCAGGCGCCGACGCGGGCGCGCAGCTCGTGGTCGTCGTGGTCGGCGAGCGCGTAGATCTCGACGCGGTTGCAGGTCGACACCACGAAGGCCTCGGCGACGCCGGGCTCGGCGACCACCCGCCGCACGACGTGCGCGAGCTCGTCGCCGGGGATGGCGAACGCCTCGCGCAGCGAGATCGGCGCGGTCTTGTGGTTCAACCCGAGGACGACGAGCGGCACGACGCGGGCCTCAGCGGAGCGAGTAGAGGAGCACCGCGCCGAGCGTCACGGTGAACGCGGTCATGAGCGCGACCGCGGCCCGCGCGCCGCGCCAGCCGGTGCGCACACGGCGCCAGATCGCGAAGCCGTAGATGACCCAGGAGAGCGCCGCGAAGATCTGCCGCGCGTGGATGTGGAACTCGCCGGTGTCCTGCCAGACGAAGCCGATGAGGATCCCGGCCGTGTAGAGCGGGTAGCCCACGTAGAGCAGGCGCCAGGCGCTGCGCTCGAGGGTGACGAGGCTCGGGAGCCCCTTCGTGGCGGCCTGCTTCGTCTTCAGGCGGTAGACCTGCCCGACGTAGAGGATCGAGAGCACGAACGCCGGGATGAAGAGGATGAAGCCGACGATCGTGAGCGAGACGTGGAGGATCGTGATGGCGCGCACGCCGCCGACGGGGAGCGTCGGCTCGGGGAGCCCGATGTGGAGCGCGAGCGCCACGCACACGACGCCGATGATCGGCGCGAGCACGGGCCCCGTGAGCGCGGACTTCCAGGCGACCTGCGCGACCAGCCCCACCGCGCCGAGACCGAACGCGACGCACATGAGGACGAGCGCGCCCGCCCGGATCGGCGCGTCGGCGGCGTCGGCGCCGAAGGCCATGGCCGCGGCGACGCCGATGGTCGCGGTGGCCGCCCCCATGAAGACGTGCCCGAGGCGCGGCTCGGCGAGGTCGAAGCGCACGAGGCGCTCGGCGTAGAGCCAGCCCGCGGCCGAGAGGCCCGCGGCGGCGGCGAAGAGGAGTAGCGCGACCATGCCTCGAGACCGGGGGGCGGCGGACGAGCTCGCGCCGCGCGGCGCCGCGGGAGGTCCCGGGCGCCGCGAGACAGGTGGCGGCCGGCGACGCCGGCCGGGGGATCACGCGACGTGCGCGGAGAGCGACTTCACGAACGCCGACTTCGGGCGGGCGCCGACGAGGCGCTCGACGACCTGGCCGTCCTTGAAGAGGAAGACGGCCGGGATGGAGCTGATCCCGAGCTGCGCGGCGAAGCGCTGGTTCTTGTCGGTGTCGAGCTTGCCGACCTTCATCTTGCCCTGATACTCGGTCGCGAGCTCGTCGATGATCGGCGCGATCGCGCGGCAGGGGCCGCACCAGACCGCCCAGAAGTCGACGAGGACGGGGAGATCGCTCTTCAGGACCTCCTGCTCGAAGTTCGCGTCGGTGAACTCGTGGACATTCTGTCCGGCCATGCGTGACTCCTTGGGTTCGCTGGGGGCCCCTTTGGATAACGACGGGGGCCCCGATGTCAATCGTTCGTGAGCGCGCGCGGCGGCGCCTCTGTCACGGCGCGGACTGCCCGAGCTCGGTGCGCGGCAGGCCGAAGGTGACCCGCGTCGGGCAGGTGCCGTCCTCGGCGAGGTCCGTCACGGGGCAGCAGGTGCCGCGCGCGGCGTCCCCCGGCTCCCAGGCGGCGTCGCGCACCTCGCAGACGAGGGCGCCGTCGAGCCCGGTGAGGACGACCGACACGAAGGCCCCGACCGTCTGCGGGTTCGAGACGCGGGCGAGCACGTTCCCGCCGCGCGAGGGCAGCTCGTAGTCGAAGACCGGCACGTCCTCGTCGAGGAAGCCGAGGCGGAACTCGTAGTCGAGGTCGATGCCGTCCTGCGTGAGCCGGATCTTCCGGATGGAGGCGCCGTCGGAGGACGTGGTCTCCTCGATGTGCTCGCTGCCGTCGACCGTGAGCTCGCCCACGATGACGCCCTTGTAGTCGACGTCGAGCTCGATGACGACGGGGTTGTCGGCCACCTGCTCCTGCGCGATGTCGATCTGCCCCTCCGCCGGGGCGAAGGCGTCCCCGAAGGTGCAGTTCACGTCGGCCGTGAAGGCGAACCGGCTCGAGCCGCTCTCGACGTTGCTCATGCACTGCTCGGGCGCGAGCTCCGAGAAGGGGATGATCGTGCGCAGCGCGAGGTACGTGCGGAAGCGGAGCATGAGCTCCGTCATGACGGCGTCGAGGTCGTCGCCCTCGAGGTCGGTCACGTTCTCGGAGAGGTCGCCGTAGGGCGAGCCGATGAAGCTCGCGAGGTCGGACACGCTCGGGCTGCACGCCGGCACCGCGAGGAGCGCGACCGCGGCGGCGAGCACGGCGCGCCGCGCGGCGACGAGCCAGGCGGGAGCGGCGTCCGTCACATCCGCCCCCGCTTCACGGCGATGTTGAAGAGGATCCCGAGCGACAGCATCCACATGATGAGCGAGCTCCCGCCGTAGCTGAGGAACGGCAGCGGCAGACCGACGACCGGCAACATGCCGGTGACCATGCCGATGTTGATGAAGACCTGCCATCCGAAGAGCGACGCGATGCCGACCGCTACGAGCCGGCAGAAGTGTGAACGGGAGTCCTGGGCGGTTCTCAAAGCCCACATGACCATGATCCAGAATAGGAAAAGGAGCGCCACCATGCCAATGAATCCGCGCTCCTCGGCGACGAGCGGCGCGACGAAGTCGTTGTGGAGCTCCGGGAGCTTGCCGAGGCGCGCCTTGTTCGCGCCGCGGTTCCCCTGCCCGAGGAAGCCCCCGCTCCCGATCGCCCAGATCGCCTGCTCGACCTGGGTCGTCCGGGTCTCGATGATCATCCCGGTCTCCTCGTCGACCTTCTCCCAGGTCTGGTCGACGAGCTTGTAGATGCGGTCCTTCTGGTACTCCTGGATGAGCCCGGTCTTCCAGGCGACCGGGATGACCACGAGCAGCGAGAGCACGCTCACGATGATGGCGCGCCGGCGGACGCCCTCGATGAGGAGCATCGTCGCCGCGACGAAGATGAGCATGAGCGCCGTCCCGAGGTCCGGCTGCAGCAGGATGAGCGGCATCGGGAGCATCACGATGGCCGCGGGCTTCAGGAGGTCGCGCAGGTCGTAGGGGGACGGGTCCGGCTGCCCCTCGCCCGGGAGGCGCTCCTTGTCGGCGTGGATGTAGCGCGCGAGCGCGAGGATCGTGCCGAGCTTCGCGAACTCGGAGGCCTGGATGTTGAACGCGCCGAGGTGGATCCAGCGCTTGAACTCCATCTGCTCCTCGGCGGTGCCGATGAGCAGCGTCAGCACGAGGAGCGCGACGCACACCGCGTAGAACATGTAGGCGGCGCGCTCGATGAGGCGGAGGTCGATGATGGCCGCGCCGAAGAACACGGCGCCGCCGATGACGATCCAGATGACCTGGCGCTGATAGTAGTCGCCGCCCGCGTAGTAGTTCGCGTTCGACTGCGCGAGGAGGCTCACGGCCGCGAGCGCGAGCATCACGATGAACGCGAGGATGTTCGTCCGGTCGAGGAACGAGCTCTGGCCGCGCTTCAAGGGGGCCCCCCGGCGCTCGCGTGCTCGTGATCGAGGTCGCCGCCGTGGTCGTGGCCTGCGTGCTCGTCGTCCTCGAGGTCGCCGGGCGCGATGGGGCGCGGGTGGTAGAGCCCGAGGCGGAGCCACGCCTCGAGGATCACCTTCGCGACGGGGGCCGCGTTGTGACCGCCGCCGCGGCCGTGCTCGAGGAAGACGACCACGACGATCTGCGGGTCGTCGGCCGGCGCGTAGGCGGCGAACCAGGCGTGGTCGTCCTTCAGCCAGCGCCGGAGCTCCTCGTCGGCGCCGGGGCGCGACTGCGCGGCCTCGGCCGTGCCCGTCTTGCCGGCGACCACGACCGTGTCGAGGCGCGCCTCCTTGCCGGTGCCGTTCGAGTCGTTGACCACGCGCACGAGGCCCTCGCGGATGGTCGCGAGCTCCTCCGGCGTCGCGGCGAGGCGCGCCTCCTCGACCGGGAGGAAGCGCTGCACGACCTGGCCGTTCTCGTTCAGGTAGGCGTCGACGAGCCGCGCCTGCATGAGGTGCCCGCCGTTCGCCACCGCGGCGAACGCGCGCGCGACCTGGAGCGGCGACGCGGTGAGCGCGCCCTGGCCGATCGCCGTCGAGAGCGTGAGGCCCGGCTGGAAGCCGAGGGGCGTCGTCTCGTGGAACGCCTTCGTCGGGACGCGCCCGGTGCGCTCGCCGATCTCGATGCCGGTCGCCTCGCCGAAGCCGAACATCTCGCCGTAGTGGGCGAGGCGGTCCATGCCGATCTTCTCGCCGAGCTTGTAGAAGTACACGTCGCAGGAGCCCTTGATGGCCTCCTCCATGTTCACGTAGCCGTGGCCCGAGCGCGCGTGGCAGCGGAAGCGGCGCCCCGCGAACTCGTAGTAGCCGGGGCAGTGCATCGTGTCCTCGGGGGTCACGAGCCCGAGGTCGAGCCCGGCGAGCGACGTCACGATCTTGTACACGGAGCCAGGCGCGAACGCGGTCAGCGCCTTGTTCATCATCGGGTGGTAGGGGTTCGCCGCGGTCTCCTCCCAGACGTCCTTCGGGATCCCCTGCGACCACACGTTCGGGTCGTAGCCGGGCGTCGAGTAGAGCGCGAGCACGGCCCCCGTGCGCGGATCGAGCGCCACCGCGGCGCCCGAGCGCTGGTAGCGCATCGCCTGCCGCACCTCGCGCTGGAGCTTCGCGTCGATGGTGAGGCGCACGTCGAGCCCGGACTCGGCCGGCCGGAACCCGCGCACGAGCGACTTGTCCGCGCCCTTGAAGTACTCCGCCTCGCCGGCGCGCCCGCGCAGCACCGACTCGAGCGCCGCCTCGACCCCGGCGCGGCCGACGCGCGCGTCGAGCGGGTAGACCCCGGGCGACGCCGCGCGATCCTCGGCCGTCACGAGGTTCATGTAGCCGAGGAGATGCGAGGCGATGAACGGCTGCGGGTAGGTGCGGACGAACTCCGTCTCGATGTGCACCCCCGGGAGCTCGCTCAGCGACGACTTCAAGACGGCGACCTCGTCCGTGAAGCGCCGCTTGCACTCCGGGCACTGGAGGTTGTGGTCGAGCGCCTGCAGGAGCCCGCCGTCGTTCGGGCACACGGGGGCCGTGACGTAGCTGCGCTTGCACTTCGGGCAGGTCGCGCTGTGCTTGTCGGCGTCCCAGGTGAGGCGCGCGCCGTCGTGCGGGCAGCGCTCCGCGTCGCCCGTGACCGCCTCGTGGACGATGCCGCAGACGGGGCACTGGAGGAGCGCGTTGGCGGCGGCGGTCTCGGGCGTCACGAGCGCGAGATCGTTGCCGTCGTAGGGGCACGTCGTCGACACGAGGGGGCGCCCGAGCTCGATCTCGATCCAGCCCTGCTTGTTCTCGAGGTGGTCTTCGATCTCGTGCTCGAGCTGGTCCTTCTCGGCGTGCGTGAGCGTGAGGATCGCCGCGAGCCGGTTCATCACGGGCGCCCGGACGGCCGGGTCGCGGAGCGCGTGCGGGAGGATCTTCAGGTGGAAGGCCGCGACGTTCTTCGCGAGCACCTCGCCGTTCTGATCGAGGATCTTGCCGCGCCGCGCGGGCAGGCGCTCGGTCGTCGTGAAGCTCACGCGCGCCCGCTCGCGGTACTCGTCGCCGCGGACGATCTGGATCCAGAAGAAGCGCCCCATGAGGACCACGAAGAGCACCGTGAACATCACGACGACGATCGCGAAGCGGCGCCGGATGCGCATGTCCTCGGTGTCGGCGATCATCGCGTTCACAGGAACACCGAGTCCGTCTTGCGCGTGGTCAGCGCGTCGAGGCGGTCCATGAGCCAGAACACGATGATGCCGAACGGCGCCGTCATCAGGGCCTGCGGGATCATCGACACGAGGATGAGGCCGGGGCCGCTCTCGCCGTCGCCGAAGTCGCGCACGAAGACGAGCGAGAGCACGAGCTCGACGATCGACGCGCCGAGGCTGAACACGAACGAGACGAGCATGGCCCCGACGGGGCCGCGGAGGACGAGGCGGCGCGAGAGGCGGAAGGACACGAGGTAGGCGATGGCGCCAATCTCCATGTACATGCCGACGGGCGAGCCGAGGGAGAAGCCGTCCTTCAGGAGCCCGAGGAGGAGCGCCACGCCGAGCCCGCGCCCGAAGCTCGAGGTGAGCCCGAGGTAGATCGTCATGCAGAGGACGAGGTCGGGCACGTAGCGCGCGACGCCGAGCTCGTAGAGCAGCGGCGAGAGCAGCGCGAGCAGGAAGAACCCGAGCAGGACGACCGCGAGGTTCCTCATGGCGTCTCCGGCGCCGGGCGCGCGACGGGGTCGGACTTCACGTCGACGATGACGTGCACGATGTCGAGGTCGCTGAAGTTCACGGCCGGCGTGACCTCGAGCTCGTACTCGACGTCGCGCTGCCGCTCCTCGAGCGAGCGGATGTAGCCGACCTTGAGCCCCGGCGGGAAGACCTTGTCGTACCCGGAGGTCACGAGGAGATCGCCCTTCTCGAGGGGCTCGGCCTTGTGGAGGTAGCTCATGCGCGACACGTAGCTCGACGGCGAGCTGGTGCCGGTCACCGTGCCGATGACGCGCTTGCCGAAGACCTTCACGTTGACGGTCGAGCGGGCGTCGACGAGGAGCATGACCTCGGCGACGTCGCCGGCGACGCGGTGGACGCGCCCGACGACGCCGTCGGAGTCGATGACGGGCATGTCCTCGCGGACCGTGCCGTCGCCGACGTCGAGGGCGATGCGGAGGACGCGCGCGTAGGGGGAGACGTCCTTCCCGACGATGTGCGCGCCGACGGTCACGAGCTCGGGGCGCTCGCGCTTGAAGTCGAGCATCTCGCGGAGCTGCTGGTTCTCGAGCTCGAGCTGGCTCGCGCGGTCGGCGTGCTCCTTCAGGAGGCCGATCTCGTCGTGCAGGCGCTCGTTCTCCTCGTGCACGTCGACGAGCGCGACGTAGCCGTCCCAGATGTCGGTGAGGCCGCGCATGACGCGCGACGCCGCGCGCTGCACGGGGCTCGTCACCTTCATGAGGGCGACCTCGACGACGGTCGTCTTCCGCGGCGAGCGCCCGTGGACGTAGAGCAGGAAGAGCGGCACCGTCAGGCCGAAGAAGGCCAGGAACGCGGGACGATGGCGCTGGAAGAACTCACGCACGTGCGGCTACCTACCTGACGCCCGCGCGGCGCAGCAGGGCCGCCGGTGCGTCCAGGGCCGCGACGATACTACGGTTTTCCGCCGAGTCGAGAACCGGTGCGCCCCAGCGCCCGTCGGCCTCGAAACCCGCGCGCGGCACCGCCCGGTGTTCGTTCCCCATACTCTCCGGCTCCCCGACGCGGCGCCCGCGGTCACCCCTGGATCGCCACGCCCTTGAGCAGCGCCAACGAGTCGAGGGCCTTCCCGCTTCCCAGGACGACCGCGCTCATGGGGTCGTCGGCGATCATCACGGGCAGCCCGGTCTCCTCGCGCAGGAGGATGTCGATGTTCCTGAGCAGCGCGCCGCCTCCGGCGAGGACGATCCCCTTGTCGACGATGTCGGCGGCGAGCTCGGGGGGCGTGCCCTCGAGCGCGTGCCGCACGGCCTCGACGATCTGGTAGATCGGCTCGGCGAGCGCCTCGCGCACCTCGTCCGAGTTGATGGTGATGGTCTTCGGGATCCCGCTGATGAGGTCGCGGCCCTTGACCTCCATCGTCATGACCTCGTCGGTCGGGTAGGCCGTGCCGATCGAGCACTTGATGTTCTCGGCGGTGCGCTCGCCGATGAGGAGGTTGTACTTGCGCTTGATGTGGTTGATGACGGCGGTGTCCATCTTGTCGCCGCCGCACTTGATGGACTTCGAGTAGACGATGCCCGCGAGGCTGATGACGGCGACCTCGGTCGTGCCGCCGCCGATGTCGACGATCATGTTGCCCGAGGGCTCGGTGATCGGCAGGCCCGCGCCGATGGCCGCGGCCATGGGCTCCTCGATGAGGTAGACCTCGCGGGCGCTCGCGTTCTCGGCGCTCTCGCGGACGGCGCGGCGCTCGACCTCGGTGATGCCGTAGGGCACGCAGATGATGATGCGCGGGCGCACGAGGGTGCGCCGGTTGTGCGCCTTCAGGATGAAGTAGCGGAGCATCGCCTCGGTGATCTCGAAGTCGGCGATGACGCCGTCCTTCATCGGGCGGATGGCGACGATGGAGCCCGGCGTGCGCCCGAGCATCTCCTTCGCGTCCTTCCCGACCGCGAGCACGCGACGCGACCCGCGCCCGTCCTTCTGGACCGCGACGACCGACGGCTCACACGACACGATGCCCTTGCCCTTCACGTAGATGAGGGTGTTTGCCGTGCCGAGGTCGATCGCGAGATCGTTGGAGAACAGGCTGTAGAGCCAGTCGAACATGGACTCCCTGAGGCCGAACGAGCCGGCTTCCTAGCAGAAGCGGCGGGGTCCTGCCAGAACGAGTGCATCATGCCCCCTCCCAAAGGGGCGCCCAATGCGAAGTTGACGTTTCCCGAGCGCATGCGCTAGTTACCGCGCTCCGTTCGGGAGGGCCCCTAACACGTGGCCCGAACGACGTCATCCCGGACGGCCAGAGACCGATGCTCGACATCCTGCGCAAGCACTCTCGATCGTTCCTGATCTACCTCGTGTTCACGATCCTCATCATCGTGTTCGCGTTCACGTTCGGCGCGATCTCGCCCGACCAGGCGTGCGGCGGCCGGGGCGGCCCGGGCAGCACGGCGGTCGTGGCCGAGGTCGACGGGCGGGAGGTCGGCATGCAGGACGTCGCCGTCGCCGACGCGCTGTCGTACAGCCCGCCGTCGCCGCGCAACAACTCGCAGAACGCCGGCGCCTACATGCAGCGCTACCAGGCGACGCGCCTCGGCCAGCTGGGGCTCACCGGGCCCTACTCGGGCGCGCGCTTCGGTCGCGACCCGCGCGAGATCGGGCCCATCAAGTTCCAGAAGCTCGTCGACGAGCTGGTCGAGACGCGGCTCGTCGCGCAGTACGCGCGCGAGCACGGCATGTCGATCACGAACGAGGAGATGAGCCAGCGGCTGACGCTCCTCACCGAGCAGTTCAAGAGCGAGGAGACCGGCGAGTTCGATGAGACCGCCTGGAACAACTTCATCCGCGGATCGCTCCAGACGGGGCCGCCGGCGTTCGAGGCGTTCGTGAAGGAGGAGCTCCTGCGCGAGCGCGTGATCGAGCTCATGGTCGGCGCGGTGAGCGCGAGCCAGACGGAGATCGAGGCGGAGCACAAGCTCTCGGCGGAGACGGTCAAGGTCGAGTACGTGACGTTCGACAAGCGCTCGGTGGCGCCCTTCGTGCCGGTCGCGGGCGACGAGCTCGACAACTGGATCGCGGGCCATCAGGAGCAGATCGCCGCCGCGTACGACAAGAAGAAGGATACGGACTACACGACCCCGAAGAAGTGGTCGCTGCGGGTCATCAAGCTCGACGCGCCGGACGTCGAGGCGGCGGCGGCGGACGCGACGCCCGAGCAGAAGACGGCCCTCGAGGCGCAGCGCGCCGAGGCGAAGACGAAGGCGGAGGCGCTGCGGACCGAGCTCGCCACGGCCCTCGAGGCGGCGAAGGCCGAGCCGGTCGGCGAGGACGGGGTCGACCCGGTCACGAAGGCGTTCGCGACCTTCGCCGAGGCGAACAGCACGGCGCCGAGCAAGGCGACCGGCGGGCTGCTCGCGCAGCCGGTGAGCGAGAAGGACCTGGGCGCGCCGCCGTTCGGCGCCGCCATCGCGACGGCCGTGCCGACGCTCGCGGACGGCGAGCTGAGCGGTGTCCTCGAGACGCCCGACGCCTTCTGGATCGTGCGCGTCGAGGGCACCATGCCGGCCGTCACGAAGACGCTCGACGACGTGCGGCTCGAGCTCGGGAAGTCGCTCCTCCGCGACGAGAAGGCGGAGGCGTTCGCGGCGACGCTCGCGGACGCGGTGCTCGCCGAGGCGAAGAAGGACCCGGCGAAGAAGCTCGCGGACGTGCTCGCCGAGGTGGCGAAGCAGTACCCCGGCGAGGGCGGCAAGGCCCTCGAGGTGAAGGAGTCGCAGCCGTTCTCGCGGCTCAAGAGCTACGGGCCGGGGCTCCCGACGCAGGTGCCGTTCATCGGCGGCGTCGGGCAGAGCGCGGACTTCGTGAAGGCCGCCTTCGCGGCGAGCGAGGCGCAGCCGGTCATCGACATCAGCGAGGCGATCGAGCCCTACAAGCACCGCGTCGTGGCGCGCTTCCTCGAGAAGAAGGCGGCGGAGCCGCTGACCGCGGACGAGAAGAAGGAGATCGAGGAGCGGCTCACGTTCGAGAAGCAGCGTCGCATCTACCGCGGCTGGTACGAGAGCTACCTCGCGGCGAAGATGGCGGACGGCGACGTCGAGCTGACCTCGGACTACCAGGAGCAGCTGCGCCAGGAGCAGGAGGCCTACCGCCAGTCGGGCGGCGTGCTCCCGGGCGACATCCCGCCGCAGGGCGAGCCGCAGACGACGTCGACGACGCCGTGATCGAGGCGCCGCGCGCCCGCGGTCGCGCGAGAGTGGCTGCGCCCGGCGCGGGCGGCGACGTCCGCGGCGTCCCTCCGTCACGAGGACGATGACACCGTGCAAGACCTGCCCGCGACCTCCGCGACCGACGCCGCGAGGCGGCTGATGACCCTCTTCGAGGGGCAGCCGAGCGCGCTCCTGAACTACCTCGTGAGCCAGCTCACGGCGGTCCGGAGCCAGGCGCAGACGATGATGGGGCTCTGCGGCCTCATCATCACGGTCACGGGGTTCTCGGGGCCGAGGATGGTGACGGCGGCGTCGTTCTCGGCCATCGCGATGGTGATGGGCATCGCGCTGACGCTGATCGCGGCGATCATCTGCCTGAACGTGATGACGGCCATCCGGTGGGTGTCGCAGGAGCTCGAGGACGACCTGGTCGCGACGATCGTGCGGGTCATCGAGCGGCGCGACACGCAGCTCAGGCGGACCACGATCGCCGGGGCGTTCGTCGCCGGGGGGCTGACGTGCTACCTCGCCGCTGTCGCGGCGGCGGCGTTCGTCGGGAATGGCTGACGGCGCCTACCCCGACGCCGTCTGCGCGCGGCCGGGTCATGTGTGGCACTCAGACGAAGACGACCGTCAGCAGGAGCGCGCTGTCCTCGGTCGCCTCGAGCGCGTGCGGTGTGCGCGGACCGAGGTGGATCAGCTCCCCCGCCGCGATCACGTGCGCCGTACCGCCCACCGTCACGATGACCGCGCCTTCGAGGCACTGCAGCACGATGGGCCCGTCCACCAGATGCTCGGCGATGATCTTCGTCGCCGGCAGGACCATCCGGATGAGCTCGAAGTGCTGCGTCTTGACCAGCGCCGCCGTCCGCTCCCCGGCGAGCAGCAAGCCCTCTCCGCGCACTGCGACGACCTCGCCCGGACCAACATGTTCCAACGCCATGGGTGACTCCTTGAAAGACAACCTGATGGAAGACAACCTGAAGGACTATCCGGGCGCCCCGTCGACGCGTGGCCGCGTGAGGATCGGCCAGTACACCGCGACGAACAGCGCGAACGCGCACGACCACGCGATCCCCGAGACCACCAGCGCGCCCGTCAGGAGATGCGGCGACGCGAGCGGCAAGACGACCCGCGCCAAGGCGCCCACAGTCACCAGTCCGAACGCCACCGACATCGAGCGCGGCAGGGTGAGAGGGCGCCCGGTGTGGCCGAGGCTCACGCGCGCCATCATCCCGAGCGTGAGCGTGCCGAGCGCGCCCACCGTGAGCGCGTGCAGCGGGGCCGAGCCGTAGAGCGCCGGGACCCAGCGCCCGAGGCCGAGCAGCAGGTAACCGACCCCGATCCACAGGTAGCCCAGATGGAGCACCCACAGGATGGGCGCCCGCCTCGTCCGGAGCGAGTCCCAGCCGGCGAGCCGCGCCAGGTTGGACGCGGCCGCGAGGAGCGCGACGAGGTCGGACGCGCGGCCGAGGCCGCCCAGCTGCACGAGCGGATAGGCCACGCTCGAGGCGATCGCGAGCGCGTCGAGCCACGGCCACGACCGCACCCGCGCGCCCGGAAGCGCGTTGCGCGTGAAGAATGGGATGACCCGCCCCCCCATCACGACCAGGAAGACCACCATCACCTCGACCGCGACCGTCATCGTCCAGAGCCGGAGCAGCGGCTCCAGGTGGAACAGCACGTTCACGCCGCCGAGCGCCAGCAGGAGCGCCACGAAGGGATAATTGCGCCGGCTCCCGGCGCGCCACAGGGGCAGCGCGAGGAAGAGGGCGAACACCGGCAGAAAGGCGACGTCGACCGTGGCCACGAGCCAGCCCGGGAGACGCGCGCCGACGAGCATGACGAGCCGGCCCAGGAGCCACAGGAGCGCGAGCCCCGCGAGCCGGCCGCCCGTCGGGGTACGCTGCTTCGTCCAGTTCCGCGCCGCCGTGAGGAGGAAGCCGGCGAGGACGGCTACCCCGAAGCCGAACACCATCTCGTGGGCGTGCCAGTCGGCGCCGCTCGCCGCCAGCGGCAAACGCGCCACGAAGAGCGCCAGCAGCCAGAGCACGAGCCACAGCGCCGCGAACGCGCCGGCCAGGAGGAAGAAGGGGCGGAACCCGAGGCCCCACACCGGCCGCTCGAAGAGCCCGGGCGCGCGCGCCCCGGGCGGCGCGATGTAGCGATCGATCTGCATACTACCTGACCTCGACGGGTGGCCGCCTCGTCGCGAGCGCGCGCAACACCTGCGCCGTCCGCCGGACGAGGCCGAAGAACGTGAGCGCCCAGGCGCCGAGCGCGACGTAGACGAAGACCGCGGGGATGGACCGCAAGAGCGGCAGCTCCAGGGCCTCCGCCAGGCGCAGCGTACACACGCTGTACATGCCGAGCGGAAAGACGAGCCCCCAGTACTGCGGGTCGTAGCGCAGCGGAAAGCGCGCGATGACGTGCCGCCAGACGCCCAGGATCACGAGCAGCGGGATCCACCAGCTCGCGACGGCCCAGAAGAAGAGGGTGAAGCCCACCAGGAACGGGCGGACCTCGCCCAGGACCGTCCAGCTCGGCGCCGCCAACATGAGGTTCGCCCCGGCGAGCGTCGTGATGGCCCCCGCGCCCATGCTGATCCAATAGGGCGGCGTGAGATCCGCGGGGTCCAGCGGGCTGAACGTGAAGCGCTGGAGGATGATGGTGATGAGCGGCAGGTAGAGGAAGCAGCCGACCAGGTGGAACGCGAGACAGATGAACAAGGAGAGCTCGCTCCCGGGGCCCGGGGCGTCGCCGCCCGCGAGCACGACCCCGAGGACCGCGATGGACTGCGTCGCGACGACCGCCAGGAGCCAGCCGCCGTTGATGCCGACGCCGAGCGGGGGCTTGTCCCGCTTCACCGTGAGCGCCGCCACGAACGTGTAGGTGACCAGCACCCAGAGCACGATCGCGAGCGCCCAGAGCACGGTCGCGACGCCCGGGAGCCCGGCAACGATGACGAGCTCGACGCCGAGCACCGAGGTGCCCGCGACGAGCGTGAAGAAGCCGGGCGAACGGCCGTGGTTCGTGAGATCGGCCCAGACGCGGCCGCCGTGGCGCGCGAGCCGCAGAATCGTCAGCGTCCACAGCGCCCCGTACGCGACGACGTTGACGACCAGGAGCGCGACCGCCATCCCCCCGAGCCCCAGCCGCGAGCACGCGACCGACACGATGCCGGTCGCCATGACCAGCGCGAAGTAGCCCGGGAAGAAGCTCGCCAGCTCCTCATCGAGGCGCCCTCGCGGCCGCGGTGGCGCCGCCTCCGCCATCATCGGTCCAGCCGCCGCAGATACCAGAGGAGCCCGAGGTTCAGCCCGAGGCAGGCGAGACTCGCGAGCCCGGCCGGCCACACCGGTTCGGCGTCGCCGCCGAGCACCGCGTGCACCGTAGCCGTGAAGAGCCAGAGCTGGAGGACGTTGATGAGCACCACCAACAAGAGCATCGCGTTGACGATCTCGAGGCGCTTCCTGCGCGGCGCGCGCTCGACCGGCTGCGGGCGGCTCACGCGACCCCCGCGGGGTCGATCCCGGTCGCGTAGACGACCCCGTCCTCGACCGCGAGGCGGACGCGCGGCAGCGGCCGTCGCGGCGGCCCCGCCAGCGGGCGGCCCGTCTCGATGTCGAACCAGCCATGATGGCACGGGCAGTGGAGCTTTCCGACCTTCGGCTCGGGCACCACCGGGCAGGAGAGGTGCGTGCAGGCCTGGTCGTAGGCGACGAAACGCGTCGCGTCGAGGCGGATCAGGAGGCGCGGCGGGCTCCCTTCGGGGTACTGGAACACCCGCACCCCGCCGATCGCCAGCTCGTCGACCCGCGCTATGGCGCGGCGCGCGACCGCCGGCTCGGCGCCCTTCACCGCCGTGCTCACCGCGAGCCACGCCTGGCCCGCCACGAAAGCGGCGCTCGTGAGGGTCATGAAGCGCATCATGGCGCGCCGCGAGACGTACTCGTCGGCCGACCAGTCGATCGGGAACTCGCGTCGCCACGCGGGCTGCTCACGCGCGGGCCGCCCGTCCGGCGCCACGGTGAGGTCGTCCGGGTCGCGATCGGGGCGGTCGCTCGGGCCCGGCTGTCCGGGCGCGGAGGTGGGCCTGGGCGTGCTCATGCGCTCTCCCTCCCGACGAAGATGTTGGTGAACACGTCCTCGTCGACCTCGTGACCGATGCCCGGGTCGCCGAAGCCGTCCGTCACCGACAGCCGCGCGGGCGCCTCCCGCGGCACCAGCATGCGCACCCGCGTAGTGATGGTCTGGCGGCCGAACCGAAACGTCTGGATCGCCTGCGAGCGGGGCCTCAGGCGCTCGATCTCCTCGCGCGTGCCGTAGAAGAGTGCCTGGCTCGGGCACACCGACGCGCACATGGGCTTCTTGCCGACCGAGGTGCGGTCGTAGCACATGTCACACTTCATCATGAGCCCCATCTCGGTGTTCATCTTGGGCACGCCGAAGGGGCACGCGAGCACGCAGTTGTTGCACGCGATGCAGCGGGGCTTCCGCGCCGAGAGCACCACCCCGTCCTCCGTGCGCTTGATGGCGTCCGCCGGACACACCTCGGCGCAGGTCGGCGAGTCGCAGTGCATGCACACCACCGGCGCGGTCTGCGGCGACCGCAGCGCGTCGATGAGATCGAGCTGGATCATCGACTGGCCCTTGTGACTGTCACACTCGCTGCACGCCTGGACGCACGCGTTACAGCCGATGCAGCGCGCCGCGTCGACGTAGAAGTGGAGATCGCTCGCTACCGCCATGCGTTGCCTCACTCTCGCTATTGCTGGGGCTCGAGGTCCGCGCGGTCCGCGGGCGCCGCGGCCTTCTCGAGCTTGACGGCGCACACCTTGTACTCGGGGATCTTCGAGATGGGGTCCTGCGCCGCGATGGTGAGCTGATTGACGCTCTTCCTGCCCGCCCAGTGATACGGGATGAACACCGTGTCGGGGCGGATCGTGCGGACGACGCTCGCCTGCACGGTGCACTCCCCGCGACGCGAGCTGACGCGCACCCAGTCGCCGTCGATGACGCCGAGGTGCTCGGCGAGGCGCGGGTGCACCTCGACCCTGGGCTCCGGGCAGTGGTCGACCAGCGGCCCGATGCGGCGCGTCTGGTTCCCCGACAGGAAGTGGCTCACCACGCGGCCGGTGGTCAGGATGATCGGGTAGTCGCCGTCGACCTCCTCGCGCGGCGGCGAGTACTGCGACAGGTTGAAGCGCGCCTTGCCGTCGGGGAAGTAGAAGGGCCCGGCCCCGCGCGCGATGGGGTTCCACGAGCCGGGCTCGAAGAGGCGCACCGTGCCGCGGTGCCCGGGGGTCGGCTCGCCGTCCGGCCCCGTGTCGGGGCACGGCCAGAAGACGCCGTACTGCTGCTCGATCTTGGCGTAGGTGATGGCCGAGTAGTCACAGACGCCGCCGCGCGAGGCGACGCGCAGCTCGTCGAAGATGGCCTCCGGGCTCGCGAAGGTGAGCCCCCGCTCGCGGCCGAGCGCGCGCGCGATGTCCTGGATGATCACCCAGTCCTGGCGCGCCTCGCCCGGGCATGGCACGGCCTTGTTGATCTTGATGACGCGGCCCTCGACCTGGGTCACCGTGCCCTCGTCCTCCTCGTGGAGGGAGCCGGGCAGGACGACGTCGGCGTAGCGCGCGGTCTCGCTCATGAAGAAGTCGATGGCGACGTAGAACTCGAGCTTCTCGAGCATGGCCCGGATGAAGTTGTTGTCGGGCAGCGAGACCAGCGGGTTGAAGCAGATCGAGAGCAGCCCGCGGATCTCGCCCTGGTCGACCTTGCGGAAGATCTCGTAGGCGTCGACCCCCGGCTGCGGCAGCTCCTCGGGGGCGATGCCCCAGACGCCGGCGATGTAGGCGCGGTGCTCGGGGTTCGCGAGGTCGCGCCCGCCCGGGAGCTGGTCGCACTTCTGGCCGTGCTCGCGCCCGCCTTGCCCGTTGGCCTGGCCGGTGATGGTGGCGTAGCCGCAGAACTCGCGCCCGATACGCCCGGAGGCGAGCACCATGTTGATCGCGCCGAGCACGTTCTGCACGCCGTGGCTGTGGTGCTCGATGCCGCGCGCGTGCATGAGGAAGCTCGTCTTGGCCCGCCCCCAGAGCTCCGCCGCCTGGCGGATGAGCGGCTCGGCGATGCCGGTCACCTCGGCCGTATGCGCCGGGGTCCACTCGGCGACGTGCGCCGTGAGCGCGTCGAAGCCGACGGTGTGCTCCTCGATGAACGCGCGGTCGACCCAGTCATTGGCGATCATCAGGTGCACGATGCCGTTGAAGAGCGCCACGTCGCGGCCGGGCTTCACCGGCAGGAAGAGGTCGGCCGTGCGCGCGAGCGGTGTCAATCGCGGGTCGACGACGATGATCCTGGCGCCGCGCTCGCGCGCCTGCCACACGTAGTCGGTGGTGATGGGCGCGCACTCGGCGATGTTGGCGCCGGCGATGAAGATCACCTCGGCGCCGAGGAGGTCGTCCCAGGGGTTGGCGCCGCGGTCGACGCCGAAGGCCTTCTTGTTGCCGGCGCCGGCGCTCACCATGCAGAGGCGGCCGTTGTAATCGATATTTGCCGTGCGAAGCGCCATGTGGGCGAATTTGCCCATCAGGTAGGTCTTCTCGGTGGTGAGGCTCGCGCCGCTCAGCACCGCGAAGGCGTCGCGCCCGAACCGCGTCTGGATGCGCGTGATCTCGGCGGCGACGCGCGTGATGGCCTCGTCGTAGGCCAGCGCGCGGAACCCCTCGCGGGCGCTCGCGTCTTTCGCGTAGGCGCGGACGAGGCGGTCGGGGTGCTGGTTCTGGAGGTAGCGCTTGATGCCCTTCGGGCAGAGCTTGCCCTTGTTGAAGGGGAAGTCGTACCAGGGCTCGAAGCCGACGACCGCGTCGTCGCGCACCTTGAGCTGGATGCCGCACTGCTGGCCGCAGAAGCAGCAATGCGTCTTGACGAGGTGCTCGTCCGCGCCCGGGGCCTCGCGGCGATCGCGCTCATAGGCGCGGTGGGGTCCGAAGCGCGCGAGCAGCGCCAGGTTCTCGGGGTCGGGTACGGGCATGGTCAGGTCCCTCGTTCGCGTCGCGCCGCGCGCGGCGCGGGGTCAAGGGTGGAAGTTGTGCGCGTCCTCGTCGCCGAGCGGGCCCTCGGCGCGCCCGGGGTTGGCGTAGCGCGGCGTGGGGGGACGCGCGGAGGGCGGGTGGGCCGCGACGGCGAGGGTGTCCCCGCCGCGTACGCCGGCCCAGAGGCGGCCCTGCGCGAGGGCGAGCGACGCGCGACGGCAGGGCGGGCAGATCCACTGGTAGTGCTCGACGGCGGGGGGCGTGGTGGCGCCGAGCGCGGCGATGGCGGGCGCGGCCGGGTCCTCGACGCGATAGTCGTAGCCGAGCTCGGCCGTGACCGCGATGAGGTCGTGGACGTGGGCGAGCGACGTGAACGCGGCGCCGCAGCGGCGGCAGGCCGCGTGCGGGCCGTCGTGGCCGAGGTCTTTGTAGAGCCCGACGCCGAGCTGGGCGGGGCGCTGGAAGATGTGGAAGAGCTTCCCGAACGGCAGCCAGAGGAAGGTGGCGATGACGGTGATGGCGTGGAGGATGGCGATGAAGTCGTAGCCGGCGCCCTTCATCCACGTGTAGCTGGCGGTCAGCATGAGGCCGGTGACGCTGACGGCGAAGAGGAGGAAGAGGGGCAGGAAGTCCTCGGCGAAGCGCTGCAGCGTCGCCGCGCCGCCCTCGCGCATCCGCCGGCGCATGGCCAACATGACGCCGATGATGACGAGGAAGGACGCCCACACGAGGCCGTGGAAGAGGATGAAGGCGCCGAGTGACTCGATGGGGAAGGTGAAGGTGGGGAAGCCGAAGACGACGACGCGATAGAGGCTGAGGTCGCCCGGGACGGGGGCGAAGTGGAGCCAGCCGAAGACCAGGGGGAAGGTGATCGCGGCGGCCAGCAGCGTGCCCCACATGATGCAGAGGTGGGTGAGCCCGCGCACGCGGCCGCGCTTGAAGATGAAGCGGTTGGCGACCATGTCGGCGGCGACGCGACGGACGCCGCGCCCGAGGCGGCGCAGGCGGAGGCCGCGGGCGAAGAGCAGCCTCCAGCCGCGGCGCCAGTAGAGCCGGGTCGGCGGCCGCTGCAGCCACATGACGTAGCGATAGGTGAGGCCGAAGGTCGCGAACAGGATCGCGAACGTGTAGGCGACGAGGGCCGCGTCGAAGTGAGCGAGGTTGCGCGAGCCGAGGACGATGAGCGCGCCCAGGACGGCCGTGGCGACGAACGCATACACGGTGGGTTTGAGGACTCCTCGCTGCAAGGTCGCTCTCCGAATCCATGCAGGTCATCTCGTCTGCCCCGCAGCGCGGGTGGCGAGTAACTCTATACCGTACCCGCCGTCGCCCCGAAAGCGGGCGGGACGCTTATCGCGAACACCCAAGGGCCCATAACCCACGACTCTCACGGCCTCAGGGGCCGAGGGCCGCTGGGCGCGATCCCCTCGAGCCGACCTTCCCTGTGGCAAAGCACGGGGTGATGGCAGGTTCTCGCGCAAAGGCTCGAAGGCGCGTCGAATCAGAGGCTGTCTGACTCGGGGGTGTGCGATCAGACCGGTGGGGAATTGGCTCGCGCCAAGGCGCCAAGACGCAACGACGCAGAGTCAGCTTTGGATTCGAGGATGCCGGTCGCGTCTCCCTCTGCGCGTTTCCCACTTGGCGCGACCCTCTCCCGGACCGTGGCCAGCACCGCCATGACGGCTCTCGATCACCACGCGGACTGCCGCTGGCCAGACGCGCGAAGGCCCGGCGACAGCGCTCTCTGCTCTGGGCGGGGGCGGGCGCAATCAACCCAAGGAGGTCAATTCGTAGCCCGCCTGAGCTCCGCCTCGGCCTCGCGCGTCGAGTCCTGCCTCAGCACCTCTTTCAGCCTCGCGAGGCTCGCCTCGGTGCGCTTCACCCACTCGCCCTGCTTCCCGAAGCGCTGCCCCATCCGCAGGTTCCGCTCGTAGATGTCGATCGCGCGCACCAGCAGCGGCCGGATCTTCTTCTTCAGCTCCTCGTAGTAGAGCTCGACCTCTTCCCGCGTGAGCTCGGTCGGGATCTCCGCCGCCATCATGTCGTCGTACATGACCTCGTAGAGCGCGCCGAGCCGGTAGCCGCTCACGACGGCGTAGTCGGGGTGCTGCAGGCGCAGCGCCTTCAGGTAGGCGCTCTGCGCCATCAGGAAGAAGTTCGACTTGTCCTCGAGGTCCCGCGCCATCGTCTCGAGCGGCAGCTTGAAGCGGATCGACGCGAAGAGCTCCCGATAGATCTCCCCGATCTGCAGCTGCGCGAGCGACACCTGCGGGCTCTGCTGGAGCGCCCGGTTCTCGAGGTTCTGCTGGTAGAGCGCGAGCGCCTCCTTGTAGTCGCGCTCCGCCTCGGCGAGCCGCCCCTCGTGCTGCCGCGCGAGCCCCCGCTCGGCGAGCGCCGCGATCCGCTCCACGACCCCGATGCGGTCGTAGTGGGGGGCCAGGATCCGCTCGGCCGTCTTCTCGAGCCCCTGCCAGCGCGCGAGCTGCTCCTGGCACGCCGCCACCCGGAAGAGCGAGTCCTGCGCGTCCTTGCTGCCCGCCGTCGCCGTCACGACGTCCTCGTAGAGCCCGATCGCCTCGTCGCAGCGCCCGTCCCGCTCGAGCGAGAGCGCTCCGTTGTAGGCGCTGACCGTCGCGTACTCGCTCTCCGGGAACCGCTCGTGCACGAGCCGGTACTTGTGCGCGGCCGTCCGGTAGTCGGCCGTCTCGAACGCCCGCCCCGCCTCGCCGAAGAGCACCTTCGGGTCCATCTGCTCGACCCGCGTCTCGCCGCCCTCGCGCGTCGCCTCGAAGCGCATCGGGTCCATCTCGATGAGCGTCGCGCGCGGGCCCGTCGCGCAGCCGCCGAGCGCGGCGCCGGCGACGGCGAGCCACGCCCACCGCCTCATCACGCTCCCTGCTCCCGACACGACGCCCATCTCACCTCACCCGAGCTCCAACGTCCGGCCCTCACCCGGGGGCCGCCACGCGATCGATCGTCTCCCCTCGACACCGCCTTGACCTGTTTTGTTCCGTGACACGGCGTCGAGCGTAGCCCTCCCACGATAGCGTCCCGCGGCGCGTGCCGGCAACGAAGAGGTGCCGACGACCGCGTTCTCCGCCATGATGGCAGCCATGAACCGCCCCGACCGCCTCGCCCTCGCCGCCCGCCCGACGCCGCTCCAGCCGCTGCCGCGCCTCTCCGCCGAGCTCGGCGTCGAGCTCCTCGTCAAGCGCGACGATCTCACGGGCTCCCACCTCTCCGGGAACAAGATCCGGAAGCTCGACTACCTCCTCCACGACGCGCTCGCCCGCGGCGCGACCCACGTCATCACCTGCGGCGGGGCCCAGTCGAACCACTGCCGCGCCACGGCGCTCGCCGCCCGCCCCCTCGGCCTCGTGCCCGTCCTCGTCCTCCGCACGCCGAGCGGCACCGCGGCCGACCTCTCCTCCCCGCCGGCCGGAAACCAGCTCCTCGACCGCCTCGCCGGCGCCGAGCTCCGCTTCGTCACCCCCGACGGCTACCGCGACCGCGAGCGCGTCATGGCCGCCCTCGCCGCCGAGCTCGAGCGCGACGCCCCCGGCGCCCGCGCCGTCGTCATCCCCGAGGGGGGCTCGAGCGCGCTCGGCGCCTGGGGCTACGTCGACGCCGCCCACGAGATGGCGGCCCAATGGGGCGACGAGCCCGCCGACAGCGTCGTCGTCGCGACGGGCTCCGGCGGGACCCTCGCCGGCCTCGCGCTCGGCTTCAAGGCCGCCGGCCTCCCGACGATCGCCCGCGGCGTCGCGGTCTGCGACGACGAGGCCACCTTCCGCGCGATCGTCCGCCGCATCGGCGCCGAGGCCCACGCCGCCTACGGCCTCCCCGCCCTCGACGACGCCGACTTCGACGTCATCGACGGCTTCGTCGGCCGCGGCTACGCGCTGTCCACGCCGGAGGAGCTCGCCTTCCTCCGCGACGTCGCCCGCGGGGACGGCCTCGTCCTCGACCCCGTCTACACGAACAAGGCCCTCCGCGCCGTCGTGACGCTCCTCCGCGCCGATCCGACGCGCCTCGGCCGCCGCGTCGTCTTCGTGCACACGGGCGGGATCTTCGGCCTCTTCCCCGACGCCGAGGCCCTCGCCGCCGTGCTCTGAGCGTCAGCGCCCGCGCTTGACGGCGTGCGCGAGCGCGTCGAGCCGGTTCAGGAACGCCGACCGGTCCTGCTTCGTGAACGGCGGCGGCCCCCCGGTCTGGACGCCCATCTCGCGGAGCTGCGAGGAGAGCTCGCGCGACGCGAGCGCGTCGCCGATGCCCTCCGCGTCGAACTCCCGCCCCCGCGGCCCGAGGACCCGCGCCCCGCGCGCGAGCGCCCGCGACGCGAGCGGGATGTCCGCCGTGATCACGATGTCGCCCGGCCCGGCGCGCTCGGCGATCCAGTCGTCCGCCGAGTCCTCGCCGCGCTTCACCGTGACGAGCTTCACATCCCCCTCGCGCGGGGTCTGGATGTACTGGTTCGCGACCACCCACACGGGGAACCCGTGCCGGAGCGCCACGCGGTACGTCTCGTCCTTCACCGGACAGGCGTCCGCGTCGATGTAGACCTCGAGCATGCGCCCCTCCGAGCGAGGCGCCGACCCTACACCATTCGCGCCCGCCGCGCCGCGCCCATCACGGCGCCGCCGCCTCGCTCGGGAGCTCCGTCCGGTACGGCGCGAGCCACGTCGGGTAGCCGGGGGGCGGCGTGTCCTCGTCGAAGCGCGCCGCCCAGGCGGCGTCGTCGAGGCGCGCGCTCGCCGGCGTCTGGACCTCGTAGTACGTCGTCACCGGGCCGACGTAGATCGCCCGGTCCCCGCCGTGGTCGATCGCGACGATCGCGAGGTCGACGCCCCCGGTCGCCGCCGCGAGCACCGTCGCCGTGTGCGCGTCCGTGTGGACGTCCGCGATGGTCGGGCGCACCGCGAGCGCCCGCCCGTCGTCGCGGCCCGCGCGGTAGACGAGGTCCATATACCAGCCGTCCCAGGTGATGGTCGGCATGTAGTCGTCGTCGCCGCTGTCGTGCTGCTGCACCGTGTGCCTCAGGAACCGCTGCTCGGCCTTCGTGAAGGGCTCGCCGGCGAGCTCCTTCCGCGCGAGCGACGCGAGCCGCTCGAGGTGCCCCGCGAAGCGCGCGTAGTAGCCGATGATCGGCCGGAGCGCGCGCCGGACGCGCGCGTCCTTCGCCGGCAGCGCCCGGAGCCGCCCCGCCGCGAGCCGCGCGAACCCGGCGAACGCGTCGTAGAACGCCGGATAGGGCTCGACGTACGCGAGCGGGTACACGCAGCCCCCCTCGGAGCTATAGCTCTCCTGCGTGTAGAGGACGGTCGCGTGCCGGAGCGCCGCCCAGCTCGCGAGCTGCGTGGCGAGCGTCTTCTTCGCCCAGCCGCCGCGCGTCATCACCTCGGGCGCGTAGGGCCCCGCCGGCGGCGCGTTCAGCGTCCGGAGCGCCCCGAGCCAGACGTCGTAGAGGCTCGCCCCCCACGCCTCCGGCGGCCGCGCCCCGGCGACGTCCCGCAGCGCGGCGAGGTTGGCGCCGTGGTGCCAGCGGTCGATCTCGGGCTTGAGGAGCAAGGCGGCGAGCGGGTTCCCGAGCACCGCCATCACGTCGAGCCCGCTCGGGAGACGCCGGAGCTGCTTCTCCCCCTTGAACACGATGTCGTCGTAGACCACGTGCGAGAGCGCGAACGCGTCGAACGAGAACCGCTGCCCGAGCAGCTGCACGAACGGCGGCGGCATCGCGTGCGCGGGGTCCGCGAGCTCGCTCCGGACGATCTGGCTCCGGATCCGCGGCCGCCCGAGGCCCTCCGCGTCGAGCGTGTCCGCCACGCGCGCGAGCGCGGCGTCGTCGAGGAGGTCCCGGGGCCCGGCGACCCCCGACCGCCGCATCACGCCGAGGAGCCCGCGCAGATCCAGGTCGCCGCTCCCGCCGGCGTAGAGATCCACGATCCCCGTGACCGCCGCGAGCGCGTCCCCCGCGCCGCTCCGCTCGAGCGCGAGCGCGAGGAGGCCCGCCGCGCGCAGCTGCCGCGGCACGTCGAGCCGGAAGCCGAGATCCGCCCGGCCGAGCCACATCATCGCCCGGAAGTAGCGCCCGAGCGCCGCCGAGCGCGTGTAGTGCCCCCGGAGGCGGAGCTGCGACCAGTCGACCTGCCGCTTCGCGCCCCAGAGCTCCGTCGCGAGCTCACCGTTGTCGAGCGCGCCGCCGTCGATGGCCGCGAGGAGCGCTTCCACCGCGGTCGCGTCCGCGTAGCGCGCCGGGAGCCGCGTCAGCGTCGGGAGCGCGTCGCCGAGCTCGGGGGAGCGGTCCGCGTCGCCCTCCTCCGGCGCGAGCAGGTCGCGCGCGACCGTGAGGTAGAGGTCCACGTCCTCGGCGGCCTCGTCGAGCCCCCGCGCCCCCGTCACGAGCCGCGGCAGCGCGTCCTGCGCGCGCCGGAGCGCGTCGCCGAGGAGCGGCGCGAGGGCGCCCTGCTCGAGATCCGCGAGGACGTCGTCGTGACTCCGACCCACGGCGTCGAGGATCGCGTCGGTCGTGACGAGCACGGGCAGATCGCGCGTGAACACGTCGCGGAAGACGGTCGCCGCGGTGCGTGCCCAGGGGGGCCTCGCGAGGACGAAGCCCTCGCGCGCGAGCTGCGCCTTCGCCGCGTCCGTGAGCGCGAGCTTCTTCGCGACGTCGTCGTAGTAGCGGGCGGTCGCGGGGTCGAACGAGAGCGCGCCGTCCTTCGGCGCCTCGGCGGGCAGGGACCAGAGCGCCGCGAGCCCGGCCCACCCGAGGTCGCGGTACCTCCCGAGCGTCGAGAGGAACGCCTCGTGCTCGTCGAACGGCGCGGACGCGGCGGGAGCCGGCGCGGCGGCGTGGGCGAGCGGCGACGCGGCCGTGAGCGAGAGCAGCGCGGCGACCGCCGCGACGGGGCGTGACATGGTGACCTCCGGGCAGGCGTGGGCCGCCGCCGACCGCCGCGCGACGAGGCGCGACGGCGGCGCGCGGTCCGCTCGGGAGGACAGCCGACCCGCGCGACTTCTTCCGCCGGCGTGAAGTGAACGCCGTTCAAACCGCGCGCGCGCGGCGCGACGGCGCGACCATCCCCCTTCCTGTTGACGGCGGGGCGGTCGTGGTTATCGTAGCGCCGCGCTGGCACTCGACAGTGTCGAGTGCTAAGCCCCAAACACGTATCAACTCGCACACTTGCAAGAGCCAGGAGGCCACGTATGAAGGTTCGCCCCCTTCATGACCGCGTGATCGTGAAGCGCGTCGAGGAAGAGCAGATCTCGCGCGGCGGGATCATCATCCCGGACACGGCGAAGGAGAAGCCCATCCGCGGGCGCATCGTCGCCACGGGTCCGGGGCGCCGCCTCGACTCGGGTGAGGTGCGCGGGCTCACCGTCAAGGAGGGGGACATCGTCCTCTTCAGCAAGTACGGCGGGACCGACGTCAAGATCGACGGCGAGGACCACCTCATCCTCCGCGAGGACGACATCCTCGGCATCGTCGGCTAGCCGACCCGCCCCACCGAACCCGCCGCGCCGGCTGGGACACGGCCGCGCGGCGCCCCCATCTCCGAATCGAGAAGGAAGACAGGACATGGCCAAGGAAATCATCTTCTCCGAGAGCGCTCGCCAGCGGATCCTGAAGGGTGTGAACACCCTCGCGGACGCCGTGAAGGTGACGATGGGCCCGAAGGGCCGCAACGTCGTGATCGAGAAGAGCTTCGGCTCCCCGAACGTGACCAAGGACGGCGTCACGGTCGCGAAGGAGGTCGAGCTCGCCGACAAGTTCGAGAACATGGGCGCGCAGATGGTCAAGGAGGTCGCCTCCCGGACCAGCGACAACGCCGGTGACGGCACGACGACCGCGACGGTGCTCGCGCAGGCGATCTTCCGCGAGGGCGTGAAGATGGTCGCCGCGGGGCACAACCCGATGGATCTGAAGCGCGGCATCGACAAGGCCGTGGCGGCGGCGGTGAAGTCGCTCCAGGGGATGTCGAAGCCGACGCAGAACCAGAAGGAGATCGCGCAGGTCGGCACCATCTCGGCGAACAACGACCCGACGATCGGCGAGATCATCGCCGAGGCGATGGAGAAGGTCGGCAAGGAGGGTGTCATCACGGTCGAGGAGGCGAAGTCGATGGAGACGACCCTCGACACCGTCGAGGGCATGCAGTTCGACCGCGGCTACCTCTCGCCGTACTTCGTGACGGATCCGGAGCGGATGGAGGCGGTGGTCGAGAGCCCGCTCATCCTGCTCCACGAGAAGAAGATCTCGTCGATGAAGGACCTCCTGCCGGTGCTCGAGCAGGTGGCGAAGGCGGGTCGCCCGCTGGTCATCATCGCCGAGGACATCGAGGGCGAGGCGCTCGCGACGCTGGTCGTGAACAAGCTCCGCGGTACGCTGAACGTGGCGGCCGTGAAGGCGCCGGGCTTCGGTGACCGCCGGAAGGCGATGCTCCAGGACATCGCGATCCTGACGGGCGGGCAGCTCATCAGCGAGGATCTCGGCCTGAAGCTCGAGAACGTGACCCTGTCGGACCTCGGCACGGCGAAGACCGTCCGCATCGACAAGGACAACACGACGATCGTGGGCGGCAACGGCGCCGAGAGCGAGATCAAGGGCCGCGTGGCGCAGCTCCGCGTGCAGATCGAGGAGACCTCCTCGGACTACGACCGCGAGAAGCTGCAGGAGCGGCTCGCGAAGCTCGTCGGCGGCGTGGCGGTGATCAACGTCGGCGCAGCGACCGAGGTCGAGATGAAGGAGAAGAAGGCGCGCGTCGAGGACGCCCTGAACGCGACCCGCGCGGCCGTGGAGGAGGGCGTCGTCGTCGGTGGCGGCGTGGCGCTGCTCCGCGCGCAGGCGGCGCTCGAGGGCGTCGAGGTGGTCAACCACGAGGAGCAGTTCGGGGTGGACATCGTCCGCCGCGCGCTCGAGGAGCCGATCCGCCAGATCTCGGAGAACGCCGGGACGGAGGGCTCGATCGTGGTGCAGAAGGTGCGTGAGTCGAAGGACAACGCCTTCGGCTACAACGCCGGGACGGACACCTACGAGGACCTCATCGCGGGCGGCGTCATCGACCCGACGAAGGTCACGCGCACGGCGCTCCAGAACGCCGCGTCGGTGGCGGGCCTCATGCTCACGACCGAGGCGATGGTCGCCGACAAGCCCGAGAAGAAGGACGGCGGCGCCGGTGGCCCCGCCGGCGGCATGGGCGGCATGGGCGGCATGGGCGGCATGGGCGGGATGATGTAGCTAGCAATCGGGCCTCGGGGGGCCGGAGCCGGAGCGGGCCCGACCAAGGCGCCGAAGGCGCCGACTCGGGCACGCGCAGGCGCAGGACCCCCGAGGCTAGCGGCGCGAAAGCCAAACCCGCCTTCGCAACCGCACAACGAGAGCCGCGGAGACCAAGCGTCTTCGCGGCTCTCGCGCGTTGTGCAACCGCACAACACCACCACCCGAACCCGACCTCGCCCGGCGTCCCGGCCACCGCCGCGCACGCGCCGACGCCCCCGCGCCGTCCACGAGCACACGACGCCCCCGACGCCGCGCCACGCCTCGCCCGCCGGGCGCCCGAGCGTCTTGCCTTCCGGGCCGCGAGGTGCTACGTCGCCAGCCTGTTTCGCACGCCTGGGAGCACCCCCCGATGCGCTTCTTCCGCGACGCCTTGGCGTTCTCGACCCTCGTCTCCGCTGCTTTCCTCCTCGCGCAGGCCCCGGCCGTCGCCGCCGAGCCCGATCCCGACGAGGCGGTTGCCCCCGAGGAGACGCCGGCCCCCGTCGATCCGCCGCCGGCCCAGCCGACCGCGCCGCCGACCGAGAAGGCCGAGGCGAAGAAGAAAGACGACCTCGACAAGCTCCTCGAGCACGCGAGCCCCGGCGGCGGCCTCCTCGGCGGCTGGGGTGACCGCTACACCGAGCGCGAGCGCAGCTTCCCGTACGTCGAGCACCACGGCTACTTCCGCTTCCGCGCCGACTTCTTCCACAACGGCCACCTCTCGACCGTGATCCCCGGCGACGCCGGCTCCGGCACGAGCGGGATCCCGGCGCCGCTCACCGAGAACGCCTACAACAACAGCGACAGCGACGTGTCGTCGCAGGTCGGCACCGAGGACGCGAAGGTCATCGCCTCGGCGAACATCCGCTTCCGCTACCAGCCGACCTTCCACGTCGCCGAGTCGCTCCGCATCAAGGCGACCTTCGACATCCTCGACAACCTCGTCCTCGGCTCGACCCCGGACTTCGCCGGCAACTCGGCCCGCCCGGACGTCCCGCTCTCCGCGTTCGCGCAGTCGCAGGCCCCGCCGTCCGCCGGCGTCAACGGCTTCTCCGACTCGATCCGCGTGAAGGAGGCCTACGGCGAGTTCCAGCCGGCCTTCCTCATCCGCGTCGGCCGCCAGGCGTCGAGCTGGGGCCTCGGGATCCTCGCGAACCCGGGCAACGAGGTCGACAGCGACTTCGGCGACTACACCGACCGCGCCCTCCTCCTGTTCAAGGTCTTCGGCGTCTACGTCGCCGGCATGTGGGACTACGTCTACAGCGGTGCGGTCACCGACGACCCGACCCAGAACTTCGGCCAGCCGAAGGACCTCGGCAACGCCGACGACGTGAGCCAGTACACCGTCGCCATCTTCCAGCGCCCGCTCTCCGAGAAGGACCAGGCCGAGCGCCGCGTGTCCGTCTACGAGAAGTTCGAGCCGGCCTTCGACTGGGGCATCTACAGCGTCTTCCGCTCGCAGGACTTCGACCTCGACCTCGACAGCCAGAAGCTCGTCCTCCAGCAGGGGGGGCTGCCCGCCTACGACAACATCGGCCTCGTCCCGCGCAACGCCTTCGTCGTCATCCCCGACCTCTGGCTCCGCTACGAGCAGCGCTTCGACTTCATGAGCGGGATCCGCGTCGAGCTCGAGATCGCCGGCATCATCGGCAGCATCGACAACATCAAGTCCGAGCTCGGCAGCGGCACCTCGTCGCGCGACATCCAGCAGTTCGGCGGCGCCCTCGAGATCCAGTACAACTACGACCGCCTCGACATCGGCCTCGACGCCGGCTTCGCGACGGGCGACTCCGCCGAGGGCTTCGGCGTCCTCGACCGCAACACCCTCTCGGAGCCCGACGGCTCGCCGAACACGAAGGTCACGAACTTCAAGTTCGACCGCGACTACCACGTCGACCTGCTGCTCTTCCGCGAGGTCATCGGCACGGTCACGAACGCCGTCTACATCAAGCCCTGGATCGCCTACGACCTCTTCGAGGGCCCGGAGGACACGCTCGGCTTCCGCCTCGACATCGAGTACGCGCAGGCGCTCGAGTCGGCCGCGACCCCCGGCAACTCCTCCTTCCTCGGTTTCGAGGGCGACATCCGCGCCTACTACCACGACAAGTCGGGCTTCATGTTCGACCTCGAGATGGGCTTCCTCTTCCCCGGCGGCGCCTTCGACTACCGCCCGGTCGACAACACCAACAACCGCGACGCGGAGTTCGCCTTCACGCTCCAGTCGCGCCTCACGATGAAGTTCTGAGCGTGGCGACGCCTCCGGACGCGGGCGGCTCGGCCGGCGCGAGCTCGGCGTGGGGCGGGCGCTTCTCGGGCGCCACGGCGGACATCGTCCAGGCGATGAACGCGTCGGTCGGCTTCGACCAGGCGCTCGCCCTCGAGGACATCGCGGGATCCGTCGCGCACTCGCGGATGCTCGCCGCGCAGGGGCTCATGAGCGCCGCCGAGCAGGCCGAGATCGAGGGCGGCCTCGCCGCCATCGCGGCCGAGATCCGAGGGGGCCGCTTCGCCTGGTCGGTCGCCCGCGAGGACGTCCACATGAACGTCGAGGGCGCGCTCGCCGACCGCATCGGGCGCGCCGCCGGGAAGCTCCACACGGGGCGCAGCCGGAACGACCAGGTCGCGCTCGACCTCCGCCTCTGGCTCCGCCGCGAGCTGACGGAGCTCGGCGAGGCCGTCGCCGCCGCCGTCAGCGCGCTCACGGGGGGCGCGGAGGCCCACACCGGCACGCTCATGCCGGGGTACACCCACCTCCAGCGCGCGCAGCCCATCACCTTCGGCCACCACCTGATGGCCTACGCGGCGATGTTCCTGCGCGACCTCGACCGGCTCCTCGACGCTCGCCGGCGCGCGGCGGTGCTGCCGCTCGGCTCGGGCGCGCTCGCGGGCTCCCCGCTCCCGCTCGATCGCCACCGTGTCGCCGCCGAGCTCGAGCTCGACGCCATCACGTGGAACAGCCTCGACGGCGTCTCGGACCGCGATCCGGCCCTCGAGACGCTCTCGGCGCTCTCGATCCTGATGGTCCACGTCTCGCGGCTCGGCGAGGAGCTCGTCCTCTGGACCTCGCAGGAGTTCGGCTTCGTCGAGCTCAGCGACGCCTTCTGCACGGGCTCGAGCCTGATGCCGCAGAAGAAGAACCCGGACATCCCGGAGCTCCTCCGCGGCAAGGCCGGGCGCGTCTTCGGCGCGCTCCAGGCGCTGCTCGTCACGATGAAGGGCCTCCCGCTCGCCTACAACAAGGACATGCAGGAGGACAAGGAGCCGCTCTTCGACGCGATGGCGACGGCGCGCGCGTGCGTCGGGATCCTCCCCGACCTCCTCGGCGCGATGACGGTCCGCGAGGACCGCATGAAGACCGCCCTCGCCGACGGCTTCCTGCTCGCGACCGACCTCGCCGACTACCTGACCGACAAGGGCGTCCCCTTCCGCGAGGCGCACCACGCGGTCGGCCACGTCGTGGCGCACTGCGTCGCGACGCGGCGGCGCCTCGAGGACCTCGACGCCGACGCGCTCCACGCGCTCGACGAGAACTTCGGGCCAGACGCGCTCGCGGTCCTCGACGCGGCCCGCTCCGTCGCGCGTCGCTCGCTCCCGGGCGGCCCCGCGCCGGCGGCGGTCGAGGCGGCGCTCGGGCAGGCACGCGCGGCCCTCGCGGCGCTCCGCGAGCGGCTCGGCGCGGGCGGTCCCTCGGCCATCGAGCGGGCGCTGGCCGCGGGCGAGGCGCTCCCCGCGGCGCGGGGATGAACCATTTCCACCGCGGCCCGGACGGCGCGCTCTGGGCGGAGGACGTGCCGCTCGAGCAAGTCGCGGCCGAGGTCGGGACGCCCACCTACGTCTACAGCCGCGCCACCATCGAGCGACACTACAGGGCGTTCGACGCGGCCTGGGCGAGCGTGCCGCACCTCGTCTGCTTCGCGGTCAAGGCGTGCTCGAACCTCGCGGTCCTGAACCTGCTCGCGCGGCTCGGGGCGGGCTTCGACATCGTGTCGCTGGGCGAGCTCGAGCGCGTCCTGCGCGCGGGCGGGAGCCCGGACCGGGTGGTCTTCTCGGGGGTCGGGAAGACGGTCCCGGAGCTCGAGCGGGCGCTGGCGGTGGGCGTCCGCTGCGTGAACGTCGAGAGCCCGGCGGAGCTCGCGATGCTCGACGAGGTCGCGCGGCGGCTCGGCGTGCGGGCGCCCGTGAGCCTGCGGGTGAACCCGGACGTCGACCCGAAGACGCACCCGTACATCGCGACCGGGCTCAAGCGGAACAAGTTCGGGATCCCCTACGACGCGGCGCTCCCCACGTACGAGGACGCGATGGGGCGAGCCGGGATCGAGGTCGTCGGGCTCGACTTCCACATCGGGAGCCAGCTCGCCGAGACGGGGCCGTTCGTGGAGGCGACGGAGCGCATGGTCTCGCTCCTCGACGAGCTCCACGCGCGCGGGGTGCCCATCCGCCACCTCGACGTGGGCGGTGGGCTCGGGATCACCTACCGCGCGGAGGCGCCGCCCGAGCCGGCGGAGTACGCGGCGGCGGTGCTCGAGCGCATCGGCGACCGCGCGGTCGAGATCGTGACGGAGCCGGGGCGCGTCATCGTCGGGAACGCGGGCGTCCTGCTGACGCGCTGCGTCTTGACGAAGGACAATGGCGAGACGCGCTTCGTCGTGGTGGACGCCGGCATGAACGACGCCATCCGCCCGGCGCTCTACAGCGCCTGGCACGACCTCGAGCCGGTGGCGCCGCCGCGCGCGGCGAGCGCCGTGGTGGACGTGGTCGGCCCGGTCTGCGAGAGCGGCGACTTCTTCGCGCGCGACCGGGAGCTCCCGGAGCTCGCCGCGGGCGAGCTGGTCGCGATGAGGAGCGCGGGCGCCTACGGCTTCGTGATGTCGTCGAACTACAACAGCCGCCCGCGCGCGGCCGAGGTGCTCGTGGACGGCGACCGCTACCACGTGGTGCGCGCGCGGGAGACGGTCGAGGACCTGATGCGCGGCGAGACGCTGCCGGACCTGGACGCCCCGCCCAGCGCGTAGGGCTGCGTCTCCAATCCGCTTTTCACCACGGAGACACGGAGAACACGGAGGGAGCACGGAGAGCAGCTCCGCGGCGCCCTCCGCGCTCCGCGCCTGTCCCCGCAGGGCCACGGACCGCACCAACACCGAGACAACGAAGAGGATCTCGCGGAGCCCTCTCCGCCCGTCCTCCGTGTCTCCGTGTCTCCGTGGTCACGCTCCCAGCGTCACGACTCCGTGAACCAGGGACAGCATCAGTCCGGGATGCAGAGCGCCGTCTGCTTCGAGTCGCGCACGATCCCGACGAGCGCCTCGAGGAAGCCGAGCGTGTCCGTCGCGAGCACGCTCCGGTGGAGCCCGCCGCCGAACGCCGCGATGAGGCGGTTCGCCCCCGGCACCCCCGACGCGTCGATGACGTGGACCCGCACCTGCAGCGCCTCGCCGGAGTCGGCGTGCACCCGGTCGTGCCCCTGCCCCTCCACGTAGTCCACCGCGACCCCCTCGCACGTCCCGACGCACGTCTGCATCGACCCCTGGCACGCGTCGGGGCAGTCGGCGTCCGTCTCGCACGACAGATCGCTCACCGTGCACGTCGGCGCCTCCGGCGGCAGCGCCTCGGCCGGCGGCACGCACACCCCCGCCTCGCACGTCGCGCCCCCGGCGCAGTCCGCCGCCTCCTCGCAGCCGAGCCCATACCAGAGGCGCTTCGCCTGCACGCGCGGGTGGAAGAAGGCGTCGAGGCTCCGGTAGTCGCTCTCCGCCCCGTCCGTGAAGAGGATGATCGCGTTCGGCCGGCACTTCCGCAGCGGATCGTGGCAGCGCCCCGCCTCGCACCGGTGGTGCGGCGAGCCGCAGTCCTCGTCGACCCCGCACGCGCGCCCCTCGACGAGCACCTCGTGCCGCAGGTACTCCCCGGCGTAGAAGAGGCTCTTCCCGAGCGGCGTCGCCCCCGTCGCGCGCAGCTCCGGGTTCACCGCCACCTGGCAGACCTTCTCGAGGCAGACGTGGGTCGGGCAGTCCTCGTCGTAGGTGCAGGGCTGCCCCGTCGGCTCGAGGTCCTCGACGAAGTCCACCCACTGCAGCACCGGCGCCGACGCCCCCGGCGGCGTCGCCGGCACCGCGATGATCTCGTCCTCCCCCGCCGCGAACCAGTCGTCGTCGAGCGTCTCGTGGGTGCCGTCGTCTCCCGTCACGAGCGTCGGCCCGCCGCCGAAGGGCGTCGTGCTCTGGCTGTACCCCGAGTCGCAGGTGACCTTCGTCGTCCCGTGCCCGCGCGTCGGGAAGCGCTGCAGCACGAAGCGCTCGTGCGCCGCCGACGGGCTCGTCACGAGCTCGCGGATCGCCTTCTTCACGCCCCCGATGCGCGTGAGCGGCGCCTCGGCGTCGTCGCAGTTGGGGAAGCTCCAGAGCGGGCAGCCCTCCCCGTCGCAGCGCCCCGCCGTCACGTCGCGCGCGACGACGCGGTTCATCGAGCCCGACGTGTCCACGAGCAGGACGAGCGTGCCCTCGATGGGGCGGCAGGCCCCCTCCTGACAGGCGTCGCCAGGGCCACACGGGGTCATCGTCGCGCCGACGCCCGTCGCGTCGCAGCGGAGCGCGAGCCCCTCCTCGCAGCCGAGCACCTCCCCCGGCGTGCAGACGACCGCGTCCGAGCGCCCGACGCTCTCGCCGGTGTCCGCGCGCCCCGGCACGTCGAGGAGCCCGCCCAGCGCGTCGTCGACGACCCCATCCGCCGGCGCCCCGCCGCCGTCGTCCGTGCCGCAGGCGGAGACGAGCGCGGCGAGCGCGGCGACGACGAGGCCGGCGAGCGCGGTTTGTGACGGGCTGTTCGCGAGGAGGCGCATCGCCACCCTGGGGTCGACCGGGCCCGGCGCGGGCCCGCGGTCCGGCGCAGTCTCCCGGAGATCCACGCCCGCATCAATGCCGAGGCGCGAACCGCTCGCAACCCGGCCGCCAGAGGCCGGCACGACGGCTTTTGAATAGGCCGGAGGCGCGCTTGGTCCTATCCTTCCGCCGTTCACCCGCCCGGGAGCCCCATGCGCCCGCACACGCGCCCCATCGCCCTCCGCCTCGCCCTCGCCGCCGTCCTCGCGACGGCGGCCATGACCGCGCTCGCCGCCGACGCGCGCGCCGCCGAGGTCGACATCCGCTTCGACACCATCGTGAAGGGCAAGGCTCACCCCGCCCTCATCGTGACTCCGGACGAGGCGGTCAAATCGGTCACGGTCCAGCTCACCGACAGCGCCGAGCGGAAGCAGAGCCTGAAGGCCGGCGCCATCAAGGCCGGGAAGTCGCAGCGCATCCAGTTCAAGCACGGCGACGGCACCGCCCACTATAGCGCCCACGTCGAGGTGAAGTGGGCGGCCGGCGGCGTCGGCTACTACGAGGTCGACTTCGACACGACCCGCGTCGGCGAGCTGAAGCTCGACATCAAGGCCGAAGACGTCGACCTCGACGAGCGGCGGCTGAAGTGCCGCGCCACGAACCCGGTCGTCGAGGCGCGCCTCACGATCCTCGGCGAGGGCGGCAAGGTCCTCGACGAGATCGTCTCCCCCTTCGACCCGCCCGTCCCGGCCGGCGAGGACGTCCCCCTCGAGTGGACCGAGCCCGACGGGCAGATCGTGCGCATGGACCTCCGCGTGACCGACGTCGCCGGCTTCTACACGGGCGTCCGGATCTCGCCGTTCTCGATCGAGATCCCCCACGAGGAGGTCGTCTTCGAGTTCGGCAAGGCCGACGTCCGCGCGAGCGAGGAGCCAAAGCTCGCCTTCACCCTCGGCGAGATCAAGAAGGCGCTCGAGACCCACGGGACCCTGCTCACGCTCAAGCTCTTCGTCGCCGGCTACACCGACTCCGTCGGCTCGAAGTCGTCGAACATCGAGCTCTCGAACCGGCGCGCCCGCGCCATCGCCGCCTGGTTCCGCGGGAAGGGGCTCAAGATCCCCATCTACTACCAGGGCTTCGGCGAGGAGGCGCAGGCCGTGCCGACCCCCGACGAGACCGAGGAGCCGCGGAACCGCCGCGCGCTCTACATCCTCTCGAGCCAGGTGCCGACCGGCGAGAGCGTGCCGTCGAAGAGCTGGAAGCCGCTCTGAGCGGCCGCGACCCACGGACAACCCGAGCGCCGGGCGTGCCGCCGGCGAAGGTGCCCTCCCCATGACCTCGACCTCGATGAAGCGCGCCACCGCCGCGACCTGCCTCACCGCCCTCGCCCTCGCCGGCGCAGGCTGCGACCAGCTGCTCGCGGCCGCCGGCCAGAACGGCTCGCCGGAGCTCGCGCCCGAGGCGCAGATCGGCGCCCTCGAGCTCCGCCACAGCCCGCCCCTCGAGGATCTCGGCGCCTACTACTGCCCGCAGGTCATCGACGACCCGTTCGTCGCGCTCGGCTGCACGGTCGCCCTCGGCCCGGCGCCGCCGAAGTCGTCGCTGGTCTTCGAGTTCGGCGTGGTGCTGAACATCCACAACCCGAACGACATCCCGGTGCCCGCGCTCGACGTGCTCCTCGCGCTGACGCTCTTCAACGACGTCGACAGCGAGGCCCTCGGCGCCATCTGCATCTCGCTCTGCGGCACCGACGACCCGACCTGCGACGGCACGCCCCGCCCCGGCGCCTGCGAGGACAACGGCGACGGCGTCCGCAGCATCGAGGACTTCGTGAACCGCCTGCCCGGGCTCATCGCGGACATCGCGAGCGGCCAGGCCGCGGCCGAGCTCCGGAAGGGCACGATCGCCGCCGGCGGCGACGTGTCGCTCGACCTCGCGTTCATCCTCGGCATCGATCAGGCGCTCACCGTCTTCGAGAAGGCGGCCGTGCGCTTCGTCCAGGGCTACCTCGACGGCGGCGACCCGGCCCTCGACATCCCCGTCCGCGCCGACGGGACGGTCTACTTCCGGCTCCCGGTGCTCGGGCGGATCGGCGTCGACTACGGGCCGCTGACCGCGACGTGGCACGTGCTCTGAGCGCGCGGCGCGCGACCGGCCGAACCGGGTAGCGAGGCGCCGCGAACGCTGCTAGCGTGCGCGCTCCGATGCGCCGTCACGCCCCCGTCGCGCGCGCGGCCGCCCTCGCGGCCGTCGTCGCGCTCCTCGCCCTGAGCCCGCGCCCCGCCGCGGCGAGCCCGGTCGATCTCTTCGGCCTCGGCGCGCGCGCGCAGGCGATGGCGGGCGCCGTCCTCGGCACGACGCGCGGCTTCGAGGCCACCTACTACAACCCCGCCGGCCTCGCGTTCGAGCGGCGCCCGTCGGTCGCGCTCGGCTTCCAGAGCGCCGGCTTCGACCTCGAGGTGAACGGCGAGCCCGCGCGCGCCCGCGACGCCTCGGCCCTCGTCATCGGGTTCTCGGTGCCGATCCCCTTCGGCGACGTGCTGGCCGACCGCGTGACGCTCGGCCTCGCCTTCACGATCCCGCAGGGCTCGATCCTCATCGCCGACATCAAGCGCGCCGGAGACCCGACCTTCCTCGTGCTCGAGAACCGCGCCCAGACGGTCTCCGTGCTCGGCGCGCTCGGGATCCGGATCACCGACGAGCTCGCCATCGGCGTCGGCGCCCTCGCGCTCGCGTCGCTCCACGGCGACATCCGCGTCGAGCCCGGCCCGAGCGGCGCCCTCGGCACGCGCGTGCGCGACGAGCTCCTCGCCGACTACGCCGCCATCGTGGGCCTCAGCGCCCGCCCGACCGAGTGGCTCGCCCTCGCGGCGACCTGGCGGCAGGCGTCCACCGCGCGCTTCGAGCTCCCGATCACGGCCGACCTCGGCGACGCCTTCGGGATCCCGCTGCCCGAGCTCGACGTGACCGGCACCGCCCAGTACGACCCGGCCGAGGTCGCCTTCGAGGCCGCGTTCCACCCGGCGCCCGGCCTCACCGTCGCCGCGGACGTCGTCTGGCAGCAGTGGAGCGACATGCCGCTCCCGCTCGTGTACACGGCGGCGACCCCGGACACGCCTCCCCAGCCGGCGCCCGACTTCCACGACACGGTGAGCCTCCGCCTCGGCGCCGAGCTCGCCCTCGCCGTGACCGCCGACCTCACCGTGACCCCGCGCGCCGGCTTCTCCTGGGAGCCGAGCCCGGCGCCCGAGCAGACCGGCCTCCACAACCACCTCGACGGCGACCGCGCGGTCGTGACGCTCGGCGTCGGCGCGCAGTGGGGGCCGCTGCGGCTCGACCTCGCGGGGCAGCTCCACACGGTCGCCGAGCGCACGAGCACGAAGGACCCGGCGCTCGCCGCCGAGGACAACGCCGGGTTCCCGTCGATCACGAGCCGCGGGACCGTCCTCGAGGGCGCCCTCGAGCTGGGGATCGAGCTATGACGCACCGCGTCATCGCCGGCGCCGCCGCGCTCCTCGCGCTCGCGGCCCTCGCGCGCCCGCTCCCCGCGCGGGCGAACCCGGTCGACGCCTTCGGCATGAGCGCCCGCGCCGTCGGCCTCGCCGGCACCTACGGCGCGCTGACGGACGACTTCGCCGCGAACTACTACAACCCGGCGGCGCTCGCCTCGCTCGACGACATGCGCCTCGAGCTCGGCTACATCCTCGTCGACCCGACGCTCGAGCTGAACGGCGGCGACCTCGACGTCGACGGCGTGAACGGCATCCAGGGCGGCCTCGTGCTCCCGGGCGAGGTCTGGGGGCACCGCATCGGCGTCTCGGTCGCGCTCTACCTGCCGGACGACCGCCTGACGCGCCTCCGCGCGCTCCCCGAGCGGCAGCCGCGCTTCGTCCTCTACGACAACCGCCCGCAGCGCCTCGTGCTGACGACGAGCCTCGCGCTCGAGATCGTCCCCGACGTGCTCTACATCGGCGCCGGCCTCACCTACCTCTCCGACACCAAGGGCAGCCTCGACATCACGGGCCAGGTCGACTTCGAGGACGCCGACGGGACCGACCTCCGCTCGGCCGTCGACGTCGACTTCCAGGCCGTTCGCTACCCGAGCGCGTCGATCCTCGTCACGCCGACCGAGAACCTGCGCTTCTCCCTCACCTACCGCGCGCCCTTCGACCTCTCCCTCGATCTCCGCCTCGACGTGCACGGCGACATCGTCATCGGCGGCACGACGGACGACCCCGTGCCGCTCGTCGAGGACGCGACGCTCGCGGTCACGAGCAAGAACGCGAACCTCTTCTCGCCGCGGCAGCTCGCGCTCGGCGCCGCCTGGGTGGCCGACGACGGCTCCTGGGACGTCGCCGCCGAGGTCGTCTGGCAGCAGTGGAGCGAGTTCCGCTCGCCGACCGCCCGCGTCACCATCGCGCTCGACGCGGGGTCCCTGCCGCTCTCGGTACCGCCGACGGCGCCTCCCGGCGAGCCCGGCTTCCACGACATCGTCGTGACGCACCTCGGCGGCGAGGTCGACCTCGTCCGCACCGCGCACGTGCGGCTCATCGCGCGCGGCGGCGTCTTCTACGAGCCGTCGCCGGCGCCCGATCAGCGCGACAAGACCAACTACGTCGACAGCGACAAGATCGGCTTCGGGCTCGGCCTCGGGCTCGAGCTGAGCGACGTGACGCCGGTCTTCCCGAAGCCCATCGGGCTCGACGTGTCGGCCCTCTACATCCACCTCCCGAGCCGCACCTACACGAAGGACGACCCCGCCGATCCCGTCGGCGCCTACGTCGCCTCCGGGCACTTCGCCGGCTTCGCCACGACCCTCCACTTCGCGTTCTGATCCGCCCCCGATGCGCCACCTCGCCCGCCACCTCCCGCTCGCCCTCACCCTCGCCGCCCTCGCGCTCGCGCCCGCGCCTTCGTGCGCGGCGCTCGGCGGCGACGACGGCGGCGGCGCGAACCTGCCGAACCGCGGGATCGGCCCGTGGGACGCGCTCGACCTCGACGGGGCGCTCCTGCTCTCGCCGCCGGTGGGCGGCGCGCTCGGCGAGCCGTCGGCGCTCGCGGACGACGGCGGGATCAGGCTCTTCGTCGACGAGACCAGCGACGGCGGCGACGTGGCCGTCGTCGCGTTCGCGGCGGGCGCCGACGGCACCGCGCTCACGCGGGTCGGCCCGGTGCTCGCGGGCGCGCGGGACCCGAGCGTCGCGCGCGACGCGGGCGGCGGCCTCTGGATGGCCTACGTCGACGACGCGACGGGCGCCATCGGCGTCGCCGAGGCGGGGGCCGACGGCGCGTTCACCGCGCGCGCGGCGGCGGCCGTCGAGCCCGGCGCCGACGAGGTCGTGGCGAGCCCGAGCCTCGCGCGCGACGGCGCCCGCTGGCTCCTGTACTACACGCTCGTCCGCGGCGGCGACGCGCCGGTCATCGCGCGCGCGAGCGCCGGCGACGACCTCGCCTTCGCCTTCGACGCCGTCGTGCTCTCGCCGGGCGAGGGCTGCGTGGACGCGGCGGGGGCCGAGGAGACCTGCTGGGACGCGGGCTCGGTCTCGGCGCCCGAAGTGCGCGTCGCCGTGAACGAGGCCGGGCAGCGGCTCTACCGCATGTTCTACCGCGGCGCGAAGGCGAGCCAGGGGGACCTCGGCTTCGCCGCGAGCTACGACGGGCTCACGTTCTCGCGCTACCCCTACAACCCCGTCGTGGACGCCACCGTCGACCTCGACGGCCCCGCGAACGTCCGCGTGGGCGACCGCTTCCTGCTCTACTGGCACGAGACGCGCTCGTCGTCCGTGTCGGGGCTCGGCGGCGGCCAGAACGACGCCGGGAAGCCGAGCGAGCGCTTCTGAGGTCCCTCAGGGCGTCGGCGCCGCGCAGATCCCGTTCGCCGCCCGCGGCGTCGCCGACGACGGCACGCACCAGGCGCCGACCGCGTCGTTCGCGGTCGCGTCGAGCTGGTCTCCCGAGAGCGCCATCGCCTTGCCGCTCCGGAGGGGCCACCCGGCGGCCGCGTCCCACGCGACCGAGTCGATGGTCACCGCCCCGCCCTCGCACACGAGCGCGAGCCAGTCGCTCACGTTCCCGAGCCCGACCGTCGTCTGCACCCAGCGCGGGGCCACGCCCCCGTTGATGCTCGAGTACTGGCTCCGCGCGATGACCACCGCCGCGCCCGGCGCGATGACGACGTCCGTCGGGACAACCGGCTCCGGGAACGCCCACGCCTCGGCCACCCCGCTCCGGAGCTCGCACCCGGCGAGGTCCACCGGCTCGGGGCTCGCGTTCGTGAGCTCGATCCACTCGCCGAGCTCCGAGCTCGACGGCACGACCATCAGCTCGGTCACGACGACGTCGCCAGGGGCCGGCGCGACGGGGAAGTGGGCGCACGCGGCGTCCTCGCAGAGGGCCCCGACCTCCGCGCAGTCCTCGACGGGCTCCGCGCGCCACGCGCAGAGCGGCGCCCCGTCGAGGTCGAGCGTGCACCGCGCGGGCGCCTGGAGGTCCGTCACGACCGTCAGCGGCGCGCTCGACGGCGCACCCGCCGCCACGGCGCACGTGAGCCCCGGCGGCGACGTGCACGGATCCGGCGCGCACGCGCTCGCCACCGTCGTGAGCGTGAGCGGCGCCGCGACGCCGGCCGGCCCCACGACGCTCTGCGTGTCGCAGACGTAGCGCGTGTGCCCGCCGTCGGCCGTGACGCGCGCGACGATCGCCCACGCGCCGGGCTCCGGGGCCGTCCCCCGGAGCACGTAGCGGTCCTCCGCGAGCCCGAGCCCGGTCGCGCTCGTCGCGATCCAGCTCAGATCGGGCTCGGCGGCCATCCACGTCCACGCGCCCTCGGCGCTCGCGGCCGTCCCGGCCGGCGCGAAGCCCACCTCCACGAGCACCGCGTCGTTCGGGTCGGTGCGGCTCGACACGCTCGTCACCGGCGCCGCCACGAGCCTCAGCTTCACGTCGAGCGCCGTCCCGGCCCCCAAGTTCTGGCTCGCCACGAGCTCCACGAGCCGGCACTGCGTCGGCGTGACCTCGTCGCCCGCGCACGGCGGGTTCGGCGCGCCGGGCGTCCCGCGGTCCCCCGTGCCGTATGCGGTCGCCGCCGCGCACCACGCGGTCGCCGCGTCGTTCGCCGCGCCGTCGACGGCGTAGGGCGAGAGCGACACCGCCTTCCCGAGCGCGTGCGGGAACGACTCCGGGGTGTACGCGACGTGATCGATGACGACGCCGTCGCAGCGCACCGCGAGGTCGAGCTGTGCTGTCGGCAGCACGAACGCCGCCCCCCAGGCGGCCGCCGCGTCGATGCCGCCGTTGTCCGTGAGCGCCCCGGCGACGACGCGGATCCCGCCCGCCGGCACCACGAGCGGCCCCGCGAGCGTCGCCGCCGCCTCGCGCGGCGTGAAGCCCGCGCCGTACGTCGTGAGCACGAGCTCGCAGCCGCCGAGGTCGAGCGGCTCCTCGCCGGGGACGACGAGCTCCACCCACTGCCCGCGCGCCCGCGTCACCTGGGTCGGGTCGAGCATGATCTCGCTGATGACGACGTCGCCCTCGAGCGCCGGCGTCGCCGCGACACCGCCGCAGGCGCCGTCCTCGCAGGCCGAGCCGGCGCGGCTACAGTCCTCGCTCAGCGCGTCGTAGTCGCAGCTGACGTGCGTCGCGTCGACCGGCGTGCAGCGGCCGACCGCGGCGAAGCCGTTCGCCGTGACGCCGTCGAGGTCGCAGGTGGACTCCGGGGGCGTGACGCAGCTCCCCGCCGTGCACGGGGTCGCCGCGACCGTCGCGACCGAGGCGTCCGCGAGGTCGAAGCCGTCCGCCGCCCCGGCGCCCCGGTCGCAGTAGGTCCAGGTGGCGCCGCGGTCCCGGCTCGCGCGCGCCGCCACCGCGAAGCTCCCGGTCGCGTCGAAGACGAGCCCGCCGACGTAGCCGTCGCGGTTGTCCGCCCCGCCGACCCAGCCCGGCGCGGCGCCCGCGGCGACGAACGTCCACCCGCCCGCGTCGGGCGCGGCCCCGAGCGGCCCGTAGCCCACCTCCACGCGGAGGTTCGGGCTCTCGTCGACGCCGCGCGTGAGGTCGGTGACGCCGCGCTCGGCGACCTCGACGGTCACCGAGACGGGCGCGCCCGTGAAGCCCGCGAGCGCCGCCGGCGCGGTCAGGACGCACGCGTCGACCACGGTGTCGAGCTGGAAGCAGGTCGGGTTCGGAGCGCCGGGCGTCCCCTGGTCGCCCTTGCCGTACGCGGTCACCGCCGGGCACCAGCTCTCGGCGAGGTCGTCGGCGGCCGCGGTCTGACGCGACGGGTCGAGCGAGAGCGCGCGCCCCGAGATGAGCGGCCAGTGGGCGGCGTCGTAGGCGACGCGGTCGATGACGACGCCGTCGCACACGAGCTCGACCTCGTCGCCCTGGTTGTCGAGCAGCATCCCTGTGACCCGGAGCGTCACCGGCGCCCCGCCGTTCTGACCGGTCGCCGTGTCCGGGCCGACGACCACGCGCCCGCCCGGCTGGATCACGAGCCCCGCCGGCCCGGCCGCGATGGCCGCCCGGTCGGTGCCGTCGTCGCGGAGCTCGCAGCCGTCGAGGTCGAGCGCCACGGCACCCGGGTTCGTGAGCTCGATCCACTCACCGTGAACGTCGTTCACAGCGTCGGGGTCGACCATCAGCTCGCTCACGACCACCGCGCCCGCGGCCGCCGGGTGCGCGACGATGGCGCCGAAGGTGCACGCGGTCGTGCAGCCGTCGAGGTTCCGCAGGTTGCCGTCGTCGCAGGCCTCGCCGGCGTCGGTGACGCCGTCGCCGCAGTGGGCGACCTCGCAGCTCGTGCGGCACGCGTCCGGCTCCGTGTCGGAGTTCGCGGCGCCGTCGTCGCAGCCCTCGTCGGGGTCCCTGTGGCCGTCACCGCAGAAGGGCGCCGCCGCGTCGACCTCGGCGCCGTCGGCCTCGTCGCCGTCCGCCGCGTCGTCGGCGTCGCCGCCGTCGTCGTCCGCCGTGTCGACGGCGCTGTCAGCTGCCGTGTCGTCGGGCTCCGCCGTGTCCTCGACGGGCGCGGTGTCGGCGCCGCCCGTGTCCGCCGTGTCCGCGGCCGTCACCGTGTCCGCCGCGGGCCCGCCGCCTTCGTCGCCGCACGCCACCGCCGCGAGCGACAGCGCGGCGCAGAGGCCGACGACCCACGAGGCGCGGCAGAATGGGCGGTTTGTCGTGCTCACCACCCGAAGCTAGCGGCCGCCTCCGGGAGGTGCAAGGGGCGCGTCACGGTGCCGCGAGGAGCCCCTCGAGGTAGGAGGCCGGCGACTCGTAGACCGCCCTGTCCTCGCAGGCCATGTCGCTGCCCGTGAGCACGCGGTCGCCGCGGCGGAGCTCGTAGCTCCCGTCCACGCGGACGGTGACCGAGTCCACGTCGAGGAACGTCGAGAGCCCGCTCGAGAACGCGAGCGACACGCTCCCGTCGGCCGCGAGCGACGCGCTCGTGAAGCTCGGGTGCGTGAGCCAGTACGGGAAGTCCGTCGGCCAGCCCCAGCCGCTCTCCGCGCGGTGGAAGCCGATGTAGGCGCGATACACGAAGGGTGTCGTCGAGAACGGGTAGAGGTCGGCCTGCGCGGGGTCCGTCGCGACGCCGTAGACGCGGAGGTCGAAGAGCGCGCTCGAGCAGCCGCGCGCCGTGATCCCCGTCGCGACCGTGCGGAGGTCGCCCGGGAGCGCCTCGGTGGCGTTGAAGGCCGAGATCCACGGGTCCTCGCGGTCGCCGACGGCCGGCGCCTGGTCGAGCACGCGCACCTGCTTGTAGACGAGCCCGCCCGGCCGCTGCTCGCCCGAGGCGAGGATCGGCCAGCCGGTCGCCATGCGCTTGATCTCGAGGTCGAGCACCAGCGCCTTGTTGCGGACGGCGGCCGTCTTCGCGCCGTTCTCGTCGTCGAGCCACTTGTCGGCGAGCGCGCCGACCTGCCCCGCGAGCTGCTCGAGCTCGGCCACGGACAGGACCCACTGCCCCGCCGGGACGATCGTCGAGCCCTGGAGCCGGTGCACGGTGAAGCCGCCGCCGGGCGCCTCGATCACCTCGTCGATCTCGGGCTCGATGAGGGTCCCGCCCGGGTTCGTGACGCTGAGCGAGCCGTCCTGCACGTTCACGACCAGGCGCCGGAGCGGCGGGTCCGTCCAGCGCGAGAGGTAGTAGGTGATGACGCCGTTGGCGTCCTCCTTGTCGTCGTCGAAGCGCGGGTGCACGAGCACGGCCATGCGGCCGGCGAGGTGGTCGATGCCGGCGATCTTCCGCTCCTCGAACGCCGGGAAGCCCCAGTAGCTCGACCACGTCTCCTGGATCGCCTTCTCGATGGTGCGGTCGCGGTCCTTCGGCTTCGGCTGGACCTCCGGGTAGAGGAAGCCCGTGTTCGAGACGTAGAGGCCGGCGCCGTTGAAGCCGACGACGTCCTCGGCGGTGGCCGACGAGCGGAAGCGGAGCGCCTGCGAGGGCGAGAGCGCGCTGAAGCGCTGCTCGAGGGCGGCGCGGATGGTCGCGAGGTACGTCGGGTCGATGGGCTTGTCGCGCACCATCGCCGCGACGCCGCCCTGCGCGATGACCTGCCCGAGCACGTCCCCCGCGTGGGCCGCGAGGAAGCCCGAGAGCCACGAGAGCGTCTGCGCGTCGGTGTTCGCGGCGCGGAAGGCCTCCTCCCCCTCGAGGACGAGGTAGCGGACGCGCGAGTCGGTCTTGAAGTCGGACTGGAGGAGGACCGCGCGGACGGTCGGCTCGAGGCTCGCGAAGTGCTCGGCGTAGCCGCGGATCGAGAGCGCGACGGGGGTGTCGGGGGTCGTCATGCCGGGGACCTCCTGGAACGCGAGGATCCCGGCGCACTTCCCGCCGATGAGGGGCACGAGGGCGCGCCGCTCGGGGAGCCCGCCGTCCGTCACGTCGACGACGTAGGGGGCGCTCGCGAGGTCGTCGACCTGGGTGATGGTGCGGTCGGGGACCGTGACGAGCGCGCGCCAGGCGTTGTACTGGTCGACGGAGATCGGCTTCCAGACGGCGTCGTCGGCCGTGACCTTGAGGATGACGCGGCGCGACAGGTACTCCCAGTCGTGGAGCTGCGACCACTGGAAGATGCCGGCGACGTAGGCGTTCGGGGTGCCGCGCGCCTTCGCGAGGAGGTTCACGTGGGCGAGCGCGGTCTGCGGGACGGCGCTCACGATGCCGGCGACCGGCGGGATGTCGTCGGGGACGCGCTCGAGGACGACGATCTGGTCGGACGCGAGGCTCGCCGCCGAGAAGTCCGCGGCGCGGACGACCTTCACGCGGCCCGCGGTGATGCCCGGGTTGTAGCCGACGACCTCCCCCTCGGTGACGAGGTCGTCGAAGCTCATGACGCGATCCTTGTAGGGGCTCGTGCCGGCCTGGATGGCGTTGCCGATGCTCTCCTGGTAGGGCGAGCGCGGGAGCCACTTCAGCGCGGAGGCGACGTCGGCCGGGAGGCGCGCCTCGAGCATCTGGAAGAAGCGGGCGACGGTGTTCGGGTCGGCCTGATCGCCGTACTCGAGGTCGAACGCCCAGATCTCGCCGGGGACGCGCCGGTCGGGGTTCGGCGGGTAGTAGAGGAGCGTCCCGATGCCGAAGTAGCGCGACAGGCTCGAGGAGCCGACGACGTCGGCGTTCTGGTAGAAGAACCAGGCGGTGATGCGGCTCCCGGCGCGCGCGAGGCCGAGCGGCAGCGGGGTCGGGTCGGGGAACGCCGCGTAGATGCTCGCGATGGTGGGGAGCGTGTAGCCCGTGACCGGGGCGACGGACCAGTCGCCGGGGATGGGGGCGCCGTTCAGGAGGCGGAAGAAGTACCACTCGTCGTGGAGCGAGTAGAACGCGGACTCCATGAAGCGCACCTCGGGGAGGGACGCGGTGTCCTCGAACGCCGTCGAGACGAACTTCACCTCGATGGGGTCGCTCGTCCCCGCGCCGAACTTGCGGGCGCAGTCCGCGCTCTCGAGGGAGAGGACCGTGTGGTCGTCGAAGCCCGCGGGGCGGTCCCAGGTGCAGGTGACGGTGGTGACGGTGTCGGCGGCGTCCGCCGTGTCCGTGGTGTCGGCGGTGTCCGAGGTGTCCGTGACGTCGGAGGTGTCCGCCGTGTCGGGCGGCTCGACCGTGTCGCCGTCGGCGGTGTCCGCGGTGTCGGCGGCGTCCGCGGTGTCGACGACGTCGGCGGCGTCGCCGTCGGAGACGTCGACCGCCGTGTCGGTGGAGGGGCCGCCGCCGTCGTCGCCGCACGCGGAGACGGCGAGCCCCAACGCGACGGTCAGGGCGAGGGCGAGGATCTGGGCGGGGTTGGAGCTCGAGGCGCGCATGGGGCCCCCGTAGTGCAGCGTACGTGCCAGCGTCCGCGACCGCGCCAGAGGCGGCGGAGAGCCCTCTCCCGGCCGCGACCGCGCGACACATGGTGAGATTCTCTACACCAGCGCGGCGCCAGCGTCACGCGGGTGGGCCGACCGCCCCGCAGCGGCGGCCCGAGGGTCACGCCCCGAGGGCGCTCATCCGGCGCTCAGGAGGCGAGCGTCAGGCGCGGCGGCCCGACGGCGAGCCCGGCCTGGCGCGCGATGGCCGTCCCGAACTGCGCCTCGACCCACGCGGTCAAGCGCGGGGCGTCCTCGCGGCGGAGCTCGCCGCCGAGGCGCGCGACAGCGGCGCGGAGCTGCTCGGGCGTGCGGAGGCGGGCGAGGCGGCGCCCCTCGCGGGCGATGAGGTCGTCGAACCCCAGGCGGAAGAGCGGGCGGCGGAGGTCGCGAGGGGCCTCGAGGCCCTTCTTGTCGTGCGCCTGCTCGGCGATGTCGTGTTGGCAGCGGATCATGGCTGGGTGCCTTCTTCGTTGGACCCGGTAAGCCTGAGCAATCCTCGTGCCAGCGTTCGTAAGCGTCGGTAAAGCGCCGAAAGCGCTGGTAATAACGGGACCTTCCGCGCCTCGCCCCGCCGGGGACCGGTGACCCCACCGTTCGCGCGGCCGCCGCGCGTTCTCGCGCTGTGACGGTCGACCGCGCCCGCGCGCGCCGCCGTCTCAGCGTGAGACGGAGCCCCGCAAGTCGGCCTCTCTCGCAGGTGAGCGCGCTCGACATCGCGAGGGGGCGCGTCGACGTCGGGGTCGGCCGTCCAGCGTGGGGTCCGCGGACCCCGAACAGCCGCCTGGATGGCTCGGAAGCGCCTCTCGAGCGGCCGCCCGCGGCCCGCCCCGAGATTGTATCAGAGTGAGATGCGGCTCTACGCGACCCACTCCGAGGCGCTCCGGAAGCGGTCGTAGAGCGCCTCCTCCTGCGCGAACTGGGCCGGGAGCGCCAGCGCTATCTGCCGGCACACCGCGAAGAGCCGCGCGAGCGCGTGCGGCGCCCCCGGGCTCGGCGTGAAGCCGTCGGTCTTGCGGCCGAGCTCTCGCACGAGCTCGTCGATGTAGCGGTGCTCGCGCTCCATCACCGCGAGCGGCACCTCGCGGAAGCCTCCGGTCGTCGCGATCATCCGGAAGGCGAGGCGCTCCTCCTTGAGCATGTGCTGGCCGAGCTCCTCGCCGACGAGGCGCGCGAGATCGACCACGGAGAGCGCGGCCCCCGTGAGCGCGCCCCCGCTCGTGAGCGCCGTGCAGGCGCGCTCGAGCTCCGCGAGCTGCCGGCGCAGCGGCTCGTGGTGCTCGCTCACGATGTGATCGATCGCCGCGCTGGGAGTGAGCGCGCGCAGTTCGTCGAGATCCATCGGGGCTCCGGCTCTCGGTCGATCCCCAGGTTCGCACGCCGTCGGGCCGCGCCCAAAGACCGAGCCGCTTCCTCACGAAGATCGGCTCGTGGCCGCCATTCTCCGTCGCCGGCCGCTGGTCCGCGCGTTCACGCTCCGGGCCGCGCGCGATCGTGGCGCGCCCTCGTCGGGCGCCCCTTGCGACGGGGTCGGGCCGGACGCATCATCGGGCCGCGCGGCGGCGCGTCATGCCGGCGCGAGAGAGGTGCACGCCATGAAGATCCTCATCGCCGACAAGCTCCCCGCCTTCCTCCCCGAGCGGCTCCGCGAGCGCGGCCACGACGTCACGGTCTCCCCGTCCCTCGCCGGCGACGCCCTGTCCGCCGCGCTCGCCGAGCTCGCGCCCGAGGTCCTCGTCGTCCGCTCGACCGAGGTCAGGGCACCCCAGCTCGAGGCGGGCGCCGCGCTCGGCCTCGTCATCCGCGCCGGCGCCGGCGTGAACACCATCGACCTCGAGACCGCCTCGCGCCGCGGCGTCTTCGTCGCGAACTGCCCCGGGAAGAACGCGGTCGCCGTGGCCGAGCTCACCCTCGCCCACCTGCTCGCCCTCGATCGGCGCCTACCCGACAACGTCGCCGCCCTCCGCGAGGGCCGCTGGGCGAAGAAGACCCTCGGCAGCGGGCGCGGCCTCCTCGGGCGCACCCTCGCCGTCATCGGCGCCGGCGCCATCGCGCGCGAGGTCATCGCCCGCGCGAAGGCCTTCGGCATGAAGGTGCGCGTCCACTCGCGGAGCCTCACGCCCGAGGACGCCGCCGCGCTCGGCGCCGCCTGGGCCGGCTCCGTCGTCGACGCCTGCCGCGACGCCGACGCGCTCACCGTGCACGTCGCGCTCACGCCCGACACCCGCGGGCTCATCGGCGAGGAGGCGCTCTCCGCCCTGCGCGCGGGGGCCTACGTCGTCAACACGGCGCGCGGCGGCATCGTCGACGAGGCCGCCCTCGCCCGCCACATCGCGGAGCGCGGGCTCCGCGCCGGGCTCGACGTCTACGAGCACGAGCCGAAGGGCGGCGAGGGCGCGTTCGACGACGCCATCGGCCGCGACGCCGGGGTCTACGGCACCCACCACATCGGCGCGAGCACCGATCAGGCCGAGGAGGCCGTCGCCGAGGAGGTCGCGCGCATCATCAGCGCCTACCGGCGCACCGGCCGCCCGACGTCCTGCGTGAACCTCGCCGAGCAGACGCCCGCGACGCACATGCTGGTCGTACGCCACGAGGACCGCGTGGGCGTGCTCGCGAGCGTGCTCGAGACGCTCCGCGCCGCCGAGGTCAACGTGCAGGAGATGGAGAACATCGTCTTCTCCGGCGCGCACGCGGCGTGCGCCCGGATCCAGCTCGATCACGCGCCGGGGGACGACGTCGTCGTCGCCCTCCGCGCCCGCGAGCACGTGTTCGCCGTCGCCCTCGTGGCGCTCGGCGGCGCGTGATCGGAGCCGGCGTCGTCAGTCGCCCTTCGGCGCGGGCGCGGCCGGCTCCTCGGCCGCCTCCTCGGTCGGGGCGGCGTCCTTCGCCGCACCGTCATCCGCGACGGGGCCGATCTTCAGCGAGGCGAAGTAGTCGGTGACCTGCGCGTCTTCGAGCTGCTCCACGCTCGGCGTGAGCGCGAGCACGATGTGGACGCGGCCGTCGCCCGCGACGAGCTCGGCCTTCCCTTCGTAGGCCTGCCCCTCGAGCTCGCCCTTGAAGCGGACGGCGCGGCCCGCCCGGCCATCGCGCTCGATCTTCTCCTCGCCCGCGAGCGTCGCGCCCATGCTTTTCAACATGCCGTCGCGCCCGTTGTCGAAGGCGGCGTCGTTCATCTCCACCTCGGGCGGCATCGCCATGTAGCCCGCGCCCACCGCGCCCTTCGGCGTGGTCGACATGAACATCACGTATTTCATCTTGCCGACGCCGGCGACGTCGACGTCGTCATCGCTCCGTGTCGGCTCCGGGTAGCTCGCCGGGAAGGCGATCTCGAAGCCGCCGTCCGGCACCTTCACGACGCGCACCCCGTAGGGCTCGACGCCGACGAGCCGGAACGAGTCGAAGAAGTCGGTCGCCCGCTTGCCGCGCACGGCCCCCGCGTTGTCCGCGAGGTAGATCGTCTGGTAGAGGCGCGGCGGCACGAAGACCGCGTCGATGCGCCCGTAGACGGGCTGCCCCTCGATGGCGCCGTGATACCAGACGCGGAGCCCGGGGTAGCCCTCGAGCTTGAAGTGCTCCTCCTTGTCGCTCGTGCCGCCGATGCCGCCGAGGGCGCCGTTCGCGGCGTTCCGGACCATCGTCTCGGCGTTCGAGCCGGCGAGGAGCTCCTTCGGCATGTCGGTGAAGCTCGTGACGAAGGCGTCCGTGGAGCCCTCGGCCGTCCAGACCACCGCCTTGAGCTCACCCGCGGCCGTCGGGATGGGCTGATCCGCCTTCGACGGGTAGTAGCCCGCCGGGAAGCGCACCTCGAAGTGCTCCCCCTCGGGCGCGATGAGCCTCCCGGCCGGCGGCGGCGGCGGCTCCTCGGGCGGCGCGTCCTCCGGGGTCGCGCCGGTCGTCGACGAGGTCGCGCTCCCCTCCTCGGCGCTCGGCGGCGGCGCGTCCTTCTTGCAGGCGGGGGCGGCGAGGAGCGCGGCGGCGAGCGGCGCGCAGACGACGAGGGTCACGAGGCGCATGGTTCCTCCTGGGTCCGGTTCCGTGCGTTCGGGGACGGGGCCGATCCTGCCAAAGCCCCCGGCACCCGTCGAGCGCGCGCGGGCTCCCCCTCGACGCGCCGCGGAAACCCGCTATCATCGCGGCCGATGAAGCACGCGCCCACCCCCGCCTCCGAGGCGCCCGCCGGCTCGGGCCGACGGCTCCGGGTCGGGATGGTCATCCCGAGCTTCTACCCGGCCGTGGGGTATGGTGGCCCCATCTTCACCTCGCTCCACACCGCCGAGGCGCTCGCGGCGCGCGGCGTCGACGTGCGCGTCGTCACGACCAACGCCGACGTGCGCGGGCGCCTCGAGGTCGACACGCGCGAGTGGCAGGAGCTCGCCCCGCGCCTCCACGTCCGCTACTACCGCGACACCGTGCGCGAGCGCCTCTCCGTGCCGCTCCTGCGCGGGATCCGCGGGGCGCTGGCCGACGTGGACGTCGTCTTCGTGCAGGCGATGTTCTCGACGCCCGTGCTGTTCGCGCTCGCGACCGCGCGGCAGCTCGGGAAGCCCGCGGTGTTGACGCCGCACGGGGCGCTCGGGGCCTGGTGCCTCGAGCAGGGCCTCTCGCCGCGCCTGAAGACCGCGTGGCTCCGCTGGCTCGTGAACCCGCTGACCCGGCGCGACACCGTCTGGCACGCGACCACCGAGACCGAGTCGCAGGAGATCCTCGCGCAGTTCCCCGACGCGCGCGTCGTCTCCATCCCGAACGGCATCGACCTCGAGCTCTTCGCGGCGCCCGAGCGCGTCTCGGCGCGCGAGCTCGTGCGGCGCTTCCACGGCGTCGACCCCGGCGCGCGCGCAGGCCCCGCCGTCGTCTCCCTCGGGCGGCTCCACAAGAAGAAGGGCTTCGACACGCTCATCGACGGGTTCGCGCGCTTCCGCGCCGACTTCCCCGACGCCGTCCTCTGCATCGCGGGCTTCGACGAGGGCGAGGGCGCGGCGCTCCGCGAGCGCATCGAGCGCCTCGGCCTCGGCGGGCGCGCGTTCGTGCGCGGCGCCGTCGACGGGCAGGACAAGGTCACCTTCCTCGCGAGCGGCGACGTCTTCGCCCTGCCCTCCCGCCACGAGAACTTCGGGCTCGTCTACGCCGAGGCCCTCGCGGCCGGCACGCCGGTCATCGCGAGCCGCGACACGCCGTGGCAGGCGGTCGTCGAGCACGACGTCGGGCGCTGGGTCGAGGGCACCCCGGAGGCCTTCGCGGAGGCGCTCGCGAGCGTCGTCCGCGCCGACCCGCTCGCCATGGGGCGGCGCGGGCGCGCGTGGGCGCGAGAGGCGTTCGCGTGGCCGACGATCGCGCGCGAGCTCGAGGCGCTCTTCCGCGACCTCGCCGGGCTCCCGGCCCCGCCGCCCGAGGCGGAGCCGCTCGCCACGCAGCGCGCGCGCCGGCCGAAGACGCCGCCGCGGCGGCAGGTGGCGGCGGGAGGGCGCCCGCTGCGGCTCGGGCTCGTGATCCCGAGCTTCTACCCGGCCACGGGCTTCGGCGGGCCCATCTTCACGTCACTCCACACGGCGCAGGCGCTCGCGCGGCGCGGGGTCGAGGTGAGCGTGGTCACGACCAACGCGGACGTCGGCGGCCGGCTCGACGTGGACACGCGCCGCTGGCACGACCTCGAGCCGAACCTGCGCGTACGCTACTTCGCCGACACGGTCACCGACCGGCTCTCCGTCGCGCTCCTCGCCGGGATCCGGGGCGCCCTCGCCGACGTGGACGTGATCTCCGTGCAGGCCCTCTTCTCCGTGCCCGTGCTGGCCGGCCTCGCCGTGGCCGCCGAGTCCGGGCGCCCGGCGGTGCTCACGCCGCGGGGGGCGCTCGGCGCGTGGTGCCTCGAGCAGGGGCTCTCGCCGTCGCTCAAGCGCGCGTGGCTCCGCTACCTCGTGGGGCCGCTCGCCGGGCGCACGGTGTGGCACGCGACGTCCCCCGCCGAGGCGGACGAGGTGCGGCTCCAGTTCCCGGCGGCCCGGGTCGAGGTCGTGCCGAACGGCATCGACGTCGAGCTCTTCCGCGAGCCGGCGGCGCTGCCGCGCGGCGAGTACCTCGCGCGCTTCCTGGGCGCCGCGGACGCGGGCGGCGACGTGCCCGGGCCGGTCGTGGTGTCGCTCGGGAGGCTCCACGAGAAGAAGGGCTTCGACATCCTCGTCGACGCCTTCGCGCGCTTCGCGGCCGAGCGTCCGGGCGCGCTCCTCGCCATCGCGGGGCCGGACCACGGGCTGCGGCCGGCGCTCGTCGAGCGCGTCGCCGCGCGCGGGCTCGCCGGGCGCGCGTTCGTGCTCGATCCGCTCGCGGGCCGGGACAAGGTCGACTTCCTCGCGGGCGCCGACCTCTTCGCCCTGCCCTCGCATCACGAGAACTTCGGCGTGGTCTACGCCGAGGCGCTCGCGGCCGGGACGCCCGTCATCGCGAGCCGCGACACACCGTGGCAGGAGGTCGAGCTCCACGGCGCGGGGCGCTGGGTCGACGCGACGGTCGAGGCCGTGGCGCGGGCGATGGGGGAGATCGTGGCGGAGGGGCCGGCCGAGATGGGGGCGCGCGGGCGCGCGTGGGCGCTCGAGGCGTTCGCGTGGCCGCGGATCGCCGAGCAGCTCGAGGCGATCTATCGCGAGCTCGCGGGCTGGTCGCCGCTCCCCGGGACCGGGAGGACGCCGTGAGGATCGGCATCGTCGGGCCGGCGGACGTCGGGCACGGCACCGCGCGCGTGGTGCAGGACTGGGCGATCGTCCTCGCGGGGGCCGGGCACGAGGTGCTCGTGGTCGACATCGCGCCGGCGGGGGCGCCGCCGCTCGACCTCGGCGCGGACGTCGTCCGGCGGCTGCAGCCGCCGTCGGGGCGGGGCGGGATCACGGGGCTCGTCGCGAGCGCGCGCGCGGCGGCGCGGGTCGTGGCGCACGAGCACCGGGAGCGGGCGTTCGACCTCGTCGTGACGCACCTCCAGCTCGAGGCGATCGCGGTCCGGCAGGCCGTGCCGGGCGTGCCGATCCTCGGCACCTGGCACTCGCCGCTCGTCGACGAGTCGCGCCTCAACGACTGGGTCTACGGCTCGGCGCGGCGGCGCCTGACGTGGCCCGCGCGGCGGCTCGCCTTCGAGGCCATCGAGCGGGCGGCGCTGCGGAGCGTGAACGCCATTCACACGCTCTCGCGCTTCACGTGGCAGCGCCTGACGGATCGGTACGGCGGGCTCGAGCGGCGGACGCCGTGGCACCTGGTGCCGGGCACCTACGACGAGCAGCGCTTCCACCCGGAGGGCGAGCGGCGGGCGAGCCGGCGCGCGCTGGGGTTGCCGGAGGCGGGGACGCTCCTGGTGGCGGTGCGGCGGCTGGTCCCGCGGAACGGGGTGGAGCGGCTCATCGCGGCGGCGGCGGCGGCGCGCTCGGCGGGGCTCGACGCGCGCTTCGCCATCGCGGGCGGGGGGTGGCTGCGGGAGGCGCTCGAGGCGGACATCGCGGCGCGCGGGCTCGACGGGCGGGTGACGCTCCTCGGGCGGGTGCCGGACGCGGAGCTGCCGCTCCTGTATCGCGCGGGGGACGCGGCGCTCATGCCGACGCGCGAGCTCGAGTGCTTCGGGCTCCCGGCGATCGAGGCGCTCGGGTCGGGGACGCCGTGCCTCGCGACGCCGTGCGGCGGGCTCAAGGAGGTGCTCGAGCCGTTCCCGGCGTGGGTCGCGCGCGAGAACGGGGACGCGGCGTTCACGGAGCTCGTGCTCGCCTTCCTCCGCGGGGAGCTCCCGCGCGACGGCGAGGTCGCGCACGCCTCGGCGACGACGCGCTTCTCGCGGGCGGCGGTCGGCCCCGCGATCCTGAAGGCGGTCGAGGCGGCGGCGCGCGGCTGACGGGCGGGGGAGCGCGCGCGCGGCTGCGGACCATGACGCAGCGCGTCATTCCGCGCAGATGGCGGCCGTGCGCGGTTTCGCCCGGCGGTTCGCGCTGGCCGCGGCGGCGACGCGGCGGTATAGGAGGGGCGAACCGGAGACGCGGGAGACGCCATGGAGACGACGTTCGACGACGCGCTGCTGAGCAGCGTGAAGCACCGACTCGAGGCCGCGAATCGCGCGTACGCCGCGCTCTACCCGGGGGAGCCGCCCACGCGGCAGCCGGTGCACACGGTGTATGGCGGGGCGCACATCTTCAAGGCGGGGACGGCGGCGAAGCTCGGGCAGATCGGGCTCGGGACGCTCACGGCCTACGCGCCGGACTTCGCGACGTTCGCGCGGGCGCTCGAGCTCCCGGGGCACGAGGCGCTGCCGGCGGACGCGGCGGGGGTGGCGGCGCTCGGGCGCGCGCTCGAGGCGGGCGAGGAGACGGCGGCGACGGCGGCGGCGCGGCTCCCGTGGCTCGTGTACAAGCGGGTGGTCGAGAAGCTCGAGAAGGAGGCGGTCGAGGACTTCCGCATCGACTTCGAGGACGGCTACGGCAACCGCCCGCACGAGGAGGAGGACCGGGACGCGGAGCGCGCGGCGCTCGAGGTCGCCGAGGGGATGGCGAGCGGGGGGCTCCCGCCGTTCGTCGGGATCCGCGTGAAGCCGCTGAACGCGGAGCTCGCGGAGCGCAGCATGCGCACGCTCGACATCTTCCTCACGACGTTGGCGGCGAAGACGGGCGGGGAGCTGCCGAACGGCTTCGTGGTGACGCTCCCGAAGGTGACGATCCCCGAGCAGGTGACGGCGCTCGTCGAGCTCTTCGCGTTGCTCGAGGCGAAGACGGCGCTCGTGGCGGGGTCGCTCAAGTGCGAGCTCATGATCGAGACGCCGCAGAGCATCATCGACGCCGAGGGGCGCGTGACGATCCCGGGGCTCGTGCGGGCGGCGTCGGGGCGCTGCGTGGCGTGCCACTTCGGGACGTACGACTACACGGCGTCGTGCAGCGTGACGGCGGCGTACCAGGCCATCGACCACCCGGCGAGCGACTTCGCGACGCACATGATGCAGGTGGCGCTCGGGCAGACCGGGGTCTGGATGAGCGACGGGGCGACCGTGGTGATGCCGATCCCGCCGCACCGGGCGGCGAAGGGGGGACCGGCGCTCACGGCCGAGCAGGAGGCCGAGAACGAGGCGACGGTGTTCCGCGCGTGGAAGCTCCACTTCCACAACATCACGCACGCGCTCCGGCGCGGGATCTACCAGGGCTGGGACCTCCACCCGGGGCAGCTCCCGATCCGCTACGCGGCGATCTACACGTTCTTCCTCGAGAGCCTCGACGCGGCGAGCCTGCGGCTCACGAAGTTCATCGAGCGCGCGGCGCAGGCGACGCTCGTCGGCGACACCTTCGACGACGCGGCGACCGGCCAGGGGCTCCTGAACTACTTCCAGCGGGCGCTCAACTGCGGCGCGGTCGACGAGGCCGAGCTGCACGCGACGGGGCTCACGAAGGAGGAGCTGCACGCGAAGTCGTTCGTGGCGATCGTGGAGAACCGGCGGAGCTGATCCCAGTCCGAAGGGGACAACCACGGAGACACGGAGACACGGAGGGAGGGCGGAGAGAGCGAAGGAGTCTCCCTCCGTGCTCCTCTGTGTCTCCGTGTCTCCCCCCTGCGCGGGAGGAACGCCGAACAGGCCCAGCGCCTGCGTCCCGCCCTCAACCCTGCGTCTCGGGCCGCTGGAGCGCCGCCGACGCGCCCGGGAGGCGCACGAGCGGCGGCGAGCCGAAGAGGCCCCACAAGCGGCAGCCGACATAGAGCGTCCAGGCGTTCATCTTCGGCCACGCCGAGAGCGACACCGGCTCCCAGCGCGGGTCGAACTTGTCCTTGTACCGGGCGAGCGACTCGAACGGGAACAGGCGGTTCCCGAGCCGGCTCCGGTAGAGCCAGCGGAAGATGCGCCTCAACAGGGGCTTGTCGGGCCCCGGGATGGGCGTCCGCTCCGCCATCGGGCAGGCGCCTAGCGAGAGCACGCGCTTGCCCTCCTCCTGGAGCATCCGGATGGCGCCCGTCAGCAGCACGTCCATCGCGCCCGCGGGCGCCCCCGGCTCGCGCGCCATGACGTCCACCCCGTAGCCCTCGCCATCCCAGCCGGGGGTCAGCGTGATGAACGCGACCGGCGCCTCGCGATCGCCCGCTCGCGCCGCGAGGAAGCGCCTCCCCGCGGCGCGATCGAAGCACGGCGTCCCGATGAGGAGCGCCATCGGGTCCTCGAGCGGGCGCGCCGCGAGCCAGTGCGCGTAGAGGTGCGCGAGGTCCGCCGCCGCGCGCTCCCGCGGGACCTCCACCACCTCGATGCCGTAGCGCTTCGTGCCGCGGTTCACCATCTGCCGGAGATCCGCGTGCGCCTTCCCGCCGAGGTCGAAGCCCTCGAGGTCCACGAACGCCTCGGAGCCTACGCAGAGCCCGCGGAAGCCCGCCTCACGCAGCGCCGCCCGCTCGGGCTCCGCCACCGGGAAGACCAGCGCCTTCCGGTAGCCCGCGCCCGCGAGCGCGTCGCGGAAGTCGGTGAGGAGCCGCGCCGCGTCGCCGCGCGCGTGCACCCCGCCGGCGACGAACGCGTGGCGGCGCGACGCGCCCCAGGTGAGGAGCCCGTCGCCCGTCCGGAACGCGCGCAGATCGGGCTCCACCGAGAGGTAGGCGTTCGCGCGCGGCGAGGCCACCACGTAGCGGGCGATCTCCTCCGGCGTCAGGTCGGCGTCCGGCACGCGCGCGGCGTCGGCCCTCCCGGAGAGCGCGTCCGCGACCACGCCCGGCGCGCGCGCGATGGCGCGGAGGGCGGCCCCGGGGTGGCGTCGTCGCGGGTAGGCGGCGGTCAGCGCGTTCAAACCGGCGCCGCGGCGGCGAGGGCCCGCTGCGGGTTCTCGAGCGCGCCGTCGACCAGGCGCATCCGCCAGTCGACGCCGATGACGTCGCCCTCGGCGAGCTCGAGCCACACGTTCTCCCCCTGCAGGGGCTCGCTCGAGACGATGAGGTGGTTCACGAAGCCCGTCGCCGTCGGCGCCTCGCACTGGGGCGCCAGGCTCGCGCACACGCCGCGGTCGCTGCAGCGGTTCTTGTAGCTCGAGTAGAAGAGCTCCTTGCCGCCGTGGATGGCCGCGAGCACCGTGCCGTCGGTCACGAGCAGCGTGAGGAGCGCGCGGTCGACGTCCGGGCGCCCGTCGGCGATCTCGCGGACGCGCGCGACCGTCGCCTCGAGCGCGGTGATGACCTCGTCGACGCCGAGGCGCTGCGCGAGCGGCCCGTACTTCGCGAGCTCGGTGAGGAAGAGGAAGAAGATCCGCTCGCTGTCGGTGTCGCCGAGGACGTAGCGGCGGAGGCGCGGGGCGATGGCGCTCTCGACGGCCTCGCGCACGTCCGCGAACGCGGGCACGTCGCCGTTGTGGCACATCACCCAGCGGCCGTGCTGGAAGGGGTGCGAGTTGAGCACCGAGTTGACGCCCTGCGTCGCGCGGCGGATGTGGGCGACGACCGTCTCGGACGCGACGATGCCGCTCACGTGCTGGAAGAGCGCGCAGTCCATGGCGCCCGTGGCCGTCTTCATGACGTGCGGCGCGCCGTCGACGTAGTACGCGACGCCCCACCCGTCGGGGTGGCGCTGGCTCTGCACGGCGAGGGCGTTGTCCGCCGCTACGAGGGAGCGGTGGACCTGACTCGGGATGACGCTTCTGAAGCCGAACAGCCTACACATCGCGCCGGGATCTTAGGGGCGCGCCCCGGCGACGGCAAGGCGCCGCGGCCGGGGCGTCGTCACCGGGGAAGCTAGAAGACCATCGTCAGGCCGCTGCGGTCGCCGCTCTGGATGGCGACGGCGCGGGCCTTCACGCGCGGGAGCACGTTGTGCACGAAGTAGCGGGCGGCGGCGATCTTGCCGTGGAGGTAGCGCGCCTCGGCGTCGTCCGTGAGGAACTGGCCGAAGCCCTCGTCGAGCGGATCGACGTGCTTCGCCTGGAGGCGCGCGTCGTAGAGCTGCTGCGCCTTGAGGGCGTGGCGCAGGAGGAGCCACGCCACGAGCGTGTCGCCGAACATCTGGAGGAACGCGGCCGAGTGGAACGCCGGGTACTCGACGTCACCCTTCATCATCGACTGCGAGAACGCCATCGCCGTGCTGGCGAGGGCGTCGCGCGCCTTGGCGAGGGCCTTGATCTCGTCGGCGTACGCGCCGTCCTTGTGCGGCCCGTTCACGAGCTTGTTCACCTCGTTCAGCATCGTCATCATCATGACGCCGCCGCCGCGCGCCACCTTGCGCCCGAGGAGGTCCATCGCCTGGACGCCGTTGGCGCCCTCGTAGATGCTCGCGATCTTCACGTCGCGGAGGAGCTGCTCCATCCCGTACTCGCGGATGTAGCCGTAGCCGCCGTGCACCTGCACGCCGAGCTCGCAGACCTTGAAGCCCTCGTCCGAGCACCACGCCTTCACGATGGGCGTGAGGATCTCGAGCTGGTGCATCCAGGTCTTCTTCTCGTTGTCGTCGCCCGCGATCTCCGCCTTGTCGAGGCAGTACGCGGCGTAGAGCATGAGCGCGCGGCCGCCCTGCACCATCGCCTTCATGTGGAGCAGCATCCGGCGCACGTCCGGGTGCTCGATGATGGCGACGCGCTCCGGGTTGGCCTTCCGCGCGTCGGAGAGGCGCGTGCCCTGGATGCGCTCCTTCGCGTAGCGGACGGCCCACTCGTAGGCGAGGCCCGACTGGCCGACGCCCTGGACGCCGACCGCGATGCGCGCCTCGTTCATCATCTGGAACATGAAGCGGAGGCCCTCGCCCTGCTCGCCCACGATCCAGCCCTCGCAGTCGCCCTCGTCGCCGAAGGAGAGCTGGCAGGTGGAGGAGCCGTGGATGCCGAGCTTCTCCTCGATGGCGACGGTCGTGACGTCGTTCCTGCCGGCGAGCTTGCCGTTCTTGTCGACCTTGTGCTTCGGCACGATGAAGAGCGAGACGCCGCGCGAGTCCGGCGGGTCGCCCACGACGCGACCGAGCACCATGTGCACGATGTTGTCGGTGAGGTCCTGATCGCCGCTCGAGATGAAGATCTTCTGGCCCTTGATCTTGAAGAAGCCGGGCCGCCCTTCGATGGGGGTGGCGGCGGTCTTGAGATCCGGGACGGCCGTGCCGGCGGAGGGCTCGGTGAGGCACATCGTGCCGGCCCACTCGCCGGTCGTGAGCTTGTCGAGGTAGACCGACTTCTGGTCGGCGCTGCCGAAGTCGCGCACGAGGCCGATGACGCCGTGCGTGAGGCCCGGGGTGAACATGAAGTTCACGTTGGCGGCCGTGAAGAGCTCCTGCGCGGCGATGTGGATCGCGACGGGGAAGCCCTGGCCGCCGGCCTCGGCGGGGGCGGAGAGGCCGTTCCAGCCGGACTCGCAGAAGACCTTGTAGGCCTCCTTGAAGCCGGGCGGCAGGATGACCTGGCCGTCGACGAGCTTCGCGCCGATGCGATCGCCGGCCTCGTTGACCGGGTAGAGGACCTCGGCGGCCTGCGTGTAGGCCATGTCGAGGACCTCGTTCATGACGTCGGCGTCGAGCTCCTTGAAGCGCTCGTGCTGGGTCAGGGCGCCAAGGTTCAGGAAGTCGAACAGATTGAAGCGGATGTCCCGCATGTCCGCGTAGAACTCGGCCACGACCCTCTCCCTGTGTCATGCGGCGCCGGTGACGCGCGCTGGTCGGATTGCGGCGCCGAGGCTCGCCTCGATGCGCCTGGGACAGGTATAGATCCAGGGAGTCGTAAAGCAAACCAAAAATGAATGACGGCTCAATCACCGCCGGAGGAGGCCGTAACCCCATGGAAAACGACATCTACGCGAAGGCCCGGGCCGACCTCCAGGCGTGGCGCGAGCGCCAGCCGACGAATTTCTTCACGGAGAACCGGCAGCTCGGGCGCCTCACGCGGCGCTTCCTCGGGGAGGACGGCTGGGCGCGGCACCGGGCGCACCTCGAGCGCTTCGGTGCGGTGGCGGCGGGGCCGCTCGACGCGGCCGCCATCGAGAACAACCGCGCAGGGAACGAGCCGAAGCTCGATCGGTGGTCGCCGATCGGGGAGCGGCTCGAGGCGATCGCGCACCACCCGTCGTTCCAGGCCTGCGGGCGGCACATCTACGAGGACGGCGAGGTCATCGCGGCCTATGGCGGCGACGCCCCGCACGCGCGGGCGCTGGCGCTCTTCTTCCTGTCGAGCCACGCCGGTGAGGCCGGCCACAACTGCCCCGTCGCGTGCACGGCGGGCATCGTGAAGGCGCTCGCGGCCGAGGGCTCGGAGGAGCTCAAGGCGCGCTACATGCCGGGGCTGCTCACGAACCGCTTCGAGGAGCGCCTCGACGGGGCGCAGTTCCTGACCGAGATCCAGGGCGGCTCGGACGTCGGGGCGAACGGGACGCGCGCGGAGCCGGACGGCGAGGCGCTCGGGACGACGCGCTGGCGGATCCACGGTGAGAAGTGGTTCTGCAGCAACGCCGACGCGGACCTCATCCTGATGACGGCGCGCTGGGGCGGGCCCGGGACGTCGGGGCTCGGGCTCTTCCTCGTGCCGCGCCTCCTCGAGGACGGGAGCGTCAACGCGTTCACGATCCGGCGCCTGAAGGAGAAGCTCGGGACGCGCTCGATGGCGTCGGGGGAGATCGACTTCCACGGGGCGGTGGCCTACGCCGTGGGGCCCGTGGAGCGCGGCTTCAAGACGGTGATCACGCAGGTCATCCACACGTCGCGCCTCTACAACACGATGGCGACGGGGGCGAACGCGCAGCGGGCGTACTTCGTGGCGAAGGCGTACGCGGAGACGCGGGAGGCGTTCGGGAAGGTCATCGGGGACTTCCCGCTGGTGGCGGAGATGATCGCGTCGCTGCGCGGCGTGACGGGGGCCATCACGGCGGCGGGGATGACGCTCGCGCGTGGGCTCGACCGGCTCGAGGCCGGGGGGCTCGACGAGGCTGAGCACGCCTGGCTCCGCGTGGCGACGAACCTCGCGAAGATGCGCTCGTCGCAGCACAGCCACCGGGCGGTGCTGACGGCCATCGAGACGCTCGGCGGCAACGGCGCCATCGAGACGTTCAGCGTGCTGCCGCGGCTCCTGCGGGACAACGTCGTGTGCGAGAACTGGGAGGGCACGCACAACACGCTGGTGGCGCAGACGCTCAGGGACTTCGGGCGGCTCCGGCTGCACGAGGGCTTCCTCGCGGTGCTGCGGCGGGACCTCCTGACGGGCGTCGCGAGCGTGGACGCGGCGACGGCGCCCGCGCGAGCGGCGGTCGAGCACGTGGCGGACGCGCTGCACGCGGTGCTCGCGGAGAAGGACCCCGACGTCGCCACGTTCATGCTGCGGCCGCACGCGGAGCGGCTGGCGGACGCGATGTTCGCGAGCGCGTGGGCGCAGGACGTCGCGCGGGAAGAGGACGCGGCGCGGCGGGACGCGGAGGCCGAGGCGCTCGGCTGGTTCGTGGACCAGCACGTGGCGGCGACGCCGCCGACGCGCGACGGGAGCCAGGCGGCGCGGGCGGCGCGGGTGGCGGCGCTGCCGGCCTGAGCGCGGGCTTACGTCGCTGAGATCCTCCGCGCAGGGGGGAGACACGGAGACACGGAGGAGCACGGAGAGGAAGGCGGCGAGCGCTGGCTCACGTCGCCGAGATCAGGACTTTTTTCACCACGGAGCACGGAGACACGGGCGGGATCGTTCGTCGACCACGCGTAGACGCCCTGTCGAAGCACGATCCCTCCGTGCCTCCGTGCCTCCGTGGTCCCGCTCCGACGGCTCCCGAAAGCCCGAAGGCGCCTCTCCGTGCCCCTCCGCGTCTCCGTGTCTCCGTGGTCTCGCTCCGACGGCACCCCGAAGCCGAGGGCGCCCCTCCGTGTCTCCGTGTCTCCGTGGTCACGCCCCGTCGGCGCCCCGGAGCCCTGCACCCAGCCCAGCGTCAGCCCCGGCGCCAGCTGTTCACGAACAGCCCGCTCGCGAGCTTCGGCTCGAACCACGTGGACTTCGGCGGCATGATCTTGTCGTCGTCCGCCACGGCGAAGAGCTCGCCGAGCGACGTCGGCCACATCGCGAACGCCACCCCGCCGCCCTGCGCGTCCACCCGCTTCGCGAGGGCGTCCGTGCCGCGGCTCCCGCCGACGAAGTCGATGCGCTCGTCCGTCCGCGGGTCGGTGATGCCGAGGATCGGCCCGAGCAGGTGATCCTGGAGGATCGACACGTCGAGGCTCGCGATGGGATCGGCGTCGTCGACGAGCCCGAGCCGCGCCGTCAGCTCCCGCCACTGCCCGTCGAGGTACATCGCGAAGCGGTGCCGACCCGTCGGCCGCGAGGGCCCGTCGAACGGGCCCACCACGAAGTTCTCCGCCACCGCCGCGAGGAACTCGTCCGGCGAGAGCCCGTTCAGGTCCTTCACGACCCGGTTGTAGTCGAGGATCCGGAGCTCGTCGTCCGGGAAGACCACCGCGAGGAGCCCGTCCCAGAGCCCCTCGCCGCGCTCCGCGTGCAGCTTCTCGCCGACCCGCGCGCCGCTCGCCGCGCGGTGGTGCCCGTCCGCGATGTAGAACGCCGCGACCTGCTCGAAGGCCGCCTCCGTCGCCGCGAGGTCGTCGCCCCGGAGCGGCCACACCTCGTGGAGGACCCCGTCCTTCGCGCGCGCCGACACCTCCGGCGCCGCGGCCGTCACGCGCGCGACGACGCCGCTGAGACCGTCGTTCCCGCGGCACGCGAGCAGCACCGGCCCCGTGTGCGCCTCGCACGCGAGCATCAGGTTCAGCCGATCCTCCTCCTTCGCAGGCCGCGTCAGCTCATGCCGCTTCACCTTCCCGCTCCGGTAGTCCGCGACCGCCGCGCGCCCGACGAAGCCCGTCTGCACGTGCTCGCCCTGGGTCAGCCGGTAGATGAAGAGGATCGGCTCGGGCTCCGCGACGAGCGTCCCGTCCGCGACGAGCCCGCCGAGCGCCTTCGCGCCCTGCGCGTAGACCTCCGGCGCGTGGATGTCGACCTCGTCGCCGAGGTCGATCTCCGGGCGGATCACGTGGAAGAACGAGCGCGCGTTGCCCGCCGCGTGCTCGCGCGCCTCCGCGGTCGAGACCACGTCGTAGGGCGGCGTCATGACCTGTCCGGCGAGCTCGGGGCGGGGGCGCAGCGCGGGGAACCTGTGGAGCTTCATTCGGCTCTCTCCTCGGGGGCGGGCGCGTGGCGCGGGGGTGGATGCAGCCGCGCCGGGACCGTATTCGTATCACCCTCGCCCGGGTTGTCACCCCCGACCCGCGCTCAGCGGCGGCGCTTGCTCCGCGCGTAGGTGAGGCTCACCTCGTAGCGGTCGTCCTCGACGTGGCGGATTCGCGCGCGCAGCTCCACCGTGTCGTTCCGCCAGAGGTACGTCTCGACCACCCACCGGGCCGGGCGGTTCTCATCGGGGAGCTCGCTCCGCACGGGCTCACCGTAGGTCCGGGTGAGGCTCGCGATCTCCCGATCCGACCTCGCGCGGGTCCCCGCGAGGAGCGGGAGCACCACGATCTCCACGGCCCGGCCGGCGCCGTCGTAGGCGACGACCACGTCGTCCCAGAAGATCCGGTACATCACCGCGCGCCGCCCGCCGTGCCTCACCTGGAGCGTCGTGGGGAACCCGTGCCTGGACCGCACGCGCGCCTCGATGTCGGCCCGCGCCTCACCGATCTCGAACGCGGCGGGCCCGCGCATCGCGGCGAGGCGTGTCGCCGGCGATACGGGCGGGCGCTCCTCCGGGACCACGTCCGCGCGCGGCGCGCCCACCCCGAGCACGAGCCCGCCGACCACCATGAGGGCGATAGCGACGCCGCGCGGCGCGGCGCGCCTCACTCGCCGCGCTCCGGCGCGGCCTCGCTCTTCGGCACGTAGAGCTCGGAGACCGTGTAGATCTGCGTGTCGTCGCCCGCGATCGTGAGGATGATGTCGGCGCCGCCGCCGTGCCACGTGTAGGCGTCCCGCGGGACCGGGCGCGGGCCGTCGTCCGGCGACACCGGGCCCGCCGGCGTGCCCCAGAGGCGCGTGAGCTCCTTCAGGCGCAGCGTCCCCGCCGCCTCCCCCATGAGCCCCTCCGTGACGCTCAGGATCCCGCTCACGCGCTCCTTCGCGTCGAACATCACCGTGGTCGTCGTGCCGTGCCGCTTCACGACGAGCCGCAGCGCGCCGTCGTCGCCGCGGCGCTCCTCGGCGCGGAGCCCCACCCGCGCGAGCGCCGCCTTCGCGCTCGCGAGCGGCATCCCGAGCGCGACGCCGCGCCAGCCGTCCACCTTCGCGAGGCGCTTCGCGGGCTTCGTCGGATTCACGGGCTCCGGGTGGATGATCGGCGGCGGGGCGAGATCCGCGCGCGCGGCGCCGCCTGGCACCGCGAGCGCGACGAGCAGGGCCAGTGACAGGAGCAGCGTCTTCATCCTCGAGACCTCCGGCGGCGGGACACTCGCGGAATGGGGACGCGCGAACGCGGCGGGATCCAACAACCCCGGGGCGATTACTCGAGGTCGCCGCCGATGACCACGTAGCCGTCGGGGCTCGAGACCGAGAGGTTCCCGAGGCCGACCGACGTCCCCGGCGGGAGGTTCGGGTTCGTCGCCGAGAGATCCGTCGGCGGCAGGTTGAACGGCCCGAACTCCTGGCCGACCAGGAAGCCCGAGATGATGCCCGGGAGCCCGTCCTCGACGAGCGCGCGCAGGTCGAACACGTCGCCGAGCGCGCCCGCGTCCTCCTCGATGACCTCGAAGTCCGCGAACTCGAGCTGGCCGATCTGCATGGAGAGGCCGTCCTCGCCGGTCACGAAGCTCGCCGCGAGCCCGAGGTCCGCGTACATCGTCACGCGCACCGGGCTCCCGCCGATGTCGCCCGTGAGCGTCACGAAGAGGTCGCCGACCTGGAGGCCGAGCCCGCCCTTCTGGCAGTCGTTCAGCACCGGCGGCAGGAGCCAGGAGAGCTCGAGCTGCGCGTTGTCGATGGGGATCGGGAGCGCCCCCGAGCCGCCGAGGTCGAGCGGGAGCGGCCCGTTCAGGTACCCCGTCCACCAGGCCCCGAAGAAGGCCGCGTTGATGACATCCGTCTTGATGCCGATGCCGACCGACGGCGACCAGCCCCACGAGAGCGCCGGATCCGAGCCCGTCAGGCAGCCGGCGCGCCGGATGGCGCCGAGCGGGTCGCGGTCGAGGTTCTCGCCCTTGTCGGCGTAGATCCCGGTCGAGAGCCCGATGGTGCCGCCGTCGTCCGTGAACGTGACCGTCGAGAGGTCGGTGTAGAAGTCGATGTCGTAGCTGCCGTCGCGCTCGCCGAGGAGCGCCGGCACCGGGAACGAGGTGTCGATCTCGATGGCGTCGAAGAGCCCGCCGATGAGCGGCCCCGCGAAGCCCTCGATGAGCGGGTTCAGGATGGCCGGCAGCACCGTCGTCAGGAGCCCGGTGACCGGGTCGAGGATCGAGCCGATGAGCGAGTTCAGGTCGATGAACTGCGAGAGCGGGAAGGTGAGCGTCTGGTTGCCGACCCCCGGGAAGTTCACGACGCCGAGCGAGAAGACCACGTCCTGCACGGGATCGATGTCGAGCCCGGAGAGCTGCACGTCGTAGTCGCGGAAGGCGACGTTGAGCGGCCCGGCGGCGGTCTTCGAGACGTCCGTGTGGAGCCGCATCGTGAGGCTCGCGAGCGAGAGGCCGCTCATGAGCGTCGCGTCGCCGTAGACCTCGGTGTCGAGGACCGGGAGGCAGCCGATGAAGCTGCACGCGTCGGCCTCGAGCGTGAAGCTCGCGTGCACGTTGAGCTCCATCGCGATGTCGATCGCGTGGCGCGCGGCGTCGCCGATGGTCATGTCGAAGTCGAGCCCGCCCGGGCGGCTGTCGATGCCGACGTGCGTCGTGCCGACCGCGGTCGGCTCCACCGACGCCGCCGTGATGTCGAGGTCACCGTGGAGGGTGACCGCGAGCCAGCTCACGTTGTCGATGCCGATGGTCCAGCTGTAGTCCGCGAGCGGGATGGTCTGGTTCAGCTGCGAGAGCGTGCCCGTCAGCGCGCCGCGGAGGTCCATCTGGCCGAGGGCGAGCTCGAGGAGCGTCGCGAGGTCGTCGATGTGCTGCGGGTCGTGGACGCCGTCGTCGAGGAAGTCCTGGCCGAGCAGCATCACCATGCCGTCGGGCTGCTGGAGGCCGCGCGCGTCGCTGTTCACGAAGGGCGTGAACGCGCTCGAGTAGAGGAAGGTCGGCGTGATCTTCTCCTCGTTGCCGGCCCCGTCGCGCGCGTAGGCGTTGATCATGTTGAGCCCCCAGCCCGACTTCATCGGGTGCTCGAAGCTGCCGTCCGCGCCGATGGCGACGTTGTCGCCGTTGATCATGAAGGCCGTGACGCCGCTCCCGGCGCCGTCCGTGACCACGCCCTTGATGGTGACCGAGGGCGCCGTGCCCTGGACGGTCGCCCCGCGCTCCGGCCACGTGATGGTGATGGTCGGCGCGGCCCCGTCGACGACGAGGGTCTTCTCGGCCGTGAGCCGCGGGAGCGGCGCGTCGAGCGTGACGCTGAAGCGGTAGCTGCCGTCCTCGTCGAGGCGGTACTTGTGCTGCGCCGCGTCGAGCTCCACCGCGTTCGCGGGCGCCGTGAGCGTGCCGGGGGCGTTCGCGACCTCGTTCCCGTAGCGGTCGGTCGCCGTCCAGTAGAGGCGCACGACCGCGCCCGGGAGGTAGGCGTCCTTCTCCGGGTCGGCGAGAAGGTGGAGCGAGGCCACGTCGCCCGCGAGCACCGTGAGGCGCGCGGTCTGCCGGGTGAGCCCGGGGTTCCCCTCGACGTCGCAGCGCACCTCGAACTCGCCGGCCTGCTCGGAGCTGACCTGGCCGTTCGCGAAGACGAGCGGCGCGTCGCCGGCCGGCGTGCCGAGCGCTGCGACCTCGTTCCCGTAGGCGTCGGCCGTGACGCAGCGGACGCCCGTCGCGACGCCCGCCGCGACCGGGTTCTCGTCGAAGACCGGGCGCACGACCGTCGGGGCGCCGGCGGTGACCGTGAGCGTGGCGCCCTCGGCGTCGACGGCGCCCGTCGCCTCGTCGAGGCAGGCCACGTGGTAGGTGCCGACCGCGGTCGCCGAGAGCG